>NZ_CM151396.1:0-4800000 GCF_056494125.1 Njordella calcicola | reverse complement strand
TGATCAGCAGAACCAAGACGATTCTCACCTGGCTGGCCGACAACGAACTGTGCCGAGCTCCGAGCTATGGGACTGGACTGAAGCGGCCGGCCAAGAGACTCCTGCGATTGGAACAAGAAAAGTTCGATCGGTCCCTGCAGCCTCATGAAATCAACGCGGCAATCGCTGCAACTGACAAAGCATTCCAAGCGATGATCCTGCTAGGCGTGAACTGCGGACTAGGGAACAGCGATTGCGCTGGCCTTCAGACCAAACACGTAAATCTCGAGACTGGCTGGCTGACATACCCGCGGAACAAAACCGGCGTGAAGCGTCGCGCGAAGCTCTGGCCGGAAACGGTTTCGGCCATCCAGGGGTGGATCGCCAATCGTCCGAAGATTCGCATCCCGAATTTGTTTGTGACTCGATACGGAAACGACTGGTCCGACCATGGCAAGAAAAGTCCGATCAGTCAGAAATTCCGAAGGCTGCTGGAAGAGCTGGAAATTTATCGCGAGGGCATCGGATTCTATTCGCTCAGACGCATGACCGAGACGATCGGCGGCAACTGCAAGGACCAAGTCGCAGTGAACTACGTCATGGGTCACGTTGATGAGACTATGGGGGCGATCTACCGCATTGGCATCGAAAACGAGCGTTTGGAAGCTGTCTCGGAAACCATCCGAAAGTGGCTAAAACCCCAAGTGTAGCGCAAATGTAACGCGAGTGTTACACTTAGATATTGCGGCAGAATTAATGCGTTAAAGTGTAGGATTCCTGCCTTTAGTTGGTTTTGGAGTGATTTTGGTACCGGCATTTTATAGGATACTTTTGTATAGAAAATTGTGTTTCGACCAATGTTTTTCCAGTGTGGCCCGGATGGCCCAGATACTTCTATATTTTAATTGATCGTAAAACGTAACGTATATAAATATAGGTAAATTAAGTGTGTCCTGGGCCGTAAATACAAGCGTAATGGAAATGCCGGGTCTCCCGGGCCACCCGGGCCCAACCGACAAAAACATTGAAGTTTTTGATTTCCAATATTCCAAGCATCAGGGACATACCGTTTTGGCGTAAATTCCGACACTGCGAGGATGCAACCCTGGCAGGCAAGATGGCTTTTGCGGGGGAAGGTCGCAGGCAGAATCGCCCGTCAGAATGCGAAATTTTCGTTTTGGCGCTAGTTTGCGAGAAATGCGGGAAAGAATTCGCTTTAGCGATGCAGATGTATTCTGAAGGGCTTCCGGCTATCTTCGGATTTGCATTAGCAGTCCTGTGCAGATAAGCATGGCAGCAATCGTGTAACTGCCCTGCGGTTCACCAAACTCTTTTTGCATTTGGTTGAGAATCGCGATCGCAGGAAACAAGAATAACCCAGTCGTCATGACTCCAAATGAGAGGTTTCCCCACGCCTTCGTAGCCTTCCGGTGTTGCAGTTCCCAGAGGATCGCTTTCAGAACGTTTTGTGTTTCTTTTTGTTCCGCGATCAGATCGTCGATTGTCAGTTTCTTTTTTTCGGGATTTTCGTTCATGGTGTGACCTTACGTGTCAAAAGCGAATTCAGAATGAGCGAGCTAGGTAGTTTTGTAGTCATTCCTGGAGGGCATCATGGAAAGCAAGATCAAAGTGTTTGTGATTCGCTTCGAATCTGGTTATCTGTCTGAATCATTTAGCGCGTCTCAGGCCAGGGAGGTAGCTCGCGCGCTGGCGGCTGCCGGTATGCGTCCGGTTATTGAGCGTCGGGACGTTTCTTCCGAGATGCTTTCTTTACTGGCTTTGCGGGTCCGTCGTATTCGCCCTGTGACTCAGCGATCTTCAACTGGGCTTCCTCAACGAATTTCTGGCTAGCAGAGTCTTTTTGGTTTTCTGAAGTTTTGATCTGGCTTGTTATCGGCGTCACAGCGTGGTCGTGAATCGACTTGATGTATCGCGTCAACAAGAGCATTCCACGCATGCCTGATTCCTCGTTTTTCACAGGCAATTCTGTTCTTCCAGATTGCTCCATTCGAACTACTGAGTTTTTGAGCAGAAATAACAGTTCATCTACTCCAGCCAAAGTCTCTTTTATAGTCGCGATGGTAGTCTTCTTCGGCTCGTTTTCTTTGTTTTCGCTCATAGCTACATCTTCTCAAGAAAAATTTTTCGAGTCAATAAGTCTTTGGCTGACAAGCAGTTGAGTACGTAATGTTTACGTAACCTTTACGAAAAGTTACGAAACGTGAATTGACATCTGCGGCGGCAAATGTAGGATTCGTGCATGAAACGTAACTTGTCATGGATGATTTGCCATGAACAAGCAAAGGCTTACCAATGCAATTCGTCTGGATGTTTGCCGTGAAGAGAACAAAGAAAGCTCAAGAGCGAGTTGAAAGCAGGGTGTTGAAAAACGTCTGTGTCAACTTAGTGAAGGGCAAGGATGGGCGGTTGTGCGATTGCAACAATACGCCGTTTCGGAATGGCGTATGTCGTGGGTGCGATTATGCCCAAATCGACAAAATCATTAACTCTCAAAAACTGACTCCGACTCAATACGCAGAATACATCGCTGAGTTAGTTCGCAAGGGCTATAGATGCGAGCCGACCGAAGTCAAGCGCATTCGTACGCAATCGAGAAATACGGTTGCTGGTGATATTGCCAATCGTGTTGCTGCAAGCTGAAAGGGTTCGAGTCATGTCGTTAGTTAACACTCAAAAAACAATCGAGAAATTTGTTCGTGAGAATTACACCAACGAAGAAGGCTACCAGATTACGGCTCAAGAATTCTGGGACCACTTTTGCAAAGAGTGTGATTTTGCATCAATCCTTGCGAACCGCTCCATGCTTGGAAAAGTACTGTTTTCGCTGCTGCCTTCAACAAGCAGATTCCGAATGCGGTCAGGCAGCGGAAAGATAACCTGCTACGTCAATCTTCGTCGTTTGCGAGAAGGAGAAACTTCTAACGCGGTAGACGCGCTCGCTACTACTGACTCCAAACCAGTTAAGCGATTCTGCAAGGACTGCAAGTTTTTTGATCAACAGACTTGCGTCCACCCATCTTCATACGAACTTGACTTAGTGAATTGCGCTGAGCCGCTGGAATGCGAAGAGGCTCGCGCTCATCGCAAGATCAAAGGCTTCGATGTGTGCGGATCTAAAGCTATTTGGTTTCAGCCAAAGGATTCCGCATCATGAAGCTACCGAACACATTCACGATTGAAGAGGCGGCTGCGCAATTGGAAGTGCATCGGCATACGCTCACCAAGCTGATTAAGGCTGGTGAGTTCCCATGCGTAAGGTTTGGCGGCGGTGAGCGCCGGCCGCGGTACATCATCTACCCAGAACACATTATGGCTTATCGCCAGAAGCTACTGGAGGCTAGCGGTTTCAAGTCGGCTCCAGTTGTCAGCCAGGAGGTTGCGAGCCAATCGCCTGAGCATTCAACAAGCGAAGTTGCTGCTAGTGCTGCAGTTGCTTCCACCATTTCCATGTCACGCGGCAAAGTAAGGATACCTAAACGTGCGTAATCACATTGATCAGCACAAGGACAGAGAAGTCGAGTTGTGGCGCAGGCGTCATCAGCTCGCGGGCAGAGAGCGAACGCTGCGTTTGCAGCAATCGGTTCTGCGAGGGAATAACGCTCCGCAGGCGATAGCCATGCTGGAGGATATCAATTTGGAATTGAGTGCTATTGCAAACGAAAGAGAAGAGGAGCTTCGCGATGTTAGTTTTAAGCCGGTCGGTTAATGGAAAAGTGATTGTCAATCCTGGTACTCCAGACGAAATGACAATCACGGTGATAGGTATCAGGGGCAAGGTTGCTCGTATCGGGATCGACGCGCCAAGGCATGTCGCTGTGGTGCGCGAAGAGATCCGAGAAAAGTACAGTGAGCTTGAAGGGGTGCGTATCGATGACACGTGCATTGACAATCAAAGTAGCAACGCCACTGAAGCTTGATTCGCTGACGGCGGTGCTGAGTGAGTTTGCTGTCGAGCCTGTGATACATGGGCAGTCTGGCAGTTCAATATTGGTTTTGCTGGGTGCTGAATCTGATTGGTACCCTGCAACGGTGGAAATGTTGTTGGACCATTTACGTTTACATGATTTAGAAGTGGAGCTGGTGAAGTGATTGTCTTTGATATTGAAACTGGTCCTTTACCGCTGGACGTGATCAAGTCCATCGTGAAACCGTTTGACCCGGGATCTGTGAAGCATCCTGGCGAGTTCGATCCAGCGTCGGTGAAGACTGGCAACTTGAAAGACGAAGCGAAGATCGCGGCCAAGATCGAAGAGGCTCGCGAGAAGCATGCGGCGGCGGTGCTGTCGTACGAAACTACGTTGGCCAACGGCGAACAAGCTTACTGGGATGGCATCCTGGATAAAGCCGCATTGAACGGGCTGACCGGCGAAGTGCTGGCGATCGGATACAAGGGCAAATCAAAGGTTCTGCATCATATCGATGATGGCGATGACACTACCGAAGCGGACTTGCTGAAGAAGTTCTGGCGACAAGCTGGAGCGATCCGCAAAGAGAAGCGGCCAGCGATCGGTTTCAACATTGAAGGCTTTGATATTCCGTTCTTGATGCAGCGAAGCTTTATCAATGATGTTGAAGTTCCTGGCTTCGTTCTGAACCAACGTTATTTGGACAACACGTTTATCGACTTGATGAAGGTCTGGAAGGGCCCGAACTATCGAGGCGATTACGTGAGCTTGGACGCTTGCTGCAAGGCTTGCGGAATTGGTGGCAAGTTCGAGGGCTGCAGTGCGTTGCAATTCTCGGAACTGTTTAAGGATGAGTCGACGCGGCAGACAGCGTTGGACTACTTGGATCGTGATTTGGAAATGACGTTTGCTTTAGCAGAAAGGTTTGGGTTCTAGGATGACACAATACAGGGACATTGACATTAACGCGGTCGAGAAGCTGGGCACCTGGCTGGCTCAGACCAAACTGTTCGGTACCGATAGTAAGCCGATGGGCTGCTTGATCGCACTGGACATTTACAAGACCGAAACGCCAGTGATGGAATACCGACGCCGTAATCAGGTGATCGGAAACAAGATGGGTATTCCTTACGATGCGATGCTGGCAGCGTTCCGTGAACGCGGTGGCAAGAGCAAACTGATTTCTAAGACACCAGAGCTGGCTTCGATTGAATTGGAGTTTGGAGCGAACAAGCAGACGTTCTCCTTCACCTGGGAGGAAGCTCAACAGGAACCGCTAGTCTACAAAGGCAGCGAAGGCGATGCAGTTGCAGCTCTGGCCAGCGGTAACAAGTCCAAGTTGAAGCTGAAGGAAAAATACGCTACTCCGCGCAGCCGAGCGGTGATGCTTTACGCTCGCGTTGTTTCCGATGCGATCCGTTCGATTTGTCCAGAGGTTAATTTCGGTTATTACACGCCTGAAGAAGCGGAGGACATCTTAGATGCAGACGGACAAGTCCAAGCTGTCGAAGCTGCTAAGTCGCCAGCAAAATCAATTGAGGCTAAGTCGAAAAGTGATTCGGTGCATGAACCGCAGCCGAGTGCCGAAGATGCTCAAGAAGCTGAGACGGTGGAAGCCGTTTCTGTGACCGAAGTTCGCATGGAAGCAGCTCTGACCGAGCCGCTGACCAATACGCAGTACGAACAGATTCTTGGACTGGTGAGTCAGATCAAGCAGAACGGGGATCAGGATATTGCTGCGAAGGTCAAAGCGAAACTGAAAGCTAGTGGCATCGACAGCTTGAAGGGTTTGACGATTTCCGAAGGCGATGTGCTGCTGAAGGTATTGGGTGAAAAGAACATCCAGGCTTGGGTAGAAAACGTTGCACTGAAGGGGCATGCTCAGTCCCCTTCGTAGTGCCCGCGGATTGGTGGCATGATGCGCCACGTTTAGTTCGCGGGCTGGTAAATGAGTTTGGCTCTGACCGTGTTTGGTTGGAGGCCATCAAAATTCTAGGGTACCCGATTACTTGGGCACCGTCAGGCAGTGAGTTAAATAGGGTTTTTCGTTTTTTTCATTGAAGGTGTTTTTATTATGGCTGTTAGTTTTAATGCTCCAGAACAATTATCAGGCGGCTCGACATACATGGAGAATGATTCCAAGCACGAAGGTTTGCACATTATGATCGTGAACAACGGTCATGAGAATGAGAAGCCAGAGAAAGGAGAGATGAAGATGATCGAGGGCTTCAGCGCTGAATGCGAAGTGAAGTGCGGTCCGTTCGAGGGCAAGAAGTTCACGGCTGTTTTCTACAACGGCAAAGACTCGCATGCGGACGGTGGCGAGTTCTGCTGGGCCAAGCAAGCGGCGTTTGCGATCGCGACTGATCTAATGAAGGTCAGTGATCTTGGTAAGTCAGTTTCGTTTGAACTGGAAGATGCGGTCGGTTCCATCGTCGTTATGGAACTGAAGCTTGGCAAGCCTAACGACAAAGGCAATCGATACCTGGACGTTGCTAACACCTATCACATCGACGATCCGCGAGTGAAAGACTACTTGGCCACAAAGGACATCGCCGCTTCGGCCAAAACAGTTATCGAGTCGATCGCCAAAGAGTGCCGACATCCAGAGAGTTATTTCGCTCCGCTGCTGGAGAAACGCAAGCCGAAAGAAAAGGCTGCTCGCGTGAAGGATGAAGACTTCGAAGGTCTGTAATGGTCCAAGGCTAGCCAGGATTGGGTTGATATAACCTTGTGAGAATGCTACACAGCGGTGGTGATTTCACAAATCAATGCGGGTTCGATTCTCGCCTGGCCTTTTGTTGGTTGTGGTATCTGTGGTTGTGGTCGATAAGGAAAGTTGCTCATGCGAGCCAAGCAAATGGAATCAGAAGTAGATACTGAACTGCGATGGATGAACTCAGGTCATCTATTGGAAGTTCTCAAAATCGAGTTTGCAACGTTTGAGTTTCCTTGGTCTGAGGTGACTTTCCGCAGCTACATGAGAAGACAGAATTGCATCGACATGGTGGCAATGCGAGGCAAAGAAGTTGCTGGATACATGATCTACGAATTGCATCCTTGCCGCTTGCACATCTTGAACTTTGCTGTCGCTGAAAAGTTCCGACGAACTGGCGTTGGTCGAGCGATGGTTGAAAAACTGCAGTACAAACTATCTGCAGAACGTCGTAATCGCATGTTGCTGCAAGTTCGCGAAACTAACATCAACGCTCAATTCTTCTTTCGCAAGATGGGTTTCCGGGCGATCAGTGTTTTGCGTGAATACTACCAAGACACCGGTGAAGATGCTTACCTGATGCAGTATCGCTTTCAAAAGGAGGGCCAAGGATGGGCACCAAGTCACTAGAGATTATCGGAACGTTCACCAAAGAGCGAATCCGGTTTGATGCGACGTTGATTGGCGGTTTGATGCTGGCCAAGTCTTCGTATGAACTGGCTGCAGAACATGGCGTCGACGTACATCGTGAACTTACGATCAAAGGCGATGCTGATATTGATGAACTACAGCCTAACTGCAGTTATCGAATGTTTGGTGTTTTCCAGAACTATACGAATCGACGTAGTGGCGAGACGGAAAAGCAATTCCACTTCCGAACAGTGGTTCAGCACGTACCGCATAATCCGCAAGGGTTGGCTCAGTACCTGGCATCTAACGGTAAGGGCTGTGGTATCGGTCCTGCGAAGGCTCGCAAACTGGTGGAACGGTTTGGCGTGGATGATGTGCTGGATACGTGTAGGAACCAGCCAGGGGAAGTTTGCAAGGTCGCGTCGATCACTATTGAAGAAGCAGAAACATTCGCTCAAAGATTGGCGGAACTAAAGCGTACCGAACATGCCACGCTGGAGCTTGATCAACTCCTGGCAGGCCGAGGTTTCCCTCGGTCACTTACTCGCGCGGTGATCAAACGCTGGGGCAATGAAGCTGCTCAGCGGGTACTGAGCAATCCTTACACGCTGATGAACTTTCGCGGGGTTGGTTTCAAACTGACCGACAAGCTTTACATGGAGTTGGGGCGTGATCCGCTGTCGGTCGATCGACAAGCTTTGTGTCTGTGGTACGTAATGGCTTCGAGTCAATCTGGCGATACTTGGTTCGCAGGTCGAAAGGCTGTTGATCAGTTTCATAAGCTGATCGGACATGGCAGCGACTATCGAGCTGCAATCGTGCGTGGCCGCGAGTATGGCCAGATTGACGAGAAGCATTATGGCGCGATCGCCAGTGCGCGAACGATCGGGCTAGATGGACCGCTGGCAGATGCTGGCGATTGTTTCTGGTTATCCGAGGGCAAGAACGCGGCGATGGAACAGCGGCTGGCCAGCTACATCGTAGAAGCGATCAACGAATGCGAGAAATCGACGGTCACGATCTACGAAGATATGGAAGTCGTAGAAGAAGTGCCAGCGGAGGCGGCTCGGTGTCATCGCTGCCATCGACCGCTGACTGCTGAAGTGGTCTGCGTTGTGGATGGTCTGCCGTACGGTCCCAAGTGTGTAACGTATGCAAGCGGTGAAGTTGTTCAATGGGATCGCGATGATTGGCTGGCCGCTCATCCAGAGACGTTACGCTGGATCGAATCACATCCGAAAGCATTATTGGAGTCACCCGCATTTTCGCTGTGGCCAGATCCTGACGAAATTGCAGACATCTCCGAACATCAGCGAGAGCAACTGCGCGGCGGGATGCACAGCCGAGTATTCCTCCTGGGAGGCGGACCAGGCACTGGCAAAACGTACTTGTCCAGTCGCTTGATTCGTTCCATCATCCAGTCCAATCGAATCGGTATGGATGAAATTGGCATCGGTGCGCCAACTGGCAAAGCGGCCGTGCGACTGACCGAGCTGCTGGAATCGGCCAATCTACCGCTGCGGGCTAGGACCTGGCATTCACTGCTTGGTATTGGCGAAGCGGACGAAGCTGGCAACTGGAGCTTCAGACACAATCGCAAGAATCCTTGGTCTTATCGATTGCTGATCGGTGATGAAAGTTCGATGAACGATCTGTCGCTGATGCATGCGATCTTCGCGGCCAGGCAGCCAGGTTGCCACGTGCTGATGGTCGGTGATGTGAACCAGTTGCCACCAGTTGGCAACGGAGCTCCGCTACGGGACATGATCACCAGCGGCATTGCTTACGCAGAACTGAAAGAGATTCGCAGAAACAGTGGCGGCATCGTCGAAGCTTGCGCGGCGATTCGCGACGGCAAAAGCTGGCGATCTTTTGTAAGTCCCAAGTCGAATTTGCAGTTGATTGAAGCGAGCGATCCAGAATCACAACTGGCAGTACTGATGCGTAAGATCCGTTCGATCAAAGGCATCAACCACATTTGGGATGTGCAGGTCCTGACTGCAGTCAATAAGTCCTCTCCGCTCAGCCGCAAGAAGGTCAACCAGTTCCTGCAGGCTGAATTGAATGATGGTCCAAAAGCTGGCGAAACGATATTTCACATCGATGACAAGATTGTCTGCTTGAAGAATGGCTTCTACGTTTCGTTGGTGGTTGATCCATCCAGTGAAGACGTTCAATACAACGAAAAGGGCGAAGTCTTTGTCGCTAATGGTGAGCTTGGTAAGGTACTTGATTACAGCGGCGGCAAGCTGACGGTGAAGCTGGACAATCCAGACCGTACTGTCTTGGTTCCGATCGGCAAGCAGAAAAAGAAAAGCGACGATGACCAAGCCGACGAAGATGCTGGAAACGGTTGCGACTGGGATCTTGGTTATGCTTTGAGCGTTCACAAGTCGCAGGGTTCGGAGTGGCCTTACGTGTTCATTCTTCTTGATGAGTATCCAGGGGCTCGCATGATCTGCGATCGCTCTTGGATCTATACGGCGATTAGCCGAGCGAAGCTGCAATGCTTCTTAGTTGGCAGGTTCGAGACAGCGGAGCGATTCTGCAGAGTGCAAAAGATCAACGAGCGCAAGACGTTCTTGCGCGAGCGTATCGCATTGGAAAGTTTTCAATTGGAAGCGGTAGGGTTGTAGCTATGGCTAAGCAAGTGGAACAGATTGAATGGATATCAGTGTTGGACGATCAGCCCGACGAAGGCGTGCTTGTGTTGTTGTATGCAGAGTCAGCTAGCGAGCCGGTTTGGCCTGGTTATTTGGACGCATTAACTGCTTGCGGTTGCGTTTGGTCTAGTGCCGACGGCTCTCAGATTGATGGCGTAACGCATTGGGCGGAAATGCCGGTTGGGCCGAAGGTTGATTGAACGCTGATGATAATCGAGCCGCCGCCGATACGGCTCGACATCACGAACGACACTATCGGCGGCTTCGATTCATGTACGCCCAACATGGGCGTGAGTTTGTGGGGTGCGGAACTTGCGAGAGTTCCTAGCCCCTGTGTTTAGTTCCGATATTCTTACAGGAGTCATTATACCAAATGAATAGCTCGTAAGAAACAGACACGAGGCGAAGGCAACTGCGGAAGGGTAACACACCGTGGGAAAGAGTCTGCAAATCACTTTGACCAACGCCAATCTGACAACAAACAGCTTGGTCAGTCATCCACTAGATGTCCGGAACAGGCTTGCTCTTAAGAGATGAAACGTTCCCAGTAGTGGACCCGCATGCTAGGTGTTGTGAGAGGCAGCACGGGTAACCGGGCCCCTATCTCGATCATTTTGTTCACCGGCGATTATGGCAACAGCACAACCAATTAAGTGGCATGGCGGCAAGTCTTATTTAGCGTCTTGGATCATCGAGCATTTTCCAAGCCGAGAGCGATACACGCATTACAACGAACCGTTTGCGGGTGGATTGTCAGTTCTATTTGCGCACGATCCAAACGGCAGATCCGAAGCGGTGAATGATTTGAATGGAGGACTAACCAATTTTTGGCGAGTGTTGGCACAAACACCAGATCGGTTGATTCGTGCATTATGGGGAACGCCTCTGTCGCAATCGGAGTTTCTGGAAGCGTTAAAGTGCAACCATGATCCTGATGCAGTTAAGCGAGCAACCGCGTTTTTTATCCGATACCGCCAATCACGGCAGGGACTCGGTAAGGATTATTGCACACCAACAACGCGAACCCGTCGCGGAATGAATGAGAATGTTTCCGCGTGGTTATCGGCAGTCGATGGATTACCCGAAGCGCATGAGCGGCTACGCCGCGTTGAGGTTCGCAACATGGATGCAGTTAAGTTCATCGAGCAGTACGACCACGAAAAGGCACTGTTCTATCTTGACCCTCCATACGTCCACGAAACGCGAAATACAACCAAGGACTATGAACACGAAATGAGCATCGACGAGCATCGTCGATTGCTGGAATGCCTCAAGAGCGTCAAAGGAATGTTTCTCCTCAGCGGATACCCAAACGCGATGTACAGCCAATACACTGCGGAGAATGGCTGGTGCGCTGACTATCGCGAGATTGACAACAAGGCCAGCGGCAAGAAGTCGAAGGAAAAGAAAGTCGAAGCACTGTGGATGAACTACGTCCGGTGAACGTCTTTATCTTTCGTAGGTGATCGGATAATTGGAACTTGAAATCGGATAACGGGGAATCGAGAAAATGAAACCAGTAGCTAGAACAAAATCGAATCTAGAGATTGAGTATGAGCAGGCGATGATCGCGAAAAAGATGTCGCCAAAGACGCAGACAACTTATTCTCGATTCTTCCTTCGGTACATCTACTGGCTGCGCGAGGATGCTGGCGGAAAATGGATTCATCCTAATACCGTTGGAACTGAGCATGTGACTCGATTCCTCTCCTGGATGGCCAACTCCAAAGGTTATTCGGCCAGTACACAGAACACTTGCCTATCATCGCTGCTGTTCTATTACAACACGATGCTGCGGCGGGATCTGCAAGGCATCGACGCAGTTCGAGCGATCAAGCCAAAGCATCTTCCGGTTTGTGCATCGCCGCGTGATGTGGCTGCAATGTTGCCGCACTTGCCAGGCGTGTCTCAGTTGGTGGCTATGATTCAATTTGGATCAGGGCTTCGACTCGCTGAAGCGATGGCGATTCGAATCAAGGATATTGACTTTGATCGCAACGAAATATTTGTACGCGGTGGAAAAGGCAACAAGGATCGAGTGACTATCTTCGATCCAGGGTTGCGTGATCAACTGCAACATCAGATTAAATCAATGCGGCTGATGTGGGAAAATGATCGCAAGCGGAATCAGCCAGGTGTTAGTCTGCCTGATGCGTATCACCTTAAGTGTCCCAAAGCTGAATTCGATTGGCGTTGGTTCTACCTGTTCGCGGCTCCTGACTTCTGCAGTTGGCCTAAGTATCGCGATGGAATGAGAGTTCGGCATCATCGGCATCAGGACCCAATCGCCAACATGATTACCGGAGCGGTTGAAAAAGCGGGGCTTACGAAAAAGATCACCAGTCACTCACTGCGCCATGGATTCGCGACCGAGCTGCTTCGGCAAAAGACAGATATCCGAACCATTCAAAAGCTGCTTGGCCATGCGAAGATTGAAACAACGCAGATTTACTTGCACGTTGATCTGGATGACGTGGAGATTGTAAGCCCGCTGGCGAAACTGCTGGCGAATCCTAATTCATCCAACCAGGCCAAACGATCAGCATAGTTTGCAAAGGAATCGATTGTGCCAACATCATCCAATGACGATCGCAGAGCTTCGAAGCTTCGACTGGGGCTGGAGATCGCTTTGCTCGCGCAGTCCTACAACGGTTGGTTTACTGTGCAGGATCTGACGACGATCTTTAATGAGCATGTTGGCAATCTGCACGAACGTACGATGTCGCGATATCTAAAAGCTGTCGAGGAAATCGGATTGTTGGAATTTCGCGTTGATCGAACTAAACGGAATTTGCCAGTTCACTTGTATCGCTGGGTTGGGTGGCCTGACAGGGATATGCATTTATGGAACGAATCAACAACGCACAAACATCACAAGAGGTCTCGTAAAAATGCTTGATTCAAAGATTGAACTACTGCGGGAACATTTCGGCATTCACGCTGTGGACGATTGGGGCAAGGTCCTGCCAGAAGATATTCTGTCGGTCGATGGTGTTGGCACGGCAACGTTGAATCATTTGCGTTTACACTTGGCTGCTCATGGTGTGACGCTGCGAGACGATTCAACGCCAGCTTACTGGCAATCGCACTTGCGAATGTCGAAGCTTGGAACGATGCAGGTTAGCGAAGAAGATAATTCGATCGTGTCAGACTTTACGATTCTGATTGATACGCAAGAAAAGCATCCGTTTACGTTTCGCGGCCTGGTCAGTGATGCGAAGGACGGGCATCGGCCAATCATCGCGAGAACGCGAATTGAGACACTAGGGCCGACGCATGGAGATTACACCCTGGCAGGCTTCGAAGGCGATCTACACATTGAACGCAAGAGTCGCGAGGATGCTCAAAGTACAATTCTGGGGTTTGGCGATCGCCAAGAGCGGTTCGAACGGACGCTAGAGTTTCTGGAAGGGATCGAGTTTGGTGCAGTAGTTGTCGAATGTTCCGAGGGCGAACTGCTGAAGACTGTGGAGTCGCGAGGCAAGACACCAGTGGAAGTCGCTCGCAAGATGCTGCATCGTAAGATCCTGGCTTATCGTATGGACTATCGAGTCCATTGGTTTTTTTGTGACACTAGGCGATTGGCTGAAGTCACAACGTTTCGTATTTTCCAGCGTGCCTTTCGGCAACGCATTCAGTCCCAAAAGCTCGCAGAGCGGAGTTCTATTTAGTCATGGCAATCAATCTTAATACATCTTCGCTGGCTGCTTCTCATGCAGTGGTATCGCCAGTGAAGAAGCGTTCGTCAAAATCAGAGTTCAAGGTACACACAGAGGATTCTCCAGTAGAAGATTCTCTGGCTGATGTTACCGACGAGTTCGATGATGTCGATGATGATGATGACGATGATACAGAGACTTTCGAGGAGGAAGCCAATCAGGAGGCGGAAGTGGTCGCACAGCCAGCGGTCGAATCTGTAGTGGTTGATCCGGTTGATGAAGCGGCCAAGAAGGCTCGCGAGGTGCAAGAGTACCAGGACGCTTGCCGAGCTGCGGAGCGTGATCACATGCATGCTTTGCAGAAGTCCCTGAGCGATCATATGGAAGCTTCGCTGACTCGCGCACGGCTGGAGGTCGAATTAAAGGAAGCCAAGGATGTCGAGAAGGGAGCGTTGAAGTATCACAAGCAATTGCTGACCAATGGTCCGAAGTATCCATCCAGGGAGAAGAAACAACAGTTGCTGCCGTTCGACAATCCGAAGGAATCGGAACCAACACAGGAAGTGATCACAACGACCGACAACAAGCAGATCACGGTATCGGAGACGGACAACTGGCGAGACATCCCGATCGAAAAAGTGATCGAAGGCATCAAAGGCGTGGGCGAGAAGAAGCGCGACGCGATCGCGGATCTATATCCTACGTTGGGCGACTTGCAGGACGCTCGCGTAAAAATGTCGAAGGCTCAATTGCCATTCTCGGAATGCCTGCCAAGGGGTTGCGGCCAAGCTCTGGCAGATCAGCTTGAAGATCGCGTTTGCGAATTGGTAGTGAAGATCGAAAAATAGCGGCTGCTTGCGTCTGGTGTTGGGTTGTGTGTTGTAGTGATCATCAGGGTAGAATCGGGCGAACATGACGAAGAGAAACGGAGTTCCAATTGCGGACGCAAAAGCAGCCGCTGCAGGTGCATGGGCGACGATCCTAAATCGAGTGGTCGGAATTCCTGACGACTTCCTTACAACCCAACACGGGCCATGCCCAAAGTGCGGTGGTAAAGATCGCTTCCGAATGTCGAAAGACTGGGAGCAAGACGGCCGAGCAATCTGTAATCAATGCGGAAAATTTGGAGATGGGTTTGCCCTGACGCAGTGGTTCCTAGGTTGCACTCTGTTCGAAGCGATCGACAAGGTTTGCACGTTCTTAGGTGTTCAGGATAAACCAGCATCGCGAAAACCTCGGGCGAAGAAACCAGACGCCAGTCCCGATCGTGGTCTGGACTTTATCAACTGGAACGCAAAGCTTGCGGCTCAGTTTCTTGCGAGCAAGAAGCCGGTGACGCTGGAGGCATTGCAAGCGGTTGGGGCTCGCATGGCCAAGCACCAGGGCTACAACGTAATTGCGATTCCGATATGGAACAGCGAGCCAGCGAATATCGTCGGCTATGCATGCTACAACGCCAGCGGCGGGTATCTTCTCCTGGCAGGCAAGAACGGCAAACCGGCCGAAAAGGTCAAGGTGAAAAACCTAATCGCCTCGGGAACGCTAGGCTGGTGTGGTATTTATCAGCCAGGCAAGCCAACGATTAAGGTCGAAGGTGTATCGGACATGCTTGGTCTGCTCAGCATGGACGTTACGCAGTCGGTGATTTCCAACGTGTTCGGCGCTCAGGAGGTTCCCAAGCCGGATATGGTTCAGATGCTCGCTGGCCAAAATGTGCTGGTTATCCATGACGCGGATAAACCAGGCCAAGCCGGTGCAACGTGGGTAACCAATCCCAACGGCGCTCAGCGGCCGGGCTGGTCGGTGGCGATCGCAAGCGTTGCAGATTCGTGTCGCAACGTGCAGTTGCCCTACGAAGTGTCCGATGACCATGGAAAGGACTTGCGAGACTGGCTGAACGAACAGCTTTCCAGCGGACTAGATCCAGCGGCCGTAGTCGAATCGTTTCACACCCTGGCAGGCTCCTTCCCGGTCATAAACGAAACGGTTGAACTACCCAGCGAAGATACATCGGAACTGTACATCGACGAAGAGATCGACGATCCGCACAGACTGGCTCGCGTGAATCTAGAACACTACAAAAACACCTACGGCGGAACACTGCGATACTGGAAAGATGAGTGGATGAAGTACAAGGGTGGCAAGTACGACCGGATGACACCGAAGGATTTTGCGGCCAAATTGAACGCTTCGATCAAACGCGAGTTTGACGACGACTACAAACGACGCAACGACTACCAGAAGAAAAAGGGGGCTGATGCCGAGCCGGTAAAGAAAGTGACGACTGGCTTGGTTCGCAATGTGATCGCCGCGACACAATCGATGTGTATCATCTCGGGCAATATCGAGTTGCCTTGCTATCTTCCCAAGCCAGATTTGAAGCCGCACTGGCTAACGGTCCAGAACGGGATACTGGATCTGGATTCTATCTTCGATGGTGAAGATGAATCCCGGCACTTGCGACCACATACGCCGGATTGGTTTTCGACGATTCAGCTGCGGTACGAGTATCAGCCAACGGAAACGTGCCCGAAGTGGGAAGAGGCGTTGGAACTGTCCATGGAAGGCGACGGGGAACGCATCATGATCTTGCAAGAGTGGGCTGGCTACCTGCTCTTGCCAAAGAATCATCTGCAGAAGTTCCTAGCACTCGAAGGCGAAGGGCTGAACGGTAAAAGCGTATACTTCAGCGGGATCACGGCGATGCTGGGCGAAGAGAACGTATCGCATGTGTCGCTTGAAAACTTTGGATCTCGGTTTGATCTTGGCTCAACAATCGGCAAACTGGCAAACATTTGCGGTGATGTGGGTGAAATCGACTACCTGGCCGAAGGGGTTTTGAAGCAGTATACCGGGGGCGATATCATGCAGTTTGACCGTAAGAATCGCGAGCCGATCAGTGCGTTGCCAACTGCCAAGGTGATGATGAGTTTCAACAAGCGACCGCGAATCAAAGATAAATCGCATGGCCTTTGGCGTCGGTTGATTTTGATTCCGTTCCACTATCGCATTCCGCGCGAGAAGATCGTACGCGGGATGGATAATATCGACTGGTGGCTGCGATCTGGCGAAGTGCCTGGCATTCTGAACTGGGCAATCGTCGGTCTGCAGCGACTGATGGACCAAGGCGAATTCACAACTTCTGCAGCAATGCAAGAACAGGTCAAGAACTATCGTTTCGAATCCAATCCAGTCTTAGAGTTCTTCGAAGAATGCTTGGCTGAAGGTTCTGAAAGAGATTCAGTCGAAGTGCAGCAACTGTACGATATTTACGTTTATTGGTCACAGAAAATGGGGCAGCGATCCTCGTTAAGCCAATCTCAATTCGGTAAAGAGATTGCAAAGGCGTTCCCGTCTGTATTGCGCAAAAGAACCAGGGAAGGCGATTCACGAGTTTCTAGTTACGCTGGTTTGAAGTGGTCTGTAGACAAAGTTATTGATCGGTACGTTACGTAGGTAAGTTAAATGAGCAATGAACCAGATGAATGTTTTGATGATGATGATGACAATTGGGACGAAGTTGAAGACGTGGAAACTCTTGAAGAATTCTTCCAAGACATGCCGGAAATTCGCGATCGTCAGCAACTGGCCGAGCTGCGTAACAAGTCGATCGACGAAGCTAGCCGGATGACTCGCATGCGGGCCAGTTACTTTACCTGTGACACTTGCCTCTACCGTTACAAGTGCGAACATGCTTTTGATCTGTACAATACCAACGGCGATTGCCTGATGGATAAATAATGAAGTGCGAGCAATGTGGCAGTGTTAGGCTGTGGCTTCCGCGCAAGTCGACCAAGTGGCGATGCTGGGATTGTCAAAAGCCAACTACCGAAGCGATCGTCGCGGAAAAGAACTTTGCCGAGGAGACCGACGACAGCGAGGATGCTACCCTGGCAGGCTGCTACTGGGAACGCTGGCTAGTCTTCGACGGCTATATCTGCGAGTGCTTGTCTCGCGTCGTAGTCGAAGTTTCTAAGCCTGATTCGATCAAGTGGACCTGCTGGTCTTGCAAGCGGCCGGTGGAATACAATCGCCAGCCGATTAACCGTCGGGAATCGCAGCCGCTACGGATTACTGCGAAGATTCCAGGAGTTACGCTGGTTACAGACCGCCAGGGCGTTTGATATTTTGCGGCCAGACCTGTAGAATCAAATTGTACAGGTGGCTTGGATGTCGGCTTGTTTGTTGAGTTGTAGTTCTCACCAATCGCACATCCGGCCATGATCCAGCAGCTATTCTTTGGCTTCTATGCCAATACTACTGAGCCAACTAACCCAAAAGACTTTGTTGCGAATCAACTGCAACAACCAGTCAAACTTTCATCCATCCAGGACAAGTTGAACCAGGGGCAAACCGTGCTGTCGATCGCTCGGGAACTGCTGATCAGCCAGCACACGCTGTACAGTCTAGTGCGACAGAAGCGACTGCAGATCGTCAAGCCTCAGCGCGGGCACAACCTGCCAGCAGAGGTACACGCGGAGATCCGGCGTTTGTTAGTCGAGACGAACTTGCGACCGATCGAGATACGCAAGCGACTGGGGCTCGCGTCTCGATGCCCGATCTACTATTTGCGTAACAAGCTATTGAATGCGGAGCTTCGAAAGGCTGGCAACTTCCAACCAGTGGAAGTTAAGAAGCAAGATGAACGTAGGTGTCCAAAGCATGGCCGAGTGACCGTATGGCCTTGTGTCATGTGTGCTGCCGAAGAGGCTCGCGAGCGTAGCAGATTTAGACAAGCGATATTGCATCCTTCCAATCATTAAGCCTTATTGGTTTACGATTGTTTCCTTGCAGGAGTCTTGCAAATGTTACGCTTTGCGTTGGCGACAGTTGTCGCTATCTGTTCGTTTGTCTGTTGTGATGTTTCCCAGGCCCAGTTCCGACCATTCAAAAAGGTCTTCTCCAATGCGACCACTGCCGCAGCTCCGCAATGCACTACGGGCAACTGTGTTGCTAGTCCTGTTGTCAGCGAATCGGTTGTGGCTGTGGCTCCAGTCGTCGTCGTGTCCGAGTCTGTTAGTAGTGTTGCTGCAGTATCAACTGCTGCAAGTCGAGTTGACTTTCGAACCGCACTATTACGAGCTGCAGAAGATGCCCAGCGTGGCGGCGAAATCACAAGGGCTCAGCTCTTTAAGCTGCGAGTCGTTTCGCTAGTTCCCAATGTACGCCAGGGTTTGCAGCAAGCAGTCGCTGAACAAGCCGTGGCCGAAGGTCAAGCGATGTCGGTTCAAGCGATCGATTGGGCGAATTTGATCGCCTTCATCAAAGAGATCATGCCGCTGATTCTGCAGCTAATTGATCTGTTCAGTTAATCGCGATCTGATTTCCTTTTCTTCCATCTAGTAGGTTTTGCCATGATCACCGAGCCGATTCGTAAGATACCAGACGACTTCGAAGATCTATCGCATGTGCCAGTCGCTCAGAACTCGGTGCCATGGACGCGGCGAAGTGCGATCTATGAACAGCTGATGAAGGCTGGTATCGACGGTCGCGGAGTCGTGTTCATTAACTTGGATACTGGATGGACAGATCACGTTGATCTACCAAAGCCTATTGCGGCTCGCAACTTCACTGGCGGATCTGCCAGTAACGTGACTGACAATCACGGACACGGAAATCATACGATCGGAAGCAATTGCGGACGAAAAGGCCTTTCCGCTTGCCCAGCTTCAGATTTGAAGGTCGGCAAAGTTCTAAGCGACAGCGGTAGCGGATCAAACACGGTAGCTGGCTTGCAATGGGCTGCTGCGGAGTCTGGTGACATTGTCTCCTGTTCATGGGGCGGCGGACAAAGTGTTGGCAGCTCGACAACTGCGGCGCTCAGGGCTATTGAGGATAGCGGAAAGTGGTGTTTCTTTGCGGCTGGCAATTCAGGCAACGGCAACAACACGGTGATCGCTCCAGCGTTATCGCCTCATTGTGTTTGCGTAGCTTCTGTGGATTCTGCTGGCAATCCAAGTGGTTTTTCCAGTGCAGGGCCAAGGGTTGACATCGCAGCTGGTGGTTCTCAGGTTCTAAGCGCAGGTATTCGAAACAACCGAGTCTTGATGTCGGGTACTTCGATGGCAACGCCAACCGCAGCTAGCGATATGGGCTTGCTTCGGCAAGTCATGAAGATGCTCGGCATGTCGACGTACATGGATTCACGCGGCCTAGTAAAATTCCTGAAGTCTGAAGAGTTTCTGAAAGACGCAGGGCCGGTGGGCCGCGATCCTCGTTTTGGAGAGGGGATCATCATCACCAGTGAGAACATCCTGAATTGGATCGCCAAAAAGACGATCGGCTTAGTCGCTTTGTTCTTGCTGATTCTTTGTTCGCCTTCTGCGTTTGGTCAGATCACTTGGGCTGATCCACCGTTGATCAAGCAAGTGGAACAAAAGCAGGTCGTGTTCTTACTGGCCGATGCTGCGGAAGTCGCTCAGCGCGAAGGTCGCGTGGCGATCCTGGCCGAAGGGCTCGACGCTGATCGGAAGTATGGCGTTTTGGTGCGAACAGGCGAAGATGCGAAATGGGCTGAAGTCCATGATTCGAAAAAGCCGTTTCCGCCAACTGTAGTTGAACCGTACAAGCCTGGCGTATTTCTGATTCGCGGAGAAATTGGCCAGCGTTTCTACGTGTCGCTACGTGGTTTGGAAGTGCCTCACTGGTTTGAAGTGATCATCGGGCCGGAAGTGAAACCAGACCAGCCAGAGGACCCGAAGCCGGATGAACCAGATCAGCCTGTTCCTAGTAAGGAAATCGAACTGCTAAGTCGCGAGCTATCGCAGAAGCTTGGCCAGCCAGGTGAGGCGACCGTGATCAAAAACACGATCAATCGAGTTTGCGACGAGCTGCTGGCGATGTGTGATCGGGGGCAATGCCCAACGCTAGATGCAGCTAAGCAAACCATGGTCAATGCGATCAATGCAACGTTGCTTCAGCGCGGGAATTCGCGGACCGAATGGTATGCGGGTTGGAGAGTGCCAATTAGCGATGCGATCAACGCTCGGAAACCTTTCAGCAGTAAGGAATACTTGCTGTTGATGCAATCTGCGGCTGCTGGACTTTAGTAATTTGAAGGGTTCAACATGGATTCGTGGGTCGAGTTTGGAAAACAAGTTCCTGCCCTTGCGGTGGTTGTTTATCTGGTGGTTCATTTTCTGTCGTTTATTTCAACGCAGCGAAAAGAGGATCGCGAGTTCAACCGTACGCTGACTGAAGCAAGCAACGAAGCTTTGAAAGCCAATAGCGAGGCTTTGAAGGCAACGGCTCAGGTGTTGTCGCGAGTCGAAGTATATCTTGAGCGAAGCGACGGTCAGAGGCAGCGATGATCCTGTTAATCCTCGTACTACTGAACCCGTTCGTCATCCACGAGCATGTTGACAGTATCGAGGTTAATCACTTCCATGACGAATGCGGTCGACCAGTCTACACACAGTTGATCATGTGGAACTTCAACTGGGCAGCGGGCAAAGATCATTGCAGAGCTTGGAAGTTGATTGATAGTGGGACATTCTTGCAAGGCACCAAGGCGGCTTGGTTTGACAGTGACGCAGGTATCCAGCGATTGATCACCGCAGGATACTCGCGAGTGACGTATACACAAATTGATCCAGAACGGGCGAATAAACGCGTCTTAGATGAGCGACTTCGTATCAAACTGATTGACCATGGCCAACGAAAAACGAGCCAATAACATTGCTAGAAGATTGTACAGAACATGCCTCGGCAAAAGCCTATCGATTTAGAAGCGGGTCTGGTCGCAAAGCTAAAGCAGATCCGCGAAGAGCCGATGTCGAAGCAGGATCTATCTGCAATCAAAGCGTACGATCAATGGATTACGATCGAGGTCGCGAACAAGTATCTACGTGAAATGCCAAAGGGCGTCTACTGCGAGCTGGCCGGTCGACAGAACAAAGTGATCGACGAACAAGCAGACCGCTACGAACTGCCGATCGGTGAAGCGGTCATCGATATGCGTAAGACGATCTCGCGATTCCATGACATCCTGGCCGACTGGGGACCGATCGCGAAGAAACGCAGCGAGCTGGACGAAGAGCGTAAGCGTCAGCAGATCGAGAAACTGAAACGCGATAACGCACTGCTAGACCAGCAGCTGCTGGAACGTGAAGGGAAGTTCGTGACTCGCGCGGAGGTTCAGCAGACACTATCCTGGCTGGCCTCCCGACTGCGTACCATCAGCGAACGGCTAGGTCGACGGTTCGGCGCGGACGCTCAGAAACTGCTAAACGACGGCATCCAACAGATCGAAGAAGATTTGATCAAGGATGACAGCTTATGAGCTTTCTGAAAATGGAACTGATGCGAGCCTTGCGTGAAGCTCGCGTACGTCCGATTCGATCCATGGTCGACTGGATGGAACAAGAACTGGTTGTGCCTGACGGCAAGTATTCTGGCGAACGTTGGGACTGGTCGCGTCAGCCAGTCTCGAGACTACTGATCAATGAGATCGACAGCGGGAACTGGACAGAGATATTCGTCACCGGTCCTTCGCAGTCTGGAAAAACACTCACTGGGTTCGTCGGGCCGGCGCTCTATCACGTCTGCGAACTAGGCGAAAAGAACGTCCTGGGAATTCCGGATCTGCGTATCGCCGATAACAAATGGCAGTTAGACCTGCTGCCGGTCATCAAAGGCAACCCGCGGTTGAACAAGCTGCTGCCAGACATCGGGCCAGGCAGCAAATCGGGCAGCGTGAAGGATACCGTATCGTTTAAGAATGGTGGGCTGTTCAAGTTCATGTCGGCTGGCGGCTCGGACCAGTCGCGAGCGGCGTTTACAACCAGGGTAGTATCGATCACCGAAGCGGCTCGATTCTCGCGCAAGTCGGAGACGTCGACCGAAGCAGACCCGCTACGGCAGTTGCGAGCTCGCCAAGCATCGTACGATGAACCGCAGCGGCGGCTGTACGTCGAAGGAACCGTGACCGTCGAAGAAGATCTGCCATGGGCGGCTAAAGCTCAGTCGAGCGATTCGGTTCTGCTCAGCCCTTGCCCGCATTGTGGCTGCTGGATCGCTCCAGAACGCGAGAAATTGATCGGCTGGCAAGATGCCGAGAATCTTCGCCAAGCTCAGCAGAACGCAATTTGGGCGTGCCCTGAGTGCGGAGAAACCATCGACGAAGGGCAGCGACAGGAAAGCGTAGCTCAGACGGTCATCGTCCATTCTGGCCAGGAGGTCGACAAGCAAGGAAATGTGACTGGTCCGCTTCCACCGACGAACCGGCTATGGTTTCGATATTCAGCCTGGCACAACCTATTCGTGAGTACCGCAACCCTGGGAGGCGAAGAGTGGACCGCCGACCAGATCGACCATGAATCGATTGAGTACGAACTAGCTCAGCGGGAACTGTTCCAATTCAAATGGGCGATGCCGTTCCGAGCGTTGAACTTGGAAGCTCAGAAGGTCGAATATCGCGATGTGCTGAAACGTCGTGAGGATCGCTGGCCGGAAGGGCTCATCCCTGCCGACGCTACGCACCTGGCTGTCGGTTGTGACTTTGGAAAGTATGCCGCTCACTGGATGCTCATGGCTGGCCGGTCCAACGGAATGCTGCACGTGCCAGCGTACGGAATCATCGACGTTCCGAGTCAGCACTTGGATCTAGAACAAGCTTTCGCGCAAGCTCTGTTCGAACTGTTCGATATGTGCGAACTGGGATGGACGCAACAAGGCAAGACCGAACCGATGCTTCCCAACCAGGTGTGGATCGATACAGGGTACGAACCGGAATCGATCTTCAAAGCGTTCAAGCTGCGGTATACGCCTACCAGGCGTGGAAGAGTCCAGTTGGTCATCGGACGCGGATCGGGCCAGATGCAACGCATGTATGTCGCTCCGCCGAAAAAGGGCGGAGGCGTGATCGACATCGGTCATCATTGGCATATGGTCCGCAACAAACGCTGGCGAGCGTTTCAAATCTTTTGCGACTCTGATCACTGGAAGGACCGCTTGCATGATTCGATTCGCCAGTCGAAGGACAAGCCTGGAGCGATCACGCTCTACCATGCTCCAGAGCGTCATCACCTGCGATTGTCCAAACATTGGACCAACGAACATCGCAGCGTGGAATTCGTGCCAGGCAAAGGCGAAGTGGTGAAGTGGGAACGCAAGGGTGCTCAGCACTGGTTCGATGCTGGTTACAACGCTCGGGCTGCTCTGGATCGCATGGGCTGGCAAGCAGTACCACTAAGTAAGATTTAGACGTTGGGATTGCGTGGTGTCACTCTGGTTGGCATGGGACTAGACACAAACATCCAATCGAAGATCAACGAAGCGGTCGCAGCAAACGAAGCTGGCGACTACGCTACCGTTGTGACCAAACTGCGTTCGGCGATCATGCTCATCTCTGGCAGGCCACGAACCAAATTTGAAAACGATGAGACCGAGTACCAAGTCGAACACTTAGACGCATTGCTTAAGAATGCAGAAAAGCAATTGGCACTGCAGAACGCTGCAGCGCGGGGCGGCGGCGGCATCTCGCAAGTTCCGCTTCGCACCGCAGATGACATCCGGTATGGAGTGCGAGGCTAATCATGTTTGGATTGTTTCGCAGGAAAAACGCGGGTGCTAATCCGATTCAACTTAAACGAGTCGACCGCAACAGTATCCCTGGCCAGCGAGATTGGAAAGCGACCAGCGATGATTCGCCAACGGCTGTTTCACACTGGGGCAGGGCAAACGGTCAAGACATCAATTCAGTCTTGCTAGACAAACTGGAATCGATGATCGATCGTGCGACGTTCGAGGCTCGCGCGAATAGTATCGTCGACGGAACGATTAACAATCACGCCAATGACGTGATCGGATCAAATGGCCCTAAGCTACAGGTCGAAACTGGCAGTGATCAGTTCAACAATCGTGCCGAAATGATTTGGCGTGAAGTGTCAGAATCGATCGACGGATCGGGCGAAATGTGCTTGGCTGATTTGCTGAAGCAAGACATTCGTGGACTGTGGACTGCAGGAGCGATCCTTTCGCAGTACGTGAGTGACCCCAACGCAGATACGATTTGCTCGCAGCGTTTGCATCCTGTTTCGGTTCGGCGACTGTGGTCTGGAATGACTCCAACCAAGAACAAAATGCTGGGCATCAGTCGCAACGATCTAGGTCGAGCGACGATGTATCACATTCTGGAAATGGACCCGGCAAACTACGGAGTTCGATATTGGCTGACGCCGAAGGATGTTCCTGCCAGGGATATGCAGCACGTGTTTTACAAGCACGAACCGCAACAGTGGCGTGGGTACCCATGGCTTGCCAGTTCGCTGCAAACGCTCGCGGAACTGGATGAACTGGACGAAGCGGTTCGCGATGCGGCCAAAACAGCGGCGATCATGCACGTGTTGATGTACAACACTCGCGATGATGTCGACAGCGTGGAACAACCTGATCCAGTATCGCTGCGTCGTCAGTCGATCAACAAGCTTCCGGTCGGCTGGCAAGCCCAGGCACTCAATAGCAACCAGCCCCAACAGAACTACGTCGAATTCCGAAACGAGAACTTGCGGGACCTTGGCCGGCCAGTAGGTATGCCGCTGATGAGCCTGCAGCGTGATGCGAGCAAGCATAACTATTCCTCAGCCCGATTCGATGGCCAAGGGTACGCTCGCGCGAATCAATCCATCCAGGGGAAGATCGCAAGGAAGCGATTGAACCCTTTTGTAATGCTGATCCTCCTGGAAGCGATGATGCGTGGCGAGCTGCGGTACAAGGATGTTCGGGAAATCAAATTAACGTGGCAATGGGAAAAGCCGCCGCATGTGGACCCGGTTAAAGAAGCGATGGCCCAGCGGATTCGCATGGAGAACAAGACCACCAGCCCGCAACGGGAATGTATGGCTGATGGTGGCGATTTCGAAACGGTCGTCGCGGAATGGAAGCGAGCGAACGAGATTTTCAAGCAGAACGGTTTGCCGGAAATGCTGGGCCCGATTCCTTCGGACCCAATGGCACTTGCGGCAATGTTGAAAGACGAAAGCGGAGGCAAAAAGAATGACGACAGCAGCGACGAATGAACAAGCACGAACCGAAGAAGGATTGGTCACGCGATCCGCTTCCCTGGCAGGCTTCGACGAAGCAACTCGGTCGATCGGTTGCACACTGACCACTGACCAGCCGGTCGTGATGTACGACTACTACAACCGCGAATTCTTTGATGAAGTTTTACTGGCCGAAGGCGGCCGCATGCCCAACCAGTTAGTGCTATTGGATTCACATTCACGATACAGCAGCCATAGCGTTTACGGCTCAGTTCGCGATCTGACTCGCGGCAAGAACGAATGGAAGGGACGCGTTTATTTTGCAGAAGGGATCGAACGCGTCGAAGAAGTTTACAAACTCGCGCGGCAAGGCCATCTAACTGACGTGTCACTGGGCTACAAGTACGACATTGCCAATGCGATCGATATTCCCAAAGGGCAATCGACAATGGTCAATGGTCGCGAGTTCCGCGCAACGAACCGACGCATGCGAGTAGTCAAGGAGTGGATTGGTCGCGAGCTTTCAACAACGCCGATTGGTGCTGACGATCAAGCGAAAATGCGATGCGTGGTTGACAACAAATTTAGACAAGGCGCGGGGCCGATTGACGATTCTACTCCAACGATTGATTCAGATCGCAAAGATGAAAATCACTCTACGACTCAGGAAAGAACCATGTCCGCGACTACAACTTCCACTGTATCAGCAGAACAAACTGCTGCACCTTCGACCGCTTCTGAGACTCGAAGCGAAACTCAACCTCAGACGCAAACGACACCGAAGGTGGATACGGAAGCAGTTCGTCGCGAAGCCGCGGAGGCCGAACGAAAGCGTCAAGGCTATATCGGCGGCTTCATCGGCAAGGTCGATCCGAAACTGATTGATGAAGCTCGATCCAGCGACTGGAGCGAAGATGAAATCAACAAGCGATTCTTGGTCGGTATCACTTCCGGTCGAACCAGCGCGGTCGCTCCTGCGGTCCATTCGGTCGACAACTCGTTCAGCCGAGCGGATCTGCAAGCGGTCCTGCTTAAGCGAGCGGGTATCGATGTTGAGAACTCGCGGTTGTTCCGGACCAGCCAGGGTGAAGCGACTTTCCATCGCGGCGATCATCACGAAATGAATATGCGATGGGCGGTTGATGCCGCTCGTTCGCTGGATCGCAAGACTACGCTCAGCGATGAAGCCGACAAGGCTTTGAACGTCGCTCACAAGTCCCACGGCATCAGCTTGATCGGTATTTGCGAGCTCGCGTTGGCGGCCCACAACGTGCGATACGAACGCTTCGATTATCACGACATTGCAACGCGAGCTTCATCGACTGCTGAAGTCGCCGCGCTGTTCAGCAACACGCTGGCCGCGATGATCTTGGACGCGTTCACCATGGCCGAAGACACGACCGACTGGGTTGCGGAAGAAGACTTGCCGAACTTCCAGCCTGCTGAAGTTGTGAAGGCCGGTTCGATCAGCAAGATGAAGAAACGCAAGCGTGAGCAAGTTCCAGAGCATGCGACCATGGATGCGACCAAGGAACTGATCCAGTTGACGACGTTCAGCGAGCAATTCTTCCTTGACCGCATCGACATCATCGACGACCGATTCGGCCAACTTGGGCGCACGCCTTCGGCACTGGGTGACGCAGCTGCGGAACTGCGGCCAGACTTGGTTTACTCGACGTTGCTGTCCAATCCAACGATGGGCGACGGGAACCAACTGTTTTCGACCGCTCACGGCAACAACACGATCAGCACCGCGATGAGCATTTCCGGTCTACAGACGCTAGATACCAAGATGGCCACTCAGGTCAACAATGGTCGACCGATCACAGCGTCACCAGGATACTTGGTTGTTGCGAAGTCCAAGCAGTGGGATGCGGAAGTCCTGATGAACTCGGTCGAGCGTCGTGACAACACAGCCAACTCGATTTATGGCACGGTGAACCCTGCAGTCGGTCGATACAAGGTACGTGGTGAGGCTCGACTGGATACTGGTGTCGCCAACCCAGATAGCGGCGTAACTGCAGCTCCTCAAGCTGGAGCCTATTACTTGGCCGACGCTCGCAAGCGATGGGGTTTGATGCTCGCTTACTTGCGATCCGCTGGCCGTGGTCCGATCATCAGCCGCTGGAATCCTGGCGATGGCCGTATTGGTATCGGTACCACTTGCGAAATGGACATCGGCATCAAAGCGGTAGCCTGGGAAGGTCTGCAACGCGGGACCAGTGCTGGAGCTTAATTGATAGCGGGTTGGAGAAGCAGTATCTCGCTGGGCCCATAACCCAGAGACCGTCAGTGCGAATCTGACACCCGCAATTTGGATAGTTTTTGAATACCAGGGAATTTGATCATGCCACGATTTGAGATTCGAGCGACCGGCAAAGTGAACTTCGGCAATGGCGACATCGACCAGGGAGTTGTCCTGGGCGTGTTGGTTGTGCGAGAAGGCATCGACGCCAAGCAGTTGCTTGATTCGGTGACATATCGCGTTTGTCATCTCGCTCCAGTAGCTGATGACGCAGCAGTATTTGATGTCACAGCAGAGCCGTTGGGTGACGCAGCCAGCGACAGCGAAGATCCTCCCCTGGCAGGCATCGAAGAAGACCAACAGCTTGACGATCAAAACGAAGATGACGACTGGCTGCTATCCGACGTCATCACCGACGAAGGGACATTGGAGGCATTAGCTGCAGCAGGCTACACGACAGTTGCTCAGGTTACTGCCTATATCGACGCCGGCCACGACTTGACCGACATCAAAGACATCGGGGCAACTCGCAAGAAGCGAATTCTGGCCGCAATTGGACGCGAGTAGTTTTTAGTTGATTTGTTTGTTTCATAATTAAGGTGTAGAAAATGGCACTTCCAATTTCCAGGCCGGTGCATCCCGGTGGTCAATCCGTTGTCACGACTCCTGCACTTGTCAGCAGTCGCAACTGGGTATCCGGCGACGTATGGCGTGATGCGAATCGTGCTTATGTCTACGTCGGCAAAGAATCGTTGGGCGCGGGCGTTGATGCGACCGTCCAGGATAAAGGCGAATATGAAATCACTTGTGCGACAGGTGTTACAGCATCGATTGGCCAAGACGCTTTTTATGACACTGTAAATCGAACTGTAGTTATTGCTGCTGGCGCGAACATCATTCCAATCGGAGTGTTCTCGAAAGCTAAAGTAGCTGGCCAACTAGTTGCAAAAGTGTTGCTCAATGGCAGCAACATGAACAACGGCTATATCGCGGCAGCTCAGCAAGCTCTGTCCGGAGCTGGCGCAGTCAACGTAACCTCGTACTACACCGCTTGGACAACCACTGGCGCCAATGCGGGAACGCTGGCCGATGGTCTGTTCCGAGGTCAACTGAAGAAGATCAAGCAGATTGTCGACGGTGGCGATGGAACTTTAACTCCAGCGAACTTTGCCAACGGTACGACCATCACGTTTGCTGATGCTGGCGATTTCGCGATTCTCATGTGGAATGGTGCTGCTTGGGTTGCCATTGAAGTCGGAAACGATACTGACGGCGTAACAGCACCGGTGATCGCTTAATTGAACTACTGAACCACGAATCGATAAATCCACAACTACAACGCCAATCGATTCGCCTGAAGCCAGTGTTTGAAGTGATTCAGGCACTGGCTTTTTTTGTTATACGCAACTTTAGAAAGCGACAATCATGAATCTTGAAGTGACCGCGACTGCAACTGGCGCAAGCTCAGCGTTTTCCTTGCCTGAAGGTGAGCATTTAATTTTGATTAAAGCTCCGGCGGGAACAGTCGCAGCATTGCAAGCTGGCGATGCGGCAGCCAATCAGTGGGGCCCGGTTCGCGAAGGCAGTGCAGCAGTTTCGATCACAGGTGACGACACGATCTTACTTCCTGGCGGGAATACTTATCGCTTGAACGTTACCACTTACGTCAGCGCAATCACTGTGCGATCAAGACGAACGGGAGCTTAATTATCCATGAGCGTCGCACGATCAATAGCTCGCAACATAGCCCGTCCAGTTTGCCGTCCCGTCGTTGGCAGTGGTGATGGCGGCATTGCTACGGCTACTGGTGGCACGATCACAGAGGCAGGCGGCTACAAAATCCATACGTTTACAAGCAGTGGTGATTTTGTCGTTAGCGGTGGAACGCTAAATGTTGAATATTTGATTGTGGCAGGTGGTGGGGGTGCGGCTCGCGGTGGTGGAGGTGCGGGCGGTGCGATCACTGGCAGCAATACGATTGCTGCGGGCACTTGGCCAGTCGTAATCGGAGCTGGCGGCGTAGGAACTTTTGGGCCTGTATCCTCAACTAACGGATCAAACTCAATCGCATTGTCGTTGACGGCGGTGGGCGGTGGCCGTGGGCTTAATAACACCAACGCAGCTTCTGGCGGGTCAGGCGGAGGTGGCCACTATTTTACTTTCGGCAATTATTTAGGTGGCTCTGGCACTGCGGGGCAAGGCAATGCTGGTGGTAACGGTTCTGTGTCTGGTGATCCCGCCGCGTCCGGCGGTGGGGGCGGGGCCGGTGCGGTAGGTGGCAATGCAAACACGACTGGAGTAGCAGGCAATGGTGGTGTTGGTATCCAGTGGCCCTCTGGTTCTGGAAGCTTTTACGCAGGCGGTGGTGGAGGAGGATCATCCGTAACCGCTGGTACGGGCGGGTCAGGTGGAGGCGGGAATGGCACGACGGCAAACACTGGCACTGCCGCGACTGCCAATAGTGGCGGCGGTGGCGGCGGTGGTCATCCCATTAACAGCGGCAACGGTGGCAGTGGCATAGTAATAATCAGGTATCCGATATGAGCCATTTTGCAGAGATAAACGACCAAGGCGAAGTGATTCGCGTCATAGTGGCTGACTCAATTGATTGGTGTCAATCCAGGCTTGGTGGTACTTGGGTGCAGACAAGTTACACAGCTTCGATTCGCGGCAACTATGCGGGTATCGGCTATCGGTACTTACCAGAGCATGATCTGTTTATGCCGCCCCAGCCCGCTTACAACTACGACTTGGACACTGACACGGCATCGTGGACTTTCCCTGATGACGGGCATCTCTACATTCCAGCGGCACCACACATTGCAGAGCGGCTAAGCCGTGCTTTGTACTCGTTAGTTGTGCCAAATGGTGATGGTTTATTTGCTGGTGTGATACCCCATCCGCAAGGGCTTGGTTATCCGCTTTTGCAGTTTAGAGCTAACGACGTTGTACCAATCTCAATAGGCAACGATGCGAGTCAACTGGCCGAAGTGTTGCAAATTACAGTTGACGAGCAAGCACTAACGCAAGCCGACAAAGACGGCATCGTCCAAGCGGTGCAAGCTATGGCTGGCCAGTCAGTGGCTATTGCTGATTTCATACCGCCTAGCTGGCAGCCGTACGTCATGGACAAAGCACAAGCTACTGAGGCTGGATATTTTACTGACTATTGGCCGGTGGCTGAGGAGATCGAGTAGCATGGCAACAACAACCGCAAAGCAGAGCAAACGATATGGCACTAACTGATGCAGACTTAATCCTAATCAAGCAAATGCAAGGCGTAACGTTCCTTGGTCATTATGCTTCAGGTTCGGTCGTAAATCTTGTTTGCCCGGTGAAGCCAACGGCTACGGAATTGGCACGAGTACAAGTCTTTCGCAACAGTAGCTATGTGCCGCTGACGACGATTTTCATCGGTCCAAACATCGGTGGAGAGGTAGATCGCTTTCGATACGCCTACACGTTGCCGTCGGACTTTGTGCATGGTGATGACGTGTCGTTTCGTTGGCTAGAGTATATCGACGATGAGTACGTGGCGACGCTTGAGCAAAGGGCGAGAGTGGTTGACTTTCCCCCAGAGCAACAAGAGCAGCTAGATGCGATTCAGGAGGCGGTGGAAAACGAATCTCTGAAGCTCGGCCAAACGTATCGCTGGCGAAACTTGAATCATGGTAAGGGCTATGATGATGTTCGTATCGAGGAGCTAGAAGAATAATGCCACGCGGTATTTTCGATCACGTCTTTCCGGATGATGACTTTTACGATCCGTCGACCGGTGAAGCGAGCCTGTACGAAGCGAACCAGCAAAATACGGACTTGCATCTGGAATACTACGGCAAGAAGATCGAGTTTCGCGAAACGCCAACGTCTAGCTGGGATGATATTATCGCTGTGGTGCATTCCGAGATCACTAAGCAAGTGCGATCCTCCTCTGGCTGGACAAAGCGAATCTCGCGTATGATCTTCGCTCAGCCTGAATCGCTGTTCCATCTTTCGCTGAACTCAGAAGTCCGTATCGATGATGTGATCTACAGCGTGGATGAAATCAATCGCAAGTCAGCTTCCAAGACTGCTGTCCATCTTTCTCGCGCGGAAGCTCGCGACATTGCCAGACCAGGTTACCGTAGGAGATAGTTCACGTGGGGATGCTTGTCACGCCAATTACAACGCTGAAGTCGATGCTCGCCAGTTGCACCGCGTTCCAATCCTGGTTGGGAGTCGATGAAGCAGTTGATCCGGTTGCTGCTGCTGCTGCCAAGGTTTACATCGAAGGTGTTCCTCGACCAACAGGCCAAGACAGCTTTACCAAGGATGATTACGAAGCTTTGCGGCCGTTTGCAATCGTCTATGGCCATGAAGGAGAATCGCATACTGCAGCTCGCGTTGGAGAGCCAGAATGTTTCGACATCACCGGTTCAGCAATTGTTACGCTGGAAACACCAATCGATCCAAACAAGACTCCTGAAGAGTTCTGGTTGGAATTGATGGGCGATATCGAAGCGATTGTGAATAACCAGGCAGAAGGCCAGCCAGGGTTGCTACAACTGGGATCTACACCTGGTGGGCTGCGGATCCAAAACATTAAGGTCGATCTGTTCGGCCGCACTCCCGAAAACGAAGTCAAAGACTACGGCGATTGCTATATCGTTCTGCTGCTAGTCGAGTGGGGTTAATCCATGCTTGGCTTGATCAAGATCAAAGAATTCGGTGTGACTCCGCGTCGACTTGCGAAAGCGATGCGTGAGGCTAAAGCTGCAGAATGGGACATCCTGGCCAAGACGTTTCATCGCGATATGCGAGCCAGACGATTTACGGCCGCACATGCCAAGAAGGCTGGTTACAAAAAGCGTTCTGGCGAAGACTTGCCGTTCGGTAGTAAAGCATTCTGGAAGTCTTACGTCGGGCAGAAGTTGAAACGTAAAAAGACACAAGACCCGCTGGTCTTCACTGGCGAAACTCGCGATCGAGCCCAACGCATGGTATCGATCACAGCCACTTCCAAAGGCGTGAAGCTGCGATACGGGTTAAATGTTCTCAATCGCATTCCATGGGCTCGGGCGGAGTTTGCGAAGATCTTGCCAGAGGAAGCGAATCTGCTCGCGCAGCAGTACGAATTGAATCTTGCCAACCGCTTAAATCGCATGCAGTAAGTCGAATTTAGACTTGGCATCACGGCTAGTTGACAACATTGCTTTCTGATCCGTTTTTCTCAGGAAGCAATCAAATGACTCTGTATACCGGCCACTGCGTTCGCATCCATCCTGACAGTGCATCTGCTGTAGACTTCGGCGCGATCACTAACTTTGATTGTCCCCTGGGTGTCCAACTCCTGAATGAAGTCACCGCGGGTAGTCCCTACGCTGGCCAGGTCAACGTCCAGTCAGTTGATCCGCGAATGACGTTTTCGACTCGCAGCATCAAGAAAGCGATCGACACGTTCGGACTGCTTGGCTTGAACATCGTCGCGGTCACCAATCCGGGCGTGGAAGCGTATCAAGCTCAACTGGAAAACGGCGTGATCAAGTCTGGATCGCATCATCGCAAACTGCAAGTGCGTAAGGGCCGCGTGGTCCTGCGGCGAATCAGCGTTGCCAATCGCGAAGATGCTCAGGCCGATATCGAAGTGTTGCCATTGTTTGATGGCACGAACAATCCATTGGTTCCAACGGGAAGTGTCGCATTGCCGACGCTGCCAAGCGATTCGGAACGTTACACGATCCATAGTGCAACGGTCGGTGGTGTCGCGATTCCGTGCCTGCAGGATATCGATATCGATTTCGGTTTGAACATCACGATGGATTCCTGCAGCAGCAAAGCTTACAACGAACATCTTTCGATTGAGTCGGTCCAGCCAAGCATTACGTTCCGGACGCTGAATGCTGCTCTGTTCGCGTCATCCGGCGGAGTTGGGCTCAATGGCATTGTTGGGACGCATGCAAATACAGAGATCGTGCTTCAAAAGCGTTCGCAAGATGGCAGTGTCTATCTTGGCGGCGACAACTACATTTTGATCACATCTGCCGGGATGTTGACCATCGATTCCGCGTTCAACGCATCTGGCAATCGTCGCGGTGAAGTTGCATTGAAGCTGACTTCGCGTTTTGATGGCACGAATGCTCCGTTCACTTTTATTACCGAATACGAACTTGATTAAACCATGCCAACTGAACCAACGAAGAAACCTCGGAAGCTAACCCTGCTGCATGTACTGTGCGCGGTAACCGGTAAAGGCAAGCTGGAATGCGAGCCACTGGCCGCTGAACATGCCGACAAAGAAGCCGAGATCATCGCAGCGTATGAAGCGGGTGACGCGGTGAAGATTGGTGAACTACTGGCACCGGTGGAAGAGGGCCAGCCAGGGGAAGATCCTGCGGCCGTCGCGGCGAAGAAATCGAAACCAAAAAAGACCACTGAGACCACTGACTAATGTATTTGTACTTCTACCCTTCGGAATCGAACAACAGGCCCGACTTGAAAAAGCTCGGGCTTGATTATCTTTACGACGATCGAGCCAGCGATATCGAATGCCAGCAGCTTATGGGGCTTGGTCCCGATTCGCAGCGTGGTTGGATCATCGGTCAAAAGATGGATTGCCGCCAAGTCATCTACAAGCCGGAGCTGCAGGAGTGGCGTTGTATTGCTGGCCGATGGATCGGATGGTTTACGGGCATTGATCCCAAGCCTGCGATGTTTCAGCGTGAATCCATCCTGGCAGGCTACGATTGGAAGGACTGGAAGGGCAACACTTGGCAGATTCCAGTCGCTCGCAAATTCCAGTTGTCCGACGGCGAGATCTCGTACTATACCGCAGTGCCAACGTACTACGGGCTGGATAACGATGGCAAGTTCGTGCTGCAGGGAGTGCAAACCAAGTACGAGGCACTGTGGAAGCTCGCGTGTCAATGCGAAGCCAATCGAGTTACAGCGATCGCGGACGCTCACCTGGCTGGCCAGTCCAGTTACTCGTATGAGGTTGGCGATATGACGGATGTGGTCAATATTGCGATCGGAGCGAATTACCGATTGAGTTCGCTGGAGTTTGGGTTGATGGGCATCGCAACCGATCAGACAGCGATTGAGATCATGCGGCTGGTGACCGATCAACCAGGCTTGGCAGAGCTTCAAAAAAAAATTCGCCACGATACTGGGACTACCTGATTTGGTCACGGCAAGTGATGGCCGGTAACCAGAGCCGGTACTGCCCGACGCTGGCTGACTTTCAATTGTTGACTGAGGGATAATCATGGCGTCTGTAGTAATCGAATTCAGCGGCGACGAAGCTAAGCTTGTAAAGTCAATGCTGAAAGCTCAGCAAGAGTTTAACAAGCTGGGTAAATCTGGCGCGAAATCTTCGCAGAAGATTGGCAATGCAGATCGCAAAATGCAAAGCGATCTAAAGCAATCTGAAGCTATCGTGAAGAGAAACACGACAGCATTAGAGAAATTGAATGATGAACTGGCTGAAGCAAGTAGATTAAAAGAAAAAGGCTTAATCAATGAAACTGCTTACAATCGCGAAGTTCAAAGAATCAACCAAGCAAAAGATGCGTTAGCAGAAAAGAACAGCTTGCTTGGAGTCGGAGTATCTAAAGTCTTAGGCATGGCTGCTGGATACTTGTCGGTGTCAACAGCCGTAGGGACACTGACCAAAGGCTATGAAGATTTTCTAGAGATGCAAAAGAAATCTCTGGAGTTCTCGAATCAGCTCGCGAAGTCGCAACAAGAAGCTTCCAAAAACTTTGCAGGAGCAACAACGCCGGAACTCCAGGCGTTATTTACGAAAATCGCGCCAGACATCGCAAAGGAAACGGGGTTTTCTAATATCCCTTTGTTGATTGATGCATTGGGAGCCGGAAATTCAACAGACGGTCGAAGCTTAGAAAACATCATTTCTGCAGTCAAAGAATCAGCGAAGCTTAACAGACTGACACCAGAATCAGTTATTCCTACGACGATTGCAGCGTTATCAATCGGGAGAGAAACTGGCGTAGCTGACCCTTTGGCCAATCTTGGGTACGCTCTTGACGTTGGTGTTCTGTCTAATATTCGAGATCCGGCCAAGGTGAATGAATTGATGAGCCAACCGCTCAGTGCAATTCGCCCAACAGTTCCGAATCAAAACCCGACCGAAGCCGCAGTTGATATCGGAGCTATGTTTTCAGCATTCACAATTGCCGATCCAAAAGGTGAGTCGGCAAATACCAATACAATCGTGCTGGCAGCAAAGCTCAATGAAGTATTTGGAGGACTAGGTAGCACAGAAGAGAATCAAAAAGAACTCGACAAGCTTCTTCAAAAGCGCAAAGAAACAACGAAGTTTAATCGCCGAACTGGCAAGATGGATGACAGCTTAAACGAGAAGGAAACAGCAAGACTCACTGAGCTTCAAGATTTGATTGCAAATCCAATTGTCGATCCAGGAGAACTTGACGCTCGAATCAAAGCGGTTCGAAGTGATAAACGACTGTTTGCGATGACTTTTGAAAAGGATTTTGGAGAAGCAAAATTCAAAGAACTGAATCGTCAATTATTGATTAGCGGTTCTGAAATGGCGAACCGCTATGATTCTTTTCGAAATGATATTTCTTTCAATCCGGAAACAGCCGCAAACTTGCAACAACAAGTCACTTCCGCAACGCCTCAGCTTTCAATCGCTTCGTCTGTAGAACGAAGCAAAGCTTTTGGAAATGTATTGAAGGGTGGTGACGTCCAAGCCCAGGCAAATGCAGCCGCAAAACAAATAACTGAAGAAGTCCTTGCGTCGACCACGCGAGGCACTTTGGATTCAATCGGTTCACGCTTCTTTGCAACTGAACGTTTTATCTCTGGCATGGCTGGTGAAGATCAGCTTTCTATCAGCCGCGGTCAGTTGCAACAACGTCGAGACTCACTAGCAATGAGCGGCGATCGATCAGCGACAAACTTAGATCGAATTGCAGCTTTAGACACAGCCATGCAAGAAATTGCAAATTTGCAACGATTGGTTGTAGAAGAGCTTCGAAAGAACAACCAGAAGATGGACAAGCAAACTGATACGATTGCTGATTCTGGATCTCCAGTGGCTCCTCCGCCAAACGCTATTCGAGCACAAAACGCTTTGGGGTTATCCAAATGAGTACGCGATTTACTGTAGGGTCAAGCAACTACGATTTCGATATCGGAAAAGGCAGCTTGATGCTGCCGACGCAGCACACGCAAGAAGAGATCCGGCCAGGTAGTGATGGAATGGCAATCATCGCCACTGGCAGGCATGGTACACCGTTCCAATTCCAAACGATCTCGTATCACAACAACTACGCCAACGGGATCGCGGCCAAAGTGCTGCTGATGAGTTTGAGGGGTATCAACCCAGTGATCGTGACGCATGAAGGCGTGAACTATTACACGGCGTTCGATACGGTCTACATCTTGAAGGATATCCAAGTTACCGAAGCTCGCATGATTCCGTTCACTTCGCGAGCGATCAACCATGCAAGCGCGGCACTATCGCCAGCGTTCAAACTGGTCTGCGATTGGACGATGATACCGATCTATCTCGAAGCCGAAGAAGAAGAACCTGAAGAGGAACCATAATGGCTGCGGAAGAAGTTACCTTCTCTGGAGGGCTATCGTACACCGGAGCCCAAACCGTTTACACTCGCGCTCGCTGGTCTGACGCTTGGGTGGAAAATCCTGAGCTATTCGCAACTCAGGTCACATGGTCCGCTCAGCCTGCAGTACCAGTCGCGTCACTCTATCGCCGATACGGGCCGACGCTGGAACGTGAAGCTGCGACGCCAACCATACGCAGCAAACTGGCAATCGACGGCTACTTCGTCAAGATCGAAATCGAGTGTGCGGACGGGACGCGTAAATGGTATGGATACGTGGATGTGATCGGCGATCAGCCTGATGGGTTTGTACAATTCGCCGGTGATCAAGTTGCCTGCGGAGTGCAAACGTTTCAATGCTTGGGCATTATCAACGTGCTGGCTCATGCATTGATTACTCAAACAGTATTCTTGAGGACTGCTGGTATTGACTACTCGAATAAAGGCCATTTTTTTAATCGAGTCGATAATGGCCAGATCATTAAGACCAAGGGTTGGACAACAGACAATCCAGGCGTTCCAGATGACATTGTCGATGTTTTTATTCACTTCCCAAATGGTATGTATGGTGCTACATGGATTGCTCCTGATGATGAGGACTCAAACGATACTTGGTCGACGCACGACATCTGCAAGCATCTACTTGCGTTTTTCCCGCCGGTGGATGAAGACAACGAAGTTCGCGTTCCGTTCTTCTGGAAGAATCCTGATCTGTTGCCGGCCAACGATCGACCATCGATCGACACAGACCACCGGACGCTGCTATCGATCTTTGATGAGCTGTGCACCGGTCGCTTGATGATCGGATATTATGCCGAAGTTGTCGAAGCGGACCCGGAAGAAGAAGGGGCCCTGGATGAAGTGAACTTGGTTGTCTATTCGCTGCTGAAAGATGCTTTGACGCTTAGCGATTCGACCATCGCAGCTAATCCCAACACGATCGATGTAACGTACGTTGATGACCCGGCAACGCGAGCTGCGACAACGCTAGATTTGACGACGCGGGCCAACCAGGTGATATGCCGCGGGGCTCGCAAACAAGTGGTATGTACGCTTCCGTTTCGCCGCGGTGGGCTAGGTGATCAGCCGGTGATCTGGGACCCAATGACGCTGGAAGAGAATTTAACTGATCAGCCAGTCGCGACCGATGACCCGTACACTAACGAGGCGAACTATCAACAGTGGCTGGAGCATCCGCAAAATCGATTGTGGTTACGTGGGTACAAGCTAAAGCACACTTGGGACTGGCTGCTTAAGGATGGCCAGAAGATATTCACGCGTGAAGGGCCGCCAGACCCAGAGGCACCGGACCCTGAAGCGCCGACGATCGTGCAATATTTTCCTGATCCGTACGAGATCCGTATATTAGATCGATTGCCATTCCGCGAAGGATATTCGTACCAGGACGCAAGCAAAGATTTCGACGTTGGTGCAACCAGCAAGTATATGAAGCCGATCGTGTACGGGCATGCGTTGGAATACAGCGGGACAGCTTTGCAACGCCAGGTTGATAGGTTCGTGCTGTTCGCCAATCGCAAAAAGCAGCATTTAATAACTGGGCTTGATCAACTGCCGTTTGATATCGAGCTGGAACCGCTACCAAACGATGGCCGAATTGCCGTGGCGCTCAATGTCGAAGGGGCCAACCGCGAAACGCTGGTCAATGAGAACTCGCAGTTGACTGCATTTGCTCCGCTGGCCGAATCTCCGCATCTATCGCGTTACAATCGATCGGATTTGTACGCGACCGTTGCGATTGAAGAGGACCGCATTCTGGAAGCTCGATTCCCGGCTGACGCTGATGTTGCCGACGTCGATGCAGTTCGCCGACGCGTGTTAGAGTTTGGCGATGTGTTCCAGCACGTTACCATCCTGGAAGGCACCACAACCGCGATCAGCGATGAAAATACCGAGCTAAAGACCGCAAGCGATATCTTGCTCAGAGACGACAGCGATAAGCTCGCCGATTTGGCCAAGCAGGCGTTTCAGTTCTACAACCAGGATCGCCGAGTGCTAAAGCTTGATTCGTCGCGAGCTTCGGCCGTACTGGATATTGGCAAGATGATTTCGGTTCTCAATCCCGATACCGCTCATGCAATCCAGGTCAACACGGTGATCACCGAAATATCGATTGCCGCTTCGTTAGGCCAGCCAGGAAGTGTACGAGCTGCTTCATTCTCGCTAACGACTGCAGCCGGTGAACTTGATTTTCTAGCCATGGCACCGAAAGCGAGCGTTTAGCATGGAGACTCCCGCAATTGGCCACACACCTGGCTGGATTTACTTCAAGAACATGCAGGTCATCGACGGCAAACTCGCGATCGTCGAAGCGACCGAGAAACATGGCAATATGCCGCTGCTGGGTATCTCGCGACTAGATGACGATGCAACGTTCCGCGTTGATGTGCCGGGAGCATTCTGGATCGATCTGCAAATTGACTTCCGCGAGTGCGAGTCTGATGACCTAGGACTGATCGATATTTCGATTGCCGCTGCGGCGGGCTCAGCGATTCGGCCAAGTAAGCATCAAGAGCTTTGCGGGTCGCATAAACACTATCACGTCACCGATGGCGAAACTGGTGTCGATGACCGATTCGCACCGCGATCATTCCAGCAGTTTATCTTCGTAGGCGTGCTGGCGCGAGGCGATTTCCACATCGCGTTTGATTTCGAGAATACTCCAAGCGAAGATCCGATCATCAAAGCCGATTTGCAGATTCGTCGGTATGGGACAGGCTTGGAATATCTAGCGTACGAGGGCCGATTCGATGAAGAGTAATGTTCCGTTGCCCTACGTGCGGTATCAATGCAGCGTGATCGAATCGACGCGCATGTTCGACAATCCAACGATTACGCAGACGTTTGCTTCGACGGCGATCGAGAATAATCCCCTGGGTGGCTCATCCCCGCGGCTCACCGGAGAATATCACGCAGGAATCACGACCGAAGAACTAAGCGGCGTTGGCGATCTAGGTTATGGTTCAACGGTCGATGTGTTCAAGGTCTTTCGGCCGACGTATTACTTGATCAACGTGTTTCTGTTCCGTGGGCTGACTCAGACATTCGATTCGACGTACATTGCCGCGTTGAATGATCCATGGGAAGTATCGGTGATTCCGTTTGCCGGTGAAGTCGAAATGCTCAGGCCGATCCGCTACGATTTGCCGACGGCCAACACCAGCCACAATCACACGCTCAGCAGTGGCACCACGAACACTTACACGATTCCATTCACGGTTGCCGGTGGATCTGTTCCGATACGGCATTACGCTTGGTCTATTCTCAAGTGCAGCGCGGGAGCAAAGTTCCAATTCAAAAACGAGATTTGGCCAGTTACAACCGGTGGAACGATCACGCTAAACGCTCAGGTGCAATTCTACAGGCTGAATGATCAAATCGATTTCGTTGATGCAGTGAGGGCAGCATGACCAAAAGCCGAGTTGGCAAGATTGAAGATTATTGCTTTGCTCAGAATCTGTATCTGTGGAATGTCAATTCGTTCTATGGGTTCAACGAAGACACGATTCTGCATGGCTCGATGTTTGGGCTCGGAATCTACTTCGACGAAGAAGAATTCATATCAACTACCGACGTGATATTTCGTAACCCGCGGAACAACTTGATCGAGATCGTATCCATCCAGGAGCTGGACGTAGCTGGCGGCAATCGAGCAACAATTCCAAACTTGGCAAACAACGTAAGTTTTGCAACTCAATTAAGCCGTGACACAACAATCACCAGCAGCATGCACAACCACACGGACACTGGCCTGAACGAAGGCCGAGCGGTCATCGTGCAACGCTGGATGACTCGCAATGATTTTCGCATTGCTAGATCGATCACCGCTGCAGCCGGGGCAATCTATGCCAGTGCAATGTTTCGGAGGGTTGGGTGACTTCGATCAAGGACGTCTTGCGATTGCAGCATGCTCGCATGCGATCGCCTTACCAATGGCGGCAAGTCCAAGGGCCGAAAGTCGGATTTCTCGCTGTGACTTACAATTCGATCGGCGGTACCGAATCGTTTCACCAGTTGTTGTTGCCGCATTTGCCGAACGTAATTGGTTTCGCTTACCTGGATGGCGATGGCGACCGAGCTCGGCTAGGCGTACCAGCGTACCAAGGGGCAGCAGCGGCAATGAGTTTGCTTGACCATTGCGATATTGCAGTGTGTTGGGGCATCGCTCATCTGCGACAATACTTGCGATTCAACAAGCCGAAAATTATCAATGTGCACCATGGGGCAGTCGGACAAGAATGGTCTGACAATCTACTAAAATCTTCGCTGGACATCACAGACGAAATCGTTTGCGTATGCCCCGCCGTAGCAGCACAGCACAAAGGATGCGGCAAGCCAGTGCACTGTATCCCTAACGCGATCGATCCACGCCGAACGGCAACGGCCAGCACGGAGGAGCCAGCCAGGGTGAAAGCACGTTACGGAATTCCAGACGGCGCGAAGGTCTTGCTTTGGTCACATCGATTTTCAGACGAAAAGCAGCCTGATCTAGCAGTAAGCATTGGGGAGACCATGCCCCATGACTGGGTGACTATTATCGCAGGATCAGGATGGTGGCCTACACGCCAGCCAGAGAGTGATCGCGTTCGGCTCATCGGCCGCGTGAATAACCCATGCGATCTACTAGCGATTGCTGACGTGTTCCTGAGCACAGCGAACAAGGAGGGTTTCGGCCTGGCTGTAGGGGAGGCTATAGCCAGCGGTGTACCAGTGGTTGCAATGCCGAGAGGTATCGCCACTGACGCTAGGCTAGTGACTCAGGTTGACACTGATGATGTGAGCCAATGGGTCAGCGCGATACTAAGCAGAGCAAGAGGCGGTGGTATTGCGAAGAATGCGTTGAGAATCATTCAGAGCGATTATGGGATGGATGCTCATGTGCGACGGTGGCGAAGCGTTCTAGGGCCAGAAACGACGACGTGAGAGGCAAAGGAGACTGCCAAAACGGCGGGTCCTTCCTGGGGGGGCGGGGGCGCGGTGCTTCGCACGTATATCGACGCACTTTTATGTGCAAGGCACTTGGAAAAACCTTGTAAGTAGCTCGGTTAAAAACCTCATGCTGCGATTTCTTGCACAGGCGTCGCGTCGGGCGTCGAAAATTTTCAGACGCTCTTAAAACGAAAATTTCGCGATTGCGTTCCGTGTTTCTTGTAACTAGTTTGCAAGTAATTCGGGCGTTTCTTTGTAGTTGTCGCGTTCTAATTTTGCGTTTTGAGTATTCATAAGCCGGGTGTCGCCGGTTCAAGTCCGGCCTTCGCTACTTGAGTTTTGTGCACGTTGTTTTAGCTCTTAATGCGGTCCTTGCGTTTTCTGCAGCGTGCATTGCAATCTCTATGTTGGCGAATCACTGCCAGAAAACTCGGCTGTCGCATTCGAATAGCGTTTCGCTTTCTTGAGAAGTCTGCCGGCGTAAACCGAAGCGGCGATGCCTCGTGTCCCGGTCCGGTGAAGCTGGTTCGCAAGTTAGCAGCACTTAAACGTGCGCACTATCTACGCTAAGCATTTTTAGTCGCTTGGCCCGCAGTCGCAGTTTCTGCTTTGACCGACTTGTTTTTAGCAGCAGCTTGTTTTTCTTTGGCGAATACGTCCAACCACTGCTCGCGCAGCGGTTCGATCGCTAAAAGCTTCAAGCCAAACTTATCGCCGACTTTGACCACATCTCCGCGAGCGATAACCTGATCGTCAACATCCAAGCTCAAGGGCTTGTCGCATGGCATACTAAAGTGGATCATCGATCCAGGTACCAAGCTCAACACTTGGTCGGCTGGCACCGTCTTCCTTGCCAGCGTCACGCAAACAGGCATTTCAATCTGCAAAAGACTCTTCCAGTAGATGGTTTTTGCAGCTTGGTCGGTGGAAAGATTTTGAAGAGTTGCCATTGTTTGTCTTGAAGTTCGACCATAGAGCTCTTGCAAGTCAGGTATCGCTACCCGCTCTCTTCACTCATCGTCATAAACTTGAGACAAACTAAAACAAAATTCGAATAATCGCTAAAAGTCGGCCAAACGATCGGTAGCATCGCCAAAAGCTGGCTCTTGTACATGCATCCGATCCATCAAGCTTAAGTACAAACTGCACAACTTGCGTTGATCGTCACCACGGTCGGTGTAGTCCAGCACTCGGCCGGTCTCAATCGAACCACCTAGTCCGCCCAACGTTAACACGGGCAGTTTCGTGCTGTCGTGCTTACTGCCAGACCACATGTTGGAAAGAAAAACTAAGCAAGAATGATCCAGGACTGTACCATCACCTTCCTGCATGCTTTCAAGCCGCTGAGCGAGATAGGCCAACTGGCTGCAGTAGTAGCTGACAATCTTCGCATAGTCATCCGAAGTGTCGCGGTGTGACGCAGGATGATGTGCCATTCGAACATCCAAGAATGGATAGAACAAACCGGATATATCGCGACACATCAGCAACGTTGCAATGCGCGTCTTGTCGGTCTGGAAAGCAATCGCGATGATGTCGCACATCATGCGCATATGCTCGCGGATGTCTTCGGGCAAACCATTGTCCGGTCTGGCCATGGTTGGCAACGCGATGCCTTTGTCTTGCGCCTTCGAATTCGCTTTTTCCGCTTGGCCACGCATGCGGTCGATTCGCTGTTCCACCTCACGGACGCTGGTCAAATATTCCTCAAGCTTACTGCGGTCGCCCATGCTGATGCGACGGTTCAAACTGCTGGCTTCTTCTTGCACACGATCAAGGATGCTTTTGTTTCGAGCGCTGCCGCGGTTATCAAACAAGCTATCAAAGGCTAATGAAGGATACACTTCCATCGGTACGGGTGAAGTCGCACTGCGCCATGAAATGTGCGAGCCATAGGCCATTGAGAAATTTGTTTCATGGTAGCCGGTCACCGGCTGTTCGCAGCCCAATACCAAGCTTGCCATCGCTGTATCGTTGCCTAGCTTATTGGCTAGTACTTGGTCCATACTGATTCCGCCTTTGAGCTCCGAGCCCTTCTGCAACCGCACGCCCGATAACAAGTTGCCGGTCTGACCAGGATGAATCCCCACACCAGTGGCCGCTTTGTTAAATAGGCCAGTGATGAAGTTCATTTTCGTCTTGAAAGGTTCCAGTGGTTGCAGGCATTCGCCCAACTGCATGTCGGCTCCGCTCCCGGTAGCCGTCCACCGATCTGGATTCACCCCGTTGGCCATGAAAAGCGCCGCGAAGCGTTTCGGATACTCACCAACCAAGTTGCTTTCGGTTCCCCAAACTGGAATGGATTCCAGCCAAGGCAGCGCCATCGCTACGCCGGTTCCGTACAACATCGCTCGTCGCGATAGCGGGCTGTGGTCAAGATTGCTCATGGTATTCCTCGTATAAGTTTCTGGCGGGATGACTTTACGTCGTTTCTATTCTATCGTTTTAAGCTTGACGCCGCTGCAACTAATTGGCTGCCAGCGCGTCAGCCTCGGTCACTGGACGCATGCGAATAAACTGGGGACTGACCACAATCGCTTCGAACATGGCGCCGATGCGGTAATCGTTGGCGGCGAGTTGAGTCTTCATCTGGGCAATGAGCGCATCATCCGATAGCTGCAACGATCGGCCCAATGCATAGGCCAGCAGTTTACGGCATAGGTTGTCGACAAAGTCCGCTTCCCTTTCGGCTTGGATATATGCCTTCAATCCATCGATGCCTATCCGTTGGGAGCCATCAGGAAAGATTGCCGTCGTATCGATTTCTCGGCCGCCTAAATCTTTCGAGCGAAGCTCGCCTATCGGTCCAAAGCTCTCAAACGCCAAGCCAAACGAGTCAAAGCGATCGTGGCACACGGCACAACTCTTATCCTCGCGATGTAGCGCAAGGGCTTCTCGCAACGTAAGCTTACCCAGCAACTCTTCATTGTCAGGCAACTCTGGCACGTTGGGTGGCGGTGCCGGAATACGCTCCCCTAAGACTCGTCGCACAACCCAATAACCGCGTTTCACAGGACTAGTTCTCAAGCCAGGCGAATTCGCTGTCTGGAATACCGCCATCGGCAATAGCCCACCCCTGGCAACATGGCTAGCATCGTCCACCCTGATCCATTGGCCACCCGTGTTGACTTCTAATCCATAATGGTCCGCTAGCGCTTGATTGACAAACGTGTGGCGACCATACACCAATTCCAAGATCGAGCGATCATTTTGAATGGTGTCCTGCAAAAATCGCACGGGCTCTTCAAACATCGCTTGTCGCAAGTCATTATCGAAACTTGGAAAACGCTCGCGATCTACGCTATTGTGCTGCTCGAAGCGGCGGATATCGAGCCAGTTCGCGCCAAACTCAGTCACTAACCCACGCGCTCGAGCATCGCGCAACATGCGCTGCGTGTGCTGGATCAAAACTTGAGGATCACTTAAGGTTTGATTGCGAGCGGCTTGCATCAACTCTGCATCGGGTGTGCTAGCCCACAAAAAATAGCTCAACCGACTGGCCAACGATTCGTCCGATATAGCGACGTCCGCGTTTCCGCTAGCCTCCGCCTGATCATCGCGAGGAAGCATGGTCAAGAAGCAAAAATGCGGCGAAACCAATACACTTACCAGCGTATCACGGATAGCGTCCTCGTGGCTAACACCGTCTTCGCTGCGCAGTTGATGATAAAACTGTAACAGCGACGCTCGTTGCACGTCCGTCAATGGTTGGCGAAACGCTCGTTCGGCAAACTGCACCACGGCTGCAACATGCACCGACTCCGCCGCCGCGCGAGCCGACTCCATCCAACGAACGCGTTTGTTGATATTTTCAAAATGCCGTTGAATCGCGTGCAACGCATCGCCGCTGCCGCCATTGCGAACCGCTTTGGCTAAATACACTTCCGCTAAACGTTGGATCTTCTCTTCGGACGTAACATCTTTGTCTTCCGCTCGTGCAAAATCGAATTCTTCGCTCAGCATATAACGCGAATCCGTCCGCTCAAACCAGACGAACCCTGTATGCTGGCGAACCGGTGCCGCTGTGACAAAATCCAGCTCTTCCCACAGCGAATCTAGATTCGCTTTCGCCTCATCCGTAAGAATCAATTCGCATAACGGTTGATCGTCGCGAAAGTAACCCATCATGCTGTGAAAACCAGCACTCAATAAACGGCCCTTCTGCTCCTCTTCCACCTCGCCGTCCTTACGTCGCAAGTATTCACGGCCCCGTTCAATCACAAAAAAGCTATCAGGAAAGACGTTGCAGAATCGCTCAAACGCAGCTACATGCTTGCGTTGCAAGCGCTCGTCTGCCGGCAACTGCAACTCTGGATCGGATACAATCGAATTCGCTTTCGCGTCGGACTTACCCTTTGCGACAGGCACTTCAACGCCCTCGATGTGCAAGGACTGGCGATTCAAAGTGCGTCGATGCTGTGCGTACTGCTCGTTCTTCCACATGACCAGCGGCTGCGACCCAGAGTGCATTGTCGGAACGGATAAATTGTCGAACTCCGTTCGCAACTTCGAACGTAATTCAACCACCGCATCTCGCATCTGACGGCACTGCGTCATCACCAGCTCACGCTCTGCAGTACTGTCAGGCAACGCTTCCCATCGCAAACGCAATTGGCGAATTGGGCCAAAGTCATCCTGCTGGTCGTTCAAGATCGTCCAGACCATCTGCAAATACTTTTCGCTCAAGCCCTCGCGCTGGGCAATTTCATCCAACGTTGTATCGCGAGTCAAAACGGTATCGCGATGGCGGAACAGCCAACAGGCAGAAAAGTAGTTCGCTAAGTCCACTGGCTGTTGTTGGTAGAACGCAACGATGCGCCGAACACAATACTTATCACGGTCCGTATCGGTGACAACAGGGAATTCGGCAAAGCTGATGCCAGTGGGTGTAAGCACCAGATGCTCAGCGACTCCACGCGCCGCATCTAAGTACTTGGCAAAAAGCGCTGGCGTCACAGACAGAGCTTCACCCGTGTTGTCAAAGCCCGCTTCGTTCGCTGGGTCGACTGGAAAAGTGTCGGTTGGACGCAGGTCAACGCCGGTTAGATCGCGAATCGAGTGATTGTACTCTGAGTTGCTTAAGCGACGCGGCAAGACTCGTCCGGGATCGCCCGCCGATTTGGCGGCATCGGATTGCCGCAAGGCATTGATCCAATCGATCACTGATTGCCGATCCTGCTGACTGGGCTCAAAGCCGGAATCGGCAGGCGGCATGTCACCTGCTATTAATCGATCGCGGACAATTTCCCACAAGGCGTGATGACTTGAGACCTCTTGCGACGACTGGAACGAGGACAAATCCAGTTTTGCTTCTTGCAATTGCGTTCCATGGCAATCCAAACAATTGTCTTGCATGAATGGCAGCACCACGCGCTGAAACTGCTGGCTAAGCATCTGGGGGTTATCGGCGTCCATTGCTTGAGTCGCATCGTCGGCAAGTAACAAGCGTCCGGCGAGCGAACTTCCGAACACAAGTACAAACAAGATCAACGCAAGTGTTGGAATGCGGCAAGTCATAGCGACTTTCAAAAGGAAGGAGTTAAGGCGGGACTCCTATTTTAACCTACTTTTCGCATCTGTGCTTGCTCAACAGACCGAAATTTTCAACGATGGTAGTAGGCACAATCTGTGCGCCGCAACATTTGTAGTACCGCCTTCAGGCGGACAATCGCAACTAAGACCGGCTAAAGCCGGGACTACGAACCAACTAAAGCCGGGACTACGAACCAAAGACCGGCTAAAGCCGGGACTACGAACCAAGAACCGGCTAGTGGCGGGATGACGAATTAATTTGAATGATGACGAACTAACTTATACCAAGGACTGGACGGCCTGGGCAGTGGCGGCAGATTCCAGCGTCAATCCATACTCAACCAATAGCTGCTGCAGTTTGGCGGTCGAAGCAGCATTCAAGCGCGTCATCGGCAATCGCACGTCACCGGTGTCTCGCCCCAGTAGTTGCATCGCCATCTTGATAGGAATCGGATTGGTAGCCATCGATAGCATCTCGCGACACAAGTAAAACAACTTGTGGTGTAGTCGCTGCGATTCTGTCAAATCGCCTTCAGAGGCCGCTTGCACCAAGGCCAACAAATCTCGTGGCACAATGTTGCCGACCACACTGATGACTCCTTCCGCTCCCACGCTCATCATGGGCAGTGTCATCGAATCGTCCCCAGAGAGAACCGTTAAGTCCGTTTGGTTGAGAATCTGCGAACATTGGTCCATCGAGCCGGTGGCTTCTTTGACCATCGTGATGTTCTCAAGCTCAGCTAGTCGAATGATGGTTTCAGGCTCGATGTTTTTAGCGGATCGACCTGGAATGTTGTATACACAGACAGGCAGGTCGCATTCTTCAGCGATGGCCTTGAAATGTTCGTAGAAGCCTTCTTGCATCGGCTTGTTGTAATACGGAGCCACCTGCAACGTTGCATCCGCACCTTCTTTGGCCGCACGATGCGTCAATCGCAAAGCTTCCGCTGTGGAATTACTGCCAGTACCGGCCATGACTTTGCAGCGACCAGCTACTTTTTGGATCACTTCGCTGATCACACGTTCGTGTTCGTCGTGAGACAACGTCGGTGATTCACCGGTTGTTCCCACCGGAACCAGGAATTGAACGCCAGCTTCGATTTGAAAATCGATCTGCTCATGAAGCTTGGGGATGTCGAGCTGTCCATCGCGAAACGGAGTAACAATCGCAACACCAACACCAGAAAATTCGCTGCCTTTTCGCACGACAAGCACTCAGCTCTTTGAAGTGAACATAAAAAAACGCGATAGTCTGCGGGAATTCGCCGACTCGCAAGCTTACAGATTAACCACAATTCCCGCGGTCGAACAGCCTAAATCCTAGCCCTGCAGGCCGCCATTGGTCACTGCGGAATCTCGCGTCCGTGCGGATCGAGGCTTGGAGACAAACTTTCGGCCGCCAATTTGGTCCGCAGTTCTTCGTCCGTAAAATGCTCCAGTCTTTCCGCTTTGGCGTGGACTCGCCCAGAAGGGACACTCGCTTGGTCAGCCAAATAGTGCTCCCATAATCGATGCGATCGTACCAATTGCTTGGCCATCTCGCGTCCCGAATCGGTCAATGTCAAATAGCGATCGGTAGCAACGACAGTGCTTTGCCGAAAATGCTTTCTGGCTGCCAGCCACAGCGACCATCGCGACGCGTACAGATTCTCTGCAAGCTGGTCCGTGGACATGCCTTTACCGCCGCGTTCTTCATCGCGGTAAAGCATCGCGATGATATCTTCAGCCAAGATCTGCAGAGACAAGCTGCGGCTGCGCACATACCGCACGACAACTCCTTGCCGCGGAGCGAACAAACTGACCAACAGGAACATCGCTCCTACCGACACGGCCATCATGCCCGCAGTCGTCGTGCTGCGCATCCCGAACCAACCCGGAACAAAGACTGCGCTGAGGTGTCCTAGCACTGCTGCCGCCATGCCAATCCCCAGACTAAGCAAGAGCACCATCGATAGGCGGCTACTCAATAGCAACGCGGTCGCTGTTGGCACAATCATCATCGCGATGACCAAGATGTTGCCGACGCTTTCAAAACATGCAACCGCAGTGACGGCCACCAATGTCATCAAACTGTAATGCATCAAAGTTGCATTAAAGCCCGTTGTTGTTGCCAGCGCAGGGTCAAACGAAGTCAACTTCAGTTCCTTGTAGAACAAGCCAACAAACAACAAATTGATCGCGCTGACAATCGACAACGTGATTACGACACGAGGGACATCCACACCGAACAAACTCCAAGTATCGATCGGCGTCAACTCAATCGCTCCGTACAGTACGCACCCAGGATCTAAATCGACATGATCGGCCGCTTGCACAATCATGACCAAGCCCAACGCGAAAAACGAAGTGAAAACCACTCCCATCGACGCTCCTTCATCGACGCGACCATAGTTACGTATCCACTGCGTCGCCAATGCCGTCAAAACGCCGACCACAACGGCACCTAGGAACATCGTAACGCTATTGCGTGAGCCGCTGATTAAAAACGCAGCCGCCAGACCAGGCAATACCGCATGGCTGATCGCATCGCCCAGCAGACTCATTCGGCGTAAAACCAAAAACGTTCCTATCGATGACGAAGCTAAAGCACACAACATCCCCGCAATGATGATCCAACCATCCAACCACCAGTTCCACGCCAAATGCATACTTAGCCCTCCACCTTCGAAGCTTGCCCCAGTGGCTCCGGCATGTGCCGGGCATGCGGGTCCGGTGGTACGTGCTTGTCTGCATCGACATTGCCCGAAAGCACCGATTCCAACTCCAAGATCAGTTCGGGTTCCAATACATGCTCAATCGCATCCGCATCCCGGTCCACACGGCTAGGAGCCACATCTGCATGCGTGATTAAGTAAATCTCCCAAAGTCGATGTTCGCGTGCTAGGCGTTTGGCTTTGGCCCAGCCCGATGGGCTTAATCGATATCGACTTCCGACACTGACTTCCATGCGACCATTGCGTAACTCTCGATTGATTGCACTTTGCAAACGCGCACGAGTCCAACTGCGCTGTTGCATGATTTGTTGAAAGTCTAGTTCAATTTCCGGTGCATCGGTTTGTTCGTTCGGTACGCCTTGGCTTTCATAGAACTCGAACATCCCGCGCAGCAAATGCCGCTCGTCGTTTCGCTGGTTCACCGTCCGGCGACGCCAGGCGCGAATCAATACACCTCGGCGACGGCCCAACAGCATGCTGAATCCGAAGACCATTGCTGATACCAGAACGATCATGGCACCGCTGGGCAACCGCGGCAATAGCGCACTGACCGAGGCGACCAGGAGACAACTGATCGCCCCCAATAGGGCCGACCAAATCGCCAGTGATGTCATGTGGTCGGTCCAAAATCGCGCCGAAGCCGCTGGAATGACCATCAAAGCGATAATCAAAACCAATCCGACACTTTGCAGTCCGACAATCGTGACCACTACGACCAACGCCATCAATACGATATCCAGAAACAGCACACTGTAGCCGCGTGAACCAGCAAATGCATCATCGAAACAGAGCAGCTTGAGCTCTTTGAATAACAGCCCGCTGACAATGATGCAACCGATCGCGCTGACCAAAATCAGTTGTGTGTCCCCAGCGGTCATCGAAGCGGTCTTGCCGTAAATGAACGCTTCCAAGCCAGCCGCATGGCCAGCTTCCATTTGCTGTACCAACGTCATTAAAGCTGTACCCGCACCAAAGAAAACGCTCAGCACAATCCCAAGGGCTGTATCCTCTTTCAAATTTGTATTACGGCGTATGCCAAGGATCGCTGCCACGCCCAGTAGTCCGCTGACGGCCGCGCCCAATAATAAAAATGTCAACGATTTCCCGTCGCGTCCTAGATAGGTCGCCAGCATAAAGGCGATGCAAATGCCGGGCAGTGTGGCATGCGCCAAAGCGTCTCCCATCAACGCACGACGACGCAACAAAGTGAAGCTGCCGACTAGGCCAGCGGCTAGGCCCAACAATGCGGTCCCCAGCACGACGACACGCGTGTTGTAATCTTCCAATCGCACCACGCGTAAAATCTCTTCCCATGACGGCAACTCAAAGGCTCGCTCCGTCAATGTCGACGCGATAGAAACGCTTGATTCAAACCACTGATGCAACATCGTGTTACAGCGTCCTTTCACGACGACGCATCGCTTCGGTCGCTTCATCCAACAGCGTCAATCGCCCACCATAAGTCTTCTGTAGATTCTCCGATGTATAGATCGTATCGGTCGGACCATGAGCAACGACTCGCATATTCAGCAGAATGACGTAATCGAAATACTCCTGGACCGTTTGCAAGTCGTGATGGATGACGATCGCCGTCTTTCCATCGCCTTGCATTTGACGCAAGATCTCAACAATCGCCCGTTCAGTCGCTGCATCCACTGCTGCAAACGGTTCATCCATCAAATACAGCTCGGCATCTTGCACCAGAGCTCTGGCCAAGAACGTACGCTGCTGCTGCCCGCCTGACAATTGGCTGATCTGTCGTTTGGCAAAGTCCGCCATGCCCACACGCTCCAAAGCCTGCAACGCCAGCTCGCGATGCTTCTTTCGCACAGGCATGCACCAGCCGACTTTGCGATACAGCCCCATTGTCACGACATCTAACGCATCGACGGGAAAGTCCCAATCGACACTTTCTCGCTGAGGTACATAGCCCACGCGATGGCGATTCTCCGCATAGCTTTTACCGAAGACTTGCACTCGCCCCGAAGCACGCGGGATCAAGTCCATGATCGCTTTGAGCAGCGTGCTTTTTCCAGCTCCGTTGGGCCCCACCACGCCCACCAACGAACCGGCCGGAATATCGAACTCCACATCCCAGATCACTGGCTTGCGATGATAAGCAACCGTTAAATCGTAAACCGACAACGGCGCTACCGCAGCGGCCTGGTTATCGTTGTTTTTTCCCGTGGATTGTTGACTGAACTTGGATTCCTGGATGATGTCGCTACTCATGCGTTGCATTCTGGCTAAGTCGACCGTTGAAACCTGCGGCAGGGACCGCCCCCCCCAAGGCATTGACAATAGTGGTAATGTTATGATCAATCATACCGATGTAGGTCCCTTCGTAAGTTCCCTGGGAACCCATCGCATCGGAATACAGTTCGCCACCGATCGTGACGACATGCCCACGTGACCGAGCGCCATCCATTAACGCTTGAATGTTCTTTCGCGAAACGCTGCTTTCGACGAAGACCGCGCGCACATTACGGTTGACCAGCAAGTCGACCAACTGATTGATCTGCTGCAAACCCGCTTCCGATTCCGTTGAAAGTCCTTGCACCCCGATCACTTCTAACCCATAGGCGCGACCAAGGTAGCTGAACGCATCGTGCGATGTAATCAGTATCCGGCTCTTGGGTGGAATCGATTCGATCGCTAACTTACAGTACGCATGCAGGCCCGCCAGTTCGCTTTGGTAACGCTGCAAGTTCGCTTCGTACTCTTGTTGATGCTCCGGATCCAAGTTTGACAGCGCATCGGCCACAGCTCCCGCCGCTTCACTCCACAGCGAAACATCCATCCAGACATGCGGATCGTAGCTGTCCGATTTCTCGCTGGGGGCAATCAGTTGTGTGGGCGGTAGCGACCCAGTCACAGCGTGGACACGTTGCCGTCTAGCGAGCTTCTGGAGCGTGTCGCTCATTTTGCCTTCCAACAACAATCCGCAGTAAAAAACCATATCGCCGGAAAGGATAATGGCGACGTCATCTCGCGTTGTTTTGTACAGGTGAGGATCAACGCCCGAACCCATCATCTGCTGGACATCGACTCGATCGCCGCCGACGTTGCGCACCAACTCCGCCACCATTCCGACGGTTGCGACTGCTAGCCATTTGTCCGATTTTGTCGGTGGTTGCTGGCTCGAACTGCAACCGCCGGTCGCGATCAATACCAAAACCAGAAAGAACCATCTTGTCATACGTCGTCGATTTTTACGTCGGCCTGCTTCGTTGATTTTCGTGCAGCTTCTTCCTTGGCAGCCGAACTTCCAGCTTATGTTGCCAATTGTAGCAATTGCTACAATTCGTGATTCTAGTGTCGGCCAGATCGTTGTCAATAGAGAACGGCGGACGTGTTGGCGGTCGGACGCAATCGCAATAGGCTGGATGAAACGTTCAAAATGCGTACACTTTGCCGGTTGGACACTCTTGCGAGGAGCCCCCCACCACAGCAATTTCCACGGCGGATAGACCTTTGTCGAAACAGCACTCTCCATCCGAATCCCACAAGCGAACTCGCGATGCTCATGCCAGTGAGACGGCAGAGGATTATGTCGAAGCCATCGACGATATTCTACGAGTACAGGATCGCTGCCGGGTGGTGGATTTAGCGAAACGTTTTGCGGTTTCGCATGTGACGGTGACACGAATTGTGTCGCGGTTGCAGAACGAGGGCTTGGTCGATACTCAGCCATACCGCCCCATTAGTTTGACGGTTGCCGGAGAAAAGATGGCCGCCAAGTCACGACAACGGCATGAGATTGTGCTGGCGTTCCTGCAAGCCATCGGTGTCTCGGCTAATGTTGCAGCCATTGACGCCGAGGGTATCGAGCATCACTGTAGTTCCGAAACGCTGGCGAAAATGCGAGCGTTCGTCGACAGCAAAATGTGTCGGTAGGTGAAAGGTCCACACGATGCGACTAGGAATTAAACCAACAAACGATTTTGCGTTCAAGAAGATCTTTGGATCGCCGGAAAATTCCGATTCGCTCCTTGGTTTGCTTAACGCAATCCTCAATTTCCCCAAGCCAATTGTGGACGTGGAGATCAAGAATCCGTTCAACATTCAAGAGTTCGAGAACCAAAAATCGATTGTCCTTGATTTGCGGTGTCTGGATTCCGGCGGGCGTTGGTTTAACGTGGAAATGCAAGTGTCCTTATTTGCCGGCTTGTTACAGCGACTGGTTTACTACGCTTGCGATATGTACATCGGCCAGCTATTTTCCGGGGGTAGCTATGCCACGCTGCGGTCGTCGATTTCGATTTGTTTGCTGAGGCCCAATGTGTTCAAAGGGGATCAGGCGCATCATCGCTTTCAGTTGATTGACCTTGAAAGCGGCCGTGGACTGCCCATTGGGATTGAAGTACACACGGTGGAGTTATCAAAGTATAATTTAGAGGCAGCGACGATTGCGACAGCTTCGACGATTGAGCAATGGGCATTTTTGCTTTTGCGAGCTCAGGATTATGATGCTGCGACGTTGCGAGAGCTATTGCCAGGTATTGATTTGGGAAAAGCAATTTCGACGATCGAAAAAATTTCGGCCAAGACGGAGGACAAACAGATGTACGACCAACGTGAAAAAGCCCAACGCGATTACGAATGGGCCATGGAAAGCTCGCGAAATGCCGGGCTTGCTGAGGGAATTGAGAAGGGACTGGAGCAGGGACTGGAGAAGGGACTGGAGCAGGGACTGGAGCAGGGGCGCCAGAAGGGGCGGGAAGAGGGCCTGGAGCAGGGGCGGAAATCGGTGATTGAAACACTGATGATGCTAGAAGAGCTGCTCGGTGAACCCATTTCAGAAGCAGCATCATTACAGCAGGTTGATCTGGACGGTCTTTTGAGCAAAGTCTCTACACTTCGAAAACGACTTCGCGATCGCAAAATTTGAACCGCTGAATGGTAGCAGCCGAGTTTAGACAGCCACTTGCTGCCTAGACTGCCGTCGGTCTCGGAATCGCCAGCGGATCCAGCGACTGCCCAGCGACCGTGACGTCGCGAAGTCCAGCGAGCAAGCATTCATCAGCCCTAAACTGATCGCTAAGAGCGAATTCTCGATTGTCGAGAAGGAGACTTCATGAAACACCATTTGGATCGCATGGCAAACCGCCACTCCCGTCGCTAGTACGGCACTTGCCCGCGACCACTCTGGTGCCGCTTGATTGCGATACAGCCGTAAGGTCGAACGAGCGAACGCGACGACCAATCCAAAGTACAGAACGCCGCCGACCAAGCCGAGGTCGACCAGGATACTTGCAAACGAGTTATGATGCACGTAACCGCGTATCGATTCCAATCGAATGTTGGTCGTACGGTCATCCAAGTACGGTCGGTTGTAAATCTGAAATTGATTGAATCCAAAGCCAGTGATTGGTTTGTCCAGAAACATCTTGTATGAAACATAAGCGAACGCTCCTCGCATCCGCGTACTCTCCAGCGTTTCCGCTTCCCCATATTCGCGTTTGAAAGCCACTAGGCTAGGCCCGATAACGATGGCTCCAATCAATCCAAATACCATCAACGAACCGATCGAGACATAGCGCAATCTACCGCGCAGCATCATAAAGAGTGAAATCAGCAAGATTGCGATCGTGCCCATCCATATACTGCGAGTCTTGGTAAGGAAAATGCCAAGCAGCAAAACGGGCGTCAAAAACGCGGTCAATACCCAAGCCCATCGATCAAAGCGACGTAGATACAAAATATACGTCCACAGGACCAGCAAGCAGAAGTTCAGGCAGACTCCCAACCGTACTGATTGCAGCATTGGACCGCGAGCACGTCCAAAGTGAATGCCCAAGGTGGGATCGCCAATAAACTTGGGATACACCAGCGACCATGCGCCCATCGATTCAAAGACGGCTGTCAGCGATAGGTACAGCCCAAACATGAGCAAGACGACCACCGCAGGGTAAATCGAAGCAGGGGTCACTCGTGAATGTTTAATTAACGCGTACAGGAAAACTGGTATCAAGTACCCGTTCAGCAAATGCATCAGTGTCGGCGGTTGCTCAGGAAGTGTCTGCCCCAGAGGGAATGGCAACGTTCTGGCAATCAACCATAGGACGAATGCGATTAGCAATAGATCGCCGGTTTGTATTTCACGCCAGCGAATTCGACCAATATACAAGTTGTATGCGATCTGCAGTAGCAGAAATACAATCCAGAATCGGTCTAACGTCCACGTTAGTCCGCCAGCGTCCAAACCAAAAAAGTCCGACGAGAATGTGCTGCTGACCACCAAGAAGATCGCGCAGCCCAACGGCAAATCGTGATACCTTAAAATGGTAAACGACCAAACCGCGAATGCGAGAACAAAGATGACAGCTACGAACAGCATTCAGAAAACTCCCGCGTAACGATAACCCATGCGCTGGACGGAACGGAAATTTCTTGAGAATACTTGAGCTAGAAAATCTTTTGTAGAAATTCTAAAGCCTACAACTGTTGCAATCGACAGAACCGTCAAACCTTTTTCAATGTTCGGTTTTTACCGTGCTAATCAAATTGCTCCCATGGTAGTCATGAGCGACATAAATGGCGTACGACTAGAGTTTGAATTGTGTGAGTATCTAAACCATGTCCATTTTGCGACAACGAATTTTGCAGTCTTATCAGATTGCGACTCAAAAGTGGCGAGAACGCATCGCGGATGATTTGCGTGCACGTCAACAAATGCCAGCGGCGGTGCTGTTCTACCATCGCGTCGCAAATGAATATTTGAATGATTGGACAATTACTCCTCGGGATTTTGGACGGCATTTAGATTGGCTCGCTGCGAATGCCAAATTTGTAACGTTGCCTGAGATTCAACTTTCACAAGCCGCTAGTGTGCGACCAGAGCTGGAAGTGGCGATCACTTTTGATGATGGTTACGCTGAAAACTGTCAGTGGGCAATTCCTGAATTGCTGCGACGTGAGATTCCTTTCACCTACTTTGTCACCACCGATAACGTCGAGTTTGGCGTTTCGTTTCCTCACGATGTAGATTTGGGGCGAGAGTTGCCCACCAACACCAAAGAGCAGATACTGGAACTAGCTAGATGTGGTGTTGAAATCGGTTGCCATTCCAAGAGTCACCCAGACTTAGGAAAAGAGTATTGTCGCGATTTCCTGCTGCGGGAGATTCGGGATACACGACATAAGCTTCAAGATTGGACCGGCCAGCCGATCAACTATTTTGCGTTCCCTTATGGTTTGCCCAGCAAGATCAGTCAAGCGGCGATCGATGTCGTTTACGAAAGTGGCTATAAGGGGTTTGTCAGTGCTTATGGCGGTTGGAATTGGCCAGGTGAAGATGATTATCATATTCAACGCATACATGGCGAGCCGGGGATTGCTAGTTTAGTCAACTGGCTGACTTTGGACCCTCGCAAACTGCGACGCGGATCGCAATTGAGCTATGCCAAACGCAATTCGCCGAATGAACAAACTTCAGATCGCGAGCTTGTGAGCGATCATGCTTAGTCGCAGTAAACCACTTCGCACTTGCTTTGTGATCACCAGCATGCACGTGGGGGGGGCTGAAACATTGCTCACCAATCTGATTGAAAAATCGGACCCCTCGCGGCTTACTCCGCATCTGATTTGTTTGAAAGAGCCAGGAGAGCTTGGCCTGCAACTAGCGAAAACAATTCCTGTCTTCCATTCGTTGACGTCCAGCAAGTTTGATATTCGTGTTTTTTCGCGGCTGGTGAATATCTACCGTGAATTGGAGATCGACGCTGTCATTACCGTCGGAGCTGGCGACAAGATGTTTTGGGGGCGGCTGGCTGCTAAATGGGCTTCCGTGCCTATCATTGCTTCTGCACTGCATTCGACAGGTTGGCCAGATGAAATCGGTTTGGCTAACAAGCTACTCACGCCCATGACCGATGCCTTTATTGCGGTGGCCGATGCGCATCGCGATTACTTGCGGGATGTCGAGCACCTGCCTGCTGAGAAAGTGTTTGTGATCCCCAATGGGATTGATACGCGACGATTCGCTGCCAATCAAGTCGCTCGGCAAATGGTGCGTTCGGAGCTGGGTATTGGGGCAGAAGACCCTGTGATTGGAATTGTCGCCGCGCTGCGACCGGAGAAGGACCATGAGTTGTTTGTGAAAACGGCGGACGAAGTCTTGAAGCGATACCCAGCGTCAAAATTTCTGATCGTTGGCGATGGAGTGCAACGCGCCTCGATAGAGCAAGCCATTGCTCAACGCGGGTTGGAGCGTTCTGTTCGCATGTTAGGCTCGCGGTCCGATACGCCTGAGCTTCTGGCTGCGATGGATGTCTTTATGTTGACGAGCAAGAACGAAGCCAAGCCTGTTTCGATTCTGGAAGCGCTTGCTTGCCAAGTACCAACCGTTGCACCGAGAGTTGGCTCGGTCACTGAATCTGTTATTGAAGGCACCACAGGCTACACGATCGAAAGTCGCAGTCCAATCGAGTACGCGTCAGCAGTTATCAAGCTGATTGAAGACACTGAACTACGAGCTCGTTTGGGGCAGCAGGGGCGCGAGCTCGTGTGCGATCAAAGCTCGCTGGATTCGATGGTACATGGCTACGAATCGTTGTTATGGCAACTGCATTGCCAACGCGCTGGCATTCGCTGGCCAAAATGGATCGCACAAAAGATGGTCGCGGCGATCCACAGCTCGACGGCCGCAGGTCCACGCCGCTCTATCGGCTAAATCGTTAGAAATTCACTGATATTCCTTGTACATCCTGCCACTATCGGCCTGCCGACGCGTTGGTAGTCGCCCAAGGCTTGGTTCATCGGTATAATAACTCCATCGACACTCTAGTGACATGTTTCCTGGACAGGGCAAAGAGGATCAATGGTATGTATCGTGCAATGATGTTTTTGTCGGCGATCGGCTGTGCCGTCGTCTTCTTGCAAGTGCTGACGGCTCAGAGTCCTAACTCGGACAAAACGCCAACTCCAGCACTTCAACCGGTCAGTGAGACTGCTGCTGTGGCAATCGAGGCTGGCAGCGGTTCTAAACAGGAATTAAAGACCGCTGTTCTCGCTGGCGGATGCTTTTGGTGTACCGAGACCGATTTTGAGAAATGCCCCGGCGTCGTCGATGTCGTTTCCGGCTACAGCGGTGGGACCAGTGAGAATCCCACTTACAAGACTTATCACAATGGACGGCATACCGAGTGCGCATTGATTACCTATGATCCGTCCAAGGTTACCTTCGGCGGCTTGGTCGAATGGTTGATCAAACATATTGATCCGACGGATGCAAACGGACAGTTCTATGATCGAGGAGAAGGTTACAAGCCAATCATTTTCTACGAAGGCGAAGATGAAAAGAAGGCCGCTGAGTTTGTCATTTCGGCGGTCAATTCGATGAAGGTCTTCAAGGTACCATTGGCGATCGAGTTGCGGGAGCGATCGGAGTTTTGGCCTGCTGAGGAATATCACCAGGATTTCCACAAACGCGATCCGAATCACTATCGCCAATATCGAAACGCGTCGGGACGCGATCGAATGATGCGCAGCGTGTGGGGTAAGCGAGCGGACGTTTTGGAAATTGAAGGCTCTCTACCTCAAGGCGCGATCGGGAAAAAAGCCGTCACCAAGTAAGCGTTTCCGAGCTTTTCGCGATGAACTTCGCAGTGAAAAGTTGCGATTTTGGGTCTGGCAATTAATCTGGAAGGGAACTGCTTAATTCCTGCCCTGATTGTGCTTGTTCTCATCCGCATTTGCGAGATCCATCTCATGAAAAAACTCATTGCTTGTTGTGCTCTGCTAGGCGCGTCGTTGGCAACTGCTCCGACTGCTCACGCTTTTGATTCGTTGGGATTGTTGGGTTACGGATACGGAGCCGCGTTAGGGCCATCGTTTGTATTCCGCAATCGACTGCCAACGCCTCCTTATTTCTCCATCTACTCACCCGTCTATTATGGCCAAAGATACGAGCGCCCTTATGGGATCAGTCCCTTTGCGGCGTTACCAGAGATTCACGTGCCCGCCAGCTATCAAGCTGAACTGAAAGCCACTCCGACGACCGTTTTCAATCCCAACTGCGTATCAGCAACGGAAATGTTGCCGCAAACGATCGCTGTCGAGTCGGCGCCGTTGGCAAGTGCCGGACAATCGATTTGGGTGGAAAACCCTTACGCTGTCAACGCCGCGACAATTGCAGCGACAAAATAAACCTGCGTGATCAGTATTTAGTTTAACCGCGAGGGTATCACCCCGCGTTTGTGGTATCCGATGTTGCCAGATCGTTCGGTTAGGCACGCAGTAGAACGACGTTCACTGCGTCAGGCCTGCGGATTCATCCAGCGTTGGGAAGATACCAATGCCAATCGAGAATAAAACGGCATCGGCGGCGACCAATTCGAAGCCACATTGGCCCGAAAAGTTCGGCCATTATGCCACTCTGGCTTGTCGCGACTATACAAGGCAGGCCAGTCAACTAGAATGGGCGTTTGCGCCAGGGACTAAGTTCCCTTTGGCACTTTTCTTGATCCGCCCCTAGTTTCGCAAGTTTTTCTATGTCTGTTCCCCGCGTTGCAATTCTTGGTCGTCCAAATGTCGGCAAGAGCAGCATATTCAATTGGCTTGCGGGCCGTCGGTTGGCCATTGTCGATGATGTGGCGGGGGTGACTCGTGACCGCGTTATCACGTTGATCGAGCATAACGGCAAACATTTTGAACTGGTCGACACCGGCGGGATGGGCATCGAAGACGTCGATAACTTGACGACCCAGATCGAAGAGCAGATCCAAGTTGGCATTGATGAAGCCGACGTGTTGATGTTTGTCGTCGATACACGAGCGGGCATGATGCCGCTGGACCAAGAGGTCGCCGAACGCTTGCGACGCATCGACAAACCGATCTTGTTGGTCGCCAATAAGACCGACGATCAGACGATGGACTCCAACGCCGAAGAGTTCTATCGCTTGGGCCGCGGTTGGCTGCTACGCGTCAGCACCATGCAGAATCGCAACAAAGAAGATTTGCTGGACGCGATTGTCGAACGGCTGCCGGATGTCGTAACTGAGGATTCGGAAATTGCCGATCCGACGATGAAGGTCGCAATTGTCGGACGTCGCAACGTAGGTAAGAGCACTTTTGTGAATACCCTTGTCCGCGCCGAACGAATGATTGTCAGTGAAGTGGCCGGGACCACGCGTGACAGCGTCGACGTGATGTTCGAGTTGGACGGTCACAAGTTCATGGCTATCGACACCCCTGGTTTACGCAAAAACAAAAGCGTACGCACGGACGTGGACTGGTACGGTATCCATCGAGCTCAGCGCAGTATCCGTCGCGCGGACGTGACGCTTTTGTTTTTCGATTGTTCGCAGCGAATCAGCAAAGTCGACAAGCAGTTGGCGCACTACATTTGCGAACAATACAAGCCATGTATTTTGGTCGTCAATAAATGGGACAAATTGGTGGAGCACATGCCGACAGAACGTTGGGTGCGATATCTGCGAGAGCACTTTCCAACGATGGCTTATTGTCCGATTGCTTTTGTGACCGGTCAAACGGGCAAGAACGTCAAGACGCTGCTTAATCATTCTCAGATGTTATTCAAGCAAGCCAACGAGCGTATCTCGACTGGTCAACTGAATCGGCTGGTCAAGTCCGCTTTGGAATCGCAACCACCACCGTTGTATCAATTGAAGCGACCGAAGATTTATTATGGGACGCAGATCGCGACCGCACCGCCGACGATTATCTTGATGTGCAATTATCCGCAAGGTTTTACGGCACAGTATCAGCGTTACTTGTTAGGTTATTTGCGTGATCATTTGCCGTTTGGCGAAGTGCCCATCAAGCTGTACTTGCAAGCCAAATCGCGCGACGACGAACGCGACGACATCCGCTACGGCGATTAGTTGGTTGGGATCTTCGAGCCGAAGGTTTGATACAATTCATGCTGTGGCCGATTCGGCCACGGTTAGCGCTTAAACCAATATCTCACAAGCCCGCAGGGCAGACAGCACTGTCTTGAGCCAACTTTTCACAATTAAGCAACAGATAACAGACACCACACGGGGCCGACAAGGTTGGCCGTGGTAGGCGGCGCCCAAGCGATTCTTACTCCGAAAGAATAATCACCAAACCGGCACTTCTCGCTCGTTGACAACAATGAGAGTGTGGCGAAGAAATGGAGACGAGGGGCATTACTTGGTCAGCCACTTAACGCGCCGCCCGCATGGAAGCGGTATAGGAACGCACTGAATATGAACATTGATAGACAGGATAAGCAGGATAAATTTTTCTAATCCTGTTTATCCTGAATATCGATGTTCACCTCGCCGATTTAGATGCATGCAGCACTCTATTCGCTGCGCTCACTTCGTGTGGTGTCGCTAGCGAACAACCGTGCTTATCCAATGCTGAATGTCAAATCCAGTTCTAACTTTTGCAGATAACGCTAACGAACGAAAGAAAGTTCACGCGGAGGCGCAAAGATCGCGAAGTCTGCACCGCACGTCACTTTGCGAACTTCGCGCCTTTGCGTGAAAAACTGCTGAGCAATGGTAGGTTCATCCCTTTGGCGTTTTGACGGCAAGAAGCGGTCACTATGGAAGCGTCAATATGGTGTTTTGTGATTCACGAGTCCAAGAAATCTCCGACGGTATTGACCTGGCAACTTATCGCGCTTTGGGCACGCGAGCCGGCGGTGATTGAATTGTCCGTCCGTGTTGCCCCTAGTAGGATGCGATTGGTGTGCATCTTCGAGCCGAAGGCTCGTTACAATTCATGCCGTGGCCGATTCGGCCACGGTTTAGACTTACGCTATACACTATTATGCCCGCGGGGCCGACACTAAGGGCGTTCAAGTGTAACGCTGGCTCCGAACTGGTTTGCGGCAAACCGAGGTGCAGAATCGCCCCATAAATCTCACTTTAGGTTAATTAATCCTTGACAAGCCATTTCTAATATAGCTAAATTGGGGGCGAGGTAGCCAGAGACGAGCCGTTCTTGTGGTGGCCGTTCTTGTGGTGGCCGTTCTTGTGGTGGCCGTTCTTGTGGTGGCCGTTCTTGTGGTGGCCGTTCTTGTGGTGGCCGTTCTTGTGGTGGCCGTTCTTGTGGTGGCCGTTCTTGTGGTGGCCGTTCTTGTGGTGGCCGTTCTTGTGGTGGCCGTTCTTGTGGTGGCCGTTCTTGTGGTGGCCGTTCTTGTGGTGGCCGTTCTTGTGGTGGCCGTTCTTGTGGTGGCCGTTCTTGTGGTGGCCGTTCTTGTGGTGGCCGTTCTTGTGGTGGCCGTTCTTGTGGTGGCCGTTCTTGTGGTGGTATAAGTACGAGGAACGAAAGATGCGTATAGCTAAAAATTTCTTCTGCAACGTTTTCTTCCAGCTATCTGCGGTGGCTGTAGTAACCGGTTCTGTGGTTGCGATTACGAGTCTCATTCCGACAGACACAGCGAGGGTTGTTGGTAATAACGAAGCGGCAAGTGTCTTCGGTACACAATACTTTCAGTCTTGCTACGGCGAGAATATTTGCACATGCGCGTATACACAAGCTGAGTTGTTTGCAGCAGGTGCCTCTGGAATCCAAATTTGCGGCTATGCGTGTTTCACCTCAGCAAATGGTACCTCGGCGGCACAGTGTTCATCAACTAATAAGTATCAAGGGTCGTGCTCCTATTATCCCACCTATTCGTGTAACACTACGAATTGCGGAAATTTACTTGTGGGGATTTGCCAAGGCGGAGTATTCAAAGCCGGCGCCGCAACAGGCCAACAATGCGGAGCGACAGCTTGTCCATAGCTGAAAAATGCCTGCTCCATTTTTGCACAATTTGGCGATTATCGGATTTTGGTTGATCTGCGAAATAGATAGCTTAGTAGATCGTAGAAATTTGATTAACGATTTTAAACATCGAATTACTTGATCGTTATCCGACAAGCATTGGACGATGAATATTATGTTCAAAACATGTAAAGCGTGGATCAGCTTGTGGGCGATGATATTCGTCTCTGTTCTACAAAACTTCGTACACGCGTTCGGTGATGAATCAACCTCAGAGTCGATTCGCTTGCTTTTTCAGCAATATGGCAATTCTACGGCAGGCAAAGGTTACCGTTCGCATTGGGTTGCCACTCCAGCCGAATATCAATCCATTTCGGAATTCTTTTTCACGCCCGGAGCTTTGAAGTCCAATGCGTTGAATTTCCAGTTGTCGTGGTACCCTCAACAAGCGTTTCGTATCGATTGGAAAAGCGACTATGCTCATCATTTAATGCACGCGCCGGCTCGCGGCCCAATTTTCTGGTTCCTTGATCCCACCGACAAACGCGGAAGGTACCCACGAGAGGGAATTATTTCGTCTTCAAGGATCGATGAACTTGGAAACTTGGAATGGCGTCTCTTTTGGCCAGATTGGGTAGAGTTTCTTTCGGATGAAGTTAACAACGTGTACGGATATCAGAATCTTCAAACAACTGACGATCGTTTCAAAGTCAGTTTTTTTCTAGGCGATGAACCATCCTCCGTTCTTGATGGGACACTCGAGTTTAGCACGCACGACGGATTTCAAATACATTCGATAGAGCAGCGAGGGCTTGCATCCTCCATTAATCGATGGGATTACAAAAACTTGAAAGTCGGTGACGTCTATCTGCCTATTGAATGCAAGATTACTGCGAGTTCTAAATTGGCAAAAAACTTTTGGCATACTGACTTTAATGTCATTGGCGATTATCAGGTTGTCTCTGCGACTTCGTTGGCGGATTTTAAGTTTCCGGCAGGTGTGGATGTGTTTGACAAGGTTTCTCAAACTCGCTTTCTCACAGGGGGCGGAGCAAGGGCTTCGAACGAAGTGGATCGAGCAGCTTTTAAGTTGCAGAGTGACTCCGAAGCACCTGCCACTCCACGAAGTAAGTCCACCACCGGCTGGTCGCTATGGTTAGTCGGGTTTGTTGTCGTCGTCGCGATCTCCGTCTGGCTGATACGCCGTAAACAGAGGGTGTAAATTGTAGCCGTTCACATTGCTAAGACTGTTCTGAAACCGTTGCAATGTAGTCGATTACGAAAGTGTTTAAATATGTCGCACTATTTGTACATTATGTTCTGTCTTTTGGTTGCATTCGGCAATTGTTGCGTGCATGCAAGCGAATCAAACTCAACAGTAGTCGGGTGCGGACCGGCTTTTGGGACTGCGGATGCCATAGAAACAGCGTCGTCCGTCTGGAAATATGCCTTGGCGACTGCAATGATTGTTTGCTGCATCGCAATAGTCACATTGTTTTGGCTTAGACGTTCGCGAGGTTTGATCTTCGTTTGCGTTACTTTAGCGTTCTTCGGCGGCTGCTCACCATCGGCATCTACCAGTTCCCTCAATGAAGAACAATCGAAATTAATGTTGCTAGAGGCACCGGATCGGCTGACATTCAATGCTGGCGAGCGAGCCGGCTTCTCATTGAAACTAAAGAACGTAACCGACGTAAGCCTGAACGCGGAGCAATTTTTTACTGGTTTGCCGTGTTGCTCTCCATTTTCTGTTGAATCTATCCAACCGGAGACAGTTAAGCCAGGTGAAACCTTCATTTTGAATCTCAAGACAAATGACTCAATGGCTGTCGGTGAAGTCGATTATCCCTTAGACCTGGAACTGACGTTGCCAGGTAAAAAATATTCCCTTACACATACGATCACGGTAACCAGAAAGTTTACCGATGGCTCGGTAGCGGTTCCTCAAGCGGCTTTCGATTTTGGCCAAGTGTTTCAGTCTTCAGAAACACTTTCCAAGACTGGGGCTGTCTTTGTCCACAGTGCCACGGAAGTTCTGCCGAGTGATTTGCGATTTGAGTCGCCTGCTGCCGCAATCTCGGTTTCCATCGTTGATGGTCAAGCAGTGGAGGTGCGACCCTATCTTGGGGACTTGAAGGTGCATCGCGTTCCCATACGGATTGACCTGTCCCCCTCTGAGCTGGATATGGGCAAGCAACAGTTTGCGGCCACGGTGCGTTACGGAAAATCAGCGGGCAAGATCTTTGTCCATTGCAACGTGTTGCCAGAATGGTCGCTGGGAAATTCGAGCCGACCTGCCACCATTTTGATCGGCGGACAATGCCTGCCGAACAAGCTTCAAATCAACGCGGCAGACGCCAATTTTACGGTCACGTCCGTTCGAGTTGCCGAGCCACTCAAGCCATGGGTCAAGGTGCGTGTCGAGGATAACCACTTACTAATCGAACCGTTGGAGCCTACGGAACCTGCTTCCATCGAATTTGGTGATGTGCCGCACAAGCTTGAGTTTACGGCCCAGCAAGATGGGGAGCTCACGAATTTTGCAATTGAATTACTGGTCCGCCGGAAATGATTGAAAAGAAACTAGCTTTAGAAAAGTTTACGCGTCACCATGCGTGTCGATCGGGATTCTCACTGGTGGAACTAGTCGTGGTTATCGCGATCGTGGGCATACTCGCATCTGTAAGCATGGTAGCGCTGCAGTCGGCGCGAGAAAGTGCCCGTAAAGTTACCTGCATGAATCACATGCGCCAGATCGGTCTGGCGTTACGTCAATACGAGTCGACGCACCGAGTTTTTCCGTTGGGTTTGGGAGGACCCACCGAACAAGTGGGAGCTGGCTTGTACTCAATCAATCATTACAGCGTGCCTGCCAAGCTTTTGCCGTTTCTTGATCAGTCTAACCTGTACCAACAAATCGATTGGTCCAAAAACGTTATGAATTATGCGAACGAGAAAGTGCGCCACCAGCCAACCCCACCAGTGTTTCGATGCCCGTCGGAGCCACGCTATCACGAAACCGGGATCAATATGCAAATCTGCATGGGATCGGATGCGTGGATGTTGATGGATCATGCCGTCGCGTTGTTCAATGCTAAAGGTCAGGGTGTATTTCAGTATGTGCGAGTTAACAGCGAAGCAGATATCCTCGACGGACTTTCGCATACGGCCGCCTTCGCGGAACGATTGATCGGAACTGCGCGAGGCAGGAACGCTGCCGATGTAGCGGAGCTGGTGAATACAGACCTTACGCCAATTGTAGTGAATCGATGGACCAGTCGCTGTGCGACGGTTGATTCGAACACGAAGACATGGCGTGATTATGGAACACTTTGGATATCGGGGGTCAATCAAGGTTACAATCATATCTTGCCTCCCAACTATGGCATCTTTGACTGTACCGACAAAGGTGGAGCGCCACCCTTTGGCGTTTTGACGGCAAGAAGCGGTCACTATGGAAGCGTCAATATGGTGTTTTGTGATTCACGAGTCCAAGAAATCTCCGACGGTATAGACCTGGCAACTTATCGCGCTTTGGGCACGCGAGCGGGCGGTGATTGAATTGTCCGTCCGTGCTCTGCCTCTGGTAGGATGCGACTGGTGTGCCTCTTCGAAGCGAACTTGATACAATTCATGCCGTGGCCGATTCGTCCACGGTTTGAGCGTTCACTTATGATTTGGGCGTTATTGAAGATTTGAATCCTTGCTTTGGAAGGCCGCATTAATGAAAGTCGTGTCAATTCGCACTTTGACGTGCATCGTATTTTGCATTTCTGCAATTTGTTTCAAAGGAACTCGAGACTGCTCGGCCCAACAAGTTGAACAATCCAACTTGCTACAGGCCTATCTCGCCATGGTTGAGCCTTTAGAATCTTATGATGTGGTTGTGCGTGAGAAATCTACATTGGAAGTGGACCAGGCTGGGAAAAAGTACGAAGAAGCGTTTTTCCGACTCATCAAGTCCCCAAAGCAACAGTGGGGACTGATCGTCAAGATTGTGTACTCAAGCTCTAACGTAGTTGACTTGGCGAAAATTACGTCTGCAAAAGAGTTGCCCGGACGTGCGTCGGTCGAATACTACCATAGCGGCGTAAGTAGGACAAAAATTCTTGGGCAGGTTAACGTTCACTTGCCTGCTAAAGATTTTGCTGAGTTTGAATCGCAACGGCTACCACTGATAGAGTTCTACGTGTTTCCAATCCAAGGATCGACCGGGGGATTGGATAGACGCACATTCTTTGATATGCAGTTGAAGAGTCTGGGAATGTTCCAGGCACAGGCAATACTTGGAGAGGAAACCGTATTCGCTCTACCGGAAAATCCTGCGAGCCCTTTGGTCATAAAAATCCGGATGAATAATCAGACAATGCTACCGCTCGGGTCGTCCGCTGTGAAGAACTCTGATTTTTCTAAAGACTACTCACTGATTGATTCATCTCAGAGCCAGCAATACGAATACAGGTTCTTCGTGGAATTTAGTGATTAAGGGATTTCCAAGTCGAGGTTGAGTTTACCGCAAAAGAACAGGATCCGAGTACGGTAGTTGTCGAAGTTGCGAAATCCGCGAGCTGAACTTTTGATGGATTGGATACGACTGTTGAAGCCTTCGCTGATCGCGTTGGTTATTCGATGGTCTATGTAGGCCATAAGACCCTCATAGTGCCTCTTGAGCATCTTGGCGACTTTCACCATCGGTTTGATTTGGCAGCGTGTGGCCCATCCGTACCAGCCAGCGAACGTCATCTCAGCAGTGTCTCGATCGGTACATTCCCAGAAGTGCCTGAAATTCTCCTTAAGCGACCATGCTCGACCTGTTTTGATGTCCGAATGCTGCAACTGGTAGAGATAGTTTCGATCCGCCTCCGACAATTTCTCACGTGCAAATAGCAGTAGTTGCCTAGTGCCCTTGAGTCGCTCATCACCTCTCTCGGCAAGCAATCGACTCTCCTGGCGGCGGACAAGATCAACTGCTTCTCCAAGGTACTTACTGACGTGGAATTTGTCGTGCACAATAGCAGCGTTTGGATACACTTCCCTGATGGCAGCTAGGAATGCCTTCCACATATCAGCGGCAACCGCTTTGATCTTCGCTCTTTGTGGTTCGGGCAAGGTTTTTAATAGCTTTTCTGCAGACTGCTGCGTCCGCTGAGGAACAACTTCTAGCACGCGGTGCTGATCCAAGTCGGTCAAGACCGAAACGTAATCCTGCCCTTTACCAAAGTTCTTTTCATCGATACCAACATGCTCAATTTCGTCCATGTTTCGGCGTTGGAGCCCACGCTCCACCGCACGCTGCATGATGCCATTAGTTGCCGCCCAATCTATTCCCAGTAGCTTAGCGGCCGCTGAGAGCGATGAGCAAGCTTGAATGACTTCAATGGCAACTTGTTCAAACATAAGCGTAAAACGTCCGTGCCTTTGGGCCCATGGAATCGCTATGGTCAACACGCCGCACTGAGAGCATTTGCTTCTGGGAACCAAGGCGTGGATGCGAGTCACAAATTGCATCGTATCCAAATGCCTCCAAGTTCGCTCAGGGGCAAGATCGGCTTGTGAGCAGGCGGCATCACAGCGAGGACAACGCAGAGTTGTTCCGGTATGATTGATGTGAATGTCTACGGCCTTCTCAGCAGGGCGAAAATCAACCGATTGCACGCTCCAGTTGTCGTCCAAACCAAGTAACGCATGATAGTGAGTAGTAGTTGCTTCTTTCATAGACAAAGAATACGCTAACGGCCAAATCTACGCACCTACCCACTAAATTCCACGAAGAACCCGAATACAAATTGATCAAAGACATCCCATTACCGGTGAAAAAAACAAGTTCAGGTTATCGGATCGAAAGGCTAAACGACAAGAAAATACGTATCGATAATTCCAAGACTGTTGACATAAAGTGGCTGAAGGTCAATGAGGAAATAGACTTTCCGGATGTTGACAAGATTGAGTCCAATTACACCAGTATCTTTAACTTCATTTCTGCAGGAGAGTAGTTGAGTTTTTCCGAATACAAAAGCTGAAAGCGAAAAGGACGCGGGACAATTCTTCATCCCGTTTGGTGGATCGCAAGGTTCACCAAGCAAATGCGTCACACAAAAAATTCCTGAGCAATGGTGTGTCCATCTCATTGGCGGTCGTTCCGCAGTCTACGTTCTGCGAGCAGTGCGAAAAAATCTTGACTTTGGTTTTCGTCCCCTCTATGATTTCGGATTGAGCAGGACGGCTGTTTCTCGGTGAGGTCATGTGATGATTTACGCAACACGAGTCTGGATCTTGCTTTTCCTGCTGTGTTCTAGCGCTCTTGCCCAAGAAGAACAGCATCAAGCTTTTGCCAGAAAATGGGCTGGCAATTCCATTGAGAATATTGACCTGGGCGAAGTTCGATTGGGTGAAAAAATCGTTGGCACAATAGAAGTGCTTAATGCAACGGATGCCTCTGTAAGTTTTGATTCTGTCCGCGCCAATGACGGCCGCGTTCAACTTGATTTCCCAGTTGAGCCATTTGCTCCAGCATCCACTTCCAAACTTGTTTTTGTCATTCAGATTCCCGAAACGAGTTACACTCCGAGTTTTCGGCAACAAGTCCAAGTTTTTACAGCAGATTTACAGCATCGCCTTAGCATCACCTTTGTCGCGACCTTCGCAAAGTACGCAGATGTGGAGGCGTTGCCGAGCAAGGTACAAGTTGTGGCAATCGACGATGGCGATTATTCGGCTTCGGTATTGATTCGCATCAATCGCTTGGTTCCGTTCGAATTATCGGAGAACGACTTTCGTTTCGAGATTGGCTCAAGCAGCAGTTCCAGCGACGTCCCGCCATTGACGATTAAGAAAGCGGCGGTGTCATCGCTATCAAACCAGTTGTTCCGGGCAACGCTCGCTTTCGACAGTCCTCGCGATATCGAAAATCAAGTAGTAGTTGTTCATGTGGCCGGTGTTGGCGACAACGTAGCTAAGTTTCATTTATTATTTGTGGGAACGGCACAGCCTACGAGCGATGCAGGTGGCGAAAACTATTTAGAGGCTGGCTATGCCAACTGCGATGCAATTCAGCGCTTCGACGTCTCGGTCACTGAAACCTACACCGTGACCGCCGAAAAAGAGGAAGAACGCAAGTTCATTCTGAGCGGTAATTCAATTTCCAAACACCGGATGATGATGGATCGCAGTGCGGAGGAATTTGCATACCTGCGTCATGCCGATAACAGTTTGGCAACCATTCACGGGTACGTACCCGACAAACGTTTGTCGGTCCGGGAGGCGTATTTGTATACAAACCAGATGCTCCGAGTCCGAGGTCCCACTGGACTGAATGGACCAATTTCCAAGAGCTGGACTCCCGGGGAGCGAAAGAGTTATTCCGAAGCGATGAAGAGGGAAATACCAAGCTTCGAGCTATCGGCAATGGGAGGCTTTCCGTACATGCTGCGGGGACAGTTGGCCCAACAGCATATTCGAAACTTGTTGGACGATTACGCGGACGCCACCTGTGTGGCACAACTTGACGGCACGGTGCGATGTACCCACATCAGACATGAACGAGAATCAAAGTTCGTAAGTGTTGCCGATTTCCATCCAACTTTGCACGTTTTCACAAGACTGGATTTCCAAACGCAACTACCGGATGGAACAAGTGTGCCACACTCCAGCTATCGCTTTGAACATGAAGATCGCAATGGCATTCCTCTGCCCACAAAGATCTCGGTGATGATTCGTCAGAAACGAAACTATCCCAACGGGGAAAAGGGTTTGGTCATGATCAAGCGAGGGACCGTAGAATTAAAGTGGCATTCAATCAACGACCAAACGCCAAAGATGGATGTACGCAAGGTGCTCGATATGAAACTTGACGACGAGTCGTTCGCAGAACTGCTGGCTGGTGCTGAGATACACTAGCAAGGTCAACCGCAGCGCGTAGGCCGGTTGTGAAGTTGCTTGCGTTCTTGTCGGAACTGCGGAAAGCCAATCAAACATTATCTGATCGGGGTAGTGACGTTAACGAGTTTCAAGCGACCGAAGTTCCGGAGCTGGGGGAGTTTGTAGTACTGCCTTTAGGCGGAATTCACTTGAGTTCTTCGCAGGAGCTTCCGCCTGCGGGCGAGACTAGCAACGCGCTACAGCCCCTCCCCGACCGCTCGCTGAACTCGCAGTCGACCCTCCCAATGGGAGGGTGAAGAAACGCGTACGCCTGCGGCTGACGGTTAAACGAAGAACGCGTAAGCCTGCGGCTGACGGTTAAACGAAGAACGCGTACGCCTGCGGCTGACGGTTAAACGAAGAATACGCGTAGCTGGTCTACTGAGCTATTCGGCTCGCAGCGATTGCTTCTTGTTGATCTGCAAAATAACACTGGCCGAGTGATGACCGGGGACTTCGTATTCGTCCAGCTTCCGCAACTGCTGGTCTTGCAATATGCCCATGTGACGCGCTTCACCACGCTCTTCCACCCAACTAGGTCCTTTGATCGTCAACAGTCGACCAAAGCGACCCCAGTAAGGTTTCAACCACGTGACCATCTTGCTGAGCGATCCGACAGCCCGCGCCGTCAACGTGTGGAATGTCTGTTCTTCCAACACTTCTTTCACGTTCAAACCATAAACAACCACAGGCAGTTTCAAAGCCGCTGCAATCTCTTCCAACACTTTGGCTTTCTTCAAGACCGAATCGCACAGCTTCATATCCAAGTCCGGTCGCAAGATCACCGAAGTCAAACCGGGCACGCCAGAACCGCTACCAAAGTCCAACACTCGCTCGTTGGGCTCCAAGTGCTTGACCAATCGATACGTGTCCAGCAAATCGCGATGCACAAATAGCTCGGGGGTCGTGTGCCGCGTGAGATTGATCTTTTCGTTCCACCCCCACAACTCTTGGCAATAGCGAGCGAGCAATTCGTAGCGATCGTCAGCGATGTCCGTCATGCCACAAGCGACCGCGGCGGTCTGCAGTTGCTGAGCTAACGCTTGAGTGTCCAATGAACCTGGTTGTGACGGACTGTTGTGCGAGGATTCCAACGACTAATCTTTCTTTGCTTGGAAGAACATTAAATGTTGCCATGGTAAGCTGTCATAGGTGGAATGCAACTCGAATCCGTTGGCTTGGTACTCTTTTAGAATCTGAGCTTTCGTCATTTTGTGCTCTGGCAGAATCGGGACATCGGGGTCTTCGCCGCGATATTCAACCAGACCTACCAGCCCATCGGATTTGAGCGATTTGCGAATTTGCTGCAGCGTCTCAGCCGGAAACGCCAGTTCGTGATAAACGTCGACCATGATCAGCAAATCAAAGACGCCTTCGGGCATATCTGCCACATTACCACGCGGCAGCACCGCTTCTACATTCGTGATCGATTCCTCTTTGGCTCGTGCCATCAAGGCTCGCAACATAGGTGCCTGAATGTCGATGCCGAAAACTTTGCCCGAGGGTCCGACCAGTTTGGCAATCGGCAACGCGTGATATCCTACTCCACAACCAAAATCAGCCACCACCATGCCAGGACGAATGCCGAGATTGGCCAGCAACTCTTGGGAACTCTCTTCGGATTCGCGTTCTGGTCGCACTAGCCAACTGGCTCCGCCCGCATAACTCATGGTCGGTGCAATACGTCGATCAAGATAGTACTTCCTGGGTTCGAGTCGTTTCGCGGTGTCGAGTTCCTCCCATTGAGCGAAACCCTGTGTTCTGGTTTGGCCAATCGCGGGAGAAGATAAACCAGCGACCAAGAGCGCTGCGAGTGTTGCCAACAAAATGCAACCGTTTACACCTCGATCAGCCGCAGGGCAATAGCCCCGGTTATTGTAGCCTCGCACCCGACAACCGGGGCTATCGCCCAGCGGCTCAGTGGCTCGTGTTTTTGTGGCTTCCATGATTGAGGCGTGAACGTTTGCCAACAACCTCAACGCTTTTAGGAAAACAGCTTGGAGAGATTTAAGCATGGCGGGGATCCTGCGTTGATGTACTTAGAAACGCGATTCAAAAGGTCGGCTGATAAACTTCGACCGCTAGCTCAGGCTTGCGACGCAGTTGCCCACAAGCGGCCTGAATCGCGTCCCCTTTTCGTTGACGGAACATGACGTTAATGCCACCGGTTTGCAAAACTTCTCGGAAACGATGGATCGCTTTTGCCGAAGGTGTTTTGTACGGCAAACCAGGCACTGGATTATATGGGATCACATTCAGCATCGCGACACGGCCACGCAGCAATTGCACTAACTGGTCGGCACACACTTCAGAGTCATTGATGTCGGCTAACAAGACGTATTCGAACGTTAACCGTCGGCCGGTAACCTCAAAATATTCCTGAGCGGACTCCATGATGGCTTCGATACCGATATTCTTATTCACTGGTACGATCTTGCATCGCAGTTCGTCATTGGGTGCGTGCAGACTGATCGCTAGCTGATATGGTTGGTGTTCATCGGCTAGCTTACGAATGGATTTAGGAATCCCCACCGTGCTGATCGTGATCCGGCGTGGGCTGATCCCGAAGCCGACTTTGGGATCTCGAGCGATCTCCAGCGCGGCGATGACGCGGTCGATATTGGCTAGTGGTTCACCCATGCCCATCATCACGATGTGACTGATGCGTTCTTCCGCAGGCAGCAGCTTTTGCAGATGCACGATCTGTTCGATAATTTCGCCCGCCGTCAGATTGCGCTCAACGCCGTCCAATCCACTAGCGCAAAAAACGCAACCCATCGCGCAGCCCACTTGGGAACTGATGCAAATCGATCTGCGGTCACCGTCACGCAGCAGAACGCATTCGATTCGGTTCTGATCTTGCAATTGCAGCAGTAGTTTTTCCGTACCATCGTCGGCGGTTTGGTGAGCGACGATGGTGGAACTGAGAATCTGAAAGTGATCGGCGAGCGCGGTCCGAAGAGCCTTTGGCAAGTCGGACATTTGTTCAAATTCGGTCCATCGGCGTTGAAAAATCCCCGCTTGAATCTGCTGGGCACGGAAGGCCGGTTGGCCTTGGTCTTTGAGCCAAGCCCGTAATTGTTGGGCATCGAGATCGAGAATATGCTGTTTGACAGTCATTACCGGCGGTGCTAGCGGTGGATGGTTAAAAAGTGCGATTCACGCTATCTTAGCCTGAATTCCCTATTCTGGCGAATCAGTTCTTAGCAGACTTTTTAGCGGTCCTCCGTTATTACGTGAGTGAAATGACTTTATGAAGGCGGACAACGAAGTCTGTATGTGCTTTCACGTTAGCTTTCGTAAGCTGATCAACTTTATTCGTCGGACCAAACCGCAGCGGGCCAGCGAGCTGAGCAATTGCTTTAATGCGGGAACAGGGTGTGGTTGGTGTCGGCCGACATTGCGTCAGTTAGCGGAGATTCCTCATGAGGATTTGCCGGAAGTCGACCAGGTTGACGCTTGGGTCAGCGATTGCTTTCCTGGGACCGAGGAAGAATACAGCCAAAATCGCGCGGAGTATCGTGCCAAAAAGTAGCAGGTACTCTCCGAGTGCCGTCCGCATTAATACGCCAAGGCGGCGGCGACGCTAGCTTTCATTTTATCCAGCCCAGTGCGAGCTACCTCGTTGCGGTCCTGCTTCCAGTACTCACGATTGAATAACTCCAAAGACAAGACGCCTTTGAATCCATTGCTCAACATCGTGCTGAGGATCATCGGAATCGGAGCTATCCCATCGCCGGGATACACACGATCCGCATCGCCAATCTTGTCGCGAACGATATCGGGATAATCGTTCATATGCAACACCTTGGTCACACTTCCAGCTAACGCACCGATCTCCGCAAAATCAGAGCCACCTTTGTACAAGTGATAAACGTCAGGCAATATACAGGCGTTAGGATCTTGAACTGCTGCCAGCACATACAGCACCTCGGCTAGTTTGGCAAAGTTTACGGAAAACCCCCAGACCTCAAGTTGCGGAAAACAATCGCGAGCGCGGCCAATCTCAATCAGCTCCGCGAAACGATCAGCGACCGCGTTCAACTCAAGCTTCGCGCCATTGGTCGCACCCGTTGGTGGAGCTGCGATCAAGCGACCGCCCAATTCACGCGTGATCTCCATATCGCGACCACATTCTGCCAATCCCTTGCGACGCGTTTCTTCATCGTCCACAACCCATTGCCCAAACGCAATCGCACTTTCGACTCGCAGCCCCGAATCCACAATTCGCTTTCGCAGCTCCGGTAGCTTTTTCCCGCTCTCCAAGTATCGCGTTACATCGCGCAGCCAGATCTCAATACCGTCATAACCCGCTTGAGCTGCCGTTGCGATCTGATCCACAATATCGACTTGGCTATTGTTGATTGTGCTGACATTCAAGCAATAACGGATCTTCTTGGCATTCGATGCGATACTGTCCGCCGCCGAGTCGTGGGCCAAGGCTGAAGGATGGGACTGCGTTGCGGCAAGAGCAGAAAGAGCTGCGGCGGAGGCGAGGAATTGGCGTCGGTCTTGCATGAGTGGGTCTCACTTGTGAGGAAAGGTTGGGAAGCTGCAATCATTTTCGTTTGAGCGAGCTGCGTCAACTAGGGAGGGCCGTGAAAAGCGCTCCAACGTCGAAACACCCCAAGCATTTGTGATAGAATATCTTGGCGACTTGCAACAAACGTAGTCTGCTACAAGCCGCCGCCCTGACCTTCCTACAATTGCTCGATGCTATGGTAGCTATCGAGCCGACCCACTTGATTCGTCTTCGCTGATAGGTTCCACAATGCAATCGTTCTCCCGCCGCAATTTATTGCAAAGCTCCGCTGTCCTTGCCGCCGTCGCTGCCACATCGCGATGGTCGACTGCTCAGAGCTCCGAAGCGAAACTGCCAATTAAAAAGACATTGAAGATCGGTATGGTCCGCAGCGGTAAATCGTTAGCGGAAAAGTTCGCGATCGCCAAACAAGCAGGATTTGACGGTATCGAGATCGACTCGCCGGGCTACGACACCAAAGAAGTGCTCGCGGCGATTGAAAGCTCGGGTTTGCCGGTTGATGGCAGCGTCTGTTCGACGCACTGGAATGTACGTCATACCGATCCCGATCCCAAGGTACGCGAGCAAGCGCTGCAGGACTTGCGGACAGCCATCGAGCAAACGCATGCAGTTGGGGGACACACAACTTTATTGGTGATCGGTCATGGCAAAGATGGCTCGTTGGAGGAATTGCATGAGCGATCGATTCCGAACATTGAAAAAGCGGTTCTTTTGGCGGCCGAACTAGGTGTGGTGATCGCGATCGAGAATGTCTGGAACCACTACTTGTATGTTCACGATGGCCCCACGGACCAGACAGCGCAACAGTTTGCCGATTACGTCGATCACTTCCAATCGCCGTGGGTCGGGATGCAGTTTGATATTGGTAACCATTGGAAGTACGGTAATCCCGGCGATTGGATTCGCACCTTGGGCAAGCGGGTCGTGAAGCTGGACATTAAGGGTTTTTCACGAGCAGACGACAAGTTCACGGAAATCACAAAAGGGGATCTGCCTTGGGCAGACGTCCGAGCTGCACTGGCGGAGATCAAGTTTGTGGGCTGGTGTGCAGCAGAAGTCAGTGGCGGCGATTTGGCGGCGTTGAAAGTGATCGCGGGCGAGATGGACGAAGTACTGAATATCGCTTGAGGTTTCAACGTAATGGCTTTTCGTTCATAGATCTACCGTAGGCCGGAACAAGCAAAGCTCACCCCCGCGCCGGAACATCGGTCGCTTGTACCTATTGAGCATCACTAAACCAATCGGTCATTCACTGATTGGCTTTGCGCAGTTCCGGCAACAAGTGAAGCGACCTTGTTACCGGCCTACGAAGAGCATCGCTTTCGTTTAACCGTCAGCCGCCAGGCGTACGCGTTTCTTCACCCTCCCATTGGGAGGGGTCGGCCGCTACCGTAGGCCGGAACAAGCAAAGCTCACCCCCGCGCCGGAACATCGGTCGCTTGTACCTATTGAGCATCACTAAACCAATCGGTCATTCACTGATTGGCTTTGCGCAGTTCCGGCAACAAGTGAAGCGACCTTGTTACCGGCCTACGAAGAGCATCGCTTTCGTTTAACCGTCAGCCGCTAGGCGTACGCGTTTCTTCACCCTCCCATTGGGGGGGGGCGACTGCGAGTTCCGCGAGCAGTCGGGGAGGGGTGTTCCCTGTTCGTAGTCCCGCCTTTAGGCGGAAGCGCCTGCGAGAAACTCAGATGAATTCCGCTAAAGGCGGTACTACGAACATGCGGCCTAAAGGCGGTACTACAAACATTCCCACCCCCTTACTCACAGGAGACATATCCAAGTATCGTCCATGGTCCGGCATGCAAAGAAGCTCATCGGACCTGGACTTTAACGGCCGTTGGGCGTTCCATGTAGAAGCTCTTATCAAGTTGCGTTTTTTGGAAATCAACATCAATCGATCCATCGTTATCGTTAGGGATAATCCGATAATGAGCGTGCAACTCTTCGGACCAAATATTCGATTCGATCCCTACGTCGATAAGATCGGTAAATTGCTGCGGCCATCGTTGGTACTTCAGATGGTATTGTTTCGCCGCCACTGCCAGTAGTACTAACCGTCGATTCAACTCAAGATCGATCGCCGACTCGACAATTAATTGCGCAGCCCGTGACGCTAATTTTGATACAGAGTTTGGTTCCTCATAAATCCTTCGGTCCAAGCGTTCTCGCTGCCAACTCCTGACCCGCTTTTGAACATCACCAAGCGGGCCTTGCGCTATCTCCAGAATATCGGCGAGGTGTTGATAACCAGCAGCCTGCACCGATGGAATCCTGTCAGCCCATTGCTTCCCTGATTCACTCGCACTGTACAGTTCGCCAAGTGTCGCTCGTTGCAGTCTGTCGCTATAGTTAATCTCAACTAGGTACCGCTCTCGGATATCGTGAAGTTGATCCTCGGTCCACACATCCTCGTTCATTGAACGCTTGATATGGTCGTACAGCCATTGACGCTCACTCAAAAAAATCGATGTGCATAACGTATTCAATTGCCAGTCAAAGGCAGTGGTGACTCGATCGATCTGAGTAAGCGTCGCCATGGCGCGATTGGCGTCCCGGTCTCTAACGGCGGTATCAAACGCCAGATGCAGGAGTCGCAGTAGCTGCCGTCGAGAACTAGCGTATTGCCAAGTCGCATCTTTTTGGAAAACGTCTTGGTCTAAGCGAACGGGCGACTCCGGTAGCTTCAATGATGGCAGCCGACGCAACACTGGCTCAAGAATCTCCGCGAGTTCAATGTCGTGTCGAAGCTTGCTACTTGCTTGACGGAGTTCATACTCCTCCGACGATTGGGATTGCGGTCGCAGTTCGCGCAGCGATTCCGTGCCGCGGATATCTGTGCCAATCGAAGCAAACTGATATACCTCGGTTAAATCGAACGCTTGCGAGTTCGCCTGATGATAGCCCCATCGTTCTTCCAGACTCATAGGATAGCCCAGCGCCTTCAAATCGCCTTTCAGTTTTTGCACATGGCGATGAGCCGCAAACTCGCGAACAGCTACCCCGACGCCCAATAACACGAAAGCGCCGATGGTCGCATAAAGCAGTCGCGCTGGCCATCGAACACGCGTTCTCTGGTCATTAGTTTGATTTGTCATCACTCAACTCCCGTCGTGCAAAATGATCCGCAAGTTGTTCCCAGTGGCCGTTCCATAGCAGTAAATTGGGAAGCGCATCTGCCTCACTGGCCGAATTAAGCTCTGAGATGGAAGCGTCAGTGTAGGACTTGAATAAAATCGGCCATTGTCGATCGAACGCATCATGCAGGCGTTGGCGGTCTTCGAAAGTTATATTCGTCGGAGATTCGGTAGTGACCTTCCACAGTTCGCTGGTGAGTCGATCACCGCGATTCCGAATCCTCAACTCCTTCACGTACAGACCAAACGGAACTTTGGGCTTTGGCTGGTCGTCGTTCGGTTCCAAGTCGTATCCGCCCAGGTACACTCGAAATCCTCGTGCGAGATCTCGTCGATATTCTCGCCAGCTCAGCGCGACCGCTTTCTTTCTGGCTTCAACGCGATATTCATGATCGGTGAATACCCGATAAGCAGCTTGGCGGTTCGCACTGTTCAACAACTCGACCCTGCCTTCTTGATGCATTTCGTCCAAGAGACTCACGGAAATCCGGTCCGCTGAATCCTGCATACTGATCGTTGGGTTCAAGCGGAGTCTTGCAAGTATATCCAACTGCAATCCAATCAAGCGATTGTAAGAAGCCGCTTCATCGTCTGCGGCTACCGTATCATTGGCTGCCTTGAGGTCCAGCCAGCGAAGTCTGCTTATCGTCGCTAAACTTAAAAGATGGCGATTGTTCCAATGACTCCAGGATACTGGTCCAGTCGAGTTCTTCAAAGTGCCTTCGACGTAATCAATATTTTGCTGTATCAACTCACTTAATGATTTAGGTCGAGTGGATTTTGATTTATCGAGTTCATAGATTGGAAACGGCTTGTAAGAGAGATTCACGATACCAGCGCTTCCTGTATGTAAATGCAAGTTGGGCCACTGATCAACGACTTTTTGCAATTCTGCCTGAGTAGAACGGTCCAAACGGAACAGTGTCATATAGGACCACCACAAAGGCGTAAGTGGAGCTAGTAACCACACGCCGAAAATGGTCGCATGCACTAGCATTTGCCGAATGCCGATGCGTTGTTCCATCCAACGCTGCAGCGTCCATCGAGTTGCAATGAATGGCAGAAATCCGACAGCAATCAATAACCAGACCGGAGCTGCGGCATACTTGTAAGCCGTTAACCCATACAAGACTGCGAACGCCACAAAGAAAAGCGAAAGAAGCGTTGCTAACACCGGTGAGCGTACGAGGTTGCCAGTCCACTGCGCCGCTCCAAATCCCAACCAACCACCGCAAAACAGAAGGGTAAGTAAGAACCAACTGGTTGAATGCGAAATGCTACTTCTTCCCAGCCTTTCAGCCACATAGATCGCGATTAATCCAACGATCGACACCAGCACGACCGTAATCACTGGAATCAAAATCCGAGTGGAATAATATTGGGCGGCTGATACACCACGCTCACACAGAAATCGAATTCGCTGCTTGGTGGAATCGGACTGAAACGTCCAACATCCAAGCAATCCGATGAAAAAGATGACAAGCGGCGAAACTGAAATAAAGAACTCGATGAAATGATCAGACCGTTCCAGTGACTGAAAGGGCCCAAAAAAATCATTGAATCCACTAATGAAGTACGCTAGCAAGACGACGCTACCGACAACCATCAGCCAGCCGTTTTGTCGAATATGCAGCCATATTAACGCCGTCGTTGGGCTCATCACCGATTTTCGACTGAGCAACTGCAAGCGGCCTGCAAGCCGGCTTGTGATTGCATCAAAAGAAAATTCCGCGTTCCGTCGTGAGGCGACTTCGGGTTGCAATGCGAATACTGATTGGCGACGGAGGAACCATGCAACGGCAACAATATATGCGATCTGCGTTAAAACCAAAACAGAAACCGGCGCGTAGTCCTTCGGCAGGGCAGGATCGGCCCACCGAATCATCATGACGATCCAATTGATCGTCAGCGAAGGGAGCAAGGAAACGGCGAGTAAGGACAGAATCGCCGTCCATGCCGACGGCATTCTCCACGCAAGTGCCATTCCCGCGAGCAACAGAAAGCAAGAATGGAAAATGGAATACAGAAGTGGCTGCCCAAACAAATAGTCGCGGCCTTGCATAGCAAATGGGGCTTGGCCAAAAAGAATTTGAACGTCGTGGCTCTCAAGCACCGGACCAATGAATACACCACTGATTAACCATGACCCAAGCAACCCTGTAACTGCAATCGCGAGCTTTGTGTTGACAAGCTCTTGGGATGCAATTGGCATCGATCTATTCCATTGTAACGTACGCTGATCCTTTTCCATCGAAATCAAGATTGGGCCCACACCGACCGCATACAGTAAGGGGACACCGACAAAGATTAAAGTTGCATATCCACGGTCAGCCCCGGGCATTAAAAGAAGCGACAGCAGCACCAAGCCGACTAGCGAAACAATCAACGGCGCGATTAAGCGAAACTCTTTCCATGCTAGACGTCGAATCGAAGGGGAGAAGTTCATAGCGTGCTTGCCTGTATTTGCTGATTTTCAGTGCCACCGATTTCAATTCTGTTGCTTGACTGCCATTCCTACGCAACTTCCATTCTGGAGCCATCTTCTGGCGGCGTCGAATTCCACTCGCTCGCTTTACCACGCGTACAAGCCACAAACAATTCGTCTAACGTTGCGGGTCGCATGCGTACCGAACTCACCACATTCATCTGGCTGATTGCTTGGCGTTGCTCTTCTGCGAAATTGTAAAGAATGAATTGCCGCTGACGCCCGTCCGCTTTCTCGCTGAGCACTTCCGTCGGACGCTCCAGAGGCGGCAGCGCGGCCAGCGGGTCATGCATCGTCACCGTTAGCTCGAAGACAGAATCTCGCAAGTTGGACAAACTGTCATGCACACGAAACTTGCCTTCATGCAGAATCGCAATCTCATCGGCCACACGTTCGATTTCCGAGATATGATGGCTTGACAAAAACACCGTGCGACCAGCGGCGACTCGATCCAGCATGCTTTCCAAAAATTCACGTCGCACCAACGGGTCCAGCCCACTGGTCGGTTCATCCAAGATCAGCAATTCAGGATCATGCGCCAAAGCAAGAGATAACGAGACCTTCGCACGTTGGCCTTTACTCAAGTGTTTAATCTTTCGAGCCACTGGCAATTCAAATCGAGCGACCGATTCGCGATAACGCTCTAGGAAACCATCTGGATAGAACGAAGCCGCAAACCAACCGACTTCATCGACCTTCATCCACTCGTAGAACGCTGGCGCATCGGAGACATATCCGACGCGTCGACGAATATCAATCGCTTGCGTGAGCGGATCTAGCCCAAGCACTCGAGTTTGCCCCGCCGTCGGTTCTAAGAATCCCATCAAGCAGCGAATCAAAGTTGTCTTGCCCGCACCGTTCTCACCCAAAAGGGCAAACACGGTACCTTTTGGAATTGTCAAATTGATACCACTGAGCGGTTCGCAATCTCGAAAGCGGGCCGTCAAATCCTTGACTTCAATCACATGGTCGGCTCGTAATGATACTTCCGAAGAGATCTGATCGTGCATGATAGCTCCTGCGCTTAAAGGCCATCTTGAGAAGAGGAAACGGTCGCTACACTAGGCAGTAAAGCGGCCAGTTGTTCATTCACCAGAGTTCGGATCGCGCGTTCGCTGAGCCCAGCGTGGATGGCTTCGGTGAGCACTGCTCGCAGGCGGTCCGTGATGATGTCGCGCCTGGCCGACTTGCAATGCTCAACAGCGGTATCGGTAACTGCAAGCCCCCGGCCCCGCAGCGATTCCGCAATCCCGTCGGCTTGAAGTTGCTGATAAGCTCGCGCGATGGTATTGGGGTTGATCGTCAATTGCTGGCTGAGCACCCGCACGCTGGGCAGCAATTGTCCAGCGCGCAACGTCCCGTCCGCCACTGCAAATTTCACTTGACGCACGATCTGGTCATAGATCGCGACGCCGTTATTTGGATCAATTGAGAAAAACATGCTTGCCCTCCGAACTAGTGTTCTATGTAGATAGTACGCTAGTGGTCCAGTAGGGTCAAGGATGATTTTAGAAGGCATGAAGATTTTTCCGCGCCGCCTCGTGAGCCGACAGCAGAGTAGCAGGCACACTCCGTGCGCCGTCAGCTCTTTTCACCCTCCCGCGGGAGGGGCGTTCCCTGTTCGTAATCCCGCCTTTCGGCGGAAGCGACTGCGAAAAACTTAGATGAATTCCGCCTGAAGGCGGTACTACAAACATTCGGCCTGAAGGCGGTACTACGAACATGCGGCCTGAAGGCGGTACTACGAACTTTGACTATCGCTTGAGCGGCACGACGTTGATCAAACCGTCGTGCACGGCTTGTTGATAGCCAGCTTGATAACCGGCGACGATCTGAGCTTCGTCGGCCCGCAGATCATGCCTTTGTGGACCCCAGACCGCGGGGTAGTTCGGCGGCGGTAACTGGTTGACCGAGGTGGCTGCACATTGATAGCCACGATAGTAGCCTTTGGCCCAATCGCTCATGCATTTTTCGCGGTGGACCGGATTTGCAGGCTGCCCCATCTGAGCGAGATGCCAATCGGCACGGTCCTCGATCGCGCGTGCCCACAAATTGCTGTGCGTTTTGGAAGGCAATTGGACGCGACAACCGCTGCCCAAGCCGACGGTGGCAGCAAGCAGCAAAGCCGCATGGACGGTTGTCGATAAATTGTGATTGGCGAGCATGCGTTCCAAAGTAATTCCGAAGGGGCGGCTGCGTATGTGAGGAAACCAGTGGTCTCCCTTTTGGATTCGACTTTTATGATGGACCTGGGTCAATGTCGCTGCCAGAACTCAGCATGAAATGAATTGTGCGACCGTTACGTGCGACAAGACCGTTGCAATTGGTACTTCGTCAAACCATTCCAGCGATTTCTTTCGCGATCGGGTCGCAAAGTCGCTTAACGATAAGCTACGGTTCAAAGCTCGGTGGTGCGCCCACTGCAAGGACTGCTGAGCTGCTCTAATGGATATCTTCGACAAATGGGAAGTTGAAAGGGGCCAATCGCTCACATGGCTCGCCGGCATGACGTCAATTCGACCGCGGATGGCTTCGCGTTGCATTCTGCAACACGTTGGTTGCTGCGCCGGTTGTTGATGTCGGCCAAGCTTCCCTCGAACACAACTGGCCTGCTGCTGCTGGCAATTGCCGTGATCGCTGCTAGTACCGGCTGTTCGACATGTCGCTTACCAGCCATTGATCCTACGGGCAGTTGCATCCTGTCGGGCGGTTCTACTCAGTTGACGCTACCGGGAATTCACGCAAGTCCGACCAACGTCGGCATCATTCCAACGCCTGGCTACCGCGAGCCCCCTCCGCCTCCGGCTTGTTTGGCCGGGCCTTCGATCGCTCCAACGGCTCGCCCCGCTGGGCATAAACTGCTAGCAGGCCATCATAACAAGCTGGATGATCGCGGACGCTGTGGTCAATTGCTACTTTCGCCAACTCGCATCGTGGCACCTGTCAACGGCGATGTCGTTCTGTTGAGCGGGATTTGCGGCGAAGACGGTTATCTGGTTGGCGGTGAAACGATCGAATGGATGATTGCACCCGATAGCGTCGGGCATATCTTGGAAGTTGGCGACGACGGCTCAACAAACTCTCGCAGTTTCTTCAGCCACTCCAAGCCAGTCAGTTCTGTGCAGAAGTTGGGGATTGATTTTGCGCGTGGCGTCACAGCCATGAACGAACGCGTGCTCACTCGCGGCTCTCAGAAGTTGACCGATGATTTGGTGATCAAGAAAGGGCAAACATGGATTTCGCTGACCAGTCCCACCGAGGGTATTACTCGCATCACCGCCTTGGCCCCGGATGCAGAAGTTTGGGACAAGCGACGTCAAACGGCGACCATCTATTGGGTAGACGCGCGCTGGCAGTTCCCGCCTCCGGCATCCAACGTGGGCAACGCTCCGGTGCAACTCATCACGCGCGTCACACGCTCGGAGGGATTCGCGCCGGCCTCAGGTTGGACTGTTCGCTACACCAGCTTGGATCCGAATTTGGCGCTCTTTGCACGGACTGGTGGGCCCGTCGATGAAGTCACCGTCGACGAGTATGGCAATGCGGCCACGCAAGTCAACAATGTCACGGGCCGTTCTGGAACAGCTCTGATTGGCATCGAAATTATTCGGCCCGCTCAGGCCTCTGAGAATATGCCAAAACTGACGTTGGGAACTGGGCAAGCGGTCGTGTCGTGGACGCAAGCAGAACTGTTGCTACAAGCTTTAGGTCCCCAGGCTGGTGCCGTCAATCAAGTGCTCAGCTATACCGCCAGCCTATCAAACCTGGGAGATTTGGCGGCAGAAAACACTCGGCTATCCATGCCGATTCCCAGTGGCATGCGAGTTGTCGGAGCGAACCCGCCGCCAAGCCAGCAGACGACAGCCGCGCTCGCTTGGGATATCGGACAATTGCCCGCCAAGCGGCGATTGGATATCAGCATTGATTTGCAACCGACCGCAGAAAGCGATTATCGTATCCAGTTCGATGCGACCAGTTCATCCGGTGCCGCTCAGCAACAGACGGTTGCGACGCTGGTTTCCAGCCCTCGCGTTTCGTTGCGATTCACTCCCGCCCGAGGGTCCGAACAAATCGAAGTGGGTTCTCTGCTGCAAACCGACTTGATTGTCACCAACGAAGGCCGCACGTCGCTCAATAACATCGCGATCACGGTGGAATCGGATGCTGGCCTGCAAAGCATCAATCAAGAGGCAAACTTAGTTCGCCGTATTGTTTCCTATCTTGGGCCAGGCGAAAGCCGAACGCTGAATCCCGCCTTCATCGCAAGGCAAACTGGTCGTTTGAATGCCACGGCGATCGCGACGATCAACGAAGCTGAATTGACGCGTCAATCGATGTCGGTTGAAGTGATCGCGGCCGCGCCGAAGGAGCCTCGGTTATCGCTGCAATTCAAAACGGAAACAGGTACCGAAGACATCAACGCGTCCGCTCCCGCACGGATTGGATTACTGTTGACCAACACTGGCCAGATCCCGCTGCGCAACATTCAAGCGACAATCGCTTATTCAAACTCGTTGCAGCCAACCTCCGCTTCGGAAGGCTACAGTTTGCAGGAATCGCTGCGTCAGATAAGCTGGCAGCTACCTGCTTTGGAAGTTGGCGAATCGGCCACCATTCAAGCGATCTTTGTGTACAACGGCACAGAGCCAAGTCCGCAATTGACGGGAACGGCTATTAGTGCACCGCAGGTCCGCGCTGATGCCGTATTGAACTTACGACCCGCTGGGACTGCTGCTGGGGGGGGAAGCATCTTGCCGCCTGATAACGTACTGCCGCCCGGCAGTGCATTACCGCCGACCAAAGCGCTGCCCCCAAGCAATGGCGGTGGCAGCGTGTTGCCACCAGGGGGGGGCAGCAGCGGTGTTCCAGCAGGATTGACGCTCGATTTACAACCAGTGCGAACTCAAGTAGCGACTGGAGCAATCTCGCGTTATCAACTGACACTAAGAAACAATCGCGCATCGGCAGATCAGAATGTTCAGTTGATTTTGCAATTGCAAGCGGGCTTGGAGTTGCAGAGCGTAACGACGACCGATGGCCGAAGTATCCCCGTGACGTACGCTTCGGACGGCAGTTCAGCGACGTTTGAGACGATTCGTTATATGGCAGCCAACGAAACGATTCAGTATTACTTGAATGTTGCGCATCGTCTGCCAGGCCAGTGGAACATGCGAGCACTTGGCCGCAGCACCTTGAGTCCTCAGGGCGTAGAATCTGCGAGCAGCGTGACCGTCGGGCAGTAGTAGGCACACTCCGCTGGGCCGTAACAAGTAACGCGTCTGCGGACGGCACACGGAGTGTGCCTGCTGCTCTGCGGACGGCACACGGAGAGTGCCTGCTACTCTGTTGCCCCTAACTGGAGATCGCTTGAGACTGACGTGTTAGCAACTGGTCTACTTCATTGGAAACGATGACACCGTAATTGATCGCACCCAACCATCCTGACATGATGATGCCAACGCTGCCCGCATGGTATAGCCCTTTGACTTGATCGGGTAGTGCGCGCGATACAGCCAAGCCTTCGAATTTCGTTCCGAAACTCGCGCCCAAATTATGCATGGTGTAATGATTAAACGTCTTGGGCGTCGCGGCCTCCACATGATCGATCTTGTCGCGACAATTGGGGACATATTTTTCAAGAGCATCCAGCGTTGTTTCGATCAGCTCCCGCTTACTCTCGGCATACTCTTCCTCGGACAAATGAGCCCAATCGTCCCAGTTCGCATTGGTGCTGCTAACGATCGCATATCGCGACTTGCCATGCGGACGAGTTCGTGGGTAATAGAAGCTGAATGTCCGCGATGTGATATTGCGGCTAAGCAACAAGTCGGTGCGGAAGGCGTGAGCGGTTGAACAGAACAACAAGTCGCCGGTGGATTCATCGACCGTCTCGCCTTCTTTGAGCCCCATGTAGACTTGGGTGCTGGAATTGTTCAGCCGCACGGCTCGCGCGTCGGCAACAAATTGAGGATCAAACGCGTCGGGGCCAACCAGTTTTTCAATCGTCAATCGCAAGTTGGCGTTGCTGACAACCGCGCCGCAAGGAATCCGACGTTGCCCAACCCACACCGCTTGCACGCTGCCGTCGTTGACTTCGATTTTCGACGCTGGCGAGTTGATGCAGACATCCACGCCGTTGGACTTCAGTTCGCGATGCATACGGGTGACCAAATCGTCGGTGCCACCTTCGTAAATAAAGACACCTTTGGCCATGAAGTTCGAAAAGACGATGCCGTAGGTGATCGCGGGATCTTCCAGCGTAGAACCGTTTGCATAAGTGATCGGTTCCATCAGCAGTCGGACAATGTCTTCGCGACCGGGAAAGAACTTCTCAAACAATTCCCCGGTGGTCATCTTTTGGTCGTCATAAAAATTCATGCCGCGCGCCAGATCAAAAAACGCTTGTACCGTCGCTTCCTGGACGCCAAATCGCGTTGTCAGCAAACGAGTAAAATCTTCGCGATTAAAAGTCGTCGTCAGCGAAAACATTGGGTTGTCAAAGCGGATGTTTTGCAACTGGACGATGCGGCTGGAAATGTCGTCCCCCCAGTAACGTCGGCAGCTTTTCAGCATTCCGAACGGGAAACCGTGCAACGAGATGTCAAAGATGTGGCCGCCTGGACGCCGGAACCATGTGGCCAGTCCGCCCAATTTGTAGTGCTGCTCCAGCAGCAACACGCGGTGGCCGGCTCGCCCCAGAATGTTGGCTGACGTCATGCCGGCCAATCCGCTGCCGATCACGATACAGTCGTAGTAGTCCTTGATTCCGGCCAAAAAATCCTTGGGCATAGCGGTGCGGTCGATTAAAAGAGAGAAAAACGGGTAAGATTCGGCGGTAATCCATTGTGCAAAACACCGCCACAAAGTTCATGTTTTAGACGGCTAGTTGTTGTTTCACAACGCCCAAAACGTCACAATACAAGTATAGTGCAGTGCATACCTCCGGTTGCGTTGAAACAGTCAACGCACTCAACACTAACCATTTAGCCCTCGCTCATTGCGTGCAAAAATGAACAGACAATCACTCCAAAGCCTATTTCGTCCGTGGCGCTGCGTCGCCTTCGGGCTTGCAGGATCCTTGATCGTTGGCTTTTCCACATCAACTATTCCGGCCCAGGAAACTGACGCTAGTCCTACGCCGCAGGCTGTGGAAACGGCGGCCGGTAAAGAGCAAGCTGCGTACGAGAAGGCGTTCTCCGAATTGCTCAACAATTCTGCGCTCGTTGGTAATTTCACCATCGACGGGCGACCTTCCAGCGACAGCAAACCTGAACGCTATGAGATCCGCAGCGTATCCAAATTAGATGACGGCGAACTGTGGGGCATGTCGACGCGGATCAAGTATGGCGATCACGACGTGACGGTCCCGATTGCGGTGGCTGTTAAGTTCGCAGGTTCTACGCCCATGATTACATTAGACGAACTTTTTATTCCAGGCCTGGGGACATTTTCGGCTCGAGTCCTTTTTCACGGCAATCGCTACGCAGGAACTTGGCAACACGGGGATAAGGGCGGCCATATGTTTGGCTATGTCGAACGCATCGCGGAAGAATCACCTGAGGGCAAGACATCCGACCAGCAGCCATAAACGCGATTTTAGTCCCCGAATAAAGAGGCCTGGGGCCACAAGTGCATGGTAGCCCTTGGTGCCACTTTGCTATAGCACCCAGCCCCTTATTGAAACAAACTTTGTTATTGGCATTTATTACTTACACTACCTCACCATGAAACTACCACTTCGAATGATTCGACATTTATTTGTGACGTTGTTTTTAGCCGGCGTGGCTTGTTCCTCGATCGTCCAGGCCAACGAGCAGGAAATCAAAGCCGCCATCGCTGCCTATGTGGACGCCTTCAACAATCAAGACCTTCAAAAGTTGTCCGCGATGTGGGCTGAAAAAGCTGTTCACATCGATTTAGGGTTGAACCAAATAACCGAAGGTCGGGCAGCCATTGAAGAAGATTTGAAGGCTGCTTTTGAAGCGAACTCCAGCAGTCGCATCTCCGGTTCGCTGGAGCACGTCATGATGGTCCGCGACGATGTAGCCACCATTAGCGGACAAGTAGTCGTTAGCAACGCTGTCAGTGCTCCCAGCGTCGGACACTTTAACGCTCTGCTAATCAAAGAGAAGGGGCAATGGGTCATCCAGAAGATGGAAGAATCGCCATCGATCCAAGCTGCAGACGCCAAATCCGCGCTGAATAAGCTGAGTTGGCTGATAGGAACTTGGGAAGATGCCTCCAGCGAACCGCCGGTAAGGTCCGCGGTGAACTGGTCCACCAGCGAAACATTTTTGGTACGCACGACAGAAACGGTCAACGACGCAGGCGATGCAGAACGCAGCACGCAGATCATTGGCTGGGACCCTCGTATCGGTCAAATCCGTTCATGGACATTCCATGCCGATGGTTCATTCGGCGAAGGCCTCTGGGCCGAACAAGGCGACGGATGGTTGATCGGCTCCAGTCAAGTCCTGGTCAATGGCAGTGAAGCGACCGGCACCTATATCATGAAGAAGGTCAGCGGAAATAGCTTTAGCATTCAACTGGTTGGACGCGAGATCGATGGCCAACCACAACCCTCGACCGATGCAGTAACAGTAAACCGAGTTTTGGCAGAACAAGCGGCTGCACCGGAAATTAACCAATAAGGTCCAAGGACGATGAATCGCAAACACTTTATAACAATTGCCACTGCGTGCTTGATGGCCAGCGGTACCAACCTTTGGGCAGGCGGCTTTAACGGTGGCGGCGGTATGTCGCGTCCTGGCGGAGGCGGCATGTCTCGTCCGGCTGGCGGCGGTATGTCGGCCGGGCGGCCCAGCAGCATGCCTCACATGGGCGGCGGCAACTTTGGCGGCGGCAACATGGGCGGCATGCAACGACCGATGCCTGGCAATATGCCGAACATCAGTCGCCCTTCCGTGGGTGGTGGCGGCGGCGGTGGTAGCTCGCTTCCTTCTCGTCCAAGTACTCGGCCAGCGACGCCCCAGGCGCGTCCGAACTTACCTTCCATTGGCAGCACTCCGGGCGGGACCCGGCCAAGCTTACCGAATCTACCCAATAACCGACCCAATGTTGGCGACGGATCATTCAATGGCGGGATGAAGCCTAGTTTGCCCAGCGGCTCTAACCGTCCAGCAACTCGGCCTGGCCAGATCGGCGAGGATCGCCCTATGGTTCGACCCAGTATACCTGACCTTGGTGATCGACCCGGTACGCGTCCCAGCACTCGCCCGGGCGTTACCGCTCCGGGCAGTCGACCAGACGGAACAGCGAGCGGTCGCCCCAGCACTTTGCCGGGCAACCTGCCAAGTACTCGGCCGACTCGGCCCAATCCTGGTCAGGCGGTCCGACCGCTTCCAGGGGATGTCGGCGATTTCCTGGGGATCGATGGAGGCTTAAGACCCAGAACTAGACCCGCTCCGAATCCTTCGCGTCCGTCCAACATCACCCGACCGGACCAATCGCGTCCTGTCACGCGGCCATCGCAGCCAAATCCGACGACCCGTCCTGGCAATCGTCCCGACTACGCATTCCCTGGGCAATTGCCGAACTATATTCCGGGGCGTCCCAATGGCAATTCTCGCCCAATCAACATCGGGCAGATCAACGTCGATAACAGCTTTAACTACAATCGGCCAACCTGGGCAAACATCAATCGTGATCAAGTTGTGGCCATTAACAATCGATGGCAGAACCAAATCAATGGCCTGCACTCTTGGACCAACCTTCACCCAGCTCGAGCCCAATACTGGCACACTTGGGGCGACAACGTGCGACACAATTGGCGTTGGCACAACTATCACAATCAATGGTTTGCGGGCGACTGGTGGTATAGCCACTCCAATGGTCTTACCAACTGGCACTACTATCATCGCTTCAACTATTATCCATGGCGTTTTTGGTGGACCTATCCGACTTGGACCACCGTCGGTACATGGTTCACTTGGCAAGTTCCGACTCAAGTTTGGACGACGCCGATCTACTACGATTATGGTCAAGGCGGAAATGTTTATTACGAGAACAACTATGTATTCATCAACGGTCAACAGGTTGCTACTGCCAATGAGTTTGCGCAATCGGCTGCCGCGTTAGCCACGGTTCAACCGCCGGAGTCGGAAGAGCAGGCGGCAGAAGCTGAGTGGCTGCCATTGGGCACCTTTGCTGTGTCGACCAATGAAGATGATGTCGAGCCAACGCGGATTATGCAGTTGGCCGTCGATCGAAATGGAATCATTTCAGGCACGCTGTTTAATATCCAGTCCGATACCGCTCAATCCATCCAGGGACAAGTCGACAAGGAGACGCAGCGCGTTGCGTTCCGTTTCAGTGAAGCGCCTGACGTGGTGGCCGAGACGGGATTGTTCAATTTGACGCAGGAATCCGCGCCGATGTTGGTCCACTACAAGAACAACCGCGTCGAGCAGTACAATTTGGTGCGATTACCACCGCCTGAGGAATAACGGTCGTCTCCCTTCATTCGTTGAATCAAAGTCGCCCTGGAATCGCTACTCGAGAAGTGTATGGCAAAGAATTAGCAGTCGTTTTTCCAACGAATCGAAAGAGACCGACGAATGTTTGCGCGCGAAAAGTGCCTGGCACCTAATAAATGAAATAAGTCTGTTTTCTATTCGTCGGTCTGCCTCTATTCGTTGGACTAAAGTCCTCCTGAGAGTGCTGCTCAAAAAGTGTCTGGCACTGAATGAACAGTCGTTTTTCCAACGAATCGAAAGAGACCGACGAATGTTTGCGCGCGAAAAGTGCCTGGCACCTAATAAATGAAATAAGTCTGTTTTCTATTCGTCGGTCTGCCTCTATTCGTTGGACTAAAGTCCTCCTGAGAGTGCTGCTCAAAAAGTGTCTGGCACTGAATGAACAGTCATTTTTCCAACGAATCGAAAGAGACCGACGAATTTTTGTGCGCGAAAAGTGCCTGGCACCTAATAAATGAAATAAGTCTGTTTTCTATTCGTCGGTCTGCCTCTATTCGTTGGACTAAAGTCCTTCTGAGAGTGCTACCCAAGAAGTGTCTAGTGCCTAAGACATTTGCCGCGACTCAGCATTAGACGCTGCGAGCGGCGGCGATCAGCCATTGCGAAAGCGTGATCTTGGGTGCGGGGAGTTTTAGCAGTGGAGCGAATTCAGCGCACTGCTGATCGACCTTAGCAAACATGCTGGCGTAGTCCACATTCAAGCTCTGCATCAGCACATCTAGCGACTGAAAGAACTGGTGTTGTTCGTGCCATTCGGAATCACAGCAAGCTGGCAGCATGGCTGCGACGGCGACGCACGCGGCGTCATAAGCTGGTTTGGTGCCCTGCAATAGTTCTAATGGCTGCGGATGGCGTTCGATCAAGACCGCGAACGTTTCCGGCAAACGCCAGTTTCGGCACAGCGCCGCGGCCGCTTGGGCGTGATCCCAACCAAATCGCAATTGTTCCAGTTCTGACAAGCGGCGTTTTTGCGACTTCCGCTCGGCCATCAACTCCTCGTAGGCTTGCGGGAGTGCTTTGAGCAGAATGGGGATGGCGACGTCTTGCAAAAGCGATGCGGCAAAGAGTTCTTCGCAATTGTGAAGCTGTCTTGCTTTGCCAAGCTCTCGAGATAAAACACCGCGTCGCAGCGAATCTTGCCAGAGTTGTTTCAGATCGAATGACCCAAACTTTGGATTTGGCACTAGACTGAAGACGGCGCTCCAAAGCGCAAAGTTCTGAATTGGTTTGACGCCCAGCAGGGTGATCGCTTGCTGAACACTCGTTATTTCACGAGAGAAACCAAAGTAGGACGAGTTTACGAAACGCAGAACTTGCCCTAGAAGGCCAATATCGGTTTCGATAGGCCGAGCGAAATCGGAGGGGCGTGCGTTAGGATCTTGAGCGATCCGCAAGATCTCCACCGCGCTTGCTGGTAACGCCGGCAACTGCGTTGAAGCAAGGACTTCGTTCAGCGAAATATTTTCTGTTAGAACAGTCATGAGTGACGAATCTGCAATGCACGAAACGGTATGGCACTGGAAACATAGCTTTCGGAGTGCGCAATGCCCGAAAAAAACTCAATTGCGGACTTCGGAACGCGAATTGATAGACATCATCGACGGTATAACCGTTGAATTCCGATCAATCCAGAAAGCCAGTCTATGTTGGACATTTTGATAAGTATTTCCCTCAGCCTGTTGGCGATTGCCTTTCTTGGCTTGAGCATTATCGGGCTGCCCGGGGCCTGGTTGATGGCCGCCACCGCCGCCATCATGACATTCTATTTTGACCAATCGCGGGTTTATGCCATGCAGGTTTCGACGTTTGTCGTGATCTTGGCGATTGCAGTGCTTGGAGAGGTGCTGGAGTTCATTGCCGGAGCGGCCGGTGTGAGTAAGCTGGGCGGCTCGCGTCGTGCGGCATTTCTGGCCATCTGCGGCTCGATAATTGGCGCCATCGTCGGCTTGTTTGTTGGAACGCCGGTGCCGGTGATCGGGAGTGTCGTCGTCTCGTTATTGTTGGGCGGGGTTGGAGCTTTTGGGGGGGCGGTGCTTGGAGAACGCTGGGTGGGGCAAGAGTGGAACGCGGCGATCGCGATTGGCAAAGCGGCTTTCTGGGGCAGACTGCTGGGTACCTTTGGCAAAGTTGTCTGCAGCGGGACGATCATGAGCGTCTTGATCGGAGCGGCTTGGATTCAAGACGACGGAGCGAGCCAACCGCCGCCGCCTGCCATGGAAACACGGTATGAACCGCCAGATGGAATCTGGCTAAATCAAAGAGCTCTGCCATTTCAACACTTGCGGCTGACGTGAATCTAGCGTTACGATAAAGGCTGAAGCAATGGTTCTAGTAACGTCCCTGCATAACAGCTCAAACTTTAACGCTAGAGTAAAGTACCCCTGCCATGATCCATCACACTTGCGATCGATGTAAACAGATGATTGATCCACACAGCGACATGCGGTATGTGGTGCGTATTGAAATCGAAGCGGCGGTTGATCCGCAGTTCGAAGAGTATGAATCGGGATCGGACCATTTGGCGGAGCTATCGCAGTTGCTGGAGTCCTCGGACGATTACGCTTCTGCAATACTCGACGAAGAAATCTACCAGCGGCGACGTTACGATTTGTGCAGCGCTTGCTACCGCCAATATTGCAAGAATCCGTTAGCTCGAGAAATGAACGCCCCATTCGGATTCAGCCAGAACTAAATCTCAATACTGCCAGATCGCCTATACTTCCTATCCTGCCGTAGCGGGGTAAAGGGAGTGTAAAAAACAGACGGAATTGGCCAAACGCACTAGCAGAAACCGCTCCTGATTTGGTATCGCTATCCTCCGCTTGATGGATCAAGCCGCAGCAACACTTATTGAATTGACGCAAGGAGTAGCGTACATGATCAAACGTTGGCAACTTCTGTTAGGGCTATTGACCGTCAGCCTGCATGCATACGTTACTTGCCATGTCGCCCACGGCCAAAGCCCTAAAGGCTTCAATTTTATCAAGCCAGCGGTGAAAGGCGAACAAGGTCAAGATGTCGCTTTGAAAGCAGAGCACGGACCGTTTTTGATTTATGCCTTCACGCTGGAAGGCGAAGAGTCCAAGCAACAGGCGCTTGTGCTGGCCGCAGAACTAAGACACCGATTCGGCTTGAAGTCTTACATCATGCCCAAATCGTTCGATTTTTCGAACACGGTGATTGGCGCTGGGATAAGTTCTACCGGTCGCGAAAAACGCATGCGATATGCAGACGACCGCGTGGTCGAAAGCTATTCCATTTTGATCGGCGACTTCTCTTCTCCCGAACTTCCGGAAATCAAAGAGACATTGCGTTTGGTAAAGACGATCAAACCTGAGTTCTTCCAACGCGAATCGATCGCAAAATCAGCGGACGACATTACTGCTGGCGAGAAGGCCTCGGCGTATCGCTCTTGGCTCAGGTCCAGCAAAAAGCCGGCGGAAGAGCTGACCGAAGATGGCCCCATGTACCTCGCGTTTATCACTCGCAATCCGATGCTACCCAAGGAATTCTTCCAAGCGGAAATGGATGAATTCGTCGTTAAGCTAAACAAGTCGGTCGAGCATTCTATCTTGAACTGCCGCGGTCGCGTTACGGTCCGCGTCGCTCACTTCACCGGTGCTCAGCAAATGGTAATCGGTGGTTCCAATTCTACCACCAACACTCCTGCCACCTCGGTCCTGGAACAAGCGGCCAGCCAAGCCCACAAGCTGACCGAGCTATTGCGGCGTGTTGGCTATGACGCTTATGAATATCATGAACGCAGCAGCAGTAGCGTTTGTGTTGGCAGCTTTGAAGAATTAGGGGCGATGGATGCGAACGGCGAATTCCTCTACTCGCGAGAGATCCTCGATATCGTTCAAACGTTTGGTGGTACCAAGGATTATCAGCCCAGCAAATATGGTCCGCTACCGGTTGCCAAAACGCTGCTGGATGTCGTTGACTACAAAAAGTTTCCTGAGCTGACCAAGGGTACAGAAGCAGAGAAGCTTGCGAAGGTGAAAGAGTACTCGATTCCTTTCGATGCGATTCCAAAGCCGATCTTTGTACCGCGCCCGGCCACCAAAGGACTTTATAGCCGGTCTCTACTTGGTCGAAACTAATGGCGACGGTCAAGTCAGGCATGATCGGCGGACCTGGGTCGCTGGTCGAAGTCCAATGTGCAGATCGCATCCGCCTGCATGGGTTTCTGCAAGAGCCCAGCCAGTCAAGCGGCGACAAAACGCTGTGGATAGTTGTTCACGGCGTCGCTGGTAACTTTTATGCGTCCTCGCTTCTTGCATCGTTGTGCGCAAGCCTGCATCAATTGGGTCACGCGACGCTGCGCATTAACACCAGAGGCCATGACCAGTTGGCCTTTGCTGCGGGCAGTTGGCCTTACTTGATCGGTGCGGCGACCGAACAGATCCATGCCGCCTGCGAGGACCTTCGCAGTTGGTTGCAGTTCGCATCTCAGCTAGGCTATCAAAGGCTGAATGTTATCGGTCATAGCCTGGGTGCCATCAAATCGGCTTTCTATGTTTCGCAGGTCGCTCAGCAGTTGACTCATGGGCGTTTGCCTGATCGCTTAATTCTCATTTCGCCTCCTAGGCTGCATCATCAGTCGCTGCGAAGCGATCCCCGCTATGGCGAATCCTACCAAGCGGATCTGCAGCAGGCATCGCAACTGGTTGCGGCCGACCAAGGCGACACGTTGATGCGGATTCGGTTTCCGCAACCGTTGGTGATTGCTGCGGAAACGTTTTTGGACAAGTATGGTACGGAAGATCGTTATGACTATTTGCAGTGGGCCGACAAGATCCCAGCGGCGGATTGGATCTTCGGCGCATTAGAAGTCCGAGGGACGCGCATGAATTTTGCGGATTGCGACCACAAGCTGCAAGCGATACTAGCCGACAGGCCACAGCATACCCTGCACGTTGTCGCGGGGGCGGATCACAATTACACTGAAGCTCGCGAGGCTCTGAACGCTTGGTTGCAACGGCTGCTCAGCGACAGCTAGGCAAAAAATAACGCGGGCGTTACCCCGCGTCTTCGTTTAACCGCGAGGGCATCGCCCCGCGTTTTTTATTCATTCGCGAGGGCATCGCCTCGCGTTTTCAAGTGCGGTGAGCACCTACGCTTGCATCGGACCTTTGATACCGCCGGTCATTTCTTCTTCTTCCACATGGATGGCTTTGTAACCCCCGGTGGCTTTGAAGTACATGATCAGCAGCAGATAGATCACCGCCATGATGGCGGGCACAGCGGCGGTTACTTTCAGTGCCATGCGACCGCCGTACAGACCAGCGGCCTTGACTGGACCAGCGTCGGTTTCTACGTTTGTCTTGGCACTGTCCCACCATCCGGCTAACGCTTCGAGATTCTTGTCAACTTTGTTTTCTGCAGCTCGCGTCGCTTGCAAGTTTGCAAGTTCTTTTCCTTGGTCTTCCAAGACGCCAACCTTAGCTCCGTCCAAACCGCGAATTGCAGGCAGGATGCCACCGAAGAGTCCTCTTGGCTCATCAACGCTGTATCGGCCGTACGTCTCGGGTGCTTCCTGTTCCAATTGCTTGGAAGCGTAATAGTCTTGCTTGTAACCAATTGCTGGCGTGCCCACCAAACCGGCGGACAGCATGCCGACGCCTCCCATTAAGCCAATCGCAACCGCGCCCGCTCGCGGAAATCGCTCCGACGCGATTGCCAACATCGTAGGCCACAGGAAAGTCTTGCCGCATGCGTACACAGTAGCCGCAAGGACGCACATGATGACGCCCTGAGCATTGCCAAGCAGCGTTAACCCAATCGCGCCAAGTACGGCGCTTATCAACAACAAGCCAAGCGGACTGACCTTGTGCACAATCGGCCCAGCGACAAATCGCAAGCAGAACATCAATAGTGACGTGTATACAAACAACATCAAACCACTTTGAGGACTATTCATAATCGTTCCAGTAATCTTGGAAATCCACGAGTCAGTCCCCAGTTCGACGTAACCTACCAACGCATGAGTGAGCAGCAATACGAAGAAAATAGGAACCATCAATGCTTGAACCATTCCGCCGATCGAAATACCAGCCTTGGAAACTTCCGATTCAGGGAACTTCTGTCCCAATAGCATCAAACCGTAAATGATTACGGGCACCAGGAAAAGCGACATTTGAATCTTCCAGTCGACAGCACGACGAATGATCTCGCCATCGGCTCCAACTTGTGTCGCCATAAAGTAGGATGCTAATCCACCCACGACCAAACCTGCAGGCCACCCCGCATGCAGAATATTTAGATAGTGCGTCTTATTCTTCGGAAACAGCGTCGCCGTCAACGGATTGACAACCGCTTCGCAAACCCCGTTGCCCAACGAAAAGATGAACATGCCCCAGAACAAGCACTGAAAAGCAGCTCCTTTCCCCCCCGCAGTGAACGCAAGCGGTGTTGCGAGCGTTACAACAGCCGACAGCAAATGAAGCAAGAAAGCCAAGACCATCAATTTGCCATAACCAACCTTGTCAGCGAATAAACTGGTGATGATGATGATCACGCCAAAGCCGGTAAGCCCACCGCCGGTAATATTGCCAAGGTCAGTCATCGTAAAGCCGAACTGCTCGGCCCACTGACCTAGAATGCCGCCGCGGACAGAGAATCCGACGCCGGTCGCTAAAATTGCCATGAATCCGGCCCACAGCAATCGCTTGGCGTTGGGCGCTATACCTTCATTGTTCATAATCGTAGGTTGGTTAAGGTTGCTGAAGCTGGACGAGGAATGCAAAATTCCCCAAATCTACAGGAAGTCAGAATGGTGCCATTTGTGACTTGTTTCGTCAAGCTGGCATCCGTAAACATCGCGTTGCGGGCAAGCAGTTCTCCGTTACGCAGCTTGCCTAACCGGAGCGTAATTCAAACTCCCGCCGTTACAACCCTGCTTGGCCGCCAAAGTCCATACTTCGCAGCAGTTCGCCTAAAAGCGCCGCGGTGAAGTCAACGTGACGATGTCCTCACAGCGCTGGACACGAATTTGTCCAGGGAAATCTGTCATCAGCGGTTGGCCGCTTTGGACTGCGGGCGCGCAAACGCCTTCATACAACTGCTGCCAGTGCGTACGCGTCATCGCACCGTCATTCCAACCGCTGCGTCGCCAAGCTCGTCGCAAGACCTCTTTGCCCAACGTGGCACCGATCGCAAGCAGCGGCCCAATGCGGATGCTCACTTGCTCATCCTTAAATTGCGCATATTCATCCAAGAACAAATCGGCCTGCTGCTGAAACCAATCAACTAACTCGGCTGCCAACGAAGCCGCCTCGACAATACTCTGTTTGGCCGTCGGGTGAACTTGGGCTTCTAAAATCGGCAGAACATGGTGGCGAATCTTGTTGCGAGTATAAATCGCTTCCGCATTTGACGCGTCAACACGATAGGCTTGCTGCAGCGATTGCAGATAGCTGATCACTTCTTCCCGCCAAACGCTTAGCAACGGACGGGCGATCACCAACTCAGGCCCCAGCGAACGGAACATGGGAATGCCACTTAAGCCGCTCAATCCCGATCCGCGGCACAAGCGGTGGATTACCGTTTCGGCTTGATCGTCCGCTGTGTGAGCCATGGCGATGTAGCGAGCCCCGATTGCATTGGCCGTGCGTTCCAGAAATTCATATCGCACCGCTCGCAGTTGCTCTTCGCTCGCCGAACCGCTTCGGTTTGCAGATTTAGCAGTCGATGAATCGTTGAGCTTATCAGCCTTGTCCGTCAGGCATCGCAGCTTGAGTTGCTGCGCAAGCTGCTCGACAAAGCGTTGGTCGCCATCAGACGCTTCGCCTCGCAACTGATGATTGAAGTGCGCTGCCACCAAGGTCGTCGCGGGGGGGGCGAGGCGAGCCAGCGCGATCAGCAACGCCGTGGAATCCGCTCCACCGCTACAAGCGACCAGCACCGTCAATCCAGTCCATTTCGCAGGCGGCCAAGCGACTTGCAGCTTGGTTTCCAGCAAATGACAGTGTAAAGCGGAATCGATCACGACAGCTCCTTCACCACGTGCTCTGCTTCGAACGCAGTTCGCTTGAGAACACTGGCCTGTAAGAATAACCCAAGAAGCGAACCACCAGCACGCTGAGAAAGGTCAGCATGCTGGCGACCAAAGGATGCAATATTGGCATCGCTTGGGCAACCGGCGAGTTCATGGAGTATGGAGTATAAAACGTCCAGCGGTCATTGGGAAATGTAGCCATCGATTGCAGTTGAAGCAACACGATATTGATCACTGGCAGGCAAATCGCCGCGATGATTATGCGATGCATCCGAAACGGACCTCGCCCAAACAGATTCAACGCCAAAAACCACATCGCTAGCCCCCGCAGCACGCTCCAAAATGCTTGGTTGACGGTCAAAAGATCAACTGCGACAGGACTGGAAGAACCCGAACTGAGATGAAAATAATTGACCGGAATACGGCTGATCGCTAACCCAATTGCCAAATAAGTGGTAATGATGAGCACTTGAGCGATCCCAATCGAATATCGATCAGCGCGGTGATCGGCCGCCTTCTCTGCTAGTGAAATTTCGCTAGATCGAACGATGCGATGGGTTGTCAATCGTCCTGCGATTACCAGCAGCACGGTCGCAGTCCCAATAAAGACATAGCGATGCATCAATGTAGCCAGCAGGTTGCTGCGCAAGTAATCGGATTGAAACGCAATGCCATCGTAAGAAGACACAAGCAGCCACAGCACAAAGTCAGCGACCAACCAGAGGGCTACGAGAGCGAACCTTTCCCAGCGAAACGGGTATCGCAGGGCGCACCACAAGATGCCAAAGGAAGCCACATGGAAGTAGATGATGGACCCCACTTGGGATGACTCGCGCGGTATCCAGCCGCTGGCTTCTTCGGCTCGCAATGCAACCATCAGCAATGCGGCGGCCGCTAAGGCTGGAAGTACTATCGCCAAACGTTTGACCAGGTACAAGAGCACGACGGACGCTTGCATGTCACGGTCGCTCCGCAGTCACGATGGCTCGAACCGGGCTAGGATAACCTTCAAACGTCTTGGTTAGATCACTGGGATCTAGAAACGTGGCTAACGATTCGTAGGTCATCCAATCGGTCTTGCGTTGCTCGTCAATGGTCGTTGCAGAGACATCCAACACTTGCACCTCACGAAAACCGCAGCGCTGCAGCCACAACTGCAACATTGTGACGGAGGGTATAAACCACACATTGCGCATTTTGGCATAACGGTCCTTGGGGACGAGCACCGTATCCTGGTCGCTTTCCAACACCAGCGTCTCAAGCACCAATTGCCCCTGAGGCTTGAGCGTTCCCAGCAAAGTTCGCAGATGATCGATTGGGCTGGTTCGATGGTACAACACGCCCATCGAAAATGTAACATCGAACGCACTCATCGCTTCGGGCAGGTCGGTATCCATCAGCGGGACGACAAAATGCCGCTCGGGGGCAGGTGCATATTTGCGAAAGACTTCAAATTGAAAGTTGTAAAGCTGCAGCGGCTCGCAACCCAATACAAATCTTGCTCCATCGGCCAGCATTCGCCAACCATAATAGCCATTGCCGCACCCGACATCCAAAACCGCTTTGTTACGAAGGTCCAAGTGGTTTTGCAACCTTGACCACTTCCAATCCGACCGCCACTCGGTATCAATCGCGTGCTCAAGGAATTGGAATGGCCCTTTGCGCCACGGATGAAACTGCATCAATGTTTGTTTGATGGTATCTCGTTGGCTTAGTTGTGAGTTGGCACTCGATGCGACGCTGTCCTGCGACGGTTGCCACTGGACTTGCACCCTATCGTGATCCGAAGTTAACTGACATCGATCGCGAGCAGGCAATGCATGCCAAGCTGCATGCCACTGGTCAAACAGTCCGTGATACTCTTTGGTGTAACGCTGATCGCATAATTGTTGCAGAGCTGGTACCCAGGCCGCGAGCCCTTCGCTCTTGAGCCATTGGTACAGCGGTTCGCGATCGAGTAATCTAATCGTATCCAATTATTTTACAGCCAGTATCGAAGCGAAATTGAAGCATTGGAACCAAGCCGTCGCAACTTGGAAGCCTACGTGGTGCAAACGGTGCAAGTGAGTATCGAGGCTCTCGGGCACTAGACGATTCTCAAGCGATGTTCGTTTTTGCGCGATCTCTAGATCGCTGTAACCGTTGGCGCGTTTGAAGTCATGATGCAGTTCGGTCAAGAGCTGCTGTTGGGCCGAATTGTCAAACGCAATCTTTTCTGACAACAGAAGCGCACCGCCTGGCAGCAGGCCATCGAAGATCCGCTGCATCAATTCGTCGCGTTGCTCGGCCGCAATAAATTGCAGTGTCCAATTAAAAACAACAAACGAAGCATTCTTGAACTCCGTTTGGTTAATATCCTGCTGCAGCAGTTCAACGCGGCAAATTTTTCGATTCGACGCTTGAGTGATCCCAGCCAGTCGCTCGCGAAGGCGGCGGATCATTGCATCCGAATTATCGATCGCGTAGATGGTACAGGTCGCTGGGGCTTGGTTTTGGATCAGCACCGTTGCAGCTCCCAACGAGCAGCCTAGATCGTAGATATGGGTGTCAGGTCGAGCGTACCGCGCCGTCAGTTGCTCGATCATCGACAGCACCGAGCCGTAGCCCGGCACCGATCGTGCGATCATGTCGGGAAAGACATTTGCAACCGCGTCATCGAACTGAAAGTCTCCGACGCGATCGCGAGGCAAAGCGTAAATCTGATCTCGTTGCATGGAACTGTTTTTGCAAAGCGGTTGACGGCAAATCCTTCGATCCAATAAATCAATAGCGACCTGCAATCCTAATTGCGTGTGCCGAATCTGCTTAGGTTACGTCAACTGCGTCGTTTCGCACAGCTCAAACCATTTCCGCTCGTAGCCTGAGCGATACGGCACGTGCGGGTCTTGTTATTGGATTGTAACCTTAGGCGGAACTACGAACGACCCGCGTCCGCGAGCGGCAAATAGGCAAACGAGTTGATGCCCGTAACCGATACAGCACGGAAATGATTGCCTTACGTCATATTGGCACTCTGCGTGCATTGCGATAAAACCAAGGGTAGTTTTATAGTACGTGAGTTGTTCGAAATATGAATTTGGCGGAGGAAACATGAATGTCTTAGTGGCCTTGGACGGATCGGAAGAGTCGTTTGAATCGCTGAAGCTGCTGCCCAAGCTGCCGTTTCGCGAGACCCCGAACGTGCATCTTTTGACGGCCTACAGCGACGCCGGGCACCATTCCCTGCCGGAAGATTTTCGCCATGCGTTAGTGCTGCAGTTGCAATCGGAAGCTCATCAGGTTTTGGAGCGCGCGACCAAAACGTTGGACGTGTACGGTTGGAATCTGACCAGATCCGTCGAATACGGCCATCCTAAAACATTGATTCTTGAGAAAGCCGCACAACATAGCGCCGATGTGATTGCGATGGGGGCCATTGGCCACTCGGCAGCTTTCCGTATTTTGTTGGGCAGCACAGCGGACTATGTTGCTAACCATGCAAAATGCTCTGTGTTGGTTGCGAGGCCTCATCAAATCGAACATGAGACGGAACGGCCGCTGAGTGTTGTACTGGCCTATGATGGTTCGGAACGATCCAACATTGCGCTCAAGCAGTTGGCGAGTTTTGATTGGGACAGCCAGCGAGCCAAGTTGCATGTTTGTCGCATTCTTGAACGTCCTGAACTGTTGCCTGAGGACATGGTGTTTGATGATCAGATGGTTGAAATTGCGAAGCGGGAGATGAACGATATTGTCGATTCCTATCCTTCGTTGCAGAAGCCTTCGACAACCGTGCGTGAATCAACTCATGTTGGCAGTGCGATCTTAGATGAAGTGAAGTCGCATGACGGCGACCTGCTGTTCTTAGGTGACTCTGGCAAGTCCGCCTTTGGCCGCTTCTTTCTGGGCAGTGTCTCGCGATACTTGTTGCATCATGTCAACGAGTCGGTGTGGATCGCTCGCAACAAGGCTTGGTGAACTGACGTTTCACGCTCTACCGACCGATAGCCATTCCGAGGTACTCATAAACGGCTTGCGTAACATGACCGAGATTATCCGCGCTAGGAATAAAGCCTAACGGGTGATTCCATTCATTGGGCTGACGGAAATCTGCGGGGATGGGGATCACTTCCACACCCGCTCGCTCAGCCAACTTCATGGCGCGTGGCAAATGGATGGCGGAAGTCAGCAGACCGCATCGTTTGCCTTGCCACAATTCCGGTTCGGCCTTCAGCGACTCAATCTCTTGCTGCGTATTCCTGCCATGCAGTGTGTGAATGTCCGCTTCGTCGACTCCTAGGCCACTCAATAGATAGATCGATTGTGTTCGCGGGGAATTGTAAGGCGTATCGGCTTCAACCAACGCGTCTCCCGTAATCACCAGTTGCCCAGCGAGCTTCAAGTTGTACAACCGTGCGGCCAACAAGATGCGCTCGCCACCCTGATTGACCTGCGGACGCTCGGAAGTCGTGATACCAGTTCCACCGCCCAGTACAACCACGTTATCGAAAGGCTCAAGTTCTTCGCTGGCAAGGTCCGCATATCGATCTTCCAAACTACCTACGATCCAACGCGTCGCAGGATCGGTCGCACTCAGGCAAACCAGCGCACCAACCAGACCCAGCCATGCTGCAAACCGCTGGCGACTGACGATTCCATAGGCTAACGTTGACGTGCAGGCCAAGAAAAGAATTCCGAGTGGGAAGACCCAACGCACGATCGCTTTCTGTAAAATTAAGCCATCGTCAAAACTGTATGCAAATGCGGTGGACAGTGCGGGATACGTTGCTACCAACACCACAAAGCCCAACACTCGGGCGATCGTAGATGATTTTTTGTAAGTTGGAGCCGCTAGGTTCATATTCATGCAATCGTCGCTTGTGTAAGATATTGGCTGCTGATGAATCCCACCTTGCCACCCTCTCTACCCTCCCGGAACATCCGACCATGATAATTGCTAGACGCAGTTGCTTGCAGCATGTTATGCGCTTCGTAATTTGTTTTGCTGCCTACGGTTGCTTGCTGCAGTCCGCAAAATCAGAACAATGGATACGACACGAACTGAGCCGCGACTTCTACAGTGAAGGTGGCACTTGCGCGGACATCGATCAAGATGGCCACGTGGATTTGATCGCGGGTCCCTACGTCTACTACGGCCCAGATTTTAAGACCAAGTCGACGATGTACGAACCCAAACCGTACTCGATCAACGGCTATTCTAACAATTTTTTGGCTTATTCCTTTGACGTCAACGGCGATAGCTGGCCAGATATCGTCGTCTTTGATTTCCCAGGTGTGCAAACATGGTACTTGCAAAACCCAGGCAAGGACGTGCGTAGCGTAGACCAATGGCCCAAACATGCGGTTTTGGATACGACCGATAACGAATCGCCGATGTTCGTGGATATCACGGGCGATGGAAGACCGGAGATCGTCTGCTGCCACAACGGATGTTTCGGTTACGCGGAAATCGCGGCCGATCCAACTCAACCCTGGACGTTCATCCCCGTCAGTGAGAACGGCGGTTACCAACGCTTTACGCACGGCATTGGAGTGGGCGATGTGAACGACGACGGGCATTTAGATATGTTGGCTGCTCACGGTTGGTGGCAAAATCCGGGAACCAAGCCAGCTAGCCCCGCGGATGCAAAGCCATGGGACTTTCATGCTTTTAAGTTCGCGGGGACTTCTGCTCAGATGTACGCGGCAGATTTTGACGGCGATGGGCAGAACGAAGTGATCAGTTCGCTGCAAGCTCATGGCTATGGCTTGAACATGTTCGACAAAGTCCCAGGGCAGACCGATGGCCAGTGGGGATGGAATACACAAGCGATCATGACGGATAAAGCGGAAAGCTCGCCAACCGGTTTAGCGATCAGCCAACTGCACGCCGTAGAAATCGCTGATATCAATAACGACGGTGTGATGGACATCATTACCGGCAAACGGTTTTGGGCTCACCAAGGCCACGACCCCGGCGAAAACGAAACGCCCTATCTGGTTTGGTTCGAAGCTGTCCGAGCGCCAGGCAATTCCGTTCGATTTATGCCACATATTATTGATGAAGATAGCGGAGTGGGAACTCAGATCACGGTCTATGATGTAAACAAGGACGGCAAACTGGACGTGTTCTCAGCCAGTAAGCGCGGCGTGCATTTGTTCATCCAAACCGATGACGACGATCCAAAAGGGAACGTAAAGCTGGCGGAGCGGACGGCGCAAAAGTTTGCAACTCCGGTGCAAGCGTTTGTTAGTATCAGCGATTCACTGGGAGGCTTTCGACCTGCCGACGAAGCCGGTGTGGCGTTGAACTTTGATTTCGAAACGGGCGATTTGCGCGATTGGCGGGGCGGCGGTGCAGCCTTCTTTAAACAGCCGGTGCAGGGCGATTTAGTATCGGCCCGCCGCCAGGATATGAAAAGTAACCATCAAGGCGAATATTGGATTGGCACTTATGAAGTCTGCCAAGATATCGCGGAAGGGACGCTGGAGAGCCGTCCTTTCCATTTGGATAAACCTTGGGTCAGCTTCTTGATTGGTGGTGGCAGTACGCCCAAGAGTACTGTACAGATTGTCGACCACGGCAGCGGTGAAGTGCTTGTCACGACTGTCGGCACCGATAATGAAACGATGAAGCGAGCGGTCATCGATGTCTCGAATCATCAAGGGAAAAACGTATTTGTGCGTTTGACGGATAAAGGAGCTGAAGGTTGGGGACACCTTAATTTTGATGACTTTCGCCTGCACGATGCTCAGCCCAAGGTCGCTGCCGCCGATCGCTTGACGAAATTGGACGTGCTACAATTCGACAGCCTGTCGCCGGATCAAGTTGCAGCGGCGATGACACTGCCTGAAGGTTTTTCGGTGCAAGTGATTGCGGCAGAACCCGACGTACAACAACCGGTCGCGATGACGATCGACCAGCGAGGAAGAATTTGGGTCGTAGAAACTTACGAGTACCCCATTCGATCCAAAGCAGAAAAAGGCCGCGATCGAATTTTGATTTTCGAAGATACGAATAAAGACGGCGTCTTGGATTCGCGGAAGGTTTTCTACGAGGGCTTGAACCTCGCCACGGGAATCGAAGTCGGATTTGGTGGCGTGTTTGTCGGAGCGGCTCCCTATCTGTACTTTATTCCTGACGCCAATGGAGATGATGTGCCTGACAGCGAACCGATCGTCGAGTTAGATGGATGGGGTTATCAAGATACGCATGAGACCTTGAATTCATTCATCTGGGGTCCGGATGGCTGGCTGTACGGGTGCCACGGTGTGTTCACACACTCCAAAGTTGGTCGCCCTGGCACGCCCGAATCCCAACGCCAAAGCATCAATGCGGGCATCTGGCGTTACCACCCGACCGCTAAGACATTTGAGGTATTTGCCCATGGCACCAGTAATCCGTGGGGAGTCGATTTTGACTCGCGTGGTCAATGCTTCTTGACGGCTTGCGTGATCCCGCATCTTTATCACGTAATTCCCGGCGCTCGTTATCAACGTCAAGCGGGACAGCATTTCGATCCCTTCACTTATGATGACATCAAGACGATCGCTCGACATCGTCACTGGGTGGGAGACAACCCGCACGGAGGAAATAATCGCAGCGATGAAGCCGGCGGTGGCCACGCTCACTCAGGGGCGATGATCTATCAAGGCGGTAGCTGGCCTGAAAGATACCATGACCAAATCTTCATGAACAACATTCATGGCGCACGATTAAACCAAGACCAACTGATACGTTCCGGAAGTGGTTACGAAGGCGATCGAGCTCCTGACTTCTTGTTTGCCAATGATCGCAGCAGCCAAATTCTATACTTCCGCTACGGTCCCGATGGCCAAGTCTACGCGATTGACTGGTACGATATTCAACAATGCCATACCACACGGCCAGAGGACCATGATCGAGGCAACGGACGCATCTATCGCATTTCCTACAACAATACATTGCCAGCGAAAGTCGACCTTGCGAAATGGTCCAACCAGCAACTGGTCGAAGCGTTGTCACACAAGAACCAATGGTACGCAAGAACCGCTCGGCGGTTACTGCAAGAACGCAGTACTGCACCGGAGTTTGAATCGGTTGCCAGACAACTTCGAGGCTTAATGCAGACGTCGAGTGACACAGTTGATCAGTTGAATTACCTGTGGACGCTCGGAGCTTGCGACCAAGTCGAACTGGGGGATGTGCAGTGGGCACTAAGTAATGCCGATGAATACGTCCGCAGTTGGGGGATCCAATTCGCAGTGCAAAAGATTTCCGGTGAGCAAAGGACGGCAGCAAGCGCAGCGCTGACCGCTCTGGCCCAGTCGGGCGCAACCACGCAGGTGGACCGATTGAATCTGGCGTCTGCCAGTCTACGGTTGCCAGTGCAAGAAGCTGCGGCCATTGTGAGTGCTCTAGTGGTGCATGAAAAGGACCAAAGCGACCATAATTTGCCGCTCATGTACTGGTATAACGTCAGTCGAATTGCGGGAGAGCAGCCCAATTTGGCTGGGCAGATTGCTCAAAATTCACAGGTTGCACTAGTCGCAGGATTCTTGATGCGGCAACTTTCCAGCAGCGATAATCCAGCGCAAAGCAGCGTCGCTATGAAGTTGCTCCAAAGCAAGGCTCAAGACTCACTGGCCGAACGATTGCTGGCGGAACTGTCCATTGGCTTATCCACGCGAAAGAGTCCCGCCATGCCCGAAAACTGGCCGGCAGTCCGCGATGCCCTGGCCAGCAATCCATCGGCCAAGGTGGTGCGTTTGACCATGAGCGTGGCGGCCAAGTTTCGCGATCAAGCGGCCATTTCTAAACTTAACGCGTTGGCGGTGGATGCTGACCGATCGACCGACGACCGCATTCATGCGTTTTTGACGTTGCGTGATATTCGCGATGCGAACGTAAGCTCATTGGCTAAAGCGGTCTTGGCGGACGCCGGCATGCGGTCTACAGCTTTGAACGTCTTGGCGGATGATTTGGATGCTCCGTCTGCACAAGAGTTGATCGCCGCGATGAAAGGATGGAACTTGGAAGAGCGACGGTTGGCGATCTATGCGTTGACACGACGAGCTTCCACGGCTGGCGTCCTATGGCAAGCAGTTCAAGATAGAAGGATCGGTGTTAACGAAATCTCTGCAGATATGATTGAGCAGTTGGGGCAAATCAAGGGCTTTGACGCCTTCGCTAGCTTCAAAGAAAAATGGGCCGAGTCTCGGCAATCGGTGGGGCAAGCAGAAAAACAGATTGCTCAGTTGAAATCTATTGTTGAGCAGCATGGAGACAAAGTAGATTTGGCAGAAGGGAAAGCTTTGTTCGCGAAGACTTGTGGTCAATGCCATCAGTTGTTCGGTGAGGGTGCGAATATCGGCCCCGAGCTGACAGGCTCTAATCGCCGCGATCTAGATTACTTGTTCAGCAACATTGTCACGCCCAGCGCAGTCATGGCAAAAGAGTATCAACCCTGGATTGTGCAAACCGAAGACGGACGCGTTTTAACTGGCCTGATGCGTCAAAAGACGAAAGACTCAGTCGTCCTACAAACGACCACTGAGGTGATCACGTTGTATACCGAGGAGATTGAAGGCATGAAGCAGAGTGAGCAATCCATGATGCCAGAAAACCTTCTGACAACTTTGGATCAGAAGCAGATCGCAGACTTGGTTGGCTACCTTCGCAGCGATGCCAAGCGATAGTCTGTAGCTGGGATTCACACTCGGAAGCTCAATTGGCTTGTCCGTTTGCCCTCGCAGACCTAGCGGAAGCGGCGCGAGCCGTCCGCTGGATCTGCGTGCTGTTCCAAGCACAATACAAAACAGACTCACAGCCTCGCTGCATCGGACGATAATGATGGTTTGGATCATCGATCGTTGTGCCAGTGCGTATCGAGACTGCGAATTCCAAATGTCTATCATGCGTTGCAACTAGGCGGCCATTAGGACTCGAGGTCCGCTGGTTGGCAGCGACGCTTGCTCTTTAAGCGACGATAGAAAGTCAATCCAACGCCTGCCGTTGCAAGCAGGGCCATCGAGCTGGGCTCAGGAACTGCGGTAACGGCAGTGTCGATTGAGAACTGATCAAGCGACATGGACGATGACGCAGACTGAAAGTCCAGCGTATAGTCACCGAAGTTACCTGCCAAATCCCAGCGAGCTAAGTACTCGACTTGGAAGCCGCCAAACCCAGGGTTAACGGCATTGAACAACGTTTCGGTATAGCTAGGTGCAAGGTTTTCAAATCCCAGTCCTGATAATCGAACTCCATTGGGACCGGTGTACTGTAACGTGCTGCCCAATGTACGCCACATCGCAACGATCGATGTGTTAAAGCCAGAGCCAAGATTTAGCCCTGGTTGGAAAACTTGAAACGCGGTAACGGTTCCAGGCGAGTAAATGTTGAACCCCGATGTGAGAAACGGTGTACCAGTGGTTTCGGTAATGGTCGCCGTGGGCCCAACTGGATTGAATGGGATCTGAAACGGAGGTGACCCCGAGGTGCCATCGGGAGTTGAGTCTACGATCAGCAGCGGGTCGCTGTCATCTGTAAAACTACCCCAACCACTGAAGGTCGTGTTGGGTGCGCCGCGTGTCCAGCCCCATCGCGTCGTGTCAGACTCGGTTGGGATCTTGTTGTTGGACGAGCCTCCAGGATTTCCGTTGACAAAGATGTCTCCGAAGGAAACGTTTGGAAGGCAAATCAAAGTTAAGCTCAAAAACAAAAATTGGTGAATGCGCATAGTGCTCTCTAATTCAATGTGAAAAACGAATGATCTCAAAGAGATCGCCAATAGGAATCCGATTTTGGCTGGCGGTGCGTAAGAGCGCGAGAGCTTGCTAGTTCATCGGTAACAGTAGAAAGTAAAGTGGGCGCTGACCATGTCGCCAATTGAGTCGGTCTTAAGTGATCCTCCTTATCAAACAAGTGCTAGACATACCATGTTGTAAATCTTGTGCCTGCATCGCTTGCACCCATTTTGAAGTCCGATCGCCGGCTTGCATCAGCGAAAGATAATCCACAATACGCTCGTAACAAGCTTGGCAAATGATCTGACCAGCAAAGTCGAGTGGATGAGAATCAATCGATAGTAACGCTTCCACGTGTAGCCCCATTTGGCTCAGTTGTAATACAAGACTTGCGCGATAGCACAGATTGCAGGGAGACAGCTCGACCGCTCTCCTCAATAACGCCTCGATTGTTTGTGGCGGCCTTTCACAGCGTTTGGAATAGAACGCCATATCGTAGTACACTCGGGCTTCTTGAGGATTGATTCCGTAGGCCAATCGACACGCCTGCATCGCCAGTAGCGGTTGGCCAATACAATTCAATCCATTCGCAGCATGTAATAAGTCCCAAAAACCAAGACGTCCGCAGGTGACCAACTGTAGAAGCAAATCTTTAGCCAGTGCGCAGCGACCTAAACGCCAATAGACAATCGCGATTAAGATCCGAGTTCGATCTCGCAATGGCGAGTGCAATGTTGCGCGCTCCAGCGCCTGGACGCCTTCCGCAATATCACCGACATGGAAAAGAGCGATCCCATACGGTTCCCATGCTGCCCCAAGCTCCTCGCCATTTGCAAGAGATTTTCGACATGCGTCCAGTACCGCTTGATATCGCCCAAAAGCGATGAATTCCTGGAGTTGATGAATGAATTGCGACGTGCTCCATTTAGAAATCATAGTCTTTCTCCTAAAACGTTTTGGAAGCTGCAGTTTGATGATCGCATAATGGATAGCTCTGCATAGTTTGCCAAGCCAATCCTCATGTTCAACTCTCCCGAGCGGTTGAGCGAGCGGGACCGCGCTCATGAACCGCGCGTTGCAGAGCCGCGAATTGGGTACTCAACAGTCGAGCTTGTTGGAGGTCACCTGCATGCCGAAAGAGGAACAACATCCGCTTTACACAGCACAGGCAAGTCAAATTCAAAACATGTTGGGGCGTTAGTTGTCGAGCGCAAGCGGTCGCTTCTTCTAAACGACCAAGGCTGTATAGCAGGGAGGCCAGCCCGACAATGTACTGCGAACAGTTCGGTGACAGTTGCAGCGAGGTTCGCAAGAGTTGTTCGACGGCACGAGAATCGGTAGAAGAGAGCGACAAGTAAAAGCCTGCATCGTAGTAAGCTTGCGCGGCGCTGGGAAAACGCTCGATTGCCAACCTGCAAGCTTGAGTTGCTTGGGCGTTGGCTCCTAAGCGATGCAGTCCAGAGGCAATCTCCAGCATGAGAGGCAGTGGGAGGCGTCGAGTTTCCGCCAGTTGTTCATAGCAAGCGATGGCAAGCGAGATCTTGCCACACTGGGCGTACGAGCCAGCTAAGGCCACGGACGCTTCATCACGAATGGGAGCGAACAGGCTCGCTCGCTCCAAAGCATCGGTGGCTTCTGGGTAGCGGGCTAGATCGAAAAAGACTAATCCGAGCAATTCCCAAGCTGCGCCGGATTCTGGATCCTGTTGAAGTTTGGCCAAACACAGGGCTTCCGCCAGCCGCAGGTTGCCGAAGAGGTACTCTTTCCACGCTTGCCTGATGCAAATCCGCATAACCAAATCCTTTTTGAAATCTTGGTTGGACTTCGCTTGCGAATTCGGCTTGCTATCGTCTTGTTGATATTAAGTCTCAGTATTATTAGCGGCTTTTGATTTTCGTCAAGTGAGGCTGCGAAAAAGATTTCCAATAGGTGCCAGGCACGAATGGCACTGTAATGTTGGATTCTTGCGCAGTTTCTCTAGCGGCAGATGCGGTTTTTTTGTTAAAATCGCATCGCCGTGGGAATGATCTAGCAGTAGAACCGTTGCCTTGGCTAATCTTGTAAAGCCCTCCTTGGTAACGTTGCTCAAACATTAAGCCAAGGAGGGTTTTGTTTTGATCTCTCTACCACATCGGCCAAGTATAACACGAGGCCAAGCACACTTCGGTTTTCGCGATTCGCTCAAAGCCTTCTTGCTAAGAAGCGAACTCCCTTTCTCGTCGTTACTCAGCGAAGATCGCATCCGAGACGTCTTTCGCAAGCATGGTTGCTCGATGGGCGGTCTATATTCTACGGCCATTGTGTTGTGGGCTTTTATGTCCCAAGTCATGCGAGATGGTAAGGAAGCTTCTTGTCAGTCGGCGGTCGCTCGCATCGTGGCTTATTTTGCTGCTCGCTCGCGGCGATTCCCTGATGCTGACACAGGCAACTATTGCCGTGCTCGAGCCAAGCTGCCTGAAGCGGCCTTGCGTGAACTTAGTCAAAACATCGCACAAGATGCCCAGCAGAGAGCCAAAGCGGTTTGGCTTTGGAAAGGGTTGCATGCCAAGCTGATCGATGGCTTCACATTCAAAATGCCCGATACGCTAGAGAATCGAATCGAGTATCCGCAGCATACGGCTCAAAAGCCAGGGCTTGGATTTCCTATTGCGAGAGTCTTGGCCGTTATGTCGCTGGCTACTGGTTGCTTGATGGACGCTGCTGTTGGTCCCTACAGTGGCAAAGAGACTGGAGAGACAAGCTTGCTACGAAAGCTGATGCATTGCTTTACCAAAGGCGATGTCGTCGTAGCGGATCGGTTCTTCTGTAGTTATTGGTTGGTGGCGATGTTCATGCAACTTAATGTCCATATCTGTTTTCGCAAGAAGGCATCTCGCCCAACTGATTTTCGCAAAGGTAAACGTCTTGGCAAGAACGATCATATCATCCAGTGGCACCGTCCCAAGGCACGACCAGCCTGGATGACTAAGGCGATCTACGACGCGATGCCGCTAATGCTGACTTTACGAGAGATGCGATATAGCATAGATGCGCCGGGGCGACGTTCTGGACCGTTTGTGATCGTCACAACTCTGGTCGAGAATGAAGGTGAATCTGCGATCAGCTATGAAGACATTGCTGAACTGTTCGGCTTTCGCTGGAATGCGGAACTTGATATTCGCAGCATCAAGACTTTTATGAATCTCAACTTCGTGCGATGTAAGAAGCCCAAGATGGTGCGCATCGAACTATGGACCACGTTGCTAATATACAATCTGATTCGAACGACGATTGCACGAGCCGCCTGCCTGCATGATCGGCTACCACGTCAAATCAGTTTTGTTAGCGCATCGCAGTATATTCTTGCAAGCTGGCAGGAAGTGACATCGATTTCTTCGCCTGTGAAGTTGGAAGTGTATTGCCAAAAACTCTTGAGACAGATTGCAAGCTGCGAAGTGGCTCATCGTCCTGGTCGCTTTGAACCTCGCGTGTTGAAACGTCGTCGCGATCAATATGCTCTTATGACGCAACCGAGAAACGAACTCCAAAGACGGCTTCGCAAAGGCGATAACCTATTTGAGTAAAAGACTTTAGGATCAACATTACAGTGCCATTCGTGCCAGGCACCTAATTGCAATTGGAATTTTGCAGGCAATATGACTAGACATCGCCACCTGATTTGCACACGGACCACTCCGTTAGAGGTCCGTGTCGGCGGAGGAAAAAACAGACCGCGGAATGGCACTCGCTTTTTCTAGGGACAATAATCACATCTCGCAACCTGGCTTTTCACCATGATCGGTGCAGCGATAGAACTTCTTTCGCAATCGAAGTCCAACAAAGGCCAAGCCGAGCAACGCCACGGAGCTGGGCTCTGGAATTGCCGTGACCCCTGCGACAAACTCAAACGAGTTAAAGCCCGACTGGAACGTACTTCCAAACGAACCTGACTGCAGCAAGAACGAGAAAGCACCGCTGTTTGGGTCGGTCGGATCAATCAGCCCAAGATCAAAGTAATGATCGTCAAAAAAGGCTTCTGCCTCCGCGCCTGTCGCAAAATCCTGGACAATCTGAATACCGTTGCTTGGGTGAAATATGCTCAGCGTTAGTATCCCAAAATCAGTCGATCCAAAGAGTGGGTTTAGCAATGCGAATCCAAGCCTTTGTCCAGCGTGTTGCTGTGCATCGAAACGGAATTCGTGCAAAACAAACAGTTGCGTCAAGTCGCTTGAAATTTCGAATTCCGTGACGCCTGCTGCCAAGACAGTAGCCAGATCGTTGAAGTAGGTGGAAGCGTTCGCATTTCCTGCCAAGAGCGAGTTGGTATAGCTGTCGGTTGGATTGAGTGAGACGTAAGAGATCAGTTCATGGCTAGACGCGTTGGCGATGTCTCGAACGATGCCGTCGGTTGACAAGAATGCCTCCACGGACTTTTCTTGCGCTGTGCCATTGAAGGTATAAAAGTGAGACGCAGTTGGCCTGGCCCCAACGTTGAAGTTGACCACTTCTGTAAAGCCTAATCCTGCTTCGACAGTGGCAGAGTTGTTAACGGTGCGGCTTTCGGAGATCCCGGTCGCCAATGCATTGCTGCCCTTGGATGAAGCACTCGTTGACGCCGAAGCGTCGGCTGTCGCGACGGCCGTGGACACAGCATTTCCCGCTCTAGCTGCATTATTTTCAGCATCACGTCGTCCGTTGCCACCCCATGCTAAAGCAGTCGCGCCTGCCGACGAATCGACATCAGTTGCAATGGCAGTACTATTCGAAGTCGCATCTCCCCCCAGTGGTTGAGTGGGGACGTTGGTTGCGTCGAACAAAAATCCTGCGAAGCCACCGTAGCTAGCAGAGTACGATGAAGCTTGGTTTGTGCCTACGGCGAACGAATCGGAAATAGCGTTTCCACCCTGGCCCCCAATCGATCCGTTGCCTGATACTGACCCGCCAACTCCGCCCAGCGCTACTGCGTTAGCTTGGCTAAATCCATTCGCAAGTGAGTTAGCGTTCGCTCTAGCGTCTCCACCGCTGCCACCACGTGCATTGACAGAGGATAACGCTCCATTGCCACTGCCTCCAATGGCGCTGGCCGCAGCCAAGCTGTTTCCTTCGAAGGAAGTTGCGTTCGCATCGGCAAATGCATTACCACCATCCCCTCCCAACCCCGGTGAACCAGTGGGTGTGATCCCGCCAATCAAACCACGGCTTCCGCCAGCACCACCGCTACCGGCCGATGCTTGTGCAGAAGCTTGAGTTTCGCCAGCAACGTTTCCAGCAGCGATCAAATTGGTTGCTGCGTTCGCTTCCGCATTACCACCTCGACCACCGTTCCCTCCGCTGAACTCGCCCCCATCTCCTCCTTGTCCGCCGTTTCCACCGATAGCGACTGCCGTATTGCTTTCTTGAGGGACGCCCAATACCGTTGGGCTAATCGCATTGGCTGTCGCGGGTTGACCGGGCCCGCCCGCACCAGCGACAATGCCGCCCACACCTGGAGAACCATTGGAGCCATTTTGACCACTGACAATGACAGTCTCTGCATCTAAGAATCCGGCAGGAAGTGCAGCGATTGCCACAATCACCAACGGTACGAACTTTAGTTTTTGAATCAGCATAGGATTACCATTCTGGGAAGAATCAAATGAACCGAAACCTAATGACACGGCCGTGCATACCATGACATCGCTCCTGCGATAGCAAGTCGCTAGTTCGTGAACGGCTATCCTAAAAACGTGCTGAGATCGAACTAACTTTCGCGCACTTTAAAAAAAATTTACAAAATTGACTATTTTTCAAAATTGAAAATGCGAGATCTACCCAGACGCATTGGTCACCAATAGTTAGAATTTTTAAATATTTAATTCGGTTCTATAGATCGCTTAAAAGACCGGTAAGTGTTTCACGCAAGCGTGCTAGTACTCGGTGTCGGATAAGATAAATTGCATTGGGACTCAGCCGGAACTCAGTTGTTAGTTCGGAGACCGATTTACCGTCTCGCACCAGCGCCTGAAAGACTTGCCATGTCTGTTCCGAGAAATCATCGCGAATCAAATCCAAGCCTCGACGTAGAAGCCAAGCGTTATACTCTGCGACTTCAAGTTCAAGTAACGGGTCGCTCGCCCAGATGGATGAACTGAGCTCATTTTCGGTCTTGCGGGAGGCTTTTCGTCGTCGAAAATCGGCCGCTACATTGCGAACAACGATCATCAGCCAGCTATGGAATGAAACGCCTGGCCGCGGTTGGTACTTGGGCAATTGCGCCATCAGTCGAACTAATACGTCTTGCGCGAGGTCGGCCGCGTCGGCAGCTTGGAAATCCTGTTTAGCCGCCCAATGCATGATGAACGGTGTGTAGAGGTGCGCGAAGCGATTCCAGGCCCAACTTCTTTCCAACGGATCCGAAGATTTGAGTTGCTGCAGTAGTGAGGGAGAAGGTACGTCAGGCATTGCACTGGTATTGGGTAGGTTGAGTTGCAGGGGCGGTTTAGGCCTCGACACCAACGGAACGCATTGAAAGGCAATTTACTTTCTCGATATTTAAAAATTTTTTACATAATTACGGTGGTAAAGATTCCAGCCGCGAAACGAAGGCTCCGATGGGACAAGTCTCATCATGGGCCTGGGCGACTGGCTTGAGCGGTTCGAAGGCTAGATCGCGCTCTCCGGCCTACCACTGCGGACGACGAACTACAAATCAGTCATTCGAAGCGACCGCAAACTACAGGGCAACTCAGTTATTGAATCCAGGTCCATCAGCCGTTGAGCGTTAGCTCACGGTTTCCAAGAGAATCGATGCTAACGCATTCCGGCTAATCGCGCAGACTGAAAAACTGACTTGCCCTGCCACAAACTATTCCATCCATCGATGGTCCGCCATAAGATATCGAAAATGCGATTCCACTTTGCTTCAATGCACTTCATGTCGTGACTGTTCGAGAAGACTGAATGAACCTCCTAACCAATCCGTGGCTAGAACTTGCCTTCGACTATGTCCGAGAAACGTCAACAAGTGTTTTCTTAACGGGTAAGGCGGGCACGGGAAAAACGACCTTCCTGAGTCGAGTTAAGGCGGAAGCTGGAAAGCGGATGGTGGTGGTCGCTCCAACCGGAGTCGCGGCCATCAACGCTGGGGGGATGACAATTCACTCTCTGTTCCAATTGCCGCTGGGACTGTTCGTCCCGGACAGTCACCGTCGCGAGGAAGCGCGTCGTTACTCACGAGAAAAGTTGAACATGATTCGCCGCATGGAATTGCTGGTGATCGATGAAATTAGCATGGTGCGAGCCGATCTGTTGGACGCCGTCGACGATGCACTGCGGCGTTTTCGATTTGACGATCGTCCGTTCGGAAATGTCCAATTGTTGATGATCGGCGATTTGCATCAACTGCCGCCGGTCGTCAAGCCGGAAGATTGGGAAACGCTGCATCGCTACTACGACACGCCCTACTTTTTTGGCAGCCAAGCCCTGCGTCAAACGAAGTATGTGTCGATTGAACTGAAGCACATCTATCGCCAATCGGACTCAAGCTTTATCGAACTACTAAATAAGGTGCGTGACAATCGATTGGATGATCAGTCTCTAAGGACTTTGAATAGTCGGTATGTCCGTGGCTTTCGACCGCCGCAAAATGAAGCGTACATTACCCTGACGTCTACGAATGCCGTGGCCCATGAGATCAATCACAAGAATCTGGCGATGCTGCCTGGAAAGCCAGTGCAATTTGCCGCCAGTATCGTAGGTGATTTTCCTGCCAGCTCTTATCCGACCGAGCAAACGCTGGAGTTCAAATGCGGAGCTCAAGTGATGTTCATCAAGAACGACCAGCAGCCAGAAAAGCGATTCTTTAATGGTAAGCTTGGTCACATCACTAGGATCGAAGAAGAAGTGATCTACGTAAAATGCGAAGGCGAAGCAAATGATATCGCGGTTATCCCTGCCGAATGGAAAAACATCAAGTACTCGTTCAACGAACAAACCAAAGAGATCGAGGAGCAGGTTTTGGGCATGTTCGTCCAGTATCCGTTGAAGCTGGCTTGGGCAATTACGATCCACAAAAGCCAAGGCCTAACCTTTGAGCGAGCAATCATTGACGCTCAAGCTGCTTTCGCTCACGGCCAAGTGTACGTTGCTCTAAGCCGTTGCAAGACGTTCGATGGCATCGTACTTCTGTCTCCGATCGATTACTCAAGCGTCAAAACGGATCCTGTTGTCCAAGGGTATTCGAAAGAGGCCGAAGGCAAAGCCCCGGGAGCCGAGGATATTCATCAAGCAAAACGATTGTACCAGCAACAGTTGCTCGAAGAACTATTCAGTTTCGAAGCAATAGCGATTAGCTTCAATCGTTTGCGCAGCCTTTACAACCAACATCAAAATACATTGGCTGCCGATGCGCTTCAACAAGTTAGCGCACTTGCTCGAAAAGCTCATGAGCTATTAACCTCCGTTTCAGATAAGTTTCGCCCTCAATTAGCCATCTACCTGAATGACGACCGATTGCCGGAAGCGAACGATGAGCTGCAAACGCGGATTGGCAAAGCGGCCGGCTATTTCAACGAACATTTAGCCGGATTGCTGCAGGAAGTAAGTGCCATTCCAATTCAGACGGACAACCAAGCGGTACGCCAATCGGTCCTTAAGCAACTTGAAAATCTAATGCTTGAGCTCTTTACCAAACGGGCGCTGTTTCATGCCTGCAGCAGCGGTTTTACGACGCGGTTGTATAAGCGAGTAATGTCCGACGCGGAGTTTGATTTCGCCAAGTCGATCGCCAGACCTGCGCCGGAGGAGACCGTACCGGCCGACGCACCACATCCCGAACTGTATGCCGAACTGCTGAAGTACCGTCAAAAAATGTCGGAGAAGAACGGCGTATCGCCTCGTTCTGTTCTAACCTCGGAATCCTTGATGCTTTTAGTGAAGGTCTTGCCGACATCTCAGCACGCCATCAGCAAGATCCGTGGCATCGCACGAAAACGCCTGTCGCTGTATGGCAAAGACATCGAAGAGATCATTCAGCGTTACTGCCAAGCGAAACAGATCACGGCCAACAACTCCTTGAGCGCTCAAGCACTCATTTCTGAAACCAAGCAGACCAGCTTTGACATGTTTCAGGCTGGCAACAGCGTCGAAGAGATCGCGAAGCAACGTATGTTGAGCGTCGCGACAATCCAAGGGCACTTGGCACATTTTGTTAGCCTCGGCCAACTTGATATCCTACGGCTAGTGACGCAAGAAAAGCTGAGCGAGATTGAGCAGTACTTTTCTGCGCATCCTGAAGCAAAACTCAGCGATGCGAAAGCTCATTTTGGCGATGCGTACGGATATGGTGAGCTGAAACTGGTCGAAAGCCACCTGTGCCGCGAAGTCACCTAAAGCCCGTCCCAAAAACCGAACCGTAGAATGGGCTTCCAGCCCGTTGGGGTTTTGGGACAGGCTCAAAATCAGTGCTCAATTAACGGAGCGAAGCCGTGCGCAAGTTCTGATGGCTGCGTGCGACGCAGGGCTGTTAGGAAGGGGGGCAGGGCAAGTCAGTATTTCAGTCTGCGCGATTAGCCGGAATGCGTTAGCATCGGTTCTCTTGGAAACTGTGAGCTAACACTCAACGGCTGATTGACCTGGATTCAAAAAATGACTTGCCTTAGGAAGGGGGGGCGTTGTTTTGGCGAGCTTGCAGTAAGCGAGCGCGGATGCGATTGCCAGCCTCTTGTGGATTCCGCTCTCGCTTCAAGTATTCCAGCGCTCGATCGTATTGCCCCTGTAGCTCATAACACCGTGCCAATAAATATTCCGCGTTCGCATGCCAAGCTTGCGTATCGGCAATCTGTAGCGTTCGATTGTCCAGCCAGTCAATCGCCGCAGGAATGTTTCCCAGTTCCATTTGAGCGATCCCCAGGAAGGTTGACGTGTGGAATTTGGCAACACGATAAAACGCTTTGACTTGTTCGACTCGCGCAAGGAATGCTTCGCGCGTTTCGCTTTTACCTCGTCGCACACTGAGCATAGCTTGAATCTCTGGATCGAAAGACATCTTCTCTAAGCTTGCATCGTCGACACGAATCGACATGTAATTTCGCAGAGCGCCTGGTTGGTCCGCGGTCTTTTCAAATCGTCCTTCAAAGTGATCTTTCCGAGCGGTATTCATTAGCGTGTCGGTGAAGAACGCGCCGTAGACTGCAAGGTATTGCATCGAAAAGGGAGACTGATCAAAGATGCGGCTGCGTACCGACATGTTGTAGTGCACCGCCATCAGCGGCATCTCCCACAATCGAATCTTGTCCGCTTCTAAAACACCGCTCAACTGATCGCGAATAGCCTTAGGATCGACATACACGTTCATGCGGTTCTTGCCTGCCAAAATAGGTTCAACGGCATACATGGAATGGCTGAACGCGAACGGCTCCAGATCAATTAATGCCACTAACTGCTTAAGGTCCGCAAAACTGACAGGATAATTGAATTGACCTGGCAAGTTGGCACGTCGCAAAATATTGCGATCTTCTTTTGTTTCACGCAGCGTCGCGATACCTCGTTCGCCGGGACCGGGAATGGGCAGTCCCCACCGCGGCTCGAACAAATAGACTTCATCGCCAATAGGCACTCCAACACACCAGAGCTTCAGTTGTTGGCCCTCAGGATCCTCTAAAGCCAAAACGCAGGCGGTCATGTTCGCTTGTTGTAGCAACTGTGTGAAGACACGAGCTCGCTGCCACGCGTCTCCTCTTCCGAAGATCATGGTTTGCCACGGCAACTGCCGATAGCCGATCTCGGTATCGTCTAACGGCCAGTTGGGTTGGATCGTCAGGCTTTCTGCATCGCGAGCTTCGCCATCCAAAGCGACATTGCGTATGGTCCAATCGAACAGCTTGGTAGCGTCTTCCAATTTGCGCCGGTCGTCTTCCGATAGTTTGCTGCCGGTCTCAGCGACCCAATCGGCAAACAAGATGTCTAAGTAATCGTTGCGCAAAACCCAATCGTTGACCTGCTTCATCATCTTGCACTGCAGCAGATATTCGCATTCGCTTTCGTCAAAAGGAACATTCCCCAACGTTTGGATGACCGGGCTTTCCTGGCTCATTGGCCGCATCGTTTTCAGCAACTCCGTCGGCTGCCATTGGCCATCCGGCTGATACGCTTGAGCCCAACTGTTCAATTGGTAGGTCACTTCGCGGACCGCCATCGAACGATCCAGTCGCATTAGCAGCGACAGGTAATTGATCGCATCAGCCACGTTTCCGACCCGAGATTCGGCCGACGTGTTCGTCTTGAGCTGCCGAGCGACGGGGGTCTTAGGCTTCTTGTCCTGGCAGCCTGTGAAAGCGATGCAGAAAACCGAAAGGGCAATCGATATGGGCAATAAGCTACGGAGAGAAGTCATACGCGAAAGGTCGTGGATCGAATAGGTTTGGCAAAGCAATTGGGGGGAGGGATGCACCACTGGCTGTTAGCTTACCAACAAACCGCGATTCCGTTGAGTCTACGACGCAAAGCTCTGCACGGTTTCCCAGACCTGCAGCACGCGGGCGACGGTTTCCTCGAATTTCCCTAATGGAATCATGTTTGGGCCGTCGCTGGGGGATTTGTCTGGTTCGGGGTGGGTTTCGAAAAAGAAGCCATCGACGCCGACGGCGGCCGCCGCGCGGGCCAGCGGTTCCACCATTTCACGATTCCCGCCGGTCGCACCGCCTAACCCTCCAGGTTGCTGGACGCTGTGCGTCGCGTCAAAGATAACGGGCACATTCATCGCCCGCATGATCGGCAGCGATTGCATGTCGTTGACCAAGCGACCGTAGCCGAAAAATGTTCCACGTTCGCACAGACAAATTCCATGACACTCGTTCTCGCGCAACTTGTTGACCACGTGCTGCATATCTTGCGGAGCCATAAACTGGCCCTTTTTCACATTGACCGCTCGACCTGTTTTCGCGGCGGCCACTAGCAGATCGGTTTGCCGAGCCAAGAAGGCTGGGATTTGCAAAACATCGACGACTTGAGCGGCCGGAGCCGCTTGGCTGGGATCATGAATATCGGTCGTCAGCGGCACATCGAAAGCGGCTCCGATTCGCTGCAAGATGAACAGCCCATCGTGCAAGCCCATGCCGCGAAACGCACGGCCGCTGGTTCGGTTCGCTTTGTCAAAGGACGCTTTAAAGATCAAATGGAAGTTCAATCGCTCCGAAATTTTCTTCAACTGCTCTGCGATGATCGCACAGTTGTCATAGCTCTCGATAACGCACGGACCGCTGATGATTGTCGGACGTTTCGCTTCGCCGATTTGAAAGTTGCGAATGGTAACGGGTTGCATGCAATGGGTCACTTGAAGTGGATGAAATGGCAGACTGCGACAATACGGCGAGTCGCTTCTCGCTTTTGTACAGCCACATTCTTACTCTTTTGTGCAGAGTGTAGCGTGAACACAACAAAGTGACGAGGAGCGGGCTTGCGACGCTGTTTGGAACATCGCGAACACGGCTTCTGAAGCGGCCAAGCCTTGCTGCGTACAGCGGGTTTGCAGCGACTTGATTTCGTAAGTCCGCAAACCGTGGTTTACAGGTGGCAATCATAGTCGACATGAGCGAAAATCATAAAAAAAATTTATCCACTAGGTGGCTTTCGCTAGCAAATTTCGCAGCCTTGTTTTTGTTGAGCGCGAAAGCTTGTTGCAACGACTGATGGACCAAATTTCCTATCAGACCTAGCTTATGCAGTTTACGATTGCAGAATCTGTATTGACGAGAAATCGACTTTTGAACATCTTGTGAAAACTGTCACCGCAAGACGCAGTGGCAGCGACAAACGGTTGATCGAAGCAGTGACCCTTTAAGACTTATTCGATCAATTGTTTTAACAGTGGCCTTCCAAGCTCCGCAATGATTGCGTGTTGCAAAGAATGGTCAGGAATCGACAGAGCGGCGTTAACGGCACGGAGGCCTAGCTATGAGCGACTCACGGAAATCCCGCAATTGTACTATATCGTTACAACGATTATTTCCCCAGGCTGTTATCGCCTCCAGCGATGACATTCTGGTCAAGAGTTGTTCCTGTCGGATCCACCCGTCAAAGTCCAATTATCAAATTGGTCATCACCTCTTTATAGCCGGCACGGACGCCGGTTGTGATGCGGGCTCTCAAGCAAAACAAGCGGTTGCCCAAGGTGCAACAGCGATTCTCACCGATCGGTTGCTGCCAATCGCTGTTCCTCAATGCATCGTGGAAGACGTTGCTGAAGCGCACGCGGTAATCGCTCATGAAATCAAAGATCGCCCGTCGACCAAAGTCCTCACGGTTGGCGTTGTCGGCTCGCACGGCAAGACCACCGCAGCCCTCTACACCGCCGCGATGCTGAAGCGTTTAAGCGGACGGGTCGCGTACTGGACCACACTGGGTGCCACTCAACATGGCAATCGACCAACGAAGAAAGATGAAACCAACGCTCAAAGCTTGGTCGGTTGGCTGGCTCGTGTAGCCGATGAAGGTTGCCCGGTCGCAGTCATCGAAATCAGCGATACGATGCTTAAGAGTAAAGCTGCCAGCGGGATTGAGTTCGACGTGATCTTGATGCCCAGCATGCGTGAGAATCAACGCTATGAAACCGAAACCACGCGATTCCTAGAAGGCGCCATCCTGCGGATCTGCTGCCAGCTCAAGGAACATGGCTTGGTGATCTACAACGCCGATGACGCTCGAGCCAATCGTTGGGTCGCTCGACATGATCTACCCGCCTTAAGCTATGGCATGAAAGCAGAAAGCACTGTTTTTGCAAAGAAACGCGTCGACTCCGATGGCGAGAACCAGTTCATGGTCTCTGCCGGTCGATCACTGATGCCAATGCAAATCCCTGATGCAGATCACGTCGCGCGGCACATGCTGGCGGCGGTTGCCGTAGGCTATTCGTTTGGGCTTGAATTGAACGAAGTCATCACTGGTGTCGAACGTTTGACGAATATTCCCGGACGCATGCAGGCCATCGCTGATCCACGCGGAACGTTGATCACGATCGACCGAGCGGACCAAGCCGACCGACTTGCAACGACCATGCATAGCGTTCAAGCGAGCGGGCGACGTGCGATTGTCGTGGCAGAAGTGCCCGATACAGCGACGCCTGAGCAGCGAGCGGCCTTTGGGCGTGTGCTGAGCCGAACCGCTTCACGCGTCATTCTCACGCAATCACGAGCTTCGCTGATGCTGGGCCAACGAGCGACTTGGGAAGTCGTTGATGGCAGCGAGTCTCCCGCGGAAATCGAAATCATTCCTAATCGCAAAGCAGCTATTGAGCTTGCGATCCGAGAAGCCGAAGCAGGTGATCATGTGGTGCTTGCAGGCATGGGAACCGAAGCTTGGACGCCGCCCAGCGCAAAGATCAGTTGCACGGATGAAGCGATTGCCAAAGCGATCGTCGCCGCTGTAGCCGTCGAACCACGCCTACCAAAGATGCCCGCCGTTGCGGCAACCCTTGTCCCACAGGCAACGTTGAAATTGTATCACGGCTAGTGGCAAGCCAGAACAAATTGTAGGCCGGCAACCAGCAAAGCCATACTCTGCCGGAACTTCGGCCGCTTGAAACTTGCAAACGTCACTAACTCAAGCGAACATTAAAAATTGGCTTTGCGCAGTTCCGGCAATAACAGTTGCCCTTAGCACGTAGGCCGGTAACAAGTAAAGCAACACTCTGCCGGAACTTCGGCCGCTTGAAATTTGTAAACGTCACTAACTCAAGCGAACATTGAAAATTAGCTTTGCGCAGTTCCGGCAATTCCAGCGCGACCTTGTTACCGGCCTACCTCTGTCGTCGATCGATACGCGATCGATACGCAAACCCAATAAGCCATACTCTGCCGGAACATCGGCCGCTTGAAATTTGTGAACGTCACTAACTCAAGCGAACATTGAAAAATTGGCTTTGCGCAGTTCCGGCAATTCCAGCGCGACCTTGTTACCGGCCTACTCGCTACGACCTTGCCAATATCCGATCCAGCAGGCGTGGCGCTCGATGCGCTGCCCAGACCAAAAATTTACCGCCGCTGGAAAGGATCGATTCCGGAGTGCCTCGCCGAATGCTTCGCACAATGCAACTGGCCACTTTCGCAGGCTCCATACTGCCAAAACTGACCGACCGTTCGCTCGCAGACGTTTCCGTCAATGAATCAAAGAACTCACTTTTGGTCGTACTAGGGTGCACTTGCAACACCGCAATCCGCTCTCGCATCAGTTCGATACGTAGCGCCTCCGACCAGCCTCGCAGCGCAAACTTCGCTGCACAATACTCGCTCTTACGCGGTACACCGCGAAATGCTAGTACGCTGCCCACGTTCACAACCGCCGACTGTCGGCCGCTGCGCAGCAGAGGCAAAGCCAAGCGGGTCAGTTCAACGGGAGCAAAGAAGTCGATCTCCATGATGGAGCGAAGTCGAGAAGGCGTGGCTTGATCAAACCGACCAATAGCTCCACTGCCAGCGTTGTTGACGAGCGTGTCCAGTGCCCCCCCCCAGTGGTCAATCACCCACTGTATCAGTTGCTCGCGGTGGTCAGCTAAAGTCAGATCGCCTGATAACGTCGATAACGAACCAAAAAATGATGGGCCATCTTTACCAGGCGGATTTGATTGGCGGTTTGCATACGCGTCTGTAAGTTCCGTGAGTCGGTGCTGGCGGCGAGCCGTAGCCAACACATTTGCGCCCTGCAATGCTAACTGCAAAGCGACGTGATAACCGATGCCGCTGGAAGCGCCGGTAACCAAGACCTTCATACCAGGGATTTTACGTACGGACACTTGGCTACAGTTCCTGGTCTGCTAATTCGTCCAGCGTAGCCGCTTTGAAGGTCGCCACATCGGGCTCAATAATGGCTCGCTTGATTTGCGGTACGGTCCCTGAGATGACGCGGACATCATGCCCGGCATTGATCAATCGTCCTGCATGCCGAGCAGAAATCCGAACATGCATCGTCAGAATCTCATCGTCATAATGCTTGGACAGAACTTCGCCCACACTGACCAGCATCGCCGGTGTCTTGCCATCGCTGGCTGGTATGCGTATATCCAGTTCGACAAAGCCGTGCGTCAACGCATTGGATACGGCCAAGCCTAAGGTAGTAATGCCAAATCCTGATTTGGCGCTGATAGGAATCATATTGGGATAGCGATTTTGGATCGCGGACAATCGTTCATTCGCGCCGGGAACGTCGACTTTATTGACGGCCAGCAACGTATCCTTTTCTTCGATGCCGATTTCTTTGAGCACCTTATAGACCGACGAGATTTGATCGAGCACTTGGGAGTTACTGGCGTCGGCTACATGTAGCAGCAAATCGGCTTGACGAGCTTCTTCTAGTGTTGCTCGGAACGAAGCGATCAACCGGTGAGGCAGATCGCGTATGAACCCAACCGTGTCGCTTAAGAGAATCGGCCCCCATCCAGGCAACATCCAACGCCGCGTACGAGTATCGAGTGTGGCAAAGAGTTTATCGACCGCTTCCACGTCGGCATGAGTCAGTGTGTTCATCAAAGTGCTCTTGCCCGCGTTGGTATATCCGACCAACGATACGGACATGCTATCGCGCGAAGCGACTTCACGTTGCTTGCGCTTTTCAATCTTGGCAAGCTCTTGTTTCAAGTCGTAGATACGCTTCTCTGCCAGCCGACGGTCGACTTCCAATTGCTTCTCACCAGGACCACGCATCCCAACACCCATCGTTTGTCGTGACAAGTGCGTCCACATACGTTTGAGTCGTGGCAGTGAGTACTCTAACTGAGCGAGCTCAACGGCCAAGCGTGACTCAAAGGTCTGAGCATGCGTAGCGAAAATATCCAGAATCAACTCCGAGCGATCGAGCACTTTGACCTTCAAAGCCAACTCCAGATTTCGAGTTTGGCCCGGGTTCAAATCGTTGTCAAAGATCACCATGTCGGCGTCAGTGGCTTCGGTCAGTAACCGCAGCTCATCGACCTTGCCTTTTCCTAAGAAGGTCGTCTGATCCGGTTTCTCGCGTCGCTGGACAACTCCACCGGCCACGATCGCCCCTGCGGTTTCGGCAAGCCCCCGTAATTCCTCCAGCGGGTCGACGGACTGAGGAATATCTGTTTGTACTAAACGAGCGAGAATGCAAATTTCTCCCGCAGATCCGTTGCTTCGTTCTTTATGACTCAATGTTGGGCAGGCCCTTGTAGTGCAATGTAATTCGACGACGTGCAATTAATACCTCAGTGTACTAGATACCGCAGCGAAGTCGATAGTTCGCCGGACGGATGGTTTAACTGGCAAAACGCAGTAAACCACAAAAAAACAGCAACACGCTGTAACCTTTTGGGCGGTGGCGGTTCTACGCTTACATAACGAATAGTACCTTTGCTGACCGGGCTGATCGGATTTTGTCCCGCCTACTGTCCGCTTGGTCTTCGCACTTGCCACGTTCTAAAACAATAAATCATCTCGAACCAACGTTCAGTTACTTCAACTTTTTAACTTATACGGAGTAAAACATGTCCAACAGCATCAGCGCTAACGACTTTACGAATCTTTTATCTTCTGGCAAAAAAGTCGATCTGATCGATGTGCGAACACCGGTCGAATTTCGGGAGGTTCATGTCTCCGTAGCGAGAAACGAACCGCTTGATCGGTTGGATCCCGCAGCGATTCAAGCCAGCCGCAATGGGTCGGCCCATGAGCCGTTGTATGTCATTTGCAGATCTGGATCGCGAGGAAGACAAGCGTGCGACAAGTTCGTTGCCGCAGGCGTCCACAATGTGATCAACGTAGAAGGTGGCACGATGGCTTGCGTGACGGCGGGGGCGGAAGTCGTGCGTGGCAAGAAAGCGATACCACTTAATTCCCAAGTGCAGATCGTCGCGGGCTCGTTTGTTTTGATTGGGACCATCACAGCGCTCGCCACAGGCAATCTTTACTGGCTGGCACTTCCCCTAATGATCGGCTCAGGCTTAGTCTTTTCAGGCTTAACGAACACTTGCGCCATGGGAACATTGCTCGCTCGGATGCCTTGGAATCAGGTCAAGGCAACTGCAGCAAATGCCAATTCAGCACAGGCTTGCAGCACACAATCTGGTAGTTGCTGCAACTAACGGTAATAGGCACCTGCGTGCTATCAGTTGGCCTCACGGCACTGGATGGTTTTCTTCAGCGAACCCGGTTGGGGATGGTGGAAATCCCTACCGGACTTTATGTTTGGCGTTGGAGGCGAATTCTTCATCCTGCCAGCCTGAGTGACCTTCGCTCGAATGGGTATGAAGCGCGCGATTTTCCGTACGCTTAGTCAGCCAGCAACATTTTAAGCCGTTCCTCAACGACTTGATTCTTGCGCAAGAAATTATCGCTTGCATCTTTCTCCAGTTGTTCCAGCTTAGTTCGCAGCGCGGCAAGCTCCGCTGCTCGCACTGCTTGCTGCGCATCAAACTCGAGCGCGAGAGCAAGTCGCAGTTCCTTAATAGCGGAGGCCTTTTCTTCGGCAGTCGCGGCTTGTTTGACTCGCACAATCGCGGGGACAACCGATTCCAGAAGAGCTGTCGTTTGAAGATGCTTTTGAATCGCTTCACGTTGCCCGCTGGTCACTGCTGGCCTAAGGCCTGTCGCAGGAGGTTCCACCACTGGAAGCCCCGAAATAGTAGAATCGCTCGCCACGTTCCCTAACCGCGATGATTCACGTGCTTGCAAAAACAACTTGAGAACGTTTGAAGAATGCAAAGTCTTGTTGTCGCAAAATAGCCAGCTGAAACCTCGCTCATTGATCGTTACATCGCCGTTCTTTAACGCATCGTTGTTTCTTTTTGACGCACTCAAGTCGATCAGTTCCGGTGTTCGACTGTTCGTCAAACGAACAATATGCGAAACAGTGCCTGATCCGCCCGGTTCCATATTAGTCGGCCGTAGATCGATTGGTGTGAAGAGACCTGTCGGGGAAAACGTCCCTGCACGATCCGTGATAAAGATCAGACCACCGGCAACCGCGATCTCCGATTTGCCAACAATCGCCTTTTTGATGGTAGGCAATCCATATTCCCATCCACTGCCATAACCCCCACCGGCCCTTATTGGATATCCTTCATTGGACGTGTTGCCAGCATTCTCGCTTCCGTATCCAGGGATACCTGCACCAATGTATCCAGCAGCGGTACCATAAGGACCGCCGGAGCCACCAGCCATTCCACTGTTGCCATAACTCGCTCCGTAAGCACCACCACCCGCATAATCGCCGCCAGGGGCTATCGGAGCTGTAGGGACCGGAATCAAAAGATGTTCAAACATAAAGGATCGCTCGGCATCCTGAGGAATCTCAAAATAGTGTATCGGCATGTCGTCGGTCGCGGTAATACTCTCGCAAGTCGCAATGGTGAGAGGGCTAAGCGTGACAATCAATCCGGCCATACTTTTTGATTGCAGTACGATTCCATCGACGCTAACTTGGTATGTTACTCGCAAGATACCGTTAAAGTTCGGTTGTCGACGATCGACTTCATAAGCGGCTACTGGTGGTGGCGGCGTAGTATCAGGATGCCCACCGATTTCACTCGCTTGCGGCTGTTCAACAGCTTGCTTCGCTGGTGGCGGACCATAGGGACTGTTGCCTTGATAGTCACTATTTGAACCCTCTACCGCCGGGAACTTTGATGAAGGTTCCGTAGTGGGGGGAGCTTGTTGAGCCAAGCAGGCATTTGGCAGAAAGATCCAGTTTAAAGACAAAGCCGTTGTCAAACCGGCTAGAAGACTGGTCATCAACCATCGTGAGAAAAACGTTCGCATACTTGAGTCCTCGGAATGAATGAAGGGAGTTTAAAAGGAGTCTTACGGTTGCAGTTCCAATTCTTCAATTTGCTGCCGCAGTTCGTGAATCGCCTGTAATTCATTTTCATGCTGCATTCGCGATTGCTCGACGTTCAATCGCGCCTTAAGTGTCATGTAAGATTCATTGACTTGTGCATAGGGAGAAGCAACTTGCACAGTTGCCGGAATGACGCCCGGTGGTGGGATTGGCTCCGGTGCAGCGTTGCGTTCTGACGCTACCCAGGCAGGGGTGTGGTATTCAAAGTAGATGCCTGCCGCAATCCGAATGAAAATCGCCAGCACAAGTACAATCCAGATGGCCCATCGAACCTGACGCGTTGTCTCGAGCGTTTTCGGTAGTTTATGTTTACTCGGATTGTCCATATGCATCGTACAGGCATTGAGAAGTTGAACAATCTTTTCGCCGTCGGCCAGACGCTTGTCTGGGTTCTTCACTAGCAGAAGCATGACCAATTGATCCAGCCATGGAGGAACCTGTCGTCGCAGTTCGCTGGGCTTCTTTGGCAGTTCGTCTTGTAATCGCATTAGTACTTCATAGACATTTCGCCCACGAAACGGCGGATATCCAACGAGCATGGCGTATAGCACGCATCCTAGACTGTACCAATCGGTCCGATAGTCCGTTGGACCGCCCGCCGCCTGTTCGGGACTCATGTAGCTGGGCGTGCCCAACGTCATACCGCTGTGAGTCAGACCGATATCGTCAGCTACAAGGGCCAACCCAAAGTCGGTCAACGACGCTTTCAGGATCGACGGTTCGATCATGATATTGCCTGGCTTTACATCCCGATGAATCACACCTTGCTCATGCGCGGCGACTAAGCCCAGCGCAATCTGGGAGGCGATCTTGAGAGCCGAACTTATGCTCAACGGACCGGATTGATCAAGGTGTTCTTGCAAGTTCCTGCCTGATTCGAATCGCATTACAATGTATGGCAAGCCATCAAACTCAGACACGGCATAGATGGGGACAACGTAAGGTGAATGGATTGCAGCAGACGCTTGTGCTTCGCGAATAAATCGCTGCCTGGCCGTTGCGGTAGCTGCCATCGCTGGCGATAACACTTTCAAAGCAACATAGCGATGTAGCGGACGGTCGAACGCTTTGTAAACAAGCCCCATCCCGCCGGACCCCAAAGGCTCGACTAATTCAAACTGATCGATCCTGCCTAGCAATACATCATCGTCAGAAGCAGGGAAGCATCTTGTCGCAATGCTCATCAGCATTTCATTGGGAGTGCGATCGTGCGATTGAGTACTGCTTTGCTCCGCCACGGTTTTCAAAAGCGCCAGCGATTGGTGGACAGCCAGCGTTTCTAGTTTCTCATTGAACCGAATTTGGCACTGCTCGCAAACGTCTAAATGCACTTCCAACTGCTTCAGTCGGTCCGAGCCCAAATCGTCGTTAACAAAAGCATCAATGACCGATACATTGCATGCGGATCTGAACTGGTTCATGAGTCTTCCTCCAACGCCAATACGGCGGCTTGCAATTGCTTAAGGATTCTACCTTTGGTGACGTACACTGCCCCAACACTCATCCCCAGTTCTTTGGCCACTTGTGGTGTCGGCAATCCTTCTACGGCAGTTTTCCAAAAGGCTTGCCAGTGCCGCGGTTCCGAAAGCGATTCGATTTCTGCCGCCACCGCTTTGAATGTATGACGCTGATATTCAAGTTCGATCGTGTCGTTCAATGATTCCGCTTGTTTTGCGACCGCGTCGTTTCGATAGAACCCTGACCCCTCTAGGACCGACGGAAGCTTCGAATGCGTCCGCCAAAAAGAGATGGTTTCGTTTTTCGCCATCCTGTACAGCCAACGTCGAAAAGCGGCCGGTTTTCCGTCGTCAGAAAACTTGGGAATCACGCGTAGCAACTTCAAAAAAATACGCTGACAGCAATCCTCTGCGTCGGCGTGCGATAACCCCATTTTTTGAAGAGAAGCCAACAACGCCGGTCGGTAGATTCGTTCAAAATCTTGCCATTGCTCTTGCTGATTTTGATTTGCAATCGCAGCTATTAATTTCTGATCTGTGATTGGCAATTCGGTCATGCGCATACGATGGAATCGGGTTCAGTAGGACGCGAAGGCGATTGCCGCCTAAGGCCAGACGAAGCAACGCCGTGAACGGCTACCATTCAAAACGCTTGTCACCGATCGGATCTAACAAGAAATTCCAAAATTCTGCATTGAATGACAATTGCCTAGCGCAATCTTACAAGTCTGCGGCGAACTGGATGATCTGACCGGGGACAAGGAAATCGCTTTCAATCGCAAGTGCACCTGGGATTGTGCGGTTGGGATCGTCGATCTCGACGACGCGTTTTTCGCCCGGCAGAAGCCCTTTCAGCGACGTAGCCGACCGCTTTTCACCACTCGCAAAATACGCATCGCGGTAAATTGGAGCGACGCCTTCATTGGTCACTTCTAATCGCACTTTGTTTCCATCTCGCACTGCCGAGCCAATTCGAAATCGATAGCCGGTCGCCATGCCCGCCTCAGCTATGCGATCTTTGTTTTGGAATTTGAACTGCCCATCGCCGATCATGAAGGTGATGTGGAATTGAGCAGCCGCGTTCTCAAAACTGACGCCATTGGGGCCCGCGGCGCTTAATGCTAACTTCTGATCACGATCATTGTAGTAACTGAATTCTCCGCCGCCCGGAGCTCGCTTCCATCGGTCCAGCTTCAATGTCTTCCAGTTCATCGCGTTCTCTTTGGGATGCTGCTTGCACAGGAACGAATCGTCAAACACTCCGAAGTTCAACGCCAATAGTTCATCGTTATCTTCCAGCGGTGTGTTGTCGCTATCGGCCGCATCGACGCTGATCATCCAGGGCAGGGCTTTGAACTGCGAATTCAAATGCTTGAGGAATTTCGCTTGGTAGTCTTTGTCTGGAAATTGCTTGCCTAGTTCATTGGGGCCATCATAGATATGGTATTCAGCCCATAATCCAAACCCGGTTTGCAAGAATGCAATGCGAGGATCCTGATCATACCGAGCTGCAAGCTTGGTGTAGAATTCCAGCGTGAACTCTTTGAGAGCCTCATTGCTCCAATCGCAAAAATGTGTAGTCTTGCCTTCGCTCTTACCGATCGTCTCTTTATAGTCGGAGCGTTGTTTAATGAAGGCTGGGACGGTCGTTTTCTTCCCAACGTAAACGTAGTGGAAACGCAAGACGGCTTGATGCTTCCGGGACGCGATTTCGTCTAGCACGCGATCAATCTTAGAGAAGTCATATTCGCCTTTGTCGTTGACCACTTCGTCATAACCGCAGTAACGATATTCCAGTTGAATCGCGTCGGTATCTGCGTTTTCATTGACGTTCCAAAGGACGATCCCCGTCATCGGTTGCACTTTGGTGATTGTTGACTTGATGCTGACGCGTTCGGGCTCAGCAGCCTGCGTCGCTGGCAAACCAGCAAAGCAACAAGCGAACATCGTCAAAGAAAGGCGCGTTAAATGGGCAGTCCACATACAAAAGGTCCTCAAAGCCAAAATTGGTCCAAAAGTCTTATCGAGTATAATGTATTTGCACGTTCGAATTATTCGCTTTTGATCTGGTTTTGGCGCTTTGCTGAAGGAATTTTGAGCATGCAAAATCATTGATCCCCTGCCCATCGACAAGTCTATGCCGTTTATAATTATCGAACAGCGAATTCCCCCCCTCCTAACTGGTGTTCAGATGAAGATTTCGTGCTTTGTGATTTTGGTTCTAGCGATTTCGCTGCTCTCAATCCCTGCGGTGGGACAGACGCATCCGCCGAACATCGTTTTGATTCTGGCAGATGATCTAGGCTATGGGGATCTTGGATGTTATGGGCAACAGCGAATCAAAACACCGCATCTAGACCAATTAGCTGCCCAGGGCATGCGACTGACGCAGCACTACAGCGGTAATGCGGTATGCGCTCCATCTCGCTGCGTTTTGATGACGGGCAAACACCCAGGGCATGCTTTCATTCGTAACAATCGTGAACTAAAGCCGGAAGGTCAGCATCCGATTCCGGATAGTGAAGTCACTTTGGCTGAGCTTCTTCAGCGAAAGGGTTATGTGACAGGCGCATTTGGCAAATGGGGATTAGGCGGTCCGGAGTCGAGTGGGCAACCGCTACAACAAGGATTCGGTCGTTTCTTTGGTTACAACTGCCAACGCCACGCGCACAGTTATTATCCGTCCTATCTTTGGAATGATCGGGAGCATTTCCTCCTGAACAACGTTCCGGCAATCGACGGTCATGCGCAACTGCCACCAGATGCAGATCGAAACGATCCGAAGAATTACGATGGTTTCAAAGGTCAAGACTATGCGCCTGATCGAATCATCCATCAGGCTCTCGAGTTCGTCCGTAGCAACCAGACCAAGCCCTTCTTTCTGTACTACCCATCGGTAATTCCTCATTTGGCATTGCATGTGCCCGACGAAGAACTGCTGCCCTATACCAGTCTGGGTTGGGATGATCCTCCAACCGACCCCGCCACATCGTTGAAGTACACGCCGCACTTCACGCCGCGCGCGGCCTATGCAGCGATGGTTAGTAAGTTGGATCGCAACGTCGGCGCAATTCTAAGCTTGTTAGATGAACTATCGCTGGCGGATGACACGATTGTGATCTTCAGCAGCGATAATGGTGCGATTTGTGGATGGGAAAGCGAACCCTCGTTTTTCAAAAGCGTCGGTGATCTGCGCGGTATTAAGGGCTCTTTGTATGAAGGCGGCGTGCGCGTCCCAGCCATCGTTCGATGGCCTGGCAAGATTGCGGATGGCAGCCAAAGTGATCGCGTTAGCGGTTTCGAGGATTGGATGCCGACATTGCTCCAAATGATTAAGGCTGAAGATATTCTGCCAAGCGATATAGATGGCATCAGCCTAGCCGCGACACTTCTCGGCGACCGTCAGCGCGAACGTGAGTATTTGTACCGCGAGTTTCAAGGGTACGGAGGCCAGCAATCGATTCGAGTTGGCGACTGGAAAGCCATACGGCAAAACATGCTCAAAGGAAACATGCAAATTGAGCTTTACAACCTAAAGGATGACCCAAGCGAGCAGAACGATGTCGCTTCCTTGCACCCGGATCTTGTCGCGAGCATGGCAAGGTTAATGAAAGAAGTTCGCACGCCTTCGGTCGATTTCCCCTTCCCCGCGCTTGACGATCTCAACTAGGTTGTGCTTGTAGCAAGTAACCGAACAATCCACTGGACAAGCCAGTGGGATTCATGCAGAGACGGATTCCCTCTTTGTAGCGAGAAGCCCAACGATCCACTGGACAAGCCAGTGGGATTCTGAATGTTCTCAGCTTGTCTTTCACGTTCCGCAAAAGGTGCGATAGCAAGAGTCGGGCTCGGATGGGCCTTGGCTGAGATCATCACGCGGAGATGAATTGTCATACGGGTTGGCCAATGCAGCTAGCAGTTCTTCCGTCGGTCCAATATCTCCGTTTTGATTTGCGGCTTGCAAAGCACTTTCAACTACATGATTGCGAGGAATAACGACCGGATTGACCGATCGCATCAATTCATATGCTTGCTGCAGAGGGACACCATTGCGACTTAATCGCTGCTTCCAGCGAGCCTTCCAAGCGCGAAACGCTTCATCTTGAATTTCTGCCGGCAGTTCACTGTCTTCACGGGACAGCGTCCGGAAGGTGGCAGTAAAGTCGACGGAGGATTGCTGCATCCATGCTAGTAAAGAGTCGACCAGTTCAGCGTCTTCGAGCTCTTGAGTCATCAAGCCGATTTTTTTACACATCCCAGCTAACCAACTGGCCTCATACAGTTTCGGAAACTGCTCCAGCGTTTCATTGGCCGATGCAACAGCCAATTCTGGGTTCATGTCTAGCAGCAACAATAATGACTCGGCAAATCGAACCATGTTCCAATGGCCAATCGTCGGTTGATTGCCGTAAGCGTAACGCCCTTGCGAATCGATGGAACTGAAGACCGTTGCAGGATCGTATGCGTTCATGAATGCACAAGGACCGTAGTCGATCGTCTCTCCGCAAATGGAGACGTTGTCGGTGTTCATTACACCGTGAATGAATCCGATATGCTGCCAGCTCGCTATCAACGACGCTTGGCGCTCCATGACTTTGACTAGCAGTTCGAGATAGGGTTTGGCCGCAGTGATTAATTCGGGGAAGTGCCGATCGATGGTGTAGTCCGCCAGCATCTTCAATCCGTCGCGGTCTTGTCGAGCGGCAAAGTATTCAAAGGTGCCAACGCGAATATGGCTTTCAGCCACTCGAGTTAAGATTGCTCCAGGCAACACCGACTCACGATAAACCGGCTCACCTGTAACAACCACAGCCAAACTGCGTGTGGTTGGAATCCCCAAGCCATACATCGCTTCACTAATGATGAACTCACGCAGCATGGGACCTAAAGCTGCACGGCCATCGCCTCTGCGCGAAAATGGTGTTGGACCAGAACCCTTTAATTGAATATCAAATCGTGATCCATCGGGGGTCAGTTGTTCGCCCAACAGAATCGCGCGGCCATCTCCCAACATCGTAAAGCCACCGTATTGATGACCGGCGTACGCTTGAGCAATCGGTGCAGCTCCCTCAGGAATCACGTTCCCGGCAAAAACCTCCGCCAAGTCCTCGATCTCAGCGCGATGCAAGTCCAAGCCCAACTGCTCAGCCAGCGCATAATTCAAGAGCACTGCTTGCGGCGCGCGGACCTTGGTCGGCGCTACTTCGACGGCAAAGCTGCCAGGAAGTCGCGCATAGCTGTTGTCAAACTTCCAACCAATATCCGTTTGCGACATAAAACCCACTCAAAATCCACTTGATGAAGTTAGCTGAACTTGGTCCGCTGAATTCGCCCCGCCGGAATCGATCCCGCAGCGCGCGAAAGCTCGTTAAACGGACTTCTCTTATCGTAAGCGAAAACGCCAGCTCGGTCAGTCGAGTTTATCTCGCATGTGGATAGCAACGATTGGGGGTTTTACTGGCGGCCACTGCATGATTTAGCCAAAAGAATAAGGAATCTGCGGAAATCCCGCATGTAAAACTCGCCGAGAATGTCAAAATTTGTCGATTTTGCCGGTTGTACGGGCCGATGAATCCCTTTGTAGACTTATCGAAGAGTTTCATTCAGGGGAGCGTTGAACACGATGTTCATACGATTGGTAGCTTTAAGTGTTGTGGCAACTGCCGTTCTCAACTTTACCGGTTGCTGCTGCGGACCGATCGCTGGTTCTTGTGGCAGCGGGCCATGCTGTGGCCCCGATTTGGCGGGAGCGATGCCGATGCGATTGGCGAGTCGAGCGGCGAATCGCATGGTCAACCCATGTGCTGACGGGTGTGGTGAAGTTTACTGGGATGAACGCATCAATCATCCACCGGTACTTGACCCGTGCGGCGAGACCGCTTGTCGACCGCTGCTGAGCCGTCTGCGTGAATGCTGGGGCTTGCCGTACATCGGAGCTTGCGAATGCGCGACACCTGGTTGTACTTCATGTGATGGCGGTCATGTGGTCTCGCATCCGGTGACTTATGCTGGCTCCTCCGTGGGCACTAGTGGCTGTGCAACTTGCAATGCGGGTGCTCAGTCGCAGATGATGAGCAGTCCGCATGCAATGTCGACGCACGTACCCAGCATGACTCACGATCATGGTACGCAAGTCATCCAACAGCCGACGCCTGCTGTTCGCAAACCCGCAGCGGTTCATGTGCAGCCAGCCGTACCAGCTCACGATGACCATCACACGACCGCGACCGCCAATCGCCGCGTGCGACCGGCATCGGTCAATCGCCCCGTGGCTCGTTAGCCGTTGTTATTGTAGGCTGGAACTTCAGTTCCCTGGACGCTGCAAAACAGTAAGCGTCCGGGCCTAAACCTAAACCTAAACCAACGTTGGGGTTGAAACTAGAATGAGTTTGTTCATCTCGATTCGAATCCTTGCATTCTAGTCAACAGCAGTCTGGATCCTCATTTTCTCGCAAGTCGTTTGATCCCTGCGAACCTCGCATTCTAATTTTGCGTTGACTGCCAAGTTTTACGCAGATCTGGCAATAACAACGCGACCTTGTTGCCGGCCTACGGTGTCCATCATTCTGCCGGAACTTCGGTCGCTGAATTGGTGTGGACTTAGCATTCGCTTTCGCATTGCTTGACAAGCGTTACCTTGCCGTGGCAATAACAACGCGACCTTGTTACCGGCCTACGGTGTCTACGTTTGGCTATCTAAACTCTTCGCACCGACTCACCTTGACTTTGCCGCTGGATTTTCGTTATCGGCTATATCTTGAAGAGAAATCGAAATTTTCACAAGATTTCTAGCCGCACGAATTTTCAACGCTTGCATTCATGGTCCCACCCAGCCGCTGCCGCCGAACTCGCTTGCAAAGTATCTGCTTACTCAGCAGTTTGCTTTGTATCGTCCTGCAATTTGGCTGTCGCCGTGCGGCATACACCGAGCTCTATATCGAGCAACTCAACAGCGAAGCTCGTCACCTGGAAGACCGAATCTACGAATACGACTCGGCGTATCGAGAGCTGGAACTCGAAATCAATGCCCTGCAGCATGAAAATAATCGCCTCCGCGAACAATTGATGACTAGCCCGAAAAGTCGCTTGCGGCCGACGCCCAATCAGAGCTCACCCGAGCTGAACTTTGAAGAGCTCCCCTCGCGATCATCGACCCCTAAAGTCGCGCCCGTTCCCGATGCAAAATCGGATACTAAATCGGGGCCTAGCAGCAGTGGTCCCGGCGAGCCGACGGTGCCTGCGAAACCACCTGCCGTGATTGAAAGCGTTCCACTGGAACCGCCTTCGATCGAATTCAATTTGCCGCCAAGTGCATTGGATAGCCGTTCCTCAGGAAACGAAGGCTTCAGCAGCAACCTGCGCGATCTCAGCCAGCCACCTCAGCTTGAACCAGCGTTGGTCCAACAAGCCGTCGCCATCCAATCAATGGACGAAGTGCCAAATGATGAGCTTGTAGATTCCGACGAACCGAACTGGATGGACAACCAATTGCCCATTGACGTCGACGGCGATCTCGAGCGCTCCCAAGCTTATTCGCCGCACCTACAAGTCACCGCGAACGCAACGCCGCGCGGCGATCTAGCTGGCGCAAGCGAAGATGAAGCCCCTAGTATCGTAGAGCTTACTTTCCATCCCGCTTTTACTCGTGGTTTCGACGCCGACGAAGTACCTGGCGAAGAGAGCTTGCGTTTGGTGCTGCAACCAAAACTTTCGAATGGTCGAGTCATGCCTGCGGAAGGTCATCTCACGATTGTAGTCGTTGACCCTTACGCCATTCACCCAGAACAACCGAATGCACCGGTGCGTTTGGGGCGTTGGACATTTTCGCCCGAGCAATTGGATGAGTTCTACGATCCGATTGGATCGGCGCAAGGATATCGATTCGAGCTTGGCCCGCTGCCGGTCTTACCGGTCAAGGGCGAAGTGACTGTGTTCGTACGATTGGAGTACGAGGATGGACGCAAACTGGTGAATCAATTCCCGATCCATCTCGATTCGAATCCAACGGACAAACCGATTTGGACCGCTCGCGCGAAATAGTTTACTGCCTTTGGACGAACAACTATGCCATACGGATTGTACTTGTCAGCGGCCGGAGCCAACGCGCAAAATCAACGCTTGGAAGTGCTGAGCCACAACCTGGCCAACGTCAATACGCCGGGCTTTAAGCCGCAGCTTGCCATTCTGCAAGCGCAGCATTCCGAGGCGATCGAGCGAGGCGAGATCAGCGCTGGCAGCGGGACGTTTGCCGATATCGGCGGCGGTGTCGCGATGGAGGAGGTCCGAACGGTCCATTCCCAAGGGCCGATCCAGCAGACGAAACGCATGACCGACTTTGCGATCAACGATGACAAGTCGTTTTTTGTGGTACAACGCGGGCAAGAAACGCTGCTGACGCGAGCTGGCGATTTTCTGTTCAATTCGCAAGGTGTATTGACCACAACCAACGGTGATCCGGTAATGTCAACCGCTGGCAATCCGATTCGAATCGATCCAACGAAAGACTATACGGTTCATGAGGACGGGCGAATCATGCAAGCTGGTGCCACACAAGTTCTGCAGCTCGCGAGGCCTCAACAGCCCGGCGATTTAGCTCGTGTTGGTGACAATTTTTTTAAGCCTTTGGCGGAGCTGCAGAATGTGCCGCAAAATGAAAGACAACTTCGCAACGGCTTCTTGGAGCAATCTGGAGTAAAGCCGACGGGGGCCATGATGGAATTGATTGAAGCCTCTCGCCTTTATGAAGCGAACTTACGGATGATCCAACATCAAGACCAAACCATGGGCGGTCTGATTGGCAGGTTGCTGAAAGAGTAACAAAGGTAGTAGGCACACTCCGCTGTGCCGTTACAAGGGTGGACGGCCCACGGAGTGTGCCTGCTACGATGCGGGCGGCCCACGGAGTGTGCCTGCTACATTGCGGGTAATCGAAGTCAGCGCGGGCTTGATACCGATCGCTCGATTAACTATAGACAGTACAGTGAATCATCGACGTGTTGAACGCGAATAACTGTTGGACTGCATGGACGCTTGGATCTCCCATTGGAAGAAGCTTGCCGATTTCGATCGTCGATTCTGCGCAGCCGTTACGCTCGCATTCTTAAGCGTCTGCTGCTGCCTCAACAGCATAGGCTTGAGCCAGCAATACTCGCTGCCAATTCCTTCGTCTGCGGAATCCGCCAGCCAAACTCCTTCATCGTCCAACTCAGACAATGCCCCGTCCGCTTCGACCGCTTGGCGATTTGATTTTTATGCCAACACGCAGGATTCCGCTGTGCCCGTTGCGCTCAACTCGTTCGAGACCTCCAGCGATCAATGGCTGCGAGACTTAGCCGCTCGGCCTACGACGCCTCAACGTGCTCCTCAGGCCCCGCCGACTCAGCGAATCGATCACGCATCGCTGCGAACGGCTCCGGCCACCACTGACGCAGCCAATAACGCTCCCGTTCGAACGGTCGCTGCAGGGCAAGGAGAATTGGAAGCGAAGTTCTCTTCTGCGTATGTCGTCAGCATTCAAGATGATGCGGCGGCTGGCTCAGTGGCTGACGATTCCTCAACCGTCGTCGCAGAAGTTACTCCGGAACAACTGCCGTCCAGTCCATCGGCTGCTGCCCCCCCCGTGCAAGCACCTGCAACGCAAGCCCCCGCCAATTCGACACCCGCTCCGCCCACTGCTGCCGCCGCTCCGCCCACTGCAGCCCTTAGCAACGGTGTGGATGCGCCACTTTCGATGGAAGTTTTAGAGTCTCGCAAACAGCAACTGATCACTAGCGGCGATATCGATGCGACGATTCGCGACTCGCTGGTGAAAATCTATGAAAGTATTTTAGCAGAGCTGAAGAATCGCGCGGAAAGTGAACGCGTCGCCAAAGAGAGTTCTGCGAAGGCCGAAGTCGCTCCGGCGGCGATCGCGGAAGCAAAACGTCGCAAAGAAACACCTCCGAAGTTCGAAGCTATTTCGCCCTTTACACTTCGGAACTCGCGCCAGGAAAACTTGCAGTCGTTATTGCAGCAACAGCAGTCTGCGTTGCAAGCGGTCTCTGATTCCAAAAACTCAATCGAGGATCGCATCAAGACACGCGAAGCTTGGAAGAAGGAATTTCCTAAGCTTGTTGCAGATCAACGCGAATTGCAGGGCAAACACAATGAGGAGCTTACGGCGAAACCGGCCGCCGACGTGGACGCACGCATTACCGAAGCTCGATCGTTGCTCACTCGCGCAAAAATCTCCGCAAGTATAGAACGCGTCCGCATGCTGGAACAACAATTGCGACTGTACGAAGCGGAAGCCGAACTGTTGCCGCTGCAACGCGATCAGCTTGCGATCGAAGAAAAGAATTATCACACGCAGATTAAAGAGATCAATGCGGAACTGACGAGTCGTCGTGAAACGCACATCGAAAGCTTCCGTGATTACGCCACAAAGTTACTTGAGAAATCATCCTCTAGCGATGATCGCTTGATTGCACAGAACATGATCAAGCGAGCGAATGAGTGGCTGGATATTGCTCGCAAGGACCGCGAAGTCCAAGCGGAATCAGAAAAATCGCTCAACCGTCGCAAAATGTGGGACGAGCGATACAACAACATGCGCACACGCATCCAGGCCAGCGGTGAACGAGGCGTCAGTGGGCTTAACAGTTGGGTTGGGCTGATGCTGCGGCGCCAGCGTTTGGAGTTGCCGAATACTCGAAAGTTACGTGAAGAGTTAGGCGACTATCAATCTCGCATGCAGCAGATCGGCAGCCTGCTGCTTGAACTGGATGACTGGAAATCGCGGAACGCAAGTGCTCTGACCAACGAACCAGAAGAGATCACTGAGGTTCGCGAGAAGGAACTGCAACTGATCAATGATTTTCGCCTCGATGCCGGCAACTACTTCGACAGCTTGACCGACATCTCGGAGCGCAAGCAGCGAATGATCATGCTGATCGACGAGTATCGCGCGTTTGTCGACCAGCACGTGCTGTGGATTCGTTCGGCAGATCCCATTGATAAAGGGCACTTCCAACAGTTATGGCCAGCGCTGCGCTGGTTATTCAATTGGAATGCATGGAAATCGATTGCCAGTGCACTTCTGAGCGAGTTGCAGTTGCATTTAACAGAAGCCATTGCGGTGGTTGGCGTGTGGATTTTTCTGGTCTACAACTCGGGCAAATTCCGGCGTAGGATTAAGGAGTTAGGCGAGCAGGCTGAGCGTGGAAACAATACGCGATATATGCCCACAGCAAAAGTTGTCGTGCTCACAGTTCTCGTCAGTGCACCGTGGCCTGCCTTGATGGCCTATTTTGGTTTGCGGTTGTATGCCGAGACGGGCGTCCAACCTTTTGTGCAGCAGTTTGGGTTTGGGATAGCGTACGCCGCTCGATTCTTCTTTGCGATTGAACTACTACGTCAGGTGTGCCGCAGCGGTGGGCTTGCCGAGCAACATTTGCGTTGGCCTGCCGGAGCGAACTTTCAGTTCCGCCGTCACCTGCGATGGTTCTTGGATATTGCAACGCCGCTAGTAGCGGTGGTCGCTATGGTCTTTGATGGCGGCGATGAATTATGGGAGAACAGCCTGGGGCGCTTCGCGTTTGTAATCTTACTGGTTTTGGTGTCCACGGCCGTGACCGGCTTGCTGCATCCGAAAAAAGGTGTCATGTCGGAATACATCAATCATCATCAGGGTGGTTGGGTCGAACGCCTGCGATACGTTTGGTTTGCCAGTTTAGTCGCGATCCCGATTCTACTGGCGGTCGCTTCGCTGTTTGGATACCACTACACCGCGGTGCGGTTGGCATTGTTGGTTTATCGAACTGCGATGACGCTGGTCGGCATCTTCATATTGTATGGACTGGCTACGCGTTGGCTGTTGCTTAGCCGCCGTCGCTTGGCAATCGTACAGGCTCGAGCTCGTTTGGAAGAAGCGCAGCGTGAATCGGCCATCGCTGCCACTGGTTCCAGTATACCCAATGACGTTCGCAGCACGGAGTTTCGCAATGAAATTCGCAATGAGCAAAAAGCGCTCGATCTAGCGGCCATCAACGCGCAAACGATGAGTTTGGTTTCGGCGTGTGCTGTCGTGGCTGCGCTGGTTTCGGTCATTTGGATTTGGTCCGATGTATTGCCCGCCGTCAACGCTTTAGATTCCATTCAACTGTGGCAAATCGAAGGCGGAGCGGCAGTGAATGCACCTCCTTCGACCGGTGGGCTGGTTGGAGCATTGACGTCGAGTGGTTCTACGACGGCACCTAACGCTGAACTGCGTCCGAAAGTTTGGATTACCTTGTCTGACCTGTTATTTGCGATACCGATCGGTGTGCTCACAGTCTTTGCCGCGCGGAATATTCCTGGGCTTTTGGAGATTGCGCTGCTGCAACATCTGCCGATTGAAAACGCTGTACGCTATGCGATCACCACGGTCTCGCGGTATGCCCTGCTAATGATCGGGATCGCCATGACGTTTAACTACATGGGGGTACGCTGGTCCAGCATCCAGTGGTTGGTGGCTGCGTTGGGCGTGGGCTTGGGTTTTGGTTTGCAAGAGATCTTCGCCAACTTTATTTCTGGTTTGATCCTGCTGTTTGAACAGCCGATCCGTGTCGGCGATGTGATTACGATTGGCGATACCAGTGGAGCGGTCGCCAAGATTCGCATGCGTGCAACCACGATTACCAACTGGGACCGTCAGGAGTTAGTCGTTCCCAACAAGGATTTGATCACTGGTCGTTTGCTCAATTGGACGTTATCTGATTCGACCACTCGGATGGTGCTGAATATCGGAATCGCATACGGCTCAGATACTCAAAAGGCATGCAATATCATGATGGATGTGTGCCGCGAGCATCCCAACGTACTGAACGATCCGCCATCCACGGCATTCTTTGAAGCGATCAATGAAACCAGTTTGCAACTGACTCTGCGATTCTTTTTGCAATCCTTAGATGCTCGATTGCAGACGCGGCATGACCTGTTGAGCGCAATTCACCAACGGTTTTCTGAGCAGAATATCAAGCTGGCGTTCCCACAGCGCGACCTGCATATCAGGACGATTCCGGATCAATTGAATCAATTCATCGCTCCGCCGAATCCTCAGCGAATCGCAAGTTAGAAATTTGGTGGTAAGATATAGCGGACTCCATTAGTGCCCGCTTGCCGCCCCCTTTGCTGATTGAAATGCTCAAATACGACCAACTGGAACGCCAGTCCTTAGAAGCCCTTATCCAGCGTATCCAGCAGGCGTCGGTCCAATTGCTGGGCGATCATACCGCTCGGCATGAAATTCTGACGCTGTGCGATGACGCTTCGGCACGCAGCGATAATACCGCCTCGGCACGAAACATTGAATTGCCGTTAGTCGCGATCTTGGGGCTCAAGGGCCAAGGCAAATCGTGGTGTGCACGCAGCCTCGTGCTGGATGCCAACACACGGGCTCGAATACCCAGCGGCGTGCTTTCTCGGGAAGCGACGACCAAGCTTTGTTGGATCGGATCGACGCCGCCCAGTCGCTTGGACAACCAGCACGAGATCTATCTGCATGCTGGCCCCACCGATCTGGTGGATATCGGCTTGCCGTATGTTTTGTTAGACACACCCGGATCGACCGACGCCGACGAGAAAGCGGCTGCGTTGGCCGCTAGCGCGACGTCGATCGCGCCGCTGGTCCTGCTCGTGTCGCGTTATGACCAAATGAGTAGTGCGGCACTTGCGACGCTTGCCCACCGAGCAGAAGGCTCCATCGTCGTCCCAGTGATTACAGCGGTGGGTGCAGAACAAACCGATGCGCCGAAGAATCAGGAACACCCCGCGTCGGAACTGACCGCCAAGCCATCGCTGCAATCACAAGTTGGCCGTTGGCTCGCGACGATGCAACAAGCGGCCGCTGGTAGCACTTGGCTGGAACCGATCTATCTCGAAGACTTCGAAGAGTCTGGCAACGAGGCGGAGACGGTGCAGCGATTTCAATCGGCGCTGAAAGGTCGGCTCAAAGGCGTCGAGTTGCATGCGATCGCCAAGACGCAGGACCGCCGGCTCAATGCGATTGCTCAGCAACTCAAAGACGATATTGGCCAAGTCCTTGTCCGCCAAGTGCCCAGCTTGGCCGGTGCCGTAGTTGAACTTCATCGAAACGCACAGCGCATTCCAGAACAAGCGATCGAAGCGATCATGGGCAGCCGTACTCAGTTGCTGGTCGCGGTTCGCAATCAACTCCGTTCGCAATGGGTCGCAGAGACACCTGCGATCTTTTTTCCCTATCGGACGGTCCTCTCGCTGCTTGCTCTGACGCATGGCGCTTGGGATCGCGTCGTGTTGGCCTTGAGCGGTTCGCTGCCTTCGTTGTTTGGAAGTTTTGCTGCGCTATCTCGGAACGTGGCGACCAATCGCCAGTTTCAGTCCGAAATGAAGGCAGGCTTGCAAGAGCGGATTGAATCGCAAGTCTTACTGCTGCTGCGCCCGATCCATGAACAGTTTCAACACAGCTTGCGAGCGATCAGCGCTAGCGGCCAACGCATCCAAGCGGAGACCACTGACGATTCGCCAACACGCATGCGGTTGAGCGGCGTTGAACAACTGCAGTTTCGCTCGGCGGAAATCTTTTCAAGCGTACTGGAGAGTTTCCGCATCTCGTCGATGGCGTCGATAGCCAGCGGTTTGCTGGGGACAGCGATTTTCTGGGCACTGTTCTCGGGTCCGATCGTTGGGATTTATCGCGATTATTTGGTGGCCAGTTGGAAAGCGCTCTCAACCAACGAGCCCGTCATGCATGTTTTTCCTGCCCCCTCGGCGTCGGTCATGTTTACCGCCGTCGTCTTGTCGATCTTGCCTGTCATGATTTATTGCATGTTGACGATGACGCTACTGCTGAGCCGTCGACGTGTAGCCAGGGTGGCGGAAAGGATCGCTTCGGAGCATCGCGCGATGGTCCAAACGCTACGCAGCCAAGGGCTCTTGCAACTGGAGATCATGGACGATCAACTTCGTAACGCTCAATTCCTGGTCGATCTTGAACAGTCGTAATCCATGCAATCTGGCACTCTATCCAGCACGTTTGCAACCAAGCTAACGTCAAACGCTCCAGCCGCTGTGGCCGTCGTCGTGGTATGGGGCTCCAGCGCGCTGGAAGCTATCCTCGCTAACTGGCAATCCGCTTCAGGCTGTCATCAATTAAAACGCGATCAGATCTACTATGGTGTGTGGTTGGGTGTTCATAAACGGGTGACTAGCAGCGACAGCGATGAAGTTGCCGTCGGCGAAGATGTCGTCATTTGCCGCGTGGATGAAGATGCTGTCGAGATCCAATGCCACGGCGGTCCAATTCCGGCCGCTCGTATCCTGAGCGATCTTGCGATGCACGGCATTTCGATGGCCACACCGGACGAATATCTTTACCGACGCAACGAAGACCAATATGCTCGCGAGGCATGGTCGGACCTCAAGTTTGCGACGACTCCAAAAGCGTTACAAGTCTTGCTGCATCAAGCGCACGGCGCACTGACGGGCGCGGTTGCGGAACTGCAATCAACTGCTTGGAGCTCGCAGGAAGCGAAGCGTCGAGCGTACGAGGTTTTGTTGCAGAACGGACAAGTGGGACTTCGTTTGCTGGCCCCGCCGCAGGTTGCGATCTTAGGCCCGCCCAATGCCGGCAAGAGCACGCTGCTGAATTGTCTGTTAGGCTGGGACCGTGCGATCGTGGATGCAGCGCCGGGTACAACTCGCGATATCCTACGCGAATCGATTAGCTTAAATGGCTGGCCGCTGTTCATGCTGGATACCGCTGGTCTTCGGCAAACGATTGACGACATTGAGCTTGAGGGCATTGAGCGAGCGAGGATGATCGCCAACGACGCGAGTTTGATCTTGTTGTTGATCGATGGTACGGTGGGATGGACTACAATGCACGAGAGCATCTACGCGGATCATGCCAGCAAGTCCATGTTGGTAAGAACGAAAGCAGACTTGCTTGGCGGTGCTGTTTCTTCGCTGCCGATGCCAAATGTAGCGATCGACATCAGTGCGGTCACTCGCTATGGTGTCGAGACGATGGTTGATCGCATGTTAAGCGAGCTTGGGTTTGACGATCGATTGCTAGAAGCGCCCGTGCCGTTCCGTCAGCAGCAGATTGAACAAATCGCTGCGATGATGGAAAGTTGAAGAGCGATTATCGATTAACCGCATTACCTTCCAATAAAGCGGAACCCCCAGTTCGTAGTCCCGCCTTCAGGCGGAACTCTTAGTTCGTAGTCCCGCCTTCAGGCGGACGCTAATGTAAAAGAACCCTTCCGCCCAAAGGCGGGCAACGAACAAAGAGCGTAGAATGACAAATGCCCCCCGAAAACGAGGGGCAAGCTAATGTCATTCCGCAACCGTTCGCTTGTTAAGCGACATTCAAGAACGGTTCTAGGCGAGCGGAGCGTGTTGGGCTTTGCAGCTTGGCAACCGCTTTAGCTTCAATCTGACGCACACGTTCGCGTGTCACTTTGAAAATGCGGCCGACTTCCTCTAGCGTATACGAGTAACCGTCGGTTAAACCATATCGCAAGCGAATAATTTCTCGTTCGCGATAGGTCAACGATTTCAACAACGACTCGATGCGATCTCGCAATAGCGAGTTCGCTGCGGTGCGGGTTGGGTTCTCGCTCTCAGGACCTTCGATAAACTCGCCAAATGCGTTGTCTTCCCCATCACCGACAGGACGATCCAACGAGCTTGGATGACGGCCGATGTCCATCACACGTTGCGCTTCTTCAACCGGAATTTCGGCTGCGGCTGCAATTTCCTCGATCGATGGTTCGCGTTCCAACTCTTGATTCAATCGTTTTTGGATATTGCGCAGTTTGCTCAGCACATCGATCATGTGAACTGGAATTCGGATCGTGCGAGCTTGATCAGCAATCGCCCGCGTAATCGCTTGGCGAATCCACCAAGTCGCATAGGTTGAAAACTTAAAGCCTCGACGATATTCGTACTTGTCAACCGCTCGCATCAGGCCCGTGTTACCTTCTTGGATTAGATCCAAAAAGCTCATACCGCGATTGCGGTACTTCTTGGCAATCGAAACGACCAAGCGAAGGTTTCCGCTGGACAGTTCGCGTTTGACCACTTCGTATTGCTTGTAAGCTGCTTTGAAGCGAGCGACTCGTTGCTTCAGTGCTGAGGGTCCTTCCTGAACCATCAGTACCAGTTGGCGATACTCGTCTTTCAAGCGTTTGATTTCTAGGCGCGAGCCGCCGGTGCGTTCGAGCATTTCGATGCGACCGTTCAGCCATTCCATGCGGTGGCATTTTTCTTCCAAGAACTTCATCATCGGAACCACGCGGCGTGAACGCAGCGAAAGCTCTTCCACCAACTTGATACACTTTAGACGTCGGCGTTGATACTGCTTCATGGCGGCATTTTTATCGCCGATGGCAGTGGTCTTGGAGACGATGCGACAGAACAGTTTTCGGTTCTCTTCGATCAAACGGTCAAGGGTTCGCAGGTTGTGAGGCATACGAGCAGTGATTTGTTCTTTGGTAAGTCGTTCGGTCAACGAAACCTTGATCGTGCGATCGAAGGGCAGGACGCCTTGGTGCACCTTCTTGAGAATCTCGACGGTGTTACGCAGAGCGAAATCGTTTCCAAGAACGGCGCGTCGCCATTGGCGGCGAGTGATCTCAATTTTCTTGGCAAACAAGATCTCTTCGTGACGAGTCAGCAAAGGGATCTCGCACATTTGCGAGAGGTACAAACGAATTGGATCGTTCGTCAAGCGGCTGCGTTCGCTGGGCGTGCTGCCTTCGGCAAGTTGTTTGTGTTGAGCGAGGGCTTCATCAAAATTGATGATGTCCGATTTCTTGTGCTGACGATGTTCAGCTTCGCTGGCATCGATAATGGGGATTCGCATTTGCTCGACCACGGTCACGATTCGATCAAGGCGATCGGCATCGTTAGCTTCGTCGGGCAAAAAGCCGTCAATTTGTTGAAAGGTTAGGTAGCCTTGCTCTTTGGCCAATTCGATCAGTTGGGTCAGTCCGAATTTTGTGCGTTCCACGTACGAATTCCTTTAGGTACGAAAGTTTGGAAAACGATGTAACAAGTTTGCGGGTGACTTTGATCTTCAAAGTCGAACTTGCTAGCATCAAGTGATGGGCAACTGTTCTGGAAAGAAGACTACGACACTTCCGTGCGCAGTCGCGGTCAACGTTTTGGGCCTCCTTGCACAAAAGTTACGAATTAGAACTCGGGAATTTTTAAGATTCGATTCTCACGGGCCGATCGCAGTACTTCCTGCAGCAATTCTAACTGCTGCGAATCATCCAAATCAGAAGACTGTAATCGTTGCAAACGTCGCGTTTGTTCTGCAGCCGCATCTACGTTTGCCAGTGAGTCACATAACATAAGTAATCTATCACGGGCGTCTATAGGCAACTTCTCATTTTTTGCAGTTGCGACCGTTTCAATGCTCACCAGCAATGACTTGATTTGAGAATCTTCCACGGCTGCCATCACCGAATCAAAATTCAAGTCGATTCCACGCAGGTCACATTCCACATAGACTTGCAGCAACGCTTTCGCAGTCGCACTCTCCAAGACGGTGGCGTCAAAGCGTTCGAGTGCGAGGGGAACTAGATCCTCGCGCTGCACAATGATTTCAAACAATTCACGTTCTAGCGCCGTTAGCTCACGAAACGAAAGTCTGCCATCGGAACGCGCTGTACCATAGTTCGCAGTGTTGTCGTTGACGCTTGCCTGTTGGTCACCATTAGCCTGGGAACCAAATCCAAAATCAAAGTCCATACTGCCGGCATCAGCCGATGCGGATTCGAAATACGCATCGCTAAGTGCATCGTTGGCCGATGTCGATTTCTGCTTGTTGCTTTGGCTGGGCAAGCGTGGCTGCGTTGACTTCAATTCAGGCCGTATTGGATTGCCAGTGCGGACAGGTTGCTGCCCAGCTTGGTTCGGCTTGCGAAACGTTTCGCGCGCTTTTTGACGCTGGCTGTCACGCTCGCGAATCGTGTTCATCCGCGATCGCAGTTGTTGCAAATCCACCGCGAATCGGCGTGAGACTCGCAACAACATTTGCTCCTGACGCAATCGAGCTGCATCGGCCGGAAGTGATGATTTTCCTGCAGATTTCGCAAGTAAAGCGAGTGTTTGTTCCAACGCAGCGTTTGCTCGGTGCGTGTCGACAAAGGGATCAATGTCCCCCAGCAAACTAGCGATCATGTACTCTAAAGCATCCACCGCATTGCTGATCTCGTTGCGCAGCGCATCGGCACCGGACTTGATCAAATAGTCGCAAGGGTCCAATTCATCCGGCAGCGTAACGACACGCAAATCAATCGGATGTCCTAGGAACAAGTCCAATATCTCAGCAGCCCGTCGACGTCCCGCTTCATCACCATCCAGCAGCAACACGACTTGATCGCAGTAGCGCTGCAAAATCCTGAGATGGCCTTCACCCAAAGCGGTACCACATACGGCCACCACGTTGGGGATACCATACTGGCTGGCCATGATCACATCCGTGTAGCCTTCCATGACGATGGCCGTACGTGATTTCGAAATCGCATCGCGAGCGACATCCAGGCCATATAAAGTTTGATTCTTGTGGTACAACCGCGTTTCGCTGCAGTTAACATATTTCGCTTGGCCCGCGTCCGCGCCAGGCAACACGCGACCACCAAGCGAAACCGGGCGACCTTGAGCGTCCGCGATAGGGAAGATCACTCGGCCACGAAAACGATCGTACTGCGAACCTCGCTCGTTCTTGCTCAGTACGCCAACCTGATCTAACAACGTCAGCGGCTTTCCGAGCGCAGTAAATCGATCGCACAGATAGCTCCACTGGTCAGGCGCAAAACCGATCTTGAAGCGTTGTATGCTTTCTTCGTTCAAACCTCGGTCAGCCAGATAACCTCGAGCGACTTCGGCAATCGGTTCGGTTAAACAACGCTGGTATTGCTGAGCGACCCAATTCATCGTCTCAAACAACTGGCGTTTGTTGTCCGGCGAGAGAATTTTGCCTGAACCCTGCTTGGGCAATTCAATGCCCGCTCGTTCAGCCAGCATCGCCAGAGCTTCAGGAAAGCTCAATTGCTCTTTTTGCATCAAGAAGCTAAATACATCACCGCCGACGTCGCAAACCCAGCATTTCCAGATCTGCCGCGCGACGTTGACCTGCATTGATGGCCGACGGTCTTCGTGAAAAGGGCACAGGCCGACAAAGTTAGCACCTTGACGACGCAATGAGATATAGCTGCCGATCAAGTCAACGATGTCGACAGATAATCGGACGCGATCTTTGATCTCGTTGTCAACGACGAAAGCCACGGCAACTCCTGGCAGTTGTTCCTAAACGCTTATTTCGATAGGCCCAAATTTAGTAATAGGGCAGCTCGATCAATGTAGCGTATTCAGAAAACTATGCCATTGATTTCTGGAGGGTCATTCCAGTCCTTGACCAAAATCGGAGGTCTGCGGGAACTCGCGAATTTGCACAAGGGGTCATCCTTAACACGGCCGAGGTTTATCGCATAAAGGAAACCTCAGGGTCAATAGCGATTTCTAGAAATTTTTTTCATGGTCGCGCCCTAGAAAATCGCCCCGCCTTTTGTTCGTAGTCCCGCCTTTAGGCCGGACTACGAACACCTACCCACGGCCGCAGCTTAGGTTCATGAAATGCACGGCTCGGCGAACCGCTTGAGGACTTCGTCGGAAAATATCGTTCAAGGCGGGTCTTGTTGCGGCTATAATCTTTTACAGCAAACCAACCATCGTTCGATCGATTCCCACCCGTCGCCCCACCCTCCGCAAGCTGAATCCTCTCCATGCTGCACGTTTTTCGCGATCTAGTTCTCGGTCACCTACTCATTGGACTATTGGTCAGCAATACCAGCGCTGCGGAAAATACCTATGCTGCTGACCAAGCGGGCTTCGAAACCCAAGCTATGCCGTTTCTCAAACAGTACTGCATTCAATGCCACGGTCCCGAAGACCAACAAGGCGAATTTCGCATCGATCGCGACTTGTCCGCAAACTTTACGAGTGTCGTTACCAAATCCAAGTGGAACGAAGTCGTCAATGTACTCAACAGCCATGAGATGCCACCTCGCGACCAACCGCAACCGTCGCCGGCGCAGACCGCTGGGCTGGTCGATTGGATTGTGGCTCAAGCGACCGCGGCTGAAATGCATCGCCGCGATTCTACGGTCGTGATGCGCCGCTTGAATCGATCAGAATATCGGAACGTTATCCGTGATTTAGTCGGCATCGATTTCGATACCCGGGCCTTTCCAGAAGATCCAGCCGCTGGCGGATTCGACAACAACGGCGGCGCGCTGAATCTGTCACCAATGCAGTTGGAATTGTACTACGATGCGGCATCTGCCATTTTGAATAACGCTCTGGTCACAGGCCCTCAGCCAGAAAAAATCCTTTGGAGGATCGAACCGGAGTCCGGCAACAGCGACAGCAACCGCGTCAGTTTTCTAGGCCAACGTCCTATCGTCAATGGCGGTAAAAACGAAGTCAAAGATCACTGCGTTGTGCTGCACCATGAGAACTGGGATCGCAAGATCAACGCTCGTGACTTTCGCTTGAAAGACGCAGGCAAGTACTTGATCCGCATTCATGCTGGATCACGAGTGCCAACTCGCGAGCAAGTGGTTCAAGCGGCGGACCAATACTTGAAGCGACGATTGGAAGATGAAATCGCCAAGAACCCAAAACGAGCGCAGCATGCGCAGCGCGATTATGAGCGAACGCTGGAACACTTCAAGACCGATCGGATGTACGACTACGGTCCAGCCCGCATTAAAGTGACACGCGACTTGGGCGGTCAGCCGGAAGTCATCGCGGAATTGGATATCGATGCGGACTTTCGCAACCTGCAAGACTACGTCATTCCAACGTACTTCAGCACCCAGAAAGCGGGCATCACTATTGAGTATGCGTACAGCATTCCCAAAGAGCTCGAAAATTTTTGGTTTCAAACTGGCGATGATTTCGCTAGGCCTGAAGCCTGGATCGACTGGATTGAATTAGAGGGACCGATCTACGAAAGCTGGCCGCCTGCCAGCCATCAACAAGTCTTGCTGGATGACCAACCTCATGATCTGGATGACCAGCCACATGCCCGCAAGATTATTCGCAACTTCATGCAGTACGCTTATCGACGAAACGTTAGCGACGACGAAGTTGCAGAGAAGCTCGATTTGTATCGACAAGCGGCAAAGGAATCGCACACCTTCCAAGAAGCGATCCAAGTGCCGCTGAAGAGTATCTTGATATCACCTCATTTTTTGTTTTTGACCGAGACCTCGGCGGTGGGTGAGCCTTTGAATGATTTTGAATTGGCAAGCCGCTTGTCATTCTTCTTGTGGAGCAGTATGCCCGATAAGGAATTGTTGAGTTTGGCGTTTCAGCGAAGATTGCAAGACCGCGTAACGTTGCTCCAACAGGTCGATCGCATGTTGAAAGATCCTCGCAGTGATGCGCTGGTGCAGAACTTTGCTGGACAATGGCTGGGCTTGCGTCAAGTCGGAGCGAACCCGCCAGCGGAAGACTTGTATCGCCACTACGATCGCCATCTCGAAGCGTCGATTGTCGCTGAATCGCATGCGTTCTTCCGTGAGATTTTGCACAGCGAACTCAGTGTGATGAACTTTATTGATTCCGACTTTGTCGTGATCAACGAAAGGCTCGCACGCTTTTATGGTCTGACGGATGTCCGTGGCGATCATTTTCGAAAAGTCAGTCTGCCCGCTGACGTCGCACGCGGTGGTGTGATGACGCAAGCATCGGTGTTGACGATAACTTCGAATGGTACAAGGACTTCGCCCGTCAAACGAGGTACATGGATACTGAAGAACATCCTTGGCACCGATCCAGGATTGCCCGTTGCTAACGCTGGCGAAATCGCTCCGAAGGTACCGGGCATCGACAAAGCGACCGTACGTCAGCGGTTGGAGATTCATCGCGAGCTGCCGCAATGCGCTCGTTGTCATGACAAGATCGATCCGCTGGGATTTGCGCTGGAGAACTTTGATGCTTCAGGCATGTATCGTCGACAAGAGGGCTTCGGCTATAAAGGCCGGATCAACGACGATGATCCCGTGATCGATGCGACGAGTCGACTGCCAGATGGTACGCAGATCGATGGCGTCGAAAGTTTGCAGCGAGTGCTTTTGGCCAAAGAAGATCTCTTTCTCAATTGTTTGGCTGGCAAGCTATACAGTTATGCCTTAGGCCGTGAACTTGCTCTGTCGGATCAAACCACGTTGCGAGAAACCGTCCAGTCGATGAAGACGTCGGACAGATCGTTGCGGACTATCATTCATTCGATCGTAACCAGTGACCTATTTACAAAGCGATAGCCATGAACCACCTCCCACGTCGCACTATCCTACGCGGGCTTGGTACCGCGCTGAGTTTGCCTTTGCTCGACGCGATGCTCCCCGGCGTTACCAGTTCTGCATCGGCAGCTCCATCGAAATTCGAACCTCTTGAGCGATCGGTGGGTGTGCAGCCCCGAGCGATCTTCTGCTATGTCCCCAACGGCGTCAACATGATGCAGTGGATGCCAAGCCAAGCGGGCGGGCAATACCAACTTTCACCAACGCTTGAAACGTTAGCTGGTTTTCAAAATGATTTTACAGTCTTCACAGGCTTGGGGCATCCGGCCTCTCAGGGCGGGCACAGCGGAGCTGATACTTGGTTGACCGGTGCCGATCTGACCGCGGTCCCTGGCAGCGACTACAGCAACAGCATTTCCATCGATCAAGTGATTGCAGGTCAACTTGGTACGGCAACACGATTTCCTTCCATCCAATTAGCGGATGCAAGTGGAACGGGGTCGGCTGGCCACTCGCACACGCTGTCGTTCAACCAAAGCGGTACGCCGCTGCCAGCAGAAAATTCGCCTCAACGATTATTTGAACGATTGTTTGTTCCAGATTCGGCCAGCGATCGGGCCGCTACCTTAAAAAGGTATGCGGAAAAGAAATCGGTACTCGATAGCGTGCTGGCGGATGCCAATCGACTGCGCGGCCGATTGAATTCCAGCGATCAGCAAAAGCTTGATCAATACCTCGGCAGTGTGCGAGAGACGGAGATTCGCGTCGAACGTTTGGAGTCTTGGATTGACATCGCCAAACCCAACGTAGACTCGCAATTCTTGCAGCTTGGCAGTCAGCCCGGCAACGCGCACGATCGACCGATGTGGATTGATGTGATGCTGGAGTTATGTTATCTCGCGTTTTTGACCGACACGACGCGCGTCATCACGTTTGAATGGTCACGAGAGGCGGGCGGATTTGGCGGAGGCGGCGAGAATCATCATGAACTGTCGCACCACGGCGGAGATCCCGACATGCTGAAGAAGCTGGCGGCCATCGATCGATTTCATCTGTCACGACTGGGACGATTTCTTGATTTCTTGAAGCGAACCAGCGATGGCGAAAGCAACATGCTGGACCATACTTTAGTCATGTATGGTTCGGGCATGAACAGTGGCGAAGGAGGCGAGCATTCGCCGAAGAATTTGCCGTTGTTGCTTGCCGGGGGGCAACGCTATGGACTGCAGCATGGGCAGCATCGAGCGTTCGATGCAGTTAGTCATCCGCCGATGTCGAATTTGTTACTATCGATAGCTCAGCGGATGGGGATTCCGGCGGATCGTTTCAGCGATTCAACTGGCACGCTCGCCTAGCGGCCTTTCAGGCCGAAGATTGTTGGTTGTACTCCGAACCGGGACCTACCGGCGCCGGCATTAATTGTAGGTGCCCTTCAGGCCCATGCCACTTGTGACATCTGGCATAGCGGTAGCGTCTACTGGCCCGAAGGGCTAATACAATTATTGCCGGGGCGGGTTCCGCCCCGGTCCATGGTGGTTGTACTGCGAACCGGGGCCTACCGGCTCCGGCATTAATTGTAGAGGCCTTTCAGGCCCAAGCCACTTGTGACATCTGGCATAGCGGCAGCGTCTGCTGGCCCGAAGGGCTAATACAATTACTGCCGGGGCGGGTTCCGCCCCGGTTCAATGCCCGCGCAAAACTCCTCTGGCCCGAAGGGCCAGCACAAATCAGTCGAATACATACTTGGAATCATATTCAACTTCATGCTTGTCCAGCAAATCAACATATTCCGACTCAAACGAAATTTTCTTATGTCGTTGGACTTGATTTGCGATATACCGATAGACATTGTCGCGTACTGACGTGCTTACGGTGAATGCGCCATATCCGTCCTGCCAGCCGAACTTAAGCAGCAGTCCGCTGGTGGAATTAATGTGAGCGCTTGTCGTTGATTTGAGTTGCCCGATGACATCTGCAACAGCCAACCTCGTAGGAATTCGCATGAGCAGATGGACGTGATCAAGATAACCTCCCACAATCAAGGCCTTGCAATCGAGATTGGCACAAGTGCCCGCCATGTACGCAAATACTTTCTCTCTAAAGCCGTCGGCCAGATAACGCTTACGGTTCTTGGTACTGAAGACGATATGGTAAAGAAGTTGTTGGTGTGTGGTCACAGCACGAGCCCTCTAGTCGCGTTTGTTACGGCCCTCCGGGCCTTAAGATTAGTTATGTTCCGAACCGGGGCCTAACGGCCCCGGCATTAATTGTAGAGGCCTTTCAGGCCTAAGTCACTTGTGACATCTGGCATAGCGGCAGCGTCTGCTGGCCCGAAGGGCTAATACAATTACTGCCGGGGCGGGTTCCGCCCCGGTTCAATGCCCGCGCAAAACTCCTCTGGCCCGAAGGGCCAGCACAAATCACATCACGACGATCGCTTGCCTCGCCGCAAGCGATGAACCTTCTCCTCCTGAGTCAACATCCCCCATTTCAGCTCAACATCTTGATCATACTGCTTGCCCAACTGCAACGCCGTCGCCGCTTTGGATAACTCGAAACCCAGATAGAACGCATGTGACGCATCAATATTGCGAGATTCTGGTAACTGCATCAACTGATCCATCATCAAAAAAGGATCACTGCCACGAATATGCACATTGGCCGCCAGGATATGAATCTGCGTGGCATCAACAATGATTCGATAGTTGTTGTCTTTGATACTGCTGGCAAGATCCTGAATACTCGATTCGGAAAAGAACTTTAAACGAGGATCACGCAACATTACCAAGCGTGGATCGACACGTTTGGGTGGCAGAGAGTTCTTCTGAGCAAAATGAACTAGCCGCCTTGCGACGTCGCATTCGGCTACGCTGCTCCGAGCCCAATTGATGACCTGGGTCGTTAAAATGGAGTTGACTTGCAGCTCTTCGCAGATCGCCAGCAACATCACATTCAAGCCCGCCGAATCCACATCCGTCAGTTCCGTGATATTGCCGATGCCCATCATCATGTTCGCTTGCGGAAACTCCTTGCGAGCTTGTTGATATCGGCCCAGCGAATTCAGAAACCCACATCCAATGGGATCGAGGATCGGATCAATCCGGTAGCGAATGCCATACCGCTGGAGCTCATTAATGGTCGCAGAAATTGAAGAAAGCCAATCGGAGTTCGGCGATGGAATGACGACCACTTCAGCATTCCAATCCTTGGCCGCTTGGCAGTTCGTCTCGTTGACCGAGAGTACTAGTTCGGCGCCGTTTGCGACTGCTTGATCGACCTCCCAAGTGTCGAACGAATCGATCGAACAGCGGATATCTTTTTCGCGAAGTTTTTTCACCGCTGCACCAACCTCATTCCAACGTTTGCCGGGATCGCATCCCAGGTCGATGAGGTCCGCTCCGCAAGCCTTTAGACGCAACGCTTCGTCGACCAGTGCATCTGAATCGAAACGCCCCGCATAGTTCACTTCGGCAATGATTTCGATACTGTAATCGCCATAGTCCGCATGCTTAGGCGTTTGTCCAAACAGCGTGCCCAGGTCGCGAACATCTTTGGGGCCGATGATCACTTCCGCCGAAGTCATAGACTGAAGTTCTGCACGATCGTCTTGCAAATAGCCAGGAACGATCACGAAGTTGCAGTTGTTTTCCACTTCCAAGTGACGTCGCAACCATTTGGCGGTCATCAAAGCGGCAACTGTAATGGGCAGCACCGCGATTTGGTAAGTGAACTGGTAACGCGCTGCCAAGTCGGCGACGATTTCACGCACCGAAGATTGCGCAAGCTTGCCGGTAACAAACAGAATGTGTTTGTGTTGACAACGCTGTGCAAAGCTCTCGTTCATAGTTCATTACCATCCTAGTGATGTTGCAAAAATAGTTGCTTCCAGTATAAAACCCTCTTGACCAAGTTTGACTCAAGTATAGAACATTGCAAACGAGAAGTCTTATTCGAAGTTTTACGACCTGCTGCTTCAGTCGTTTGCTTCACGTGGCCGAGACTTCTCGTTTTTTTATGCGCTGATTTTCATGCAAACTTTGACTCACAAATCGATTCTGTATGAAGACAGTTGGATCATAGCGATCAATAAGCCTAGTGGTCGGTTCACTCAGGCGGCTTATGGTGTCCCCAATCTGCAAGAGGACTTGATCGCCTGGCTGTGGGCACGCGACGGTGGCGCTGACAAACCGTTTGTCGGGATCATTCATCGCTTGGACCGGCCCACCAGCGGCGTACTGTTGTACGGTCGAACGGCCAGTGCGGTCCGGCAAATGAATGAGCAGTTCCGAGCGCGAACACCCTCCAAGACTTATTTGGCAGTCGTAGACGGCATTCCGGACGCTCAATCAACCGCTGTGGATTGGATGCGAAAGATCGATGAGGTAGCGCAAGCGGAGCTTTGTGAACCAGAAGCCGAAAATGCCAAGCAAGCGATCCTGCATTGGCAACGAGTGGCCAGTAACGGTCAGCAATCGTTGTTGAAAATCCAGCTCGAAACGGGCCGCATGCACCAAATTCGGTTGCAGCTAGCAGCGCGTGGCTTTCCAATTGTTGGCGACAAGTTGTACGGTGGCTCGTCATTTGAGTCCGATGGCAACGACGCATTGCAGCCGACATTGTTTGGGCTGCATGCCGCAGAGCTTACGTTTCGGCATCCGAAGTCAGCCAAGCAAATGACGCTGACCGCTCCGGTCCCCGAATCGTGGAAGGAAGCGTTCCCTTTGTTGACGCGTCAGAGTTGAGAAGGCGTGGAGCAAGGTAGTAGGCACACTCCGTGTGCCGTAACAAGATTGTTCTGCTACGGCACTCGGAGAGTGCCTGCCACCATATTGTACGCTAGCAAGGTCGCTTCGATCTGTCGCACGCCGCGTGCGTCGTGATCGTCGGTCGAGCGTGGCGAAGGAGCTTGCAATGCAAATCGCTGACAGACCACTTCTTGATGGCCGCGCCGAGCGATTGCGACAAAGACCGTCCCATCACCGATCGGGTTTTCCGTATCGCTTCTTGATCCCGCCAGCTTGGTCAACCGCTGCGAATCGTAGTCCGCGATGCTAGCAGTCGGGCCCAAATGACCGGTGATGGCCACTGCGATACCAGCACTTGGAGTCCGTGCTAGTGTTGCCGCAGCCAGCGCTTGCGTCACGGGCTCGCTGACCGGCCCCAATTGCGGATCGTCTAGCAAGTCGCTGGGAATCTGCAGCCAGTCGTGCTTGGTCGTGGTCTGATAGACGACCAGCGAGCCAGCGAGCACTTTGGAGACCCCTGGAAACCGGCCCAGCGACGCGGCAGCCAGCCCCGCAGTGCAGCTTTCGCAGAAGACGATCGAAGTTTTGGCTAGCAGCAGTTGGTCGAACAGCCGTTTTGAGGTTTCTAATAGCATGAATCAGGGGAATCCTGTCAAATGTCCGTTGATACGAAATCAAATGCTTGGTAAATTGCACGGCCCGCAGGCTCAGATTGTATCCAATTGAAAGGTTCTTTGGTGTTTGAGCGGCAGACCGTTAACCCCTCGTCGGTGCCAACCACAAATCCGTCGCAACGCGAAGACCCTCGTTTTCCCCGTTTCGACTTCTCGCTTTACCCAGCCTCTCCGGTTTAACACTCTCTGTTTCCCGAAAGGACTGTCTGTAGTTGTCGATGGAAATGTGATCATGGAAGCTGCCGAGTTTGAAAGTCCTTTACTCGCATGGTAAATCGTAATCTTATTCGTTCTCTCGAAGATGACTCCATAGTCGCGCTGCTCGACCAAATGATGGAGGATGCAGACGGTGAAGAACTGCTGCTGGAAAGTTTAGAAGATGCTAACAAGCAGTTTGACGTAAATCAGATCGTCGAAGGAAAAATTGTAGAAGTCAACGACGAATTCGTTGTTGTCGACGTCGGATTCAAGAGCGAAGGGGCGATTCACCGCAACGAATGGGACCCGGACGAGCCACCGCCAGCCGCAGGCCAAACAGTCAAGGTCTTGATTGAAGAAGTCGAAGACCAATTCGGATTGCCCGAAGATCAACGCAACATGATCAGCCTCAGCAAGCGCAAGGCTGAGAAGATTCTGGAATGGGAACGCATGATGTCCCAAGTTGCCGAGGGCCAAGTGGTCACCGGTACGGTTGTTCGCAAGATCAAAGGCGGTTTGTTGGTCGACATCGGCGTCAACGTCTTCTTGCCAGCGAGCCAAGTCGACATTCGCCGCCCGAACGATATCGGTGACTTCATCGGTCGTTTCGTGCAATGCGAAGTGCTTAAGATCGACGACATCCGACGTAACATCGTTGTCAGCCGCCGCAGCTTGATCGAACGCCAACGCGAGGAAGATCGCGAACACTTGATGGCGGAACTGGAAGTTGGCCAACTGCGCAAAGGTGTGGTTAAAAACATCGCCGATTTCGGCGCGTTCGTCGACTTGGGCGGCATCGATGGCTTGTTGCACATCACCGATATGTCTTGGGAACGCATCGGTCATCCAAGCGAAATGGTCAGCATCGATCAAGAAATCGAAGTCAAGATTCTGCAGATCGATCGCGAGAAGCAAAAGATCGCTTTGGGACTCAAGCAAAAGCTCAAGAACCCTTGGGAAAACATCGAAGCCAAGTACCCTGTCGGTACGGTCATCAATGGCGAAGTTGTCAACGTCATGAGCTACGGTGCGTTCATCAAACTGGAACCAGGCATCGAAGGCTTGGTCCACATCAGCGAAATGTCCTGGACTCGACGTATCAATCATCCAACCGATATGGTTCAGATTGGCGACAAGGTCGATGTCAAGATTTTGGGCGTCGACGCTCAAGGTCAACAATTGTCACTTGGTATCAAGCAAACTTTGGCCAACCCATGGGACGAAGTTATCGCGAAGTACCCAGAGAACAGTCTGGTGTCTGGCAAGGTCCGCAACTTGACCAACTACGGTGCGTTCATCGAACTAGAAGAAGGCATCGACGGCTTGTTGCATGTGTCCGACATGTCTTGGACTCGCAAGGTCAGCCATCCAAGCGAAGTTTTGGAAAAAGGCCAAACGTTGCAATGCCGTATTTTAAGTGTGGACCAAAGCCGACGTCGTATTGCTCTGGGACTCAAGCAATTGGACGATGATCCATGGCATACCAGCATCCCTGCGAAGTACGCTCAAGGTCAAATTGTGAAGGGCAAAGTGACCAAGATCACGAACTTCGGCGTCTTCGTCGGTTTGGAAGATGGCTTGGAAGGGCTGTTGCACATTTCGGAACTATCGGACGACAAGATTGAAAACCCAGAGACCATCGTCAAGGTTGGCGATGAGATCGAAGTCAAAGTCTTGCGAGTGGATAGTGACGAACGCAAGATTGGCCTTTCGCGTCGCCGCGTCGATTGGACCGAAGAGCAAGAAGGTGCTGCAGCCAAGGCGGAAGCCGCTAAGGTGGAAGCCAACAAGGCCACCGAACTCAAGGGTGGATTGGGCAGCGACGGTCCGCTGATCGGACCATCCGAATAACGGCAGCTTGACCATCCGTTTGGCCTCGCTGAAGTGTTGGCCAACGGTCATTATCAATTTAAAGAACCGCTCTCATGAGCGGTTCTTTTCGTTTGTAGGTGCTTCGTAGGCCGGAACAAAGTCGCAATCTTCGTTTAACCGTCAGCCGCAGGCGTACGCGGCGCACGGTTGTTTGTAGTACCGCCTTTAGGCGGAATTCGTTTGAGTTTTCCCCATGCTCGCGGCCGGCTGAAGCCGGTACTACGAACAAGCATTGAACGCAATCTGCGTCTAACCGTCTGCTGCAGGCGTAAGCGGGATCATTATGCTTTGCCTGCTTGAAGCAATGGACGCTATCCATGATAATCTAGCTAGACAACGCCAACGACCTCTCACAAGAAAACCTCATGACTATCGATCGCAAAGACTTCGGGCGAACCACACAGGGCATCGCCACTTCGCTCTTCACACTTACGAATGATCGTGGGGCCAGCATCCAGCTCACCAATTACGGCGCGATACTCGTTTCCGTAAATGTGCCCGATGCGGATGGCAAACTGGCGAATGTTAGTGCCGGTTTTGACAATCTGGAAGATTACCTCAAAGGCCACCCCATGTTCGGGTCAACCATTGGGCGATTCGCAAACCGTATTGCCAAAGGAAAATTCTCGATTGGCGACGATGAGTATTCGCTGGCGGTCAACAGCGGGCCCAATCATATCCATGGCGGCAAAATCGGCTTTGACAAAAAGGTATGGCGAGCGACGGAGGTCGAGGATGCAAACGCTTCTGCGATTCGATTCGAACTGTTTAGCCCTGATGGCGACGAAGGCTATCCCGGCAACTTGCATGTCTATGTTACCTACGCTTGGGACAACGACAGTCGCCTCTCAATCCACTTCGAAGCGACGACCGACCGCGATACCCACTTGAACTTAACCAACCACGCCTACTTGAACCTTGGTGGCATTGGCAGTGGCAGTATCACTCAGCATGAATTGCAATTGCACTGCAGCAACTATTTGGAAGTGGACCAGCACTTGATTCCCACCGGCAAGATTTTGCCAGTGGCAGGAACTGCATTGGATTTCACGAAACCGAAAGCGATCGGCTTGCACATCGATGAGATGAAGGCAACAAGAGGTTACGATCATTGCTTAGTCATCGACGGCGAGATCGGCACGTTGCGTCCTGCAGCGACGGCAATCGATCCCCAATCGAAACGAGGTCTTGAGGTCCAAACGACTCAGCCCGGCATTCAGCTCTACACCGGCAACCATTTAGGCGGAAATGACCGCACGGCAGGACTTCGGTCCCATGAAGCATTCTGTTTGGAAGCTCAGCATTTTCCCGATAGCCCCAACAAGCCAGAGTTTCCTTCGTCCCTATTGCGTCCAGGCGAAACGTTCCGAGAAACATCCACCTATCGATTCTTCGTGGTCAGTTGATCGCGTCGCATGGTTAGTGATATTTGTTATGTTTTCCTGTGGCCGGACCCCATTAAAGCGTGCGTACGAGGGACTTCCAGTCCGTCGTGGACCGTGGTCAACGGGCTGGAAGCCCGTGGTACAAATAATACTGGCAGACTTTTAAATGCCGCTAGCCTAACAACAAAGCTTACTTCAACTGCCTGTGGTGGGGCCACACGATTGCATCCAGCTCTTCATGCATGAGCTCCAGCGTTTCGTTGACATTCAACGTGCCCTTAACGATACGTGCAGAGTTCAAAAGGTACAGCCCTGGTGTTTCTGTTAACACCGGCGGCAGATTCTGCGAGTAATTGAGAGTCGGAATTGCCATCACCGATCTTGCTCGAGCCGTTTGAATCGCCGTCACTTGGTCTCGATGGAAAGCTGGATACATCCGCTCCAAAGTCGTCAAGCAGCGTTCATGGATCACGGAGTCATCTTCATGAAATCGCGCATCATCACTGAGCATGTATTGCGGCAAGTAAACAAGATAGTGTCCGCCCAGCTTTTCGGGTGGTAAGATCGATCCCATTTCAATGATGCCCGTCAACGGCACCCAATCATCCAGGATGTTGGTCACGTAATAGCCCCCCAGCGGCTCTTTCAATAAGAAAGACGTGCAGATCACTCCGAGGTATTCGACTTGTTCCAGGCGTTTACGTTCGGAATCGGTAAGCGTTTCGCATATTCGCGCTGCGGCATTGGTTGGTGATGTCACTAAAACGCGATCGAAGCTGTCGGACATCGCTTGATCATGGCCGCCAAGCACCTGAAGCTGTTGGCTGTTGGCGTCGTAGCTTACACGCTGCACCGGCGCGTTCAACTGGATGGTTATACCGGCGGCATGAAGTCGCTGCTGCATCGCGTCCAAGATGCGAGCATATCCGCCAGGAACATAGCCAAACATCTCACGCTTCATGCCACTGCGTCGGGCTTTATACATGCGGTCGATATAAGCCCAAATAAAGGCCGCGGATGTTCGACGGTAAGCGTCTCCCAGTTTGGCGCGCAGAAGCGGCAGCCATACCTTTTCAAACGTCGAATTACCACTGCAACGCCGCAGCCACTGCTCGACCGTCATCGACTCCAGCGCTTTCCAGTTCTTGATCTTGGAAGCGTAGAATATCGTGCTGCCGAGCCGGAATTTTTGGTAGAGATTCAGTACCCGAAACTTCAGGAAATCGATCGACGTCGACAACGAGTGTAGCTTTCCGTCAGCGTAAAAACCTGTCCGCGTCTGTACCCATTGAATCTCTTGGTCCAGCTTCAACTCATTCAGCAGCCCCCGCAAGACGGAATCCGAGAGCAGAATCACGTGGTAGTAGCGATCCCACGTGGCGTTGTCGATTTGCCATGCACTTGCTAGCCCGCCCAACCCAGGTGCCGCTTCAAAGATCGTGACCTCTTGGCCACGTTTCCGCAACTCCAGTGCTGCTGCTAGCCCCAGAATTCCACCGCCTATGACCGCCCATCGCTTTCCAGGCGAAACTTCAGTGCTATTCATCTACAATCATTGTGCTTGGGACGCTTTCGTCACTCATTGTGGATTCGTTCTTTTTCGATCGACGTCGAAAATACTCAAGGACTTTTCTTCCTCTTCATTTTTACCAACTCTAGCACGTTCCTGCGAGATGACAATCAGCGGGTCCAATTGCGTCCAAACAGGAGCGGTCGACATTACCGTCGCCACAAACTGGGCCCCTTGCACAACCCAGATCACCACACCCGTACTCAACACCGTCGTTAACATCACGTTCTCGATATTGAATGCGTTCTTGTCAACTTCTAAATCTCTCGACTCATACCGCTCTGCAGTGTCGGGCGAGTATCGCTCAACGGTACGCACCGAAATAGAACTGTTGAACGAATCTTGCTTCCAAACCCGCAGCGTGTCGGTGTTAAAGTTACCAACGACGTTGGTTAATCGGCTGAACTCCCGCGAGGCGTTGCCGGAGAGTCGAATTGGTTCGCTATCGGATCGCTTTTGCATCTCGCCCGCTTGCAACTTCGACTCGTCCTGCATCACATTCGCTCCCACCGTTTGACGAGCAGTATCACGATTGGCAGAACCTGTACCGTTGCCGTTTGCGGCTGCTTCAGGATCAACACCGCTTGGCGTCCCGCTAGCCGAACTACCCTCGGCCTCTTTCGCACTCGCACTTCGACTGCTGGAACTAGACGAACTTGTGTTGCTGGTGCCCGAAGAACTGCCAGAGTTCGCTCCAGACGAACTGGTCGACGAAGAACTGCTGGTGCCGGAACCACTGGACGATGAACTTGAAGTTGGCGATCCCGAGTTGGCCAAGATATTGATCTGGATCGTGCTGGTAACTACCGCCGATTGCAAGAAGCCATCCGTTACGTAGTAATCAAAGCTGACTGTCCCTGCAAAACCAGCCGCAGGCGTATAAATCATTTCACCATTGTTATTGATGACCAACGAGCCACGCGATGGACCCCGTGTAAGCACCACTTGCAACGCATCATTCTCGGGATCGGTATCGTTAGCCAGCAGACCTGGAGCCGCTAGATTGATCGGCGTAATCGAATTGGTCACAAAGGACTCGGCCCTTGCCGTAGGAGCTTCGTTGACATCGAGCACTTGGATTATAAAGCTTTGCGTCGCCGTCGATCCATCTTGGCTGGACGCTTGCACGATGATCTCGTGCGAAGCTGCAGTTTCAAAATCTAGGAGCGATCCATTGGCAACGGTCACCACACCCGTCAAGCTATCGATCGCGAATCGTCCATTTGCACTTTGGACCAGCGAATAGGTGACGCTATTGTTGGTCGCATCTGCATCGACTGCGGACACGGTAAGCCCAACGAATGTCCCATTGGCGGCGTTCTCTTGTACTGCATTAGGCGTTGGTTGGATGTCGACCGGCGCGGTGACACCGAACTCATTGACGTCATTGATCGTGATGGTGAATGTTTGCGAGGTCGTCGATCCGTCACTGGAGGTCGCTTGGACAGTGATACTGCGCGTAGCACCGTGAGCTTCTCGATCGATAGCCGCCGCGGTTGTGACAACGCCGGTGGTCGGATTGATTTGGAACAGTCCGCCTGGATTGCTGGTCAGACTGTAGGTGATCGTGTTGTTGGTCGCGTCGAGATCGAACGCATTCGCAGTAATACCAACGGCGGTTCCGATAGCGACGTTCTCGTCGACTTGGTTAGGCGCATTGTCCAAGTCGGTTGGCGTCGAGACATCGAACTCATCGAGATCATTGATCGTGATGTTGAATGTCTGCGTTGCGGTGGAACCATCGCTGGAGGTCGCTTGAACCGTGATGCTGCGCGTTGCACCGTGAGCTTCACGATCGATAGCCGCCGCGGTTGTAACAACACCGGTGTTAGGATCAATCTGGAACAGGCCTTCTGGATTACTGGTCAGACTATAAGTGATCGTGTTGTTGGTCGCGTCGAGATCAAATGCATTGGCAGTGATGCCCACGGTGGTTCCGATCGCTACGTTCTCGTCGACTTGGTTCGGCGCAATGTCAAAGTCGGTTGGCGTCGTGACATCGAACTCATCGAGATCATTGATCGTGATGTTGAATGTCTGCGTTGCGGTGGAACCGTCACTGGAAGTCGCTTGGACCGTGATGCTGCGCGTAGCACCGTGAGCTTCACGATCGATAGCCGCAGCAGTAGTAACCACACCCGTTGTTGGATTGATTTGGAACAGGCTGCCTGGATTGCTGGTCAGACTGTAGGTGATCGTGTTGTTGGTCGCGTCGAGATCAAATGCATTGGCAGTGATGCCCACGGTGGTTCCAATGGCCACGTTCTCGTCGACTTGGTTCGGCGACGCATCCTCATCGGTTGGTACGCTTACATCAAACTCATCGAGATCGTTGATGGTGATCTCGAATACTTGTGTTGCCGTCGATCCGTCGCTGGAAGTCGCTTGAACCGTGATGCTGCGCGTTGCACCGTGAACTTCACGATCAATCGCAGCCGCGGTTGTGACAACGCCGGTGGTCGGATTGATTTGGAACAGTCCGCCTGGATTACTGGTCAAACTGTAGGTAATCGTGTTGTTGGTCGCGTCGAGATCGAATGCATTCGCAGTAATACCAACGGCGGTGCCGATCGCTACGTTCTCGTCGACTTGGTTCGGCGCCGCATCCTCATCGGTTGGTACGCTTACGTCAAACTCATCGAGATCGTTGATCGTGATCTCGAAGACTTGTGTTGCTGTCGATCCATCACTGGAGGTCGCTTGAACCGTGATGCTGCGCGTAGCACCGTGAGCTTCACGATCGATTGCCGCAGCAGTAGTAACAACACCGGTGGTCGGATGGATTTGGAACAGTCCGCCTGGATTACTGGTCAAACTATAGGTAATCGTGTTGTTGGTCGCGTCGAGATCAAACGCATTCGCAGTAATACCAACGGCGGTTCCGATAGCGACGTTCTCGTCGACTTGGTTCGGCGCATTGTCCACGTCGGTTGGAGTCGTGACATCAAACTCATCGACGTCACCAATCGCGATCGTGAAGATGCGAGTGGTGAACGATCCGTCGGTGGAAGTCGCTCGAACCGTAATGTTGTAGCTAGCGGCCGCTTCGCGATCGATGGCTCCGGCAACGGTAACCACGCCGGTTGTTGGATCAATCGCGAATCGTCCATCGGCATCGAGGTCCAATGAGTAGCTTACGGTGTCGGTTCCATCGTCGTCAGTTGCGAAGGCCGTAATGCCCACTTCGGATCCAATCGCGCTGTTCTCCAGCACAAAGTCCGCATCCACATTGCTATCAGAGATTGGCGAGACGGCGGATTCGTTGACGTCGGTAACGTAGATCGTGAAGACTTCCGTCGAGAACGATCCGTCGGCACTGGTGGCTCGCACCGTGATTTGATGCGAAGTTGCTGTTTCATAGTCGAGTTCTGCGGCAACGGTAACGACACCACTGGTGGCGTGAATGTTGAAGAGCCCGCCGGCGTCGTTGTCGAGCGTATAAGTGATCAAGTTGTTGGTAGCATCGAGATCTTGCGCGAACGCAGTGATGCCAACCGCCGTGCCGATGGCAGCGTCTTCGGCTACCGAGTTAGCCCCGGAGTTGGTATCGGTGACGGGTCCAACGTCAAACTCATCGAGATCGTTGATCGTGATCTCGAAGACTTGTGTTGCCGTCGATCCATCACTGGAGGTCGCTTGGACCGTGATGCTGCGCGTTGCACCGTGAACTTCACGATCAATCGCAGCCGCGGTTGTGACCACACCCGTGGTTGGATTGATTTGGAACAAACCGCCTGGATTACTTGTCAGACTATAGGTAATCGTGTTGTTGGTCGCGTCGAGATCGAATGCATTCGCAGTGATCCCAACGGCGGTTCCGATGGCTACGTTCTCGTCGACTTGGTTCGGTGCCGCATCCTCATCGGTTGGTACGCTTACATCAAACTCATCGAGATCGTTGATGGTGATCTCGAAGACTTGTGTTGCCGTCGATCCATCACTGGAAGTCGCTTGGACCGTGATACTGCGCGTTGCACCGTGAGCTTCACGATCAATCGTCGCCGCGGTAGTAACCACACCCGTGGTTGGATTGATTTGGAACAGTCCGCCTGGATTACTTGTCAGACTATAAGTGATCGTGTTGTTCGTCGCATCGAGATCAAACGCATTGGCGGTAATACCGACGACGGTGCCGATCGCCACATTCTCGTCGACTTGGTTAGGTGCCGCATCCTCATCGGTTGGTACGCTTACGTCAAACTCATCGAGATCGTTGATGGTGATCTCGAAGACTTGTGTTGCCGTCGATCCGTCGCTGGAAGTCGCTTGAACCGTGATGCTGCGTGTTGCACCGTGAGCTTCACGATCAATCGCAGCGGCAGTGGTCACAACACCCGTGGTTGGATCAATCTGGAACAGTCCGCCTGGATTACTGGTCAAACTGTAGGTGATCGTATTGTTGGTCGCGTCGAGATCGAATGCATTGGCGGTGATGCCGACGGCGGTGCCGATCGCGACGTTCTCGTCGACTTGGTTCGGCGACGCATCCTCATCGGTTGGTACGCTTACATCAAACTCATCGACGTCGTTGATCGTGATCTCGAAGACTTGTGTTGCCGTCGATCCATCACTGGAGGTCGCTTGGACCGTGATGCTGCGCGTTGCACCGTGAACTTCACGATCAATCGCAGCGGCAGTGGTCACAACACCCGTGGTCGGATTGATTTGGAACAGTCCGCCTGGATTACTGGTCAGACTATAGGTAATCGTGTTGTTGGTCGCGTCGAGATCGAATGCATTGGCGGTGATCCCAACGGCGGTGCCGATTGCCACGTTCTCGTCGATCTCATTGTCGGATAGATTTAAGTCGGTTGGCGTACTGACACTGAACTCGTTCACATCGATCAGTTGAATAACAAAATCTTTTTCATACCAAAGCCCGCCCGCATCGGTCACTCGTACGCGAATCGTATGCTCAGTCGCCGCTTCGTAGTCCAGTAAACTACCGTCGGCCACGGTGATCTGTCCAGTCGATGTTCCGATCGCAAAACGATCGTCGGGATTGCTGACCAAGGTGTACGTGAATGTCTCACCTGCATCGACGTCAACGCCCGCGACCGAGCCAATGATGGTTCCGTTGGATGCATTCTCTTCGACGGTTAGTGAACCCGAAGTGATATCGTGCGGCGCATCGTTGGCCCCTTGAATGGTGATGGTGATTTGAGTGGTGCTGGTTAGCCCATCGGTATCACGCATCGTGTAGGTAAAGACGTCGGACAGTGTATTGGCCGTGGTCCGGAGCGCTTGTACGTCCGCATTGTTGTTGTCGACGATGTAGGTGTAGGTTCCATCGGCGGCGATGGTGATCGAACCGTAGGCACCTGAGAGGGCCTCACCAACAAAGCCCAAAGCGTCAGGTTGGGACCCAACGGCGACACCGATGACCGTCTTGGTATCGCCGGTGTCGACGTCGGTGTCGTTGGTCAAGACATTGCCTGTCGGATTCGTTCCCGAGTTTCCATTGCCGATCCCGCCCGCTTCGACGGCGATGGCCGCGTCAGGATTCGCAATCGGAGCATCGTTGACATCGGTGACCGTTAAGTTGACGGTGCCAATCGCATTGCTTATCGCAGTGGTCCCGCCATTGAAGCCACCGCTGACATTGACTTTCGTCCCAACTGTTCCGCTCGTTTGATCCCAAGCGCGGAAGGTAAAGCTGGCGGATGTTCCGTTTTGCCCGTCTGGGACAAAGCGAACGAGGTCCGTGTCTCGCAGCAGGAGAGCTTGTGTATTGGAAACCACGCCGACGTTGAGCCAACTGCTTCCGCCATTGAGCGAATATTGCCAAGTTCCGTTGCCGCTCAGGGTACGAATGGCGATACCTTCTAAGGAACCAGCACCATCGGGATCAGTCAATCGGTCATTGCCTAGCGAGGCCAGGATCGAGGCGACGGTTTGACCTGGATTATTGATTTCGTCTTCGGTGATGCTGTTCATCACGAAGGGACTCGAGTTGTCTAACACCGGTGCATCATTAACATCGGTGACTGTCAACTGGGCTGTTGCGACATCGGCGCTGAAGGAACTTGTTCCGCCGCCAACACCGGGGTTAGCATACTGCGGCACACCAGAACTCGACGCAACGCCCGTTAGCTGGTCCCAAGCACGGAACGAAAGCGAAGCGGTCTCTCCTGTGATTCCATTGGGAAGGTAACGAATCAAGTCGGTGCCATCGAGCAACAGTGCGTTGGCCGCGCTAACCGGGCCAAAGTTGGTCCAAGTAGTCCCATTGAGCGAGTATTGCCAAGTTCCATTGCCGGTCACCGCAGTGATGGCCACTCCGGGTGCCGCACCGAAATCAACATCGTTGTAGTTAGCACTGGAAAGCAGCGAGCTGGCGGTCACGGGCGTCGAAGCGGTATCCTCATTGGTGGCTCCTATCGAGAACGTGTTGGCCGTGATCGTCGGCGCATCGTTCACGAAACTAACACTGATCGATGCTTCTTCGACAGCCGTACTAAACGCGGTTGTGCCACCGTTGGCGGACGCATCAGCTTTGTCGCCCGCAGCGCCGCTGGTCTGATCCCATGCGCGGAACGTAAAGCTAGCTGTCGTGCCGTTTTCACTGTTGGGCACGAAGCGAATGAGATCTGTGTCGCGCAGAAGTAGTGCGTTGTCCCCAGCGACGACTCCAACGGCCAGCCAGGTAGCACCGCCATCGAGCGAATACTGCCAGTTGCCATTGCCACTTGAGAGCGACGTGATGGCGATCCCTTGTAACGCACCTGGGTCAACGTCCGTGATTCGATTGCCGCCTGCACTGGCGATGATCTGGGCAACCGTGTTGCCGCTATTATTGATCTCATCTTCGGTGATCGCAGTCAACGTCATCGTGCCCGTGTTGTCCAGAATCGGCGCGTCATTGACGTTGGTAATCGTGAAGTTGAAGGTGCCCGATGAGGCCACGCCGCTGCCATCGTCGACGGTGAATTCGAAGCTGTCGGTCGCCGTTTGCGAGTCGTCATGGTCGTAAGTGACCAGACCAGCGTCGATGTCGGCTTGGGTGAAGGTGGAACCGGCGGATAACGCCACTCCGCTTAGACGCAGAGTTCCGTTCGTGGGCAGTGCAGTGATGGTGTAAACGAGTTGGCTATTGGTGTTGTCGACGTCGGTCGTTTGCAGCATGCTGCTAGTGATCACGTTGCCGACGGAACCTTCGTCGACGGTGGAGCCGGTGTTGGTGGCGATTACTTGTTCGTCGTTAGCTCCTTCAATCGTGATGGTGATTTGCGTGGTGCTGGCCAGACCGCCGCTATCTTGCATCGTGTAGGTGAAGGTATCGCTCAGTGTCTGACCGACGTTGAGTGCTTGAACGGCCGGGTTAGTGTTATCAACGGTGTAGGTGTAGGTTCCATCCGCGGCGATGGTGATACTACCGTAGGTGCCCGATACAGACGCATTGACTGAACCGTTTGCGTTCGTCTCGATTCCGGCGACGACACCGATCACTTCCTTGGTGTCGCCCGTGTCGACATCCGTATCATTCGTCAGGACGTTACCGGTTGGGTTGCTTCCTGCAGTACCATTTGCAACTCCGCCCGCTTCAACGGCGATGGCGGTGTCAGGATTTGCGATTGGCGCATCGTTGACGCGAGTGATGATTATGTCGCGTGTGAGTATGTTGCTGTCGGCCTCGCCGTCGTTGACAGTGAAGCTGATCGTGCGCGTCGTCGTATCGGGATGCTCGCTCGAGTTCGAGTACGTAATGCTACGAATGGCGGCTTCGTACTGAGCCAGCGTGGCGGAACCAGTGAGTGTCCAGGTGCCAGTTGTGGAGTTGTAGCTTCCTGTGATACCGTTTTGGTTGGTGAACGACAACGTATCTTCGTCGGCATTGTATCCGGAAGTGAACTGGACCGTTGCCGATTCGATATGAGTATCATCAACGTCACTGAAGCTGATCGTCGATGTGATCGCGACTGGCCCGTCGTTTTCGGTGTAGCTCAGCGGAGCGGATTCGATGTTCGCAGCGACCGGCGCGTCATTGACGTTGGTGATAGCGAAGTTGAAGGTGCCCGATGAGGCCACGCCGCTGCCATCGTCGACGGTGAATTCAAAGCTGTCGGTCGCCGTTTGCGAGTCGTCATGGTCGTAAGTGACCAGACCAGCGTCGATGTCGGCTTGGGTGAAGGTGGAACCGGCGGATAACGCCACTCCGCTTAGACGCAGAGTTCCGTTCGTGGGCAGTGCAGAGATGGTGTAAACGAGTTGGCTATTGGTGTTGTCGACGTCGGTCGTTTGCAGCATGCTGCTAGTGATCACGTTGCCGACGGAACCTTCGTCGACGGTGGAGCCGGTGTTGGTGGCGATTACTTGTTCGTCGTTAGCTCCTTCAATCGTGATGGTGATTTGCGTGGTGCTGGCCAGACCGCCGCTATCTTGCATCGTGTAGGTGAAGGTATCGCTCAGTGTCTGACCGACGTTGAGTGCTTGAACGGCCGGGTTAGTGTTATCAACGGTGTAGGTGTAGGTTCCATCCGCGGCGATGGTGATACTACCGTAGGTGCCCGATACAGACGCATTGACTGAACCGTTTGCGTTCGTCTCGATTCCGGCGACGACACCGATCACTTCCTTGGTGTCGCCCGTGTCGACATCCGTATCATTCGTCAGGACATTACCGGTTGGGTTGCTTCCTGCAGTACCATTTGCAACTCCGCCCGCTTCAACGGCGATGGCGGTGTCAGGATTTGCGATTGGCGCATCGTTGACCGCTACGATCGTAAGTCCAGCCGTATCGGTAGCTATGGAGAAGGCTGTTGTACCACCATTGGTTGTCGTGTCTGCCAAAACACCGTTACTACCGCTGGTCTGATCCCAAGCGCGAAACGTAATCGCATCGTTGATTGTGCCGTTGTAGTCTGCGGAAGGTGCGAAGTAGATACGTGTATTCGCATCGGCAGCCAGCAGTCGCGCGCTGGCATCGCTGACGCTGCCCATTACTTCCCAGTTCGCTCCGTTATCGGTCGAATAGTACCACGTACCATTGGTCGAGTTGGTTCCGGTAATGGCGATACCTAGCAGTGCACCGATATCGTCATCCGCCACATTGTCGACTTGTCCACCGGGCAGTTGGAAATCAACCAGTGATGAGACCAGTGTTCCGACTGCTCCAACTGGCAAGCCCGCGTCTTCGTTGATCGATACTAATACTGGCGTGCGTGAAGGATCAAGGACCGGGGCATCATTGACATCGGTGACAAGGATGGACGCGGTTTCCGTCGCAGTACTGAACGCGGTGGTTCCACCGTTGCTGGCTGTTGAGACTTTGGTCCCCACAGTTCCGGAAGTCTGATCCCAAGCGCGAAAGGTAATCTCGCCGGTAGTGGCGTTGGCACCGTCCGGAACGAAACGAATCAAATCGGTGGCTCGCAACAGAAGAGCTGACGTGTTGGAGACGACACCCACATTTGTCCAATTCGTGCCGCCATTGGTAGAGTATTGCCACGTACCGTTTCCATTCGATGTTGATGTAATGGCAATCCCTTTCACGGCGCCACTATCGACGTCCGTAATGCGATCACCGCCCGCGGATGCAATCACGGATGCGACCGATTGACCATTGTTATTGATTTGATCTTCAGTGATCGTCGTCAGCGTCATCGTGCCCGAATTGTCCAGCACTGGCGCATCATTAATCGATGTGACGTTAATTGTGACCACGTCGCTGGCTGTGCTGAATGCGGTGGTCGCGCCTGTCACACTGGCATCGACCTTGGTACCAAAAGTACCGCTAGTCTGATCCCAAGCGCGATACGTTATCAGCAGCGTCCCCCCATTTTGGCCATCGGGCGCAAATCGTACTAAGTCTGTTGACCGCAACAAAAGTGCGCTATTGCCTGCGACGGCACCAACGTTTAACCAAGTTGAGCCGCCATTGATGCTATACTGCAGTGCCCCTCCCGAGCCAGTTATGCTGTAAATTGCGATACCTTGCACAGCCCCAGCATCGACATCCGTTACGCTGGATGAAATCAGCGTAGCTACGGTAGCGCTAAAGGGTGCTGCATCTTCGGTGGTGTTATATTGCGGCCCGTAGGGCGTTAGTACCGGTGCATCGTTAACTGCGTGAACCGTTACCGTAACAGTTGCCGTTTCTGTGACGTATCTTCCCACGGCCCCAGACTGCATCAGCGACGTCTTGACCATTGAAGTATCAGGGCCACTATAGCTCGCAGTGAGACTTTCGGACCCTGTGTTCTCGAAAAAACGGATTTCGATCGTATGCTCACCTGCGGCGAGAGCAACCGCGCCGCTTTGTTCTGCAAACGCATGGGTGCCATCGTTGTTGACAATCTTGGTGCCATTAATATAAAGCGCCGAGCCGTCGTCTGATCCGGTAAAGAATGTATAAGTGCCGCCGGTGTCAATCTTTATGACGCCAGTGTATCGCAACGAAAACGTATCATCACTGCCTGTAAGCGCCAATGCGATTGCAGAGACCTCGAAGTTTGCGTCAACACCGACTGTTCCACCGGAAGTTGGGATATTGTCGACCGTCATTCCCGCAGGTGCACCATCAAAAAATTGATAGTTTAGTGCTCCCGTTGCAAAGGTTTGAACCGTATAAGTAAAAGAAGGGGCACCGTTGTAATTTGCATTTGGCGTGAACAGAAGTTGACCGGCATGATTTAGCGAGACTTGACCTCCGGTTATAATCACCGCTGCTCCGCCAGCCGTTATAGCATTGCCGTTTACTGCGGTTATGATCTTGCCAGAGCTAGTAAATGTATCGTTACTGAACACTGTAATGGTCGTTGCAGTGTCTTCGTTGGTGCTGACGCTGTCATTGAATGCGTCTGTCGCCGCTGTAATATAGATATTCCGAGAATCGGTGTCCGTTAACACTCCGCCAGATCCAGTGTTGCCACCATCGGACGTGACCACTTCTAACTGGACTGCTCCGTTATTGTCCGGTTCAGGTGTAAACGTCGGTGTAGAAGCGCTAGCCAAGTATGCGTTGAGATTGGACATCGTGCCCGAAAGCAAAATTGTCCTAGTTCCAGAACCTGTTACTGTGACACCACCGCCAGACGCCGCGTTAAGAACTCCAGAGCCAACCCTTATGGTCATCAGGAATGTTCCACTGCCGCCATCAACATCAGAGATACTGATTCCGGTTAGGACCAGCGTGCCGTCTTCTGCGACAGTCCACGAGGCGGGCAATGTGTTCACCGGCGCGTCGTTTACGGCATTAATCACCAGACTAGCAGTGTCTGTGGCCGCTGAGAATGCCGTATTGCCTCCGTTTGTGGTTGTGTTTGCTAGACCGCCATTGCTACCCGACGTACGATCCCATGCACGAAATGTGATCGCATTGGAAATCGTACCGTTGTAGTTTGCGTTGGGCTGAAAATATAGCCTTGTGTTTGCATCGGCGAACAAAAGCCTAGCATTCGCATTGCTCACAGCTCCGAGCGCAAACCAATTCGTCCCGCCATTGATACTGTACCACCAAATACCATTTGTCGTGTCAGCGGCAGTTATCGCGACTCCGATTGCCGAATTTGACGAATAGGTGACATTGTCAAGTTGTCCTGCTGGAGTCGCGAGGTCGACCAAATTGGAAATCAGCGACCCGACCCCTCCGGAGGGCGCGCCTGAATCCTCGTTCTGTGACACTAACGTCGGACTTTTCGAAGCGTCTAAGACTGGAGCGCTGCTCAACTCGAACGATCCGATGTCAGGAGATCCGTCGCGTGCTATGCCACGTATATCCGTTGTAGGAGCCCCCAATGGATTACCGTTATTTTGCGCCAGTCCACCTACGGAGATGGAGTAGTAATATTGACCTGACGCCGTGTCCAGGGTCACTGTGGGATAATCCACGTTCAACGAAACGTCGTTACCCGCTAATGTAAATCCTGAATAGTTCTCAATTACATTATAACCATTGGAGGTAATGGCTCCGTGGACGTCCTTCCCACCCCATTGACTGGTATTGTCCGCGATAATGGAACTGCTGAGGTTCAACGTTCCTGCCGAACGGAAAATGCCACCGCCGTTTCCAGATGTTGCATCATTGTCAGCGATACTTGTGAACGAAATATTCGCCGTGCCTCCGGTAATTCGTACTGCACCACCGTCATAGGCCGAAGTATTGCCGGTAAACGTCGCATTCACGATGGTGGTCGTTCCACCTGCAATATTAATCGCCCCGCCAGAATTGGCGCTACTATTGACGAAACTTACACGGCTTAGCGAAGTCGTTCCGCTCGAATATATGGCGCCGCCTTCTGTGTTAGCTGCAGTGTTAGAGTGAAACACCACATCCGTTACATTAAGCGTGCCAACATTGTAAACAGCGCCGCCTGCATAATTTCCCCCGCTACCTCCGGTAATCGTCAGCGAACTTAACGTGAGTGTACCTCCAGCAAAGACGTGAAATACACGATCTCCCAACGACGAAGCGTTGATAATTGTTTGAGTCGGAGACAAACCGATGATGGTAATATTCGTGAGGATGTCTAGGTCCCCCTGTGCGGCCAAATCTTCCGCGACGTTTGCAATGGTTAAGTTGTATGTGCCCGCGCCAAGGTAGATCGTGTCCGATCCCGCAGTGTTATTAGCCGCAATAATCGCTTCCCGTAACGATATCCCACTGCCGCCCGGGTTGGATTGAAGGTTTGCAATGCTGGAGGTCGTCCCGTTGTTCTCATCATTGGTCGTGGTTACGGTTATATTCGCGAGAACGTGTTGCCAACTCGCTTGCAGATCGCTTCCAAACACCACGGCGGTGTCAATCAATCCAATTTGATACTCAAGCTCCCAGTCGCCGGATTGCTGCGCATGCCCTGTTAAATTAATACTCGCCGCGATATCAGCTCCTGTTAGTTCGGAAAGAGAATGCAGAAGAGATTTGCCAGCGTCAGTCGATGCAACGTTGCAGCCATAAATTAAAATGTCCCCGTTCTCACTCAGCGCGTTCCCAATGTTCGCAAAGGTCGCATGATGATCGTCAAGAATATCATTAGTGAGCCATGTATTCCCCAACTGGATTGCACCATTGGATCCGTGCGTAAAGATATGAATAGCATCGATCGGCTGTCCAATCGTCGACAGGTAGTCCACAATTTGGCCCAATCCGTCTTGGTCGGAGTTGATGAATGCGATATGTATCGATGCCCCAATGGTATTCCGGCCTTGCAAATCGGCAATAATTTGCTCAACGTCATTTAGGTCGGCGTCTATAAAAACGATTTCAGTGCGATGCGATTCAGCAATCGTTCGCGAATCATGAATTGCTCCCTGGTCCAGCCATTGGCTCGATGATTCAGCTTGGATTGTGCCATCGACCTCTTCATGTTTCGATTCAGTATGGATTTGAGAAACAAGTTCATACATAAAGTCAAAAGTTGCATCTTGATATCCTACGTCTTCGATGGGTAATGGAGTGCCACTGGAGAGGATACTTAGTTCTATACATGCAGCGTCTACTTCATTCGATCGCATTCTAATATTGTCGTTGCCGGAAATGATATTCCGATCTAGTGTTGTTGTACCGCCAATGACATCATTTGCACCATTGTAGATGTTGATGCCAAGGTGATTGCCAGTGCCACAATCTGCGTTACCCGCATGGTCGGTACCGATGAAGTTTCCGACGATCGCGTTATTGCTGGAATAGATTTCAATTCCTGCACTGGTGAAATCGCTTATGTTGAATCCACGAATCGTGCTGCCAGAACTACCCAAAATAAGAGTAAAACCGTTGGCAACTGAGTCAGTACCACTGATCACGATCAGAGGCATGCCAGCGAAATCTGATTCCGTCGTTGCGTTGATGGTGACGGTATCCGAAATATTCAACCTGCTAGACACAAGGATGGAGTGGACACCGCTACCGGTAATATTGAAATTGATCGTATCGTGTCCGGCCAGCGCGTTGGCATCCAGGATCGCTTGCCGCAATGAACCTGCACCGCTATCGTTGGTATTGGTCACAGTAAAGGTCGCCATCAGGCCACGCCAAGCCGACTGCAGGCTGGCGCTGACGACAATCTCCGAACTGACTTCACCAATCTGATACTCTAAGATCCAATTGCCGCCAAACTCTGCAAGCCCCGTCGAATCGATGCTCGCCGCGACATCCGCTCCCGTTAGATCCGAAATCGTCTGCAAGAGAGCTTGGCCCTGAGATGTGCTGGCAAGGTCGCACGCGTAGAACATCAAATCGGCATCTTCTTGCAAGACTGCTCCCCACTGCGCAATCTCCGATTGTCGGGCAGCGAGAACACTGGAATCAATCCAAGTACTCCCCAATTTCAATGCGCGATCGGTACCGTGACTTAAGAAGTGAATCGCACTGACGGGCGTCGAAATCTCATCCAAAGCCGCTGTGATTTGCGTAAGCCCATCGCTCTGCGCATCAATGACGACAATCCGCCACAGTCCGGAATTGCTCTTGTCCTGCAGATCAAACAGTACTTGTTCATAATTCTCTAAACCCGAGTCAATGAACACTACCGCAATCGGCTCGGTCAGCCCCACGGTTGGATGATTCAAATCCGCCAGTGCAGGGCCGTCGTCCTGCCACAGCGTCGTCAATACGCTAGCGTCTTGGACCTCGCCTGTTTCATGCTCCGCCTCTGCTTCGATCTGGGCAACCAACGTGTCCAGATGGTCGAACGCTGGGTCAATCTGCAACGGTTCGTGGGGAAGCAATTCATGGTATACGTCAGCGTCAACCGACTCCTCTGCATAACTTGTGTTGGCGAGAAGTTCCGATTCCGAGACATCTAAACTGAACGTTTGCTGCACCGCTGCATAATCTTCCAGGGCAGGATCGTAAGCCATATCCTCGATGGGAAATGGGGTACCACTAAATAGAATTCGTGGTTCGATCACCACCGCGTCGACTTGGTTTGGACGCTTCGTGCCAAAAATATATTGATGGATGTAGCCACGCAGCAGGTTTATCCGCGCATTCCAGCTTTCAGCTTTCTGGTCACTTATTTTTGTGAGACGTTTCATAGATTCGATCGTCAACTGGAAATCCTATTCCCCAGTGGAAGGGTCGGTTACGTCTAGCGATTAGGCAAGGTCGACTGCTTACACAGATTCTCAATTGCGGTTGTACTTGGACGATGACAACACGAAGTCCAATTGCAGAGGCTATTACGAATGTAACGACGGTATGCAAATGTGCATTAGATATGACTGCTTAGTGGACCGGCGTGCATGTAGAATCCTGCGAGGTTCGCTAGGTCCTTTTGCGATTGGCGTCAAACATCGCCATCGATTTCTCTTCTTCCTCATTCTTGCCTACCCGCATTCGTTCTTGCGAGATGACAATCAGCGGGTCCAACTGCGTCCAAATCGGAGCGGTTGACATCACCGTCGCAACAAACTGAGCTCCTTGCACAACCCAGATCACCACACCCGTACTCAATACCGTCGTTAACATCACGTTCTCGATATCAAACGAATATGCTTTCACTTCGGTTGGCGTTGCCATAATTGCATGTTGCAAATCCGTTGAGTATCGCTCGATGCTACGCACGGAAATAGAACTGTTGAACGAATCTTGCTTCCAAACCCGCAGCGTGTCGGTGTTAAAGTTACCAACGACGTTGGTTAATCGGCTGAACTCCCGCGAGGCGTTGCCGGAGAGTCGAATTGGTTCGCTATCGGATCGCTTTTGCATCTCGCCCGCTTGCAACTTCGACTCGTCCTGCATCACATTCGCTCCCACCGTTTGACGAGCAGTATCACGATTGGCAGAACCTGTACCGTTGCCGTTTGCGGCTGCTTCAGGATCAACACCGCTTGGCGTCCCGCTAGCCGAACTACCCTCGGCCTCTTTCGCACTCGCACTTCGACTGCTGGAACTAGACGAACTTGTGTTGCTGGTGCCCGAAGAACTGCCTGAGTTCGCTCCAGACGAACTGGTCGACGAAGAACTGCTGGTGCCGGAACCACTGGACGATGAACTTGAAGTTGGCGATCCCGAGTTGGCCAAGATATTAATCTGGATCGTGCTGGTAACTACCGCCGATTGCAAGAAGCCATCCGTTACGTAGTAATCAAAGCTGACTGTCCCTGCAAAACCAGCCGCAGGCGTATAAATCATTTCACCAATGCTATTGATGACCAACGAGCCACGCGATGGACCCCGTGTAAGCACCACTTGCAACGCATCATTCTCGGGATCGGTATCGTTAGCCAGCAGACCTGGAGCCGCTAGATTGATCGGCGTAATCGAATTGGTCACAAAGGACTCGGCCCTTGCCGTAGGAGCTTCGTTGACATCGAGCACTTGGATTATAAAGCTTTGCGTCGCCGTCGATCCATCTTGGCTGGACGCTTGCACGATGATCTCGTGCGAAGCTGCAGTTTCAAAATCTAGGAGCGATCCATTGGCAACGGTTACTACACCCGTCAAGCTATCGATCGCGAATCGTCCATTTGCACTTTGGACCAGCGAATAGGTGACGCTATTGTTGGTCGCATCTGCATCGACTGCGGACACGGTAAGCCCAACGAATGTCCCATTGGCGGCGTTCTCTTGTACTGCATTAGGCGTTGGATGGATGTCGACCGGCGCGGTGACACCGAACTCATTGACGTCATTGATCGTGATGGTGAATGTTTGCGTTGCAGTGGAACCGTCGCTAGAGGTCGCTTGGACAGTGATACTGCGCGTAGCACCGTGAGCTTCACGATCGATTGCCGCAGCAGTAGTAACAACACCGGTGGTCGGATGGATTTGGAACAGTCCGCCTGGATTACTGGTCAAACTATAGGTAATCGTGTTGTTGGTCGCGTCGAGATCAAACGCATTGGCGGTGATGCCCACGGCGGTTCCGATCGCTACGTTCTCGTCGACTTGGTTCGGCGCAATGTCCGTGTCGGTTGGCGTCGAGACATCGAACTCATCGACATCACCAATCGCGATCGTGAAGATACGAGTGGTGAACGATCCGTCGGTGGAAGTCGCTCGAACCGTAATGTTGTAGCTAGCGGCCGCTTCGCGATCGATGGCTCCGGCAACGGTAACCACGCCGGTTGTTGGATCAATCGCGAATCGTCCATCGGCATCGAGGTCCAATGAGTAGCTTACGGTGTCGGTTCCATCGTCGTCAGTTGCGAAGGCCGTAATGCCCACTTCGGATCCAATCGCGCTGTTCTCCAGCACAAAGTCCGCATCCACATTGCTATCAGAGATTGGCGAGACGGCGGATTCGTTGACGTCGGTAACGTAGATCGTGAAGACTTCCGTCGAGAACGATCCGTCGGCACTGGTGGCTCGCACCGTGATTTGATGCGAAGTTGCTGTTTCATAGTCGAGTCCCGCGGCAACGGTAACGACACCACTGGTGGCGTGAATGTCGAAGAGCCCGCCGGCGTCGTTGTCGAGCGTATAAGTGATCGAGTTGTTGGTAGCATCGAGATCTTGAGCGAACGCAGTGATGCCAACCGCCGTGCCGATGGCAGCGTCTTCGGCTACCGAGTTAGCCCCGGAGTTGGTATCGGTGACGGGTCCAACATCAAACTCATCGAGATCATTGATCGTGATCTCGAAGACTTGTGTTGCCGTCGATCCGTCGCTGGAAGTCGCTTGAACCGTGATGCTGCGCGTAGCGCCGTGAGCTTCACGATCGATAGCCGCTGCGGTAGTAACAACACCGGTGGTCGGATCAATCTGGAACAGTCCGGCTGGATTACTGGTCAGACTATAGGTAATCGAGTTGTTGGTCGCGTCGAGATCGAATGCATTGGCGGTGATGCCTACAGCGGTGCCGATCGCGACGTTCTCGTCGATCTCATTGTCGGATAGATTTAAGTCGGTTGGCGTACTGACGCTGAACTCGTTCACATCGATCAGTTGAATAACAAAATCTTTTTCATACCAAAGCCCGCCCGCATCGGTCACTCGTACGCGAATCGTATGCTCAGTCGCCGCTTCGTAGTCCAGTAAACTACCGTCGGCCACGGTGATCTGTCCAGTCGATGTTCCGATCGCAAAACGATCGTCGGGATTGCTGACCAAGGTGTACGTGAATGTCTCACCTGCATCGACGTCAACGCCCGCGACCGAGCCAATGATGGTTCCGTTGGATGCATTCTCTTCGACGGTTAGTGAACCCGAAGTGATATCGTGCGGCGCATCGTTGGCCCCTTGAATGGTGATGGTGATTTGAGTGGTGCTGGTTAGCCCATCGGTATCACGCATCGTGTAGGTAAAGACGTCGGACAGTGTATTGGCCGTGGTCCGGAGCGCTTGTACGTCCGCATTGTTGTTGTCGACGATGTAGGTGTAGGTTCCATCGGCGGCGATGGTGATCGAACCGTAGGCACCTGAGAGGGCCTCATCAACAAAGCCCAAAGCGTCAGGTTGGGACCCAACGGCGACACCGATGACAGTCTTGGTATCGCCGGTGTCGACGTCGGTGTCGTTGGTCAAGACATTGCCTGTCGGATTCGTTCCTGCGTTTCCATTGCCGATCCCGCCCGCTTCGACGGCGATGGCCGCGTCAGGATTCGCAATCGGAGCATCGTTGACATCGGTGACGGTCAACTGAACTGTCGCCGACTCGACGCTGAACGAAGTCGTGCCGCCGCCGACACCCGGATCGGCATACTGAGGTGCGCCTGGGTTGGAGGCTGTACCCGATAACTGATCCCAGGCGCGGAAAGACAACGTGGCTGTTTCGCCGTTAACTCCGTTAGGGACATAGCGGATCAAGTCGGTGCCATCAAGCAGCAGTGCATTGGTCGCGCTGACCGCTCCGAAACTGGTCCAGGTCGTTCCATCGAGCGAGTACTGCCACGTGCCGCCACCGGTCACCGCTGTGATTGCCACACCCGGCGCCGCGCCGAAATCGACGTCGTTGTAGTTGGCACTGGTCAATAGCGAGTTGGCGGTCACTGGAGTCGAAGTCGTGTCTTCATCGGTGGTACCCATGGAGAACATCGTCGCAACTACGGTCGGCGCATCGTTCACGAAATTGACCTGGATCGACGCCTCTTCCGTCGCGGTGCTAAACGCCGTCGTGCCACCATGGACTGACGCGTCGGCTTTGTCGCCCGCTGAGCCGCTGGTCTGATCCCATGCGCGGAACGTAAAGCTGGCTGTCGTACCGTTTTCACCGTTGGGCACGAAGCGAATGAGATCTGTGTCGCGCAACAGCAGGGCATTGTCATCGGCGACGGTTCCCACTGCCATCCACGTGGTACCGCCATCGAGCGAATACTGCCAGTTGCCATTGCCACTTGAGAGCGACGTGATGGCGATCCCTTGTAACGCACCTGGGTCAACGTCCGTGATTCGATTGCCGCCTGCACTGGCGATGATCTGGGCAACCGTGTTGCCGCTATTATTGATCTCATCTTCGGTGATCGCAGTCAACGTCATCGTGCCCGTGTTGTCCAGAATCGGCGCGTCATTGACGTTGGTAATCGTGAAGTTGAAGGTGCCCGATGAGGCCACGCCGCTACCATCGTCGACGGTGAAGTCGAAGCTGTCGGTCGCCGTTTGTGAATCGTCATGGTCGTAAGTGACCAGGCCAGCGTCGATGTCGGCTTGGGTGAAGGTGTCGCCAATGTTTCTCGCCAAGCCGTCAAGGCGCAAAGTTCCGTTGGTGGGCACTGCGGTGACGGTATAAACGAGTTGGCTGTTAGTGTGGTCGACGTCGGTCGTTTGCAGCATGCTGCTAGTGATGACGTTGCCGTTGGAGCCTTCGTCGACCGTGGTGCCGGTGTTGGTGGAGATTGTCTGTTCGTCGTTGGCACCTTCGATGGTGATGGTGATTTGCGTGGTGCTGGTCAGTCCGCCGCTGTCTTGCATCGTGTAGGTGAAGGTGTCGGTCAGTGTTTGGCCGACGTTGAGGGCTTGGACGATTGGATTGTCGTTGTTGAGTGTGTAGGTGTAGGTGCCGTCGTCGGCGATGGTGATGCTGCCGAAGGAACCGGTGATGGGGGAGGATACAGGCCCGGCGCCTAAAGACTGGACACCAGCGCTGACACCGATCACGGTCTTGGTGTCGCCTGCGTCGGGATCGGTATCGTTGGTCAGGACGTTGCCCGTTGGGTTCGTGCCTCCGGTTCCGTTGGCGATGCCACCAGCCTCCACTGCGATGGCTGAATCGGGATTGGCAACGGGGGCGTTGTTGTTGACAGTTACGGTCAACATTTGTGTGGTTGCGGTCCCTACGCGCACGGTCGCTTCTTGAGCAATCTCTTCTGCCGTCAAAGCTCGATCAAAAATCGCTACCCGATCGATACCTCCATTAAAGGCGCGAATCGGATTGGTGTCCTGCAAGCGACCAATGTTGTAATCCAGGTCGGCCCACATCCCCGAGGTGGTCGCTGCGCTGCCAACCATTTCTCCGTTGACGTACAAGAACATCTCAGTGCCCGCTCGCACCGCCGTCACCTGCATCCAGTCTCCATTGGCGTAATCGGGCAGATTGACAATGATATTGTCACCTCCCACCGTTCCACCATTGGGACGATTGAGGAACCTCAGATTGCCATCGAGTTGGAACTCGATCAACGATCCCTGACCAGTCCCATTGTACAAAGTCACCACGGCCCCTCGATGAATCGAATCGGGACGTGCCCAGAACGAAATCGAATAGTCACTTGTTAAACTAAGCGGTGCAACCGAGTCACTATTGAGATAATTTTCTGTTCCGGCCAACTCGGCGATACCGTCGGTGAATGGAACCGGGCCTACTTCCGTTAAATCGCGATTGTTCCCGGAGCTATCAGCCAGTGGATTGATTCCATCGAACTCATAAGCGGCCAAGGCGCCACTGGCGAAGGGGGTATTGGCCCGAGCTGTGACGCTGAGCACGATTTCAGATCCGTCATTGAGCGGCGGAGTGATCGTCAAACCAACCAAGTCGGCTTCGGTCAAATACCAAACGCCCCCTCCCAGATCGTTTCCAGCCGACAGCGTCGCGCCAGCAGGCACACCGCTGATCGTCAAATAGATCGTTTCGTCACCGGCCAGCGAAGTACTACTGACCGAGATATCCAGTGGTATGGCCGTGTTCAAACCGCCGCTGGCATCGACGGTGAGCAGCGTCGGTGCATCGGCCGTATTGGCGATCGAGATACCGAAATCACTCGATACGTCCAGCCCACCACTGTCCGTCGCCGTAACGCGAACGTTGATCGTTCCAACATCTTCGTTCAGCGGTGTTCCACTAAAGGTTCCGGTGGCAGGATCGAACAACAGCCAGCTTGGTAACGGATCACCATTGGCCAGCGTAGCTGTGTACGTCAGCGTATCACCAGCATCGACGTCAGCAAACGTATTGGCTGGAATCGTGAAACTGAACGGTCGATCTTCGACGGCCCACTGCGATTGCAGGGGATTTTCCAGGGTCGGAGTATCGTTGGTACCTGTGACCGTGATGGTGATCGTATTCTGCGAAGTCGCTCCATGGTTGTCGACCACTTCGTAAACAAAGGTCACATCGCGAGTTTCACCGACAGCCAGATCCTGGAAGTCGCTCCCCGGATCGAAGGTGTAGGAACCATCTGCGTTGACTACGACCGATCCTTCACTCGGCCCTGTCACCAGCGTAAACGTATGCGTGTCGCTGGCGTCGACATCCGTTGCGATCAATTGACCGTTGACCGCCGCTCCATCTTCTACGGCCGAGTTCACACCAGCCTCAGCAATCGGCGCATCGTTGGTACCGGTGACCGTGATAGTGACCGTATTCTGCGAAGTCGCTCCGTGGTTGTCAGCGACTTCGTAAACAAAGGTCACATCGCGAGTTTCACCGATAGCCAGATCTTGGAAGTCGCTGCCTGGATCGAAGGTGTAGGAACCATCTGCGTTGACGACGACCGATCCTTCGCTCGGTCCGGTGATCAACGTGAACGTGTGCGTGTCGCTGGCGTCGACATCGGTTGCGATCAATTGCCCGTTGATTGCGGGGCCGTCTTCAACCGCCGAGTTCACTCCGGCCTGTGCGATCGGAGCATCGTTGGTTCCGGTGACCGTGATAGTAATCGTGTTCTGCGATGTAGCCCCGTGGTTATCGGCGACTTCGTAAACGAATGTCACATCGCGGGTCTCGCCAACTGCTAAATCTTGGAAGTCACCTTCCGGATCGAACGTGTACGAGCCATCGGCATTGACCACGACCGATCCTTCGCTCGGTCCGGTGACCAGGGTGAACGTGTGCGTGTCGCTGGCGTCGACATCGGTTGCGATCAATTGCCCGTTGATTGCGGGGCCGTCTTCAACCGCCGAGTTCACTCCGGCCTGTGCGATCGGAGCATCGTTGGTTCCGGTGACCGTGATGGTGACGGCTTGGGTATCGAACGCTCCTTGGGAATCCTCTACCCTGAGCGTATAAGTCAAAGTCAACGACTCGCCGACTGCCAAGTAATCAAACGCTTCACTAGCCGAATCGAAGATCCAAATGATCTGGCCGTTCGTGGAAGAACCATCGATGACATTCGGATTGACCGTCAACATCGCCAGCAGTTCAGCGTTGTTGGAAAGCAAACCAGTGGTGGTTCCGGAAACAACAACGTTAGTCACGCTGGCCGTCACGGTGTCAGCGAGATCGACATCGGTTACCGTCAATGTTCCTTGTGTCTGAATCGAAGAGTTCGTTTCGACTAGGGTATCTGCATTCAAATCCGCAGGTTCGATACTGATCACGGGAGCGTCGTTGACATCTGTGACGGTCAACTGAGCCGTTGCGGTCGAGGAGCTATAGGCCGCCGTCCCACCGCCAACTCCGGGGTCTGCATAAGCTGGCGATCCGTTGGTCGATGCGGTGCCGCTGGTTTGATCCCAAGCTCGGAACTCAAACGAGGCAGTCTCGCCGTTGATTCCGTTGGGGATGTAGCGAATCTGGCTGGTCGAGGTGAGCAGCAGGGCATTGGTGCTGCTGACCGAAGTGATTTCGTTCCAGGTCGCGCCATCGGTCGAATACTGCCACGTTCCATCCCCTGAGATCGCTGTGATCGCCAGACCCGACAACGCTCCGTCATCGACATCGGAATAACCAGCTCCAGCAAGCACGCTGCTGACCGTTGCAGGATTCGACGTCGTGTTTTCGTCCGTCGTTCCAATCGAGAACGGAGCGGGAGAAACCGTTGGAGAGTCATTGACATCGGTGACCACAATGGAGGCCACTTCGGTAACGGTACTGAAGGCCGTGGTGCCACCGTTGGTGGAGGCGTCGACTTTGGTGCCAGCCGATCCGCTGGTTTGATCCCAGGCGCGGAAGGTGAAGTCGGCTGTCGTCGCGTTCTGGGTATTGGGGACGAAGCGGACGAGGTCGGTGCTGCGGAGCAGCAATGCCGAGTTGTCAGCGACCGCGCCGATATTGGTCCAGTTCGCTCCGCCATTGGTCGAGTACTGCCAAGTGCCGTTGCCGCTATCCAAAGAAGTAATGGCGATCCCTTGCAAGGAACTCGGGCCATCAGGATCAGTGATCGGTGTGCCGCCATCGGATGCGAGAATTGCGGCAACGGTATGCCCTGTGTTGTTGACGGCGTCTTCGGTGATGGTCGTCAGCGTTAGATTGCCACTGTTATCCAGCACCGGTGCATCGTTGACGGCTGTGATATTGATCGTGGCCGTAGCGATGTTGCTTTGCACGAACGTATCGGCGGCTTGGATGGTAATCTGCCGCGCGGTCGTGTTCGGCGCTTCACTGCTGTTGTTGTAAGTAATGCTGCGGAGCACTTGCTGGTAGTTGCCGACGGTATCCGTTCCGGTCAGCGTCAACACGCCAGTGGTGCTATTGTAACTGGCTGTGATCGACGTACCGCTTGTGTTCGCTGCGAGCGATTCCAGGGTCCCATCCAATCGATTGGTAATCGTCACCGTCATCGACTGTAAATGAGTGCTGTCGACATCGGTTAACGTCGCGTCAATATCAGCGATGGAGACTGGTCCGCCATTTTCAGTCCACGTCGTAACGAAGCCGCTACCGGTGGCACCAGAACTGTTGTTTGCGTCCAGGTCGATCGATGCTGACTGAGGACCAACGTAGGAGATCGTCAAATACGGACGAAGCGCGACGTTGCTGTACTCCGACGAAAAGAAATTCCATGCGTCGGAATGGTTGGTAAGCAGGGTCCAACCAAGATTTGTTCCGCCGTTGGACCAGCCTTGCAAATCGGTCGTTAGGTTGGTGAAAGTAACCCATCCACCTTGGGTTGCGGAGATTGTTGCTGAAGGTGTGACGACGGCCTCAGTCCCGTTGGCGGATATGCCGCCGGTCATGGTATTCCAAGTGGACGATTCGCTCCAGTTGGCAAGCATTCGATGTAGATTAACGACCGAAGTTGAACTGGTATCGTTCGGGTGCGACACATAGACCGAGAGTGAGGCATCTAGTATGGTTGAACCAACCAAAATTTGCCCCGCGCCGCTGCCAAACAGATTGTCAAAGCGAATCAGGCCGTGCTCCGCAAATCCGCTCCAATTGTTCAGCTCAACCTCCGTGTTGTTGCCGTACGATGAGTTGACGGCGTATTGACGTACGAACGTATCTTGAGTCCCAACATAACCGTTGACTCCTTCCTGGAAGTTCACCCCGCCAACTTGGATATAAACGGTCTCGCTATCGGTGAGACTCCCCCCCGTGCCGGTGTTGCCAAGATCGTTGATTGTGACTGAGATCGAGGCCGTACCACTGAAGCCGCCGGTGGGAGTGTAACTGAGTCCATCCAGGGCAGCGTTGACTGCGGCGAGTGTACCAGTGGAAACCATCGAGGCATCCGATGTGCCGTCCCCGGTGCTGAAGGTTAGTCCTGCGGTGGTGGAAAGGGAAGCGAGCCCATGCGCGACCGATAATGTAATCTGAACTTGGTTCGAGCCCGCGTCGACGTCGCTTACTTGAATCGCATTGGCTCCGGCCAGTGTCAACGATCCATTCACTGGAATCGCTTGCGAGCCGGGGATGGTCAAGATCGGGGCATCGTTTACGGAAGTGATCACGATATCGCGAGTCGCAACCGTGCTTGTCAGGTCGCCGTCGCTGACCGTAAAGCTGACCGTGCGCGTCGCCGTGTTTGGATTCTCGCTGCTGTTTGTATAAGTGATCGAACGCAACGCCGCTTCGTAGTCTGCTTTAGAAGCACTGCCGCTGAGAGTCAGTGTTCCAGTCGTCGCATTCCAGACGCCGGTGATGCCGTTTTGGTCGACAAAGCTTAAAACATCTTGGCCATTGTCATAGTTCCCCGTGATCTGCACGACAGCCGAAGCGATGTTGGCATGATCAACATCAATAACGGATAGAGTTGACGAGATCGCAACGGCACCATCGTTTTCGGTGTATGCAAGCGGAGCACTTTCGATGGTCTCGACTACCGGTGCGTCGTTGACGGGGTTGACCGTCATCGTCACGCTAGCCGTCGCGGTCAGGCTTCCGTCAGTAATCGTATAACTGAATGCAAATGTCCCGTGATAGTTTGCTGTCGGGGTGAACGTTAATGTTCCGTCGGCATTGAGCAATACACTACCACCGGTTACTGCCACAGAGTTCCCTGTGGTTATCGCGACCCCTTCAATATGAGTGATCGTTAGGGAATCATTGTCGGCATCGGTGTCGTTGGAGCGAACGTCGAAGTTGATTTGCGTATCTTCGTTCGTCGATCGCGAGTCATTGTTAGCCACGGGGGCGACGTTGACGGCTCGTACGGTGGAGAACTCGGAGGTGGCCGCACTCAATGTCGCTGTGGCGGTGATATTGTCGCTCAGCGTGATTCCTAGACCGGTCACATCCAAGGTGCCGGTGAAGTTGCCACTGGCGTCCGTTGTCAGGAAGCCAATGTAGACTTGTCCTTGGCCCGCACCCGAGGCGGTACTACTCTTGAAGAACTCCACGCGTGCATTGGCGAATGTGCTTTGTCCCGGAGCGCTACCCACGTAGCCGCTGACGGTCAGCGAGTTGCCTACCAGATCCGATTGGCTGAGGATCGGTTTGTCCATCCCAAGGTTCGGGGCAGCCGCAGAGATGGCTCCGTCATTGGCTGTCACGCCATCGGGCGTCGTCTGGATCGTTGCGCCACCTGAGTTCGTGGCCAAGTCGATGCCCAAGCTTGTGTTGCCGTAGATGCTGTTTCCTTGAATCGCCACCAGCGGGGCTTGACCGACGCTATTGTTGACGACGACCACGCCGATTTCATTGGCAGCAATGACGTTGCCGGTTCCGTTGGTCGTTCCGCCAATGGAAACGCCGGTCGTAGACTCGATCCATACGCCATAAGTGTTTCCAATCGCCGTGGTTCCATCAGCACCTAATCCAATCGTGTTGTTCTCGATACGGAAGGTGCTGCCTTCGGCACCGCGTCCATAAATGCCGATGACGTTGCCCGAGACAACATTACCCGTGACCAGGGCTCCTGCAGTTGCCGACGAGTGGAAAACGATGCCGTTGTAGTTCCCTACTGCGGCTGTTCCCTGGATATTCGTGCCGATGTAGTTGTTCTGAATGGTTGCGTTGGTTGCTCCGGCCGTGAGCTGAATACCACTGCCATTGGACATCTTGGTCCCGGTTCCATCGAAGCCCGTGTCCCGCGCATCGATCGTGCTTTGTCCTGAGATCACGTTGCGATCCGCCGCAGAGGGACCGCCGATCGTGACATTCGAAGCGTCGCGAACGTAGACACCACGCATCTGGTTGCCATTGGCCGCACCAGTGCCATCGAGACCGATCCAGTTTCCAGCGATCGTGATATTGCTTACACCGACGCCGGAGCTGGTGTTGTTGTCGCGGACGATGATACCGGAACCCGAGCGATTGCTCCCCTCGTTTCCAAGGAATCCACCGATGATCAATCCACGCACACTACTGCCGCTCGACCCATCGTCGAACATCAAGCCGCCGAAGTAGCTTTGAACATTCCAGGCGACATTGGCCTCTGCGGTTGTCAGGCCGCCGCGCAGTTCAATCCGCAACACCGCATCCGATCCGACAGCTAGTGTGTTTGCCTGTGCACCGGCTTGGCTGTAGCCATCGATGATGACGGCATCGGTGATCCGCGGCAGAGCGCCCAGCGACATGTTGTTGATGAGAATCGTCTGGACGCCACTGCCTGCGATATCGAAGTCGATTGTATCGAGGCCAGCGGTATTGTTGGCGGCGATGATGGCTTCGCGGAGACTGATGGCACCGTCGGCGCCACGGTTGGAATTCAGCCACTCGATCGTGTGTGCTGCATTGCCCGACACGATGCCGCTGTCGTTGTTGTCGGCGGTAGTGGTCACGGTCAATGTGCTGATCACATCGATGACGGTGACCGCGATGGCTTGCATCGTTGCCAACGAACCATCGGAGACTTGCACGATCACGTCGTACACATTGTCGCCGCCATCATCCAGCGGATTCTCGAAATCAGGCGCGTTGATAAACGACAGCAGACCGGTGTTGGCATCAATTGAGAAGTAAGCCGCATCGACGCCACCAGTGATTGCGAACGTCAACGTCGTGCCCGCATCGACGTCGGCGGCCGTGACATTCATGACGCCGGTGTTCGCTTCGTAGACGCTGGCCGCGTCCGCTGAGGTGATCACGGGTGCGTCGTTGGCACCTTGGATCGTGATCGTGATCTGCGTTGTGCTGGTCAGGCCGCCGCTGTCTTGCATTGTGTAGGTGAAGATGTCTTCCAGCGATTGGCCGACGTTGAGTGCTTGGACGGTTGGGTTGTCGTTGTCGAGGGTGTAGGTATAAGTGCCGTCGGCGGCGATCGTTATCGAGCCGAAGGTGCCGGTGATGGGGGTGGATACAGGCCCGGCGCCTAAAGGCTGGACACCAGCGCTGACTCCGATGACTTCTTTGGTGTCGCCGGTGTCGGGGTCGGTGTCGTTGGTTAGTACGTTACCCGTCGGGTTGGATCCCGCAGACCCGTTGTTGACGCCGCCTGCTTCGACCGCTATGGCCGTGTCAGCTACCGCAATCGGGGCGTCGTTGACCGCCGACACCGTCATCGTCGTATTGTTGTTAATGCTGGTGCCACCGTCACCGTCAGTAAGAACAAACCGAATGACGCGAGTCGTGGTTGTTGGGTTATCCGTATCCGTGTTTACATAGGTGATGTTATTGATCAAAGCGGCCGCGTTGGTCGCGTTGGCATTCGCGTTCAACGTGATCACCAAAGCCGCTCCGCCACTGCCGCCGGTCCAGGTGCCTATGGTGACGCCACCAAACGTCACGTTCGCACCTGAAACACCGATTTGCCCGGCACCTGTGCCTTCGTTGCGGATCGCCAGAACGTCTTCGGTTGAGTCGCTTCCAGAGATAAATGCGATATTCAGAGTTCCCGTGTCGAAGTCGCTCGAATCAACGTCTACGATACCGGTCGTTGAGCCGATCAGAGTGGGGCCATCACCTTCGGTGTATGCACGAACATCGCCGTCCAGACCCGAGATAACCGGCGCATCGTTTTCACCAATGATCGTGATGGTGACTGTCGCCACATCGGTACCGCCGTTGGCGTCTCGAACCGTGTAAGTAAACGTTTCGACGGCGGTTGCGCCTGCGGCAAGGTAATCGAAACTTGTACCTGGGTTGTAGGTGTACGAGCCGTTAGCCTGGACGGTCAGCGTCGCACCGGAGGCTAAGGTCACGCTTTGGCCGACGCTGGCCTGAACTCCGTTGACAGCAAGCACCGTCAGCGTGTCGGATTCGGGGTCGGTGTCAGCACCTGAGCCTGTGTTGTCAGTGATCACATTGCCTGTAAGCACCGCGTTTTCGCTAGTGCTGTAGCTGTTATTGATCGCATCGGGGGCACGATTAAGACTAAAGGCGATCTCAACGCCATCACCACCCGCACCTTCGACAGCTCCTGGGGCTGCTTGCAGTTGGAATGTAACGGTGGTGAAGGTGCCTAGCAGTCGCACGCTACCAGCAGCGGTGCCGAGGTTCCAGTTGCTGCTGGATTCGCCACTCGCGCCAACATCGGACAACTCACCGTACTCCCGCTCGATCCAACCGTTGGTTTCATCGACCATCAATTGGTGATTACCAGCGATCTCTTGCAGCGTGATGCCAGGTGTTTGCAGCACCATCCGCATCGAGTTCCAAATCGAATCGCCAAAACCGCCGAGTCGATCGAGATGCAGGATCGGATTGGTAACCGCTTCGGAGAAGGTGAACGTCACGGTGCCCGTTGCACTATCGGTGCTTGCATTCGTGCCTGCTGCTTCGGGGGTGGTGTCCCAGTTGTATTGGAATCGCAGCGCGGTCGCGTTCTTCAAGGCATCGTTGCTGTAGGCATCGATGTTGCCAAGGTTCTCGTTGGTGATCGACGTGATGCTCGCACCCGAGTTGGCAGCAAAGTTCGCCGTGATTCCAACGCCGCCTGCGGTAGTCGACGCCGTTAAAGCCCCCGTTGTCCAGGTTCCGCTGTGCGAAAGCGTCGGAACGCTGTGAATGGTGAGCGTGAATTCGTCAACCGTTGGCGCATTGACTCCATCGCTGACCGATACCGTAATTGTGTAGGGAGTCGTGGAAGCGGTCCCAGCCGATGGTGTGCCCGAGATGAGACCGGTGGAGGAGTTGAACGTTAGACCAGCAGGAAGGCCGGTGATGGTGTAGGTGAGAGCGCTATTCTCAGGATTGGCAAACGCGGCTGAGGTAGGAATCGCAATCGCGGCACCTTCGACGCCGTCGATGTCATTGATGCCACCGTTACGAATCACAACAGGTTCGTTGACATTGCCGACGTTAATCGTCATCAACTCGTCATAGCTGAGGCCACCCGCATCGGTCACACGCACGGTAATGCTATGGCTGGAGGCTGATTCGAAGTCGAGCAGGCTGCCGTTGGCGACGGTGATCTCGCCGGTGTTGGCGTTGATGGCGAAGCGGCCGCCTGCGTCATTGGTCAGCGTGTAGCGGAAGTTGCTGAGGACTTCGCTGGCGTCCCATTCGATGACGTAACCACGGGGGGAGATTCCGGCGGAGTCATTCCACTGGCCGGAATTTCGATTCATCGTCAGGTAATCTTCGTTACCGCCGGCGTCGTTGGGTTCCAGCGCGATCCAGTTGGCCCATTGATTGGGTTGCTGAGTTCCACCACTGTCACCTACCCAGAACGTCGCTCCGTCTTGAGTACCGTTCTGCCAGCGCCAGGTACCCTCGGTTGTCGCGTCGGATGCCCCTAACCAAACGTCGTTCGAAATCGATTGCGCCAGCGACTGGACTAAGTTGTTCTCGTACTGAGAACTGATGGATACCAACTGGCCACTGACACCATTGAGCGAGTTTGCTAGCGCCGCGTCTCTTGCTGCGAGCCAAGTTTGTGGAGAGTTGATGGCTTTATAGAACTTGCCCGTCGCGGCGTCGTACGTCAGGGTTGGGTCGCTTGCCAGTAAGGCCGATACCGCCTGCGGAATCTCCATCACGCGCACGTCGGCAATCATCGGCCCCCAGGCGCTGCCGCCTAGATCGAGCGAAGCAAAGGTGAGTGCCGTGAATGTGGATGCTGCAGTGAATGTCATACTGCGGTTGGACCACAGCACGTTCGAGCTTGTCCAACCATTGGGCTGAGTCAGTGAAAAATCTTGCGAAGTGTCCCCCACAGTGACACGGAGATCTTTAACCGCTTCGCCACCCGAGAAGTTACCGCCGAATGAATAGATGACTTGGTACGTGCGGCCAACTTCGGTGGTAAGTGTTTGGGTGATGGCGCCCGGGTCATTACCGTTCAGGTCAACGCTGCGCCCCCCCAAAGGCGATGTTTGGAAAATCGTTCCATTCAGATCGATAGTGCCACTGGAAACGGTCCAGTTCCCAAAGGTTTGACCGGTGGTATAGACCGTCAATGAGCCACTGACCGTTCCCTCGCGGAACAGACCATCCTGGACGATGTCGCGAGAGTTCTCCGCGTCGGTCACATAAACTTGCCCAACTCGCGTACCGTTAGCGGCGTTCTCGGCAATCGTCATCGAATCGGTAATCGTGCTCGCCGTAAAGCTGCCGCCGACGGCGACGTTGGCGGTGGTGAGGTTGATACCGCCGACGGAATCGATCACCGTATTGCCACCCGAAAGACCCGACATCCGCCAATCGGCCACGAGTCCAGTCTCGCTTGTCGCAAAATTCTGTTGATAGTTGCGAGAGAGTTGTTCGTCGCTGATCGCGTGGTCCCAGACACGAATGCCGTACATTGTTCCGGAGAAACGTTGTGTTGCGCTGTAGCCGCCGTTGACCGAGTCTTGCTCCTGGCCAATCACCAATGTACCGCCGCCAGTCAACGTCACGCCGGTCTTGATTCCGGTACGCGTCTCGACCAGTTGGCCGTTGATATAATAACGGATGTCGCCATTAGTGTTGTCCCACGAAGCAGCGACCGAATGCTGCTTGCCATCAAGCAACTGCGTGAAGGTTCCCACCGAGGTGACGGTCTGGCCATCGATCGATACCAAGATTCGGCCACTGGCGCTGATCAGCAGGAAGAACTCGTTATCCGTTCCGGTGACATTGTACGAAACGAGCGGATTGTCTTGCGATGCATTGTTAGCGATCGAGTACTGCACTTCAACCGTAAGTGCAGTGCGTCCGCCGAAGACACTGCCGCCGCTGGAGGTCATCAAGTAAGCGTTGTTGCCGCCGTCGGTGTTGATGTTGATGCCTGAACTGAGATCGGTGGGAGCTTCGTTGACGTCGGTGATGCCGATGGTCACCACGCGATCGAGCGTCAAGCCGGATGAATCGGTGGCACGGACTGTGATGGTGTGACTGGTTGCCGCTTCATGGTTAAGCAAGCTGCCGTTGGCTACAGTGATTTGGCCTGTTGTCGCGTTGATGGCGAATCGGCCGCCGGCGTTGTTGGTCAGCGAAAACGTACTGGTGTCCCAAGTGTCGGGATCGAGCGCCGAGGCGGTTCCGACGACTGTTCCGTTCACAGAGTTCTCGGCAACGGCCAGCACGCGATCGGCGGCGAACATGCGGACATTGTCGAAGTTGATTTGCGCAGCCGACGAAGCCAATTCAATGCGCAGCGCTTGTCCCAAAGCCGCATCGTTTCCGGCAAACGAATTTCCGTCAACGTTGAGCGTGATCGTTTGCCAACCGCTTTCGGGGACGCTGAAGCTGGTGACTTCTCCCAGTAATACCGTGCCGGCGTAGAGTCGCACTGCTCCAGAAACAATGTTGAAATCTGACCGGTCGCCCACGTCGACCATGAGGGTGTATTGCTGTGAGCCGGAAAATGTCTCAGAAAGCGTCTGTGAAGCCGTTGCTGCATTGAGAGCTAGCGTATTCACCCCTTCGGTAGCGTTTTCTGGCATTTGCGTTGCGTTCGGATTGAACGTGGTTGCATTTCCCCCACCACCTGTTAATGTCCAACCTGCTGCTGTAGCGACGAAGTTGCCATCGGATAACAAATCTGTCTCAAAACCAAAATTGGTGACCGCAATCGAACGTTGGTTCAGATTGATCACTGCCGGTGCGTTGTGAACGGCCATCGACGTTTGCAACGTCCGATCGGCGAACTGCAAGAACTCGATGCTCGACAGCGTATCGGTGCCGTCGGGTGAGCCGGCTCGGTTATCAACGATGGTGTAAGTCTGTGGCCCGGAGTTGTAGGTGATCGTGTAATCGGTCCAGTTGCCGGTATAGACCGCCGTATCAACACCTCCACCGCCAGTGATCGTATCGTTGCCGCCGCCGCCCGTGATGACGTTGTTGCCAGAGTCACCGGTTAGCGCGTCGTTGAAGTTCGAACCGCGAAGGTTTTCAAAGCCATAGAAAACGTCGCCGGCTGCATCACCACCGCTGGCCGCTCCGGTTGCTAGGTTAACGGTCACGCCAGCCGTGGAACTGGAGTACGAGAGCGTATCGATACCGCCACCGCCGAACTTGACGTCCGCTCCCGGTCCACCTTCAATGATGTCGTCTCCGAATCCGCCATAGAGAACATCATTTCCGCTGCCACCGATGATGAAGTCGGCTCCGGCATCATCGAGGGTCAGGCGAACGTTGTCGAGCATGCCGTCGATGGAGTTGGTTACAGTGGATACGTCATTGAAGGTAACCGTAGTCGAGCTACCCAACGCTGCAAAGTTGAACTCATAGTCCGTCGCGGAGACGGAGTTGCCCGGAGAAATCGCAGTCACTACCTGATCGAAAACTGTTATGCCACCGCTGGCGATTTGAACTCGCATCGATTGGCTCTGGCCGGCATTGGACCACGCCCAATAGTCAAACCCAAGTGTATACGTCTCACCCGCAGTCGTGGTTACTGTTTGGGAGATTACGCCATTGTTAGCGGAATTGGATATCCCGAAAGCCGCCGCATTCGCGCCGAGTATCGAGCCCTGGTGGTTGAGAAATGTAACATTGCCAGAGGTTGTCCAACTGGTGAGTCCCGACTCAAAACTTCCATTGGCGATTAAATTGGGGCCACCACCAAACACCGTGTCGTTGCCAGGGCCAGCGTCGATCGTATCCGAGCCCAATCCGCCAGCGATCGTATCGTCGCCATAGCCGCCGGTGATAAAGTCGCTGCCGCTGCCGCCGTTGATGATATCGTTGCCGGAACCACCAGAGAGATAATCACGGCCTGCACCGCCATTGATTGTGTCGTTGCCTTCGCTGCCGGCGTAGCTATCGTACAGAGCACCTCCATTGAATGTGTCAGTTCCAGTCGTGCCTTCCGAGTAGGTACCCGTGGTCGCAGAGATTTGTTCGCGAATCGTTAGGTTATCGACACCCCAGGCTTCGTCATTCCAGTTTTGGTCGAGTGTCGAACCAAAGCCAAGCTTAAGCGAAGTGCCGGTCGTGTTGATGGTTAAGACAAAAGTGTGTAGTTGGTCATCCCAAGACGCATAAGCAAAGTTAGATGTGTTCGTATCGGGAGTCGTATCAGCATTGTTGGAGGTTCCGACGAAGAAAGGATTGGCGCTGACAAGTGAATCATTCACCCAAACTTGAAATTGTTCGCCGTCCCAGGAATCGAACCGATTGAAGGTGAACGCGATGGTGACTGAGGTTTGGTTGCCGGATAGCTGAAATGTCTTATGGACGTCTTGAGTACCTACAATTCCCAATGCCGATGCATTGGTTCCAGGGCTATTGAAGGAGGCCGCTGAAGTCAAGAAAGGACCGAGGTCACTGTGTGTAGTCGCAATCGTTCCACCGGTCCAACCCGTAAGACTCCCCTCGTTGAAGGTCTCGACGATCATGGGCCGCAGCACGACTTCAGCAGCCGTCAAATCGCCGTCGGCAAAACGAAATATTTCGACGTTAGTAACCGTGTCGACACCTTCATTGCCCGTCGTACGCAGATCGGTGATGGTGAGCATTCCGCCCGAGATCGTCACGTTGTAGTCACGGCGATTGCCAGCGTACACCGCGATGTCGTGACCGATTCCACCATCGATTGTATCGTTGCCCGCGCCACCGATGAGAATGTCGTTGCCAGCCCCGCCAATGATGGTGTCGTTGCCAGCGCCGCCATAGATCGTGTCATTGTCGCTGGCGACAAGGGAGATGTTGTCGATCAGTGCACCAAACTGGTCGTTGTCTGCAGCCGATTCACGGAACTCGAGTCGGTCCAGGCCGCCGCTTCCGGTGACGTTAATGGTGCGAGTTGTCCAAGAGGTTGATGTGGGATCGAACGTTTCGACTAAAACACCACGCCAGTAAACCTCCACTGTTTGGGTCGTTGAACTGTACCCGCTTCGCCGAGCCACGTCGTAGCTCAGCACCAACTGCTCGCCAACGGTGGTCTGAACATCCTGATAAAAACCGTCGACGGCGGACTGGGCATCGAGGTCAACGAAGCCGGTGTTCATACCTAAGTCGGTGCGATGCTGGATCTGGCCCCCGGCGATCGCGGTCCAACCAGCAAGAGAGGTGACCGTCTGTTCGCCGTTGACGGGCGTGTTGTGAATTTCAAAATCGCCGTTGATGAGTCGGTTGGTATTGGTTGCCGCACCACCGGTCAGCACATCATCACCACCACCACCGATCAACGTGTCGTTGCCACTGTTGCCTTGCAGCGTATCGCCGGATTGCGCCGCACTCAGATCGTGCACCGACACATCCGCCAGGATTGCACCCTGGTTACCGCTGGGCGAGAGACTGCGGAACTGCAACGTGGTACTGGAACTGGTCGCCGTGAAGGTGAAGAAGCGTTCTTGCCAGTCGGAGTTGGTGGGACTGTGCAAACTTGAAGTCGTGATCGTGGCCGTTTGCGACAAACCCGCCGCGCTGACCTCTAACGCTTTGGAGACAGCGCCTGTGCCGTTGGCAGACATCAAAAAGCGAACCGTATACGTGTTGCCTGCGACAGTGCTCAACGTCTGCGCGATCGCTCCTGGAGCAGAGCCGTCCAGATCGACCGAGCGACCGCCTGAAGGGCTGCGTTGCCACCCTGTTCCATGCAACTCGACGCTACCTGAAGTGACGTTCCAGCCGCCAAAGGATTGACCGATGCTGTAAGTGGACCATACACCCACTGCTGTCCCGTTGAGGAACTGGCCATCGGTCACTAGGTTTGGCCCAGCCGCGATCAAGTCCGCGCCACCGGTACCATTGACGGTCTCTCCGGCCGAAGTGCCATTAAAGAACTGCGATTGAGCTATCACGTTGAGTGCAAACTCAGAGGTGCTGCCAAAACTGCCGCTTCCAAGATCAACGGTCGCTGTGGCCGTTACCTGATCACGTCCGGCGAGCACGATGCCACTGAGCAACGTATTGAAACTCGCGTTGCCCGATCCATCGGTCGTGACATTCACAAAGCCCAGATAACGCTGCGCTTCGCCGTAGCCGCTACTGTCCTGTGTTCCATCGGGATTCGAGAAGAACTCGATCCGATAACTCGTATTCGCGTTTGAATTAAGGGAACCGCTGATGGTTGTTCCCGACGCACTCGTGACTGCAGAAGTCAGAACTGGGAAGTTTTGTAGGCCGTTGGAACCTGTATCCCCGTCGCCAGCGTCGTTAAGAGTAACGCCGTTGCCGGCAAGATCGATACCAATACCGAAATTGTTGTAGATCTGATTGCCGAGTACCGAGTTGTTACTCCCGGCTCCGGCCAACGCGATCCCCGCTGTATCGACTCCACCGATTCCATTATTAGCGATGACGTTCCCTTCACCCGGGTTGACGCCACCAAAGGTATTGTTGCTGCCAGGGCTACCGGCTCCAACGCGGATACCGTTCCTGAGGTTGCCGCCAACGACCGTTTGAGTCGCATCGGTTCCAATGAAGTTGCCTTGAACGATGGTTCCAGTCGTGTCGCCGCTGATAAAGATCCCCTGCTGGCCGCTGCCGACGATCACGTTGCCCATGCCCACACCACCGATGATGGTGTTGTCGGCACCGGAAGAAATCACAATTCCGTGGGTCGTGTTGCCGATGACCGTCGTTCCGTCAGAGCCAAGCCCGATCCAGTTGTTGCGGAGGATGTTCCCATCGCTCGCTTCGCCGCTGATTTCGATTCCGTCGGTTGTATTACCCGCGATGATGTTGCGAGACGCACTGGTCACGCCCCCGATCACGTTGTTGAAGGCTCCACCTGTAATGAGGATTCCGTCAGCGTTGTTGCCTTGGCCAACCAGCCCGGTGATGCTGGTGCCAATGTAGTTGCCTGCAACGATGTTGCCGAACGCAGAAGTAGTGTCGATTGTAATGCCATGCGAGCCGTTGCCCGAGATGACATTGCGATCGGCTGCGGTGGTCCCACCGATGATATTGTTGTCACCGCGTACACCGATCCCGCTAAAGAGATTGTTTTGCCCAGCACCGGCGCTGCTGCCGTCGCTATTGAAGCTTCCCAGCCAGTTACCAGCGATCGTGTTGCCTGACGATCCCTGTTCGATTCGAATTCCCTGGATACCAAAGTCGCGAATCACCAGTCCTCGAATCGTCGATCCGTCGGCAGTGCTGGACAATGTCAGCCCATGAAAATTTCCGTCGTTACCATCCAGGACGATGGGCATGAAGCTGCCCACAACCCAGCCATTCTGCGTCGTCCCGTCGATAGTGATTTGATCGGTAATCGTTGGTAGCACCGTCGCGATGTTGATGATCTGCGTGCCGCTAGCCGCGATATTGAACGTGATCGTGTCATGCCCAGCCAGTGCATTGGCATCGAGTATCGCTTGTCGCAGCGACCCCGCGCCGCTGTCGTTGGTATTGGTGACGGTGAACGTGGCCAGCAAGCCTTGCCACTCGGCTTGTAGTGCTGCACTGACGACAATCTGCGTTTCGATTTCGCCGATGTTGTATTCGAGCAGCCAGTTACCACCGAGTTGTTCCGAACCGATCAGCGTTTCACTGGCGGCGATATCGGCCCCGGTCCACTCGGCGATCGATCCGAGCAGATCACGGCCCGCTTGGCTGCTGGCCAGATCGCAGCCATAGAACATCAAGTCGCCGCCCGACTTGAGTGCTCCGGCCCACTGCGCGAATTCGGCTTGTCGATCGTTTGCGGCATTCGCATCAAACCAAGTGTTACCAAATTTAAATGCTCGGTCGGTTCCATGCGCAATAAAGTGGATCGCATCGAGCGGCCGGCCAAGTTGTGATAGATAATCGTTGATTTGAGCTAAGCCGTCGGTGTTGCTGTCGATCAAGGCGATTTGCAGCCAAGTACCCGCTCCGGCGCGGCTTTGCAAATCAGCCAGGATCGCTTCGAAATCCGCCACCCCCGTGTCGACAAACACCAGCTCGATCCGTTGCGACTCCGTTTCACCCATCGTCCGATCGACGATTATCACTTCATCTTCGTCGTCGACATCAAGCTCAATTGGCAGTGCGTAGGTCTCTTCGATCTGCAGTTCATGCAACAGAGTGGGATCGGCTTCAAGAATGGCTCCTACGTTTAATTCGGAATCCCAGTCGTTGACCAGTGATACAAGTGCAGGAGCCTCGTGGACCGTGTCGCTCAAGGCCACGGCGATTGGATCTGAGTTTGTAGCAACAGAAATGTCCAGTGTGCTGTCGGTTGCAAGCGTCTCTAGCAACTCTTCCAACGCATCGACATGCGACTGCATGAGATCCTCAGCCCGGGGCCTCGGCGGTGGCGCCCGACTGGGGCGCTGATGGTACTTCGGAATGCACAAATAGGGGATCGTCATCTGTCTGCACTGACGAGGAAGTATCGATTGTCGCTTGCGAGAGCAGTTCTGTGATATGGTCCAGTGCTGCTTGATCAAGATCGGCCGGTTCACCTTGGTCATATGCGTCTTGGCCCAGGGACAAAGGCGTGGCGCTGTAGAGAATTCGTGGCTCGATAATGACCGCATCCACCGCGTAGGGGCGAGCGGTCCCAACGACGTACTCACGCATACGTCCGAGAATGTTTTGCAAGTGTCGGTTCCACTTGTTGGGTTTCGGCGGCTGGTCTGGGTTTGCGGAGTTGCTCATCGGTAGGGGATTGCGGAGTTGCGCAAGGCACAAGGTTGAGATCGGATGCGGAGGTGTGGTTGGCGTCAACTGTTGCCGCGATTTGCCTGAACTCGTTAGGCAGAGTGTTCTGAAAACGGGGCGTATGCAGATTGTTCCGATTCTGCTAAATCCGTTGGAAATCCGGTTTTGGGGATTTTTCGGGTTGAACCGAACGCAGCGTCCGCCAGATGAAAAATTAGAATGTCGCTTCGAAATCTGGCAGAAAATCGCTATGATGCTTCCGAAGCAGTTACCTGCCCGCGACCACCGATTTACCTGAGAGGATTATGAATACCGCTCCGCTTGACATTCCTGACGATGAATTTGCCAACACGATCACACATGCGATCGGGATTGGCGTGGCCATTTTGGGTGCCGTGCTGTACTTCCAATGGGACATACCGCAGACGTTTGCGATTCGCGCAAGCTTTATTGCTTATATCTTGTCCGTCATTGCGGTATTTGTATTTTCGACTTTGTCGCACGCGGTACGTCGTCAGCCGTTGCGTGATCGGATGCGAGCTTGGGATCAAGGCGTGATCTATGGGATGATCGCTGGGACTTATACGCCCTTTGCGGTTGCTTACGGTGGCAAGCTGACGGTGCCATTGCTGTTTTTTCTTTGGATTGCGGCGGCAGTTGGGTTTTATTCCAAAGTGTTTGCCAAACATCGAGTGAATGCATTGGCGATGGTAACGTATTTGGCTTTAGGGTGGATTCCTGCGATTCCGCTTTCGGTTTCGGTGCCAACGCCCTGTTTAATGATGATGATAGGTGGCGGAGTGTCGTACAGTATTGGTGTATTGTTTTTGAAATACGACAATCGTGTGCGTTACTTCCATTCGGTGTGGCATTTGATGGTGATAGCCGCTGCTTGCGTGCATTACATTGGGATCTATCAGTTTGTGTTAGCGGCCTAGTCGTCAGTTCGTAGTACCGCCTTCAGGCGGACTTGATCACTAGATTTCAAACTGCCTAAAGGCGGGACTACAAACGGATGCGGACTTGGTCATTAGATTTCACACCGCCTAAAGGCGGGACTACAAACTAAAGGCGGGACTACGAACGCGAGGCAGGCTTCGCTGGTTGGCGTCTTACGGCTCTAGAGACGACCGGCCCTCTTGGAACAGGCATTGGTATCCATACATCTTTACGTTTGATTCGCAGGCGAAACGGGTTAAGCGTCGTTTAACCGCGTGCCCAACGGGCCGCGATACTGCTAAAGGCACAACAAACGCGGGGCGATGCCCAACGCGGTTAAACGAAACCCTGCAGTTTCACTTAGCAAAACAAGCTAACATCTGTTTCAGCGTCACCCATACTTGTGTAGCTACCAATGCCCGGCACGGGAGGGTGAAAAAGAAATGAGCGGCTCGCGCCGCTCTGTTTAGTCCAAGCGATCAACTAAGTCCAAGCGATCAACTAAGTCCGAGCGATCAACTAAGTCCAAGCGATCAACTAAGTCCAAGCGATCAACTAAGTGCAAGCGATTAATGTGTGCTCATATCGCAGCTTAGTCCGCCAGCGGCAGGGACGTACGCATACCGAGTGTAGTCCATCACCATGCGATGGCTGCTGAATCGCCATGCAAGCGTGCTGATGCTATTCATCATCATGCGAATCCACTGGCGTGGCACTCCATCTCGATCGCGATTGTAGAACGTTGGTACAACGTGGTTTTCGATCGCGTCATACAAGTCATGTGCATCGCGTTCGTCGGTAATCGCGTCGTTCATGTGTGCATGCCCCTTGCCAATCGCAAAGCCGTTGGTGCCATCAAAAGCTTCGGCCCACCAGCCGTCCAGGATGCTGCAGTTCAAGCCGCCGTTGAGCACGACTTTTTGGCCGCTAGTACCAGACGCTTCCAACGGTCGACGCGGATTGTTCAGCCAAACGTCTACGCCTTGGATCAAGTGGCGACAAACATTGATATCGTAATCCTCAACGAACGCCACTTTGTCAGCGAATCGACTGTCGTTTCGCAATGAAGCGATCTCTTGAATGAAACGCTTGCCAGGCTCGTCCTTCGGATGCGCCTTGCCAGCGTAAATCAATTGCACCGGCCGATCCGTACTCTGCAGAATCCCCGCGATACGGTCGATCTCTTTGAAGATCAAATTGGCTCGTTTGTAGGTGGCAAATCGACGACCAAAACCGATCGTCAAAACGTTGGGCGAAAAAACGTTTCGAGCCGCTTCGATCGCCGCGTCGCTTTCGCCACGACGACGACATTGCCTGGACAGCCGACGGCGTACGAACGAAATCATCAGGCTCTTAAGCGCGTTGTGAACTTCCCAAAGTTCGCCTGGATCGATTTCATGAATCTTTTGCCACACATCTGGCTCACCGATTCGCTGCATCCAATCAGTTGGGAAATGCCGATCGAACAACAATTGCATCTGCCACGCCAGCCAGCTTTGCGTGTGAACGCCGTTGGTAATGTGTCCAATGGGAACTTGGCGGACTGGCCGACCGGGGAACAGGTTGTGCCACATCTTCCGCGAGATTTGGCCATGCAGTTGGCTGACCGCGTTGGCGTGATTCGACAGTTTCAGTCCGATTACGGTCATGCAGAATGGTTCGCTGTGATCATCGGTACGAACGCGGCCGATGCTCATCAAATGTTCGTGACTGATGCCCAGCGAATCTCGCAGCGGGCCAAGATGTTCCTCGATCAGATCGGCACTGAAGCGATCGTGACCGGCTGGAACAGGGGTGTGAGTTGTAAAGATCGTCTTTAGCGCGGTATCGGCACTGGCATCTTCAAAATTCAAGCCATCGTCCAGCATTCGTTCGCGGATCACTTCCAGCGGCGCAAACGCACTGTGGCCTTCATTCAGATGGTAGACGCCCGGTGTGATCCCGAGGGCTCGCAGGGCTTTCACGCCACCGACGCCTAGAACCAATTCTTGCCGAATTCGAGTTCGCTCATCGCCGCCGTACAGTCGGCTGGTCAACTCGCGGTCCTCTGGGCGATTGCCTTCGACGTTGCAGTCCAACAAGTACAATCGCACGCGGCCAACGTTCATCGCCCAGACTTTGGCCAGCAAGCGACCTTTACGAGTGTCGATCGCGATCATAATCGGCTTGCCATCGTCAGCCAACGCTGGCTCCATCGGCAAATTTTCGACGCGAGTTTCTTGGTACTCTTCGCGCTGGTACGCCTCATTGTCCAGTTGCTGCTTGAAGTAGCCGTGTGAGTAGTACAGTCCGATGGCCACGAGTGGCACGCCCAGACCGCTGGCGCTTTTCACATGGTCACCGGACAGCACGCCCAGGCCGCCGGAGTAGATCGGCAGCGACTCGTGGATACCAAATTCGGCGGAAAAATAAGCGACGGGAAAGGCCCCGAGACTTCCGGCATGCGTCGCGGCCCAAGTCGCCTTGGATTCCAAGTACTCTTGCAGGCGGCGGTAAGCGTAATTGACGCGACTGGTAAGCACCATTTCGTTGGCTCGAACCGACAGCCGCTCGGGCGTAAACTCGCGCAGCAAAGCAATTGGATTATGGTCCAACTGCCGCCAGCGAATGGGGTCCATGTCCCGGAACAAGCTCGTCACCTCGGGGTGCCAGGACCACCAGAGATTGCTGGCTAAAGCCATGCATTTTTCGTAGAGCTTCTCGGCACTGGCGTCGACTAGAGGAGAATAGCCAGAATCTTGTTCGATTGTCGTATCAACCTGAGCCATAACAATGCTTCCATTATCATCATTCGGAGAAAAATACCGCCAGACGCGACATTTGGTCCGGCGATTTGCTTGGGGTCAAGCCTCAGCCTGGGAGCGACTCGCTACGACCGCTCGGAGGCAAACGATGGGCCTGAGCCGCCTGCCAACAGCGTCCATCGTAACAGTTTGACTTTCGCAGGCGGATATCAGTCGGCTTTCGGGCCGCCGCTTCACCAGCGCAAGCATCTTAAAGATAGCGTACTAACCAAGTTGGCCAATACCAAAAATCGACCCCGCCCCCTAGCCGGTTGGCCCTAGGTCCGCAATTTTGGCAAAGTCTGACGGTCAGAGGTAGTCTCAAGAAAGCATTATATTTCGTCGAAGCGTGCGAAATTCGCCCACTTCAAACTTGATCTTCTTGCCACAAGGCGAATAATACTAGAGAGTAGCCCAGCGCGCAAGGGACAGCTTGCCCGAATGTAATTGTAACGCGTCTGGTTGCTCTCGAGTCCCGCACGGTATTTCGAGTTAAATCGTTTTTAGATCAATTTTGGAGAGGTTTACATCACATGGCCATTTTGTTGACGGAAGCCGCCGCCGATCAAGTCAGAAAATTCAAAGATGAGAATGATCTGGGTGACGATTCATTCTTGAGGATTGGCGTTGTCAGCGGCGGTTGCAGTGGATTGAGCTACTCGCTCGCGTTTGATGACAAGTTCGATGACGTTAAGGATTCTCGCTACGAGCAGCACGGGGTCGCTGTCGTGGTCGACAAGAAGAGTTCGTTGTACTTGGACGGCACCAAGGTTGACTGGCATCACAGCTTGGATCGCCAAGGGTTTACCTTTGAGAATCCGAACGTGACCAAGTCTTGCGGCTGCGGAAGTTCTTTCTCGTAAGTTTGCGATCGCTTGTAGTAGCGTGTTGATTGTGGAGCGGTGTTGCTAGTGCAGCACCGCTTTTTGTGTTTCAAAGGGACAGCTTTGTATGAATAACAGGCAACGGCTAGCAACCGGAGGTGAGGGAGCGAGTGCATTGGCACTGCAAGCTTGCGGTCCGGTTCTGCGCGTCGTGGGGTTGCTGGCAAGCTGGCTTGTAATCTGTGTAAGTTGGTGTTGGGTTGGTTTGTTCATTGCTTGGGCGGCTGCGATGGTTCCGCTTCGTTCGGTGCTCGGCGGGTTGATGGTGACTGGTTCGATCGCGGCTGTTTTGCGCCAGTCAGTTGGCTTGTTGGTAGAAGTGCTCGTGCGAATTCAGCGATTCTGTTTTCGGGCGGTTGCTAGTTGCCTGGGGTTCGGGGTTGACGGTGCGCGATGGAAGGTGAGGCGTAGTGCAAAGCGATTGAGCGATCGGTCGAAGTTGAGTGCCGGCGTGCTGAATGAGACCTTGGCGAGCCAGAGTGATGGTGTTGCCGTATCGGCCTGGATGTGTCTTTCGTTTTCTGCAGTTGTGTCGGGGGCTTGTCGGTGCCCGGCCTTGTGTGGCTGCTGTTTTTCTTAGGCGGCCGCGATTTTTCAAGGGAAATAGAATCTGTTTTTTAGTTTCGATATTGAAATGTGTAAATATTGCAATGTGTATAGGTATAGATCTGATTGCTTGTGGTAGGGCGGGTTTTCGTTTGGCAGGTTCAAACGGCGTGCTTCTTTGTGGGCCGGTAGCAAGGTGGTTCTTGCTCATTGCCGGGCCGACGGTGGTTGTCGTTTAACCGCGTGGGCGTCGCCCCGCGTTTTCGTGAGATCCGGAGGCGGCGACGCGGCCCGATGGGCACGCGGTTAAACGGCGCTTGTACCGTGCTTCTTTGTGGGACGGTTGCGGCACAACCGCACGTTGTTTTACTGCTCCGCTTGGAGATGCTCACGGCGAAAAGAAAAGTCGAAGCGGGCCGATAAGCCGGGTCCTGTCTCAAGCTGCTTGTAACAGCAGACTTGGCGCAATCATTTGTCTAGACCAGCCATTGCTGACCGGTTCAAGCGATCTACCCGAAAGTACATCAAGCCGGGCCAGCTTGGCTTGCCAACGCATGATCGAGACCATGCGCCAGCCAGCGACTCTCTGTTGGATCTTGCTCCGAGCGGGGTTTACCAAGCAATCGGAGTCACCTCCGATTCTGGTAGGCTCTTACCCTACCTTTTCACCCTTACCGGCCATCGACGAATCGATTGCAGGCGGTTTGTTTTCTGTGGCACTTTCCCTAGCCTCTCGGCCGGTCGGCGTTACCGACCGCTCTGCCCTCTGGAGCCCGGACTTTCCTCTTGCCAGAAAACCGACAAGCGATTGCGTGCCCCACTTCGACATCACTCAACATAACAGAACTGCCTTGCGTGTAACAGTCTAGTACTGCTGCGTTGGGCTGCTTTCAGGTGTCGCTGCATTGGCTTCCGTTGCCTCTTCAACGCCCGCAGAACCGGGGCGGCGACCGCGTCGCTTCTTCTCCGTCACGGGCACCACTTCTGGGTCCAGCCGTTGCGTGATTCGCGAAATGCAAAGCTTGTTGACGCTGATTTTGAGGACGTTCGATTCCTCGCACAGCACGTCATAAAGCGCCTTGGGCATGCGGATCGTCACCATCCGCTGAGGCTCGGTCGGGTCGTTCTCGGGAAGGTCTCGGGAACGCAGGGCGGTCAGCATTTCCAGGATCTGGCTGTAGTGTTTCGACATTTCGTACTCGGCTCGCATCGCAACATCGGGCAGCATCGTCCAGATCACACCCTCTTTGCCCATGACTTTGCGGTAGAACGCGGCCCAGGTTGGGGAAACGCCGAATAGCTCGGTAGCATAGTGAGCGATTTGTGTGTAGCGATCATTCAGCGTGGCTTCCATGTTCAGGTTGGCACGCAGCTCCTGTACGACTTTATCAAAGACTCGCATTTCTTCGGCCAGTCGCTCGGCGGCTGGGTCGGGTCGTTTCACCCGGGCGGGTGCTGCAGGCCTAGCGGCTGTGGCTGGGCCATGGGCGGCCGAAGGGTTAGGGCTCTGGTAGTGGCGATTTTCATTCGATCCAGAAAATCCATTGCTCTGCGGGTTTTGATACTCCATTGACTTGCTCGCTTTGTTCCATAAAGGGGAAGTGGGGCAGGGGGCGTGGGAGACAGCCGCGACAGCCATCGATCACAACCAGGCCCGGCCTGCGTGTAGGGGCATCTTCGAAAGGCTGGCAATGCTAGCTTCGCAAGTCACTGGAAATACTAGCTTTACGTCTCGTCAAAACGGAATGCTTAGATTCTAGGCAAGGGTGCATTTCGGAGGGGTGGCCAATGGCTGCTTAAAAAGTAGGCAGAGGCCCTGGTCTGAAAAACCAAGTGTCCAATGCGAGCAAAGTTTGAAAAGCTGGCAAAAAGCTGGATTTAGGCAACTGCTCAGGAGAAATCTACTAACGGACATCTTTGTCCGTTGAAGTATCGACGGACTAGGAAGTCCGTCGTACATACGTCAACTTCGGGCGATTGCCTTATTGCCGATCGCGTGGAGCTTGTCTGGCGGCTAAGCTGAAGGCAAGGTAGTAGGCACTCTCCGAGTGCCGTAGCAAGAACGATTTTTCGGCGGACGGCACTCGGAGCGTGCCTGTTACGACCGACTCCAATTTCCCAAGTGAGACGCCTCATTGAGCCAACTGCCAGAAACTCCCGCTGTGCGAGTCCGACGGATCACTAGCTTTGAAGTCCAGCCGGAAGGGGACTACGTTGTCTATTGGATGACGGCGTTTCGCCGCCGCCGCTACAATTTCGCTTTGCAGCATGCAGCAGGCTGGGCCGAGCGGTTGGAACGCCCGCTGGTGGTCGTCGAAGCGTTGCGGACCGGATACCGCTGGGCCTCCGATCGCTTCCACCGCTTCATCATCGATGGCATGATCGCCAACCAGCGGGCGCTGGCCGATGCGGATGTGACGTATTACCCGTTCCTGGAAACTCGCGAGCACAGTGGGCGGGGTATGATGGAATCCCTGGTCCAGCGAGCTTGTCTGTTGGTGACCGACGATTTCCCTTGCTTCTTCCACCCGGTGCTTTACGACCGGATCGTACGCCGCTGGCCTGTTGCGGTTGACTTAGTAGACTCCAACGGGATATTGCCGATGCGAGCGGCCGAACGGACTTTCACGGTCGCTCATTCGTTTCGACGCTATTTGCAGAAAGCTTTGCCCGCCCACTTGGATCATTTCCCGGTGAGCGATCCGCTGGAGGGGCGGAAGCTGCCCAAGCTGCAGAGGATCCCAGGTTTCGACACCCAGCGTTGGCCGCGAGCCGATTTGGAATCGCTCGGAGAAGGGGCTAGCGGGTTCGACCAGTTTGACATCGACCATACCGTCGGTCCAGCGCCGATCCGTGGCGGAGCCGTCGCAGCCGCCGCTCAGCTTGAGAAGTTCATCAGCAAGCATCTAGATCGATATGACGAGGATCGCAACGTTCCGGACTTAGAGGGCGGCAGTCGCTTGAGTCCATACTTGCACTTTGGCCACATCTCTGCGCATGAGGTTTTCGGCGCGGCGATGGAGCACGTGAACTGGAAGGCGGGCGATGTTAAAAAGCCGAACGGCAAGTCGTTGGGGTACTGGGAGGCGACGCCGCAAGTCGAAGCGTTCTTGGACGAACTGATTACGTGGCGTGAAATTGGCTACAACATGGCGCATCGCGAGCCGGACTATGATCGGTATGAGTCATTGCCGACTTGGGTGCAAACAACTTTGTCTGAACATGCGTCCGATCCGCGAGAGAAGATTTATTCGCTCCAGGAGCTTGAGCGAGCAGAGACCAGCGATGACCTCTGGAACGCCGCTCAGCGCGAACTGTTACGGGAAGGCCGAATTCACAATTATTTGCGGATGTTGTGGGGCAAGAAATTCTTGCAGTGGACGCCCGACGCGCGAACCGCGTTGGCTTATATGATTGAGTTGAACAATAAATATGCTTTGGATGGCCGCGACCCGAATTCTTACAGTGGTATTTTTTGGGTGTTGGGTCGTTACGACCGAGCGTGGGGGCCTGAGCGGAAGATTTTTGGCAAGGTACGTTACATGACCAGCGATTCGACTCGGCGAAAGTTCCCGATGAAGGAGTACCTAAAGAAGTTTCGCGCGGTAGATACAAAGTAGCACGCAGGCCCGCCTAACAACAATGAATGGCATGGCGGCGAAACGAAAGCCTTCGCTACGCGGCGTTGCGGTTGCCGTGGTCTAAGATCTCGCCGTCGTCGCCAACCTCTTCGAAACGAACGGCGACTTGGCGACTCACACCACTTTCCTGCATCGTCACACCGTAGATCGTGTTGGCGACGGTCATTGTCTTCTTGCTATGCGATACCACGATAAACTTCGTCATATGCAAAAAGTCCTTCAACACATTCACAAACCGTCCTATGTTCGCCTCATCGAACGGTGCATCCACTTCGTCCAAGATACAGAACGGCGATGGACGGAAATGGAAAATTGCCATGATCAAGGCGACTGCCGTCAGTGCCTTCTCACCACCGCTCAACAGCGAATTGGATAAAGCGATCTTGCCTGGCGGCGTAGCGACCACTTCCACACCGCAGTTCAATACATCGTTGGGGTCTTCCAAAATGATGTCCGCAGATCCGCCACCGAAACTGCGGCGATACAACGTTTGGAAGTTGGAACGAATCGCTTCCAATGTCGTCATAAACATTTCTTTTGATTTGTTCTCGATGCGCTCGATGATCTTCAGCAACGTCTGCCGCGCGGATTCGAGATCTTCGTAATGAGCGTGCAGCGAATCATAACGCGATTGAAGTTCGTCCAGCTCGGCCAACGCTTCCATGTTGACGGAACCGACCGCAGCCAGCTCACTTCGCAAAGCACTGATCTCAGCCGCAGCAGCGTCCTTGTTCGCCTCCACGGCACTGGCATCGAACATTTCGGGTTGGCTCAAATCGATTTGATAGTCGTCGCGATAATGCTGAATCAGTTGAGTTCGACGGTCAATTAATTGTAAAGCTTGCTTGCGAGCTTCCTCTTGCTGTTGCATCAAACGTTCGCATTGGGCACTGCACGCATGCAACGCTTTCTGCGTCTGCGTTAAATCGGCCGTCGCTTGGGCCAGTACTTCCGCTTGAGTGGCATGGCGAGTTTGCAGCGTTTCCAGGTCGGTGCGAACCTGAGTCGTCTCCGCTGCGTTGGTCTCGATCGCTTTTTGGTTTTGTTCCAGTTTGGCTAGTAAGTCACGGTGCCGCTGCTGCGATTGGTCTGCCAATTGGCTGCGTTCATCGCAATCCAGGACCAACGCGGCCAGCAGTTCTTGTTCGCTCTTGAGTTGATGATCAAACTTGGCCTTTTCCAATCGCTGGTGACTGACCGCGTCCGAAGCGGTTTGGCGGTGTTCTTGATGCTGCTTCCAGTCGTCGCGGCGTTGGGCGATGCGAGACTCGATCGCTTGCAGTTCCAACGCGGTCGATTCGACGGCTGACTGCGTCTGTGCGACTTGGTCCTGCAGATCCGAAAGCATACTTCGGCGACGCTCCAGTTCCTCGGTCGATGAGCGGAGGGTAGCTTGAGCGGATTGCAGCTCTTGCGTCATCGCTTGGACACCGAACTTAAACTGCTCGTAGGCCAATTGTTGGCGACGCAGTTCGACGTCGGTAGTCTGCTCTGCCGCTAACGCTGCGTCCAAAGCTGATTGCATTGCGGTCACTTCCTCGGCCGCAGTTTCCATTGCTCGCGTCAACCGATCAGACTCGTCTCGCACAGCGCTCATTTCGCTGCGACGCGTGACGATACCGGAGAGCGTTTGCAGAGAGCCAATTTGGATCGTGCCATCAGTGTCGATGCGTTCGCATTCAGCGGTGACAAAACGCAAACCACTGCCACGATAATGGCTCAAATCCAAGGCGGTCTGCAGGCTATCGACCAGCCAAGTTGTCCCTAGCAGAAACTGGAGCAACGGTTGGAACGTTTCGGCGGAATGGATCAAGCGATCGGCGCGACCAATGACCCCTCGCAAACCATCCAGTTGAATTCGATCTCCCGTTCGCCGCGAAGGCAAGCGATCCAGACGCAGCAAAGTCGCTCGACCATTAATTTTAAGTTTACGTTGTTGCAGCAAGTCGACAATCTGACCATCGGTAAGCACGACGGCTTCCGACAGGTGCGATAAGGCAACATCGATCAAGGGAGCCAAGTGGACTTCGACTTCGATGATGTCCGCGACCAAGCCGATGATAGAATTGTAGGGGGCTTGCGGGTTCCGTTTGCCCAGTTCGATCAATTGCCGCGCGCCGTCGCCCAAGCCTGCATTTTCGGTGTCCAATTGCTCGAGCAGGCCATAGCGGTCACGCATGGATTCGCGTTTGCCCTGCAGCACGATGGCGGCTTCTTGCGCGACCCGCAAGGCTTCTCGAGCTGCAAGCACTTGTTGCTTGTTGGCCGTCAGCTTGCGCTCGATCGCTTGCAGCTCTTGCAGTTTCGACTCACTTGCCGCAGTTTCTTTCGCCAGCAGTTGGTTCAGCTCAGCGGCTTTTGTTTCGACTTGTGCAAGTTCTTCCGTTCGAGCTTGAATGTCGATTCGCAGCTCTTCAATGCGTTTCTGAAGGTCCGCGTTGAAATACGCCTTCTCTGCTAGCGAGCTCTTGCGACGATCTTGTTCAACGCGATCCTGTTCGATTTCATCTAAGATTGCAGCGCATTGTGCGTCAATGGTTGTTGCGGTTTGTTCGGCAAGGTCAATTGCTTTTTCCAGTTCCGCACGCCGCAGTTGCATGGCGGAAAGCGATTGTTCGCGCTGGCCAATCTGTTCGGCGCTCAGCGTCGCTTTCTTTCGCAATTGTTCGGTCTGTTGCTGTGCGATTTCGATTTCAGATTTAAGTTCCTCGGTACGATCGCGCAGCGAACCCAGATGGCTCTGCAGCGTGGTCTCGCGAGTTTCCAAACGTCGAATTTCGGCTTGCATTTCCGCGACCGCTTTTTGGTTATCGGCGGCAAGCTGCTCTTGCTGTTGAAGCGACGACTTCGACAGCTCCAGCTCCGCAGACTTCGCTTCGATTTCTGTGGCGAAGGCCTCAAGCTGGCTTTTCAGTTTAACTTCGTTATCCGCTAGCTCCAAAATTTCAAGCTGGCCAACTTGCAGTCGCAGTTCATGCAGCCGATCGACCATTTCACGATATCGCTTGGCCTTCGACGCTTGGTTCTTGATCAAGTTCAAGCGACCGTGAACTTCTTCGACGATATCGGACAGTCGCAGCAGGTTCTGGTTGACGCGTTGTAGTCGACGTTCGGCTTCAACCTTTTTCGCTTTGAACCGCGAGATACCCGCCGCCTCTTCAAAGATTGCGCGACGATCCTTTGGACTCGCTTGCAACATACGATCGACTTTGCCCTGCTCGATCAACGAATACGCGTCGACGCCAACACCGGTGCCGCGGAACAGGTCGCGGACATCCTTCAAACGACAAGGCTGTCGATTGATCAGATACTCACTTTCGCCGCTGCGATAAACGCGACGGGATACGGTAACTTCATCAGTGTCCACTTGCAGCAAGCGCTGCGAGTTATCGAGCACCAACGTCGCTTCGGCACTATTGGCGGGTTTGCGGCCCGAAGCTGCCGAGCCTTTGAAGATCACATCGGACATCTCGCCGCCGCGAAGGCTTTTGGCGGATTGCGATCCTAACACCCATTTGATGGCGTCCACAATGTTTGATTTGCCAGAGCCATTGGGACCAACCACCACGGTAATCCCATCGGGAAAATCGAAGCGCGTTGCGTCCGCAAAGCTTTTAAATCCGTTTAGTTCGAGCGCTCTAAGCATATGCGGTGAATTGGTTTGCCAAGGCAGCCATCCGAGTTGTACTAAGGCAACCGCTCGAAATGGAAGTACTGTACGACGGACATCCTTGTCCGTCGAATCTTCAACGGACAAGGATGTCCGTCGGTACATTCTTTCTGCGCAGTTGCCTAACACTATTCAACGAAGAACACGCATTCATCGGCTTGGTTGAAAACTAGTGCGTTATTGCCTCTGAGTCGGACTTTACAGCAACCGCCAGCTCAAACCAACAGCGCTTTGCCCAATTTATGCTCCTTTGTCGTCGCGCAATATCCATCTGGCGAAGCTGGTTAAGCTAGCATTTCGTTTTGTTTGAATGTCGGAACGCATTTGACACGTGATTGCTGGAAAGAGTAAAAGGCGGGGTATGACACGAGTTGACCGATACATCCTGATGCTATTTTTGCGAGTCTTCTGTACTTGCTATTTTTGCTTGACTGGGTTGTTGATCGTCGTGCACTTGTTCACAAACTTGGACGATTTGATCGACGCTGGAAAAGCGGATGGGAAAGTGGCTCAGGTGATTGTGGGCTACTATGTACCGTATTCGTTAAGCTTGTACACGCGGATGTGTCCCTTCTTTGCGTTGATGGCTTTGCTGTTCGTAGTGGCGTGGTTAAAACGAACGCATGAACTGACGGCGTTGATGGCCGCTGGCATTCCTAAAGGCCGCATTCTGCGCTATCCGTTATATGGAGTGGTGGCTATCGTGTTGAGCTCGACGATTATTCGCGAGACGATCATTCCGCAGCATCAAGATATCTTGGGCAAGCAACCGCAGGACTTGAGTGGTGAGAATTTCCGACCGATGCGTCCAGCGCTCGATCCCGACACCGGGATTCTGATCGGTGGTCATCATATCGAATTGTTGAACGAGCAGATTATCTATCCCGTCTTTCGGATCTCTGCCCTTGGACGTCAGATCAAAGCCAGTCGTGCGTTGTATAAGCCGGCGACGTCGGAGCATCCAGCAGGATACTTGGTGATAGAAGTAACCGCACCGGACAATATCAATGACATCGATTCGATTTTGCAAGCCGATGCACCGATTGTGCTTACGCGCAAGGCTACGCCGTGGCTTGAGCCCAATCAATGCTTTGTGATCTCAAGCGTGCCGTTCTTTTTGTTGCAAGGTGGCACGTCGTGGAGCCAATACGAATCGACTTGGAACATCATTAAACGGATTCACACTCAGCCTAGGTTTTTTGGCCGCGACATTCACGTGACGGCACACGCTCGGATTGTGCAGCCATTCTTGGACATTACGTTGATCCTGTTTGGATTACCGATTGTATTACGTCGGGTGGACCGCCATTTGTTCTGGGTTTCCAGTGCGGTGATGGGATCGGTTCTGATCTATGTAGTGGTATCTATGGGCTGTCAGGGTTTCGCATCTAGTAACGAACTGTTGCCACCGTTTCTTGGAGCGTGGCTGCCGATGGTGATCTTGACGCCGATTGCATGGGCGCGAGTTAAGGTGGCGATGGTGTCATAGCCTGCCCCGCGTATCTAGTCCCGCCTTGAGGCGGAATGGTACTCTAGTCATCAAGTCCGCTTGAAGGCGGTACTACGAACTTGCGCAGTTCCGTCGATGAGCAAGAGTGACCTTGTTCCCGGCCGACGAAGAAGCACGGTACAAGCCTCGTTTAACCGCAATACCGTTCAATGAATGTAGTGGAAGTCGCCAGACTTCCCGTAACTCTGAGATCTCTGGCGAGACCCACTACATTAACAGCCTTCGTTCAACGCCCTCCATCGGCCGGGTAACTAGCAAAGCCAAAGGCATGCGCGGATATGGGAAGAGCATCGTTAACAGGTTCCGCGCAAGGCAGCAACGGTACGGCTCGCGGTATGTCAATCAAGAGGTAGTCCGTCCTATCCTAGCCAATGGACCAATGGACGTTCAATAAGATAACGAACCTATAGCAGTCGTTGCGTGGGGAATGGACCATTCGCGTGGGGCCCCCAAAATACTCGCACAGCAAAACTTGCTGTCCATAACTCTTGACCACTCAGATTCGAATACTGGATGCCATTCAACAGCTTCATGCGATGGCCAGCAATGTGATAATTGCATCCAAAATATGCAGCTTGATATACATCACCGAAACTTAAGCCAGCAGGCTGCTCGTAGCGCCGTTGGGGAATTAAGCCATGGTCGCTATTGGATCGAGTGTACTGAATTCGCGAGACGACTTGTAGTTTGCGTGTCAGAAAATACCCAGGCTGAATGTCAATTCCTAGCGCATCGCCAATGTCACTTCGCATTCCCAGGAGCAGCTCAGTCATCAGCGATGCATGCCCTTTGGTCAGCATCAATGCCGATGACATACCATCCTTAAATAAGTTAAGATTCGTAGCGTTTTCGTTAGCGTCGCTATACAAGTAGCTGCCATACCATTCCGCCGTATCCGCACCAAAGCTTTCGCCGAGGTCCAAAGTGATCGCCATCAACAGGGAATGTCCAGAGTCATAATTGGTAAATGAATCAACCATGTCCGGGCTTGTGGCGTTCGAAAAAATGCCCGTGTAATAACGCAGATTCTCAATCTCGCCCGATAGTGTGATTGCCGGCGTGTAGTCCGCTTCAAACATGTTCACCAGTAGGCCTCTTTCAAGCGTGTTTAGATAACGACTTGAAATATTTCGATCATGAGTGAAGCGATGCTTTTGTTGTCCCACGGTCAAAGCCAGCTCGTCTTGAAACTCCCACTGCCACCAGAGTTCAGTAAAGCCGTTGTAGAAGGGCTCGACGTTGCTACCACTGACCATTTGCGCGTGCAGTGTTAACTTTTCAAAGAATCGAGCTTGTGAGCCTATCCGCAGACGCCGGACTTCCCACCCTTGCGTTGCTCCGGTATCTCCTTCGGCGTCAAAGTACTGGCCGTGATAGCGTCCCAACGCCCACAACTCTTGCATGATCGGATTGTGATCATCGGAATAAAGTCTACCTAGATTCTCCAGCCGATCTTTTAGCGGCATGTCCGCGTCACTGCGATCAATGCCGATGCTAAGTGGTGAGCTCAAGAATGCAAAGGGATATTCTTCCTTAGCCGAACTCTTTGGCTTCGCTTCGTGAGCATGCGAAACGGCGCTCAAAGCGACGATTGCAAGCAATCCGAATGAACTGGCAAGGGAGCGGGGCATCGACGAAGCAACAACTTTTGAAACGCTGGCAGAATAGAAGCGTACTACTTATCGGCACATTATTAATTTTTCCGGAATGAATTGCTTTTTTGTAAAATCTCTATGCAAATCGTTGTAAAAGTTTACGCAAACGGACGGTTCGCTTGGTGCCGCTACTAGATTTCGTAACGCGTCGGTCGGTGACCAGCCAAGCCTGCCCGGCGTTTCTAGTCCCGCCTTGAGGCGGAATGGTACGCTAATGATCAAGTCCGTTTGAAGGCGGTACTACGAACTTGCGCAGTTCCGGCGTACGAAGAAGCGGCCGGCTAGCGTCGAGTGTGCACGTGAACGCACTTACGGTCTTCTGGCGTTAAGATTTCGCCAACCAAGTATCGATTCAAACTCTTAAACACACATTGCATCAATTCATCTTGCGAAGCAGTTCGGCGGTCTCGCTTACTGTTGGAGATCAACGTGGAGGTTACCATCGTCCGCTGACGCGCTGCCTCGCGCTGATCCTTCGGCAGATAATCGACTTGCTGAACCTGAATCTCCATGTGGAACGTCGTGTCGCGCTCGGTGATTGGTAATTGGTAAGGCGACTTGCGCAGATCCAACGTCAGCGAAATTACGCCCTCATTGTTGGTTGAAGGCGTCGCTTTCCAATCGTCCAAAAAGCCACGGAGTTTCTCGATCGCTAGCTCGGGATGTACGGCCATCAAAATGTCGACGGTCTGTCGATAGTTCGACGACTTGGAGGACAGCCAACTGAGCCACGATGTCGGCTTCTGCTCGCTGGCCGCCGGTTCGTGAAGTGCAAGCGCTTCTTCGGAGCCGCTGGCAAGCTCAACTCGATTGCGACCGTTCTGCTTGGCTCGCAGCAAGGCCGCGTCCGCTTGGTTGAGTGCTTCTTCGCCAGATCCTGTTGGGCTGAGTTCCGCGACACCGAAGCTCGCGCTCAAGCACTTGCCGCGAATCGCATTCAGCGGTTTGGCCGCTACCGCCGCTCGAATCTCTTCCGCTTTCCGTTTCGCATCTTGCATTGTGCAATCGCGGCACAGAATCACAAACTCTTCGCCGCCAAAACGGGCTACAAAGTCGGTGGCACGGGCAAAGTGTTTTAGCACGGCAGCAAATGCGATCAACGCTTCGTCACCGGCCGAATGTCCGTACGTATCATTGATCCGTTTAAAGAAGTCGATGTCGCAAATAATGACGCTGCCAGTGCAATCGCCATCCTGGACCGATTTGGTCAATTTGCCAAGCTCAAGATTCAATTCCGCTCGATTGTTGACTTTGGTCAACGGATCTTTCGACGCTCGCTGATGAAGCTTCTCGACAGCCTGCTCCAGATTCTTTTGGCGTGTAATATCATCGAAGATCATCGCAGCACCGCGGCACAGTCCGCGATCATCGTGAATGGGTAACACTTGCACCTGAACGGCGCGGCGCGAGCCATCGCGATGCCGCAAACTCATTCGCTTCACTTCCGAACCGCCTTTCAGCAGGACTGCCAATAGCGGACAATCTTTTGTCTCCAAGGCATTGCCATTTTCGTCCTGCAGTCCAATCAGCTCAGGCGTCCACTGCTGATGGCACAGGGACGACCGAGTGCAACCGGTCATGTTTTCTGCTGTGCGATTCCACTCCAGGATCTTGCTTTCGGTATCGATGAAGATCACTCCATCGTTCATATGGTCAGCCAGGCGGCGGTGGAAGATCGAAGTGAGCGAGTTGTCGACGATTCCGCCTGTTCGTACTGAGCCACCATGATGGAAAAGTTCAGCGACGTGGTCTTCGAACCCGAACTTGCTCCAACGTTGTTCGACTGCAAGCCGCATTCTGGCGTCAAATTGTTTCGCAACTTGAGCGAACGTGGGAACGATATCGGGATCAAACTGTCGGCCAGAGAGCAACGATAGTTCAGCTAACGCTTGATCCAAACTCATGGCTGGTCGATAGCGTTGTTCGGTAACCATGGCATCGAAAGCGTCGGCGACGGCCAGAACGCGAGCGTGCACCGGCAATTTGGTTCGGTCGGGTTCACCGTGCGTTCCGTCAAACCACTCGCCCAATCTGCAAACCGATTGCACAATGGATTCTTCCAAGCCTGCGGATCGCAATATCTCCGCTCCGACTTTGGGGTGCATAACGACGACCGCTCGCTCCTGATCGGTCAGCGTATCGGGCTTTTGCAGGATTCGCTCCGGTATACCAATCTTTCCAACGTCGTGCAGCAGTCCTAAGACTTCAAGCTGGCACAGGAGATCATTCTCAATACCGTGAAAAAGCCCCCAGGCGGTAAGGTTTTGGGCAACGCGAAGGCAATGGTAGGCCGTCGGCGCATGTTTGGCTTGCAGCGCAGTAAACAGTGCAGACGCGACCGGTACCGTCTTGTGCGCGGCGCGGCACACGGTCGTTGTCATCGCAATCATCTGTTCTGGAGTCTGCACTATCATTGAGGCGGTCTATCTGTTCCTTAGTGGCATCCAACTGTCGTCGGCACAATCGCTGAAATCGTTAAGCTTCCTACGACCGTTGCAAGGATCGCGCGAAGCTCGATTTCGCTACTGAGCCCATGATATGGACTGTGGCCAGCGGGGTTACGTGCAAAGGTAGGTCACCTATAAAGAAGGTCAAGCAAAACCTGCGCGTTGCGATTACACACACTATGCAAGACTGATAGCCAAATGCAAAAGACGCAGGCCAAAATGACCTGCGTCTCGCATTAGATGAGAACTGCTTGCGTAGTCTGCTGCACGGCACAGCCGTATAGCTTCCCCACAAGGATAAGAATTAGCGACGTTTAGTACATGTCGTGATCGCCGCCGTGACCGCCATGCTTATGACCTTTGTCGTCCTTAGGCTTTTCAGCAATCAGGGCGTCGCTGGTTAGCAGCAGTGTTGCGACCGATGCGGCGTTGGCCAGAGCGGTGCGGGTGACCTTCGTTGGGTCGATTACACCGGCTTTGACCATGTCTTCGTAGGTGTCTGTCAGCGCATTGTAACCTTGGTTACCCTTGCCTTCAGCAACTCGTTCACAAACGATTCCACCATCTTGTCCAGCGTTGCTTGCGATCATCGTTAGTGGTGCGCGACACGCACGAATGATGATGTTGTAGCCAACGACTTCATCGTGGGATAGCTCTTCCGAAGGCTTCACGCCGTTGGAAGCACGCAGCAGAGCCACGCCACCGCCGGGCAGAATGCCTTCTTCGATTGCAGCGCGGGTCGCATGCAGTGCATCTTCCACGCGAGCTTTCTTTTCTTTGACTTCGCTTTCGGTTGCACCACCGACGTTGACTTTCGCCACGCCACCAGCCAACTTCGCCAAACGCTCTTCCAGCTTTTCACGATCGTAATCGCTGGTGGTGTTTTCGATTTCGCGACGAATCTGGTCAATACGAGCCTTGATATCACTGCTCTTGCCAGCGCCTTCGATGATCGTCGTGTTATCTTTGTCGATAATCACTTTCTTCGCACGACCGAGGTCAGCCAAAGTCAACGAATCAAGCTTACGTCCAAGAGCTTCGAATACTGGCGTTGCGGAAGTCAGAATACCAATGTCTTCCAACATGGCCTTGCGACGATCGCCGTAACCAGGAGCCTTGACGGCAGCTACATTCAAAGTGCCACGCAGGCGATTGATAACCAGCGTTGCCAAAGCTTCGCCGTCAACATCTTCTGCGACGATCAACAGCGGCTTGCTTTGCTGAACAACCTGTTCAAGCACGGGGACCATGTCCTTGATATTGCTGATCTTCTTTTCGAAAACCAGGATGTAAGGATCTTCTAGGACCACTTGCATGGTGGCTGAATCGTTTACGAAATAAGGCGACAGATAGCCGCGATCGAACTGCATCCCTTCGACGAACTCAAGTTCGTCGTTCAGGCTCTTGCCTTCGTCGACGGTTACCACGCCGTCCTTGCCCACTTTTTCCATCGCATCGGCCAACAAGTTACCGATCGCTCGGTCATTGTTTGCGGCGATGCTGGCGACGTTTGCCATTTCGTTTTTGTCTTTGATCTTGATCGACATCTTGTGCAATCGCTCGGTGATGTCGGCGACGGCGTGTTCGATGCCTTGCTTCATTTGGATTGGGTTAACTCCAGCGACCACAGCCTTGAGGCCTTCGTTGAAGATCGCTTCGGCCATGACCGTTGCGGTAGTGGTGCCGTCACCGGCCACATCGCTGGTCTTGCTGGCCACTTCACGGACCATGCGAGCGCCCATGTTTTCGTAGACATCTTCCAGATCGATTTCTTTGGCCACGGTGACACCGTCTTTGGTCACGGTTGGCGAACCGAAGCTCTTTTGCAGGATCACGTTGCGACCGCGTGGCCCCAAAGTAACCTTCACGGCGCGAGCCAATTTGGAAACACCGCGGCGAATCGCTTCACGTGCTTCTTGATCAAACGCAATAATCTTAGCCATTTATTTTTGGACTCCAGACAACGGAAGTAAGGATGAATGATGATTTTGTAAGCTCAAGCGATCGCCTGAGCTGTGTCTACCAATCGCCCGCGTTGGTCCAGTCCGGAACAGCTACTGCGGGCGTTTTCTGAAGGATCTCAGCGATCCGTTAGCCGATGACCGCCAGGACTTCGCCTTCGCTCATCAACAGATACTCTTCGCCGTCAACTTCAATCTGCTCACCGGCATAGCTGGTGAAAAGGATCTTGTCGCCAGACTTGACCTGCAGAGGAGCTCGTTTGCCGTCATCCAGCACCCGTCCGTCGCCAACGCTGATCACAACACCCCGCGTCGGCTTGTTTTTAGCGGAGTCAGGCAAGAAAATGCCGCCTGAAGTTCGCTCTTCACTTTGCTCACGTTGTACAACCAAGCGATCCCCCAGTGGGACCAACTTTACCTTCGCCTTTTCTTTAACTGCCGCTGGCATTCGGGACACTCCTATTTCAATGTCTGGGGAAATACAAGGCTTCTATTTAGTCAAAACGGCATGCTCCGCCGTGTTGGGGCGACGACTAAGCAATGCTTGTGCCAAACATTACACGACGCTGTCGACGTCGCCGCGGTAGTTGGCCAATATCGCATGAAAAACAGCGATTTTTGATATTCGATTTTTTGTTAGGGAAATACCGTTTCACGGTCCCTTGAACCTTGGCAAGCCTGCAGGGTATCGTTTAACCCAGTGGGGCATCGCTCCCGTTTTTTGTGCCTGTAGCAAGTATCGCGGCCCGTTGGGCACGCGGTTAAACGACATTTACTCCGTTTCGCCAGCAAATTAAACGTAAAAATGTTTAAATGCCAATGGACTCACACCGGTCAAGTAGCACGGGCTGTCATTTTGGCAATCTATTTTGAGCTGAGATTGAAACCACGTGTATACTGCTTGCAGCCCGAGCGTCGATTCATCCTCTCCCACCAGTCCGTTGCCCTACCATGAGTATCCTTGAGCGTTGGAAACAACTGCAAAATCACGTTGGCGAGATCTGCGTTGCCAGCGGTCGCAGCCCCGACTCAGTTACGATCGTGGGGGTGACGAAGTACGTTGGGCTGCAGCAAACCGCCGAATTGTTTGACGCCGGCTGCAGCGAGCTTGGTGAATCACGTCCGCAACAGTTGTGGCACAAAGCGTCTGAGTTGAGCCAGAAGTCGATTCGCTGGCACCTGATCGGGCACTTGCAACGCAACAAAGTCGGCCGCACTGTGCCACTTCTTTCCGTATTGCATTCGTTGGATTCGCTGCGGCTGGCGCAAGCCGTATCCCAAGCGGCTGCGGAAATTGACCGAACCATCGATTGCTTTATCGAAGTGAACATTGCGGGCGAAGAAGCGAAAACGGGTCTGCCGCTTGATGAGGCTCGCGAGCTGCTGGAAGCCTTGTTGAAGCTGCCTGGGTTGCGAATCCTGGGCTTCATGGGAATGGCCTCGGACAGCCAGGACACGGAGCTGATTCGCAGGCAGTTTACGCGGCTTCGAGATTTTGGCGGGGACATTGCCCTTCAATATGGCAGCGACCAGCATCCGCTGAATCAGTTGTCGATGGGTATGAGCCAGGATTATCCAATTGCCATCGCGTGCGGTGCCACCCACATCCGCGTCGGTTCCACTTTGTTCCCAGCAGAAGTAGAATAGTCGCCAGCTACTCGGAAAAGCCGATTGGCCCATCCGATCCTCTGTCCTGGTGGACCGGCGATATTTTATTTTACCCCTCTCCAACTTCTGGTGTCCCGATGCGATGGTTTCTAATTGCTTGCCTGGCATTTATTGGCTGGACCGACGCTGTAGCGCAAGACCTTCCCAAACTCATGGTCAGTTCGAACCAACGGTTCTTGCAAACAGATGATGGCAAGCCATTTTTCTGGCTGGGTGACACTGCTTGGGAGTTGTTCCACCGACTCAATCGAGAAGAAGCTATCCAGTACTTAGAACATCGCTCCGCCAATGGCTTTACGGTCGTGCAAGCGGTGGCTTTAGCGGAATTGGATGGCTTGGATACTCCCAATGCCTATGGACATCGTCCGCTGATTGACCATGATCCGACAAAGCCCGACATAAAGGACGGACCGAATAATGACTACTGGGACCATGTGGACTTTATAATTCAAGAAGCCAACAAACGATCGATCTACATCGGCTTGCTGCCTACTTGGGGAGACAAGTGGAACAAGAAGTGGGGGCAAGGACCCGAGATCTTTACTAATGCGAATGCAGAGGCCTACGGTGGTTGGTTGGCCAAACGTTATTCGCAATCCGGATTGATCTGGATCTTGGGGGGCGACCGGCCCGTTGAAAGCGATGCCCACGCCGCGATTACTGCCGCGATTGCTAAAGGGATTCGCGATGTTGGCGGGGCACGCCACTTGATCACTTGGCATCCTGCCGGTGGTTCAGGTTCCAGCCAGTACTTCCACGACGCCCATTGGCTGGACTTTAATATGCGGCAGAATGGTCATGTGGCGGAATTTACAGGGCGTTATGATACAACGCGAAAAGACTACGATCGCCGTCCGATCAAGCCCGTCCTTGATGGCGAACCGATCTATGAAGGGCATCCAGTTTCGTTTGATGCCAACAAGCTTGGGCATTCGATCGCGGCGGATGTCCGCCGACCGCTGTATTGGAATTTGTTTACAGGAGCATGCGGGCACACCTACGGCCATCATTCGGTGTGGCAAATGTGGAGCGAAGCTCGTTCTCCGGTGAATAATCCGCTCATGAGTTGGTCGGATGCATTGGAGCAACCAGGTGCGTTGCAAATGAAGCATGGCCGAGCCTTGATGGAATCCCGCCCGTTCTTCTCTCGAATTCCAGACCAGGACATCATTGTTCCGGATCGCGTTCCCACCAGCGTTCCGGGGGCGGGCCGTTATCAATTTGTGGCTACGCGAGATAGTGACGGGAGATTCGCGATGGTGTACGCGCCGGTAGGTCGTCCGTTCAAGGTCGACATGTCTGTTATCCGCGGAAGTAAAGTGATCGCTTGGTGGTTCAACCCTCGAGACGGACAAGCCAAGCGGATTGGTGAATATGCCAATGAAGGTCAGCAGACATTTACGCCACCTGATGCAGGCGAGCTGTTAGACTGGGTGCTAGTACTGGACGATGCCTCCGAAAAATTCGCGCCGCCCGGCTCCAACGGCTAGGTGGCCCAGCTCCTAGCGTTGCACAGGTTGAGCGTTTGGGTCGACGGACAAGCGATTGTCCGGACCGGCGTTGGCTTCTCCTGCAACTTGCGTATTGGCATTGTTGTTCGAGCTATTCTGGAACACATACTCGCTGCGATGGTCCACTCCGTTAACGTGATCGATGTTCCTGTTGGGTTCGGCTGATCGCCAGAAAGCTAAAGCGTTTACCATGCGGCGGCCAGCGAAACGAGGTGCGGCATAGATGGTACCGCTTTGAAATGGTCCCACTCCCAAAAAGAAAGTATCGCGGGCGTTGGCACCTGCCTGCGCGATCCCCGACTGCCAGTAAGGTTCCAGGGTCTCGCGGTCATACGCAAACAAAGCGACCTTGGCCGCGGCCGTACGCAAATCGCGTTTGGCTAGCGCGAGTTCTGGGATCGCGGGTATTGTCGGCGTTCCGGCAATCAGCCCAGTTGCTGCTCCAAGGTTGGTTGCGGGCAATCCGTAGATGACGCTATGAGAATCGCTGCCCAAAGCACCCGTTCTAATTTCCACTACGATCTGTGCTTCATCCTTCTTTTCTACCAACATGCAACCCGCAGCGACCAATTGTTGCCGCACAGCGCTGATTACGTAGTCGGAATTGACAAGGGCGGCATTGGTGGCACCTTGGCCTCGAGCCTTCCCCGCGTCGTCACTGTACTTAGTTTCAAGATAGATGCGTTGGTTGCTGAGCGGTCGGAAGTCGATCTTGGTAATCGTCGAATCGACCGCATCGGAGAGCAACAGTTGCTCGGTTGCGACAATACTCTTGGTCGTACCACAACCGATCAGAAAGGCCAGTGCAGTAAGGATCGATAGTAAGATAGGTAACTTCAAGGGCACGCACATATGCGGTCGTTGCGAAACTGGCAGGTGGGAACTGAGCCATCGTTTAAGAAATTCAGCAATTTTCAATCGAATTTCCATAAACTCGTACGTTTGGGCACACTTTGACGGTTGTCATGCCGATGACTTTAGAAAGTTGTGGGTGTTGAATGGAAGGTCGATCGCGACAATCGTTCTGGTGAAACAAAAAAATCCAGCTCGATTCGCCTAGCATCAGACGCGTCGTATTTCTACTATCGCCTGCGAATGACGTCGCGTTCTGTGCAGCTCGGATGCTGCAAGGTGTCGCAACGCTTGTTGGTAACATGGAGGTTATTGTTGTGCAAACCATTAAAACCGCGGTCGTCGTCGTACTGCTAATGGTGATTCTTTATGGCGCTTTTGTGGCCATGAATGGTCAAGAGACCGAGCTGCCGCCCGATCTGGAAAATATGATCGCGCTGGGGCCAGACTTCGGTATTGAAACGCCATCGCCCTCTTCCATATCCACGGCCGAGCCGTCGACACTGAGCACATCGAGTCCCGCGTTGGCTCCCGCGAATTCGCCATTTGCGATGTGGCCAGGCGCGGATACCAAGCCTGCTGCGACAAGTGCTGAATCGGCGGTGGTAACGGCAGAAGCGTCCGCCGCGACTGCTTCGTCGCCACTGTTGCTGCCTCCTCAAGGCAGTTCGACCAGCGTAGCAACCGACAGTTCGTCGAAACCGGAAACGACTTCTTCATCGGACAGTGTCCCAAGCTCTGACCCTTGGTTGAAGACGTTGCAAAACAGCGTAGCCAGTTCGCCTGCGGCACCATCAACTAATGATTCTTCCAACGTCGAAGTGCCTGCGATTCCTACCACCTTGGTCACTTCGACCCGTGACAGCAGTGGAAGCGATGCGATATCGGAAAAGCCGACTGCGACCTCCAGTGAGTTTTCGGTGACTAGCCAATCGTTCGAAACCGCGAAGCGCAAGGCGCTGGAGCAGATCGAGCAAGGCAAACTGAAAGATGGCTTGAAGACGTTAAGCTTCTTCTACAATTCGCCTGAACTGACGGCCGAGCAACGCAGCGATCTATTGGATATGCTCGATACGTTGGCCTTCGAAGTTATCTACTCTCGTCGTCATTTGCTTGACCTGCCGTATATCGTTGCTCCTGGTGAGACGCTTGCCCAAGTGGCACAGATGCACGATATTCCGCTGGAAGTTTTGGCCAAGGTCAACGGCGTCAGCACGCCTGACAAAGTGTCGCCCGGGACCAAGCTGAAAGTGATGAAGGGCCCCTTCCGCTCGGAAGTGAACATTTCGACCAAAGAAATGACGATCTTCTTGGGCGATCTGTACGCAGGTCGATTCCCTGTCAGCACAGGCATGGACCCTGCACCACGCGAAGGCGTATTCCAGGTGATCGAGAAGCAGCAGGACCGGAACTACTACGGCCCTGGAGGCCTGCAGATCAGCGGCGCCGATCCACGCAACCCGTACGGCGGTTACTGGCTGGACCTGGGGCAGCAGTTAAGCATCCATGGTTCGCCTGCCAACCCAACCAACGACACCGAGCGACTGGGATGCATCAGCCTTTCACCGCTGGATGCACAAGATGTGTTTACGATGCTGAGCCGTGGTTCGCAAGTGACAATTAAACGCTAGAATTGGCGATTATGCCAAATCTACACTACCAAAAAGAATCACTTATTGAACTTGTTCGCCAGCATGCATTGCAGTTCGGCGACTTTACGCTGGCCAGTGGCAAGAAAGCGACTTTCTATCTCGACTGTCGCTGTGTCACCCTGCATCCGCAAGGGGCCAACCAGATTGCGGCGGGCATGCTCGCCGATCTAGACGCCGGTTGCTTCGGCGAATTCCCAAACGCGATCGGCGGTATGTCGATCGGTGCTGATCCGATTACTGCAGCTTGTAGTATGCTGGCTGGCCAACGCGGCCAAGACCTTCGCGGCTTTATGGTTCGCAAAGAAATGAAGCAGCATGGGATGGGCAAACAAGTCGAAGGGCCCGTCACATCGGGCATGTCGTGCGTGGTTGTCGAAGATGTCGTCACAACCGGTGGCAGCGCGCTAGCGGCTATTGAAGCGGTCGAACGCGTGGGTATGAAAGTCATCGGTGTGATGGCGGTGCTCGACCGTCTAGACGGCGGCAAAGAAACCATCGAAGCTCGCGGTTATCCGCTGCGAGCATTGCTGACGCTCAAAGACCTTGGATTGAAATAGGTCGTCCAGTGAGCAGATCGCGTGTTTGCCGGAACTGCGCAAAGCCGATCGTAAAGCGACGAGCCAACAATTGAAGTATACCAAGCCTAATGAGCCGAAGTTTTGGTCGAATGCGGCTTTGCTTGTTCCGGCCTACGTTCGCTCCGTGATGAAGCGATGGTGGTGGATGACGCTCGCGATTTGCTTGGCGTTGCAGCCAATTGTGCCTTGGCCGGTGGCTGCCCAAGAAGCGGCAACTCCACTGGCGGTGGCTCAGTCAGCTTCCGATCTGCCTGCATCGATCGCTCCAGCAGAAGCGGCCAACTGGATATTCCTGACCAACGACCAACTGCGAATCGGTGTCTTGCGAACGCATGGCGGCGGGATTGGGTACCTGGCTTATGCGGATCAAGACCACAACGTGCTGAACCATTTCGATCATGGACGTTTGGTGCAGCAATCTTACTATGGCGACACCGATGGTTCGAAATGGGTCCAACAGCCGTGGCGATACAACCCAGTGCAAGGGGGGGATTACCAAGGCAACGCAGCGAAGCTGGAAAGTTTCGAACTAATCGACGCTTCGACTTTGGTGACGACAACGACGCCGCGTCATTGGGCCAGTGGAGAACTATTGTCGGAGTGTACGATGACGCAGCGAATTGAGCTGGCTGGATCGTTGGTCAAGCTGCACTACCGATTTGAATATAAAGGTACGCGCGACCATCAACCGGCTCATCAAGAAACGCCTGCGGTATTCATCGATCCCGAACTGACGACGCTAGTCACTTACGCGGGCGCAAGGCCGTGGACATTAGATGAATTAGATCGCCGCGTGCCTGGCTGGCCGAATGAATCGCGAAAGCTTTCGGAAAGCTGGGCGGCGTATGTGAACACAGACAATCGGGGGGTGGGAGTTTTTGTTCCTGGAGTGACCGAAGCGACTTGTTATCGATTCCTTGGTGGCTCAGGTTCAGATTGTTCGTATGTCGCGCCGCTGAGAACCTTTGCGCTCAAGCCCGGCTTGGTGTTTGAATATGACGCGTATCTTACATTGGGTAGCTCGCAGCAGATCCGCCAGCGATTCTACGAGTTACACTCGAATGCGGTCCAAGATTAAATCGTATTGGACGTACCACCCTTGTTCGTAGTACCGCCTTTGTTCGTAGTCCCGCCTTTAGGCGGAATTCTTAAGGAAAACGTATTGCTAGCGCCGCCTAAAGGCGGGACTACGAACCAGCTCCCGCCTAATGACGCTCAAGGTTCGGCAGTTCGCTGCGCAAACGATGATCGATGTTCCTGGCGATATTATTCTCTTGCTGCAACGTGGACAACAATTGATCGAGCACCTCAATATCAGCTTTCGCTTGCTCGCTGCTTCCGGGTTTCAACAAGATGGTCACTTGTTCTGCAGTTTGCTTGAGCGTGTTGTAAGCGTTGCGAATGCGAAGGTGATGTTCTTGCAAATGATTGGACCTAGTCTCCAATTCCGCTTGGTCGCCGGTCGTCAGTAGCTCTGACAGCGTGCCATCCAAGGCCGAAGCACGATAGATCTCATGGCAAACTTCCTGGCAAATATTGTCGATCAGGATCTCCAGCTCTTGCTTACGTTGGTCAAGCTTGCCATCCACGTGCAGTTCGTGTTCGATACTTTGCTTGAGGATCAAGAACTTCCCGAGAGTGATCGCGTACTCACGGTGTCCATTGCGTGCTAGTTCGTCGATTAAACGCGTAATCGCTTCGTCCTGCGACTGGTTGCTTTCCGTGATCATTTGGCGAACAACCTGCATGGTGAGCTCTTCATACTGGTCGCGCCACAGTAACGCAGCTCGATCGAGCAACGACTGGATATCACCCGCTTTCGCATTGCGATTAGTGAACCAAGAGCTGAAGAGACTGAGCAGCAGGAGCTTGGGACTGCGCATGATGGACGCGCGGCGCAGTTTTCTGATCTCCAGTTCGTCCAATGGAAAGGTCGGATGGATCTTGACCGCTCGGACGCCTCGATTTCGTTGCATGGGATTTCTATCAGCCACGGGAATAAAAACAACTGGAAAAAATTCAGCCGCCATCGCGCTACGTCGAGACACTTCGCCTGATGACCGCGTGATACTCAGAGTGTAAGCGGGACGCCATGGTTCTGCTACCATGCACCGGCCGCTTGGAGGTTGCTAGTTGCCGCAACTCGCAAAGCTTGATTCACTTTGGAGGGGACGTGTGAGCTGGCCCCAACAGGCGCGTCGGAATCTGCTATCCTGTATTCTACGTGCCAACTTTATTGAAATCTTTCGAGGCCAACCATGAGACACTTGATAACCGCTTCTGCGGCCGCTGCCGTTGCGATCGCGACCTTTGCTTTTGAACCTGCAATTGCAAAGGATGGCGGGAACGCCAAACTGGATGAATCCTTACGGCCCTTTATTGAAAACGGTACCGTAGCTGGAGCGGTCGCGGTGATCGCTGATGCCAAGAGCGTTCGCAGCCAAACGGTGCTGGGGCTAGCGAACGTCGATCGCAAAGAGCCGATGCAAGCGGACTCGATCTTTTGGATCGCTTCGATGAGCAAACCGGTGACAGCCGCGTGCGTGATGATTTTGGTCGATGAAGGCAAACTTTCATTGGACGATCCCATCGCACAGCATCTACCTGAGATGAGCGGGCTGATGACGGATGATGGCCAGCCTGCGAAGATTACGTTACGGCATTTGCTGACACATACTTCGGGTATGGCTGAACTGCCTGCGGGGCAAGCGTATGCGGATGCGACATTGGCGGACGTAGCGGCAAAGTACGCGAAGGTCAAAGTGCTATTCGCGCCAGGTTCGAAGTGGCAGTATTCGCAGACCAGCATCAACACAGCCGCTCGGATAGTCGAAGTGGTTTCCGGGATGAGTTTTGATACGTTTGTTGAGCAACGTATTTGTAAGCCACTGGGAATGAATGACACGACCTTTTATTTATCCGACGATCAGCTTAAGCGACTGGCAACTAGCTATGACACATTAGAAGAGGGGGGCTTTCGTGAGAAGGCGATTGGGTTGTTATCCGGCAAGTCGCCGACGGATCGGTCGCGTTTTCCTGCCGCCAACGGCGGACTATTTTCGACCATCGCTGATTACACGAAGTTTTGTCAGATGTTGCTTAGTGATGGGCAGTGGGAGGGGCGGCAGATCCTGAGTCCGCAGTCGGTAGCGACGATGCGCACGATCGCGACGGGCGATTTGAAAACGGGGTTTACGCCCGGGAACGGTTGGGGCATTGGGTGTTGTGTTGTGCGCGAACCGCAGGGTGTCAGCGAAGCGTTATCGACTGGCAGTTTTGGCCATGGCGGAGCTTATGGGACTCAAGCGTGGATCGATCCGGTGAAGGGTCGAATTTACGTTTTGATGGTCCAGCGATCGAACTTCGGCAACTCCGACGCTTCGCTAGTCCGCAAGGCCTTGCACGAAGCTGGTGAGTAAGGCGCGACTACGAATAGTCGCAACCTTGTTACCGGCCTACAAAGCCTACGAAGACTCGGCGTTACACGCTGGCGGGTTGAGCGACCGGGGGTGACTGGTCGCTGGTCGTTATCACAAAACTTCCGTCCTGATAATGAACGTCAATGTGCTTATTCTCCGACGAGCCACTCTTGAGCAACTCCGTAGCAATCGGATTCTGTAACCGACGCTGGATCACTCGCTTCAAAGGTCTAGCCCCATATTGTGGGTCATAGCCTTCGTCACCAATGGCATCCGCGGCCGCTTCCGAAACATGGATCGTAATATGCCGCCCCGCTAACTGCTCACGTAAACGCTGAATCTGCAAATCGACGATGCGACGGATCTGCGACTGACGTAGTGGTTCAAAGATCACCACCTCATCAATACGATTCAAAAACTCCGGCAAGAATTTCTGACGCAGTGGAGCTTGGATGGCTTCGATCATTTCGTCATGCGAGCCACCTTCTTCGGTAACCTTCTGAATCACTTGGCTGCCAATGTTGCTGGTCATCACAATGATCGTGTTGGTAAAGTCGACGGTGCGGCCGTGACTGTCGGTCAAACGACCGTCGTCTAACACTTGCAGCAGAACGTTAAAGACGTCCGGGTGCGCCTTCTCCATTTCATCCAGTAACAGTACAGAATAAGGACGACGTCGGACCGCTTCGGTTAATTTGCCGCCTTCTTCATAGCCGACATATCCGGGGGGGGCTCCGATGAGACGCGACACGGAGTGACGTTCCATGAATTCGCTCATGTCCATCCGCACCATTGCCGTTTCATCGTCAAACAAGATCTCTGCTAGCGTCTTGCACAGTTCCGTTTTGCCCACGCCGGTCGGGCCCAAGAACAAAAACGAGCCGATGGGTCGATTGGGATCTTGCAAGCCGCTGCGGCTGCGACGCACAGCGTCCGAAATGGCCGTAACCGCTTGATCTTGACCAATCAAACGTTGGTGCAAGCGTTCTTCCATCACTAGCAATTTGGCCCGTTCAGTCTCCAGCATACGAGCGACCGGTACGCCGGTCCAAGCACTGACGACCGTAGCGATTTCGTCAGCGGAGACTTCCGTGCGCAGCAATCGGTTGTGCGAGCGGCTGACCTGCTCCTTGGGGTGGTCCTCTTCCGCCTCCAATTGTTTTCGCAGTTTGCGTCGCGATTGGTCCAGTTCAAACAGTTTTTGATAATCGCTTTCGCTGACACCCTCACCCGAAGACTGCAACTTCTTGATCTCTGCGTCCAGTGCGGCAAACTCGGTTTCCGCTTTGTCCAGTTGTTTGCGTACCGACTGCGTGTCCGAAAGCCCCAGCTTTTCGGCTTCCCATTGTTCGCGCAACGAAGCCAGTTCGCGTTGCAGCGATTGCATTTCGGCTTCCACATCGCTCAGCGAGTGAGCGGCGTTCTCATCCGCTTCTTCTTCTCGCAGTTGACGCTGCGCGATTTCCAGTTGTCGCAAACGCCGTTGGATAAAGTCGATCTCGGTCGGTACGCTTTCACGTTCCATCGCCAATCGTGAGGCCGCTTCATCAACCAAGTCGATCGCTTTGTCAGGCAAGAAGCGATCGGTGATGTAGCGATTCGATAGATTCGCAGCCGCCACCAAGGCTGAATCGCGAATGCGGACGCCGTGATGAGATTCGTACTTGCCCTTCAGCCCGCGAAGGATCGTAATGGTGTCCTCGATCGAAGGCTCACCCACGTAGACGGGTTGGAAGCGACGTTCCAGCGCGGCATCTTTTTCGATGTACTTACGATACTCGTTCAGCGTCGTGGCACCGATCGCTCGCAACTGGCCACGAGCCAACTCGGGTTTCAGCAAGTTCGCCGCATCGCTGCCACCTTCGGCAGCTCCAGCGCCCACGACCGTGTGCAGTTCGTCAATAAACAGGATAATTTCGCCTTCGGCATCTTTGACTTCGCGCAGTACGGCCTTCAAGCGTTCTTCAAATTCGCCACGGAACTTCGTACCTGCGACCAAAGCGCCCATGTCCAACGCGATGACACGGCGATCCTTTAGCGTCTGCGGCACGTCGCCTTGCACGATGCGCAGGGCGAGGCCTTCGACAATAGCCGTCTTCCCAACGCCTGGTTCACCGATTAGGACGGGATTGTTCTTGGTGCGCCGGGAAAGCACTTGGATCACGCGTCGAATCTCACTGTCGCGACCGATAACTGGGTCGAGGCGATTTTTGCGAGCTTGTTCAACCAGATCGATCCCATATTTTTCAAGCGCCTGGAATTTGCCTTCCGGGTTCTGATCTGTCACACGTGCGCTGCCTCGCACACTTTGCAGCCCTTGCAGCAAGTCCTTTTCAGTGACACCCAAGAGTTTCAAGATAGAGGCCGCTTTGTTATCCGTTCGCGTGATGCCCAACAGCAGATGCTCGGTGCTCAAGAACTCGTCCTTCATACCCTCGCCGACCGCAGCCGCAGCTTCCAGCACTTTTTGCAAGGTGGGCCCGACTCCAGGCGTACGGCCGCCACTGGTCTTGGGCAGTCGATCCATTTCGGCCGACGTGCTTTTGGCGAGATTTGTAACGTCGGCTCCGATTTTCTTCAGCAGCGATACAGGAATACCGCTGGCGTCCTGTAGCAGAGCCGCCAGAACGTGCAGCGCGTCTAGTTCAGGATTGCCTCGCTCAGCAGCCAACGACTGGGCAAGCGCAATAGCTTCCTGCGCCTTGATGGTCAATTTATCGAAACGAAAGGTCATGTTGAAAGCTTTCTTGCGAGAGGCAGGGAGGGGTCGGCTGCGCGTCGGTGCGAATGTGGCAGTCTGCGCGAGCGATCTGCAAGTTTGCAAAGCTTGTACCAATCCATAAGTAAGAAACGGTAAGCAATTCTCTGCTTTACCCTGTAGAAAACTATGAAAAATGTTTAGGACGCTCGACAATGGTCTGGTAAGACCCCATAATAACAGTTAACGCTGTTCAGATGGCAGCGATTTCGCTCCTAAGCTATCTTTGCCGTACTTCTCTTTCGAGGTCGTTGATTATGCGAGTTCGCTTTCTCCTGGGGTCACAGGCCCTCATGTTGCTGTCCATGACCTTTGGCTGTTCCAGTGAACAAGTCGCAACGGAGACGTTGGAAGCAACGCCGGCGGCCACGACAGCGCCAGCCGCAGAGCCTGCTCCGGCAGCCGAAGCAGCTCCGGCCGCGCCAGCAGCCGCCTATGGGGACAGCAGTTCGCCCGATCCCAACACATATGGCGGAGCGAGCGGCGGATATGGAGCGGGCTACTCTGATCCATCCAGCGCAGGTGGCTACAAAGGTGCCGACACCGGTTACGGCGCGGGCTATGGCGAAAGCAGCAGCGCTGGATACGGCGATTCATCCAACGCAGGGTACGGCGATTCATCCAGCAGTGGGTATGGCGACAGCTATGGCGGCGGCGGCGGTTATGGCCAAGCGGCAGCCGCGAAACCAGCCGCTCCATTGACGTGGATGGAAGCTTCCGAGAAAGCGTTTGACGAAGGCAACGAGGAACTGTCAGCGCGATTGGCTAAAGCGGCGGCATTGATCAGTGACGATGACGGTTCCAAAGTGGCCGGAGCGGTCCGCTGGTCGTCGATCACCCAGCAACCAGAATTGCTCAGCCAAGTCGCGGTCGGGTACCAGATCACTGCACCGGAAGGCGTTACTGAATACAACCCAATCTATTACGGCAAAATGGCGTTGGATGGCAGCTACGGCGGCGGCGACGGATACGGTAGTGACGGTGGCTACGGAGGCGGTTCCGGCGGCTACGGCGGCGGTTCCGGCGGACGGCCCGCTAAGGAAAAGAAACCGAAGGAAGTAGTAAGTTACGAGAAGAAGGGTTCCGTGCATTTTCATTCCGAAGTCGAAAAGGCGGCGGGACTCATGGCCTCCGAATTGATTCAGTTCATGCTGACCGCTCACGCCGAGGGAGCTTGGTTGCCTCTGTATGCGGAAAAGGAAGTCAAAGTGCAACTGCCCGCGAAACCCACGACCAATCAAGGGGTTGCATACGGTGGCTCAGATTACGGCAGTAGCTATGGCGGTGGCAGCGATTACGGCTCTAGCTATGGCGGCGGCAGCGACTACGGTTCTAGTGCCCCCCCCGCACCAGCCACCAAAGATCCATTGCAGTCGAAACTGAGCGCGGCAAAACATCCTCGAGTCGCACCGGGACTGCACTTTATTGGCAAAGGCAAATCGACGGAACTGATTAAGACCGCCAAAGAAGAAGGCTTTGGGGCGCTCGTGATTTTCGAAGTGAACGTCAAAGTCAACCGCCGCTCCGATTACACTCAGAATGAGTGTGTCGCCAAGCTGATCAATGTCAACACAGGCAAGGCGGTGGCCCTGACCAAAACGCTTCGCAATGACGATGTGGCGGAGTTGATGGCCAAAGGAAAAGACACGGTGGTGTCCGATGCGATGGCCAAACTTCTGGAGGGCGCGCGAAAAGGTGTTGGACTGAATCCTGAGATTCCCGAAGCAATCACCGGTGAGTTGATCAAGTCAAAGCGATTGCCGACGTTGACCGACGACGAAAGCCGCGACAAGCTAGACCGCGTGTTTGAAATTTACTTCTGGAAGTCCAAGGGGTATTTGGACGACAGCGACTATCAAGCTGCTTGCGAGAAGATCTTGGGCGAGGATGGCAGTACCATTGCAAACGGAACCGCCGAAGAAAAAGCCAAAGTGTTGCTGGACTTGATTTAATCTCATCTTTCGAGCCGGTTGAATTGCGGTCTTTCAAATGCTTCCGCCTACAGGCAATCGCTCGAGCTTGGAGTACCGTACGACGGACTTCCAAGTTCGTCGATACTTCAACGGACAAAGATGTCCGTTGGTACGTCTATTCTGAGCCGTTGCCTAACGGTGGGAGCACGAACAATGCATCTGGAGACGTGGGCAAGCCATGCCGCTTCGAGATCTCTTTGTATATATCGCATTTATAGCCTTGTCTTTGGCTGGGATGAAGATTGGTGGCGTGTTCGCTGCCTTGATCGTCTTCCTGCTGCTCATGATCTATTCGTTCCGATTGATCGTCGCATTGGTTGGTGGACCAGAAGATCGACATGCTGCCATTGGTTTTGTTGTCCCCGTGACCGTGTATGGCTTAGTCGTCGCTTTTATTGGAAGCGATGAGTTTGATACCAGTTCTCCTCGGTTGCTCACATCGCAATTAGCAACAATTGCCGCTTACGAGGTAAAGGGAGGCTCAGCGCTTGTTTGGGAAATCATGGTGCTTTTCCATTGCATCGCAATCATTGTGCTTGGTGCCATCGGCTCGCATTTCGCGAGGGAGCTGTTTAATGGCCGTGGCGTAAAAAGCCCTAGCGAGCTTCCACCAAGCTCAGATTCTCAATCTGATGACTTTGTCGAACTAGCGAAAGAGCCGCCTGGTTCCGATACGGAGTCAAGATGAAGACGCAGCATAACCCTTATGAACCGATGTCGACGGGGGTTCGAACAGGAAAATCTTGGTGGAGACTAGGCTTGTTGCTTGTGCCATTTTTGGCCGTAGCGACTTCACTGCATTATGGTTGTTTTTCGTGGCAGACTTGGTCGCCATGTATGAAAGTTTAGTCGAGCCCTGCGATTATCCGATCGAGCTTACGATCCGACAATTCAGCAAGGCGTCGAAATACGTCCGGCCGATCGGGGACGAGTAACAAATGATTATCCCTCCGTCGCAAAGTAGCGACATCCGTCCGCTATATTCTGGGCCAACATTAGTTGTGCGGATTTTTCAGCAGGCCAACTGACCACGATGGCATGATTCGGATTTGGGGGTAATCCCTCGCTATTGTCACGACGAATGGGATCGGGTTTCACTACCAACCTCTGTGAGGTAAAGGATTCCGCCGAAACCTCTGCCCTACCGTAAAGATTCTTATGCGTCAGTCTCGCAACTTGCCGACACAACTGCCATACTTCGTCGAGCGACGAGCTCTTATGTCGATTAACGGAAAGGTCGTCATGGGGATGTGGGATAAAGGCTCCCGCTTTGACTCGACCTGTAGTCAAATCGCCGGACGTCGCGGCGCGTACGTATTTGCTGGAGAGGACGCAGCGTGAAAGCAATTCGTCCTGTTCGATGGGGGGCACACTATCTTCGTCAATCATGTTTTTGAGATTTTTGAAATCAAAGACAACAATGACTTTGGCCAACCATCGATGATTGCGAAGCTGCCGTGATGGCGATTTGCCCCAAGCTTTGCAGCATAGTGAATTTCGCCATCGATCACACTCAAGACAATTTGTCGATTCTTCGACTGATACCATTCCATCGCGATAGCTCCGTCCGGATGAGCTGAAAGGCTTGGAGCAGTGATGTATGTCGGTATCTCCTCAAGCAGACGATAAACCTGACGCAAAGTGTCTCTCGATACGGGTTGACCCTTGAATCCATCCCAGTTCGACTCTTGGCACTCTCCCCAGATATCAGCCAATTCTTCTCGCAATTGGCTATCAAGACCAAATGTCTCGGAACATCGAAGGCCGCTTGATTGGAATTCCATCGCCTGAGTTACCGCTCGAGCTGCATCACTAAAGCCGGTCGTGATTCTTGTCATTTGCTAAACTCTTGAATGGCGTCTGGGGTGATGAGACTAAAAAACGTTTTGTCCTTCAGCCATTTTAGGGCAAGTAAATGGTTTGGGGAACTCTCGAGCTCGAGATGCGACTCCAAAGTCATCGAGTCTGTATCGACAATAAGCGATGGCATGCCGATTTTATCGTGGTTTTTGGCTGGAATTGTCCTGACAACATTGACCTGATACGGATGATTTGGAATTCGATGGAGACTTTGGTACATAAAGCCGGATGCTGGCAAATCAGCGTTGTCTAGACACTCTGGCGGATGTCGAAGATAGACTCGCACATCATCGAATGTTTTGATTTCGATGACATTGATCGATCGGACACTGAGCCGTTGAATTTCGCTTGGCTCTGCGCACTCGCGATAAGCATCCCAAACCTTCAGGCCCTGACTGACAAATTCATCCCAACCACAGTACGGTCGGAGTCGGCTAAGGACGACACCTTGATAATCCGTTTGCACGATCCATTTTTTGTCTTCACTTTCCAGGCGAAGTCCGAGCCAGGGGCGATTGACGGTTTGTTGGGTACTGCCGTCTTCGACGATCATCGTTTCGATCGATTGCGAGTGAGTCGGGAAAGAAACCGGGAGGTCGGGCAGAAGTTCCTTGAATCGGCTTTGCCAAGCTAGATCCTGCGGCCCAAACGAAGAGCGCGCAGTCCATTGAACCACCGATTCTACGATCGGAGACGAAGCAAGGTGCGGAAAACTTTCATCGAATGGTGGCTGGTTCATCCCACTAGTTTACCTTCTTCAAAGAGCCAGTGGAACGGCGACCTTAACGTTCCTCAAAGCAGAGCAAGTCATCAAATTAGGATGATGTCAGCGTCTCGCAATGTGACTGATAAGCTCCAATATGGGTTTAAGGAGCTTGCTTAGACGCAAACCGCTTTGCCGGACCGGTGTTGACGTAAACCATTTTGTATCAGAGACTTGCTTCCTTAGACGCAAATCTCCAGCCCCCACTTGCATTGAACGGGGTGCTGACAGATAGTACCCTTCAGGGGAATTCGTTCCGTCGAGAAAGTTTGGCTTGGTCGTAACTTCACAGCTCTGCGGCTTGGAATAAGATGAATCAAAATTCGCTCAATATCGACCGATCCTAGCATCTCAGATTCTCAATCTGATGACTTTGTCGAACTAGCGAAAGAGCCGCCTAGTTCCGATACGGAGTCAAGATGAAGACGCAGCATAACCCTTATGAACCGATGTCGACGGAGGTTCGAACTGGAAAATCTTGGTGGAGACTAGGCTTGTTGCTTCTGCCATTTTTGGCCGTAGCGTCCGTAGCGTCCGTCGGTCTGATTTGTCATTACTTTCAGTTCGAGATTTTGGCGTTCCTCCTGCTGCGAATAGCGACGCTTGGAATTTGTTTTGGGACAAGCTACCAGGTTGCAGTGACTCTCGCTGGTAAGCATCGGTTGCATGTCGTACTGATAACGATTGTCGAGGTCGTTGTCGTTCTGAACGTGTATGGGTCTCTATTGGAGCGTTACTTTCCGCTCCTGCGCATGGCTGCATACTGATCAACGTCGAGTATCTCGAATCGACTTACTAGGTCAGCCGCCTGTTGCTGGGTAGCAAGCGATGGAAGGTTGCTTCCGCAGCCTAGGCAAGCTTGGCAAGATTTACCTTTCAGGGAAAGCTTGCCGTGTGGAATCCCTAGTCCGATGGTGAGCGGGTTTCCGGTCGATAGGACATTGCTGCTTCGTTGCATTGTTCTTGGACTTCGGAAACTTCATGGTACGGATTGCGGTCAATTGCTGCTGGCACTCAATCAAGTCTGCCAAATACGTAATGGCAATTCTGTTCGCTTGCCTACCAACGCTGGGGGCGGCTGACGACTTCTGCTTGCTCAACGGCCATCGCAGTGCCTATGACGCTCGAATCGAACTGATCGATCTCGCGCAAGAGCAAATCGATATCGCGTACTATGCGATCGATTCCGGCGATATCGCACTGACGCTACTCAGCCATCTACGGGCCGCAGCACAACGAGGCGTCAAGGTCCATATCTTAGTCGATGGTCTCAAGTCGCGGTTGCCTTCCGATTTCGAAGACCTGTTGATTCGTGATGGCATCGAGTTTCGCGTCTATCATCCGCCTTTCAAAGGCCATCTCCTGTGGCTGAATCGACGCATCCACTACAAACTGTTCGTGGTCGATCGCAAAGCGATGATTGTTGGCAGTCGCAATCTCGAAGATTCGCACTTCGGGATCAATAAAGAAAACTTCGAAGACATGGATGCGTTGTATACCGGAGATATCTGCCGCCAAGCTGCTGCGCATTTTCATCAACTCTGGAACTCCCCTGAAGTTTACTCCGTCGACGACTCGCGTTCATTCGGCCTGGATCTACGCGATAACTTCGAAATGAAGGTGCCGACCGCGATCGCGGGTTCGTACCTCACCAGCAGCTTCACAACCCAACCAATAACTCCCAGCAGCAATGGCTCGGCGTCGCTGCCGACCAATCGATCGCAAAGCATCATTTGGCGGCCATTGGTGGCAAAGCGAGTTGAGATTTACGAGCGTCGGCTGCAGGAAGCGGCACAGCGGATAGCAAGCCGCGCTGACTTCGTCGACAGCCCTCATGCAGAACGGCTTGACGCTTGCGTTGAAGATATCGAATGTATGTCGCTGGTCCACGACCAAGGGACCGATAAAACCGAGCGACACTTTCAACGTCAGGTCATCTCCTTGATCGACTCCTCCAATGCATACGTCTGGATTGAAAGCCCGTATCCGGTTTTGGAGCGGCCTGTAAAGGATTCAATCCAACGAGCGATCGAGCGTGGTGTGAAAGTGACGCTGCTAACCAATTCGCTGGCGTCGACCGATCGCACGGCGCCCTATGCCGCTTATCAAAACGACAAACGTGAGTTCCAACGCATGGGTGTCTGTTTGGTCGAGTATATGGGCAACGACACATTGCATTGCAAGTCGATTTTGGTCGATGACCATACCGTGCTCTTGGGCAGCTATAACATGGACGCGCGGTCCGATCGATTGAACTTAGAGTTCGGCATTTTGATCCAAGATGCTCGCGTGTGCCACGTTGTCAAAGAGGCGGTCACGCATCGCATGCAGCAAAGTCAACCGGTCCAACAAAATCGACTTGGTCTACCGTCGGTAGTTGCGGGAGACGCATCTGCCTTCAAGCGATCGCAGATGCGAGTGCGGCAACTTCTGGTTCCGATCTTTCGCAGTTCGCTGTAGATTTCGGCACAATTCGAACGCGATTGCAGCAATTGCGCTACATTCTAAGGTGCGCCTAATTGCAATTCGGGCGGCTTTGAGGAAGAATGAGTCACGATAAAGGCGAGATGCCCGATGTTTCGCTGCAAGGGCTTGCTCGAGTTGCACCGACCCCATTCTCGCCAGCGGCGACCTATCGGATTCTGTCGACCGGCGCTGCGTTTCGATTTCTAGGTTTCTCTCAAGGGTATTTGATATGCGTTCTTTGAAGTATTTGGCGATGCCAATCTGCAGTCTACTTGCATTCGTGGCTCTTTCCGATTTTGCCTTAGCGCAGCGAGGCGGCTTTGGTGGTGGCGGTCGTGGCGGCCAACAGGTGCGAGCTCGATTTGAACTGGCAACTTTGTCTGAGGTCCAATCCGAACTGAAGCTGACGGACGAGCAGAAGAAGTTGGCGACCGACCTGCTGGCAAAGCAGCGCGACAAGCGAGCTGCGTTAGCGGATGGTGGAAACCCTCAGTCCATGCGAGCGGAACTTGCGAAAGTAAATTCGGAGCTCGATGCGGAACTGATGGCCAAGATGGATGAAGCGCAAGCGATGCGGATTCATGGTTTGTTCGTTCAAGTCAACGGTGCATCAGCGATTCTCGACGCTCAGATCTCGGAGGCCTTGGGCGTAACTGCAGAGCAAGCTGCTGCTCTGAAGGCCGCAAGCGATGCCAGCCAAGCTGCACGCCGCGAAGCGATGGGGGATTGGCAAGGCATGAGTCCTGAGGATCGTCGCGAAGCAACTGCAAAGCTCACAAGCGAAGCGAACGCCGCATTGATGGCGGTGTTGACTGACGCGCAGAAATCGAAGCTTGAGGAGCTGAAAGGCGCCGCGTTAGAAATCGACCAATCGCCGCTGCGACCACAAGGCCCAGGCGGCCGTCGCAACTAGCTGTTAGGTAAGTCCGCAGCGTTTCGCTTCACCGCTTAATTGGTACCGCCGAAACCGGGAATGCCAAAGTTGGGGAATTGCGGCAACTGTGGTAACTGCGGCAACTGATTCGGGATCGACTGGATCTGTTGTTGCAACGGTTCAAGCTGGTTTTGAATCGGGCCAAGGAGCTTATTAAAGCCGCGATCAACTTGTTTCTGCAGCGCCTTCTGCGCCGCAGCAGATACCAACTGCTGCGTGATCGCTCCCATGCGAGTGAAATCCACTTGTGGTTTCTGCAATGTGCCTCCTATCGGCAGGTCAATCGTTTGGCCTGCCAAGGATGCTAAGTACTGATTCTCGTTCACCCAATCGGCTTGGATCGGTACGCTGGCAACCATCTGCAGTTGACCATCGAGTCGCGCGCCGCCAGACGTTTTGACGATGACTTCGCCAATGTTCAACTGCAAGTCCTTATGCGAAATCATCCCGCGGTCGACGGTAAAAGCAATCTTCTGCTCGGGCATCTGTACCCATAGGTCATCATTGATCGTGGCCACATCCAAGGCGGCCCCCTTGCGCATCGCTCGGACTTGACGAGCAATGCCAATCAACTGATCTGAAAGCGGACCGGGGCCGACGGTTGCGCCATGGACATACAGCTTGCCTATGACAGTTTGATTCATAAGATCTAATGGCATGATTTCGGCTCGCTCAATTTCCAGGCTCAACTGGCCTTGAATCGCCGCCACATTCGAAAGGATCGGCGCAACGTATTTCAGCCAGCTCTCGCACATCTGCGGAGTGATGGCGACTCGATCCAGTACCACTTGCGGTTTCTGAACAATCATCAGCGGCTCGGTCGCCAGATTACTGCTCAGGTCCCAACGCACGGTCCCTTGTGACACAGGAATTTCGGTCGATGTAGTGAAGATACCATTGCGAATCGACATTGGCACCGACGCGGGCCCCAAGACCACGCCCACCACATCACCTTGATCCCAGCTTACTTTTGTCGTTGCCGACAGTGCATCGGTCCACGAGCCGCTTGAGTTGTTGCTGCTGCGCCACACGAACTCAATCGGCTCGGTTTTTTGCCCTGTTGCATTCACATAGTTGCCGACCCAAGGCCTCATCTTGTTCATGACGGAACGCATATCGTAGGTTAAATGGCCATTGCATTTCACCAAGGTTTCGTTGTTTGCGGTCGAATAGTTAGTCGATCCGGCGAACGCCATCCATTCGCTTTGGATTGCTGCCGAAGGGATTACGACCGAGCCATCGGTAATCTTGTAAGTGCCTCGGACATCGGCTTTGACCTGCGGTTCTTTCCAGAGATTAGTACTCATCGCAGTATTAGGCACGCTGGTGGTACTGACCAAAGTCGGCGCGACGGCGCTGGTGGGTAACTGGTCTATGGAAATGTTCTTGCCATCTAGCATTAATTGCCAGTCAATCTTTTCTGCGTTCAGCAACCATTGCATTTGTCCGGTGACATCGCCACTGTAGAGCATTGTGGAAGCGGATTGTGCATCGTCGAACTGCAGCGACTTCATCAATCGCGTTGGATCGATGCGGAAAGCCACTTGGCCATTGCGCAAATAGCCAGCTTCGGTAGCCGCGGCATCGCGAGCGGAAAGGGCAAACGATTCCGCTTGGACCACCAGTTCTTCGACACGCGTTTGAACGATATCCATCGCATTGACTTGGCCTCGGAATTTACCTTGGATACGATTCTCGTTGACCGAGTAACCGTCGCCTTGGATGCGTAAGCCGGTGATGTCGTAAGTTGCCGATTGGATGATTGGCTGCATATTATCGACAATCCCTTCCACTTGCAGGTCACAAAAGCCGCTCATTGCAACGCCGGGGTCAAAACCGGAAAAGACCAACGAGCGATTGGAACATGACTTCAAGTCCAATTTGATCATTGCAGTCGATTTCGTGGGTGGCACCGCAGGCGAACCCGCAGGCAGTTCTGCGATTCGCAGTGGAGAATTCAGTGCGATGTCGATCACTTCGGAGTCGGATTTCAGTTTCGCAGAAGCTCGATCGATTTGGATCACTTCCATACCATCGATACGAAGTGTCGCGGTGGCTTCGCCCTTCCACGCTGGTTCATCCAAACGACCACTTGGCAAGACGATCGAAAGTGGACTTGAGGTGACTTGTGCGGTGGCGACCACGCGGTCTTGTCCTTGTTGTTGCCAAACGATGTTTGCATTGGCAGATCCCGCAAGCGATTCAGTTGGCAGCTCAATCCATTGCGAGACGCGTTTTTCCAATTTGTCGAGATCCATGCTGGCGGTCATCTGGCCTTGCGTTAATGTTCCTTTGCCCGTGATCTCACAGAACTCCGCTACGCAGTTGACTTGGAATTCCGCTGAACCGTTCTCGGAATTTGCATTGGGCAGCACTTGAGCTTCGATTTGCAGCGCATCGTCCCATTGCAGTTTCGAACCTTGGAATTCCGCTTGCAAGGCACCCAGTCGCAGATTCGCAACCACATTGGGCATCGCGCTAGAAGTGCTCGAGGGCGATTGGCGAACCGACAAGGTCGCTTTGCCCGAAGTCAGTTTTGCGTTGTCGCGCATGACGATGACATCGGGGGCGACTTGCGTCAAGCGTGACAGATCGATCTCGCCATCGATGGCAAACTCCGCGTCATCAATCCAAGGTCGCAGCAGCGTTGGAGTGGTGGGTGTCAGCGACGATCGAGCCGAAGCACGCAGAAAGCCGACATCGCTGGTCAGTTGTACTTGTTCTGCCCGGATGGTATTGCCATTCAAATAGAAGTTGCCTACCAAACGCACTTGGTTAAGCGTAGCTCCCCTTTGCCCCAGCAGATCGCGCGAGTCGATTTTCAAATTGTCGACTTGAGCAGTTGAAATCTTAGCCGCCATGCTCTGGATGGAGTCGACATCCACGTCAGCTTGAATTGTTGCCGCTCCGGACACTTGATCGATCGGCAAACTTGGCAAGCGACGTTTCACCAAGCTGATCCATTCTAGCGGCAGGCCACTGGTGGTTAACTTCAAGTGCATGCGTTGTGTTTTCGATTCGTTAGAAACACTCAGCATGGAATTATTGTTTTCGACCGCATCGATACTCGCTTGGAATTGGCCAGTGGATCGCAGTACGACGTTGCCGCCTTGGTCAATTTCCGCAATACGACCAACCAGCGAGATGGCTGGGACCGGTTTTTTTGCAGTAGGCATTGGCACCACCGCGTTGCCGATGCTGAATTCCCATTGAGCTCCTGAGACGCTATCGCGAGCCATGACGACCGCGTCTTCAATTTGGATGGTACCTTGGAATTCTGTAACGGCCGCTCCGGGCGTGGGCTCTTCGATCACTTCCACGGGCGTTGCCCATTTCGCCAGTAGAGGCTGCAGCGCTTCTTCCAAGCTAGTTGTGTTGGGCTGGACATCGATAGCAAGTCGCGTTTGCCGAACGTAGATGTTTCTCAGATCGCTGTAGTTCGTCGCAAGGTTCCAAATCGATAGTTGAGTTTCGATTTCACCGACCTTCAGCACTTCGACACCGCGTTCATCCATTACACGAATGCCTGCGGCGCGAAACGGTGAAAACCAACCAATACGCACTTCGCCGATCTGAACTTTTAAAGGTTCGATGCCAGCAAAGCGATTGGCAAGCTTTGTGACGATCCCCGCGTTGGAAGCGACATAAGGAATGGCAACCAGAGCGCCAACGACGATCAACAACAGACCAAACCCCAGCATTCGCAGCTTGCCAAATCTGCGCTTTCTGGTCCGACCATTTGAACGTACTTTACTGAACGCCTCGTCGCTCGAATCCTTCGAACGTGCCATGGGTCACTCCTTGCTCGCCTCTACTGTGCTGCGATCTAACATCGGTTCAGCGGAAAACTCTATGCCAATCCTCGCGGGACCATACGAAATTTTGAAGGTCGAAGTCAACGGCTATCCGGCAGGTGTCAAACGTACAGGAAAATACCGCGAACTGTGGAAATCCTCTTGACGTTGCTTGTACCAATTCAGTATCGCTTGTCCTGTTTCACGAACATATGTTTACCCACTCAAAGCGAAATTGAGACGATGAGCCATAGCAATCCAAAGTTGAATCAACACTTCCTTATCATGTTGCTGCTACTGGTCGCCAGCAGCGGATGCGCGTCGGTGAAGGAATCCGATACCGCCCGCACAGGCATCGAACAACTGCTGATCAGTTCGGCCGTCGATGAATCGTTAAATCGCATCGACTTTCGACCGATCGCTGGCGCGAACGTCTTTGTCAAAACAGACTACTTGGACTGCATTGACAAGAACTATGTCATCGTGGGCCTGCACTCTCGCCTGCTGAACCATGGTTGCAAACTGGTCGATAAAGGCGACGATGCCGATGTAATCCTCGAAGTCGCCTCGGGAGGGGTTGGTACTGACCGCACTGACATGACCGTCGGCACTCCGGAAGTCCCTTTGGGCTTGATGGGCAGTGTTCCGAAGGTGACCGTCTATGAAAAGAAACGAGCGATGGGGACTGCAAAACTGGTCGTCGTTGCCACAGACGCTAGGACCAAGCAAACCGTGATCAATTCTGGTTATACGTTGGCACGCAGCGACCATCAGTTCTGGTCGGCTATGGGCGCTGGGCCCGTCATGTCCGGTTCCGTAGTCCAGCAGTTGGAAAAACACACCGGTCATTCTGAATCGGTGGTCCCCACAGGTTGGATGTCTGGCAACGGCAATGAAAAAATCCCTGCACAGACCGCAGGTTATCAGAAGTAGTCTCAACGGCGAAGTATGATAGAATACGCTACTTATTGGAATTCCCTCTTGGTAGCGTGTCATGACGGCAGTTGAACAATACCTGAAGCCTGAAGTTGCATCGCAGATCAAACGGCTTGATCTGCGCGCGAAAATGATAGTGCGCGGATTTTTGCAAGGCTTGCATGCCAGCCCGCTGCAAGGATTCAGTGTCGAATTCTCGGAACATCGACGCTACGCCCCTGGGGATGACCCGAAAGGTATCGATTGGTTGGTCTATGCAAAGACCGATCGCTATTACGTCAAAAAGTTTGAATCCGAGACGAATTTGACGGGCTACTTGGTCATGGATGTCAGTCGCTCGATGGACTATACGCATCGGCAACAACTGACCAAATTCGATTATTCGATTTGTCTGGCCGCTGCGCTTGCCTATCTGATGAATTCGCAGCAAGATCCCGTCGGCTTGATGACGTACAACGAAAAACTGATTGCCCGAGCCGCACCTCGCTCGCGTCGCTCGCAAGTCGCAACCATTCTGGCTCATTTATCGAAACTGAAAGCGTCCGGTGTCTCGGATTTCCCCAAAGCCGTTCACAATCTACTGGCGATGTTGCGGCACAAGTCGCTGATTATGTTGATGAGCGACTTTCTTGGAGATGTACCGGCGACGATTGAAGCCCTGCGTCGTCTGCGAGGGGGGGGGCATGACGTCATCGTGTTCCATGTGCTGGATGAAGCGGAAGTGCACTTCCCGTTTGAGGGCGTCGTAGAATTGATCGACCCAGAAACGAACCAAAGAATGTCGGTTCAAGCCGAAGAGATTGCGGCAGACTATCGAAAAGCGATCGAGGACTTCCGTACGCAAATGGACAAAAAGTGCAGCGAATCGAAAATCGACTACGTGCCGCTGGATACCTCGATGCCTTACGACAAAGCGTTGCTTGAATACTTGCTCAGTCGCCGTCAGCGGTTTTAAGGCAAAGGAGCGAGATGAGTTTCTTACATATGTCGCTGATTGCCGGAACCGCCTTTGCGCTGATTCCAGTCTTGATTCACTTCAGTGGTCGCCGCCAGCCTAAATCGGTCTTGTTCCCTGCGTTGCAGTTTGTACAAACCACACGCATCGCTTCGGCACGCGGTTGGTCCGTCAAACGTTGGTTGCTGCTGCTGCTGCGAATCGCGATGGTGCTGCTATTCGCGTTAGCGCTGGCCTCGCCGCGTGTGCATCAAGCGAGCTTTGCGAGCTGGATTTCCATCGGCGTGTTGGGACTTTTCGGCGTGTTCGCCTTGGTGGCTAGCGCCTTTGCGTTTGCCAGACGAGCGACCAAGGCTGTGCGATATACAACGCTGCTGATCGCTTCGTTATTACTGACCACGGTCGCTGTTTGGAGCAGTCTGGTACTGGCCGGTGGTCCTAATGTTCCGATGCAATCGAATTCTGGACCGGTTGCCGCGGCATTGATCATCGATACGTCACCGACGATGGACTATCGCTTTCAAAACGAATCGCGATTGGAGAAAGCAAAAGATTTCGCTCGCTGGATCGTGGGCCGATTGGATGAGCAAAGCATGATTGGCGTGCTGACCGGCGCCTTCAGCGATCGCTTGCAGTTGGGGCACTCCGCTGCAGAAAACAGCATTGAGCGCTTGCGTGTCCAAGGGGCGACGGTTGATCTGGTCGATCGGATTCGTCGAGCGATTGAGTTGGTTCGCAGTTCGGATTTCGATCGGCATGAGATCTACGTCATCACTGATCTATCCAGTCCCGCTTGGTCCGGCAGCGATTCGGCCATCCAAGCCATGCTCAGCGATGGCGAGCCGATCTTGCTGCAGATTGTCGACGTCGGCACCGCCGAACACACCAATTGGGGAATCGATCAAGTCCGTGTCAGCCAAGACGTTGCGTCCGTGGGAGCGACCATCCAAATCGACGCGATGGTCCAATCGGCCAAGAACTCTCCGGCGCAACAAGTGGTTCTGGAACTACTGGCCGAACAGAACGAGCCTGGGCTGCCGCGCATCGAAGACGGCAAACTGGTCACGCCACGGACGAAAGTCATCGATCGTAAACTGGTCGACAGCCAAGGGCGCGGCGACACCGCTGCGTTCTCGTTCCAGGTCAGCAACCTGCCGCAGGGGACCAACAACTACCATTTGCGATTGGGAACAGTGGATCCGCTAGCGGTCGATGGAAGCTATGCTTTTACGATCGAAGGGGTTGAATCTGGCAAAGCGCTGGTCGTTGACACTCAAAAACCTAAGGCCAGCGAAACGGGGGGCGCAGTCGCAGGGCTGTCTGACGAAGCGATCTTGCTTTCTTTAATGCTCGATCCGACGGGCAGCAATGCCGATGTGCTTTCTCTCGATCGGCTTGCCAATCAAGACCTCGCGGAATATGCGGTGGTCGCTTTGCATAATCCGCCGCTGGCGTTACCGGCTGAAACGCTCGCGAGGTTAGCCAAGTTCGTGGATGACGGGGGGGGCTTGGTATTAAATCTTGGAAGTGCCATTGATGTTCGCGCCGCACAAGCTCTCGAGCGACGTGGCAAGGACAATCCAGCAGCAGCCGTGGAAGGCCTGGCAGCTTTGCTTCCAGGTACATTAAAGCGAATTACGCGGCGGCCACAACGCGACGTGTATATCGAGAACATGGAACCGCTGCATGGTATCTGGTTGGAATTTGGCAAGGAAGTCGCCACCATTCCTTGGGGCCGCTATGCGGTCTACCGGCACTGGGATATCGAAGATCTGCGTTCAGCGGCGCGGCCATTGGCAAGGTTCACGGTCAGTGGTTTACCGGCGATCATTGAGGAAGTGCGAGGCAACGGCCGTATCCTTACGTTCGCCTCGCCCATTCCCGATTTGGAGAAAGCGGGCTATGGGCCTTGGAACGTATTGACGACCTCGCCTGACGCATGGGTCGCCTTCGGTACCATGCTGGGCACCGGTCGTTATCTGCAAGCGACCAGTGAACTGCGACGTAATTTCACAGTCGGCGAAACCGCTTTTTTAGAGTGGAAAAACTCGCGATTGCCGAATCGATTCGAACTGTTTCATCCCGATGGCAGCGACGAACAAATCAAAGTTGATGGGCAATCGATTCTCTATGGCTTTACCAATACACCGGGGCATTATCGGTTGCGTGAGTACTCATCGAACTCCGCCAACGTCCGAGGCTTCGCTGTCCATTTGGCCGCTGGAGCCACGTCGCTGGTGCGGATGGAAAAGTCCCAGTTGAATGCGATGCTGGGTGATGGCAATTACTTGGTTGCCAGCGATAAGGAAGGCTTGCAACAATCGATTGGCCAAGGCCGATATGGTCGCGACTTGGGGCCGTTCCTGTTTCTGGTGCTGGCCGGGCTATTCCTGGCCGAACAGGCGATGGCTCAGAATTTCTACGCCCCGCGAAACTGGAAATTAGCGATGGGGCGTGCTTAATGGAGTTCTCGGTCCAGCCCCAGTTCAATCTCTGGCTGCTTGTCGGCGGCATCGTTTGCGCTCTCGTCGTTACGTTGATTTTTTTGCGCGAACGTGGACAGTTGACTTCGGCGCAGCGATTTGTTCTGGCAACCATACGCATATCGCTGCTAGTGCTGATCGCACTGGCGCTGCTGAGGCCTGGCGTCAGCTTTACTCGGCAAGCGGCACCGGAAAGCTCCATCGCTGTCATGCTCGATCGCTCGATGAGTATGCAGTTGCCGTCAGGAGTCAGCACACGTTCGCGATGGGAACTGGCCAAACAGATTACGGAGCGGATCGGACAATCGAGCTCCAGTCTGCCCGAAGGTACATCGCTTAAACTGTTCACCTTTGATTCCAAACTGAACGTACCCAAGAGCGAAGTGGAGGCGTTGGATCGGTCCAAAAAAGCGCTCAACGAGTTGTTTCAGGCCGCGGTCGCTCAGTTGGAAAAATCGCCCACCGGTTCGCTGACGGATCTGGCCGGACCGATGAAGGCGGCGATTGATGCGTCGACTGAACCCCCTTTGCAATCGATCATCTGGATCAGCGACGCTATTCAAACGGCGGATGAAACGGGCACTAACGTCAGACAGGTCGTGCGACAACTAACCGAATCGAATATCGCGTTGTATCTGGTGGGTGTCGGGCCGCGGTCTGGCAGCAGCGAAAGCTTGGACCAATGGGTGGATACAGTGCCAGAACAAGTCGACGCGTTTGCCAAGAATGTGATTAATGTACGAGGATTGTTGAAGACAGTTGGGCTGGGCAATCGAGAGCTAACGGTCACCGCGACGCTCAAGGACAAAGCGGGCTCGCAAGTGTCCACCGTCCAGCAAACGCTGACGCCCACGCGAACCGAACAAACGCTGCCGATTAGCTTTCCAATCGTTGCCCCCAGCAAAGGGGCGTATGAGATTTTAATCCGAGCCGAACCGATCGAGGGCGAAGCGACGTTGATGAATAATTCGCAGACGTGCTTTTTGAATGTGCGCGAAGCGGGCTCGCGCGTCTTGTATGTCGAAGGAGAACCACGCCCGGAAAGAAAGTTCATCGCGCGTGCGCTGGCTGATAGCGACGATCTGCAAGTCGACCATTTCCCGCTCTTGCGAAATACTCGCGATCGCTGGCCGGTCGACAGCTTGGCCAGCTTCCTGGAAGATGACACTTACGACTGCATCATCCTGGGCGATGTCGATTCCGCAGCGCTTGGCAATAAGACGCTGGCAGCTTTAATCGATCGTGTTGGCCGAGGTGCGGGACTGATCACGCTGGGCGGCTTTCATGCCTACGGCCCTGGTGGCTACGATTCGACACCGCTAGCATCGCTGTTGCCTGTGAGCATTGCGGGCTTTCCGCGACAGACCTTCGCTGACCCGATCGCGGACTTACATCATCCTGGGCCGATCAATGTCAGGCTGCGAGCACGCCACCCGATCTTTGAAATTGGCGCTCCTGGCCAAGTGAGCGACGAGCAGTTGGTGAAAGCTTGGGCCACGTTGCCTGCGATGTTAGGGGCCAACCGCGTCGGCGACTTGTCGCCTCAACCAGGCGTTCAAGTCCTAGCGGAAACGCAGAATGGCAAGCCGTTGATTGTCTCCAACAGTTACGATCGCGGCCGGGTTTTGATGATCACGTTCGATACGTCATATCTGTGGCTGCGCGGCGGCAAAGCGGAGGTTCATCGCAGGTTTTGGCGACAAGCGATCTTGTGGGCCATGCAGTCTCAAGAGCGCGAGCCAGGTTTAAAAGTGATTATGGATAAACGACGGATTCGGGCCGGTAATGCGGTTGGCTATCGCGTCGAGTGGACTGGTTCGGAGCCTGGCCAAGCGATTCCGCAGGATATCAAGGTGGCGATCGAGCAAGCCGGCGCTTCGGCCCGAGTCGTAAATCCAACTCAAAAAGATCTCGCAAGCGTCGGCGGAACTCTGCCTGGGTTGTTTGAAGCGAACCGATATGATCTGGTTGCGACGGTGACAGGTCCCGATGGCCGCGTGTATGAAGATCGTTTGCCGTTCGACGTGATTGACGATGCGATCGAGTTGATTCGCGGTGCTCCTGACTGGCAATTGATGAACCAACTTGCGGAGCTGAACGAGCGAGCCGGTGGTCGTGTGATACCGCCAGAGCAGATCGATTCGCTGATCGAGTTGCTGCGACAGCAAGCGATCAATCAAAGTGTGACGTTAGTGGAATCGCACCATTTAGGTGAGGGTGCGATTGATAGTTGGGTTGTGTTTCTGTTGGTTGTGTTCTTGCTGACGCTGCAGTGGTCGTTGCGTAAGAAGTGGTCGTTGGCGTAGCACAGTAGCAGGCACTCTCCGAGTGCCGAATGCAAACGATTTTCGTTACGGCCCACGGAGTGTGCCTGCCACTTTGACGGCCCACGGAGTGTGCCTGCCACTTTGACGGCACAGCGGAGTGTGCCTAATACTCTAAAGACTACTCCGCTTTGGATTCAGCCAACTCTTCAGCCGACTTCAGACGCTTGGTGAACTCAAAGGTGTCAGCCAACTGAATGTCCGCGGAGTTCAAGTCCCCCATCCGTTCGACGTTCGTCGTAAAGACAACGGACACGTGGCGGCCTTCATCGTTGCTGATCAACATGTTTACCCACACCACCTCGACACCTTCAATTTGACCGCCAGCGACCACGCGCATCAAACGCAGCTTGTTGTCTGTGACGCGTTCCGATTCCTCAATAAGCCGTCCAAAGGACTTGCCCAAGATGCGTTGCACATCCTGTTTGAATGCGGCGATGGTCAGTTGCTTACCAGGTTCCATGTCCGCCAGATTCACGATGTTGCATTGCCCCAGCGATCGGTTGTCCCGAACCAGCCTCAGCATGGCGTCGATCTCGCTATCTTTGTAGATAACCCAATCCGCTTCCGCGAAAAAGCGGTAGCCACCATCTTTGGATTCGTACAATTGCAGCAAGCGCTCTTGGCGTTGCTGGAAGATCGATGTGTAGCTTGAGAGCGGTTCGAGCGATCCAGCGCCACTGATTTTCTCGCGAATCAAACGCAATCGTGCGGTGACTTGGAAGCCAGGCTCGGCATAACCGATTTCACGCTCCTCGGTAACCGCCGCGGCAAGATAAGTGACTAGGTCTTGGTCGCGGTCCACGGTTGCTTTTCCCGTAACGTTGATCTTGGTCGGCACGGCGTTGACCGATGCGGACAGTTCACCGGTGATTTCAAGCTGGTCAAGATTGTCTTTGCGATCCACGATGACAACCGTCAACGTACCACTTTGCACCGCATCTAGATTCAGCAAGCGAGCGACATCATTGGGCTGCAGCTTCGTCTTTTCCCCGATCAAGAGACCTTTGGTAGGGATCAGTTTGTCCAAGAACATTGTCACGACGGGGCTTTCCGCCAGTTTGCGTTCGGTCTCGGTCAGCGGTTGCTGGACGCCGGCGGTATGCGAGTTCGACTCGTTCAAATTGGTCCAGCGAATCATGGTCGTTGATTGTTCGCGCAAGACCAAGTCGGTGGCATGCTTTTCAATGGTACTACTTGACTCAGCGATCTGGAACTTCAGGGCGGCCAGCGAGCTATCGGAGTTGACCGCCAGCAGTTCTTCGTATTGCAATGTTGTTTTGGATTCCAGCGGTGCGCGTCGGACAGTATCCACCGCCGCTTCACGGTTGTTCTTCAGCCGAACTTCGCCGCGGACTTCGAGGACCGATTTGACGCGTGTGCGAACTTCCTCGCCGCCAACCGCAGTTGTTGGTTTCTTCTCTGCTGAAATCAAGCGCGACTGAGCGTGGGCGGATCGGTTGGTTAGGTTCGATGCGGCCAGAGCACTGGTGGCCACAAAGCTGTGCAGGAGAAATTGGCGACGGTTGTTCGAGTTTTGGAGCATGGCAATTCAAGCAATCGTTTGGATCGAATCGTGAAGGTGGACATGCGATGTCATCGTCAAAGATCGCCAGTGGAAGGCAGTATCATCGCTACCGTCGTTGAAGTTTGGCTGATCTGCAAAGTTTGCCGAGTGTTCGTAGCTGACGTAGATTGGCCAGCTTCTCTCATTAGTTTTTTCAATCCTGTACAGGACACTTTCCTGTGCGGACTTCAACACGTTTTGATACGAAGCGTCTTAAAATGGAGCGATAACTGCCTACTTTGTAAGCATGCAATAAAATTCCAAGGAATTGGAGAGTTAAACTCGGGAACTTGCAAACTTCACCATGTCGTCTGTTTTCCCATTAAACCACGATATTGCCCAGGTTACCGCTCGGTTAAGGGCAAATTGTCCGGATAAGCTTCGCAGGCGTTGCCAATAGCGAGCATTGGCGTACAAATTGCATTCAAGGCAAGCATGAGTGAACTTTTTTTGACATCTTTCGTCTATACTTGATAGTACGCAATGTCAAAAAAATTTACGGTTATTGCGAGATCGTTGGATCGGAGGACCTAACGAGTCAATAGCCACGACGAATCATACAACATCAACCTTGGCAGACCGCAACCCAGTTATCAACACAGGTAGCCGATGCGGTTAAGGCGGATGCGCTGATTTGTTGGTCATCGCGTGGCTTGGCTGCAACATGTTTTGCGATCAAGCAGGTATTTGCCTCGACATGATGTTGTGGCGTGCCCCCAAATAGCGAGGTTGGTCGTAGCGATCGGGAATCGCACGGATTAGACGACACGTACTCGCCAAAGGGAGTTTATCATGAGTCAAGATTATCGAATTGCCGCCGTCCGTGAATTGCGAGACCAGCAGGTTCGTTTCGCGCCGCGGGAAAAGCGTTTGGAGCAAGCGGATCGCGCCGAGAAGCTATTGGCGGAAATCGTTGCAGAAAAGTCGTATCCGTTCGACTTTATCTTCTACCGCATCACCAAAGTGCGACCCGACCAAGCAGCGCGGATGACGGTCAGCGGAGAGGATGCGGCTCATGATTTGCGACTCTTTATTGAAGACATCACGGACTCGATGGACATTCGCACTGACGAGATTCCTGAACCGGTTCATACGGTGGAAGACCTGAGCAAGATGTTTAAGGTGTCGACCAAGACAATTGCGCGATGGCGAGATCGTGGTTTGGTATCGCGACGCTTTTTGCATGAGGGAAGAAAACGAGTTGGTTTTCTGAACAGCAGTGTGGAGCGGTTTATCAAGACGAACCGCGCTCGCGTCGATCGTGGTGAGAAATTCAGTCAGATCACGCCGGACGAAAAAGCGGAGATCATTGATCGCGCTCGCAAGATCGCTAGTCAAGGTGCGACGTTGGCCGAAGTAGCGCGACGCATTTCGGAAGGGACTGGCCGCAGTGCAGAAGCGATTCGATACACGTTGCGAAACTTCGATCGCGAGAATCCTGCACTTGCCGTTTTCCCGGACCACCGCGAATTGTTGACCGAAGAAGAGCTGCGATCGATATACGACCAATATCAACGCGGCGTAAGCGTTTTGACGCTTTCGCGACGTTACAATCGCCATCGATCGACCGTGCATGCGATCATCAAGCAGCAGAGAGCTCAACGGATTATGGAACTGCCGTTGGACTTTATCGACAACGAGATGTTTGCGAAGGTCAGCAAGAGCAAGTCGTTGGCTCAAGAAGTCTTGGGCGATTTCCCGGTCGCCGACGAGCCACAACGTCGACTGCGTCCACCATCCGGGCTGCCGTTGTACTTAGCGTCGCTGTATGAAGTGCAGTTGCTGACGCGAGAGCAAGAGTATCACTTGTTCCGCAAGATGAATTACCTGAAGTACCTTGCATCGCGGAAGCGAAAGCGATTGGATGCTCGTGATCCGAAACCTGAATTGATGACGGCGATCGAGAATTTGTATGACCGAGCGGTTGAAGTAAAAAACGCGTTGGTTCAAGCAAACTTGCGTTTGGTGGTGTCGATTGCCAAGCGACATGCGGGGATTGGCGAAGACTTCTTTGGTTTGATCAGCGATGGCAACATCTCGTTGATTCGGGCTGTGGAGAAGTTCGATTTTGCTCGCGGCAACAAGTTCAGCACGTATGCCAGTTGGGCGATCATGAAGAATTTCGCTCGATCGATTCCCGATGAGTTCAAGCATCGTGATCGCTTCCGGACCAGTAGTGACGAGGCGTTTGCGGTTCAAGAAGACAATCGCGAAAACCAGTTGGCAGCCGAATTGGCATTGCAGCAGCGGAAGACGCAGATCAACCGTATTTTGCATCATTTAGACCAGCGAGAGCAGGAGGTGATTATCCGCCGCTTTGGTTTGGATTATCAGCAGAAGCCGTTGACCTTGAAGGAAGTTGGCGAGACGTTAGGCGTGACCAAGGAGCGAATCCGCCAGTTGGAAACGCGAGCTTTGACCAAGCTGCGTCAGGTAGCCAACCGCGAGCACGTTGAGTTGCCAGATTAAGCGTAGTAGGCACACTCCGTGTGCCGTAATACAAGGTAGTAGGCACACTCCGTGTGCCGTAATACAAGGTAGTAGGCACACTCCGCTGTGCCGTAACAGGGTCGCGACCGTTCGTCGTGCCGCTTTTCGGAGGAATCGATCCTAACAGTGCTATTCCGCCTGAAGGCGGGACTACGAACGCGGAGCACTATTCCGCCTGAAGGCGGGACTACGAACGCAGAGCACTATTCCGCCTGAAGGCCATTGGTATCTACACATCTTTACGTTTGATTCGCAGGCGAAACGGGTCAAGTGTCGTTTAACCGCGTGCCCAACGGGCCGCGATGCTGCTAAAGGCACAACAAACGGGGGGCGATGCCCAACGCGGTTAAACGAAACCCTGCGGATTCACGTAGCAAAACAAGCTAACATCTGCTTCAGCGTCACCCATACTTGTGTAGATACCAATGCCTAAAGGCGGGACTACGAACGTGGCGTTGGCTCACCTGGTTACCGGCCTACGCTTTGCGCTCTTCAATGCGAAACTATTGGCAGATTAACATTGACTCAGATAGGGCTACTCGACTACTGACCACTGGTAAAACCCACCGCAAATCCAAGCTCTACAAACGCGGGGTCAGTAAACTTTGGGTGCCAGCCAGACTCGTCCACGAAAACGATTTTTCCTGCTTTTCTGCCGGTCAGCTTTCGTATGCGCTCTCCTGACCATCCTCTTCGGAAATTGGATCGCTGGCAAAACGGTCCAATACTTTGCAAGCTTTATTCTAAACACGTCAGTAACCGTCCAAACCGTCTCGTTAGGCTGGCATTGGATATCAGCCGGTGAAATTGTCGTTGACGATCCCGGTGTTCCAGGCAGCCCCCAACTGACGATCCGGCGCGTGTACATCAAGCCTTCGTTGTGGACCGGTTGGCGAAGCGGCAAATGGCTGGCAGCAATCATTGTCGACCAGCCCGCTTTGCATGTGCGATTCGACGCCGACGGTAAATTGCTGTCCGTGTTTCCAGCCAGCGAATCTCCTGGCCAGCAGTCCGAAAGCTTGTCCATACCGCTCGATCATTTGCGGTTCGCGTCTGCCGCTTTTGTGGTACACCAGCAGGGTAAGCCCGCCTTCCGCATCGCGGACATTCAAGTGAACTTGCAGTGCGATCAACAGATCCGGCTAGACGCTCTGATTCCTCAACTGCTGGGCGGGGAAGTTCGATTCCATTCGCTGCTGGACGCCGTCACGCTGGCCGGTACAACACGTTTAAGCTGTCACACAGTGGAAGCGAGCACTTGCCAGATCGCCGCCATCCCGTTGGTCCCCGAATTGATCCGCGACGCCCTGGTGACATGGTCCGGGCAGTTGTCGGTCGAAGTCCAACATCCAGCGAACTCATTAGACCCACAGGACTTCGAACTCGATCTGCAAGCTCAAGCGGGTCCTATCACGCATCAGCATGCAGGACTGCTGCTCCGCGCCGCCAGCCTGCGACTCCAGCAGCACCGCAGCAAAGCTTCTTTGCAAATGCAATGCGATCCGTTGGATGGAACGATTGAACTGGAAGCCGACGTCGACTGGCAAGACGCTACTGCTCAAGCGACGCTCGCTCTGCGCGCAAGCGACTTGCAGTTACATCGATTGCAAGATGTCCTCACTAGCCTAAATGACTTACCCGCATGGCATGCGATCGCAAATGCGAGCGGCCAATCACAGATCGTATGGTCGCCGCAGCAGATCTCCGTCATCAGCGACGCGTCGACGACCGTTTCACAGTTGAACTTTGACGGCATACCATCCAGCGACATCCAAGCCAACGTGCACCTGGATGCAATTTATCAAGCTCAAGCTGCCTCGTCACTGACAGGCATACTGGCGACGGCAGTTCGCAGCGATGGGTTTCTGATCAGCGACGTTGCCAAGCGAGTTCGTTGTCCTGATGCAACAGGGCAGATCGCTTACGAAGCTCAACTGCGGCTACCGCTTGAGTCTTACCAACAGCCTGAAACATATCAAGCGACTGCGGCGGTCCAATTCAAGGACGTCAGCGTTTGCCGATTGCGACTTGCAGACACGCTTGTGACCGCGACCGCCAGCAACGGAATCGCAAGGCTGCACACCGGTTCGGCGATTCTCGTGGACGAGCACTTGGGCCAAGTCGCTGAAGCAGCGATGGATGTCCAAGCGGACCTGAAGCCCAACGGTGTTTTGACATCCTCGGGCAACGTCACTTTGCTGACCCCCAAATGCCTTGCCAGAATCGCAGAGCTCAATCCTGATGCCTACGACGGGCGATTCGCTTTGCAATTCCAATCGCAGGTTCCGACCTACCAAGCGAATGAGCCTGACCTGTGGTCCGCCGCGGCTCGCTTGACAGCCCGGGACTTACTGATTGCCAGTGAACATCTCAGCGACCTAAATCTTGAATGCTCGGTGGTAAATGGCCAGCTCACGATACCGGAAGTCCAAACTCAATGGCGGAACGCTCGCATCGCTTGGCATGCTGCTGGCCCGATTTATCCGACGATCAATGTTCAAGCGTTTGCTGCTGGGCAACAAGTCCTGCTGGCGGATGTAGCGCAAGTGATTAATCGCTATTCGCAGCGACCTCTGCCGCTGACAGGTCGCGCAGAGGTGACTGGCCAAGTGCAATTAAAGGGCAGTCCGCTTGATTTTAACGCCGCAGGGGATATCGAAGTCGTCGATGTGCATTACGCTCACACTCGCGTTGGTCAAGGCCGACTCCAATGGCAAGCTGATCGTGATGGCCTGCAGCTTTCCAGTCAATCCGCTGACTTCCTGGGCGGCCAGTATGCGTTGAAGGCCGACATGCACGAGTTGGATTGGACCAAGACGGTACTGTCTGGTGAATTCAACGCGATACGATTGGCACGTATCTTGGCTGCAGCACGCGTCGCCGTGCCAGCAACCGGTACGATTTCGGGTCGCATACAAGTGGATTCAATTGCGAACCTCCAGTCGCTCAGCGGTCGCGGTTTCTTGCGGACGCATGGCACCTCGATCCACGACGCCGCATGTTTGCTAACGCGAGGCGACATCGCGATCGAAGATGGGCTGGTCCATTCAAGGCTGGTCGGCAAAGTTTGCAATGGTGATTTGGATGTGACAGCGCGAACCAGCTTGATGCAGTTGTGGGATTATTTGCAATTGGACAAGCCGGCTGCCGAGAAGGTGCCAATCTTTGTCGAAGCGAGTTTGTCACGCGTTGGGCTGGACCAGTTGGTGAAAGCCGCAAAGATTCGCAATCGCGACTTGCCCATTAGCGGACTATTACGAGCGAGCGTGGTTCGCGATCGTAGTGTAGCGGCCGATGATCTACTGGCGATCGCTCGGTTTTCTGCTGAGGACTTGAGTTTCAATCGTTCGAAGTTATCGGACCGAATTAGTGCCGAAGTTGCCTTGCGCAGCGATCGCATGTTGCTGAAGCAGATCGATGGCAGAATTGCGGACGGACAGCTTTCTGCTCGAGCGGACATAAGTTTACAGGGTGTACCTCGCGGCAACTTCCAATTCAATCTTCGAAATGCGAACCTTCGCCGTGCGACCAATCCGTTCACTTCGCTGCCCGTCAATGGTACGGCGAACCTCGCGATCCGCGGCCGCGTAGACCAAACTCTGTCCGGCCAAGCGAACTTGGCCATCGATCATGTGAACGCTGCCGGGTTGATTGTCGGTCATGCTCGATTCCCAATCGACTGGAAGTATGGCTTGCAGTCAAAGATCTGTCAGTGGCAGTGTCGTGGTGGTTCGGTCGAAATGGGCGGTGGCTCAGTGGCCCTGTCCAGCCAAGGCGAGTATGCTCGAACGATGACCATGCATTCGGTTGCGAAGTTTGAACGCATCGATACATCCAAGCTTATTAAAGGCAAATCAATCGGGCTTGGGATTATCGATGGGCAAGTGACCGTGAACGCCAAGCGAGCGACGCGCATCGAACAGACGACGGGCGACTTCCACGTCAATTTGAAGAAGATCAAAGCGATGGAGTTGCCGGTGCTGGATCAACTTCCTCAGGTCATTGAGTTGCCCAGTATCAATGGCTCGCGCCAACAAGACGACGGCGGATATCTGTTTGGACATTTTGGTGGTGGCGTTATTAAACTTGAGCAGCTAGCGCTTTGGCAGAGCAATCTGCAGATTCTCGCGGAAGGCAGTTCGACAATGGACGGAAGGCTGAACGTCGATGCGATTGTAAGCACACAGAAAGCGGGTCCGATGGACCAACTGCTGTTGCTCAGCAATTCGCCGCTCATGAGTGCTGCGCCCGCTCCAGTCGCGATGATTGCGCGGGCCAACGAGGCGCTCAAGGATCGGGTGGTGAACGTCAGCATTGGTGGTACAGCGAGCAAGCCAACGCTGAAGCTGCAACCGGCCAAGCTCTTGACGCAGAATGCAATTCAATTTTTCTTACAAACGAGTCTTGGGACTCCGGTGACAAATATGGCATCGCAACAAAATCAATCGCGGCGGCGTTGAGGATGTTCGCACTAATTGGAATCATGGACGAATGATGTTACATAGCAACAAGCCCGCAAAACAACCTACCTACGTGCACTTTCGAAATCGTTTGGTCGGTTCCTCAGGACTGGCAGCGACGCTGCCGGCCGCCATCTTGCTGTTGATGTTCGCCGCGTTTTGTGCGAGTGGATGCAGGACCGCTTCGTCATTGGGGTTGCCGATCTCGTCCGGTTCTCATTACCTGCTAACTTCCGCCAAGAAAATGCGGCAGACCAACGGGCATCCCGTAGGCGTGCCGACGGAGTTGAGCAAAACGTCATTACCGTCGCATCGCATGGAAGCGGGCGATGTGTTGGTGATCGAGCCGAACGACTTCAACTGTCCGGTACGATTTCCTAGCGATCAGACGGTCCAGCAAGATGGTACCATCGATTTGGGCAGTTACGGTCGAATTGTGGCGGTCGGGAAGTCCACTCAGGAGATCCAAGATGAAGTGCAATTTATCGTGACCAGTTTCGAGACTGCTAAACGAGAGCGGCAGTTCCAATTGGCATCCTTCCGCGGCGAGGCTCAGTCGGCGGAGCTTGATGAAGTCGATTATGGCGTAGCGGTCCGGATGGTGAGCCGCGATAGTGGCGCGTACTATGTGATGGGGGACGTCAATGCACCGGGTTGTTATTCGTTGAATGGTAGAGAGACGGTTTTGGATGCAATCATAGCCGCAGGTGGTTTATCGGATCGAGCGGACGATCATAAGATCATTTTGACGCGACCACAGCCCGACGGCGCGGAACGCATTATTCTGCCTGTTTGTTATCAGCAGATCATTCAAATGGGAGATGTTAGCACGAACTATCAGTTGTTGCCGGGCGATCGCATTTACGTTCCGAGCATGACGATTTGGGAAGACATCAAGCAGACGTTTCGATTCAGCAGTGACAAAGGTTGTCCGCATTGTCGTGAGTACCACTTGAAGTAGTTGTACTAGTAACTCGCTTAAAGAACGGTCCCGATATAACTTCCGTATTTTCGTTTAACCGCGTGGGCATCGCCCCGCGCTTGTAGAGCGACAAACGCGGCCCGCTGGGCACGCGGTTAAACTAGAAAAGCCGGTTCATATCGGGAAGTTATTTCGGGACAAATCCTAACCGCCAGGCCGTTCAATAAGGCGGGAGTCCTACTTCAGTAGTACCGCCTCTAGCGGCCTGCGGTATTATACCTCAGCAGGTCCGCGAGCTAGTTCTTATGCAACCACTTGCGCTTTGGCGGGGCGACATTCGTCGTGCGACCGGCGATCTCTTTCAGTATCCGCTGCTCCAGCAGACGATCGTTTTCCTGCCTGATCCAACCAATCGTCAACGGCAAACTTAAGAGCTGCTGATCCACGCGAGCTGTGCCACCATCATGACGAAGCGAAGCGGAACCTTCGCCAGAGCTTTGAGAACGATCCACATCCTCCAACTCCTTGATCACTTCAATCCCAATCTCATAACCACCAGAGTGTGGAGTGACCTTCACGAACGCTGTGCGGCGAATAGTTTGAAAAGTGCTCTGCAACTTCTCAAAACCGGGCGAAGAGTCCTTTCGCCATGGTTCCAAGATTGACGCACCATTCTGCGGAAAGGTCTCTACAAAGCCATCGGACCATTGGTCCAGATCGCGCCGAACGCGGGTTTCTTTCTTGATGTCGAAATAGTCATCTACGGTATCGATAATCTGCGTCCACAAGAACTCGGTGTCCATGTTACCCAATTGCATGGGATTGGGATAAACGATCTCCGTCGAGCTTTTGGAGCGGTGGCTGAAGTCGATGACCGGCGAAGAGCTTAACATGGATCGACTGCACCCAACGCTGGCAACAGCCAGCGGCACCAAGGCGCAACCCAAGAACCATCGCCGACTGCGACTGTCATGGAGTTCGATTTCAAGTGTTTTTCTTGCGGGAAGATTCATACATTGGTAGTAACGCTTCGCAAAATCTGGCACAACCCCACGTAAGGAATTTTGCAGCGATCATTTTACCCTTTTTGCGTATCTGCCCCAGGTTGCCATGCGATGAAATGGCTAGCACTTGCCGCAAGCCGCCATTTCCAGCCCACCTTCTGCTATAATCTGGCTAACGGTCCTCCCTCCGACCCGCCCACCTCCCAACTTGCATAAAACTCTCCCCGCCGCCATGTTTACATGCTCCATACATCAGGTAAATGCGCACCGCATTTTTCGTTTCGCAACCTACGCATTTGTCATCCTCGGTTTCGCTTTACCATACCCGAGCCTTCGTGGCGATGATTTCCAGCAGCAGGTCGCGCCTCTCTTCACCAAATATTGCAGCGGCTGCCACAACGCGACAGAATCCGAAGCTGGCTTTCGCGTCGATTCGTACGACGGCATCTTGCGTGGCAGCGAACAAGGCGCTGTAATCGATCCCCAGAACCTAAAACACAGCAAATTGATCGGCCTGATCGATGGTTCGGTCGAACCCAAAATGCCACCAGAGGATCAGCCGCAACCCACCCCTCAAGAAATTGAAACCATCACACGCTGGGTGTTAGCTGGTGCGATAGGCTCTAACGAAAGCATGGATTTGCGCACTCGCGTTCAACCGTTTTCCAACAAGAACACAAAAGAGACCAAGCGATCGACGTATTGTTTGACCACGGACCAAAGCGGCGGCGTCATCGTCTTGGGGTTCGACGGATATGCGGAAGTCCAATCGACTAGCGGCGAACTACTGCATCGCATCGAAGGCATCGTTGGTCGCGTGACTTCCATAAGACAAGCGGGCAGGAATGATGTAGTGATCGCGGCAGGTGTACCCGGCGTGGGCGGTCAAGTCACCATTGCGAATGTCTCTACCGGCGAGATAAGCTGGCAGTGGGACGCTCACAACGATGTAATCTACGCGGCGACTATGAGCTCCGACGGCAGCGTGCTAGCGACCGGCGGCTACGACCGAGATATTTTGCTGTGGGACCCAACGACTCGCCAAATGGTGGGCAAGCTGAGCGGGCATAATGGCGCGATCTACGATCTAGACTTTGATCCCGCTGGTAAACTGCTCTGCAGCGCGTCGGCCGACGAGACTATTAAACTGTGGCATGTTTCAACGCGCACGCGCTTGGATACTTTCAGTCAATGCGAAGGCGAACAGTATACTTGCCGGTTCACGCCGCAAGGCGATCGCGTCTACGCCGCTGGCAGCGATCGACGCATCCGAGCGTGGAAGATTATCGATCGCGATAAGCCGGAAGTGAATCCCATGCTTCTGGCCGTATTCGCTCACGAAGCGGCTGTTATGCAAATTCGCTTCGATGCCAACGGCGAAACGATCGCTTCTGCTGGTAACGATCGATTAGTCAAACTATGGCAAACGCGCGACCTGATGCCACTGGGCGTCGTAGGTCAGTTAGATGCGATGCCCTTGTCGCTGAACCGCCACGCTGCGGACAAGACGCTACTAGTCTCTCTGAGCAATGGGCAGACCGTCCGTTTGGCCGAACCAGCCAGCCAAGCTGCGTCAGTTCCTACGGTGGATGTCGTGATGTCGGTTGATACCGTTGTCAGCAAGCAGCGCAAACCGACAGAGCAGCTTCAAGAGCGAGAACCAAACCACTCGCCGCATACCGCCCAGGTAGTCACGCTGCCAGTGCTAATCAATGGCGTAATTGGCAATGCAGAGTTCGATAATGAGTCTTCGGCGACCGAGCAAGCGGACAACGACTACTTTCGCTTTTCCGCTCAGCAGGGCCAGCAATGGGTCTTTACTGTGATTGCGCGAAAGTCGGGTTCACCACTGGATAGTCGCATCGAGATCCTGACTGCCGATGGCCAGCCTGTGTTGCGGACACTTCTGCAAGCGGTTCGTGAAACCTATTTCACGTTTCGCGGCAAAAACTCGACGCAATCCGACGACTACCGCTTGCATCGCTGGGAAGACATGGAGCTGAACGAGCTGATTTATGCCAGCGGCGAAGTCAATAAGCTGTGGCTTTATCCACGTGGGCCTGATTCTGGTTTTCTGGTCTACCCTGGCAGCGGCAACCGTTGGACTTACTTCGACACTACAGCATCGACGCACGCGTTGAATGAGCCAGCGTATATCGTGCGCGAACTGTTGCCAGGACAGTCGCCAGCCCCCAACGGTCTGCCTGTCTTTCCAATCTACTTTGAGAATGATGATGATGCGTATCGGATGTTGGACAAAGACAGCCAGTTGTACTTTACGGCTCCCGTTTCGGGCGACTACGTCGTTCGAATCCGTGACGCGCGTGGCATGGAGGGCGAGGACTTCCGTTATCAGCTAGAAGTGCGCGAGCCAGCGCCGCGGTTCGAGCTGTCCGCCAGTGCCAGCAAGCCACTGCACTTGGGCAGCGGGACGGAAGTGCAAATCAATGTCCAACGGTATGACAACTTTGACGGCCCCATCGCATTGAACCTCGACGGACTGCCTGAAGGGATTACGTACAGCCAGCCATTGTTTGTGGAACGCGAACAAATCAGCGCGGTGGCCACGATTTACTTGGATCGCAATCTGGACCCAACGTTGGTCGATCAGCTACCCGAGAAGTTGTCCATCATCGTTTCTGGTACAGCGAAGATCCAGGGAGAAGAAGTCCGCGTCGCAATGGACCAGCCGATCGCGATCGACATCAAGAAGCAGTCGTTGATCGCGCCGCGTTTGGTCGCATCCGGCGGCGATCACGCGTCCGATTCGCTAAGGGAACTGGTGATTCGCCCAGGGGAAACGATCACAGCCAACGTGGTATTGGAAGGTGGTAGCAACGATGTCGAGTATTCGTTTGGAACCGAAGACTCCAATCGTAACTTTCCGCACGGGATCATCATCAGCAACATTGGGCTCAGCGGTCTGTTGCTTCCTGCCGGGCAGACCAATCGCCAGTTTTTTATTACCGCAGCCCCTTGGGTGCAGGCCCAAACGCGTCCGATTCACATCCGAAACAAGAACGGTCAAAACGAAACAAGCCAACCCGTGTTATTGCGAGTCGTTCCATAAAGCAGTCGCCTCGTTCGTAGTACCGCGCGGGCTTGGCCCCGCGTGTTGTCAAGTCACGTAGGCCGGCAACAAGGTCGCTCTCATTCTTGCCGGAACTGCGCAAAGCCAATCGATCAATGTCGCTTGGGTTATTGACTCTACTCATAATAAGCGACCGAAGTTCCGGCGCTAGGTATTGGCCTTGCTTGTTCCGGCCTACGAATACGATCAACGTCGATCAGATCACCGCATGCTTACGGTACACCGCGATAGGCTGGCGCAACAGGTACGTTGGGCTGATAGGCTGGAGCGGCCGCGTTGGGATTCAACCCCATGTTCAAGCTCGCTAAATCAATGACCTGAAAACCATTGGTCTGAGGATTCGCGAATTTCGAGGCGTCGACGTCAGCATTTTCGTTCAAGCGATAAAAACCAATTTCAATTTGCAACGTCATCGGCTCGCTGCCCACCGGAATAAATTCAACAACCGACTTGTGCGGCAATGAAGTGTCAATGGCTGCGTAGTATTGATGCTGAGACAACTGAGCTTTGGCAAGTAACCGACCGTTAGGATCACGCAACAGAACCTCGCGGATGATGCCCTGACGCGAATCCACATGCAGCGTGCGATAATAGTTACCGGCAGGAGACGGCACGATAGAATTCACTCGCAATAAGCCATCCGGGCCCACTTGCGGCGGCTCGGTCACGAAACTTGGATTCAAACTGACAAACCCCAACGCCTCCATGACCCACAGCGGCGAAACTGGAAGCACTTGGCGATTGAGCTGCGATTCGAACTGGTCATGCCGCGCGTAATATAGTGTCGGTGACATATCGTGACGCGATGACATCCAGAAGATCTCTTGGTTGCTACCAATATCGAAATCAACGCCGGTCAGACGCGTGACGCTGCCTTGCATACGAAAGTCACGATCGCGCCGCCAGAGCAATGAGGTTGAGAGAGCTGGTAAGCCTTGCATACGAACGGTAACGGCTGATGACTGCAGTTGTTGGACTTGGTTCGTACGGTTCAATACATCCGCAATTTGTTGCAAGCTGGGCGGCGTCTCCCAAAGAATCGGCGGCTGAAATTCGCTTAAGGCCGATCGATTGCGAGGTAAACAGGATGCACCGCTTGAACTGACCACCAGCATCGCACAAAAACCTATTATTAGCCAGCGTTGGAGCGACTGATGGGTGGAGTTATCGTTGTTGATCACGCTGGCATCCTTGCGTCATGTCTGGGTCCTTGTGGACTGTTCTTCATCCATGTTTAAATCATCAGCTTCATCAGCTTCGTTCGTCAGCGGAGCAGCATCTGGATCGACGTCGTCGATTTGCGTGACCAGCAACTCTTGCAGCGCTTGCTGATACGTTTCCAGTTCGTCGGTCGATATGGAGCCATCTAGCTCGAAGACCCGGAACTCAGTGCCATCGGATTGAGTTCGCAGCAGGATGCCTTCTTCCGCAATCTCGCCCAAAACGTCATTGTGAATGGCGTTCTCGATCGAACTGTACTCCAGGACCTTGCGTCGAACCAGCAACATAGCCAGCAGATACGCTAACGTTTGCTGCATTGGGTCATCGCAAAATTCGGCTAATCGCTGCAGCAGCACGGCGTTAGAAGTCGGCTTTCGCTGGGCAAGTTTCGCTTCTGGCATGCGAGACTTCCACCACGCGATAGCGTTTTCTGGCTGGCCAGTCCACTGGCTCAAGGCGATGTCGTAACGAATGGTGTTCGCATTGCGTTGCTCAATGACTGAATAAAACCATTCACCTGGGGCGAGCGGTCGGTTCGACTTGCGACAGCGTTTGGTACATCGTTGCACAGTAAAATCTTGCATAGTTCCCGGAGGCTAGCAAACAGACGACGGCGACGATAGATCGAACGGCTTACCCAGATTGACATTTGTAAATCAGGTCGATATCGCCCTAGCGGCCACACGTAGAAAAGCGTAATAACCCAAGCATCGACAAGGTCTACTGGGCTTCGAAAGGAACGTTAGGATGAGCGTACAGTCATTGTACACCGCTGCCACTGGCATGGATGCGATGCAGACCAAGCTGGATGTCATCGCCAACAATTTAGCTAACATCAATACGACGGCATTCAAACGCGATCGCGCGAACTTCGAAGATCTGCTGTACCGTAACCACGTTATGCCGGGTATCTTGGACGCGCAACAAAATCCGACCCCTACCGGCGTCGCCGTCGGTCTGGGGGCCCGTGTGCAGTCGACCCAATCCGACTTTCGCCAAGGCACGCTGCAAGACACTGGCCGCAATCTGGACGTGGCGATCGAAGGCCGCGGATTTTTGCAGGTCACTGACCCTTCGACACAACAAGTCTTCTACACTCGTGCCGGTAACCTCGACATCAACGCGAACGGGCAACTGGTCATAGGTTCGGCGCAGACAGGTCGACTTTTAGAACCGCCGATCACGATTCCGCAAGAAGCGACCGACATTGTGATCAACCCCAACGGCCAAGTCTTCGTACGATTGGCGGGCGAAATCAATCTGCAACAGCAAGGGGATCTGCAGTTAGCAAACTTCGTCAACCCAGACGGTCTGCTGAAAGAAGGCGAGAACATGTACTCCGCCACCGATGCCTCCGGCCCCCCCCTGCAAGGGCAGCCGGGACAAGAAGGCTTTGGGATCTTGCGGCAAAGCTCCCTGGAAGCGTCGAACGTCGAACCTGTCAAAGAGTTGATCGACTTGATTACGACGCAACGCGGTTTCGAACTAAATTCGCAAGCCATCCAGGCAGGCGACCAAGTTATGCAGCAGATCGCAAACTTGCGACGTTACTAGCCGATCGTCTCTGGAAATTTATCATGCGAATGTCTATGCCATCGCCAACAACTCACGATCGTGCGCTCCAGCAGCAGCTTTTCTTCATCTTGCTGTGGCTGTGCTCCGCAGGCCTGGCCCCAACGCTGCATGCGCAGAACTCCTATGCCCCTCCAACTTTGTTGGAACTGACGCTAAAAGATTCTGCCAGTGTTGCGACCAACCTGGTCCGATTAGGAGATTTGATCGACTTGCGTCATTCCCGTGGCGTCTCCCAACAGTTGTTAGAAGTGGTACTGTCGCCTTCGCCGGCTACGCAGTCCGAGCAGCTTTGGTCTCGCGAAACGATTGAAACGCTGCTGCAATACAAAGGCATCGATCCCAAAGCGATTACTTGGAATGGCAGTGCAGAATGCCGACTACGTCGCGTGGCAGAAATCGCAGCGGCAAGGCCAATGGCAGCCACTGAAACGGGATCGGCCATCGTCCCTGCATCTGCAGTGGCCGCGGTGCCAACAGCAGTCCCTGTGCTTCAGTCCAACCAAAGCTTATCGTTGTCTGAACGAAACGCCATCAGTGCGATTCAGGCATACTTGCGCACGGTTAGCGACAGCGATTTTGATTACGAGCTGGCGGTGGACCTGCCGCCAGAAGGCATCGGGTTTTTGCGAAACCGCAACAGCATCATCGCGGTCACTGGCGGCCAGCCGCCGTGGCTGGGCAATCAACGCTTCGTTTTGCAGACGCGGCAGCGCGATGAAGTGGTTATGGTCGAAGTGGGCGCTCGCGTCGAACTGCCTTTGCGAGTCTTCGCGACCACTCGCAGCTTGGCTCGCGATCATATCCTTTCCGAATCCGATTTGAAGCTGGTCGTTCTGGCCAAATCGTCGCGCACCGACCCCAGCGTCTGCTTTACAGCGATGCAGGATTTGGTTGGCAAGCAACTCAAGCGAACTTTGGCTACCGGACAAGCGATCGAGATGAGTCATATCGGTTCGCCGCGGCTGGTCAATCAGAACGAGGAAGTAGAGATCCAAGTGAGTGCGGCTGGTTTGATGGTCAAAACAAACGCTAAAGCGCTGCAGGGCGGCGGATTGAATGATCTGATTGTCGTGGAAGTACTTCCTCAACGTTCCAAAGTCACCGCGCGTATCACGGGCCCTGGCGTCGTGAGCGTTATCAGCAACTGAAACTCAGAAACAGAAAACTATGATCCTAAAGCAAACTTCACCAACGCTGGCCGCGTTCGTTGCCGCAGCACTGCTGCTGTCTTCGCCATGCTGGGCACAGCGTTCAAGCCTGTATGCGAATCCTGGGGCGCTGGACGGAAGCCTGAATCCCGTCCAACCAGCCGGTGCACGAGTCCAATTGCAAGCGCCTACGAACCTGCCTCCTGGCAGCATTATGCCTCAGAACGGCGGTCAAGTGATCGCGGGCATGCCCGCATACTCACAATTACCGCAACATGGCCCCACCGGTCAAGACTTTGCTTCGGCCTCTTGGATCTACACGCCGGTGCCTCCGCCTCGCATTTTGCGTATCCATGATTTGATCAACATTCGAGTTGACGAGACCGCTCAAACTCAGCAAATGGGAACGATGCAGTCGCGCAAGAACGTGACGTTGGACATGCTATTGACCGATTGGGTGAAGCTGGAAGGGCTAACGACCCTGAAGCCAGCAGAGCAAGCTGATGGCGATCCTCGCATTGCGGGTCAGAACAACGAAGTGTACCGCGCGGATTCGAACTTGCGAACGCGCGAGTCGGTGACGTTCAACATCGCGGCGGAAATAGCGGACATTCGGCCCAATGGTCTGTTGGTCTTATCCGCTCGCAAGCAGATCAAAGACAACGATAACACTTGGGAGTTGGCATTAAGTGGTATCTGTCGACCGGAAGACGTTGGCCCGGACAACATTGTATTAAGTCGTGCGATATCGGAACTGCAGATTGAAAAGAACGAAGTGGGCCATGTTCGCGAGGGATATTCCCGTGGATGGGTATCGCGATTGTTTGGCAAGTTCAAACCGTTTTAGAAACGCAACGGTTAAACGACAGCCCCTTAGACGGGAACAAGCAAAGCCGCCGTCGTGTTTGTAGTACCGCCTTTAGGCGGAAGTTTGTCTACCATTCCGCCTGAAGGCGGGACTACAAACGAGAGTGACCTTGTTACCGGCCCACAACCCTCCCGAAGGAGGGTTTATCTCAAGACGCTCGCGCGACTATCACACCGTGATGTCGTACTCGCTGCGACGCTTACGAGCGACCATCGCGTTGGCTTCTTCGTCGTTCTTGATCGTGTTGGTAGCAGGATCAAATTCAACTTTGCGATTCGCAACCAAAGCAATGTTCGCCAAATGGCAAGCGTTCACAGCTCGCACATGATCGTCAACGTTCGCCACAGGTTGCTTACCCGACGCAATACAATCAAAGAAGTTTTGCATGTGACCCAAATTGCGCTTCGGCAGCTCGCCACCGTACAATTGAGCCATCTTCTCTTCAACTTCCTTCATCGATGCTTCATCGTTCTTCATGTCCTCGACAGGCTTGCCAGTCAAGTTGCCGCGGTTCACGCGAATCTTCCCAGCATCGCCTTCAATCACTAATTCATTCTGACCACTGACCAGTTTGATGGTGTTGCCAGTCGAAAGAGCGATATCGACATCGAACGAATAAGCGACGTTCCAGGCTTGTGGCAAACTTGTGATCGGCGCTTTGCCAGACAAGAACGCCAACACTTGCTCTTGTTCAACACCCATCCAGCCAGCAGTCCCCTCGGCCGCTATCGCTTGTCCGTCAGCACCCGCCAACGCCCAAAATGCGATGTCCGTGTGATGAACGCCCCAGTCGGTCACTTGACCACCCGAGTACTCGAACCACCAGCGGAAGTTCCAACCCACTCGCTCCGAAACGAAATCGGTCGCTTGAGCTGGCCCTTGCCACATATCCCAGTTTAAAAACTCTGGCGGTGTCTGAGTTGGGAATGGCCCAAATGGAGCATCTCGATTGGGGCTTCGCGACGCCGCACGTCCCACAGAACTCACGGCCTTCAAGTTACCGCCCAATCGCCCCAAATGCACCATCGCAACTGCGGTCAAGAAATTCCTATTGAACTCGCTGCGTTGTTGCGTACCAACTTGGAAGGTCTTGCCGTACTTCTTGGCGGCTTCTTTGACTAAAGCGCCTTCCTCAATGGTCAACGTCAGTGGTTTTTCGCAGTACACGTGCTTGCCAGCTTGCAAAGCTTCAATCGCAATCTTCACGTGCCAATGGTCTGGCGTACCAATCGTGACCGCGTCGACATCCTTCTCTTTTTCCAACATCTCGCGGTAGTCGGTATAAGTGCGAACGTCATCACCTTTCTCTTTGCGAGAGGTTGCAAAGTTCGCCGCGTTTCGGCTGTCTACGTCGCAGCAAGCGACCATCTTGCCAATCTGAGAGGCTTGATTCGCAATATCACTGCCACGACCGCCGACTCCAATGGATGCAACCGTCAGTTTGTCGTTGCTGCCTTGAGCGGACGCCAATCGAGGCAAAATAATCGGAGTTGCCAAACCAGCGGCCGCCGAGGCACCGACAAACGCGCGTCGAGAAATACTGGTAGGCCTTCGAGATGTAGACGAAAAGTCGTTGAGCGACATGTCGTATTCCTTAGTTGATGAATGGTAAAAGTTCATAGCTGCAGCCTCGGCCAAACTCCAACAGAATTGGACATCGAGGGCACTTGCGTGACAGATTCCCTCATTGTAGCCAACCAAGGTGGCACTGGTAGCCTACCATTTGCAAGAAAAACCACCGCTGGCCGTAAAATGACACAACCGCTCAGAAACGTCGAGCCTTGTCGGCCAGCAACGTTAAACAAGCTTCAATGTCAGTGGATAATTCCACAGCACGCCGTCGTTCGCTTTGATACCACCAATGATTGGAAAAATCACTCCGATTAAACCCAGAATCGGGAATAACAAAATACCGATGAACGCAAAGGAGAGAACTATCGCAACGACGGAGTAGATCACCATGGAAATGATGAAGTTGGCTACCATTTTGCCATGAGCGTCCAGCTCGGGCATCTCCGCCTTTTTCAACTGCCACAGCACGATCGGGACCGCTAACCCAAGTATGGGGACACAGAAGCCGAGCAAAACCGACAGGTGAATCAGCATGGCCCAATTGTTCGTGTTCAAACTCATTGTCAGGTCTCCCGATTGAGGTCGTGTTCGTTGTATTAAAATCCGAGCAAGGGGGGGCCCTTCTCCGGGAATCAAAATCACCATTTGCATCGGCAGGCATCCTAAAGGGTCAGGCCGCTTTTCGGATAGGCACAGTGCCATACATGTAGGTAGCATTGTCCAACTATTATAACCGAATTCGCTCGCCACAACGGAATCTTGGATAATGGAAGAAGAACTTTCGGCATATCACGAGTCAGGACACGCCATCATGGCTTGCTTGTTGGGCGGCGTAATCGTGGAGGCGACTATTTTGCGTGATTGGCTGAACAGTCCTGAGCAAGCGGGCCACGTCGCGGTCGCTTGGCATCGCACCGGATTGCCCGCGGCAAAGACCGCGGAGTTCCAGATCCAAGTGCTGTTGGCGGGGCCAGTGGCTGAAATGATATGGCGCAACGAGCGATTGCATCCGGCCGCTGTCCCGCAGTGGGCGGACGATTGGCAGGCAGCGTTCCGTTTATCCGAAGCGATGGCCGCGAGTCCACAAGCACGCTTGCGGTTACTTGAAGCGTTATGTGCTGCCTTGTATGAAATGATGCAACAAGATCGTTGTTGGCAAGCGATCAGCGAAGTGGCCGATTTGCTGCTCGCTCACGAAACGATTGACGGTGACGAAGTCCATGACGTAGTTCGCCGCTGGATCATGGGTTAGAAAATGTAGGCCGGTAACAAGGTCGCTGTTGTTCTTGCCGGAACTGCGCAAAGCCGATCGATTAAGCTCCGATTGGGTTATTGTCGTTGATCGAGGTAAAGCGCCTGTAGTTCCGGCTTGGCGATGGCTTTGCTTGTTGCCGGCCTACATTTTAGCGACCTTTGTTACGCTCATACAACTCTGCCGTCCCGATACGCTTCACTAACACTACCGACTGCGATGTCAACGACTCAACGTCTCGCACCGTGCGATCCACAATCCAAAACCTTACTTCTGTCGAACCATCCGTTGCGGCTAAACCGACGTCTGATACCTCCGACCCAAGCCGGCTTAACCACCTCCGATAATAATAATCGAACGGCGCTCCCTCCGGTACGCTCATATCCAGCTCCGCTCGAGCCATCCGTTGCTCCACGCAATATCGAGCAATCGCCGATGCGTCCGCAAATCGACCCGTCTCGTCATAACCGGCGATCGGGCGAACCAGCATGAGCACGAAAACCTGAATCACCAGGACGATACTCCAAGCCGATTGCAAAATCCGAGCACTTCGTTGCCAACCATCGACGCCCCCCCCCAAGGCATCTGCATCCTCATTTTCGCCAGCACGTGTGTCTCGAACCCAAAGCAATTCGGGGGTGTAAGAGGCTAGCAACGCGATCAACGGGAGCATGTACAACCAAGTGCGCGGGTAAGGGACGACTCGCTGCAGAGCCAATAGGCCAATAGCATTGAACATCACACATGCTGTCAACAACACACTTCGCAACAGAGACGGATGAGCCCTTCGATTCCAAGCCAAAACGCTGGTTGCCACGATCGAGACTACAAGCAGTACTTGCATTGGGATGGAAATATCCATGACATACGCTCGCCAAGTACCGGACAGATGACGAGGCAGGGCAGCGCCAAACTCAGCGTACGTCAGTGGCTGAACAAACCGATTGGTCAGCAACGCTCCAGGGCCTCCAGAGGCTGCGACAACAGGGCTATAAAGCAAGCCGGTCAACAAAGCTGTCGTAGCACAAGTCGGCACGACAAACCCTGCCAACGTCCCACGAACGCTGCGGCGATCGAGCCAAGCTTCGATGATGCAAAACAAGCCCGCGCCGACAATTGCATAGATGCTGGTTGGAATCGTTAATAGCGAAAGCGCCGCCAGCGCACTGATGGCTTGCAACCAGCGTCGTCTTTCCGGCCGAGCGAGGATTAGCAGGCTGGCAATCGCAAGCAGCAGCAACGCTTGCAACGTATAACCGCGAGCATTGACGCTGAAGAATATATGGTAAGGCCAAACAGCCAACAGCAAGCCGGCCAGCAAGCCAGTTCGACGACTGCGTCTGCTGGCAACGAACGTCAGCAATGGAATCGCCGCGATCCCTGCGAGCAGTGCCGGCAATCGCACTGACCATTCGTGAATCCCAAAGGCCATCACCGATAGCTTGACCAGCCATGTATGCAGGACATGATTGTTGGGGTCGCTGTAGTGGAACAGGTAGATGAATGACTGATCGATATACTGGTTTACCGAGTACGCTTCGTCATAACGCATCGGCTCGTGCAAGTACACATAGCGAAGCGCGAATCCAACAAGCGTTGGCATGAGCCAAACCAAGATATGCTTGGGGCAAATCAACCATCGTCCAACACTGACGGTCGCTTGGTAGGTTTGATCCCAAGTGCTGCGAAACTGATCTAGCAACAAGGTTGGTACACTGCGAGCTTGCATCAGGCCGGAATGCGAGAGGCTCGCTGCAGCCAAGCAGAGTAGTGCATAAAATGCAAAAGCGTATGGCAGACCGCCTGCGAAAGTCGACCAGTGGGGGCTGGGGGCGATCCTATTGAGCAGGCTTAAGTGGACCTGTGGAAGGGCGGCAAACAGCAGCGCGATCGCGGCCACAAGCCACAGGATTTGGTGAGTTCGGCGAGCGAGCATGCGAGGCGTTACAAGGAAGAGGTTGCGGTACATGAAGTGAGATTACTAGAGTAACATGAAAAGCGAACCTCCGCAGCAGCACGCATGGTTTAACCGCGTGACCATCGGGCCGCGTTTTCACCGCTATTGCAACAAAACGCGGGGCGATGCCCAACGCGTTTAAGCGAGGCGGGCTTACGACTTGCGGCTGACGGTTAATCTAACGAGAATAGAGCTCGACCCGTTTGCACTCCGTTCGATTGTGAACGAATGCCGATAACTTTCGCTGTATGGAATCATGTGTTGAGATCGCTACTAAAAATTTATTTGTTCGTCGTGTTGCTGTCCGGTGGCTTCGCATCTACTGGATTTGCTCAAGCGGATGAAGCTCCTGATCGTATCACCATCGCTACTTGGAATGTCGAATGGTTCTTTGACGACAATCCGGACAACAACCAAAGCAAGATCGCCAAAGAGCAGGGGGCTCCCGACCGTGCTGCTTGGGAATGGAAACTGAACGCCGTTGCAAACTCGATTGCAAAGCTGAATCCTACCATTCTGGCATTGCAAGAGGTTGAGGACCGCAATGTAGTCCTCGCGCTGACGCAAGTGCTGCGCAATAAACACAGGCAGACTTACCGCGTCGCCTTTATCGACGGTTTCGATATGGGGACCGAGCAAGATGTGGCTGTGATCTACCAAAGCGGATTGGTCGAGTATTCGCGGCGTGAACAGACCAAGGCCATGTTCCAAAGCCAAGAATTCTACAATTTATCCAAGCACCTGATCGCTCGATTTGAATGGCAGACCAAGAGCGGGCATGTCGAATCGCTGCTGCTGATGACAGCTCACCTGCGCGCCACGGCAGAAGCAGCAGAGCCGCGTCGCAAACAAGCGAGACTCGCTCACTCGTGGCTGCAGTCGGCGATTGCCAGAGGCGAGAACGTTATTCTCCTTGGGGACTTCAATTTGGAAAGCCGGTATGGCAATGCCATGGAAGAGGATGACGGCGTCGATCTGCTGATGGGCAAACACACGCCCGAGCTCGAAGATGATCTTTATGATTTGCATCAGTATGTGCCAAATGCCAAACGCAAAACGCATTTGATCCTGGACAAGCAGTTTGATCGCATCTTTGTTTCCAAATCGCTGTTGGAAGATGCTCCCGATCGCATTGACCTTGTGTTTAAATCGGCTGATGTACGCCCTGATTTGACGATTGTCGGAAAAGGGATCGATGAAGACCACTGGGACAGCCGTTGGACCAAAGATATCGCAGAACGGGATATCAGCGATCATTATCCGGTGGTGGCGGAATTTGAGTTCAGGTAAACTGCGAATTCGGTCCCCGGGGCGAGCGATGTGACCAGAAAACTGCCGCTTTGGCTTGTCGGATTTGGCGGTTGCGGTTTTAATCGAGTTTCCGGTCAATTGTGGACCGCTGTTTTATTCCACTTAGATTTCCACACAATTCACTGATATGTCGACTGCTACCATTGCTGACCCTTACTTCCAAAAGCTCTTTGCCGACCGCATCGGTGGTATTTCCTATGGCAAAGGGACCGAGATCTACAAGTTCGAAAAGATCAAACGAGCGAAACGTAAGGCGTTGGCCGATTATCCCGACCGTGTGTTGCTGGATTTTGGTATCGGCGAAAACGACGACATGGCCTCGGAAATCGTCCGCCGACAGATGAAACTGGAGATCGACCAACCGGCAAACCGAGGCTATGCGGATAACGGCATTGCGGAATTCAAGCAAGCGGCCGCTCGATTCATGGATCGCAATTTTGGCGTAACGTTGGACCCCGTCAAACAAGTCAACCATTGTATCGGCAGCAAGACGGCTCTGTCGATGTTGCCCGCTTGTTTTATCAACCCGGGCGACATCACGATGATGACGGTGCCGGGCTATCCGGTGGCGGGGACACACACCAAATACTACGGTGGTGAAGTGCACCGTTTGCCGCTGTTGAAAGAGAACGATTTCTATCCTGACTTTGATAGCGTACCTGCTGACATTTGGAAGCGAACCAAGCTGTTGGTGTTAAACTACCCAAACAGCCCAACGGGTAAGACTGCCACTCGCGATTTTTACAAGCAAGTGATCGAGCTGGCTAAAGAGCACGAGTTTGTTGTTGTCCAAGATGCTGCTCACATCATGCTGAGCTTTGATTGCGAGCCGTTCAGCTTCTTGGAAGTGGACGGGGCGATGGATGTTGGCGTCGAAGTGCACTCATTGAGCAAAGGCTTTGACATGATCGGTTGGCGCATCGGATGGGTGTGCGGCAACGAGCGGATTGTATCTGCATTTTCCGACGTTAAAGACAACTGCGACAGTGGCCAGTTCATGGCGATTCAAAAGGCGGCCGTGACGGCGCTGGATACCCCGGCCATTCCGCATGGGATTCGTGCCAAGTATCATCGTCGTTTGGAAAAATTGGTAGCGGCGCTCCGCAGCGTTGGATTTGATTGCGATGTACCTGGCGGCAGTTACTTTTTATATACGGCGGCCCCCAAGGGCTTGGCCGATGGAACCACTTTTGCAAACGCGGAAGCTGCATCGCAGTACTTGATTACTGAGCATTCGATTGTGACAGTGCCTTGGGATGACGCAGGAGCGTTCTTGCGTTTCTCCGTTACCTTTGTGGCGGAAGACGAAGCGGCTGAGGATGCGATGATTGCCGAAACTGTGCGACGCTTGAGTGTCGAGAAGCTGGTTTTTTAGTTGCTCCAAATGGATGCCGTAAACGGTTGTTGATAAAACTTCTAACCTGGGATGGAACTCAGTTGGGATGAACAAACTTGTTGAACATATCGCTTGTTGCCTCGGCCAGTGTGTCACTGGGAATCCGACTCAATTCGTCATGGAACGACTGGCTGAAGCAGCTCAAGTCGATCTTCGGTTTTTCACGGCCGAGGTTGTAGCGGCGAAATTGAATACCGCTGTCGAAGGCGTGCGTGCGATGAACTTCGATGGCTTGATGTTCCTGCAGGATGTTGCGCTGAACTCCGGCGTGGTGTTTGAGACCTATTCCGAAGCGGTTTTGCGATCGGGCTTTATCAATGTCGCAAAGCGTGTGCAGGCAAGCTGGCTGGCTGATAATATCGATGGTATGGCGATCGCGACCTTACTCAAGGATCGGCAAATCGATGGTAATATTTTGCTTTACACCGGAACGCCTATGTTCGATTTGTTGCGTTTAGCGAACACGGATTTGGTCGAACGAGTGGCCGTCGTTTCCAGTGAAGCGGCGATTGCGGGGGCGGACGAGGGGAATGTTGATACGCTGACCGAGTATCGCCGCGTAGGCCGACACAGCTTGTTGGATCAGCCGATTATCAGTCGAATATTCATCGTGGATCGGACGTTGACGCCGTTGGATGTAAGCTTGTTGCGTGGTTCGTTAAACTCTTGCGCATTGGCGGTGGACTTAAGCGAGCCGCAGAAGAATGCGGAACTGATCGAAGGTTTGCCGTGGCTATCGCGGGTAGATTACGAGTGTTATCGGCTGAGTGCGATGTTTGAGTTTCTTACTGGCAAGCAGGCCTCCGCTAAATCTGTCCATGAAATATTGGACGAGTTCTCTTCGTGGTAGGCCGGTAACAAGCAAAGCCACCCACTGCCGGAACTTCACCCTCCCGGTTCGGGAGGGTCGGCCGCGAGTTCCGCGAGCGTCCGGGGAGGGAGCATCATTTAAACGCCAACTCACCCGTTGATCTCGCATCGTCTTCGTTTAACCGTCAGCCGCAGGCGTACGCGATTCCCTTTCACCCTCCCGGTTCGGGAGGGTCGGCCGCGAGTTCCGCGAGCATCCGGGGAGGGAGCATCATTTAAACGCCAACTCACCCGTTGATCTCGCATCGTTTTCGTTTAACCGTCAGCCGCAGGCGTACGCGTTTTCTTCTTCACCCTCCCGCGGGAGGGTCGGCCGCGAGTTCCGCGAGCGTCCGGGGAGGGAGCATCATTTACAAACGCCAACTCACCCGTTGATCTCGCATCGTTTTCGTTTAACCGTCAGCCGCAGGCGTACGCGTTTTCGTCATCGGCTGTTCGACAGAGTTTTGCTCCCGCTCGAGTTCATCCCGGCGGGGCGCCAAGTGAGTGGCTACCAGTTAAACGACTCGCTGTAGGCCGGTAACAAGCAAAGCCACCTACAACGCCGGAACTTCGGTCGCTTTATCTTCATCATCCTCACTAACCCACTCATACATTGATCGATCGGCCTTGCGCAGTTCCGGCAAGAACGAACAGCGACCTCGTTACCGGCCTACTCACTATTTGCAGGTCGCAGTTGCGAAATAAACTGAACCGATTGATGCTCGACTTCAGCCAGCGCTGCGTTCTCAATCGCAGGTTTATAGACTCGAAACAGTTGCATCAGACGCAACGATGCAGCGGACTCCAAAGGACCAATAAACTCACCATCGCGCTGAATGCGAGCGTGCTGATCATACCAGTGTTGCATTTGCGATTTCGTCAAAAAGAAGCAGCCAGAATGCGGATTCAGTGGTCGCTGGAATCGCAAGTGCATGCCCATGCAATCCGCCGAGATCTCGGGCTCTTGTGCGACATCTTGGTAGCTGGCAGTTGCTTCCGGTGAAAGATCGCCATCGATGTAAGCCTTTAAGGCGGCTGTATGGTCGGCCCGTTCAAAACGATTAGGTTGCAGAACTGCTCTTGGACCAGCGAACTGTTGGAACCAAGCTAGCTTTTGAAAAAGAATGGGGTCCTGGACCAGCAAATCGTCTTCAAGATATACGAACCAATCATATTCGGACCGGCAGGCCAGCAGTATATCATGGCAGGCAAAGCCAAGCTGCGGGCCTTGGACCGCCAGTGCAACGTGCTCATAGTAACGCGTCGAGATCTTCAAATCGTCCAGGACATGCCGTGTGCCATCGGTACAAAGTTTGACGGTGACTTGATAACGCAATTCTTGATTGGCAGCTTCTGTTCGTCTTCGAGCCAATTGCATCATCGCTTGTTCTTGTCCAAACGTTTGATGCAGTGTCATGATCGTACGACGAACGATGGTCGCGCGGGCGTTTCGATCCGTTCGATTGGAGCCATGCGTGGTTGGAATTTGCGACGGGCCAAAATAGTGTGGAATGGTTACCAGGATACGTTGCATGGTGTTCTCATTGTCATCATGTTGGGGCGTCTGATAACCGGGGCTATCGCCCTGCGGCTAATAACCGGGGCTATCGCCCTGCGGTTAATAATCGGGGCTATCGCCCTGCGGCTAATTGGCAGTGGATTTGTAGCTTGCATGATCCATGCGTGAATGGTTACTGCGGAATATAAAAAGCCGTCATGGCAGGGAATTGATTTACCGGACGGCATGCGCCGAGCCGCTTTCGCTGAGCCGGTAACGTAGGAAGCGATTGCAATCCATCTGCAGCGGACGCCATAACATTTCGCCGAGATTAAACTCAAGCGTTGCGTTCTTACTTACTATACAACCATCGATCGCTTGGATCACTTGTTCGTACAATTGGCGACGGCGGTGCAGGGGTGGGACTTCACCCGCCAGGCGAGCCAGATCCCATTTGATCGCTCGATAGACTCGATTATACATGTGGGTCAGCGAGCGATCTTTGTGCTCGTGGAACTCCATTCGTCGATCGTCAGCGTGTTCCATATGACGGACCAAGTTGCCTGGAAAAAATAGCTGGCGACAACCGATAAAACGCAGAGCTTCTAGCAAGTCATCATCCTCTTCGCCCCAACCACGAAACGCCAGATCGTGGCCATCGCACTGCCGAAACGCTTCGGTCGAACACCAGAAGGTCCCACCGGTACCTTCGCCGACGTCGGCATTACGGATCAGAACATTAGGGCTCAACATACCCTGAACGTAAGAGCCAAATTGATCCGACAGCTCAATATCAGCATCCAAAAAGCAGACCCACGGTGTGACCGCCGCGAAACCACCAGCGTTCTTGGCCTCGGAACGAAAGAACTCAGGGCGGTTAGGAATATGAATCACTTGGACGGTCGGAAAGTTCGCTTGTACCCACCGCCCGGCTTGTTGAGGGCAATCGTAATCGACAACGATCACGCGACTGTGCGGTTGACCTACGATGGAAGGCAGCGAGCGTTGCAACTGGTCGAGACGACCTTTACAAGTCAGCACGTAAGTGACTTCGTTATCCATGTTGACGTTAACACGTGCTGCTGAGTTCGTGGAAAGTCGATCGTTGGGATTCGCATCAGGTTCTGCTGGTTGCAACAAATCATACTTGGCCAGCCAAGCGATGATGGATCGGGCGGTAGCGTTTGCGACATGGGCTTGCTGCAGCACTGTCTGCCAGCGAGCGAAGCTGTGGCAAGCTTCCACACTTTGTATGACGTGCAGAATGCGATCGGCGTGTTCTAACCAGTCCATGCAGTAGTTGCACAATCGATCATGGATTCTACTAGTAAAGCAATTGGAAAAATCATCGCACCGCGTCAGCAGACAATCATCGGACATGACATGCGAAGGGTAGCCTGCAAACGCGCGGTGGATTGCTGGGTAGGGGATATCGCTGTGATTGTGATCGGCGCATCGCTGCCAATCCGTCTGATCGACTTGTGGAGCAGGGCGATTTGCAGACCCCTTCTGAGAGGATTCAAGCTGCTGACGCTGTTGCTGCCACAGTTGATCGTAACGCGCGATGATATGTTTCCATTCAAAGATCGCACAGGCTCGCTGGCGGCCGGCGTTTCCCAGCTTGCGTCGCAGAGCGGGCGATTGGACCAGTTGCAGCAGCACTTGCGTGAACTTCGAGGTGGAAACAATCACCGACTGGTTCGCCAACGCAAGAAAGTGGTCATAGTTGATCGCGGTTGTCATCAAACGTTCGCTGGCATTGCCAGTCGCACCTGGGACCAGCCAAGTGTCGACCAAAAAACCGGTCTCTTGGTCCACTACCAGATCGCGATAGCCGTTCCAATCGCTGGCGATGACGGGCAAGCCGCAGGCCATTGCCTCCAGTGGAGTTAGCCCAAAGGTCTCTTGAATGCTATCGGCCAATGAAACAAAAATGTCTGCAGCGTCGGCTGCATGAAAACGCCACCAAGGATCTAGGCCATCGAACAAGTGCATCCGCACGCCGCCGGCGACTTGAGATTGAGTGGCAAAGAATGCGTCACGCGTTTCCTGGTTGCTGAACCAACCGCAGAGGATGATATGAAGTTGGCGGCCGGTGGCTTGGGCAACCGCTTGAGCACCCGCGAACATCGGCACGGGGTGAGCTTTGGAGTGGTGAGATAAACGGCCAACGAACAGCAGCACGATATCTTCGGCGGGAATGCCCAGTCGCCGGCGCGCGGTATGGCGATCATTTAAAGTGGCCGGTTGATAGAGCTGCGTGTCGACGCCCAGCGGGATCGTTTCCAGCGGCAAGGTCCACTGGAGAGACTTCTGCATTTGAACCGCAGCATGCTCAATCATCGCCTCGGAGGTTGCTTGGATCATATGTTTGACTGCCGCTGACGTGCAAATGAGGCGGTCGTGGGGTTGCCAAGGGAGATGCAGGAAGCTCCACAACGTCGCGATCGCACGCTCGGTGCACAACGTGTGAGTGACCCCGCTGAAGGCAAATCGATGAGAGTCCGCGCCGCGGTTGACGACCCACCGCGGGTCTGGCGGGTTGGGGAAATGGAGCACTTGGGACGTGGGTTGTTGCATCCAAGCGGCTTGTTCGTCGGGCGGAACGAGCCTGACATGACGGCGTGTTGGCCAGTGCTGCAATGCGTTTTCGCAGAAGTTGGCGATGGAAGCGCGGTCTTGGTGGCTGGCTAGCAACGCGTCGATGCGACCGGCAGAACTGTAGCGAAAGAGGGCCGACAAGAACTGAGTTCCCGCGACTTCGCGACCCATCAGTCCTTGGGGTTGTGAATCAACCGGTTTGTCAACCGATCGGGCTTTCGTTTCCGAGTAGGCCGCACTATGGTAATAAATCGCGATGGGTTGTTTCGACATAAGCGACCTAAGCGCAAATTTGCGGTTCTATTCGTCGTTGCCAACATTGACCACCATGCATGTACTGTTCTTGCATACGAACTTTCCAGCTCAGTTTGGTCAACTGGCGATGCAGTTTGCCCAACAGTACCAGGACCGTTGCACATTTGTAAGTGAAAAGGAAATTCCAGACTGTGCCCAGATCCAGCATATCGCATTTTCGCCGAGGGGTGGGGCCACGCAGCAGACTCACTATGGTATTCGAAGCTTTGAAAATCAAGCCTGGCGCAGTCAAGCCGCGTATGAATCGCTCAAAGCGCGACCTGATATTCGCCCCGACGTGATCGTGGCGCACAGCGGGTTTGTGTCCTCATTGCTGTTGCGTCAGTTGTATCCCCGCGTGCCGCATGTAGGTTACTTTGAATATTTTTATCACGCTGAGCACAGTGACATGGATTTTCGTCGGGATTTGCCGCCGGCACCCGAACAAGATTTGTTGCGAGTGCGATGGCGGAACGCTCAAATTTTGCTCGATTTGCACAATTGCGACGTTGGTTATTCGCCGACTAACTTTCAACGGTCGCAATTGCCGCTGGAGTATCAAGGCAAGATTGAAACGATCTTTGATGGGATCGATACCCAGTTTTGGCACAAGCAAACTTCGTCGCATCGTGTCTGTCAGAGCGTTGTGATTCCAGAGGGGCACAAAGTGCTGACGTATGTCAGTCGTGGTCTGGAGTCGATTCGCGGATTCGATATTTTTTTGCAAGTTGCCGACCAAGTTTGCCGTCGACGCAGCGATGTCACAGTGATCGTTGTCGGAGAAGACCGCGTGGCTTATGGCGGCGACTTAAGGTTCACGCAAGGGAAGAGCTTTAAGCAGTGGGCGATCGAGAAATATCGCCCCGACTTGTCGCGGATCCATTTTGTAGACCGCGTCCCCCCCTCCGATTTGGTATCTTTGCTATCGATTTCTGATGTCCATATGTACTGGACTGTACCGTTTGTGCTAAGCTGGTCTCTGTTGAATGCGTTAAGCTGCGAGTGTAAAGTGATTGCCAGTGATACTGCTCCGGTGCGCGAAGTCGTGCAAGATGGCGTGAACGGTTGGCTGTGCGATTTCTTTGACGTCCAGCAGTGGGTCGATCGTTGCATGCAAGTTCTGGATGACCAAAAAAAGTCAGCCGAAATTGCAACAGCGGCACGGGCAACGGTAGTCAGACGATATCAGATTCAACAAGCTGTCGAGAAGATTCGGCAGTTATTACAGCATGCGGTCGGATCATCGAGCTGAGTGTCAGGGATTATGAGGTCGGAATGGATAGCACGCCATTGGGTCTGCTAGCGAGATTTCAAACGCAACCTTGCGATGCAGATGCATGGCAAGAGCTTCTGGATATTTATAGACCATGGCTGCTGGCTTGGTTGCGGACCGAGTCGATTCAAGCGACTGATGCGGATGATATTGTTCAAGATGTTCTCGTAGTTCTTTATCATCAGTTGCCGCATTTTCGGCACAATGGCCACACCGGAGCGTTCCGCGTTTGGTTGCGCGGGATTGTGGTCAACCGATTGCGTGAGCGCCGCCGCTATTTAAGAAACGTGGTTCGATGGCCCAAACAGTTCGACGAGCGGTTGAAGGAACTGGAAGACAGTGCCAGTGAGCTGAGTCAGGTTTGGGATCGCGAGCACGATCGCTTTGTGCTCCAGCGTTTGCTGCGCTATATCGAAGGCGATTTCGAACCTCGTTCGTGGGCTGCGTTTCGCGCTTTTGCCATTGAGCGCAAGCCATCATCGGTTGTCGCCCAAGACCTGAACATGACCGTGCCGGCGGTTTTGACAACGAAATCGCGAATTCTGAAGCGGTTGCGCGAAGCGGCACGAGAGATTTTTCCTGATTCTTAGATATTTTATGCAAGTTTGAGATTTAATCTGTAAGGTCCGGGGACTTGATTGCCCTGTATTTTTAATGCAAGAAATAACCGAACCAGGGCAGCTCGTGTGGCTCCGAGAAGTCCTGGTTCGTAGTCCCGCCTTTAGGCGGAATTTTGTTTGTAGTACCGCCATTTGGGGGGAGCAAGTCAAAGTAAGTTCGCAGGCGCAGGCGTTCACTGGCAGGCCCCCTGAGGAACGCGTACGCCTACGGCTAACGGTTAAACGAAAACGATGCGAGATCAACGGGTGAGTTGGCATTTATAAATGATGCTCCCTCCCCGGACGCTCGCGGAACTCGCGGCCGACCCTCCCGAACCGGGAGGGTGAAGAGGAATCGCGTACGCCTACGGCTAACGGTTAAACGAAAACGATGCGAGATCAACGGGTGAGTTGGCGTTTAAATGATGCTCCCTCCCCGGACGCTCGCGGAACTCGCGGCCGACCCTCCCGAACCGGGAGGGTGAAGTTCCGGCACTGGCAGTGGCTTTGCTTGTTCCGGCCTACGACTTCGACCCTCCCGAACCGGGAGGGTGAAGAGGACAAACAATGACACTCAACTTCATCCAATGAACTAGCTTGAGTCTTATAAAATGGGCAATGAGCACTGTGTACATCCGGAATTAGACCAACTGCGTGATTTTATCCGCGGGAAGCTCGCTGACCCTCGGCTCGTCCAAGACATCGAGCGACATATCGAACAATGTCCCGAATGCTGTAACCTGCTGGAAAGCATCGGTGCAGACACGTTTGAAGAGCTGGCATGTAGCGAGTCGACCGAATCGATTCTGAAAGGAGCCAGCGATGGTAAGGGCCAGCGGCGTTCGTTCGACGAGCTTCTGAGCAATATCAAAATTCAAAGCCAATATGAAGTGCTCTTCCCCGTGGTCTCCAGCCGAAATGGCACGGTCTTTAAAGCGATTCGAAAATCGAAAAATAGTTTCGTCGCGCTGAAGATCATCGAACCCGTGGAAGATGCAGCGCCTGGTTCGATGCGAGCGGTCAAACAAGAGGTGTTATCCTTAACCGCTTTATCGCATCCTAGCATTGTCGCGGTTCGCGATGCCAACATTGTCGACGGGGTACTGATTGTGGCCAGCGATTGGATAGAAGGAGTTTCGCTGGCGGAACTGGTCGCCACCCACGGGCCAATGCAGATTGAGACCGCGTGCGAGTATATTTTGCAAGTCGCTTATGGGCTGCGTTTGGCTCATTCGCATTGCGTCGTGCACGCGCAACTGAAACCTGCCAACATCATGCTGGACCAGCAAGGAGTAGTGCGCGTGTTGGGTTTGGGGCTGGCAACGGCCATCTGCGAACGCTATGCACATGCGGCCACGCTGCAAGATCCGCTCAGTCCGATCAGTTGCTCGTTTGCATCGCCAGAGCAAGTGCTGGGGTTAGAAGCGATCGATCAACGAGCCGACATCTACAGCTTGGGTTGCATTTTTTACTACTTGGTCATCGGCCGCTCGCCAAACTGTAGAAACCCTTGGTCGGTTTTGACCAGCAAGGATCAACGCCCAACATTTGAGCTGGAAGTACGCAAGAAACTTACCACTCACTTGCTGCTGATTTTGCAACGGATGCTGGCCAGTGATCGCAGCGACCGGTTCGCGACAATCGATGCCGCCATTGTGATTCTTGAGAAATATCAGCAGACATTGCAAGCAGGAAGCGCGGATGCTGCGCCGCACAACCAACCAACGAAACCACGGTGGTGGCGCAAGCTGTTCCGGATTTCGCTGATGTTCGGAAGTTTCAGCGTAATCGATAGCCAATGGGGGCAAGGTGCGGTATTGGCCAGCGATCGTGTTGCGACATGTCACGAGTCGAGCTTGCAAGCAATGAAGCTCACGAAACCTGATGGTATTTCCATGCGATAAGTCTTTCGAGAAAGTTGTGAGTACCGTGAACGATCCATGTGCTTCGAGATTACTTTCACTGGTAACCAAGGTTGAATTTGCCAAGTTACCATGTGAAGAGCAGCGTCGAAGCTTACTGAATTCAATGGTGGACATGTGTGCGGCCAACGTGGTGTTGTGGCGTTGTGGGTCGGGAGTCTGGTCGCCTGACGAAGCTGGCATGGTATCGGCTCGCTGTTTAGTTTTGCCAGAAGCGAGCAGCTCGCGCATGGAGCGGTTGTTGACCCAATGCCCTGTTGGGGCTGCGATGCGCGGCACTTTGTCACCACTGCCCAACGACTGCAAGCTGAAAGTCGCGTCTTCATGGAACTTGTCGGACGATCAAATCTGGTCAAATGGTTCCGCGGTTGGGCAGGATTGGTTGCAGCAGGGACTGGGGGAATGGCTGCTGTGTGTGCATCAAGTGCAACCGGAACGCTGGGCGGAACTGGTGATGATTTGGGCACCGGAAAATAAGAACTGCGATTCAAATGCTCAGACTTTAATCGTCACCGCGTTAGAGCATATTGGTTTGCTGCATCCGCAGGCGAGCATTTCACATGCCGATCGATTGAGTGCCGAGTTGTCGGGGCGTCATCGCGCTGTGTTGAGCCTGATTCTAAGGGGACACACACGAAAGCAGATCGCTTCGGATTTGGGCATCAGCACGCATACTGTCAACGATTATTGCAAGAACATCTACTCGAAGTATCAAGTGAACTCGGCGACGGAGTTAGCGGCGCGTTTCTTGAAGTTAAAGTGAGCGCAAGATGAAAAATGCAAGCTTACCCTAATATTGGGGGTTGGCTTTCTGAACAGTTGGACTCAGATTACAGAAAACCGCATGTTGCGTTTGCGCTTCATGCTCTACTTCGGTTGGATTGTCAAAACCGCGGAGCGTTTGGCTTGATTTCTGAAGTTGCCCCTCAGACTTCGTTCTTCCCACCTACCAAGTGTTCGCTCGCATGTATCCAAAACTCTCCCGCCGCCGCACGCTTTTGGAAAACCTTCGCCGATTACGATTGAGGGCTGCCGGTCGGCAACGAAACTTCCGACGTTTGTTTCGCCAGAGTTGGAGGTCATTGCAGATCGAACCGCTGGATGCTAGGAAACTATTGGCAATCGATATTGTGGCGGTTGGGCCGGATGTCGGTCATCTCAATGATATGTCAAGCTTCTGTCAGGAAGGAACGCTCGTAGTCAACGGAACGTTGGCATCGAATGTGACTGTCGCTTCGGGATCCAACTTGAAGGGGTCCGGCACCATTGTCGGCGCGACCACGATTCAAAGCGGCGGTAGGGCTAGTCCCGGAAACAGTCCTGGTATCTTGAACACCGGCGACTTCGAACTCATTCTTGGGGCAACGCTTGAGATTGAAATCGGCGGCCAAGGCGCGAACCCTGGGACAGATTACGACCAAGTCAATGTGACTGGGACAGTGACGTTAGCGGGCGATTTGGACGTCATCCGCTGGAGTGACTTTTCGTTCGGCGAAAGCTATATCATCATCAACAACGATGGGGTCGATCCAGTAGTTGGCAATTTTGCGGGGTTGCCAGAAGGCGCAACGGTTCAAATCGGCGACAACAACTTCTTCACGATCAGTTATGTCGGTGGAACGGGGAACGATGTGGTGCTGACTTCGATCAGTGGCATGCGTCAAGTGGAAACGGTGGCCAATAGCGGCGCTGGATCGCTGCGCCAAGCGATCGAGGATGCGAACTCAAGTGCAGGTCCCGACGTGATCACTTTCGGAATCAGTGGTCCAGGGCCACATGTGATTGCACCGCTGGGTGCCCTGCCAGATATCAGCCAGACGATCATTATTGACGGCAGGACACAGCCTGGCTACAGCGGGGCGCCGTTGATTGAACTGGACGGAAGCAACATTGTCGCGCCGACCAATGGTCTCCAAATCAATGCTGCGAACTCAATCGTGCGAGGGTTGTCGATCGTCGATTGGTCGTTTGCAGGGATCATTGTCAACAATAACAATATCAGGATTCAATCGAACTATATCGGTGTACGAGCCGACGGTTCTAGCGGCGGGAACGCCAGCGGCGGCGTTTGGATCTACATCGGCGACAACAACTTTATCGGTACCGATGGCGATGGCGTGAATGATGCCAACGAAGGCAACGTCATTAGCAGTAATAACTCGGTGGGCGTTTATCTGCAAAGCGGCTCTGAAGACAACACGATCGCGGGCAACATCATTGGTCTTAATCCAAGTGGTACAGCGGCCGTGGGGACACAGCAGTATGGCATTTGGCTGTTTGATAACTTGGTTACGGGCACTATCATCGGTACAGACGGCGACGGCGTGAGCGATGCGCTCGAGCGAAACATCATCTCGGGTAACAGCGACATAGGCATTCGCATTGATGGAGCTGACAATTCGATTATCGCTGGCAACATCATCGGGCTCAATGCGGCAGGTACTGCGGCGATCGCTGGTGGGCAAGCTGGTATCTCGTTGGGCGAAGGAACAGCGAATACGCGGATCGGTACGGATGCGAACGGGACTTCCGATAGTCTAGAGCGAAACATTATCGGCGGCAGCGTCGCGAACCCCAGTGGAAATAGTTATGGGATTGCACTTTCTGGTACAGGCACGATCAACAATGTGATCGCGGGCAACTACATCGGACTGGCCGCAGATGGCGATACGGTAATTGCTAACGCTGTAGGAGTGCAATTGACCAATATCTTCGTTGGAGAAAACACGGTTGGTGGAGCGTCAGTTGCCAGTCGCAATGTGATCAGCGGTAACACGGGAAGCGGAGTGCAATTGAATGCGGCGCCGGGTTCTTTGATTGTTGGCAACTTTATCGGCACCGATGCGACCGGAACGCAAGCTCGAGGCAACCTGCGAGGAGTGCTCAGCCAAAACGGTGCCTTCGGAACCGTCGGCGGTCCGCTTGCGGGGCAAGGGAACCTGATATCTGGCAATACGAGTTCTCAGATTACCAGCAGCAACGGTGCGGCGGGTGGCTTGATTCAAGGCAACATCATCGGTTTGAACGTTACCGGAGATGAGCTCGTCACGGGTGGAACATCAGGCATCTCCAGTACCGTTGGCTCGCGTCCTGGTTTGCAGATCGTTGACAACACGGTTGCCGGCTACGCAATCAACATCGACGTCAATGCCAGTGATTTTGTCATTCAAGGGAATCGAATTGGGACTGATGTGACTGGGCTACTGCCACTGGGCGGAGCTATCGGCATCAACATCGCCAGTGGTGCCGCGAACACTCAGATCGGTGGTTTTACGACGACGCCGGGAACTGGCCCGGGGAACGTGATCGCCGGCACAACTTCCAGAGGTATCCTACTCGCTTCTTCGGCCGGCAATACAACGCTGATTCGCGGCAACATCATTGGACTTGCCGCCGACGGGACGACCGACATCACCATTTCCGGCGAAGGTATTCGCGTGCAAGGCGGACTCAGTGCGCGAATCGGTGGCGATGACGGAGCGGATGGAAATGTGGACGGTGTGATAGAAGCTCGCAACATCATTTCAGGCTTCGGTGCTGCGAACCAAGCGGGCATTGGCTTCAGTGCCAGCGGATCGAATCTCAATACGGTGATTCAAGGCAACTATATCGGCACCGATATCACCGGTTCGCTGGCTCGCGGCAACTATACCGGTATTGCTATTGGAAACGCACCTGGCACAACCGTGGGTGGAACGACCGCCGGGGCTGGCAATCTCATTTCCGCGAACGCTCAACAAGGCGTCTATATCTTTGTCAATGGTGCTTCGACAGTGCAAGGCAACATCATCGGCTTGGACGCCGCCGGTGATGCAATTTTGGGCAACAGTTTCGGAGTTCAAATAACAACTTCGAATAACTTAATCGGTGGCACCGCCCCTGGTGCCCGTAATGTGATCAGCGGCAACAACGAAGGCATCCAAATTACGGGCGCTACCACTACCGCCAACACAATCCAGGGCAACTTCATTGGTACCGATATCACCGGCTTGCTGGATCGCGGCAACGATACTGGTATTCAGATCATCTCTGCCGTGGGAACGACCATTGGTGGCGCCATCGCCGGCGCGGGCAACGTCATTTCAGGCAATGACACTGGAGTGTTGATCGAGTCGTTCACAGCCGATCCGACTTCGACGTTGATCGCTGGCAATTACATCGGAGTCGACGTGACAGGCGCTGGAGCGCTGGGTAATGAATTTGATGGAATCGACATTCGGACAGCAGGCAATACCATCGGCGGCACTGATCCGCTGGCACGCAACATTATCTCGGGCAACGGCCAGCGCGGTATCGTGATCAGCGGTGTGAACGCGGTCGGAAATACAGTTGCCGGCAACTTCATTGGAACGGATGTGGCAGGGATTACCGCAATTCCTAACTTAGAAGGCATCCGTGTTTCAGCGACCGGCAATACGATCGGCGGAAGTTTGGCTGGTGCTGGCAATCTGATTAGCGGCAATGATGGAATTGGCGTCTGGATTCTTGGGGCATCCAATTCCGTGTTGGGGAATTTGATCGGTACCGACGTTACCGGGACTTTGGCATTAGGAAATTTGCTGCAAGGGATTCGGCTGCAAGGTAACTTCAATACGATCGGTGGGCCAAACCCAAGCGATCGGAACATCATTAGTGGAAACCTAGCTAGCGGGATATCAGTGCTTGCTGCCGCAAGTAACCTTGTCGAAGGAAACTATATCGGTGTGAGTCAGTCAGGATTAGCATCTTTAGCCAATCAAGGCTCAGGGGTTGAAATTAGCGCTGGTTCCAGCGAAACAACCGTTCGTGGAAACGTCATCAGCAGCAATCAGTTTCACGGAATTCATATGGGCCATGCTGGCGCGGAGGATAACGTCGTTGTCGGAAACATCATCGGGTTGGATGCAACGGGCACATTCGCCTTGGGAAATAACGAAAGAGGTGTTTATATCGGCGAAGGAGTTGGCAACCAGATTGGAGACGGGACGTTGCTGGGCCGCAATATCATTTCAGGTAACCTAAGCAATGGAGTTGAGATTGCTGGTTTCTTTGCAAATAACAACTCGGTGCGTGGCAATTTCATTGGCACGGACTCGACCGGAAGCACGGCCATTCCAAACGCCAATGGTATTCAAGTCAACGCCGCTTCGAATACAACCATTGGTGGAACTGTAGTCGGCTATGGAAACGTGATATCTGGGAATACCAACGGCATTTCGATCAGTTCGGTATCCTCCGGCACGACAAACATACAAGGCAACTTGATCGGTACGACAGCGGATGGATTAAGTGCGCTGGGGAACTCAGCAAACGGGATTTGGATCACTGATTCCAATAATACTGTGGTGGGCGGCTCAACCGCCTCAGCAAGGAACGTGATTTCCGCGACCACAAACATCGGATTCTGGTTCAACGACGGAAACGGAATTTCGGTGGATGGGAATTCGAACGGTACGATTATTCGTGGCAATTTCATTGGTACTGACATAACCGGAAATGCCGCTCTGCCGAACGCAGATGCGGGCATTGGCGGTTCGGGCATGAGCGGCTCATTGACTATTGGTGGTAGCCTGCCCGGAGAGGGCAACGTTATTTCTGGTAACGTTCACTCTGGAATTACCTTGAACGACTCAGTGAATGTCACGATACAAGGAAATCGAATTGGTACGAATGTGGCTGGCACTGATGCCCTGGTGAATGGCCAGCGAGCGATACATCAATCTGCCGGATCGAACTGGACAATAGGCGGTTCCAGCGATTGGTCCAGCGGCGAATTACAAGGTGCCGGAAATCTCATTGTTGGTAGCGGCGGCGGCTTCAATCTTATCGGAGTTAGTAATAACGCCACTGTTCAAGGCAACATGATTGGAACTGATATCACAGGTACGCTACCACTCGGGTTGGGTTACAACGACATCCGTGCAAGCGGTACAGGCATTCTCATTGGTGGTTCAACGGACGATTTGCGAAACCTTGTTTCTGGCAACTTAGGTCACATATTTTTAGACAATGCCGATGGGGCTGTTGTACAAAACAATTATATCGGTGTCGATCGAACTGGTACTCAACAGGTTGGCTCCGCAGGGCAAGGAGGCATCTTAGTTGGCAATACGACATCAGGGGCATTAATCAGGAATAATGTTATTTCCGGCCGGAGCCAAGGCATCGCTATCTTTGGCGTTGGAACAACAAATAACGCCGTTGAGGGTAACTTTATTGGAACGAATGCCAGCGGTGTTTCTGCGATTCCAAACAATGTAGGAGTTTTGATCGATAACGGGGCCTCGAACAACATCATCGGTGGTACGTCGCTCGCATCTCGGAATTTGATCAGCGGTAACACGACCTATGGCGTGCAAATCTCGGGTGCTGGCACCGACAATAACGTTGTTGTCGGCAACTACATTGGCACAGATGTCACTGGGAATCTGCGCATCGCCAATCAAGACTACGGTGTATTTATTGATGGCGGAGCTCAGTTCAACCGCATTGGTTCCGATGGAGATGGTGTCGACGATGCCGCCGAACGCAATGTCGTCTCTGGGAACGGGTCGATCAGCCAAGAGGCGAACATCAATCTGTTTGGCGTTGGTACTAACTTTAACGTGGTCGCTGGAAACTACGCGGGCCTGAACGCATCGGGAACTGCGTCCCTCGTGAATCCAGGCCGCGGCATTCGTATTGCCGGAGGAGCGGCCTTCAATCGTATTGGAACCGACGGATCCAATGACGCTTTCAATGCTGGCGAACGCAATGTGGTGGCCGGCAATAGCTCGGCGGGAATTTTTATTGCAGGTGACTCCAATGATAATGTGATCGCGGGCAATTGGGTTGGGTTGAACGCTGCTGGGAATGCTGCGCTGGGCAATGGAGCGGACGGTATTTCAATTTCAGGTAGCAAGCGCACGCTGGTCGGTTCCAACGCGGATGGAATCGCCGATGCGTTGGAAGCGAACGTGGTTGTGGGCAGCGGCAACCAAGGTGGCATCTTGATCGCAGATCCAGGCGCTCAAGACAATGTGATTGCTGGGAATTTGATTGGAACCAATCCGCTGGGTACCGCGTTGTTGGGCAGCCAACTGCATGGTATAGCCATTGGCAATGACGCCCATGACAATCGTATCGGCGGACTATTGGCCGCCGAAAGAAATATCATCGCTGGTGGTACCGGGAACGGCATCCTAGTCATTCAGTTCGGTGCGTTCCCCACGGGCTATAACACCACTATCCAAGGTAACTATATTGGTACCGACATTACAGGTACACTCGATTTCGGAGCGGCTGGGGCTGGCGTAAAGATCGAAAACTCGTACGGCAACCTTATAGGCGGGAATGTTGCTGGGGCTCGAAATGTAATTAGTGGCCACAGTACTTTTGGAATCGAGATTACAGGTTCGCTTTCCACAAACAACGCAGTTGAAGGAAACTTTGTTGGAACCAATTCGACTGGCTTAGCAGCGATTCCGAATGCAGTGCAAGGTATAGCGATTACGGGAGGGGCTTCTGGAAACCGCATTGGAACAGACGGAGACGGAGTCAATGATACACAGGAACGAAACATCATTTCCGGCAACGGGACGAACGGATTGTGGCTCTCTGGAGCAGGTACAACTGGTAATGTCATCGCTGGAAACTTCATTGGCACCAACGTGACGGGACTGGTCGCATTGCCAAATGGTCATTCAGGCATTTGGATGAATGCTGGTGCCAACGGAAACATCATTGGGACAAACGGAAGCAATGATGCCTACAACGCTAATGAGCGAAATGTCATTTCTGGTAACTTACATTCGGGCATGTATTTAATCGGCAGCGGCACCAACTCCAACGTAATTGCCGGAAACTACATCGGAGTCGACGTGTCTGGCTCGACCGCAATGGGTAACAGCCACTCCGGGATCGTATTTACAGGAGGCGCAAGTCAAAACCGAGTAGGTACAGACGGAAATGGCATTGGAGACCAGAGCGAACGCAACGTGATCTCCGCTAATGTCCAGAACGGAGTTTTGATTTTCGGCGCGGGTACGGACAACAATATCGTGGCGGGGAATCTAATAGGCACTGATCTTACCGGTACGCAGAGCATCGAAAACAATCATGGTATTGTGGTTCAGGATGGCGCGTCCTTCAATCGCATTGGGACGAACGCTGACGGTGTCAGTGATCAGCTTGAACGAAATATCCTGTCGGGGAATATCAACTATGGTTTGTGGTTGTTGAATGCAACTTATACGACGGTTGCTGGCAATTTCATTGGTACAGACATAACCGGCACAGTCTCCGTTGCCAATGGTAGGACTGTATCGGGTGGTGTCTTGATTTCGGCCGGTTCACAATACAACGTGATTGGAACCAATGGAGATGGAATTGGAGATGCGGTCGAAGGAAATCTGATTTCTGGAAACAATGGATGGAATGGATTATGGATTGATGGAGTGAATTCCAATCACAACGTGGTTGCTGGAAATCTTGTTGGAACGGACATCACGGGTACTCTACCGCTGCCGAATAGTGGGATGGGAGTCGAAATTAAAGACGGTGCCAGTTTCAACCGAATCGGCACTAATGCTGACGGATTATCAGATCTTCACGAACGCAACATCATTTCAGCTAACCTAGGATCTGGCGTTTGGATTTGGCAGCAAAGCGGTAGTCCAGTCCCATCAGACAACATCGTCGCCGGGAACTTCATTGGCACGGACATCACGGGAACGCAGGCGTTGGGGAACGCTAGCCGGGGAGTACTGATAGCAGCTGGTTCAACGAGAAACATCATTGGTACGAATAGTGATGGAGTCGGCGATGCGGTAGAAGGTAATTTGATTTCAGGCAATATTTCCCATGGAATCGAGATAAGTGGCGCTGGCACTTCCGAAAACCGCATTGCAGGCAACTACATCGGTATCGATGTTACCGGCAGTACCGCCATTCGAAACAGGGGGAGCGGAGTTGTGTTGCTGTCTGGAGCAACCAACAACACGATCGGTGGTACAACGCTTGCTGCCCGAAATGTTATCTCCGGCAATTCGAATACCGGCGTTTCCAGAGGGGTCTTGTTGAGTGGTCCAGCGACTCAATTCAATACGGTCATCGGTAATTTTATCGGCTTGAATGCTGCGGGCAATGCGGCGATTACCAACGATAACTCAGGGATCTTGATCCAGAATGCCGCTAAGCAGAATATTATTGGTGGACCACTGCCTGAACATCGGAATTATATCAGCGGCAATACATTAGCGGGGATCGCGTTTTCCGGTGCCAACGTGACGCAGAACGTGGCGCAAGGGAATTGGGTTGGCTTGGATGCGAGCGGGACGTTCGCAGTTCCCAATCAAGTAGCCGGCATTGGCTTTGTTGATTTTTCGACAAGCAATACTGCCATTGGTAATGTTGTGTCCGGAAATACCAGCTTGGGAATCTCAATTCAACAGTTCGGCGGTGCGGGAGGCCCATCCAACAACAATCTGGTACAAGGCAATATTGTTGGACTTGATCCAACAGGCAAGTTTGCAATTCCAAACACGGGACTCGGAATCAACATTAGCAGTGGTTCGACTGGTAATACAATTGGCGGTCCCAATGCAGACGAAAGAAATGTAGTCAGCGGCAATACGACCAGCGGTATCTCGCTGTCGGGAACCGGTACGAGTCTCAATACGATTTCCGGAAACTATGTGGGAACGGACATATCGGGAACACTTGCCATTGGCAATGGTAGTACAGGGGTATTTGTTGGAACTGGCGCTGCAAGTAATGTGATCGGTGGGACTTTGATTGGTCATCGAAACTTAATCAGCGGTAATGTAGGCTCAGGTATCCAAATCGATTCAAACAGTAATGTTGTCCAGGGTAATTACGTTGGTGTAAACGTACAGGGAAACCAAGCGTTGTCCAATCAAGGGCGTGGGATTTTCATTCAGGGGGCAGGTAACGTTATTGGTGGTGTGGATTCGAGCTCTCGGAACATCGTTTCAGGTAACTGGATTCAAGGTATTGAGCTTCGCAACGCTGGTGCTACCCTAAACACAATTCAAGGCAACTTTATTGGCACAGATGCCGCAGGAACGTCTGCGATCGGAAATGGCGGGAACGGCTTGACTTTGGGCTTTGGGGCGGCATCAAATGTCGCTTCCAACAATGTCATATCAGGTAATCAACGCGGTGTCTTGATACGTGAAGTCGGCTCGGACAATAACTGGATTTATGGCAATCTGATTGGCACTGATGCGACAGGGACCAGCCTTATCCCAAACGTGGCCGCACAGGGCGTTTTGCTGCAAAACGGCGTTCAATCTAACATCATCGGAACCAACGGCGATGGCGTTGCTGATGAATCTGAACGGAATGTAGTCTCTGGCAATTCGGGAGCGGGGATCAGTCTTTCAACTTTCATCGGGATTAGCCCGACTAGCAATACCATTGCCGGCAACTACATCGGCACAGATGTGACTGGCACCTTGGCGATGGGCAATCAAGGTTACGGAATCAGCATCGAGAATAGCTCCGCGGGCAATCAAATCGGATTGAGTGTACTCCATGGCGGGAATTTGATCAGCGGTAATGCGACTGGTGGAGTGTTGCACAGTAGCGGAAACTCCAACGAAATCCTTAACAATCGAATTGGCACGGACATTACCGGCGTGTTTGATCTTGGCAATAGCGGGCCAGGGATCAGTGTTACCAATGGTTGGGCAGTGGTCGGTGGCGTGGCGGCTAACCAAGCTAATCGTATTGCGTTCAACTCCGCCGGGGTGGTTGTGACCGGTAGCGGTCGAGCGGCCATTCGCGGCAATGCGATCTTTGATAACGTTGGATTGGGCATCGATCTGGGTAACGATGGAGTCACCGCCAATGACAGTGGCGACGGCGATATTGGACCCAGCGGTTTGCAGAATTATCCTACGCTCAATAACGCGACGGCCGGTGGCGCAACGCGTATTGTCGGCCAGCTTGATAGCGTACCAAGCGAAACATTCTTCATCGATTTTTATACTTCCACGGCCGTCGATAGCAGCGGTCACGGCGAAGGAAAAAGGTACCTCGGATCTACTTCTGTTTCCACCAACTTAAGTGGACTAGCGGTGTTCGACGTTACCATCGGCGCGGCGACTCTTTCGGGTGAAGTCATCACGGCCATCGCGACCGATACCGCGGGCAATAGCAGCGAGTTTTCGTTTGCCATTGGCGCGACCAACAATTTGCCGCCGACGATTGCTTCCAGCGATCTGATCTTGACGGAAGTCCTCGGCGAAGATGGCTTTGGACAACCGCTGCAGGTCTTCGTAGAAGGCAGTACCGTGCGGCTGGATGGCTTGTTCGACAACGCCGATACCAACAATGGTCATGATGTGACGATCGATTGGGGTGATGGCACGCCCGTCACGACGATCTTTGTACCAAGTGCTGCTCCAGGCTTCCCAGACCCACGCGGATTTACCGGGCAACATATCTATCGCGATGACAAGCCGACCGGAGTTCCGACCGCGACTTACACGATTACCGTCATCGTCAGCGATCGCGATGATGGTGCGACGGGAGCGGGATCGATCCTCGTCACGATTGAGAATCAAGCGCCGCAGTTCAGCGGTCCATTGCAGTTGGTTCCAGCAACAGGTTTTGAAGGCAGTTCGGCCACGCTGATCGGCTCGTTCGAAGACGCCGGCGAAGACCAACATACTTTGTTGATCGATTGGGGAGATGGGACTGCGGTGCAGACGGTTGTACTGCCACTAGGCGCACGATCCTTTAGCGTCCCGCACTTGTTCGCAAACAATAGCGATCAAGTTACGGTGACTATTCGTGATGATGACACGGGCGCAGCTACTGTAACGCAGTCGGTTGTGATCCAGAACTTGCCGCCATCGGCAGCGATCCTTGGGCCAACCAGTGGTGTCGAAGGCAGCACGTTGAGCTTCACTGCCATCGCGACCGATCCCGGCGTGCTGGATGTGCTGACCAAAGAGTGGCTAGTGCTTAAGGATGGCGAGCCGATCTTGGATGGCGTCGGTGACCAGTTTACGTTTACTCCCGTGGATAATGGCAGCTATATAATCGAGCTTACGGTTCGTGATGATGAGGGAGCGACGGCAACGGCTTTGCGGAGCGTTACTGTGGCCAACGCGGTACCAACAGTTCCTTTAGCTAGTCTGCAAGTGCTCGACGCCAACGGTTCGCCGCTGACGGTTATTCCTGAAGGCAGCATGTTTACGCTTACAGGTTCGATTGTGGACCCTGGTCTTGAAGACTCGCAAATCGTAAGCATCCGCTGGGGCGATGGTTCGCCCGATTTGATTTTGAATCTTGATGCTGGTGTTGGCAGTTTTACTGCGACGCACATTTACGCAGACGACAATCCAACCGGCAGTCCCATCGACTCGTATCAGATTCGCGTATCGGTGACTGACAAAGACGGCGGCAACAGCAGCACCTTTACCAATGTTCTGGTGGCCAACGTAGCGCCTACTGTCCGCTTGGAAGACAACGGTAGTGATCCGACGACGGTTCGACTGCGAGCGATCGTGACGGACCCTTCGCCGGAAGATACGTTCGTCTACCATTGGCAGGTTGGAGTTCCCATTCCGGTTGGTACCGTGGTTGATCAAGCGACTATTGAGTTCCCAAGACCAGCGGCTAGCAGTGGAACGGTGCAAATTACCGTGACCGATGATGACAGTGGTTCAGCCACGGCGACAGCGATCTTTGTAGCGGGCACTGACCTAGCAGATGTGATCACTATTGATCCAGGAACGCAAGCTGGGGAAGTGACCGTTACGGTGCAAACTGGAGCGTTGATTAGCTCGCAAGATTTCCCCATTAGCGATGTCGTGATTATTGCCGCCGCCGGTAGCAACGACACGATCACGATCAACTCGTTGTTGGACATAGACGCATACATCGATGCGGGAGACGGCGACGACACGATCATTGCGTCCAGTGGGAACGACATCTTGATTGGCGGGCCGGGCAACGATTTGATCTTGGCTGGCGATGGAAATAACATCGTTGACGTTAGTGAAGGCGATGATACTGCCGTCACGGGATCTGGGGATGACGTGATTCGCATCTGGGGTTTTAGCAGCAAAACACTCACGGACTTTGGCGGAAATGACACGCTGGACTTCAGTGGCGTGACGACAGCGTCCAGCGATGAAGCTGATGGAGTCACGTTGGACTTAAGTTTGAGTTCAGGTGAAATTCAAACGGTTCGTACAGGTGGGACGGTGTCGCTGCTGGGTAGTTTTGAAAATGCAATCGGAACGCCCTTTAAAGATGTCTTCACGGGCAGCACGGAAAACAATTTGATCTTTGGTGGCTTGGGTGATGACACCATCTATTCAGGAGGCGGTAACGACTCGTTAGGTGGTGGCGATGGCAACGATCTGATCTTTGGCGGTTCTTTTGGCGATGCAACGATCGATGGCGGCAACGGCGATGATTCGATTATCGGCGGTGGTGGTAACGATTTAATTTTTGGCGGGTTTGGCGATGACTCGATTCTGTCGGGCGAAGGCAACGAATCGATCGACGGCGGTGAAGGCAACGACTTGATCTTCGGCAGCTTCGGTGATGATACGATCTACGGTGGAGGAGGAAACGATTCGATTATCGGTGGCAGCGGAAACGACTTAATTTTCGGTGGCTTTGGCGATGACACGATCTTTTCCGGCAGCGGCAATGAAACGATCGACGGCGGCGAAGGCAATGATTTGATCTTCGGGGGCGATGGGTTTAGCAGCAGTACCATCAGTGGCGGTGGCGGTAACGATACGATCGTTGGCGGAAACGGTAACGACCTGATCTTCGGCGGATTCGGTGATGATTCAATCGTGGCTGGAGAAGGCGATCAATCGATCAGTGGAGGCGAAGGCAACGATTTGATCTTCGGTGGTTTTGGCGGATCTTCGACGATTGATGGCGGAGCGGGCAATGACTCGATCATCGGTGGCAGCGGCAATGATTTGATCTTCGGAGGCTTTGGCGATGATACGATCTACGCGGGCTCTGGAAGTCAAACAATAATAGGTGGCAGTGGAAATGACCTGATCTTTGGCAGCTTGTTTGGCGGCAGCGATACGATCGATGGCGGCTACGGCAATGATTCGATCGTTGGCGGTAATGGCAATGATCTGATCTTTGGTGGTTATGGCGACGACACCATTTCCGGAGGCAGCGGCGAATCGACGATCGTCGGCGGTAACGGCAACGACATGATATTCGGAGGGACCGGCAGCAGCACGATCGATGGTGGCAGTGGCAATGATTCCATCGTTGGCGGCAGCGGCAATGATCTGATCTTCGGCGGTTTCGGCGATGACACGATCTACTCCTCCGGCGGCAATTCTTCGATCGATGGTGGCAGCGGTAACGATCTGATCTTCGGCGGGTCGTACGGTGCGAGCACGATTGTAGCGGGCTCCGGCGATGATTCGATCATTGGCGGAGGCGGCAACGATCTGATCTTCGGCGGCTACGGCGATGATACGATTGTGGGTGGAAGTGGCAATGAGACAATCGTTGGCGGCGAAGGGAACGATTTGATCTTTGGTGGCTATGGAAATACCACGATCGATGGCGGTAATGGAAACGATTCGATCATCGGCAGCGGTGGCAACGATCTGATTTTTGGAGGCTTTGGTGATGACACCATCCATTCGGGCGGTGGAAACGAGTCCATCGATGGTGGTAGTGGGAACGATTTAATTTTCGGCGGTAGCTACGGTTCATCTACGCTTAACGGGGGCAACGGAAACGATTCGATCATTGGCGGCCAAGGCAACGATTTTATCTTTGGCGGTTTTGGAAATGACACCATCATCGGTGGCAGTGGTAACGAATCCATTGATGGTGGTGAAGGCAACGACTTGATCTTTGGTGGCTATGGAAACAGCACACTCAATGGTGGTGGCGGGAACGACTCTATCATTGGAAGCAGTGGCAACGATCTGATCTTTGGCGGCCCCGGCAACGACACGATCCGAGCTGGCTTGGGGAACGATTCGATCGATGGCGGTGATGGCAACGATCTGATTTTCGGTGGATCTGTGGGGACTAGTACGATTGACGGCGGCAACGGCAACGACACGATCGTTGGTGGCAGCGGCAATGATCTGATCTTTGGCGGTTATGGCAACGATTCAATCATAGGTGGTAGCGGCAACGAATCGATCGACGGCGGCGACGGTAACGACCTGATCTTTGGTGGATACGGCGGCGACAATACGATCAGCGGCGGAAACGGCGATGATTCAATTATCGGCGGCAGCGGAAATGATTTGATCTTCGGTGGATTTGGTAATGATACGATCGGTGGCGGAAGTGGGAGTGCCACGTTGATTGGCGGCGAAGGCAACGACATGATCTTCGGAGCGGCTGATGCGGACATCACGTTGACTGCGACGACGTTAAGCGTTGGGGCGTTGAGCTTCTCTATTGCGGAGTTCGAACGCGGGCTTTTAATTGGCGGCAATTCAGGCAATACGCTGGACGCATCGGCGAGTCCACTGCCAGTCAAGCTGGTTGGTGGCACTGGAAACGATATGCTGATCGGCAGTCCGATGGGATCGCGCTTTGAACCCAGCAGCGGCAACGATGTCTTGATCGGTGGAGTTGGACCGGACTGGTATCACTTTACGAACCTTGATTCGGGAAGTAAGACCATCACGGATCTGGGCGGCGAAGATACATTGGATTTCCGAGGCTTCTTTGCCCCGATCGAAGTCGATCTCGCGGTCAGTGCCACACAACATGTGGGCGGTTTCCTGTACTTGACGATCCCCACGAACCTAGAAAACGTGTATGGAACCGATTTCGACGATCGACTGTTGGGTAATGAGTTAAACAACAAGCTGTATGGTTTGGGAGGAGCTGATTACCTGGAAGGTCGCGATGGCGATGATATTTTGCAAGCGGGTTTGCGCCGAACCGTCTTCTTGGATTTTGATTCAGCGACCGAGCCGGGCGAGTATCAGTACAGCCAAGTTGAACGAGATGCGATTCAGGCTCGCATCGAGCAGGATTATGCTCCGTTTGATATCGAGTTTACGCAGTCGATGCCGACAACGGACCAATTCGTATCGATTATCTTTAACGCGGCAGTTTACTTGCCTGGCTCGCGATTCGTGTTAGGTGGCATCAGCAATCGCATCGGTTGGCGTGAACTTTCGATCGAAGATTTCGTGCAAGTCGACGTCAATGGGTTCTTTGGAACGGGTGTAAACCAGTTACCACCGACCAGCGAAAACTACATCGCACTTTCAAGCACTATCGCTGCACATGAGCTAGGTCACACCTATGGCCTTCGCCATCAAGATGCCTTCGGACCTCCGGGCAGTGGCGTCTTCGCGGGGCTGGATAACGCTGGACGTTATCGTCCGATTTACACTGGACCAGCGGCTGCGGAAGAGACGCGATTGCATATCATGGCATCTCCAGCATCGATTGGCACGTCGTTGATCGATGCGCTGGGCAATCCATTCTTCGGCGAGCGTGAAGCGCTCAAGCTTGCGTTTGCGGAAAATGGCCGCATGATTTCCGAAGCGGCAATGCGTTTGCTGCATGGTGTTACAGGTGTGATTGATTTGGGCGAACTGCCGTATCTGACGGTCCCCAACACGGTCGTGCAGGGCGTCAACGCTGGAAAAGAGTTGTCCGCGGCGGCAATTAGTGTGCAAGGTCGTATCGATCTGACGACTGGCGGTGTAAGTGAAAGCGACTATTACACCTTCACTGGCCGAGGCGGCGATGTTGTGACCATCGAAGTGCTCAGCCAAGTGTTACGTCATCGCGTGTTCAATCCCATTGATTCGATTGTCCGCGTTTTTGACGAGAACGGCAATAAAGTCGCTTACTATTCGAGTATCCTTGGTGCGTTCAATGACGATCAGTTTGAGCCGACCGATTCTACATTGTTAGATTTGATTTTGCCCGGTGCGATCGGCCAAGTGCAGACGTTTACGGTCGAAGTCGACACGTTCAGTTTCTATCACCCGGAGATTTCCAGTTATCTGGGTGGCTTTAACATACTCGGCTTCTGTTCGGCCAATCCGTTGCATATCGCATGCGCCGACAACGACACTGGGGAATACGAGTTATTCATCTATCGATTCGACGGCACGATCGCGCAATCTGCAGCCGGCGATACACTTAGTGGCGGTTCTGGTGCGGATACGTATATCGGGAATTCGGCGAAAGAATTACTACTGGGCTTTAACCCTGCTAATGGCGACGTTTTGTTTGATAGCTCTGGCGGCGGATTCTTCTCCAATGAGCCACCGGTGCTGGATTTGATTGTTGACCAAACCGTTTCGGAAGGCAGTACGCTGACGTTCGTAGCCAGTGCGACGGATGTCGATAGCGTAAATCTGCTGTGGAGTATTGAGCCGGTCAATGGCCAGCCGTTCCCGGTGGGTGCGTCGATCAATCCAGTCACAGGCGAGTTCAGCTTTACGGGAGTAGACGATGCCGAGTATCAAGTTCGCATCCGAGTCGCTGATGCTTCGGGGCTGTTTGACAGTCAGATCGTATCCATTTCCGTTACGAATGTCGCGCCGATCGTCGAAGCCGGATTACCAATCGTCGCAAATGAAGGTGACTCAATTACTTTAGCGGGCAGCTTTACTGACGTGGGGGTATTGGACACTCATGCGGTACTGTGGGAGGTTCGCGACGCAAGCAACAACGTCGTCGCAACATCAACCGATCTGGTGTTTGATTTCACAGCGATCGACGATGGTGTTTACTACGCCACGCTGACAGTTACGGACAACGACGGAGCCAGTGCTTTCGATGCGGTCGAAGTAACTGTGGCCAATCGAGCTCCGGTGGTTACGTTATTGGAAGTTGCAGCCGTGGGAACTGCTGGCGAAGTCAGCTTGACGGCCACTTTCACTGACGCTGGGCTGTTGGATAATCATACAGCGCTGATCAACTGGGGGGATGGAACCGTTCAAGCGATCTCGGTAACACAGTTCTCCGGCGGCGGTTCGATTTTGGCCAGCCATGTGTACGCCAGCAGTGGCACGTACACTGTAACGCTGACCATAACTGACAACGGTAATGCGGTTGCCTCGGCCACTCAGGCGGTACTGGCAACGGTGACACCTTTGGGGGGGACGGTTGAGATCGTCAATGGGCAGCTTCAAATCATCGGCACCTCAGCCGCGGACGAGATTCGTGTTTACCAGTTGCTTGGTGTGTATGCTGTTTTCGCCAGCTTCCTTCCATCGCCGGGTGTTGTAATCTTCTGGGAAAACCCAATCCATTCGATCTTTATTGACGGCGGCGATGGCGACGACTTGATTGACGTGAGCTTTTTCGTAACGAATTTAACCGAGATCTATGGTGGAGCCGGGAATGATACCATCTTCGGTGGTTTTGGTGACGACCTGATCGATGGCGGAACTGGCAACGATTATATTGATGGCCGCACGGGCAATGATACGATCTTTGGTGGCGCGGGCGACGATACGATCTACGGGGGCGCTGGAGATGATATCATTCGTGGTGGCGACGGAAATGATCAGATCTTTGGCGAAGCGGGCAATGATATCTTGATTGGCGATGATGGCGACGACTTCCTAGATGGCGGTCATGGCCGCGATATCTTGATTGGCGGAATGGGGGCCGACACCATAGAAGGCGATCAAGGTGAAGATATCTTGATTGGCGGCTATACCATCTACGACAATCATGATCTGGCTTTAAAATCGATCCTTCAAGAGTGGACATCGAATCGGAACTTCAATACAAGAGTCGCGAATATCCGCGGAACAGGATCGGGGACACGCAGCAACGGCAACTTCTTCTTGAAGGCCAATCAAACGGTGCTCAATGACACATCGGTTGATAAATTGAAGGGTGAAGCGAACAGAGATTGGTTCTTCAAATCGCTGGAAGATGATGTGCTGGATAAGAACGGCAGCGATATTCAAGATGATTTGATTTAGGATCTGGCGGCGATAGGTAATACGAACTACCGGGTGAACTTGAAAGCGGAGATCGCTTTCGGCGCAGAAAGACGGAATGATGAGCGGCCAAGAAACGGAACAGTTTTCTTCGAAGTCTGGGTCCTTGTTCCCAGCGGCAGAAAAACTGGGATGGGCACATCGAGCGGGTTGGATTGGCGAACTTGCGCGTTGGTATGAAGCCGATTGGCAATTGGCCTTGAAAGGCGGGGTGCCACCAGCGGCTAATGTGCTGTTGGAAGTGTTGAGCGAAGCGCAGCGGGCGGAAGCTAGCAAGGTGCTTTCGTCGATCGATAGTTATTATCGCGGCGAAGAGTTGCAAGCCACCGAGAGACCTGTGGCCGAAGCGACCATGGAGTTTTCTTCGGAGGAACTCAACCGCTCCGTGACACGTCTGGCCAGCGATGGCTATGTTGCTCAGCCAAACGATCTAACGTTGCCTCATCGGACCGACCCAACCGCTCGAGATGACACGTTCGTCTTTCAAGCTTCTGAAGGTGCGAGTCTTGATTTTTCGGTTGGTAAAAAGTCGGCTGCATCTGCCGGGGCAAGCAGTACTGCAAAGCACGATTATACCAAGCTACCTGCGATTCCCGGTTACGAGGTGAAAGACATCCTTGGTCGCGGTGGAATGGGGATCGTGTACCTTGCAACTCAGATTGGTATAGGTCGTGATGTCGCATTGAAGATGGTCTTGGCCGGTGCGCATGCAAGCCGTGAAACTTTAGAACGCTTTCAGGCGGAAGCTCGCGCGGTCGGCAAATTTCAACACGAAAACATCGTGCGTATTTACGACATTGGTGACTTTCAAGGCATGCCGTACTTTTCGTTGGAGTATGTCGATGGGAAATCGCTGTCGGAAAAGATCGATGGCAAACCGTTGGATCCGATGGAAGCGGCAAAATCCTGATGCCGTTGGCGCGCGGATTGGATTTCGCTCATCAAGCAGGCGTGATCCATCGCGATTTGAAGCCCGGCAACATTCTGCTGACCAGCGGGGGGGTACCCAAGCTATCCGACTTTGGATTGGCCAAACAATTGGAAGCTGACAGCAACATTAGTCGTACTGGTGACATTGTCGGAACGCCCAGCTATATGGCTCCGGAACAAGCGTTGGGGGAACGCAGCGTCGATCGGCCAGCAGACATCTATTCATTGGGGGCGGTGTTGTATTGCGCGTTAACGGGACGTCCGCCATTTTTAGCTGCCAAGCCCACGGATACTTTGATTCAATTGTTGCACGATGAACCGATCGCGCCAACGAAGCTGCAGCCCGGTTTGCCGACCGACTTGGAGACGATCTGTTTGAAATGCTTGCAGAAAGAGCCTGACAAACGGTATGTTTCGGCCGCGGAGTTCGCGGACGATTTGCAACGATTTATCTTAGGCGAACCAATCGCAGCTCGACCGGTCAGCGCGCTGGAGCGAGCGGTGCGTTGGAGTCGACGCAAGCCACGTCAAGCCGCGTTGATTGCAACGGCGGCCGGTCTCGCTGCGGTCCTTGCGATCGGAGGACCATTAGCTGCCGGAGCGATTTTTACACAGAAGCAAGAAGCCGTTAGTGCTCGTAACGCTGCAAATGAGGCAGCGAAAGCTGCAGAGCAGAACGCTCAGCAAGCTATCGCAGCGCAAGAACAGGAAGCGAAAGCGAAAGTTGAAGCACAGCAAAACGCTCAGCTTGCGCAAATGGCTCGAAATGAAGCACTGGAGCAAGCCGAACTTGCTAGTCGAAACGCAATAGCTGCCCAACACAACGAGCAGATTGCGGCCAAGAACGCGGAAGCCGCTTTGATTCAGCAGAAGAACGCGGTCGATGCGCTGAAGTCCTTGGTCTTTGAAGTGCAACGCAAGATGGCGGACGATACACGACTGCTGGAACTGCGCAGCTCGTTGTTAAAGGTTGCCTCCGATGGTTTGGATCGCATCGAGCAGTCTGGTGGGGATGCGGTCACTCAAAACATCATCGCCGCTGGTATCGATCGTCGCTTGGGTGACGTCAACATGGAGCTTGGCCGAATGCAGCAAGCACGTGCCAGCTATGCGAAATGCCTCGCGGCACTTGAAACCTTGGACCAACAAAAACAACTGCCAGGCCGTCGTCACAATCTGTCAACGATTCACGAGTTGCTGGGCACCGTGGAGCACAACTTGGGCGATCTGCAATCGGCAAAAAAGCACTTCTTGATTAGCCTAGAGCAGCGACGCAAATGGGTGGAAGAAGTACCCGACAGCGATGATGTACAGCAGAACCTCGCAGCCATACTTGGTCGACTGGGCGTGTTGGCAAAAGACGAAGGCGACTTGGATTCCGCATTAGCTTACCTTACCGAGTCAGCTCAACTGCGGCAGGCGAGTTTTGACAAGCAACCGTCCAGTGCGAGTGCGGAGATGGAAGTGATCGGAAGTCGTTGGACGCTTGCCTCGCTGAACTTTCAACGCCTGCAGCTTGATGCGTCTATGAGCGAAATGCAGTCGGTTGTCCAACTGCTGAGCAAGAAGGCTGAAGTAAATCCGCAGAACGTGATATTGCAGCAGAATACGGTTCTCGCGATGGTAGAATTGGGAGTGATGTTCATGTATACCGATCAGACAGAGGAAGCCAGAGAGATCGCTCAGCAAGCGGTCGAGCGGATGTTAGCGGTCCAGCAGAATGTAGGCGAGAGTCTGCGTTACAAGCAGCGTTTAGCGGACGCTTACTATTTGCTGGGGATGGCATCTTGGTTGTCAGATCAAACGGAGCAAGCCACTGGTGCGTGGGAAGCGTGTTTTCGATTGCGAAGCGAGTTGTATCAACTAGAGCCTGACAATATCGCATACGTTGCACTGTTAGCGCAAGTCGCGGCGAGGTTGGATCGTATTGAATCGTGCTTTGAGTCGTTGATGGGGATCGATGTTGAGCAAGCCAGCAGTGGAGTGAAATATGTGCTTGCTTGCAGTTATGCGCAGGCTGCCGAATCGTTTGGACGGACCGGTGTCAGTCGAGCGGGTTGGGACAGTGACAAGTTGCGGCAACGAGCTATTTCGACGTTGGATTCAGCGATATCTAGCGGATTTCGTCGTCCCGCCGATCTACGTTTTGATCCAGAGCTCGCTCCCATCCGCAGCAGCTTCTCATTTGAATCGCGATAAATTACTTTCAAATAGTTTGTCGTCATGCACGCAAGGCTTTAGACTGATAGAGGATCCGTTAGGCATTTCCTATCTTCAGTAAAGCCGATGTCAGAGCACACCGCAGATCATTTCGACGATTCAAACTCAAAGATCGATTTGAATTCGGTGTTGCAAGCCAATCCTCCCGACAATACTGCGTCACGCTCTGTCGATGAATTTTTGAATCATTCAAACAATCCTCGACTGGCGTTAGCGATCGCAGAGTATTTGAGTGCCGTCGACGAAGGGCTTGATTTCAATGTGGCCGAATGGATGCAACGCAATCAAGCGATCGCGCCGGAGTTAGGGTCTTATCTTGCAGCGCAGGCTTTGGTGCAACGGGTGCTGGGAGATAAGAAAACGAAGCAAGTACCTCCTGGCTTGCCTCCAACGACGTCGCGAACGTTGGATGCACGACAGCAAACATTGACTCCAAGTCACGATACTGGCGATGTGGAGAGCAAAAGTGGAACGGGACACATTCAGGAACTGCTTCCACGCAAATTTGGAAGATATCGGCTGATCGAATTGTTGGGACGCGGCGGCATGGGGATAGTCTACAAGGCCTTCGATGTCACACTCAAACGCGAAGTTGCCATCAAGTTGTGTGTTGGTCAGCCATGCAAGGACCGCGATCGCAGAAGGTTTCGCCGCGAAGCTGAGGCGGTAGCTGGTCTTGATCATCCCAATATTGTGCCAATCTATGACGTAGGGGAAATCGATGGCATCGATTATTTCTCGATGAAATTGCTGGAGAAAAATAGTCTTCGAGATCGTTACCGCCACCATCCGGCCGAGCCGAATGAAGCAGCGAAGATCGTCGTGCAAATTTCGCGCGCTGTAAGTTATGCGCATCAGCGCGGAATCCTTCATCGCGACCTGAAGCCAGCGAACATTCTAGTAGACCAGAACGAAAGGCCATATGTAGCGGACTTTGGCATCGCGAAAAAATTGGATGCGATGGATGAGTCGACCTATTCTGAATTTATGGTGGGAACGCCGCTATTTATGGCCCTGGAGCAATGCAGTGGAGAGGCCACGACTTTATCAGACATTTATGGGCTTGGGACGATCTTGTACTGGTTGCTCTCTGGGCACTGTCCACACACTGCAAGTTCGTTGCTTGAGCTGTTCGAAAAACTGAAGGGTGAGGAGCCACTTGCATTTCACAAGTTAGGTGTTCGTGTACCGCGTGATCTAGCCACTATTTGCTTTAAGGCAATTTCCAGGAATCCACAGGATCGATATGCGAGTGCCGAGGCCCTAGCGGATGATTTGCAGCGTTGGATTTCGGGGCGGCCAATACTCGCTCGTCGGAGAAATCCCATTCACCGCGCTATGCTATTTGCAAAACGCCGTCCGCACTTCACGCTGTATGCGTCGTTGCTTTGCGTGTCCATTGTCATTGGCCTGGGCGGTATTGCAACGGTCCGTTATCAGTATCGTGTCGCGTCTGAACTTCAGCGAGCGGAGCTTGAGAATGCGTCCGTTGTGGAATCGTTGTTGAGTGCGTCTGTTGGTCAATTGCCCTCAATCTTGAAGAAAATTGAAATGCAGGCCGACGAGCTAATTCCGCTAGTTCAACAGCGTGCTTCCATGACAGGGTTAAACAAAGAGCAACGGCTAAACCTTGCGATGGCGGTACTAGCAAGGGATCCGACCCAAGCCGATTTGCTGTTTGAATCGATTGGGTATTTGCGGCCTAGTGAGATTGGTATCGTGGCAGAGCAGTTGTCGCTGTACTATTCGCCTTTTGTCGATCGATGCAAATCCATTCTCGCAGACGAAGCATTGAAGCCACGAGAAAAATTGCGCATCGCCGGAGCGTTGTCTTGGGTTGCGCCTGCGTCTTTCTCCAAGCTAGATGAAATGACGCTTCGTCGGGTCTGCAATGAACTGGTACGCGTCGAGCCATCGGAACTTGCGTCTTGGCGAGCTTTGTTCAAGCCAACGTTCGACGTTCTCGCCGTTCCATTACGATACATCGCTTCATCCGAAGCCTCGAATCGCCGCCGATTATTTGCATTCGATCTGCTATGTGAACACTATAGTTCTGAGCCGGAACGATTATTTGATTTACTGTGCCTTGCAGATAGTGCTGAATACAGTGCCGTGTTCGAGCGGTTAGGACTTCATGCTACGACCGCTTTGGGACTTTGCCAACGCAAGATCAACGAGTATCGCAATGTTCCAGACTCGATGCGGGACAGCTCAAATGCCGACACATTGTCTCTTAAACAAGTTACGAATGCGGCAATGTGTTCGCTCCAAATAAGTCCACAGGACTTTGACTGGTCCTTGCTGATGGCAATTGAGGATCCTTCCTTGCGAAGTAGTCTAGTCCATAGCATGTCGGATTACGGCGTACCGATTCAGATTCTGCTTGATCGGCTAACTGTTGAATCAAGTGCGGATCTTCAGTACGCATTGCTATTGGCAATAGGTGAGTATCAGGTCGCAGACATCACAGATCAAACTCTAGCGAGTTTGGAGATTCAAGTGAAGCAACTGCATAAAGCTCACGTTGATGCAGGCGTACATAGTGCCGCAGGCAGTTTGCTTCGACGCTTTGGTTTTTCAAGCGACGGAGACGTTCTATCGGTTGCGGCCAGCAGCAGCAGCGAGGGGACTGCAACCGACGCAGATTTGTGCCACGGATGTTGGATTGTCAACCGGCAGGGACACACCCTGGTTGTCTTGGACGCGGATCAGTTTTTCATGGGGAGCAGTGAAGATATAGGTGCGCGAGATTGGGATGAACAATTGCATCAGCGTTTTATTGGTCGCAAGTTTGCGATTGCGACGCACGAGATTACACGTGCTGATTTTTTGCGCCACGCCCCAAATTTTCAGATCAACCAACGTGGCACGGAATTGCGACTCAACTGTCCTATCGGAGCTATTAGCTGGTACCAAGCGGCTGCTTACTGCAACTGGCTGAGTCAACAAGAGCAGATTCCTGAAGAACAATGGTGCTATGAACCCAATCAAAATGGTGAATATGCTGAAGGGATGCGTATAAAGGATAACTCCCTACAGCTTATAGGATACCGGATGCCTACTGAAGCTGAATGGGAGTTTGCTTGTCGGGCAGGCAGCTTGGCTAGCAGACCTTACGGCAGCGATCCTGCGCTGTTAGGAAAGTACGCGTGGCATATTTCAAACGCGGGTGAACAATGTCAAGAGGTTGGGCTTCTCTGTCCTAATCGATTTGGGCTATTTGACATTCTGGGGAATCAGTTCGAGTGGTGTCATAATTTATATTTGCCCTACGGCGGCCAATTTGACGCGGGCGAACAATCCAGCATCTCAGATCGTGTACTCGAGCAAAACGTGATTGATAACCAGCGACGTGTGCTGCGAGGAGGCTCCTATGACTACGCGGCAAGAAGTCAACGCAGTTCGTATCGCGCGAATGATTTAGTCAGCGACAGAGTGTTGAACAACGGACTGCGTGTGTGTCGGACTGTGCGATCCAGTTCGATTATTCCTTGACGTTTGATGAATGATTCTTGGCGTCCAGCTTGATGCGCAGTTTTTGGAGCCCGCGTTGCAGCAGACCGCTTACCGACTCGATTGAACGGCCCATGGTGCTGGCAATTTCTCGGATCGGCAGGCTGTCGATATACCGAAGTTCAACGGCGGTCCGCTGGTCGTCGCTCAGCGTCAAGAGAGCATCGCTGAGCTGAAGTTTTTGCTCCATTTGCAGCGACCGGCGACTGGGCGTTAGCTCTCCACAGACCAGCCAATCTTCCAATCGTTTCGAAGACTCATCCAGACGTTGCAGCAGTTGTTGTTCGTCCACTTCACGACTCAGTTTTCGCAAGCGGTCACGAACGTAGTTTCGCAAGATTTGGCCAAGCCATGCTGCGAGTTCCGATTCCGAGGATCCCTGATACTGATCGATTTTCGCGTGTGCTCGAGCGAACGTCTCTTGCACTAGGTCCACCGGTTCGAGCCTAACCTCTCGCATTGCTCGAAGTTGCGTAGTAGCAAGCAGGATGAGGTAGCTTTCGAATCTCTCGAACTGCGCGTCGTTCATGCCCCCACCTAGTCGCAAAGTGATCGATTGTTGGAATTGCGATTGTATTCGGATAATTCCGAAAGTTCTATCTTTTTTGGTTTTTCGGCGCTGGCATGTTCCAAATGAATCGTCTAGCTCAGATGGAATTCGAGTGCTCGCCAGGGATGGTCTATTGAATCAGCTTTCAATCGCCAAGGATAGAAGACCGCATGTACACCAGCCGTATTGCCAACACGAGAATCCTATTTCTATGTTGCATTGTGCCACTTGCCATACTTGGTAGCATCCAAAAAGTCCATTCACAAACCTGGCAAGCCAATGTTGCAGGCGGGGATTGGTCCACCGATACGAATTGGTCGCCGGTTGGGATTCCAACTCCATCGACAAGCACATTTTTACAGTTTGGAGCGTCGGGTTCGAATTCGTACATCGCTGCCAACGATTTAGCGTCGCCGTTTCAACTCTTCGCCGTGCGATTCAACAATACCGGATCGGGTACGATCGAGTTGAATGGCAACGCATTGGCCTTTGAGGGACCCGCTCCTACGGGCCAAAGCATTATTGACCAAATGGGGAGTGGTTCGGCAGTCATCAGCAACAACATCTCCATTGCTGGCGCAGGTCTGACGGTTCAAGGAGCGGGCAACGGATTACTCACGATTTCGGGAACAGTCGAAGGTACGAATCTTTTCAAGATCAACAGTAGTAGTTCGATCCTTGAACTCAACGGCGGGACTTCAGGAGTTGGCCTAGGCCAATTGACCTCGCGCTCTGGCGAAACACGCATAAACGGCAGTTCATATGATATTGGCAACATTGTCGCTGCAGATGCAAATGGCAGCAGTGGAAGTATCTCGATCGAAGGTGGTTCCGTTGTTAACGGGTCAGGCCAATTGGTTATCAGCAATGGGATTGGAGCGATTGGAGAAGTGAATGTTGAGGGAGCAGGGACGCAGCTCATCCAAAGCGGCCCATCCTTTATTGGCAATGCGGGAACTGGCTCGCTCATTCTGCAGGATTCAGCCGCCGCAAGTTTTTCGAACGTCGTGAATGTAGGCAGTCTCAACGGCTCGATTGGGTCGATTGATTTGTATTCCGGTTCGACTGCCAGCTTTGACGGCAGCATCCAAATCGGCGTAAGCGAAGGTTCGTTTGGCAACTTTCGTGTCGATGCAAGCGAGGTTCTACAGTCAGCCTCAGGGCCTACCGATAGCATCATGGTAGGTGCACATGGAACTGGTGCCCTTGATATTGCGAATGGCGGGATCATGAATGTCGGCAATGCGGCCAATCTTGCTCCATTAGAAAACGAATTAGTCGCAGGTCGTTTTGCGACAGGCGTCGGAACGGTTGGCGTATCAGGGACCGGTAGTCAATTGAACGCAACGAATCTAGCGCTCGGAGGCGAAGGAGACGGCAGGCTGAATGCGACTGACCAAGGGGAAGTCAATATATCCGGCATCACCATCTTGGGTTCTGCTGCGGGCAGCTATGGCGAAGCTGTGGTTGGCCAGCAAGCGATGTTGAGTACCAGCCAATTGCAGATCGGACGCGAAGGCGCAGGTTCCTTTACTGTAAACACAGGTGGCACCGTAGAAGTTAGCGACTCAACGTTTATGGGAATAGGTGCTACAAGTTCCGCTGAGCTCTTGATCGCTGGCGATAACTCGTCCGTTTCAACGGCTAGCAACTTTCATCTTGGTGGTCGAGCTGCAAGTAACGTCTTTGAACAAGGCGGAGTTGCAACAGCATTGGTAACCAATAATAGCTCCATGTTCATCGGAGATAATTTACTTGTCTACGACCAAGGAATGCTGGAGGTGAGTCCGAATGCACAAGTCTATGTGGGGCAGTTAGGCGGTATGGCAGGGGCGGTCAATGTCAATCAAGGCGGACAACTGGCCGGCACTGGTTTGATCAATGCCGATGTTCGCATAAACTCGTTAGGCATCTTCACACCAGGCTTCAACGACATCGGAACTTTTAACATTGAGGGTGATTTTTATCTCTCATCCAGCTCCACAACAGATCGCAGCTTCTACGGATGGGATTTGCTGGACGCAGGAGATACCAGTAGTGTGTTGGGCGGAAGCTCCGCGACAGCAGTTCAAGATCGACTTCTGGTGGATGGCCATATCACAATCCAAAACGCGACGTTTCTCATCACCGAGCGAACTGGATTCGCGTCGAGTTTTGACGCTGGGCAAAACTATAGTTGGAAAATGATGGAGACTTTTGCTGGTGGAAACATAGACTTCGCTGCTACTGGCATCACCTTCGTCGGTACCTCAGAACTGTTCAATGCAGTGATTAATGGTGATGGCCAGCTCACGGTAGGACTTGGTGGCGACCTTGCTAGTGGTCGGTATCTCGCACTCAGCTACACCTCTGTTTCAGCGATCCCGGAACCAAGTAGCATTTTGCTAATCTCCAGTGCGTTCGTTTTCGGCGGCTATCGCAGGCTGCGAAAATCGCTCAGTGGGTTGAATTCAGAGGAACCTTTGGCAAACGCTTAGTCTGATTGCAACCGTTCACGCCTCAATCATGGAAGTCACAAAAACATGAGCCAATGAGCCGCTGGGCGATAGCCCCGGTTGTCAGGTAAGAGGCTACAAAAACCGGTAGGAATGCCCTGCGGCTGATCGAAGTGTGAACGGTTACGTCTGATTTAGCCAGAGTGAAGCCTGTTTGGGGTGATTCCATTTCGATTGGGCAGCGTTTAGGATTAGGGCAGTTTCCTTCCAACTACTTGCCCCTTAAAGAACGAGCCCACCATGCGACGCCTCTTTCGCTACACGGTCCCTTTGAGTTTGATTGCTACCGCCTTGTTTATCAGTCATTTGGATTGTGCAGTCCATGCGCAGGGCAGCAAGGCTCAGGATTCTGCTGCTTTAGCTAACGGCAACTTTGTGATCGGTCCAGATTACGAATTGCATTCGGACTTGAAGGATCATGGCAATGCCAAAGGGCAGCAGTTCGAGTTCAGCATGAAGTTGGCTGATAGCAAGATCTTCCGCGGTGATGATGAAACGCTGGACCCTCGCAAAGAGGTACGCACCGAGCGCAAGATTACCGTCTATGTACCGGCCGCTTATGTCGATGGCACGAAAGCTCCGATCTTGGTCATGCATGATGGCCCCAGCAATCTGAATCTTGTTCGCAATGCACTAGACAATCTTACCATTTCAAAAAATCCGGCTCGCAGGCTGCCAGCGTTCATTGCGATTGCAGTTCAAAACGGCGGCAACGATGGCAAGGGCAGCCAACGCGGCTTGGAATATGACACCATGTCCGATCGGCTTGCTCGGTTCATCAATGAAGAAGTCTTGCCTGCGGTATTGAGCGATCCGGCGATCAAGGCTGCTTATCCGAAGATCGCCTTTACCGACGATCCGTGGGGCAGGGGTGCGATGGGTTGCAGTTCCGGCGGAGCGGCGGCATTGACCATGGGCTGGTTTCGGCCAGACCTGTTCCATCGGTTAATCACATACTCTGGGACTTTTGTCGATCAGCAAGATGACGATGCGCCCGAAGAGTCGGCTTATCCGCTAGGTGCTTGGGAGTATCATTCGAGCATGAAGCTGATTGAAAATTCCGACAAGAAGCCGCTGCGAATCTTCACACATGTTTCTGAGAATGATCTTCGAGCTAAAGACCCGGAAGAAACTTATCACAACTGGGTCATGGCCAATGAGCGGACGGCGGATGCGTTGAAAGCGAAAGGGTACGACTATCGCTACGTATTTACGAAGGGCACCAAGCATTGTGATCGCAAAGTGTTCGAGCAAACGCTGGCCGACACTCTGGTTTGGATGTGGCAAGATTATCAGCCACAGTAAGCCTGTGATTTAGGCGGCAGTCCGTCGTACGCCCTTTAGGCTTTGGTATCTACACATCGTTACGATTGATTCGCAGGCGAAACGGGGTAAACGTCGTTTAACCGCGAGCCCAACGGGCCGCGATACTGCTAAAGGCACAACCAACGCGGGGCGATGCCCAACGCGGTTAAACGAACCCCTGCAGACTCACGTAGCGAAACAAGCGAACATTTCCGCTTCACCCATACTGGTGTAGATACCAATGCCCTTTAGGCGGCTGTTCGGTTTAAGCGAACCAAATCGCCCTTGAATCCGTAAACAAGTCTTCGGGCCGACGGCGAGCGATTTTCATAAGTGCTTCAGCGAATAGGACTTAAGCGAGGCACATGGCAACTGCAAATTGCTTGAATTAGCATCGGCAGACTCGGAACTTTTCCAAAATCAGCGTGTTCATGTTAGGTTAGGTTGCTCGAAGCTGTTTTCCCATCTTAGGGGAAGCGTGGATTTGGTATGGTGCATTGTGCAGATTGGACCATAGACTAGACGGTTCGTCCCCGCGGGTATTGGAACACGCTAAGTTGCATTGAAAGACTGTTGCTTTGCAGGAAGGATCAACAACATCGGATTACACTTCAGATCCAGACGTGGTTCTGATGCTGCGCGTCCGTGACGACGATTCGCTTGCGTTTGAAATGTTGATGCAGCGGCACAATGCCTCGATTACTCGGTTGATGATGGGCTGGGTCAGCAATCAGCAAGCGGCCGAGGATCTGGCTCAGGAAGTTTTTTTAAGAGTCTATCGCGCTCGGAAGAGCTATCAGCCGACGGCCAAGTTTTCTACTTGGCTTTACCGTATTGCCAACAATGTAGCTAGCAATGCCGTTCGTGACAAAAATCGGCGGCGTGAGGTAAATCTCAACCCACAAACTGCAAACCAATCGACCGCTGTGGGGTTAGAACAACTGGTGATGGCCGCCAGCGAATCGGTGCCGACGCGATCTTTGGACAAAAAGGAACGTGCGGCGATGGTCCAGCAGGCGGTGATGGCGTTGGGCGAGCGGCAACGAGTGGCATTGATGCTCAGTCGTTTCGAAGGCCTTTCCTATCAAGAAATTGCCGACACGATGAACCTGACGGTCAAGGCGGTCAAGTCGCTGCTCAGCCGAGCTCGCGTGAACTTGAAGATCTATCTTGAGCCGTATTTAGAGGAGGGGATTCCCCCCGCGATGAGTGTCAACAACGGCGATGGCACAGAAAAAGTTACAAAAGCTGAAGATTTCAGCGGTCCTAACGTTGACTGAGTAGCGTTTGATATGACAGAAGTGTGTAGAATATTGTTCATCCGAAGTGCAAACTGTCGAACTTCCTAAGCAGGAATTTGGTTCATGCGGGACGAGATTGACGTCAATAGCGATACCGAGTTGCTTACGGCATACTTGGATAACGAGCTGGACGCTAGCGAGCGTGCGGCACTGGAGCAACGTCTCGTAACGGATGAAATGCTTCGTTTGGAGCTGCGCGAGTTGCGACGAGCTTGGGACCTGCTGGATGCGTGGCCTGAGGTGACGGTCAGTAGAGATTTTACGACCACGACCATGCAGATGATCGCCAAATCAATCGCAGAGGAACCTCTCGAGGCTAACGGTTGGTCTTGGCGTCGGATCTGCGATCGCTTTTCTGATAACATCTTGCGCGTGGCAGTAGCAGTGCCTTTATTGCTTGCATTGGTTGCTGGTGGAGTCGTTGCGGGGATTTATCAACGCAATGCAGCGCAGCAAGCGCATCTAACAGAAGTTGCTACGGCAGCCGTTCTGCCAACGCTGAAGTCGTTTCCGAATCTGAGTATCGCCGCCAAGCTCCGCGACTTCCCGATGCTCGAACAATTGAATCAAACAGACTTATCTCGCAGTACACTGCCAGTACCTCCGGCGGATGTAAGTGAAGTGACCAAGTGGCTTGAGCGACTGGATGCAAGAGACAAAGAGTTATTGCGTTTGCGAGAGGAAGACTTTCAACGTTTACCAGTGGAAGACCGCCAACGTTACGTGAGTGCTTGGCAGAATTGCGCAAGCCAAAGCGACTGTGTGTCGTTGCAAGAGACAGCGACATTGTTCGCTGCGTTATTGCAATCGCTGGAATCTGGAAAGCGAGCTCAACTGCAATTGCTCAAAGAAGACGAGCAGATTGTGCGATTGAAAGAGGAGGCGTACTATAAAGTTTGTCTTTGGTATGCCGACAACTTGGATTCGACCGATCGTCGCGCGATTAATCTTTGGGTCGAAAAGGACTTGATGGCTTCCTTTGGAAATCCGCGTGAGATCTGGCGGTGGCTGATTTGGATGGGCAGTTTGGATGAACTGCGTATTCGGAACCATGAAGAGATCATTAACCGATTGACACCCAGTTTGTCAACGAAAGCGCAACAGATGTTGAGCGGAGTGGCTACCAAGGACCGCGGAGTCGTCTTGTTGAAGTGGATTCTGTATGCGGAAGGTTTGGGGACGACCACAGGGGCCTTGAACGTCAATGAGTTGATCGATGTCTATCGAAACATTCCCGATTCGCAACGCGAAATGCTCGATTTGAAGGATTCGGGTTTTGCGGAAATGTGGCTTTCGAATATGTATAAGCGTTTGAAAGTCGACGACAAACTCCAGAAAAAGAATCGCTAATTGCGAATCAGTAGCCGGGAGTGTGCTTGCTGGCACGCTTGAAAAGTTTGTTGAGGGGACTTTTCTGTGGCATGTTCAGCGTTAAGCTACTGGTTGTTGATTTAGTCTGATGTTTGTGTCAGATCTTTTGATTCTCAGCGACGACCAGGATAGGCCTCATGAACTACGACATGCGTAATGTCACAGCACTCATTCTCGGCGGGGGACGAGGCACACGTTTATTTCCACTGACCAAGATTCGCGCTAAACCCGCGGTGCCATTGGGTGGAAAGTATCGTTTGATTGATATCCCGATTTCCAATTGCTTGAATTCAGGCATCAATCGAATCTTCGTTCTGACGCAGTTCTTGAGCGTATCGCTGCATCAACATATTCGTCAAAGCTATCGATTTGACCATTTTGGTGGAGGCTTTGTCGAACTGCTGGCCGCTCAGCAAACGATGGAAGGGACCACCGATTGGTACCAAGGGACTGCCGATGCGGTTCGCAAGAATTTGACGTATCTAGATAGCAACGATCTGGAGTACGTATTGATTTTGTCCGGCGACCAGTTGTATCGCATGGACTATGCCAAAATGTTGCAGACGCATATTGAATCGAAAGCTGACGTGACGATCGCGGCAATCCCCGTCCACCGCTCGGCCGCCAGTTCGTTGGGCGTGATGCGCTGCGATGATACAGGACGCGTTACTGGGTTTTTAGAAAAGCCCAAGACGGATGAGGAGGTCGACATGGTGCGTACTGATCCGGCTTGGATCGACGCGCGAGGCATTCCCGCCAATGGCCGCGATTGTTTGGCCAGCATGGGGTTGTACATTTTTAATCGCAGCTTGTTGTTTGATGTTTTGAACAAGACCGATTACGAAGATTTCGGCAAGGAAGTTTTCCCAGCGGCGATTCGGTCACGCAAAGTGCAAGTGCATTTGTTCGACGATTATTGGGAAGACATTGGTACGATCAAAGCGTTCTACGAAGCGAACTTGGCGCTGACCAAACCGAATCCGCCATTTGATTTGGTGCAAGCGGACAATCCGATCTATTCACGAGCGCGTTTTCTGCCACCGACAGTTGTAGATGGAGCGACCATTAATCAATCGTTGATTGCCGACGGTTGCCGCATTGGGAAAGGCTGTATTATTGAAAACAGCGTGATTGGATTGCGTTGCATTATCAACGAGGGCGTCACGATTCGCAACAGTATCATCATGGGTGCGGACTTGATGGAGAATGACCATGACCAGCAATTGAATACGCAGACTGGTCGAATCCCGATTGGGATTGGCAGTGGTTCGTTGATTGAAGGCGCGATTTTGGACAAGAACGTTCGAGTCGGGCGTCATGTGAAGATTGTGAATCGCAATCGCGAAGAGGAGTCCGATGCCCATGCGCCGTGTTACGTACGCGACGGAATTCCAATTTTGGTCAAAGACGCAACGTTGCCCGACGGTTGGACGCTGTAGTAGGCACACTCCGTGTGCCGTGGCCAAGGTAGTAGGCACACTCCGTGGGCCGTGACCAAAAATCAAACCTTAGGCCGGTAGCAATTAAATCCAACGCCGTGTTTGTAGTACCGCCTTTAGGCGGAATGGTACTCTACGTTTGTAGTCCCGCCTTTAGGCGGAATGGTACTCTACGTTTGTAGTCCCGCCTTTAGGCGGAATGGTGCTCTACGAACTGGGTCCGCCTGAAGGCGGGACTACGAACTGGGGCCGCCTGAAGGCGGGACTACGAACTGAGCCCGCATACTCTGGCGGAATCGTATATACTAGATTGTCCCCGCCAAACTTGGCTTCAGCGACCTTGCAGTATTCACCTCGCCCAATGCAGTTCGCTAAGCCAGAGCTTCCACCTACCTTTGCACTTGGAAAGCGTTCGCATGGCACAGCGTTCCCTATTGCACACTCTGTTCGCGTCGATGATCGCTTCGCTCATGCTTTGCATCTGCGCCAGCGGCCAAAGCTTGAACGACGATAGCAATCTGCAGTTCGAGCAACATGTACTGCCGTTTGTGCAACGCTATTGCATCGAATGCCACTCGGGCGGCAGTGGTGAAGCGGGCGTCGCCTTCGATGGCTTTCAAAATGAATCGCAAGCGATCGAGTTCGGATCGCTGTGGCCAAAGGCCTTGGACGTACTCGAAGCCAGAAGCATGCCTCCAGTCGATGCACCACAACCAACGATCGCGGAAACACAAGCGGTCGTCGAATGGATTGAAAACGATTTTGTAAGTGCCATCTCGGGCAAGGATCTCCCAAAGCCGGCGGCGGTTATTCGACGCTTGAATCGACTTGAATACAACAACACGATTCGAGACCTCATGCATATCGACATCGATCTTGCCAAAGAGTTCCCGGCCGATGAAATCGGTTTCGGATTTGACAACATTGGGTCTGCATTAAGTGTATCGCCCATTCACCTTGAGAAGCTCCTTGCCGCGGCTGAGAAGGCTGCAGACTTAGCGATTTGGACGCCCAATGTCGAAAACTCGCCGCCCATTGAGCTGATCGGCCTGCGCACTTATCCGCTGAGCAACAACGAGCCGGTAAGATTCGAACATACTCTTGCGCCAGGATACTACTTGACTGAATTCAGTTTGGTTCGCGTTGGGATCTCTGAAACTGTTCCGCCGCCGCGGGTAGCGATCAGTTTCGGTAGCGATTCAAGGATTGTTCAAGCAGTCAGGGTCCAAGACGAAACGGTTGTCTATCGGTTTTGGATTCACACATACCAAGGCGACAAAGAAGTATCCGTTGCCGTGGTCGCTGACGAAGAAGCTGCCGCAAAAGGCCAGGGCACGCAACTGATCACCAGTGCTGTCAGTGGCGACCAGCGATACGGCTCCAATTACGGCTTGCATGTGGATTCCATGGTCGTGCGCATTGCATCCAATGCAAAAGATCAATCGACCTATCCGGGGCACCAGGCAATTATGATGGCTGAGCCAACCGCTGGCGATGAAGCTCGATCGGCATCCGCCGAAGCGATTGTCAGGTCCTTTGCGCGTCGCGCGTTTCGGCGACCGCCATCGGAGCTTGAAGTTCAGCGTTTGATGAAGATCTATGCGTTGGCTGCAGATCGCGGCGAAAGCTTTCCGCGTTCGATGCAGATTGTGATCACTAGCATCTTGGTGTCTCCTCAGTTTCTGTATCTGATTGAGCCCAAGAGCGTCGACCAGCCAGCGTTGCTCAGCGAACATGAACTGGCTTGTCGCTTAGCGTACTTTCTCTGGAACACGATGCCCGATGAAGAGTTATTGCAGTTGGCCGATCGTGGTCAATTGCGCCAGCAGTTGCCATCGCAAGTAGCTCGCATGTTGCAAGATGCCAAGGTGAACGACTTTGTGAAGAGCTTTTGTGGGCAATGGCTGCAACTGCGCAAGTTATCGGAGGTGACGCCCGATCGCGAGCTCTTTCCAACCTACACCGACGCATTGCGGGATGCGATGCAGGGGGAATCCGAGCATTATTTCCATTACGTACTCTCCAACAATCGCAGTGCGCTGGAGTTGCTGCATTCCGACTATACGTTCATCAACCAAGACTTAGCGAAACATTATGGGTTCGATGACTTCGTGGGTGAAGGGTTTCATAAAGTGGAGTTCAACAATGGTCGGCGCGGAGGTGTGCTGACACATGCCAGCGTGCTGACAGTTACGTCCAATCCGAATCGGACGTCTCCCGTCAAGCGTGGGAAGTGGGTGTTGCAGCAGATATTAGGAACACCGCCTCCGCCCCCCCCGCCGATGGTGGAATCGTTGGATGAGAGTTCCGAGTCTAGTGCGGAAGCTTCGTTGCGAGATCGGCTGGTGCTTCATCGTGCGAATCCAGCCTGCGCCTCATGTCACGCACAGATGGACCCGATCGGATTCGCTTTAGAGAACTACGATGCAATTGGCCGCTGGCGAGATCGGGATGATCAATTTGGCATTGATGCATCGGGCGAATTGCCAGGTGGGATCGCTTTTGAGGACGGTTCGGATTTCAAGCAAAAGCTGGAAGAGGTTGGCAGCAAACGGTTCAGCCGCAGTATAATCAAGAACCTGCTAACCTATGCGCTGGGAAGGGGCTTAGAAATTCAGGACCTAGGGACCGTCGAGAGTATCCGAAGGCAACTTGAGGAAGACGAATTCCGCTTCCAAAGCATCATTTATGGGATCGTTGAAAGTGAAGTGTTTCAAAACCACGGCGGAGGTTCGTAGTACCGCCTTCAGGCGGCCGTGTTTGTCTTGAACATTCCGGCTGAAGCCGGTACTACAAACACCACGACAGTCCTGTCCGGCTGAAGCCGGTACTAAAAACTCAATCGCCCACATTATCATCAAATCACTTTTACAGTCGTTTCATAATCGGAGAAGCATGGCCATGAATACCAAGTTTGAACGAAGGACCCTTTTGCGGGGGCTCGGTGCCGCGATCGCTCTTCCTTGGTTGGAGAGCATTCCGCGAGTTGCCAATGCGTCGGAGCCAGCGGCGGATCGACCTCCGGTCCGTATGTGCTCGTGGTATGTACCCAATGGTGTTCATTTACCGACGTGGTTTCCTGAACATGAAGGCGCGCTGATTGATTTGCCGCCGACGCTCAAGCCACTTTCTTTTGCCAGCGACTACCTCAATTGTTTCTATGGCCTGACGCACAATCGAGCTCGCACCAATGGTGATTCCGACGGGTGCGGCCACGGCCAGGCGTCGGCTAGCTTCTTGACGGGAGCTCAAGCTTACCGGACTCAAGATAATGTTCGTGCGGGCGCGTCGATCGATCAGGTTTACGCCCAACATCTTGGGAATGCAACGCGTCTGCCAAGCTTGGAACTAGGTTGCGAAACCGCTCGCTCAGGCAATGCGTTTGGTTTCAGCGGTACTTACAAAACGCATATCTCATGGCGTAATGCAACGTCGCCCGCTCCCTACGAGATTAATCCGAAGCTCGTCTTTGATCGACTGTTTACCGATAGCAGTTCCAATTTGATGCAGGAAACATTAGGCGATCGCGACTACTATCGCCGCAGCATCTTGGACTATGTGCTTGAAGATGCGAATCGACTGAGTGCAAATGCCAGTTCCCAAGACCGACGGAAGCTGGACCAATACATGACCGGCGTTCGTGAAGTCGAACGGCGCATTCAGTCGGCGGGCAATGGGTTAAACGTTCGTGGGCTTACGCTGGACAAGCCAGCGGGAATTCCCGATGATTTTGATGATCATCTGCGGCTCATGTGCGACCTAATGGTCTTGGCGTTTCAGACGGATTCGACGCGGTCCGCGACGTTCATGGTGACCAAAGAAGCGACCGATCGCAATTACCCGTGGCTTGGATTTACGGATGGGCATCATGAGCTTTCGCATCATGGTGGTGATGCCGAGCGGAATAGGAAGCTGCGAGAGATCGACACTTACCATATTTCAATCCTGGCCTACATGATCGAGAAGATGATGCTGGTCGAGGAAGCAGATGGTTCGACCTTGCTAGATAACTCCATGGTGCTGTTCGGCAGCGGGATCAGCGATGGCGATCGACATGACCATATCAACTTGCCCGTCATCTTGCTGGGCAAAGGCGGTGGCACTCTGCGCTCCGGGCAATATCTCAAGTACCGCGAGGAGACGCCGATGTCCAATTTGTTGCTTGCAATGTTGCATCAGGTAGGAGTCAAAATGGATCGATTCGGCGATAGTACGGAACCATTACCGGGGCTACTGGCGGATGGTTAATCGAATGCAATGCGTGCGCATCATCGCGATGAGATACTTGTTCGTCGGCAGTTTGACTTGCGCGACAAATCATATCGTTGCGCAGGCAGATGAAAAGCACAACGTCATCGCTTCCCAATCGCAACGACCCTTGTTCAGCGAACAAGTTGAGCTTCGTCGCGAGGCCGCGGTCGCCATCGGTGACATGGCTGCCCAGCAGATGTTGATCGTCTTGGACGATGTAATCGCATCGTTGAAGACCGAGAAGGACAGCCAAACACGTCTGGCTTTGCTGGAAGGCCTGCAAACGCTTGGGCCCAAAGCTGAACCGGCCTTGGAAGTCCTGCTGGAATCGTTGCGCGAAAAGAAAGTGGGACCGGGGAAGGAGGAGCAGCATCAGGATTATCGAATCGCTTTGCTGTTAGCCCAAATTGGACAGCCTGCGTTAAGTGGACTGGAGCCCTTGCTGGATTCAACCGATCGTCATGTTCGAGCCAGCACGCTGATCGCCTTGGGACGCATCAAGCCGAATGATCCTCAATTGGTGGAAAAGATCATCGACAGGCTCGATGACAACGCGGCCAACGTACGCGAAGAAGCGTCCATTGCGTTGGCAAATCTTGGCCCGCTGGCTGCACCGTCGATCGTCCAGCGCTTTGGCGATGCAACTCCAGTCGCAAGGCTAGGCTTGCTCAATGCGATCGGCCAGTGGCAGCAGATTCCGATGGAGCTGCACGAAATTGTCATCACGCAGACGCAAAGCGAAGATGCTGGAGAACGTGCTGCAAGCGTTCGAGCGGTCGCTCAATGTGGTTTGCCGGAAGCAGAATTGTCGCGGATTTATCTGCAGCGATTGCAGGACCAGCAAGACATCGTGCGGGTCGCTGTATACAACGCGTTGCGACGTCAGCCGGGCGTGATTCAAGCCATGCGGCCGGAACTGGACGCATTGCTCTTGTCAACCAATCAAGCGATTGCTCGCGATTCAGCATTGGTCTTGGTAACGTTAGGTCAACAAGTGCTGCCGACTTTGCTATCGTCCCTGGAAGCTCCCGGCAGCCACGTCGAAGAGATTGGGGAATCGATCTGGCGGCTGGGGCCGGTTGCGATTCCTGATTTGATCACCGCGATAGGGCATGAGAACGCGCACGTGAGATCGGGCGTGGTCGTCGCCTTGGGAGGCATCGTTCCCACGCAAGCGGAGATTGTACAAATGCTGAGTCAAGCAACGGCCGATAGGGACGAGAATGTGCAAGTCCATGCGCTCAGCGCCATTGGCAAGCTTGGGCCGCGAGCTCGAAACGCGGTTGGTTCCGTTCGGACGCTCGTTCACAGCGACTCTTCTGCGATTCGAAGTGCTGCCGCCGATGTTCTGTTCGGTATCGCGCCGCGGGATTCTGAATTGGTGAATGACCTCATTGGTTTGGTAAGCGATCCAGATCCTGCGGTTCAACTGAACGTCATTCAAAAACTACAAGCGCTGGGGCCAATCGCCAAACCGGCTCTAGCTGAGATTGCGAAATGCCTTCGTCTGCAGAGCTTGGACGTCCGGCTTGCCGCTGCGACATTTATCGGCAGCCACGGTTCTGCTGGAATCCAGTCGCTGGGCGACCTGCAGCAGATGCTGGATGATCCCGACGACGGCGCTCGACTGGCAGCCGTCAAAGCCATCACGCAAATGCGAACTGCTGGTCGACCGGCCTTTGAGGCATTGGTAGCTCGGATCGATGACTCTTCTGAAAGTGTTCGAGCCGCGGCCCTGAACGCGATTTCGCTGGTTGAGTCAGATTTTGCCGTGCTTGAACCGCAACTTGTTCGTGCTCTGCAGTCCGGCGACAAAGCACTCGTCGGTGAAGCGATTCGGATACCGGGCAGGCTAGGGCGAGATGCGGCGGTCTTGATCCCCGACATGATTGCCTTAGCCGATCAAGAAGATATGGCGCGACGTATCGAGCGATCGCTGAGAGGCTTTCAGAAAGCTGGCCCAATCCCCGCTTCGATTCCAAGATTGCTTCAGCTTGCCAAATCAAGCAGCCCTGAAGTCAGCGTGCTGGCCATCCAGTTTTTGGGTTATACGAAAGGCGAAACATCGCAGCTTATCCCTGTGCTGGAAGAACTGCGTGCTTCGACGAATCCCAAAGTCAGTGACGCGGCCAAGGCGTCGCTGGAAATGATCCAACGCTGATCAGGCGAGGGCAAGTCATTTATTCACATTGCGCATTAGCCGAAACGCATTAGCGTCGGTTCTTTCGGAAACCGTGAGCTATTGCTCAACGGCTAATTTGCCTAAATTCAAAAGCTGACTTGCCCTGCTGATTAGGCGACGATCAGCTTAAGACGTTTGGGCAAGATTTTGATTTCTACCGGCAGCTCTCCGCCATAGTCGCCGTCAATTTGATAAGCCACCGAACTGTCGGCGGTGATGCGAACCGAAGTAGCGACGCACGTGCGGAAATCGCTCAGGTCACGGTGACGATTCATATACAGGTAAGCGAAATAGCCCAGCGAGCGCATGACGCCGCCATGCTTGAAACTGCAGATGTCCAGCAAGCCATCGTCGCTGGCCGCCCAGTTGGCAATCGGTAGTCCAGCCGCATAGCGTGGCAAGTTAGCGACGAAGACCCAGCGAGCGTCCCAAGTTTCGGTTCGGGTTTCTATCGCAGGTGGATCGGGTAACGATTGCCCGTGGGTGGGGGCTGTGTCGGTCGGTTGAGGGACAACGACTTCCGCGGTAATGTGGCATTGCGGAAATTGATATTGCCAAACTGATCGCAGGATCGGCACCGTGTAAGACAACTGATGAATGTGCCCTTTGCGTTGCCGCGACATTTCATAGACCACTTGAGCGTCAAAGCCGATGCCGACCATGACCAAGAATAATTTGCCGTTCGCTTGACCGCAGTCGATGCAGCGTATTCGCTGTTGCGCAATTGCCGTGGCAAGCTTGCGTGTGTCGCAAGTTAGCCCCAGATATTTTGCAAGTAAGTTTTCAGTACCCAGCGGCAAGATGGCGATCGGAATTTCGGGGACACAGCGACTGGCTACGGCGGAAGCTGTGCCATCACCGCCGGCAGCGACAACCGCTGCTAACTCATGTTGCTGGTGGAGTGTTTCGACCCGTACAGACAGTTGATCCAAGCTGTTGCAGGGTTCGGGCGTCAGGCCTTGCGCGATCAAGTCGGCATGCAGTGCGTTGATCAAGTCGGCGCGACTGCGAGAACCGCTATTGGGATTGGCGACCACAATCACTCGGCGACATGATGATCCATGGATGGTAGATGCGTCATTCATAGAAGCCAAGGCGGAGCGATCTTTAGTTGACATCCGCACCGCTATGCAGTTGCGATTCAATCTGGTCAGCTTGCCAAGCGATCGCGGCGATCGTTCGCGTGATTTCTAATACGTCGATAGTGTCAATCAGCAAATTGCTGCGCAATACCAGCTCTTCTCCGTCACCGATCTTTTTGAGGGCCAATGCGCCGTGTACGATCTGATCGTTGCTGCGCAAGATCAACGCTGCACTACCGGGGTTGATTGGGCCGCAGACCGACCAGATGCTCATGACACCATATCCGCTTTCATCCACGATACCCGTTTCGGCCGTTACCTTCTGGCGACGCATCGGGCCAACCAACATATTCAATACGATGCGGCTGGCTTCGTCCACTTCGATGGTCCAGTTCGATTTCTTGGCAATCTCGCGGAGCGTTTCCAGCGGTGCTTTGATGTCGACATGTTTAATTTCAGAAGATGCGGCAATGGCCGCTGGCTGCGCTGCGGCGGGTTGGCCAAAGGCTGGCGCAGCGGGCTTGGGCACAGCCGCTTGCTGCATGGCTTGTTGAACCAGCGATGGCAAGACCATTCCCAGTCCGATGCCCATGCCTGGGCCACCGCCACTGTTCTGGCCGGCCGCTTCGATCCCTCTGGCGGTTTGATACAAAGTGTAAGAATTCAAGTCGCCCAGCACCGACATGCTGGAGCGTGCGTCGATCGCCTTTTGGACTTCTTCGGGCGGCGTAATCGAGCTGATCACGATCTCGACCAGTTCCAAGCCCATCTTGGTGAATCGGTCGGCCACCTGCAACCGGGTCGCAACGCTGAGGTCGTTCATGCGAGCGGGCATGTCCAGCAGCGGAATGTTCGCGTTGGCAAACACATCCGTTAAGCCAGCGATGATCTGATCGCGCAAGTAATCGACGATCTCCGTCGTGGTGAGTCGGCCTTGCGAGCCAACGACGGAGTTGAGCAACAGTGCGGGGTCTTTCACGCGGTAGGAGAATTTGCCAAAGCCACGCAGACGCACGACACCGAAATCTTTGTCGCGTACCGTGATTGGCTGGCGAGTGCCCCAACGTTGGTCTAGGAAAGTCTGCTTGCCGATAAAGTAAACGGCCGCTTGAAACGGCGATCGTTCGAAAGGCAGCGTGAGCACTTTGCTCAGGATTGGGATATTCGCGGTGGTCAACGTGTGGCGACCGGGCCCGAATTCGTCCATCGCGCGTCCATCGCGAAAAAAGACCGCGACCTGTGATTGCTGGACAATAAGCTGTGCACCAAACTGAATCGCGGCCGAACCATGTTCGGGCACGCGTGCCACCACGGTTTGGTTCGTCTGATCGTAATAGTCTATGACTTCCAAGCGAAACATCAAAATCCCCTTCTGGTGTCCAAATCTTACAGCCGCCCGCATTCTGCAGTGAACTCTAGCAGCCTGTCCTTTTAGGAGCTCACGTGATCGGCTACGATTATGCTTATGTTATCAAGATCCCGCTAGTTCGTGGATCACACTGAAAATAGAATTTCCACATTACAGCGGATGATCCATCATGAAGGCAATGCTGTTAGAAGCCTACGAACAACTGACCATCGTCGATTTACCTGAGCCGGAAGTTGGCCCCAATGACCTTTTGGTCGCGGTCAAGGCGTGTGGCATCTGCGGCAGCGATATCCACGGTTACGACGGTTCTACCGGTCGTCGAATTCCGCCGTTGGTCATGGGCCATGAAGCGGCTGGAGTTGTAACAAAGGTTGGCAGCGATATCACGCGATTCAAGGTTGGTGATCGTGTGACGTTCGATTCGACGGTGTCTTGTGGCAAATGCGTGAATTGCCGCGCGGGTCGCATTAATTTATGCTTGAACCGTCAAGTGCTGGGGGTTTCCTGCGGTGAGTTTCGTCGCAACGGCGCGTTTGCCGAGTATGTGGTTGTCCCTGAAAACATCTCGTACCATCTGCCCGACAATTTATCGTTCGAGCATGCGGCGTTGATCGAAGCGGTGTCGATCGCTGTACACGCCACCAATCGCACTCCCAAGACATTGGGGCAAAGTGTTGCGATCGTAGGTTCGGGCATGATCGGACTTTTATGCGTTCAAACGGCACGACTGGCCGGGTTCTCGCAAATCATTGCCATCGATTTGGAAGACGAAAAATTAGCCAAGGCGAAAGCGTTGGGTGCGACTCATGTTCTAAACGCTCGCAACTGCAATGTAGTTGAAGAAGTCTTGAAGCTAACTGATGGCCATGGCTGTGATGCGGCGATGGAAGTGGTCGGAGCCACCGCGACGGTTCAAACAGCCATCGATTGTACTCGGCGAGGGGGGGCGATAACGCTGGTTGGGAATCTAGCACCTAAAATCGAATTGCCGCTGCAAGCGGTCGTGTCACGCGAGCTGACGATCTATGGTTCATGCGCCAGTAACGGTGAGATTCCTGAGTGCATTAAGCTATTAAGTTCTGGTGCGATCGACGTTCGACCGTTGATTACAGCAACTGCAACATTGGACGAAGGGCCCGCTTGGTTCAAGCGATTGTATGCTGGCGAAAAAGGTGCGATGAAAGTCATCTTGCAGCCCAGTGCGTAGTGCGGTTAGCTCAGGCGTTTCTCGTACGAAAGCACGACCAAGATACAACTGCCGTCGTCGATCACATTGAGTCCAGCTTGGCGAGCAAGCTGGCTTGCTTGTTCGTCTTGGGCCCCTGGTTGCATCCAGATATGTTGAACGCCCGCCGCAATTGCATCTGCCACAATTTGGCGCGTGGCCAGAGGCGGCGTGATGATGGAAAGCGCTTCTGGGACTTCGGCGATATCGTTGATCGAAGCATAAGCGGTATAGCCGTCGACATCGCTAGCTGTCGGGTTGACTGGAATCGCTTGTCGACCTGAATCTAGTAAAGCGCGGAAGACCTTGTAGCCATATTTGTCGATGTTTCGCGAAGCGCCTGCGACTGCAAAGGAATTTGCGTTTAGGAATTTTTGAGTTGCGTGCATTATGGTCGACTTTCCGGAAATCATCAAAGTGTATCACGCTTGGGCGATCGTGTCCTTCACCCTCCTGCGGCAGGGTCGGCCGCGAGTACCACGAGCGACCGGGGAGGGCAGTCTTCGTTTAACCGTCAGCCGATAGGCGTACGTGTTCTTCTTCACCCTCCTGCGGGAGGGTCGGCCGCGAGTACAGCGAGCGACCGGGGAGGGCAGTCTTCGTTCGTAGTCCCGGCTTTAGCCGGATGCTTGCTGTAAACACAACCTCATTCCGCCTGAAGGCGGTACTACAAGCAGCAGGCGTACGCGTTTCTTCTTCACCCTCCCGCGGGAGGGTCGGCCGCGAGTACCACGAGCGACCGGGGAGGGCAGTCTTCGTTCGTAGTCCCGGCTTTAGCCGGATGCTTGCTGTAAACACAACCTCACTCCGCCTGAAGGCGGTACTACAAACGTCTAACCCGTCAACAACAATGTCGTCTTACCACTGATCCATCGGCGTAACCATTCAATTGGCGAGCGACTTCGCTACAACCAAATCTGTCGCAAAAATTTCCACCGAACGAATCAACGTTATACTTGGGACAAAAGACTCTCCTGACTTGATCGAGACATGAGCCACGCATAGCTTCTTTACTTCGGATTCCATTGCAAGTATTGGAGCACAATTAGAATCTGCCAAATGATTTATCACCCTAACGCACATCGCTTCCGCTTTATCGTGAGCAAGATGAAGCAGTATGAAGATATCGCCAAGCAACAGAGTCCGTACTACGATCTTGATGTTGACGCGCCATTAAATCGCGAGAACTCCGACGATTTCTACTTATACTATATGGCCTATCGGCACAAAACTGTTTCCGAATTGCTTCGTGGATATCCGCGCTCATTCATTCTCGGTGGTCAGCCCGGCATCGGAAAGACTTTCGCCCTACGCAGGTTCGCCTTCGAGTTGCTCGTATACCGATTGCACTATCTGGGGAGCGACGAGCCTACTTGGGAGCAATGGTTCTGGCCAATCTATGTTGACCTTCGCAAACACCCGCTAAACTTCGAAGCGTTTGTCCATGCTGAAATGGAAGCGGCTCGCAAAGGGTTAGCGATCAAGAATCTCCGGGTATATCCGCTCTTCGATAATTTCGATCGATCAGAAGCTTGCGTCCGCAATTCGAAAGAAGTCGGAGAGCGCATTGACCGATTGATGTCGCTGCTTGGATGCAGCAATTGGATTGTAGCGACATTTGATACGAAAGCTACGGTATGGTTTCAAGGAGATACATTCACCATAGCTGGAGTGCAAATGGGAATGATTGAAAACAAGCTTGATGAGATTGGCGCTCACCCGCATGAAGTCGAAAAAAACGAGTGCATCGAGTTGTTACGTATACCGTACATTTTAGAGGCATTTCTGAAGTCGTCACCAGCAGATACTTTTGGGTTCGATGATGTTCTTAACTCTTTCGCGAACTGGACCGATGTCAGCCCGTATGATTCTTGGTATCGACGAATCGCTCCACTAGAGCGTTTCATGACTTCGAGTGGAAACGAAGTTAAACTTCACCGCTCAGTTGCGATCGATAAACCTATACGAGAGGCCGTGCTTTATGGACTGAAGAGCGGTTTATTGAAGCGGAGACGAACGCGCACTTACGCTTTACTGAAACCTGTTTCAAATAGACTGCATACTTGGTCTATTGCACGTCAACAGCATCATGAGAGTTTGCACGACATTGTCACTAATGCGCAGACAGACGAAGAGATCGAGAATTTGATCCTGCATAGCAGTCCGACTCTTGCAAAGGAACTCTTCGAAATCCTTTTGGTCGCAGATGAGTATTCTGCGTTTCATGTACTGGGAGTCGGACTTGGAGTTAGTACTGAAATTACGACATTGGCTTTAAAGTTTCTTGTGGCGAACCATTCAAAAGACTTGTCGAGGGATGCGTATTTTTCATTCAAGCTCCAAAATGTAGTTTTCGTTCCAGAGCATCAAGCTCTGCTTCGCGAACTTGCAATTTCTCATTCCGATCTGGGTGGGATCGCGCTTTGTAAGTATCTCGAGTGTGGTGGAGACATCACCTTGCCCGAGGTCGAAGACATCTTAAGCGAGACGAAAGGTTCGCATGGATTCTGGACACGATCCGGTTTTACCGACTGGCATCACCGATTTTCAAGCAATGAACTTATTCAGATACTTTGGCGTCAGTGCGATCCGGCGTCGCGTCGGACTGATGGTATCGAAGAGTTTGCAAGTCAGTTGCTTGAGTCTATAGACGCGGAACAAGTGCTTCAATCGGTTGATAGGGACGCACTCGAGAATCCTCTCGTCGCAAAAATGATCGCACGTTATCTGTTGGCCAAGCGTGCGGCAGGATGCATCGAGTTTATCTTAACTGTGATCGATAGCAATTTGAAAAATATGGAGAGCGAGCACATTGCCGTGTCGCTATTCAACACGTTCCGATATGCCATTGATGATGTCTACGATATAGCAGAGAGCTATCTTGGCCAATTGCAACGAAATCGAAACTTTTTTTGGGGAATTCTCAAACGCTGCATCGGCGAGGTTCAAAGCTGTTTGGACGCATTAGGTCTACTCAAAAAACTTATCGAACTTGGAAATCGAGACGCCGCCGAGTATTTGCAAGACTTGGTCGCGGCTCCGGTGCTGGCTGGTATCGCAGTCAGAAAGGCCTGCTCGATTCCTGATCCCGACGATTCTAAAAAACTGAGAGAGATTGCGACCAGCGGTGACTTGCTTTCCGAGATTGAGCGACGCTATTTCCAATTCTGTCTCACGTGGGAAACACAGCCCGAGCGTACGGATTTAATTTTAGATCTAATTCGCTTGGGAGAAGCTAATTTACTAAGACACTGTTTTTCGAAGAGGGGAGTTTGCGATTTGCCGCGAGACGTTCGGATCACTTCCTCGATAGCACAACCGTTGCTGAAAAAGCTCGTTGCGTCAGAAAATGAAGCGAACTCGGATCAAGAAGTGCTTGTTGGACAGATTGTTGTGCAGGCAAACGAAGCATGTTTCAAGTGGCTCTTGGCGATCGCAAGCGATAAAAGCGACCCTCGCAGTAAGTACATTTTCAGCACAACTATTGGCATATTGATCCGAAACGATCCGAGCCAAGTATCGGATGAAATGTTGGTGCACGCGAGCGACTTATTGTTCGCAAGCGAGTATGGATTTCATGCCGAAGATTGGGTTCGCACACTGGGCGCCAAGAACATCGTCGAAAAGTTCGTGGTACCCAGATTTTTAAAATCGAGCGGTAAGACGAAAGTGATTATTAGACATTTTTTGGCCTGTGCCGCTGATAAGTATGGATATCGATTTACGTCTGTTGTACCCCAAAGATTAGCCACGCGACCCACATAAATCCACAAGCTTACGATCCCACCGATTGCAGTTGAAGGTTAGTCCTGTTTCTCCAATAGTTACAGACAAGCGTACGTGTTCTTCTTCACCCTCCTGCGGGAGGGTCGGCCGCGAGTACCACGAGCGACCGGGGAGGGCAGTCTTCGTTCGTAGTCCCGGCTTCACAGAACGTCCGGCTTAGAATTTTTCGATGCTAGCAAAAAAAGTGGCCTCGCCGGCATGGTGGGTTTCGCATTAATAATGCGAATGAATTGTTCCAGACCGACGGGCCACCAATGGAATTTAACCATGAATGCCGCAATTAAAAAGTCCACTTCTCCCAAACACTGCTGCAGTCCGGTTCGCAAGAACTCCAACTGCTCAATCAACGTTTCAAAGACGATGACCATGTGCAAGCTGTTCTGAGAACCATTCGCCAAGTCGACTTGGACGACTTGTACCAAGCCTATCGGGGAACTGGATCGGACGCATTTCCACCTCAGAACATGTTGGCGATTGCCCTCTACGAAATCCTCAACGGCAACACCTCGCCTGCTAAGTGGCACAAGGACGCGACAACCCGCGATCAGTGCAAACTTCTAGGGCAAGGCATCTCGCCAGCTCGCTCCACCTGGTATGCATTCCGCGATCGGGCTGCAAAGTTCATCGACAAAGTGCATCGCAGTTTAGTCCAAAGCGCCATTTGTGAATCACTCATCGAACCTGTAGAGTGTGCGATCGATGGCACCTTCACTGCTGCGCATGCATCTCGCCATCAGATCTTGAGTCTCAAACAAATCAGTCGGCGACTGAACAAGCTCAAACGTGCCATACGCTCTCTGGATCACAAAGATCAAGTTGCTTCGAATAAACCATTGTCGCCAGTCCCTGGGTGGATCGCATCGACCCCTGCGGGACGCCACGGCCAACTGGAGCGATTGCGGCGTGCCAAGGGATGCCTGCTGCGAAAAATCGAAGAAAACCGCGAAAAACACGCCCGCCATCGTCGTGACGAATCGAAGATGGTAGTGAGTCCGATGGATCTCGATGCGGTGATTGGACGAGACAAGAAGAATGTTCTTCGACCGCTGTATAACACGCAGTACGTCACCGATTGTGCCAGCGATGTGATCGTCGCCTATGACGTTTTGGCGCAAAACACGGATGCAGGCACCTTGGCTTTAATGATCGCGCTGACTCAGTGGATCGTCGGGTCAACATTCACAACACTGCATGCCGATTCTGGCTACTGCTCGATCCTTGAGCTGAAGGATTGCCAAGCTCTGGGCATCGACTTATATGCACCGGTTCAAGACGGAACGATGCTACTGGGACGCAAGGCGGCAAGTGGTCAAGCGCAGATACCTTCTCGCGAATTCGCATACGATGAGTCGACCAAGCAAATGACCTGCCCGGCTGGTCACACGATGAAACTAGTACGAGAAGCTCAGGTTCCCCGAGCTGACGGGCGCTGCGTCGGGGAGCTTCGTTATGAGCAACTTCCCGAGCGTTGTAGTGGCTGTGCGTTGGCGGCCCGCTGCCTTGGCGGTAGCGGTAAACGTCGCACCGTATCGCGTCAAACCGAGCAGGCGTTACTGGACGAACAAGCCGCGAAGATGAGTACCGACGCAGGCAAGCGCAGCCAACGCTTGCGTTCGCAAGTGATCGAACGCCGCTTCGCCGATGGCAAACGGCACCGCGGGCAAGAGTGTCAAAACGGCTGCGGCCTGGACCGTGTCAAAGCGGAAGTTGGACTGCTCGTCGTGGCTCAGAATACCTTGACCCTTTACAAACGAGAAGAACGCCGCAAAAACGAACCAATCTAAGCCGGACGTTCTGTTCAGCCGGATGCTTGCTTAAGACACAACAAGATTCCGCCTAAAGGCCAATACCGCTAAGTTAGCAGGCGAATGGTTTCTGGGAAAGTGTGCTTTGGAGGCGGCAAATTACAGTGTTCGTCGCGTTTTTTGGGCCATTTGCTTTGTGTGCGTTTTATCACTCGTGGATTGAGGCGGTTGCGACGTGGTTCAACTACCTCAAGGCTGATCTGCAAGACCATGTTGCTGTACCATGGCTGGAACAACTTTTGCGAACGCGGAGCTTCTACCAAACACATTCGCAGTACCTTGATCGCACCTGTAAATGATATCCGACGCGGCGACACTACAGCTTGGACTGCCGCCTCAAGTGCTAACTTGCGAATCACGAAATGTGCTATCAGTAAACCATTGATTTCCTGCACAACCCCGGCCGGACTATGGCTGCGGAGTTTTGGGGAATTGCGAAGATGAGTCTTAGCCTCATCAATAGCAATCTCCTCTTCCCAACGCTCGTGATATAGAACTATCAGTGCCTGGGCTGGGTGCTCATGCTCATCAAGCAGTGTTGTCAGCAAACGATGCGTCTGGCCATGGCCAGTACGCTGAGGGTCATCCAATTTGTATTCGATCACGCGAACGCTTTGGCCGTTACGATCATGGCGCCGGTCATACTCGTTGGCATAGATCTTTGACAGAAACGTTCCGTCGGAAAGCACCTGCATAATTTTGAAACAACGGTTCATTTTCGAACGCCCCAGGAAGTCCGACTTCTGATCAATGACCTGGTTCATTAGTTGGTACGAACAAAAGCCAATGTCGAACAAAAGTAGACTTTTCTCTGGCAATTTTCGATAAACGTGTTTCGCCATGGTCGCTTCGCCACATCGCATTGGCTTAATAAGAAAGTTGATAAAAACGTGCGAGCCCACTTCGCAAAGTGCGATGATCCTGGCTTGTGGAAACGCACCGAAGTCTGTTCCATTTTTGGGCCTTCCGAAAGCACGGCGATTGGCATCACTGTCAGGAAGGTTCAATACAAATCCATCGACCGCCACGAGCCTACGACCTGCGTAAAAGGAATCAGGTGTCTGGCTATCGCATAGGCAGTGAACCAACTTCTGGTAGACAAATGCCAAGATTGCAACGCCCAGCCGCCCTCGGGCTTGAGTCAGGGCGCTGGATGAGGGCATGAGCCCAATGGAGAATCGGTGCAACCAGCGAAACACGTGTGTGTAGCAATCGTCGCCATATAGCCACAAGGCGATCGTAAACCAAACCATCATGTCAGCCGGGCACTTTCGACTGCTTCGTTTTTCGAGCTTGCGACGGCGTACTTCGGCTTTCAGCATGCAACTGCGAACAGTCCTCTTGAGGCAAGTAATTCGCTCATGTGAAATTAACTTGTCTTGCTTTGATTGAGAGATCGTGCGAACATGAGTCATGGCAGCTTCCTTGCTTGGTGATGAAATTCAACACCTCCGATCCTCGCAGGAAGCCTGCCTTTTTGGAATACTAACTTAGCGGTATTGGCCTAAAGGCGGTACTACGAACATGAGGCCGCCTGAAGGCGGTACTACGAACGAGAGGCCGTCTGAAGGCGGTACTACGAACCAAACGCGGGGCGATGCCCAACGCGGTTAAACGCCATAGCCTTCGCCGACACGCAACTACTTCAACATGTTGTCGAGTTCAGTTTGGGTCTTCTCTTGAAGCTTCATAAACTTCTTGTAGTCCGCTTCGTCTTCGGATTCAATGTAAGCGGACAAGGCGACTGCCTCTGCCTTGATGGCCTTAAAACCTTTCGCAATCGCAACTAAGACTTTGCGATCCTCCCCTTCGCTCTCATCAAACTTACTCAACGCAATCACCGAAGGACCAACGTAGTCTAGCAAATTCACGTTCATCTGGATTAGCGCGGCCGCACGATCGGATTCCATCGCGTCACCATGGTAACTTTCGCCGATCAACGTGATGTTGACATGAGCGTTCAAGGCATAGGCTACTAACGACGCTCCCAACGTTTCAGACGTCTTTTGCTCGTAAGTCACTTCTTCGGCGGCTTCTTCAGCAAACAAACGTGGCGATATTGCCGCACTGGTCATCAAACTAAGGGCCAACATGGTGTGCGAAGCGAACGAACGTAGATTCAACATAGTGTTTCTCCAAAGGGTAAAGTAAAAATGGTCAGTGAAGGTATCGCGAAACAAGCTTATTCCCATTCCACATCAGCGGACTTGGTCGACTTGCGGGGCTTGGATTTCGATTTGGTTTGGGTGTCGTCGCCGGAGTCCCACTCTAGGTCGGTCGAGTCTGTTTCGGACTCATCTGCCTCGTCGTCTTCGTCATCCATTTCTTCGTCGTACGATTCTTCGTCGTACGCGTCTTCTGTGTCATCGAATTCGAAATTGGCGTGCACAAACTGCTCTTTGCCATCGAACGGGATCGGAAGGACTCCGTTGAGCCTCGCTGTGGCCACATTGATCAATTGCACCGATTCGTCGTCGGTATCAATGGCTTTCTGCAGCTTGCCGGTCCCATCCAAGATGGCACCGATGAAACTTGCCCATGAGTAATCCCAGCGAAGCTCCGGAGCAACACACGCTTCAAACGCTTCTGGAGTTTCATCCAGCTCGATCTCCGAACCCATCATCGTGGTTTCCAATCCATACATACACTCGTGCGACGGATCGGTCCAAAAGGCGACGTAGCAATGGTCATCTGTCAAAACCAAGGCGGCATCAATGCCCACTTTTCGCAACATCGAAACAAACAATACCGAACCGTCGACACAGTTCGCTTGCGTGTTGTTGATCGTCTCTTCAAGCAAACGCACATGTTGACTGTGCGTTTGGTTGGACGCAGCCGCGGTCGTGGTGATACTGCTGTACTTTACGTCCCGAGCGACCAACAAATCCCACATCGCGTAGACTTGAGCCAAGACGGATTCCTTGGTTGGCACCTGATAGCCGATAAATGCATCGACGCGGCGAAGATCCAATGCCTCTCGCAGCAGTTTGTCGACAAACGGATGTTGCTCGTTAACGTAGACGGCAAAGACGACGCTCAGATCGACGATGCCTTCTTCGTCCACCACTGCGAACGGGCAATCATTAATAGATCGAATAGTGACTGTTTCGGTATCCTCTTCCACAGGACGATCGCCGATTTGGACACGATACACCACAATGCTGGGTGTCGCTTGGCGGCAAGAGCTGAGCTTGTTGAAGTTGTATCGCATTTTGGGAAAGACTTTGTAACTCTCGCCCTTATTACTCAGCACGCCAACATATTCGCTTGGCTCCGAAATCCCGTCACAAGTGATACTGACTCTGATCGGTGTCTTATCTGCTGGCGCTGTGACTTGGATACCAAAGCTACCGAAGCTGTCGCCCAGCGTATGAGGATCGTTGGACGGTCGCTTTTTAACCGCTGCGGTGCCAATTAGATAGGATGGGAACACTTGGTTGTCCCAGCCCGCGATGGTTTCATATTCGGCGGATGCTTGGTTAGCAAGTCCGACAAGAACTACCAGGAGTGTAACGAGCGTAGAAGTTACGAACTGACGCATGGGTAAGGGTCTCATGATCCAAAGACGTAAAGTACGTTGATTGGCGGAATCGAATGTTCGGCCAGATGTACTTGATCACGGATGCTTGCGTGATCTGCGGCTAACCATAAGCTGCCGTTAGAAGTCGGCTGAGTTAGCCTTGAGAAAAAATGCACAATAGGCAAGATACGCCAGAGGTCTGCCCGTCAACTTCGTTGCGATTGATGCAACCGCACCAAGGTGGAAGGCACACTCAGTGTGCCGTCAAGGTGGTAGGCACACTCCGTGTGCCGTAACGAAGACCGGCTAAAGCCGGGACTACGAACGAAGACCGCCCTCCCCGGTCGCTCGTGGAACTCGCGGCCGACCCTCCTGTCATCGAGCATGAAGAAATGACCCAGTAGCGAGCAATTAGGAATTGACCCACCAAGCTGGGATTAGAGAAGGAATTTGCCCTAGCTGCTGCGCAGCAGCTAGGGCGACCCAGACCACCCAGCTTACCACGGCTTCCTAGGTCGCCTGATTTGGTTTCAGGCAACTTCGACAGGAGGTCTTCATTCCTATGATCTTGGTGGATCAATACATGGATGTTAAATCACGATTGGCCAATAAGCAATCTATTCGCTCTATTGCCAAAGATACAAACCTTTCACGAAACACAGTCCGCGCAATTGCTCGCGGCGAGCATCCCTTGCAAACAGCAAATGCTCGCAAACCGCGAAAGCCACGAGCAAAAAAGATTGACCCTTTCTGCGAGTATATTCGCTCGCGGGTCGAGCAATTCGATCTGGATGCGACGCGCGTACTCCCAGAAATTGAAGCCATGGGCTACAGCGGTGGGATTCACTCCTTGCGACGCTACATCAATAAGCTGAAGGCTCGCTCCAAGCAGCTTGCCTCTGCCACCGTGCGTTTCGAAACGCCGCCTGCCAAGCAAGCTCAATGCGACTGGGGCCACGTGGGCAAATTCCCTGACGCCACCGGTAAGCTCATCAACATCTACGTCTTTGTGATTGTCTTGAGCTACTCACGGCAGATGTTCATTCGCTTTACAACGAGCATGAAGATTCCCACGCTCATCGAGTGTCACCAGAAAGCCTTCGAGTACTTTCAAGGAGTACCGCAGTCGATCCTCTACGACAACATGGCCCAAGTGCGTTCGGGTGCTGGTCGACTTAACAGCACTTTCGCGGACTTCGCTGATCATCACGGCTTCGAAGTCAAAACGCATCGCCCCTACAGACCTCGCACCAAAGGCAAGGTCGAACGCATGGTCGATTACATCAAAGGCAACTTCCTCAACGCTCGCGAGTTTACGGGCCTTGACGAGCTCAATCTGCAAGGTCAGCAATGGCTTGATGAAACAGCCAACGTACGTACCCATGGCACGACTGGTCAACAGCCTGTGCAACTCTGGAAGCAAGAGAAAGACCAACTTCTACAGCTTGATCCCAATAGGCCATATGTGTCGAGCATTAGAGTCGAACGCAAGGTCAGCAAAGATACGTTCGTATCTTACAACCGTGCGCGATACAGTGTGCCACCGCAATACATTGGTCAATGCGTGCAACTTCAAATGCAAGGCACGCAGATTATCATTCGGTGCAACGACACGATTATTGCCGAACATCCATTGGCCGAGGGTATCGGACAGAGTGTGGCCAATGACCAGCATATCGAAGAGTTATGGCGATGCACGCTGGATCAACACCCCGTGGTGGGCCAGCGGCACTGCAATGTAAAGCTTGATGAGTCGGTAGAAGTTCGCAGTTTAAACAGCTTTGAGGAGGCATGCGCATGAGCACTAAGATTACAGAACAAAGAACTGCACCAGAGTTACACGCTGAAGGCGACGGTGCGAGAGTCTACCAGGAGCGAGCCAGCGAAGCACTTGAGCTACTTGGCTTAACTGTCGCTAGGGGGCATCTGGATGCGACTAGCCAAAGGGCGGCAGCCCAAGACTGGTCATACACGCACTTCTTAGGGTATCTGCTTGATGGAGAACTCAAAGAGCGACATCGCAAACGAGTGCAACTGAACCTTCAGTTCGCGAAGTTCCCCTTCATCAAGCGATTGAGTGAATTCGACTTCACGGCGCAGCCAGGTCTGGATAAACGCTTAATCGATGAACTGGCGACCTGTCGTTATATCAGCGAAGGACGTAACGTGGTGTTCTTGGGCCCACCCGGAGTTGGTAAGACGATGCTCGCAGTATCGCTGACGGTGATGGTCGCTGAGTTGGGACATCGCGTGTACTTTACATCGGCAAGTGACCTGGCCAGTAAGCTGAGCAAGGCGATGGAACGAAATCAGTTGCATCGTCAGTTGAACATGCTGATGCAGCCCAAGGTGTTGCTGATTGATGAAGTGGGATACTTGCAGTTGGATAAGGTGCAAGCGAGCTTGCTGTTTCAAGTGATCTGTTATCGCTATGAACGCAACCAGCCGATCATCTTGACGAGCAATAAGGCGTTCGGTGAATGGGCCAGTGTATTCGCAGAAGATTCAGTGATGGCCAGTGCGGCGTTGGACCGATTACTTCACCGCAGCACGGTGGTGAACATTCGCGGCGAGAGCTATCGCTTGCGGGAAAAGCGCAAGAGCGGAGCAGCCAGTAGCTGTTCCGAAGCGGATCGCAACTAACTGCTCGCGAGCGGTAAACGCCCCGCGTTGGTCGAGCACAAATAACCTCTAGCAAAAACAACGAAACTCGAAGAACAGGAGCAATCCCGAAAAGCAACGCTATCAAAACCCCGGGTCAAAACTAAATGCTCGTAAGTGGGTCAAATTTATCTGCTCGTTGACACCTCCCGCGGGAGGGTGAAGAAGAAAACGCGTACGCCTATCGGCTGACGGTTAAACGAAGAGGGTGTTCGAGCCGTACCCCTTGATCTGGCTTTTGCTCACCACTGGCCCTGTGCCAGTGGGAGCGTGACTGGATGGCTACCTGATCGCCCCCCCTTCTTCTGTTCGCATGTTGGATTGGTCGCACAGCGACCAATCCAACATGCGAAGTGGCCATTGAGGTGCGTGAGTTGTAGCTGCTCAGTCATGGCCCCACCGGAACAGGTCCGGTGGTGGCCTGCTGTTTGTAGTACCGCCTTCAGGCGGAATGAGATTGTGTTTACAGCAAGCGTCCGCCTGAAGGCGGGACTACGAACGAAGACCGGCTAAAGCCGGGACTACGAACGAAGACCGCCCTCCCCGGTCGCTCGTGGAACTCGCGGCCGACCCTCCCGAATCGGGAGGGTGAAGAAGAAAACGCGTGCGCCTATCGGCTGACGGTTAAACGAAAACGATGCGGGATCAACTGGCAATCGAGCGAGCAAATGGTGCTCCCTCCCCGGTCGCTCGCGGAACTCGCGGCCGACCCTCCCGCGGGAGGGTGAAGAAGAAAACACGTACGCCTATCGGCTGACGGTTAAACGAAAACGATGCGGGATCAACTGGTACGTTGGCGTGGGAATGATGCTCCCTCCCCGGTCGCTCGTGGAACTCGCGGCCGACCCTCCCGCGGGAGGGTGAAGACGGCGGACGGCACACGGAGTGTGCCGCTACTTTCGAAACTTACAATCAGTGTCGCACATAGCTCTTGCCGTGCAACTCGCGTTCGGCCATGTCCAAATCATGCTCAACCATGATCCGAGCTAACTCCGCTAAATCCGTCTTGGGAACCCAATTCAACTTCTGGCGAGCCTTCGTCGCATCGCCCAAAAGCAAATCGACTTCCGCCGGTCGGAAATATCGAGGATCAATCTCGACGTAATCTTCCCAATTCAAATCAAGCAGGCCAAACACGGTGTCCAAGAACGATCGCACACTGTACGTCTTGCCGGTCGCTATCACGAAATCATCGGGTTCGTCATGTTGCAGAATCAACCACATCGCTTCGACATAGTCCTTTGCATAACCCCAATCGCGTTTCGCTTCGATGTTGCCAAGATACAATTTGTCTTGCAACCCCAGCTTGATCCGCGTGGCCGCTCGCGTAATCTTGCGCGTAACAAACGTCTCGCCACGACGCTCGGATTCATGATTGAATAGAATCCCGTTGCTGGCGTACAAATCGTAGCTGCGACGATAGTTGACCGTTTGGAAGTAAGCGTACACTTTCGCACAAGCGTATGGCGATTGAGGATTAAAGGGGGTCGTTTCCTTCTGCGGAGTTTCCAGTACGTCGCCATACATCTCGCTGCTACTGGCTTGATAAACCCGGACGTCCTTCTGCTTGTTCAACAGACGAGCGGCTTCCAAGACGTTCAGCGAACCAACTCCGTCAGTCATCAACGTGTAGACCGGTTGGTCGAACGATACGCGCACGTGGCTTTGAGCACCCAAGTTGTAGATCTCATCGGGCTTGATATCCAGCACCAGATTAGTCAACGCTTGCCCGTCGCTCAAATCGCCGTAATGCAAAAACAGATTGGTTTCGGTGTGTGGGTCGCGATACAAATGATCGATACGACCGGTGCTGAACGAACTGCTGCGTCGAACCAAACCGTGAACTTGGTAATCTTTGGCCAACAACAAATCCGCTAGGAAACTGCCATCTTGTCCGGTGATGCCAGTGATGAGTGCTGTCTTCTTCATTGATTAAGTATGCGTTCGGTACGCAGCGTTGAAGGAATGAATTCTTTAAATAGTTGGTAACCCAATGCCTGTCGCATTGTGGCCTGTCGCACTGTGGCCTATCGATGATGTCTGGTCGTAAACATTAAGCCGTACGCATTACACCGGATTGATATTCGTTAAGAAAGTCCTGATATGTCTGCCGTAGGCCGTCAGCGAGAGAAATCTTATGCCGCCACCCTAAAGAGTGCATGAGCGTCATATCCGTCACTTTGCGAGGCGTACCATCCGGCTTACTTGGATCGGTCGTAATTTCGCCTTGGTATCCAACCGTGCTGGCAACAATCTTAGCCAGTTCAAGAATCGGGATATCTTCGCCGGTGCCGACGTTGACCCAGTCGGGTGGATCGTCCAACTGCAACAGGTGCAAAATCGCGTCGGCCAAATCGTCGACATGCATGAATTCTCGTTTCGGCGAACCGGTGCCCCAGATGGTCACTTCTGGCTGTTGATTGATTTTCGCTTCATGAAAGCGACGCAGCAGAGCGGGCAGCACGTGCGAGTTGTCGGGATGATAGTTATCGCCCGGCCCATACATGTTGGTCGGCATCGCGGAATAGAACAACGCTCCGTATTGACGCCGATAGTATTCGCACAACTTCAAGCCCGTGATCTTGGCCAGTGCGTACGCTTCGTTCGTCTTTTCCAGGTAATCGCTGAGCAACGATTTTTCTTCCAGCGGTTGCGGTGCGTTGCGTGGATAAATGCACGTCGAACCCAAGTACAGCATGCGGTCGACTTGGTTCTCGTACGATGATCGCGTCACATTGACGCTCATCAGAAGATTTTCCATCATGAATTCGACCGGATAAGTCATATTCGCATGGATGCCTCCGACCTTAGCGGCGGCGAAGACCACAATGTTGGGGCGATGTGCGGCAAAGAAATCGTCGACCGCGGCTTGGTTGGTCAGATCCAATTCGCTGCGGGGAGCGGTAATGATCTGCACGCCGTCGCACTGGTTCAGCCGACGGACGACCGCTTTGCCCACCATACCGCGATGCCCAGCGACAAAGATGCGTCCACGGATCGAATTGGAATGAGTTTTGGTCATGGAGTTGGATTGGAGGTCGGCGATTGGCGATCTAGCTCTTGGATAAGGTAGCGGATTGAGGGCAAATCCCCAAGCAGTTTTTCGGCCATCGACGCACTAGTTCTGGCAGTTTCCAGTTCGCCCTGCATCCACTGGCAAGTCGCCAGCACATACCAAGCGTTCCCATTTTCCGGAAAACTTTTGGTCCAACGCTCGCTCAGCCCTTGCACGCGGTCGACAGTTTGGCGGTCGCTGCTGATCTGCGAAATGCTCAACTGCGACGCGATGCCAATGGCCATGTTCGTGTCTGCATCGCCGGCAACAAGCCCGATTTTCTCGCTCGACTGGCTCGGATCCGACTGCCTCAATAGCTTAATCACCGCTTTCAAAGGAAACAAATTGCTGCTCCCTAAACTTTGCGAAATACAGTCCTGCGAGTCCTTTTGGTCCGATTCGGTCAACGAAAACAGCAAATCGGAAGTCGATTTCGAGCCTGCATCGAGTTGCAGCACAAGGTTTAAGCAGTCGTCGGAATTCTCGCACCACGTCGGGACTTGGCGAGGAAGCTCGCTGGTCAGCAGTTGCTGAGCGAACGTGGCGACGTAGAAACGGGCTGTGCGAGCGTTCTCCGTCAGCCCAAAACGTTGCAGCAGCGATGAAAGTTGCGGCTGCAGCTCGGTCCATTTCGCCACGAACGCAAGCGCTTTGATGTTCGCCAGTTGGTCTAGCGGCGAATCAGTCACCGATGCCATGACCGCTTTGTCGGCCAGCCCTTTGGCAATCAGCAACGCTGCCGGGCGAGGATTCTTCTGCAGGTTTTTGGTCGCCAGAGCCAGCAGCCCTCGCAATCGCTTTTCGCTTTGAAAACGCTGCGTCAGTCGGTTCCAAACGTCGGCTTGCTCGGCCGATTCCACATCCTTGTTTGAAGTTTCGTTTCGCACAGCCGGTTGAACTTCCAAAGTCAGCTCGGCCGCCAAAATCGCCAGATCTACATCAGCCGGTTGAGCGTCTGAGGCCAATACCAGTTTTTGCTGCAGCAATCGGACTTCGCTGGGTGCCAGCACACTGCGGAACAGGAACTGGGACGCAAGCAATTTGGCTGCCGCACCGGTCTGGCTGTTGGCATCCTGCAGCAATCCTAGTAGCGTCGATTTGGCCGCACCCAGATACTCGACACACAACTGCCGCAGCGAATCTCGTTCATCGCTGGACATAAAGCCGCGATCGGCGGCCAGCCATTTGTCCAGTTCGCTGACCGCGTCGACTTGGTATTGAGCGGATCGCAGGCGAGCTTCGGGAGCGTTATTTTCGATCCGCAGCAGTCGCTGCTGGATAATATGGCCGCGGCGGACCGCTTCGATCGAGCCTGCGACGGTACGATTGGGGTTTCCCGCGGAAACGGCACTGAGCAGCTCGGTTTTGGCCGAATCGCTCTGTTGGCGATACCAAGTACCGATCTGCCGTGGTTGGATCAAGACGCCATAAATCACCAGCAGGACGCCTAATCCTCCGACAATTAGAGCTGGCAAACCGTTGCGAAAATGCCGACTCGCTTGAACTTCCGGCTGGTCGGTCATGTTGGATTGCAAAATCGGTCTTGAGTTGGATGTCGGTTCGCTCGTAAAGTGCCTCTATATCATCGCGTCAAAAGCACAAGTAATCAAGGTTTGTATTGTGAAGATCTTCCTACGCCTCTTTGTCGTTGCATTGATCGCCGCAGCACTGGGATGCCAGCAGCAAGCCGGCTGGATGCAGAACGGTGGTCTCCCCATGCGTGTCCCCCCCCCAGCGACTGGCTCCTATCAAGTGCCGAGCCAGTACTGAGCTCAGCGGCAGGGCAAGTCATTTTTTGAATCCAGGTCAATCAGCCGTTGAGCAGTAGTTCACGGTTTCTAAAGAGAACCGCTCGAAATTGGAGTACCGTACGACGGACTTCCAAGTCCGCCGATACTTCAACGGACAAAGAAGTCCGCTGGTACATTTATTCTGAGCAGTTGCCCAAGAGAACCGATGCTAACGCATTCCGGCTAATCGCGCAGACTGAAAAACTGACTTGCCCGGCTGCGGTTGCGTTGTGGCTACTCAAGGTTCGGTTTTCTGTTACGATTGTCGCTCCAAAACCGCAAAGGGCTCGGGAAACTGCTTTACACTCGTTCAACGCAATAGAATTCGATGGAAAAAACCAAGGTCGCGATCGTCGGGATGGGGACGGTCGGCACCGGCGTGGCCAAGTTACTCCTAGATCACGGTGACCGTACCGCCAGACATGCCGGACGCGTTTTGTGGCTGGAAAAAAGCGTCGTTTCCGACCCCAAAAAGCCTCGCGATATTGAACTGCCCGAGGGCGTTCTGACTTGCGACCTGAAACATGTACTGAACGATCCCGAAATCAAAGTCGTCGCCCATCTGGTCGGCGGCTTGGAGCCCGCTCGGACCATCACCCTGCAACTTCTGGAAGCGGGCAAGGATGTGGTGACGGCCAATAAAGCGATGCTGGCGGAGTTTGGCCCCGAACTGTTCGATAAAGCTCGACAACTGGGGCGATCGATCGCTTTCGAAGCCAGCGTCGGCGGCGGGATTCCCGTCATCGCGAATATCAGCCAATGCTTTTCGGCCAACCAAATCCAATCTTTGGAAGGCATCCTCAACGGCACCAGCAACTTCATCATTTGGCGGATGGAAGAAGCCGGGCTGGCTTACAAAGACGTTGTCGCCGAAGCTCAGCGGTTGGGATATGCCGAAGCGGACCCGACAATGGACGTCGACGGTTCGGATGCCGCTCAAAAACTAGCAATCCTGGCTCATTTGGCCTTCGGCTCTCGAACTCATTGGAAAGAGATCCCACGTTGGGGGCTCGAGTCGTTCGAACTAGCAGACATTCAATATGCTTCGGCGTTGGGGTATCGCATCCGCTTGGTCGCATCCGCGGAACTGACCGACGACGGGCTGAAGATGTGCGTCGCGCCGACGTTGATCCGCAAAGGCCGACCGCTGGCGGAAGTACGTGGGCCGTACAATGCGGTTTCGATTATTGGTGACGCGGTGGGCGATATCTTTTTGCACGGCCAAGGGGCCGGACAAATGCCGACCGCTTCGGCCGTGGTCGCCGATATGATCGATACGGCTGTAGGGCGTACGGCGTTGACCTTCAAGACGCTCGAGCTGTGGTCGGATCGACCCGCAACCGTCCGATTAGTCCCGCATGCTCAAACCAACTCTCGCTACTATTTACGAATCACCGTTTTGGATCAGCCGGGTGTGTTGGCTCAAATAACAGGCATGCTGGGAGCTCACAAGATATCCATTGCCTCGGTGATCCAACATGAAGCCAACGGTACCGGTCAAGATTCCACGGTGCCGCTGGTCATTATGACTTACGAAGCGAACGAGGGCGATACAGCCAAAGCGGTCGCTGAGATCTGCAAGCTGCCTTCGGTCATCGGGCCGGCCATCCGACTGCGCGTGCAACAGAAAGCAAACTCATGACAAAGTATGTGATCATTATTCCTGACGGTTGCGCCGATGAACCGCAAGCGTCGCTGGGCAATCGCACTCCTTTGCAAGCCGCCAAGGTACCGCATATGGACGCGATCGCTAAAGCGGGCATTGTGGGACGCACGAACAATGTGCCTAAGCAATTCACGCCGGGCAGCGAAGTGGCCAACATGACGCTTTTTGGTTATGATCCACATCGCTATTTCACAGGCCGAGCTCCCATCGAAGCCGCTGCGCAAGGGATCGAGTTAGGTCCCAACGACTGGGCGATTCGCTGCAATATCGTAACGGTCATCGATCAAATCATGGTCGACTTTACCGCTGGGCATATTTCGACCGATCATTCGCGGATGCTGCTGCAAGCGGCTCAAGAACAATTGGGTGCACCGGAGCTGGAGTTTGTGACCGGCGTCAGTTACCGGAACTTGCTGCTCTATCGCCCTCAGCAAGGTAATGCCCCTTTTAGCGACGACACGCGGACAACAGCACCTCATGATTTAACCGATTTGAGTGTCGCGGATAATTATCCCCGTGGTCCCGGCAGCGATCTGCTCAATGACTTGATGGCTCGCAGCGTGCAACTGTTCAAAGACCATCCGCTGAACCAACAGCGCGCTGCGGCGGGCAAGTTGGCGGCGACGAACCTTTGGCTATGGGGCTTGGGCAAGCGGCCTTCGTTGCAAAGCTTTCACCAGCGCTTCGGCTTAAGCGGCGCGATGATTACCGCGGTCGATTTGCTGCGCGGACTGGCGGCTCTGGTCGGTTGGGATCGCATCGAAGTCGAAGGCGCAACGGGTTATCTCGACACGAATTACGCAGGCAAAGGGCAAGCGGCCATCAAAGCGTTGGACAAATACGACATTGTTTGTGTGCACGTCGAAGCGACCGATGAAGCCAGCCATGAGGGACGCGGCGATGAAAAGATCAAGGCTTTGGAGTCGATCGATCAGCATATCGTGGGACCAGTCTACGAGAAACTGAAGACCTTTCCCGATCACCGCATCTGGGTTTTGCCTGACCATCCGACGTTTGTGCGCACGAAAAAACATGAACATGGTTACGTGCCCTTTGCGATGGCCGGTTCGGGGGTCACGCCTGATGCGAGTGCGACTTATGATGAAGTCGTCGCTGCGACGTCGAAGGATGTCTTCGACGAAGGCTGGACGCTCATGGAACGCTTCATCAAACATTAAGCTATCGTCGACGCAGTCCGTTGCAAGCTGCACTTTTACTTCCCTATCACGATCAACCCAACGATTCAATTCAAAAAAGCCTCTCAAATGCCTATCCTCGTTCAAAAGTTCGGCGGTACTAGCGTTGCAAACCCAGAGAAAATCTTAGCCGCTGCTCGTAAAGCGATTCGCGCACAGCAAGAGGGTTATCAAGTCGTCGTCGTTGTCAGCGCGATGGGCCATAACACCGACTTGTTGATCGATCTCGCAAACGAGATCAACACTGAACCATCCAATCGCGAAATGGATATGTTGTTGAGCACCGGCGAACAAGTCAGTGTGGCGCTGATGGCGATGGCGGTCCAACGTTTCGGTCACAACGCGGTTTCGTTGACAGGCGGGCAAATTGGGATTCGCACCGATAGCTCATTCAGCAAAGCTCGCATCCGATCGATTGCGACAGAACGAATTACTTCGCTGCTCAACGACGGTAACATTGTCATAGCGGCGGGCTTCCAAGGGATCGATGAAGACTTCAACATCACCACACTGGGACGCGGTGGCAGTGATACCACGGCGGTCGCGTTGGCTGCTGTATTGCAAGCAAGTGCATGCGAGATTTTTACCGATGTGGACGGCGTCTACACTACGGACCCACGGATCTTGCCCGAGGCACGGCAGGTCGCTCAAATCAGCTATGACGAAATGCTGGAGCTGGCCAGTTTAGGTGCCGGCGTGATGCATAATCGATCGATCGAGTTTGCGAAAAAGTTCGGTGTCCCCATCCGAGTTCGCAGCAGTTTTTCGGACGCTCCTGGAACCATGATCGTCGCGGAATCGGAATCCGCGTCAGCACCTGTCTGCGGAGCAGCGCTGACTCGCAACGAAGCGCGACTGACGATTCAGAAGGTTTCGGACAAGCCGGGGACGAGCTATGAGATCTTCAAGCGACTGGCGGATCGCAAGATCGACGTCGACATGATCGTTCAAAACATCGGTTCTGATGGATTGGCCAATATCTCTTTTACCGTGCCAGAGAACGAACTGAAGAAGACGCTCAAAGCGCTCGAGGAAGCGCGTGACGTTGTCCAAGCGGCTGGCATAAGCACCGATAACGACGTGGCAAAGGTCTCGGTAGTTGGGCTAGGGATGTCGCAACAAACCGGCGTCGCTCATCAGATGTTTAATGCGATTGCCGCCTCGAAGATTAACTTGCAGATGATCTCCACCAGCGAGATCAAGATCAGTGTGTTGGTCGATCGCGCTTCGGCGGAACCCGCCTTGCGTGCGGTGCATCAAGCGTTCGGGCTTTCGAAGACTCCGGCTGATGCGAAATCTTGGTCGGGCGACGATTACAGCCAGCATGCGAGGTCCACGCCTGAGCAAGTGATTGAGCGGCTACAATACGCCGACATGGAGCGATTGATGTTGGATGATATTGCATTAGTCGAAGATCAGTCGCGGATTACATTGTCTGATGTGCCTGACCGACCAGGCTTGGCGGCCGAAATTTTTGAAACGGTATCCAAGCAAGGTGTCTTTGTGGACATGATTGTGCAAAGCTATGATGGCCAGTCGGATGTCAACAGCATCAGTTTTACGATATCGCGTTCCCAGTACGACGCTTGTTTAAAGATTCTAGCGTCGATGAAGGACCGAGTGGGCGAGGTAACTTCCAGCAAGAACATTGCCAAGCTGAGTGTGAGCGGGATCGGTTTGCGTAGCCATACCAGTGTTGCGATCAACATGTTTGAAGCGTTGGCGGCCAAGGGGATCAACATTCAGATGATCAACACCAGTGAATTGCGAGTGAACGTCGTAGTCGATGGTGCTCACGGAGCGACAGGGCTCGCTGCACTGCAAGCCAAGTTCCGATCGTTGCAGCAGATTTAGGGAGTTCTTGGTTGTTGGTTGTTGGTTGTTGGTTGTTGGTTGTTTTCTTCTTCACCCTCCCGTTGCGGGAGGGTCGGCCGCGAGTACAGCGAGCGACCGGGGAGGGGGCACCATTTACGACGCTCGATTGCCAGATGATCTCGCATCACTTTCGTTTAACCGTTAGCCGATAGGCGTACGCGTTCTTCACTCTCCTGCGGGAGGGTCGGCCGCGAGTTCCACGAGCGTCCGGGGAGGGAGCACCATTTGCTCGCTCGATTGCCAGTTGATCTCGCATCGCTTTCGTTTAACCGTCAGCCGTAGGCGTACGCGTTTCTTCACCCTCCCGTTTCCGGAGGGTCGGCCGCGAGTTCCGCGAGCGACCGGGGAGGGGGCACCATTTACGACGCTCGATTGCCAGATGATCTCGCATCACTTTCGTTTAACCGTCAGCCGATAGGCGTACGCCGTCTTCACCCTCCCGTTTCGGGAGGGTCGGCCGCGAGTTCCGCGAGCGACCGGGGAGGGGGCACCATTTACGACGCTCGATTGCCAGATGATCTCGCATCACTTTCGTTTAACCGTCAGCCGATAGGCGTACGCGTTCTTCTTCACTCTCCCTGTACCGTGTGCCGTCTTCACCCTCCCGCGGGAGGGTCGGCCGCGAGTTCCGCGAGCGACCGGGGAGGGAGCACCATTTGCTCGCTCGATTGCCAGTTGATCTCGCATCGCTTTCGTTTAACCGTCAGCCGTAGGCGTACGCGTTTCTTCACCCTCCCGTTTCGGGAGGGTCGGCCGCGAGTTCCGCGAGCGTCCGGGGAGGGGGCACCATTTACGACGCTCGATTGCCAGATGATCTCGCATCGCTTTCGTTTAACCGTCAGCCGATAGGCGTACGCGTTTCTTCACCCTCCCGCGGGAGGGTGAAAGACGTAGGCCGGAACAAGCAAAGCCAACGCCAGCGCCGGAACATCGGTCGCTGGAAACTATTCGATGTTATCGACGCAATCGGCAAACGCTTGATTGGCTTGGCGCAGTTCCGGCAAAGAGCACTGTTTGTAGTACCGCCTTTAGGCGGAATGAGGTTGTGTTTACAGCGTAAAGGCGGGACTACGAACGAAGACAGGCTAAAGCCGGGACTACGAACATGCCCCCTCCCCAGGACGCTCGCGGAACTCGCGGCCGACCGTCCCAAGATAGGAGGGTGAAGAAGGCGGACGGCACACGGAGTGTGCCTGCTACACACGCGACCTTGTTCCGGCCTACGAAGAGTTCCGTTTGTACACGATTTGGATTCCCGCTACGCCGTTGCGGGGAATCTGGTATGATGGAACTTCCTACCCAAACCCGTTGCGGGCCCGCTTGCAGGCCAGTCGCAAACGTTCGGTTCCCGCCAGTTGACAGCGGGTAATCATGCTAGGATACAATTGCGTCACCGTAGTCCCACTTTCAATCAAAGGTATTTTTATGTTGCGATTATTGTCTGTAGCTGCTCTGGCAGCGTTTTGTTCCATGACATTCATTTCTGCATCTGGAGAAGAGGCTGGCGTGCTTGACCATAAAGTAAAGACGATCGATGGCAAAGAGATCAGTTTGGCGGACTACCAAGGCAAAGTGCTCTTGGTTGTCAACGTCGCCAGCAAGTGTGGGTACACACCACAATACACTGGCTTGGAAGAACTCAACCAAAAGCTCAAAGATAAGGGCTTTGCGGTTTTAGGTTTCCCTTGCAATCAGTTCGGCAAGCAAGAACCGGGCACAGAAGCTCAGATTAAAGAGTTCTGCGACGCCACTTACAAGGTTACCTTCGACATGTTTAGCAAGATCGATGTCAACGGAGAAACTGCCGATCCTTTCTACCAAGAGATCAAGAAGGCGGATGCGGCTCCCAAAGGCGCTGGCGAAGTGAAATGGAACTTTGAGAAGTTCGTAATCGGCAAAGATGGCAGTGTGCTCGCTCGCTTCCCTTCATCGACCAAGCCGAATGATCCCGAACTCATGTCGGTGATCGAAAAGGCGCTCGCTGCAAAGTAAGTTCTCTTCACTAAAGCCTATCTGAAAAGGGACATTAAAAAACCCTTTCGACATGAGAATCTATTGCCCTACGCTCCCGCAGCATGGCTGTGTGGAGCTGCCTGCCGACGAAGCGGTCCATGCAACCAAAGTCATGCGGCTGCGCGTCGGCGATCCATGTGAGCTGTTCGATGGCTTAGGAAACTATGCCAATGCGGTCATCGCTAGCATCGCCCGCAACCGGGTGAGCGTAGAGGTTAGAGCGTTTCATCGCGAGTCGTCAGAATGCCGGCCGATGCTGATCCTGGGTGTTGGACTCCCGCGCGGCGATCGGCAACGTAGCGTGATTGAACGCGCCACTGAAATGGGCGTCGATTCCATCGTGCCATTGGATTGCGAGTTTGGTGTCGCTGTGGCTACTGATAATGCCGTCGAAAGAGCTCGGCGGACGGTCGTCGAATCCTGCAAGCAAAGCGGTCGGAATCGATTGATGGCGATTGCAGAGCCGACGCGATGCGTCGATTGGTTTGGTGCTGATAGCCCATCACACCGAAGCGAGCCTGCGTTGCGGTTGATATGCCATCCCGGAGTATCGGACGCGATTTCGTTCGCATCGCTTGTTGGGAGTCGGCTTGATGATAACCATTGTGCTACGGCTTCGGACGACGTACGAGCGGGTTTGCCAGTCTATCTTGCAATAGGTCCCGAGGGCGGATTTAGCGACGCCGAAGTCGCGCGGGCGATTGAGTGTGGCTGGCGGCCTTTGGATTTAGGTCCGCTTATATTGAGAGTCGAAACCGCTTTGACTGCCGCAGTTGCGCAAGCGAAAATGCTGCTGGAGATTGGGCGAACGAGTCGGAGAATTTGAAACGCTTGGGACAATCGTTCTGAGAAGGCCCGCCATGAGCTTGACTCATGGTTGAGTAAGTTTTGAAGTTAGATCGCGGTCACCCCCCATGAGTTTGCCAGGGTGTTATGCCGGAACCGCGCGGGGCTTGTTCCGGCCTACGGGGTTCGCTGACTGGCGTGCTCCCGGAACTGCGCGTTGCTTGTTCCGGCCTACGAGGGCTTATTCCGGCCTACGAGGAGATTCCGGCCTGCGAGGAGATTCCGGCCTGCGAGGAGATTCCGGCCTGCGAGGTTACACCAGCGTCTTCAAGGCATCGATGGCAGCCGCATAATTCGGCTCTTGGGTCACTTCAGGGACGATCTCAGCATAGACCACTTTGCCTTCAGCGTCCAAGACATAGAGTGCTCGAGCCAATAGCTTCAGTTCGTCAATCGTCAGGCCCCAGTCGTCACCGAACTTACCCGATTGATAGTCGGAACCGACCTTCAAATTCGTGATGCTTTCAGCGCCGCAGAAACGATTCATGGCAAACGGCAGGTCTCGCGAAATGGTGACCGCGTTGATCTTGTCGCCCATATCGCTGAGCTGGCCGTTGAGCGTTTTGGTTTGTGTTTGGCAAACGCCGGTGTCCAGCGAAGGGACAACGCTGATCAGCGACGGTTTTCCGCGAAGATCGGCCAAGGTTATCGCCTGCATGCCGTCTTTAAAATAGTGAACCTTGAAGTCGGGAGCGACTGCGCCGATCGTCAATTCGTTGCCGACCAACGTCATGGGGTTGCCTTTGAATTTAATAGCGCCGCTTCGAGCCATAGTTGGAACTTTCTGATGTGGATAAAATCAAGCAACGGGCACTGGCAGTTAATCTTTGCGACCAAACCAAGTGCCCTATGATACCGAGCATTTGAATCGTCGCCAGTCGCATCCGCTCGCGGCACGAACAACTGACTGCGAATTCAAAAGCTGCGACGGACCTGCCACCGGCAACTGCCCCCCGATTGTTCCTCCGCGGGAGCCGGCAGCAACAGGCGTGCGAGAAGGTACAAATACTTGACAGTTGCCAGGTGAACGCGTAGCCTTAGTTTTGAAACAAACTGAACCGATCCCTTTTCAGGAATGCTACCGACATTTCTTTGAGGCGACGAAATGCAAGTTTTATCTACATGCAGCAGGGTTGTTGTTCAATGCTGTTTACGGCTTTCGGCGTCGGCGGTCGGTCACGTTTTCTCAGTAGCGAGCACTATTCGCCCATGTGCATCGGGTCGCATTCTCGGGCTACTGGTATTCATATTTTCGTGGCCAATATCAGCCTCTATTGGTTCTGCCAGTGAACCCCTCCGAGAATCTGTCCGCGTGGCTGTAACGCCAGCAGTAAATGGTCAACAGCCCTATGCCAGGGTTGAAGTAGGAGAACAGTCTGCGGGGAAGCGAAGTCATTACAAGCTTCTGTTAGTGAACCGGACCGGTGCTGACTTGCGGATTGTCAGAATTTCACCGACCTGTAGTTGTACTGAACTGAACGCGCCTGCGGAACAGTCTATTCCGCCACTGGGCGAGGTTGCGATCGATTTTTCGATAGACGTCGGGCTGGATGCTAATCCTCGCAGAACGTACGACATAAAGTTCGATGTCGATGGATCTGTGCAATCTGTTACGATCGTTTTGGTTGCGAGAGTAAGTAATGCGTTAAACTTCAAGCCTTTCTCTGCCATGTTTCGAGTTGCAAGCGGCAGCAAAATGGCGGATGCAGAAACAGCATCCTTTCGCATTCCAATTTCATTCAGCATGCCAGTCCAAAGTAACGCCATCGAAGTGATCACGGACGATTCGCTAGCGTTTATTGACTGGAAATTGCAACAGGATGATAGTGGATGGAATCTAGTTGGAAGTTCCCCTTATTCGGATATTCCTCCGACCGTGATTACAGGTAGGCTGAAGTTAGGCGTGCAGGGACCAGACGAAGAGGTGCAGATAAGAGCGGAGCGGACTTTGACAATAATTAATGTCGAGGCGGTCGAACTATCGCCCGGTCGCGTGCTTTTGGGTGAAGAGAACGGAGATGGTAGACGGTGGAGAGGACGAGGGTTTCTGCGCCTTGACTATTCTAAATTTCGAGAGCAGAGCTTGGCGAATATGCTTGTATATTTCGATTCCACCAACTCTGACTACTTGATTAAGATCGAATACAGCAAAGTCTCCAACAATTTATATCGCTTGGTCTACTTGGTGGAGCAACGAGACAGAAAGCCAGTCCTTGAATTATCTGAGAGTGTTTTTGGCGTGGTAAGGGTATTGATAGGTGACGAGATTTTTGAAGAGAAGGTAGAGTTAAAGTTTTAGTTTTCTGTGAGAATTGGAGAGGGGTATATCATGCAATCTATATTGTCGATTGTTTTGGTTTTAGTTTTTTCGGCAGAAATTTGTGGAGCTGCCGATTGCTTTGTCTTGAATACTGATACTCAGTACAATTGTACGCTCGTGCTTGAAGACATTGGGCCAACATCTGTCAGTTGTAGTTCCGCGACGCCGTATTGGACTGCCCCAACAATCTCTGGAATTGCCCACCCGCAACTACCATTTATGAGGGGAACAACTATTTCAAAGCGAGGGAGCCATCCGTGAATGAACAAGGTTTAACCGGTACATTCCCAAACGTAACATGTGCAACGACTTGCGCATGCGTTTTCGATTCGTACTCGTATTCGATGAGCTATGGCATGTTAAAGCAATGCATGTCGCCTATGGGCGGAGGTTGTGAGGATCATCGGCGCGGGGAAATGCCTTATGGCAATGTCGCTTGTGGTCCTCGTGAAGTTCCAATCGATCCGTGATAAATTACCAGAGGGCTGTAATTAATGATTTCGCGATTGCTAAGTAACACTACTGTAGGCTTAATGTTGTGTGCATGCTGCCAGGAATCGTCTGGAGTCGAACCCACGGCAGCGAGTCTGATGAGATCGTATTTTGCTGCGGCCGAAGCCATTCAAAGACTTGATGTTTGCAGCCATAGCGACACACTTGAAGTTCCGGAAGTGCCTGGCACAGTACAACCTCAGCGAGTAATAGTAGATACGCGTCTGGTAATGGATTACCAGGGTGAGAAGTTTATGTACGTAGTACGAACCGAGCTTGATCAGCTTGGGGAACATGAAGAAAAGGTTTCGACCCAGATTGTGTCAATATGCTATCAAGAGGGCAAGCTTTACCAAAAGACTGTTGGTCGGCCATTAATCTCGAAGAATATGAGCTTTCAAGAAGCGCACGCTCAGTATTCAATCCCTTATGTCAACGCCGCTGGTTTTGTAACGTTGTTCTTTAACAACAACTCGCCATTACTCGATCAGGTTGGCGTTTATGCTTATCAATTTGACGATTTCAAGCTTACCAGGCGGCTTGGAAACGTCCTCGTATATTCGCGTAAAGAAACTGCACTGTTTGATCGTCCCGAATCGCTAGCACAGATGTGGTTTGACGAGTTAAGGATGGTTCCTGTCAAGAGTGTGACTTCCGCGAAGATTGGTAGTAGCTTTCAGCTCAAGATGAATCGAGAAATGGAGTATGGCGAAAAGAATGGATTTCATTACTTGCTGAAAGACAACATGTCTGGAGTCATACCGTCTCCGCAGAGCGACAATGGCGAAACTGTTGCGTTGGAGACGCAGCGCACCGTGGATTATCGCTGGAAAGTTATTGACGATGATGTCGATTTCAGTGGCTGGGAGAAAGTGATTGCTTTAGAGGAAGAAGCTATCAAGTTTCTCGATCTTCCCGCGAAAATTGAAAACTAGTATGTGTTTTGCGAATTCGCATTTATGTTCGCTTGGCGAGCGCGTTTGATCATTCTGCAACTGGCCGAGACAGGCTCATGTCGGGTGAGTAGCGTTGATCCGCATAGGTCTGCAGAATCTGCTTGTGCGTGCGAGGAATCTATGCGAAGTCTTATTTTGATCCTGATAGCATCATTTATGCTCTGCCTGAAAAGGTTGCCGCTCAGGAGAATGCAGGCGATCACTTGCTAGGGCAACGGTCGGTCGAATCGTTCCAATTCGCGGGCCATGAACTGCGAAGGACTGACGATGCAGCGATGTCAATACAGTTCGACGAAAAGTCGTTGACCATCACGCCTGGGATTCCGTGACAGCTTCAACTCAAAATGTAAAAAGATGAAGTCATTTGGATTCGGCTTCAATGGCTGCCTTGATCGCATAGAACTTAAGCCTCAATTGGGTGTCTGCATTCGGTGGGATGTTCGACAGACGCGTAGGCATGGCAAAATTGTTGATGTGATAGGTAATGTATTGATCGCTGGCCTTCGTATTGCCTACTAAACAAGCAACTTCGGCCAGCGTTTCCACCTGAAACGGGTCCAAGCGAGATTCCGCCATCAATTCTGCTCCGCCCCTCAAGATCCGTGCTAAATCAGCGTTGGTTTCATCCTTGCTTTCAATCGTCTGCCATCGATAAACCCGGAGCGTATCGGTAAGCAAAATCGCATAGATTTGGTCGCGAAAACGCTCTGGATACAATTCACAAATCATGGAAACGTACTCATTCACAAATCCGGGACCACCGCCCCAACGCGGCAGAAGCAGATCGTCCATATAGCCGTGCAACTTAATCGCTTCTGGATAAAGTAACATCCCTCTGCGTACGATTTCCATGCATTCCGTCAGCGAAGTGTCGTCGTAGGTTGCCAACGCAAGTGCGAGTTCAAATGCGGACAGCGGCGGCTTCTCCATCGCAAGGACTGGTTCCAGTTCCGTCCAAGCTTTTTCTACGCGTGCATAGAGCACTTCGAATCCGCCCTCAGGTACTTCACTTGCCCAGTCGTCGCCTCTCGCATCAACTCCTATATGGTAATGTCGCTGTGCGGACGCTAGGACCGGTATTTCGTGATCTGAATCCTTCCATGTTTCCAATCTAGCAAGCGTTTTCGCATATTTTGGTTCGTCCGAGTGTGTCTCACAATATGCCCAAGATCGAGCAATACGCATAATAATCTGGCTGTAGACTTCCTCGCCCAACAGCAATCGGTTGGGCCAATTTCGACTTCGAAGAAAATTTGCCGCTTCGATAATTTCATCGAGGGAGTCTTCCTCATAAACGAGTTGAGCGATGCATCTTACCGTATGTTTGCCAGAGGGATCATCATGGGGATCACGTCGATACAAATGCAGTCCGGAATCCGTTAGCAGTGCGACCCGCTCACCCGCTCGCGAAGCCCAAAGGTTTCGGATCGATTTCGCGTCGATATCCACAAGCGCGGATTGTTGTGGTTCGCCATCGTTGTTCCACTGGACATTGCACAGCACATGACGCCAACTTTTGTCTTCATTGGCAATCCGTCCCGCGATCGTCAGCCAAGTTTCGCAGTCTGTTCCGAAGCTGACAGCGTGCATCGGTAAAGGATTGATGATAAAAGGGAAACCAACACCCTGGTTATTGACACCATCAGAGTGTTTGTCGCCAACATATTCATGCACGGAAAAAGCAGACAGCCATCGGTCGGCATAATGGTCACTTGTAACTGGGATATCGAAGTACTTGAAATTGTGCGACGGTAATATTTCTACCCGGCTGGGTTGCTGGTCTAAGTGCCATCGATAGATCGACTCTTTTGTTGCACCGATAATGTAATTTCCGTCGGGATGTATGGCGATGTGTTTGCTCGTGGTGGGACAATCCTTCAAATACTCGATTGTCTCGAAGCTTGAATCGATCGCGACTTGACGGTCATCGCTGGTCAACCCGGCAATCGCATTGTTGTTCCTTGCTCGGGCAATATCGTAAAAGCGTTTAGTCAGGCCAGTAAGCACCTTCTCAACACTTTCGCTTTCCAGATGGATCTTGGCAATATTCGATTCATTCGCGACAAAGACATAATCACCGCTGACGTCGACAAGGATAGCGTTGCTCGTCAGAAACGGTGCACCGAAACTCTTGACGACTTCAGCGGAATCCACGTCGATGACAACAATTTGATTATCACTGCTGATCGTATAAAGGGTTCTGCCATCGGGTGACAAATCGATTGCGAGACGTGACGGTATGCGATCGTCGGGGATCGAAATTAGTTCAATCAGCCATGGTTCGTAGAGAAAGCGATTGATGTACGTTGTGATAGGTCTATTGGGATCGTATTGCGGTGGATCAATGGTGTCATCCTTCAACTCTGGCCACAGCGATTCAATCTCAAGCTTGCCTTTCATCGCGTCGAATTTTGAAAGGTCGACAACATCCTTGAGTTCCCTGCGTCTAAAAGTTTCCTTGCTCACTCGCGATTTTGCGGAATCTAGCTTCGCAGTTGATATCGCAAGTAGTTCTTCGGACTCCCGACAGCCTCCGACGAACACGCTCAGCGATAGCAGACAGAGTGCCCCAAGTCCAATTGCTCTTACTTTCGGATTGTCCATATTGATTCGATGTCCCGATGCAAATGTTCGCAGGTTTGCGTCTAACGACAGTGTTGCCAACGATAGTGTACCAGAGTTGCGTTCAATCCGCTTGTGGCACGGAGGTAGCTTTACTTTTTGGCGCGACTCCGTAAAGCCCATCGAGGGCCGACTTCGTTTAACCGACAGCCGCTAGGCGTACGCGTTCTTCGCGGTGCGCAAGACACTCGAGCCATATCCAATTGCGTTGGCGAAGTTGGGTGGGTAGAGCGACCGACTACCTTCGCGTACGGCTGGCTGATGGGATAAACGAAGCACCTTGAAATTCGCATGACATCTGCTCATAAAATGCAAAAATCCAAGTAACTGGAGTCATTCTTGACACCCAAGTTACTTGGCGTTTTTGTCTTGCGTACTGTATCCCGTCTTTCGAATCGGTTGGCTCGTGACAGTGGTGCTCTACAAATGTCCCACGATTCGATTCTACTGTTTGGTTTTAACTAGCAACCGCAATTTAGTCCTCGCGGTTGATTCTAGATAATTGGCTGCTTTGCAACGACGAGCTCCCTTCCGTGATTGTCAATAGCTGCCCGCTGCTGAGGTCAAAAAACTCTTGGCGTGAGTCGCTGCACGGCCAATAAACTTCGAGGCTCGCAAGCTTGTCTGCACTGCCAATCCCAATTGTTTGGCGTAGTGAGTTCGCGCCAAAACTACTGCCAGTCTGCACTTGCCGGTAGATAGTTAAAGGTGGTGACTGCTCTGTCACAATCTTGATTTCAGCTCCAATTGCTGCTCGATTTGACGTTGTCCCTACAAGCTGGACAGTGATCGATTTGTTCGCATTGCCCGGATTAGAAAATAGGATGTTTCGAAATTTATCGCCATCCACCGCGCCACCCATCTGTATGAAAATGTCGTTGTGTCCATCCTGATCCCAGTCACCACAGGTTACGGCATGCCCCTTTTGCAAATGCCCAACGCCGGCCGAACTTGTAACCTCAGTAAAGAATTTTCCGGCATCGTTCTTGAACATACGATTTGGAACCAGCGTGGTGAAGCTGGGTTCGCCTGTGCCTAGATAAAAGTCTAGCCAGCCGTCGTTATTGAAGTCAGCAAAGTTTGCTCCCATCGTGGAAAATACTAGGTCCAAGCCCACCTCTTTGGTAACATCTTTGAATCGCTTTCCATTTTCGTTCAAGAACAAGCGATTAGACCCAAGTGTGTGTGGTACACCAATAAGTCCGCTGACAATATCTTCAACAGTCCGCTCATAGGATGTCGCGAAAATATCTTGCCAACCATCATTGTTGAAGTCCCAGGCCCAGCACGTGAAACCGCAATCGGGTCCGTCAATTCCCATGTCCTGCGTGACGTCGGCAAACGTGCCATCTTGATTATTATGAAAGAGTTGTGGCGCTCGATCCAAGTAGTTAATGAATAAATCCGGAAAGCGGTCGCGATCATAATCGATCCAGACGCAGCCTTTTGCGAATCCTTGATCTTTCTGCGTCAAACCACTCTTTTCCGCGACCTCCACGAATGCTCGCCCTGCGTCGTTTTTATACAACCTGTGGTTCTGCCGTTCACAACAGATAAATAAGTCCAGCCAGCCATCATTGTCATAGTCAGCCCACTGCGCCGAATTAGAATTTATTGGCGTTAGGAGTCCGACTTCTGCAGTCACGTCCGTAAACTTCATATTTCCATCGTTGCGAAGAAGGGTTGGCCTAACTGGATCAGGTATCCAGGCGCCTCGAACAATGAAGATATCCAACTTGCCGTCATTGTTGTAGTCTGTCTGCATGCACTGCAATCCACCAAGCTGTTCTTGCTTTAGAATCTGCTCCGTACATTCCTCGAATTTTCCATTGCCCAGATTTTTATAAATTGTCATACCCTCCTTGATATCCCAAGTGGTCTCCACTAGATCCAATAATCCATCACCATCGAAATCGTCCATGATTGAACCTCCAGCTTGATCGAATCGATCCACGCCGACTTTATCTGCGATATTTATGAATCTTGGAAAGTCCACTGCTTTGTCGTATGCATTCAGGTTGAGAACATACTGTGGGGCGACTTTTTCCGGGAATTCTCCAATTGTCATGTGAGCAAGATTCAGCAGCCACTTCACTTGTAAATCATCGGGGAAAGCCTCCAAGTATTCAGTGAAATGCATAATCGCTAGGCGTGATCCGCGCTGTCGTTTGTGAACAGCTTCCGCTCGTAGCGGCAAGATACAACCAAACTCGCCAATGCAGTTGACGCAATTTTCGTTTTCCCCCAAACGCAGTGCAGCAACCCCTTGGAAGTAAACGGTTGTGCTCAGGATATTCTGCATACAAACAGGTCCGCTTGCAACCACGACATTTCGCAAGTTTTGTAATACGCTGTAAGCTTCATCTGCTTTTCCAGCAGCCAGAAGCAAGCTGGCTTTCGTTCCAAGTGCATTTATTCTTTCTATGTTGGAAGCATCAGACTTTAGCAGAAACCTGTCTAGATTTTGCTCTAGTTGACGAGAACTGTTGATCCAAAGTTGTTTTATTTCCGGAAGTGTTGCATTTGTACTCCAACCGTTCTTTGGCAGCCCGGTACTGAAGCCGCTAGAATCCACCGGTTGCCGAGGGTACGCGTTTTTGACGTTAACGAGCCTGTGGTCATTCAAGTCTAACCCAAGCTGATCATCTGCTGAGCGTTTCGGTTCATCTTTGGGATCGGTCCGAGTTTGATTTGCATACTTTTCGAAAATCCTCGCTTCGCTGGTTGCAGCGGTGCCAGCATTTACCCCCAGAAAGTATGCGAACATCAACGCCAGAATTAACAGGCTGGTCACGATCGCTGCTCTTAAAAAGATTCCGAGTCGGCTGTAATATAGATTTTTTTTCATGTTGACTGATTTGTAGTATTGGATGGTGTTTGAACCGCGAACAGTGGTTGGCGCTGCGATCACTCGCGGCCACCACATAAGGCGCGATGGGGAAAGAAGGTGCAAGAGCGTGGTGCCACATGCAGCAATTCTGAGCGCTTTTTGAAACCAGGTTGCAGGCATCCATTTCAAAGATGCGCGTCGGGTCAACTCCGTCGTGGTGGGACGAGATTCCCACGAAGACAGGCAAGAACGCGTCATCTCTCAAGCGTCAACGCTGTTGCAACTCTCGAGCTTCTTTCGACTAACAACGAGACCACAAAAATCAACGCGCAGCATTTGGCTTCAGACAGCTATTGCAGAATTGGTGGACGCTCAAGAGGAGAAATCACCATCGACTCAACATGGTCGTCATGTTCTGACCATGGAGTTTGTTGCACGCGGTCGCGATAGCAGATACTCGCACGGCAATCCGCCCAATCATGGGAGTTGCCTTTGGATAACGTACCGGTAGATGACTCCGCAGGTATGCGCTGGCGATGCTGTTTGCAACTTGGCCCTTTACATTCCGTCTTGCCAAAATCGTACGAGATCAGGAGCCGACCATCCTCGTAGATCCATCGGCATTTTGGCATCAGTACTAACTGCTCATGCCGAAAGCCAGTAAGAGCGGGCGTGTCAACTCTATTGATTGGATCACGTTCTCGGGCGCAACCAGCGTAAACAGAACTGCCGCCGAACTGGACAATCAACCAGACAATAATCAATAGCGGGAGCGCAGGCTTGCAACACTGGGCAGCGCGAAAATTAAAAATTGCAGCGGATGAGGATTTGCGTTGCATAACCTTCGATGAGAACGAGACGGCGGCAGGGTGCGCCCACCATCTAAATGTTCACCAACCTTAACTGGAGCGTCAAGATGCCACAAGAGATATCCGCGGCAAACCGCATGGATGGGCTAGGTCACTACTGCTCAAGAATTTGCGGGTTGCCCGAGCGTGAGTCAGGTTGCCTGTGTTCAGAAGACGCCCTTATTAAAGCAAAAAGCCAAGTAACTGGAGTCATTCTTGACACCCAAGTTACTTGGCGTTTTTGTCTTGCGTACTGTATCCCGTCTTTCGAATCGGTTGGCTCGTGACAGTGGTGCTCTACAAATGCCCCACTGTTACAGATTCGATTCTACTGTTTGGTTTTAATTAGCAACCGCAGCTTGGAGCTGCATCGCATCCGCAGCTTGCAGCCGGTGCTGCACAACCGCTCTTGCAACCGCAGCTTAGCAAGCCTTTGACAGCTCGCTTCAAGCGACCGTTGAACAAGCCGCCGTTGCTGCCGATCCCGTTACCTGCACATGGATCGCATGCTGCTGCTGCTCCGCAAGTGACCGTTACAGGCACTTCTTCGCAAACAACCTTTGGCACGCATCGGGTGTAGGTGTAAGGAACGCAAACCTTGACGCACTTGGCAACCTTCACCGTGCAGGTGTAAGGTACGCACTTGGTAACGCAGTAAGGAACTTGCTTGGTACGGCACTCAGTTGTCATCGTGCAGACCTTGTAGCTGTACTCTTGCTGACGTTGCTCGCAAACCATACGGCAGGTGGTGTAGCAAACGTCTTTAACGCGTTGCTCGCAAACCATCTTGCAGGTCGTGTAGTTTACAGTCTTGCTACGGCACTCTGGAACCATCTTGCAGGTGGTGTAGGTGCAGGTCTTGCTACGTGGCTCGCAAACATAGCTGCAAACGGTGTAGCTGACTTCTTTGCTATGGCACTCTGGAACCATCTTGCAGGTCGTGTAGTTCACAGTCTTGCTGCGGCATTCTGGAACCATCTTGCAGGTTTGGTATGTTACAACCTTGCTGCGGCATTCTGGAACGCACTTGGTAACAGTGTAAGGAACAACCTTGGTTTGGCATTCGGTTTCATAACGAACGCAGTTGATTTCCTTGGTTTCGCACGTTGGAACCCAAACCTTCTTGCAAACTGTCTTCGGTGGGCATTGTACGCACTCTACTCGGCATTCGCCTGGGCAGTACACGCACTTGCAAGTGCTTGGATCGAAAACCCAAGAACCTGGCTCACGAACGACTTTGCGAACTACTGGGCCAGCAACTTCTTCAGTTACAGTATCCCAGTGACCACCGTTGACCGTAACGGTCTTGGTGTAGTTCACAGGCTTGGTAACGTTGTATGTTACCGTTCGTTCTTTGGTTTCAGTCACAGGAACCATCACGGTGTAGTTGATGGTCTTTTCATGGTTTTCAACAACGCGGTTCATGACCGTGTAGTTAACAACCTTGCTGTGTGTTTCTTGAACAGGCTTCATGACGGTGTAGTTCACCGTCTTGGTGCGTGTTTCTTGCACAGGGACTTTGACGGTGTAGTTGATGACCTTTTCATGGGTCTCATACACAGGCTTCATCACAGTGTAGTTAACAACCTTGCTGTGTGTTTCGTATACAGGCTTCTGGACCGTGTACGTAACTTGCTTGGTGTGTGTTTCGTATACAGGCTTTTGTACTGTGTAAGTACGAACGCCGGTTTTGGTCTCGTACACAGGAACTTGTACTGTGTAGGACACATCGCGATATTGCGTTTCACGCTCAATGCGATTTCGTGTTACGGTTTGGTCTTCATAGACCACTTGGTTTTCCATACGCGTTGCGTTTACGGTTTCTTGTTCGTAAACGGTCTTGCGAACGGTTTTCATAACCGTGTAGGTTTGTGGGCCGCAGGAATCTACAACACCACAACCACAATTATCATAGCTGACTGCGCCGCTATAAGCAGCTTCAGCAGCAGTACCAGTCCAGGCGCTAAGGATAGCCGCCAGCACCGGAAGGGCGAGAATTTTTCTCATCACCGATCTCCTAAGGGATTACATCGCTGGAAGAAACAAGACAAAACTTGGGACATGCTTTGACTCAGGTTGTACAAAGCGACTTCAATGGCTACGGTTGACCCAGCGTTAAGCTCCTACTTAACGCCCTATTCCTGTCACGACTGTCCTGATTCAATTTTCAAAGGGCCTTAAACTTCCGTGCGTCTGCCTCGGATGGCGGAGCAACCTCAAGCCGAGGCAACGGGAGCGGCATCGTGTTAAAATAGGTGTGCTGGGAAACGAGTTCTCAAAGCACCAGATTCATCGTCTGGTTAATTAACATGGCATAAGGAAAATGGGCGGGTAGGAAAGAATAGTTCACTTAGCGAACTTTGGAGGATAAACCTGCAACGACTTTGCGGGTTATACGGTCTACCACTTTCCTATTAAATTTTTGTGCGCGCATGATCATTGGTTTGACCACACTGTCCGACATTGTCGTACTACAGTGAGCCCTGTCGCAGTGCACACTAAGGATAGAAGAAAGCTATACTAACGGTAGTCAAGACGTTAAGCCCTACTTGATCGTACAGGATGCTGCATGAGTCGAAGTTCCCCAACAGAGCCAACGCCTGTACCCAAAGCGACGGTTACTCGGTTGGTCCTGTACCTTCGCGAACTGCAACAGCTTTCCCGCGGCGGCGTCATCAGCATCCGCTCTAGCGTGCTAGCCGATCGGCTGGGATTAAGCGATTCGCAAGTCCGTCGCGATTTGTCGCATGTCGGGCTGCTTGGCCGCCGCGGCGTAGGCTATACGGTCAAAGAATTGATGCGTGCAATTCGCAGCGTCTTGGGGACCGACCGCAAATGGAAAGTTATCTTGATCGGTATGGGAAACCTTGGCCAAGCTCTCGCGGGATACAAGGGCTTCAACGAACAAGGCTTCGAACTGGCCGCCGTCTTTGATAGTGATCCAAAAAAAGTTGGCAAAACGGTCGCCGGTCAAAAGATCCAAGCAATCGACCAGATGGAAAGCTTTATTCGCAAAGCACGCGATATACAACTTGCCATCGTCGCGGTCCCGGCGGCGCAAGCTGGCACCATTGCCGCTCAAATTAGTGAACTGGGCATCCAAGGTATCCTTAATTTCGCCCCCACCAGCATTCGCCGTCACTCTTCCGACGCCACTGTGCTTGACGTCGACCTTGCCCTCGAACTCCAACGGCTCGCCTTTGCGGTGGTACGCAAAAGTGATGAAAAATAGATCGGGCGATACCTCGCTCATGGCTCTATTGAATATATGTATGAAAATGCACCTAACAATTGGTTGCCAGGTCCCTCGTGACACTTTTGGCATTCGGCTGCATTAAGCATCGCGCCAAAAGATCGAATGGTGGACCTATACTTTTCAGAATAGACGGGAACACTGGATTGTACAAATTCAAGCCCTCGCCGTTCGAACGCATCCAACTCCCGAGTTCTCGCTTCATGGATCCGTTCCATCGTTGGTAACGTATCCAGTACGTACACTTTCGGTTCATCGTGTAGTAACAAGCTGACTAACTGGACTTGCTGCAAACTCACTGCTCCCCATTCTTCCATCTTGGCTTTGGTCATATTGGTCCAACGAGGAAGTCTAATGCCAGTCATTGCAGCAGATCGCTGCACTTCGGGAAATCCCCAGGGCTCGGATGAATACTCCAACATCCCGTGAGCTCGATACCCGACTACAAAATCGACATCTTTGGCAAGCGAACTGTCGTTCACAAACCAAGAAGCAAAAACTTCGTTTCCGCCTTCAAAATCCACACCTTGATATTCTACGCCCAAAACAACGCTAGGATTTTCAGGCCAATTTGATTGTTCATGATTCTCGCAATCAAGAATATGGATTGGACTGGGCTCTACTGCAATTGCCGAGAGCGGGTTTTCATACATCCTGCCAATTCCAAACTCAGGGGCAGTAATAAACTGAAAAACAATTGAGCTATGAATTTCTGCCAGCGCATTGCGGCGCTTGCGAACTCCACGGTTTGAAACCACATCGAAATAGCGCATACTAGATTTGGAAGTCAAGATATGGTCTTTGGTAGGAAGTCTTTCGCGAAGCGAAATTGGCTGATTGGCATTTCTCGCTGCTATTGTGTTCTTCATGCGAATGCCAACTGGAATCAAGAACCCACAAAGTCCAACCAGAACCACTGCTGCAGCAAGCCTGCGGCGTGAACTCTCCTGCATATACCTCGCGGCGACCCCCACAGTCCAAAATGCAACCGCGCAAACGAGAAGGAATAACGAATTACCTATGACGCTCAACAAAAAGCAAACCAGCCCTGTCCAAAAGCAAGTCCAGCCTTTCGCCTTGGTTGCATGGACTCGCCAGTACAGGAAAGCAAAGATATTGATAAAGATGATTCCCATCATCGGGTTCTCCAAGAAATGCTGCCTACCCAAGCCGCAGAAGCTCATTGTACGCAAGAACTAAGGTCTCTGCCGCTGCACGCACCTCAGTTTCCGTCGTAAATCTTCCCAACCCGATCCGCGTGGAACATCGAGCTTCATCCACCGACAACCCAATTCCCGTCAATACATGGCTGACCGTTTGCTCGGCCGCACTGCACGCGCTGCCAGAACTAATGCAAACCTCTGGAGCGGCCAACATCAACGCTTGACCTTCCACGCCCAGCCACTGGACATTCAAATTCTCAATCGCTCGATGCACTCCAATGGCAGGCCCATTCAGCCGAACGCGATCGCCTAGTTCGCGCTGCAATGTGCCCCAAAACAACTGTTGCAGGCTCGCAATACGCAGCCGATCGCTCGCTCGCTGGTCATCGCCGATCGCTAAAGCTTCACTCATGCCGATCAATGCAGGAACATTCTGTGTCCCCGAACGAAGCCCCTGCTGTTGACCACCACCCAGGATTTGAGCTCGCAGTCGCAAACCGCGGTTGTTGCTGTTGAGGTACAAGCCGCCAATGCCTTTGGGCCCGTAAAACTTATGAGCGGAGTAGGCGAGCAAGTCGACGCCCAAACGTTTCACGTCCAGCTCCATTCGCCCAACTGCTGCCGTTGCATCACACAGTAAAATCGCGCCACGCCGGTTGCAAAGTTCGCTCAATTCTTCGATCGGTTGTATCACACCGATCTCATTGTTGACCAACATGATACACACCAACGCCGTCTGGTCATCGATCATCTCCTTCGCGATATCCAAATCCACGACGCCCGCTTGCTCGTGCCCTTGAGCTTGCACGGGCAGCCAGCCGACTTCGAATCCTGATGCTTCCAGTCGGCTGAGCGGATCTAGCACCGCGCGATGCTCGGTCTGCACGGCGATAATTTTACGACGCTTCATCCGCGGATGTTGGCAGACGCCGAAGATCGCGAGATTCAGCGATTCGGTCGCGCCGCTGGTGATAATCGCTTCATCGCTTGCGCAGCCCATCGATTTGGCGATCTGATCGATGGCGACGGCAACGTCTTGAGCAACTTGTCGCCCGAACTCATGCGTCACGCTGCCCGCGTTTGCAAAGCTGTCTTGCAAATACGGCAACATGGCTTCGAGCACTCGAGGGTCCATCCGTGTCGTTGCGTGATTGTCCAAATAGATCATGTTGCGTTACATACCGAACAGCTTCAGCAGTTGGCTGCCGTGGCTGTACAGTTGCCAGCCGGCAATAATAAACATGACCGCAATACTGGCCCACAAACAAACATCCCACCACATCGTGGGCCGCAGGGCCGCTGGCGTATCGCGGTAGCGAAAGACCAACGCAGCAAAACCCAACATGGGCAGCATCAACGTCTGCGCTGCTCCGCTAATGGCCACAAGGAAAGCGGGCTCAGGCACGAGCCAATAAATGATCAAACACAGAATCGGAAAAAAGCCACTTAAGATCTTGACCCAGCGTGTACGGTTGCGTCCTGAATTCTCGATCACGCTCAGCACGCACATGCCGTCGGTAAACGTGCGAGCGTGGCTGGCGTTGGCCACGAAGAAAGTCGAATACAGCACGACCAAGCCACCGATGACGAAGATTGGAGTCGCCCAAGTGCCAAACACCGGCGTGTACATCGACATCAACGTCTGCAACATCCGGTCGCTTTCCGGCATCAGTCCGCTTCGATGCAAAATAGCGGCACCCAGAATGTAAAATGCGATTGTCGCGAATGTATAGATAACCATGGAAGCCCACGCATCAAACTTCATCACTCGCAGCCAGCCTCGCGCTCGCGTGACCCACTCTGGCGAACCGTCGTTACGACCGGTCCATCGCGCGTACCCTTTTTCCAAACACCAATAAGGATATTGAATCAGCTCGGCTGCTCCCACGCCAATGATACCGATGGTCGAAAGCGCAATCACGATCGCTTTGCTGCCCGCATCATCCGGCAGCCCAAACGATAACCCTTCGATGAACTGCGCGGTCGTGATTTGCCAGTCGGGCAGTTGCTGGACTGCGATCACATTCCATAAGGTAACGGCAGTAAAGACCACTACCAAGACGGTCGAGATCGATTGGATTGCACTGTAGCGGCCCACAATCAGCAAGATCGAAGTACCGATGGCAATGGGAATGCACCACAATTTGGAATCGATCGGTCGTTCTTTGGATTTCTCTTGCACTGCAGGCGAGGGTGCAATTTCCGTTGCGTTACCTTCGGCTTCGATCGCTTCGGCCACCGCAGGCACAACCGACGCCAATTGCTTTTCGATTTCCATCGTACTTTGAGCGACAAACTCGCGTCCGCGCTCGGTCAGCGGAGCGACCGTCGCGAGCGCTTGGCCACAACCACCGACGATCCCGCCCAGTTGCGAGATGCTGCAGAACCACATGATGAACCAATACCAAACCAACCAGTTTCCACGTTTTCCGATGCGTGGGCCAGGTATCGTATCGAGGGCAGACAACGTTTGCTTGCCCGTGATGATGGTTGCCCGACCAATTTCGATTTGGACGAACACTTTAATCACGCAGCCGATGATAATCAGCCACAGCAGCGAGATGCCCGCTTCTGCGCCTGTGCGAGTCGTTGCGATCAATTCGCCGCTGCCGACGATCGCCGCTGCCATGATCAAACCGGGGCCTAGCTGCCCAAGGATCTGAGTTAGTTTGGTGGGTGGATCGCGCAGGTCGCGGATGATTGCAAGTTGATCATCGGCACTGCGAGGTAAGTTTTCAGTATTGTCCGCCATTTATCGCTCCAAAGGTGTTAACGACAAGTCTACAATAATTTGCCAACGTCGGACACACCACAGAATCTCTAGGAGCAGTTCATGATTATCGGGGTACCCAAGGAAATCAAAGCGGACGAGTATCGTATTGCAATGTTGCCAGTCGGCGTGGAAGAGCTCACACTGCGTGGCCATACCGTATTGATGCAGCCTAACAGCGGCGTGGGCAGCGGGATTGCAGATCATGAGTACTTGAGAGCTGGTGCGAAACTGGTATCGACCGAAGACTTGTTCGAACGAGCTGATTTGATTGTGAAGGTCAAAGAGATGATGCCTGAGGAGTGGCCGTTGGTGCGTCCAGGCCAAGTGATCTTTACGTACTTTCATTTCGCTGCGAGTCGCGAGTTGACCGAAGCGATGCGATGCAGTGAAGCTCGATGTTTGGCGTATGAAACGTTGCGTGACGAACGCGGCCGACTGCCGCTGCTGACGCCGATGAGCGAAGTGGCTGGTCGCATGAGCATTCAAGAGGGAGCAAAATACCTTGAGCGACCGCAAATGGGGCGCGGGATTTTGTTGGGCGGAGTACCAGGTGTTGCGCCGGCGCACATTACTATTTTAGGTGGCGGGATTGTGGGTGCGAACGCCGCTCGGATTGCAGCGGGTTTTCAAGCGGACGTTGCGATCTTGGACGTGGACCTTGATCGCTTAAGGTATCTGGATGACGTCATGCCGCCCAACGTCAACGCCCTCTTCAGCGACCGGTATACGATACGCGAGCAGTTGAAGCTGGCGGATCTTGTGATTGGATCGGTATTGATTCCTGGCGCGAAGGCTCCTCATTTGGTACGAGCTGAAGATCTCAAATTGATGAAGCCTGGCAGTGTGGTGATAGATGTTGCTATTGATCAGGGTGGTTGTTTCGAGACATCTCGGCCGACGACGCACCAGCAGCCGACCTATATTGTGGACGATGTAGTTCATTATTGTGTGACCAACATGCCAGGTGCGGTGGGGCGTACAAGTACCTATGCTTTGTGTAACGTGACGTTGCCATGGGTCTTGCGCATTTGCGAAGCGGGCTTGGACGCTGCGATAGAAAAGTATCCTCCGTTGCGATCCGCTTTGAACATTGATCGCGGCACCGTCACCAATCGCGCCGTCGCAGACACGTTTGGTTACAAGATGTAGGCCGTGTTTGTAGTAGCCGTAGGCCGGAACAAGCAAAGCCAACCCAGCGCCGGAACTGCGGTCGCTTAATCTCATGAAATATCACTAACCCACCTAGCCATTGCTCGATTGGCTTTGCGCTGTTCCGGCAAGAACCAGAGCGACCTTGTTACCGGCCTACGCCAATCTTCTTCAAAGTGAACCTCAAGAGAATCGCTTTGTCATTACAATTGAGTCGATCGCAACTCAGTGTCCGCTCCGCAATCCGTGCACTTAACTTCGGAGGAATCCACGTGGAAAAAGTTTACGAAACGATCGCCAGAGAACTTGGCTTTCCGTCACAGGCCATTCATCTGATTCACTTTGTCTTGAAGAATATGAAGGCTGCATGCGTTTTTCCTCCGAAGCATGAGCAGAATCAAGAGGAGTTCTACACTGCGGTCAACATCTGCTCCGCCGTACTGGCCTATCTGTTTGCTCACCACCCGGAGAATCCCTGGGGGACTCTTGCACAATTCGGAATCCAAACTTCATCCGATATTGGTCGGATCATTGCCGCCGTGCAGGCAGAACCGAATGCAAGAGTTGTCAAGAAGCTGAAGGTTGACCCAAAGGCATACAAGAATTTGTTCGAGCCCGAGAGCAAGTCGGCGAAGCTTGTTCCAGTTCGCTGGCTACTATCACCGGAGGAGGACGCTTTTCCGAAGTTTGAGACGACCGCTCAGCTATTGAAGAATCATTTCCATGACTTCAAACTGGATACTCTAGTGATCTCGAAACGTCAATTTCCGGCGCACGTGCGAGCCGACGTGCAGTTGGCGCTCAGTTCTCTGCTGAGCGGCGATCCGGGTTGCAAGTTGCTTGGACTGAGTTCGCGGAATCGACATGACGGGCTCGATTTTCGAACGCTGACCGAGGAAGACAAGCATTTGGCCGCCAAAGTGGGTCCGTTGACCTATACGGATATCGAAGTTGGCAACGGCGAGACCGTCAGTTGCTTGAGCAATGGGCTTTGGCTGGCGACAAACTCCGGTGAACCGTACGCGGTGGTGTTAGGGGCACCGCCAGCATATCGCGAGCGAGAGCATGTGCAGCTTGAGATCGCGGTTCCGAATTCGAAACCATCGCTTGATTTCGCTCAGGCTTTTCTAACCGAAATGCAACGGCGAGTTGAATCTTCCACTTGCTATCGCGGCAAGATCCTGTCGTTTGAACGGTCAAGTGACTATCGCGGATATGCGGCTGGAATCAAGGTTCATGAGCTGAAGACAGTTGACCGCGAAGAGGTCATTCTTCCACAGCGGACGCTCGACTTGCTCGATCGCAACGTGATCAAGTTCGTACAACAGAGACCCGAGCTTGCCAAGCGAGGCATGAATCTAAAGAAAGGTCTGCTGCTGTTTGGACCTCCGGGAACGGGGAAAACGCATACCGTTCATTATCTCAGCCAAGCGCTTCCTGGAACGACGACACTGATCATAACTTCGGAACAGATCGGTTGGTTGTCTGAATATATGAATCTGGCGAGGCTCCTTCAGCCCAGCCTTGTGATTATCGAAGACGCAGACCTTATTGCGCGTCAGCGCGAGGACATGAATACGTGTGAAGAGGTACTGTTGAATAAATTGTTGAATGAGATGGACGGTCTTCGTCCTGACGCAGAAATCATTTTCATTCTCACGACCAATCGGCCGGAAGCATTGGAGAATGCGTTGACCGCGCGTCCTGGTCGAATTGATCAGGCCATTGAGTACCCGCTTCCAGATGATGACAGTCGACGTCGATTGGCCAAACTGTATGCGGGAAGTCAGCAGCTCGAAGATGACGTCGTGACAGCGATCGTCAGCAAGACGGATCGGACCAGTGCGGCCTTTATCAAGGAGCTTATGCGTCGAGCCACTCAGTATGCGATTGCCCGCGGCCCCGACCAACAGATCACGCTCGTCGACGTCGACGTGGCCGTCGAGGAAATGCTCTTTAGCGCAGGAGCCTTCAATCGCCGGATTCTGGGAGGTGTGTCGGAAGAGGAGGAGTAACCGGCGTTGTCCACTCATCATGAATCTGCGGCGAACATCTCGCTCCGCATATCCTGCTGAAGGAAGCCCGGCGATGTCTATCGATTCGATTAGGTTACTTTCATTGCCATACAGATGGAGGTAGAATGGGGCTTGGTTTGTTTCCGCCTCTATTTCCCAGCAAGGTATCCCTCCATGTCCCACCCAAAAAATCGCCGCCGTTTCCTAAGCGACTCTCTGCTCGCGTCAGCCACCGCCATTGCCGCTGCTCATGCTGCTCAAAATAGGTCCCTTTTCGCTCAAGAAGCCGAAGAAAAAGTCTCCGCGAACGAGCAAATCAACGTCGCTGTTATCGGTGCTAATGGACGTGGCAGCTCGCACCTGTCGGCCTTTGCAAAAGCGGCCAACAGTGTTGTAACCCACATTTGCGATCCAGATGAACAAGTCGGATACAAGAAATGCGAAGACACCGCCAAATTGCAGAATGGCCGCAAGCCGGAGTGGGTCAAGGATATCCGCAAACTACTCGAAGACAAATCGATCGATGCCGTGTCGATTGGTACGCCCAACCACTGGCACGCGCTGGCCACTATCTGGGCGGTTCAAGCAGGCAAAGATGTCTATTGTGAAAAGCCGGTGTCGCACAACGTAAGCGAAGGCCGTCGAGCGGTTCAGGCCGCGGCGAAGTATGGCAAGATCGTCCAAACAGGAACTCAAAGCCGCTCGAACCCCGGTATCAGCGATGCCATCAAGTACATCCACGAAGGCGGGATCGGCGAAGTCAAACTGGTGCGCGGATTGTGCTACAAGCGTCGGCCTTCGATTGGCGAAAAGGGCAATTACGACGTGCCTGCTTACGTGGACTACGATCTATGGAGCGGGCCTGCAGAGATTCTGCCTTTAACACGACCCAAGTTCCATTACGACTGGCATTGGCAATGGGCTTATGGCAACGGTGACTTGGGCAACCAAGGCATCCATCAAATGGATATTAGCCGCTGGGCCCTGGGTGTGAACCAACTGAGCGACCAAGTGTTCTCATTCGGTGGTCGCGTTGGTTATGAGGATGCAGGCGAGACGGCCAATACGCAAACTCTGATTCACGAGTTTGGCGACAAGCGGATTATCTTCGAAGTTCGTGGCTTGGAAACCAAGCCTTATCGAGGTGCGGCGGTTGGCTTGATCGCATACGGTTCGACTGGCTACGTTGTGTTTCCGAACTACTATACTTCGGCGACCGTGTTCGATTTGGATGGTAAAGAAGTTCGCACCTTCCGCGGGGGGGATGATCAGATCCATTACGACAACTTCTTGTCGGCTGTGACGTCGCGTAATCCAGATGAATTGAACGCGTCGATCTTGGAAGGCCATCTATCCAGCGCACTTTGCCATACGGGCAATATTTCTTATCGCTTAGGCGAAACAGCGACAGTGGATGATGTGACGTCGTTTGTCGAGGGCTTGCCGCGGCAAGAGGAGATTCAAGAGACTTTCGATCGCATGAAGGAGCACTTGGGCGAAAACAAAGTCGACTTGAAGGCGACTCCGCTGGCCTTTGGTCCATTGTTGAAGATGGACCCAGTGAGTGAGACGTTCATTGGCAACGACGCCGCCAACGCCATGTTGACTCGCGAGTATCGAAAGCCTTACGTCGTTCCAAGCGAATCGGATATCTGAGCGAATCGGATATTTGATGGTGCAGTGAAGGAGTGCGCGGGGGGGGGCTGGCTTCACCCTCCTTCGGGAGGGTCGAACGCGAGTTCCACGAGCGGTCGGGGAGGGGGGAATGGAATTGCGATACATTAAAGGTTGATCAAGCAGCTATGTCCAATAAGTCTATCTCAAACGCGCGACAACGACGAAAAATACGCACGGTCTCCGAGGGACTACTATGGAGCATTCTGCGATCAAGGCAGCTATGTGGTTTAAAGTTCCGACGAGAACATCCAATTAGTCAGTTCATCGTTGACTTTGCATGCATTGAGAAAAAGCTAGTCATCGAGATCGATGGTGGGTACCACGACGCCATCGTGTCAGAAGACCTTGCACGAGAGAAAGCATTACGCGAGCTCGGATGGGATATTATCCGATTCACCGATAAGGATGTCGAGAAAGGTGCTGAAGATGTTGGGCGAGCGATCGCAAAACATCTTCGAATCGAGTATTCGTTTTCTCGTCGAATTAGTAGTGGCTCTGGGATGAAGTCAACAGGTTAATGTGGTGGTAAGTAGGTTATAGCCGCCCCCTCCCCGGCCGCTCGTGTTACTCGCGTCCGACCCTCCCCAAGGAGGGTGAAGCCTCCCAGATGAGGGTGAAGGCCCCCACAAGCCTGTCCTACTGCACTTTGGATGCAGCTAGGCCGTCTAGCCAACGCCGTAACTCTTCCGGCAAATCCATCTTCAAGGCAACCTTCTCGCCCGTCAGTGGATGCACAAATCGCAAAGCACCCGCATGCAACACTTGCCGCGGAGCTCGACTGACATCCGCAATCGACTTGCCAGTCAACGTGCGGTTGTAGATCGACTCGCCACAAATCATGTGGCCCGCTTCCGATAAATGGATGCGAATCTGGTGAGTGCGACCCGTCTCCAACTTGCACTCAACCATCGTGTACGTCTGAGGCGCATTGTCTTTGGTACGAACCACAAAATGCTGCACCGGTCGCACATGCGTGACCGCTCGACGGGCCTCTTCAGGCACCTTACCATCTTGAATTGCGATGCTGCCTCGACGACCATCGCCGCGATCACGCACCATATAACTGACCAACGATTGCGCTGGACATTCGCCTTGAACCACCGCCGTATAGCGACGATCAATCTCATGCTTGCGAAACATCTTATTCAGTGCTAATGCCGCTTCCTTGGTCCGAGCGAACATGATCAGCCCACTGGTGTCGCGGTCCAGACGGTGGACGGCCGCCACGCGATGCCGACGTTTGGCGGAACTGATCAACGCATCGACCTCCTGCTCGGATCGCGGCTTGCGTCGCTTCAGGTCAACATCCGGATGAGCGTGCCGCAACTCGTACAGCTTGCGCGCGATCGCCTCAGGAGCCAACTCCTGCAGCGTCGGCTGCAATTGACGTCGACGCACATGCATCTTTCGCTCTTCAAAATGCCGCACGGAAGTCACACCCGCAGGCTTCTCCAACACGACAATATGGTCATCCAAATAGGCAACGCGGATCAGCGACGCGTCGATCTGCTTGGCAACCGGCCGCGGTAAAACTCGTACCACGTCGCCAACCTTCAAACGCCTCGCGTCGTCCACACACAAATTGCCGTTCACCTGTACGCGACGCGAAGTGATTGTCTTTTTGATAGCATTCCAGCTTTGCCCCTTGATCCAACTGCGGAGAGCGGCTGACAACGTCTGTTTGTCGTGCTCCTGCAGCGCATGGAACACGAGCGGTTCGCGAAGGTTCTTGGTCATGAGGGGGATGCTGGTTTCTCTTGAAGGCGGCTCATTTGGTCAAACGGCAGATTGATACCGCCGTCAATGGTGAGCGTCGCGCCGGTAATGTAATCGTTACTTGGGTTAACTAGAAAGACAACGCCGCGGGCGATATCGGCGGGTTGAGCTAAACGGCCTAGTGGCAATTGCTTTGCGCGTTGCTGCAGGGTCTCTTCGCTGAAAAACTTGCGTTCGCCGGGAGTGTCGGTCCAACCGGGATGGATCAAGTTCGATCGAATGCGATACTCGGCAAGTTCAACGGCCGCGGTTCGAGCGAGCTGATCAATCGCCGCTTTCGCCATATTATAAGCGGTCGCACCTGGGATCGCTTTGTAAGCATGTGGCGAGCTGATGAAGACCAGCGAACCGCCTTTGCCTTGAGCGATCATGGCATTGGAAGCGGCCCGAGCAAGAAAGTAGGGGCCCCACATGCAGACGTTGATCGTCCGCTCGAAGCCCTCTAAGCTCGCAACGTTAAATCGCTCGCGGTCGCTGTAGGCCGCGTTGGATACCGCGATGTCGATTGAGCCAAGTTTGGCCATGGTCGCTTCCACGGCCGCGTCGCAAGTCTCGCGCAACGAAGCGTCACCCAGTGACATCGCGACGCGAGCGCCATGCGATTGGCATATTGCCGCCGTCTCGCTAGCGTCATTCAGATCGTTCAGCATGACATTGGCACCTGACTTGGCAAGCTCGACCGCGATGCCTTGGCCGATCCCGCGTGCGGCCCCGGTGACTAAGGCATTTAAGCCTAGAAGTGGTTTGTTGTCGCTCATCGTGTATCTGCCCCGCCTGATCCCAAGTGCTTTCCGAATTTGAGATTGGCGATTATAGTTGGCGGCGACAAATCTACGAGTCGCAATTGACGCCGCTCCAACATTCCAACCAATAAACTGCACAATGCCTGAAATTCAAGCTTTCCGCGGCCTACGTTTTGATCTTGCCCGCGTAGGATCGCTTTCTGACGTCATCGCGCCGCCCTACGATGTGGTGGATTCTGCTTTACAGAACCATTTGTACAACTTGAGCCCTTACAATTTCCTGCGTTTGGAGCTTAATCGGGCCGAACCGGACGACCCGGATGCCGACGCAGTTTACGCTCGTGCCGCGAACATTTTTAAGGAGTGGACTTCCGAACGCGTTTTGCAAAGCGAGCCGGATCCGGCAATCTATTTTTATACTCAAACTTTCGAGGTCGATGGTCAAACGCTTTCCCGTCGCGGCTTCATGGCCCGAGTGCGGCTGCAGCGGTTCGGCGAAGGGAACATTTACCCGCACGAGCAGACGCATGCCAAAGCGAAGGACGATCGGCTGAAGCTGACGCGAGCAACGCAAGCGAACTTGTCACAGATTTTTGGCTTGTACCCTGATCCCGAAAACTTCATCGCCGACATGATCGAAGCGACGGTTGCGGGGCAGCAGGGCTTGGTGGCAATCGATCACTTGGGAGTCAAACATACGATGTGGCCGATAGCGGACATTAACGTGATCAGTCACGTCGCGACGGCGATCGAGAACCTGCCGATGTTTGTCGCTGATGGGCATCATCGTTACGAGACAGCTTGCAACTATCGCGACGAGAGGGCTGAAGCGGCTGGCGGGCAGTTGGATAGCCAAGACCCCGCAAACTTTGTGTTGACTATGTTGGTTGGCATGAGCGATCCGGGCCTGGTGGTCTTACCGACACATCGACTTTTAAGTGGTGTGGGATCGTTGACGGCCGACGAGATTCGCGCCAAGGTCGCAGGGTACTTTGACGTGGAGTCGTTGGGCAAGGGGGCGGAGAAGGCGCATGAATGTTGGGAGCAGATGGAGTTTCAAGATGACCAGTCGATTATGGCGTTGTATTCGAAAGCGTCCGATGAGTGGTTGTTGTTGACTGCCAAACCTGAGGCGTTAGACAAGATGGCTGAGTTGTCGCCGGACCAGAGCGATGATTGGCGGAACTTAGGAGTATCGATCTTGCATCGATTGGTGATTGATGAGCTACTGGGATTTGCAGGACATCCAAAACCGACGTATGTGCATCAAGTGGATGAAGTAATTTCCGGGTTGCACGGGCAACTGGAGGGTAATCTTGAGTATCCAGTAGCGGCCTTGGTGATGCCAGCTACGATAGATCATATCCGAGCGATCTCGTTGCACGGCGAACGCATGCCGGCCAAGAGTACGTACTTCTATCCGAAGCTTGTGAGTGGTTTGGTGGTCAATCCGTTGACCTGAGCCGTCGGAAACATCGTTTAACCGCGTGGGCATCGCCCCGCGTTTGTTGTGCCTGTTCATAGTACCGCCTTTAGGCGGAATGGAGCGTTCTTGTCTGTAGGCCGGAACAAGGTCGCGTAGCTACTTGCCGGAACTACGTAAAGCCTCTCCAAAAATGTCCGATTGGGTTAATGGAGCTGATAGTCATAAAGCGACCGAAGTTCCGGCGCTGGGCTGGCGTTACTTGTTCCGGCCTACGGCTAAACGAAGGCAAAGTGATCTTACTTAACAAGTGAGCGTTAAATTGACGCCCCCTCCCCGGACGCTCGCGGAACTCGCGGCCGACCCTCCCGCAGGGAGGGTGAAGAAGGACGCGTACGCCTCTGGTTGTTCGTAGTACCGCCTTTAGGCGGAATGGGTCATTCTTGTCCGTAGGCCGGAACGAGGTCGCGTATCTTCTTGCCGGAACTACGTAAAGCCAATCAAACAATAGCTAGGCGGGTTAGTGACGTTGGCAAAGTGAAAGCGACTGAAGTTCCGGCGCTGGGCTGGCTTTACTTGTTCCGGCCTACGGCTAAACGAAGGCAAAGTGATCTTACTTAACAAGTGAGCGTTGAATTGACGCTCCCTCCCCGGACGCTCGCGGAACTCGCGGCCGACCCTCCCGAAGGGAGGGTGAAGAAAAAACGAACGCGGCAAAACAAAAGTGGCACGTAACACTAGCATTAAATTATGAAAGCATCTTGAGCAACACTTCGCGATTAAGCTCCGCATCAAAGATCGCTTGAACTGGAATCACAAAACCATCGATAACGGTCGAGCGCACTTCGCCTAGAGCAACCTTGCAAGCCAAATGATACGATGACTCGCCACTACGCAAGATATACTGCTCGACCGCTTGTTCTTCACAATCCACTAGCCAATACTCCGCGACGCCATGCAAAGCGTAATCCTTGAACTTGGTGCCGCGGTCGATCTTCTCGGTCGATGGGGAAAGCACTTCTACAATAAAATCTGGAGCCGGGAACTCCATCGTATCCGGCGTGAACGCAGTCGCTTTGGCGTTGCCAAAGAAGCAGATGTCGGGTTCGTAATCGTTACGAGTTAGACAAATCAATGCCTTCTCGCTGAAGACTTGGCCGAGATCTTGTACCTCGACGTATGTTGCCAGTAATCGAGACAATCGTTCTGTCGCTTGCAGATGTCGCGCTTTCGCGGGCGAATGCATGATAATCTCGCCAGCAATGAATTCCTGTTTGACACTAGCCGTCAGGTCTTGGCGAAACTGAGCGCGCTGTTGCTTTTCCGCCTCCAGCGTATCTCGCAAGATCTCAGCGATCATGGGCAGATCGTGCCTGGCCAGTAGTTCTTTCAAATCAAGTGGAGCGTTCATACCGTGAATTATAGCGAAGTTTCAATTGTTGGTAGTACCGCCTTTAGGCGGAATGGAGCGTTCAAGTACCGCTCTGCCTAATGGCGGGACTACAAGCATGGCTGACGGTTAAACGAAGACGCTGCGAGATCATCTGGAAATCGTGCGTCTAAATGGTGCCCCCTCCCCGGACGCTCGCGGAACTCGCGGCCGACCCTCCCGAAGGGAGGGTGAAGAAAAAACGAACGCGGCAAAACAAAAGTGGCACGTAACACTAGCATTTAATTTATGAAAGCATCTTGAGCAACACTTCGCGATTCAGATGCGCATCAAAGATCGCTTGGACTGGAATCACAAAACCATCGATGACGGTCGAGCGCACTTCGCCTTGAGCGACCTTGCAAGCCAAATGATACGATGACTCGCCACTACGCAAGATATACTGCTCGACCGCTTGTTCTTCACAATCCACTAGCCAATACTCCGCGACGCCATGCAAAGCGTAATCCTCGAACTTGGTGCCGCGATCGATCTTCTCGGTCGATGGGGAAAGCACTTCTACAATAAAATCTGGAGCCGGGAACTCCGTCGTATCCGGCGTGAATGCAGTCGCTTTGGCGTTGCCGAAGAAGCAGATGTCGGGTTCGTAATCGTTACGAGTTAGACAGATCAATGCCTTCTCACTGAAGACTTCTCCCAGACGCCGCGAATGAATGTAGTTCCTCACTAGAGTCGAGAGATTTTCTGTTGCTCGCAAATGTCGCGCTTTTGCGGGCGAGTGCATGATGATCTCGCCGGCAATGAATTCTTGCTTGACACTTGCCGTCAGGTCTTGGCGAAACTGAGCGCGCTGAAGCTTTTCAGCTTCCAGCTTATCTCGCAAGATCTCAGCGATCATGGGCAGATCGTGCCTGGCCAGTAGTTCTTTCAAATCAAGTGGAGCGTTCATACCGTGAATTATAGCGGATTTTCAGTTGTTTGTAGTACCGCCTTTAGGCGGAATGGAACGTTCTTGTCGGTAGGCCGGAACAAGGTCGCTTAGCTACTTGCCGGAACTACGTAAAGCCAATCAAACAATGGCTAGGCGGGTTAGTGACGTTGGCAAAGTGAAAGCGACTGAAGTTCCGCCGCTGGGCTGGCTTTACTTGTTCCGGCCTACGGCTAAACGATGACAATGTGCTCTTACTTAACAAGTGAGCGTTGAATTGACGCCCCCTCCCCGGACGCTCGTGCTACTCGCGGCCGACCCTTCTGAAGGGAGGGTGAAGCAGCGTTTGTGCAAAACGGTCGGCTACCCAAACCCCGCTTGACCCGTCACGTGGTAATCCTGTATTGCTCATCCCATGGACCCGTCAACTCGTATCTTCTGTATCGCAAACCAAAAAGGTGGCGTCGGCAAAACAACGACAGCCATCAATCTGGCCGCATGCCTTGCCGAAGCAGGACAACGGACGCTGGTCGTCGACCTCGACCCACAATGTAATGCCACTAGCGGGATGGGACACGAACCTGTCGACAAACATCCCCTGCTGCTCGACCAACCCCTGCGAGCAAGCACGCAATCGACCAACTTAGAAAACTTGTTCTTGGTTCCAGGCAGCAGGTCCTTTGTCGACGTCGATCGGCTTGCCAATTCCACCGAAAACGAATCCGCACAGATCGCTCAGCATCTGGCCAATGAAGCCCGCTGGTACGACGCGATCCTGATCGATTGCCCGCCTTCGCTAGGCCAGTTGACGCGAGCTGCTCTGCAAGCCAGTACGGAAGTGCTGATGCCAATCCACTGTGAGTATTTCGCGATGGAAGGCCTATCCCAAATGATTCATGTCATTCGCGACATCATGAAATCCAAACGTTACTCGCTGACGTTCGGAGGCATCCTACTTACGATGTATGACCCGCGGTTGGAGTTGACGCATGAGGTCGACAACGAGGTCCGCGAGTTCTTTGGCGAGATTGTTTTTGACACTGTAATTCCCCGCGACGTCGCACTGTGCGAAGCTCCCAGCTACGGCCAGTCCGTGCTGGATTACGCTCCGCGCAGCCGTGGTGCTCGCGCCTATATTGAACTTTGCATGGAGGTTATGAATCGTGACTAAAGACCGTCGACTTGGCCGAGGGCTGGCCGCATTGCTAGGTACGCCCGTGGATGGTGAAGAGGGCTTTGAGCACGGTTCCGGCTCGCCTCAACTGCATTCATCCGACACAAGTGCAGCTCACGAACCAGCAGCTTCGGCCGATGCAGGCCGCGTCGCCAAGATCGCCGCGCTGGCCCATGAAGCTCGCAGTCAGTCCAGCGACGACGCCGATTCGCAAGCGGTCAGCATCCCCATCCGCTCGATGGAATTGAAGGTCACCGAGATCGATACGAACCCGTTCCAACCGCGACGACAATTCAACCCCGAAGAGATTGCGTCACTGGCCGAGAGCATCAAGACGCACCAGCAGATCCAGCCTGTGTTGGTCCGCAAAGTCGGCGATCGCTACCAGTTGATCAGCGGTGAGCGCCGTTTGCGAGCGACCATCCATGCGGGGCTACCGACCATTCGCGCCGAAGTTCGCGAGGCCGACGATCGCTTGGTTTCCGAGCTAGCGATCATCGAGAACTTGCAGCGTAAAGACCTGAATGCTATCGAAAAAGCACTATCGTTCCGTCGCTACCTGGACGAACATCGCTGTACGCAAGAAGAGCTCGCGAACCGCTTGTCGCTCGATCGAACCACCATTACAAATGCCATGCGGCTGCTGGAGTTGCCTTCGTCGATCATCGATATGGTGCAACGCGGTGAGCTGACCGGTGGCCATGCCAAGCCTTTGCTAGCATTGGGGTCGGAGAAGGCGCAGTTCGAGTTGGCGCGGCAAGTGGTGTTGGAGGGTTGGAGTGTCCGGGCGGTGGAGCGTCGAGTGGGCGAGATTGTGCGAGCCGAGGACGACGAAGATGGCGGTTTAGCGACCGCGGTTGCCAAGTCGAAGAAGACGAGCATGAAGGACGATCAGTTGGCGTTGCTCGAGCAGCAGATGAAGATGGGTTTGGGGACGAAGGTGGAGATCCAGCGGACATCGCGAGGCCGCGGTCGCATTGTCGTACACTTTACGAGCTTGGAGGAGTTTGATCGATTGCACTCGATGTTCTCTGGCAAGTCAGGTTCGGGAAGCAAAGCGGCGTAGTGATTTGACACTGGTAGGGGGCAAGCGGGCCCGGAGGTTTGTAGTCCCGCCTTTAGGCGGAATTGGTTTGAGTTTTCCGCAGGTCAGTCCGGCTAAAGCCGGTACTACGAACAACTGCCCCCCTCCCCGGTCGCTCGCGGAACTCGCGGCCGACCCTCCCGAACGGGAGGGTGAAAAAGAAACACGTACGCCTGGGGCTGACGAATAAACGAAGAGTGGCACAATTCACAAGTTTCCATAGGCATCCACTATGACATTCGATTGGACAACTGCAGTTTGGCTGGTGGGAGCGTTCCTTGCGCTAACCAGCTTCCTGCGACTTTCGAACGCGCGAAGTCGCGCGCTGCATGACAAGCTGCAAACGTGGTTGACCAACGAAGTGAAGACGCTGCAACAGAAGAAGCATCTGTTTGAAGTCGTACGTAAAAAACGCGCTGAGTTGCGCATCCAGCAAGAGCTTCAAGCGGCCGCGGCCGAAGAGGAAATCAAGAAGCTGGAGATATCGAAAATGTTGAGTGAGCGGGATAAGAACAAAGCAGCTTAGCTGTAGTCACTTAGTGCCCACCATGCCCGCCATGCGAATCCGCGGCATGCCCACCGCCATGTGCGTCTCCGTGGCCATCGCCATGATCAGCGCCGTGTTCATCTCCGTGTCCGTCGTCATGATCATCGCCATGTCCGCCACCATGATCGTCTCCATGCCCACCGCCATGTCCGCCACCGTGCCCACCGCCATGTCCGCCACCATGAGCGGCTGCGGTTGCGGCGGCAAGTTTCTTCTCGGCTTCGGCTTGATAAGCTTCGTGGTCTTCACGTCGAGTAATAACCACACGCGGCACGTCCTTGTGGGATGGTGATCCGAAAGTCCACTGCAAACGCTGGTCGACGGGCCGCAGTTCGGTGATCAGGACCTCTTCCACAGAAGCTTTACCAACCGTTTGAATCATGATGTCCAGCAACTGTTGCTTCAAGTCCGACAGAATCGGATCCTGGAGCAGTTCGTTGGGCGTTTGACGCAGGAATTCTTCGATCGCTTGTCGCACTTGATTCTGGTTCAGCTCGATCAAGTGGCGAGCTTGCATGCGATGGTTGACTGGCGATAGCGAGTGGACGCGCAGTTGCAGTGGCCCCAGCGAATCGGGCCCGCGGACGACATAAGTGCCTAAATCGACTTCGCAGGAAAAGTTCTTTTTTGCCGTTGCCGCTTCCATCCGGATCATCGCTACAATTGCACCGTGCAAACCTACCAGCACAACGACCAGCAGCCCGATCCAATAGCGTTTTAGTTGATCAATCATCGCAATACATACTTGAGTTACGGCCAAAAGGGTGCGTGCAAGGCCCGCGTTCGTTGGCGGGGGAGCCGCTGCTTGGGCGGCACTTCACCGACGTATGTATGTAGGTTAGGGAATTGGACCGTGCGGTTAGTTTGCTGAAAAAATTGCGAAGTTTTGGAAAGCGTGCCTTTTTGGCTTTCTCCGCCGCCGGTTTCTCGTATCATGCAAAGGCAGCGAGATGCGATTGGGGCAGCAATTTCATCTCCGCGTTGTACATTTCAGCCCGTACAGCTTATCATTGCACCTGTAATTGAAAGTCAGAATGTCGATTCAAGTTAGTCTGCACCATCGTACTGCTTATGTTTACGATCGGAATATCTCACTTGCTCCGCAAATCGTTCGCTTAAAGCCCGCGCCGCACTGCCGCACGCCGATTTTGTCGTATACGCAGAAGGTCACGCCGTCGACGCACTTCTGCAATTGGCAACAAGATCCGCAGGGCAACTACATCGCCCGCTACGTCTTTCCTGAGAAAACCGGTCGCTTCGAGATCGACGTCTCGTTGGTCGCCGACATGGCGGTCATCAATCCGTTCGACTTTTTTGTCGACGAAGAAGCCGACACGTTTCCGTTCGCATATGACCCCGATTTAGCGGCCGACCTCGCACCCTTTCGGCGGATTGCTCCCGTCGGGCCGTTGTTGCAAGCGTGGATCGACTCGATCGATCGGACTCCAAAGAACACGGTCAATATGCTGGTCGCGTTGAACCAGCGTTTGCAATCGGAGGTCAGTTACACGATCCGCATGGAGCCCGGCGTTCAAACTCCAGAAGAGACGCTGAAGATCAAGCGCGGCTCGTGTCGCGATTCCGCTTGGTTGATGGTTCAGATCTTACGCAACTTGGGCTTTGCTTCGCGATTTGTTAGCGGCTATCTCATCCAGCTTGCCCCCGATATGAAGTCTTTGGACGGGCCCAGCGGCCCGGAAACCGACTTCACGGACCTGCACGCTTGGACGGAAGTCTACATTCCTGGCGCGGGTTGGATCGGGATGGATCCAACTAGCGGTTTGTTGTGCGGCGAAGGGCACATTCCGTTGGCGTGCACGCCAGAACCAGCCAGTGCAGCGCCGATCACCGGCGCGATCGAACTGTGTGAATCGACCTTTGAATTCGAGATGACGTTGACGCGGTTCCGCGAAGATCCTCGAACGACCAAACCGTACACTGACTTGCAGTGGCAGAAGATCAATGAAGTAGGCCGCTCTGTCGACGCACAGATCCATGCGCAAGACATGCGACTGACCGTGGGGGGGGAGCCAACCTTCGTTTCGATCGATGACATGGAAGGCGCCGAGTGGAATGGAGCCGCCGTTGGTCCGAACAAACGTCGCTTGAGCGGCGAACTGATCAAGCGTTTGCGACGTCGCTTTGCACCAGGCGGATTGTTGCATTACGGACAAGGCAAATGGTATCCTGGCGAATCGCTTCCACGCTGGGCCATGGGTTGCTATTGGCGAATCGACGGTGTCCCGCTGTGGCACAACGAAGCTTTGATTGCCGACGAAAGTCGCGACTACGGATTTAAGTTTCGACACGCGAAACGATTTGCAAAAACGTTGGCTCGCGTATTGGGCGTCGAACCGCATTGGTTGATGCCGGCTTACGAAGATCCGCTTTACTATCTTTGGCGTGAACGCAATTTGCCAGTCAATCTTGATCCCGCGGACCCCAAGCTGGAAGACCCCGAGGAGCGTGCGCGAATGGCTCGCGTCTTCAGCGAGGGGCTAAGCAAACCGACCGGAGTTGTGCTGCCTTTGAAGCGTCAGTGGCAACAGATCCAGCAACAGCAATCTGGCGGTAAGTTCGGTTATGTGTGGAGCAGTGGTCCATGGCCCGTGCGTCCCGAACAGCTCTACTTGTTGCCGGGCGATTCGCCGCTGGGCTTGCGTTTGCCATTGGATTCGTTGCCCTATCAGGGCAAGAATATGCTGGGCGATTTCTTTCCACAAGATCCATTCACGAATCGCCCCCCGCTGCCGACGGAGACGTTAATGCAGCAACGCATGGCTCGCAAGCAAGCTCAGGTCGCGCAGAGCGCTGTCGACCGCGAGAGCGTGATTGACCACGAACCGGACTACTCCGCGATGCATATCAGTTCTGGAGCGACATACGGTATGGACGCTCATGAACGCTATCGTGCTAGTTATGCGGAGCAATTGGATGAAGAGTCGGACTTGTTCGAAGCGGAAAGTACTGAACTGCCGCCATATCCTAAGGATGCGGACAAGCGACCTGTGATTCGAACGGCGATGTGTGTCGAACCGCGCGAAGGAAGACTTTATGTTTTCATGCCGCCGGTGGAACGCTTGGAAGATTACGTCGATCTGCTGGCTGCCGTCGAAGTCACCGCCGATGAACTGCATATGCCCGTGGTGATCGAAGGCTACTTGCCTCCGATGGACCATCGGCTTGGCAATTTCAAAGTGACGCCCGATCCAGGAGTTATCGAAGTCAACGTCCAGCCCGCGCGAACTTGGGACGAGCTTACGAATATTGTGACTGGTCTGTACGACGAAGCTCGACAGACGCGTTTGGGCACTGAAAAATTTGATTTGGACGGCAAGCACACTGGCACCAGCGGCGGGAATCACGTCGTCATGGGGGGGGCGTATCCGGCCGATAGTCCCTTCTTGCGTCGGCCTGATTTGCTGCGCAGCATGATCGCTTATTGGGTCAACCATCCTTCGCTTTCGTACGTGTTTGGTTCGCGATTTATTGGACCAACCAGTCAAGCACCGCGAGTGGACGAGGGCCGTCGTGACGCGATCTATGAACTGCAGATCGCTTTGGAGACATTGCCAGGTCCAAACGAAGTCGTACCGCCTTGGCTAGTGGACCGAGTGCTGCGAAACTTGTTGATCGATTTGACGGGGAACACGCACCGCTCGGAAATCTGTATCGACAAGCTGTTCTCGCCCGACAGTGCTTCGGGTCGATTGGGGTTGGTGGAGCTTCGAGCTTTCGAGATGCCGCCACATGCCCAAACAAGTTTGACGATGCATTTGTTGGTTCGCAGCTTGTTGACCATGTTTTGGAAGAAGCCTTACCAAGCACCGCTCATTGAGTGGGGTGATCAGTTGCATGACCGATTCATGTTGCCTCACTTTTTGCGGGAAGATCTCTACTCAGTCGTAACCGATCTGCAGCGTGAGGGCTTTGAGATTGATCCGGCTTGGTTTGAGCCGCACTACGAATTCCGCATGCCGATCATTGGTCATGTGTTGTATGACGGGGTGCAAATTGAGCTGCGGAGTGCGATTGAGCCTTGGTACGTACTGGGTGAAGAGCCTGGTGGGGGCGGTACGGTGCGGTTTGTGGACTCGTCGGTTGAGCGGATGCAAGTTTCGGCGAACAATCTAGATCCACGGCGTCATCAGATTTTGGTGAATGGTTTTGTTGCGCCGATGCATAACACGTCGACGCCAGGTCATTATGTTTGCGGCGTCCGCTATCGAGCTTGGCAACCGCCATCGTGCCTCCATCCAACGATCCCGGTGCATACGCCGCTGGTGATTGATTTGCTGGATGTTCGTTCGGGGCGATCGTTAGGCGGATGTACATATCATGTGGCTCATCCAGCGGGTCGCAATTATGAGACGTTCCCAGTAAACGCATTGGAGGCCGAAGCGCGTCGTGCTGCTCGCTTTAGTACGTTTGGCACGCCAGCACAGAGTCTCGTAGGTCGATTGCCTAGGAAGAATCCTGATTTCCCGATGACGTTAGATCTTCGTCGCGAGCGATGAGATTGAGTGAAGACTGAAGAGTAGTGTAGGCCGGAACTAGTAAAGCCAACTCCTGCGCCGGAACTTCGGCCGCTTGATCTATTTCAGCTTCACTAATCCAATCGGACATTTTTGGAGAAGCTTTACGCAGTTCCGGCAAGAAATGAAGCGACCTTGTTACCGGCCTACGAGCATCTTCGTTTAACCGTCAGCCGAAGGCGTACGCATCTTCGTTTAACCGTCAGCCGATAGGCGTACGCGTTTCTTCACCCTCCCTTCGGGAGGGTCGGCCGCGAGTACCGCGAGCGACGGGGGAGGGAGCGCCATTACCATGCCAACGTCCCAGACGATCCCGCACCCTCTTCGTTTAACCGCGAGCCCATCGGGCCGCGGCGCCAACGCCGACCACAACTAACGCGGGGCGATGCCCACGCGGTTAAACGACGTTCCGGCAACGACAATCGCGACCTTGTTACCGGCCTACGCCAAACGCGTTCGCTTTAATAGACCGGAGGCAGCTCCCGCAACGTAATCAGCAATTCTATACGCTGCTTGTCACGCAAAATCAGCAGCTTGATCGGCTTGTCAATCGGCGACAAGCCAACGGTCTGTACCAGATGGCCGTCATCCATAATCTTGACGCCATTGAAATACAGAATGATATCGCCGAATCGGAGCCCCGCCGCCTCAGCCGGCGATTGCGGTCGAATCGCTTTGACCAACGCACCCTCAGGTTGGCTCAGTCCATATTGCCTCGCCTTGGTCGCATCAAACTGGTTCTCCATCTGAACGCCCAGGTAAGCACGCTTCAACTGGCCGTTGCTGACCAATTGTTCCACCACGGTCGTTACCATGTTGATCGGAATCGAAAAACCGATACCTTCGTTGCCGCCCGAGTTACTTGCAATCGCGGTGTTGATACCAATGACTTCTCCTCGCAAGTTAAACAACGGCCCGCCGCTGTTGCCAGGATTGATCGCGGCATCAGTCTGGAAGAAATCCTGAATATCGATCGCTCGGTTGCCCAAGTCCAAATTGCGGCGACCTTTGGCACTGAGGATCCCCGATGTCACACTGTGATTCAATCCAAAGGGGCTGCCAACCGCAAACACTGTGTCACCACATTCCATGTTGCTGCTGTCGCCAATGCGAGCGGGTGTGAACGCGTCACCTTGGACCTGCAAGACCGCGATATCGGTCGAAGGATCGCTCCACACCCGCACCGGTTGCAAACGCCCATGATCGCTGGTCTCCAAACGAATCGACCGCAGTTCGGCCGAGTGAATCACGTGCCGATTCGTCACCACGTATTGCTGGCCGTTGACCTCGACCATGATTCCGGCTCCGGCCTCTTCAATCTTGCGAGACTCACTGCGCGAAGCGGACGTCAGCGATGAATCGCCGGCGGTGGTCTTGATCGCTTCAATGTGAACGATACTGGGCAAGACCAGTTGTACCGCGCGGCGCAGCAGCGAATACTGAGCTTCGAATCGCTGGACGTCTTCGGCCAACTGCGAGAACAAGACGTCTCGTTCCAGATCGCGATTCTTGAACTTCGGAACCGCCACTGGGTTCTGCTGCTGCACCGAAACGGGCGTCTGGGCGCGGCACGGCACCAACGACATATGGCTCAAAGACGCAATCATAGGGACCGCAAGCGTTGCCAACATTTTCCAGCGCGCCATGAAGGATGCCTCGCCTAACTCTCAAGAACCAAAAACGACCAAATGTAAATTGCCAGCAGAACGCCTCTACGCTGATCGGCGATCGAATACTAGCAAATGAGTGGACGTTGGCTAAAGCATGCGTTATTTGCCGAGAGACGGCGCGACAGAATAGTCGTGCCGTTTAGGGAATCTTGCAAAGAATTATTAAAGTTCGCCAGTCGTTTCGTCGCCTTCAACCGGCTCAATCGGCTCGGCAGGTGCAATCGGATCGACCGTTGTCGTCGCTTCGATATCGTCCACCGGCTCGACAGCTTCTACCGGTACGCGAACGACGGCTGTCAAGGAATCGGCATCGTCCATCGACATGATGCGAACGCCTTGTGTATTGCGTCCGACAATGGAGATGTCTTTGGCGGCGATGCGTTGGATCTTGCCACGCGTGGTCATCAGCAGCAGTTCGTCCGCGTCGGTGACAGGCACCACTGCGACCACGCGGCCGTTGCGCTGCGTAGTCTTGATGTCCTTGACCCCTTTACCGCCGCGACGTTGCGTACGATATCGATTGGACGAATTAAAGTCTTCTGCCTCAGGCGACTCAGCAGTCGCGTCGATCTCTTCCGCTGTAACTTCGACCGCTTCGATGACTTCGCCGTTCTCATCGACAGCCTCTTCCGGTGGCGGGGCCAGCACATCGCCAGGGCCGAACGTTGTCCGTTTGCCGTAGCCTTTCTCGCACGCAGTCAGCAACGTCGCATCCGGATCAGCGACCACCATGCCGACGACTTCGTCGCCCTTCTTCAGCTTGATCCCGCGAACACCGGACGTATTGCGACCCATAGGCCGCGCGTCGGTTTCCGCGAAACGAATGGCCATGCCATCGGCGGTCGAAAGCACGATTTGATCGTTGGGTTTGACCAGCACGACATCGACCAATTCGTCATCCTCGCGCAGTTTGATTGCGATAATGCCACCCTTCTTGGGACGGCTATAAGCTTCCAAGGCGGTCTTCTTTACGACGCCCGCTTTGGTCGCCATCATCAGGAAGTAGCCCGGCAGATCGAAGTCTCGAACCGCAACGCAGTCGCGGATTTTCTCTTCCGGAGTCAGATTCAACAAATTGACGATCGCACGACCACGGCTCTCGCGACTCATTTGCGGAATATCGTAAACCTTTTGCCAATAGACTTTCCCTTGGTTGGTAAAGAACAAGAGATAAGCGTGTGTGCTAGCGACAAACAGATGCTCGATTGGATCCTCATCTTCGGACTTGGCACCAGCAATGCCTTTGCCCCCGCGTCGCTGAGCTCGATACGTTGTGGAAGGCGTACGTTTGATGTAACCGCGATGAGAGATCGTGACCACCATCGATTCTTCGGTGATCAAATCCTCGATGTCGTAGTTGCCCAATTGCTCTTCGGAAATGTACGTTCGGCGGTTATCGCCAAAACGATCCGCCAAGTCCTGAAGATCGCTGCGGATCATCCCCAGGATGCGTTCTGGATCGCCCAAGATATCGAGGTAATCTTCGATTTCGGTCAGCAGTTCCGAATGCTCGTTGACCAGTTTTTCTTGTTCCAACCCAGCGAGCTGACCTAACGTCATCCGCAAGATCGCATCGGTTTGAATACTGGTTAAACGGAAGACATCCGTCGGCTCGTTTTCGATCTGCAGTTGTTTGTAACCGCGTTCGCCCAAAGCTCGCTCCATCATGGACGCAGGGACTTCGACGCCCATCAAGCGTTCTTTGGCTTCGGCTTGTGTTCGCGAGTTGCGGATGATCTGGATAATGTGATCGATATCAGCCAGCGCCAGCAACAATCCTTCGACCACGTGCTTGCGCTTGCGAGCTCGCAGCAACAAAAATTGCGTCCGACGACGAATGACCGTCACGCGATGCCGGATATGTTCCTGGCACATCTCTTTGATCGTCAGCTCGCGCGGCTTGCCATCCACCAGCGCCAGGAAGATCATCGAAAAAGTGTCTTGCAGCGGCGAGAACTGGTACAGTTGGTTCAAGACAATTTCGGGGTCGTGCCCTTGCTTGATATCAATCACCAAGCGGACGGGCTCCTTCAAATCGCTTTCGTCGCGAATTCCGGAGATCCCTTTGATGCGATCGGTTTTGACCAAGTCAGCGATCTTTTCGACCACGCGATCGCGGAACTGTTGGAAGGGGATCTCGTGGATGATGATTCGCGAGCGATTCTTCTTTTCTTCGATCGTGGTGCGGGCGCGTACCACAATGGTGGAGCGGCCACGCGTGTAAGCTTGTCGAATACCGGCTCGTCCGCAGATAATGCCGCCGGTTGGAAAATCGGGGCCCGGCAACACTTCCATCATTTCATCGATGGTCACGTCCGGGTTATCGATCACCTTGATAATTGCCGCGCAGACCTCGCGCAGATTATGCGGCGGAATACTAGTTGCCATCCCGACCGCGATCCCGGTCGCTCCATTGACCAGCAAGCTTGGGAATTTGCTGGGCAGCACGACCGGCTCCAAACGCTGTTCGTCGTAGGTCGGAATGAAGTCGACCGTATCCAGCTTAATATCTTCCAGCATCGACGCTGCCGCAGGGCTCAAGCGAGCTTCGGTATAACGCATGGCAGCGGCGGGCAGACCAGCGATCGAACCGAAGTTCCCTTGCTTGTCGATCAAGATATGTCGCATGTTCCATTCCTGGGCCATGCGAACTAGCGTGGGGTAGATGACCGCTTCACCGTGCGGGTGATAGTTCCCGGAGGTATCGCCGGAGATTTTCGCGCATTTGACGCGGGATGCTCCAGGAGTCAAATTCAAGTCGTTCATCGCGACCAGAATACGCCGCTGAGAAGGTTTCAGGCCGTCGCGGACGTCTGGCAGAGCGCGCGAGACGATGACGCTCATGGCATAGGTCAGATAGCTGTCGCGGAGCTCATCCTCGATCGGCATATCCGTCATGCGACCACCGTTGCCGCCGTCGCCACTTGGGACTGTTGGTGGCAAATCGCCGGTGCCGTCTCCGCTGCCGTTATTGTTTGTTGCGGGTAATTCGTCGTCGTTGGGCGGGATGTTCGACAAGCTAGCTTTCCTCGTTACAGCCGAAATTAAATCGAGCTAGCGGTGCACAAAGCCCCATTACGGCTGCGTTAGCCGCATCGGACCTCGATCTAAGGCACCATCTAGCCGAAATCCGAAGGGTATTCGAATTTCGAGCCGTAAGTATAGCAAAACTAAGCGTTTCGATAAGCGGTCTGGTCGCAGAAGTGGACGGAGAAGTCCAACTAGATGACGCCGCCATGTACGCGATAGGGGGATAAGTGCGAAGGCTGATCCAACAACCAGAAGCGTTCCCACTCGTCGACTAAGTTTCTTAGGTTCTCGGAGGTGTAAATCAGTTGCTCTGCACGCCGCGTGGGCAATGCGGAGTAGGCTGGAATTAAGCAACCGACCATCGAACTGAGGCAACCGCATACCAAAATGAGCAGACACAGTCGTTGTCGCATCGAACGATCCTCCGTGATCCCTTGATCGGCTCTGCCAGCACCCGCCGACAAACAGCACAATCGTACTTTGAATTAACTACCAAGTTGCGTAAACCGCTCGCTCGTTCCTAACCGAGCCCATCAGCCGCTCAAGAGTACCAGGCACAGCGACCCAATGACCGCTTTTCCTGTACCCTTTTGGGCTATCAATCAATCGTCCGAATCCGAATCATCGCCGCTGCCAGCCGATTCGACATCCCATTTCGCAGCCTTCTTTGAATCAATCGCAGCCACTTTTTGCTGCATAATCAATCCAGGTTTGAAGGTCACTACGTACCGCTCAGGCACCTCGACCTCTTGGCCTGATTTCGGATTGCGAGCTTTTCTTGCGGACCGAGTCTTTACTTGAAAGACACCGAAGTTCCGCAGTTCCAGCCGACCTTCCTCAACCAAGGATTCGATAATCGAGTCGAAGGTTTCTTGAACGATTCGCTTAATGTCCTGGGGTGGCAATCCAGTTTGGTGGGCAATGGTGCGAACGATTTCTTTCTTAGTCACCGACAATGCTCCGGTTTGTTTAGGTGGGGCTGATCCAGCCAACCTAAAGTGTTAGTAATCAAGTAGTTAACTAACCAACCTTATGCCTTGCCTGGCAACTAGTCAAGCGTCTTGCCAAAGCCGACCCAACGTTCCAAGCGGCCGAACCGCACCTTTCGGTAAATTCGCTACCACCATTGAACGCCACAACAGGCTCAATATCGTTATCGACCGCAAAATCGGAATACTTTAACGCCCCCTAGAACAGTTACCAATTTCTTTTGATGAGCTAGCGAAACATCTCCAATAGTACGACAGGTGCCTAACCCGACAGGTGCCTGGCACCTATTTTCTATGAATCATAGAGGATTCGTTTGGCCACTTCGGAACTCACGTAGTGCGGCTTGTGCGAGCAATTCAAGCTTGCCTGCTGTAGCATCTTTCTCGATTTGCTCATCCCAACGATCGCCATCAAAACGCAAGAACCACTCGCGAAACTCTGATAGCTCAGCGGGCGGCAACTTCGCGATGGTCTGCTCTAGTTCATGAAGTGTCATTCTTCCTCCTTATTTCCTGCTGTCAATTATAGATCACGGGGTCCCATTCTGCCAGAAGTCAAACTTTGGGCACGACAGGTGCCTGGCACCTATTAACCCCTATTAACCCCTATTAACCCCTATTAACCCCTATTAACCCCTATTAACCCGACAGGTGCCTAACCCGATAGGTGCCTGGCACCTATTTTCTAGGCTGGCACCTATTTTCTAGGCTCGACGTCGGCCTAAAGGGCCGAAGCAATGATTGCCGGTGTGCCGTAGGCCACCGGATTTCGGGCTTGGCACCCTTAACGAAACATCGCTCGCAGGGCTAGCTGCGACCAAGTCTCAAGTCGCTCGAACCCGGCTTGTAAGTCGACCAGCGATACAAACCCCGCTTCGTGAAGATCTTCCTCACGCGGATGAACGTTCGGCGAACCGACAATGATGCGATGGACCACACCCAAATGCACTGTACCTACCGCGTTGGAGTCGTCGTAAATTAATCCAACGATTTCATCTTGAAAACTTTCCGGCATCACCATCTCTTCGTGCAACTCACGCAGCATCCCGGTTCGGTACAAGTCATCTCCCTGGCAATCTTCGATCGCAATGTGGCCGCCAATCCCAATGCTTTGCTTGGCATGCAATCTTGTTTCGGTCTGGCCACTGCCACGCGTGTACCGAAAAACCTGTGGCGACTCGCCGGCCGTTTGCAGCACGACGTAAGGGATCAATTGCTTAAAGTTAGGATCATGCTCGCAATCACGCCGCGCCATAAATGACTGATTGGCTCGGTCCAGTACCGCTGGCAAGTATCTATCGACCGCTGAAGTAAAACCCTCGATGCGTCCAATCTGCTCAATCAGCGCAGCCGGCACTACCAACACCTCTTCGTCGTCCTTAGAACTCATATTCGCGGCCTTCACTTTCTGCAAAGCTAGCAATCTATCCGATTTATGCCGATTTGTCACCGCATGCTCGAGGCTTGTTGAGATCGCCGACGACATTCGCTGCTTGCGTTCAGCGAAACGTCCGAAATGGAACCGAGCGAGACGTCCGACCGCCCAACGTTACTGGGTCATAGCTGAAAGCTGATATGGCAACTGCAAGATCGAATCCCAAACTTGAGCGACGTTCCGACTTGGTCGGCATATCGTGCGCGATTCTGTGTTTGGTCCATTGCTGGTCGCTGCCGATTCTGGTCGCATTGGCTCCGTCGATCAAGCTGCTTGCGTTCTTGGCTGGTCCAACAGCGCATCAGCTTACGTTCGCCGCGGCCCTAGTGGCCGCCTTGTTTGCGATTATGCCTGAGCTTCGACGGCATCGTGATCCGTTTGTCGCTTCCCTGTTGGCACTGGGATTGAGCTGTTTATTCTTGGAAGCGTTTGTGCTGCAGGATTTCTGCTGTGCTGGAACTAGCCCTGCGGCGAGCTCAACAGCGACCGTGCACCAAGCGAGCTTAGCGGGAAGCCTTATCGACTGGCTGCGCAGCTTGCAGGCCGAAGAATCCTTAAGATACTGGGTTAGCCAAGCGCAACCGTGGCTAAGTCCTCTCGGCGGTTGTTGTTTGATTGCCGCTCATGTGGCAAACTTGCGAAATCGTTTGAGTACTCGTAGTGCGTGTTGCTAGGTCGATGGAATGAAAGTTGGCATCTTTGAAACGTTGTGTGCTGGCTATAACGAGGACCCTACCCAGCCGCTGCCGGATCATTTTCTGCTGGAAGGCATGACGATGGTCAAAGCGATCCAAGCTGGCTTGCAGACTAACGCAGGCTGCCACGTTGTCGCACTGGCTAATCATGCGCGGATTCCTGAAGCAGAAAAACATCACTTTGCGTTAGATACATCGCGTTTTGGTGACCAACGCTTTCTGCAAGCGTTGGTCGACTCATTGGATCGCGAAGCATGCGATTGGCTGATCGTGATCGCACCCGAAATCGGCGGCGAGCTGAGCGACTTGGTGCAGCGGCTTCGGGCGCATCGGTTTGTACTGTGGAATTGCACTTCGACTTTCATTGACTTTGCCACCGACAAGTGGGCTGTGGCCAAATTTTGCGAGCAGCATCGACTGCCGCACCCACGGACAAGGTTACTATCGGAACTGCATGGTCCGCAAGATTGGATACCATTCCAAGGGCCAGTGGTAGTGAAATCGCGGGATGGCGCCGGTTGCATGGGGCTGGAGATCCACAAGGACGCACGCGCCGCTTGCCGCAGTGTCTTGAGCAGTGATTTGCACATAGGCCAACCCGATCGTTGGATCGTACAGGACTGGATCGAAGGCCAAGCGGTCAGTCGATCGATAGTTTGTCGAAAGTCGTCCATGTCCATTCTGCCCTGGATGACGCAGGATTTTGAAACGTTGCCGCTGGCGGGCGGCAGGCTTGGGCAGACATTGAGCTATGTTGGCGCGAGTTGTTATTCCGAATTGGATGAAGCTTGTGGTGTTGATGTGATTCGATCGGTACTGGCGCAGTTTCCTGGCCAAGCACTTGGGTGGGTTGGATTTGACTTTGTCATTCCCGCGGATCCGGCGTGCGGCGACGCAGTCTTGATTGAGATAAATCCGCGCTTTACCACTTCGGTTGGTTGTTTCCCTATAGCGGATTTATCTCGCGAGTTATCGGCAATCGCGTAGCACCTGCTGCCTGGATGAAGGCTGTCTTCGTTCGTAGTCCCGGCTTCAGCCGGTCTTCGTTCAGACGCAGCCGCCCGCCCTCTTCACCCTCCCAACTTGGGAGGGTCGGCCGCGAGTACCGCGAGCGTCCGGGGAGGGAGCGTCATATCAACGCCAACGCACCAGATGATCCCGCATCTTCTTCACCCTCCCGATTCGGGAGGGTCGGCCGCGAGTACCACGAGCGTCCGGGGAGGGGGCAGCATATCAACGCCAACGCACCAGATGATCCCGCATCTTCTTCACCCTCCCGATTCGGGAGGGTCGGCCGCGAGTACCGCGAGCGACCGGGGAGGGGGCACCATCTCAACGCCAACGCACCAGATGATCCCGCATCTTCTTCACCCTCCCATTTTGGGAGGGTCGGCCGCGAGTACCGCGAGCGTCCGGGGAGGGAGCGTCATTTCAACGCCAACGCTCCAGATGATCGCGCACCCTCTTCACCCTCCTTCGGGAGGGTCGGCCGCGAGTACCACGAGCGACCGGGGAGGGAGCGTCATTTCAACGCCAACGCACCAGATGATCCCGCATCTTCTTCACCCTCCCATTTTGGGAGGGTCGGCCGCGAGTACCGCGAGCGTCCGGGGAGGGAGCGTCATTTCAACGCCCACTCACCAGATGATCCCGCATCTTCTTCACCCTCCCGATTCGGGAGGGTCGGCCGCGAGTACCGCGAGCGACCGGGGAGGGGGCACCATCTCAACGCCAACGCTCCAGATGATCGCGCACCCTCTTCACCCTCCTTCGGGAGGGTCGGCCGCGAGTTCCACGAGCGTCCGGGGAGGGGGCAGCATATCAACGCCAACGCACCAGATGATCCCGCATCTTCTTCACCCTCCCGATTCGGGAGGGTCGGCCGCGAGTACCGCGAGCGTCCGGGGAGGGAGCAGCATCTCAACGCCAACGCACCAGACGATCCCGCATCTTCTTCACCCTCCCAACTTGGGAGGGTCGGCCGCGAGTACCGCGAGCGACCAGGGAGGGAGCAGCATTTGCACGCGCGATAGCCAGATGTGCCCGCACCCTCTTCGTTTAACCGTCAGCCGTAGGCGTACGCGTTTCTTCTTCACCCTCCCGATTCGGGAGGGTCGGCCGCGAGTACCACGAGCGTCCGGGGAGGGGGCAGCATATCAACGCCAACGCACCAGATGATCTCGCATCTTCTTCACCCTCCCATTTTGGGAGGGTCGGCCGCGAGTACCGCGAGCGTCCGGGGAGGGAGCAGCATATCAACGCCAACGCACCAGACGATCCCGCATCTTCTTCACCCTCTCATCTTGGGAGGGTCGGCCGCGAGTTCCGCGAGCGTCCGGGGAGGGAGCGTCATTTGCACGCGCGATAGCCTGATGATCCCGCACCCTCTTCGTTTAACCGCGTGCCCATCGGGCCGCGTCACCAACCATCACAAACACATAGCGTTGCAAACGCGGTTAATCGCAGTGCTTGGCTTTACTTGTTACCAGCCTACATCCCACGCTCCAGGCAGAACCACGAAAAAAATCCTTAAAAATGCCCCTTCGTGCCGCTTCAAGCTACAACACGGCGGCATTCAGCCTCTGTAAAATAGAAAGCTCGTGCCATGCGTTGCAACCTGTTCGCTTGCCAAGCCACACTCAACACGAAACCGAACCCGCCTGTCCAACACAAACCATCCGTCATACTCGCTCCCTAATAAAAGTATAAGTACACCAGCGGTGTCACCCACGGGAACGAAGTCCGCGCCGTTCGCGATGCCGCTTATCTAAATGAAGATGCAGCGGAAATAACATAAGAGCTTTCGGACTCCCTCGTACAGTTTGGTAACGAAGTAAGTCAGATCCGGGTGCGACGTTTGCAAGACGAAGTTGCGATAAGCTTCGATTGCTTTGACTGCCTGCAACCTCTGCCAAGCTTGAATCTTCTTCTTTAGCAGCGAACGCAGGAACTGAAGGACATGATCGTGGCTAATTGGGATGGTCTGAGCGGGATCCACACCGATAAAGCTTGCATAGCTTTGCAACCATCGCGGAAACCAAATCAAGAGATCGCGGTGAGTATTTTGTTCGCGAAGGGCAGCTTTATAGCGTCCTAAAGACATTCCTCAATACCTCAGTAAACTGATTGACTGTCAAAATTTGCCGCGTTATCATACACTCACATGGGTATAGTGATAATCCCATTAGCGCGATACTGAGTATCGATATTTCCCAGCCAACGTGATTTATCCTATACTTGTGCCTGTGAATTAATATAGTTATGCACAAAACTCACCGACATGGACTTGCAATCTCGGGTCGCACGAATCCTGAACGATCCACGCCTCGCGGATGACGATGGCGACGAGCAACAACTGGTCGCCGAATACGGCAGCGACCACGTCTCCGAAGCCATCTATCTGCTCGCGAACGAATTCGGCTGGCAACAGCTCTACGAATTGCTCGTCGGAATCCTGCTTGATGACAAACAATCCAAACATTGGGAGACAGCCCAAATCGTGTTGTTCTATGCTGCCCGCGATCACAAACACAAAACACGCGAGTTCCCGATGCCTCCTGACTTTACAATCGCGCTGTTGTATCATCGGTTTTCCAATGGCATCGATGATGGTGATCGCATCTGGTCGATCGTCTGCGATCTAAAAGGTGTGAAGCATTGGTCGAACTACGATCCGCTGCAAGATGCTGATGTACTTCGCGAAATGGAGATGTTAAAGTGTGCATAACCAGGCCGTGAACCGGAGCGGCCGATGGCGCCGGTTTTGAAATCAAGATCTCTTGGCGGCCGCCCGGTTACGGCTGTCGTTTCTGCTACTTATCTTAATCAAAATGGGAAAATCACTTCCAACCCTACAAAAGGAACTTGCTAAGCTCGCTGAGCAAATAGCAAGCGAAAACTTCTCGATTACACTCGACTATTCTCCAGAATCAGTCCAGCACGTCGAGAAGATTCTGTCGGCCATCCATAAGCACTACAAGAAATCGAAATCGACCGAAGGATTGAACGGCATAGCGTTGGAATTTGCGGCATATATCGTTACCGTAATTCAACAGAATTTCGATGGCGGAAAGTGGGCACGTAATTGTAAACACATGGGAGACGATTCATTTCCTTTTAAATGGGGAACAGCAAACTTGTACCCGTATGGCTGGTGTCAAAAGAGAATATTTGATGGCCCTGGCGATAATGTATGGACCAAGTTCAAAGTGTACGTACTGGATGCTGCCTCCAACTCCAGCTAAGACTTGCAGAACAATGCGATCGAGATAGGGGCCCGGTTACCCGGGACCCCTCTCACAACACCTAGCATGCGGGTCCGCACTAGGCGTTTCATCTTTTAAGAGCAAGCCTGTTCCAGACTTCTAATAGACTTACCAAGCCGGTTGTTGATAGATAGGCGTTGGTCAAAGTGCTTTGCAGACTTTGACAGCCAGACATGAACCAGGCGCCTCGCGAGCTAGAACCGAATGGAACCGCGTCGTTTCGTTCTAATCCCATTTGCATCAAGTTCCTTATGCGCGCTGACGGCTTCCGCCACTGCTTCCAGTAACATGACCGCAAGCGACGGCGAACCCATTTATCCAGGTCGCTAAAGAAACTCTTGATTGGGATCAGGCAGAAGGTTAAGCGTACATCAGAACCAGTGGGTTTTTAGTCGGCGGGGGCTTGATTTGGAGGGTAGGGTTTGATAACGGCGACCGATGGGGTTGCCGAAACCTCTATGCCAGGAACCTACAGCATGACTCGTGATCTTTCCAAGTCCCAACTCTGGGCTCAACGACTCCTACGTTTTCAGTCGTCGGGTCTTAGCATCGCTCAGTTCTGTCGAAATGAAAACCTTTCGTTCCATGTCTTCAACTATTGGAGAAAGAAGCTTCACTCCAGTCCAACAGCCCTTAATCCTAATCCAACAACTCTTAGCGCAACGTCACCAAGCCAAACGCAATCCGATTCAAGCAACAATACGCTTCACTTCACCATCGAAACACGTGGCATCAAGATCCTTTGCCGCTCTGATTCCTCCAGCGCTGTCGAGACTTTGTTGACATGGGCCGCTCGACAGCATGACTCCGGCGATCATCTAGACGCCGGTTTCCAGCAACTCATTGTTCGCAATTAGCCATCCGCAACTTATTGAGTCCGTCTATGCTCGCTGTCGCCTCAACCACTCGGGTCTACCTCTACATGCAAGCGGTCGACATGAGACGTTCCTACGATGGCCTGCACGCCATCGTCCAAGCCAACTTTCAACGCGATATTCGACTTGGTGATTATTTCATGTTCATCAATCGTCGTCGTGATCGCGTCAAGATACTCTGGTGGGATCGAGATGGGCTCGCCATCTTCATGAAAAGATTAGAAGCTGGTACCATCCAGGTGCCACTTACTTCAAGCCAGTCCAAGAGCCTAGTCATTGATCACGCTCAGCTTTCCATGTTGCTCAGTGGCATCGATGTCTCCAACATCAAGCGTCGAAAACGATTCTCGGTGCAGGCTCATGTTAGCAACAATACTACCTCGTCATCAGGCTTGTAAAATCTCTTTATCAAGTTACTCTTTTTTGAAGATATTGCGGAACCACTTTAGGGCTTCATGCGTTCAATAAGTATGCAAGACGCGACCTCGAATAATCATCCATCTGACAAGCCTCTCTCGGCAATCGAATTGCTGCAGAAAGAGAACGAGCAACTCAAGGCCAAGCTCCAATGGTTCGAGACAGAGTACCGCAAGTTGGCAGCGATGCTTGCCAACATGCACAAGAAAAAAGAGAAGCATATTTCGCCCGGTGCGACTCCTTGGCTCCCCTTCGATTCGCAAGAAGAACTTGAGCAAGCTCGGCAAGAAGCGGAGGCCGAAGCACAAAAGGTTCTGGATGACGCTCAATCCAAAAGCACGCCCAAAGCCAAGAAGAAACGCAATGAATCGCTCCCGTCGCACCTTCCTGAAGTGAAGGAACTTCGCGATGTTCCAGAGCAAGATCGCATCTGTCCAGAGCATGGTCCCATGGCGATGATCGGTGTCGATAGGACCGAAACCTTGGTTTATGAACCAGCCAAGCTTTATAAGCGAGTGATCGAGAACCCCAAGTATGGCTGCCCATGTTGCAAAGAGCATGGAATCGTTTCTGCCGAGCGACCAACCGGATTGGTTGAGGGTAACAAATACGATTCGAGTATCGGTGCGGTGGTGGTCGCTCAGAAGCTTGACTTGCATCTTCCGCTGTATCGTCAGACGGATGTCTTTGCCAGCAGTGGTTGGACGCCCAGTCGTTCGACATTGCAGAATCTGATGGTGCAAGTGGACTTTGCGTTGCTTGGGTTCTTCATGTTCATGGCCAGGCGTGTGCAGAAGGACTCCGCAGTCGGACTGGATGAAAGCAGTTGTCGAATGCTGATGCCAGAGGAGGAGCCGAAGGTTAAACCCGGTGACCTGAAGACGCAGCGGTTGATCGAGAAGATGCGTGAAGCGAAAGGCAAGGGTGAAGATAGCTTGATAGGGAAGATGTGGGCTTATCGGGGTCTAGATCAAGCGCCCTATAACATCTTTGACTTTCGGATATCGCGTCACCGGGATGGCCCGGATGAATTCTTTCGAGAGAGTCGCTGTATTATTCAAGGTGATTGTTTCTCAGGAAATGAAGCCGTGGTGCTTGATAACCGCGATCGCTTGCAGTTCGCGGCTTGTTGGGCGCATGCGCGTCGTAAGGTTTACGAGGTGTCCAAGGAGAATCCGTATCGGCAAAAGCTGTTGGATATGCTGCAGGGGCTTTACGATGTGAACGCGCGCGAGCAGGGGATGAATGCGGAATCACGAGTGGAGCATCGTCAGCGTTATGCGGTACCGTTGTTGGAGGCGATGAAGAAGTACATTGATAGTTTGGATGAAGGGCAATTGTTTCCCAAGTCGGACATGGCAGGAGCGTTGGGATATATCCGTAACCACTGGGATGCTCTGACGATCTACACGGCGCATGGCCAGATTCCGATCGACAACAATCGCGTAGAGCAGTTGATGCGTCAGGTGGCATTGGGACGGAAGAACTGGTTGTTTGTTGGCAACGTGGAATCTGGCGAGCGGGTGGCTAGGTTGATGAGCATTGTGAGCAGTGCCAAACGTCACCACTTGGATGTCTGGCAGTACTTGAAGGACATTTTGGATCGCGTACTAGCAGGCGAGACTCAATACGAGAAACTTTTGCCGGACGTATGGAAGCAGGAGCATCCCGAAGCGATTCGCGAGTACCGGGCAGAGGAAAGCCGCTATAAATCAGACCGCAAGCAGATAACACGAGCCCGCAGAATCATCTCCGCCAAGCTCAAGCGACAGCAAACCCAGGGCCAATCCAACTAACCCCAACAACTGGTTGTGGTGGACGCTTACGGCAGAAGTAACCGGTCCAGCCCCGAAGATAGTAACCTAACCATTTCAAGCGATCTGACATCGAGACGCTCCACGTTCGACGTGTTAACTCTCGAATTCGCTCTTTGAATTTGATCACATTCTTGGGGCTCACTCGCAACTGTCCGCCGTAACCGCTGAACTGGTATCCGAGGAATTCCAATCCATCTGTTTTGCAAACACGGCTCTTGTCTTGGTTCACCACCAGCTTGAGCTTGCAAGTTAAGTATCGCTGCACCGAAACGAAGACGCGCTGGGCCGCTCGCTGAGTCTTGGTGAAGATCAGAAAGTCGTCCGCATACCGTACAAAGCGCAGCCCGCGGCTTTCTAGCTCCTTGTCAAAATCGTCTAACAAGATGTTCGCCAGTAAGGGTGAAAGCGGGCCGCCTTGCATCGTGCCTTCATGCGATGGTTGCCACGAGGTATCGACCATGACGCCTGCTCGCAAATATCTTCCGATCAGACGTAGTAAGCGTTTGTCCTTCACTTTGCGTGCGACTCTTGCAAGCAGCACGTCGTGTTGAACGCGATCGAAGAATTTGGACAAGTCCATGTCGACACATTGTCGGTATCCAGATCGGATATGAGCTTGGACTTGTTTAATGGCTCCATGAGCAGAGCGTCTTGGCCGAAAGCCAAAACTCGATTCACTGAAGTGTGGATCGAAGATTGGCGTGAGAACTTGGAGGATGGCTTGCTGAATCAATCGGTCCATGACATTGGGAATGCCAAGGTGACGCTGGCTGCCATCGCTTTTGGGGATAGACTTTCGCCGCGCTGGTTGCGGGGCGTAGGTGCCATCGAGTAACTGTTGACGGATCGTAGGCCACTGAGTTCGAAAGCTTGTGAGGAATTCGTTCAGTGTGATTCCATCGGGACCTGGAGCCCCTTTGTTCGCCTTGACTTTGCGCCACGCCTGTAGGACGTTTCGCTCGTCAACAATTTGTTCCATTAGATCGTTTGTGAATAAGTTTAAGGCTGTCTTCTTCATGATCGCCGCTTCCGATTGATCTCGGGACTGAGATTCAGGCAGTGCACGGAGCTTTGTAGTGCCGCTTCCCGTGGGGACAGTCGACTAGCTTGTATGTGTTGCTTGCGTAGTGAGATCATGAATGGTTCTTCCTTACTAAAAGATGTTTGGCCCTTCTGATTTCTATTGGTGTTAGAAGCTTCATACTACGGCCGCTGCTGACTTCTGCTGATGTGCGAGCAAAGTCGCCTTTGCAACGCCCTGAGTTTCGGTCGCAAGGACCTACGTTTTCAGGCAGGGACATCGGCAGATCTCCCCAAATAAGAGCGTGAATTATCCCTGCACAAGCTCCGCATCTACCAATCCTCCGTTTCCGATTTGCCTTCGCGTTCTCAAGCACGCTCGGCTAGAGCGACCGGCCTCTATGCGGTTTCTGTACGTAGCCTCGCAGGTCTTGGCGAGAAACCATCCGAGTGGGGTAGGTGACGCACTGATGGCGGTCGACAGACTCGGCGCTTACCCATGGTTTCGCAGGCTTCCTTCCCACGCCCAGTCGCCCGGGTCGCAGTTGCCTTCGCCTCGTGTCTGTTTCTTACGAGCTATTCATTTGGTATACTGACTCCTGTAAGAATATCGGAACTAAACACAGGGGACTAAGAACTCTCGCGAGTTCCGCACCCCACAAACTCACGCCCATGTTGGGCGTACATGCACCGGAGTGGCGGTGGTCAGCGTTTCCTGAAATCAATGTCTACTCCCGCCACCCGGTGATGGCGGTCGTTATCGCGTCATCAGACCCGCGGCAAGAATGCATCCAACGTTAATTGTATCGTAACGACATGCCATCACCGCGAAAAAAGAAACAAGCCGTCCACAACGGATGGAGCATTGAATTCCGACGCAATGTTCACATGAATTGCCACTCCCTCACCGCATCAAAGCACAACCTTGAACTGCAAATTCCTTGCGAAGACACCCCTGATGGTTACGTTGGCATTTGGCCGTATGATCTGAAGATCTCCGAATCCGAGTACGTTGATCTTCTCATTGCGCTTCGTTCGTGGACAAAGACCATTCAAACCGAATATCGACTATACTTAACTCGTGACGCGTACGAGTCTGGTCCCAACGGACTGTGAAACGGACAAACAGTCGCGATAACAATGCCGTGCACACGGAGCCGCCGATCGCGCGGCTTGCCAATGGAGAACGTTTCTCCGGCGGCCCGGTGACGGCCGCCGTTCGTCAGGAGATCCACACGTTGTTACATTCGCCCTACGAGCAGCCGAAAGCGGAAGATGAGAAAAATAGTCGCCTCAATATAAGTTCGTGCGTATGGACAGTAGCGTGCATTCTGGCATGGCCCTTCTTTGTTGCGATCGGATGGCTTGCTGGCGATTCGAACAAGCTCATTTACCTCAATTCAATGTGGAACGGACCTTTTCCTATCACCAGATCGCCAGGCTTCGTGCTTATCGTTTTTACCTTATTTCCATTTATTTTCGGTATAATTCTAATTCCAAACTCTAAAACACGTAAACTTGGATTTGCAATATCGTCGGGCTCCTCTGTACTCGCCGGAGCACTTTCTTTCTTACTTGCCTTTGCGATCAACGCAATTTGAAACGTGCTGCCCCATATAGAAGATAGAAATCCCGACGAACAAGGCGATCGAGATAGGGGCCCGGTTACCCGGGCCCCCTCTCACAACACCTAGCATGCGGGTCCGCTACTGGGGCCGTTTCATCTTTTAAGAGCAAGCTTCGTCCAGACTTCCAATAGACTTACCAAGCCGGTTGTTGATAGATAGGCGTTAGTCAAAGTGTTTCGCAGGCTTCCTTCCCACGCCCGGTCGCCCGGGTCGCAGTTGCCTTCGCCTTGTGTCTGTTTCTTACAAGCTATTCATTTGGTATACTGACTCCTGTAAGAATATCGGAACTAAACACAGGGGACTAGGAACTCTCGCGAGTTCCGCACCCCACAAACTCACGCCCATGTTGGGCGTACATGCACACGAAGCCCCCGATCAGTAATTTTGACTTGCGCCAAGTCAACTGCTCGGGCTCGCGAAACCCTGCCGTTCTGCCAAAAAGCTAAAATGCCAATATCGGATTAAACCGATTGAATCGAACAGAACTACAACAACTGTCCTAAGATCGCTTGCTTGACGCGGCGACTCTTATCGCGGCTTCGCGATGGGCTGGGGCATATTATTTGGCAGGCTATGCAATTGAGTGCGCATTGAAGGCGGCAGTTCTTCGATACGTTGACCGAACCGGTATCATTTTTGAAGACAAGAAATTCGCCGAAAAATGTTGGACGCACGATCTTGAAGTTCTCGTGAGAATGGCAGATCTCGAAGTAACTCGCGCGAACGCTATCTCCGCGAATGCCCAACTCGGAACGAATTGGCTAATTGCGAAAGATTGGAATGAACTGTTCCGCTATAGAAATTCAATACAAAACCAAGCCCGTTCACTGTACAATGCGGTTTCTGACCCTACAAACGGAGTCCTGCAATGGATAAAGCTATATTGGTAAACGAACAGATCGATGCGGGCCGCGAATTTGCAGAAGCGTTCAATAACTACCAGACGGTTGACGCTCTCTTTTGGCTAAACCCCGATGAATCGTCGGAGTGGGAGCTTTACCTTGCATCGCCAGCAATAAATGACGGCAATTTCGACGTGGCATACGGGGAGGTGCTCAGGTTGGTTGGTAGCGGTAAGCAGATGTGGCTCGATGCGTTTCAAATTAAGTTGCTCAGCTCCGATGATGCGCTAGCAATGAAAGTAAAAGAGATTCGCGATCGTCATCCTGCACCACTCGCTACGCGATATAATGGCTCGTCGATAGCCGGAATTCCCATTGGCGCGGCGTACATCTATCCACCTCTTAAGTCTACCGCCGCTGTGCGTTGAGCATGCGATGTAATCGCCCAACCAGGCGATCGAGATAGGAGCCCGGTTACCCGTGCTGCCACTCACAACACCTAGCATGCGGGTCCGCTACAGGGGCCGTTTCATCGCGTAAGAGCAAGCCTGTTCTGGACATCTAGTGGATGACTGACCAAGCTGGTTGTTGTTCGATTGGCGTTAGTCAAAGTGCTTTGCAGGCTTCCTTCCCACGCCCAGTCGCCGCTGGTCGCAGTTGCCTTCGCCTCGTGTCTGTTTCTTACGAGCTATTCATTTGGTATACTGACTCCTGTAAGAATATCGGAACTAAACACAGGGGACTGAGAACTCTCGCGAGTTCCGCACCCCACAAACTCACGCCCATGTTGGGCGTACTTGCACTCAAGTCGCCGATAACGTCGTTACCTACATCAACATCAAACGCGGCTACTGGGTTACCGCCAGCGTTATGCCTTCAATCCTACTGGGAGCACTATGGCACGTAGCATGTTAGAGAGAATCTCGGAGGGGGAAACACATTTGGTGTTTGACTACGTCGATGCTGGTCACTCTTCCGACTCAAAAGACAGTGGAGGAGTGTCACTCATCAAATGGTGCGCGTACCACGGTGATGTCAGTGCAATCAGGTTCCTACTCCGCAACGGAGAGTCCCTTCAATCTCTTGGGGACAACTTAGATCTGAACGGAGCTGTCTTTCACGGCTATCCGCGTCTGTGCCAGTTCCTAATTGAACAAGGAGCGGACGTGAACAAGCCGTTGCCAGACACCGGAGAAACTCCGTTGCATTCTTCGCTATGCAAGACGGATCGAAAAAGTCTCGACCAGGTACTTAAAATACTCCTCGCCCATGGCGCGAATCCGAACTGCGTCACCAAACCATCTGTGGAAACAGGTGCATTCATGCGCGATATCAGAACTCGATCGGAAACACCACTTCATCGTGCTGCGGCGTTTGGTAACGAAGAGTCAATTCAGATGCTACTTGATGCAGGTGCTCGTGTCGACGCAAAAGATATGAATGGAGATTCTCCGCTTACATGGGCAAGTTGGCATCTACGGCCTAGAGCCATTCTGCGCATGCTGTGCTATGGGAATTATCGAGCCTAATCGTGCAAAAAAGGCAGAACAATGCGATCCACCCAAGTCGCCGGTCGGCCGCGAATTTGAATTATAGTTTTTTGGCGGCGACAGGATGGTCGCCGCCTTTACCCGCCGAAGAATGCCATGTCGAAGATCGACCTCAAAAGAGAACTAAAACATCTATACAAGCCATCGGCCAAGTCGGTAGCCACGGTTGACGTTCCGGCAATGCGTTTCCTCATGATTGACGGACAGGGCGACCCAAACAACTCGACCGAGTACGCCGAAGCGGTCGAAGCCTTGTTCTCGGTTTCCTACGTCACGAAATTTTCCGTGAAACGTTCGCATTCTGCTGTCGATTATTCGGTGATGCCACTAGAGGGACTCTGGTGGTCAGACGACTGGTCGGCGTTCACATCTGGGGACAGGTCGGCGTGGAAATGGACTATGATGATCATGCAGCCCAACTTTGTGTCCGACGATACAATCAGCGGAGCAATTGATCAGGTTCGCACTAAAAAGTCACTTAAGGCAATAGACCTACTGCGGCTCGAAAGTTTCACGGAAGGATTGTGTGCTCAAACGCTCCATATTGGCCCATTTTCCGATGAAGGCCGCACGATCGAACGCTTACATACCTACATCGAATCGAAGGCAAAACTAAGTGGCAAACATCACGAAATCTATCTGTCCGACATACGACGTGCTGCACCGGCAAAATGGAAAACGGTGCTTCGTCAGCCCATGACGGCCGGGTAATCAATAAGGTTTTGACATCGCGAGTCTTCGGGCCGATGCTCAAATCCTTTGTGCTAGAAGCCCGGGTGAGACTTGCTGGCGTTGACGATTCTTTGAGCTAACTTCAAAACTCATTCACCCATGAGTCAAGCTCGCGGGGGGGTGAAAAGCTTCTGGGGCATTGGCGAAGTCAATTCACTTTCCGACGGGGCGGAGGTAGGCATGATGCGTCATAACCGTTCGCACCTCGATCAGCCGCCGGGCGATAGCCCCGGTTTTTGTGGCGTCTCTCTGGACAACCGGGGCTATCGCCCAGCGGCTAAAAGGCTCGTTTTTTTGTGGCTTGCATGATCGAGGCGTGAACGGTTCCTCATGCCTCCGCTGAGCTTTGCCGGTGAGGTGTATGTCATCGCTCATGCGTTGGCAGAGTTCATGGCGGAAGAACTTGGAGGTAGACTTTGGTGTGGGTTTTCGATTAGACTTGGACATGTGCAGGGTGTTACAGGTTTACGTGTGAAGTTTCCTGGTGTTCCCAGTGAATGCCAGACTTGTCACGATCCCTCGCGATATACCCCGCCTCGCTAGCGACTTTTTTGGACAATGCCGTGCACCGAAGCCCCCGACGGTGCGTTTTCGACTTTGGAGAAATCACTGGCAGGGCTCGGTGATGTGTTTCGTTCTGCTTTCGGTGTTCCAAGGAAAGGTTCTTCTGATGAATAAAAGCTATTTTGTTGCTGCTTTGCTTGCCTTGCTGTTCAGCACGCACGCAGTTGCGCAAGACTATATGTTGCGTCTGGAAACTGTCGGTTTTCGCGATCTTCCAAAGGGAACCCAGGATCCTGAGCCGAAGCTTCTTGAGAGCATTGCAGTTGTTGCACGCATCAACGTTCCATTTTACGGTAGTGCCATGATAAATTCAGACAAGATTTCAGTATCGGGTGTCGTTGAGGCTTTAAATGATGGACGATTTCGCGTGCAGATTCGATGTCGTAAATCCGCCGTTACCGGAGAGTTTCGACCAGGGCCCAATGGACAGAAACTTCCAATCTATAAAACTTCGGACGTCGACACGGCAGCTATCGTCGAGTTAAGAAGACCCGTTGATTTGGAACATGATAACGGCCCCACTCGCAACCTCAAAGGAATTGAACTGCGTAACAGCATAAGAACAATTCTATTTCTTGATAATTTCGACCCATCAAGTATGTAGCAGTCAAAGTAGAATAATTCGTTGCGCCGAACACGCATAAATAGCCTGAGAATTTAGGTTTATCGCTGCGTCTCGGTGTACGTGGCTGTTCTGCCCCATTGGTTGACCAGAAAACGAGAACTATGGAATTGAGAAACAACCCATACCTTGCGCCGAATCAAGAATCTGAAACTGAACCAACTTGGCGACGTGGTTCGATTCTTGCATTGGCAAGGAAGGTACTTCTCACTTGTGTTTGGACCATCGTGTTTTTCATTGGCAGCGCTATGTTGCTAGGATTTGCTTCTGGCATCTACTTCGCGGTTGCGAGTTCTGCAACCGGTGGACCATCACAGCAGACTATGGAATGGATCGGTTTTGCTTGGGCTATGGTTCCAATGTTGTTGGGTATCATTGGACTACTTCTGGGCGTTCTTGGCTGGCTGCCGGGAACAAGATGGAAGAAACGCTCCGTATCCAGGTCGCTATCCAGCGCGGCAGAACAATAACATGTACCGAAAGTCGGGAGTCGGGCGGGTTTGGCGATAGTGAGTCTTTCACACGTCCTCGGAGCTGTCCGCCGTTCCTCGATGGATTCGCTTGATCGATGAAAAATGCCTCTACCGTCTAATCTCGCTGATACAGTCCTGGAATACATTGGCGTCCAACTAATCGCACGGCCATATTACGGCTGGGGGTGGGCACAATTTGAAGGTGACGACGGCGAATGGAAGTCCCACGATCTACCGCCGAAATTCCACTTCACGGTTCTTGAGTATTTCAATTGGAACAAAGAACGACGGGGCGGAATTGGGAGTGTGACCGATACGGAAAGCCCATTTCAGGATTTGTGGCTAATGTTTTACACTTATCACTCGGGCACGTTCGACTTCCATGATTGTGTTGGCTCACACTACATTCGGCTCGGTGGACGACGACCATCTCTTTATCCACCGAAGTCCAACCCTGAAATGGCTGCGGCTTGGCCACTGCCTTGTTTCGGGCCTGTGCGGCAGTATTTTGGTAATGCACGTATTGGTGACTGTGATGATGTCATAAGATCCGTTTTTCCGCTAACATAGGACAGAAAGGCCGGGTAATCAATAAGGTTTTGACATCGAGAGTCTTCGGGCCGATGCTCAAATCCTTTGTGCTAGAAGCCCGGGTGAGACTTGCTGGCGTTGACGATTCTTTGAGCTAACTTCAAAACTCATTCACCCATGAGTCAAGCTCGCGGGGGCTTGAAAAGCTTCTGGGGCATTGGCGAAGTCAGTTCACTTTCCGACGGGGCGGAGGTAGCTATGATGCGTCATAACCGTTCGCACCTCGATCAGCCGCCGGGCGATAGCCCCGGTTTTTGTGGCTTTTTTGGACAATGCCATTAGACACGCAACCCTCGATCAGCCGTTTTGACTTGCGTTGAGTCTCACGCGTGGGCTCGGTCGATGGTGCCGTTACCCGCTTGAGACGAGCAGTTCTTGGTGTGCAAGGCTTTTTCTGCTACAATAACAACAAGGGGATTCTCAATGACGATCGCTGAAATTTTGCCACAGATTCAACAGTTACCAGTTGCCGAAAAATTGCAACTGGTGGAGATTCTTACTGCCGAATTGAAAGCACTTGGCAAAACTGAACTTGAAATTCCTTCCGAACCACAATCGATCTGGTCGCCTTATGACTCTTATCAGGCTGCTGCGGACTTAATTGCATTTGCCCGTTCTAACGGTGTCGGCTAGTTGTGACTTCACTCGTTCGAATTGCCTACACGCCAATGGATTCGCGGCTTGGGAACGCGAGTCTTATGCCATATGTATCCGTTCGACTAGTTCACAACGACCTTGAACGTGACGCAACAGGCCTCGTTGACAGTGGTGCGTCTGTAAACGTCCTACCCCTTCAGTTAGGCTACGATCTTGGATTTGACTGGGAGCAACAAACAACGCCAATACGCTTGTCTGGTAGCTTGGCTAGCTCCGACGCTCGTGCGATTATTTTAACTGCTCACGTTGCCACCCTTGCACCTGTCAAACTTGTTTTTGCGTGGACGCGTCGTGATGACATTCCATTGATTTTTGGACAAACAAATTTTTTCATGGCGTTTGACGTTTGCTTCTTCCGTTCGCATCAGTTTTTTACACTTTCTCCATTCGGCGGCGGATAACCAATAAGGATTTGACATCGCGAGTCTTCGAGCGGATGCTCAAATCCTTTGTGCAAGAAGCCCGGGTTTTTGTGGCGTCTCTCTGGACAACCGGAGCTATCGCCCAGCGGCTAAAAGGCTCGTGTTTTTGTGGCTTGCCTGATCGAGGCGTGAACGGTTCCTCATGCGTCCGCAGAGCTTTGCCGGTGAGGTGCAGGTTCACGCTCATGCGTTGGTAGAGTTCATGGCGGAAGAACTTGGAGGTAGACTTTGGCGTGGGTTTTCGATTAGACTTGGACATGTGCGGGGTGTTACAGGTTTACGTGTGAAGTTTCCTGGTGTTCCCAATGAATGCCAGACTTGTAAAAGAATATTTAAGATTTGCTTTACCGTGCCAGCGGCTTACTTGAACAATGCCATGCCCCGAAAGACGCGAACCGAGCGGATGGGAAATGATTGAGTCTTTCGCGCGTCCTCGGTGAAGTTGGATATGATTCCCTTTTATGACGACGATGTTTGAGCCTAATAACGATCTTGAACGTTCCCTCGTCAAGGCCAGTACCGACACCAGCCATCGACCGCAATTCTATCGCGATCTACTCGGATCAGATATTTTCGTCATCAACGTAGGGGGGGAGTCGCTCGAACTTGATAATGGAGTTGTTCAAGTGGGCGGCAACATTCAATTGCAATCTTGGCAACGTGATAGCGAGAACTGGATTCCGATGTTTTCCTCTTTGCCTCGACTCCAGCAGTCATTGCATACGGAAGCAACTTACCTACGACTCAACACGAAGTCCTTCTTTGAAATTTCTCGCGGTTCAAACGTTGTCCTGAACCCAAATCTTGAATACGGAAAGGAATTCACAGCACCTGAGATTGCCAGCATTCTCGATGGTTCAGTTTTTCATGCTGGCCAAGAATACACCTTGGGGAAATCGACCCAGGTGCTCCTTGGTCAGCCTGCTGTATACCCAAAAAAATTAGTCGAAGCGTTAGTTCGACTCTTCCGCAAAATGCCAGTAGTTAAGGCAGCATATTTGGCCCTCATTCAAAATCCTGAACGTGACGAAGCTCCTCACATGCTCATTGGAATTGATGCCGTTGGCGATTGGGGCAGGATCGTTGGTGACGCTGGAATGGTTGCCAGAGAGACGATTTCGGCAAATGAATTGATTGACTTTGTTCGTGTGTCCCCGGGTGACACTGGCATGTCTCAATACTTGCTTAAGGAAACAAAACCGTTCTACAAGAAGTCGTTGCTAGGTCGTCTATTCGGCTAAGATGAGGAATGGGAATAACCAATAAGGATTTGACATCGCGAGTCTTCGGGCCGATGCTCAAATCCTTTGTGCAAGAAGCCGGATCGTTATGCCGGTAGAATCGGCTCAGATGAACTTGGTTTTATGTTCTGGGGCGGCAGGCTGCGGTCAGCTCGATAAGCCGTAGTTGACGAGCCATTGATTTTGGAACATGTTTAAAATAAGGGGGTTGACCCTTTGGAGGCAAATCAGCATTGTCCGTGGCCGCCAAAGACGGCTACTAACAAGGACGGGATTGGCCCGGAGGCGTGGGCTCACTTCACTCCTCGGATTTGGTCGCTGTGGAGAGCATGCGATTGAAGTAAGCTACCAGTTCGGCCAACTCCGGCTGAGTATAACTTGGCTGGCTGGCTAACGTGCTAATCGGCTCGAGCCAACGAAGCGTTCTGCCAGGCGGCAACCCCTCCAGTGCAAACGCGCGCTCGTTCGGAATGCCAAACAGAAATTGTGCTCCATCGACATGGATCCTACGATCTTCCAACGTTCTACTTGGTACAAAACATGGCGGCTCCACATCGACTCGCGTCGTCCCGTCGGCGTCTTTGCTCAACAACCAAACCAACGTGGCCGCCTTGCCTGTCGCTGAGTCAATCCAGCAAAGATGACGTACGGTAAAATCTAGATGCTTGCCTGCCCGCAGCATAATGGCCGGTGCATCGAATACCACAAACGTCGGCGTCTGGGCAATGGTTTTCACTTGCTGCAAACGAGTTTCATTCTGACGCAGCATCTGACTTGCGATGATCCCCAGCTTTGCGCCCAATTGCGAAGCGGTCTCGGAACTGATCACCGTTTGCTTTCCACCAATCGGAACGCTATACCCAACGCCCGCTTCCACAAGCTGGTAGGTTCCTTGGTCGCCTTGCTGGATGGTTGCAAGCAGCGTTAAGGAGAGAGTTGAAACGGAACTGCGAATCGTTTCGCTGAGCTTGTCCGTATCGCCACTAGAAATCCTCGGGGTTGCAAGCAAAATGAGATGATTCCAGCGGTGCGGTTTTAAGCTTTCGTCGTCCGAACGCTCGACAATCGTGCCTGGAGTGATTCGAGCCATCGACTCCTGCGCTGACAAATCGGTCTGTACCATGCACAGTAGCAAGATGGCCATTCCAAGCCACCGGCGAATCCGTGCGTCGGGCAAAGTAGCGAGTTTAAACTTCATGATAATGCGATTGCAGATCGCTTGCTTCCTATTCGAATGCGATACAGTTCGTTGAATTGCGATACGATGGATCTTTATTTGTTGTACCGCTACGAAGCGGACGTGTGGGATTGAATCGGTCTTGGAATGCGGATGGCCGCCTGAAGGCGGTACTACGAACGCAGGTCGCCGCCTGAAGGCGGTACTACGAACATGAATATCGTAAGCACGTTTGCCAAGCATAGCGCAAGCCTTGCTTGTTCCGGTTATCATTTTATCCAAGCCAGTGGACGAAGTTAATCGTAAAACTTTAACCTCCCAGACATCCGTCGGCTTGTGGACGATACCATAAGCCCAATCTCATAGGCGTCACTTGAGACAGAATCCTTAATGTCACAGACCACTCCACTCACTTCGCCGCTGATTTCGATGCGTGATGTTTCCAAACGTTATCGCGATGGCAATGTCCTGGCACTCGACCATGTCACGTTCGACATTCCTGCTGGTGAGTTCGTCTGCATCATGGGGCCCAGCGGTTGCGGCAAGTCGACGCTGCTCAATATGCTGGGAGTGCTCGATCGTCCTACCTCAGGCGAACTTTTTTTCGAAGGCAAATCACTTGCGGACGTGCACGATCTGGACTCTTTACGATCGCAACAGATCGGGTTCGTGTTTCAATCGTTTTACTTGCTACCCAACCTTACTGCGATAGAGAATGTTCAGATCCCGATGTTTGAAAGCCACCGATCGCGATCCGAGCGAGTTGCGGAAGCGCACCGCCTATTGGACCAAGTGGGCTTAAGCGATCGAGCCAAACATCTTCCAAGCCAGTTGTCGATCGGCCAGCGGCAACGCGTCGCAATCGCTCGTGCGCTGGCAAACCAACCTCGACTTATCTTGGCCGACGAACCGACTGGGGCGCTTGACAGTCAAAGCGGTAGCGACATCATGGACCTGCTCGGCGAATTGAACACAAACGCGTCGCTCACGCTGGTGGTAGTAACTCATGACGAACGTGTCGCTAGTCGTGGCGATCGAGTGATCCACATGCGAGATGGGCGAATCGAAACGCGGTAGCAGGGCTTCACCCGAGAAAAGCGTCAATCAGCTTGGCCAATTCGCCAGCATGCGGCTGGGTGACCATACTGTGATGATGCCCAGAGACAAATTTGACCTGCAAGTCTTTGGCCAATCGGCTCCAACCTCGATCAAGCGAAGTCGCTACCTTCATCGGCGTATCCTGAGGACGTACCAACAGCACGGATACATCCAGCGGTTGCATGCGATAGTTGCTTGTAAGCTGAACATGGTGACGAAACAAATGTTTCAGATCTCCCAACACGCGTTGAACCACATCTTGATGGGACGTCTCCTGTAACACGCCAAGATTTACTGCATGCTGCCACAGGAAAGGGAGCTGAGCATCTTCATCCAGTTCGCTGAGCTGACGCAGTGTCATATCAATCCCGTACTCCAGGCCCACTTGGCTTGAATCGTCCGCATCGACCAGCTCGCTGGCACCCAATGGTATGGTGCTATCAAGCAACAGCAGCTTGCCAACCGATTTACCCTGTTCCTGCAATTGGCGAACAACTTCGTAAGCGATGACGCCCCCCAGAGACCAGCCGCCCACAATGTAAGGCCCCGACGGCTGGACGGATTGTATTGCAGTGACATAATCCGCCGCCATGGCCTCGATCGTTTCAGGCAGCAGTTCGGTGCCATGAAGTCCACGGGAGCGGATGGCAAGAAAGGGACGGTCGCAAGTGGTCTGTAAGGCTAGTTCGCGATAACAGATCACGATTCCACCGGGCGGATGCACCATGAAGATCGGCTCATGTTTTCCGGTCGTGCGCAATGGAGCAATGAGGGGGTGAACAAATCGCGATGGAGTTGCGTTTGGCGATCGTGTCGGTTCGATCGTGGTCGCAAAGCGAGCGGCGATGATCTGCGGATGAAGCGTCGTCAGTCGTTGGGCCATCGACGCGATGTCGGCAAGATCGAATACAAGCGACGTTGGGACATGGACTCCTAGGTCTTCACTTAATCGTGCGGTCATCATTGCCGCTTGAAGGCTGCTGCCGCCAAGCTCGAAAAAGTTACGGTGTACCCCGATCTCCGTTGTCTGCAATAGATCGGACCAAAGTTCGGCGATGTGTGCTTCGAGAGGCGTGGTTGGTACATCGGAATTGACAAACGTGACTTCGATGTTTTCTGCATACTCGCTGGCCAGTCGATTGCGATTGACCTTTCCATTGGCACCCAGCGGCAATTCTGCGACCAGATGAATTTGGGTTGGTCGCTTATGAGCAGGTAAGTGATCCGCCAAGTATCGTCGAATCGCTGCCAGCCACTGGCCAGATGAATCCGCTGACTCGATCAGCTCAGTTGCCGCCACGACATAAGCGACCAGCCTCGCGGCGGGGAGATCGGGGCTGGCCACTATGACCGCCGCGTTCAGTACCGTCGGAAATGCCCGCAACACATGTTCGATCTCTTCCAGTTCGATCCGATAGCCATGCAGTTTGACTTGATGGTCGATACGCCCCAACCATTCCAAACTTCCATCGCTTCGTCGACGCCCCAAGTCACCGGTCAAGTACATGCGTGACAAGCCAGATGCGTCGTTGACAGCCGGCACAAACGCGGACGTCGTCAATTCGTCGCGGTGGAGATAACCGCGTGCTAGTCCGCGACCGACAATCGCAAGCTGACCGGGGACCGTGTCTGGCACGGTTTGTTGGCAGCGGTCCAAAACGATGACGTTGGTGTTTGCAATCGGTTTGCCAATCGCGATCGCTCGTCTGCTCGGATCGCCTTCGATGTCCCGCAGGGTAACTTCGTGTGCGGTCACCTCCACGCTTGCTTCTGTGGGTCCGTAGAAATTCCAAATCCGCACTTGCAATTGGCTCCAGATACGACGCGGCAAGTCCAGTGGCATCTGTTCGCCGCCTGACCAAATTTGCCGCAATGTTTGGCATTCGCCAAAGCGACGATGCGCGGCGAATAGCTGCAGCAAGCTAGGCACCCCCGGCAAGACAGTGACGTGCTGGTCAACAATCGTCTCGATCGTTCGCTCAAGATCTAGCTTACTATCCGAACTTTGCCAAACTAAAGCACCGCCTTGAGCCAGAGTGCTCATGGCGATTCCAAAGCCAGCATCAAACTGATGCGAAAGCAACATGAGAACGCGGTCGGAATCTGATAGTGACACGTGCTCCATCCGCCAGCGAATCGTATTCGCAATCGCTTCATGGCTAATCATGACACCCTTGGGTCGTCCGGTAGAACCTGACGTGTATATCACGTAGGCAAGGTCGTCGCTGGAGATATTAGGCGGACTCAACGTCGAATCTAGTTCGTTGGCGGTGGACTTTTGCAGCAGCTCTTCTACTGTAAAGAGTTCGACATCGCGAGTTAAGCTAGCTCGTAAACGCTCCTTGATGCCCGCATGTGCAACGATGATTGCCTTCGCGGTGGTATCTTCCAGTAAAACCTCCCAACCGACCGCAGGTTGATCGGCATCAATTGGAACTACCGTCGCTCCTGATCGAATTACACCAACGATGGCTGTCGTCGTTTGCGGTCCTCGCGATCCAATGACTGGCAGAAAATCTCCGCGACCCATTCCGTACGCTTGCAGCGAGCGTGCAACATGCAGCGAATTTTGATCCAATTGGCTGTAGTTCAACGTCGAATCGGCGCTGGTCAACGCGGTGGCCTGAGCGTGACGTTGGAACGACGCTTCAAGTTGGCTCGCTATAGTTTCGTTAGCGGCAAGCTCAATGCTCATGTCAGGCAAGCGACGCGAACTGCCCCAAGCTATATCGCTTAAATGCAACTTCGGTGATTGCGTCAATTGTTCGAGCAACACCGCGAAGTTGTCGGCCATGCACTGGGCTGTGGCGTCATCAAAGAGGTCTCGGCAGAAACAGATCATGCCTTGCCAGGATGAATCGGTCTGATCAAAAATGAACTCAACATCATGATGGCACGTGGGGTGGGGGATGTGAAAGGCTTCTTGCCGAATACCGCCGACATCCGCCGATGCGTTCCCAGCGGGCATGAGAAATCCTGCGCGACCAGATTCCTCGCGGAGATGCGATTTTTCGAAAGTGCATGTCACTTGAAACAGCGGGCTGCGGCTAGGATCTCGCGGCGGTTGAATGCGTCGCACAATTTCTGCCAGCGGAAGCCATTCATACTCAAGTGCCGTAAGCAGACTTTCGCTGGCGCGTCTTACCAGCATGGCGAACGTCGGATTGTCGGAAAGCTTGGTTCGCAGCGGCAGCATGTTGACAAAAAAGCCAACGGTCGCTTCATACTTTGAATGGCCCCGTCCGGAAAACGGGCTGCCGATCAGAAAATCCTGCTCACCTGTGTAGCGAGCAATAAAGACTTGGAGTGCCGCCAGCACGACAGCGGCCTGGGTTGTCGATTGCTCAGTCGCAATGCGTTTGATCGCGGACGAAATGGAAGCCGTCAAAGGAATTGCGACTACGCTGGCTCGTCCCGTGAACGCAAGGGGGCGTTCATAATCGGTAAACCAATCCAGTACCAGCGGAACTCTAGAGAGCGTTTCTTTCCAGTGTTGCCAAGCATGTTCGGCAAGCGGTCCGCTTAACATCCGCCGTTGATCCGCCACAAACGAAGCATAGTTGCCAGAAGGCGGTGGCAGTGAAGGGACTGCGCCGACAGCATAACTGCGATACGTCTCGCGCAGTTCATTGAGCACCAGTACCAGCGACCAAAAGTCGACGACGATATGATGCGTGGTTGCAACGACCACATGATCACACTGGCCGCGCACGAAGACTGCCATTCGCAATAGTGGCCCAGTTTCGAGGTTGAAGCCGCGCTGCGTCTGCTGGAGTACTCGCTGACGCACTTGCTGGTCGTCCATCCCAGCGGCATCAATCACCTCAAACTCTGGAAGCAGCGAGCGATGGACGGTCTGTTGCAGATGAGCTCCTTGATCGCTGAACGTAGTTCGCAAGCAAGGGTGTCGCTGCACGAGCGAATGGATGGCAAGACGCAGCGCATCCAAGTCCAATTCTGAACGGATGCGTGTCGGCAAGAACACATTGAAAGCCGTCGAAGCAGGATCGCGACGATATGCGTACCACAACCCCTGTTGCCCAACCGACATCTCAAAACATTGCGTTGACTGAGTGCGTTGTTCCAACAAGCGCCGCACTAGCAAACGCTTTTGCTCGGGCGACATCTGGGCCACTTCTTCTGGCAGTGGTTCTGCTGGGCGTTGAGGCTGAATACTCATCAAGCCTTACCCTTTGCTCTGCTGACGCAGCAGTTGGTCAAGCAAGTGGCTCACTTCATCATCTGCCATATCGGGAAGCTGTTCCAACAACGCGCCGGCTTGGTCGCTGGCCACGTCTGATTGCTTCGATTCATCAATGGGTTTCTGGCCGGACGTTTGCTCGGTAGCGATGAGCTCGCAGAGCGATTGGGAAAGGTGATCGAGGCTCGCGCTGCGCATCAACGCTGAGATAGGCAGATTGATCTCGATTTGGCTTGCGACCCAGTTTCGCATCTCCACTGCCATGAGTGAATCGAGTCCCAGTTCAAGCAACGGTTGATCGCAGGGCATTGTCCCCGGATCGATCCCCAAAAGTGTGCCAGCTTTGGAACGCAAGACCTCGCTGACCCATATGCGACGCTGCTCTGGCGCCGCTCGACGAATCTCATCGGCATTGGCTAACCGTTGTTGCGACTCGCTGCCCGGTGTTGCATGATGTTTCAGTAGATGTGCAAAGCGCGGTGATACGCGCGAAGTGATGCCAAGCCCACGCCACAGCGACCAATCCATCCGCAAGACACTCGTTTGCACCGCGTCAACTTGAATCAAGTGTGACAGGCAATCAAGCGCTTGTTGGACAGTAAACGATAGCACGCCTTGCCGCTCAAGCCGCTGGCCCAACTGTTGTCGCTGGGCAAGATAACCGACTTCGCCAAGGTGCCCCCAGTTGACGACCAACGCCGGCCTGCCTTGGCTCTTTCGATAATGAGCTAGCCCATCAAGGAATGCGTTCGCGGCTGCATAGTTCGCTTGGCCCGCATGTCCAAAGACACTGGACAATGACGAGAACAAAACAAAGTGATCGAGTGGTCGGTCAATTGTTTCGCGATGCAATTTCCAGCCGCCGATCAACTTCGGTCGCAGAACACGCTCGAGCGTATCGCGGTCCAGGTCCACGAGCAAGCGGTCCTCCAAGACCATCGCGGTATGGAATACGCCGCGCAGCGTGGGCATGGTGGCGTCGATGGAATCAAGCGTTTTGCGAACCGAATCAACATCGGCAATATCGGTCTGCATAATCGCAATGGTCGCACCGCTGGATCGCAGTTCTTGCAGTTGCGATTCCGTCTCGCGTGTGAGCTTGCAGCGTCGACCGCTGAGCACAAGATGCATTGCTCCGTGCGCGATCATCCATTTGGCAACTTGCAATCCGAATCCGCCCAGCCCGCCTGCAATCCAATAGGTGGCGTCTGGCGAAAATCGAACTGGACTGGTTTCACCTGGTTGGACATCCTGTGGTCGATGCGCAAAGTCAACGACGACTTTACCGATGTGTTTGCCTTGTTGCATGTACCGAAACGCTTCGCGAGTTTGATCCGCTGCAAATCTTGCAACTGGCAACGGCGTCAGTTCCCCAGTATCGAACCGCTTAGCCAAAGCTCGCAGCAGGTCCCCCATTTGTTGAGGACGTTGCTGGAACCATTGATCCAAGTCGATCGCAAACAATGCGAGATTGTTGCGGAAAGGTTCAAGTCCAAGCGTGGCGTCGGCATAGATATCGCGTTTGCCAATTTCCAGAAAGCGACCGCCCGGTTTTAGGATCGAGATACCTTTGGCAATCGCTTCACCTGGCAAGGAGTTCAACACCATGTCAACGCCTTGTCCGTTGGTGGCAACGAGGGTCTGCTGAGCGAAAGCCAAATCGCGGGAGTTCATGACAAGATAGGCCCCTTGGTCGCGGACAAAAGCTCGCTTCTCGTCCGATCCAGCAGTAGCAAAGATTCTCGCCCCTGCCAGCTTGGCCAACTGCATCGCCGCCAAGCCCACGCCGCCACTTGCAGCGTGGATCAATACATCGTCCCCTTGGCCAATACGTGCGCACTGGACCAGAGCATACTGGGCCGTCAAGAACGCAATTGGAATTGTCGCGGCCTGGGCGTGAGACAGTCGCGTTGGCTTTCGCGCCACCAGCGATTGATCGACCACCACATGCGTTGCGAAAGCTCCCGGAGCCACCGCGATCACTTCATCGCCAACTTTCCATTGGCTCACTTGCCCACCAACGCGCGTGATGCGGCCTGAACACTCGGCACCCAGCAAGACCGGACCACGCGGCAATCCAGGATAAAGGTCCAACGACTTCATGACATCGCTAAAGTTCAATCCTGTCGCCAGCACTTCGATCTCAAGTTGGCTAGGCTTCAAAACTGAGCTTTCCGTCGTACGATAGTGAAGATCCGTGATCGCGGACGAACGCCCTTTGACTAAACGGCTGGGTAACCGAAGCGCAGCGGCCGGCGGCAAGCTTACATCGGCTTGAGGCAAGAAGCGATGCAGCATGCGTCTGCCGTCACGATACATCACTTCGTCTTCATCATCTCGAACTGCAATCAACTCCGCCAAAAGATAGGCACTGGCCGTTTCCCAATCACCCGGTGGTAAATCGACAAGCTTTGTTACCAAGCGCGCGTATTCGCTGACGATGACTCGGCCAAATCCGATCAAAGGCGTCTGCGCAATAGCGACCGCTTCAGATTTTTCGTCGGCTGTCTGCCCGCCACAAGTCACAATCGTCAGCCGCGCGGTTGCAGCGTCGTCAGCCAGTTCCCAACCTTGCACCAAATGCATTGGCGCTAACGTGGACAATGACTGACTTGCAGCAAGTCGATCAGCATTCAAGGTGTCGTTGGAATCGGTGTCTAAGCCCCAGAGGTAAACGATATCTGTGACAGAGCGATCCGCTTGCGCGTCACTGAGTTGCCGAAACAACAGTTCAAAGTCGTTCGCAACTTGAGGTCGCAGCATAGCGGACTTGCCGGTAACTTGAAATAGTCGCTCATTCTGCTCGATGCGAACGACTTGCTCGCCGCGACGTCGCAGCGATTCAATCACTGCATCGGCCAGCCCTTGCTGATCCGCAAAGATACACCACTTTCGCGGCGCTGGGGCAATCGCTTCTGCGGGCGGTCGATCTGAATCTGGCTCAAGTTGCGGTTGCGGTACCCATTGATAACGATAGATCATATCGTGAATCGTCTCAAGCTTTTCCGGCGCTCCAACGCGTTGGCTTGTAAAGCCGCGCAGCAACAAGCACGGCTGATCGTCCTGATCGAAGATGTCGATATCGGCGACCATTCGATGCTCATCTTTACTGAGCAGTCGCGCATGCACGGTGACACGATTCGGGACCGCTTTAAGGAAGGTGATGCGATCGATCTCAACTGGCAAGTACAACCCACCGAGCTGATGATCAAATTTCTCATCAGCAGCGATCATGGCATGGAAGCAACTATCGAGCACTGCGGGATGAATGTTGTAGCCCTCGGGCGATTCAGTCAAGTGCCCCGCTAGATTCACATCCGCGATCGCTTCCCAGCGTCGTCGCACACCGCGAACGATACCTCGGAACCGCCGACCGTAATCCAGTCCTAGACGTTTACAATATGCATAGCATCGATCGGCAGTGAAAACTTCCGCGCAGCGCTCGGTTCCAAACGATTTTAGGCTCGCGTCCCAATCTTCGATACTTGCATGGTCGCTCCATTGGACCTTAGCTAAAGCTTGCCAATCCGAACCATCAACTTCACGAGCCGCGATCTCAAAGCGTTTCCGTTCGCGGTGATAAATGGTCTCGAAACGTTTGGGGCGATCTGCCTCCAGGATACAAGGATTCTGCAGCCGCAAACGCTGCAGCGAAAATTGCTCTTGGCCTGATTGTTGACGTGTCGCTTCAATCGCCAACTCGATGATCCCTGCGGCGGGGAACATGCATGCTTGACGCACTCGGTGTTCGGCTAAGTAATCTTGCAGCTTAAGATCAACGCGACTGTGCCAAGCTGTCTGATACTGGTGATTCGATTCGCCCAGCAAGGGATGCACCCGGTCGGTTAATCGCGCGAGAACAGACTCCTGCGATTCCGACCAGTAACGCTGACGTTGAAAAGGATAAGCTGGCAAGTCCACGTGCTGAGTTGGTAGCGCATATCGCTTTGACCAATCGATTTCGATTCCACTTGCATAGAGTGCGGCTAGCGAGCTGTTCATGCAATCAAGGTCGCTTTGCTGGCGATGCAGTGAGGCAAAGACTTGAACCGGTGCGTTCTGTTGCTGAAAACACTCGGTGATCGCATATGCCAAGACAGGGTGCGGGCCAAGTTCGACGACCGCTCCGTATCCATGCTCCGCCGCGACTTGCATCGCATCGGCAAAACGGACACTTTGCCTTACGTTTCGCCACCAATAATCGGCCTGCAATTCCGTACCGGCAGCGAGTTGTCCTGTAACGGTCGAAATGAGTGGTGTGTGCGTTGCCTGAGGACGGATGTGATCAAGGCTGCGCAGCAGTGATGCTTGGACAGGTTCCATTTGCGGACTGTGGAATGCATATTCCACGGCGAGCTGTCGGCAGAAAACTCCCGCATCGTCGAACTTTGCAGCCAAACGTTCGATCGTACTCGCATCGCCCGAAATTGTGACTGACGATGGGCCATTGATTGCGGCCAGCGATACCACATCGTTGTAATCGCTGATCCAATCAGTTGCCTCATCTGCCGAAATACCAACGGCAATCATTTTGCCATGTGAGGTGGCTAGGTCCATGGTGCGTCCGCGATGTACCGCAACACAACAAGCGTCTTGCCACGTGAGTGCCCCCGCGAGGTATGCCGCCGCAATCTCCCCCACGCTGTGTCCGACGATGGCCGCCGGACGCACACCTCGCTCGGCCCATACGGCTGCGAGCGCTACTTGGATCGCAAAGAGACTTGGCTGCGCGATTGAGGTTCGCTGCATGCGAGAGTGTTGTTCGGAACGCGTAAGCTCTTCCAGCAACGACCATGAGACATACTGAGAAAACTCCCGATCACATGCTTCCAAGGTTTCGCGAAACACACGCTCGCTCTGCAACAACTCACGCCCCATCGCCCACCACTGAGGGCCTTGTCCACAACAAACGAACAACGCACCCGCTGCGACCTGAGCCGCTGGCAAACGATCGCCATGAGACACTGGGCTCTTGGAATGGGAGGCTGTCGATTGGGGCTGCGTGCCTTTGGTTTCGATAAACGCATGGAGTTGGTCAATCCATTGTTGGTGGCTGCTACCATTGACCGCCACTCGCCACTCAAGATGTGAGCGCCGATGAGCAGCGTAGCAGGCGATCTCGCGAAGTGGTATCGCGGCCCCTTGCGAGCTCAACCACGCTACGGTTGCTTTCGCCACTTCGATAAGTGCCACTGGGCTTCGCGCTGAAAGCGGAAGCGGCATCGGCATCGTCGATGATAGTGATTTGTTGGATGGCGAAGATCCAAAAGCGGCGATCGGGGCCTCTTGCACAATAACATGCGCATTGGCACCTCCATACCCAAACCCATTGATGCCCGCAACTCGACTGCCGTCATTGCCCAGCCAGGGTTCAAGCGACGTTGGGATTCGCAAATTCAAGCGTTCAAGATCAATGCTTGGATTGGGAGTTTGATAGTGCAGATGGGGCGGAATCTTTTTATGGCGAAGTGCTAAAGCAACCTTAATCAGACCCGCGATACCCGCACCCGCTTCCAAGTGACCGATGTTGGTCTTCACCGAACCGATCCAACACGGCCGATTGCGAGCTCGCCCTTGATTCAGCACGCTGGCTAATGCGTGGGCTTCGATCGGATCACCCACCGGCGTGCCCGTGCCGTGTGCTTCGACATATTGGATCTCGGCCGGAGCAACTCCTGCGCGTTGACAAGCGGTCCGCATCAGCGCTTCTTGGGCTGACTGGCTGGGGACCGTCATGCCTGGAGTGCGGCCATCCTGGTTGGTGGCGGTTCCGCGAATGACCGCGTACACTTTGTCGCCATCACGTTGGGCGTGGTGCAACGGTTTAAGAAGCACCATGCCAGCGCCTTCGCTGCGCACATAACCATTGGCACGAGCATCGAAGGTTTTGCAACGACCGTCGGGCGACAAGACACCCAACTGACTGAACGCCACGTAGAAGTCAGGCAACAGCAGCGCATTGACGCCACCGACCAGCGCCATTTCGGTCTCCCCGCGCAGCAGACTCTCACACGCTAGATGAACCGCAACCAGCGATGAAGAGCAAGCGGTATCGATCGCGACGCTTGGCCCGCGCAAATCAAAACAATACGAGATACGGTTTGCCGCGATGCTGCTGGAGCCACCGGTGTTGCTGTAGGCCGAGATAACACCGCGGTCTTGATTGCTTAGCCCAGCGACTGCATAGTCAAAGCTGGAGATTCCGGTAAACACGCCGATAGATCGTCCAGCGACGGACTGCAAAGGTTGGCCGGCATCTTCGAATGCTCGCCAAGCGACCTCCAGTAGCATACGTTGTTGAGGGTCCATGCTGGCCGCTTCGCGTGGCGAGATGCCAAAGAGCGACGGATCGAATTGGTCGATCCCTGCCACGTACCCGCCCCATTTGCTCTGCGTCTTGCCGGGGCTCGTTGCGCCAGCCGCATAGAACTTCTGCAGACTCCATCGTTCTGGCGGCGTTTCAGAAATGGCGTCCATTCCATCTCGCAGCAAGCGCCAGTAGCTATCCACGTCATCTGCGTCGCCGGGAAAGCGACAACCAATCCCGATGATCGCGATTGGGGATGAGTTACGTTTTGTAGACAAGGCCTCGATGTATTGGTCGTGAACATCGAATTGAGAATCGAATTGAGAAGCGGGTGGGGACTGGAATTCGTTCGGTGATGTCACTGCTGGTCGCACCCAGAAAAGTAAAACAAAAAACGCGGATAGTTAATCAACTTGTTGGTACATAGCATTATAGTTGCCAAACGTGACAAATCGCTTCGAAATAATGCAGCCAAAAAAAGTGACACAGAATGTGCGGCAAACCGCCCGCCCAGTTTCACGGCATGGACAGCAGGCCCGTTTTTGGGCGGAGTTCTGAGTAGTTTGTAGTCCCGCCTTTAGGCGGAGTTCTTAGTAAAAAACTCAATACTGACCCGCCTAAAGGCGGTACTACGAACAAGCTACTCCGCCTAAAGGCGGTACTACGAACACCTTCATGCGCTACTTCGAGCCACCAATTGACGATCGCATCCTATTCGCGAAAGGCTTCGGTCGGCAACATCCGCGCTGCTCGCCATGCGGGCAGCAACGCTCCCAGTAAACCAATCGCGATCGCCAAGAAAAGCCCTTGCACGAGAACGTTCGGACTAATCGACGGAGTTAAAATGCCGCGAGCTGCATCCGATTGACCTAGCAGTCGCGTTAACACAACCGCCAACAAACAACCCACTACACCAGCGACGACTGCTAGCAAAGCGGACTCCAGCATAATCATTCGCACCACGCGTCGTCGCGGCCATCCGATGGCGCGAAGTATCCCTATCTCACGCGTTCGCTCCATCACACTTGTCATCATGGTGTTAAGCGTTCCAATTGCGCCGATCACTAATGCAATCATCGATGTCATCCAAGCCATCGCGTTGGCAATTCGCATCCGCGTATCGGTGCTGACAAATTCGCTGGTCGTCAAGGCATGCAAGCGAGCGTCCAGCGCTTGTATCTGCTCGATCAATCGCGTAGCATCGCCCTGGTCTGCCGCAGCGTCCAGCACCACGTTAATATAAGTCACTTGGCCATTGCGATCGGTTAAGGCTTGTAAGCGATCCAAGTCCACGACCATCGAACCATTTTCCCAAACGCTTTCGCTTTTAAAGATGGCGCTCACCAAGTAAGGCTCTTCAAATAACTGCACCGTCTCGCCAGCTTTCACTCCGACGCGTTCGGCCAGATGCAGGCCCAGCATCAACGACTGATTGCCGCTTTGCCCCTCAGCTTGGCCCACAATCTCGAAGCTATCGAGCAGCCAAGAATCCCTTTTGATCCCCATGGTTGGAATGCCATAGATGCGTTGATCTTCGAGCGATAAGGTCTCCAGCAGAACGCCTGCGGTTTTCTCGATCCCGTCCAACGCTTCGATCCGCTGGACGAACGCTTCGTCCACCGCGCTGCTCAGTCGGTCCGCTGAACCATGACGCGAGACCACGATATCAACGGCATGCGCCTTGTAGATGTCTGCAAACGATTCCGTAAAACCGTTGGCCACGCCCAACAGCGACACGACGGCTGCCACGGCTGTTGCAAATGCCAAGACGGTAAGGCTCGTTCGAAATGGCCGCCGCGTTAGGTTCTTGATGACCAGCGAAATGAAGAGCATAAGAGCTTGAGCCAATGTCGAAAAAATATTGAAGAATAACAAGCAGACTTTGGTCAGGAAAGCCAGCGAAGCCATGCGGTACAAGTTATCGAAGCTAATTTTATGCCGCTGGTGAACCGAATAAGTATAGGTTGAGTTGCGTTTTCGACCAAATTAGCCTGCAATTTATCGTGTTTAAACTCCGTTGCCTCCTATGCTTTGCCATCGCGATACTGGCGCTTGCCGGATGCCAGCGTCGCCCATTTTGGATGCGGGGCGCGATGGATTTTGGCGGTGATGTGAACATGACCGGCGCTATGGTCATGAAGGGCGATGTGACGGCTAGCATGAAATCGGACAACACGGCATCACGCCTGGCCAAGATTTCAGTGTCTGGAGCCACCCACGCCAGCGGCTCAATCGCCATCGTCGATGTCGATGGCCTGCTGATCGACCAAAATTTGAGCGGCTTTGGTTCAATGGGTGAAAACCCCGTTGCACTCTTTCACGAAAAACTCCAAGTGATCGCTGCGGACTGCAACATCAAAGCGATCATCCTGCGCATTAACTCGCCTGGTGGCGGCGTGACAGCCTCCGACATCATGGCTCACGATCTGCAATTGCTGAAGACGTGTCGCCCGATTCCCGTTGTCGCATGCTTGATGAGTGTCGGAGCCGGCGGGGGATACTATCTAGCGACACATGCGGACACCATTGTCGCTCATCCAACATCGATCGTCGGAGGCATTGGTGTGATTTTGAATCATTACAATGTAGAAGACACGATGGGTCAGTTCAATGTCTTGTCGATGCACGTGAAAGCGGGCGACAAGATCGACTTGGGCTCGCCCGAACGCGTCTTCGAAGGCGATGAGCGCCAGTTGTTGCAACAGATGGCAGACGCGTTTCACTTGCGATTTATCGATCAAGTTCGCGAAAGCCGTTCGCAACTCTCCGATGCAAAGAAGGACGCTCAGATATTCGACGGACGCGTGATGACGGGCGTTCAAGCGTTTGAGAGTTCCTTGATTGATCAAGTCGGATACATCGATGACGCGATCGAAGCCGCTAGGATTATGGCTGGACTGGATACCGATCCGAATATTGTCATGCTCCGCCGCGATAATGACCGCGCTTACACAGTGCTTGACGTGACGCCCAATCAACCTCTACAGACGTCGTTGTTGCCATTCAAGCTGCCAGGGCTGGAACGCAGCTCGCTGCCCACTTTCCTGTATCTATGGCAACCCGAGCCGACGCTAGCAGCACCACTCTAGCAAGTGGCTAGCGCGCGTTTGCGAGAGACTATTGCCGACGCTCGGCCCACTGACGGCGAAACGTACGTACGGATTCCTGAATCATGAGTGGCAGCTTGCTGCGTAGCATATTGCTGCCGCGAAACCAATCGGTTGGCTCGTAGATCACCATCCTCGCTTCAACCAAACTCGCACCGGCTGGTTTCTCCAAGGGCGTGATATATAAGTATCCTGCAAAGCCTTCATACGCGTGGCTGGGCTGATCGACGGCCGAGTTATTTGTTGGGGTTGAAATTGGCTTCCAACGGTTCCCACGTTCTGCGTCGGCGGTTGAGGTAAAGCGAGGGTCCAGCAGCCAGCTCAGCGCAATCCGATCGCGATCATCGGTATGTTGTACTTGCAGCCAACCTTCGACCCAGACTCGCTCTAGAAGCGGAAGTTGCAGCACGACATAGGACGTGTTGGCTTCCACTGGATTGATTCCCCACTGGGCAAGTTGCTCGACGGTGGCTTCCTGGGCATGCTGTTGTGCTGCATCGGATTGGTCCGCTGCGGCCCCGAATACTTTCTTCATCTGCTCTGCATCGCGCAATTGTTCGAAGTCGATATGAGCGACGAACACGACGCGAACCAGATGTCCAACGCGTTGATCGTCGGCGTCTTTGAGGTACTGCAATTCGATTTCGATTGGAGCGACCGCGGAGTCTCGACTGAAGCGTTCCCAACCGATGCCACCTGATAATTGCTCGAGCGCCTGTAGAGTGCTAGTTGAGTCTAGATTGCCGCCAAGAGTTGGTGGTGGCAGCACGACATTCAGGCCGCTTGGTAGATCCACACCGACTGTCGTTAGTTTTTCGAGGAGCATATTTACGTTACTGGTTGGTAACGTATCGCGTTCTTGAGCCGGCGACGTTTCAATGGTTGTGGCGGCCATCAACACGCAGCAAGCAACCGTGCAAAACCAATAGCGACACATGATACGCAGTCCCAACGGCTTGAAAGAAATGCTACATTAGATCGTTGCGCCTGTCACTTCGCAACCGCCGGAGGATTGAGGGAATCAGTCGTATGGGCGATACCTCTAACCGTCCGGCGATCGAAAACTTTTGCGGACTATTGTGGTACTAAAGCTCTTGGCAGATGTTGACCGTATCTACCACATCGGGCTGAGTTTCAATGCACACATACCGGCCGTTGGCTCTATAGGGGACTTTCACTTTGTAAGTAGAAGGATTACTGGATTGTAGGAGCTGGGGCCCCCATAGTACCAATGTTAGAATAAGAAGTGTGATGTACTTTACAGGCATATCCGCGGTGGTGTTAAGTCTTGCATTCTTCGAACCCTCAAGCTATTGGCGAGTCGCTGCAGTGACGTATCACAAGTTCGAAGGATCTGTCTATGTGGCCGAAGGGAGCTCAGCACCGCTAGTCTTGATCCCTACACTATTGATTGAAAAAACCGCCAAACAAAAGGTGCCTGCAGTGGACGACTATTTCCTACTAGCTAATGAGCCTGCAGTGGGGGCATTTCTGGACCTTGCACCCGTCGTTGATGAAGATGGACACACCGATTCTCCGTTTACCGTAGTTTATGACTCGCAACGTACCATGCAAATTCGACGCGGATTGGTCAGCTACGTCATTGGATTATTTTGGCTTGTCCTGCCGGTAATTATGTCATATGCCTGGAACCGGCTAAGGAGTTCAAAAGGCCATTAAAGCAATTGCTAGCATGCGATTTCAGCGTTGGGATGTTTCGCGAATGCGACTAGATCGTTCAACGCCGTAGGCCGACTGATTCTCATTGCTGAACACTGGTTATTGCCTTGGATTGAAACGGGGATATCTATATTGTTGACTACCACGGTTGTTCACGATACTGTTGGTAGTGTAACTAAGTGTTGAGTATCATGGTTACTTCCGCCGCAATTGTATGAGTCTTAGCCATGCCCCATTTTTGCAAGCTGTTCGCGATCTGTTGTACGTTACTCATCATTGCAATCGTTGGCAATCAGTTTGTTATTAGCAAACGATCGTCTGCTCAGCGATCCCAGGTCGGCACGTCAGCGGCAACCACCACTGATGTTTATGCAAGGTTACATGCAGTCCAAGCCAGTATTGATGAATCGAATGACTCTTTCATTCGAAGAGTTGCATTTGTTGCAACTGTTTCAGAGATAAGATTGTACAGACCCACGGACAATCTTGTTGGAAAGCTTGAAGTAGGTGCAACGGAGGTCGCGGTGCTGTCTGTGAAGGCGGTAGGGGACTCAACCAACGTTGCGTTCAAGTCGTCAGAGACTATTGTGTGTCCACTTGGAAGTGTAAGCAACCTCTGGTTGCATTGGCACAAGCAAAAGCAGGAATTGCTCTTTGAGTACATTCAATGGGGCAACAACGAACATGTTTTTAAATTTGGTTGCTAGAGTCTTGCTGAATGCAATGGATTCATGCATAGCTGAAGGGTAGTGGCTCCAATTGTTCAGGATACACGACAAGCTCAATTCTCGGAGCCATTGCAATCGTCAACTAAAAGTGCCTCGCATGAATCGTATCCCAATTTTCATTGTATTGGCGGTGTTGTTCTCGGCTGGATATTCTGCCGGTTTTGAAAAACCCTCTCCCGAGTTTATTGGTGCGTGGCTAGTTGCGTCTACATCAGTCGACGATCAACCGGATGTCGTTCGCGGCGAACTATTATTGCTGTTCGATGGCGAACGAATGATTCTTGCAGAGTCATTTCCTGACAATGCGTCGAATCCATACGCAGACGCAATCCGTATTTCCGATGTGAAATCAATAGAAGGAGGTTATTCCGCATTGATTCATATTCCTGCACTGGGACCCTCCTGCTTTTATGCTGGCCACGAAAATTCTGAGGAACTAATCTTGCTTGCAGTCGAAAGCGGGGATGGTGCAGATATTCTGAGCATAGTTCTTGGGGACTTAACCATGCGTGCTAAACGAATGGAACAACACGCTGTGCAGCTTCGAGTTCAATCGTTGTTGCAGATCCCGAATTTGGAGTGTAGCAACGAGGTCAGAGAGTTGCTGGACAAGCAGTTCGATAAGAGTTAAACCGCACTGTAAGTGGACGAAATCGCAAATCATGCTGGAGGTAACAGACATTCACGTGCAAAGTTTCACAATGCTTTTGGTCAATGCAATTAAAAGAAATTGTAAGTTCTGCCCTGGTTGGTCGTCCCGCCTTCATGCGGAAGTGTACGATGGTATTGTAATCCGCCTAAAAGCGGGACTACGAACGATAAGCGGGACTACGAACTGCGAGCCTTTGCTTTGAACAGGATTGAGGATAAACTACGATCGGGGAACTGCGTGAACTCATTTTCCAAACGAAGTGCTCTCGGTGGAACGCGTCAACTTCCAGAGGTTCAACATGGCGTGGTACTGCGAATGTTGCAGTGAAACACACAGCGATCAGTTCCAGAACTGCTGGAAGTGTGGTGCGGATTCGTCTGGCCAACGCGATCCAGAACTGCAACGCATGAGGGTTAAGCTGGATGTTGTAGACCAACGCGATCTGGCCGAAGGTCAATTGCCATGCGTTGAGTCCACGGGGGCAGCGACGACAATCCCGTCCGAAACGAAAAGTATTGTATCGAACCCTCGGCTCGAGCCAGCGCCGCCCACCCCTTATGTTCATCGGTTAAATGCCTTCTTTGGGCGTGCGCCTGAAACGCCATTGCCTGACTACCGTCGAACTTCTCGCATGCCCTTCTACATGGCAACCATCAAGCTTGCTTGGGCCCCTGGCAAATCCGCTGAATACATCCGTAGAATCCTGGAGCGAATTCGCGCGACGATCCGTAGCTGCGGACGTTCGAGCTAACATCATCTAATCCATCGCGGCGTGAAATTATTCTTCAGTTCGCCCATCATCGCATGGAATAGCTTAAGTTTGCGCCCTACCGCGAAGTTCTAACGCGGCATTATAATGAGCTGCGGAAACTACGCTGGCGTTGGACATCCTTCAATCTCGATCGCAAACTCACTGGACTTATGAAGCTAAAGCAAATTCTATTGGCGACCACCAACGTAAAAAAGTTATCGGAGATGCGGCGTTTGTTGCTGTCGGTGGGGCTTGAGATTGCCGAAGCCGACTTGAGTTCTGGGCCTGAAGTAGAAGAGACCGGCGGCACTTTTGCCGAGAACGCGGAGCTGAAAGCCGTCGGCCAAGCCAAGCACTTTCAGTTGCCAGCCATCGGTGAGGATAGTGGACTAGTCGTTCCGGCTTTGAATGGAGAGCCGGGGATTTTTTCCGCTCGATATGCAGGTCGTACCGCGGCCGATCAGAAATCGAACGATGAAGCGAACATCGACTTGTTGCTTGAGCGAATGCGGCATTTGGAAGGCCAGCAGCGTTTGGCTTATTATGTGTCCTCCATTGCCCTGGCAATGCCTGACGGTAAAGTTTTGCTGACCTCGGAAGATCGATGTTATGGATTGATCTTGCCGCAGCGCCGAGGAGCTGGCGGATTTGGCTACGACCCAATTTTTTTGGTCCGTGAATTTCATCAGACGTTTGCGGAGCTGTCTCCAGCCGTGAAGTCGGCGATTTCGCATCGCGGTCGATCACTGCGAAAATTTATTGCTGGATTAAGTGGTTTGGCTAGTCACGCGTAGCGCCCCTTACGTAGGGCAATCTAGGAATGCTGTCTGTTGTCTCGTAAGTAAAGGCGGTACTACGAACAAGTTCCGCCCAAAGCGAACTTGACTTCCTGTTCAATCGAACTTGACTTCCTGTTCAATCGAACTTGACTTTTGTTGACGCATAGTCAATAATTGACGCATGGCCACAATCAGTAGAAAACAACAGGAAATTGCTCAGCGCGAGGAGGACATCCTGCAGCTTGCGCGGCGGATCTTGCTGGACGAGGGTTATAAGGATTTAACCATCGACCGGTTGGCTAGCGATTTAGCGGTCTCCAAGGGGACTATCTACAATCACTTTGCCAATAAGGAAGACATTGTTTTGGCCCTGGCAACTCGCGCTCTGCAAACGCGATTGGCGTTGTTTTCGGCCGCGGCGAATTTTTCTACTACCAGCCGACATCGCTTACTGGCGATCGGTGCGGCTGCAGAGTACTTCTGCGATAATTTTTCGGACCATTTTCGCGTCGAAATGTGGACGCGAAATCACCACATCTGGGAAAAATCTAGCGGTGATTTCCAATCGGTGATTACCCAGTGCGAACAGAATACGATGGGCATCGTCTCGAGTATTGTGCGGGCGGGCATCGAACACGGCGAACTGGAACTAGATGGCATGACGCCGGAAGAGGTCGTCTTTGGATTTTGGGCTTTGGTGCACGGCGGCCAAGTCCTGGCGGCTACGAGCCCTTCGATTAAGGACGTCGGCATTGCGAACACGCATCAGGTCATTCGCCGCCACTGCTACCATTTGATGACGGCGATGAAATGGGAGCCGATGCAGGACTTTAACGCGCAGTCCAAGATGATGGACGAGTTTCGCACCCGAATGAACACTTTTCACTTTTAAAATTTTTTAACCTAAATTTGACGAAACGTCACTTTCCTGAGCGAACACGATGATGATACAGCTTAACAAAAAAAGGCGCTGGGCAGCGATTTCGGCCAGCGTCTTGGTCTTGGCTCTGGTGGCCGGCGGAGCGGTCGCGGCGAGTGTTTGGCAGCAGAACCAGTCGCAACACGCAAGCAGTTCGGAGCAGGCGGGAGGCAAGCGGTCTTCGTTGACACCCTCGTCGCTGCTGCCCTCGTCGCGACGACCAACCCCGGTGAGGCCAGCGATCTTGGTAAAAACGGTGAGCGTGCGGGAATTGGCAAGGCCGATTGCGACGCAGACGTTCACAGGACGCATCGTCGGTCGCTACGATTCGATGATCGCGTTTCGCGTCGCAGGAAAGATCACGGCTCGTCGTATCGAGCTTGGGCAATCGGTACGCGCCGGCGAAGTGATCTATGAGCTGGAATCCGACGACTACGACTTGCAATTAGCGACGGCAATCGCAAATGAGCGCGCCGCTGATGCAGCGGTCCTGCAAGCGGAGCAAGAAGAGCGACGGATGGCCGAGTTGCTGCGGCAGAAAGCGATCAGCCAGTCGGAATATGATTCCGTGCGATTGTTGTTGGACTCCAGTGCCGCCAAGCAAACTGCAGCTCGCAAACAAACCGAACTTGCGAATCGTCAACTCAGCTACACGCGCCTCGTGGCGGACGCTGACGGTATCGTCGTGGGCGTTTATGCGGAAGTTGGCCAAGTCGTCAACGCTGGGCAGAGCATCGTAGAGATCGTGCGCAGCGATGAATTGGAGGTCGAGGTCAATCTGCCTGAGCAATTAACGCAACGTAACGCTTTGGAATACGCGGACTTGACCGTCTGGACCGATCCAAGCATTCGATTGATGATGCGTCTGCGGGAGCTTAGTCCCATCGCGGATACCGCAGCGCGCACCTTTCGAGCGAGGTATTCTTTTGTCGATGAAGTGAAGGTGCCACACGATGGCGGTACGAATTGGATCGTGCAAGGCTTACCGATCAAGTTGGGCATGACCGTGAATCTCGCATTCGGCAATTCTTCGGCTGCAGATCTAGTGGCAATTCCCGCGACCGCACTGGCCTACGATAATACTCAGCCGATCGTGTGGGCGGTGATTGAAAAACCGATGGGGGATTCGGATGATGTGTTCCAATTGCAAAAGGTTTCGGTAGAAGTTCTACGAATGGACGACGCAACCGTCCATGTTACCAGTGATCCGATCCTTGACCGTACGATAGTTGCTGCAGGTGTTCACAAGCTGGACACGGAAACGCGGGTGCGAAAATGGACGAAGTAAGATCCTCGCGTTGGAATCTATCGAGATGGGCTATTGATCATCGCGCCTTTACCGCGTTCGCGTTGATCGCCATCTTGGCAGCAGGCTTGAATGCATACTTTACATTAGGCCGTGCAGAAGACCCTAGCTTCAAAATCAAAACCGCGATCGTATCGGCCACGTGGCCGGGTGCGACTGCGATCGAAATGCAAAACCAAGTTGCCGATCGTATCGAAGCGAAATTGAGGCAGTTACCGTACTTGGATTTTCTGCGAACCTACTGTTTGCCCAATCGCACACTGATCATGGTGCAATTGCGTGATGATGTACCGAAAAATCAAGTGGACGAGATCTGGTACCAGACACGTAAGAAGCTCGACGACTTGAGACCAGAACTGCCGCCAACGTTGCTTGGCCCCAACGTGAACGACGAGTATGGTGACGTATATTCCGCGATCTATGCTTTCACCGGCGAGGGGTATTCGCCGGCCGAGCTGAAGCGTATCAGCGAGACAGCTCGTAAACGCATCTTGCGATGGCGAGAGGTAGAGAAGGTCGATATTCTCGGTGACTTGCCAGAAAAGATTTTTGTGGAGTTCTCGCAAGACAAACTCAATGCGCTTGCGATCTCGCCGAACGACTTGTTTGATTCGCTGCGCAACCATAACGACCTACGCTCCGCCGGCTCGATCGATACCACCCACGACCGGATCTATGTGCGAATGGATAAGTCGCTGTGTACGGAAGAGCGGATTCGGAGCGTTCCGATCGCTGTGCAAGGGCGAACGTTTACCTTGGGAGATATCGCGACGGTTCGACGAGGTTATGAAGATCCACCGGACACGTTGATGCGTTACAACGGCCAACCGGCAGTGGGGATTGGCGTTGTCATGGCGGACAACGAAAACGTGCTGCAGTTGGGCACGCACGTGGCGGAGACGATGGAGCAGTTTAAAGCGGAATTGCCAGCGGGCGTCGAACTGGGGGTGATCGCGTTTCAGCCAGAGATTGTCGATGAATCGGTGACGGAGTTCTTGCGAACGTTTGCCGAAGCGCTCGTGATCGTGCTGCTGGTCAGCTTCCTGAGTCTTGGGTTTAGAACGGGCATCGTGGTCGCAGTGAGTGTGCCAGTGGTGTTGGCGGTCGTGTTTGTGGTGATGGAAGCGATCGGTATGGATTTTGACCGCATCTCCTTGGGCGCTTTGATTCTCGCGTTGGGGTTGCTGGTGGATGATGCGATCATTGCGATTGAAATGATGAGCGTCAAATTGGAAGAGGGCTGGGATCGAGCTTCGGCGGCCACGTACACTTGGCAATCGACCGCATTTCCGATGCTGTCGGGGACTTTGATTACAGCGGCCGGATTTTTACCGGTGGGATTGGCTAAAAGCGCCGCAGGCGAATACGCCGGTGGAATTTTTTGGGTCGTAGGGATCGCCTTGATCGCTTCGTGGTTTGTCGCAGTTCTGTTTATTCCTTTCTTGGGCGTACTGCTGCTGCCCGAACATCATTCGACCAAGCCGCGGCGGTCCTGGTTGCTGGCAATCGGTCAGCGATTGGGACTTGCCAAGAAAGCGAATGAACCAAGCGAGCCCGCAATAGAGACCGAATCAAAGCCCGCCGTGGTGGTGCAGGCGTATCAACGACCTTTTCATCGCTGGATGAGGCGTTGGATTACTGTTTGTGTTTCGCATCCTTATATGGTGGTGGGCGCAACCATCATTGCGTTTGTGGCTTCCTTGTTTGCGTTTACCAAGCTGCAGCAGCAGTTCTTCCCGACCTCATCGCGGCTGGAGTTGTTGGTCGATCTAAGGCTGCCCGAAGGCAGTTCGATCGAAGCGACCGAGCGATTGACGCGGTATTTGGAAACGCGACTGGTGGAATTGCAAGAGGCGGAGCCCGACCAGCCGTACTACTATCACTACACTAGCTATGTTGGAGTGGGGGCAGCGCGGTTCTTTCTGGCGCTGAATCCCGATTTGCCAGACCCAAGCTTCGCGAAAACAGTGATTGTGACGCGGGATTTGAAGGCACGAGAGGCGTTGCATACCAAGCTGAGTTCGCTGCTGCAGGAAGATCCAGAGTTTTCGATTGCGAGGACTCGCGTGAACCGATTAGAATTTGGTCCGCCAGTTGGATTTCCTGTGCAGATGCGTGTTCTGGGGGATGATGAAGCGAACGTAGCTCGGATCGCTCAACAAGTGCTAGCGGTGATGCGCCAAGATGCAGCGATCGTGGAACCTCATATCGATGCTGGAGAAAGAGCCAAGTCGATTGAGTTGGAGTTGGACCACAAACGGTTGGCCGCGATGCAGTTGGACCCACAACGCGTCTCGGACACTTTACAAGCCATGTTGACCGGAGTTCCTGTGACACAGGTGCGTGAGGGTACGGAGCTGATTGATATTGTGGTCCGCGCCGATCAAGCCGATCGCTCGAATCCAGCGACGGTGGGTGATTTGATGGTCAGAGCTGGCAGTGGGACATCGGTGCCGTTAAGCCAAGTGGCCAAGATCAGCTATCGCCAAGAGCCGCCGATCCTTTGGCGCAGAAACCAAGAGACGATGTTGACGGTGCGGGGCGACGTGGTCGACGGGGTTCAACCGCCTGATGTGAGTGCTCGTATCTTTAAGCGGTTGGATGCGCTGCGAGCGAGTTTGCCGCCGGGATATCGAATCGAACAAGGAGGTGGCATTGAAGAGAGCTTGAAGGCCAACAAGGCGTTGTTTGCAGTGTTTCCGTTGATGATTTTGGTCATGTTGACGTTATTGATGTTACAAGTTCAGAATTTTCGAAAGGCATTGTTGGTTTTTGGAATCGCTCCGCTGGGAATCATTGGTGCGACGGTCTTCCTGCATCTGTTTAATGCCCCGTTTGGCTTCGTGGCATTGCTGGGAGTGATTGCCCTAGCGGGCATGGATATGCGCAACTCGGTGATCTTGATTGATCAGATCGAGTATGACAAGTCGCAGGGGCTGAGCGAATGGGAAGCGGTGATTGAGTCTGCGGTGCGACGAGCGCGGCCAGTTGTGCTGACCGCGGCCACTGCGATTCTGGCGATGGTTCCGTTGACGCGAAGTGTTTTTTGGGGGCCGATGGCCATTGCGATTATGGGCGGTTTATCGTTAGCGACTTTTTTGACGTTATTGAATCTGCCCGCTCTGTACGTCATTTTATTTCGCGTGCGAAACCCCAGGTAGTAGGCACACTCCGTGGGCCGCACACCGTAGCAGGCACACTCCGTGGGCCGTAACAATTCCTCTTACGCGGCACTCCGAGAGTTCCTGCTATCTTTCCCGCCAATGCCACATGGCCATATCGCAGCTCACGCTTGGAGTGGCATAACTCAAAGGGTTCTGAGTCATGTCGTACTGTCGAAACGGTTAACACCCAAAATCTCGTGCAGATTGGCGCGAGCGAGTCGTCTTCATTGTCAAGAGGTACGATGATGTCCTCTATCATCGGCTCTCTTGTCCCTAATGAGTGCACAATAACCACAGGATCAGACTCCTTCATCAACTGAGTATCCTTCAGCCTTGGCACTCTGCGAGCAAATGCGAAGTTTGCCCGATGAGCAGGAGGAAAACAGTAATAACTACTGATCGTATTGTAGCCCCCTCGTCATTGGCGAACGTTTGCACTGACCGAGTGCGAGAAGTTCTTTCTCTACGCAAGTCAATGGCGACCATTCGAGCACTTCGGTCCAAGTGCGCCCAACAGGGGCGTGAGTTTGTGGGGTGCGGAACTTGCGAGAGTTCTTAGTCCCCTGGGTTGAGTTCCGATTTTCCTACAGGTGTTATTATACCAAGTGAATAGCTCGTAAGAAACAGACACGAGGCGAAAGCAACTGCGACCTGCGGCGACCGGGCGTGGGAAGGAAGCCTGCGAGTGCGTTGGAGTCTCAGTTGAGGAACGTCCCATCTATAGATAGAATAAGGGCAGCCAAGGAGCAAATGATGACAAAAGTAGCGATAACCGAAGAAATTGCCGAACGAATCCGAAACAGCGAGGGCCCAATCGAGTTGATCGATGCGCAGGGGCAGACGATTGGCGTTGTCCGACGTCCTCCGACCGAGGCGGAGATTGAACGAGCGCGAAGCCGAGCGAGCCAAGACGGAGAGCGCCTGTCGTGGGCTCAAGTGGCGGCGAAAGTCAGGGACGGATTTGCCAAGTGATATACGATGTTGAATTTTCGCTGGACGCCGCAGCAGAGCTTTTACGAATCGCGGAAGTCTTGGGATCAGCAGTTTTGGTGTTGCAAGCAGCGGAAGCAATTCGACGTCAGTTGGAAAATGATCCAGCCGAAAAAGGAGATTTTCTATCCGAAGGCTTGTACTACATCGACGAGCAACCTCTTCGTGCGTTCTTCTTGATCGACACCCAGTCGATGATCGTTGAGATTACCGATTTCCGAATTCTTTAGGCGACGAACGACCTCCGTCACCTAGAGGCCGGAGTTTTGGTAGGGTTCAAATAAACGTTGGCTCGGGCGCTTAGGTGGACGGCATTGTTCTGGCGTTTCTTCGGTTTTGAGTATCGTGCTCGTGCTCAGCGTAGCGGTGCTCGTTATCGTCGTTCTCAGCATCGTTCTCAGCATCGTACCCTGCGGCCAGTTCGCCGACACCATCGAATTTCATCGCCATCAGAGTCAGCATCGCCACGATTCGGCGCAGCATCGCTTTCATCGCAGCATCGCCCTGAACCTTGCTGCCTTTGGGCCGCCGGATGCGGACCCGCATGCTAGGTGTTGTGAGAGGGGCCCGGGCAACCGGGTTCCTATCTCGATCGCTCTGTTATCGGGCCTTGCTTCGGCTGCTTTCCGAACATTCTTGGATCAAACTGAAACGGTTGCCCAGTGTGCACTTGCAATTCCTTGATATCTGGATGAGCTGGATTCACAAGTATGTTCGACTCTAGTGGATTGATCGCTGACGGAACGACAAGGACGAGGGACTTTAACCCGAGAATCCAGTTTGTTCCAATTTCTTGTAGTTCAGGTGGCGCCGGATATTCCCGCCAATTCTTTGGTAAGTCAGGCACTTCGATGCGCTCGATGGATGTCGAGTCTGGCAGGGTACCTCGCAACGATATGAGGTCCGCTGGGATGATTCCTGGGGAGACATGTACGAACAATTCAAGTGCGGCAAGCGAAAGATTTTCAGAACCGTAGATAACCGAATGCCCCTTGTAGTTCCAACGACCACCCGTCTTCTCAGCACCCTGTCCAAAGAACGCCGAAAGTTCGTATTTAGATCGGCAAATTCGCCAAACGTACATCGCTAGCTGTATACACCGTATTCGATTCGACGAAGAACATCCATCACGTCTTCGAACCCAATTGCGGTATCTAGCAAGTCAAGTGGCCGATTGCCGTGCAGCGCACAATTCTCCGTCAAGAGCCATTCACGTGCCTTGTCTCTATCACCAAGGGTTTCGGCTGCTGTAACCAAGACCTTGCTTAATCGGTAAATCAACTCCGATTCAGCAGGTTTGAGCCTGGATGCCGTCGCTTTGCGCCGCGCAGCCGTTCGTTTTGCGATGCGAAGAGATTTGTAGATTACATCTTCGCTTATTGCGGATGACTTGACCACGCATGCAATTACCTTTGATGGAAAGCCCGCTCTGATAATTTTGATGAACTCAAAATCCGATTTCGGGGATCCGACAACGGAACCACCGCCCAAGAACTCCGCTAATTTTTTGACATACTCCATCGCCAACTCCACAAATCATGCTGTGCCATATGGCATTATTCGCGATGCCACATGACAAGTCAACAGGAAGGCCGAATTTAAAACGGATTGTACAGGTTTTGCAAGGTTTTTGGCTGAAAAAAGCGGAATGCGCCAGCCCGATGACGACTAAGCTCACCGGGCGGAGTTGTCGCGAGTGACTGCACCTCACCGGCAAAGCTCCTCGCACCCACAGCGGCTACCTCCGCGCCGTCGAACAGCTAGCTGACTTCGCCAAAGCCCCAGAAGCATTTCAAGAACCCCATGAGCTTGACTCATGGGTGAATAAGTTTTCAAGTTAGCCCCCGCCACCTTAGTCCCTGCCCGCCCTCACGCTTATCCTCCCCGCGTCACGCTCACTATCAAAACCTTTGCTCGTTACAGATGAGCTGGCACGGGGCAGCGAAAGGCTCAAAGACTTGTCATCTGCGACTTATCGAGCTTGGACGCAGCCTGCTGTCCAAAGCAAAACCCAAGTTAATCTGCACCCATTCTACGGCCGCAACCATCCCGGGCTGCTTGAACAAAGGACTTGCGCATCGGCTGCGTTCGTGCCTCACTCCGCGATGCCAAGTCCTTATAGCTTAGCGGGGCACGCGTTCTTGCCCGGAGGATCGAGTGCCGTCGTCCGCGCTGCTGACGTGTCAGTCTCAGTCAGAGACCGTCTCCGACATCACACTACCGTACCACTGGTGACTTCAACATTCAGCAGGGACAAGAGTGCAAGCGACAGACTTTAGATACCACTGGCTTGTCCAGTGGAGTTTCATGTTTCTAGCTAATACGATGGTACCACCTGTAACGCCCCCTCTTTGCTCGGCGGCTTTGCCGCCGAGCAAAGAGGGGAGGGACGGGGGCTGAGCGGTTATGTAGCAAGAAGCGTAACAATCCACCCGGCAAGCGGGAGGCATTCCAGAGCCATGACACTTGTCGCGTTCCTTCTAGCGCTAACGTCAGCGGTAATTGAGTCGCCGCCAAGAGACTCGGATTTCAGGAAGCGGCCGATCCACCGCTTCGGTCCAAGTACGCCCAACATGGGCGTGAGTTTGTGGGGTACGGAACTTGCGAGAGTTCCTAGTCCCCTGAGTTTAGTTCCGATTTACTTACAGGTGTTATTATACCAAGTGAACAGTTCGTAAGAAACAGACACGAGGCGAAAGCAACTGCGACCCGAGGCGACTGGGCGTGGGAAGGAAGCCTGCGAAGCACTTTGACTAACGCCAATCTAACAACAACCGGTTTGGTCAGTCTATTGGATGTCTGGAACAGGCTCGCACTTAATCGATGAAACGGTCCCAGTAGCGGTCTTGCATGCTAAGTGCCTTGAGTGGGTACCGGATAACCCGGCCCCTATCTCGATCGCATTGTTACCCCTGATCTTCCAGCAGTTCGGACGTTAGTGTTCGAGCTCCATGAATCACAGCGAGCACAAATAGCGTTGAACCGACCACTTGATAGATAAGTCGATAAGGACCCTCTATGACCTGGCGAATCGTCGCATCTCTAAATTCAGGAACTATTTTGCCCGACAAAGCCTACTCTTGAATATGAATCGACCGCGAAGTCAACCTATCAGTCATCCTTCTTGCATAGAACTCTGAATCTTTCGAAATGTAGTCGTAAATTCCATTGAGATGACGAATCGCGTTGGAGGTCCATTCAACGTTCATTCGGAAAGACCAAATTTCTTGCGAACTTCGTCCACATTGGTCGTATTCCCCCGTTCGGCATCTCTTAATCCCGCTTCAATCGATTGTCGGACGTAAATCCGATACATCACGTCATCCCAAGTAGCGGAAGACGGCAACGAGTCAATAAGTTTATGGGCGTTTTCTTTAATGTCAGTCATAGGTACTTGCGACATAGTCTGCCTCCTTCGATATAGAGATCCATCCGGACGCAACAATTGTAGCAGATGACGATCAAAGTCCAAATCGATGAAAAACGCTGAATGTTCTTCATTGTAAGGGGAAAGGAATCCATGTAAGTCGTGGGTTTAGGGTGGGAGCCATTGGATTAAAATCGCGCGGCTCGGGATCGTGATCTCGAGTCGCGTTAACTCAACCACTGTCACGGCCACTTCGATATCGACACCCGTGAATTGACAACTGATTTAACTTGCAAGCTCAAGTTGGTGGTGAACCAAGACAAGAGTAGTGTACGCAAAACAGATGGATTGGAATTCCTCGGATACCAATTCGTCGGTTATGGCGGACAGTTGCGAGTGAGCCCCAAGAATGTGATCAAATTCAAACAGCGAATTCGAGAGTTAACACGTCGAACGTGGAGCGTCTCGATGTCAGATCGCTTGAAGGAGCTGGGGCACTATCTACGGGGTTGGACCGGTTACTTCTGCATGGTCCCAATCAAGAGTTTCTTTAGCGACCTGGATAAATGGGTTCGTCGTCGCTTGCGGTCATGCTACTGGAAGCAGTGGCGGAAGCCGTCAGCGCGCATAAGGAACTTGATGCAAATGGGATTAGAACGAAACGACGCGGTACCATTCGGATCTAGCTCGCGAGGCGCCTGGTTCATGTCTGGCTGGCAGAGTCTGCAAAGCACTTTGACTAACGCCTATCTAGCAACAACCGGCTTGGTAAGTCTATTAGAAGTCTGGAACAGGCTTGCTCTTAAAAGGTGAAACGGCCCCAGTAGCAGACGCGCATGCTAGGTGTTGTGAGAGGGGTCCCGGGTAACCGGGCCCCTATCTCGATCGAATTGTTCTGTCGTACTTCAAGATCGTGCGACCCACAATGAGCACGCAGACGACGATCGGCATTACATAGATAGCATGTGCAATGTAATAGGCGATCATAAAATACCCCAAATTGCTAAGCAGCAGCAACGTTGAAATCAGAATCGCTACCGCAGCCGTAGCTCCAAGAATGCTCAGTATTGATAACCTCGAAATACTTTGACCAATTACAAGAATTGAAAGTAGCACAAGGCAGATTAGAAAGCAATTCTGGAATAAGGCGAAGTAGTCAATGTTTGTTGTGATGTTAGGAGAGAGGGGAGACTGAGTGTGCGTTATATAGGCGCGTGGCCAGCCAAGACTAATCATTGATGTGTATGTCGTCACATGGGAACGTAATGTGATAGTTGCGCCACCATCATAGCTTTCGGAGTCGATGACTTCGGGTTGAGCTGTCGAAGGGACGTTTAAATTGGTCTGGAAGTCCTTCATCTCAATCTGACGTGGAATGTTCATCGTGACAGAAAACACGAACCAAGTCCCGAATATGAGCCAGGTAATGATGCTCCAGCGAGTCGGATTAATGTTATGAATCATAAGCGACAGAACGCTGGTCGTAACAAGTTCACGCATGTGACGCTTCCATCGAAATTGCACCCGATCGCGAACTTTAGTGCACGACTTTGTTCATTGCGGCACATGGCATCACGACGGGCGGCGTTTCGAGTATTTTCCCTCAGACCGAAACTTCGTGAGATGCAGGTCTTCCGGTCTGTTTCGAATCCGAAGCCAGTATTCCTCTCTGGCATCCTCATCGATCTCAATGATGCCAGGATAGAGTGTGTCATTTCCTTTTTTCTTGCATCCGGAAATCCAGTATTCTAGTCCGGTTTCCACGTTGAAGTAGTTAGCCTTGTACCCCGAGCCGTTAAGCGATTGAAGTTTCCGTCCACGGTAGTACACCGTGCGGCGCGAATGTGAGAAACGCACACGTCCGATTCGGGCATAACCAGCAAGTCCAGGTTTCTCTTCGATATACATGACGACGCCTAACTCCTCACTCGGAGTCTCGGCTTCGGCGTGGTCCGGATGTTCAAGGTTGGGAGTATTCATGGCTCTACCTGAAGTAACGAACGTGGGCGTTCACCGAGTGGCGCATTGAACGCTAATAAGTTGAAAAAAGTAATGGGTGCCACTTCGGTGCACGTACGCCCAACATGGGCGTGAGTTTGTGGGGTGCGGAGCTCGCGAGAGTTCTCAGTCCCCTGTGTTTAGTTCCGATATTCTTACAGGAGTCAGTATACCAAATGAATAGCTCGTAAGAAACAGACACGAGCCGAAGGCAACTGCGACCTGCGGCGACCGGGCGTGAGAAAGAAGCCTGCGAAGCACTTTGACTAACGCCAATCTAACAACAACCGGTTTGGTCAGTCTATTGGATGTCTGGAACAGGCTCGCACTTAATCGATGAAACGGTCCCAGTAGCGGTCTTGCATGCTAAGTGCCTTGAGTGGGTACCGGATAACCGGGCCCCTATCTCGATCGAATTGTTCCTCTAAGCCTCGTCTGTAAGTTTATCAGGCCGAGGACTATTAGATTCGCTGTGTCGTTTCCTGCGTCGGTCTGCGAAATATGCGCCGGTGAAGAGAATAACGAATGGAGGAATGGCAAGTAACACATGATACAGTTCCAGTGGAGCGTGTAACGGATGACCAAGCAGTCGTACGTCAATCCAAAGCAATGCGACCATAGCCAATATCGCTGCGACTGACGACCACAGTAAGACTGTAAGTCCACCAATTGACCGTATGGATTCGGCCATCATTCCAGCTTTTGGCGTGGTCAGGCGTAATACAATCCACATGGCAAGAATAGGGGCAACGATCAATACGCCTCGAACATCGTCGTTCTGGATTGCATTCACGCATCCGAGAAACGTCACAATGATAAGCGTCGGAAACATATACCGGTTCCAACGGCTTCGCGTTATCAAAACTGTTTCTCGTTGCTGAGTCATCGAATCATATAGACGAACGACCATCGTCACCTAGTAGCGGCAAGTAACGCTTCTAAAACTCAAAGCACCCGATCCGCGACTTGGGTGCACGATTTTGTTCGTCCTTCATCCTGCGACTGAGTCAGACACGGATTTGTAGTGTCGTTCACGAACCATGAACGCAACGCAATTGATTATACAGAAAATCGCAGGTGGAATCGACATCGCTACCAACCATTGGCTTGTTCGCGGAGGAATAAAATGGGCTACGTACAGATATCCAAACCATAGACAAATCGATGGAGCAAAACACCATACGATCGTACTGATCCGCAGTGAATCTTTCCGTAAGTCTTCTACGATAATCGAATCAGATTCAGATGCGATTAAACGGCGCATTCGAGCCTGAGTCGTCGCAAATCGAACAACCCAGGTCATCAGACCGAGCAATAGCGAATAAAGCAATGCTTCGGTGAAAGTTAGGAATGGCTGATTATGGGGCATAGGATTTTTGTCTTCAGGCTTTTCCGCCGGTCAGCAACTGTTAGTCGCGAAACGACGAACGGCCCCGATGACCGAGCGGGGACAAGTAAATTTTCCATCACGAAGCGGTCGATCCCCCGCTTTGTGTCCATGTACGCCCAACATGGGCGTGAGTTTGTGGGGTGCGGAGCTCGCGAGAGTTCTCAGTCCCCTGTGTTTAGTTCCGATACTCTTACAGGAGTCAGTATACCAAATGAATAGCTCGTAAGAAACAGACACGAGCCGAAGGCAACTGCGACCTGCGGCGACCGGGCGTGAGAAAGAAGCCTGCGAAGCACTTTGACTAACGCCAATCTAACAACAACTGTCTCGGTCAGTCTATCTATTCGATGTCCGGAACAGGCTTGCTCTTAAGAGATGAAACGGACCCAGTAGCAGACGCGCATGCTAGGTGTTGTGAAAAGGGGCCCGGGAAACCGGGCCCCTATCTCGATAGCATCGTTCGTCACGTTTTGAGAATTATCAAGGCTCAGGAATTCCCAGGTCTCGGCAGATTTTCTTAGCCAAATGATCGGAAACTTCGCTGTGTCGTGGTACTGCCGAACGTCGTCCATTTGCGGGATTACCCCACCACGAGTGATTCGCGCCCTCACGAACAAGTTCGCAACCGTTGTCTACAAGATGTCGAATGAGGTCACGACGCTTCACGGTACAATAGCAATTTCTTCAAAGAATGCCCCTGCTGCGGATTTTGCATCCTCTCGATTCATCTCGATAGCTTCGGACAGCGCCTCACGCAGATTGGCAATAAGTTCATCACGAGATTCACCTTGGGAATTGACCCCAGGAATCTCTTCGATCCAGCCAATCCACCATGGTCCGTCCTGCCGTATTACTGCCGTATATCCTGTCATCGTTAATCTAGGCCTCCGACTTTGTAGTTAACGTTTAGAAAACCACTTAGAGATTACCACAACGTGCGATCTTAGACGAGTACATCTTGTACTAACCCCTAGGTTTCTCAAAGCGACGAACGGCCGGGTTCAGCGAGCCCCAGCAGATTACTCGGCGTAGGTCAAAGCGCCTGATCGAGGGCTCTGTCTGCACGAACGCCCAACATGGGCGTGAGTTTGTGAGGTGCGTAACTTGCGAGAGTTCCTAGCCCCCTGAGTTTAGCTCCGATACTCTTACAGAATTCAGTATACCAAATGAAGAGCTCGTAAGGATCAAACACGAGGCGAAAGCAACTGCGACCTGCGGCGACCGACCGTGGGAAGGAAGCCTGCAAAGCACTTTGACAAACGCCAATCTAACAACAACCAGTTTGGTAATTCTATATAAATGTCTGGACGAAGCTCGCTCTTAAAAGATGAAGCGGCCCCAGTGTCGGACCCGCATGCTAGGTGTTGTGAAAGGGGGACCGGGGAACTGAGTCCCTATCGCGATCATTTTGTTCGATGCGTTGTAGGAAAGGCTCGATTAAACCATTCTGTTCAGCGAAGCCATTCAGCTTGGAATTCAGATCGTCAGGATCTCCCCGGTACGCCTTGTCAATCGCGCGAAGCTGTTCACACCAATCAGGCAATGCATTTCTATCGTTTGATTCCGGATACTGTTTCATTGCTTCCTGTCTTGCCAAGCGATCTACGGGAGGCTCGATATCGTCAAATAGTACAGACGACGCATTGAGCAACAAGCGTTTGGTTTCTTCTGCACCCAAAATCCCAAGACCTGTTAGCGCTTCACGGTAGAGTGCGCCAGATGAATTCCAAAAAAATTGGTGCATACCACCATTGTTCAGATGGTTGTCAATTCTCGCGTCTTGACTTTAGGACGTTACGTTCCAGCGGCAGAGTGTGATATGCGGCGTTAACATGCCCGCTCAGCGCATGCGTCCGACAGTTGGTACTATCCCCACGCTGCATTCTGCATGGTACACTTTTTGTTCGGTAATCTTCATTGTTCGTAAGGAATCGTCGAGTTAGGCAGATGCAGTATTCGTTCACAGGCAAAAACGCGTTAGTTACGGGATCATCCAAAGGAATCGGACGGGCGGTGGCCATCGAGCTGGCGCGAGGCGGAGCGAACGTTACGATCAATTGCAGCTCCAGCCGAGCTCAAGGTGAAGAAGTCGTCCGCGAAATTGAAAAGCTTGGCCGGAAAGCGATTTTGTGCCAGTGCGACGTGTCCGACCAAGCGGCAGTGGAAGCAATGGTGGCCGATACGGTCGCCGCCTTTGGCAGCTTAGACTTGTTTGTCTCCAACGCAGTCTACAGCGATCGCCAGTTAATGGTCGATGCGGAAATGGAGGGCTTCCGCAAGACGATCGATGTTAGCATGTGGGGAGCATTTTTTGGCGTCCGAGCGAGTGCCAGGCAAATGATTCAACAGGAGCGAGGCGGTGCGATCACCGTCGTCAGTTCGCCTCATTCGCAAATCCCTTTTCCGACAGCGATGGCTTACAACATGGCCAAAGCGGCGATCGATCATATGGCGCGGACAGCAGCCATCGAGCTTGTGCAGCATGGCATTCGCGTCAACGTTTTCCACCCTGGTTGGATAGACACGCCCGGTGAACGGAAATTTTTCTCGGAAGACCAGTTGTCCTCAGGAGCTCAGTCGCTGCCGATGAAGCGACTGGGGACTTCCGAAGAGATGGCGCATGGCATCTGCTTTACGCTCAGCGAAGAAGCGTCCTACATGACCGGTTCGACCATGACGATGGACGGTGGCGTGCAGTTGCCGTGGTGGTCGAAACGCACCGAGGGCGGCCAGTAGCATTTTTAAAATTCGTTTCAAGGAATTCCGGGAACCATGTCTGTGCGGCCGGACGGGGATTTAACGTCCCCACATGACAAGTTTTTTCAGTTTTCGTTCAGCAAGCTTGAAGTGGCAAGAAGTTTCTGCGAGAACAACTTGCCGGCAGACGTCCTGAGCCTAATCGACCTTGGTTCGCTGGAGCAGGTGCCCAATGAATTCATTTCTGAAGCGTTAAAGACACGCCGTGCAGATCTTCTCTTCACCGTCCCGCTGATTTCGGAGCCTGGTAAACGTGTGCTCATTTACCTGCTCTTTGAGCACAAAAGTTTTGCAGATCCCAATACGTCGTTCCAAGTGCTTAACTACACGTTGAAGATCAACGAAAAGCGTCTGCGTGACAAACTGTCGCTGACGTGCGTCATTCCTGTTTTGATTTACCATGGGCAGAAGCCTTGGGACGCGGCCCTCGCCGTGGAAGATTTGCTGGACATTCCGCCTGCACTGCGGAAGTTCTCGCCTCAAATGACAATACTCTTGCATGACCTTCATCGTATGCCGGTGGAGGAGATTCGAGGGATTGCGCTTTTACAAGCGACCCTTGTAGCACTAAAATATTGACGGACCGTCGAGATCCTTGAATTGATCACCGGTATCCTGCGAAATTCTACCTCCGAAGCGGACGAGAGGCAGAACTTGCAGAACCTGATGGCTGTCCTGCATTACCTAAGCAAAGTCAATCCATTCGTCACGGAGAAAGTCATGTCCGACGCAATAGAAGAACTGTACGATGGACCAAGCGAGCCTGTGATCCACACCATTTTCGATTCTTGGCTCGAGAGGGGGATCGAAAAGGGAATTGAGCGAGGCATTGAAAAGGGGATCGAAAAGGGAATTGAGCGAGGCATTGAAAAGGGGATTGAGAAGGGGATAGAGAAGGGCGCGATCATCGGTCAAATCCTTATGTTACAGCAAATCCTTGGTGACCAAATCAGCTCGCAAGAGACGCTTAACGCCGTCCCTAATGGCGACTTGCAGCGACAGCGAGACGAACTCTTTGCCCGCTTTAAGTCAACTTGCGCATAGATTTCACTTTGCCATTTCCCGACCGTCAGGATTGCCGACGGCTCAGTTCCCGGCAGCTACAGGATCGATCAGCTTACCGACGCAGCACCCCGGCACCGGCAACGACGGAAGCGTAATGGTCTCTCTAACGGCCAATATTGTTCACCACGCGGCGATTTGGCGACGTCTGTAAGGCCGCTTCCGCGACAACTGGACGCTCCTTGCCCGATTGACGCACCTCGCAAGCTACCTTAGACTTTCGCCTCAAAAACATGCGTACGGCTAGGGTTTTGGGCTAATTCTGCTCCAGCCACCCTGGATCGACGTCTTCGTCACTCTTTTTTCACTAGATAGGGCAACTGCACAGGAATCGCTATGGCAAACAAGATGATCTATTATTTCGGCAAGACGAAAACCGACGGCGTTGGCGTCAGCAAAGCGATCCTGGGCGGTAAAGGAGCGAATCTGGCGGACATGACCAGCATCGGCCTGCCTGTTCCTCCAGGTTTCACCATCACCACCGAGATGTGTGCTGCTTACAACAAAGGCGGCAAGAAGATGCCCGCCGGCTTGATGGACGAAGTTCGCAAGCAAGTTGCGACGATGGAAAAGGAATTGAAGAAGAAATTCGGTGACGACAAAAGCCCGTTGTTGGTCTCCGTCCGCTCAGGTGCCGCCGTTTCGATGCCTGGGATGATGAATACGATCCTCAATCTTGGGATGAATGACGTCTCGACCGAAGGCTTGGCCAAAGCGACCAACAATCCCCGTTTCGCCTACGACAGCTATCGCCGCCTGATCAACATGTTCGGCGACGTCGTGATGGGCATGGAACACCATGAATTCGAGCACGAATTCGATATCATCAAGAAGAAGTACAAAGTGTCCGAAGACACCGACGTGCCCGCCGAAGGCCTCAAGGAATTGTGTGAAGCTTACAAGAAGCTGTACAAGCGAGCGACCAAAGAAGAGTTTCCTCAAGACCCCTACAAGCAGCTCGAAAAATCGATCGAAGCGGTCTTCAACAGTTGGATGTCCAACAAAGCGGTCAAGTATCGTGAGATCGAAAACATCCGCGGCTTGCTTGGAACCGCAGTAAACGTTCAATCGATGGTTTACGGCAACATGGGCGACGATTCGGGAACAGGCGTGGCATTCACTCGCAACCCGAACACCGGTGAGAACAAGTTCTTTGGTGAGTTCTTGATCAACGCTCAAGGTGAAGACGTGGTGGCCGGTATTCGAACCCCACAACCTTGCGAAGAAATGGGCAAATGGAACAAGGCGGTCTACAAGCAAATTCTTGAAATCAAGGACATTCTGGAAAAGCACTACAAGGATATGCAGGACATTGAGTTCACCATTGAAAAGGGAACTCTGTTCATGCTGCAAACCCGTAACGGTAAACGAACGGGCACCGCAGCAGTAAAGATGGCGGTCGACATGGTCAAGGAAAAGTTGATCGACGAAAAGACGGCGGTGCTTCGCGTCCCAGCAGGCGATTTAACTCAATTGCTGCTGCCCAGCTTCCTCCCTTCGGCTTGGGCCAAAGCAGAAAAGGTTGCCAAAGGCTTGCCAGCTTCACCAGGTGCTGCGGTTGGTAAGTTATCGTTCACTGCCGAAGACGCTCGCGATCGAGCTGGCAAAGGCGAAAAAGTGATTCTTGTCCGCAGCGAAACAAGCCCAGAAGACGTCGAAGGCATGTACGCGGCCGCTGGTATTCTTACCAGCACCGGTGGTATGACTTCACACGCTGCGGTGGTCGCTCGAGGTTGGGGGCGTTGCTGCGTGGTTGGAGCGGGTGCGGTCAAGATCGATGCCAAGAACGGTCGAGCGGTTATTAACGGCAAGACTTACACTGAACGCGATACGATCAGCATCAATGGTACGTCGGGCGAAGTTGCCATCGGTTCCATCGAGACGCAAGACGCCCAGTTGACCGGCGATTTTGCCAAACTGATGAAGTGGGCTGACGGCTATCGAACGTTGAAGGTTCGCACCAACGCGGACTCGCCAGCCGACAGCGAACGTGCTCGTGGCTTTGGTGCTGAAGGCATTGGTCTGTGCCGAACAGAACACATGTTCTTTGAAGGCGATCGCATTATCTCGATGCGTGAAATGATTCTGGCCAAGGATGTTGATTCACGCCGAGCGGCGCTCGCCAAACTGCTGCCGTTCCAACGCGAAGACTTTATCGGCATCTTCACTGCCATGAAGGGCTTGCCAGTGACAATCCGCTTGCTGGATCCCCCATTGCATGAGTTTATTCCTCACGATGACAAGGGGCAAAAGGAAGTTGCTGAGAAACTGAATGTGAAGCCTGCGGAGATTAAGGCTCGCGTCGCACAGTTGCACGAGTTCAATCCAATGTTGGGTCATCGCGGTTGCCGCTTGAGCGTGACGTATCCAGAAATTCTTGAGATGCAAGTGCGTGCGATTGTGGAAGCCGCGATCGCTTGCAAGAAGAAGAAGATCGATGCGATTCCTGAAATCATGATTCCATTGGTTGGTACGAAAGCGGAATTGAAGCTGCTCAAGGCCAAGACGATTGAAGTCATCGAGCAAGTCAAGAAGGAGCAGAAGTTCACGGCCAAGCTGGATATCTCGGTGGGCACGATGATCGAAGTTCCACGGGCTGCGTTGACCGCTGACCAGATTGCGGAAGAAGCGGAGTTCTTCAGCTTTGGCACCAACGATTTGACTCAGATGACGTTCGGCTTTAGCCGTGACGACATCAACACATTCTTGCCAGACTATTTGAATCAAGAGTTGTTGCCGATCGACCCGTTCCAAACCTTGGACGCGGCCGGTGTGGGCCAATTGGTTGAAATGGCTGTGAAGAAGGGTCGTTCGACCAAAAAGGATTTGAAGTGCGGTATCTGCGGTGAGCACGGTGGGGACCCAAGCAGCGTATTCTTCTGCCACAACGTTGGCTTGGATTATGTAAGCTGCAGTCCATTCCGTGTACCTATCGCTCGTCTAGCTGCCGCTCAAGCGGCTCTTGGCAAGAAGTAATCGCGGTGATGTTAGATCACTAGATCATCCAATGCAAAATGGGCAGGTTAAAGCGACCTGCCCATTTTCGTTTGTAGTCCCGCCTTCAGGCGGAAATGCTTCGTTTGTAGTCCCGCCTTCAGGCGGAAATGCTTCGTTTGTAGTCCCGCCTTCAGGCGGAAATGCTTCGTTTGTAGTCCCGCCTTCAGGCGGAAATGCTCGTAAATTGATGCCCGCTTAAAGACGGTACTACGAACTAAGAAGCCGGTTCGCGACTACTGTCGCGATTTCAGCATGACGATGCCAATCGTCAGCGCGATCGCAGTCAGGATTCCCCATTGAGGGACCGTCATATGCAAGACACTATAATTCAATCGCTCGGCGAAATCGGTGATAAGGCTATCGATGAATTTGAACATAAACTCTGTTACCTATTTTGGGACAACATGTGGTCCGCTGATACTTCACGCTAGCTTTTGGCAAAGACATACAGGGCTAGCAGAAGGTTTTTCGAATGCGATAAAAATGGAAAGCGATCGGTTGGAGCGAATAAAAGGATTTTGCTGCAGAAAGAGACCCGGATTCGCACCAAAAATGTCGGTATACTGGCCTTGCTTCTGGAGCGATAGAGGTTATATTCCTTGGCATACTTCTAGCAGTTGAGCAACCTTCAACGCTGGGGCGGTAGCTCAATCGGTTAGAGCACTGGACTGTCGATCCAGAGGTTGCGGGTTCGACCCCCGTCCGCCTCGTTTGTTTAAAAAACCCTGTTTGTCATTTGACGAACAGGGTTTTTTTGTGCGCTGGTTTTGCTCTACAGCAAACTTCGCAAGATTCTGGATTCTTGTGTAAGATTTCGTGGTGCGCGGTGTTCTTCTCGTAGACGCCCAAAGAGTTCCTATACGCCCAATCTGGAATTTCCGATTGTCGACGCCCCCCGATACTCGAGCTAGCTTACTGTTGCGATTGAAAAACCGCGATGATGAGTCGGCATGGGAGGAATTCGTAGAGATCTATCAGCCCGTTTTGTACCGCATGGCTCGTTCGCGCGGCCACCAAGATGCGGATGCCCGCGAAGTCGTTCAAGAAGTTATGATCGCCGTTTCAAAACACATCGAACACTTTGAAGCCACCAAAACCAACGGTGCCTTCCGCGCTTGGCTATCGACGATCGTACGTACCAAAGCGATCAACCAATTCAGCCGACAGGCAAACCACCGCAGCGTTGGTGGCACCGAGTTCTCGCAACGCTTGCAACAACAAGTCGACCCACGCTGCGACTTGCAAAACGACTTTGATCGCGAGTATCGCAAACAACTGTTTCTATGGGCCGCAGACAAGGTCCGTCAATGCGTCAATGAGTCGACGTGGCAAGCATTTTGGCGCAGTTGCGTCCAAGAGCTATCGCCAGCGGAAGTTGCGGCTCAACTGCACATGTCCATCGGGTCGGTCTACGTCGCTCGCACACGAGTGATCGCTAAAATGCGAGAGCAGATTAAGCTATACCAGCAAGCGAGTGCAGATGGAGGCCCAGCATGATCCAGCGAGTTTGCAGTTTTGACGATGCAGAATGGCAAGCGTTGCTCAGCGATCAAGCTAACGTGAAGCAAGCTCGCAAGTTGACGCAGCATCTGGAAGTCTGCGAGGATTGCCGCCAAAGGTTTGAAGAGCTTGCGGCACCTGCGGCGTGGTGGCACGAGACGACTTCCATTTTGACCAACGAGTCGACGGCGTTGTTCACCAGAGCGACGGCAGCAGACAGCCCGCCTCCTGCGGCGTTTCCGCTGGAGCAGTACGTTCAACCCAGCCCCTCATCCGACGCGCTTGGGTGCATCGACGTGTACTCTATCCAGCAGTTGTTGGGCTCGGGCGGTATGGGCGTAGTGTTTGCCGCTTTCGATCCTACGCTGCATCGCACGGTGGCAATCAAAGTGATGCATCCGCATTTTGCGGTCTCCGGTGCAGCTCGACAACGATTCGCTCGCGAAGCTCGCGCGGCGGCGGCCGTAGTTCATCCCAATGTCGTGCCCATCCATGCCGTGGTCGCAGAAGCAAAACTGCCTTACTTAGTCATGTCGTATATTCCCGGCGATTCGCTGCAGGAGCGGATTGACCAATGTGGCGGACTGGCCTTGGAAGATTGCTTAAGCATTGCCGCTCAGGTCGCTGACGGACTGGCCGCTGCGCATGGACACGGGCTGGTCCATCGTGATATCAAGCCAGCGAACATTTTGCTCGAACGAGGCACCGCGCGAGTTTGGCTGACCGACTTTGGGCTTGCGAGAACACTCGACGATGCAACGGTCACCGCAAGCGGCTTTGTCGCTGGGACGCCTCAGTACATGTCACCTGAACAAGCCAGCGGGGAAGCGGTCGACCACCGCAGCGATCTGTACTCACTGGGCAGCGTGTTGTACACGATGATTGCAGGCCGCCCGGCGTTCCGAGCGGAATCTAGTTTGGCGGTCCTGCGCCGGATCGTCGATCACGAGCCCCGAGCCGTGCGTGAGATTCGATCGGAAGTCCCACTGTGGATCGAAGCGATCGTCGCCAAGCTGTTAAGTAAATCGCCGCATGATCGATTCGACAGTGCTCAAGCGGCCGGGGACTTGTTAAGGCAGTGTGCTTTGCATTTAGGGAACCCGCAACAAGCGCCACTGCCCGTGGCCGCACAGAAATTGCAAAGCGCACTGAAGGAATTGCGAAAGCAAGAACGCAGAGGTGCTCGCGGCCGGGGCCCGATCTTAAAACCATGGCTTTACGTGCTCGCGGGAGTTGCTGCAAGCGCATTGATTGGGCTTGGCGTTTGGTTTTCTGGAGCATTCAAGCAGCAGCCGTCGATCGCTTCTCAAGCTGAAGTCCCATTAGTATCTGATATGAGCCCAAGCAGGTCAGATGTCAGGCTTCAAGCGGCCCCTGAAGTCAATCCTCAGTTGCCTCTGCCGTTGAACTCATCATGGAATGCGATTCCTCCTAGCGCGGCAACTCCATTTGCTGTTCCGTCAGCTCGTCCGGCATTTCAGCCGCCAGCTTACTCAAGAGAACCATTCGTCCAAGGGTTATCCGCCGACGAACTTCAATCGCAATCGATCGACGACCAGTTGCAAACGATCCGCCAGCGAATCGAGCAACTTCAATTACCTTTCTTTGACGGAGTTTCGGAGAGCCATGATTAAGATGCGAAGACTACGATGGATTGTATCTGCACTGCTATCGGTAAGTGTTGTAGTTGCAGGCTTCCAATGGAGTACAACAACGCCGCAAGCACGTGCCGATGAGCCAGTCAAGAACTTGCTCAAGAACGGCAATCTTGATGAGGCCGACAAGGGGGATAATACCAAACCAGCATATTGGGTAGAAGATTCCCCGGTCGAGGGCGTCAACTGCTATTGGAAACAGCCAAGCGAAGCGTCGAAGGAATCCTATTTGCAAATTGAGAATCCTTTGTTTCACCGATTTAACTTCGCAACTTGGAGTCAGACGTTCGCGTATGATTACCAAGCGCCAGCGATTGCAATTTCAGCGAAAGTAAAGGCTTCGGAGGTCAATAGGGCAGTGATTGGCGTCAGATTTATTGGCGAGAACGGTAACTGGCTTGAGCACAAGTGGGTGGCTTACATTGGGCCGAAGAAAATTGGTGACGAGCCGCTTACACATGAGTGGAAAGAATATCGAGGTGTCGTCCGAATCCGACCAGAATGCAAAGAGATCCGTGTTAACCTGCACAGCTACGGTCCCGGTGTAGTTATGTTCGATGATATCGTCGCCACCTACGAAGAGGATCTATCCAAAGTAACCGATCCGCTTAATGGAACTGATTTTTTATCAAGCCAAAATTACTACGACCCGATCAACGATCTCAAAAAAGGTTTGGACCCACAGGTTCAGAATCGAGACGGCTTCCAGCCCATCGCTCCTTCGCAATCCTTTGAGAGTATTAGTTCTGCTCGCACCTACTTCGATGACCGGGAAAGAATCATTTTTGAAATTCAGTTGCCGCAGGCGTTGCAGCGGTACAAAACGCAGAACAGCTTTCGTAAAGGCCCCGCCACGCACGAAGAATATATGAGCATGATCGTACATGCTAATAATTTGCAATTACCAAAACTCCCCGATGGTATGCGGTATATTTACAAGCCTGAGACCGAAGAGCTTTGGGTTGAACCAGTCCCCCTAGGATTGAATACTAGCCAGGCTACTCAAAACAGCTATCCAGCGCAATTGTCCTCCGTCCCGCCATTCGATCCTGCTAATCCAGCGACAGTTCAAGCCTTAGAAGCAAACAAAAATCTGATCAAGAACGGCAATCTTGATGAGGCCGACGAGGGGGATAAGAGCAAACCAGCATATTGGGTAGAAGGCCCCTCAGGCAATGACGTCTGGTACTTTTGGAAAAAGTCTACCGAAGCTTCAAAGGAGTCCAATTTACAGATTGAAAATCCTTTGTTTCGACCTTTCGATGCCGCAACTTGGAATCAAACATTCCAGCATAATTCCAAGGAGCCAGCGATTGCGATTTCAGCAAAAGTAGAGGCATCCAAGCTCGGTTCCGAGCCGAATAGCGCAAGTATTGATGTTGTTTTTGTTGACGAGTACGATCGGTTGCTTGAGCGCAAACGCGTGATTCACATTTTACGTAACAACACCGGTGGCAAGCCGCTTGGGCATGGGTGGAAAGAGTATAGAGGTGTCGTCCAGATTCCGAACGGTTGCAAAAAGATCATGGTTAGTTTGCGAAGCTACGGCCCAGGCTTGGTTAAGTTCGATGACATCGTCGCGACGTATGAAAGCGACCTATCGAAAGTGAGAAATGAGATTGCTGCGAATTCGAACAAGGTTACAGATCCTTTTTACCAGTTGCCCTTGAAAAATCGAACCCCAGCCGAAGTCCCGCAACTCAATCCATCCGCATTGAATTCTCCCCAATTCACTTCGCCCACATTAGGTTATCCCGGTTTGCAGACTTCGAATCCCGCCATTCAAACGTATTCGGGTACTGTTCACGTTCCCGCAACCAACACATGGACGGGGCAAACGTCTTATGCGCCGCTATATCCTGCAACTCCAGCCGCGGCTCTAGATCAGGTCACAGTGCAACAAGTCCCAATAATGAAGAGTGGAGTTCGAGACGGCCGACAAGTTACCTCGGTAGAATATGGAGAAATTTATAGAACTTCGGACGGCAGAGCTTATGAGAGCATGGAATACGCAAAAGTACATGTTGAAACGCTCAAGCTGAGTGCTCAGTATCGCCAAGAGAAAGATAGTGAAGCGAAGGCGGCAATCCGTGCTTCATTGACTACGGCTGTTGCCAACGAATATGATTCCATGCGAGCTGCGCGTGAGCAAGAGGTCGCCGACCTACAAAAGCAATTGGAAGAGCTCAAAGCGAACTTGGCCAAGCGCGATGAAGTCAAGGACAAAATCATCGAGCGACGGGTTGAACAATTGCTAGGCGTCGATCCCCTGTATCAGTGGGACACGCAGCAAGCTCCCGCGGTATTGCCAGAATTATATCAAAATCCATCCGTAAATCCCTTTCCGGGGCAAGTCCTCCCCAACCCACCCGTTCGTCAACCATTCGTCCCGAACAACTTCCCGAACCAGCCAATTTCCGCCCCGAGAAATTGACTATCCGGCACTCTAAACTGAACCAATCCAGGTGCGCTAGCTGCAAAGGGGTTGGAAGAGGTTGAAAGTGAACCTGATGAATAGCATTGACCTGGACGAAACCCAGCCAAATCATAAGCACTTGGCAGTGTGGTCGATAGAGCTCTGCGCCGATCGTGGAAAGTTGTATCCACCGCAATCCAAAAGCTTATCTCAACACTTCCAACAGAACCATTTTCAGCACGCTGCAGAGCCAAAGAGCGTGCTGGCAACACGGTCAAGGGTTCGTCAACAACGAGTTGTTGAATTACGCCAAGGGTTGTCAAGCCAAACCTAGCTTGCTGTCCAAAGCAAAACCCAAGCGAAGCTGAATCGAATCTGCGGCCGCAACCATCCCGGGCTTCTTGAACAAAGGACTTGAGCATCGGCTCGAAGACTCGCGATGTCAAATCTTTATTGGTTAGCGGGGCACGCGTTCTTGCCCGGAGGATCGAGTGCCGTCGTCCGCGCTGCTGACGTGTCAGTCTCAGTCAGAGACCGTCTCCGACATCACACTACCGTACCACTGGTGACTTCAACATTCAGCAGGGACAAGAGTGCAAGCGACAGATTTTAGATACCACTGGCTTGTCCAGTGGAGTTTCATGTTTCTCGCTAATACGCTGGTACCACCTGTAACGCCCCCTCTTTGCTCGGCGGCTTTGCCGCCGAGCAAAGAGGGGAGGGACGGGGGCTGAGCGGTTATGTAGCGAGAAGCGTAACAATCCACCCGGCAAGCGGGAGGCATTCCAGAGCCATGACACTTGGCGCGTTCCTTCTGAGCTAACGTCAGCGGTAACCGAGTCGCCGCCAAGAGACTCGGATTTCAGGAAGCGGCCGATCCACCGCTTCGATCCAAATACGCCCGACAGGGGCGTGAGTTTGTGGGGTTCGGAACTCGCGTGAGTTCTCTGTCACCTGTGTTCAGATCAGATTTTCTTACGGGAATCAGTATACCAAATGAATCGCTCGTAAGAAACAGACATGAGGCGAAGGCAACTGCGACCAGCGGCGACTGGGCGTGGGAAGGAAGCCTGCAAAGCACTTTGACCAATGCTTATCTATCAAGACCCGGTTTGGTCAGACAATGGGATGTCTGGAAAAGGCTTGATCTTACGCGATGAAACGGCCCCAGTAGCGGCCTCGCATGCTAAGTGTTGTGAAAGGTGTCCAGGGCAACCAGGCCCCTATCTCGATCGGTTTGTCATCCGAGCAGACGTTTGATTATCGGTATGTCGGCAGCGTCCTTTTCTCGCCCAGTCGATTGTTTGTTCAATAGCAGATCTTTGAGTCCCAGGACAGCGACCGTTATTCCTTCGATTTCAACCGTCAGTTTATTCTCCCATGCTTCTTCAAAGTAAACCCCTGAAATCGTTGTCAGAATATCAATCCTTTGAGGAGGAACACCAATCTGAAAAACAATACCCGGTTTAGCAAAATCTTCTATTGATACTTGGTAAGTGGGAGCACCAAACGCGGTTAGAGCAGAAAACACACGTTTTGCGTTCTCCGAATCAGCACGGACCCAAAAGTCAATATCGCCAGTTGCGCGTGGGCAGCCATGAGCCGCCAATGCGTATGCACCAACGAGCAAAAACTCAACGCCCGCGTCGTTCAATGCGAGTAACATGTCTCTGAAATTCTCGTTTAGCATCGTTTCCTGGGACAAAAGCCCAACAATCTTGCGCAATTCTCCACATCATCAAAACCCGTTCCGCGGCGTCAGAACCCGCTGGAGCAAGCGTGCCATCTTCTTCATTCAGATCAAGCTTCCGGACAATCTCACGGTTATTTGGGCGATGGTTATTCATTCTTAAATTGTACCAACGTTCTGTGTTTAGGCCAGGACGTTCGAAGCTTTGAGTAAGGATCGGCCCAACGAGTCTTCGCTTCGGTGCAGCGATACTTAACTTGCAAGCTCAAGTTGGTGGTGAACCAAGACAAGAGTAGTGTACGCAAAACAGATGGATTGGAATTCCTCGGATACCAGTTCAGCGGTTACGGCGGACAGTTGCGAGTGAGCCCCAAGAATGTGATCAAATTCAAAGAGCGAATTCGAGAGTTAACACGTCGAACGTGGAGCGTATCGATGTCAGATCGCTTGAAATGGTTAGGTTACTATCTTCGGGGCTGGACCGGTTACTTCTGCTTGGTCCCAATCAAGAGTTTCTTTAGCGACCTGGATAAGTGGGTTCGCCGTCGCTTGCGGTCATGTTACTGGAAGTAGTGGCGGAAGCCGTCGGCACGCATCAGGAACTTGATGCAAATGGGATTAGAACGAAACGACGCGGTTCCATTCGGCTCTAGCTTGCGAGGCGCCTGGATCATGTCTGGCTGTCAAAGTCTGCAAAGCACTTTGACTAACGCCTACCTATCAACAACCAGCTTGGTAAGTCTATTAGATGTCTGGAAAAGGCTTGCTCTTAAAAAATGAAACGGCCCCAGTAGCGGACCCGCATGCTAGATGTTGTGACAGGAGTACCAGGTAACCGGGCCCTATCTCGATCGCTTGGTTACCCGCGACTCTTTAGTGCAGAGGCGCTTCGTCCATTCACCAAAACGCCAACCACGATGATCTCGAAATCAAATAGTTCATAATAAATCACAGCAGTAAACCGAGGCATTCGGATAGGGCGATATCCAGTCTCGTCAATCGCGTGATGCAGAGAAACCCCTGGCAAACTAAGAACAGTAGAAAAAAACTGGTCCACAAACTCATCCCCCAGGCCAGCCCTCTTTCCGTCGTACCAGTCTCGAGCCGTTCGCAGATCAAGATAGACCTCGTCGACAAGACGTACATTCATTTGGCTCGATCTGCCTCCAGCCGGCCACGAAGTTCATCAATCGTCATACCGCTCTCTGGATTCTCACGATACTTTGCCATTCTACGATCAAGTTCCGCCTTCATTTCGGGGCGTGGCGCCGGATAAGCGTCTTCGGGTAAAGAATCCCAAATTGCCTGAGCAATCCGAAGTCGGTCGGATGGTGGCAGCGAAGCCGCGTCAGATATCACTTGTTCGGCGGTCATTGAGTGTTCCTAGTGGTTAAAGTAACGCTTTAAGTATAGCACGGTCGCCAGCGGGAGCCAGTCAAACAGTGGTTAATGCGGGAAGACAGGTTTGACCGGTTTCACGCGGTTAAAGTCAGCGCTGGCCGAGTGCGAGAAGTTCACTCTAAGCAAGTCAATGACGAGCATTCGAGCATTTCGATCCAAGTACGCCCAACATGGGCGTGAGTTTGTGGGGTGCGGAACTCGCGAGAGTTCTCTGTACCCTGTGTTTAGTTCCGATATTCTTACAGGAGTCAGTATACCAAATGAATAGCTCGCAAGAAACAGACACGAGGCGAAGGCAACTGCGACCCGCGGCGACCGGGCGTGGGAAGGAAGCCTGCGAGTGCGTTGGTTAGAAGAGATTGATGGTGCGCCCAATGAATGGCATTGAACTGGACAAAACCCAGCCAAATCAAACTCACTTGGCAGTGTGGTCGCTAGAGTTCTGCGCTGATGTTGGAAAGTTGTATTCACCGCGATCCAAAAGCGTATCTCAACACTTCCAACAGAACCATTATCAGCTTGGCGAAGCGGCAATGAGCACCGAGGGAATACGATCCAAGGTTCATGTTCTACGAGTTGAAGAACTAAGCCACGGTTTGTCAACCCAAACCTAGCTTGCTGACCAAAGCAAAACCCAAGCGAAGCTGAATCGAATCTGCGGCCGCAACCATCCCGGGCTTCTTGAACAAAGGACTTGAGCATCGGCTACGTTCGTGCCTCACTCCGCGATGTCAAATCCTTATAGCTTAGCGGGGCACGCGTTCTTGCCCGGAGGATCGAGTGCCGTCGTCCGCGCTGCTGACGTGTTAGTCTCAGTCAGAGACCGTCTCCGACATCACACTACCGTACCACAGGTGACTTCAACATTCAGCAGGGACGAGAGTGCAAGCGACAACAGACATTAGATACCACTGGCTTGTCCAGTGGAGTTTCATGTTTCTCGCTAATACGCTGGTACCACCTGTAACGCCCCCCTCTTTGCTCGGCGGCTTTGCCGCCGAGCAAAGAGGGGAGGGAAGGGGGCTGAGCGGTTATGTAGCGAGAAGCGTAACAATCCACCCGGCAAGCGGGAGGCATTCCAGAGCCATGACGCTTGTCGCGTTCCTTCTAGCGCTAACGTCAGCGGTAACCGAGTCGCCGCCAAGAGACTCGGATTTCAGGAAGCGGCCGATCCACCGCTTCGATCCAAGTACGTCCAACAGGGGCGTGAGTTTGTGGGGGCCGGAACTCGCGTGAGTTCTCTGTCCCCTGTGTTCAGATCAGATTTTCTTACGTGAATCAGTATACCAAATGAATAGCTCGTAAGAAACAGACACGAGGCGAAGGCAACTGCGACCAGCGGCGACTGGGCGTGGGAAGGAAGCCTGCAAAGCACTTTGACCGACGCGTATCTATCAACAACCGGCTTGGTCAGTCGATGTAGATGTCGGGAACAGGCTTGATCTTACGCGATGAAACGGCCCCAGTCGCGGACTTGCATGTCCGATGGTGTGACAGGTGTTCCAGGTAACCGGGCCCCTATCTCGATTGCATTGTTCGTCCCCGTCCTTTGTTGTCGATGTATGCCGTGTTTGTTCCGCCAGAAAGTAGTACGAATCTTAGGAATCATTAGAATCCATGATGATTCCTAGATTTGTTTCACACGCTTTATGAAAGATTCACTGCATGGCACCAGGAAAAGACTCCCTGTCGAATACATTGAAAAGCCATAACCCATAATAGCGGAGCCAGCGATAAAATTGATTGGATTCAAGGTCAAAAGAAACCCGAAGCCTACTAAAATCAAGAAAACGGCTGCAATTCGACTCGTTTGCTTGATGCGGTAGCCATCTCGCAGCAAAGAACGACGAATATTGGCGTTCGCAAGGATGTTGTCCGCGTTCTGACGCGAAATGCCGATTTCCTCGCAATAGCGGTCAAAGGTACTTGGATGAACACGGTCTAAAAGTAACTTGCGTATATGCTGACGTTCGTTGATCGTTAATTCGCGTCGCAACTCGGAAGGTTGGTCGTCCGGGACTTTCGTTGAATGAACGAGTGGAGCGTAAGGGTTAGTTTCCATTTGTCTCTATGTGGTCGAAAGTTACGCATCAGCGGGCCGGCGCGAGATACGTTGATTTCAAAACCGATCCGACCGCCGGCTCCATAGCATGTACGTCTAACATGGGCGTGAGTTTGTGGGGGCCGGAACTCGCGTGAGTTCTCTGTCCCCTGTGTTCAGATCAGATTTTCTTACGGGAATCAGTATACCAAATGAATAGCTCGTAAGAAACAGACATGAGGCGAAGGCAACTGCGGAAGGGTAACCTGCCGTGAGAAGAAGCCTGCAAAGCACTTTGACTAACGCCTACCTATCAACAACCAGCTTGGTAAGTCTATTAGATGTCTGGAAAAGGCTTGCTCTTAAAAAATGAAACGGCCCCAGTAGCGGACCCGCATGCTAGATGTTGTGACAGGAGTACCAGGTAACCGGGCCCTATCTCGATCGTTTGGTTCAATTTAAGCTGCATCGACTCTCTAGCGTCAACCAACCCGGGCCTCTTGAATAAATGATTTAAGCGTCGGCTCGAAGACTCGCGCTGTCAAATCCTTTTTGGTTATCCGAATCCGGCCCATCAGTGCGGCAAGCCCGTTTGCGGTGGCAAAAGTGTTGATTGAAAGATACAATTTCTGAAAGAAGGAGAAAAAGCCATGCAGATTAGCGTTCCACCCGAGTTTGAGTCATTTGTAACTTCTCTTGTCGCAAGTCGTCGTTTTCTGAGTGAAAATGATGTCCTGTCTGAGAGCCTGAGGCTGTTGCAGGCCCGAGAACTATTGGTATCTGAGGTGCAGATGGGTTTTGATCAAATTGATGAAGGCAACATCGTTGACGGCTCGTCATTTTTTTCGGAACTGAGTAGTTCGCTGCAATCTCGAATCAAGGACTAATGAATCTAACGTACGTTCTATCGGAAATAGCGAGCCAAGATATTGCAGGTATCACGAATTACATTGCGGACAGAAACCCATCTGCGGCTATCAAGATGCTTGGAGAGTGAAAGGCCGCCTGTCAAACATTGGCCGAGAATCCGGAGTTGGGTGAAGTCAGGACAGGATTTGGCGTGCCCGGCTGTCGTTCGTTTACGGTTGGAAGATACGTTATTTTCTTCAGGCCGAGTTTTAATGGTATCGATGTAGCACGAATCCTACATGCTAGTCGAGACCTCTAAGAATCGCGAGGTCCAATCCTTATTGGTTCTGCCATGATTCGTAGGCGTTTATCTGTCCTTCACTCACTCGTGGTCGCTTTCAATTACGCTGCGATAAGGGAGTTTGACGGTGAATCCGAATATCCATAGATAGTAATCGGATTTGGTAATAAACACGTCAGGCTTGCCTGGTGGACGCCGCATTTCAAGGATTGGAAATTCTACCAGAAGTGGCGCAACGTATCTGGCATTCACGGTGTTGCCACCATTCTCGCGTGTCAATCGCTCCGATACGTCTCGAACTCCTGTCGTATGAGTATAAGTTCCAATCGCAAAGTACATAGCAATCAAAACCGGGATTGAGAGCAATGTTCGGAGCCGGAATTGCCAAAACCGGCTTTTGGGCTTGTGAATCGCATCGGTCATTTGTGACTCCGTTCGCACGAGAAGTTAAATTCCTATGGCAGAACAAGTATCATTCAGACATCTGCACATTGCTCCACACGCGGACCTTCGCGCGAAACGTGAAAACTCGAAGTCAGGCAATTAGTCAACGGTCGCGAACATCCAGCGGCAAATCGTTCTCTATTCAGCCAACTGCAATTCCCAGCAAGCTAGCTCGTCGGCCGTGCGAGCGAACAATTTGTTGCCAACGACGACGGGATGGTTCCAGCTTTTACTGGTCATCGATGTAAGCTTGCCAAGCTCTTTGTTGCCGCTGGGACTCGCATCCAATAATACCACTTCGCCCGTCTCGCTTTGAATAATTAAGGCATCGCTGTCAGGTAGCAACAGCACTTGGCCTTTACCGTATCGACCGCCCTTCCAAGCCTTCTCGCCATCCTTCAAATTGATACAAGCAAATATTCCATCGTCAAACCCATAGACGTAGCCTTCATGGACAACGCAGTCATTGAAGTCGGGTTTGAGTTTACGCGATGTCCACAACTCAGTCCCTTCCAGTTTGCCTTCTCGCTCGACTACTTCAATCAACCGCGTGCCGGAGCCCATACCTGTTGGGATCAAGATCTTGCTGCCTTCGATGACCTGCGGCTGCAAAGACCGATACCCCTGATGCTTCCATTCATACTTCAACGCGACGCTGCCATCGGATGGCTCATACAAGTGCAGCCCTTCGTCGGTAAGTAGCGCGAGATACTCGCGATCCAATACGGTCAGCCTTTGAACAGAACCGTACGTTTCTTGGCCGCACGGTGCTGACCATCGCTCAGTACCATCTGCGGTATCGAATGCAATAATGCCTTTGCCGTTGCCGCCAGCGTAGACAACCACCACATCATTATGTACCAAAGGCGAAGCAGAGAAGCCCCACATGGGCGGCGTCCGCTGGGCGACCTCGCGCAAGTCGACTTGCCATACCAGTTTGCCAGTGGCCGCGTCCAAGCGTTGCAGCCATCCCTCGGCACCCATCGTGTAGATCGCTTCGCCAGCGAGTGCTGGCGTGCTCCTGGGCCCCAAGCCGCCTAGTGCATCAAAGAAACGCGACTGCGTCTCCGAGCTCCAGACCTCCGCGCCATCGGTCGCTCGGTAACAGACCACTGCTTCGTTTTCACCGCGTTGCTCTTGAGTGAACAGGTAATCGCCAGCGACAGCGATCGACGACCAAGCTGCTCCCACTTGGATCTTCCAAACTTGCTTAGGCGGATTCGCTTTCCAATCTTTATTGATCACAAGCCCTGGCACGCTGCTGCTAAACTGCGGGCCTCGGAAGTTGGGCCACTGCGCACTGGCAAGCGCGGCGGTAATATCCGTGCTGTCAACGTCTACCACTTGGGATTCGAGGGCCGCCTTCTGTTCGGCTAGCTTTTCGTCCGCCGATTTGCTCCAACGCCAATCCAAACCGACAGCAAAATTTCCCCACATCCCATCTGACTTGAATAGCGTGGATGTGAAGAAGCCGAGAAAGGCAAAACCGACCGCAATCCAGGTTCGACGCGCGGCTAGTACATTCCGAAGTGCAATCAATGCGATTCCAAACGCGGCGACTCCCATCGGAACCGTCATGACCATAAATGCGACACCATACATGCTGGGATCGAGCATAAATACAGTGACCACTAAACCAATGGTCAGCAGAACAAATCCAGCGACACGTTCAAACCAGCGAGCTCGGCTGAAAGTTAACCACCAGATCAGAATGGCCAAGGCGCAAAGCACAGGGCCAAAGCCAGCAATCATCCAAATGGTGCTAGGTCCGTCGGAAACTAGCTTGGGGATATTCTTTGTCAGTACCATGCCGCCCAGGAATAGTACCACCGGCCAAATCCGCAAGCTGTACCATTTGGAAGTTGGACTTTGTTCCATAATTTGTTCGGGCATTTGCAAGTTCCAGGTCGCAAGAAGAGTTGTCATTGGAAGAGTAAGTTAGCAGCGGTGGTACAATCATACGCGGTTGCGATTTGGGCCGCTATGCAGGTTTAATCAGATTGATTGCTCGTTTGCTCCCAGGCTTTGGGTTTATCCAAGGCTAGTCAGTTTTTCCGTCTGCGCGATTAGCCGGAATGCGTTAGCATCGGTTCTCTTGGAAACCGTGAGCTAACGTTCAACGGCTGATTGACTTGGATTAAAAAATGACTTGCCCTGGGGTTTTATTGTCGTCGATCGCTCCGCGATCGAATCGGACTCCATAGGTGAATGAGCTTTGAAGTTATGCGGCAAAGCATAGATTTGTGTACGGCACAGCGGAGTGTGCCAGCTACTCTGGGCCGATGCCGTCCAGCGTTGACCAGTAGCCGCCGCGACCGTGATCGTAACGCAGTTGTCTGCCGCGATGCTGGGTGTCAACTTGACCTACAGCCTGGTCGGGCTCAAGTCGAAACACCGACTCGCCCAGTACAAGCGTCTGCACTGGCCAACCTCGCAGCTCGACTCCGTTCCAGGGCGACCACTTCGATTTGGTAAACTGCTCTGCATCGCGGATGACTCGCTTCCGCTGAGGATCAACCAGTACCAAATCCGCATCGTAGCCGACTTCGATACGCCCTTTGCCCACCAATCCCCAGATGCGAGCCGGCGCGTCGCAGCACAAACTGGCTAACTGCGACCAAGATAAGTTTTGTCGTTCCGCCGAATCCAGCATCAGTGCAAAATAGTTCTCAACCGCAGGCAGTCCGCTGGGCGATTTCGGATATGCTGCCGCTTTCTCTTCCAGCGTGTGCGGTGCATGGTCCGTCGCGATCACTTGGATGACTCCATCACGAATCGCTTGCCATAACGCGGGTGGATTGTTAGCGGATTTCACCGATGGATTCATTTGAATCTTCGTTCCCAATCGATCGTAGTCGTCGGTGCTAAAAAACAAGTGATGGGGGCAGACTTCGGCCGTGAACCAAGGTCGCGTCGCGGCAATGATTGGCAACTCAATCGCCGTGCTAACATGCAGGACGTGAAAGCGATGGCGGTGACGCGTTGCCAAATCGGCGACTCGCTTGGTTGCGAGAATCGCTGCGGTTTCGTCGCGAATTTTAGAATGATCCGACACGCTGCGAATTTCGCCAAGCGTCTTGCGATTCAAGTTGATCGTGGCTTCGTCTTCGCAGTGAGCGCAGATCGGCAATGTGGTCTCGGCAAAGATTCGCTCCAGCGCGGTTTGCTCATCGACCAGCAGATCGCCAGTGCTGGAGCCTATGAAGATCTTGATGCCGGGGACGTCTGTGGCTTGTTTTAGTTCGTCGATGTTCTGGCAAGTTGCACCGATATAAAAACCGTAGTTGACCACCGACTTCTGGCTGGCCAGTTGATACTTATGCCGTATCTCGGTCATGCTGGTTGCATTGGGAATCGTATTGGGCATTTCCAAGAATGAAGTCACGCCGCCAGCGGCACATGCGGCGGATGCGGTGGCCAAGTCTTCTTTGTGCGTCAGGCCGGGTTCGCGAAAGTGCACTTGGTCGTCGACTAAGCCTGGAAATAACACCAGACCGCGAGCTTCGATGACTTTATCGGCCGCGGCGTTGGGACTTGCGTCGACGGCCGCTATTTTGCCCCCTTCAATCAGTACGTTCGTTTCGACACAACCACTCGGCAAAACGACTTGGCCGCCGCGAATAAGAGTCCGTTTCATATTGGTCATCTATAAGTACAATGGAGTTCTGAACGACGTCTGGGCCAAGGGAGGCCGATTCTCTGAAAGTGTATAGACTATGGTTTCCACAAAGTTCGACAACTCTAGCCCACTGGGAAAGCGACCAGAAATCAGCGGTTTTGCGCGAGTCATCGCGGTCTTTCCTTGGGTTGCGCTGATCGTCGGACTACTTTCGATCTTTTGGCATAATCGCCTGACCACTCCCGGCGGTCAATGGGCTCAAAATGCTGTCAGCGGTGCATCGATCTGGCTGGGCGTCATCTATGGCTTTAGTATCTTGCTGACGCTGTGGTTACTCTTTCGGCTGGTGATTTCGCAGCGGCGGATTTCGGACGTGTGGGTGTTTTGCTTGGGCATGATGCCTGCCGTGCTGTGTTTGTGGGGGCTGGTCGAAGGCCGATACATGGCGGGCTCCATGGACGCGTACTTTCCCAAGACCATCGTACAGCGTTGGATCGCCGTAAATCAGTTGGCTCATAATCGTTTGTTTGGCGGCTCGCTGTGGCAACCGATCGCCCAGGGGACATCGATACGCCTCGTCGGCTTAGATAGTTCTGCCGTCGAAACGCCGATGGTTCAAGAGCTGGATGACTTTGTGACGCAGATTCGCAAAGTGACCAATAGTCCGGCGACCAACTCCGTGATCATTCAAACCAAGCCGCTCGCCAATGGCTTGACGACCAGTTCGGCGAACTGGGCAATTTTGCATGATTCGATCGCCAGCGACAATGTGCCCGAAAGTGTTTGGCGACAAAGTGCATTGGCAACCTTGCTTAATGATTTGCCCAGCCGCGTAAATCCACCAAGCCTATTGATCCGTGGCTACCTTGAGTACTTCAGTCGCCCTACGGAAGAAGTCATGGACGATTACTATGCGGCTCGCAGCAAGCTAGACTTTGTCGCTCAGCCACGCGATCTGACACAGCCCGACTTCTATGGCATCGATAGCAACGAACACCGCGTGGTTGGTGGCGCTTTGGCGACTTACTTGATCGAACACATTCGTACGCAAGACTATTATCACTTGTGCAATGTTGAAAGTGCCGAAGCGTTTGAGCAAGCGGTGGCCGACAAGCTGGGCAAACCTTGGTCTGAAGTTAGCGATGATTTTGAAAACTGGCTGTCCGTTCAAGCAACCGCATATGGTTGGGATGCCAGTACCATTTTTGGTCCCAAGCTACCGGTAGATGATCTGACGCGTAGCCAACGCTTAGCGAGTGTGATGGAGCAAGTCAAAAAGGTTCGGCCAAGCGATCCGCAGCAAGCTAGCGTCTGGGAAGATCTGCTCACGCGTGCTCAACTCCATTTCCAGCGGCGATTGGCAGCCGACCTTCCGATGGCTATCGATTCGGTCGGCAAGTCGATTGGCAACAGCTCGATGGGCGCTGCGCCCGACTGGCGTTTGCGGGCGATGAAAACCGACGAAGGACGCTGGTATTCGGCCAGCGACCCAAGTGGTGAGTTAGCATTGATTATCATCCCCAACGCGGCGTATCGGGCTGAACGAGCGGCGACGGCCATGTCGCGAAACACACGCAGCATCTCATCGGATGTCGAACGACGCCAAGCGACCATCAAGGTAGATGCAGCGATGCGTCAATGGCTACTGAACGGTGATTTTTTTAGCTTGATGGAAGAGCAGCTTCCAACGCACGATCAGTGGCTGCTGGCAGAGATCAGTGCTGGGGGTGACGATTCGGAGTGGTCGATCGCTTTGATTGCCCAGGATTCGAAAGAGCCAAAAACGCTGAAGATTGTTTTAGCTCCTGCGCTGAACTTCCGCGTCACCAAGGTCTCCATAGAGCAAAACAACATCGTGCAAAGCGCGACGCGAAAAGTGATTCCCTTCCAAGATGACTTTGTGATCGAATCGGAGAGGATCGTGAAGTCTGGTGCTAGCCAGTCGAGCTCTCAGCCTAGCAGCCTGATGACTTATCAGGTGATGAATGCGCAGCAGATGGGTTCATTTCGTGAAGAGCTGGCTTATATGAAAGTCAAGAGTAAGCCTGCCGCGACGTCAAAGATCGAATCGCCGCAGCCCATCTCCGCAAGAATTGCAGTGGTGTTTTACATGGCTTTTGCGGCCGTGATGACGATGGTGGGAATGGGTGTTAAGTCACAACGCTAAGCTGCTTTGCGCAGTTCCGGCAACAGCACAGCGACCTTGTTACCGGCCTACGGGGGGGGGCGCGTACGCCTGCGGCTGACGGTTAAACGAAGCTGCTCTGCGACATGATCTAGAAATTTTGCGTCTAAATGATGCTCCCTCCCCGGTCGCTCGTGGTACTCGCGGCCGACCCTCCCACAGGAGGGTGAAGAAGGCGACGGCATACGGAGTGTGCCTGCTACGAGGACGACTCGTCATTTCGGCTGCTGGCCCACAGCGTGGCATACATCAGCGCAGCAAAAGCGACAAACGAAATCAGATATCCACTTTCGTTGCGACTGCCAACTAGAAAATACAGAATCATGCCCGCAAAACCAGCGATCGCACACAGCAGAATCGACCATGGCCCCGAACTGCCAACTGCCGCAACTTCCTCCGTCTCGTTAAATTCGTGAGTCTCCTGATCTTCGCTCATGATAGCCGATCCATCGTCGCTTCAATCGCTCGTACCATCGCTTTGGACTTATTGACCGTCTCTTGGTACTCCATTTCCGGTACGCTATCGGCCACGATCCCGGCTCCCGCTTGGATGTAAATCTTATCCTTGCAGAAGACCATGGTACGTAACGCAATACAAGTGTCCGTGTTGCCGCGATAATCAAAGTAACCTACGGCGCCGGCGTAAGGTCCACGTTTGGTCGGCTCAATTTCATCGATGATTTCCATCGCGCGGATCTTGGGAGCTCCGCTGACCGTCCCAGCCGGCAAGGTCGCTTTGAAAGCATCCATGTACGTCTTGTTCGCGGCCAATTCGCCTTGCACGGTTGATGAGATATGCATGACGTGCGAATAGTGTTCGATCGACATCACATCCAGCAGTTCCACGCTACCTAGTTTCGCGATTCGGCCAACGTCATTGCGACCTAGGTCCACTAACATCACATGCTCCGCACGCTCTTTGGGGTCACACAACAACTCCTGAGCCAGCAGGCGGTCTTCCGCTTCGTCTTCACCACGTTTGCGCGTGCCTGCCAGCGGACGCACGGTGACGCGGCCATCTTTTACGCGGCACATGACTTCCGGAGATGCGCCCACTAACGTGACATGTTTGGTGCGCAGGAAAAACATGAAAGGACTCGGATTGATCACTCGCAGCGAGCGGTACACTTCGAAAGGGTCGAGTTTCGCGTCGACTTCGAATCGTTGCGAGATCACCACTTGAAAGATATCGCCTGCTCGGATGTACTCCGTGCACTGCTGGACCGCATCGCAGAACTGATCTTGCGTGAAATTCGATTCCACTTGAACGGCCGTCTTGCTTTGAAAACTGATATCTTGAGGCTGCAGATTCTGCGCTGGCATCGAAAGCTTTGCGACGACTGCGGCGATCTCGTCGCTAGCGAATTGGTATGCTGCTTGGTGCGTTTCGAATTGATCAATGCAAGCCAAGTGGACCACGAACATGGTCTTGTTGACGTTGTCAAAAATCACGATGGTGCGGTAGAACCCGAAGTCCAGATCTGGTAATTGTCGATCGTCTTGGGGAACATTGGGCAATCTTTCGACGTATCGAATGACATCGTAAGCAGCATAACCGATCGCACCACCCAGAAATGGGGGCAAGCCGGGGACTTCCGCCACCGACTGCTCGCCGATGCGTTGTCGCAGCACTTCCAGTGGATCCTCGTGTTCGAAATCTTCGGTGGAACCGTCGGCAATTTCTTCTTCGATTTGCTGGCCCCAGGCCCGTAGGTTGCCAGTGGGGGCGACGGCGATGAACGAGTAGCGTCCGACGGTATCGCCGCCGACGACGCTTTCAAATAGACAAGCGGCGGTAATGCCGTCGTCCAGCAATTTAAAGGCACTGACGGGCGTCAGGACATCTGACAGCAGTTGTCGGTAGACGGGTACAAAGTCGTGCTGGGCAGCTAAGTCGGAAAAGCGGTCGAAATTGGGAGCGGTCTTCATAGAATTGAACTGAGGCATATAATCATGGACAATTTGCGAAAAGATGCCTAACTTTAAGCTCGACGCCTTTGCTACATAGTATTGAAGTCGCCGCGAAAGCGGGAAGCCCCCTTTAGAATGTTGCTCTTGGGTGCTACTTTGTTCGCAGAAGATTAGGCGGAATATAAGGCAACGGATTGTTTGTGCAAAGCTGCAACGCGTAAGTTGCGATCGCTTTCCTGGCTCACCGGTTGCGTCAAACCCTGAAAAAAGCTTAGCCGAACGAACTCATGCGATGAAATGTCAACATTGCGATAAACCTGCAACATTCCATATTACGGAGCTTACTGAGCCCGATGGACCCGTTGCGCTGCACCTGTGCGAGGATCATGCGCGAGTCTATTTGGCACAAGGCAGCGAAGAAACGCCTGCAACGGCTCTGGCGAACATGCTGGCCCAGCAACTAAAAATTGAGCAGTCGGCAGAAAAAATTGCCGAATCTGAGCAGAAAACTTGTCCAGTTTGCGGTATCACATTCGCTCAGTTTCGCAACGCAGGCCGCTTGGGCTGTGCGTACGACTACGTCTGCTTCAGCGATGAACTGGAGCCGCTGTTGATCAATATCCATGGCGCGGTCACGCATCGCGGCAAGCGTCCTGCGCGTTCGGCTGTGACACAAGACCATCGTCAAGAGTTGATACAACTGCGACGCGAAATGAAAGAGGCCATCGATCGCGAGGATTATGAAGCGGCCGGCCGTCTGCGTGACCAAATCAAAACACTAGAAAACAACGAATCGTCGGACCATCCCGAGGCGGAAACTGGCGAGACCTAACAAGTGCGGATTGCTTGATCTGTGAATTTAAACGAATTAGCTCAACAATGTGGTATTTGGCTGGCTGGCAGTGGTCCGGAATCGGACATTGTCATTAGCAGTCGTATTCGGTTGGCCCGGAATTTTTCGGACTACCCATTTATTCGTAAATGCACGCCGAAGGACCAGGAAACACTGCTCAAAGAGTTTCGGCGTAAACTGAAGAGCTTCAAATTGCCTGGCAAACCAGAGTTCATTGACGTCGAGGCGTTGGAGGAAATCGATCGCCAGTTCTTGATGGAGCGGCAGATCATCAGTCGCGAATTAAGCGAAACGTCTGGCGCTCGCGGTGTGCTGATCGATTCCAAAGAGCAGTTCAGCGTGATGGTCAACGAGGAGGATCATCTGCGAATTCAGATTATGCAAAGCGGATTGGATCTGAAGACCGCTTGGAAGAAGATCAACGCCATCGACGACGCGATCGAAGCCAAGATGAATATCGCCTTTAGCGACACGCTTGGCTTTCTGACCGCTTGTCCAACCAACGTTGGAACGGGATTGAGAGTTTCCGTTATGTTGCATTTGCCAGCGCTGGTGTTGACCAAGCAGATGGACAAGGTCTTTCGATCGTTCCAGCGGATCAATGTTGCGGTGCGGGGACTGTTCGGCGAAGGGTCGCAGTTCATGGGGGACTTTTACCAAGTCAGCAACCAAATCACCCTGGGCCGATCGGAAGAGGAATTGATTCAGCAAGTTCGAGAGATTATTCCTGTGATGATCGATTACGAGCGTAAAGCGCGAGATTTTTTGATGAACGAAAAAAATCGCGATTTGCATGACGACGTGTCCAGAGCCTTAGGCATTCTGTGCACAGCTCGCAAGATCAGCAGCGAAGAGACAATGAACTATCTCTCAAAGGTCCGGATGGGCGTGAATTTGAAGCTGATACAAGACGTTGATATCGAGACGGTCAATAAATTGTTCATCCATACGCAACCGGCACATTTACAAAAGATTAGTGGTCGCAATCTATCCAGTTCGGAACGCAATGTCGTCCGCGCGGATTATCTGCAGCAGCACTTGGTCAAGAAACCGCCTCTGTAGGCCGGTAACAAGGTTGCTGTGCTGTTGCCGGAACTGCGCCAAGCCCTTCACGCAAGATCCGATCGAGTTAGTGACGTCGACGATTTTCCAGCGACCGATGTTCCGGCCTGCATCTTTCACCCTCCCGTGGGAGGGTCGGCTGCGAGTTCCGCGAGCGACCGGGGAGGGCAGTCCTGTAGGCCGGTAACAAGGTTGCTGTGCTGTTGCCGGAACTGCGCAAAGCCCTTCACGCAAGATCCGATCGAGTTAGTGACGTCGACGAGTTTCCAGCGACCGATGTTCCGGCACTGGCGTTGGCTTTGCTGGTTACCGGCCTACGTCTGACGCTCGGCTGCGAGTTCCGCGAGCGACCGGGGAGGGGACACAGCGAATTTCCATGAACGCCCATTTGCGGACTCCCGAACGTGTCGGAATCGCGCTAGCATTGTTTTTGTTGAGATATTCCGGACAATCGAAAGTTTCTTCTATGTTAGTGGTGCCTTTATTGAGTTTAACGAAAGGTTTAAAGATTTCCTTCCGATTCTGAAAAAGTCTCGACGGCTATGGATAGCGTGCGAGACAAAACGTTGGCGGCTGCAAGGGGGCAAGGCTAGCGAGAACCATCGCACATGGAGTCGTGAGATGGTCTGACGGAAACTTGGGAATCACTCACTTGGTTTTGCAATGAGGCAAGGCCATATCATGCTGGCTATGGATAGCCCGCGAAAGCTAAGGGTAGGGATGCGATGGTTAACAAGCACGGACGTGTAAAATTCGTTGCGGCGTTGATGGCGATCAGTTTTGGGGCTGCTTCCGAGTCATCGCTGCTTTGTGGCCAGGAAGTCCAACAAGTTGGCTGCGAATGCCGCGTGGTAGCCGACTGCCAATGCGGGAGTTGGACATGCGTGAATTGCCAGGGCCGCAGCGGTTGTTGCGAGGATGGGCAGGGAGTGCCTATGCCGCCATCGAGCCAAGGGATGGGACTTGCCCCCGGTGCTAGCCAATCTGCCCCCACCTATGGTTCACCTTCCGATTTAGCGCAGCCAGAGATCAATCTGAACAATGGAATGTTCGGCGATGTCCCCGGTGCAGAAGCGCTCAGCCCGCGGGCGGCAGGACCTTCGCAAGACCTGAACAGTCTGCTGGCCATGAGCAGTTCGGCCGGCGCGAACTTCGGCGGGTCCAATCGCAGCTCCATGCTCGGTGCCGAAACGCCGGAGTTCATGGGGGATTTCCTCGGACCTGAAGCGGTCAATGTCTACGACTATTATGGCTATGAGTATCCACGCTCGGTCATGGTAACACCCGGTGGACGACTAGGACGTCAGAAGCTGATCGAGAACAACTCGCCGATCCCGCAAGATCGCGTCTTTTTTAACTACAGCCGATTTGGTGGAGTGCCCTTCACTACCGATGGCGTCGACGTCGATCGATTCACGCCAGGCTTTGAAAAGACGTTTCTAGGCGGCTTGGCATCGGTCGAACTGCGGACTCCGTTCGGCTCCAGTGTCAGCAACACTTCGGACCTTTCGGGATTGCCGACCAACACCAGCGAGACACAGTTCGGTAACATGTTCGTGGGTGTCAAAGGCATTCTATTGGGACGCGACCGCTGGGTATTAACCGGAGGCGTATCCGTGATGGCTCCAACCGCCGAGGATTCGACATTGGTTGATGGAAGCGGGCGGACCATCGGTAGAATCGATAACGGGTCAGTGCATCTGATGCCCTTTATCGGCGGTGCCATCAGTCACAGCAGCCGGCATTTCTCGCAGTGGATGGTGCAAGTCGATATTGATGCAACCGGCAACAATGTTTACGCCGATCAGGGACAAGGCATTTTGGTACGAGAAGGTACACTGCAACAGCAGAACCTGATCTACATCGATTTGAATACTGGCTACTGGTTGTTCCGCGCTCCGAACTCGCAACGTTACGGCTTGACCGGTATCGCTTGGTTAAACGAGTTGCACATCAATCGATCGCTCAGTTCCGGCGATACTTTTGGGACATCGGTGGGGCAAGTTTCCGCTGGCGTTGGTACGTTCGACAACATCAACGTATTGACCGGCTTTACGGTTGAAATGAATCGAGCGTCACGGTTTGGAGTCGGCTATGCGTTGCCGTTGGGCAATGGAGCAGACAGTCCATTTTCCAATGAGCTGCGTTTGACGTTTAACCGATATTTCTAGTGTCTTGTTGCCGATGGATTTAGGGTTGAGTTGAAAAGTATAACGGGCTTCCAGTCCGCCGCCGCACTGCTCACCACGGACTAGAAGTCCATCGTAGAATGGTACAACGGACTTCCAGTCCGTTGATTACGGCTGACGACGGACAGGATGTCCGTCGTACGTTAAAGATTCGCTTTGGCAAAACGGTAGGTCGAAAACCGAAGAATCTTTGGAACAAGACTTTGGGCAGGTCGCCGATGGCCTGCATTTCAGCTAACATAGGGAGGTCTCCGTTGCACCTCCCTATTTCCCGCCTTAGCTGAGTTCGCTTCCATGGTCTTTGGTCAATCACTTCGCATCGTTCCATTGTTCTTCATCGTGCTCTTGGCCAGCGAGTGTAGCATGTTGCTTGGCCAGCAATCCGATCGAAAGGCAATCGAAGGATTTCTTGGCCGTTGGAATGTGACCTTGCAAAGCGGTGCGGATGCCCAACCAGCGTGGTTCGAGTTTCGCAGGTCGGGCTATCGGACCGTGGTGGGCAGCTATGTCGGTCCCTCGGGCAGTTCCCGCCCAATCTCCAAAGTAGAAATTCAAGAGGGAACGTTCCGATTCAGTGTGCCTCCGCAATGGGAAGAACGTGCAACAGACCTACGCTTTGAAGGACGCTTGGAAGAAGGCAAGCTGCAAGGGACAACAAACCAAGCCGACGGTAGCGAGTTGGCTTGGCAAGCGAGTCGCGCTCCGGAATTGTTGCCGACGGAGCCGATCGTTTGGGGTGACGCAATCGACTTGTTCAACGGTCAAGATCTCTCGGGCTGGACGACACAGTTTGCTAAGCGCAAGAATGGTTGGCAAGTTCGTGAGGGCGTGCTGGTGAATGCCGAACCGGGCAATAATTTGGTCAGCGAGCAACGTTTCAGCAACTTTCAGTTGTTGGCCGAGTTTCGATATCCCAAGGGCAGCAACAGTGGGATTTATTTGCGAGGGCGGTACGAAGTGCAAATCATCGATACGCCAGATCAGCAGCCTGACGACCACAACATGGGCAGCGTCTACGGCTTTCTGACTCCATCGGTAAACGCCAGTGCCGCCGCGGGGCAGTGGCAAACCATGCATGTGACATTGAATGGCCGTCAAGTATCGATCGAACTGAATGGCCAGCGCATTATTGATCGTCAATCGATACCTGGCATCACAGGCGGAGCGATCGATAGCGACGAAGGGGCGCCCGGTCCGATCATGATTCAAGGAGATCATGGCGCGGTCGAATTTCGCAAGCTGCAAGTCATACCTGCCAGGGAGTAAAACAAACTGAATAAGTGGCAATGGAATCGTCGATCAGCCTTCGGAGCTCTTTCGAACTCAGGAAGCTGCCATCGGACTACTTGCACACCTTTTCAGACGGCGGGGATCAACGATTCGGTATATTTCGCATTGTCCAGCAGTGAGAGTCGCGGCAATTGAGTCTCACTAGCGAGGAAGAGTAAATGCGTTAGAGAGCAAAAGTTAGTGCTTTGTCATCGCCAATTCTTGGGGTGCGACGGACTTCCAGTCCGTCGATACGGCTTGGCCCCGACGGCCTGGAAGCCCGTCGTATCAGTGAACTCGCCCCGAATTTCCAGCTACGAAAAGGCACGCAGCCAGTTAGAAAGAAAGCCTAGACGCGTGCCAAGCTGATGGAGTGCAAAAGATGGTCGATCTGGGTCTGCAGCGACTTGATGGTGGCTCCTGTTTTCAAGCGTTCTTCAATTGCAGCCGCTTGCAGCGATAGATCGTTAAATCCGTATCCTCCGCAAGCGCCCCGCAACTGATGGATGGCTCGTTGTAATTCCTTGACATTGCCCGCAGCGCGGTAGCGTTCCAGCGCTGCACGCCTAGCCGGCAAAGCGGCCACGAATTCGGCGACTAAGTCCGTGAAATCCGGATCGCTGGACAATGTCGAATGAATAAAGGAATCACTTTGCTCGGACATATCGAAAACCTTCTATTCGAAGTACCGTATTTCAAAAACTGCGTTCGGTATAGCGCATAAAAACTTGACTAATAATCCAACATTCGGTTTACTGTATGCATCATCTGCTGACGACGAATTGTATTGGACACATGAAATCGCCATAGTCGTTGAAATCGTGTCCAAGACATTATCGTTTTTAAGCTCCCGCCTCGGTCGCTTCAAATCCCACCACCGACCAATTAGCCAACAAGCATCAGCGTGATATTATTCACAGCCATCACTCCGCTTGAACAAACGCCCCCGATCGCGGACCAGATATTGGACCCGTTGGTTAAGGACTTGGCACGCGTCTATCTCGTCGACGACGATCCTGACATGCTAGATAGTCTAGCTTACGTCATAACCAAAGCTGGTTTTCAATGCCGAAGTTTCCCTAGCCCAAGGGAATTTCTTGACAGTATTTTGGACGACGGGCCTGGATGTTTGATTCTGGATCTTGCCATGCCTTCCATGTCGGGCATTGAGTTGCTGCGAGTCCTGAGGGCCAACGGCTTCAACAAACCAGTGCTGATGCTGACCGCGCGCGGATCGGTGGCCAGCGCGGTGGAAGCGATGAAGTTGGGCGTGGTCGATTTTGTCGAAAAGCCGATCGCGCATGAAATTCTGATCGATCTAGTCACGCGCATGGTCCAGCTTGACGACCAGCGGAATTCTGGCAATCTTGAGCTGGAGAACTTCAAAACAAAGTTTGAAAGTCTCACTCAGCGCGAGCGTGAAATCGTCAGTATGATTGCCGCTGGCATGCCCACAAAACAGATCGCTGGTCGATTGAATTTGAGCGTCAAGACCATCGAAGTGCACCGCAGTCATATCTCCAAAAAGCTGGGCGCGAAATCGCTGGCTCATCTCATCCTGATGCTCGCAAAAGCGAATATTCGCTAAAAGTCGGCTGGCACTGGGATCGGCATGGTCCTGGTACCCGAGTTGCTCTCGCCAAAAGCCGGTGTTTCCAACGAATCATCGTACGGAAATCGGTCAGCTCATTCTGGTCGAAATTTGCAAAGAGGTACCGCAGTGACATTCTGGTTTCTTGCATGTCCATACTGCAATTCTGAAATTGGAAACGCTGTTGCCAATAAGCTTTTTTCCAACGCGTTTCTGCAGGATGGAATCCGCTTGAGCTTGGCACCGATCGCCATCCTGCTGCTACTGATCGGCACAATCACGATTCGTTCCGCCCCGGGAATTCAAATGTCGACGTCCGGCGGTGGAGAACTATAGAAACGCCGAGTGCAGGTGCTCAAGTACTAAGGCATGTACCAGACCGGCAATGCTGGGGTCGTAGCGGTGCCCTTCATCTCTTAAGAAAGCGTGTTCGCCGTTGAATTCGTGCCAAGTGAAACAGACTTCGGCAGCATGCATCGCTTGATAGATTAACTGTCGCCCTTCGACTGGAATGTGCGGGTCTTGCCTTCCCCAAACCATCATCATTTTCGCTTTCAGTTCGTGCATCCGATCGAGTGTGTCGTCATTCATTCCCGCTCCTAAACTGCGTTTGTGAATGTCCGTTGCATACAAGCAAACGCCAGCTTGCATCGCTGGTTGCATGGCAGCACGAAACGCAAGATGGCCTCCCAGACAAATCCCCATGGTTGCCAAGCGACCATCGCATCCTTCAAGGCCTCGCAGATACTCTGTCAAAGCTTTTGCGTCCGCGTCAAACGCAGCGATCGATTTGGTCACCTTCAGCAAGTTGCCTCGATCCGTTCCCACTTTGTCGTAAGCGAACGCTTCACCAGGTTCGGCATATTCGTGATAGACTTCCGGAACGGCCACCAGATAGCCATGGCCAGCCAACCATGCTGCGGTCCGCGCAATAGGCCCCGTCATTTGGTAGATTTCGGAGTACAAGACGACAGTCGGCAATTCGGCGGCCGTCGCAGCTCGGAACAGATGTGTTCGCATCAGTCCGGTGGAAGTTGGAATGTCAATCGAAGTGGTCGGGGCAAGTCGCATGTTAGTGTCCTGAACGGGGCTGCGGGAACGCCTTCATCGTAAGCGCCGATTGAATCTATGCAACATGCTGCGTTGACGTGCGATCAAAAACTACTATCGTGAGCCGAATCGCCAGCGGTATTTTGCTCAGCAGGATTCGGGCAGGCCGGTATCGCGGCCGTTTCGCTTTTGCCCGAACCGATTAGAGCCAGTCCGGTATTTTCGCTAATAGCAATCATGAATTTTTTCGATCTAGCCCAATTCCTCGCCAACGTGGTCACTTTCTTTGGTTTGCCGCTGGCGATCTACACGTTCGTCTTGGAGCAACGAAAGGAACGGGACAATGAAGACGAAGAAATCTACCAATTGCTATCCGATGCCTATACCGATTTTTTGAAGCTGGTCTTACAACATTCGGATCTCAAACTGCGGACTCAAACTTCAACGCCTGGCCTGACCGATGAGCAACGGGAACGAACGCAGGTATTATTTGAGATTCTGATTTCCCTGTTTGAACGCGCGTTCCTGACCGCTTACGAAGATACCATGACGATCCAGCAAAAACGGCGCTGGCACAGTTGGGATGACTTTATGCGAGAATGGTGTCGTCGCGATGATTTCTTCGCTGCTTTGCCTCAACTGCTGCATGGAGAAGATGAAAACTTCGCTCGCTACATCCAACGCATTGCAGCGGAGGAACGTGCCGCAATGGAAACTTTGAAAACAGCCTAAAGCTGTTCTGTCGATTCGCAGCTACTCATCGGCAAGACGCTTAGTTGGTTTGCGAAGTGGTGCTGATCGTCGATGCGGCTTTCACCGCACTAGCCTTTGCATTCAGCGTGGGAATGATCTCCACCGTCGCGCCATCTGGTGCATAAACAAGTTGCGTCGTAGAAAGTAGCTTGCCTTCCTTCAACGTTTCATCGCGAACGATGACATGTTGTTCGTCAGACCAAATAGGCCGAATCGTTTTGCCGTGCAACGTCAGCTTCTCACGATCGACCAAGTAAACCTTATCAAGCTGCCGCACGGCCAATCGAGGCAGTGCAATTACATCCTGCAATACCTTGCCTTGAATTGTGCCAACAACAGGTTGCCCGATTCGCAGCGGCGCGTGATCCGACATTCGCCCAAACGGATCATAGACTCGCGCAATCGCAAACAGTTCCAAGGAATTGACATCCAGTGCACCCTCGGTGCGCACAATTTTTGCTGTCCAGTATTCTTCCGATCCAGCGTCAATGGCATCGTACAACGTGACTTCCACCGATGGTTCCGATTCGGAATCGGGTAGTTTAAGATAATGCAAATCTCGAGTCGCGATCGGCAAACGAATCTCAGCGTAATCGATCGAGTACACGACGCCCAACGGCGTGCCCGCTGAAACATTTTGCCCGATCCCGACGACTTCGCTACGCACGCGGCCGTTGAAAGGAGCTCGGATCTTGGTACGTTCTAAATCTCGCGCTGCTCGTTCAATCTCGGCCGATGCGGAACCTAATTCTGCGGCCGCTTGTTTCATGGTTGCCGACGATTGCAACACGTCGACTTCCGCGACATGCTTGGTGCGAAACAACTCTTCTAAACGAAGATGATTTTGCTGAGCGAGCTCTAAAGCCGCCTCTGCGCTCAGCTTGCGAGCCTCTGCCACTGCCAATGCGGTCTGATAGTCGCGAGGGTCAATTTCAACGAGGATATCGCCTTCAGAAAAATACGCTCCGGACTCAAAAGCGGGCGTGATCTTTGTGATCAAGCCCGTCACCTGTGCACTCAAGGTCACTTCGTTGTGCGGCTGAACAATCCCCTGCGTCTTGATCACAATCGGATAGTCGCTGACATGCATCTCGGTCACATTGGTCCGAATCACCTCCGGCACGGGAGGTGCTACGGGTTCGGCTTCCAATCCGGTAGCAAGTTTTCCATATGCCCAAACGCCGCCTCCCAACAAGGCAATGGGTACGGCGGCTCGCACAAAATGACTACCGAGGGCGAAACATGCTGCGATAGAGGAACGCTTCACTGCTGAAGTTGGTTTCATTGTTTGCTTGTTGGGTTAAGAGCTACGCCAATCAAAAACATTAAGCTTCGGATGACGCGATACGAGGTGGGATTTCGGAGGGATTCAAGGCGGGAGGGTCTGTTGGACCTGTCACAAGATCATACATCACGGCGACAGATTTTTCCATAGGCTAACTTGGTTTCGACGCCCCCTGCCCACGTGGCAGTATCGTCTTGGGGCAAGTGCTTCTTGCATTTTTTCCGGCAATGCTGCCTCATTTCCGAACTGTTCAAAGGCAAATGTCGCTCCTGCTGCGACGGACCGTTTCCATTTCGATATAATGAGCAAATCGGAAACCGATTCCCTACCTACATCTCGGCATCAGTCCGTCTTCTGACGAAAGCCCGCCGATCCTACCTTGAACCCACGAATCCCCCCTATGTCACAGCACTGTCACAATTTTTCGGACAAGAATTTCGCGACCTCACACTATGGGGCGGAATTTTGTTTTGCCGCGCGATTAACGTTGGCGATCATCACCGCGTTCGCTTTGCAATATCATGCCCGGGCGGATCAAACGCAGCCGCCCAATGTTATCGTTGTCTTTATCGATGATATGGGTTACGGCGACATTGAACCGTTCGGCAGCCAATCCTACGAAACGCCTAATCTGCAGCAGATGGCCCGCGACGGCAGATGCTTTACGAATTTCCTGGTTTCATCGGCGGTCTGCTCTGCCTCACGTGCCGCAATCATGACCGGCTGTTATCACGAACGAGTTGGAATCCGTGGAGCTTTGAACCATAGCAGTGTGATCGGAATTTCGGACTCGGAACTGACACTTGGTGAGCTGTGCAAGTCGAAAGGGTACGCGACGGCTTGCTTTGGCAAATGGCATCTAGGACACCATCCAAAATTTTTGCCCACCGAACACGGCTTTGACGAATACTTTGGTTTGCCCTATTCCAATGATATGTGGCCCGGTCCAATCGCAACGCGACATGCGATCCCTGAAGACCAATGGCGTTTTCCTCGCTTGCCTTTGTTTGAACAATCGACAATTGTCAATCCGGACGTGGATGATACGACGCAAGGTAATCTAACCAAGTGGTACACACAACGAGCGGTTTCCTTTATCGAACGTAACAAGGACAAACCCTTTTTGGTCTACTTGCCGCACTCGATGATTCATGTGCCGTTGTATGTCTCGAAAGAGTTTGAGAACAAGACGGGCAAGGGACTGTATGCCGATGTTGCGGCCGAACTAGATTGGTCGCTGGGCACGATCCGCGACACATTGGCCAAACTTGATTTAGCCGACAACACATTAGTCATCTTCACTTCCGATAATGGTCCTTGGCTATCCTATGGAAACCACGGCGGTACGGCCGGCGATCTGCGCGAAGGCAAAGGCACGAGCTTTGAAGGCGGTGTTCGCGTGCCAACCATCATGTGCTGGCCTGGCAAGATACCCGCCAACACTCGCACGAATACTTTGGCAGGCACTGTAGACATTCTGCCGACCATCGCAGAATTGATCGACGCAGAACTTCCTGATCACAAGATCGACGGTAAGTCGCTGGTCCAGATCATGCAAGGCGATGTCGACCAAGCTTCGCCACACGATTCGATACCGATCTATTACGCAGATGGGCAGTTGCAAGCCATCCGCAATTCAAACTTCAAACTTGTCTTTCCTCATCAATATCGATCGATGGAGAAAGACGCGTTGGGCTACGGCCTGGGTGGTAAAGATGGTGCGCCGGGCCGCTATGAAATGGTCTCCGTCACCCAAGAATCGCTTTACGATATGCGTGGCGATGGCCTTGAAGACGTCGACGTATCGGCCGAGCATCCAGATCAAGTTGTAGCACTTCGCGAGCAGGCGTCGAAGTGGCGGTCAGATCTTGGTGATTCATTAACCAAGCAAATAGGCACTGGCCGTCGGCCTCCAGGCAGGTTATAGCTGAACTACAACGACGATTCCTCGTAACGAGGCGATGAATTCGGCGATTTGCTGGGAACTAACAAATCTTCGCGAATCGAATTCAATTCGGTCAGTATCTCCGCTTCGCTAATCGTGCGTCGCGTCGCTACTGTTGGCAACTGACAAGTCTTCGCGAAACTTGCTTCCACGGCATAGTTCTGCACCGAAGGTCCGTTCTGCATCAGCCGATAGAGATACTCGCCCAAGACAATCATTCCAACCGACATGGAACCAAGTGCCGCTAGACATGAGAGCAGCAGACCACATGCGACAGTCGCGGCCGATACTCCCGCGAAAAGAGCGGCGATGGCGCTAATGGAACTGAATGTCGCCATGCCAACGATACTCGCTGCCGACCAGTACAACGCATGCATTGGCGATCGCGAATGGGAGATCAAGCTTTCACGCAACGAGCGGAAATGATTTCTGCCTCGTTGGAATAACGATTGAGGGCGTCGCCATGAATCTTCCATGCCGACGATAGCGCGACGAAAACCCAGTCTCGAGGTTTGCTGAGCGAGCGAGCGATTGTCTGCTGGCAAGGCTCGCAAAGCATCGACGACTCGTCTGTCTAATAAACAAAAATCAGCCGCACCGTAAGCGACTGGGACCGAGCAACGTCGTCCTGCCGCTCGGTAAAACGCCTTGATCAACCTTCGTCGACGGCTCAAATCATTTTCTTCTTCGCGAACAGCCAGAACGCATTCTGCGCCTTTACTCCACTTACGCAACATCTGAGCGATGGTGCGGACATCGTCTGTTCCATCTGCGCTCAGGGTCACATAAGCGTCCGCTTCGACCGCTTCCAGACCGGCTCGAATGGCAAGCTGATTGGATGTATGACTGGCCAACGTCACACAATAGATACTCGCTTCGCTAAAACATACTGCATCCAGATACTCCGCCATATGCGGCTTCACAATCCCATTGCGTACGATGACAAGCGTAAAGGGCATTCGCAAAGACCGAAGAACGGATCGAATATCATTGATGGTTCGCGGTGCGGCAAGCGTCTCGGCACTGATGGGAACTACGACTGCAAGCATCTTTTGAGACAATTGGGAACTAGCCGAAGTTGTGGACATCGAAAACGCCTTTGGTGGGAATCTGAGTTGTCGCCGTCGACGCAAGAGGTGAAAATGGAGGCAGCCGATTGCAGTCCGGCTTTCAAGGGAAGCTTGGTCAACGAATCAAAAAAACTGTACCCCAGAAATAGATTCTGTTTCAAAAAGGTAAACTTGTCCGCCTAAGGAAGTTCAATTGGTGATTATGAAAGTATCGATCTTGAGGAATGCGCCGATTGCTCAGATTCGAAATCCCGCTTACCATAGAGTCTGTATTCAATAGCGAGATCCATTCAAGCGACGAACCATGCAGAACACTCCTCCAACAAACTCCTGGGGCGCAAGCTGGCGATTGGCGTTGTACGTCTTTATGACGACATTGCTCAGCATCCTAGCCCTTGCCGTGAATATGGTTCTGATCTATATGGTGTTCACTTCGCTGGTCGAATACGTTCCTGAACAGGTGGCTATGTATGGCGGCCAACTATTTCTTTATATTGGCCCCTTTATGCTGTTGTTTCTTGAATGGTGGTTATGGGATCTGCTAGCGGATCCCTTCGGTAGGTAGTTTGCCTACGATGTCACCAAACGAAGGATTTCAAGGCACCGCTGCACCACGATGAGTAACTTTGGCTGTAAGTTTTTAATCATTCGCCACGCTCAGTCGGCCAACAACGCCTTGCCTGAACACCAGCGGGTCAGCGATCCTGGCTTGACGGAGCTGGGGCACTTGCAAGCTCGCTGCCTGGCGGAATACTTGTCCGATCAACCCATTACCAAGATCTATTGCAGCGGCTTTTTACGCTCCATCGATACCGCCGCTCCGCTGGCACATGCGCTAGGCATGCCTGCGTACGTGCACGCGAAATTGTTTGAGGTAAAAGGGTGCTACAGCGGCCATTTGCCTGGCAAGATGCGAGCTGAACCGGGGATGGGTCGTGCCGCGATTCTGAATCGGTTCTCACATTGGGAGATCGATCCCGCGATCAACGACGATGGTTGGCATCATGGCCGCAACATCGAACTGGAACATGAAGCCGATGCCCGAGCCAGCGACGTTGCCGCTTGGATGCATGCCATGGCTCAAACGCCTGTTGGGACACGTGAATCGACGATCGCGATGATCATTCACGCGGACTTCAAAGTGAAGCTCCTTTCGGCTATCGCTCGTCTAAACTCCGTCAACTTGGACGATTCGATTTGGTTGTACGATACACCGCGGAACACATCTGTCACGACCATTCGATACAAGGCGACCGATTGTAACATCGAGGCATACAACAACGTCGATCACTTAGCATCGCATTTAGTGACCGAATAACGAAAGTCGTCCAGTTGTTCGTAGTAACGCCTTCAGGCGGAATGATTCTACACATTCCCACGCACTTCCGCCGACAGGCCGGCCTGCAAACGAAGGCACTTCCACCAATCAACCCAACGGCTCGAAGCGTTGTCGCGAATCACCAAAGCTGGGCAACGACATTCCCATGCGATCCATGATCGACAAATACAAACTACAAGCACGACGGTTGTCCAGCGACTCTTGGCTAACATCAATCACGCGTCCATGCTGCAACGTTCCACCGCCCCCTCCGGCCAATAGCAATGGCATCTCCGTCGCTTGGTGACGGTCGCCATCAAACAAGTTCGAGCCAAACATCAAAATCGAATTGTCCAACAACGTTGCATCCCCTTCTTGAATGCCCTTCATGCGTTCCATCAAATAGGCTAATTGCTGGAAGTGGAATTGATTGGTCCGCAAGTACATGGCTTCTAGATCTGGTTTGCGGCCATTGTGTGTTAGGTCCAAATGCAAGCTCCCTTCAACGCCCTCAAGAAAACTGAAGTTCATCTGCGACAGATCATTATTGAGCATACAAGTTGCAATCCGCGTCTTATTCATCTGGAATGCAAGTACCATCAAATCCAGCATCAATTGCATGTGCTCCGCTACGTTCTGAGGCAAATCCTCCGCTGGGCGACCAAACGTCGGCTCGCTGATCGATGGCCGCCAGCCTTCCAGCGAATCGCCCTTGCGAGCTCGATCGATCCGCGTTTCAATGTCACGTATCGAATCGAAGTACTCATCAAGCTTCACGCGATCCGCCGCTGACACATGATTGCGAACTCGCTGAGCGTCTTGCAGCACGGCATCCAGGACACTGCGGTCCAGCTTCCGGTCTGAACCGTTGCCCAAGATTAGATCATAGACTCGAGCTGGATAAATCTCTTTCGTCGCTGGCTTGGTGTCCGTCGCCCACGAGATGCAGGAACCGTAGATCATTGACAGACCATCTTCGAGACGCAACTCCGTCGGCTCAACGCCCAACACAAGGCTTGGCAAATCCGTCTCACGGCCCAGTCGCTGAGCCATCAATTGATCCATCGACTTTCCAACACGAATCTCCGACTGGTCTTCGCTGACCCACGCTCCGGAAAGCATGTTGGCCATGCGGCCCATGTGCGGGCTAGGATGCAATGCGGCTTGCTCATTGAATAAGCCTTTGATGAACGTAAAGTCGGAACTGTGGGCCTGCAGCGGCTTCAAACATTCTCCATACTCGATCGCTGCACCTTGCTGACGCGCCCACCAATGCTCTGGCTCGACGCCATTGGAGAAGAATACGCAACCGAAGCGAACCGGCGGCGAGTTGTCTAAGGTATCGACATTGGCAAGTTTTCCTGTCTCTTCCGCTCGCACCTGCATCGAGCCCAGCCAAGGCAGCGCGAGACTGACGCCTGCCCCGCGCAGGCACTGGCCCAGAAAGCCTCGCCGCGCGATCGATTCTACTGGCTGCATTGAACGTTCCATGGGGTTAGTCTCCTTGAGTTTGAAGTGCAATGGTGGCCGCGTCGGCGGTTCCGCGTATCTTCCGAAACTGAGGGCTGCGTACGACGGTCATCACGGCTGTCGATATCCGCGAGTCCTCTTTCAAGTTCTCAGCCACTTGTTCGATCAACGCCGCATCGTAAATGGTCTCGGCGCGGCCCATCATGTATGCGACCAAACGTGCGGCGAATGTTCGACGAAAGCTTGCCTCTTGCAACACGAGGTACTTTTTTAGTCCGCTCAGCCCGTCGATCTCCGCACCGTCAACAGCCGTCCCCGACGCAATAATCTCGCGGCCATCGGCATACGTTTGCCGCCATCGGCCAAGCGTATCGAAGTTTTCAAGTGCAAAACCCAGCGGATCGATCCGCACATGGCAACTATTGCATTCCTCGCGAGTCCGATGAAGCGCCAGCCGCTCGGGTACCGTTAGCCCATCGGTCAGCACATCGTCAGCAGGAATTGAACCCGCATCGGCTGGCGGCGGAGGCACTGGTGTTCCAAGCACTCGGCGTAAAATCCAGTCTCCACGTTTGACCGGACTGGTTCGCAGAGGAGCCGAAGTCGTCGTCAATACGGCCCCCAAACTCAACAGCCCCCCCCGTGTTGATTGAGCGTCGGCAACCACGCGCCGCATTGCATGACCGTCGGCCGCATTCCACGTAAGTCCATAATGAGCGGCCGTGTTGGCGTCGACGAAACTGTAGTCGGCATCCAGTATTTCCGTGTAGGGGCGGTCTTTCCGGACCAGATATTCGAAGAATGAGATCGACTCGTCGTACAGCGACCGCTTAAGCCGTTCATTGAACTCAGGAAACTTGTTCGGATCGACTCCTCGGAATGAATCGAACTGATAAAAGCCAAACCATTGACCAAAGAACTCGGTCGCAAACCGCCTTGCTTTGTCCGAAGCCAACATCCGTCGCACTTGCGATTCAAGCTCTTGATCATCCGTTAGTTTCTCTGCCAGTACGCTGCGCAACAAGGTGTCGTCCGGCAATGACGACCAAAGCGAGAAGGATAAGCGGTTGGCCAACTCTTGATCGGTCAGTTCAGCGACCTCGCCACCGGTCGCAGAATTTTCAATTCGATACAAAAAGTCAGGACTTGTCAGCACACGTACCAGCGTCGCTCGAATCGCCGCGGGATGAGTCATTGAATGTTCGCTACGACAAGCATCGTAGAATTCAACAAGTCCGACGCGCTCGTCGGAATGTAACTCGCGTCGCCACGCATAATCTGCCAATCGCACCACATCATCTAGTTGCCCCACTTCTGCTTGTTGGCGATCAAATGCCATCTCATGGAACTCGTCTTGATAAGCCAGAACAAATCGTTGCACCGTATCGGGCAAAGTCTTGATCCAGCTCTTTTCAATATTGTCGATGTTCATCCCATCCGGCAAACTGATTTGATACTTCTGCAGCACAAAGTTGAGATTGACTTGATGATAATCGAACGACGTCAATAGATCGGTCCAAGCTCCATCCAGTAGCCGACGCTGAGTGTCTGGCAGCATGTACTTGTATAGAAAGTCATCCTCCCTCGCGTACTTGATCGCCGTATGAAAATAGTTCCGTTCGGGAACGTTGTAGGTGTTGTCGTACGGTTCTGGGATTGGATCGCGGTCGCTGGGCGTTGGTTCGCGATGTGAAATCTGCGGCAAGGCAGACGCGAATTGCTCGATGCCGCCAATCCATTGGTCAACTAATTTGCTATCGGCATCTCGCAATAACGATGAGTACTGCCGACCGCGTTGACTGGAGATATCTTCGATGATACAGCGTGTCACCGCATCCACTCCCAATACACTGTCCAAGCGTGTTTGCACGATCAGTTCGCCAAATCGACTGCCTTCAGGAATCTCGATCGCAATTTCCTTCGTTTGCCCTGCGTGCAACACGAAATCGTCGGCTGCAATCGAATCGCCATCTGGATTGCTCCCAAAGCTTAGCAGTGCCGCTTGATCGTCGCTCAGCACTGTCCGCAGCGGAACCGGATCGGGCTGGACAGCGCCCAAATTCCCGACCACGCGCACTCGAAATTTTGGCTGGTGAAAGATGACTGCAGCCGAATTGCCAATCTCTGGACTAGCAGGTTCAACCGTAAACCGAAACTTCAAGAACCGGTCGTTAGGATCAAACAAAGTCGCATTGTTCAGATCGGGCGTAAAGGTTGTGTTGTCCGCATTGCGTCGAATGCGCAGCGAAGCTCTCGCAATGAAGCTCGCTTCCGAAGGCAACTTGATCTGGCCACCGGTCAGCAGCGCGGCTTCTTCTTCCGCAGACGCCGACGCGGCGAAACGTTTCTGCCAGCTTTGCATCAATGCAAACAACTCGCTAGCCTCTTTTTCAATGCGACCAGCAATATCTTCCCCTGCAGACTGCGGCGGTGGAAATTGGTGCCAGCGATCGACCAGCGTGTTGAGCGGAAACTTGGGCGAACTTGAGTTCAAAACGTTGACAATGTGCTGTGCGAATCTCGGTTCGAGGTTCGCTTGCTTGGCTAGTTCTGCCAGCGAAGTGTCAGGAAGTCCCAGTTGGTCTCGATAACGATACTTCCATGCGACGACAAATGCGTCGGTAAAGCGATGCATGCCATAGGGCTCGCCACCTTCGCCGGCCGCCGCTCGAAAGCCGAACTGGCGGTAGATCTTCTGGATACGTTTGGCCGCGGAGATTTCGAGCCCAGTCTGGCCTGGGTCATCGAAAAAGTACAGCGAGCCTGCCCCGATCATGGCGTGGTCGGCAACATGTTTGGCCGTTTCCAAGTATCGTTCCAACGTCACGTCTTGCATGAACAGGGAAGTCGCGGAATTGGTGAAGCCTGAACCGCCAACGCCATCGCTGACCAATTTCGCTTGCACGTCGAACTGCACGCCGGTGAGATCCTCGATGCAGTATTCGTACTCTGCATTAGTCAACCGACGGATCAGGGCTGGACCTGGATCGTGTGCGAAATGACGCATCGTCGATTGCATCGCCGTTTGCAGTTGATCCACGACCGAAGCTCGCATAGCGTCGCTAGGTTGATCGGCATCTATTGGCGGCATGGATCGATCGCCGAGCACTCGCGTAATGTTGCGCCATAGAGGCAGGTGGCGATCCATCGAATCGCTGGAGAGCTGTTGCAGGTCCAGCCGAGCTTCCGCATCTGCCCCCTGGTGGCAGTCTAAGCAGTATTTGCTGACGAGCTGTTGCATTGCCGCGGGGACATGAAAGACCTCTTCCGCTTGAGCGAAGTGGCATGGGGAGTGCCACCACAGCGCAAGGGCGCTCAAGGCAATCAGCCGCATTCCTGATTTGACCATGGGATTGTGGGGTGGAAGGTAGGATTGGTGGGGGGTGGGGTGGGCAAGCGGTGTTGGTTTAACCGTCAGCCGCTGGGCGTACGCGACGTTGTTCGGTTAGCCAAACACACAACAACGCCAGCCATGCAATCCATTGTAGCAGTTTTTAACGGCGTCTTCACTCCCGCAGCAAGGTTTTTTGGAGAACTAACCCAACTTGAGGCGTACGTGTTCTCCACCCTCCCATTCTGGGAGGGTCGGCCGCGAGTTCCGCGAGCGTCCGGGGAGGGAGCACCATAACCGACGCCAACTCACCCGATGATCTCGCACCGCCTTCGTTTAACCGCGTGCCCATCGGGCCGCGTCGTCATCATCGCCATCACAAACGCGGGGCGATGCCCAACGCGGTTAAACGAAAGCCTTCTTACATCTCCCACTAATCGATACCGGGGATAAAATACGCCGCCAGCAGCGTTACCAAAAAGCCAGTCAGACCCATCACGGCCGTCAAGAAGCTCCACGTCTTCAATGTCTCGCCGGTCGTTAATACGCTCATCTTCGCAAATACCCAAAACCCACTATTGTTCATCCAATCTCCTATCAACGAACCACTGCCGATCGCGGTTGCCAGATAGATCATGTTGAACCCAAGCTGCTGCGAAGTGAAACCCATCGCACCAAACATCGCGGATGTCGTCAACATCGAAACGGTCCCAGAACCTTGCGCGAACTTCAACAGGACCGCAACCAGAAAAGCTGCCGTCAGTACCGTAAAACCAGACGCTGTATCGGAATCCCCCAATAGCCCTTGAATCGTACGGTCAATACCGCCAGCCGCCAACATCTTGCCAAATGCGCCGCCAGCCGCGGTAATCAAGATCACCACCCCACCACTCATCAACGATTGCTCAATCGATTCTCCCATTGCCGATAAAGACCGACCGCGATAGCGAATCACAAGATAGATTGAAATTGCCGCAGATATAAGCAGCGCTAAGTTTGGATTTCCTAGTATCCCTGTCACCGCCAAGGTATTCTCCCAAGCCACTGGATCGCTTTTCGAAAACGCCATCGCAGCGGTATTCATGGCGATCAATATCACAGGTAGTACGACGGGCAAAAGGGCACTGAGCAGCGGCGGCAAGTCTTCGTCGCGAAACGGCACCGTTTCCAGTTCACCCACATAAGGCCGCATCGGGATGTCTAACCATCGATTCAAGAACCAGCAGAACGCCAGCCCAACGATCGACATGCAGATCCCAATCGCACTGCCAACAACAATCATGAAACCTAAATCGATATTCAAGTTCGCGGCAATCGCCAGCGGCCCCGGCGTCGGTGGAACCATCGTATGCGTCACTGCTCCACCAGCCACGATGGCGGTGGTGTACAGGACATAGTTCTTGCGTTTGCTTTGCCACAGCGATCTGGCCAGCGGTACCAACAGATAAAACACGGTGTCGAAAAAGACCGGGACCGACAACACAAATCCGCTGCCCATTAAAGCCAGCGGCGCTCGCTGCTCTCCAAGCAACCTTGTGAACGATCGTACAATGCGGTCAGCCGCTCCGCTTTCCATTAAGCATTTGCCAATCACGGCGGCCAGCGCGATCACGATCCCCACCCCTGCTGCCGAATCGCCGAACGCTTTAGCGACACGTGAAATTTTATCGGCTGCGGCACCTTCTGCCATCAAACTGACCAGCATCGCGCCGGAAATCAACGCAAAGAACGCGTTGATCCGCATAAACAATATCAAGCCGATGACGACCGTGATTCCCACTACAAGAATCACGACCGGATACCAGTCAATCATTTCCGCCTCTGCTGCCGCCCCGTTTGCAACAAGCCCACGCTGGATCAATCGCCAACGTACGAAACTTGTAACTGTTCCGCCTGATCGATCGAATCGTACACCACTTGCAACCGCGTCCAATCCGAACCAGCGTCCGCTTGCAGTACTTTAAGTGGTCGCGGCGCGATCGCCGCCGCTACGTCGGGCACTAGCATACCAAGATTTTCGATCGACAAGGGGACGCTATCAAGTGTCAAGCGACGCGCCCGCGGATCCACAGCCGCTGCCAACAATGCGACTTGCGAGCCGAATGTACCTTGGCCATGCATCTCCACCGCGCCTCGATCCACTTGCGGCCAAGCTTCTAAAACATCGATGCACCGGATAGCGTTCCATACATGATCCTGCAATTCAGCTTTGGCCCAATCTGCCTTTACGTCCAACTCGATTCGCAGCACCACAGCCCCTTGGCTCAGTCCGCGTTGCACGATCGCATGTACCGCTTCACGTTCCTGCGCGTCATGAACAATCACCACTGCAGGCCTGCTTGCATCGGGCTGATCTTCCGTCATAGGCGGTGAGTCTAAGGCAGTCGCAGTTCGCTGCGCCAAACCAAGCGGCGTATGAATCTCTGCCGTTGCAATTCGATCAGGTTTAGCCGTAAATTGCACTTGAAAGTGTGAGCTCGATTCCTCGGCGACTTGCATATCTAGCGGCACGCGATGCCGCGGATGATTAAAGTCATCCATCGCGTGCTCAATCCTGCGAACGACGCCATAGCGTTGGTCTGCTGCGGTAAACTTCGCCAGATGCTTTTGTTCAAAAGCGGGTGCAATGCGGCCAGGACTTTCGCCGCGCACGAACGCCCGATCGAGCGTCGGTTCAAGCTGCGTAGCCAGCGGCCCGACCGCTGGTCCCGCACTACCTGCTGGCGGTCCTAAGTTCTCGAGCCAAAACAAACCATGGCGGCCTCCACACAATAGATCTAAATCGCCATCGCCATCCAAGTCGACCGCCTTCGGGTCCAAGCCATATCCGACCGGCTCGCCTTGCGTGATCGGCCAACGCTGCCAAGCTCTTGTCGTCGGGTCAAACTGATAGCGATAGCCGACCAAGGGATCGAATTCGCCAGGATCGGCTCCTTCATGAGGCAAGTAACGTTTGCCCACGACCAATTCGTTGCGACCATCGTTGTCCAAGTCGACCCACAAGGGTGAATGGCCGCCGGAAAAGTTTACATCGATGGTGTGACGCACCCACTCTATTTGATCACCTTGCCGCTGATGCTCCAACCAGTAACATCCGTAGTCATGTCCCATACACCACACAAGATCGTTGTCACCGTCACCATCGACGTCGACGACCAGGATCGGCACGCTAGCGCGGCCCAGGTCAAAATCGCGATGCATCAACCATCGCTGCTGACGCGGTTGCTGAGGTGCTTGAGCCCAACCGAATTGGCCGACGATGTCAGGCCGACCATCGCCATCGATGTCTCCACAACCGATTCCGTGCCCCGCCATTTCAGGTGGCAAGTCAATGCGGCTGAATCGAGGGCCCTGGTTAGCACTGGGTGCAGCGTTGTGTTCTGGCAGATCTATTGCCCACCAAGCAGCGAACTTGCTGCCATTGGGCAACAGATCTAGCTGCCCATCACTGTCGATATCATACAGCCGACCAGTTTCCATGCTTCCGGGTGTCTCAATCACATGCAGCGGCCAAGGTTCAAGGTTTGACGCAGGTTGTTGCGCCCATTGCAAGCTGCGGCTCCGCCAGTTCACAATCAACAAATCCAGTCGACCATCGCGATTGAGGTCCAGCGGTAGATGGGCATAACTGTCGGGGCGATTCCCAATGACCGCAACATCTCGCAGGAAGTGCGGCTGCCAATCGGGAGCAGCATACCAATGGGAACCGCACACAATATCCAGCAGCCCGTCTCGGTTGACATCGACAGCCGCTGCAGCAACATACTCGCTGTTTGGATTGACTGCGTGGACTTTGAATTCCAATTCTTCTGCCTGCAGTCCGCTGGTTGCGATGAGCGTAGCGGCAAATGCCCAAAAGCGATTGGCCCGTGCGAGAAACCGATCGGTCAAACGTGGCAAGCTTTTGATTTTATAAGCAGATAGCCGGGACATGGCAGCGCCTCGAGAACATGGGTCAGCAGCAAGATCTCTTAAAGTGGAAATTGTACCAGAAGCAGCGATCTTGGGCTTTCGAGCCGAAGGCTAGGCACAATTACTGCCGTGGCCGGTTCAGTCACGGTTTGCGACGTTATAAGTAAATTTTGCCAGCCCGTCGCGTCTAGCTCAAAATATCCGACGGCACTATTGCGAAGCCTGGACACAAGGCCCAGATGGACGTCGATGCTTGCACCGCAGCGCGATCCAAATCCCACTGGCTTGTCCAGTGGATCATTGGGTTTCTCGCTACACCAAAGAGCCCGCTACAACGGGAATCCCACCGGCTCGTCCGGTGGATTGTTCGGTTCCTCGCTAGTCAACATCGCTCTTTAGCAAGAAACGGAAACATCTCCCGGACAAGCCGGGAGCATTAGCTTTAGGATTCAGGGGGCCGACCCGTGTAGCGAGAAGTGAAAGTATCTCCCGGACAAGCCGGGAGCATTTGAAAGACAGAAGACCAAGGCACATTATTCTGAGACCGCGAGAACTGAGCGACCGTTGGGCTTGCCCCAACGCGTCGCAACAGGATTGGTGTGCTAAACTGATTGTCTTTGGAAAGGCCATTCATCGCTTGTATCAGGTGGCGGTAAAGTGCGGCCATCCTTCGCGTAAAGCTCTACAGCCTCACTAACGATCTCGCATAACTCAGCGAATACTGCCTTGGGATCATCACCGTGGCAACCACCTAAGACTAGTTTAGGGCAACACCCAATGAAACACTGATCCTCCTCCGACCAATAAACAATTTTTGCATAGCGGTCAGCATCACTCATTTTTTGCTCTCCTCGATTGCGTATTTTACGATTCTCTCTTGGTAACTTTTTGCATCATCGCCGAGTTTCCCCAAAATCGTTACGATGTCCTTCACCTTAGGATGTGCAAAGTTTCAATGACTTCCCTTTCCGCCTCGGTTCTTAAACCCAGCATTTTCTAGGTCGGCAATCAGCTCTCTTACTTTTCTAGGCATCTCTGGCTCCTTACCGTCCAAGTATACCTCGCCATGGTGTCAGCATCCATGACCGCCGTGTCGCTACGCTCCCTCTCATGCACCTGCTGTAAACCCAAGCTGTCTCCGAATCAATCTTCCCGTTGCCATCGGCATCCAGCAGCCAAGCTTAAAAATGCAACCCTTCGCCCCATGTCGGCTTGCCGACATGAGCGTCAGTTTTGAAGTTAGCCAACTTCTCTTCCGGTTGGCAAGCCAACCGGGGAAAGGCGGGAGGTGTCGCTTTGCTAACCACAAAACTCTGGCTCTTGCTGGGCGAGCCAGCAAGGGGCCGCTAAACGGGAACATTAGATCCGGCTGAGCGAGCCCATGCTGCAAAGGAAAGTTCTGTCGTGAAGTGCCCATATCTCTATACGCTGTCGCCCTTTGCCGACGGACGGGAAGTCCGTCGTACCCTAAAACTAAATGTTGACAAAACACTAGGCGTAGGCGTGAGAGCGGGTAAAACTTGGTTTTGTGCCCAGTATTGGCAATAGGTTTGGTGCGTTCACTTGAACTTGCTCCATGGCAATTTCAATAACGTGGGAACGCTTGCGACTGACCTTCAACCACCAGATAACGTTGGTCCACTGCAAGATCTCGCAAAGTCTGCATTGTACCACTAGGCCATGTGATTGTGACTTGGGGGATCTTCGTCAGTTCCCCGACCCCCAAATCCAGCACCGCTTCGTTCGAACATTCGAAACCACTGCCCTTCACCACCGAAGCGGTCCATCGTTGCTCTCCCGCTAGCAGTTCCACGTAAGCTCCTGTCGCATCGCGATCGCTGACCGTCCCCACCAACTCGAACTGGATGCCATGGTTGGAGGTCTGCGTTTCGTTTCTCAAGAGCGCCATCTCGCGGTCCAAATGAGTTGCCACCATGTCCATATGCAGGTCGCGATTCCAATCGACCGTGGCCAGCACGCGCCCCAAAGTGGGAGCTTCGAAATACTGGCCAACCTCCGCATTGGGGACAAGCACAAATCCTTGAGGCGTTCCACGATACAGTTCTGGCTTCATCGCAAATGGTTTGCCTTCTTCTCGAAAATCGTCGACATGCCCATTGACGATCGCCAAATCCAAATACCCATCGCGGTCAAAATCGACCGCTTGCGTTCCAAAGCCCAACGTCTGCTTGTTCGCATTGGCCATCGCGAACTTAGCGGTTGAATCGAGAAACAATCCGCCGCGGCGACCGGTATAGACGACGTTGAATTCATCGTAGAAGTTGGTCACGAAAAAATCCATCAAGCCATCGCGGTTAAGATCCCCCGTGGCAATTCCCATGGACGCCTGAGCGCGCCCTTGTCCATCGACGGACAACCCGCGCACCGAACCTTCCTCACGCAATTGGTACGGCGCTTGGGCACTATCGCTGGCGGGCACGCTGACCAAATAGTGGTTCGCATTCATATCGTTGGCGATATAGACGTCGTTCCCATACTGCTTATCAAAGTTACCTACGACGATGCCCAACCCACGCCCGCCATCGATCGGCAAGTTCCATAAGTCGTTGACGAAGCGAAAAGAACCGTCGCCTTGATTGACATAGATGCGGTCGCTGGCCGAAGCGAACTCGGTCGGCGAACATGTTTTCGCTTTGCCGTCGGCCCCCGGACACAACGTGTTGATCACGGTTCTCGAATCCGCATAGTTCGCTTCGATCAAGTCAGGTAAACCATCGCCGTTGATGTCCGCAATAGCGGCCGAGATCGTCATCGATTCGCGTTCAAAGGTGGTCATGGGCAGCGTCATCTTTTCAAACGTACCGTCGCCTAAGTTATGCCACAGCACGCTTTCGCCCAGACAGGCTACGAACAGATCGGGGAAGCCATCGCCATCGAAATCGCCCACCGCAACTCCTTGTCCCCAATCCGGATTCTGCAATCGCGCTGATGCGTGGACATCCAACGCTTGCTGGCCATCGATGTTGCGATACATGGCGTTGATGCGCGCCGCCGAGGGTTCCAGCGGCTTACCGGCCGCTTGAGGTAAATACAAATCAGGCCAACCATCCAAGTCGTAATCCAAAACGCCCACGCCGCTGCCGTTGGTCTGATAAAGGTTATAGCCGCCGTCTCGAGTGGGCCCCATGTCGTATCGAAAGGTCGCTCCGACTTCTTGGCTGATCTCACGAAAGCGAATCGAGCTAGGGCCACCGACAGCGGCTGCCAGCGTGCTGTTTTGCGTCGACGTGCCGACAAGCTCTTCGAGATTGAGTTGCCGCGTTTGCCATGGCTGCAGCGACGGCCATAAGCGACCGAGGTCGACCGTGGAATTGGCCACGATCGTTTGTAATGCGTTGGCTCGTGCAACTTGCTGAGCGGACGGAGTTTGTCCCTGCAACGCCAGGGCTAACCAAGCGAGCGATTCATGATGACGCTCCAAGAACTGCAAATCTTCACTGAGCAGCAACATAGTCTGCTGGTCATCCAGATCGCGAGAGAGCAGCTTCAATCGCTCTCGAATCAAGGCCGATTTTGCAAGTCGTTGGGCGGTCTGGTCCGCTGCGGCTTGATCACCTTCGATCAGCAAGCTTCGTGAAAGCCCACGCAGCGCCTCGGCTTCCGCGGAAAAGATATCAACCGCTTGTACATAGGCCGTGATCGCTTCTGCCTGCTTCTCCTGTGACTCGTACAGCAGACCGATCGCGATCCAAAAGTTTGGAAACGCCCGTGCCTCTGCCGGAGCTTTTGCAACGATCTGCGTCAACTCATTCCATCGCTCAGTCCGAGCGTACACCAAAGCAAGATTAGCAAAGGCGCTGGGTATCGCTTTACCGCTGGCCACAATTGCCCCGAAGCGGCCAACTGCGTCGTCATAGTCTTGCAAGAACATCGCATAATTCGCCAATGCCGATTGCGCTAATGTGTCGTTGGGGTATTGCTTGAGGACTTCGCTCGCTGGGATGCGTGAGTCGAGCGGTTCTGCTGGGTCCAACAGCAGAAGCAACAAATTGCGGTCCACTTGACCATCCACCAACAACGATTCGATCATCCGGTTGGCTTCGTATCGCCGGCCAGCCAAGTTCATTAAGGTCACGAACTGCCGCTGTGATTTGGCGTCGGAGGGCGATTTGTCCAGCAGACCTCGTAAGGTATGCTCGGCGGCGTCCCATTGTCCATCGTTGATTAACATATCGACCAATAACCCTTGAGCGGCAGCTCCGTACAACAGGTCATTGGTTGGGATCGATCGCAGCGTCTCGATCGCAGCGGCTGTGTCGTTGATTGCGTACAGCGATTGCCCTAAAACAAAAAGAGCATGAGCATGGGTCGGATCGGACAGCAGCACGGCCGTGCATTCCTCGATCGCTTTGGCGTATTGCTGTTGCTGGAAAAGCTGTTCAGCCCATTTCGCGTTCGCTTTGCGTTTTACTTTGGGTGTATCACTGGCCGTTTGGTTGGCAGGTGCAATGGCAGAGCCGTCGGCTGGGGATTTGGTGGCTTGCGGAGATGGATTGCAACCCGCAAGGGTCAAACTGAACGAGACCGCAGCGATGGAAACAAGTTGAGCCGCGCGTAGCATGAGGATTCCTTGGTCTGCGATTCTTTGGATGCGATGGGTGGGATTGATTGGCAACCGCTACAAATCGCTTCGCAAGCAGTGCATGTTGGCCATCGAGATGCCGCTGACGATGGCCCCGATGATCCCGACGAAGCCCTGGTCGGTGCCACACAAGAACAGGTTCTTTAAGTGCGTTGTGCCGTCAAATTGCTTGCGCGGAGCGCCGTATACAGCGCCATTGTCATGCGAAGTAAACCGGCGAATGGTCTTCGGAGTGAAAACGTCCGTGTCGATTACGTACCGGCGAAAGTCGGGCATGAACGCTACCGCCGACGCAACGCTTTCATCATACCATCGCAATTTTGCGCGAGCGTAGTCCTCCGGCGATAATTGCTCCCACAATTTGTGATTGGCGATTGTGGTCAAACGAATGAAGCCTTCCGATTCCCGCGACTTCTCGTCCTGGTACTCATAGTTATTCGGCGAGCAGATCACGCCGGTTCGCACATCGCACAGTTGGTGCTGCGGCTTACGCCAATCAAACTTTGGCGAATCGTTGAAGAAGACGATCGTTTCATCAAAGCCAAAATCTTTGGGTTGACGGTCCACGACGGAAATCGATTCGATGAACGACATCTCGCCCGCTTGGACATTGGTCAGTTCGCTAGAATCATCGCACAGTCGCAGCGTCTCGACTGCACCGGCGCTGGACAGAATATTTTTAGCGGTCAGTACTTGCCCATTTTCTAGCTCGACCGCCACCGCTCGAGAATCTTCCACCGCGATGCGAGCCACACCGCTTCGCAACTTTAGCGTACCGCCCAGCGACCGGAAGCGTCGCACCAAGTGCTTTAAGATTAAACGCACGCCGCCGATGGGCCTGGCAAACCCTTCCAAAAAGATGCTGCGAAACATGATACAGAATTGACCAAAGTCCATATCATCTTCGCGGGCGTTGCCGTACCACATGAGCGGACAGAGCAGCATCTCGATCAAAAGAGGCTCGGTAAAGATTTCGGACAATACCTCGCGGGTCGAGATTTCGAAGTCCTCTTGTTTCAGATCATCATATTCAATCAAGCGACCGAGCAGGGTTTCAAAGCGATCGATCTGCGACGGAAAGCGAGCGGCGATTTCGCTGCGCAGCAGTTCGATGTCATTGTTGAACCGCAGTTGCACGCCGGGGAAACGCACCGCCGAACCCGATTGCGGGGCTAATTGGAAATCCTCATGGCGCAATCGCAGTTGCTTGAGCAACCGAGCGAGTGGGCCTTTCTTGGTCCCTTTGGTGGTGTAGTTGGTCAGCGCGTGCAGGCCGACATCGTAGTTTCGGCCGTTCATGCGGTAGAACGAATTCAGCCCGCCGATGGTCCAATGCCGCTCGAGGATACAAACGCGCTGGTCGTAGTAAGCCAGCCGAATACCAGCGGCCAATCCCGACATTCCAGCACCGATAATGATCGTATCGAAGTGTTCTGTGGGAGGGGTTGCAGCCGGCTGGGCCATCGTTTTCGGATCGATTTCAGTGGTTTGCGATTCGTTCATAGGTTGATATTGTATCGTCGCGACGAGTTTTCAAAAATCGCTCTTATCGCGTATGCCTCGTTCGTAGTCCCGCTTTAGCCGGTCGTGCCTATTGTTCGTAGTCCCCGTAGGCCGGCAACGAGGCCGCGATCGTTCTTGCCGGAACTGCGTAAAGCCTGTCAAAATGGTCTGGACGGAGTTCGTCACGTTGGCGGGAATAAAGCGACCGAAGTTCCGGCGACCGTGTGGCTTTACTGGTTACCGGCCTACGAGTGCACTTCGTGTTTCCGCCGGGCTCGCCCCGGTCGGAAGCGAAAGCCAATCGAGCGTGCAAATGGCCTCCCTCCCCGGTCGCTCGTGGAACTCGCGGCCGACCCTCCCGCAGCGGGAGGGTGAAGCAGACTCGTACGCCGGTACTGGCAAGCTTCAACGATTGACGGGACTTTATCGGCCAAAAACAAAAGCCCTAGTTCACTTCGCCCCTGTCTCTTATACTCTGCCGTTTGCATTTTGTCGGCGCGGCCTGCGGCGACGAATTTGGACGCCAAACCGAGCTGCAACGCCTTGAATACCCCACAATCTATCCCAAAACCCGATTCGACACGCGTGGGTAGCAACCTTTCCAACGAGTCGGTCATCGTACTCGATTTCGGATCGCAATACGCCCAATTGATCGCTCGACGCGTCCGCGAACAAAACGTTTACTGCGAAATTGTTCGCCACGACATCTCGGCCGACCGAATCCTGCAGCGAAAGCCTTCTGCGATTATCCTCAGCGGCGGACCTTCCAGCGTTTACGAAAAAAACGCCCCCAAATGCGATCCGCGACTGTTTGAATTGGGCATCCCCATCCTCGGGATTTGCTACGGGATGCAACTGATCTCCGAAACGCTGGGCGGCAAAGTCGAACATGCGGAAGCTCGCGAGTACGGGCGTTCCCGGCTCCATATCGACAATATGGATGGCCTCTTCACCGGCTTCCCCAACGAGATTGATGTCTGGATGAGCCACGGGGACCAAGTCCAACAGATCTCCGATGAATTCGAACCGCTTGCTCACACGGCCACTTGCCCAGTGGCCGCGGTACGTCATCGCAAACTGCCGATCTACGCGTTGCAGTTCCATCCAGAAGTGACCCATACCTCGCTGGGCAGCACGCTGCTGCACAACTTTTTGTACAACATCGCTCGCTGCGAAGGCCACTGGCACTTGGGTGATTTCGCTAGCCAGACGATTGCGGCCATGCGTGAACGAATCGGCGATGACCGCGTCATCTGCGGCCTTTCCGGTGGCGTCGACAGCAGCGTTACCGCGGCACTGTTGACCAAAGCTATTGGGTCACAGTTATCTTGCATTCTTATCGACAATGGATTGTTACGCAAAGACGAACAAGCGACGGTGATCAGCGAATTCACGAACCATTTCAAAGCGGACTTGCATGTCGTTCATGCGGGTGACCGATTCCTAAGTGTGCTCAAAGGCGTTGAAGACCCGCAAGAGAAACGCAGACGCATTGGCCACGCCTTTATCGAATGCTTCAAAGAAGAAGCCAAGAAAATTCATGGTGCCAAGTACCTCGCGCAAGGCACACTTTACCCAGACGTGATTGAAAGCGGAGCGGCTGCAGATGGCCCTGCGGCAACGATCAAGCTGCATCATAACGTGGGCGGCCTACCCGCAGAGCTTGGTTTCGAACTGGTCGAACCACTACGCGATCTGTTCAAAGATGAAGTTCGTCGTCTGGGATTGGAACTGGGCTTACCGGACCAACTGGTCTGGCGACATCCGTTCCCAGGCCCCGGTCTGGCCGTTCGCTGCTTGGGGGAAGTCACGGCGGAGAAGCTGCAAGTGCTGCGCGAGGCCGATGAGATCGTGGTCTCGGAAATCAAGAGTGCGGGTCTCTATCGACAAACCTCACAAGCCTTCGCGGTCTTGCTGCCGGTTCAAAGCGTCGGCGTAATGGGTGACAGTCGCACTTATGAGAATACGGTTGCGGTCCGTTGCGTGAATACCGATGACTTCATGACCGCTGATTGGTCGCATTTGCCGTATGACTTGCTTGCGAGAATCAGCACGCGGATCATCAATGAAGTCCAAGGCGTAAACCGCGTCTGCTACGACATTAGTTCGAAACCACCTGCTACGATTGAATGGGAGTGATCGTCTGCTGATATGAGTCGACAATATATTTATCAAATCGAAGACTTGACCAAAAAGCATGGTCAAAAAGAAGTTCTCAAGAACATCTGGTTGGCGTTTTATCCAGGCGCCAAAATTGGTGTGCTGGGCAACAACGGCGCGGGCAAAAGTACGCTGCTGCGCATCATGGCCGGTCAAGATAAAAACTTTGACGGCGTCGCTCGACTGACCAACGGCTTTAAGGCGGGCTACTTGTCGCAAGAACCGCAGCTTAATCCCGACAAAGATGTCGCGGGGAATGTTGCCGAAGCGGTTGCCGAACGACGCAAGGTGTTGGATCGCTATAACGAGATCGCCATGCTGCTGGGCGAAGTCACCGACGATGTCAAAATGCAGAAGCTGTGTGACGAGATGGCGACGCTGCAAGACATTATCGATACCAACGATCTGTGGGAACTGGATCGCGCTGTTGAGATGGCGATGACGGTGATGAGCTTGCCGCCCGGCGACGCTGATGTCAGTAAACTGTCCGGTGGTGAACGTCGACGTGTGGCGCTGTGCAAGCTGTTGATTGAACAGCCCGACTTGCTACTGCTGGACGAACCGACCAACCACTTGGACGCGGACGCGGTGCATTGGTTGGAGCAACATTTGGCTCACTATCCAGGAACTGTCGTTGCCGTCACGCACGATCGTTACTTCTTGGATAATGTCGCTCAGTGGATCTTGGAACTGGACCGCGGGCAAGGGTTCCCGTTCGAAGGCAACTACAGCGGCTGGCTGGAGCAGAAGCAGAAGCGGCAAACGATCGAACAAAAGCAGTCGGTCGCTCGGCAAAAAACACTGGCTCGCGAACTGGAATGGATTCGTATGTCTCCGAAAGCGCGACAAGCGAAGAACAAGGCTCGCATCAACTCGTACGAACAACTGGCATCGCAGCAGTTTGAAGAGCGAGCGGAAGAGTTGGAAATCCAAATTCCGCCCGGCAAACATCTGGGCGAAGTGGTCGTGGAAGCGACCAACCTCAACAAGGGCTTTGGCGACAAAGCGTTGATCAACGATTTGACCTTCCGATTGCCAGCTGGCGGAATTGTCGGAGTCATTGGTCCCAATGGTGCTGGAAAGACGACGTTGTTTCGCATGATCACCGGCCAGGATAAACCCGATAGCGGATTATTGCGAATCGGCGAGACGGTCGAGCTTGGGTATGTCGACCAAAGCCGTGATTCGTTGGAAGCGGACAATTCGGTCTTTGACGAAATTAGCGGTGGTTTGGATTGGCTGGAGATGGGGGGCAAGCGGATGAATTCGCGAGCTTATGTTTCTAAGTTCAATTTCCGCGGCCCGGACCAAGAGAAAAAGGTGGGCAATCTTTCCGGTGGCGAGCGAAACCGCGTTCATCTGGCAAAACTGCTGCGACGAGGTTGTAACGTCCTGCTGTTGGACGAACCGACCAACGATTTGGACGTCGACACTCTGCGAGCGTTGGAAGAGGCGATTCTGTCCTTTGCCGGTTGTGTCGTCGTTATTTCCCACGATCGTTGGTTCTTGGACCGCATTGCAACGCATATTTTGGCGTTTGAGGGTGACGGCTACGTCCACTGGTGCGAAGGAAACTTCCAAACTTATGAAGAACAACGCAAGGAACGCTTGGGCTTGTCCGACGAAGAGAACTTACGATATCGCTATCGAAAGTTGAAAACGTAGATCGGCCAGCAGCGAGAACTTTGCGAGCCCATCGCAGAAAGCTGGAATTCGTCTACAATTGACCGATTGATTTGCCTTGTACTTGCCCGGAAGACCTTGTCCTTACACCTTTGTTGAAGTCGAGTTATTGCTAAGCGAATGGGATCGATCAAGTTTTACGTCCCTGGTTTAGCTGAATTTGACGAGCGGTTGCCGACGACCGCTCATGTCATTGGGATTGAAGGGGTACCGTGGGCCGGCCAAATTCGCGCCAACGACAATGTGATCTCGATTCATCGGTCGATTGACGAATCGGGCAAGACTCGCATTGTGTGGCCCACTCTGACACGCGGCCCTATGATGCTTTCCACCGCGTCGCTGCGTTGCTCGGAATCGCCTTATTTGCTGCAGCGCGAGCTTGCACGCGGGTCGCTTGACACGTTGGCCAATCGCTATTCCGAATGGGTCCGTTGGGGAATCCAACCGTCGGCCAGCATCGACGAATTGATTGATCAAGCTCAACGCAGCTTTGTTGATTCGATCGTGTATGGCGAAAATCAGTTAGGTTCGTCGATTGCGGCGCAGCATTCCATTGAATACGAACTTGCCGCTTCGCGTCTCTTGTGCCAATCCTACTCGCGGCAGTTGTTGGCCAATCGCTTGCGTCAAGAAGGCAAACTGCAATCGCTGATGGGAGCACGTTTGCCCTTCCACAGCAACTGGGCCTCGCGAGCCGGTTCGCTGGAGCCGATGATGAACACGGCGTGGATCGATGCCAGTTGGCATAACGTCCGTCAGAAATCTGGCAAGCTGGATATCGAACGCTTGGAAGAGCAATGCAGTTGGGCGGCCGATCGGCAGATGCGTGTCATGGCAGGTCCGCTGATCAGTCTGCAACCGCATGCGATGCAAGAATGGTTTTATGTTGCGGACGGATTCGATGCGATCGTGGAAGCCGCTTGTGATTACGCCGAAGAGATTGTGAAGCGGCTGCGAGGTCGCGTGCATTTATGGTACGTTGCCAGCGGCTTCAACGCCTCCAACGATTTGGGACTGACCGAAGAGCAAGTGATTGTGTTGTCGGTCAGTATTTTGGAAGCGGTCCGTCGGGGTGATTCGATGACGCCAGTCGTGTTTGGCATCGACATGCCGTTTGGCGAGTATTTAGGGCAAGACGAAGCGGCGATCAGTCCGCTTCATTTTGCGGATGCGTTGATGCGTTCTGACTTGGGGCTCAACGGATTTGCGTTAGAGTTAAACTATGGAGTGTGGCCGCATGGAACGCCTTGGCATGACGCGATTGACCTCTCGAATCTATTGGACTTGTGGTCCACGTTGGGCATACCGATGATTTTGTCGCTTAGCGGCGAGCTTACTAAGGGCGCTTCGCAAGCCGCCGCAAATCTCGGCGGGCGATACGCGCCGATCGCGAATTGGAAGTTGCCCTCGCCGCCCTCCCGGCCCGATGAGCTGCATGGTTTGGTGAGGCAAACGTATGGTTCTCAGATGTTTGAGACGATCGCCTTGGCGTTGGCCAAGCCTAGCGTGCATGGATTGTTCTGGAACCAACCTGATTCGTTGACGACGCCGAACTATCCAGGCGCTGGTTTAATGGACGCCAGCGGCAACGCGAGTGACCTATTGAGTGGCCTGACGAATCTTCGTCGTCGTCATTTGAATTAGCCAGTCGGTCTTCACCCTCCCGATTCGGGAGGGTCGGCCGCGAGTTCCGCGAGCGTCCGGGGAGGGAGCACCATAACCAACGCCAACTCACCCGATCATCTCGCATCGCTTTCGTTTAACCGTCAGCCGTCAGTCGCATGCGTTCGTCTTCACCCTCCCGATTCGGGAGGGTTGGCCGCGAGTTCCACGAGCGTCCGGGGAGGGGGCACCATAACCAACGCCAACTCACCCGATCATCTCGCATCGCCTTCGTTTAACCGTCAGCCGTCAGGCGTACGCGTTCGTCTTCACCCTCCCGATTCGGGAGGGTCGGCCGCGAGTTCCACGAGCGTCCGGGGAGGGGGCACCACATTAACGCCAACTCACCAGATCATCTCGCATCGCTTTCGATTAACCGTCAGCCGCAGGCGCATGCGTTCACTGATTCGCATTAATGCTATTCGACTTCCGAGCAGTATCCACTAGACCAGGATGGCTGAGCAGCATCATATAGTCGCCCGAAGTGAAATCTCGCATAGTCTTGCGACGACGGTTGGCTTGCGGATCTACCTTTTCGTCCGGCAGCGGAGCACTATAAATCCCGGCCACGGGACTTGATAATGATCGCATCGATTGATGGTTCACTCGCGCAGGAACTCGCGAAGTATTAGAGGTCACCGCGTTCGCAGGCGCTTGTCCCAAAATCTGGCGATCAATGTCGTCCAGGTCAATCACGTGTGCGTGGACCGACACATTCCCTTGCGAGACGCTGGTCCCCAGAGCGCGTGACCGAGGACGACCATACTGACTAGCGTACGGTTGATTGGTACTGATACCGCCCAGGGATGTGGAACCTCGGTCGGGCACCAAAGCCGCGCCGGAGTACGTAAAGGTGCCGATCGAAGGCAATTGGACAACCTGTCCATCCGACGACTGAGAGAAAGCAGTAACCAAGGAGAAAACGAAGCTTCCTATTGCGCCAAAGCGCGAAATCCTACTGATCATTCTTGTTCCGTGACGAAGAGGAGTGCGGAGTCAGGTCATCGATTGCCTCGCAATATAACCATACTTGTGAAGATGCCAATGCCTCAATGGCAGGGTGAAGAAGAACGCGTAGGCCTAAATTGGTAATAGGATTGCGTGGCATAGTTGCTGGTTTGCGGCTAGAATGTACTGGGTAGGCATGTTGTCGATTACGACAAGAGATTCGCGTTAATCGAATGTCCAACGATGAATGTCTTGCCCTGTGTATGCCCCCGCCTCACTTGCCCCGCCTCACTTGCCCCTCCCCGACTTAGCTTATGAAGTCCACTTTGTTTGCTCGTTCTAGCCGCTGGAATCGTCGCATGCTCAGGCTCAATGGTGCGAACCGTCCGCTCGCGTTGTGCCAGCGATTGCTCGCTATGTTCCTCGGCTGCCTAATCTGGATCTTGCTTGGCGGCTCGAATGCAGTCGCGGAACAAACGTCAGTTAGCTTCAATCGCGATGTGTTGCCGATATTGTCCGATCGCTGCTTCTTGTGTCATGGTCCCGACGCAGGCACGAACGAGTCTGGCTTGCGACTTGACTCTGCAGACGAAGCGACCAAAGCTTTGCCCAGCGGTGACGGTTTTGCCATCGTATCAGGAGATGCCGCCAGCAGCGCCATCATCCAACGCATTTTGCACGCGGATCCAGATCTGCAAATGCCGCCTCCCAGCAGCAATCTAGAACTTTCGGCAGCTCAACGCGATATCCTTATAAGGTGGGTGAACGAAGGGGCTGCCTACGAACAACATTGGGCGTTCGTTGCATTGCCACAGCAAGTCACGCCGCCGCAAGAGCCCGCTTCCGATTGGCCTCGCAATGCGATTGATCAGTTCGTACTGCAAGGACTGCAGCAACGCGGACTTGCCCCCAGTCCAGAAGCAGATAAATGGAGATGGTTGCGGCGCGTTACATTCGATTTGACAGGACTGCCGCCTACCGTCGAAGAATCGGATGCTTTTCTTGCTGATTCATCGAACTCGGCTTACGAGAATGTCGTCGATCGCTTGCTTGGCTCGGCACGATTCGGCGAACATATGGCGGTCGCTTGGCTAGATGCAGCACGATATGCGGATAGCTATGGCTACCAATCCGATCAACTTAACATGCAGTGGCCGTATCGCGATTGGGTCGTGCAGGCGTTGAATGATAACCTGCCTTATGACCAGTTTCTGACATGGCAGCTTGCTGGTGATTTATTGCCCAATGCATCGCGTGAGCAAAAACTTGCGACCGCCTTTCATCGCTTGCACCGCATGACTAATGAAGGTGGCGGCGTTTTCGAGGAATGGCGGATTGAAGGTGTGGCCGATCGCGTTCATACCTTTGGGACGGCGATGCTAGGTTTAACGCTAGAGTGCTCAAGGTGTCATGACCATAAATATGATCCGATTTCGATGAAGGAGTACTATGGCTTGTCTGCCTTCTTCAATTCGATCGACGAATATGGGATGTACGATCAAGCGGCTAAAGTTCCCGCTCCGTCGCTGTTGCTGCCGACGTCTGAGCAGCAGCAGGCTTGGGAAGCGGCGAGCCAAGTTGTCCGCGGGCTGGAATCGCAACTCGCGGGGCTTATCGATACAAAACTACAAGCTACGGCTGAGGCATCGTCTGTCACCCATCCAAAAGCTTCGCTGAAAAACCAGGCAAGTGAGCCTGCTGTAATAGAAGGCCTGCTGTTTGCTGACGGATTTGATGATCCGTATGATGCGTCCGTTGAAAAGCGATTCTATTCGGGGACAGACAACTTGGCCAATTCGGATTATCCGATGTTGATCGAGGTTCACGATTGTTCTATACCGCCGTTGGATGCCACCAAGCCTTATCGTAAGGCGCTGCAACTGGATGGCGAACGGGGCATTGTCGTCCATGATATTCCGGCCTTTGACCGCTGGACTCCGTTTTCGGTGATCATGACCGTGCAACTGCCCAAGCGTAATACGGAGCGGTTGATCGTGGCGCATCACAGTCGTGGGACGGATGCTGGTTTTAATGGCTGGGACCTGTCGGTGGTCGACGGTCATCTAGAATCGCGGATGTATCGTGTTTGGCCTGGGAATGCAATCGGAGTTCGAACTGCCACCGCAATTCAGGGGGGGGCGGAATGGTTGCAGGTCGCAGCCACGTACGACGGCAGTTCCACTGCATCCGGCTTGAAGATCTTTGTGAATGGAAAACTGGTAGAAACTGAGGTGATGCGCGATCAGATAAAAAAGGCGGCTAATGTTGCGGTCAGTTTGGGGGGCAAGTTCACTTTGGGGCAACGCTTTCGATCGCGAGGGTTGAAGGACGGTGTGGTGGACGATTTGCGCATTTACCAGCGCGAGTTAGCGCCTTGCGAACTTGAGCAGCTTGCGACGGGCGGGGCGGTCGAACCAACGCTGGGCGAGCGTTTGTTGATCGGTGATGAAGAAGTTAAGCAACTGCAAGCTGAGTTGCAGCACGCGCGCCGAGCTTTGGTGGAAGCCGAAGAGGCGATGCATGAGGTGCCGATCATGCAGGAGCTGGAGACGCCACGTCAGACACACGTGCTGGCTCGAGGTCAGTATGATGCGGTGACTTCGGAGCAGACTCGTGTGAGCCGAATGACGTTTGCGTCCATTGGGCCAGCGTTTTCGAGTGAACTGCCCAACGATCGGCTGGGGCTAGCGCACTGGCTGACTCGTTCCGATCATCCATTGACGGCGCGTGTCGCGGTGAATCGACTGTGGGCCAATTTTTTTGGTAACGCTCTGGTGATGACGCCAGAGAACTTTGGATTACAAGGGGCCAGGCCGACTAATCCCGAATTGCTCGATTGGTTAGCACGCGATCTGGTTGATCATGGTTGGGATATAAAAAGAGCTTGCAAGCAGATCGCACTTTCCGCCACTTATCGCCAAGATTCGAAAGCGAACGCTGTGCTACGCGAAGCTGATCCAGAGAATCAATGGCTGGCTCGTGGACCTGCGCGTCGTTTGAGTGCCGAGCAGATTCGCGATTCCGCTTTATTGGTTAGCGGCTTGTTAGATGAACGTTTGGGAGGCCCGCCCGTGTCACCTTATCAAGCGGGGGGGGATTTGTGGCGCGAGTCCAATACGATGTCTCCGGCGTACCACCAATCGGTGGGTAAGGATCTTTATCGACGATCGTTGTATTCTGTTTGGAAGCGCACCGCACCGCTGCCGAATATGCTGGCGTTTGATGCGTCGACGCGTGAAGTATGTACGGTCCAGAGGTCCAGAACCAATACGCCTTTGCAAGCGCTTGTGTTGCTAAACGATCCGCAGTTCGTTGAAGCGTGTCGCGTCGCGGCCAGCCAATTGTTGGAGGTTACTGACACCAGCGATCGGCTGCAGCTTGCGTTTCGCCACTACTGTACGCGACTAGCTTCTACAGCAGAACTGGAACAGCTTGTCACGCTGTACGAAGCAGAGTTGGCTTACTACCGTGAGCATGCTGACGATGCAGCCAAGCTACTATCTGTCGGCGACTGGGTGTCTGACCACGCGGATCAGCCGGAGCTTGCTGCCCTAACCCTTGTGTGTTTGGCGATTCAAAACCTCGATGCAGCCGTATGGCTTCGATAGTAGAGTTCAACTACATGAAAAATTTGACATCGACAACTTTCCACGGCGCTGCAAGCCATTGTCATGCAGGGGACTTGCCGCCGGTTGCTTCTTCGTTGAACCGACAGCCGCAGTCGTACGCGAATCCGTTCGAATTGCGGCAGTCGACCGGTGGATGCAATGGCAGCGAAGGGCTGCAGAGCAACCGGCGTATGTTTTTTGGACGCAGTGCTTACGGCATCGGAGCATTAGGACTGGCGCATCTGCTGGCTCGCGAAAACACGAGTCTAGCTGATGAGGCGTCGCGGGCCAGCGATTTGCCGCGCGGTGCGCTGGATGCGTTGCATCATGCCCCCAAGGCCAAGCGAGTGATCTATTTGTTTCAGTCCGGCGGACCCGCTCAACAAGATCTTTTTGATTACAAACCGCTGCTCAATGAATTAAACGGACAAGAATTGCCATCAGAGATTCGGGGAGGGCAGCGGTTGACGGGCATGTCGGTGAACCAAGCGTCGCTGCCGCTGGCAGGCAGTCATTTCAAGTTCCAGCAGCATGGAACCGGCGGAGCTTGGCTGAGTGAGCTGTTGCCTTACCATAGCCAAGTGGCTGATGAGTTATGTTTTGTGAAGTCGATGTATACTGAAGCAATCAATCATGATCCTGCTATCACGTTTTTCCAAACCGGCTCTCAGATAGCTGGCCGGCCGTCGTTGGGCTCATGGCTGTCGTATGGTCTGGGGTCTGAGAATGATGATTTGCCGTCGTTCATAGTGTTGGTGACTGCGGGGCAGGGCGACCAGCCGCTGTATGCGCGCTTGTGGGGTTCGGGCTTTTTGGATTCGAAGTACCAGGGAGTGCGATTGCGGGCTGGTGCTGAAGCTGTGTTGTATCTGTCGACGCCGGAAGGTGTCTCGCGTGGCCGCCGTCGTGAGATGTTGGATCGCATCAACGCGATGAACCAACTGCAGTATGCGGCGGAACTAGACCCAGAGATTGAATCGCGGATTGCTCAATATGAACTGGCATATCGCATGCAGACCAGTGTACCTGAGGTGACGGATTTAAGCAGTGAACCGCAGAGTACTTTTGATTTGTATGGTGAAGATGCCAAGCAGCCAGGGACGTTTGCTGCGAACTGTCTGTTGGCCCGTCGGCTGGCGGAAAAGGGCGTGCGGTTTATTCAGTTGTACCACCAGGGGTGGGACCATCATGGCGGGTTACCTTCAGGGATCCGGCAACAGACGAAGAAGACCGATCAAGCTTCAGCGGCGCTTGTGAAGGACTTGAAGCAGCGAGGTATGCTGGACGATACGTTGGTGATATGGGGTGGCGAGTTTGGGCGGACTTCTTACTCGCAGGGGTTACTGACGCCGACGAACTATGGCCGCGATCATCATCCACGATGTTTTACGATGTGGCTTGCTGGCGGCGGTATTCGGCCTGGGATGACTTATGGTGCGACGGATGAGTTTAGTTATAACGTGACCGAAGCCGGGGTGCATGTTCATGATTTGAATGCGACGATCTTGCATTTGATGGGGATTGATCATGAGCGTTTAAGTTATCGTTACCAAGGTCGTCGATTTCGCTTGACGGATGTGCATGGCGAGGTCGTCAAGGGGATACTGGCATAGGACAGTAGCAGGGTCGATTGTCCACTTCGTTTAACCGCGTTGGGCATCGCCCCGCGTTTGTGATGCCGAGGGTGACGACGCGGCCCGATGGGCACGCGGTTAAACTAAAGCGGTGCGAGATCATCGGGTGAGTTGGCGTTGGTTATGGTGCTCCCTCCCCGGACGCTCGCTGAACTCGCGGCCGACCCTCCCAGAATGGGAGGGTGAAGAAGAACGCGTACGCCTAGCGGCTGACGGTTAAACGAAAGCGGTGCAAGATCATCGGGTGAGTTGGCGTCGGCTATGGTGCTCCCTCCCCGGACGCTCGCTGAACTCGCGGCCGACCCTCCCAGAATGGGAGGGTGAAGAAGGCGGAAGGCACGTTAAGCGAACGAGCTTGCTAGGTTAGAGGCGGGGATGCGGTTACGTCGCAATTGACGCACGACTTCAATCGCTTCCAGTCGGTTCGAAACGCCCAACTTCTCAAAGATCGACTTCTTGCGGTAGTGTATCGTTCGCACGCTTAAATCGAGCTCAGAACCTACTTGCTTGGTTGTCCGGCCTTGGATCATAAGGCAAAAGATTCTCGCTTCTTCCGAGGACAGCTTGTCGATAATCTCGTCAGGCACGTCTAATCGGAGATTGCTGCGTTGAATTCGATCTTTCTTTAATGCCTCTAGTATCAGCTTTGCTGACAAGCATTGAGTCAACCTCCTCCCCAAACAGTTCACAAGCGCCATCGCGTACGGCCCGAACGATCGAAGGTACGTTCCAGCGACTAATCTTCAAAATGATTTGGCAGTCAGAATTCAGTCGCAGCAATTGCTGGACGCAACTGGCCGCATACTCGTCATATTGTTCAAAGCACAAAAATACACAGTTCGGGGTACTCGCATCGTACTCCGGAGCGAAGCTCGCGAAGCACTCAAATGGGAAGACGATCAGTTCATTGTCGATGCAAGCGGCTTGCACAAGTGCAAGGGCCGTTTGACTTGGATTCACAAGATAAACCATCGGCTTAAGATTGCTCATTGCCTCATGCGCTGGGCGATGTTTAACAAATTGCAAGTGGGAGGTAGGAGGGGGAAACATGTTGCTGCCGTGTCGTAAAGTTTCGCTTGACCAATGAAGATTGACACACGTCTCTTCACCCGACAACTACTTCCAATTCAACATTTCGACTGCTTGAATTCGTAAGTCTACAAGCTGGAGAGAGTATGCTCTCACTATCGACGCGCGGAAACTTGGGATTCAATGTTGCCCAAACAAAATGAGCTAAGGGAAACCCTATCGGTATTCAGCAAATTTTGATTTTTCGGTTTTCCTGCAGACGTGCAAGTCCGAGCGCTAGTGCAATCTAGGACAGGCGCCGCATTTTTAGTTCGCCATCTGCTGTACTTTAGTTCGCTAATTTGAGGTTTACCTTTATAGCGATTTGCGCGACAATTTTAACGGCGTTTGGCAGACACTGTTTAGCACTATTGTCAATTGCAACTAAGAACGAACTCTGTTCGCAGAGTGGTTCCGAGTTTCCTAGGGGCAACTCTTTCACGTTTTTGGAACCAGTAGTGTTTTCAGGCAAAGGACATAAGTTCGTTTTTGATGAAATGCGAGCGGAACGCGAGTGGTCCGTTTCGGCTGTGAAAATGTTTCCTTTTGACAGAAAACTTGCAGATTCCAGTTCTTGCTTTAACGGCTTATGCCCATGCAAGGCGACACTGACATTCGCAGGGCAGTGGGTTGTAACGATTACCTGTCGAAGTCAATCGGTCAGAAGACATTGGTGCAGGCATGTCAAAATCGGAATCGCAAGCGATTGGGCGACAGGTAGTCTCTGCTAAAACCGTCGCTCGGGTGTGCAATTCTCTGCCAACAGTCGGTGCGGATAAGTCGCTTCGTTAAAGCTTGGGCATAATCTAGTTGCAGATTCGTTGTCCAAGCCCGACTGCATCTGTGGTGAATGCTGCTGTCGTTAGTAGCAAAGCGGCAGGAGTCACTCATTTTAGGTGAACTAATATGTTTAAGGTAATCCATCCGCTCCTTCGCATCGTGATTTCATGAGTCTACCGGGAAATCCTCGTGTACTTGTTATTGACGATGCTCGCGACATCCATGTTTTAGCAGCGAAGACATTTTCCATTTATGGGATGTCGACTCTGCATGCTTTTGATGGAGAATCTGGGCTGGCAATGGCCGCCGAGGAACTGCCGGACTTGATCTTGCTGGATTATTTGATGCACGACATCAATGGGCTGGATGTCTTACGCCGAATAAAGTCCACTTTTGCTCTAAGGTCGATCCCCGTGCTTATGATCACGGCATCGGAGGAGCAGGCACTGATTCAACAAGCTTTCGATGAAGGGGCCGCTGACTATGTGCGCAAGCCGTTTATGGTCAGCGAACTGTTGTCGCGAGTTCTAGCGGCGCTTCGTACAAAGTCGTTGATCAAGCAGTTGGAGGTGGCTGCGCAATGCGACCCTCTGACTGGCTTGCTAAATTTGAATTCGTTCACCGATTCCTTGGCTGATCAATTGACAAGATCGACAGCCAACGACGTTGGGACCGCGGTGTTTTACATCGATTTGGATAACTTTAAAGTGATCAACGATAGCCTGGGGCACGCGTGCGGCGATCGTCTGATCATCGAAACGGCAAGACGACTGCAAGGCACGGTGGCAAACTCGCATCCGGAACTGATGGATCTGGATTTTACGTTAGCCCGTGTGGGTGGTGATGAGTTTCTGCTGTATGCGTATGGCTTTACCAATCGCGGTCAGTTGAGTGTTATGTCTGATGTGTTGCTAGGGTGTCTGAATCGACAGTATGCCTCTGGTGCTAGGACTTTCTATACCAGCGCGAGTATGGGAATCGCCTTTACGTTCGACAAAATTGAACCGGTCCAAGCGGACGATATTATCGTTCAGGCAGATATTGCTTTGAATGTTGCCAAGATGGCCGGCCGTGGATGCTGGCGAATGTTTGACGATGTGATGCGGACACAATTCGAGCAGCGTGTGATGCTGGAAACTGAGCTTAGAAAAGCCTGCGTCAACATGGATTTCCATCTCGTTTATCAACCCATTGTACAGATGCAAAGCCTGCAACTGGCGTCGGCTGAAGCACTGATTCGTTGGGATCATCCCGAACATGGCGTGGTATCTCCGGCCGACTTTATCCCAATCGCAGAGGCAACTGGGCTGATCAATGTGATTGGCGATTGGTGTTTGGAAACTGCCTTTCAGCAATTTGCGGCCTGGCGAAACGAGGAACCGTTATTGGCACCCAAAAGTATCAGCGTCAATCTCGCCCGCCAGCAATTATTGCAGACCAATTTCCCACAGCATGTTTTGTCGATTGCTAGGAAGTATTCTGTGGAACCGAGGCGTGTGCACCTAGAAATCACTGAGTCGGAAATGATGGAGGACTTGGAAACCTCTATCCGTACCATGCAGGAATTGCGGCGTCTGGGATTCCGCATTGACATCGACGACTTTGGAACAGGCTATTCATCGCTGGCTTGTTTGAGTCGCTTTCCGATTGACTCTTTGAAGCTGGATCGATCGCTGATCAAAGACATCTCTGCAAAGCGATATTCGGCCAAGCTCGTCGAGTTAGTCTTACAGCTTTGCAAAGAAACCGGATTGTCGGTGGTTGCGGAAGGGATCGAGACAGCCGAACAAGAGCAATTGTTACGGGCTTGGGGTTGCGAGTTTGGGCAAGGTTATTTGTTGGCTCGGCCGATGGACTCAGCGGCTTTCCTGCAGTTTGCGAAGGAATGGAATCGTAGCTGTAAGCAACGCAACGTAAGCCGACTTTGATTCAACGCGTTGTGCTAGGGCCTGTTTTCAAGAGGTCCAAAGGAATCGCAAATAGGCGATTGACGCAGTGGCAAGATCAAACAGCAGGTGCAAGGTATTGCTGCACAAGCCAAGCCGACTGACCTATGAAGCAACGTATTTAATTAAGTCGTTTGAAAAGTGCAAAAGGGGGCTATTACGTTGGCTGTAATTGCTGCAAAATACGACAACTACTTCGGTTTCAAATGACTTTGCAGCAGTGCGATGGCTGATATCTAGCTGACGTAAGAGCGATTTTTGAGTGACAGCTCTTTCGAAATGGTTTCGCTGTAGGATTCAATTATGTTTGCAGAACTGCTGGATGCCGTGGTCAGTAACCGTTGGGTACTGGCGATTGGAACATTTTCTTTTTTCGCCATTAAAGGCGTAGCATGGCTGTTTGTGCCAGCGCTCCTCTTGCGATGGAAAACGCGATCGCGGTTGCGGAATACTCAGACGTTACGCGGCGAGCAGGGGTAGGACAAGTTTGCACGTTTTAGTGGTCGAAGATGATTCAGCTCAACGCGAGCTTGTGAAGAGAGCTTTGACCAATGCAAAGTTTGATGTCTACGCATGTGCCTCCATCCAGGATGCGAATCGCGTATTAAAGCATCATCGATTCTGCGTGGCCGTTGTTGACTTGGGTTTGGATGAAGACTCGGGACTGAAGGTTGTACGCGAGATCTCGCGACGGCGTACCAGAACAAAGGTGATCATCTATACCGCGAACTCCAGTTTTGATTCCGCACGTGAAGGGATCGAACTGGGGATCTATGCTTACGTTGAAAAATCATCCGGCATCGCTGCTTTGGTCGCGCAAGTTGAAAAGGCAGTTTCAGCCTGTATGAAGGAATCGTTGATCGTTGCCGATCGCGAACTTAAGTTTCAGATCGGTTTGTTGGATGCGCTTCAGGAAGGTGTATTGGCCACGGACCATAAGCTGAACGTGATCTATGTCAATCGCATCATGCAGGAGATTTTGGCGTCAGGCGAGTTCGAGATTCTGGAAGGCAACGTGTTCCGCTTCTTTTGTGCTGTGGATTCTGTACAGAGTGATCTTGAGAGTAACGTCCGCCCTTGGCTGGCCAATGCGGATGAGTCAAAGCGCTTTGAAGCCGAGATCCGGATTGCAGAGCGTACGAATCAGTCGACCTCGGTTGGCGTCGCGAAGAAGCAGTTTCGGCTGAACATCTCCAAGATTAAAGAAACGCCAGCGAAAACCAACGGTTGTGTATGGGTGTTGTTTGATATTACCGCGCAGCGGGCGGCGGAGGTGGAACTGGATAAGATGAGGCAGATTGCCAATCATGCGCAGCGGGTTTCCACCGTGGGGCAAATGGCAGGAGTGTTGGCGCATGAGATCAATCAGCCGTTGGGAGCGATCAGCAATTACATTGGAGGCCTGAGCCTGTTGTTTCGCGATGCGAAGCCTTCGCTGGAAGAAGTCCCCAATGTGCTCAAACGAGTCCAAGAGCAGGTGTTGCGGGCTGGCAAGATATTGAATCGCTTGCGCAGCTATGCCACAAAAAGTCCAACGGATTCGAACGTAGTCAATCTGAACGAAGTGCTCATGGACTCGGTACGTTTGTTGAGTACCGAGTTAAAAGCGAGTGCGATCGCCATTCAAATGGATCTTACCGACCATGCTCTGACGGTCTTGGGCGATTCGATTCAGCTTTCGCAAGTTTTTGTGAATCTGATCAAGAATGCAGCGGAAGCGATTCAAGAGGAAGACTGCGAGCGGATAATCCATGTAACTTCGGGAGTGGATAAATTGCACTCAGTTGTCACGATCAGCGACGATGCCAAGGAACTGAGTGACGACAAGATATTGATGATGTCGGAGGCCTATTACACGACCAAGCCGAATGGACTGGGGCTGGGTTTAAGCTTGAGCAAAACCATTGTCGAGCAGCATAACGGGTGCCTAGTTTTGGCTCCGAAGTCCCCCCGTGGTTTACGAGCCGAAGTGCGAATTCCAATGAAGACCGTGCACTTCGGTTCACCTTAGTTTTAGTAGCGAACTTGTGGACACTGCAAGTGTGCAAATAGTGCAATCTGTGCAAAAGCTCTCATTGGAATCAGAAAGTTCGGCAGAGTTCCCACGGCGAAGCCATATTGATTTCGGATGAGGTCATACAAGCATGTCAAAAATGACTTGAAAATTGCTATCGTCCTAACAATATCTTCATGCGGTTGCCCAGGGGAATTCTAGTTTATGAACGGTCCACGGTTAGTGCTACACATTGACGATGATGTTGCGGTGTTAAGTCTGGTGAAACGAGTGCTTAACGCTCAAGGCATCGAGGTGATATCGCTGGCGGATCCCGAGTATGCGATCGAGTCGATTATGACGTCGGGGGCTCGCGTGATCTTGCTGGATATCGATATGCCCAAGAAAGATGGCCTGACATTACTGCGTGAAATCAAAGAGTATGACGCGGGGATCCAGGTCATCATGTGCACAGGCATGGTGTCGATGAGCACCGTTTTGCGAGCCACATCGCTGGGGGCTGAAGGATGTATCTTTAAGCCGATCGATGATACTAACCACATTGCTTTTGCCGTGAATCGAGCGTTTGAGGACATTGATCGCTGGTGGGACGCGTTGCGAGACTGGTTCGAGCGGAAGAAAACGATCAATAGTTTCCTTAGTGAAATTCGTTTCGCGCAGTATTCGACGCCTAATGCTCGCAAGAAGCCCGAGAGTCAAATTGAAGTTAGCTAATCGCCCATGATGCTGATGACATGTCGTGAATCCATCTGCTACGATTGGCACGTCCATTCGCGAACTCATGTTCAGTCCTGCGGGAATCGGTTCATTCCCAGGCATCGAATTGTCGCGTTTGTTTGATGGTAAGTGTCCAATGCAAAGTTCCTACATCATGTTACCTTCAAGCATAACCGCTAGCTCAGACAGTCGGTTCTCCGAGTACCGCGAGCAATTCTTGGCTAATCGTCGCGATCAAGATTTGATCATGAAGGTCGCTAAAAAAGCGCCGACATCCATTGTGGTCACGGACGCTGAGCGCAAAATAAAGTGGGTCAATGCCGCGTTCACCAGCATGTCTGGCTATCGGCTTGAGGAAGTCGTAGGGAAATCGCCGGGCAGTCTGCTGCAATTTGAAAAAACAGACAAAAAAGAGATTGCTCGTATCCGTGATGCGCTGAACAATGGGCAGCCGATTCGGACAATCTTGCTGAATCGCAGCAAATCGCACCAAGAGTACTGGCTCGATATCGATATACAGCCTGTTTTTGATGAAGCAGGCCAAGTGATGGAATATATTGCGATCGAGACCGATGTCACGCAGCAGGTTCTCGATTCCCAGCGAGTTCGTTCAATCTTCCAAGCTGTCAGTGACGGACTTGTGATGCAGGACAGGCAAGGAGTTATTGTCGAGTGCAATCCTGCAGCAGAGAAGATTCTCAAACGGGCGGCAGGAGATCTTCAGGGACGGCGAATCGACGAGCTGGGCTTGCAGTTTATGCACGACAATGGAGTCGAATTGCAGTTTGCTAACCACCCAAGCTTGGTTGCTCTGCGGACCGGACGCTCTTTCCGTGATCACGTCATCGGTCACTATACGGAAGATAGCCCCATGATGTGGATCTCGATGAACGTCGAGCCTGTGCGAAACTCAGAAGGCGAGATCATTGCGGTTGTCACTAGCATGAAGGACGTTTCGCTGCAACGCGAGCAATCGGAACATCTGGAACATGTAATCGACAGTTCAAAGACGGGTACTTGGGATTGGAATATTCAAACAGGACACGTGTTATTCAATGAACATTGGGCAAAGATGCTGGGGTATGAGCTAAATGAACTTGCGCCGGACATCAGTTCTTTCATTGGTTTAGTTCACCCGTCTGAGATTGCACATGCATGGGAAGCTGTGCAAGAGCACTTGCAGGGGTTCACGCCCGAGTATCGTAATGAACTGTTGATGAGGCGAAATGACGGTACCTACAGTTGGGTGCTGGCCACCGGACGGATTACGCAGTACGACCAACATGGAATGCCACTGCGCATGGTAGGCGTACATGTTGACATCTCAAAATCGAAGAGCCTTGAACTGGAATTGAAAGAGCTTTCCGATCGATACTCGGCCGCAATCAATGGTACAAGCGATGGGCTGTGGGATTGGAATCTTGTGACTAATAACTTTTGGTTCTCTGAGCACTTTTGGCGGCTGCTGGGATACAAAGCTTATGGGCATGATACCATCGAAACTCTCGGAGATTTCGAAGCCCGCGTGCATCCAGATCATATCGACGATATTCGTTCGGCCATGGCTTCCAACCGAGATCACGGCGAGGAATTCAATAAAGAAGTTCGGCTAAAGAACCATCGTGGGGATTATCAGTGGTTTCGAATTCGTGGTGCGACGCAGTTCGATGGTGATCGCAAGCCGATTCGAATGGCGGGAAGTATTCAAGACATTCAGTCGTTGAAATCGACCGAGCAATGGTTGATCACTTCGCGCGAAGACGCTGAAAAGGCGTTGCGTGAAGTGCATGCGCTGCGCACGGCATTGGACGAACACTCGCTGTTATCGGTGGCTGATCGATCTGGGAAGATCATTGATGTAAATACTGGCTTTTGTAAGATCAGCGGCTACAACCGCAATGAATTGATTGGAAGAGACCATCGAATCTTAAACTCAGGCGTCCACCCACGAGAGTTCTGGAAGGCAGTCTGGAAAAAGATCAGTACGGGGCAAGCGTGGCGAGGTGAAGTGTGTAATCGTCGGAAAGATGGCAGCTTGTACTGGGTCGACAGCACGATTGTTCCCTATCTTGGACTTGATGGCCGCGTCGAAAAGTATGTTTCAATTCGTTTCGATATCACTGCACAAAAGGCGGCAGAGACATTATTGATGGCGGCCAACTCGCGGGCCGAAGCCGCCAATGCAGCCAAATCGGAATTTCTTGCCAATATGAGTCATGAAATCCGTACGCCTATGACGGCTATCTTGGGATTTACGGAGTTGCTCGCTCACGATGAAGAGATCTCGCAGGACGTTAACCGCCGCGCTGAATGTATCGACATCATTCGTCGAAACGGAGAACACTTGCTCGACATTATCAATGACATTCTGGACGTCTCGAAGATTGAGTCTGGGAAGATGTCCATCGAGCAACTCGTGACCAATCCACTGCAAATCGTCGATGACGTTCTAGCGTTGATGGACGTAAAGGCGAAAGCCAAGGGGTTGAAGCTGTTTGCCAAGTACGCTTCGGCCATTCCAACCAGCATTCAAACAGACCCAGTCAAGTTGAAGCAGATTCTAGTGAACTTGGTGGGCAATGCGATCAAGTTTACCGAACTTGGAGCAATCACTGTTTCGATGTCCTGCAATCAAGAAAAGCAGTTGTTGCATATCGCGGTTGAAGACACCGGGATTGGGATTTCGAAAGACGCAGCCGCTCGTATCTTTGGAATGTTTGAGCAAGCGAATTCAAGTACCAATCGGACCTTTGGCGGTTCGGGGCTAGGGTTGCATTTGAGCAAACGCTTTACGGAGATGTTGGGCGGAGGGATCACCGTGGAAAGTGAGCTTGGAAGCGGCAGCGTATTCCGTTTCTGGATTGCCACTGGTTCGGTGGATGAGGTGAGCTTTGTACAAGACTGGAATAGCCCGTATCTTGAGGCTTCGCGACCGAATGCTACGGAATTGCTACCGCCGCCGGCTCCCACCAGTTGCGAGATCAAACCTTTGTCCGGCGTGCGTGTGCTGTTAGCCGAGGATGGTCCGGACAATCAAAGACTGATATCGTTCATCCTGCGCAAGGCGGGGGCTGAGGTGGTGATTGCCGAGAATGGTAAGCTGGCGGTGGAGCAACTGACCGTCGATCGGTCGCTGGTAGGTGATTTGATTTATCCTGCGCCATTCGATCTGATGATATGCGATATGCAGATGCCAATCATGGATGGCTATACCGCGACGAGGCTATTACGTTCCAAGGGATCTGATTTGCGGATCATCGCCTTGACCGCTCACGCCATGCAGAAAGAGTTAGAGTTGTGTTTTGAATCCGGTTGCAATTCGTATTCCGCGAAACCCGTCGAACGCATGGCCTTGATTGCGTTGTGTTTAAGAAACCTGCAAGAGCGCAAACGTATTGCTTGAGGCAGAAGGCACACTCCGTGCGCCTTAGCAGTATCGCGGCCCGTTGGGCGCGCGGTTAAACAATATTTGGCCTGTTTCGCGATCAGCTCATTGACACAATGCCAATGAATTACTTCTTGCGAGGGAACAACGGGCCGCCGTAACTAGCGTTGTCACCAAGTTCTTCTTCGATTCGCAATAGCTGATTGTACTTGGCCATGCGGTCCGATCGCGAGGCCGAGCCTGTCTTGATTTGACCGGTCGACAGTCCAACAGCCAAGTCGGCAATGAAGGAATCTTCGGTCTCGCCGCTGCGGTGCGACGAGATGGACGAGTAACCGTTGCGATGAGCTAATTGAATCGCTTCGACCGTCTCGGTCAAAGTTCCGATTTGGTTGACCTTAATCAAGATGCTGTTGGCAGTACCGGTGTCGATACCACGTTGCAGTCGCTCGGTGTTGGTCACGAACAAATCATCACCGACCAATTGGATCTTGTTGCCAAGCTTGTCGGTCAGCTTCTTCCAGGACTCCCAATCGTCTTCGCTGCAACCGTCTTCGATGGAGCAGATCGGATACTTGTCGACCCAAGCGGCCAAGAAATCGACCATTTCGTCGCCGGTGATTTGCTTGCCATCAATCGTGTACTTCTTTGTGCTCGAGTCGTAGAACTCGGTCGCTGCGACGTCCAGAGCGATAAAGATCTGCTTGCCAGCTTCATAGCCAGCGCGACCGATCGCGTCCATAATCAAGTCCAAGGCTTCTTGGTTGCTGCCCAAATCAGGAGCAAATCCACCTTCATCGCCAACTGACGTGTTCAATTTCTTCTCGCTCAGCACCTTCTTGAGGTGATGGAAGATTTCCGTTCCAGCTCGCAGGCCATCGCTGAAGCAATCGAAGCCCAAAGGCATGACCATGAACTCTTGAACGTCAACGCTGTTATCCGCGTGCTGTCCACCGTTGACGATGTTCATCATCGGAGCTGGCAGCAGGTGAGCGTTCGAGCCGCCAAGGTATCGGTATAAAGGTTGGTGGGTAAAGCTAGCGGCTGCTTTGGCGACGGCCAGCGATACACCGAGAATCGCGTTGGCGCCTAGATTCTTTTTGTTCGGAGTGCCATCCAGGGCGATCAACGCTTGATCCAAGCCGCGTTGGTCCAAGGCATTGAAGCCGACCAGTTCTTCGGCGATTGAGGTATTGATATTTTCAACAGCCTTGTAGACACTTTTGCCCATGAAGACTGATTTGTCGCCATCGCGCAATTCCCATGCTTCGTGAGCTCCCGTGCTAGCGCCGCTGGGGACCGCAGCGCGGCCGACCGAGCCATCGGCCAAGGTCACTTCGACTTCTACGGTTGGATTTCCTCGAGAATCCAGGATCTGGCGGCCGCGGATGTCTTCAATATAGCTCATCTAAATTTCCTAAATGCGTGGGTGATTGGGAGATTGCACAATGCCATTTCAAGAGTTGGTATTCTGCGCGAGCGAACCGTTTTTGGCTAGTGCGCTGGACGGCCGAAAATCATTTAGAAGAGCTTGATTTTGCGTTTTGCCGTGCGACTGTAGCGGCAATTCGCCTTCTGCTTCCCTGACAAAGTGTTCTAATCTGGCCAATAGCTCGTGTGGCCAGATTTGCCCACGTTATTCCTCCCTATCGAAAGCATATTCTGGATGGTTCCGGTCGAGAAATCGAACCAATTCGCGATCCCAGCCGCCGTCGGCGCGTTCCTGATCTGGGGTTTGTTGCCAATCTACTGGAAGTCGTTCTCCCACATCGATGCTTTAGTGGTTGTCTGCCACCGCGTTATTTGGTCGCTGGTATTCCTGCTGGTAGTCGCCATTGGAAATGGCCAGCTAAGGCAACTGAAGTCGACCATGTCTCAGCCTGCCATCTGGAAAGCATCGCTGCCAGCCGCCATTCTAATTGCCGCGAACTGGCTGTTGTTTATCTGGTCAGTGCAAAACGGACATGTGATCGATACTTCGCTGGGATATTTTCTAAACCCAATTTGCAACACTATTTTGGCAGTCATCTTTATCGGCGAACGCGTCAATCGCTGGCAAGCCGTCGCGATCGCCATCGCCGCGAGCGCAATTCTCTATAGTTTTCAAACGCAATCCACCTTTCCCTATATCGCTTTGACGCTAGCGATCACTTTTTCATTGTACGCATTGGCGAAGAAACAAGCCAAGCTTACGGCGGGCATCGGATTGGTGATCGAAACCGCCATCTTGGTGCCTTTCGCACTGGCGTGGTGCGCCGTGAGCGCGTCTAGCCATGTCATGGATTGGACCCCATGGGATTGGTGTTTGTTGGTCAGTTCCGGGCCCATGACTACCATCCCGCTGTTTCTGTTTTCTTATGCGGCGCAGCGTACAAGCCTGATTACCATCGGCATGTTGCAATACTTGGGGCCATCGATCGGGCTTTTGATCGGTTGGTTGCTGTATCAAGAAGCGATGCCAGCCACACGCTGGATTGCTTTCAGTTTGGTATGGCTGTCATTGGCAATCTACACGTATGACCTATTTCAACGTCGGTCCAAACTTCGACAGCTCAGTGAGACGCTGGCGGCGCAATCCGAAGCGTCAACAAACAATGCCTAAGCTGTACAAACTGCTTAAACTAAATGGCGCTGATGCGGTTGGTCAAGTTTGATCCTGCCAGTCTTTCCAAGAGACTCGATGGACTTTGGTATAACGATCAACCGCTTGGCCAATCGTAGGAAAGAAGTTCTCGGGACCAAGATGTTCAAAGATCCCATAACGCTTGAGCAAGTCCTTCACGGGCCCTTTCATTTCCGCAAAGCACAGGTCCATGCCCGCGTCGTGCAAGTGTTGGTCTAATTGCTGGAGCATATCGGCGGCCGTAATGTCGATGTCCGTTACCGGTTCAGCGGCCACCACGACCCAAGAGGTCTTGGTCGGCGCGCTTGCGACCGCTCGAAGTACGTGATCATAAAAATAAGTGGCGTTTGCAAAGAATAACGGAGCATCCCAGCGAAACAACACCAAGCCTGGGATCAACCGCGCATCGGGATGCCGCGAGATATCATGGTAACCTTTGCGACCGTCCACGCGACCTAGGACTGCGGTGTAAGGCCGCCACGCTCGCCACACAAATGCAAGGAAGGCAAGACCGACGGCCAGGAAAATGCCTTGCACAACGCCCAGCAGCACCACGCCGAAAAAGCAGACCAGCGAAAACGCTAACTCGCTGCGACGCAAATGATACAGTCGATAAACGCCCTCGATCTGCAGTTGGCTCAAACAAGCGCTGATGACAATAGCGCTGAGCGCCGCCAAGGGCAAGTAGGTCAGCAACGCGGGTGCCACTAGCAGTAGCAACATGATGCAGCATGCGCCAACCACGCCGGCAACTTGTGTCTTGGCGCCCGCTTGTTCGGCGACTGGTGTGCGAGAGGAGCTAGCGCTGATGGAGAACCCTTGGAAGAAACCGACGGCCACATTGGCTAGTCCTAGTGACATCAGTTCTTGATTGGAGTTCACGCGGTAGCCCCCCCGTTGAGAATAGACTCTTGATAAGACGCTGGTGTCTGCGAACGATACCAGCGCGATCGCTAGTGCGCCGGAGAACATCGCTTGCATGTCTTGCAAACTAACAAGCGGCAAGCGCGGCGCGGGTAGGCCTTGCGGTAAAGCACCGACGATCGAAAGATTTGCGGAGACATCTAACCTCCAAAATGCAACCGCCAGCGTTGATCCGATCACGGCAATCATGATTCCTGGAACTTTGGGAAACCATCTTTTGCATACGATGATGATGAGGAAACAACAGGTGCTGATCAAACATGCTATCCAATTCACGCGTCCCTGCACGATGCCGTCAAACAGCAACCTAGTCCTACTTATAAAGCCGCCGCTGGCAGTGGTGAATCCCAAGAACCCTGGCAATTGGCTGACAAGAACCGTCAACACGATGCCATTCATATAGCCGTAACGGATCGGTTTAGAAATCAACTCGGTCAGAAAACCTAGCCCCGCAATACCGGCCGTTACGCAGATCAACCCGCTGAAGACAGCGAGCGCCCCAGCCAGCACAATCGCTCGGTCCGGGCTGCCCGCCGCTAGTGGCAAGATGGTTGCGGCGATCAAAGCCACCAGCGTCGAATCGGGACCAAGCACCAGAATGCGACTGGGACCGAACACCGCGTAAGTCAACATGCCGACGATGGTTGCATATAAGCCAAAGATAGGCGGTAAACCCGATGCTTGAGCGTAACCCATGCCGACGGGAATTAGCAGCGCGGTCATGACCAAGCCCGCAATCATGTCTTTCAGGAACCAGCCACGTTGATAGGACTTGATCATCGTCAAGCTGGGAAACCAACGCTCCCAGCGATTTTCGCTGACGCTGATGTTGGACGAAGTTGGGGAGGTGGCAGGCACAGTCACTTGGGCAATGGCAGCGGCAATAAAAATTTGTGTAAGGCGAGCGGCGGCAATTATTTTACCGTATTGCGACTCGCCAGAGTTCCCTTTCTATTCCGGGATTTCTAGCGAGCCCCACTACATTGGGTACGTTTCCTTCTGCCGCTCGTCTAGCCACAACCTCTGTACCATTACACGGTCTTGCGGGTGTGGGTCGTTCACCACTTGCTGTCGATGCGTTAGAATGAGCGGACTGTGTAGCAGCTAGGTAAGCAGCTAGCTTACGCTTATGCCGCTACATCTTATCGCACAACTCGATGTACGTAACGTCTCATATCTAACGAAAGTCTAAAGCAATCTTATCATGACGAAATCGATTCAATCGCTGATCGCAACTGGAACGAAACTTTATCTGGACTCGGTCGATCCGAAACTGGTGAAACAAAATATCCAGTGGGGAGCGGTCGGAGCAACCAGCAATCCGATCATCATCGCTGACCTCATCAAGAAGGGCGCTTACGATGAAATGATTCAATCATTGGCCAGCGAGGGGAAAAGCGATCACGATATATGCTGGGCTGTTAACGACCATATCGTGCAAGAAGCGCAAGCGGAGTTTTTGCCGATTTGGGAAAGCACAGGTGGCGATGCTGGATGGGTTAGCTTTGAACTTGACCCGTTGATTGATGATCCCGCTGGCGAACTATCGCAGTCGGACCGGACTGCTGCTTACATTGAACTGGGCCGTAAGTGGTCTGCAGGCCACAAAAACCGCATGATCAAAATCCCTGCTACGCCCGCGGGGATCGCTGCCTTGCCAACCTTGGTGGCCGAAGGCGTGACCTTGAACGTTACGCTGGTGTTCACTCAACGGCAATACATCGCGGCTCGTGACAGCGTTTGGAAAGGGGCACAGCAGTTGTCTGACCTTAAGCAGCTCAAAAGCGTCTACAGCATCTTCGTATCGCGCATCGATCAGTACACGGCAACACATTGTCCGCAATTGAGCTCGGCAGCCCAAGGCGAATATGGAATCTTGAACGCCAAACGGATCTTTGCGATGAATGAAGCGTTTTGGAAATCGCATCCCACGCCGCTTTCACAAGAAATCATTTTCGCCAGTACCGGCACCAAGAATCCGAAAGACCCCGCGTGGAAATACGTGGCGGCATTGGCTGGCTCTGATATACAAACGAACCCACCCGCTACCAACGATGCCGTGGCCGCCAGCGGAATGGAGTTTACCAGCCAAGTTCGTGAGCTGCCCGCCGAGTCGATCCAGGAAGAACTGGATGCGGCGATTGACATGGAAGATTTAGAGGCCAAACTGATGTCCGAGGGGCTTGAGAAATTTGCGACGCCCCAAAACAATCTGCTTGCGACCGTAAAGAGCGTTCGCAATAAGCTGGTTGCGAAATGATTCCTCGATCCCGCTGTGAGATCGAGGCAAGAAACTTGCTTGACTGAATCACGAAGGGGTGGGTATGCCAACTTATCGAGCTGGCCAAGGGATCACTAGGTTCGAAGATGAAGATTCGCACGCAAACGGATTTATGGTTCGGTTGTGTCGCGAAGGGAATCGGATCAACGAGTTCTATTCCGACAGCAAGCACGGTGGGACTCGCAAGGCCAAGAAGGCGGCCGAAGTTCGCTATCAAGAATTGCTCGAGCAGTACGGTCCAGCTCGGCAGAGGGCGACGCGGGGACTGCTGACCCACCGCAACTCGACCGGTGTGGTTGGCGTCCATTTGGCGTATTCCATCAGTCGTGAATACAACGATTCAGAATACTATGCGTACTGCGCTTCTTGGGTGACTGAGGATGGGCAGCGACAAAAGATCTCGTTCGGCTTCAATCGCTATGGAGAAGATTTGGCGTTTAAGCTTGCTTGTTATGCTCGCAAGCATACGACAAAGGATCGCGACAAGGTCGAATCCAAGTTCAAGTCTGAAATCGAAGCGTTCGCTAAGAAGGCCAAACGCAAGAAGTCCTCTAGTGCATTGCCGGTCGCGAAGGCGAAGGTCCGGTCGAAGCCTAGTACCGTCGCCAAGAAAAAGGCGGCCGCCAAGTCTGTGAGGAAAAAGGCGGTCAAGCGTTAATCAAACTTGCACCAGCGTGCAAGTTTTTCTCAACTGTCAGCCTTGTCGTCGTCGGCGGGCGGGGGCACAAAGCGTGGAGTTTTCTTTGCTGCCACAGCCTCCGATTTCGATTCCGCTTCGTCCTGCTCGTAGGTCGGTCGCTTCGGCGGTTCGTACTTCTCGATCGCGTTGAATTCGCGTTGGAAGTCGTTCAAATGCCTTTTCAATTCGCGATAGCTGCCGCCCAAATTGCGAGCGACTTCTGGCAATCGAGAACCAAATAGAATCAGCGCGATGACGCCGAACAGCAGCATCTCGCTGTAACCAAGTCCGCTAAACATATCAGCACCCTATGCAGTAGTCTTAGGTGTTGATCGTGTCTTCTTTGCGGCTTTCGACGCGATCGGTAGGTTCGTCGACCTCTTCTCGCATCCCCTTTTTGAACTCTGTAGCACTGCGACCAAGATTTCGCATCAAGGAAGGCAGTTTGGAGGACCCAAAAAGCACTACCAATACGATAGCCAAGACAATTAGCTCAGTTTGACCAATTCCAAACATGTTTGCGTTTCCAAAAAAGACTCGTGATAACCTGTTCCGGGGCGTTACGGACGAAAGCGGCTTAAGCCGTTACGACTGCCACCGCTTTCAAGGCGGAGCATCGCCGGGACCTGCTCGTCACAAGCACGAGGGATGACCCTCTGCATATAAGTATTGGCATGCATGCCAAATATGTCAAATGGAGTTGTTTTAATAGTGAGAAAATCGGTGACTTAGTTCTTCACCCTCCCGATAATCCCGCCTCGTTTTCGTTTAACCGCGTGCCCATCGGGCCGCGTCATCATCATCGGCCGTATCACAAACGCGGGGCGATGCCCAACTCGGCTAAACGAAGTGCTTAGCTTTTGACCTTCGCCTCCAGCTAGGCGAGCTGGCTGGGGGGCCTTGCTCAACGTCCCACCGTTGGGCGGAAGTTCGCTTTAAAAACGACGCCATTCCGCCTAAAGGCGGTACTACGAACGCCAACGCGCCCGATAATCCCGCCTTGTTTTCGTTTAACCGTGTGCCCATCGGGCCGCGTCATCTTCATCGGCCATATCACAAACGCGGGGCGATGCCCAACGCGGTTAAACGAAGTGCTTAGCTTTTGACCTTCGCCTCCAGCTAGGCGAGCTGGCTGGGGGGCCTTGCTCAACGTCCCACCGTTGGGCGGAAGTTCGCTTTAAAAACGACGCCATTCCGCCTAAAGGCGGTACTACGAACGCCAACGCGCCCGATAATCCCGCCTCGTTTTCGTTTAACCGCGTGCCCATCGGGCGTGTGCCTGCTAACATCTACGTCAACAAATGACGCAGCGCCTGCTCAAGCTCAATGTATCGCATCGGGTAACCAGAATCGAGCAGCTTACTACTGTCCGCTCGATTGCTCCGCAACAACAATCCGTCTGCCATCTCACCTAACGCCGTACGTATTGCAATCTCTGGAGCAGCAAACAAGTTCGGACGACGCAAGATCCGCGATAGATTGCGACCAAACTCCGCATTACTAACCGCTCGGCCACTCAAATTGTAGGGACCATGACAGCTAGGATTCAGCGCCATCCACAACAATGCCGACGCTGCATCGTCACGCTCGATCCAACTCCAATACATATTCCCCTTTCCAAGGTTACCTCCTGCGAACAGTTTCCACTGCCACAACAATGGAACCAAGGCCCCCCCCAGCGGATCCAGGACCATCGCCAGTCGCCCAGCACACCAACGCTTGCCAGAGTTTTCAACTGAGGCCGAAGCTTGCTCCCAATCGTTTGCCAATTGACCCAGGAAATCAGACCCAGGCTGCGTCCGCTCGTCCAGCAACCTGTCGGCCGAATCGGGATAAATACCTAATCCCGAGGCCGTCACCCAAGCCTGCGGCAAAGCGTCGTGCTGCTTCAGATAACGTACCAGTTGCAAAGTGGAATCGACTCGCGAACTGCGTAGCTTCTGCTTGTACGTATCGGACCAACGCTTCCCAGCTATGTTCGCTCCGGCCAGATGAATCAAAGCATCGACGCTTTGCCAATCCGATAATCGAATCATGCCCGATTCAACATGCCAAGGAGTGACTTTGACAGGCAGATCATTCTCACGTTGCTGGTGTGCAAAGCTTGTGACCGACTGCTGGTCGGGAACGCGTTGCAGGATCGACACTTGGTGCCCCAGCATTAGGGCCAACGCGACAACACGTTTGCCCAATAGCCCACTACTACCACTGATCATGATGTGTCGCGGAGGGCCAACGGGCAATGAGGATTTGAATCGCAAGTCCTGCTCGGTCAGGCGATGACGGTAGTCAAACATACTTTGCAGTTCACGCCGAATGTAGCCGCGAAGCAAATAGTTGAGCGGTGCAAAAGCAGAAATCTCATATTCGACCTCATCAGACAACTGCGACCAGTCCTGGTCCGCTTCTTCAAAGCGATGCTGGTGTAACCAGCTAGCAAACGGACCTGAGACTTGTCGGTCCGTAAAAGAGTGTGGTGGATCGTAAGCGACATGCTCGGCCAACCACCGTTGCTTGATGGCACCGGCCATCGTCATTACCAATTCCGCCCGCTGACCGACTTCAAGAGACGCCGTCCGCTTGGCGATTTCAACGCGTTGCCGCGGGGGCAACAAACGTTCTAATGCGCTAGGCGAACTATGGAACTCAAACAGCTCCTGGATCGTGGTCGGAAAAACCGATCGCTTTTCGAACTTCATCACTAAGTCACATTCATAGGAGTAGGAAGCGAAGTTCGATTCGTTCGACAAGCATGCGCCGGACGCTTATTCGCCTTCGTTCGCTTCAGCGGAGTCTACTAGCAAAGCGGGATTGCCAACCATCCCACGCAGCTTCTCTAACGATCGCTTTTCCAATTGACGCACGCGTTCTTTGGAAACACCCAAGCGATCTGCCAAGCATTGTAGCGTCTTGACGTTACGATGTCCGCCCAAAGAGAAACGAGCTCGTATAATCAACTTTTCACGTCGATCTAAAGTATCCAGCATACCGGATAACTTGGTGCGCAGTTCATTCCAGCGGCTTTCCGACATCGAAGAAGGCTTTGCTTCATCGCTGATATCCAAACCGCCTTCGCTCAGGCTGGCGGTGACCTGCAATCGTTCCTTCTGCTTCTGCATCACATTGCGATATGCATTACGGCGTACCACTTGCGTCGCATAAGTACTGAAACGAAAGCCGCGATCAAAGTCGAACTTGTCCACTGCCCGGATCAATGCCACTATTCCATCGCTCAGCAAGTCATCAAAGTTGTTGCTCGTGTTCACAAACTTCTTGACAATCGAAATTACCAAACGCATGTTCGCTTTGACAATCGCATCGCGATACCAATCCGCCGCTCGCATCAAACTGAGCACTGCAATCGCGTTCTCATTCAGTTCGCCATTGCGGTGAGCGACCGCTCGGATGCGTTCGGCCAGAAATCGCAAGTAGTTCATCTTCTGAAACAAAGCTCGCTCTTCTTCGGGCTTCAACAAGCGAGTTTCGCACAGACGAGCCAAATGGACTGGCATGTCCGCCAGCTTCACCGGCTTCCGTTCGCCAGCGTCGCCTCCGAAAGAAAACAAAGTTTCGCCCAGCACAAGCTGCTCAGCTTCGTGGCTTGGAAAAACTTCATTGTCGATAAACTCGATTGGACTTTTAAGCGAAGCGATGGTTTTCTCCAAACCTCGCAAGTCCGCAAAGTGCGCTTGGCAGAATGCCTGGAAATCTTTTTGAATCGAGCCGGTTGCAAAGACATCTGTCTTCGACACATTCAAGGGCGGCTTCGATGCGGCAGCCTTCGGGGTCTTGGTCGATCGGGTCGACTTTTTCGGTTTCGCGAGAGCCACGGTAGCTGAGTTCGAATCTTTCGCAGGGCGAGTTTTCATAGCGGGCATGACGACAACCTTTACTAAGGATACTAATTAATTGACCGCTTGTGCTGGCATGAGGGCGTGGAAACGTTCAATCCGTCCAGACGTGCCAGTTTTATCGGTTATAAGGGATACGTTCCCGAACCGAAAAACGTTCAAATCGTTCACAAGATTTATACGCTTTTTTGCTACCACTTGGCAAGTGCTTGGCTGGCTAATTCGCAAAAGAATAGGTTTTATATTGAAAACCCTTGATCAAAGCCTATAGTTTTACAGGCCCACTTGCGATACACTGACTAAGCGTGTTGCGGCCTGCCACACCATTCCGCACTTCGTAGAACGGTTTTGGAACGAATTCTATTCGGTCAAAACGTTCACTCTTTACCGGTTTACTACACAGCCCATGACGAACGATTACACATCCAAGCAGGTTGCCGAATTGCTGAATGTTAGCGAATCGTCTGTGAAACGCTGGTGCGATCGTGGTTTGATTGAGTTCCATCGTACGGGCGGTGGGCATCGGCGAATCACTCGCGACGCTATCGCTTCTTTCCTGAAAACCGCCAGTTCGACTGGACTGGAAGAGTCGAATCAGCTTGAAACTCGTTTAAAGATTTTTGATTCGGAATCGGCCGCTGTTCCAAAAAACGAAGCTGAGCCGGAGCCTAGATCCGATTTTCGTGGTCTGCAAACCGACGTTACGATTCAGCAGCAGCGGCTGCTGGCGGCCTTGGTTTCCGGCAACGAATTGGACGCCCGGCGATTGATCACTCAGCATTTTTCCATATGCGAGCGGATTTCCCAGGTCGCTGACGATTTGATTGCTCCATGTTTCCGAGAGATCGGTAAATCGTGGTCGACGGGCAAAGTCGACGTGTTTCAAGAACGACGGGCCGTGGGGATCACGCTGCAAACGCTGCACGAACTGCGACGGTTGCTGCCGGAAGCGACCGGTGGACGAGTCGCCGTAGGCTGTTCCCTGTCGGGCGATGACTATTTGTTGCCAACTTCGCTAGTCGAGATGGTGCTGCGTCAAAACGGCTTCCAAGCGACCAATCTTGGGACCAACATTCCCTTTTCGAACCTGCTCAAAGCCGTCCATGCTTACCGCCCCAACTTGGTTTGGGTCAGTGTGTCTCACGTGGAGAATCGCGAAAGCTTTGCGGCCGACTTTTCGGAATTCTTGCGTGAGCTGCCGCTTGATTGCAATTGTTTGGTCGGTGGACGCGTGGCTAATTGGATCGATCTGCCCGAGATGGATCGTTTACATTGCTTTACGAATATGCGACAGTTAGAAGAGTTTGTGCAAACCTTCTACGCGTCCCCTATTCGTAATCAATTGTCATGACCCACCTTTACTCCCAGCCCTTTGCTCTCTGCTTTGCTTCCCTTGCTGACCACATTTCCGCTAGCGTCATCGCGTTGCAGCGTTTGATCCAATCATTAAGCCAGCAAGGTCATTCATACCGATGGGCGATGCTATGCATTTGTTTGCATGGTTCGACCGTGGTGGGGCAGTCTGTACCTGAAATTAAGTTCGATGTAGCGGCCCAAACCGGATGGCGTCAGTTGAGCGAACCAGATTTCGTGCGCGTCAACGGCGACGATCAGACGTTGGTTTGGGAAGGCACGATGGCGCATGGCAGCGGACTACCAATTGGCGTAACGCGGACGAAAGATCAAGTACGCAACTTTGAGCTTTTGATACAGTGGCGGCACTTACAATCAGCCGGTAACTCAGGCGTTTTTGCATGGGTTGATCCTGCTGCACTGGAGGATTTGCCGCCTGGCGAGTTGCCCAAGAGTGGCATCGAGATCCAAATGTTGGACTTAGGCTACATTGAGTACTTTCGCGAGCGTAACAATCGCGAGCCTGATTTCTTTACAACGCATGGCGATGTGTTCGCGGTTGGTCAGTCGAAGATGAAGCCCTTTCCACCTTTGTCGCCCAATGGTTCGCGAAGTTTTCCCAAGAAGCAATTGTCGAAAGGCGTCGGCCAGTGGAATCAGTATTATGTTCGCGGCATCAACGGCGAGATTCGTTTGTGGGTTAATGGCGAAGAGGTATCTGGAGGAACCGATTGTCAGCCAGCCAGCGGCTATTTATGTTTGGAGTCCGAGGGAGCTCCGATCGATTTCCGAGAGATTTATCTGCGCGAGCTGCCGTGAACCGCGCTAACTCAACCGACGATCTTGCATCAATTTTCGTTTAACCGCGAGCCCATCGGGCCGCGTGCTACGTGATCTTGTACACAAACCTTTGGTCCGCATCGATGTCGATGTGAACCTCATTGACCTCTTTGCCTTCAGCGAGGAAGGAAAGGAACTCCGCTGACAGCTCCGGCAATAACGAACGCGTTAAAATGTGATCCACATTACGTGCTCCCGTGTCCACTTCGGTGCATCGTGCGGCAATCGTCTCCACCAGCTCCGGCGCATAAGTGAACTTCGCGCGATAGTTCTCGACCACCCTTTTGGCAACTTTGCCCAGCTTCAGCTCCACAATCCTTCGCAACACTTCATCGCTGAGCGGATAATATGGGATCACCGCCACGCGGCCTAAGAATGCAGGCTTGAACGTCTTCAGCAGCTCAGGAAACAACGCTTCAATAAACGCGTCTGGTTCCGGCGCTGTCTCGGGGTCACTGCACAGACTCTTGATGAGGTCCGTTCCAGCATTGGATGTCATCAAGATCACCGTGTTCTTGAAATCGATGTCGCGACCCTCGCCGTCCTTCATCATGCCTTTGTCGAAAACTTGATAGAAGATGTCTTGCACGCCGGGGTGCGCTTTTTCCATTTCATCCAGCAACACCACGCTGTACGGTTTGCGACGTACTGCTTCGGTCAAGACGCCCCCTTCACCGTAACCAACGTAGCCCGGAGGTGAACCCATCAGCAAGGACACTTTGTGCTCTTCCTTGAACTCCGACATGTTGATCACCGTCATATTCTGCTCGCCGCCGTACAGCAGTTGCGCAAGAGTGATCGCAGTTTCCGTTTTGCCCACGCCGGAAGTGCCCGCTAGCAAGAACACGCCAATGGGTGTACGTGGGTCAGCCAGTCCGGCGCGCGAAGTACGAATCGACTGAGCGATGCGGTCCAGTGCATGCCCCTGGCCAACGATTTGCTTTTCCATCAAGTTCTTAAGATTCAAGACGGTATTGATTTCATCGGCCACCATCCGTCCAACAGGAATTCCGGTCCATGACGCGACGGTTTCAGCGACCGCTTGCGAATCGACGCAAGGATGCACCAATGGTTGTTCGCCTTGCAGCTTATGCAGCTCGTCACGCTTCTGTCGCAGTTCCGTTAGCTTCGCGAGTCGATCTTCTGCAGACAGATCCTCACTTGCATCGCTGCTGGCGGCGGCCGCTTTGTCCGTTGCGGCTGGAGCGGTCTTTTCGGCCGCTTTGGGTTTCGCTTTGTTGCGACGCGGCCCTTCCAGCAAATCGCTCAGCTCACTGACGCTCTTTACCAATTCCTTCTCTTGCTCCCAGCGCGCCAGCAATTTGGTCTGCTCGTCCAGTAAACGCGTACGTTCCGCGGCGATTTCTTGCATGCGTTCGGCATGGTCAGACCCCGTCAGCGATTCACGTTGCAAGATCTCCTCCGATACCCCAAGCTGGTCGATGCGACGTTGAACGTCTTCTAGAGCAGGGGGCGTTGAAGACTGGCTGATCCCGATCCTCGCGCAGGTCGTATCGATCAAGCTAACCGCTTTATCGGGCAATTGGCGACCGCTGATATAGCGATTGGAAAGTTTCACGGCGTCGACGATCGCTTCGTCTAAGATGCGAACACTGTGGTGCAGTTCCAAGGTATCCGTCAAACCGCGGATCATTTCGATCGCAACGGCTTCCGACGGTTCTTCCACTTTGACCACTTGGAAACGTCTCGCCAGAGCGGCATCCTTCTCAAAGTACTTCTTGTACTCGGCCCAAGTTGTCGCTGCGATGGTTCGCAATTCACCTCGCGCCAGCGCGGGCTTCAGCAAATTGGCTGCGTCCCCTTGGCCAGCCGATCCGCCGGCACCGATCAACGTATGCGCTTCATCGATGAACATAATAATTGGTTTGGCGGACGCCTTCACTTCGTCAATCACCGACTTCAGTCGATTCTCGAATTCGCCTTTGACCCCAGCGCCTGCTTGTAACAGACCCAAGTCCAACGTGCGCACGGCGACGTCTTTTAAGGCGGGGGGGACATCACCGGCTGCGATGCGCAAAGCGAAACCTTCGACAACAGCAGTTTTTCCCACCCCCGCTTCACCAGTCAGGATAGGATTGTTCTGACGGCGGCGGGTGAGGATATCAACGATCTGACGTATCTCGGCATCGCGGCCTAAGACCGGATCGATTTTGCCATTACGAGCACGATCGGTCAGGTCAATGGTGAATTGGTCAAGAGATGGCGTACGGCTGGGACCGCCTGGGGTAGCTGGCCCGCGGGCGGATGCGCCGGAGTGATCGCTGCTGGCTAACGGTGTTTCCTTGCTTTCGTCGGTGTCGGCTGATATCTGCCACATATTCTTGCGAAGCGATTCCGAAGATACTTTTTCAAGCTCTTTGGACATCGCTAGGGCGGACCGCGACAACGTATCGCTGCCTAAGAGTGCACACAGCAGATGGCCTGAATTGACCGCGGCGGCGGAGTATTCGATGCCTGCTAGCAGCCAAGCTTCACGAACCCAATCGACCACGTCAGGACTCAACGCTGGTGGCTTCGCATTCCCGGTCTTGAACTTGTCGATTGCCTTAGTAACGTCGCGCTGCAGTTGCGATAGATCGACGTCGAATGCGTTCAGTGCCGCTATGATATCGGTTGAGTTGGATTCCAGTAGTTTGGCGACCCAGTGTTCGATCTCAACGTTGTAGTTGGTCCTGGATAGGCAGAGACCTGCGGCCCCTTCAAGCGTTCGCTTGCAAGTTGGATTGAGACGGTCGATCAATTTCTTCAGATTAACCTGGACCATAATTACCTTTCAAGAAGTGAACGCGGATCAAATAAGCGAGGCGCTGCGATTGCAAGTATTGTGGCCAATCTGTCCGCAGAAACAATCGCCCATCCAAAATAAACTTAGGCGGCACCGACGCGGGGGGGGCCATTACTTGTTTCCGGCCTACACCCAGCAGCGTCCGAGTTCTTTACCCTCCCGGTTCGGGAGGAGGGTCGGCCGCGAGTTCCACGAGCGACCGGGGAGGGAGCATCATAGCCATGCCCATTGAACCGATGATCCCGCATCGTTTTCGTTGAACCGGCATCCGCAGCAGTGTGCGAGAAGAATCCTTAACAAACTCCACTACGGTGGAGCTGCTGTCATCGATTCATATTGGGGTACTGGCCATCAGCAACAAACGGTGCACTTGCGAATACTGCGTGATCACTGATCCGTATCGATTCATTGCTGAATCGATGGATAGGGCGCAGATTCGCTTGGCCAGGCAAAGATTCGACAACTTCCCAAATGCCCTTGGGGATAGAGCCAAAGCGTGGGTCGGAATTCAACTGCATCCGCGTTCCAGGTTCAACGTGCCGGTGCACGTCCTCAAACTGGATGTAGGCAATCGCATTCACCGCGTCATACGCCAACACGATTCCGCCTGCGGGGTTAGGCGTCATGTTGCCAACATGCGGCGTAAAGGCAAGCAGTTTTTGCATGCGAGCGAGACCATTGTCAAACTCGCCAGCAAAGCTCCCGCTGCGTGAGACCAACTGCATTGCATTACCAGTAGCGGGGTGTTGAGCAACCGGATTGGTGCCGATCGCAGGACCAAATCCGCTGTGTCCCCATGCGGACGTTAAGCTACCTGCTTCCGGCGCGATCTGCTTTCCATCGCTGGGGTTGACTTCGGGAGCAATGCTGGGAGGTACCGGCGTGGGTTTGGGCAGATCCTGAGGCGCTTCGGCGTAATCTTCAATGATCGGTGGCGTTGTGCTAGGACAGCAAGCGGCTAAGGCAGCAGAGGCTGCGACGCGAACTCGCTTGGACGGTTCTTTAAAGCAGCCAGCTTCGTCAACGTCGAAAGCTATTTCGGCAAGCTTCTTCTTCAAAGTGTCATTGCAACAGCAAGTTTGGCCGCACTGCGAACAACATTTTCCGCTGGCTGCATCATGGATAGCTTCTACAGTGGCCAGTCGCACCGACTCCGTACAGTTCTCCGAAGCGGCAATCAATGCGTCAGTCACGGATCCATCCGCGTCATAACAGCCACAACCAATGGTCGCTAGGTATTTAACGGATTTAATTTTTTGTGGTGCTAAATCTTCCTCTTGCTTGATCTCTGCAGCTCGACGAATCGCCGGGACGGGGGAGTCTAAGTTTTGGGGAGCGTTCAAGGCGGTCAGTCCCGGCCTGGGCTCAGTGGCAGGCAGGTTTCCGCGGCGATTGGTGAGTGCTCCGCGTACCTTCTGCATGCCGGTGGGGACACCCAAGTAATTCCACAACGTGGGAGCTGGCGCTGCAGGCGCCGCCAATGGAGCGGCATCTGCCGCCGCGATTGCAGCGAGTGCTTCGACTTCCTCCTGGGCGTGGACCGGAGCGGAAACACACGCGGCTAGAATGGCCAGCGATAACGAGGTTTTGCGTGTTGGCATGGGAGTGCACTCCTTTGCACCGGCTGCGAATCAATCATTGATTTAGCAGAACTATAAGTCCGTATCTCCATCTGCCTATCGGAGCCGGGGGGAGGGATTCTTCAGCCGATAATGCAATGCGATACCAACCAAGTCGTAGGTCATCGCTACAGTTTGCCTAAGCTACCAATTTGGCGTTATGCGATCTTAGCGTGCCGGTGTGCAAGGTGGCGATATTCGGTAAGGCAGCCGCAGAAATGGTCGAGAGCATGCTTGTGTGTCCCCGTTCACACCTCCCCGTTCACACCTCCCCGTTCACACCTCGGTCCCCGTTCACACCTCGATCAGCCGCAGGAGGGTTACTTGCAGTTGGAAGTCCGTCGTACAAAGGTGTGGCTGGCAGAATTCCACCTGCCGCTCGCCTCAACGTGAGAGTAGGAACAGGCAAGCCTATGTCGAATACTCCGAGTTAAACTCGACATACGCACAACCTAAGTCGCTGGTCCAATGCGTCGCTGTGCCACTTCCATATCCAACCACCATTTCAATGTTCGTGTTCCGCTTCTCACGGATCGAGGCACTGACCTGCTTGGCATCAAAATCAACTGGCTGGCCTTGGCTGAATATCATGTGACCATTGAGAAACAAGCTTAACGCGTCTACCTTGATCGGGACACCAGCATAACCGGCCGCGGACACGATACGTCCCCAGTTTGGGTCGCTGCCATAGATCGCCGTCTTCACCAAATTGCTCATCGCAATGGTCCGCGCGATTGTATCAGCGTCCTTGTCCGAGCGAGCTCCGCACACCATGATCTCAATCGTATGCGTTGCCCCTTCGCCATCGTCTGGAATCATTTTGGCAAGCTGAATACACAATGAAGTTAACGCATCTCGGAAGGCTGTATATTCATCGCCGTCGAACTCTTGCTGCAATTCGCCGGGGCACTGTGCCATCAGTACTAGCGAATCGTTAGTACTAGTGTGGCCTTCTACGCTGATGCAATTGAAAGATCGGTCCGCTGCATATTGCAACATCCGCTGGGCTTGATCGGCCGTCAGTGGCGCGTCGGTCACGACAATGCCTAGCATAGTTGCCATGGAAGGGCCGATCATGCCTGCGCCTTTGGCCATCGCGACCATGGAGTACTTGCGCCCGGCAATGGTCACCGTGCAGTCGGCTATTTTCCGCGTAGCGTCGGTGGTCATGATCCCATCGCTGGTGGCCATGAAGCCTTCCGTGGTTGCGGATAAAGCGTTGCTAGCCGCTTCGATCCCAGAACGAATTTTGCCCATCGGCAATTGATGCCCAATAATGCCGGTGCTCATGATCAAGAACGATTCGGCCGATATCGGGCTTCCTTGAGCTTTCCCTACATATTCGGCTGCGAGCCGTGACATTTCCAAAGCGTTGGCGTAACCAAGCTCGCCGGTGCAAGCGTTCGCGTTGCCGCTGTTGATGACGATGCCTCGCAGGTCGCTGCGTGGGCAGCGCTGGCGCGAGATGACCACAGGTGCCGCGACGACTTGGTTAGTGGTAAAGACGCCAGCGATCGTGCAGGGTTGATCGGAGACGACCAGCGCGACGTCGCGTGAAGCGGCCTTCTTTTTGATGCCCGCTGAGACGCCTGCGAATTGAAAACCTTGTGGGAGCTTCATGGATAGTATGCGTTAGGGAATGGTAGCAGGCATACTCCGTGTGCCGCCCGCACAGTTCTGTAGCAGGCACAGCGGAGTGTGCCTAGTACTTTGACGGCACAGCGGAGTGTGCCTACTACTCTGTTACGGCACAGCGGAGTGTGCCGCTACTTTGGGATTACTCTTCGGAGGTCAAAGCGGACATGTCCAGCTTGAGGTCCTCGCGGTACTTGTCGAACCATGCTGCTCGCAAGACTTGCAACTGCGCACTGGCCAATGCTTGTGTCGCAGGACTCAGCGGATTGGAAGCAAACTTCTGTAGCAAATCACTGTCGTTAGGCGTCCGCTCAATCGCTTTGAACACAAAGAAGCGATCCTGGCTAATACTGGGCGCTACCGCATATTTACCCGGCTCGGTCTCGAAGACTTGCTCCATAAAATCGTTATCCACTGGCCCAATGCCTTCAACCAACGAAGTCATGATCTCACGCGATGTGAAGGACGGTTGTTGCAGCCAAGTGAAAGGCGTCGGCCGTAAAACCAGTGCCTGTTCGGTTTCGTTCAAGACCAATTCCCAGCCATCCTTGCTGATTAGTTGAGCGGCCAGATCCTCGGCACGCGCTTTCGCTAACTCGCGAGCCTTCTTTTGTTTCCATGCGGCCGCAACGTTAGCTCGAGCTTGCTCAAACGTGGGAACATAAGCGTCTTTCTCTTCGATCTTCCATGTCAAGAACGATGACAGCGATGACCCAATTCCTAGCGAATCGAAACCGTACGGAACGTACAACGGCACTTGCTTGTTGAACATCAAATCCGGAAAGCGAGTCGCCGAAAACGAGCGTTGACTTTGGAAAAAGCTCTTGCCCAAATCGGTATCGATTGCCGTCACTTGATTCAGCATACCGGTGCGGCCATACTCCAAGCCGTTGGCGTCAGCGATCTTCGCTAAATCCAGCGGCGCAGGCTTGGCGACTTTGTCAAAGCCCGTGCGTTCAGCGTCCAAGAAGTATTGCATCTCCTGCTGGTACTTTTCCATTTCGGCCAGTGCCTTTTGCAAAGCCTCTTGGAGTTTCTCTTGGGCGGGCCCGTATGCGAGTGACTCTGCAATTTCGTCGCGAACTTCATCCAGCGTTTTGGTGCGCATCGTAGGTTTGGCGTTCGCTGGAGCGGACGTTTCTGGGGCGTTTGGCGCGGCATCAGATGCCGTTTCTGCTTCCGCAGGCGTTGCCTCTTCCGCAGGCGAGTCAGTAATTGTTAGCCCAGTTTCGGCCGGGACCGCATCGTCGGCCGCAACTGCGTCGGCATCGCCCGCAGGCTCAGCCGTCTCAGCAGTCGGTTCGTCTTGGAAAGCGACCAATCGCAACGAATTGGTGCGAGTTTGGCTGCCTGAATCGCCGGTGGCTGGTGTTTCTGGCGCGGCGGGAGCTCCCGCTTCGGCAGGCGTATCGGCGGGTGTTTCACTTTCGGCGGGCGTTTCCGCCGCAGGTTCGGCAGGCGTATCCGTCTCTGCTGGCACATTGGATTCTTCCGTCGTGGCTGCAGGCTCTGGCGTATCGGACGGAGCGGGCGTTTCGGCTAGCTCGGTCGATTTACTTGGTGTGGTGGGTTCCAAGCTGCCGGTTTTGTCCTCTTCCTGATATTGGCCTGAACCTATGCGGCGATCGTATTCCGCTTTGATTTCTTCTTCGGTCACGTTCTTCTTGGCTTCAGCGATATAGCGATCCAAGTAGCCTCTCACGTACTCGAAGTCGGCTGCATAACGTTCCGCAAAGCCAAACTCGGACGTGTTGACTGAGCCAGCGAAGAAATTCTTGCCGGTTTCGTAGATCTCGCGCAGCTCGCGGTCAGTCGGTTCGCCTTTGACTTCATCGACAAACGATTGCGTGAACACTGGGAAGGCTTCGATCTTGGTACGTTGTTCAAAGCGACGGAAGTTATCCCAATTGCCCGAGGGCGTAACCAATGGGCCGCCGTTGTAGCCCAAGCTAGCGGACTGCATTTGCAGCAACAGTTGCTTGCTGATTTCGTCTTTGATGTAACGATAAAGCTGGAAGCGGTTCAAATCGCGACCGGCTGTCTCACGCATCAGCTCCAAGTATCGGCTTTGCGAGATTTTGCCATTGGTCAGCTCTTGGATGTAGATGTCGACTGTTTCGTCGTCGATATTGACGCCGTGGCGACGAGCTTCATCAGCCAGCAGTTTGGTTTGAATCGCGACGCTGGCGTCGACCGGACGCTCAAGCCCTAAATCGATCTCGGTGCCGCTTTGGAAGAAGCGTGGAACGGTTGGCCGTCCACCTAATTGGACGACTTCGCGAGCGAGCCGATCCAAAAATTGGTAGGATCGCTGGTACGATGCCGTCAGATTTCTGACATCGTCGATGCTCATTGAACCATTCTTCCATCGGACGGCGGTCGTGCGATTAGCAACGCCGGTCGGATCCCCCAAGGAACCAAGCATTGGCAAAATGATAAAGGACACCATCGCCAGGACGACTAGCAAAGCCATCCAGACACGTTGGTTTTTTCGGAATAGAGAGAACGGGCTTGACATCCTGCAAACCTAGCGAGACTAGGGAAGAAATGGCCGACGAAGCTGACACCCAGCCTCATCGAAAGTCGCACGATTTTAAGAATTTAGCGATTCAACGCAATTGCAACCCTAGCTGTATAAGCAACTTTGGTCGAAAACAGGCCATTGTTTCTTAGTCTTCTTCGTCCCAAGAGGCCGTTTCGTCGTCTTCTGCCCCCGCCAGCACCTTATTGGAGGCTTGCGGAGCGTCCCAGCCATCGTCGCGACGGACGCGGTTCTTTCTGGCAGGTTCTGCTGCGGCTGCGGGGACTTCGCCTCCGGTTCGCATCGCTTCCCACTGTGCCAGCGAGATCGTTACGTCGCGGGCCTGCGAGCCATTATATTGCCCCACGATGCCGTCTTCGGCCATGAAGTCGATCAAGCGAGCGGCTCGACCGTACCCGATCCCAAGGGCTCGTTGCAACAACGAGCAGCTCCCGCGGCCTTCCCTTACGACCACATCGACGGCCGCTTCGTACAAGTCGTCTCGTTTGCGGAAGTTGCCCGGAGCGGCATTCTCCTTGGAATCGCCTTCTTCCTTGTTGACGTCGATGTGCATCAGTTCTTGCACAAACTTCTGCTCGCCTTGGCTGCAATAATCGACCACCCGATTGATCTCGTCGTCGCCCAAGTACGTGCCTTGGCCGCGCAGAAGCGTCGAAGTGCCCGGCCATAAGAACAGCATATCTCCGTTGCCCAGCAGCTTATCAGCCCCCATCTCGTCCAAGACGACGCGCGAGTCGGTGCGGCTGGCGACTTGGAAGCTAATACGAGCAGGCAAGTTACTTTTGATCAATCCCGTAATAACATCGACTGTCGGTTTTTGCGTGGCCAAGATCAAATGGATACCAACCGCTCGGCTCTTTTGAGCCAGCCGAATAATATGCTGCTCGACTTCCTTGCCCGCGGTCATCATCATGTCCGCAATCTCGTCAGCCACAATGACAATGAACGGCAAGTGTTCGGGGATCGCTTGTTCTTCCTCTGGCGTTTCCGGTTTAATACGCTCCATCAGTTCGGTACGATCCAACTGGTTATAGCTGACCAGATGGCGCACACCGGCCCGCGCAAGCAACGCATAACGCTCTTCCATCTTGTCGACTGCCCATGCCAAAATCGCTTCGGCCTTCTGCATATCGGTCACCACGGGATGCATCAAGTGAGGCAAACGCCCATATCCCGATAGCTCCACCATCTTCGGGTCGATCATCAGCATGCGGACTTCATCTGGTCGCCGTGTCATTAACATCGAAGTGATAATCGTATTCAAGCAAACCGATTTACCGGTACCCGTTCGACCAGCGATCAACAAGTGGGGCATCGAAGCCAAGTCGACACACAATGATTTACCGGACACGTCCTTGCCTAGGAACAGAGGGATCTTCATCTTGCGGATTTCGCTGCCGGTCTCTTCCATGACCTCACGCATGCGCACGATCTGCCGCTTCTCGTTAGGCACTTCGATACCAACGGTATTTTTGCCCGGGATCGGCGCGACGATACGAACGCTGGGTACGCGCAAAGCAATCGCGAGATCGTCCGCCAGCGACGTGATTTTGCTGAGCCGCAATCCGGCTTCCAATTCGATCTCGTACTGCGCGATCACCGGTCCCGTTTCGATCTCAACCACGCGGATGTTGAAGCCAAAGTCGGCAAACGTCTGTTCGAGGATTTTCGCTTTGCGTCGAATCTCGACCATCTGCTCTTCGTAGGAGAAATCTTCCGAAGGTGTCAGCAGATCAATGCCAGGCAGGACGTATTCCTCGGCACCATCGGGCAAACGCGTATCATCCAGTGTTTCCAAGAAGTTCGTCGCTGGCTTCTCGTTACGCGACTTGCGAGTTTTAATCTTGGGCTCGCTGCCATCGTGCGAGTCATCGATGCGGGCCGAGATATCTTCACCATCAACGTTCAGGTCCACGAAGGCATCGTCGCTCGCATCTTCGTCGTGATGGTCTTCGCCTTGGGCGTCGTCTGCATCCTGCTTGCTTTTCAGACCTGCAATCGAACTTAGTTTGCCAGCGAGCTTACCTACCGCTGTCGTCGTAATGCTGCGTGTGCGTGGGTTCTGATGCTTCTTGGGCTCTTCCGCAGACGACTCGCCTGCCACGCTAACCTTCGCGTCATGGCCGGTGACTGCATCCGACTTGGCATCCGCTGGCTTACTGTCCGGCAGTTTGCCGTCCCCTTGCTTGCCCCCGATGCGGATGGTGGGACCATTGAGTTCGCCTTGATAAGGTTCGCGGTCTTCGGTGGCGGCCAGCACCAGCTTTTCCTTCTCGGCTTCGCTGGCTTTGACGGTCACGGAGGGTTGATGTTGAGTTCGCCCCAAGGTGCGGCTGCCCAAGGCCGCGCCTTGTCGGACCGCTTCGGCGACCGGCCAGCCCATGCGTTTGCAGATAACGATCATGCCTATGGTTAAAAAACTCACGCCCCGAAAGACCGCATACTCGGTGCTGAGCATCAAGCCGATGGTCAAACAACACAAACACACCAAAATGCCACCGGCAAAGGCGAACTGGCTACTGATCCACATCGCTCCCATCGCGCCGATCGCACCGCCTGCACCTAGCGGTAACGCCATCGGCAGTCGCAGTCGCGTAAGTTCCATCAGCGTGAGCAGGGTTGTAAGTACGATCGTCCACCCCAGCGATCGGCCCAGCGGTGACGCCAACGGGCGCTGGCGAATCATGACCACCACCGCCAAAACAAGCAAGGCGGAGACGATAAACGCACCCGCTCCAAAGGCGTGCATCATGGCTTGCGCGACCCAACCGCCGATGTAGCCGCAACGGTTGGTGATCGATTCGTTGGGCGGATACGAAATCTGCTGGGCCGGATAGGGTTCGAAGATGACATTCAACAGAACCGGAGCGGGAGTCAACGGGTCGGCCGGATCGTAGGTGAGCAGCGATGCCCACACGAAAAGCGCAAAGGTGGCGAGGATCAGAGCGGCTATATCCCAACGGATGTTTCGCGATTCGGACATACAACTCGAGCGTAACGTGGGAGTTGGGCTGTGAAACAATACAATCCTGGTCCACAATCAGGCACCATCGACTGCTATCGTCCACGAGTAGACACGAAATGATCTAAGTTGTAGATTTTGCGACCTTCAATTTAGAACCTAAAGCACGCGCGGCAACATCCCTATGTTCGGCTTAATCAATCTCTACAAACCAGCGGGTATGACCAGTCGCGATTGCGTGAACATCGTCATGCGATGCCTGGATACTCGCAAAGTCGGACATGCCGGTACACTCGATCCAATCGCTGAAGGTGTCTTAGTCATCGCAGTCGGAACCGCGACGAGGCTGATCGAGTATATCCAGCGGCAAGACAAAAGTTATCGAGGAACTTTTCTGTTGGGGCTAGAAAGTCCTTCGCTGGATGTTGAAACGCCCATGGAACCAGTCGGCGCGGAAATTACTGCGACTTGGGAGCAACTGCAATCGGCCTGCCGCAGCCAAATGGGTGTGATCGAGCAACGCCCGCCAGCTTACAGCGCAGTAAAGATCAACGGCCAGCGAGCGTACGGTTTGGCCCGCAAAGGTGTGGAAGTGGAATTGCCGCCACGATTGGTGACAATTGAACGTTGCGAGTTACTAAGTTATCGGTATCCGGAGTTTGAGCTAAGCATTCGCTGCGGCTCGGGAACTTATGTACGTTCGATCGCTCGTGATATTGCCAGCCAGTTGGGCACGGGCGCGGTGATGAAATCCCTGTTGCGAGAAGCGGTGGGCGTGTTTTCAATCGACCATGCGTTACCTATCACGGATTTCCAGCAAGGCAAGTTTGTGGCCAGTGATTTATTGCCGACGCGGCTGGCAGTTGCTGCGTTACCTCAGTATGTCGCGACCCAATCGCAGTGTATTGCGTTGCGGCAAGGCAAGCTGGTTGAGCTGGATCATGTCGCAGTGGAAGAACTGGCTGTATTGGACCCGGAGAACAATCTGCGATCGATTGTGTTTAAGAAGAATGCCTATTGGCAATCAATCAAGAATTTTGATCTTGCGGATACGGAGTAAGGCTCATCTGCGCACAGACCGCCTTCGTTTGTAGTACCGCCTTCAGGCGGATGTCTTCAATTTCAACATGCCGCCTAAAGGCGATACTACGAACTGGCGTCAGACGTATAATGTACCTCTGCGGACGGCACACGGAGTGTGCCAGCTACTTTAGCGATGATGTGCTTGCGAACATTTGGCACAGCACATGATCTTCTTGGGAACCATCTTCACGGTCTCCACTTCATAGCACTGCTTCTCGAACTTCGGTACGGTGACACACACTTTGCGAGTCTTCTCAACCGGAATCAGTTCGACGGTCTCTTCCACCGCGCACTCGACCGTATGCTTCTTAGGTGTCTTCACACAGTAGAAGAAATCCTTGGTCGTCTTTTCGAATACCAAGCGAGGCTCACACGCTTGCGTGACTTGGACATCGTCCACCATGCGGGCTTTTTCTACCAAGCAAGTTTCTTCAACGCACACTGGGCCGCATTCTGTGCAGACTTCTTTCAAGTACGTCTCTTCGACGCATTCAATCTGCGGTACCTTGACATTCTTGGCGATGCTGACCGGGACATCGATGATTTTACATTCACTTAGCGTGATCTTTTTGGATTTGACTTCAACTTCGAGATAGCAAAAATCTTTGTTGATCTCACGTTTAACAGGCTTAGCTTGGAAGATGGTGTAGGTCTCTTCGCGTTCCTCGGTTGTTTCCACCAAGCAGTACTTGACGCGAGTCTCCATCACTTTCATTGGGACCATGATGGTGCGTTCAACCAATACATGTTGTTCGCAGTCCTTGCCGCACTTATCACATTTGTGAAATAGTCCGCTAGCGCTCAACAGCGCTGGAGCGACGGTCGCAGCTACAGCAAAAATGGCTAAGAAAGTACGACGCATTTGTCACAGTCCTTTGCGAAAGCTTTGCCAGCGATGCAATCCATGCCGCGGGCGGAAGTCCCAAAATTGACCAGGCGTTTCGTTCGCAGCGGTAATGTTGTTCCACGCGTGTCCTAGTCATCTCAAGCTGTATCGGCTCGATTTTCAAACTTTAGTTAAGCTGCTCGAAACAACATTTCCAAAATGCCGCTCCAAAAACGCAATTTTTGGCAAACTTTTCTGTTTAGGCTTGATTATCTGCAGTTTGAATCGCTCGACGGTCGGATCCCGGCATTGAAGCGGTGCGTGGCTTTAAACACGAACTCAGGCGTTAGTGACCATTTGTAGTTGCCGGGGCAGCCGGCCAGCTAGCTCGACGCTGTGTGTCACTACCAATAAGGCCACGTTTTCGTCTTGCTGAATCGTCAGCAATAAATCCGCGACCATCCCTGCGTTTTTGGGATCAAGGCTTCCAGTCGGTTCGTCGGCAAAAATGACGCTGGGTTGCGCCACGAGGGCTCGGGCAATTGCCACACGAGCTCGTTCCCCGCCGCTTAACTGGCTGGGAAGATGATCAAGTCGACCGCCCAACCCGACTCGCTCGAGAAGCTTTTGGGCGCGGTCCGCCATCTGCGGACTGACTTTGCCGCGTGCTAGCGCTGGGATCAAAACGTTTTGCAGAGCTGTCAGTTGCGGCAGCAAGAAATGATCTTGAAAAACGAAGCCAATCTTTTCATTGCGAAACAAAGCCATTTCGGAAGCGGACAATTCGTATGGGTTCACGCCATCGATCATCACCGTCCCGCCGCTGGGAGGATCTAATGTCCCTAAGCAGTGCAGTAAAGTCGACTTGCCGCAGCCGCTGGGGCCAACAATAGCGATCGATTCGCCCGCCGCTAATTGCAACGACAGCGATTCAAAAATGACCAATTCGCCGCCAGGGGTGGGGTACGCTTTGCGTAAGTTTTCAGCAATCAGTTTGCTCATTGGTTTAACAATCTTCCGCAATCTCGAAGGGGTCGAATCAAGCTGCATCTCCAAATCGTAAGGCCGTTATCTTACGCGTACTTGGTGCTTGTCGCTACGGGAGCTCAATCCAACCGCAGCTTTGTTAAGCCGCATGAGCAACTGCGACAAAATGATTTTACCGCTTGCGGCAAAACCTTTCTTCGCGAAGCTGGTTTGTATGGTTTTCCGTATCAAGTCCATTATTCCTTAACAGTAGACAGACATCGCGATGAACGGTTGGACCCTAGGCTCGCATATGAGCGTCGCAGGTGGCTTGCATTTGGCAATCGATGCAGCCGCCAAGTTGGCCATGACGACCTGCCAAATCTTTACGAAAAATGCAAGCCAGTGGCAAGCCAAACCTTTAACGCCGGAGGCTATCCAAACCTTTGAATCTGACTGGAACGAGTCTTCTATCGGAGATATCTTTAGCCATGCGTCGTACTTAATCAACTTGGCATCGCCCAAAGAAGAACTGCGTCAAAAGTCAATTGAATCCTTGCTAGTGGAACTGCAGCGGGCCGATGCACTGAAGTTGCAAGGCGTCGTCGTTCACCCCGGCGCATTTGTTACCGATTCAGCCAGCGAGGGTATCCAACGCTTCCACCAGTCGATGGATGAATTACTCAAACGCTTTGAGCCTAAGCATACTCAATTGATCATTGAGAATACGGCTGGACAAGGCACAACGCTGGGGCGATCGGTCAGCGAATTGAGCAGCATGTTAAGCCCGTATCGATCTGATTTGCGATTGGGAATCTGCATCGATAGCTGCCATGCGCATGCGGCCGGTTACGATCTGTCCGCGCATGAAGGTCTAGAGCGATTGATCGAAGAGTTGCAGGAGCATCAATTGCTGGACAAGGTCCGCGTGATTCATTTGAACGATTCCAAGAAGCCTGCTGGAAGCTGCGTGGATCGGCATCATCATCTAGGGATGGGAACCATCGGCGAAGAGGGCATCAGCCGCTTTATTCACCATCCCGAGATCAAGAAGCATCCGATGATTCTGGAAACGGAGAAGGGGTTGAATAAGAATCGCGAAGACTGGGATTGGGTCAATATGCGATTGATCTACAAACTGATTGGCCAAGAGTACCCCGTGCCCGGCCCAGAAACGTATGTCTAACGCACCGTCGCCATCCACCGGCAGAGTTCTTTATTTGCCTTGCTTGCAGCAGCGTCAATCCAGGTCATAATTGCGGCTTGTCAAGTGTTCTGCGTGACGCTTGCTGCCTACCACAGCCCAACTCGGCTATCGCCCGTCGAGCTTACTGGACTAATGACCGCATGGCTTATTTACTTATTCTCGAAGGCCCTGATGTCGATCGTCGTATCGAACTGGAGCAACGTGCAGAGCTTGTTATCGGGCGCAGTCCCCGATGTTCCGTCGTGCTGCGAGATCGCGAGGTTTCGCGACGCCACGCCGAAGTTTCCGCCGCAAATGATCAAATTCAATTGCGTGACTTGGGCAGCAGCAATGGCACGCTGGTCAACGGCCAACGCGTGGTAACGCATGTGCTTTGCGACCGTGATCGAATCCAAATCGGTCGCAATTTGATGGTTTTTGTCGCTGGCGAACAGGGACGAAAGTCGAAAGTCACCGATTCTGGGGCGTTCGAATCCGCGTCCGCAAGCGTCTTTGATATCGAGATCATCAAAGAAGAAGATTCCGAAGCGTCCGAAGAAGGAAATTTGTCTCAGATCCGACACGTCCTGGATATGAAATCGTCAGCGGCGATCGACCAAGCAGTCAAAAAGCGGCTTGAGAACCCGGTTGATCCATTAGAGCCAGTGGATATTGCGATCGCTAACCAGCCGTCGGAAGAGTATTGGCAGATGATGTACCGCGCGGTCATTCAGATCTCTCGCACCAGCGATCTGCCAGGGCTTGTGCAACAGATCTTGGAAATGATCTTTCAGTGGATTCGGTGCGATCGAGCTTGCATCCTGTTTTTAGATCCGGTGACGCGCACGCTCAAGCCTGCTGGTAGGCTGGATCGAAACCAGTCCGCTCGCAGTTCGGCACTTCGTATCAGCGAAACGATTCTGGATTATGTTTTGCAGACCGGCGAAGCGGTCTTAACGGGCGATGCCATCAGCGATCAACGTTGGGACGTCAGTGCCAGTATTGCTCAAGCTGGCGTTCGCGAAGCGATCTGTGTCCCCATGCCAGGCCGCCATGGAATTGTAGGGGTCATCTATATCGACACATCGATGTCATTGGGCAAACTTTCGGCAGAGCAAAAACAAGAACTGCTGAACATGGAGCACTTGAAGCTGCTGAGCGCGATTGGCCACCACGCGGCATTGGTCGTCGAAGATGCTTACAACTATCGAACCATGTTGCGGTCTGAAAGATTGGCCGCGATGGGGACCGTTATCGCTTCCATCTCGCACCATATCAAGAACATTCTCCAAGGCATCGAGGGCGGTAGCTTTCTGGTCAATACAGCGTTAAAAAACGGCGACTTGCAAGCGGTGCAACAAGGTTGGAAGGTAGTGGAAAAGAATCAACGCCGCATCAAATCGCTGGTCTTGGATATGTTAGCTTATGGCAAAGAGCGCCAGCCGCAAATGGCCGAACATGACATGAATACCATTGTGCAAGATGCGGTCGATCTATTGATGGCCAATGCCAGCGATCAAGGTGTACAACTGTTGTTTCAAGCGACCACTCATCCCGCCAGAATCTACGGCGAATCGGACGCGATCTATCATGCGGTGGTAAATTTGATCACCAATGCCATCGACGCTTGTGTGGATCGCAAAAAGAATGAGGAGCATGACGATTATCAGCCGCAAGTGTTCGTTGAAATCAAATCAAATCGTGCTCATGTCGAGACTCATGTACTGGACAACGGCGCGGGAATGGATCAAGCTCAAGCGGAACGGTCCTTCGTGGCGTTTGAATCGACCAAGGGCGCTCGTGGCAGCGGACTTGGTTTGGCTGTCAGCCGCAAGATTGCCAATGAACATGGCGGCAATATCCTGGTAACCAGCGAGATCGGCAGGGGCTCTTGCTTTATCATCCAGCTACCGGCCGATGTCGACCCCGATGCCTCGCGTGGAACTAGCGAACAAACGATTTCCTACTAGAAACCAAACCAGCTTTCAGGGAAGGGGGGACCTTTCGCTGAAGCGAGAGTCAGGCCACTTTTCGAATCATCCAACGGAATCATCAGCAACTATGTACGGAGACAAACTGTTGAAATTGACAGCACGGTGCCACCTCATTCTCGTCGCTTTGCTGGCTTCCCAGTGTCTCAAATGCAATATTATTCGGGCCGACGGTTTAGAGTTGCTGCAGAGCAATACACCGTTTGCTGATGTCACGCTGCTCACCCAATCTGCCGAGCTTGAATCGTTTTTCAGTGTCCCGATGGCGGAGCAACGGATTGCCGCAACGGTTCAGTATCTAGCGTCCGACGAATTGATGGGCCGCGGTTTGGGCAAACCGGGGCTTGCCGCTGCGGCTCACTATATCGCCAACTCGCTAGCGGCTACAGGCTTGCGGATTAACTTGTTCGATCAGTTGCCCTACCAATACTTTCCTGTCAGCAACATGACGTCGCTGGCCAGCACCAGCAATAATTCCTTGCAAGTCCAGACTGGCGAGGGGGGGCTGCAATCGCTGGTGATCGATGAAGATTTTCGCCCCATGTCGGTCGGTGGAAATGGCGCGTTCGAAGGCGAAGTGGTCTTTGCAGGCTACGGGATTACGGCCAGTGGAATCGACTGGGCTTACGACGATTATCAGTCGATCGATGCCAACGGCAAAGTGGTGATCGTCTTGCGCAAAGAACCGCAACAAGCAGATGTCCACAGCCCGTTCGATGGCCAATCGACCTCGCAACATGCGTTGTTCACTACTAAGCTGAATAATGCCAAGCTGCATGGGGCTAAAGCCATGTTGCTGGTCAACGATTTTGTCAGTGCGGGCGAAAACGCAGGTGAAGCAGGGGCGGCGCGAGACGGGTTGCCACCTTTTGATGCCGCTGGGAAGTTCAATGCCGACGCACGTTTGCCCACGATGTTCATCACACGAGCAACGGCCCAATCGCTGTTGCGAATGAGCGATCCGAATCTAGACTTGCCGAAGCTCGAGCAAGCGATCGACGAGCAATTGGTGCCTCAATCACATAGCCTGAGCGGTTTACGTTTGATGGGCAATGTTGAACTGAGTCAACAGAAACTCACGACGTCGAACGTCATCGCGGTGCTGGAGGGCAAAGGCAATCTCGCTTCAGAAGCAGTGGTAGTCGGTGCTCATTACGATCACGTGGGCATGGGAGAATATGGTTCGCTCGCGCCGGGCATCTATGATGTGCATAACGGAGCCGATGACAACGCGTCGGGCACGGCCGCTCTACTGGAACTGGCAAATCGATTTGCCGCTTATCGCGGTGATCGTCCTGAGCACTACCGCAAGGTGATATTGATAGCATTTTCGGCCGAGGAGAAGGGGTTGCTGGGCAGTAAGTATTATGTCCAACATCCGGTGCATCCTATTTCCGATACCGTCGCGATGATCAATTTGGACATGATTGGAAGGTTGGGTTCCAATCGCATTGTGGTGTACGGAGTTGGCAGTTCGCCTGATTTCGGTTCGCTTGTGACAGGGGCCGCGGAGCAAGTGGGGCTGAATACGGACTTGCAGCGGCCAGCGATGGGACCAAGCGATCATCAACCTTTTTTTGAGCTAGGAGTGCCCGTTTTGCACTTCTTTACGGGCATCCACCCGCAATATCATCGACCAAGTGACGATTTTGAGAAGATTAATACAACCGGCATAGTCCGAATAACCGATATGGTTTATCGAGTCGCTAATGATTTGGCTCAGCGACCTGTACGTCCCGCGTTTGTGCGGGTCGGGGGGCGAGCGAATATCCAGATTGCAAGTCAAGAGCAAGGCTCGTTAGGCGTCCGCCTCCGCGGCGATTTAACGGCCCCAACCATTGCGATGGTGGATAACGACGGGCCAGCTCAAAAAGCTGGCCTTGCGAGCGGTGATCGAATATTAGCGATAGAGGGTCAGCAATTGAACAATGTAACGGACCTTTTGGCCACGCTTCGAAGTTTCGCTCCCAAGCAAAAAGTCGAAGTTTTCGTCGAGAGGAACGGAGAAAAGATCAAAATTCCGGTGATTTTAGGGCACTATTAATCTGGATTGATCTTCACTTGGCTACCTGGTTTACGCTAATTATGCGAATTGTAGCCGAACAGAAATGCTCGGCCACGAAAAATTGAGTCGGTTGTGGATGATTCACATCCCGGCTCTTAGGAAACAGACCATCGGCTGCTGGGCCTTTGGCGAAATTACGATTAAACGCTTACGCTTAGCAAGGAGTGCTGAACAGTGCGTATCTGGAAAACTTTTGCAGTTGCAGTTTTATTGGCGGGTGCAGCGGCAGTGCCATCGGTCACCAACGCGCAAGGAGCTGCTCCGACTGCTCAACCTACTCGGGTTGGTGTGATTGACATGCAGTACATCTTCATGAATCACCCGACGATGAAGTCGAAGATTGAAGCCATTGATGCTCAGATTCAAGCTGAAGAGCAAAGCATCAACACTCGCCGCGAAGCGATCCTAAAGGATCTCGAAAAGCTGCGTGTCGAATACAAAGAAGAAACTTCTGACTACCGCAAGCTGGAAGAAAAGATCGCGGCTGCCGAATCCGAGCTGAAGCTTGAATTCGTTCGCAAGGAAAAAGAGTTCGCCGAAGCTAAGGCTCGCGTGCTGTTGGAGACCTACAAGGAAGTCCAAAGCGCTGTCAAGCAATTGTCGGACTACAACCAGATTAGCGTTGTGTTCCGTTACACCAAAGACGAGATGGATGCCAAGAAGCCTGCTTCGGTCACTCAAGGAATCGGCCGTGATATCGTCTACTTTAACGGCTCGATCGACATGACTGCAGGTATTCTGCAAATGTTGACACCGCAGCAGGCCAACGGTGGACAAAATCCTCGTCGATAGTTTGTTGCTCTGCGGAGCATTTGATTTTCGTACTTTCAAAGCAACGGTTAATGGCCATCGATATGAAGCCGACACTGCAGCAACGAACGTTAGAAACGGCCGTCGAAATTCAGGGGACTGGATTTTGGGGCGGCCAGCGGGTGACGGTGCGGCTTTTGCCAGCCGCTCCCAATAGCGGCATCTGCTTTTATCGCGTGGATTTGCCTGGTTCGCCACGCATCGCGGTAAGTGTCGATTCCGTGCGGCCAACGCAATTTCGAACGCGTCTGGCTCATGGGTCAGCGGCAATCGATATGACCGAGCATTTGCTGGCTGCTTTGTACGCGGCTGGCATTGATAATTGCCGCGTTGAGTGCGATGAACAAGAACTGCCTGCCTTGGATGGCAGTGCGGCTGGTTATTTGCAAGCCATTGCGGATGCAGGCGTGCGAGAGCAAGCTTGCGAGGCGAAGGTCTTTGAGATCGAAAACGCTATCCGTTTGGGTGACGACAAGCACTGGATCATCGCCTCTCCTGCGATGGGTGATCAGTTAACGCTGGAATATCGTTTGGATTACGGACTGGGCAGCGTAATCGAACCATGTTCGTACCAGACAACTTTGAGCCCTGGCGTTTTCGCCGAGCAGATTGCAGAAGCGCGAACGTTTGTGACTCAGTATGAAGCCAGTCATATCCGATCGCTCGGATTGGCTGAACATGTGACATATCAAGACTTGCTTGTCTTCGGTGATAGCGGACCGATTGAGAACGAGTTGCGATACTCCAACGAGTGCGCAAGGCACAAACTGTTGGACCTTGTCGGAGACCTCGCATTGTCAGGGCTCCGGATTTCAGGGCGAATTATCGCCAGTCGCAGCGGGCATGCTTTGAATGCCAAAATGGCCGCTGCAATCGTTGATCAGTACAATCATTCCCATTCCGTCGTGGCGGCTGCTTGATAACTTGTATCAGCATCAATGCAGGATGACACCCATGAAAAACCACAAGCTTCCGAATGCTAGAAAGCTCTAGCCCACTATGAACATGCCTACCATCATCGCACACACCGCCGTCGTTGACCCTCGATCGGAAATCGAAGAGGGCGTACGCATCGGACATCATTGTGTTATTGGCCCCCACGTGCGAATTGGCAGTGGCACGCGACTTGAAAACAACGTCACGTTAACCGGCAATACGACCATCGGACGTGACAATCATTTCTTCCCAGGTTGCGTCATTGGAGCCGAACCTCAAGATCTTTCCTATCAAGGCAGTCCAACTCAAGTCATTATCGGCGATCGAAACGTGTTCCGCGAATCGGTGACCGTCAACCGCGGTACCGAAAAGGATCTTGGGATCACTTCCATCGGCAATGACTGCTACTTGATGACCTGTTCGCACGTAGCGCACGACTGCACCGTTGAGGACCGCGTCATTATGGCTAACAACGTGATGCTGGGTGGACACGTTTGCGTCCAGCATGACGCAACGCTCAGCGGTGGCGTGGCCGTACATCACTTTGCCTCGATCGGATGCTACAGTTTTGTCAGCGGTTTGTCTCGCGTCTTGCAAGACGTACCACCTTATATGCTAGCCGAAGGCTTTCCAGCTCGACCACGCTGCGTCAACGTTGTCGCGTTAAAGCGGAAGAACTTCAGCTCCGAAGCCATCCGTGCCATCAGCGAAGCTCACAAGCTGATCTATCGCTCCAAAGTTGGACTCAAGCACGCTCGCGAAATTCTGGCTGGTAACGACCAATTGGTCCCTGAGATTCAAGTCCTGTTCGAATTCATTGACAACTCGACCGAGGGCCGTCATGGTCGTGGCCGAGATCGGAGGAAAGCAGCGTGAGTTCCATTCGTTGTGCTGTCATCGGCACCGGTCACTTGGGCAAGATCCATGCTGGCTTAATTCGCAAGATCGAAAATGATACCGGCCGGTTAAAACTGGTCGCGGTGGTCGAAAGCGACACTGAGCGAGCAAACGCGATCGCTTCACAGCTACGAGTCAACGCAGCAGCATCGGTCCATCAAGTGCTCGACCAAATCGATGCCGCGATTATTGCCACCCCGACGGTGACGCACCATCAGATTGGCTCCAGTTTGTTGGTCCAGGGCAAACACTGCTTTGTAGAAAAGCCATTTGCTCTGAACATGCAACAGTGCCGCGATCTGATTCAATTGGCGGATCAGCATCAAGCGACCATCCAAGTGGGGCATGTTGAGAACTTCAACCCTGTGTGGACCGGAGTTCGCAATCGTTTACACGACGTTCGATTCATCGATGCCGTTCGCAGTGGAACCTACACCGGACGCAGTACCGATATCGGTATCGTGATGGATTTGATGATTCATGATTTGGATCTGATCGCCGAACTAGTTGATTCGACTGTTCAACGCGTTTCAGCATTCGGCTTCAGCGTGCTATCGAAGCAAGAAGACTTTGCTGAGGCTCACTTCCATTTCCATAACGGAACCATCGCGCGAGTTCGCGCCAGTCGCCTGGATGAACACTTGCAACGCACGATGTCAGTTTACAGCGAAAGCTTGACGGCCCATCTCAACTTTGCCGATGGTTCAGCACGGCTGTGCCATTGCGGACAGAATAGCGATTTCAACAACGCTGACTCGTTGCCTTACGAACAACGCTTACGTGTTAAAGAGTCGCTGTTTACTGAGTGGATGCCAACCGAAGTTCATCAATTCAAATCGACGAACGCCATCGAGCAAGAATTGCTTGATTTCGCGGATGCCATCGAGACGTCAAGCCAACCGGCTGTTTCGGGTGCGCGCGGTTTGCGGGCTGTGACTATGGCTGAACAAGTCCTAGCGGCAATCGAACATTCAAACTGGGAACGCAGCCAACAGCCGCAAGTTAAGCCCGAAGTGCTTACTTTTCCCAGCGTGCTGTCAAAGCCGCGTCGAGTCGCAGCCTAGTTTGGTAGCGTTTGTAAATGTCTTTTTGTGCCACAGGCCAGCGAAAACTGCTATAATGTTTGCTGGTCGTAGGGCATAGATCCGCGCCATGGCATCCTTACCCACCTGCTGTCCTCTAGGTCAGCCTGAAGGATGCTTACATGGTTGCGACGATACCCCGTCGCCTGTGGCGGTTAGCAGTTATTCTTTCACAAGTTTTCAGCATGCAAATTTTCGCACGCTATTTCCGTTGTATTGCGATCACGATGATTGTCGTTTCTGCATGCGGCGGTCGATTGCAAGGCGACGGCTTAGCTACGCAAGACGCGGAAGCGTTGTTTGTCGATCAACTGTATCCCGCGATGAAAGCGGTACAGTGCAATTTGTGCCACAACGATAACGGCGTCGCGTCAGCTTACGGGATTGAGTTTCCGAGCGGACAAGCGACCCCCAGCCAAATTCTGGCGTTTGGTTACACGCTGATGGAATATGTGGATCGAGAGCAACCAGACAATTCGCTTTTGTTGCGTGTCCCCACCAACCGTGACGAACATACCGGTGGCCAGCGGATTTTGATCGATAGTCCACAAGAGCAGTGGCTCAAGCAGTGGATCGCATACCTATCGGGACTTACCGCCGACCAGCAGCAACGCGCACTGGAGTTGATGGAATCCGCCAAGGTGTACAACGAACAACCGCTGTCGATCGCGCGACTGACCCATAGCCAGTACAACAACACGGTACGTGATTTACTGGGAGATCAAAGCCAGCCTGCGAATCGGTTTCCGAAAGAGGACTATGTTCGCGGCTTTAAGAACCAGATCGAGGCGCAAAGCATTTCTCCGTTGCAGGCGGAAGCGTACAGCGACGCGGCCGAGCGATTGGCTCGCAGTGCATTTCGCGGACAAGCGTTGCGAGGCTACCTGCCAGCTACCTCCGATGCTGCTATCGATGAGGAAGCAGCAAAGCAGTTGATTCGCAACTTTGGATTTAAAGCGTTTCGGCGACCGCTGAATGAGGACGAGTTGGGCAAGTACATGCGGTTGTTTCAAGCCGAACAGTTGGCCACTTCGGAATCGATGGCTGGCTTGCAATTGGTGGTTGAAGCGATGCTGCAGTCACCGAATTTTCTCTTCCGCACGGCAAAGCAAACGCAGGGGAACATGGATGCGTGGGATTTGGCTAGCCGACTGTCGTATTTGCTCTGGGATACCATGCCCGATGAATCGATCTGGCAAGCGATTGAGCAAGGGCGTTTGGCCACTGCGGACGACGTGGAAGCGATCGCGAGGCGGATGCTAGTCGACCCACGTGCAGTAGACGCGATGGACGAGTTTCTTGCGCAATGGATGCGGTTCGATGACGTGTTGGCTGCAACTCGAGACCGCCGTAAGTATCGCGATTTCAACTCGGAAGTGGCCGCCGCGATGACTCAAGAAACGCGGCAGTTGTTCCGGCATCTAGTATGGAACGACGTGAACTTTATGGAGTTTTTTACGGCCGAATACACCTTCGTCAATTCGACATTGGCTCAGATTTACGGCCTGCCGGCTCCTGCCGAAGACTTCGCCCAAGTCGCTTATCCTCCGGAATCTGGTCGGTCAGGAGTATTGGGGCACGGATCGTTTTTGGTGCTGACCAGTAAACCAGCGGAGACCTCGCCAACGGCCCGAGGGCTCTTTGTGCGACATCAATTTCTGTCGCAAGAGATCGCGCCGCCACCGCCGGGTGTCAATTCTGTGCTACCGGAATTGACGGTCGACCAACCGCTGACCAATCGTCAAAGGTTGGATATTCATTTAAACAGCGAAGCGTGTTCGGGTTGCCATCGGCTGATCGATCCGATTGGTTACGGATTTGAACAATATGATGCAGTTGGACGATATCAAGAGAAGATGGAGCTGCGATTTGGCAGTCGCGATAATCCCAAGACGATCGAATTAGATTTAGATACACATGCTTATGTGCAAGGGCTAGTTGATTCGGAATTCAAACAGCCTAAGCAACTGGGACGCGTTTTGGCCGATAGTGAAACGTGCCAACGCAGTATCGTAAAGCAATTCTTTCGATACGCTTTTGGCCGCGAAGAAAATGCGGCTGACCAGCCGGTTATCGATGAAGTCTATGAAAAGTTTCGAGATTCAGGTTTTGTGTTTCGCGAACTGGTCGTTGCGGTGGTGACATCGCCAACTTTTTTACCGCAGTCGCCAGCTCAGCCATAGGTGGGAATCCTGTCACTCAGGGCAAGTCAGTTTTTCAGTCTGCGCGATTAGCCGGAATGCGTTAGCATCGGTTGTCTTGGAAACCGTGAGCTATTGCTCAACGGCTTTGCTACGGCCCACGGAGTGAGCCTGCTACTTTGCTACGGCCCACGGAGTGGGCCTGCTACTTTGGGCGATCGGCAGGGACGCTCAGGTCTCGCCGATGTCTTCGTTCCATAGCTCAGGATGCGTTTCGATGAAGGTTCGCATCAGCTCGATACACTTAGCATCGTTGACGACCTCCAATTGAATTCCCCGTGAAGCGGTATAGCTTTCCGGTCCCTGGAAATTCATATTCTCCCCAATCACAATTCGCGGGATCTTGTAAAGCAACGCGGTGCCACTGCACATATCGCACGGCGAAAGCGTCGAGTACAACGTCGCCTGGGCATACTTCCTGGCGGACAATCGACCGGCATTCTCTAGACAATCCATCTCTGCATGCAGAATCGCACTTCCCTGCTGGACCCGGCGATTGTGACCACGGCCAACGATCTGGTCATCGATGACCAAGACCGATCCGATTGGAATGCCACCTTCATCCAACCCCTTGCGAGCTTCCAAGTATGCTTCATAAAGAAACGGATCCATCGATTCATCCTTCTAAAAATCGAGCTATAGATTCACTGCGTTAACATCATGGATCGTATGTCAGACGCGACAACAAATCAAAAGTTTTTTTCAAATTCTTTGCTTATGCTCCTATGCTGACGTTGCATTGCGACCAAGAAATTTGGAAGCTTATGTTATGACGTGGACAGTGATGTTCGAATGTGTCGAGCGGCTGGTCCACAGGATATGTAAAGAGGTCTTTAGTTATGGCCAAGAACACACCTGCTGCAAAGCCAGCCGCACCCAAAGGCAAAGCTCCTGCAAAGAACGCCAAGCCTGCTGCCAAGCCTGCTGCAAAGAAGAAGTAAGCTCTGCGAACTAAGTTCGTTAAGCACACGGATTTGACAAAGAAGGCTCAAATCCTTAAACGTTCAAATCAAGACCTGTTTTTGAACACTTGCGTCAGTTTCACTGCTTCTGGAACTGACGCTTTTTTTATGCGCTAGTGCGGCTGAGCTCTACATTCTTGGCGTGGCATTCCCGCCGAAAGGCGGTACTACGAACAGGGCAATTCCGCCTGAAGGCGGTACTACGAACGAAGACTTCCGCCTGAAGGCGGTACTACGAACAGGGTAACTCCGCCTGAAGGCGGCACTACGTACAAACGCCAAACACCGTTCTTGTACCAGCGTCCGGGACGCGATGCGGACGACTAATTGACGAACCAGTATCCTGCCAAGTCCGAACCCAACGGCTCGACCACTGTAATCGCCTGATTCCACTGATCTACGTTGACCACCTGCTGAAGCCCACTGGGCCACTGTATCTCAATTTTGATAGGAACTTGGGGCTCTACCGCGGCAGTCGCAAACGACAGTAATCGCTGAGAGGTCGACAGGTACGAGCCGCCGCCGTACATATGTCGCACTTGCGTCTTGCCATCATGATCCAAAAATCGAGCGACAGCACCTATTGCATTCCGATTGCTTTGCCTACCTACCAAATGCACATTTAGATATTTTCCGACCGGTTCGGTAATGTTCTTCAATACATGCGAAGGATCGTCGCGATGTGTCGTCACCGCATCCAAGCTACCGTTTCCATCAGCATCCAATAATGCTAACCCTCGCCCCGGCCAGCGTTGGTTGAAGTAGTCGCCAGCCTCTTTGGTCGTATCTGTGAAACTGCCATTCTCATTGGTCAAAATTGTTGGAAACTGTCGAAACTGCGGGTCTTGCCAATCCACGTGGCCGCTGATGACAATCAGATCTTCATCGCCATCAAAATCGAAATCCGCAAACGCCGTCCCCCAACTTACTTGAGCGGGCCCCAACGTCGAAATGCCCGCTTGCGTCGTTGCAAATCGGTATCCCAACCGGCCTCGACCTGAATACAACGCGCACAACTCGTTTCGAAAGTTGGTAACGAAAATGTCCGATGCTCCATCCTTTTGAAAGTCGCCAATTGCAACACCCATGCTGCCTTGTGCTGAACCATATTGATCGGTGGCACAGCCCAGTTGGATACCGCTTTCGACCAGTTTACCGGTCCCGTCGTTCAAGTAATAGAAATTCGTGTCCTCGTCATTAGCCACATAGATATCGACATCGCCATCGAAGTCGAAATCGGCACACAGTACGCCCAAGCCTCGGCCGCCTTTGCCAACTCCCATCTCCGTCGATTGATTCGAATACTTTGAGTCTGCTCCAAGGATGAAAATCTTGTCGTCGATACCTGGAAAGACATCCGGCGAACAAGTCACCCGTGGCTTGCCTGGCAACGCATCCGAGACACAGACGGGGTTATTCTCCATTGACCAATTGCCGTAGTGGGCAACGTACAAGTCGACCAAACCATCTTGATTGAGGTCACAACTGCCAGCGGTGCTTGACCAAAGCTCGTCATGCAAATTTAAATAGTCCGCTGCAAACGCAAAGGTCCCATCGCCTTGATTGAGGAACACTTGCAACTGGCCGTACCCTGTCACCAACACGTCGTCAAAACCATCCGCATCAAAATCGTCAATCAATACGCCATGGTTGTAAGCGCGTGTTAGATCAATCTTTGCCGAGGCAGAGATCTTCTCAAACTGAAAATCCCCTAGCCCGCGATACAACGCTCCAGGCCTGCCAGCGATCGTCGTCTCAGTCGGGTAGTAGCCTCCGCCAGCGAAAAACAGATCTGGTTTACCATCCAAGTCAAAATCGATCACGCCCACGCCGGCAGCCAGAACTTCGGTCATGCCATGAATGTTGCTTTCGTAGCCGGTCGTGATCGTATGCTCAATCCCGCTTAGCTGCGTCACATCCTGGAAACGGATCGGCGATTTCGACGCGGCGCTCGTCTTGCTGTCTGCAAGTCCGCTTGCAGCCGGCTGTTTGGATTCCCCTGTAGAACCGGGTGTTTGAGCGGGACGACAACCGACATTTACGCAAGCCAAAAGACATAGCGAGATCAACCACCAACGCATCTTACTGAGGTTCCTGCCCAAGGGCTGCGCGATGCATATTCGCACGTTCAAAGTTACCGGCGGCTTCGAAATAGATTGCGAGATTCTCATGAGCCAAACGATTCGTAGGATCCAATTGCAATGCAATGGTCAACTCACTGACACCTTCGGGACGCGACAGAAGATGCAGCAGCGTAGCTCCCAATTGGCTATGTGCCGCCGCGTCCTCATAGTTGGCGGCGATTCGCTGGCGCAAGACAAGAATGTCCGCTTGCTCCGCGACTGACTGTCTCGCTTGCTCTGCATACTTTGCCGCTTCCTCTGGTTTATCCACAGCTTGATAAGCAACGGCCAGCAGTTGGTTGGCGGCAATGTCGCGCGGCCAGACCTTAATCAGCGGCGTGAGCGTTTCGATCACTTCCGGATATTTTTCCAAGCCTTCGTAAGATTGAGCTCGAAAAATGCGCGCTCTGCCATTGATGTCCAGCGAGTCCTTGTACGTTTTAAAATAGTCATCCACCTTCTCGTACTCGCCTAAAGCGAGCAGCGACTCGATGCGTCCGCCTTCGGCCTGCGGATCGTCAGGTCGCTTTTGATAATACTTGTCAAAGTACTCGTAAGCTTGCTCTGGCTGCGTATCACGCCAGTAAGTCTTGGCGAGTTCTAACCACAATGGGATATAATCTGGACGCGATTGGTAAGCGGTCTCAAAGGCCTCTTTGGCTTTGACGAACTCATTGATCTGAACCGCGACGATTCCCGTCAGATACTTCATGCGGTAGGAATCGGGCTGCTCATGATTCCATAAGCTGAGCACTGCGTGCGCACCAAACACATCGTTCAAACGAATCAGGCCACGTACCAAGGCGGTTCCGTTTTCATCAATGTCTGCTTGATAAGAAGTAAGGATCGCTTTGGCTAGATCTTCGCTGATTTCCGGCGCTACGCATTGGACGTACAGCAATTGTTGCTCATGGTCCAAGCGATCGGCGTTATACTGCGCGACTCGCGATTGATTCAAAGCTCGATCGCAAAGCTCGACTTCGTTTAGATATCGATGAGCTCGAGCTCGTAAGAAACTCGTCGCGCCGCTGCGTCCCCACTTCTGTTCCAGCGTTCGCACCATCTCTAATGCGGCATGCGCATCTTCTGTTTCCAGCAGCACGCCGACCTCTTTGAGTTGTCCATTCCACGTGTGATAGCGCCAAGCGTATGTTGCTAGCACGACTAACGCCACCAACAAGATTGCCAACCGCACACGTTCCAAAACCGTCATCGCCTTGGAATCGACAATGGACTTTTTCGGTTTACGCAAACGTTTAGGCGCAGAGTTTTGAGTGGGATTCTCGTTACCGTCATGGGTATCGGTTGAACTAGCCGACTGCATAGGAGACACAGGTAATTACCGAAAGAGTTTTTTGGAGGATAATAAAGTGACAACGAGCTTAGCTCGTTAAAAGCTTAGCTCTTGCAAAACAGTCTACCATGTTTTCTGCGGGTAGACACAGGCAGACCCCAGCGACTTGAGCAAGAAGATTTATTCTGCCATCGATTTTGCAGCCAAGATCTGATCGCGTAACCAATCGCTTTGCAGCGTACGACTTAGACTCGTCGGCAGTTCGCTCGCTGGCGTCGCGACTCCGATATTCACTTGCACAGCAGCGGGCATGAGCACCGGCTTCCACACATCATCGCCGATGGGCGCTCCGCGAATCCATAGCGGGACGATGGGAACGGACGCTTTTTGCGCGACCAAAATTGCCCCAGGACGCATCGAAATCAGCGGTTGTCGCGTACGATTGAGTCTGCCTTCTGGGAACATCCCGACTAGCCTGCCTTCGGAAGCCAGTCGCAAGGCCTGTTTCGTTGCCAAGTTATCGGCACCACTGCGAGTGGTCGGAATCGCTTGGAAAACCCGCAAGATCGCTCCAAACAACGGATGCTTGAAATACTCCGAAGCCACCATCCAATGCACGCGGCGACCAGCGGCCAATTGTACGAAAAATGGGTCCAACGAGCAGCGGTGGTTGGCAACCAAAATCGCCCCACGAATCGGCAAATCCGATATCTTGGCACGCGTCCCAACACGCACTCGCCACATCAGTCTGGCAAACGTGTATACCGGCGCATACAACAACTTCTCAAACAACGAGTACTCGCTCTTGGCGGTCACCAACTGCAGTAACCGCCATAGTACATAACCCACAAGGGACAAAAACACGATGAAAGGAAGCAATCGCACGCCCGATTCGATAGTCAAGAAATCAATCCAGTGAACAACTCTGAAGCAGTATTCTAAATCCGAGGTGCGTTGTTGGCGAGTCTACTTAATTCCTCAAGTACGCTTGATCTGCATCGGAAAGCTGACTGATGGGAACCTCGACAATTTTACCATTGTCAGTGCGTTTAATCCGAATATGCGTCGGCGATCGACTCAGCAAAACCGCCTTGATCTGATGACCGTTACGGCTCGTCCACATGCGACTTCCATCCGACGGGGTAGAGAAGAAGTCAGCAAACTCATTCGCTTTGTTCCCAACGGCTTCCGTACTGCCGCTGCTGGGACTGGACAAGTTCGGACTACTGCTAGGAGGCATATCGACTTTGACCGGTGCGCCGACCGCCCTGCGAATACTTTTGTCGGGTACTTGCTGCAATTGGGTTAAGGTAAGGCTTCCATCTTTGGTATCAAACGTCATCGTCCCGCCCACATAGAATGTGCTTGGCAAAATCTTATCGCCAGGATAAAGCCCCGCCGTTGACTCCAAAGCAGCAAAGTAAGGTTTAGACTCGTACATCAACAACGCTAAATGATCTCCCAGCGTGGTAACGGCCACCGCATCGCGCACGAAACCTAACGTGTGTACTCTACGAGTATCTAGTCTGGGGCCCGCCTTGCAAAGAATCTCTGCCAAGCTCTCATCGGTCAGCTTGTCTTTCCCAGCATTGTAGGTTTCCACCATGTCCTTAATGACCGACAATTGCTTGGAAACCATAGACTGCCGGATGCGCTCGTTGCGAAAGACCCATTCCATCGTACCGCGGAAATCATTGCGCACCTGACCTGCCTCAACAGGACGCCCGCCCAACGTGACGACGTCACCAATGATGCCTTTCTTCATTTCCTTAAGAATAACCTGCTCGGCGGTAATATCAGCCTTCAGACTCGCGATCAGTTTTGTGTAATTGGCGCGACCCTCGGAAATGTAAGCATCAATAGCCGGTCCTGGGACCTCGGGCAAATCACCAACCGATGGCTGGCTCTTGGGCATTGAAACATTCGCAGCACCGCTAGAGAGTTTTTGTAAAGGCATAGAGCGAGCTTTACTAATAGCCTCCGCAATATCGATCGATGAAATGCCAAAGTTCAGATTTTGGGCATCTGATATGATGAATGTACTCATCGCGATCACTTGCCCCATCGAATTGATAATGGGACCTCCGCTGTTGCCAGGCGAAATTGCAACATCGACTTGCACCCATGTGCCTTTTAAATCTTTGATCACAGTGTCTCGCATCTGCGCTTCCGTGCGCACAGCACTCACGATCCCACGCGTGACCGTAAAATCAAATCCAATGGGTGCTCCAATCGCAATTACCGATTCCCCTTTTCGTGGAACCTGGGAAGCAACTGGCAAATAGGGCAGTCCGGAACCGGAAATCTTAGCAATGGCGATATCTCTTTCCGGGTCGATCAAATACGTTCCTTCAATGACATAGCTGCGTTTGTTCGCAAAGACCGCTTCAGCAGATGCCGCACCTGCCAGCACGTGACAGTTGGTGACTAAGGTTCCTTTGTCATCAATCAAGAAACCGCTGCCTTGCCCACCGCCGCTGGTCGACTGCGTGTTGATTCGGACGACGCACTTCTCCGATCTTTCCATCAGATCGGCGAGATCTTCCGCAGCATGTAACTGCCGCTGCTCAGTAGAAAGGCAAACTATCGAAAGACAGACTGTGAGTGCCAATGAGAATGAACGAGCGCCACCATTGCATGCTCGGAAAGTAGAAAGAATCATAACTGGACGCCCCCCGCAACTTGAACTACCAAAGTGTGAACGTTTGGTAATGATAATCGCCGCGGAAGGCCAGTGTCGGCACGGTAAAGCCAATTTCGGGAAATTTATTCACCAAAATTGGCTGTCGCGTGAAACTATTCCAGTCGTAGCAAGAAGAAAGAAGTTCCTACTTACGCGGTGAATAGTCGGTAGGCTTCAGGAATCGGACTTCAATCCCATTGCCGCGCGGAGCATCGGCTGGCGGGCCCTTACCGCTGTCCGTGTAAGCTTTCATGAACGGGCGGAAGTCCCCCATGAAGGCTTCCCATGACTTCTTCGAAGCCTCACGGTCTTTGTGGGCTAGCAGGTAAATGAACGCGCTGTCATCGCTGGCCCGCCAAAATTTCAAAGTCTCCATGCCAGCCTTCTGGAACACTTCCACTTCACCAGAACCAAAGCGATCGATCGTAAAAGGCACGCGAGCCGGTCCGTCTTTATAATGACGTAACTCGTACAACCTGGCGGCTGCGTCCGACGTCGCGTTGACCGCTTCGTCCGCCGGTGAAAATTCAACATCTCGCATCAAAATGGCGATTGGTGCTTCCGCCAATATCTTGCCGTTCTCTTCCGAAGCCTTCAATGCCGCTTGCCAATCAGGATCGGCCGAGAATGCTTTCCATGAAGCATCTCGAGCGGCCTCGTCTTTGTGAGCTACGATGTAAATCATCATGTTCGCAGCTCGCTCACCATCCGACCTGTCGCCTTCGACAACATCCCAATAAATGATATTCTCCATGCCATGCTTCTCAAAAAGCTTGACGGTATGGTTACGAAATCGATTGTGCAGATCTTCCAATTTGCCTGGATTGGCAACATAGATACGCAATTCATACAGTTTGCCTGCTGCTGCTTCGTCATCCGCTCGCAAGCTGTGGACGCTGCTGATTGCAAAAAACAGAACACTCATCAGGACAACGCTTGCCAGCGATTGCCATCGGTCGAATAACTTCATAGCGGGACCTACATTAACAACGGAAAGGAAAAAGAAACGGAAACACTAAGCAGGAATCGCGATTAACGCCCTGCATCGTCTGCCAAGGCATGCAAAAGATCAGCACATCGTAACATCGCGCGGCCATTGTGATAACCAGCTTGCCATTTTGACGTCCGCGATTGATTTCGGGAAGGTGAGCCGTCCGCCTCGCGCGCCGCCCACCAGCCTCCTTTCTGGGCGATCTGATGTTCTTTGACGAACGTGTACGTTTTTTCAAAGGCCGCCAAGTACCGTGGGTCTTGCGTCAAACGATACATTTCCAACAAACAGACCAACGCCTCGGCTTGCACCCACCACTCCTTATGCAGATCCGTCGCTGACTGGCCGACGGGGCCAGAGTAATAAAAACCGCCATGTTGATGGTCGTAGCCATACTGCATGCTGTAGCTTACGATCCTGACCGCCCAAGGCCGCAAGACAAATTCTCGCCAACCCAACGCATCGGCCGCGTCCAGCACCAGCCACGCGCATTCGACATCGTGACCGTAGCTGGCACGCAAATTCTGTTCGGTTTCGACCATCGTCCAATCGGGCGACCATCCATCGATATTGCATGGGTAGCTGGTGTGCTGCACGGTCGTTGTGTTGATCGTCAACAATTCCGCTAGCCGACCGGCCACTCGAGTGTCCTGCGTCGCTCGATACAGTTCGGCAAACGACTCCAGCAAATGCAAGTGCGTATTGTAGGTCTTGGTCCCAACAGCACCCACAATCCCTGCTTGCTTTGGATCGGTGATCAAGGTCCAATCGCGATGGAAGAACTCTTGGTAACCTCCATGTGTTTGGTCGTACGCTTTCTGATCCAACAGATCGAACAACTCTTTTGCAGCGACCAGTGCACCTTCATCGCCCGACGCGCGGTAGTACGCTACGAATGCATAGATCACAAACGAGTTCAAATAAGCATGCTTGTTTGAATCCTTGACCGACCCGTCATCGTGCAGTTCATTGAAGTAGCCGCCAAACTCCGCATCGTAAAACTTTTCACGCAAATAATCATAGCCATGCTTCGCCGCCGCCAAGCAAGCGGTTTCTTGGATCCCACGAGTTGCGAAAGTGCTAAAGGTCCAAACCTGCCGTGCCTGAAGCGTTAAAAACTTAGCTCCCGATGATCGGAAGTCACCGTTAGGCCCGAGCTCTTCATAATAGCCACCGTGCTGGCGATCGATGCAACCTGGCAAATAGAACTTCAAGACCGTGGACTCCGCCAGTTGCAAACATTCCGCCGCTTGCTCTCGCAAAGCATCAGCGGTAATCGACTGGCCCCACAACTTACAAGTGCTGGATACAAGGACCGCAATCGCAAAAACGCACGAACTGCAGAGCAAAGCGGCCCTCGACCGAAGTGATTTCAAACGCAAGATGGCACCAAGTTTCATCTGTTGACCAAAGTGATTATCGAAGCATACAAAACAACATCTTCGAAACAGCGTACCGTGGCGCGTTCTCGCGTCACGATCCGTCGTTGTTGCTGATGCAATCCCGAGTATACATCGATCCAGCGTCACGAGGCGGACGCACGGAATTTTCACGGTAGAAACAAAAGCCGTCAGCTCGACGCGCGGCGACCTCAGGCTGCCGAACTGTAACTAGCCCTTTGGCATTGGTCAGTCAGTTGGCAAGAACACCCATAACGAAGGACGCCCGCAGTTGCAATGGACGGCGCGACCAAGTAGCCCTAGCCCCACGGTGCTCAGATAAATGGAGGTCCGAGCCGCATCCCAATATCCAACCACATCATGCGAGCGTGGCCCTTCAAGTCGGTTCTCGACACTTGGCACGGGATGAAAAATCGTCTCAATCAACGTCGGTCGCACCGGCTCGCCATCTTGCAATCGATCGAGCCGCTCGGTGTTCTGTCGTATCAATGCGGTTGAGTGGCCCTGGCCTTGCGCACGCTCGTCGATCTCAATGACCCCACGCCGACTGAGTGTTGGCAATGTCAGTAAACCAAAGAATGACCAGAGGCTGAACCACAAACTCAACTCCATCGTCCCTGCAGCCGTGCCAAGCTGCGCTGGGCCCACAAGATAGGTCGCAAGCAACAGCCCCAGTGCGGTGAAGCTTATCGCAAGCATACGTCCCCGCATCCAACTGCCAGTTCGGACCGCTAACGTTCGTCGACTAGCAGCCAGCCGGAACCCGTCGGCTCCAAGTACTTCTCGCCATCGCATCGGCATCAAATGATGACCAGCGCTAAACACTCCCACGATACCACCCGTGAATCCTTCGTCGTTGCTGTCCGCAATCTTGATCGGCAAACACTCGGGAGGCAAATCTGTTGCTGCCGTGTCGGGTATCACGATCAATGGCGACATCAGCGTTGCAATCGTAGTTCGCAAGTACAGCAGCAAAAAAGCGATGCCCACCCCCGCTATCATCGTCCCGACAACGCCGCCGAATCTTCCCGCCACCATAATGCTCACAGCAGCCAGAAACAAAAGCAGACTATGAACTGCGATGCCGCGAGCAAGTCGCACTATAAACGTTCTAAACGAAGGGTGAGCCCGGCCAAAACGTTTTGGCAACCAGTATCCTCCCATCCAATCGAACGGCAACTGGATCAACGTATAAGCGATGAAGAACATCACCAGTCCAGCTATCTGCGTTGGTAAACTGGCGTCCCCAGCAGGCTGCAGCGCACGCGGTAACCCAAATGCCAACGCCAACGTCGCTAAGGTAACCATCGTACCAACCGCGGAGATGCCCAGCCAAAGTCGAGCTCTTCCATATCCCGGCTTGGCGATGGCACGAGACTCAGCGGTGGAGTTGGGCTCAACTGTGGCGGTGCGCGCAGCTTGCGAGCTGGTCTCGAAATGATCGTGCTCCAGCGGTTGCAACGCGGTTTGGGTCTTGTTGAAGTGCATGGTCTCAGCCGTCTTGCGGATCCCTTTTAACATCCCACCAAAAACCAAGTTATGTAGCGGCACGACGGCATACCAATACAGGATGCCAATTAAGCCCCGAGGGCGATATCGCGCCGTCATTGTTAGCTTGGTCCGATCCGCTTGGCCTATCGATTCGAGGTCGAAGTTCAACATGGCGACGCCAGGCAGTTTCATCTCTGCCAGCAGTGCTAACGATCGATCTCGATCGATGCCAACCACTCGCCAAAAATCAAGTGCTTCGCCAAACTCTACATGTTCGCTGTGACGTCTGCCTCGCCGCAGTCCCGGCCCACCCACTAACGTGTCCATCCAACCGCGAAGTCGCCAAAGAATATCACCGGCATACCATCCATTGCCGCCACCGATACGGCACACCGCGGCAAAGACGGAAGCGGCGTCCGCTTTGATCATCACCGAGCGTTGGTCGATGAAGACTTTGCCGCCAGCCCAATGGGGATCGCCTACAATGGGTCCAGCGACTGACCATCGCGTTTCGACTTCGTTCGCGTTGATCTTTTGGAGTGCGCGTCGAATAGCTTCCCGAACGCCCAAGGGGTCATGCGGCATCATGCGTTGCGTTTTGGCGTCCGTAACTACAACACGATTGCGAAGGCCTTCTGCCAATGGTCTGGCGATCTTGTACGAGACTGGCGTGACCAAACTGATCCACAGCGAACTGAGCCGCGGTGTGAGGATGGGTACGGGCACAATCAACCTTTTGGGGATGTGCAATTCTTCCGCCATGATCCGCATCAGTTCGCGGTAAGGCAAAATATCGGGCCCGCCTATCTCCAGTGTTTGACCGATGGTCGCCGGAACTTCCAGACAACGCACCAGCCAATGCAGCACGTCGATGATTGCAACTGGCTGTGATTCGGTCGAAACCCACGATGGAGTGACCATCACTGGAAGTCGTTCGACGAGATATCGCAGTATTTCAAATGAAGCCGAACCCGAACCGATAATCATTGCTGCGCGAAATGTGGTGACTGGGACACCGGTGGATGCCAACGCCTCTTCGACTTCGCGACGCGAACGCAGATGCTTGCTTAGACCATCGCCTTGTTCGCCCAGGCCACCAAGGTAAATGATGCGTTGGACGCCTGCAGTTTTGGCGGCCTGAGCGAAATTGGACGCCAGTTGCAGATCTCGCTGAGCGTACTTTCCACCGGTTGCTTCCATCGAATGGACCAAGAAGTAGGCAACGCTGCACCCTTGTAACTGCTGTTCGATCTGAGCGACACTGGAAAGATCGCCCGAAACGACATCGACCTGAGCATTATTCCGCCAAGGACGTTCCGCCAGCTTCCGTGGCTCGCGGGCCAAGCATCGGACGGCATAGCCAGCTCGCAGCAACGCAGGCACGAGCCGGCCGCCGACGTAGCCCGTCGCACCTGTTACAAAGATCGTTTCACCACGATTGTCTGGCTTATTCACTTAGTTTCCGGATTAATAGCGATCAAGAAAAGCATTGACGGACGGTGTAACTTCAACGCGAAATATTCAGTTTCGTATCATCTCCGCCCAGACGACTATATACTAGCGGTAAGTCTACAAGCGGAGCGTGGCCTATCGTCCGAAACTTTGCATACACGCGGTCAACGCACTCGAGCCTGACAGCTTAACTTTGTCGATTAGCACACGATCTGTTTGCTGGAGTAATCGTGCGACCAGCAGGCATGATTTCATGCTCGAAGAGCTTCCGCCCTAAGCTTGGCTTCCACGGGAAACCGCTTTTGAGTCCGGAGCAGATCTCCGCTTGATCCGCCGGGGGGCATGCTCAGCAGTGCGTCTTCAGCCTTGTCTATCCCAAGTCCGTTAGGGACAATGTTGGGGCCAAGGCGTTGAAGTTGTTTAAGCAAGAAGCTGAGGAGATCAAGGCAAGACTATTGAAGGTTTATGGATAAAAAGAGGTAAAATTATGGACAAGAAAAGCAGCAAAATAAGCGGTAAAGGCGATGGACTCAATGCTTTCGAGAGTAAGCTACTTTCGCGATTGCGAAGCGCTAACGAGCGTCTTCAGAAAGTAGAGTCGATCGAAGAGTTGCGCTCTGATTTAACAATTCGCAGGGTGAAGTTGCATCTTGAGCCTCGGACTATATCTGGCGATGAGCTGCGCTCTGGTGAGCGCCGCAAACACTCCGGTCGGTGACTCCTCGGCCAGCGTGCCGTCGGCGCTATGAGCGGACCCCGAGTCGTTGGTCGCCTGGCTGCCGTTGCTTTCGGAATCGATCTCTGACTGCATCGTCTCTGGGGCGAGGTGCTGTTCGATTTAGTATTTACGCTTGCTCTTGAGCTTCGCGTTGATCAACGCGGTGTTGACGTTGGCCAACTCGCTCGGATCGATCGATGAGCATCAACGAGCTAGCGTCGGTATGCGGTTAGAGTCGAGCGTTGACGTCGGACATTGTGAATGGCAAGCAGTATCCTGCCGGAGAACAACTTGCTAAAATTGCAGGCGCTTTGCACTGCCGTTGGCAACTCGTTTTAGAATAGGGATACAAACTCCGTGGACTCGGCGATTCCGATGGAGGACTCGTGACACAGATTGAAACCGCTGCCCAGTGTGAAGCCGAGCAGTTCGCGAAGATGGCCCGCGGCCAAGAGACCGTCCGCATCGATGCCTTGACGGACGACGTCACGATCAAGAAGTACTTCGGCGACCGATTCGTGAAGTACGACTATACGATCGGTGGACATCGGTTCGTGGGCGTGGTGGTGCAAAAGAAATTGGCGAACTTATACGAGGCAACTCATGAAACGAGACATGGATTTAATTCGCCAGCTCGCATTCAAGATTGAAGAAGCGACTGACCAGGTGTATTCATTGAACATCAAGATCGATGGATACGAGGAAGATAAGATTGCGTACCACCTAGAAATCATGAATGAAGCGGGACTGTTAAAGGTGATTGACGCATCGCATCTTGGCTCCAAGTATGCCGAGTTTATCATTGAACGTTTGACAAGCCGAGGACATGACTTTGTAGATGCGGCTCGAAGCGAATCTATTTGGAATACCGCGAAGCGTACACTCAAAGAAAAAGGAATTGAGCTTACGATTAAGATGATGATAGGATACTTAAAGCAAGAAGCAGCTAGGCAAGTCGGCTTAGAACCTGGCAGTTGGTAGCCCCACACCTTGACCAAACCTTGTATAGTCCGCCAGGGCAATATCTTAAGTTGGAAGGAACTTAAATGCTTGTTCGAATGACGCATATCGGCGGTCCACTAGATGGAACCATTGAGTTTGAGGAGGGTAGTCCGATTCCCGATTCATCTGATGACGTCAGTACGTTAGCTCGTGGCACATTCGAGATTACTGAAGGCGTTGTTGGAAAGGGTGCGATGTCTGTCGGCCCGATGGCAACTACGGCGATGCGTAATAATGCACTCCCAAAAGACGTTGCAAAAAAGACAACCATTCACAAGTACTTCATTACGTCCAACGAAGTGCAGGATGGGGTTCGCGTGGTTACAGCGGAACACCGTCCTGAATACCGCGCATAGAGGGTAAATAATCTGCGGATCAATGCGAATTGCCTCCTGGTGATTGGTACTAAGCCATTCGATAAAACGGTCCAACTCTGCCTGTTTCTGTTCCCCAAGGGCCGCTATGCCGTAACGCCGTTTCAGTTCCTCGCGTCAGCGGTTGATGGCGGCATTTCGCTCGAACTCTGCCTTAAGCGTAGCTCCGATCGTGCTCCGTGTACCTCGAGGCGATGAGACGGCTGCCGGCTTGGGGGCCGACCTGGCTATGGTCACCCACGATAGAGCACACCTGGATTGTCCACGAACTCAGAGTTTCGCCACTGGCCGATCAGCTCCTGGCACCGCTGAGGCGTGTACCCTAGCCGCCGAGCCTTGTCGACCGTAGCATCCGCCAATGAAACTCCACATTCCTCCAAAGCAACAATTTTACATTCCGCCCTGGCCCCTCTCCCACAAGTGGGCGAGGTGAAGCAGCAGTTGGCGGGTGAGTAGTTCTCAGCGCAAGAGTTGTTGTTGTTGTTTCTTCTAGGGAACGAGTTAGGGTTGTTGGATGACACTGGTTGTCATGGCTGTGACGCTGGTTGTTATCCGGACCCTTTTTTGGGACGGAGCTGTGTTCAATTCGTGTGTAAGCTGCTCATGAGTTTCTACGTCAACTCCGTTCACCGCGACGATCACATCTCCTGCTTTCAAGATACCGACGACCGGCCCCTTCGGAACGACAACCGAGACGGCGAGGGAATCACGCCTGGATGCAGGAAGATCATGCATTTCTTTGACTGAAGAGGCTTTGACGGTTTTTCATCCCAACGATTGATCGTTAGCAGTGAATGCATTGACTTCATTTGCATTCAGCAAAAGACCGCCGATAAGACACCAAAGTAGTTGCAGCGAAAGAATATGAGTCAGTAAGGGAGAATTTCTTAGGTGCCGTCTGGAACACATTTGGGTCCTTCCTGTGACATTTCCGTAGCTGCCCTGCTGCGGGAACAGTACGGATTTTGAACACGCTTTACTATTAGCGTCGACCCATCGCGAACTAAAATCGCGGAAGACTAAGTGCGGCCAAGAGGACTCGAACCTCCACGGGAGTTACCCCACTAGGCCCTCAACCTAGCGCGTCTGCCAGTTCCGCCATGGCCGCGGTTTCTACTGACGAAGTCCCAAAGTCTAAAGCGTTCCTGGATTCCGTCAAGCGAACTATGGTCACTCAATTGACCGAAAATGGTGGAACGTAGTCGTCATCATCCTTGTGCGTTGTACTTTTGGCAGAGCCCAAATCGTTGAACTCTTCAAAGTCAAACTTTTTTGATGAGCCATCCCAGTTCTCGAGCATCCGTTTCAAAAGGTCGCTTCGCACATCGACATCGCCGTTGCTGAGCAAATTGGTCTTCAAGTCAACGGGGAATTCAACGCTGTAGGCAATAATGTCCGTAAGGGGGCCAAGCGGAATGCCGCTCTTGAGAATCTTGGTCAATCCACTGCCCGCCGCACTGACCGCTGGAAACGCACGTTTGTAAGCAGCCACCAATGCGTCCTGCCGAGCGGGGCGGTCATGGTCGCGATTGGGATCGTAAATGTCAGGAATTGGTTCCACGATCGCTTGCCGATAAGCTGTCTTGACCGAGATTTCCTCGATAATTTTCGCTCGTTGAACCCCCACCAACAAAATATTGTGGCGACTATCTTCGGTCGGCATATGGCTGAATACTTTGCCAATGCAAACAATCGGCGCTATCTTTGGTTTGTCAGACACCGAAGGTTCCCACCCCGGTCGCAATGTGGCCAGCGTAATCAACCCGTCGTCCAGCATCGCATCGTGTAGCAAGTCGCAATAACGCGGTTCGAAAATGTGTAATGGTTGCACCACATTTGGGAACATCACCAATTTGGGAAGCGGAAATAGGCGCACGTGACCATTAAAGTCATCGGGCAGTCGTATTTCCTGGATTGGTTCTGACACAAGGTCCTCGCCGTTAGTAGTGTCGCGCTTCGAATCGTACGTATTTCCGACGTTGTCCTACTGGTCGTCGTCGATTGTAGCCAACGCTTTCTAATCCTAAGACATAGTATGGAGCAGACAAGCGGAGGAATTTCTGCAACTCTACCCTTTAACTATCAATCCATAGTTCGATATACTCGGCGACATGTCGAAATCGCTTCGATTATCGATGCACGATACTCCACAGTCGCATTCAATGAAAACTGACGAACTACGCCAAAAATACCTAGATTTTTTCGTTTCTAAGGGCCACCACCTACAGGGCAGTGACGTCCTGGTGCCGACCTGGGACCCCTCGGTCTTGTTCACGCCGGCAGGGATGAACCAGTTTAAAGACCATTTTCTCGGAAAAGTTAAACTAGAATTTACCCGCGCCACCACGTGCCAAAAGTGCTTGCGAACGGGCGATATCGACAATGTCGGCCGTACAGCTTACCACCACACGTTTTTCGAAATGTTGGGCAACTTTAGCTTCGGCGATTACTTCAAAAAGGACGCCATCGCGTGGGCGTGGGAGTTTCTGACCGACAAAAAGTGGCTTGGCATCGATCCCAACCGTCTGACTGTAACGGTGTACAAGGATGATGATGAGGCGGCCAAGTTCTGGAACGAAATGATTGGGTTGCCATTTACACGGATTTCGCGGATGGAAGAGGACGAGAATTTCTGGCCAGCTAGCGCCCCAAGCCAAGGCCCCGACGGAGTTTGCGGTCCGTGCAGCGAGATCTATTACGAACTGGAAAATGGCAAGAACGTCGAAATCTGGAATCTGGTCTTCACGCAATTCAATCGCGTGGGCGAACCACCAGATAACTTACGCCCGCTGCCTAGCAAGAATATCGATACCGGCATGGGGCTTGAGCGAACGGCCAGCGTACTTCAAGGCAAACCCAGCAACTTTCATATCGATTCACTATTCCCAATCGTACAGGCTGCGTCACAAGTTTGCAGCGTTGATTACTCGTACGACAGCGAGAATGGACGCCGCTTGCGACGTATCACCGACCACGTTCGTGCTTGCACTTTTGCGATTCATGAGAACGTGTATCCCGGCCCAAAGAAAGCTCGATATGTCATCAAGCGATTGCTGCGCCGCGCTGTGCTGGACGGCTACCAACTGGGTATGAAGGGACCTTTCCTCCATCGCTTGGTGCCGGTGGTGGCAGAGATGATGAAGTCGCCTTATCCAGAATTGATGGACACGATCGAACGAGTCAGTGGAGTCATGCAGCGCGAAGAAGCGGACTTCTATCGCACGATCGATTCGGCGATGGATCGAATCAACCGCGTCTTCAGCGATATGCAGTCTAGCAGCAAAGTAATGGTCGACGGTCGCGAGGCCGCTGGTTTGTATCAAACTTACGGCGTGCCTCCCGAACTGTTTCAGCAACTCTCAGCCGAGAAAGGTTTCACCTTCGACTGGGAAGGCTACCGCGATGCCATGGCTGAACACGAAGCGATCAGTGGTGACGAGCAAAAGGAGCTCTTCAAAACCGGTCCTATCGAAACCTTGAAAGAAGCGCTGCGGTCCACCGAGTTCTTGGGTTACATCTCCACGGCCGCGCAAAGCAAATTGAAGGGCATCGTCGTCGGTGAAGCCGATTCCGAGAAGCTCGTTTCAACTGTCACCAGTTCCGATGAAGGCACGGACAAGATGCGGATTGTCCTGGACAAGACTCCGTTCTACGGTGAAAGCGGTGGTCAAGTCGGCGATACAGGCACCATTACCGCTGGCGCGATGACCTTCGAAGTCACCGATACACAGAAGGCGGGCGACCTCGTCGTACACTACGGACGATTGGCCAGCGGCAGCATGGATGAAGGCATGTCCGTGACTGCCAACGTCAACAACGAGCGACGGGACGGCATCCGTCGCGCTCACTCGGCCACACACGTCTTACATCACGCATTGCAGAAAACCGTTGGCGGTCACGCTCAACAGCAAGGCAGCAAGGTGGATTGCGACTGGCTGCGATTCGACTTCACGAACCAAGAATCGCTGACAGAACAGCAGCTTGAGCAGATTGAATCGATCTGCAACCAACGTATCCAGAGCGGCGAGCCGATCAGTTGGAAGCAAGTCTCGTTAGCCGACGCACGCGCCGCAGGTGCGATGATGCTTTTTGGTGAGAAATATCCAGACCCAGTTCGTATGGTCAGCATGGGCGAATTTTCGCGTGAGCTGTGCGGTGGCACGCATGCCGATAATACCGGCGACATCGGTACGCTACTGATCTTGAATGAGGAAAGTATATCGTCGGGGACGCGTCGCATCACCGCCTTAACCGGTCCTCGCGCCGATGCGTATCGCCAACAGATCGCTCAAACCGCTTCTCAAGCCGCTGGCATTTTGGGTTGCAGTGTTGCTCAGATCCCAGATGTCGCAAACGAATTGATGCAAGCGATCCGCAAGCTCAAGAAATCTGCTACAGGCTCCAGCGCGGACAACTTGCTACCAGCCGTCGGACGTGACGTATCGACTCCGGTCACTGCGGTTTCTACCGATGGTGTTGCCAGTCAGCAGATCCGCATGGTCATTCGTCAAACGGCTCGCATTTTGAATGTTCCCGTTGAAGAAATTCCATCGCGACTAGAAACGCTGCTGAATGATCAAGTTACTTTGCGAAGCCAGATTCAGAATGCGGCTGGTGCAACGACACTGACCGCTGAGGATTTGATTGCCGCAGGTGAAGTGGTCGGAGGCGTGCGATTGATCATTCAACGTGTGGACGGAGCAACGCCGTTGGTCATGCGTCAGTGGATCGACAAGATTCGCAATACGTTGGCCGAGCCGGTAGCGATCATGTTGGCGGCTCCTGCGGAGGATGATAAAGTCACATTGATTGCTGGCCTGAGCGGCGATTTGGTGAAACAAGGCAAATCCGCGGGCAAATGGATCGGCCCCGTCGCGAAGATCTTAGGTGGCGGCGGCGGAGGCAAACCAGATTTGGCTCAAGCCGGAGGACGCGAAATCGCAAAAATCGACGAAGCGCTCGCCGAAGCCAAACGAGTTTGGTAGCCGCCAGCACGCGCCAAATGTCATTCACGATCTTTATTCACGCGATCCGGTAACAGGGTCGCGTCTCTTTGCGCCCAGTAGTGGTCACGCAGTTCCTGTACTTCGGCAGTGGACAATGCGCGGAAGCCCCTATATGGCCAAGGCTTCCCGAGCCAAGAATCTAGCATAGAGTTTGCGATCAACGCTAAAACGACCGCAACTAGAAAAGCGGCTCCTGCGTTGCCCACAAAAGAATTGATGTAGACGGAAAACAGCAAGAACCCGACGGTCAGAAGCATCTGCAAAGGAATGAGTAAAGCTAAGTTCTTGACGCCCAGCATCTGGCCACATCCGCCGCATCTTATGCGAAACGTTATTTTCACGCGTCGACAAGGCTGGCTGCAAACGGGGCATCGCATCCCAACAACCACTTGTCGCTCGGTCAACTTCGAAGAGGGTTCGTAAGGATTCAAACTTACTCCAGTTCCTGGCGGCGGAAGAAACGCATTGTTTGGGTGAACAGCTCTGAGCGCACCAATCCTCTTGCGAAGAATGGGCAAGAGAATGGGGGCAGGAGAATGGTCATGAAATCTATTCTACTGCCCTGATTCTCCTGCCATAAGAGATTCAGTCGCTTGTTGCGTGAAGGCGAGTTCTGAGCGACCGTTGGGCTTGCCCCAACGTGTCGCAATAGGCTCGCTGTCTAGAACGCCAAAGCGGTGCCCGACGGGGACAATCCCCGATCGGACATGCTCGCTCGTCATGCTTTAGTACACCCATCCTATTGCGAAGAATGGGCAAGAGGCCAAGCGTTGCGTCGATGCTTGCACCGCAGCGCGAACCGAATCCCAATGGCTTGTCCAGTGGATGGTTGGGTTTCTCGCTAAACGACAGAGGCCGCCATAGCCTGCAGAATCCCACCGGCTCGTCCGGTGGATCGTTCGGCTTCTTGCTTTGCAGTAATGCCCTCCAGCAAGAAACGGAAGGATCTCCTGGGCAAGCCAGGAGCATTAGTGGTAGAGGGGTTGTTTGTTCGTAGGCATGTAGCGAGAAACGTAACAATCTCCCGGGCAAGCCGGGAGCATTGGAAAGACAGAAGACCAAGGCACATCGTTCTGAGAACGCGAGTTCTGAGGGAGCGTTGGGCTTGCCCCAACGTGTCGCAATGGGATTGGTGTCTAGAACGCCAAAGCGGTGCCCGACGGGGACAAGCCCCGATCGGACATGCTCGCTCGTCATGCTTTAGTACACCCATCCTCTTGCGAAGAGTGGGCACAAGGCCAAGCGTTGCGTCGATGCTTGCACCGCAGCGCGAACCGAATCCCACTGGCTTGTCCAGTGGATGGTTGGGTTTCTCGCTAAACGACAGAGGCCGCCATAGCCTGCAGAATCCCACCGGTTCGGCCGGTGGATCGTTCGGCTTCTTGCTTTGCAGTAACGCCCTCCAGCAAGAAACGGAAGGATCTCCTGGGCAAGCCAGGAGCATTAGTGGTAGAGGGGTTGTTTGTTCGTAGGCACGTAGCGAGAAACGTAACAATCTCCCGGGCAAGCCGGGAGCATTGGAAAGACAGAAGACCAAGGCACATCGTTCTGAGATCGCGAGCTCTGAACGACCGTTGGGCTTGCCCCAACGTGTCGCAATGGGCTCGCTGTCTAGAACACCAAGGCGGTTCCCGACGGGGACAAGCCCCGATCGGACATGCTCGCTCGTCATGCTTTAGTACACCCATCCTCTTGCGAAGAGTGGGCACAAGGCCAAGCGTTGCGTCGATGCTTGCACCGCAGCGCGAACCGAATCCCACTGGCTTGTCCAGTGGATGGTTGGGTTTCTCGCTAAACGACAGAGGCCGCCATAGCCTGCAGAATCCCACCGGTTCGGCCGGTGGATCGTTCGGCTTCTTGCTTTGCAGTAACGCCCTCCAGCAAGAAACGGAAGGATCTCCTGGGCAAGCCAGGAGCATTAGTGGTAGAGGGGTTGTTTGTTCGTAGGCATGTAGCGAGAAACGTAACAATCTCCCGGACAAGCCGGGAGCATTGGAAAGACAGAAGACCAAGGCACATCGTTCTGAGATCGCGAGTTCTGAGCGACCGTTGGGCTTGCCCCAACGTGTCGCAATAGGATTGGTGTGCTAAATTCGTCCTCTTAACGCACCAATCCTATTGCGAAGTCTGGGCACATGGCCCAGCTATTCCAGTTCCTTGCGGCGAAAAAAGCGCGCTGTTTGGGTGAACAGCACTGCGGTCACCAGTATCAACATCATTCCATTGAATGCAGAAAACAGTACAGATGCGATTGTACTTTCTCCGGGCAGCCGCAACGCAGTCATGGAAATCCAATGGATGAAAATCATCGGGACCATGAGTAACCACACACCGATGAGGGTTAACTTCGTTGGCGGCGCAGTGGCTAACGCACTGTACTTTGGAACAAAGTTGTCATGCCAGACATCTTGTGGTACGCGTTCCGTCAAAGGTATGTACGCGTTGTCTTTGACTTCCATTGCTCCATCGTCCGGATCATGGAATAGCTCATCTACCAACCTGTCGTCACTCATCCACTTAGCCTCGGGTGATCTATTCTTTTTGCTTTGCTCCCAGCCAAATCCAGTCCCGTGTTACGTTCTGCAAATCAGTCTCGAGCACTTCAAAAACTGGACCACCAGGGAACGTTGCTTTACCATCCCTATTAGATCAACTGCTGCATGCCTGCTCTTGGTTTACCAGAATAGATCACGGCATTGTTCTCGCGAGACCGAACGGTCAGGCGTGTGAATGAGTTTATCGTACTGTACAGCGCGAAGAAATGATCCAACACCGATGAAAACAAATATTCGCCAGTTCCCGATAATCGTTCGCTGTCTACGACGATCTCGACATCAATTCCACGACAAAAATTAGAGCCATGTTTGTCAACCACACGTGCTGTCGACCTTTTGTATTTGATACTAACAATGGAAGAAATCGCTTTCGGATTCTCGCCCTCTTCGTCGTGGTTGTACAATCGCAAAATCTCACGAATCGCGGTCGCACCCGAATCGGAGTCGGTAAGCGAAAGCTGATTTAATGACAAGTGGGACACCAGTCGCCAGTAATACTCGGTATGGTCCGCGGGCCGCAACGTGGGGGTAGGTGGAGTTACGCATTTCGCTCCGACTGCACCCGCTGCGCTGGCAACGCTCAGTCGAGGTTGACCGCCGCCAAAGGGTAATGACGCTACTAAATCGCGATTCAGGCAGGTCGTCTCAACATCCAACGTTCGATTCTCGTCGGAGTTTGCCATGCCACTGAGATTAGTGGTCGATAAATACATTTCAGTCCCACGGTCATCCTCCGAGGTGACTCCCAGCGCTCGCTCGCGACGGGCATGCCAGTACAAAGAACCTTCACTGGAATGATTGGGATGATAGAAAGGCAAGAACGTTTGCTCTTGTCCTGCCACCGTCAAAGCCGTAACTCGATCGATAGAGTATATCTCGATCTTCGATTGAGCTCGCGCACTGGGTATGATTCGATATTCGGTTTGATTGGCCGTTTGGCGTATAGGTTCAGCTCGTTTAAAAAACAAGTTGACCATCGGCGCGCAGCCCAGCCGAATCGTGTCGGCATCTAATTCGCGCATGAGCAACGGGTGATTCCGGCCGATGAAAAAAACCAAGTCGACATGTGACGATTCTTCCAATTGGTTCCACTGGTCGCCAAAATGCACATCCACGAACCGAAACTTCTGATTTGAGCTGAAGAATTCGCTGATCAAGCGGTAGCCCGGAATGCCGCGAGGATTGTGCGGCAACAGTGCTTCCTCATTAGCAAAACCAACCTGTTGGATATTATCTTTGGGCAAAAATAGCGTCTGCTTGTCATTGGACAATGCGACACCTAAACTTTGCCCCAACAGCGCATGAACTAAAGTGTTCGAGCAGGCTGGCGAACCACCCAAGAACAACCGCAGCTTCTTGATCAGCAGCCGATCGATTTTGACTTTCGGTGACGGAGCCGAGAATCGAATACGAACTGCCGCATGGACTTCACGATTCCAAGGGCTAGCTGGAAAGGGCAGCGGTGGTACCAAGTAATCGATCTGCGAAATTTTGATTGGCCAAAGCTCGGTATCAAAACAAGTACGAAAGCGACAAGGTTCGCCGCCAATCGGCTCGGTCTCCACACGACTACCGCGCGGTAACTGATAGCCGACTACACTATCGGTCGACATTTCGTTGAGTACAAACTCAGTGATGGCCGACGGAGGAATCGGAGCCAAGTAGTGCGGATAAAGCGTTTGCAAAATCGCTTGGCAAATTTCTGGAAAGCGGTCATCGATCTTCAATCGCGTACGAGCCGATAGCAAGGCCGAAGCTTCGATGAATCGAGCGACGTGCGGGTCTTCTACCGAGTCGGCGTCCAGTCGCAACCGTCCTGCGATCTTGGGATGTAGTTTCGCAAACTGGGCTCCCAAGTCTCGGATAAAAGTCAACTCGCGTTGATAGTAGTCCAACAAGCGATCGATCACTACGCTTCACCTTTCACTTCAAACTCGCAAGACTGCGGTCGCAACTCCGAATCGAACACCACGGGCTCTGGCGCCGGTTCAGCATACAAGACACCGTCGATCCGAAAGCGTAGCGTACGTTTGCGCAAATCGAAATCCTCCGAGATCTCGACCCTCACCGATTGAAATCGCGTTTCAAAACGCCGAATCGTGGCTTCCACAATCTCACGCAACGTTTCGCGATTCTCACGCGAACCCATTGTTAGCCCTGTGAAGTCAGGAATTCCATAGTTGAGCACGGACGTCTTCAATTGAGGCAAATCGTCTGGGATTGGGTACACACAGATTCTGGTATTGAGCAAGTTTTCGAGATCACGCCGAACGCTTTGCTTCAGTTCACGCAACAACTGACTGCGATTCTTCGGCGTCTCGGTACTCAAATTTGGGTCGAAGTCCAGCAGTCGATCGAAGACCGATGGCAGAAGCAATTGGTTGGGACGAATGCGGCTCATGATTTCGCGATCGCTTCAGAGAAACTAGGCATCAAGTGGATTCGTCAAAGGCCAGCGATTTTAACTCCATAATGGTCATCTCTTGGTCGTCGACCACAAACGTCCTCAAGCCTTTCCCGGCAATGATCGGTTGGTCGTCGGCCGTCCAATCTGTCGCTCGACCCAGTAGCAAGGATTCGTCCTCTTCGTCTGCACACACATAGCGAGTTGGAATGTAGACTTCGCCTTCCGGGCCACCTTTGACGCTGATTTGAGCCTTCCGCCAAACCAATTCCAGTGGGACTTCCGGTGCCTCAAACTCCATGGAGCCAATCAAATGCATGGGCACCCAGTAGTATTTCCCAGTGCTGGTGATGACTTCCATGACTCCTGCGACGCGATCATCCAAATCACCAAAATCGCTGCATGGGTTGCCGTTGCAATTGCAAGGCATCAGTGGACGTTGGGAATGAGCCTCACTGATTAAGCGTGCTGCCTCATCGGTTTGCCCCAAACGCATGGCAACCAACGACTCAAGCGTCAGTTGCGCGAACTTCGGCAGCTCGCCAACCAACTCCGGCGCGCGGCCCTCCCGCATGACTTGTTCTCGAGCGATCTCGCCTCGCAGGATCTGGCGATACAATGCAAGAGTCACGGCCGCCTTGGTCGTCTGCTGGCCGATCGTTTCCAACTGCTTGTCGGCACGATCATATTGTTTTGCAAAGCAAAGCAGTTCTGCGAAGAACATGCGAGCGTCGATATCAGTCGGCTTCGATTTTAAATGAGCCGTCACCTCAGCAAGCGCCTCATTCAGTTTTCCTTGCTTGTAGAGTTCGATTGCGTTCATGAGCGGGCACTTTCAGAAATTAAAGTTGGAATTGAAATAATTTTTAACGGCAAAAGAACATCGGAATAAGGGGCCACACATTATTTCCGCACCAGTTCCGCTCGCAATTGTATGGAAGCTTGCATATCCTCCAATTCAAAGTGCGGCGATAGCTTCATCGTGATTTCAAACGCGCCCGGCTTGCCTGGTGTTCCGATCACGCGGACTTCAGCATCTCGCAGCGGGTACTTGCTTTTAATGTACTCATCTGCTTCCGAATCAGCCGTCACGTAGCCTCTCAACCAATCGTTGAGCTCATACTGCAGGTCCTCAGGCTCTTTGAACGAGCCTATCTTATCACGGCCCATCAGTTTGATGTAATGTGCGAACCGCGAAACGCAAAATATATAATTCAACATCGCGGACATCTTCGCATTGCTACTGGCCGACAGATCCGAATAGGTTTTTGCCTTCTGCGTCGAAGGGGTCGAAAAGAATGCCGCTGTTCCTGCGTCTTTGCAATTGCACAACGGGATAAAACCCAACTCCACCATCTGCGTTTCCAGCGAATCGCCTACCATCAAATCGGTAAATGGTTTGATCGCGATGCCGTGCGAGTCGGTTTGGAAATCTTCTTGTGCATTTCCCAGTACCAAGCCTCCGCCCGTGTTCCCTCGCTTTACCCCGCGAATGTCTGCCAGCCATCGGTTCTCGGAAAAACAGCGGATCAGGGTTTCTCCCATTGCAAAACAAGCCCCCCCCCAAAGCTGGTCTTTGGCAGATTGGATGTTTTCTTGGAAGGGAAAACCATCGTGCCGGTCCGCGAAGTCGGGATAACGTTGGCGCATTAACATTCGCGGCATGACCAATCCAACGAACCGCGAATCTTCGGTCTCGCGAAATTGTCGCCAAGACAGAAAGGTTAGGTCGTCCTGGATCTTGGAAAAATCGATCGCGGGTTGCATCTGCTCAAAACTGTCCAATGAAAACATCGTCGGATCTGCATTCATCAGCACCGGACAAAACGCGGCTGCCGCCACCTTGGACAACGACTTGAGCATCGCGATATCGTCATGCGGATGCTCGCGACTGGGACGTGGTTGAACGTCATAATCGGCGATCAGGACACCAAAGGGAGTGCCCCCCGGAGTTCCCAGCTCCTCTTCATAGACCTTGCGAAACAGTTGGCTTTGGTCCAGTTCCACAGCGCGGTCAAAATCGCGGCACAACTCGGGCCAACTCGCGTTCAACATCCGTATTTTGATCGGAGCATCGCCCGCCGCATCAAGGCACTTGGTCAGGTATTCAATGCCTCGCCAAGTTGCCTCCAGTTTTTGGAAGTCGGGATGATGCAGTACGGCATTGATCTGACTGTTCAGCATGGCGTCGATCCGAGCGATCTCCGCCTGCAGCTTGCGGGCCAGCACGCTCCAACGCTCAGCGGCCAACCGCTCCAATACCGCTTCGCCGAACCATAGCGACAGCTTGCCTTGAACACTTGATTCGGCCAGAAAGTCTGCCAGAGAAACCCGATTCTGCTTTTCAGTCGAAGCTGTCGTCGCATCGCTGGCAAGCAAGTTGACTGGCAACGTCGATTGCACCAAGCCGTCCAGCAGTGAAAGCGGGACCGTCGGTTCACTGCCCGAGTTAGCGGCCTGCGTAAGAGTGTTAGGAGCCCGCTCTAGAACGATTTCTTGGTGGCCCGTCGAATTCGTCGTTCGATCCGCTTCTGACATGCTACCAAGGTTGTATACGAGTGAATAAGTAAGTGCCCGCTGTTTGTAGTCCCGCCTTTAGGCGGTCTTGCATTTTATGTTTTCAGGAAACTATTCCGCCTAAAGGCGGGACTACGAACTAACGAACGTCCCGCCAAAAGGCGGTACTACAAACTACCGACTACCGCCAAGCAATCTTAGCTTAGCCCTTCTTGCCTGGAATCTCAGCAACCATACGCAGCGACGCGGTCAGCTCTTCTAACTGCAGCCAAGGTCGCAGGTAAGCAACCGCGTTGTACGAACCTGGTTTGCCAGGTATCTCGCGGACCTCGATCTTTGCCTCGGCCAATGGATAACGCGCTTTGGTGTTCTGGTCTGCTTTTGAATCAGCCGACACATAGTTCATAATCCAGTCGTTCATCCATTTCTCCATATCTTCGCGCTCTTGGAATGAACCAATCTTGTCGCGGGCGATCACCTTTAGATAGTGAGCGATACGTGAAGTGGCCATAATGTATGGTAGACGAGCACTGATGGCGGCATTTGCTGTCGCCGCAGGGCCCTCTTTGCCTTGATACTCCTTCGGCTTTTGCGTCGTTTGTGCGCCAAAGAAGACCGCGTAGTCCTTGTCTTTGTAATGGCAGAGCGGCAGGAAGCCCAGATCGCTGAGTTCTTTTTCGCGGCGTTCTGTAATCGCAACTTCCGTCGGACACTTGAGCGCGATGTCACCGTCGTCCGCTTTGAATACGTGGGCTGGCAAGCCTTCCACTTTACCGCCGCCTTCAGCGCCACGAATCGCGGTACACCAACCGGTTTCCGCAAACGTTCTGGTCATTTGCGCGCCTAGAACATAAGCGGTGTTCATCCAGCAATATTCATCATGATCGACTGCTTTTGGTTTCCCATCTGCACCCAGTTCAACTTCCTCGTACATGAATTCTTCGATCGGCTTGGTGTTAGCACCGTACGGCAAGCGAGCCAACGTACGCGGCATCGTCAAGGTCACGAATCGGGAGTCATCGCTTTCACGGAAGCTTCGCCAAGCGGTATGTTCGACGGTATCGAACACTTTCTTCAAATCGCGAGGTCGTGAAAGATCGGTCCAATCCTCCATCCCAAAGAGAGCGGGCGAGGCAGCCGACAAGAACGGAGCAAACGCCCCCCCCGCAACACCAGCCACACTCTTAAGCATCGCGATGTCGTCAGGGTGGTTCTGGAATTCATAGTCACCGATCAGAGCACCGTATGGCGTGCCTCCAGGCATACCAAATTCTGATTCGTAGATCTTCTTGAACAGATCGCTTTGGTCAAACTCGACTGCTTTTTCCAAATCCTTTTGCAGGTCTTTCTTGCTGCAGTTCATCACGCGGATTTTCAGTTCGGTACCGGTTTCCGAGTTCATGACCAGGTAGCTTAACCCGCGCCATGAGCCTTCCAGCTTCTGGAAATCGGGATGATGCATCACTGCGGCGAGTTGTTTCGAGATTTGTTCGTCGAATTTCTCGATCGTTCGGCGAATCGAACGCGAAATGTCTTTATCGAAGGTCACGGCACCTTCGAGTGCTTGCTCCGTGAACGTACGAAGTAGTTCTTCTGCTCGTGAACGTTCTGTTTGTCGTGTTGCAGCAATCGCGGATTCTAGCAAACTACCTTCGCTGGTGGTAACTTCCGAGGCGGCTGTGTTCTCTTGCTTCTGAGCGGCCATAAATTGAGTGCTCCCTGTGTCGTATCCAAAACAATGATTGATCTTAGGTATGGGTTACTGCAGAGCACGATGCACGCTCGCAGAGGAAATTCTTGGCAGGCAGATGCCTTTAGCTCTTCGGATCGATTCCCAATTCCTTCGCTAGTTTGGCTGCACTCTCGGTGTTCTGCAGCACATCTTCTAGCGTCGCCTCTAGATCGGAACTCACATCAATTTTCGCCAGCAGGTCACGCAACTGATTTCGCGTCTCCATCAACTTCTTCAGTGGCTCAACTTGCTCGACCACTTTGGCTGGCTCAAAGTCCTCCATCGACTCGAACTTCAGTTGCACGCCCAATTCGCTGCCGTCACCGGCCAACGTGTTTTCAACTTTAAGGTTTAGTCCCGGTGTCATTTGACGCAAGACATCATTAATATTGTCGCGATCAATTTCGACAAACTTGCGATCACGTAAAGGCTTGAGCTTCTGCGTGGGATGGCCAGAAAAGTCACCTAAGACGCCAACCACAAATGGCAGTTCTCGCTTTTCCATCGCGCCGCCAGTTTCCACATCATAAGTGATATGTACGCGTGGCTTGCGAACACGACCCAGTCTGCTTTGATAAGAACCCATCGAGTAACCTCTTTCGTTTCAATAACTAACCATACCTGCGATCGCAGTTAACATTCAAATAGACTTTTTGAAAAGGTGTCTAGCCTTTTGGTGTGACAGTCGGAAACATCCTAAAAACAGTGGGTCGCAAAAGCGGCACGCATGTTTTCTGACTTTGTCTTAACAAAGCGTCGTTGGCCATGACTCAAAAGCCTATTGTGCGGTATAGCGCCTAGCTAATCAATAACGGCAAACGTTAAAATTCTAGTAATCATCATTTCTTGGCGGAATGATCCCCATCCGCTTGTACATGGAGGCCAGTGCATCCGAGTCTCCCACCAAGTCCTGCAACAGTTCTGGCAGCGGCATTCGTCCCCAACGCACTGCTTGCTCCAAAGCATACGAAACCGGCGAGTGCGGCTCGGTCTTGCGAAAATACTCTGCGACTTTCAGCAAGTGCTGGAAGGCGTCCTCGCGAGACATCACTTGTTTGGGAGCGCCCAGACCACTTGGCGTTGCCAGCCCCCCCGCCGCTGCTCCACTGCTGTCGTCGATCGAGCTGATGTCGTCCGAACTGCCCAACACGGACGCCGACATGTCCGCAAAATCCTTTTGAATCTTCTGTAGCATTTCGGAGATTCGCGAAATCGACGGTGCAATCACACCGTCATCGTCACGGCCGCAAGCATCATACATCACTTGGTCAAATCGCGTGCAAGCGTCGATGGCTTGCTGGATGTCCTCGGCAACACTCGTTAGGACTTCCTCGCCGACTTGGGCCATCGCAGTGTTGAACATTTGCAGCGAGATCTCGCCAGCTTCCAACTTCATCGCCCGGACGTCCGATGGATCGGCTTCCATCAGCAATGCGTTGCGGTACGAGGCCCAGGTGAAACGACTGTCGTTTGGGAAGATCTTTGCGTTCTCAATAACTCCCGGTAGCGAATTGTTTAAGCCTTCAATTTGCGAAAGTGTATAACGTGCGCCTTCTTCATCTTCGTCGGGGCGCGGATGCAGTGTGTCCCAAAACTGGCTGCAGATATCAACACACAAAGTCAGTCCGTCACGAATCGCCACAATCCCATGCAGCCGCGTGGCCGCTTCAACCAACCAACTGACGACCCATAAATCCTTGGATTGCTCCGTCAGCATCTTCTCTGCCAATTGGTACACTTTGCGCCAATCGGGTGGTTTGCGCGGGTCGTCCGAGCGGCCGGCCATCTCCTGCTGAATCTCTTCGTCCGTCATCAGCTCGAATTTCGCGATCATCTTTTCCGAATCGAGCGCCGCGTTCCGGGCCTCGCGAATCGCATAGAAGCTCCGGCTGAGCTCCGGATGCTCGCGTGCCGCAGGGCCACTTGGCTCCTCGTCGCTCAAAGGCCGCAGGAAATTTTCAAGTTCAAAGATTGCGGGTGTTGCCATAGGAGTTCATCAGTGCGGACTTGAATAGGAAACGTTGTGCAAACCGTAAAGCGAGCGGCAGCAATGATATTACCGTAGTGGGATTCGCCAGACTTCCATTTCTACTTCGGGAAATCTGGCGAATCCCACTACATCGGGTACGTTTTCATCTGTCGTTCGCTTAATCGTGCAAATCGAGCCGCCGAAGCTTGGTGGCCAAATTCTCTAAAATCTTAGCGTGCATCCGGCTGGCCCACGACTTACTGATACCGATCTGACTAGCAGCGTCTTGCAGCGAGTATCCCTCGAAATATACAGCTCGAATGATGTGACGTTCGGTCGGATCTAAAGTTTCTACCAAATTCCGAAGCTTCTCACTCGCTTCCTTGTGCAAAACAGCCTGCGCACCGCTACGATCCGGATCTTCTACGCTGGCAGCACGTTCCATCGCTTCGTCACCACCACTAGCTAAATAGACAACAGCTAGCTTCTCCGTCACTCTCGCAAACCAGTTCCCCGCATCGTCCAATGTCGGCGGCTCGCGGTAATCAACATCGCGTTCCGCTTCCAACACGTCATCGGCCATTCGCTCGTAACGCAAACGTCGATAGCGTGCCCGGCTGGTCCACGTCATCTTTGCGACACCATCGTAGATCGCGCCACGAATTCGATAATAAGCGAACGTACTGAATTGATTGCCCAGCGACGCATCAAAGTCGCGTGCCGCTTCAGCCAATCCAACCTCTCCGTAAGCAATCAAGTCATCCAAGTCGACGCGAACCGGAATGTTTCGCATGATACGCAATGCAAGGGAACGCACTAGCGCTTGGCCCTCTTCGATCAAGTTCATTCGTTCTTGAGCGTCTGTGGTGGTCATGGATTCGACTGCTGCAATAAACGCCATAGTTGAGTTAAACGGCTTGCGCTCGTAGGATCACTGCACAAGGTCTCGGAGATGGATTTGGTCATCAAACGAAACTGAACTTGCCGCGCATCGGCAGTCTGATTGCTTCCGGTTCCAACGCTTCCAAAGCGTGATTCCAAGAATTTGGCCACCAGCAGCTCCGCTACCTGCGAAAGGGGCAGCGAATCAACTTGATGCTTTACCGCCACCGCCTTCAATTGCTCCAGCTCCGCTGGCGTGATGTCTTGAGAGCCACGAGCCAACGTGTTCTCCAACACGGATCGCAAGATATCCGAGGCTTGTTCAGCAGCACCGTTGACCGAGTCATGGGTGGGCGGTTGATGTTCGCCAAAGCCTTGCGACATCGTGTGTCCCCTTCAATTCCAAGTGCCTTGCTAAACCATAACAGCGTCGCCCATGCTTCGCTCTTTTTTGTTATGACATTAGATGGTAAACGATTAAGCCGACAATGAAAACCGTGAGTAGGGCATTAATTCCAATTAACGTTCTCGCAACGACGCGATATCCTTGATCGCGTTGCCAAGCCGCTTCGCTCCACTCCAAATCTTCTTCTAAATCAAACAGTTTTTCAAATACACTTCGAACAAACGCTTGCCGAATTCGAGTACTTCCTGCCGCACCAAAATAGGTGCCACACAATAAGGGACCCCGCTGGTCGACCGTCTCGGGAACACTCGCAAAGCATGCTAGCAACTCCACAATCTTGGGCTGCGCTAGGTTGCGAATCTTGCATAACAACGCGAACAATTTGTCATTTTTGCTGCGTCCCAAACACTCAGGGTGACGGAACAAATCATAAATCCAATCTTCAAATGCGCCACAAGCATGCGCCGCAAGTAACTGCAGTTGATCCGGCGCAACCGGTGCCAAATGATTGTAGCCATGGCCAAATCGATTCTCGCGCGCTTTGTTCTCACCCACTCGCCGCACCAATTCAATAAAGCCAAGCTCATCTTCGAGGCCGGTGATCAAGACCGCTGTAGGTGCATGTATTTCTGCCGCTTCGATGATCGCTCGCGTATCATCGCGTAAGGGGCCCGATAACTGCCCAGGTGTAGAACGCAGCAGTACTTCCCATTCGATCACTGCGATACATCCGTTGATGGGACACAGCGGCTGTCGGCCTTGCACTGCGAGTTGGCAAACGCGTTTAAGTCGCTCCAATTGCGTCGCCAACATGTGTTTGTCCAACACGGAGGCCGGTTGATTCGAGGTTGGCTGCAGAGCTGGACTCAGCAGATTCGTTGGGCCCGACACCACGATCGTACCACGATGCCCAACGTTGGCAGCTTGGGCAACGGGTGCCGCTGCGGCTGCGTCCGATGAAGCGACAATGGTGCCACGCATGCCTCCGCCGACATTGGGTGCTTGTGCTGCGGCAGGTTGGTTGCCCACTAGCGTTCCTCGCAAACCACCGGCTCCGCCTGCGAGACTATCGCCACTGGCAAATGCGGCTTGGCCCAAAATCGCTTGCGCTTTCGAAGTTGCCGATGCATCCAGCATGAACACAACAATGCCATTTTCATTCGCATACCAGCGCAATGGCATTCGCCCTTCGGGTTGCCCTTTGACCACCAATTCCCAATCGGTAGCCTCCATGATTTGGTCGGCTTGTTTCGCAGTCGACACACCATAAGCGAGAAACAGAGGTGTCTCATTGGGCTCAATACCACTGCGACGCACCGCAGCCAACCCTTCGTTCCACGCGTCATCGATATCTGGAAATTGACTAGGCTCGGTTTCCAGCCAGCTTTTGACCGCAAAATAAGAAGCACTTGGAATAGCAACCAGCAGCAACAGCAAGGCCAAGTTGAAAGGAACTTCGCTGGCCGCTTGCGATATAGCCGCTTCAGAATTGAAGTAAGCGAACGTGTAATAAATCAGGATGCACAGCAGCAGGAAAATAAAAATGATCACCGACACTCGAGTCGGCAAGGACCAACCGGTCCAACTGCGAGCCCCCCCCAGCCAGCGGGCCGGTGAAGTAAACAACCAACGGAAAGGTCTGAGTATCCAATTCAACACGCGAAGGCCTCTCTCGAAACTATGTTCAATTCAGTTTTCACGACGGCAAGCCTTTCAGGGTGACGAGCTGCTAGTGGTGGAAGCTGCCGCATCGGTCGCAACGCGATCGTCATAAATCAAGACGTAATAGCCTAAGACGCTGGCGATCACGAAAAGCATCAAGGTCAACACAGCAGCACCAACGACAGTAAATTTGCTGTCCAACGGAGGAGCACCATCCACCGGTTGGGCAATACCTGACAACGCAGGTCTTTGTCGCCGAGTCTGCAACAAGCCGGCGGTACGTCGAGCCCAGTCTTCAATCGTGGGTGGCAAATCGTATTGCTGAGCGAGAAACGTGGACTCCGACAAAGCGTACAATCCTCGGAAACCAAGCACGACGGCGACATAATAGACTTCGATTGCGTCACGTCGCAGCAACTGCTGTGCTTGTTTGGCCTTTTGAAAGAATAAAGTCCCCGCGTCTTTGGAGTTGAAGAACTGAAACTCTAGCGTGTGATTCTCCCACCAACGTTGGCCTTCCCAAGTCGTGTTGATCATCAAATCATCGATCCAAGCACACAGGGCGTATCGCGCTAGCTGCCAAACCTCATGGTTCTCGCCATGCTGCAGTTTATCTTCGGCCTGTCGCAGTTTGACTTGCACCGCCGTATGTAAATTGGACGGATCCACACGCTGATGATTCGCCACCAATTCCATGGCGTTGATCACGTGTAAAAAAATAGGATCGACGGCTTCAGCGAATTCTGGACTCATGCGTTAGTTGTTGGTACAGCGAATAAAGCAAATTCTAGGATAGCACGTTTATCTCGATAGATGACTTCCAATCGCCGCTGATTGGGCAGTCGATCGAGATTTCCGATTACATTGGTATTGAAACGCATTGCCAGCGACTGAGTTGCCAGGACATCTTTCCACGCAGGCCCCTCACGTCGCACTTCATAATACAGCCAACCGCGCTGGGATGGCAGCGCGCGTGGCGGTGTACGCAGTTCGTCATCCGCTTTGACGTCTGGCATACGATGTTTGAACAGTAAATCGACTTGCTGAACACTCCCCATCTTCCAATCCATCGCACCTTCACGCAACAAATCTCGAATCACATCCTGCGATACGTTCTCGCCATGCACACCAATATACCACTTCCAACTGGCATGCAGCCACTTCGGATCTAAGGTTACTTGCATGCCGCGATCGACGCCGACAAAGAAGCGTTGCTCGAACTCCAATCGCTTGGCTGTCCCCATCAACTCGCCAATGCGTCGCTGCAGCCAGCGGAATATTCTACCCAAATCATCATGGTCGTAGGTTGGCAGTTGTGGGTCCAAACGACGCGTGGGATCAAAGATGCTCAACATCCCCACAATCCTGCACATTTCCACATACACAGTATACGGATGAATGCCGGTTGCAAACGTCAGCCCATGCAGCGTGGCCAACGCCTGGTTGAGCTGCCCGAGCATCCACAAGTCGTCCAGCTCCCCTGGCTCTTGGCTATTGAAAGCAAGATTTCGTTGTGTGGCACGTTGCGCAAGCACATCTACTTTTTGACCGATCAAATCATATACCGAACGCACCACGTCTTGAGCTAAATCCGACCATGCGTCGACAGCCAGCAGGGGGGGGAAGTAATCGGGATCTAGTTCCGGACTCGCTTCTTCACTACCAATGCGTTTAATCTTCGCAATCGGCAAAGTCTCATAGCCTTCGAGATTATCTGTCGATAGCAGCAGACGCACATGCAAGGGCTTGAAGACAATCTCGGTCTCGCCACCACCGGCATTTTCGTCCGGCACTTCGAGTGTACGAGGCGTATTGCGGCGTTCAACATAGCTTTCGTCGCCAACGTTCGCGCGGCCCAACACCAACTTGGATACCGCCAGATATACTGTCACGTCGCTGGCCGCCTGCAACGCTTCGCGAATGCTAATGCGCATGCTGCCACTGTCGACCTGCAGCAACGTGCCATCGCGCAAGATCGCTTCGCAAGCGTTTAACTGAAAGAAATAAGCGGGCAGTGCGTCTCGCTGATGTTGGAAGCTACGGATACCATACGCATAATGCGTCTGCCAACGCATTGCGAGCCCCATGGTGTCTTGCCAATAGCGATCCGAAGCTTGAAAATGCTGCGGTCGCAAAAACATTCCCTCAAACCAATTGACAGGCTGTTGTCGCATCGTATGAATCATTACAGTCGAGTAAGCGGAGTTGATACGCCGGTCCCAATCTGGTCTGTGTAGCCACATATGAGGACCTCGAATCACACGGATCAACGGCGAGGTGATATCTTAAGCACTTCATGACTGCATTTACTACCCCACAACACGGGTTGATCAGCGAACATTGGCCAAAAAAACGGTTCTACGCTCGGAAGTTAGATGGTAGTCTTTGATTATATAGGCGGTTGCCCCCGTCGGAGGCGATCGGGAGCTTCTGGAACCACTGCAGCGCCCGCGAGGGTCAGCCCCCTTTATAAACAAAGCCCGCTATGGTGGATGCTCTTCCAATTCCAACGTTTTATCCATCGGATTTTATGCTATGCCCCCACAGAATCATAAATCGAAACAGAGCTGGCGGGACAGCAAAGCTCCGCGTCGCGGGCAGCCCAAAACAACCGTTCGCAGCAAGCGTCTGGTCGCCACAACACTGGCCACGATCGCCATCGCAGGCTTTGTTGCGCTGGCGGTATACCTGATTACTCGACCGGCACGCAACACGGCGATCCTCTGGTTGAACGCTGGCGAGTCGATTTCAAGCACGCTGCCGCCACTGGGATTCAACTCCGAAACGCTTAGCAAGCTGGATGTCCTTTCAGGTAAGCCAAAAGCAAAATACATGGCCTTCCAGCGCGGCGCGACCAGCGAGTCCTTTGCGGAACAAATTCGCCGCGCCAGCGTAAAACTTAAGTCGACGGATATCTTGGTGGTCATCTGCCGCCAACACGCCGTCGTGCTTAACGGCAAAGCGTACTTGGTCAAGAACCTATATCTGTTGCCAGACGAACTGGATACGGTAGAAAATTTGGAACCGTTGGATGACGTGCTGGCCGCAGCTTCAAGGCACACAGGCACCACGCTGCTGCTACTGGACTGGGGAAGCGTGCTGTATGACGCTCGCATGGGCGTTGGCCAAAACCAATTCATCAATGTTTTGGAAAAGCAACTAGCCTCAACCGCTACCCCAAATCGCTTATGGGTCATCGCTTCGCACGGGCCAAATGAAATCTCACAAGACCTTCGCGCTGGCAAGGCTCCTTCATCCTTAAGCGGTGATGCGATCTTCCTTCAAGCGTGCTTGGAGGGCCTCTTGTGCCAACGCCAGGAACCCTTTACCAAGCGGCTGATGGATCTCAGCAACGATCCCAAGCTATTGAACTTAGCGGACTACTCCGAATACGTCATCCGCCGCGTTCGGGAAGCTTCGCACGAAGAACAACGACCTCTCTTGTTTCGCGGTCAAACGGGCTTGGTACATATTGAAAATGAAAACAGTCACTTCGTTACCGCTCGCAGCACTACGCTCGCTAGGCTCAGCCGCATCGGTCGCCCCATCGGCTTGCCCGCCATCGATACGACGGAAGAAGACGAGGCGACTTCCGCTGCGAGCAATCCTCCGGCTGCTCAAGACGCCTCAATCGCTAACATGTCTATCAGTCCCGCGGATGAGCTTTGGAAGCTGATCCAACAATGGTCCGCTCCCAACGATCAGCAATTGAAAGGCTGGTCGCTCGCGCAAGTCATGCCTGCTGCCGCCAAAGAGCTTGCCGCGCATGCAGTTCGCCTTGAAGCGAGAGCGCAAGCGGGCAACGATTACCGTCGCGATACGATCTTGGATGCAGAGATCGCTGCCAGCGTTTCAATGTTGATCGATGTTGCTCGACAAGCTCAACAAAACGCGCTCAATCAGTTCGCCAGTCACAACAAAACCAAAGCACTGTTTGAAAGGAACATCAATCCGGCCGAAGATCCCAAGTGGCTTGCCGCGATCGATTCACTCAAGGCGTATCGAGCCAGCGCACTACGCTTCCATGATGCAGCCCAGTTGTCGTACTCATTCAAAGCGCTTGGCATTCAGCATCCGCTGGACGGAGTGGTATCCAACATGGTCCAAGCAACAACAGCTTGGCGACCCGATTGGCAAGCGGCCGTCAGAACACCGTCGTCGCTTGGCTCGATCGCTTGGTCCGACCATACCAATGCGTTTCAACAAGCCGACGCGGCGCTGACCAGCAGCATCGAACGAATTTGCAATGACGCTGCGTCTTCAAGAAAGAATCGTTACGTGTACTGCCAAGCGATTCTGCGCACGGCACTGCCGACCTTGGAACAACGTCAGAAGTTATGGGCTGCGATCTCAGAACGTTTACCAACGCTGCGCATCGACTCGGTGAATACGGTTGGCTCACTGCCACAAGCCGTCAACGGCGATGACGAACGAACGATGGGCTTACTCTACTCGACAGCGCTGTTGAGCACAGAGTCCGGATTGGAAGTGCCTAAGGAACAATCAGCGATCGTAATGCACGTCAATCGTTTTTTGCGTGAAAACTTGCGCAGCGGTGCCAGCGACATCGAGCTAGCGTGGCTGCTGCTGGACCGTCGCGACTTGGTCAACGGCCAGTGGCAATTGAGCTCCGGCGACGCCATGTACCTGGAACGCCAACTGCCAGCCTTGCCCGCCCGACCAAAACCAAGATCGGCTTGGCAAGTATCGATCGCGGATGCTTCCAACAATTCCACACTGGAAAAACTCCGCTTCATTGATGACAACAAGAGCCAACAAGTCAAACTGGTACTGACTCGCACAGGCACCCCACCAGATGTTTCGTCAGTGAAGATCCAATTCAATCGTATGCAAGGGCGCGTTGTCGAACGAACTGCGAAACCCATGGAATCGCGCGCGATTGAGTTGACCAAAGCGGACTGGGACAATGCAGCTCGCATGACCAACGCCGGTCAAGAGGTCGCATTGTATTTAGACGTTCAACCGATTGCCAACCGCTCCGATAGCGAACCGCTATCGATCAATTTTCAAGTTCAGTTTGCTGATGCGGGCCAATTGCCACTAGCTGCGAAACTTGCGGTTGTTGTCGATCCAAAAGAGCCGTTCGAATTGATTGTCGAAGAGAGCCGCAAACTGGACGGCGAACAGCGATGGGAGCCTTTGGATCGCCCATCAAACATTGTGACGCTGCGACCATTCCCTAATCACGACACTCCGTTTCGATTCAAGCTGCGCAACAAAGCGGACGCTCCTTTGCAAGCGACGGTTGAACTGTATGCTCTCCCGGTCCCCTCGCAACAGTCTCGCCCGTTGGGACGTTTGCGCGATGAGAACGGCCAACTGTTCCGAGGACTTTCGAGTATTGAAACGAACCGTATGAGGCTGATCGCTAGTTCAGAAGCGATCTCATTAGACGCCGGAATGACCAGCGACGTTCGTTTTTCAACCCCCGCACCTGCCTCTGGAAGTACAGCGAATTCCAGCGCCAATGGAACTGCAACGGCAAGTCCAGTTGCTGGCGAAGCGAACTATGGTTTACTGGCGATTGTCCGCGCCACGCAGTCGGGCAAAACAGTTGCGACTTGGCTAGAAACGATCCCTCGCGATGCGGCAGAGTTTTTGACGGTGGACGCGCGGACCAAACCGGGACGCCGTCAAATTGAAATGACAGTCGCGCTGCGCGATGACTTTGGCAATGGAATTCCTGATCTAGTCCCAGTCGACTTTTCGAAAGAGAAGAAGATCTCGCTGCAGTGGATCACATGGCCTTGGCAAACGGAAGAGCTGGCGGTCAACGCTGACCGCGAACTCGATCCAGAGACTCCAGCGGTGACATTCGAAGCGACCGCGGCATCGACTTTACCAACCGATATCCCGATCCTAATCACGGTGGATCAGAATCCTCGCGCATTGATCTATCGTTTAGATACAACCGCGATTCGCAAGGCGGACCCGTTTGAACATCGCGAATCCTTTTCTATCGCGCGAATCCAACAGAACGCAAAAGAAAATGGTTTCACTTATGACCGCAACAGCTTTTTGATGCCAGCAGAGCGCCAGTTTGATTTGAACAAGCTTGATGCATTCTTTCCTGGACGTTTGAATGAAACCGTCTCCGTCCTCATGAATCTAGACTATCGATCACAGACGACACGGACCGATGAGTATCCAGCAAAGTTTACTTTTGGTGACGATACCCAAGCTAGAGAAGTGTTCTACGGCGACCGTAATGTATTGGTGACCGTCCAACCGCTCGATGGAAACGCTTTTGTCATGAAGTGTGATGTTAGCGACTGGGTCTTCGATCTTGATTTTCGCAACGCAAGCAAGCAAGATTTGCCGCTTGTCCTGACCGATAGCAATGGCGGTCGACAAAACCTCGCACAGTTTGTAATGGACGATGCGAAACCTTCCATCAATGGTTCGCGGTTGGATGCATCGTATCAGGAAGGCCGGCTTCCGACATTGAAGTTCACCGTGCGTGATCGTTCACCCGTATCGGCTACTGTCTCTATCAACAAGCCTGGAGAACCAGCGAAGCTGGCAAAAGGCAAGCCGGTTGAGCGTGATTTGGGATCGGGCAGTAACCGCAAGGAGTACGCAATCGAGTATTCTCTGAACCTTGCCAGTGAAGAGCTCGCGCCCGACAGTGCCTACGTCGTCACGATCAATGCCGTCGACCATGTTGGGAACACCGCCAGTTACTCCTATGCGCCATTTCGCTATGTCCCCAAGCCACCTCCGGCACCGTTGCCTGGTACGCCAGGGTCCACTGTTCCAGCTTACAAGGGTACGTTGAAAGGCATCGTCGCCTTAGGCACGTCAGGCAGACCGCATTCAGGCGCGAATCTAGGCCAGAACAAGGTGACGATCAAGGAGTTGGGGAAGGAAGCGCCGATTGATGGCGGTCGCTTTAGTTTCACCGGTATTGAAGCAGGCAAGTACACATTAATTGGCCAGATTCTCTATCAGGGCAAGACTTATGTTGGTGAATTGCCCGTTGACTTCCAAGGCCCGAATGACTCCCAAAAGGATTGGGTGATATCGGTAACCGAGAAGTAGCAGCCGCACCACCTAATTGCAGCTAGGGGCAATACCGAGCAGCCTGTTCCGCTCCGCTAAATTCTGATCCAATGACGGCGTGTTGATGCTGGATGAAGGGCAATTGGGTGGCACCTTCGCGATCGGCGCAGAAAATCTGAAAGCGACCTTGATGGCGCTGGTGGTGAGTGGCCAACGCCACTTCGGGCGAGTTGTTGTGGGCCGATAAGTGCCCGAGGCATACCCACTGCAACTGCGCCGCATGGCAAGCATCCAGCAACTCTGCAGCTTCCGCGTTGGAAATATGCCCCCCCTTGCCTGCGATGCGGGTCTTCAAGTGTTGAGGGTACGGACCATACCGCAGCATGTGGTCGTCATAATTGCTTTCGATCAGTACGGCATCTAGTGTGCTAATGATTTGTCGCAGGCCACGAAAGACGTGCCCCAAGTCGGTAAGTAAACCGAATCGCTGACCAGAATTCGTGTCTTCGATCACAAAGCAGACGCCTTCGATGGCATCATGCGGAGTTCGTAACGGCTCAATCCGCAGCGAACCAATTTGGAATGGCTGGTCAGAGCAGAAGTGGTTGGGCTTCCCCAAGCAGCCTGAGCTCGGTCTTGCGCACGTCGCATTCCAAGTCCTCTGATTCGCATAGACTGGCAGTTTGAATTTGCGGTGAAATACTCCAGCTCCACAGATATGATCGCTATGCTCGTGCGAGATCACAAGGGCTTGGCAATCGCGAATGTTATAGCCGAACTGAGCCAAACGCGATTCCGCTTTGCTACCGCTGATCCCAGCATCAAAGAGGACGCACGTATCGCTGTTCCGCACGAACACGCAGTTACCGGAACTTCCTGATTGCAGAGTGATGACTTCCATTTCCAAAGTGTACCGAACCGCGGCTCTGCACGGAAGTAAGTATGTGTTTTTACGAACATCTTTCTTCACACCAATGCATCCACGTCGGCCGCTCATCGGCAAGCAGTATTGCAACACTTCCAGCGGAACGATCCGAACTAACCTCAAATGACGCGACCATAGTGTAGATGCACTTCTGCTAGGGCTGAGAACGCGTACCAATGAAACGGAGCGGGACATCGGTCGACGGGCCCATAGTGACATTTCTGCGTTTTGGCACTACTGGCGTATTGTCGATCAGCTCAAACCGATAGCGTTTCAGCAACGTTCCCAATACGATTGCGGTTTCAAAGGAAGCAAACGCGGCACCGATGCATCGACGATGCCCGCCTCCAAATGGCATATACTGAAACGGCGAGTAAGTGCGATCCAAAAACCGCTGGGGGCGAAACTCGTCAGGCGACTCATATGTTTGAGCGTTGTAATGTGCCAATACGGTAGCTGGCGCAACTGCCATTCCAGCCGGTAGCCGATACTCGCCAAGCTCCAAGGGCGACAGCAACTTACGCAGCGTCTCTGTCACGATGGGATGGATCCGCAACGTCTCTTGCACTGTTGCCTTTAAATAGGCTGCCGACGCTAGTTTTTCTGGCGAATCATCCTCTAGGGAATCCAGCTCTTCTAATAACGTCTTGTACGCGGCCGGGTGATGGTGCAGATGATACATGGCCCAGGTGAGCGTTAAAGCCGTAGTTTCGTGACCTGCAAACAGAAACGTGATTAGTTCGGAATGAATATGCTCACGCGTAATAGGCAGACCATCCTCGTAGGTCGCCGAACAAAGTAATGACAAGATATCTTCACCAGGCTGGTCGCTCTGTTGCCGTTGTGCGATGATCCGATCAAGGCAATCTTGCAATTCGTGTTTGGCTTTGTTCCAACGATCCCATGGAGACAGTCCGAAGAACGGCCAATGCGACTTTCGCGAAAAGAACAGCAATGGCGAGGCGCCCGCAACCACTTTTTGACTGGCCCGCATCAGTTGTTCCACTATCGCCGGGTCGCTGCCGCCAAAGATGGTCCGCACGATGATCTCTAGCGAGATATCGGTCATCAGCTTCAAGGTTGGGATTGCAGGTTGGGCTTGATAGGCTGCGAATCGGTCCAGTGCGCCTTGTTGCATGCTGTGACCATATGCCTTCATGCGATCGCCATGAAACATGGGCATCATCAAACGCCGCTCGCGACGGTGCGAATCGCCCTGCAACGTCAACATGGAACCATTTCCCATCAGTGGATCGATCGTTGCTGACGCGAACGGCGCATAAATTTTGGGGTCTTGGCCGTGAATGATTCGAATCAAATCTTCGCGTCCTGTAACCACCACTGGTCCATTCAAGGCGTGCACCAGAAAAGGGTCGCCATACTTTTTGGCCCATCCCTCCATCGCTAATCGAGGATTCCGAATAAGCTGCAAGGTTGGAAGCAACGATCCTCGCGGACCCGGGGGCAGTCGAACCGACGACGATGCCTGCACTGAATCGGCTTGCTGGTTCATATACGATTTGCTAATCAAAGATGGAGGTTGCGGATGCTCACATGCCAGATAGGGAAGTTGCATGCAACGCATAGCTTGGCATCTTCACGTCACATGACAAGCCCCATAGCGTCGCGGTTATACTTGGTACGCTGCTATCCGTCCGCTAACGAACACCAGAGCGCTTGCGCACTGCCGCAACAGATGCATAAATTAGCACTAGCTTCTGCGATACGTTCCGCGCCCGAAAACCTTTAAGCCCCAGCATGTTCCATTCCACGTCGCGCCGAATCGTTCATGAGCGATCCGCGATAATCGATTGGATTGGTCGACCGCAAACAGGATGCGATGGACATGCTTGGATGAAAGATGGTCCGAAAGTAGCGCGACCATGCTCCGGTAGACTCCGCGGCCTCGAAAGTCACGGTGTACCCAAGAACCATACAGCCACGCTTCGTCATGCTCAAGCGTAAAGAGTAATCCGGTATCGGCATCGTGATAGCTGTGTAGCGCAAACCAGCAGACCCCGATCAGCTCACCTGACTCCTCGGCCACAATCGCTTGATGGCCAGCCGCCAGTCGATCGGAGCAGACGCGGTGGCCAGCTTGCTGCTGCAGAAAGGCGACGTCGCGCTGGCCGTGATCGGCAAGTCGAATGTCCACCGCCGATTTTTTACTGCCCGCAGATGTCACCAGCGGCATCACTCCCAATCGCTGCCAACGCCACTGGAAAAAGCCAGCCGGAATACATCGCCTGCTAAGAATCTCGATTTTATAAGGCACACTCAATTTCAGGCTACCATTCGTTCAAACGCATCAAGGCCACTACTCTCGCTGGCTCCCTCAGTATAACTGGACTCATAACACGTGGCGAATGTCAGGGAATCGAGTTGACCGTTCCCAAGCTAACGCTTCGGATTCTGCATTCCAGCTCGTTGACGGTGTGCACCTAGTACTGGCACATTGTTATACAATTGAGGTGCTGAGTCATGTATATTGAAGCTTCAATTTTTTCGATCCCTCCCGCTTTGTCCCACCAGAAGGTTACGCTTATGCAAGGCCCGTTCGCTCAAAACAAATCAATTGATCGTCGTGATATGTTACGCTGGAGCACAATCGCTTTAGGACTTGGGGCTGCGGCTGGCAGCATTGATAGCACGTATGGCCAAACACAATCAAGCAACGTTCCTGCAACTGGCGATAGTCGCAAAGGTGCCACTAAACGTTATCGTATGAAGAAGTCCATCAATCTTTGGGCCTTCCCATATCCTGATCGTATGAGTTTGCGTGAGTCGATGCAATTGGCAAAGAACGCTGGGTTCGACGGCATTGAATTGAACTTTGATCTCGAAAGCGACCTGTCCCCGAAGGCAAGCCCAAAAGAACTAGCGGCGATTCGTCAAATGGCTGATGACATCGGGATAGAAATCAGCGGCTTGTGTTCGTTTTTGTTTTGGCCATATCCATTGACTAGCAATGACCCTGAGAAGCGTGCGCGTGGTTTAGAATTGGCGGGCTTGATTGCAGATGCTGCTCATCATATGTCGGTAAAAAATGTCTTGGTCGTGCCAGGGGCGGTACATATACCGTGGCGCGACGATCACGAGCCAGTACCGAATGATGTTTGCGACTCGCGCGCTCGTGAAGCGATTGGAAGTATGGTCGCGGCGGCTGAGAAGCGAAAGTTATCGCTGAATATTGAGAACATCTTTTTTAACGGCTATCTGCTCACTCCGATGGAGATGAATGCATTTGTCGATAGCTTTGCTAGTGAAGCGATCCAAGTCCACTTTGATACTGGAAACATTGCGATGTTTCAGTTTCCTGAGCATTGGATTGCTATCTTGGGCAAACGAACCAAGAACATCCATTTCAAAGAGTTTACCAAGAAGGGCACCGACTACTCGCTAGAGACGTTCCGACCGTTGTTGGATGGCACCACGAATTGGCCCGCAGTCACAGAATCGCTAGAGCAGCAGGATTACGAAGGCTTTGTGACCTTCGAATACTTTCATCCCTATACGCATTATCCCGAGGCGCTCATTTATCAGACTTCCGATTCATTGGATAGAATCTTGGGTCGTAAGTCGTAACGCCTTGCCGAACTGGGGCTGAGCCTTTAAACGGGGCAACTAGCCGCAGGGCAATAGCCCCGGTTGTCCGGCTCGCCGTCACAAGAACCGGGGCTATCGCCCTGGGGCTGATCGAGGTGTGAACGGTTACGTTTGTTGTTACGGCAAACGGTGAGTGCTTACTACCTTTGCCCCCTCGCGAAGGAGGGGGAAATAGAAACGGACGCAGCCCGCGGGTCATTACTATCGCAGCGGGCTAAGCCTTGATCGCAGCGGGCTAAGCACTTCCAACGAACCTTATCCAGGTTGCTGAATGCGCAAACGCTTGTTGATATCGGTTTCCAAAACTCCGAAGACGGCTTCGTGTCGTTGGACCGACATTTGTAGTGCCGCTAGCAATCGCTTGGCGGTAAAGAAATTCAGAATAATACGCTGCTTGACATAGATCGGGTCCTTGGGGACACCCACTGGTTGTGGATTCAAACCAAAATCGATGATCAACTCTTCAGGCGATCCGGTCACGCGACAGAAATTGGCGTATAGTGCCAGTGCGTCTTCATCTTTTACTTGTACTTGTACGGTTTGCTGCTGAGCTCGCTGTGGCTCCACAGCGCCCTTATCATCCTGTGCAGTTGTTTCATCTCCGGACATGGGATAACTCCTTATTAATTCCTCAAGAAATGCAAAACTTGCCAGAGTTACTCATCTCTGGAATTGCTTTGCTGTTGTTTTAGCACGAACTAAACATCTGCGACAGTACGAATACAACATTATGCCGCTAGCAGCCGATAACTCACCGTCAGGATCGAACTAAAACTCAAACTTGAAGGTCTTGTTAAGGAATCGCATAAAGCGCCATCCCAAAGACTTCCACTCCAAATGAATCTTCGCCTGCCCACGGTAGCCAACTCGCAATGGCACGTGCGACGATTCGATTGGCACTCGCGCTTGATAAGATGTGCTGATCGGGCGCAATCTGCCGGAAGGATCAGCGATCGTTTCCAGCGATCCGCCGGCCTGAGCTGCTAGGGACTGCGGAGCTTCTTTCATCTGTGCCTGTGACACTTTTTCAATTTTCCCGTGAATGCTATTGAGCCGCGCGGAATCGAGCATCATTTCGACATCGTCGCCAATCTTCAGCAATTCAACATCCATTTGATCGACAATCATCACCGCTTCCATCCTGGAGGGGTCCGCGACAAAGCAAAGCAAATCATTCTCGGAAAAATAGGCGTCGGCATTCTTGGTAGCAAACGGGGAACCGTACCAAGTTGGCAACTGTTCGTCGTCCACCTTTCGCGTTTGGTCTTCCTTGCTAGGTGGTTCAATAATGACGCCGTCCCGACGTGCGAGGATCATCAAGTTCTTGCGTTTCGATTGTGTAATCGCGATCAGTTCGTCTTTGCTGGCAACCTGAGCTCGTTGCTCTTGAATTTGATTCTCCATCGCTGGGTCAACCGCCGCTAACAGTTGAGCTTGTTGCAGTCGCACTTGAGCTAAGTCGCGCTGCGACTGATAGCTTAACAAGTCCATCTCTAGCTGCATGTCCTTCAGTTGAGCAATCGGCTCGTTCATCTGAACCATGTCACCTGGGCGTTTGTTCCATTGGACCAGTACGCCTGGTTGAATCACGCGGACTTGATAAGCGTCTTGCGGTTGGATCTCAAACGCACAATTGACATGAAAGGGCAGCGGTACGAAAACAACAAAACCGATCACAGCAGCCAAAACTGCTAAACTGCCCAGCACGCGCTTTGGCTTCATTTTTGCGGCCTTTCCAGGTGTTTTAAAGAACTTGTAAGTTTGTTTGATCGGCTGAGCGACCATTCCTATGAATCCGACCATCGCGATCGTGCGTCCAACAGACTCGAGCCCATACGGTTTGAGGACCTGATTCAAGAACCAGATAATTCCGAACACGACCACCCAACGATAGATCCCCGCGGCGACGGTAAAGGTCGCGAACCAAAACTTGTTACGCTGGGGCAGGAATGGGTTGTCTTGCAGTTCTAATCCCAAGCATGTCTTTTGGAACCATCGCTTCAAGACTTCCGTCGCTTTCTGACGCAAGTTCGGTATCTCCATGATGTCCATCAAGATGTAATAACCATCGAATCGCAATAGCGGATTTCCATTAAAGACCACTGTTGAAACCGAACAGATAAACATCACCGACAAACTTAGGAAGTTGAGCATGCCAGGTTGACTGAACCACCACAAATACGTCGCAATGGACGCCAAGATCAATTCGACATACATGCCCGCTGCACCGATAAATACTCGCTGCCACTTGTTAGGTAACATCCAAGAATCTGAAACGTTGCAGTATAAACATGGCGTGAAGACCAACAGCATTACGCCCATCTCATGGCACTCGCCGCCGAACTTTTTGCATGACAGACCATGCCCGAATTCATGAAGGATCTTGACCACCGCCATGGTCAATCCCAGCCAAATCCAGTTGTCCGCCGCAAAGAACTGCTGGAACGACGGCAGCTTGGCGGTAAACGTTTGCCATTGAACGAAAACCAACAGCAAAGCGGAAAGACCAAAAGCGATCGCACATAGCAACGCCCATGGAGTAAACAGCCAGCCAAACCATGGCAACAGCTTGTTCAGAATATTCTCTGGATCGATGCCACGAAATCGCATGGCAAAGACATTCGACAGCTTGCCGAGCAACTCTTTGCGTTTTTTCTTGTCGCCACGGCGACGCAACTGCCTGCCTTGGCCGCTGTTGTTGCTGATCAATAACCCGCTGCGATGCAGCATGCCCACAAACTGCTGGAGTTCCTGCAGCGAGATTCGCTGAGGCGCAAATTTCGCTTGAAACAACTCGCGAATCGATTGCAGCGAACGGTGCCCATCCAACCAATTGAGGATGCAGTACTCTTCCTCGTGGAATCGGAAGTAATTCAATCCAATCGGATCTTTGACCACCCAATACGAGCGGCCTTGGTACGTTTGCTTCTTGGAACGCAAGTCAGGGCGTTTCCGCAATTGCAACGAACGTGCGGCACTGTTGACAAAGGAATCCGCCAAGGAAGTCATGCTGAACCAAAGCCCGATCGCGTGATGAAATGCAAAGCGCCGCTTGCGTTAAGGCCGAGTATTGATGCGGATCATGGCGGTCATGCCTTCACGAAACAGCCACTGATCGTTCTCTTTTTGATTGGGGATTTCGACCCAAATCTTGTAAGCGCCAGAAGACTGCATAACCGGTGAAACGAAGCCAACCTTGCCTTTGACCTCCCGAGCTGCACCTGGATACAACTGGATCGTAATGTCCGCAGGAGCTCCCAGCAGCATATGCGGGGGAGCTTCGAGGCTGTCGACGCGAACCATACCCACCACGCGCAGTTTGTCTAATGAAACCAACCGCATAATCACATCTCCAGCGCGAACCCATTCAAAAGCATGCTTCTTCTTTTCCGCCAGGATGCCATCGAACGGCGCGCGAATGGTCCGCATCTCAATCTGTACTTCTGCAGCTCGCTTCTTCGCTTCGTTAACTCCCACCGCAGAGAACGCTTCTTTGTTCTTCAGTTGAGCGACCGTAATGGCGAGTTCCGAGCGATGATGTTCTAGCCACTTCTTCCGATAATCGCCAGCACTCTCCACTCGGCGATTCATCAGCTCTTTGCTGTTCTCTAAATCTTGATTAGCGACTTGCTCGGCAGACTTCGCATACTGAATCTCCGAATCATCTTTGCTCTTTTCAATCGCCGACTCCAGTTCCCGCGTGGTTACCTGCAATTCCGCTTCTGCAAGCCGCGTGTCTAGTTCGACGACGATACTATCTTTTTGAACCAAATCGCCTTCGCTGGCAGTTAGCTTGGTAATGATTCCGTCGGCATGAGCAGCGACTTCGATGTCATCTACAAACTTCAAGTTCGCGAAATCGACGACGACCACTCCATCCACAGTTGCTGTCGAATCCGCAGACGTGGACGCATAAGTTGGCCGGTCTGTGTTGGGAGCGAATTCCTCGCGTGGCATTGCGGGGACATTAATACCGTTGGGTACCGCCGGCAAAGTTTCCGCATTATCCAACAGCCGCGTTTCCGCCACGGTTTTGATCTGGGAGGGGCGACCATCAGCCCCCAGCGAGTTGAGCCGCTGTGTACCAGTTCCCGCATTGATAGGCGACGAAGGATTGTCGATCAATTTGTAGTTGGGATCGTTAGCGTCCAGCGCAACGTCGACAGGTCCAGCGGCAGTTACGGAAGCCATGTTTGCTGGCGTGCCCTGCGGACCCACCGCCTGGATGACTTTGGAGTCGGGAGCCGCTTTTCCTGAAAACGCTTCAGGCAAATAATCGCAACCTGGCTGCAGCAATGCCAGTGCACAAAATGCGATGAAAGGTTTGAGTTGTAATGAATACTTCATATAAAAAACACTCGATGAGAGGAGGCAATTCGGAGGTAGATTGAAACTAAAAAATGATGTTCGCACGGATCCATTCCGGGATCTCATGGAACCACGCATAACCTGCAGCCGCCTTACCGCATTTGACATCGACAATGACTTCAGCACCTGGAAGCTCGGATATACCTTCCATCGTATCGGGCACAATTCGCAGCTTCACCGCAGTTCCCTCGTCGCCATTCATCTCCGCTTGTTGATGAACGCCCGAGCGATACAGTTTGCCTTTATGATTTTTCGAAGGGTCCGACTTCAAGATGAAATCGACTGGCAAATATTCCTCTGTGGTTTCAGCAAAGGCGGCGTCGATGTGCTTCATTCGCTTCTCTGACATTAACACTTCCAACTCCCAACCTTGCTGGAAGTTCGCCACGTTCAACAACACTTGTCCGGTTACGACCGGTCTGGCTCGCAACGTTTTTTCTACGTCCCAGGTTGTTACGATGCCATCAATCGGACTAGTTCGGACAAGCTGCCGCATCTGCTCCAGGATCAATTCTTCTTGAGCTCGCAGGCTGAGCAATTGTTGATCGCGTTCGGCTTGCTCCGATGCCAAACGACGACGTTCCACTTCACTCAAGTTGGGCACTTGCAGTGAATAGCTGGCCGAGTTCCTGGCTTTGTTCGTGATATCACGTTGCCCCTGGATCTCTTTCAAGCGGACTTCTAATTCATTATTCTTCAGCAAGACGACTTCCTGACCCGCTTTGACATAATCCCCTTGCTTGACCAACACGCTTTGGATCTCGCCGTTGACGTGCGCGTAAACGTTGCGTTCCGAAGCGGGCTTTAGTTTCCCTTTGGCTTCCATATCAAAATCGATTTTGACCAAGCACAATGCGGCGATCGCTAGCCCAATTAATGTCAGGATGGACAATGTCTTGGGAAGAGCCGACCCGCGGAAAAACCATGTCGCTCGGTCCAGCGTCTTCCAGACAGGCATCAAGAATAGATTGCTGTGCACCAGCGAATTGGACATCGCTCTGCAAGCATGTTCGTAAACCAAGTCCACGCGGCCTTCTAGCTCCGTCCGCGATAGTTGAGTTTCGATCTGTTCGATAATGATCGCACCAATAATCGTTCGGTGTCGCCCACGCTGATCGATCGCTTCCCGATCAGCCATCACGTCGCCTTCGATCGGTTTTTCAGGTTGCAGAATTGGCAACACGGTTACCGTACGGCCATGCGATAGGTCGACATAATCCTCAATCGCTTCTTCGATCTGAGGCGGCAAATCTTCTGTGGCCCCGTCATACCACAGCGGTTCTTTCGAACGTACGACGCGCGTTGCAAGCGTATTGAGTGCTTGGATCTCGTTAGATCGGTTTTCGATCGAGTCCTGTGCGCTGACGGCGATCACTTTCGCCTTGTTCCGTTTGACCGTCGCGATACTGACACGATCGCACTGGATTAAACGGCGGCCTTCATTGGCAATGGTAAATGCCGTATCTCGCAAATCTAAGCTATTGTGCACCAATCGCGCGAACTCGTCGGCCTGCTGCCACAGTTCCTGCCGCGTCGATACTTCCTGTAAGGCATGTCCTTTCAACCATTCTGATATGAATTTCGCAATGTGCTCGATGAAGCGCAGGTAACCACGTTGCGCATCGGCTTGGGTGTCTGGTCGCTGATATACCTCGATAATCCCAACCGGTTTGGAGGCTGAAACCAGCGGAGCCAAAATCAGCAGATATGGAGTTGGATTCGCTAATTGTTCTTTGTCACCAAACACCGCGTTGGGCGAAATCAGCTCGGGCTTGCCTTGCTGCATCACCTGGGTCAACAAGCGACCATGACGTTTGGTGTCTTCACCCTCTTCGCTAAGTTCGTCGGGTTGCGTTTGCACTTGATACGACAAAGACAACGAACCGTTATCAACCAGCCAGACTGCACCGCCAGGGGCGGCCAAGGCTTGCACAATCCGCTGCAGAACCGCTGGATAATATTCGCTGGGCTCGCATTGAGTCTTGGACAAATCGCCAATTTCATTGACCAACGTTCGTATCTGACGTTTGGTGCTTTCAACGCTTTCATCCATCGATGCGCTCGACATTCGCTAACCGCCTCACTCTGGCTTTTCCATGATTGGGTGTGAACTTACGAGGTTAGACAGGCCCAGGCGGCTTGCAAAGTTCGTTGCCGTACCAAGGTTGCGGATTCCACAAACCTAGGGCCATCTATGTCGACTAAGCATTCTGGAACGGACAAGCTGACCGGACCGATTGGGACGTCCAAGCCGAATCTATCGATTACAAGAACTTAACAAATTGGCCTTTCCAGCCTCCCAAACCCGAATTAGCATGGTTTATACCAGATGTATAAACGACATGGCAAGATTCTTCCCACGGATTTTTCGGAATTGTCCGATACCCACTCAATGACGGTCCCCGAGCGACTGGAGCTGTTTGAACAGTTTCTGCGGGGAGCTTTGCAGGAAAACGCTGGCCGAACGTTCAGCGATTCTGCTTGTTTGGAGTGGCCAAGTGAACTGATCGGATCGCTTCGACAGCTTTGGTCCGCCGACCATGCGACGCTTTGGAAGCTGTCCAGCGACGGCCCAGATCGTGTCGCCTACAGCGGCCACCGTGGAGAATTGAGCTGGTCGGCAGCGGATCCGACCAAAACGCGGCTGCTGCAGTTAGCCAGCGGACAAGCAGGGATTCTTTGGGTCGAGCCGTCCAGTGGCTCGTCCGCGTGCTTGGTCTTTGGGCGGATAGAAACTGGAAGTACGCCGCAATCGTCGATGGTGGTTGAGCTGGCGTATCAAGTCAGCCGAGCGGCCGAATTGCCGATCCATCGCGACGCGATATTGTTGGGGTTAGAGAACTGCGTGGGCTTGGTCGAACGTTATGCCAGCTCGCTTTGGTTGCCGATCGGCTTACCCCAGCGGACCGCTTCGCTGGTCGATTCCGTCGCCTTGGATTTATTGCAACAGCGGCGATTGCTTTGCGACCGTATCACGCAGCAGTTAAGGTCGCTGGAGGGCAAACGGCTACCGACATTAAAAGAAAACCAGCAGATGGCCCGCGCTGTCCACCTACTGCTCGAAGAGAATGGCTTGCGATTGCAATGCCCAACCTGCGGGGAAGCGGCCATCTTGCGGTGCCTCAAAGCGGGAAATAGCACGACAGGTTGTTTTGTTTTTGATCATCGGATCCACGGACGACGCACGATGCATGGCGGCCGCAACGAACTGCCAAGCTTGGTTGTGATCGACAAACCGCATCGCACCGTTGCAACTGGCCAACGCCAACCGTCCGCCATAGCCAGCCAACTCCATCCGTCTTAGCTTTGCACTTTTTGCAACCGTTCACGCCTCCATTAGCCGCTGGGCGATAGCCGCGGTTGTCTTAGCGTTGGACCTTTTGCAAACGTTCACGCGTCCAATAGCCGCTGGGCGATAGCCGCGGTTGTCTCATGTGCAAGGCTACAAAAACTTGAGCTTATTCCCTGCCGCTGAGCGCGGTGTCGAGGTGTGAACGTCTACTCAATTTTGCGTCAGCATATTGCCCCGCATGCAAGGGGTTCCATCAGCGATACAATGCCCCACGGTAACTGCTCGTTGAAGGGAATTGCGTTGGATCGACGTGGTGGCTTGAACAGTTACGCGAAACATAGAAGCTTAGTTGCCCACAGAAACCGCGCATGGATCTTTCACTCGAAAATCTTCCCAAACATTTACAGCAGCGCTGTCGTTGGCTGACTGCACAACAAATTGATCCTCAACGATATGGCGTTGTGTATTGGATGCGCACCGGCGTCCGAACCGATGAGAATCCTGCTTTGGACGTGGCCAAGCTTCTGGCCATCCAATTGAAGCAACCGTTGTTGGTTTACCATGCGCTCTCCCAACGCTATCCGATGGCGTCCGATCGACATCATCAATTCATTTTGCAAGGTGCACGTGACGTGCAGTCGGCGTGTGCACAGCAGTCGATCAGCTATGCATTCTACTTAGAGACTTCGCAAACGCGTCAGCCAGTGCTGCGTGAGTTGGCTAAGCAAAGTGCGCTGGTCATCACGGAAGATATGCCCACTGACCCCGCGCGCCTGTTTGCTCAAGCTTTAGCCACGAATAATGAAGTCTCGATGTTGGCGGTCGATACCGCTTGCGTAGTCCCCATGCAATTGGTCGGTCGAGCGTACGATCGAGCGTTCGAGTTTCGGCGAGCGACCGCCAAGCTATACGCGGAACGAGTTAGCAGCGATTGGCCTACTGTCGAACAAACCGCGTTGCCCTATGACCTTGAACGCTTGTCGTTCCAACCGCTGGATCTGCAGCACGCGGATCTTGCGGAACTGATTGGGCAATGTGACATCGACCATGGTGTTGGCCCAGTGGCCGATACGTTGGGCGGTTCTACCGCGGGATATACTCGATGGCTTGCGTTCTGTGGCAAAGGGCTTCGCGATTATGCAAAGCTTCGCAATAACGCGGCGATCGATGGCGTCAGTCGCATGTCAGCTTACTTGCACTATGGGATGGTGTCGCCGATGCGGCTTGCACGGGAAGCAGCCGATCGGCGGCATGAAGGAGCTGAAAAGTACTTGGACGAGCTATTGATATGGCGCGAGCTTGCTTACAACTTTTGTTTCTATCGTCCCGAGCACGGTACGTTGAAAACGCTGCCCGCTTGGGCGCTGGAAACTTTGAGCAAGCATGAATCGGATGTTAGGCCGCAGATATTGAGCTGGGAGCAGCTTGCACGTGGACAAACGGGAGATGCGTTATGGGACGCTGCACAGAAGTCGCTGCTGATCCATGGCGAGCTGCACAACAACGTTCGCATGACTTGGGGCAAAGCGATCTTGCAATGGACGCCAGATGCTAAGACTGCGCTGCGAATGCTGATCGACTTAAATCACCGCTATGCGCTTGATGGGCGCGATCCCAGCTCTTACGGTGGGCTGCTCTGGTGCCTAGGGCAATTTGATCGTCCTTTTACACCGGAAGAACCGATCAGCGGTACGGTGCGCGGGAGGTCAACCAGCGAGCATGCTCAGCGTATGGACCTTGCAAAATATGTTCGTAAAGCGACTTTGCCACGCATGCGCCATGTGCCGACAGTGGCAGTCATCGGAGCTGGCTTGAGCGGTTGCGTTGCCGCGAGAACTTTGGCCGATCATGGTTTTCGAGTGACAGTATTCGAGAAAAGTCGCGGCGTTGGCGGTCGCATGGCGACTCGCCGCACAGCAGCGGGGGGGGCGTACGATCATGGCGCTCAATACTTCACTGCTCGGCATCCTGATTTCCGTCGTTACGTGCACGCTTGGCGTCAGCAAGGCCTTGTCGATTTGTGGAACCCTCGCATTGCGGTGGTTGAGCATCAGCAGCAGACGCTGTTGACTAGCAATCCTGATCGCTACGTTGGAGTGTCCGATATGAAATCGATCTGCCGGCATTTAGTCGAGGGGTTGACGGTCGAGCTGGGCTCGCAGGTCGAATCGATTCAAGCCGCCGAAACCAACTTGTTACGTTTGAGCGATGGTCGCGAGTTATCGGACTACGATTATGTGATATGCAGCGCACCGGCCCCACAGTCGGCCAAGCTGCTGAGTATCGATCGTAAGTTGTCGGCGCAGATCGCTCAGATTCAAATGTCTCCATGCTGGGCGATGATGTTGCAATTGCAACAGCGTTTATCGGAGACTTGGGATGCCGCGTTCATCAGCGGTTCCAGCTTGCGTTGGCTTGCTCGCAACGGAACCAAGCCGAAGCGAAGTGAGATTGCCGAGACGGTCGTGGTGCATGCTGCGTTCGAGTGGTCTGCGGCGAACATTGAGCGAGAGCCAGCGGACGTAGGAGCGGAAATGCAGTCGGAATTTTTGGCTTTGTTTGATCTTCCGCCGAGTGCGATTGTGGAGCAGAGTGTCCATCGTTGGCGTTACGCGATATCGGAGCACACGCATCCGGAACGTTGTTATGTTAGCGATTCAGGTCGCTTGGTGGCTTGCGGTGATTGGGCTGGTGGAGCGAAGATTGAAGGCGCGTTTTTGAGCGGTATGGCGGCCGCGGGTGCCGTGCTGCGTCGTGCTCGATGACGTGCATGACCGGTCGCATGTCGACCGGCAAAAAGATTGCGGATGACGGTCAAACGACGATCCCAACCATCGGCGATTCTAACGATCGCCTTTGGAGCGAACGGCGACTTGCATTGGCGCATCCACGCTCTCTTCACTGCGAGGTCTGGTACGACGCTCACCGGTATCGGCAGCAGCTTTCGATTTCTGGTCAACGACATGTGGCAACGTCGTCTTGTTGTCCGACTGCGATTCTCGTTCGCGTTGTTTGTCTTCGAACGCTTCCTGAACCTGCGACAATCGTTCTAAAATGGTCAAAGCCGAATCATCTTCTTTAGTCTGGCGTACCTTCTCGGCCGCGCTCTCATAGTCCTTCTCGTCGGCCATCAACGATTCCAAGCCGACGGCTGGAGTGGTCTTGCTGTGTTGTGCTAGCGCGCTGCGTGCCGCGTGCATGTTGCTGGACCGATCAGCCGACAATCGTCGCTGTAGTGCAAGTTCCGCATCGGTGGGAGCGGTTGCGGGGGGGGCTGGGACGTCCGTCACCATCGGCCGTAGTCGTGGCGTAGCAGGTTGGTTGGCAGCGCTGGGTTCCGGAGTTGGAACTGCAGGAGCTTGAGCGTCCGATGCGCGGCGATCGGTGCTCATTTGGTCGCTAGAGCGTCGTCCAAATCGCCCGGCGCCATCGATTGGCGTTACCGCGAACACGAAGCCTAGGCCAAGCAACAATCCGCCGATGGCTGCCATGGCAGTTAAAGTGATCCGGCCGGGACCGATCGGTTTATCGGTAACTTGTGGGGCATCCAACAAGGTTAACAAGCTGACCGAGATCGACGCTTGCTTCGAAGCGTACGCTTCTGCAAGTTGGCGTTCTGTTTCTTCCAGGATCGTGCTGCGCGTCTTGAGTTCAGCGCTCAGGTTCGCATATTGCGTCCGGATATTCGCCAAGCTGTCGAGGCGTTCTTCGGCCAACTCTTTTTGCCGGTTCAATTGGTCAATGCGTTTCTGGCTGGTCTGGATGTCTTGCACCAAAGTGACCTTCGATGCTTGCAAGGAATCAATCAAGCGCCGTTCGATCGTAGTTTGAGCATCATGGGCAGCCACAACCAGGGGGTGGGCGTCGGTATATCGTCCTTGCAATTGCGAAGTGCTCAGTTGAGCGTCGGCCAATCCCTCACGCAGCTTTTTGAGTCCTGGTTGAGCGTTCAGCAAACTGCCTGGAGCGACCACATACGCTGTTGGATCAGCGAGCGCTTCGTCTAGCAACCTTTGATCGGCCAGCAGTTGTTCCAGTTGAGCTTGCGCGACTCGCAGTTCATTCATGATCGTATCGATCTGCGACCGGGAAGTGGACGAGCCAATCGTATCGGTCAATCCACGCAGGTCAGGCAGCAGCGAGCCGGCTTGAGATTCCATGCGTTGAATGCGTTCCGTAGTCTCAGACAGTTCGTGTTGAGCGGCAAGCTTCGCGGTTTCTAGCTCGCTGATAATACTGGTGGCGCGTGCCTCGCGAACTTGACGAAGCCGCAAGTCGAGCGCTTTGGAGACCGCTTGCACCAGCGTTAGAGCCCGCTTCTGGTTGCTCGCTTCGACGTCCAGGTAGATCACCTCCGTGTTCCCAAACTCAACACCTTTGGGAGCGTGCACGGAGACGTTTTGGGTGGCAAAGACTTCGACTTCGCGGTCCGTTGGAAACTTGTCGGTCGTTGCCGGCAAACCGATCAGCGACCAAGGCGACCACACGGAGCCTTCTGGGCCAACTTCTTGCAATGCGGAGCGGATGACTTGACGATTCTTGGACATTTCCATAATCGTCTCTTGAGCTGCTTTCATTTGCGATTGCGACTCAAAACGTCCCAGTCGCATCATCGTCGCTTTGGCTTCATCGCGAACCAGCAATGCTTGGGAGGCTCGATAAGTGTCCTGTTTCAGTACAAATGCGTACGCTGCCCCTAGAGCACCAAACACAAGAGTGGTACCAATCCACAAAGGAGCCCACAAGACGATTCCGCGTAGAATCGATTTGACGGCAGGTTGTTGTAAAAACATCGCTTGGCAACTCGCATATGAGTAGGATATCAAGGACGCGAGCGGTTGAGCCCTTTGCGATGGCTGAGGTTGCCATGGCGTCGGATCTGTAGTCAACTATCCGCTATCGTCCAGCGAGCAAACCTAGCTCTTCATAAAGAATCGATCACGTTTCTCGTTATCTAACGAAGAACTCTTTTGAACAGGCGCTCGCAGAATTGATACAGTCGCTACAATTAGAGTTGCGATTACGGGAAACTTAACGACTGCGAAAAAATGACTGGACGAAATCTTCGAATATTGATCATGGCCATGATTGGCTGCTGTGCCTGCGCGGTTCAAGCAAGGCGGTTCCGCGACGTCAGCGACATTGCGTTAGCCATGGACATGGTGCAGCAGTTGTACGTCGAACCAGTCAATCGAGCGGACATGAGTCGATCGGCGCTGTCAGGCATGCTGTCCAGTTTGGATCCTTACAGTGGCTACATTCCGCCAGATAACTTAGATGCCTTTCGTGCGCAGATAGAGCAGCATTTCGCGGGCTTGGGAGTTGTCATCACCAAGTCAGCCGAGGATGCGCCGCTGCGAGTGGTCCGTACCATCCATGATGCGCCGGCGGAACGAGCTGGTTTGAAAGTGGGCGAATTGATCTTGGCTGTCGACGGTCAGCTTACCGCTCCGCTGACGACGGATCAAGCGAGCAAGTATCTCAGGGGCCCTCCTGACTCCAAAGTGGTTCTAACCATTCAATCAGCCGATGGCGATTCGACGCGGGAGGTCACTGTCCAACGTGCTATGATCGAAACGCCGTCGATCATTGGTGACTATCGCGATCAGAATGGGCGAACGATTCACCGTATGCAAGCGGATGATCAGATCGCTTATATCCATATGTCTGTGTTCGGCGAGCAAAGTCCGAAGGAGATGGAGAAGTTCTTGCGCGAGGAAGCCAAAGGAGCCAAAGCGGTTGTATTGGACTTGCGCGACAATGCAGGAGGCCTATTGGATACCGCGCGAGATCTGTGCGATATGTTTTTGGACGCGGGGACGATTGTTTCGACCAAGGGGCGAATCGCTCAAGCGGCCAGTGTGATCAAAGCGAAACCTGGTGTGTTGCTGCCCAGCGAGATACCGCTCGTAATATTGATTGACGAAGGGTCTGCTAGCGCGTCGGAAGTGATGGCCGCTTGTTTGCAGGATTTGCAGCGCGCTAAAGTGGCGGGCCAGCGCTCGTATGGCAAAGGCTCGGTCCAAAACGTGATCGAAATGGATGGCGGTCGAGCGAGATTGAAACTGACCACCGCCTATTGGTACTCGCCTAAGGAACGAAGGATTCACCGCGACTTAAAGAATCCGCAGCAGAAAGAATGGGGAGTCGAACCTGACCCCGAACTGAAGGTAGAACTCGACAGCAAACAACGTGCGGCGGTATTCAATCGCATGTTTCGACGCGACTCCGGACAACTCGGGCTCAGTGACGAATCTTCAACTGCGGAAACGCCATCGGACACGCAAGATGCTGCGCCAGGTCAATATGATATCCGCAGTTTAGGCAGCGCCGAATCGATCGATCGGCTGCTTGCGGCCGACCCCAGTTTGATTGACGATCCGCAATTGTTGCGTGTCTTGTGTTGGATTGACCAGCAGTCGAAGTAGGTTGCCGTAGATGACATCAGAACAAACGCTGGAAACGGGCATGCTAGAGAAGCTGCAATCGAGTACCGATTTTTTCGCTGCGATTCGTTACTTGCAAGTGGTCTCGAAACGTCGCATCGGTGACGATACTAATGTTGCCGATGAACCGATCCATTTGGCGGCCGATCCATCGATCAGCTATCCGGCGACTGAAGTGGCTCGCATTAGCGACGCAGCGGATGGCAAGCTGACTGCGGCCGTATCGTTCCTTGGCCTGTTCGGACCATCGGGTGCGCTGCCGCAGCATTACACGCAAGCGATCATCGATCGATTGCGAGCCAAAGACGCGACGTTACAAGATTTTCTCAATTTGTTTAATCATCGTTGGCTATCCTTGTTTTACCGAGGCTGGGAAAAGAATTTTCTGCCCGCCGCTTATGAGACTTCACAGGCCGCCGGTCACGAGGATTCCGTCACACAGTTGCTTTGGTGCTTGGTTGGCCTGGGTACTGACGGCTTGCAAGCGCGAGTCCGATTTCGTGAATCGATTTTGCTGCATCACAGCGGGCATGCATCCGCTGGCCGTCCGACCGCCGCTTCACTTGCTGCCATTATCTCTGATAGTTTTGGTGTGAAAGTCGATGTGCAACAGTTCCGAGGGCAGTGGATTCGGATTGATGCCAGCGATCAAAGCCGCATGGGCAGTGCGCCGCTGGGCAGTTTGCTGAACAATCAACTGGGGCTGAACGTCGTAGCTGGTACACGTATTTGGAATGTTGAGAATCGATTTCGAGTGGTGATTGGCCCATTACGGGCCACGCGGTTTCGCGAGTTTTCGCCGATGGGTTCGGTATTAGGTCAGTTGTTTGACTTTATTCGCATCTATGTTGGTCCCCAGTTTGATTATGATGTGCAAGTGATCTTGGACCGACGTGACGTGCCAGGGATTCGCTTGGGCTGTCAAGAAAATCCCGGTCGTCTAGGTTGGAATACGTGGCTTGGGAATTGGCCTTATCAGCATGATCCTGGTGAAGCTGTATTCAGTGAAGGGAACTAAATGGATTTCGAATACTTAGGGCCCTACAAGATCGATTCGATTTTGGGCAAAGGCGGCATGGGGTCTGTTTATAGAGCCCATCATGCAAAGACGGGTGAAGTCGTGGCGGTGAAGATTATCGCAGATGCGATCGCCAACCAAGAACGCTTTCGCCGCCGGTTCGACGCCGAGATCGAATCGCTGCGTCAGCTTTCCAATAAGCATATTGTCAAACTGGTAGGCTACGGCGAAGAGAAGGGGCGGCTTTTCTATTCCATGGAATATGTGGAGGGAGAAACGCTGCATGATAAGATTAAACGACAAGCGGTCTTGTCCTGGCAAGACACGCTGCGATATGCGATCAGTATTTGTTCTGCTTTAAAACACGCGCACGATATCGGCGTTATCCATCGTGATTTGAAGCCATCGAATCTGCTCATCGATAAAGCCGACAACCTAAAGATCACTGACTTTGGAATTGCCAAGCTCTATGGTAGCACGGATGAAACCGCGTTGGGATCGATCCTTGGTACGGCAGATTTTATGCCGCCGGAGCAGGCCGAAGGAACGCGGGTGACAAGACAAAGCGATTTGTATGCTTTGGGGGCGGTCATGTATACATGTCTATCGGGGCGATCGCCGCATTATGCAAAAACGACTCCCGAAACGCTTTACAATGTTCGCTATAAAATCCCCGATCCGCTCAGCCAACGGATTCCCGGCGTCCCTCGCGAGCTAGACATCCTTATTCTTGAACTGCTGGAGAAAGATCCAAAGCTTCGGCCAAAAACAGCACTCGTGGTCTGGAATCGTTTGGCCGCGATGCAAGCGGGGCTCAGCAAATTCCAAGAGCCACAAATATATCGTAAGTCTGACACAGCCATCGCCGATGGCTACCGAAACATACCGGAGTCGTCCATCGATCTAAGCGAATTAGATACACATCTGGCGGACGAAGTGAGACGGAAGTCCAGAGATGCGACACAGACTCGAGTCCCAGGCGATTTGACCGAAGCGGTATCGGCTGAAGCGCCGGCGACCAAGGGGAAAGATGTTACCTTCGCCAGTGAGGAACTGATGGCGGCGTCGCATATGGGACACACAACCAATGTTGCCACGCACTTGACGGCTTTGACGAGCGATGCAGCAGCACCTGGCGGAACTCCGACTACGCGTTTCACCACCGTCGAAGAAGAAGCGCCGCGCAGCCGACGGATGACGTTCGAAACTCAGGAGCAGCCGATTGGTAACTGGAGCAACTTTTTGTCGATTGCTACGTTGAGCATCGCTATCCTGGGCTGCATCGCTGCAATCTATTATTCGACTCGCAAGCCATCGGCCGACACGCTCTATCGAACAACTCTGGCCGCCGTCGCAAGCTCAGCGTCGCTCGATACGATCGAAGTCGCTTTGAAGGATTTCGAGACTAGCTACCCGAACGACTCGCGGCTGAGCGAATTCAGCGATTATCAAGAAGAGATCGCGATGCAGCGAAAGGTCAATAGCTTAGCGCGCCGCGCGCGCAGAACTGGCGATGCGACGGTCTCGCCGCTTGAACTTGCGTTTGTGGAAGCCATGCAGATGCGAGACCAGAACGAGCTGCAAGCGATCCAAAGTTTGCAAGATTTCTTAGTCGTCTTTCAAGATCGGACACTGCTGGACCCGGAACAAAAAGAGTTAGTCGATTATGCAGCCCGCGAACTGCAACGGTTGACGAACATTGAGTCTCGTGGCGAAGCGAGCAAGGCGGATTACTTGGCCGACCAGCTTAACTCCGCGTTGCAATTGCCTCCCGCAAAGCGGCGAGAATTTTACCAAAGTGTCATCCGGTTGTATTCCAACAAACCCTTTGCCAGCGAAATTGTCGCAAAAGCGAAACGCTTGCTGGACGACCTCTGAACGAAGCAGAATCATAGCGAAGCAGAATCATAGCTATGTCTCGTTGCCTTGGCAGCAATCGACTTTTCGTGATTCGATTTGCAAGCCAACGGTAGATCGGCCAATGCTTGCATACTTTTTGATCGCTGATCGGTAACTGCCATTCTTGTTCGACTTGCAACTCTGGTTGCAAATAATTCAACGTTCAACTTGCCGTCAGGTTCGGTTTTACGATTGACTGCTAGTAATAATAACTTGAAACCCTTGCAATTTGAGGGACGTAATCAAAAAACGCTGATTGACGAGAAAGTTGGCCCGGAAAGTGCATTACCCAACATTCAGATGTTTACCTTTTCTCGTAGGAGCAAGTTATGAAGACCATCCGACTCTTAACAGATCGTGAAGTAGCCAAACGAGTCCGCGCGATCAAGAAGACCTGGACGAAATCGGAACGTGACGCTCGATCAATAGAAGCTGAAAAGCGTCAGCAAAAGCTGGCTTCGATGCTAGGGCTGATCGTCCAAGAGAAAAGCGGTCCGACGCTTCATCACGCTAGCTGAACGCGGGAGCGGCTCAAGGTTCAGTGGTAGTACGAGGCGGTGGGCTACCGCATCATAGGTCATGACTCTGGAGTGTGGCTTCCGTCGTGCCTGCTTCAGCATCGCCTCAAGGACGCCGCTCAATGCAAACGCCACCAAAATCGCAAGCCCATGGTCGCTACCACGACATCGCGGTCCGATCGTTGATCGTTGCCAGCATAGTGATTGGATTGTTACTGCTGGTTGCATTCTTGTGGTATGCCGTTCACGTGATCCTACTGTTGATCGCGGCGGTCCTGCTAGCAATCTTGTTATCCGCCGCCACGGACTATGTGGAGGGCAAAAGTGGGCTAGCACGTTCATGGTCACTGGGAATTGTGCTGCTGCTGTTAGCCGCGTTTTGCGTGACTCTGGGCGTGTATGCTGTACCCATATTGGCAAATCAAGCCAACGAACTGACTCGCAAGCTGCCTGCATCAGTGGCCAGCATCGAAGCGTATCTTAATAGCAATGATTGGACGCGATGGTTACTGAGCCATATGCCCGCCCTGGAGTCGATGCTGTTGCAAAAGAACGACATGTTTCTGCGAGCCGGAGGGGCTTTGACCTCGATGTCGATGGCTTTGTTCAGCGGATTCATTGTTTTCTTCGTCGCCATCTACCTGACAGCAGATCCTGGCCTTTACATGCGAGGCATCTTGCGGATGGTTCCCATCCAGAGACGCGAAAGGGCGAGCGTTGTGTTGGCGTCGGTCGGTTACACGCTCCGATGGTGGCTGATCGGCCAATTGTTCGTGATGTCGGTTGTAGGCGTTCTGACAACGATCTGCTTGTGGTTGTTGGGTATGCCCATGGCATTGCTGCTGGGATTCGTAGCTTTCTTGTTGGATTCCGTACCAAACTTTGGTCCAATCGTCGCCGCAGTGCCCGCTGTGCTCTTGGCGATGGTGGAATCACCGCAAATGGGGTTTTATGTCATCTTGGTCTATCTGGCGGTTCAGCAGTTTGAGGGGTTGGTTGTTTCCCCCCTGGTCATGCAGAAGACCGTCAGTATACCACCCGTGCTGACGATCCTGGCGCAGATTTTTATGGCCATCGTTGCCGGTCCACTTGGCGTCTTGCTGGCCGCTCCGTTGACCGCAGTGGTCCTTGTTCTCGTCAAAATGTTCTATGTCGAAGACGTGCTCAGCGATGATATCGCAACGCCTGAGGATAACATCGAAGAGAAAGACAAACCTGAGCTGCCTTGAGCAGTTTCTCGGATCAATATGATGAAATGACGTTACATTAAGACTGCATGAATGTAGTTTAAACGGCGGCAACTATCCCTCAGGAGTTATTCCATGGCAATCCAACATGCACAAGCTGGCGAAATTGTTGATGTACGACCGCTTGGTCTGGAACTTAGTAATACAAAAACGTATGCGGTGATTAAGACGAGCCACTTTGAGGTTATCCGATTGATACTTCCAGCCGGCAAAGTTATCGCAGAGCATCAAGCGAAAGGGGACATCACCGTCCAATGTTTGGAAGGTCGGATTCATTTCACGGTCGCAGGCAAGCCGCTTGAGATGACAGCCGGGCAACTGCTTTACTTGAATGCGAAGCAGCCGCACGCAGTAACCGCTATTGAAGACTCAAGCCTCTTGCTGACTTTGTTGCTACCTAGCACGGCAAACGAAGCATAACGAAGGCATCTTCAGCGGACAATTGGCAGTACGCTTTGCTTTTTTTAATCGCGGTTGGCCTAAACAGCTTCCGTAACGCAAGTTGTATTGGGTATTCCAAAGCTTGTTTGCTCCTGCCGCGTTACTCGGCTGCGGTGACTGGATCTGACGCTAACCAGTGCTCAAAGAAATCGAAGATGATCGCATTGGATTCCGCATTTGGCGAATGCTCAGGACGATTGCTCATGCCAACGCGATCGTCGAATCCTAAGAGCTTGTTCACTGCCCGAGCATGATTCAGAGCTTGCCAGCGCTCGGGAGGATCTTCCGAACCTCCTGATACCAGGAATGGCCGCGGAGCCATTAGGGCATGCAGCTCGTGCAGATCTCGTCCTGCAGCAGTCAGACTTGGATAAAGTCCGTGAGCGGGATTGCCAGCGGTGATCACTCCTCGAGTTCGCCACGGCGGTGGATAGTAGCCTAGATACCAAGGCTCCCAATAGTTGACGTTCGGGCGACTTTCGTCAAATACGATGCCTGGATCGGACCACGCTGCGCACGCAAACTGCTCGAACAAACAAGATGCAAACATCGCCCATTTTCCGCCGAATGAATGACCCACGATGCCAATCCGAGCGGAATCAACTTCTGGCCGTGACGCTAAGACATACCAGCCATTTGCCGCTGCATATCCCAGCATCGCAAGCGGTTGCACTTGAGCGTCATCCAATGATGGATAATAGAGCGAGTAAGTTTTAGCGGCAGTCGCTTCCGTCGTTCCCAGTGAAAGGACGACGAAACCTCGACGCGCTAACTGGATACCGAAATCCCGATATTCCTTACCATCGCCAATCGCTGTTTCCGGTTCGTAGAACACCGTCACGACTGCAGGCCGCTTTCCTTCGCCATCGGGTATCAGGAGATAAGCAATGGTCGTCTCTTTTGGAGTCCACAAGAAACGGATCTTGAGTTGACGAAAATTCTCACGCTGCTGTTCATCCAGCACTTCAACATTCGGCTCGGTAATAAGTGCAGGCCATTTCCCAAGCAGTTCTTGCCAGTCGTTCAGCAGTTCACCGCGACGCTGTGCCCATGCTTCTTTGGTAGCAACAAGCTGGCCATCATTAAAGATCAAGGGCGAGCGGTAGTTGCCCAACGCATCTTCCAGTCCGGGGGGCGGTTGAAAGTGCGTCGCAATGCGACTCCACGCTGTCGTTGAAACCGATTCGACATCGACTTGTCCACCGCGTTGCTCCTGCGTCCATGCCACTGAAGTTTCCATCCACAGGCAGCACAGCGCCAAAAACTTCAAGCCAACTCGAATTGCCTTCGTCATAAGAGCTACCTCAATTAAAACACGAACTAAAATCGTATTCCATCGTCGGACGATCGCCGCAGATGTGCCTCGTATTGTACCCGCTGCTGAATATAAACGTGTAGAATGGATCACGCTCTAAGTGAACGCGGTCATGTGTGACTGGTTGCCGCTGAGCGTCCCTTCCCCGTTTCCAATTGCGGTCAAAAAGCCAAAAACTGCGCCCCACCCCTGAACAACACGCCGGTTCGCGTTCGTGAACGGCTAGCCTTCATCTCCCCCCGCCTCCTTACAAGTCGAGCTGATCGATGAATATTGCATCGAAAACTTTACCACTCTTGGTCTGCAAATTATTCGCTTTGTTGAGTATTGGGCTAACCCATGCGAGTCTCCTGGTTGCGGCCGATGAGGAGCCTTCCGGTAGGCTTTCGGTGGCCACCTTTGACGTCGACGCGACGCCGCCGGTTGGCTTCATGATGGCTTACGATCTCGTTCGGCGCGTTGATGAGCTTGGCTTGCGGTGTCGCGGCATTGTGATTTTGGGTGCCGGTGAACCTATTGTGTTGTGTGCTGTAGATTGGATCGGTATTGCAAACGAAAGCCAAGATGTCTTTCGGCAGCGAATTGCCCAGGCCGCTGGGACTTTGCCCTCTCGAGTTGCGGTCCATACGCTGCATCAACATGATGCACCGCGTAGTGACTTTGGCGCAGAAGCGTTGTTGCAAGAAATTGGTGCCACGCAACTGGGCGCTCACGATGGCACGTTTGCTCGCGAAGTGCTCGATCGAGTTACACTCGCTATCCAAGCGTCATTGAAAACAGCGACTTCCATCACGCATGCAGGCTATGGATCGGCTATGGTGAAGGAGGTCGCTTCCAATCGGCGTATTGCAGATGAGTCGGGCAGGATCATCGCGACACGCTACACAGCCACTCGAGATGAAAAACTGCGTGCGTTACCCGTTGGCATCATCGACCCAGAACTCAGCTCACTTTCGTTTTGGAATGGCGAGACTCCGGTCGCTGTGCTTAGTTACTATGCTTGTCATCCGCAAAGCTACTATCGAACGGGAATACCTAGTCCAGACTTTCCCGGCATTGCAAGATTCATCCGCAGCCAAGACACGCCTGGCCCTTTTTACGTCCATTTCAACGGTGCTGGTGGAAACATTGGTGCAGGCAAGTATAACGACGGCTCCAATGAGAATCGCTTGCTGTTAGGAAGACGTTTGGCCGATGCGATGCGTGAATCATTGGAGGTTACTAATAGATTTGAAGTCACATCGGCGCATGTTGGTTGGACAACTGAGGCTGTTGCATTGCCGCTAGCCAAACATCTGCAACGCGATAACTTGGCCAAAGAGCTCCGCAAATGGGATGGCGTTACCTATTGGGGAAGTCCCGACAAACTAGCTTGGGTCTTGCGTTGTGAGAATGGCCACAAGATCGATTTAAGCTGTCTCTCCGTGGGAGATGTTCGAATCTTGCACATGCCTGGAGAACTGTTTGTTGAGTACCAATTGGCAGCGAAACAACTACGACCTGATTTGCGCGTAGCGATGGCCGCTTATGGCGACTACGGCCCAGGATATATCGGTACTGCAGAAGCTTATGGACAAGGTGGCTACGAAACCAGCGAGCCCGCATCTAACGTGAGCCCTGAGGTAGAAGCGGTACTGATGAACGGCATAAAAGTACTGTTGCAAGTTGACGAGGCGCAGCCATGAGCGTACTACCGCGGTTGATTTTCGGATGCCTCGTAGGTCTGCTTGGAACACCAGCCTTCTCACAGCAATTGGACTATGCAAATGAACTGCCAAGGATACTGCCGACCGAACCTGGACCTGCCACGGCGACATTCCAAGTGGCAGAGGGATTCGAGATGCGTTTGGTAGCCGCCGAGCCGCTGGTAGCGAGTCCAGTAGCCATTGAATGGGATGCTGAAGGTGCGATGTATGTTTGCGAGATGCGTGGATATAGCGAGAACCGCGAGGATAAAATTTCGCGAATTGCAAAGCTGACCGATACCGACGGTGATGGCATTTATGATCAGCGCACCGAATTCGCTGAGGGTCTCCTTTGGCCAACAGCCTTGTTCCCCTACGATGGTGGTTTGTTTGTCGGCGATGCACCCCACTTATTGTATTTGAAAGACACCGATGGAGATGGCAAGGCGGACTTGCGACAGCGAGTGCTGACCGGCTTTGGAACTTCCAATGTCCAAGGGTTGATGAACTCGCTTCGATGGGGATTGGACAATCGAGTTCACCTAGCATGCAGTAGCCTGGGGGGCGAAATTCGCTTGGTGCATGACCAAGCCGATCGACCTGCACTCAATGTACGTGGCCGTGATCTTGCGATCAATCCGCGGACCTACGAATTCGAAGCGACCAGCGGCGCAGCGCAACATGGCATGTGCTTTGACGATTGGGGCCGCAAATTCGTCTCATCCAACAGCGACCACCTGCAGCAAGTGATGTACGAAGACCGCTACTTTGCTCGTAACCCTTTCGTTATTCCGCCGCCATCGAGGATCTCGATTGCTGTCGATGGCCCTCAAGCGGAAGTCTATCGCACTAGCCCAGTGGAGCCATGGCGGGTTTTGCGTACGCGGTTGCGGGTTTCAGGGCAAGCGAAAGGACCGATCGAAGGGGGCGGTAGAGCAGCCGGCTATTTTACCGGTGCTACCGGTGCCACAATCTATCGCGGGGATGCTTGGCCGCAGGCATGGAACGGGCTGGCAATTGTGGGAGATGTTGGCAGCAATCTGATCCATCGCAAGTATCTGAAGGCAAACGGTTTGGAATTCATCGCGTTGCGCGTTGACCAGCACAGTGAGTTTGTGACGTCGACCGATGTCTGGTTTCGTCCTGCTCAGTTCGCTAACGCGCCCGATGGTTCGCTGCATGTGATCGATATGTACCGTGAGGTCATCGAGCATCCGCAATCACTGCCCGATGAAATTAAGAAGCATCTTGATCTAACTTCCGGACGTGAGCGAGGCCGCATCTATCAAGTGGTACCAACTGGTTTTGTTGCTCCAGCGCGCAGTACAAATCTGAACCGGCTTAGTACACACGACCTTGTGGAAACACTCGCACATCCTAACGCTTGGCATCGTGAAACGGCAGCACGACTGTTGTATGAACGACAAGACCAAGCAGCTATTGCGTCGCTGCGGCGGTTCGTGCATCAATGTCCCTCACCGCTGGGACGGATGCATGCCATGCGCGCGCTCGATGGAGTCAGCGGGCTGGACGAGCCGACCTTGCTTGCAGGGCTCAGCGATCCTCATGAGCAAGTGCGAAGACACGCTGTGCAATTGATCGAGCATATCGATTTGACGCCTCATCTGTTGAGCAAGTTGGAGGAGCTGCAGCAAGATCCATCGATCGAAGTGCGATATCAATTGGCCTTTACGTTGGGCGTGCTCCCAGTTGAGAATCGCGTGGCGCGTTTGGCTGATCTTCTGCGGCAAGATCCGACTGATCGTTGGTTGAAAGCAGCCGTGCTCTGCTCGATCGGTTCGCAATCCGAGCAGCTTGGCGAGCTAATCAAGAACGAATCCCTCTTACGGGAAAGTACCGCTGAAGACTTCTTGCAGCAGTTGTACGATCAAGCCGCAAATCGACAACGCCATACGCAGATACGGCACGATTTCGCGGTGCAAGGTGGAGTGGACTCTGCGTCAGAAAAGCGTTCGGTTACGCAGGCAGAGCAGCGGCAGAAAGTGATTGACGCATATCGATTCTCTTTAGAAGCCAATGGTGATATCGATCGAGGTCGGTTGATATTCCGCGCCCAATGCAGCGGTTGTCATCGAGTGGAAGGCGTCGGTCATGAAATTGGTCCAAGCCTAGCAACCATCAAATCGCGAGGCGTTGAATCGATCCTCACCGCGATACTGGATCCCAACCGCGAAGTGAATCCGCAATATGTTCACTACATCATTTCGACGCAGGAGGGCCGAATGTTGTCAGGCAATATTATTGACGAAGGCTCAACCAGCATGACGCTGCGAAGCGCACAGAATGAGATCTTGTCCGTTCTGCGAATCGACATTGACGCGATCAAGAACACCGGTCGATCGCTCATGCCCGAAGGGTTCGAATCAACAATCGACGTCAATTCTATGAATGACTTACTCGCTTACTTGATGCGACTGTAGTTCGGCAACTTTTGGTCAAACCTGCGTGAACGGTAGAAAACGTCCCTAACTCAGTGGGTTTCGCCAAAGTTCCTTCTGTAAAATAGAATTTTGGCGAATCCCACCACGGCAAATTGATCGCTGCATCTCGCCTCAAAACTTTTTTCTTCCGCTCGGTCGAATTGGTAAGTTGCCAAGCGACTAATGCGAAAACCACATGCGATCCACTTTCAAGGAGTGCCAATATTATGAAATTCGTTTGTCTCGGATTCGCTGATCACAGCAAGTTTGCCAACTTCAGCGAATCTGAATTGAAAGCCGCGATGGAAGAATGTTTCGCTTACGACCAACAATTGCGAAAAGATGGCCATTTCCTGGGAGGCGAAGCTCTACAAGAAGCCAAAAATGCAGTCACCTTGCATTTCCGCAGCGACAAAGCGATTGCCACGGATGGTCCGTTTGCTGAAACCAAAGAGCAGCTAGGCGGCATCCTGCTGCTGGAGGCGGATGACATGGCTCACGCCATCGAACTGATGTCGAAGCATCCGGGAGTAAAGCTTGGGCCGTTCGAGATTCGGCCAGCCGACGAGACCATCAATGCACTGATCGAAGCGCGAGTTATGGCTGTGCATCGACCTGCCGGCCAGGAGCTTGGGACGCTGTTGCAAGTGTTTCAGGATCATCTGGGTTACATCGAACAATCTGTTGAAGATATCCCTGACGAGAGCTTTGTAGAGCAACCCAATGGCTTGGTCAATCATCCTGCTTGGACGCTCAGCCACTTAAATGTATCGTTGAAGTTCCTGCTTGCATTGCTCGACGAGCATCAAGTTAGCTTAACTGCCGAGGAGCAGCAACGATTTGGTCCTGGCTCCATCCCGACGACGGATCGAAGTGATTACCAGAGCAAAGCGGAGTTGCTGTCGGAACTGAAGCAATTGCATGTCATGACAGAGAACGCAGTACGCGCCAAACATGCGACGCATTTTTCTCGCGAGACGCCGATTGAGATTCGCCAGTTCGCGGCAAACGTTGGAGCAGTTGCTGTATATCTGCTTGCGTCCCATGAAGCTTATCATCTGGCGCAGATAAATCAGTGGCGACGTGCCGCGAAAAGTAGCGTTTCCTAGCCGAGTTCCTTTTATGGGTGGTGTTTTTATGAGTCTTGCGCACAGTGTAGGTTCAAGATGGAGTTCAGCAACCGCAACGAGCTTTGATGTTTGACCGCGCGGCGGATCGCAAGCCTATCGAGCTCGACGCACTGCGGCCATCGTCAAACGAGACAAAGCATCGTATTGGGCAGTGCCTTTGAGGCAATCGATGCTGGCCAACGCTTGGGCTGCGAAATCGCAAGCCAGTTCGCGCGTGAAATCTTCAGCGTCGGTCTGAGCCAACAACGCCTTTACCCCTTCCACGTCGACCGTTTCTGCATCAAGCAAACTTTGCAAAGCCTGACCCTGTGCAGCGCTGGTTGTGTCGCGGAAACGAAGCAACGGCAGCGTCCACTTTCTCGCTTGCAAATCGGCACCAATGCTCTTACCGGTAGCTTGATTGTCGCCCCAGATATCCAACCAGTCGTCGTGGATCTGAAAAGCGATGCCCAGCTTCATTCCAAAGTCGTACAGTTGTTCGCAGCAATCCAGTTCGGCACCTGCCGCCCATGCGCCTAAGCCACAACTGATTGCGCACAACGCGCCCGTCTTGCCAGCCAGCATTTGGAGATAGTCGCTTTGCGCCAGCGTCGCATCGCCTGCTGCGCGGCCCTGCAAAATCTCGCCCTCGCAGACCGACTTGGATGCCCACGCGATCCAGCGGCCAGGCAATGTCGATTCACCAGCATTGGCTAGATTGTAAGCTTGTGTGAACAACCAATCGCCGATAAGTATAGCGCTGTGCACATCCCATTTGGTATGCAACGTTGCACGGTGACGACGAAACTGAGCGGCATCCAGGATATCGTCGTGAACTAGGGTGGCTGTATGCACAAGTTCGACCACGGCTGCCAGACGAATGGCTTCCTCTGTAACCGTGCCGATCGCTTGGGCAGACAGCAGGAGCAGCGCCGGTCGCAGTCGCTTGCCCCCGAGCAATTTAACGTAATCCAGCATCGGTTGAATCGCCGCTTGATTGCTCGTCAGCGATTCGCTGAGCACGCGTTCGCAATCGGCAAGTGGTTGGCCGATCGTACGCAAAGCGTCTTGCAATTCAGCGCGGTAGTCCATCTCGGCCTTGGTTATCGAAGAAGAAACACGGTTGGCTCGCAAGCGGTTGGGAAGGTTTACACGCGACTTGGGAATTTCAAACGTCCCAGTACGACTTGGTAGAAAGTTGGCTTTGAGCATCTTGCTGGCCTTGGTAAAGTCGTCGGTAATTGCCGTGATAGGAGCCATGTTAAGTAGTACTTTCGCGTCGATAAGGTCCGCTGGCACCACCGTCTTTCGTCCATAGTGCAATGTCTTGGATCACCATCGATCGATCGATTGCTTTCAACATGTCGTAGATCGTTAGAAGCCCCGCGCTAACGGCCGTCAAGGCTTCCATTTCTACGCCGGTTTTGGCCGTCGCGAGCACTTCGACGGTACACTGTATTCTGCAATCTTCGATCCAAACGAAGTCGACATTGACCTTTTCTAAAGGCAGGACGTGACAAAGTGGAATGAGTTGGCTGGTCTGTTTCGTGGCTTGAATGGCGGCGATGCGAGCAATCTGCAGCACATCACCTTTCTTCGAAGCCCCCGATCGGACTGTTTCAGCCGCCAAAGCTGACATCACTAAGCAACCGCGTGCTATCGCACTCCGCTGCGTGATTGGCTTCATCGATACATCCACCATTCGGGCCGATCCGTCTCGGTCCAAATGGCTTAAGGATATCTTTTGATCTTCGATCGCCATGCAGCGGAAATCCAGCGGTTCAAAATCTGTCGTCTTTCCGGCCATCCAACGCTTTCATGACCGCTTTTTGCAAGACAACGTAACTACTTTCGCTAGCTTCCAGTGCGTTTAGGATCGAACGGTTGACAAAAACCGCGACATTGAACTTTCTAAAAGGTTCCGCGAATAGGAGCAGATTACCAGAAATGGTGGCTAAATATCTAGCCAGACTGGCCGTTTCAGCCACTTTTCTATGGCTCAGCGCACGGCAAGTCAGTTATTGAATCCAGGTCAATCAGCCGTTGAGCGTTAGATCACGGTTTCCAAGAGAACCGATGCTAACGCATTCCGGCTAATCGCGAAGACTGAAAAACTGACTTGCCCTGTGGCTCAGCGGACCGTCGTGCGCAGGCAGTCGCTGGCTGGTCCCGAAGTTCAAGCGCTGCGTGTGCTTCCGCAGAAACGACGGTTTTAACGGTGATGCTGGTCGACAAAACGAGCTTAACTGCCCGTAAGCCCGCGTTCGCTGTGAAATCTAGAGTACAATTGAGGTTGACTGAGCGTTCTTTTGGTTGTTTATTCCGCAATGGATGGCGTTTCGCCAGTCGCATGCAAGCCAACATTTCCACGCTGCCCCGTGGAGGGAGCTGTTCCTCATGAAAACGACTTTCCCGAGATACCGATCGCTTTATGGCACCTTGGCCTGCTGCCTCTTGGTCGCTCTGGCCAGCGGACTGTCGGCTCAAACCAAGCCTGATGGCAAATCGCCGACCGCTTCGGCTCGCCCAGTCGCCAAATCGGCAGGAGCGGCAACGGAGTTTGATTTCGCGACCGCGACAACTCGAGAAAAGATCAATGAACTGATTTCCCAAGGCTGGCGGGATTATGAACTGGCCCCTAGCGCCGTAGAAGATGACTGGAAATGGTGCCGCCGCGTTTACTTGGACATCTTGGGCCGTATCCCCAGCTTCCAGGAGTTGGAAGCTTTCGCGAAAGATACCGACAAGAATCGACGTGAGAAGCTTGTCCAAACGCTGTTGTACGACGACCGCTACACCGAAGAGTACGCAACCAACTGGTCGACCATTTGGACCAATATCTTGATCGGTCGCAATGGCGGAATGGAAGACCGCTCGCTGACGAACCGGCAAGGTATGGAGAAGTATCTCCGCGATAGTTTCGCAAGGAACAAACCCTACAACCAAATGGTTTACGAGTTGATCACGGCCACCGGTACCAGCAAGCCTGGCACGGACAAATTTAACGGAGCAGTCAACTATCTGGCGATGAAAGTCAACGAAGAGGACGGCACGCAGGCCACAGCGTCGGTCAGCAAAACGTTCTTGGGTTTGCAAGTGCAATGCACGCAGTGCCATGACCATCCTTTCAACGAATGGAAGCAACGCAAGTTCTGGGAACTGAACGCCTTCTTCCGGCAATCGCGATCGCTGATGCGTTATGTGCAAGGCACTAACCAGATTGATCATATTGAACTGATCAATGAAGACTTCCCCGGACAAAGCGGTAATGCGACAGAAGCGGAAATCTTCTACGAACTGCGCAACAGTGTCGTACGCACTGCGTACCCAGTTTTTGTAGACGATACAGCGATCGGACGCAGCGGTTATCTAAGCCAAGTGGACCGACGTACGGAGTTGGGCAAACTGGTGTTGGCGAGCCCTTACATGGACAGAACCATTGTCAATCGTATGTTTGCACACTTCTTAGGTTACGGCTTCACTCGGCCAATCGATGACTTGGGGCCGCACAATCCGCCAACTCATCCCGAGTTGCTGGACACTTTAGCCGAAGATTTTCGCAAGGCGAGCTACGACATGAAGGCGCTGATGGAATGGATCGTTTTGTCGACACCCTATCAGCTTTCTTCGTCTTCAACCAAACAGAACGAAGTGGACGATCCGAACGTTGGCGAACCGCCACGCTTCACGCACTTCTACTCAAGGCAAATGTCTGCCGAGCAACTTTATCAGTCGCTAGTGGTGGCCACTCAAGTGAACCGTAACGATTCGCTGGAGAAGCAACAAGCGAACCGCAATCAGTGGTTGCAGCAATTCGTGGTTGCCTTCGGTACCGACGAAGGGGACGAGACGACGACCTTCAATGGTTCGATCCCACAAGCGTTGATGATGTTCAACGGCCAATTGATGAACAACGCGATCAGCATTGAACCGGGGACTTGGCTGCGGCAAATCGCCGAGAACAAAGCGCCACTGGTCCAGAAGGTGAATTACTTGTTCGCCGCGGGGCTGGCTCGTAAGGCACGTCCGAACGAATTGGTTATTGCAAAAAACTTACTTTCTGCACGCAACGGCAATGAAGCCGAGATGTTGCAGGATTTGTGGTGGGCCATCTTAAATTCCAACGAATTTATCATTATTCACTAATCGATAGGTCTCTTTTCGTCATTTGCTCGCTCTTATCTAAACGTCTCAATCACCATTCTGAGGAACCTACCATGTGGAATCGTTACGCTACACCAACGGGAATGAATCGACGGCACTTCATGAGCCATATGGCGGGTGCATCGGCCATGCTGGGTGCTTCGCTGTCGCTGGGTCACTCGTTTCGCGTGCATGCTGACACGCTGAAGAAGAATAACAAGAGCGCGATCTTGTTGTGGATGGGGGGCGGCCCTTCGACGATCGATTTGTGGGACCTCAAACCAGGCTCAGCTACCGGCGGTCCTTTCAAACCAATTTCGACCACTGGTGACGTGCAAATCTGCGAACACTTGCCGATGATCGCTCAGCAGATGAAGAATCTATCGATCGTGCGTTCCATGAGCACTCGAGAAGCGGACCATAACCGAGGTCGCTATTATATGCATACGGGCTACGTGCCCAATGCGAACGTCGAGCATCCAAGCTATGGTGCGGTGATCGCGCATGAGCTGGCTCATACGCGACCCGATTTGGAAATTCCGCCGTTTGTTAGCGTCGGCGGCGCGAGCGAAGGGCCCGGCTTCCTAGGTATGGCGTGGGCACCGTTCAATGTCTCTCGCAATGGGCAGATTCGCGACTTGGATATGAGACTGAACCAAGCGCGTTTGATGCAACGCATGCAAGCGCTCGATATGATCGAAACGAACTTTGCATCGCAACGACGTGGTTCTGCTTCGGAAGACCACCGCAAGATTTTAGGCAAGACCTTGGATTTGTTGACTTCCAAACAAATGGATGCGTTTCGTATCGAGAAAGAGCCTCAAGCTGTGCGTGATCGCTATGGTCGAGGCTTTGGCGAAGGCTGCCTGTTGGCGCGACGTCTGGTGGAAGCTGGCGTGCCGTTTGTCGAAGTGGACCTTGGCGGCTGGGATATGCACGCAGGTATTTTCCGCTCGCTGGAAGATCAACGCTTGCCCGAGATGGACCGGGGCATGAGCGCTCTGGTGGAAGATTTGGAGCAACGAGGCTTGCTGCAAGATACCGCTATCATTTGGATGGGTGAATTTGGTAGAACACCTCGAATCAACGCTGACACTGGGCGCGATCACTGGGCGCGAGCTTGGAGCGTCGTGGTCGGTGGCGGCAAATTCGCAGGTGGCAAAGCGATCGGTGCGACCAATGAAGATGGTACCGAAATTCTAGGCCAAACCTACAGCAGTGAAGACCTGATGAGCAGCGTTTGCCACGCGTTGGGGATATCCTTGGAAACCACGTATACTGCCAAGAACGGTCGTCCGATGAAAATCGCTGGCGGCGGAAAATTGATCGATGGATTGTTCGCTTAAGGATTACTCGGTTATGCAAGGTTCGCAGTCTGAAGGCACCGTCCCTGCGAACCCTGCTATCGACCTGCAAGCGTTGATTGACCGTCATCAGGTCAAGATCTGGCGATATCTGCGCGTCTTGGGTTGCGATGACACGCTGGCTGACGACTTGACCCAGGATACGTTCGTGGCCGTGCTGCGCAAACCTTTTGAAGTCGTCAACGACGCGGCGACTGCCGTTTATCTTCGTCGCGTCGCTTACCATCTATTGATCGATTACCGGCGCAAGACAAAACGCACAATTCTGTCAGCCGAGATTCATCAATGCGATGAACTGTGGGTTCGCTGGATTAATGCAGACTCCGAAGACGAGATTTTTGAGTACCTAAAGTCATGCTTCGATCGCTTAACAGACAGAGCGCAACTGGCATTGAAGATGCGGTTCCGCGACGGTAACAGCCGCGAATCGATCGCTGAAGCCTTAAAGATAAGTCCCAATGGCGCAAAGAACTTGATGCAACGGGCAAAATCACAACTCAAAGAGTGCATTGAAGCCCGACTTCAAGACCGCCGAGATAAAACATGAACATTATGAATCTCCCCCCTGACGACGCCGATCCGCTCATCGATGCTTTGCTGGACGAACACTTCCGGTCAAAAAAGCCTCGTATGCTCGATAGCGATACGCTTTCAGCCGCTCTAGCAAGTGCCACTTTTTTGGAAGAGTCGGATGTTCAGCGTTTGGACAAGGCGCAAGCGGCTGGAAAGCTCGAGCTCGCTGCTTGGTCTCAGACAGGCCGCGTGGTATCACAGATCGCTAACACCGATACGGCGGGAACTGGTTCCGCAAGCGTTGAATTCGAGCCGCGATTCCGTTCGCTGCCAGCGAGAATTGCGATGGGCGTTACCGCAGCGTTGGCCGCCAGTTTGCTGATCTTCTCCGCTTCGCTGCTGCCAGTTAAAACGAATGATCCATCGGATTCCATCGCCGACAATAATGATGCTTGGAACTTGCCCGACGCCGATCGCATTGCATCCAATGGCAGTTCGACAAGCGGTTCTACGACGGAGTCCAACATCGGGAATCCAGACGAGGCACCTGCTGCGACGATCATCGCAAACAGCAGCGAGCGTCAATTGGCAGTTGGCGATTCCGGAAGTTCGTTGGCTGAACAAGGCGATGCAGCGGATGCAACAAGCACTGCGATCGCTCAACTTCCCTTTGGTTTGGATCGCGATCGCAACCAAGCCAGCGGCGATGAGCGATGGACAGGGGGGACGACCGAACTTTGGAGTGCGGACGAGCAGCAGATTGTTGCCACCATCAACTCGCAATTTGAACAGCTATGGGCGAAACTGGGTTACGAAAGGCCGGAACTGATTCCATTGGCCCAATGGGCAACCCGCGTATCGCTGGCACTGACTGGCGAACCGCTTGACGAAGCGATCGAACTGGCGATTACCAGCCAACCGGATAATGAGCAAACACGGGCTGAATTTGTCAATTCGCTGACTCGCACTGACGCGTTTATTCGCTTGTGGACCGATCGATTGTCTGACAGCTATTTTAGCTTGACCGCGAATGCTTCGCCGCAAGGTGCAGTCGATGTGAAAGCAGCGAAGGAGTTGATTGCAACAGCATTGCGTGAAGATCAATCGGTCGTGCAACTGTGGCAAGACCTGTTGGCTGTCGATACCGAAGAAGTTGCCTCCCGCGGCTCCAGTGGGATCGCGGGCAACGCGAATGCCAAGGGAGCTTGGTGGCGAATTCACCGTCAGTTGGATGGCCGTCAGCGTGGTTCACGTTTGATTGCGATGGCCGAAGGCAGTCAAGCCGCGTGTGCTCAGTGCCACAGCGCTAACGACTCGCCAGCGGCATGGAGCGGTTCGGCGGTGGCAGTGGACCGCGCCGCCTTTGATCGCTTCTGGGGACTTGCTGGTTTGGTCAACAAACTTCAAGTGGATGGTGAACGTTTGGCTTGGAATGTCAAGCAAGAGCTTTTCTATGACGATGCCGAGGGCAAAGTGCAGTTGGCCGCGGCGAAAATCCCTGAGCTTGGGCCAGCAGTCCGATTGACCGGCCGCGTGGTGCAGGACGAGGCACAAGCGTCCGCTGCGTTGACAACTTGGGTGCAGTGGCTTGTTCGCAGCCAGCCAGCTCATGAAGCGTACGTTGACGCCGTTTGGAGTGCGTTGTTTCGAAATCGCTTGGCAAGTGATCCTGAGAGCACGGCCGAGTTTAGTGAGCTGAGCGAGTTGCGCAGCTTTCTAGCGACAGCCAAAGGTGGCTCCAGTGATTCGTTGCGTAGTTTGCTGCGGACGATGGTGATGTCCAGCGCGTTCTCGGTGCCGACGGCTGATCCTACCGAATCGTGGTACCTTGTGTCTCGGCCAGAGAACATCGAACAATTGCGACAGCAGATGAAGACCTTCGCACGTTATTCTCCCAACCCTGACGCGACGGTGACTTCTGACGAACGCTTGATTGCTTGGCTGTCGGAACAGAACCGACCTTCTCCGGTCGTATTGGCGCAACCCAAACAGCTCGAGTTGAATTCGAATCCTCCACGTCCCTCGGCGAGCTCGACGGCTGCGCGCAGCATTAGCGCTGGCCAGCTAGACTGGCTGATTCGATCGCAACATCCTTCACCCGCGACATCGCAATGGATCGCAAAGCTGGCCGCTTCCAAGCTGGATTGGACACAAGTGGTCCAGCATCTTTACTTGGCGAAACTGGGACGTGAAGCGTCCGGTCCGGAAGTCAGCCGCGCTCGCGAATTCCTGGAGTTAAGCGGCAATCGTGAAATTGCATTGGCTAGGATACTGGCAAGTCTGTCGTTGAAGTGATCTTGAATCCATAGAAGCAAGCAGGAGTTCGGCATGCGAGGGTGGCTGTCGTTGGCGTGGGGACTTGCCGTTTTATGCTGCTGGCTCAGCACTGCTAGCAGCGCTGAAATCATTACGCTGGCAGGGACCGGGCAAAAAGGTTTTAGCGGCGATGGTGGTCCAGCGGAACTCGCTCGGTTGAACAATCCGTTTGCAGTTGCGAGAGGGCCTGATGGCGCGATCTATATCTGCGATGTCGACAACCACCGTATTCGTCGGATCGATGATCGCGGGACAATTTCTACGTATGCCGGCAATGGTACGCAAGGTTACTCCGGCGATGGTGGGCTTGCCACTGCGGCAGCTTTGAATCAGCCGTACGAACTGGCTTGGGACAACTCCGGCGAACTGTACTTTGTCGAAGTTGGCAACCATGTTGTGCGAAAGATCAACCACCAGACAGGTCTGATCCACACCGTAGCTGGAACTGGGCAAGCAGGTTTTTCCGGTGATGGCGGTCCCGCGATAGCTGCGCAGTTCAACCAGCCGCATAGCCTGGCTTTTGGTCCCGATGGGTTGCTCTATGTTTGCGACATTTTAAATCATCGAATCCGCCGACTTGATGTCCGGCAGGGCACGATTGAAACGTGGTCAGGAACGGGCGAGCGGACTACTGCGGCGGATGGTTCGACAATCAGCGGCTCGTCGCTGCATGGCCCCCGGGCGCTGGCGTTTGCCAAGGATGGAAGTCTAATTGTCGCGCTGCGCGAGGGCAATTCGGTACTGCAATTGGATTTGGAGAAAGGCACGTTGACGCGAATTGCGGGAACGGGCAAAAGCGGCTTTACTGGCAATGGCGGCCCGGCGTTGCAAGCGACTTTGTCAGGGCCGAAATGTGTAAGTTTGGATCGCGATGGGAACATCTATTTGGCCGACACCGAATCGCATTCTATTCGTATGATTGATCGAGCTCGCGGGACCTTGGAACTGATTGCCGGCGACGGTGTGCGCGGCGACGGGCAAGACTCCGTCGATCCGCTGGCATGTCGATTGGCACGCCCGCATGGCGTGTGGGTGGAAGCCGACGGAGCGATTTTGATTGGCGACAGCGAGAACCATCGCGTGCGAATCATTCTGCCTTAAGTTGGCCGCGGATCCAAACGCTGGGATCCTGGTCGTAGCGAATCTTGTTGTCCGTCCCAGCATTCACGATACATTGCAGGCCGCTGAGCAAGTCAAAGAAGTAGCTGATTTGCGGGAACTCACTGGGTTGATACCCATGCAGTAATTCAGCCGGCAAAAAGCTGTACAAGGTCCAAGCGTCCCCGTTTACTGCGCTTCGGCATTGGATTGCGCTGTTGTGGTTGGTTTCCCGGGAGTTGGGGTTGAGATCCGATTTTCCTTGGATCAGGGACGCTTGAATTTTCTGTGTCCCCGATTGGATATCGTAGTTGATCTGGTGACAGAACTTGGTCAACCTCTTGTTAGCAAGCGCGCCGCGTGTATCGATGAAAAATCGAAACACTGTCTTGTTGGATTTCGCTAACGAGCCGCTGACCAAATCGATAGGCAGGCTACCTTGCAGATAGATCCCTTGCAACGACCAAGCCATGGCGGCCGCGATCTGCGGGGGATTAAGTTTTTCGTTCTGCAGTTTTGAAAAGCAAGGTAGAGCGTATGAGCCCGCGAGCTCCCACATGTCCTTCTGTTTGACGCTTGGTTTCAACTGGTGAATCTGAGCGGCAAACTGAAACATCAAATGGGGAGCGATACTGATGCGGGTCATAAGATATCTGCAGGTTGGGGGGGGCTAGCGAATGCGAGGGTGCTTCATCGGCATCCAAGCGCCATTGGCTTTGCTGCTGGCGACGCACTGCTGAATGAACAACATACCTTCGACGCCATCATACACGTTAGTGTAGACCGTGTCCTTTGCTTCGAAAGGTTTGCCTGCTTCGGCAGCCAAGATCGATTCGTAAGTGGCTGTGTAGATATTTGCAAACGCTTCGAAGTAGCCTTCTGGATGGCCACTGGGCAGACGGCAAGCGGCGTTGGCGATACCGTGCAAGTATCCGCCGCCTGGATCGCGCGTGTAGATTTGATGCGGTTTGCCGTTTCGACGAACGTAAAGTTCGTTGGGGTTTTCTTGTCGCCAGAACAACGACGCTTCGGTCCCATCGACTTCGATGTACATGTCGTTTTCTCGACCGTGCGAGATTTGACTGGCAGTGACGGTCCCTAAGGCCCCGTTTTCAAACCGGACAAGTGCTGTGCCGTAATCGTCCAGCGCGCGGCCTTCGACGAATGTCTTTAGATTACAAGCGATCTCAGCGGGCTTGAGATTGGTCATATAGCGAGCCATGTTATAGGCGTGAGTCGCGATATCACCAAAGCAACCAGCGGCACCGCTGCGTTTGGGGTCGGTACGCCAAGAGGCTTGCTTCTGATCGGAGTCTTCCAATTTGGAGCGTAACCAGCCTTGGATATAGTTAGAGCGGATGGCTTGGATTTCGCCGAACTCACCGTTCAGGATCATCTCACGCGCTTGACGCACCATTGGGTAACCGGTGTACGTGTGCGTTAGCGAGAAGACCTTGCCGGTTTCTTCGACCGTATTGCAAAGATCTTCTGCTTCCGCCAGATCGAACGTCATCGGCTTATCGCAGACGACGTGGAAGCCCGCTTTGAGAGCCGCTTTGGCGATTGCGGCGTGCGTATGGTTGGGGGTTGTCACACTGACGAAGTCGATCCGATCACCGGCTGGTTTAGCTGCTTCGGCCTTCATCATTTCTTCGAACGATCCGTAGGCTCGATCGGGCGCGACATCATAAGCCGCGGCGGAATCTTTGGAGCGTTTGGGGTCGCTGCTGAATGCCCCGGCGATCACTTCGGCGCGGTTGTCCAAGCAAGCGGCGATCGAGTGCACCTTGCCGATAAAAGAACCGATTCCGCCGCCGACCAAGCCCATTCGCAGCATACGGTTCAGGGGATCATTCGTCATGTTGCATTTCCTTCTTTGAGTGTGGTTGGGAGAGTTGTGTTCTGAGTTGGGATGTAGGTCCCCGGTCGATCGGCCAGCAGGTCGATTTCGCACGTTGCTGGCGGGGGGAATCCGCACTTCAGGTTTTACCATATCGCAGTTTTCCTGCTAGTTGGCGTTGCGCGGTTCCGGCAAGAGCACAAGTGACCTTGTTACCGGCCTACGCTGCGCATCGTTTTCGTTTAACCGCGTGCCCATCGGGCCGCGTCGTCGCTGCCGGGTGCAACTCGCTAACGGCTCGCTTGCAGCTTCTGAAATGGAAGCGTGATATACTCTAGCAACTCGCGAGGGCCTGCTGTCGGAAACTGAGGCACTGCGGATGACTTCGATCGCTGTACCACGGATTGCGAAACTTGACGTGTGATCTCTGGCCAGTCCAAGTAGCCGTTGTTGTTGTCGTCCACTTGGCTTTGCAATGCCGCTACCATCGCCGAGGTAAATACACTGGCTTGCTCCCCAACATACTCTGCCGCCAACTGATCGCCTTCGGTCGCCGTGAGCGTTAGCACTAAATCGCTTTGCAACATCCGGACCGCGTTCTTCAGCCGCTCACGCTGCAACGTTTGCACTGCACCACTGTGGCAAGTGTCCAGTATCACGATCTTGCGACAAGCGACATCCTTCCACACGGCGATGTCTGCGAAGTTTAAACAGTCCACGAAATTACCAAGCTTCAAATCGCGATAGCTTGCATCGGCGGAAACAAAGTAGTATTGGTCAGAATCAGGATCCGCAACGCCATGGCCAGAAAGGTAAATGATCAACACGTCATCAGGTTGCATATCTTGTGTTTGGTGCTGCAGCTCCCGGCGTGTCGTTCGCCAATTCGCTCGATTCACCTCTTCGTCGACCATCAGTATCGTATCGACCTGATACAAACTTTTGGCCGACGCTTGTACGGCTCGCGTAAATGCCAACGCGTTATCGCTGCCACGGTCCAGAGTTGGAATTTGGCTGTCGCGATACTTGCTGACGCCGGCTGCGACAACCAGCATTTTGCTCAACGCCGGTCGCGTCACGTTCTGACGACTGACCGTGACTTCGGCAGCCCCCACCAACCGCTCACGAGTTGACGCGTAAACTTGGATCATTTGGTTTTCGTCGGATGGTAGATGCATTTCGAAAGTCGCTCGAGCGACCATGAACCCATCGCTCAGAGGTTGAGCTTGTGCGATAGTAACACGCTGAGCGGGCACGCCGCTAGCATACGCCTGGACTTTATCGAGCGACTGACCAACGCTCAGTAGAATGTCGGCGCTGACTTCGATCACGTTGCTATCGATCACCGCATTGGGCGACGGCCAGCGGATATCGATACGCGGCGTCAGCGCGACCGCATTGTCAAGCACACTTTGCATGCCTTGCCGATTGTCGCTGAGAGTCAACGCTGCATTGTCGATGCTGCCAGAGGGCAAAAGCAGCTTCATCAAGTCAGGTCGTTCCAGTACTTGCTGGAACCGATCGGCGCGATAGAAATCGGGCGCTTGCCGAAGCCCTCGATTTACTTGCCATCCAAACAGAGAGTTGCCATTGAAGGATGCATCATAGATGCCCGACGGAGTCCACATCGCCCACTCGCGATCGATGGCCACAAGCTGTGTCGCCATTTCGCGCCAGTGCGGGTACGCTTGAAAGCCTAAGTTCTGGCGCTGGCCGCGACGATAAATGAAACGCAACGGCAAGTCCAAGGGGGCCTGAGCCAGAAAGGCAACGATCTCTTGTGGTTCCTGATAGCGGATTCGCTCGCTTGTCCCGCCATCCAGTCGTTTTTCCCATGAGATTTCTGTCAAAACGTCCCCTTGCCGCAATCCTTTTGCATACAGCGGCCCAGCGGACAAAGCGGCGGAAACCTCGACTCCATCTTCAATCGCTTCAAAATCGCAACCCCAAGTCCGTCGTGTTCGATCCTTGGGTTCGGCTAGTATCTGATCCAGGGACCAGAATCGAAGCGTACAGTCCGACGCACTAGAGAGCACGTATCGATAGTCGGGCGAACAATCGAGCGAATGGATTCTTGATTCATGCCCACGAAACACGCGCACCAACTCACATTTGGGCGCTAACGGATCGCGGATCGCAAACATAAAGATTGCTGCTTCGCGGTCATCGGCCAAAGCGAACAGGATCGGCGTCCGCTGAGCGATCGCGGCGGCAACGTCGCAGCACCATGCCACGCAACGTGGCTGGCGGATCGGTAAGGATTTGTCGCCATTGATTTGAGGCAGCTCCGTCCACTTCATGTTATCGCGCATAATCCAAGTCAAGCCGACGGGATTTGCCACCGTGGGCGGTTCATGCACAATCGATAGCACATCACTCTGAAAGTTGTCGCTCTGTTTGGATAATGGATGCCACAGCGCTTCGTCGACTCCGATCCAGTTCATCGTTTCGCTGCTGAAGGCGACTCCACTGGACTGCTGCGGTGCGGCCGCGCTCGGAAGAGTGACTTTCCAGCGATAAGGCAACGTGGTACTGAACTGTGCAGCAGCGATTGAAGAGATCGTCTTCTGCTGGGGCAATTCGACCGCTTGCTCCGGTGCATCGATTGGTTCCAAGCGAACGCTGCGATCTAACCCAATCGCGATGCGTTGGTTCCCCGAATCAAGATCAATGCCAATCGCACGCGAAGCGAACTTGCTGGAACGTATCCATTGCAAGTTATCATCGTTTTCGATGTTCCAAATTTCGACCAGCGATTGGCTTTCCTGCGGATTCACGGCTAAAGCGGCGAATCGATTGCCAACGCCACTTGTCGCGACATCGACATAAGCCAACCTGTCTTCGAACGAGCATTTGTGTTTCATTAACAGCTTGCCGCTGGCATTCCAAGCATACAGGAATCCAGCATCGTCGCTTGCGAACAGATACTTACCCGACTTGGCTGCTGCGATACTCGCCAGCTTGGCTGGCTGAGCGAGCGTTTGCAGGGCTTGTTCGCGCGACGCAGTTACGCCTTTGGATTGAGCGAACTGCTGAAACCTAGTCACGGACGATTGCAGGACGCGGTCAAGATCTTCGCGAGCAATCAGCGGGGACAAAGTCAAAGTTGTTTGCCCCGTGGCCACATCGGAAATCCCTAAACGCCAAACTCCATTGGCATCATCGGCAGCTTGATAAACGATCGATTCGAGACCGAGTGCAGCCAAGTGTCGACGGTTTTCTTGTTCAACGCCTGCCTTCCTCAGCCAGCGTGGTTGCCAAGCTCCCGATTCCAGTTCGCTCCAGATCGCAAGCCCGTTGCCTGAATCGATAGCCGCCAACTGACGGCGATCTTTACCTACCCAACACACCTTGTGAACCTCGAACCGATGCGCGTCATCCGGAGTGACCACGGGTGGCAACCATTGGTTGCGTTGATGATCAATGATCGCGATATCGCCCAACTGACCTTCGGCACTTGTCCCGGCGATGGCAAGCCGTCCGTTCGCTTCGTCGATACTGCGAATTACGCCTCGCTCAGCCCGTTGCACTTGCCAGCGATACGTGCCAGAGTGAAACCAACGTTGGTCAGCCCGACGACTCCAACCCAATACAACTTTATCGTGCCCTGCAGAGAACAACCGATCGCTTGTGTGGTCAAAACGCAGCGTGTTGATTGTGGCAGTATGCTCTGCTTCCACAAGTCGCAGCCATGTTGTTTGATCGCGACTTTCTGCAAGCACTGCGTCCAGTCGATCTCGCCCAGCGTTAGAATCGTCGGGACTCGAATCGGTCGCGTCGGGACGGTTGGGGTCGGATTGGATGAAGCGAGGCAAGCTCGATTCGCTGGGCAATTTGTCGGCTGCGGGTACGGTGCGTTTTTGACCAGGCAGTTGCGATTCGCTGGGCATTGCAATTGGCTTGGAAGAGTCTTGAGCGCGAAGAGTTGTTGCCATCTGGCATGCGGAGGTCCACAGCGTGGCAACAGCCAGCATACAAAACACGGCATTAGAAGAGCTTGAACGCGTCATAAGAATCTCGGGGCGAAGAGGTGGATGCCAAGATTATCGCAGCTTGATCGGCAAGGTTGCGTAGATTCCTGGTCATTTTGTAAATCAAGCGGGGCTATGAACCGGAATTGAATAGCAGGTCAGGGGAAACGACAATCGTACGCGATTATGTTATAACCCGTTGTGTTCCTTTCCTGATACGCTTGGCCAACATCGTGGCTTCGGTTCGCAACGAGTGAGTTACGCTTTTGACATACTCGACAAGATCAGCGAAATCTATCGCACTGCTGACGATGATCTGTCTAGCTGGCTGCTGGCAACGCGATGCACACAGAGGTCCGGATAGTACCACCAATGTTCTTATGTCGTTCTCGGAAGGGTCTGAGGCGATCGTAGCGAAGGTTTCGCCAGCGGTAATTCGGTTGGATATCAGTTATCAACGCGAACCCATCAGCGATCGATTGGAAGAGTTCTTTGGCATGATCCCGCAACAATCGCAAATTGGTTCGGGCGTTATCGTGGACACTGACGGTTGGGCGGCAACGAACTATCACGTGATCCGAGGTTCGCAGGCGATCCGCGTAACCTTAGCAAATGGCCAACAGACGTCGGCGAAGGTTGTCGGGTATGATCCCTTGACGGATCTTGCATTGATCAAGCTCGCGGATAAAGTCCCTGCAGCAATGGAGTGGGGCGATTCGCGTGGCGTGGTAGCCGGCTCGCTCGTGTGGTCCTTCGGCAGTCCATTCGGAATGGATGGCAGCGTAAGCTTAGGCGTGATCAGTTCGCCCACTCGCAGCTTGTATGCCGATAACCCTTTCCACGATTTTTTACAAACCGATGCAACAATCAACCCTGGCAGCAGCGGTGGCCCTTTAGTCGATATCACTGGTCGCATCATCGGTATCAATACCGCGATTGCTGGCGATCAGTTCGCGGGGGTGGGGTTTGCGATTCCGTCGAACATTGCCAACGAAATCATATCACAGCTTCGACAAACGGGAGCGGTTGACCGAGCCTGGATCGGAGTCCAACTGGCGGAAGTTAGCCAAGACGATGCCATACTCGCTGGCCGAAAAGACGTGACGGGTGCGATCGTGCAAAGTTTTTTGGGGACAGACACGCCGGCGGAGCGAGCGGGGATGAAGCGAGGCGACTTGCTGGTTGAAATCAACGGACAAAAGGTCTTTGGGCCGACGCAAGCGATTCGCTTGATCGCGGCTGCAAAAGCCGGTGAGCCGCTGGGCGTTATAGTTCAGCGGCGTTCCGAACAGCAGAAGTTGACGGTCACTCCAACCGTTCAACCAGCACGTTAAAAACACCTTCTAAGTCCAACGCATGATCCAGACTTCGTAGATCGTTCCAACCTTACGCAGGCAAGGTTAGATCGGCGATGTAGAACGAGCCGTAAGTGTGGACACGATCGAGTTGGTGAAGCCGATCGGAGAGATCGGTTTGGTATCGCAACAGTTCGGGCAGTCGCGTTTCTTGATTGGCCACTCTGACGTTGACGTTGTCGATAAAGTCGGTACGCAGCCCACCGCTGCGCCATAAGATCCGCGTATTAGGAGCCGCGCGACTAATGATCGCTTGCCATTCGCTTTCCAGCAGCGGAAAAAAATGGTCGCTTAGCCAATCCATATGATCCAGCAAGACAAATCGCGAAATGGTGCCATCATATTTCTCAAGGAAACCTTGTACGCTATCGGAATGCATGTGAATCCGATCAGCCAGTCCGCTGCGCAGTTGCTGCCACGATTCAGGCTTCAAGTACTCGGGCAGACACGTGCGCGTGTATTTCCCAGTGATGTACACTCGCCAAAAATAGTTGTCATGCATCGGCAGTTTGGCGAAGACCGCTTCCATCGCATCTTGAATGAACTTCACAATGCCGCCGGGATACTGAGTGTCGATTTGTCGCCGTTGAGCTTTCGGGACGCCCAGCAAGCTTAACGTGGTATCGCGATTCATCGCAAATTTCAGCCATCGCGACCACATTTTTTCGTGCACGCGTTCGTAGATCGCTTGCTGCTCGCTGAGGTCTTTGGCTTCGAGGAGTTCGTTAACTTCCTTGCGGATACGAGCCACGCGGTCGATGTAGACGCTGATGCCTCGAGCGAACGCGCCACTGGTTCCGCGGAAATAAAAGCTGCGTCGCGGATTATCGAAGAACTTGATCCAGCGGTCCCAGTAACGTCGCGACCAATCATGCAGATGAGGTCTGAGCTTGGATGCATACAGCCCGTCAATGCCAGGCATCGTTCCCGATCCGAACATTTGGAAGAAATCTTCATACTCCAGCGCCTGGGCGGCTGCCAACTTAAGATCCAAAAGCGCATTTTGCCGAGGGTTCATGTCGACCGCATGGACTTCGCCCGCGCCGGCGAGCGCATAATCCAGCGCATTGCATCCAGCGGAAGTGATCACTAAGACACGGTCATCGCTGGTCAACTGCATGGCTTCGCGATCCAACCGTGGATCTTCCCAGCAAGTGTTGTAGACCAAGTTATTGCCATGTACGAACTTGAAAACGCGGCCGCTGACCCACTCCTGGAATGCCATATTATTCGACGAAGATCGCTATAAAGTAAAAAAGGCTGGACGCTTCAATGTTCCAGCCGAAAGATCATAATCTAGCAAGTGTTTTCCACTTGCCCAGAATCATCGCTACCGATTATTCGGTTTGCGTTGTGGTGGCGCTGCGGCATTTGGATCCGCGGGAACGGCCGCTGGGTCAGCACCACTGGGAATTGTACGGCGTGAGCTGCCTGCCGAAGGAGCTCGAACCTCGCCACCGCCAACGAACACAATCGGGCCCGCTTGAATCTGGCCAGAATTTTGCATCGCTCGATTTACAGGAATTCCATAAGCGGCAAATTGTCCAGATTTGGTGTCGACCACGTACATGAGGCTGCGAGCCAAACGTGTATTGGATGACGCTGGCGGATTCTGCATGCGCCCTGAGACCAACAGGTATTCCGCGTTTTTGGTCGCCGCTAGTTGCTCGGTAACGTTGCACATGTACTTGGCACCGAAACGCATGAACTGTGGGTAGTAGACGTAGCAGGTTAAGTCACCTGTTTTGAAGTCCAAAAAGAAGATCGCTTCATTTTCTTCATCGACAGTCGCTGTCGCGATTGCCATATCGGTGCCACCATGCGTGGCTGTCGCTCGCAGAAACTCCGGCGGCAGTTGGCTTACTGTGGTACTTTGTGAACGTCCTACCAGAAATGCCGCGGTTGCGATTGAGGCAAAGCTGAGTAGGAGCATACCAAGCACCATGGATTTGGTGCCTAGCATGGAAGTGAAAGTGGTGAAGCCGCAGCACGGTTGCGTTGTTTGTTCTGGTACTAAGTCTAGTTCAATTTGCTTGTCCATCGTATTTGCTCCTGGTAGGAAGAGTCCGCCACGCTGCCATCATTTTAGCGGAAATCGCGGCCATCGCGACAGGTGGCTTTGGTAGTCCAGAAGATTAATTCCAAGATTGCCCGCTGGTGGCATCGGTAGTACGCACACTCCGTGTGCCGTGGCAAAAGGTAGTACGCACACTCCGTGTGCCGTGGCAAAACTTCCTGCGGACGGCACACGGAGTGTGCCTGCTACTCGGCTACCTTTGTTGCCGGCCAAAAAGACCGCATCAAGGATACTGCCACAGCAGATTCTGAATGCCTTTGGCGAAGTATGGGCACTCGGCATAGTAAGTCTTCTCGTCATGAGAGTTACCCACCACCGAACCACAGTCAAACTGCTCGATCAAATCGCCTGAATTCAAAGGCGAGGTGGCACGGGGATTGAACATTGGCCCGAAACCGCGAAAACCAGCCGCAATCGGATTCGATACACGATTGATGTAACGGAAGCGACGAAGCACAGGATCTTTCGAATTGTAAAGATTGACCATCCATTCAATCGAACGAGTCGCTTCGCCAAACCGACCGTTAGGAGCAATCCAATCGCGATCGACCGCTGGCGCAATCAAGGTGACTCGGTAGCGACGTTCAAAGTTGCAATTGCCGCACTGGCTGGGCAAACCATACAACGAACCACCGGACAGCAAATGCAAGGAACCGATGACTGTTCTTGCGCCAAACGAGAAACCCATTAAACTTACTTGCGACGCTGGCGAAACGCGCTGAATCAAGTAATTCAAGTAGTGCGCTTGGACGTCCGCGCAATCCGCGTTCTCACGGATGTCCGATACAAAACCACGATCACGCTCGCTGGGCCAGGACAATACAACTAAGCGATAGGGTCGCAGCGCATGCTTGGATAACGCTCGATTAACAATCAGAATACGTTCGCGAGTGTTCTGCTCGGTCATCCAGTTGCCGTGGACGTAAAAAATCGTCAACGGTGGCTGCTGCACCTCGGCTGCATCATTCGCATAGTCCGCCGTATGTGTTGCATCGAAAAAGTCTTGTATCGTCTTTGTTCTCCAACGCCCATTCTCCACGCGATAGACGCGGAAGTCGGGATTGGCAAACATGGCTGTGTTCTTGCAACAAGGTAAATGGCGAGTGGAAACTTCCCACACATCTCCTTGATAGCATCGACGTATCGACGGTGCGATTGTTCCAGCAGGCGGACGAAGGCTATCGACCACTGGCAAAGCGACTTCTGTCAGGGGAACGTTCAACGGCATCGTTTCAGAATGCATTTGCGGATGAGGTATGACCACAAGTTCTTGCGCAGGAAGGCTACTTAGACCAACACTGCACATTGCGATCAGTGCGCACAACCTGCTGAGTCGCAGAGTTGTGCCTGAGAATGAATACGATATCTGGAAGAGGGCCTTGGCTAGTCTCATGGTGTATTGGTGAGGAAGGAGAGAAACAACCTACATCACATCACGTGCAAGGGCGATGACGTACTCAAATGTAGCACTCAGGCTACAAAACTTCAGTCAAAGTTTTCGGATTGTTGAAAATAATCGACGTGTTTCGTTTGCTCAACGTTTTCTGTGTCGTAGAGTTGTGCGGTTTCAACACGTACAAACCTAAAAGTCGTACAGTTCTTTCAGTTTTTCCAAGAGCATTTCCATGAAACGCTGCAGTTTAATCGTACTAGCCCTACTGAGCATAAACACGGGCTGCATTTTTGGTCGCTCGGATGGACGACCAGGTTTCTTCTCCGGTATCTACAATCGCATTCATGGCGATTCATCCATGGGTGCACCGTGCGCTTCCGGTCGATGCGGACAACCGATGCCTCCGATGGCTCCTATGATGCCTCAAGCGGCCATCATGCCGGGATGCTCAACTTGTGGTACCGAGACGCTAGGCTATCCCGAATACCCGATGCATGGAGAATACATGCCGGGCTACAGCGAAGGTTCCATCAGCTTTGGCGAAACTATTCAGCCGAACTTGAACTCGATGCGAACGATCCCATCGGGAACTTAGTATCCTCAACTCGCTTCACACTGCGATTGACGGTTGTCCAATGAGCGGATGGCTTGCGTCCTATCGCCCGAGGCAACTGCGCGGCATAAAAGTACCAACGGGCATTCTTGTCCGTTGAAGACGCGACGGACTTGGAAGTCACGTCGTACTGTACTTCAAGCTCAAGCGGTTGCTCTACAGAGGCGTGTGGGATCGACGTGCAATAGTCGATGCCTCTATAAAAGGCTTTCCAGCAACAAACGCAATTTGCGCAACTCTTGCCGAACATCGATCTCGCCATCTGGGAAAATATCGACCACCAGTGCGCGGTCATAGCCCTCGCGTTGCAGGAGTGTGACCAAGCGTCCGTATTCGATTTCGCCCTGACCCACGCGGACTTGCAACTTGTCTCGCTTGGAATCTCGCAAGTGTACGTTGAATACGTTGGACATCAGTTTTTCGTAATTGCGATTCCGATTATTGCTGCAGTGATACTGGCTTGGGTCGAGTGCTAGTCCTAGGCCTGGAACGTAATCACACAGATTCTTTACCGTATCTGGGTCTTCGCTCATACAGCCGATTTTGCTGCGCATCGCTATCCGTACGCCGTCTTCTTCGCCAATGGCAACCAACTTTTGCAAGTGCTCGATCTCTTCATTGAACGGCGTTCCTTGCTCGGCGCTTGGAATGTTGATCGTCACGACCTTGGTCGCTTTCGCGAAATGACAGATCTTACGAAAACGATCGTAGTACTCCTGTCCCTTGCAACTCATTACGACATCATAAGCCACGATGTCCAAACGGTGTGTGTCCCAGATCAGCCGCATGCTTTCGTGCAAGTCATTCACGATCCGATCCGAGGTCATTTGCGTGCCATGGTCATGAATCGCGACCTCAACCGCCGTAAACTCCAAATCAATTAAGAGCTGAATGACATCTGGGAAGGGAACTTCTGGGAAGCAAGCAGTCGTAGCAGCAACTAACACTTTTTCGTTTACTCCAACATCTCTAGTACAGCCCGCTCTGCAGGCCCGCCCGATTTCGCTATCGGCCTAGCCAGCAGGGCGTCTGGTCTATCAAACTAAAATCCTGTGCCGACATTATCCAGCAAGTCGCTTCGGGCACAACTCGGGTTTGTAGCAGATCTTGAGTTTCAACGCGCTTGCGATAAGTTGCCATTTCTGCAGGTCGCCAAGAATTTAAGTCGTCCAGGGGCTCGCGGCACTATCACATCAACTTGTCAAAAATAATAGCCAGTCTTATGAAGAAAGCGGGAACCAAATGACCAAAATCGGAATTCTGACGATTTCAGACCGTGCGAGCACCGGCGTCTACGAAGACCTGAGCGGGCCTGCAATCCAAGCCTATCTTGGCTCGCAACTGGATGGTCCATTGGAATTTGTCTATCGCTTGATTCCTGACGAGCAAGAATTGATCCAACAGACGCTGATCGAGTTATGCGACAAAGTAGGTTGCAGCTTGATCGCCACCACTGGCGGCACTGGTCCAGCCTTGCGGGATGTGACTCCGGAAGCGACCGAAGCGATCTGCGAAAAAATCTTGCCAGGATTTGGCGAATCGATGCGAGCTCACTCCTTAAAGACAGTCCCGACGGCGATTCTCTCACGGCAAACCGCGGGCTATCGTGGGCAATCGCTGATCGTCAACTTGCCGGGCAAACCCGCGGCCATTGCGGAGTGCCTGAGCGTGATTATGGGAGCTGTACCCTATTGCATCGAATTGATTGGCGGACCGAAGATTCGCTTGAAGAGCTGACTTCCAATCAGGGGTTCCTAAGCAGCGGCGCAGGAAAAAAGGCGACATCGAATCGCCTTTTGTTGGTTTCGCATTGCGCTCAGCGGACTTTTCGTCGGCCGCCATGCTGCGTTGCAAGCAGAGGCAGGCGGCCTTTGGAAATCGTCCGTGGGATCAGCGGCTGAAGGAACCGGTTGGCGGCAGTTGATAGCCTGGGTTCGATGTGCTGGTCGCGGTATTTGCTGGTGCAGCGTCTGCCCCAGCGGCTTGTCCGCCGGTGGAGAAGTCGTAGCCGGTTGCCCGTTGCGTGCTGCCTGGACGGAAGCTAGCCGTGGAAGCTTGCACGGTGCCCGACGAAGGGAACGATGTAGGCGGCGTCGAAAAACTGCTTAAGCTGCCGCTGGCTGCACTGGCGCCAACTGGTGAGTAGACGCTGGTGGATGGAGTCATCGGCGCGCCTGCGACGGGAACATTGCTGGGCAAAGCCGCGAATCCACCGCTGGGTTGTTGCGGTGGCATCTGTCCTTGCATCATGTTCGGCATCGAATACATGCTCGTCGCGTTGGGGACCATGCCCGGAGCTTGCTGAGCGAACTGAGTCGATGCGGGAGGCATACCCATTGCTTGCTGACCGAACTGAGGTTGTGTTGCTGGCATGCCTGGTGCTTGCTGAGCGAACTGAGGCTGTGTTGCTGGCGTGCCCATTCCGCCGCTGGTTACGTTGGGACCTAAGCCTGGGTAGGCGTTGGTGGAGCTAGCGGTGCGAGCCGTCGCAGTGCTTGTGCTAGGTGGCATCGCGGCTTGAGCGTACGCGTTTGCTGGCGTGCCTGTGTAGGTGGTGCCAGCCGAAGCGTAAGGGTTCGGCTGCTGGGCATACGTATTATATGGTCCGGTTGCGTAACCGTTGGCTGTCGCTGCGGTGCCCATGCCTGTCGTCGAAGGTGCGGTGGCAGGAGCTCCATAGGGCGATGTGGACGGTGTTTTCGCCGCGAGAGAGCTCGCGCCGGTTGTCGGTGTGGTTGGAGAAGTCGGTGACCCATAAGGGCTCGTCTTAGGCGTGGTTGTTTTGCCGTTGCTGCCAGCCAGCAAACTTGGTGTTTGCGTGGTTGAGGGAGAGGTTGGCGTGGTCATCGTTGGCCCTTTACCGGCCAATGTCTCTTCCGAAGGTTTTTTGCCCCAAGCGAACATGCTCGCTCCTGGCATTTTCCAGCCGCTCTTGCAGCCCGTGCTGGACGCGGTTACGGCAATCAATCCGCAAATCGCGATTTTGTTGGCTGTGCTTAAAGTGCAACGCATTGTTTTCTTCCTTGATTCTGATGCGAGCTGAGTCTCCGCTGGGACGATACGAAATCTTATGCCAACACGCGAGATCAGTTTTTGAGGCTAAATCCACTTTTTGTTTGTAGTTCCACGCCTGCCCATTGCATCGACTTGGATTTACCGTCACTGTATGAAAAATCGTTACGGACTAACAAATTCGACAAAAATACCGGTTATCCTCAAGTTTTAACCGAGTGCTATTGAAGGTCTAGGAAAGCTGGGCTGTTCGCCGGTTTGTGTGTCGCTGGCGCCACATGAGCGCAGCGTCGCAAGTCGCTTGACGCACGATCTTGTTAAGGCGGCTCGCTCTAAGGTCGGTGCCGTTGACGCCCGTCCACGCATGTCACAAGTTGAAAGCGCTTGACAACTTATAGGCTCTGTCATAGATTCGCTGCTTGCTGCTTCGAGGGCTATCGTTGCGAGGAAGTTTAGTTTCGTCGTGGCGCGAGTGCAGTTGGTCCTCGGATAAACCTAGGTAAGTGCACGCTCTATTAGCGGTCTGAATCACATGAGTTTACTGGAAGCGATCGCTCGCGATCTGCGCCGACCCGAAGAACACCTTCGTCTCCCTGCTGATCTCCTTCGACAAGGTTACGATCCCTCCTACTTGGCTCGCGTTCGTCCCGACGAACTCAATCAGTTGGACGCGGCAACGCTTTCGCGATTGCGACGCGCGCTGCGGTATCGCGATCAGTTGGAAGCCTACAAGGAGTCCGCTCAGCAATCGATGCGCGACCTGGGTACTTGGTCGGAATCACTCGCGACCGCAATCTCTGCCGCAGAATCCAAAGCCGAAGTCAACGCACTGACCAAATTCGGTTCGTCGCGACGCGGCACCAAAGCCCTCGCTGCGGTCAATACGGCGTCCGAAAAACTGGCGACCGAAATCTTGATGTACAGCGGGCCAACTCCCGCAGACTTTCGGCAGTGGGCTTGCGGAGCCGCCGGCGTCGACGAATCGCAGATCGATGCGTTGCTGGGCGAAACGAAAAACTACTTGCAAGCATTACTTTTGGAAGACTCTACGTTAGTCTCCAAGATCTTCGGTTTCATTCGTCAACGTGCTGTCCTGCAGTCGACCGAACTGGGACCAACGCCTGGTTCAGCTAACGAAGATGCCGGCGAAGACACCGATGGAAAACCCAAACGTGGCAAAAAGAAACGGAAAAGTCGCCGAGGCGGCGGTGGCGGAAGTGGCGGCAGCGATCCGACGGCGGTGGCTTCGACGGCCGGTCAACTCGAGTCATCCCCGACAAGCTCGGAGGCTGCTCCTCAGAATGCCGTTGAGCCAGTAGTTGCCGCGCAAGCTGCGGAATCGACGGTTGCTGCCGAAGCGACCGCTCCTGCTGCTCAGGCCGCTGAATCGCCTTCCACGCAAGAGCAACAATCGTCCGACGGTGCGGATTCCGAATCTAGCCTCAGTCAACAAGAGTCCGATGTTTCGTCTCCCGAGGGCAACTTCAGCGATTCCAACGACCAGAGACCTGCTGGCCAAATCGATCAAGTCGACGCTCCCGCTTCAGCCTCCCATGACACGCAGCCTAGCGACGCGACAACGTCTGATGCGGCGGCAAGTGTGCCTGCGGTGACGGAAGCTTCGGAAGCGATTGACCCAACACCGGTTATCCCCGGCTTTGACAAGACGACTAAAAAGACGCGGGCCGTTTCCGCAAAAGAACTTTCACCGCGCCAGCGTCGTCGTCGCTGGTTGAAGTTCCAGCTTGAGCCCTACTATAAGTTGCGTCGCTCGCTGGCCAAACTGTCCCCGTTCCAAATCGTTATGCTGGGCCGCGGCAGCCGTTCACAGATTCTCAAAGTCGAATTGGACTACGATCGCAAAGCGGTCGGACGGATGGCTCGCGAGTCGCTGTTTCCTAAGGACCATCCGCTGGCAGATTTCCTCAACGATGCGGTTGATACTGCCGTCGATGGTGCACTGACCAATCGGATTGAGCAGGAAGTACTATCGGCTGCCGAAGAGCATGCGCAGCAAGAGTTGATCGAGTATGCAGTCGAGCACTTGCAGGCTCTCTTGATGCAGCGCCCTCTGCGCGATCATCGCATTATGATGATCGATGCCATCGGAACCAAATCGGCTGCAGTGGTGATTGTCGATCCAGAAGGTCGTATCGATCACGTTGCCGAGCTTCCTTGCAACAGCTCGCGTCCAGATGCTGTCAACCAAAACGTCAAACTGCTAGGCGAGTGGGCTCATAACTTTAATGTGAGCGTACTTGCGGTCAGCACCGGTCCGGCGCGTCGCTTCGTACTGCCTTCGATCCGTGAGTTCATGAGCCAGTGCGATTCGTCGACGATTCGCTGGACGATGGTCGATCGTGATGGAGCGGACACGTACTGCACAACGCGGATAGCGTTGCAAGAACTTCCGAACCTTTCGCGTCGTCATCGTGCTGCAGCGTGGCTCGCATGGCGTTTACAAGATCCGCTGGTTCAGTTGCTGAAAGTCGATCCAACGCGATTGCGACTAGCGGTCTTCCAAGCGGAATTGCCACCAGATCTTATCGAAGAATCGTTGCAGGAAGCAGTCGCTGCTTCGGTCGCCACACGCGGTATCGATTATTGGAATGGACACAGCAAAGCGATCGCTTGTGTGCCAGGTCTGAACGCGGAATCCGCTCGTGTCATTTGCGAAGTTCGCGATGCGCTCGGGCCTGCTTCCCGCGAAGCACTGGTCGAAGCCTTGCAAGAGAAACTATCGGCTATTAGCCTGCGTCAATCGATCGGGTTCCTGCGTATCTTTGAATCGCAAGAACCACTCGATGGCACCCTGATCCATCCCGACGATTACCGTTTGGCTCAGCGTTTGATCAGCAACACGGAACTGCAAGCACCACCTGCGGCCCCTGCGGGTTGGAGCAAGTTGACGCTGGCCGATGTGCCCGAGTCGGCTGCGGAAGTCGACCCCGAACTACACCCCGAAGCGGCTCCTGAATCGTTTGCCGAAGGTATCTCTGATGTCGACGCTTCGGACAGCTCTGCGCCATCAACCGACGATGCCAGCGACACTGGCGAAGAAGCTTCGGCGGCAGCTTCCGACGAAGGACTCGCCCAAGAGGCAACTGCCGATCAATCTGCACCGCCTGAAACCGACGCTGAACCGTTAGCGGCAACTGATTCAACCGACGAACTAGCGGCCAGTACTGTATCGGATGTTGCGGCGTCCGACACTTCGGGCGATGCGAACTCTGCGGCAACAAGCGAAACTGCGGATGCTCAGTCGAATGCAGGTGCACCACCACCGGTTGCGGCTGGTGGGCAGGTCAAAACTTTTGGAGGGCACGAATTGGTCCGCGTGACGCCAAACTTCTCGCTGGAAACCAAAGCGGTCGACGCGGCCAAAGTCGATGCTGAAAAGCTTGCTCGCATGTGGCAAGTCGGGCGTGAGAAACTTAAGTTCGTCGCCCACGTGCTGCAGCATCCGTTTGACGATCCACGCGAACTTTCGCTGTCGATCCCGTTGATGGAGCGCGTTCCCAAGATCGAAGATTTACAAGTCGGCGCGACGCTGTGGGCCATCGTAAGCGGCATCGCCGACTTCGGTGTATTTGCGGATTTGGGCCCTGACTGCAGCGGCCTAATCCACGTTTCGCGATTAAGTAAAAACTATGTCGAAGATCCTCGCCAAGTTGTCAATGTTGGCGATTTGATCCAAGTCTGGGTGCAAGAAGTTGATCAAGCCAAACGTCGAATTTCGTTGAGTGCTTTGCCGCCTGGCGTATCACAACAATCGCGAGCGTTCCAAGATGGGAATGAGCAACGCGGTGGCGAACATCGCGGCGATCGAAACTTCGGCCATCGCGGTGGCGGTCAAAATCGCGGTCAAAATCGTAGCGGTGATCAGAAGCCTCGAGAAGCTCGCGGCTACCAGGATGCCCGCGGCGGTGCTCCCAACGACGCTCAGCGCCCGCAAGGTGCTCGTGCTGGCGATTCGCGTCCCCAAGGCGGCTCCAATCGTGGCGGCCAAGGTGGTGGACATGGCGGCGGCCAAGGTGGCGGCCAAGGAAATCGACCTCAGCAAGACCGCGGAAGCAAGTCGTATTCGTCCGATCGTCGTGACCAACGTGGCGGCGGCAAAGGGCGAGATCGAGGTGGTCGTCGCGGACCGCCGAACATCGGAGCGGCAACGGTCGTCGATCTGCCAAGCAAGGAGCTATCGGCGGGAGCTCGCAAGGGCAACGCTGCGAACAGCGATGTGGCTGCTTCGGGCAAAGAGCCCATGCGTTCCTTTTCCGATTTGCTGGCACGTTTTCAGACCAAGCATGAAGACGCGAAACAACCGCCGAAGGACGAGTGAGTTCGATTTCGGGGCGACCCGCGTGAGCTATTCAGGGGACGGTGACTGCAAATCGTCCTCTTCATCGTCTTGGTCGCTCGCCTGTGCGGCGGTGACTTCCATCGACGCGCCTAAGGTCTCGACGATGTCGCCAGGGCGCAGTTGCTTGCGGCGACGCGTTTCTACTTCGCCATTCACGGTTACTTGACCACTCTGAATCAACACTTTTGCTTGACCGCCGGTGGCCGTTAAACCTGCGGTCTTCAGGAAATTGTCCAACCGGATTACTAGTTCTTCTGTCATCGTATCACTCGTTTTGTTGGTCGATCGTCCAGCCAGGATTGGAAAACGAAATCTCACAGCTCATGGCCGAGACGGCGGCCGACAATTCGTGAACGGCCCAATCTAAATCGAAGCAATTCAGAAGATACTTCGGAACTGAAAAACGCAAGCCATCTTTTTCGGATTCCGTCGATTCGAAGCCTAATCGATCGGCCCACTTCCGCGAGTAATCTTCCCAAGCGACCTCCATCGGATCCGGACAACGCAGCGCGAAGACCAGCAGCGCCGTTTCGCTGGTGACTGCCGCAGCGATTTGCGACTGGCTGAGCGACCAGGGGGCGGCGGCACGGATCGCTAACGTTCGCAGCTTGAACCAGGGCGATCCGCAGTCCAAGATTTTCGGCATCAATTCATGCTGCAGATCATCGCCCAAGCACACGACGACTACTTCGCCCGGACCGCGACTCCATTGCGACGGTTCGATCCGTTGCAAGCGACCTTGGCTCGGCTGTGCTGCAGTTTTATAGACGTAGGGTAGTCGGCCAGCCAAACGTTGCAGGGTCAAACCCGAAACCGGCTCTACGACATGAGGCAGCAGTTCAGCGGCAGGCAAGATGGCGAAACTGCGGGTATTCATTCGCGGGTGAGGTATCTTCAAGTGCGGCGTCCACAAACGAACGGAATCGAACATCAAGATATCTAAATCAATCTTGCGCGACTCCCAACGTTGCCGCCTTTGCCGCCCCAACTGCGACTCAATCTTGCGCAGCACATGCCAGAAGTCGAACAGGTCGCCAGAGTAATCTACCGCGGCTACGGCATTGAAAAAGTCATCTTGCTGTGCAGGCCCGCCGATGGGAGGGCTTGTGATTAACGCGGACAGCCGAACTTGATCTGCCCCAAAGTCGTCTCGTAGCAACGCCGCTGCCCGATTGATGGTAACGCGTGAGTTGCCAAGATTCGCACCGAGACTGACTAAGGCAAACGCCATTGGACCGATCGCCTTTATCGAGACGGTTGTTCGACATGGTCGACCATCCAACGATCAATTTCTTCTGGCGAGTACTTGTTTGGCGGCGAAAATAAAACGACCACGTCAAACGGTAATGGATTGTTTAGATTCGCGTCGATAAAACGCACTTTGAATCGATGTTCGTCCATCAAACGGACATGCTCGATGATTTCTTTCGCTTCCCATTTGGCTGCTTTGCCGCGTTTGATCACTTGGTTAATCGTGTAGTCTTCTAGATAGAGTCGGACTGCTTTCTGTGGAGGCGTCAGCTCGTCTTCTTGCAAATCTTGTACGACAGGATCCAGTCCAACCATCTGGATGGCAGTCAACATTTCGCCATTCTGAAGTGCCTCCATGTATTGGCGTGCGACGTCGGTGGCCGTTGAATACAGTTTCGCGTTGGCCATTTGTTTTGTTGTAATGCCCCACACGGTCAGCAAACTGCCCAGCAGCACAACGGCTGACGCGATGAAGACAGAGGCTTTTGCGATTTGCTTCTTACGAGCGATGATCAATACCAAAGCGGCCAAGAATGTGGCCGCAGCAGTCAAAATCGCAAGTCTCGGTTCAATCGGCGCCAGACAGCCAATCAGCAACACAATCGCCGCCGCAATCGCTAGCTTCGATTGTTCTGCCACATCGGTCACGCCCTCGACGTCGATCGACATGCCTTCATATTCTAGTTCTTCGATGCTTTTCGCCACGTCTTCTACCCAGCCTCACATAAATCCAACTTCACGCCGACCAACCCGCTCAGCGAAATTTTCACCGGCGTTTTCGACCAACGTTCGCTTCATAGTCCAGGCAGTTCCCTGCCATTGGTTAGATATCATATTCTGATCCGGGCTTCTACGTTATCCCTCTCCCAAAGGTTTGCAAGCGCCAAGGAGCAAAAGCTGTCGGCTAGCATATTTGAATCGTTTATCCGTCAACTACGGACGCTCGCCGATCGGCTGCACGCTAGGATAGGCAACAAAGCTTGAACGGCTAAGAAAACTCGACGACGACCGCCGAACTGTTGTCGCGGCCCGAGTTTTCTACCGAAGCGTAAACTAATCGATCGGCAGCCGACGCGTTCTTCCATCGCTGGGGGGGATCACAGACCATTTCAGCTAGCCCGCGATCAAAATGACCATCAATAACCCCGTCGGTACAAAGAACCAATTTGTCGTTTTTCTCGATCTCAAGAAAACCAGTCTGCGGCTTTAAGAATTGATGCCCCGACCCCAAGCACTGGCTCAGCACACTGCGTCCTGGATGCGAACGGAACTCCATCTCGCTGATCTTCTTGTTGCGCAGCAGCCAACCTACATGCGAATGGTCGTCGGTCAGTTGGGTCAACCCGCCATCACCGCGTTGCAAATACAATCGGCAGTCCCCCACATGCGACCAGAAGGCGGTTGTTCCGCGCAACCAAACCAGCGTCAAGGTCGCGCCCATGTTGCGCAGATTCTCATCATATTTCGCTAACATCAACAAATCATGATGGATCTGCTGAAACAGATTGCTCAAGATCGCTTGAGAAAAAGTGCGTGTGGGACAAAGATTGCCTCCGTGATGATTCGGTAGGATCGAGCTGCACCGTTGCACGGTAATTCGACTAGCAAACTCCCCCGACTTCTCCCCCCCCATGCCATCGCTGACAGCAAACAGCCATTCGTTGCTGTCCAAACTATCGCCGCCTTCAACGCCCAAGAATCGCAAGCCAGTTTTGTGAATCTTGGCCGCTAAATACGTGTCCTCATTGTTTGGCCGAAATCGACCACGATGCGACCGAGCAGACCATTGCAATCGCGTCGGAGCACTTGGACTGATAACGACTTCTTCGTCTTCCAAAGCGGAATCGTCATAGGACTCGTCTAGAATCTTTGCGAATTCGAAATCGATGACGCAAAACCGACCGTCGGTAGATCGATACGTTACATTGCGATCAAAAGGGTCATCGTGGCGAACTCCAAAGGATTCCAATTCTTCGAACAGCGATTTGATCTTCTCATCGCTAATCTTCTCCACGCGCGAACCGCAGTTAGATAAAACCACAATCAGCTCTTTGGGGTCGCTGCTGATGATCCGGGGAACAAACGGGCAGTCGCGGTCTTCCAAATAACGCAGCACGCGGACTTCGTTCGCAAAGCGTTCCTCTGCATTCGGGCCACGAAACTGCTTGTGGACTTTGCCGTCGTAGGCGATACGGACGAGGGCTCGTTGAGTGTTTTTAGCTTCGTGCATAACGTCGAGTAAAAGGTCTAACGGTTTGACTGCGCGTCAACACGATAAACGTTCCCGAGCGGGGTTTGAAGTAGGTGCACGAACTTTTCAGAACAAATCAGCCCGCCGACCGCGTTACTTCCAGCTCTGCTCCGGTGGAATAAAATCGTCGATTGCAGCCAACGTTTCGGGTTTGGTGGTTGCGGCCAGCCGCATGCCCAGCTTGCGAATTTGTTCGGCCGCTTGCGTCAGCTCCTGTTCATTGTTGATCTTTAACTTGATGGAACCGTACACCGCGAGCACTTCGGCCACGACAGGATTTTCGATTTTCGCTTGAGCCGACTGCAATCGCTTGGCGGCGCGGGCGGCTCGCTGAGCGGAGGTGACGCCAAATGTTGCTTTTTCGGTTGCTTTGGCAGTCGCTCGCAATGAAAACTCAAGGTCAGCAATCATGCCTGCGACAAACAGCAAGCGTTGGCGTTCCAGTGGTGCCGCATTATTTGCTTCTCCGTCGGCGTCCAAAAAGCGATGCCGCACCGACCCCTGAGACCAACTGACCAATTCAAAATCTAAGCTGCCCGCTGTGTGACCGCCCACGTTGACCAGTCGCTGGTCGGGCACGGTGTGGCAGCGATAGCAGGATTGAGCCACCAAGTAGACGTTGACCGGGTTTCGCATGCCCGCTTTGATGCTGGTAGTCAGACGCTTTCGGCGATGCTCGACGGTTTCTGTAAGTCGCGTTACGCCGGGGCCGTAGTCATTGTGCAGTTCCAACCAATCCTTGGCTCCTCCGTGGCAGGACTCACAAGAAACACCCGAAATCGCTTCCAAATGGTCGCCTTGTTGCTGCATCGTATAGTGGCATTGGATGCAGTTGGCGTCCGTTTTGAAGGACCCGATCCCCAACTTTTTCGCGATCTCCTGCGCTTCTTTTTTGCGGTGCAGGGTCAAAAAGGTCTTATTGTGCGGGGTCTGTTTCCAGATTTTGGTCTCATTTGCGTGGCACTTTTCGCACGACTGAGCCCCAGTCACTTTGTGGGGGTCAATGGCTAGATCCCAAGCGGTATCGCGAGGGTCAGCGATCTGTGAGTCCAGCGACGTGGCACCCATGGCCAAAACCAGGATGGCGTACAAGGAAACACCGGTCAGGATTCGGGCGGTTTTGCTGCGAAAAAGTGTGCTGAATCGGCTCATCGGATGAATGCAATCGGACCTGCGGCTGGAGTGCGAATTTGGTCCCCGAGCCACCGGGTCGCCTAGAACCCAGACGAACAGCGATTTCTCGGACCAAGAAACCTTAGCTCATGAAATGCAGGTAGTCAGATTTTCCTGCAAAATCCGCAAGGCCAAGAGCAAATAAAAAATCGCCACAAGAGTAAGCGTCCACCACAACCAGTTGTTGGGGTTAGTTGGATTGGCCCTGGGTTTGCTGACGCTTGAGTTTGGCGGAGATGATCCTGCGGGCTCGTGTTATCTGCTTGCGGTGCGATTTATAGCGGCTTTCCTCTGCCCGGTACTGGCGAATCGCTTCGGGATGCTCCTGCTTCCATACGTCCGGCAAAAGCTTTTCGTATTGAGTCTCGCCTGCTAGTACTCGATGCAAAATATCCTTCAAGTACTGCCAGATCATTCGCCTTTTTTTTCACCGCGAGAGAAAAGAGAACCGCGAGAGGATGAATGAACAACTATTTTGAAGGCAACTCTGGCGAAACTCCCAACTCTTGCGGTGTATTCCTAGCATCTGAGTTCCCGTTCATTCGACTTTTTTCGCACCGCCAACCACTGCTGGCAAAGACATACGCATTCTGTATTCGCCATGCTCCTACCGTCATTGCCCCAACTGCGGTAGGCTTAAGCGTAAGAAATGGCTCGATACGATCCAGTCCTGGGAGCTGGACACCAAGTACTATCACGTCGTCTTCACCGCGCCACACGAACTGACCGAGCTATTCGGAGGAGGGCAAATGCAAATGCATTAGGCACCCGTCAGAGCTGCGAAGCAGCGGCATTGGGAAAGCGAAGCTGGGCCTTGTGCCCAGTCTTCGCAATAGGATTGGTGCGCTAACTGCAAACGCCTCCCACTTACCGATCATTTTTGGTTGGCCGCTGAGCGGCCAACCGGAAAAGGGGTGGGGGTTGGCACGAGGCTTAGCACACCAATCCTGTTGCGACGCGTTGGGGCAAGCCCAACGGTCGCTCAGAGCTCGCGATCTCAGAACGATGTGCCTTGGTCTTCTGTCTTTGCAATGCTCCCGGCTTGTCCGGGAGATTGTTACGTTTCTCGCTACATGCCTACGAACAAACGACCCCTCTACCACTAATGCTCCTGGCTTGCCCAGGAGATCGTTCCGTTTCCTGCTAAAGTCGTTACTGCAAAGCAAGAAGCCGAACGATCCACCGGACGAGCCGGTGGGATTCCCGTTATGGCGGGCTCTTTGTTGTAGCGAGAAGCCGAACGATCCACTGGACAAGCCAGTGGGATTTGGATCGCGCTGCGGTGCATGCATCGACGCGAAGCGGGGCGATGCGCTCAGTCTTCGCCATGAGATTGGTGCGCTAAAAGCGACCGGATTTCTTATGGCAGCAGAATCAGGGCAGTAGAATAGATTCCATGACCATTCTCCTGCCCCCATTCTCTTGCCCTGACCTCGCCATGGGATTGGTGGGCTAAAGTATGACGTGCGAGCATGTCCGATTGGGGCTTGCCCCCATCGGACACCGCTTTGGAGTACTAGATAGCATTCCCAATGGAACCCTTCTCCTGTTAGAGCCAGTCGCCTTCGGCGACTGGCTCTAGCAAGGGTGGGCGGGGACCCTCACGAATTTAGCACACCAATCCTATTGCGACGCGTTGGGGCAAGCCCAACGGTCGCTCAGAGCTCGCGCGCAATCGGTGCCAGGCACTTTCCGCCAGGCACTTTCCGCAGCACGCGAGGCACCTTCCGCATCCTCAATTCGATGGAGAAACGCCAGCATTCGTAATTTGTGCCAAGCACCGACTTTGGGGCGAACCAAAATGGACGGAAGTGACTCTAACAGCAATCTTCCAACGGCTGCCAATTTTGAGGGTTGGGTCCGATTTCTCGGTTGCGGGGGCGATTTTCCTACCGGTTACGCCACCATTAACGACCGAAATAGGTATCCAGACGCACATATTGGCAATTAACCGTTGAAGAAAGTCAATTCGGTTCGTATCTTGATAAGATTCCAAGACGTGTCGAAACTGACACGCGAAAACTACGCCTCGGAACTGCCAGTCGCTGCAGCGTCCCAGGAATTCGATCTGCTGTATGGAGAGTAAATTGATGGCAACTGCAACGCAACCTACGACCGACCAAGCTTTGATGACCGGAGCGGATATCGTCGTCAAATCTTTGGTGGATCATGGTGTGCGGACGATTTTTGCCTATCCCGGCGGGTGCTCGATGCCCATGCATCAGGCTTTAACGCGATATGCGGACAAACTGCGAACCATTCTGCCTCGCCATGAGCAGGGCGGAGCGTTCGCCGCTCAAGGCATCGCTCGTTCGACCGGCGAAGTTGGCGTGGTCATGGCAACCAGCGGTCCTGGAGCCACCAATCTGGTCACCGCGATTGCTGACGCCAAACTGGACAGCGTTCCATTGATTGCAATCACTGGCCAAGTGCCCACGGAGGTCATTGGCACCGACGCATTCCAAGAAACTCCGATTGTTGAAGTTTGTCGCGGGATCACCAAGCATCATTATTTGGTTACCAAAGTCGACGACGTTGCCCGTGTCATGAAGGAAGCGTTCTACATTGCGACTACCGGGCGGCCTGGTCCTGTTCTCGTGGATATGCCCAAAGACGTTCAGCTTGATCGTTGCGTCGTGGATTGGGATGTGCCCATGAATTTGCCCGGTTATAAAACTTACAAGCGTCCGAATGCCAAACCGGAGCAGATTCGCCAAGTTGCTGCAGCGATCAAGCACAGCAAGCGTCCGATCATTTATTGCGGTGGTGGAGTTATCAACGCGGATGCAACTGCCGAACTGCGAGCGCTGGCCGACAAGACTGGAATTCCCGTAACGATGACGGTGATGGGATTGGGGCTTTATCCCGGAGATGCCGAACAGTCGATGGATATGTTGGGCATGCACGGCTCGGCTTATGCCAACTATGCGGTCCGCGATTGTGATCTGCTGATCGCACTGGGCGTTCGTTTCGACGACCGCGTCACGGGCAAGCTGGCTGAATTTGCCAAGCATGCGAAGATTGTTCATATCGACGTCGACCCGTCGGAACTAAACAAAAACAAGGTCGCGCACATTTCGGTTTGCAGCGACGTGAAGTTCGCTTTGGGTGAACTCAACAAGATCGTTGAGCCACCAGAGGACATGTCGGCTTGGCTAAAGAATTGCAAAGAGTTGAAGCTGAAGTATCCCTTCGACTATGACCAATCCTTCAATGGCATTTTGCAGCAGCATGCGATTCGCACTTTGTCGGACATGACCAAGGACCGCGAGACTTTCGTAACCGTGGGCGTTGGTCAGCATCAAATGTGGGCCGCTCAGTTCTACAAGTTCCGAAAACCTCGCCGCTGGCTCAGCAGCAGTGGTCTGGGCACCATGGGCTTTGGTCTGCCTGCCGCCATGGGTGTTCAAGCTGCAAACCCAGACGCGTTGGTAATCGACATTGATGGCGATGGATCGTTTCAGATGAACATCCAAGAGCTTGCAACCCTGTACTGTGAGAAACTGCCGGTGAAAGTCCTGCTGCTGAACAATCAGCACTTGGGGATGGTGGTACAGTGGGAGGATCGCTTCATGAATGCCAACCGCGCACATACTTACCTTGGCCCCATCGATCACGAGGAAGCTAGTGGACAAGGCAGTTTGGTACCGCACTCGTTCGTCGAAGATCGTTACCCTAACTTTGTCCAGATCGCCAAAGGCTATGGATGCGGGGCGTCTACCGTCTACAAAAAGTCAGAATTGGAAGCGGCGCTCAAAGAGATGATTGACTATCCCGGCCCTTATGTCCTGGACGTTCAGGTGCCGTATCAAGAGCACGTGCTGCCGATGATTCCATCCGGCTTGACCGCCGACGATATGATTTTGAAGTAATAGTAGTTTTGCAACTGGTTATCCAACAGACAGGTTTTCCGCGTCGGAAGAGTGATATGAAAGAAGAGTTGGCGACAATTATCCAGTTGTTAGAACAAGACCAGCGATATCGCTTGGAAGCGTATCGCTTTGTTCGTGAAGCTCTGCAGTACGCTCAGGAAGTGCTGCAGATGCCCAGCCAAGGCGAAGGCGCTGGACCACGAAAGCATCTGACGGGACAACAATTGTGCGAGGCCATTCGGCTGTTCGCAAATGAACAGTATGGCTATATGGCCAAGCTGGTCTTCAACAGTTGGGGGGTCTACACCACCGGTGATTTTGGCGAGATTGTTTATAACTTGATTCGCATCAAAGAAATGCGGAAAAGCAAGACGGATAAGAGAAGCGATTTTGACGATTGCTACAACTTCGATGAAGCTTTTCAGCCCGTGTTTGAGCTGAATAATGACTAAATCGGGTTCATCGGATACGGGTCAATCTAATTCCGCCGTCCAGTCGAACTCGACCAGCGAACTGTCGAAACGTCGCAGTTCATCGGCGTTCCATCCCAAGCAACCACCGCCGCGCTCCGTCACGGCAACGGCCATCTGGGTACTGATCTATTTGACTTGGACCGCTTATCTTATTTATGTCGTATTTCAAATTCGCTGAAACTGTTTTCGCTCATTGATCAACGACTTCAGCTCAATCTCCCGCAGCAATTCCACTCAACGTATCCGCAGCGAGTCGCAGGACAACCTCGGCCAGATTACCGCTCGCATCGTTGAAGTACACTCGCTGCAGTTCGGCAGGACTTCCGACACGTTTCAGATCGCTGATATATTCAGCGATAAGGTCCCAGTCACCCAACTCTGCTGCTACATCGTGAATATAATCTGACAACTGATCGAGATGTTCATGGGCTTGGATTTGGCGTTTGGCAATGGGATCGATCAGCGAATCGCTTAGCCCAAAACGCGCTGCTTGCCACATGGCACCTTTGAGCAATTCGGCACGCGGGCTGTGATAGGAAATCTGTTCCAAAGAATCAAGCTCGCAACGCATCACCAAACAACGCAGCAGCGCTGTCAGCGCAACCACATGATCAATCCGCGTTACGACATCGCAGACGCGAATTTCGATCGTCGGCAACTTGGTCGGCAAGCGCATGTCCCAGTAGATTTTGCTCGGTTCATCGATCGCACCACTATCAGATAACTCATGAACGCAATCGAGGTAATCTTCATAGTTGATGAACATCGGCGGGATACCCGCCAGCGGCCATTGCCCCCAAAGTTCGCGACGAAAACTGGCATAACCGGAATCGTGGCCATTCCAAAAAGGCGAATTTGCCGTGATCGCTTGCAAGAGCGGCAACCACATTCGCATCCGGTTCATCACTTGGACGCCCAGTTCGCGGTCCGGCATATCGATATGGATGTGAAAACCGAAGATCATCAATTCGTTTGCTAACGACTGGAAACGTTCCGCCATAGCTCGATATCGGGCTACAGGAGTGATGTTCGCATGGCTGGGCACGGTCATCGGATGAGTGCCCGTGGCGACGATCTTTGAGTTTGACCTAGCCGCTGCTTCTGCCAGTTTTCGACGAGTGTCTATGAGGCATTCAAGAACTTCATCGGAACTCTTTAGGATCGGCGAAGCCATCTCGATTTGCTCAAGATGCAGTTCATGCTGGATATCGGCGTCCGCTTTATGCGCAACGGCCCTCAAGACTCGACGTCCCGTTGGTACCAATTCGCCAGAGTGAACATCGACTAACTGATACTCTTCTTCAATACCGACCGAAGGTACTCGAATTCCTGATTTCATAGGGATGCATAAAATGAGAGATGAGAACTTCCGCGCGTTGAGGCTTGCTAGTCGAGACCCTACAAGTCGGGCTGGCAAGCGAAAATTGCTGCCGCTGCCAGAACTTGAGCTCCGATACACAGTGCCTCTTCATCGATGTCAAAACTTGCGGAATGCAGAGGGTAACGATTGCTGGTTCCATCACGACTAGCGGTCCCAATTCGCAATAAACACGATGGTACCTTCGCTGCGATAAAAGCAAAGTCTTCTGCACCCATGCTCGGCATTGGTATCTCGGTAGATAATTCAACGCGCGGAAGTTGACGACACCAAGTAAGCACCTTTGATGCCAACTTCGCATCGTTTTGCAAGGCTGGCGTATAAGAGCTCATGCTGATCTGAATTTGACAGCCCGTCATGGCACCAACAGAGTCGGCGATGGACTTAAGTTTAGCAAGGATGATGTCACGCGTGGAGTCGCCTAGTGTGCGAAGCGTACCCGTGAGCGTCGCTTGGTCGGCGACAACATTCGCCGCGTTACCGGCATGGAAGGTACCAAAATGCAGCACAGCGGCATCACGACAATCGACCGCTCGTGGCGTTAGCGCGTAAGCTTGGTTAATCAGCAATGTTCCAGCCGCAATTGCGTCCGCTCCCAAATGTGGTCGAGCACTGTGGCCAGATGTTCCAGTGATATGAATTTCGATCATTGTGCAACCCGCGGTCAATGCACCAGCTCTGGTCGCAACATGACCAATCGTCAAGCTCGGCTCAACATGCAACGCGAAAACTGCGCTCAAACCGTCCAGCAGCCCTTCTTGTATCATCAATAATCCGCCTTCGCTTGTCTCTTCCGCTGGTTGAAAAAGAGTGCGCGTATAAACGGGCCAGGGAAGCTGACCGGCCTTGCGTAAGCGATCGATCAAAAGCGTCGCGCCCAGTGCCATTGTTGCATGAGCATCGTGGCCACAAGCGTGCATGATACCCGGTTGACTGCTGTGATAAGCGGTCTTTAGGCAAGTTTGGATAGGAAGCGCGTCGATATCGCCGCGGATACCTATGCGTGCTGTGCAAGTCGCGGGAACTTCGTGATTCGTGTCACACACCAAACCGATTTGAGCACTCGTTTTTCTCGGTGCCAAGCCATGTTCTGCCAAGATTCCTGCTAGATAGTTGGTTGTCTGTTGCTCGTGCATCGACAGTTCCGGGTGCCGATGCAAATGGCGCCTCGTGCGCATCAGCAGCGGCGCCAACTGCATCGTTTCGTTCTCCAAAGATGTGATAAACTGCATTGGATGATCGACTAAACTCATAATATGGTTGTGCGGATGATTGCTCGTTTTCGCTACGTGCGATTTTAGTGTACCTCGCTGCCAATCAACATCCCATGCCAAACGGCTGACTTCCAACCTTTGTTCAGCGCCCAGTTAGCCGCCGACTTTTTCGAATCCAATCACCTACGCCCTAACTTTGGGTATAATGTTCAGCAGGTCAAATGTACGGTCGCATGCAATGACATGTCCCAGAGCTCTGCGATGCCAATAGTGGACGCTATAGGCATATCGCTTGCTGAGGTGCATTGAACCTCGAATTGAGTTTGATTTTGACACATAACATTGGAGATACGCAATGAGTTTAGATGGTAACCATGAGCACAACCACTCGGGTATCGGTCGTCGCGGTTTTTTACAAGCGACGGCGACTGCGGTTGTCGCGGGCGGAATCGCTTCGTCGCTCACGCGATCTGTGCTGGCTCAAACGCCGGTGGATGGGAAATTCGAGCTTCCCCAATTACCGTATGCTTACGATGCTTTGTTGCCGGTGATCGATGAACAGACCATGATGATCCACCACACAAAGCACCATCAGGCGTATATAACCAAGCTGAATGCAGCAGTGGCTGAGCATTCCGAGCTGCAGGGCAAGTCGGTAGCAGAGTTGCTCAAGAATTTGGACAAGGTTCCTGAGTCCGTTCGTAAAACGGTGCGTGACAATGGCGGCGGACATGCGAACCATGCTTTGTTTTGGGAAGTGATGCAGAGTCCTGGAAAAGACCCGCGGCCAACAGGGCAGCTCGCCTCAGCGATTGATGCCAAATTCGGTTCGTTAGAAAAGATGCAGGAACTCTTCACATCCGCAGCATTGAATCAGTTTGGTAGCGGTTGGGCTTGGTTGGTGCTTGGCAGCAGCGGGCTGGAAGTGATTTCGACCGCGAACCAGGACAGTCCACTTTCCAGTGGCAAGACGCCTTTGTTAGGTTTAGATGTGTGGGAGCACGCTTATTACCTTAACTACCAAAACCGACGACCGGATTACGTCAAAGCTTGGTGGCAAGTCGTGAACTGGAGCCAAGTTGCCAAGAATATGCCCGCATAGAGTAGCAGGCACACTCCGTGTGCCGCAGCAATAATGGTAGCAGCAGGCACTCTCCGAGTGCCGTAGCAGACGCGTCAATCGCAATCTCAACCTACGCCTCCAGCCTCCAGCCAGACAACAATATCGAATCGATCTCACAGCCTCGCGCTTACGACAATCTTCAGCAAGCAGCACTCCCCTCATGAGGGCGAGTCAGTTTTTGAATCCACGTCAATTAGCCGTTGAGCCTTAGCTCACGGTTTCTGAGAGAACCGGTGCTAACGCATTCCGGCTAATCGCGCAGACTGAATTCCTGACTCGCCCTGACTCCCCTGCTACGTTCGGTTGTACGGATTGTATCAACTTGATAGGGGGGGCAACGAAAGGGATTACGCAAAAGCGACATTTTCACTGAAGTGAATTGCTTGCCTACGAGTAACCGTAACCTAACTTTCTTACAGCGAATCGATGTTCGATTGGCCACTACGCAACCGCGTAGTGAATACGTGTTGATCAGCCGTAACTCAACATTCTGCATGGCGATGTAGAGTGCCCTTTCGAGACGGTTGGCGATAAAGATCGTCCGAGACTGGAATTCATCACTCCGGTTTCATTATTGGGAGGTTTGCGATGAAGAATTTGGCTTTAAGGCTAAAGAAGTTTTTGAAGAATGAAGATGGACCAACCGCAGTTGAGTACGCGGTGATGCTATCGTTGATCATCGTTCTCTGCTTGACCGCAGTAAAGACGATTGGTCAAAACGCGCAAGCAACGTTCAATGGCGTTGCTGCACAAATTTCGGCTGACGAAAACAAGTAATCGACTCGGTTACGCTTGCTCACGTCCAGCGATTGGTTCGCCCAATCGCTGGGCGTTTTATTGCAACTTTCCTTACACACTGGTTTACTATCATGATTCCCACTTATCTACCGTCCGAAGCGATTGTCGGAGCATGGGAGCTGATCACTTGCATGGGCACGATGCTGATGGCAACCATCGCTTGGATGTTCGTCGCTCGTTAACGAGAGAAAGAGCACAACTCTTTTTCGCAACAGATCTGGCATTCGGCTCGCATCAAACATGGCCTCGCCTGCGTCTGTCTGTATACTAAATCACATTGAATTGATCTTGTTGGAAGATTGACATGGACTGCACTTGGTTTTACACATCAATTTATCAAAACTGGCCGATCTGGTTGCTTTCGGTGGTGCTCGTGGTCGCTGCAGTGATCGATGGACTGTATTTGAAAGTTCCCAACAAGATTACTTTCCCGCTGATCATCGGCGGTTGGATATGGAGCTGCGTCGATGGTGGCGCTAGTGCTCTGGGTTGGAGCGTCTTGGGTACCTTCGTCGGTTTGGCATTGCTGTACTTCCTGCATGCGGTCGGCGGTATGGGGGGCGGCGACGTAAAACTACTGGGTGCCATCGGTGCTTGGGTCTACACCGAACACGTCTGGAATATCTTCGTAGCGACTACGATTGTCGGCGCAGTGATGGCTGTCATCATGGTCGCTTGGACCGGTCGCTGGTCACATCACTTCCGCCAAGCTGGCAAGATTTTGTGCGAGTGGTTCCATGTTCGTAACCCTGATAAACTTTATGAAATCGCTACCGAACGCAAGCCGACCATGTTGCTCTTGCCCTACGGTATTCCAATGACCGTGGCTGCTCTGGGATACTTTGCCTTCTGCGGCATGTACTTCTAAATCGGGTGGCCAATCTAGGTCGATAAGTACTTGCGCAGATCGATACGATAGAAGTCGATCAGCCGAGCAAATACACCAGGATGAAACTCCGCCAATTTGTGCGGCGTCTGAAAGAAATACTCGCTGGCCACGGCAAAAAATTCTTGAGCACTCGTCAATCCGTAGTCATTGATGTAGATGCGATACCCGTCTTCGCGCATCTTGCGTGCATACGTTAGTTCAACCTGCATCGCTTCAATCCACGAGGCCGCTTCCACATCTGCCGATAACGGTGGTATTCCGTCAGCATGCGGACTATTGATCATATCAATCTGATGCGCAAATTCATGGATCGCGATCTGATGACCGAAGTTATCTGACTGACGTGCGTCATCAAGATCCTCCCAGTTCAAAATTACCGGGCCACGATAGATCGTCTGGCCAGCTCGCGCAAACTGGCCAACGATCTCATACTGGCTGTAGACACTCGGTTTGACCTCAGCCACATACGCTTGCGGATAGACTAAAATCGATTCCGTTTTGTCAAAGTACCAACCCGAGTTGGCTGGTACACAGAGAGCCGCACTCATGGCGATGGTCCAGCGAACTTCATCTGTGATCGTAAATCCGCTGCAGCCCTCAAAGTACTTCTCGTTTAAGAATACGCGACACCACAAGATCAAGTCTTGCTGCAGTTGTCTATCTAACCGCGCAAATTGCCAAATCGACTTTTCAGCCATTCGCATTTCAGCAAGGTCGACCGGTTTGCTGAGCAGTTTGCGTCGACGAGCAGCTTTAGTAAAAGGGAAAATCAAGATTCGGACATCGCAGCGGAAAGGATAGTATCAGGGTAGCAGCCCGGACCATCGGTGCTGTACCAGCGGTCAAGTGCAGCGAACCAGTCATCGCCACATTGAACTTGCGTAAATGCTTTACGTACCAACTCAAACTCGGGATGATTCGCCGCGTACTTTATTCCAAATTTTCGCATCGTCACCGAAGCTCGCTTCTCGCCATAAATCTGCTGGGCTAATCGAAAATGTTCGGCCATCACCTCGCGCTGTTCGAATAACGTTGGAGCTGGTGGCAGCGCTTGGCCAGCCAGCAGAGCGATCGCTTGTTGAAAGATCCAGGGATTGCCGATGCATCCACGGGCAATCGTGACGCCATTGACGCCCGTTTGTCGCATCATGGCGATGCAATCTTCTGCGGTAAACAAATCTCCGCTGCCCAAAATGATTCGCTCGCCCACATGGCGTTTCACCTCAGCCAAAAACTCCCAGCGACTGGGACCGTTATAGCGCTGAACCACCGTTCGGCCATGCACCGTAATCGCAGCGATCCCATAAGCGAATGCGGAATCTAGAATCGTGTAAAACGCATCGCGGCTTTCAGCCGAATCGTCCATGCCACGTCGCATCTTCAACGTCACCGGGATCTGCGGTGGAACAATATCGCGAGTGCGTTGTACGATCTCAATCGCAACGTCTGGTTGGCTCAAGTGAAAACCACCACGGCAACGGCCAAGCACTTTTTTCACTGGGCAGCCAAAGTTGATATCGATCACCGCAAAGCCCGCTTGTGATAAACGCTGAGCGCCCAAGGCAAACTGCTCTGGTTCGGCCCCCATCAACTGGCCCGCTACAGGCTGTTCATCCGCGGTGTTGTACAGAAAATGTCGAGTGCGTTCGCGATCTTTTAAGTTCACGAGGAACTGATCCAACATCACTTCGCACAGCGAGTAAGCGGCCCCGAAACGCTTAGCCATCATGCGCATTGGCCAATCGCTGTAGCCGCTGAGTGCCGCTTGAGCGAACGGGTTCGCAATGTTTACGTTGCCAATTTGAAAGTTTTGCATCTTCAGCTATCTTCCGATCGATTTCGCTCGACGTAAACATGCCCAAACCACCCGGCATCGATTGTTTCCAATAGCGAAGCCCAGTGCGTTTGGTCTGCCCATACGGATGTTTGAGTATTTGGGCAGACCGCTTGAGCGGCATCGAATTGCTTTTCTGCATTCATTTGCTGAGGACAACTCCACGTCGCTTCGCATTCATCACACAATAGAAAGTAGAGCGGACCGTCGCTCGCTTGGCAAACGCGAACGCGGCATAATCCTTGTTGGCAACGTGGGCAATGTCGTGTGTAGATTAGCCAGTCATGCATAGTTGTATGTGCGTTGTGTGTGAAAGCCGTTGCGCGATAGTGAAAGGATAATCTGCGTCAATCGGGCGGTCGATGAAAGGAGCCTTGGAACGGGACGCAGTCAACGTTTGGATCTAAAACGGAAAAGCAGTAATCACCATCTGGTTTCGCTCCGACACGACAATGCGCAGCCGTCGTAGATCAGGGTTGTTGCGACGTTTGCCTTCGCTGCCACCCAAGTAACCAATCGGTTTGGTAAACGAAGCTTCATACACTATCGTATCATCTTCATCGCGTCGATTGGTCCCCTTTGCACCTCGCGCTGCCCTTGTATAGGCGTCATCAATCGCTTTGAGAAACGCGGACATGTCGCCGTTGAATACCCCATGACTGCCGGGGCGATTGGGTTGATCTTGCAGATGTCGTTCAATGTGTTTTAAGCGATGGCCTTCTTGACTACCAGGACCGTAAACCAATCCCGCTGGCGATTCAAAACGATCGCGGCCTATCGATTTGAGTAGCCCGTATCTTAAATTGCTTTGCGAAGTAGTCGACTTCGCGTCAACAGATTTGTCGGCCGTCGATTTGTTCGTCGCGGTCGCGGTTGTATCGGTTTTAGTGGGTGCGGTCGCTTTTGCTGACTTGTCGGATACCGCTTCGTCGGCCTTTGATGTAGATCGTGGAGCGGACTTTGGTTTGTCTTCCGGTTTAACTTCTGGTCGGAAGTCCAGTTCGGCGATCGACGCCAGCGATGGTAATGTCCAGCCGAACTTTGCGTTGACGACCGGTTGCAGGAATGCATAAAGCACTGCAACCACGATCAACGCGATCGCAAGCTTCGGGGGGATAATTTTAAAGATCGCAAGTTGATCATTCTGACGCATGGCTATCGCTTATCCTCTTGGTCTAATGATTCAAAAGCTTGGCCGCCGCCGGTGCGAAGTAGGTAAGAATCCCGCAAGCTCCCGCACGACGAAAGGCAAGAAGCGATTCGAGCATTACTTTGTCGAGGTCCAGCATGCCTGCCGCCGCCGCCGCTTGCAGCATCGCATACTCCCCACTGACTTGGTAGACCGTTACGGGCACTCGAAAGGTTTCCGAAACTCGCTGCACAATATCCAAGTAAGGCATACCGGGCTTTACCATCACAATATCGGCGCCTTCTTGTAGATCCAATGCCACCTCATGCAACGCTTCGTCCGAGTTCGCTGGATTCATTTGATAAGTCTTCTTGTCGCCCGTACCCAGGTTCTTCGCAGAACCGACCGCATCGCGAAACGGACCATAAAACGCGGATGCATATTTTGCAGCATACGACATCAAGACCACTTCATGATGTCCCGCTCGGTCCAATGCGTCTCGAATTTCACCGATGCGTCCATCCATCATGTCCGAAGGCGCGATACAGTCGCAGCCCGCGTTGGCTTGATTTACAGCCTGCCTGCATAAGACTTCAATCGTTGGGTCGTTAACAACGTAGTCGCGTTCAACTAAGCCATCTTGTCCGTGCGTGGTATAAGGATCCAGTGCAACATCGCAAACGATCCCTAAACGGTCGCCAACGCGTTTACGAATCGCAGCCGTGGCGGTGCAGATCAAGTTATCGCTGCGATAAGCTTCTTTACCGCAATCGCTTTTGCGGTCCGTTGGCACGACGGGGAACAAGGCCAACGAGGAGATGCCCAAATCGACCGCTTCGCTAGCAGCGTCAACGGCTAGATCCACCGTCAACCTGTCCACGCCCGGCATGGACTGAACCGCTACGCGTTGTTTTTGGCCTTCGATTAAAAAGATAGGCCAAATCAAGTGTTTTGGAGCGAGCGTGGTTTCGGAGACTAACTCGCGTGTCCACGCCCAACGTCGCAGACGTCGCAGTCGTGTCCGGGGATAAGGTCCTCGTGGAAATTCTGTGGCCATAAGTGGTATTAATGGGACTCTTGGGGTAACACGCATCACAAAAAGTATCGTTTCAGACGGATTATTCTAAGTGAATGCCCGCCAGCGGATACCCCAAGCAATCGTTCAACTGTAGGCCGGTAACAAGGTCGCGATGGTTCTTGCCGGAACTGCGCAAAGCCAAACAATCGATGTCCGATTGGGTTGGTGACGTTGAATAGTTACAAGCGACCGATGTTCCGGCGCTGGCGGCGGCTTTGCTTGTTACCGGCCTACCCCAAGTCTTCGTTTAACCGCGTCGGGCATCGCCCCGCGTTTGTAGTGCCCAGCGGTGATATCGCGGCCCGCTGGGCACGCGGTTAAACGACAAAACGCGTACATCCACGTCTGACGCGTAGGCCGGTAACAAGGTCGCGATGGTTCTTGCCGGAACTGCGCAAAGCCAATCAATCATTGTCCGATTGGGTTGGTGACGTTGAATAGTTACCAGCGACCGATGTTCCGGCGCTGGCGGCGGCTTTGCTTGTTACCGGCCTACCCCAAGTCTTCGTTTAACCGCGTTGGGCATCGCCCCGCGTTTCCTGGAGAGGCTCGACGAACCGGAAGTCCTACGTACAATCTCCCACTGTCCCATCCACTTACGCTCAACGATTCGAATCAACACTCCATCCATGCCATCGCCAGCGGACTCCTCCATACAATTCGTTCGCTCCCCTATCAGCTCTCACCAGCAAATTGCCGCTGCGACTTGGCAAATTGGGCTGCGTTGCCCAGATCTCGCTGCGAGCTTTGTGCCAGGCCAGTTCGCGATGCTACGGCTGGCAGGACGCCAAGATGCGATCTTGGGCCGAGCGTTCGCGTTTTGGGATCGGACCATCGATCACGATGGGCGGCCGGATGGTGTCCAGTTCGTCTATCTAGTGAAAGGCCGATTGACCAAACCGCTAGCCACGATGCCCGTTGGGACAATGTTGGAAGTTTGGGGGCCGCTAGGAAACGGATTCTGCAATAGTCCCGTCGATCATTTGGTGTTGGTGGCTGGCGGAGTCGGACAAACTCCGATGTTGACCGTCGCCCAAGAAGCATTAGGTTTGCAGAAGTTCGGCGTGCCGGCGCGAGCATCGAATTACGCTCGGAAAGTTACGCTCATCTATGGCGCACGATCGAAAGACTATCTGGCTGGGCTACCAAAGTTCGCTGAGGTCGATCGGTTGGATGTGCGTTTGACCACCGAAGACGGCAGCCTTGGCCGCGCCGGACGCGTTACCGATGAACTGAATTCGGTTCTGGCTGGTCGCGCAAGCGGCGAAAGCCTGCGAGTTGCATGTTGTGGTCCCGAACCGATGATGGAAGCGGTCGGTGAGATGGCGCAGGCTTTTCAAGTCCCTTGCGAAGTGTCATTAGAAACGCCGATGGCCTGCGGGATTGGCATTTGCTATTCCTGCGTTGCAAAAATCAACCAGCCTGACGGCGGATGGGACTATCGTCGCACGTGTGTCGAAGGCCCGGTCTTTGACTGTGCAAATGTGAGCTGGTAGACGGCCTGAAGAAAATTCCTTCGGCTTCCCCACAGTTTTTTCGCATCCCAGATTGACAAAAGTTATCGGTTTCGCAATCCTATTGAGACTAATTCTCAGTAGCATTAGTTTTGAGTGATTTCGGCAAGCAAAAAGGCGCTTTCAAGCCAAACGTAGCCAGCCAGCAGTTTGTATCAAGTTCCGATCCAAGAGACGGAACGTGGAGTGAACGAGGAAGGGCTGGTTTATGGAATTGTTTCGCGGAGCGCAGCGGACTCGCAGCGCCTTTACACTAGTTGAATTGCTGGTCGCAATCGCCATCATTGGAATATTAGCGAGTTTGCTGCTCCCAGCAATTAACTCGGCCAGAGAGTCGGCGCGCAGGATGAACTGCCAAAGCAATCTCCGCCAGTTGGCGATCGCCGCTATCAACCATGAGCTTGCTTTCAAATATTTCCCGGCCGCAGAAATCAAAACACCTAGTGACAATGGTTGGGCTTGGCAGATATTGCCTTTCCTCGAACAACACAGCGTTTGGCAACAACATAATGCGGCTGTGAAAGTGGACGAGCCCGCGAATCGTGTTTACCGCGAGTCGCAATTGTCGATATTTCGTTGCCCATCGACACCCGCCGGTCAAATGTTGGACCGGGTACTGGAGTTCGATAAGAAGACGGGACGAGTTAAAAAAGAATATTCCGCTGCCAAAGGCGACTACGCTCCCATTCGCGGTGTGAAAGAAGATTTAGGCCACTTGGGATTCTTTACAGTCAAACGCAAGTCGGAGTTGTTTGGCGTTATTGCCAAACCCGAGAAGGATGACGAAGACTACTTCAAAGGCAACCCGGCTTCAGCAGTCACTGACGGACTGTCGAACACGATCATGATTTCTGAGGCTGCAGGCCGCTCCAAGTTCTATCGGCTAGGCCGTGAGGCCATGGTTCTCAAAGACGGTTTTGCCGCTGCAAATAAAGGTGGTGGTTGGGCGATGAAAGAGGTCTCGCTCGAATTGCATGGCGCGCTGGTTGATGGCACGCTGGATCGAACCGAGACCATTGAAGTCTTCGATGAGAATAAACAAGTCTGGGAGAAGAAGAAGGCTAAGGGGGGGCCGTGTGCTATCAACTGCACCAATGAGAAGAACATTTATGCGTTCCATGTGGGTGGAGCGAACGCGGTTCGTGCCGATGGTAGTGTGCATTTCATGTCGGATGGTATGAACATGTCAGTACTCGCTGCTCTTGCAACGGCAGCTTGCGGTGACTCTTTCCCGGAACTAGCGGAGTAATCATGAAGTACAGCACTTACAAATCATTGCATAACTGGTTTGGGCTTGTCTTGCTGGCACCGATTCTGTTGACCTCGGCCACCGGCGTACTCTGGATGCATGAAAAGACATTAGGCTTAAAGCCCATCGAGCAGGCTAAGCCGGAAATGAAGTCTCAGCTAGCTGCCAAGCAAACCAGTGCGGGGAACTCTGACACGCAGCTCAGTTTGCGCGCGGCCTTATCTCCTGCCAATCTTGCTGCAGCAAGCCAGGGAATTGAAGCGGCGAAAGCACTTTGGGGCGATGAAGACTTGGCGATCGATCGCTTGGAGATCAAAAATGATCCCGCGCTTGGTTTGGTCGTCAAGGTTGCTTCTCGAAACGCGCCTGTCTCGACTGCTCACGAGATTGTATGGTCGGTGGCTGAAGAACGTATCATTGAGCGCAAGGGCGGTCCCAAACTTGCAAATGGCCAGGGCGGTACAGACTGGGCGAAAGTTGTGCATGACTTACACACCGGCGCATTTTTCAGTCGTGAGTATGGATTCCTGTGGTCGGACTTCGGAGCTTTTGCAATTCTTTTCCTGGGAGTCACAGGAGTGGTTTTGTACGCATTGCCGATTTACAAAAAACGAGCCAATCAGCAACGAAGGATTCAAAGCGTTCCCAAACAACCGCAGGTTGCGGTCGGTGCCCGAGCAGTAAGGTCACCCGAGCCTGTGCAGCCAACGGCACGAGTCCCCAGTAGCACCGAATCGCTTGCATCGAGCGAAGCGACGGAACTGGTAGAAACAACTGTCTAATGTTCAAGTTGCGAATTTTATGCAGCACACTCGCTGCTTGTATGTTGACGATCATGGTCGCGGGTTGCCAGCCAGCTCCAAGCGATACCATCGTGAAGGGCACGGTCACCAACCGTGGGCAGTTGCTACCCAAAGGCACTATTAGTTTTTACTTAGAGGGCACTGAGCCCGTTACCGCGTATTCGACGGATATTCTTTCTGGCGAATATATATTTGACAGAGACACTTCGATGCCGTCCGGAACATACCGTGTCCTCGTCAAGGCTCGGCCTGCTGTTGATGCACAAGAGGAAGAGCTTTCTTTTCCCGACTTGTGCAGAATCCAAAGGCATGCAGAAAACATTTGGGACTTCGAATTATCCGAAGCGACAAAGCAGTCCGGCAACTGACATTCCTCCTCCCTACTATTGAAATACTCAAAGATCGACCATGATGAAAGTTTTCCACCCTGTCACTTTGGGACTGCTGATCGTGCTTATTGCGATCGTATCGGCCATGACCGTCGGCCAAGGCCGCATGTGGTTGGGACAAGCGGCAGCACAAAATCCTAGTGACTTGCCAGCAGCAGCCAGTACCGCGAAAGCGAACGAATCACCTGCAAGTCATCCCAAGCCCCCCGCCGAACATCCTCCGCTCAGCGAGTTGAACGTGATTCAAAGCCCCATCGCGGAATGGAGCATCAACAAGAAGGGAGATATTGATGGTTGGAAGACTGAAAACGGCGAATGGGTTCATGTTCCACCTCATCATGCAACCGAGATTAAAGGATGGTTGAAACAGGGAGATGCTATTACCGTTTTTGCAGAGAAAAAAGTACGTCCAAAAGGTGAGACTGTTTACGAAGCGGTTGTGGTTCAATCGGGCCAACAAGCGATGCTGGTCAATAAGCATTCACCCAAGAGTAAAGTGGAAATGGGAGCGACTGATCAGCACATGCCGATGACAGTCAGTGGCAAGGTTACTTCCTTTCACAAGAATGATAAAGGCGAGGTCGATGGACTTGTGGTCGCTACACATACCGCAGTGAAGTTTCCTCCCAGGACTGCCATCGGTATTCAATCAGCGGTCAGTATCGATCAGGATATTGTGGTCCATGGTCACGCTCATTTGACGAAAGAAGGATCGGTGCAATGTCACGCTCGCAAGATTTTGGTGAATGATGCGGAAGTGTCGCTTGACGGCGAATCGCTATCACCTTCGGCGGACGGCGTAGGCCGGTAACAAGGTCGCGACGGTTCTTGCCGGAACTGCGCAAAGCCAATCGTTAGATGTTCGATTGGGTTGGTGACGTTGAATGGTTTCAAGCGACTGATGTTCCGGCGTGGTGGTGGCTTTGCTTGTTCCCGGCCTACGGCAGGCCGTTTAACCGCGTCGGGCATCGCCCCGCGTTTGTCTTGTCCCGCGTTTGTTGCGCTCTGCGGAGGTGATAACGCGGCCCGCTGGGCACGCGGTTAAACGACATTTGACCAATCAAATTGCAAGTTAGCGGTATCGATGTAGCTCAACTTCCGACTAAAGGCGGTACGACGAACTACGGACTTCCGGCGGGGCTACCAACGAGGCCATCAGTTTCCTTCATTGGACTTACGATCAACCTGAGATGGCTTGCAATGCAGCGCTTAGCTTCTTAGCCGCTAATTCACCGCTGTGAACGCATTGCGGTATGCCAACACCTTGATAAGCATTCCCGCATAACCCAATGGAGGGGTGAGCGTTCAAGTCCTCGCGAATCTTCGTCACACGTTCCAAATGACCCACGGCATATTGCGGCATCGAACTTGGCCAACGTACCATGCGCGTCCACTTAGCGATCGGTGATTTCAGAGCCAGGATGCCGCGTGTCTCCTTCCAAGCAATCTGCAACAATTGGTCATCAGCCATAGCGTACATCTCAGGTCGCATCGCCCCCCCCATGAAAACACGAGCAATCACTGTGTCGTCGCTGCACCGGTCAGGATACTTCAAACTGGATAGGCTGATCGCAAGCACTTGGCGATTCTCAATGTGAGGAACGACGATCCCGAAGCACTTAACCTGCTCCGACAGCTCGCTTGCTGGTATACCAAAAACGGCAATAGCACTGCTGGCGTATTCGATCGACTTCAATTCGCTGGCTGCCACTGGCGCGACATTCGCTAATACTGCTGCCGCTTGCGGAGCGTTCAGCGCGACAATGCAAGCGTCATACTCGGCCGCAAGGATGTCCTGAAAGGCACCGCCAACACGGACATCCAGATTCCAGCGTCCGCTAGCAGTTCGAGTCATACCTTGTACGCGATGATCCAGCCTGATCGCAACATTAGCAGGCATCGCTTGCACCAGTTGTTCAAGCCAGCGCGTCATACCCGACTTGGGTGCAGCAAAGATATCGTAGCGAGCGCCAGTCGCGTCACGAGCGGAATCGGCTTGAGGATTCTCGGCACGAGCCTTCTTGCGAGCGGCCCGCGCCGCAGCGATCAAACTACCGTGCTCACGTTCCATCGCGACATACTGAGGCAACGCAGCTTGCATGCTCAATTGATCGGGTTGTGCAGTGAAAATTCCGCAGACAATCGGTTCGACCAATCGTTCAAACACTTCGCGTCCCAAGCGTCGACAAGCGAAACTTTTCAGCGATTCATCGTCGCCGGACTTTCGCTCCGGAATAAATTGCTCAGCCAACAGTCTCGCTTTACCGGCTGTCGAAAGGATGGGCGATTGCAGCACACTGGATAACCGCGTCGGCTGCAGCAATGAAAAACCGACCGGGATGCGATGCACTTGGCCGCGGTACAACACTTGCGCATATCGATAATCCTGATTCGGTCGATACAGATCAGGTGCGATGTTCAAGCGTTGATGCAGCTTTTCTACATGCCCAAGATTCATCGCAAAGTTATCGGCGGCATGTTCCAGAATCATGCCGTCAGCATATTGCGTATGGATGACTCCGCCCACGCGATCGGAAGCTTCTAAAATTTCGACATTGGCATGCGGAAGTTCAAGAGCGACATAAGCGGCAGCCGAAAGCCCACTGATCCCAGCTCCTAGGACAGCGATTCGTGGGCTAGTAGGTCGTGTTGATTCCATCAGCGCGATGTGGAAGGCTCAGGTGGGCTGGTGTGTTCAAGGCAAGTTGCAATCTGCTTGACCGCTTGTCGCAATCGATTCTCGTTTTCCACCAAAGCCATTCGCAAATAGCCTTCGCCAGCAGGGCCAAATCCGCCCCCAGGACTGACAGCGACGTTACCATGCTCCAGTAAGTGCATCGAGAAATCGATCGAGTTCATACGATCTCGCCATGGTTGAGGATACTTCGCCCAAATGAACATGCCAGCTTTCGGTTTGGCCATTTCCCAACCAATTCGCTTCAGCCCATCATACAACACGTCCCGACGGCCTTGATAGATCTCCGATTGGCGTTCCACGGTCGTGTCCGTATCGCGCAGTGCAACAATAGCTGCAATCTGGATCGCTTGGAACATACCGTAATCGTAATAGCCCTTGATGGTCGCCAAACCACGGACCATATCGGCATTTCCAGCACAGAAGCCGACCCGCCAGCCTGCCATGTTGTAGCCTTTGCTCATCGTCGTAAACTCAACACCGACATCTTTTGCCCCCGGAGCTGAAAGAAAGCTAGGCGGCGTGTAACCATCGAAAGCAACGTCGGCGTAAGCGAAATCGCTGATCACCATCAGGTTGTACTTCTTGGCGAGTTTAACCACGTCCACAAAGAACTCCGGCTCGACCGTTACCGTCGATGGATTGTGTGGATAGTTAATGATTAGCACTTTGGGCCGTGGATAAAAATGCTGGCAGGTGTACGCGATATTCGATAGAAACTTTTCGCTATCGGCGACTTCCAAAGCGACCACATTGCCAGACGCCAACACAACGCCGAACTGGTGCACTGGGAAATAGGGTGAAGGAATAATCGCGGTATCGCCTGGTCCCATCAATGCCAGGCACATGTGAGAAAAACCCTCTTTGGACCCCAAGCAGACGAGGGCTTCGGTTTCTGGGTCCAATCGCACGCCATATTTTCGCAAATACTTGCTGGTCAATTCGCGACGCAGATTCAGCAGACCGTTGCTTTTGGAGTAACCGTGGTTGCGGACATCATGAGCAGCCTCGGCCAATTTTTCGATCACGGTCGGATCGGGGGGATCGGAAGGATTTCCCATCCCCAGATCGATTACGTCTTGGCCCGCGCGACGTTTCTGGTATAGCAAATTATTGATGCGGCCAAACAAATAGGGTGGCAGCCGATGTACTCGCGACGCGTAACTGACCTCGATCGGGTGTGAGGGAACTTCTTGGATCAAGGGCTCGTTATCGGGCCCTTGGGTCAGTTGAAAAGTTGACATGGTTAAAATTAGTAAGGCGGTTTGCGGGAAATGAGGCTCAAAAAAGGAGCCAAATCACCACATCGAGGTTCAGTGGCATCATTAGAACCAATTTTTCCAAATCCTCAATGCGTTTCAAAAGCGAGCTGGTCTAGCCAGTCCTAGCCCGAAATTTACTCGAATCCGCTAACTGGTAGCAATAGATGCGATTCGCAGTGGCATTTTTGTCCGGGAACTGTTCGACCCCCCCGCAGGCAGCCAAGGTAGTAGGCACTCTCCGTGGGCCGTAACAACGTAGTAGGCACTCTCCGTGTGCCGCATCTTCGACCAGCGCGGCCCGCTGGGCACGCGGTTAAACGACCATTGGTCGAACGGTTTGCGAAATATTTGCCAACAAATAGCGGTTAAGATATTGGGAAACTTCCGCCTGAAGGCGGTACTACAAACCACTGACTTCCGCCTGAAGGCGGTACTACAAACCACTGACTTCCGCCTAAAGGCGGTGCTACAAACCACCATGCCGGTTTCGATGATCCGTATTGCAGTGACACGGCCATGAAAGTCGGCTTGCATGTGATCAATACGTTGGACAGCGGTTCGAAAAACGAATAAACTCTATGCGACAGGCTGAGCTCTGTTATGCCCAGCACTGAATCTTTCACTTCTATAGCAGATAAGCTTTATGCCGCGTATCAAAGTGCACTCCAAGCTAGTGTACGAAGTCTTAACAGAAACCGCATTCCTGTTTCAGATTGCTTGCCAAGCCACTGCTCGTCAGAACGTGATCGAAGAAAACTTGCAGATCACCCCTTCGCTGTTGATTGAAAAATGCCAACCGGGCAGCGAAGGCAATCAACTGCATCGCATCTTGGTTGAGCCATGTCAGTTGAGCATCGATTACTCTGCCACGGTTGAATTATCGCCAGCGATCGACTTGCCAACCGATATCGCTGAACTATCGGCCGCTCAGATGCCAGCAGAAGTGCTTACTTATTTGAATCCTAGTCGATACTGTGAAAGCGACCTGTTGGCTCGATTCGCCTTCGAAGAGTTCGGCAGTAAGCCCAAGGGCTTTCAGCGGGTCGCCGGTATTTGTGATTGGGTGTATCACCATCTGGATTACACTTCTGGCAGCACGAACGTGAACAGCACCGCGGCCAGTGTGCTGCTGCAGCGGACTGGCGTCTGCCGAGATTATGCTCATTTGGCAATAACGCTTTGCCGAGGCGTGGGTATCCCGGCTCGTTATGTTGCGGGATATGCCGTCGACTTACAACCGCCTGATTTCCACGGGTTCATGGAAGCGTACTTGGATGGCAATTGGTATTTGTTTGATCCGACGAAGCTTGCTCCGGTGCAGGGACTTGTTCGGATTGGAGTTGGGCGGGACGCCGCGGATTGCGCGTTTGCCACTATGACGGGAATGGCCAAGCTGTTAGAGAAATGTGTTGAGGCGAGTTCGGTGGACGCCATGCCTTCGCAAGCGACCGTCGCCGCGGTATCCACGGCCTAGCGGCAGTCTCGAGCCAGCCTGCACCAGCTTGGCCAGCAACTTGCCGCTTGTTATCTATTGGCCGGTGGTCTGCAGAACTTGCTGCCTCATAAAGTTAATCGAAACGCTGCAGGTTCACTTCGCAGAATAGGCGGACGACTACTTTGGCATCGCGAGTACTTGTGTGGATGCCAGTGCCGACTGCAGGAACTTGCTTGCGGAAGATTCACGAAAGATTAGACGGCGAAAAAATCGCGACACAATCCGTGGGAACTTCACTATTTTCAGCCTTTCTTGTGAACTACCCCTTCTTTTTCAGCAAAATAGTATTCATAACCAAAAGCTAAGTGCGCAAGGCATTTGGATTGAAAAGACCTATAGATAAATACGATTTCTCGCATTGAGAAAAGCTAAGCTTTAGCAAGGAAACATCATGGTAGAATGGTTGAACTACCACCATCTGCTCTATTTCTGGATGGTTGCAAAAGAGGGCGGCATTACGCAAGCGGCCGAGTTGCTGCATCTGTCACAGCCGACGCTCAGCACGCAGATACAGAAACTGGAGAAATCGATGGGTATCCAGTTGTTCGAGCGCAAAGGACGCTCGATTGTCTTGACAGATGTTGGACAAATTGCGTTTCGTTACGCCGATGAGATCTTTTCATTGGGACGAGAATTGACCGATACGATGAAAGGACGTACTAGCCATGATAACTTGCGTTTGACTGTCGGGGTGCCCGATGTTTTGCCAAAGCTGGTCGTCTATAAATTGCTCAAGCCAGCACTGGAACTTGATGTGAAAGTGAAGCTAGTGTGTTACGAAGGTAAGCTGAATGATCTGTTAAGCGAGCTGGCAATGCACAAACTGGATGTCGTGCTAGCGGATTCGCCGCTGGCCCCCAACTTGAACATCCGCGCCTTCAATCATCTGCTAGGTGAATGTGATGTGATGGTCTTTGGCAATGCACAGATGCACGAACAGTACGCCGAAGGCTTTCCGCATTCGCTTAACAATGCCCCGATGCTGCTGCCGACTCAGAACACGACGTTGCGCCGGGCACTGGAACTATGGTTCGATGATCAAGAGATCTCGCCTGAAGTCGTTCACGAATTCGAAGATAGCGCGCTGCTTAAGGTTTTCGCGCAAGCTGGCGAAGGCATGATTGTTATTCCAAGTATTTTGGCGAAAGAGGTTGGACGACAGTACGCTCTGCAGCCCATTGGCCGTATCTCAAAGATTGTCGAAAGATTCTATTGTGTGTCGATTGATCGCAGGCTGAAGCATCCTGCCGTGATGGCGATATCGAATGCAGCACGCGAAGGCCTGTTCGCCAACCAAATCAGCCCTGTGTCCTAGCGGTCCCAACCAGGGTGTGTTTCGGTATGCTTATGCTGAATCGCTGACGGGTTGGCACTGCAAGATGACAGTATATGGAAAATTCGTAGCGGACCTTGGAAGGATTTCGCGAGTGAGCCTTAACAAGATCCACTACGGGGGGGCGAAGTTGAGCAGCAATCGGTTGAGCAGGCATGCTACGTATCGCCAAGCACTTGTCCGACCCGATCCAAGATCGCTTGTTCGGCACCGCAAATTTTGCCCCATCCAGCGAAACCACCTGCGGCCTCAGCAACCCGTTTGGCCTGATTCAACAGTTCTAGCTGATACAACTGCAGTTGGCTCGCTGGCATACCCTTCATGCGTAACGACATGTAGTCCGACCACAAGTCCATCCATTGCGCACCTGGGCGTTGGTCCAGCCAGCTTTCGAATAAGGCAGCCGATTCATCGCTACTGGGCAGCGAAAAAACATTCGCAGCAGCCAATGCGGCTGAACGTTCGCCCGCAGTGCAATTACCGCTGGCCCACGCCATTACGGCAATCGGCACAAGCTCCAACGCGAGCAACCGTTTGGTGCATATGCCCGCGTCGCGCAATCGATCTATCAAACCTAGGTCCGTAATGCTTGTGGCGTCTATTAGCTCACGCCGCTGCTTCTCTCGAGTAAAGAAGCCATTTAAGTTCTTACGCAGGAGAATTTCCTCGCGCAGAAATCGAACATCTTCCAGTCGTGTCAGTTTGCGAGATAGATTATTGGATGTAACCATGATCAACTTCTCCAAGATTTCATGAGACGATTCAACCGTTAAAGCCGTTTGGCGACCTTCAATCGCTAGCAGGTGTTACGCTCAAATTCGGCCGAGCGTCCGATTCAAAATTTCGAAACTTGGTCTCGATTTCGTCAATGCAAGCACCCCATGGCAAGCAATCTGCGGCCTTCGTTGACACAATGGGTAATATTGGCGACGCGAGTACGGTGTGCTTGGCAAACATTGACAGTGCTCTAGCATTAAAGGTGCGTGAGCCACATGACGAAACGAACCGACAATTGCACAGAACAAAAATGACTGACATCTGGATTGACCCACAACTTGACAGCGTCAGCGATTACCGATCTGCGGCCGACCGACAACGACAAATAGAGCGTTTTGAGACCGATCAACCGGTAGTTTTGGTGACCGGCAGCGCTTCGGCTCGCGTTGGGAACTATGTAGCCAGGTATTTTTTGTGCCACGGCTATCGCGCTGTTTTTCACGCACATCGCAGCATAGAAAAGGGGCAGCAGTGTGTCGCAACGTGTGAGTCGCTGGGGTTGCAAGCGATGCTGGTTTGCGGCGATATCCAACAGGAGGCGGACGTGCAGCAATGGGTCACAGCGATCTGCCAACGGTATGGACGGCTGGATGCGGTGGTGCATTGCGCGGCAAGCTGGGAACGTAAGGCACTTGAAGAGACGTCGGCCAGCGATATCCAAGCGAACTTGAATAATCACTGCCTTGGCAGCTTCTTGATCGCGAAGCACGCGGGCTTGCAGATGGCGTCGCAAGCTAGTGGTGGGAGCATTGTTCTGACAGGTGACTGGGCCGTTGCGCGACCCTATCCGGGATTCGCAGGCTATTTTGCTGGCAAGGGATCGATCCCAACACTCACGCGTACGATGGCCGTCGAGCTCGCGTCGCGCAACCCCAAAGTTCGCGCTAATGCAATTCTGCCCGGGATTGTCTTGTTGGGTGCACATCGATCGGAGACCGAGCAAGCGGAACTCGAGTCTGCGGCGCTGGTGCAACGGATTGGAACGCCAGCGGACATTGCTCAAGCCGCATTATTCTTGACGGAGTCTGGATTCGTCACCGGCGAATGCTTGCATGTGGACGGAGGGCGTCATTGTTACAGCGGGCCGGCCGTCGACCAAATCGCCCATCCAGATTACAAGAAGCTTTTTGTTTAACGGCAATTCTGACTTGGTTCGTGGTGCTGTCGGGCGGATTAGTTTGGCAAAACTGCAGCCGCCGAGCTGTTCTTCTGTTGTCTCTCCAATGCAGAAGTTGCTAAAGTCCATGCCGGTTTGACGAATGCTCAAGGCTGTGCATGCCAACGAGTGCTTGCAGTATCAAAGCTCAGGAGGAGCGTAAAATGTGGAAGACAGTAGCCGTTGCCTTCATCGCCTTAGGACTAAGCGTTGCTCCGCTGGTTGCCAACGCGGGCGAGTTGCCTTCAGAGATTCGAGCGGGCGAACATCGCTTGGTCCTGAACGGAGAAGGATCTCGAACAAAAGCGTTTCTCGAGCTGTATGTCGCGGGACTTTACCTGAAGCAACCCAGTTCTAATGCTGCGGCGATTATCGCCGACGAACAACCGATGGCAATTCGAATCAAGATCACATCAAGCTTTGTCAGCCAAAGCAGTCTGCTCGATTCGCTGGAAGATGGTTTCAAAAACGCAACGGGTGGGGACACACGCGAAATTCGCAAACAGATCGACGAGTTCCGCGTGTGCTTCAAGGATGATATTGCCAAGGGTGATATCTTCGATCTCGTTTATCTTCCACAGCACGGCGTCATCGTGAATAAGAATGGCAAGTACTTGGGATTGGTAGCGGGCAACAAGTTCAAACAAGCGCTGTTCAGTATCTGGCTTTCCAACAAGCCAGCCGACGCTGGTTTGAGGCAAGCGCTGCTTGCTCCAGGCAAAGTGCGTTGAGTACTTCGTCTCAGTCTATCTAGTCCCTTTCGCCGCGACCTTTGATTGGTCAGCAGTCGATTTGACCAAGAGCGGCGGCATGGGGCAATCAAGCAGGTCGGAAATCCCACGCAGTAATTCTGCTTCTTGCCACTGCACGTGGTTGTCCGCGCAAATCGCAGCCGCACAAGCATCGACAATGCGAACACGATGCTTCGGCGTAACTTGGACCAGCGTTCGTAGCACCGCTTGCAATTGCGGCAACTTGCGGTCTGCTTTAGGCACCAATGCCAACTTTAACTCAGGCAAGTGACCAGCAGCCGCTTGAAACGCTTTTTCAGTGATTGTTTCGCTGTTACCCGCCGAAGCCACAATCGATAGTAGGATGGAGCATTCCTGCGTCAACTTTTGTAAACCATAGTAGTGAACTCGGTGCGATTCGACACGTTCGTACTGAGGTGCAAGATGACGAAGCAGCACTTGGGAAAGCATCCATTCGAAGAGATCCAAACGTTGATCGGCCTTCGATAGCTCAACAAAGCATCGGTTGAATTCTTTGTGCTGCGTCTCACACATCGACTTTAGCGCTGGCATCGTCATCTCAAGCAGCGGCAAACGCACTTTCGCATCCAATCGATCAACTTCGTCACTGAGCTTTAATGTCTCATGCACAATGTCGGGCTTTGCATGGTTCTGTAGAGAAGCGATCTGCGTCGCTCGAATAGTTGGCTGTTTGTCCAAAAGCAAAGCGTAGATGACAGCACGCGCGGAGTAAGGTTCATGTGCTGCTTGAACGATCGTTGGTGGGAGTGCGGCGACCAAGCTTGACGCATAATGTCGATGCTCCTGGCTGGGTGCGCCAACGTGATCTACAGCGTGATCAACCACGTCGACAGGGACGAGATCTGTGTCTGTTCCCAAGTTGCTTGCACCGGCAAATTGCGAGGCGGCATTGGAGGCAACTGCAGCGCGAGGGTTGTAGATCGCTGGGAATTTACCGTCCCAGGTCGGCTCGATTGCGCGAATTCGGCTTTTCAGCGGTGGATGGGTTGCCAGTAAGCTGGAAAATCCTTCCCAGACTCCTTGTGAAAAATACATGTGGCTCGCTTCGGATGCGTTGGCGGTTTGCAATCGCGAGCCTGCGCTCGAGGCACCAATTCGCTTCAATGCACCCGCAATCCCGTCAGGATTACGAGTGAACTGAACGGCTGAAGCATCAGCCAGGAACTCGCGTTGTCGCGATACGGCCGCTTTGATGAGATTCCCTAGAAACGTCCCCAGATACCCCAAGACGATCAGCGCCAGTCCGATCCCCATGATAATCCAGACAATCTGACCACCATTTTTGTCATTGCTGTTTCGGCTGGAACGCCCCGAACCGCTATAAAAAAGAAGTCGAAAGATCAGTTGCCCCGTCAACCCGAGCAGGAGGATACCATGCAAAATGCCGATGAGGCGAATACTCATTCGCATATCGCCGTTCAAGATGTGGCTGAACTCGTGAGCAATCACTCCTTGCAGTTGTTCTCGCGTGAGTGACTCGGCGCAGCCTCGCGTAACTCCCAGCACCGCGTCGCTGGGGGAATAGCCAGCGGCGAAGGCGTTGATGCCTTGCTCGTCCAGCAGGAAAACTGGTGGCACAGGTGTCCCAGAAGCGATCGCCATTTCTTCGACGACATTCATCAGACGCCGTTCGATGGGATCTTCGCTGTTCGGATAAAGCTGGCGACCTCCCAGCGATTCGGCAACTCGTTTGCCGCCCCCCATTCTAAGCTCCAAGACCTTGTATAACGAGCCGCCCAAGACAACCAGCAGCGTAATGGCACCGGCGAGCAAAGGGATCATCCACTGCTCGGGGTATGGGTCCAGAGGCTCTTTGGTAATCGGTATCTGACTTCGCACGGCAATGAAAGCCACCACCATGACTGTGCCGACAACCGCGATTACAGATAGGACGAACATGCCAATAAGCCAACCGGTACTGCGCTGCGCGTCGGATTGTCGCTGAAAAAAGTCAGTCGCCATAAACTTACTCAAAGGGAATGATGATGCGAGACCAGCTTGCTTTGGCGGATTGCTTGCGCGATCTATCTTGAGCTTTAACTAGCCAAAGCACTTGATGATGACGAGTGAGCACATTAAGGTGCCGCGGCCAATTGCAGTCGAGGATCAACGCAACTGCGACATCAGGCTTTAGGAAAAGGATACTTTGGGCGCATCGGCGATGGCAGCGCTGTCGAATTGCAGCAATTGAGCGTCTTGCGTGTGCCCAAACATTCCAGCAAATACAACTGGCGGAAAGGATTGGCGGTAAGTGTTGTAAGCAGTTGCTGAGTCGTTGTAGGCTTGCCGAGCGAACGCGACTTTGTTTTCGGTCGTAGTAATCTCTTCGGTGAGCTGAGCCATATTCTGATTGGCTTTCAAGTCAGGATAGGATTCGGACAGAGCGAACAACCGACCAAGAACGCCGGTCAATCCTTGCTCCGCGCCGGAAAGCGCCTGCATGGCAGCAGGATCTTGTTGGTTCATCGAAGCTTGTTGCAAACCACTGACGGCTTGGTTTCGTGCAGTGATGACAGCTTCCAAGGTTTCGCGTTCATGAGCCATGTAGCCTTTGACCGTTTCGACCAAATTCGGGATAAGGTCATAGCGGCGTTTTAACTGGACTTCGATCTGCGAAAATGCGTTCTTGAATCGATTTTGATAGGCGACCAAACTGTTGTAGATCCCGACGATCCAAAAAACAGCGATCAAAGCGATACCGATTAGTACAGCTAGAATGATCCAAACAGCCACGGCAAGTCTCCTGAAACGACGAATGAGAACAATGAGCGAAAACAATGTCTCGCAAACTTTACACTTCCAATCAATTATGGGAAGTGAATTGCAGCGAGCCAGAAGTATAACCGATTTTCACGCCCACGGCAGAACAAGTCCGTAATTGCGTATTCGACGAGCAATGTGCTCGTAATCCATTCCGCTTGCCTCATCTTTTTGGCCAACCATCTTTCTTTCACAGCTCCCGCTTGATTATTTGCAATCGTAGGCAGCCCATCGCGATATTCACCCACAAGATTCCATCGAGCACTGTGTTCCTTACGAAGCGTCGTAGGTGCGACTCGTAACGGTCGAGTTCTTTCTTCTTGCAGGTAATTTCCAATGCAGTACCAGGCTTGATCTGCGAGACCGACTGGCGACCTGTCCGCTGACCTCGCCATTGGGTTTCTGTGAACTGCCTACACTGTTCGTGAGCTCCGAGCTGTGCGATCACGGCCACTTGGTAAAGCGATCGGCCAAGCCCGGTGCCCCAGTCTCCAACAAGTGGCACCACAATCTACTCCGGGAGCAGGTCTTCCAGGTCTGTGACGCACTTGGGTCCGCCAAAGAGCACTTGCAAAATGGCCAGTCGCGTTGGATGCGCAAAGGCTCGCAGCAGTACGGTGGCTGATTTTGTGTCGATCTCCGTCAAGGTCTTGCTCCGGGTTGTTGTATTCGCATATCCGAATACAATCTTACTTCCTTTGAAGACTCAAACAAGCAAGGATTTTATGGACCGCACATCGCACTGGGAAAACGTCTACCAAACGAAGAGCTCAACCGAGGTCAGTTGGTACGAGCCCAATCCGAAACAATCGCTGGACTTGATCCTCGAGGCCGCCGGTGAAAAGCGAGGCCGAATCATCGATGTGGGTGGCGGGCAATCGTTTCTCGTCGATCGTCTGCTCGACGTGGGATTCCCGCAGGTGGCTGTGCTGGATATTTCCAGCGCCGCCATCGAAGCGACCAAAGCTCGACTCGGCGAACGAGCGTCGCAAGTGAAATGGATCGTTGCCGACATTACCCAAACGGAATCGCAGGGCGAGTTCGACATCTGGCATGACCGAGCGGTGTTTCATTTCATTACCGATATCGAAGATCGTCGGCGCTATCTCGATTTGCTCAAGCGAACATTACCTATTGGCGGTTACTTCGTCGTAGGAACATTCGCCGTCGGTGGTCCAGAGAAATGTAGCGGACTCCAGATCCAACAATACGATGCGGATACGATGGAAGAAACGCTGGGGCCGTCTTTTGAATCATTGAGTTGCTGCAACTATGAGCACCTTACGCCCTCGGATAAGCAGCAGTTGTTCTTTTTCGGTGTCTTTCGGCGCGTGATGTAATCGAGAGAAGGTAGGCCGTAACAAGCAAAGCGCAGTTACGGCGTTACGATACAATACAAGGCCATTGCCGTAACAGCGCTGCGATTGTTGTGGCCTACGTCTGGTCGAGGAGCGTTGTCGTCGCAAAACACAGGATACCGATACTTCAATAATAGGAATTCCGTCATGAACCAATTCGACCGTATTTTCAGGTGCTCGACGCTGCTATCGTTCGCAGCAGCGTTCATTGTATGCATGTTAGAATCGCTTGCAGACCAGCCAGCCGATGAACTGCATAAAGATGCTCAAGCTAATTTTGGCTTGATCACATCTGCAGCACCCGAAGAACTGGAGAAGCCACTGGTTGTCCTGGGGCAGCACTTATTCTGGGACAAGCGACTCTCGGCCAATGGCAAAATTGCATGTGCCTCTTGTCATGCGGCAGGCGACTGGGGAGCCGACTCTGCGCAGTTCTCGATCGACGCTAAAGAAAAGCCAACGAAGCGCAATTCGCAAACAGTGTTTAACGCAATGCTGCAACCCAAACTGCGGTGGACTGGTGATCGCAAGTCGGGTGCTCATCAAGCGGAAAAGTCACTCACCGGTTCGATGGGATTTGCCAGCGCAGATGACGTCATTGAATTGCTGAAGCAGCATGGCTACGAGGCCAAGTTTAAAGCTGCGTTTCCAGCGACAGAAAACCCAATGAATCCCATGAACTACGCCAAGGCGATTGAAGCGTACGAATCCACGCTTAGCACCCCAGCAGCCTTTGATCGCTACTTGAGTGGGGATGTGGAGGCACTAACTGAACAGCAGAAGTCAGGGCTTCGACTGTTTATGAGCATTGGGTGCGTGGATTGTCATTCGGGAAAGTTGCTCGGTGGCGAAGGGCTCGAGAAGTTTGGCGTTCATCAGGACTATTGGAAGGCGACGGGGTCGAAGCAGACGGACGCAGGCCTTTTTGAATCATCGAATAAGGAAGAGGATAAGTATCAGTTCCGCGTTTCCATGCTGCGCAACATTGAGAAGACGGCACCTTACTTTCATGATGGCTCGGTAGCCAGCTTAGGCGAAGCAGTTCGAGTTATGGCAAAAGTTCAGCTCGACCAGGAACTGAACGATAGCCAGATTCAATCCATTGTCGCGCTCCTAAGTTCCTTGACGGGCGATATTCCGCCAAACTACACCGATCTACTCATTCAACAAAGTACGCCTTAGAACGTAAGCCGCAACAAGCACCGCGCACTTACGGCAAACATCGAAGATTGATTCTTTCGCCAGTTACGGCAGTCCAAAAGTTTTCGCTCACGATTAATTTGACGATTAATTTACCCTAATGAGCAAAGCATCAAACTGCGACGATTCGACTTCTCTCATGGTCCTGCAAACCTTCCTCAGCGTACTTCATCATCGACCTCAGGACGACGACGGTATAGCCTTACGATGGCTTTGTCTGAGAATCCAAGATGATGGGCAAGCACACACAACTGATTGATGAATGTTGTTTTCAGAACTCCTTTCTTTAGCCATCGCCGTGCAGAGGTCTTCACAGGTGCCATTGCAATGCCAATTTTTCCTATCTTGCGCATTCGTGACACAAGCTCGTAGTCTTCCATGATAGACATCTGCTTGAAGCCGTTCTGTGCGTAGAAGTCAGCCGATCGAAAGAACAACGCTTGATCTCCGTAAGGCATCTGCAGTATCCGCGATCGGAATGCAACGCCTAATTCGACCATTCGGAGAGCAAGTCCTGGGGCATCAATTTGCAATGGGAAAGCTCCACAGGCGACCGCTGTGGCGAGAACACGATCGACTTCGAAACGGTAGTCGGTTGGGAGTCGCGTGTCGGCATGGAGAAACAGCAAGTGATCGCCCGTGGCGATGGCGGCTCCTGCGTTCATCTGATTTGCACGACCTGGATTGCCACCGAAGACTTTGCAGCCATGACGTTGGGCAATCTCGACCGTATGGTCCGAACTTCCCGCGTCGACGACGATCACTTCCAAATTGTCACTGGGCGAGCCCACGGAGTCGAGCGCTCGCTGCAGATTCATTTCTTCGTTGAGCGTTGGGATAATGACGGAGAGCCTATCCGCTGCTGTCTGGAATGGAAGAAGATGACAATCGTTGTCTCGGCGTAACGGCAATAAGTCTTCCGGATAATCAACATCGGGCAACATTCGTAACAGATGAACGCGTAGCCCCAACTCCCTGGTCCTGTGCAATGTTTGCTCGAGAACCTGAGAAGTGCTCCAGTCGATATCGGCAAACAGCGAGGCACGTTGAGCGTTGAGGCCAATCAAATAGTATCCCCCATCCTGTGCCGGCCCGATGACAACGTCATGTGTTTCGAGTTGATCGAAAGCGTTTGTCAAATCACTTGAGGTTAGACTCGGGCAGTCGGTGCCGATAACAACGACTCGTTTGGCGCCGGCTTCAAATGCCGATTTCGTTGCATGTTGCAGCCGATCGCCCAGCGACGATCCCTTCTGTTCGCAATACGTCAGATCGTCACCAAATGTGGCTCGAACTTCGCAGGCCGATCCACCGGTGTAGCAGACGGTTGCTTGGCAGCGCCGTTCGGTTGCTAGTTGCCGTGCTTGGCTCAGGGTTCGGTCAACCAACTGACGATACACCAGCGTCGCATTCTCCGCTCCGAGCGCAGGGATCAACCTCGTCTTGTTGGCTCCAGCCTTTGGCAGTCTGGCAAAAATTAGCAGATGATCAGTTAGGTTAGCCATCGTTTAACCGCGTGCCCAACGGGCCGCGTTGTTCCTGACGTTTCGCAACTCGAACGCGGGACGATGCCCACGCGGTTAAACAAGGCTGCCTCCGCAACTTGATCCACAACCCGCTGTGCATCCATAACAGTGGTTGGCGGTTCGAATGGGGCGATCCGCAAGGAGATCGTCGGTCAATTGAGATATGTGGACTCGTTCATTACCTTCCGAGACTACAAGGTCGAGCATTTGATTGAAGTCGCAATCGTAGATGAATCCGTTCCAGTCCACCGAGAGCAGAGAGCGACACATCAAATTGTCGATGGTGCTCGGATTGAAGCTTTGAATCAGCTTCCCTAAATACTCTTCATACTTGCCGCGTCGAAGTAGATCATCCAGGAATCGACTGACCGGCATATTGGTGATCGTCAGCAGATTGTTGAACTGAATGCCATAACGCGCGTCGAGTTCCGATTTGTAGGAGGCCTCCAGCTTTAGTTGCTCTGGGGGTAGACCGAGGCCGGTTGGATTGTAGACAAGGTCAAGTTGCAAATTGGAATTCGGCTGCGCGTAGCCAAGTTCGTTCAGTCTGCGAATAGCTTCGATCGATTTGACGAACACACCGCTGCCTCGTTGAGCATCGCAGTTTTCTTCCAAGTAGCATGGCAGCGACGCGACGACGCTAACTTGATGTTCAGCTAGGAACTCTGGCAGATCCGTAAAACCATTAGCGAGCAAGATCGTAAGGTTGCAACGATCGGTGACTTGTTTATCGAGCTTTCGGGCTTCTTTCACCAGCATTCGGAATTGCGGATTCATCTCGGGAGCACCGCCAGTGATGTCGAGCGTTTTGACTTCTGACCTGGCCAGGAAATCAATCACTTGTCGAGCTGTTTCGTAAGTCATGCTCTCGCGACGATCGGGCCCAGCATCGACATGGCAATGCGTGCATGTCTGGTTGCATACCTTGCCGACGTTGATTTGTAGCGTAGTCAGTTGCTTGCGGTACAGCGGCAAAACACCGTGCTCGGCAAGCCTATTGCTGAACGGAGCCACGTGACTCGGCCGCCTGTCTTGCAAGATATGCAATTGCTCGATTGGCGAAGCAAGCGAGTTGCCCGTTCTTTGTAGGGTTTGAAGTTTCATGATCGATTCCATTGGTTTTGAAGTATCAACTCGCCCTAGCAACAATCCGTGTCTAGGCCACAGCACGGGCCCGCAGAGTCGGTCGTGGCTTCGTAGTCTTGCCCCTTGGTTTCACGCGGGTCGCGGATCTTAGCGCGCTTGCAATTGAACACGCCCGCTGCTTCGAGAGGTACCGAGACTCGAGGTTCAATGGCGTCGAACAAGCCTTCGTAGGGTGCGCGAGACAACAACTGGTAGGTCTTGTCACAAACAGCCATCCGCTCACCACGGCAGTAAATGTGACCATCGTCGTCCTCGACCTTCTTAAACGGACCGCGATAAACGACTGCTTGGTTCCGCTCGAGACATGGCCCTTGCTTTCCTTTGTAAGCAACGATCGTCACGGATCGGAACTCGATGCCATTGATGGTTTGCCAAGGATCCTTGGCTCGTTTGGCGATCTCGATGCCGTAGAATCCGGCGTCTTCGAAGGCCTTGAGGAATTCATCTTCCCGAAATGCACCGGAGAGACAACCTGACCAGAGTTCCGGATCACGCTTCATCTCTTCAGGGACTGTCTCATCGGAAACGATGTCGCTGATCGCTGCTCGGCCGCCACGCTTGAGAACTCGGAAAAGCTCGGCGAAGAGTGTCTTGCGATCTTCTTGGCGAACCAAATTCAGCACGCAGTTCGATACGACACAATCCACAGAGTCATCTTCGATCAAGGGATGGTCGTAACGCAGCGTTTCTTGCAGATGCCGCAGTCGCAGGAAATCTTCAGAGCTTCGCACCGGGTGTTTGGCCAACTCTTCTTCGAGCAAAGCAAGATCTAGCCGAAGATCCTGGATCATACCGTAACGGAATTCGACATTCGCATGTCCAATTCGGTCGGCGACGGTCGGAGCGTGTTTCTTGGCCAGCGCCAACATTTCGCGATTGCAGTCCACGCCGATGACGCGTCCCTCCGCACCGACGACTTGAGCCGCGATGAAGCACAGCTTGCCACCCCCGGAGCCAAGATCAAGCACGGTGTCGCCGGGCTTCACGTAAGGCGTGGGATCACCACAGCCGTAATCTCGCTCGATCACTTCGTCGGGAATCACGGAAAGAAAATCGGCAGCGTACTCAACGGGACAACACAGTGCGGCTTCTCGTTCGTTAGCGGCTGCGGCATATCGGCGATAGACACTTGCTTCAGCTACTTCGCCGGTCGCTTCTTGAGTCCTACTCATCCTTTATTCTCCTCACTTTGTTGTGTCATTTAGTTGGTTTGATGCAATTCCATCGTCGCGATTAGCACGAGCTGTGGCTGGCTGCATACCAGGTTGTCGTTTGAATCGATCCGTCCTTACACTGCCTCGCCCATTTTGTGAGAACTTTTTCGTTTTCGCCGAAAAGCGATGAAGGCGAGGATCGCTAAGAAAGGTGCAAATTCCAGCCAAACGACCACAAAATCAAAAAAGCTTGTTCCGCGATAAGCCGTGCCTAGAATCCCGACGTCGGCGGCTCCCGCATCGGGAAAATGGTATAGAAACCAAAATCGCAGATAGTAGATGAGGCTCAAACCCGATACGGCGAGCCACACCTTTGAGTTGGCAAAAGGCACAAAGGCCAGCGCCCAGCACCAGTACCATGGATTCTGCGTCGGCGACAGAAACCATAACCAAGCCAATGCCAAGAACATCCACTGAGGCAGTTGCTCAGGCTCTCGCCATGCCTGCCAAGCGAGCCAGCAAAGAATGATTCCGAAGATCACCACCGTGAATGCTCGGGTGGCCAGAAAAGGAATGCGATCTTCAGGCAGCCCTGACCACGCTGCTAACTGCCCGGTAACAGATCGTCGAACGGTGTCTGGGACGATCACGAACCAAAGCGATGGCTGTTGCGGAACATGATGGGCCGGCCGGATGTTCTCTTCAACGATCATGAACAGCAAGTCGTTCATTTCCCATCGCATCAGAAAGGTGCTTAAACCTTGCAGCGACCCTTGATCGGTTGCGTCGGCTGATGCCACGCTTGTTTGTTGACTGAATGGCAATCGATCCCATGCCATCGGTAAAAGCAATGCAAAGCTGGTCAGGCTTGCAAGCGTTGCTAATTGAATTCCTTTTAGCCATCCGGTTCGCTTTGAATAGGCGACGATCCAGAGTGGCAGGAGAATCACTGGATAAAGTTTGGATGCAACGGCCAACCCCATCAGTAAACCGCTGGCCCATCGACTTTTGCGCGTGGGTTGTATCGCTAAGACGTATGTTGCGGCCAAGGTGAAGAACACGGCAATCGAATCCAAGTGCCCACTGTTGGCGAACTCCTTAAGAACAAGCGGCGACCATCCCCAAGCTATGAGCCAAGCGGAGTGTTTACCGAAACGTCGCAGCAGCAGCCAGATCAGGCCCAATGCACCAAGGTCAAACGCAACGATCCATGATTTCATGATCAACAGGCGAGTCGTTACCGATGTGTCAGCCGGGGTAACCAAGGCCGCGCCCGCAAACACAAACTGGCTCGTCGTTGGATAGACGGTTGGCAACTCGGGGAAGTGAACGCGATGCAGTGTCTCGTGAATGCCGGCATCCTGGGCGACTAAGCTGCGAAGGCGCTGGAGCTCTGGTTCGTTCGTTGGCTTGTCCTTATCCGCGATGGCTAAAGGCGGATAGCGGAATGGGCTGATCCCTTGCGTCGCCACGATGCCGTCCCAGATGTACCGGTAGATGTCGACTTCTTGGATCGGCGTCGAGCCGATCAGGATCACTCGCATCGCTAGAGCGACCAAGACGATTCGCCATCCGAGGCTCCTCGAATCGGGCGATTTCAAAAGTATCGCCAGCGACCACAGATGCAGTGCGAAGTTGGTAAGCAGTAGACTCACCGCCAACAGCAATGGACGTTCGCGTTCGGCCGCGTAGAAGTCGAAGAGTGGCGAAAGCCAGGCGATCACGCCATAGATCGCTAACTGAACGCCGATGAGTACCTGGACCGACCGTGGCATCCGCTGTTTTGCAACGTCAGACATCGCGACTGTTCTTACGAAGCATCGCGTACTTTGCGATGGTGAACAGAATTTTGTATCCAGCCCGGATCGTACCTGAGATCGTTCCGCTGATCTTGCTCTGGCCGATTCGACAACGGTAGGGCACAGGGATCTCAAGTACGCGCAGGCCCGATTGGCTTGCTTTCACCTGCATCTCGACTGTCCAACCGAAGTTGGTATCTTTCATGTTCAGTTGATTGAGCGTATCGAGTCGCAGCGCACGAAACGGTCCAAGATCAGTGTAGCGTGCTCCCCAAATGCAGTTGATCAGAAAGCAGGCCAGCCGATTGCCCCAAATGCTCTGCATGGGCATCGCCCCTTTCTCTCGCTCCCCCAACAATCTCGATCCGAGCACGAAGTCAGCAGTACCGCTCGCAAGTGGTTCGATCAGCTTGGGTAACAATTCTGGATGGTCGCTGTAATCAGCATCCAGGAAGGCGACATAGACGATTGAATGCCGCTTCTCAGTCGCGTCAGGCTTGGATTTAAGCTGACGGTTGTACCTCCGTAAGGCATGAATCCCGGCGCGACACGCCCGACCGTAGCCGGGGACTTCCTCATCCACGATGAACGCGCCGTTTGCCTGCGCAACGTGGGACGTCATATCGGTTGATCCGTTGTCGACCACAAAGACCTTGCCGACTTTAGGCAGGTCACCGAGCACGAGCCCTAGCGATTTCTCTTCGTTCCTGGCAGGGATGATCACCGCGGTCTGCAAGAGCCACTCATTCTCGAATGCATCGGATTTCTGGCATGGGGTTGCGTTTTGATCGAGCAATCTAATCATGAGTGACTCCGTGTTGGTGACTATCGACTGCCTGAGCCTTGGAAGACTGGAGCCGATCTTGTACCCGAACCGCCGCTACCCGACGGTGCATAGGTTTCTTGTGAGCTATACGATCCACCGCTTGGGTAACTCACCGGTGGTGAAGCGGCTGCACCATAGCTTGGTGTGCCGTAAGAGCCTCCAGAACATGAGCCTCCGACGGATCCGCGATTATGATGACAGCCACTTGCCAACGTCACGCATCCAATCATGAACGTGGTTAATGTTACGATTCTCGTTTTCATTTGATTCCTTTCATTTCGTTGTTTGTGCGTTCATATGACGAATATGAAACGCGATGTACCAATTCGGGGTGTCATTACCCTTCATCGGCACGGCGCTTCCTGCGCGAATGTGCCGACTCTCACACTCGACATTATTTCTGGTCGTTTAGTCCCCAGTCGTAGTCAACGAACGACATCGACCCTCGACCGGACGCGGCCGCTTGAGATGCGGCAGCTTCCGAAATGTACGGTGCGATCGTTTTTAACTGTGCGGGCTCTGAGTTTCCAAAGTCTTCACCAAACCACTCTATGATCGGCGAGGTGTAGAAAGTCTGGCGATTGGCGTCGTAACGAAACTTCGATGCGTCGGCGAAGAATGATTTGGAATTCACCGTAAGCTGCTCATCCAGCCGCTCAGCAACATACGCTTCATTCAACAGTCGAGGGCAGCCAATCGACGCGCACACAATCGCGAAATGGATCCTCGGTTCACCCATTTTGCGAAGGACTTGGTGCTCCATTTCGTCCAGCGAGACTTGCTTGCCACCGACGACTAGCTTCAGATTCTTCCAGATGTTGTATCCGAATAGCTTTGCCGTGTGATTGCGAATGCTCGTCGTCGGATACTCTCGCAAGATTCCCTTGACGGTCACCGCGTTGTAGGCGTTGATCCAGAAGGCAAGTTGCTGCTCTTTGGTCCCCTTGCCGTTGGATTGTGACAGGTGAGCGAGGTACTGATCCAGTGCCTCTGCATCTCCTGAGTTGGCCTTCCAGGCCTTGTAATTCACCATGCCCTTGTCGTCGACGTACTTCTTAAGAAGTCCATCCCAGACCGAATGGTCGATTTGATCAAGCGGCGTTTGTCTGGCAGCCGCCACATTCGCACCGACGAGTACGTCTGCGGCCAAGAGACCGCTGCCAAGCGTGAGTGCGAGGACAGAGAAAAGGACAATGGCGGTCGTTAAGGCTTTGGTTTGCATATTACTTGCTCCTGCTGATTTTGACTTTGGCTCGTTCCGTCGAACTGACACAGGCGAAATGGTAGGCGAATACCAATTTCCGTTCTGTGTGGTTTCATACTTCCGCGATCCTTCTCCAGACTGTCGTGGAAAAAGGTCGTTGCTTACAGCTGATCGCTCAATTTGAAAGAAATTTGTGATAAGCGAGCCGTATTCAGAAAATCCGCTCCGGCGACTGTAAGCTTGGGCCGTTTGCGCCGACATCCTTTCGTTCAGACCACCCTAAAGGGAAAGATGTGTCCATGGTCAAAGACCTCGATTCGCTGCCGAACTCCAACCATTCGGCCAATTTATCCCAGGAAGACAATGTTCAGCAGAAACAAGGGAACGCCAAAAAGATCGGCTTGCTAGCTTTGCTGGCAGTTGTGGCTTTAGGCGGATATTGGCTGCTTGGCGATCGGCTGTCGTTTGAGTACCTGGCGACACAAGAATCAGCCCTACGCGAATATCGCCAAAGCTACCCGTTTTGGGCGGCGGTCGTGGCCATCGCAGTTTACGTCGCGGTCGCTGGCTTCTCGCTGCCTGGCGCTGCAGTACTAACTTTGGCCTGCGGTTGGTACTTTGGATTCTGGCAAGGTCTACTCGTCGTGAGCTTCGGCTCGACGGGCGGTGCAACCATGGCGTTCTTGATGACGCGGTACTTTTTGCAGGGCTGGGTCCAGCAGAAGTTTGCGAAGCGGCTTGAGTCCATTAACGACGCCTTTGATCGCGAAGGAGCGTTTTACCTCTTTACCCTGCGATTGATTCCGGCAGTCCCGTTTTTTGTCATCAACGCAGTTATGGGACTGACCAAGATTCGTGCAATCACGTTTTGGTGGGTAAGTCAACTTGGCATGTTGCCAGGAACCGCAGCCTACGTCTACGCAGGTTCGACGGTTCCAAGTCTGAAGCAACTTGCGGAAGAAGGCGTTGGCAAGGTCATCAGTTGGCAGTTGTTGCTCGCGTTTGCGATTCTTGGGCTGCTACCGCTGGTGATTAAACGTGTCATGGCCTTCTTTGCCCATTACCAGCGTGACTGCCAGCAGCATGCAGAAGATTCAACGAAAGCCAACACCACCACGGAAAGTCAACCATGAGCTATCTCGAACAACTGAAACCAACCGACCATTACAACCAGACGCTGCAGTCGAATGTCCATCCGATCGACTGGACGAATCCGGTACCTGATGGTCGATACAACCTCGTCGTTATTGGGGCTGGTACTGCGGGGTTGGTAACCGCTGCTGGAGCCGCTGGGCTGGGGGCCAAAGTCGCACTGATCGAACGCGGGTTGATGGGAGGCGACTGTTTGAACGTCGGCTGCGTCCCTTCCAAAGCTCTGATCTCCGCTGCGCGCCACGCAGCATCGATACGTGACGCCGGGCACTACGGAATTCAATCGACATCGCCGAATATTGACTTTGCCGAAGTCATGCAGCGCATGCGACGACTGCGAGCCTCGATCAGTCCTCACGACTCCGCGAAACGGTTTAGTGAACTTGATATCGACGTCTACTTTGGCCAGGGTACTTTCACAAGCAGCAATACGGTCATCGTCGGAGACCAAACGCTGCATTTCAAGAAGGCAGTTATCGCCACAGGTGCACGTGCCGCTGAACTGCCCATCCCAGGCTTGAAGGATACCGGCTACCTCACCAACGAGACGATATTTTCTCTGACGGAATTGCCCAAACGCCTGATTGTCATTGGCGGCGGTCCCATCGGCTGCGAGATGGCTCAAAGCTTCGCTCGCTTTGGATCACAAGTCACGCTGATCGAGCAAGCGTCGCACATCATGAGCCGTGAAGAAGACGACGCCGCTTTGATCGTCCAAAATGCTATGCAAAAGGATGGCGTCGAGTTCGTGCTCGAAGCGAAAGTGATTCGTGTCGAGAAGGATGGTTCCGATCGCGTGGTTGTCGTATCGCGGTCTGGGCAAGAAGAACGAATCAGTGGCGATCAAATTCTGGTCGGTATTGGCCGAACACCTAATCTCGACGGACTCGGACTTGAAACAGTCGGTGTGGCGGCGCACCCACAACAGGGCGTTGAGGTCGACGATCGGTTGCGAACGACCAACTCGAATATCTATGCGGCAGGCGACGTCTGCTCCAAGTATAAGTTCACGCATTCTGCCGACTTTCTCGCTCGTATCGTCATTCAGAATACGCTGTTCATGGGGCGGGCCAAAGCCAGCAAGCTGATTATTCCGTGGTGCACGTACACGTCTCCTGAAGTCGCGCACGTGGGTATCTATCCCCATGAAGCTGCCGACAAGGGGATCGAGTTAAACACCTTCCCTCAGCCACTCTCGGGCGTCGACCGGGCCATACTCGACGGTGAAACGGATGGCTTCGTTCGTGTGTATTGCAAGAAAGGTTCAGACCAAATTCTCGGTGCCACCATCGTGGCTGCACATGCTGGTGACGTGATCGGTGAGATTGTCATGGCGATGAAGCATCGCATCGGCCTCGGGAAGATCGCATCCGTCATTCATCCCTATCCAACGCAGGCGGAAGCGGTCCGAAAGCTGGGCGACCAGTTCAATCGGACGAAGCTGACACCGACCGTCAAGTCGCTGTTCAATACATGGTTAAGATGGACTCGATAAATCAGAGAAAACGTTGCGAACGTGCTAATTCACACAGCCGTGTGATTCCATAGATGAGAGAATCTGTTTGTTTTGGAAATCAGTCCCTGCCAGGAGGTGCAAAAGTGTTAGTTCTATCCCGAAAACTTGGTGAGAGCGTCGTCGTATCGGACAATCATAACGAGGTATGGATCAAGGTGGTTCGCATCTCCGGAGGTCGCGTCCAGATCGCCTTCGACGCTCCCATCGACGTGGCGATTCGGCGGAGCGAGTTGTTAGCCACAGTGCCCGATAGCGATCCAGTGGAAGCCGTGTGCATTCGCCCCAAGTAGCTTCACCGCGGGAGCGTTACCAACTTTTATTACGAAAGATGGCGATGATGTTGTTCAGAATTGGCGAGATCATCGTGCTGCCCATCGCATGGGCAGCACTCGTGTTGGGATCGCTCCAGACCAAACTACTTGTCTCGGCGTCAGCTCATTCAGTCTGTGGACCTTGGGGTTGCGGTCCCGAAACCTCCGCGCTCGTCGCCATGCATGCTGGATGGCTCGCCGTCATTGGCCCTCCATTGGTCTACTTCCCCTTGCGGTTGAAGTGGTCGAGTTCGGCCATTCGCAGAATGTCGCTTGGCTTATTCTCCACGGGGCTAAGCGGGGTTCTAGCGATTGTCGCATGGCAGTGGCTAGTCTGGCTGCCCCAGGCCGGTGCATGGTCGAAGGACTACATTTGGTAAAGGTGTGGATTTGCGGTCGTGACTGCCGTGGACTGGCCGCTGATTCCACTCTTGCTTCTCTCGGGAATTCTGTGGATCATTACTGCCTTCCGGCAAATTCAACCGATAGACGCCACTTCCGCCAGCCAGCTGAACCAAGACAATTCTCTAGGAACACAACTTCCTGCAAGATGAGTGCTTCGCGAACAACTCAATTTATACAAGAGGCGTGTTCGGTTTGCTACCTCGGATTCATCGCTGCACTGGCCGCGATATTGAACTTTCCGCTGCTCTTCTTTCCTGAGCTAGCGGCACTGGCATATGAAGTGATTCGAAACCCAGGTGGCAAGTGGGCGCGGTCACCGTTCTTTCTGGCATTAACTCCACCGCTGACCGGCGTTGTAGGGGTGTGCATTGTGAATGCATTTCCCTATGGCCCGCTGTCCATGCTCCTTGCCATCGTGCTTTGCATTTCAATCGTTCGCGGGCTGCGTTCGCCTGTCGCGCCTGCAATCTCCGCCGGTGTGTTACCCGTCGCGTTGTCAGTTGATTCATGGCTCTAGTTGTTGATGTTGAGAATACGAGCAGCCTCTTCGCGGTGCGTTTGCCTGAAGATTAACAGAAGAAGTTCGTGAAGAATGTTTCCATTGCCCAGAATCATTGCGTCACCACCACCTGCGGACGCAATATGGAAGAACTCAGGAATGGGCTGCAAACGGCGAACGGAAACGGTACTGATGAAGCTTTTGGAATTCGATGAAAACTGTTGAGCCAAGCCCATCGCCTTTTGGAATCCGTCTGGGCGCGGCGGAGCGTCTCCGAAAAGGAGGATAACCTTCACTGCGTCTTCGCGAATAGGATAGCCCTCGATGGCCTGCCAGAGTCCCAATTCGACTGCCTCGGGGATGTCCTGTCCACCACCTGACGCTTGTACCTGCGACAGGAAAGCGTGAACGTGTCGAAGATCATTGGTTAGCGATGAGTAAGCCACTGCCGGAGTGTCGGTCGTGTCTTTGTAGGTCACACAAGCGATGCGCGTATTCGGCAGCACTTCTAGCAACCGCGTTGCGAGATGCATGAAGTTCAATTTCATGACGTTTATCTCACGTTCCATGCTGCCCGTACTGTCGAACACGATGACTAGATCGAGTCCTTGTCGCAAGTTCTCCAGCAACGCGTTGAATGGTTCATAGGCTCCGATGCCACCATGACCGTTGCCCGATCGGCGTTCTGCGTCACCGCTGCCTTGCCCAATTCCAGAAGTTGCCCTGCCGATTGCCATCATCATCTGGCTCGACGGCGACTCAGTCGGTAACGTTCCTTGTAAGCCACCGAGGCTGACCAGCGAGACGTCCAAATTTATGCTGGGAACTACGACATCTTCGACTTCGACTTGCGTTTCGATCTCGACCTTTGGAGGTGGAACTTCAAAATGTGCGATCACCTCCAACTCGGATATCTCCGGGGCTTGCAACCGAAGCTCCAACTGAAACACGTCATCTTGCGGTAGTTCGATCAAAAGTAGCGCAGCCATAGACGCAAGAACCAGGTGGCAAAATGCACTTGCGACAACCGGCCAGCAGAAGCGCTTGGTGAATACGCCACTTACGAACACTGTTCTTTTCGTGAGCATCTCGCCTCCTTTCGGCAGGCCCTTGTTGAAGTTGCCAATGAATGTGCTGCGTTCGGACAGACATCACTACTTTCCACCCAGCAGTTCATCGAGCGTTGCAGCATCAGCAACCCCAACGTGCTCAGCCGATAGCACATCGCCACGGAAGACTTTCAGGGCGGGAATCCCTGTGATTTTGAACTTGGCGGCCAATTCGGGACTGTCGTCCACATTGACTTTGACAACGGTGACGCTTGGATTGCTGCGAGCATAGTCAGCCAGAATCGTGCCTTGGACTTTGCATGGCCAACACCAATCGGCGTAGAAGTCAACAAGAACCATGCCTGACTTGGAGTTAACGTGCGCCGCAAATGTCACATCTGTTGCGGTGACCAGATTGTCGTTGCGCATATCGTTGAGGACGTCTCCCGTATCCGTTATCTCTCCGGGAACGACGTCACCGTCAGGCACGACATTTAGTTCATGAGCGCAAGCCGAGCAGGCCGGTGCCTTACCTTCAAAGACAAACGAAGTTCCATCGACATGCCCTAAACACTCGCTATCGGAGCACTGGCCACAGGAGCACGTGCCGTCGACGCTCGCTCCGGCCACATTGCAAAGCTGACAGGATGAATCGCTGCAAACCGGGCTAGCTTTCGAATCTACGGTGCGACGCACGACCGTACCGATGCCGACCAATCCAACGATGGAAGCCACCACTGCGAGAGACTTGAAAATTGCCATAACAAAACGCTCCTTAAAAAGTTTCTGCGAACACTTATCGACCTTGCGCAGGTCCTATTAGCCTGTCGTTCAAACCTCGCCGTTCTTACAGCTCGCTCGCGATTTAGGCTAAAATCTTTCGACTGTCGTCACCCCGCACACGCACAGGTGACCGGTTCGATTATCGACGTTCGGCAAAAATACTTCTGTGCGAAATCAAACACCCAGAGCGTCTGCACTTTTCGAAGGAGGTAATAGCTCTTGACTTCCGTACCGAGCGGTCCAATACTGGGGACATGATAGGCAGACCAAAGAATTTTGACCAACAAGTCGCGCTTCAAGCCGCCACGGATTTATTCTGGCGACGAGGCTACACAGCTACGTCGTTGGACGACTTGCTGGGCGTCATGTCGCTGTCAAAGAGCAGCTTCTACTCTGAGTTTAAGAGCAAAGAGGCTCTCTATCGTGCGTGCCTGAAGGACTACCAGCAGATGATCGTCTGCCACTTGGATCAAGTCCGGTCGGGGGCGTCATCGCTTCGCAATTTTCTGGACGCGATCTTTCAGGAGGCGATCGACGATGCGACCTCTGGTGATCCCAAAGGATGCCTGATCGTAAACTCGGCCGTCGAGTTCGGTCAGCACAAGACGCAGTTTACCGAGGACGTTCGCGTCGCACTGGAAGCCATTCAGAAGGCATTCGAGTCAGCCATTCAAATGGCGGTTCGTAACGGTGAGTTCGCAACCACTAGCTCGCCGAAGTTGCTTGCCAAAGCGATCACGACCCTGATGAGCGGCGTGCGAACCATGATTAAAGGCGGTATGCCACCAAGGGATGCCAAGGCGGTCGCCCAAAAAGTGCTCGATTCGATCCTCACATAATTTTTTTTGCCATATTTTGGACCGCTCGGTCCGTTACTACGTTCGCGTTAACTAGGAGTAATGCCATGCAATTTACCACCCACACCGTCGAAACCGCCCCTGAAGGTTCGCAACCACTGCTCGAGAAGTCGCTTAAGGCTTGGCGGATGATCCCGAATCTGCACGCGGTCATGGCGGAGTCGCCCCAATCGCTTCAAGCCTACCAGGACCTACATCACCTGTTCACTCAAACCTCGCTGACAGCAGAAGAGCGAAGCGTCGTATGGCTGACCGTGAGTACCGCGAACGAATGTCACTATTGCGTGCCGGCGCACACCGCCATCGCGCACATGGACGGATTGGAACAACCGCTCATCGATTCACTTCGAACCGGCGAGTCGTTGGCGGATGCGAAGTTGGAAGCATTGCGCCAGTTCACGCTAGCACTGGTTAAGAAGAACGGACAGGTTTCGGACGAAGAACAATCGGCGTTCCTGGCTGCGGGATACGAACCCAAGCATGCGCTGGAAGTACTCGTTGGGATTGCACAGAAGACCCTCTCCAACTTCGTAAATCATTTAGCGCAAACGCCCTTGGACGACTTTGCCAAAAAGTATGCCTGGACACCTTCGGTAACGAGCGAAACGCAGAGTGCGTCATGAGATTGCAAGCTGGGCAGACCGCACCTGCGATATTGCTTCCGAACATTGACGGAAGTGCTTTCGATACTCGTACCCTTGCTGGTCGAGCTTACATGCTCTCCTTTTATCGCTTTGCCGGCTGCCCTTTCTGCAACTTGCGAATGCACCGACTCGTCAACTCGTATGCTGAATTCGGTGGCAATTTCGAACTTGTGGCCGTCTTTGATTCTTCGCTCGAGAATCTGCAGCGGCACGTTGCCAAGCATGAGGCACCGTTTCCAGTGCTGGCCGACGAATCCAATCAGTCCTACAAGGCCTATCGCGTCGAGCGTTCATTGGCCGGCGTCATGCGCGGTATGATATTCAGGTTCCCGACGCTCATCAAATCGATGCTCATGGGGAACCTGCCGACGACCATACGCGGCAGCATGACGACAATGCCGGCGGATTTCTTAATTGATGGCGATGGCGTCATCGTCAAAGCGTACTACGGCAAGGACGAAGGAGATCACTTGCCGATGTCGGAAGTTGTCGCATTCGCGATGCGGTCGGCTTCCAAACCAGCAACCGGACTTAGTTTTTTTTCATCAACACAAGGTTAATTCAAAATGATCACTCGATTACTCTTTGCGGCTTTACTTCCTTCATTCGTCATGTTGCCAGGCGCATCAGCTCAAGAACGCCCGATCGCAGCCGAGCCAACGGCGACCAAGCCGTTGGAGAAGGGGCAGAAAATTCCGGAGGTGACGTTAAAGGGCTTGGATGGAAAGGATGTTTCGCTTGCATCGCTTCATCAGGAGAAGCCGCTGGTTATCGTCTTCTTTCGCGGTGGATGGTGCCCCATTTGTACCAAGCACACCCAACAGCTTATCAAAGTCTATCCGGAACTGATGGAGAAAGGCTTCGAGATGATCGGCGTCAGCCCTGACTCAGTTGAGAGCACGAAAGCCAACATCGATAAGAGTTCCATTCCGTTCTCGCTCTATTCAGATTCTGAGCTGAACGCGACCTCGGGTTTTGGCTTGGCGTTCAAAGTCGACGACGCAACGGTTACCAAATACAAGGGGTTTGGCATCGACCTCGAGAAGGCATCTGGCCAAACCCACCATGCGCTGCCCATTCCGGCCATCTATGTCGTTAGCAAGGAAGGCGTGGTCACATTCGCACATAGCAACCCAGACTATCGTCAGCGGCTTGATGTGAAGGAGCTGCTGAAGGAGATCAGCAAATGAGTTGCTCAACCTTTTGGGCAGATAACATCTTTTGGTGGGCTATTCTGCTGCGTACTTAGGCTTTAGCTCAAGAGATAACTCAAGATTTGTGTAGTCGACACAAAGCTCTTTTGCCAACAGCAAGCCAACACCTAACAAAGGTGTTTGGCCAGAATTTGCGATAACCTCCAGTTCCCTGATTCGCCCAAACCAAGTCAACTGGCAATCAAAGCCCTTCATTGAGTCTGCATTCCGAAGTGTACAGCGGCAGCGTGGCCGATCCGAAACGTGTGGACTAGTCGATCAGGGTACTTTTTTCTCGACTGTCCGATGGCTTCGCTTAATGTGTCAGCAACGAAATGCTCGCCGGACTGCGGCTCAATTGAAACAAACCGGTTTAGGTGCTCCATTTCAAGCTGACTTTTCAATGATTCAAAGATTGGTCGAGCGGCGGTTGCTACTGATTCTTCATTTTTCAAGGTGAACTCCTTTTTGTTGATCGAAAAATCGAATCTCTTCGCCTATTGTAGCCCGCCAAATCCAGGATAGCGAGCGTCTCGCGCCTGTTGCCTAGAAAGTCCATCGCGGCGAGCTAATACCTGCCGTACGTGATCCGGTGAATGTGCGAATCATCACAGAAGTGGGAACTGATCGTGGTAAAGATTGATGTTGTTCGCTTTGCGGACGAGTCGGCAAGCACTACCTTCGCAGCGCGAAGGGCAATACTGGGAGGTTAGCGATGGCAAGATCGATCTTTATGGGCAGCATTCTGTTACTGGCGGCTGTCTCGATTGCTGTATGGACGAATCGCGGGGCTTTGCCCACGCGGTTAAACGAGGGTGATCGCCTAGATCCCTCGCAGGTGACTCAAGTCCAACAGCGACAGCCCCCGTCCTTTGACCTACGCGATCTGAGTATTCCTGCAGCAGAAATACGCGGGGGTGGCCCGCCCAAAGACGGCATTCCCGCGATCACCAGCCCACAGACCGTTGCAGCCGCTGACGCCCGCTTCCTCAAAGCCAACGATCGTGTCGTCGGGGTGGCCCTAAATGGACAAGCTCGGGCGTACCCGATCTCGATACTAACGCAGCACGAAATCGTCAACGACAAGCTTGGCGATACACCCATCGCGGTGACCTACTGCCCGCTGTGTGATTCCGTAATCGTGTTCGACCGAACGACAGACATCGGCGTGAAGGAGTTCGGCGTTTCTGGCTTGCTCTACAACAGCAATGTGCTGATGTACGACCGCAGTGAAAAGGAGAGCCTCTGGTCACAGATGAAGATGGAAGGCGTCTCAGGGCCAGCCAAAGGGATCAAGCTGCAAACGCTGCCCATGGAGTTGACCAGTTGGAACGCGTGGCAGGCAAAACATCCGGAAACCGATGTCATGTCAACTGAACTCGGGTTCCAACGAGACTATCGCAGGAATTTCTACACCAGCTACTTCAAGCAGCCTGGGCTCATGTTCCCTGCAGTTCCACAGAACGCGAGCTTGCCTCTCAAAGAACGAGTTATCGCCGTCTGGGCGGGTACGGATTCGATCGTTGTGCCGGCGTCCTATTTCCGAGGAAAGTCGGGGACAGCTTCGGTCGCAGTCAATGGCGAGCAAGTTGAGGTCGCGTATGACGCTCCCACCGATTCGCTTCGCGTGAATGCCGCTGGCGAAGGCGTCCAATGGGCGAACGCATTTTGGTTTGCCTGGCATGCGTTTCATCCATCAACAAAGATCTTCCAAAAATAGAAGATGGCTGTGATGGTTCGCACAGATCGCAGAGGCCACTTGGAACGATATTGATCACAGACGCCCAACATCGCCAGTCGCTCCGTAGTGTAGCGACTCCCCGGACCGTTCGCTGAGCGGACGACGACGCACTCAATACAGAGGAAAAAGCATGCAACGGAATGTTATTCGAGGAATGGTCGCATCATTGACTCTAATGTTTGCAATGACACAGACAGCAGGTGCTCAGGATCGGAAATGGTTTGACTCTCCGGATGAAGCCGCGGGCGTTGCTGCTCGTTCGGGAAAAATGATCGTGGTCAGTGTGGGAGCCGATTGGTGCCACTATTGCAAGAAGATGGACCGCGAGACGTGGACGGACGGAAAGGTCCAGCAAGCGATCAAACAGAATTATGTGCCTTTAAAGCTAACAGACGAAAAACATCACGAGCTTTTGGCTGTGATGCAAATTAACGCATTTCCGACGACGTTGGTCTTCACATCGGACAGAAAGTTTGTGACGAAAATGGAAGGTTACGTCGACGCTGAGAAAATGGCTCTCCTGTTGGAAAAGATCCGAATCGCGGACAGCCAGAAATCCACTCAAACACCACCACTACGCTAAACAAGGAAACGATGCAAATGCTACCGAAAGACGATGCCGGCTGGGCACCCTGCGCAGAAGGAACACTCTCCTCAACTGTCGCGCGAGTACGCTCCAAGAGGCGACAGGCCAATTTACTCCGATTCGGCGCGAGTACTTTAACTGGCGCTTTACTTCTTGTCGTCGCTTCATTTTACCTCACACCTAGCTCGATCGACCTCGACTCAATCAACCGCGAGTGCCGAGACGTCGGCGGGATGTTGGCGGGATACGTGGCGGGGGATCTAAATCAAGAAAACCGACAACTCGTAGAGCAACACCTGGTTAACTGTGAGAAATGTCGCATGAAGCTACGCGAGATGCAGGCCGGTGAAATTGAATCGCAAACAGCTCTCATTTCTCCTGATCAACTCAGGCACTTTGCGAGCTTTGCGCCTTTGCGTGCGAATAATTGACTCACGCAAAGGCGCGAAGACGCAAAGCACTACGCCAATGGCACTGAATTTGTCGCTAAGCTATTTTAGCCCATGCCACTCGCGATCGACTGAGGATGCCAGTCGCAAAATGTCCGTGAGTACAACGCTTTCTCGCTTACCGCCGATCATGCCATCTGCCTTCAATTTGCCCAGCATGATCGTTACCGTTTCGCGTGTGGTGCCGATCAAGTTCGCTAGTTCCTGGTGAGAGAGCTTGAGGCCAATTCGAATGCCATCGTCAACTGCCGATCCAAACTGCTCCGCCAAGTCGAGCAGCAAATGGGCGAGCCGCTGTTGGTTGGACGAGAACAACAGGCTCTTAAGTCGGTTCTCGATTCGTCGCCTGCGAAATCCGACGATCTTCGTGATGGCTACTACGAATTGCATGTTCACATCCATGTATGGCAGCAACGTCTCGCGAGGAATGCGAATGATTGTTGTGTCCGCCGCGGCCTCACAGTACTCGCCACGATTACCCGACTCTAACAGCGACAATTCGCCGAAGACTTCGCCGATCTTGATGAACGCCAGCGTGGATACTTTGCCATCAGCAGTCAGGTGGCAGAGCTTCACTAATCCCTCGGAGACAATGTAGACCGAGTCAGCGTCTTCGCCTGGCAAGTAGATGGGTGTACCTCGAGAATACTTCTTCCACCGAGATTGACGTTCGATCGCCGCGAGTTGATCGGCGTCAAACATCTCCAGCAATTGGCTTGACTTGAGGTACCAGATTCGTTCTTGCATGGATGTCAGAATATCCAGAGTGCATGCTTGGACTGCAGTGATTTGAGTCGCGACGATTGCTTCTCTATGACGGCGAGCCCGGCGAGCTGCTGAGAGCATCTCGCTGGGCATGCATCACATGAAAACTCGCGAGCAACACGGACCGCGATTCCAAGACACGAGGTGTTCGTAAAAAGCCCTACTTGACCTCGTACTTGGCCGGATTCGAGACGAACATCTTGAGCTGATCTTCGGACGGGAACCAATATCGCATGTCCTTGTGGATGGCTGCGAACTCCGGCTTTCCCTGAACTTCTTTCTGCATTTCAACTCGGCAGACGGTGCATTGTCCCTGTGCCACAAGATCCACGTTGGCGTATTTGGCTGGGTTCTTTAGAAACATCTGCTTCTGTTCGTCGCCTGGAAAAAGGAAGAGTCTTCCTTCGTGCATCGTGGCGAACTGCACTGAGCCATCTCCCGTCTTACCCATTTCTACGAGACAGACGGTGCACTTACCGCCCAACGCAGGCGTGTACTTGTCGGGATTTTTGACGAACATTTGCTTTTGCTCGTCGCTTGGGAACAAGTATGTCTTGCCGTCTTGTACCACAGCAAAACGATTGTCGCCTTTAACGCATTTTTTCATTTCGATCACGCAGACAGGGCAATAGCCGCTCAGAGCGACTGTTGCTTCTTTCTTTGCTGTGCCGCTTCCTTGCACAACTGTTTTCGAAGATCCCGCCGGAGCCTTTGTACCTGATTGAGCCCATGCGAGCGATGAAAGCCCCAGTGCTGAAGACAATCCCAAAGCAAAAACTAACTTGTGTCGAAGCCGAATGGTCATAATTTGTTCCCTTGATTTGCGCCGAAATGCGCAGCAATTCTCCAACGAATCCACTGCTGACTATCTGACTGTCGGCGCAGAGCCTCGCACCTTACAGCGACGACGAAGAATTTGTTTAACCGCGTGCCCAGCGGGCCGCGATTGGGTTGATGAAACGCAGGGCGTTGCCCATGCGGTTAAACAAATATTTCTGAATGTGTGAAATCACACAGAGCCCGAGGGGAGCGATCGGCAAAATGCTCGTGCCTCTAGGCAGCAGGCTCAGAAGGGAGCCTGTACAGATTCAACTTCACAGAAGGAATGCACCGTGTTTCGAAATCCGCTTTTCTCGCTTGCCCTGTTGTTGGCCTCAGCCCTTTGTGCGACGTCTGCGTTTGCGCAAAGCGCCAGTAATATCGATAATTGGCGTGGCGGTTACTCGTCGCCCGCAGCCTCGTCGCCAGCTTTTCCATCAGGCAGCTACCGAAGCAGTCAGCCAATTGGCGGCTACTATCAAGGCTCGAACGTCAGATCGCTTTCGAGTGGCACTTACGCTACAGGACAGACTTGTGCAAATGGTAGCTGTTCGGCACGTAGCGCTGCGGCTCCGGTTGTGTCATCAGCCGCACCGATCATGAATCACTCGACCTATTCGGTAACTCAGTATCCGGTTGTCATGGGTTCGAGCGTGACGAGTTCACCGCAACCAATTCATAACGCGTACTACCCGGTACCGAGCTCAACTTCGTATTCCCCATACACCATGCATTACGGTTCAACTCAAGTCTTTTCATCGGCACCGATAAGCAGTTGCTCCGGTTCGGTCACGAGCCGAAGTTGCCGATAACGAAGAAGGCATGCTTGGACTCGGCTGAATGGATTTAGCCGAGCTGCCGTTTGACCGCCTCTTCGAGCCGAGCTTTCGTCGCAGGTGGTAGAGGAGCTGGGCCAATATCGGATTGATCCAGAAGACCTTTTGAGCCACGGACGCGTTTGCGGAGTTCGATGATGTTGGAACGAAACCGTCGGCACATGCCGCACATCATAATGTGAAGCCAGAGCTCCATGCGCTGACGAACCGATATCTTTCGTTCCAAAGAATCGGAGATCAGTTTCGTCATGTCTTTGCAGTTGAGCATATTAGGCCTCCCCCATCGCCCATCTCGCACGAATGCACTCAGCAAGGCGAAGCCTAGCTCGATGCATGAGCACCCATAAGTTTGTCGAACTTACACCAAGTTCCTTACACAAATCTTCTGGATTTCGCTCATTTAGCTCGCGACCAACGAAAACAGCAGCTTGATTCGGCGGCAGGCCCTTCAGGCAACGCTTCAGTATTCCTGTGAATTCTGCTTGTTCAAGGGAGTCCAGGCGAAGCGGGTCAGCTGCCCGAGCCGCCTCGGACCAGTGACCATTTTTGTCGAAAAGCGTGTCGAGGATGGGATCTACGTCACCGGTTGCAGTGTCCACCCGAGCTGATTGACGCTGCCGATCCACGACTTTTTTCTTCAGAATTCCCATCAGCCATGGGCCGACATCGCTTTCCGGAGGAAAATGGCTCAAGTTCTTCAGCCCGCCGAGAAGTGCTTCTTGAACGGCATCTTCGGCCGCATCAGCGTTTTTCAGTCGCGACATCGCGTATGCGTAGAGGGTTTCTCCGTGTTCGGATACCCATTTGCTAGGGTCTAGCTTTGGTAACTGCTCTTGCATCTGCGATCGTCACCTGGAGAACCGGGACTGGTCACTCAACCCGCCGTTTTGGACCATACGGTCCCAAATGTAGCATTCTCCGCAACTTTTGACTAGATGTATTGGCTGGTTTGCTCAACAGAGCCGCCCTCTGTTGCACGGGCTGTCGCACTCTCTGCAGTGTTACTGGCCTTGTCATGGCGTTAATATCTTAAAACTCGGAACACGTTTGGCTTGCGCCGTGATGTGATTCTAGGCATAAACTCCATTGCACATCAGTTGTGGCGAAACGGACAAGCTTCTGTGCTCCAACTAGATTCAGGAGTTGTTGAAGTTAAGCAGCAAGAGTTCTGCACCGGGCCTATCCTTCGTTCATTTCAGCCGCCGCGCGGACTCCTGACAGATAAGCACCATGCGCTGTTCCAAAATACTCGCTCTCGGTCGCTTCTCCGGCAAAGAACAATACATCGTCAAGCGGCTCGGCTAGTTGAGTTCGCGTTTGAGGTGTTGCACCGATTGGATTATAGGAGTACGAACCACCAGCCAACGGATCGATGGACCAACGTGTAATTTGATAGTCGATAGGTTCTGGTATCTGCTTTCCAAAAATTGTCCTCAAGGTTTGCATCGCGCTGGCGACAATCTTCTGGTCGGTCCAGGATTCGATTTCATGGCCACGAACACCGGCGTTGAAACCCAGCAGGACTGGCTCGCCGGTAGTACGTGTCAAGCTAACCCATTCGGTCCACTCGCCATGCGCTTCCGGTATGTACTCTAGCCAATCGATATCGCGTGGCCAAAATGACTTGGCAAATTTGAGATAACACTTGTTAAGCACTCCCATTTCAAGCGTTGCAATGGCTTTCCGCTTGGACGCCGGTAACGGAGGATCGAAGTGAACCGTTCCGGACTTCAGTACTCCAAGCGGAAGCGTAACGAGCACTTTATCTGCAGTGTATTCAGCTTTCGAGGTCATCACTCGCACGGGCTTTTCATGCCAGCGAATCTCACGCACGACCTCACCAGTTTTGATATGCAAATCCTTGGCAAGAAGCTCCACAATAACGCGATAGCCTTGCGCGAAGAGAACATCGTTTCCTTCGAATGCCTGTGCGCTGTCATACCAGTGGGCTGACAGTCGCTCGGCGCTGCCGGCATATTCTTGCTCGATCTGCGAACTGACAAGGAAGTTCAACAAGCGCACCGTAGTTGGCTCATTCTTAAGACGGGTTGCTAGTTTACTGACAACTTGCCGGACGCTTTGATCCGGGTCTTGGTTCTGGGCCGATCTCAGTTCGGCGCGAGACTGTTTTCTCAGTCGCTCTAACTGCTCTTCCTGCTTGGCTGTTAGCACACGGCCGTCGGTATTGTAGAGAACGCTTCTGTCATAGCTCGTTTCCAAAGTCTTGGCATTGGCTTGAAGTGCTAAATCAGTAAGCGGATTGCCATCGACACCATGTATCCAACTAGCGCCCAAATCGAGAGGAAGTTCCTTCCACTTCGTACTTGTCCAGAGACGCCCTCCGATCCGATCACGCCCTTCCAAGATACTAACCTGATACCCCTCTGCAGCTAACTTTCTCGCCGCAGCCAGCCCCGCCAATCCGGCACCAATAATCAGAATTTGTTCTAGGTTTTGACTCGAAGTTGTTTTGCCCTCAACAAAGATCCTGGATGGACTAAACGTCGACAGAAGCAGAGCGTTGACGAGCCGGAAAAGAGATCTTCGTTGCAAGTGTGCCTCCTAAGTGCCTATTGTAAGGCAGCGGGGTTTCAGGATTGCTTTTTGAGCTGCGGAAGTCATCGAACACTGCATCGCAGTAGGGTTGGAGGGCCTTACAGATACAGTATTCATTGCAACTCTCCGCAATCAAGATCAAGAATATATGTTAGCCGCCGAATTTCTGCAGACACATCTTCTTTAAATTCTTTCTAGTTTCCCTGCCGCGAACGTACTATCGCCTTCATCATGCGCATCAAAAGTTCAGCTTGCTCCGTTCTGGTCCAATGAACTTGGTACAATCGATGAAATGCGAGCAAGGATCAATCAGCAACGAACTTTTTCGACATCCAAAATCTGAACCATCCCGATGCCGATGGGCAAAGCGTTCGTTGAAGTGCACATCCAAATGCTGGTAGAACCAGAATAGAAGAATTGCTGAACAGTCAATGCCATGATAAATAACCTGCTGAAAATCATGCGAGAAAAAAGTGTCTGCTTATTGCTAAACACATTGATCGGCGCGACATGGTTTGGCGCGGCATGGTTCGGCTTTACTGCAACTGCATGGGTCGCGGCTGATGAGCGGACTTTAAAGATCCCCGATTTCACTCAAGGGGATGCCGTTCCCGCGTCAGCAAAACACGATTGGAATCTCGGTCCCACCGGACTGCGCGGTTGGATGTACTGTGACCAACTGGTCACCTCCGACGCACGGCAGATTGCGATCACCGCGGTCGATCCAGGCTCTCCGGCGGACGGACATATCGCAGTTGGCGATGTGCTTCTGGGTGTAAGTGGCAAACCGTTTTCTTATGATCCTCGTACCGAGCTTGGACAAGCGGTCACGGTCGCAGAGACAGACGCTGGGGGCGGCAAGTTCGTGCTCACACGATGGCGATCTGGGAACTCGGAAGAAATCGCGTTGAAGCTTCCCGTACTTGGATCGTTCAGCGCCACGGCGCCGTATGACTGCCCCAAATCACAGCGCATTCTTGCGCAAGGCCTGAAGTCACTTGCGGCGCGGATGTCGAAGCCAGACTACGCGAAAACTGAGGACCCTATACCGCGTTCTCTCAATGCACTCGCTCTACTTGCTGGCGGAGATGCAGCCCATCTGCCGCTGGTTCAGCGAGAGTCGCGGTGGGCAGCGGAATTTGCGACGCGCGACTTCCGAACTTGGTACTACGGCTATGTAATGATCTTTCTTGCCGAGTACATCTCGGTAACGGGTGATGATTCTGTATTGCCTGGTCTGCGCCGATTGGCCATGGAAGCCGCGGGTGGACAGAGCGCGGTAGGTTCGTGGGGACACACCTTCGCACTGCCGGACGGACGCTTGCAAGGCTACGGCATGATGAATGCTCCCGGCCTGCCGCTGACCATCGGCATGGTCCTAGCTCGCGATGCGGGTGTAAAGGACGCCGAAGTCCAGCGGGCCATCGAACGCAGCGCAAAACTCCTGCGCTTCTACACTGGGAAAGGAGCGATCCCCTATGGTGACCATGCGGCTTGGACCGAGACGCACGAAGACAATGGCAAGTGCGGTATGGCCGCAGTTCTTTTCAATCATCTTGACGAGGCGAATAACGCGGCGTTTTTCACTCGCATGGCGGTGGCCTCGCATGGCAGCGAACGAGACTGCGGGCACACCGGTAACGACTTTAGTTTGCTGTGGTCTTTGCCCGCTATCGCGCAGGCCGGGCCACATGCGACGGGCAAATGGATGCAAGAATTCGGCGCGAGTTATCATGATCTCGCGCGGCGCTGGGATGGTTCATTCTCACATCAAGGTCCGCCAGAACCAGATTACGATAGCTACCGTGGTTGGGACGCAAGAGGAGCTTACTTGCTGGCTTACGCGTTGCCGCTCAAGAAGATTTCGCTGACCGGTCGCAAGCCCAGCACGGTACAAACGCTTGCACCCGAGGAAGCGCAAAGCCTTATTGCTGACGGTCGCGGCTGGGACAATAAAGACCGCACGAGTACCTACGACAGTTTTAACGACAGTGAACTTCTCGCGAGACTCGGCCCATGGTCACCGATTGTGCGTGAGCGGGCGGCGGCAGCGATCGCTCGTCGTACGCAGGCACCCTTGTCCGAGATTATTGCATTGCTTGATTCCGAGAATCCCGACGCGCGTGTCGGCGCATGCCATGCGTTGGAGGAGTTGCGAGGCAAATCGGCATCCGCGGTGCCGCAGCTTCAACGCTCGCTCGATCACAACGATCTTTGGCTGCGAGTCCGAGCCGCCACTGCGCTCGCTGCGATTGGCCAACCTGCGCTGCCTGCATTGCCTGACATGCTGGAACTTATTGCTCGAGGACCGTCGTCGGATGATCCTCGCGGAATGGAGCAGCGCTTCATTTCCTTCGCCATCTTCGGAAGAATGCTTAACAGCTCGAACTCGCTTGACGGCGTCGATCGCGATAGACTTCGAATTGCCATTGCGCGCGGACTGCAGAATCAAGACGGTCGTGCGCGCAGCGAAATTAGTGAGATCTACAGCCGTCTGAGCTACGATGAACTCAAGCCGCTTCTGCCCGCCGTGCTTGAAGCCATCGAGAAACCCGCGCCGAGTGGTGAAATGTTTGCTGATGGCGTGCGGCTCAACGGCTTAAAAGTGTTGGCCTCGCATAAGATCGAGGAAGGGATGCAAGCCAGCGCGGACTACCTTCGCACTCAGAACCCTTGGGCAAGTGAGCACCGGACGCCAGAGATTCTAAAAATCCTGATACCGTACGGAGCCGAAGCTCAGCGTGTTATCCCTCACTTACGAGAAACTGCCACGATGTTCGACCAAGGCGAGCAGGATTTCCCAATGCACCTTAGCGAACAAAAAGCGAACGCGGTCTATGAAGCGATCAAGAAGATCGAAGCATCGCAGGATCGCCCTCGCTTGAAGCGATTGAAATAGATCCTCTTACTGCCCGGGACCACTCATGGCCGTGACGCAATCAAAGAGGCCGACATCCGCCCCATCGCCAAAAAGTTCGATTGGAACAAGCAACGGCAGATATGGAGTAGGCTGCGACAAAGCACAATTGGCTTGCCGGGAAAATCGATCTCATCATAGATTTCGGCAACAATGGCGCATTCACTTGCTTGCCTCAGGGCTGGCAATCAAGGCCTTATCCGCTAGGTCTCGTCTTTGAACGTGACTGTCATTCGGATAGGTGCTATAATTGGAGAAGGAGCAAAACTCATGACCCAATCCATCCAAACATCCGTTGACCGAACCGTTAGCGACATTACTCCCAATCAGCGTCACGCTATTGAAGAGCTGGTCGGAGGAGATCTGGCTCCTGACCAAAGGATCTTCGTTCTTGCTTATCGCCCGGGGGTAGAACCGACCGAAGCTGAAAAATCTGTTGCTCGAAGTCGGATTGAAGAGCTTCTCTTCAAAGCCCATCAGAATGCCGAGCAGCAAGACTTGGCACCTAGCGAGATTGAGGCCGCTATCGACGAAGCTATTCAAAGCGTTGACGAGTAATGGCAAAGATCGTACTCGACACGAATATCATCGTTCGTGCTGTCGCTTCACCTTCTGGGCTAGCATCTGAACTGTTGCGCCGCACGATCTCAGATCGAAATTTGCTCTGTACGTCCAACTTCATGTTAGCGGAATTGGACCAAGTATTACGGTACCCGCGCGTGCAAAAAATTCATGGTCTCTCCGACACCGAAATCGAAGACTTCGTCCGATCTATTTAGCAGGTCGCTTTAGTCGTCGAAGTTGACGCTGCAAAATCGGTTCGAGTTACGCGAGATAGAGACGACGATCCGGTAATTGAGACAGCGATCCGCTCCAAAGCAAACTACCTTTGCAGCATCGACAAAGATATCGGAGCAAAGGAGGTTTTCGACCATTGCAAAGTAGTCGGGGTGGAGGTTGTCACAGATACAACGCTCATCGCAATCCTCCGCAATCAAACGCACGAATAGTACTTCCGACGGCGAAGTTCTGCAGGAACAAACAAGCGAGTTCAGGCGAACGAGCAGTTTTCAGGCCGTGCTATTTGGCTGAAATCTCCATTTTGGCCCCGCTGTTAACCTGGCGGTCGGGTAGTTTGAGGTCGGGTTCGGTGGTTCGGAAGCAATCGGCGTTCTAACAAGCAACCCCTTACAAAAAAGAGAGCGCGATAGTTCGCGGTCGAAAATTCCGTTCGGACGGAAGCAACATTCGGAAAATCTGCCCGCGGTAAGAGCGTCGAGAGCGCGGCAAACGAGGACTAGAAAATCGAAAACGCCCCAAACACTGGGGATTTCAGCGATTGAGTCGTCGCATAAGAAATCCTCTCACTCTGCGAACTGGCGGGTAACCTTAAGTTCGCAGGATGAAATGAGCACGCCCGGTAGGACTCGAACCTACAACCCCTGGTTCCGAAGACCAGTGCTCTATCCATTGAGCTACGGACGCTTGTTAGCTTGCCTCATTCATGGACTCACATTCATTTCTCATAAATGTTCGTCGCTCTCAAAAGCAAACTGTCTGATGCGGGATTTTAGCGGCTTTCGGGCTTCTCTCAAAGGGGCTCCAACGGATTTCTGGTATGAAGTCTAAGGTTCCCCTGTTCCTACTGGAAAAATCCATCCTTTCCCCTTCAACCAGTCCAAACCATGCGCCCGGTCTCTACCCATTTCGACTTCTTCGTACCCATTGCGCCGGAATCTACTAACCCCTCGAAAACCTGCCTTCAACATCACCGAGCTTCCACACACAGCCAATCTAGGGATGCCGCTCGCTCACGGTTTCCCCCAAACTTACAATCCAATCACCCCTGAAAAGCAATCAAGCTATAGCCTTTTGGCCCTCAAACGCTTGTCGCCAAATTTCGCAAGCTTCCTGCAAATTGGAAATGAGGTGTGCTATCATATTAAAGCGGGCGTTCCTCAATGCGACTCAACGCATCGTCCACGCCCAACCGCCTGCCCACGCGCGAAACTCGACTGCCTAGCCCTCTCAATCACACATCCAAAAAATGAATCGACGTAACTTCGGTATCACTTCTGCCGTCACCGCTTCGGCACTTTGTCTCGCTCAAAACGCAACTGCGCAAGAAACCGCAAATCAAGTTGACGCAATTCCTGCCAGCTCGACCGGTAAACTCAAGCAAGGTTTCTGCAGTTGGTGCTTCGATGGCAAAGCGACCCTTGAAGAGCAATGCCTGTGGGCAAAAAAATTGGGCATGCCTGGTATCGATCTGCTAGGGCCTGACAAGTTCGAAATCGTCAAGAAACATGGCTTAGTCTGCACCATGGTCACTTCGCATCCGTTAACCGACGGTCTGTGTGATCCCAAGTACCATGACATGTCACTCGAAAAGTTAAACTCCGCCATCGAAGCGACGGCAAAAGAAGGCTGGCGAAATGTGATCTGCTTCTCTGGGAACGCTCGAGGCATCGATCGTGAAACGGGGATGAAGAATTGTGTCGAGGCCCTGAAAAAGATCGTGCCGATTGCGGAGAAGAACAAAGTCATCCTCAACATGGAATTGCTGAACTCTCGCGTCAACCATCCAGACTACATGTGCGATCGCAGCGATTGGGGCATCGAACTGGTCAAGCGTGTGGGCAGTGATAACTTCAAACTGCTGTATGACATCTACCATATGCAAATTATGGAAGGTGACATCATTCGCAGCATCCAGAATAACCATCAGTATTTCGGCCACTATCACACGGCAGGAAATCCAGGCCGGCATGAACTGGACGAATCACAAGAGATTTACTATCCGCCTATCGCCAAAGCAGTCGCAGAAACACCGTACGACGGATACTTTGTGCACGAGTTCATGCCGACACGTGACCCGTTTGAAGGGCTGGTCGAAGCCGTCAAAGTTTGCACCGTCTAATGAAGATCGCTTATCTGACCGCTGGCGCCGCTGGCATGTATTGCGGTTCGTGCATGCTGGATAACGCTTTAGCAAAAGCGATAATCCGGCTTGGTCACGAGTGCTTGTTGGTTCCACTGTACACTCCGATCCGCACCGATGAAGAAGACATTAGCATCGACCAAGTCTTCTTTGGCGGAGTCAACGTGTTCTTACAGCAGAAGCTACCGTTTCTAAATTGGTTGCCGCGTTGGCTGGACGCTCCGCTGAACAATTCGGGCTTTGTGCGTCAACTGACCAAGAACACTGGGAAAACGTCTCCCAAACTACTGGGGCAACTGACCGTATCCATGTTGCAAGGTTCCGCAGGCAATCAACGCAAGGAAGCCGCGCGACTGTGCGATTGGCTGAGCAACGACGTCGCTCCGGAGTGTATCATTTTCTCGAATATGATGATCACCGGAATCCTGCCAGACTTGCGCAAGCGATTGAAGTCCAGTTTGTGGGTCGTCTTACAAGGCGACGATATCTTCTTGAACAGTTTGCCTGACCCTTACCGGCAACAATCGATCTCCAAAATGTCGCAGCTTAGCCAGTATGTTGATGGCTTCATTACGCATTCGCTCGACTACGCCGATCGCATGAGCCAGATGCTTTCGATCCCTCGCAATAAATTCCACTGTGTCCCCTTGGGAATTGAAACTAGTTCATTTACGACAGTTGTCCAGCCGACGCCGGTACCATCGGATGGCTCGCTGTCCATCGGCTATTTCGCTCGACTATCACGCGAGAAAGGCTTGCACCACCTAGTGGAGGCGTTTATCGCAGTGGCCAGCCAGCCTCGATTCTCGCACCTCAAACTAGAAATCGCTGGCTACCTTGGCCCTCAGAATGTTGAGTTCTGGAACCAGCAGCAAAAATTACTGGCCTCCGCAGGCTTGAACCACCGCGTCAAATATCATGGTAGCGTGGACCGTGAAGCGAAAGTTCGCTTTTTGAATGCGATCGATTTGTTGTGTGTCCCCACTGAGTACGAGGAGCCCAAAGGCTTATTCGTTTTAGAATCGGTGACCGCGTCAACTCCCTACTTACTGCCAGCTCATGGTGCATTTACTGAACTGCACGAGCGATTGCAGTACGGCTGGCTATTCCAACCTCGTAACGCTCAAGACTTGATTGCGAAGCTAGAATCGATTGCCCAAGCTGGCCTGCCGCCCAAACAACAAATCGCTAGATCCATCCGGACAACCAGTGAACTAATTGCGGAGATTGACATAGCGACGATGGCGAAGCGACAGCTAGCGGTGCTCGCGGGCACAAGTGCGGTAGACGAGCACGCGACACCGCAGGCGGGGCTGTCGAAATAGCCTGTGTTGCGGTGATGTGGCGATCGATTTTTGTTGCGGTGCGGAGTAAGTTATAGTTGAGTTTTGTGACGGCACACGGGGTGTGTGTAGTACCTTTGTGACGGCACTCGGAGAGTGCCTACTACCTTGCGGGAGTCGTTGACGCTATGATCTTTCACGTTGACATGGATGCTTTTTTCGCCTCCGTCGAACAGCGCGATCATCCTGAACTGCGAGGTTTGCCGGTCATTGTTGGCGGCTCGAAAACAGGCCGGGGCGTCGTTGCCGCAGCTAGCTATGAAGCACGCAAGTTCGGCGTGCATTCTGCGATGAGCGGATATCGGGCCGCTCAGCTTTGTCCAAACGCGGTCTTCGTCAAAGCAAACCATGCGCTGTACAGCGCCGTGGGACGACAAGTGCGAGAGATTCTTCAGCGGTTCTCACCGGTCATCCAACCTTTGTCTTGTGATGAAGCGTTCATCGATATGTCTGGTACCCTACGGCACTTCCCTAGCGTCCAGCACGTTGCACATGAGATCAAGAGCACGATTCAAACGGAACTGCAACTAACTGCTTCTGTAGGGGCCGCGCCGCTCAAGTTTATCGCGAAGATTGCAAGCGATCTCGACAAACCTGACGGCTGCCGCATCGTGTCGCATGCTGAGATGCAAAGCTTTCTGGATCCGCTGCCGATCGGGCGCTTGTGGGGAGTGGGCAATGTTGCGCAAACAAAACTACAACGCTATGGTATCAAAACCATTGGTGATCTGCGGCAACTGCCACCAGCCACGATTGATCTGTTGGGCGATTGGTGCAAGCACTTGCATCAACTGGCAAACTGCATTGACCCGCGTCCGGTGGTGACGGACCATCAAGCAAAACAGGTCAGCCACGAACGAACGTTTGCTGAGGACATTACCGAACTAGAGATTCTGCTATCGGTTGCCAATTTCTTAACTGACCAAGTGTGCCGCCGCTTGCGAAATTCGGAGCGTCGCGGAAAATGCCTTTCGATCAAGTATCGCACCCAAGACTTTGTCACTTACAATAAGTCGCGTACTTTGCAGGATGCTTCCGATAGCTACGATGACTTTTGGCCAACTGTAACCGAACTATTGACCAGCATGCATCAAAACCATCGGCGACCCGTGCGTTTGATCGGCGTGGCTGTCAGCGAACTTTTGGAAAAGAACGCGCCGCGGCAATTGCAACTGTTCGATCAAGAAACGGTCGCACATCACCAACGACTGGAATCGCTCACGGATTCAATCGTTGCCAAATTGGGCGAGAAAGCCGTTTACCGTGGTACGGCACATGCATACGTTAGCAAGAAGTTTGTAGACAATCCCAGCGACAGAAATCTACCTGATTCATGAAACATATTTTTTTGATTGGCTATCGAGGCTCCGGTAAATCGACGGTCGCTCGCGAATTAGCGACGCGGTTAGAGTTGAACTCGATAGACACCGACGATTGGATTGAACAACGCGCTGGCAAGTCGATCAAAGAGATCTTTGCCCAGGAGGGCGAGAAGAAGTTTCGTGAGTTAGAAACGACATCGATCACGCGTTTAATCAACAAACCCGAAGCATTAGTTGTCTCGTTGGGCGGCGGCGCGGTACTCAGCCCTCGCAATCGCGAGGTAATCAAATCTGGTTTTGTGGTGTGGCTGCAGGCAAGGCCGGAAACCTTGGCCGAGCGGATTTCGCATGACAGCAACACGGCGGATCGACGCCCACGCTTGACCAATGCCAATGAACTGTTGGAGGAGGTGAACCGAGTGATGAAGGAACGAACGCCGCTGTATGAAGAGTGTGCAGGCTGCTCGGTCAACACCGAAGATAAGTCCATCGGCGACATAGTCGAAGAGATCTTTTTGTGGTTGAACGAAGAAGTCGCAGCGAGAACTTCGTAACACCTGCAAGCAATTGGTCATTGCCCACGTACCCGCAGCGAGCGATTGGGCTGCGGTATCATCACCGTCCGCGGAATCACCTCGCTATTACATCATCATCGCGAAGCTGCCGCTTCATCGCTGGCTGAAGAGCTAGCTTGCTGGTTGCGAGAACACATCGAACAGCCGCTGCGGTCTCTGGAGCAATCACCAGAGTCGAACTTGCCCGCAAGTCCACCGCATGAGCCCTTCAGTTGCTGGCGGCCAAACATCACGCCCACAGCCATGCCAATGACCACAATCATGAATACCGCCGCTGCGATCGCGAAGACGACCGCGAAACTTATCCAACTCATCTCCCACCCCCTTTGACTTAAAACCTCGGCCGCTTGTCGCTTAACCCGCTGTACCGGCACTCATTTACATAACTCTGGATATTGCTGAGCGAATCGATCGGAACATATCGTCTGAAACCCTGTGTCTTCGTAGTATGTTAACATCACTGCCCACTGCTGTGCCTGTGCCAGCTCTAAACCTGCGGTCGGCCCCAAGACCATCATGCAGGTTGCGATGCCATCGGCCAATGCGCAATTATCCGCAACCACGGAGGCGGAGGCAAGTTTGTGACTCACTGGCCGACCGGTCTTGGGATCGATTGTGTGTGAATACTTTTGATCGGCAACTTGAAAGAAATTGCGATAATCACCACTGGTGGCAAGCGCCGCGCCAGACAAACCTACCACGGCCTGTACCGACCTAGCATCCGTCGATGGCTTTTCCAGGCCGATCTGCCAAGCCTGTGTAGCAGCTCGATATCCCGAGGTAACGACTTCCCCCCCCACTTCAACAAAGACATGTTCCAGTCCCTGGGCTTTCAGCACCGCTGCCACGCGATCAGCGCCGTGCCCTTTCGCAATCGCCGACAAATCAACTTGTAGTAGCGGAAGCGACTTCTTCAGTGCTGGAGGATCCAATCGAACGGACAATGATTGATAACCGCAGTTGGACAACGCTTCGGCAATTTCTGAGTCGCTTGGCACATCGGATCGAGCCCCCGTTGGTCCAAAACCCCAAAGGTTGACTACTGGCCCAATTGTCACGTCGAATGCTCCATCGGATAGCTTGGCAAGCTCTTGAGCTAGTGCAACCACTTGAGCCGTCTCCGAAGAAACAGGAAACCATTCAAGCGATTGCGACTGATTGAAACGACTCAGTTCTGAATCAGTCAAGTACGTCGACATTTGCTGATTGACCACAGCCAACTCTTGAGTGACCAGTGGCTGCAAATTCTGCGTCGACAGCCCGCTATTGGCGGGGCGATAGCGGACCATGTAAGTCGTACCCATCGTCGGCCCCTGGAAGACGACATGATCGTCCCCCGGCTGAATCTGTCCACGCTCTGGCTTCTTGTAGATGACGGCAGTAACGATCATTGCCATCAACAGCAGCAGAAAGAATGAACGTCGCAGTAGTCGATTCGACAATTTAGCCACCGAAATCATCGTAAGCGATGTTGCTTTGTGGTACGCCTAGATCATCGAGCATTTTAAAGACCGCCGCGTTCATCATTGGTGGTCCGCAGATATAGTACTCGATATCTTCTGGCGCTTGATGATTCTTCAAGTAGTTCTCAAGCACGACTTGATGGATAAACCCGACGTGTCCCGTCCAGTTATCTTCCGGCTTGGGTTCTGATAAAGCGATATGGAAGCTGAAGTTCGGAAACTCGCGCTCGATTGCTTGGAATTGATCGACGTAAAATAGTTCGCGAGCACTGCGTCCGCCATACCAGAAAGAGACTTTGCGTTTTGTCTTTCGGTTCTTGAAGAGTTCGAAGATGTGGCTGCGCAGCGGCGCCATCCCCGCACCACCGCCGATATAGACCATCTCGTTATCGGTCTCTTTGATCATGAACTCGCCATACGGCCCCGAGATCGTCACTTTATCGCCCGGCTTTAGATTAAAGATGTACGAGCTGACTTTGCCGGGTGGTGTGCCTGCTGGCGCTCGCGGCGGCGGCGATGCGATGCGAACATTCAGCATAATAATGCCTTTTTCGCCAGGGTAATTCGCCATCGAGTAAGCGCGATACACCGGTTCGGCAACCGTTGAAATATATTCCCAGATCTTGAACTTATCCCAATCTTCGTGGAAGTGTTTGCTGACGAGAAAATCCTTATAGCTGACTGTGTGCGGCGGTACTTCGATCTGAATGTAGCCGCCGGGTTTAAAGTTTACGGCTTCTCCCTCAGGTAGTTCGAGCACCAGTTCCTTGATAAATGTCGCTACATTGTCATTCGATCGAACCGTGCACTCCCACTTCTTGGTTTCGAAAACTTCGGGCGGGACTTCAATCTTCATGTCTTGTTTGACAGCCACTTGGCAACTCAAGCGATAGCCTTCTTTCGCTTTCGCATTGCTGATATGATTCCGCTCGGTTGGCAGAATTTCGCCCCCCCCGGATTCAATGCGGACTTTGCATTGCGCACACGTTCCCCCACCGCCACAAGCGCTGGATACGAAGATGCCGTTGTTTGCCAAGCAACCCAGCAGCTTGCCGCCGACCGGGACCACCAGCGTCTTGCTATCGTTGACAACAATCTGTACGTCGCCCTGAGCAACCAAAACACGCTTGGCTAACAATATCAGAACGACCAGCGCCAGTACGACTAGCGTAAAGAAGAGTACACCTAGTAGTACAAGGGAAATGCCCGTCATGGTTATTCAATCCAAAATCTCTTTTGCGGAATAGAAATCGAATCCTTGTTTGTCTGCGATTTGCTGGACCACCGTCGCTCTAAAGCTGGATGCCAGAAAATGCCATAAACGCCATCGCGATCAATCCAACGGTAATGAAAGTAATACCTAGGCCACGTAGACCGGCCGGTACGTTGCTGTATCGCATCTTTTCTCGGACCGAAGCCAACGCGATGAGGGCCAACGCCCACCCTGCGACCGATCCCACACCGTACACCATGCTTTCGCTAAAGTCGTACTCGCGCTGGTCCATGAACAGCGAACCCGCCAAGATGGCACAGTTCACTGTAATCAGCGGCAGAAAGACACCCAGCGCGCTGTACAAGGCTGGGAAGAATCGATCTAACGTCAGCTCCAGAATCTGCACAATTGCAGCAATCACGCCGATATAACTGATCAAACCCAAGAAGCTAAGATCCACTTCTGCGAATCGAGGCCCCAAGAACTTGGCCAACGCCCCTTCGGATAACAAGTATTGAAACAAAAGGTTATTGACCGGAACCGTGATACCTTGCACCACGATCACTGCGATCCCTAGACCAATCGCGGTCTTCACATTCTTGGAGATTGCCAGGAAAGTGCACATCCCCAAGAAAAAGGCCAACGCCAAATTCTCGATGAAGACCGCTGTCAGAAAGATACTCAAGTAGTGCTGGAAGCTATGGATGATCATTGCGTTTATGCCTCCTCAACCTGTTCAGGTCTGAAAGATCGAATAATCCAAATCAGAATTCCTATCAAGAAAAATGCACTTGGCGAAAGCAACATCAAGCCGTTCGGCAAATACCAACCACCATCGTTCACTCGTGCGAGCACGGTGTATCCGAACAACGTTCCTGAGCCAAAGAGTTCCCGCACAAAAGCGACTAGGATCAGCACTAAGCTATACCCTAAACCGTTGCCCAGTCCATCCAGAAAGCTCAACCAGACCGAGTTCTTCATGGCGAACCCCTCAGCCCGCCCCATCACGATGCAATTGGTGATGATCAATCCCACAAAGACGCTCATCGTCTTGCTGACTTGAAACAAGTAAGCCTTCAAAATTTGATCTACCAGGATAACCAGCGACGCGATGACCACCATTTGGACAATCATGCGAATGCTGTTGGGGATATAGTTTCGAATCGCAGCGATCGTGACGTTTGAAAGGCAGATCACAAAGATCACCGCGATACACATCACCGTAGCGGTAAGCAATTGGGTCGTTACCGCCAACGCGGAACAAATCCCAAGCACCTGCAAAGTGATCGGATTGTCATTGATCAACGGGTTAAGCAAAACGCGCTTAGGGGCTGGGGCTAGCATCTCTGACTCCTTGTTCATTAGCCAATTTCTGCAAGTACGGTCCGAAGCCATCGCTGCTGAGCCAATACTTGATCAAATGATCTACACCGCGACTGGTGATTGTTGCGCCGGATAGCCCATCCACCATGTAGGGTTGGTTTTCAGGAGTTGGACTGCCTTTGGCAACACCGGCCGCCAGATTGGAATCCTCTGGTTCGCCCTTCCAAATCTTCTTGCCTTCCCATTGGCGTTTCCAATTGCGATTGTCAACTTCGCCGCCTAGGCCAGGCGTTTCGCCATGTTCATAGAAAGTCAAACCATTGATCGTTTCTAAATCTCGATCGATGGCTACAAACCCGTACATGGTTGACCATAAGCCTTGGCCATAAATCGGCAAGATGACTTGTTGCAGCGTCCCAGATTTATCCTGCACTAGATAGACCCAGGTGTACTTTTCGCGTTTTGCCACGCCAATGTTGAATCGCGAGTTATCAACGGTCGTATTCATTTCCGGGTCCCGCGCTGCTTTGCGCTGGTCGAATGATTCTTGAGCGATCGCGGGATCGTCGACATACTCGCCCGTCTCCAGATCCACAATCATCGGCTCGATCGTCCCATCCTTGAACATCCCGGTGATCTGGTCCGCTTGTAATCGGCTAACGTCTTCGGCCAATCCCGCAGCCTCGATAATATTCTTCTGCCGGTCCAGCAGTTTGTTTTTCTCTTGAGTCTCCTTCAAGCTCACGGCGGCGCCACTGACGACCAGTGAACAGACCACGCACAAGACAATCGTCACAATAAATGTGTTCGCCATGGAATCTTTTCGATCAGCGTGCATAGCGTGCAGCCCTCCGTTTCATGTTGGCTTGGACAACGCAGTAATCGATGAAAGGAGCAAAGACATTCGCGAACAAGATCGCCAACATAATGCCTTCCGGAAAAGCGGGATTTACTGTTCGAATCAGAATCGTCATGCCCCCGATCAATGCGCCAAAGAACCATTTGCCAGTCTCCGTCATCGACGCGCTCACTGGGTCAGTTGCCATAAACACGGTTCCAAACGCGAACCCTCCGATGACAAAATGCCAAGCTGGTGAGACACCGAACATCGCATTTGTTTCACTGCCTACTGCGTAGAAGATCGACGACACTCCCAACGCACCCAAGCAAACCGACAGCATGATCTTCCAAGAGCCGATGCCCGTTACGATTAAGATGGCCGCTCCGATCAAGCAACATAACGCACTGGTCTCGCCGATCGAACCGGGAATCGTGCCAATGAAAGCATCCATCCAAGTGTAGCTGCGCTCACCGCCGGTCGTCGCGATGTAACTGAGCGAATCGATCGGATTGGGATAATCGGCAACATTCGCGTTCGCCAGTTGACCAAGGATTGTCGCTCCTGAGTAGCCATCGACCTTCGCGGCTTCATTCACATAATTCGATGCAATCCACACATTCCCCGAGATATCAGCGGCATAGGCAAAGTACAGAAAGCAGCGAGCGGTTAGGGCTGGATTGAGAAAATTCCGTCCTGTGCCGCCAAAGATCTCTTTGCCAATCACCACCCCGAAAGCGATCCCCACAGCAACTTGCCATAGCGGAATGTCAGGTGGCAACGTCAACGGAAATAGTAAACCGGTAACCAGGAAGCCTTCGTTGACTTCGTGGCGACGCACGATACTAAAGATGACTTCGCAGATGCCGCCAGCGGTCATGCAAACGAGGTAGATCGGTAAAAAGTAGATCGCTCCCAGCACAAAGCAATCCAAGAAGCTTCCAGGATTATGCGCTAGGCCCAGCGTGCTGTGGATCGAGTGATGCCAATCAAACGCTGGTTCGATCCCTTTGGCGATCAAAGATGAAATAGCAAGATTGGATTGGTACCCTAAGTTCCACATGCCAAAGAGCGTGCACGGTATCAATGCCACGACGACCATCGTCATCATGCGCTTGAGATCTAGTGCGTCGCGGATATGTGTTAAGCCTTTGGTGACATAACCTGGTGTATATAAAAAAGTGTCGCCCGCTTCATACAATGGATGCAATTTTTCAAGCTTGCCTCCTTTAGCAAACCATGGTTCGACTCGATCCAACAAATTCCGAAGGAACTTCATAGGCGGACTATCCTTCTTGCTCAATAATAGACAGGTTATCGCGAAGGATACCGGGGTAATCGTACTTGCCGGGACAAACGAAAGTACACAGCCCCAGATCCTCTTCATCCAGTTCCAAACATCCCAACTCTTGAGCATGCGCCGTATCGCGGACGATCAAAGCTCGCAGCAACAAAGTGGGCAACAAATCCAGCGGCATAACCTTCTCATACGTCCCGATGGGCACCATGGCTCGCATGCTGCCTTCGTTGCTGGTTGTTAGATCAAATTGTTTTCTACCAGTCCATGCACCAGCAAAGGCACGCGTCGCAGAAAACTTGTCAAAGCCCGGCATCTGCCAGCCAAACAACTCGCGACGGTTTCCTTCCACCAAGCAGGACACTTGCAAATGATAGCGGCCTAAGAAGCTTGGATGCTCTTCCAACCTCCGACCACACAATACCGAACCCGACACAATTCGCGTGGTTAGCGAAGCAGCTTTATCATCATCAGCTCCTGCCGCTGCCGACTTCAGCTCACCGTCGGTCAGTTCAGGGATCGATGCACCCAAACGCGTTAAGATCAATCGCGGGTTAGCCACCGCTGGACCAGCCAGTGAAATGACCCGCGAGGGGTCGAGCCGACCTTCTAAGAAAGCGATCCCAATTGCGATCACATCTTGATAATTCAAATGCCAATTCGTTCGCAGCACGGAAGCCGGCTTCAAGAAATGCATGTGTGTCCCCACAAGTCCTGCAGGATGCGGCCCGCCAAACTCCGCCAGCTTGACTCCCTCTACACCTTCGCCCGGAGTACTGCTGCCCTTTGCGCGGCACAAAAACACTTCGCCATCAGTCAACTTGCGGATCGCGTTTAATCCTGCAGTGAAATTCGTTTCAGCCGCTCGTAAGATGGGCGCTGGATCCGCCGCTAATGGGTTGGTGTCCATTGCGTTGACAAAGATCGCCGCTGGTGTTGCATTGGGGCTTGGGATCTTGCCAAATGGACGCGTACGCAATGCAGGCCACAAGCCAGTTGCCACAATTCGTTCTACAACGCTTTGACGCGAAAGACTCGCTATCTGACTTGCAGTATATGATTCATGCTGCTCCACCGACTCAGAATCAGCAACATCAATCACCAAAGAAAGAAAGCGACGCTTCTCGCCACGATGGACCGCCGCCACTCGACCGCCGGCTGGTGCAACAAAGACCACACCTTCCGTCTGCTTGTCGAGCATAACCGGCTGCCCCAATTTCACTTCATCTCCCTCTGAGACCAGAAGCGTTGGACGTAAGCCATGATAATCGCTACCCACCAAAGCGACCTGACGGACCGCTCTCTCATCGATCTGCTGAGCTGGTTGCCCCGCAATCGGTATGGTGAGTCCTTTCGATACTTCAAACCGTTCGACCATAGTTCGACTTCGATTCGTTAGTCAGAAATGGATATCGCTGATGACGCTGGGGTCATTCTACAAAAATTCACGACAGCGGTACTACCGCTTCCCAATTTTCTTGCACGTTCACGAACATGCAGTCGCTTTGAGTTGACACATCGTGCGGTCACGCACGATTCGATGGTCGACAACGCCGACCAAGCTCAACTTGCCATCCACGAACCCCTGCCGCTGCGCATTCCGACCGTTCACAGTAACGGCTCGCATGCGGACGTAGCGACAAGGTGTTCGAGATTAATAGACCATTCCAGGTCCCAGACCTAGTCCATTTAAGACAAGTCTTGGCCTTGCTGGATGTAAACCTTCATGTAGTGGTTCTCGACGGCCAAGATATCGAACTGCGATTTCACAACATCGCCAATCGAGATCATGCCAGCCAGTTGGCCTTTATCAATAATGGGGAGATGCCGCACACAATGGCTGGTCATTTTGCCCATGACCTCGGACACTTCGTCTTGCGGTGTGCCCACGACAATCTCAGTCGTCATAAAATCGCGCACGATCAATTCGCTCAGTGGGCATTCATATACGGCCATCGTCCGCAGAATATCCCGTTCGGTGATGATGCCCAAAACGGACTCGTCTTCACAGACCATAAGAGAACCAACATTGAATTTGACAAGACGATCGACGACATCTGCCAGCGATGCATCCGGCGAAATCTGATACACAGAATCGCCTTTGGCGCGGAGAATATCCTGAACGTACATAGAACCACCTCAGCTAATTGACGTTGCGAAACCCAACAAACGTACCGACGGTGAGCATCCTTGAAAAACAAGCCGATTTAGCAAACCTGCGACGAAATCGAGCTCAGCTCGTTCGGGATCGTAAGGCTTCATTCAGGAGCGACAAAGTGATTCTAACCACCGTAGCAGGTGGATTCAATCAGGGGTACGGAAAAAATCTTCGTTTTGGTTTAACCGCGCGGGCAACGCCCCGCGTTGGTGGTGGCGGCCAGTAGTAACGCGGCCCGCTGGGCACGCGGTTAAACGAAAACGATGCTAGATCATCTGGTGAGTGGGCGTTGGCTATGGTGCTCCCTCCCCGGACGCTCGCGGAACTCGCGGCCGACCCTCCCGAAACGGGAGGGTGAAGAAGATCGCGGACGGCTGCTGTTTGTAGTACCGCCTTCAGGCGGAATCTTTGTATGTTTTTTTGAACGTCTGTCCGGCTAAAGCCGGGACTACGAACTACGACCGGCTGAAGCCGGGACTACGAACTAAGACCGGCTGAAGCCGGGACTACGAACTAAGAACTCGCGGCCGACCCTCCCGAAACGGGAGGTTAAAGAAGAACGCATACGCCTGCTGCAAGCGATTTAACGAAAGCGATGCTAGATCAATGACGCTAAACCGAGACCGGCTCGGGTTCTGCCGACGGACGACTGGCTTCCGGGTCCACCCAGTCGTCCGGCGTGAAATGTCGAGTGTACGCGCCATAGTCATGAAAGGCATACCACTTGGCCAATCGATAGGCCCAAGACTTCTCTGGGATCTCGTTGCCTGGAACATACTGCGAGCGTCGCGGCTGAGTTGCCGCCAACTCTTGCATCACCGTTTGCCGTTGCGTAGTATCGCGAGCGCCATGACGCTGTGCTAACTCCAATAGAAGATCCGGCCGCTCCAATACAACACAGCCTCGGGTTTGACTGGCTACTGTCTCACGGAAATCGCGCAAGAAAGCACTCTCGTTAAACACCGCCTTCATCGATTGGTCATCGTGAATCGATTCGGTCGCTAACTGAATGATCGGACAAGGCTCGACATGTCCACCCGGGCCGATGTGATGCGTAAAACCAGTTACCGCCGGGCAGAGTGCTTGGCCATTCCCGTCATGATAAGCGTCCACGACAATGATCGGCTTCTTCACTCGCGTCTCAACGACGAAACGTCGCACGCGTTGCAGTTGCTCGGTATCCAGCGCCAGCTCCGGCGACGCTTCCGGTCCAACGACGCGATAGACATGGAACCAACAATACATGACTCCCATCTCAATCAGTCGATCGACCCAACGTTCATTCAACAGGTCATCGATGTTCGTTTTGCAAACGCTGGTACATACGCCGGTCATGACCTTGTTGTTTAAGCAGTTCTGCAGCCCCTCCATGGTCTTGCTTAGCACATTCAGCTTGCCTCGTCGCGTGTCGCTGACGATCTCGCTGCCTTCCACGCTGATCAGTGGCGTCACATTGCCGAACTTACGCAGTTGTTTGGCGACATCGTCGGTGATGAAGTGCCCATTGGTGAACACTTGGAAGTACGCGTCTGGGTGCGACCCTAAGATCTCTAGCAAATCTTTGTGCATAAAGGGCTCGCCACCCAAAATCCCAAAGAACGCATTGCCCATCGCTTTCGCTTCGTTGATCAATCGATTGGCCGCGTCCAACTCAATCTTGGTTTGCTTGCCTGCAACATCGACCCAGCACCCTTGGCAACGGAGGTTACAACTGTTGATAATGGAGATGTACAAGAACGGTGGAAAGAACTCACCGGCCTTCAATCGCTTTTTGTGCTTCTGCACACTGCGCAAGCCACGCCAGCCTGCTTGATAAGCGAGCTTCCAGAGCAAGCGTTTATCGGTCTCAACCAGCAGTCTTTTTGCAAATCGAAGGTACATGGGGGATTTTGAAAGGTTGTTCAGGTATCAGCTTGGGGCACAACGAAACTTACGCCTCGTTCCCAACATTGTACCGCTAGGCAGTCTCCTCGCAAAACCCGCCAAAGCGGCAAAATGAAAATTCAATCGCAATTACCACCATTTTCGAACGTATGCCCGAATCGGTAACGCGACTTTGCCATAAGCGATCAGCAAAGCGGGGAGAAACAACAAATCCCCGACAATCGCCAACACCAGCATGCAAATCATCAAGATCGCAAAGCGTTGCGTTGGGATAAAATCCGCGAACATGAACGGCAGCATGGCGGCGCAGCAAATCAAAGTGGTCTCTAACATCGCTGGCGCACAATGATGATACGCATGCACTACAGCGTTGTGTATTGACATCCCCTTTTTCTTCCCGCGACTAAACCAACTGACATAGTGCAACGTGTCGTCCACCGCAATGCCCAACGCCACACTCGCAGTCAGCAAGCTGGCAATGTCAATTCGAACTCCCAGCAGCCCCATCGTTCCAAATACCAACGTGATGGGTAAGATATTAGGGATCATCAACAGCAGGCCAACGCTGACGCTGCGTGCGATCACCATCATGACCGGTGTAATGAGTAGAAAGGCGGTCATGAAGCTGCGCGACATATCTCCAATGAGTAGCAGTTGTGCTTCATGAGCGATCGGTGACAAGCCAGTCACGATTAACTCCTGCGGCGCGTTGGGCTGGGCGGCATACTTGTCCAAAGTCGCTGCCGCCCTCTGGCGGACTTGCCGGATGAAATGCCCATAGTCTTCGTTCAAGGCTGTGAACTTGCAAGTGATCCGCCAGATATGTTTTTCGTTTTCGATCGCTAGCCAGCCTTGATCGACCAACTCTGGCAAATGGCTCTCCAGTCGCTTCTCATAAGCAGCCCGTGAAGCGGTCGCTCGGATACCTCGGGTGTTCGGTACCGGCGGTAGAAAGTCTGCCGCGGAAAGTGTTCCGCCAATATCGTCAAGCGAACGCAGCGAATGCTCCACGCTTGTTAACCAGCGAACTTGCTGTAACAAATCGTTCGCTCCAGCGTCGAACAGCAGCAGCACTTCGATCGCTACAATGGGGCCTATGCGATCTTCGACCCATGCCATCCCTTTCACAGTCGGACTATCTTTTGGGAACATGCGATCAAATTTCGTAGTTGCCGATAATTGCATCGCGCCCCAGGCTGTGACGGCAAGGCATCCACCACCAATCATGACCAATGGCCAACAGAACCTTTCAACGAAGCCAGCGAACTGATGGTATGGTCGATCGCGCTGACAAGGTTCCAAACCTGCTGGCTCAAACTCCGTCGCCCGGAATTGCCTTTTCAGTAGCTTGTCTGCTAGAAAAGGAAAAACTGCAAGGGCCGTCAGCGTAGATAGCCCAAGTGCAGCGGCCGCATAGAATCCAAAGGAAGAGACAGGCCCAAGCTCGCTGACCATCAGCGAACCCATGCCTAGCATGGTTGTCAAACTGGCAAGTGCAGTCGGCTGAAGGCCAACCAGCAACGCTCGCGGGCCGCGGTGATGCGCATGAGGGACATCGCGATAGTAGTTGACCAAATGGACTGCAGACGAAAGCGTCAGCATGAAGACCAAGGTAGGCAGTACGATCATCACCGCACTGAACTCACCACCTGTGTAGTAAACGAGAGCTGCGGCAAGCATTTGACCAATGCCCGCTAAGATAAAAACTAACAGGCTCGCTCGCCATTTTCCTAACGCAGCGATGGCTACCACGATCGCTGCTAGCGTCGACGGGGGAACTAAATATCTTAAGCTACGATCTCCTGCGCGATCGACCGAAACCTCTTCAAACAAGGTACCGATCATAATGATCTGGTCTCGTTGTAGCCCTTTCACACGGGCACCAACTTCATAAATTAAATCGATCGTTTCAGGCCCCTGATCAGTCCCTGCGTGTGCGATCTCGATTACCAAGCAAGCCGTGCCATCGGGACCCATCAAGAAGCCACCAACGCGCTGCTCGGCCTGCAAACGTGATAGGGATAGAGGGGGGCTAGTAAGGCGTTCTAGTACGGAGTCGGTTGTTTCGACTTTAGCAAATACAGGTTCATCAACACTTGCATTTCGAGCCAAGAGCAGTTGTTGAAACTCCGCCAATCTCGGATCTCCTAAAACACAGCCATCCCAAGAGACCAAGACAAACTGGTCGTCGCCAAACCAGCGAAGAAAATTTTCATATTCCGATCGATGAGCATGATGGCTGGGAATCCAATCATGCACTCGGGCAGCTCCACTGCGGATTGACAATGCGCCCCAAAGGATCAGTGGCAGCGCGAAAAGCACAAACACGGCGGCGAAAGTTGAGTAGCGATCAATCTGTCGAAGCACGAACCTAACTTTCTTCTACATCCAATGAATGTCGTAATCTACAATGTATGCGCACCAACCAAGACGCTCAAATCGTTGATCAACACCACGGATTCTCCGAAGGTTCTCTAAAATGCCCGGAATATTCATTGCCGCGAGCTGCAAAGCATGCGAAAATGCATGTTCATCGGTCTATTTATAATCCTCTTTATCGGCTTAATGCAACACCGCAACCTTGTCCCAGAGTTAATGGATGATCCCGCGCTGGACCCGCAAGAACACCAGCGTGCCTTGTCTGGACTGCGCCGCGTGAATTTCTGGAGTGGCACATCGAGCCGGATTGCTCGCACGATTGCACGCCATGCTCCGGACACTCAACCTTTACGCGTTTTGGATCTAGGTTGTGGTGGTGGCGACGTGACCTTCGGCGTTTGGCGGCAGTTGAATTCGCTGGTCGAATCCTGTCATGTCCAAGGCTGGGACATGAGCGAAACGGCGATCCAATTTGCGAGAGCTCAATCGCAAACCAAGAGCGGTGATGCGACGTTGACGTTTCATGTGCATCAAGCGATCGAAGGGCTGCTGGAGATTGATGACCAGTTCGATTTTATCTATTGCAGTTTATTCCTGCATCATCTGAGCGACGAGCAGTCGATCCAATTGCTGACGGCGATGAAGCGTCGCGCTACCTGCGGTGTGATCGTTGATGACCTTCAGCGAACAAGGATTGGCTATGGACTAGCTAAGTTTGGGTGCTATGTCTTATCTCGATCCAAGATCGTGCATTTTGATGGTCCGCAGTCGGTGCGAGCGGCATACACGTTGCATGAAGTTTCTAGTTTAGCAAAAGCGGCTGGGATGGAGTCGATCAAGCTATCGTCGCATTGGCCTCAGCGATTCACGTTGTTGTACTTGCACGATAATCCTCGACGCGGCATGACAAACGATGCAGCGAAGGCTTCGACACAATGATTCAGCTAACTCAGAGCGCCACATCTGCGCAGCAATCCGCAACCGATTTCCACCAGCAACAGTTTGATTGCGTGGTCATCGGCGCTGGCGTAGCGGGCTCATTGGCGGCATTGCTTCTCTGCCGCGATGGTTATTCTGTTCTGCAGGTCGAAGCCAAAGCGTTTCCGCGCGACAAGGTGTGTGGCAGTTGTTTGAATCAACGAGGTCAGAATGTACTGAGACGAGTTGGCTTATTCGAACGACTGCTTGCATGCGGTGGAGCGGAGATTGACATGATGGAATTGCACCTGCAAGCAAAAAAGTTTCGCTGGAAGATCCCGACGATGATTTCGACGCAGCGAAGTACGCTCGATGCGATGCTGGTTCAAGAGGTGCAATTGGCTGGCGGAGTCTTTTTGGATAGCACTCGGGCAACTGTTTTACCAATCACTGAACCAGAAGATAGTTCAACGCGTAAAGTGGAATTACGTGGCAATGAACAAGCAGTAGCATTCGTAAAAGCGCGGTTGGTTTTAGTGGCAGACGGGCTGACGCAATCCAGTTTGACGAAACTGCCCGAATTTCAATCCGAGGTTTGCTCCACCGCCCACATCGGTGTCCACGCGCTACTACAGCCGCGAAATATTCCACAGGAATTACAAAATCAGTTGACCATGGTGGTTTCGGACAATGGATATGTCGGACTTGCTCCCGTTGAGGGCCATCGATTCGATTTGGCAGCCGCGATTGCTCCAAAAAGTTTGGCCGAGGGGCAAAAGGTTTGGCAAGTGGTGCATCACATTTTACGCAACAACCACATCGAGTTGATGGCAGAGGACTTGGCTGGCTGCAAATGGTTAGCCACGCCCCCATTGACGCGGAAGTCCACGCGCTGCGGTTCAACTCGATTGCTTCTGCTGGGTGATTCGCTGGGTTACGTCGAGCCTTTTACCGGCGAAGGCATGTCGTGGGCATTGAGGTCTGCGGAATTAGTACACAAGGTTGCACCGCAGGCCATTGGGAATTGGTCCGACGCATTCATCGGTCAGTGGCAATCGGAACTGCATCAATCCTTATTTCGGAAACAGTGGTTTTGCACTCAGTTCTCGCGACTGCTGCGCCGGCCATTCCAAGCGAAAATCCTAGCTCAAGTTGCGGATCATGTTCCCATGATTCGCAATTGGGCCATACAGAAAGTGAGCGCCCAGTGACCCATCTTCAGATCGCGATTCCTGTACGCGAAGATCGATTACAGGCCCACATTGTTGGGCTAGGGACAGCGTTACCCAGCTATGCGATCACTCAAGACGAGGCTTGCTTGTTCGCTCGCAACGCGGGACTGACCTTGCGGTATCGCAAAGCGCTGGAGATGCTTTACAAGCAGTCCGGAGTGATGCAGCGTTTCAGCGTGTTGATTGAGCATGGCGAGGATACGCCGCTGATGGATCGCCAATCGTTCTTTCCTGTCATCCCCCAGGACGCCGACGCGCAGCAGCGCCAGCGGCTTGCGCCTTCGACCAGCCAACGCATGGCCGCTTATCGAAAGTATGCACCAGCTCTGGCAATTCAAGCGAGCCAACGAGCGATCGCGGCTAGCGGAGTTGTTCCAGCGGCGATCACTCATTTAATCACCGTCTCTTGCAGTGGTTTTGCAGCGCCGGGAGTTGACTTTGAAATGATCACGGCCCTTGGACTTTCCCCTGATGTCCAACGTACGCATGTTGGATTTATGGGATGCCACGCAAGCTTAAATGCAATGCGCGTTGGGCGGGCAATATGTGAATCGCAACCGGAAGCGACGGTGTTGATCTGTTCGGTAGAGTTGTGCACGATCCATCAACAGTATACCGATGATCCTCAGCAACTCGTGGCCAACTCTTTGTTTGCTGACGGTGCGGCTGCAGTTGTGATGCAAGCGACTACCCTGCCCGAGGATGCCGATCAGGCAGAGGATGTAACGCAGAACGCTACGTCTAGCCCAGCTTGGTACGTTCTGGATAATGCATCGAGCGTGCTGGAAGAGACGCGTGAGATGATGAGCTGGCATGTGGGAGACTTTGGATTTGAAATGGGACTTTCGCCCAAGGTGCCTGAGGTGATCAAAGAGCGATTGCAGGACTGGCTGGGGTCGTGGTTGGCCAAGCACGATCTGTTGATCGATGACATCGCCAACTGGATTGTGCATCCTGGTGGTCCGAGAATTTTGAGCGCTGTCGTCGAGAGTTTGTCGTTGACCGAATCGACACTAACAGCGTCATGGCATGTGCTGCGGCAATGCGGGAACATGTCGTCGCCCACCGTATTTTTCATCATGGAAGAATTAGCTGCTAGTGCAAAGGAAGGCCCTACTGTCATGCTGGGCTTTGGGCCGGGACTGACAGTAGAAGCATGCCTCATGCACTGCAGCGTAACCGATTGAGTTTGACTGCTTGAGGTTTGTCGACGATCGCTCCGCACTCCTTGACGTTCTGAAGAGCGATCTCTCAGCGGAAGATACTTGCCAGCGAATCGAGATCAGCAAAAACGTTGTCGGCAGTTGCAGATTCGTTTCGCTGGTTAGGAGCATTCTTAAGCTGCTTTCCAGTGAATAATGGCTTTTGTGATGACGCTGAGTCTGATCGCAACTTAGACGATTTCATAGAGCCGTCAGCTTGCTTTGCGGTGACGCCGCCCGATGACACCAGCATCGAAGCGGGTTCGTCAAGGACGCTTCGGTGTGCTGTTAGCAAGCCAGAAGCACTTTGAACAGTGACGGGAATGGCTTGGTAATTGGCAGTCGCATTGGAAGACGTGGGAGTCAGAGGATTTGTCCATTGTTCCGCAACCGCGATATCGCTGACAGCCACTGCTGCTGTGGCCGGGATTAGGTTAGTACTGCTTCCAACGGCTGGTGGATCGGCGATTCCTTGAGGATTGCCATTCCCGCTCGACAATGCAAACCAAGCAGCTGCTGATTGGCTGCCCGAGTTTCGACTGCGAGCGTTGGTATATTCGTAGACGCGATCGGTGCCGTTATCGACGATCCAAATACTTTGGCTTGCTCCTGAGGGATCGATGGTAAGACCAGTCGGTTTCGAATTCACTGAAGCGATCGTCCAGCTTCCGACCAGCGCTCCGGTCATCGTGTATTTAAAGACTTTATCGGTAGTACTATCGTTGACTACCCATATGTGTGTTCCATCAGTTACAAGATCTTTGGGACTGAGGTTGCCGCTGTTGAGTGCGAAGTTGCTCGCTGCGTTTTGGCTTCCAGACAATCGACTGGCTGCGTTGGCATAGCGATAGACACGATCTTGCCGAGCGTCAACCAACCAGACATCGGTCCCGTTGGTCGTGATCCCTTCGATCGTCGCATTGGAAGCCACCGAGCCAGCAGTCCATGAACCTAGTAACACGCCGCTATCGTTATAGATGTAGACTTTCTTGTTCGCATCGACGACCCAAACTTTGTCACCCGCCACCGTGCTAGCCGCTCCACGTGGCGCTGTATTTCCGCTACCCAAGCCATAGTTTTCAACGGCTGTGCCATCAGCGGCATACTCAAACGTACGATCCGCGCTGGCATCATCGACGACGTAGAATTTTGTCGCTGGCATTGCTTTTAGTTTCAATAGAAACGCCCCCGGCTTTAACACGCTATGAACTTGGGTTGGATGCGGATCAAAATCAAAGGCCGCCGACGCCGACAATCCAGATAGCAGCACTCCACCATTTCCATCTGGTGAAATTTGCCCAACCGTATCGATGCTTTGCCCACCTACGATTCCAGCCCATGTAATATTTCCAGTCTGATCAAGGGTCATGATCCAAACGTCATTGCTGCCCATTCCAGATAATGAAATCCCGCTTACTGGATTGAAACCACTTACGCCAGTAATTCCTGTTGCAATAAATCCATTATCCACGCCGATCAGCGAGCTACTTGTGAAGGATCCAACATTCAAGTTTACTATCTCAAGAGCACCAGTTGTTTCATTAAATGTCGCGAAGAAGTTTCGGGATGCTTGCTCAGATGGTAATGAGTATACGCTGTTACTGTGTTCAAATCGCACCTGACCACCGTACGCACCAACAATGGTGATGGATCCATTACTGCCTACTGCCAATGAGTTAACAATAATAGTCGAAGCGGGTACTGCGGATGTGTCAGCGATAAACGAATTAGCCCATTGAAATTCTCCATCTGCAGAAATCTTAGTAAGGAATCGATTGTTTGATGATGATGAACCTGTTACGAGGAAATCTCCTTGCCCCAAATTAAGATCGACCGTTCCTTTAAAAATACCAGAGGCATATAAATCACCATTTGAATCGCGAACAAGTTCACTTGCAGTAGCATTTGTCGGAAACTGCGATGTCCAAACCATGTTCCCGTGCGCATCGAATTGAAACAGACTGGAAGTCGTTATCCGCGGAGTGTTAAGAGTTGAGCTACTAGAGATTACAGTAGTATTGCCATTGTCATCGACGACGATTTGGCTGGTGTTTTCATCATGGACCGTCCCCCAACCTGAAGTCCACTGGAAATTACCATTCGGGTCAATCTTTGTGACAAACGAGTCTTTTGATCCTTGAGACGTTAGTGAGCTTCCACCGAAATCTGCAGTGGCTGCGAAGTTTCCTGTAAGCAAGATATTTCCTGCTTGGTCAGTTGCCATTCGAAGTATCGAGTCATCCGAGTTGCGAGTCGAGTCGCCTCCCATCCTACGCGCCCATAGAAATTGACCGGCTGGTCCGTACTTGGCGATGAACGCGTCCCCCGCTCCGCGAGCCGTCAGAATATCGGCAGAATCTGCATGAACAGCGTGTCTGTCGAAATCAGTAGTTCCTTCAAAAATGCCGCCCAGATACATATTGCCAGAAGAATCTGAGACAACTGCATGTCCATAGGACTTACCAATGGGCCAATTGCTTTCTGTGGTGATCACAGAATCAAATGCTAAGCCAGCGAACAAATCGCGATTTTCGAGTTGCTCTGTGCGAAGTACTCGGCTGAAGGGTTGCCTTTGCAGCTTCGTTGTTGACGGTGAATTAGATCGACCTGTTCCGCCTGAACCCTTGCTCCTCACAGCGTTCAGCACTGCCGCGACTTTCGATGTTGACCGGTGAAACATACCTGAGATCCTTGTGCCTGATTGAGTTGCGCGGGCAGACGCTTGCGGACTGACAATTCTCAATGCAAGAAACAGCCGTAAACCGTCCAGAGAAAAACCGACATCGTTGAGGTTTGCATTTGTGACAAATGATCTGCCTCAACACTACGGGCGCACAAATCGACTGGCTTGTCTCATGGAATATTCATAACATTCAGAAATGTAGAAACGCCACCGCACAGGTTTGGTCGAGAAAATCATCCATTCAGATTTGCCTTCGGCCCTGAAAGGGCCATTCCTATCCAGGCGATCGAAATTGAACACGGTCTTTCAGGCCTTAATGAATCTGGGTGGACCAACAACCCAGGCCGTTGGCCTGGGCTGGTAGAGACCGGCCTTTCAGGCCGAAAACCAATATTCTCCGGCCCTGAAAGGGCCGTTCTGTCAGCCCAGGCCAAAGGCCTGGGTTTACGATTTACATAATGATCATCCGGCCCTGTAGGGGCCGTTCCTATCCAGGCGATCGAAATTGAGCACGGCCTTTCAGGCCTTAATGAATCTGGGTGGACCAACAACCCAGGCCTTTGGGCCTGGGCTGGTAGAGACCGGCCTTTCAGGCCGAAAACCAATATCCTCCGGCCCTGAAGGGGCCGTTCTGTCAGCCCAGGCCGAAGGCCTGGGTTTACGGATCACATGATGACCGTTCGGCCCTGTAGGGGCCGTTCATTCGTTGGACGCGGTTAAGGTTCAATCCCACAAATATCGTTCATCCCATTCGATTTCGTATTTCTTGAGCCACTCTCGTAACTCATCTTGAAACGATTGTTTGGCATGATGCTCGGGCTGGCGGCGAATGTAATCTCTGACCGCCTCAACATTGGATTGGCTCACTGAAAATGCGGCGTATCCGCCTTGCCAATGAAACTCTTCTGAGAGCTCTCTCGTGCTATTAATCCAAGAAGACGCTGACGACTTGATCTTACCTACGGCGTCAGCAATGGTCACAGTCCGCCCCAACTGAAACAATAGATGCACATGATCGGCTACGCCGCCAACGATCAACGATTGGCATTGAACACTATTGGTTGCTCCGCCCAATATCGAAAACAATTCTTCCCGCCAAGCGTCCGCTAAGTTGTTTTCTCGATTCTTTGTTGAAAAAACGAGATGGATATAGATTTTGGCAAGCGATTGCGACATAAAATTCCTCTTGTGGTCAGGGAAATGATGATCGTGTCTGAGAATGACGACCCAATTTTAATCCCCCCCAACAGACATATGCAATTGAGACGGCCTTTCAGGCCTCATTTATTCCGGGGGATCCAACAACCCAGGCCTTTGGCCTGGGCTGAAATAGCCCGGCCTTTCAGGCCTAAATCAAATGGCTTAACTCGATGGCGATTTTCGAAATTTTGTTCCGATTTCCTATCCCCATCAACGCGTCATCGTGCGATAAACGTCGGGCCTTGTGGCTTTCAAACAAATTTGATGCTTTTCTCCTAATCCCATGCGACAATCGGCAATAGTCTTACGCCCTAAAGCATGGACACTCTTTCTTAACCTACCTGCCGGATGATTGATCGTGCCAGAAGACACCCCCTCGGTCCCGAATGAAAAAGACCTACTCCTGGCAATGCTCGAACTGCCAACGGCGGAGCGAAGTTCCTACTTACAAAAAGCTTGCCAAGGGGACCGCGACCTGAAAAGCCGTGTCGAAAATCTACTGGCCAACGTCAATAATACGGGCAGCTTCATGGCCAATCCCGCGGTGGATCTCAACGTCACTACGCCAATGGATGCGATTGACGTTGGCTGTCAGATCGATCGCTACCGGCTTATGGAGCAAATAGGCGAAGGCGGCATGGGGGTGGTTTATGTCGCCGAGCAGACCGAACCGGTACGACGCAAAGTTGCGCTAAAGGTTATCAAGCCCGGAATGGATTCCAAAGCGGTCATCGCTCGCTTCGAAGCCGAGCGTCAAGCACTCGCTATGATGGAACATCCCAACATCGCCCGAGTCTTCGACGCAGGGACAACGCAACAGAAACTTCCCTACTTTGTGATGGAACTGGTCCGTGGATTTCCCATCACTAAATATTGCGACCATTCGAAAGCAACCATTGCAGAGCGGCTTAGACTTTTCATCGATGTCTGCAGCGCTGTTCAACATGCGCATCAAAAGGGGATCATTCACCGCGATCTAAAGCCGCCGAATATCTTAGTAACATTGCACGATGGCAAGCCTGTCGTCAAAGTCATTGACTTCGGCGTTGCGAAAGCACTTCATCAGAGCCTTTCGCAGCACACAGTCTACACCACGTTTAATCAAGTCGTAGGTACACCGCTTTATATGAGCCCCGAACAACTCGAGTTAAGCGGTTTAGACATCGATACACGTACTGACATTTATTCGTTGGGAGTCTTGTTGTACGAGTTAGTCTCAGGCGTTACTCCCTTTGACCGTGATCGGCTGTTGAAGTCTGGCTTCGACGAAATGAGACGGATTATCCGTGAAGAAGATCCGCCTCGGCCGAGCCATCGTGTAACAACAATGCCCAAAGCCGCACTATCTACGGTCGCAGAAAGTCGCGGCTTGGACCAGCGGGAAATATCAAAGGCCATTGCGAACGAGATCGATTGGATCGCGCTGAAGGCGCTCGCGAAAGATCGCAGACGCCGGTATGGTACAGCGTCGGAATTCGCGGCTGACATTCAGCGGTTTCTCGATAACGCGCCAGTGCACGCTTGCCCGCCTTCAATCTGGTATTCGACCAAGAAGACTATGTATAAGTACCGTGGAGCACTGACTTCACTTGCTCTTCTGTTTGTTGCGCTTATGGTCGGGACCGTAGTGAGTGTCGCACAAGCAATCCGCGCCACGAATGCCGAGCGTGAAGTCGAGCAGAAGCTACAGGAGGTGACAATTGAGCAGTCAAACACTCGCGACGCCCTAGTCAAAGTGCAAGCTGCGGAAATCGAGCAGCAAAAGCTTCGCAGCCAAGCGGAACAAGCCGCGGCGCAAGCTCGAATGGCAGCAACTATCGAGAAAGATTTGCGGCAACAAGCTGAGTCGGCGATTCGGGAGTCGCAGTGGAATCTCTATGCAGCGAATCTGGCGGCCATGCAGACGGCGCTCAAGGAACGCAGCTTCGGAAGGCTCTCTACGTTATTGGAAAACAGTTCACCTGAAGCAGGTGAGGTCGATTTTCGCGGTTGGGAATGGTACTACATGAAACAACGTGTAGAGGCTGCTAATCAAGTTTTGCATATTCGAGAGGTAAGCAATGCTAATCCATGGGGTGGCTTCAGTCCTGATGGGCGTGAAATTGCTATCTCAACTGCTCAGGGTTCAATTGATATCTGGGATGCAAAAACGCTGACGAAACTTCGACAATTGGAGTGCCAAGGACACATTGTAAAAGCCGCTTGGTCGCCAAACGGCGATCACATCGCTGTAGGTACGGATAAAACTGAGTTGTTCGTGATCAATAGCCGCAACGGGCAATTGGTGTGGCGATGTCAACCTTTGGAAACACGCCCTTCACAAATGGATGGGGCCAGGATTGGCGGACTGTGCTGGAACGCCGACAACGATCGTATTGCTATTGGAACTCGCTATGGTGATATCGCAATTGTGAATATTGCAAATCGGACGACAGAAGTCGTATACTCGGTGGAAGGAGAAAACTATCTAGGTGATTTAGATTGGCATCCGCATGAAGAGCGTATTCTCGCAAGTATGCGGTTCGGCAAACGCCTGATATTCAATTTGTCCGACAAATCGAAAGCCAATTTAATCTCCCAAGGCCTCGAAGTTGGAAATGCCGCAGTTTGGAATCCGTCGGGAAAATTGCTAGCAACCTCGGAAGGCATAAATATCCGGATCGCAACCGACCACGGCGAGGATGTCGCCACTTTCACAGGCCATGTCTCTACCGTTACGGATTTGGCTTGGGTCAATGAGCGGCATCTGCTGTCGTCATCGCAGGATGGTTCGATTCGAATGTGGGATGTTAACGAAACATCGGAGCAGCAATGTTGGCACGTGTCGGATGCTCCGGTCTACTCCGTAGCGGTCGATCCAGCCGGTGATCGCTTTGTCATTGGTTCCACTAGGGATGTCAAAATACTTCGCCAAGGTTCGGTTGGGACAGAGTTGCGTGCACAGATACCGGATGAAGATGGTGAGCTATCGGTGCAACATCACGCAAAGAACAGCGTCACCCAACTGCACTGGTCCCCAGACAATTCCAAGATCTACGCTGCCGGCGAAGTTATGCACGGTAGTTGGGTAGGAGGCATGTGCGCTCTATTTAACACCATTTCGTTACGACCTGCACTTTAGGGAATCTCATCAATCAAGTCGAGGATTGATCTTGCCACGAAAAAGGCCCTTCGGGAAATTGGAGGTTACCACACCAAACCAATCATCCACAAAGGGCCAAGGATGGCTAAGCGTAAACACTCCGGCAGACCTCCACAAGCTCAACATGCTGCGAAATCCACGTCGTCTCAACACGACAAACGGCAGAGGTTGGTTACGGCCAATCCGAATCGTCAATCCACTGAAGCTGCCAGCGTGCCACTGCTGGGCGGTATAGCCACACTCACTACCGCCATGAGCAGCTTGCTGGACAAGCGAATCGCGTTCCGGCTGCCGATTGTTGTTGCCGGAGCTTTGCTGGCCGGAGGTCGCCGGACGGCCGCCAGTTGGTTTCGATGTGCGGGTGTCAAAGACGATTGGGATCGCTTTTATGAACTGCTTCAATCCGTCGGCAAGAACGCCGCTGCGTTGGCGTTTGCGGTTCTTGGGGTAATCCTCAGAAAGTTTGATCCTGGTGAAAAAGGTTACTGGACGATGGCCATCGACGATTCGCCAACCAGACGATTTGGGCCATGCGTGGAGGCGGCCAACATTCACCACAATCCGACTCCTGGCCCGGGTGATGGAGACTGGCTCTACGGACACAACTGGGTCTGCTTGGCGATGCTGATAAGCCGTCCGCTGTTTGGCATAATCGCGCTGCCCATATTGTCGATGTTGTACGTTCGCGAAGTTGACATCACCAAGCTGAAACAGCGATATGAATGGGAATTTCGCACTAAACACGAACTCGCCTTGGAGCTCTGCCGAAAAGTGATGCGGACCCTTAGAGCCCTGGGAAGCAAGGCTGGGTTCATCGTCGTGTTCGACGGAGCGTATGCAGCGATGGTGTTGATCCGACCGCTGATTGCCGAAGGGGCGATCATAGTGACGAGGCTGCGTAGTGACGCCAAGCTGTTTGAGCTTCCCGTGAACAAAACCGGACAGCGTGGTCGGCCTCGCAAATACGGCAAGAACCGTATCAGCCTCAAAAAGCGAGCGACTAATCGTCGAGGTTGGAAAACGATTAGCTACTGTTGTCGCGGCGTTATGGTCGAGCGTCGCTACAAGACATTTTTGGCGACAAGCCAAGTTGTGGGTGGGACAGTTCGAGTGGTACTGCTGGAATACACCAGGGGTAATTGGGCGGCGTACGTTAGCACTGACGCTTTGATGAGCGTCGAGATGATTCTGAAGACAGCGTCGGATCGGTGGGCGATCGAAGAGCATTTTCATGACGTCAAAGAAATCTGGGGTGCAGGTGAGCAACAAGTTCGTAACGTGTGGTCGAGCATTGGCTGCTGGAACCTGTGCGGATGGTTGTATACACTGGTTGAATTGGAGTGTTGGGATCACACGAGTGAACAACTGGTGGACCGAAGCGATCGTCCATGGGACAATCCAACTCGCCGTCCTTCGCACAATGACCGCCGGCGAGGAATAGCCCGGAAAATGCTGCGCGAAGTATTTTTGAGAGATCTCCAATCTGCCGCCGATCCATCAAAAATACGCGACCGATTCGAAAGACTCTTGGCCCTAGCGGCATAAGCCTAGCACGCTATTCCAACAATCCCCTAAAGTGCAGTTACGACCATTGAACGTTACAAATACCGGATTCTGTAAAGGGTTGGTATGGGATCTCGATTCACCGTTCATTCTGCGGGCAAGTAATAGAAACTACCTACAGGTAGATGACCCATATACCGGTATTGAATTACAAAAAATGCCATGTCAACTTTTTTCCGAGTCGAGGGCAGTCTGGAGTCCCAGTCGAAAGTTAGTGATGACTTATAACAATCGCCGACCACCACTGCTCAGAAACGGAGCAACCGGAGAAGTGATCTGCGAATGGCCGGAGGATATTAACGATGGCATGGCCAAGGGGGCTTGGGATTCGTCCGAAACTCGATTTGTATCTGCAAGCTACGGCCGGACGACGCTTCTTAGAATTGATGGGTCATATTTAAAAACGTCTGACGACACTTTGAACGGCATTACTGCCATCGGTTGGCACCCATCAGGGCAAATCGTCGCGTTAGGAAACCAGTACGGTGAAATCTGGATTCGCGATGGTCAGTCGCTTTCGACGATTGTAAAATTGTCAGGGCATCGAGCTTTTATCAACGGCCTGGACTTTTCGCCAGACGGCAGGAGATTAGCCTCTGCTAGTTCTGATGGAACCGTGAGGATTTGGGATGTCGCCACCGGTAATGAACTCATCCAATTAAATTCATCAAGTATCAGTTTAACAGCAGTCCAATGGAGTCCTGATGGTCAACAATTGGCTGCCGGTACATCAGATCGAGCGGTAATCATATTCGGTCCTCCCGGTATGGCGATCCCGATTACCGATAGCGATATTCCAACGCACGGCAAGGTATACCAACACTTTCAGAAGCAAGATGCCGCAGACGAGTTTGAGCGACCGGTCACAACGTTTGCTTGGCGTGAGCCGTTGCAAGAACTTCGTAAAATGCTTGATGGAGTTACTCAACCTTGTCCAACAACGCTTGCGAGTGAGATCCGAAGTTGGATCAAACCAGCTATTACATCTGAAGAGCAGTTCGAAGCTTATCTGGCCGCCGCCAACTGCATGATCGACGGTCATTTGGAAGAATGCGTCGCCCTGCAGTTGGGCAATACGTGCCTGGAAGTGTTGAACGAACACTCCGAGATTCTCGAAGCCAAATAAGCGATACGATTGGAGTTGGATATTCGTTACCACCTTTGCCACCGACTGTCAAAGTCAGACAACATACTGCGAGCACGCGAAGCTTTTGCAGCCGCTAGGCAAACACTGGCTCGATTTGCCGGGGAGTTTGAGCAAAGTCCTGAGGACTGGCGAAGACGCGTAGCGCTGGAAACGCTACTGGTCGACGCTGAAGTAAACTACTATATCGATCAGCTTAAAAAGGATGAACACTATATAACAACCGAAGAATTGCGAGCGAGCGTGCATGGCTACCAAACATTTCTGACATCGGTGCCATCAGGGATCATGCCATTTAATGCGGGCTTTGACTCACGTACGACAGCGAATGCTTGGTTCAGCAGCATCACGGAGGAACAGCTACAAAATGGTGTCGTCCCGACCTTCCAGCAAGAGTGGATCGAAGGCTTTGATAAGGATATTAAAAATCAAGTCAGTGGACACCAACCGTATTATCTAAAGGCATTGGCCTTTCTGGTCGTGGGGAACCGACAGGGATATGAGGAATTATGCCGCACAATCCTCGATAAATTTGCCGAAACATCGAATCCAGTTGAAGCTCGTTTTAGTGCGTGGACGACTTGTCTAGCGCCCACAGCGGTTTCAGACTACTCGCCTGCCTTAGATCTTTATCAACGACTGCATCTGGACGACACGATTGGTGTCGAGTTGGGTGCTTTGCTTTATCGTGCAGGAGAGGTTGAACGGGCCCGAGACGAGCTGCTGAAAATCGCTGAAAGCGAAACGCCAAACTTTTCGCCCGCGTATGTTTGGTATTTCTTGGCGATGTGCGAAGCTACGCTGGGGAACGCGGATATCGCAACTCAGTGGGCACGACGGGCAGATGCAATCGTCACAGAAGAACTTCGTACGCCTACTAGCTCTCCCTGGAATCGAACCGCCACTCTTCGCTTATTGCAAACCGAAACATTGCAGGTCCTGGAAGGATCGAACGAATGAGCGCCAGTCAAGATTCATCCATGGCCTGCGTTACCCACATTTTGAATCGCATCGAATCGGGTGATGGCGAGGCGGCGGGCGAACTGTTTCCGCTGGTTTATGATGAGTTGCGAAGACTCGCTAAGCGACATTTGTCCAATGAAAAAGAAGGACATACGCTGCAACCGACCGCGCTGGTCAACGAAGTCTATTTAAAACTCGTCGGCCTAAACCAGATACTTGAATACGAGTCACGTCGCGGGTTCTTCTTGGCAGCTTCCGAAGCGATGCGGCATATCTTAGTCGATTCCGCTCGACGAAAGCTTGCCCTCAAACGCGGCGGAACTGCCAAACGCGAACAGCTTGAACTAGACCAAATTCACATTCAACGACCTGATGAACTACTCGATGTACATGGTGCCTTAGAGTCCTTGACCGCAAAAGACCCACAGTGCGCCGAACTGGTCAAGCTGCATTACTTCGGCGGCTACAGCCTAGCAGAAGCAGGTGAGCTTCTTGGCATTTCTCGTGCAACTGCGAATCGCTGGTGGACTTACGCCAAAGCGTTCTTGAAAGTTCAATTGCGCAACGACTGATCACCGTTGCACACAAGCCCGGTCAGCTACGCTATCATAAACGGCCTAGCCGGGATTGCTTCACCATCCTGCGGGAGGGATCGGCCGCGAGTACCACGAGCGACCGGGGAGGGCAGCTAAGTTCGCAGTCCCGACTTTAGGCGGTCTCGGTTCGTAGTCCCGCATTTAGGCGGTCTTCGTTCGTAGCCCCACCGTTAGGCGGTCTTCGTTTGAGTTTTCCGCAAGCGTGTCCGGCTAAAGCCGCTATAACGACAATAGTTGAACGGTATTTCGCTTAATCGTTAGCTATTGACGTTCTCAAGATACCAACTTCCTCAATTTTGGAGAAAAAATCATGAGCCGGCGTCAATTTATCGCGACCACCGCCGCATCGGCGATACTTGCTGCAGGGATGGCACATTGTGCGAAAGTCGCTGTCGCCAGTCCTGTCAACTTGAATGAAGACAATTTCATTCGTCTGTCCCTAGCTACCATCTGCACCGATGGATTTGGGAATCAGCACCATGAGCCAGCCTTTGAGCTGATTCCGCAAACTGGAATTCAAAACGTCGAATTCAATCTTTGGTACCCAGACCAACTGACTCCGAGCTATGTAGAGCGCCTGCTCACCCGCTGCGAGCTGAAGAAGTTGACGCCAATCTGCGTACAAGGAACTTCTTTTGGCGGTGTAGGCCGAGATGGAATCATCAAGGATCTTTCGCATAAGCTATGGCTAATGCAAATTGCAAAGAAGCTTGGCTGCAACCGTATCAAGTGCACTGGATCAAAGCGGGACACCAATGGCGGCCTAGAATCGGTGATTGCGGTTTGCAAGGAGCTAGCGCCAGTTGCCGAAGAGATGGGCATGTTGGTTCTGCTGGAAAACCATGCCGACAATGTGCTGGAAAACGTCGCAGACTTTGACACAATCTTCAACCAGATCGATTCGCCAAACGTCGGACTCTGCCTTGATACCGGGCATTTTGAAGGGGCGGGTATTGCGTTAGGCGACATTATGGATCGCTTTTACTCACGGACTCTTCATGTAGACTTGAAGGACTGTCACGAATTTGGCAAGGGACACAATACAGTAGTCTTCGGACAAGGCTCAACCGACTTTGATCGCTTCCTTTCGAAACTGATCGCAACCGGTTATCACGGATACTTAGTGATCGAAATGGCGTGGGCTGAGCCTAAACCGCCGATCGTCGAAAACTTAATCAAAGCACGCAAACAGTTTGAAGGGTATACACGTGGCTAAACACACAAATTGGCTGTCTGCGAAATTCTTCCTATCCTACATGCTCACAATCGCTCTGAGCATGTTTGTTCCAGAGGGCGACAGTTTCGCTGACCAAATCGCAATGCCCCAAATTAGCGACGATCGTTTGCAGATCACACTGCTGGCAGAAGAACCTGAAATCGTCACGCCGATTGGAGTGGCTTGTGATCCGCAGGGATGTTTGTTCGTACTTGAATCGCATACGCATCTGCCGGAAAGCGACTATGCTGGCCCGAAATTTGATCGTATCAAGTTGTTTAGAGACACCAATGGCGATGGTGTTGCCAACGAAGTAAGCGTCTATGCCGACGGGTTTTATCAAGGCATGAATTTGGCCTTCTCGCCTGCTGGCACGCTGCATTTAGTGACCTCCAAACAAGTCATCTCTCTTCCCGACAGCAATGCCGATGGCGTCTGCGATGCAACCGAGCGGCAGGTGCTGGTCCAGCTAGATACCGAGCAAAGCTATGCTCATAGCCAGTTGCTAGGACTGACCTTCGCTCATGATGGCTTCATGTATGTTTCACGCGGAAATGTGGGCGGTTACCGTTACACATGGCGCGGGTCCGATGGCTCTAAAGTCGAAGGCTATGCCGAAGGCGGGGATATCATCCGTTGTCGAGGAGATGGCTCTCAGGTAGAACGCTTCGCTCAAGGCTTCTGGAATCCCTTTGATCTGCGATTCGATCGCTATGGGCGACTGCTGTGTGTTGACAACGATCCTGACTCTCGAGGCCCCAACCGATTACTGCACATTATTCGCGGTGGTGATTATGGATTCCGCTCGCGGTACGGCGCTTCGGGACTGCATCCTTATAACGCGTGGGACGGTGAGTTGCCGGGAACACTGCCGATGGTCGTCGGAGTGGGCGAGGCTCCGAGCGCTGTGATGGATTTAAGCTTGAGTGGCCTGCCCTCAGATTATCGAAGCACGATCGCAATCACAGTATGGGGCGAGCACAATGTGAGCCTCGTGCAGACCGAAGAAAAGGGCGTCTCCATCAGCGGGAAAGCTAAACCGTGGATTGAAGGTGGCGAGGATTTTCGTCCAGTTGGTTTGGCCCATGGCCCTGATGGCAGCATCTACATCACCGACTGGATGCTGAAAGATTATCCTAATCACGGACGCGGACGAATCTGGAAGGTCTCACGAAGACCAGAGTTCGTCGGAATGGAACCCACGCCCCTTTTTACTGCTCCGCTTGCTAGTGTTGGTTCCGATCGATTGCAGCAGATCGAGAACGCTGGGTCGCTAGAGATGCTTGAAATGGCTGCAGCCGATGACGATCCTTTTGTTCGCGCGGCGGCAATCACAACGCTTTCGAACTCAGATTGGATTCATAAAGCAGACGGCTTGCTTGCGTCGCAATCACCCCGCGTGCGCTCGGCCGCTCTGATTGCCATTTGCCTGCAAGAATCTAGTCAATGGCAAGAAGTTATTCCTCAGGCGCTGGACGATAATGACGAGGACCTACAGATCGTAGCCTTGATGTGCATTGGCGATCGCGTTGCCAAGCAATACATTGAAAAGATTGACCAAACGATTCAGCGTGAAGCGGTGACGCCGAGACTGTTTGAGGTTTGGCTCGCGACCAAACAGATACTGCTTTCCGATGTCGATCAAGCCTATGCACGAAACGAACGCGGTTTTAACATCCGTCGTGACGTTCCGGCGAGCTTGCTGAAAGCGATTGCGTTCGACGAAACGCTGCCTTCATCGCTGCGCGCCATAGCACTTGCCCGCATGACGCACTCACCCAGCGATACCCTGCAATCCCTGCTCTTGCGACTGGCTTCAGACGCCAGCGGCCCCCTGCAGACTGAAGCGATACGCAGTTTGGCAAGCGTCGTCACACCAACAGCAAGCAGTCAACTTGCAGCGATCGCTCTCAATGCCGAGAACGCAAATGTTGTTCGGGCAGAAGCGCTGGCGGCACTGTCACACCAACCGCAACAGATTCCAGCCGAACTTTGTGAACTGCTCGATTCCAGCGACCGGTTAATTGGCTTGCAAGCAGCCAGGACTCTCAAGCAAGCGTCCTCAAGACCTGAGATTGCCGCTGGAATGACGCGTACGGCAGTTCCTTCTAGTGCGCTTGCGGAGATTATTGCACACGATGAAGTTCAAGCCGATAAGTTATCACAATTGTCGCTTGAGCAGTGGCAGGAGAAACTATCAATTGGAGGAGATCCGGCGGCTGGTGAACGGCTATTTCACACTGCTGGCGTGACTTGCATTCAATGTCATCGCGTTAATGGTCGAGGCGGTATAGTTGGGCCGGATTTATCCGTCGTCGGACGTACTGCCAATCGATCACAGTTGATTCATTCGATCGTCCGACCTGCGGATGACATTGCGCCTCAGTTTCAAGGCTGGATGGTCATGACTGTAGCTGGGGAAATCATTACCGGATTGCAGGGCCATCTCAGGACGGGTGGGTCGGTTAGCATTATCGATTTGAACGGACAGACGCGAAACATTCCCGGCAAAGATGTCGAGGAGTTTGCCGCCATGAAAAAATCACTCATGCCAGACGACTTGGCAAGCAAGATGCCAGTTGCTGACATGCTTGATCTGATCGCTTGGCTCGAAACGTTGCGGTGACCAGATGTGAGCGCCTGATACTTGTTCAGCACACGTAGCATCGTCTGCTGAACGATTCGACGCGTTGCCTGGTCTGGCTATTCTTGTATCGCATTTCATTGCCGTTGTTGCTGAGTTTTCTGCAAATGGGCCTCAAGCTGATCCGCAAACGCTTGGGGGCGTGGCTCAGGCAGAGTTCGAAGGAAGCCCAGCAGAGTACCTGCAATTCGTGAGTCGATCTCCGATGGTTTGACATGATCAAGATAGCGAGATTGATTGGTCAGCTTGTATAACGCGAGGTTACAGCAAGCGCCAAAGGTAGGATGATTGGCACCGACAAGCAATGCGTTCTTGGACTCCGGTGTATCGAACGCTGCCAATGCCAGAGCAGCGCGTGCTCGTGTTGATGCAGTGTCCTGTAGCCAACCCATGCCGCCGCCCGATGGTTTGGGTGCTGGTTCCTCGGGTGCAAAAATGCGGATGAGATGCGGGACGGCTCGGTCGTCTCCCAGTTCAGCCAGCGAGCCAGCGATGTTCATATCGAAGCCGAAATTCATCGTGTCCTGCGGCAGTAAATGAATTAGCCAATCGTATGCCAGCGGATGCTTTGCTCTGGCAAGGATCTGCATACTCTGCCGCGTGGTGCAATTGCTCGCGGACTCTCGTGCCAACGCAACGACAATATCAATGGTACTGTCTCCGCGGCGCTCAAGTTCTTGGAAAGCGAGCTCTTCAAGTTCATCGTGCGGATGATGCCAGCAAAGCGTCGCAAGAAGTTTGGAGGAGTCTTTTGAATCATCGCTAACCAACAGTTTAACGGACTCCGCGTCATGCAATCTTGCAACACGGGCTTCGTTCTCCGGGGAGTATTCCAAATCACAAAAGTTCGGTAGAGATCGGTAGAATTCAGCAATTCTTTCAGCTCGTTGAGCTTTATCGAGAACTCCTGCTGAATTACAAGCCTTCGCCAGATTGCGATGAAGCAATTCACTTTTTGGATTCGCGAGAATTGCATTTTCAAGGACTTCTATCGCCACGTCGTGCTTCAGGTTTCTGAGCAAACTGTTGGAGTACCCGATCGCGATACTGTCTCCAGCGGGGTTGAGTTCATGCAGCGACTTCCAAGCGGCGTCCGCTTCTTCGTGCTTACCAAGTATTTCAAGGATTGACACGACACCTAGCAAATTGTCTTCATCGTTTGGTTCAATTTTCAGAGCAAGCTGGAAAGCTTCGAGCGACTTTTCCAACAAGTCATTGCGACGCTTTACTTCTGATTCGCTTGGGCCAGAGCTCGGACGGTACTCAGTAAAGTTCCCGTGCCTGATCTGGTTCGGATCAACATTGGCTTGCGATTGCCGGAGAGATGCGATCAATTCATAAAGCGGCTTATCCGTCTTTTTACCGGTCATACTTTTCATCAGTTCATTGACGGCTGAATCGAAGTCGTCTTCCCATTCCAACACGAGAGCAAGGTCCATTCGAACCCGATAGTTCAGTGGATGTTTGCTCAAGTACTTGTTCAGCAAAGCCTTTGCTTCTACAGAGCGGCCTTCCACCATCAGCGCTTGCACCTCGGCACCGATCTTCCGCTCGTCGATGGAAAAGTATTCGGGTTCTTGATCGCCCTGAAACTCTGCTAGTGCATCATCATACAACTTGGAGTTTTCGCCTTCGGCAAACAAGAGATACGCGACGGCAAAAGAGACGCAGGAGAAGGCCAGGACGATTACAGTGGCATAGCGTTTCATGACAGTTTCCCTTTGAGAGGAGCGGGAGGAGAAGGAGTCCGGCAGGAAGCAAATGTGCAACCCGCTCTGCCATTATAGCGAATATTAATCGCATTTGTCTGATGAGCCAGTTGCAAAGTTCAATCTACCACAGCTTGAGTTTGGCTTCGATTCAGAATCTAGTAACGGCGAAGATTTGGAAATGTTAAACCCTCGGATGTAAATCACGCTTGCGAACGCCTTCGCGCTGCGTGTCAGCCAAGTTTGGTAAACACTTTTACGTGCGGTGATATTCGATGCACTGGTTTTCATGCGTAGATTAGAAATGTCTGCCTCAGCTTCGACCCATGATTTGCTCAGCGTTGAATGACTAAGTATGTTCGTAAAGCAAAACGGTTCTATCCATTTGATGTCGATTCTTAGACTAGTTTGCTTGTTGCCATTCTGTTAATCATTATCAAGCGAGTCGACTATTTGAGCAATTTCAAACTCTAGCACTGTGCGTTGCTCCTCCTCGTCCTCAAATGTGACGGACAGCGAGTTCTCGTCGACTTGTATATCTGCAATCGTGAATAGGTAGTCAGCCAGTGAGACCCACCCGTCCGGCCCACGCGAATAGTTCTGTGTGGGTGTGTACGCTGCTCCGTCAAACGGAAGAGATAGCAATAGCTGATTTCTAGTACCGGTTGCGAGGTTCTTTACATCAATCGGATATTTGAGCATTTGGGAGTCTTTCTTCTCAATGTAGCCACCTTCTGCGAGAAGAAACATGTGAAACTTGCGATAGTCGCGTGATATGTAATAGCTGCCCTGTCGAAGCCAAGCTTTTCGCTTAGGAGTCAGAAATGGGGAGCTCCAGTTGATCTTCGTGAATGTATCACTTGAAAATCTGTCCTCGGTTGGAAAGACCTCCAGAGTCGAGCCATCTGTACCGCTCCACACTAGCCGGTCCGAGAGCTTGTTGGCAACGTTGCGTGCTAGCAAGCGTGGAAGCGTTACCATACTGACCATACTTCCGTCACTCCCTAATTCATATACCACCGCGTTGGCAAGATAATTTCCCCATCTTTCACCTTCATCGCTCTGGGCAGTAACCACAAACAGTCGATAGTCTTTGCTTTTATCATTCATCTTTAGCGCGACGGGTCCAGCAAGAATCCAACCGGGCTGCGATTCGAACTTCGCGCGCGCATGTTGTACTCGTTCTTTTAGTTCTAGAAGATACTCTTTCCTGCTTTCACTTGCCTTGTCAAGCGAGTTTTCGGCATTTGCAAGTGGGCGGTTCAAGGTTTCGAAATCGTGATCCGCAACTCCATAACGTCCAAGATAGTAACTCCAAACACTTGGGCCAATGAAGCCGCGGCGGTACTCCCAGATTCTTGGAACTTGCCAAACAACTTTTCCTGTTAAGGCATCGATCGCTACTATATCTTCAATCGGCCCTGCATTAAAAATGATCTTTGAATCGATTTCGATAAGAGTCTGAGAAGAGATTCCGTCTAAAGCGGGGCCCCGCGAGCCCCACAAAAACGCATTCGGAGTTTCCAGCGTCCCAGCGGAATCGAAACGAACCGACCAGTCAACGGTGTTAGTAACTTTAGTAAGTTGGTACGACATCGGTTTCGGTCGAAACGCTTCTGTCTCTGCGTAGAGCATGGTCAGAAGGTAGATACTGTCTGACTTTGTAATCGCACCAACTAAGCGACACTTCCACTCGGATTCGGCCGTTTCCATTGGTATTTCAAGGTCGTCCAATTTTTCTCCGGACAACAAATCGCGCCGAAGTATTGTTACTGGACTATCCAAATATTCACTGCCGTAATCCGCGTCTCCAATCAGAAACAATTTGTCGGTTGATGACGCGAGATAGCGGAACTGTTCGATATTGGGAGCGATCTCTTTCCAGAGCAGCCTGAACGATGTGAAATCCACGACTTCCAAGCTGTTATCCTTAATTCTTACCAAACTTGAGCCAGCTCGCTTTTCAAATGGCCAACGGCTCCTTACGCGAAGGATGGGAAAAGTTGAAGAACCTACTTCGAGTCGAGCTTGCTCCCAAAGTGCTTTTGGTATTTTAGGTTCAGTGTCTTGTTCCTTTGCCTTCGCTGCATATTGCAGCATTCCCGCCAAAGCGACCGTCACCAGCAGTAATCGGCGTATTCCATATCGCGTCAAGGTGTGCTCTGACATCTCTATACTCATTCTCAATAGGAAATATCTGATACAAAATGTCCCGAAGTACGACGAGATTCTGCGAAAACTCCCGATTTACTCCGCCTGAAGGTTGGACAATTAACGCCACAGTCCGCTTTATTAAGCAATTCTAACATAGACGACGAATCGAAGATCGCTAGGCAGCGAACTTCACCATCCAATTGCAAGTCTAGTAACCGAAGAGTCCTTCCTACCATGGGATACTGCAGTAACCAATTTTCCGAGCGCTCCAGTGGTTGTCGACATTCCAGCAACTTTCTCACAAACCGCGAATATTGCCGATTATAGAACAACTCCGATTCCCTAAATAAGGATTTCAACGTCGGGGAGAGTGTTTCCCACAACACTTCGAAATTGTTCAACCCCAGCCATCGTTACGGCCGTTCCTCTCAGGTCAATTGTGAGCAAGTTCGTAAGTCTCTCGAGTAGTGGAAGGCCAACATCAGTAACGAGAGTATCGCGTAGGTCAAACAATTCGACAGCGGTTAGACTGCTGAAAGTCTTTAATGCCATGTCGGTGAGCTTTGTAGCAACGAAAGAAACAAACAAAAGCCGGGGGTGGCTTTCAAGAACGCCAACATCGGCGTCAGTGATGAGTGTGTGCGACATGGCAATCGACTGCAAATTCAATGACGTTTTCAATTGAGCCAGAAGTTGACCAGGAAAGCTGAACCTGTGAGCGGCGATACCCTGCAGTGAAGGTAACCGTGAAAGGATTAAGATATCACCTACATTCATTGTAAGCGTCCACCACAACCAGTTGTTGGGGTTAGTTGGATTGGCCCTGGGTTTGCTGGCGCTTGAGTTTGGCGGAGATGATCCTGCGGGCTCGCGTTATCTGCTTGCGGTCCGATTTATAGCGGCTTTCCTCTGCCCGGTACTGGCGAATCGCTTCGGGATGCTCCTGCTTCCATACGTCCGGCAAAAGCTTTTCGTATTGAGTCTCGCCTGCTAGTACGCGATGCAAAATATCCTTCAAGTACTGCCAGATCATTCGCCTTTTTTTCACCGCGAGAGAAAAGAGAACCGCGAGAGGATGAATGAACAACTATTTTGAAGGCAACTCTGGCGAAACTCCCAACTCTTGCGGTGTATTCCTAGCATCTGAGTTCCCGTTCATTCGATTTTTTTCGCACCGCCAACCACTGCTGGCAAAGACAAACGCATTCTGTATCCGCCATGCTCCAAGCGTCATTGCCCCGACTGCGGTTGGCTCAAGCTTAAAAATTGCTCGATACGATCCAGTCCTGGGAGCTGGATACCAAGTACTATCACGTCGTCTTTACTGCGCCACACGAACTGACCGAGCTATTCGGAGGAGGGCGAATGCAAATGCATTAGGCACCTGTCAGAGCTGCGAAGCAGCGGCATTGGGAAAGCGAAGCTGGGCCTTGTGCCGAGTCTTCGCAATAGGATTGGTGCGCTAAGAGCAAACGCCTCACACTTACCGATCATTTTTGGTTGGCCGCTGAGCGGCCAACCGGAAAAGGGGTGGGGGTTGGCACGAGGCTTAGCACACCAATCCTGTTGCGACGCGTTGGGGCAAGCCCAACGGTCGCTCAGAGCTCGCGATCTCCGAACGTTGTGCCTTGGTCTCTTGTCTTTCTAATGCTCCCGGCTTATCCGGGAGATCGTTACGTTTCTAGCTACATGCTTACGACCAAACAAACTCTTTAACGCTAATGCTCCTGGCTTGCCCAGGAGATCGTTACGCTTCTAGCTAGAGGTCGTTACTGCACAGCGAGAAGCCGAACAATCCACCGGGCAAGCCGGTGGAATTCCCGATATGGCGGGCTCTTTGCTGTAGCGAGAAACCCAACCATCCACTGGACAAGCCAGTGGGATTCGGCTCGCGCTGTGGTGCAAGCATCGAAGCGAAGCTGGGCCTTGTGCCCAGACTTCGCAATTGGATTGGTGTGCTAACTGCAAACGCCTTTCCCCTACCTCTCATTTCCGGTTGGCCGCTGTGCGGCCAACCGGAAATGGGGCGGGGGTTGGCACGAGGCTTAGCACACCAATCCTGTTGCGACGCGTTGGGGCAAGCCCAACGGTCGCTCAGAGCTCGCGATCTCCGAACGTTGTGCCTTGGTCTCTTGTCTTTCTAATGCTCCCGGCTTGTCCGGGAGATCGTTACGTTTCTAGCTACATGCTTACGACCAAACAAACTCTTTACCACTAATGCTCCTGGCTTGCCCAGGAGATCGTTCCGTTTCTTGCTAAAGTCGTTACTGCACAGCGAGAAGCCGAACAATCCACCGGGCGAGCCGGTGGAATTCCGTAGGCTATGGCGGCCACTGTCGTGTAGCGAGAAACCTAATGATCCACTGGACAAGCCAGTGGGATTCGGTTCGCGCTGTGGTGCAAGCATCGAAGCGAAGCTGGGCCTTGTGCCCAGACTTCGCAATTGGATTGGTGTGCTAACTGCAAACGCCTTTCCCGTACCTCTCATTTTTGGTTGGCCGCTGAGCGGCCAACCGGAAAAGGGGCGGGGGTTGGCACGGGGCGTAGCTCACCAATCCTGTTACGACGCGCTGGGGCAAGCCCAACGGTCGCCCGGAACTGGCGATCTCAGACCGATGTGCCTTGGTCTTCTGTCTTTCAAATGCTCCCGGAACCTGGGGACACAGCATCCCGGAAATGGGGACACGGGGACACAGCACGAGGTTGACGGCAGGAAGCAAATGTGCAACCCGCTCTGCCATTATAGCGAATATTAAATCTATTCGCTGGAGTTGGCATAGCTTAGGTGGATCGCAATTCACATCAGGAAAGAGAACAGGTAGGCTAGTTCCTCCATGAACTTGGGAGTAAAGCCAAGGACAAACAATCCTGCAATTGCGATAAAAACAAGCGTGATCCGAAATCTTGAATGGAGTTCCTCCGGGAAAATCATATAGGCCACGCTGATTTCCGGAATTCCGTGTTGATAGTAGATGATGCGATCCTCGTACCGCTGCAGGTTCTGAATGACTTCGATTTCACTAAGTTGGAGTGCGATAATTCGGTGCCCGAAGTATGGCTTAATGCCAGAATACTCCTGGCCAAAAACGCTGTAATTGTAGTTGCACGTTACCTCAAACTTTGGATCGCCGTCATGCCGAATCAGTTGAACTTTCGTCTCTTTGCTTTTGGCAGTCGCGGCCATCCAGGTTGTAGATTCAAAAGATTTTCTTTCCCGCCATATGCATGATGCGACATAGATAAGAACTATCTCCATCGCAAATACTACAGGCAAGACGACTAGAATTCCCATGGTACGATTAGCTACTCACACAAAGGGAATTGAATGATCGACCTAGCCGCTTGTCGATTGTACAGAAGTGGAACGAATGAAACCAACTAGCTTTTCATCAGACCGAGCGCATCGTACAACTGGTCTGTAGCAATTCGATCTTAATGTTGCGGATGAGGGAGTTGGGATCGAAACAACGCGAATAGCAATTTCGCGTTTTCATCGTTTGCGAATCCGTACCACGTGTAAGTATACCGCTCCTTTTCCCGATCGTATTGTGGGAGGTAGAAGTTCTGGCAATCTAAGCCGACGCTGGTCTCGAACAGCAAATCGTCGCCACGGTACATTCGGAATCCATAGCTCGGATGATGGCAAAATGCACCGCCAAGACTGTCAAAGGTAAGCGATTGCCAAGCTGTCCGCAACGTGTCGCAGGCTTCGCCTTCGATCGTCGTGCGCGCGTGAACGTCGGCGTGCACGCCATAGGGATGCACCGGAAATGTACTGTCGGTAGCTTGCCGCTTGGCTTTCTCGACATCGAATGGGTTCGGCAATGAGATAGCGTACAATTCAACACGATCAAATCGAGGAAGCGAGTCAGTGTGGGCCAGCAACAGCATGCGAGCCTCAGGTGTGTCCCCATCCGGGTGCGTGGGCTGCCAGGGAGTACTGTCGTCAATCGCGTCTGTTGGTTCAAATGGATTTTCGATCAGTGTCATGTCTTGAGCGAGTGCAGTAGTGACTGCGAGAACCAAGCATGCGAGACTGAACAGCAAGCGATTCATAGTATGAACTATCTGGATTGGGTTGGCCGAGCAGGGTGGGGGTGTCAATGAGCCTTTGTAGTTTACTGATCTGGTGCGCCTTCAGCTAACCATGCCAGAAACCCTCCGATTGCAAACGCCAAGAGGGTAATGATGATCGAGTCTGCACACGAGACCGATTCGAAGCGATTCCTCCCGCGTTGTTTCAGTGGTACGAAAATCGAGTGCACTAATGCCAGCAGTCCCAATCCGGTACAGACAGTGAGTTTCAGCGTTCCGGGCCAAGTTTGGTAAAGTAGGTAATGACCACTCCAGGCGATACCGCACAGAAGGAACCCGAAAAATCGTAGCAAGAAAAAGTAGATATTGGGACTTTCCTCGTACGCTGTGTGGCTGGGTCCAGAGTGGTCTGGAGGCCAATCATCAAATACTCTTGCGACATTCCTTGGAGGCTTTGGTGGATTGCCCGCTGACGCAGTCTTTGTCGTTGCCGGATCATCCTCAGTCTCAACTTGTATCGTCATTGCCAATCGCGCGTTCAGTAAGCACCCATTCGTCGATGGTCTTGCGAACGGAACATGCAATTTCTAAACCGCTACACAGAAAACATCCTGAAAGATGTCCGTTCTACCCTGCTCCAAGGTCTTCGACAAATCGTGTTTGTGCACGCAGTGTTTTAATGTCGACACTGAACTGGCGAGCGACAATTGGGAGAACCTCGCTCAGTACTAAATCCCTCGTGGTTAGTTCCGTCTTCTTGGTCGCTATTACTGTCTCTACCGATGATCGAACTAAATCACCAACGGTCTTAAAACTCTTCGGTATTTCGGATCTGTATCGACTTATGCAGGAGTACACAATGATCGAGAGCAGCGAACTGACTGAGATGGAAAGCACCAACATCTCCAACGGCAAATAGAGCAACGGAATTGTGTATAGCAAAAGAATCAGCGCAAGCATCGAGTAGTAAACGCTCTGTTTCAACTCAAGACCGGGAAATCGCCAAGATTGTTTCGCTTGAATTGAATCCCAGCAAGGCTTTCGAGACGCGAGTGGGATCAGTTCACTTAGTTGAGTGCTGGGACGTATTCGTAGCTGGTGATTACCAAGTGATTCACGGATGACCGAGCGTACTTCGTAGAATGCTCGCATGGTTGGACATTGAACGGTTGACCTGGCGAGAATTCGCGTCAGTATCACGTCGGCTAGATCACCAATGGTTCGGATGCTTTGGCTATCCTCATCGCGCAGGAGGACTCCGAAATGATCCTCGATATCCATCACTAATTCGACAGTGTCTAGTCCCATAGCGTTTGAGCTACGTGCGGCGTTCAGCGGGGTTGCGCAAGCCGCGTTGTCTTCGGGATCGGCCCCGCCGCCGCCCCCTGGGTATGAGCGGGTCTTATGCGATGTTGAGACGCAATTTGCGGACTCAGCAACTCTTCAACATATTCGACCATTCGCATGTTCATAGACTTCGCCAAAAAGCCTTGGAATTGCTCTGAATCGTCGAATGCGGTATCCATTGGCAATCTACACTCGTACGAACTCAACACCCAATTCAAGGCTGCAAGGACGTCAGGTGATTGCAGGTTTGCTTCGATGAAGTCGAGCGTGGCTACTCTAAGGGGATATTCGGTCGCATGGCATACGACATCAGCATAACATGCGATCTCAAGTAATTCGATCACTCGGCTCCCATCGAGTGTAACGGCAGCGGCATCCTCGGTCCATTGTCGACGGAAACTATCGAATTCGGTTGGATAGTTGGCACGCATTAGGTCAAGCTTAGTGTCAGGTGACTCCCTCAGCGTTTCGTAACGCGTTTGCGCAGTTTCCGTGGCGTTCGCTGGTGGCTCGTCCAAGTGCTCGACGGCCATCGGCTTGCTGCAACCACTCAACAGGAGAAACAACGCGGCTAATGCCAGCAGTTTTCTTACTTTGTAGTCCTGTGCTTTCAATTGCTGAGTACCCTCTCTATCAACATGGCGCATGATTTCAAAGTCCGGAAAGTTACATCGCTGCACAGAATAGAATGCCACGATTAATGGTAGGCTTAGGTAGGACGATGGGCTTCATCAACGAAACGTATTGCTACGGTTGTAGAAGTTTAGTTTTGGCTCACGGCCGATTTGTATTCAATGCTTAATCGAGCGAAAACGCATCTTGCCTGGCATACCCAAAAGAATTAATAAACCATTTCACCTTCCATGGGGCGATGCATTCTTGGTGCAAAATCGATAGAAGGGCTTTGCCAATAAAACTACTGCCCTTCGCACCTACTCTTCATAAATCGAGGGAAACTGGAGACCAGCCATCCGCAGATAAGCGGAAAGTATTCCACGATGATGCGCGGCGTGACCGAAAACCCATTTCCGAAGGCATGCCACTTTGCTCATCGTGAACAGCGTCTGCCCTCCCATCTTCAGTGACCACGGTTCATGCAGCACGGAATCCGCGACGCCTTGTAGTGATGCAATCCCTGCTTTGCCATGAGCATCCAGCAGATCCAACAGTTGGCTCGACTGCGTCACGGTCGGCGCGACATATGGCTGCTCACCGATCGGCGCGATATCCCATTCATTTTGTCCGACAATGCCCGGAATCCAGCCGAAGATTTCCACCACATGAGTCGCATTCCAGGCGATCGAATGGGGAGCTCCTTGTGGCGTCCATTCCAATTTGTCATCGGGAATCCTTGCTAACAAACGGCGTGTCATAGCCAGTTCATCAGGCAGCTCATCCGACATTAATTCCGAGATCAACATACGCGTATCCTTGTGTGAAATGCTTGATACAATTTATTATGCACCCTGAAACCTTGTTGTTGCAAATCGAAAATTTGCTGCCGACATAGTTGCACGCGAAAATCACTATCGGAGTTCATGGCGAGTTTCGGCGCAAACGGTCAAACCGCATTCGAAGTTCTCTCTTTGCCTCTTTGTCTTGCCGCATCTCTTCATCTGTCGGCGTTAGGTCTGACTCAGCTACTCCAACCAACTTCAGGACGGCATTTAGACGTGATGCTTCCCATTCTAATCGCTGGTCGCATAATGCCGGATCAGTCATTTCTGGCAGGTCGCTATCAACCGTCCAGAAGAGTATCGATGGCAAATAGGGCTTTCCTTCATGATCGACAAGGACAAGCATACCGCAGTTTGGATTCAGTTCGAAGTACAATGCTCTGTCCAGCAAGCCATCGATTTCGTTAGCTTTTATGCCTTCGGGCGAGATCAGAAACTGTGCACCCAACGGTCGAACGAGTGTAGATGTGTCAAAGGGAGTTGGTGTTCCGAACCGCGCAAGCAGTTGAGCTTTTGAATGGATTCCGTGCAAGAGCTTCTGTTCTAATCTAGTAAGCATAACTTTTCGTTTGGCGATGTCTTCGCGGATCTCGCAGGCTGCACGCGCTTCAAGCGTATCGTGCTCGGTTTGAATCATTACATGAATTGCTCCCTGCGCATTGAAAGCCAACGCCAAAGAGAATGTCAAAGCGAGGAAGTGTTTTTGGAGAGTTGCAGATGTTAACCTGAGCAACCAGTTCTTAGTCGGCTGGGACAACGAGTACGTTGGCATCTCCGGCTTTTCCTGTTAGAAGTGCTGTATCGTACGGAATGGAAATATGCTTTTCTTTGAGGTTTTGTTTCGGTTTATTCGTCGACAATTTTTCAATCGCTACCAAGATCTTTGTTCCCGTGTCCAGTATCTCGAGAGAAGAAGTCAGAACAGGGCGCGTGATTTTAGCATCCAGGTTAGCGCCTAGTGAAATGGCTGAATCGCCAACAATCAGACGGCCGATTGGCTCGTAAGGCGGACCTTCGATGTCTGTCGCTTTTAAGAAGAGAACTAAAGTGCTTCCGGAGTTTTTCCAAGGTAGCAGCGTTTGCCGGGCGACCGCCTCATCGACTGTAAACTCCAAGTGGCTCGCTGGATTTCCCTTCAAACGGTCAATAACGCTAATGCGAACTTTAGCCTTGTGGCTAGCTGGTAGCGCCGGAGCATTCTCTTCAAGCAGAATTTTATCGAAGTGGATACCGTCGATTTTCGCCAGTACAATTGCGTCCGCTGCGCCTGTAAGCCATTCGATGCTATACGTTTTAGACCCCAGTTGTGCGGTAACCGGTTTGGATGTCAACAATAATGTTACCGCCAACGTGAAACAATAGAGCAAGCTACGCATGAGTTGGGCAGTGGAAAAGCAGTGGAAAAGATCTCTTGGCTTTTGGTCAGAGCTGACTTTGCGACATTGAAAGTTCAACATGATTGCCTTTCGTTAGTCGCCTTCGCGATCTGCTTGTAGTTCATTTCTGTTAACAAAAGTAGAGCTCGGTACCAAGATATTGCCGAGGTCGTTTTCGCCAGCAACCAGCGTGGTAACAAAACGGTTACTTGACCAATCTCGAACGCCACCCTCCATTTTTACTTTATCGAACCTACCTGCTTCATGAAAGACGCGAAACGTGAGGGAAGTGTCGGCTGGCAAGTCTTCTATCGTCAAGTTGCCCTCTTGATCCGAAGCTGCGACGAAGGGATGATCCAGAACCACGATATAGGCGGTCATATTTGGGTGGATATTACAGTCGACAGGGGTCGGAGCCCGCTCGGGGTTTGTGAATGGAATTGTGGTTCGCACCTCTGACGGAATCACGTTACCCAAGCGGTTGTTTACAAAAAAACCAAAATTCGGGCTGTGTATCGGTCCCAGGTCGATAAGTTCGATGGAATCACCCGCTCTGATAATCATGACATGAGGTGTGAAGCGTCCGTTATGCATGGTTAGTCGTCGCACCTGATTGTTGACGGGAGGCAATTTAAGGTCAAATCCCAAACGCCGCCTTTCTAAGTAAACGATAACGTTTTTTATTCCGGCAGATTGCGGGTCAACCAGTAGTCGTTCGTCGATGACGGGCACACCGCGCGAGCCAATATTGATTTGTTTCAAAGGCGGCGGTTCCCCATCTATGACGAAACGTATCTTAAGCGTCGCAGTTTCAACGGCAGCCATGGATGGCAATAGAATCAAAAGACTACACGCGATGAGTGTCGGATTCATAAACTGTCAACTCCGTACATAAGTAAATAGTTCGGTCGATCATAATCGATGCGTTATTGTTCCAAGATCAGTCACAGTCAACTGAATGCTCTTTTTAAGACACCCCTTCTCCGAGTCGTTGTAATTAACGGCACATCGGAGGTTACCCGTCCACCGTTTGCTTTTCGTCCTCGCTGGCGGAGCATTATTGAATGGATCGGAACCGACTAACGATGATTTGCATTGATTTGAACAGCTACGCTAGATCGACAAAAATAGCCAGCAACTGCATGCCATCAGCTTCGTCGATTTGTTCGTTAATCTGGATTTGATCAATTTTACCATTCGTGATCACGTGTCGTTCCCTCTTGCCAAAGTGCGGGCCGGGCGACCTTGATATCGTCAACCGTGCTTCTTTCTGACCAAGAGAGTATGAGTGTGTATGGCGGGTCGGTATCTATGTCGTAGTGCCACTGCAAAGTGGGGATGTAGTCAGGGCAATCAATGAGCTCAATTACCTCGTCTGCCTTCATTCCTTTCCTAATCCTTGTTACATTCGCTTCACGGGTGCCGGGGATTGGTTTCCGCACATGCTCGGCCTCGAACTTGGTGCATGGAAAGGAACCCGGCCTTTCACCGAGACGCCGAAGTGCTAAGTGGACGTTTTGACGGGTCGTGTAGGTGGAAAACCTTAGCGGATTGAGTTGACCAATGGGTAACTCGCCAAAACCCCCTGTTGTCGAACGCCCTATGTACGCACTGTCCTCAAGTTGCCGTAACTCCGGAACAACTTCCTGCACCTTCAACACGCCCGCAAGATATACGGCGGTTGATATTTCGTAACGAGTGGGAAAGTCTTCTGACTCTATTTCCTTGCGAGCTTGCCAATTTTTAAGCACCTTCACTACATACTCCGTTTCTGCATTTAGCGTGGCTTCTGCAATCCTCGATGTTGGAACTTTGGTTTTACCGGTAGTTAACTCAACGATTATATGTCTGCCCCACCATGGGCGAATGATGAAATACTCTATCGAATCGGTCGTAACGAAGTACCAATGTGACCTTTGTTCCCACATTGGACCTGCCGTTGAATGTGTGACGTATTTGTCGTACTCGTCGAGAGTTAGGCATTCCGTAAGGATGTAGCACTCATTGTCAGACAGCTCTTAACACGGCATTGCGATTGGCAAGCAGTACTGCAGGAATCGTCAACGCGATCACACCGAATGGAACAAGGGGCAGGCCTAAGATATACGCGATGCTGAGAGCCGTAAAAATGCGAAAGCGTTTATGGCTGACGGCATTTCCACTTCTAATACCCAATGCAGCGTTCACGATCCCGAACAGGCAAGCGTTAGTGATAAGCGCCATCCAATCTGCTAACCAAGCCATGGAAGCTAACAAAACAGCAACGATCGCAAGAATTACGACGTACATCCATTTCTGTTTTCTATCGATTTCGGTCGTGGAAACAACGCCACCAAGGAAACAAATAAGTGCAAAAACCGTCGCGCATAAGACAGAAACAAGATCCGCGGGTGTTGCGAGCATGGCTCCAAAAGCGGCGGTAGGCAGCCAAATCCAAATATAAAGCAAGCTGTTGGACTGCGCAGGCGACGAGGTCGTAGCTTCAGCACTTGGTGTTTTGTATGGGTTCATAAATCGAGGAGGCTTTCTAATGCACTAGCCTGCTCTAACCGACAAGACCTCATCAATCATGATTTCGATCGAAGTTCCCTTGGCAAGCGCGAATGCGGCTGGCAGTAGCGTGAGTATATTGCCAAACAGGATCTTCGCGTCTTGATCCACATGCTCCACTTCGAGGTCTATGAGCCCACTTTCGATGCTGGGTTGCGGGCCTTTGCTGGTTGAAAAAAATGCGCGAATCGTGATCGTGTCATCAATCTTGATATCGGCGATGTCAATATCAGGAAACTTGGGAAAAGCATTGGGGTAGAAGCCATTGCACAAGGCATGTTTTCGACTGAAGATATGGTACCCGTCTTCAGTCAGGTCTGTGAAGAATGCTTGGTGATCACTACTATTGAATTCCATCGTAACTCGCATTTCCCAAGGTCGTTTCTAATTCAGCTTTGCCGTTGTTGAAAATTCTGCCAAGATCGCGCTAGGCAATAGTGGGAGGATACGTGAATAGACAGGGTAGTCAACCGACATTCCAGGAATCAAGTAGATTGGCGCATGAGCAGGTTCCGCATAAGCCCGTATAGGTGTTGCGTAATCCACTACCGTTGGTCCTCCTTCGGTCGTCGCGACCTGCGGATACAATAGCATATGAGCATCAGGCTGATGGCGTACAGCGACCATACAGCAGAAACGCCCTGCATGAGCAGCACCGGAGACCCAGGGGCGGGGAACCAATTGCTTACCTGGAACACGTTGAATTTCCAAATTGAAAACATGAATGCTGCTGGGTACAGCAAGCACATCACGGCCGTCAACGGAAACCGTCGGAACGAACTGGATGTCAACAGAAGTCCATTATTCGCAATGAAAATTGCCACGATATCGACTAGTACAAAGCCAGTCCAAAAGCCCATCACCAACGGCACAAAGAACTGAAAGAGTCCCAATCCACTCACCACTCTCCTGGTACGCGTGGCTAGTTCTTGCGGAATAAGTGTTTCGACCGTCTCTGAGTCATCGATTAGAGTATGAGTTGGTGGTTCGTAAGGCCCTGGAAGCGGTTGATTCATACACTGTTTTTCAAAGACGTTCATGTGAATTCAAGCGAGCGACTGCACCAAGTCCGTCAGTCGCGATTTGGCAGGTGTGAATTCTTGATCTGCGTGCTGATTTCACTGATTGTGTAGATTGTTTGAAGAACAGCATCATAGCGATGGTTGATTTCGTAGCGTATGCTCGGGACGCAAACTTGAGTAACGCGTCCATCTTCATCAAAGTCAATCACTAGGTCATCGTCCATGTAACTAAACAAGCGGATGTTAAACGGCAGTGAATTCAACCGAAAAACTGGGTCGATCCAAAATATGCTCTCTAGATTCACTCGTGTCCCATAGCACCACTGCCGAGGATGTCTACCAATCGCGAGAAATGTCAAGCCAGGATGGGCCTCGTATTCCGCCAGTGGGATTCCTAAAACTGCCGCTACATCGGTTTCAAATTTTCCAACTTCGAGTTCGGAGGCAGATTCCACCGTTCTTGCAAGGTGTTGACGCTCGATGTCGCCCGCCACTGCGAGAAACGCAATCCAAAAATGAGCAATCAAGTTTTTCATCCTTATGTTTTGAAGTAACTCGGATCAGCCAGCCAAAAGTTCGAACACGGAACGCTCGACGCCAAAATATCCCGTGAGTATGGCTGCAAATGCGAGAACGATGAAAACGACCGTAACAAAATTGAGTAGCTCAGGTTTCAATGGCCTACTCATTACGACAAACATGGTGATCGGAAGCAGAAGCACGCCAGCAAACCAACTCAGCGCTAGTAGCAAAGCTAACTCTTGCGGATGCTTTGGGGCGAATACGAAGTATCCAAGATTCGGAAGGCCCGCGAGAATTAGCAAGGTAATCACAAGTAATACTAAGCTTGTTTGCTTCATGACTTGCGTATGTAAGTTACGAATCCCGAGTCGACATAAATATACAAGCGATCGCGCCGATGAGACTACCGAACAGTCCGCAGAGTAGGCCACCGAACGTCATCATGACAAACGCTCCCAGCGCGACCATCCCACAGGCAGTTTCTCCGGGAGGAAGTGACGCTTCAAAGACTGCTTCTCGATGAAGACCATAAGCACCGTATGCGACTGGGACAACCGCAGCGATCACAAAACCTGTTAATGCCCATCGAAATTTGGAATGTTGAACCGGGCCAGTTGTGACTTCAAGCCTTTCTGATTGCGGATTTGAGTAGGGGTTGAGTTCACTCATCTGACGGGAGAAAGTCTGCGCGGACTTCGTTCCTGTGGGTGACGCAGGAGTTCACTTGAGCTACCAGGCTTTGGTCGTTTTGACTTCGCACATGTCGGTGCATGCTGCTCATGTTGCTGCAGCATGAAGTGGGTTTGGGGCTGGCGATTCGGATCCGCGACCCGACTTCATTTTAGTAGTCCAGGGCATCAGCGTGGGCGAACCGCACCGGTACGCGAGCAAATTTTTTGGGATTATCAAAGCGAGAAAAATTCCGCGACACGTTTTGAGTGATTCTCCGCTGTTGTCTGTGAAGTTCCATTCATCATCATTTTCGAGCAGCGGACCGAGAGGCTTCCGCTGAGACCCATCCTGTGCAGAAGGCGGAGTTAAGATGAAACGTTTACTGATATTGGTTTATGGATTACTGAGTTATGTGGTTTTCCTGGCTGTTTTTGTTTACAGCATCGGTTTTGTAGGAGGCTTTCTCACTCCAACCAGTCTCGACGCGGCGGTAAAAGTTCCTCAACCATCCACCATTGTTCAGGCAGTGTTTGTGAACTTGGGGCTGGTAGCTCTGTTTGGTTTGCAGCACAGTGTCATGGCGCGTCCCGTGTTTAAGCGATGGTTCACTAGGTGGGTACCCGAACCCATGGAGCGTAGCACTTACGTGCTGGCGACTAGCCTTGCACTGGGAATGTTATTCTGGCAATGGCGGCCGATTGGTGGAGTCGTGTGGTATGCCGAAGTCGAGTGGGTAAGGATCGTGCTTTGGCTTACTTTTGCAGTGGGCTGGCTTACCGTGTTGGTAACCACTTGTTTGATCAATCATTTCGATTTGTTTGGACTGCGGCAAGTATGGCTATGCTTTCGACAACGACGTTACACACCGCTTGCGTTTAAGACGCCTGGTCTCTATCGCTGGGTGCGGCATCCACTGTATGTCGGTTGGTTGTTGGCCTTTTGGGCGACCCCTACAATGACGGTGGCTCACTTGTTGTTTTCGTCGACTTTAACGATCTATATTCTGATGGCGATTCGATTGGAGGAGCGTGATCTCCTTGCCTTCCATCAAGCTTATGCTGATTATCGACAACGAGTGCCAATGCTGCTGCCTCGTTGGCCGGCGCGGAAAAAGCATCTCGCGGAAGCTGTCACTAGAACATGTTCTGAATGAAGGCGCGATTGCATGTCTCCTGAATCTGTTACCCATGCGATCTGGCGGCGAGCCAAAGCGGGCGACCAAGCTGCATTCGATGAACTTTTTTCGATTCACACCGAACGCTTGTTGGTATTCATCAGTGCGCGATTGGGCGAGCGGCTTCGGGCACGCGTCGAACCACAGGACATATTGCAGGATGCGTATACAGCGGCGATACAGAGCTTTGCGAGATTCGAGTACTCGGATGACGGTGCCTTTTTAAGATGGATGTGCTGCATCGTCGACCATCGACTGCGCGACACGAACGATTACTTTACTGCGGCCAAGCGTCAAGTGAATGAACTGCCACAATCAGCGTTGACGGGGCCTGTCACCGCACTGGCCCGTGCTGAAAATCGCGAGCGTTTGCAAGGGGCGCTTGCACAACTTTCCGATGAACATCGCGAGGTCATCTTGCTAAGGTACTTTCAGGGACTTTCGACCGATCAGGCGGGAGAACGGATGCAGCGTTCATCGGGTGCCATCCGCAACTTGTTATCGCGCGCGCTGATTGAACTGGGAAAACAATTGAAGTCTGGAGAGGAGTCGTTCTCGTGACAATCAACGAAGATACGCTAGATCAACTTCTGGAACGACACTTGGCTGGCGAATCAGTCGCTGTGCCAGAATCGCTGACGGAGGTGTTCAACCAAGCCGCAATGGGTGACGCTGCCCTGCGTGAGTTCCTTGACGGAGTCGCGCACACGGGCCAGAGTGCGCTGGAACATCGCAGTCCGCCGCAACTGTCCAGCGACTACCACATCGAACGAGAGTTGGGGCACGGGGGAATGGGAGTGGTGTACTTGGCACGTCAACAATCCTTGAATCGCGAAGTGGCGATCAAGGTATTGCGTCCAAGTCATAAGACGTTTCACAATCTTGTCGATCGCTTCTTGCATGAAGCGCGTCATTTAGCGAAACTCCGCCATCCACATATCGTCGCAATACATGAGATCGGAGACGCAGCGGGCGAGCCATACTTCACGATGGACTATGTCGATGGCGAATCGCTGACACAGACGCTCAAAGGTGGTCCGCTTGCGCCGTCCCAGACGATCGAGTTGCTGAAGCAGATCGCTTCGGCGGTCCAGCATGCTCATAAACATGGAATTGTACATCGCGATTTGAAGCCAGCGAACATTCTGCTGAACCAAGCTGGCGAAGCATTTGTCACCGACTTCGGCCTCGCGCGACAGATGCATCAGGACTCCACGCTCACTCAGACAGGAGAAGTCGTTGGCACGCCGCAGTACATGGCGCCTGAGCAGGCGCGCGGCGAAGTAGGGCTGGTGGGAGAATCGACCGACATTCACGCGCTTGGACTGCTGCTGTACGAGATGCTTACAGGGCGTCCGGCCTTTCAAGCGCGTTCGCCTGCCGATGTACTGGTCAAGCTGCTGCATCACGAGCCCGAGGCACCGCGGCGAATCGATCATCGTATCCCGCGTGATCTGGAAACAATTTGTTTGACTTGTCTGCAAAAGAGTCCTTCAGCTCGATATGCAAACGTCGGGGCTTTGTTGGAAGACCTACGACGTTACGAAGCAGGCAAACCGTTAAAAGCGCGACGCCCCAGTCGGTTGGCGATGGCCTTCCGCTGGAGTCGACGTCACTGGAAGCTGGCACTTACTGCTATCCTGGCAGCAACCCTCGCTTTAATGCTCGCCTCGCAGTGGTTCGATCGTTCCTATCGGGAACTAGTTGCGTGGGGCGATGAAGAGTTGGCCACTGGTAACACGAGTGTTGCGACGCATATTTATGCGCGAGCGTGGGCGAAAGGGACTGAGCCAGAACGGCGGTTGTTGATCGAGCGCATTGTGCAAACTTGTCGACTAAGTGACAATCCAAACGAAGCCTTAAAACTGGCGCTCAACGTTGTCGAGCTGGATGCGGGCATTTCATTCGGCAAGCTTGACTACCTAATCGCGCAGAAGCTGGTCGCGCGAGAAAGAGCGAATGATCCCACTGGATCAATTGACATTTGGCGACGTCGCTCCAGTGACTCACTGGAGTTAGTACGGCGTCGGCTTGAACTCGCAATCGAGCACGGTGTGCCCGAAGCGATGCGACTGGAAACCGAAGAAACATTGGCTGCCGTAAAACTTGTATTGAAGGATGGACAGCCCGATGTTCGATACGCGCCTGATTTCTTGTATGAGTTGCCAACGGGCACTATCGAAGAGCTACAGTCCTTGATGGACAACGACAATCAGTCGTTGTGGAACCGTGGCAAGGCGGCAATTGCGCTGGGCAGAAAACGAGAAGCGAAATGGCAGACCGAACAAGCTCTCGCGGCCTATGAGCAGGCCATGTTCATGTTGAGGCGCGTCTATCCTTATTACAGCGGTGTATCTTCTCGATTGGGGCTAGTGCAGCCTAGCGGCAGTAGCAAAGACGGGGAAGAATGTCAGTTGGTCGCTGCGTTGCAAGCCGATCTTACGCGGCTCGCAAAGGATAAGTACCCTCAGCCAGCAGGTGGAATTGAACTCTCGCTGGAAGGGGTGCCGCTGCCGCCGGATGTCACGCTAGGTATTCGTTTGGAGCTACGCGACCCCGCAGTTGCTGATCCGGACCAGCACTTGCCGCACCGCCTTCCGCGGTTGGCTAGGTTGGATTCCGAAGGTCGTGCGTTCGTGGGCGTTTTAGATGGGCGTTATCGCCTTCACTTCGGCGGACAGGAAGCCCGCTGGGACTCCCGTAGCGAAAGGTTTATGCGACTGTTGCAGTTCGATACCGACCACTGGCCTGCGGAAGTGACGATTCGCGGGAACAGGCTCCAGCTTCCTCCGGCTATCTTGCGCCTGGCCGACGAAGTTCAACTGCTTTCTCCGACACAAGGCGAAACGCTTCGGTTAGACGACGCGACCTTTCGTTGGCAGCAAGTGCCGCAGGCAGCGTATCACAGGGTCAGCTTCTTCTATACGACTGAATCGCCAAGTCCAGTGAGCACCTTCTTTGCCTTCATACGCACCGATGCCAATCAACTTGAACTTAGCCAACTAACGGGAGCGGATCGCAAGTTGATCTGCGAGAACTATCTTGTAGGTCGTTCAGGCGGTTGGTCGGTTGCAAGTTACGATGCAGAGCACCGGCGAGTAGGAGTTACGCTGGAGGAAGGACGATTCTTGGTAGCGGAGGAGTTGTCGACCACAGCTCAGAGCCCTTAGTAGGAATCGTATGCCGGATGCAGTCATAGCTGCTTTTGTGCGATACCGATGCTGACGCATATTAATTGTGGGCTGCAAACGCGCTGTCGCTTTTGCTCTTGCTGATTCGAATCAGCATTACAAGCCGAGCTTCATTGCCATCGCTTAGGCTAGTTGTAAAGAAGTGTTGCCCCAGGGCTCGCGGCGGTTGAGTGCAACTGAGTACAAGGAGTTGGCCATCGCGGAGCTCTCGCGATATCTTCAGGTCGTTCCAATGTTGCATGTCGCGTTTGGTTTCGCGTCGCATGGCAAAATCTTCGCCGACGATCTTGTTCTTGTACTTGCCGTGCTCGATGGCAGGTTGGACGTGCAAGGCCACTGTACCATTGCTGGTTTGTTCGCCGCGTAACTTAAGCAGCAAGGTGGGGTCTTCATACGTTCGCCCGCCCCCCCCGTTGGTGTTGTGCATGATCACCAACTGTCCGGAGCGCATCGGTTTAACCACGATGTCTTTTTCACTGCCACTGCGAAAGAAGAACACTTGCGAGAAGGACTGGACGTCGGCGTTCATGCCCAGATTCTCTAATGGATCGCTTTCCATTCGTTGTTCTGAACGATTGATCCAACGTTGCATTTCCGCAGGTGTCTCCCCAAGGATCACTCCACAGCGAATGCCGTTGGTTTCAAGCTTTTGTCGGAGCGCGAAATCAAGCGACACTTCGTCCAGTTTTGGCCATAGAGCGTCCAAGGTTGCGTTGTCTTCTGGATCTAGGCGAAGAAAAACCGTTTGTACCGAAAGGTGGCCAGCGGGGACAGGGACGCTGTGTTCTGAGTCCGGCGTCGTCGGCTTGAGGGCGGAAACATTGGCGTACCATCGCGCGCAACCGGTGGCACTCAGCAGCGCCAGGCAGAGGGCGGCGCAGAGCGTCGAGGCGCGGCGGATGGTTGTTTCGCAAGCGAAAATGGGACTGGCCTTGTTCAATAAGCAAATAAAGGGAACTGCTTGCCGAGCGTGTGGAAAGTCGCAGCTTTTGTCTTAAGTTACTTGTTCTGGTCGTATGCTTACAAAAAAACGACGGGGCAAGTCAATTCGCGTTGGACCTGAAAATCGTAAGTCCTTGCTTGGCGAGAGGCATGAATTAATCCACTGTAGTGGGATTCGCCAGAATTCCATTTGTACACAGGGAGTTCTGGCGAATTCCATTACGTCTGGTACGTTATCAACTGTACAGATCGGCTGAGTGCGAAAAAGGCGTGTTTTTCTTGAGCCCAAGTGTCCCCGGGGGATTTGTCCTTTCTCGCTCCTTCGGTTACGCGTCGAAGTACGATTTGCTGCGCATTGTCGGGGTTCGATTAATAGCAAGTGTCCACAATTAGCGAAAATTGGAAACGTTCGAGCGTATCGAATACCTGCAAAGTTCCGCCCAAACTGCCAGATTGGTGCAATTTCATGGCAAAGCGTTCGCAGATTTGGGTTGATAAAATGGGCGCACTAGGCAAAATAACTGTGCGTCTAGGCCTTGTGCCTTGTGATCGCCGCACGAGCTGACTGCTATGCCCTTCCTGGTTGACGCTCGAATTGATTGAATGTTCAACCTTTGCTTCACTACAAGAATTGCTCTCTACTGTGTCGTCAGATCCTAAGACATTTGCCGAATTGCTTGGCAAGTTGGAATCGGCTGTTGAGAAAACTGCGTTTCGCTTCATCGATCAGAACGGTGAAGTGCTGGATAGCGTTAACTACTCGGAGCTTTTAAGCCGAGCGACAGCGGTAGCGGATAATCTTCGCCAGCGATCGCTGGTTGGCCAACGTGTGCTGCTCATTTATCCACCTGGGCTGGAATTCATCTCGGCCTTTTTGGGCTGCATCCTTTCTGGGACGGTCGCGGTTCCCGTCAGTCCGCCTCGTCGTAACCGCGTGCGTGGCTTTTTGGTGTCCATCAGCGAAGATTGTCGGCCTGCGGCGGTTCTAACCACCTCTGGCGATAATAAAGAGCTCTGGCAAGCGGACTATGAGAAGTCGCGGCAATCCGAAGGCGGGTTGCATGAGATCCCGCATTGGCTGGAAACCGATCGCTTTGAAGTTGCTGCCGATTATCGCGGACGTTTCGAGTCGATCTTAAGTGCGGCGGCGATCGCACCAGAAAGTTTGGCGTTCATTCAGTACACTTCGGGCTCGACCTCAAAGCCGCGTGGCGTGATGGTCAGCCATCGGAACTTGATCGCCAACAGTCGCATCATCAAGGATGCGTTTGGACATGACCAAGCGGATCAAGGCGTCTGCTGGTTGCCCAGCTATCATGACATGGGCTTGATTGGCGGCGTGTTGCAATCGATCTTTGCGCGAGGTACGAGCACGATTTTGGCTCCGGCGACCTTCTTGCAGCAACCGCTGCGCTGGCTGCGGACAATCAGCGATTGTCGAGCGACGGTCAGCGGCGGTCCTGATTTTGCCTACGACTTGTGCGCTCGCAAAGCGACGCCTGAAGCGTGCGTGGGATTGGATCTGAGTTGTTGGAAGCTGGCGTTTAGTGGCGCGGAGATGGTGCGAGCCGAAACGCTGGATCGCTTTGCTGCCGCATTCGAGCCCTACGGCTTCAATCCCGCAGCGTTTTATCCTTGCTATGGATTGGCCGAAGCAACATTGCTGGTCAGTGGTCGATCCAGTGCAGGCTTACCAGCCCGCTGCACGATTGATACGCGCGCTTTGGCAAAGAACCAAGCGGTCCGAGTCGACAATTCCGCTCATACGAAAACCCTTGTCAGCTCTGGTCATCAACGACCTGAGCAACGGTTTATCATCGTGAATCCAGAAACACTGGAACCCTGTGCCGATGGTATTGTCGGCGAAGTGTGGGTCCAAGGTGCGAGCGTCTCTGAAGGCTACTATCAACAACCTGAAGTTTCCGAAGCGATTTTTCGCGCTCATACCCAAGACGGCGATGGGCCGTTTTTGCGCACCGGCGATTTAGCCTTTATTGACCAAGGCGATCTGTACATCACCGGTCGGATCAAGGACCTGATTTTGATCCGCGGACGGAACTTGTATCCATACGACGTAGAGCAAACTGCAACGAACTGCGACGAGCACTTTCGCGTGGGATTCTGCGCGGCGTTTACCGTCGAAGCGGACAACCAAGAGCAACTGGTAATTGTGCAAGAGATCGAACCCCGCGTGCGTTCGTTCGATCACGAAGCGGCGATCTTGAATATTCGCCAACGGGTGGCTGCCGAGCATGAAGTGGCGGTTTACGCTGTGGTGCTTGTGCGAGCGGGCGATATTCCGCAAACATCATCCGGTAAGACACAGCGGTTCGCTTGTCGTCAAAAATTCCTGGCCGAAGATTGGAAACCGATTGCCCAGTGGCGGTTCGATCCCAGCGAAATCGCTCCTGCTGCTTCGGAGGTGGCCGACGAAGCGACCTTGCCCGCTGCTGTGGCCGATTCTGTACCAGCCAATATCTCATCTAGCGACAACGTGATTGTGAAGCGACCTGCGCTGGAGATCCAAGAATGGCTGCTCCAACGGATCGCTCAACGGTTGATGTTGCCCAGCTATCGAATCCAAGCGGACTCACCGTTCATCGACCTGGGACTAACGTCGCTGGATGCAGTGGAACTGACCAACGATATGTCGCAATGGTTGGGCTACGAATTGTCCCCTACGGCTATCTATCAGCACCCGACTATCGCTGATTTGGCAATTCATATTGCCGCTGCTACAGTTCGAAAATTGGATAAGGCTGAAGCTGCGTTAGATGTCGACGCGGTTGATGCGGTCCCTGCAGATCGTGGCGATCAGGCGAACGGCCAAGCGGGCTGGTCGCCAGAACAAACCGCTGCACCGGAGCAAGATTCCACCAAGATTGATCGCGAGCACGAGCCGATTGCGATTGTTGGTGTTGGCTGCCGATTCCCTGGCGGCGTGGATAGCCCCGAGAGCTTTTGGAAGTTGTTGGTGGATGGCGTCGATGCGATTGGACCGGTTCCTGAAGATCGCTGGAATAACGCCGAGTACTATGACGAAGACTTCTCGGTACCAGGCAAACTTGGCACCCTTGAAGCAGGCTACATCGAAAGATTCTCGGAGTTTGCTCCGGAATTCTTTGGTATTTCGCCTCGCGAAGCAATCCGTATGGACCCTCAGCAACGGATGTTGCTGGAAGTGACTTGGGAAGCTCTTGAACGAGCGGGCATTCCGCCCACGGCCTTGACGGGTACGCGGACTGGAGTTTATGTCGGCGCGATTTACAACGATTATTTCTTGAGGCAGCTTGGCACGTTCGAAGATATGGATGTCTTCACGGGAACTGGCAACAGTCTGGCTATCGCAAGCAATCGATTGTCATATTTGCTGGGTGTAAACGGACCGAGCATGTCGATCGACACGGCTTGTTCGTCCTCGCTGGTGACAACCCATTTGGCTTGCCACAGCCTGCGTCGCGGCGAAACAAATATGAACATCGTCGCAGGGATCAATTTGATCTTGGGCCCTGAAGTGACCATGGTGCTTACCAAGGCGCAGATGATTGCTCCGGATGGGCGTTGCAAAGCGTTCGATGCATCGGCAGATGGATATGGTCGCGCCGAAGGGTGCGGTGTTATTGTGTTAAAGCGTTTGTCTGATGCGATGGCCGACGGTGACCGCGTTTATGGTGTCATCGCCGGGTCGTCGATCACGCACGTGGGACGCAGCAATGGGCTATCGGCTCCTAATGGGCCTTCGCAAGAAATGGCAATGCTCGACGCGCTATCCGACGCACAGCTTACGCCGGACCAGGTTCAATACGTGGAAGCCCACGGCACCGGTACGCGATTAGGTGATCCTATCGAGTTTGAAGCGATCCGAAATGTGTATTGCAATGACGATGACCCAGTCCGAACCTTATATTTGGGGTCGGTGAAAACCAATATCGGTCACACAGAAAGCAGCGCGGGCCTAGCAGGCTTAATTAAAGCGATGTTGATGTTGGAACACCAGCAGATTCCGCCGCATATCCATTTCAAGAATCCGAACCCGATTTTGCGGATCGAAGAAAGCAACATCGAGATTCCAACAGAGAATTTTAAGACTCAGTTGAATTATGCGGGCGTCAGTTCATTCGGCTTTGGTGGTACCAATACGCATGTGATTTTGCAGCGACCACCGCAGGTTGCGACTGATTTAAGGCCTCTGCCTCGGGCCGCTCAATTGGTGACGCTTTCAGCGCGCAGTTCGACCGCCTTGGAGGCCAAAGCGCACGACTTGTTGGCGTTCATAAGCGATCATGATGCCGACGATGCAATACACTTGCGCGAGGTCGCTTATACGTTGAACCATGGTCGAGACGCGTACGAGCATCGATTGGCTTTCAAAGCGGATAATCTCACGGATTTACAAACGCAACTGAAACAATACGTAACCGGTCAAGCGAGTTCGACGACGCAGACCGGTGATTGTTCCGACGGCGACACGTTGAAGATTGCTTTCCTGTACACCGGCCAAGGCTCCCAGTATGCGGGCATGGGCAAAGTGTTGTATGAAACGGAGCCGGTGTTCCAAGCGGCGATTGACCAATGCGCTGATGTCCTTCAACGCTTGGGCGCACAAGCCAATGGCCACGGGGCACTCGCCGACAGTATCTTTACCATTCCGCTGACCGAAGTGCTCTTTGGTTCGGCAAGCGATCGCATTGATGAGACGGGTTTCACTCAGCCCGCCTTGTTTGCCTTCCAATATGCATTAACGAAATTGTGGGCAGCTTGGGGCGTCAAGCCAGCCGCCGTTATGGGGCACAGCGTCGGAGAGTTCGCTGCCGCAGTCACCGCTGGCGTGCTATCGCTGGAAGATGGGCTGCGTTTGATTGCCAAGCGTGCATCGCTGATGCAGTCGCTGCCACGTGGCGGAAAGATGGCCGCAATCCTATGCGACGAAGCGACCGTGCGCAGTAAACTCGTTCCCTTCGGCGATCGAGTGTCCATCGCGGCTTTTAATGGCCCGACGAACATTGTGATTTCTGGTCCGAATGAAGATGTGGACGCGATATTGCAAGATTGTATGGCCAGCGGCCAACGTTGCGTTGAACTTTCGACCTCGCATGCGTTCCATTCGGCCATGATGGAACCGATCTTGGCGAATCTGGATGCGGTTGCGGGACAATGTACCTTCCATCCGCCGACGATGCCGATCGCATCAAACTTGACTGGCTATCTGGCAGATAGTTTGACGTTCGCCGAGCCGAATTACTGGTCGCAGCATGCCCGCGGGTCGGTCCAATTCCAATCGAACTTCAACGAGATCAGCCAACAAGGCTGCAATGTCTTTATCGAGATCGGCCCGCAACCGGTTCTGATCGGCATGGCCAGCCGTATCCATCGCGAGCCTGGCAGTGTGCATTGGGTCGCTTCGGTGCGTCCAGATCAGGACGACGAGAGTTCTATGCTGCTCGCGGCTGGCAAACTGTTTACCATTGGCGTCGAACTGGACTTCCGCACGCGTGGCAAAGCCCAAGGTGCAGGGATCATCCCTCTGCCAACTTATCCCTTTGAACGGCGTAAGTATTTTGGCGGAGTAACGCTGCTGGATCGACTGCGCGACGGTACGCCGAAACTGGAGCAGACGGACCGGCACCCTTTGATTGGTAAGGAATTGTCGTTACCGATTGAGCAAACGATTTTTGAACATCAACTTGTCCCACGCCAACTGCCAAACGTGTACCAAGTCGAACATGACGGCGTAAGCTTTTTGGCTCCGATCGTGGGCTTGCAAGCCATACTGGCTGCCGCACGTAAACAGGCAACCGTTGCGAATGCACCAGTCGTGCAGTTCCATAGCGTCCAAATTGCGTTGCCTGTTCTGTTGGACGAGTCTGGTTTGAATGTTCAAACGGTTCTAAGTCCTGCTGGCGACCAAGCTTTGAATGCGAAGTTCTTGCGAGCCATTGGCCACGAGGGCTCGAAAGCTCGATTTGAACAAATCGCGGCGGCAAACGTTAGTTGGAAGTCGACTGCCATCAGCGATCAAACAGGCATGAAATGGGATGCAAGCGAGCTTGAAGCATCCGGTAAGCAGCTTGACAGCGATGGAGCGACAACTTGGGTGCAAAAGCTGGTTAGCAATGGTGCAACAAGCTGGCACTTGTCGATCGATATCGATGCAACTCGCGAGTTCCGATCGGCTGAAGAGCGCGAATGCTTTGTCATCCAATCCGCTTTGAACGCTGTCTTGCACGCGGTCGATACGGACCTGCCAAGACAAGCTTGGGCGCTGCAGCAGATCGAATTGCTGGAGCTTGACGCTGCAGTGGGTGAAGCTACCCATGCGATGGTCGAGTTGGCCGTTGAGAGTCAATCGACGATACAAGCGACCGTTCAATGGCGAGACGCAGAGGGCCGAGTCGTTGGCTTGATGCGCGGTGTCCATTGGGTCGCTCAGCGACGCGACTATCTGAGGAAGCTGATCAAGCCGGTGCAGACGCAGTGGTTTAAGAAAATGGAGTGGATCGCCGCTCCGCTGGACGAAAAGCAAATCGCAAGCACGCAGCAACACTTGCTTTTGATCGCGCCGACGGCCGAGGTTGGCTCGCAAATGGCCGAGGCGTTTCAATCGCAGGGGTCTCACTGCGATGTGTTGTCGGTCGATACAGACGACTTTGAGCAGCGGCTCAGCTTGGCCTTAGATGCAGCACCTGGCGTGATTGTACATGGTGGCAATTTGGCCGTGACCAGTGAGATCTCGACGGCAGCCATCGAGCGTGCTGCACAAGCTGGCTATGCATCGCTGCTGACGTTGGTGCATCAGTTGACGCAGCAGCGCAAGGGGGGACAACGACGTAACAACAGCGCGCGGTTATATGTGGTCACGACCAACGCTCAACTGCTGCCAAATGGTCTGACAGGGGATTTGACGCATGTCGCGCAAAGCCTTTGCGTTGGACTGGGCCGCGTGTTGACGAGCGAGCATCCGGAATTGCAACCGACACTGGTCGACTTCGATGCGACGTTGAGCCAGTCGAACTTCGAGCCGTTGTGCCAAGAAGTCTTTGCTAATTCGGATGAAGACCAAATCGCATGGCGTAATGGCCAACGCTACGTAGTTCGCTTGCGAGCGGCGGAGTTTGAACATGCTGAACTTGAATCGGATACCAAAGCGCTGGCTGGCACAGCGTTGATCACCGGGGGCTTGGGAGGCTTAGGGCTTGAGCTAGCGCAATCGCTGGCGATTCAAGGCCAACGTGCGATGATGCTTGTAAGCCGATCGCAGCCCAGTGAGAATGCATTAGCGACGATCGATGCGTTGCGTCAAATGGGTGTTGAAGTCCAGACGTATGCGGCTGATATCTCGCAACAATCGCAAGTTACACAATTGCTGGCCCACATCGATGCGGCGATGCCGCAACTGACCAGCGTTTATCATTTGGCAGGTGTGCTGGATGATGGATTGATCCGCGAGCAAACTTTACCTCGATTGCACAAGGTACTGCGAGCGAAGGTCGACGGTGCGATTCACTTGCACGAAGCGACGTTGAATCGATCGTTAGAAGTTTTCGCGTTGTTCTCATCCGCTGCGGCGGTGGCGGGTTCACCGGGGCAAGCGAACTATGCGGCCGCGAATGCGGTGCTAGATGCTTTGGCTTTTGCGCGACGACAGATGGGCTTGCCTGCGGTAAGTATCAATTGGGGCAGTTGGTCCGACGTGGGCATGGCCGCTAGCTTACAAGCAGCCGATCATCAACGCTGGGCCGCTGCGGGCGTCGGTTGGATCGATGTCGAGCGAGGTATGTGGGCTTTGGAGTCGATTCTTTCTAGCAGTAATGGTCACCGCGATGCCGCAAACATGGACACGGTCCAATGTGCGGTGATGCCGATGGACTGGTCCAAGTTTTGTTCGCGATTGGCGGCCGATCGCACGCCGTCTTGGTTGCGGGATATTGCTGTTGAGTTTGCTGGTCAGGCCAGTATGGTCGAGTCGCAGAAGGGTGAACTGCTTGAGAAGCTCAGCAATCTGCCAGTCGAGCAGCAGTTTGATGCGGTGCTTCATCACTTCACGCAGCTCGCAGCTCGCACGTTGGCTTGGAAAGCTGACGAGCCACCGAACACCAACCGTGCCCTCAATGAGCTTGGATTCGATTCGCTCACGGGCGTCGAATTCTGTAATTCAGTTGGCAAGTCGATTGGCAGCAAGCTAAGTCCGACAGTTTTGTTTGACTATCCGACCATCCGCACACTGGCAGAATACGTGGCCTTTGACGTACTGAAAATCGAGCATACTTCCGCCAATGACCCGGCGATGTCAGCCGCAACGCTGCCGCCGAACGTTGCAGCGACGGAGAAAGTCGACTTGGAGAGTACGATCGATGCAGATGTGATTCATGAAGTAGAATCGATGTCCGAGGACGATTTAGAAGCCTTGATCAACGCCCAGCTTGCAGCCTTGGACGGGGCGTAGATGCGTAAATTACGATGGCACGTTTTGATTTTTCGGCCTTGTGGACTACCTTAGAGGTTCCATAATCGTCCATCGTCGGATGGACCCGCAGTCGAATCCTTTAGGATTTCGTCACAAAACGCAACGATTCTCCCTGATTCAAGTCCCACCGTCATGTCCGACCTTTCGGCTCGCCTCGACAAATTAACCCCACTGCAGCGAGCAGCTTATGCGCTGAAAGAAACGCAGCTTCGTCTTCAGCGGCTGCAACAGCAGCAACATGAACCAATCGCGATCATTGGTTTATCGTGTCGATTTCCGGGTTCTGCGAATTCACCCAGCCAGTATTGGGACATGCTGCAATCGGCGCAGAACGCGGTAACCGAAGTTCCAGCCGAGCGATGGGATGCGGACGCGTACTACGATCCCGATCCATCCGCGGCCGGAAAAATGGTAACCAAGTGGGGTGGCTTTATTGACCACGCGGCTTGGTTTGACAATCACTTTTTTGGCATGTCGGATCGTGAAGCGATTGTCACTGACCCTCAACAACGCATCTTGTTGGAGTTGGTATGGGAAGCGCTGGAGGATGCTGGTATTCCGCCAACAAAGCTGCGGTCAACAAAAACCGGCGTCTTTGTGGGCGTCAGCATGAACGAGTATCTTTCAAAGGTAATGCATTTCGCTAAAGACGGTTCGGCCTATGCAAGTATCGGTAACTCATCTGCCGCGGTTGCGAATCGATTGTCCTACGCATTTGATCTGCAAGGGCCGAGCATGGCGATCGATACCGCATGTTCTTCGGCTCTGGTCGCGTTGCATCATGCTTGCCAAAGCTTGCGGACAGGCGATTCCAATGTAGCGATTACGGCCGCATCGAACTTGATGGTTAATCCGCTAACGACTATTAACCTGACGAAGTCGGGTGTATGTTCGCCGGATGGCAAGATACATGCCTTCGATGCCGACGCCAATGGATTTGTACGCGCCGATGGAGCGGGAGTATTGGTCCTTAAGCGGATGTCGGATGCGATTGCCGACCGCGACTCTATTTACGCTTGTATCCTCGGCAGTGCCATCAACCACAATGGAGGTGCCAATGGGCTATCGGCTCCACGTCGTGAAACACAAGAAGCTGTCATGCGATCTGCTTGCGAGTCTAGTCGGATCGAACCGCAAGCTGTCTCCTATGTGGAAGCCCATGCGACAGGCACTCCAATCGGTGATGCTATTGAGCTAGCGGCCTTGCAGAATGTCTACGGCCAATTGCATACTAACGAGCACCCGCTGCACATCGGTTCTGTCAAAACAAATATGGGGCACTGCGAAGCGGCTAGTGGTGTCGCAGGCTTGTTAAAAGTAATTTTGGCGATGCAACACCAACAATTGCCTGCTACGTTGCATTTCAAGCAACCTCATCGCGATTCCGTCTTGGCCGATTCGCCCATGCGCGTGGTAACGCAGACTCAAGCTTGGTCGACTGATGCTGCTCCGCTAACAGCCGGCGTGAGTGCGTTTGGATTTGGTGGTGCCAACGCGCATGTAATTTTGCAGCAATATACCACTTCGCCAAGCGACGCGGCTAGCACGGAAGCAGAGAACGCAAGTAACGTGGCTTCACCGGAGCTTGTATTTACCCTGTCTGCTCGGACCGAGTCGGCTTTACGACAAATCGCTCAACGAACCGCAGCATATTTGAATGGAACGTCGGCTAGCTGGTATGACCTCTGCTGGACCGCAGCCTTCAAGCGTGAACATCTTGATTGCCGATTAGCGCTTGTCTCAAGTTCTGCAGCGGAAGCGGCCGAATGCTTGCTCGCGTTCGTGAATGGTTCCAGTTGCGATAAGATCTACGTTGGACGCAATGGCGCGCGGGCTAGTGTTACTAACCCCACAAGACTTGCTGCCAATGGCGCGTCGCCAAGTGCTATGCATGATGCGGCGGCGCGATTTGCCAATGGCAATGCGGTTGATTGGAGCTTGAATCTTGCGACACCAGGCAAGTTCGTTCGATTACCCAATTACGCTTGGCAGCGCAAGCGATTCTGGATCGACTCGTCACCGGAGAACGATGCGATACTGAATCGACTTGCAAATGGAGCATCATCGACCGCAATGCCGATTGTGCCGCAACGTAAACAGCGGCCTGAGTTGAATGTCGAATATCTAGAACCAAGCGATGCGCTGGAACGATGGCTGGTTGATCAATGGTGCGTCGCTTTGCAACTGGACAAAGTGGGGACGCTGGACAACTTTTTTGAGTTGGGCGGGGATTCGTTACAAGCGGCTGGGATGCTGAATCGGCTCCAGCGACAATGTGGAGAAACGATTCCCGTGATGGCTTTGTTTGACGCGCAAACCGTAGCGACGTTAGCAGCCTACTTGCGAAAAAGTCATGCCGCAGGTGTTGAAAAGCTGCTCAGCAGTGTCCAACTAACACAACCGTCGAACTCCGTCGCTCATTCATCCGTGGCAGCGGAAGCCAACAACGCTGGCTTGACTGGTTCACGTTTGGATCTGCGTGCGAAACGAGCGGTCAAGGAACTGGACGATGCGGCGGTCGAAGAGCTGTTGCGCAGGAAATTGAAGTCGCAAACGGCGACGCGAGAGACTGATGGCTAGCGAGATTGACCTGTCGAACCTTTCCGCAGATGACCGTCGTCGTTTGCTGGAAGAGTTGCTGAATGAACAAGACTTGGCTGAACTGCGCGACTTTGCACCTTCGTATGCGCAAGAACGACTTTGGCTACTGGACCAACTGACGCCAGGCAATCCTGTCTACAACATCTGCGCTGGCATGCGGTTAACTGGTGCGTTGCGAACGGACATCATTGCGCCGTCGTTGAACTTGTTGATTCAGCGCCATGAATCGTTGCGAACTATCTTCGTCGTTCAAGATGGACGACCCATGCAACGCATTGAAGAGCCGTGGGAGATTCAGATTCCGTTACTGGATTTGTCAGGTCGTCCAGCAGCCGATCAAGATAAGCAACTGCTGCAGATCGCGCAAGAGTTCGCACTCAAGCCCTTTGATATTGCCACCGGTCCATTATTGCGAGTGCATTTGGTCCGATTGTCAGAGACCCAGCACGTGGCGTTGTTCGCTATGCATCATGCGGTTTCAGATGGTTGGTCGCTTGCGATTCTAATTCAAGAGTTCGTTCAAGTTTACTCCGCGCTATGTCAAGATCGAGCACCAGCTTTAGCGTCACCAGATTATCAGTATGCCGACTATTCCATTTGGCAACATGAGCATGTTCAGGATGGCGCGGACCTTGAGCAATTGGAGTACTGGAAGCAACAATTGGCCGATGTACCGCCTTTGGATCTGCCAAGGGATTTTCCTCGAGAGCACGGGCAGTCTCGACAAGGGGCGACACTCCTTCATCGATTGTCCGCTGGACAATGGGCATCTCTCAAGGAGCTGTGCAGTCGCCATGGGGCGACGCCATTCATGGGGTTGTTGGCCACGCTGCAAGTGTTGTTGTCGCGTTGGAGTGGTCAAGACGACGTGGTTGTGGGGACTCCGATCGCCGGTCGCCCCCGGCAGGAATTTGAAGGGCTCATCGGTTGCTTTCTGAATACATTATGCTTGCGAGCCAATGTCGATGAATCAAAGACTGTCGAGCAATTTCTCTATGACACCCGCCGTACTGCCATCGACGCTTATAAGCATCAGAGTATCCCTTTCGAACGCGTGCTCAGTGAACTGCAAATTGCACGTGACACGCATCAGACGGCAGTCTTTAGCGTAATGCTGAACTTGATGAGCTACCAAGCACCTGCGGTCAGTCTGCCTGGTGTGGTCGCTCAGCGATTTGAGTTGCCTGAAGCGCTTGCCAAGTTTGACATTACCTTGTACGCCGAGCCGATGGGGGATGAGCTTGAACTGCGGTTGGTATACAACGCCGGCTTGTTTCAATCGGCTCGTATGGAATTGTTCCTGCGTCAGTTTGTTCGCTTACTTGAGCAGTTTGTAGCGAGTCCTTCAGCCGCCTTACAACAGCTAACGTTACAGTTGCCCTTTGCTGAAGATGTGGTCAGCGATCCAACCCAGGAATTGACGCGTCCCACTTTTCCGACTGTAGCCGAATCGTTTCGAGCGATCGCCCAGAGGAATCCCAACGCAATCGCGGTGAGGCACCGTGAGCAATCGATGACATATGGCGAGTTGCAATCGCGAGCAGAATCGCTTAGCAAATTGATCCGACAATCGATCGGCGATCAACGAGCGGATGTGGGCAAAGATGAAAGCCCGTATGAGCAAGCTGTCGTGGCTGTCGCGTTTGAAAAATCGATCGAGTTGGTGGTAGCCATGTTGGCTGTCCAGTTGGCGGATCAAGTGTTGTTGTGTATCGATCCCAGCTTTCCGGTGGAACGCCAGCAGCAGTTGCTCGCCATTTCACAAGCTAGGATTCTGATCGACCATACTGGCTTTCAGTCCTACTCGAGCGGAATGCCGCAGGCTGTTCGCTGTTCCGAATTTGCCCAATCCCATGTTGTGACGCAAGACGACCGCTCTGTTACAAACGACGCCGCGGCTTACATCTTTTTTACTTCCGGATCGACGGGCGTTCCCAAAGGGGTGGTCGGCAGTCAACAAGGGCTAGCTCATTTTTTGCAATGGCAGCGCACTCAATTCAATGTCAACGAGCACGACCGTGTCGCTCAACTGACCGCCGTCTCATTTGATGTGGTCCTGCGCGATATCTTTTTGCCCCTCACCTCCGGTGCAACGCTTTGTATTCCTGATTCGTCCGACGCGATCTTGAGCGGCAGCATCTTGCGCTGGTTGCAGAACGAGCAGATAACGTTGCTGCACAGCGTCCCTAGCTTGCTTCGACATTGGCTATCAAGCGAAACAGAGACCGACGTATCGAGTTTGCGTTTGCTGTTTAGTGCTGGCGAGCCGCTGTTGGACAATTTGTGCCATCGGCTGCATCGGCGATTTCCCAACGCCACGTTGGTGAATTTATACGGTCCCACGGAAACCACTTTAGCGAAGTTTTGGAAGGTCATCGACGAAGTACGCGAGGGCATTCAACTGGTTGGCAAACCGTTGCCGCAAACGCAAGTGATCATTATGAGCGGGCAGCGACAGTGTGGAACGGGCGAGCTAGGCGAGATTGTGATTCGCACTCCCTTTCGCAGCCTAGGTTATCTAGCTCAGGATGCCCAACAAGCGTTCGTCACAAATCCTTGGACCGCAGCTCCCGACGATATCCTGTATCGAACAGGAGATCGCGGACGTATTACGCCGCATGGTGAGCTTGAGATCTTGGGACGCCAAGATGACCAAGTGAAAATTCGCGGGGTCCGCGTGGAGCCATCGGAAGTGGCGGGCGTCTTGCAGCAGCATCCCAATGTCAAAGCGTGTGCGGTGCTCGCCAAGCAAGCTGAATCCGGCGACAAACAACTGATCGCTTATCTCGTGCCCTCAGTTCCTTTCGATGACGAGCAATTGATCACGAGCGTGTCGGATTACGTGTCTCTGAAGCTTCCCATGGCGCTGAATCCGTCGGGCTATGTCCTGTTGGATGAATTGCCGATGTTGCCCAACGGTAAACTGGATCGTAAGAGATTGCCCAATCCGCAACACGCTGCGGCACAAGCGAAGCGAGCTTTTGAAGCTCCCTGCAACGAGCTAGAAAAAAAGCTGGCAGCGATATGGAGCGAAGTGCTGGGCACGCCAACGATTGGCCGCCAGGATAATTTCTTTGCAATAGGCGGTCACTCATTGCTGGCCGCTCAAGTGCTCGCCCGGATTGAACACCAGTTGCAAGTCAGCTTGCCGCTTCGAGTCCTGTTTGAGCGGCCAACCATAGCTGCCTTGGCGGTTGCCGTGATTGAGCAATTGGCAAACGTTTCTGGCCAGTCGCAATTGCCAGCCATCGGAGTTCGCGCAGATCGCTTGGATAATCCATTGTCGCTGTCGCAGGAGGCGTTGTGGTTCCTTGATCGTGTGAATCCGAGCTCGGGGGCATATACTACGTATCCGATGTTGCGAGCGATCGGCGATCTGGATATTGAACTGCTTCAACAGGCGTTGGAGATCGTGGTGGATCGGCATGAGGTACTGCGAACCACGTTTCCTGAAGTGGACGGTCAGCCAGTACAAATGGTTGCACCGAAGCTAAACGCCAACATTGAAGTTACCGATTTCCAGCAGCTTGCAATCTCGGAACGCAAACAGGCTCTGGATCAATGGCTCAGAAGGCAATTGATGCACGGCATCGATCTGCAAAAGGGCCCAATTGTTCGTATGCATGTTGCTAAGCTTGCGGGCGATGAGCATGTGATTGTGGTCGCTTGGCATCACATTATTCACGACGGGTGGTCTTTAGGTGTTCTGGCCAAAGAGATCTTGGCGGCATATCGCGCGGTTTCTACAGGCAGTCCACTCGAGTTGCCGCCGCTTGCTATCCAGTATGTCGACTGGGCTGTTTGGCAGCGAAATTTGCTGTCTGGTGCGAACTTGGAAAGGTTGCAAGCTTATTGGGCTGGGCATCTCCAGGGTGTTCCGCCGTTGGATCTTGTGACCGATTATCCACGTCCGAAGATTCGGACTACGCAAGGAGATTGGCGGCCCATCGAATTAGATGAGACGCTATCGGGTGCCATCGATGCGGTCGCTCAAAAGTTAAGCTTGACGCCGTTCATGGTGTTCTTTACTGCCTACTACTTAACGCTTGCACGTTTCAGCAATCAGAATGATTTTGCAATCGGCTCGCCCGTTGCCAATCGACGCAAGCGAGAGTCGGAAGACTTGATTGGGTACTTCATCAACATGCTCGTGCTGCGACCCGAGTTGAGCGACACGACAACCTTTTTGGATGCCGCGGAACGTGTGAAGTCCATGGTGCTCGATGCGTTTGAGCATCAGGATTTAACCTTGGACCATGTCGTCAGCGCCGTGAATCCTCCGCGAGATACCAGTCGCCATCCGCTTTTTCAAGCGATGTTTGTGCTGCACAACAACGCGCCGCTTCCGACCGGTGGGCTTGGTTTGCGTTTTGAGCCGGTCGACAATCCACCGGTGCAGTCTTCGTACTTTGAATTGAATCTAGTGTTGCAACAAACGGACGGTCGTTATGCAGGTCGCTTGGTTTACAATTCCGATCTTTTTAAGCCGCAGACGATCGAGCGAATGCTAACGGCGATGCAAGTCTTGCTGCGCGCATTCGTGGCAACTCCTAAGCAGGATTGGCGAGCGGTCTCGCTGCTGGGTGCTGACCAGACGCGGGTGATTGAAAGTTTTGTTCGACCAGATGCGGAGCCAATCACGCTGGATGATTGCGACGACACCTTGCATGCTCGATTTGCCGCGCAGGCCAAACGCACGCCAGACAAGCTCGCGCTGGTTGACGGAAAGCGGGGGCTGACGTATCGCGAACTGGATGATTATGCGGATCGTTTCGCCGCGCGTTTACAGGAACTTGGTGTGCAACCGCAGGAGCTGATTGCGATCCATTTACCCCGCTCTGCAAGCGCATTAGTCGCGATGTTCGGTATCTTAAAGGCGAACTGCGCGTACTTGCCGCTGGACGAGAAATCCCCCCGGGTGCGGAACGAAGCCACTTTGGAGGACAGCCGCGTTCGCTTCTTAGTTTGCGATCCGAATCAATCGCATTTTCAGATCGATGGTCTGACCTTCATCGACGGTGTGGATCTGTGTGGGACGGACGCTGATGTTGTCAGATCAAGTTATGTAGCCGAGACTATTGCGCCCGCAGTCGCAGCTTCAGCCAGCAACGCATATGTGATCTACACCTCGGGGTCGACGGGCAAGCCGAAGGGGGTTGTGATTTCACATCAAGCCGCTCTCGCCTATACCATTGCCGCCACGCAAGCTTACGGCGTAACAGCGTCGGATCGTGTGCTACAGTTCTCTTCGTTGAGTTTTGATGCGCATGTGGAAGAAGTATTCGTCACGCTATTGTGTGGTGCGACCTTGGTCCTACGCAGCGAGTCGATGCTTGATTCGGTCGATCGCTTCCTCAAGGAATGCGATCAACAAGAAATAAGCGTGTTGAGTATGTCGACTGGCTTCTGGCATGAGATTGCCTTGGAGACATCGGAAACGCAAGCAACACTTCCGGCGGGTCTGCGGACCATTGTCTTTGGTGGAGAGGCGGTGTCGCTGGAGCGAGCTAGAGCATGGTTTAGCACGCATGGTGAAAAGGTTCGGTTGATCAATAGTTACGGTCCCACGGAGACAACGGTGGTGGCGACCGCAACTGAGGTTACCCCCGATGATTGCAAAGCGGATCGATTGACGATTGGGCGACCGCTAGCCAATACAGCCGCGTATGTTTTAGATAGTCAGCGATTACCGGTTCCAGTTGGCGTTCGCGGCGAGCTGTATCTGGGCGGGCTGAGTGTCGCTGAAGGTTACTTAGGCAAGCCGGAACTTACTGCCGAACGTTTTGTCCGCGATCCGTTTGCTGGCGATATCTATGGCGTGCGTCCTTTCGCCAAAATGTATCGTACAGGAGACATCGTATCTTGGCGCGAGGATGGCCGTTTAGATTTTTATGGACGCAGCGACCATCAGCTTAAGATCCGTGGCTTCCGCGTTGAAATTGCAGAGATCGAGAATGCGATTCGAGAGCATCCGTTAGTACGTGAAACGGTCGTCATTGCCGATTCGTCGCGAGTGGATGAGATCACATTGGTCGCGTATTTGGTTACCGATGGTCCCGATGTACTGAACGTCATTACGCTGCGGCAGTTTCTGGCGACCAAATTGCCCGAGCACATGTTGCCGGCGCAGGTCTGTGTTCTGGAAGAGATGCCGTTGACGGCTAGCGGCAAGATCGACCGCAAAGCGCTGCCTAAGGTGGCGTGGGAAGAGGCTGCGACGTCCGAGTTTGTTGCACCAACCGGCACGATTGAACCGCAGGTGGCGGGTATTTTCTCAGAGGTTTTACTGCGTGGACCAGTCGGGGCGACGGATGACTTCTTCACGCTGGGTGGGAACTCCCTGCTGGCCCTGCGTTTGGTGTCAAAAATTCGGAAGACATTTGCGGTGGAATTGCCGATGGTCGAGCTTTTTAAATCGCCAACGGTCGCGGCGGTAGCTAAATTTGTGGAATTGAACTCGCATGCGTTGTTGCTAACATCGCAGGAAGAACAAGTTCTATCCCTAGCTAGTTATCATTCGGAGACGCTGGACACCATGATCACCGGAACGCAAGCAGAATCGAATTTGGTTGTATTGAAGGAATCTTCCGTTGGCGATCCAATTTTCTGTGTACATGGTTTAGGTGGCCACGTTGTGAACTTTGTGCCACTGGCACGCGAGCTCATTACGGATCGACCCATGATCGGCTTGCAAGGGACCGGCGTGGATGGGCGTCGTTTGCCGCACAACAGCATTTTGGAAATGGCAAGCCTTTACGCTCAGCAGATTATGCAACGGCAGCCCGAAGGAAATATTCAATTGATCGGCTGGTCGATGGGCGGGTTGATCTCGATGGAGATTATACGCATTTTGAAATCGAATGATCGTCAGGTTTGCGTCCCCATCTTCTTGGACACGCATCTATCGCTGAAGGACCCTTCACTCGAAGAGATCACGGAAGAATCGATACTCAAGCAGATCGCGCCGCGAGTCGGCTTATCGTTAAAGAACCTGCGCAAGCTGACGCTAGAACAACAGTGGGAGCAAGTGCTGGTAGCCTCGCAGCAATTGACCGGCGATGCCGACAGCAGTTCTTCGGCGGAAGAGATTCGGCGCTTAGCAGTGATGTGCAAAGCGCATCTCGTGGCGCTCGGTAAGTATCAGGTCCAACCGATCGAGTCTGACATTGTGATGTTGCAAGCAGCGAGGCCTTGGCGATTGACCGACGGTCGCTGGCGAAGTCTTGCAACGCGATTTGAAACGAAGACGGTGCCCGGTTCGCATTACAGCATGCTGAGCAAGCCAGATGTCGTCGAACTGGCCAAGGTGATTGAATCCTATCTCCAGCGAAATGAAGCGACTACCGGAGGTGATGGATGAAGCTATTCACTTTTCTCTTCAAGTCCTCTTCGGCGATCACATTGGTAGCCGTTGCGATATCGATCGTCGATGCTGCGGCCTCCATCGGCATGATCGCGATGATCCAGCGGATACTCACCAGCGACACGCAAGCTACCTCGCAAGAGATCTTGGCTTTCGTAGCGTTGGGAGTTGCGGTGTTGACGACAAAGATCTGTTCGCAATTGGTGTTGACCCGAGTGGCTGAAAGGTCAATCTCATCGATACTGCTATCGTTATGTGGACGCATCGCCAACGCGCCGCTTCGCGATTTGGAAAAAGTGGGCAGCCATCGAGCGCTATCGGCGATCACGGTCGACGTAGGTACGTTGGCCATGACCGTGCAAGGAATTCCGGTGCTGATCGGCAATGCATTGACATTGATTGCGGGCCTGATCTACCTGGGCTGGTTGTCCTTGCCGGTGATGATCGGCGCGATCGTGTTCATCATCTTTGGATATATCATCTACACGTGGACGGCCTCCTTTGGCACGCCGTATCTACAGATGGCGCGTGAACGACAAGACGAGCTCACCAAACATTTGCGCAGTTTGATTGATGGCGTAAAGGAATTGAAGATGCATCGTGCGCGGATGGGTGGCTTTCTCGCTGATGCAATTGCCGCTGCCAATCGCGATGTTCGCTCCAATCAAACGATTGGCTACACCATTCAGGGGGCTGCGATCAGTGGCGGTCGAATGATGTTCTTTGTTGCGATTGGTGCATTGCTATTTGCGTCGAATCGTTTTGTGCAACTGGACAAAGCGAGCTTGACTGCTTGCGCTCTGACCATTCTGTTTTTGAGCACGCCCGTTGAACGTATTATTGCGTGGTTCCCATTGCTGACACGCACCAGGATTGCGATTCGAAAAATTGAATCCTTTGGTGATTTGGCATTGGATGACCAGCCGACGGAAGTAGCTCCCGCATATGAAACATTTAATCGGTTAACCATCCACGATTTAAGTTTCCGCTACGAAGCGCCCGGTGAAGAGCGCACCTTTGCGTTTGGACCTGTGGATTTCCAGTTGTCCGCCGGGGAAGTTGTATTTCTGGTGGGCGGCAATGGTTGTGGCAAAACGACGTTTTTGAAACTCTTGACGGGTCTGTACGATCCCGATGAAGGACAAATACTGCTTGATGGCGTCGAGATCACCTGCGACAATCGAGAAAGTTATCGTCAATTGTTCGCAGTTGTTTTTGCAGAGCCGGTTTTGTTCGATACACTGCATGGTTTAGACTGGCAGAAACAAGAGAACGTCCAGCGGTTGCTGACACACTTGGAACTCGACAAAAAAGTCCAGATCCAGGATGGGAAATTGTCGACCACCGAACTGTCGAAAGGCCAACGCAAACGACTTGCCTTGCTGACGGCGTACTTGGAAGATCGACCAATTTATGTTTTCGATGAATGGGCGGCCGATCAAGATCCACTTTATAAACGCGTTTTTTATGAAGAGATTTTGCCATCCTTGCAAAAGCAGAATAAGTCCATTGTAGTCATTTCGCATGATGACCAGTATTTTGCCAAGGCAGATCGCATCATTCATTTGGCAGATGGTCAAATCGTCAACGCGGAACCGCCGTTACTTTTGGAAGGCAGCACGAGTTAGAGATGAAGATATTTGGTTTACTATTTATCGCAGCGATTTTGGGAGGTGTAGGGTTCCTGTACTCGCAGAATGACGATGTTGAGCCGACGGAGTTTCGCACGACGACGCTCGCTCGTGGTGCGTTGACTTCAACCATTACGGCCACAGGGACTATTGAACCTGTAGAAGTGATCGATGTCGGAGCTCAGATCGTTGGCCGCATCCGCAGCTTTGGTGATGATCCAAACAATCCTGGCAAGACAGTGGACTTTGTTTCAAAAGTCAGCGCTGGGGCGGTTATCGCGCAGATCGACGACTTGCCGTACAAAGCAGAACTGGAGCGAGCGACAGCGGACTTGCAACTCGCAAAAGCCGAGCTATTGCTGACGGAGACCAAGTACGCGCAAGCAAAGCGCGATCGCGATCGTGCTGAAGAGGCAAGAAGAGCGACTTCGGAAAGCGAGTATGAAAGTTTTGTGACGGCCGCTCAAGTCGCAGAGACCGAAGTGGCAATCGCGCAGGCAAGAGTGGATCAAGCTCAAGTTGTCGTCAAGCAGGCGGAGATCAATTTGGACTACACTTTGATACGCTCTCCCATCGACGGAGTCATTCTCGATCGACGTGTGAACGTTGGACAAACGGTGGTCGCAGGCTTGAACGCTCCGAGTTTGTTCTTAATTGCCAAAGATCTGCGCAACATGCGAGTCTGGGCCGCTGTCAATGAAGCCGACATCGGTCAAGTGTATATCGGCCAAGCTGTCCGCTTTTCTGTCGATGCCTATCGCGATGAAAGATTTACAGGCAAAGTGTCCCAGATCCGACTTAATGCGAGCACAGCTCATAGCGTGGTGACCTACGGCGTCATTGTCGATATCGACAATTCCGACGGGCGATTGCTGCCGTACATGACCGCCAATCTTGAATTCACAGTTGCTAATCGAGATGATGTACTGCTGGTGCCTAACCAAGCGATGCGCTGGAGGCCGGCGGCCAACGAGATTCTGGAAGACTATCGTGCTCAGTACGTCAAATCTGAGACAACGCTGACGGAAACAGATCAACCCACGGTGACGGTTAGCAAGCCGACCATCTGGGTGGAAGCTGCACGCGGTAAAGTCCGCCCGATCGAAGTAGAAGCGGGCATATCCGATGGCTTGGCAACCGAAGTGACCACCAGCGATCTATCGAGCGGCGACTTGGTTGTCATTGGGACCGTCAAAAAGAAGCAGCCAGATTTCGTCTCAAGTTTTGTCTCCCGCGTCACGAAACCGAAAGACAAATGACCCAGACTCCCGTTTCCTCGCCGACACACGGCTCGCAGTCCGCTCGACATCGAGATGCGAAGGACGTTGCGCTCGTGGATGACAATGCAAAGCAGGTGGAAGGATCGTCAGTGCCAGCGATGAGCACTTCGACTTCCGCCGATGCAGAGGATAGCGTCGTCATTCGATTGAACGATATTCACAAGACATATCAAGTAGGTGAAGTTGCGGTGCCAGTGCTCAAGGGCGTATCGCTAACGATCCACCGCGGCGAGTTTGTGGCCTTGATGGGCGCATCGGGGTCCGGCAAGACAACGTTGATGAACGTGCTAGGCTGCATGGACAGGCCGACGTCGGGTTCCTATCAACTCAGTGGTATCGAAGTCTCAAATCTGTCGTCTGATCAACTGGCCGTCATACGCAGCCAGCAGATTGGATTTGTATTCCAGAGCTTTAATCTTCTGCCTCGCATGACCGCTGCTGATAATGTGAAGATGCCAGCCGCCTATTCGTATGGTCATCTATCCTTTCGGCAGTTGCGTGATCGAACGCTTGAGTTGTTGGGGATCGTCGGTTTAGCCAAACGCTTTGACCATACGCCAGCGCAATTGTCTGGTGGCGAGCAGCAGCGAGTGGCGATTGCTAGGTCACTGATCAATCAGCCGCAGATCTTGCTGGCGGACGAACCGACCGGGAACTTGGATTCGAAGACCAGTAAAGAGACGCTTAAGCTGTTTCGAACTTTGAACGAAGAAACAGGCATTACGCTGTTGATCGTGACCCATGACCCCGAGGTTGCCAGCCATACCGATCGCGTGATTCGCGTGGTCGATGGACTGATTGTGGACGACAAAGACATTAGCAAAAAGCAACTGAGCGCTGATGTGCAAGGCAAGAAACTGCCCGCTCGAGTGGACTTCAATCGTTCACGAGGCTTACTGGCCAGATCCCAGATGTTTTTTAGCGCTGCCAACATAGCGATGCAAGCCTTGCGTCGCAATGTATTGCGCACCGTGCTTACAACCTTGGGTATTATCATCGGTGTGGCGGCGGTGATCGCGATGATGGAAATCAGTCAAGGTGCTTCCAAAGCAATCGAGCTGACCGTGACCAACATGGGGGCCAACACGTTGCAAGTTTCGCCAGGCGTCTCGAACACGGGGGGGGCTTCGCAAGGTTCAGGAAGTGTCGCGACGTTGACTCCAGAGGATGTTGAAGCGATCACGCGGGAGTGTCCGTCCGTGGCGCGAGCTTGTCCCATCGTGAAAGGCTCCCGCGTCCAAGTTGTTTATGGGAATCGCAATTGGGTGCCGAATTATACCTTGGGATCCAACAGTGATTTTCTCGCGATTCGAAACTGGACTGAGATGAATCTTGGTCGCACCTTTGATGACCGCGAAGTCCGAGCGGGTGCGAAAGTGTGCGTGCTAGGACAAACGATCGTCGATCAACTTTTCGTCAACGAAGATCCAATCGGCAAGGAAGTGCGCATCGCGAATGTTCCCTTTAAAGTGATCGGAGTTCTGGAGACTAAAGGCGCGAATCTTCTAGGCGTTGATCAAGATGACATTGTCTTGGCACCTTGGACGACCATCAAAGCTCGCGTCTCCGGTGAAGGGATCTCAGGGGCTTCTGTCTCAGCGATGCAGGATAACTCGTCACGGCAACGTGTGCCGACGGCCAGCCAACGCATACGCAGTGAAAGTATCCATCAGATTATGGTGCAAGCTCGATCCACCGACAGTGTGCCGCTAGCGATTCGTGAAATTGAAACGGTTTTGCGTGAACGGCATCAAGTAAGCGATGGCGACGCGGATTTTACGGTGCGTGACATGGCGGAAGTGTCGAATGCGTTGGATCGTACTGTCGATCTAATGTCGGCACTGGCTTTGTCGGTGGCGACGGTATCGCTGGCCGTCGGTGGTGTCGGCATCATGAATATCATGCTGGTGTCGGTAACCGAACGAACGCGAGAGATCGGGCTGCGAATGGCGATCGGAGCGAAAGCGAAAGATATCTTGCGGCAGTTTTTGACCGAGGCGGTTGTGCTGTGCATGGTGGGGGGCTTCAGTGGAGTCATCCTTGGACGCGTGGCGTCGCTGGCGGTCGGAAAGTTGATGGAGTGGCCCACACAGCCTTCGATTGAAGCTGCCATTGTGGCGGTGGCCGTATCGATGGTGGTTGGTATTACCTTCGGATACTATCCAGCGTGGAAGGCATCCAAATTGAATCCGATCGAAGCCTTGCGGTACGAGTAAACCACCTCTGCACTTTTTCCTGTCAGTTGAGCGTACTTAACAGCCGACGCGTACGCTTTATACTATCGCCCTTGGACTTGCTACGGAGCGCATGCAGAAGGTGGTTGGATACGATGGCTTGGAATGCTTTTTTAATCGCAGGGATTCCTGATCAAAACATGACCTTGTATCACCGCGTGCGGTTTTCTGCCGGTGATCCGGCTGCTTACTTGCTGTTGGTGGATGAAGCGACACAGCAACGGTCATCGATTTTCATTCTGCGGGATATTGAAGTGGACCGTGCTAGACAGTCGGCTTGCGCCGATGAGATCATGGCTCCTAAGGATGTTGTGCCTCCAGAGGAACTGTCGGCGGACCGCGAAATTGGGACTGCGCAAGCTGTCGCGGCTTACTTAAAGGCGCGTGGGATTTCGAAGCTGACCTTGGAACGTAGTACGCCCGCGGTGTACCAGCATGTGATCGAATCCAGTGGCATCCCATGTACCTGCGATCCACATTGGGAATCCTCAGCGCGTCGGCAGAAGAGCCACGAAGAACTGGCTGCTCTGCGCGCCGCTCAAGCCGTCACGGAAATCGCAATGCGGAAGGCTTGTGAGTGGATCGCTCGCGCGGAGGTCGACGACGATGGCTATTTGTTGGCGGAAGGTCAACGTCTGACAAGTGAAGCGGTCCAAACAAAAATCGACATTTGGCTGCTGGAGTGTGGGTATGTGGAATCAACATCGATCGTTGCAGGCGGACGCCAAGGCGCCGATTGCCACAGTCGTGGTAGTGGTCCGTTGCGAACTGGCGAGCCGATTATTGTCGACATATTTCCAAAGAGCAAACAGAGTCGCTATTGGGGAGATTGCACTAGGACGGTTGTGCATGGGACGATCGCCGAGCCGATTGCGAGGATGCACCAAACCGTCGTGTTAGCAAAGCAAGCGGCAGCGCGAGCGGCACGAGCGGGTGTGACTGGTGAAGCGGTCAATGAAGCAGCTCTCGAAGTCATACGCAGCGCGAACTATGGGACGCGCACATTTAACGACAGTGATCCAGCATCGTGGACTAGCATGGTGCATGGTACGGGGCACGGGGTCGGCTTGGGATTGCATGAAGCTCCGTTGCTTGTGCCCGGTGGGCCGACCTTATTAGCGGGTGACGTGGTGACGATTGAGCCTGGGCTTTACTGTCGTGCTTTGGGTGGTGTCCGAGTCGAAGATATGTATGCTGTGACCGAGTCGGGCAGTGAGAATTTTAATTCGCTGCCAGAGGGGCTGCAGTGGCATTAAGTTGTGGACAAATCGCTCGCTCGAACGGACGCTTCCATCGCGGTTAGCTAAAGCGTTTGCAAATTGCCCCGCCGTGGAGAGAAATCTAGTTAAATTGCAATTCGTTATAAGATGCGCGCGATCTCAAAGTGCATGCCGTCGGGGCGACTGCTGAAGTGCCCGCCCCAATAGAAACCGTGCTGATGCGCGATCGGCACTAACTCTCGCACACATCCGGGGGCCCCCATAGCGGCTGGAGTCTGCCCCAAGCCATTCCAAGCGACATTGATATCGAAAGCGCTGCCGTACGCATGGTTGCTTAACGTGCGAGTGCTGCCGCGAATAAAGCGTGGAACATAAGAACCTGCATAGGTACGGACACGATCCAGTAGGCCAGCGTCGGCCCAATCCCGCCAAAGTGCTTCTAATTGACCAATCGCTAACCGATGGAAGCGAACACTGCGCGTCCCGACATTGGGGCCCATATTGATCGACGTGGTCCGAATATTATCTCGTTCCCAAGTTCCTAGGATACGAATATTCTCAGGGTTATTCGCCACTGGTTCATGAACGTATTCAAATCGTCCGAAAATGTTGGCTCGTGCATCGTTGCTGGTTAACGGCGAGAACGTCGGGCGTGGCGGCCAGTTCGCATCATGGCTTGGCGCTGGGGTCGGTGACTGCGGAGGAGTGGGCGGCAGCGTCGGCGTGCCCGGAGGCGTACTGCCCGTCAGCGAACGCAAGGTCCGACCATTCCGATCGACGCGTCCATCTGGATTGCCAAATCCGATCACATTCTTTTGGTATGACTTGATTGCTCCGATTGTCAGTCGGCCGCAGTCGCCATCAACAACTAACTCGGCTAGCCCCAGCCGAGCAGTGTGACGGTTTAGCAAAGTTTGAATGGTACGAACATCAGGATCTCGATTGGTACCACCGGCACCCACCGACGCAGAAATTACAGACGACATGGTTCAGCTCCCTCAGCATGACTCAGATTGCAACAATACGGTTCTCGCACGTAGTCGTTGAGAGTTGCGTAAGATCTCGAGAAATCTAGGAAGCTTTCTAACCAGCAATTTTGGCTATAGGGGGGGAGCTATAGCGAGGTCAAACGTGGACTTTGCAGGCGTTCGGCTAGACGTTGAACAAGAAGTGGCAGATGTCGCCATCCTGCATGACGTAGGCCTTGCCCTCGACCCGCAGTTTACCTGCCGCTCGAATCTCTTTTTCCGATTGATAAGTTTCCAAATCCGCGAGCGAATACACTTCTGCGCGGATAAAGCCACGCTCAAAGTCCGTGTGGATCACACCGGCGGCTTGCGGAGCGGTGGCACCAATCGGCACCGTCCATGCTCGAACCTCTTTCTCACCCGCAGTAAAATAGCTTTGCAGACCCAGCGTCTGGTACGCTTGTCGCGCTACCACGGCAAGTGCAGGCTCGGTCAGGCCGACCGCAGCCAGCATCTCCTCGCGATCGGCCGGTTCGAGTTCGGCAAGTTCGGCTTCGATCTTCGCACTTACAATGGCGACTTCAGCATTCGAAGCGGCCGCTTGTTTCCGCACCGCCGCAACCAATTCACCTTCACCCGCCAAGTTATCTTCGTCGACATTCGCGATATAGAGAATCGGCTTTGCGCTCAGAAGGCCGAAGCTGGAGATCGCTTTCTGTTCGGCTTCAGGTAACTCCAAAGACCGCAGCGGCTTTTCTTCGTGCAGATGCTTGAGACAACTTTGTATGGCGGCCTCGCGCAATTTTGCTTCTTTATCGCCGGTACGAGCGGCTCTCTGAGCTTTCGGCAGGGCGGTTTCTAACGCTTGGATATCCGCGAGCATCAATTCGAACTCAATGGTCTGCATGTCGTCGACTGGATCGACGCGACCGGCGACGTGAATCACGTCCGGGTCCGAAAAACAGCGGACTACTTGCAAGATCGCATCTACCTCGCGAATGTGGCTGAGGAATTTATTGCCCAGCCCCTGGCCTTCGCTGGCGCCTTTGACAATCCCAGCGATGTCGACCAATTTCAGGATCGCGGGGATTTTCTTCTGAGGCACAATCAGCTTGCTGATGCGATCCAAACGATCATCGGGAATACTGACGATGCCCTCGTTGGGTTCGATCGTGCAAAAGGGATAATTTGCGGCTTGAGCCCCGCCGCTACCCGTCAGTGCGTTAAAAAGGGTGCTTTTTCCAACATTGGGAAGGCCAACAATACCTGCTTCCATCGCTTCTGAATTTCCTTAAATCTGCCTAGCTTTGAGTGAACGAAAGATGATAGTCTGCGCCTGGGCGTTTGTGGCCAGTGCGACGCATGATTATAGAGTCTTCGCGGCGCATCATCAGGGCTCTAGATCATACGCAAGAGCGTCCAGTTGTATATCACGGAACAATGTTTCTTCGAGATTTCGCCGGGAGGGCAAGATGCAGAACTTCAATTTTTTTCAGTGGGTCCGCGAGGGAGTCAAGCAATCGGTGCTGCAAGGTGTCAGTGACGCAGTGGAAACGATCGGTGCTCCAGACGATTCCAGCACCCTGCATCCCAGCATTGCCGCATTAACGCAAAACAGATCGACAGTTGCGACTGCCGCCGCACCCAAAATTGCCGCTGGTAATAACGCTTCTCAATCCGGCAGCCGAAAACGACTGGGCCGTTCGCTCAAAGACATCGATAGCCCTGCATAGCATTGGAGTGCCGTCCAACCGCCATTCAGCGAGTGCGAAACCGTAACGCTTTGATCTGGTGGTCAGGAAGTTTCTCTTGCAAAGCCGCCAGGATCTGGCCTTTTTGGAGCGTAAGTTCCTGCATGACCAGCGGGCTGTCGACAAAGATTTGAAGTGATCCACGGCGGATATGACCGGGCCGAGTGTAACTAGCCAAAGCTTCCCCCACGACCGCATTCCACTCCTGGATTGTCAGCAGCGAGGTCTGTTCGGCGGACATGTTGTGAGTGATTTGCCAGTTTTTGACAACCGACTTAAAAGTCTTCGCATGCGGTCCAATCGCTCGCGAGCGTTTCTGCAAGTCCGCTAGTAACCGCTCTTGCTCCAGTTCGCTCAGTTCCGGCGTGCCTGTTTGGTCCTCATTTTCAAAACGTGCATCCATATTCTTAATCCAACCAATCCTGAAGCAGGATGAATCGCCCAATCGCCGCCCGGTTCGTGATCCTGCGGTTTATCCAGCCAACCGACCTACAGGTGCAGCGGAAGGATCTGGCGAGGCTCAACGTTCTACCGCTGGGCCTTGAAATCAGGAAGGTCAAATGCTGCGTTTGGCCAAACCTGTCAGGCGGAGTTTTGGCGGTCTTCGAGTCAAGACCACTCTTGTGCTGGACAAAGAAAAAAGGGTAAAACTGAAAGATTGTGCGTTTCGGCGGACGTTTGGAACACAAAATGTAACGTCTCGATTCGCAAGCCAATTTCATGCCAAACTGGCAAATCAAAGAACTTGAATTAGGCTAGCTATTGGCGTTAAAATGACTGGTTGGACGAATCCAGCCGTCCTGAACTCAAACGATTCGCTCATTCCAAGGAATGGCAACTGGCAGTTTTCCAATGCACGCTACAGCCAAGCTATTGATTACTGACGACAATGCCGAATTTCGGGATTGCCTGTGCGAGGGGCTTCGCAAACGCGGCTTCGTGACCTACGAAGCGGGTGACGGGCTCGAAGCACTCTCGATGATCGAGAAAGATGCCTTTGACATGTTGATTGCTGACGTCCACATGCCGCGGTTGGACGGTTTGCAGATGTTGGCTCGTGTTCGGGCGTTGCCGAGCCATTTGCCTTGTATCTTGATGTCGGCCCAATGGGACCTGCCGCTCAAGAATTCCGCGATGACTTTATCGCCCGAATGGGTGGTCGATAAGCCGTTTCGGATCGCGACGATTGCCGACACGATCCGTCGAATTCTTGCGACGCGGCACTGCTGAAGTATACTAGTGGACATTCAATTCGCCACTTTCACGAATGTCCAGTCATGCACCATCTCAAGCCGGGCACGTTCCTAGGGCTCTTTTCTGCTTCCACCGCTTCGGTCCGTCAATCGTTATTTCGTTTTGCGATGATGGCAAGTTGTTGTGCTGGCCTTGGCACTGCTGAATCAGTTTTCGCGCAGCAGGTTGTCACCAGTTCGACCGGCTATGCGTCGCAACCCGTCATCAAAATCGATCTCAAGACGCTGCCGCCAGAGGTGTTGAACTGCAACGTTTGTCGCATGCGATTGGGGCTAGCTCCGATTCCAGGCGGAGGCACTCTAGATGTCGCAGCGCATGACGCGGCCGCTGCAAATCAAGAGAACACGGAGCCTGCAACGCCATCGGTCGCAAGCCAAACGCAGCCGCTGATTCCTTCAGCAGCAGTCGAACCAGCATTGCCAGCCGAATCGGTCAGCCCAGTGTTAGACAAAGATTCTGCTAGTATGTCGCAGGCTGCAGGCAGCAATAGCGAAGCGTTGCCTGAGCCCGCAGAAGAGCAGCCTTCCGAAGCTCCATCTGCTGCGACAGCGGTCCTTGATGACGCATCACCGATCGTTTCGCCGTCTGCATCATCAAACGCATCATCAAGTGAACTGCCAAGCGCACCCGGTTCGCCGAGCGATCTGCCAGCGGGCAACTCGCGGCGGCTTTCTCAGTTCGCTTCTCCATCGGAGGCATCGAGCTTGTCGACCGGCGAATCGACGTCGGCAGCCATGAGCATGCCTACCGATTCGTCCATCCGCTTCAGTTCCCCGACGGCGACGCAGATTGAACTGGAGCTTGCCAAGCGGCAGTTATCCGAACGCAATCAAATGCTTGAGCAGTTCAGCAGGAATCAATCGCAATTGGAATCGCAACTTAACCAGTTGTCGTTGGCGAACAAACAATACGAATCGAGCTTGAAGAGCCAAAGCGAAGCGGCAGAGCGACTGAACGCTCAGCTTCGCACGCAGAACGAACAAGCGACGCAAAAGCTGAATGCGTTGCAGCGAGATTTGGAAGCGGCCAAGCGTGAGTTGAGCGTCGCCTTGGCCAATCAGAAGCTGCGAAGTCAAGAATCGGGTAACTCGACGCAGTCGCAGATCGCGGAGTTAAACAACCAGCTTAAGAAGGCGATGAATGAACTGGACGAGTATAAGTCTCAAGCAGAAGTTCTGCGTCGACAACGCGATGGTTTCGAACGTGAACTAGCCACGGTGCAGCAGCAGTTGCTGCGCAGCTCGAGTGCCTCGGGACGCGAGGCAGACTCTGACAATAACAAAGCTTCTACTGACAATGCGGCTTTAGTACAGCGACAAATGGCAGCCAAGCTGCAGGAGTTAGAAGCGGCGAAGCAATCATTAAATGACGAGCTGAAGGCGTTGAAATCGGCTGCAGCAAAATCGCCAGCAACGGTAGATGGGGCGGTAGCCGGAGAGCAGCTAGAAGCAATGCGGGTACAGTTGGAGCAACAAGCGGCGATGTTCATGCAGGCTCAGTCTGATTGGGATGCCGAGCGTGCGGAGTTATTGCGCAAGATTCAATCGTCTGCGAGCGCGACTACAAGCCCGCCCCCCCCCGCCGCGGCGCAAGCGGGGCCAGCCATTCCAGCGGTTGATGATAAGCCTGCCGTGGTTGGACAGTCCGCTTCGCCTAGTGAACCGAGCGTGGTAGGCAGCGCGGGCCAAGACGACGGTTCGAAAACGGCACAGCCCGAATCGGATGCGAAACCGGATTTGGAAGAAAAGCCAGCTTCGGATGTCGAGCCGTCGCCGTTTCGTGCAGGTCCTAAATCTCCCGCCCGCGTACCTCGCGAGCCCAAGCCCGCCAATCCTCGGCGCGAGATTTAAATTTAAGTAGCTTGGCGGCCATTCCGTTTGTCTTCACCCTCCGCGGGAGGGTCGGCCGCGAGTTCAGCGAGCGACCGGGGAGGGGGGGCACCATATCAAGCCCATTCACCAGATGAGCCCGCACCTCTTCACCCTCCTGCGGGAGGGTCGGCCGCGAGTTCCGCGAGCGTCCGGGGAGGGGGGGCACCATATCAACGCCCATTCACCAGATGAGCCCGCACCCTCTTCACCCTCCCGCGGGAGGGTCGGCCGCGAGTTCAGCGAGCGTCCGGGGAGGGGGGGCAGCATATTAACGCCCATTCACCAGATGAGCCCGCACCCTCTTCACCCTCCCGTGGGAGGGTCGGCCGCGAGTTCAGCAAGCGTCCGGGGAGGGGGGCACCATATTAACGCCCATTCACCAGATGTGCCCGCACCCGCTTCACCCTCCCGTGGGAGGGTCGGCCGCGAGTTCAGCGAGCGTCCGGGGAGGGGGGCTCAGTTCGTAGTCCCGCCTTCAGGCGGAACACGCGGAATGTTTGCCAAGCGCAAACGAAGACCGGCTAAAGCCGGGACTACGAACTAGGAGTCCCGCCTGAAGGCGACAAATCTGTATAATGCGGACTGATCTCCCTGCGAGATCCCCTGCAAAACGCCTCGCCCATTAGGAGCCCCCTGCCGATGAAGATTCTGTTTCGCTGCGCCTTGGTACTTGCCGCCGTGGTCTGCCAAGCAACATTTGCCGCCGATCGTCCGAACATTCTGTGGATTTCCAGTGAAGACAATGGCTGCGAGCTAGGGTGCTACGGTGACTCTTATGCGACCACGCCGAACCTCGATCGACTGGCGACGCAATCAATGAGGTTTCAGAACGCTTGGTCCAACGCGCCGGTATGTGCGCCGGCTCGAACAGCGATTATCACGGGCATGTGGCCACCCAGTTTGGGGGCATCGCACATGCGCAGTGAAGTTCGCGTGCCAGAGGGCTTTAAGATGCTACCGACGCTGTTGGGCCAAGCGGGCTACTATTGCACAAATAACTCCAAAGAGGATTACAACGTCGAAAAATCAGGAAAGGTGTGGGACGAGTCAAGCAAGAAAGCGCATTGGCGCAATCGTGCTCCAGGCCAACCCTTCTTTGCCGTATTCAATTCAACGATTAGCCACGAATCACAGATCCGCACTCGGCCTCACCGTCAAGTCCATCGCCCCGACGAAGTCAAACTGCCGGGCTATCATCCCGACTTGCCTGAGATACGTCAGGACTGGGCTCAGTACTATGATCAACTGACGGCAATGGACACCGAACTTGGCAAGGTGCTGGACCAACTGAGCGAAGATGGTTTGACCGATTCGACGATCATTGTCTACTTTGGCGACCATGGCAGCGGCATGCCGCGTGGAAAGCGATGGCTGTATCAGTCCGGTTTGCATGTGCCTTTGATGGTGTGTGTCCCCGAAAAGTTTCGGAGCTTGGCGGGCTCAGCGTACCAGCACAATACCGAGAATCACGATCTAGTCAGTTTTCTGGACTTGGCACCAACGATGTTAAGTTTGTGCGGTTTGAAAGTGCCCAGTCACATGGATGGCCGCGCGGTCTTGGGGCCAGAACGCACCGCTGCACCGGAGTATGCTTTTGGTTTCCGCGATCGCATGGATGAACGCTACGACTGCTCTCGCGCAATTCGCGATCAACGGTTTTTGTACATCAAGAACTTCATGCCACATCGCCCGCAGGGCCAGTACCTGGAGTACATGTACGAAACGCCAACCACGATCGCTTGGCTAGCGGCGGCCAAAGCGGGTCAGACCAACGCCGCGCAGACGTTCTTCTGGAAAGCCAAGCCTGCTGAAGAACTGTATGACATTCAAAGTGATCCTGACCAGCTAAAGAACCTAGCAGATGACCCGAAGTTTGCTGAGCAACGCGACCGTTTGAAGTCCGAGCTTCGTGCGTGGATGATCCAGCAACGCGACTTAGGATTGATGCCCGAAGCTCATATGAAGCAGAATGTCGCTCGGCAAGCCGACAAAACAGCGACCGAGTGGACGATGGCTGCCGACGACGCTACGTTTCCGGTCGCTCGGATCTGGGATGCGGCAGATCTGGCGACCGCTCCGTCCGCTCCGCTGGCCGATGTGCTAGAGTCAAGCAGATCGAGCGACGCGATCGTGCGGTACTGGGCCGCTATTGGGCTGATGTATCGCGGTTTGATGGGGCAAGAAACGTCGGCCGGGCGGCTGCAGCAAATGGCTGAAGACGAAGATTTGGTCGTTAGATGCGTGGCCAGCGAAGGCCTGGGGCGATTGCCGCAGACTGGCCAGAAAGGCCAAGCGGCGAAGCAACTGATGGAAGTGCTGGCGGTCAGCGATCAGGATCCCTTTGTACAAATGATGGCGTTGGACTGCATGACGGCTCTAAATTTGGCGGAAGGCGAAATTCCGTCGGGTTTGAAGCAAATGGATAAAAAAATCGACGGTGTGCCTGCTCGTTACGAGACCTACTTACAGCGGGGCGTCAGTGCGATCGAGCGTTTGGCAGTACAGCCAGAGCTGCACACACCAATCCCATAGCCGTCGGAACTTTTGCAGGGTATCAGGGTTAGGGAACCAATTGGCTTGTCGTTCTTGGTCGCTGTGTAATGATTTTACAGGGCGATCCTTGTCCGCACTCGGTTTAGAGATCATTTTTCCAAGCGAAAGATAAACTGGGAGATTACGATGGAAACCAAACCAGTCCAACCGACCTTTTCTAGCAATTTGCCTGTGGGAACACCTACTGTGAGCCATTCATTTTCGACTCGATTTGCAAAAAGAATCGCATTATCCAGCCTGCTGGCGGTCGCTTTTTCTGCGTTTGCTGTCGCTCAGCAAGAAGGCCGAGGCGGCCGCGGTGAATGGGGCGGACGGGGCGAGGGCGGTGAACGAACATCGCGACGTGGTGGCGGCGATGCGGGCGGTGCACCTTGGATGGGCCGCGGGCAGGGCGGGCCTCCAGGTTCTAGCGAAGGTGGTCCACCAGCTTGGGGTGGCGGCGGTGAACGCGGCGGCTTCGGCGGCGGCGGTTTTGGTGGAGGTGAACGCGGCGGTTTTGGCGGAGGCGGCTTCGGCGGCGGCGAACGCGGCGGCTTCGGCGGCGGTGGCTTTGGTGGAGGTGAACGCGGCGGATTTGGCGGCGGTGGATTTGGCGGCGAACGAGGTGAACGCGGCGGTCGAGGTGGATTCGGCGGCGGCGGTTTTGATCCGTCGGCGATCTTGTCTCGCTTGGACACCAATGGCAACAAAATGATTGACCTTGACGAGATGCAGGGCTCTGCGCGATTTATGCTTGAACGCTTGGCTCGCGATAATCCGCGTATCGATATGACACGTCCCATTCCGCTTTCTGTCATTACGGAAGGTTTCGGGATGGAGGATTCTGGAAGCACAAGCCCTACGGCGGCCAATGATGGTCCACTTGTCCCAGATTTCACTGGTTTCGCGACGTTGGCTCCACCGCCAGGATTCGGCAAAGACGGCGACACGTTAGCGGTCAAAGTCACCGATGCAGATCGGCAAGAGGCTAGCGAACGGATGCGGCGCTATGACCGCAACGGCGATGGGGTCTTGGATCAAGATGAATTGAGCCGCGGACGATGGAGCGATAACCCCATGCAGTACGATCGCAATCGCGATGGCAAACTGCAGGTCAATGAACTGGCGGCCATGTATGCTCGCCGCCGGGAGCTTGAAGCTCAAAATAGTTCCAGCGCTTCGGCGAGTAATCCGGGTAGTGAGGGGGATCGTCGCAGTCGGTGGGCAGGTTGGACGGGTGAAGGCCAAGAACCTGTCGCCAATGTTGCGTCAGCCACAGCAGACCAAAAGGCGATCTGGGACACTCGAGCTAGCTACCGCGTGGATACTAGCAACAGCAAAGGTTCGACTGTGCAAGGGCTGCCTAGTTGGTTTACGGCTGCGGACGCGGATCGAGATGGCCAAGTTGCGATGCATGAATTCGCGAGCGACTGGGACGAGCGTCAGATCTATGAATTCGAGCAATTCGACCAAAACGGCGACGGCTATATCAGTACCAAGGAGTGTCTGGCGGCGGTCCGAAAGGGCGTAATTCGCGGAGCGGTGTCATTACCGTCGGGAGGAGCTGCAGCCCCATCAAGTCCACGTCCGGCCGCCGCGTCATCCAGTTCGGGCGGGGCCGAGATATCGATGGAAGGCTTGCCCGCAGACGCTTCGGAGCGCTGGGTGACGTTCACAAAAGGCAAGTTGCAACGGATGGATACTGACAGGAATGGCAAGATCACGGTAAACGAGTGGAGCGCCAGCGAAGGCGACTTCAACACGGTCGATGCCGACGGTGACGGTCAGATCACGTTGGCGGAGTACTATAACTTCAAGGTGAAGAAGTAAACGTAGGCCGGTAACAAGTAAAGCCCACCCCGCGCCGGAACATCGGTCGCTTGGTACACGCCAACGCCACTAACTCGAGCAGACATTGCTCTCTGGGCTTTGCGCAGTTCCGGCAATCACAATCGCGACCTTGTTCCGGCCTACGCAGAGCATCAGCTTCGTTTAACCGTCAGCCGTGTTTGTAGTCCCGCCTTTAGGCGGATCTTTCACCCTCCCGTTTCGGGAGGGTCGGCCGCGAGTTCCGCGAGCGACCGGGGAGGGGGGCACCATAGCGAAGCCAGCTCACCAATTGATTCAGCATCAGCTTCGTTTAACCGCGTGCCCATCGGGCCGCGTTGCCTGCACCAGACCAACAAACACGGCGTGATGCCCAAGCCGTTCAACGATAGCGAGGCTGCAATTATTGTAAGCCTCTCGACTCGTCTCACACGTCTACAACCAAACCATCGGCTGCAAGCAAGATTTTTGAGGACGTTGCGCTAGCAGCTTGCAACCGCTGGACCTCAAGCGTCAAATCATCATCCATGGTATTAAAGTGAGTAAGCACCACGCGGCCAACCGAATGCTTTGCAAGACAACTTACAAGCGTGCCAAGATCCGTGTGTCCTGTTCTTATCGCCATCTCCGATTCGCCTGCTCGGAAATTGCACTCGTGTAACAAAAGATCCGCGTCGCAAACGAGCGGCCAGTAGGCACTATCCAAACTCGCTGTCGTATCGGAGATATAAGCCAGCGACTTTGAGGCATGTTGCAGTCGAAAGCCTAAACTGCCTCCGGGGTGATTTAACGCAAAGGTCTGAATTGAGGTAGCTTGGATTTCAAATGTCGTATCCGCTTGGATCTCATGCCATTGAATGTTTGGCAGCGCCGGAAAGATGAACTCAGAAAACACGTGCCCTTGAATCGCTTGTAGCTTCGCCGCTTCACCATATACATGCACTTGGCCAAGCCGCTTGTTTTGATACGCATTCCACAAAAATGTCAGCCCGACGATATGGTCTAAATGGGCGTGGCTGATCAGTACATGCAACTGGTCTGTTTGGATCAAGGGGAAGCTGCGATAGAATCCACTGCCAGCGTCCAATGCGATGCCAAGTTCAGGGAGAAAGTACGATGACGTATGACGATGGTCATTGGGATGATAACCAGCGGTCCCCAAGCAGTGCAGTTGAAGCGTCATCGGACTTTGGATAAGGTTGGAGCGTTAAATCTATTGGATTTGACAGTGCTTAAGAATCTCTGCAGCTTCGGCGCGGTAGCCCGTGTAGAACGGACCAAACAAACCGTATCGAGCACTCGCTTGATCAAATCGCATGTTGTAAACGATATCCTTTAGGTATTGCGGGTTCTTTGCCCACAACGTCACGCCCCATTCCCAATCGTCCAGCCCGACTGAGCCGGTGACTAGCTGAGTGACGCGGCCGGCGTATACCATGCCGCTTTGCGCATGTTCGCTCATCATCTCCGTTCGCTTGGAGAACGGTTGCAAGAACCAGTTTGCTTGCGGGTCGCGCGCTTTACTCATCGGGTAAAAACACATCGCGGGCCATTCTGGGAAATCAGGCGCCAAGCGTTGAGCGAGCATGATGGGCAATCGCTTTTCGTAGCCGTTGACCTTCGCTTGGAAGCCAGGCGAGTTGGGGTCTTCACCGCTGCGTTTTAGCTTTTCCGCGTATTGCTCTTTGTTTGGCAAGTACTCACTCACTTCCGACATGGAAACGAATGAATACGTCTGCTCAAGTGCCGCACCCAACGTCGTTGCCATGATGCGTTGATGAATACCGTCGATTTTCAGTGGATCGGAGTCCATCAACACAACAGCGAAATCGGCTTTCTGGCCACTGATCAGGTATGACTGGTAACGCGTGGTCTTCAGGTCATCTGGCAAATCGATCGCCGCGACAAATTCTTGCTGCATCGCCTGCGACGAAAGGGATTTATCACCTAGCAATTGACGTAACTTCCATCGGTCCCAACGATAGAAGTAATGTCCTGCGTGCAGGCCATTGATCGGTTGAAGCGAAGCTTCGGGGATATCGCCCGCTCGCATGGGATGAGTGTTCATTGGTTCGAATTCTGCACTGGTAATTGGCGTCAAAGTGAAACTTCTGTTGTAGCAGAAACAATTTTTTTCGGAAGTTCACTAAGATATGCCCTACTGCCTCGTTATACCTTTGTCGCCGCATGACACGCTCCATGTGCATGCTCCGCAAATCCCGTCAGAAAAGCCGGTTTGTCATGAAGAATGCTGTTCCCGATGAGCTCCAGGAAGCGTTGCCCATGAACCAGCCCCCGTCAGCCCGTCGCGGTGAATCGGCCAACTCTTCGCACAGCCAATGGGTCGCTGGCCTATTCGATGCGAATCATCAGAAACTGCTCAACTACGCCACCGGGCTGCTTGCAGGCGACCGAGATGCAGCCGTCGACGCGGTTCAGGAAGCATTTTTGCGGCTGTGCAAACAGCGTCGCGAAGCGATTGAACTTTATGTCGAAGCTTGGCTGTTTCGAACTTGTCGGAACTACATTTTTGATCAAATGAGGCAAAGCAATCGAATGTCCACTTCCAGCCAAACCGCGTCGGTCGCCGATCGACGGTCCGATTCCGATCCATCATCTCGAATCTCTCACGAAGATGAAATGCAACGCTGCAGCAGTGCGATCGCGACGTTGCCCAGTACTCAACAAGAAATCCTGCAACTGCGGATGACGCATGGGATGTCTTACAAACAGATCGCTGAAGTTACCGGAATGACCGTCACTCACGTGGGGGTCACGTTGCATCAAGCGATCCAAAAACTGCGTACAGCTCTCGCGACGTAAACCTACCTTACCCCACACTGCACCCAACCAAGTCACAATTGACAAGTGAGAAGAAAATGAAAAAGCCTATCGAAGATTGGATGTTGACCGCTCACGTCCTGGGCGACCTTGAACCCAATGATCAGCAAGCGGTAGAAGCGGCCTTGTCGGAAGACCCTCATTTAGCAGACGAAGTAGCGGCGATCCGTGCAACGCTGTCGACGGTTAGCCAAGCATTGCAGAATGTCGCTCCAACCACGGTTGAGCCGGCCAAGGTATCAGCGATGCGGCAATCGATCAGCGACGCGATGGTGAATCGTCAGCAAACCGTGCCACTGCAGCCAGTTCAGCTCGCTCAACGAACTAGGTTCAAACGCTCGTTGTGGATCGGGCTGGCCGCGGTCGCTGCCAGTGGTATCGTGGGCATTGCCTTTGCGCCAGCTTTGTTGCAAGAGTTCAAAACGCTTTCGATGTCGTCAGAGGATGTCGCTGCCAAACAAGCGGTGGCTGAGAGCGGGCCCAACGAATGGGATGCGTACGCGTCACCCGCTGGATCATCGAATGCGCCTATGGTTGAACTTTCCGACATGGAAGACGGCTTAGCAGAACGCGAATCTGCGCCGGAGTTGGCCGCACGTCAGGAATCGCCTCAAGGGAGTGTGTACCATAGGAAAGCGGCTGAGCAAGAGACACGAGCCAACGGTGTATCAAGCTCAGTGGCGGAAAGTGAATCACTGTATTTATCCCCGGTCGCACCAGCCAAACCGCAAAGTCCTGCCAGCAGCTATGGCATGGGTTATGGTGGTGCGACGTCATCGCCAGCACGCATGGCTAACGAAGGCTATGCCGGAAGCGGCCAGGCACTGGCGGCAGGCTCAGGATATGGCGGAGCTTACGGTGGTGGCATGCCTGCCGAGGTCGCTCAGGCCGGGCAAAGCTACGGTTACGGTGGCGGTTACGGCGACTCTTCTTACGGTGGCGGAGGTTACGGTGGCGGAGGTTACGCTGGTGACGCCAGCACAATGACAACCGACTTTGTCGAACCTGCGCTGGGCCAGGGTTTGAGTTCGGCCAGGGGGGGGTATGGGCAAGGCTCTAGTCCAACCGGTCATTCAACTTTGATGAATAAGACGCCTCGAATCATAATTCCTCAAGAAGAAGAGGAACGAATCTTGGGCCGAGACCGACTACAGGGCGATCGTTTCGAACCGATTGAGGCCACGCCGTTTCAGTTGGTCGCCGAGCAACCGGTGACGACCTTTTCCATCGATGTCGATACAGCGGCATATTCCAAAGTGCGTCAATCGATCCTCGAAGCTGGATCGTTGCCCAATCCCAACGCGGTGCGCATCGAAGAAATGTTGAATTACTTTGATTACGCTTATCCTGGCCCATTGGATGACAAGCCGTTTGCCGCTCATTTGGCGGCTGCAGATTGTCCATGGGCACCACAACACAAATTGGTCAGGATCGCAGTGCAGGCCAAGAAGCTGGAATCGCAAGTTCGCCCCGTATCGAATTTGGTATTCCTGCTAGATGTATCTGGTTCGATGAATGAACCGAACAAGTTGCCGCTGGTTAAAAAAGCGATCAACATGTTGGTTCGTCAGTTGGGCGAGAACGATCGAGTCGCCATCGTAGTTTACGCAGGTGCGGCTGGCTGTGTCTTGCCTAGCACCAGCGGGATGAACCAAGCGGCGATTATGTCGGCCTTAGATAACTTGCAAGCCGGGGGCTCGACCAACGGTGGCCAGGGCATTCAGCTCGCTTATCAAATCGCAGCCGCTAACTATATCAAAGGTGGCATCAACCGAATTGTACTGTGTACCGATGGTGACTTTAACGTCGGAACGACCAGTGATGAGGCGTTGGTGCAAATGGTCGAACGCAACGCGAAAGAGAATTGGGTCTTTTTAACGTGCTTGGGATTCGGGATGGGAAACCTGAACGATTCAATGATGGAAAAGATCACTAACAAAGGGAACGGCAATTATGCCATGATTGATACCGAGCTAGAAGCTCGTAAGGTGATGATCGAACAAATCAATGCAACGTTGGTGACCGTGGCAAAGGATGTGAAGATTCAAGTCGAATTCAACCCGCAACATGTAGCCGGATATCGACTGATCGGATACGAAAATCGCAAGTTGGCCAACCAGGATTTTAATGACGATACCAAAGATGCTGGCGAGATTGGAGCAGGGCATAACGTAACGGCTCTGTATGAGATTGTTCCACAAGGAGTCGCTTTACCGACCGTTGTGCCCGATGAAGAGCCGCTGCGATATGCCGCTCCAGCAGCAGCCAGTAGCAATGTGGCTGCGGCTCAGGACCCGGTGTCTGTTAAACCGCCGCTGGATGAAACTCTATCGAATGAGTTGTTGCTGGTCAAATTGCGTTACAAAAAGCCTGAGGAGGACGTAAGTACCAAGCTGGAGTTCCCTTTGACGGTTGACGCTTACAATCAGCCCGTCGACCAAGATTTTCGATGGGCGAGTGTGATAGCCCAGTTTGGGATGAAGCTGCGTCACATGGCGATTATGTCGAAGCTGGATTGGAACGTGCTGATTGAACAAGCCAGTGCAGCCGCCGGCAGCGACGCTTATCGTCAAGAAGCAGTTGAGTTGATTCGTCGAGCATCAAAGATGATGAACTAATCTACTGCGTTTAAGGTCAATCAGTACTGCACAAATCTCCGTCTGGTATCTTGCCCAGACCATGCAGTAGGATTGGTGCGCTAAAGAAATTCTGACTCGCGAGCATGTCCGATCGGGGCTTGCCCCGTCGGACACCGTTTTGGAGTTCTAGATAGCTCAGAGCGATGTGCCTTGTGGCCTTCTGTCTTTGCAATGCTCCCGGCTTGCCCGGGAGATTGTTACGTTTCTCGCTAGAGGGCGCTGCGGCAAAGCAAGAAGCCGAACAATCCACCGGTCGAGCCGGTGGGATTGGGCAGGCTATGGCGGCCTCTGTCGTGTAGCGAGAAACCCAACGATCCACCGGGCAAGCCGGTGGGATTTGGTTCGCGCTGTGGTGCAAGCATCGATGCGAAGCTGGGCCTTGTGCCCAGGCTTCGTAATCGGATTGGTGCTCTAAGAGCGACCGGATTTCTTATGGCAGGAGAATCAGGGCAGTAGAATAGATTCCAAGACCATTCTCCTGCCCCCATCGGACACCGCTTTGGAGTTCTAGATAGCATGCCCAATGGAACCCTTCTCCTGTTAGAGCCAGTCGCCGAAGGCGACTGGCTCTAGCAAGGGTGGGCGGGGACGTGGACGAACTTAGCACACCAATCCTATTGCGACGCGTTGGGGCAAGCCCAACGGTCGCTCAGGGCTCGCGATCACAGAACGATGTACCTTGTGGCCTTCTGTCTTTGCAATGCTCCCGGCTTGCCCGGGAGATTGTTACGTTTCTCGCTACATTCCTACGAACAAATAACCCCTCTACCACTAATGCTCCTGGCTTGCCCAGGAGATCATTCCGTTTCATGCTAAAGGGCGCTGCGGCAAAGCAAGAAGCCGAACGATCCACCGGGCGAGCCGGTGGGATTCGGCAGGCTATGGCGGCCTCTGTCGTGTAGCGAGAAACCCAACCATCCAATGGACAAGCCGGTGGGATTTGGTTCTCGCTGTGGTGCAAGCATCGAAGCGAAGCTTGGCCTTGTGCCCAGGCTTCGTAATCGGATTGTTGCTCTAAGAGCGACCGAATTTCTTATGGCAGGAGAATCAGGGCAGTAGAATAGATTCCTTGACCATTCTCCTGCCCCCATTCTCTTGCCCAGTCTTCGCTATGGGATTGGAGCGCTAAAGCAATTCTCACTCGCGAGCATGTCCGATCGGGGCTTGCCGCGTCGGACACCGTTTTGACGTTCTAGATAGCGTACCCAATGGACCCTTCTCCAGCTAGAGCCAGTCGCCTTCGTCGACTGGCTTTAGCAGAGGGAGCCGGGGACGTGGACGAACTTAGCACACCAATCCTATTGCGACGCGTTGGGGCAAGCCCAACGGTCGCTCAGGGCTCGCGATCACAGAACGATGTGCCTTGTGGCCTACTGTCTTTGCAATGCTCCCGGCTTGCCCGGGAGATTGTTACGTTTCTCGCTACATTCCTATGAACAAACAACCCCTCTACCACTAATGCTCCTGGCTTGCCCAGGAGCTCGTTCCGTTTCTTGCTAAAGTCGTTACTACAAAGCAAGAAGCCGAACAATCCACCGGACGAGCCGGTGGGATTCGGCAGGCTATGGCGGCCTCTGTCGTGTAGCGAGAAACCCAACGATCCACTGGACAAGCCAGTGGGATTTGGATCGCGCTGCGGTGCAAGCATCGAAGCGAAGCTGGGCCTTGTGCCCAGTCGTCGCAATAGGATTGGTGCGCTAAGAGCGACCGGATTTCTTATGGCAGGAGAATCAGGGCAGTAGAATAGATTCCAAGACCATTCTCCTGCCCCCATTCTCTTGCCCAGTCTTCCAACCCCAACGGGGGGTGACACCAAAGCCTGGGGTCGCGCAGCGCACCCCAGGAAGAGCGACCTGGGCCACGAGAACCCCAACGGGGTTCAACAATCCATAAGAACAATCCAAGAACGCCGTGGAACCGTAAGCGTCCACCACAACCAGTTGTTGGGGTTAGTTGGATTGGCCCTGGGTTTGCTGTCGCTTGAGCTTGGCGGAGATGATTCTGCGGGCTCGTGTTATCTGCTTGCGGTCTGATTTATAGCGGCTTTCCTCTGCCCGGTACTCGCGAATCGCTTCGGGATGCTCCTGCTTCCATACGTCCGGCAAAAGTTTCTCGTATTGAGTCTCGCCTGCTAGTACGCGATCCAAAATGTCCTTCAAGTACTGCCAGACATCCAAGTGGTGACGTTTGGCACTGCTCACAATGCTCATCAACCTAGCCACCCGCTCGCCAGATTCCACGTTGCCAACAAACAACCAGTTCTTCCGTCCCAATGCCACCTGACGCATCAACTGCTCTACGCGATTGTTGTCGATCGGAATCTGGCCATGCGCCGTGTAGATCGTCAGAGCATCCCAGTGGTTACGGATATATCCCAACGCTCCTGCCATGTCCGACTTGGGAAACAATTGCCCTTCATCCAAACTATCAATGTACTTCTTCATCGCCTCCAACAACGGTACCGCATAACGCTGACGATGCTCCACTCGTGATTCCGCATTCATCCCCTGCTCGCGCGCGTTCACATCGTAAAGCCCCTGCAGCATATCCAACAGCTTTTGCCGATACGGATTCTCCTTGGACACCTCGTAAACCTTACGACGCGCATGCGCCCAACAAGCCGCGAACTGCAAGCGATCGCGGTTATCAAGCACCACGGCTTCATTTCCTGAGAAACAATCACCTTGAATAATACAGCGACTCTCTCGAAAGAATTCATCCGGGCCATCCCGGTGACGCGATATCCGAAAGTCAAAGATGTTATAGGGCGCTTGATCTAGACCCCGATAAGCCCACATCTTCCCTATCAAGCTATCTTCACCCTTGCCTTTCGCTTCACGCATCTTCTCGATCAACCGCTGCGTCTTCAGGTCACCGGGTTTAACCTTCGGCTCCTCCTCTGGCATCAGCATTCGACAACTGCTTTCATCCAGTCCGACTGCGGAGTCCTTCTGCACACGCCTGGCCATGAACATGAAGAACCCAAGCAACGCAAAGTCCACTTGCACCATCAGATTCTGCAATGTCGAACGACTGGGCGTCCAACCACTGCTGGCAAAGACATCCGTCTGACGATACAGCGGAAGATGCAAGTCAAGCTTCTGAGCGACCACCACCGCACCGATACTCGAATCGTATTTGTTACCCTCAACCAATCCGGTTGGTCGCTCGGCAGAAACGATTCCATGCTCTTTGCAACATGGGCAGCCATACTTGGGGTTCTCGATCACTCGCTTATAAAGCTTGGCTGGTTCATAAACCAAGGTTTCGGTCCTATCGACACCGATCATCGCCATGGGACCATGCTCTGGACAGATGCGATCTTGCTCTGGAACATCGCGAAGTTCCTTCACTTCAGGAAGGTGCGACGGGAGCGATTCATTGCGTTTCTTCTTGGCTTTGGGCGTGCTTTTGGATTGAGCGTCATCCAGAACCTTTTGTGCTTCGGCCTCCGCTTCTTGCCGAGCTTGCTCAAGTTCTTCTTGCGAATCGAAGGGGAGCCAAGGAGTCGCACCGGGCGAAATATGCTTCTCTTTTTTCTTGTGCATGTTGGCAAGCATCGCTGCCAACTTGCGGTACTCTGTCTCGAACCATTGGAGCTTGGCCTTGAGTTGCTCGTTCTCTTTCTGCAGCAATTCGATTGCCGAGAGAGGCTTGTCAGATGGATGATTATTCGAGGTCGCGTCTTGCATACTTATTGAACGCATGAAGCCCTAAAGTGGTTCCGCAATATCTTCAAAAAAGAGTAACTTGATAAAGAGATTTTACAAGCCTGATGACGAGGTAGTATTGTTGCTAACATGAGCCTGCACCGAGAATCGTTTTCGACGCTTGATGTTGGAGACATCGATGCCACTGAGCAACATGGAAAGCTGAGCGTGATCAATGACTAGGCTCTTGGACTGGCTTGAAGTAAGTGGCACCTGGATGGTACCAGCTTCTAATCTTTTCATGAAGATGGCGAGCCCATCTCGATCCCACCAGAGTATCTTGACGCGATCACGACGACGATTGATGAACATGAAATAATCACCAAGTCGAATATCGCGTTGAAAGTTGGCTTGGACGATGGCGTGCAGGCCATCGTAGGAACGTCTCATGTCGACCGCTTGCATGTAGAGGTAGACCCGAGTGGTTGAGGCGACAGCGAGCATAGACGGACTCAATAAGTTGCGGATGGCTAATTGCGAACAATGAGTTGCTGGAAACCGGCGTCTAGATGATCGCCGGAGTCATGCTGTCGAGCGGCCCATGTCAACAAAGTCTCGACAGCGCTGGAGGAATCAGAGCGGCAAAGGATCTTGATGCCACGTGTTTCGATGGTGAAGTGAAGCGTATTGTTGCTTGAATCGGATTGCGTTTGGCTTGGTGACGTTGCGCTAAGAGTTGTTGGATTAGGATTAAGGGCTGTTGGATTCGAGTGAAGCTTCTTTCTCCAATAGTTGAAGACATGGAACGAAAGGTTTTCATTTCGACAGAACTGAGCGATGCTAAGACCCGACGACTGAAAACGTAGGAGTCGTTGAGCCCAGAGTTGGGACTTGGAAAGATCACGAGTCATGCTGTAGGTTCCTGGCATAGAGGTTTCGGCAACCCCATCGGTCGCCGTTATCAAACCCTACCCTCCAAATCAAGCCCCCGCCGACTAAAAACCCACTGGTTCTGATGTACGCTTACGTGGAACCGTCGTCCAACCCCGCTGGTGTTGAAAACATGTGTGTGAATTCTTCACCCAGGGTGCGCTGCGCGACCCTGGGCTTTGATGTTTGACCGCGTTGCGGTCTTGAGGCGGTCGCTAACGAGATCCACGATTCGAATTACCGATGCAACTTGCCATTAATGGCTGAGCAATTCGAAGATCCGCCTTCGCCTGAGAAATCCGCATTTAATGAACAATTATCAACACGGATTGTGGCCATTAAACTGCGTTCTAACTCATTCTTGAGCCCTGCAAACAGCTACTGCAAATTAGATTAGTAGCTGGTAATTCTGTAGAGAAAAACATTGAGAAACCGCAAAGCTGGGGAGAAGGACCATCCACAGCTCGCAGCCGCTTTACTCACTCGTTGCTATCTCTTACTTGGTGAACTTCCGAATACGTCTAATCTCCATTAACAACAATACTGCTATTAAGAAAACTACCCTTGCGTTTGATTTCGAGCTTCAAAAAGGAATCGTTCTGTGCAGCATTTTGAATGAGCAGATCTTTAGATCTTATATACTCCTCGGGTGTGATCGTCCACCTTGCCCCGCCAAGGGAAGACATACCTCGATAGATAACACCAAGGGAGTCTAGAATCATCCCAACGGAATCCGCATCCGATGTCACTACTTCAACTGCCACTATCTGATTCAATTGGACTGACGAGAGATAAATCAATATTCCAATGCAGATGAGAACCCCAATAATAACTACCGTTCGTCGAAAAGACATTTTATCTCAGCCAAAAATAAAATCCGTGCGGAATCAGGCGTCCGAAGCCCTTCTGTAAAGCTTTTTATGCTGTGCAATAAGGAAGCAAGTTTTGTCTCTGCTCTGCAGTTATTAAAAATGTGGGTCTGGTTCACCAGGCGGCGAAGGAAAAGAACCGGGAAACGAAACGTTTGGCGGTTTTCCAGAACCATCCAACGAAATTGTAATCCGTAGGTAGACGTCGTTGGGATTGCAATCACAGGCAAAACTACCTCTCATTCGAATTCCAATATGCGCTTCACCTTTTAGCGTAACTGGTACGTTACTAAACTTTGGATGATCCGGAAACACGTAGGTAACGATCTGAGCGGGCTTACAATTCGTCGGCCTTGGTTTTGAAAACCAGTCCTTGAATACAATTGAATTCTCTGCACGAGGGAAATCTCTTGAATCGTTCCATGTATTAGCTGAACCATACCAAGGGGCTCCGAGATTGGAATACTCCCACCATTGGAGTTGACAGTCTTCTCCTTCTCCTTTTGAGTAATTAGGGTTTGCAGGCTTGTATTCAACTGTGAACACAACCTCGAATGCAACACCGAAAACATGGTTACGTGCTGGGCCTTGCGCATAAGGATGTTCCTTGAGATCAATTCGAACGCCAAGTGGACAGCAGCAGCAATCACAACCTGGGTTAAACTGTGGCGTTGCTTTTCCTTTGGTTCCAGACGAGTCCAAAAGTTGAAGGGAATGTGATCGCAAAAACATGTACAGGTTCGGTCCGTCACCGTAGCCGATGAGATCTCTCCCGGTAAACCTTCCACTATACCCGCTCATCCATCTAGCTCTGAAGTAATGCAAACCGATCGTATGATCCCACTCGCGGGCGGTGTAGGTGTAGCGGTTATCATAAGCGCTTGTAGCTATGACTGACGCAGATGCATTGAGCACCGTTGGTTGACCGTAAGCGGTATAAGCGTAACGCTCAATGACGCTGCCGCTGGAATTGGTCATAGCGTAGATCGAGTATTGTTGGTTGCGATGCTGCGCTAGTGCAACTTCTGAAGGCCAATCAATAGTCGAGGACGCTCGATTCGATCTAGGATTAAGCGGAAGTGATGAGGCTTGAGACGGCATGCGTGCCATTATAGAGAGCGACAGTTGAGCGGTGGTGCGAGATGGGCGGGATATATGGCAGAATTTTGGGATAGCGGCCTGAAGGGCCGTAGCAATTATTGCCGGTGTGCCGCAGGCCACCGGACCTTGGGGTTCAGTGAGACCGATAAGCCCGAAGGGCTGGCACAAATCAATTATCTCGGCCCTCCGGGCCTGAGGGAACAATTGCAGATGCAAACCGTGGCCGAATCGGCCACGGCAGCAATTGTGACAAGCCGTTGGCTTGATGAGACAGGTGCCGCACTGTCAATTGGCAAGTGGACGCGTAGGTGGCTCGCCCTCCCCGATCGCTCGTGGTACTCGCGGCCGACCCTCCCGCAGGAGGGTGAAGAAGAACGCGTACGCCTAACGGCTGACGGTTAAACGAAAGCGTTGCACTGTCAATTGGCAAGTGGACGTGTAGACGGCTCGCCCTCCCCGGTCGCTCGTGGAACTCGCGGCCGACCCTCCCGCAGGAGGGTGAAGAAGCTCCGGCAAGAACAAAGCGACCGTGTTACCGGCCTACGTGATTTGCCGACAGCAGTCCCAAAATGACGTTCGTGTACGAAATACGAATACCCTAGTTTTCAAACGCGAACGACCTGGTTTCATCAAAGTAATCGCGGCGAATTTGCCAGCGGCCATCCTTGTTGATCAACGTGACGACATATTGCTCGGGAATGCCAACGAAATTCGCGCCTTCGGCGACGACGGTACAAATCGCACCGTCACGATAACCTTCCCGAATAATCCACTGAGCAGGACGTGTGTTAGCATAAAAGCCGCGTTGCACTCGCTCGTAATATTCGTCTGGCCAACGATCCGTTATCCGGGCAACCAAAGCGAAATCACTTTCATTCAGAGCTTGGCTGTAAAGTTTCAAAACCTGTTCCACCGCTGCAACTTCCAAGGGCTCCAGTGCGCGCCCTTGGCTCTTCTCAACAAAATCACCAATCGCCCCTTGGGCTCGAAGTTGATCCGCAAGTGCTCGGTCACCGCGATCCAGTGCGGCCTCAAGCGGCGTCCGCTGCCAACCAGCTTGCGGTTGATTGACGTCCACACCGGCCTCCAGTAACCACTGCACAAGCTGCGTGTTCCGCTGATCAAAAGCGGCCAGCAAAGGAGAGCGGCCCATGTCATCCTGCGCGTTCAACTTTACCCCGTGTGCGACCAACAGGTCAAACATCGCTTTGGATTTTACCTGCGAAAGTAACGATCGATTTTGTTTGTCGCTTTGGTCCGGTGCAGCACCTTGTTCCAAAGCGGCCGCCATGGCAGATAGGTCATCGGCTTCGAACGCTTGCCAAAGCTGTTCGTTCAAACGCTCTGCCTTTTGCGTTTTCAGTGGCTCGCTGTTTTCGCGAAGGGTCAGTACTCCGAAGCTTCCCGCTAGTCCCAGCGTGACCAGAATAAAGGCGATCAATCGATAGAACTTCCATCGAGCAGTCATGGCATCCACGGCCGCCGATCCGTCGCCAGGAATGATCTCCAAGCCACCATGCCGCCACTCGTTCAGCAGCCCCCCCTTGGCTGAATCGTAAGTCCCGATAACGCAGACCGGCTCAGATACGGGGACGCACTGTTCGATCAAATCGCATCCCTCCAAGCCAAGCTTGTCAAACACGAATTCGCTTTCTGCGAATGCTAAGTCCTCTCGCAGTTGCCCATCGTCTTCGGACAGCAGCGATTTGGCGTGAGCCAACAGCTTGCCAACTTCCCATTTACCGACTCTCGTGAACGCGGTTTCAGCGTAGAACTTTCGCAGCGCGCCGGAATAGCTGGTAGCGGCCGATTTGATTTCTGGAAACTGGTCCGGAATCGGAAATCCAATGACTCGAATGGTCCCCGCTTTCGATTGAACGCCCCAGGGTGCCATCGCCACACCGCTCATGTAAACCGTGCGTTGCGTCTCGGTTCGACTGCCTTTGCTACCTCGGACACGCACACGTTCCGTTCGCGATAGTTCATACGAATACAGAACACAAGCAACGTTTCGAAAGGGCGTGGTCAGCGCTTCGTTCAACGGCACGGCCAATCCAACGGCAGCATAAGGAGCACCATCTTGGGGGAAGTCACCTGCCAGCGATCTGCGTATCAAAGCGACTTGTCCCCTCGCTTGCAGTGCATTACGAAAGAGGCCCCAACCGCTCGCGACCAACATGCCTCCGATGATGGCTCCGTACAATGGTCCAGGCGCGGTAAATCGACCGTCAAAGAACCAGTACAAGCCACTGCCAACGAGCAACCAAGCAATGATCAGTTCGAGGCAACCTCGTCCCAGTGCATACATATAGGCGATGCTCTTTCGTGAATACCCTTGCTACCAACCCTAAGGCGGTACTACGAACAAAGATCCCGCTGTGCTATGACACCTACCGAGTAGGACTGCGATGAAAATGCACATGCTTCCAACCGGCCTTTTGACGCTGCCACAGTCGAGTTTCTTCCATGGCGGCTGTCATGGGTTTGCCGTTGTCGCCAATCTTTTGAGTTAGCCTTACATAGGCGATCACGGCGACGTCCCCCATGACTCGAATATGAGGCGCAACGATGGTTGATTGTACTGGGGCATTATCGCCATCACCAAGCTTGAAGTAGAAGTGGTGGAAGTCGAGCCCATCGACTAAGTTGCCCATCGCTTCCGGTTCAAAACAGGTGATCGATGGGTCACATAACTCGGCGTAAGTATCCCAGTCGCCGCTGGTCGCAGCCATGAGTAAACGCTGAGTCAATTCCAGAATCTCTTCGCGATCGTCTTCAGTTGTCATCTTGATTTCTATCGTCCAATAAAACTTTTACGTATATCTAGCTTGGGATGGTTCGGAAGTTGAGTGTCGTCATTGACGCCTCGGAAACCTATTGATTTAGCTGCTCGAAGGCAACGACTGGCGCTCAACTGAGGGCAAATTCTAGCTTTACTCTCAAGGTTCCGCTACGGTACGTAGCGGCAATCGATTATTACCCAATTTGCCTGTTTTCCGTAGGCTCTCCCAAGCTCATCGAATCTCAAAAATTTCCTGTGCAACATCGCTGCACTCTGCTCAATTCATCGCATGCTGCTGGAGACTCATGCCGGTCGGCGACGATAACAAATCTGTGATGTGCGCGGCTGATTTTCAACCGATGCCAATCAAAACTCATCCTTTTGCTTCCAGTGTACTCGCCGTTCGGAGCTGCGTTTGATGCGGTTGTGGATTCGATCCATTTCAATGAGAGTCTCTTTTGCTGCCGTCCAACTTGTTTGGGCCGTCGGTTGCATGATCTCATGCGCAGGGGGGCAAGAGGTCACTGAAGCTATTGGTGCGACCCTTAATGACCCTTGGGCGATCGGACAAGCTGCTGCGATCGATAGCGAGGTTCGTCAAGCGGCCGCTTTCGAATCGCCTATTCAGTTTCGTTCGTTCGGCCGCTTTGCACAGCAAGCTGCCTCTTCGCCAGCCCATTCGAGACATCCTGCGGTCAGCGTGCCAGAGCCTTTGTTATTTGATTTGGTGCGGCCGCTGGGGGCGCGACAAGGCGAACTGGAGTTCAACACGCTCGCAATCTTTCCATGGCGAGCGCGCAATACAAATCTTGCCGACGACCCGTTCGGTTCAGGTTCAACGACTCGCGATTTGAAAGGCATCGAATGGGCTCCGGAAATCGAATACGCTATCTGGGACAACTTCGCAGTCGAGTTTGAATTCCCGTTTGAATCCTCAACACTTGAGGAGTACAAATTGGGCGTGCAATGGACAATTGGAACAGCATTTAACAATCAATACATCCATGGATTCCAAGCGCTGGTGCAGCCAACTGCAGAATGGGAGAATTGGAACTCTACGCTCCTTTATCTTGGCGGTATTCGATTCACGGAAACGTGGAGTGCTCTGTTTATGATTGGTGCTCGGATGGATCTAGAAGGGCCCGGCAACTCGAAAACTTTTGAACGACTCTTGAACTGGTCGTTGTTCGCCGACACGACCGAGTATACCAAACTGGGTATCGAAACAAACTTCGCTGCGAAGCAAGATGGCACCTCGGAATTCATCTTCGTGCCCCAGTTTCACTATGACATCGCAGAAAGGTTTCAAGTGCAGACTGGCCTCGGCTTGGGAGTGTTCAGCGAAGGGTACGAGCAATCGTTCATACTGCGCGCGATCTACGCCAAGTGAACGAGTATCACTTGATGCGAAGAACTGTAACCGTTTTACCGCAATACCGTTCAATAGGGGGGAGTCACTCGTTTGTAGTACCGCCTTTAGGCGGAATCAATTCAGTTCCGTGCTGCCGTATCCGCCTGAAGGCGGTACTACGAACTTGCGAAGATCCGCCTAAAGGCGGTACTACAAACTACGAAGATCCGCCTAAACAGAACGTCCGGCTTAGAATTTTTCGATGCTAGCAAAAAAGTGGCCTCGCCGGCATGGTGGGTTTCGCATTAATAATGCGAATGAATTGTTCCAGACCGACGGGCCACCAATGGAATTTAACCATGAATGCCGCAATTAAAAAGTCCACTTCTCCCAAACACTGCTGCAGTCCGGTTCGCAAGAACTCCAACTGCTCAATCAACGTTTCAAAGACGATGACCATGTGCAAGCTGTTCTGAGAACCATTCGCCAAGTCGACTTGGACGACTTGTACCAAGCCTATCGGGGAACTGGATCGGACGCATTTCCACCTCAGAACATGTTGGCGATTGCCCTCTACGAAATCCTCAACGGCAACACCTCGCCTGCTAAGTGGCACAAGGACGCGACAACCCGCGATCAGTGCAAACTTCTAGGGCAAGGCATCTCGCCAGCTCGCTCCACCTGGTATGCATTCCGCGATCGGGCTGCAAAGTTCATCGACAAAGTGCATCGCAGTTTAGTCCAAAGCGCCATTTGTGAATCACTCATCGAACCTGTAGAGTGTGCGATCGATGGCACCTTCACTGCTGCGCATGCATCTCGCCATCAGATCTTGAGTCTCAAACAAATCAGTCGGCGACTGAACAAGCTCAAACGTGCCATACGCTCTCTGGATCACAAAGATCAAGTTGCTTCGAATAAACCATTGTCGCCAGTCCCTGGGTGGATCGCATCGACCCCTGCGGGACGCCACGGCCAACTGGAGCGATTGCGGCGTGCCAAGGGATGCCTGCTGCGAAAAATCGAAGAAAACCGCGAAAAACACGCCCGCCATCGTCGTGACGAATCGAAGATGGTAGTGAGTCCGATGGATCTCGATGCGGTGATTGGACGAGACAAGAAGAATGTTCTTCGACCGCTGTATAACACGCAGTACGTCACCGATTGTGCCAGCGATGTGATCGTCGCCTATGACGTTTTGGCGCAAAACACGGATGCAGGCACCTTGGCTTTAATGATCGCGCTGACTCAGTGGATCGTCGGGTCAACATTCACAACACTGCATGCCGATTCTGGCTACTGCTCGATCCTTGAGCTGAAGGATTGCCAAGCTCTGGGCATCGACTTATATGCACCGGTTCAAGACGGAACGATGCTACTGGGACGCAAGGCGGCAAGTGGTCAAGCGCAGATACCTTCTCGCGAATTCGCATACGATGAGTCGACCAAGCAAATGACCTGCCCGGCTGGTCACACGATGAAACTAGTACGAGAAGCTCAGGTTCCCCGAGCTGACGGGCGCTGCGTCGGGGAGCTTCGTTATGAGCAACTTCCCGAGCGTTGTAGTGGCTGTGCGTTGGCGGCCCGCTGCCTTGGCGGTAGCGGTAAACGTCGCACCGTATCGCGTCAAACCGAGCAGGCGTTACTGGACGAACAAGCCGCGAAGATGAGTACCGACGCAGGCAAGCGCAGCCAACGCTTGCGTTCGCAAGTGATCGAACGCCGCTTCGCCGATGGCAAACGGCACCGCGGGCAAGAGTGTCAAAACGGCTGCGGCCTGGACCGTGTCAAAGCGGAAGTTGGACTGCTCGTCGTGGCTCAGAATACCTTGACCCTTTACAAACGAGAAGAACGCCGCAAAAACGAACCAATCTAAGCCGGACGTTCTGTAAAGGCGGTACTACAAACTACGAAGATCCGCCTGAAGGCGGTACTACAAACTACGAACATCCGCCTGAAGGCGGTACTACGAACTTGCGCCTACAAATACGCCGCGAGCGGTCCGCCTCGAGCGGCCAGTGCGTCTACACGAGCGGTAACTTCAGGAGCTTCAATCAATGGGGGGGCGTGATGCGGCTTGATTCTCGCATCAATCACAAGCGGGCCTTCGCACGACCAGTGCTTGTCGATCTGTGCAAAACAAACTCCGTATACATCTTTGGCTGGATTGGATCTAGTAAATGTGACCCACAGAAAATTCTTCCAACTACGGGCTGTAAATGCAGCGTCGTCTACCACCACAATCCAAGGTATCTCGTTCCAGGCGGCTTGCACTTGCGGCCCACCCCCGCGATACAGATCACTGAACTGTTCCACAAAGCCGGAGATGCCAGCAGACGCCTGGGCTTCCTTCGTCAAACCGACTGCTAGGATTCCTTTGCCGCAGAACGCTATCTGCTGCACGCAGCTCGGGAGCTTCAAAATGGATGACAGACTACCCGCTAACTCGCGCCGCGGAGTGCCATTGGCTGCGATGATTAGCTTTGAACCCTCGTTAAAACCTTCGCCACTGTAGTCGAGTGTATCGATCGTTGTTCGGGTCAAGAAGTGAAGGTCGCCAGTCCAATCGACGCGGGCCAGCAGATGTTGGAAGAACGCTTCACTGTCATGCACATCGATGTTCGGTTCATCAAACTTGTTCACAATCAACAGATACTTTGCCAGCGACAGTTGGCCTTGTCCCAAGATCGCGCAGGCTTGCGTGAGCAATTCTGCGGGTCGATTGGGTTTTCGATAAGGTAAGTATCTTTCGCTGCCGACCGCCAGCAATAATGGGTGAACGCCCGCGGCATCGACGGCATTCACGCCATGCACTCCCGGTAGCACAGTTGGCAAGATCGGCCCAGTCAGTTCGTGGATAAGCTCGCCGAAGGTTGTATCTTCCTGCGGTGGTCGGCCCACGACCGTGAATGGCCAGATTGCTCCTGACCGATGATAGACCCTTTGGACCTCCACGACGGGGAAATCATGTTGTTTTGCGTAGTAGCCGAGGTGATCGCCGAAGGGCCCTTCGGGCAATGTGCGTTGTGGGTTGATCTTACCCACGATCGCAAAATCTGCATCCGCATAGATCGGTGCAACGCCTTGTTCTGTTATCATCGGGATGCGATGCCCCGCCAGCGCGCCGGCAAACGTCAGTTCGCTCATCCCTTCCGGCAATGGCATGACAGCGCTGACGGTCATGGCTGGCGAGCCACCGACGGTGATCGTTACCGGTAGGTCGCAACCGGCTGCAATGGCCGCTTGATGGTGCACGCCGATTCCCCGATGGATCTGATAGTGCAATCCGATTTCGCGATCGGATTGATAGGCGTTTCCGGCCATCTGGATGCGGTACATCCCCAAATTGATATCGCGAAAACCGGTTGCACCAATCGACTGTGAGAGCACTTGGGGCAGCGTCACAAACGGGCCGCCATCGTCAGGCCAAGACTTTAGTTGCGGTAGCTGAGAAAGTTGGATGGTATGAGCTCGCACCGCGCCGCCGCGTCGCACTTGCCGTGGGTTCATGCGCAGTCCGACCAGCGGAGCCGACCGATAGCGCCATGGGTTCTTCCAAAACGCGGTGGGGTCAATCTTCAATTCGATCGCTCGGCGGACTTGGTCGATGGTATGTCGAAAGATAAACCGAGCTTGCGCCAGAGACCCGAACAAGTTCGCTACCATGGGAAACGACGTCCCGATCGGCTTGGCGAAAAGCACGGCTGGACCGCCGGACGCGTAGACACGACGCTGGATTTCGGCCATTTCTAGATTTGGTGAAATCGGTTCTTCGACAACAATACAACGTCCGTGGCGAATGAGATCGTCGACGACAGCGCGGGTGCTTCGAAAGCCGCTCATGGGTTCCAACTTTGATGGGGTTACAAATCGTTCTGACCAGCGTATCTTATCATGCAGAACAATTTTGAAATGCTCGTGAACAATTTGCTTAAACGGTTCTTGCACATGAAATTAGATACTCAACTGACCCGCTCTGGCGATAACCCGTTTAACGCGGAATTGGACGTTTTAATCGTTGGAGTTCAAGACGAAATCCTTGAAGGATCGGCGATTGATCAATTCGATCGGCTGATTGGCGGCAAGTTTCGCAAGGCGCTCGAGCAAGGGTTGGTCTCTAAAGATGGACTGAAGACCTCAGTCTGGTTCAATCCGGAGCAAATCGCGGCTCGCTGCGTCGTTACCATCGGTATAGGCAAAGAAGTCGAACCTCGAACGCTCTACCGTGCGGCTGCCGCAGCGATCAAGCAAGTTAGCGCCAAGCAGTATGACAAAGTGGGCCTTGCCGGCTTCCCGCTTCGCAGCGACCAGCAGCCGAATGTCGATGCGGTTATCGTCGGCAGCTTGACCGGCGCGATCGGGCAAGATCTTTACCGCGACAAAAAGAATCTGAATCCACCAAAGCAGATCATCGTCTTCGCAGCAGAGGAGCTAAATACGCTTCCCGGCGAAGCGATCGCGACTGGGATTGCCATGACAAGAAACTTAGTCAATCAGGCTCCAAACCACATGTATCCTGCGTCGTTTGTCGATCAAACTTTAGAGCAATTATCGGGCACGAATCTGCAAAGCGAAGTTTGGGACGAACACCGCTTGAAGGCAGAACGTTGCGAAACGATGTTGGCCGTTGGTCGAGCGTCCGACAAACCGCCGCGACTGCTGTTTCTAAAGTATCCGGGGACGGAAGCGGGCAAACATTTGCCACCTGTTGCGCTGGTCGGAAAAGGCGTTACCTTTGATTCCGGGGGGCTGTCGATCAAACCCAGCGAATCGATGTTGACGATGAAGTGCGATATGGCCGGGGGGGCGACCGTTGTAGGGATTATGTTTGCCATAGCAAAACTCCAGATCGCTCGACCTGTCATCGCGCTGGTGGGTTTGGTGGAGAATGTGATTTCTGGTAACGCTTATAAATTGGGCGATGTGTTGCGTAGCCGCGCGGGCAAGACGATCGAGATTCATAACACGGATGCGGAAGGGCGGTTGGTCCTAGCCGACGTGTTAGACGTGGCGCTCGAGAAGCAGCCCAGCCACATCATCGATTTTGCCACATTGACGGGCGCGTGTGTCGTTGCACTGGGAAATGATGTTGGCGGCTTGATGGTCAACAATCAGGATTTCGCGTCGGAGATTGAAGCATCCGCACAGCGTGTTGGCGAGTATATATGGCAGTTGCCGATGTTCTCGTTGTTTGATGATCAAGTGCAAGGGAAGGTGGCTGATTTAAAGAATGTTGGCGATGGCCGTTGGGGCGGAGCGATCACGGCGGCAAAGTTTTTAGAGCAGTTTGTGGATGATACTCCGTGGGCTCATATTGATCTGGCTGGGCCAGCGTTCGCAGATAAGCCTAAGGCATGGTGCGACGCGGGCGGGACGGGATACATCGTGCATTCGATTACGGATTGGTTGTCACGCAAAGAGCTTTCGTAGAGTAGCAGGCACACTCCGTGGGCCGTAAAGTAGAAGGCACACTCCGTGGGCCGTTCGCAGAATTCTGTTACGGCACACGGAGTGTGCCTACTACCTTGAGCTTCGTCGGACGGTCGCGTGTTACGCTACAATCAATGCTTTGCAAGGATCCGACTCCGGCAGGCGTCTCTTCGAAACTCCTGAGCTGAACGTTGCCCACTATGCTTTACGTCCAACACACGCCACATCAACTCTCGCAACTTTCGCGATTCGGCAGGCATCTGCTTTGCTGGCTGATTCTATGGCACTTCATGCCCAGAGTACTGCCAAACTTGGACGCTCAAGCACCAGCGGGAAATCATCTGCGCGACCAATCAAGCGTTTACCTCCTGCAGCATGTACACAATCCGGTCGATTGGTATCCTTGGGGAGAAGAGGCTTTCCGCAAAGCGAAAACGGAAGGCAAACTGATCTTTTTATCGATCGGCTATTCCGCTTGTCATTGGTGCCACGTCATGGAACGTGAATCATTCAGCGACCCGGAAATAGCGGCTTACCTGAACCAACATTATGTCTGCATCAAAGTCGATCGCGAAGAACGACCGGACGTCGATCAAATCTATTTAGCGGCCGTTGAACTTACGGCTGGCCAAGCGGGTTGGCCGCTTTCGGTCTTCCTCACTCCGGACGCTCAGCCCATAACAGGCGGTTCCTACTTTCCTGCACGTGATGGCGATCGCGACGGGCTGCCAGGTTTTCTAGGCATTATTCAGCACGTTCAAAAGGTTTGGCGGGAAAACCGCGCGGGCATGATCGAACAAGCCGAAGCGGTCACGGCCGCAATTCGCCAGGCCAAACGCCAACTGGTCGAACAATCTACAGATCAAGATATCTCCCAGGCCTATGTAGCTATGGCGGCCAAAACTCAAGCAGCTATCGCTGCGGATTACGATCCTGACTACGGTGGATTCCGCTTTAGTCCCTCCAATGCAAACTTACCTAAGTTTCCTGAGCCGAACGTACTCAGTTTCCTGATTCATCGAACGCAAAGCAACGTCGCTTCGCCGCAGCAACGCCAAGAAGCACTTGCGATGTTGACCACCTCGCTCGATGCCATGGCCGCGGGCGGAATCTACGATCACTTGGCAGGTGGTTTCCATCGCTACTCGACCGATCGCTACTGGCGAATTCCTCACTTCGAGAAGATGCTTTATGACAATGCATTGTTGGCTCGCGTCTACGCATCCGCGGCTCAGGAGCACGATCGCTCCGATTATCGATCGACGGCCGTTGAAATCTGTGAGTTCGTGCTCAATGAGATGCGCGACAACACCGGGTTGTTCTATGCCTCGGTGAATGCTGACAGCGATGGCCAAGAGGGCACGTACTACGCTTGGAATGTAGAAGAGCTTCAAAAGGCGCAAGCGACGATCGCCGACTATAACTTGGTCGCCAAGACCTATGGGCTTACCGATTCCGCGAACTTCGAATCCGACCAGCATGTATTGCAAAGGCCGTTAAGCTTAAAAGAGTTGGCGGACAACGACGGTGTGTCTGTTAATGAGTGGATGGAGCGACTTAAGGTTGCCAAATCGCAAATGCTGGAGCTTCGGACGCAATCTCCCAAGCCGACGACCGATCCCAAACTACTTACCAACTGGAATGCGTTAATGATTGGAACGCTTGCGGAAGTAGGCTGGCGGTTCGAGCGGCCAGACTTTATCTCTGCCAGCCAAAAGGCGATGGACGAGTTGCTAGTTCGAGTCCAAAATGAACCACCGCGATTGCGACGGACTTTAGAAACTAATAGCTCGGCGACGTTGGGCTATCTTGATGATTACGCGTATGTGATTCAAGCTCTGCTGCGACTGCATCAAGCGACACAGGATCCACGTTGGCTGGCGGCAGCGGTTGACTGGCAAGATATTCAGCACGAATTATTCTGCGATGAAGCGACAGGCGGCTATTTTTTCCCCTCTCGTGAGCATGCAGAAGTGATTATTCGGTACCAAGATCCCGTCGATGGGCCAACCCCCAGCGGTTCGAGTGTGACGGCCGAGAACCTGATGTATTTTTCCCAAGCGACGAACGATCCCAAGTACCAATCTCAGTTCCTGGACTTGGCTCGCAGCGCGACATCCTTGCATGATAAATCGGCCACAGCGAATCCTTACATGGTTGTCCAGATCGTAAAATGGTTCGAGCGGTAGTTTCGTCCAAGCTTGAGATGGTAAACTGATAGCTTACTCATTTGGTTCACCATTTATCTGAGGGCGCGACTGTGATTCAGCTAGGGTTTGCAAGTGCTATTTTGCCTGATTTGTCATTTGAAGAAGTCTTTGCAACCGCAGCCAAGATTGGATTTCGCTGCGTTGAAACCATGTGCTGGCCGCTGAGTAAAGCGGAACGCAGGTATTCAGGCATTACCCATATCAACTTGGACCAGTGCGATGATGCGCAGATTGAACACCTCAAGAAGGTTCAAGCGGATACGGGCGTGTCGATTAGTTCCCTAGGTTACTATCCAAACTGCCTAACCGCCGACGAAGCGGTGGCGGAAGTCGCGGTCGAGCATTTGAAGCGATTGATTGCGTTTGCTCCGCGATTAGGAATCCATCGAGTCACCAGCTTTATTGGTCGCAATGAGAAACAAAGCGTCGACGAAAACTGGCCCCGTTTGTTGAAGACCTGGAAGCCGATCGTTGATTTAGCAGAACGGCATGAGGTTAAGATTGGTATCGAGAATTGTCCCATGCTGTTCACTGCCGATGAATGGCCGGGTGGGAAGAATCTAGCGAACTCTCCCAAAGTTTGGCGGCGACTGTTTGATGATCTAGGCAGCCCCAATTTAGGCTTGAACTATGACCCCTCGCACTTAGTCTGGCAGCAGATGGATTATCTGTTGCCGTTGACACAGTTTGCCGATCGAATCTTCCATGTGCATGCGAAAGACGTTCGTTTGGATCGTGACAAGCTGAATCAGGTTGGAATACTTGCGCATCCTAATGAGTACCATACGCCGAAACTTCCAGGTTTGGGCGATGTGAATTGGGGCAAGTTCTTTTCAGTGCTTTTGGATTCGGGGTATCGTGGTCCTGTGTGCGTGGAAGTTGAAGATCGATCTTATGAAGGCAGCTTGCAGACTAGAATTGATTCGTTGCGTCAATCGTATACGTATCTGAAGCAGTTCGCGGACTTCAGTTGACTTGCACAGTCAACGCGGGGCGATGCCCAAGGCGGTTAGACGAAGACAGATCGGGACTAATCGTTCGAAAAGCGTAGGCGGCAATCGACCGGGTATTTCCCACAAATGGAAAATACATCGCCGGGCAACTTGCTGCGTGCCGCGGAGATTTCCGGCGGCTCGACGTGGGGATTGGCCGCAAGCAAAGCCCAAGTGTTTAGACGGTTTCGCGCAAAGTCAGAAAGCTGAGCGTCGCGACTGCAAGCGAGCAGACCAGGAACACAATGTCCATGGTGATACTGTGACCACCAAAAGGTTTGCCCAGAATCAAATCCAACAAAAATAGCAGCGCAGTTAGGCCGGAAAGGATCAAGCCTATAATGCACAGAACCCTTGGCATCAAGAACCTCGATGAATTGCTGGAAAAACGCTGCTAGGACGAAAAAGGAAACTAAGTCGCGGCTAGTATAGTTGAAGTTTTTGACGTGTCACGTAGTGGCAATGCATCCAATGCAAACGTTTCGCTTTGGAGAGGATCGCCGCCCCAAGAAATCAGCAACACTACTGACCCCTTACGACATCGAATAGAATTACCTTACTTGCCCAATGCCAAATTATCGAACAAAAGTTAATGCAAATTCTCAAAAACTGCGTTCTCAGATGCCGGTTGTAGCGAATTACGCATATTTTGATCATGCGGCTGTCAGCCCGCTTCCAATTGCAGCCAGCCAAGCGATTTCCAGGTGGCTGCACCAGGCACACTCCTCCGGCGACGCCCACTGGCTGGAGTGGCATCAGGCCGCCCAGCAAACTCGACAGGCGTGCGCTGATTTGCTGAACGCTCGGCCCAGCGAAATTTGTCTTGTCCCCAGCACGACGTACGGCATCAACATTGTCGCCAATGGCCTGGGCTGGAAACCGGGCGATTCGATTGTCGTGCCGGCGAATGAATTTCCAAGCAATTTTTTGCCCTGGCAGCTCCTGCTAAGCCGCGGCGTCGACGTCAGGCTGGCGGAGGTTGAGCCGACTGGAGAAGTGAAATTGGAGTCGATTTTCGAGCGGGCAGACGATTCGACGCGGTTGATTGCCGTCAGTTGGGTCGGCTACGCAACCGGATTTCGTTTGGATTTGCAGCCGCTGATCCAGCAAGCTCACGCTCGCGGAATTCAAGTCTTCGTCGATGCGATTCAGGGCCTGGGCGCTTTTCCCATCGACGTCGAAGCGTTGCAAATCGATTACTTGGCGGCCGATGGACACAAATGGATGTTGGGGCCCGAAGGCGCGGGGTTGCTGTATATCGCTCAGCGTAATCTTGATCGAATCGCTCCCCAGATGATCGGCTGGAATAGCGTTGTGGGGGCGGCGGAGTTCGGCAACCAGAATATGACGTTGAAGCCCGCGGCATCGCGTTTTGAAGGCGGCACGACCAATATGGTGGGCATGATTGGCTTTGGAGCGGCCGTCCAAACGCTGCTGGATTGCGGTTGCCATCGAGAGGCAAGCGGCTTTGCAGACGCAATCCTGCAGAATGCGTTGGTGGCCCAGCAGCGACTTACTGAAATCGGTGCGGTGGTCGATCGGCGGTACCCTGAAGAAAATTACTCTGGCATTCTGAGCTTTGAGATCCCCGACCAAGACAGCCAAGCCGTGCGGAACCGCTGCTTTTCTCAAAATGTTATTCTCAGTGTACGTCACGGGAAGCTACGCATCGCCGTTCATGGCTATAATGATGCCCATGACATCGAGCGTTTGATCGATGCGATTCAAGCGACCTAGCGCACTACCAGCCACTTCGTTCCGTTCATTTGATTCATGAATATTGATTCCGAGTTATCTTCGCAGGTCGCGGTTTACACAGGTTCGTTTGATCCAGTCACGCTGGGGCATTTGCATATTATTGAGCGTAGTGCCGCGTTATATGAAGAAGTCATAGTGGGCGTCGGGATCAACACGACCAAGCAAGCGCTTTTTACTGTCGAAGAGCGCTTGGAGATGCTGCGGGAAGTTACGACGCGTTGGAGCAACGTGCGGATCGAATCGTTTGATGGTTTAGCGGTCGATTTTGTGCGACGTTGTGGATCGCGAGTGATGATTCGTGGCGTCCGACCGCTGACAGATATTGCGGGCGAGTTCACGATGATGATGGCCAATCGCCAACTGGATGAAAAGATTGAAACGGTATTCTTGATGGCCGACGAGACGTTCGCTCACGTTTCTAGTTCGTTGATCAAGCAGATCGCGGCCTTGTCTGACGGTCGCGCTTTAGAAAAATTCGTGCCCCCTGAAATTGCCAAACGCTTAGTGGCAAAGAACTAGCTGTTCATCGTTTTCGTTTAACCGCGTGCCCAGCGGGCCGCGTTACTTCTGCGCGACACCACGATCGCGGGGCGATACCCGCGCGGTTAAACGAAACTGATCTGGTGCGTAGGCCGGTAACAAGTAAAGCCCACTCCAATGCCGCCGGAACATCGGTAGCTTAAGGTTAGTCCACGCTCGCTAACTCACTCAGCCATTGCTCTATGAGCTTTGCGCAGTTGCGGCACGGACCCACGCGACCTTGTTCCGGCCTACAGCACGTCCTTTGTAGATGGCCCAGAAGCGATACGCTTTGGACTTCGGGGAATTTGTCGCGTCGATTATAATGGGAGTGTTGCAAAGGCTATATCATTGCATTGGATATGTCACCGCCGAAAGATTCGGTGGCATTTTGACCGCTCATTTGGATGATTGAATGGCACCCGTTCCACGTTCTCATATTCGCAATTTTTGTATCATCGCTCACATTGACCACGGCAAAAGCACGTTGGCCGATCGACTGTTGGAGCGAACTGGTACCGTCGAACTGCGCAAAATGAAAGAGCAATTGCTGGATGCGATGGATCTTGAACGCGAGCGCGGGATCACGATCAAAGCCAAAGCGGTTACGCTCAAGCACATTCATCAAGGTGAGCCGTACGAGTTGAACTTGATCGATACACCAGGTCACGTTGACTTCCAGTATGAAGTTTCGCGCTCGTTGACTTGCTGCGAAGGAGCACTGCTGCTGGTCGATTCCTTTCAAGGGGTCGAAGCGCAAACGGTGGCCAACGCTTATGCGGCGATGGAACATAACTTGAAGATCATTCCGGTCATCAACAAGGTCGATTTGGCTTATGCGCGGGTTGATGAAGTCAAGGAGGAGATGGAGCAGATTCTCGGGATCGATCCGGACGAAGTGGTATTGTGCAGCGGCAAAGCAGGCATTGGTATCGACGAGTTGCTAGCGTCAATTGTCGAGCGGATTCCCGCTCCGTCCGGCGATGAGAACGCGCCGTTGCAGGCGATGGTGTTCGATTCGCATTACGACGACTATCGCGGCGCGATCACTTATTGTCGAATCATGCAGGGCACGGTTTCCGTTGGTCAGAAAGTGCGTTTCAAACGGATGGCGGCCAGCCATGAATGTTTGGAGTTAGGCCATTTCGTACCGCAACGCCAGCAGTCAGATCGTTTGCGAGCGGGGCAGGTCGGTTATTTGATCTGTAATCTCAAGTCGCTGAAGGATGTTCACATTGGTGACACGGTCGTCGCCGCGGCGGATGAGAACACGCCCGCTCTGCCTGGTTATCAAGCGCCCAAGCGGATGGTCTACTGCGGCTTGTATCCCAGCGATGGTCAGGAGTTTAGCGAGCTGCGCGATGCGCTGGAGAAACTTGCCATTAATGATCCGAGTTTTGAGTTCGCTCCGGAGACCAGCGATGCGTTAGGGTTTGGATTTCGCTGCGGATTTCTGGGCTTGCTGCACATGGAGATCATTCAGCAACGGCTGGAGAACGAATGCAACTTAGACTTGGTCCAAACTGCGCCCAATGTGACTTATGAGATTTTGACTCGCTCGGGCGAGAGGATGGAGATTCATAAACCGCAAGATGTGCCTGATAGTGGAGAGATTGAGGAATTCCGTCAGCCGATCGTGCGCGTGAACTTTGTGTTGCCTACGGAGTTCATCGGGACTTGCATGACGTTATGTCAGGATCGACGAGGCGTGCTGAAATCACAAGAGTACCTGTCGGGAACGCGAGCACTGATCACTTACGATCTACCGTTGGCGGAGGTTATCTATGATTTGCATGACAAACTGAAGAGTGCAACGCGCGGGTATGGGACGATGGATTACGAGATCATCGGCTACGAAACAGCGGATTTGGTGCGACTTGATATTTTGGTCAATGGCAAGAAAGTCGATGCGTTGGCGATTATTTGTGACCGCCGCGATGCCGACCGTCGCGGGCGAGCGGTTGTGAAGAAGCTGAAGGAGGAGATTGACCGCCACATGTTTGAAGTAGCGGTACAGGCTGCTTTAGGAGCCAGGGTCATCGCCAGGGAGACCGTGCCTGCGATGCGAAAGAACGTGACCGCGAAGTGTTACGGTGGCGATATTTCCCGCAAAAAGAAGCTTTGGGCCAAGCAGCGGGAAGGCAAGAAACGCATGAAGTCGATCGGATCGGTCGATATCCCGCAGAAAGCATTCATGGCAGTGCTGGAAAGTGGCAATGACCGCTAGGACTGCTGCTGCCGATCGCACGCTTTGGGTTGTCTGAGCCGAAGATTGAAGAAAAGCATCACTTATTTCAGAAATTAGCTTAATTGCTAGGGCTTTGTTTTGGGCTGCGGGACTATTACACTATGCACTGTATCGTTTTGTATTGAGTTTTTGAAAGTGGGCTTGGCTGCTAGACATGGGACTGATACCGAGTCCCTTCGGTGGTCAACGAAACTTCGTCGTTGGGTCGAACTGCTCGAATCTGTTTATGGCAAAGATTAGCCTGCAAGTATTACAAGGTGCAGATCGCGGTAAGGTTTATAGCGATCTCACAACACCTATCACGATCGGACGTGAAGAGGGCAATGCGGTACAGTTGAACGACGAGCGAATCAGTCGTTACCACATCAAAATCCAGGAAGACAACGACCATTTGGTCCTGACCGATCTTGACAGCACCAACGGGACTCAAGTGAACGGGCAGGATTGCCAGTTGCGCATCATCCGCATTGGCGACGTGATTGCGGCAGGGCGTTCCGTGCTGCTGGTTGGTTCCAAAGAGGAAATCGCCGATCACGTGGAGTCGTTAACGGCCACGGGCGAAGCCAAAGGGGATGTGGCCCCCGAGGATGGCGACTTTGAATTGTCTTCGAGTGTTGGGATGGTGATGAAGCACCTCCAGAATACTCGCGCAGAATTCAAGATCCCAGAGCGACTTTCGCCTTGCCAGTCGGCTCAGTTGTCCGAGTTGCTGGAGCAAGTAGCCAACCGTTTGGCGGCTGTGATGAGTTCCAGCAAGGTCAGCGGCACGGGTTCTCATGTGACGATCAACCAGATTCAATGGCAATTGCTTTTGGATCTATCAGGGCGTTTGGGTGTCGCAATTCGAGGGATCGGCGATCCGAATTCCTGATCGATTTCGTTTAACCGTCAGCCGTAGGCGTACGCGATTTTTCTTCACCCTACCGATTCGGGAGCTTACGTAGGCCGGTAACAAGGTCGTTGTGTTATTGCCGGAACTGCGCAAAGCCTATTACGCAAGACAAAATTGAGTCAGTAACGTCGACTAGTTTCCAGCGACCGATGTTCCGGCCTACGTCTTTCACCGTCCAGATTCGGGACGGTCGGCCGCGAGTTCCACGAGCGACCGGGGGGCACATTCTTAGCCTTTGACCTTTGCCTTCAGCCAGAGGAGCTGGCTGGGGGACTTGTTCGTAGTCACGGCTTTAGCCCAATACCGCTAAGTTAGCAGGCGAATGGTTTCTGGGAAAGTGTGCGTTGGAGGCGGCAAATTACAGTGTTCGTCGCGTTTTTTGGGCCATTTGCTTTGTGTGCGTTTTATCACTCGTGGATTGAGGCGGTTGCGACGTGGTTCAACTACCTCAAGGCTGATCTGCAAGACCATGTTGCTGTACCATGGCTGGAACAACTTTTGCGAACGCGGAGCTTCTACCAAACACATTCGCAGTACCTTGATCGCACCTGTAAATGATATCCGACGCGGCGACACTACAGCTTGGACTGCCGCCTCAAGTGCTAACTTGCGAATCACGAAATGTGCTATCAGTAAACCATTGATTTCCTGCACAACCCCGGCCGGACTATGGCTGCGGAGTTTTGGGGAATTGCGAAGATGAGTCTTAGCCTCATCAATAGCAATCTCCTCTTCCCAACGCTCGTGATATAGAACTATCAGTGCCTGGGCTGGGTGCTCATGCTCATCAAGCAGTGTTGTCAGCAAACGATGCGTCTGGCCATGGCCAGTACGCTGAGGGTCATCCAATTTGTATTCGATCACGCGAACGCTTTGGCCGTTACGATCATGGCGCCGGTCATACTCGTTGGCATAGATCTTTGACAGAAACGTTCCGTCGGAAAGCACCTGCATAATTTTGAAACAACGGTTCATTTTCGAACGCCCCAGGAAGTCCGACTTCTGATCAATGACCTGGTTCATTAGTTGGTACGAACAAAAGCCAATGTCGAACAAAAGTAGACTTTTCTCTGGCAATTTTCGATAAACGTGTTTCGCCATGGTCGCTTCGCCACATCGCATTGGCTTAATAAGAAAGTTGATAAAAACGTGCGAGCCCACTTCGCAAAGTGCGATGATCCTGGCTTGTGGAAACGCACCGAAGTCTGTTCCGTTTTTGGGCCTTCCGAAAGCACGGCGATTGGCATCACTGTCAGGAAGGTTCAATACAAATCCATCGACCGCCACGAGCCTACGACCTGCGTAAAAGGAATCAGGTGTCTGGCTATCACATAGGCAGTGAACCAACTTCTGGTAGACAAATGCCAAGATTGCAACGCCCAGCCGCACTCGGGCTTGAGTCAGGGCGCTGGATGAGGGCATGAGCCCAATGGAGAATCGGTGCAACCAGCGAAACACGTGTGTGTAGCAATCGTCGCCATATAGCCACAAGGCGATCGTAAACCAAACCATCATGTCAGCCGGGCACTTTCGACTGCTTCGTTTTTCGAGCTTGCGACGGCGTACTTCGGCTTTCAGCATGCAACTGCGAACAGTCCTCTTGAGGCAAGTAATTCGCTCATGTGAAAGTAACTTATCTTGCTTTGATTGAGAGATCGTGCGAACATGAGTCATGGCAGCTTCCTTGCTTGGTGATGAAATTCAACACCTCCGATCCTCGCAGGAAGCCTGCCTTTTTGGAATACTAACTTAGCGGTATTGGGCTTTAGCCGGATGCACGCTGTCAACACAACGCCATTCCGCCTAAAGGCGGTACTACTAACGCTCGATAACTAAATCATATCGCATCATCCTCGTTTAGACGCATGCAATCGGAGCTGTCGCGGTCTTCATGACACTTGGCAATATCTCACCGGCGAGAAAAAATGAACCCGTGATGCAAATGATCCCTTTCGGTTTGCATAACCTGCGAGCCATTTGCATCGCTTCGGCAGGCGATTTCGCTCGATGAACCTCCGCTACCGGACGACCGTGGCTGGGGCTTAGTCTCTTTGCGTCGAGGGCCAGCGAGGCTGCGATAATGTCATTGCGAATGCTAATTGCTAAATCATAAAGAGCGATCGATTCGACTGCGCGAGGATTGTTGAAGTATTGAGTGATAATCAGAGTGTCGGTTGCAGGAATAAGTTGCTTCAGTAGCTTCTCGTACTCTTTGTCAGAACTGGCCGCAAAAATCATGACGCGGTTCAAGCCCGATTCGGCGCCGCGCGGGAAGTTCGTATCCATCGCTTTCAATAACGCATCGATGGATGCAACATTATGAGCCGAGTCCAACACCACAGGTGGCTGCAATGGCAAGTACTGCATGCGAGCGGCAACTTGCGTGGAGACAAACGCTGCGTTAATCGCGTCGTTGTCCACTGGCCACTTCAAGGCATCGCAAAATACGTCAATCGCGGCTAAAGCCGTCGCAGCGTTCTGGATCTGATGGTCTCCCAGCATTTTCAACGCGATGTTTTGGCGGCTTTGGCTTGCAGGCCAGTCGGGCTTGAGCACTTCGTAATTCATTCGCTGCCCGATCACCCCACTACTTGATTCCGTTTGTTCGGTAGTAGTCTGTGTCGCTTGTTTGGCTGGGCTACCAAGAAAATCGACGCCCGCTTGCCGCAATTCGGACCCGCATTCGGCCGCTTTCCTCGCGATCACAGGAATCGCTTCTGGGTTCAGCACGCCGCTGACCACTGGGCATTTGGGTTTGATGATCCCGGCCTTTTCGCCTGCAATGGCCGGGATCGTGTTCCCCAGTTGAGCTTGATGATCGAAGCTGATCGAAGTGATCACGGAGACTATGGGCGTGCAGACATTGGTACTATCCAGCCGCCCGCCCAAACCGACTTCGATGACTGCCACATCCACTTGGCTTTCCGCGAACAACAAAAATCCGATAGCGGTTGTTAGTTCAAAAAAAGTTGATTGTCCTTCACCGCTGTTAGCCAGCGCTTCGGATATGGGATGGATCTTATTGACACAATCCGTTAGTTGGTCGGTAGTGCAAGGTTGGCCATCGATACAAAATCGCTCTTCAAGCTTTGTAATATGCGGCGAGGTATACAGACCAACGCGTTTATTGCTGTGGCGGAACGATTCTGCAATTAGCCACGCGACCGACCCTTTGCCTTTGGTGCCAGCGATATGCACAATCGGATACTTACGATGCGGCTCGCCAAGTCCGGAAAGCAGTTTATGCATTCGCGCCAAGCGAAAGTTCTTCTGGGAGTAAGAACGTTGGCCTACTTTTTCGTAATTGATCCGATCGAATAGGTACCGAACCGCGTCAGTGTAATCAAATCGCGGCGAGGAACTTTCGGTATTCATCGCGTGGCAACCATGTTCGAAGGTTGAGCAAACGTCAAGAGAACAATGACAATATGGATACTTGCAGCAGGTAAGTGATTACGCCAGAAGCGTAACCAATTAGCGCCCATGGGCCAATTTTTCGAAGGTACCAGACAAATTCAAGATGTTCCAATCCCATGGCGGCAACGCCTGCGGCCGAACCGATGATCAAGCAGCTTCCGCCGGTGCCCGCACAAAAGGCCAACATCATCCAGAAGAACGCATCCGTTGGATATTGATTGCCATACATCTCAATCCCTGCAGCAACCAACGGAACGTTATCGACAATGGCTGATAACAAACCGATGATCGTGGCAACTAACCATTGATATGGGATAGTCGCATTGAGCCATACTGCTAGATTGCCCAGCAAACCAATCGATCCCAATGCACTAACCGCCAAAAGGATCCCCAAGAAAAACAGGATGCTCGACATGTCAATGTTGCGCAGAACGTGTAAGACACCGGTCGAGCTGCGAGTCCGCTCATCCACCGTATGGGAAATCAACTCGGATACAATCCAGAGGACTGATAGTACCAAGATCATGCCCATAAATGGAGGCAGGTGCGTGACCGACTTGAATATTGGCACGAACAGCAAGCCGCAGATGCCAAGGATTAAAAATAACCATTGATGAGCGACCGACAAGCCTTTGCTTTCGTGATGCTTTTCCGAGACTTCGACTTGATGCAGTTCGCCCTTGATCGTCCGTGATATAAGGATCAGCGGAACCAACAAGCATACAATGCTGGGGAGCAGCAGTTCCTGGACTACCGCCAGCGTCGAGATCTTATGCTTCACCCATAGCATCGTCGTTGTTACGTCACCGATGACAGACCAAGCTCCGCCGGAGTTGGCAGCGATAATGACCATCCCTGCAAAGATCGCGCGCGTTGGACGGTCGTGCACCAATTTTCTAAGCAACGAGATCATCACAATCGTCGTGGTTAAATTGTCAAGCACCGCCGACATGAAGAAAGTTATCCAAGCCACCACCCACAATAGTTTCACTTTACTTTTCGCTCGAATGCGATCGGTCACGATGCTGAAGCCCTCGTTGGCGTCGACCAATTCGACGATCGTCATCGCGCCCATTAAGAAAAACAGGATGCTGGCGATCTCGTACAGATGATGTCCAAGCAGGCCATCAACCAAGTAATGTAGGCTCATCGATTCCTGGCCCACTTTGCCAGATAGGTCGGCGGTGGCCAGAACCGATTTGGGACTGGTGGCCGCATCGCCGCCCGCAGTACGACTGGCGGTTGAAGCACTTGCCGTCATCGCTTCTGCCGCATCCGGAGTCGAAACTGCGGCGTCTGTGGGTTGATCGGCCGCGTGGTCTGCGGCGTGGTCCGTTTCCGAGTGCGTGTCAGACTCGGCACTGTGCCCGTTGTAAAACTCTTCGAACCAATGGGGAATGGTCTTTTCTGGCAACAATTGCTCGACGTTGATCGCGCACAGAGTCCAACAGAGAACGCCGGTGAACATCGCAGAAGCGGCTTTGTTGATTCGGATAGGATGCTCTAAGGCGATTGCCAGATAGCCGATCACAAAGATCAGAATAATCACTGTCGTCATTCGTAGGCTTTCACTCGAGAATTACAGCGGATAGTTGATTTCAATTTCGAGCACGAACCATAAACGAGAATGCAGATTTTGGCTAGTGCGTTTCGACGGGTAAAACTGACTCAGACGCTCAAGAATTGGAACAACTTGCCCCCCTTTGGCGTTTTGACTGCGTTGGATTATAAATGCATTTTGTTTACTGCCGACTCAAATCCAAGGAAATCTTTCGTGCAAGCGACGATCGTTTTGTTACCCGGTGATGGCATTGGGCCAGAAGTCACCGCACAAGCTGCTAAGGTGTTAAATCGCATTGCGGACAAGTTTTCGCATCAGTTCGATATGCCCGAACACTTGTTGGGTGGAATCGCCATCGATCAAACCGGTGACCCGCTGCCACAAAAGACCGTTGAAGCTTGCAAGGCGAGCCAAGCGATTTTGCTTGGAGCTGTTGGTGGGCCGAAATGGGATGACCCTTCGGCCAAAACGCGGCCTGAAGCCGGTTTACTTCGCATTCGCAAAGAGTTAGGGCTGTTTGCTAACCTGCGTCCCATCGTTTGCTTTGATGAATTAATCGACTCTTCCCCTCTCAAGCGGGAGATCGTCGAGGGCACGGATATCCTGTTTTATCGCGAGCTGACCGGCGGATTGTATTTCGGCGAATCTGGATGCGAGACTATCAGCGAAGGTGTCGAGCGAGCGTTCAGCACGGCAGTCTATACAACACCGGAAATCGAGCGAATCGTCCGAATGGCAGCCCAAGCCGCGCGAGGACGACGCAAGAAACTGACAATGGTCGACAAAGCGAACGTCTTGGAAGCGTCGCGACTGTGGCGGCGAGTATCTGCCAAGATCATGAAGGAGGAATTTGCTGACTTGGAATATGAAGTTGTCTTGGTTGACTCCATGGCGATGCATTTACTCTCGCGACCACGCTCTTTTGATGTCGTTGTCACTAGTAATATGTTTGGCGACATTTTGACTGACGAAGCGTCGATGCTGCCGGGCTCGCTGGGGATGCTGCCGAGTGCTTCGCTGGGATCTAGCGGACCAGGACTGTATGAACCTATCCACGGCTCGGCGCCAGACATCGCGGGCAAAGGCATCGCTAATCCATTAGCCACGATTCTCGCGGCCGCGATGCTTCTGCGGCACTCCTTGCACCTTGAAGCGGAAGCTCAAGCGATCGAAGCGGCGGTGCGAGGCGTTTTGGCTGCCGGATTGCGTACAGCAGATTTGGCGCGTGGGTCGAGCAACACCATCGGAACCGAAGCGATGGCGGCCGCAGTTCTGGAACGAATCTGATTTCCCTGAACCCTAAAGTGGATACGGCAATGCAGCATTGCATCTATTGTTCGTTGCTGTGTAGCCACACGCCTGGCAACCATTTGGATGCATGTTCGCTGCGCAACGAGCGACTGCACCCGAGACAGCGATCCGCCGGTCCCTCCCAAGCTTTATGCTTTAAACCCGCGGAGTTCCGGACCGAGTTGGAATTGGCCACACAATGGCTCAACCAAGCTGACCATGTCCTGGTTACAGGCCGAATCATTACGTTGGAAGCGTCGCGGGCGGCGATCGATTTGGCAAGGCGTTATCATGCGACTGTTGACTTGCAACATAGCCAACCCACGTTCGACTGGTTGCAAGCGGTTCAAGCCGCGGGAGCCATGACGACCACAATTGCTGAAGCTCGCTTTCGCAGCGATCTGTTGATCTTGGTTGGCAATGACGCTCTGCTGCGCAATCATCCTCGAATTCTCGAACAACTCAGCGATTGTCCTGACTCGCTGCGCACGCCAAAGGTAATACTGCTTGGGGAGTACTCCCAAGATGCGCTGGCAAGCGTCCATACAACCTTAGCAGAACGATCGATCGAAGTAGACGTTATTGCGTTTCCCTATTCGCGGCTAGCGCAGCTTTGGAAAGCATGTTATGCGTTGGAGACGATCAAACCCGAACCACTGCTGGAGAGCGTCGCGTTGCGATTGTTAACCGAGATAAAATCGGCAAGCTATCCCGTCTTGATAGTATCGACAACATCCGAGTATCCCGGCGGCTCGAATTTTTATCAGGCCTTGATGCGTTTGGTCTTCGAACTGTCCACAGACCAACGGGTTCAATGTTTAGTCGTCTCCGGAGCGACTGCGATGTTCACGCAGGTTTGCACTTGGCTGACCGGTTTCCCAGGCAGAATCCAGTTCTTCAAGGGTCAGGCGACTTATGATCCTTGGCTGTTTACTGCAGAAAAGTTTCTTGCTAGCCCAGGTGCCTCACGCTTGATGGTCGATATCCAGGAAGCTGGCACCCAACCACATATCCGACTGCAACAATTAGTACAACCCAGTGTAACGCAGCTTGCAGCGAATCGTGGGCAGCTTTCGGTGCCTGACAGCCGCGTTTCGCATAGCGCCAGCAGTGAGGAAAACGAGAATCCAATTCCACGCGACGCCCACAGTTCCTTGATTTTTGAATCGGCGGAGTGTGGTGTAGACCATGCAGCGACTTTCTACAAAGCAGACGGCTCGACCATGCATTTCGAACATGCGCAAGAAGGGATCGCGGATGCGATGAAACTGCCTGTGGCGGAAATTTTGCGGACTTTAACGCGAGATATTGGTAACGAAAGTCGCTGAAGGCAGCCTCCCCCCTGCTCTCAAAGCGGTCCATCTAGATTACTATAGTGCCAGCGAGGATCGAGGTGCTTTCGTTAACGATACGCCTGCTGGTCAATATTGATCGTCGCTTGCCCATGACGCTGCAATCATCGGGCGCTCGCCCTCCCACTAGCCCCACAAATCGAAGACATGTATTCAATCGTTAATGAACCATGGTGGCCGTTCGCAATCGTTATTGCGTGTATCGTCTTTATCATCATCGCAATTGCAAAGCTTCGCATGCATGCGATGTTAGCCTTACTGCTAGCCGCCTTATTGGCCGGTATCATGACAGGCAAAAGCGAATGGACGATCGTCAATAAAGACGGCGTTGAGAAAGTTTACTCGGGGCTGGTAGGCACGATCGAGCTTACGTCCAAAGGGCTCGGGGACACAGCACGTGACGTTGCGATATCTATCGCTCTCGCTTCAATCATCGGGATGAGCTTGATGCAAAGCGGTGCGGCAGACAAAGTGGTTCGAAGATTCCTGGCCATCTTTGGTGAGAAGCGAGCGGGTTGGGCGTTGCTCTGGTCCACTTACATTCTCAGCATTCCGATCTTCTTCGATACTATGTTTATGCTGATGGCCCCACTTGCTAAAGCTCTGGGAAAGAGAACGGGCAAGGATTACATGTTGTATGCCATGTGCGTTGCTTGTGGCGGCGTGATTACGCATTCCATGACCATCCCGCATCCTGGTCCATTGGTGATGGTGGAAAAATTAAACCTAGATCCCGGCGTTAGTTTGTTAGCAGGATTGTTGGGTGGTATCATCCCAGCGGTTTTAGGTTACTACGTTTGCGTGTGGATCAACAAACGATTGCCGGTGCGACCCGGTGAAAATGTCGAACTGGATGGCGCGACGGCTCCTGAGGATGATCGCGAGATTCCGGAATCAGAATTACCGACACTGTTTTGGTCGCTGCTGCCAGTCCTGCTGCCAATATTCCTGATTAGCTTGTCATCGTTGGCATTGGTGGTTCAAAGCGGCGCGACCAGCGATACACCGACGCCGTGGTGTGCTGCGATCTATAACTTGTTCGGAGCAGATGGGTTCAGTAATCTGCGAGGCTACATCGACTTTCTGGGCAACAAGAATATCGCTTTGTTTATCGGCGCGTTCATCTCGCTTGCGATCTTGGCACGCCAAGCGGGACTGAGTTTGAAAGAGCTTGAAAGGCGAGTGGGGCCGCCGCTAGAAACTGCGGGCATGATTATCTTGATCACCAGTGCCGGTGGCGCATTTGGGGGTATGTTGCGAGCGATTGGAGTTGGTGACGCGGTAGAAATCGCGACGAAAGACAGTGGAATCAATTTGCTGTTTTTGGCTTGGATTATCGCCTCCATTGTGCGTATCGCTCAGGGCAGTGCGACGGTCGCCATGCAAACGACGGCGTCGATTGTCGTCGCGCCGTTGATGCTCGAGCGGTTGGACTGCCACCCCTTGTATCTGTATCTGGCGATTGGTTGGGGTGCGATGGGCGGTTCGTGGATGAATGATAGCGGATTTTGGGTCGTCAGCCGACTGGGGGGCTTCACTCAAAAGCAAACACTGCAGTCGTGGACCGTCTTACTTTTGAGTTTATCCGTCTTTGGAATCATTTCCGCCTATTGGATGTCGCGTGTCATGCCTTTAATATAGTGCTCTACCAAATCGTAGTTACTGGAACGATGGGTTTCTCGCAAACGCTCGTGAATTGATCTATGTCAGCCCTTCCTTTGTTGCTCTTTGCGCTTGCCACGATGGCGATCGCTTATCGATTTTACTCCAAGTTCATCGCGGTTCGCATCGCCATGCTGGACAATAAAGCGGTGACACCAGCGCACCGTTTGAATGATGGCCAGAATTACGACCCAACGAACCGTTGGGTGCTTTTCGGACATCATTTCGCGGCGATCAGCGGAGCGGGGCCTTTGATCGGGCCTGTGCTGGCGATTCAATTTGGATACATGCCTGGGTTTATTTGGCTGTTGGTCGGCGTCTGCTTGGCCGGCGCAGTCCAAGACATGCTCGTGCTGACCTGTTCTGTACGTAACGATGGCAAATCGTTAGCTGAACTTGCAAGACGATCGTTGGGAGCAAGCGCTGGTTCGGTTGCTTCGATTGCGATTTTCTTTATTGTCATCATCGCGCTGTCTGGTTTGGGGGTGGTCGTCGTAAAAGCACTGGGCGGCGAGGAAGTCAAGCTGCCAACGGGCACCGTCATTCAGTCGGCTACGGAGGAAGGCGGATTTGCAGCTCCTTCGTCAGCCAATCCGCAGATGGTGACGGTCGCTCCGAATGCAAAAATTCACTACCCAAGCGGTTCGACGGTCACGCGGTCCAGTGCCTTTCAGTTGAGGATCCCGGCCGCAGACTTGGCGGCGAATCCTAACCAGCTTACGTTGCCAGAAGGCACGACCGAGGTGATCAAAGGCAGCTCGTGGGGAATGTTCACGATTGCATGTACGATTCCAATTGCGCTGTTTGTCGGGCTGTACTTGTATCGTATACGGCGAGGTCGAGTGATGGAGGCATCGATCATAGGTGCCGCTGGAGTGCTGCTGGCCACGTTTGCTGGAAACTGGATACCAGGTTCAGTGCTGGAGCCATGGTTTTCGCTTAGCCGCGAAGGATGCATCCTTGCTATCTGCATTTATGGATTTGTTGCATCCGTTCTGCCAGTTTGGCTACTGCTGTGTCCCCGTGACTATATCTCCAGTATTTTGAAGTTGGGCACTCTTTTCGTTCTGGTGATCAGCGTCTTGATCGCGAATCCCAAGATCAACGCGCCGGCTATTAATCCGATTTTTGCCGAAGGTGGTGGACCGTACTTTAATGGAGCGATCTTTCCGTTCGTTTTCATATGCATTATGTGCGGCGCGATCTCGGGCTTTCATGCTCTGGTCTCCTCGGGTACGACCCCCAAAATGGTGAATCGCGAAGGCGACATCCGCATGATCGGTTACGGAAGTATGCTGCTGGAAGGCCTAGTGGCGATTGTTGCTTTGATCGCAGCGGCATCTCTACCGCAAGGCGACTACTGGGCGATAAATATCGAGATATCGAGTGTCGAGAAGTATGCCGACAAACTGACGCAGATGGGAGCCGACATCGATAATTTACCGGTCCTAGAAGAGCAAGTTGGCGGCGAGACTTTGCGTGGGCGAACCGGTGGAGCCGTGACGCTGGCAGTTGGCATGTCGCAGATCATGTCCAATGCGATCGCTCGCTTTAGTTCATCGATGGACATTGGCGGGTTGATGAAGTACTGGTACCACTTTGCCATTATGTTCGAAGCGTTATTTATCTTGACGACCATCGACGCGGGGACGCGAATCGCGCGTTTTCTGCTGCAAGAAATCCTTTCAAAGTTTATCAAGCCTATGGAACGCATGGATTGGCTGCCGGGAGTGATCATTGGCAGTCTGGTCGTGTCCTTGCTCTGGGGCGCATTGATTTGGACCGGCTCGATCAAGACGATTTGGCCAATGTTTGGCATTGCAAATCAGCTTCTGGCCGCGATCGCGCTGATCATTGTGACATCGGTGCTTTTTGAAGGGGACAAGCGACGTTATGCATGGGTGACGCTGGTTCCGCTTGCGTTTGTATCGTTGACTTCTATCGTCGCAGCCGTTCGAATGTTGCAGGACAGCTTCATTCCTTCCATACTAGGCGGGTTGCGAAAGGAAGACTGGGCAATGTTTACGCAAGGCAGCCTGACAACCGCCGCGACGGTATTCTTGCTGTTAGCGTACATCTGGATCTTAGTGACTGCGATGAAGAATTGGACCCAAAGGCCTGGTCGTAAACAGCCTTCCCCAAATGCGTCCACCGTTGAATAGGCAAGCGAGCGAGATATGGTTGAGCAACAAAAAACAGAGTGTCCCAGTTGCTTCAAGTCAATTCGCGTTAACATCGAGCACTTTGGAAAGACGCTCCAGTGTCCTCACTGCCGCCAGAGGTTCAAGCTCAGTTCCGTTCAATCAAAAGACCCGTCGCAATCCGCCTCGGCTAGTTTGCTGAGCGAGGCTGTGCTAGACACCAAAGTCGATCGTTCGACTAGCGATACCAGTGTCGAACAGTCAAGTCGCTCAGTCGCATCCGATTCGACTTCTTCCTCAACGGACGCCAGCAGTTCGACGGCTAAGACTAAAAAATTCGGGCGATTCGAGATTCGCTCGCTGCTGGGAACAGGCGGGTTTGGACGCGTGTATCGAGCTTATGACCCGGCGATGGACCGCGAGATCGCTTTAAAAGTCCCGCTGTTCAATCAGCTTGATAAAGCGCGCGTGCAGCGCTTTCTGTCCGAGGCGAAAGCGGCCGGTAAACTCAGCCATCCGCATATCGTTCCGACTTACGACTGCGGGCAGGCCGATGGCAAATATTACATTGCGTCCGCTTTCATTTCGGGCAAAACGTTGTCGGATGTCATTAAACAAAAGCCATTCAGCTACAGGCAATCAGCAATACTGGTCAAGCAACTCGCGGAAGCTTTATTCTATGCGCACACGCAAGGAGTCGTCCATCGCGATGTGAAGCCTCACAACGTGATGTTAGATCAAGCGGGCATGCCGTTCCTGATGGATTTTGGTTTAGCCAAACGTACCAATGATGATTCGGCGATGACGGTGGATGGTGCATTGCTAGGCACGCCCGCCTATATGTCACCGGAACAAGCACGCGGTGAAACAGCTCGTATCGGCCCCGCGAGCGACCAATACAGTTTGGGAGTTATGCTGTACGAACTGTTAACGGGCCGTCGGCCTTTCGAAGGCAATCCACATGCGGTCGTCGCGATGGTGGCAACAGCCAATGTTCCTCCGCTGCGCGGCATCAAGCCAGACATTCCTAAAGATTTGGAAGCGGTTTGTCTGCGATCGATGGCCCGCCAGCCAGAGGAGCGTTTCCTGAACTGCGAACAGTTTGCGGCAGCGTTGTCACGTTGGATCGAGGGCAAAGCGAACCTTATTACGCAACCGCCGAACAGCCAACGCAAGTCACCGCGCTTGGCGGCGCAAAAAGCATTGAATCCGAAAGTAAAGCTTAGCATAGCGGCGGCGGTTCTATTGAGCCTAGGCATTGTAGCAGCAGTGACGCTATCCCGAGGTGATTCGACGCGGCAGACAGTTAGCAGCAGCAACTCAGCCGCAGCGAGCATGTTACCCAATGCGGACCTGCCTGCAGTAAAATTGGATCCGGAGGCGAGCCTGCCGATTGCTTCCGCTGCAGAAGTCGATCCATCTGCATCACTTCCTACCAGTCCGGTCACACCAATACAGCCGATTGACGATTTGCCCGAGTGGGTCTACTTGTTCGATGGTTCAGATGTCAGTGCTTGGAGTACGCTGGGGCCTTTTCAAGTAGTCGATCGATTGCTTGTGGCGAGCGGAGGACGGTCCAATGCGATCTCACGAGAGGCTTATGGAGATTTCGAACTCGAATTCGAGTGGCGAATCGGGCCTAATGGAAACAGCGGCGTTTACTATCGCGAAGCTCCTATTGGAACGGTGGCTGCTGGTCGTGAATATCAGATTCTTGACGATAAGGCTTATGCAGATCGACAGGGGCCTCAGCAACTGACCGGCTCGCTGTACGGATTAGTAGAGCCAGTAGGTGCAGCTCCCAATCCACTCATGCAATGGAACCAATCGAAGATTGTCGCAAACGGAACGAAAGCAGAGCACTGGCTCAATGGTCGGATGGTCCTTAGTTATGACACCGCAAGTACTCAATGGCAGGCAGCACAAAGTGGAAATGCTTATGCACAACAAATCAAGGACAATGTTCGGCAAACCGGAGTCTTGCTTTTACAAAGCCAATCTGGCGACGTGGCGTTCCGAATGATTCGAATCAGGCGTTTGTAGTCGCATTCACTTGCCATGAAAAGGCTGCAGAAAGCTTTCCATGATCTCTGCGGAAGCATAGCGCTTTTTGATGTCGTGGTTCATCGCGGTAGCGAGGACTTGGATCAACCGCGGCGGCAAAGCCATCTGTTCCAACATTGCGAAATCGCACTGGACTCCATTGGCCGACATCAGCGGATGCTTGCCAGTCACCAATCGATAAAGGCAAGAGCCAGCCGCAAAGATATCGGTCGGGGGACCAGCGAGTCGAGAGTCTTGCATCTGCTCCGGTGACATATACGCGAGTGTTCCGCGCAAGGAAAACTGATCCGTCATCGCGCTAAGCCCAGCGTCTTCGTAGCACTTGGCCAAGCCGAAGTCACCAAGCTTGACTTGCAAGCGATGCCGCTCTCGATAAGCCAGAATATTGCCTGGCTTCACATCTCGATGCACGTAACCTTGCTGATGAGCGTGCGCTAGGGCTTGCAGCACTCGCGATACGATCCAGCAACCCATGCGCACTTTACGGTCGGGCTGCATTGCATCCACCAACTCCAAAAGATTGATCGTTGGAATCCATTCCATGACCAGAAACGGCTGCTGGTTTTGAAATCCGAATTCAATGGATCTTACGATGCGTGGATGATTCAGCTTCATCAAGATGGAAGCTTCTCGCACAAAGAGGCTTAACATCTTTTCCGAGGGTGCCCCTGACGTTTGAATCAATTTAATGGCTACTTGTTCGCCTGTCTTGCGATGCTTGGCCGAGAAAACAGAAGCCATACCGCCTTCACCAATCTTCTCGATTAAATCGTAGGCACCAAACTGAGTTTCACTCTCGGCAAAACTTCCCGACGGCGAGCCCGATGCAGAGAAAAGTTCTGTGGGCAAATTGTCATTGGTATTGCTTGAAGTTGATTGCGTCAGGGGAATGGTCGGAATATCGCTAGAGCTTTCGGCTGACTTTTGGGAGGGATGTGTTGGTTGAACTTGAACCACTACCGAAGTCTCGCCAAAGGAAAACGTGTCTCCATCGGTCAGAACTGCTTCAGCCACCAAGATGCCATTTAAGCTTGTCCCATGAGTGCTATTCAAATCAACCAAGTGAACTTTGGGCGGATTGATCTGAAGCTCGCAATGCAGCTTAGAGCACTTGGGTTCGTTGGCTAACCGAATGTTTGCGGGCGCTTCGCGGCCGATCGTCAGTGTCGTTGGTCGGTCAAAAGTCCAATGCTGCCCCTGGTGAGCGCCTGAGGTAATTCGCAACGATACTCGCGCATTCCTATCGACGATTGGCGAGGCTTCATTCGCAGATTCCTTCTCGACTTCCGCAGATCGATCATCAGTCACTGGTACAATTCCCGGGGCGGACGCATTACTTGGTACACATTTCAGGGGCGACCAAGCTGTTGAAGACGACTGATTCTAATTATTTATTGCCAGAACGCACTACCAACTGACGGAATCCAAAAGTCTGTTTTATCCAAAACGAGGCCAACTCCGGTATAACGTAAGCCCTACGTTGACAAAAACACTAGTGCTTCGTCAAGACTTAAACTGAGGGTTGAAGGTCTTGCGTACGACGGACTTCCAGTTCGTCGGTGCGAGGCTTTTTTGGGCGGACTGGAAGTCCGTCGTACCCTAAAACTAAATGTTGACCAAACACTGGAAGCATTTGAACAGGGGAGGCCGGATTTACTTTTGGTCGATCCCTTTGGCAGGCTTCGATTTGAGCTTTTGCGCTTTGGCCTTCATTTGAGGCAGTTCGGTCAGCTTTACGACTGGAGGACGTTCAGAGAAAAGTGTGGTTTCGCTGACAATGTCCTGATCACTAATCCATCTGGGCAAAATCCATGTATTGGCACTAACATTGATCGCGACTCGAACTGAGATCAAAGACGTGTCTTCATTGATCGTTTCAGGGGTAACATTGATCTGGAAGTCAGACAGCTTGTTCTGTTTCAACAGTTGTTCCGCTTTCTGAATGGCTTCCTGAGTCGATGCTCCAGGCACCATCGCATGGCGGGCACCTTCGTAAGCCGCCGCGTCGGCCGTGTGCTGCAACATGAGCATCCTATTCAGCTCGATGGCGCCTGCGAAAAAGAGGAAGATGAGCGGCAAGACAATAGCGAACTCGAGCAATACTGCTCCGCTGCGATGTAGCCTCTTTTTTTTTCGCGATATCATCTTCTTCACGAGCAATGGATCAATAAGTAATCAGAGTTGGCAGGCGACTAATAATTTCTTCAAACGCGGTGGTAAGTTGAGCCGCATTGGAGGCATGGATATGTTCACCTGAGCCAATCGCCGCAACTTCTTGCATTTTGCCAGAGTTCGCCTCTGCAGAAAAAGTAACGGTGAAGACCTGCACGTTTTCCTCAGCCGCGATGTGTGCGGCGAGGACTGGATCGGTGCCATAGTTATGATTGCCGTCGGTCAGAACGATCATCACTCGGCTAGCCCAAGGTCGGGCTTTCTTTTTGTCCGCCAGCGAACTTAGGCCAGCGATCATGCCGTCTCCGATATTTGTCCATCCTCCGTGAAACGCGGCGCTGTGGAGATTCATGTGATGAATGATTTGGGCGTAGTTGGATGTCAGCTCTTGATCAACGCTAACAGTATGCGAGTAGCTGGCCAGTGAAACAGATTCCGTTTGCCCCGACTGGCTCAACAGATCCAGGAAATGCTTTACCGATTCTATTGCATCCGACCAGCGAGCATTGGGAGGTATTGGCATTCCAAAGGTCCAACCAATCGGGGCCGCATCGGGCACGCTTTTATTGGAGGACTCATTGTCCGCAAATGCCATCGAACCCGAACGATCAATAACCAGTGCAATATCCAATTCGGTTTGTGTGCTTATCGCAGACTTGATCGGCTTGAAATCAATCGCAACACCCATGGTTGGGAAAAGCATTGGGACATTGATGGTGCCATTAGAACGTATGCGAACTGCATTGGGATTCTGCCCTGGCTGGAAATGGTAGCGTTCGAATTCCGAATAACGCGTGGAGACACCAAATTCCAATTGGATGCCATCCGGCGTCAAAGTTTGATTTACGAACGGATTGCGTTGCAACAACAATTCCGCCGCAGCGGTCGCTTCCTGTTGGCTTCCGGTGACCGCTAATGTCCGGCCGGCGGCACGCACGGCAACGTCAGCCGCAATTTGCAATTCGGTACGCGCAAGCTCCATGTAGGAAACGTTAATCGTGTAGGCAGACACCGACAAGACGACTGGGAACAGCATCACAAACATCATGATGCTCGCGCCCCTGCGGTTTCGGATTCTGCGAACTCTTCTAGACTGGGTGTTAGCGATTATTGGTTGCATGATGCTGGCTCAGTTCTCCGCCATGATAGTGACTGCTGCGGTGAAGATTTTGTCTTTATAAAACCAAGTACCAAGAATCGCATTATCTTCGGCTCGTACCTGGACTTTGGTTGTGAGCAGATCTCCGTACTTCAATGTGCGAGGATCTTCGGGCTCGCAAGTAAACTGATATTTTTTGATGTTTCGCCCGAGCAGGATCACGTCGCATTGGGCCTGTAGGTCCTCGGCGGTGACAGAGTTGACGATCCCCAAGCGTGCGCACTCATAAGCGGCAATCTTTAAAGACTGCCGGAGGTACATCATGCGGCTTGTTTCGATCGTGCCCATTACGAGGATTGTAAGAATGGGCAGACAAATCGCGAACTCTAGCATCGCAGCTCCTGAACGAAGCTGTTGGATCGTTTTTGCTCTTTCTCTCGCAGCCAACATCAGTGCGACGCCTAATCGATACATGTGACAAGAACTCGTAAGTCAGATGAACATTATGTCACCTTTACGGCAGTGAGATTTCCGTGAGGGAGTCCCACATGCAATACCTGCATCCCCACTAACGGTTGTATCGATTTTGAGCTTTAAACCAGTCCGGGACTTCACCGCATTTAGTTGGACAGCAAACATTTGCTGAAAACCCGAAGGTTAAATGCAACACCATCTTACTTGAAAGATCAGCATTGACAGAATGAATCAAGTCGCGTATCGTATATCGACGATAAGCAATTTAGTGGCAAAAGGCAATCCGAGGTCTGAAAGCGAAAAACGATGGTCAAGGCAAAAGCAGAATCCAAGAAATGCTGCACGACCAGCGAGCAACTCGCGTTGCCCGACGTCACTTGGGCCGAAGAGCTAGCCAAGCTCAGTTGGGCCCTGGCCCATCCGGCCCGGGTACGAATTGTGCGTTTGTTGCTGAATCGAACTTCCTGCATGTGCGGAGAGATCGTCGAGGAAATGCCGCTGGCTCAATCAACAGTTTCCCAGCACCTGAAAATCCTGAAGGAAACCGGATTGGTGCAGGGAGAGATCGACGGGCCTCGCGTTTGCTACTGCATCAACAACGAGGCGATGGCCAAATTGAAGAAGCTGATCGCGGACTTGTAAGGCAGTTTAACCGCGTGGGCAACGCCCCGAGTGTACACATTTTTTTACCCAAACCTATCGTACTTCGGCGATAGGCGATATCGTGCAAAGGAGCACACAATGAGCGAGCGGATGATTATTGATGATGTGCGGGACCAATACGCTGGCGTTGCCAAGGGCGCGTTATCCAACGAGTCGACTGCGGTCAGGTCCATCGCGTCGGCGTTTGGGTATTCCGAAGATGAACTCAATCAGTTGCCATCGGAGGCCAACATGGGTCTGTCCTGCGGAAACCCTTTGGCTCTGGCTGGCATCCGCGAAGGGGAAGTCGTTGTCGATCTCGGTTGCGGCGGTGGCATGGATGTGTTCCTGGCTGCTCGCAAAGTAGGTGCGTCGGGTCGCGTGATCGGTATCGACATGACGTCCGAGATGCTTGAGCGAGCTCGGGCTGGTCAGCAGAGACTAGGTCTTACGAACGTCGAGTTCCATCAATCGACTATCGATCGCTTGCCGTTGCCAGACAACTCGGTCGACTGCGTGATCAGCAACTGCGTGATCAATCTGGTGCCCGATAAGTTGGCTGTGTTTCGCGAGATCTTGCGAGTGCTGAAACCTGGCGGACGCGTGGCACTGAGCGACATCGCCCTCAAGCAAGAGCTGCCGAGCGAAGTCAAGCAAAGTGTCGAAGCGTATGTCGGTTGCATCTCCGGTGCCATTCTTATCGACGACTATCGCAGCCAATTGGAACAAGCTGGTTTTGCTTCCGTGGTCGTGACGGACACCGGGTCCGACCTAAACGCATACGCCATGGCCAGCGACGGCGGATGCTGTGGCGGCGGTTCGTGCGGATCAGACGAAAAGTCTTTGCACGACGGGCTCGCCTCGGTCATGCAATCATTCGATGCCAATGCCTATGCCGCAAGCGTACGAGTCCACGCGCTGAAACAATCTTCGGCCAACGCCTTGAACACCATTCCCGTTTTGAATCTTCAATCAATCTCCGAGGAGAAAGTTATGAAAACTGTACAAGTCTACGACAAACCTATGTGCTGCTCGACCGGCGTCTGTGGTCCAGACGTTGATCCCGTGTTGCCAAAGTTCGCAGCGGATCTCGACTGGCTCAAGAACCAAGGTCACAACGTCGAGCGATACAACCTCGCACAGCAGCCACAAGCCTTTATCGAAAACAAAGCGATTCACCAACTGCTAAGCACCGCGGGGACCGACTGCCTGCCAGTCGTCGTAGTTGACGGCGAGATCGTCAGCCAAACCGTATATCCATCGCGTGACGATCTAGCAGGATGGGTTACCGGTTCGCCAGCAAAGCAACTCCTGCCCGTTAGCAACGCTGGCGGATGTTGTGGGACCAGCGGCTGTTGCTAAAGCCCAATCGCTGACCTATCGCCGACATTTCGCCGGCGATGAAGGACCAATATAAGGAACATGTATCATGAAGTTTTTAGAACATCCAACCCGCAACCTTTTCTTCACTGGCAAAGGCGGCGTTGGCAAAACATCGGTTGCATGTGCGACCGCAGTAAAGCTTGCCGATGCTGGCAAGAAAGTCTTGCTCGTATCGACTGATCCAGCGTCCAATCTCGACGAGGTCTTAGGTGTCACGCTGGGTAACCACCCAACCGCGATTCGAGCTATCGCAACTCTGTTTGCGATGAACCTCGATCCTGAGAAATCAGCGGCCGAGTATCGCGAACGGATGGTCGGCCCTTATCGAGGCTTGTTACCCGAGGCTGCAGTCAAAAGCATGGAGGAGCAATTTTCGGGTTCGTGTACGCTCGAGATCGCTGCCTTTGATGAGTTCTCACGCTTACTTGGCGATCCCAAAGCCACCGCTGAGTTCGATCATGTGATCTTCGACACAGCACCAACTGGCCACACATTACGATTGCTCACACTGCCTTCCGCATGGGATGGCTTCATGGAACAGAACACGACAGGCACCAGTTGCCTCGGGCCTTTAGCCGGCTTGCAGGACCAACAGAAGCTTTATCAGGAATCGGTGAAAGCGCTCGGCGATCCAGCCGTGACAACTCTGGTGTTAGTCGCGCGTGCTGAAGCAAGTGCGCTGCGAGAAGCGACTCGAACCAGCGGTGAGTTGGCCGAACTGGGCGTGAAGAATCAACACCTTGTCGTCAACGGTGTGTTTAGGGCGGTCGATGCTAACGATCCGTATGCGGTAGCGCTTGAGCAACGAGGAACCGTTGCACTGGCTGCGATTCCAGAAGGCTTAAAGGCCTTTCCGCAAACCATTGTTCCTCTAAGTCCCGACGGAGTCCTTGGAATCGATTCGTTACGTCGACTCGGCAAGTCCACCCATCAGCCGCAGGGCGTTAGCCCCCGGTTTCCTTCTAACTCCACATCCAGCCAAGAACCGGACGCTAACGCGTACCGGCTAATGCCACCACTATCAGAGCTAATCGATGATTTAGTTGCACCTGGTCATGGCGTGATTTTGGCTATGGGCAAGGGTGGCGTCGGTAAGACCAGGGTTGCTGCGGCTATCGCTGTTGCCATCGCCGAGCGTGGATACGAAGTGCATCTATCCACTACCGACCCAGCAGCGCATATCGCTGCAGCGATAAACGATGAAAGCCTGCCAAACTTGTCGGTCAGTCGTATCGATCCCGAAGTGGAAACAGCCAAGTATTCAGCAGAGGTCCTCGGCAAGGCTGGCAAAAATCTCGACGCGCAAGGTAAAGCACTTTTAGAAGAAGATCTGCGATCGCCGTGCACCGAGGAGATTGCCGTGTTCCGAGCGTTCGCCGACGCAGTCGCCGCCGGCACGAACAAATTCGTCGTGCTCGATACGGCACCTACTGGCCACACAGTTCTCCTGCTTGATTCGGCGCTTGCCTACCACCGGGAAGTAACGCGACAGTCGAGCGAAATGCCGGAAGCCGTTGAAAATCTTCTTCCACGTCTGCGAGATCCCAATTTCACTCGAGTGCTCATCGTCACACTTCCTGAAGCGACACCGGTCCACGAGGCGGCTGCGCTGCAGCGAGACTTACGTCGTGCGGAGATTGAACCCTACGCGTGGGTCATCAATCAAGTGCTCAGTCCGTTGCCAATTACCGATCCGTTGATGAAACAGCGTCAATCGCATGAGCAGAAGTACTTACGGGAAGTCAAAGAAGTTCAAGCCAGTCGCGTGGCCATTATTCCATGGCAGCTTGAGCCTCCCACCGGACTTAAGGCCCTCAGCCTGTTGACTCACTCTGAGTTAACACCGCCTGCAATAGTCGCCAGGCTTTAACTTCCCTTGGGGGCGTCGATCAGAACCGGCAAAACGTATCAGCCCTGAGCGAGCTTCCCGTTGCGAATGGGCGTTTCAACAGATGTTAACCTGTGATATCTTGACAAACCTGACAGCAACCGCGCGCCTGAAGTTTGCCCATCGGGAGAGTAAGTCAGTTACGGATAGCAAATGAAAAGCGATGAGATAATTACGGATGGTGGCTTGAGAAGTCGAATTTGCAGGGGCATAATCCGCTGTATCCTGTTAGCAAAAAGCCTATGCTCTACACGGCACTTTTGATTGATGACGACACGTCGATTCGGCAATCAATGCGATTGTGTCTGGAGGCGGAAAATGCACGGGTGTTACACGTAGGGACTTCATCGGGTGCTTTGGAGGCGATGGAACGCTCTCGAGTCGATGTCGTTTTTTTGGATTTGTGGTTGGGCTCCGAATCAGGCCTAACTGTTCTTCCGGAAATCTTGCGACGGCAGCCAGGCATTGGTGTGATTGTTGTAACGGCTTTCGCGACGTACGAATCAGCAGTCGAGGCCATGAAATTAGGGGCGGTCGACTATTTGCCGAAACCCTTCACTCCCGAACAAGTGCGCAATGCAGCGAGGCGGGTGGTTACCGCATCGCTGCTTCGCCGAAATCTGAATGAACTGCAAGATCGGCTAGACGAAACCGAGGGCGAGACAATCTTCGATAGCTCCAGTCCAGCGTATGGGGCGTTTTTGCAAACAGCGACTCGGGCGGCCGCTTCGGATGCCGTAATTTTGTTGCGGGGCGAAAGTGGTACCGGCAAGACGATTCTGGCCCGCTGGATACGCCGCAATAGCCGTCGGCGCACAGACCCGTTTGTTACGGTTCATTGCCCCATGTTGTCCAACGAGTTGATGTCGAGCGTTTTGTTCGGGCACAAAAAGGGGGCGTTTACAGGAGCGATTGCGGATGCCGTGGGTAAGGTGGAGGAAGCCGAAGGTGGGACGTTATTCCTGGATGAAGTTGGTGACCTAAACGCGGATGCCCAGGCCCGCTTGCTACGGTTTCTCAATGATAGGACTTATGAAAGGGTCGGAGAGGCGCAGGAGCGACATGCAGATGTGCGATTGATTGCAGCTACCAATCGATCGCTGGAGAACGATGTTCGCGAAGGACGATTTCGTGAAGATCTGTTTTTTCGCTTGAATGTCATTCCGCTGACCATTCCTCCACTGCGTGAGCGTCACGAAGACGTGCTATTGCTAGCCCGACATTACTTAAATTTCTTTGAGCGGCGACAAGGAAGACAGAATCTAACGTTCTCGCCAGCCTGTGAACAAGCAATCCGCAATCACGCGTGGCCTGGCAATATGCGAGAACTGCGCAATGCCGTCGAACGCGCTGTGATTTTGTGCCCCGCTTCCATTATCGATCAAGCTGATTTGGGGCTCGCTGGTAGCCCGCGGACGACGTCGGCTTACGGCAGCGACTCGATGCTTGGTAGCGAAATCACGCTAGAGGAAATTGAACGAGAACATCTCGCCAGAGTTGTGGCACGAGCGGCGTCCTTCGAAGCAGCAGCCCGCACACTGGGAATCGATGTCACGACGTTGCAACGTAAACGCAAGAAGTACGGGATGTCATGATGGGCGGAAGTTTGCGAACTCGCTTCATCCTGGCCAGTTTGCTACTCGTTGCGGCAACCGTTGGTAGCAGCTTGTGGAGCTATCTAACCTTCGCGCGACTGAATGCTCTGGTGACTCAATCACTGCGGTACAACCAAGCCGCGATTGACCTAAGTGCAGAAATCCAAGGATCGCTCGAACGTGAAGATGACGCACTGCTGTTGTTCCTCACGGGTGAGGTTGATCAAGCAACCCGCGACTTGCAATCCGAGCGTGGGCGTGGCGTCACTAGCCTGGAGCGATTGATGGCTAGGATGGCAGAAGCCAATCCTGACGAACGATTGTTGATCGACCAATTGAAACAGCATTTCGGGCAATATCGACTGGCTGGCGATTCGCTAATATCTGCAACCGACCAGAACAATGGCTTGCAAGAATATCATCGCGAAGTTAATCCGCTGTTGCGGCAAGCAGTCTCCAGTTGTGATCAAATTCGCAACTATAGCTTTCGTGCAATTGAGAGGGCGGGTAAAGTCGCGCGTGACGAAGCTGCGCGCGGGATGAGGACCGTCAGCTTGATCGCCTTGCTGACCATGGCATTGGGGGTTGCTGTAGCTGCTTGGTTAGCGAGGTCGATACTAAAACCAGTGCATGAGTTGACTACCTCGGTCGAGGCAATTCGTGAAGGAGATTTCCAACGTCGTGCGAATGTTCGGGGCACCGATGAACTAGGTCGATTAGCAGACGGCTTCAATCGAATGGCTCAGTCCCTCGCGGAATATCGTCGATCGAGTCTTGGTGAATTATTGACAGCGAAAACGACTCTGGAAGCAACGCTCAACGCCTTGCCCGATGCAGTGTTCGTGTTCGATTCTGTCGGCCGATTGGCTGCGTGGAACTCGCCAGCGCGAACCGTTCTAGCAGCCAAACAAGTCGATTTAGCAGACTGTTTATCTGAAATGCATTTCTTTGACGAGCATTTGGACACGATATATGCCGCTTTACTGGGACGACCAACACCAGAAAGACCGCTCGATTTTGACCGAACGCTCGCAGTCTTGATCAACGATCGGCCACGCCGCTTTCTCGTGACAGTTGTTCCAATACCAAACTTTAGCTCGGGGGCATTTGGTGCAGTTGTCGTTTTGGATGATGCCACCGAGTTCATCCGTCTCGACCAACTGCGAATGGATTTGATTGGCGTCGCCTCGCATGAACTCAAGTCTCCCTTGACTGCTTTACGTATGAATTTGATGATGTTGGGCGAATCCACCACCGAGATGACGGAGCGACAACGGGAATTGGTTTTGGCGGCTATCTATGGGGGCGAGGAGTTGGGGGTGACGATTGAGGAGTTGTTGGACGTTACTCGAATTGAGGCGGGGCAACTGCGACTGAATCTATCTTCTGTAGATATTCGTTCCATTATCGCTGATGTTAGTCGTTCTTTGCAAACACGTTTCAATGATTCGGGAGTTCAGCTAACCATCATCAGTGATGCTGCAGACTTTCATTTACTCGGCGATGCGGTTCGCCTTCGCAGTGTGTTTGCAAACGTGCTAGAAAATGCACTAAAGTACTCTCCTAAAAATGGCATCGTATCTGTTTGGTTGTCTAACTTCGGTGGGGGGGAGCAAGAGCCAACTAGATTACGCGTTACGATTACAGATCAAGGCCCAGGAGTTCCGGAGGATCTTCGGGAACGAGTTTTTGACAAATTTTTTCGCGTTGAGCACTATGAGGACCAGCGTGATCAGGGGGTTCGCGGCACCGGAATAGGCCTCTATTTATGCCGCGAGATCATGAAGGCGCACGGGGGTTTTATTCGCTGCGAATCGGCTGCTGATAAGGGAACTCGGATCGTATTGGAGTTTGCGATTACGCAAGATGGAATTCTAGTCCACTGAAGCGAGCAATCGTGGTGAACCGTAGTGTGGGACCAGGATTAGCGAAAGACCGTCCGTGGATTTTGCATGCCTTCGTCCCGCCATCCTGGGCAAATTGCAGCGACGATCGCTTGAATTAAACGATTGCCGTGTGCGAATAGCTTGGGTAATACCAATGAAAAAGCCGGTGGCGGGCAATTGTATCGCTTTGGCATGCATACTGCTTTCTAACTAACTGCGTCGACTAGTGTTGTAATACCGTTTTTTCCTGCCTGCTTTGCTGATGAGAATGAAATCCACGATGGACCCGTCAATGACTAAGCCCTTCAACCAACTCATTGTGATTTCGTTTGCACGAAACTCACCCTCAGAAAGGCTTGGCAGTTCATTAATGCGGCGGCCAAGGCAGATCTACTACTCGCGTCCGCCATTTTTACTGATAGACGCTAGGCCACATGCATCTAAGTGATGGCGTCTAGTTATTCTCGCTTGAGCCGAGCAGCGGCGATGTCCCAGAGTGGCGCAAGGACTGCGGACTGTGCCTTCAATCTGAGTGGGCCAGCGAAGCAAGAAGCTCTTGCACCATTTACACTGGCAGACAATGTGGTTCACGACGGATTACACTGACTTAAAAGATGCGCGACCAAACCTATCCAAGCGATCTAACCGACAAGCAATGGGAATGCCTCCAATCGCTTATACCCAAGCCAAACTCAGGTGGACGTCGACGCGAGATCGACATGCGGAAGGTGGTAAACGCGATCAGATATTTGCTAGCAACTGGATGCAAATGGCGGGAAATCCCAGACTCCTATCCAAATCGCTCGACTGTCCGCCACTACTACGATTCGTGGAAGAAAGCAGGGGTGTGGGACCAAATTCAAGCAACAATTAATGCCTCCAAAATTGGAGAATGATGGCTTGCCAATTGGGAGGGCAGGAAGACTAGGGGATTTGCTCACATTGCGAAGGATCAAGCTTTTTAAACAAATCAAACAGGTCGATAGACATTCTGAGTGAACGTTAGGAAGAGGCTGATTCCAATTCCCCGGAATACGGCTGAGATGAATGAGAATTGAGATCATCATGTTAAGAAATTTCCCGAGGACACACCGCCGCGACAGCAAGTCCATTCGGACTTGCTGTTGGGTTCCGTATCTGTACATGATCTCCCTGGCGTTTGTTGGTTGCCAAACCCCGCAGATTTTGAGTAGTGCCCGAACTGCCAAAACAGAATCTCGATCGATGGACGGTGTATTAACGGAGAAAAAAGCTGAACAAGATGCTCCTGACTTAATCGGCTCACCAACTTTGGAAGTAATTGCCATTGACTATCCTGCGGTCCAAGTCTCAGCAATAATCGACGATACTACCACAACACGTCTTACCAGTGTCCAGTATGCGATGAAGCCGACCTTGGATGACGCCGAATCTGCCCCCGAAGAAGTCCAACCCGAATTGTTGCTCGGCAGTGCCGACTCCAACATTCCGAATTTGACACTTAACGAAGCGATCGCCTCGTGTTTGCGAAACGATCCTCTCTTGAGAGCTGGCTTTCAAGAAATAGCTTTGGCCAGCGGCGACTATGTTACTTCGTCATTAAAACCAAATCCTGATTTAGAAATCGTGCAATCGTTGCTACCATTGGGACGACCGTTTGTGGCCGATGAGCGTGAGGGTGGGCCACCACAGTTCGACGTCGCGTTAAGTTATCCGATCGATTGGTATCTGTTTGGTAAACGCGTCGCGGCCATGCGCAGTGCAGCCGCGGAGGTTCAGGTTACTCGTGCCGAATATCAAGACTTGGTGCGGGTGCGGGTACTGGAAGCTGCCTTGGCATATTACGATGTCGTCGAAGCTCAAGCCTTGATCGGTTTGGCACGCCAGGACGTCGAGAATTTTCTTGAAGTCGAACGAATTGCCGAGATCGCGGTGGAGAACGGAGCGGTCCCACAAGTAGAGCTCAGTCGCATTCGTCTGGATCGTTTGAATAGCCAGCAGGCGCTGCGTGAGGCTCAGCGCGATTTGCAGATTTCAAAAGCAGAACTGCGAGCGTTGATGGGCGGCACGGTCTTTGGTTTGGACCAACAAGATGAGTTTCGCGTAGATGCGATACTCCAAGAGAGTTCAAATGGACATTCGATTGCAGTCAAAGGCGAACTCCAAGCATTAATTGAAGTGGCACGACAAAATCGACCGGACATACGAGCTCTGAACTTGCGAGTTACTCAGCGTCAAGCTGAAATGATTCGTGAATATAGAGCTGCTTACCCCGAAATTAGTCCAATGGTCGGCTACACACGACAGTTCCAGCAAAAGGCAATCGGCTTTCCAGACGCGAACTCCTTTGGCTTTGGCGTCTCTACAAGCTTACCGGTCAACAATCGCAACCAAGGCAATCGTCAACGGGCCAGTGCGGCCCTTCGGCAAGATAGCTTCCGATTGCAAAGCGGATTGATCGACTTGCAGGCCGAGGTACAAAGCGTCCATGCGGAATTGGTTGCTGCCAGTGAGAATGCGAAGGCGATTGCGGAAGAGCAACTCAAACTTTCCGAGGAAGTTCGTGACAGCATTCGTCGGGCGTATGAAGCGGGCGGGCGACCGTTGATCGACGTGCTGGACTCTCAACGCAATTACCGCGAAACGTACGCGAATTACATCGCCAGTCGAGCAAACTATCTACGAGCCGTACAGAAATTCAATGCCACATTGGGCGAAGAACTGGTCCGTTAGTCTCGCCACATGGCCAAGGAGATGCCGTTTAGTCATAGCAATTCCACTGATCAAGAATCTGAACCAAGACCTACAACCTGAGCGAAAGTTTGAAAACGAATGAGCACTGGCCCTTCCGAGCACGTTGAACCGCCTGAATCCCAGGTCGAAAGTTCTACGAAATCCCAACTTGTGGGTCGAATTGGGTTTGCCATTCAATTCTTTGGCGCGATTGGGATTGCGCTGGTTGCGATCATCTATCTTTCGCTGCCATCTAAAGATCGTGCCCAAGAGGAGACAGGGCACGCAAGCCAGACGGCGCATCGACTTGCAATTGAGGTCGTTGGGGATGGGCTGCTGTCCATTAGTGGCTCCACTCCGTTAGCTGCCAAGTTGAAGTCTCATCAAGTGATGAGGACCGAATCAACGGCACCTTTGATACGCGTCAATGGCTCGGTTGCCGCTAGCTTGAGGCCCGTCGGCGATAACGCCACGGAACAGTGGCAATTCAACGACCCTGAAGCATTAGCAACCTTCTATGCTTGGCGTCGGGCACTGGTCGATATTCAATTTGCAGAAGAGCAGGCTCAACGTCTCAAACAGTTGTCAAAAATTCGCGTCGAAAGCCGCCAAGCGATCGTCGAGCGATTGCGACGTTTGGTGGTCGCGGGCACTGATAGCCGTGCGGACCTGCAACTCGCTGAAGCGGACTTGCTCGAAGCAGAAACCGAAGGTTTAAAGGATGTTCGTGAGGCCGAGGTCGAACTAGCTCGCGCACAGAAGGACGAAGCGGTTGCCGCGCGAACACTGCAACTCAAAGGGCTCGACGTCGGTATGCTGAGCAATGCGTCGTCGGACGTCGATATCGTGATCGCCGAAGTCCCGGAAGAATATGGCTCGCGAGTTAAGATTGGACAAAGCTGCGAGGCTCGCTTCATCGGAATCTCCCATCGCGTTTATCCGGGCACGGTTCAGATGATTTCTCCTACTCTATCGCTAGAACGCAGAGCGCTGCGAGTGTTGTTTTTCGTCGACGACCCCGATGACGAACTGCGTCCTGGTATGTTTGCAGAGATTGGACTGGGAACCGATGCGCGACAATCACTATTAATTCCGGCTGAAAGTGTGATTCACATTGGACGCGACGATTTCGTTTTTGTGAGACAAGCAACCGACGAAGCGCCGTCCGATGAACGCAGCCAGTGGCTTTTGACTCGAGTGGAAGTCGGTGACAGCCGCGCCGGGACGATCGAAGTGCTCCAGGGACTTCGTGATGGCAATGAGATCATCAGCGATGGAGCGATCTTGCTCAAGCCTGTGGCCGCTGCAGCACTTCGAGTGCGGGAGGCTAACTCGCGATGATTGCAAACTTGATCGAAACCGCACTACGATTGCGGTGGGTCGTGCTGATACTTGCGCTGGCTGCATCCCTCGCAGGCGTTTGGTCGTTTTATAAACAACCGGTGGATGCCTACCCGGATATCTCCGAGCAGATGGTCCAAGTCATCGCCGTCTACCCTGGCCGCGCGCCCGAAGAAGTCGAGCGACAGGTTACGATTCCGCTTGAGAACGCGATGCTGGGCGTTCCCAAAGTCCAAGTCGTAAGATCGCGAACGATCTTTGGTTTATCCGTCGTTCAGATGATCTTCAACGAATCAGCCGAATCGTATTGGGCTCGCCAACGAGTCCAGGAACGATTGGCTGGAGTGGAATTGCCTGATGAGGTTGAGTTTGAATTGGGGCCGTTAGCCACAGCGTACGGCGAAGTCTTTCGTTATGAACTGGTCAGTGACGGCAGATACTCGACCATGGAACTACGCACCATCAATGATTGGGAAGTGATCCGTCAGTTGATGCGAGTTCCGGGCGTCGCGGAAGTATCAAACTTCGGTGGCTTGGAACGTCAATTCGCCGTTCAGTTCAACCCTTACCAGTTGCGCCGCTACGAGCTGACACTGACGGATATCGCCGAATCGATCAATCTTAATAATGCCTCTGGCGGCGGTAGCGTGGTTCCGCGCGGTGATATGTCCCTGGTGGTGCGAGGTCGCGGGCAAATTGAAACGATCGAGGATCTGGAATCGACGTTCATAAAAAGCATCAACGGCTCTCCCATTTACCTTCGTGAACTGGCCGATGTGCGTGAAGACCATCTGCCGCAAAATGGCATCTTCAGCAAGGACCGACTCGACGACGGAGTTGCCGGGATCGTGTTGTTACGACGTGGCGAGAACCCTTCGCAAGTACTCGAACGCGTACAAGAAGCGGTGGCAGAACTCAATGAAAGCGGCTTGCCCGAGGGCGTCCAAATCGCCGCCTACTATGACCGTTCACAACTGGTGGAAGCCACGCTGCACACGGTGACACACAGCGTTTCGCTTGGCATCACACTGGTGGTGTTGATATTGATTGTCTTTCTAGGTCGGCCCGCGATGGCGTTGCTCGTCGCCATGACGATTCCGTTTTCGTTGTTGTTCGCGCTAATGCTGATGTATCTGTTTGATATTCCGGTGGGCTTGTTGTCCATAGGAGCGATCGACTTTGGCATCATGGTCGATGGCGCGGTCATCATGGCAGAGAATATTGCTCGCCGACTGGGCAAATCTGGCACGCGAGATCCGAAAGAAGTCCGCAATATCATTCGTCAATCAGCAGTCGACATGCACTGGCCGGTGTTCGTTTCGATGGGGCTGATCATGGTTGCGTTCTTGCCGCTGCTGTCACTGACACGCATCGAAGGACTGTTGTTTCGGCCGATGGCATTAACCATTTTGTTTGCACTCAGCGGTGCTTTGCTGTTTTCCTTGTTTGTGATCCCGGTGGCGGCGACGTTCTTGTTTCGCAAAGGGTATCAGGAATGGGTCAATCCATTGCTGCGAATCGCCTATCCGCCTTATGAGATTGCATTGCGACTGATGTTGAACGCTCGCTGGATCGTTCTGTCGGTTGCATTGTCCTTCTTGGCCCTGCTATGCGTGACGATTTTCCCGCGTTTGGGCGTCGAGTTTCTGCCCTATCTCGACGAAGGTGTGATCTGGGTTCGAGCCAACTTTCCTGACGGGACGCGTCTGGAGAAAACCAGCGAATTTGGTCGCACTTTGCGCGAGATTGCATTGGAATATGAAGAAGTCAAATTTGCCGTCGTGCAAGCGGGTCGCAACGATGATGGAACGGACCCTTTTCCACCCAGCCGTATCGAAATGATGATCGGCCCCAAACCGAAATCCCAATGGAAGAAGTTTCAATCCAAGCATGAATTGGTGAAAGAGTTGGGAGATCGCTTTCGATCCGAGTTCCCGACGACGCGTTTCAATTTCACTCAACCGATCATCGATAGCGTTACAGAAGATGCCAACGGCACCTCAGCTAACTTGGCGGTTGAACTATCAGGCAAGGACTTTGACCTGCTTCTGGACCTGGCACACCAAACGGTGGCTCTGTTACAAAGTGTCCCGGGCAGTATCGATGCGAGTATCGAACAAGAGGGCCCTCAGCCGCAATTGATTATCGAGCCCGATCGCAAGCGATGCGCTCGATTCAATGTGCGCATCGAAGAAGTCATGCAACTGATCAACATGGCGATTGGCGGACAGCCTGTCGGTCAGGTCGCCGAGGGAGATCGCACGGTTGATATTGTCGCGAGACTTGCACCGGAGTTTCGGCGTTCACCGACTGCGATCGGCCAATTGGCGGTGTACACCCAAGATGGAGTGCCCGTGCCGCTGAGCCAAGTGGCGGATATCTCCGTGGTCGACGGGCAAACGATCATCGCGCGGGAGGATGGCCGCCGACGTGTGACGGTTCGTAGTGATATTGTTGGGCGCGACCAAGGTGGTTTCGTGGCTGAGGCACAGTCGCGTTTTGACCAGGAGATCAATCTCCCTCCAGGCTATCGTGTCCAGTGGCTCGGGATGTTTGAAAATCTCGATCGTGCGCAGAAACATTTTGCGATTCTGATTCCGGCCACGATTGCGATCATTTTCGTGACGCTGATCGCTGCCTTCGGTTCGGTTCGAGCGGCGATCGTGTTGATGATGCCGGTTCCCTTCGCAGTGGCCAGTGGCGCGCTGGCGCTTTACATGAGAGACATGTATCTGAATGTTTCAACGGGTGTCGGCTTCGCAACGCTGTTTGGCATTGCGATGATGGATGCGGTGTTGATGTTCAAAGGGGTCACGGGTTATCGCTCGGAGGGCATGCCGCTTGACGACGCGATCGTGCGCGGACGAATCGATCGATTGCGTCCTGGCCTGATGACCGCCCTGGTTGCCATTTTTGGGCTGCTGCCCGCGTCGCTGGCAACCGATCTTGGCTCTGACGTCCAGCGACCGCTCGCCACGGTAATCGTGTGGGGCTTGGCCGGTTCAACCTGCTTTACCCTGTTCATTACACCAGTGATTTACCGATTGTTTGTTCCGCCGCTTCCCAAGGGCTCGCATACCACCGCCCACTAAGAACATGGTATCACCCACTTGTTGTAATACGTTTGTTCTGAATTTGTAACGTACCACGTTTGGGAAATTGGCGAATCGCTGGCTGCTGCGAATGGCGATACCGCTCAGAGGCCTAATGAACTTATTTCACTGAAACTCAACTTGCGACCATGTACGGGTCGGCCGAATATTCGCTACAGTGGTCCTAAAGTTGTTCGCACGCATGCTCCGGAGGGTGATTTGATGAATTTGTTTAGGTATAGGTTGCTACTTTGCGTTCTCGTTTTTGCGACTGTGCAAAACACGTTCGCTCAAGAATTCCGATTGCTGGCTTGGAATGTCGAAAGCAATCGGCCAAATGAGCCACCGGTGAGTGATTCCAAAGTCATAGCTGAGCAACTTACGGAGTTGATTTCCAGTCCAGAAACTAAGTCCCAGATCGTAACGCTGAGTGAAGTCGAGCCGAGAGATTTTTTTCGATACCGCGATGCGGTGCAGCGTGGGGTGGGTACCGAGGTTGACTTCGTGACTTCGGCCAGCGGCGGATTTAAGGACACCGATTCGCTCCAATTGATCGTGGATTCTTCGAGATTCGAAATTGTTTCGGCGATCGAGCTTCATCGGTTCCAAGGAGAAGTTGCGAATACCAACGTACTTGAAAGTGATCGTGACGAGCTGGGCGCTTATCGCGCACGATCGCCACTTGCCGTACAACTGCTGGAGAAACAAAGTGGCACGACCATGTGGGTGGTGGTCAATCATCTGGCACGAGGAGAGGCTCAGCTCCGTACGCAACAGGCGCGACTGCTTGTCAAATGGGCTCAGTCTACAAACCAGCCGATATTCTCGGTTGGGGATCACAATTTCGACTACGACTTCAACACGCAGAAGGGGAACGAGGGTTTTGACGCAATGATCGAGGGCGACGTTTGGCATTGGGTGAAGCCAGATCCGTTGATTGACTCCAATTGGGCTCAAGATCGCCGATTCCCTAACGAAGCTGTTGATCGATATCCCGACTCTATTCTTGACTTCATTTTCGTAGCCCATGGAGCCAAGTCTTGGAATGGTATCTCAACGGTCATTGTACGCGATGGAGACTTTCCCGATAACGAGCAAACAAGCGACCATCGACCGATCATGGGCACGTTTCGCATCGGAGGAAACAATTAAGATTGGAGGGTGATTGGTAGACTATCTTACTTCCTTCTCAAGCTGCAAATGTTCTCTGTTCCAATGATTGGTATCGGTGTATACAATTCGCTGTTCGTGTTGAAAACCACCTTAGAAATGTATTTGAAGACTCCTAGTCCGACGTGAGTGGATAATGTGATTCAACGCCTGGCATTGGAATTTTTGGAAAAGAGCAGCAGTTAGTGAGCTGTTTACCATCTAAAGGGTCTTCAGTCAAACACCGATAGCAACTATCGCCGGGCTAACGCTGCTAGCAGTCACGGTCGTGGTAGACACCGGTCTTGTTGGATTGGTTACAATGAATCTACTGAGGCGATGCTAAGAAGTGTTTCAGTTAACTCCGTTAAACTTGTTGGCTTGACAAGGTACTTGTCGAACCCAGCTTCGACTGCTTGCATTCGACTCGCGACATCCGAGTTCCCGGATAGCGCAATGAGAATAACACCATCCAACTGTCTACAACGGCGAATTTGACGAGCGACGTCGTAACCGCTCATGCCACGCATATGCAAATCAAGGAATATGACATCTGGCGTCATTCGCTTCAACGTCTCGATCGCAAGGTCGCCATTGTCCGCAACCGTGACCGACTGATTAAGTCTCTCAAGCAATCGCGACATCAAAAACCTCATTGACCGATCATCGTCTACTACCAAGATGCGGTATTGCGGCAGGTTCGAGCACTTGTCGGACATTGCTGGATGTGGAAGTATCGACGCTCGTGTCGTTTCGGCCGTTGTACTGTTATCGATCGGCAGCCGGATCACAAAGGTGCAGCCGTGTCCTAAACCTTCGCTACAAGCTTCGATCGTGCCACCATGAAGCTCAACGATTGACTTGGCAAGGCGCAAGCCAATTCCAAGGCCCCCGCCCACAGGATCCGAACACTTCGTTTTCCCATTTTGAGCAAGGAAGATAATTCGCAATCTATCTGCGCACATTCCTCTTCCATCGTCGCTTACACGGATAATCGCCGTTTCATGCTCACGCTCAAGAGAGATATGTAGATGCCCACCGCGGTTTGTGAACTTAGCGGAGTTATGCAACAGGTTGGCAATGACCTGTGTCAGCCGCGACCCGTCACCAAACAGCATAACAGGCATGTCGCCAAGCCGTACGGTTATTCTATGTCCACATTGATCAGCAAATGGCCGAATCTCTTCGCATGCATTGTGCAGTGCAGTCCGAACGTCGAGGGGAGCTCGACGAATTGACAGATTCCCCTGTGCGTTCCTTCCGGCGTCAAGCAAATCATTACAGAGTCGGGTCAGTTGAGAGACCTGTCGCCGCATGATCTGCAGCAATTGCTCGGTTAGTTGCGGATTGTCGTTCGATGACGGCCACGCTTGAAGTGCGTAGCTCAATGCGCTGAGTGGGTTTCGAATCTCATGGCCCAGCACCGCCATGCTTTCTGCTTGTGACGGCATTGCATTTGCGGTCTCTTGCTCCGGAGATTCGCAAACGCAAGTCTCGCTTCTCAACTGACTCGATGCTGTCATTATCTGTCTTCCCTAAAGAAAATGGCATGCCGGCAAAATGACGGCGGAAATCTTAAACCAATTCCGTTATAGTTGACCAATGCTAAAGCGATAATCGAACGCTTTCTTGTTTCGATATGGCGGATTCAACCACGCCGTTTCGGAGTAATCAAATGTTTCGGGGCAGGTTGGGGGGGAGGGTGGGCCGCGGCCTAGCTTCGAACCCTCTACATCTAAAACACGAACTCTAGACATGCTCATGGGAACCGATGGGCAGAGTGCAAGATAAAGAGGGCAACAGCCGCTCTAGCCCCGGTTGATTGCAGTAACTGCGGCTAACGCCCAGCGGCTTACAGGCCGTAAGACTCCTGCCTTCTAGCCTTACCGGAAAAACCCTTGCAAGCTTATGTGTTTTCAAGCATGGCTTGGAAAGCCAAGCGGCTCAGTTCATTGGCACTGCTAACGTTTAACTTACGCTTGATGTTCTCGCGATGGGTATCGATCGTGTGAGTGCTGAGAAAGAGCTGATCAGCGATCGCTCCCGTCGTCAGCCCCTCTCCAATCAATCGAAAAACCTCTTTCTCGCGATCGGTCAGACTGTCGATTGGATCACTCGTTTTATCCGAATTCCCAAGTGCGGAAGCCACTAGCCTTGCCTTAAGCTCTTCGCTTAGAAATCGATCATTTCTTAAGACGGTACGAATGGCGTCAACAAGCTTTTCATTTGATTCCTGCTTGTTCAAATAACCAAGTGCCCCAGCACGCAGTGCTCGCTCCGCATAAAGCGATTCTTTATATGCTGAGATAGCCAAAAATCTGACTCTCGGATTTCGCGACCTAACCCGTTTGATCAATTCAATTCCGTTCCCTGACTTAAGCGCGATATCCACCAAAGCCAAATCTGGGCAAGTCGAATTGATCAGTGCAAATCCTTCATCCTCCGTCGCTGCGACTCCGCAGACCTCCCAGTCGTCATGCTCTTGAATGCGAGTCGCGAGACCATCACACATCAACGGATGATCATCGATAATCACAATTCTAATTTTAGTAACTGAATCGGTCATCCCAACTCCCTTTCTCCTGGTAATGTACAGCGAACGATCGTGCCGTGGTTAGTCCCAGCCAAAATGGTCAGTCTGCCGCCTATGACGCTTGCACGGTATTGCATAATTTGGAGCCCCGCACCGCGATTTACGCTGCTGCCCATTTGAATTCGGCTGAGGTCCAGCCCTCTTCCATCATCGCTGATTTCCAGTTGGACCTGGAATGGATCCGCCGAAAGGGAGACGAGGATGTTCTTCGCCTCGCCGTGCCGAATGGCATTATGGATTGCCTCTTGCGCGATTCGATAGAGGTGTGTTGCCACGGCGTTGCTTTGATTGGCCAAGTTGCCGGTATGGGCGAAATTGCAAACGACCCGATCCTCAACGGTTGTTTCCCGGGCGAGTTCGGTTAGTGCGGAGTGCAATCCTTCGACGTCGATCTGGACTGGCATGATTCCGTGCGACAACGATTGTACATGCCGATTCGCTTCGTTTAATCCATCCACTAGCTTGGATGCATTTTGTACCAGGCGCGTAAATTGAGCATGGTCAAGCATTAATGGTTGTCGAAGATCACTGGTCGATTGCAACTTGTCATTGAGGAAATCTTTAATTGTTCCAGCAATCAATGACAAGCCGGAAAGTTCTTGCTGAGTACCGTCATGAAGTTCTTGACCGATGCGGCGTTGTTCATCAGAAGCGATCTCAAGAACTTTCTTCTGTAGATCCATTCTTTGAGTGACATCACGAACAACAACAATGAACAGTTGCAGGTGGTCGATGCGACTGACCGATAGCTCTGCGTCAAACGTGGTACCGTCACTACGATTCGCCTTAAGGTTTAAATAATTGCCGGCATTGAATAAGGACATAGGCGACATCTGCAACTTTGGTGATTGCCGTGGATGCACACCATCATTCGGAGGCGATAGCAACGACTCTACGCGCTTGCCAAGGATGCTTTCTTGTGGATATCCAAACAGCCTCTCCGTTGCAGGGTTGATTCGGCTAATCACACCCTGGCCGTCTACGGTCAAAATCGCATCGACGGCGGAGTCGAGGATCGCTTCCAGGTGGTCTTTGCTCTGCTTCAGGGACTTTTCCAGCAACAACCTCGAAGTGAGATCAATGAAGGTTATGACAACGCCAATGACATCATCGCCATGCGACCGGTAAGGAAGAATTTGCCGCAGATACATCCGAGATTGCTCACCTTCAATCTCGCACTCAATCGGCTGCGCTTCCTCCATCACCTTTCGGCAATCGCTTAACAAGCTTGGATCTATGAATCGCGCTGTGATGTCGCTGAGCGGGCGGCCTACGTCAGATGATCGTACATTCAAAAGCTTTGCGGTTGGTGGCGTAAAACGCTTGATCAGAAGGTTGTGGTCCAGGAACAAAGTGGGGATTTCTGTACTGGATAAAAGGTTTAAGATATCGTTGTTCGCTACATCAAGTTCGGCCACCTTCTCGAGTAGTTCGAGGTTAACCGTTGACATTTCCTCATTCAGCGATTGCAGTTCCTCTTTTGAAGTCTCAAGCTCTTCGTTTGCCGATTGTAGCTCTTCGTTCATCGACATGATTTCCTCATTCGATGTTTTTAGATCCTCGTTGGCATCTTCCAATTCAGCAATCACGCCGCCAAGTTCTTCGCTGTTCGAACTGAGCTCCCGCTCTAGCTGGTCGGCGTAAGTTGGATTCTGGTTCGTCTGTGGAGCTTGCGAACCGGATTGGGCCTGTGATTCGCTCAAAGCCTTGTCGCTAAAACTAATAAGCAACATCAATTCATTCTCGGGCGGTGCCTTTAACGTATGAATGCGCACAGAGCATTCAACCGCAGCGCCTCCTCGTTCCATCGGTATTTCAACGGCCATGTCGACGTTTTCTTCAAACGCTTTCTGACACGCGAACCGCAACTTTGTCCGCAAGCCAGGACGGCATATCGACAATAGGTTGTAACTTGGCTCGCCCGCAGGAAATTGGAGATACTCTACAGCCGGTCCCGCGACGTAGAGAATTTCATATCGACGATTGATCAGAACGGTAGCGGGAACGCATAGACGGATAATCGCTTTTTCGAAGAAATCTTTGTGCCCCAGTCGCGGTGAAATTGCGTCCGAGTGTACTTTAAGCGGTTTGTTCAAGCCGCGAGTTGCGCTGAGCGGTAGGTGTAGACGACTCTGTCTACTTGAGTTTATTTTCTTGAAGATGCGCCACTTCTTCGAGATCGGCTCGAAGAGTTGATCGAATTGCGAAATGGATTCGGACGGGCCGAGGATCAATAAGCCGTCGTTAACAAGTGCGAAGTGGAAAAGTGCGATTACTTTCTGCTGCATCTCGGGTTCAAGGTAGATCAAAAGATTGCGGCAAGAGATAAGATCGAGCTTTGAGAACGGCGCGTCGTTAATGAGGTTCTGTTTCGAGAAAACGATCGACTCTCTTAACTGTTTTCCAATTTGGTAATGGTCTTCATCTGTTTTGGTGAAGAACTTTTTTAGGCGAGATTGTGAAACGTCACCCGCAATGTTTGATGGGTAGATTCCTGTTCGCGCAACGGTGATGGCGGCCTCATCGACATCGCTGGCAAAGACCTGTAAGAGTTGAGAAGTCTGTAGATTAGTCTCACTGGGAGGTTTCGCTTCAAGGCACTCGACCAACAGCATCGCCAGTGAGTAAGCTTCTTCTCCGGTCGCGCATCCTGCAACCCAGGTTCGGTAGGGGAAACGATCTGAGGCACGAGTTTTAATTTCCGGAAGCAAGCGTTCTTGCAAAGCCGAATATGCCTCTGGGTCACGAAAAAATGCTGTTACGCTGATGAGCAAGTCTCGAGATAAATCCCCAGCTTCCTTTGCGTCTTGCGTAATACGTGCGACGTACTGCTGAAGATGTTTCAAGTGGTGTAGGCCCATGCGTCGTTGAATCCGACGTAGAATGGTGTTCTTTCGGTAGCTCCCAAAATCGAAATGGGTGTGCCTAAGCAATTGGCCAAGGATGGCCGCGTAGTGTTCATCTTCCGTTGCCACATCCGTAGCTGGTTGTTTGGCTTGATTGATGTACGGCTGCTGCATGTATTGCAGTAATGTCCCAGGCATCTCCGCCGGCGACAATACGTAGTCCGCGAGTCCTTCTCGAATGATACTGCTTGGCATGGTGTCAAATTCTGCGGTTTCCGGTTGCTGAGCGATGGCCATTCCGCCGGCAAGCTTGATTTCTCGTATCCCCAGAGTTCCATGGCTTCCGGTACCCGACAGAACGATACCGACCGAACGTTCGCCCTGATCTGCCGCAAGCGAACGAAGAAAGAAATCGATCGCCGTTTCGCGCCCCTGGGGTGTTGGCGGATCGCTTAGTTTCAGAGCCCCAGTCACGATGGTCAGAAAGTAATTGGACGGTATTACGTAGACACGATTGGGCTCAACGACCATCCCCTGAGTTGCTTCAACCACGGGAATCAAACTCACTTTTGATAGTAACGCAACCATTTGACTTTCATGTTTTGGATCAAGATGTGGAACCAAAACAAATGCCAAACCTGAGTCGACCGGAACCGCGCCTAAAAATTGCCTGAAAGCGTCTAAACCACCGGCTGAGGCGACGACTCCGACAATTGGAAATTTTCCACCTGGGGATTGGACTCCAATGCTTGAAACTTCCGTACTCACCATCCCCTGCGCACCTTAATTGCCTCACGAGACAGCTTTTCTTGCAGAAATTGCAACTACACCTGGCGCCCACGCTGGTCTCCAGTTTCGCTGCGGTTGGGCCTGGGTGAAGCGATTGGCCCCTGCAACTCCTATATTTTACCCGATTGGTCCCGCTGGTGTTCGTCGCGGTACACGGATTGGTTGAATCCGCCATGACAAGCTGTATGCCGCGACTGCGATGGAAAAAAGTATCCAGTCAACCAGTAAGAAATCGTGAATGCTGATATGCCAGCCAGCAACAATACTGTGCTCCAAATGAGTTTTTCATCTGTAAAGTTTGCCAGACCTCCGGAAGGTTCTGCTGCTGCAACAACGGATGATGCTAACGAGCCCAGGATAGCAAATGGTAGGCAAACAATCATGCCGCAAACTGGAGTTAGAAGAAATGCAACGAGAAGTCGCTTGATTACCACTTTCTCTTGTTGATCCATTTTACAATCGATTTCCCATTAAGTCGGAACGCTTGCGAAGGCAACTGCGGAAGGGTAACACACCGTGGTAAGGAAGCCTGCAAAGGACTTTGGCCAAAGTCTATCTAGCAACAACCGGCTTGGTCAGTCTATTGGCTGTCTGGAACCTGCTTGTTCTTAAAAGATGAACCGGCCCCAGTTGCGGTCCCGCATGCTAGGTGTTGTGAGAGGGGTCCCGGGTAAACGGGCCCCTATCTCGATCGCTTTGTTGGACCGTTTATTAGTTTGGCCGGGAACTCTCATGGACGTCTATTGCGTGAATCCGATCATCACGAATGTAAATCGTAAACCCAGTTAGACTTGTTCCTTCTTGCACAAAATTTCCGTAAAAGCTAAAATAAAGTAGTTTGTCGCCGTCCTGATAGGAAAGAAGGGTTGAGTCTTTGTCTACACCCAAGTTCTCGAAATCATAATGATCTTTCGAGTACATTTTCTCCGGACGAACGATGTTATACACTCGCAGTACACTCTTTACGGTAGGACCGTTTTCGACCGTTTGAGTCGTTAATTCTGGAAAAGCTTGGTAGTTACTAACTGGAGTCCCAATTGTTGAGGTATCATTCAAAAGCTGATCGTAAAGCAATTTGTTCGCCCAACCCCATTTGAGCGCTACCTCCATTTCAAGCCGCTTTCTTTCGTTGTGATCAACGTAAGCTTTTACGGCCATAAAAATTACTGACGCGGCGACCAACAGTTGGAGGAGTTGAAGTAACGAGAACTTAACTGTCATCTTAGACGGTTGTACTTTCTTCGAGAAGAATGGTAAATGTCAAACGCCACGATTCACCGATGTCGCGGCAAGTAAACTCACCATCAGGAAACGGCCAAACCGCGACTTCGGTGCAATCGATTGTTCGTCCGTATTTGCATTGTCTGCCCGTGTCACCCGGACTCTTTACTTCCGAGTGTGTCACGGTCCTCGCGCCAGTTTAAGTTTTGTCTGACGCTACGATCTTATCACGATTGGGAGGAGTCAGCAATTCAACAATGTGACCATCGAGATCTTTGACAACGGCTCGGCGTCCCCATTCGCTGTCAGCGACTGATGAGACCAATTCAGCACCGATCCCTAGAAGCATCCGGACAATGGCATCGACATCATCTACGGAAAAGCCAATCCTTGTTCCAATTGTAGGCGGGTGTTTTCCAAGTGGGTAAATCTCGAAAACGAAACCGTTTACACAGGACGAATAATGTTCCGGTCCAGTTCCGTGGCGGTGTTTTGTAAACAGCAGTCCCAGCGCCGAATAAAAGTTGGACGCCCGATCGATGTCCGGGGATCGCAAGACGGTCAAGTTTAGATGTGGTGGTGTTTTAAACATGTTTAAGGACGAATGACCGCGTTCACCGCGTGGTACATTGAACGCCAATAAGTTGGAAAATAATAAGTGCCACTTCGGTGCAAGTACGCCCAACATGGGCGTGAGTTTGTGGGGTGCGGAACTCGCGAGAGTTCTCAGTCCCCTGTGTTTAGTTCCGATATTCTTACAGGAGTCAGTATACCAAATGAATAGCTCGTAAGAAACAGATACGCGGTGAGGGCAACTGCGACTTGGGCGAACAGGCGTGGGAAGTAAGCAACAAAGCACTTTGACTAATGCCAATCTAACAACAACCCGATAGGTAAGTCTATTAGAAGTCTGGAACAGGCTTGCTCTTAAAAGATGAAACGGCCCCAGTTGCGGACCCGCATGCTAGATGTTGTGACTGGAGTACCAGGTAACCGGGCCCCTATCTCGATCGCGTTGTTCGTCCAACGTTTCCATAACAACTTGTCATTGTTGCATAATCGTTGTGGCACGGAAAGCGTTTGAATTGATCGATATATTTTGTAGTACTTGGATTAATCGAGCGAAGCGCCGATTTTGCTTCGATCCTGTTTCATAGCGACAAGCCCCGCGCAACAAATCCAAATTGCAAGAATTGGTCCAACCCTCAGCAAGATTGTGATAACGTCACCGTGATTTGACAATTCCATCGCGTACATCGACAACGGATACATCGCCCACAAAAGCCCGTTTCGTGCACCTCGCGCAAACCCGTGCAATCGACGAGGCGTCAAATTTGTGTCGCCATTCGTGGTCAATGGCGTATATGGATTCTCAGTCATTGGACATGCATCGCTTGGTACTTTTGTGTTTCTTCTCGGACGAACCCCGCCATCACCGATGTCGCGGCCGAAAGACTTACCATCAGGAAACGGCCGATCCGCGACTTCGGTGCAAGTACGCCCAACATGGGCGTGAGTTTGTGGGGTGCGGAACTCGCGAGAGTTCTCAGTCCCCTGTGTTTAGTTCCGATATTTTTACAGGAGTCAGTATATCAAAAGAATAACTCGTAAGAAACAGACAGGAGGCGAAGCCAACTGCGGGCTGCGGCGACGGGGCGTGGGAAGGAAGCCTGCGAGTGCGTTGGTTAGAAGAGGTTGAAAGTGAACCCGAAGAATAGCATTGAACTGGACACAACCCGGCCAAATCAAACGCACTTGGTAGTGTGGTCGCTAGAGTTCTGCGCTGATATTGGAAAGTTGTATCCACCGCAATCCAAAAGCATATCTCAACACTTCCAACAGAACCATTATCAGCACGCTGCAGAGCCGATGAGAACGCTGGCAACATGGTCAAGGGTTCGTCAGCAACGAGTTGTTGAATTCAGCCACTGGTTGTCAAGCCAAATCTAGCTTGCTGTCCAAAGCAAAACCCAAGTTAATCTGAGCCGATTCTAGGGCCGCAACCATCCCGGGCTCCTTGAACAAAGGACTTGAGCATCGGCTGCATTCGTGCCTCACTCCGCGATGTCAAATCCTTATTGGTTAGCGGGGCACGCGTTCTTGCCCGGAGGATCGAGTGCCGTCGTCCGCGCTGCTGACGTGTCAGTCTCAGTCAGAGACCGTCTCCGACATCACACTACCGTACCACTGGTGACTTCAACATTCAGCAGGGACAAGAGTGCAAGCGACAGACTTTAGATACCACTGGCTTGTCCAGTGGAGTTTCATGTTTCTCGCTAATACGATGGTACCACCTGCAATGCCCCCTCTTTGCTCGGCGGCTTTGCCGCCGAGCAAAGAGGGGAGGGACGGGGGCTGAGCGGTTATGTAGCGAGAAGCGTAACAATCCACCCGGCAAGCGGGAGGCATTCCAGAGCCATGACGCTTGTCGCGTTCCTTCTGAGCTAACGTCAGCGGTAACCCTGTCGCCGCCAAGTGACTCGGATTTCAGAAAACGCACCGGCCGCAACTTCGGTCCATGTACGCCCAACATGGGCGTGAGTTTGTGGGGTGCGGAACTCGCGAGAGTTCCTAGTCCCCTGTGTTTAGTTCCGATATTCTTACAGGAGTCAGTATACCAAATGAATCGCTCGTAAGTAACAGACACGTGCCGACAGCAACTGCGGAAGGGTAACTCGCCGTGGGAAAGAGTCTGCAAATCACTTTGACCAACGCCTATCTAGCAACAACCGGCTTGGTCCGTCTATTAGAAGTCTGGAACAGGCTTGCTCTTAAAAGATGAAACGGCCCCAGTTGCGGACCCGCATGCTAGAAGTTGTGAGAGGCAGCAAGGGTAACCGGGCCCCTATCTCGATCGCATTGTTCGCATCTTTATTACTTGAGTATTTCGCGTCCAAGCTGATAGCCACAAGCCAAGCAGTTCCGGCGATACTCGGGACACAGAGCGTTGCAGTTTGGACATTTCCTCTTGGTGATATTCTTCCATCTCTGGTTTGTATTAGCGACCCGTTCAAGCTCACCCATACCTCTGGTTAATGCTGCGGTGTCGAACCGATCGTCAACGTGCCAACCATACGATTCGAAGTAATCATCGTCACGCGTAATTGCGTCAATCGCGTTAGCTACGCGCTCGTGAGCCTCGTTTCGAACTGCCATCGGTTTTTTCCAAAGCCCTGGTGACTTTGCACTAATACCGAGGATCCAGTAACTTGCGATGTAAGCATACAGAGACAGCTCAACACGAACTTTAGTGTCGCAAGTCGAAATAGCTGCATACCAGCCCCAGTCTTCCATCAAAGGACAGCAATCATTTTTGAAGTCCGGACCAGGAAGTAGTCGAGCATAAATCCAACCAAGACAGTCGCCCCCAAGGAACCAACGTCCAATGTCTTCGTCAGATTGGTAGCCTAGAAATAGACCGCTACGAAAAAGTAAGAAATTGCGATTAGTCATTACGCACAGGTTTGGCTCCAAGTCGCGAATGGCAATGTTGACCAAGCCCCCGCCAACAAGGCATCCGTTTCGAAACGGACCGTCGGAGGCTTCGGTCCAAGTACGTCCAACATGGGCGTGAGTTTGTGGGGTGCGGAACTCGCGAGAGTTCCTAGTCCCCTGTGTTTAGTTCCGATCGTCTTATTGGAGTCAGTATACCAAATGAATAGCTCGTAAGAAACAGACACGAGGCGAAAGAAACTGCGGAGGGGTAACCGACTGTGGGAAGGAAGCCTGCGAAGCACTTTGACTAACGCCAATCTAACAACAACCAGCTTGGTCAGCATCCACTAGATAACCAGAACAGGCTTGCTCTTAAGCGATGAGACGGCCCCAGCAGCGGACCCGCATGCTAGGTGTTGTGAGAGCGGTCCCGGGTAACCGGGCCCCTATCCCGATCGCATTGTTCGGTTGCGTTGTTTGGTACCCCGCTTACCGCCAGAACCGCAGTCGCGACCATAGGCCAGGAATCAACCCCCGATGGGTTTTGATTGTACAGCAATCTTGCCAGAAGTCTTCGGCATCGAGGCACAAATCGTACTCGCCATTGGAGACCGCAAACCATGGAGCAAAGCGTCCGCCTGAGTCATTTTTGTTGGGTCCTGTGCTATACAGTTCAAACGAGTTGTCAATGGAACGAAAAATGAAATTGTCATCCGTGAATGGATCGCGGGGGACAGAGGAGAAAATGTCAGGTGCTAGATCAAGTATCGAGTGAGGGTATCGCCCGGTGCGGTGTTTCCATGATCGTAGCGCCAAATCAACAGACAATAGACGCACCATTGCCAAATCATGCCGATCTTGATTCACATGCATCGCTTCGATTTCTGTTTTCGGCCGGTTGCCGAAGGCTTTGAGAAGTTGAATCAATGATCTCTGTTCCTCGACGGAAAGTTTGCTATCGGGGTCAATAAGCCCGTCCTCGGGCAACTCGTTACCATCATCCTGGTACCCAGACTCCGCTTCCCATCGTGCGTCTCGCGCCGTGATCGCGCTATAAGGTTCACGCTCATGCTCGTAGCGACTGAGCGCTGCAATCAAATCATCACGAACATGGTCATCGAACCGATCACGCAATGACCGCAACGAGCCAACGCCGGAGCCGGAAATGGCGATGGCAACGAGATGATCGACAATCAATCCACCACGGCGTGTGGCGTTTGCAAGGTCGAGCATGATGACTCCATACTGAGCGACGGTATCGAAATCCGCGTTAAGAGCCGCGACGTCAGCGGCAAAACGAAATGCGCGGGAAAGGTTGCGTAGGTTTTGTATGTCGTCTACATGATGCGAAAAGAAGTCCGGCTTAAACTCGACGGGAACTTCGCACTTCTGTAGCACGACAGTTTGGGTTGCGTCCAATACCGGTCGGATGCGTTCAAGAAGAATATTGGCATCGTCAATACAATCTTGGCTAACGTCATCCAACAGGTTCACATCCACAAGACGTGACGACGATTCGACCAGCGTTCGGTATGGAGATGCTATCATCGGTTTGTGTGAGCAACAGAACGTTTGCGTTGACCGGGCCGCCGCCAATAAACATTGACTTCGCGAACGACGCGATCGGCGGCCCCGTTTGCACGTGCGCCCAACATGGGCGTGAGTTTATGGGGTGCGGAACTCGCGAGAGTTCCTAGTCCCCTGTGTTTAGTTCCGATACTCTTACAGGAGTCAGTATACCAAATGAATAGCTCGTAAGAAACAGACACGAGGCGAAGGAAACTGCGACTCGGGCGACCGGGCGTGGGAAGGAAGCCTGCGAAACCATGGGTAAGCGCCGAGTCTGTCGACCGCCATCAGTGCGTCACCTACCCCACTCGGATGGTTTCTCGCCAAGACCTGCGAGGTCGTAAACGAAGTGCTCAGAAAACAACTATCCAGAAACCGCATAGAGGCCGGTCGCTCTAGCCGAGCGTGCTTGAGAACGCAAAGGCAAATCGGAAACGGAGGATTGAAGCCACGTGCTCTTTGGAGTCTCAGTCGAGATCAATCGGAATCGGCGGCCACGGCAAAGCCAGCCTTAAGCTCAGTGTAGGAACCAGACCGACGCGAGCGGATGCCACCTCCAATGTCACCCGCCGCCAACTCGCTCTGCACCTCCGATACCGCGTTTACCAGCGAGATTCGAACCGCCGGATGCGGACCCGCATGTCCGGTGGTGTGAGAGGGGTCCCGGGTAACCGGGCTCCTATCTCGATCGCATTGTTCGTCCAGAGTACCTTACTCGCCGTTTCCATATGATATCACGAATAGTGCAGTCACAAGTTCGTTAACATGGGGTAACAATCTATCATTGATACAACCACGAACGGCATCCGAGCGTGGTACGGGCATGTAAGTAGCGATCTTCCTCGTAATCGGCTCTCTATCTTCATGTACGTTCAAGCGGATAGGGCAAGCCCATCCCTTCGCATTGGCGTAAATTGGCCTCAGAATGTAGCAGGTTGAGTTAAGTTTGAACATATAGTGAGCAACTTCGGTACGTTTCGTGAAGGACCCAGGTGTTGTTTGCCAAGTCTTGCCTGTAATTCCTGAAGTGGATTCAAGGTAGTAACCATTTCCAGAACTTCCGACTGAAACCGTGATATCGTCTTCGAAGTTGAATCTATAGCAACAGCGACTGGAGAGTTGCTGTTTCCACGAGGAACGTTCAAGTTTTGCAACTCGTCCATCAATGTTAATTGACAGATTGAGTCCGGTCGTGAATACGAATCTCTTCAATCATCACCTCAGTAGACGAACGACGGCCATCACCCGGCACGCGCCAGTTCGGCCACCATGTCAAAAACGCCGGATCGCGTGCTCCGGTTCACGGCTTTGTTCGCCTATTTCTTCTTTCGTCGTAGGGTCAGTCGGACCTCGTCGTCCATTTGTTTTGCATTAAATGATGATGGCGGCATGAAGTCGCGAAAATGCTGACCTTCAAGTCCTTGGCCACAGTACTTGAGCGCGACTTGAAACTCGTCATCTTGAAGTTTGTAGATCCCAACAAACCAAAACAAGGTTATTTGGTTTTCAACATCAACAATCTTGTCCAAGTTCCGCGCGCCGCGTTTTCGCAGCTGTCTATATGGATTTTCCTCAAGCGTCTTGGGAATCGCGAATTCAAGAGGCTGTGGCAGGTCGTTCGACACGCCGGGACCATTTACGGTCATTCGTTGTCCGGTAATCGTCACAAGTAGTTCCGTTGGCGTTTCAATTTCTCCCGAAGAATCAGATTGGGAAACGACAACCCAATCGCCCTGAAATTTCTTATAGTGCTTTGGTACATCGGTTCCGGGAGGCACATGCGGCTCCTGCGCGATGCTGATGCACGTCGTCGCCAAGAGCAGAATCAATGACAAAAGTTTCATCACGCTGTTTCCGTAGGCGAAAGAATCTATGTAAGTCGCGGGTTTGGGGTGGGAGCCATTCGATTAAAATCTGGCGGCTCGGGCCCGTGATCTCGGGTCGCGTTAACTCAACCACTGTCACATTCTGCCAACCCCAAACCCTACGGACTTGCTAACTATGTTCATTCTCGCTCTGGACCTCGGTAAATTCAAGACCATGTGCTGCTTCTTCGATACCGACAACCGCAAATACTTCTTTCAGACTGCTACAACCGGTCAAAGTAATCTCACCACTTCAAACACGACGCAATCCAGCACGCTGCAGAGCCAATGAGGACGGAAGCAACAAGATCCAAGATTCGTGATCTAAGAGTTGTTGGGTTAAACCACGACTTATTAAACCAAACATAGCCAACCGACCAAAGCAAAACCCAAGATAAGCTGAGTCGATTCTGCGGCCTCGACCATCCGGGCTTCTTGAACAAAGGCTCCCCGTACAGACCCTAAAAATGGACCTTCTTTGTACAGTTCTCTGTTTAGACCCTTTATTTTATGGGATCGGATGAGTTCGCGACCGATTCGGTAGATCGGATTGGGTATGCCGCGCTACGGAAAATCTGCTTAACAGTCGCCCTCGCGGTTTTTGTGTCTAAGGTTTTCTGCAGATGGTGGTTTTCGAGCTTATCCTCTTGCCGCAAAATGACTTAAGGGGTTGGAGACCGGAAAGGTACTCCCGCATCTTTGTCTTCGGAATGTTAACAGCCGATTCAACAGCCCTGCGATTACCTATGGCATCGATTGCAAGTTAGAAGCATAAAAGGGCGAGTTTGAACTAATTCCAGCTCGTGCCGCGAGCCTGTATCAGTGTCGTCCTGGTACCGACCATTCCAACTCTGACAGTTGTAGCATTCCACATTAAATGACTTGGAACACAGAGCTTGATCCTGACTTGCAGATGCTTCGAGCGTTTGTAATTCTCATCGACGTAGCGGGGTACAAAAACCCTGCCACTTCAGATTCTTAACGGTTCGATGGGATTTCGCAGTTCGCATGGCCAATATCGTTCATCCTCTTTTGACACTCCTTGCTTCACTAACACGGCAAGAACTTGCCCGGCAAGTTTCCTATCTCAAAGCGGAGAATCAAATGCTACGCAGTAAACTACCCAAGCGTATCAGCCTTAGTAATCAGGAGCGTCGAACACTTCTCAAGCATGGAAAGAAACTGGGCGCACGGATTAAGGATCTGATCACCATTGTCAGCTACTCGACCTTTCGCCGTTGGGTTCGTCAGATGGAAGAGTCCAGTGACAAGCGGCCTAAGAAGGATTCTGCTAATCCAGGCCGCCCGCGTCTTGATGAGAGCATCAGCGAAGCGATCATCCGCATCCGCAAAGAAACCGGATGGGGTTACACAAAGATTGTCCAAGCAATGCGTCGCTTGGGCCATTGCATCTCCAGACAGACAGTCAAGAATGTGCTGATGGAGGCTGACCTAGGCCCTCAGCCACACGATCATCCGGACTCATGGTGTGACTTCCTCAAGAGGCATGCAGCGACGCTATGGCAATGCGACTTCGCTTGCAAGAAGAAGTGGACCATCAAAGGCATGGTGGACGTCTACTTCTTAGTCTTCATTCACATTGGAAGCAGACGCATCTGGATCTCTCCGTGTACAGAGCATCCTGACGCACAATGGACGAGCCAGCAGGCTCGGAACTTTGCAATTCACATAGACGAAGAGAAGCTACCTTGCACGATCCTGGGACGAGACAACGATAAGAAATATGTAGCAGCCTTCGATGCAGTGTTTAAGAGTATCGATTGTGAAGTAAAGCCAATAACTCCCATGTCGCCCAACCTACAAGCTCACGTCGAACGAGTGATCCAGACCATAAAGCATGAAGTTCTAAATGGCTTTTGCATCGTGAGTAACTCACATCTCGATCACATTCTTCGAGTTATGCAAAACTGGTACAACGAACGACGTTGCCACAGTGCTCGAGATCACCTACCACCGGTAAGAACAGTTATTCCAAGTGAGCCGATCGACTTAAACAAACACAAGCTCATTTGTGATGAAGAGCTTGGTGGTCATCTAAAGTCGTATCGAGCGGCTGCTTGAAAAGTGGAAGCGACCAATCGTGGAATAGAATCTTGCGGTTGCTGCTGCGCACAACCTGTTTTACCAGCTCGTCAACACTTCTCGCGAACGGTATCTGACGGACTTAACGAAGCCATAAGAGTACCCCACTTGTGGTCCATCGCAGTGTTCTAAGCACCGAATCTCAACGTTTTTCTTGTTGCATACTTTTTGTACCGCGCGGGGATTAGCTCCGGTTCCGGTCATTCTCGATGTCTCCTATAGATTGTGTTACAAACATTGCGATCAATATTGAGGCCTGTTTTGACACGTGTGGTCACACGCATTTCCAAAATCTAACTTTTTTTCTTTGTGAGATTTTGCGATCGGATTCCGCCAATTCCAGCTTGTGCCGAGTAGTTCAGGGGATAGAGAGCGTTAACCACGCTGACTATCGAACCGGCATACAAATTCGGAGATTTTCCCTTGATGCAGTCAACACTGGATACTGAGTTAACAGAGCAGCAAAATGAGATCGTCGACATCCTGGCTAACGGGGTCATTCGCTTCTTGTTGGAACGGTCACCGTCAGACAACTCGTTTAACTCTCCAAATTCTCGGCAGGACGGCTTGAGTTCCTCGCGCACTGACCGCTCTCTGTGACCGGCGGTAAACGCGCCGCGAGAAACGAACACCAAGACCATTAACCACGGAGAGACGTATGACCCTAAACATCAAGCTGGAGGTCGTCAGCATGAAGAAGATGACGACCGCTGAACTTCAAGAATACTTCGAGACTGTTTGTCTCGAGCCACCACGTAGTCGCAATCGTGAATGGATGATCAAGAAGATTGCTTGGCGATTGCAAGCGAACGAACAAGGCGGTCTACCGGAGCGAGTTCGACAACGTGCTCTTGAAATGGCTGATGATGCCGATCTGCGCAAACGCCCACCTCTGGAGTTTACCAATCAGATTTCGCTCGCGTGTGATCAAACGACCGTCATCGACGCAACACGCGATCCTCGATTGCCGGCCGCTGGAGCAAATTTGTATAAAACCTATAAGGGCAAGAAACTAGCGGTCTATGTTGGCGAGGATAACTTTGAGTTCAACGGTACTACATACAGCACGCTTTCAGCCGTAGCAAAAGCAATCTCCGGGTCGCATGTTAATGGATTCACCTTCTTTGGACTCAACTGTAACAAGGAGCTCGCCCAATGATCGACACCAACAGACGAAGCAAAGAGATTCGTTGTGCGATCTACACTCGCAAATCCACGACTGAGGGCTTGGAGCAAGAGTTCAATTCGCTCGACGCCCAGCGCGAGTCATGCTCTTCGTACATTGCCAGCCAGCGCCATGAAGGTTGGGTAGAGATCGACAAACTATACGACGATGGCGGCTTTACGGGTGGCAACATGGAACGCCCTGCGCTGAAGCAATTGCTGGACGATATCAAGGCCGGCATGATCGATTGCATCGTAGTATACAAGGTCGATCGACTTAGTCGCTCGCTGATGGATTTTTCCAAGATCATGGATACACTCGACAAGACCGGTGTATCCTTCGTATCGGTCACACAGCAGTTCAATACAACATCCAGCATGGGGCGATTGACGCTGAACATCCTATTGTCTTTCGCTCAGTTCGAACGCGAGATCATCAGCGAACGAACTCGCGACAAGATGTCGGCCGCCAGACGCAAAGGCAAGTACATCGGTGGCCGGCCAATTCTGGGTTACGACGTCGATCGAGCAACCAAGAAGCTGATCGTCAACGAACTGGAAGCAGAAAGAGTTCGTCAGATCTTCGAGCTCTATCTTGAATGTGAGGGGCTCCTTGGAACTCTCGAAGCGATCCAAGCCCGAGGTTGGCGAGCAAAGAGTTGGGTTACTAAGACAGACAAGCAACTCGGCGGTGGTCCGTTCTATAAAACCACGCTCCATAATTTGTTGACTAATCCGATCTATATCGGCAAGGTCACATACCATAATGAAATGTACGAGGGCGAGCACCGAGCCATCGTCGATCCTGAGGTGTTTGCAGCGGTGAAGAAGAAGCTCAATGCCAACCGTGTCAGCTTGGGCGACCGCATCCACGGCAAGTCACCCGGAGTGCTCGTTGGATTGCTGCGTTGCTCAGCCTGCGATTCCATGATGACGCATTCGACTAGCGGGGGCAGCGGGCGCGGCAAGAGATATCGCTACTACGTCTGTAACAAGGCAACCAAGCGCGGTCATAAGACTTGCCCAAGGCCATCATTGCCGGCGGAGGAGGTCGAACGTTTTGTAGTGGCACAACTTCAAACGCTGACGATCGACGAAGCGCTACTCAACGAAACCAGCCTTCGCGTTAGCAGGTCACTTAACGACAAAGGAGATACTCTTCGGAAAGAGTTGTCCTTACTGAACGAAAGCTTGTTCAACCTCGAGCGAGCGATTGAAGCAATTTCGATTCCCACTGGCGACAACGCTCGCGAAGTCAAACGTCTTGACTCGCTTGCATCGCTCACAGAGCAACAGACTCGCGACCTACGGCGACGCACCGATTTGCAAGAGCAGCTCGCGAAGATCCAAGCCAGCACTCCTGATCGCAAGACGATTCAAAAGGCAATCAAGAATCTCCAAGGCCTATGGGAACATCTTACGATGGGCGAGCGCAGCCGACTGATGTCGCAGTTGGTAGCACGCATCGACCACGATCCCAACGACAGCACCTTGTCCATTACGCTCAGTCCGCTGGGGCTGAAGTCATTCGCCGAAGAACCCACGAAAGTACATGAATCATGCAAGAACCAACCACAGTAAAGTCCCTCAGCAAGATACCTTTCCAAACGACTACAGGCGGGCGTGGGCGAAAGCAAATCGGAGTCCCCAAGCCTAAGATGCCAAGTGCGCCGGCCAAGGTTCCTCACATCACCAAACTGATGGCGCTCGCTATTCGACTTGAACATCTCCTCGCCACCGGCCAAGTCAAAGACCAAGCCGTTATCGCACGTACCGCTGGCATCACCCGTGCCCGCGTAACGCAGATCCTAAATCTCGCCAACCTTGCCCCCGACATCCAGCAAGCGATACTCGACCTCGAACCAACCACCAACCCCGTCCCCCGCTTCCGCGAACGCGAAGTTCGTACAATTGCGATCATGTCGGATTGGGTGAAGCAGCGGCGTTTTTGGACGAAGCTATTGAAGCAGTCGCTTACTTCTTGAATCTCAGACTTCCTCCATCATCGCAATATTCAACGAATACGGTCACAACAGGAACCTCTAAGGACGACGCTCATCGCCCGATTCTCTAGTCCGCGCGGTTGGTTTGTAGATTGCTGCGGCCCATATTGCAATCACAAGAACACAAAACGCCGAAACAATTAGCGCTACTCCGCACGCTACCCAGGTTCCTATTAGCCGGCCCGCTTCACCGTGTGTCTTGTCAGCAACAAAAAAGTAAATCGCGACGCACGCTACCATGAGATTACCCACTTGATTGACGCCAGAGATCAGCGTCGCTCTATACTTGTTTTTGGATGGAATTAAACCATTGATGAGATTTTCCTTGGGTCCATCAAATGCACCACGAACAAGTTCCTTTATGAATAAGAATGCTACTAGTGTCATAATCCCAGGATATTGCCCAACCAATACATGGGGAGCTCCAAATAGTGCCGCAACAATCGCGAACAAGAGTACCGACCGAAAACTAGAGTAGCTTTCGGTCTTTGAATCGACCCAAGCCGATGCCCCGCTTCCAATAATCGCAGCAACGCCAGTTGCAAGCACAAGCATTGATTCGTGATAGGCTGTTACTTCGCTCTGAAGGTAAGATTTACAGACGATAAGCCATGTGTGATCTACCAGATCGGCAAGAATCATAAAGATTCCCGTTGCACCAGCAACAACGATTATAGTGATCCAACGAGCAGCTAACTGCCAGTGATCGAAACCATTAAGGCTAAGAACAGTTTCGTTGCTTGTTGACGAGTTTGACTCAGCCGAATCCGTCTCGTTCGCTTCGTAATTCGCCATGTAAAGTCGCAAATAAGCCGAAACGGAGACGCAGATAGCAAATCCAGTTCCGAAAACGACAAACGGACTTACTGTGTAAGTAAGTATGGAAAACATACTTCCGGCCAATGACGCAATCCAGTACATACTCCAAGAACGGCTATTGATGGAATTGCGGTATTCCTCAATTTCCTTCGAACTACATTCGTGGTGAGCTAGAGCCCAATGCAACCAAGTCTGATTTGCACCGGACCGAAGTGTATAGCCAATAGCGAAAGGAATCGTCGCGCTATAAGCAAGCACAACGACAGCATCAGCTGATGTTGCCAAAGCAAGTCCACAGTAGAAGACTGCAAAGAACAAGGATCGAAAAATCCAAGCAGTGGTTACTGCAAATCGAGGTCCCCGCCAGTCAGCCAAGTACCCAGACGGAACCTCAAGCATTGCAATCAGCAATGTCATTGGAACTAAAAGCCCCACAGCCCACGTCTCCGCAGACGCAGATACTCCACCGGCACTAATTAGCTTGTTACCGCCGCTTGTTGCCACAAGTTGCTTCAAGAACAGCTCTGCATATACAAACAAGTAGAGGCCTGCCGTAAATCCATCTCCAGATTTCTCGAAGCAATAGATTCTGCTGAGTTGTTTAAGAACATTATCCTTGTTTTGCACGATTTTCCTCCGCTTGATGGTAAGCAACGATATCCGGCTGGCGTAGTTTAATTGAGTCGATTAAGGCTTTACTTGAGGTGATGATGTTTCCCGATACGTTCAAATCAGCTTTTGCATTGGATACCCACTTTTGAAACTCAGTCTTAAATTCCTCATCTTTTCTGAGAATCACAAGATCAGGGTCGGATTCGGTATCTGCAATCCATGTTGCAAGGTGATTGGCTCTGGTGAAACACATTCGACGCAACTCGGTCAACGACTCGGTCTTGCATTCCGTCACCATCCTAAGCGTTAAGTTATTTGAATCGACTCGCCAATGTGTGACGGGGCCTTGGGCGGACCAGACGAGTTCATGATCGATTTCGGTTATGATTTCATCTGACTGACTTGAAACGAAATCATGGACTTGCTTGATTTTTGACCTGTAGACGGCAAGCCTAGCGCGCTGAGCAAAAGCGCATGCCAAGTTGTAGTGGGACATTCCTTCATGCCACGGCTTATTCAAAGCCTCGCAATTGGTCCCGTAATATCGAAAGAACGCTAGTCCCAGACATACAAATCGATCGGACAAGGAAAGCAGTTCCGGTTCCAATTCAATTAAGCCTTGCTTTTCGAAATCCAACGCGACGTCCAGCGAGGCAAACCCACAACGATATCGAGCTATCTGCATCACACCTGGAAAAACATCGTAGGAACTTTCGCCCAGAATCGCAGAATAGAAGTCCAGCACTTCAAGGCTTTGGCGTTTCTGGAAAGCGTTGTCTCCCCAAGAAAGGGCTGGCAATAGATTAGTGAACCTTCGTAGCTGGCTCTCGGTTCCATCGCCCGCAAACAACTCCGCCAGCAATTCGTCGTTCTTGGTTACTTCGTTCAAGAGCCTTCGAACAATCTGATTTTTCGTAGTTCCTTGCTCCCTTGCCAGTGTCGAGATTTTCTTTGCACAGTGCAGGTCAAGTGCACGGATCATTAGTTCTCGCGAAACCTTTTCGTTTGCTGCCATTATTTGACTTCTCCTAGTTGAGGCGGTCCGCCACCGCGTTTCAGATGCCATCGTCTGTGAAACGCATTGTTTCCCCAATTGTTGCATCTGTCAATTGCACCACATAAAACATGACGAATCAATGCGGTTTTTGTGCAACACGGAGTTTCAGCGAACGTTGCACAGTGCTTGCAACGTGACTTTCGCTTCCTACACTTCAGCAACGTGATGTCGCATTTCCCAGCTGCGACAAAGGACTGATCCGCGATTTCGATCGCCATCGAGATTCAAGCGTAAAGGAACAAAAAAAATGAATACAAGCAACAAAAACTCGCAGGTCATGGACGTCGGTACCAAAGAGCGAATGCCTTGCAAAGCGCCCTCCAGTCAATCGCCTCAAGAGTCGCCGTCAACCCACGACCAACAAGCTATCGAGCTCGGGCTATACCGGTTTGTTATCAGGCGAATCAAACCAGGACGGCACATTGAGCTCATTGATGGACGTTGGGTCGCTGATTTTGCAACGAATTGTCCGCTTGGTGTTAACGAACGACCGGAAGTTCGACTGGCCGCAGTCGAAGCTATTTCAGATTTCGGTTCAGTTCATTCAAGCATTGCATCGGCACGAGCAGGTACATGGCTAGCTCCTGAAATTGCGCAGCGCCTTGCCGAACTGAAAGGACCTTCTTCAGTCGCCCGCCTGTACCCCACCACCCTCAGTGCAAACCAGGCTGTTTCAACAGGGGTCGTGAACGCCGATGTACATATCGTCATCGATCCGCGCGTGCATGCGACTGTTATGGCCGCAATCGGCAAGCCTCAGAACATGCATGTTTGCAAGAACTCGGTCCGACTGGCAAACGAATATGCCGCTAGCAGCAGTCGAACGGTCTGGCTAGTCGGTGATGGCTTGTACTCTATGGGTGGCTTCGCTGACTTTGCTTCGATAAGGGATTTTCTGTTCCGCAATCCGAACGGTCGTGTTTGGTTAGACGATGCTCATTCTGTGGGCATGCTTGGCAAAGACGGCCGCGGAGAGGCGATGGAGCAACTTTCCGATGCGGAAATTTCGGATCGAGTCGTAGTAACAGGTTCATTCGGCAAAGCCTTTGGCGCTGCAGGTGGCTTTGCCGTTGGGTCGCAAGCGTTTATCAGCGACATGCTGAAAACTTCAGTCGCTGACCGCTTTAGCTGCAACATCGACATTGCAGCACAAGGCGCCATCTTGGCGTCAATGAAGCTATTGGCTGATCCAAGCACACTGCGAGGACTTCAGTTGGAGCTCGAAAAGCGATTGCACTGCTTTGACTCAACAGTAATCAAGCATGGCCTCGCTTGTGAACAGCACGCTTCCAAAATCGCATTTCGCCTTGTCCCATTTCGCGATGCAGAGACCGCGATCTCGGTCGCGGGAAAACTGCTCGAGAATGGCTTTATCACGACCCCAGTCTACTTTCCTACCATCGCTCGTGGTGCTGGTGGAATTCGAGTCTCAATCTCTGCGTCCCACAGTGTTGATCAGGTCCGATCCCTAGCCCTATTGTTGGTGGATCTTACAGCTTAACCCCGAAAGGAAATCCAATCATGAAGTACATCAAACTAAATGAACTGTCAGCAACGGTCGTCTCGAACTCCGGTGTTGTATGCGTCAAAAACGATGTGTTTCCATCACCGGCTGAGTTAGTTGAAATTGCACGTAGAGTTGGCGCCCCAGTCCCGTTCGCACTTGGAAAGTACCAAACTCCAGGGCTACCCATGGAGATCACTGTTCTAGACAACTGGGGAGATGGGGTTACCGCGGCTCCAAAGAGCTTTGGGGAGGGCTGGCACCAGGATAGCTCATTCTTACAAGCTGCACCGGAATTCACGATGCTTTTGGGCATTGACATACCAACCGTTGGTGGCGAAACGCTTTTCGCCGATACTCGAACCGGCTTAACTGGCCTTTCGGATTTAGAAATTGGTCATATCGCAGAGGTATGGCTTACTCATAGCGTTGGCCCCACATACCGAATCGCGTCGAAGGACATCGGATCTTCCGTGCAGGAGCTACTGGACAAACTACCAAAGGCTTCACACCCATTGCTTTTCGACCATCCCATCGCGGGTAAGACGCTGTTAATCTCACCGCTATACACATCCTTTGATTTACCGAAGGACTTCGCGCCGATGTTCAACAGCTTGCTTGAGAAGATTACTCGGGCATCGATCGCGCATCGTTGGTCAAGAGGCGACATTGTTGTCTGGGATAATCGTGTTGTGCTGCATTCGGCACCTGGCTACGCAGGTGCTGAACGACGTCGATTGATGCGAGTAGTCATTGAAGAAAGGAATTGCGAAAAGTCATGAGTGCAAAAATACTGTCACTCGCTTGCCGAGCGGGAAGTATTCGAAATCAGTTTGGAGTGCTGATTGAGCCTGAGCTCGATGAAATCGGATTAGGCTCGATAGTTGCTCGCCATGCTATGGGCCAACTTGGTTGCGTAAAAGAAGATGTAAATCGTCTTATCTTCGCATGCAGCGGTATCCGCCCATTCTTCCCTAGTGCGGCAATTGCAATTGCAGATGAACTTGGATTGCAATGCGTTGCGTTTGATGTAACTGCCGCATGCGCATCCATGTCAATCGCAATCTCATCTGCTGCCGCAATGAATGGACTGTCTCTAGTCGTGGGGGCAGACCTTATGTCCAGAACCATTGTCAGTTCTGAGCCATCTCATTTACCACTGCAGAGATTTGCGGACGGAGCGGCAGCAGTGATTGTCGGCCAGGGCAAAAGTCGTGGTCCAGAGATCGTAAGTTGTTACGGTATCACCCAAGGACGTTGGCGTTCTTACTATCAAGCCAACAATGGAGTTGTGTGCAGGTCTTTACCAACTGCGCTCAAGCCGGTTCTGCGGGAATGCTACATCAATTCTTGGGTAACTATAACGAAGAGACTCATGAAAGACCGGAAGTGCGGTGGCTCGCTGCGAGTTTATCTCAATCAGGGTGATATCGCCTTGTTCGGAGAACTCAAGCAAGCACTTGGGCTTTCAAATGATCAGTTGATAACAACAGATCATGGACATGCGGGAGGCGCTGATCCATGGATTGGGCTGAACTCTTATCCACTTATGCCTGGCGATTCAGGCATACTCTTGTCGAGTGGCATAGGCTTTGAGTTTCATGGCATTTTGTTAGAGAGCTTGTAGTGGTCGTGGGACTCAGTTAATCCAAGAACTCACATCGCAAATCCCGATAGGAATCAAATGATACAAAGACGAAAAGTTCTAATAGGGCTATTGCTTGGAATACTTAGTGCGATTTGCTCCGCCTTTATTGCGATCGTACTTGCAAGCCAAAAACAGCTGCCCACAAACTGGGTGCTATTCGTTCAAAGCCTGTTAGCGTTCGCCGTGAGCGTGGCATTGTCAAGAATTCTTGGCCATGAGCAAACGATGGCAAAACAATTGGTGACTACGCGATACAGATTGCATGTACTCCGAGCCGCTGCCGGGTTGATGATTTATTGGTTCTACTATCAATCTCTAAAGATCGCGCCGAAGGTTGATTGTTCACTTCTGCTGAACACTGCACCTTTGCTGGTTCCACTGCTATGTCTCCTTGTCTTGCGAGAGACAGTACGTTTCCTAGATTGGGTCGGAGTGCTTGCGGGTTTTTCTGGTATTGTTGTTCTTCTGGCTCCAGAGCTAGCTTTCAAGAATGCAAATCCAGGCTACCTTTTTGCGATTCTCGCAGGTTTCTTTTTCGCATTGACAACAGTCGTTGTGCGTGGTTTGAACAAGACAGAGCCTGTCGCAACGACAGTCTCTTTCTACAATTTGCATTGTGTGGTCGTACTTGGAGTAGCAGTCGCTGTATTTCCACACTCTTTGAGTCTGGAAGAAGCTCTCATCTGTTTAGTAATAGGTGTTGCATTCTGCTTGAAACAATACGCGATTACCCTCTCCATAAAATATACGTCGGCAACAATTGCATCGGTCCTGAACTTCGCCACAATACCTCTTCTTGCCTTCTACGGCGTGATAGCTGAGGGAGCCGAGCTGTCAGGAACGACTCTAACCGGAACCGCTCTGGTTGTGGCTGGCAGTGCATCTCTTGCATTCTCCGCTCGATGGAATTCCGGACCTGGCACCAACGCATCTGAAAAGTAGTTATCTTGAGCTTTGGTTACCGATTCTGGAATTGCTTATTGCGAATCGGGCGGACTAGGCCGAGCACAAGGTGCCCAACGAGCATTAGACGGTTCTTGGGTTCGAGGTGAAATCCTCCAAATGATTGAGTTTCAACGGCTCAAAACTGACTTTTGCTAACCAGGTTGTCGCGGTTAACCCAGAGAGTTCGAGAGATTCGGCTATCCTGTACGGGGTGGAGAGCAGGAAACGGGCGATCCTGGACGTTGAGCTGGCAGGAAGAGACGAACGGTTCGGGGTGGCGGTTAACAAGAAACCCGCGAAAACCACGGATTTAAACGAAAAAAGCCGAGGTAGAGACCTCGGCTTTCTTCGTTAACTAAACCAGACCAGTTTCGAGACTGTTCTGAAAGGCTCCCCGAGCGCAACCCTCTTCGTAACAATACTCTCTGCGCTCGAAATTCGTAAAGCCTTGCAACGCAAGGACTTACGAAGTTCGAGACCCGTTTGGTCTGTTTCTTCACGAAGAGGTTCTAACTATGGGTTAACATCCTCTCCGGGTATGATAACGACGACTCACTTTCGCAACAATAGGAAAAAGCGGCTTGTTCGCCATTCGCCGTTCCATCATTCACCGCCTGTCTGCACCAGCCCGTTGACGAGCCGACCCGATCAATGCGACGAACTGCATTGCGTTTCTTTCCACAGTTGGGAAGCAAAGCTCGTTCGCAAGCAGCCCGATTCGCGTGCATGTTTCGGCTCCTACACTCTCGTCACCGGGGAGCCAACTGGCATGGATCGAGTGAAACGATGCTAATGAACTAACTGGCACTCGATAGATACTCGGTCGCCGGCTCGCTGCTCCCAAAACACGAAAACTGGCGATTCATTGCCGTCACCAACTGCGACGATTGGATCTCGAGCGTTTTCAGCAATAGTTGTCGAGTTGGGAGTTCCAAGCTTCGCCAGCCGAACTTGGCCATCGCGTTTGGTGAGCCAAACGACATAAGTCCCACTCGGGTTGCTTGCGATCCAAGGTTGTTCACCGTTTTCCAACATGGTATCCGACTTGGCTTTTCCAATGGACGTGAAGACAGTGTTGCCACGACGCCAAGCGGTAACAACTTCGCCATTCGGTGCGATCGCCAACATGCCGCCGTCCATTGGGCAAGCATTTAAGCTCCAATGTTGGATTCCAAGTCGTTCTCCGAGGCCGAATGTCTCGCCTTTATTGTTTGAAGAAACCAGATACATATCACGATTCCCCTTCAATGAGTTTCGAAACAAGACATGCACGGAATCGCCTTCGGTCGCTACCGATGGATGGCAGCACTCACAAATACTTCCATCGGGAGATTGGTAGACCAACTGATTCTTGCTCCAACTGGCCCCTTGATCGATCGATTTAGATGCGAAGAGCTGAGTCCGCTTCGCACGAAGGTCAAGCCAAACGCACCACAATGTTCCATCGTCACTGGCTGTCATTGCGTGCAGGCCCTCCCGCGCCGAGGCCTCAATGTCGTTGACCTTCACTGGGCCAAGCCAGCTCTTTCCGCCGTCCAGTGAGCGGTACGCCAAAACGTCTCCATCAGCACCTTTGCCCTGCGGACCTCCAATCGCAGTGATGACAATAGCGTCGCCGGCATGAGCAATCCGAGGACCTCTTCGCATTCCAAGAGACATGTTAGGTACCTGAAAGGCGACGAGCGGTGAGGGCTTTTCATCAACTCCAGTTCTGCAGTAATAAACGTCAGCTCCAACGCCGAATGTGACATGGGCGACACCCCTCGAGTCAACACACGCTTGGGGTTGTTTCGGTGATCTCTCGCCGCTCCCCGAGATGATGGTGAATGGTTCGGAACCAGAGACGAACGCGGGAAGCAACATCAGAAGAGCTGTCAAAGCAGTCTTAAACATTCGGTGAACTCACTTGGTCTGACACGGGTAGCCCAGAGCCAAAAAGGTAAAAAAGTGCAGGAGTGACGATTTGGTCTAGAACGGTTGATGCAATCATGCCGCCAAACAACACAATGGAAAGCGGGTAAAGGATCTCCTTGCCAGGTTCGCCGTACCCGAACAACAAAGGAAGCAGTCCTACAAAGCTGGTCATGGCTGTCATCATTACGGGCGCGAGGCGTTCAAGGCTGCCGCGAATGATCATTTCCTTTCCAAATGGCATTCCATCAACTTCCATCAAGTGTTGATAATGCGAGATCATCATGATGCCGTTGCGACTAACAATGCCTATGAGCGTGATGAATCCAACCCAGTGCGCCAAAGATAAATGGGTCGCCTGAATCCAGATACCTGGCCAGAGATACCAAGCTTGGCCCACGAACTCAGAAGCTTCAGGTCTATTCACAATCAGGAGCGCAACAATCGCGCCTAGCGCTGCTAATGGCACGTTCACAATCACCTGGAGTGCAGAACGCTGCGAGCCAAGTGCTTTCATCAGCAGCAGGTAGACGCCGACGATACTCAGCAGTGCAAATCCCCATAATCTGTACGTGGCCTGCTGCTGTGCTTCGAATTGTCCACTGTAGTCGAGATAGTACTCACCTGGCAGCTCATGAAGAGATTGTTCAACCGGCTGGAGTGCTAGTTTGATATCGCGTACGACACTTGCCAAGTCGCGCCCCTGGACATTGCAGAAAACGGCAACTCGGCGTTGAACGTTTTCACGATTGAGTACATTGGGGCCGGTCGTATCCAAGATTTCGGCTACTTGCGAAAGTGCGACCTTAGCTCCGGAAGGCGTCTCAAGAATGGTTTCTTCTATGACGTTTGGATCTTTGCGCGCCTCCTCGTCATACCAGACCACTAAGCCGAAGTACTTATCCTCTTCGATAACCTGTGAAACAATTCTGCCTTTGAAAGCCGTCTCCAATACTTCCGCCACGTCACCCGGTGTAAGACCGTATCGTGAAGCCTCGTCACGCTTGACTCGCATCTGCAGTTGCGAAATCTCAATCTGTGGCTCAATCTGCAGGTCGACGACCCCGTCAATCTCTTGCATCCGAGCCTGAATATCGTATGCCGCGGTGCGAAGCTCACGCAGATCAGGACCAAATACCTTCACCGCGATCTGAGCGCGAATGCCGGACATCATGTGATCTAAACGATGGGAGATCGGCTGGCCGATGTTGACGGCCGCACCCGGAATGCTTGAAATCCGATCGCGCAGGTCCGCAATCACCGACTCCTGCGCTCGCCCCTGGTATTCAAAGCTCCAAAGATGCGCGATCGGAATCGCTCGCAGGACAGCATTGTGCCATCCCACTTTCTCGGTCTTATGTTGAGCGAATCGCACTTCGAATTCCGTGTTGTTCACACCTTCTGCATGCTCATCCAACTCGGCACGTCCGGTCCGGCGGGCAACCGAGAGAACCTCTGGCACTTCAAGCAGGATATCTTCAACGCGGCCAGCAATTCTCTGGCTCTCGCCTAGGGAAGTTCCTGGTTCAAGTCGTAGATTGATTGTCGCTGTTCCTTCATTGAATGGCGGCAAGAACTCACCGCCCATCCAAGGAAGGGTCATGCAACTGAGCAGCACTAATACGCTTACTCCAGCGAGGACTGTCCTTGGACGACTAAGCGTCCATCGCAGCAATCGTTCGTCCCAGTACTTCAACCATCGCATAATTAATGGTTCGCGTCTGTCGGCTAAGAATGGCGCGCGAGGCAGCAATACACTGGCCAGTACAGGTGTAAAGGTTAAGGCGACCACCAACGAGCATAGTAAGGCGACGATGTAGGCAATACCAAGCGGTGCGAACAACCGCCCCTCGATTCCGGACATCATGAACAGCGGCAACACAACCAACACGACGATGAGAGTTGCATAGACAATCGAGTTGCGAATCTCGCTCGATGCTGAGAAGATAACATCCAAGGCAGGCTTCTGAGCTTCAGTTGGCAACTGCTTGTTTTCGCGAAGTCGACGATAAATGTTTTCAACGTCCACAATCGAATCGTCGACCAAGTCGCCGATGGCAACGGCGATTCCGCCAAGTGTCATCGTGTTTATCGTGATACCGAACAGGTAAAAGACGATGACAGTTAGCAATATTGACAGCGGCATGGATGACAATGAGCTGATGCTTGTACGAAAGTTACCCATCAAAAGAAACAGAATCACGATGACCCAGATAGCGCCGTCGCGTACTGCTTCACTGACGTTGTCAACCGCCGCTTCAATGAAGTGGCTTTGGCGAAAAATTTCGGATTCAAGCTTTACGTCCGCTGGCAACTCACGCTGAACCGAAGCCAGCACATCGTTTATTCTTCGGTCAAGCTTAATCGTGTCCGCGTCGGGCTGCTTTTGCACGGTAAGCATTACCGCCATACCGCCTCTCAACTCGCGGTACGGCCTAGCATGTGGTTGTCCAGCGAGATCTCTATCGCTAGCTGCTTCGTGCTCGCCATCGTTCATCTGCGCATATTCCGCAGCTCGATCGACGGCGAAATTTACATCTGGCTCAATCTTCACGACCGCAGAAGCGTCGCCGCGCTTAATCGGTCCGCCCAGTTTGACATCGGCCACATCGCCGATTCGTATGGGTACTTGCTCACGCCAAAGGATCGGAGTGGAAGCGACCTCATCGAGCGTTAGCGACTGGCCTTGGATACGAAGTAGCGATTCTTTTTCGCCGCGGTCCATCACACCACCACCCGCAAGCACATTAGCTTTCGCAGTGGCGTCCGTTAGCTGTGCAAGGGTTACATTGCGAGCCGCCAGCCTCGAAGGGGAGGTGAGGACTTGATACTGCTTAAGAATTCCGCCCATCACGGAAACCTGCGATACGCCTTCAACGGCAAGGAGTCGATTGCGCACCGTGAACTCGCCCAGCGTGCGCAGCTCCATTGCTTTCGCGTCCGCCTCAAGCTTCGAGCTCGGTTCAATATCGCTACGAAGCGCGAGCAACATGATTTCACCCATGATGGATGAAATAGGTGCGAGCGTCGGGTTGGTGCCCGCCGGCAGTTTTGATTGAGCTAGCTGCAACTTCTCATTCACGATCTGTCGATCAATGAAGATGTCGGTTCCCCAGTCAAATTCAACCCAAATGATCGAAAGACCAATGGCCGATGACGATCGAACGCGTTTGACTCCGGTCGCTCCGTTTAAGAGTAATTCGATCGGTCGCGTCACAAGCACTTCGACTTCTTCCGGAGCCAGGCCCGGTGCTTCGGTCATAATCGTCACCGTGGGACGATTAAGGTCAGGAAACACATCGACAGGCATGGTCCGAAGCAACGATGCTCCGACTAGCATTACGAGCAGTGATGCAATCGCAACGATCGCCCGGTTATGTAATGAGAAACGAATGATGCTGTCGAGCAAGGATGCTACCTCAATGATGCAAAGGCCGTCTGTAACTCACGACCACCAACGGTTACGACCAACTCACCCGCTTCAATACCGTCAACAATTTCCGTGTACGCACCATCAGAGCGACCAATCTTTAGTCGGCGTCGATCAACGTATCCATCGTCCTTTTGCACAAAGCTGAAATAGTGCATCCCCTCGCGAAGGATGGCGGATGAGGGGATCGCTAGAGTCGATGTCGGACTTCCGATCGGCAAGACGACCGTGATCAATGCGCCTGAGCGAAGTTGCGGGACACTGGAGTTAGACTTTGGAGTAAGCCATATCCTCTGTGTGCGGGTCGACTCGTTTACGGTTGGACCGATTCGTGAAACGACGACTGGAAAGCTAATGTCAGGATTGGCAAGTATCGTGGCGATGCCATTCACTTCTCCATTTAGAGAATGGGTCTCGGGCGATCGTACATGCGCCTCAATCCATACGGATTCGAGATTGTGAATTTCGACAAGAGGCTGGCTCGCGGAAACGGTTTCGCCTAATGTGACTACGGACGAGGTAATGCGCCCTGCTATGTTGGAGCGAAGTGGAAGATAGTTGAGGATTCGCCGTTCTTTAACGATTGATTCTATTTCGCTTTCAAGTAATCCCAACGTAGAAAGCTGCCGCCTTAGGCTTTCGGCCCGCGCCTTTAACTGGTCCGCTTCCGAGCGCGTTTCCAATACGATGCGTAGTGAAACCGCATCGCCTTTGACGCCGTCAAGCCGATCAGCGCGACGAAGCGAGAGATCGGCGTCAAGCGACGTGCTGATCAGGTCGAGCTGGAGCTTGTGAAATTCAGGCGAAGCAATCTCCAATAATATTTCACCAGCCTCGACGTATCGCCCCGGGTTCAGTTTGTGCGAATAGACCGTTCCGTCTAACTGAGAGGAAAGTACACTTCGGTTCTCTGGGGGCAACGTCACGGACGCAGTGAGTTGCGTAGTCGAAGCAACTTCGCGGTGACTCGCTGGCTCGGTCCGTATCCCTAAACGTTGCTGGTCACTGCTAGAGAGCTTTAAGACGCCAAGAAAGAACAAACTCGATAACTCATGACCTCCCTTTACTACCACTCGGTCACCAGGATAAATGTCGCCTTGGAGTACTTCGACCATCGGCTCGATCTGCTTATGCGCCTCCAAAGTACGCTTACCTAACTGGATGGTTTTCTTCCGGTACTCTGCGGAAGTCCGAGTCGATGCCTCTTCAACAAAGACATAATTCTGCAGCCCGTCGCTGTACACTGCCCGCTGCGGAACGGTGAGTTTCTCATCTTGCTCTGACGTATAAATCGTGCCCCGACCAACAAGTCCAGGAATGATCGTTTGGTTTGCGAGTGTCATCCACGCTGAACTGACTTGAGTTTGGGAATCTAAACCAGCATCCATTCGATCGATAACGCCTTCTACCGAGATCGACGACGCAGGGAACTCGACCTTCACTCGGTTGCCTACTTTGGCCTTGAAAATATCCTTTTCCAAGAGTTGAAGCCGAACCCAAACTTCATCGGTATTAACTACTTCAAATAGGTGTTCCAACGCCTCCACGTACTTGCCCTCTGCAAGGTCCGAGTGAAGGATCTGGCCAGCGATAGGCGATCGAATGGGATAGTTCAACGAACCAGATGCGCTGTTTTGAAAGACATCGGGAGAAACGCCAAGAGTACGGGCGCGAATTCGTGCGACTTCCACGCGGTTCTGGCTCTGCTCAACTGCGTTTTCGATTTCCAGCAAACGTTGCATCGGCACAGCTCCGGCCAACGCAGTTGGCCTTGTCATGTCAAGCAGACGCTGATTAAGGCTTACGTCATTAACTGCTTGCTGATAATCCAGTTTGAGCAGTTCCAATTCGCGGCTACTCAACTCGGCAATGATCTGGTCCTTTTTCACAAAGTCCCCAGGACGCGATAGTAGTTTGGCGATGCGACCAGAGATCTGCGCCGAGCCGAACGCCTTTGCTTGCCACGGTGTAACGGCCTCCGCATAGACCGTCAACGTGGAAGCAACGGTGCCTACCAGAAGTTCTTCCGCTTGAAGTCCAATGGCATTCCGCGCTTGCGCTGACAATGTCAGTTGACCATTCTGTGTATCAACTTGAACACCCTTGGTGGGAAGCGGTTGATGTCCCTCGTGGCCGCTAGCCGCCGACGTAGCCAGGGCAAGCATTAACACTGCGATGAATCGAGCTTGTGATGGAAGATTCATAACCTACTTCTTGATGAAACTATCTGGATCAGGCAGCGGGTCCGTTGACTCTTTTGCGGAAGCCAAAAATTCGTCGACGCACGGAGGGCAGCAGAACTCGTAAGGCTTACCATCGATAATCCACGTAAATTTGGAATTCGCTTTTGTTCCCGAGATAGGACACAGCATGTCGCCGACTTCTGGCTTCATGTCATGTTCCGACTTCATCCCTTTGAACTTTTGCGAAGCCGTCATATTGCCATTGGCTTCGATGTCCGCAACGGTGTACCGACCGCCCGGTGTCAAATACAACTCTCGTTCTGCTTCGTTAGCGACCTTAGCCGGCATGTCGGACGATTCATCATGGCTCTCCTGCCCAGAGACAAAACCCAGACGAAATCGCTCGCCATCGATTCGAATGTTTGGAATGGTTACATCCAGCTTGCGCCCCACCAGCTCCTGTGGCAGTTGCCCCATGAAAAGCGAAGTCTTCCCAGGGCTGTCGCCGTCCTGTGGAGATGCCTCAAACGAGATTGGTTTGGAATCCGCGTCCCCTTCGGCTTTGACAAACCCTTTCAACGTCTGGCTTTCCACGTCGATAACTCGACTCTCATCCTTGCCAAGCGTGTAAAGCCGAACAGCACCTGCTGAATCGATGACCGCTTCCACGTGATAACTGTCTCTCCCCAGCGAAATCATGATGCCGCCGTGAGCACCCGGGATATGACCATGTTCACTGTCAGCGTCGCCGGCAATTGAGTTCGTTGCAGATCTCTCATCGCTTGCAACGCCAGCCTTTTCACCCTCAACGCGTGGTGCAGTCTGATCTGCGGTCTCGTCCGATTGCGACGGATTACAGCCACTAAGGAAGACCAGAGTGGTCACCGCTAGGGGCAGAATAAACAAACAACACAAGTTCCATCTTTTCATTTCTAAACACCTTCAGTTGAAACAGTAGAATCGGACGGTTACTTCTTGAGCGACGCTTCGTAAAGGTCATCAAGCTTGGACAAGAACTTGGCTGGTTCGGCCTTCATCTTCTTTACACATGGCGGGCAACAGACGTATACAAAGTGCCCATCGACAATACCGTGCTTCGAATCGGCAGAGATTTCATTGTCCGTCATCACCAAGCAGTGTCCTTGGGCTTTGGCGAAGTTGGTTCGGATCTTTTCAATGTGCTTGGCATCCGGCTTCGCCTCTAGGCATGCTTCACAACAGACATAAAGCACCTCTTTGGTTTCTGGATTCGTCATCTTGACCGGCTTGGCATGGTCAGTGAGGGACTCGCCCGACACTGGACATATCGCTTGCACAGCTATCCGCAGACGCTCGCGACGTTGCTCAGACGTTTCGTCTTTTGCTGTTTGCGCATAACTTGATGCTGCCGCAGTGAAAACGAAAAGGAGAGCGAGAATACTGTTCTTGATCATGGTTTGGTCCTCTATGGAACAAGGGAGTTGGAAAGGGATAGCGAATTCATCGAAGTGGAACTTACAACTTCAGAGATGCTACCCAGTGATTCACTTCAGTCAGATCATCTGCGCCGACGATCGTCATTTGCCGATCTTGATTTCTCCAGCTAACGGCTAGTTGCCCAGCTGACTCAATAATCTTGCAAGGCATGCCCGCGCACTGCGTCTCAATTGACGGGGAGTCGCCAAACCAGACAGGTTGCTCATCTCTGTGTTCAAAAACAATCAGTGATGTGCCGTCGCTTCGCTCACAAATGGTTGCCGAGCATTTGCAGCATGGCATGTTCAAAACGTGTGTTGACACACGTGTGAACCCCTCGGGAACACTCTTGAATAATGCCGGCTGATAACCAAGATATTTCGTAGCTTCTTCGGTACCTAGTTCACGGCCGTCGTACTTCTCGCTCAGTTTGGACAAGGCGATCTGAGGTTCCGTTCTGGCTGAGCGGAATACCTCGGCAAAATCTACAGCCATGGCAGCATGATCGTGCAACGCATTAGCGGTGTCGTGATTATCGGGCGCAGCATAGCGCAGTGCCGAAACCAGGATAAGAACACCAGCAGCCGCGGCCAAAATAGAAGTGCCATAACGCTTGGCCCAATCCCTCCATTGGAATTCTGTCGAAGCAAGTGTCACAACAGGAGATTCAAGTTTGCGAGAAACTTGTTCCCATACTGCTTCCGTATCGACTATCCGCTCCGAACGTCGCATCAATACGCCCATCGAGCGGTATTCAGACATCAGCCCACGGCATGCATCGCATTGCTCAACATGCTCCTCCAGTTGGAGACAAGCCGCGGTGTCGAGCTCTTGGTCGATGTACGCCGACAAGTGCTCTGCAACCATATCGCAATTCATTCTTATGCCTCCCAGCCCAAGTGGATCAGAGAAGTCCTCAATTCGTTTCTAGCCTTGTTTAGTCGTGAACCAACGGTACCTTCGGGTATGCCCAGAACGCTTGCGATCGCTGAGTATCCAAGCCCTTCGACTTCTTTCATGTGTAAAATCGCTCGCTGCTCACCCGTGATTTGTTGCATAGCCAACTCAAGCACCTCAATATCTTCGTCTGCTTGAATCTTTTCATTAACATCGAAAGACACTTCTCCAGCCTCCGCGACTTTTTGAATGCGCTGTTCTTCTCGTTTCATTTTTCGCAGGTACTGCAAGCTTTGATTCACAGCCATTCGGTGCGCCCATGTTTCGAGCGTCGATTCGAAACGAAACTGACTAAGCCTCGAAAACAAGTGGATGACGAAGTCCTGCATTACGTCGTCAGCATGACTATCGCCAACAATCTTTCGAATGACTCGATAGCACCTAGCTGCCAATAGTTCGTAAATGTGCTTTTGTGACTCTCGATGTCCGTTGCTGGCACGACTAATCCACAGCGTCAATTCTTCTTTAGTCAGCGGTGATGCACGATCCTCCGCTTTTCCATTCATCTCATTGGATGACTCTGTTGGTATCATTCTTCACTCCTTCCCGCCGAAAAGAGAAAACTGCCCGAAGCCTTCGGAAGCTTCGAGCAGGACTCAATCTCAGACCGTACTTGTCGATCTAGCGAGGGCAGCAAGGTTGATCTACCGCACAGCAGTAAGCATTTTTCATGCAGCAGGAAGGTTCGCTAACGGAGGCCTCAGACGCTGCATTCGTGCTTTGCTGACTTCCATTTACCGAGTAGGAAACTGCGGAAAGAGCGAGAGCGCCCAAAACAGCGAGTTTTGTCAACATGATTCACCTATTTTGTATAAGAAACTAAAAAGCCAGTGGTGTGTGCCTGAAGTTAAGCACACAGCCAGTCAACAATCCCGAAGCTATCGGTTTGTCGGTCTTCTCATTTCTTCCAAACACAGGCGATCGACTGCCAGGAACAACCCTCGAAGGGAATTGGAACTTCATGTCTTTGAAACACAATCCGTTGCGCACGAGGGATGACGTCCCAAGTCGTTAGGGCAGTCGTGAAATACTGCACAGCAATGGACAGAGATCGAGGTTCGTGCTGAGCAGTAGCGCTAGAAATAGCTTTCGCGCATTGGCATTTGTTGTTCCCCGCAACGCTGGAACTTCGAAGTCCCTCGGAATTCACACTTCTCGCACCGGATGCTTGGGCAGCAGCACATTTGGGGCACTTTGGCGAAGGGAATGCGTTCGGCACCGCGTGATCAGCGCTGGCTGGCGTAGCCACTTGCGCAGTCGCCAGACTTGCAATGATCGTTCGCGAGAGGCAGCAACACGAAACTCCGCCAAAGATTTGACTGTACGCAACCGCGAACAGCAAAACGACATGGAGGGTAAGTGATGACATGACTCGTGCTTTTGCTTCAAATTTCGATGCTTACGTGCTTTGGATGGACCTCAAACCGCGTTCCTTCACGGAATTTCCAGTTTTTTTCCGATTTTGGCTCCGCGAGTCGAAGTGCTGGTAGATTTCCCTGCGAACAGGCCCATTCTACCTGAAGAATCGTTGCCGTGCCGGCATCCAACCTAGCGATACGGCCACTTCACCTCTACGCCAATAAGGGACGCAAAAATGAACCAAGTACCACGTAAACAGGCCTTCCAGATCACTGGCATGACCTGCGGCCACTGTAAATCAGCGGTTGAGTCAGCCATCCGAGCCACCGAGGGCGTAACCGCTGCCCAGGTTGATTTGAAAGCAGGAAAAGCAGTTGTCGAGGGGCAATTCGTCGACAAATCAATCGTGGCTTCCGTCGAAGAAGCCGGCTATGAAGCAGTAGCCTCTCATTAGCAACCTCTAGCCAAGTGGTGGGCCTCTCAGACGAGGAGATGGATAATGATGAATGCTGAGCAGACGGTCGAGATTGGCGTCAAGGGCATGACCTGCGCTGCATGTGTCCGACGCGTCGAAAATGGACTGCGCAAGATCCCATCAGTGACCAGCGCTTCAGTCAACCTCGCGACGGAGCGTGCGGCGGTCGAGTTCGACCATTTCCCACAAGCTGGCGAACTCGAAACGATCCAACTTGCGATTACAAAGCTGGGTTATGAGCCCGTTGAGCTCTCCACGGTGCGAAACTCGGGTTCGATTGAGGACAACGATTTAGAAGCTCAGCGATTGTGGCATTTGTTCGTCGGAGCAGCGATCTTTGCACTACCGATCGTTGTGCTTGCGATGGCTCCCATGTTGTTCGACGGAGTCATGAGTTTGATGATGTCCTGGTTGTCGATGGAGCAGTGGAATTGGGTCATGTTCGGCTTGGCCATTCCTGTTCAATTCTGGTTTGGCGGACGCTTCCTTCGACTAGGCGCAAAGAGCCTCTTTTCAACATCTCCCGATATGAATTCGCTGATTCTTCTGGGGACGATGGCCGCTTTCCTCTACAGCACTGTTGTCACGGTTTTTCCCCAGTGGATTCCTCCGCAATCGCGTCATGTCTACTTTGAAGCGTCGGCAGTAGTGATCACGCTAATCTTGTTAGGCAAATTCCTTGAAACGAAGTCTAGGCATCAAGCGTCTGACGCAATGAAGGTACTTCTAAAACTGGTACCGAAAATGGCCACAGTTATACGCAACGGTGAAGCGGTAACCATTCCTGCGGAGGCTGTTGTCCTTAATGATGTTGTTGAAGTCCGTCCTGGATCTGCCATCGCAGTGGACGGTGTGGTCGTTAGTGGCTCTACCTATATCGATGAGAGCATGGTGACTGGTGAGAGCGTACCAGTGGCCAAGGAAACGGGGGACGAAGTGGTGGCAGGTACGATCAACGGCAGTGGAAGTATTCAGTTTCGAGCCACTGCCATCGGAGCCGACACGACTTTAGCGAAGATCGTGGCGTTCGTTGAATCTGCGCAGGCTTCGAAGCCGCGCATTCAAGGCATTGCTGATCGAGTCGTCGCGTACTTTGTACCCGTGGTGTTGTTGATCGCATTGCTTACTGCCCTCGCATGGCTTTTCGTAATGCCCGGCGGCTCAATCGATCAAGCACTCATCCATGCGGTCGCTGTACTCATTATTGCTTGCCCATGTGCAATGGGACTCGCGGTTCCTACGAGTGTGATGGTGGGTACGGGCAAGGCGGCGCAACAAGGGATTCTGTTTCGCTCGACGGATGCGATCGAGTCTTTGAGCCAAGTTGCATTGATCGCTTTTGATAAAACCGGAACGCTGACGGTTGGAAAACCGCACCTCTCGCTATTCCACGTATTGCCACCGTTCTCGAGTGACGACTTGCTGGCCCAACTGGCTCTCGTAGAACAGCGATCGGAGCACCCTTTGGCCACGGCTATTGTGGATGCCGCTGCCAAAGGGCCCAAGTCGCCTCTTACCGTAACCAGCTTCAACGCCATTGCAGGCGCGGGAGTTGAAGCCGAATTATCCAACGGTCACGCGATAATCATCGGCTCGGAAAAGATGATGCGAGAACGCCGCATCGATACATCGTCGTTAGATGCACAAGTGGCTGATGCAATGTCCGAGGGAAGCGGATACTTCTTTGCGGCGGTCAATGGTTCGCTCGCCGCGATCATGATCGTGTCAGATCCCATCAAACCGTCGACACCAAGTGCAGTGGAGCATCTAAAACAATCGGGCTACGAAGTGGCGCTCATCTCAGGGGACAATGAGCGAACCGCATTATCGATTGCAGATCGCTGCGGGATACCAGCAACGATGGTATATGCGGAAGTGCGTCCGAATGACAAGGCAGACGTGGTATACACGCTCAAGCGAGACGGACGACGTGTGGCTTTCGTGGGCGATGGCTTGAACGATGCTCCTGCGTTAACAATTGCTGATGTCGGCATCGCGATGGGCACAGGAACAGACCTTGCGATCGAGAGCGCAGATGTGATTGCGATGTCTGGCGACATTCAGAACATTCCGCGTGCGATAAGCTTGTCGAAGGCCGTGATGTTGAACATCAAGCAGAATCTGGGCTGGGCATTTGGCTACAACGTTTTGCTTATTCCCATTGCAACCGGCCTGCTTAAACCCATCACAGGTCTGAGTCTGTCACCGATAGCGGCAGGTCTGGCGATGAGTCTCTCTAGCTTCTTTGTCGTGACAAACGCATTGCGATTAAGGTCGTGGCGATGAATTTGGTTTCGGGCCGCGCCTGAAGCGCGGCCCGAAACAACAGACTCTTTATTTCACTTCCCGGTTGTTGCTATGCAATCATTTTTGAGCTTGCTTGAGCATGTCGCGACATTCCTTCGCGCACTCTCGGCAGGATTTAGCACAAGCGGCCATATGTTCATCATCGGGAAATTTTTCACACGCAGCCGCACACTCTTCACAACACTTGGCGCAGCATTCGAGCATGGGCTTAGCTAAGGGGCTGTTGCGCGCGCACAGTGTCGCACATGTTTTGCAGCACTCGGCGCAGTCAGCGCACATTCTTGCAGTTGCTTGATGCTCCTTTTTCCCTTCGGAAAGCATTTTTAGGCAATGATCAAAACAGCTATCGCACTCGATCTGGCAAGCGGCACAGACTTCGGCGCATTTTTTCATTTTCGAATCCTCATGTTGGTCAGCAAATGCCGTGAGCGGAACAATCGCAGATAGGGCGAACGCGGCAACAAGTGAAAAGTGGGACATGACAAACCTCGCATTGAATGGACTTAACGCAGCATCGAAACGGTCGATACCTTTTTCCGCCGCTGCCGCAGCACTCATGCCGGAATACGGCGTTTCTTGGACATAGAGCAAGTATGCCAAAAAATCGAAAAAGCTGTGAAGGCAATTCGCTTGAGCTTCATCTAAGCACTCACTCAAGATTTAGCGAGCATTCTGCAAACGACTTGCGCAGTGGCGAATCTGATTGATCGCCAATCGAGCAAGTTGAGTGCACAGTGTTCGCAAATAATCCAAAGTTCGCTGAAGAAAGTGTCTGCCAAATGCATCCAAACTCAAGGTTGCGGAAGTGGTTTCATGCAACGCGAGGTCCAATAGTGAAATACGAGGTTGAAAAATGAAGTCAGTAGCTATGTTTTTGATGTTGGTTCTTTTTGCGGTTAGTCTTGCAATTGCGGCGAGTGTCGCAAGCAACCCGACCACTGATGTGTCACAATCATGCGTTTGCTCCAGTTGCTGTACCGACGGCGGCTGCTGCTGTGAAACCGGGATTTGCAGCTGCGCACAGTGCACATGCGAATGCTGCACAAGCGATTCCAATGCCTGTGAGGCCACTTGTTGCGGAGGCAAAGAATCTAGCTCAGCCGCGAGCACGCTCACACAGGGTGTCGAGAGTGGTACGTGCCCAATGTGCCCATCCGAGAAGGGACTGAAAAAGGTCGTCTCAGGTGCCAAGTAGATTGTCAACAATACTAACCCGTTTGTTAAACCGGCAGGTTGTCAAAGAGTGTTGGTTGTCTTTAACGACCAACACTCAATGCGAGGCTAGCTTCGCATTGGCCTGAAATGTTAATTAGGAAGCATTGAACAAAAATTTGTCTCGACGATCGGGGAGGAATCGTTATATCCACAAACGAAGAAGGAATTGAGCGCGTTGCCATGCGTTATGAGACATTGGTGATAACGGATGCAGCATTCACGCTCGCTCCGCGAAAAATCGATAGGCTTGTGTATTCACTACTTCGACGCGTAGGTATTGCCGACTTCAGCCTGCTCATGTGTTCCAACGTCGAACACTTAGCTGCATCCGGACAAAAGTTACCCGACGGGATTGAACTAATTGAACTATCGGTCGAGAGCTTCGATATTCTTTCACAGTGCAACCCGCTCCTCCAGTGCGAAGCTTTTCAATATCTCGATCGTAAAAGATTTCGTTGCTATGCATTAATGGCCAGCGAAGCGATTGTTGCATATGCCTGGGTTGGCACGGGCGATATTCCAGCCGCGCATAACTCCAGCGGACATGTATGGACAGGTCTTCCGTTATTTCTGGATCCTGAGACCGCTTATCTTTTCGCCGCATTCGTAAAACCTGAGCATCGTGGAAAGCGGTTATATCAAGTGCTCATTAGTCAGGCAGCAGAGATTCTTAGGGCGGACGGAGTCCTGCGAATTGCTTTAACGACTGACGCCAACAATGCACGAGCGATTCAGGCTGTAAAACGGATGGGATTCGAAGTTTGTGGAGTAACAACGTTTTGTGCGTTTGTTGGCTGGAGAAGAGCTTACTACTGCGTTTCGTCAAGCTTCGAGCCGAGTAAAGTTGGACAATACGTGGGTGACCCCCGCACTCGCTAGCAAACCGGCCTTCGTCAATCCGAGATCCCGACACGCATTCAACATTACTTCGACATTCATGCTCCGAATCAGTTTTATTTCTGAAGGTGAGTCGCGAGCGAAGCATCAAACTTGTATGTGTGGACCGAATGGCGGCTCACGACCTCACAGAAGTCGACATCTTTGTATTTACGATGTCGCAAGTCATGTTCTTGAAAGGAACTATGATGAGTATCGAAAGTTTTGGAAAATTTGCGGCTTCGATCGCACTGGTAGCGGGTCTCGCACTTGCCTTTCCGCAAGTGACACAAGCCCAATCACGGATCAATGACAAGGTATCGAGAAACAATGGGGCGGGCTTTTGGGCCAACCAGCGAACTTCTCGCAACATCCAACATGCCAGAGACTATTCAACTGGAATCCAGCGGTATGCAACTCAATCGCCGATGATTCAAACGCAGGTGACGCAAGCCGAATCCCAGATGCTTGGTCAGCAATTGCAGGCCATTCAGCGTGATTTGGTAATTGTTCGTGACGAACACGCAACTAACCCGAAGGTTGTCGCGCAAGTCAAGAAGATCGAAACGCAACTCGGCCAAGCGAACGCAGTCCAGAAGTCGCTTCATGAAGAATGCTGCAAATCATCACCAGATGGAAAAATGTGCGCAGAGATGTGCAGCAAGATCCAAGTATCGCTAGATGAAATGAAGAAGGAGCACGACAAGCTGCTAAAGGAGCTCGGTCACGAAGATGCCGCACACCATGCGGCAGGTGGACATGAGCCTCTCGATCATGAAACGCCGGCACCAAAGCCTGGGAAGTAAAGTTTTTATCGCCCGTGTTCACCTTGAACAATCGTTAGTAGGCAGTTCGCCTTTTGCGAGCTGCCTTTGGCGTATCATCGCTGGAATCTTTCTATTCAGTCGGTTCCTCTACGCTTCTTTTATTCGCGACTATGACTGACGAAGAGCGTGCACGATTGAAATTGTTGAAGCTTGGATTGCTGGAGGTAAACCAGAGATCACGCCAACACAAAGGGAAATTGCTGATCCGGAAAACGCCTGTGCTACGGACGGTCGGAAGGCAATAGTCGCTCCCTCAGCTCCGATCGCAAAACCACCGAGACTCAGCGCGAGCATCGCAAGCAACGTTCCGGTTACGCCTCCCACCAAGCATAAGAGTGTGCTTTCGGTGAGAACCAGACGCATGGTGGTTAGAGGACGCACGCCGATGGTCTGCAACACTGCGTATTCCTTGATGCGATCCTGGACACTCATGACCGTTGTAGTAGCCACAAGCGATAACACCAGACCGACACACGCGTAGCCGAGCCAGTGGGCAAACCCGATGAGGTCGACAAGATCCGAAAGTGTGCTCGCTTGAAACGCTCCTTTACGACGCGTTTTGGTTGCCACGGCACCAGCTCGCAACTTGGAGTCGATTTCACTTGCCACGCGATCGGGATCGGCATCGTCGGTCAATTGGACCTCGTGCTGAGTAACCAGTCCGGCTGCGTTGAGGCCGCGGGCATACTGCAGAAAAGCGAGACTCGTATAAATAAGGTTTTCTTCGGAAGGCACCGTCGACGAAAAAAGCCCTGCTATCCGCACCGAAATGTCACCGATCGAAAACTGGTCGCCGACTTTTAAGCCTCGACGATTCGCAACATTGCGCCCGACAATGGCTGCATCGCGTTGTGATTGAAACTGTTGCCAGCTACCGCTTACAAGCGTGAGTGGTCGCGACTTTTGGATCTGGATGGGGTCGGCACCGTTGAACACCACGATGTCCAAGCTTGCTCGACAGTTATTCGTCCACACTTGGATAGGCATGACATCGCGCACCCCATTAATCTCACGGATCTTCGTTGCATAATCCTCTGGCAAGCGGCTGGTGGTTGGGCAAAAGCGATTTTCCTGAAACACAATCAAGCTGCGATCCGCATCGGAACCCGTCGTCAGCCGATGAAGCCCTTCTTGAACAGAGCCAACGAAACAAAAGACGAACATCGCTACCGCTTCACCCGATACCGTCAGCAGCGTTCGAGTACGGTGTCGCCACAATGTTTTCAAGACATAACCAATCATCGAGCTGCTCCTTCTGCGCGTGCCAGAAACTTGCCCCGATCGAGGACTAATTGCTTGGTTGCAATGGCCGCGACGTTGCTATCGTGCGTGACCATCAACATCGTGATATTGAGTTCACGATTGAGTCTCTGCAGAAGTATCTGAACTTGGTCGCTGGTTTCTGCGTCCAGACTCCCAGTCGGTTCATCCGCCACGACAACTTTCGGATGAGCCACTATTGCACGAGCAATGCCCACGCGTTGTTCTTGTCCACCGGAAAGCTGGCGGGGATAGTGGTTTGCTCGATCGCTCAAGCCGACCGCCTCTAGAGCCAGTTCAACTCGTTGCCTTCGTTGCGCGGAGGATAACTTCAACAGCAGCGTTGGTAGTTCAACATTCTCATAAGCGGTCAACACAGGAATGAGATTGTGTGTCTGAAATATGTACCCAAGGTTGGCAGCTCTCCAATCAGCAAGCTGCGTGCGAGACAACTTGGTCACATCTGTCCCATCGACAGTAATTGTTCCCGCATCGGGCCGGTCAATTCCGCTCACCAAGTTAAGCAGCGTGCTTTTGCCGGTACCGCTGGGACCCATTAAGGAGATGAACTCGCCTTCCTCAATGTCCATGCTGATGTTGTCAAGTGGCGTGATGGTCTCTTCGCCCTTGCTAAAGCTCTTGCTTACACCACGAAGTTCTACGAGTGCCATCTATTTCATTCCTATAATTGGATCGTCGCTTGTTACATGCACCCTCGCACCATCTCGCAATCCATCTCTTCCTGAAGCGATCAACTTATCTGTAACTCGGAGACCTGATTTGATTGCGATGAGGTCATCGGCCGCTTTACCACCTAATTCCACCGTGCGTTTTCTCGCCGTTGAATTCTCATCAACTATCCATAGAAACGATTGTGAATCGCTGGCCTGCACGAAAGACTCTGGAACGAATATGCGCTCGGCCTCTCCCATTGAATCGGACGATACGTCGCTTTTCGGAGCCAGAAAAGCGGCTGTGACGAGCATCTCGGGGCTCACGGATAGTGGTGGGTTAAGCAACTCAAGCTTGACCTCCAATGTATTTTTCTGAATGTTCGCCGAGCTGGTGATCTGCAGCACTTGACCGTGGATTACATCGGCAGAAGAGGCGGTCTCAATGTTGACTTGTTGGCCCGGTATGACCATCGGAACGTCCTCAAGTCGCACATCAACTCGCACCTGAAGTTTTTGTGGATCATACATTTCGACGACCGTACTTGAGCTTTGTCCAGCCGTAGTTTCGAGGCCCATGACTCGCGATCCAGGAGATGCGACCACTCTTAGAATGCGACCCTGCATCGGAGCGCGTACTGTACTCCGCTCGAGGGCAAGTTCCGCTTGGCGTACTTGCAGCTTAGCTTCATTTCGATAAGCCTCCGCCGATTGAACCTTCGCTTCTGCTTCTTGCAGTTGCCGAGTTTCCTCTACCAGCAACTCCAATTGCCGTTCAAGAGCGTGAACGACTTCCTCGAGCGCACTGACCTCGCGTTCCAGATTAGGTTCGCGTTGTTTCAACTCTTGCAAGTTTGCTGTTGCCATCGCATGCTCGTTTTCGGCTTTCGCGATCGTGTTATCTGAGATCGCCCCCTTGGCTGATTGCTTTCCTGCCATACTACCAAGCGTGTATTTAACGCTCGATTCGGCAGACTTGATAAGGAAGGGCAGTTTGGCTAACTCTGTTTTTGATTTCGTCAAATTGCTCATTGCATCGGCCAGTTGAATCTTCAAGTGCACGGGATTGTCGAAGCGAATGCGAGCTGCGGAAAGCTCCGCCTTCGCGCGATTAAGTTCACCTTCGCGGATTGCTAGGGCATTCTTCGCTTGCTCAAGTACCAATTCCGCATCGATGGAAACCAATCGTGCGATTGGCTCCCCTTTTTGAACTGTTTGCCCGCCCACGACCATTAGCTCCTCGATAACACCGGGAGTCATCGCGGCAACGCTAATGGCAGTTGGACGAGGCTCGATCCAGCCTGGCGCTTGGAATAGCGTTGTACCTGCTTGCTGAAGCTCAGCTCGTTTTACAATCACCGGAACGACCGTCACTGCGCGAGCCGGCATAAAGCGAGAGCCCGCCGCAGCGAAAAGCAGCATCGCAAAGCCCAACAAAACGGCGACAGGTAATACAAACCGCGACCACCATCGCTTCTTGTGTTGAAGTGATGGTGTTTTGGTTGCGCTGATTGTCGGCGTACGATCTAGCGCCAGGCTGCTAAGATCTAGTTGTTCTTTTGCCACGATCATTTACCTGGCCGAACAAACACTTGGTTGGCGGCAACGGTAAGGTTGCCTTGTTCATCACGCTTGGCTTTACCTTTGACAACCACCGTCGAGAGCTCTTTGACCTTTAGTAGGTCACGAGCACTTGAGGCAACTGGCTTGCCTGCCTCATCCACGAGTTTGATTGTTGCGATATTCTCCTTAACTGCTTCTGTCTGACAGCAATAGTCCCACGGAGTTGGACAACCTTCATCGTCCGCGCAGTAAGGTACTTTGGGATCGACGATCGTGAACGCTGCCAGTCCTTCAACAAACGGCTTGCTTGATCCACCGATCAAACCAACAAGGGTAACTTCTTGACCGTCTTCGCTCTTTGCTCGAGCTTCACCTACGGGCATGGCTCCCGTGGGCTCGCTTTCAACAAGAAAAGACGAAGTGGATTGGCTGGTATTCGCAGTCGATGAGCTACTGTCTTTCGACTGACAGCCGACAGAGGCAAGAGTTAAAACGACCAACGCGATACTTAAGAAAACTTTCATCTTAACGCTCCAAAACGAAACAAGGGTTTTCAAAACTAAACAGCTTTAAGGCTCGCTGCGACTTCTGCTCGCAGCGCTTTCAGTGCCGGTGGTAACGCACCAACGACACCCAATAACAGTCCGACGCTGCAACCAATTAAGATCGCTACGCCGTCGATGCGTAACGTAAACGCACCCATCGTGAACCGAACTGCCATTCCATTCAGCAAGGTCAGCGCGATCACTCCAGAAACGAGCGATCCGGCTGCAGATAGAAGCACACCTTCTTGGATCAAACTGATCAAGATAGCGCAACGGCGGTAACCGATCGCCTGCAACGTCGCTATTTCCCGGACGCGGCCTGCAACCGCTCCGTACATCATGTTCAGCCCAGCGAAAATCCCCGCACTGGACACCAGCACTACGACCAGCCAAGCCAACAATCGAACGGGCTTATAGTGTTGTTGTAGCGTTGCGTAATACTCAGTTTCCGCTATCGCCCGAAGCTCAAGGTCTGTTCGTTCCTTGCAAAACAATTCAACTTCAGCGGGTGAACTGCCCGGCGATAGGAGCAACGCCACTAAACTAATGTCTTGCCGCTTTGATGTAGTTTGAAAATCGGACAACCTGCACCAAATCTCAGACTCATAAGCAGCACCGCCGGCCGCGAATCTTCCACTGATGTTCCACGAACGTCCCTCGAACTCGATACTCTTTCCAATAGCGAGTTCATCTTCGCGGCTTCCTAGCTTTGCGGCCGCCAATCGCCCTACCATCACCTCGCCGTCACTTGGCCAAGCACCATCGACCAACTGAACTGAACGTCGGACCAGGGGCGCGGCGAGAGTTACACCCCGCACCAATCCCAATCCGCCTTCATTGTTTTCGCTCTTAACTCGTGTGCCTGCATATAACTCGGGCGACGCATGATTGAGTCCAAATCGCTTGATCGTTCCATCTACACTGGCAGTCAATAAGGATGGCGTCCGGGCAGGGATGGATGAGTTCTCAATGTTCTCTTCCGAGTTCACCGAGTAAACCAATACGACGTTTTGGTCGCCGCTTGCGGTCAACGACTGTTCAAGTCCACGAATGAACCCGACCACCACGAACACCAACATCACGACAGTGGCCAGTGCCATCATCGTTAATGCAGTGCGCACCGGTCGCCTAGCCAGATTGCGAACGCCGTATTCCCAGGGAAGCAGCATGAAGGAGGTCTTACTTAGGCTGGATCATCACGCTGCGAAAAGTTTGCGCAGCACCGAATCTCAACAAGTGAATCTGAATCGTTGTCCTACCGAACAACACTTAGAAGAAACGCAAAGGCGTTGGCTGGCTCAGATCTGCCAAGATTGAAGCGCTATACGCGCATCGCTACCCGTGAATGCATGCTTCACGACGATTCTCGAATGCCCATCAGCGAAAAACGAACTGACGGGGCTTCGTAGTTCGATGTGTATCCGATGAAACCAGCAAATCCCATCGGAAGATTGTGGAAGCTCAACCGGACTAGCCACAATCGCCCCTTCGCAAATGCAATTCTTGCACTCGCAATCGCGATCATGTGGCTCGGGGGCAGCAGGGACCTCTGTTTCCACGCAGTCAAAGCAACATTCGCACGTCGCGCAAGCACTTTCGACGCTGGAAGCTGGGAGCGGTTGGCAGCCCAAACAACTAAGCGGACAGGTCAACAAGTTGACGATTAAGAGTAGTGCTACTAGAGGCGATCTCATTCCGTTAAGGATAGCTCTTGGACGTCTTTGAGGCAATGTCAGCCACCGAACCGCACGGATTTTAGACCTTTTGATGCCCCACGATCAACGCAAATCAGATATTGGCCGGTGACCGACCACTAGGGAAAGCCTGCTTCATTCGGGAGATTCGGACTTTTCGCTAAAGGTGCCCCAATTGTTGATTCGATACCAAAAAGGAAGTCCCAGATCGGTTTTCTTTTCCACAGCTTCTGCCCTGGATTGCCCAATGCTTCGCACTCCGCTAACACGATTCGCTCAATGCGCCGTGTTTGTGGCTGCGATCATTTCCGCCTTGATCCCTCCCTCGTCGCTGGCTTGTACGCACTGCCTGCTGCGTGATGTGATTGAGATCGCCGGTCACAACTCTGATTGCCAACATGATCACGACGAGCATTCGTGCGAAGCTCCTTGCTCCGATTCGAATGACTCCGGTTCTCAGGACCAACATCAAGACGACAATCACCATTCGCACCGCGATTGTCCGTGCTGCATCGGTGGTTTTGAAAACGCATTATTGCTTTCTGGTTCAGTTAATCGACTAGCCGATATTGCGACGGTCACTCCAGCGTGGTCAGGGTTTGAGTATCAGCAGCGTTCGATGAAGCAATTTCAGCACCTTTATCTCGACAAGTCGACTCGGTCTACCTCTTTGCCAAACGTGCTGCGCATTTGAACCGAGCTTGGCGTTAACCATCGCCAATTCTTTTTTGTTCGGATCACTACTGGCACTCGATATTTTTACTCGAGAAAGCCCTTTGCTACTCAGTGCGCTTGCTTCGGAGGGAGCTCCATGAAAATGAACATTGCACAATGGATCGTCTGCTCAGCCGCTTGTATGGCGGTTGGCTGCAGTGGACTGGAGCGACACATCCGTCCAAGCGAGCAAGCAACAGTCTATGCATCCCCAAGTTTGCAAAGCGACGCTGTTAGCCAAAGCAAGACGGGCATCGATACACCGTTGGACCAAAACCACGCATTGCGAAGTCAACCGGTTTCGCAAGCCGCGTATGCTCATCAGTCCTCTCAAGCTTCCGGTGTGGTCGAACCCGCTTCCGTTGACGTTGTCATGGTCGACCCAGTGACCTCGAATGAAGCCATTGCTGACGGTGCGACGCTCGAAGAACTCCTGTCGCTTGCGTTCGCGAACAATCCAGCCATTAAAGAACTGGCCGCGACGACTCAGATCGCAGCAGGTTATCGCACACAAGTCGGTCTGTACGCCAATCCGATGCTGGGCTACCAGGGCCAACAGTTGGCTGACGCCGGGACAGATCAGCACCTACTATTCGTTCAACAGCAAATCATTACGGGCGATAAGCGTGCACTGAATCGTGCTGTACTTAATGAAGCCGTACGAGCCCAAGTACAAGAACTAGAAGCCCAAAAGCTTCGAGTTGCGACAGACATCAAGACCGCCTATTACGACAGCCTTCGAATTCAAGAACAACTGGCATCGATCGATCAGTTTTTTGAATTGCTGAAGCAAGGGGTGAATGCGGCTGAGAAACGTATGCAAGCAGGCGAAGGCTCCAAGATCGACCTTTTGCAGACTCAAGTTCAACTCAAGCAGCTGGAACTTGATCGAAGGCAGCTTTCAGCCTCGCTGTCGGCCCGACTGCGGGAGATCGTTGCTCTAGCTGGCATGCCGAACATTCAGTTACAGGCGGTCGCGGGAGAACTGCCGAAGCTACCAGCGAACCAAGACTGGAAAGCAGTTGAAGATGGACTTGTTGCGACCAGTCCCGAGTACGCTGCTGCTCAAGCTCGAATCCGTCAAGCCAGCGCAGCGATCCGACGTCAAGAATCTCAGCCCTTACCAAACCTAAACGTCCAGTTCGGAGCAGGCGTCGATAACAGCACCGACTCGGGCATGATGAATGTGCAGGTTGGTGCGCCAATTCCAGTTTTCAACAAGAACCAAGGCAACATCGCTGCGGCTCGCGCTGAGTACTGTCGAGCGGTGCAAGAAGCACAGCGCATCGACAACGCGATTCGTGCGCGGCTCGCGATTGCTTCTGGGGACTACGCTCGAGCAGCCGAGGCCGTCGACATGTACTTAAGCGAACTTTTGCCCGCTGCCCAAGAAACATTGGATCTAGCCGAGGGCGCGTACCGAGCCGGTGAACAGGATTTCATCCAGCTACTGGTTACGCGACGAACGTACTTTGACACGAACCTTGCCTACATCGCAGCTCGTGCCCAACTGGCCACGGCGCAGGCACAAATCGATGGTTATCTGCTGACCGGGGCGCTCAATGCTGTCATTAATAACAGCGGAGACGACTCGCTTCGGGGACTAACCCTTGACCAGGAATAAGCGTCTCTGATTCGATCGCAGCTCAGAATGAACTAGTTACCTAACCGTCGTTGCGGTATCATTAAAAGGTCCGCGTGCCATGAACTTCAATCCCGTAATTCGTAAAAGTTGGCTCGTAATGTTCTTTGCCATTCGCCTTTTGACACTGGTTGCCTTCACCGCTCACGCGGTGCTCGGTTGCTGTTTGTCTCATGGCAGCTGCATGCAAGAACAAGCCGCCATCTTAACGGGGCATGGCTGCGACCACGATGGACATGCGTGCGATTCACATGGACACGATGATGAACACGCATCGAACGGTCACGAGATAGCCACAGCGTCGATTGCCGAGAATGGCGTTGATACTTGCCCGTTGGAAGGACACGGCCACTCCAATCATTGTGATGACGGCCAGTGCGTATTTGGAATCGCCGAAGCTCCGACTAGTTTTTCAGACCTCCAGTCCATCGCCAATCCAGTTTGGATCAATGCGTCCGTTGACTTTTGGCAAGTTGCATCCCGCGCTGCTGACTTCGTTGGCAGTTGGCTGGATGGTCCGCCAAAGGCACCTCTTAATCGCGCCGTACACCAAGTGTGGCTAATTTGATAGGGCATTCGCACGTCCGAGCAACAACTCTTGTTTTTGCTGGTCGTTTCTTCAGCCCACAAACGTAGTTGAATTCCTGCTTCGCAAGAGCAATCAGCTGTTTGCTGCGCGTAACTCTGCGTTACTCGTAGCCCAGGTTCTTGCATTGCTGGACTGAAACAACTGCCTGCCGCAGATCAATGTGCATGCTCATCTCCACGCACATTCTAGATCGAGTGGCCGCGCGCTATCACCTTCGAAATGGATTTTCAATTGTCGAGTTTACTATGAAAAAGCTCTCACTTCAGGCGATGTTCAGCAACCCATGGATTAGATGGGGCGTTGGATTGTCATTGGTTGCCGTCGCTGTATTTTTCTATCCCAAGTGGTGGCCAGCCTTAAACGGCTGGATCGACGGAACGGTTGCTGCTCGCAAGGAATCCATGCGCGAGGCAGGCGAAGGGGATGCCCATTCAGACGAAGAGCACGACCATGCTCATGAAGAAGATGGACACGACCACGCAGGACATGACGAGAGCAGCTCGCTCGAGCTGACTCCCCAATCGCTTAAGAACCTTGGCCTAACGCCTGAGTACCTTCGGCCAATTGAGCTTTCAAACTTCTATCGTACCGTCACCGTTCCAGCGATCGTTGTCGCGAAGCCGGGCCGAACCGACATCAAGGTCTCTTCGCCCATGATCGGCATTGTGCAACATGTACACGCCGTGAGCGGCGAGGCAGTCGTACCGGGGGATATGCTTTTTGAAGTTCGTCTGACGTATGAAGATCTCGTCGACACGCAGACGCAGTTGCTTAAGAACTTGGCTGACGTTGCTGTGGAAGAACGCGAGATCACGCGGCTTGAAGAAGTGACTCGCTCCGGTGCAGTCGCCAGTAAGATCTTGCTGGAACGGCAGTACGCTCTTCAAAAACTGCAAAGCTCAATTGCCGCCCAACGAGCTGCACTGAAACTGCATGGGCTGAGCGACGAGCAAATCGACACGATTGTTCGCGAACAACGCTTGCTGCGCGATCTCACCATTGTCGCTCCGGAAATCGACAATCATTCACATGATGAAAATAATCTGCGATTGAGCGATCGCCGATTTCGAGCAGCCTCCTTTCAGCCTCAGAATCAACCGCCGGCAGTTCACGAGCCAGAGCCGTTGATCTTGGAACGATTGAGCGCTTCAAAGGGGCAAGGTGTACAAGCCGGCGAGATGCTCTGCACGCTTTCCGACTATTCGTCTCTCTACATCGAGGGCAAGGCGTTTGAACAGGATGCCCCAGCGATCGCCGAAGTTGCGGCTAAGGGCTGGCCAATCGAGGCGATCATTCCAGGAGTGTCGGGCCAAGAAACCTTAGCCGACCTTAAGTTAGCATTCGTTGCGAACGCCGTTGATGCGCAGTCGCGAACGCTGTCTTTCTTCGTCAATTTGCCAAACAGAATTCTTCGCGATGAAACCACAAACGAGGGACAAAGATTTGTCACTTGGAAGTATCGCGTAGGTCAGCGGCTTGAAGTTCGCGTCCCCGTTGAGGCTTGGGAAAAGCAGATTGTTCTTCCAGTGGATGCGGCTGTGAAAGACGGAGCGGATTGGTTTGTGTTTCAACAGAATGGGGATCACTTTGATCGTGTCGCCGTACATGTGAAGTATCGAGACCAGAAATATGTTGTGATCGAGAGTGACGGAGCAATCTTTCCAGGCGACGTGGTTGCACTGCGTTCTGCGCATCAGATGCAGATGGCCATCAAAAACAAGTCCGGTGCAGGTGCAGACCCGCACGCAGGCCATAACCACTAAGCACGGAGCACTCTCGAATGTTAAATGCATTAATCAAGTTTGCGCTCCATCAGCGCTTGCTAGTCATTGCCATCGCACTTGGATTGATCGGAATCGGCACCTGGCAGATTTTCCAGATGCCTATCGATGTATTCCCTGATCTAAATCGTCCTCGTGTCGTGATCATGACCGAAGCGCCAGGAATGGCCCCGGAAGAAGTCGAAACGTTGATCACGTTTCCCATCGAAACCGCGATCAACGGTGCCAACGGCGTGGAAGCAGTCCGAAGCTCCTCTGGCGTAGGCATCTCCGTCATCTACGTCGAATTCGCTTATGGAACCGACGTTTACACGGACCGACAGATCGTGGCTGAACGAATGCAGTTGGTACAAGATCGCTTGCCCGCTGGCATTCAGCCACAACTCGCACCGATCTCATCCATCATGGGCCAGATCCTGATGCTGGGAATGTGGACAGACAATCCGGATGTCACCCCCATGGAATTGCGAACGGAAGCAGATTGGGTCGTCCGCCAACGTCTGCTCACGATTCCTGGGGTTTCGCAAGTATTTACCATGGGCGGCGAGCGCAAGCAGTTTCAAGTCCGTGTCAATCCCGATGCAATGACGCGTTACGGTGTCACGCTCGAACAAGTCGAAACTGCCGTTAGTAAGAGTAACGAAAACGGGACCGGAGGATATCTTGACCAACAAGGCCCCAGCGAATTTCTGGTTCGCAGCCTTGGACGAATTCAATCTGTCGGCGACCTGCAGGATATACCGATCACGATTCGCGATGGCCGGCCGGTGCTACTGTCGCAAGTCGCTGAGATTCATGAGGGCGCGCAAGTCAAACGCGGTGACAGTTCGGCGTTCGTACGAAAGGAAGGGGGAATAGAGAATGGAGAATCGAGAATAGAAAATAAGGAAGCGAAGTCAGAGTCTAGCAGCGGATCATTCTCTATTCCCAATTCTCAATTCTCAATTTCTTCTCACTTCTCAGGTGGTCCAGCTGTCGTTCTAACTGTCAACAAGCAGCCCGGCGCGGATACGAGAGCCGTTACTGATTCCATCATGGAAGCTCTTGAGGAGCTAAAACCATCGCTCTCACCGGGAGTCCGTATTGAAGCGACCTACTCGCAAAAGTCGTTCATTGATCGCGCGATTAAAAATGTCGAAGAAGCACTTCGAGATGGTGTGATACTCGTGGTCATCATCTTGTTTTTGTTCTTGATGAATGTACGCACGACCTTTATCACGCTGACTGCAATACCACTATCGCTGGTGATGACGGCATTGATTTTTGCTGTGTTTGGGCTCTCCATCAACACGATGACGCTCGGTGGCATTGCTGTGGCGATGGGCGAGTTAGTCGACGATGCGATTGTTGATGTCGAGAACATTTTTCGACGGTTGAAAGAGAATCGTTCGGCCGCGAACCCACTTCATCCACTGTTAGTCGTCTACCGAGCGAGTGCAGAGGTTCGTCGATCGATCGTCTTCAGCACGATGATCGTCATTCTCGTGTTCCTGCCTCTGTTTGCACTTGGTGGCATGGAAGGCAAACTGTTTGCTCCGCTTGGCGTGGCATACATCGTGTCGATTCTGGCATCCTTGTTGGTGTCGCTGACGGTGACTCCAGTGCTGTCCTATTGGCTATTGGGGAGCATCAGCACCAAAGGCCACGAGAAGGATGGTTTTGTACTACGAGGCGTGAAGTGGATTGGCGAACGTGTCATCCGTTTCAGTCTAGCGTTCCCGTGGCTTAATTTGGGCGTAACCGTTGCGCTCGTCGTCTTGGCCGGTCTGTTCTTATCGCGGCTCGAGCGAGACTTCTTGCCTCCGTTCAACGAAGGTACTGTTCAGCTAAACGTTGTGTTGCCCCCCGGTACCTCGTTGGCCGCATCGGCAGGTATCAATCGCACGGTTGAGTCGGCTTTGATGGAGATACCCGACGTTCAACGATTCGTGAGACGCACTGGTCGCGCGGAATTGGACGAACATGCCGAAGGGGTCAATATGAGCGAGTACTTGATTGAGCTCGACCCGAATTCGTCGCAATCTCGTGAGCAGCAACTGCAGAGCATCCGTAGCTCGATGGATCAAATTCCAGGCATCGTCACGGCGACCGAGCAGCCCATTGCTCACTTGATCTCTCACATGCTCTCGGGCGTTAAGGCCCAGGTTGGCGTGAAGCTCTATGGCGATGATCTCGATCTGCTGCGGCAAAAGGCGGAGCAAATCAAAGCTGAGATGGCAATTGTGCCTGGCGTGACCGACTTGATGATTGAACCTCAAGTCATCATTCCTCAATTGCGAGTCGAGATGGATCGAGGGCAACTCAAACAACTTGGTTTGCAAGTCAACGACGTAAATGAGTACGTCCAAACTGCGATGAATGGCAAAGTTGCCTCAGAGATTCTCGACGGCATGCGCACTTTCGATCTCACCGTTCGCATGCAAGATAACTATCGCGAGGATATCAACGCACTCAAGCGACTGCCAATTCAGTTGCCTGAGGGTGGCACAGTACCGCTTGGTAATGTCGCTCGTATTTACGAGTCTGGCGGCCCCAACACGGTGAATCGCGAGAATGTGCGTCGGCGTGTCGTCATTCAATGCAACGTGGCAGACCGTGGCGTCGTCGATGTAGTGCAAGACATTAAGAAGGCGATCGCGCCGATCATCGAGACCTTACCCGCTGGTTATTACCCAACTTACGAAGGTCAATTTCAAAGCCAACAGTCCGCGAGCCGTGTCATTGGAATCCTGTTTGCGATCTCTCTCGTCGGTGTGTTCTTCGTCCTATACACGCTGTTTCGCACCGTGAACTTGGCACTGCAAGTCATGGCTGCATTGCCGATGGCCTTCATCGGCTCGGTGGCTGCTTTGGTGCTTACCGGTCAAACAGTGACGATCGCATCGATGGTTGGCTTCATTTCGCTGGCTGGTATTGCGTCGCGAAACGGCGTGCTTCTGCTCCAGCACTACATCCATCTCGTGGAGTTCGAAGGCGAAAGCTTTACCAAGGAGATGATTGTCCGTGCGGGCCTTGAACGACTTGCACCGGTGCTGATGACTGCACTGACCGCCGGTATCGCGCTTATACCGCTGGTGCTCGCGGCCGGCGAACCGGGGAAAGAGATACTTTACCCCGTGGCAACAGTGATTCTCGGAGGCGTTGTCAGTTCGACAATGCTCGATTTCTTCGTCCACCCCGCTTTGTTCTGGCTATTCGGCATTCGGTCCGCCGAGCGAGCCGTGAAGGCTGCACACACGCAAATCGAACTCAATGACGAGGTCGTTGCTCGAGCAGCTTAGTGTTCCCCTTTTGAAAAGAGCCTTGGTGTTCAGGGCTCGTACGTTGTCGTGATTCCTTAAACGGAGTGTAAAGAGATGAAACGATTATTTTCAGTTTGCGTTGCAGGTATTGTTTCGCTGGGCTGTCTAAGTTCAACGCCCGTCTGGTCGCAACAATCCGATGCTCATGCTGGCCACAATCACGGCGATCATGCCGACCATGCGCATGGTGGCGAGACGTTGGCTTTCGTGCTTCCCGAGTGGAAAACCATGCACTTTGAAGACGCTGCCAAAGCCCAGCAGCACCTCGATATGGTGACAAAGCTTGGATGTGAAGTTAAGCAGGGTAAGCACGCCGGACATATCGATCTTTCCTACCGATGTCCTAATTGGAAGTCCATGGAAGTTAAGACTCATGCGCTCGCTGAACAATGGCTGGGTTGGCTCAAGGGAAGTGGCTTCGATGTTTCTCACGGTCACGTCGATGCGTCATACGCCGAAGGCAAGGAGTCGGTAGAGTTCCGCTTGATCAAATGGAAGTCCGTACACGGCAATGGCAGCGAACAAGAAAAGCAATTTGTTGATACGCTCACACGGCTAGGCGTTGAAGTTGCCGCTGAAAAGCATGGAAATCACAGCGATATCCGCTATCGCAGCCCCGTCTGGCGCGATGTTCACGTTGCCGACCATGCCGCTGCTGAACAGCTGATGGCATGGCTCAAAAAGAGCGGCTTCGAAGTCGCAGAGCATAAGCACTAGACCACGCAAGCTATCTCAAATTCCAAACAATCTCAATAAGGATCATTGAACCATGAAGTATCTCTATTTCTGCACACTGGCAGCAGTAGTGCTTGCAGCGGGTTGCAACAACGACTCAATACAAACCAGCGAAGCCGATACACCTCTGATGATGGACTCAGCTCCACCGGCCACGGTCGACTCACACGCCCATCCAACCGAAGGCCCACACCACGGGACGCTGATCGAATTGGGCAACGAAGAGTATCACGCTGAACTAGTGCACGACGAGACGACCGTCACCATCTACATTCTTGACGCTGCCGCTACGAAAGCGACTCCAATCGACGCAACTGACATAGCCATCAATCTTGTCCACGAGGGAAAAGCTGAGCAGTTCAAACTTGTAGCTACTCCAGATGCCGATGACCCGGCAGGCAAGTCGTCACGCTTCACGTTGCAAAACGCAGAGTTGGTCAAAGAGTTGGAACACGATCATGCCGCAGCCAAGCTCAGCGTCGTGATCGGCGGGAAGGCCTACCGCGGTGAGATTCATCACGACCACGCCGGGCACGATCATCCGCATTAAACGTGATAAACAGCGAGCGGCGGGCCATTGTCAACTTGGTGCGTTCCTTGCACTGCTTCATCGCGACTAGCACACCCGCCGCCTCATTGAAAGAATCGGAGGAACCATGGAGAAACTAAAGCTTGAAATTCGTTTGCTTTTTGGCAGTGAGATCGATTCGGCGGATGCCTGCATCGAACGCATGATCTCATTGCTGAAAACCAAGAGCGGCATTGAATCAGCTCATCTCTCCGTCTCTCCGACCGGCCAACCTGGCACCGTCTGCATTCACTTCGATCCAGCGGTTGTTTCCGCTTCGGAGGTGCGTGATGCGGCATTAAAGAGCGGCGCGTCGTTGGATGCAACCTATGGGCACCTTCTACGGACCGGGCAGGCAATGCACGCCCGTCGCGCAAGTGCGATCGAAGCCAACCTGGGGCGAGTCGGAGGCGTACTTGAAGCGGTTGTCTCCCCGGATGGCACAATCCGAGTTGAGTTCGACCGACGGCAAACCGACGAAGCGACGATAGATCAATCGCTCCGTAGCTGGACCAAAGGCACGGAAGAGTTGAAGCAACACTCACACTCTAGCGGTGCCAATACGACAGACCACAGGTCGCAAGACGAAATGGGACATGACCATGCACATGGTGGCGTGTTTGGAGAAAAGACAGAGCTTATCTTTGCGATTCTTTGTGGCATACTTCTGCTAATTGGCTGGTTAATTGAAACATTCACCAATCTCAATGAATGGATCCCGCTTGGGCTTTACATTTCCGCTTACGCTTTTGGTGGCTACTACACGGTCGCAGAGGCATTCGCGAAGATACTTGCGGGCAAGTTTGAAATTGATTTTCTGATGATCGTCGCTGCAGCGGGCGCGAACGCACTGGGGGCATGGGCGGAAGGCGCGTTACTACTGTTTCTCTTTAGCATCGGTCACGCTTTGGAAGGCTACGCGATGGGAAGAGCCAAGCGGGCAATTGAGGCGTTGTCCGAACTCGCTCCCAAAACGGCGCGAGTTAGACGCAATGGTACCGAACAAGAGATCGCAGTCGATGATTTGATTGTCGGTGATATTGTCATCATCAAGCCGGACGAGAGAGTTCCAGCGGACGGGTTTGTGATTGCTGGCGAATCGAGCATCAACCAAGCTCCAATCACCGGTGAAAGTGTGCCAGTCGACAAGCGGCCCGTTGATGATATTGATGCTGCAGCGTCCGATTCAGATTCACTTCCCCCGGAACATCGTGCGTTCGCTGGCACGATCAACCAGTCCGGATCGCTCGAAGTTCAAGTGACGAAGCTCACGTCGGAGAATACTTTAGCGCGTGTCGTAACGATGGTGAGCGAAGCGGAAACGCGGGTATCACCAACACAGAAGTTCACGAAGCAGTTTGAGCGATACTTCGTTCCAACGGTCATCGCAGGTGTGGTGCTGTTGTTGTTTGCGCCACTGGTCCTCGAAGAGAAATTCAGCCAATCGTTCTACCGAGCCATGGCGGTCCTCGTTGCTTCCAGTCCCTGTGCCCTGGCAATCGCCACGCCCAGCGCGGTACTAAGTGGAGTTGCCCGAGCCGCTCGCGGTGGAGTCCTCGTCAAAGGTGGTGGACCACTGGAAAGCCTCGGTAGCCTCGACGCAATCGCCTTTGACAAAACCGGCACACTGACCGAGGGTGAGCCCAAAGTTACGGACATTCGCACTGCCGAAGGTATCGATGAGTCGGAGCTTTTGCGAATCGTAGTGGCAGTCGAAGACCTAAGTAAACATCCGCTTGCCAAAGCAGTCGTTCGCGATGGCAAGAGAAGACTAAGAGATCGAGAACCTGGTAGTTTGGCAGAGATACCAGTCGCCACTGATTTGAAAAGTATCACAGGACGAGGTATCCAAGCTACCGTCGGTGGTGAAGTCGTTCACATCGGAAAGGATGATTTGTTTAATGAAGTAGATGGTCCGAAGGTACCTGACAGTGTTCGCGAGATAGTCGAATCGTTGGAAGAAAACGGACGCACGACGATGATTGTTCGCCGCGGCGATCGTTATCTTGGCGTGGTCGGATTGATGGACACGCCGCGAGAAGCATCGAAGCGAACGATCGCACGGCTTCGCGAACTCGGCATTAAGCGAATGATTATGATTTCGGGCGACAATCAGAAGGTCGCTGATGCAGTGGCGAAAGAAGTCGGACTTGATGAAGCCCGAGGTGACTTAATGCCCGCCGATAAAGTCAACGAGATTAAGTGTCTGCAAAGTGAAGGCGGTGTGGCGATGGTCGGTGACGGCGTTAACGACGCCCCTGCCATGGCATCTGCATCCGTCGGTATTGCGATGGGAGCCGCAGGTAGTGACGTTGCTCTTGAGACCGCCGATGTCGCCCTGATGGCAGACAACCTCGATCACTTGCCACTTGCCATCGGACTGAGCCGAGCCACACGACGAATCATTCGTCAGAACCTTTGGATCAGCCTTGGCATGGTCGTCTTCCTTGTCCCCGCCACGATACTTGGACTCAACATCGGCCCCGCCGTTGCCTTGCATGAAGGTAGCACGCTAGTGGTCGTGTTCAACGCGTTGCGGTTGTTAGCTTATCGCGAATAGCATCTCTCGCGTGGACTGAACGAAAAGCGATTACAGCCCTTATTCTTTGCGGCGGTGGACATCCCTCAGAATATTCACGCCACCACACACAACAATTCCGGCGATCAATACGGCAATCATCAAATCGGGAAGCTGGGACCCAAGTAATAGAACCAAGATGCCCGAAACGATGACGCCGATGTTCGCGATGACGTCGTTTGCTGAGAAGATATAAGATGCCCGAAAATTGATGTCGCCGCCTTTATGTCGGCTGATCAATTTTAAGCAAATCGCATTGGCGACAAAGGCAAGGAAGCCTGTGGATATCATCGCGGTTCCGAGCGGCTCACTGTCGCCAAGAAATCGGCGTACTGCTTCTAGTAAGACACCAACACCAAGAACGATCTGCAGCGTGCCGCTAACAGTTGCTGCGCGTACGCGGATGATCTCGGCGCGACCAACAGCGTAGAGACTGATTGCGTAGACGCTGGCGTCCGCAAGCATGTCCAATGAATCAGCAATCAATCCTGTGGAACTTGCTAGCAAACCCACTGTGAGTTCGATGCAGAACATCGCCGAATTGATCGCCAGCACTACACGAAGCGTCTTCCTCTGGGCATCGTTTTCGCCTTCTAGTTCACATCCGCAGTCCGTCATCACCACCTCCCTTGATCTCAAGCCGTACTATTGTACATCGTCACGCGCCGCAGTACACAAGGTCTTCCTACTGACTTCAATGCTTCGTGCTCTCGGACTTAATCATCCAAGAGTTCATCCGCACGGGGCGATTACCGGACACGGTGGCATGCCTAGGTAATTGTGACCTGGATTGCCCTCGGGCAGATCGTCAGGGTAGTGATAACCTGGTGGCAAGTGATAGGGATGATCTGGTGGGAGCCGATGTTGGACAATGGCGGCGGTGCTTCAATATCGAGCTATCGGATCACCGTGTTGGAACGCGATCTTCTTTGCAGGGCAAAGGCGACATTGCTGAATTTGCTTGGTTGCGAGGAAGTCACGGACTTCTTGATCTGCTGCCGTTGGCGGACAGGCTTGGTAGTCGCGGAAGAGTTGCCACGCGGATTCGTCAGCGAGGTTCAGCTTGCGGGACATGATTGCATGGTATGCGAGCGCGGGGCATTTCCACAAGCATTGCTTATAGAGCTGGGTGCAGGTGCGCTGGAGGCAGATTTTCCAGGCGGCTCTCGGGTCGCTGCTGAACGGCATCGGCTTGCCATCCACCATGCGGTACTGCTGACGCCAGCCACGATGGGATTTGCGAATGTTGATTTGCAGATCAGGATAGCTGGCTCGCCACTCGCGGATCTTCTGGCAGACGACGCGAAATCGCTTCATGTACTCCGGCGCACGTCCATGTTGGGAGACGTCCATACGGAAGCGGTTGCCGATCAGAACGCGGGGCAGGTCGGGATGACGATCCAGGAAGAATCCGTTAGTGACGAACAGTCCTTCGGCGTTTGGGAACGACTGTCTTGCAAGCTCGATGATTGAAATCAACTCTGGGTTGAGTGTTGGTTCGCCCCCGAGAACTGCGATCCGTTTGGGCGCTAGCCGGCCCTTCCATGCATCGAAGTCCGCGCGAGCCTCTTCGAGACTAACGATTCCGCCAGCATGAAAGTTGGAATAATGCGAGCACTGCGCACAAGAAAGATTGCACGCATGTGCTGCATGGAACTCGAGATTGGGTAACTCGATCATCAACATCCTTCCGAATCACTCGAACCAGCTTCATCACCTGAGCCTTCACTGCCTGCGTCGCCGCTTCCGCCTGGTGGCTTCGGTGGTTTCACATCGTGGCCTGGATGCCCAGGTGGCAAGTTGTCTGGCCAGTGGTAGCCAGGTGGCAGATGGTATGGATGATGCGGAGGTAGCCGCGGCCAGATGATGTTTGGCAGGGGTGGCGGTACCAACACTTCGATCGGGGGCTCGGGCACCGGAGGCCATACCCAGTCCTCGGGCCACCAATCGGGCCGGGGCTCCGAGCTAGATCCCGGTGGATCTGGCGGTGGAACGTACGGTAGCGGTTCACCTGGCGGATCAAACGGCGGTGGGGGCCAACCCGGTGGTCGCTCTCCGTTGGGACCAAATGGCCCATGGTTCGTGGTGGTCATAAACACTCCTTCAAGAAGTTGGGGAAACGAAAGAAACAGAAATCAGCGCCAGAGAACCTTGCGTAGGTTGTGCTTACGCAAGGCTTGTTTCAGGAAGAAGGGGCGATGTCGCTTGTAGGCGGGCGGATCGACGTGGATGTGCGGAAAGATGTGGTCCGTCGCCACACCTACCTTGACGCCGGCAACCTTGGCTCGCCAGAAGAAGTCCCAGTGCTCGTCGACCTTCAGGTCTTCATCCCATCGAATGGCCTGCAAGATGTCACGATGGGCAACGAAGCAGTTACAAACGAATGCGCACTCGGCGATGTCGCCGATGCGTCGATACTCACCGCGCGGAATGTGAAGAACGCCACCGGCTGACTTCAGTAAACGTGGCGCGCCATCAGGATGGGCACGATGCGGTTGCTTGCTGAGCGTTGCTAATAGATCGAGGCGACTCGACTCGAACTTGCGAACCAGATCATTCAGTCGAGTCTGTGGGCCAACCACGTGATCATCGTCAGAGAAGATCACCATCCTTGTTTGCGCGGCTTCAACGAGACGATTGCGACCAGCCGACAACCCGATGTCATATTCAGTCTCAATGAGTCGATCGACCAACGCGGCTTCGTCGGGACAGACTTGCGAAAATCGCAGTTCAGGCTTGCCGTCGTCGAGGACGTAGATCAGCGGACGCTCATCGCCACAATGCTCGTGAATGCTACGCACCAGAGTCGCGCAACAATGAGGGCGATGGATGGTCTTGATGCAGAATGTGACACGATCACGCATGGACGATACCTCCTCCTGGATAACGCAGTGAATCAAAGCCGTGTTTACGAAGCCCCAATCGGCGGAACTTGGGTCGGGCTCGCAGAGCTCCGTAAGGCTTGGCTGCCACGTGGTCGTGGACTACTGAGCAGTCGAGTGCCACGGCGATTTGCAGATGTTCAATATGGGACGCTCGGTAGAAGAACTCCCAGTGCTCGTACGTTTTGATCTCGTCATCCCAGCGAACGCGGCCGATCGTGTCGCGTCGCGCCAGGAAAGCGTTGCTGACCATGTCGCACCAACTGGTCTCACCGATGCGTTTGTGTTCGCCTCGATGCATCCAGATCCGGCTGCCATTCATCAACGGGCTGAACAGCATTGGACGGCCACCAGCGCCCTGACGCACAGCCAAAATGTCGAGGCCGTACTCCATGAACCGCTGGTAGACTCGGTCAAGATGCAGATCTGGCGTTACGATTTGGTCATCGTCGAGCAGAAAGATGAACTCGGTTTCTGCCGCGTCGATTGCTGTATTGCGTCCAATGCCGACACCCACATCGTGCTGCTGGAGATCAATCACTTTGCAGTGTTTGGCGGTCTCGGGATACTTTCGCGAGAACCAATGTTCGGGAAGACCATCGTCAACGACAACGATCTTGGGTTCGCCGAACTCCTTTCGAAGCGACTGGACGAGTCGATGGCAGGCCCAAGGCCGATGAATGGTCTTTATGCAAAAGGTAATGTCTTGAATGGGTACAGTTGCTTCCATGTTTCACCACGCGTTAAGGAGTTTTCGAGCAAGTTTGATGGCATGGCGATAGTCTTTGAGACGCTTCGCGCTGCGTTTGATATGCAAGATCGAGCTCAGTGGAGCGACGTTCCCGTAAAAGGAGATCAGCGAATTGTCAAAGGCCTTCTCAAAGTCGTCTGCGGTACAGCCCATGACTTCTCGCATCACATCTAGCGGTGGCGAACAGGCGATACGAGTCGATGCGCGTAAGCCTCCGGCTCCGTCAGGCTCGCCTCGCTTCCACGGTTTTCGAAGCGATCCAGCCGCCACATCGACCGCGGCTTGCCACTCGTCATCGCTAAGGTTGGGATCGAGCCAGATGTCGAGATCGCCTTCCTCCCAATCGATCCCGTGCAAGCGAAGTGCGCCGGAGCCGATGATGATGTAACGATGTCGAAACTTAGCGAGAACATCTTCCACTGGTGTCATTGACGCACTCCTTTACTTCTTGGCGTGTCGAAGGAAGCCTCAACGATGGCCAAGCTGCCAGCTAGGATTCGCTTACTAAGCTCGCGGTATCGAGGTCGATGAGCGTCATGGAGCAGCGTTGGTGTCTTGGTAGCCCAGCGGTTGCAGACATCCACGCGTGACCTTCCGTCGACCAGAACTAGGTCGGGAGACAGATCATCGGCCGACTTCACATACTCATCGAATTGCCCTGGCTGCGCAGGCTCAAGTGCTTCTGATGGCCATTCCGGCGGCGCATACCGCAACTCAACATTGCTTGGATAGGGACTGCTGGCGCGAAGCCAAGCTGCGTCGTGTTCGATCGAGGTGACCTTTGCTACTCTGTCAGAGAGCCAGAAGGTAGAGCGTCCGCTTCCATACTCGAGAACGTGATAGTCAGGCTTAAGCAACGATTCAAACGCGGTGATTTCGGCTGGCTGCATCCATGGCGTGGGCTCTTGAAACTTCCGTTTTACTGGATGGTAAATCGTCTCAGCCAAGCCCAGTGGCATGAATGGCTTCCAGGTCACCGTATGCGAATTGGGAATCGCCACTGGACTAAGTCCACAGATTGCAGCAATCGTCGGAAACCGCAGCTCACCAGTCGCATCGGGCAGACTGGGCAAGTACTCGTTGTATGCTGTTGATGTCCGTTCTAAGGCTATGTGAGAGACCAAAACGCAAGAAAACGGAACGATCCCAGTGGCAAAGGGAGCGATGGTTTGCGGTAACGATTTCCAGTGTCGCCTAAACCAATCGGGTTCCCGATGAAACAAGCGGATTGAAGGCGCTGCGAGTGGATAGCGAGCAACGTCGCTGAACCAGCCATCGACCTCGACATTCACCAGCGTGTCCCATTCGAAGATCGCGTAACGATCCGAGTCTAGTCTCCGATTTCGAAACCAGTCGATTAGCAGGAGATCTGTCGCTTTGGCCCGAAGATGTGGAAATGTGTTAACGACATCGCGCCAAAGCGATGAGCTGCAATCATCGATTGAGAAGCCACCTGGAAGCGGCTCCGATGACGATATCGCAACCACTGATCCACGCGAGAAACGCTTCAGTCTCTCAAAATGGTCCTTTGTTACTGCATCGGTACGATGATGAATGAATAGGCTCGTGGTATTCATGAATTCACCCGAACTTTCGTAGCTGAGGATTCACATGGGCGATCGCCGAATCGATCTCTTCGGCAGTGGGCTCAATGCCGAGGAATGCGATCAGTTCTTTGATTGCGGTTTCGGGATCTTCCGTTAGCTTGGCGAAGTTGATCCGATGGACGGGGACTTCGGGATGTTCTTGAATGAACATCTCGCGATGTTCCATAAGCGAACGCTGGAGTTTGTCGCAGGCGTCATCGCCGGCTGCGAACCATTGGCCTGGATGTCGGCTACTTCGATCTTGAAGCGAGCGAATCGAGGCCTCGATTGGGCGATCCACCGCGATGATTCGCAGCGAGCTACCCAGAGCTTCGTAGAGATGATTTGCAAATCGGCAGAGATGTGGATACTTGCCGCCAGCGACGGTTCGATCACGAATGGCTTCTGCTTTGCGAGTTACGATCCAAGCCTTGAGTTGCTTGGCGAGCTGACCGTCAGGGATCCTGGGATCGATCGCTGGGAATCGCATCGCCTTTTCACAGAGGTTCGCAAGCCCGATTGCCTCGCCTCCTCCGGTTGCTTCGTAGCCACCGAGCTCGTTGCCCATATGAACGCCCAGATGATGCATGACCATTGCGACGCAGCTGGTGCCACTGCGATGGGGCCCGAGGACGGCGAAGAACGGAGCGTCGCTGTGGTCGGCATTTTTGGCATCATTGAAGAACCTGGTCTGAGTCCACTTGCGACCGCAGATGTTGGACTTGGTTGGAAGTTGACCAACTAGCCAGCGATCGGGTGTGTAAACCGGAATCGATTCTTTCTCAACGTTCTTACCTTGAACCAGCGCTTCGTATCGCCGCTGAATCAATCGACCCAGGTGATGATCGATGTGGTGCTTTAGGTGCCAGTCATTCCAGTTGAGGTGGCGATAGAGAGTCTTCATCGTTGCGCGACCACGTACCATGAATGCATGTGTGCGATTGACGTTGTAAGGTCGGTAAACGTGGTCGCTGATCTTCTTGGGCGGATGCTTGGCAGCGTAGAGGTGCTGACCTCCGAGGTAAGCTAGTCCCCAGTCTTCAGGCAACTCACGAACGTACGCCTCGAGATGTTCCACAAAATCGGGAACGAAGCCTGCGTCATCTTCAAAGACCACATACGAGTCGATCCCTTCCAGCAGGCACTTTTCAAGGATCAGCAAGTGCGAACGGTAGCAGCCCCAGGCACCATTGCCGGCGCGCCACTGCTCGGGCGTCGAAAGCTTGCGACCATCGATGGCTGCGAATCGCTCGACGTCTGGGAATGGCCATGGCTGCGGTAGTTGCTGCATCCACTCGCGCAGACGATCGTCGCGTCTGTCGAGATTCATGAGGAAGCAACGTTCAACGATCTTCTTCGTCGGCATCTGGATCGTCTTCGTTGGGCTCGGGTGCACCGTCTGGGAACTTACGTTCGAACCGGCGGATGGCAGTGAGAACGAGTGACTTGGCGATGGTTCTAGTAAACTTTCCATGGGGTAATCCTCTGAGTTGGGCTTCTTCCAAAAGCCATTCGATAATGGTGTCGAGATTCGTACGGCATCCTTCCACGCCCCAGTCGTTCATGGTCTCGGCGCGGGTCTCACACTTGCAGGTGTCGCTTGGTCTTGCGAACCATGCGAGCATCTTGCGAAGTTCACTGCCGGGACCTGGCTTGTAAGCCGCGATCCGCAGCGTCGTGGGCTCTTCCTGATTGGGCAGGTAGCTCTTCAGCAGTGTTTTGAGTTCGTCGACGTTTTGATTGCGTCGACGCTTGTTGACGATGGCCATACCGATCGTCACGAGGTTGACAGCTTGCGGATTCGAACACTCGCTGCAGGCTCGACAGCCGCTGGACGAAGCCTGGACGGAGCAGTCGGCTAGATGGCTGGCGACTTGGCAGCGGTTGTCGTTGGTCAGATTGGGACAATGCATCATGCTGCCACCTCCACAACTTCACCGTCGTACCCACCCGATCCACTCGGTGGATCGCCAACTTCGGGACAATCACTTTCAAGGAGCTGCCAACCGCACGACCAAATCCATGTCGTGTTGCATGGTTCGCTCGTGCTGCTGTCGGAAGTGGGAGGTTCGCTTGGCGGCTCGCTATCGGAGTGACTTACGCTTGGACGATCCGACTCGCTGGTGGATGGATCGTGTGAGTCGCTTATTGATGGATCATTTGAATCGCTTGTCGACGGCGATGAGTCACTGCCTGAGCCGCTCGTTGATCCGCTTCCAGAGCCGCTCTGCGAATAGCTGCCAGATCCGCTGGTGGAATGGCTGGTCGACCATGGGACGCTATAGCTTTCACTTTCGCTGTAACTTGGGCGTTCGCTGCTAGATCGACTTTCTGAACCGTCGCTGCTCGATGGCTCGCTTGCTGATCGCGATTCACTATCCGATTCGCTTTGAGATTGGCTCTCCGACTCGCTTTGGGAATTACTCTCACTGTCGCTGGAGTCACTCGCCGACACAGACACGCTGCCACTGGAGTAACTGGGCTCCGAATAGCTGGGCCATGAGTAACTCGGTACCGACCTGCTATCGCTGCTTGGTTCGTTGGAATCCGATTGGCTTTCCGATTGACTCTCGCTTTCCGAACTATCGGATTGACTGCTGTCGCTTCCACTCGAATCGCTCTTGCTGGAATCGCTAACGCTGGATGATCCCGAGTAGCTGTCGCTAGACGATCGGCTGTAACTGGCGTCGCTGGAGTACGATTCGCTTTCTCGCGACGAATCCGATTCGCTCGATTCAGACTGGCTGGATTCTGATTCACTTGATTCGGACTGACTCGACTCCGATTCACTCGAGCTCGATCCACTGGAGCCGCTGGATTGGCTCGAATGACTCGAATCAGAGCTTGATCCGCTCGATGAGTGACTGCTTGAGTAAGAGGGCTCACTCAGTGAAATAGATTGGCTCGAGTCGCTAGAAGAACCGCTTGATGCCGATGATCCAGAACTTGATGATTGGCTTGAGCTTGAATGCGACGAGTTCGAGCCGGATGAACTCGAAAGACTAGACGAACTTGATCCAGAACTTGAGACCGACGGTTCCGAGTAGGATTGCGACGAACTTGAATGCTCGCTCGACGATGAGCTCATTGAGGATTGGCTACTCGATGAGCTGATGGAACTGGAGGAACTCGATGAGACGCTCGAACTGCTCGACGAGGATGGGCTCGACGAACTACTACCGGAACTGCTGGAGCTGCTCGACGATGACGATGAGGATGAACTCGAGGAGCTAGACGAGCTACTGCTGGAACTTGAACTACTGCTTCCCTCGCAGCAGCGGCATCCGATGGTTAGGTAAGCGCTGGTGTCCTCGTGGAAATGGCAGACGATCTGTTGGCTTGTCAGAAGGGCATAGTCACAGACATTGTAGACCGCGACCTTTACGCCGATCGGTGCCCAGACACCGTTGGCATATCGCAGTTCGCGAGCCATGCCCCAGCTCTTGGCTTTAAGCCGCGATACTGGCTTGCAAAGCAACGTCTGCTTGGGCGGGTCGATGATCCAGGAGCGATTACCATCGTAGGTGACGCTGAGATACTGATCACCTTCGTAGTTCGAAACCGGACCTCGAATCCGCTGAGCGCTCGGGTTGCGAGCGATGATGCGAACGCCTTGTCCATTCGGTTTCAAGACCGGCTCAATGGTGCCGGAATCGTCGAGCTGAAAGAGATCGCAGTTGGCGGAACCGGTCGCAAGACCAGAGCGACCAGGGATGCCACCGCTGGGAACCTTCACCAGGAACGCAGGATCGGCCGGCTTACCAACGCGAACGACAGCCCACTGGACGCCGGTCTGATTCGCATCACGTCGCCATAGGATCTGGGCCGATCCGTTGGGCTTCGACTGGAGAGTCGTGCCACCTGAATCGGCGACGTCGGCATATTGATGCCAGCTCTCTTGAACATTCACACGGGCAGCAACCACTCCGGCGAATACCACGCGACCGACTTTGTCCTCGGCGATCGGCTCGATGGCTACACCGAATCGACCCATATGCTCGTCGGCGATGGGTCGAACCGACTGGATCGTGGCATCGCGCACGAAGCGAGCGAGTGCTGTATTGTCGACGTCTGGATCGCCCAGTGGGGCGTTAAAACCGACGATTCCACCGATGGGCACAGTGGTCGCACTTTGATAGTGAACGCGAACGGTGGCAGCGTCGCGAACGTGGGTGCGGTTTCCTGCGCCACCTGCGAGTCGGTCACGCGCAACTGCATCGGCGGCCGCGAGCAGACGGTTGTATTCCGCTGCCGTGATGTTAATTCTCTCGCCTGGTCGAACGCGTCTTGCCATTACTCGATCCCCAATGCGTTGAAGTTCGCTTCGGGGTAAACTTGCTCGACGTAAGCCGCTTCAGGAACTTGCAAGACACGATCACCAACCACCTCTTCGCCGTGCTTGACCCAGAGGTAATCCCATCCTCGCTTGGCAACGCCCGAGATGTTGCCGACGGTGAGGTTGATCTCGTTGGGACGCGCCGCGAAGTGATAGGTCACATCAACCCAGTTCTGTTCGTCCTCGCCGCCCTCACCACCCAGGAACAAGGCCTCTCCAGGAGCGAAGATCGACCAGGGACTTGAATTGACGCGGCCGGTCATGGCCACCATCGCGAGCAGATAAGCTGTCGAGACGAATTCAAACTTCTTGCGGACGGAAAACTCGAACGCCGGAACGGTCACGTCGACGCCGGCAACGCCCGAGTCGCTCACGCCAATTGCACCTCGATAGTTCGGAGCGATCTTGCCAGGGGCCGCGTAGATTCCACGAGTGAAGAGGGATTGATTAAGGTGAGTCGATGCGCCAGTGGTATTGAAGGAGACCGGATCGAGCTTGGTCCTATTGATCGATGCGGTGACGAGTGCGTGCTTCTCGTTTATGTACTCGCCATCAATCTGTAGATAGGGGATCAGGTCTCTTTGGGTGGCTCGATAGTGGGCCAGCGCCGCACTCGCAGCGACTGCCGGATCGACTGAGCCACCATTGGTCGCCACATAGACGAACGTATCCGAGGTCGTTTTGCCGCGCGTTGCCTTCTTGGACAGCGCTGCCAGTTCAAAATTGTATCCACCGTGTGAGAATCCCATTAGCTGAACACGAAGCCTCCCGCGCGGGCGCGTTCGGCTAGCTGAGCGGTGTTCTCAGCGGTTTGAATGATGGCTCGCTTGACATCATCCGACAGGCCTTCGCCAGTAACTTGGGGCATCTGCAGCCGCGCGACGCTTTGCGATAGAGCTGCGTCGAACTCCTCGAGTCGAACTCGCACCGCAGCAAAGGAAGCAATGAGAGATTCCAGGTTGAGCGATGGCTCGGTTTCCTCAGGAAACAGCGCATCGGCCAACTCGTCGAGCTCTTCGTCCGACATGTCTTGAGACTGCGCCATTGGCGTCTCTTTTGTCGGAACTAGGACTTCGGGCACCTTCATGTTTTCGGGCTCGGCGTCCAACTGCGGATCGACATCAAGATCGCCGGCATCGGCATCTTCATCGACGTCGGGTTTGTCAGCGACCTGCAGAATTGGAATCAGCGATGCGCCACTACCGAGTCCCAAACCGCGACTATCGAAGTTGCCGGCCGCCTCGGTCTTCTCGGTCACCGTTTCTGGGCCACTAGAGAACTGATCCAGCGAATCCTTGGCAGAGCGATCGAGCCCAAGCTTGAGGTCCTTCTTCTTGGGCGGTTTCAGTTTGGGATCTTTGATACCATCGACTTCGACCTTGGGGGCCTTTACATCGCCGGGCATCGGCGGCGCGGGCATGGGAGGGATCGGAGTGCCAGCGTCTGGTTCTTTGGCAGCTTCGGGCTCTTGTGGTTTTGCGGCATTGGCTGCTTCAACGGCAGCATCGAACTCTGCTTGAGCGGCGGCTACCTGCTGGTCACGTTCCTTAGCGCGATCTTCGGGCGATTGGCGACCTGCTTCGCGGGCAACGCGAGCCTCCTCACGCATTTGATCGAGAGTCTTTTGAACCCCTGCGGTGGTGTCGTCGATGGTCTGTTGCCGCGACTGCCCGGCCGCCTCGTTCTGTTTGAACTGATCATCTCGCGATGCATCGACGACCTGGTTCTTGGCTTCGGTTTCTTGATCGATGACCGCCATCTCAGCATCAATGTCGCGACCTGCGCGCGCCTTGCGACGTTCTTCAAGTTGCTGCTTGATGCCTTCCTGCATCTGAACGCGATTAGCTTCGATCTGCTGTTTACGAGCGTCGCGCCGCTTCATGCGATCGGCGATGGCTTGCTGCTTCTTGGACTCCTCCGCTTCGTCGGCCGTGCGGATCTCCTTGTCGATCTTGGCCATTTCGACTTCGACATTCACATCGTCATCGAACAGTGACTTCAGTTTGATCCAAGCCTTTCGCAGAAAGCCGACGGTCGAGTTCCACATCGACTTGACTTGGGCGACGAACACCGACCAGGTGTCGGCGAGATAATCGATCGTTTCGACCCAGGCGGTCTCAACGCCTGCCAGAGCATTGATGAGCACGCCACCGATCTGAACAGAAACGTCGCCAGCAATGTCAACGAGTTCACGAAGCCGGATGAATCCTTTCTTGAGGAAGCCGATCGTGGAGTTCCAACCCTTCTGCACTGAGGTTGTGAGGATCGTCCAGCCATCGGCCATGAAACCGAGTGTTGCATTCCAAACGCTGGCGAGGCCAGAGAGCGCACTGATCAGTACATCGCCGATCGCATAAGCTGTGTCGCCCCAGACATCGGAGAGATAATTGGTGAAGTCAGCCCACACGCCTTTGAGATAGGTTGTGCCTTTGATCCACTGGAGCTTGAGATATGTCCACAGAACGTTGGCCGCAGCGGTAATATCTCCGGCTGCCAATGCATTGGCGATCGCACCAAAGGCTTTGATCGTATCGGCCTTCAGTGTTTCGAAGACACCTTTCAAGTACTCGATCGCCTGGCCGGCAATGCCAGTGGAGTAGATGAAGTATGCACCCAGTGCCGCGATGGCAGCGACAACCAGACCGAGAGGCGTGAACAGAGCGCCGATCATGGTCACAAGGACGCCGATAGCGGTTCCCACCAGTGAGAACATCGAAGCCAGACCACCGACTGCGAATGCAGCGACACCAGCGGCGCTACCGATGCCGATGAACGCTGCGCCTACACCAACCACGCCAGCAACGATGAGGGCGACCTTCTTGACCACTTCCTGGTTCTTGCCGATCCATTCGGTGAGTCCAGACAATGCCCGTGAGATCGCATTCATCATCTTGGTCACAGAGAGATCGAGTGATTCGCCGATCGCAATGGCCACGCCCTCGATCGAGCTCTTGAGAATTCGGAAGGCACCGCCGATTCCCGAGTCCATCTCAGCAGCGGTCTTGGCAGAGATACCACGGGCCTTTTGGATCTCACCGAGCAACTGCCTGGTATCGGTGACCGACTTGCCGATGGCCGAAGCGCTCGTGATGCCCAGCAGACCGAAGACCTCGTTAAACGCAGCGGCGCGATCCCCAGAACCCATGTTGGCGGTCGCAGCAGCAACTTCCCCAAGCACGTCGACGAGCTTGCGAGCGTTGCCTTGTGCGTCTTTCGTAGCAACACCAAAGACCTTTTGAAACTTCTCTGACTCCGAGGCGCTGAGCGTGAGCAAACGACGCAGCGCGGTTCCGGCCTCGCTGCCTTGAATCCCGAGATTGCCAAGCGTGCCGAGAATGGCGAGCGTCTCTTCGAGACTCATGTTGGCATCGGCCGCCACAGGACCTGCATACGACAATGCTTCGCCCAGCGATTCCACGGAGTTGAACGACTTGTTCGCAGCGGCCGTCAATCCGTCAGCGACGCGGACCGCATCGGTGGCTGCCATTGAAAACTGGCGAATGGTGGCTGCCATGATGCCGGAGCTGAGCGTGGCATCGGTACCGGTGGCGCGAGCAAGATTCATCACCGCGCCAGTCATCTCTTCGATCTGCTTCGGTGAGAAACCGGCTCGTCCAAGCTCGGTCATCAGCGAGGCAACTTCGCTGGCAGAAAAACTTGTGGTTGCACCGAGCAGCTTGGCCTTTTCACGCAAGGAATCGAAAGCCGCTCCGGTCGCGCCGGCCACCGCACCTGCGGCGCGAATGGCATCATCGAAGTTTGCATAGACGGCGACACTTCCAGCCACAGGAGCTGCGGCCGCGACTCCTAGTCCCATCAGCTTGGTGCCAATCATCCGTGTGGATGCGCCGAATGATTGCAGCCGCTTCTGCGCAGCCTCGAGCCCCTTGAGGAACTGGGCGCTTCTCGCGGTCAGCTCGACGTAGGCTCCTCCGGCTTTGACTTGGGACATAATGAGGCTTGAGACTTGAGGGGTGAGACTTGAGTGTTTCTCGTGTAAGCTGCTCCCAACATGGATGCCGCTTGTTCAACGGTGCCTTTAGCAACGATCGGTTTCTGTTCTGCGTAGGGATTGAAGTCATCGGGCTTGAATGGCTTGCGACGCCTCTTGCGATCACGGTTCATCTCGGCCATCAACGCCATAATCGTGCTAGCTACATTCCAGTCGTGCTGGCGTTTGGCCTCTGCCATCAGCACAAGTTGGCGAAGCGTTAAGGGACCTGGATCGACTCCGACGATGCCGGCAAGTCGGACGATGAGTCGCTCAATGTCGGCACAGCGAGCTTGCGTTCGAGATCTTCGACGAGCTTGTTGACCAAGTTCGGATCGTCCAGTCGCTTCTCGATCGCACTGATCCCCCGAGTCTCGATCAGCTTCTGTTTCTCGGCCGCCTTCCGCAGAAGACGGCGTCGGGACTCCGGGAAGTAATTGATCAACGCTTCGAGGAGTGCACCGGTTGCATCGTCGATCGAGTTTCCAGCGAGGCCCTCACCGAAGGCTTCGTCCGTGATCTGCTGCTGATCAGCTTGCGGCTTGCAAATGGCAAATAGCACATCGCCGAGGAGCAACGGATCGGTCGAGAGTCGTGTGATCAAATCACCGTCGATCGCCTCCAGCAGATGCACGCCTGTGAGAGTCTTCACGCGGCGCAGCGTCGTGTTATCGATATCCACAATCCAAATGCGACCGGCGCGGTCAACGAACTTCTGCATGTTAATAGTCCTGAGACTTGAGGCTTGAGTCTTGAGGAAGAAAGAAAAACAAATGAATCCTGACCTCAGGCCTCACGCCTCAGGTCTCATGCCTGCTTAAGGACCAGCTAAGCCAGGTCCAACATTCATGCCACCACCGGAACTCGACTGCGTTGGCTTGAGAGTCACATCTGCGGAGATGACCTCCTCCAAGTTCTGGTTGACATTGAAGGTCATCACTTCGCAGGTCAGTGTGAGCGTGCCACCAGCGTCGCTGATGCCGACATCACAGGGATCACCACTGCTCCACAAGCCTTGAAGCAAGCCGAAAGCGCTATCGCCATCCTTGTTCAGCACTGTGAACTCGATGGACGCATCCTTCAGCGTTCCGACCGTTGCGCGCCAGCCGTTGTTGGCCCGAGTGCTGGCGTCGGCTTCGGCCTTTTCAAGGCTGACGGTTAAATCCTTGACATTGGTGATCTCGACGCCGTCGACGGTGAGGACGGCTTCGAGACCAAGTCTTACTTCTGGCATCGTGAATGATTCCTTATGGCGAACGTTTACTTAACTGAGTTGGCCCAAAACATGGGGAGCCGACTCCGGTTGGCATCCAGTGCCGGCTTCATGAAGGGGCGCTTGGGGTAATGACGAGGTTTGTTGTCACTGCGACGCTCGTTCTCTTCAGCAACCAAGCGAGTGGCTCGATTGGCTTGTGCTGCGGTTCGCAACTCGATCCGCGCAAACTTCGTCTTGTTTCCTTGCTGCTTGATTCGGATCGGACCATGCTCGCCAACGCGAAAGCGATGTGGCTTCAGCTTGCGGCGTTTGGTTGCCACGCCACCGAATTCATGCAGATTCCAAAGTCGACCCGCGATCTCATTCACAGGCCCGATGATGACTTCGGTCTTGTTATTGGTTACTTCGTAGCGAATCACTCGCCTGAGCATGCCCGTCTGGGTATTCGGTGGGCTTCCTGGCTTGGATGGATTCTTACGCTTACGAATGCTCCGACTTGCTGTTTTACGGATGGCACCGCCGGCCTCGCTGATCGATGTAAAGGTGGCAGTTTCCACCTTCTTCTTGAGCTTTCGCTTGTCGAATTGAGTTCGAACGGTGAGCCTGATCATCGCGCCAGTTCAAAGGTTAAGGTCAACAAGCTTGTAAACTGACGCAATTGCTCCCAGTGTTCGCTGGAGTACAGCACGGCATGTTCGGCCTTCACGCAGCGAGCTGCTTGAAACGATACAAGTCTCTTCAAGCGAAACTCGTCGGCGATCTTTTCCACCAGGTCCACTAGCGGGTCGATCTCCTCATTGGTTCCCTTCGAAAACTTCTTCTGCACAGCAACATCCACACGGCAGTGGTATCGATTGTGTGCTCGGTCATGAGGCAAAAGCTCGACGTCGCGAGGCACCACGCTCACGCGAAGTTCCTTCATGTCTTCGAGGTCGAAGTTGGGAACATACAATCGTTCGGCCACGAACTCGAAGTCGAACTCGGCGGCATTGAGCTGGGCGGTGACGCTGTCGGCAACTTGTAGAACGGTCGTCATGAGGGATGGGATTCGATCTGTTTGGTGTGGATGCGGAGTTTCAAACGGAATGGGTCGCTGTAGCGCCAAGGTGGGTCGCCACCAAGGGCCATCACTTCAAAGATGAAGGTGTGGTTGCCATCGATCTCAACGATCGTGTCTCCTCGGCGTGGCAACGTTCCGATGATCGACTGGAGCAGAGATTGCGTGTCGATCAGGAAGTCGCGGACCTGGCTGCGAGTGACAATTCCCTCGCCATCGTCCTGGTCGTACATCGACTTGCCGATTGTTGCTTGGAGCACGGCTCGAAGCTCTCCTCGGCGATACACGACCTGGCGAGACGCGTGCTGGGTGAGTTTGGAGGCAAGCCACTCCTGGCCCTTTTGAAGCATGTCTGTCATGACTCGGCTTTTGCCTTCGTGTTGCCCAGCAGCTTCGAAGCCTTCGTTCGAACTTCATCGAGCCAAACCGCATCGGCGCGGCGTTGGTACTCGGAAGCAACGGCATTCGCCTCTTCGTCAAGCTGTTGCTGACGAAGCGTTGTTTGACGAACGGGCTGGGCTGGTTCTGGAGTTAAGAACGCAACGGGCGACGCTTGCTTGAGTTGCTCTGGTTCCCGTTTCTTCACAGGAAGCAGCGCAACTGCCAGCAGGACGACGACCACAATGATGGCGATGGCTAATAACATTTTTGGGTTGAACCTCATCTAGGAGAGTGGATTGGGTTAAAGCAACGCTCAGCTAATGCCGCGTTTGATCAGAATGAACACGAGCAGGACGGCTGCGATTCCGATGAGCGCGACCGTGGCGATCTCGCCGGCCGAGAGCCAAAGCAGTGCGTTGCGAGTGTCTTTCGCTCCATCGAACAGATCGCGTACTCGATCCAGAGGCCGACGATCTTCAGAGGGTGGCGTTGGGCAATAGCCATCGGGACAATCCTCGGCCGACAGATACAGCGTCGGCGTGATCGCATCGTCCCAGGAGTAACCTTTGGTTTTCACTGCGCCAGTCTTCTGCGCTTCTTTGGCTTGCTTGTAGAGCGTGTAACCATGGCGAAGGTCCGAGTAGAGCTCGTCCGGCGTGCTCGGAATCATTGATCGACCAGCGGCGTGGATGTGCCCGCCAGTTGCGTCTTGGAAGAGCACCACAGGGAACTGTTCCGCGGGCACAATGTCGGCATAGCGAGTCTTGTAGATCGCATTGGTTGCCGTATAGACCTGGAATTCGCAGCTTTCCTTGAGCGCCGCTAGCTGCTTGTTCTGCGTGAACCATTCCTGCAGTCGCTGACTTGTTGCATCGGTGTTAACGAACAGCGCGATCTGGTAACTCTTCTTCGGTGGTGGAGCCGCGGGATTCGAAACGGGAGTTACAACTAGCGGCTCTTGAGTTGGCTTCGAAACATCCACAAAGTTTGGCGTAACGGGCACCGCTGGGGCCACCGTGGGCGTCACGGTTGGCGTCACAACGGTCGGTTGCACAATTGTGGGCTGAACTACCACCGGCGCGGGATAGACGCGTTGTGGTAGGCAATTCGGCGGACAGTTGCGGATCTGTTGCTTGATCTCACCTTGGGCCTGCAGGTTAACCGACTGCGGCTCTTGCAACTTCTCGATCGTGCCCACACTTGGTGAAGTCGGTCGATAGTTGGGTACCGTCCAGCTCTGCTCAGGCTGAGGCTGCGCCGGCTTGTTATGCAAAGCAGTGAAGACAACACCCAGGAGAATCGCGTGGACGATTGCCACCACGATCAGGCCCAGACTTAAGCGAATTCGAATCGTATCGTTGATCATGGTGATTACAGAACCTCATAACTTTGGTAAGGCAGTGAACTGCTGGGATCGTTGAGAACGGTCAGGGCAAAGCCTCCGTAGCCTGCCCATAAGCGGATGAACTGTTCGCGAGGCGTGAGTTCGAAGCGCCCCGGATAGTTGTTGTCGAGGATCGCTGCGTATTGCTTCCCATCACGCTCGATCCAGCCAACGAACGTGCAGCAGTGCGCTGGCTTCCACCAGAGGATTGCACCTCGCCTAGTTGCACTTGCCCAATCGAGGAAACGAGGATCAGCCTTGAGCGTGTAGCTGTAGTCGATGCCGGCAGCATCCAGCCGATCACGCAATCGCGAGTCCCACTCGCCGTCGGCATAGGTCGCTCGCCAGCGTTCGCCCAGCTCGAATCTATTGAGCCAACGGAGATGGTTGACAAGCGAGGCATGAACACAGCTCCCTTGGCCAAGCGAGCCTGTCCAATTGCGCTGATGCAGTTGCACCGGCAGATTGGCTGGTGGTTGCTCCGGCTCAGGTGTTGGTAATGCACGAACGTTGACGACGCCCGAATCGCAGCCAGCCAATACGAGCAGCATCAGTGCACAGGCTGAAATCAATTGTTTATGAATCATATTGAGCTCGTTGCTAAAACTGTTGACGGTGACGACTAACGCTGGACCGCAAACGCAGGGATCGTTTGGAGCACCGAGGTGCAACTCGTGCCCCTGGTGCGGGCCAGCGATAGGCGTCGCTAACTCTTGAATACCACCCACAGTTGCGGATTCGACTGCGGCGTCGAAGCCACGAAACGAATGGGCAGCCCACACATCGCCTTCATCGTGACGTAGCGTGGATTACTTGGATCGAACAACTCACTCTCGTACCTGGCGAGTTCTGCGACCTCTCCATTGGGAAGCCAGCCTTCGATCGTCCACTGCGATGGCGTCGATTGCTTGGCAATGCAAAAGCAACTGCGAAACTCGCCCACCGAGATCCACTGGCTAACCTGGCCATTTGCCAGACGCAGTGGCTGAACAGACCGTGCGCGATCGACAGTTACTTTTGCGATTGATCCCATGGCTTATTGACTCAGTCGTAAACGGACACAGCGGGTACCTGGCGGCGCGGATTCGATCGCTTTGCCCATCATCGGATGGGCGTAAGCGTTCTTGACCACATGCCAACTGATCTCCGACCAGTAAAGGATCGTGCCAGCGGGAATGTTGGTGGTTGGATCTTTCACGACATCGAAGACGCCCCGCATCGTGATGCTGCCACGTGAGCCCGCACTAATCCCAAACTTGGCGATGCCCACGAGCCGGTCGACGACAACCACTGAGCCAGCGGCCACGTCGGACTCGGGGACGATCGGCAAGGTGTTACCATCCGCGACGAAGATGGCTCCTGCATTTATGATTTGTGCGTTGTTGCTCACGGCGTCTCATCACTGGCTCAGGCGAACGCGAACGAAGGAATCAGTGGCGGCAGCGTCATTGACGACTTTGCCGAGATAGGTGGTGCCAACATCGTCAGCGACCACGGCTCCGTCTTCATCGACGTAGACCTTGGTGCCTGCTTCGAACTCGACAGCCAGGGCTGGGTCTTTGGGAATGTCAAAGACGCCTTCCACAGCGATCGAGCCAAGCGAGCCGGCCTTGATGTCGCGTTTGGTGATTCCCACCAAGTCGCCTTGGATCACGATTGATCCAACCGCGACATCAACGGTGGGAGTGAAATCGACGGCCTTACCGTCATGAACAAATTGAGCTTGCATGGATTAGGGAATCCTTGAGGACAAAGAAGGGTTGGTTTCAGAGCGGTCAGGAGACGAGGCTTACTCGCCAGTGACCTTCACAGCGGCGCGTGGGTCTTGCGAGTTCACACCAAAGTCGATGTAAGAACGGAAGCCCATGCCAAGCGTGTTGGCAGGCATCTCAACGCGTTCGATGACCGGCGTGCGCCGACCATTGAGGAACACGATCTCAAACGCGGGCAGCACATTCGGATTTGCGAACAGATACCAAGCCGAGCCGCTGGCTCCCTGGTAGTAGCTGTCCGACAAGTGCGGCGTTGAGATGACGCGGTACTTGTTGCGGTGAGGGTTGTCGACCGGGATCTTGGTCGGCGTTCCTTGCGCATCCATCATGAGCTGCGCCGAACCCATCAGCAGTTCCGCATCGGTTTCGATCTCCACCGGAACAACCAAGAACTCAGGCCGAATGTTGATCGGCTTTTGGTCCTTGGCTTTGTTGCCCGGTCCAACCTTCTGCTTGCGGAAGGTGGTCTTGGCAACGGTGAGAGACTCGGGACCGAACTTGGTGTCGGGGCCTGTGAGCAAGTTACCATTGGCTGAGGAAAAGAACGCGGTGTTCTTGAGCAGCAGCGTGAAGAACAGCTCGTCAATCGACTCCGCACCACTGCGTCCCATTTGACGAGGGATGTCCATGAATGCGTTGAGATCATCGTTGATGATGTCGTGACGCGTCAGCGCGAGGATCTGACCGTAGGTATCAGCCTTGTTGCTGTACTTCTGATCCGAGAGCTTGCCATGCTTCAGCTCGCCATCGGGCGCGACCTTTTCGAAGCCACCGGTACCGAGCAGTCGATAACGAGAGATCTCCTTGAAGTCGCTCACAGTTCCGATGCTGCACAGGTCAAACGCGGCGATCGGTGTCGACTCGTAGGCAGACAGGAGCGTCTTGTTCATGACGTTCTCGAGGATGCCAGGAAGCGACATCGTCGAGAAGCCGGCGCGAATTGTTGCCGTTCCGTCACCAAAGACGCGCGGAACGTCGAAGCCTTCAAGCCGTGCGCACTCGGCGACGAGTTCACGCAAGCCAATGTGGCGAAGCGGATCGGCAGCGTTGAGCGTTCGCTCTCCGTAGGCCTTGAGCAACTTCGTTTCATCAAGACCCACCGACAGACAGCACGCTGCCTCGAGGACATCGCGACGATACATCGGTTGGCTTGCCTGTTGATCAGGGGCCTTAGGTCGTTCGATTCGTAGCACTGCCAACTCCGTTTTGGTAACGCTCCAGCCTTCTTCAAGGGCGCGAGCTTCGATCTCTGGATGCTTGCCAGCACACACTTTGCGAATGCCGGCGATACGTTTGGATTCAGCAGCGGCTTCGATGCGCATCTTGGAAACGACTCCACTCGTGACAGGACGCTTGGACTTGCTGCCCATATCCAAGCTGGCGTTCACCGGGTCGATCTCCGAATCATCGGACTCGGTGGTGTCGTCATCCGGCTGTTCGCTATCGAGGTCCTCGTCGTCGCCAGACTGGCCAGCTGCAATCCGAGCCTCGGTGTCATCGTCGGCACCTAGCGCCACAAACGACACTTCGCCGAGCGTTGACTTGCGAGCGATGTAAACGGGGCCTTTGAACTCGCGACTGTTGGCGGTTGCAGTCTTGCCTTCAGGAATGAAGACAACTTTGTCGGCGTTCGCGCCGAGCGATGCTTGCCAAGGGAAACCGTTCTCGCTGGTAGCGATGACTTCTTGCGCGGTATTGCCCACACCTGAGATCACGCCAGCGACTTCAAGCCGAGAATCGCCGACCATGATGTCGTCGGTGTGACCAACGATACTGGCGCGATCGTGGTCCTTGAGAATGGGGCGAGACTTGCGAGTAACTCGCATGCCCGCTAAGTCAACGACTACGGGATATGGCCAGCCACCAAGACGCATCGCGCCACCGGTGTAAGCGACCATTGAGAACTTTCGCAGCGCCGGCTTGCCTTCTTCGGCAGCCTCAGCGGCTTGTAAATTGATCGAACTAGCATCGTCACAAACGATTCGCAGCGAGCTTGGTACCGACTCAGCGTCTACCTCACTCTGCTTGTTCGACTGCAATGTCTTCGTCATCCGTTACATCTCCTGGAGAAAGTGAAGTTGAATCGGTCGAGAGTCCGAGCTCACGCATGAGCGAGATCTCTTTCGCGCGTTGTTTAAGTTCCGCCTCCCAATCACGCCCCTGCCTCGCGTATTCATGGGCCAGAGTTGTCGTATGATTGGCGAGGCGGATTTTCTGGGCATTGGCTTCTTTGGCTGGGTCGACATGCTCATGTCCGTCCCAGAACCATTGATGCTCGAACGACGAGTCGAGAGTGCGAAGCGAGTTAGGCAGATAGCCTTCGATGAGAATCGCTTCGCGCAGCCATGCGTACAGAATGCGATCCAGAATGGTGCGAGCCATTTGGGACTGCTCGACACGGATCGACTTGAAGTAGGTTTGGTGGTCGAGCCGCCCGGAGGCATAGTTGTAACCCGACGAATTACCAGCAGCGACATTGAACGGCATGTTCAAACAACGTGCGATTTCGTTGAGAATCTCACGCTTGAACTCGGCGTACGTGGTCGCCGGTTGCTCAGCGTGCATCTGAGCCATCTTCCAGCCGCCAGGCATCGTTAGGAGAGCTCGCTTCTCCAGTTCGATCGGCTCGAACGGTTCGGCAGCGTCTGCTTCGCCACCGGCCGGCGCGTCTGTGTAGAGAATCCCAGCGAAGTCCGCCGCAGTTTCGGCAGCCGCCAAAACGGCAAGCGTGAATCGTCGCAACTGAGCAAACAGTGGCAGCGCCGGCGTGATGTCGGGAATACCACGGATCTGGCCAGGCCGATCGCTGCGGAAGAAATGGAGGATGGAACTTGCATCGATGGTGTCATAGTTCTCGGTCAACGAAAACGCATCATCACCTGGATGTTCTCGAAGAACATCATATGAGATCGGATTGCCGTGTTCGTCAAAGCGAATGCCATCGAGATAGCGATAGCTGTCGAGGGCCAATATTGGCGATGTAACCTGTTCCGCTTCGACGAGCTTCAAATCGAGTTGAACCGGCGAATCAATTCTTGGGTTACTAGTGAGCAAACCAAAAGATTCACCATCCGAAACGCGGGCGAGCCGCATCGTTCGTAGCTTTTCCGCCAGGCCAACAGCATCGGCCCACGCAAAGAACTCTTGCTCGACAAGTCGGTTGGCGAACGCATCGGCTGTCAGCATCTGCAATCGAGGTCCAGTACCAACACAGTCGTTGGCCAGCGTCAGCGAGATACCGCGAGCATAAGAGTTGTTGGCGATCTCGTATCGCGAACGGTTGCGTAGCGTGCGACGCACTTCAGGACTATTGGCCGCGCTGGCCGATAGTCCGTCTGCGGCCGCCCAGTGGCGAACGTTGTCGACCGTGGTGGTCGCAGCGTCGTAGCGCCCCAGCAATCTCACCAACGACCAGGGGTGTCGGGCCGAGCGTCCACGGACGAACGATCGATCTTTGCGATCGCCGTTCTTGCTCAGAATCCCTGACAACAACTTAAACATCCGTGACTCAATCCCTACTGTTAAACCCGACACCCCTGCCTATAGAAACAAGCTCGATCAGTTGCGAACCAATTAGTCCGCCCCTGGTGGCACGAGCTTGTTAAATCGAAGGCCACGCTTCTTTTGGGAGGCGGCTGCCTTGGATGCCAGATACTTGTCAGCAGCGATCTGTTCGGTCAGCTTATGCTGCTCGACGCTACCGGCATCTCCCGATGCCTTAGCGGGTGCCTTGGCACTCTCGCGAATCGTTTCTTGCAAGTTGTCAGACATACATGCGGCCTACCTGAGAATGAAGAAGTGGTCTTCTATCTGTAGGAATACCCGGTACCCATGTAGATTGACGGAAAAGCGAGAATATTTTTTTGATCAAGTCTTTCGTACTACTGGTTCCGCCGGCGCTTCTGCATCTCAGAAAAGCTCATCCGCTTCTTACGGATCTCGGCCGTGCCTTCGATGCCTGGAAGAATCACGCCTTGCATTGACGCCGCAACCGCAGAACCAACCAAACAGTCAAACCAGTGGTTGTCGGGCTGCTCAGGTCGCTGCTTCCATTCGTCGACGCTCCGGCCGCGGGCCTCTGTCTTGACGAAGTACTCCGAGGTTAGATGCTCGGCGAGCATGCGATGGGTCTCGGCATTGGTGCCAAAGAGCGAAAGGCAACCGCGATCGCCCATCGCGACTTGCAGGCGAGCGTTGATAAACGACTTCCACCAGTTCGTATCGTAGACCACGTGGCGGATGGCCCGCTTACCAGCGACGTTGGGGATACGCCAGTTGAGCCCTACGCGATCACCTGGCCGGCGACGATATTCGCTAAACGGCAAGCTCGATGCACCCACGAATCGACCGTGGCTGGGGATGATCACAGCTGCGTGCTTTGACTGCCGGCAGAACTGGTAGACCACATCCGTCGATTGGCCCCAGTTGGCATCGATCAAACAGCGTCCGATGCGCATCGCGGCACCATCATCTCGCTGCCATTCCCGATCGAGTAGTTTTGAAGTCAGCGATTCGAGGCCTGCGTAGATCGATCCTTCGAGTCCGCTTCCAGTCGCTTCGGAGCTCAGTGTCTGGCGAGCCTCGCGCAGCGTAAAGTAGGGACGCTGCTGGTCGGGGTGGCAACCATAGTCAATTACATAACCCGTGTAATCGTCCTCCCAAGCGGTGACCACATAGAACAGGAGCTTTTGCTGGACGTCAATGAAGGCCGTTAGATGGTTTGCACCGATCGATACCAAACCACGATCCATGCGGTTGATCTTGCTGGCGACCTCCTCTGGTTTAAGCATTCCGTCAACAACAGTTTCCGCTGGCAGAGGTTGGTTCTGATACTCGGCGAAGAACGCTGCTTCGTCTTGCAATTTGAGATTCATCGCGTGCTGGATTGCGGAGAGTTCGTCGTAGTTGAACCGCTCCTGCCAAGCGATAACGGCACCCTCGTCCATCGCGGCTTGATTCTGACGATAGAACTCGGTGGCCGCTTCACCACCATCACCGCCACGCATGCCTTCGGCGCGGATCTCGGCGTAACGTTCCCATAGCGTTTCGTTCTTGGGGAACGCGTAAACCATCTTTGTCCGCTCGCCATTCCATTCGGGATGCCGATTGCGATCGAGGATATTGTCGGCCATGTCACCCGGGCGAATCACGGTGCAGGGCATGATGCCCGAGATTTTCTTGCCCGGCCCGGCCAAGCCAAGGACTGCGCCAGCGAGGATGCTTTCGCGATTAGCGCATTGCGAGAGCGAACGAGCACTCTCATCCGTTTGCGGGTCATCGAGTACCACAAGACTCGGACGTACTGTTCTGCCGTCTGGACGCTTGAACTTCATACCGCGGATGCGACCCGTAAGGCCGGCGACCTTGATGATCGCTCCGCTAGCGCTGCTACCCTCGATTGTTGGTAAGACGACTTCTTTGGCGGTCCATCCGATCTGCGTGCGCTTGCCTTTGTAGAGCTGGCCGTTAGCTCGATTGGAGATTCCATCGAGGGCTTGGATCGGAAAGCAAACCTCGGGGAAGTCGGCTAAAAGCAGCTCGTTGCTGTCGAGTTCGGTTTTGATTGAGTCGAGCATGTCACACGCATGACCTTCATCGCTGCCGATCAAACATACGAAGTTACGATGCCCATAAAGCACCGCCCATATGCAAGCGACTTCAGCAATCGAACTCTTACCGCTACCACGCGCCATCGCGAGCGCAAACAAACCGCCATGCACAACCGCTTGCTCGATCTTCTCGATGACCTTGATATGGTCTGGCGACCAAGCAAGATGAAACGTTAGCGGAAAGTACGTTTCACAGAAGTAGCGGAAGTCACGCGACGCGCGATCTTTGCGATCTGGGTTATCGACCTCGGGCAGTTCACCGATATCGCGACCTGCAAGTGCGAGCGCTGCATTGCGTGCGCGAGCTCGCTCCTTCATTGCATCGTAGGGATCGACACCGTTTGTCGTACGAGGTGTATGTCGTACGACATGCATCCATGCGCAATAGCGAAGCAAATCGACGGTCTTGTTGTCGCCGATGCGTGCGCCGGCGCGTTGACGATGGCGATACAGTTGACGCTCGCTGATCACCTCGCCTAGCGGCGTCGAGTTCAGCAGTCGGCATAGCTCGCTTGGTTTTAGCTTCCTCGGATCACTCGCCACGTCCCATCTCCTTTGCTTGCCACGCGCTGTAGTGCACGAGGTTGATCGTGCCATCGGCGTTCACCGGCGCACCGCTTTGTATATCGAGGCGGATCTTCTCTGGATCGATCCGCTCGCGGTATGCGGCCGCAAGTAGCTTCGCCGCTTGTTCGACCGAAAGCCTCGTCGGATCGACCTGGCCCGTTCCTTCACTCATCGCATTCCTCCGTGACTTGGCATCTCGAAACGTGGGGCCACCGTTTGCGCACGGTCGCGTTTTGGCCGCATGTTCGCCTGGTTATGCGGAGCATGTTTGGACGCGACGGTGGCGTAATGTTGGGGCACCGGTGGCCTCTCAAAAAACATGGAAATTACTGGGAAAAACATGCAAGACTTCGCTTGAGGTTCCTCGAAACGCATGGCTCATGTGTGTCATCGCGACGCTGAAAACGCGACGCAAAACACACCTCGAACCACGCAGGAACGCAACGATGAACGCAAACGAAATCGCCTTCGGAATCGAATTCGAAACTACCCTCCCCGGCACCGACAACACACCGATCGGACCCTACCACAACGGATACCAAGTACCCTGGCTGCCAACCGGATGGAAAGCAGAACGCGACGGGAGCATCCGACCCGAGAACGCCAGCCGCAAAGGATGCGAGTTTGTAAGCCCAATACTCAAAGGGGTTGAAGGCGTACAGCAGATCGAGAACGCGATCGACCAGATCAACGCTCGCGGGGGCCGAGTAAATTCCAGCTGCGGCCTGCACATAACGGTCTCTTGGAACGGAGACGCAGCCGCCTTGGCAAGATTGATTTCCTTGGTCGGCAACCACGAACGAGCGATCTACGCCTCGACTGGAACCCGCAAACGCGAACAGATGATGTACGCCAAGCGGATCAAACAATACGGCAACAAAGACAACGCCAAGAGCCGATGCGAATCGGATCGCTACCACCTGCTGAACTTGACCCACCTGACCCGCGGCAAGAACCGAATCGAATTCCGGGCCTTCGGCGGAACGCTCAATAAGACCAAGGTGGTCGGATACCTGATGATGGTTTTGGGCTTGGTTGAACTCGCCCTCAATACCAAACGCTGCAGCGAATGGGACTACATCAAAAAGGAAGGCACCAAGAGCTGCTGGGATCGACCTGGTGCCGGCCTGGGTGAAACAGAAATCAACCGATTGTTCTACCGACTCGGATGGACCAAGGGTTGGTACAAGGGTGCCCTTCGCGACAAGGTCTACGGAGAGATCGCCAGCGAAACCAAACCGGAATGGAAGAAGATCAAAACCAAACTCCTCGAGCTCGCCCGCAAATACGACCGCGCGGCTTAAACCACAACCACATAGAACGCCGCGAACGGAATCGCGGCGTTCTTCCGCTTGGTCGCGACACTCGCCCACTGTCGCGTTCTTCTTTGCACCTTCGACCAAGTACCCAACATTCGAAACATCGCAACACGGGCGAACCCTGTGAACCGTGGCGCGTTCCCAGAAACATGGAAAAACATTCAGAAAAGCAACTGGAATCGGCTTGAGGTTATTCAAACCGCATGGCTCATGTGTGTCATCGCGTAAACGATTCACCAACAAATACCAGGAGCCACAAAGATGACCGCAGCAGAGAAGAACGAAGACTACGAAACCATCAAAAGCATTTTTCGACAACTCGACGCCAATGAACCAAATGCCGCATCGAATATTCGCGACGCATTTCACACGGTTTGGGACCAACTGTACGAGCTTGGAGAGCATCTCGCATTCGCTGCCACGATATTCGACGGCCAGCGCAAAGGGCTCCTTCTCCAAGAGTACCAACGAATCCAAAACTTGATGTCCAATCTTCACGAGAGTTGCCTGCCAGAAATCATGCCGGACGAGGCGTTGGACTAACCGGTCAGGTAGGCGATGGCCGCGAACGGAATCGCGGCCTTCTTTCGTTTGGTCGCGACGCTTGCGCACAGTCGCGTTCTTGCAGCAACATTCGACGGAGTACCCCACATGTGAACGGACGCGACGTGGGCCAACGTTGGCGACCGTAGGGCATGCCGAGAAACATGGAAAAACATTCAGAAAAGCTGCTGGATTCGGCTTGAGGTTATTCAAACCGCATGGCTCATGTGTGTCATCACGTAAACGATTCCATTCCCTTTCCGAAACGGAGAAACACAGATGAACGACACAACCACCACTAGCGCCGAACAAGCGATCAAGGACGAACTGCGACGCCTCGGATGGATGATCCCCGACGCGCAGCGCCGCCTCAACGAGCATGCCCAAACGATGCTCAGACGAGCCGAACGAGCGGTCAAGGACATGGAAGCCATGATGGCCAACCAGCCTTGCAGCATGAGCTGGGTGGACTTCGCTGAAAGCGACCTGCGAAACGCGCGTGAGGCAAAAGCCCAGCTCGAGTTCCTCTACCAACAACGGACCATGCTCGAGTTCTTCTTGAGAAAGGATTAGCGAGCGCCGCGGATTCGCCGGCGGCTCAGCGCCGTCGGCGGAATCTTTTTGAAATGTTTTCCGACTCGGCTTGATGTTCATGCAACCGCATGGCTCATGTGTGTCATCGCCAAACGGAAAACCATTTCTAAACCCTTCACGGAGAAGACAAGAATGAATCTCAACTACGACCGGCTCGCTGCCATCAAGACCGCCCTGGACAACATGCAACCAGGAAGTGCACGCGATATTCTTGCCACGTTCAACAGCGCTTGCGGATCGCTGACTCGCCTGATTGAAACGCTCGAATGCGAGGGCTGTGGAGTACTCGGGGAACCAGCTACCGCGATTCAAGAAGAACTGAATCTCGCTGAGGAGGCCTTGAACCTTCTTTGCGAGAGCGCGTTGCCGGTGATCATCCTTGAAGAACGGGCAACGAATCCCAATACCGATCTCTCTGACGTCTAGGCCCCTGCAAAGGCGAAGACCGAACACGGAGGTTCGGTCGACGAATCGTTGGCAATATTGGGTCAACGGTTCGTCAATGTGGGCCTGTTTCGTGTATGTAACTAATGGTCGCCAACGGTCTGCAGCAATGCGAACGGTGGCATCGTGTGCGAATTGTTCGCAAAGGCAGAAACATTCAGATTTCTGCTGAGATTCTCGCAGGCTTGGCTTGAGCTTTGGCCAACCGCATGGCTCATGTGTGTCATCGCGTAAACGATTCAAACCTTTTTCCAAAACGGAGTCACAAACATGACCAACGCAAACAACCCACACGCAGCGACCGACGCAACCATTCGCCAGATCTTCAAGGCGATGGATGCCCACCAAGCCCAAGAGATCCGCGAAGCCTACTACAAGGCGATCGAGGGTTTGATGACCTTGGCAGAAACCCTTGAGGTCGCCGACGCACAACAAACACCCAGCGCCGGCCCGCTTCTGACCGAACATTTCAACGCGGTCCAAGCACTGGACGCGATGAAGAACAGCCGCCTCGGAAAGATCCTCTAAACCACAGACCAGCGGAATGCCACGGACGCCGCGAACGGAAGCGCGGCGTTCTTCCGCTTGGTCGCGACACTCGCCCACAGTCGCGTTGTTCTTCGCACTTTCGACCAAGTACCCAACATTCAAAACATCGCAACACGGGCCAACGTCGGGGCCCGTAAGGCCTCCCGAGAAACATGGAAGAACATGAGGAAAAGCTGCTGAAATCGGCTTGCTGTCGGTTGAACCGCATGGCTCATGTGTGTCATTGCCCAGCGACCAACCGCTTTCACCACGCAATAGGAGCCCAAACCGATGTCCCGAACCAACGCCAGACCCGTTGCTATCAGAACCGCCTTTAAGCAAATGCCTCGCGCTTCCGCGTTGGACCTCTGTGAGGACTATCGCGAAGTGGTCACAAGGTTGAAGCGAATGGCCGACAACTTTGCCGGCGCGTTCGTGGTAGCGAGCGGAGATTCGGCGCATGCCCTGGAAGCAGAGCTCCGCATGTTCGAAGAGGCCATCGATGTCCTTGCCGGCAGCATGTTGCCAGAAGTAATCGAAGAATATTTGCCTTCCAAAGAATGCTGAGAAAACCTGCTGAAGACATTGCAAGGACGGCTTGAGGTTATCCGAACCGCATGGCTCATGTGTGTTATCGCATAACCAATTTTCATTCACCCATACGGAGAACCAAACATGCAGCTCGACACCTTGATCGAAATCCTCAACGACTACCGCGAAGAGTTCGGAGGCGACGCCGAAGTGCGGCTGATGACCCAGCAGAACTGGCCATTCGAAAATCGGATCTGCGGCGTAACCAGCGGCCGCGACATGAACGACGCGAGTGACGACGAAGATGAAGACGACGACGCCCAAGACGTCGCCGACGACCACACGGTGTACATCGTCGAAGGTGGGCAGATCTGCTACGGCAGCAAACGGGCTTGGGAAACATGTCGCGATAGCTGATCGCGATACAGCGATGCGATGGGGGAAAGATTTTGGAAAACCTTCAGAATCTTTTCTTCTTCGGCTTGCTGTCGGTTGAACCGCATGGCTCATGTGTGTCATCGCATACGACATTTCAAATACAAACAAACGGAGATCAACACTATGCCAACCATGACCAACCGACCACGCCTGACCTCGGCCCAGTTCCTCGGCGCACACCGGCGAGCGCTGGAGACAATCAGCGACCTGTACGCAGCGGTCGAAGAGATGCCGATCCTCGCCGCTTCCGACCCATCGACCATGAAACAGTTCTTCGACGAACTGGCTGATGTGCAGGCCACCGCAGCGAAGCTCGCCCAACATTTCCGAACGCAAGTATGCAGCAAAGAAAAGAATTCGAATTCCTTTTAAATCCCGCTTGATGCGGTTCGAACCGCATGGCTCATGTGTGTTAACGCGAAAACGATTCACCAACCGAACAACGGAGACCAGCAGATGACCCAACACGACCTCGACCTGACGATCACCAAGATTAGCAATCGAATCCCAGCCGCTGGCGGTTCTTGGGTAAAAGGCAAGATCAACGACGAATACCGTTTCGACGCATTGGTCTTCGCTGAGCACGCAGAACACGAATCGTACGAATTGAACCAAAGCAAGATTTCGAAGCTCTGGGTCCAACGCCTGGTCGACCGCAAAGTGATGTTCAACTTCGACCGCTGCTTGGATGTGCCGGCGGTCAATACCGAGGTCCAGGTGGTGGTCGACTTTCTTTGCGAAGGATTGTCGGACTTGGTCTTTGGTCAATAAGCCGAAACGCAGCACGGACGCGCGTAGTCGATCGGTGGTTCGATCGGCCTGACGATGGCAGCCATCCACGAACACAGATTTGGAGTTACGAAGATGAAGAAGGCAGAAGTAAAGATTGGTGGCAAGTACTATGCGAACGTTTCGGGCAATCGCTGCGAGGTTCGAATCGATGCCGAGAAGCCTCGCGGTGGATGGGATGCAACCAACTTGGCAACCGGCAAGAAGATCCTCATCAAGAGCGCTCAACGCCTGCAGGGCGAAGTTGGTGCGAAACGCGGACGCGCGAAGGTCACCACTGAAGGCAACGTAACGGTGGTTGAGAACGAGCCCGCAACGGTCGAAACGATTGGAGGCGAATCGTACACAGCGGTTGCGGTTCTCAAGAAGCCACGCAAGGCAAAGGCGGCATCCACCGAGACGGCTGACGCCGGCGAGAAGCGATTGAGCTGCGTCGCTGCGGCCTTGAAAGTTCTCAGCGAATCGAGCGAACCGATGAACGCTCAAGAGTTGATCACCGCGATGGAAGCAAAGGGCTACTGGACCAGTCCCGGCGGCAAGACTCCTCACGCGACCTTGTACAGCGCGATCCTTCGCGACTTGGCCAAGGGCGACGATAGCAAGTTCGTGAAGACAGAGCGCGGCCGATTTACCGTGCGAGGTTAGACCATGCGATCTAAGGATGTTCGGATTGGCGAGCGGTATGTCGCTTGCCATTGCGGTAAGACAATCATCGTTAAGGTCGAATCGATTTTTCAACCGTCGAAGGCCGGCGAGACCACACATGTCATCGCTACCAATCAGGCAACCGGCCAACGCGTATCCTTTCGTAGTACGCTTGGCATCATGCGTCCGGCAGGTCCCTACATCAACGAGGTGAGGATCACATCGGATTTGTACATCGACCAGATCGCTGTACCAGAACCGGGAGTTCGATATCGGCTTCGACGTATCGATGAACCCGAGACTTTTGCAGATGTTGATTATGTGATTCGCCGAGGCGACCTGCTGTATGCAAGAACGAGCGACCTGAAGGAGTATCCAATCACGGGAGAAGGAGCCTGCGTCTTGGTTCCCGTTCGCGAATAGACTCACCACTGATTCCCAACCAACAGCCCCACGTTTACACCGTGTGGGCGTTTTCTCGTTGATGCGAATACACGCCCCACCAGCAACACAACGCGACACGTCGCGAAACTGCGGTTCGCCGGCGCAGCTACATGTTTGGAAGAAATGCGAAAAACCTGCTCGCATGTTGGCTTGATGTTTTTGCGATTCGCTGGCTGACTGTTGAGGATCGTCTTTCGTTTCTCCAACAACCAGGAACCAATCATGGCCAAACCAACCATTGAACCCGCCGCTCCCTACGAGAACCTTCATCTCGTTGCACGCGACTACCTCGATCGACTGCGTCAATCGCTCGACGCATTGCAACAACCCGATGACCCAATGCTGCGATGGCGGAACGTTCACACGATGGCACAGGTCAACGCACGCCTGGCTCAAGCCGGCGAGTTGCTTGACAAACTCAACGCAACTACCAAATGAAACAAGGAACCAATGACTATGCACACACGATTGAAGAAAGGCGATCGCATCCGCTTGGTATCGATGCCGCAAGATCCAGACCCAATCCCCGTTGGATCTCTGGGGACCGTCGTTGAAGTCCACGAACACCGCGACTGGACGCAGGTCGATGTCGATTGGGACAACGGCCGCTCCCTCATGCTGACGATGCCCGACGATTGTGTCGCCATCGTCGACCACAACCACCACGAACCATCGAAGTGAGGAAGCCAACCTATGTCCACAAGAGCAACGATTGCCTGCAAGCAAGAAGACGGTCGCTACGCAGCGATCTACCTTCACTTCGATGGCTACCAAGACCACGCCGGCAGAGTCCTCAAAGAACATTACACATCGATTGAGTCGGCACGAACGCTGGTCGCAGGCGGCGATATTCGTTCGCTCGCCAACGACGGAACGCCGGAACGATTCACCGACGGCAACCGCGCGGTTGTCATGCCCACTCGCGCAGCCTTGCATGAATTCGCTAGGAACTGCGGAGCGGAGTACATCTATGTCTTTGAAGACGAGGCTTGGCATAGTCATAAGCTTTGACGTAATGATTTGTCCCACTACTTTCTATCGCTAGATGGATTTCGCACTGATTGCACAATGTAAGTTGCGTTCTTTGGCTCTTTCTTGTCCCATCTCCGGTGACATGGGACACACAGCCATCGGACATCGAGCGGTCTGTCATAGTCATAGTGGGCACCTTCAATTTGCCGATCCGATCCACCGCATTCTTCACATTCGGTGGGGCGAGCTATCTTTCCGGTCTGAACGTGATAGCGAAGTAGACCTTGCGCCCGTCTTGCTTTAGCAGTGGTTTTGCGAATCGTCGTTCTTCCAGTAGATGCCGCTGCATACTTGCAATTCTTCGAACAGAACTTTCGTTTCAAGTGGTCAGCAGGCCCGAAAAGTTGTCCGCAGTTCTTGCAAACAAGGAATGTTGGTGCACGAAGTAGTTGACCACACAACTCCGAGCACGCTTTCCGTGACTTCCCAACAAAAAGGCGATTGCAAAACTTGCATTGCCGTATGGCAACGCCGTGGCAGTCCTTGCACCTCGATGCTAGTTTGTTGGTGCCCGATCGATGGAACCGAGTAATCGGCAGTTCCCTTCGACAGAACCTACAACGTTTCAAACCGGTTTGAGCGATGTCCACGTTGCACCATCCCTTTCACGCACAGGTTCAGTCCCAGTGAACTTAAAGTAGCGCTGGCAGATAACGTCTGAGTACAACGAATCGAGCTCCATCAGGAATGCGTTGCGTCCAGACTGTTCCGCGCCGATAAGCGTTGAACCACTGCCTCCGAAGAGGTCTAGCACGTTTTCGCCTTGGACCGATGAGTACTGCATCGCGCGGATTGCCAACTCAACGGGCTTCTCCGTCAAGTGGATCATCGACTGCGGATTAACCTTCTTTACTTGCCAAAGATCCGTCGCATTCTTCGGCCCGTAATACTTGTGACCCGCACCTTCTTTCCAGCCGTAGAACGCCCACTCATGAGCTCCCATGAAGTCCCCTCTAGGATCGCGTGTGAAACCATTCTTATACGCACTTTCTAGGTCGGCGAATAAATAGACAGTCGCTTGCTTGGCGTCGGGTTCGATCTCGATACGGTCGACGAATGCTTCGACTAGCTGGCGGTCTTGTAGCGTTGGGTTGGCTTTACAAACGTATTCGTCGATCCGTCCGAAGCGTTCTATAGCCCATCGCCGTAGTTCATCAGCCGAAGGTATCGCGATTGCTTTCTTGGCTACAGCACTCGCCTGCGATTCCAATGCATCGCGCTTAGCTTTGAGATCGGCGAGTGTCGTTTTCAATTCGTCCAAGCCATCGAATGTCGGATCGGACAACATGCCTATCGTCGCTTTGATCTTGCGATTGAGCAGCGCGACTTCGTTGGCCACATCTTTGGTCGGCTTGGCTGCCTGCGTTGGCTTCCGAATGCTTTGGATGAATGCTTCGATGGCCGTCCGGACATCTTTGTGCTTGCCGACTATGGTTTGCTTGATGGCGTCTACGACGAATGCCTCGAGCGTAGGAGCCGAAACTTGATAGAAGCCGCATGTCGATTTGCCGTAGCGATGGTAACCACAGCATCGATAGCCTCTGTAGCCATCGCCTTCGGGTCCTGCGTGTCGCCGATCGCGAGCTATCGTGAATGAACAGCCGCATCGTTTGCATACCATAAGACTCGATAGCAGCGATCTATTCGTTGGCCGTGCTTTGCCACCCAGCGTAGCTCGCTTACGAGCCGCATCTTGGGCAGCGTTCCATGTCTCTACCGATACCAACGGTTCGTGAACGCCCTCGCTGATAATCCAGTCGGCCTCTGCATTCTTCTTCCAACCGCGCTTCTGCCGAGGTCGCAGGCCACCATTGCCATCCAAGCCGAAGAGCGATCCCATCGAATGCTTGTTCCAGCAGATCGCACCTTTGTAGGTCGGATTCTTCATTAGCTTGCCGACGCGCGATGTCGACCAAGACTGGCCCGTTGGTGAAGGGATGCTATCGCGATTCAATGCATCTGCAATCGAATGGTAGCCGTAGCCATCTAGGCACATGCGATACATGCGTTTGATCGTATCAACGCGATCTTTCGCGCTTGGCACCAGCCGGATGATGTCGCTCTTGGCTTTCTTAATGTTCGCACCCGCTTCGATGGTACGCAGTAGCTTGCCATCGGGACCGAACTCCTGCTTGCTGCCATCGGGCATCCATCGAAGCGTTCTTAGTACCTTGCCATCATTCGTCTGATGCTGCTTGTCGTAGCCGTAGCATGGCGGGCCGCCTGGAGCGCTCTTGCGTTCTCGAATGTTACTGACCTGGCCTCGTATAGAATCGCGAGCAAGCTTCACGGAATACTGGCGTGCCTGCCATGATTTGACGCCTTGGATCAATTCGCCTTCATCGCCCTCGGGAATACTATCCGACGGAAATAGAACATTGACATCCGCCAGCTTGAGCCGATGGATGTAGTAGCCCGTTTCATTCGTTCCGCCACGGGAGAAGCGAGCGATGTCGTAGCAAATGATTGTCTCGAAGTCGCCTGCCTTTTCAGCCGCCTCGATCATCTCGGTGAACGCATCGCGGCCTCGGGTGCTAGTGCCCGACAATGCATCATCGATATACCAGCGGTTGATCTTATAGCCGTGGTCGGCTGCCCATTTCGTTACATAAGCCTGTTGGTCGGGGATGGATCGCTCTTGCAAGTCGGTGCTTCGGCGAGCGTAGCCAACGGCGGGTATCATGTTTCGTTTTGTCATGTATTCATTCCTTCATGTGTTGATTCGTAATGTTTCGCCATGAACGACAAAGAGACCGCTTGCGAGAGCGGCCTCGATGCAACCAACGTTTCGTTGGCATCAGCTTGCCCTGGTGGTGATCAACGGCGCTTTGCTGATGAAGAGCTGCTTCGTCGAAACGCCTCGGCGTTCTTCGATGCGTCGAAACAATTCGCACTTGGCAGCGATCTCTTCAGGCGTCGGGTGGTATTCCTTCGCGCCGTTTCGTGCCCGCTTCCACATGCCTTCATCTTTCCAAAGCCCTGCGTTCTTCCATCCATCAACAACGGCTTGCAATTCTTTTTGTTGGTCCATTTTTTTCTCCTGGTCATCGGTTTGTTTCCGTAGCGGACGACCCGCTAGGGGAGTGACACAGGAGCCATGGGTGCCAACGGTTTGCAAGCCAAGCTCGGCGACTATTCCACAGGTTTTCCGTGTTCGCACAAAACGCCCCAGGAACGCGTCGGGCGACCGTTGGTAGTTGTGGCCAACAACGAGAAGAGACCGCGCTAGGCGGCCTCTTGTGCGAACCGTTGGGGTATCGTTGGCGTCCGCTACGCCAGCTTGAATTGGCCTCGGTCTACCTTGGCGAACCGCGCTTCCGCGCCCCTCGCGATGTCGCGTAGGATCGAGGCGTATAGGGTCGCATGCGGCGTCTTGCCCCCAGGCGTTGACCACAAGCCCTGGGCTTCCATCGCTTCGACCATCTCTTTGCAATTCATCGGCTTGCGGGCTTTCTTTAGGACCGCCATCGCTGCGTTGATCTGGCTCATCTTGGTCGGCGCGGTTGGCGTCTTGCTTGCCGTGGTAGTTTGCTTCTTGGCTGGCTTGCTGGCGGACTTCTTGGTAGCGGTTGCGTTCTTGCGTGTTGCCATCTTTTCGTTCCCTTTGCGTTAGGTATTCATCGTTCCCGTCCAGCCCCATTGCTGGCGGGATGACACAGTTACCTCGGTTCCAAAAACACATCCAGCTAGTTTCGAGCATCTTTTCGGACATTTCTCCCGGACCGGACAAACAAACAAATTGTGCTATGCCTCGCGGCTGTTCCGACGTCCCAATGTTGTTGGTGCTGGGCGGCCAAGTACCTAAATCATTAAGATGTTAAGCATAGGCATGCTTAAGCATTGACGAGCATGCTTACGGACGCTAAAAATAGCTTGTCGACACTCACGAACCCGTTTTTAAGAGGTGTAAGCATGGCTATTGATGAATTGGTAACGGTATCGGTCCCACGAAAGCATTTGGCAAAGGTGTATGGCTTCATCGCGACTTTGGAGTCCGGTGAGCCCACGGCAGCTGCTGGCGAAACCGCCGGAAACGAGGCTGCAACAGATGATGAATGGACTCCCTCGCGGATTCGCAAGATGCTTCAACAATCCCCGCCAGCAATGAAAGACATCTTGCGAGCCATGGCGTTGAGGCCAAACGAATGGCTAACCACAATAGGGCTTGCGGAAGCAATCCAAGGCAATGACCAAGCAGATTGGAAAACGGTAGCTGGCACGATGGGAGCATTCGGTCGACGCCTGAAGAACCGTTATGGCCTCGAAACATTTCCGTTCGAGAAGCGATACGACCACGCAGCGAAAAGCAAGGCTTATCGCATGTCGAATGAGATGAGCACATTGGTTCTCCAAGTCTTGAATGAGGGTTAAATGGATTTCCTGTGCGTGCGCGCAACTAGTACCCCAGCCCCAGGCCGTGCGTTCTCGCACTGTGCCTGGGGGTACTAGGGGGTGTGCGCGCACACACACAGACACAGATTTTCATGTTTCATTCCCTACCAATGAGGGCTGCGGAACGGTCGCGAACTTGACTGGACGATTAGCACCAAACGACCAGCGATGGATCAAACCATCGCTCTCGGTTAGCTGGATCATGTCGCGAGCCATGCGTTGGGTAATGCCCGTCTCTCTAGCGGCTGCCATGATCGCTTTCATCGTCGTTGGCTCTTCGGTAACGAACGACGCGACGAAGCTATCTTTCGTGCACTTTGGCGCATCGGATTGCTGCTCGTCCTTGGGCTTGGGCTTCTTGCGAGGTCGCTCCGGTCGGAGATCGGCTGGATCGAGGTTGTCTTCGATATGCCAAACTGGAAACGACCAACGTAGGCATAGCGAATCGAGCGGCTGCCAAGAGCGGACGGCTGCATCGACGACCACGCAACCGTCCTCTTGATGTTGACGCATGATGAGGTGCGTATCGGTCGCCCGTGCTTGGCTTCCAGCACCTGCACCAACGTCCGTAACCGACTTGCCCGACTGGTTTCCCTTGCTGGCGTGGTGAACGAGCACGAAGCAGCAACCGAGCATGGCAGCGTACCAATCCAAGCGGTTGTAAACGTCCGTCATGTTCGCATTGCTGTTCTCGTCGCTATCTTTCGGCAAGAAGCGATAGAACGCATCCATCACAATGACTTTGAAGAAGTCCTTCTTTAGCGATTCGAAGTACGGTTGCAGCGTATAGACATCGAGGAGCCGACCACGCAGGTTGTCGACGAATAGCTTGTCGGCAATCTCTGGCAACTCGATACCACGAGCGGTCGCTACCTTCGGAATCCGGTTCGCCGACGTTTCACTGTGCAACTCGTTGTCGAGGATCAATACATTGCCCTGCGTCGTATCGAAGGCATCGAGCCAACGGCGACCAGTCGCAACCGCCATCGCAAGATCGGTAACTAGCCAAGACTTGCCGTACTTCGGAGGCGCGATGATATTCATCGTTTCGCCGATACGCAGTAGGCCGTTGACCACAGGCGGACGCAGCTCGGGATGGTCCTTCAATAGTTGGCCAACGCTAAGCATCGATGGCCCGCTACGCCTCTTCTTTGCTGAGCCACGCTCGACCTTCTTTTCCGCGCTACGCAGGCGTTTGAGGACGGACTTCGATCCCCATGCCGATGGAAATGGCTTGTGCTTGGCGTACTTGGCAAGGACAGCCAGAGCGGCATCGTCAGGCAAATCGTGTTCAACGCATCGGCAGCAAGCAGCAAACAAACGCTTGGAACCATCGCCTTTGTCGGCGACTCGCATCTTGTCGATTTCCTTCAAACAAGTACGCATGCGGTTGAGCATGGCATCGTCGAAGTTCTTCGATGGCTTCTCACCTTCAACCGCTGGCTTGGGCTCGGGGGATTTCTTGGGCTTGTCGGGCCACAGTTCGGCGCACAACGCGTCCAGTTGTTCTTGGCGAGCCATAATGCCTTCGGGCACATCCGCTATACGGTGGCCCGTCAACGCAAAGAAGCGAGCGCGGTTGTAGACTTCGACTTTGCCAATGCCATCCGGTCCATGGCCTTTGGAGACGCATTCGGTTACCGACTCTGGCTTGACGCCTTCGATGATCATCTTGACGCCATTGCCCGATGGTGACACTTCGCAATACGTATCGATGCGATTAACGATGTCCTTACCCCAAATGAACTCGCCTTGCTCATCCAGGCAATCGTCGAGGTCGATGCCGGTGTAGGGATCGTCCTCTAAGAAGACATAGCCAATGCCAGCGTAGGATGTATTGCGTTTGAAAGCATCGAGCGCAATCGCGAAAGTCGTCCATGTATTCGGATCGGACGAGTCGGCATTCCACCCCTTCGCGTTGAACGGCAACTTGGTCGGCTTGGCATTCGGCCTTGGTATCGACTTCCAGCAAACCCATTGCGGTCGCTCAATGAGGCATCGAGGGATATTCTCAATCCGTACATCGCGTCTCTTCATCGCTGGCCTCCTTTCGTTCGCGCTCGTATTCATCCAGGAGCCATTGCGTTAGTGCTTCGACTCGCTTCTCTTCGGCAATCGCTGGTTCAGCCGTAGCGACAACCGTGAAGGTATAACTCCCTGTATTGGCTTCCGTATCCGGCATGGCTGCACTCCATCGATTGGCAATAGGCATAAGAAAGGCCCGCTGGCAAGCCAACGAGCCATTGCGATAGACGTTTCGATTTGATAGGTGCAGAAGCGACTACGCTTCGCCCTTGGCTTTGTAGGCCGCTCGGAAGTCGCCGAGGGCACAGCCGTAATCGAAATAGACTCGCCACGATGCAGCAAGCTTGTTGGGCTCTGAATCGAGTCCAAAGAACTCAACCGTTGGCGTTTGCTTACCCTGCAAGAATGCGACGACAATCGGAGCGTCGGCTGGCGAACCGAACAAGTACCACGACTTGGGACTGGTGTACTTGAAGCGATGCGGATTGCTGAGTCGCGGTTCAACTTCCAGATTTACGATTGCCTTCATCGCATTGCCAGTCGGTTGCGATTCCGCCAGTCGCTGCAAGTACTCGCTTTGAAGCAGTTGCTTGGCGAGCCACTGCAACTCGGGTGCGACGAGCAGCGTTCTAGGACGTATGTCGAGATCGCGATGCTCTTCATCACGCTGCGCCAACATACGAGAGACGCCGTTGGCCAACGTTTCATAGCCTAGTTCGGTATCAACACCAACATCGTAGTTGTTGTTGCCAGAGCCAAAGAACCCGCCTTCGTTGGCGAGCAATACTTTGAACACCAAGTCCGACAATGATCGCATGGCAGCGCGACCAAGCGACATGGCTGTATCTTCAAAGAAGCCCAAGTCGTCGTTGATGATGTCGCGACGATCCAACGAGATCATCTTGCCAAACGTATCGATGGAAAACTTATAGGTGGCTTCCTTCATGCTGCCATGCGTAAGCTCACCACCTGGTGCCACGGGATCGAGATCGCCAGTTTGACTCGGACGAACTCCCGTATGGTCTTTGAAGTCGCCAGCCGACTTGATCGATGCAAACGATCGCCAAGTCGCTGGGGCTTCCATGTACGCATCGAGAAGCACCTTGTTCGCAGCGTTCCCAAGCGCGACAGGGAGAGAGATGGTCGACAACGCAGCATGGATCATGGCCTCGCGTCCACTAGGTGCTTGTCGTCCATCTAACAATAGTGCCGCTCGACATAGATCAACGAGGCTAGTCACCCGCAGATCACGGGCGTGTTGAGCGGCCTGCGCACCAAGGCGCTTCTCGGCGATTGATTCATGTCCCATGTGAGCCAATACGGCTGCCTCGATCACACGGACATCGGTTGGCGAATTCATCGGACTGGTCATTAGCGGAGCCGTTGGTCGCGATGCACGAAGCACCTCGAGTTCGACTCGCTGTGCATCCCAGCCCTCGCGGATCGCTTTGACTTCGATCTCGCCATGGCGACCACTGCATAGCTCGCGGATCGCATGGATGCGTTGGCTCTCGTTGGCCGCTTCGCTACGCATATCTTCGACGGTTGCTTCCTTCGACATATCAACTCCCTTTGTATTGGCAGCGATCGACACCGACGTACCTGCGTCCGCGCCTATCGCGACGATGCTGACTTCTTTGAGTACGCCTGCCCTAACAAGCGTAAACCCACTGGCGGGCGACGTGACCGCCTTGCCGTTGACGTTGACCGATTCGCCAGGACGAATGCGGTCGTACTCCGTTGGGACGATGCCAACGGATGCTTGGAAGCGAAAGCCACCACGAGCTAGGTCGATGATCTGCTTGGAGGCTTCGGTCGATGGCGTTAGCGATCCTTGAACCATCAGCCGACCATTGGCAACAAACGCTCGCCCATGCCCGACGATGCCTTTGAGCGATGCGTCGTGGTCGGCGAGGATTCCAATCTGCTCTGCCGAGGCATCGATGCCTTTAAGGTCGACGACGATCGGTCCCCAGCCCGATACCGACATCAATCCGCCCGTATAAGCCACGATGTTGACCGTTGGCACTTTCGATGCGGCGACGATCTCTACTTCGCTGGCAGCAAATAGAAGCGATTCGATAGCGACACTCATTTCATTTCACCTCCGCAAATGGATCGAAGCCGGCCGCTCGGAGTTTGCCTCGCAGCGACTTCAATCGATGACGAATCGTTCCTTCCGTGACACCCATCGAGCGAGCGACTTCGCTAACGTTGGCGTCGTGTTCCATCATCAATAAACACATGCGACGAATCTCGTCGTCGACGATGTAGTCCATAAACGATGGCTGATCGAAATTCAGCTCGGCGACTCGATATGCCGTGCCATGCAAGTCGGCATTGAACGATGGCTCGTATCCAAGTCGCTCTAGCGATTTCGCATACTTCCAAACTTGCCGTTGGACGACGACATACAAGAGCGTCTTTACGCTGGCGTTCTTGGTCGGATCGAACTCGGGTGGGCTATTTACGCACTGACACAGAACATGCTGCTTCACGTCAGCTAGATCGATCTGCTTCGGGATTACTTTCGATGCCACCTTAGCCGTGATGGCTTCGATGTAATCGATGAGATCGTCCGTTAGCTCGATTGCGTTGGGGTTTGAAGATTCCATCACACCCCTTCGCCACGCTCGAGCCGCTCGCGAATGTCATCGCAAAGAGTGAAAGTGATAACGGATTCCTTGTCGTCGCGAGGCGGAACGCGATGCATCACGAAGAGCTGATCATCTGCCCGCACTTGGATGCCATACTTTGCAGTCTCGCGTTCTGCGGCGTCCTTCAACGCTCTGAGGAAAGATGCGTAGCTGCATCCAAGGACGCGACACGCTTCGGCGTAGGGTACATAGAAGCCGTGCTGTTCGAAGTAGTCGCAAACCGCATCGACATCGGCTCGCGTCCAGGCGTCCACGTCCATTGGTTCAACCGTTTGCTGCTTGACCAGCAGTTCGAGGCTTTCCGGTCGGCAGTCGTAGCCACGCGTCCGCACATGCCAAGCAGCTTGGGAAAGCGACATCGGGAACGCTTCATCCCGCATGTGCTCGGCAGCCGTTACAAACGCCCGATCCGCATGCTTGGGCGGCATCAGCTTCAGTTCAACGTACTCCTCGAAAGTCAGTCCAATCGCCATTCGTTAGTCTCCTTGGTTTTGGCTCATTTCCCTCGCGACAAGCCAAATTGCTTGTCCAGATGCTTATTGCCTCCGCAGCCGGCGATTCGTAAAACGAGGTCGAAATGTTTTTGAACGGACGAAGCTGCATGTCCCAGCACTAGTCCAACGCCGCCCCTGCTGCTATGCTAGCAATTTTATGCCAACGGAGTCCAATCGAGGGGTAGTGACTTGAGTATTGCCAATTTGGTGAGCGTCGTCGAAAGCGTCCGATCAGCGAACAAATCTGCTTCAAAGGACAAGATCGCTGCCCTAGTTGCTCAAGAGCTGAATCTTCGAAAGATGCGATCGGTCTACGTTGGAGATACTTTTGCTATTCGATTCTCAAGCTCCGCTGGGAATTCGTTCTCGAATGTTGTTTTATCCCTGTCCGCACTAAAGCCGTTTGATTCAAAGCCACTAGTTGTGGTTTTGTTGCGGCCGACTCAAACCGAGTACTTCCTTGCGAACACGACCTTTCTAAAAAAGATAAGTCATTCTTCGCATGAACTGAGACTAGACAACGTCCGAGGAAGTTTTCTTGGACACGATATCTTGCGGGAACTGGAGGGCATTCCCAACGTTCCATCGAACTTTGAGAAGCTTTTCTCAATGCATCAGGAATTTACCTGGGAAGAAAATCTTACAAGGCTTGTTGAAGCAACTGGCAACATCGTCGGCACTGGCAAACGGTTTGAACCAACTGGCTTTCAAGTTGAAAACATACTCCGTGCACCAAAGATAGCCAAGGAGCTTAGCTCGAGCTACAAGTACGAGCAGTTGAAGTCTGAGATCGCAGAGATAGTGGCCGAGAAGAAGCAACAGATCCTGGCTGTAGCTGAAATTGATAACGTAAACCTTCGTGGCAATCAAATCGAGCAATTGATTACCGGTGGAATAAACGAGCACAATCTTGCGGATATCGTTCGGGAAACTGATGGCATAGAGGTTTCACTTGAGATTAAGACGAAGCTCATGGAGAGGAGCTCTAGCCCCAAGGCTTACAACGTTGATAAGGCTTTGATGAACCTCGCAAGAGGTAAGACTGCTATCGTCTTTTGTTTCATCGGGATAACACTCGAAACAATGGAAGTTACCTCAACCTTAATCTCGATACTTGATCGGACTATGCTGGCTGCGACCCGAATCCAGTTTCATTGGGCTGGCCGAAACTCTCGTGGGGTAACACAACTCACCGGGGAGTTCTCTCAAGTATTCGCCAACGATTACAAGGAAGAAATCGACGAAGCCAAGGCCGAGGCATACTTAAAGCGTTTGCTGGAACTCTAGGAAAATAGAGTGGGCGTCACGCTGCTGCTCGCTTTCTTGCCCGGCTTCGTTTGCTCTTGGATCGATAACGTGTTGCGTTCCCAAAATACCTTATCGCTATACCCCTGGATCGAGTTATCACCGGACGCCATTTCGAGTCGCTTTTGTGCTAGGCATGCATACTCATTATCGAGCTCAATCCCGCACCCCTTACGACCGAGCTTTTGAGCAACTACGCAGGTCGTCCCACTCCCTGCGAAGGGGTCTAAAACCCAATCCCCCTCGCTGCTACTAGCTAAAATCAGCTTAGCAAGAAGCTTTTCACTTTTTTGAGTTGGGTGGTCTGTGTTTTCTGGCATCGACCAAAATGGAATAGTGATGTCTGTCCAAAGGTTTGAAGGATGAGTATCTCGGAATTGCCCGTCTGCCGTTTCGGACCAGTCTTTCGGCGTCCCATCTTGATTCCGATAGGGAGCGATAACCTTGCGTCGCAATTTCACTTCGTCGACATGAAACTGATAAGATTCAGAAACGGTACAAAACCAAATGTCTTCGGATGAATTCTTCCAGTTGGTCAAAGCACCGCGCCCTTTCTCCCTCTCCCATGTAATTCGATTACGAACGACAAAGTGCTCGGTTGCAACTTCAAAAATCGAAGCTGAACTGTACCAATCACCACAAATGTAAATTGTGGCTTCGTTGGTCAGGCAGCGTTTGAAGCTTACGATTACGTTGTCGAGCCAGTCGGTATACTCTTGCACACTCCTGCGGTTGAATTTTGAGCCATTAAACTTTTTGGTAAGGTTATAGGGTGGGTCGAGAAAGAGAAGAGAGACACTGGCGGCTGGCAGAAGTGGAGCGATCTTAAGGCAATCCCCAAGCACGATGCCTTCCGGGAGACGATCAACAGGTTTTTCGATCGTCTTCAAGAGCGGTGAGAGACGTGCCCGTTCGTTATCATCGATGGTGATTGTGCGATTTCTGGGTGCGCGTTGCTTGGTAGGTGATGCCGTCATAGCGGGGGTATTCTCCTTGCGAAACCAATTTTTGGAACTTTTTCCTCGGACGGTTAGTTTACCAGACTTCGCGAGATCGTTGGAGTCTTGATTACGCCAACACGGAATGACCGTGATTTACCATGCAAAATCCTTCGTCTTCACACGGCTACCCGTCCTGTCCTTGCGTGTTAGGACTGGATGCTGCTTGTCCCAGATGATGGACTGCGAAAAGTACAAACCGTGCTTGGCAAGGAACGGTGGATAGTTTCCGCAATTTGCATAGCCACCCCAGATGTAAAAACATCGGCCAGCCAACAACACGCGAGCAATGTTGCCGAACCAAGCATCAAGCAGTCGATCGAACTCTTCTTCGCTCACAAAGTCATTCGCGAGCGGTCGATCCTTAGGTCTTAGCTTCTTGTGGGTGGCTGCATTCTTCGGTTTGCCAGTTTTATGGTCGACGCCGAACGAAGCAGCATTCCCTTGACCTTGCTTCAGTCGGCCGGCTGCTGCGTCGTTGGTGAATGACGATAGACCAGCCGCGATCGCGTTATTGGATCGCGGTTCGACTTTGACGTTGTAAGGCGGATCGGTATTGCAAAGATGAATCGGCTTGCCAGCCAGCAATTGATCGAGGTCCTCTGGCTTTGACGAATCGCCGCATAGCAGTCGATGGTTACCGAGGATCCAAAGATCGCCTGGCTGAGTGATAGCAGCGTCCGGTGGCTCGGGAATCTCATCGGGATCGGTAAATCCTTCTTCGACTCCGGTATCCATCAGCTTCGCAAGTTCCTCAGCGTTGAAGCCGAGGAGCCCAAGATCATAGTTCGCTTCCTGCAATGCCGACAATTCGATCGGTAACAGATCGTAATTCCATTCTGCGATCTCAGCGGTCTTGTTATCGGCGATCCGATACGCTCGAACCTGCTCTGGCGTCAGATGCGAAGCGACAACAACTGGGACGCGTTCAAGTCCAAGCTTCTGCGCGGCCTTCAAGCGCGTGTGGCCGACAATGATGACGCTATCGGTGTCGACAACGATTGGCTGCGAAAATCCAAATTCCTTGATTGAAGCTGCAACCGCGTCAACGGCTTTGTCGTTGTTGCGAGGGTTGTTCTCATACGGACGAACGCGATCAAGCGTCCACATTTCAATCTGCAGGGCAGTGGTGGTCATAATGCAATCCTTTGGCTAGGGAGCTGGGGGTCGGACAAAACAAACAAACTGTGTCTAATCGCGCGGCTGTTCCCGCAGCCCAAGATCGGTGGTTTCGGGCCGGAAGTACCTAAGCATGTTCGGTATCGAGTGCCATTGTGGCAGACGCGCCGTGAGGCCCACGGTTGGCCCACTGACGCGTCGTCGTGCTGGCTGGACGTTGCACTCGAACGCAGTGCAACGGTTGCGACTTGCGCTAACGTGTGCGATGACTTGCGTTCTCGATTGGTTACTCATAAGCAGCCTCGGATGATGTTCCCGGCTGTCTTCCAGAGTTCGTGGGCTTTGGTTGGCACCCAATTTCGGACGTTATCAACTCCGCCGCCCGCGCCGTGAGACATCTCCCAATAGGTCACATCGGGATTGATTCCGAATGCGGCTGATGCATCAGCGGGGATGGATTCAATCTCACCGGTTGGCTTCCAGCACTCGCCGAATGCGAAGTCCATGCAACGACGGCCAGCAAACGATGCGATGTCATCGAACGGTTGCACATCGATCAGCAGCACATGGGTGTCTGAGCATTCGGAGTGACCACATGGAAACTCAACACGGAAGGTAGGCGTCCAGCCAGCGAGGTCCATGGGCTCATAGTCCCACTGCCATTTCGCTTGATCAAAGAAGCACGCCCATTGAGCTTCTAAGCGGGAACGGAACAGGACGCCGTTGTAGAGGGTTGGGCGAGAATCAAACGCGTGATTCATAGTGACGAGGCCTTTCGATTCTGGGGTGATTGAGAAATGTTGTTTGAGGCATTCCCGGACGTCCGGACGTTTAGGACGTGTTTCCCTATACGATCTACATACGGGGAAAAACACGTTCGTTTACCCTCCCAACAACTAACTCCTGACAAACGTCCGGAACGTCCGGAACGTCCTAAGCCACCAATGAAAATGCTGGGTAAAAAGTTAGGACGTTTGGAAATCTTTACGTCCGGGAAATGTCCTAAACGTCCGGAAGTGGACACCGAGCTTCGCATGTGGAAGCAGCGAAATTGATTGAACGGCACCGCACTATTGGCGTTTTTGATACTGATCATGAAAACAGCTCCAATTCCCGGACGTTCCCGGACGTTTGGTTTCCAACGTCCGGAAGTCCTAAGCGGTCACTTTGGCCTGACTCAATGAAGACCTGATACTGGTTGTATTGGCCATTAAAGATCCGTTTGAATACTGCGAAAGAGCCGTCATCGAGCTTGAATCGCTCGCCAACAAATCGACCCGCCAGTTTGCCCATGCGCGTGGTCTGTGAGCGCGGAGTGCCGTCGCCGAGTTCAGACTGAAGAACGAAGTTTTTGTTTGCGAGGTCTGTTAACTCAGATGACGACCAGATCCCCTGCGGGTGCTTCGCGAGCGTCGTGACCAGCTCCTCGAACTCACGGCGGGTCTCATCCATCTCGCTGGCGGCATCGTCAGCGTTGATCATGAAGTCTGGTTCACCATTGGCTTCCAGAATTCCGCCGATGATATTGCCCCAGCCCTTCTTGTTAAAACGCGTTTGCACCTTGGCTAATGGCATTCCGCTGGCCTTCCATCGCTCGACCATGTTTATCAGTTCGCCGAGCAACTGAAGTCGATGTGTTTGAACGTACCCCTCCGGATCGTCCATCGAGAAGGATCGCTTCGTGGGATCGCCTTCGTGGTGCAGATTGATGGCCACGCAGCGAGTGATAAGGTCTCGACTTACATCAGGCGAGTTGGCAGTGATGCAAAACAGATGCGAGTTCTCAGCGCGGATCTCTTGCGAAAAGCCCAGCAAACGAAAGGAAAGAATCGGGTCGGTGATGGATCTCTCGAGGCAGGCAGAATCGATCTTGGGATTGCGACCGCGTGCCTTGGCGTTATCAATGATGATGGTGGTGACGCCATGACGAACAATTGTTCCGAGACGCTTTTCGAACTCTTCGTCGTTGGCGTTGTACGAGGCGGTTTCCACATGATGGCCATCGCGTAAGATTGCCAAGATTTGTGCGAGAACCGATTTACCAAGCTCGGGTTGATTACCGTTGAACAGTACGGCTGGCTTGGAACCGATAAATCGAGAGACAAGCAAACCCGTTAGCAAGATTCCAATGTAGTTAGTGCGATCCGTTGGTTTTCTCCAGCAGAAATCTCGAAGCAACGTATCGAGATGCTTGGTCCCTTCCACGGGTTCGATGTTTGGCCCCGCGTAATAGAAACCCGATTGGGTATCGAAGCCGGGGCTGACCAGCCGCCAGTCCTCCGTGTAGATCGGATTGTGGCTAAACAGTCGAATTGCTGGCAGCCGTTCGCGCTGGCCCACGTTGTTGAGCCAAGTGTTCGCGTAAGATGTTGGCAGTGGTTTGTACTCGCCACCATCTTCATTAACGAAGTAGAACTCGACGTGCTGATTGAGCAGTCCTGTCAATTCCGCCGATGAGAGAACAGGCGAAATTGATTGCTCTCGAACCACAACCAATTGTTCCATCCGGTTGAAACAAGAGCCTGTGGAAAGCAATCGTTCGGTGATCTGCCCCATGGTTGAAGCGACGGGGGTTGATCGCGAATCGATCGTAATGGTGCGTCGTTCTTCGGGTTCATCCGTCTGCTGGCCGCCAGTGGGTGCAGCTACTGCAGGACTTTCCTGCGGCAAACGCTTCTGCAAGCGATCGCACAAAGTGGCCCGCACATCGTACTCACCGCTTTCCCAGGTCAATTCGAAATAGCGGCGACCTTGCTCAGCGAACTTGCCGACGGATTGCAGCCGTGTCCAAACCTCATCCTTGGCGATTCCATTTCTAATTGCATAGCAGCAGACTGCGAAGTCTGCCTCGGATCGAGAGCCCTCCGGAGCGATCGTGCATGCAGCAATAAGCTCCGAAAGCTTGTCAGACTTACCAGCCGATAGCTTTCGCACGGCAGGCAGTGGCATCGCATCGATCTGTCGTTGACGCTTCGTGGCTTCACACGACTTGGCAAACTTTTGAAACGCTTCGATTGGATACCGACGGTTGCCGTCACATTCGACTAGTTCTGCTTTGACCGGTTCGCGACCATTACGTTGTTCCTTGCGATTCCATGTTCCCGGAAGTCGGAGTAAACGAGTGAGGTCCGTTGTGTGGTCTGCATTGATCGTGGCCGCGATGCCTGTAAGCAGGTCCTGGGCCTGTAGAGCCTTTGGACTTGTCTTGGTCAGATGATGACGTCGATCAACGTAGACACGATCTTTGCCATCAAGGATGTAACGCCGCGGTTTCTTCCGTCCGTCGCTGCCAATGGTCCATTCCGTTTCGACGGGAGGAGGATTGCCAACATCGTCGATCAGAAGAGGACGATCCAAGAGCCAATACAGATGCACGCCATTGCCGCTATTGACGATCGCTGTTGGCGAGGGCATCGATTGTGAAGCACAACGCTCTGCAGCTTGAGCAACATCGCATCCATCGAGATCAGCCCAGAGGCAGCGAATAGTGCGAATCTGCCAGGCGAGATCGTACCGACCTTTATTACCAACCCGTGGGCAGACGCCGAAGAATAGATTCGTTCGTTCAGACTCGGAGCTGGTTTCCAGTCGAGTCAACGTTTGCTCAAGTGTCGTTACCTTGGCAGGCCGGTAGCAAACGTTGCCATAATCGACACGACTGCGTTTCCGTCCCCCTTCGGTCCATGCCTCAACAGGTCGAAAAAGGATCAGGTCCGCTGGCTCGAACAGAGTCGTCAATAAAGTAATCGCTGGATGACTCAAGCTGGGCCACCTCTAGCTGATTGATCATCTTTAGGAAGACGTACTCCCATCGCCTCCAATACTCGTGACCCATGATCCGTCTCACAAAACCGAACCACTGGCTCGGTATCATCCGCCAGCGATGCAAGCTGAGCCCACGTGACGCTTTTCCATTTGCGGCAGCGATAAGCGCGGACGGAGATGCCCAAATCATCGAAGCGGACAACGAGATTGAGGCTTGGCAAATGCCGTATGATCGGGCGACTGAAACGGGTGAGTTGCGACATGGCTAAGCGATCTCCATTGCGATTTGATCTTCGGCGGCATGTAGGGCCGCGTGCTCTGCTCGCGATAAAACCATCAGGTTTTCTGGTCGATTGTCAGTCTTGTCTCGATTGATGTGATGGACAACTTCATCGCTGGTTAGAGGTCGCCCTAGAACCTTAGCCATTACAATCCGATGCTCTGGTTCGTATCGATTGGTTCCAGTAGGATCACTGGTCAGGATATGCTTGTAACCATGCGTGCTTATGGTGAATCCATTTCGCCAGTTGGGGCTCTGTTCGCCTGATCGACGCGTCAAGCAACCACAGGATCGCACGCTGCCAGATTGAAGATTGCCATTGCGAACACTCGTTTCGTTTCCACAACGACATTGACAGCGCCAAACTGTATGACCTCTCTCCGCGCCTTCACATGCAATCACAGTCAATTCGCCGAACAATTGTCCAACTAGGTTGACGCGATTCACTGGCACCTGCCCCAGTGACGCAACGTTCTTACAACCTCGCGAGCAAAACTGAACGTGTTTCTTCAAGCGGTAAGGCCACACATGAAATGGTCGCTTGCACTGCGAGCAAATCAACGTAATTCTTGGCATACTGCGTCCTCCAGTTCATGAATTGCGACAACGATGGAACCCTCCTGTGCAGTCGGATGCTTGACTGCATGTAGCACAATGATCTGGCTGTCATCCCAAAAGACTCCAGCATGTTGCAGGGCATCCAAGACACTCTTAAAGCAGTTGTCGATATCTCTCCTTCGTTTGTCTGGCGGATAGATATCGATATGGACATTCAACGGTCCCATCAAAGGCTTAATTCCCTTAGTAATCGCGATGCGACGTACCTGGTGTCGATAGGTGCGTGCATCCTTAGATAGAACTGGACGCCCTTGGTAATAGCTGAAGTAGTGATTGATTGACGGCGGATAAGGGAGTTCGAGTTCAACAGCCATCCATGTGTCCTTCCATTCCAATAGAGAAAGCCGGGACGGAGCGAATGGCCGATTAACACCAACTCATTCGCTTTGCCCGTCCCAGCCGCACCCGTGCGAACTCAAGCGGCAAACGATCAGAACGGCATGTCCGTTGATGGTGGAACCTCACCGTTCGAAGCGGCCGCGAGACGAATGCGTCGATTGAAGTAGACGTTGGTGTAGTCACCACGAGTCCGCTTCGTGACTTCCAAGATCACATCGAGCAGTTCTTCAAGTCGCCCGGATAGTTCACTGAACTTGGAAAGCTCCAGGCCCAGCGTTTTCAGATCGCCTTTCACGTAAGGGATCGATGCTTGTGTGATGACCGAGTTCTTGAAGATGTGACGGCCGGCATGTGAGCCAGACAGCACTTCAAGGTCGAACTTGATCATTGGGTCGCCCTTCTGACTGCTCTCAAGCTTCACCGACTCGATGCGAGCTTGATACTTGCCATCTGGGACCTCGTCGTACTCAGGTGCCTCAGCAGTTGCGAATTCATCATCGAACGACGACAGATCAACGGATTGGTTGGTGGTTTCGTATTCTTCGTAATCGCTCATTGCTTAACAGCCTTTCCTGCTGGGGTGCTGCCCGGAGTGGAAGAAGACGCAGCAGGGCCTTTGCCGGGCGCAGGGCTCTGTGCGGTTGAATTCGAAGGGGTGCCGCTAAATGCCGAGTTGAACGCGGCATAGTCGAGTGGCAGCATGTCGGGTAAGCGACCAGTGCGATCGCCAGCCTCGTAGGTTGGATGAGGTTTGGTTCTCAGCACTCGATCAACAACGAGGTTGCCCGTAGCATCTTTGCGAGATACCGAGTCGCCGTAGAGGATGATGTCGACCAGGCCCAACACGACGTTGCGAGCGCGATCGGGCAAACTCGGCGTGGTCTTGGTGTATTCGCCCGTTCGCGTTTCGATTGTCTTGTCGACCGCGTGCGAGATAAGGATCAAGCCATAGGGCAAGCTGGCCAAACGAGTCAGCACGCGATGCCATTCGTTCTTGACAAGAGCCCAGCCTTTCCCGTGGCCCATGTCGCCTTCGTACTCGATTCCATGCTTGGCACAGACATAGTCCGAGCACATCTTGAAGGCGTTGTCGACGGTGTCGATCACAATCGTTTTGAAATTGTGATCTCCCTTGGCCAGCAACTTGCAAGCTTCCAAGAATGCTTCCCACGAGTAGGTCGGCACCTTGAACACTTCTAAGTGGTTGAGTCCAGGCTCGCATTCGAAGAACACAGCGTCAGGAAAGTTAGAAGCAAAGGTGCTCTTCCCAAGCTTGGGCACCGAATAGATCAATATGCTTTGCCTTGCCAGATCCGTAATAGGTCTGGTCTTAGTGTTTGGTAGAGTAATTGTCATAGAGAACATTTCCTTTCAAATCAGAATTGGGGTGCTTCAGAATTAACACGGGATAGCTCTTCGTTAGGGAGCGCTATCTCGTACAGGTTGTCAGCGACGTTTGGATTGAATCCCGATTGGCAATAGGCCAAATACTCACACGGTCGTTGGTACGAGAAACAATTCGAGGTATTGAGCAGCCACTTGCCGCGCCGGCGGGCATCAAGGTATTGCTGCGTGATCTCCCACACCTCGTCTTGCAGCATTGCCAGTCGATCTTCGGAGAGAAAAATGAATTCGCGATGGAAAGCTTCAGGCCGCGAATACCACTCGGTGAGTCGAGATTGGAACTCATCATCCGTCTCTGGCATCTGACGTTTCGCGGTCGACTTACCGCTCTTGTTCTTGGCAGCAAGTTCAGCGTGGCGAACTTCGTACTCTGCCTGCGTCTCGCCTTTGCCTTGCTTAAGCCGACTCTTGAGTAGTACGTTGTAGATGACGCCAACGATCGGATAGCCAAGTTCCCGCAAGTAATAGCAGTACAAGGCGATTTGCGTGTCGGTCCACAGCTTGTCTAGATAACTCGCATCAATATTTGATGCCGTCTTATGCTCGAGCAGATACAAGCCATCGTGGCAACGAACGATGCCATCGACTTTGCCAGCGATACGAAACGTCTGACTTTGCCGGCCTGTGTCCGGATTGCGGATCTCACCAACGAATTCCTTTTCGACTTCGACGACTTCGAAATCTTCAGTTGCGTAACGTTCGGCGTAACCACGGATCATCGCCGTTGCCAGATGCCACTGAACCATCTGGTTGGAATCGACAACGCGATTTTCAAAGGCGTCATCAATGTAGGCGAGGACATCTGGGAGTCGCGACTCGGTATCCGGCGAACGGTACCAAAGCTCGATCGCTGTATGGATCACGCTACCGAATGACAAAGCCTCGGCACGCTCACGTGGTCGCAGATTGTCGAGATAGCGGTTTTTGTACTTTCGCGGACAATTACGAAACGTATTCAGCGCTGAATAGGTCAGCAGCGTCTTTTCGCTTGATTCGGTTTGTGTAATGAATTGTGACATGGGTGCTCGGGGTTAACAGTCTTGTGGGTGCGTTGTTGAGGAAATCGGTGTCTAGAAGAAGTTCATCTCGTAGGTGTCTTGTTCCTCGATCAGATTGCCGTTGAGTCGCTTAGCGCCTCGTTCTCGAGCCAGTTGTGCTTCACTCACTTTCAGCGACGCATTGATCTGCGAGCACTTCTTGCAAATGCGGTTAGCTGCACTCTTGGAGCGAAACATTTCATTGCACTTCAGGCACTTCCGATCGCCAGGTTCATGGGGTAAAGGTCGTGTTGACATCGCCTGCGGATCTTTCAGCGAGGAGGTCGAAGAGGGGGATGACAGGTTGCGAATCAAACCGTGTCGACTGACTCGACCTCGAAGTTGCCTTCGCGATCGCTGGTCACCAGATAGTGCTGGTGTGAGATGTTGGCGACGAATCGGCTCTCACGAGGAAGTGCCTCACGAATCGTTTGGCAGGATTCGTTGAACTCGTTGGAAGCGGCTTCGAAGCGTTCGACTGCTCGCAGGTATCGCTGCAAGGCGAGCGAGACGGTGACTCGTTGTTCGACATTCATGGCGGGTGCGCTCATTAACTGATGTCCTTCTACTGCTGGTGACTTGTGTAGGCTGAAACGTGCTCTCTCTATCTGTTGGAATACCCGGTACACGGGTGAGTTGACGGTTACGATTCCAGATATCTGTCAAATCCCGCTTCTTCAAAGAGCTTGCGGATCTGCACCATCCAGTCGTTCAGCGTGGTGCGAGGGATGCTGAGGTCGCGAGAAATCTCGGTGATCGAGTGGGTTTGACGGCGACGGAGAATGTCTTGGAATTTTTCTGGCAGCTTCGACATGAACGTTGCCAGATCCATGCGCAAGTCGTTTAGTTCCTCCTCGCCGAGTCGACGCTCACGTCCCAACCGTCGGTCTTGATCTTGGTGGTGTAAGGTCTGGGACATTTCGACCTGACCGCCGTCATCACCGCGGACGCTCTTGCTGAGACTGACGCGGCCGGCGGTCGCTCGCTTTGATACCGAGCGATCGCGAACCACGTTGGCCAGGTGACGTTGCACCACGGTGCAAACGTACGGGTAGAGATGGCCAACCGATGGGTCGTAGAGTCGAAGGCTCTTCGTCGCACGGACGTAGACCTCCTGGACCAGATCACTACGATCCTGCTGGGTAAAGTCGGACTTGGCGATCAGCTTTCCAACTTGACGATTGATGACACTGCGAACGAAATTGTCATCTGCGAGATTGATAGAATGGTTGTCTGACACGGACGGACCTCCTGGGTGAGGCCCCACAGGCGACAGGTCCGAGAGTTAAAGCCTGTGAGGCCCGCCCGCTCGTTTGCGGGCTGTTTCCTGATGTGAATCAGACCTGTCGTCCGCTACTGGCGAAAATTCCCAAAACGTCCCGGGAAAGAAGAAAATTCCCATTCGTCGCCACAGGAAACCCTGGAATTTACGGGCTAAACGCAGTGAGAAATTTGATAAAATCCCAGTAGTAGGGTTTTGGGAAATTCCCAAAATTCCCAGTAGAGAAGTGGGAGGCAACCGCGTGAAGTTCGGATTTCGCAAACCATCGCTGAAGAAAAGGATCGCGGCGCGCACGTCCGTAAAGAGAGCGATTCGCCATCGCCTGGGACTCAAAGCGCCAAGAGGCTGGGGATGGCTAACTAATCCCCGCAAGGCCGCCTACAACCGCGTGTACAACAGAACGACTCGCGGTTGTTTAGTTTTGATTATGGCAGCCGGCGCAGCGACGATTTCACCATTCGTCTTGTTGACGATTTGGTTGATTCGCTGAAGAGAACGAGTGCTCCCAGTCCTCGGGATGCAATTTGAATACGCATCTCCAGCCCTTTCTATCGTCGGTAAGCTCGATCGGCTCGCCCTCGATGTCAAAGAACTGTTGAAGCGACTTGTTAAGCAATTCCCGCTGCTTACGATTCTTTCGGCAGGCGTCAGGAGAGAGCCAGGTCATCATGCCATGTTCTCTAGCAAACTTAAGAAGCAGCTCCCACTGCTTGCTGGGTTTACCACTTCGTGAATCAACCAACCCCAGCTGAGAGTAGGTCAACACTTGTCGCTGGTCGCGGATGACCACGCTGATCTTCTCGGTATCACTGAAACGCATCTCCACATCGCTCCAGCGGCTACCGCTTGGAGTTGGGAATCGACCAGTCACGGTTTTCGCCGGTGGCATCAGTCGATCGCGGAAAGCAACCAATTGCTGACGCGCCCATGGAGACAGGCACCACTCGCCATCATCGCTGAGCAACAATGATTGATCGAGCGGAACCACAAGAGATCCTCTCGAGTCCAACATGGTTTCGTTGCGACTACTCAACATCCGCTTGGATGTGAGAAACAAAACGAATGGTCGCTGAAACTCTGCCAAGAACGCATCGATGCACCAATCAAGCCGGCGAGGATCGCTTACTTTGGCCAGGAACAATGAGAAGCCAGATCCATTGGGATTCCCATAGTGACCAAGCCTGTATCGATACATCGGGCCTCCGAGACGTTCGAATGCCATGTCATACCCAACTAGAGAAGCCAGCTCTGCGGCGAGCTTGCCAAAGCTGAACTCGTAGCAAACGATGTCGCGTCGATCGACCGGAACGTACTCCTCGGTCTTCTCGTTGTAGCCTTCGAAGACACCATCGTCGACCTCGACAATTTCCAGCCACTCGTACGGACGACCTGGAACAGGCAGCGCCGCAGCGAGGTCTTTGATCGGCACGAGGAGTTCGCGGTGCGAATCAAATGCATCGCCCAGCAATAGCCGCCAGCTCAGATGGGAGGTCGCCACATCGTTTAGCTGCTCAAGTGCTTGCCAGGGCTGGCTCATGGCGAGTCCTCCTCGGCAATTGCTTCGAGATGATGAATCCACGCTGGGTAAGCCAAGCTTCGATGGTCGACGACACTCGGCCACGACTGTAGATGGCAACATTAGGAGGACGAACTGTGATCGCCAATTCGGTCTTGCGTCCCTCAAGCTCCATCTTGAACGTTGCGGAGATCAAGCGCCTCTCGATGCGAATATTCTTGTTTTTTGCCTGTGCCCACTCAAGCAGGTCGTCGCCTTTTCGAATGGTTATCACGCCGTAGCGATCATCTGGGTCACCAAGCCAAAGCTCGATCATTCGAACATCGCGGACGCCCTCAATATCGCTAGGTACCAGTGCATCAAACTCGAACTCGCGAAGAGGATCGAGCGTGTACTTCACGCCAGTCGGAAACAGGTTCTCGTTGCCGAACATATGCTTGCCCAGAAGACGGCAGTACAGGGCTTTTTCCCTCGCTGTCTTGGCATTGACCCGTAACTCTCCAAACTCACGGTTGTAGATGGCTGAGGCGCTCTGCACTGGCCAGAACGACTGAAATCCGAACCGACCATTTTCTACAACCGTCTGTCGTCGAAAGAGGCTTCCGTGCATGATGGAGAATTCGACCTCCTCGTCATTCTCGAAGACTTCAACCTTCGTTCCCTGTGCGCGGAATCGCTCCACATGCCAGGAATCGATATCTCGTTCCAGTTGCTGAAGCGTCTCCTCTGCGGGCGTCACGAACTTCGGAGCGGTGGTCTGGCTCGCTTGAAAATAGTCGTACGAGCGAACTCGCTTGATCCGAGACAACGCATGGGTCTGGACCAGCTTCTCGCGATTCGACAGCCACGCCGCCGTGACGATGTCGGCCGAAGAATGCTTCCCTCCAGGAGCGATTCCGAGAGTGTGAGCTGGAACTCGATCGAGCAACAGATCGACAGCAACAGTGTTGGCTAGTTCATCAATCAAAGAGATCGCGTCCAGCAAGTCTGCTGGCGTTTCTCGATCGGCTTTGGCTATCTCGCGTATGACCGCTTGGCAATCGATCGAGCCTGGGGCTTCGATCGGGACAGACCGATTTGCAAAGAAATCGGCATATGGGTGGAGCAGAGCGAACAATCGCTCGGGATCGATCGATTCCAAAACACCGGGGCGCGACAGGCGCGAAATTCGAACTGCGGTCATGTTGCAAACCTTGAAAATCAATTAGCCATACCAATCCTTCATTGATTAAAACGTCAAGCGATCCAAACGACTGACGCACAAAAAGTGCGATTGGCAGGGGCTGGCCTACGGCTTCCACCGTGCAAAAATCCTAGCGTGGGCATCCCATCCGCCAGTCCATGACCGTTGTCCTATGTGATTCCATCCAGGCCAAGCCACTGCCAATCGCGAATGCTATCATCCCGATGGCTGTGACACGTTAGGTCACAGCTTCCGAAAGAATTGACTCCATCCGCAATTTGAGAAGGGTGCGAAGGACAATTTCCTCCGCCCGAAATGCGGGGGGCAAACGAATTGCTCGTGTGATTTCCGTAATTAGCGTTAGGCCAAGTCCGTGAACGCACATCACGGGCACGAGAGCATCAATCGTGCAATTGAATCTGACACGAGACGGACAATTCGGGGCCGCGAATCCGTCTTGCACATTGATCAGTAGAAAAAGTTGATGGAAAGAATGTGGTTCATCCCATCTTCGCCGCCCTGCCTATTAATAAACTGGTTCAGATACCCAATCTCAGTTCGGACTCGAGCGTGCGGACAACGTTTGAAACCAACCCCCAGAAATGCTCGGTTTTGATCAAAGCCGGTTTCGGCTCCCCAATCGGTATCGTTAAGATGGAAGAAAGCTTCGTCCCACGCGATCAGCGACCACTGCGGACAGTCGGTTAGGATTTTCTGAGCGCGATGCATTTGCCGCCATCGCAGGCCAACGTCGTCGCCGGTTTCCGACCATCGTTGCTCTAAGCGGCTTCGGTGAAGGAATCGCCAGTCGTCCACCGAGGGTGTTGCCGTCCACTGCTGCCATAATCGATGTTCATCAAAGTATTCGCCAGTCACGGGCGAGTTGCCAATCCAGGCATAGCCGCCCCAAAGTGCGTGGTCCTCTGCAACTTGCAGACCCAACCCAGGCCGAAGAATGCTCTGGTCAAAACCGTCAGAGTCGTCACGCAGCCGGTAATGGGCGTCAAACCACCACCTTAACGGCGAATGGCTATCAAGGGACTCGAATTTACCGTTCCCGAAAGCCGCAAACCAAAGCCCTGCGTCATCAAGCGTCTGCGAACGGACCGTCCGAGTCGAGCCGAACCAGCAAGCCAACACCAATCCCAAAATGAAAATACGTTGAAACATGCGTAATTGACACTCCTCGCAACTTCACGACTAAGCTCCATCTCTGCCGCTATATCGTGCACTTTCGGCATTATCAATGCGAAACATCATCTCCGCACGCACGTTACCGAAACATTGCGACGCGTGGATGACGCCTATGCTAATTTTTCCACTAACGCGGGCTTCCGGATTCTGCGGCGAATCGAAATATCTTGTCACTTAGAGTGCTCACGTATCGCGAGCACGGCTGGGTGCTTGAGCTTCCGCTCGGTCGAAATCGCGTAGAACCGCTCTTTGACGCCATCGACAATACCAAGGGGTTCCAAACCGTAGAGTTTCGATATGTCTTCTTGTATGCACACGGGAGTGGGAAAGAGACCAAGTCCCTGGCGTGCAGCGATTTTCATCATTGCGCTGTCGTCAAACTCTGCCCGAACGTGAGGCACTAGATGCAGCCTACTGAACCATTGATCCATTTGCCTACGCAACACGTTGGAGTTCGTCTGCATCAGGAAAGGAGCCCCATCCAGAGAATTAGGAAATCCACGACGATACTTATTAACTAAATCGGTAGTCCCCATGATCACGACGTCAGAGTCGCCGAGACGGTGCGAATAAGCCTGGACCTTGTACAATGGGTCGAGCGGTGCGTCAGTCAAGATGACGTCAAGTCTGTGAATTGCCAGGTCGGCAACGAGCTTAGGCATTTCCGCTTCCATGCAAACGAGTTTGAACGCGGGTTCCAGCTCAATGGCTGGCTGAAGGAGAGAAAAAGCGACTAGTTTCGGCATGGCATCACGAATTCCGACCCGCAGTTCACTGGGTCTTCCCCCGCTCCCTCCTTTGATCATCTCCATTAGTTCGCGACCAGTGGAAAAAATGTCGGCAGCATAGTCAGCCACTTCGGCACCAATTGCGGTTGGCACGAGACCTCGCCCCTGCTTTTGCAGCAACTTGACCCCGAGCGAACGCTCAAGTTGTTTGATCTGGACGCTTACACTCGCGGGCGTCACATGTAGCAACTCGCTTGCCCTCTGAACACTGCCCTCACGAGATACCAACCAAAAGTTCAATAGGTGATGGTAATTCAGCCAGTCCACGACGCCCTCCAATAGTAAAGTTTTTCTAAATCGTCATTGGCAAAAGTTTAGTTTGTCAAAAGCCTCGTGCAAGCATAGACTATTGCTGTGGAGATAATAAAACAGAAGTACCCCCTTCAACATGAGAGAAAACGATGCAACTGACCGTTCACTTCAGCGGAGCTGAGCGACGCGATTTTGGCGAACATGAATACGAGGAGATCTTCTTGAACTCGCTTCATCGCTTCAGTCACCGTCTAAAGCGGGTCTGCCTTTACATCGAGGATACGAATGGTCCACGTGGAGGCGAAGACAAACAGTGTCGTTGCGTGCTCCACCTGCGACGCATGCAACCCGTGGTCATTAGGGACCAGGACGATAACTTGTTGTCGTTACTTCATCGAGTTGCAAATCGGGCGACCCATGCTCTGAGCAGAGACGCCGACCGTCGAGTAAAGACGCTGAAGAAAGCTCCGCAAGCAATACCACACGAGGAGGAACTGAAATGAATTGTCCGCTCTGCAACGTCGCATTGAACATGACGGATCGTCAAGGGATCGAGATCGACTATTGCCCAAAGTGCCGAGGCATTTGGCTTGATCGCGGCGAGCTGGAAAAGCTGATTGAACTTTCGTCAGCCAGCTTGCCGGCAGCCCCTCCGAACGTTCGTCAGCAGGACATTCCACGCAACGAATCCGATTACGATCGTCGTCGAGACGACGATAGCAACTACCATCAAAAGCCACACAAGAAAGAATCCTGGCTAGGTAGGTTAATGGATTTCGATTAACCCAATTATCAACGAATTTTTTGTAGACGTCACTTTCATTTTGCAGGAAACAACATGAGCCTTTTAACGAGAAGATCGATGTTATCTACTGGTGCCGTCACGCTGGCAACCGTTGGAAGCGTGCAGGCCCAGGAACGCGAAGCATTTCGCCCAGCCCCTACGAAGGATGGTTTTACGACGCTAACGCCCGATGAGGCTCTGCAATTTCTCATCGATGGCAACGTCGCATTCTTGGCAGGCGTCAACTCAATCCCCCCAATTGGGCCGCAGCGTCGTCTGGAACTCGCAAAGGGTCAAGCACCGTTCTGTGCCTACGTCACCTGTTCTGACAGTCGCGTGCCGCCGGAACTGCTCTTTGGGCGAGGACTGGGAGAGCTGTTCATCATCCGCAACGCTGGCAATACCGTTGGGACTGCTGCGATGGGATCGATTGAATATGCCGTCGCCGTACTAAAGGTTCCGCTCGTGGTTGTTATGGGCCACGAGGCATGTGGAGCGGTGGATGCAGCGAGAAAAGTTGTCGAAGAGGACGCCCGATTTCCCGGTGCCATCGACGACATGATCCATCCGATTTTGCCCGCGGTTCTCGGTGCGAGAGACAAAAACGGTAAGATTGATCTGGATCGTGCCATTCACGAGAATGTTAGGCGAACCGTTCAAAGGCTGAGAATGGAATCTGATCCAATCCTGCTTGAGCCACAGAAGAAGGGAAGTGTCAAGATTGTTGGCGCGTACTACGACTTGGATCGAGGTAAAGTAGACTTTTTCGATCGCCCAAGCTGATCGTCAACGCGCATCCATTCATGAACGATGCGAAGCATCACGAACTCTGTAAAGCGACGCTTTTAGTTTCTCCCAATCTCCTTCAACCACCCAGGCGAACCGATAGCCGTCTGGGCTGCGTTGTGCCCAAAGCTCACCGATATCGCGTTTGTGCTGCTCATCCGGGTTGAATGCCAGCTTCGCGTTCTTGTATTCGACGATCACGATGGTTCCATCGAGCAATTCGACGATGAAGTCAGGAAAGAACTTGCCGGGCGATTTCGGCAACCAGAATCCACCGTGTGACTCGTGATCGAGGTTACGAAGCCAGCGTTTCACGTTTGGATGCGAGTCGATGATCGTCGCCGTCTCGAGCTCCTTCTTGTTCATGTCGCCGATCAGGTCAAAGGCATGCTTCTTGAACTTGTGGCCGCCGGAGTATTCGCGTGTTGGGTTGTAGCGAAACTCTTCCACATGAACGGCGAAGTCTCTGTCCGTTGTGATTGACTCCGGGTCATCCTTGATCAGCATCTCGGTCGCTTTGCGTAGCTGTATGCGACCATGGTCCGTGATTTTGACACGAATCACTTCGGCTAATTCGTGGCGTCGTCGCACCAACATCGAAAGCGGAATGCCGCGTTTCTGGCCCAATGCCTGGATGACTCGCAAAAGCCAAGGTTGGCTGAAACGGAGTGGCAGTCCCTGCAGCGAATCGCCCCGATGAATCTCGCGGTCAATCCAGCGAACCAGGTTCACTTCGGACCAATCATCGTCCTCACGAATGAGCTCAAGCTGACGGAGCCGTACTTCGCTACCAACTCGCGAGACCAGTCCGGCTTCATTTCCACCGCGAGATTCAATGTCGATGGTGGCAGAGTTACCGATCTTGATGTCGGATGCGAATTCACTTTCCGGGATGGAGACGTCACACTTATTGAGATCCCAGTCAAATTGGTCGAGCTCGATAGGCTCAAGCAATCGTCGGCGGTCATCAGTCTTTACGCTTAAGCGCGGGACAATGAATGGTACTGCGAACTGGCCTGGCAACTTGGGTGTTATCCCTGCAGGTTTTTCTAGTTCCCAGTAATCATCGATCGCTTTTTTATCTTGCTCAGTATTAACGGCGTTTTGAAGCTGGTGGAGTTCCGTGGGTGTAGGCAAGTCCTCAAGTACCAATGTGCTCGACTCAGGTTCCCATCGAATCTTATTAGCCAAGGTTGGCGTGAGCTTGTCCGTTGCTGGAGGAGCTGTCATTGGGATGCGGCTGAAGCCGAGTCCTTGTTGAGCAGCGTTCACCTTGACTCGCAACGCGTCTGCTGCGGAGCGTTCGTCGAATCCACAGGTTTCAACCATCCGATCGCGTAATTGCATCGCAGTCTGCACGACATTGTCGCTCAACACAAACGCATAGGCTCGATCGAGGGCCGGCACGTTCGTTGGACAAGCGTTCGGCATTCGCAGAATTCGACCGATCAACTGCTCGACGGCAGTTGCGGTGGCCGTATTTCCAATCGAACCTAACACGTAGGCCCAAGGGCAGTCCCAGCCTTCGCGCAGCTTGTCAACAGTAATGATGTAACGGATGGGACACTGCAACGCCATGAGATCCGTGTCACCGATCTCATCGACACTACCTGTGCAGATCTTTACGTCGGATTCAGGCACCTCAAGTTTCTCAATCAACGCCTTCTTCACAGCCTCAACCGTGTGCATCTCTTTGGTTTTGGAGTTAGGCTGAGCCTGAATCAGTGCGATTGGTCGAATGGGCTGGACGCCGTTATCCCGATGTTCAAGATCAGCGAGAAATTCAAGTTCCTCGCGGCGATGCTTGGTAGCAGCAAGAACTTCGAGCCAGTCAGAGCGATTCTCAAGCTCAACAGGCAGCTTGATCATGCCCTCATTCTTGAGAGCCAGGGCGCTGACGCTGTGAAGAACATTGCTCGCATACTTTGGATTAGTGCGATGCGATGGGTCGTGCGTTTGCTCTGGTGTGGCCGTCAGCTCAAGGACAAACGACGGTCCGAATCGCATCAATGATTCGAAGGAAACTGGCGTTCGAGCGTTGTGTGCCTCGTCCATCACCACAATAGGCTGTCGAACTCTCAGCGCATTCGCCAACGACAGTTGAATCAGACCGGACTCATCCCTCTGTAGATCATGAACCACAGCCGCTGGCAATTTATCCAGCGGCTCTTTCATATAGCCATTGTCACGATAGATCCTACGAGTTGCGTCGAGCTCTTCGCCACTGCGGTCGTCGCGAATCCTGTAGGACTGAATCGTCGTCACAATTACGATGGCAGGACCACTAGGACGGACAAACTGCGGACGAGTCAGCGCTTCCTCGAGCGTCATGACTTCAATCGCAGCTCCCAACTCTTCCTCAATCGCCGCGCGGTAAGGATGGTTGGGATTCTTCAGACCACGAAGCGTTTGGTCGCGAATCGTCGTGCTCGGAGTGATCCACAGAACGGCTGGCCGGTCGGTTGCAAGTAAGCTTCGGCCGACGACACCGACAGCATGAGCGCCCAGAAGTGTCTTTCCGCCACCGGTCGGGATTCGCAAACAAACGTAAGGCACGCCACCGAACCCTGGCGTCGATAGATAGTCTCGCTCGGTGTACTCGGCAAACGCGTCATGCTCTGGGCGATGAACGCCAAGCAGCGATTTCTCACGCACGGCCGCGGCATAGTTACGAAGAATCGAGAGAGATTCAGTCTGGTATTGCTTAAGGGCCAATCGCCACATCGGCAGTTCTCCTAGCTTTCGCGCAATGAATAGGGGATTTGCCGAAAGACGATGTTCTCTCGAGCTAGAGTTGATTCGCTGAGTCGCGTCGCTTCACCAAAGATGACACGACTACCTTTTCCTTCTGGATGCGGAGGCAATCCAGCCAACACACTGTTGGTCAACACGTTGCCTCCAGCGGGGCGACGATCACCTAGCACGCCGTTGTAGAGCAAGTAAATCGCACGCCCCTGATGGACGCCCAGCAACGGACAATCTTTCTTTGGGCGTTTCGGTACCGGTACGCCTGTTTCCAACAAGTACACATAGCGAGCTAAGTCGGTGAAGGGAACATCGCCATTGATGTCACCGAACTCATCGAGCAGCGTGCGACCGAGTTTGCAGTATCGGAATCCAGAGCCAAGGCCATCCACGGTGACGCCTGAACTACCTTCGTAGCCTTCGCAAACTCGTTGTAGTCTTTGTCTTGTCACACGTTCTGCAACTTCAGGCAATACTTCGACCAAGACGCATTTCCGTGTCCCCCCATCTACTTTGTTTGCGGCAAGCACAGCTTGCCCCGTCGTTCCACTTCCAGCGAAGGTATCGAAGATGATTGAATCCTTGTCACTGCCGATGTCAAGGATTCGACGAATCAAGCGAGTTGGCTTTGGAGTAATAAAAACGCTCGCAGAATCCTCAAAATCACAAATTGACACAAGTTCCTTCTTCGCCTCTTGAGTGTTGCCTACCTCGGTGTGTAGCCAAAGGGTCTCTGGGACGATTCCATCTTTGACATCGGTAAGAAACCGCTTTACGCGCGGCACGTTATTCCCATCTTTGCCCCACCATATCCTGTTATCCGCATTGAGTCGGTCAAATTCTTTCTGAGAGAATCGCCAGTAGGTGCCCTTGGGAGGACCAGCAATGACCCGACCAGATGGACTGGTAATTGCATAAGTTCCTTCGCTGTAATAGTTGCGTGCAGAGCAGTCGCCTGAACTCCATGGACCGCGTGGATCGTTGTCGGGGTTCTTGTATCTTTGCTTTTGATCGTCGCTTCTTGGCACTAGGTTTGGACGCCACAACTCTGCATTCTGCGCATAAACTAAGACGTAATCGTGGCTCTCGGATAAGTGACGAGCGGAATTCTTCGGTGAGAACATCTTCTGCCAAATTACCGCAGCAATAAAATTGGCAACTCCGAAGATTTCGTCACACACATATCTCAAATGCGCAACGGCATTGTCATCGATCGAAATAAAGATTGCTCCATCGCTCCGTAGAAATTCCCTCAGCAATGCGAGCCTTGGGTACATCATGCACAGCCACTTGTCATGGCGGCACAAGTCTTCCGCTTCCTTGCCTACAACCTGCCCGAGCCACTTCTTGATTCGCGGATCGTTAACGTTGTCGTTGTAGACCCAGTTCTCGTTGCCTGTGTTGTACGGCGGGTCGATGTAGATACACTTCACCTGTCCTCGGTATCGAGGCAACAGGGCCTTCAGCGCTTCGAGGTTGTCCCCTTCAACGAGCAGATTCTCGGCATCCGGGTCTCCGAACGAAAGCTTTGGGTCGCATTCCAGCAACCGCGTAGGGATATGCCGATGATGATCAACGACAGCTTCTTTGCCGATCCAGTTGAGTGTTGGCATCCATGTTCCCTGTTGGTTTTCAAATCAAAATCTTGCCCTGCCAGCTACTAGCCAGTGAGAACGATCTCGGGTATGTTGACTAGAGAGTGCAACAATTTACCGCTTTTGGGCACTGCGAACAAGTGGCGAACAAAATGACGCTTGGACAGAGATTGCGAGAGCTTCGAAAAGCAAAGCGGCTCTCGCTGCGTGAACTGGCTTCCCGCGTGGACGTCGGCTTCACGTACCTTTCGAAGATCGAGAACCACAAACTCGAAGATGGCCACAGCCCATCGGAAAAGCTGCTTCATCTGCTGGCCATCGAGCTTGGCGGAGATGAAGAGGAGTTGCTACTGCTTGCCGAAAAGGTCCCCGAGCCCATCCGCCGTCGCGTTATCGCTCGCCCCGACGCGTTCCGTCGCCTCGCAGAACTTTCGGATCGCAAGCTGGATCGGGTTCTTGCCAGCCTGGATTGATCAGCCGTCAGCCTTGTCAATAGAAGTCGCCAGCAAAACAAAGTGCTGCTTCTCGCGGACCAGGGGCTTACCTCTGTGGCCGTCAGCTAATTGAGGCTTTATGGACATCAGTAGCTAATGGATGGTCCCCATGAACTTGCCCATTCAGCGCTTAGTAAGAAAGCTAGCGGCCATCGCATCTGGTTTTTTGTCGTTTCTTTGAGGAAAGTGCGCTCATTTTCCTGCTCCCAATGCACTTACAAAAGACAAAAGATTCCAGAATCGATTTTTCTCAAAAAGGAGACGCACTTGTGAGGCTATTCATAATCGCATTACTTGTATTTTCTGGCTCGATATGCGTTCGAGCCGATGATTTACCTCCCCAAGGAGGTGATCACCCGGCAATCGCTCGCTATCGGCATCGTCAAGCTAAGGTCGTCGTTTCCGGTACGGTACTAGGCGACGATGGTAAAAGCATCTCTGGAGCAGCAGTCTACGTTTTCGGGCACCAGAGACAGAACTGTCCGTATCCTACAGTGCCATGCCTTGAACTTGGGAGGGGCAAGTCGGAAGGAAACGGCGCCTTTTCTATTGAGTCCGCTACCATGTCGGATACGAATCACCAGCTCTGTGTAATCGCGCCAAGTTTTGGGACTCGCTTCATAGAATTTGATGCTGATGACGGCGTAGTCCAATTTGGGAGTATTCAGTTAACCAAGCAACAGAACGTTCGCGGAAAGGTCATTGATCCAGACGGCAAGCCTGCTAAAGACGTGCTAATCGAAGTGCGAAGCTTTATGATGCCTGGCTATAAACTTGACTGGTTTGGGTCTACACAACCGGGCAAAGTAGCACGACCAATCGTCACTAAGACCCTCGCCGATGGCAGCTTTGAGATTCACGGAGTACCAAAAGAATCACAAGAAGTCTGGATTAGAATTGATGACGAACGCTACGCACTCTACGAACGTGGTGTGCAAATTGGCCTACGGCAACAGGAGGGTATTATCCGGCTTCCGGCAACTTCCTCCGAAGCGATGCAGATCAATCTATCTCGCCCGGTCTACGTTTCAGGAACCGTAACGCGGAAAGATACCGGTAAGCCATTAGGGAAAGCATGGGTGGGCGTAACTTTTTCGGACATTGAAGTCGCCGCAGACTCCCATGTGGCGGCGATTTGGGCCCAGACCGACGATCAAGGTCGATACCGTGTACGGTGTGGTCCCTGGGCAACACGCGTCCATGTTTACGCGTTTGCGCCACCCAGCGTTCCCTGCCCAGATTATTCCGCTGGTCCAATCAATGTGAGCGAGACGGCAACTAAACTTGATTTGCCAATTTCTATGCCAGTTGGGACCTTTATTCGTGGCAAAGTGATCGATCAAGAAACGGGAAAGCCTATAGCAAATGCCAGCTACGTCCACATTCTTCGGCGCGAAAAGCCCAGAGTACTAAGCCGAGACGACGCGTATCGCATGTACTGGTCGAACGAATACCACTATCGATACTCATCCAGCGATGGAACCTTTGAAATTCCAGTTCCAGCCGATGAGTCGGGGGTAATCCTTGTCACCGCTCCTGATTCGACATATGTTTCGCAAGTGACTTCGATTGGGCAAATACTTGAGGGCAAACACGCGCCTTGGTGGTCTATATGCCAAGCTGTTGTGACCGTATCGACAGCGCCAGATGGGAAGGAGCTGAATAACCTGGAGATTCCGCTCCGCAAAGGTGCAACAGCCAAAGGTAGCGTTGTCGGACCAAACGGAGAGGCGATTGACACTGCCGTCGTCATTTCATCAACGCCGATGCACACTCATTCCCATCAACAGTATGGTCAAGAAATTTGGGGACGACCCATCAAGAAGGGAAGGTTTGAGGTCGATGGGCTAGATCCCACAACCACCAATGAGCTTTACTTCTTGGACGTGAAGAAACAACTCGGGGCGACCTTGCGATTGTCGCCAAAAACTGATTTCGGAAAGGACTTGGTCGTAAAACTTGAACCCTGCGGAAGCGCCCGTGCAAGGATTATCGACTCTCAAGGACAACCGATTTCTGGACAGAAGAGTGTTCAAGCGATACAAGTCTCGTCGGGCTTAGAGATTGGTTTCAAAAGCGCAGACCCGAGTATGGGAGCGTTCCCGACAGAACTTTTTCTTGGTGCACCGATGCTTTTCCTCGATCTCGGGCGATACCAGGAACTCGCATCTGATCGCGATGGTTGGGTGTCTCTTCCAAGTCTCATACCGGGCGCCCCGTATCAATGGGTCACCGCAAACCCCAATGGCTTGTTTGCTGGACCACCGAGTTCATTTTCATTCAAAGTGAAGTCTAACGAGGTTCGAGACTTTGGCTCATTCAGAGCAGTTGAGTTAGATCTTCCGGTGCAATGAATGTTTAGCTTACCCGGAAGGACGAAATTGAATCATCAGCGTAAAGAGAATGAACATTGTCTCACCGATGCAGATCTGATCGACAATGTATTAACAGACGACAGGCAGTCTTTTCGTGTCCTGTATGAACGACACTATGCGATGGCGGTCGGTGTTGCACGAAGTCATGTATACGACATACATCTCGCAGAAGATGCTGCACAGGAGTCTTTCGCAATCGCGCTTGAGTTATTAAGCACATTGAAGGACCATGGCTGTTTTGGGCAATGGCTTGCAACAATTTGTAGGCGCACTGCAATCAAACTGGTGAAGTCGCGATCGAAGGAAGAAGCATGTACATTTGAAGTTGCAGATGATGTCCAAGATGATTGCCAAGCTTCGCATCAACGTTTGTCGGCAGCACTAGCGAAACTTGACCCCGCATCGCGAGAAATCGTAATGCTCCACTACTTTAGTGGCTTATCTTATCAACAAATTGCGGAAACTCTTTCGATCTCACAACAATCAATTCACGGGCGTTTGCAGCGTGCCCGAAGAAAGCTGCAAACCCTATACACCACTCAGGAGTTATCAGAATGAAAGTAACCAATGAATTCAATGAATGGGATCGCGACTTGAAAGCGTTGCTCGGTTCGCCTCCAACGCCAAATTTTGACGAATGGCAGAATCGGTTTAATCATCGGATTGCGACTGAAGAGCTTGCTTCACAAGACGAGTCAGCGGCTTCATTATTGGCGAAACCGATTGAGTCCAACAGTCACCGAGCATTGTATTCAAAAATGCTGCAAATTGCTGCCATGATCCTTGTAGTTTGCGGCGCAACATGGCTTTTTGTTTCAAGCTCGCACGAGAAACCATTGATAGCAGGCGAGATCCAGGGCATTGACAAAGTAACTTTGCTTTCATGGACAGAGTTGATCTATATTCGCGTCACCAGTGAAGATAGGCAGCGAACTTGGATCGAGACACAGAAATCGGAAATCCAATACCAACATCCAGGCAAATACCGGAAAACCTATCGCGATGTTACCGGTGGAGTCAACTTCATACAGATTATCGATGCAACTGTTGGTCGAGAGTTAACGCTAAATCCAAAGGATCAAACAGCCCAGCTAAAGTATTTAACGCAGAAGGTCGATGATCGCGGTCCTTTTGCTTGGGTAGGCGACTACGTCCGTGGTACGCATCCAGGAAGTGTTTCACTTGCTGGACAATCTGTAATGGACGGTGTCGAATCGTACGTAATCAAGTGGAAAGGTGGGCGCAAAGATAGCAGAACGACATTCTACATTTCATCCGAAACTCAAAAGCTTACGGGGATTACATCGGTTAATCCTGGAGTGGATTTTGATACCGAGAAATTCGACGAAGATATTCTTTCATCAAAAGAAGAACGATGGCATTACCAGGAGCCAATCGCTTCCAAAATCTGTGAATTAAAGTATCTCGACGGGGGCGATCTATCAGCATTCAGCCTAGACGCACCAGAGGGATATCGAACTGAGAATATTGCAAAGCCAACTGTGACAGAAGACGAGGCTATCGCGTTCCTGAGAGCCGCCGTCGAATTCAACGGCGGCGTTTTTCCGGATTCCGCTGTGGACGCTTACGACGTCGATAAATTCAATGCGTCTAGCAAGCTTGCAGAGCTTGAGAGCTTGAAAGAATTTCGATTGCTTCGGGAAATACGCGACCGAATTACGAGACGGGAAATCTACCGTGCTCCGATCCTCCAGTTTATTGAAGACCACGCTGAACCGGGGACCTTCCAATACGTTGGAGTTGACGCACATCTCGGCGATACAGACCATATCGTTGCTTGGTATCGTCCAAAGAACTCTCGGAAATATCGGGTATGGTTCGGCGATTTGAACGTGAAAGAGATGACGGCCGAAGAGCTTCCAATAGTCAAAGAGCTCATTCAAAGGTAGAAATAGAGTCGCAAGATATGGTTGGGTCAGCAGCTAATGCTGACCCAATCGATTGTGTCCTAGGTCTTAAGTGTAGCCTCCTGGATCACCTTCAGATTTTGCCGGTTAGCAGTTAAGATATGCGTTAGGTTGCCGACTTGGTCTCGTTCTGGAGGGGAGGCTGACTGGTACGAATCTGCTCCAACGAACTACTCAACACTCAGAAAACGCCGAAAGACGTCGCGGAGCGTTACTCGCGGTTTTTCCAGAGTTTTCGTTGGGTTCGCCAGCTAAATACCGTCGCAATGAATTGAAGTGATTTCAGCTGAATCGGCGTGCGGTCTTCGCATTTCTTTTCGCCGAGAAGGAGTTCTTCCTGAATTTCGGGAGCCAACAGCCGCAAGTTCATGATCTGAGTTACTCTGGCCCGGGTCACGTGCCCGAGGCGGGCGAGGTCGGCGTAGTCGGTGACGACGCCTTGCCGGATGAGGTCCTCGAAGTGGATCGCGAGTGCCATGTATCGCGAGCTGCGCGGGATTCGTTCGAGTGCTGGCTTGGATTCGTCCGATTGGGATGCCCCTTCGACGATGCGCTTCTTGGCTCCACGGCCGCGTTGCTTGATTGAGAACTGAAAGTCGACGCTAACTGGCTTATTCATGATGCCGCCTCCACAAGTTCAGGACGGTTCTCCATGGCGATCGTCTTGATGCCATCGGGATGGAACGTGATGGTCACGCGACCGGTCGCTCCGTCATAATCGATCTGCTTTACGATCAACTGGACGATCCGCGATTGCTCGCGGACTGTGAGCGATTCCCAGATCGGCTCGAAACTGGTCAATGCGTTGACGACATCTGCGCGGGTTAGTGCGTGGGCCTGCAGCGCTGCCAGCTTCGCGTTTACGATCGCATGCCGATGCTCGGCGCGACGAAGACTCTCGTGCCAGTCGGCTAATTGTTCCAGAGAAGTTGCATCCGGCGAGCCTGGCTTAATCTTGGGAGCGGCAACGCGAATAGCTTCGTTCCAGTATTCCAGCTCTTTCACAAGCTCGTCCCGTTCGGCCACAAGTGCCCCCAGTTCGCGTTCGGATTGGATCTTGGCTTGTTCCACCACCTCGTCGACGAGCGCCGCATCGTGGCCAACGTGGCGTATCTTGTCGACGACAAACTTCTCGATCTCGGCGGCCGGCACCGACTTGGACTTGCAGTTTTTCCAGCCACGCTTCTGGGCCTTCATGCAGACATAGTAACGGTAGCGTTTTGATCCGTTCTTGGTCGTGTGCGTCGGCGTCATCGAACAGTCGCAGCAAGCACATCGCAGGATTCCTTTGAGCATCGCGCCGAACTTGTTTCTCGCTTCGACACCGCCAGTTCGGCCATTTCGTCTCAGAAGCGATTGAACCTTCTGCCAAACCTCCAGTGAAATAATCGCATCATGCTCTCCTTCGTTCACTTCGTCTTTGTAGCCAAGCTTGCCGATGTAGGTCACATTGGTCAGGAGCCGGAACAGCGTCGCCTTGGTAAACGGCGAGCCGCCCCGTAGCGTTCCCTTTTTCGTTTTCCATGACTTGTTGTTCCAGCCACGGTTGTCGAGCTCAGCGATGGTCGCCATGATCGATTCGCGTTCCAAGTACAAATCGTAAATCGCCCTGACTCTATTTGCCTCGACCTCGTTGATTCGAAGCTTGCCACCTTGCGGCTCGATGTCGTAGCCAAGCAGCGGCATGCCACCAGACCATTTGCCTTTGCGTCGCGCCGCAGCAATCTTGTCCCGTGTTCGTTCCGAAATCAACTCGCGTTCGAACTGGGCAAACGACAATAGGACGTTAAGCATCAACCGGCCCATCGAGTTGGTCGTGTTGAACTGCTGCGTCACGCTGACGAATGCGACCTGGTTGCGTTCGAAGACTTCGAGCATGCGAGCGAAGTCCATAAGCGAGCGGCTCAGTCGGTCGACCTTATAGACGACCACGCAGTTCACCTTGCCGGCTTCGATGTCCGCCAGCAATTGCCTGAGCGCTGGACGATCCATGTTGCCACCGGTGAATCCACCGTCGTCATAACGATCGGGCACGCAATGCCAGCCTTCCTGCGTTTGGCTTTTGATGTACGCTTCGGCGCATTCGCGTTGGGCGTCAAGCGAGTTGAATTCCTTGTCGAGACCCTCGTCTGTGGACTTGCGGGTGTAGATCGCACAGTTCAATTGGCGATTGATGTTGGCCTTGTTCATTTGTCACCGCCTTTTTTGTTGAGCTTGAAGAAGTGGTATCCGTTGCAGTGCTGGCCAGTGATCTTCTTGGCCACAGCGCTGAGCGTCTTGTAGATCGCCCCCTCGTATTCGAAGCCGTTCTCTAGAACGAGCACCACGATTTTCTCGCCTTTGTAGACTCGCTCGATCTCTGATCTCGGCGGCGGGAGACGATTGTCTTCTTCTGGCTGAACGAAGCCGGTCACGGTGTCGCCCGCTGGCTTCGGTACCGGCTTGATGGCTTTGGGGGCGGTTGTACGGATGTCGGTGCCGCGAGCGAGTTCAGCGGCGCGACGCCTGGCCCGCTGTGAAATGTCGCCTTCGATATTGGCCTGCATCTTCCAAGCGATGCGTTTTACGAGCCACTGTTTGTTGCGCGTGTTGGTTGGCTCGCCCCACGTCTCTTCGAATTTTTCTCGCAACTGCCCCACTGTCATGCGTTGGAGCAGAGCGACTTCTTGGTCGATGTCGATTTGCATTGATTTCTCCCGAGAAAACGGACTCACTGGTCGTTAACCACGTTGGTCACAGAGAGCACGCTTTCCGGCGAAACCTCAAGGCAAGCTGTTGGCAATTCTGCTGGATCGCCGACGAATTCTGAATCCAGGATCGCCATACGCGATTTCATCCGGACGATGCCGGCCGCCAGAATCGCAGCGATTTCTGATCGCCGAGCCGGCGCGGACAGTGAAGAAGGGGGAACAGACGAGAGCAACTCGCACCTCCATGCTCAACGCCGCTATAATTGGCGGCTCGAAGACAGACATTCGCAGCAACAACAGCCGCGTCTATCTGTAGGAATACCCGGTGCGGGTTCGAAATGACGGATTAGGGTGCGAAAGAGAACGCATTCGCCTGGGACTCAATCCGCTATTTATCGCGGAATCTTTTACGAATTGCCCTGCTCGAAAGTAATAAGCATGTAGGCAGGCAACTTTGCCTTGCCACAAATCGAGTGCTTATCAAAGGAGCCGTGTAAATGAGGTTTGGATTGACCATCGAAGAATTCGTCGAGCTTGAGCGTAAGCCTATCGCTCGCGGTGACCGGCCACTGACGATTGAGGAGGCAGCGGAACACATGCGGCAACGCGGTTACTGTTGCCGACCAGAATCACTGAAGCTTTTGATGAAAGGTAGGCCGCTAGAAGCTTCGAATCGCATCTGGTCGCGAGATCTCATCGAGTCCTGTTGTGACTACTTCGAAGCTCACGAGTTCTTTACACCTTACGTTGAGATGTGCAGGGTCTTGGGATGTAACTACTTCGCTTTCTTGCGGGCCTTGAAAGATGCCTCGGAACGCGAGTCAGAAAAGTATGGCACCCAGATACGGATGGACGATCAATTGTTCGTGATGCATAGAAGTCCAGCCCGCGAAGAACATCCCGCTGTCATAACCTTCACGCTTTGTGAAGACATCCGAGATCGACTCATTCGCGGCGAAGGCGTGTAGGACATCATCCATCGATCGCGTATTTGAGCAACGGTGGTGTTAGACAACGCCACCGTTACACAGATACACATGGCAATCAATGATCGGGTATGTCGTATTCGGATGCTTGGCTGCCAGACTAAAGCAGTTCAAGAACTTGATTGATTGGTTCTTCGTCAAAATCGCCCCAAGCAAAACCTTTCTTGGTGAGTAGGAGAACCTGGTTCCCCATTGCCATTTCTGACGCGTCGAACGGCACATCATCGAGACATCCTTTGTCTTGAAGCAACTGGATGAAGTCTGGCAGCTCCGCGTAGTCGTACAGGACTTCGCAAACAGAGTCGAACTGCAGTCCGGTGGCATCCATGATTTGATGTATTGTCTGCACCTCAGCGTTTTTGAGGCGTTTCCAGACCTGTTGGAGAACAGCGACCTGGTGGGTTGTTGTCTTTTCTTTGAACTGCATTTTTGGGCTCCCATTGAGTTTGGATTGAAACGAAAATGATGGGAACCAATCTAAGCCCGCGTTTTGACACGTTTGGTCACGCGCTGCCGATTTTTTGAAATTTGCGTGAATCGTTTCGAGGGATAGCTTGGCCTGCCCATTGGTGCAGGCGGCCGTGTCAGTCGAAGCCAAGTGCTATTCAGGCTTCTCACGGAGTTGGATTCGAAATGACGGGTTAGGGTGCAATCGGAGACCAGATTAACAAATGCCTCGTCCTCTAAACTCGAAAAGGACTCCCTGCATGGACTGGTTTCATTGAATTAAGCGCCGTCAAATGGGGATTTCGACCAGAATTTGGCCCCGGTGGATTGCGGATTCCGCATTAGAATTGTGGCTAATGAGCCAATCAGAACGGGGCTGGTCCCGCAACCAAGGTTTTATCAGGGGACAAGAAAGCTGTCCGATCGAGATCCAATGACGGAAGTCACCAAAATTCTTGAGCAGATTGAGCAGGGCGATACGGCTGCCGCAGCCGAGTTGTTGCCGCTCGTCTACGCAGAATTGCGGAAGCTTGCTGGACATCGGTTGGATCGCGAGAAAGCCGGCCAGACGTTGCAAGCGACCGCGCTGGTACACGAGGCCTATATCCGCTTGGTCGGAAATGCGGAGATCAAGTGGGACGGTCGATCTCATTTTTTCGCGGCGGCAGCCGAAGCGATGCGACGAATTTTGGTGGATCACGCTAGGCGTCGGCACAGCGTGAAGCATGGTGGCGGCTTTGAACGGCAAGAGCTTTCCGATGACGTGGCCATCGAGCTTGGCGACCTTGACCAGCTGCTCGACTTGGACGCGGCACTCACCAAGCTTGCTGAGGAAGATTCGGAAATGGCAAAACTCGTTGAACTTCGATACTTCGCGGGGCTAGGCGTCGATGAGACTGCCAAAGCGTTGGGCGTGTCACCGCGAACAGTGAAACGGAATTGGGCCTATGCGCGAGCTTGGCTGGGACGCGAGTTGAATGGAGGCGAATCGGTATGAGGCCAGTTCGATCATCAGAGAAATCAATCTTCTTGGAAGCACTCGATATCGAGTCCATCGAAGAGCGCACGGCGTTTGTTGAGTCTGCATGCCGTGGCGACGCGGCTTTGCTTTCCTCGGTAACTGCTCTTCTGCGTGAGCATGAGCGAGACGACAATCCGGTCGATACACCGATCGTTGCCCGAAGTGATCGTCGCCCATTCGTCAATGTCGAAACCGAATCGTACGTTGCCGTGAACCGTTCAATCTCTGGGCAAACGCTCGGAACCATGATTGGGCCATACAAGCTGATGGAGCAGATCGGCGAAGGTGGATTCGGATTGGTTTATGTTGCCGATCAGCAAACACCGATTCGCAGACGGGTTGCACTGAAGATCATCAAACCGGGAATGGAATCACGTGAGGTCCTCACACGCTTCGAGGCGGAACGCCAAGCGATCGCGCTGATGGATCATCCGAACATCGCTCGCGTCTACGATGCAGGTGTAACCGAATCCGCTCAGCCGTACTTCGTGATGGAACTGGTCCGAGGCGTCCCGCTTACCGAGTATTGTGATGGTCACCAACTCGACATTTCTGAGCGTCTAAAGCTATTTGTCGACATTTGCAACGCGGTGCAGCATGCCCATCAAAAAGGGATCATCCATCGCGATTTGAAACCATCGAACATTTTGGTCACGCTGCAGGATGGCCATCCGCTAGTAAAGGTCATTGACTTCGGAGTGGCCAAAGCGATCGGTCAGAGCTTGACTATCAAGACCATGTACACGCGTTTTGCTTCGATGGTTGGTACGCCTGCCTACATGAGTCCGGAACAAGCCGGAATGAGTACAGATGACATCGACACACGAAGCGACATCTATTCGCTGGGTGTGTTGCTTTACGAACTGTTAACTGGAACGACTCCCTTTACTTCAGACCGGCTGCAAAGTGCTGGCTTTGATGAACTGCGCCGAATCATTCGTGAGGAAGAACCACATCGACCGAGCACGCGGTTAAGTACGCTCAACAATCAACTAGCAACCACAATCGCGGCAAATCGCAAACTGGATCTTGCCAAGCTCGCTTCATCGATGAAGCGTGACCTGGATTGGATTGTCATGAAGGCTTTGGATAAAGACCGAAATAGACGATACGCGACAGCCGGATCAATGGCCGAAGATGTTTCGCGATTCCTCATGCATCAGCCCGTAGTCGCTTGCCCGCCATCGACTTGGTATCGGTTCGCCAAGTTCGCGCGCCGCAACAAAGTCGCGATATCCACTGTCTCGTCCATCACAGGAGCGTTGTTGTTGGGCACGATCGTGAGCATCTGGCAAGCACAAGTTGCGATCCAGGAACGCGATGAGAAGGTGATTGCCCTCAACGAAGCGAAAATTGCCGAAGAGACCGCCAATCAGGCTCGCAAGGATCTGGAAGGCTTCAATCAGCGGTTGAACACAACCACTGTTCTACTTTCCTCAGGTCGAGTTCATGCGGATGCACAACGGTGGTCGGAAGCGTACAAGTCGTACACCGAAGCAACAGAAGTCCTTCCCAAGTATTTCCTCGTTTGGCTGGAGCGAGGACGACTTAACGCAAAGCTGGGGCGTTGGGAGGCAGCCGCAGAAGATTTCGCACAGGCTGTCGAAATAGGGTGCTCTGCCCAGCAAGCGGAGCTCTCGGGAGTGCCTCAGTTGCTGTTCTTCGCAGGACAATCCAAAGCCTACGAACGAATCACGCGGGAGATTGAGCCGCTCGGTACAAGAGATCCGATGTCCGTAGTCGCGCGTGGCTTACTCGTTGACGACATCTCGCCCGACAAGGCTGCTGAATTGGCCAGCCAAGTTGAGCAGATGCTATTGGACATCGAGAACAAGTCCGGCTCCCACCAGAAGTTCCAACACAAATACGCGTCAATGTATTATTCCGCCAACTTGTACGTCGCCGGTTGGGCGCATCTTCGTGCAGGCAATGTGGACAAGGCGATCCAACGTTTGGAGGAATCAAACGATGCTGAATGGTTCGGAAAAGGAATCGCCTATCCGCTCATCGCCGTCGCCAACCACCGAGCGGGACGAGCCGACGAAGCGGTCAAGGCGTTCGAACAATCTCAAGCTTTGCTGGACCGGTTGCTTAACGAAAGCGTCAGTCGTCAATCAGGCACTCCGATGATCCCGTGGATCGACTGGATTGAGTTTCTGTTGAACCATCGCGAAGCCAGTATCGTGGTCAAGGGGCACACGCCGGCCGACGATCCACGTTTAAGCCAGATGCAACTGGCTGCGGACACGGCTATAGCAAACTAAGGGTTTCTTAAGTTTGCAGAAAATCTTTGGCCCCGCGCATTTAGCCTTCTCGCATTAGTTTTCCAGAGGCATCCCGTCCAGGCTGAACGGACGACTGGTGGCTTCAAACCAATCCCACTTCCCCTGAGGCGAATGCTATGCGGCGAATTACCTGTTACCTGGCACTCTTGTTTTCCAGCCAAATTGCGATTGCTGAGGATTGGCCCCAATGGCAGGGACCAAATCGCAATGCCGTCTCGGGAGAAACAGGCCTGCTTCAAGAATGGCCCGCAGGCGGACCGCCATTGGCTTGGCGAATCGAGGGTCTGGGCGGAGGTGACAGCGCGCCGGCGGTGGCTGGCGGAAAACTCTACGGACTAAGCAATCGCGACGGGCAAGAAATCGTATGGGCGTTATCCGAAGCCGATGGGAAAGAGGTCTGGGCGAGTTCACTTGGTGATGCCCAGCCCCAAGACGTGCCGCAATCCAAAGAAGGCCCAGGCGGAACGCCAACGGTCGACGGTGACCGCATCTATGTCATTGGCATGAGCGGTCGTATTGCTTGTTTGGAAGCAAAGGATGGCAAGATCCTGTGGAAAAAGAGCTTCAAGGATGATTTCGCCGGCACAGCTCCAATGTGGAACTTCCGCGAATCACCACTGGTGGATGGCGACAAAGTGATTTGCACGCCAGGCGCTTCCGGCGCAATGCTGGTTGCTCTCAATAAAACAAATGGCGATGTGATTTGGCAATCTTCTTCCCCTGCCGGTGCAACGCCAAACGCTCCAGCGCCTGGTGCGGGTCGGCCCAACGAAGGCGATCGTGGGCCACGTGGTGGACAGCCTCGAGGTAACAACGCTCCGCAAGCTGCTGCGGTAGCTGGCACCGAAGATCCCACGCTGTATGTCAGCGAGCATTGGGGCATGACCGGTTTCAATCAGAAGCTACCGAACGGTAAATACCAAGTAAACCTGCACTTTGCAGAGACCTATCAAGGCATCTCGCAAGCCGGTCAACGAGTATTCAGCTTTACGGTCCAAGGTAAAGAGTTCAAAGACTTTGACCCATTTCAAAAAGCTGGAGGACTTCGAAAGGCATATGTCGAGTCGGTTCCGGTTGAGATTACCGACGGTGAGCTGAAGATTACCTTCAAACAGCAGGTTGAGAACCCAGCGATCAAAGCGATCGAGATACTCCCGCAAGATGCGAGCGATAAAGGACTGAAGCCGATTCGCATCAACGCTGGAGCATCAGAACCATTCACGGATTCCAAGAAACAAGTCTGGAGCCCTGACCAAGGATTCGTAGGCGGGCAAGTGAACGCAGGCACATTCAATATGGCAGGCGGAGGTGGCGGTGGCGGAAGACGCGGTGGCTTTGGAGGATTCGGAGGCCCACGTGCGGGTGCAGCGTATTCATCCGTCATTACGATCGAACATGATGGGGTTCGGCAATATGTTCAAATGACCTCGAGCGCTTTGGTCGGTGTGTCCGCAGACAAAGGTGAAGTCCTTTGGCAATACAATAAGCCTTCCAACGGCATGGGAATCAACTGCTCGACACCGATTTACGAAGATGGATTGGTCTTTGCTGCATCCGCCTATGGAGCCGGTGGAGGAGCGGTCAAACTCACGAAGAACAGCGACGGCAAGTTTGAAGCAGAGGAAGTTTACTTTACGACCAATATGCAGAATCACCATGGTGGCATGATCGTGGTGGATGGAGCGCTATATGGTGCCAACGGTGGTAACGGCGGTGGCATGATGGCTTGTATCGACTTCAAGACAGGTGAAACGCTGTGGCGAGATCGCAAAGGCCCCAAGGGATCGCTGCTGTATGCAGACGGTCGACTTTACCTTCGCAGTGAAGACGGTCCCGTTCTGCTCGTCGAGCCATCCAAAACGGGATTCGTCGAACGCGGCCGCTTCGAGCAACCAGATCGAAGCAGTGCTATGGCTTGGGCTCACCCGGTCGTTGCCAATGGCAAGCTCTACATTCGAGACCAGGGGCTTCTGCTGTGCTACGACGTGAATGCAAAGTAAGCAACGTCGCATTAACTAAAACAAAGTCCCCGTAGAACAAGTCCATTACAAGAACACAGGCAAGGCTTAATAGATGATGTTTACGAAGCAGGTTCGGATTCGAGCGCGAGCTATTGGGCTCGCAGTTGCTCTGTTAATCACACTCGGTACGGTCGCATCCGCGCAGTTCGGTCCGCCGCCGGTCCGTTCGCCCGAGGTCAATGCTGATAGCACGGTAACCTTTCGGTTGATGGCCCCCAACGCTAAAGCAGTCAGCGTAAGAGGCATTACGAGAGAGCCACTGGCAATGACAAAAGATGGGGCTGGAGTTTGGACTGCAACGTCCGCTTCTCTTAAGCCCGATCTCTACACATACAGCTTTGACGTCGATGGTTTGAGCATCGTCGATCCATCCAACACTCGATTTAGTTCACCTTATCGACGGATTGGACAGAATACGGTGCTCGTTCCAGGCGACATGCCGTGGACACCATTGCCGAATGTACCGCGTGGCGTCGTTGCACAGCACGTGTTTCAATCGAAACTGGCGAATGATGAACGCGATTTTTTCGTATACACGCCGCCCAACTACGACGCGAAACGCAGCGAACCTTATCCCGTTCTGTATCTACATCATGGTTGGCAACAAGACACCCGCGCTTGGCTTGACGACGGCCTGGCGAATGTGACTCTCGACACTCTCATCAACAAAGGTAAGGCAGTGCCGATGGTTGTGGTCATGCCACATGCTTACGGAACGGCCGCTGGCCCGGTGGATATCGATCACCTCGACATGCTGCCAACATACACTCGCATCTTACTGGAGGAAGTTATTCCTCAAGTTGAAATGCAATACAACGTCTCAACCCAACCCAATGGCCGAGCCATGGCTGGGTTATCGATGGGTGGCGCAGAATCGATGCACACAGGACTCAATCACTTGGAGACGTTCGCCTGGCTGGGCTCTTTCAGTGGAGCCTTCAACACTTGGCCGTTAACCCGCCCGGCCACCCGAGGTCGAGGCTTCAGTTTGGCAGAAGATAAGATCCCAGATCAGTTTCCAACGCTCGACAAGAGCTCGAACGAGAAGATCAAGCTTCTCTGGATCGCGTGTGGAACAGCAGACTTTGGGGCACTCCCAACGAACCAACAGTTCAAGAAGTACCTGGATTCGGTTGGAGTGAACGTCACTTACACGGAAGTACCGGACATGGGACATAACTGGCAGTTCTGGCGTCAAAACCTGGCTGACTTCGCGCAGCTCCTCTTCAAATAGAGAACAGGCTCAATCCAAATCGAATTCTTGAAAGGCGGATATTGGTTATGAAATCTCGAAGCTTAAAACTTGCACTAATTTCAGCGTTAATGGCCGGCACCAGTTGCTTGCCGTTACAGACGGCGTTTGCCGATGACTGGCCACAGTTTCTTGGCCCCAATCGCAATTCGACGTCTTCGGAAAAAGGCATCTCACGCAAGTGGCCGGAATCGGGTCCAGAGATTTTGTGGAAGGTACCTGTCGGTCGAGGTTTCGGTGGCCCCGCGATTCATGATGGGAAGGTTTATCTTCTTGACCGCGATGACAAAGTTGGTGAAACCCTTCGCTGCATGAGTCTGGAAGATGGTAAGGAGCTATGGACGTATGCTTACGATGCGCCTGGTGCCGTAATGTTTCCCGGCTCGCGAAGTGTTCCTTCCATCGATGGCGAACATGTTTACATTTGCGGTCACAATGGTGATTTGCATTGCATCAACATCAAGAGCCAAGAGCCCGTCTGGAAGGCCAACATTTGGGCCGACTTTGGTGGTCAGCCGCCAAGCGATGGAGGCGGATTGGGACGGGGCCCGGCTGATCCTGGCAGCTTTCCCATCTGGGCGGTTACGCAAAACCCACTTGTTTATGGCGACTTGCTAATTGTTGCTTCGCAAGCTCCAGAGGCCGGAGTGGTCGCCTACGACAAAGCCACTGGAAAAGTGAACTGGAAGACGCCGTCACTGGGCTATGTCGGCTATGTCAGTCCCAGCATCGCCAAGATCGCTGGCGAAGATCACATCGTTATGGTGTCGCCATCCACGAATCCATTCCGACGAGGCAACTCCGAAGAGAGCAAGCTTGGCAAGGTAGTTGGAATCGACCCCAAGTCTGGCAAGATTCTCTGGGAGTACGATAAGTGGAACTGTCACATCTCGGTAGCCAGTGCTGTTGATGCCGGCGAGAACCGACTCTTAATCGTCGGTGGATACGAGCTGGGAGCCACGATGCTTCAAGTTGAGAAGACTAATAGCGGCTTCGCGGTGAAGGAGCTGTTCACGACGGAGGAGTTCGGTGACCAGACCAAACCGCCGATCTTTCACGACGGACACTTCTATGCTCAATACGGAACGAACAACCGTCGCGATGGATTGGTCTGCATGAACATGAAGGGCGAGATCCAGTGGAAGACTCGGCGTGCACCGAACTTCAATAAGGGGAGCATGATTCTGGTCGACGGCGTAATCTTGGCCACAGATGGAGAGAAGTCGCTGTATTTGATCGAGCCTAGTCCAACGGAGTTTAAGGCCATTCAATCCGCTGAACTGTTAGGAGAAGGCGGGGGTGACAACAGTGGAATTGCTGGTCGGATCGGCGGACCGACACAGAACTGGGCACCTCTAGCGCTATCGAACGGCAAGCTTCTTATACGTGACCAAGCGGAGCTGAAGTGTGTCAAAGTTGGCCAGTAGATACATGCCGTGGGCGTTTGTACTCATTCTGTTCGGTAACGTCTCCGCAATATTGATTGCGCAAGAGTTACGCATCGGCACTGAAAATCAGTGGCCAGGATTTCGTGGACCAAGCGGACTTGGCGTTGTTGCGGATACGAACCCACCATTGAGTTTTGACGCAAAGACTGGCGAGAACATTAAATGGAAGATCTCGTTGCCGAAACACGGAATGAGTTCGCCGATCGTTTGGGGCAATCAAGTTTTCCTGACCGGTGCTGATGAGGAGTCGCGACAACTTTACTCGATCGATGCGGACACTGGCAAGCTTCTGTGGGCGCATGATATTCAGGGGATTGAAGGCGAACCTGCCGAAGGGACGCTGCCCAAAGTATTAGATGAGACAGGTTATGCGGCTTCAACTCCGACTACCAACGGACGCCATGTGGCTGCTGTGTTTGCAACCGGCGAACTCGTGTGTGTCGATTTGAAAGGCACTCGAATCTGGTCAAAGCACTTGGGTGTTCCCAAAAACCATTATGGTCACGCATCTTCACTGCTGAATGATGGTGATCGATTGTTCGTCCAGTTTGATCACAGCCTCGATTCAAAGCTTTACTCCTTTGACTTTGCAACAGGGAAGATCCAATGGCATGTTGACCGCAAAGAAATCGCATGGTCATCGCCGATCTTGGTCGAATCGAATGCACGGCATGAACTCATCGTCACCAATTCCAAATCTGTGGACAGTTATGCCCCAGAGACAGGAAAATTGCTGTGGCACGTTGAATGCTTGGCCGGCGAAGTCGCCGCTTCCCCGGCATATCAGGACGGGATAGTTGTCGTCGCCAGCGAAGGCTCAGCCGCTACTGCCATTAATATCGCTGCTGCCGATGATGCTTCGCGCGTACTCTGGCAATGGGAAGAATCACTGCCCGACACCGCAAGCGCCGTTGCGGGCAACGGCATGGTCATTATTCCAACGGGATTCGGAGTGGTTTCCTGCTTGGACATCAAGACAGGCAAGATGCTGTGGGAACATCAATTCGACACAGGCTTCTCGAGTTCGCCCATCATCGTTGGCGACAAAGTCTTTCTCGCCGACCTAACCGGCAAGCTTCAGATCTTCAGGCTTTCGTCAAAATTTGAATCTTTAGCCGAATGCAACCTCGGCGAGCCGATCTACGCGACGCCTGGATTCACATGCAAGCGGATCTACGTCCGAGGAATGACTACGTTTTTCTGCATTGAAGAGACATTGAAGTAGTCTAGTCGATGAATTTGCACGCTTTTGATGTGTTTTTTCAGGTCGCATTCACCTAGTTCGAATACGTTCTCAACCGGACTCCGAACGAGAACTCTTTGTTAACTCTGGAGGCCCCCGAAAAGAGAGAGTCAGAGAGTTCGGGACCGATTTTTCGCACCTGCGAGCGCAACCTCGAAGGTTGCTTTCGAGAGACGGAAATCTCTCCGCAAACAGAGAGCGCGGCGGTTTGGGCCGGCTAAACGCGAAAAGCGTTGGAAACCCGCGAAAAACTGGGTAGAAACGAAAAACGCCCGGCGGTCGATCTCTCGACGCCGGGCGTTAAGTCTTTTGGTCGCCAAAGTTAGAACTTTGACGAAAGCTCCCCGAGCGCAACCCTCTTCGTGACAATACTCTCTGCGCTCGAAATTCGTAAAGCCTTGCAACGCAAGGACTTACGAAGTTCGAGACCCGTTCGGTCTGTTTTCGTACGAAGAGGTACGAACTGTGGGTTAACGCCAACGTTAAGAATGAGTGTAGCCGCCATTCGTTGTCAGATCAACAGCAAAACGACGTAAGTTCGGCTCGGCCCGCAACGAACTGGCCACGCTCGTACATGGAAGCCCATCCGCCGCTGGGGTTACGAAGCCGCAGCCAAAAGCTCGGCGCGTCGAAAAGGCAAAAGTGGCCAGCCTTGGACATCGAGAAACTGATCCTCAAGCTAGCCAAATACGTCTCCGCAGCATCGCTCGACTGCTCATTTCAAGCTCTAAAACCGGTGAACTATGCCGACCCATACTTTTGCACAGGGCGGGCTTTTGATCTCTTCAATTATCCGCTAGACTATCGAGAACGTAACCATGGTTACACCGCCATGACTCAATGGCAGTGGAAGATCTCGATCTGTTACACAGCGCAAATATGGAATCAGCCGGACAAACCTACACTCTTGGGCAAATAACGAAGTATGCGCTTCGACTGGGCACGATCGGATTCGGTGGCCCTGTCGCTCTTGTGGGCTACATGCACCGGGATTTGGTCGAGCAGAAGAAGTGGATTAGCGAATCCGAGTTCAAGGAAGGCATGGCACTAGCGCAGCTGATGCCAGGACCTCTTGCGGCGCAGTTGGCAATCTATCTCGGCTACGTTCATTACGGCATTCTTGGTGCCACCACGGTAGGCGTTGCTTTCGTTCTTCCGTCGTTCTTGATGGTTGTCGCACTCGGCTGGGCGTACGTGCACTTCGGTGGCATCGGTTGGATGCAAGCCGTGTTCTACGGTGTAGGTGCATCCGTCATCGGTATCATTACGATCAGTGCTTACAAGCTCACTCTCAAAACGATTGGGAAAAGCAGCCTGCTTTGGTTCCTGTTTCTCTCCAGCGCGGCAGTTACCATCATTACTGAGTCCGAAAGCATTTGGCTGTTTCTGGGTGCGGGAATGTTGGGTTGGGCACTTCGCACATCACCGTGGAAGAAATCAGGATCAACTACGGCTTCATTCGAACCATCTTTCCTGCTGGCAGCGATTCCTACTGCCAAAGCTTCCCTCCAAGAACTGCTTACCCAGATCGCCGTTTTCTTTGCGAAAGCCGGAGCATTCGTGTTTGGAAGTGGACTCGCAATCGTACCTTTTCTCTACGGCGGCGTGGTCAAGGAATACGGCTGGCTCAACGATCAAGAATTTCTCGATGCCGTTGCAGTCGCGATGATCACACCCGGGCCGGTTGTGATCACGGTCGGCTTCATCGGCTTCATCGTTAGTGGACGCGATGCTGATTTTTTAACCGGTTTGGCTGGGGCGTCTGTGGCTGCGCTGGCGACCTTTCTTCCGTGCTACCTGTTGACGATTCTACCAGCGCCGTATTTCAAGAAGCACGGTAAGAGGCCCGGCATCGTGGCGTTTGTGGATGGTGTCACTGCCGCCGCTGTTGGTGCGATCGCTGGCGCTTGCGTCGTCTTAGGCCGTCGCACAATTCTGCAAGACGGCTCGCTACCCGACATTCCGAAAATCATCATTCTGCTTGTGACGATTGGGCTCCTGCTTAAATTCAAAAAGCTTCCAGAGCCCATCATCGTGCTTGGTGCAGCGATCATCGGACTGCTGATCTTCCCCTATGTGAAAACATGATTCGGGTTACAACGTGCCAGAGAATAATGGGCCAAGCAATTGGCTTTTTCTTGTCTATCGCATCCCGCGCGAGCCGAGTGCTGGCCGCGTTTTCATTTGGCGTAAGTTACAGCAACTCGGTGCCATCTCATTGCAAGACGCCATATGGGTACTGCCCAAGACCCAACGAACGCGCGAGCAATTCCAGTGGCTGGTGACTGAAATCCATGAGCTCAAAGGAGAAGCCACATTGTGGGAAGCACAATCGATATCCGCAGCCGATGGAGTTCAGCTTCGCAAGCGGTTCGTCGAAGTCATTGAGGGCGAGTATCGCGAGATCATTTCGGCTCTCAAGAATAAGGACCGGGACCTCGGCATGCTTTCCAAGCGATTTCAAGAGGCTCAATCCAAAGACTTCTTTGCGTCTGCGCTCGGAGCGAAAACGCGTGAAAGGCTACTTGCAGCGGGTAAGGAGTAAAGAACCATGAAATGGGTGACGTGGGAAAATGTAGGCGTAGATCGAATTGGATGCGCTTGGTTGATTCTTCGCCAGATCGATCCGCAAGCGGAGTTTCTATTCATCAAACGTGACGACGAACTCCCAGCCGGAGCAGAAGCTTTCGATGTGCCAAACGTTCGATTCTCGCATCATGGTGGCCACTGTTCATTCGATGCGTTGTTAAACCACTATGAACTGAAGGACCCCATCCTCCACAGGATCGCTCGCATCATTGACGAAGCGGACACCGTTCAAACGGTACTGCTGGAACCCGCTGCAGCCGGCCTGGATTTGATTTGCGAGGGCTTGCGACTCATCAGCCATGATGATCGAGAAGCGATTGAACGCGGACGAGTCGTCTACGACGCACTGTACGCAAGACTCCAAATGGAGAATGCATCGTCTGCATAGACCAAGTATCAACTCATTGTTTCGCGATTTTCGACAAGGATAGAAACTCTACTTTGGACCAAGCCACAGCCAGGTTCCGACAGTGCAACTTGCCAGGAGCATACCAAGGCCGAAGGCAGGCCAGAAGTTGAGCCCGAGTCGCTCCGCAAATGCGAGTGGCACGAAGAACGGAAGTCCGAGAGGGACGAGCACAAGTGTTTCGCGAGCGAATTTCGACGTGGTCGACAGATCTTGGCTTTGCTGCCACTGTAGGATGATCGCGATGATACTCAAGATTGGCAGTGTTAGTACGAATGCGCCGAGGCGGGGATTCTTCTGGGCAATCTGCGTAGCAGCTGCCAAGATGATCGACGCCAAAATCCAGCGAATGAATCCCCACATCGGCATTCTCCATCAACGCACATGCAGCACCGCAAGCAGTACTGCAGCGTCTAACAAAAATGATAATCGGTCACTATTTGTGATCGTGGTCGCCGTGGGCTTCTTCTTTGAAGTCGCCCGAATAAGGCGTTCCATCAACAACGCCTGTCATGGTGCCGGCGTATTCTTGAACCACGCCCAGCTTTTCGTGGGTGCCGACGAAGCGAGATGACTTGCCGGCTGGATCGCTTTCCAGTGGCGATGCTTGTAGCGTTACCTGCATCTCAGGGTCTTTGATGCTGAGCTCAATCGATGCAGCATCGATAGGGGTAGGCGTCTTCTCGTCGCTGCCAAGTATGTAGACCGTAGCTTGTTGCTTGTCGTGATCAACCTTGAACTCGACGTGATACTTGCCACCACCCCAATCCGCGACCGTGCCGTCGTGAGGGCCAGCGCCGTGCGAGTGTCCTTCTGCACTGTGATCGTGAGGTCCATCCCCATGATCGTGGCTTTGATCGCTGGCGGTGCTTGTAGCAGGTTCCGCCGGCGTATCGGCTGGCTTATTGCAGCCATTGAATCCAATCACTGCCGCCAAAGCCAATCCAAAACTAAATCGCTTCATCTCAAATTTCCTCAAATTGAAGTTGCCTTATCAGCGTCCACCAATCGCTTGGCGTCCTGACCGCTGAATTTCCAAAACAAACCAGGGTGAATCAAGAATTCACAAAACGTCGAAGTCATCAATCCGCCAAGGATGACGGTCGCAACCGGGTAGAGAATCTCACGCCCCGGTTCTTGGCCGCCAATCACCAGCGGAATCAAGCCGATACCGGCCGTCAGCGCTGTCATCAGAACAGGTGCCAAGCGTTCTAAACTGCCGCGCACAATCATCGATTGCGAGAACTCTTCACCTTCTTCCTTCATCAGGTGAAAGTAATGAGTCACAAGAAGAATCCCATTTCGCACCGCGATTCCGCCAAGGGATATGAATCCGACGAGGCTCGCGACGGTCAGCGTTTGCTCGGTAATCACTAACGCAAACACGCCTCCGATGAACGCTGTCGGTAGAGCATTCAAAATCTGCAAGACGATGCGTACAGATGGGAATAGAATCATCAAGACGCCAAACATGCCGACGACCGAGAGGCCAGCCAGAATCATGATCAGCTGCGTCGCGTTCTGCTGGCTCTCAAACTGCCCGCCATACTCGACGTAGTAACCAACTGGCATCGCCACATCCGCATTGACAAGTTGCTGGATCTCGGCGACGGCACTGGCTAAGTCGCGGCCCTCGGTGTTGCAGCGGATGACGATCCGCCTGCGCGCGTTCTCGCGATTGACCGAGTTGGGTCCCGCACCTTCGTAGATTGTCGCGACATCTCGAAGTTCAATTTGGCCACGTTCTGGTTGTCCGTCTTGATGAGGGAGATCAATGCGGAGCAGGCCTAAGTTCGCATAGTCAGCACGATAGGCTTCTACGAGTCGTACCAGCAGGTCAAAGCGGCGTTGTCCCTCAAGCACTTCAGAGACGACTTGACCTTGCAGTGCCGTCTGAAGGACTGTGGCCACATATTGCCGCGTGAGTCCATGCATGGCGAGATCGTCGCCTCGAAGCTGGATATGCAGCTCTGGCGTCATTTGCACGGGCTCGACAATCGGTGGAGTCAATCCAGGAATCTCAGCGATCGATGACTTAACCTGATCAGCTAGTGTCAAAAGCGTGTCGAGATCATCACCATGAATCTTGATCGCGATTTGCGCATAGACGCCTGACACCATATGACTGATCAAGTGAGCCAGAGGCTGTTCCACTTCGATATCGACCCCTGGCACCTCTTTGCTAATCCGTTCGCGCAGTTCAGCGATCATCACATCGCGGTTGTGGTCGGCCTCCGGGTTCATGCTGAGGATGTACTCGCCAAAGTTCACCGGCGAAGCGTGCTCATCCATCTGAGCGCGTCCTGTCCGGCGCACGAAGTTTAAGATCGCCCCATCTGGATTCGCTTTGCTTTTTTGCATCGACTTGAAAACGCCGTCGATACTCGTTGACACTTGGTTCGACGCTTGCAGCGATGAGCCCGGGGGAAGTGTCACGTTGACTTGAACACTCCCTTCGTCGAAAGCAGGAAGGAAATTCCGTCCGAGCTGCGCGAGTTGCCACCCTGCCACGGCGACGATGACCCAGGTGGCGATTAAAAGTAAGCTTGGAATTCTCATGCTGATCCGTATCAGCGGACTTACCATCCACTTGAGCGCTCGCAATACAGGGCCGTCCTGCTCAAGATGAGTCGCCTTCGAAGACGGAAGCAAGTAGTACGAAAGAACCGGTGTCACCGTTAGCGAGACCGCGAACGAGGACAAGATCGAGACGATGTAGGCGAAGCCCAGCGGTGTGAACAACCGTCCTTCAACGCCCGAAAGTGCGAATAGAGGCAGGAAGACGAGGATCACCACAATCGTGCCAAACAGAATCGAGCTGCGAATCTCTTTGCTGGCGTGATAAACGACATCGATGGCGGGTAGAGGTTGAGCGAGTCGGTTGTTCTCCTTCAACCTGCGGAAAATGTTCTCTACATCCACAATTGCGTCATCGACGAGTTCGCCCATCGCGACGGCGATTCCGCCAAGTGTCATCACGTTGATTGAGAGTTCGCTACCGCTGATCCACCCAATGAAGCGAAAGACAAGCGTGGTCATCACCAGCGACATGGGGATAGCGGTGAGCGTAATGAATGTCGTCCGGAAATTTAGCAAGAACAAGAACAGCACGATGACCACGAGTACCGCGCCGATGGCCAGTGCTTCGGCAACGTTGAATACACCGCGATCGATGAAGTTCTTGAGTCGAAAGAGTTCGGAGTTGATGATGATATCGGCTGGTAACGAAGCCTCTACTTCGGCAAAAGCAGCCGCCGCGTTATCGGTCAACTTACGGGTGTCGATATGAGGCTGCTTCACCACAGTAAAGACAATGCCGCTTTGTCCATTGACGCTGCCGTCCCCTCGCTTCAGCTCCGGACCTTCTACGACCGATGCCACTTGTTCAAGAAGAATGCTTCGTTTGGATGACTTGGCCACGGGTACCTTGAGCAGCTCGTCAATCACGCTGCGACCGCCGGTGCCGAGCCTTCCGAGAATTCGAATAGGACGTTCCGATTCGCCCTTGATGGCGAAGCCGCCGCTAGTGTTGATATTGCTTTCGCTAAGTGCTCTCTCGACGTCCTGTACAGTCACGTCATATTCGAGAAGCGCGGTCGGATCGAGCAGGACTTGATACTGCTTGCGATCTCCCCCTTGCATGAAGACTTCCGCGACTCCGTTAACCTTCAGAAGACGCGGCCTGATTACCCAATCAGCGATAGTTCGCAACTCCAGAAGCTGCTTAGCCTCCGATTCGAACTGGATCTCGTGCACGCCGGAATCGAGTTTGACAGTAGCCTTATATCGCTCGGCTGAATTTTCACCGTAAAGCTGCAATGGTTCTACTATTTCAAAGGGCACTGCCTCCCACATTTCAGGTTTGCGACGTTCAGTAGCACGCCAAAGCTTCAACGATGGCCTATCATCACCAGAGAGAATCTCTGCCATCAGCTTCGTCTGTCCTACTGATGCTAAGCGTCCGCCGTTGGGCCCGGTTTGTCTGTAGATGCCTGCAACCACGATCTGTCCCATGATCGAAGAAGGCGGAGTCATTTGAGGCAAGACACCTTCAGGCAAAATGCCTTCGAGCGTCGTCAATCGTTCGCTAACGGTCTGACGAGCGGCGCGAATGTCGGTGGACCAGTCGAACTCGATGTAGACAACATTGAGACCAGCAGTGGTTTGGCTACGCACGGCTTGGACGCCACTGGCTCCCATCAGCGCAATTTCGATCGGCTGTGTAACGAGTGTCTCAACTTCTTCGGTGGCCAGCCCCGGCGCTTCGGTGATGATGATCACGCGTGGTCGGTCCAAATCTGGAAACACGTCGATCGATAACGTGGTTGTGAGGTACGAGCCGTATACGAGCACCACTAGGCTGGTGATAATCACCAATGCACGATAACGGAGCGACAATCTGATTATGTGATCTAACATTTACTCAGCACCGTTAAGTCGTTCAGAAGAAGTGTGTTCTTGTGAATCGAACTGACTCACCGGGGAAGAATCGCCAGACTCACAGGCTAACTGTGGGCGGTTCGAATTGAGGTCACCGAAATACCTGCCAATCTTGACAGGCGATAGTTTTGCGTCGGGATAGCGAGCAAATGAGAATGGCCCCAATCGCATCAAGGACGAACGTCCGACTTCCCTAAAACCCTTGCGGTCTGCCGCCCGCTTAGCCGGACGATTAGCGAAGTCCACCGTGATTAAGAATTGGCGAATCCCATCTGTTTCATAAAGATGATTGCTTGCATGATAAAACATCGCTGGATAGATGCGTTTCCCGCGATGATCAGGATCAACACAGACATCAAAGACGAACACCATGTCATCAGGCAATTCGAGTGGTAACCTTGTCGCATCGGGGCCATCGTGATTAAGTTCTGGTGGAACGCGGTTCGCGATCGACCAGAGTCGTCCAACAATTTTGTCATTTTCAATCGCGCAACAAAGCTTCACATTGCGCATGTTTAGAAGTGAACACCATTCGGGGTGAGTATCGAAAATGCTTGGAAACCGCTCCGTAAGTGCCTCAGCAGAATCGAAGATGGAAAGCTCGTGCGTTGTCTGGTGTTGGATAATGCGCCCAATATTCACCGTCATAAAACGAGAGACATTTATGGTGAAGAATCTGCGAGACAACTTGTATGCAAGTATTTGCAGTTGTTCGATCATAGTCATTCTCCTTAATGAGCTGCGTGGACGGTACCGTCCGCATGAACGTGAAGACCTGGTTGCTGTCCGCTTGCCGATTGAGCTTTGAGTACACGCCGCAGCGATGCGGCCGAGTTTTGAGCCAAGAAGAATCCCGGAGAGATGCTGCCGTCGTTAGCAAGAACGACGTTCAATCGATCTTCATAGACGACATGCACAGAGAGTTGATTGAAGAGGTCGCCGTTTTGCTGATAGACATATGCTTCAGGGCCTTCACGTACGAGAGCTTCGGAGGGCAGGACATAGACTTTCTCAAACCTTTCTACTGGCACTTCAATTCGAGTGCGTTGCCCCGGGCGAAATCGCCAAACCAGAAACGTGCTACCGTTCTTCTCATAAGTGCGTGACTGATTTTGTAGCGGCACGAAAAAGTCAAACGTGCGAGTTTCAAGATCGATCGTGTTGGACAAGTGGCGAATCTGAAACTGCTGATCGAGTGAAGGCCATAACTCGGCTGAGTCTTCCGCAAACTGGATTTGTACAGGCGTGCTGCGCTGGGTAGCCTGTTCGATCAGTCCAGCTTCCCGTTTAAAAGCGTGGCCGATGATGTACAGTGCTTGGTGATTGGCTAGATTCACAATCAGCTCGCCAGCTTGAACCGTTTGTCCAAGCTCAGCGGCCAGCGACTGAACTTCGTAAGTGACGTCGGCTCCGTCCGAGTAGCTGACTGTCTGGATCGGGTCCTTCACCAAGCCTTGAAGCATGGCCAAGTCGGCTCGCGGAGGAGGTGCGACTACATCGATGGCTGATACAAAGGTGCCAGCAGCAATCGAATCGATTTGCGCTATTGTCAAACCGCGATTGAGTAGCTCTTGCTTCGCAGCTTGGATCATTGCCTGCTGTCGCTGCTGTTCATTTCTGAGTTCGACCAATCGCGAACCGGAGACGGCACCAGAGGCGGCTGCATCACCTAGGCGATCGATTTGATTCTGAACCAAGATCGACTCGTGTGAAGCCTTGAAGAGCTGTGTCTGGGTTGCTTGCAGGTATTCGCTAAACAGTCGCACGGTGACCAATCGTTGGCCTGGGCGAACGGTATCTCCTGGAAATACATGGATCTCCGATACGACACCCACAGCCGGCGAAGTAACGCCTCGATCGGAAATGCCCGGACGATCGGCGACGACACCTGGGATTGAAATCGTTCGCCAATAATCAGAGGGCCGTACCGATTTGACAACGAGATTTAGATTCTTTCTGGCTTGCTCCCCAAGCTCAAGAATTCGAAGCTCAGGCTTCTCCGGGTTCTTCTGTTCAGATTGAGCACTCGGACTGCTGGCGGATTCGCGAGGAGCGCAACCTAGCAGTGGCAGCACCACGAGGGCTGCGAGGACGCACATGCGTGCGAACACACGATGGGAATACATGATTTGCGGATCTTCATGGAATGTAGCTGCTCTTGGTCAAGTTGGAACTTGATGGAACGAGTCAGCAGGTAACGGCTTGAGACAAGAAACGCAGCGGCTGAAAGCAAGAAAGCTTTCAGGTGGGTGCCATCAGAGCCTTAGCGCAGCATGAAGCAGATAGAGCGGTAGCTCAGGGGTACTTGCGGTCGGTGTAAAAGAGACGGCCGCGGGTGGACGAGAATCGTCGACGATGCACAACGGTGCATCAAAAAAACAGGAGCACCCTAACTCGAAGGAAACGCGATCGGTCGGGGTAAACGCATCGTCGGCTGATGCCAGGTAGATGGCGTCTGAATCGTGGTCGACTGGCGTTACCGGTGCCGATTCATGCCCATCGCTCTCGTGGTCATGTCCGTGATGATGACCATCGGAATCATGGCTGTGGTGCCCGTGATGAGGGGCACTTGCGACGTGAATGTGAGCCCGTCCGTTGTTCGACGATTGATGCGCAGCCATCCCGTGCGAGTGAGCAAGCGCATTGCCCACAAGAAGAAATGGAATCAGCAAAATCGTCACAAACCGGTTCATTCATTAGATCCTATCTGTTCAAACCTAGTCTGTAAAGGTATATCCGTCCAAGGGGGTGCAGATTGCGGTTTGCAGACTGCTGTTGGAGTTTTATCTATAGGTGGGGTAGACTAGGAGTCGGCGTTTTTATTTGAGGATAACTTGTATTGGATGAGGTAAGCCAGGATGGCAACTAGCTCAGAACTACAGCGTCGAATTGAGGAGTTTGTTGAATCGCTCGAAGCGGAATTTGGGCCAGTATCTCAAGGCAAGCATAATTGCTTGCTTTCGGCGATAGAGGACTTCGGGGTTCAAGTCGGTGATGAAGTTGCTAAGTCGATTGCTCAGAAAAAGTCGGCCAAGCAGATTGTTTTAGGTGAGCCGACAACCCAATGCTGTTGCCCAGTTTGTAGTAGCCCGGGGCAGTTCAAAGGCGAGCGGAAGCGGCTGCTAGACGCAAGGCGAGGCAAGCTGCGGATAACGGAACCAGAGTACTTCTGCTCGAAATGTCGGAAGTCTTTTTTTCCCTCTGACCCCGCTAATCGGAGTTGATCCCGACTGTAATATGACGCCTGCGATGCTCGAGAAAGTCGTCTACGCTGGATCGCGTAGTAATAGCTTCGTTCATGCCGCCGAGGACGTCTGTAAATTAGCCGAAGCCAAAATATCATCGCAACGTATTCGTCGCGCTACTGAGCGCATCGGAAACGAACGAGTTGCCCAATCCGCCCGAGCTCAGGAGTCCTACGATGCTCTGCATCTTCCGGCGCGACAGTTAGCTCCCGAAGGCGTCCAAGTACCACAAGTTGCATGTGTTCAGATGGACGGTGGCCGCATTCAAATTCGCGAGCGATGTGCTACCGAAGAACTGGCTGAGATAACGGAAAAGGATAAAGAGCAAAGCGGTTTCTGGCGTGAATCGAAAGTTGGCTGCTTGTTGCACATGACAAGCGAAACCAGCCGTGTTGATCCAATTCCAACACTGCCGACTACCTTCACTGATCAAGCCAAAATGCACAAAATGTGTAGCGAAATTAAAGGTTTTTCGTCCTCCAACGAGCCAAGCGATGAACTTAGCCCAACCAAGCAAGAGCTGCTTGACGCGTTGGAGGATCATACGCCCAAAGTCGACTCGCGCAGTGTTGTAGCCAGTATGATGTGCAGTACTGAATTCGGCTTGCAGTTAGCTTCCGCTGCCCATGCACAAGGTTTCAACGCAGCCGCTCGTAAGGCGTTTGTCTGCGATGGTCAATCAGCCAACTGGAGAGTATGGGAACAGTGGTTCTCACATTACACTCCAATCGTCGACTTCATCCATGCGATATGTTACGTTTTCGCGGCATCAATGGCAGGTAGATCGAAAGACGATGGCTGGGCACTGTACCTTCAACGGGCACAGTGGCTTTGGGAGGGGAATGTCAGTCTGATCATCGAAGCTTTGCAGGCTGAGCAAGAAAAGATCGGCAAGCCAACGAAAGACGAAAGCACAACAACACAGCGATATAACGTAGCACGAGCCTTAACGTACCTGACAAATCAGCGCGAACGCATGAACTATCCAGAGTACCGCAGGCAAGGATTGCCAATTACCAGTAGCCACATCGAATCGACGATCAAGCAGATCAATAAACGAGTCAAAGGAACCGAAAAGTTTTGGGACCGAGCCGCGAACGCTATCCTGCATTTAGCTGCTGATCACATCGACTCCCCACACCTGCTCGCAAAATTCTGGGCCGAAAGGCCTGCATCAATTGCATGCATTCGCAGCCGCTCACAGGCCGCGTAAACTACAAAACACGATTTGCACCCGTCCAAGGTATCTCGCGATTACCCCCGCGATTCTCCATTCCCCAGAACCAAATTTCGCAACTTTGGGCCTCCTAGTGAGGCAGATCAATGAACAGAAAAGAAAGTCATGTCAGGCAGACATTTCATAACCCAGAGTCGTTAACCCGGCGTTTTTCATAACCCAGAGACTCTGAGAGTATTTGTCTCTGATCGGACCCCAGAGAGGGGCTGTTTTGGCGAGAGTCGCGGACGGAAATCGAGTCTCTGTGGAGTGATCGAGACCCGGAAGATTGCAGGAAAATACGAAAAAAGCCGGTATTTTGCGTTGCTGCAAGACACCGGCTTCTTCGAATAACCTACTGCGGTCAGTTTCCTAACCAAACAGAGAAGTTGAGTGGAACGAACTAGTTACGAACGGTCGCTCGCCCTGCCTCCTGCATTTGTGACCTGGGTTATGCGATTCCGCGAACAACCCAGCCGCGATTGTCCGCACAGCAGCTCTGATGGATCTGTCAATTAGCCATTCTCAAGTAGAAATTGGATCGCGACTCGAGTTAACTCAGCTGCGTTCTTTGTGCCTAACTTGCGCTTGATGTTTTCGCGGTGGGTGTCGATGGTGTGTGTGCTGAGTAGAAGACGATTTGCGATTGCGCTACTGGCTAAACCTTCACCAATCATCCGGAAAATTTCAAGTTCGCGATTTGTTAGATTCTCGATCGGCGTTTTCGCTGAATCGCGAGCCCCCAGGGATTGATTGATAAGCCGACGGCTCATCGCCGGGCTTAAATAGCGTTCGCCGGAAAGCACTGTCCGAATTGCTTCTATCAGTTTTTCACTAGATTCCTGTTTGTTCAAATAACCCATGGCACCTGCCCGGCAAGCCCGCTCAGCGTAGATCAATTCTTGAAAACCGGAGACAACCATCATTTTTATTTTAGGATCATGAGATTGAATACGTTTTAACAACTCGATTCCGTTACCATTCTTCAAGGAAATATCAACTAGGACCAAGTCGGGGGTCGATTGCTTAACCATTGCGAATGCCTCCTCCTCTGACTCTGCCTCTCCACACACATACAAGTCTGCGTGCAATGCGATGCGCATCGACAATCCATCCCGGACAGATGGATGGTCATCGACAATAACGATCTTCACCGGGCCGTTACGTTTTGTCATATGAATCCCTCTCAATCGGTTGAAGTGTAACGCATTTGATTGCCGTCCCGCCTGCATCGCGACGTTGAATCTGCAGTGTTCCTCCGATGATTCCAGCACGGTACTGCATCGTCCGCATCCCCATGCCATGGTCTTTTCTCGCTGCGACGATCTGGCTGTAGGCGGCGTCAATTCCTACGCCATCGTCCAGGATTTCTAATACGATTTCTTGATCGTGTTGATGCAGTGATATGACAATCTCGTTCGCCTGACTGTGCTTAATTGCGTTGTTGACGGCTTCCTGAGCGATTCGATACAAATGGGTCGCGACTGAGTTACTGCCAATCGCAATTGGCAGTGGGCAATCGAAGCGGCAACGTATCGTCGGAGGGTTATTCGTGGAAGCTGCCAACTCTGCCAACGAAGACTGCAACGACTCAGCATCAATTTGAACTGGCATGATACCATGCGAAAGTTCGTGCACGTGACGATTCGCCTCGATAAGTTTTCGATACGTTTTTACAACCATGTCACGAATTCGAGTGAATGCTGTTTCGTCGAGTTGCCGCAGCGTGTGTCCATCAACTATGTCAACTGGTGTCATGTCCAGCATTTCCAGCAATGTTCCGGTAGTCAATGAAAGGCCTGTCAGTTCTTGGCCAGTGCCATCATGTAATTCTCGACCAATTCGGCGCTGTTCCTCAGATGCAATTTCCAGAATGTGACGTTGTAATCTTTTGCGATCCGAAATGTCGCGGATGATCCCTGTGAAGTATGCGGAATTTTCAACTTGCGTGACTGACAAGTCGATTGGAAACGTGGAGCCATTTTTGTGCTTAGCGATAAGTTCACGAGGTAAATTGAGGATTCGCGCCTCGCCCGTATTTCGATAACGCTGGATGTAACCGTCATGCTCTTCGCTGTAGGGCCTTGGCATGAGCATCTTAACGTTCGCACCGATCATCTCAGTGGCTGAGTAACCGAACATCCTTTCCGCAGCGCGATTGACGGTTTCGATTACTCCGAGGCTATCTATCGTGAAAATGGCATCAAATGCTGAGTTCCATATGGCTTGTAGATGTTCGTGTTTGTCACGCAACTCCTGAGTACGAAGCGATACAAGTTCTGCTAGTTCTTTAGTTTGTCGCTCGAGCCTGGCGGAGGAGAGTTTTGAGTTTGTGTCATCAAAAATATAGCCCTTGATTCTTATCAACTCGTCGGAAGTGTTGAATGTTCCAAGCACCGTTTCGATGACATGGCGAATGGTCCCGTCACTGTGGCGGCCTGCTCGCTCAAAACGTTGCAAGGTCTTGTCGTTAGTGAGCAACTGAATGAAGCTTGGCCAGGAAAGGGGGCCCAAATAGAGATTTGCCAGATTGCTGCCGATGGCCTCCGCCCGGCTAGTAAAACCGAAGATTTCGACGAACGCTTGGTTGCAGAGGATTATTTCGCCGTTCGGATCAGCCAAGTAGTTGCCTGTTAGATCATCTTCGAATAAAAACCGGAATTGTTCTTCACTTCGGCGGAGATCGGTTTCTACTTTCTTTTGCTCGGTGATATCACGAAGCAGGCTGTCGTATGCAATCAACTTGCCTTGGTTGTCGTAGTGGGGAACAACGATTTTGTTGATCCAGCGGATTCGACAATCCTTGCGGCGGATTCGGTATTCGATCGGGTGCGGCGGGTGACCGGACAGCAATTCGGCCGTTTGCTGTTGGAAAATCTGCTGATCTTCGTCCAGTACGATTGCAATCCACAAATCAGGATTGGCGGCGAACTCTTCCGGCGTAAATCCAGTTATCTGCTCACAGGTGGCACCGTGGATTTTCTGAACGATGCGGCCATCTTCAACCCGGACGTGGTAATGGTAGTCGGAGACAGCGTCACGTAGGCAACGGTACATTCGCTCAATTTCAGTAGGCATTGCGGCAGGTCGCTGCATTTCCAATTCTCGCTGGATTCGTGTGGATTGTCGCGGTTTGAGCGACTTTTGATCATGGCTAGCTAGAGCCCGTATTCAAGAAGCATTGTAGCAACTTTGCTCCAAGAAAGTGGTTGATTCCGCCATTGTGAAATGGTTCGTGCATCGATTACTGCCGGTCCGGTTACGCCGCATAATCTGTGGCAGCGGCTCGGGATTTCCCATGCCCAAGCGGCCCAAATAACTTTCTCAGGAGACTTTGACCATGTTCGACGAACCATCCATCTACTCGGCGGTTGCACTTGGTCTTACGGTGATCGCAGCAATCGTGGTAATCGCCGCGCTGATTTCAACGTTCTTCACAGTCCAGCAACGCACGACGGCCATCGTTCAGCGTCTTGGTAAATTTGTACGGGAAGCCGGACCGGGACTTAACGTCAAAGTGCCTTTCATCGACCGGGTTGTCGGACGTGTAAACCTGCGAGTGCAGCAACTGGATGTCAAGATCGAAACCAAGACTGAGGACAATGTATTCGTTCAGTTGATTGTCGCTGTGCAGTACTTCGTGATGCCGGAGAAAGTCTACGATGCGTTCTACAAGCTCGATGATGCGGGGCGACAGATTACAGCGTATGTCTTCGATGTTGTACGGGCTCAAGTTCCTAAGATCAGGCTCGATGACGTCTTCGAGAAAAAGGACGACATCGCTGACATCGTCAAAAGCGAACTCGCTCAAGTGATGGAAGGTTTCGGCTACGGCATCCTCAAGGCACTCGTTACCGACATCGATCCTGATTCCAAAGTGAAGGAGTCGATGAACGAGATTAACGCCGCACAGCGAATGCGAGTCGCAGCGACCGAAAAGGGCGAAGCGGATCGAATCCTGAAGGTCAAGGCAGCCGAAGGCGACGCCGAGAGCAAGGCATTGCAGGGTCGCGGCATTGCCGACCAACGCAAGGCCATCGTCGAGGGCCTACGAGATTCAGTGGATGAGTTCCAGAGATCTGTGCCGGGCACGACGGCCAAGGACGTTATGAATCTCGTACTCATGACCCAGTACTTCGATACGCTCAAGGATATCGGTGCCTCATCTCGATCAAACACAATTCTGATTCCACACTCGCCCGGCAATTTGACTAGTTTGAGCGATCAAATACGTAACGCCATGATCGAGGCCAATCAGACAATGCAACCTAGCCAGCAAGCCGAATTGTCAAATTCACGGTTGGACGTTGTACCCGCTAGCGGCAACGGGCACCTGCTAGAAGCTCCGGAATCGCCCTCGATGCGTCGCGGAAACACGACGACCAAAACCTAATAACCACCCAATGTTATTTTTTGTTTCAAACACGTTTGAGTAACTCTTTAGGATCGAACGATGACTGATTTGCGAATGCTGCAGAAAGAACTTTTGGCAAACGGCAAGGTCGAGGGTCATGAGGTAGAACAGTTGCGGACACTAGTTTCTGCTGATGGAAAGATCGACCGGTTGGAAGCCGAGTTACTATTAGAGTTGTTCAAGCGAGTCGATCGAGTTTCCCCAGCCTTTGAGCGGTTCTTTTACAACGCGATAAAGAAACACCTCCTCAGCGACGGTATGATCGGCGCTGAGGCTGCGGGATGGCTGCGGAAGCTGGTCTTTGCGGACGGCAAGATTAGCGATCGCGAGAAGAAATTGATTCGAGAACTGAAAGGCGAGGCTAGCCAAGTCTGTGCCGAATTCCAGGCGTTGTACGACGCATGCATTGCAAATTCTAACGCAACGAAACTGTAGCGATGTCACAGTCACAGAGGTCTGGCGGAATCCACCATGCGTAAATGGCTTGCACATCGATTACCGATCATCGAGCTGAGTCGCATAATCATTCTCGCTGACGAAGTAGAGTCAGTTTCAGTAGTCGTGGCCAGTGAAACAAAACATGCGATTAGTACCGTCCCAAGAGCCAGAACACGCTGATGCAAAGATAACCCCGGAATTACCCTTCGGAGGGAACTTGCACCAAATTGCTGCGGACGAGGTTTTGCGGCTACTGGGTACAAACGCCGAAAGCGGACTTGATATTCTCGAAGCGCGTTCACGCCAGGAACGATTCGGGTTCAATGTCATTCCTCCACAACTTGGCATCAGTCCATGGTTGCGGCTTTTGCTGCAATTCCACACACCGCTAGTTTACATTCTGATGGCGTCGGCATTGCTCACCGGTGTATTGAAAGAGTGGGTCGATTCGGCCGTGATCTTCGGAGTCGTGCTGATTAATGCCGCAATTGGCTTCTTCCAAGAGTCAAGTGCTGCTAAAGCGCTCGCTGCGCTAGCCAAGACTACATTGACAGAAGCCACCATCGTGCGGGCCGGTGAGAAACGCCGAGTTTCTTCTGCCGAGTTAGTTCCAGGCGACGTTGTTTTGCTGCAGTCAGGGGACAAGGTGCCGGCCGACCTACGCCTGTTTCACTGCCGCGACTTGCAGGTGGATGAATCGGCTCTCACGGGTGAATCGGTAGCCGTGGAAAAACATTCGGAAGCACTGGATGCAGCGACGCCACTCGCCGAGCGTCGCAACGTGGCGTTTACGAGCACGCTCGTTACTTTCGGTCAAGCGCGAGGTGTGGTCTTTGCGACTGGGGCGAATACTGAGGTAGGGAACATCTCGAAATTGATTTCCACCGCCGACGTGTTGCAGACGCCGCTAACGCGAAAGATCGCAAAATTCAGCCGTCTGCTATTGATGGTGATTCTGGGAATGGCGGCGATCACGTTTCTTGTAGGATGGTTCCGGGGGCAGCCAGCCATTGACATGCTCATGGCAGCCGTGGCATTGGCGGTCGGAGCAATCCCGGAAGGGTTGCCGGCAGCAGTCACAATTACCTTGTCGATTGGTGTTGCGAGGATGGCCCGACGCCGAGCGATAATTCGCAGATTGCCGGCTGTTGAAGCTCTAGGGAGCACCACCATCGTTTGTTCCGACAAGACCGGCACACTCACCGTAAATCAAATGACTGTGCGCGAAATTGTGGCGGGAAATTCTCGTTACGAAGTCACTGGCAGCGGCTACGGTCCAACTGGCGAGATCAAAGTCTTTAATGAATCGGGACCTAGCCAAACGGTGAGCTTCGACACCAATAACGCACTGCGGGAGTGTCTGTTGGCGGGACTGTTATGTAACGATTCGACTTTGGAAGAGAAGTCGGGACGATGGGAAGTCCATGGTGATCCAACCGAAGGCGCTTTGATTGCTTCTGCCTCCAAAGCGGGTTTGGGCCAAAAGGAGTGGTCGGCACGTTTGCGTCGGATTGATGTGATCCCATTCGAGAGCCAGCATCAGTATATGGCTTCATTGCACGAACGATGGTCGGCTGACGACGGGCAGACCGAAGGACAGAAGCTGTACGTCAAGGGTGCTGCGGAAGTTGTACTAGCGAAGTCGGTGGCCATGCTCGATGTGAGTGGTCACAAGGTGCCCCTGGACGTTGCGTCGGTGCAACGTCAACTTGAAAGTCTTGCCGCGAAAGGCTTGAGGGTGCTGGTTCTGGCCTCTGCCGATCTAGGAGACAATGTAAAGTCCATCACTCATTCCGATGTAAACAATCTGACATTTCTTGGTCTCCAGGGAATGATCGACCCGCCCCGATCGGAAGCGATCAACGCGGTTCGGGCGTGCCAAACAGCAGGAATTCACGTCAAGATGATCACGGGGGATCATGCGCTAACCGCTCAAGCCATCGCCCGACAAATTGGGCTTAATGGACGTGACTTATCGCAGCCCAATAACCCTAAGGTACTAACCGGTCGCGATCTGGCTGAGCTATCTGATTCACAGTTGATCGATATTGCGGACCAAGTAGCTGTCTTTGCACGAGTCACTCCCGAACAGAAACTGCGACTGGTGAGGGCTCTTCAGGCCGGCGGTCATGTCGTCGCGATGACTGGTGACGGCGTGAACGATGCTCCCGCACTGAAACAAGCCGACATTGGTGTGGCGATGGGGATAAGCGGTACTGAAGTCGCCAAGGAAGCAGCCGACATGGTCTTAACGGACGACAACTTTGCAACCATCCAGGCGGCGGTTGAAGAAGGTCGAGGAGTGTTCGACAACTTGACCAAGTTCATTGTTTGGACTCTCCCAACGAACGCGGGCCAAGGATTAGTAATACTAGCAGCGATTTTTGCAGGTATCGCATTGCCCTTGCTACCAACGCAGATACTGTGGATCAATATGACCACGGCTGTGTTCCTTGGTTTGATGCTGGCGTTTGAATCGAAAGAGCCAGACATTATGCAGCGACCACCGCGTGACCCCGATTCGCCAATCCTTACCGGCGTCCTGATCGGTCGCATACTGATCGTCTCGACAGTTCTCCTTGTGGGTGCGTTTGGATCATTTAGCTGGGCGCTAGGTAACAGCACCGGTTTAGTGTTGGACGAAAGCAGCCGGTACGCTTACGCTCGAACCGTTTCCGTAAACGTGTTTGTGATGGTGTCATTGTTTTATCTGTTCAGTTGCCGCTCGTTAACGAAGTCCATGTTTCAGCTAGGCGTCTTCTCGAATCTCTGGATTTGGGTTGGCGTAGGGAGCATGCTCGTACTTCAGATGTTATTCACCTACGCACCCTTCATGAACCGGTTCTTCCATAGTGCTCCGATCGGATGGGATGCTTGGTGGCGAATTCTGCTGACCGCCGTTGTGGCCTATGCGATTATCGGACTAGAAAAGTGGCTACGACGGAAATGGGCGAGCCGTGTTACGACTAAATCGGAGGCAGTTCCAATACTGAACTCAGTGGGGCCGAGTCGATGAACCTACGAAAACCTGTATTAGTTGTCGCCAGAGTGGCGAGCGTGCTGCTGGTGATCGTAGCAGTCTCATGGTCGGTTCACTGGTTGTGGCAGACGGTAGCTGGAAATCTGCCACAGGGCGGTCTCGCGCAACAAATGATGCATCGGAAGTCAAGGACAATGGCGGATATTTTAGATGGGATGATTCACGAGGATTTTCCTCAGCTTTATCGCGAAGCAAAAAGAATGGCATCCTACAACACGACCATCGAACGCTTTCTGCGCTTTCCCGAATACGAACGACAAAGCGATGAATTTAAGCAATCGCTAGAAGATTTGATCGTAGCAGCTAAAGGCGAGGATTCGGATTCCTCGAAGGAAGCTGTTCTTCGATTAGAGCGAAGTTGCATTGAATGCCATGTCCTGCTGAATCAACGAAATCGCTCAAACATTGAACAACAAAACACATCCGATACTCAAAAGCCAAGTGACAAATAGGTCAATTGAAAATCATGGAAGCGAATAACGCACCTCAACATCAGTTCTCAACTACGGATCATTCTGAAGCGGCGATACAACGCATCAACGAAGCTAAGCAGTTGATCCAAGAGCTAAATCAAATTAGCCAGACCGCGATCGATTTGGAGACTGAATGGGAATCGTTATTACAGCGGATTCACCCAACGTATGAGAAGAGCGCCCGCAACTTGCTCCATTACATCGCTTTGCGTCGGCATGACCTGCGCCCCCTTCAGAAACGGCTCTCCGCCTTGGGGCTTTCGTCGATTGGAAGAGCCGAATCGCACGTCATGGCATCTATCAAATGCGTGACGGAAACTTTGTCTAATATCGCCGAGATACCGTTGAATGATTTGCCGACTCGCGTACCAATCAACGATGGTGATGAAGGAAGAGTCCTATTGCAGCAGCACACGGAAGCGCTATTTGGAAAATCTGACGAAGTTCGCGAAACGCTTATCATGGTGACCATGCCGTCTGAGGCAGCTACTGATCCACTACTAATTAGCAATTTAGTAGTCAACGGTATGGACTGTATGCGGGTCAATTGTGCTCATGATGACGCTGAGCAATGGCTCGCGATGATTAAGAATCTACGTCATGCGGAGCAATCTACTGGGAAAAAATGTCGCATTTTGATGGACCTAGCCGGTCCAAAATTGAGGACGGGGCCAATCGAGGCGGGTGAGCAAGTCGTCAAATGGCGGCCTCAGCGCAATCGATTGGGACATGTGACTGCCCCGGCACGAATTTGGTTGTACTCAGACGGCGAATCTTCAGAGTCGCCGGAAACCTGCGACGCATGTATACCCGTTTGTGGCGAATGGCTGAAACGACTGAAAACTGGGAGCAGAATCCGATTCATAGACGAACGCGGATCGAGGCGATCACTCAGAGTCGTCGAAACGTTGGGACACGGATGTTGGACCGAGGCCAAACAAACGGCATATGTTACCACTGGTACGACGCTCCGAGTGCGAATCGGCAAAGGGACGAGCGCCGCCAAAATTTATAAAACGAAGTTGGGTCAACTTCCAGCCATTGAGCAGGTGCTTGTGCTGAAGGAAGGTGACACATTGATTCTAACAAGAGATGAAGTGCTGGGTCGGCCAGCACAATGGAGTCAGCAGGGTGTGTTGATTAGTCCTGCTCAAATCGGTTGTACTCTGCCGTCTATTTTCGCCGACGTGAGGGTTGGCCAGAGCATTTGGTTCGATGACGGCAAAATCGGTGGTACGATCGAATCGGTTGAAGTGAACCAACTGCATGTCAGGATCGTTCAAGCTCGCGTCGGTGGTGAAAAGCTACGTGCGGACAAGGGGATTAACCTGCCGGATTCGACATTGCATCAACCCGGGTTAACGGAAAAAGATATTAGGGATTTGCCTTTTATTGTCGCTCATGCAGACATTGTCGGATATTCATTCGTGCGAAGCGCAGCGGACGTCGAGGAACTTGAAGCTAGACTTCAACACCTAAATGGCGATCACCTTGGGATTATCCTGAAGATCGAAACGCGTCGCGCATTTGAGCAACTTCCAGCAATGTTGTTGGCATCCATGAGCACGCCTTGTGACGGGGTGATGATTGCTCGCGGTGACTTAGCGATCGAGTGCGGTTTTGAACGATTAGCCGAAGTACAGGAGCAGATCTTATGGATTTGTGAGGCCGCGCACGTGCCGGTAATTTGGGCAACGCAGGTGCTTGAGAGTGTCGCGAAAGACGGACTCGCCACGAGAGCAGAAGTCTCAGACGCTGCTAGCAGTCAACGAGCCGAGTGCGTAATGCTTAATAAAGGCCCCCACATCGTAAAGGCGGTGCAGACACTGGAAAACATACTCCAGCGAATGGCCGGTCATCAGCAGAAGAAGCGCTCGCTGCTTCGACCGCTAGAGTTGGCGATTCGCTTCAAGAAAAATGACTAATTAGTTCGAACCGTTTTTTATCTCAAAATGGCTAGAACTACATCAAATTGCGGCCAAGGGCGATGAAGAGATAATGAAAACTAACAGTCCCAGTGATACCAAGTCCAATTGTAGTTTATTTGTTGCAACAACCCTTAGAGAAGTGGAGAAAAAAAATGGCCAAATCCATTGCCAAACGCCAAGACATTCAAACAACCTCGGCAGAGTTTCTTGTTGCCGACCCGAACACAACTTTGACATTGAGAGCTGAACGCGAGTGCGATTCGGAGCATTCTGAAAACCAACAGTCCGCGAATGACAACGAAGATGCAATTCGATTGCTCGCTCATCGTAAATGGGAAATGGCAGGTTTCCCAGCGGGAGACGGATTCGACTTCTGGCTGGAAGCCGAGCGGGAAGTGAACTCAAAGCAGAACGAATCAAAGGCCCATCAAGCTTAGTCGTAAGGGCCAAAGGCTTAGGCAGCACTAATGGCGAATGAACCATAACTGACTTAGGAACTATGCAGTGTCGTTAGAAAGAATGTCGGATACCGATGAAGCTGACCGTGAACTACTTTATCAAGTTAAAGCTTTACTCCAGCAACGGGGCTACCGGTCCATTCGGACTCTGGAGATCCGTATCAAGCAAGGCATCGCAGTTGTTCAAGGTCAAGTGCCGACGTTTTACATGCGACAAATCGCCGTCGAGTGTATCAAGTGTGTTGGAGGTGTGACTAAGATCATTGACCGAATAGACGTGGTGTATATTCCAGATGATTACGGTGTGACTGAATCCCCCTCTGATGAACCGAAAACTTCCACAGTATCGTCCTTGCATCACATGGATTTGCCGGTCATGGAACGAGCGGTGCAAAACAAACCACAGACCGAATTTCGTCGTCGACGCCTCCTTTCCTCCGCCAAGGGATAGCGCTTAAAAGGAGCTTCGCTTCTCGTTTACCGGTACTCGTCGTGACCCTGTGAAGAAGGAACTTGAATCAATGTTCGAAACCGCCGTTTATGATACGAAGTCCTATGACCGGGAATACCTAGCGCGTGCCCCCGGCGTGGAACGCATTGCGTGGCAATTTCATGAGTTCCGGCTCAGTGCGGAAACGGCTCACGCTGCCAAAGGCTCAAAGGCAGTGTGCATCTTCGTCAACGATCACGCTGACCGTGCATGCCTGGAAGTGCTGGCGTCACTGGAAGTGAAGCTGATCGCCTTACGCTGTGCCGGCCACAACAACGTTGATCTGGCCGCAGCCCGTGCGCTCGGCTTGGCCGTTGTGCGTGTTCCGGCGTATTCGCCCCACGCGGTAGCCGAGCACACCGTCGGGCTACTGCTTACGCTCAACCGTAAAATCCATCGGGCTTACAATCGCGTTCGAGAACTAAACTTCTCGCTAAACGGACTCGTAGGGTTCGACATCCGAGGGAAGACTGTCGGCATCATCGGCACGGGCAAGATCGGCCGGATCGCTTCACAGATTTTTCGCGGTTTCGAGGCCAATGTCGTGGCTTACGATCCATTTCCGATGCACGATTGGGCCAACGCCCACAGCATCCACTACTGCGACTTCGACACCCTGCTGGCGGCGAGCGACATACTCTCGCTGCACCTGCCGCTCCTGCCAGAAACGCTCCATCTACTAAACGAACAGTCGATTGCTCGAACAAAGCCGGGCGTATTCATCCTAAACACCAGCCGTGGCAAGTTGATCGACACCACCGCGCTGATCGCTGCCTTGAAATCGGGCCACATTGGCGGCGTGGCGTTAGATGTTTACGAGGAGGAGGAAGGCATCTTCTTTCAAGATCTCTCTGGGCAAGTTCTGCTGGATGACGAACTATCGCACCTACTCATTTTCCCCAACGTTCTGATCACATCGCATCAGGCTTTTCTTACCCATGAAGCACTCAGCGAAATCGCTCGCGTGACGACCGCGAACATCCTCAAACTCGAAACCCGCGAACCATTCTTGGAGGGGACCACGCTATGACATCACAAGTTCAACTTGATGCATTCGATCTGCCACCGGTTAGCGGTTAATTCACATGACTCACATGGGACGAATCAAGATCGCAGTTCTCGGCGCGGGCAATATAGGCACTGCTATGGCTCATGTTCTGGCCTGCAAAGGCCACGAGGTGTCGATTTGGGATTTTTTTCCCGAAGTCGTGACGGACATCCGACTGCACCGCAAAAACAGTCGCTTCTTGCCCAGGGTCTGTCTGCATGATGGAGTCTGTGCCACGTCCGACGCGGGCGAGTGTGTCACGGATGCGGCACTTGTCGTGATCGGCGTGCCGTCACTTTTCATTTCTTCGACACTGGCTCCGGTCGTGCCCGCGTTAATGAATAGTGCAGTCCTACTGAACCTCGCAAAAGGTTTTGCACCGCAGACGAGGCAACTGCCGTCGTTTCTGATGGGCCGCCTAGCACCGGGCCATTCCTGCGTGCATTTGGCCGGGCCAGCCATCGCCAACGAACTTGCACGCGGGCTTCCCGCAGCGGTCGTGCTGGCGGCGAAAGATGATCGCATAGCCGAGCGTGTAGCGAGTTGGCTGGCTGGGCCGACTCTCCTCGTCTCCACCACCACCGATGTGACGGGCGCTGCGATTGGGGGCATCCTCAAAAACGTCTATGCCATCCTCCTCGGTTGTCTCGAAACACTGACTGGCGGCGCGCGAAATCTCGAAGCCGCTGCACTGAACGCCAGCATCCATGAGATGGCCACCATCGCACGCGCCCACGGCGGTCAGGAAAGTACGCTCTATGGACTCGCCGGGCTGGGTGATCTGGTGGCGACGGGATTTTCGCGCGACAGCCACAATCGCAGGTTCGGGCAAAGTCTCGCCTCGGGAAAAATGGCCGCAGAGATTGCGGAGGAGATGCGAGTTCTGCCAGAGGGTGTCCGAACCGCGACTGCGGCGTGCGGGCTCGCTCGCGCCGGAAAGGTGCGCGCACCTCTAGCGAGATTGGTTAGCCGTTGGATCGACGGGGTGCCGCCATCGATCGACGGTTTGATTCGCGTATTGCGAACCGCGCAGAGGACTCAATGACCGCCACCGATCTCATCCTTGCCGCCGGACCAGTTCTGCTACTCGTCTATTGGATGACGAAGAGGGCTCCGATGCCTTCCGCCAAAGCTCTGCCGCTCGCGGCAATTGTGGCCTATGGTGTCAGACTCGTGTGGTTTGGCACCGATGCTAACCTCGTGAATGCCTCGGTAGTGGCAGGTTTGCTGGTGGCGCTGACGCCGATTCTCATCGTGTGGGGTGCCATCTTTTTGTTCCAAACGATGGAACACTGCGGAGCGATGGACACAATCCGTCAGTGGTTCAATCATCTCTCCAGCAACCGCGTCGCGCAAGTCGTCATCATCGGTTGGTCGTTTCAATTTCTCATCGAAGGAGCTAGTGGCTTCGGAACACCCGCTGCACTGGCCGGGCCATTGCTGGTGGGCATTGGTTTTCCGCCGCTGCAAGTGGCGATGGCCTGCCTCATCCTCAACAGCGTCCCGGTCTCATTCGGCGCAGTAGGCACGCCGACGTGGTTCGGATTCGCGCAGCTCGGATTAAGTGTGGAGGAATTACGCGCTGTGTCGTGGAAAACGGCGATCATCCATAGCGCCGCCGCCGGCGTCGTCCCGCTGCTGGCCTTTCGCTTGTTACTAAGTTGGCAGGAGATTTGGCGCAATCTCGTTTTCATTTACCTCGCACTGGCCGCTAGCGTGGTGCCCATGTTCTTGCTCGCGCTGGTGGACGATGAATTTCCCGCCGTCGCGGGTGGACTGATCGGATTGCTTGTCACCGTTTGGATGGCCCATCATCGCATCGGCCTCGCTCGCGAGGTTGAGGCGGCGGCAACTTCCGAAGCGACTCCGACTGCACGCGCAGTTGTGAATGCGTTCTTCCCACTGTGGGCCACCGTGCTCGTGCTGCTCGCAACGCGCATTCCTGCACTCGGCTTGCGCGATCTGCTCACCGCTGCGGTTCCGGCCTGGGATTTCCCTCTCGGCAGCCTTGGCAGCTTTTCCATCAGTCAGGCCCTGGTACTGAATCTGCGAGGTATCTTTGGCACGGATACGGACTGGACGCACCAGGTCCTCTACGTGCCTTCGCTGATTCCATTTATCCTGGTTTCAGTCGTATCCTGGTGCGTCCTCGCCGCGCCAGCGGGCACCGCAAGAAAGGTGTGGCAGGAATCAGCCGCACAAATTGGCAATCCAATTCTCGCCCTACTCGGCGCATTGGTCTTTGTGCAGATGCTAACGGTCGGTGGAGACAAGTCATCCGTGGTACTAATCGGCCATTCGCTGGCCGCGGCCACAGGCGAATGGTGGCAGTATCTGGCTGCCTTTCTCGGAGCCATCGGCAGCTTCTTCTCCGGTTCATGCACGGTCTCGAATTTAACTTTCGGACCGATCCAAGATTCTATCGCCACACGCATGGGACTCGATCGCACAACCATCCTTGCGCTGCAATCAGTTGGCGGCGCGATGGGCAACATGGTCGCTATTCACAACATTGTGGCCGTTTGTTCCGTGCTCAACCTAGGAAACCGAGAGGGAGAAATACTCAAGCAGACTATCGGACCGATGCTGCTCTATGGGGCCATCGCCGCCGCGATGGCAGTGATTTTATGAACGAAGCGATCGCCGAGATCGCTTGCATGACGACGACGAATATTCTTGAGCTGGAAAAGAGCCAGCCATTTCTGAAAGGAACTGAGTTATGACGATACGAGTTGGAATCAACGGTTTTGGACGCATCGGACGCCAGGTTTTGAAGGCGATCCGCGATAATCATTCGAACGAACTGGAAGTTGTCGCTCTCAATGACATCGGCGACCTCAAAACCATGGCCCACCTGCTAAAGTACGATTCGAACTATGGCCGTTTCGATGGTTCGGTTGAAGTTGAAGGTGATTCACTCGTCATTGATGGCAGGAAGGTCAGGGTTTTCAAAGAGGTAGACCCGACGGCAATTCCCTGGGGCGAGCTCGGTGTGGGCATTGTGATTGAATCCACGGGGTTATTCACAATCAAGGAAGACGGTGTGAACAAGAAAGGAAAGACCGTCAAGGGCGCTGTCAGTCACATCAAAAGCGGCGCGAAGAAAGTCATCATCACGGCTCCCGCGGAAGGCGAAGACCTGACCATCGTGCTGGGGGTGAACGAAGACATGTACGACCCAGAGACGCATCATGTCGTTTCCAATGCGTCCTGCACCACCACATGCCTCGCACCAGCCGCAAAAGTCGTTCACGACGCGTTCATCATCAAACGCGGCTTCATGACGACCATTCACGCCTACACCAACGATCAAAAAATTCTTGATCTGCCTCATTCCGACTTGCGCCGTGCGCGGGCTGCCGCGATGAGCATCATACCGACGACGACTGGCGCGGCAAAAGCCATCTCATTGGTCATCCCGAGTCTCAAGGGAAAGTTTGATGGTTACGCCCTACGAGTTCCGATCTCGACTGTTTCCATCGTGGATTTTACGGTTGAACTTGAAAGAGAAACCACCACCGAGGAACTTCGGGCTCTCTTCCGCGCCGCGGCAAAAGAGCCTCGCTTCAAAGGTATTTTGCAAGCTGTCGACGAGCCGCTTGTTAGCATCGATTACAAAGGCGATCCGCACTCTTCCTCGATTGACCTGCAATTTACGATGGCTCTGGGAAAGGACAAAAGTAACTTCGTTAAAGTCGTCACTTGGTATGACAACGAATGGGGCTACTCCTGCCGCACGGCTGATCTCGCCGCGTTGATGGCCAAGTCCTTGTAGTCCGTTCAAAGGTTATGCTTTTGAGTTTACTCCAGGGCTACCAACGTTCACGCACCCCTATTCCAGCAGCAACGCAGTGATCTGGGTATGGTGGATTCCACTATGCCGGAATGGTTTACGATCTGATTTCACGCGATCGGTTAGCATCGCATAATTCATAACTTGAGATGAGGCGGGTGCTTTCCAACGAATCCTTTTTATTTTCGGCTGGCAATCCCGTGGTTGCTACATTTTGATCCAACTATCAATGAAATCAGGTTGTTCTGAGGATGGAGATTTTTTCTCTCACGAAACCGGATGACTTTCATCTGCACGTGCGCGATCATGATCTGTTAAAAATGGTTGTGCCCGCCAGCGCGGTGCGTTTCGCTCGGGCGATCATCATGCCCAATCTGCAACCATCAATCACTACGATGGAGCTTGCTCGACAGTATCGTGGCCGCATCCTTGAAGCAGTCCCAAGCGGGATCAGCTTTCAGCCACTGATGACGTTGTTTCTGACCGAAGAAACTTCGCCGGCCGAGATCGCTGCGGCTAAAGCAAGTGGTTTCGTGCATGGTGTGAAGTGGTACCCTGCCGGAGCAACAACAAATTCAGAGCACGGTGTCCGCGAAATCACTTTTTGTTTTCAAGCTTTAGAAGCGATGGAAAAGCTTGGACTACCATTATTGGTACACGCCGAAACCACAGATCCCGGAGTCGACGTTTTTGATCGTGAAGCCGTTTTTATCGACCGCCATCTTGGGCCCTTGGTAAGTCGATTTCCCGGATTACGAGTCGTGGTCGAGCATGTCACTTCTCTACAGGCTGTGCAGTTTGTACAAGACTCTTCGAATCTAGTAGGTGCAACGATCACGGCTCATCATCTTTTGCTCAATCGCAATGCGATTTTTGAAGGCGGCTTGCGACCGCATAACTATTGTCGACCGGTTCTCAAACGAGAGCGGCATCGGTTAGCGCTGATTGAAGCGGCCACTAGCGGGCATCCCAGGTTTTTCCTTGGTACCGACAGTGCGCCTCATCGTCGTCGCGACAAAGAGTCACCCTGCGGTTGTGCTGGAATTTACACCGCCCACGCAGCAATCGAACTCTATGCGGAGGTATTCGAACAGGTCCAAGCACTGGATCGACTGGAGGCCTTCGCCAGCTTCCACGGTGCTGATTTCTACGGTTTGCCCCGCAACCAAGAGCGTATTGCGTTGGTCAAAATGCCATGGCGAGCGCCGTCATCCATCCCCTTTGAAGACGATTTCGTGATCCCCTTTCGTGCCGATGAAGACATCCCATGGCAGTTGGCCGAATCTAATACCAAGTGAATAGTTGCATCACTTAAAACTCAAACAACTTTGATGTATGTCGTATCGACGACACCATTTATGCAATCACCACGATGTCGTAACAAAACATGAACACACAACACTTTTACAAGCGAATTTTGGTAGCAACCGATTTTTCAGAGCCCGCCGAAGCGGCATTGAAGCAAGCAGTTTGGCTCGCTCGCAGGACTGGTGGCTCGGTCACTTTAGCCCATGTATTGCAGACGCAATATAATCCAGCAACAGTCGAGCCTGACCCCAAAATGGACATGTTGATCGACTTATGGGCCAACGAAGGTGAATCACCAGAAGATCTCGAAATGGCGGCGAGGAAGGACACCGACATCCAATTGCGCCGACTGATTGGGAAAATTGCCGGATCGATCGACGTTCAGACAAAGGTGTATCTTGGCTGTTCGTTCGCAGAGATAGTGTATGCTGTTGATAAAGAGGGATATGACCTTGTCCTTGTAGGCACACGAGGTCTAGCGCCCTGGGAAGAGTTCTTGGTCGGCAGTACAGCGAAGCGGCTGGTCCGAAAGTGTCCTTCATCGGTCTGGATCGTGAAATCCGAACATGTAGGTCAGCCGAAAGTAGTAATGGCCGCAACGGACTTCTCGGATGTCAGTCTTAATGCTGCGACGCAGGGATTGTGGTTAGCACAACACGCCGAAGCAGAGTTTCATTTGTTACACGTTGTCGATTCGAATGATGTTCCTGTCGATGCAATTTGCAGGATTCCAAAAGGAAGCTCACTGCAACAAGAAATCAATGAAGAAGCAACGAAGCGAATGAATGCTTTTTTGGACTCGCTATCCGTCGATCGGACTCGCATTCAAGTGCATTTGGCCTGGGGAACGCCATGGAAGGAAATTCGGCGAGTCGCTAAGCATCAAGGAGTGGACCTTGTCGTGATGGGGACCGTTGGACGCAGTGGCATTCAAGGATTATTCCTTGGCAACACGGCGGAAAAAGTTCTCGACACCTGTGATTGCAGCATGCTAACCGTAAAACCAGATGGATTCGTTTGCCCGCTTACACGTGAGCTCGAAGGGCAAGAAACCTCTCAGTGATTCCGGGGAATTCGATATGAATGAATCAATTGGTTTTAGGCGAATTTTAGTAGCGACAGATTTCTCTTCCTTTGCCGAGGGTGCATTGCGGCAGGCGATTTGGCTCGCTCGTCTCAATGGTGCGAAAATTGTCTTGGCTCACTCGTTGCCAGACCTGAAAACAGTTGCCCATCGAGCTTCGTACAAAGCGAGAATGGACTTGCTGGAGGGCGAGGGAAAACTTTTTGAGAGTGAGGTACGTCAACAGTCGGATGCCAAGTTGCAGCAATTGATTGCAAGCGTGAAAGCAGCGGATTTGGACATACGGTATGAAACACTCTTGGGTGATCCGTTTGTCGAATTGATTCATGCGGTTCAATCGGAGGAATACGATCTGGTTTTGGCTGGTGCACGCGGTTTATCGGCCTGGGAACTCTTCTTGCTGGGGAGTACTGCCAGTCGTTTGGTTCGAAAATGCCCGGCCAGCGTGTGGGTGGTGAAATCACAACACATAGGTCAGCCTAAAGTGGTGTTGGCGGCAACCGATTTTTCTGAAATCAGTTGGAAAGCTGTCCGACATGGACACTGGATTGCACAACAGGCCAAGGCAGCGTTTCATTTGCTGCACGTTATCGATGAACGAGACACACCCATTGAGATCGCAGCGAATGCGATTCGCAAGGAGATCAACCAAGCTGTGGAAAAGCGCCTGAGTCATGCTTTAGACTCAATGCGAATCGACCGCACACAGATCCAGATTCATTTGTCTTTGGGAACACCGTGGAAGGAGGTCTGCCGACTTTCGCAGCACCTCAATGTGGATCTTGTTGCGATGGGAACAGTCGGACGCAGTGGCATCCAGGGGCTTCTCTTGGGCAATACAGCGGACAAAGTGCTTCGTACCTGTGATTGCAGTATTCTCACTCTGAAACCAGACAACTTCGTCTCGCCCATCGATCCGGCATTCTGGTCATTGCACCCCAGTCCGCAGTGCAACGACCAATGATCACACTCGCACGGTGAACCATTCTCCGAGATTCGGTCACCAATGGTCACCTGTATAGAACTGCGCGGATTGCCAGCAATACAACTCCGGTAGCAGGTAAAACGCGGATTAAAAAACTATTAAGGAAAAACTCCTGGTGGACGATTGATCAAAAATCCGATGACTAACCAGACTTTGGAGTTGTGTTGATATTGAAAGTCCGATGTGAATGGTAATCCCAGTCCAATGGAAAGCTGCAAGTGCTTTTTTTCTAATTTTCCTGTATTCGTCCTCAACTGTTCGCGGGCAATTTGATGACGATACTGGAATGTGGCTGGCGGTTTTCGGCAATGACGATCTGAAGCTCGTGGAGAACCAAGAACTCAAACTGAAGTGGTGGTTTGATAGCCAATTGCGATTTTTCGATGACAATGAAGGACTACAGCAAACCCTCTTACGACCTGGCATTGGAATCGATTTAGGCGAAAGCAAAAGTTTCTGGTCGGGGTACGCATGGATTCATAATTCACCAATTGGCAGCGAGAGTGTTGACGAACATCGATTATGGCAACAGTGGATGTGGACGCCAAAACACGACTTGATGAGTTACGTTGTCCGGCTTCGGTTTGAACAGCGCAATGTGGAAACGGGAGACGAAGTAGGACTCCGATGGCGACAGTTCATCCGTGCGCAACGTAGTTTGGAATCATTTCCAAATCTTAGCATCGTCACGTGGGATGAAATGTTTTTTCATTTGAATGATACTGACTGGGGCGCAGATACCGGCTTCGATCAAAACCGGTTATTTATCGGTATCGGAATCAAGAATCAGTTCTCAAGTCGAGGTCGGCTAGAAATCGGCTATCTCAACCAAGCAATTAATACCATCGGTCCTGAGAATCGAGTAAACCACATCCTATCCCTCAATTATTTTTACTGAGGCAACAGCGTTGCATCGTAGGTCGCGTACTTGTAGAGATCGCCTAGCGTTGGATAGTTAAAGCAGATATTTTCAAACAAATCAACTGTTGCGCCTAATGTCATAACGATTAGTCCGAGATGGATCACTTCGGTTGCCTGTTCACCCATCACGTGAACCCCCAACAACTTCTTACTGTCTCGGTGTATGAGTAACTTCAGAAAACCGACATGATCACCGATAATGGCTCCGCGCGGTATGTCCGAGTATCGGCAGCGGCCGACAAGATATGGTGTTCCCTTTTCGACTAATGCTTCCTCGGTCTCCCCGACGAAACTTGCTTCAGGGATCGTGTAAACCCCGGTGGGCAATAGAGCAGAAAGTCCTGTCGACTTTGTTACTCCAAACGCATGTGCGATTGCCAAGCGAGCTTGTTCGATCCCCGTCGCGGCCAGCGCGGGTGCACCAATTACATCCCCGGCAGCGTAAATGTGCATCACTTCGGTTGATTGGTAGTTCGGCCCTACCTGGATAAGCCCGCGTGGTCCGAGAGTAAGTCCGGCGGCAGCAACGTTGAGTTCGTCGGTATTGCTGCTTCTGCCCGCGCACACGAGTACGCCGTCACATTCGAGCATTTCTCCTGACGAGAGCTTGACAATCACGTTTCCAGGTCGTGATGTATCGCATTCCAATACATTTGCTTTCCAGTGAAACCGAATACCATTCTCGGTCATAGCGGCGACAAGAGCATGAGAAATCTCGCGGTCGAGAAACGGCAATAAGGCATTGCGTCCATCGACCAGATTGACCTCTGAACCCAAGGCTGAAAAAGTCCCGGCGTATTCGCAGCCGATTACGCCAGCACCGATAATCACCAGTTTCTTTGGCAAAGCTTTCAATTCAAGAAGCTCATTCGAGTCGTGAATTCGATCATCATCGAAATGGAACTCGGGAGGTCTTAGCGGCGAGGAGCCTGTGGCGATCAAGATTTTTTCGCCGTGGAAAATTGCATCAACGCCACTGGTTAGGGCAATGCGGACCGAATGAGAGTCAGCAAAGCTTGCGTTGCCGTAGACTGTGGAAACTCCTCGGAAAGCCAGTTGGCCTTCCGCGCGTTTACGTTCCTGCAACTTAACTTGCTTTTCATGGCACATGAAATCGGTAACCGTCGTCTCGCGTCTCACCGACAAATCGATTCCTAAAAGTTTTCGAGATCTCCCCCCTGAGAGTAACAGTGCGGTTTCACGAAGGGTTTTGCTTGGAATTGTTCCCGTATTAATACCTGCTCCACCCACTACACGCTCTTTCTCTATCAACAGCACTCTTTTGCCAAGAATTCCTGCCGCAATGGCACCGCTGATACCAACCGGGCCACCTCCGATTACGATCAGATCGTAGTGCGTCGAATCGAGATTAGAAGAATGAGAACGATTCATATGAATTTCGAATTCCGACGAGTAGAAGGGGGACAACAAGCAATCGCTATTCGATAGCCGATTCAACAGGAATGACCGCGACCGGACATTCGGCCCTTCGAAGCACGCGTTCCGATGTTGTTCCTCGAAGTCCATCCAAAAAGCGGTCGGGACCGTCCGTCGTCATGACGATCAAATCTGCTTCGATGTCCTCTGCTACTTGAAGTATTGAATCTGTTCGCTCACCTTCGACACGAACTCTATTCCAAGCCCACCCCCCATTGAGTGGATGCTGAACAAACGGCATCGTCTCGGATTGTCCGACATGCAACAAGGTAACACTCCCAAACTCAATATCTAAATTGTGGATTAACTGCTGTACAAAACGAACACCCTCTTCTGCACGCGGTTTTTTGACAATTGGGATCAGAATGTTTCGCAATGCAATAGAGCCGTCCGCTTTAGAAACGAAACCATTTTTCCCAACAGGGATAAATAGCGTGCTTTGCTTGGAACCAGCCGAGATCCGCTCGCCAACGAGAGGTTCTAGCCATCGAACAATCCCCTCACGTTGATGAACCGACAGGACAATCAGATCGACATCATTTACATCGAAAAAATCCAAGCATGCTTGAACGGGTGACCGGCAAGACGCGATGATTTTGCTAACGTCAAGTCCGAGATGTTCGAGATGTGCGTCCGAACTTCCTGCCGGTAAGACTTTCCATCGCTGGAGTGTCTCATGGATACTTGGGAATTGATCCCACTCAGCTTCGTTTTTTGAATCGACATGCATCAACTGGAACATGGCCTTGCTTTTCAAGGCGATCATTAACGCATGTGCGAACGCAATCTCGCTTGCTGGCGTAAAATCCGACGGGTAAAAGACCCGTTCGAATCCGGGAGCTTTACTCATGATTAATTTGAAAATCCCAGTTGGTATTGAATGACGATGACAATTTCCCAAGATCCTACGATTCGTTTTCCCGCCGACAACTACTCGCTTGATGTGATCCGTTCCGTAGATCCGGCGTCATGATCGGAGATGTAATCGACCTTCAAGTCGATATGTTTGCGCGATTGCCAAAGTGTCACGTCTTCAAACGCATTCGTTGCGCATCGTGACGATGACACTCGGGTTACTGCAAAAGACGATCTAACTTGGATCTTCAATCGAAGTCGAACATTTTCCCCCAAAACGATTCCTTTCTTTTCCCGGAGGGAGGGTGGTCTCGATAGTCGTCGTCGCTTTCGTTTCGAAGGGGTTCTCTTTGGTTTTGCAGCGGCATCTCACGGTTGTTAATAGATTGATGTGCTGTTCGCCCCGATCTTGGCTGTTCAGTTTCATCGTAAGCTCCTGTGTTAGCGTCTCGTGATTGTCGGTCCGACTGCTGAACAAACTTGTCCAACTCCCCACGATCCAGCCAGACTCCACGGCACTGCGGACAGTAATCGATCTCAATTCCTTGTCTTTCGGACATAAGCAGATCGACCTCTTTGCAGCTTGGACACTTCATCGTAGGAACCTTTCCAATAAGCTATAATTGGGATATGACCGACTGTAAAACCGCTATTCAGGATTGTACGGTATTTCGATACAATAGGTTGGAGGGTTTTGCAAAATGCGCAGTATTCATTGCTTTGGGATACAGAACCTGCCGCTTCTAGATCATCTCTAAGCCTGCCATGCTTGTTCGATCGTTCAAGGATTTGGTACGTTTGACATTCGTTATCAAAGTGCGGGCAGCGCTATTCGTGACACTTGCGAGTAGCCCGTCTGATCCTTTCTCTTCAACTAAGATCATTGGTGGGCGTGCTACGTCAACTACAACCCGAATGGACTTGTCCATTCCCTTTTTGGACCAAGTCCTGAATCGAGTGAAACTCGACTCGATTTTTTCGTGCCCGACAACCATTTCGTCCAACAACCATTTCGTCCGACAAGGAAGATAGGAGGCAATTCAAAGCTTCTGGGTCAATCGGGCACGATGAAAAGCACGGCTTCGATACCTAACTCCGCGAAAACTTTAACGGATCATGAAACCCTGGCGTCCCCGTTATGATATTATCATCGTGTCAACACCTCGGTTCTAACCACCCAATCGAAGAGATCAAACAAGATGACGAATCCGACCATTTCTCGAAGAAATCTAATGGCGACCGCTGCATCAGCAAGCGTAGCAAGTTCGTTTCTTTTGAGCCATCAGGCCTTAGCTCAAGAACCTCCTCATATCGATTTTTCAAAATTGAGTCCGAAGGAGGCCCTAGCTGAACTATTCGAAGGCAACAAGCGATTTGTGGCGGGGCAAGTGCGCGCTCCGCGACGTGACATCGAGAGATTGAAGGAAGTAGAACCAAGCCAGAAACCATTCGCAGCCATTTTAGGCTGCGCAGATTCTCGGGTTCCGGTCGAAATCGTTTTTGACCAAGGTTTCGGTGACTTGTTCGTAACTCGTATCGCAGGCAATGTTGCATCCACGGAAAATATCGCAAGCTTGGAATTTGGAACCGAGGTTCTCGGGGCAAAAGTAATACTAGTTCTGGGACATACCAATTGTGGAGCTGTAGTCGCGACTGCGAGTGCCAAATCCGTACCGGGACAAGTCAGCGCACTATACCAGCATATCCGTCCTGCAATTCGGAATGCAAAAGGGGATATCGAAAAGGCGATTTACGAGAATGTAAAATTGCAGGCACAGACGCTTTCGGAAGCGTCGACTGTACTTGGTCAGCGACTCGCTAAAGGTGAGCTTGTCATGGCTAGTGGAGCGTTTGATTTGAAAACTGGCATTGTACACACCGTCGAGGTTTCGATTGCTCCAACTTAGTAGATGCCTAAACTTTAATCATGCGAATGTTTGACTATTGAATTGCAATCCTCGCGGAGCGTTACCGTTCGATCCAGCCCTACTGGGTCATCTTTTCGCAAGTCGTTGAGGTTCCAAACCATGCTCACCCTGTCCCTTGACCATATAAGAGCCTATCCGAAGCTGATCGAAATGCTACCAATAGTCACCGTCGTAGGGGCATGCAAGGCCATTCAACGTTTGGCAAAATCCTATCCTCAGCAGTAAAAGTAGTCCTATCATGACGTGGTCCTGGAAACTCGGTGAAATTCGTGGCATCGCAGTGTATGTGCATGCTACTTTTTTGATTTTAATTGGCTTTATCATTCTAAGTCACTGGTCAGCAGGACATAGCGTGGGAAAGAGCCTGGAAGGTATAGGCTTCATTGTCGCATTGTTCGGATGCGTATTGCTTCATGAGTTCGGCCATGCATTGATGGCAGCCCGATATGGAATCAAGACACGAGACATCACGTTACTACCCATTGGCGGCGTCGCTCGCCTAGAACGAATGCCAGAGGAACCGCTTCAAGAGCTGTGGGTGGCCCTGGCTGGACCAGCCATGAACGTAGGCATTGCGGCAGTGCTCTATGCTTGGCTCCAGTTCACTTCTGGATTCACGCCGCTTGAGCAACTCAGTGTGACAAGCGGATCATTTATCCAAAGGCTTATGGTGGTCAATGTGTTCATGATCGTGTTTAACATGCTTCCAGCGTTTCCTATGGATGGTGGTCGCGTGTTGCGAGCTATCCTAGCAACTCGCCTCGAATACTCGCGCGCTACACAAATTGCCGCCAGCGTCGGTCAGGCAATGGCCTTGCTTTTCGCATTCATCGGTTTCTTTGGAAATCCGTTCTTGTTGTTTATTGCGCTATTCGTCTGGATTGGTGCGGCTCAAGAAGCGAGCATGGCGCAAATGAAATCGTCACTCGGGGGCATCCCCGTTTTGCGGGCGATGATCACGGACTTTCATACCCTATCGGCAAGCGACCCACTCTCACTGGCTGTGGAGAAGGTATTGGGTGGTTCGCAGCAAGATTTTCCAGTAATGGACAATGGGAATGTGGTCGGGATACTGACGCAACAGGATTTGTTGGTTGGTTTGTCGCGTAATGGACAACAAGCAACAGTTGGTCAGTCGATGCAGCAAACTTTTGAGACGGTTGAAGCTACCGAGATGCTGGAAACCGCATTTCGTCGTTTTCAAAATTGTCAATGTCATACCCTGCCGGTGCTTCGGCGAGGCGAATTGGTAGGTTTAGTCACGATGGACAATGTTGGCGAATTCGTTGCCATTCAGGCCGCAATCGAAACGCGCAAAATATCTCCTGGGTAGTGATAACCCAGTGGCAAGTGATAAAGGTGATCTGGTGGGAGCCGCGGCCAGACGATGTTGGGTAGTGGTGGCGGCGCACCGATAACCACAGGTTCATCCGGTGGAGGCAGCCAAGGCCAATCCTCGGGCCACCATGGTGGACGTGGGTCCGGGGCTTCCTCTAGGTTCCTTCGTCGTCTCCTCCGGGACTAATTCTGGGACATACCAATTGCGGAGCGGTAGTCGCGACTGCGAGTGCCAAATCCGTACCGGGACAAGTCAGCGCACTATACCAGCATATCCGTCCTGCAATTCGGAATGCAAAAGGGGATATCGAAAAGGCGATTTACGAGAATGTAAAATTGCAGGCACAGACGCTTTCGGAAGCGTCGACTGTACTTGGTCAGCGACTCGCTAAAGGTGAGCTTGTCATGGCTAGTGGAGCGTTTGATTTCGAAACTGGCATTCTACACAACGTCGAAGTTTCGATTACTCAAACTTGGCAGATTTTTAATTTTGCTACAGTGGCTAGCATTTGATCTGAAGGGTTTTACCCGGATTTCAATTCTGTCGTGGCGTGACCGATCGGTTCAGCGCTACTGGATTGGCTTTTCAAAAATGGGGTTGTTCATTTTTTGCCTGGGTTTTAGCTGCTATTCGCCTGGTTCGTTGGAGAAATTTTTTTGCGATCAACCACCACGCTCGCGAACGATCTGACGTTTCACGTTCTTGGGCTAGGATCGAATTTCATCTGTCTTGCTTGTAGTAAGAACAAGGAAGAGCTTTTGCCAATAAAATCACCCCCAGAAAGACCCGGAAGATAATCGTTCCAACGGCGAGCGATCGACATGCGGAAGGTGGCAAAGTCGATGATGCATTTGCTAGCAACTGCATGCGTAAGGCGGGAAATCCCGGACTCACACCCAAATCGATTGATTGATCGACAATTTTACGATTCGCGGACAAATTTCATGTGTGGGACCACACTCAGGCGGGATTTGTTTGCCGAAGCAAAACGATTGAAGGCTAGCTAATAGGCCAGAGCACGGTGGGGGGTTAGGTAAGCTGTACACATTGCTCTGAATCTAACCAATTTTACAATCGTGCTGGGTCGATAACGATACTCTGTTACCGAGAAGAAATGGCTGCCGTGCTTTTAATTTCCGATGGATATGGGCCCTGCGATGATAGCGGTAGAAAAGTTATGCAGTAGTTCGCCCCGCCGTTATTGCTGGCTCATTTGCACACTTGCTTGCCGAACATCCTTGTGCTTGATCGCCGTGACGGGAGCGGGTTGTCAGACTCCGCACATTCTCTCGCTCGCAAGATCTCCTAAATCGGACTCGCATATTGTTAATGGCGAGTTGAGACAGACAAACAATTCTGACCGCGTGACGACAGAGAAAACGAAGCCATCGCAAATTTTATACTCGACGCCAGTTCACCTAAGTAGCTACGAACTCCCATCTAACCAGCAAGAAGATCAGTTGTCGATTGAGCAACGGCCAATCATCCGAGAGGCGGTTCCCGCGATTTTAGATATGAAAGATTCGATCGATCAGGAACAAACCAATCGGGACACCGGTAATCAGGCAGCGATAGAAAATGCAGACCCGGGCAACTTGCAATTGAATGCGACTCTACCTGTCCCGCAGCAAGAGGTTAAAATATCGTTCAATCAGCTAATGCTTGAAAGTCTGAATAGTCATCCAGCAATCCGAATTGAGCTTGAAAGGCTGCAGCAAGCGAGAGCAGACTTCTGGACCAGTAGCTTGAAGCCGAATCCGGAACTCGATACCGCGACCTCACTCTTCCCTTTAACGCACCCCTTTACCGAAGATCGACAAGGTGGGCCGCCGCAGTTTGACATCGCACTCGCCTATCCAATCGACTGGTTTCTATTTGGCAAACGGGCTGCGGCTATGCGAGCAGCGAACTTAAGTATTCACGTTTCACAAGCTGAATTTGAAAATATGCTCCGTTTGCGAGTCGCGGAGACGGCATTGGCCTATTACGATGCTCTGGAAGCAAAAGACTTAAGAGAATTGGCAGAAACAAACGTTGAGACTTTTCGCAGGGTCTTGCAAGCAACTGAGCAAGCGATTGCAGATGGCGGTAGGCCCGCTATCGACGGCAAGCGAATTTCGCTCGATCTAATCACCGCCGAACAAGCGCTCAACTCCGCGAAGGCAGTTGAGAAATCTACGCTTGCAAGGCTCAAGGTTTATCTGGGCGACTCAATCGGCATACAATCGATTGAAGTCGAAGGAACCCTCGAAGTCGATGATTTCTTCCAGAGCTTAACTCTTGACGAAGCGATGATCGTCGCGCGTCAAAATCGGCCAGATCTAATCTCACTACGTCGGCAGATATCGCAGGCGGATGCCGAGGTACGCAAAGAGATGCGTTTAGCAAAGCCCGATGTTATACCAGCACTTGGTTACACGCGACAGTTTCAGGAAAGAGCAATCGGGTTTCCTGATGTCAACGCATGGGGAGCAGGAGTAAATATGACTCTGCCTCTGCACGATCGCAATCAGGGAAACATCGCCAAAGCCGCTTCGGTGCGTCGCTCGATCAGCCATCAACTTCAATTGGCCGATCTAGAACTGGAAGCTGAAATCTCCGAAGCCATCGCAGAACTAGATGCTGCCAAGTTGAACGCGCAGTCAATCGAGTCGGAGCAACAAAAAATAGCGGACGAAGTTCTGGAAAGTATCGAAATCGCTTATCGCAATGGTGGACGACCACTGATCGATTTACTCGACGCTCAGAGAAATTTCCGTGAAATCAATGCGAGAGCGGTCACTGCAAAGGCCGCGTACTGGCGGGCGCTGTATCGATACTTGGCATCGATCGGACAAACCAGTTCTGTACCGATTGCAACGCAGCCTTGACGAATTGATTTAGTTTTCTTCCTGCTTCCGGGACAGACAAGAATTTCGTGGAAACCTTCACTGCACAAACAAATGAATACCAAGTCTGAAACAGAATCACAGCCTACCAAAAAAGGAGGTTTTTCTTGGAAAACGTTAAGCTCTTTTGCTCAACTGTTGATATCAGTACTTCTGGTTGTGTCTGCGTTGGTATGGATGGTTCTGCATCCGACAAAGCCAGAGGAGCGGAAGCCGCAAACAGATGATTCTGCCAGCCTAGTCGATCTGACAAATGAAGGATTGATTCGAGTGCCAATGGATACGCCGCTTGGCAAGCGATTGACGCGGTTTGCCGTTGCAAAATCTGAAACAACTGAACCGTTGATTCGGACCACAGGAATGGTCATCGCGAGTCGACGTCCTGGAACCGGTGGACAATCCGACTTCTGGCAGTTTAGTAGCGAAGAATTGTTGACCAACTATGCCGATTGGGATCGTGCTCGTACGGATGCTGAGTTCAACCGAGTTGTAGCCAATCAGGTACAGGCATTGGGTGACGCAACGGAGAATGGTTTAAGAATAGCAATCGAACGCATGGAAAAGCTTGTAAGAACAGGCACTGAAACGACGCGTGATCTAGAAGGGCTTAAAACTCAGTTGATTCAGTCGCAACTCCAGACTAAGAAGGATTTGTACGAAGCTGAAGCCGCCATTCGAATTGCAAAAAAAAGCCTTGATACACTCGGACTTAAATTGGCACGATTTGGCTTGGAACCGGATTGGCTACAAAACGCAACTTCCGACATGGATGTGATAGCGATCGAGGTTCCAGAGGGGGTACTCAATCGAGTGCAGCATGAACAAACCGCAGAAGCCAAGTTCTACGGATTGCCTGAAGTTGCGTTTACTGGGCAGGTTCATTCCGTTTCTCCCGTCCTCTCAACAGAGCAACGCACTTTGCGCGTGATTGTAGTGCTACATGACCCGGACGACCGATTGCGACCGGGAATGTATGCCAATGTTGGATTGGGAACCGACAAAAGGAATGTGACAAAATTACCAGCATCGAGCGTAATTCACATAGGTGACCACGACTATGTGTTGCAGGTTGTCAATTTGCCGAATCAGGGAAACGACCCGGGTGACTCTTCAAGTGTTTACCTAAAGCCGATCGCGATTCAGATCAAAGGAAGTGACATAGACTCGGTGGAGATCGAAAATGTCATGGACGAAGGTTCTGAGATTATCGGCGACCATACAATTTTATTGAAGCCACTAGTGGTTCGCGTCCTGAAGCGATTATCAGTCATTTCAGGCAAGCAAACTGACCAACAATGATTGCAAGGAGCGAAATAGATGTTATCCGGTGCAATTCTTTGGTCGATTCAAAAACGTTGGCTAGTTGTCGCCACGAGTCTGCTGATTTGTTTTGCGGGACTCTGGGCCTTCTTTCAGCAACCGATCGACGCATACCCCGATATCTCTGCCGAAGTAGTGCAGGTCATCACGGTATTTCCCGGCCGCGCGACAGAAGAGGTTGAGCGTCAGGTTACCGTTCCTATCGAAATCGCCGTGCGTAGTGTCCCAGGTGTGGAAACAGTTCGCTCTCGCACTATATTTGGACTTTCGGTAGTGCAGCTCATTTTTAAGGAGGGAATCGAAAGCTACTGGGCTCGACAGCGCGTTCTGGAAAACTTGAATGCAGTGGAGTTGCCCGAAGGAGCTTCGGCGGAGCTTGGTCCGCTCGCAACTGCCTACGGCGAAGTGTATCGCTATGAATTGCGAAGCGACGGTTCGCACGACCTCATGTCCTTGCGCGAACTGAATGACTGGGTCGTTATACCGCGTATTTTCCGCGCGCAGGGTGTAGCCGAGGTGACAAATTTCGGAGGACTTGCAAAACAGTATGCTGTTGAGATCACGCCCGAACAACTGAAACGCTTTAATTTGACGTTCGATGACATTATTCAATCAGTGGTGACGAACAACTCCGTCGCTGGTGGGAGTGTGTTACGACGTGGCGGAATGTCGTTTGTGATACGCGGTACTGGTGCCATTCAATCGGCTAACGAGATCGGAAACATCTTCGTGAAATCGCTTGGTGGGAGCCCGATCTATCTTCGAGATCTGGGAACTGTCAAGCTGAGCTATGCTACGCAAACAGGCATCTACAGCAAGGATGATCGGTCCGAGTCGGTCGAGGGGATCGTACTGATGCGACGCGGCGAGAATCCTTCGATGGTATTGTCGGCGGTTAAGAAAGCTATCGATGAACTGAATAATGACATTCTACCAGAGGGGGTGACCGTCGACCCATTTTACAATCGTCAATATCTTGTTGATAGTACGCTAAATACGGTATCCCACAGCGTTTCACTCGGCATCCTTCTCGTGTTGCTGGTACTCTTGCTATTCCTTGGACGGCCATCGATGGCGATCCTAGTAGCTTTCACGATTCCGTTCTCGCTGCTGTTTGCGCTGGTCCTAATGTATTTCACGAATATCCCTATAGGGTTGTTGTCTATCGGGGCAATCGATTTTGGAATCATTGTCGACGGCGCTATTATCATGGCTGAGCATATTGCTACACGACTTGGATGGAAAAATCGCAAGCAAATCTCGACGATTGAAGCGATTGGGAAAAGTGCAATCGAAGTTTCGATGCCCGTATTCTTCGCTGTATTGATGGTGATCGTTGCGTACCTTCCACTGCTCTCACTGCAAAGCATTGAAGGCTTGCTATTCCGGCCTATGGCACTGACTATGGTTTATGCACTGATTGGAGCACTTCTTTTTGCTCTATTTGCAGTGCCTGCGTTAATCGCCATCGTTTTCCGCAATGGCTATGAGGAGATTCGCAATCCAGTCTTGGAGTTGATGACTTGGACTTACGGATGGATCGTTCGATTTCTACTCAATGCGCGCTGGTTGACGATGGCGGTGGCGATTATCGCAGTCCTATTTGTATCGTTCCGGATAGTTCCTAAGGTAGGCTTTGAGTTCCTTCCTTACATGGACGAGGGGGTTATTTGGGTGCGAGCCAATTTCCCGGAAGGTACGGCATTGGAACAGACGAACGAATATGCTGCTCGAATTCGGGAAATTGTCCTCGAGTATCCCGATATCCAATTCGTTTCTTGCCAAGCGGGTAGAAATGATTCGGGCACCGATCCTTTTCCGCCAAGTCGACTAGAGACCATGATTGGACCGAAGCCAATCGATCATTGGCAACAGTTCGATACAAAGCAGGAAATGATTGCAGCCTTAGGTAAAAGGCTGAGAACTGAGTTCCCGACGACTCGTTTTAATTTCACTCAGCCGATCATCGATAGCGTTACGGAAGATACGAATGGTACATCTGCGAATCTCGCGATTGAGATTTCTGGTCCTGATCCGATCCAACTCCAAGCTCTAGGGGAGAGCGCCCTCGAACTGCTCAAGTCAGTACCGGGAGCCGTCGATGCGAGTATCGAGCAAGAAGGCCCGCAACCGCAACTTATCATTTCCCCGGACCGCACACGCTGTGCACAGTTTAACGTTCGAATCGAAGATGTCGCCTCGTTGATCAACACTGCAATCGGTGCTCAGCCGATAGGGATGCTATTCGAAGGCGAGCGACGTTTCGATATTGTTGCAAAGTTCGACAAGGTCAACATAAGTTCAACCCAATCCATCGCTCGCTTGCCTGTGTTTACCGAAACAGGAAATCCTATACCGTTAGGTCAGGTTGCCACCATTGAAGTACGCGATGGTCAAACGATCGTCGCTAGGCAAGATGGGCGCAGGCGACTGACGGTTCGCTGTGATATTGTCGGTCGCGATCAGGGCAGCTTCGTCAAGGAAGCGCAGGCACGATTCAACAGTCAAATGAAAATTCCAGAGGACTATGATATCGCATGGTTGGGAATGTTCGAGAACCTTTCGCGAGCTCAGCAGCACTTTGCATTTGTTATGCCTGCTACGGTATTGCTGATCTACTTGCTTTTGCTCGCAACCTTTCGATCGCAAAAGGCCGCATTGCTGCTGCTATCTTCGGTGCCATTTGCCTTTGTGGGGGCAATCCTAGGTCTTTATTTTAGAGGGATGAACTTGAATGTCTCAACGGCTGTGGGTTTCGCAGCACTTTTTGGCGTTTCGATCATGAACGGAGTGTTGATGCTTCGGTCGATTGCTGAACAACAAAATCTAGGTCTAGCGCTTCGTGAATCTGTCGTTCAAGGTGCCAAGAATTGCTTACGACCAATCCTGCTGGCTTCTCTCGTCGCTATTTTGGGGCTACTGCCTGCCTCTCTTGCCCACGGCTTAGGATCAGATGTCCAGCGGCCGCTTGCGACTGTGATTGTTTGGGGGCTAGCTAGCGCGGCGGTACTATCTCTCTTCGTAGTTCCGGTGCTTTACGAACTCATTGCGCCCAGAATTAAGCTTTCGAGCGTGCACGAGCAAGCCGAGCATTCGCTATAATGGCCCTTTTGATTGATTCGCAAGAGCTTGACGCGATACTGCCCTCTCAATCGGACGACGGCTGAGTAAGTGAGCTGCTGGAACCGGGTGTTACTTCAAGGCTTACGATTTAGGTGGCAGTCCAGCGATTTAGTATTTTCAGAGTATTTCTACTTATGTCAAACCCTTTGCTTCTCCCAGAAATCCGTCAGATGCTTGTCGAGAATGACAAGGCAGGTTTGGCCGGAATCATTGCTGAACTGCATCCCGCCAGCGTTGCCGATTTCGCGGAGGGCCTGAACGCCGAAGAGGTCTGGGCGTTGCTAAGCCACGGCGATGAGATGCGTCAAGCAGAAATTTTTCCATTCTTCAGCGCGGAGAAGGAGAAGGAACTGATTCACGGCGTAGGCCGGGAAAAAATGTCCAAGTTGCTTGAAGCCATGCCCCATGACGACCGGGTTGACCTGCTAAAGCGATGCGATTCCAGTACTGTCGAAAGTCTTCTGCCTCTGATTGCAAAGGCCGAACGAGAGGACATTCGGCGATTACTGAAGTTTCCAGAGCGTCAGGCCGGTTCGGTGATGACCACAGATTACGCGGCCTTGCATCCGGATATAACCGTGCAAGATGCGCTTTCTAAGCTTAAGGAACAGGCTCCTGATAAGGAAACAATCTATTACGTCTACGTGATCGATAACCAACGTAAACTGATCGGGTTTGTATCACTACGCGATTTGATTCTTGCCGATCAAAACGATCTCATTCGCGATATCATGCGTGAGGATGTGGTGCGAGTTCGCGCGGATCAAGACCGCGAAGAAGTCTCACGTATGATGGCGAGGTACGACTTTCTCGCAATGCCGGTCGTTGATGATCAAGATCAGATGATTGGCATTATCACTTTTGATGATGCGATTGACGTGTTGGAAGAGGAGGCCTCTGAGGACATTGCCCGTCAAGGTGCGACGGAACCACTTAAAGAAGCCTACTTCTCAGTTTCTGTATTTGCATTGCTGCGCAGTCGAGTCGTCTGGCTTTTCATGCTAGCCGTGGCCGCGACACTCACTGTGAATGTTTTGAGCGCATTCGAGGAGACCCTGGAGCAGGTTGTGACTCTCTCCCTTTTTATTCCACTGTTGATTGGTGTAGGGGGCAATGCAGGAGCTCAGTCTGCCACGACGATTGTTCGCGGACTTGCGACGAACGAAGTCGAAGTCGCAGATCTGTTTCGTGTGATTCTGCGAGAAGCTAGAGTTGGGTTTTTGTTAGGATTTACGCTCGCAAGCTTCGCACTCGTGGTGGTTTGGCTGCTGTTCGATAGTGACATGGCTTTGATTTTGTCGCTGTCACTCATTGCCATTTGCACACTCTCTTCATTCGTTGGAGCTACGATGCCAATACTTGCGAGTCGAGTAGGTGTTGATCCAGCAGTCGTGAGTGCACCCTTTGTCACAACGATCGTTGATGCTTCTGGCCTCCTGGTCTATTTCGCTATCGCCCAGGCTGTACTCGGGATTTGATAAGGACTTTCAGGCTGCATAACCCTTTTTCTGAGAGATTTCGGCGGCAGTTGTTATGCAGCCTGACCGATCTAGGTTTAGTCACGATGGACAATATCGGCGAATTCGTTGCGATCCAGGCCGCAATCGAAACGCGAAAAATATCTCCTGGGGGAATACAATCCCATGGATAAAATTCCAGGCACACCGGTCTCGATGTCAGTTATGTGCCCCATTTTTGTCCAGGTGTTATCAAAGTAATGTTTGAGAAAGACGTATAGGATCGCTGTGCTGCTGGATTGAAATCGCAACCGTAACTGAAGCAGCACAGCGACTCGTGAATTCCACAGGTGGTATGCCGCTCACCGTACTGCACGCAGGTTCTTGATCAGCTACGCAATTACGAGACGCTCAAGCTTTTGCGTTTCATGACGCATTGACTTCGGTTCACCGCGAGATCACCGGATACGGTGGCATGCCAGGGTAATAGTGTCCTGGATGGCCTTCGGGCAAATTGTCGGGATAGTGATAACCTGGTGGCAGGTGATAGGGATGATCTGGTGGGAGCCGCGGCCAGACGATGTTGGGGAGTGGAGGAGGCGCTTCGATAACCACAGGTTCATCCGGTGGAGGCGGCCAAGGCCAATCCTCCGGCCACCATGGTGGACGTGGGCCTGGGTCTTCGCTTGGTGATCCTCCGCCTTCGCCAATAGGATTCTTAGGTGGAACATAGGGTGGTTGTTCTGACGGCGGATCGAAGGGTGGAATGAATGGATATGGCAAACGAGGTAGTTTGGGCTTGAACCTATCAATCATTGCAAGTTACTCCTTTGCAAGGGACTGGGATGACGAAACGCGACGCGTCTACTAGGACACAACGCGCACTGGGGAATCGACTTTGTTTCGAGGAATGAGCGAAGCTCGTCGTCGCTCGCGCTTGGTGGGCAAGCTTCGTAACTACGGAACAAATCCCACTCCGAAATGGATTCGAGGCGGGCTTTTGTCTCTAGCTGTGGCCAATATGCGAGTGCGGGACATTTAGCGAGACAGCCATTCACAAGCTGGGTGCATGTTCGCTGCATACAGACGCGATATGCGGCGTTTGGCTTGGAATTGAACGGCATCGGCTTGCCATCGATGACGTCGTATTGCCGCATCCAGCCCTTGTGCGACTTGCGAATGTTGATGCGAAGCTTGGGATACTGCTTACGCCAAGTCCACACGATCGCTTTCACCTCGCGGAATCGTTCGAGGTAGTCTTGATGCGTACCATGCTGGCTGATTTCAAGTTGGCACTCAGTATCAACGAGAACCTGGGGCAACTCTGGGAATCGGAGCAGAAAGAATCCATTGCTGACCAGCATCAGTTCACTGTCGTACCAGTGTTGTCGAGCGAATTGAATGTGTTCCAAAATCGCAGGGTTGAGGAGTGGCTCACCGCCGAGTAGCGCGAATCGCGCAGGCTTAAGTCGATGCGACCATTGCGAGTACTCGGACTCCGCGTCAGCCAGCGTTGGCAACCTGCCGGCCAAGTGAAAATTGCTGTAGTGGCTACACTGCTGGCAGGACAAGTTGCAACCATGAGCAACGTGATACTCAAGAGCGGGCAAGCTGAAGCGTTGCATCGTCGCCCTCCTTGATCCGAAGTTTGAATCGACGAGCATTTACGCCGAGACGGATGAGAAACCGAGTTAGCACCAAGTGAGATGCAAACGTTTCATCTAAGCTCGTCAGTCTTTCGTCGTAAATCGTCAGCTCATCGGACCAGGTTCCTGAAACGAGCAGCTTCGGATATAAAGCCAAAAGGTTCGCTGCGAGATCTGGGCGGAAGATTGAGCCTATGTCGTAACTCGCTGGTGGATTGTCTTTCCACTCGTTTAACAGTTCGATCGATTGGCGGTTTTCAGGAAATGGCAACTCAGGTGGATTGCTTCGCTGCCAGTGACAGCGATCCAGATGCGGCTTGCTGGGACCAATGAAGTGGTAGACAAAGGACTGCATCACTGGATTGGTTGCCCACTCGGGTGTCTGCAACATGCTGACGTTGAAATCCGGAGGTAGGAAAGTGATCGTCTCAGCGTGATCGTTCCACAGTTGGTTGATGATCAGCGATTCGTCGGTTGCTTGATCGTTGGCTCCGAAGGTGACGATCAAGTACTGGATGATTCGCTCGAACATGCGAGCAAACGTTTCGGTGTCGTATAAATACAATCCACCGTTTGGATGCATCCAGGTCGGCGCGGGTTTGAGCCGACAGCGTTTCGCCCAAATCTCGTGCGCAGTCTTTTGCCACCCGCCGTTGTCGATTCGGTTCTGGGCGCACTGCCGTTCGGCCACCATTGCGAACTGGCCAGGCTGAGCCAACGCGAACGGTGATGGGCAGTCGCTGCGAATAACCATGTCGTTGTCGATTTGCAGGACATGCGACGGACCGAACCGCTTTGCAACATCACCACAGACGAACATCTTCTGCCAAAATGGATGGCATGGTTGCAGAGGACGTCGAATCCAATGCAGCTCGACGTTCCATCTCTCGGCAGCCGCCTCGACACTCTCTCGTACGGTCGGTACCGCACGGCGTGGTGACAGATCCAGAATTGCGATGACTCGTTTCATTTCCAAAGTACCTTCCTTAATCCGTGTTTACGAAGTGCAGCTCTTAAGAACACTGGTCGATGTCGCTTGTAAGCCGGTGGATCGACGTGGATGTGCGGGAAGACATGGTCCATCGCCACGCCAACCCTGACGCCGGCAATCTTGGCTCGCCAGAAGAAGTCCCAATGCTCATCTACCTTGAGGTCTTCATCCCAACGGATCGCCTGCAGGATGTCGCGATGTGCTACGAAGCAGTTACAAACGAATGCGCACTCGGCAATGTCGCCGATGCGTCGATACTCGCCACGAGGAATGTGAAGCACACCGCCTGACGAATTGAGCAGCCTCGGTGTTCCATCTGGATTCGGGCGATGGGGTTGCTTACTAAGTGTTGCCAATAGATCCAGGCGACTCGATTCGAACTTTCGAACGAGATCATTCAGCCGAGTCTGTGGACCAACCACGTGATCGTCATCTGAAAAGATCACCACGCGCGTCTGAGCCGCTTCCACGAGGCGATTGCGACCAGCCGATAAGCCGATGTCGTATTCGGTTTCGATCAGTCGATCGACCATTGCCGCTTCGTCGGGACAGACTTGCGAAAATCGCAGTTCAGGCTTCCCATCGTCGAGGACGTAGATCAGCGGACGATCATCGCCACAGTGTTCGTAAATGCTGCGCACCAGATTCGCACAGCAATGAGGGCGATGGATGGTCTTGATGCAGAATGTGACGCGATCACGCATGAACGATACCTCCTCCTGGATAACGGAGTGAATCAAAGCCGTGTTTACGAAGCCCCAATCGACGGAACTTGGGTCGGGCTCGCAGTGCTCCGTATGGCTTAGCTGCAACGTGGTCGTGGACTACCGAGCAATCGAGTGCCACGGCAATTTGCAGATGTTCGATCTGGGACGCCCGATAGAAAAACTCCCAGTGCTCGTATGTTTTGATCTCGTCATCCCAGCGAACACGGGCGATCGTGTCACGCCTCGCTAGGAATGCGTTGCTGACCATGTCGCACCAACAGGTTTCGCCGATGCGTTTGCGTTCGCCGCGATGCATCCAGATCCTGGTGCCATTCATGAGCGGGCTGAAGAGCATCGGCCGGCCGCCATCTCCTTGCCGCACAGCCAGAATGTCGAGGTCGTACTCCATGAACCGCTGGTAGACTCGGTCAAGATGCAGATCGGGCGTTACGATCTGGTCATCGTCGAGCAGAAAGATGAACTCGGTTTCTGCCGCGTCGATTGCTGTGTTGCGTCCAATGCCGACGCCAACATCGTGCTGCTGGAGATCAATCACTTTGCAGTGTTTGGCGGTCTCGGGATACTTTCGCGAGAACCAATGTTCGGGAAGACCGTCGTCAACAACGACGATCTTGGGCTCGCCGAACTCCTTTCGAAGCGACTGGACGAGTCGATGGCAGGCCCAAGGCCGATGAATGGTCTTAATGCAAAAGGTAATGTCTTGAATGGGTACTGTTGCTTCCATGTTTCACCACGCGTTAAGGAGTTTGCGAGCAAGTTTGATGGCATGGCGATAGTCTTTGAGACGCTTCGCGCTGCGTTTGATGTGCATGATCGAGTTCAGTGGTGCGACGTTGCCGTAGAACGAGATGAGCGAGTTATCGAAGGCCCTCTCAAAGTCCTCTGCGGTGCAGCCCATGACTTCACGCATCACGTCCAGCGGTGGCGAGCAGGCGATGCGAGTTGATGCACGCAGACCACCCGAACCGTCTGGCTCGCCTCGCTTCCAAGGTCGCTTGAGAGAACCAGCGGCATCATCGACAGACGCTTGCCAGTCCTCATCGGATAGATTGGGATCAAGCCAAATGTCTAAATCGCCTTCTTCCCAATCGATCCCATGCAAGCGAAGTGCGCCGGAGCCGATAATGAGGTATCGATGTCGAATCTTGGCAAGAACGTCTTCCACGGGTGTCATCCGAACTTCCTCAACTCCGGGTTCACATGGGCGATCGCCGAATCGATCTCTTCGGCAGTGGGTTCAATGCCGAGGAACGCGATCAGTTCATTTATCGCCGTTTCGGGATCTTCAGTAAGCTTGGCGAAGTTGATCCGATGGACGGGAACTTCGGGATGTTCTTGAATGAACTTCTCGCGATGTTCCAGAAGCGAACGCTGGAGTTTGTCGCAGGCGTCATCGCCGGCTGCGAACCATTGGCCTGGATGTCGGCTACTTCGATCTTGAAGGGATCGAATCGAGGCTTCGATTGGGCGATCGACTGCGATGATTCGCAGCGAGTTACCGAGGGCTTCGTAGAGGTGGTTTGCGAATCGGCAGAGATGCGGATACTTACCGCCAGCGACAGTTCGATCGCGAATGGCTTCTGCTTTGCGAGTTACGATCCAGGCCTTGAGTTGCTTGGCGAGCTGACCGTCAGGGATCTTGGGATCGATCGCTGGGAATCGCATCGCCTTTTCACAGAGGTTCGCTAGCCCAATCGCCTCGCCACCTCCAGTTGCCTCGTAGCCACCGAGTTCGTTGCCCATGTGAACGCCCAAATGATGCATGACCATTGCCACGCAGCTGGTGCCACTGCGATGCGGTCCCAGTACTGCGAAGAACGGAGCGTCGCTGTGGTCGGCATTCTTGGCATCGTTGAAGAACCTGGTTTGGGTCCACTTGCGACCGCAGATGTTGGATTTGGTTGGAAGCTGACCAACTAGCCAGCGATCCGGTGTGTAAACCGGAATCGATTCTTTCTCGACGTTCTTACCTTGTACCAGCGCTTCGTATCGCCGCTGAGTCAATCGCCCCAGGTGATGATCGATGTGATGCTTCAGATGCCAGTCATTCCAATTGAGGTGACGATAGAGTGCCTTCATCGTTGCGCGACCACGCACCATGAATGCATGCGTACGATTGACGTTGTAAGGTCGGTAGACACGGTCGCTGATCTTCTTGGGCGGATGCTTGGCAGCGTAAAGGTGCTGACCTCCGAGGTAAGCTAGTCCCCAGTCTTCAGGAAGTTCGCGAACATACGCATTGAGATGTTCCACAAAGTCGGGAACGAACCCTGCGTCATCTTCGAAGACCACATACGAGTCGATCCCTTCGAGCAGACATTTTTCAAGGATCAGCAAGTGCGAACGATAGCAGCCCCAGGCACCATTGCCGGCACGCCACTGCTCAGGCGTCGCAAGTCTTCGACCATCGATGGCAGCAAATCGCTCAACATCTGGGAATGGCCACGGCTGCGGTAGTTGTTGCATCCATTCTTGCAATCGATCATCGCGGCGATCGAGATTCATCAGGAAGCAACGTTCAACGATCTTCTTCGTCGGCATCTGGATCGTCTTCGTTGGGCTCGGGTGCACCGTCTGGGAACTTACGTTCAAACCGGCGGATGGCAGTGAGCACGAGTGACTTGGCGATGGTTCTAGTAAACTTTCCATGGGGTAATCCTCTGAGTTGGGCTTCTTCCAAAAGCCATTCGATAATGGTGTCGAGATTCGTACGGCATCCTTCCACGCCCCAATCATTCATGGTCTCGGCGCGGGTCTCACACTTGCAGGTGTCGCTTGGCCTTGCAAACCAAGCGAGCATCTTGCGAAGTTCATTGCCGGGACCTGGCTTGTAGGCAGCCATCCGCAGCGTCGTGGGTTCTTCCTGATTGGGCAGGTAGCTTTTCAACAACGTTTTGAGCTCGTCGACGTTCTGGTTTCGTCGACGTTTGTTGACAATGGCCATACCGATCGTCACTAGATTGACCGCTTGCGGATTCGAGCACTCGCTGCAGGCTCGGCAACCGCTGGATGAAGCTTGCACTGAGCAATCGGCTAGGTGACCAGCAACCTGGCATCGGTTGTCGTTGGTTAGGTTGGGACAATGGATCATGCTGCCACCTCCACAACTTCACCATCGAATCCACCTGAGCCACTTGGCGGGTCGCCAACTTCAGGACAGTCGCTCTCGAGGAGCTGCCAGCCGCACGACCAAATCCAAGTTGAATTGCATGGTTCGCTCGTGCTGCTTTCGGATGGAGGAGGTTCGCTGGGCGGTTCGCTATCGGAATGGCTTACGCTTGGGCGATCCGATTCGCTCGTGGATGGATCTGGGGGATCACTTGTTGACGGATCATTTGAGTCACTGGTAGATGGATCTCGCGAATCGCTGGTTGATGGCGAGGAATCACTTTCAGATCCGCTTGTCGATCCGCTGCCCGAATCGCTTTGCGAATGACTAGCAGAACCACTGGCTGATTGACTGGTTGACCATGGCACGCTGTAGCTTTCGCTGTAACTTGGGCGATCGCTACTTGATCGACTTTCCGAACTATGACCGCTTGATGGTTCGCTTTCGGATTTCGATTGACTGTCCGATTCGCTTTCGGACTGACTCTCCGATTCGCTCTGGCTTTCGCTTTCACTGGAAGCACTCGCAGAAGCGGAACCACTACCACTGGAGTAACTGGGCACCGAGTAGCTTGGCCACGAATAGCTCGGTACCGAGTCACTCTCGCTACTTGGATCTTGCGAGTCCGATCGACTCTCCGATTGGCTTTCGCTTTCCGAGCTGGTTGATTCACTATCCGAACTGTTGGATTGACTACTGTCGCTACCGCTCGAATCGCTCTGGCTGGAATCACTCCCACTGGATGATCCCGAGTAGCTGGCACTGTAGGAATGACTGTAACTGGCATCGCTTGAGTACGACTCGCTTCCGCGAGAGGAATCCGATTCACTCGATTCAGACTGACTGGAAACCGATTCGCTCGAATCCGATTGACTTGAGTCAGACTCACTGGAGCTTGATCCACTGGAACCACTGGATTGGCTTGAATCACTCGACGCAGAGCTTGATCCGCTCGACGAGTAACTGCTCGAGTACGAAGGCTCGCTCAGTGATTGCGATTCGCTTGAATCTGAATCACTTGATGAATCGCTGGACGCGGATGAATCAGAACTTGATGAATGGCTTGAATCGCTCGAACTTGAAGCGGAGGAGCTTGAATCGGACGAACTGGATGCGGAGGAACTCGAAGATGAGAGACTGGATGAACTTAGACTTGATGACGACGAAGCAGAGCTGGAACTTGACTTATCGCTCGACGATGAACTTACCGATGAGCTGCTGCTCGAAGAGCTAGGCGAACTAGAAGTACTCGATGAGCTGGACGAGATGCTTGAACTGCTTGATGAGGATGGACTCGATGAGCTGCTGCTTGAGCCCATGCTCAAACTGCTGGACGACGGCGACGATGAGCTCGAGATGCTCGACGAACTGCTAGAGCCCGAGGAAGAGCTAGACGATTGACTCGAACTACTGGATGACGAGGAACTCGATGACGAGCTCGAAATGCTGCTGCTCGAACTCGAACTTGAGCTACTACTTGAGCTGCTTGAAGACGACGAGGATGACGATGATGACGATGATGACGATGATGACGATGATGACGATCCGCTACTGGAACTGGAACTACTGCTTCCCTCACAGCATCGGCATCCGATGGTTAAGTAGGCGCTGGTGTCCTCGTGAAAGTGACACACGATCTGCTGGCTTGTCAGAAGTGCATAGTCGCAGACGTTGTAGACCGCGACCTTCACTCCGATCGGTGCCCAAATTCCATTGGCATATCGAAGTTCACGAGCCATGCCCCAGCTCTTCGCCTTAAGACGAGATACTGGCTTGCAGAGCAACGTTTGCTTGGGCGGGTCGATGATCCAGGATCGATTGCCATCGTAGGTGACGCTGAGATACTGATCACCTTCGTAGTTGGAAACCGGACCTCGAATGCGCTGGGCGCTAGGGTTGCGAGCGATGATGCGAACGCCTTGGCCGTTCGGCTTTCGAACTGGTTCAATGGTCCCAGAATCATCGAGCTGAAAGAGGTCGCAATTGGCTGCACCAGTCGCAAGACCAGTGCGAGCAGGGATACCACCGCTCGGAACTTTCACAAGGAACGCGGGATCGGCTGGTTTTCCAACGCGAACAACAGCCCACTGGATGCCCGATTGATTTGGATCACGTCGCCACAGGATTTGAGCCGATCCGTTTGGCTTCGATTGGAGAGTCGTTCCTCCCGCGTCGGCGACATCGGCATATGGATGCCACGTCTCTCGAACATTCACACGGGCAGCGACGACGCCGGCGAATACCACTCGACCGACTTTGTCCTCGGCGATCGGCTCGATTGCCACACCGAATCGACCTGTGTGTTCGTCGGCGATTGGACACACCGACTGGATCGTTGCGTCACGTACAAAGCGAGCAAGTGCAGTATTGTCGACGTCAGGATCGCCGAGTGGGGCGTTAAAACCGAGGATTCCACCGATGGGCACAGTGGTCGCACTTTGATAGTGAACGCGAACGGTGGCAGCGTCGCGAACGTGGGTGCGATTTCCTCCGCCACCCGAGAGTCGATCACGAGCGATGGCATCGGCCGCTGCCAGCAGACGGTTGTATTCCGCTGCCGTGATATTGAGTTTCTCGCCTGGTCGAACACGCCTCGCCATTACTCGATCCCCAATGCGTTAAAGTTCGCTTCGGGGTAAACCTGTTCGACGTAAGCCGCTTCAGGAACTTGCAAGACTCGATCGCCGACAACCTCTTCACCATGTTTGACCCAGAGGTAGTCCCAACCTCGCTTGGCCACGCCGTTGATGTTTCCAACTCTCAGGTTTGCTTCATTGGGGCGAGCCGCGAAGTGATAGGTCACATCAACCCAGTTCTGTTCATCCTCGCCACCTTCCCCACCTAGGAACAAGGCTTCACCTGGCGCAAAGATCGACCAGCCAGTCGAGTTGACTCGCCCTGTCATGGCTACCATCGCGAGAAGGTATTCGGTCGAGACAAACTCAAATTTCTTGCGGACAGAAAACTCGAATGCAGGAACAGTCACGTCGACGCCGGCAACGCCCGAGTCGCTCACACCGATTGCACCGCGATAGTTCGGAGGGATCTTGCCAGGCGCTGCATAGATTCCACGTGTGAATAGGGATTGATTGAGATGAGTCGATGCCCCAGTAGTATTGAATGAGACTGGATCGAGCTTGGTCTTGTTGATCGAAGCAGTTACTAGAGCATGTTTATCGTTGATGTACTCGCCATCAACCTGAAGATAGGGAATCAGATCTCGCTGGGTGGCTCGATAGTAGGCCAGTACTGCACTCGCCGCGGCTGCTGGATCGACAGAGCTACCGTTGGTGCCGACATAGACGAACGTGTCCGAGGTTGTTTTGCCACGCGTCGCCTTCTTGGATAGCGCAGCCAGTTCGAAGTTGTATCCACCAGTTGAGAATCCCATCAGCTAAACACGAAGCCTCCCGTGCGTGCGCGTTCGGCAAGCTGAGATGTGTTCTCAGCGGTTTGAATGATGGCTCGCTTCACATCATCCGAGAGACCTTCGCTGGCGACTTGTGGCATTTGCAGCCGCGCGACGCTTTGAGATAGCGCAGCATCGAATTCCTCCAAACGCACCCGAACCGCTGCAAAGGATGCCATGATCGATTCGAGATTGAGCGATGGTTCTTGATCCTCAACCGTTGGTTCTATGAAATCCTCGGGCGACGATACTTCAGCGTCCATTGGCTGCAGACCGAGTTCCGGTTCGACTTCTGGAACTTCTTGTTCTGGATCATTTGCGTCAGCATCGGCATTCACGTCAGCATCGACGCCGTCCGGATCGACCTCGTCCTTTTGATCAGGAGGCTCGATCACGGGAATGAGCGATGCACCACTACCAAGGCCGAGTCCACGACTATCGAAGTTTCCAGCCGCTTCTGTTTTTTCAGTCGGTTCCTCGGGGCCATCAGAGAATCGATCCATTGAATCTTTGGCAGACCGATCCAAACCAAGCTTAAGATCCTTTTTCTTGGGCGGCTTCAGCTTTGGATCTTTGATGCCATCCACTTCAACCTTGGGAACCTTCAGTGCGCCGGGCTTCGGAGGAGCTGGCATATCAGGAAGCGGAGGACCAGGTTCTTTGGCTTGGGTTGGTTCTTGGGGCTTGGCTGCGTTGGCTGTTTCTACGGCCGCATCGAACTCCGCTTGGGCTGCTGCTACTTGCTCTTCACGCTCTTTGGCGCGATCTTCTGGCGACTGGCGACCGGCTTCGCGGGCAATGCGAGCTTCCTCACGCATTTGATCAAGGGTTTTTTGAACGCCAGCGGTCGTGTCATCGATGGTCTTTTGTCGTGCCCCACCTGCGGCCTCGTTTTGCTTGAACTGATCTTCTTTGGACGCATCAACGGTTTGGTTCTTGGCTTCGGTCTCTTGATCGATGACCGCCATCTCGGCATCAATGTCACGACCAGCGCGTGCCTTGCGACGTTCCTCAAGTTGCTGCTTAATCCCTTCCTGCATCTGAACACGATTGGATTCGATCTGTTGCTTGCGTGCGTCGCGCCGCTTCATGCGATCGGCGATGGCTTGCTGTTTCTTATTTTCTTCAGCTTCGTCGGCTGTTCGAATCTCCTTGTCGATCTTGGCCATTTCAACTTCGACATTCACATCGTCATCGAATAGCGACTTCAGCTTGATCCAGGCCTTGCGCAGAAAGCCGACGGTCGAGTTCCACATCGATTTGACTTGGGCGACGAACACCGACCAAGTGTCAGCGAGATAGTCGATGGTTTCGACCCAGGCGGTCTCTACGCCTGCAAGCGCATTGATGAGCACGCCACCAATCTGCACAGAAACATCGCCGGCTATATCCACCAGCTCACGCAATCGAATGAATCCCTTTTTCAGAAATCCGATTGTCGAGTTCCACCCCTTCTGTACCGAGGTCGTGAGGATTGTCCAACCATCTGCCATGAAACCGAGCGTCGCATTCCATACGCTTGCAAGTCCTGATAGGGCACTAATAAGCACATCGCCAATCGCATAAGCGGTGTCGCCCCAAACATCGGAAAGGTAACTGGTGAAATCGGCCCACACTCCTTTGAGATAGGTTGTGCCTTTGATCCACTGGAGCTTGAGATAGGTCCACAGAACATTGGCTGCTGCGGTGATATCTCCGGCAGCCAGTGCATTGGCGATCGCACCAAAGGCCTTGATCGTGTCAGCCTTCAGCGTTTCGAAGACGCCTTTCAAATACTCGATCGCTTCGCCAGCGATGCCGGACGAGTAGATGAAGTAGGCACCCAGTGCGGCAACTGCAGCGACAACTAGTCCGATAGGTGTAAACAGCGCGCCGATCATGGTCACCAGCACACCAATTGCGGTGCCGACCAGCGAGAACATCGATGCTAGGCCACCAACAGCAAACGCAGCCACGCCAGCAGCGCTACCGATACCTATGAAAGCCGCGCCGACAGCAACGACACCGGCAACTATGAGAGCGACCTTCTTGACCACTTCCTGGTTCTTGCCAATCCATTCAATCAGGCCGGAAAGAGCCCGAGAGATTGCGTTCATCATCTTTGTGACCGAGAGGTCGAGCGATTCGCCGATCGCAATGGCAACGCCCTCGATCGAGCTTTTCAAGATTCGGAACGCGCCACCGATCCCAGCATCCATATCGCGTGCGGTCTTGTCGGCGATGCCATTTGACTTCTTCAGGTCGGCAAGCAGCTTCTTGGTGTCGGTGACCGTCTTTCCAATGGCCGAAGCACTGGTAATGCCCATCAAACCGAAGACCTCGTTGAAGGCTTGGGCGCGATCACCAGTTCCCATGTTGGCCGATGCAGCGGCAACTTCGCCAAGAATGTCCACGAGGTCGCGAGCATTCCCTTGGGCATCCTTAGTCGCAACGCCGAATACTTTTTTAAACTTCTCAGACTCTGCCGCGCTCAGGGTGAGCAATCGACGTAACGCGGTACCGGCTTCACTACCTTGAATGCCGAGGTTTCCGAGCGTTCCAAGAATAGCCAGTGTTTCTTCGAGGCTCATGTTGGCATCAGCTGCCACGGGACCAGCGTACTGCAGCGCTTCCCCAAGAGACTCGACGGAGTTGAAAGACATGTTCGCCGCTGCGGTCAATCGATCGGAGACGCGCACAGCATCGGTCGCTTCTAAGCTGAATTGACGGATCGTGGCTGACATGATCCCAGAGCTAACAGTTGCATCCGTCCCAGTGGCTCTGGCGAGATTCATGACCGCACCGGTCATCTCTTCAATCTGCTTGGGAGAGAAACCGGCTCGCCCGAGTTCGGTCATCAGAGAAGCGACCTCGCTGGCCGAGAAGCTGGTTGTGGCTCCCAGGTGTTTGGCTTTGTTACGCAGCGATTCCAATGTCGCGCCGGTTGCATTGGCGGCTGCACCAGCGGCCCGAATCGCATCATCGAAACTCGTATAAACGGCGAGGCTAGCTCCCACAGGTGCCGCCGCTGCGACACCAAGGCCAGTGAGCTTGGTGCCAACCAGTCGCGTGGATGCACCGAACGATTTGAGCCGCTTTTGCGCAGCTTCAAGACCCTTGAGGAACTGGGCGCTCCTCGCGGTCAACTCGATGTAGGCTCCTCCAGCTCTGACTTGGGACATGGCGACTCTGACGTTCTTGGTTGAAAGTTAGCACCGAGCATCGCAGCTGCTTGCTCAACAGTTCCGCGAGCAACAATCGGCTTCTGCTCTGCGTAAGGATTGAAGTCGTCGGGCTTGAATGGCTTGCGACGCCTCTTGCGATCACGGTTCATTTCGGCCATCAGTGCCATGATCGTGCTCGCGACATTCCAATCGTGTTGGCGTCTGGCCTCGGCCATCAGCACAAGTTGGCGAAGTGTTAAGGGACCTGGATCGACTCCGACGATGCCGGCAAGTCGGACGATGAGTCGCTCAATGTCGGCACAGCGAGCTTGCGTTCGAGATCTTCTACGAGCTTGTCGACCAAGTTCGGATCGTCCAGTCGCTTCTCGATCGCACTGATTCCCCGAGTCTCGATCAGCTTCTGTTTCTCGGCCGCCTTCCGCAGAAGGCGGCGTCGCGACTCCGGGAAGTAGTTGATCAGTGCTTCGAGGAGTGCGCCCGTTGCATCATCGATCGAATTGCCAGCGAGACCTTCGCCGAAGGCTTCGTCGGTGATCTGCTGCTGGTCCGCTTGCGGCTTGCAGATTGCAAAGAGCACATCGCCCAGGAGCAACGGATCGGTCGAGAGTCGCGTGATCAAATCACCGTCGATCGCTTCAAGGAGATGCACTCCGGTAAGAGTCTTCACGCGGCGCAGCGTCGTGTTATCGATGTCCACAATCCAAATGCGTCCGGCGCGGTCTACAAACTTCTGCATGATGCCTCCCTGAGTACAACTAATCCGTGATTTCGAACGACAACGCCAGCGATCAAGGACCGGCCAAGCCAGGTCCCACATTCATGCCACCACCGGAACTCGACTGCGTCGGCTTGAGAGTCACATCAGCGGAGATGACCTCTTCCAGGTTTTGATTGACATTGAAGTTCATCACTTCGCAGGTCAGTGTGAGCGTTCCACCAGCGTCGCTGATGCCGACATCACAAGGATCGCCACTGCTCCATAGACCTTGAAGTAAACCGAAGGCCGAGTCACCTTCTTTGTTGAGCACTGTGAACTCAATGGACGCATCTTTGAGCGTTCCCACAGTAGCACGCCAACCGTTATTGGCACGTGTACTGGCATCCGCTTCGGCCTTCTCGAGGCTGACGGTCAAATCCTTGACGTTGGTGATCTCGACGCCGTCAATGGTGAGGACGGCTTCGAGACCAAGTCTTACTTCTGGCAAGATGGCACCTCGTGTTCTAAAATGGTGGATCAGGAACTAAGGAGGATAAAATGACACTTCATGAACTAGAGCAGACCATCGCGAAATTACCGCCCGCTGAGCTTTCAGAGTTTCGCAAATGGTTCTTGCGTTTTGACGGCGACCGTTGGGATGAGCAAATTGAGAAAGATGCGATGTTGGGAAAGCTCGAATCGCCCGCACAGGCCGCTCTTCGTGAGTTTCGAAGTGGCCAAAACAATCCGCTATGATTCATCGCATACCTCGCTTTCTGAAAATGCTAGGTTTAGTTGACTGAGTTGGCCCAGAACGTGGGGAGTCGACTCCGATTGGCTTCCAGTGCCGGCTTCATGAATGGTCGCTTGGGATAATGGCGAGGCTTGTTGTCACTGCGTCGCTCGTTCTCTTCTGCAATTAGACGAGTGGCTCGATTCGCCTGAGCCCCGGTTCGCAGTTCAATCCTCGCAAACTTGGTCTTGCTTCCGTGTTGAATGGCACGGATTGGACCATGCTCGCCAACCTTAAATCGATGAGGCTTGAGCTTGCGACGCTTGGTTGCCACGCCACCGAATTCATGCAAGTTCCAGATCTGTCCAGCGATCTCGTTCACAGGGCCGATCGCTACAACGGTTCGGTTGTTGGTGACGTCGTAGCGAATCACTCGCTTGAGCATGCCTGTCTGTGTATTCGGTGGGCTTCCAGGCTTCGATGCCTTCTTACGTTTCCGAATGCTCCGCTTGGCTGTCTTTCGAACTGCACCGCCAGCTTCGCTCAGAGAAGTGAAGGTCGCTGTTTCCGCCTTCTTCTTGAGCTTCTGCTTATCGAATTGAGTTCGGACCGTGATCTTGATCATCGCGCCAGTTCAAAGGTTAGGGTCAACAAGCTTGTAAACTGACGCAGTTGTTCCCAGTGTTCGCTGGAGTACAGAACGGCATGCTCGGCCTTCACGCAGCGAGCGGCTTGAAATGAATCGAGCCTTTTCAAGCGAAACTCGTCGGCAATTTTTTCCACAAGATCAACCAGCGGATCGATCTCCTCGTTGGTTCCCTTGGAGAACTTCTTCTGTACCGCGACATCAACGCGGCAGTGGTACTTGTTGTGGGCGCGGTCGTGAGGGAATAGCTCAACATCGCGAGGCACAACGGTTACGCGGAGTTCCTTCATGTCTTCGAGGTCGAAGTTTGGAACGTACATGCGTTCGGCCACGAATTCAAAGTCGAACTCGGCGGCATTGAGCTGGGCGGTGACACTATCAGCAACTTGTATAACGGTCGTCATGACGGATGGGATTCGATTTGTTTGGTGTGGATGCGGAGTTTCAAACGAAATGGGTCGCTGTAGCGCCAAGGTGGATCACCACCGAGGGCCATCACTTCAAAAATGAAGGTGTGGTCGCCATCGATCTCCACGATGGTGTCACCGCGGCGTGGCAACGTTCCGATAATCGAGGAAAGTAGGGCATAGGTATCGATCAGAAAATCACGGACTTGGCTGCGAGTCACGATGCCTTCGCCATCGTCCTGGTCGTACATCGACTTGCCAATCGTTGCTTGGAGCGTGGCCCCCAGCTCTCCTCGGCGATATACGACCTGACGAGATGCGTGTTGGGTGAGTTTTGAGGCAAGCCACTCCTGGCCGTTCTTCAGTAGATCGCTCATTTGTTTGGAACAACTCCCAGCGTTCGCTCAACAATCCACTCAAGTCGTCTCCAGAACTTGAGTCGATCAAGCAGTGGATTGAGCAGGTCAGTCATCACGCAGTACTTCGATTCAAATGGATCAATGTGATGTTGTGCGTGATGCTTTGGAGATTGCAACAAACCTATCGATTGCAGTGCGTCGATCCATGAGGCGACCTTTCCCTTGCTATGAGCCCAAGCGTGAATCTCGTTTGCTTGACTCACAAACACAAATACTCCACAGATTGGATGCGGTACCGTCAGCAAGAACGCGATCGCTGCGGGAATGATCGTTGTTGAGTTGCGAGACCAATAACCTTGATCTAGGAATGCCAAAGGCTGGTCATGATGCAGCTGATTGGGCTTGGCAATCCAATCGCCAATCAATGGCCACTTCACATCCGCATAACGATCTTCCCACCAATGCCAGAAGCCAGCCAAAAGATCCGCTGACAAATAGCAGCACAGCAAGTATCCAATCCAATGAAACATAGTGCAGACTTGTGTCCTAGAGCATAGAAACGAGAGACAACCACTTTGAATGGACGCATGCTACACAGGCAGAATCTTTCTTCCCGATCGTCCGAAAAGGACGCCCGCGGCGAATGCTCCAATCACAAGCAATCCGATAAGGAGCTTGTCGCGAATCCAGCGTTGAATGCGTTCGAATAATCCCAAGACAGGTCTATCCGCAGGATTGCGTTTTCCGTCTTCGTCCCGAGGACGTGGACGCAGGATAGTTTCTTGATCAGGCTCAACGATGGAGTCAATGACATCTTGTGAGGCGGGATCGCTTGTTTGATTCGACACAGCCAGAGGTTGAGTCGGCCAAGTCGCGACGTGGTACTTTTCCTGCTCATCGGAAACTTCGCGTACACCTTGTGGAAGAGCCTCAAGCGATTTCGGTAAACGGCCCTTCATGGCTTGGAGCAAGAACGGAGTCGATTGACCAAGCCCTTCGCCACCGCCTCCCCAAGTGAGGAGCCCAACGACACGAGGCCCGACATCGGTATAGTCGATCACGCTAGAACCGCTCCGACCACCAATCGCTTCGGGCTTCCAAGTAAGAATCTGTCCTTCGCTACGATTCAAGCTAAGCACTTGCAAGCTCGGCCATTCACAGCGAGGGCAACCGTAAGTGCTGACCATTGCCCCCTTGGTTGGATAACGGTCGGCGAGCGGGATCGGGCGGACATCTTTTGCAAACTCAGCGTTGCATTTAAGCAAGGCAAAGTCGACGCTCATCCCTCGGCCATATCCGGAAGAGATGATAGCTCCTCGGCCTCGTTCAACGGAACCATCTGAGTTCCACCGTTCGAGGTTAACGGTCCTGCCTCGCTGAGTGCCCGCTACGTGAGCGTTGGTAAGAACGATCGCGTTTCCATCTGCATCGCGACCGACAACCGTTCCGCTCCCACAAACGCCGCTAATGGTGACACGAACTGTGGCTCGAATGACTTGGGTGAATCGATCCTCATCACTAGCGGCAGAGCTTTCGATGGTGGACGTATCGATCTGAATCTCCTCAGTGAGAGGAACCAACTGGATAGTCGAACATTGGCCATCTTTGCAAACCACCTCCTGTGCTGAGACAGTAGATGCAAGGTAAGTGAGGATCGCCAACATGGCGACGTGAATTGCGATTCTCATAGAACACGGATCCTTAAGCAGAGAAAACAGAAACATTGTGAAGTGACGACTATCGCTGGACCGCAAACGCAGGGATCGTTTGGAGAGCCGAGGCCCAACTCGTGCCCCTGGTGCGGGCCAGCGGTAGTCGTCGCTAACTCTTGAATACCACCCACAATCGCGCGTTCGTTTGAGGCGTAGCCGCAACGAATCGAATGGGCAGCCCACACATGGCCTTCATCGTGATGTAGCGTGGATTGGCTGGATCAAACAAATCGTTTTCGTAATTGGCGAGTTGGACGTTATCGCCATTAGGTAAACGACCTTCGATGATCCATGCCGATGGAACGGACTGGCTTGCCACGCAAAAGCAACTTCGGAACTCGCCCACCGAGAGCCATTGGCTGACTAGACCATTGGCCATCCGCAAGGACTGTGTTGCGCGAGCTCGATCGATTGTTACTTTTGCGATTGATGCCATCATCTATTGACTCAGACGTAAACGGACTGTGAGTGTGCCTGGCGGCGCGGCCTCTATGGCTTTGCCGAACATCGAATGGGCGTAAGCGTTCTTGACCACATGCCAGCTGATCTGAGACCAGTAAAGGATCGTTCCAGCCGGAATGTTGGTGGTTGGGTCTTTCACGACGTCAAAGACGCCGCGAACCGTGATGCTGCCTCGTGAGCCCGCACCAATCCCAAACTTGGCAATGCCCACAAGCTTTCCCACGACGACGATCGAACCTGCAGGCACATCAACCTCAGGTACGAAGTCGACGGTCGTGCCGTCAGCAACGTGGATCGCTCCAATGTTTATGATTTGTGCGTTGTTGCTCACGGTGTCTCATCACTGGCTTAGGCGAACGCGGACAAAGGAATCAGTGGCGGCAGCGTCGGTGACGACTTTGCCCAGATACTTGGTGCCAACATCGTCAGCGACCACAGCCCCGTCTTCATCGACGTAGACCTTGGTGCCCGCTTCGAACTCGATTGCCAGAGCGGGGTCTTTGGGAATGTCAAAGACACCATCCACCGCGATCGAGCCGAGCGAGCCGGCCTTGATGTCGCGTTTGGTAATCCCCACTAGATCGCCTTGGATCACGATTGATCCAACCGCGACATCAGCGGTGGGTGTGAAATCGACGGCCTTACCGTCATGAACAAATTGAGCTTGCATATCAGTCTGGAGTCCTGAGTCTTGAGTTTGTTAGGACGGATGGGTCGAATCCGACAGATCCGACCCACCTAAGGAGATCACTCGCCGGTGACCTTCACAGCAGCGCGTGGGTCTTGCGAGTTCACACCGAAGTCGATGTAAGAACGGAAGCCCATGCCAAGCGTGTTGGCAGGCATTTCAACGCGTTCGATGACCGGCGTGCGTCGACCATTGAGGAACACAATCTCAAACGCCGGCAGCACATTCGGATTGGCGAACAGATACCAAGCCGAGCCGCTGGCTCCCTGGTAGTAGCTGTCCGACAAGTGCGGCGTTGAAATGACGCGGTACTTGTTGCGGTGAGGGTTGTCGACCGGGATCTTGGTCGGCGTTCCTTGCGCATCGATCATCAATTGCGCAGAGCCCATCAGCAACTCGGCGTCGGTTTCAATCTCGACGGGAACAACCAAGAACTCAGGCCGAATGTTGATCGGCTTTTGGTCCTTGGCTTTGTTGCTCGGTCCAGCCTTCTGTTTGCGGAAGGTTGTCTTGGCAACGGTGAGCGATTCGGGACCGAACTTTGTGTCTGGACCCGCGAGCAAGTTGGCGTTAGCCGAGGAGAAGAACCCGGTGTTCTTGAGGAGCAACGTAAAGAACAGGTCGTCGATCGACTCGGCTCCGCTGCGACCCATTTGACGCGGGATGTCCATGAATGCGTTGAGGTCATCGTTGATGATGTCGTGGCGAGTCAGTGCAAGGATCTGACCGTAAGTATCAGCCTTGTTGCTGTACTTTTGGTCGGAGAGCTTTCCATGCTTCAGTTCACCATCGGGCGCGACTTTTTCAAACCCACCGGTACCAAGCAATCGATAGCGAGCGATTTCCTTGAAATCGCTCACAGTTCCAATGCTGCACAAATCAAACGCTGCGATCGGTGTCGACTCATAGGCGGACAGAAGCGTCTTGTTCATGACGTTCTCAAGGATGCCGGGCAGCGACAGCGTCGAGAAGCCGGCGCGAATCGTTGCCGTACCATCACCGAACACGCGTGGAACATCGAATCCTTCGAGTCGTGCGCATTCGGCGACAAGTTCACGCAAGCCAATGTGCCGAAGCGGATCGGCAGAGTTCAGCGTTCGCTCGCCATAAGCCTTGAGCAACTTGGTTTCGTCGAGTCCAACCGATAGACAGCAAGCTGCCTCGAGAACTTCGCGGCGGTACATCGGTTGGCTTGCCTGTTGGTCAGGAGCCTTGGGTCGTTCGATTCGCAGCACTGCCAACTCCGTTTTGGTAACGCTCCAGCCTTCTTCAATGGCGCGAGCTTCGATCTCTGGATGCTTGCCAGCACACACTTTGCGAATGCCGGCGATACGTTTGGATTCAGCAGCGGCTTCGATGCGCATCTTGGAAACGACTCCACTAGTGACAGGACGCTTGGGCTTGCTGCCCATATCCAGGCTGGCGTTTACCGGGTCGAGCTCCGAATCATCGGAATCGGTGCTGTCGTCATCCGCCTGTTCGCTATCAAGGTCCTCGTCATCGCCAGACTGGCCAGCGGCAATCCGAGCCTCGGTGTCATCGTCGGCACCAAGGGCTACGAACGAGACTTCACCCAGCGTTGACTTACGTGCGATGTAGACTGGACCCTTGAACTCGCGATTGTTGGCGTTCGCAGTCTTCCCTTCGGGGATGAAGACAACCTTGTCGGCATTGGCACCGAGCGATGCTTGCCAAGGGAAACCGTTCTCGCTGGTGGCGATGACTTCTTGCGCGGTATTGCCCACCCCTGAGATCACGCCTGCGACTTCAAGCCGAGAATCGCCGACCATGATGTCGTCGGTATGACCAACGATACTTGCGCGATCGTGGTCCTTGAGGATCGGTCGCGACTTGCGAGTCACACGCATACCCGCTAGGTCCACAACTACGGGGTAAGGCCAGCCACCAAGACGCATCGCGCCACCGGTGTAAGCGACCATTGAGAACTTGCGAAGCGCCGGCTTGCCTTCTTCGGCAGCCCCGGCGGCATGTAAATTGATCGAACTGGAATCGTCACAAACGATTCGCAGCGAGCTAGGTACCGACTCGGCATCCACCTCACTCTGCTTGTTCGACTGCAATGTCTTCGTCATCCGTTACCTCTCCTGGAGAAAGTGAAGTTGAATCGGTCGAGAGTCCGAGCTCACGCATGAGCGAGATCTCTTTCGCGCGTTGTTTAAGTTCCGCCTCCCAATCACGCCCCTGCCTCGCGTATTCATGGGCCAGAGTTGTCGTATGATTGGCGAGGCGGATTTTCTGGGCATTGGCTTCTTTGGCTGGATCGACATGCTCATGTCCGTCCCAAAACCATTGATGCTCGAACGACGAGTCGAGAGTGCGAAGCGAGTTAGGCAGATAGCCTTCGATGAGAATCGCCTCGCGCAGCCATGCATACAGAATGCGATCCAGGATGGTGCGAGCCATTTGCGACTGCTCGACACGGATCGACTTGAAGTAGGTTTGATGATCGAGTCGCCCTGAGGCGTAGTTGTAACCCGACGAATTACCAGCGGCGACATTAAACGGCATGTTCAAACAACGTGCGATTTCGTTGAGAATCTCGCGTTTGAACTCAGCGTAAGTCGTGGCTGGTTGCTCAGCGTGCATCTGAGCCATCTTCCAGCCGCCTGGCATCGTTAGGAGCGCTCGCTTCTCCAGTTCGATCGGCTCGAACGGTTCCGCCGCATCCGCTTCGCCACCTGCCGGCGCATCGGTGTAAAGAATCCCTGCGAAATCAGCCGCTGTTTCAGCAGCCGCCAATACAGCCAGCGTGAATCGTCGCAACTGTGCGAATAGTGGCAGCGCCGGCGTGATGTCGGGAATGCCACGGATTTGCCCTGGCCGATCGCTTCGGAAATAGTGAAGGATCGAACTGGCATCGATGGTGTCAAAGTTCTCGGTTAACGAGAAAGCGTCGTCGCCTGGATGTTCTCGAAGGACATCATAAGTGATCGCGTTGCCATGCTCATCGAAGCGAATGCCATCGAGGTAGCGATAACTGTCGAGAGCCAAGATTGGCGATGTAACTTGTTCGGCTTCGACCAGCTTCAAATCAAGTTGAACAGGCGAATCGATTCTCGGGTTACTGGTCAGCAACCCAAATGATTCACCATCTGAAACGCGAGCGAGCCGCATCGTGCGTAGCTTCTCTGCCAGGCCAACTGCATCAGCCCACGCGAAGAACTCCTGCTCAACAAAGCGGTTGGCGAATGCAGCCGCAGTCAGCATCTGCAATCGCGGCCCGGTACCCACACAGTCGTTGGCCAGAGTCAGCGAAATACCGCGGGCATAAGAGTTGTTCGCGACCTCGTAACGCGAACGGTTGCGTAGCGTGCGGCGTACTTCAGGGCTGTTGGCCGCACTGGCCGATAGTCCGTCAGCGGCTGCCCAGTGGCGAACGTTGTCGACCGTAGTGGTCGCAGCATCGTAGCGTCCTAGCATTCTCACTAACGACCAGGGGTGTCGGGCCGAGCGTCCACGGACGAGCGACCGATCTTTACGATCGCCGTTCCTGCTCAGAATCCCTGACAACAACTTAAACATCCGTGAATCAATCCCTTCTGTGAAACCCGACACCCCTGCCTATAGAAACAAGCTCAATCAGGCGCGAACGATTAGTCGGCACCTGGTGGCAGGAGCTTGTTAAATCGAAGGCCACGCTTCGGCTTAGAGGCGGCCGCCTTGGACGCCAGATACTTGTCAGCAGCGATCTGCTCAGTGAGCTTGTGCTGCTCGACGCTACCAGCATCTCCCGATGCCTTGGCAGGTGCTTTCGCACTTTCACGAATCGTCTCTTGCAAGTTGTCTGACATGCTATCGGCCTACCTAAGAATGAAGACGTGGACTTCTATCTGTAGGAATACCCGGTTCACATGTAGATTGACGGACGAATGAGAAGATTTTTTTTGATTCAATCCTCGAGAGCTATTTGCTCCAGCGTCGCTTTTGTTGACTTTTTACCGAGTGTTGACGACGCCACCCCCGACCAAAAACTCGCTTTGATCTTGTAATAAAAAATGGGTAGTATTTGTTACAACATGGCAGGCAAAAAATCTCCAGAAAGCATCGAATCAGCAATATTTCTCCGCATCAAAAGGTGGGGGCGAATCGTTGGTGAACTGGGAGAGGGAATTTGGGAAAACACTATGTTCTGCGTCTCTTTTGCATTTCCTTAAAGCTCATTCGCTCTCTCTTTGCTGCGACCTCTCCGTCAGTACCAAACAGCATGACTCCTTGCATCGAAGCCGCTACGGCTGAACCGACGAGACAGTCGAACCAGTGATTGTCTGGCTGCTCCGGTCGCTGCTTCCATTCGTCGACACTCCGTCCGCGGGCCTCGGTCTTGACGAAGTACTCTGAGGTTAAATGTTCGGCGAGCATGCGATGCGTTTCGGAGTTCGTACCAAAGAGCGAGAGGCAGCCGCGATCACCCATCGAAACACGAAGGCGAGCATTGATAAACGACTTCCACCAGTTGGTATCGTAGACCACATGTCGTATGGCTCGTTTGCCATTTACGTTCGGGATACGCCAGTTGAGTCCTACGCGATCACCTGGCCGGCGACGATACTCGCTAAACGGCAAGCTCGAAGCGCCGACGAACCGACCGTGGCTGGGAATGATCACAGCGGCGTGCTTGGACTGCCGGCAGAATTGGTAGACCACATCCGTCGATTGCCCCCAGTTGGCATCGATCAAACAGCGACCGATCCGCATCGCTGCACCATCATCGCGTTGCCACTCGCGTTCGAGCAGTTTCGATGTCAGCGATTCGAGGCCAGCGTAGATTGATCCCTCGAGTCCGGTTCCAGTCGCTTCGGAGCTCAGCGTCTGGCGAGCCTCGCGCAGCGTGAAGTACGGACGCTGCTGGTCAGGGTAGCAACCATAGTCAATCACATAACCGGTGAAATCATCCTCCCACGCAGCGACCACATAGAAGAGTAGCTTCTGCTGGACGTCGATGAATGCAGTGAGATGATTCGCGCCGATCGAGACCAACCCGCGTTCCATGCGGTTGAATTTGCTGGCGACCTCTTCGGGTTTGAGCATCCCATCGACAACCGTCTCCGCCGGCAGAGGCTGGTTTTGATATTCGGCGAAGAACGCTGCCTCGTCTTGCAATTTGAGGTTCATCGCGTGCTGAATTGCCGAGAGTTCGTCGTAGTTGAATCGCTCCTGCCAAGCGACTACAGCCCCATCATCCATTGCAGCTTGGTTCTGCCGATAAAACTCGGTGGCAGATTCACCACCATCACCGCCGCGCATCCCTTCTGCACGGATCTCGGCGTATCGCTCCCATAACAATTCATTCTTAGGGAATGCATAAACCATCTTGGTTCGTTCGCCATTCCATTCTGGATGCCTATTCCTATCGAGGATATTGTCAGCCATATCACCTGGACGAATAACCGTGCAGGGCATGATGCCCGAGATCTTCTTGCCAGGACCAGCTAAGCCAAGCACTGCGCCGGCGAGTATGCTTTCGCGATTCGCACATTGCGAGAGCGAACGAGCACTTTCATCCGTTTGCGGGTCATCGAGTACCACAAGACTTGGACGAACTGTTCTACCATCGGGACGTTTGAATTTCATACCTCGGATGCGGCCGGTTAGGCCGGCGACCTTGATAATCGCTCCGCTGGCGCTGCTACCCTCGATCGTTGGTAAGACGACTTCTTTTGCGGTCCATCCAATCTGCGTGCGCTTGCCTTTGTAGAGTTGGCCGTTCGCACGATTCGAAATCCCATCGAGGGCTTGGATCGGGAAACAGACCTCTGGAAAATCAGCCAATAGCAACTCGTTGCTATCGAGTTCGGTTTTGATCGAATCGAGCATATCACATGCATGCCCCTCGTCACTGCCGATCAAACATACGAAGTTGCGATGCCCATAAAGCACTGCCCAAATGCACGCGACTTCGGCAATCGAGCTTTTACCGCTACCGCGTGCCATCGCCAACGCGAACAAGCCACCGTGCACAACCGCTTGCTCGATTTTGTTGATGACCTTGATATGATCTGGTGACCAAGCGAGATGAAACGTCAGAGGGAAATACGTTTCACAGAAGTATCGGAAGTCACGCGACGCGCGATCTTTGCGATCTGGGTTATCGACCTCTGGTAGTTCACCAATATCACGCCCCGCGAGAGCGAGCGCTGCATTGCGTGCACGCGCTCGCTCCTTCATCGCATCGTATGGATCGATACCGTTTGTCGTGCGAGGTGTGTGTCGTACGATATGCATCCACGCGCAATAGCGAAGCAAGTCAACGGTCTTGTTGTCGCCGATGCGTGAGCCGGCGCGTTGACGATGCCGATAGAGTTGCCGTTCGCTGATCACCTCGCCGAGTGGCGTCGAGTTGAGCAGTCGGCATAGCTCACTTGGTTTTAGCTTCCTTGGATCACTCGCCACGTCCCATCTCCTTTGCTTGCCATGCGCAGTAGTGCACGAGGTTGATCGTTCCATCAACGTTCACCGGCGCACCGTTTTGAAGGTCTAGTCGGAGCTTCTCTGGCTCGATGCGTTCTCGGTAAGCGGCTGACAATAGCTTCGCTGCTTGTTCTACCGAAAGCCTCGTCGGATCGACCTGGTTGTTTCCTTCACTCATCGCATTCCTCCATGGTTTGGCATCTCGAAACGTGGGGCCACCGTTTGCGCACTGTCGCGTTTTAGCCGCATGTTCGCCTCGTTATGCGGAGCATGTTTGGACGCGCCGGTGGCGTAATCTTGGGGCACCGTTGGCCTCTCAGAAAACATGCAGAATTACTTGGAAAACATGCAGGAATCGGCTGGATGTTCCTCGAAACGCATGGCTCATGTGTGTCATCGCGACGCAGAAAACGCGACGCAAAACACACCTCGAACCACAAAGGAACAGAACGATGAACGCAAACGAAATCGCCTTCGGAATTGAATTCGAAACCACCCTCCCAAGCACCGACAACACACCGATCGGACCCTACCACAGCGGATACCAAGTACCTTGGCTGCCAACCGGATGGAAAGCAGAACGCGATGGAAGCATCCGACCCGAGAACACCTCGCGCAAAGGATGCGAGTTTGTAAGCCCAATACTCAAAGGGGCTGAAGGCGTACGCCAGATCGAGAACGCGATCGACCAGATCAACGCTCGCGGGGGTCGAGTAAATTCTAGCTGTGGACTTCACGTAACCATTAGCTGGCACGGAGACGCAGCCGCCTTGGCAAGATTGATCTCCTTGGTCGGCAACCACGAACGAGCGATTTACGCTTCGACCGGAACCCGCAAACGCGAACAGATGATGTACGCCAAGCGAATCAAACAATACGGCAACAAAGACAACGCCAAGAGCCGATGCGAATCGGATCGCTACCACCTGCTGAACTTGACCCACCTGACCCGCGGTAAGAACCGAATCGAATTCCGAGCCTTCGGCGGAACGCTCAACAAGACCAAGGTGGTCGGATACCTGATGATGGTGTTGGGTTTGGTAGAACTCGCCCTCAATACCAAACGATGCAGCGAATGGGATTACGTCAAGAAGGAAGGCACCAAGAGTTGCTGGGATCGCCCTGGTGCCGGCCTTGGCGAGACCGAACTCAACCGATTGTTCTACCGACTCGGATGGACCAAAGGTTGGTACAAGGGTGCCCTTCGCGATAAGGTCTACGGAGAGATCGCCGGCGAAACCAAACCGGAATGGAAGACGATCAAAACCAAACTCCTCGAGCTCGCCCGCAAATACGACCACGCGGCCTAAATCGCAACCACATAGAACGCCGCGAACGGAATCGCGGCGTTCTTCCGCTTGGTCGCAACGCTTGCGCACCGTCGCGTTCTTCACACCGCATGCGACCAAGTACCCAAGATCCAAACGGACGCAACACACGCGAACGTTGTGCGACACGCGGCCTTCAAAAAAGCGGCTGAAAACATTCAGAAAACATTCAGGAACCGGCTTGAGCTTTCCCCAACCGCATGGCTCATGTGTGTCATCACGTAAACGATTCCATTCCCTTTCCCAAACGGAGAAACACAGATGAACGACACGAATCAAACGAGCGCCGAGCAAGCAATCCAGGACCAACTGCGACGACTCAAATGGATGATCCCCGATGCCAAACGCCGAATGGATGAAGCAGCACAATGCATGCTTCGACGCGCTCAAGGGGCGATCAAAGACACAGAGGCACTGCAGGCCGACCAACCATGCAGCATGTCCTGGGTTGATTTCGCCGAGGGCGACCTCCGCGCCGCACGAGAGGCAAGAGCGGAACTTACAAAACTCCTCGAGCAACAGAAAATGCTCGAGTTCTTCTTGCGGAAAGACTAACGAAAAACGCAGATTCGCCGGCGGCCAAGCGCCGCCGGCAGAATCTTTTTGAATTGTTTTCAGACTCGGCTTGATGTTCATGGAACCGCATGGCTCATGTGTGTCATTGCGTAAACCATACAAACCTATTTCCAAACGGAGAACACCAAAATGAATCTGAACTACGACCGGCTCGCTGCGATCAAGACCGCCCTGGACAACATGCAACCAGGAAGTGCACGCGATATTCTTGCCACGTTCAACAGCGCTTGCGGATCGCTGACTCGCCTGATTGAAACGCTCGAATGCGAGGGCTGTGGAGTACGCGGGGAACCAGCTACCGCGATTCAAGAAGAACTGAATCTCGCTGAGGAGGCCTTGAACCTTCTTTGCGAGAGCGCGTTGCCGGTGATCATCCTTGAAGAACGAGCAACGAATCCCAATACCGATCTCTCTGACGACTAGGCCCCTGCAGAGGCGAAGACCGAACACGGAGGTTCGGTCGACGAATCGTTGGCAATATTGGGTCAACGGTTCGTCAATGTGGGCCTGTTTCGTGTATGTAACTAATAGTGGCCAACGGTCTGCAGCAATGCGAACGGTGGCATCGTGTGCGAATTGTTCGCGAAGGCAGAAACATTCAGATTTCTGCCGAGATTCTCGCAGGCTTGGCTTGAGCTTTCGCCTATTGCATGGCTCATGTGTGTCATCGCGTAAACGATTCAAACCTTTTTCCAAAACGGAGACACAAACATGACCAACGCAAACAACCAACACGCAGCGACTGACGCAACCCTTCGACAGATCTTCAAGGCGATGGATGCGCACCAAGCCCAAGAGATTCGCGAAGCATACTACAACGCGATCGTTGGATTGCGAACATTGGCGGAAGCCCTCGAGATCGCCGACGCAAAACAGACACCCAGCGCTGGCCCACTGCTCACCGAACACTTCAACGCAGTCCAAGCCTTGGACGCGATGAAGAACAGCCGCCTTGGAAAGATCCTCTAAGCCACTGACCAGCGGAATGCCACGGACGCCGCGAACGGAAGCGCGGCGTTCTTCCGCTTGGTCGCGACACTCGCCCGCAGTCGCGTTCTTGCGGGAACCTTCGACCAAGTACCCAACAATCAAAACATCGCAACACGGGTCAACGTCGGGGCCCGTAAGGCATCCCATGAAACATGGAAGAACACGGGGAAAAGCTGCTGAAATCGGCTTGCTGCCGGTTGAACCGCATGGCTCATGTGTGTCATCGCCCAGCGACCAACTGCTTTCACCACGCAACAGGAAAACAAACCGATGTCCCGAACCAACGCCAGACAAGCTGCAATCAGAACCGCCTTTAAACAAATGCCTCGCGCTACCGCGCTGGACATTTGCGACGACTATCGCGAAGTGGTCACAAGGTTGAAACGAATGGCCGACAACTTGGCCGGCGCATTCGTGGTCGCGAGTGGAGATTCGGCCCGTGCCCTGGAAGCAGAACTCCGCATGTTCGAAGAGGCTATAGATGTCCTTGCCGGCAGCATGCTGCCCGAAGTAATCGAAGAATTTCTGGCTTCCAAGGAATGCTGAGAAAACCTGCTGAAAACATTGCAAGGACGGCTTGAGGTTAATCGAACCACATGGCTCATGTGTGTTATCGAATAACCAATTTTCATTCACCCAAACGGAGAACCAAACATGAAACTCGACACCCTGATCGAAATCCTCAACGACTACCGCGAAGAGTTCGGAGTCGACGCCGAAGTGCGACTGATGACCCAGCAGAACTGGCCCTTCGAGAACCGAATCTGTGGCGTGACCAGCGGCCGCGACATGAACGACGCGTCCGACGATGAGGATGAAGATGACGACGCCCAAGACGTTGCCGACGACAACACGGTCTACATCGTCGAAGGCGGGCAGATCTGCTACGGCAGCAAGCGGGCTTGGGAAACATGTCGCGATAGTTGATTGCCACACACCGATGCGCCGGGGAGAAGATTCTGGAAAACCTTCAGAATCTTTTCTTCTTCGGCTTGCTGTCGGTTGAACCGCATGGCTCATGTGTGTCATCGCACTTGCGAGTTCACATCTACAAACCATAGGAGAAACAAAATGGCTGGTCACACACCACAACAGTACGAATCTTACAACGACAACTGGGCCGAGGTTCAGAACCAACTGGCCTCTATCAGGGAACGGATTGACCAGTTCCCAAATCCACATGATGAGAACTTCAGTTTCTACGAGCACCAAAGCTTCACCCTGCGAGAGGTGGCACGAGCGCTCGAGGGCTTGCGCGAGTATCTCGGCATCGCCGACTAGTAGACCCAGCGTCAATTCAGAACCGCGGCGAATGCATGCGCCGCGTTGACTGGCTAACACAACGCGACACATCAAATGTGTCGCGTTCTTTCTTCTACCTACCCCCAATGATGCAACATGAATACGAACGCGACACAAACGAACGTGGGCGAAATTGGGCGATTCGGAGAAACATGGGAAAAGACTGGAAAAAGCTGCTGAAATTGGCTTGATGACGTTCAAACCGCATGGCTCATGTGTGTGCATACCAAACGCGGTTTCATTCCAACCCAATACAGGACCAACACGATGCCAACCATGACCAACCGACCACGACTCACCTCGGCCCAGTTCCTCAGCGCTCACCGACGAGCGCTCGAGACCATCAGCGACCTGCATGCAGCGATAGAAGAGATGCCGATCCTCAACGCTGCCGACCCAACGACCATGAAACGTTTCTTCGACGAGTTGGCTGATGTGCAGGCCACCGCAGCAAAGCTCGCCCAACATTTCCGAACGCAGGTATGCACCCAAGAAAAGAATTCGAATTCCTTTTGAATCCGGCTTGATGCGGTTCAAACCGCATGGCTCATGTGTGTTAACGCGAAAACGATTCACAAACCACAAAACGGAGACCAGCAGATGACCCAACACGACCTCGATCTGACGATCACCAAGATCAGCAATCGTAACCGCGGCGCTGGCGGATCTTGGGTACAAGGCAAGATCAACGACGAATACCGTTTCGACGCGTTGGTCTTCGCCGAGCACGCAGAACACGAATCGTACGAATTGAACCAAAGCAAGATTTCGAAGCTTTGGGTTCAACGTCTGGCCGACCACAAAGTTATGTTCAACTTCGACCGCGGCTTGGATGTGCCGGCGGTCAATACGGAGGTCCAGGTGGTGGTCGACTTTCTTTGCGAAGGATTGTCGGACTTGGTCTTTGGTCAATAAGCCGAAACGCAGCACGGACGCGCGTAGTCGATCGGTGGTTCGATCGGCCTGACGATGGCAGCCAACCACGAACACAGATTTGGAGTTACGAAGATGAAGAAGGCAGAAGTAAAGATTGGTGGCAAGTACTACGCGAACGTGTCGGGCAACCGATGCGAGATTCAAATCGATGCTGAGAAGCCTCGTGGCGGCTGGGACGCGACCAACCTTGCAACCGGTAAGAAGATTCTCATTAAGAGTGCTCAACGCCTTCAGGGCGAAGTGGGTGCAAAGCGCGGACGCGCGAAGGTTTCCACCGAAGGTAACGTAACGGTGGTTGAGAACGAACCAGCTACCGTCGAAACGATCGGAGGCGAAACGTCCACAGCGGTTGCGGTCCTCAAGAAACCACGCAAAGCAAATGCGGCATCCACCGAGACGGCCGACGCCGGCGAAAAGCGATTGAGCTGCGTCACAGCGGCTTTGAAGGTCCTCAGCGAATCGAGCGAGCCGATGAACGCTCAAGAGTTGATCACCGCGATGGAAGCAAAGGGCTACTGGACCAGTCCCGGCGGCAAGACTCCCCACGCGACCTTGTACAGTGCGATCCTTCGCGACTTGGCCAAGGGCGACGATAGCAAGTTCGTGAAGACCGAGCGCGGCCGATTTACCGTGCGAGGTTAGACCATGCGATCGAAGGATGTTCGGATTGGCGAGCGGTATGTCGCTTGCCATTGCGGTAAGACAATCATCGTCAAGGTCGAATCGATTTTTCAACCGTCGAAGGCCGGCGAGACCACACATGTCATCGCTACCAATCAGGCAACCGGCCAACGCGTATCCTTTCGTAGTACGCTTGGCATCATGCGTCCGGCAGGTCCCTACATCAACGAGGTAAAGCTCACCTCGGATTTGTACATCGACCAGATCGCCGTACCAGAACCTGGAGTTCGATATCGGCTTCGACGCATCGATGAACCCGAGACTTTCGCAGATGTTGATTATGTGATTCGCCGAGGCAACCTGCTGTATGCACGGACAAGCGAACTGAAGGAGTATCCAATCACCGGAGAAGGAGCTTGCGTCTTGGTTCCCGTTCGCGACTAGACTCACCACTGATTCCCAACCAATCGCCCCTCGTTTAAATCGTGTGGGCGTTTTCTCGTTGATGCGAACATAACCCCAACAGACAACACAACGCGACACGTCGCAAAACTGCGGTTCGCCGGCGCAACCACATGTTTCCAGAAATTTCGCAAAACATGCTCGCATGTTGGCTTGATGTTTTTGGGATTCGCTGGCTGACTGTTGGGGATCGTCTTTTGCTTCTCCAACAACTAGGAACCAAACATGGCCAAACCAGCCCTTGAGCCGGCAGCTCCCTACGAAAACCTTCACCTCGTAGCACGCGACTACCTCGATCGATTGCGTCAATCGCTCGACGCTTTGCAACAACCCGATGACCCAAAGCTGCGGTGGCGGAACGTTCACACGATGGCCCAGGTCAACGCATGCCTGGCTCAAGCCGGCGAACTCCTCGACAAACTCACCGCATCTACGAAATGAAACAAGGAACCAATGACTATGCAGACACGATTGAAGAAAGGCGATCGCATCCGCTTGGTATCGATGCCGCAAGATCCAGACCCGATCCCCGTTGGTTCGCTCGGGACCGTTGTTGAAGTCCATGAACACGGCGACTGGACACAGGTCGATATCGACTGGGACAACGGCCGCTCCCTCATGCTGACGATGCCCGACGATTGCGTCGCCATCGTCGAACCCTACCACCACGAACCATCGAAGTAAGGAAACCACCCTATGTCTACAAGAGCAACGATTGCCTGCAAGCAAGAAGACGGTCGCTACGCAGCGATCTATCTTCACTTTGATGGCTACCACGACCACGCCGGCAGAGTCCTCAAAGAACATTACACATCGATCGAGTCGGCGCGAACGTTGGTCGTTGGCGGCGACATTCGTTCGCTCGCTAACGACGGAACGCCCGAACGATTCACCGACGGCAACCGCGCGGTTGTCATGCCGACTCGCGCAGCCCTGCATGAATTCGCTAGGAACTGCGGAGCGGAGTACATCTATGTCTTTGAAGACGAGGCTTGGCATAGTCATAGGTTTTGATTGCGACCTCCTATCGCATGTTCTGTTCACGAGGCTGCATGGGAATCGGAGATTCGCCAGTCCGTTCCAAGATGGCCTTGTTACCAGAAAACCTTTGGTACCTATCAACGATTACGTCACAATAAAGCGTGTCGAGTTCCATCAAGAACGAATTGCGACCACATTGCTCCGCGCCGATCATCGTCGATCCGCTGCCTCCGAATAGGTCGAGCACGTTCTCACCTTGCACCGACGAGTACTGCATCGCGCGAACGGCAAGCTCCGCAGGCTTCTGAGTCAAATGTGACATTGACTGCGGATTGATCTTCTTCACCTGCCATAGGTCTGTCGCATTCTTGGGACCGTAGTACTTGTGACCAGCTCCTTCCTTCCAACCATAGAACGCCCACTCATGCGCACCCATAAAGTCCTTGCGTGTTAGGACCGGATGCTGTTTGTCCCAAATGATCGACTGCGAGAAGTAGAGACCATGCTTCTTCAGTACGGGCGGATAGTTGCCGCAATTCGCGTAGCCACCCCAGATGTAGAAGCAACGCCCTGGTAGCAAGACGCGTGCAATGTTGCCGAACCAATCGTCGAGCAGTTGATCAAAGGCCTCATCGCTAACGAAGTCATTTGCCAACGGACGATCTTTCGCACGAAGCTTTTTGTGCGTCGCCGCATGCTTCGGCTTGCCAGTCTCGTGGTCCACACCAAACGACGCAGCATTCCCTTGGCCACCTTTGAGTCTAGAAGATGCTCCATCGTTCGTGAACGACGACAGACCAGCAGCGATCGCGTTGTTCGATCGCGGTTCAACCTTCACGTTGTAAGGCGGATCTGTGTTGACGAGGTGGATCGAAGCGCCGGCCAGCAAACGATCCAAGTCTGCCGGCGATGAGGAGTTGCCACAGAGCAACCGATGGTTACCGAGGATCCAAAGATCGCCAGGTTGAGTGACCGCTTCGTCTGGCGGCTCGGGGATCTCGTCCGGATCGGTCAAACCTTCGTTGACGCCGGTATCCATCAGCTTCGCGAGCTCCTCAGCGTTGAAGCCTAGGAGCCCGAGATCGTAGTTCGCTTCCTGCAATGCCGACAATTCGATCGGCAACAGATCGTAATTCCATTCCGCGATCTCAGCGGTCTTGTTGTCAGCGATTCGATATGCACGCACTTGCTCTGGTGTCAGGTGCGAAGCGACCACGACGGGGACGCGTTCAAGTCCAAGCTTCTGCGCGGCCTTCAATCGCGTATGGCCGACGATGATGACGCTATCGCTGTCGACAACGATTGGCTGCGAGAAGCCAAATTCCTTGATCGAAGCTGCGACCGCGTCGACGGCTTTGTCGTTACTGCGAGGGTTGTTCTCGTACGGACGAACTCGATCGAGCGTCCACATTTCAATCTGCAAAGCATTGATGGTTGACATACTGGTATTCCTTCCTTGATGGACTCGTGTTGTTAATAGATCTCTGATCTTTGGTGGGCTTACTTGGCGTTGATGGGCCTATGCTGTCTTTGCGGCGAGTCGGCTCTGAGGGGTCTCGCTGCATTCCGTCGTGCTTTGCGAAGCATTCGTTTCAACGCTTCATCCCAGGTTGTTGGCTGCGGCTTTGATGGTTTCGACGCCACCTCGTCCGATTCGCGCTTTGCAATCGCACGCCTGGCGGCTGCGTTGAATCGCTTCAATTCCCGACGCATGGCTGTATCCCAATCCATGAAAATCTCCTTGTGAAAATGGGGCGGAAGTCGCCCGGACTAAAAAAACAAACTGTGTTGACTAGCGCGGCTGTTCCCACGGCCCAAGATTGGTGGTCTCGGGCCGGAAGTACCTAAACATGTTTCGTATCGAGTGCCACTCTGGCAGACTCGCCGTAGGGGCCACTGTTGGCCCACTGTCGCGTTCTGTAGTGTGCTGGGCGTCGCACTCGAACGCAGTGCAACGGTTGCGACGTGCGCTAACGTGTGCGATGACTTGCGATCTCGATTGGTTACTCATGAGCAGCCTCGGATGATGTTCCCGGCTGTCTTCCAGAGATCGTGGGCATAGGTGAACACCCAGTTTTGGACGTTCTCGACACCACCACCGGCACCATGACCCATTTCCCAATAGGTCACATCGGGATTGATTCCGAATGCGGCTGATGCATCAGCGGGGATGGATTCAATCTCACCGGTTGGCTTCCAGCACTCGCCGAATGCGAAGTCCATGCAACGACGGCCAGCAAACGACGCGATGTCATCGAACGGTTGCACATCGATCAAAAGCACATGCGTGTCAGGGCACTCGGAGTGACCGCATGGAAACTCCACACGGAAGGTAGGCGTCCAACCGAGAAGGTCCATAGGCTCATAGTCCCACTTCCATTTCGCTTGATCAAAGAAGCACGCCCATTGTGCTTCTAAGCGGGAACGGAATTGGACGCCGTTGTAGACAGTGGGGCGGGACGCAAATGCGTGATTCATACCCAGGTTGCCTTTCGATTTTGGGTTAACTGAGAAATGTGGTTTGAGGCATTCCCGGACGTCCGGACGTTTAGGACGTGTTTCCCTATACGATCTACATACGGGGAAAAACACGTTCGTTTACCCTCCCAACAACTAACTCCTGACAAACGTCCGGAACGTCCGGAACGTCCTAAGTCACCAATGAAATTGCAGGGTAAAAAGTTAGGACGTTTGGAAATCTTTACGTCCGGGAAATGTCCTAAACGGCCGGAAGTGGACACCGAGCATCGCACGTGGAAGCAGCGAAATTGATTGAATGGCACGGCACTATTGGCGTTTGTGATATTGCTCATGAAAACAGCTCCAATTCCCGGACGTTTCCGGACGTCTGGTTTTCGACGTCCGGAAGTCCTAAGCGGTCACTTTGGGCTGACTCAACGAAGACCTGGTATTGGTTGTATTGACCGTTGAAGGAGCGTTTGAATACTGCGTAGGTGCCATCATCGAGCTTGAATCGTTCGCCGACGAATCGACCCGCTAGCTTGCCCATGCGCGTGGTTTGAGAGCGTGGAGTCCCGTCGCCAAGTTCAGACTGCAGCACGAAGTTTTTGTTCGCGAGATCTGTTAACTCAGACGACGACCAGATCCCTTGCGGATGCTTTGCGAGCGCCGTGACTAGTTCCTCGAATTCTCGGCGAGTGTCATCCATCTCACTGGCAGCATCCTCGGCATTGGCCATGAAGTCCGGTTCACCATTGGCTTCAAGAATTCCGCCGATGATGTTGCCCCAACCCTTCTTGTTGAACCGAGTTTGAATCTTGGCTAGAGGCATGCCGCTGGCCTTCCAGCGTTCGACCATATTTACCAGTTCACCGAGCAGCTGCAGGCGATGCGTCTGAACGTAAGCCTCTGGATCGTCCATCGAAAACGATCGCTTCGTTGGATCGCCCTCGTGATGCAAATTAATGACCACGCAGCGAGTGATAAGGTCGCGACTCACATCAGGTGAGTTGGCGGTGATGCAAAACAAATGCGAATTCTCGGCTCGAATCTCTTGTGAGAATCCCAGCAATCGAAAAGACAGGATCGGATCGGTAATCGATCGCTCGAGGCAGGCAGAATCGATCTTGGGATTGCGGCCGCGTGCCTTAGCGTTATCGATGATGATTGTCGTAACGCCACGCCTAACGATTGTTCCCAGACGCTTTTCGAACTCTTCATCGTTCGCGTTATACGAAGCGGTTTCCACATGATGGCCATCGCGAAGGATTGCCAAGATTTGTGCAAGAACCGATTTACCAAGCTCAGGCTGATTCCCGTTGAACAGTGCAGCCGGCTTGGAGCCGATGAAACGTGAGACGAGCAGTCCCGTTAGCAGGATTCCGATGTAATTGGTCCGATCGGCCGGCTTCCGCCAACAGAAGTCACGCAACAACGCGTCGAGATGCTTGGTCCCTTCGACTGGCTCAATATGTGGACCAGCGTAGTAGAAACCCGACTTGGGATCGAAACCCGGACTGACCATCCGCCAGTCCTCCGTGTAGATCGGATTGTGGCTGAACAGCCGAATTGCGGGCAACCGTTCACGCTGGCCGACGTTGTTCAGCCATGTATTTGCATAAGATGTTGGCAACGGCTTATACTCGCCTCCATCTTCATTGACGAAGTAAAACTCGACGTGCTGATTGAGCAGTCCCGTCAATTCTGAAGATGAGAGCACAGGCGAGATCGATTGCTCTCGCACGACAACCAATTGCTCCACCCGATTGAAACAAGAGCCGGTGGCAAGCAATCGATCGGTGATCTGCCCCATGGTTGAGGCCACAGGCGTAGATCGCGAGTCGATCGTAATGGTTCGTCTTTCTTCCGGCTCCTCTGCCTGTTGGTCACCGGAAGGGGCAGCTACCGCTGGGCTCTCGTTTGGCAAACGTTTCTGCAAGCGATCGCACAAAGTGGCCCGCACATCGTACTCGCCACTTTCCCAGGTTAAATCGAAATAGCGGCGACCTTGCTCTGCGAACTTGCCTACCGATTGCAGCCGTGTCCAAACTTCATCCTTCGAAATTCCACTTCGAATCGCATAGCAGCAAACAGCAAAGTCGGCCTCAGAACGCGTGCCTTCCGAAGCGATCGTACAAGCGGCGATAAGCTCCGAGAGCTTGTCGGACTTCCCAGCCGATAGCTTACGAACGGCAGGCAATGGCATTGCCTCAATCTGCCGTTGGCGTTTGGTGGCTTCACAGGACTTCGCGAACTTCTGAAAGGCATCAAGGGAATATCGCCGGTTGCTGTCGCATTCGATCAACTCAGCCTTGACTGGTTCGCGACCATTGCGTTGATCTTTTCTATTCAATGTGCCCGGCAGGCGGAGCAACCGAGTGAGGTCTGTCGTATGGTCGGCGTTGATCGCGGCCGCGATACCCATCAGTAGGTCTTGGGCCTGCAGTGCTTTTGGGCTTGTCTTGGTCAAATGATGGCGTCGATCCAAGAAGACACGATCTTTACCATCAAGAACGTAGCGTTTGGGCTTTTTGCGTCCGTCGCTTCCAATTGACCATTCCGTCTCGACGGGAGGTGGATCGCCAACATCGTCGATTAGCAGTGAGCGATCCAAACGCCAATACAGATGCACGCCGTTGCCGCTATTGACGATAGCAGTGGGCGCAGGGATAGCCTGTGAATTGCAACGTTCAATAGCTTGAGCAACATTGCATCCATCGAGATCAGCCCAGAGGCAACGGACTACACGAATCTGCCAAGCAAGGTCGTACCGTCCTTTATTGCCAACACGTGGACAGACGCCGAAAAACAAGTTCGTACGCTCCGACTCGGAACTTGTTTCCAGCCGAGCCAGCGTTTGTTCGAGAGTCGTCGCCTTGGCGGGCCGGTAGCATACGTTGCTATAGTCGACACGGCTGCGTTTCCGTCCACCTTCATTCCATGCTTCTACAGGACGAAAGAGAATGAGGTCTGACGGCTCGAACAGAGTCGTCAATAAAGTGATCGCTGGGTGACTCAAGCTGGGCCACCTTTATTTGGTTCCTCACCCAACGGTAGACGCACTCCCATCGCCTTCAAAACTCTTGACCCGTGATCAGTCTCACAAAACCGGACTACCGGCTCGGTTTCGTCTGCTAAAGATGCGAGTTGAGCCCATGTAACGCTTTTCCATTTGCGGCAGCGGTACGCGCGGAAGGAGATGCCTGAATCATCAAAACGGACAACGAGATTCAGACTTGGCAGATATCGAATGATAGGGCGACTGAAATGGGTGAGCTGCGACATGACTAGGCGATCTCCATTGCGGGCGAGAGCGTCTGTGATTCGGCATCATCAATCTGCACTTTGATCTGGCCTTTTGGCTTGGATTGATGCTTGATCGACAGAAGCCAAACGACCTGAGAGTCGTCCCAAAACACGCCAGCATGCTGCAATGCATCGAGAACGGCCTTTTGCACGTTGTCACAATCGCGACGACGATCATCGGGCGGTGCAATATCAATTCGGATCGCAATGTGTCCCATCAGCGGCTTGATGCTTTTGGCGATCGCAATGCGACGAACCTGGTGCCGATAGGTGCGTGCATCCTTGGAGAGAACGGGACGCCCCTGGTAATAGCTGAAGTAGTGATTGACACTCGGTGGATATGGCAACGCCAATTCGATCATGGCTATCTCTTTCCTATCAGTGACCTCGGGACAAGAGCATGCCGATGATCTGTACGACGAGCAGAAGGGAGACTGCGACTAATAGGAATCGAAGCATCCATACGCAGATGACAAGAACAATCAACGACATCCAAATCGCCTCAGTGGGAAATCGAAATAAAGAAAGCCGGGACGGAGCGAATGGCCGATTAACACCGACTCATTCGCTTGTTCCGTCCCAGCCGCACCCGTACGAACTCAAGCGGCAAACGATTAGAACGGCATGTCCGGTGATGATGGAGCTTCGCCGTTCGATGCAGCTGCGAGACGAATGCGTCGATTGAAGTAGACATTGGTGTAGTCACCACGAGTCCGCTTCGTGACTTCCAAGGTCACATCGAGCAGTTCCTCAAGTCGCCCGGACAGTTCGCTGAATTTGGAAAGCTCCAAACCCAATGTCTTCAGATCGCCCTTCACATAAGGGATCGATGCTTGTGTGATGACCGAGTTCTTGAAGATGTGACGGCCGGCATGTGAGCCAGACAGCACTTCCAAATCGAACTTGATCATCGGGTCGCCTTTTTGACTACTCTCAAGTTTCACTGACTCGATGCGAGCCTGATACTTGCCGTCGGGGACCTCGTCATACTCTGGTGCTTCCGCGGTTGCGAAATCATCATCGAACGAGGTGAGATCAACGGACTGGTTGGTAGTTTCGTATTCTTCGTAATCGCTCATTGCTTAATAGCCTTTCCTGCTGGGGTGCTGCCCGGAGTGGAAGTAGACGCAGCAGTGCCTTTGCCGGGCGTAGGGCTCTGTGCGGTTGAATTCAAAGCGGAGCCGCTGAATGCCGAATTGAAGGCGGCATAGTCGAGTGGCAGCATCTCGGGCAAGCGACCCGTTCGATCGCCGGCCTCGTATGTTGGATGGGGCTTGGTTCGGAGCACGCGATCTACAACGAGATTGCCCGCCGCGTCTTTGCGAGAGACGGAGTCTCCATAAAGGATGATGTCAACCAGGCCCAACACAACGTTTCGAGCACGATCCGGCAAGCTCGGCGTGGTCTTGGTGTATTCGCCCGTTCGCGTTTCGATTGTCTTGTCGACCGCATGCGAGATGAGGATCAAGCCATAGGGCAAGCTGGCCAAACGAGTCAGCACGCGATGCCATTCGTTCTTTACCAGAGCCCAGCCTTTGCCGTGGCCCATATCCCCTTCGTACTCAATACCATGCTTGGCACACACATAGTCCGAACACATCTTGAACGCGTTGTCGACCGTGTCGATCACCAGCGTCTTGAAGTTGTGATCGCCCTTGGCAAGCAACTTGCAAGCTTCCAAGAACGCTTCCCACGAGTAGGTCGGCACCTTGAACACTTCCAAGTGATTGAGACCTGGCTCGCATTCGAAGAACATGGCCTCAGGGAATTGCGAGGCGAACGAACTCTTGCCGAGCTTGGGAACGCCATAGAGCAAAATCGATTGCTTGGCCAAGTCGGTGGTCGGCTTGGTCTTTGCGGTTGGTAGAGTCATTGTCATAAAAAAGTTTCCTTTCAGATCAGAACGGGGGTGCTTCAGAATCAACACGAGATAGCTCTTCGTTAGGGAGAGCGATCTCGTACAGGTTGTCAGCGACGTTTGGATTGAATCCCGATTGGCAATACGCCAAGTACTCGCATGGTCGTTGGTACGAGAAACAGTTCGAGGTATTGAGTAGCCATTTGCCGCGCCTGCGGGCATCGAGGTACTGCTGGGTGATCTCCCACACCTCGTCTTGCAACATGGCAAGTCGGTCTTCGGAGAGATAAATGAATTCGCGATGGAAGGCCTCGGGACGCGAATACCATTCAGTCAGTCGCGACTGAAATTCATCATCCGTCTCAGGCATCTGGCGTTTCGCAGTGGATTTGCCGCTCTTGTTTTTGGCAGCAAGTTCCGCGTGGCGAACCTCGTACTCTTCCTGCGTTTCGCCTTTGCCTTGCTTAAGCCGACTTTTGAGCAGCACGTTGTAGATGACGCCAACGATCGGATAGCCCAATTCCCGTAGGTAATAGCAGTACAAGGCGATTTGCGTATCGGTCCACAGCTTGTCTAAATAACTCGCATCAACGGTTGATGCCGTTTTGTGCTCGAGAAGGTACAAACCATCGTGGCAACGAACGATGCCATCGACCTTGCCAGCGATTCGGAACGTTTGACTCTGCCGGCCAGTGTCAGGATTGCGGATCTCGCCAACGAATTCCTTCTCGACTTCGACGATTTCGAACTCTTCGGTTGCGTAACGTTCTGCGTATCCACGGATCATCGCCGTTGCTAGATGCCACTGAACCATCTGGTTGGAATCGACTACGCGATTTTCAAAAGCATCATCAATGTACGTGAGGACATCGCGAAGCCGAGATTCAGCATTTTGCGACCGATACCAAAGCTCGATCGCCGTATGGACCACGCTGCCAAACGACAACGCTTCTGGTCGCTCACGCGGTCGCAGGTTATCGAGATAGCGGTTCTTGTACTTGCGAGGGCAATTGCGAAAGGTATTCAGCGCTGAATAGGTCAGCAGCGTCTTATCGTTCGCTTCGGTTTGCGTAATGATTTGGGACATGGGTGCTTTAGGGTTAACAGTCTTGGAACGATTCATTGTGTAAATCGGTGCCTAGAAGAATTTCATCTCGTAGGTGTCTTGCTCCTCGATCGGAATACCGTTGAGGCGTTTCGCGCCGCGTTCGCGAGCGATTTGTGCTTCACTCAATTTCAGTGAGGCATTGACTTGCGAGCATTTCTTGCAGATGCGATTGGCGGCACTCTTGGAACGAAACGTTTCGTTGCACTTCAGGCACTTCCGATCACCAGGTTCATGGGGTAATAGTCGCGTTGACATCGCAATCGGATCTTTCATCGAGTAGGTCAGAGGAGAGTGATGACAGGTTGCGAATCAAACCGTGTCGACGGATTCGACCTCGAAGTTCCCTTCTTGATCGCTGGTCACCAGAAAGTGCTGGTGCGAGATGTTGGCAACAAAGCGGCTTTCACGAGGAAGTGCCTGACGAATGGCCTGGCAGGATTCGTTGAACTCGTTGGAAGCTGCTTCGAAGCGTTCGACCGCTCGCAGGTATCGCTGCAAAGCGAGCGAGATCGTGACTCGCTGATCAATATTCATGTTGGGTGCGCTCATTGACTGGAATTCCTTTTGGTTGATGACTCGTGTTGATTGAAAAGTTTCTTTCTCTATCTGTTGGAATACCCGGTACCCGGGTGAATTGACGGTTACGATTCCAGATATCTGTCGAATCCTGCTTCCTCGAAGAGCTTGCGGATCTGCAACATCCAGTCATTGAGCGTGGTGCGTGGGATGCCGAGGTCGCGAGAAATCTCGGTGATCGAGTGGGTTTGACGGCGACGGAGAATGTCTTGGAATTTCTCTGGTAGCTTCGACATGAACGTGGCTAGGTCCATTCGAAGGTCGTTGAGTTCTTCCTCACCAAGGCGACGTGCACGACCTAGCCGTCGATCTTGATCCTTGTCGTGTAGTGTCTGAGACATTTCGACTTGGCCACCGTCATCACCACGGACGGTCTTGCTCAGACTGACGCGGCCGGCAGTCGTACGCTTAACAACGGAGCGATCGCGAACGACGTTGGCCAAATGGCGTTGCACCACGGTGCAGACGTACGGATAGAGATGGCCAACCGATGGATCGTAGAGTCGCAGGCTCTTTGTCGCTCGGACGTAAACCTCCTGCACCAGGTCATTTCGATCTTGCTGTGTAAAATCGGACTTGGCGATTAGCTTTCCAACCTGCCGATGGATGACACTGCGAACGAAATTGTCGTCACCAAGGTTGATGGATTGGTTGTCTGACATGAACGGACCTCCTGATTGAGGCCCCACAGGCAACAGGTCCGAAAGTTAAAGCCTGTGAGGCTCGCTCGCTTGTTCGCGAGCTGTTTCCTGATGTGAATCAGACCTGTCGTCCGCTACTGGCGAAAATTCCCAAAACGGGCTGGGAAAGAAGAAAATTCCCAAACGACATCGCACGAAACCCAGGAAAACACTGGGTAAACGCAATCAGAAATTTGCTAAAATCCCGAGAGTGGGGTTTGGGGAAATTCCCAAAATTCCCGTTTGGGAACGGTGGAAGAGTCCACGTGAAGTTCGGCTTGCGCAGGCCAGCGCTCAAAAAAGAATTGTGGCGCGCACGTCCATAAAGAGGGCGATTCGCCATCGCATGGGATTCAAAGCGCCAAGAGGTTGGGGTTGGCTTACCAACCCAAAGAAAGCCCTCTACAACCGCGTGTATTACAGAACGACCCGCGGTTGCTTAGTTTTGGTTATGGCAGCCGGCGCAGCGGCGACTTCACCATTCGTCTTGTTGACGATTTGGCTGATTCGCTGAAGAGAACGAGTGCTCCCAGTCCTCGGGATGCAATTTGAAAACGCATCTCCAACCTTTTCTATCGTCGGTGAGCTCGATTGGCTCGCCCTCGATGTCAAAGAAATGTTGAAGCGACTTGTTAAGCAATTCTCGCTGCTTACGATTCTTGCGGCAGGCGTCAGGAGAGAGCCACGTCATCATGCCATGTTCTCTCGCAAACTTTAGGAGTAGCTCCCACTGTTTGCTTGGCTTACCACTTCGCGAATCAACCAAGCCCAGTTGCGAGTAAGTCAACACTTGGCGCTGGTCGCGGATGGTCACACTGATCTTTTCGGTGTCGCTGAAACGCAGCTCCACCTCGCTCCAGCGGCTACCACTTGGAGTTGGAAATCGTCCAGCCACGGTTTTCGCCGGTGGCATAAGTCGATCGCGGAATGCTACCAGTTGACCGCGCGCCCATTGCGACAAGTTCCAATCCCCGTCGTCGCCGCGAAGCATCGCCTGCTCTAGCGGAATGATCAAACAGCCACGCGTATTGAGAGCGGTCTCGTTTCGGCTGTTCAACATCCGATTAGAGGTGAGAAACAAAACGAAGGGACGCTGGGTCTCGGCCAATAGCGCATCGATGCACCAATCCAACCGGCGCGGATCGCTTACTTTGGCCAGGTACAGAGAGAATCCCGATCCGTTGGGATTCCCAAAGTGTCCAAGCCTGAAACGGTACATGGGACCGCCGAGCCGTTCGAAAGCCACCTCGAATCCGATCAGTGCAGCAAGCTCACCTGCGAACTTACCGAAGCTGAACTCGTAGCAAACAATGTCCCGTCGATCGACTGGCACATACGTCTCTGTCTTCTGGTTGTAGCCTTCAAAGACTCCTTCTTCGAATTCGGATACTTCGAGCCACTCGTATGGACGTCCTGGAACGGGCAGCGCCGCAGCCAACTCGTTGATCGGCACCAAGAGGTCTCGGTTGGAATCAAACGAGTCACCCAGCAACAACCGCCAACTCAGATGCGATGTCGCGACATCATCGAGCGCTTCAAGTGCTTGCCAAGGCTGGCTCATGACGAGTTTTCCTTGATGTTTGCTTGGCGAGAATAAATCCGCGTTGCGTTAGCCATGCTTCGATGATCGCAGACACGGTCCCGCGACTGTAAATCGCAACATTCGGCGGGCGCACTGTGATCGCCAGTTCGGTTTTTCGACTTAGTAGCTCCATCTTGAAGGTCGCGGAGATCAACCGACGTTCAATATGAATGTCCTTCTTTTTGGCTTGAGCCCAATCGAACAGATCGTCACCTTTTCGAATGGTGATAACGCCATACCGAGAGTCTGGATCGCCGAGCCATAGCTCAACCATGCGTACATTTCGCACACCTTCGATATCTCCAGGTGCCAACGCGTCGAATTCGAATTCTCGGAGCGGTTCAAGCGTGTACTTGGTACCGGTCGGAAACAGATCTTCGTTCCCAAACATGTGCATACCTAAGAGCCGACAATACAAGGCCTTCTCTTTGGCACTCTTGGCGTTGATCCTAAGTTCACCGAACTCGCGATTGTAGATTGCCGAAGCGCTTTGCACTGGCCAAAAAGACTGGAAGCCAAATCGGCCGTTGTTTAGGACGGGTTGTCGGCGGTACAGGCTTCCATGCATGATTGAGAACTCCACTTCGTTGCCATTTTCGAAGATTTCTACTTTGGTTCCCTGTGCTCGAAAACGTTCGACATGCCAAGAATCAATATCGCGTTCCAGTTGCTCGAGCGTCTCCTCGGCGGGCGTAACGAACTTAGGAGCAGTTGTCTGGTTTGCTTGAAAGTAATCATACGAACGAGCTCGCTTCAATCGCGAAAGTGCATGGGTCTGCACCAGCTTTTCACGATGCGATAGCAAAGCAGCTGTGACGATGTCGGCTTCTGAATGCTCACCGCCAGGCTCAAGACCCAGTGAACTGGCTGGAACTCGATCCAGTAAAAGTTCCACGGTAACTGCGTTGGCTAACTCGTCAATAAGGCAGATCGCGTCTAGTAGGTCAGCCGGAGTTTCACGATCGGCTTGGGTTATCTCGCGTATGACCGCTTGGCAATCGATCGAATCAGGTGACTCGATGCGTACGGACCGACTTGCGAAGAAGTCGGTGTAAGGTTGGAGCAATTCGAACAATCGCTTGGGAGCGATCGATTCCAAAACGCCGGGGCGCGATAGACGCGGAAGTCGAACAGAGGTCATGGTGTCTGCCTAGAAAAAGTTACAAACGCATAGCAATCCTTCATTGATAAAACGTCAATCGATCCAACCGGCTGACGAGAATAAGCGATTGGCAGTGGTTGGTCTCTTCGGTATCCACCGAGTGTTGTTCCTGATTTGGGCATCCCATCCATCAGTCCATGACCGTTGTCCTGCGCGATTCCATCCAGACCAAACCACTGCCAATCGCGAACGCTATCATTCACATGCGATTGACACGTTTGGTCACAGCAAAAAAGAAAATGGGGAAAAACCACGCGCCTTAAACCGGCTATCCCGGTTTCAGGGTTTTTTTCGGCTCCCGCGCTTAGATGAAGCGCGCTTAGTTGACGTTCGGTTGGTTGCTGACGCCTTCGTCTGATCGCTCGGACGCAGGCGCTCACCCGGCATCTTAATGATCAAAATTCTTCGAGGTTCTTGTTCGTTAGTCCTCTGAACATCAACAGTCTTGAAAAGATCACGAAGGTGCAGAGATGTCCCTTGACGATCAGTTTGATCAAGAACAATAAGAAACCCTATTCTTGCGCTCGTATTCTGATACTCGCATGTTTGAGAAGAGTAGGCCTGCTCAAGCGAGGAGAAGGAGCAGTCGCGCTCCTCACGTTTGACTTCAATAACTAGGTGTTCCGCTCGCAATTGAACGAATACATCCGCACGCCCGCCCCCAATATCTGAAACCTCGATCTCAGTACCAAGAAGAAATGGCCGTAGTTGATTCAGTAAATCTGCTTGCAATGCCGATTCATGTGCTTTCGTTCCATCAGCAGCGCGGAATAGGTAGGAAACGTTTGACTCGTGTCCAACCGTCATTTCAAGTCGGCTACTAACAAACGACGTCAACCACAAGATCAAAGTATTGAATAGTCTCTGAACAACTGGAGACCGTTGATAATCGGGATGCGACTCTATTGCGGCAATCTGTTCATTTAAGACTGCTAGTTGAGCCTCGGTGAGCGTTTCCAAGAACACACCAAACGCACTTTGCATCACACGTGCAAGTCTCTCGCCTCGGTCAGGTTGCGGCATCAAATCAGCAACAACATTGACAATCATATCCCTCCGTGAACTAGAACATAAAACACGACGAGTAACCTGAGCGGGCTTTGCCGAACCAACCTTTCCTAACAGCTCTTCTGCACAATCAGAAAGGTCGGAGCTTGCATTCCTTTGGAGCCACGTGCGCAACAAAGTTGCGAACGCTGGCTGTTCAGCGATGCAGGAAACAATTTTCGGTTGTACTAAACGCTCAATCGCACCTTCCTCATCCATCCTGAGGATCGCGCGACTCGCTTGAAAAATGGGCAATAAGTGAAGTTCAATCATCGACGCTGGTTCGTACCAAGCGGGCGAAACCAATCCATCATCTAGTCTTTGAAGATTCTCCGCTAACTGGGTCCATTGAACGACTTCTAGTGACCTGGCTCCCAGCCATGGCGGATCGCAAGTACTACGATGATAAAGCCTTAACTCCAAAGTTCTGCGTCGGATTTCGTCTGATAGAGTGTTGTTAGGGTCATCAAGCTTGCACTCATAGAAGTCCATAAGGGTTTGTAAACAAACGTCAAAAAGCCTTGCATCTGGCCGGCTATTCCCAAATTTCATGGACTTTCTGAACCAGCCGCATGCTTCAACGATGTTCTCAATTGCTTTTTTGCAATCAATACATCGCAGGAATTTCACCATGTGTGCAATCCCTAACTCGAACGAAGCCTCGTCGGCTGCTTCTGAATGTCCCGAAAGATCATAAAGTCGTTTCAGTAGTGAATCATCAAACCAATATGTGTTTGCAATCCCCACGATCTTTGCGTACCAGCGAGAAGGTGCGGTCGATGAGCTCCAGTCCAAGTCAAGTAACGCGGCGATAAAGGCATATCGCAGCGACGGCTCTCGCAGCGCAATACGTAGGGCACCGTCAAGAACTCCAGAGCGCCCGACCGGTCCCAAACTCTCGGTATTTATCTGGTCGATATAGACACGAAAGAGCAAAGGCTGGAGGCCGTCGGAAATGCATGAATCAATCGCGTTGACGCAACTACGTAGCGCAATTCCATTTGTGCAGGACGCAACTAGGGATAGGATAATCTCGTTATGAGAATGATCCTCAACAGCAGCAAGCGCCTGAACTATCTCGGGCAATACAGGAGAATTTGCTAAACTGGAAACTCCTTCCTTGATCGATTGGAAACCACCAATACTTTCAACGCTGATGACTTCGCCGTTCTCCAAGAGTGAAACGACTCGCTTCTCGACGGAGTGAAGTTCCTGATTTACCAAAGGTAATCATCTCCCGACGCGCGGCGTGTATGTTCGTCCTTAACGCAATCCAGGATTACTTCAGAGGCGATTGAAGCGATAAACACTTGAAGCTGCTCATGTTCGAGAGCTACTTCCTGCAATCCAGCCATCAGTTGAGCTAGATCCGTGGCTGTCACCTCTTGAGCCGCCGGTGAGTCAATCACAAGTAGCCCAGGATACCTCCCAACGCCCAATTGTGTGCCCACGCTGATCATTGCGAGGACAGTAGCAACCTTTAGTCTTAGCTTCTCGCCCGCTGTTACTTTACTGTACGACGTTTGCTCATCACCCTTTGATAGTATCAGAGATAGATTTCCGCGCAGCGTTGCAGATGTAAGATTAATCATCCCAAATCGGTTTGCATATTTGACGATTGCCTGAGAGACCTTCGTTAAAATGTCTTCTTGCACCGCTTTCACTCGCGACTCCGTTTCGACAAGAGCTGCTTCCAACACCACAAGATCGATTGGCTTCTCCATGTTTTCGGGAATTGACTTACTAGCTTCTTCAATGCGGGCTTCCAACACAGCAATTTCTTTTGCAAGCTCATTCCTTCTCGACGGTTTTTCAAATTTCTTTGCTTCGTTTAGAAGTGTCGCCTCTAGTTCGGCAAGTGACTCCTGTTGCCTCGATTGTTGCTCCTCAAGTGACTTGATTTGCGACGCCGACTTGGACTTTGCCTGCTTGGACGCATCTAAGCGATGACGTAAATTCCGCTCGATTTCTGCAGCATCGACGTCGCCGTGAATCGCCTCGCCGCATAAAGAGCAAGCGTTACTAGTGCTCTCCAGCTCCTTCTTCGATTTAGAAATAGAGTGCTCACATCGGGGACAACATGACGGCTCGAGGGCTCGAAACACTCCATCAGCCGCTGTGGCATCAACGTGATTTTGGAGATCGCGTCGATCTTCCAGAAGAGTGTTATTCGCCGCCTCGAATGCGGCATTTGCCTCAATGATTGCGCGATCGAGTTTACGCAAAATCGACCGATCTTCGTTTAGCTTCGTTGTCAGGTCACTAATCCGATTGGTTGCAACGGCGATTGTTGGTAGTTTATCCCACTCCTGTTTCTTCGAATCCAGCTCGGTATTCAGCGTCTTAATACGATCATTGACGGACTCTAAAGCGTCATTTTGTAGGCGGGTTCTCGCTAATTCTTTACGATTCAGCTCTCCAATCACGGCCTTTATCGAAGACAGCGTAGAAACCCAGGGAACGCCGAGATACATTTGCGTCAGCCGTATTGGGAGCCCTGATTCAGGCGGCAGTTCACCCACGAGAACTTTATAATCCGTGCCGATAAACAGCACGCTGCTCAGAACCTGCCAACCATGCTGCACGATCTTTCCACCAGCTTCACCGAGTGAACGATGTACAGGAAGTGTTTCCATGCGAAACTCGTGCATGAAGAAGTTGGACATCACGTCTTCGAATTCGTCTTCGTTGCCAAATGAGTTGACAGTACGTCGATTTCCTGTCTTGCTGTATCTACTTAGCCGCCCTTCGATACCGCTTCCTGAGCTAACTTCAATTTCGAATGAGGTCTCCTCTAAATCGAATCCCAGTCTAACCTGTTTGATCCACGACCTTACGTCCGCTTGAAGGTTGTCTGCCGGTCGTCCTCGCAACATCCAACGAATCACCTCTAGGACGGTTGACTTACCTCGAAGGTTCTTGTCAGAGAGTATTGCCCAGAAACCAGAGCTGAGTTCTTCCCATCGAAACTCAAAGGGCAATGGTGATTCGTCACTTCCTTTATCACCAGAAAAAAAGATCGACCGAATTAACAGCCTCTTCGGAGCCGGAACCACAGGGGAAGGTTGAATCTGGTACGAAGATAGAATTTGTTCAACACTTTCAGCATCTTGCTGAACTTGCTCAGCAATCGATTCCAGCCATTTGCGATTCTCCAATTTCGGTTTCATGTTATGCCCTTGTGGTACTCGGCTTACGTCGATCTAGCAGTCGACTTCGGACATCTTCTGCTATTGATGGTATAGTTGCTCCGAGCTTCGTGCTCGCATATTCGATTCTCTCGTATTGTCGTTGCTTCAGTTCGTTCCCATTCCGTCCGTTTGCGATTTGAGACACCAATGACGATCGTTCGCGGTACCATTTGAGAACTGGTGCTTGCTTTTCAATTCCTTGGCACGTCTGAATAGCCTTGGGCATGACGAGATAGTCGGTCTCTAGCACGCGATCAACTGTTCTCCGTCCTCCAATTCGAATCATTTCTCGTGAACAAAGTATCGCTAAAGCATCATCTAGCTTCTCGTAAGCTCCAAACCGCCACCGAATCATAGGAATACGTCTAAGGTCAGGTTCATCATCAATAAAGATTTGGGCCGCTATATCTAGTAAGTGGTTGTCACCGGTTTTGTCAAAAAGCTCAATCAATTCGTCAGCAAGATAGTCGGGGTAACGCATCCAAAAGTCGAATGCGCAAAGACGCGTGTTTCCTTGAAAGAGCAGGCTCTCACCAGCTGCAGAGACGGGGTCGGGCTTTTGCCCACCCGCAGCTAACAGAAATAGTAATCTCACAGCATCAAGGTAAAACGAATGGTGGTTCATGTGTTTGGGCTCTTCAGTTTTACATAGTCAAAGCTATAGGCATCCCTGCGAAGATGAGCAGTCAATCCTTCAGGGTGTTCTTTAGCTTCTCCCAATCGCCCTCAACAATCCACGCGAAGCGATAACCATCGGGGCTCCGTTGCGCCCAAAGCTCACCAATATCGCGTTTGTGCTGCTCATCGGGGTTGGATGCCAGTTTCGCATTCTTGTACTCGACGATCACCATGGTTCCATCGAGTAATTCGACGATGAAGTCCGGAAAGAATTTGCCGGGCGATTTCGGCAACCAGAATCCACCGTGGGATTCGTGATCTAGATTTCGGAGCCAACGCTTTACGTTTGAATGCGAGTCGATGATCGTCGCTGTCTCGAGCTCTTTCTTGTTCATGTCGCCGATTAGGTCAAAGGCATGCTTCTTGAACTTGTGGCCGCCTGAGTACTCGTGTGTTGGGTTGTAGCGAAACTCCTCAACATGAATGGCGAAATCCCTGTCCGTCGTGATCGACTCCGGATCGTCTTTGATCAACATCTCGGTTGCCTTGCGTAACTGCACGCGACCATGGTCCGTGATTTTGACACGAATCACTTCGGCTAATTCGTGGCGTCGTCGCACCAACATCGAAAGCGGAATGCCGCGTTTCTGGACCAGTGCCTGGATGACACGCAAAAGCCAAGGTTGGCTGAAACGGAGTGGCAGTCCCTGCAGCGAATCGCCCCGATGAATCTCGCGGTCAATCCAGCGAACTAGGTTCACTTCTGACCAATCATCGTCCTCACGAATGAGCTCAAGCTGACGGAGCCGTACTTCGCTACCAACTCGCGAGACCAGTCCGGCTTCATTTCCACCGCGAGATTCTATGTCGATGGTGGCAGAGTTACCGATTTTGATGTCGGATGCGAATTCACTTTCCAGGATGGAGACGTCACACTTATTGAGATCCCAGTCAAATTGGTCGAGCTCGATAGGCTCAAGCAATCGTCGGCGGTCATCAGTCTTTACGCTCAAGCGTGGGACAATGAATGGTACTGCGAACTGGCCTGGCAACTTGGGTGTTATCCCTGCAGGTTTTTCCAGTTCCCAGTAATCATCGATCGCCTTTTTATCTTGCTCAGTGTTAACTGCGTTTTGAAGCTGGTGGAGTTCCGTGGGTGTAGGCAAGTCCTCAAGTACCAATGTGCTCGATTCAGGTTCCCATCGAATCTTATTAGCCAAGGTTGGCGTGAGCTTGTCCGTTGCTGGGGGAGCTGTCATTGGGATGCGGCTGAAGCCGAGTCCCTGTTGAGCAGCGTTCACCTTGACTCGCAACGCGTCTGCTGCGGAGCGTTCGTCGAATCCACAGGTTTCAACCATCCGATCGCGTAATTGCATCGCAGTCTGCACGACATTGTCGCTCAATACAAACGCATAGGCTCGATCGAGGGCCGGCACGTTCGTTGGACAAGCGTTCGGCATTCGCAGAATTCGACCGATCAACTGCTCGACGGCAGTTGCGGTGGCCGTATTTCCAATCGAACCTAACACGTAGGCCCAAGGGCAGTCCCACCCTTCGCGCAGCTTGTCAACGGTAATGATGTAACGGATGGGACACTGCAACGCCATGAGATCCGTGTCACCGATCTCATCGACACTACCTGTGCAGATCTTAACGTCGGATTCAGGCACCTCAAGTTTCTCAATCAAGGCCTTCTTCACAGCCTCAACCGTGTGCATCTCTTTGGTTTTAGAGTTAGGCTGAGCCTGAATCAGTGCGATTGGTCGAATGGGCTGGACGCCGTTATCCCGATGTTCAAGATCAGCGAGAAATTCAAGTTCCTCGCGGCGATGCTTGGTCGCAGCAAGTACTTCGAGCCAGTCAGAGCGACTCTCAAGCTCAACAGGTAGCTTGATCATGCCCTCATTCTTGAGTGCCAGGGCGCTGACGCTGTGAAGAACATTGCTCGCATACTTTGGATTAGTGCGATGCGATGGGTCGTGCGTTTGCTCTGGTGTGGCCGTCAGCTCAAGGACAAACGACGGTCCGAATCGCATCAAAGATTCGAAGGAAACTGGTGTTCGAGCGTTGTGTGCCTCGTCCATCACCACAATAGGCTGTCGAACTCTCAGCGCATTCGCCAACGACAGTTGAATCAGACCGGACTCATCCCTCTGTAGATCTTGAACCACAGCCGCTGGCAAATTATCCAGCGGCTCTTTCATATAGCCATTGTCACGATAGATCCTACGAGTTGCGTCGAGCTCTTCGCCACTGCGGTCGTCGCGAATCCTGTAGGACTGAATCGTCGTCACAATTACGATGGCAGGACCACCAGGACGCACAAACTGCGGGCGAGTCAGCGCTTCTTCAAGCGTCATCACTTCAATTGCTGCTCCGAGCTCCTCCTCAATAGCGGCGCGGTAAGGGTGGTTAGGATTCTTCAAACCACGAAGCGTCTGATCACGAATCGTTGTACTGGGTGTGATCCACAGAACGGCAGGTCGGTCGGTTGCAAGTAAGCTTCGGCCGACGACACCGACAGCATGAGCGCCCAGAAGTGTCTTTCCACCACCGGTCGGGATTCGCAAACAAACGTAAGGCACACCGCCGAACCCTGGCGTCGATAGATAGTCTCGCTCGGTGAACTCGGCAAACGCGTCATGCTCCGGGCGATGAACGCCAAGCAGCGATTTCTCGCGCACGGCCGCGGCATAGTTACGAAGAATCGAGAGAGATTCCGTCTGGTACTGTTTAAGGGCCAATCGCCACATCGGCAGTTCTCCTAGCTTTCGCGCAATGAATAGGGGATTTGCCGAAAGACGATGTTCTCTCGAGCTAGAGTTGATTCGCTGAGTCGTGTCGCTTCACCAAAGATGACACGACTGCCTTTTCCTTCTGGATGCGGAGGCAATCCAGCCAACACACTGTTGGTCAACACGTTGCCTCCAACGGGGCGACGATCACCTAGCACGCCGTTGTAGAGCAAGTAAATCGCACGCCCCTGATGGACGCCCAGCAACGGACAATCTTTCTTCGGGCGTTTCGGAACCGGTACGCCTGTTTCCAACAAGTACACATAGCGAGCTAAGTCGGTGAAGGGAACTTCGCCGTTGATGTCACCGAACTCGTCAAGCAGTGTGCGACCGAGTTTGCAGTATCTGAATCCGGAGCCTAGGCCAGGCTGAGTCTTTCCCTTTGAATCAGTATATCCGACGCTCGTTTTAAGCAGTCGCTCTCTAGTCACTGTCGTTGATATATGCGGGTCGATTTCAACAAGTACGCACTTTCGCGATCCGCCATCTGATTGGTTTGCTGATAGTACAGCATGTCCCGTAGTTCCGCTGCCTGCGAAGGAATCAAGAACAATAGAATCTTTGTCTGTCGCAATCTGAATGAATCTCGAAATCAGTCGCGTGGGCTTCGGTGTGGGAAAGTTCTCGCCTTCGATGTCCAGGCTTATAATCTGCTTCATCGCTTCATCCGTATGGCCAACTTCTTCATGGGGAAGCCAAGTCCACGGCACAAGCCCTTCAACTTCTGTTAGGTAGCGAATGATACCGGGTGCACTATCTCCCTTCTTTCCAAACCAAATTCTCCCAGCTTCCCGTAGTTTCAGATACTCCGGCTCAATAGTGCTCCAACACCGACCTTCGGGAGGCCTTAAGACTTTTCCTGAAGGCGCAATCACATCGTACATTTGATTAGGCCGATATCCCTGGGCGGTCATTGGAATGGCACGCCAACGACCATTTGGGTCGTTATTCGGATTCTTGTAAACTTTGGAGCTTTTTTCATCGAGTGGAATGCGATTGCGTGTCTTCTTGAACAAGTCCGGTTGCATCGCGTAGAGAAGAATGTATTCGTGGACATCGCCCACAGCCTCACGATTCTCACGTGAGTAACGCTTTTGCCAAACAAACGTTGCAATGAACGAACTACGACCAAAGATTTCATCCATTATTGACCGGAGTAGGTTCACCTCGTTGTCGTCGATGGAAACAAAAATGGCACCATCTTGCCGCAAGAATTCTCGCAGTAATGCCAATCTCGGATACATCATGCAGAGCCATTTATCATGCCGACACAGGTCCTCCGCTTCCTTGCCGACGACCTGCCCAAGCCACTTGTTAATGCGCGGATCGTTAACGTTGTCGTTGTAGACCCAGTTCTCGTTGCCTGTGTTGTACGGCGGGTCGATGTAGATACACTTCACCTGTCCTCGGTAACGAGGTAACAGAGCCTTCAGCGCTTCGAGGTTGTCCCCTTCAACGAGCAAATTCTCGGCATCCGGGTCTCCAAACGAAAGCTTTGGGTCGCATTCCAGCAACCGCGTAGGGATATGCCGATGATGATCAACGACAGCTTCTTTGCCGATCCAGTTGAGTGTTGGCATCCATGTTCCCTGTTGGTTTTCAAATCAAAATCTTGCCCTGCCAGCTACTAGCCAGTGAGAACGATCTCGGGTATGTTGACTAGAGAGTGCAACAATTTACCGCTTTTGGGCACTGCGAACAAGTGGCGAACAAAATGACGCTTGGACAGAGATTGCGAGAGCTTCGAAAAGCAAAGCGGCTCTCGCTGCGTGAACTGGCTTCCCGCGTGGATGTCGGCTTCACGTACCTTTCGAAGATCGAGAACCACAAACTCGAAGATGGCCACAGCCCATCGGAAAAGCTGCTCCATCTGCTGGCCATCGAGCTTGGCGGAGATGAAGAGGAGTTGCTCCTTATGGCCGAGAAGGTCCCCGAACCCATCCGCCGTCGCGTTATCGCTCGCCCAGACGCTTTCCGACGCCTCGCGGAACTCTCCGATCGAAAATTGGATCGAGTTCTTGCGAGCCTGGACTGACCAACCGTCGGAACGAGATTCAAAATGCCAAGAGTTGCATTTCTGACAGGCATCCCTGGAGCCGGGAAAAGTTGGATCGGAAGAGATCTCTCATCCCGAAACCTTGCCTCCCACATCAATGGTGATGAAGTGAGGCGAAGGGCTGTGCTCAACCTTTGCCCTGAAGCGGACTTTCGGTCACTTTGGAGCGAATCATTTTGGGACAAATTGTTTGTAAGCACCAACGTGCAACCCGCGATCCAGCATGCGATCGACTCGTTCGTTGTGCCAAACCTGGATCATTCCCTGCCACTTCTTTTCGACGCATTTCTGACAAGCCATGCCGGGTTTCGTTCAGCATGCACAGCTGCGTTGAATTCAGCTGGATATCTTGTGGAAGCGGAGCAGCTTTTCTGGATCGACCCGCCTTTAGTAAAAGTTGTTGAGCAAGCGAATTCGAGAATCAAAAATGGTATTCGGCCGGGAGAAAGTCCGATCGACGAACGAGATGCAGATCGACGACGGCAAATACTTCAGAATCGATTGATTCCGCCCCTCATCGCAATTCGAGCTGAGGCTCCCCAAGTCCTCATTGAACAAATTACGACATTCATGTTTCCAGATGGATAAGCCAGCCTGTTTTCATCACGGTAGTCGCATAGAATCCGCGTTGCTGTCGCGCCGAAAGAAGATTGCTGACTTTACTCGCGATTTTTCCACAGTTTCCGTTGCGTTCGCCAGCTAGATATCGTCGCAAGGACTTGAAGTGACTTTAGCTGGATCGGCGTGCGGTCGTTGTGGTTCTTATCGAAGAGCAGGAGTTCTTCTTGAATCTCTGGTGCGAGTAGCCGCAAGTTCATTACCTGCGTCACGCGTGCTCTTGTAACATGGCCTAGGCGGGCGAGATCGGCATAGTCGGTGACGATGCCTTGCCTTATTAGGTCCTCGAAATGGATCGCAAGAGCCATGTAGCGCGAGATGCGAGGGATTCGTTCGAGTGTTGGCTTGGATTCGTCCGATTGAGCAGCGCCTTCGACAATTCGCTTCTTGGCTCCACGGCCACGCTGCTGAACGGAGAACTGAAAATCGACACTTACTGGTTTAGTCATGATGCGGCCTCGTGTAACTCTGAACGGTTTTCCATGGCAATCGTCTTGATTCCGTCTGGATGAAATGTGATCGTCACGCGGCCAGTCGCGCCGTCGTAATCGATCTGCCTGACGATCAACTGTACGATCCGCGCTTGCTCGCGGACTGTGAGCGATTCCCAGATCGGAACGAAACTGGTGAGCGCTTTCACAACATCGTCTCGTGTCAGCGCCTGGGCCTGCAACGCATGCACTTTTGCTGCGACGATTGTGTGTCGATGTTCTGCCCGATGAAGGCTTTCGTGCCAATCAGCCAATTGCTCGAGCGACTTTGAACTTGGATCACCTGGCTTGATCGTTGGAGCTGCAATTCGGATTGCTTCATTCCAATACTCCAGCTCCTTCACAAGCCCGTCCCGTTCGGCCACAAGTACCCCTAGTTCGCGTTCAAATTGAATCTTGGCTTGTTCTACGACTTCGTCGACCATCGCCGCGTCGTGTCCAACGTGGCGTATTTTGTCCACGACAAACTTCTCGATCTCGGCGGCCGGCACCGACTTCGATTTGCAGTTTTTCCAACCGCGCTTCTGAGCCTTCATGCAAACGTAGTAACGGTAGCGTTTGGTGCCATTCTTGGTCGTATGAGTCGGCGTCATCGAACAGTCGCAGCAAGCGCATCGCAGGATTCCTTTGAGCAACGCACCGAATTTGTTTCTCGCTTCGACACCGCCAGTGCGGCCGTTTCGCCGGAGAAGCGATTGCACCTTTTGCCAAACGTCCGCGTCGATAATCGCGTCCTGCTCACCTTCGTTGATTTCATCCTTGTAGCCAAGCTTGCCGATGTAGGTCACGTTGGTGAGCAGGCGGAATAACGTTGGTTTGGTAAACTGCGAGCCGCCTCGTTGTGTTCCCTTCCGCGTTTTCCATGTCTTGTTTGTCCAGCCGCGTTGGTCCAACTCGGCGATCGTCGCCATGATCGACTGCTTCTCGAGGTAAAGATCGTAGATGGCTCGCACCTTGTTGGCCTCAAACTCGTTGATTTTTAGTTTGCCGCCTTGGCCGTCGATATCGTATCCGAGCAGTGGCATGCCACCCGACCATTTGCCTTTGCGTCTCGCTGCAGCGATCTTGTCACGGGTTCGTTCCGAGATCAGCTCGCGTTCGAACTGAGCGAACGACAGCAACACGTTGAGCATGAGTCGCCCCATCGAGTTGGTCGTGTTGAATTGCTGGGTCACGCTGACGAATGCAACCTGGTTGCGTTCGAAGACTTCGAGCATTCGAGCGAAGTCCATCAACGAGCGACTCAGTCGGTCGACCTTGTAGACCACCACGCAATTCACTTTGCCGGCTTCGATGTCCGCAAGCAATTGCCTAAGCGCCGGACGATCCATGTTGCCACCGGTGAATCCACCATCGTCGTATCGATCGGGCACACAATGCCATCCCTCTTGCGTCTGGCTCTTGATATACGCCTCGGCGCATTCACGCTGGGCGTCAAGCGAGTTGAATTCCTTGTCGAGTCCCTCGTCTGTTGACTTGCGAGTGTAGATGGCACAGTTCAATTGACGATTGTTGGCTTGTTTGCTCATCGCTTGCCTCCTTTCTTGTTTAGATTAAAAAAGTGGTACCCGTTGCAGTGCTGGCCTGTGATCTTCTTGGCCACAGCGCTGAGCGTTTTGTAGATCGCACCCTCATATTCGAAGCCGTTCTCCAGAACGAGCACCAGGATCTTCTCGCCCTTGTAGACCCGTTCGAGTACTGATTTCGGAGGCGGGAGACGATTGTCTTCTTCTGGCTGGACGAAACCCGTCACCGTGTTGCCGACGGGCTTTGATATTGGCTTGGTCGCTTTGGGTGCGGTCGTACGGATGTCGGTACCGCGAGCGAGTTCCGCAGCGCGACGTCTGGCTCGCTCTGAAATGTCGCCTTCGATGTTGGCCTGCATCTTCCAAGCGATGCGCTTTACGAGCCATTGCTTGTTGCGAGTGTTGGTAGGCTCGCCCCATGTCTCTTGATACTTTTCTCGCAGTTGCCCAACCGTCATGCGTTGAAGCAGAGCGATCTCTTTGTCGATATCGATTTGCACTGATTTCTCCTGAGAAAGCGGACTCACTGGTCGTTAACCACGTTGGTCACAGAGAGCACGCTTTCCGAAGAAACCTCAAGGCAAGCTGCTGCCAATTCCTGCGGAACGTCGGCTAATTCTGAATCCTTGATCGCCACACGCGATTTCATCCGAACGATGCCTGCGGCCAAAATCGCAGCGATTTCCGATCGCCGGGCTGGCGCGGACATCAAAGAAGGGGGAACTGTCGAGAGCAACTCGCACCTCCATGCTCAACGCCGCTATAATTGGCGGCTCGAAGACAGACATTCGCAGCCACAACAGCCGCGTCTATCTGTAGGAATACCCGATGCGAGTTCGAAATGACGGATTAGGGTACGAAAGAAACGTTCTCATGCCGCAGACATCGTCTCTCGGCAATTCCATGAAGCCAAAATAGAAAGTATCGTGAGAAAGAATGGCGGTAAAATTTGTCAATCTTGATGCGTTGCTCCCCAGAGAGGACTTCGAGGTAATTGCTTCCGACGAACAGGTACCATCTCAGTTAGGCGACACACTCCCTCTATCTGATCTGGAGCCAGGGCGTTTTACATATGCAGCGCTTCGCAAGCCGGACTTTCAGCGTGAAACCTCTAACTGGAGTCCCCAGCATGTTGTTGACTTTGTTAGAAGTTTTGTGGAGGGCGATCTCATTCCCGCAGTAATCCTATGGCAAAGCCCCGCAAATAGTAGTTTGTTTGCGATCGATGGTGCGCATCGTCTTAGCGCTCTGATTGCTTGGGTACGAGACGACTATGGCGATGGAGACATCTCTCGAAAGTTCTACGAAAATCGAATCCGGCCAGAACAGCTTGATGCAGCAGAAGATACGAGAAGGCTCATGAAAAGCCAGCTCGGCTCCTTCAAGGATTTTCAAAATGCAATTTTTTACCCAGACAACTCAGATCCATCTCTAGTGCGTAGAGCCAAACGGTTGGGAGCCGTTGCGCTACCATTGCAATGGGTACGTGGAGACGCGAAGAAAGCGGAGCAGTCGTTCCTTAGGATTAATCAAAAGGCCACGTCGATTGATCCAACAGAGATGCAGATAATTGAAAACAGGAACAAACCGAATGCCATAGCTGCGCGAGCAATCGTAAGAGCAGGAGTTGGGCATAAATTTTGGAGCGGATTTACCTCTGAGAATCGTCTTGAGACGGAGCAACTCGCAAAGGCGATTCACACGCTCTTCTTTGAGCCACCGATCAAGACCCCGGTCAAAACCATTGACCTTCCAATGGCCGGCCAGGGCTATTCACCTTCAGCGTTGCGACTCGTTTACGAGTTCGTGAATACTGTAAATGATTCTCGCACTCTGACATCAACGAAGAAACTACTTGACGACACTGATGGGACTGACACTGTCAACTTTCTGAAGGAATCAAGGAAGCTTGCGGCTTTATTGTCCTCAAATGAGCCCTGTTCGCTCGGATTGCACCCTGCCGTCTATTTCTACGGTTCAACGGGAGCGTATGTACCATCAGCATTTCTGGCAACACTTCAATTTGTGAAAGAACTGCGAGACACCAATAGACTGATGAAGTTTACGTCCGTTCGGTCACAATTTGAGGATTTTCTTGTTGAAAACAAACACTTCATCAATGCCATTGTGAGCGAGAAGGGAAGTGGCTTTCGCGCTGTCCCGTTCATCACAAAAATGTACAAGACTATCTTCGGTGAACTTCTCCAAAAGCGCAAGACAGACCAGTTGCTCCATGCTCTCCATGAGCAGGGGCTGAAATTCCTTGAACCAACAACCGACGGAGCTAACGGGACGGGGGCGTTCTCCTCTGCGGCCAAAAGCGCAGCGGTATTGTCAAATGCATTGACGAATGCGTTGCGGTGTGGTGAGTGCGGTGCACGCGTGCATCATGAAAGAGCAGTAACGATCGACCATAAGGTCCGGAGAGAGGATGGTGGCTCGTCCCACAGTAACAATGCGATATTAATGCACCCATTCTGCAATTCTGGCGTCAAAGAGAAGCGAATAGCCGAACAAACAGTTCATCCTAACTCGCAATGATTGCGTGCGGCACTACGCAGTTGTTCTCCGTGCAAAGACTAACTAGGTGATACAGCATTTGTCCTGGAACCACAGCCAAAGCTTCCGAAATTAATGGGCGCATGTCGGTATTCAACAGTTGTTGCATTTCAGAGGGTCGGTATCTGGCTACCGTTCCCACGTAAAACATCAATAGCAATGAGTACGATAGATGATGTAACTTTGGGGAGCCTAGGTCGCAGTAATAGACATACCCCTTTGGCGTCAAGAGCGAACATATATCGAAGGTTGCGTAGTCGGTGCAAACGTTTCGGTATATGCGATCAAAGTTGTCCCAGCTAAATTTCTTGCGACTCGCTGACCGGTGGACAACGCATCCGTCCTGCTCACAACTATCCTTGAAGTATGCCTTGCGAACTCCAGTATAGAACTTCTCACTGCACACCCTGGAAAGTTGTTTTTTTTCATATGCAACCTCCGTAAAGAGGTGTGTCTCTGTTGCATTCATCATGAAGCGGATGTCCAGCGGCAAAAAACTCCTCTTCTTACTAGACATGTGCTTAAGCGTAAAAGCCATTTCATGGATTTCCGGAAGGTGCCCGCAGATTCCCTTAATGGAGACCGAATCACGTCCTGCAACAGGCTTTCCGAGCAACTTAGCGAACTCGTGAAAAATGTTCAGTGCCGCGTTCGAAGGCGGCGCAATTTGCACTTCTTGTACAGATCCCAACGGCAACGAAAGCCCGTGATGCTCAATTTGGGTTTCTAGATCCACGCCTCGTATTGATAGAAAGCACTTAACAAGGTTGAGGATTCCGTAGTATGCCAATGTTCCCTGCGCTGGAAGAGAGCTTCGCCGACTCGCGGCATAAAAGGATTCCGCAAGATTCGTGTAATAGAGTGCTCTTTCTAGTCGCATACGATTTGCCCCTCGCGGGCCAGCTGTAAGCTTCTGGTTGATCCAGGCTGTTAAGAATGACCATGGGTCAGCAGTCAGCAGGAATTGAGAACCTGGCGGTGCATCAAAGGGCGAGTACACAACTTTTGCGTGGCTGAATGTGGCTTGTTTGCCAGGTTCATGCTGTCGGCTCATCTAAACTGCTTTCACCGAATTGCATGCGTCTCGCATGCACCAATAACAATTTGGAACTGGTTTGGAGGATTACTTATGCTAGCTGACGGAAATCTCAGATCGCAAATAGAGGTGTACACCGTCTCTCGCCACTGTCGAAAGCTAGTTCCCCTAATGGAATTTGTGGCTAATTCTACAACCGGATTTGTATTCAAATGAAGCAAACAGCTAGATCTTTTCGAAACGGTTCTCATCTGGACTCCGAACGAGAACTCTGTGTTAACTCTGGAGGCCCCCGAAAAGAGAGAGTCAGAGAGTTCGGGACCGTTTTTTCGCACTGGCGGGCGCAACCTTGAAGGTTGCGTTCGAGAGACGGAAATCTCTCTGCAAACAGAGAGCGCGGCGGTGTGGGCCGGCGAACCGCAAAAAGCGTTGGAAACCCGCGAAAAACTGGGTAGAAACGAAAAACGCCCGGCGGTCGATCTCTCGCCGCCGGGCGTTAAGTCTTTTGGTCGCCAAAGTTAGAACTTTGACGAAAGCTCCCCGTGCGCAACCCTCTTCGTAACAATACTCTCTGCGCTCGAAATTCGTAAAGCCTTGCAACGCAAGGATTTACGAAGTTCGAGACCCGTTCGGTTATGTTGTGGGTGAAACGCCTTCGAACCTCCGCAGTTATCAAAAACCCACCATTGATGGGATTTCACATGCCGGCGAGTCTAAACCTTCCGCGCGGCGGAAGCAATTCCTATTTTATCATTAACACATCCATTACACCCACAAAACCCGCTGATCAGGTGGCGCAGTTCATTATGTTCAGGAATCCCCCCAGGATGATCGCGATGTTAGAGTTTTTAATGTCTGGGAGCGTGCAAGTCAGCACGCTGCCGCAGCGCAAAAGCTATTAATTACGGTTAGGTTAGGGCGTGTGCCTGTCTGGATTGGGCGCGGCTGATGGCAGAAGTTCATCTGTTTTTCGGAAATCGGATTCAGCATGACTTTCAGTCGGTTTTCGCCATTCACTCAAATGCTGCATGACAACGTAGAAGAGAGGTACGAAGAAAACGGCCAAAATCGTAGAAGTTAGCATTCCGCCGACCACCGCCGTTCCCAAGGACTGCTGGCTGGCGGCGCCGGCTCCTTGGGCTCTGACCAGCGGCATCACACCGAGAATAAATGCGAATGAGGTCATCAAGATCGGACGGAAACGCAGACGAGAGGCCTCGATTGCCGCTTCCCGAATACTTCGACCGTGCATTCGCAATTCTCGTGCGAACTCGACGATGAGAATCGCATTCTTGCTGGCTAGCGCAATAATCAAGACCGTTCCTATCTGGGTGTACACATTGTTGTCCATCCCACGAAACGAAACTGCGGCCACGATACCAAGCATTCCAATCGGAACAACGAGAATCACGGCAAAGGGGAGAATCCAGCTCTCGTATTGGGCGGCGAGGACGAGGTAAACGAGCAACACGGCAAGGGCGAACACTGCGAACGCTTGCCCGCCTACCAGTTTTTCCTGATAGGCCATTCCCGTCCAGTCGAATCCCATCGTGTTTGGAAGCACATCACGGGCAACCTTCTCCATCGCCTGAAGCGCTTCGCCGGAACTTCGTCCCGGAGCCGACGATCCGATAATCGAAGCGGTCGGATAAAGATTGTACCTGTTAATCACTTGTGGCCCAAAGGCTTCGTCGATGGTAAGCACTGATCCAATCGGAATCATTTGCCCGTTGGCGTTACGCACGCGCAGGCGATATATGTCGTCAGCCGAATTGCGGAATTGCGGCTCAGCTTGAAGACGGACCTGATAGGTGCGACCAAACTTGTTAAAATCGTTGGCATAAAACGATCCGAGATTTGCCTGCAGGGTGCTGAATACGTCATCGAGGTCCAAGTCCAGCTTTTGTGCTTTTACCCGATCCACATCAGCGAACAATTGTGGGACACCCGCACGAAACGTCGTCTGCATGGGTCCGAGCTCGGGCCGACTTTGTGCGGTCTGGATAATCTCTTGAAGTCGTTGGAACAATTCTTCTCGGCCCACGCCGGCGCGGTCTTCGATCTGGATCTGAAAACCGCCTGAACTCCCCAGCCCTCGGATTGCAGGTGGGACGATCGGGAAAACCACGGCCTCGTGAAGTTGTCCCATCTCCTGTCGCAGCCTGGCGACAATCGCCTCTTGCTTGAGTTTCGAGTCATGACGTTCGCCCCAGTCCTTGAAAACGGCGAAGGCCGTCGCGGCATTAGGGGCGGTCGTACCATCCAGAATCGAAAGCCCGCCGAGAACGAGCCAATTGTCAATCGCCGGCTCATTCGCAAACACTTTGTCCAGCTTGTCCACTACCGCCCTGGTCCGTTCCTGCGATGCACCGTCGGGCAGTTGAACGCTCACTAAAACATATCCCTGGTCCTCTGTCGGTAGGAATCCGGTTGGCAGAGAGAAATACCACCAGCCGGTGCCAGCTATCAGCCCGAAAAACAGTAGCATCCCTAAGAAGGCCACCCGCAGGAACTGGCCAAGAAAAAACACATAGAGGCGCTCCACCCAGCCATAGACTCGATTGAATGCCCGAACGAAAAGATTGCGTTTTTCTGGCAACGGACGCAGATAGGTCGCACACTGCACCGGCTTCAGCGTCAAGGCGTTAATCGCGCTGAGGATGGCAGTCGCAGCAATTGTTAGTGCGAACTGTCGGTAGAGTTGCCCGGTAATGCCGCCGAGAAAGGCCGCAGGAAGAAATACGGCCGTAAGAACTAGCGTGATGCTAATGACCGGCCCCGTCATTTCTTCCATCGCCTTGATAGCAGCGTCGCGCGGCTTGAGCCCTCGCTCGACATGGTGCGCCGCGTTCTCCACGATGACAATGGCGTCATCCACGACGATCCCAATCGCCAGCACCAAGCCGAACAAGGTTAGGAAGTTGATCGTGAAGCCCAAAAGCGGCATAACAGCGAACGCGCCGACGATCGTCACCGGAACGGTTGTGGCGGGTACCAGCACTGCACGCCAGTCGTGCAAGAAGACGAGGATTACCAGTAGGACGAGGACGCCAGCTTCGATCAAGGTATGGTACACTCCCTCGACGCCCGCCTCGACAAACTTGGTAGTATCGAAGGGAATGTTGTAGTCCAAACCAACTGGAAAATCCTGCTTGAGTCGCTCGATGGACTCGCGAACATTCTCCGCTACTTCCAGAGCATTCGCGCCGGGTAACTGGTAAATAAGAATACTCACGGCCGGGGTGCCGGATCGGACACTAAAGGAATCGTACGATTGGCTTCCCAGTTCGACGCGGGCGATGTCGCGGAGGTATGTAACTCGTCCTTGCTGCTTCTTGACGACAATCTCTTCAAATTGTTCAGCATCGCTGAGCCGGCCGATCGCTGTCACGGGGAGCTGAAGCAACTGATTTTCCGGTGCGGGAGCCTGCCCAATCTGGCCAGCAGCCACCTGGACGTTCTGGTCGCGCAAAGCGGAGATCACGTCCTGAGTAGTTAAATTGCGTGCGCTGAGTCTCTCGGGATCGAGCCAGACCCGCATGCTATAGTCCGTTCCCCCTCGAACAACCACATCACCTACTCCTGAAACACGGCTCAGCTCATCGCGCAAACGCAGGGTCGAATAGTTCGCCATGAAAAGGCTGTCGAATGTCTCGTCTGGAGAAACAAGCGAGATTACCAGGATGATGTCGGTTGATTGTTTCTTGACAGAGATACCCTGGCGGCGTACTTCCTCCGGTAGAAGTGGCTCGGCGATCGCGACGCGGTTTTGAACCAGTACTTGGGCGGTGTCAAGGTCGACGCCGATGTCAAACGTGACAGTTAGCGCGTAAGAACCGTCTGCCGAGCAGTTGGACGACATGTACAACATACCTTCAACACCGTTGACCTGCTGCTCGATAGGTGCGGCGACGGTTTCCGCGACGACACGGGCGTTGGCCCCTGGATACACAGTTGTGACCTGCACGGTCGGTGGAGTGATCTTGGGATACTGTTCCACCGGCAGGTTGAACATCGCAACGACGCCAAGGATTACCATAATGATGGCAATGACATTCGCGAAAACGGGGCGGTCGATGAAGAATTTGGACAGCATAGGTTTACCTTAGAATTCTATTGCATCCACAAAGCGGAACGCTGTAAGCCAAGTTCGAAGGCGCAAAGCGAGGACTTGGGTCACTGAACATCCCGCCGCGACGCTTTGGTGGGTGCCGCAACTTTCACAACCTCTTCTGGCTGCACTAACTCCGGTGCTACCTTGGCGCCAGGACGTGCTTTTTGCAGGCCACTCACGATGACCCGATCGGTGGCGGTCAATCCTTCGCGAATCGACAGGTATCCTCTGTGCTCCATGTTTATTTCGATCTGCACGGGGCGTTGTTCCACGGTGTTGTTGGCATCGACGACGAGTACGTAGCGGCCACGCTGGTCTGCGGCGAGTGCGGTTTCGGGAACGAGCAGGCGCGTCCTTGGCAGACCGACTGGAACCTGAATGCGAGCGAACAAGCCGGGGACGAGTTTCCTGTCCGAATTAGGAAGCGTCCCGCGAACGAGAACGGTTCCGGTTTCTGATTCGACGCGGTTTTCCCGGAAGTTAATAATGCCAGCGTGCGGAAAACCCGTTTCTGATTCCAATCCGATCCCCAGCGGCGCTCGCATCAGCGACCAGTTCGAAGATTGCGCCTCGTCCGTTTGCTGGAAACGCAGGAGATCCCGTTCGGGAATCTCGAAATCTACGTAAATGGGGTCCATCTTCACGATGGTTGTTAATAGGGTTGGCTCGTTGTATCCGACCAGGTTTCCCACTGTCACGAGCGTCCTTCCCACACGGCCTGAAATCGGTGCGTAAATCTTGGTGTAACTCAAATTGAATTCCGCTTGCTTGAGTGCTGCACGAGCTTTTTCCCGTTCCGCCTTGGTCACCGCCAGTTTGTTCTGCTTCGATTCCCATGTTTCTCTGGAAGTCGCTTTCTGTTCATATAGTTCCGAAGATCGCTTCGCTTCAGACTCAGCAAGCTTCAACTCTTGCTCGAGGCCCGTTATGTCGGCCGCCTTTTCATCTGCTGCTGCCTGATACTCGCTGGGATCAAGTTCGTAGAGCAATGTTCCCTGTTCAATTTCGGCTCCTTCTTGGAAGTGGATCTTCTGCAAGACGCCGCGCACCCGCGCACGGATGGAGACCGTCGCGACAGCTTCAAGATGCCCTGTATATTCGCGTGTCTCGGCTAAAGATCGCTCTACCGGGTGGCTCACGAGTGCTTTTGGTGGCGGTGGTGCTGCAGCCGAAGTTCCCGGGGGGCTCTCGCCCCTCTGGCATCCGGCAAGAATGAACAAGGCTCCTGCTAGTAGCCCCATCCATCGAACATCAAAGGTACAGTTACAGACTACGGGCGTTGGTGCGTCTGTCGGAACGTATTCAGTTTGGCGAGTGATTGGCGAAATTGTCCTGGCGAATCGGCTCATCGCTTCCTCTCCCAATAAATTCGTTCGGAATCAGAAAGGATGCCGTAGAAAACGATTTCCACGATATCGTCGGCCTGTTCACGCAAGGATCTCTGCCGGCCGGCGACGTGGTTTGTGAACATAGTTCCATATACAAGGTCGCTGATAACCGATGTGATGCGTTGAACGGGCATCGAGCGCACGCGCCCCGCATCAATCAGCGACCTGTACAACTGCTGCCAACGCTCGAGGTTCTTCTCGCGGTGCTCAATGTAGGTAGGTTTCTTGCGATCGCGGAACAGAGCGCGTTCCTGGATCAGGAGCTCGGCGAATTCAGGATGTTGGTCGAAAAATCCAAGGAACGCTTCAATCGCTGCGACAATCTGCTCCAGAGGATCGTCGCGAGTGCCTATCGCGGCGTCGAGGTATTCGCGAAGTCGGCCCATGGCGCGATCAGCTGCTGCCAGAAAAAGCTCCCGCTTGCTGGGAAAATACCGATACAAAGTTCCTTTTCCAATATTTACGCGATCAGCCAGCTCTTGGGTGTCGGTGCCAGCGAATCCTCGCTCTGCAAAGAGCGTTGCGGCGACGTGAAGGATCTCATCAGTGCGTCGCTCCCAAAGTTCTTCGTCAACGGGTCGTACTCGGGTGTTTTTGATGGTGCTCACGGAAATCTCCTGGCTGACTAGAATCCTCTGACTGACTGGTCCGTCCACAGGGTAGCATCGCACCGGCAGAATTTCAAGACTGACTGGTCCGTCGTGTTATAAGGGATGGCCCGACGCATTAAATCCCTCGCGGGATGTCCTTGAAATCGGAATATCCGTTGCAACCATCACAGCGGCGAAATGGTCGCTCCGACAGCACGGTTTGTATCAAGTAGCACGAGGATTTCGCCGATGAGCATTTTGCGGACTGGCTGGTCCGCGAATTATGTCGTCTCGCGTAGGCCTTTTCGGTTCGATAGGGCTCTGGACGAGCGAATAGGTTTTATGGGTCACGGAGGACCGAAAAGATGGCTGAAGCTTCACGGCGACTTGCCGCCCTCGCGTCAGCATGCCTGCTGACACTCGTCTGCGCGAGCGGCTGCACAGGGGTTCGCGAATACTATCGCAACGGCTTCAAGGTGGGCCCCAATTACAAGCGGCCCGCCGCGCCAGTGGCCGATGAATGGATCGACTCGCAGAGCTCGCGTGTTTCCAGCGAGTCTGGTGACTACCGCACTTGGTGGACCGTCTTCAACGATCCGGTGCTCGACCGCCTTATCCAGACGGCTTACTCTCAGAATATCACACTGCGCGAAGCAGGTTTTCGTGTGGCGGAATCCCAGGCCAGGCGCGGAGTGGTGGCAGGCAATCTCTTTCCGCAGACTCAGGAGGTATTCGCGGATTACACGCGCACGCAGCGCAGCCAGCAAACGGCTTTGTTCCCAACTATTCCTGCCGGTTCACCGTTCGCGAATTTGGCTGCGCCGCAATTCAGCAACTGGCGCGTGGGAAGTAGCCTCAGCTGGGAGCTGGACTTTTGGGGCAGATATCGCCGCGCTATCGAGGGTGCCGACGCGCGTCTAGACGCCTCAGTGGAAGAATTCGATGACGCGATAGTCGTTCTCATCGGAGAGGTGGCGACGACCTATGTGGAACTGCGAGCGCTGGAGCAACGTCTCGAAGTTGCGCGTGAGAATGCCACTCTACAAAATGAAAGTGTTCGCGTAGCTCAGGCTCGCCTGGACGCGAAAGCCGCCGACAGTGAACTGGACACCCCGCAGGCGAAGGCGAATCTGGGCAATACCTTGGCGGCTATTGAGGCCTTTGAGATTCAGCGTCGACAGGCTCAAAACCGATTGGCAGTACTGATGGGCATGCCCCCTCACGACCTATCGTACATGCTCGATGGCCCGGCTTCGATTCCAAGCGCTTCCGATGTCGTCACCGCTGGCGTACCCGCAGAATTGATCTGGCGACGTCCCGATGTGCGACGTGCTGAACGATTGGTTGCTGCACAGAGCGCGGAAATCGGAATCGCTCAATCTGAACTTTATCCCCACATGTCAATCAACGGCATGATGGCATGGGAGGCCGAACGTTTTAGTGATGTCTTCAATGGCGGCGCTTTCGGGGGGACCGTAGGGCCATCTTTGCGATGGAACGTGCTCAACTATGGGCGACTGTTGAACAACATTCGCGTTCAGGATGCAAGGTTCCAGCAATTGGTAGCCAGCTACCAGCAAACAGTTCTCCAAGCCAATGAGGAAGCGGAAAACGCCATCGTCGCTTATCTGCACTTCACCGATCAGATCAAGGTGCGGGAAGAGAGTGCCCGCCAGGCGAGCGAGGCGGAGCGTGTGGCGCAGGTCAAATACCAGGAGGGCGAAATCGACTTCAATCGCCTATTCACCGTTCAGCAGTTGCTCCTCAACCAACAAGAGTTACTGGCGGTCGCCCGCGGTAACGCTGCACAAAGCCTCGTCGATCTCTACCGCGCAATGGGTGGCGGGTGGGAAATTCGGCTTAATCCCTCGATGGCTAGCGCCTCCTCATCTGGATTGCCCGAAGATCTGCCAGTTCCGCCCAGCCCTGAGATCCCTGAGATACAGCCCCTACCACAACCAGTTACCGACGACATGGAGGATATGTAAGAATGAAATCTGAATCGAGAATAAAACGCGGCTGGATTCTTACAGTAAGCGTGCGAATGCTGATGGTTGCGATCGCCTTGACAGCGGGGCTAGCGACAGTTCACGCCGACGAAGCATCCTGCGATGCAATGGCTCCATCGAGCAATGTAGGTTGGGGAGTTGGCATCTGGTCATTGTGTTGCCCCGATGACTACGTCCGCAAACCATCGCCGTGCGTCACTCCTATTGCGTGTCGCTGTGCCGACAGGTACTGCAGCAAACCGGGCGTCGTGTTGCCGTGCCCTCAAAAACAATGCAGCCCTGACAATTACTGTCCCAAGCCTGCTCCTTCGCTTTGCCGCCCGACTGCCAACGAATGGTACAAGTGCGTTAGACTGCCGCTCTGTCATTGGCTGTACCCTACGGCATGCTCTGGTAAAAACCAGTAGGTTGCTTGCCATTTTTTGCGCACGTCAATGTTCGACAGTGCGGTGAAGTTCGACGGGCAAAGTATCGGCCGGCGAGAGTGCTGGCACCTGTGGCTTGTCAACGGGCTTATAGACCAGCACGAGCGACGCACCGACGACTGCCAGGATCAAGCCGGCAAAGAATCGCCAGTCTGGCAAGGTTTTGGTGGGATGAAAGTAATAGATCGTCGCCAAAGTGTTGATAATCGGGGCTCCCCCAAACACGAGAGGTGCCACAAAGATTGCAGCTCCCGGACCAGCCTTGGTTGCGGCGAAGATCACGCATAACGCACCCATTGCGCCAGCCATCCCTGCGGCCAACCCCCAGAGCGAGGCGTGCAGGTGAAAATTCGGCACGGTACCGGGCTTTACGGTTGGATCGGACTTAGCCACGAAGATGAAGAAGGCCGGTATCAGCACCGCGACGACGAAGTAGGCTGCACCGACGAACATGAACGCACGCAGGTTGCTTTTTAACTCGAACGCGGCCCGGTGGACAACTGGAACGTAGACGCCCCAGGATAAGGCTGCCCCGGCAACGAATGACAGCACGACGAACCACTTCGACATTGATTTGATCTCCTGCGGTGGGATTTTTGAACAGCCTTAGCATCGGGATGCGACTGCTGCGGAATGTTCCGGTCCACCTGTTTCAAAAGCTGGGATTGACGCCGTGTCGGCAGCCGATTAGTCTTAACTCCATTCACGGACGGACCGGTCCGTTAACAAAATAGTGCCTCCGGAGATTCCTGTCCATGCCAGTCACCTCAAAAAGTACCCGACCGGTGGGGCGCCCTCCTGACGCAGAACTCCAGGAGCGGCGCAGTGCGGAAATCCTTGACGCCGCAACGGTCGTGTTCTCGGAGAACGGGTTCGCGGCGGCAGACGTGCAGGAAATCGCCAACAAAACAGGCGTCGGTAAGGGGACGGTTTATCGTTACTTCCCAAGCAAGGAAGAGCTTTTTCTGGCGGCTGTCGATCATGGGATGAGGCGGCTCAAAAGTGCGGTAGATGCGGCAATCGCAGGCGTGGAGCCACCGCTGGAGCGAATTGCCGAAGGTGTTCGCGCCTACCTAGCCTTCTTCGACGAGCATCCGGAAATCGTCGAGCTGCTGATTCATGAACGTGCCCACTTTCGGGACAGGAAGAAGCCAACCTATTTCGTTCACCGCGACGCCAACATGGCGCCGTGGCAAGCGTTATTCCGCGAGTTGATACAAGTGGGAGTAGTGCGCGACATCCCGGTCGAGCGGATCACCGAATTCGTTTCCGACGTGGTATACGGGACGATGTTCACCAACTACTTTTCGGGTCGTAAGGCAACGCTCTCCAGTCAATGCGACACCATCCTGGACATGGTGTTTCATGGCCTGCTCGTCGGTCGCGAAACTCCGTCCGTCGAATAGTTCGCCCGAAGAAAACCTCTGAAAAGAATGCAATAATATGAGGAAATTGATACGACCGGTCGTGACGACGCTCATTGTCGTTGTAAGTGTTGGAGCGCTGGCGCTGGCGGCGCGTCATTGGTTTTTCGAAAAGTCGCAAGCCGTCTCGCAACATGAGCCCAGTGCCCGGAAGGAGATTCCGGCGATGGCGGTCGAACTGGTTAGCGTCCGGCAGGGCACGGTCGCCAAGACACTGGAACTGACAGGCAATTTTCTTCCACGACGGCGGACAATGGTGGTAGCCGAAGTTGATGGTGTGATTCAGTCGATTCCGCGGTCATCGCGCAAAATCGAAGTCGAAATTGAGGGACGCAAGTATTCTGAAAACCAGGGTCTCGACCTCGGTCAAACCGTCGCTCAAGGTGAGGTGCTCGTTCATCTCGATCCGACCGAATATGAGCTGGAGTTGGCTGCCTCCAAAGCAAAGTTGCTGAAGGCTCAAAAGGATCTGGAGGACCTTCTCGCCTGGAAGAGGCCGGAAGAGATCCGCCGCCTGACAGCGGCCCGTGAGGAAGCCCTGGCCCGTGAGGAACGCAATCAATCTGACTTTAAGCGAATGGAATCGCTGATTGACCAGCGGGCCACTTCGCAGCAGGAATTTGGACGCGTGCGGGCAGAGCTTCGATCTGCGCGGGCTGCAGTGGAACGGGCGGAAGCCGATTTGGCCGAGGCTGAAGCCGGTCCGACCGAGGCGCAAATTGCCGTATCACAGGCCCTTGTCAGCCAGGCCGAGGCCGATGTACGGATCAAGGAAGATCGCCTCAAAAAGACGGTCATTCGATCGCCTTATGATGCGGTCATCGTGGAACGGTTCGTCGAAGAGGGGGAACGCGTGACGTCGCAGCCACGCGTGGAACTGATGGAACTGATGGACTTGAGCCTCGTCGTCGTGCAGGTTGGTATACCAGAGCGCTACATGGGGCGAGTCCAAATAGAGGATTGGGTTCGCGTTCAGGCTGCGGGGACTGTCGATTCGGTGCCCGGGTTGGTGGTCCTCGTCAATGAGAAAATTGACCACGAAACTCGCACGTTCCGTGTCCGCGTGGCGGTCGAGAATCACGAGCGCAAATTTAAGGCCGGGCAGTTTGTGAAGGTGGCATTTGAGATCGACTCGGCACGCGACGCACTCGTCGTCCCAACGAAAAGCCTGGTTTACTCTGGAGGACAACCCCAGGTATTTGTTTACGACGCTGAATCTCAACGAGTCACTCAGAAGGTCGTCCGCCTGGGACTGGAAGGAGATGGGATTACAGAAATCATTGATGGACTGACAGACGGCGACCGCATCGTGCTTCAGGATCCCGCGGTGCTGGCTGACGGCATGCGGGTGCAATCCGGTGAATCGGAGCGACATGCAGCGCATCAGGACGAGAAGCATGTATTGGCTGCTGGATTGACGGGAGGAAACCACTGATGAAGATCTCTGAGATTTCGATCAAGCAACCCGTCTTTTCGACGATGGTCGTCGCTGCGATGGTCGTGTTCGGTCTTGTGGCATACAACCGAATCGGGGTGGACCTGTTTCCAAGCGTCGATTTCCCGATCGTCACCGTATCGGTGTTTTATGAAGGTTCCGATCCGGAAACGATCGAAACGGATGTCACCGAGCCGATCGAGGAAGCGGTCAATACGATCAGCGGCATCAAGTCGCTACGCAGCGAGAGCGTAACCGGCTTGTCGATGACGTTCGTCGAGTTTGAATTGGGGCGGAACATCGACATTGCCGCCCAGGACGTGCGGGATAAAGTCGCGGCGATTCGGGCGGACCTGCCGAAGGGGATCGACCCCCCGGTCGTCGAGAAGTTCGACCCCGATTCGGCTCCTATCATGTCGATTACGCTGGCGGGAACCGATTCCATCCGCGAGCTGACGCAATACGCGGACAACGTAATCAAACCGCAAATTGAAGGCGTGGACGGTGTCGGTGCCGTTGAAGTCGTGGGAGGTCGTGACCGCGAAATCCGCATCTGGCTGCGAGTGGACGATCTTCGCGGATATGCCCTAACGGCTTCGGACGTGGTGGAGGCGATCGAAAAGGAAAATGTTGAGTTTCCCGGCGGTCGCGTCGAGACAGACGTGCGCGAATTGGTCGTCAAGACCAAAGGACGTATCGAACGTCCTGCGGACTTCGAAAACATTGTGGTGGCGCATCGTCAAGGAACACCCATTCGCCTGAAGGACGTTGCCACAGTTGAAGACGGAATGGAAGACTTCCGCAGTCTTTCACGACTCAACAGTCAGAGGGCAGTCTCGCTGCAAGTCCGCCGGCAGTCGGGTGAGAACATGCTGGCAGTTGCCACGGAGGTTAAGAAGCGCCTGGCCAATATTGAATCCGACCTCCCGGATCGGTACGAGTTGACAATGACTCAGGATTTGTCGCTGTTCGTGGCAGACAGTGTCAACGAAGCCCAGGGCGAACTGCTGCGGGGTGGTGTTCTCGCCGTATTGGTGATTCTGCTGTTCCTGAGGAGTTGGCGCGGCGCCTTCGTGGCAGCCGTCACCATTCCGACGACAATCGTCACCACCTATGCCTTCATGCTCGCCTTTGGCTTCACTCTGAATATGATGTCGCTTCTGGCGTTGAGCATCTCGGTCGGCATGGTCATCGACGACTCCATCGTCGTACTGGAGAATGCGTTTCGGCATATGGAGCAAGGGAAGTCACGCGTCGATGCTGCCATCGCCGGCATGAAGGAAATTGGCTTTGCAGTCATTGCGACATCGCTCGCCATTGTCGCCGTGTTTATTCCAGTCGCCTTCATGGATGGCCTGGTTGGGCGATTCTTTTATGAGTTCGGGATGACCGTCACATTCGCGGTCGTGGTTTCGACGTTCATCGCCGTATGGCTTTCACCGATGCTCTGTTCCCGGGTACTAAAGGTTACCCCTCAACACGGGCGACTATTCAATGTCGTGGAACGATTCTTCACGGGCACCGAATGGCTGTATGGCTTGACGCTCCGATTTGCTTTGCGGCACCGCTGGTTGGTATCGGCGCTGGCAATCGGCGTGTTAGTTGGCAGCGTAATGCTCCTGCCGTTGATAGGGACCGAGTTCTCGCCCTCGCAGGACGAGGGGCAGTTCAACGTGCAGGTCGAAACGCCGCTCGGCTCGTCCATTGATCGAACCAGCCGAATTCTCGAAGAAGTGGAGCGTCGGCTGTGGGAATTGCCGCATGTTACGAACTTGTACACAACCATTGGAGCCGGCCAGGAAGGTCGCGTGAATTACGGCATGATTCTGGTCCAACTCCCGGACAAGGCGGAGCGGACACTCAGCCAGCATGAAATCATGGCAATGGCCCGACAAAGTGTGGAGGATCTTGGCCACTCCAAAATCAGCGTCGAATACATCCCACGCGTTTCGGGCGGTGGATTCCGATCGGCTCCGCTGCAATATAACCTACGCGGGACGGACATCGCTGAACTTGAGAAGATGGCCCTGCAGGTCACGCAGCGGATGCGCGAGACCCCGGGGATTGTCGACGTCAACCTTACGTATGACTCCAGCAAGCCGGAAGTGGCGATCCTGCCCGATCGCGATCGGGCGGCCGATCTGGGTATCAACGTTGAGAAACTGGGACTTGCCGTCCAAACGCTCGTGGGTGGCAGGCCCGTCAGCACATTCGAGGAGGGGGGCGAGAGTTTCGACGTTCGCGTGCGTCTGGCGGAAGGCGATCGCGACCGTGCCGAGGCGATTGCGGCGCTGCCCGTGCGAACCCGGAGTGGACGTTTAGTTGAATTCCGTCAGCTCGCTGACGTTGTGGAAGGCACCGGCCCGGTGCAAATCGACCGACAGAATCGGCAGCGGCAGGTCACTATCATGGCCAACCTAGAGAGTTTTAAGCCGCTTGGGGCCGCCATGACGGACGTGCTGTCCATGGAACGTGAAATCGGACTCCCGCCGGGAGTGGTCAGTGCATTTACTGGTGCCGGAGACATGATGGCCGAATCATTCGCCAGCATCATTTTCTCGCTCCTTCTCGCGATCGTCCTGATCTACATGGTTCTAGCGTCGCAGTTCGAGAGCTTCATTCACCCAGTCACTATTATGGTCTCGGTGCCGTTGTCGATCGGTGGCGCATTGGGCGCCTTGGCGATAACGGGGCTGACTCTGAACATCTACAGTATGATCGGCATGGTCATGTTGATGGGGTTGGTCACCAAAAATGCCATTCTGTTGGTGGACTACACAAACCTGCTCCGTCGCGAGCAGGGAATGGAAAAGAACGAAGCGCTCTTAATGGCGGGACCAGTGCGGCTTCGCCCGATTCTGATGACTGCCTTTTCCACTATCGCCGGCATGATCCCGATTGCTATCGGCTTGGGGGCTGGATCGGAGACCCGCCAGCCCTTGGGTGCCTGCGTAATCGGAGGAATGCTCACGTCGACGCTGCTAACGCTCGTGGTTATCCCGGTGGTGTACAGCCTGCTGGATGACCTAAGCTGCGGTGTCTTGCGCATCCTGGGAGTTACAGTGCAGCAGGATATCGAAGCCAGACCGATTCATTTGGCAGACCAGGATGTCGAACAGCGTGAAAAGAATGAACCGCAAGTGGCTGCCGCATTAAAAACCCGTGAGACCGCGAAAGCAAGCTGATGCGGCGGAGTGCGTCGCATCGTCGATGAAGGGGCGCGTCTTCTTCGGTGGGGCCTGCTCCGGTTCGATGTTCGTCCGATTGGAAGGTTTCAAGGATAGCGATTAATGATTCCTGATGAACTGAAAGCTCTATTGACCTCGGTGGAGGACCTTGATCCGAATTACGACAACGTTGAAGTGTACATCAACTGCCTCCTCCCTACGCCGGGGTAGGCAGTCTCACGAGCGCTTTGTAACGGGACTGGGGGCGCACCCGTATGGCAAATGACGAAGCCCGCGCACGAATACTCGAAGCGGCTGGGCCCATTTTCGCTGCGAAGGGTTACCATGGTGCCACGATCCGCGAGATATGCGAAGCGGCTGGCGTGAACAATGCCGCAGTCAATTACTATTTCCGTAAAAAGCGGACGCTCTATGTCGCTAGCCTTGGCTTGGCCCTCGAATCAACCGTCAGCCGATCGCAATTTCCAACGTGTTCCCCAGAAGAACCGGCGAAGGTGCGGCTTGATGCGTGTGTTTGCACGCTTGTTGAACAAATGGCTGAGTTGAACGATGTCGCATGGCAGACGCGGCTGATCCTACGTGAGTGGCTGGCACCAACTGGAATACGCAGCGATGAGACTGCACGTTTCGTTCAACTGATAATGGATGTCCTTTTGCCGATTCTTGAGGACTTGCTCCCCCGCGATTCCTTGCAGTCAAAGCGACTCTGGCTGGCCTGCAGCATCATAAGCCAATGCATGTTCGCAAAGGTAGCTTTCGCCATGCTACCGCAAAAGCATAGTGACCCGCCGTCAAACGACGAGGTCGCACAATACATCACCGAGCTTTCACTCGCAGCAATTAGCCGCTTTGAGTAAGAGTGAGAGCGTACATGCGAATTGATGGAAGTCCGCTTCTGCCACGGCCCGGTTCGTGTTGGCGCTCGACGGATCGGGAGGTTTCAGCAGGTATGACGAAATGAAAAACAATTGGAGCAATAAATGGTCGTGGCTGCTCTTTGGTCTGGCGATTGCTGCCGGGGAATAAGTGAACGAAACTAGGATGTCGGTACCTAAACCAAATAAGTCGCACGGTCGAGCTCACGAGACTGACGTTTCGCATGACATCGGAAATATTCTCTCGCAAACGGCTCGAGTATACCAACAATCGCTGAATGCTGAACTTGCTCATTATGGTGTCACTTATCGGCAGTCTCAAGTACTAGGCTGGCTTCGAAAGAATGGGAACCTTTCGCAGTGTCAACTAGCGAGGGTGCTCAGGATCGAACCCGCCACTCTTTCTGGCGTCCTGGAGCGCATGGAACGCGATGGCCTGATCCTACGCGTTGCTGATCGGTCGGACGGACGTCGAAAGATGATTGGTCTCAATCAATGCGGGGAGGAACTCGCCGAGGTGGTTGTTGAATGCTCGGTGCGAGCCCGTCTTATTGCGGAGCACGGTTTGAGTCCGGTGGAGATCGAGACGCTTCGTGAATTTTTGAAACGGATTATAAAGAATCTGAGCGACCATTGAAATGAACGAGAGGTTGCAGGCGAGTGAGGTGAAGGCTTCAGGGGAGCGAGTTGTCAGCAAAGATGCGAAATCCGTGAGCATCTTGGATTGTCCCAGAATTCACGCAGCCCGCCGTCGATTGTTGGTGCGCCACAACGCCTGCGAATAGCAGTTCCAGCAATGTCTCCCGATAATTCGCGGATCGGTCTTTGCGGCGAGCGGCTTATTTCTTCCGCCACTGATCGTCCTTCTCAAGTACGCTCCGCACAGTCTCGCCGTCTAGCCACTTCCGGGCCTCGGTATCATCGCACAGGTACGCATCCCAGAATGCGGTCGTCACCGCCAGAATCGCCCGGTGATGGTTCGGATTGCATGACGCGGTCTCGCGCGGCAACGCGCGTTCGGTGAAGACCGAGTGCTTCGCCTTGTTAAGCACTAGTTCGTATTTGCGACCCGAGGGCAGCGCTGGGAAGACTACGAGCCGTGACTTCGCATCGGTTCTGTTGAAGATCGTCGTGTCTTTCGTCCCGGTGAGCAGCAGCCAGGGAATCTTTACCGCGCCGAAGGCCTGTTGTGTATCTCCGGTAAGCGGACGGGTGGGGCTCATCACGACGGCGGCTTTAATGCGAAGATCGCCGGCGTGTTGGCCCATCGGAAACGTCTGGCCACTGACCGCCTGCGTCGTCGCCGCGCCGAATGAGTGACCCGACATGCCGATCCGCTTTTGGTCCAATCGACCCGCGAAAGCGTGCGCGGTTTCCATGTTCCAAACTTCGAGTTGATCAAGCACAGCGGGTATATCCTGAGCCCGAAGGAGAAGATTCTCTAGAGTCGCTGCTTGCTTTAACAGAGCCCGGCGCTGGGCCAAGGATTTGTCCTTCCAGACGCAGTCGTCGCTTCCTGGATGTTGCAGAAAAACTGCGACATACCCCCGCGCGGCCCAATGCTTGCCCAGAAATGCAGAGCCTTCGCGGTTGCCGCCGAGTCCGTGGCTGAACACCACGACGGGCGCAGTCGCCTGGCCCGTGGGCAGGTAGACGCGAATTGGAATCTCGCGCGACCGTTTCTCATCCTTGACCACCAAATCCTTCTGTTCGGGCTGTGCCTTGGCTGTGAGCAATGGCGTGTAGTCGAATCGGAGACTGGACGCCGCCACATGGTTCAGCAGAGAGCTTTCAAATAATCGATTCATCATGTCCTCTCGGCTTGTCGTATCACGGTCTCCAAATTTCGAAAGAAGTATCGTTATTTACTCGGAACGTCACGGCGCTGTCGAGCGAGGAAATACCGGCTACACAAAGCAGGAACCGCTAACAGTGTGATGACGGTTCCGGATGCGATTCCGCCTATGAGGACGTAGGCCATTGGTCCCCAAAACGTATCGTGGGTCAAAGGGATGAAGGCAAACATGGCAGCCAATGCCGTCAAAATCACCGGTCTAGCTCGACGCACTACCGCTTCAACAATGGAATCTTCAGGCGACATGCCAGCGGCAAAATTGTCAGAGACCTGCTGGGTCAAAATCAATGTGTTACGCATTAGAATCCCTGCTAATCCGATCAGGCCTAGCAAAGCAACGAATCCAAATGGTTGATTGAAAATTAGCAAGGCAGCCACGGCACCAATCAACCCCAGTGGAGCAGTCGCCAGTGTGGTAAAGGCACCGTTAAAGGTGCGCACCTGAAGCATGATTGAGATGAGCATCAATCCGAGCATAACGGGCCCGAGTTTGTTGATCGAAGCGTTGGCCTTTTCCGAATTTTCTACCGTCCCCGCTTGCGTCAACTGATAGCCAGCAGGCAATTCGGTCCGTAACTCGGTTAGATCCTGCCAGACTTGGGCCGCAACGTCTGGCGATTCGGCTCCAATCACGTCGGACTGAACGGCAAGCATTAATTCCCTGTTATATCGCTGTACAACAGGTTCTTCGAAGTCGACCTGCAATTCCCCTAGTTGTGCAACCGGGATCGTTCTTCCGTCCTGTGTCTTGATCTCTAGCCCTTGCAACGCTTCGATCTGCTTGACACTTGATAACCCGCGAGCGCGCAATTCAACAGTTCGAATGTCTTGTCGCAGTTCGGTGACTGGGACTCCGTCGAACGAAAACTGAGACTGTCGGGCGACATCAATGGGGGTCAAACCGATGGCTCGCAATCGGTCCACATCCACATTGAGCCGGTAAACCGGGACTCTCTCATTCCATGCAAGGTTGACATTGTCCGTGTGCGGGTGGGCAACCATGATTTCACGAACCCTGCCAGCAATTTCTCGAAGTTTCTGCGGGTCAGGACCGATTACCCGTATACCTACCGGCCAAGCAGAGGCCGGTCCAAATAGCAATCTGTCGACGCGTACCCGAGCTTCGGGGAACGCCCCTTCCGATATCACCTTTCTAATTTTGTTGATGGCGATGTCGCGGTCATGGGAATCATTCGCAATGGCAACGACCTTGCCAAAGGAACCGTCAGGCTGTTCTGGATTGAGTGAAATGAAAAACCGCGGAGCACCTGCCCCAATGAAACTGGCGTAGCGGTCGAACTCGGGAATGTCTTCGACGACTGCCTCCAATCGTCGCACGACAGCTTCAGTTGCTTGAATCGAAGTGCCCTGCGGCATGTAGACGTTGATGAGAACTTCGGGGCGGTCAGATCCAGGAAAGAACTGCTTTTTCACGGGACCTGCTAAACCAACGATGGATAAGCCCAGAGCCCCAAAAGTTGCAAGGATGACGAGCCAGCGAAATCTCAAGCAACCGCGAACCAATGACCGGAAAATGCGGAAAGCTCGAGTCTGATAGATATCGTGGTCCGCATCATGCTTCTTATAATTTGGAAGCAGCATCACACCTAAGTAGGGTGTGAAAGTCACGGCTACGACCCAAGAAACCATTAGAGAATATAAAAGTACCCAAAAGATATTTCCCGCATATTCACCTACACCAGAGCGAGCGAACCCAATCGGTACAAAACCTGCCACCGTAACCAAAGTACCGAATAGCATAGGTGCGGCGGTCACGTCCCAGGCGTGAGCCGCCGCGCTTACCCGATCCCAGCCCTCTTCCAGCTTTACAATCATCATCTCGATCGAAATCATGGCGTCGTCGACTAACAAGCCTAGCGAGATAATCAATGCACCCAGCGTGATACGATCTAAGTTGATCCCCACGATACTCATGACCACAAACGTAATGCCCAGCGTCACTGGTACTGCAATGCCGACAATTAAACCGGCGCGTAATCCCAACGCTAAAAGCGTCACTAACATCACCACACCAAGGGCAACCAGAAACTTAACCTGAAACAGGTCGACCGCTTGGGAAATCGCCTCGGCTTGGTTCGTGAACTGACGTAGCTCGACCCCTAATGGCAATCGCGATTGCTCTTCCTCCAAAAAACTCTTTAAACGATCTCCTAGCTCGAGCCCGTTCTCTCCATTCGCCATCACTACACCAACCAATAGGGCATCTTCGCCACCCGAACGAACCAAAAAGAGTGGCGGTTCTTCATAGCCGGTGTGAACTTCAGCCAGTTCCGACAATTGGATCAGCTGATCACCGATTCGAATGGGAAGGCGTTGGATACGTTCGATGTCCGAGAGATCTGCGCCGGAACGAAAATAGATGCGTGGGCCGCCGGTTTCAATCAAGCCTGCGGGAACCAATTGGTTCTGGGCTTGGATGGCCTCGAAAACAGATGTAGCGGCTATTCCCAATGAGTTGAGCTTGACCATATCAAACTCGATATAAACCCGCTCTGCACGCTCGCCGATCAGAACTGCTTTCTGCACGCCCGGAACGCGGGAAAGTCGGTCGCGTGTTTGCTCAGCGATTCGCACAATATCCTTCATGGGGACTTGTGGGGCCGTTACTGTCAAGAGGTTAAAGTAGACATCCGCAAAATCATCGTTGACAATCGGCCCAATCACGCCCTGAGGCAAGAAAGGGGCGTCGTCCAACATTCGCTTGCGAACTTCGTACAGCACCTCGGGCAGTTCTTTGGCAGGAGTATAGTCATGGAATTCAACTACCATGTCGACCCGACCAGGCCGGGCAGTCGTTTCGACTCGGTAGAAATAGGGTACCTCTTGAAATCGCTTTTCCAATCGATCGGCAACTTGATCGACCATCTCTTGAGCCGTTGCCCCCGGCCAGATTGCCGACACGACCAAAGCTCGAATCTTGAATGCCGGGTCTTCAGCACGCCCAAGAGACAGAAAAGCGTAGGCCCCTGAGGCCAACGCCAGAAGCATGAAGAATAGAGTGAGAGACCGTTCACGAACAGCTAATGCGGATAGGTTGGGGAAACTCATTGCTGGATCGCCTCCACGAACATTCCTTTTTCCAGCAGGTGGGTTCCCATGGAAATGACGGGCGCACCATCAGGTAGTTGGCTACGAATTTTGCAATACTCCCCGTTGTATTCGACAATCTCCACAGAATGAGGATTTGCTTTGCCTTCTTCCAGCAACCAGACACGCGGTTGATCTCCCCGTTCATCTATGGCTGCAATGGGGACTCGTTTCAGATAGGGATCGACATCTGACAGCTTGAGGCGGACGCGAACAATCGACCCAAGCGGTAAGGAAGCAGTTTCGGGTTTAAGAACCCGGTACCTAGCCCGCCAAGTACGGCTCATCGGATCTGCTGATCCCGAGACCTCACGCAGCTCAATGAGAAATCGTTTCTCTCCGCCATTGAGAAAGCATTCGCCGTTTTGAGGCACATTTCCGATCAACGATTGGGGTAAAGCCACCTCGACTTCCAGTTCTCCCGATTCCGCTAGGCGAGCAACTTCTTGCCCCACGCCAACGACTTGCCCCGCTTGGCCAAAGACATCAACCAACAGACCATCCACGGGAGCCCGAAGCTGGGTGTACTCCAGAGAATTTTTGGCCAAAGCTAACTGCGATTGAGTGGCAACGACTCGCTGAGTCACGGCATCGACGGCCGCCAGTGCTTTGTCGAGTGCCATTTGGCTGGTGGCTTTGGTCGTGATCATTTGCTTTTGACGCTGGAGCTCTCGTTCGGAATCGCGCGCCTCCGCCTCAACGGCTCGCAATTGAGCCACAGCGGCTGAAAGCTGGTCATCGAAGTCCTTCCGATCCAGTTCCAGCAACACATCGCCCGCACGGACGGTCATACCCGTATCGACATGCCGACTGGTAATCCGGCCGGGTACCTGAAAGGCCAGCGGTATTTCGCGTCGCGCACGTATCGTCCCAGTCTGAGCAAACACATTATCAACGATTGACTCTAACGCAGCCGTTTTCACTTTCCGGGGACCTTCATACCTGAAAGGCTCCACCGATTCGTGATGCTCGTTACATCCAGCCGCCAAAGCGAACCCCAATGCCCACATGACAGCTAACCAAGGCTGGAAGTACCCTGGTTGGCTGGACTTGGCTATCAAGGCTTGAGTGACTCGAATTATCGTTTGCACACCGATCGGGGGCCAGCTCATAGCAGCAATATATTGCCTAAACACAAAATTTCTCCTAGTTTTCCCAAACCTGTTTACCCGTCTAAGGCTAACTACGGTTACGAGCATTAAGCCTAACAACGCGGAAATGCCGACTATACAGCCAAGTGCTCGAGTTTTATGACTGGCCGGTCACATAAATGAAAATCAAAACAGGTAGAATAACATGACCCGCGAGTCATTCAAGTCGGCGACATGCGTTTTCAGCCGCAAAGTTTCACGCGACCTAAAGAATTCCTTCGAAAAGGATGGCAATAAATCCTGGTTCCAAACTGCCCTCCGTCTACCACGTAGAGGGGCGATTCCTGAAGACTGCCAAATTCAGACTACGTCTGGTAGGGTCGTTCGATCAATTGGGGGCTTGCCGCGGGTGGATCGGATCGCGACCGTGGCAGGTTTCTTACTTGCGACTTGCCTGTTCTTGTCGGCCACTGGCTGCGTGGTGGGGCCTAATGTTCGACCGTCGCACGACCCGCTGATGTCCGACTGGCACGCTCATCACGACGAACGATTTGGTCCAGGAAATGCGGCTGACCACCATTGGTGGATGAACTTCGAAGATCCAGCGATGCATCGATTGATTTACCAAGTCGCAGATCAAAATCTATCCATTCAGGAGGCTGCGGAACGAATTCAAGAGGCTCGAGCACGCGTGGGCGTAACTCGTAGCGGATTGTTCCCTTCCGTCACCCATCAGGCTTCGTACAACCGAATCGATATTAGTGATAATGGCAATCCTGCGGGCATCTCGGGGGTTCCGTTCCCGCCCTTCGATTTGTGGTCCACAGGTTTCAACGTCAATTGGGAAGTTGATTTATTTGGTCGCGTGAAGCGATTAACGGAGGCGGCTTGTGCCGATCTTCGCGCAACTGCCGAAGCGAAGAACGCTTTGCAAGTTAGCATGCTTGGCGACGTGGCTGCATCATATGTCTCAATGCGAGTGATCGAAGCAAGAATCGAACAAGCTAACGCCAATATTGCGATCCAGGAGGAAACGCTAGCTATTACTCGTCGACGATTTGAGGCGGGAGCCATTAGTGACCTAGATGTGGCTCAGGCCGAAGCGCAGTTGTACTCGACCCGTGCGAGCGTGCCAAATCTCGCGCGTGAACGGGAGATTATTATCAATCGCTTGTCGATCTTGCGCGGCGAGCAACCCCGGGGATTATTGGACATCGTTGAACCTTCGAGTTCAATTCCTCGCGTTCCAGCTCAGATAGACATCGGAATACCACACGATTTAGTCCGCAGGAGACCTGACGTGCGTGCCGCCGAACAAAAAGTCATCGCGTCCGGTGCGCGCATCGGAGTAGCCCAGGCCGAGCTGTACCCGTCCGTTTCCTTAACCGGCGTCTTTACAATGGACACAAAAAACCTTTCAAGCCTTTTTGAGAGCGATAGCTTCGGAATGCGCGTCGGCCCAGCAGTGCGATGGAACATTTTCAGTTTCGGTCGAGTCCTTCGAGGAATTGACGCCGCCGAATCTGTATACCGTCAAGCACAATTGCAGTATCGTCAATCGGTGCTCAGCGCCGTGGGAGAGGTCGAAGATGCTATGGTGAGCTACCGTCGCAATCAAGAAATCGCCGAGCAGCTTGAACAAGCGGTTGCTTCCGCGAAACGGGGGGTTGACAATGCGACTGAGCAATACGCATCGGGTGCCATCCCATTTCAGGCGGTGCTCGATTCCCAACGTCAGTTAACACTCATCACGGACGAATTGATTTCCGCCCAAGGCAATATTGTGGTGAGCGTGGTGCGCCTCTACAAAGCACTCGGCGGCGGCTGGAATCTGCAGAATTCCACACCAGTTGTCGATCAGGCTATGACGCAGAATCCGGTCATTGAAGCGGCACCAATGCCAGCACTCGAGTCATTCGACGAGATTGATTAGACGGTTTCGTGACAAGAGCTTGTCGATGCCCTGAATATGCCTGGTTCTTTTAGAAAACACAAAGCACTTGGTGTGTACAATGGCTACAGAAGCACCACTGGTTGAATGCAGTTTTCTGACCTGGAAAGTGCAAAGCCGAATGTTTGCCAACTTTTTAACGTGGTTTCCCTGAGAGAGGAGCGTTCATTGTCGCGCGATAGCAGCACAAAGCATCCCTCACCAGGGCGGCCGGTTGATCCTGAGCTTCGAGATCGCAGAATTGCGGAGATTCTGCAGGTAGCGGCACGACTTTTCGCTGAGCACGGGTATACCAACACAAACATCCAATCCATCGCCGACCACCTTCAGATCAGCAAGGGATTGGTATACCGTTACTTCGCTAGCAAAGAAAAGCTATTTGCTGCCTGCCTGGAGGATGCCGTTAATCGCTTGAACGAGACGATTCAATCCAGCGTTGACCCGAGTCACACTCCACTGGCAAAACTAAGCCAAGCGGTTCTCAGCTATCTGATTTTCTTCCATGACAACTCCGAGGTCGTTGAGCTGTTTATTCAAGAACGAGTCTTTTTTCGAGACCATACCCATTCCACCTACTTTGCTCACCGCGAAGCTAATATGGAACCGTGGCGTGAGCTGTTGACCGATTTGGCGCAAAAGGGAGAAATACAAGATCTGCCAGCCGAACAAATCTTGGATCACATCGCGGACTTGCTGTACGGCATCATCTTCACTGACCGAATCAACGGCCGACGCCAACAGCCTGAAGAACGGCACGTGCAGATTATGAACATCCTATTCCACGGACTCATCAAATAGTGGGGCGAGTCGATCGGAGTAGATTTCGTAATTGTCGACCGTTCAGCGAAAGTTTTGGCTTCAACGACTACAGTCTTGACCCCGTGCTTGAGAATTGAGGCAGTGCTATTTAATAAGTTTCAGAATGACACCCTTGCAAACATCAAGGTAGTTGTACAGGGTAGGGAGGCATGCCTGGGTAATAGTGTCCTGGATGGCCTTCGGGCAGATTGTCGGGGAAGTGGTAACCTGGTGGCAAGTGATAGGGATGATCTGGTGGAAGCCGCGGCCAGATGATGTTGGGGAGCGGAGGTGGTGCTTCAATAACCACTGGTTCATCTGGTGGAGGCGGCCAAGGCCAATCCTCGGGCCACCATGGCGGACGTGGGCCCGGGTCTTCGCTTGACGATCCTTCATCGTCGCCTCCAGAACTCTCCGGTGGAATATACGGTGGTTGTTCTGACGGCGGATCGAAGGGTGGAATGAATGGGTACGGTGGCATCTTGGGTTTGAACTTATCAATCATTGCAAGTTACTCCTTTGCAAGGGACTGGGATGACGAAACGCGACGCGCCTACTAGGACACATCGCGCACTGGGGAATCGACTTGGTTTCGAGGAATAAGCGAAGCTCGTCGTCGCTCGCTGTTGGCGGGCAAGATTCGTAGTCACGGAACAAATCCCACTCCGAAATGGATTCGAGGTGGGCTTTTGTCTCTAGCTGTGGCCAATATGCGAGTGCGGGACATTTAGCGAGACAGCCATTCACAAGCTGGGTGCACGTTCGCTGCATACAGACGCGATACGCAGCGTCTGGCTTGGAGTTGAATGGCATCGGCTTGCCATCGATAACGTTGTATTGCCGCATCCAGCCTTTGTGCGATTTGCGAATGTTGATGCGAAGCTTCGGATACTGCTTACGCCAACTCCGCACTATCGCTTTCACGTCGCGGAACCGTTCGAGGTAGTCTTGATGTGTTCCATGCTGGCTAATTTCAAGTTGGCACTCTGTATCAACGAGAACCTGGGGCAACTCTGGGAAGCGGTGCATGAGGAATCCATTGGTGACCAGCATCAGTTCACTGTCGTGCCAGTGTTGTCGAGCAAGCTGAATGTGCTCCGAGATCGCAGGATTTAGCAGCGGCTCGCCGCCAAGCAAGGCGAATCGCGTTGGCTTAAGTCGATGCGACCATTGCGAGTACTCGGACTCCGCGTCAGCGACCGTTGGCAACCTGCCGGCCAAGTGAAAATTGCTGTAGTGGCTACACTGCTGGCAGGACAAGTTGCAACCATGAGCAACGTGGTACTCAAGAGCGGGCAAGCTGAAGCGTTCCATCGTCGCCCTCTTTGATACGAAGCTTGAAACGACGAGCATTCACGCCAAGGCGGATGAGAAACCGAGTAAGCACCAAGTGAGATGAGAACGTCTCATCCAAGCTCGTCAGTCTCTCGTCGTAAACTGTCAGCTCATCGGACCACGTTCCTGAAACGAGCAGCTTCGGATAAACAGCCAGAAGGTTCGCTGCGAGATCGGGTCGAAATATTGAGCCAATGTCGTAGCTCGCTGGCGGATCGTCTTTCCACTCGTTTATCAGTTCGATCGATTGACGGTTGTCAGGAAATGGCAATTCAGCCGGTTTGCTTCGCTGCCAGCGACATCGATCCAGATGCGATTTGCTGGGGCCAATGAAGTGGTAGACAAAGGATTGCATCACTGGATTGGTTGCCCACTCAGGCGTCTGCAACATGCTGACGTTGAAATCAGGCGGGAGAAATGCGATCGTCTCAGGTTGATCGTTCCACAGTTGATTGATGATCAGCGACTCATCCGTTGCTTGATCGTTGGCTCCGAAGGTCACGATCAAGTACTGGATGATTCGCTCGAACATGCGAGCAAACGTCTCGGTGTCATAGAGATACAGTCCACCGTTAGGATGCATCCAGGTCGGCGCGGGATTTAGTCGACAACGTTTGGCCCAAATCTCGTGCGCTGTCTTTTGCCACCCGCCGTTGTCGATTCGGTTTTGAGCGCACTGGCGTTCTGCAACTATTGCGAATTGGCCGGGTTGAGCCAACTCGAACGGCGATGGGCAGTCGCTTCGAATAACCATGTCATTGTCGATCTGCAGGACATGCGACGGACCGAACCGCTTTGCAACATCACCACAGACGAACATCTTTTGCCAAAATGGATGGCATGGTTGCAGAGGACGTCGAATCCAATGCAACTCGGCGTTCCATCGCTCGGCAGCAGCCTCGACACTCTCTCGTACTGTCGGTACCGCACGGCGCGGTGGCAGATCCAGAATTGCGATGACTCGCTTCATTTCCAAAGTACCTTCCTTAATCCGTGTTTACGAAGAGCCGCTCTTAAGAACACTGGTCGATGTCGCGTGTAGGCCGGCGGATCGACGTGGATGTGCGGAAATACGTGGTCCATCGCCACTCCAACCCTGACGCCGGCAATCTTGGCTCGCCAGAAGAAGTCCCAGTGCTCGTCGACCTTCAGTTCTTCATCCCATCGAATGGCCTGCAAGATGTCACGATGGGCAACGAAGCAGTTACAAACGAATGCGCACTCTGCGATGTCACCAATGCGCCGATACTCACCGCGTGGAATGTGAAGTACGCCACCGGACGAAGTGAGCAGCCGGGGCGTTCCGTCCGGATGAGGGCGATGTGGTTGCTTGCTGAGTGTTGCCAATAGATCGAGCCGACTCGATTCGAACTTGCGCACGAGATCATTCAGTCGCGTCTGCGGACCAACGACGTGATCGTCATCGGAGAAGATCACCATCCGAGTTTGCGCGGCTTCAACGAGACGATTGCGACCAGCCGACAATCCGATGTCATATTCGGTCTCAATGAGTCTATCGACCAACGCTGCTTCGTCAGGACAGGTAAGCGAGAATCGCAGCTCAGGCTTCCCGTCGTCGAGAACATAAATCAGCGGACGGTCATCGCCACAATGCTCGTAGATGCTGCGGACGAGCGTTGCGCAGCAATGAGGGCGATGGATGGTCTTGATGCAGAATGTGACGCGATCACGCATGGACGATACCTCCTCCTGGATAACGCAGTGAATCAAAGCCGTGTTTACGAAGCCCCAATCGGCGGAACTTGGGTCGGGCTCGCAGAGCTCCGTAAGGCTTAGCTGCCACATGGTCGTGGACTACTGAGCAGTCGAGTGCAACGGCAATTTGCAGATGCTCGATCTGGGACGCCCGATAGAAAAACTCCCAGTGCTCGTACGTTTTGATCTCGTCATCCCAGCGAACGCGGGCGAGCGTGTCGCGACACGCAAGGAATGCGTTGCTGACCATGTCGCACCAGCAGGTTTCACCGATGCGTTTGTGTTCGCCTCGATGCATCCAGATGCGGCTGCCATTCATCAGTGGGCTGAAAAGCATAGGCCGGCCACCAGCGCCCTGACGGACAGCCAGAATGTCGAGCTCGTACTCGATGAACCGCTGGTAGACGCGATCGAGGTGTAGCTCTGGTGTGACGATTTGATCGTCATCGAGCAGGAAGATGAATTCGGTGTCGGCGGCATCAATGGCCGTGTTGCGTCCAATTCCGACGCCCACATCGTGTTGCTCAAGGTCAATCACTTTGCAGTGTTTAGCGGTCTCGGGATACTTGCGCGAGAACCAATGTTCGGGCAGGCCATCGTCGACGACAACGATCTTGGGTTCGCCGAACTCCTTTCGAAGCGATTGGACGAGTCGATGGCAGGCCCAAGGCCGATGAATGGTCTTGATGCAAAAGGTAATGTCTTGAATGGGTACAGTTGCTTCCATGTTTCACCACGCGTTAAGGAGTTTGCGAGCAAGTTTGATGGCATGGCGATAGTCTTTGAGACGCTTCGCGCTGCGTTTGATATGCAAGATCGAGTTCAGTGGAGCGACGTTTCCATAAAACGAGATCAGGGAGTTGTCGAAGGCCTTCTCGAAATCGTCAGCGGTGCAGCCCATGACTTCACGCATCACGTCCAGCGGTGGCGAGCACGCGATGCGAGTTGATGCACGCAGGCCTCCGGCTCCGTCTGGCTCGCCTCGCTTCCACGGTCGCTTGAGAGAACCAGCGGCATCATCGACAGAGGCTTGCCAATCGTCATCGCTGAGACTCGGATCAAGCCAAATGTCGAGATCACCTTCTTCCCAATCGATCCCATGCAACCGCAGTGCGCCGGAGCCGATGATGAGGTATCGATGTCGAATCTTGGCGAGGACGTCTTCCACTGGTGTCATCCGAACTTCCTCAACTCCGGGTTCACGTGGGCGATCGCCGAATCGATCTCTTCGGCAGTGGGCTCAATGCCGAGGAATGCGATCAGTTCATTGATTGCGGTTTCGGGATCTTCCGTTAGCTTGGCGAAGTTGATCCGATGGACGGGGACTTCTGGATGCTCTTGAATGAACGTCTCGCGATGTTCAAGAAGCGAACGCTGTAGCTTGTCGCAGGCGTCATCGCCGGCTGCGAACCATTGGCCTGGATGTCGGCTACTTCGATCTTGAAGCGAACGAATCGATGCTTCGATTGGGCGATCCACGGCGATGATTCGCAGCGAGTTACCGAGAGCGTCGGAGAGGTGGCTTGCGAATCTGCAAAGATGCGGATACTTGCCGCCAGCGACAGTGCGGTCACGAATGGCTTCTGCCTTCCGCGTTACGATCCAGGCCTTCAGTTGCTTGGCAAGCTGACCATCCGGGATCTTGGGATCGATCGCTGGGAATCGCATCGCCTTTTCACAGAGGTTCGCTAGCCCGATCGCCTCGCCACCTCCAGTTGCCTCGTAGCCACCGAGTTCGTTGCCCATGTGAACGCCCAAATGATGCATGACCATTGCCACGCAACTTGTTCCACTGCGATGGGGCCCGAGGACGGCGAAGAACGGCGCGTCGCTGTGGTCGGCATTCTTGGCATCGTTGAAGAACCTGGTTTGGGTCCACTTGCGACCGCAGATGTTGGACTTGGTCGGCAGTTGGCCGACGAGCCAGCGATCGGGGGTGTAAACCGGAATAGACTCTTTCTCGACATTCTTGCCTTGGACAAGGGCTTCGTATCGCCGCTGAGTCAATCGCCCCAGGTGATGATCGATGTGGTGCTTTAGGTGCCAGTCATTCCAGTTGAGGTGGCGATAGAGAGTCTTCATCGTTGCACGACCACGCACCATGAAGGCATGTGTGCGATTGACGTTGTAAGGTCGGTAAACGTGGTCGCTGATCTTCTTGGGCGGATGTTTGGCAGCGTACAGGTGTTGGCCTCCGAGATAAGCTAGTCCCCAGTCTTCAGGAAGTTCGCGAACGTATGCATCGAGGTGTTCAACGAAGTCGGGAACGAACCCTGCGTCATCTTCGAAGACAACATACGAATCGATCCCTTCAAGCAAACATTTCTCCAGGATCAGCAAGTGCGAACGGTAGCAGCCCCAGGCACCATTGCCGGCACGCCACTGCTCGGGCGTCGCTAGTCTGCGACCATCGATGGCTGCGAATCGCTCGACGTCTGGGAATGGCCATGGCTGCGGTAGTTGCTGCATCCACTCGCGCAGACGATCGTCGCGTCGATCGAGATTCATGAGGAAGCAACGTTCAACGATCTTCTTCGTCGGCATCGAAATCGTCTTCGTTGGGCTCGGGTGCACCGTCTGGGAACTTACGTTCGAACCGGCGGATGGCAGTGAGCACGAGTGACTTGGCGATGGTTCTAGTAAACTTTCCATGGGGTAATCCTCTGAGCTGGGCTTCTTCCAAAAGCCATTCGATAATGGTGTCGAGATTCGTACGGCATCCTTCCACGCCCCAATCATTCATGGTCTCGGCGCGGGTCTCACACTTGCAGGTGTCGCTTGGTCTTGCGAACCATGCGAGCATCTTGCGAAGTTCACTGCCGGGACCTGGCTTGTAAGCCGCGATCCGCAGCGTCGTGGGCTCTTCCTGATTGGGCAGGTAGCTCTTCAGCAGTGTTTTGAGTTCGTCGACGTTTTGATTGCGTCGACGCCGGTTGACGATGGCCATACCGATCGTCACGAGGTTGACAGCTTGTGGATTCGAACACTCGCTGCAGGCTCGGCAGCCGCTGGACGAAGCCTGGACGGAGCAATCGGCCAGATGGCTGGCAACCTGGCAGCGGTTGTCGTTGGTCAGATTGGGACAATGCATCATGCTGCCACCTCCACAACTTCACCGTCGTACCCACCCGATCCACTCGGTGGATCGCCAACTTCGGGACAATCACTTTCAAGGAGCTGCCAACCGCAGGACCAGATCCATGTCGTATTGCAGGGCTCGCTCGTGCTGCTGTCGGATGTGGGAGGTTCGCTTGGCGGTTCGCTATCAGAATGGCTTACGCTCGGACGATCCGACTCGCTGGTGGATGGATCATGGGAGTCACTTGTCGAAGGATCATTCGAATCGCTTGTCGATGGCGATGAATCACTGCCTGAGCCGCTCGTTGATCCGCTTCCAGAGCCGCTCTGCGAATAGCTGCCAGATCCGCTGGTGGAATGGCTGGTCGACCAGGGAACGCTATAGCTTTCACTTTCGCTGTAACTTGGTCGATCGCTACTGGATCGACTTTCTGAACCATCGCTGCTCGATGGCTCGCTCGTTGATCGCGATTCACTGCCTGATTCGCTTTCCGACTGGCTTTCCGACTCGCTTTGCGATTCACTCGCACTGTCGCTGGATTCACTCGCCGAGGCAGACCCGCTGCCACTGGAGTAACTGGGCTCTGAATAGCTAGGCCATGAGTAACTTGGTACTGATCGGCTGTCACTGCTCGGATCTTGGGAATCCGATTGGCTTTCCGACTCGCTTTCGCTTTCCGAACTAACCGATTCACTTTCTGAACTATCGGATTGGCTGCTGTCGCTTCCGCTCGATTCGCTCTTGCTGGAATCGCTACCGCTGGATGATCCCGAGTAGCTGTCGCTGTATGACTGGCTGTAACTGGTGTCGCTGGAGTACGATTCGCTTTCTCGCGACGAATCCGATTCGCTCGATTCAGACTGGCTGGATTCTGATTCACTTGATTCGGACTCACTCGACTCCGATTCACTCGAGCTCGATCCACTGGAGCCGCTGGACTTGCTCGAATGACTCGAATCAGAGCTTGATCCGCTCGATGAGTGACTGCTTGAGTAAGAGGGCTCACTCAGTGAAATAGATTGGCTCGAGTCGGAAGAAGATCCGCTTGATGCGGATGATCCAGAACTTGATGATTGGCTTGAGCTTGAATGCGACGAGCTCGAGCCGGATGAACTCGAAAGACTAGACGAACTCGATCCAGAACTTGAGACCGACGGTGCCGAGTAGGATTGCGACGAACTTGAATGCTCGCTCGACGATGAGCTCATTGAGGATTGGCTACTCGATGAGCTGATGGAACTGGATGAACTTGATGAGACGCTTGAACTGCTCGACGAGGATGGGCTCGATGAACTACTGCCGGAGCTGCTGCTGGAGCTGCTCGACGATGACGATGAGGATGAACTCGAAGAGCTAGACGAGATGCTGCTGGAACTTGAACTACTGCTTCCCTCGCAGCAGCGGCAGCCGATGGTTAGGTAAGCGCTGGTGTCCTCGTGAAAGTGACAGACGATCTGTTGGCTTGTCAGAAGGGCATAGTCACAGACATTGTAGACCGCGACCTTTACTCCGATCGGTGCCCAGACACCGTTGGCATATCGCAGTTCGCGAGCCATGCCCCAGCTTTTCGCCTTGAGACGAGATACTGGTTTGCAAAGCAACGTCTGCTTGGGCGGGTCGATGATCCAGGAACGAATGCCATCGTAGGTGACGCTGAGATACTGATCACCTTCGTAGTTGGAAACCGGACCACGAATCCGCTGAGCGCTCGGGTTGCGAGCGATAATACGAACACCTTGTCCATTCGGTTTCAAGACCGGCTCAATGGTGCCAGCATCGTCGAGCTGAAAGAGGTCGCAGTTGGCGGAACCGGTCGCAAGACCAGAGCGACCAGGGATACCACCGCTGGGAACCTTCGCCAGGAACGCAGGATCGGCCGGCTTACCAACGCGAACGACAGCCCACTGGACGCCGGTCTGATTCGCATCACGTCGCCATAGGATCTGGGCCGAGCCGTTGGGCTTCGACTGGAGCGTCGTTCCTCCTGAGTCGGCGACGTCGGCATATTGATGCCAGGTCTCTTGAACATTCACACGAGCGGCAACCACGCCGGCGAATACCACGCGACCGACTTTGTCCTCGGCGATCGGCTCAATGGCTACACCGAATCGACCTGTGTGCTCGTCGGCGACAGGTCGAACCGATTGGATTGTGGCGTCGCGTACGAAGCGAGCGAGTGCTGAATTGTCGACGTCTGGATCGCCCAGTGGGGCGTTAAAACCGACGATTCCACCGATGGGCACAGTGGTCGAAGATTGAAAGTGAACGCGAACGGTGGCAGCGTCGCGAACGTGGATGCGGTTTCCTGCGCCACCGGCAAGTCGGTCACGCGCAACTGCATCGGCGGCCGCGAGCAGACGGTTGTATTCCGCTGCCGTGATATTGAGTTTCTCGCCTGGCCGAACGCGCCTCGCCATTACTCGATCCCCAATGCGTTGAAGTTCGCTTCGGGGTAAACCTGCTCGACGTAGGCCGCTTCAGGAACTTGTAGGACGCGATCACCAACCACCTCTTCGCCGTGCTTGACCCAGAGATAGTCCCAGCCTCGCTTCGCCACGCCGGAGATGTTGCCAACCGTAAGGTTGATCTCGTTGGGCCGCGCCGCGAAGTGATAAGTCACATCAACCCAGTTCTGTTCGTCCTCGCCGCCTTCGCCACCCAGGAACAAGGCCTCGCCTGGCGCAAAGATCGACCAGGGACTTGAATTGACGCGGCCGGTCATCGCGACCATCGCGAGAAGGTATGCCGTCGAGACGAATTCAAACTTCTTGCGGACCGAGAACTCGAACGCGGGAACAGTGACGTCGACACCTGCGACGCCCGAGTCACTTACACCAATTGCACCGCGATAGTTGGGAGCGATCTTGCCAGGGGCAGCATAGATTCCACGAGTGAAGAGCGATTGATTGAGATGCGTTGACGCGCCGGTCGTATTAAACGAGACAGGATCAAGCTTGGTCCGATTAATTGACGCCGTGACGAGCGCGTGCTTGTCGTTGATGTACTCGCCATCAATCTGTAGATAGGGGATCAGGTCTCGCTGGGTGGCTCGATAGTGGGCCAGCGCCGCGCTTGCAGCGACTGCCGGGTCGACTAAGCCACCATTGGTCGCCACATAGACGAACGTATCCGAGGTCGTCTTGCCACGCGTTGCCTTCTTGGACAGCGCGGCCAATTCAAAATTGTATCCACCGTGTGAGAATCCCATTAGCTGAACACGAAGCCTCCCGTGCGGGCGCGTTCGGCCAGCTGAGCGGTGTTCTCAGCGGTTTGAATGATGGCTCGCTTGACATCATCCGACAGGCCTTCGCCGGTGACTGGTGGCATCTGCAGCCGTGCGACGCTTTGTGATAGAGCCGCATCGAACTCCTCGAGTCGAACTCGCACCGCAGCAAAAGATGCAATAAGAGATTCCAGGTTGAGCGATGGCTTGGTTTCTTCAGGAAACAGCGCGTCGGCCAGCTCGTCGAGTTCTTCCTCCGACATGTCTTGAGACTGCGTTATTGGCGTCTCTTTTGTCGGAACAAGGACTTCGGGCACCTCCATGTTTTCGGGCTCGGTGTCCAACTGCGAATCGACATCAAGATCGCCTGCATCGGCATCTTCATCAACGTCGGGTTTGTCAGCGACTTGCAGAGTTGGAATCAGCGATGCGCCGCTACCAAGTCCCAGACCGCGACTATCGAAGTTGCCGGCCGCTTCGGTCTTCTCGGCCACTGCTTCTGGGCCACTAGAGAACTGATCCAGCGAATCCTTGGCCGACCGATCAAGGCCAAGCTTGAGGTCCTTCTTCTTGGGCGGCTTCAGTTTGGGATCTTTGATGCCATCGACTTCGACCTTGGGAACCTTCAAATCGCCGGGTACTGGTGGCGCGGGTATAGGAGGGATCGGAGTGCCGGCGTCTTGTTCTTTGGGGGCTTCTGGCTCTTGCGGTTTTGCAGCATTGGCTGCTTCCACAGCTGCGTCGAACTCAGCTTGAGCGGCGGCTACCTGCTGGTCACGTTCTTTAGCGCGATCCTCGGGCGATTGGCGACCAGCTTCGCGGGCAACACGAGCCTCTTCTCGCATTTGATCGAGGGTCTTTTGAACGCCTGCGGTGGTATCTTCAATCGTCTTTTGTCGCGATTGTCCGGCAGTTTCGTTCTGTTTGAACTGTTCCTCTTTCGATGCATCAACGGTTTGGTTCTTGGCTTCAGTCTCCTGATCGATAACCGCCATCTCGGCATCAATGTCGCGACCTGCGCGTGCCTTGCGACGTTCTTCAAGTTGCTGCTTGATGCCTTCCTGCATCTGAACACGGTTTGATTCGATCTGCTGTTTCCGAGCGTCGCGCCGCTTCATACGATCGGCGATGGTTTGCTGTTTCTTGGCTTCTTCAGCTTCGTCCGCTGTCCGGATCTCCTTGTCGATTTTGGCCATTTCGACTTCGACATTCACATCGTCATCAAACAGCGACTTGAGTTTGATCCATGCCTTGCGTAGAAAGCCCACCGTCGAATTCCACATCGACTTGACTTGGGCGACGAACACCGACCAGGTATCGGCGAGATAGTCGATGGTTTCGACCCAAGCAGTTTCAACGCCTGCCAGAGCATTGATGAGCACGCCACCGATCTGAACAGAAACGTCGCCAGCGATGTCGACGAGTTCACGAAGCCGAATGAATCCTTTCTTGAGGAAGCCGATCGTGGAGTTCCAGCCCTTCTGAACTGAGGTTGTGAGGATCGTCCAGCCATCGGCCATGAAACCCAGCGTTGCATTCCATACGCTGGCGAGGCCTGAGAGCGCACTGATCAGTACATCACCGACCGCATAAGCCGTGTCGCCCCAAACATCGGAGAGATAATTGGTGAAGTCGGCCCAAACGCCTTTGAGATAGGTTGTGCCTTTGATCCACTGCAGCTTGAGATAGGTCCACAGTACGTTGGCTGCGGCGGTAATGTCACCGGCAGCCAGTGCATTTGCGATCGCACCGAAGGCCTTGATCGTGTCGGCCTTCAGCGTTTCGAAGACGCCTTTCAAGTACTCGATCGCTTGGCCAGCGATGCCGGTGGAGTAGATGAAGTAAGCACCCAGTGCCGCAACGGCAGCGACAACCAGACCGAGAGGCGTGAACAGAGCGCCGATCATGGTCACAAGGACACCGATCGCAGTTCCCGCCAGCGAGAACATCGAAGCCAAACCACCGACCGCGAATGCAGCCACACCAGCGGCGCTACCGATGCCGATGAACGCTGCGCCGACACCAACCACGCCGGCAACGATGAGGGCGACCTTCTTGACCACTTCCTGGTTCTTGCCGATCCATTCGGTGAGTCCAGACAATGCCCGTGAGATCGCATTCATCATCTTGGTCACAGAGAGATCGAGTGATTCGCCGATCGCAATGGCCACGCCCTCTATCGAGCTCTTGAGAATTCGGAAGGCACCGCCAATTCCCGAGTCCATATCAGCAGCGGTCTTGGCGGAGATTCCACGGGCCTTTTGAATCTCGCCGAGCAATTGCCTGGTATCGGTGACCGACTTGCCGATTGCCGATGCGCTTGTGATGCCCAACAATCCAAACACTTCGTTAAATGCAGCAGCCCGATCCCCAGAACCCATGTTGGCGGTCGCAGCAGCAACTTCCCCAAGCACGTCGACGAGCTTGCGAGCGTTGCCTTGTGCGTCTTTCGTAGCAACACCAAAGACCTTTTGAAACTTCTCTGACTCCGAGGCGCTGAGCGTGAGCAAACGACGCAGCGCGGTTCCGGCCTCGCTGCCTTGAATCCCGAGATTGCCAAGCGTGCCGAGAATGGCGAGCGTCTCTTCGAGACTCATGTTGGCATCGGCAGCCACGGGACCGGCGTACGACAAGGCCTCGCCGAGTGATTCGACCGAGTTAAACGACTTGTTGGCGGCAGCCGTCAATCCGTCAGCAACTCGCACCGCATCAGTGGCTGCCATCGAAAACTGTCGAATCGTGGCGGCCATGATGCCGGAGCTGAGCGTTGCGTCGGTACCTGTGGCTCGCGCAAGATTCATCACAGCGCCGGTCATCTCTTCGATCTGCTTCGGTGAGAAACCGGCTCGTCCGAGCTCGGTCATCAGCGAGGCAACTTCACTCGCCGAGAAACTCGTGGTTGCCCCGAGAAGCTTGGCTTTCTCACGCAAGGAATCGAAAGCCGCTCCGGTCGCGCCTGCCACCGCACCTGCGGCGCGAATGGCATCATCGAAGTTTGCATAGACGGCGACACTTCCAGCCACAGGAGCTGCGGCCGCGACTCCTAGTCCCATCAGCTTGGTGCCGATCATTCGCGTGGACGCGCCGAATGATTTCAGCCGCTTCTGCGCAGCCTCGAGCCCCTTGAGGAACTGCGCACTCCTCGCGGTCAGCTCGACGTAGGCTCCTCCGGCTTTGACTTGAGACATAGCAACTCGGCTAATTTGGGTTGAAAACTCGCACCGAGCATCGCTGCAGCTTGCTCAACACTTCCGCGAGCAACGATCGGTTTCTGGTCTGCGTAAGGATTGAAGTCGTCGGGCTTGAATGGCTTGCGACGTCGCTTGCGATCACGGTTCATCTCGGCCATCAGTGCCATGATCGTGCTGGCGACATTCCAGTCGTGCTGGCGTCTGGCCTCAGCCATCTGCACAAGTTGGCGAAGCGTTAAGGGACCTGGATCGACTCCGACGATGCCGGCAAGTCGGACGATGAGTCGCTCAATGTCGGCACAGCGAGCTTGCGTTCGAGATCTTCGACGAGCTTGTCGACCAAGTTCGGATCGTCCAGTCGCTTCTCGATCGCATTGATCCCCCGAGTCTCGATCAACTTCTGTTTCTCGGCCGCCTTCCGCAGAAGACGGCGTCGGGACTCCGGGAAGTAATTGATCAACGCTTCGAGGAGTGCACCGGTTGCATCGTCGATCGAGTTTCCAGCAAGGCCCTCACCGAAGGCTTCGTCCGTGATCTGCTGCTGATCAGCTTGCGGCTTGCAAATCGCAAATAGCACATCGCCGAGGAGCAACGGATCGGTCGAGAGTCGTGTGATCAAATCACCGTCGATCGCTTCCAGCAGATGCACCCCTGTGAGAGTCTTCACGCGGCGCAGCGTCGTGTTATCGATATCCACAATCCAAATGCGACCGGCGCGGTCAACGAACTTCTGCATGATGCCTCCCTGAGTGTTATGAATCCTCTAAACCAACGACAACGACAGCGATCAAGGACCAGCTAAGCCAGGTCCCACATTCATGCCGCCACCGGAACTCGACTGCGTTGGCTTGAGAGTCACATCAGCGGAGATGACCTCTTCCAAGTTCTGGTTGACATTGAAGGTCATCACTTCGCAGGTCAGTGTGAGCGTGCCACCAGCGTCGCTGATGCCGACATCACAAGGATCACCACTGCTCCACAAGCCTTGAAGCAAGCCGAAAGCGCTATCCCCATCCTTGTTCAGCACTGTGAACTCGATGGACGCATCCTTCAGTGTTCCGACCGTTGCGCGCCAGCCGTTGTTGGCACGAGTACTGGCGTCGGCTTCGGCCTTTTCAAGGCTGACCGTCAAATCCTTGACATTGGTGATCTCGACGCCGTCGACGGTGAGGACGGCTTCGAGACCAAGTCTTACTTCTGGCATCGTGAATGATTCCTTATGGCGAACGTTTACTTGACTGAGTTGGCCCAAAACATGGGGAGCCGACTCCGGTTGGCATCCAGTGCCGGCTTCATGAAGGGGCGCTTGGGGTAATGACGAGGTTTGTTGTCACTGCGACGTTCGTTCTCTTCAGCAACCAAGCGAGTGGCTCGATTGGCTTGTGCTGCGGTTCGCAATTCGATCCGCGCAAACTTCGTCTTGTTTCCGTGCTGTTTGATTCGGATCGGACCATGCTCGCCAACTCGAAAGCGATGTGGCTTCAGCTTGCGGCGTTTGGTTGCCACGCCACCGAATTCATGCAGGTTCCAAAGGCGGCCTGCGATCTCATTCACAGGCCCGATGATGACTTCGGTCTTGTTATTGGTTACTTCGTAGCGAATGACTCGCCTGAGCATGCCTGTCTGGGTATTCGGTGGGCTTCCAGGTTTGGATGGGTTTTTACGCTTACGAATGCTCCGACTTGCTGTTTTACGGATGGCACCGCCGGCCTCGCTGATCGATGTAAAGGTGGCAGTTTCCACCTTCTTCTTCAGCTTTCGCTTATCGAATTGTGTTCGAACGGTGAGCCTGATCATCGCGCCAGTTCAAAGGTTAAGGTCAACAAACTTGTAAACTGACGCAGTTGCTCCCAGTGTTCACTGGAGTACAGCACGGCATGTTCGGCCTTCACGCAGCGAGCTGCTTGAAATGACACGAGCCGCTTCAAGCGAAACTCGTCTGTGATCTTTTCCACCAGGTCCACCAGCGGGTCGATCTCCTCATTGGTTCCCTTCGAAAACTTCTTCTGCACAGCAACATCCACACGGCAGTGGTATCGGTTATGGGCGCGATCATGAGGCAATAACTCGACGTCGCGAGGCACCACGCTCACGCGAAGTTCCTTCATGTCTTCGAGGTCGAAGTTGGGAACGTACAAACGCTCGGCCACGAACTCGAAATCGAACTCGGCGGCATTGAGCTGGGCGGTGACGCTGTCGGCAACTTGTAGAACGGTCGTCATGAGGGATGGGATTCGATCTGTTTGGTGTGGATGCGGAGTTTCAAACGGAATGGGTCGCTGTAGCGCCAAGGTGGGTCGCCACCAAGGGCCATCACTTCAAAGATGAAGGTGTGGTTGCCATCGATCTCAACGATCGTGTCTCCTCGGCGTGGCAACGTTCCGATGATCGACTGGAGCAGAGATTGAGTGTCGATCAGGAAGTCGCGGACCTGGCTGCGAGTGACAATTCCCTCGCCATCGTCCTGGTCGTACATCGACTTGCCGATTGTTGCTTGGAGCACGGCTCCAAGCTCTCCTCGGCGATACACGACCTGGCGAGACGCGTGCTGGGTGAGTTTGGAGGCAAGCCACTCCTGGCCCTTTTGAAGCATGTCTGTCATGACTCGGCTTTTGCCTTCGTGTTGCCCAGCAGCTTCGAAGCCTTCGTTCGAACTTCATCGAGCCAAACCGCATCGGCGCGGCGTTGGTACTCGGAAGCAACGGCATTCGCCTCTTCGTCAAGCTGTTGCTGACGAAGCGTTGTTTGACGAACGGGCTGGGCTGGTTCTGGAGTTAAGAACGCAACGGGCGACGCTTGCTTGAGTTGCTCTGGTTCCCGTTTCTTCACAGGAAGCAGCGCAACTGCCAGCAGGACGACGACCACAATGATGGCGATGGCTAATAACATTTTTGGGTTGAACCTCATCTAGGAGAGTGGATTGGGTTAAAGCAACGCTCAGCTAATGCCGCGTTTGATCAGAATGAACACGAGCAGGACGGCTGCGATTCCGATGAGCGCGACCGTTGCGATCTCGCCGGCCGAGAGCCAAAGCAGTGCGTTGCGAGTGTCTTTCGCTCCGTCGAAGAGATCGCGCACTCGATCCAATGGTCGACGGTCTTCAGAGGGTGGCGTTGGGCAATAGCCATCGGGACAATCCTCGGCCGACAGATACAGCGTCGGCGTGATCGCATCGTCCCAGGAGTAACCTTTGGTTTTCACTGCTCCAGTCTTCTGCGCTTCTTTGGCTTGCTTGTAGAGCGTGTATCCATGACGCAAATCCGAGTAGAGCTCGTCCGGCGTGCTCGGAATCATCGAACGACCAGCGGCGTGGATGTGCCCGCCGGTTGCGTCTTGGAAGAGCACCACAGGGAACTGTTCTGCGGGCACAATGTCGGCATAGCGAGTCTTGTAGATCGCATTGGTTGCCGTATAGACCTGGAATTCGCAGCTTTCCTTGAGCGCCGCAAGTTGCTTGTTCTGAGTGAACCATTCCTGCAGTCGCTGACTTGTTGCATCGGTGTTAACGAACAGCGCGATCTGGTAACTCTTCTTCGGTGGAGGAGCTGCGGGATTCGAAACGGGAGTTACAACCAACGGTTCTTGAGCGGGCTTTGGAACATCCACAAAGTTCGGCGTGACGGGGACTGGTTGGGCCACTGTGGGCGTCACCGTTGGCGTCACGACGGTCGGTTGCACAATTGTGGGTTGAACTACCACCGGCGCGGGATAGACGCGTTGTGGTAGGCAATTCGGCGGACAGTTGCGGATCTGTTGCTTGATCTCACCTTGGGCCTGCAAGTTCACCGACTGCGGCTCTTGCAACTTTTCGATCGTGCCCACACTTGGCGAAGTTGGTCGATAGTTGGGTACCGTCCAGCTCTGCTCAGGCTGAGGCTGCGCCGGCTTGTTATGTAAAGCAGTGAAGACAACACCCAGGAGAATCGCGTGGACGATTGCCACCACGATCAGGCCCAGACTTAAGCGAATTCGAATCGTATCGTTGATCATGGTGATTACAGAACCTCATAACTTTGGTAAGGCAGTGAACTGCTGGGATCGTTGAGAACGGTCAGGGCAAAGCCTCCATAGCCTGCCCACAAGCGGATGAACTGTTCGCGAGGCGTGAGTTCGAAGCGCCCCGGATAGTTGTTGTCGAGGATCGCTGCGTATTGCTTCCCATCACGCTCGATCCAGCCAACGAACGTGCAGCAGTGCGCTGGCTTCCACCAGAGGATTGCACCTCGCCTAGTTGCACTTGCCCAATCGAGGAAACGAGGATCAGCCTTGAGCGTGTAGCTGTAGTCAATGCCGGCAGCATCCAAGCGATCACGCAGACGTGAGTCCCACTCGCCATCGGCATAGGTCGCTCGCCAGCGTTCGCCAAGCTCGAATCTATTGAGCCAACGGAGATGGTTCACGAGCGATGCATGGACGCAGCTCCCTTGGCCAAGCGAGCCTGTCCAATTGCGCTGATGCAATTGCACTGGCAGGTTCGCTGGTGGTTGCTCCGGTGCAGGCGTTGGCAATGCACGAACGTTGACGACGCCCGAATCGCAGCCAGCCAATACGAGCAGCATCAGTGCACAGGCTGAAATCAATTGTTTATGAATCATATTGAGCTCGTTGATAAAACTGTTGACGGTGACGACTAACGCTGGACCGCAAACGCAGGGATCGTTTGGAGAGCCGAGGCTCAACTCGTGCCCCTGGTGCGGGCCAGCGGTAGTCGTCGCTAACTCTTGAACACCACCCACAGCTGCGGATTCGACTGCGGCGTCGAAGCCACGAAGCGAATGGGCAGCCCACACATCGCCTTCATCGTGACGTAGCGCGGATTAGTTGGATCGAACAACTCACTCTCGTACTTGGCGAGTTCTGCGACCTCTTCGTTGGGAAGCCAGCCTTCGATCGTCCACTGCGATGGCGTCGATTGCTTGGCAATACAAAAGCAACTGCGGAATTCGCCCACCGAGATCCACTGGCTAACCTGGCCGTTTGCCAGACGCAGTGGCTGAACAGACCGTGCGCGATCGACAGTTACTTTTGCGATTGATCCCATGGCTTATTGACTCAGTCGTAAACGGACACAGCGGGTTCCTGGTGGAGCGGACTCGATGGCTTTGCCCATCATCGGATGGGCGTAAGCGTTCTTGACCACATGCCAACTGATCTCCGACCAGTAAAGGATCGTGCCAGCGGGAATGTTGGTGGTTGGATCTTTCACGACATCGAAGACGCCCCGCATCGTGATGCTGCCACGTGAGCCCGCACTAATCCCAAACTTTGCGATGCCCACGAGCCGGTCGACGACAACCACTGAGCCAGCGGCCACGTCGGACTCGGGGACGATCGGCAAGGTGTTACCATCCGCGACGAAGATGGTTCCTGCATTTATGATTTGTGCGTTGTTGCTCACGGCGTCTCATCACTGGCTCAGGCGAACGCGAACGAAGGAATCAGTGGCGGCAGCGTCATTGACGACTTTGCCGAGATAGGTGGTGCCAACATCGTCAGCGACGACGCTGCCATCCTCGTCGACGTATACCTTGGTGCCTGCTTCGAACTCGACAGCCAAGGCAGGGTCTTTGGGAATATCAAAGACACCTTCCACGGCGATCGAGCCAAGCGAGCCGGCCTTGATGTCGCGTTTGGTGATTCCCACCAAGTCGCCTTGGATCACGATTGATCCAACCGCGACATCAACGGTGGGAGTGAAATCGACGGCCTTACCGTCATGAACAAATTGAGCTTGCATGGATTATGGAATCCTTGAGGACAAAGAATGGTTGGTTTCAGAACGGTCCGGAGACGAGGCTTACTCGCCGGTGACCTTCACCGCAGCACGTGGGTCTTGCGAGTTCACACCGAAGTCGATGTAAGAGCGGAAGCCCATACCGAGCGTGTTGGCCGGCATCTCAACGCGTTCGATGACCGGCGTACGTCGACCATTGAGAAACACGATCTCAAACGCGGGCAGCACATTCGGATTTGCGAACAGATACCAAGCCGAGCCGCTGGCTCCCTGGTAGTAGCTGTCCGACAAGTGCGGTGTTGAAATGACGCGATACTTGTTGCGGTGAGGGTTGTCGACCGGAATCTTGGTCGGCGTTCCTTGGGCATCCATCATCAACTGCGCCGAACCCATCAGCAGTTCCGCATCGGTTTCGATTTCCACGGGAACGACCAAGAACTCGGGCCGAATGTTGATCGGCTTCTGATCCTTGGCCTTGTTGCCAGGACCAACCTTCTGCTTGCGGAAGGTGGTCTTGGCAACGGTGAGAGACTCGGGACCGAACTTGGTGTCTGGACCTGTGAGCAAGTTGCCATTGGCTGAGGAGAAGAACGCGGTGTTCTTGAGCAGCAGCGTGAAGAACAGCTCGTCAATCGACTCCGCTCCGCTACGTCCCATTTGACGTGGGATGTCCATGAACGCGTTGAGGTCGTCGTTGATGATGTCGTGGCGAGTCAGTGCAAGGATCTGACCGTAAGTATCAGCCTTGTTGCTGTACTTTTGGTCGGAGAGCTTGCCATGCTTCAATTCACCATCGGGCGCAACCTTTTCGAAGCCACCGGTACCGAGCAGTCGATAACGAGAGATCTCCTTGAAGTCGCTCACAGTTCCGATGCTGCACAAATCAAACGCGGCGATCGGCGTCGACTCGTAGGCAGACAGGAGCGTCTTATTCATAACGTTCTCGAGGATGCCAGGAAGCGACATCGTCGAGAATCCGGCACGAATCGTTGCCGTTCCATCGCCGAAGACGCGCGGAACATCGAAGCCTTCGAGCCGCGCGCACTCGGCGACGAGCTCACGCAAGCCAATGTGCCGAAGCGGATCGGCAGCGTTGAGCGTTCGCTCTCCGTAGGCCTTGAGCAACTTGGTTTCGTCGAGTCCTACCGATAAGCAGCAAGCTGCCTCGAGGACTTCGCGTCGGTACATCGGTTGGCTTGCCTGTTGATCAGGGGCCTTAGGTCGTTCGATTCGTAGCACTGCCAACTCCGTTTTGGTAACGCTCCAGCCTTCTTCAAGGGCGCGAGCTTCGATCTCTGGATGCTTGCCAGCACACACTTTGCGAATGCCGGCGATACGCTTGGATTCAGCAGCGGCTTCGATACGCATCTTGGAAACGACTCCACTCGTGACAGGACGCTTGGGCTTGCTGCCCATATCCAAGCTGGCGTTCACCGGGTCAAGCTCCGAATCATCGGACTCGGTGGTGTCGTCATCCGGCTGTTCGCTATCGAGGTCCTCGTCATCGCCAGACTGGCCAGCTGCAATCCGAGCCTCGGTGTCATCGTCGGCACCAAGGGCTACGAACGAGACTTCACCCAGCGTTGACTTGCGAGCGATGTAAACAGGGCCTTTGAACTCGCGACTGTTGGCGGTTGCAGTCTTGCCTTCAGGAATGAAGACAACTTTGTCGGCGTTCGCGCCGAGCGATGCTTGCCAAGGGAAACCGTTCTCGCTGGTAGCGATGACTTCTTGCGCGGTATTGCCCACACCTGAGATCACGCCTGCGACTTCAAGCCGAGAATCGCCGACCATGATGTCGTCGGTGTGACCAACGATACTGGCGCGATCGTGGTCTTTGAGAATGGGGCGAGACTTGCGAGTAACTCGCATGCCCGCTAAGTCAACGACTACGGGATATGGCCAGCCACCAAGACGCATCGCGCCACCGGTGTAAGCGACCATTGAGAACTTTCGCAGCGCCGGCTTGCCTTCTTCGGCAGCCTCAGCGGCTTGTAAATTGATCGAACTGGCATCGTCACAAACGATTCGCAGCGAGCTGGGTACCGACTCAGCGTCTACCTCACTCTGCTTGTTCGACTGCAATGTCTTCGTCATCCGTTACATCTCCTGGAGAAAGTGAAGTTGAATCGGTCGAGAGTCCGAGCTCACGCATGAGCGAGATCTCTTTCGCGCGTTGTTTAAGTTCCGCCTCCCAATCACGCCCCTGCCTCGCGTATTCATGGGCCAGAGTTGTCGTATGATTGGCGAGGCGGATTTTCTGGGCATTGGCTTCTTTGGCTGGGTCGACATGCTCATGTCCGTCCCAAAACCATTGATGCTCGAACGATGAGTCGAGAGTGCGAAGCGAGTTAGGCAGATAGCCTTCGATGAGAATCGCTTCGCGCAGCCATGCATACAGAATGCGATCCAGAACGGTACGAGCCATTTGTGATTGCTCGACACGGATCGACTTGAAGTAGGTTTGATGATCGAGTCGCCCTGAGGCGTAGTTGTAACCCGACGAATTACCAGCGGCGACATTAAACGGCATGTTCAAACAACGTGCGATTTCGTTGAGAATCTCGCGTTTGAACTCAGCGTAAGTCGTAGCTGGTTGCTCAGCGTGCATCTGAGCCATCTTCCAGCCGCCTGGCATCGTTAGTAGAGCTCGCTTCTCCAGTTCGATTGGCTCGAACGGTTCAGCCGCATCCGCTTCGCCACCTGCCGGCGCATCGGTGTAAAGAATCCCTGCGAAATCAGCCGCTGTTTCGGCAGCCGCCAATACAGCCAGAGTGAATCGTCGCAGCTGTGCGAATAGTGGCAGCGCCGGCGTGATGTCGGGAATACCACGGATCTGCCCAGGCCGATCGCTGCGGAAGTAGTGAAGAATGGAATTGGCATCGATAGTGTCGTAATTCTCGGTCAACGAGAATGCGTCGTCGCCTGGATGTTCTCGGAGAACATCGTACGAGATCGGGTTGCCATGCTCATCGAATCGGATGCCATCGAGGTAACGATAACTGTCGAGAGCCAAGATGGGCGAGGTGACTTGTTCGGCTTCGACCAGCTTTAGATCGAGTTGAACTGGCGAGTCGACTCTTGGGTTACTGGTCAGCAACCCAAATGATTCACCATCTGAAACGCGAGCGAGCCGCATCGTGCGTAGCTTCTCTGCGAGGCCAACTGCATCAGCCCAAGCAAAGAACTCCTGCTCAACGAAGCGGTTGGCAAATGCATCCGCAGTCAGCATTTGCAATCGAGGTCCGGTACCAACACAGTCGTTGGCAAGAGTCAGCGAAATACCGCGGGCATAAGAGTTGTTCGCGACCTCGTAACGCGAACGGTTGCGTAGCGTGCGGCGTACTTCAGGGCTGTTGGCCGCGCTGGCCGATAGTCCGTCGGCGGCCGCCCAGTGGCGAACGTTGTCGATCGTGGTGGTCGCAGCGTCGTAGCGTCCAAGCATTCTCACCAACGACCAGGGGTGTCGGGCTGAGCGTCCACGGACGAGCGACCGATCTTTACGATCGCCGTTCCTGCTCAGAATCCCTGACAACAACTTAAACATCCGTGAATCAATCCCTTCTGTTAAACCCGACACCCCTGCCTATAGAAACAAGCTCAATCAAGCGCGAACGGTTAGTCGGCACCTGGTGGCACGAGCTTGTTAAATCGAAGGCCACGCTTCGGCTTAGAGGCGGCCGCCTTGGACGCCAGATACTTGTCAGCAGCAATCTGCTCGGTGAGCTTGTGCTGCTCGACGCTTCCGGCATCTCCCGATGCCTTAGCGGGTGCTTTCGCACTCTCGCGAATCGTCTCTTGCAAGTTATCTGACATGCTATCGGCCTACCTAAGAATGAAGACGTGGACTTCTATCTGTAGGAATACCCGGTTCACATGTAGATTGACGGACGAATGAGAAGATTTTTTTTGATTCAATCCTCGAGAGCTATTTGCTCCGGCGTCGCTTTTGCATTTCAGTAAAGCTCATTCGTTCCTTACGGACTTCAGCTTTACCTTCGATGCCTGGAAGAATCACTCCTTGCATGGATGCCGCGACTGCAGAACCAACCAAACAGTCGAACCAGTGGTTGTCGGGCTGCTCCGGGCGCTGCTTCCACTCATCAACGCTCCGTCCGCGGGCCTCGGTTTTGATGAAGTACTCGGAAGTTAGGTGCTCGCCGAGCATGCGATGCGTTTCGGCGTTGGTACCAAAGAGCGAGAGGCAACCGCGATCACCCATCGACACACGAAGCCGAGCGTTGATAAACGACTTCCACCAGTTGGTATCGTAGACCACATGTCGTATGGCTCGTTTGCCATGTACGTTCGGGATACGCCAGTTGAGTCCTACGCGATCACCTGGCCGGCGACGATACTCGCTAAACGGCAAGCTCGAAGCGCCGACGAACCGACCGTGGCTGGGAATGATCACAGCGGCGTGCTTGGACTGCCGGCAGAATTGGTAGACCACATCCGTCGATTGCCCCCAGTTGGCATCGATCAAACAGCGACCGATCCGCATCGCTGCACCATCATCGCGTTGCCACTCGCGTTCGAGCAGTTTCGATGTCAGCGATTCGAGGCCAGCGTAGATCGATCCCTCGAGTCCGGTTCCAGTCGCTTCGGAGCTCAGCGTCTGGCGAGCCTCACGTAGCGTGAAGTACGGACGCTGCTGATCGGGGTAGCAACCATAGTCGATCACATAACCCGTGAAATCATCCTCCCACGCAGCGACCACATAGAAGAGTAGCTTCTGCTGAACGTCGATGAATGCAGTGAGATGATTCGCGCCGATCGAGACCAACCCACGTTCCATGCAGTTGAATTTGCTGGCGACCTCTTCGGGTTTGAGCATCCCATCGACAACCGTCTCCGCCGGCAGAGGCTGGTTTTGATATTCGGCGAAGAACGCTGCTTCGTCTTGCAATTTGAGGTTCATCGCGTGCTGAATTGCCGAGAGTTCGTCGTAGTTGAATCGCTCCTGCCAAGCGACTACAGCCCCATCATCCATCGCAGCTTGGTTCTGCCGATAAAACTCGGTGGCAGATTCACCACCATCACCGCCACGCATCCCTTCTGCACGGATCTCGGCGTAACGCTCCCATAACAATTCATTCTTAGGGAATGCATAAACCATCTTGGTTCGTTCGCCATTCCATTCTGGATGCCTATTCCTATCGAGGATATTGTCAGCCATATCTCCTGGACGAATAACCGTGCAGGGCATGATGCCCGAGATCTTCTTGCCAGGACCAGCTAAGCCAAGCACTGCGCCCGCGAGTATGCTTTCGCGATTCGCGCACTGCGAAAGCGATCGAGCACTCTCGTCCGTTTGCGGGTCATCGAGAACCACGAGACTCGGACGCACGGTTCTGCCATCGGGACGTTTGAACTTCATACCTCGGATGCGGCCAGTTAGGCCGGCGACCTTGATAATCGCTCCGCTAGCACTGCTACCCTCGATCGTTGGCAAGACGACTTCTTTTGCGGTCCATCCAATCTGAGTGCGTTTCCCTTTATAGAGTTGGCCGTTCGCCCGATTCGAAATCCCATCGAGGGCTTGGATGGGAAAACAAACCTCTGGGAAGTCGGCTAAGAGCAGTTCGTTGCTGTCGAGTTCGGTTTTGATCGAATCGAGCATATCACATGCATGCCCCTCGTCACTGCCGATCAAACATACGAAGTTGCGATGCCCATAAAGCACTGCCCAAATGCACGCGACTTCGGCAATCGAGCTTTTACCGCTACCGCGTGCCATCGCCAATGCGAACAAGCCACCGTGCACAACCGCTTGCTCGATTTTGTTGATGACCTTGATATGATCTGGTGACCAAGCGAGATGAAAAGTCAGAGGGAAATACGTTTCACAGAAGTATCGGAAGTCACGCGACGCGCGATCTTTGCGATCTGGGTTATCGACCTCAGGTAGTTCACCAATGTCGCGGCCGGCAAGTGCGAGCGCTGCATTGCGCGCACGCGCTCGTTCCTTCATCGCATCATATGGATCGACACCGTTTGTTGTGCGAGGCGTATGTCGTACGACATGCATCCATGCGCAATAGCGAAGCAAATCGACGGTCTTGTTGTCGCCGATGCGTGCGCCGGCGCGTTGACGATGCCGATAGAGTTGGCGTTCGCTGATCACCTCGCCCAACGGTGTCGAGTTGAGCAAACGACAGAGCTCGCTTGGTTTTAGTTTCCTTGGATCACTCGCCACGTCCCATCTCCTTTGCTTGCCATGCGCTGTAGTGCACGAGGTTGATCGTTCCATCAAAGTTCACCGGTGCACCGTTTTGAAGGTCTAGTCGGATCTTCTCTGGCTCGATGCGTTCTCGGTAAGCGGCTGACAATAGCTTCGCTGCTTGCTCTACCGAAAGCCTCGTTGGATCGACCTGGTTGTTTCCATCACTCATCGCATTCCTCCATGGTTTGGCATCTCGAAACGTGGGGCCACCGTTTGCGCACTGTCGCGTTTTAGCCGCATGTTCGCCTCGTTATGCGGAGCATGTTTGGACGCGCCGGTGGCGTTGTGTTGGGGCACCGGTGGCCTCTCAAAAAACATGCAGAATTACTGAAAAAACATGCAGGAATCGGCTGGATGTTCCTCGAAACGCATGGCTCATGTGTGTCATCGCGACGCAGAAAACGCGACGCAAAACACACCTCGAACCACAAAGGAACAGAACGATGAACGCAAACGAAATCGCCTTCGGAATTGAATTCGAAACCACCCTCCCAAGCACCGACAACACACCGATCGGACCTTACCACAGCGGATACCAAGTACCTTGGCTGCCAACCGGATGGAAAGCAGAACGCGACGGAAGTATCCGACCCGAGAACACCTCTCGCAAAGGATGCGAATTTGTAAGCCCAATACTCAAAGGGGCTGAAGGCGTACGCCAGATCGAGAACGCTATCGACCAGATCAACGCTCGCGGGGGCCGAGTAAATTCCAGCTGTGGACTTCACGTAACTATTAGCTGGCACGGAGACGCAGCCGCCTTGGCACGATTGATTTCCTTGGTCGGCAACCACGAACGAGCGATCTACGCTTCGACCGGAACCCGCAAACGCGAACAGATGATGTACGCCAAGCGAATAAAGCAATACGGCAACAAAGACAACGCCAAGAGCCGATGCGAATCGGATCGCTACCACCTGCTGAACTTGACCCACCTGACCCGCGGTAAGAACCGAATCGAATTCCGAGCCTTCGGCGGAACGCTCAACAAGACAAAGGTTGTCGGATACCTGATGATGGTTTTGGGTTTGGTTGAACTCGCCCTCAATACCAAACGCTGCAGCGAATGGGATTACATCAAGAAGGAAGGAACTAAGAGTTGCTGGGATCGCCCAGGTGCCGGCCTTGGCGAGACCGAACTCAACCGATTGTTCTACCGACTCGGATGGACCAAAGGTTGGTACAAGGGTGCCCTTCGCGATAAGGTCTACGGAGAGATCGCTGGCGAAACCAAACCGGAATGGAAGACGATCAAAACCAAACTCCTCGAGCTCGCCCGCAAATACGACCGCGCGGCCTAAACCGCTACCACATCGAACGCCACGAACGGAATCGCGGCGTTCTTCCGCTTGGTCGCAACACTTGCGCACTGTCGCGTTCTTCACACTACATGCGACCAAATACCCAAGTTCCAAACGGACGCAATACACGCGAACGTTGTGCGACACGCGGCCTGCAAGAAAGTAGCGGAAAACATTCAGAAAACATTCAGGAATCGGCTTGAGCTTTCTCCAACCGCATGGCTCATGTGTGTCATCACGTAAACGATTTACCACAACAAACCAGGAGCCAGAATAATGACAAAAACACAAGAGAACGAACGCCGCCAAATCATTCGAAGCGTCTTCCAATCCCTCGATGCCAGCGATCCCAACACAGCAATCAACATCCGCGATGCCTTCCACACGGTTTGGGACCAACTCTACGAACTCGGCGAACACATCGAACTCGCCGCAACCGTGTTCGACGGAAAACGAAAGGGTCTGTTGCTCGAAGAACATCGCCGGCTGCAAACCATGATGGCCATCCTTCACGAGAGCTACCTGCCAGTGATTATGCCGGACGAAGAGCCCAACTAGATCGATTCGCATTCGATTGCTTCGACCACCGCGAACGGATGCGCGGCGGTCCACGAAACATGGAGAAACATTCAAAAAACATTCAGTAATCGGCTTGAGCTTTCCCCAACCGCATGGCTCATGTGTGTCATCACGTAAGCGATTCCATTCCCTTTCCCAAACGGAGAAACGCAGATGAACGACACGAATCAAACGAGCGCCGAGCAAGCAATCCAGGACCAACTGCGACGCCTCAAATGGATGATCCCCGATGCCAAGCGACGAATGGATGAAGCAGCTCAATGCATGCTTCGACGCGCTCAGGGGGCGATCAAAGACACAGAGGCACTGCAGGCCGACCAACCATGCAGCATGTCCTGGGTTGATTTCGCCGAGGGCGACCTCCGCGCCGCACGAGAGGCAAGAGCGGAACTTACAAAACTCCTCGAGCAACAAAAAATGCTCGAGTTCTTCTTGCGGAAAGACTAACGAAAAACGCAGATTCGCCGGCGGCCAAGCGCCGCCGGCAGAATCTTTTTGAAATGTATTCAGACTCGGCTTGATGTTCATGGAACCGCATGGCTCATGTGTGTCATTGCGTAAACCATTCAAACCTTTTTCCAAATGGAGAACACCAAGATGAATCTGAACTACGACCGGCTCGCTGCGATCAAGACCGCCCTGGACAACATGCAACCAGGAAGTGCACGCGATATTCTTGCCACGTTCAACAGCGCTTGCGGATCGCTGACTCGCCTGATTGAAACGCTCGAATGCGAGGGCTGTGGAGTACGCGGGGAACCAGCTACCGCGATTCAAGAAGAACTGAATCTCGCTGAGGAAGCCTTGAACCTTCTTTGCGAGAGCGCGTTGCCGGTGATCATCCTTGAAGAACGGGCAACGAATCCCAATACCGATCTCTCTGACGACTAGGCCCCTGCAAAGGCGAAGACCGAACACGGAGGTTCGGTCTACGAATCGTTGGCAATATTGGGCCAACGGTTCGTCAACGTGGGCCTGTTTCGTGTATGTAACTAATAGTGGCCAACGGTCTGCAGCAATGCGAACGGTGGCATCGTGTGCGAATTGTTCGCAAAGGCAGAAACATTCAGATTTCTGCCGAGATTCTCGCAGGCTTGGCTTGAGCTTTCGCCAACCGCATGGCTCATGTGTGTCATCGCATAAACGATTCCACAACTCAAACCAAGAGACATACAAATGCTCAACGGAACCAAAGAGATTACCGCCGACGATTGCTACTTCGCACACCTGGCTGCATCGGAACTCCTCGAAGAACTTCGCCAGGCATTGGACCAACAGACCATTCCCACAGAAGGCAAGAAAGAGATATTGCGGTTCTTCAGACGAATGGATGACCTGCACGACGCACTCGACACCCTCACAAGCCGGTTCCCAGTAAAGCGAAACGCATAAATGCCAACCTTTCGACGAAGAACTTGGCAAGGACGCCAAGTTCGGAAAAACATTCTGGAATCTTTTTGGAACCGGCTTGCTGTGTTTCAAACCGCATGGCTCATGTGTGTTATCGCATAAACGATTCAAACCTTTTTCCGAAACGGAGACAAAAACATGACTAACGCAAACAACCAACACGCAGCTACGGATGCAACCCTTCGCCAAATCTTCAAGGCGATGGATGCCCACCAAGCCCAAGAGATCCGCGACGCATACTACAACGCGATTGTCGGATTGCGGACCTTGGCGGATGCCTTGGAAATCGCCGACGCACAACAAACACCTAGCGCCGGCCCGCTTCTCACCGAACACTTCAACGCGGTCCAAGCCCTGGACGCGATGAAGAACAGCCGCCTTGGAAAGATCCTCTAAACCACAGGCCAAACGAATGCCACGGACACCGCGAACGGAATCGCGGTGTTCTTCCGTTTGGTTGCGACACTCGCCCACAGTCGCGTTCTTCCCAGCACCTTCGCATAAGTACCCAACATTCAAAACATCGCAACACGGGCCAACGTCGGGGCCCGTGGTGCATCCCGAGAAACATGGAAGAACATGGGGAAAAGCTGCTGAAATCGGCTTGCTGCCGTTTGAACCGCATGGCTCATGTGTGTCACGGCCCAGCGACCAAGAGCTTTCACCACGCAAGAGGAGAACAAACCGATGTCCCGAACCAACGCCAGAAACACTGCAATCAGAAACGCCTTTAAACAAATGCCTCGCGTTACCGCGCTGGACACCTGCGACGACTATCGCGAAGTGGTCACACGCTTGAAACGACTGGCCGACAACTTGGCGGGCGCATTCGTGGTCGCGAGTGGAGATTCGGCGCGTGCCCTGGAAGCAGAACTGCGCATGTTCGAAGAGGCCATCGATGTCCTTGCCGGCAGCATGTTGCCAGAAGTAATCGAAGAATATTTGCCTTCCAAAGAATGCTGAAAAAACCTGCTGAAAACACTGCAAGGTCGGCTTGAGGTTAATCGAACCGCATGGCTCATGTGTGTCATCGAATAACGAATTTTCATTTACCCAAACGGAGAACCAAACATGAATCTCGATACCTTGATCGAAATCCTCAACGACTACCGCGAAGAGTTCGGAGGCGACGCCGAAGTGCGGTTGATGACCCAGCAGAACTGGCCCTTCGAAAACCGCATCTGTGGCGTGACCAGCGGCCGCGACATGAACGACGCGTCCGATGATGAGGATGAAGATGACGACGCCCAAGACGTTGCCGACGACAATACGGTCTACATCGTCGAAGGCGGGCAGATCTGCTACGGCAGCAAGCGGGCTTGGGAAACATGTCGCGATAGTTGATTGCGACACACCGATGCGCCGGGGAGAAGATTCTGGAAAACCTTCAGAATCTCTTCTTCTTCGGCTTGCTGTCGGTTGAACCGCATGGCTCATGTGTGTCATCGCAATTGCGAGTTCACATCTACAACCCATAGGAGAAACAGGATGGCCGGTCACACACCACAACAGTACGAATCGTACAACGACAACTGGGCCGAGGTTCAAAACCAACTGGCCTCTATCAAGGAACGGATTGACCAGTTCCCAAATCCACATGATGAAAACTTCAGTTTCTACGAGCACCAAAGCTTCACCCTGCGAGAGGTGGCACGAGCGCTCGAGGGCTTGCGCGAGTATCTCGGCATCGCCGACTAGTCGACCCAGCGTCAACTCAGAACCGCGGCGAATGCATATGCCGCGTTGACTGGCTAACACAACGCGACACATCAAACGTGTCGCGTTCTTTCTTCTACCTACCCCCAATGATGCAACATTAATACGAACGCGACACAAACGAACGTGGGCCAAATTGGGCGACAGGGAGAAACATGGAAAAAGACCTGAAAAAGCTGCTGGAATTGGCTTGATGCCGTTCAAACCGCATGGCTCATGTGTGTGCATACCAAACGCGGTTTCATTCCAACCCAATACAGGACCAACACGATGCCAACCATGACCAACCGACCACGACTCACCTCGGCCCAGTTCCTCAGCGCTCACCGACGAGCGCTCGAGACCATCAGCGACCTGCATGCAGCGATAGAAGAGATGCCGATCCTCAACGCTGCCGACCCAACGACCATGAAACGTTTCTTCGACGAGTTGGAAGATGTGCAGGCCACCGCAGCAAAGCTCGCCCAGCATTTCCGAACGCAGGTATGCACCGAAGAAAAGAATTCGAATTCCTTTTGAATCCGGCTTGATGCGGTTCAAACCGCATGGCTCATGTGTGTTAACGCGAAAACCATTCACCAACCACAAAACGGAGACCAGCAGATGACCCAACACGACCTCGACCTGACGATCACCAAGATCAGTAATCGCAACCGCGGCGCTGGCGGATCTTGGGTGCAAGGCAAGATCAACGACGAATACCGCTTCGATGCTTTGGTCTTCGCCGAACACGCAGAACATGAATCGTTCGAATTGAATCAAAGCAAGATTTCGAAGCTTTGGGTTCAACGCCTGACCGACCGCAAAGTGATGTTCAACTTCGACCGTGGCTTGGATGTGCCGGCGGTCACTACGGAGGTCCAAGTGATAGTCGACTTTCTCTGCGAGGGATTGTCGGACTTGGTCTTTGGTCAATAAGCCGAAACGCAGCACGGACGCGCGTAGTCGATCGGTGGTTCGATCGGCCTGACGATGGCAGCCAACCACGAACACAGATTTGGAGATACCAAGATGAAGAAGGCAGAAGTAAAAATCGGCGGCAAGTACTACGCGAACGTTTCGGGTAATCGATGCGAGATTCGGATCGATGCCGAGAAGCCTCGGGGCGGTTGGGACGCAACTAACCTCGCGACAGGTAAGAAGATTCTTATCAAGAGCGCCCAACGCCTGCAGGGCGAAGTGGGTGCGAAACGTGGACGCGCGAAGGTCACCACCGAAGGCAACGTAACGGTGGTTGAGAACGAGCCCGCAACGGTCGAAACGATCGGGGGCGAATCGTCCACAGCGGTTGCGGTTCTCAAGAAGCCACGTAAGGCAAAGGCGGCATCCAACGAGACCGCCGACGCCGGCGAGAAACGATTGAGCTGCGTCGCTGCGGCCTTGAAGGTTCTCAGCGAATCGAGCGAACCGATGAACGCCCAAGAGTTGATCACCGCGATGGAAGCCAAGGGCTACTGGACCAGCCCCGGTGGCAAGACGCCCCACGCAACCTTGTACAGCGCGATCCTTCGCGACTTGGCCAAGGGCGACGACAGCAAGTTCGTGAAGACCGAACGCGGACGCTTCACCGTTCGAGGCTAGGAGACCGAGCCGGTGAAACACTTTTACGATTTGCGAACGGTGGATGACCTGGCCGACGGCGAGATCGCAACGCCAGAGCCAGGCATCACCTATGAGCTGCGAACGATCAACAATCGCAAGCTCGACGTCGGCAGCGTGGTGGATGTGATCCGCCAAGGTCCCACGCTGTTCGCCCGAACGACTAACGGAGACTCGATCGCAGTCTCCGGCCACGGCGCTGCCATCTTGGTACCGCACGACTTGTAGACAAGCCCGAAGCACGGAACGCTTCCCTCCAATCGCCCCACGTTTACACCGTGTGGGCGTTTTCTCGTTGATGCGAACATAAGCCCAACATGCAACACAACGCGACACGTCGCGAAACTGCCGTTCGCCGGCGCAGCCACATGTTTGGAAGAATTTCGCAAAAGATGCTCGCATGTTGGCTTGATATTTTTGCGAATCGCTGGCTGACTGTTGAGGATCGTCTTTCGTTTCTCCAACAACTAGGAACCAACCATTGCCAAACCAACCCTTGAGCCGGCAGCTCCCTACCAGAACCTTCACCTCGTTGTGCTCGACAAGCACACCGCACCTACGAAATGAGACAAGGAACCAATAACTATGCAAACACGATTGAAGAAAGGCGATCGCATCCGCTTGGTATCGATGCCGCAAGATCCAGACCCGATACCTGTTGGATCGCTCGGTACCGTCGTTGACGTTCACGAGCATCACGATTGGACGCAGGTCGATGTCGACTGGGACAACGGCCGCTCGCTCATGCTGACGATGCCCGACGATTGTGTCGCCATCGTCGAACCCAACCACCACGAACCATCGAAGTAAGGAAACCATCCTATGTCCACAAGAGCAACGATTGCCTGCAAGCAAGAGGATGGTCGCTACGCAGCGATCTATCTTCACTTCGACGGCTACCAAGACCATGCCGGTAGAGTCCTCAAAGAACATTACACATCGATCGAGTCGGCGCGAACGTTGGTCGCAGGCGGCGATATTCGTTCGCTCGCCAACGACGGAACGCCGGAACGATTCACCGACGGCAATCGCACGGTTGTCATGCCCACTCGCGCAGCCTTGCATGAATTCGCTAGGAACTGCGGAGCGGAGTACATCTATGTCTTTGAAGACGAGGCTTGGCATAGTCATAGGTTTTGATCGCGACCTCCTATCGCATGTTCTGTTCACGAGGTTGCATTGGGATTGGAGACTCGCCGGTCCGTTCCAAGACCGCTGGGATTCCTGTGAAGCGTTGGAAGCGGTCGGCTATGACGTCGCAATAGAGCGTGTCGAGTTCCATCAAGAACGAATTGCGACCACATTGCTCGGCACCGATCATCGTCGAGCCACTACCGCCGAAGAGGTCGAGCACGTTCTCACCTTGCACCGACGAGTACTGCATCGCGCGAACTGCGAGCTCCGCTGGCTTCTGAGTCAAATGTGACATTGACTGCGGATTGATCTTCTTCACTTGCCATAGGTCCGTCGCATTCTTGGGACCGTAGTACTTATGCCCAGCTCCTTCCTTCCAGCCATAGAACGCCCATTCGTGGGCACCCATAAAGTCCTTGCGTGTTAGGACCGGATGTTGCTTGTCCCAAATGATTGACTGCGAGAAATAGAGTCCATGCTTCTTCAGTACCGGCGGATAGTTACCGCAGTTGGCGTAGCCGCCCCAGATGTAGAAGCAGCGACCCGCCAGCAAGACTCTGGCAATGTTGCCGAACCAATCGTCAAGCAACTGATCGAACGCCTCGTCGCTAACAAAGTCGTTGGCTAACGGACGGTCTTTCGCTCGAAGCTTTTTGTGCGTCGCCGCATGCTTTGGTTTTCCAGTCTCATGATCAACACCAAACGACGCAGCATTCCCTTGTCCACCTTTGAGTCTCGATGCAGCTCCATCATTGGTGAACGAGGACAGACCGGCAGCGATCGCGTTGTTCGATCGTGGCTCAACCTTCACGTTGTAAGGCGGATCGGTGTTGACGAGGTGGATGGCAGCGCCGGCCAGCAAACGATCCAAGTCTGCCGGCGATGAGGAGTTGCCACAGAGCAACCGATGGTTACCGAGGATCCAAAGATCGCCAGGTTGAGTGACCGCTTCGTCTGGCGGCTCGGGGATCTCGTCCGGATCGGTCAAGCCTTCGTTGACGCCGGTATCCATCAGCTTCGCGAGTTCCTCCGCGTTGAAACCAAGAAGTCCTAGATCGTAGTTGGCTTCCTGCAATGCCGACAATTCGATCGGCAACAGGTCGTAATTCCATTCCGCGATCTCAGCGGTTTTGTTGTCGGCGATCCGATACGCCCGAACCTGCTCGGGCGTGAGATGCGAAGCGACCACGACGGGGACGCGTTCAAGTCCAAGCTTCTGCGCCGCCTTCAAACGCGTGTGGCCGACGATGATGACGCTGTCGGTGTCGACAACAATTGGTTGTGCGAATCCGAATTCTTTGATCGAAGCAGCGACCGCGTCGACGGCTTTGTCGTTGTTGCGAGGGTTGTTTTCATAGGGACGAACTCGATCGAGCGTCCACATTTCAATCTGCAATGCATTGATGGTTGACATACTGGTATTCCTTCCTTGAGGGACTCGTGTTGGTAATAGATCTCTGATCTTCGGGGGATTTACTTGGCGTTGATGGGCCTTTGCTGTGTTTGCGGAGCTGCGGCTCTGAGGGTTCTCGCTGCCTTTCTTCGTGCTTTGCGAAGCATTCGTTTCAATGCTTCATCCCAGGTTGTTGGCTGCGGCTTTGATGGTTTCGAAGCCACCTCGCCCGCTTCGCGCTTTGCAATCGCACGCTTGGCGGCCGCGTTGAATCGCTTCAATTTCCGACGCATGGCTGTATCCCAATCCATAAAAAATCTCCTTGTGAAAATGGGGCAGAAGTCGCCCGGACTAAAAAAACAAACTGTGTCGAGTAGCGCGGCTGTTCCCGCGGCCCAAGATTGGTGGTGTCGGGTTCGGAGTACCTAAAGTTTTTTGGTGGCACGTTGCATCCGCGTGCCATAGTGGCAGACGTACCGTGGGGGCCACTGTTGGCCCACTGACGCGTCGTCGTGCTGGCTGGGCGTTGCACTCGACCGCAGTGCAACGGTTTCGACGTGCGCTAACGTGTGCGATGACTTGCGTTCTGGATTGGTTACTCATGCGCAGCCTCGGATGATGTTCCCGGCTGTCTTCCAGAGTTCGTGGGCATTGGTTGGCACCCAGTTTCGGATGTTCTCGACACCACCGCCGGCACCGTGAGCCATCTCCCAGTACGTCACGTCGGGATTGATTCCGAATGCGGCTGATGCATCAGCGGGAATAGACTCCACTTCGCCAGTTGGCTTTTGACACTCGCCAAAGGGGAAGTCCATGCAGCGACGGCCAACAAACGAATCAACGTTATCGAACGGTTGCACGTCAACGAGTAATACATGGGAGTCGGAGCACTCGGAGTGACCGCATGGAAACTCCACACGGAACGTTGGCGTCCAGCCAGCGAGGTCCAGAGGCTCATAGTCCCACTTCCATTTCGCTTGATCGAAGAAGCATGCCCATTGTGCTTCTAAGCGGGAACGGAACTGGACGCCGTTGTAGACGGTGGGGCGAGACGCAAATGCGTGATTCATAACGAGGTTGCCTTTCGATTTTGGGGTGACTGAGAAATGTTGTTTGAGGCATTCCCGGACGTCCGGACGTTTAGGACGTGTTTCCCTATACGATCTACATACGGGGAAAAACACGTTCGTTTACCCTCCCAACAACTAACTCCTGACAAACGTCCGGAACGTCCGGAACGTCCTAAGCCACCAATGAAAATGCTGGGTAAACAGTTAGGACGTTTGGAAATCGTTACGTCCGGGAAATGTCCTAAACGTCCGGAAGTGGACACCGAGCCTCGCACGTGGAAGCAGCAAAATTGATGGTCCGAAGCGTTACTATCAGCGTTTTTGATATTGATCATGAAAACAGCTCCAATTCCCGGACGTTCCCGGACGTTTGATTTTCAATGTCCGGAAGTCCTAAACGGTCACTTTGGGCCGATTCAACGAAGACCTGGTACTGGCTGTATTGACCGTTGAATGAACGCTTAAATACTGCGTAGGTACCGTCATCGAGCTTGAATCGCTCGCCAACGAATCGGCCAGCGAGTTTGCCCATTCGCGTGGTCTGAGAGCGTGGAGTCCCGTCGCCAAGTTCGGATTGCAGCACAAAGGTTTTGTTGGCGAGGTCTGTTAACTCAGAGCCCGACCAGATACCTTGCGGATGCTTTGCGAGCACCGTGACTAGCTCCTCGAACTCGCGGCGAGTGTCATCCATCTCACTGGCGGCATCCTCTGCATTGGCCATGAAGTCCGGTTCACCATTGGCAGCAAGAATTCCGCCGATGATGTTGCCCCAGCCCTTCTTGTTGAAACGCGTTTGAACCTTGGCGAGAGGCATACCGCTGGCCTTCCAGCGTTCGACCATGTTCACCAGCTCACCGAGCAGCTGCAGCCGGTGCGTCTGAACGTACGCTTCTGGATCGTCCATCGAAAAGGATCGCTTCCGTGGATCTCCCTCGTGATGCAAATTAATGGCCACGCAGCGAGTGATTAGGTCGCGACTCACATCAGGCGAGTTGGCGGTGATACAAAACAGATGCGAGTTCTCGGCGCGAATCTCTTGCGAGAAGCCCAACAAACGAAAGGAAAGAATCGGGTCGGTGATGGATCGTTCGAGGCAGGCAGAATCGATCTTGGGATTGCGGCCGCGTGCCTTGGCGTTATCAATGATGATGGTGGTGACGCCATGACGAACAATTGTTCCGAGACGCTTTTCGAACTCTTCGTCGTTGGCGTTGTACGATGCGGTTTCGACATGATGGCCATCTCGGAGGATTGCCAAGATTTGTGCCAGAACCGACTTGCCAAGTTCAGGTTGGTTACCGTTGAACAGTACAGCTGGCTTAGAACCGATAAATCGAGAGACCAGCAAACCCGTTAGCAAGATGCCAATGTAGTTAGTGCGATCCGTTGGTTTTCTCCAGCAGAAATCTCGAAGCAACGTATCGAGATGCTTGGTCCCTTCCACGGGTTCGATGTTTGGCCCCGCGTAATAGAAACCCGATTGGGTATCGAAGCCGGGGCTGACCAGCCGCCAGTCCTCCGTGTAGATCGGATTGTGGCTAAACAGTCGAATTGCTGGCAGCCGTTCGCGCTGGCCCACGTTGTTGAGCCAAGTGTTCGCGTAAGATGTTGGCAGTGGTTTGTACTCGCCACCATCTTCATTAACGAAGTAGAACTCGACGTGCTGATTGAGCAGTCCTGTCAATTCCGCCGATGAGAGAACAGGCGAAATTGATTGCTCTCGAACCACAACCAATTGTTCCATCCGATTGAAACAAGAGCCTGTGGATAGCAATCGTTCGGTGATCTGGCCCATGGTTGAAGCGACGGGGGTTGATCGCGAGTCGATCGTAATGGTTCGTCGCTCTTCCGGCTCATCTGCCTGCTGGCCACCGGTGGGTGCAGCTACTGGCGGACTTTCCTGTGGCAAACGCTTCTGCAAGCGATCGCATAAAGCAGCTCGCACATCGTACTCACCACTTTCCCAGGTTAAGTCGAAATAACGGCGACCTTGCTCGGCGAACTTGCCGACGGATTGCAGTCGTGTCCAAACTTCATCCTTGGCGATTCCATTTCGAATTGCATAGCAGCAGACGGCGAAGTCAGCCTCCGAACGAGTGCCTTCGGGAGCTATCGTACATGCGGCGATAAGCTCGGAAAGCTTGTCTGACTTACCAGCCGATAGCTTACGAATGGCCGGCAACGGCATCGCCTCAATCTGCTGTTGGCGTTTGGAGGCTTCACATGACCTTGCGAACTTCTGAAAGGCATCAAGGGAATAACGCCGGTTGCTATCGCATTCGACCAACTCTGACTTGATTGGTTCGCGACCATTGCGTTGATCTTTTCGATTCAGAGTGCCTGGCAGTCGTAGCAACCGAGTGAGGTCAGTTGTATGGTCGGCGTTGATCGCTGCTGCGATGCCCATCAGTAGGTCTTGGGCCTGCAGCGCTTTCGGACTTGTTTTGGTCAAATGATGGCGACGATCTAAGAAAACGCGATCTTTGCCATCAATGATGTATCGCCTTGGCTTTTTTCGTCCGTCGCTTCCAATTGACCATTCCGTTTCGACAGGTGGTGGATCGCCAACATCGTCGATCAGCAGTGGGCGATCCAAACGCCAATACAGATGCACGCCGTTTCCGCTATTGACGATAGCAGTGGGCGCAGGGATCGCCTGTGAATTGCAACGTTCAATAGCTTGAGCGACATTGCATTCATCGAGATCGGCCCAGAGACATCGAACAGTACGAATCTGCCATGCTAGGTCGAACCGTCCCTTGTTACCAACTCGTGGACAGACGCCGAAAAACAAGTTCGTACGCTCAGACTCGGAACTTGCTTCTAACCGAACTAGCGTTTGTTCGAGTGTCGTCGCCTTGGCTGGCCGATAGCACACGTTGCCATAGTCAACGCGGCTACGTTTCCGCCCACCTTCCGTCCATGTCTCAACAGGACGAAAGAGGATCAGGTCCGACGGCTCGAACAGAGTCGTCAGTAAAGTGATCGCTGGGTGAATCAAGCTGTGCCACCCCTATCAGATCGATCATCCTGAGGAAGGCGTACACCCATCGCCTTCAATACTCGTGATCCGTGATCAGTCTCACAGAACCGAACCACTGGCTCGGTGTCGTCTGCCAGCGATGCAAGCTGAGCCCACGTGACGCTTTTCCATTTGCGGCAGCGGTACGCGCGGACGGAGACGCCCGAATCATCGACGCGAACAACGAGATTGAAATTTGGCAAATGCCGGACGATAGGGCGACTGAAACGGGTGAGTTGCGACATGGCTAGGCGATCTCCATTGCACGTCGATCTTCAGCCGCATGTAATGCTGCGTGTTCTTGTCTCGACAAAACCTGGAGGTTCTCGGGTCGATTGTCTGTCTTGTCCCGATTGATGTGATGGACAACTTCATCGCTGGTTAGAGGTCGCCCCAGAACTTTAGCCATTACAAGACGATGCTCTGGTTCGTATCTATTGGTTCGATTCGGATCGCTGGTCAGGAGATGCTTGTAACCTTGCGTGCTAATGGTGAATCCATTCTGCCAGTTAGGGCTTTGTTGGCCTGTTCGACGCTTCAAGCAACCGCATGATCGCACGCTGCCAGATTGAAGATTCCCATTGCGAACGCTCGTTTCGTTTCCGCAACGACATTGACAGCGCCAGACCGTGTGGCCACGATCCGTGCCTTCAAAAGCAACGACAACCAATTCCCCGAAAGTTCGTCCAACAAGGTTGACACGATTTCCTGAAGTTTGGCCGAGCGATGCGATGTTCTTGCAGTTTCGCGAACAAAACCGAACGTTGCTCATCAATCGGTATGGCCACACATCGAATGGGCGATTGCACTGTGAACAGTTCAAAGTAACTTTTGGCATGCGACGTCCTCCATTTCATGAATCGCAACGTTGACGTGTCCCTCCTGTGCAGTTGGATGTTTGACTGCATGCAGAACGATGATCTGGCTGTCATCCCAAAACACTCCAGCGTGCTGTAAGGCATCCAGAACGCTCTTAAAACAGTTGTCGATATCTCTCCTCCGTTTGTCCGGCGGGAAAATATCGATATGGACATTCAATGGTCCCATCATTGGCTTGATGCATTTGGCGATCGCAATCCGCCGAACCTGGTGACGATAGGATCGCGCATCCTTCGACAGCACAGGACGCCCCTGGTAATAGCTGAAGTAGTGATTTACTGATGGCGGGTAGGGGAGTGTGAGCTCGGTAACCATCCCTGCTTCCTTTTACTGAAATAGAAAAAGCCAGGACGGAGCGAATGGCCGGTTTGCACCAACTCAGTCACTTGCCCGTCCCAGCCGCACCCGTGCGAACTTAAGCGGCAAACGATCAGAACGGCGTGTCCTCTGAAGATGAGGCTTCACCGTTCGAAGTGGCCGTCAGCCGAATGCGTCGATTGAAGTAGACGTTGGTGTAATCACCGCGAGTCCGCTTCGTGACTTCCAAGGTCACATCGAGCAGTTCTTCAAGTCGCCCAGATAGCTCACTGAACTTGGCCAGTTCCAGCCCAAGCGTCTTGAGATCGCCCTTGACGTAAGGAAGCGATGCCTGGGTGATGACCGAGTTCTTGAAGATGTGCCGACCAGCCTGCGAACCAGAGATGACCACCAGATCGAACTTAATCATCGGATCACCTTTCTGACTCGACTCGAGCTTCGCGGTCTGGATCTTCACTTGATACTTGCCGTCGGGGACCTCGTCGTAGCTTGGCGCGTCTGCCGTCTCGAACTCGTCATCAAACGAGGTGAGGTCGACTTGCGAATCGATAGGGTCGAATGATTCGTAATCACTCATGACTATTTGGCCTTTCCTGAAAGGGTGCTTGCCGGCGTGGAGCTCTTCGCTGCGCTGCTGGTGCCGGTTTCCGAGCCGCGAGCGGGAGAATTGAAAGCTTTGACGAATTGCTCGTAGTCGAGAGGGAGCAATTCAGGCAGACGACCAGTGCGATCGCCAGCCTCATAAGTTGGATGCGGCTTGGTGCGCACAACGCGTTCAATGGAGACGTTGCCAGCGGCATCCTTCTTGGCGATCGAATCGCCATAGAGGATGATGTCGACCAGGCCCAACACGACGTTGCGAGCGCGATCGGGAAGGCTTGGCTGGGTCTTGGTGTACTCGCCGGTTCGCGTTTCGATCGTCTTGTCGACTGCATGCGAAATGAGGATCAAGCCGTATGGAAGGCTGGCCAAACGAGTCAGCACGCGATGCCATTCGTTCTTGACTAGAGCCCAGCCTTTTCCGTGGCCCATGTCGCCTTCGTACTCGATGCCATGCTTGGCACAAACATAGTCCGAGCACATCTTGAATGCGTTGTCGACGGTGTCGATCACAATCGTTTTGAAGTTGTGATCTCCCTTAGCGACAAGCTTGCAAGCTTCAAGGAATGCCTCCCACGAATAGGTCGGCACTTTGAAAACCTCCAAGTGATTGAGCCCAGGCTCACATTCAAAGAAGAGCGAACCAGGAGCCTTACTCGCAAAGGAGCTCTTCCCAAGTTTGGGGCTGCCGTAGAGCAGGATCGTTTGTTTGCCGAGTTCGGTCACGGGTTTGGATGCTTCGGTTGGTAATGCAACAGACATTGGGTGTCAGTCCTTTCAAAAAACGGGTGCGTCAGAATCGATTGAATTGAGTTCCTCATGCGGTGGAGTGATCTCGTAGAGGTTGTCCACCACGTTTGGATTGAAGCCGGATTGGCAGTAAGGCAGATACTCACACGGTCGTTGGTACGAGAAGCAACTCGATGTGTTGAGCAGCCATTTGCCACGACGTCGCGCGTCGAGGTACTGCTGGGTGATTTCCCAGACTTCGTCTTGCAGCATGGCGAGACGGTCTTCTGAGAGATAAATGAACTCGCGATGGAACGCTTCGGGCTTGGCGTACCAGGCTGCCAGCCGGCCTTGAAACTCTTCGTTGGTTTCAGGCATCTGGCGTTTGGCTGTCGATTTGCCACTCTTGTTCTTGGCGGCGAGTTCCGCGTGGCGTGCTTCGTACTCTTCCTGCGTTTCGCCTTTGCTTTGCTTGAGGCGGCTCTTGAGCAGCACGTTGTAGATCACGCCAACGATCGGATAGCCAAGTTCACGCAGGTAATAGCAGTACAGTGCGATCTGCGTATCGGTCCACAGCTTGTCGAGATAGTTGGAGTCGATCGAAGCGGCGGTCTTATGCTCGAGCAGATACATGCCATCGGATCGCTGAACGATCGCATCGGCTTTGCCGGCCATCACAAACGTTTGGCTGCAGCGCCCCGTGTCTGGGTTGCGAATGTTCCCAGTGAATGACTTCTCGATCTCGATGATTTTGAAGTCCTCGGTGGCGTAACGCGAGGCGTAACCAGTCATGATCGCACGAGCCAAGTGCCAGTTCGCTTGCTGGCTCTCGTCTGTCGCTCGTTCTGGGAAGCTTCGATCGATGAAATCCAGCACAATCCACAGGCGATTGGCATCGTCAACCGAGCGATACCAAATCTCGATGGCACTGTGGATCACGCTGCCGAACGACAGCGATTCAACTTTCATCCGTGGACGCAGGTTATCGACGTAACGATGTTTGTATTTGCGAGGACAATTGCGGAACGTGTTGAGTGCCGAGTAGGTCAGCACGTTCTTGTCGCTCGTTTCAGGGGTTAGGGTTGCTTGTGACATAAGACTTTCGAACTGAAATTGGGTGCGTTTTCTTTGGTTTTGTTGCGGCTTACGAGAAGTTCATCTCGTAGGTGTCTTGTTCTTCGATCAGGTTGCCGTTGAGGCGTTTCGCGCCTCGTTCTCGAGCGAGCTGAGCTTCACTCACCTTCAGCGACGCATTGATCTGCGAGCACTTCTTGCAAATGCGGTTAGCTGCACTCTTGGAACGAAACATTTCGTTGCACTTCAGGCACTTCCGATCACCGGGTTCATGAGGTAAAGGTCGTGTTGACATCGCCTGCGGATCTTTCAGCGAGGAGGTCGAAGAGGGATGGGTGACAGGTTTCGAATCAAACCGTGTCGACTGACTCGACCTCGAAGTTGCCTTCGCGATCGCTGGTCACCAGATAGTGCTGGTGCATGATGTTGGCGACGAATCGGCTCTCACGAGGAAGTGCCTCACGAATCGTTTGGCAGGAATCGTTGAACTCGTTAGAAGCGGCTTCGAAGCGTTCGACTGCTCGCAGGTATCGCTGCAAGGCGAGCGAGACGGTGACGCGCTGTTCGATATTCATGGTGGGTGCGCTCATTAACTGATGTCCTTCTACTGCTGGTGACTTGTGTTGGCTGAAACTTGCTCTCTCTATCTGTTGGAATACCCGGTACCCGGGTGAGTTGACGGTTACGATTCCAGATATCTGTCAAATCCCGCTTCTTCAAAGAGCTTGCGGATCTGCAACATCCAGTCGTTGAGCGTGGTGCGAGGGATGCCGAGATCGCGAGAAATCTCGGTGATCGACTGGTTTTGACGGCGACGGAGAATGTCTTGGTATTTCTCCGGTAGCTTCGATATGAACGTTGCCAAATCCATGCGAAGGTCGTTGAGCTCTTCCTCGCCAAGGCGACGCTCACGTCCCAACCGTCGGTCTTGATCTTGGTGGTGTAAGGTCTGGGACATTTCGACCTGACCGCCGTCATCACCGCGGACGCTCTTGCTGAGACTGACGCGGCCGGCGGTCGCGCGCTTTGATACCGAGCGATCGCGAACCACGTTAGCCAGGTGACGTTGCACCACGGTGCAAACGTACGGGTAGAGATGGCCAACTGATGGGTCGTAGAGTCGAAGGCTCTTCGTCGCTCGGACGTAGACCTCCTGGACCAGATCACTACGATCCTGCTGGGTGAAGTCGGACTTGGCGATCAGCTTTCCAACTTGACGATTGATGACACTGCGAACGAAATTGTCGTCGGCGAGATTGATAGAATGGTTGTCTGACACAGACGGACCTCCTGGTTGAGGCCCCACAGGCGACAGGTCCGAGAGTTAAAGCCTGTGAGGCCCGCCCGCTCGTTTGCGGGCTGTTTCCTGATGTGAATCAGACCTGTCGTCCGCTACTGGCGAAAATTCCCAAAACGGCCTGGGAAAGAAGAAAATTCCCAAGCGAAGGTGTCAGAAATCCCGAAAAACAAAGGGAAAACAGGAACGAATATTCTCAAGAATTCCATGAGTGGGGTTTTGGGAAATTCCCAAAACCTTCCCACTGCTAGACACAGCCACAACAAAGGTAACTACATGAAAGAGGACATACTTGAGCAACTCGCCGACGACTTTCTGCAATTCCGCGGGTACTTCACGATGCACAATGTTAAGTTCAGACCCCAGGCAGATCATCCAGAGTTCGTCTCAAACCAGGATTCGAACAACAGCGATATTGATGTGATCGGCATCAACCCAAAGTTGGCCGGTTGCGATCGAGTGTGGGCGATAAGTTGCAAGAGTTGGCAAGGTGGATTTCGCCCAGCGGCAAGAATCGCGAAAATCTCTAGCAATGGACGCGTAAGTGGCAGAGATGCATGGAAGGGATTCCGTGAGCTGGTAATGCCGAAGTGGGCTATGGCGTTCCGTAAAGCAGTATTCGATTTAACCGGAAGCAATGAGTTCACTTACGTGACCGCAGTCACTAAGTTGCACGGCGATAAGTCCATATGGCAAGATCACCAACCGTTCCTTGACATCATTCAAGCTCCAATCAAGGTACTAACATTGAATGAAATGTTAGAGGAAGTGTGGCCGGGGTTGAACACAACACCCGCCGCGTCAGACGTAGGACGAACTCTTCAGCTGATAAAAGCCTCCGGATGGAGTCCTGCACCGCGCCCAACGAGAAGAGGCGGCTAGCTGTCTGGTTGCACTTGAAAAACACATTGCCAGCCCTTCCCATCGTCCGTTAGTTCGATGGGCTCGCCTTCAATGTCAAAGAACTGCTGCAACGACTTATTCAGCAACTCCCGCCGCTTTCGGTTCTTCCTACACGCGTCGGGCGAAAGCCATGTCATAGTACCACGGACTCGTGCAAAACTCTGCAGCAGTTCCCACTGCTTGCTGGGTTTACCACTTCGCGAATCAACCAACCCCAGTTGAGAGTAGGTCAACACTTGTCGCTGGTCGCGGATGACCACGCTGATCTTCTCGGTGTCGCTGAAACGCATCTCCACATCGCTCCAGCGGCTACCGCTTGGAGTTGGGAATCGACCAGTCACGGTTCTCGCCGGTGGCATCAGTCGATCGCGGAACGCAACCAATTGCTGACGCGCCCATGGAGACAGGCACCACTCGCCATCATCGCTGAGCAACAATGATTGATCGAGCGGAACCACAAGAGATCCTCTCGAGTCCAACATGGTTTCGTTGCGACTACTCAACATCCGCTTGGATGTGAGAAACAAAACGAATGGTCGCTGAAACTCTGCCAAGAACGCATCGATGCACCAATCAAGCCGGCGAGGATCGCTTACTTTGGCCAGGAACAATGAGAAGCCAGATCCATTGGGATTCCCATAGTGACCAAGCCTGTATCGATACATCGGGCCTCCGAGACGTTCGAATGCCATGTCATACCCAACTAGAGAAGCCAGCTCTGCGGCGAGCTTGCCAAAGCTGAACTCGTAGCAAACGATGTCGCGTCGATCGACCGGAACGTACTCCTCGGTCTTCTCGTTGTAGCCTTCGAAGACACCATCGTCGACCTCGACAATTTCCAGCCACTCGTACGGACGACCTGGAACAGGCAGCGCCGCAGCGAGGTCTTTGATCGGCACGAGGAGTTCGCGGTGCGAATCAAATGCATCGCCCAGCAATAGCCGCCAGCTCAGATGGGAGGTCGCCACATCGTTTAGCTGCTCAAGTGCTTGCCAGGGCTGGCTCATGGCGAGTCCTCCTCGGCAATTGCTTCGAGATGATGAATCCACGCTGGGTAAGCCAAGCTTCGATGGTCGACGACACTCGGCCACGACTGTAGATGGCAACATTAGGAGGACGAACTGTGATCGCCAATTCGGTCTTGCGTCCCTCAAGCTCCATCTTGAACGTTGCGGAGATCAAGCGCCTCTCGATGCGAATATTCTTGTTTTTTGCCTGTGCCCACTCAAGCAGGTCGTCGCCTTTTCGAATGGTTATCACGCCGTAGCGATCATCTGGGTCACCAAGCCAAAGCTCGATCATTCGAACATCGCGGACGCCCTCAATATCGCCAGGTACCAGTGCATCAAACTCGAACTCGCGAAGAGGATCGAGCGTGTACTTCACGCCAGTCGGAAACAGGTTCTCGTTGCCGAACATATGCTTGCCCAGAAGACGGCAGTACAGGGCTTTTTCCCTCGCTGTCTTGGCATTGACCCGTAACTCTCCAAACTCACGGTTGTAGATGGCTGAGGCGCTCTGCACTGGCCAGAACGACTGAAATCCGAACCGACCATTTTCTACAACCGTCTGTCGTCGAAAGAGGCTTCCGTGCATGATGGAGAATTCGACCTCCTCGTCATTCTCGAAGACTTCAACCTTCGTTCCCTGTGCGCGGAATCGCTCCACATGCCAGGAATCGATATCTCGTTCCAGTTGCTGAAGCGTCTCCTCTGCGGGCGTCACGAACTTCGGAGCGGTGGTCTGGCTCGCTTGAAAATAGTCGTACGAGCGAACTCGCTTGATCCGAGACAACGCATGGGTCTGGACCAGCTTCTCGCGATTCGACAGCCACGCCGCCGTGACGATGTCGGCCGAAGAATGCTTCCCTCCAGGAGCGATTCCGAGAGTGTGAGCTGGAACTCGATCGAGCAACAGATCGACAGCAACAGTGTTGGCTAGTTCATCAATCAAAGAGATCGCGTCCAGCAAGTCTGCTGGCGTTTCTCGATCGGCTTTGGCTATCTCGCGTATGACCGCTTGGCAATCGATCGAGCCTGGGGCTTCGATCGGGACAGACCGATTTGCAAAAAAATCGGCATAGGGGTGGAGCAGAGCGAACAATCGCTCGGGATCGATCGATTCCAAAACACCGGGGCGCGACAGGCGCGAAATTCGAACTGCGGTCATGTTGCAAACCTTGAAAATCAATTAGCCATACCAATCCTTCATTGATTAAAACGTCAAGCGATCCAAACGACTGACGCACAAAAAGTGCGATTGGCAGGGGCTGGCCTACGGCTTCCACCGTGCAAAACTCCTAGCGTGGGCATCCCATCCGCCAGTCCATGACCGTTGTCCTAAGTGATTCCATCCAGGCCAAGCCACTGCCAATCGCGAATGCTATCATCCCGATGGCTGTGACACGTTAGGTCACAGCCCGGAAGAATTTTTTGGAAAAGCAGAAATTACCGTCCGGCAATTCCACATCCAGAAAGTTTCGCCATGGAATTCGACTATTCCTCGAGATACGCTCTGAGCCCGGCGTCATCAAACTGCTGACGGATCTGACGCAGCCAATCGTTGATCGTCGTTCTCGGGATTCCCATTTCCCGCGAAATTTCAGACACATTTCGCGTTCTGAGCCGACGAACAATCTCTTGGCAAACCGGTGGCAGCTTCTGGATTGCCGATGACAAATCCATTCGAATACTCGCTCGCTCTTCATCACTTCGAGCTGTCTTTCGACATAGCCTTCGGTCCTGGTCTTCCTGCCGCAGAAGCTGGTAAAGCTCGCAGGATTCACCGTCAGCGCCGCGGACAACCTCGCTCAAACTGCACCTGCCGCTCGTGTGCCGCTTGACCGTCGACCTTTCCCGAAAGATCTTTGAGGCGATACGTTGGATCGCGGTACATAGGAACGGATAAGGATGGCCTATCGCTGGATCATAGGACTGAATGCTCCGCATTAGTCGCAAATGGATTTCTTGAACCAGATCATCAACCTCGCTTTCGTTAAAAACTGGTGCCCTAGCCAAAAGCAGGACACGACGTCGAATCACCGCTAGGACAAACACGTCATTGTGAAAGTCAAAACCATCAGCCATTGTAAAAACTCCTTGCTGGCTTGGAGCTTGGCGTGGGCTAACGACGAGCGGTCAATCCAATGCAGCAAAACGAAAAAAGCGGCGGCAATGCGAGTCGAGCCATGTTCGGCGTCGCCCACAATTGCCTCCGCTTTGCGGCCAGCTAAATGTCAGGGAACTAATATGATAAAATGATTTTTTGGGTGCCCACTCCGTGATTAGGCCGGCACCTCATTGAGTTCGACAATAAACGGAAGGCCATGCTTGATCTCAATTAGATCAAGCTCACCGTTCCCAACCCTCTCAATCAAGCGAAAGAGCTCGCACACCTCTTGCTTCAGAGAAAAATCCGCGATCCCAAGTTCTGGTCTCGGACCATTCTCGCCCTTTAGTTTGTGAACGCTCCTTGCGCTTTTGATGGAACTGAGAACTGGCTCACCATTGATGACCCGAAGACCTTCGATCCGTCCAAAGTTGATCCGCTGCATCAACTCAAGCAATTGAATACAGTCACGCGAAAGGTCTCGCTTTTGTACATGCGAGGTGGGCCCGCACTTGCTGTCTCGCGTAGATAACGCGGAATCCATTTAGTCTCTCCTTCGTAGATGAACGACCGCAATTTGCTGCGGCTAACGAAGAAGATTCTGAAGAGGGTCGCTGATTTTTCGCTTTACACAACGCTGAGAAATCGCTGATGTCGCGCAGGTTTTTCAGCTACGCCTTAATCTTCAGGGCGTAATGATGACGGTTTGTCTTCCCGTCGATTTCAAGGTTTACAAGCCCAACAGATTCAAGCTGCCTACGCAGATTTGACACCACACGCTGCACGGTGTTCTTCTCGACATGCTCATCTTGCCAAACCGATGCTCGCAACTCATCGAGTGACACGTAGGTGCCTGGCCTCTTGCTGATACGCTTAATAAATGCGTACTCCTTCGTATTTCGGAGCTCACACGATTTGCCTTGAAACACCACAGAGAACGTTTCGTCATTAAACAACACCGCTCCGTTAGTGGATGCGTGCCCAGTGTCGTTTGTGCTATGCTCAAGCGATGCCGGTGCAGCTGGTTTCGAAGTCTGAGACACACGTCCCACTGCAATTCCCAGCAATGACCGCGGCGGATAGTCCTTTCGCACCACTTTTGCAGACGAAGAACTAACGATGTTTTCGACAGTGCCGCAAATATCCCGTGCATGTCGCTTTAATAGTTTGAACACTTCGTCAGCCGCTTGTGACGGTGGTAGTCTGAGTTGCCGAAGGACCCGTGCAATCTCCGGATACGCTACAAGAAGTCCTTCGGGGCTGCCCAACCGATCGAGCTCCAAGCAGGTGCCGAGATAACGTTCGATCATGGTGAGATCAGCTTCCTCACGTTCGCCGAAGACCACATCGGACGAATACATCTCTGCTGGATCTTCTTCGTTCGTAAACCCAGCAGCGAGTGCGTTCAATCGCCGATCTACACATTGCGAACAATAGCCACAGTGCGTGTGCATGTGAGTCTGTTCCTTTGTGTGGGTGCAGCTACTTGTGCGAGCGCACAGTTTAGCCAAGCCAATAGCCTTTATCTCGCGGAGAATGTCGGCCTTTGTCTTCCACAAATACGGGTTCTCAACAGCAAACGGCTTATCGAATGCCAGACTGAATATCTCTTCGAAGCCATTTAATACGCGTGGGTGCGTGGTACGAGTCGCACGTCCACCTATCGCTTGCGGGCTCAATGGGATATTCAGACTGATTACTCCGTTCTCATAGAATCGAATCCGATTCCGGTTGAGAGAGAGTGCAACGGCAGCAGCGAGGGCAGCGAACAAAAACGACCGACTGCGTTGGGTGAAGTCCCGACCAAAATTCTTCGTCTTGTTGACCTCAATGGCAACATGCATCGGCGCAATGGATTTCTTACCCAAATGATCGACCAGGTCCTTCACCAATCCCTTCTGCCTCGCGTAGATTTTGCTGACCGGTCGATGGCTTACAAGAACCACCTTGCGCTGGCCTTGTATAATCTCTTGGACGGCACCGCCAAACGAATCGAGACCACCTGAAAACAGTATGACTTCTTCAAATCCCGCATCATCAACCTCGAGTGTATCGAAAAGATACCGGTCAACATTTGGTGGCGTCTTGAAGCTCGTGAAGTGAAACTCATAGTCATCGTCGGAAAGAAAACCGATCGTCTCTTGAAGTAGTGAAATCATCTTTGGATCATTCCACTTGTCAGGCAGTCGCACTGGGATCTCCAAGCGGAACTGCCTACGCCACTTCGTGCCATATTCAAATTCCTTTAGCCCACCTCGACTAACCATCTGGTCTGCGGCGTAAACGTATGTCGCAATCTCCAAGAGATCGATTGCGATAGCAGGAATCTGGCTGGCCAGCCTGCGCGTGATATGATGTAGGCGAAGGTGGAGCTGCTTTTCACCCTTTCCTAGTTCCAGACGGATCGGCTTAGATTCTCGCCACGCCTTATTCCTCGACGAAAGCTTTGCGCCACCGCAAAGGATCAGATGCTTTTCAGTCATCTCGATCCCCCCGCACTTTAAGCTCTGATTTCAGCTTGGTCAGTGCATAGTTCGCAAAGTTCTTCGCCTTCTGCGGGGTGATCCCATTCTCAAAGTTCGCCTTGGAATACCAGCCGCCAGCAAACGTTCTGACAATTTCACCAGCTTCCCGGCAATGTGCACCGAGCTTTTGAACAAAATCTGAGCTCTCGGACGGGTCGGCAAATCGCCCGTTCCCGCCAACATGATTGGAGAGCTCGCGGCCGAGGTGGTATGTGAGGTATCGCTGAGTGAATCGTGAGAAGAAATCGTGCGCGAGGGTTGCGAAACCGTTCTGCGTTGAGAAATGGTACGCAGCGTCCTGAATCTCGGCAGTTGTCGTCCCAAAGAGACTCTGCGAGCGTGGACCAATCAACGCAGTAATGCTTTCAACCGCTGCAGACTGCGCCATCTCGCCGATGTCAGTTCGCTTACCATTGCCGACGAGGTGGCGGTCGACAGCTTCGCTGAAGCCACTCACAATGTCGAACAATCCTGCATCACCGGGAACGCTAATTCCAGCGTTTTGAAGTGAGCCAGCGAAATCGTCAGTTCGTGCTGCTAGTACGAACTGCGTTAATAGATAGACGGCGTGACAAAGGCCCGGGTCGTTGTGGGCAATATCGAGTCCATCTTGGGCTGCTTGCGAGGTTGCACCAGCGACAGCGGCAACGTCACCACCTTCGGCCAATAGCCCAACGACTCGTCTCCAACGAGTTGTATCGGGTAAAGTTCCGAGCCGCATGTGTCCCATGTGCTAGTCTCTCGTCATTCCAAGGCCCTCCTGCCTAATCCCACGGGTTTTCTGAAATTCTTTCGTAAATAGCTTAATCTGAATCCGACCGATATGCTGATTTTTTTACGCCACGCGGGATTTAAGCGATTGCCAATCACCCTCAACCACCCATGCGAACCGAAATTCGAACTGGCTTGGTCTGTGACAAAGCACCGATCTGCACCTGCTTTTGCTCTCGAGTTGGCTTAACGCTCCAAGTCGAGTTCCAGTGGGTTGGTGGAGTTGCCACACGTTTGTGCATGCCAAGCCGCCTGGGGAAGCGACATCGAAAACGCTTCATCCCGCATATGCTCGGCAGCCGCTACAAACGCCCGATCCGCATGCTTGGGCGGCATCAGCTTCAGCTCGACGTATCCCTCAAAAGTCAGTCCAATCGCCATTCGTTCATCTCCTTGGTTTGGCTCGATTTCGCTCGCAACAAGTCAAATTGCTTGTCCAGATGCTTATTCCAGCCGAATGCCGCACTTCGTAAAAAGAATTCAGCTATTCGTCGATTTTTTGTGCGATTTGAATCCTGGACTTGTGCCCTCGGTCGTGTCTGCGAGAATTAAGGGGTTTAACACCAAGTGTAATCGTCCCCAGTAGTTAACCAAGCATCGGGCTATTGTCCGCTCGCTGCCTTGGATTGCGTCAGGATCAAAAAGTCGAATGGCAAAGAAGAAGTCCCAGCCGAAGGAGAAGGCATTCAAGATTCCAGCCCCGCGCTTCGGAATAGGTGAATGGTATGGGCGATCTTTCGTGAATCTAACAACAGATGAACGTCGTCAGTTTGCTGAAACAGCAATCAAGCAGACCAAAGCAAATGCCCCGATTTGTCCGTTCAAGCCTGATACCGAGAAGAGTCAGCTTTGCAGCAAGAAAGGCGGGATATGCTGCTTGAGGCTGTACGAGTGGGAAGACAATGGAACTGCCAGTGTATTGAATGGAAAAGACGGCGATCTACGTGCGGTGTGCCCACATAGATTCAAACAGAACGGAACAATCTATAGAGAGATATCTCTCTATATGATTGAGGAGCCAGCACCACGTGTTGCTGATGAAGTTCGGTTTCTTCAGCGTTTAACTTCAGATTCAATGGATGCCAACGCTGAGGAGATCGCAGAAGCTGAGAGTGGCGAAGACGTGGAAGCAGCGAAAGAGGACGTTGGGAACATTGATAACGTCTTAGTGCATTCGACTGACGACGAGAAGTGGTGCGCTCTCGAAATCCAGACAGTCTATTTTTCCGGTGAGAAGATGAAATTGCTGTTTGAGCATATTCGTGACTTCCCATACGACAGCATGCCGTTTCCAGACAAGAATCGTCGCCCTGACTATCGAAGCAGTGGTCCCAAACGCTTGATGCCTCAATTGCAGATCAAGGTGCCGACACTGCGTCGCTGGGGAAAGAAGATGGCAGTAGCAGTTGATCGCGCGTGGTTTCGAACAAACGTCGTTAACGTAGAAACGGTATCGCATCTCTCAAATGCTGATATCGCATGGTTTCTGATTGACTATGACGAATCTACTGATCCGGCAACTATCAAGATCGGCATTCCTGAGATGCAAACGCTAGAACGTGCGGTTGAAGGATTGACAGGCGGATCACCTGTAACTTTGCCAGAGTTTGAAGCGAAGATTGTAGAGAAGCTATCGCCAAAGCCCACTAAGCGGCGGCGAAAGTAAAATCGTTCACCGTGCCCAAGACAAATCCTTTCCAATCAACAGCTCGCTCATCACAGCATGATGAGTGTTCTTCATAGCGACTTCCTGTGTGTCCAGTCCGTACTTTTTAGCAAGGTTATGGACGGCTTCGCAGTTGTCATACGTCATCAAAAATTGGAATTTCGATTTGGCGACTACCTTGAACAACAGATCGTGGTCAACGTCGGAATGGGCATATAGTCGTCGCCCCGCGACTGTGTAAGGTGGATCAACAAGGCAGGCAACATCTTTACGTTTCGCAATCGATTGCAAATACGTTATACCGTCACCCTTGATGAAAGTAATCGACTTCTTTCGTTCAACAATATCAAGAATGCGTTTCTTCAGAGTCTCTGAATACCAACGAGATTTCAGACCTTTCCCAGCTTCGCCAGACTTCATCAAGCTTGCTCCGGGTGCCATGATCCCGCCTCGCTGCATTCGGTTCCTTACTATCGCGGCAAAGGCTTTATCGAGCGGCGACTTGTTTTCCGCATCTAGGACGGCTCGAACGTTTTCTAACGTTACATCAAAGCTGACGATCCGTTCCGCCAAGGCCTTGCCTTTACCGTTGAGGATTACCTGCCAAACTGAACTTACGGATTCATCGAGTTCGATCAGCGTTAGGCTATCGGCTAGGTTCTCGAATATCGTCGTGAGACCACATATCCCACCACCAGCAAAGGGCTCGACGAACTCGGCAGGCCTTGTCTCCAGAGAAGTAAGCCAACGGCGCAGGTGGGGTACTAACCAAGTCTTGCCACCTGGATATCTGAACACGCTGCGATGTGGAACCGAAGCAACGTTGATTGGTTTAGCCGTCTTTTCTGCCATTTCCATGACCTTCCGTCCTAGATTGTCCATTTGCCCAGAGTTTACCAGTTGGGCGACTTTTTGGCCACTAGCTCGATTACCAGCCAAAGCGGATAGCGTTCACACGGCTTCCCGTCCTGTCCTTGCGCGTTAGGACTGGATAGGGTTGATTGAGAGGAGCGTAAAGGGCTGAGGCACGGTGTGGTACCTGAAGCGATCGGCCGCCAACGGAATAACCGGCGCTGAATCGGCGCTCCGATAGCGCCGAAAGACGTTTGGGAACGTTACTCTCGATTTTCCCAGAGTTTTCGTTGGGTTCGCCAGCTAAATACCGTCGCAATGAATTGAAGTGATTTCAGCTTAATCGGTGTGCGGTCATCGCAATTCTTTTCGCCGAGAAGGAGTTCTTCCTGAATTTCGGGAGCCAACAGCCGCAAGTTCATGATCTGCGTCACGCGTGCTCTGGTCACATGCCCGAGGCGGGCGAGGTCGGCGTAGTCGGTGACGACGCCTTGCCGGATGAGGTCCTCGAAGTGGATCGCGAGTGCCATGTATCGCGAGATGCGCGGGATTCGTTCGAGTGCTGGCTTGGATTCGTCCCATTGGGATGCCCCTTCGACGATTCGCTTCTTGGCCCCACGGCCACGTTGCTTGATTGAGAACTGAAAGTCGACGCTTACTGGCTTGCTCATGATGCGGCCTCCACAAGTTCAGGACGGTTCTCCATGGCGATCGTCTTGATGCCATCGGGATGGAACGTGATGGTCACGCGACCGGTCGCTCCGTCGTAATCGATCTGCTTGACGATCAACTGGACAATCCGCGATTGCTCGCGGACTGTGAGCGATTCCCAGATCGGCTCGAAACTGGTCAATGCATTGACGACATCTGCGCGGGTTAGCGTCTGGGTCTGCAGCGCCGTCAGCTTCGCTCTAACGATCGCATGCCGATGCTCGGCGCGACGAAGACTCTCGTGCCAGTCGGCTAACTGTTCCAGAGAAGTTGCATCCGGCGAGCCTGGCTTAATCTTGGGAGCGGCAACGCGAATGGCTTCGTTCCAGTACTCCAGTTCTTTCACAAGCTCGTCCCGTTCGGCCACAAGTGCCCCCAGTTCGCGCTCAGTTTGGATCTTGGCTTGTTCCACCACCTCGTCGACGAGCGCCGCGTCGTGACCAACGTGGCGTATCTTGTCGACGACAAACTTCTCGATCTCGGCGGCCGGTACTGACTTCGACTTGCAGTTCTTCCAGCCACGCTTCTGGGCCTTCATGCAAACATAGTAACGGTAGCGTTTCGATCCGTTCTTGGTCGTGTGCGTCGGCGTCATCGAACAGTCGCAGCAGGCACATCGAAGGATTCCTTTGAGCATCGCGCCGAACTTGTTTCTCGCTTCGACACCGCCAGTTCGGCCATTTCGTGTCAGAAGCGATTGAACCTTCTGCCAAACCTCCAGTGAAACAATCGCATCATGCTCTCCTTCGTTCACTTCGTCTTTGTAGCCAAGCTTGCCGATGTAGGTGACATTGGTCAGGAGCCGGAACAGCGTTGCCTTGGTAAACGGCGAGCCGCCCCGGAGGGTTCCCTTCTTCGTTTTCCATGACTTGTTGTTCCAGCCACGGTTGTCGAGTTCAGCGATGGTCGCCATGATCGATTCGCGTTCTAAGTACAGGCTGTAGATCGTCCTGACCCTATTGGCCTCGACCTCGTTGATTCGAAGCTTGCCACCTTGCGGCTCGATGTCGTATCCAAGCAGCGGCATGCCACCAGACCATTTGCCTTTGCGTCGCGCCGCTGCGATCTTGTCACGGGTTCGCTCCGAGATCAGCTCGCGTTCGAACTGGGCAAACGACAGCAGCACGTTGAGCATCAGCCGCCCCATCGAGTTGGTCGTGTTGAATTGCTGCGTCACGCTGACGAATGCGACTTGGTTGCGTTCGAAGACTTCGAGCATACGAGCGAAGTCCATCAGCGAGCGGCTCAGTCGGTCGACCTTATAGACGACCACGCAGTTCACCTTGCTGGCTTCGATGTCCGCCAGCAATTGCCTGAGCGCTGGACGATCCATGTTGCCACCGGTGAATCCACCATCGTCGTAGCGATCGGGCACGCAATGCCAGCCCTCTTGCGTTTGGCTTTTGATGTACGCCTCGGCGCATTCGCGTTGAGCGTCAAGCGAATTAAACTCCTTGTCGAGCCCCTCGTCTGTGGACTTGCGGGTGTAGATCGCACAGTTCAATTGGCGATTGATGTTGGCCTTGTTCATTTGTCACCGCCTTTTTTGTTGAGCTTGAAGAAGTGGTATCCGTTGCAGTGCTGGCCCGTAATCTTCTTGGCCACAGCGCTTAGCGTCTTGTAGATCGCCCCCTCGTATTCGAAGCCGTTTTCCAGAACGAGCACCACGATCTTCTCGCCTTTGTAGACTCGCTCGATCTCTGATCTCGGCGGCGGGAGACGATTGTCTTCTTCGGGTTGAACGAAACCGGTCACGGTGTCGCCCGCTGGCTTCGGGGCTGGCTTGATGGCTTTGGGCGCGGTCGTACGGATATCAGTCCCGCGAGCGAGTTCTGCGGCGCGACGCCTGGCCCGCTGTGAAATGTCACCTTCGATGTTGGCCTGCATCTTCCAAGCGATGCGTTTGACGAGCCAGTGCTTGTTGCGAGTGTTGGTGGGCTCGCCCCACGTCTCTTCGAATTTCTCTCGTAGCTGTCCAACCGTCATGCGTTGGAGCAGAGCAACCTCTTTGTCGATGTCGATTTGCATTGATTTCTCCTGAGAAAACGGACTCACTGGTCGTTAACCACGTTGGTCACAGAGAGCACGCTTTCCGAAGAAACCTCAAGGCAAGCTGTTGGCAATTCCGCTGGATCGTCGTCGATTTCTGAATCCAGGATCGCCATACGCGATTTCATCCGGACGATGCCGGCCGCCAGAATCGCAGCGATTTCTGATCGCCGAGCCGGCGCGGACAGTGAAGAAGGGGGAACAGACGAGAGCAACTCGCACCTCCATGCTCAACGCCGCTATAATTGGCGGCTCGAAGACAGACATTCGCAGCAACAGCAGCCGCGTCTATCTGTAGGAATACCCGGTGCGGGTTCGAAATGACGGATTAGGGTGCGAAAGAGAACGCATTCGCTGTGGACTTAATCTGCTATCTCTCGCGGAATCTTTTACGAATTGCCCGGCTCGCAAGGAATAAGCATATAGGCAGGCAACTTTACCTTGCCACAAATCGAGTGTTTATCATAGGAGTCGTGTAAATGAGGATTGGATTGACCATCGAAGAATTCGTCGAGCTTGAGCGTAAGCCTATCGCTCGCGGTGGCCGGCCACTGACGATTGAGGAGGCAGCAGAACATATGCGGCAACGCGGTTATTGTTGCCGACCAGAATCACTGAAGCTTTTGATGAAAGGTCGGTCGCTAGAAGCCTCGAATCGCATCTGGTCGCGAGAGCTCATCGAGTCCTGTTGTGACTACTTCGAAGCTCACGAGTTCTTTACACCCTACGTTGAGATGTGCAGGGTCTTGGGATGTAACTACTTCGCTTTCCTGCGGGCCTTGAAAGATGCCTCGGAACGCGAGTCAAAAAAGTATGGCAACCAGATACGGATGGACGATCAATTGTTCGTGATGCATAGAAGTCCAGCCCGCGAAGAACATCCTGCTGTCATAACCTTCACGCTTTGTGAAGACATTCGAGATAGACTTGTCCGCGGCGAAGGCGTGTAGGGCATCATCCATCGATCCCATATTTGAGCAACGGTGGTGTTAGACAACGCCACCGTTATACAGATACAAAATTGTCAGTTGGCGCTCAAAAGGGACCAGTGATTGGCGCTTGAAAATCCCCCACCTACATGGAGGTGGAAGGGTCTGCTCAGATGTTGAACTTTTGGCCACAAGAGTACGCATCGAGGGCAGGTCATGTCCAATCACTTGGCAATGGATAAAGCACAGTCAATACAGCACTTACACGGTTTAGGCTGGTCGCAACGCAAGATTGCAGCGGCCCTTTCAGTCGACCGAAAATCGGTCAAAAGGCATCTGGAAAGCCACAATCCAAAGGGGGCCGCGCCAACGGGTCAAGCGCCAACGGCTCTGGAATCGGCGGCCGAAGACTCAAAAGGGACCACTGCGCCAACGGGTCCGGTGACAAAGATAGCGGATGGTGCGGCGCTGGAGCAGTCTGACGCGGAAGCGAATGTTGCTGCGTCTGCTCGAAGTGGTTGTGCTGCCTATCATGAAGCCGTGGTGGCTGGTCTCAAGCAGCAACTCAGTGCACAACGGATCTATCAGGATCTAGTCACCGACCATGGTTTTAGCGGTAGCTACTGGAGTGTGAACCGCTACGTCAAAAGCCTTCGTAAGCGGCCGGAGCTGCCTTTTAGGAGGATGGAAACGGCGGCTGGCGAAGAAGCCCAAATCGACTTTGGAACTGGCGCACCTTATCTCGATTCAGAGGGTAAGAAACGACGGACACATGTGCTGCGTGTGGTCCTCAGTCACAGCCGCAAAGCCTACAGCGAAGTGGTCACGCGGCAGACTTCCGAGTGCTTTATTACGGCTATTGAGAATGCGTTTCATGCATTCGGCGGAGTGCCGCGTACAATTGTTGTCGACAACTTGAAGGCCGCCGTCATCAAGGCGGATTGGTTCGATCCCGAACTCAACCCAAAGTTATTGGACTTCTGTCGTCACTACAAGACGACGGTACTGCCAACTAAGCCCTACACCCCCAGGCACAAAGGCAAGGTGGAACGAGGCGTGGCGTATGTCCAGGAAAACGCGCTCAAGGGACGTGTCTTTGAGAGTATCGTTAAACAGAATGAGTACTTAGCCAATTGGGAACGGACGGTAGCGGATACACGCATTCACGGGACTCTCAAGTGCCAAGTGGGAAAGCTATTCGAAAGTGTTGAACGCGCTGCGTTACAACCACTTCCACGTGAACGATTTCCGTTTTACCACGAAGCACGTCGCGTCGTCAGTCGTGATGGTCACATTGAAGTGGCCAAGAGTTTCTATTCGGTTCCTCCCGAGTATGTGACCTGGGAAGTGTGGTCGCGGTGGGACAGTCGCATGGTGCGTGTCTTTAATCAGAAATGGGAACAGATTGCTGTTCATGCTCGCGTGGAGCCTGGCAAGTTCAGTACGCTCAAGGCCCATATCGCCAGTGAAAAGATTAGCGGCGTTGAACGAGGCATCGCATATTTACTGGAAAAAGCAGGCAAAATCGGCCCTCATACGGCATCGTGGGCTAATGGCATGGTAGCCGAGCGAGGTGTTCAAGGATCACGTGTACTACAAGGATTATTGTCTCTGACTGGCAAGCATGACTGCCAGCAGATTGAAGCAGCTTGCGAAGTGGCTTGGAGCCATAAGAGTTTTCGACTGCGATCGATCAAGAAGTTGATTGAACATCACGGACAAACACAAAGCACCTTCGAGTTCCTGCAGGAACATCCGCTGATTCGTTCGACTGAGGTGTATGCGCAGTTCGTGCATAACCTAATTCAAGGAGGAGTATGAGAAGATGAGTGAAAAGCATTTAACCGAGATGTTGCGAAAACTGCGTCTGTCTGGCTTGGCCGGCTCGCTGGAAGTCCGCTTGCATGAGGCTACCGCATCGGGCTTGTCGCACCGAGAGTTCCTGGAGTTGATCTTACAAGATGAACTGCTGGTGCGCGGGGATCGACAGATCGCTAGACGCATTACGTTGGCAAACTTTCGCGATGTGCGTCGCCTGGAGGATTTCGACTTCGCGTTCAACACCGCAATCAAGAAGTCAACCATCTTTGAATTGGCCACCTGCCGCTTCATTCGGGAGCATCAGGACTTGTTGATCGTGGGACCTCCTGGAACCGGGAAGAGCCATATCGCGCAGGCCCTCGGCCATGTTGCCATTCGCAATGGCCTTCATGTGTATTACCGTTCGATCTTCGACGTCGTCCGCGACTTCCTGCATGATGAAGCCATGGAAGGCTACGAGAAGACACTGCAGCGTTACTTGAAGCCCGACCTGCTGATCATCGACGACATGGGAATGAAGCAGCTGCCGAAGCGCTCGGGCGAATATCTATTCGAGATCATCATGCGCAGATACGAGCTGCGCTCAACCCTGATGACCAGCAATAGGCCGCTTGAAGACTGGGGCAAACTGATCGGTGACACACCCAGCGCGACAGCCATCCTAGATCGCTTCATGCACCATGCTGAAATTCTCAAATTCACAGGCCGCAGCTACCGACTAAGCGATCGCCAAGAAAATTCAAAAGGGACCAAAGCGCCAACGGCTAAGCCTGCCGATGAAACAGCTAAGACGACGGATTCAAAAGGGACCACGAAGTAGAACCTACTAAACAATTGAACACTGGGGGCATTTGAAGCGCCAATAGGTGGTCCCTTTTAAAGCGCCAAATGACACAAAATGAAGTTAACGATCGGGCATGTCGTCTTCGGACGCTCGGCTACCAGACTAAAGCAGTTCAAGAACTTGATTGATCGGTTCTTCGTCAAAATCGCCCCAAGCAAAACCTTTCTTGGTGAGGAGGAGAACCTGGTTCCCCATTTCCATTTCTGACGCGTCGAACGGCACATCATCGAGACATCCTTTGTCTTGAAGCAACTGGATGAAGTCTGGTAGCTCCGCGTAGTCGTACAGGGCTTCGCAAACAGAGTCGAACTGCAGTCCGGTGGCATCCATGATTTGATGTATTGTCTGCACCTCAGCGTTTTTGAGGCGTTTCCAGACCTGTTGGAGAACAGCGACCTGGTGGGTTGTTGTCTTTTCATTGAACTGCATTGTTATGCTCCCATTGAATTTGGATCGAAACGGAAATGATGGGAGCCAATCTAAGCCCACGCGGTGACACGTTTGGTCACGCGCTGCCGATTTTTTGAAATTTGCGTGAATCGTTTCGAGGGATAGCTTTGCCTGCCCTTTGGTGCAAGCGGCCGTGTCAGTCGAAGCCAAGTGCTATTCAGGTTTCTCACGGAGTTGGATTCGAAATGACGGGTTAGGGTGCAATCGGAGACCAGATTAACAAATGTCTCGTCCTCTAAACTCGAAAAGGACTCCCTGCATGGACTGGTTTCATTGAATTAAGCGCCGTCAAATGGGGATTTCGACCAGAATTTGGCCCCGGTGGATTGCGGATTCCGCATTAGAATTGTGGCTAATGAGCCAAAGTAGGACGGGGCTGGTCCCGCAACCAAGGTTTTATCAGGGGACAAGAAAGCTGTCCGATCGAAATCCAATGACGGAAGTTACCAAGATTCTTCAGCAGATTGAGCAGGGCAATACGGCTGCCGCAGCCGAGTTGTTGCCGCTTGTCTACGCAGAATTGCGGAAGCTGGCTGGACACCGGTTGGATCGAGAGAAACCTGGTCAAACGTTGCAAGCGACCGCGCTGGTGCACGAGGCGTATATCCGCTTGGTCGGAAATGCAGAGATCAAGTGGGACGGACGTTCACATTTCTTCGCTGCAGCAGCCGAAGCGATGCGACGAATCTTGGTGGATCACGCCAGGCGTCGGCACAGCGTTAAACATGGTGGCGGCTTTGAACGGCAAGAGCTTTCTGATGATGTGGCCATCGAGCTTGGCGACCTTGACCAGCTGCTCGACTTGGATGCGGCACTCACCAAGCTTGCTCAGGAAGATTCGGAAATGGCAAAACTCGTTGAACTTCGCTACTTCGCGGGGCTAGGCGTCGATGAGACTGCCAAAGCTTTGGGCGTGTCACCGCGAACAGTGAAACGGAATTGGGCTTATGCCAGAGCTTGGCTTGGACGCGAGTTGAATGGAGGCGAATCGATATGAAGCCTGTTCGATCATCAGAGAAATCAATCTTCTTGGAAGCACTCGATATAGAGTCCATCGAAGAGCGCACGGCATTTGTTGAGTCTGCGTGTCGTGGCGACGCGGCTTTGCTTTCCTCGGTCACTGCTCTTCTGCGTGAGCATGAGCGAGACGACAATCCGGTCGATACACCGATCGTTGCCCAAAGTGATCGTCGCCCATTCGCTAATGTCGAAACCGAATCATACGTTGCTGTGAACCGTTTAATCTCAGGGCAAACGCTCGGAACAATGATTGGACCATACAAGCTGATGGAGCAGATCGGCGAAGGTGGATTCGGATTGGTCTATGTCGCCGATCAGCAATCGCCGATCCGCAGACGTGTTGCACTGAAGATCATCAAACCAGGAATGGAATCACGTGAGGTCCTCACTCGATTCGAAGCGGAACGCCAAGCGATCGCGCTGATGGATCATCCGAATATCGCTCGAGTCTACGACGCAGGTGTAACTGAATCGGCGCAGCCGTACTTCGTGATGGAACTGGTCAGAGGCGTGCCGCTTACCGAGTATTGTGATGGTCATCAACTCGACATTTCTGAGCGTCTCAAGCTGTTTGTCGACATTTGCAACGCGGTGCAGCATGCCCATCAGAAGGGCATCATCCATCGCGATTTGAAACCATCGAACATTTTGGTCACGCTGCAGGATGGCCATCCGCTGGTAAAGGTCATCGACTTTGGCGTGGCAAAGGCAATCGGCCAGAGCTTGACTATCAAGACCATGTACACGCGATTTGCTTCGATGGTTGGTACGCCTGCCTATATGAGTCCGGAACAAGCCGGAATGAGCACAGATGACATCGACACACGAAGCGACATCTATTCGTTGGGTGTGTTGCTTTATGAGCTGTTAACTGGAACGACTCCATTTACTTCGGATCGGTTGCAAAGTGCTGGCTTTGATGAACTGCGCAGAATCATTCGTGAAGAAGAACCGCATCGACCGAGCACGCGGCTAAGTACTCTCAATAATCAACTAGCAACCACAATCGCGGCAAATCGCAAACTGGATCTTGCCAAGCTCGCTTCATCGATGAAGCGTGACCTGGATTGGATTGTCATGAAAGCGTTGGATAAAGACCGAAATAGACGATACGCGACAGCCGGATCAATGGCCGAAGATGTTTCGCGATTCCTCATGCATCAGCCCGTAGTCGCTTGCCCGCCATCGACTTGGTACCGGTTCACCAAGTTCGCGCGCCGCAACAAAGTCGCCATATCCACTGTCTCGTCCATCACAGGAGCGTTGTTGTTGGGAACGATCGTGAGCATCTGGCAAGCACAAGTTGCGATCCAGGAACGCGATGAGAAGGTGCTTGCCCTCAACGAAGCGAAAACTGCCGAAGAGACCGCCAATCAGGCTCGCAAGGATCTGGAAGGCTTCAACCAGAGGTTGAACACAACCACTGTTCTACTTTCCTCAGGTAGAGTTCATGCGGATGCACAACGGTGGTCGGAAGCATACAAGTCGTACACCGAAGCAACAGAAGTCCTTCCCAAGTATTTCCTCGTTTGGCTGGAGCGAGGACGACTTAACGCAAAACTAGGACGCTGGGATGCAGCTGCAGCAGATTTCTCCCAAGCAGTCGAAATTGGTTGTTCGGCCCAGCAAGCGGAACTCTCGGGTGTGCCGCAGTTGCTGTTCTTCGCGGGGCAATCCAAAGCCTACGAACGAATCACACGGGAGATCGAGCCGTTTGGTACAAGCGATCCGATGTCCGTAGTCGCGCGCGGCTTGCTCGTTGACGACATTTCGCCCGACAAGGCTGCTGAATTGGCCAGCCAAGTTGAGCAGATGCTGTTGGACATCGAGAACAAGTCCGGCTCCCACCAGAAGTTCCAACACAAATACGCGTCGATGTATTATTCCGCCAACTTGTATGTCGCCGGTTGGGCTCACCTTCGTGCTGGCAATGTGGACAAGGCTATCCAACGCTTGGAGCAATCGAACGACGCTGAGTGGTTTGGCAAGGGAATCGCATATCCGCTTATCGCTATCGCCCACCACCGTGCAGGACGAGCCGACGAAGCGGTCAAGGCGTTCGAACAATCTCAAGCTTTGCTGGACCGGTTGCTCAACGAAAGCGTCAGTCGTCAATCAGGCACTCCGATGATCCCGTGGATCGACTGGATTGAGTTTTTGGTGAACCACCGCGAAGCCAGTATCGTGGTCAAAGGCCATACGCCGGCCGACGATCCGCGATTTAGCCAAATGCAATTGGCTGCGGACACGGCAATAGCAAACTAAGGGTTTCTTAAAGTTTGCAAAATATCTTTGGCCCCACGCATTTCGCCTTCTCGCATTAGTCTTCCAGAGGCATCCCGTCCAGGCGGAACGGACGACTGGTGGCTTCAACCCAATTCCACTTCCCCTGAGGCGAATGCTATGCGGCGAATCACCTGTTACCTGGCACTCTTGTTTTCCAGCCAAATTGCGATTGCTGAAGATTGGCCCCAGTGGCAGGGACCAAATCGCAACGCCGTCTCTGGAGAAACTGGCCTGCTTCAAGAATGGCCCGCAGGCGGACCGCCAGTGGCTTGGCGAGTCGAGGGTCTGGGCGGAGGTGACAGTGCGCCAGCGGTGGCTGGCGGAAAACTCTACGGACTAAGCAATCGCGACGGCCAAGAAATCGTCTGGGCGTTGTCCGAAGCCGATGGAAAAGAAGTCTGGGCTAGTTCGCTTGGCGATGCCCAACCTCAAGACGTGCCGCAGTCGAAAGAAGGCCCAGGCGGAACGCCGACGGTCGACGGTGACCGAATCTATGCCATTGGCATGAGCGGTCGTATTGCGTGTTTAGACGCAAAGGACGGCAAGATACTTTGGAAAAAGAGCTTCAAGGATGACTTCGCCGGAACAGCTCCGATGTGGAACTTCCGTGAATCACCTCTGGTGGATGGCGACAAGGTGATCTGCACGCCAGGCGCAGCTAATGCAACGCTGGTCGCGCTCAACAAAACAAATGGCGATGTGATTTGGCAATCTTCTTCCCCTGCCGGTGCAACGCCAAACGCTCCAGCGCCTGGTGCTGGACGGCCCAATGAAGGCGACCGTGGGCCACGCGGTGGACAGCCTCGAGGTAGCAACGCTCCGCAAGCAGCTGCGATTGCTGGCACCGAAGATCCCACGCTGTATGTCAGCGAGCATTGGGGAATGACCGGTTTCAATCAGAAACTACCGAACGGTAAATACCAAGTAAACCTGCACTTTGCTGAGACCTATCAAGGCATTTCGCAAGCTGGTCAACGAGTCTTCAGCTTTACGGTCCAAGGTAAAGAGTTCAAAGACTTCGACCCATTTCAAAAAGCTGGAGGACTTCGAAAAGCATATGTCGAGTCGGTTCCTGTTGAGATTACTGACGGTGAGCTGAAGATTACGTTCAAACAGCAAGTTGAAAACCCAGCGATCAAGGCGATCGAGATACTTCCGCAAGATGCGAGTGATAAAGAACTGAAGCCGATTCGCATCAACGCTGGAGCATCAGAACCATTCACGGATTCCAAGAAACAAGTCTGGAGCCCTGACCAAGGATTCGTAGGCGGACAGGTGAACGCAGGCACATTCAACATGGCAGGCGGAGGTGGCGGTGGCGGCCGGCGTGGTGGCTTTGGAGGATTCGGAGGCCCACGTGCGGGTGCAGCGTATTCATCTGTCATTGCGATCGAACATGAAGGAGTTCGGCAGTATGTTCAAATGACCTCGAGCGCTTTGGTCGGTATGTCCGCAGACAAAGGTGAAGTCCTTTGGCAATACAACAAACCATCTAACGGTATGGGAATCAACTGCTCGACACCAATCTATGAAAATGGACTGGTCTTTGCGGCGTCCGCTTATGGAGCCGGTGGAGGAGCGGTCAAACTCACGAAGAACAGCAATGGGAAGTTTGAAGCAGAGGAAGTTTACTTCACGACCAACATGCAGAATCACCATGGTGGCATGATCGTGGTAGATGGTGCACTCTACGGTGCCAACGGTGGTAACGGCGGTGGCATGATGGCTTGTATCGACTTCAAGACGGGTGAAACGCTGTGGCGAGATCGAAAAGGCCCAAAGGGAGCGTTGCTGTATGCAGACGGTCGACTTTACCTTCGAAGTGAAGACGGTCCCGTTCTACTCGTCGAGCCATCTAAAGAAGGATTCGTCGAACGCGGGCGCTTTGAGCAACCCGATCGAAGCAGTGCTATGGCGTGGGCTCACCCGGTCGTTGCCAATGGCAAGCTCTACATCCGCGACCAGGGGCTTCTGCTGTGTTACGACGTGAAAGCAAAGTAAGCAACGTCGCATTAACTAAAACAAAGTCCCCGTAGAGCAAGTCCATTACAAGAACATAGGCAAGGCTGAATAGATGATGTTTACAAAGCAGGTTCGGATTCGAGCGCGAGCTATTGGGCTCTCAGTTGCTCTGTTACTCGCACTCGGTACGGTCGCATCCGCTCAGTTCGGACCACCACCGGTGCGATCACCCGAGGTCAATGCTGATAGCACGGTAACCTTTCGGTTGATGGCCCCCAACGCTAAAGCAGTAAGCGTACGAGGTATTACGAGGGAGCCTCTGGCAATGACAAAAGATGGAGCTGGAGTTTGGACTGCAACGTCCACAACTCTTAAGCCCGATCTATACACATACAGCTTTGACGTCGATGGTTTGAACACCGTCGATCCATCCAATACTCGATTTAGTTCACCTTATCGACGGATTGGACAGAATACGGTACTCGTTCCAGGCGACATGCCGTGGACACCAGTGCCGAATGTACCGCGTGGCGTCGTTGCACAGCACGTGTTTCAATCGAAACTCGCAAACGATGAACGCGATTTTTTCGTGTACACGCCACCCAACTACGACGCTAAACGTAGCGAACCCTATCCGGTTCTGTACCTGCATCATGGTTGGCAGCAAGACACGCGTGCTTGGTTGGACGACGGTGCTGCGAATGTGACGCTTGATACGCTCATCAATCAGGGCAAAGCAGTGCCGATGGTTGTGGTCATGCCTCACGCTTACGGAACGGCCGCTGGCCCGGTAGATATCGATCACCTCGACATGCTGCCAACCTACACTCGCATCTTACTTGAGGAAGTTATTCCTCAAGTTGAAAAGCAATACAACGTCTCAACCGAACCCAATGGCCGAGCCATGGCTGGGCTGTCGATGGGCGGCGCAGAATCGATGCATACGGGACTCAATCACCTGGAGACGTTTGCCTGGTTGGGCTCGTTCAGTGGAGCGTTCAACACTTGGCCGCTTACTCGGCCAGCCACTCGAGGTCGAGGCTTCAGTCTTGCAGAAGACAAAATCCCAGCTCAGTTTCCAACGCTCGACAAGAGCTCGAACGAGAAGATCAAGCTTCTCTGGATCGCATGTGGAACAGCGGACTTTGGGGCACTCCCAACGAACCAGCAGTTCAAGAAGTACCTGGATTCGGTTGGAGTGAACGTCACTTACACGGAAGTACCGGACATGGGGCATAACTGGCAGTTCTGGCGTCAAAACCTGGCTGACTTCGCGCAGCTCCTCTTCAAATAGAGAACAGGCTCAATCCAAATCGAATTCTTGAAAGGCGGATATTGGTTATGAAATCTCGAAGCTTAAAACTTGTACTAATTTCAGCGTTAATGGCCGGCACCAGTTGCTTGCCGTTACAGACGGCGTTTGCCGATGACTGGCCACAGTTTCTTGGCCCCAATCGCAATTCGACGTCTTCGGAAAAAGGCATCTCACGCAAGTGGCCGGAATCGGGTCCAGAGATTTTGTGGAAGGTACCTGTCGGTCGAGGTTTCGGTGGCCCCGCGATTCATGATGGGAGGGTTTATCTTCTTGACCGCGATGACAAAGTTGGTGAAACCCTTCGCTGCATGAGTCTGGAAGATGGTAAGGAGCTATGGACGTATGCTTACGATGCTCCTGGTGCCGTAATGTTTCCCGGCTCGCGAAGCGTCCCTACCATCAATGGCGAGTATGTTTACATTTGCGGTCACAATGGTGATTTGCATTGCATCAATATCAAGAGCCAAAAGCCAGTATGGAATGCCAACATTTGGGCCGACTTTGGTGGTCAGCCGCCAAGCGATGGAGGCGGATTGGGACGAGGCCCGGCTGATCCTGGCAGCTTTCCCATCTGGGCGGTGACGCAAAACCCACTTGTTTATGGCGACTTGCTAATTGTTGCTTCGCAAGCTCCAGAGGCCGGAGTGGTCGCCTACGACAAAGCCACTGGAAAAGTAAACTGGAAGACGCCGTCATTGGGCTATGTCGGCTATGTCAGTCCCAGCATCGCCAAGATCTCTGGCGAGGATCACATTGTTATGGTGTCGCCATCAACGAATCCATTCCGACGAGGCAACTCCGAAGAGAGCAAACTTGGCAAAGTGGTTGGAATCGAACCCAAGTCTGGCAAGATTCTCTGGGAATACGACAAGTGGAACTGTCACATTTCGGTAGCCAGTGCTGTTGATGCCGGCGAGAACCGACTCTTAATCGTCGGTGGATACGAACTGGGAGCCACGATGCTTCAAGTTGAGAAGACTAACAGCGGCTTCGCGGTGAAGGAGCTGTTCACGACGGAGGAGTTCGGTGACCAGACCAAACCACCGATCTTTCACGACGGTCACTTCTATGCTCAATACGGAACCAACAACCGTCGCGATGGATTGGTCTGCATGAACCTGAAGGGCGAGATCCAGTGGAAGACTCGGCGTGCACCGAACTTCAATAAGGGGAGCATGATTCTGGTCGATGGCGTGATCTTGGCCACAGATGGAGAGAAGTCGCTGTATTTGATCGAGCCTAGTCCACAGGAGTTCAAAGCCATTCAATCCGCTGAATTGTTGGGAGAAGGCGGGGGTGACAACAGTGGTATTGCTGGTCGGATCGGCGGACCGACACAGAACTGGGCACCTCTAGCGCTATCGAACGGCAAGCTTCTTATACGTGACCAAGCGGAGCTGAAGTGTGTCAAAGTTGGCCAGTAGATACATGCCGTGGGCGTTTGTACTCATTCTGTTCGGTAACGTCTCCGCAATATTGATGGCGCAAGAGTTACGCATCGGCACTGAAAATCGGTGGCCAGGATTTCGTGGTCCGAACGGACTTGGCGTTGTTGCGGATACGAACCCACCATTGAGTTTTGACGCAAAGACTGGCGAGAACATTAAATGGAAGATCTCGTTGCCGAAACACGGAATGAGTTCGCCGATCGTTTGGGGCAATCAAGTTTTCCTGACCGGTGCTGATGAGGAGTCGCGACAACTCTACTCGATCGATGCGGACACTGGCAAACTTCTGTGGACACATGATGTTCATGGGCTTGGTGATGAACCAGTCGAAGGGACGCTGCCCAAAGTCTTGGATGAGACAGGTTATGCGGCTTCAACTCCGACTACCAACGGACGCCATGTGGCTGCTGTGTTTGCAACCGGCGAACTCGTGTGTGTCGATTCGAAAGGCACTCGTATCTGGTCAAAGCACTTGGGTGTTCCCAAGAACCATTATGGTCACGCTTCTTCACTGCTGAATGATGGCGATCGATTGTTCGTCCAGTTTGATCACAGCCTCAATTCAAAGCTTTACTCTTTTGACTTTGCAACAGGGAAGATCCAATGGCAAGTTGACCGCAAAGAAATCGCATGGTCATCGCCGATCTTGGTCGAATCGAATGGACGGCGTGAACTCATCGTCGCCAATTCCGAATCTGTGGACAGTTATGCCCCAGAGACAGGAAAATTGCTGTGGCACGTTGAATGCTTGACCGGCGAAGTCGCCGCATCCCCGGCATATCAGGACGGGATAGTTGTCGTCGCCAGCGAAGGCTCAGCCGCTACTGCCATTAATATCGCTGCTGCCGATGATGCTTCGCGCGTACTCTGGCAATGGGAAGAATCACTGCCCGACACCGCGAGCCCTGTTGCGGGCAACGGCATGGTCATTATTCCAACGGGATTCGGAGTGGTTTCCTGCTTGGACATCAAGACAGGCAAGATGCTGTGGGAACATCAATTCGACACAGGCTTCTCGAGTTCGCCCATCATCATTGGCGACAAAGTCTTTCTCGCCGACCTTACTGGCAAGCTTCAGATTTTCAAGCTTTCGTCCCCGTTTGAACCTTTGGGCGAATGCGACCTCGGCGAGCCGATCTACGCGACGCCTGGATTCACAAGCAAGCGGATCTACGTCCGAGGAATGACTACGTTTTTCTGCATTGAAGAGACATTGAAGTAGTCTAGTCGATGAATTTGCACGCTTTTGATGTGTTTTTTCAGGTCGCATTCACCTAGTTCGAATCCTTTCTCGCCCGGACTCCGAACGAGAACTCTGTGTTAACTCTGGAGGCCCCCGAAAAGAGAGAGTCAGAGAGTTCGGGACCGTTTTTTCGCACCGGCGGGTGCAACCTTGAAGGTTGCGTTCGAGAGTCGGAAATCTCTCTGCAAACAGAGAGCGCGACGGACTGGGCAGGCGAACCGCGAAAAGCGTAGAAAACCCGCGAAAAACTGGGTAGAAACGAAAAACGCCCGGCGGTCGATCTTTCGACGCCGGGCGTTAAGTCTTTTGGTCGCCAAAGTTAGAACTTTGGCGAAAGCTCCCCCGGGTGGGCTCGAACCACCGACACGCGGATTAACAGTCCCGCATGCACTTCCGACCAATCGGGTGACAAGTCTCTAAAGTGTAATGAGTTAGGGAAGTGCGTCAAGCTTGACTGCGAATCCGTTTGCACATCAGTTTGCACTAAAGGTTCTTCTGACGCTGGCAGCGTCGGTCAGTCGATGTCATCGATCGACAGAATCATCGAGGTCTGGCCGCAACTGCCGTCCAATATCCAAGAAGCCATTTTGAAGCTCATCGCATCAACAAGCTCTCCGATTGAACAGGAGTCCAATCTGGGCAAACCAACTGTCCAACAACGGTCGATTGAGACTGAAATTTTTTCTAAGGATTCTTTGAATCGAATTCGCCGTACCGTGCTGGCATCACTGCGGCACGCCCCCGAGAAATTCAATCTGAGGATGGACTCGGACGGTTGGGTTGATCTTCTGGAAATCGGGCGGGTTATCAGTGCGTTTCCAACCTATCGCCGCATCAGCAATCGAGAATCCGTACGCGTCGTACTTGAGCGTCTTGGATTCGGCGACCGGCTTCAGTTTGCACTCGACTACTGCCGAGCAACCTATGGCCACAGCACTAAAAAGTTTGAAGCAAAGATCTCCGGCAAGCCAGATGACTGCCTTTTCCACGGAACTTCTACCGACCGTTTTCGTTCGATCGATTGCTTTGGCTTACAACCTTGTGGTCGGCGATTTGTTCAATTGACTACCGATTTCGAATACGCAAAGCGAATCGCCGAGAAGTCGAAAAATGGAGCCGTTGTGCTTCAAATTTCTACAGTGGCTGCCCTTGAGTTAGACGTGAAATTCTATCCGACAGGTACGCACGTATGGCTATCAACTGCCGTTCCCCCGGAGTGTCTAAATGTCTGGTTGACACGTCCCGACCCACATGATGATTTTGCATTGTACATGCAAGACGATACCCCCAACTAGGATCTTCCTTCTAAATCTAACTCAACGAGGAGTACACAAATTGGATCAAGAGATAACCGGAATTATTGAGGTTTTGTCCATACAGGAATCGAAGCTGAAATGCGAGGTGGAAGAAGCAAACTGCAAACTCCAGGTTTCAATGGAGCGACTGAAACAAGTGCAAACCGCTCTTTCGGCACTGCGTGGAACTTCCTCCCAAAAATCGGTTAAGAGTGGAGCTAGACCGAATCAAAAGACCGCATCACAGCACGATATACAGGAGGCTGTGATTGGCGTTCTGAACCAATACGGACGACTCACACAACCAGAAATCTTGCAACACGTTAAAGCTAGGCTGCTATCGCAGGGCTATTCGCGTTTAGGTTTAAGGCCAATGTTTGCGAAAGCTATGTTGAGTTCCCGGTTTAAAATTGACCAAAACCAGTTTGTGACCATGGAGTAACATCTGATTTTGGATGTCGCAAGCTCAGGCACCGAGCGACCCGTAGCCAATTCTCTAACGTTGCCGTGATTCTGAAGATACGAGAACAAGACTGTATAGATAGCGATGATTGTTCCTGTGGAATAGTTGCAATCACTTGTTGTGATTTAAGCGGAAGGAGAGGATTGGTTCTGGCTATTTCGCTTTTTCTGCTGCGTTAGCTTCCATGCGGACTGCGACTCCTTCGCGAAGACCATCAGTCGTTCGGCCAACGAAAATCATGACAAAATACGAAAGTACAGCCACGGTCAGGATTGAAAAATAGATTCGTTCTTTTCGAATCTTCTCAATGGCTTTGACCGTCAAGGTAAAAATTGTTCCTGTGATGATTGCTAGGACCAGTGGCACAACTGTGTTGGTGACGCTTGATTGTGACGCACCTATCAACCAGCCGAACAACCAGCCAGTGTCTGCACATGCTCGATAAGCAAAAAACGCTGCACCGCAGACGATTGCAATGTTTACGACTATGACCCACCAACTTGTCAGGACATTACTGGGAGCTTTGGACGGGGCCTGGGATGGGGCGGTGGTTGTCTCTGTCGTCGTTGGGGATTCGCTCATTATTGTGACTATCTTCTCGATGACGTTCATCAGGCGGTCTTGGTATTATCGATTCGCACCCGACGACCGAGGCGAACACTATCAACGTAACATGTAACAGCACCATTTTCAGTGCACAGAGTTTTTTTGATAACATACTCACGAAAAGGCAACTCATTTAGTTATAGGGGTTGGATGCAACTCGTTATGTTCTAGCTGAGAGGTTGAATTCCGTGACTGGTAGTTTTGGATTGCCATCTTCCAAAATTCGTATCCGTATTCATCTCGAACAACTGTCATCCGCATAACGTCAGTGGTTCCATCGGCGATTCGCAATCCCATCAAATCGCGTACGCGATCACCGAGATCGACATCATGACTGTATCCAAAAGCTCCGTGCGCACGCATTGCAGAATCGCAGGCGGCAAGTGCGATTTCAACTCCTTCTGCCTTCAGTCCATTAACGAGCGGAGCAGCGGCTTTGTAGTCGCCATCGTCGATTAGTTGCGCGGCATCACGAGCCAAGGCCATCGCCATCCGCAACTTGGTAAGATACTCGCCGATTGGCTGTTGTAAATGAGTGAAGCGAGCGATCGGACCGCCGAATACCTCGCGACTTGCAATTCGATCCGCCATCTGATCGAGAGCAGCTTCGCCGCACCCGATTGCAGCGGCCGATTGCATCAAACGCCAATACAGAAAGTGGTCGTCAAAGATCTTCCCGCCATCTCCGTCTTCACCTATCAGATTCTCATTGCTAACGTACATGTCGTCAAACTCTAATCCGCCGAACGAGTTTCCGGTGAGCCCGTGAGCTTGTCGATCAACAATTCGCAATCCTGGATGATCAATTGGCAATAGGAACGCCGTGCGTTCTCCGCGCTCCCCTTTTGTTGCAAGTGTGTATAACACGACATGCGTCGCTTCACGCAGTCGAGCATTCCAAAGCTTGCGTCCAGTCAAACGAAAGCCATTCCCTTCGCGGGTAGCCTTGCTTTGCATTTGCCTCATATCAGTACCGGCATCTGGTTCCGTGATCGCAACAGCGATATACGCTTTGCCAGCAATGATCTTCGCGAGGGTCTCTTGCGCAAGAGTCGTGCTGCAATCGGCGAGCGGACGTCCATGTGCGCCTCCGACAACATCACGAAGATTAAGATTGTGTTTGCCTGCGTGCCGGAAGACTTCAAGCATGTTCAAAGTTGACCAACCGCTTCCTCCGACTTCTGTTGGCAGATCCAACCCAGGCAATCCAAACGCTGCACCATGCTGACGCCAAGCAATTGGGTTAGTGAGATCGCCTTGTTCTCGGAGCAGAGTTGCCAACCGATCAATCCTCTCTTTGATTCCATCGACAGACGCATTACCTTGTTCTTCCGCAATGCCGGGCTGTTCGTTGATCAACCGAACCGTGAAGATCGTGTTCAACTCGTATGTCTGATTCGACTTGTCAAACCCAGCAGGACTGTGAAAGAAAACCTGTCGCTTCGGCGCGGTCGAATCACCGCGATACTCGACGATAAACGTGTAGTCTTTGGTGGGCTTACCCGGGTTCACGAACGATATCGGACCGCCATCGCTCTTTTGCAGTAATACGAAATGACGCCCACGGACGGTACCAGTCGCTGTCGTGACGGTGTAGGCAAGAATCTTGATCTGGCCGGCAGCAACGGAAAAATCTGGTCCATCGGCTGGCGACCATTCTATTCCCGCATTCTTGTGGGTACTTGTCGGAGCGGAAACAGTGGTGATAGCCACCGGCATGTCGTCTAGACCCTTGCAAAGGAAGGCAAGCAGCTCGACAAACCGCTTGTTCTTAATCAGTCCCTCTTTCAGTTCGGGCTTTTCTTGGAAAAGTCGAAGGGCGGTCCGATGCGGATGCAAATCCAAGGGAAGGCTTGTCATCGATCGCAATGTTTGCACAGCGATTAGCCCTGCTGCGATTGGGCAAGCTCCACCACCGTCCGGCTGAATCAGTTGGTCAAGTTCCTCCTGGGAAACAAGAAGTGGCTGGTCATCGCTGTGGTCAGCCTGAAGACGATCCAGAGCATGCTCTGGAAGCAACAAAGACCTATTTGAGTTCTCCTCGCTTGCAATTTCCTGGCTGGCGACAGGTTGTTGAAATGTGAGCAAGGCCAGCATCATAACCAATGGAATGATTGGTTTCTTTCTAAACATTTCTGTGATTCTCATGATGTTATACCGCTTTACTTTTCTTGGGTCGACCTAAAACAAACCTACTTTTATCGCCAAATCAAAGCCTATTGGACTCCATACCGTGGTCAGATAGCGCGAGGGCGATGACTATCGTTGCGTGTAGAGAAAATGATTCTTCCGAAAATTCAAAATGCGTTTGCATTGCTCACTTCTCTTTCGATGTAGGCATTACCCACTTCCCAACAATTCGAGCAAATCGTTGCAAGTACATGTCGTGAATTACGTACTTGCCTTGCGATTGCTCTCGCTCAAAGTACGAACTGTCCGAACCTGACCATCAATCAGCCCCTCGCGATTGATTTAAACAATGCGATGATCGCCATAAGCTGTTATCTGTGTCTAGGTGCTCGGTATCAGCGTAATTCGTGCAAACAGTTCTCAATCATACCAAAGCCGATCTCGAAGTCTTTGGGGCGATCGGCTTTAGTACGATTTATACCGCGACAAAAGTGAAATACAACGTTGCACAATTCCTCTTTCCGAGATCTGCATCGACCAACTCAAGCGTCCTGTCGCAAAGATTGATGTAGCGATCAGTGAGCAGCGATTGGCATTTGTCCGCAGAGAGTCGCGCACCAGACTCGACACCCTGTTCATCGGCCATCAACTGAGATGCGAAGAACGTCCGAGTCTTACCATCAAGGAAAACCGTGTATTGCACTTCGGGACCGGTCTCGTTGATATCAATAACCGCGCCGCACTTGTCAGGCTGCGACTGCAGTCGGACCACCTGGCAGCGTTCAAAAGTAGTTTTGCTATTCATTTTAGTTGCTTGTCCGATTGAAATATCGATTTAGGGTCTCTCTAAGTGTCATCCCTTCACCTGAGCACAATTCCCATGCCAGCAAATAGCCGAGCTTTTGCCGATTGCTGAGCTTCCAGTTGAGCGGAATTGACTGATTTGCATCTACGAATGTAATCGTTTGTACAACGACGGGTGGTTCATTGCTGATATCATTGTCCCTCTCATCTATCGTAGCCTTTGGCAAGTTGGCGTACTGAGATACGGAGGCCTCATCCGCAGAAGCCTCGAACTTGTCTAACATCTGCTCCCAGTTCTTGCGGATAACAGATTTTGAGAGCTTCCGTATGTCAAACTCAGGTACCTCAACGATGTTTTGCTGTTGAGCCATTCCGCCTGTAGAATGCATTCCCAACAGCATTGGTTCAACATTGTCTGGTGCCCCATCTTCGTTATTGAGTTTGAGATAGAGAGCCGCCAGGTCTGTTTCGAGGTTACCACGCTCGAGTTGAGATGCAGATCGAACAGTTGCCATCGCCTCGCCCGGTCCTGCAAGCCATCGGATAGCACCGAACAACCCGCCCGAATCCGCTGGTTCGTTTTTGTCTTCAACCCACGATGGTTCGATCCGCAGCAGTAAAATGCGATCAAATGTTCTGCTGCTTGATTCTTCCGAAGCCCATCGCTTTAGCAAGAACTCGATCCAATTAACGGCGGTGACAATACCTTCGTTATCGACATATCCGCCATCACAGATTGCGACGTGGTCACCAATACCATTTGCGTTGCTTGGTTTCGTAAATGGTGAAATGTAAGGAAAAGTCGCAGACGTCCGCGCTGCGGTCGCTGGTAGCACATCAATTGCATCTTGCTGAGTATTCAGCAGCTCTCGATAGTTTAGTGGCCTCGCGTTTAGTCCGACGCTGGAGGCTCTTTGTGGCGTCGGAATCGTATCGAAGAGTATCCGCCTGCCAGTGACTGCATCCGTCGAGTTGAAGATAACAATGGGAACAGCACCGGCGAGGGATCTGTCCCCCCATTGCCCAATCGTCATCGTCTGTATGTCATTCGGTAGCCGCGAGTTCAAGCTGTCTTCAAGGCGCTGTCCACGTCCCACGCCGTTGATACCAATCAAATTGTAGAGATCATCTACCGTTGCCCCGAAGGCAATCGCCTCAAGTGCAGAACGTGCAGACAACTCCAACGCGGGGCTCTTTTCTTTGAGATCCCGATGCACATCCGCTGTCGATGGCCGCGGCGCACCAACCGCGGATCTGCCCAGAAGTTCGTTCTCATAGCGCGAGCCGATAAACAAAAGCGCGCCAACGCTTCCACCAGATACTCCACTGACAACACACACAGAGTCTTTGAATTCGACGTATTCATCGGAAAGTTGATCCAAGACGCAGGCAGCCCAAGCGGCTGCATGGATACCTCCTCCCGGACAAGTCACCACAACAAGAGTTTTCCCTTTTTCGTTCTCATGCCAATCCAACTGTGTCATTCTGTTGCTGATTGCACGCCATGCGTCTTCATCGAGTGAAAAAGTTTCATCAGCGATCAACTGACGGCGTTGCGCGATATCTCCACCTGAATCTAAGAGCTCGTTTTCACGTTCGCGAATAATCGATATACGACTGATAAACTTGTTGTTTGAACTATCCGGGAAGGAATTCAATAAGCGCGTCGATCCACGAATGGACATAAGCAAAGTAAGCAACGCGACGAATACAAGTACTGTAGGAATTCGCCATCGGTCGAGCCAATTAGCCAAGCCCGATAAGAGCATGAAGATCAACCATAGAAATAGCACGAGCATCGAAGGTGCTGAAGTGAGCCAATACTCGCTATTTTCAAGCCGTCTGGCGAGCTGGTGATGTACCATTGCAAGTAAGACGAGATAAACCAAAAACTGAACGTCTGTGCTTCCAAGTCCAATCCGAGTTAGATATCTCTCGATGCTCCGTGAACCATTGCGAAGGAAGCTGAATCCAGTGGCTGACCGTGATTCAAACGGAAAGTAGTTGGCTGATTCTACGTCGCTGCCGAAGATCCAACATTTGACAAAGCCGATCGCACACAACCCAGCAACTCCAATACCCGCACTTAGGCAAACTGTCAGCACAGATCGCCAGAAATGTTCAAAGGTAGTTCCTGAAAACTCACTTCCAAACGCCAAAGCTATGAACAGCGGTGCAAACATGGCTGCCAGGGTAATGATCACTACTCTGTTCCGTCCCCACGGAGCTTCGCTATCACCGAAGAGATAACGAGAAAGATTTCCTCCGGGGTTTCGATAGCCAAGTACCCGGAGGATAGTGACCGCAAAGTAGAAGGTCACAACATTTGTTATAGTCAGGTAAGTGAGCTGCCAGTAACTATCGAGCAACAATCCATTGACAACGAGCGATTCAATTTGCGGGATCAAACCGACAAACGGCCAAAGTGCCAAAGCAAAAAGCAACAGGATTCCATATCGCTTCTTGATCCAACGCTCTGGCCAACTGACTAGGGCGGCGCTATTAGGATTTTCCGTGTTCAAACTGTTATTCATAGCGATCTCACGTAAGCAGGTCAGAGCGAATTGGCTTTTCTGCGAAAAGTTGCTGGTGCCTCTCAAACGCTTTCTTTCTGGAGAAGAGGCTCCACGTGTTTCCAGCTTCACCAGCACTGGCGGCATCTCGACTTCCCACAGACACGTGTGTCATCGTGATGTACCAGAGAGGTCTTGGAATTAGAGTTCCGGGTGATGTCTTGGCAAACTCGCCTGCGATAAGTTCTCGATTAACGAAGTGCTTTTCAGGCCAAATTGTTAGACGAATCTGAGTACCTTGTGTGACGAACGCAGATAGCTCATCGGCAACATTGCCCAATAGTTTTCGTTCGAGCATACCCTGATGCAAACAAATTTGGAGATCTATCGCAGTCTTCCGAAATCCCAATGGTAGTTGGTTGGAAAGCTTGATGATCTGTTTGACAGTAACGATCTCATCATCGCTTCCACCACGAATCTGCGGCAATCGCAGAATCATCCAATCCGAGTGCGTACAAATCGCCCTCAGAACTTTCTCTTGAGAGGTGGAGTCTCTGCCAACAATTCGAGGGTTTTCATATGGCGTCCAAAACCCTTCGGTCACAAAGTCCTTAAGAGATGCAACTGCATCCGTGGCTGGAGTCGTGCTGGACGAAACAATGATCTTGTCAATTGGAACTTGAGAAAGCGAACTCAGTCCCGCGTTCATCCATTCGACTTCAGTATTGGTCTGTGTGGTTGTTGTTGGTCTGCCCACATACAGTTGCGTCAGCTTTTGAAGCATCGCCATCGCATCCGTCCGATGGTTATGGTTCTTAATGCGAGCGATACGGCGACTGGCTGCAATTTCCCAGTGATCGCCTAGTTTGCACAACATAGCGACGGGAACGGATCGAAATGGGAAAAAACATTGTTCAAGCTCGCGAACAACATCCGACCCATTTCTGCCATCGTCATCAGCTAGCGCGTCAGGTGTAAACAAAAACTCAGCGAGCATCGGGGAACCTCTCGTAGAAGTCAATCTCGAAGAAGTCGTCCGGCCATGGCTGAATGAATTCGCCATTCACATCGACATCAATTTGCGATGCTTGAGTTACCCCGTCCGACTGCTTAATGTAGTAGATTGCGAGATCGTCCGTTCTAAGCGAAAGGTTCTCAGGGGCTTTGTCTTTCTCTGTTTCACGAATACGCCGCAGTAATCGAAGAATCAAATGCTCGCTGTGTGTTTCAATAATAAATTGCTGGTCTCTAAGATTACAAGCTTCGATGAACAAATCACCCAACTGTGTCTGGAGCCTTGGATGCACATGCAGTTCTGGCTGTTCGATGAGGCTTAATGCGTCATCATCAAGTGCACACGCAACGATGATGGGAACGATTTGTGAGATCCCAACTCCCAAGTCACAGGCAGACAATTCTGGGCCCTCTTCCGAGTTACGGAACACCAAACGTCTTTTCTTTACAAGCGAGTCGAAGTCTAAGCGATATTCATCATCGTCATCAAATGCTCGACCATCGACAAGCCTTCGGATTTTCGGATGGGCGAGATCCAATTCCACAAATGTTCCGCATTCCAGGGTAAGCCCGGTGTTTAGCTTGTCTTGATCATATAGCCAATGACTAACAAGCTCGCAGATTTTGCCTTCGTTCTTGAATAACATGTCCCATGCTGCTAGACCATTCGACCAAGTATTCTGACTTGATGTCGTACTTTCGCGATCAGGAATGGCCCGCAGTGGACCTAGGTAGCGCATTTTTCTGAGATACCACTTAAGAAGATTTTTGGGACCGTGGACCATCGTTGATAGAACCCGAGTAGCGAACCGTTCAATCGGAGTTGATGGCGCCTCGGCCACGAACAAATCAACTACTTGATAATCAGGCCAAGCTGTCGACCCAACCACAGCATCAAATCCAACCCAACCTTCTCGATCTGACGCATTTGTGTGCAAACAAGACTTGAGTATCGAGACCAAAACTGGTTGATCGTATTCCGGTTCAAAGAGTGGACCGAGGGAGGCTTCCTCGAGTAGGTTTGCGTAATCATGAAACTCTTCGTATGGAATAAGAAGTGGATGCCCGGCATTTAGCTCTATGTACTGACCAGCCCCTCCATGTTGGGATGCAACCTCAAGTAGTGGAGTACCATCAAGCGCGACTGCATAGCGTGTGCAAGCTGGCTCTTCAAATTGCCTGCTCCATTCAATATCTATTTCGATACGTACAGATGATGGCTCTCGAAGAACAGCTTCATCGCCCCAAATTTCTACTTCAAGTGGCCCCAATCCATCGTGCAGTTGTGAGATGGAAAGCAAAGCATCAATACCGAAAGTGATCTTCCTCGAGAGGTCTTGCTGGTGCACAAGGTTGCGGAAGCCCCCAACATTGATTCCGGCGTCTTGGTAGATGATTCGCTTGCCATCAAAATCCTGATGCTCAACGATTGCTCGAATGTAGTTCAAAGCATGTAGAATAGTGCTTTTCCCTGCTCCGTTGGCGCCAAACAGCAAAGTGATAGGTCGAAGATCAAAGTCAATGCAGTTGCCGATGCCTTTGAAGTTCTCGATACTTAATTTTGTAATCATATTGATTTCGACTTAGTGTAACGCGTTGCTACGGCTTCCCTTTCTGCTCATGCATTCTATGCATCTGCGCCGCCGATCATCGCCATTCACCAAAGGCCCCCTTTGACCATTCGGGGGCTTTCTGGACGATGTCGGCGAAGTAGTGAGTTGAATGGGCGTGACTGCGAACAGCGTCAATGAGGCTCTTTCTCTGTCCCTCAGTTTTGTTGTCTTTTTCGAGTGGTTTGCAAACGTGCGGATTCTCAGCCAGCCATTCTTCCACACCGTCACTTTCGACAAACTCTAACGGCGCGTAGTCGCGGACGCACTGGCGACAAACGCCGTGGAACGCGTTCTTGTGCATGTCAATGCAATGAACCTTTACTGTTCGATTAAAGTGCTGATAAGGGTCACGGCAGATAGCACAGAGGCCGTAGTCTCCGTATCCCGATTGTACTGCTTCAAAACGCCAGCCGGTTGTCGGGGTAATTGAATTGGCACGAATGTTCTCCAGAATCGGTGGCAGCAGTTCATTGACGATACCTTGAGCCTCAAGCAGATTGTTATAGTCATCGTCACTGTATGTACCGATTGAATCTTGATCGCCAAGTTCAGCCGATCTAATTGCCTCAGCGAATCGTAGGATTTGGCGGCTAGGAATGGGTTTCGTCAGCTCGTCAATTCTGCCGTCTAGCAAGTCGAGAAGCTCTTGATAGTCGGCGGGTGTCATTTCACTCATACTGTGGCATCTCCTCTCTACAATTCATTCGTTGGTCAAATCGATATTTAAGACTTTGCGAAACGCATCAATGATGACCTGCTGCTTGCGTTCCGAATTGGTGCGCAAGTTTGCCTTGATCTCACCAATCGTATGCCATTTTGCTTCGGCAACTTCGGCAGTATTTACAGCTAGGACAATCTCTTTCGTTACCTTGACTAGAGCAGCGTAGTAAGCTTTTCCTCTCATTTTCACCAACGAATGATCGATGTCGCGCTCACCCATTTGTTCCGGTATCTTCTTTGAACCAATCCATTGAGATCGGCGAAAGTGCATTTGGTTTTCAGTAATACCTAGCTCGGATAGCAGCCCTCTGACAACCGCCTCTTCAATAGATTCGTTCGGCTCGATTCCTTCTTGTGGAGGCATCCACGCGTTCGGCTTCTGGCTTGGTCGAATGAGCAAAAACTCTTGAGAATCAGAAGACTGGATCAAACAAACCACAACTGGCCGTAAGCCTAGAACGCGACACCGCATCCGCCGATCATAAAAAACGCCGAAAATCACTTTGATCCATTCAAGCATTTGTTCCAGCGTCCTTTATTTCAAGCTCTAGTTTCAGTTCATCGATCAGATGATCTGCGCCCCACGCTTGAGCAGCGACAAAAGCCATTCTCCTGCGCTGCTCAGCCGTTAGATCCGACCTGCGTTTGTAACAAAGCTTGTGATTTGTCTCAGACCACGCATACTGAAAGAGTGTCTTGATCTGAAGTTCGAAGAAATCAGGGTATTCCACTTCTCGAAAGTGTGTTGTGATATCTGATGGCAAAAACAATATGTAGTGCTTTCCGACATATCCGAATTCCGAATCAGAATGAGGCTCTTTGGTTTCCATTTCGATACGACGAAACGTACTGCCTACGACCCGATCAATGTAAGGAATATCGGAAAGAAATCGTGTAATCACTAAGGCTCCCAATTGATCCTGAATCTCGTTTAATGGATCTGCATACTTGGGAGCACCGCGCTCGTCTAACTGCGCAGCTTTCTCAAGAAAGCTAGATATCTTCTTGGGACGTGTTGTTATCCGGGACACATAATTGGACTCGTCGAATAAACTATCGAAAAACTCACGGAGTTTTTCATCCAACGGCATGAGCACCAAATTAAATCGTTCTGTGTACTGGCTAGCAAGACTGCTCATGGCTTCACCTTCCTGAATCGACGATCAGTATCGATTCCCTCGGTCCGGTAAACCTTCAGTCCCCTCTGTTGGTCGACAATCTCTTCAGTGAAGACTTGACTGAACTGTCCAGTTGGAGCCGTCAGAATTGCTCCTGTGTTCAACTCGACTGATTCAAATGAAAGGATCGAAGTAAATGCCTCTTCATCCAAAACGAACTCCTCCTCATAGATCTCGTCCGTCGACGCTTCCGTCTTCAAGCACTCTTCTGCTGACTTCGAGAGCCCATACTGCTTGGATAGCAGTGCGGCACTTACCTTTTTGCCTTTCTGGTTCGGGATCAATTTCGCCGCACTTGCAAGCTGATCTTTAGTTGCCGTATCAGGTGCGTTCTTGATCGCTTTATCATACATTCTTGCAAGACGGCCAGAGCCAAGAGCGGGCGTTGTAAGACAATCCGATGCTAAAAAATCTTTTACCCAGTAGTCTGACACAGTCCTTACGACGCCGTATTGGATCTGATGGTCGACGACCATTCCCTTCCAGTAACCAGCCTTTACTGAAGAGTCCTCGTAACAAGCGGCCTTGTATTTGTTGGAGTTTTTCATGAATACTTTCTCAAGGTATTCGACATTGAGTCCACCTAGGGTTTCTTCTGCCAGAATCCCAACATCCGCAGGGAAACGAGAGATCATTGTCTTTGTTTTCTTACCTTCTTCGCCACGAACTAAAAAGAGCAAGCCCATGCCGGGAGTGCCGTCGGTAGAGTGCTGCAAACGCTTGGCGAGTTTCAGTCCCGAGTCAGACCGTGGGCGATCCGCATAACTGACAATGAGATCTCGGGCATCGTTGGATTTCGAGTCCGTAGTGAAAGAAATGTTTGTTTTACAGTCGTCTTTGCTCCTTGCGTAAATCCGTTCCAGCATTGTGTAGAGCTTTCCTTCGAGCTTCAGGGTTGCTCCACGGATTTCTGCACGCGAGGATTCCTCTATTCCTTTGCCGGGATGCACCAAGTAACTGTGCATGTGGGTAATAGGCATTTTTTACAACTCTCCATTAAAAGCGCGTTGCACAAGCGAATTGAAGAGGCGCTCAGAATACGTGGCCGATGAGTCACTTTTAGAAATCAAACTCAGCATTCTGTTTTCAATTTCAACAAATCTCTGCTGAAGTTGCATCGGTGGAACTGCAACAGGAATACGATCAAGGCTGCTTCTATTCAATTTGAATTGATCAATTCCAGTTACAAATTCTCGTATGTTCTTAAGCTCCATGTATCGAGCGAGGTACGGAAGAAGCAAAGTGCCGTTCTCGGCCAACACATGGGCGTGGTTGTTAACCCAGAACTTGCCAGATGCCAGACATGCTATCGGGCGACTGCGTGATTCGAGATGCTTCCCGTCTTCACTAATAAGCAAGAAATTGCCTTCAAAAATAAAGTCATCCAAATGGTCAATTATTCCAACTGCTCCGTAGTACGGATAAACACCATCCCGTTTGTCACGGTCGGACTGCTTGAGCGGAACTCGCATTGCGTCTAAGTTGTTCACGACTTTGCCGAATGGCATTAGTTGATATCCATGCGTGTTGTGCTGTGGGCTTCCGAACATTTCAACAAACAGCGACACTAGAAAGTCGTTCGCGGCTTTGGCCACAGCATTGCGTTTGCGGCGGATGGCGTCGGCTTTGTCGAGCATTTCGACGATTCGTTTCTGCTCTGACAACGGCGGCAGCGGAATATCCAGAGCCAGACATAGTTCGTAACTCATATTTGAAATGTTCGTGGTTTGTCTGCCGCAAAGTCTTACATCATGTTGCGTTTTGTCCGATGCAAACCAGTAATAGAGATAGCGAGGAAACACCTTGCTTCTGTCCGCCCGGAGGATCGAGATGAAGCCTCCCGCAGTAGCTCGATATGTTAGTTTTGGAACCCAAGAGCATTTACCCACTAGATTCCAGCTGTTTGCAGTTGATACTAGAATGTCGGACTCCTGTAGGAATTGCTCATCACGCTTCACGAATTCAAGTGGAACCGCGATTAAGTCGCTCTCGTCGAGAACGTCTTGCACGTTAGCCGTTCTCATACACACAGCAGAGCCGTCTGTTCCGGGATCAACTTTATCGTCTGGCTTGAACGTAATTCCGCGAATAAAACGAGCGACGGTTCCGAGTGGCCGTGTCGCATGTGTTTTTGTGTGGACTGTACTCATCCCAGCATTGCCTCCAGTTCTTGCAAGTCAGAAGCGATTTCTGCTTCCAGCTTCTTCAGCCGTCCGAGGATGACCTTGGGGGAGTCGTATTGCTCTTCCTCGTGAACGATTTCCTTGTACCGATTGATCGAGAGGTCAAAGGCGTTCTCTTCGATCTCGGACTTGGGCACGAAGAAGGCGTTTGAAGTGCGATCCTTGAATAGCCCCTCACCCCTAGCCCCTCTCCCCGAAGCGGGGCGAGGGGAACTGGTGTTTTGTTTGAGCCACTTGGGCCATGCTTTACGCAGGACATCCAAGTCTTGCCAGTCGTCGTCGGCTCCGATCTTGTCCCGTTTGTCGTCCATCGTCCTTCCGTCATAATGCACGTCGAAGAAGAATACGTTGTCGGTCTGACCTCCCTTGGTGAAGAGCAGGATAGCGGTGCTGACACCGGCGTAGGGGCGAAACACACCAGACGGCAGTTTGATGACTGCCTCAAGCTGATTCTCTTCGACCAGCATCTTGCGCAGTTCTTTGTGCGCGTTTGACGATCCAAACGTGACACCATCGGGAACGATAACTGCACAGCGGCCGCCGAGCTTGAGCATTCGCAGCATCAGCACAATGAACAGCAATTCGGTCTTCTTCGTCTTGACTTTGCCAGTGAGAGTCTTGTGGACATCTTCTGCGTCCAGCGAGCCTTTGAAAGGTGGATTGGCGAGGATCAAGTCAAAGGCATCTTCCGCCCAGCGACGGGTTTCCTTACGGTCGGTGAAGTTGGTGCTGAGCGTGTCCTGATAATTGATGTCGGGCGTGTCGATCTCGTGTAACATCATGTTCATCGCGGCGATGCGGAGCATAGTCACGTCGAAATCGAAGCCGTGGAACATCTCGCTCTTGATGTGCTTCCACTGATGCGGCGTGATCAGGTCGCCAGTGTAAGTTAAATTCAGCCCCTCACCCCCGCCCCCTCTCCCCGAAGCGGGGCGAGCGGAGTCAGAATCATTCGACAGTTCATGTTTGATGATGCCGTCAGGTGAAGTGTGGCGTTTGCGTAATCCCTCCATGAACTGCACCAGAAAGCCTCCTGTGCCGCAGGCTGGATCGCCAACTGTCCACGACAACGCTTCTTCTTCGTTGCCTGCGAGCACCAGATCAACCATCAAATCGATGATGTGGCGCGGAGTACGGAACTGGCCGTTGATGCCAGCGGTAGTCAGTTTACTGAGCAGATACTCGTACAGATCGCCTTTGGTGTCGCCTTGAGTCAGCGGCAACGCTTCGATCATGTTGATGGCCGACATCAACAGCGAGGGCTTGTTGATCATCAGCGTGGCGTCTTTCATGTACTGATTGAAGGTGTTGACCGGTCCCTCGCTTACACTTCGGGTTGCAGAGGAACCGGAGGCTAACGCCTTGCGGCTGATTTCCTTTGCAGAAGCATCTTCCGCTTGACCCATGACACGGAAATGCGGGAAGACTTCATCGCGAACAATCTTCAAAATTTTGTCTGCGTCTGCTTCTTGCTTTAAATGGCTCCAGCGCAAGTGCTGCTTGCCGCGGGGGAAGTACACACCCGGAAACTCTTTGCCTGGATTCTTGCGAGACCATTTCTTCTCCTCGGTGCTCTCGCGCATGTCGAGCAAACGAGCAAACATCAGGAACGAAATCTGTTCGATCACGGTCAGCGGATTGGTAATACCGCCCGTCCAGAATTCTTCCCAGAGCTTGTCGATCTTACTGCGTAGTTGTCCTGTAATCATTTATTGTGAATCCATTTCTAGTGGCGTTTCCTGTTCGGCTTCTATTCGCCGACGTTCGGCTTCGATTTGTTGTCTCAATGCTTCCGCAGTCGGCAATTGCAGTTGGTACTGCGAGACGAAAAGGGAGTTATCCATTGCGGCTAGAGCATACTGGACAAGTGCATGATCTTTCTCGGTGCAGAGCAAAATGCCAATGGGTGGATTGTCACCTTGCTCGCGCACATTCTTGTCAAACCAACTTACATAAGTGTTCAGTTGGCCAATGTCCGCGTGGTTGAACTCTGCCAACTTCAGATCGACCAGGACGTGACACTTCAAGATGCGATGATAGAAAACGAGATCGACGAAATAGTACTTATCGCCGATTAGCATCCGTCGCTGGCGAGCTTCGAAACAGAAGCCTTGACCGAGCTCCAGCAGAAACTCTTGTAGTTTGTCAAGGAGTTGATCTTCGAGATGCGATTCGCTCATCACTTCCGTCGGCTTGAGCCCGAGGAATTCAAAAACGTAAGGATCGCGAATTACCAGTCTCGATGCTGCCGCTTCCGCTGATTTCGACGTTTGTTGTAGTAGCTTCTGCTTGTCGACGGACAATTCGCTACGTTCGTATAGCAAGCTGCTTATCTGCCGTTTCAGCTCACGCACTGACCAACAGCCACGGATGCATTCGGTTTCATAGAATGCTCGCTTGTTTCCATCATCGATAGCAACCAGTTGCTCGATATGCGTGTACGAAAGCGAGTCTATAATCAGTGAGCCGGAAAATGCGGGCGCTGACCGCACTTTCTCCAGCGTTGGACTCGCGGGGGCGACCAGAAGCAGTCTTTCCGATTGTGCGGTCAGTGACCGCACAATTTCGGGGTAGGTGTTGTAGAAACGGAGATACTGATAAAGTCGCCGTTTTTCGCAGGTTTCGACATCCAATTCACGCAGTCGTGAAGCGAGCCGGTCGAGCAATTTTTCACCATACGAAGCGCGATCCGCTCCGTTCAACTCGTACTCGGCGATGTAGTGACCGATCAACCAGTTTCTTACCGTCAAGCTAACATTTACCGCTTTCGACGCCTGCCGCGCCAACTCATCATGGGCCGCCTGTATCGAACGCGCGAGGCATTCCAAATTAAACACAGTTGCAGCCTGCCGTTCGCTCATCGCCTGCTTTGTCGTTTCTTTCGCCATGTCTACTCGCCTCCTTTTTGAAACGAGCCGATGATGTCGAAAAGTTCATCCGCCAACGACTCTTCAAAAAGTCCGTCGAGGCTGTCACTGTGCAGCGTGGTGAATGGCGGTTCGTAAAGGTCGTCTGTTTTGATGGAACCGAATTTTGCGATATGGTTCTGGAGCAGATCCAAGAACTTGATCTGATGCGATGCGAGATTTGGATGAGCCTGTACAAACTTTGTAAACCGCTCATGAACTGCATCGGCGTCCATCCCGATGATTTCGCGAATGGCCTGATCGAGTGATTGGGCTTGCTTGAAGTAGTCCATCAGGTCGCGCAAGTCGAGCCCCGGTTCCTGAGTCAGCACTAGAGAACAAAGGTCTTCCAAGTCGCTGGCGGTAACCGGTTCGCCGAGCCGAATTTTTCGCAAGGTGTCGTTTTGATCGATGATGGCTTGCAGGACGTTATTGACACGATTGCGATACGCGACCATGCCCAAGTCATCTAGCTGATCCAAGCGAACCTTGTGCTTCTTGCGTTCAATGTCTGCTTCATCTTCCTTCACGTCGATGATGATCGGATCAAGCTTGGCGACTTCGTCCTTGCGACGGAACTGGACGATACCGCGAAGTTGGTCGCGGATTTCTTCGAGGTCTCCAACTGTAACTTCATCCCAGAATTCCTCGCTTTTTACGCGCTCAATGACCGGCAGTTTTAACTTCACCTGCGAAAGGTTGATTCGCAAACTGCTGACCAAATTGACAACCGCATCACGGAGATCGGCGAACTTGTTGCCGCCGCGAATGAGTTCCGCTTGGAGTTGAGCGATGAGCCGGTCGAACTTGTAGGCTTCCTCGAATTTCGCGATGTCCACCCACTGCATCAGTGGAGCGATGTTCTGTTGCAACGTGGCTTTCGTAGCGGCGTCAAATTGGCGGACTATTTCTTCAGAGGAAACGGATCGCACCTGCGGCCATTTCTCCTTAATGGGGATGCTACCTTTGGGGAGGTCAGCGATCTGCTTGCTGATTAAGCTTGTGGCAATCTCGAATCCAGCGTTGTGTTGTTTTTCCAACGCGGCTTCGGCCAGTTTCAGCCGAGCTTCAAAGACTCGTTCGCAAAGTGACTTCTGCCGAGTGGGTTCGGCCGACTTGTATTCCGTCTCGAATCTCTCGAAGTTGCCCCAGTGATCAAAGATCTGGAAGTGCGACTTGTCGATGTCGGGACCAAACAAATCGGGGCACAACCGAGTGCCACGTCCAATCATCTGCCAAAATTTCACGTAAGAGTAGACCGGCTTTGCGAAGACAAGGTTGACACACTCGGGCACATCGACGCCGGTATCGAGCATGTCGACTGAGATAGCAATCGTGAGATCAGGATTGCTGCCTTCACCTTTGAAGTCGTCGATCATCGACTCCGCACGCGGATCATCGCTGACAACCGTTTGACAAAACTTGCCGCCGTACTGCGGGTACATTTCATTGAACAGCTCTTCCATGAGGCGAGCATGTTTGACGCTACGTGCAAAGACAATTGTCTTACCAATACGACTGCCTACACGAATTCCATACTCCATGAGGTTGCGCAGAATGTGGCGATTGGTGTCTTTGTTGTAAACAATCTTGTCCACTTCGCCCTGCTCGAATTCAATCGCCTGTGGCAAGACTTCGTCTTCTTCAAGCTGACGTCGTTGTTCCGGCGTCATCTTGGAGTATTTGATACCGGAACGCAGGAACGGAGTCGTATGGGTATCGACCTCGAACGGAACAAGGTGCTTTTGCGCCACTGCTGTCGGATAGTCGTAATTGGATGTTGGATCACCTTCGTCGCAATCAAAGATCTTAAAAGTGTTCCGCGATACAAACTCGACGGGAGTTGCTGTTAAGCCAAGTTGGTAGCAATCGAAGTACTCGAAAAGCTGTCGATAACGATTGTAAAGACTGCGATGCGATTCATCCGCAATGATCAGGTCAAAGAAGCCGACATCAAAGGACTCGTAAATCTTCATCATCGCCGGGTAAGTCGATAAAAAGATTCGATCCTTGGTATTTCCAGCGGAACTACCAGTGACGTAGGTGCGCGGGAGGGACGGAAGGAACTCGTTGAACGCATTGTTGGCCTGCCGACGCAGTTCGCGGCGGTCACACAAAAACAGAATTCGCTTTGCCCAGTTGGCTTTGATCATCGCATCGCATAGCGAGACAGCCACGCGGGTCTTCCCAGTGCCTGTTGCTTGTACCAACAATGCTTTGCGTTTCTTCTCAGCAAATTTCTCAACTACCCTGCGAACCGCTTCAATTTGGTACATTCGACCGGCGATCTCTTGATTGGCCGACACTTCTTTGACTGGCTTTTTAGAAGCTCGCTGATAATGGATGTGCTGCAAGCTGTCTTTGGAATAGAAGCCATAGATCTTCCGAGGTGGCTCTCCTGCAGCGTCGTTCCAAATCCAAAGGTCATATCCATTGGTGTAGAAGATCACAGGCCGCTGGCCACGTTCCTTTTCGAGCCCGTCCGCATATTGCTCAGCCTGCTTGCGTCCGAGTTGGGGATCGACTGCCGTCTTTTTGGCTTCGACGACTCCAATAGGTCTTCCATTGTCATCCTCAAGCACGTAGTCGGCTTTCCCTTCGCCTGAGGACCCAACTTGGTATTTTACTGTAGCTTCCCTTACGACTTCGGCCGTACTGGTCTTTCCCTTACCAACATTCCAGCCTTCGTCAGCAAGCATCTGATCAATGAGATACTTGCGTGTTTCTTCCTCGTTGTAGGCCATTGGATCAACGGCTTGTAACTGCTTAGTCGCTTCCAATGCTGCTTCCAACGCAGCTTTTCGCTCCTCAGCCGTTGCTTCGGCCTGGTCGGCTCGCAAGCGTTGTTGTTCAAGATCGGCGAGCAGCTTCTGCATCTGAGCCTCTTGCGCCGTGATGCGTTCCAAGATGGCTCGCTTTTCACGACGTTGTTGAACGCTTTCAATGCCACCTTGCGGAGGTTCCTCGAAAACGGAGCAGTCGGCAACATTACCACCAGCGTAACTTACAAAAATCCAGCGACCGACATTGTGTGCTTCGCGCATCAAACGCAGGGCGGCGGTCGTGTCTCCTTTGTTGCCGTGAGCCGCGCGGTTCCCTTCCATGCGAAGCGCGTGCAGTTTGGACAGGAGAACATCGGGAACCACGTCTTTAAATGGTTGGTTATTCAGTAAATCAACAAGATTGGCTTGATAGGGTTTAGGCAAACGCTGATCATGGTGTATCCACTCAACAACTTGTTCGCAAAAAACTCGAAGCTTCAGAATTGCACCGACTGGATCCGAGTGGGCGTAAGTCTCCGCAAAACCACCAAGCCCTGCAAGCTCTGGCCATTTCGGTCGAAGGAATTCGAAGTTGATGGACTTCATGATGGAGTACGAATCTATTTGCATGGAATCCGCTATTGGCAACTAGCATGCCATGCGCTGGATCTTATCTTAAATGGCCGGATCTCAAAGGTTCACTTGGGTTTGGATGGTGCGACTCCGAGTCGTTTCAATTGGGCGTCAAGTGTCTGGTAGCTCGACATGCCGAGGAGCTCAGCGGCTTTGGTTTTGACGCCTGAAGATTCTTCCATTGCACGCTCTAAATACCGTCGCTGGATGTCTTCTAACAGCGTTTGCAAGCAGAATCCGTCACCGAGTTCGTAGTCGAAGTGACCGGTTCGCTTGCCGGGAACGTCCGCGATCGCGGCCTTGATATCTCCGACCTCGATTACGTCGCTTTCGCTCATGATCGCTGCTTCCACGAGTGTGTTACTGAGTTGCCGAACATTGCCAGGCCAGTCGTACTCCCGTACAAAACGCTTTGCGGATTCAGAAATCTTTTTGTCTTTGTAATGCGGTTCTTGGCTTCGAAAATCTCGATTGATTCCGTTGAGTAGAGTCTCAACCAACTCTGGCAGATCAGACTTCCTACTACATAGAGAAGGAAGCTTCACCTTGATGACAGACAATCGATAGAAAAGGTCTTCGCGAAAGTTTCCATCGTCGACCTCTTGCAACAGATCACGGTTCGTCGCGCTGATGATTCGCACGTCGGCCACTATTGTTTTACCTATGTCTCCAACTGGTGAGAATTCGCGATGACAAGGTCTTTTTCCGTGCGGCGGCTGAAGCACTCGAAGCAATGCCGCTTGCATTTCTGGACTACATTCACCAACTTCGTCTAGGAAAAGTGTTCCACCGTCGGCTCGTTCGAATGCACCTGACTGAGCCGTTTTTGCACCAGTGAATGCGCCAGCCACGTAACCAAAAAGCTGCGATTCCAATAGTGCAGCGGGAATCGCGGCGCAGTTGATTTTGATGAAGGGCTTCCGTTTGCGGCGGCTCGCGTCATGAATCGCTTCCGCAAACATTTCCTTGCCCGTTCCGGGTCCGCCAAGAATTAGCACAGAAACATCTCGGCTAGCAGCTTTTGCCGCCCGGCCAGCGGCAAGCCGAAGTGCTTTGCTATTGCCGGAGATCTTCTCGAAGCCCTCTATTTCCTTCGGTGGTCTCGTCGCCAGATGCTGAAGGCTAATATCTGGTAGTGCGGCTAAGTCATTGGCGAAGCCAGCTACAACATCGTAAGGAATGGCCGATTGCGTTGCTTTCCCTTGAAAGGATTGCCAAAACAGACCGTCATAACGCGATTTGCCAACCAAAATCCATGACGCGGCCATTGACGGGGTACCCGGTGTCAGAAAAAACGAATACTCACTGTTGGAGTCGCGATTCGACTTGCCAAGTACGCTGTCCATCGCAGCGAAAATCTGTTCATAATCAGTTGGGTCATTTAAAGTGACTGAGTGAATCTTGGCCTCGAAGCCCAACCATTCTGAAAACATCCCGCTGAGCCACTTCGGATAGTTACTAAGCAAGTGAACATCATCGAATGTTTGTTCCTTCAAAAGAGCTTTAATCGGTCCATCTTGCTGGACAATCTTGCGATCGATCTTAAGCGCCGAAAGTATACGAGTTTGCTGATCAGGTGGAGCGTCCCAGGCCATTCCAAGTAAATCGTTGTGTCCGATCCACGAATATAGAATTCGATTTTTGCTCATAGATAATCCCATTTGTTTTGAACAAAGGGAATTGTACAGGAGCAACGATAGCGATGGGGTGAAGGATAGGCCATTTGCCAAGGAATTCCACAAAAACTTTTCTCTTCGCACAAATTTCGTGTTCCCCCCAAAGCTGTTCAAATCAGGGGAATCATCGACGAGACTGCCGGAAGCAATTCGCAAACCTTTTGTTAGCTTGTAGTTACGACTTTGTTCTCCTCGCGACAAAGAGCTTCGGCACGGTATTCGCGATTGATTTTTTGAAGTTAAGTCAATTCTCTTTTTCCGCAAGTTAGGAAGTTCAAATGATTCAAGTCGTCCCGCCCGCAGTTGGTGACTCATCACTTTCAGTTAGTCTTGATCTGGTTGTCACTGATAGAGAGTCTGTAATCGAACTGCTGAAGCACGACGATGTGTCTCGAACTGACTTTGCGTTGTCAGCATTAAAGGTTGGAGTGCTGGCGATTCGCCAAGCATGCGGCGTCGTCGATGCGCAATCAATTCAGGAAGAATGCCAACGCTTTATAGACATTGTTGGAGAGACGTTGAAAGTACACTCAGACGGAGTGTCGACGCAGGTGGCGAATCTGCTGGCAAAATATTTCGAGCCATCGAGTGGCGAGTTCAATCAGAGACTTGACAGATTGGTTCGACGGGACGGAGAACTTGAAACGCTGCTCGGTCGCCATCTCAATGGAGATGGGTCTTCTTTAACGAACACGCTCGAAAAGCACATCGGTGTCAACAGCCCGCTTCTGCAATTATTATCGCCAGACCAGCGACAAGGAATTCTAGTCGCACTGAAAGAATCGCTTGGTCAGGTGCTGGTTGATCACAGTAAGTCCATTGCAGGACAGTTCTCGCTTGACGATAAGGAATCAGCTCTTTCGCGTTTGTTGAACGAGATCACGGAGAAAAATGGTGTCTTGCGTCAGGATTTGGTCGTCGATCTCGATAAGATTCGGAAAGAATTTTCTCTCGACAATGAAAGCGGTGCGCTGGCCAGATTGGTCAGCAGGGTTGAAGGAGCAAACCGTACTATCTTAAATGAATTTTCAGCGGACAACGAACTTTCCGCGCTGAATAAGATGGCTAAGCTATTAGACGCCACCAACAAGAGTATTGACTCGAGCCTATCGCTCGACCAAGAGCAGTCCGCACTGTCACGACTAAGACGGGAGATTCTGGTCGTCTTTGATGGAATGGCGAAAACGAATTTGGAATTTCAAGAGCAAGTTCGCGTATCTTTAGAGTCGCTCAAGGCTCGTCGAGCCGAAGCAGCACGCTCGACAACGCACGGACTCGACTTCCAAGATGTAGTCGGCAGCTTTATCGAACAGCAAGCCCAACGACTTGGTGACCTTTTCGAACCATGCAACGAGTCTGCTGGGCGCATCACCCGCTGCAAAGTGGGGGATTTTGTGATGACACTTGGCCCAGATAGCGCTGCTCCCGAATCACGAATCGTCTTCGAAGCAAAAGAGGATCGCTCGTACTCTAAAAAGGATGCATTGCTCGAGTTGCAGAAGGCCAGAGAAAATCGGGAAGCCCAAGTTGGCGTCTTTGTGTTTTCACGCGAATCAGCGCCCGAGGGGCTCGATTCGCTAACGCGATGGGACAAGGATCTCATCGTAGTCTGGGATGCACATGACCCTAACACAGATGTCGTGTTGAAGACCTGCATATCGGTAGCTCGAATGATTGCCGTTCAAACTAAAAAAGCGTCGGAAAGAACAGCGACTGATATTGCTGAAATGAAAGCGTTGGCCGACGCACTTTGCCGTGACGTCTCCGTACTCGATGAAATCGTCAAGAGTGCCACGGCTGCTCAGAATCATTGCGATAAAATCGTAACCAAGGCCGGAGGGCTGAAGAAAAGGATCGATAGCAGCCTTACAGAACTACAGGTGCACATCGCGAGTCTGGACACAAGTGGCGAATAATGCAAATTCACAAGATGAGTTTTGGGCAAGCTTATTGGTACTCCCGATCTATCCGACCGAGGTTCTGATGTCAGCACAACAAAGCTACTGAGTTTGCCGTGTGATAACACCTGCCATTAATGATCAAACCGCTAATCATGCTGTGCAAGCACAAGTCGAACTTGTCCAGGCAAAGAAGCGATCTGATCAGTTCACGAATTCAAGAATTGGTTGCATCGCTTTCCATGTTTCGGCGACCAAATCAATGACCTTAGGCGATTGAACTACCGGGCAATGGTACTCAAACGAGATGTCGAACCCCAGTTGGATGTTCGAACGCTTATTCACAACCAAGTTGTAAATGGACTCGACCCATTCAGGTTGATACTTAACCATCGATCCCTTTAGTCGAATAGCCGTCCGAAGATCGGCGTCGATGCGACCATCGACTTCCGCATTTGATCGCTGGCTCTTGTAGTGTCGTTGAGTGGCATAGATCATCGGCTTAGCACCGATTGACGACTTCAGTGTGGGACGAAGGTTCGCTTCGATGGCTGCAACCAACTCCAAAAATCCCTCTATACCAAGGTCTTTCAGCTTGCTCCGAAAACCACCTTTCACTCCATTGGGTATTGTAAGTGCGGCCAGTGCGTGCTTGCGACTAAGCCCCATGGTTAAGTGCGGATGGGCTGTGAAATTCGTCGCATGACGAGCGGCCTTTAGTGGTAGAAAGTCCCAGACCATGTCGGTGCCCTTACCGGTGATTGCAGATCGACGCATGCCCGATGGGTCAACCCCAAGTTCATGGAGGTCCTTACGCGATTGCAATAGATCGCCCATCAATCGAATTAGTCGCTTGGCTTCGCGGTAGCTATAGGGATTGTCGTCGCTGAATCTTAGCCCATCAAACACGGTTATCGTTCCTCGAATTTGGTAGTCTGCCGCCAGCATCTTTCGTTCAAAAGTCTTCATGTATTCTACAAGCTGAGTAGCCCAAAATGACCGCCCCGACCGCCGGTTGAACCAGGAGAAAATTTCTCGCCAAGTCTTTGAAACAGTCTTGTCCGGCAAATCACTAGTTAACTCATCAACAGAAATCACGACAATCCATGATGATTCGTATCCATTGCGTCGCGCCGTGGATCGATGGCGATCTAGTTGTTCAAGTGATACCCGCGCTTGCACCTTACACTCGAAGAGCACCGCAAACCCTTCAGTGTCGAAAATTGCAGCATCAGGAAGACCTTTGCGATCGAGGGTTTCCGCATCGTCCAAAACAACTCCCGGTACCTGCTGCTGAGTGAGCCTTAGGAAATGCTTCGCAGGCACATTCTCAACTCCCAGCCATGCCAGGAAAGGACTCAGTAAGGTTCGGTCTTGATCCAGCACCGAAACCAACGCATGCGTTAGTCTGTTTTCGGGTTGTTCGTATTGGTCAAAAATGCTTCGCAATTCGTGTCGTCCGAAAATCGTTATCTGTTTACGAGGCGACAGACTTCTGTTTGCGCCACAGTCGTTAAATCATGTCGTCAGGTTTTGCAGGGGTGGCTCCGCTTATTCTAATAGAAAAGGAACAGTTGAGGATTTACCTGCTGCGGCTTACTCAGCCGTCTTCTTTCCTTGTTTCGAACGTTTTACGTACATAGGACTTCAGAGCAGGACTTGCTGTTGGGCCCCATTTGAGCAAACCCGTTTTGGGATCAGGAATCACATCCGACTTTGGATTGAAATTAAGCTCTCGGAAACGACGTGTCTTCTCGTTATACTGGCGATTATCGAAGTCCCCGTGCCACATATGATGCACGGGCACCGGAAGGTAGCCAACGTATCCGCAAACATCTGAGTAAATCCGCTTACCGTACTCTAACGCGATGACGTTCATGCTGGGTGACCCTGCCCGGAAAATGTGGCTATGAAAGAGGCCCAACATCGATGTAGCCATGACAGTATCGCTACTCCCATCAATGTTGCCCTCAAAAAAACGATGCTTCTCCAGCAACGACCGGTGGGCTGCCCATGCGAATCCGGGCGCAGCCTCTCTCAAATTTGTAGCTTCGCTTGGATTATGAATCGATACGCTGACTAGACTGGCAATCCGGTGGCTGTGAGTCCAAACGATGTTCGTGTCGTCCGGCCCTAAATAGTAAACGTAGTCGAACAGTTGAATTGCCGACCATGTGTCTAGAGATTCCGCAGCCATTCTTGCCCAGTTGGCATTCATAAACAATAGGTCGGCATCGATCCATGCGATCTTGGTAATCCGTTCTGGCAGCTTGTCCAACAACATGTTCAACAGTCGCTCTTTTTGCCAAATCCAATCATCTTGCGACATCTCGACATGGAAAGTTCTTGGCCCTGCTTCTACGAATGGCTGTTGTCCGTGAAGATAAGCCTCTATCGTCCACAGTTCAACATTTTGTCCGCTCAGCCCAGCGGCGAATCGTTGATAGCAGTGCTTACGACGCTCGTAGTTGCACGGATTAAAATAACAAGTGATTGCGGCAAAATCTTGCAAGTCGATACCTCTCTCAGTCTAGAAAAGCTTTGATTTTTTCATCGAAGACTGACCTAACCTTCAATCGGTCAAGATCAGCGAATTACTGCTTGCATGAGCTACAGCCCGGGAGAATTGCTCCCAAAGAACCTGTGGAGCGTTATGCTTCAGGTGGGCATACTTTGTTTGAAAGGTCCGCGCATTCGATTTTACTTGATCCTGGAATATTGAAGAGATGGCAGCAGGAAACGTTTCAGGTTGATCTGGGCTTACGCCTGCACCAAGTATCAGGTTATCTATCGTCACCGCTGTCCACCATTGCTCCGTATTCTTGGGAACTGCCAATACAGGGCATCCATGTGCCAACGCTGTAAACGTGGCTCCCAGGTTGCCGTTGGTAATCGCGAAGTCTGCATCCTGGACCGCTTGATTAAAATCCACTTCTCCGTCTTGAACGACGTTTCCAAGCTTCATTGCAAAGTCAAGCATCGAATCTGGCAAGCCGTCACTCACAATCGCCAATCCAATGGATTGCTGACGCAGCGATCGCAACAAATCTACAAGTCCCGGTACTGGTTTGAGATAGGCAATTGCTCGTTTGGAGAAGTCATTTGGCCATCGCACGCTTGGTCTTGGAGTATTATCCCACCATCCTAGATACTTCGGAGCACTTCTTGACGAAGCGTATGGGTCAAACTCTGGGACTGTGCACAGGAGCGTTGACTCTTCATCAGGAATCAATTCGCCAATACTTTCAACTGGATCATGCTGATGAAATACCATCGCAGAATTCAACATCTTCAGAACGGCTCTCTCGACTTCATGCTCGGCATCGATGGAGACAACTTCTCGACCTACAGTGAATATTGGAAGTGGTGAGGATTTCGGAATGCATTCGTACCCCACTCCGATCCTAACGACGGGAACGTTTTTGATTTTAGCTGCAATCAGCGGCAATAGACCGAAATCACAAACGACCAGATCAGGTCGAATGGTGTCAAATAGTTCGAGCCAAGCACCTAACCAAGCAGCGATCCGATCACTTCGGTTATACCCCAAGTTCCAAGCTATGGTTGCCAACGATCTAGAGTCAAATTTAGGAAATTGCTCAGATAGGCCGCCTAGTGTTGGAGACTGATATACCCGGACCGAATGACGTGGGAACCATTGGTAGATTCGAGTCAGGTCTTTAGCAGCGATCGCAACTTCATATTCATTACCTATCAAACGCGAAGCTATTTGAGAAAACCTTTGGAAGTGAGAAGAACCTGCCCCCCATTCCCAGCAGTATAGAATCTGAGTTTTTCGTTTCATGTGAAGTATGATACCAAAAACAGTGATTCCACCAACAAGTTGCCCCAATGATTAGAGCAAAGCCAGCGAACGATGCCACGGTTTGGCTAAGCCATATTTTTTCCATCAGCGTTTGAGTAGCTTGCTGAAATATTATTCACGTACAGCAGCTCGATCGATTTGGCTGTGTGTAGGCCAAGGTCCCATCGCAACACGAAGCAATCATCATCCAGAACAAACCGATGCACCACAACGGTTCGACTAAAAAATCAGTTTAGGTGTACTGGTTCTTACTGAAAAATACTATTTGCACAGAGACTCCCTTTTCGCGTGACATCAGCATTACCGCCATTGGCGTTCGCTGATCGTTCCAACGATGGTTGCTGACCATCACTGGAAGCTGAAAGGGTCTCCCGGTTCTCGCGATTGAAGTTTCTACGCATGCTCAGGTTCTTCGACTCCGCCGAGCCATACCATCGCTTGCCAATAACGCGACGGTATGTATTGCCTTCCCACAGACACAACAGTGTCGGCACTCGGAATGCTTGATTTCGGAGCTCGATAGCTTGCCTGCGTATACCTCTGTTGTGGCTACACCCATGACGTTACCGCCATCAGCGTACAACTCGAGGCCAAAGTGATTGGCTAAATCTTCTTTGTAGGACTCTTTCATTCCCAACTCCAATCCGGTTTATCCCGGCGCTTTCTGTGTCCCCGTGGACCTTGTCAATCTACTCAGAAACGGTTTTGATCGATTCTGCGAGCCAATCGTTTAGGCTGATTTTCTGGGGCGATATCATCCCAAAATTACTCCAGTCGTTCGAGAGGATGTTGCTCAACGCGAGCGTATCACTTTTTCCTGAGGCATCTAGTCCAATCACTTCTCGACTATCTCGCACAAGTCCGATTGGGATCCATTCTCCAAATACTTCTTTCAATGGCCCAGTGTTTTTCAGCTCAAAACCTCTAAGCGTCATCTCTGGATCGCGGATCTCGATCCCGCTTTGCTTGTATCGTTCCGGCGTTACAAACAACATGCAACTACCGAAGTGCAATAGCAACCTCTTGTATGCCTGTGGCAAGTCGAAGCAAAATCGCTTTTCAATGTCAACCAATCCTGCTTCGGTAAATGTTCGAGTTGACCAAAAGCTGCGTTTCGAGCCGTTTGGCATGTCAATTGGCTTCCCTTGGGAGAGTTCAAGCCACTTTGAGATTTGAAAAAGTGCATCAGTATTGGACATTGTGATTATCTTGTAGACTCATGGGACTGGGATCGTCTTAACAAATGGCTTGTTTCCTTTTCGCTGGATTGTTCCCTTCAGGACCAACTCTGTGAATCCTTGAGATTTGGCTTGTTGGATCAGTTCGCTAATAATCGGGCTCAGCCCACCAGGGCCAACTCCAGGAGCAGGGACAGCGCCTAAGAACTCTTCGACAGAGCCATAAGGATGAAGAGTTATCGAATTCAACTCAAGCGTCTTACCAGAATTTGTGATACGCACATTTGCGGTAGTAACATGGCGATTTCCGCCAGGGAATATTTCAAGTTCAACACGGTTTGCAGTTCTGAAGTCAATGTGGGGCAATATCCCCTTTGATGCCTGTTTGATAATCAATTCATCGAGATGTCGCAAGTGTTCAGCGATATTATTATCTGGAACATTGAGTTCTTTTGACCTAGCGACCAAGTGCTTTCTTGCGGCGTCAACTGCGGCCGAAAAGTCTTCGGGTTTCTTCCAAGCAGCTATAAAAATTTGCTCTGCCTCTCTGCATGGCAAACCAACATTGTGAACCCAAACGCCAGATTCACCCACAAAGTATGTATGATCATCAGCAACTGAGAAGTTGTAGGTGGTAAAGTTTTCACCTTCTTCAGACTCCTGGATCTCGATCGATTCAATCTGAGCCGCTAGGTGATCTACTAACTCCAAGGAATCGCCAACTTCAAGTTCTTTAGCGGCAACGAATTTGCCACGATTGGACACGTAGAATGGGTGCTCACCGGTGCACGTCAGTGACTCAACAGCCGCTGAGTTTCGGTATCGAATCGTATACAGCTTGGTCGGATTCGTGATAAACAGCTTGGTTACAGCTTTGAACCGATTCTCAGAGCTTGGTTCGTACTCATCCCTGCTCAGTACTTCATCACCGATGGCGACATCTTCAATGTTCTTCAATCCGAAGCGAGTATGAACCTTCGTGCCAGCGACAAAACATAATCGATAATTGAATCCCATGAACTGGACCGCACGAGACAGTGTAAGGACTGCGGTATCCAAAGCTCCATACAACTGATTGACTGCGGGAAGTCCCAACACCTTTTCAAGTCGAGCGGCCAGTTTTGCCCGAATTGCACCAGTTGCGCCTTGCTTTAACGCGTATACGAGAGCTGCGTCTGAAACGACTTCCCATAGAATTGCGCCCGCGATACGACCTGATAAACCAGCTACCTTCTCTGCGGGCAAATTCTTGAACTGCTCATACTTCTCTACCACCTCGAGGACTAACTTCATTGAAACGCCGCTAAGCGTGTCCAACAGAAATTGAGTTTCATCCGAAATGCCCCTTTGCCAGAAGCTAATCGAATTTTGGACTAACATGCTATCCATATCACCGCGTAGCAGTGCCCTGTAGCCACGTAAATCGTCGTACTCTAAAAGTTCTTTAAGACGATTCAAATCACGGAGAACGATTTCAAGGCTACGGGATATATTGGCAATGCTTTCTCGATTCTCCTCGATAAAGCTCGAAACAGCTTTGCCCGTTTCCAAACCCATTCTGGCCATCTCTTGTGATGCAGCAAGTGGATTCAGGTATTTGACCACTGTCATACTTCCTGAAACAACACCTTTTCCTATCGCATAAATGTTTGTCGCGTCTCCAACTATCCCATCGACAAAAAAGCCATATGCGGTGTTTTTCAAAAAGGTGGTAGTTAAACCGATCGAAGTAGTTTGCTGAGCGTCCGCCAGAGGATTTGGATTCCCCAATACGATATTTGATCTCTGATTTAATTTGGTCTTGTCTATAACGATAATTGCTATGTCCAACGACGTTTTATGATTCGGAACTTGAACCGTAAGTCCTCGGGCAGACAGAGGCAAAGATTCTGGCATGGGCTCGGCGTCGGATATGTTGGACGAAGAATTTCCACTCAATGAGTCAGTCGAATCAAGCACCGTGGAATGATCAACTGGATTGATGATTGGTCTATCGTTCACCGGTGCGCGCGAAATGCTTCCCAACAGGCTGAATAGCTCGCCAAATCGAGAAGACATGAATGACAGAATCTTGCCTATCTCTCGTGCACTACTGTTAAATCCGTTGGTGATCGGCACTAAGCTCAAGTTACCAGCATCGGACGCTTGGTTCGGAATACTGGGGTCAGTCAACTCGAACAACTCATAATCCATGTAGTAGCCAGCATGGATGTCGTAGTTCCACTGGATGTTGTCAGCGGCTGCTTTCAAGTCGAAGAAACCGCTGGGTAGAGCTAGCTCGGTAAGCTGAGCAAGGGATACATCCGATGGGGCTGGGGAGTTGATGCCATAGTCCCAGATGCCCGTGTTGTAATAGCCATAACCGTACAAGAGATTGTTGTAGTACAAGCCGTTTCCGAAATGCCCCCACGCTCCCCAGTTCCAAGACAAGTACATGGTAGAGGCCGTCGGATTGGGTAACGCGGAGATCTGCGAATGGAAATCCGCTAGCGAAGCGTTCGTCACCGTGTAGACCGAAGCAATACCCGATGGATCGGTGACATAAGGCAAATCGGACTTGTAGCTACCATGCGAGACCTGCTGGTCGATGAGTTGCGCTTGGGCATGAACCGAATTGTGGGTAGCCTGAGCTAGCGACGAGTTGTGGCTAGCAGAGCTATTGACGTGCGAAATCTTTGAAGCGGCATCTTCATTGGTATGTAAGATTTCCCAAGCGGCGTGGGAGATTGCCTTGTCGATGTCATGTGTCTTCCGAGCATTGCTGGTTGCCGTCACCAAGTCCGCTTGGGCCTCGTACTGCAGAGCATCGTACAGCGCCCACGGTGAAGGTGAGGACGAATGAAGGCTGGCTGCTGCGGTTGCGAAACTATCCGCTTCGTATTGCTTGAAGAAAGCGTCGATGGTGGCCCAGTCGGTGATCGACTGCGCATAAGCGTTGGATTCAGCATTCCAGTAGGTTTGCTCGGCCGTGGTCTTGTAGTTGGCTAACGCAGCTTCAGCAGAGATACGATTGAGAGTTGCAGACCGGTTGGTGGTCCCATCAGAGCGTAGGCGAGTGGACTGCTGTGTCCCTTCAGCCTGATACCAAGCACTCTCAGCCGCATTCGTTGCGTCTTTCAGGTCGTTTGCGGCCGTTTGAAGGCTGGCGGTTCGTTGGGAAGAATTCTTATTGTCGACATAGGTCTTTTCAGCCGCAGCGACTGCTTTGTCGTGAGCATTCTGGGCGGCGGCAATCGCGTCTGCGTAGATCTTGCCAGGATTGCCCAAGCTTTGAAAGTAGCTGTCCGTCGACGCTGCTAGATCAAACGTCTGCGTGTAGGCACCATTGGCGATTGCAATGGAGTATTGTTCTTGACGATTGGCGATCTCATGTTCGCGAGCTACATAGGCGACCATCAAGGTGTTGGTATAGGCCGTTTCGGCTGCGTTACGATAATTTGCCAACGAGATGTATTCACTTGATGCTGATAGCCACCAAGTTTTCCGTGCTTGAGCGGCCTGCACCAGATACTGAGACCAAGGAAGGTTCAGATCATCATGGATAGATTGATGAGCGGCGACACGGGCATTCTCCTGTGCGTTCCAGAAAGTAACATCGGCAGTGGCCAGCGAGGATCGCTGGCTATTGCGTGCGATGGTCTCATTAACCCAAAAAGTGCTTTCCGCGTTGGCGATGTTTGTATCACGAGACTTGGCAGAAGCGGCCACCGCGACTGCTTGAGATTTGATGGCTAAAGCGAGTTCTTGTTGATACGTTCTATTGGCCGTCGCGTTGGCCAACGTGTAAGCCACACGGTTGGTAGACTCAGCCTCTTCCCAAGCCTTACGTGCATCCGCGACGGCTACGGTACGATCGTGAGCGCCTTCAGCAAGCCCGTTGTCACGATCCTTTACCTTCTGCTGCAGCGTGGAGGAACTGGTTTCGCCATAGGTTCCTAACTGGTACGCCAACTGGATCTCGGCGTGTTTAACGGCGTTCGCTTTCTCGGCTCCCGAAGTACCAATTTCGTAAGCCTTCTTGTTCTCGGCCGCATTTAACCGACGATCATTTTCGCTGACCAGCAGCGCAGTACCGCGATTGGTTTCTTTCGTAGAAGTTGTAGTTGCCAAGTCTCTGGCTTGATCGGCCGCAACTTTTTGATGAGTTTCGATTTGCAATGCCGTGGCGTTGTTGCGGACCTGCCGCGCAAGCTCTACATTGTAGGCCAACCAGCCATCGGCTGTCGCCTTTTGGGTGGCGTAAACGACGTAAGCAGTGCTTATATCATCAAGCCAATCCGCCTTGGAAGAATAATAGGCCGTATCAAAGCTAGTGTTGGCGTTGGAAAGACTAATCAACGCTTGCTGTTTGTGATAAAGAATCTCGGCGGTCGCGACGAGACCGGCACGGTTAACCAAAGCGGTTTGTTCGAGATTGACCCGATTGACCATTGCGGCTGATTCACCGACCACTTGCAATCGATTGGCAGATGCCAAATCATAAGTCAGTTGGTGATCAGCATTAGCCGTTTGCGTTGCAAGTTGATTCTTTGCAGCAACATAAGTCGTATTATGGGCAACTTCTGCAATGTTCACGTTGCTCGCATAAGTAACATCCAACGTTCCACGTTGGGTTGCCAGGGCGATCAAGGCATCACCAATGGTTTCCGCGCGTGTCTTCTGAGCGTCTCCTACATCTTGGATAAATTCAAGATGTTTCGCTTTGGAGCTGGTATCGTAAGAACTTTTGGCGGCAGATAGGTCAGCGTTCAGTTCGTTCCAATCGGATTGTGTGGCGCTCGTCGTTGTCCCCTGATAGATGCCGTAGCCGAGATAGCTGGAACCCCAGATACCCGACCAATTGTAGATACCGTGGAATGAGCCGGAGCTGTAAGCGCCATAGGCGTATCCAAGCCCTGGAAAGCCGTGGTAGTAATAGTTGTAGTAATAACTGAATCCACCGGCCCATGCACCAACATATCCCAACCCTAGTAAACCAGGAGTATAATCGCTCCAGCCATCTGTCGATTCTAAATAGAACTCCTTCCATGCGTCGCCAATCGCATTGGCATAGACGGTGGTCACTTCCACCATTTCATCGAGCAGTTCGTTACGAGCGTGGATGGCTTCGAGGCTGTAGTCCAGATTGGCATCGAGACTCGTTTTAGTCGCGGCTAGTTGGGCTTTGGAACTATCGCGATCAAAGTGAGCTGACGCAGTAGATCGAGCAATGGCGAGCTCAGCTTGAGCATTTTCTGTAGTGTTGACATACTGAGTTGTCTGGTTGTTGACCCATTGGGTATGACTGAGAGTTGCTGCATTGACAGTATCCAAGCGTTGCAGTCCGGCCGCGGTGATAGCGCCTTCATACTGTGCGCGGACTACTCGGACAGCATTAGCCCAAATCGAATCAGCGTTCGCAACGGCAGACTGAATAGTCGCGAGTTGGGAACCTATAACTGTTGACGAACTTTGCTTTACAAGTGCATGTTGCTGGTAGAGTTTAGACGTGTAGGCTCCGCGAGCATCGATCTGGCCTTCGCGTCTGGCGGCATCTGCCAGATACGTATTACGAGAGAGCAGATTCCCGGCTACTTTGGAGTCGATGTTGAATGCAGCATTTTCGGCGGCGATCGCCTTCCGATAAGTAGCACCATTATTCGCATAAGCGGTGGAAATTCCAATTTCCGCAACAGCCAACGCGTCCGCCAGTGTGTCACCCGCCTGCTTGGCACTCAAGTTCAATGCTTTTTGTGCGGCGACATCGTTTTCAACGAAGTCAACTTCAAGTTGAAGTTTCTCGGACGCTCGCTCGGCATTCTTGATGAGAGAATTGCTGTGAGAGACCTTCAATGCGGATGCTCGTACTTCGCGTAATACATCCCAAGCTTCATGAGCAGCCGTGTTGAACTGTTGCCTCGCTTCGTCGACCTTGTCATCTCGAGTTGTCAGTGCGGCGCTAAGCCGAGATGTGTACTCGCTGCTAGAGATGTCGCCTTTGTAGAAAGCTTGCCGGGCATTGTCGATTGCCGCACTATATGTGGCATTTGCACCAATTACCTTATCTTGGTAAATTCTGGTTGCTTCCAGTACGGCAAGCTGATGCTCATGCTCGCCGTCCGCCGACGAGTTGAACTGTTGCAGTTCGTGATCGCTGTCTGCTTGGCGGTACTCTGCATTGCCATCGACCTTGTCGTGTGCTAGGAACAGCCTGTTAATCGCCAGCTCGATTGCATATCCTTCTTTGGCAGAATGCAACGATTCTGCGTACAGATTTCGAGCCTCTGCAATGCTTTCGACATTTGACTTCTCTGCAGTAGCGGTCTCCACTCTTCTAAGCCGCTGAGCCTCAGCTTCGATGCCGGTTTTCACTCTCTGACGCGCTGCCATGGATTGAGAATGCTCTACTTCCGCAGCACCGATACTTGTCGCCCAGATTTGTTCTTTGTTCGCTGTTTGCACGTGCATTTGCGACCAAGGCGTGTTTAGGCTGGAATCCCAACTGGCAATAGCGGCCTTATAGCCACCAGCTTCTAGTGTTCGATAGTCTCTAAGGGCTTCGGCTACTTCAATCGTCTTGGCTTCTAATAACTCCGCTTCATCAGTTGTGTAGATCTTATCCAAGGGCGCGGTCGTGATGACGAAATTGTACTCAGCTTGAGCGATTTGCTTTGACAGATTTCCTGCAAGCGTTACTCTGTCCTTCGCTAGATCATTGTCAGTCGCGAGAACGCTGAATTGATATGCAAACTGAGCAGATGCAATATTCTTCTCTTTGCCATCGGCCGTCTCACCGATCGATACATTAAAATCGCTCCACTGCGCCCGAACTTCTTTAGTCCAGGTGAGATTGTTACCTACGGTTTCTGTTTGGAATGTGAAACTCGCTGCATTAATTGCCAAATCACGAGTTTTCGTAATATTCGCGAGTTCGTCTGGGGAGAGGTATACCCGCGCTGAGCCTTCATGCCCATAACTGCCACCGTATTCATCGCTGGTGCATGACGAACCGGTGAACTCGATGTGTTCATCAGCCATTGCCATGGCGTAGTCGTGCATTGCATCAGATATCTCATCCCTATAATTGTAGAGGTCTTCCGTCTGAGCCATGTCGCGGTCGTACTTGGAATCAGCTAAATAATCGCGTAATTCCTTGCGATAATCTGCAGTGTCTTCAGCGGCATTAAAACTGCTCACTGAAGCAGCTTCCCAAAAACTGCCTCGTTCGTCCGCACGACTCTCAGCAGCAGAATAAACTTTTCCAGCGATTTGCGTATCGTGGGTCCAAACTGCCTGGGCGACTGCTTCCGATTCTAGTTTTTGAGCCGCAGATGTAGCTTGTTTGTAAACAATGTATTTTTGACTGAGATTGATTGTGTACTGGAGTTCGCTATGAGCTACCGCCAATTGATAAGCAGTCCACAGCGATTGACTTGTTCCGTTCCAACTGCTCAATGCGTTGACTTTCGCCTGGGCTAATGTGACCCATAATTGTCCGCGTGCCGTTTCAATCGCATCGAACTCTGCCTTAGCATGCGTAGCATACGCTTCGTCTCGTTTCTTAACCGCATCTGCCGTTTCCACAGCCAGATCTTTGGCCGCGGTCGCCTTGGCCTTTTCCAAAGCAATCGTTGCATCAATCTTGATCTGCCTAGCTTCTTTGTCGTATTGGGCCTGAAGTTTGTCGAGTACGACCGTGGCGCCGCTTACTTCTTTCGCCCGGTCGCGCTCTGCCGCGGCGACTATTTCGTTGTATGTTCGAACCGCCTGGCCTACAACCTCATCATATTGATGGCGAAACTCTGACTGCGATTTTGCCAGCGTCTTCTTAATCTCGTAGAGCGCAGTTTCGCGCGTAATCATGGCGCTGTGCGCACCTTCGCAGCCTGGGTAGGGATCCATCGCGTCCCAGTACGTTTGGTAGGCAGCAGCTTGTGCGTCGTATGCAGTTTTACTCGCGGCACTTTGCCGACTCGCAAGCGACTGCTGAGCCGATCGCATTAGATCAGAAAGGGCCTTATTCGCCGACTTGGCTATCTCGGAATACTTATCGTTTGCAGCTTGGATTGCCTTGTTATAAGTATCACGATGGACAGCCATGTCTGTTTCAGGACGAACAGCGATTGCAAGGTTGTATTCGTCCTGTGCATCTTTTAATGCATTCTTGTGTTTTGTGTTCGCATCCTTGACTTCCTGCTCATAAAGCTGGAAACTCAGTTTTTCTTGAGCCCTGCGTTGATCCCCCTGCTTCTTTACCTCAACATCGAAGCTGCTCTGTGCATTCTCTACAACAGTACGATAAATCTGGTTATTAAAGTCATAGTTCTGTTGAGAGTAATTGGGTAAATCTCGGGGTGGCGTCGGCAAGAAGTCGTCATCGGGAACTTGAAGCCTTCCCAGGTTAGGTGTACCGTCGATTTTCAGCGGAGTGAAGGAATAACTTGTGGTATCGCCGTTGTAGTTCCCAAGCGCTGCTTGATAGGCGGCTGCCGCCGCTGCAACGCCTGTCGAATATTGTGAGTATGCCGCTGATAACTCAGCTTGATATACAGCGTCTGCGGCGTCCATTTGATTTTGCCGAGCAAGAGCGGCAACGCTCGTGTTCGTTTCATAAACACTGTTGGCCGCTTGTCGCTCCGCCTTGAGTTGCGCATCCGCGGCACTAATATCTCCAGAGTTGTCCAGCCCATTAAGCGCATCCAATAGGTTTTGAGCGTCCTCGCTATCTGGATCGCTATGGTAGACAAAATCAAAGCTGGACCATTCAGAGATTAGCTGATTATTGGATGTCTTTGTCCGGAGCTGTACGTTGACCCACCCTTGGTCTAGTTGCGGAGGAGTCAGGGTAAACTGGCTGCCCCAAACTTGAAGAGTCTTTTCAGGGACACCGTCCGCGTTGAAATCGAACTCAACAATGTTCAGGACCGATGCAATTCCGCCTACGATGTCCCCCGAGATTCTGGGGTCGCTAGTACTGCGATCTGTACTGGAAGCCCCATTATCGTTGGTCAGCCGAATATTTGACAAGCGATAGGAATTCGAGGCGCTGGCCGCAAGTGTAAATGTGAGCGACTCCCAGTCACTGCGAACGATCTGGCCGGCAGCGGTGTAGCTCTTTGTTCTAGCGTTGATTGTCACCGCGCCTGTAGCGAGATTAGTTGGCGAATAAACCCAACTTAAATCGGATTGAGCAACGGTTTGACCTTCCACCGTGTTCAAATCGCCATCGGTATCGAACTCGATCGTAATCGGACCATTGGTACTTGTTTGGTTGATCGTGCCCTTAACCCGAGAGTCGGTTGTGATACCGTCATTGGGAGTATCGGTATCAATAACCAACACGATGGAATCAACAGTAGGAGCTTGTGCCACTCCACTGTACGAGAACTGAAATGCCTGCCAGCTTCCCGCTAAGCTTTGCCCTGATTGGCCTACCAAACCGGTGGCACGCAAGTGAACCGTTTTCTCACCTGGAGTCAGCCCTGGTAAATCGATTGTGAATCGTCCATTGCTATCCGTGGTAGCAACAATATTGGGAGTTTGATCGTCATTGAGGTCCACCTCGATTGGTAACCCCCTCACACTATGCTGGAACGTAACTCGACCTGAAAGTCTGGGCTGCCCGGTAGGACTTAAAGGCGAAAACGTTACATCTAGGATCTTAGGTGCAGCGTCGGACTGGTTAACATGGGTGAATTGCAGGAGCGACCAACTGCCGACCACTTCGGAATTGGAATCGGGATCGAATTCTACAGCGCGGAACGAAACAGTGCGGTTAACCGGAGTGGAGGTGGCGACATACGCAGGCGTATACGTAAACTCGCCATGCTCGTTCGTGTAGATGCTGGCATCTACGTCCCCATCGTTGTCTTCGTCGACTTGAATGAGCACTCGTTTCACGTTGGTATCGTCGGTGATGTTACCAACGATGGTCGCATTTTCGGTGATACTATCGCCATCGACGTCCGAATCGCTAAGCAACTTTAGATTTGCAATCGCAGGCGGCGTTGCGTTGGACGCCACCAGAGTGATATCGATCGCTTTCCATGCACCAATCAACAGTCCGCTGGTATTATAGTCATATCCAATCGCTCGAACGCGGATGACGTGGGTGCCGGTAAATAATCCGATCGGCGTATAACGGAAGGTACCATCGGACCGAACAATAGATTCATCGACGATGTTGCCGTTGATTTCAATCTGAAACTTTTGAACAAGGCCATTGCCGGCAACTTCGGCCACCAAAGTAGGATTTGTTGTGACTCGATCCGTTTGACTCGAACCATTATCAAAAGCCAGTCGCAGATTTTTTACATCCAACGTCCCTGGCAAAGGATTAGTAAGCGTAAACTGAAGGTTAGACCATGACCCAGCCTCTAGGACTTGAGTGTATGGATTGCGACGAACGACTCGTGACGAAAGCGTGTTTTGTCCAAGCGGCAACCCGGTAGGACGATAATAAAATCGAGAATCCGACTGTAGCAATGCAAAGTCGTCAGATTGGAGATCGCCATTGAGATCGATTTCGACGAATACATCGTCCGAGTTCACATGGGATGCTGTGCCAACAATCGTAGAGATGGACGTAATCTTATCGGTGTTCGAATTACCGTCATCGACTAAAAGTTCCAAACCGACTTCGGGCAACGCAAGCGGTTGGTAGGTAAATGCGAAAGTAGTCCACAGTCCGACAACGTCTAATCCAAACAAGGGATCGAAGACTTTGGATCGGGCTCGAATCGTGTTACTTCCAGCAGCAGCACTAGTAAATAGGTATCTAAAGCCCGAACCTAGGCTTCCGTCAATTTCAACGTCCGCAGTTCCGTCGTTATCCAGATCCAACTCGACACTCAAGAACTCTATCTGCTGATTTGGACCACCAAATTCACCGTAGATTCCAGGATCTGAAGTGTTCTTGTCGGTTGCACTTGCACCAGTGTCGTTCTGTAATGCGACTTTTGTGATAACCGGTGGAGAAATAGGTCGAAAGTCGAACGTGTGATTTCGCCACGGACCATACAAATACATTCCATAATCTTCGTTCCACTGGAGCGCTCGAAATCTTAATGTTACATTGCCTACACTCAGATTGTTTGGTCTGTAAGTGAATGTGAGATCGCTGGTAACGGTGATCTCGTCATCTGGCACACCGTCCGAATCAAAATCGATCTGCACAGGGATGGATGGCAAGGTAATCGGTTCGCCATCTTGCGAAATGTGATTCGCTCCGACATGAACTGTTCCCGTTAGCGAAAGCCCCAAAGGCTCATAGTCGAATTCATTTTCGAAAGCTCTCTTGATATGGTGCGTCAGGGAACTGATCGAATAAGTCGTCGCGGGTGGGTGACGTAACGTGAATGTAAAGGACTCCCAGGGGTGTGTCGTCTCGGTTTGTCCTAGTTCGACAATGCGAAAATCAATCGTGACCGCCTGCTCGTAACCTGTAAAATTGGTTAGCGTGGGATTGCCATTTCGGGGATCCCATTCGAAAGCGTCGCCTGAATTCTCAAGGACTACGCTCCCTTGAGGTGTGGTTTCGCCATCGATTTTGAATTCCACTCGAATGTTCGACTGGCCAAAATCCCCGATAACTCGGCCCCGTATGGTTGGATTGGCTGTCTTGAGATCGTCTGGAATATCAGTGTCGTACTTCAATCCTACACCATGGAAAGCAACTGGCACTGTATCAAAGTTGGGGACGACGCTGTAGCTGAACACACGCCATTGCGAAACTTCTAATTGAACCGCATTGGGTCCCATGAGTTTGCTTCGATAGTAGATCGAAACATCGCTTTGAGTGGTACCAAGGTCGGGATCTACCGAGGTTGGATCAAAAATGAACGTCGAAGGAGTTGCTGTGACATTCACAGACTCATCTACATCGAAGTTCTCGTTCAAGGCAAATTCGACGACGATGTATTCTCCGGTCGCCAAGTCGACGCTAAAGTCTCCAGTTAATCTCTGATCGTAAGTTATCCGATCGGTACTGGAAATGCCGGTATCGTTCAACAAACGCATGTTCCCAACAATCGGTGCGACGTGCAATGCATCGTTGTCAAGAATCGCAACTAGGCCAGTCCTCGAGGCGTCAATGGTGTAAAGCCCACTTCCGCTTGCAAGAATCGCGAACTCAATAAACTCAGTCGACTCAACAGCGTCATCATCGACTGGGATTATCTGTAAAGCGATCTTCTGCTGGCCATCGATGGGGGTACTACTGATGGGGAAGGTGATGCTGCCAACATTGGTCGTCGGATTAAATGACGCACCTTCAATTGTAAAATCCTCCGCATAAACGGCTCCTGGTTTTAGTATGACCTGAAAATCTATCGTTAAGGAGCTGTTGGTCGCCCCAGTGCGGCTAAAGACAACACTTCCCACGTTTCCGGCTTCGCTGGCGTTGGTAGCGGAATCGATGCCAATGAACGGAACAGTGCTGGAAGGCGATTTAAAGTGAAACGAAAAATTGGCATTTTCCTGTGAAATATCCACTCCACCGTTGGATGTTCCTCCATCATCGATCACTCGAAAGGAAAAAGCGCCCTTACCAATGCCAGCAGTTGCATTGGTATTGGGAATAAAAACAAGGTCTCCGAGATCAGAAACAGGTATGACTGCATTTTGGGCCAGAGTCTGTCCATTTAATCGCAGTTCGCCATCAAAGCTTGACGGCAAAATCGTGACTGTAATGGCTGAGAGTTGATTCGCTGGATTGTCGTGAATGTCGGTCAGTTGAAAGTCATTGGGACCAAAGGTGTAGTTCGTATTCAAAACAAGTTCGACTTGCTTAGTAACCCCGGCGGGAGCATCATTAACTCCCTCGATATCAATGACGAGGGTATTTTCAGTTGAGCTCTGATTCCGGTAGCCAGGGGAATCATTAAAACTCCCACGTACTCGAAATCGGATCTCTCCAAGCGACAATCCAGCCCTATTTGGTGCGGAAGCAAATCTGAGATTAGGAATCTGGCTGACAGCAATCACTTGGTTCAGAACCACAGCCTGAGCGCCAAGATACAGCACCCCCGCAACTGGCATAGGCAAAGAAGTAATGACAATTGCCGAAAGCTCACTTGAGGGAGCCGCCGCAGCAGGAATAAACCCAAAATCTTCAGAAGTGAAAGTGAAATCGCCGTCTTCGATGACAGCAATCAAACCGTTGGTCCCACTAGGTTCGTCGGAGGCAAGGATTACAAGTCCGGCGACTTGCGAGTTCACACTGAATGCTGAATTAGCCAAGTGAGAAACGGCCAAGAGTTGACCCGCAGATCCTTGCGTTTGATCCCAAGCGAAAAAGGAAATAGAGGCCGAGGCAGCTCCGAGAACGCCTGGCACAAACCGAACTCTGTCAGTGCTTCTCAGTAGACGCGCACTTGATTGCGAGACTGCTCCAAGACTTCTCCAAAGGTTTTCCCCTGCAAGTGAATACTGCCAACTCCCGCCAGATGTCGAACTTTTAAGGAAGATCGCAATCCCTTTGCCGTCGGTGGTATCAACGTCGATAATCAAGTCGCCGTTGGCGTCAGCAATCAATTCAGAAACCAGATTGCCACCATTGGTAGTTTCATTGTCGTAGATGCCTGTAAAATTAACACTGCCACTGTTGTCCAGAACGGGCGAATCATTTACAGAAGCAATATTAAAAGCAAACTGGTAGGTCTCGCTCAAAACATCTCCAGGCAATTCTGTGTTCCCATCATCCATAACACGAAACTCAATCGTCCCTAAGTTCTGTCCATGAAGATTTTCTTTTGGGACGAAGCTTAAACTTGAGATGCTCTCGGGAGTTATGAGTTGGTCCAGGACTACCGCTTGACCGTTTAGCTTCAGGACGCCGTCGCCAGCAGGTGGCAGTCCGACAATCTTTATTCCTGCCAGGCTATGCGGAAAAACATCGTTTGGATCGGAGAACGGGAAATCGGAAAGCTTGAACAGATAGGTTTGGTCTTCCAAGATGCTTCGGGTAGCGTTTGCTCCTACAGGCGCATCATTAACTGGAGTGACAGTTAGTGTAAAACTTGAAGAGCTCTGGGCTATGCCATCGGAGACGACGATGGTGATTACCGTTTGTCCAAATTGGTTTGGTTTTGGGGTCGCATATAGCATGCGATTAGCGCCCGTACCACTCAGAGTCAACCCGGCTTGATCAACTAGAGTAAGGTCGCTGGACGATACCGACACCGACAACTCGGAAAGCGAATTGTCTTGATCGTCAATAGTAAAGTGAAAGGTTTGCTGGCTGCTATCTTCTGCAATCACTAGGTCTGACAAAGCAGTGATAGTTGGGACCGAGTTGACATAGACATCGTCTACGATTTCGAACTCAGCAAAAGCAGTGGTGATGTTCTTGTGCTTTGCTCTTACTTGATACCGATCACCAGCCTGGAGAGTTGAAAGCGGCACCTCCGTCTGTACCAATCCATTGACTATCGTGCCGGTGGTAACGAATTGCAATGTCCCGGCCATATCGTAGACCTGGAAGGTGATAACGTCACTTTCCACAAAAGCGAGATCAGTACCAGTGAATTGGTAGTAGACTTCGGCGGTTCCGCCTGTTGCTGAGACTTCTTCGGAAAGCAAATAGACTTCGCCACCACCTTGTTTCGCTCGAACATGAACCTTGTCCTCAAGGGTTCCTTGCCATAATCCATTCACATTGACGATCACCTTGATTGCGTCATAATGCACCGTTTTGTTTGTTGGATTTACGGCCTCAAGAAAAAACGAGGTGGATTCACCGAAGGTCATTCCTAGGGCGGCTGCCGAATAAGAAACGTGCGGCGCGATGTAAAGTTCGGATGATTGGCGATTGGCATCCGCGTCAACGCGCCATAGTCGGAACAAACCGCTTGAGCTACTGGTAGAGAACGGAGCGGCAGCATATTCAAAAGTGATGTTCACTGATTCTGGAGTTGCTGCATAACTTAAATTGCTACTAAGTTGCAACACGACACGCTCAAAGGACTGGTTCTGAATTCCATTAAAGTCGTAATTGTCTGGAACACCATCTAGATCGCTGTCCCCTGCCATCACGAAGAGCGTCTTGCCAATCGTAGTATTAAGTTCGGCAAAATCGTCCAGAATCGACAGAATTCCGTCTTGATTGCTGTCAACTTTGAGATTGACGGAAGGAAAATGAAGTAGCGCAGATTTCCCTAAGACGGGATCAGGATCACCTTGCTCAGCGAAATAGCGTCGCTGAAGCAATCCATCTGGATCGGTAACAAAAAACTGGTGTCCAGAAGGTACGGGATTGCCGGTAGTCCAGCTAGGATTCGCGTATCGATCAACCCAGGCTCGATAGTCATAATCAGGATCGGGGCCACCAGTAACGGGATGTATTCGGTTTGTTGCAACGTGGGAAGCCGATATCTCATACGTCTGCCCTTTTGCAAAGTGTACCGTTTCACGAACAACCTCGCCAAAATCCGGAGCAGTAATTACGCTCGGACCAACATTCATCGACCAAATTTCGCTATTACTTACACTATGGTCGCCTATGAAGACGTACGCTTGAGCAACCATGTCAGCGGGCAGTTGTCCACCCGTCAAGTCAATCGCCATCAAGTGCCGTGCTTCCAATGATTCAACAAGCAACTGTCTAGCTTTCCGCGTCATATCTTGCTTCGAAGGTAAAGATTTGCGCGTTCGGAATAAGAAAGAACGGGAGAACTCCACGTATGCACCAGCCTATATGAAGAGAGAAAGGATGAGACGAAGCAACGTGAAAGCACCTAGGGAAGTCGGTCGCCTTCTTATGCACATATCTAATTTTTGGGGAAGTGCACACCGGTGTCAATCACCCATAAAAATTTCGCATCTTCGGATGGTCCAACCATAGCGTTTCGCAATGCTACGGTTGGCTCATGAACCCGAGCTGACATATGTCTTTGTAAGCCGCTGCCTGCATATTCCCTTCACCAAAACAGCGTCCGTGCTTCTGCGCGCTGTTATCCGCTTTGGTTGTTTGGCGCATGAGTATGAACGCAGTTGGCGAATCGAGAAGTGCCTGACGCGAACACCGTCCGATTGGAAAGATTTCTCGACTAAACCAACTACTGCGAGCCTCGACGATGACTTTTGAAATGCTTTGATGCTACGTGCCGGTTCTGACGCACGAATCTTCGACACCCTTGATTGCGGAAGAGTTTCGGCTTCTCGAACCCATCAATCTTCTCAGTAGCAGAACGATCCGCAGATGCGTGTTCGTTCGTAAAGGCTTGTAGGTCTTTATAGCCAATCACAGAGGACAATACGCGTCGCAACATTTTGGATTCTCGGTAAGACGCCGAAACTAAACCTGTAAGCAGATGTCCTCAAACTTTTGCATAGAAGTTGACGCTACAAAATCAAGGGAGCACTCTACTCACTTTCTCATGAAGACCAATACGCTCAGAGCCCCTCAAGAATCTAGACCTCAAAAAGCAGCTTGAGGGCGAGGGCAGCTTGCCTAAGGCTTTGGTTTCATTCGCTTCCACCGTCCATCATCCGTCGGGGCCAAGGGCCTGCGGCCTCAGCGGGCGAGCCCCGACGGATGACAGCCGATGGAAGCAGTTTGAAAACAACTCTTCAATAAATGTCACATTGTCCAAAATGCTGATCAAAACACACTATTGGACTTTGCGTTGCCACTGAGCATTGCTCTCAAGTCCTTCTTTCACAACTGCTGGTCACTCTTTGTGACTTGTCCTGGGTAGACGATTGAACCCCAGCACTCGCTGGCTTTGCTTGTCGTGAATCAGCACAGCAAATTAGCGAGGACTGGTGGTGCATCCTCAAAGGTTTTTTCTGTTTTACTCAAGACTTGGAGAAGAATTATGACAAATCTTAAAAGAGCGTCGTACCAGCTATTTTCACGGCCAGATGATGAACGCTTCGCTGATTTCGACGCACTGACAGAGTATTGCGCAAGGTCACGTCAGGAATCGGAAGTTCATTGGAAGGCGCCAGCAGAAGTCATCCCGTCCGCCTTAAATGGGGGATTAGGACTAAAGTTGACAGGTGGCTCCGGCTACCTCTTGAACGACTGGTCGTTTGGTCAAACCTGTGCATTATCAGGAGTCAAAAAAGAAACGGCGAATCGATTACGTACAGCGACGATTGCTCAAGTTTTACTTGAGACAATGCCAGTTGGCGGAAAGCCAATTCAGGTGCTCACACGAGGTGGTTCGGTGCGTTCCATTCATGGAGCGTCGTATACTAGACTCTACGATAGCGATGTACTCGATATCGTGCGGAAAGAAGCACCTGAGTTTACGCCTCCGCCGCCCGGATTCAACGGTGCGACAGGCTTATACGCCGGTGAACAAGATATGTTTGCCTTCTTGGTTGACAATGATTCCTGGGTGGATATTGGTGGCGAGCAGTTTGCGCCAGGCTTTTTCGTTTGGAATAGCGAAGTTGGCCGTCGTTCGGTTGGTATCGAAACGTTCTGGTTTCAGCGAATTTGCGGCAACCATATCGTATGGGATGCCACAGAGGTCGTGACCTACAAACGTAAGCACACCGCCAATGTGGTCGACGCACTTATCGATATGCAGGAGATCCTTCGCCGCTTGGTTTCAAAGCGCAACGAGCGCAAAGATAACTTCGCTAAAGCGATCACTCGAGCGATGAATACGTCACTTGGCTCGAACATAGAAGATGTGGCGAAAGTCTTGACAGGCCAAGGTATTGGCGTCGGCCATGCAAAGGAAGCCGTGCAGGTCATGGCTACACTCAAGGGCAATTTCTCTGTTTTCCAAGCAGTTGATGCTCTGACGCGAATCTCTCGACAGATTGCAAATGCAGGCGATCGTGCCGCGTATGACATGAAAATCGGCGGGCTCTTGTCGCTCGCTATCTAATTTCGAAGTTCTAGCAAAGAAAGGGCTAGGCAATGGACCCACAAGCAACGTGGATAGCGATGATTCAATCGCTAATGGATGACGACGAAGAGGCTGCAAGTGAGCTTGCAGAAAATCTTCTCGAATGGCTTGACCATGGCGGTTTCACACCGCAGGTCATGATTGATTACGGCCAAGCTTCTAGTGCTCCTGAGTCACAAGTACGCCATCTTGACCGAATCGTTGTTAGGCATGTTTGTGCGATCGTTCGCACAGCAAAGTAATTCCCTTGTTTTGGAGAAATATCAAATGGCTAATCAAAGTGCTGCAAAACGTCCCGTGCACGAAATTCGTATGGGGAGAATCAAGGCTGCGATATGGGAGAACGATACCCGTGAAGGATTGCGACACAACGTATCGCTCTCTCGTATCTACAAAGACGGAGAGACCTGGAAGGACTCGTCCAGTTTTGGACGTGATGACCTACCACTCGTTTCCAAAGTCGCTGACCTCGCACACTCTTGGGTGTACGAGAACAGTGGCAGCGGAGCAGTCTCTACCGTTGAATCCAGCGTTGATTTCTAAGCAGTGCCGCATTCTCTAGCAGAATGTTTGGTTATCTTTGAGCTCTTGCGAATGGATTCCGATTCGGAACATCATTTACATGACTCAGAGTTTGCGGATTAGGCAGTCGCCTTTTCCGAATAGGTTCGATGCACCACCGGGCCTATTTCAATCTTCGCTCTTACCTACCCAGCACAGCGACTTCTGGAAACGTCTTCGGACAGCGGGGCATACCGAGATGCTCATGTATGGAAAAAACTTCGAAGAGGTAGCGGGACAGGCCGAATTACACGTCGCTCCAATGTACGAAATCGGAAGTGTTTGCCCTGCGGTGGTTCACGCATCAGTCTGCTTGTTGCCAAGAGCATCTGAGCGATTCCCAAACGAATTTCAACTGCTCTTTCACACTCTCGGCAGCTCCTTCAAATGACGGAAACGCTTTTGCAGCGTGGTACCCAAGATTTCTGAGCGCGAGTAGCAAATCCAAACAGTGCGACACCGGAAGCTTGAGCACCAGTAGTTGCTGGAGACTTGAGTGCTCCGACTGTTCAAGCAAGGTATCCAGGGGCGGAACGCCGGGACCATCATTCTCAAAGTCTCTGCATGGGGTGAAAGTGAACAAACCGACCTGACCATGAAGGTTTGAGTTAGCATATCTTGGTGCTGTAATCAGTTTTATGTCGCCCCCAAAGTAAGAACTGTTGTGCATCCACAAACAATAGACGGCAAGATAGCCGCTGCTATCTGTGTGGATTCTGTCGCTCGCGCCCACTGCGGCAAAATATGCCGCGACATAAGGTGAGTACGTCCAGTCCAAGAGCCTCGTGGGTATGCCGCTGTGCTGTGCAATTCCTAATACGGAAAGAAGTTCAAGAGGCGGCCATTCGTCAATCTCAATCTGCCTAATAGGCTGCTTGAAAAGTTCCGCTCCCGGAATCGCCGCCCTAACAAGCCGACTGAGACAAGCTTGTAGATGGTTCCTCAAGACTTGTCCATCCTCGGGAATTGGCAGAGCTTGTGAATCTGCCATCTCGATAAATGCGCTTAGTGCTCTAGCTTCCCAATAGCATTGTGCTGCCTTCTTATTGGTCTCGTATGGATTGTCACCCGTCGGATTGACCAAACCTGATAGGATTCGCTTTCCTTCTTTGCGAAAGGCCGTAGGTTGTAGATCCCAATCGCTACACGATTGCCCACGAAAGATCCATTTCTGTGAGTTGTCAGTCTCCGGCCAATGTCGGAGAAGCTTTCCCCGCGGATATAGAAATTCGATAAACTCGTCAGCGGATTCTGCAATATGCTCTTGAATAATTGACATTCGTAGCTCCTGATAGCGGCAAAGAATGAATCACAACAGAAGTAAGATGCACACGCTTCAACATCGATCTCCAAATCCGTAAACTTTGAACTCATAAGACAAGTGCATCAAAGGCGGACGCGTCCTGAGTACACAGAAATTAGTGAAGTGGCAGTCGTGAAACGGTAGACCGGAACGGCATCGTACGGGTGCGTCGAAACCAAAGCTAAATTGTGTTTACGTAAATTAATTGCAATTTGTCGAGTGTCCTCGCCTAATGCCTCGCAAATCCAGCCGGTGACGACTTTAAATCGGCAGGAGGAGTCTCTCGCATTCGTTGATAGTCGGATAGGTCGATCTCGACAATTGATATCGCTGCTTGCATGCCGCCGTGGTCATGAATCAGTGTTCGTTGATGACGCTCTTTGTAAGGTGCTTGAACGACAGATCCGCCAAATTCGCCGCTATTTACGATGACTATGTGCTGGAACATGTGCCAACTTAGCGCGCTTGCCATAGTATCAAAGGTAGGTACATCACGGTTATTTGCAGGAACGATAAGCATATCGGTCAAATCTCGCAGATCAGACGCAAGTTTAAGGTCCGTCGCGTCAAAGCAAATTGCGCCAGAAACAGCGACTGGTTTTTTCCCGTTAGAGAGATCAACACGTAGTATGTACTGATGGGGCCTGTATGATTTGATTTGCATTTTCACTTCTTCCTTCATCATGTGCTCTTTTCCTTGTAGCAAATAACGAAAGGCTCGCCCGGTTTTTCTTTGTTCCGGCAATACCCAAAGGCCGGTATTTATGAGTTCATGAAGTCGTTCATGCTCATAAAACGACAAGCCGCAAAATACGATTGCTTTGGTAGCGTCAATGAATCGCTCAATTAGATCGAGGTCGGCACGATGCACAGCAATCTCTGGTAAGACAACGATGTCTAAGCTATTGCTCTTTGCATAAGTACTTCTTAGCTGGTCATGTTCCCAAGTCAACCTCAGTAGTGATGCAAGGTGGTTGCGGTGGATGGGGCGAAACGAAGTAGCATTCAAATCTGGACCGTGTGCACGTAAGTCAGCGTGAGTCGGGCGCACCGTCTGAATCAGCGCAAGCGAAATGGTTGGGGGATTTTTGAGCGGGTTGCGGACGACGACGTCATATACAGGCAGTGCACTTGACCTGCCAAACATTTTTGCCAGCTCTCTTATTCGCTCCCTTACCCTCTCTTGAAGCGACTGCAACGAAACCACAAGTGCAAAATCACCGTCGGAATCGGACCTACAACCCGGCCAGGCGAGAAGATGCATAAGGAGCGAGTCTAACCAAGGCGAACAGCTGGCGTGCTCCCATTCGGATAGTTCAAGGTGGCCAGTTAGTCCATGCTGCCGCTTGTACCACGAAGTACGCACCCCGCAGTATCCATCGAGTTGTTGCTTGCACTGCGCTGAGGAGGCAGTGAAGTCAACAACTCCGAGCATAGCGGATCGAATGATCCGCCCGATTGCATAAAGCAATGCTCGCTCATTGTTTGCCCATGATGGGAGTCTATAACGCGCATCTTTGGCAGCAACGTTTGTCTTTGAGACCCGAATTGACTGTGTTGTTTTGGGTTCAGCAATTCCATCCCAGCTGTCCACTTGGAGCCGCAAGCCATCTGGGTGTAAATCTGAGACTAACAACCTCTCCTTTGCAAGCTCCGTTGCAATTGCGTCAAGCAATTGAAGTGCAGCTGTTTCTTGCGTGAATGGGTTGTTCGTCGCTCGCATCACTCGGAGAAGCGACTCTGATTTCGCAAGGTTGGAAGTGTTATAAGCAGCATGTCCAAGGTCAGATGGCATCGTCTCCTGCATAGCAAGAAACACTCGAGCATGTTCCGAACGGGTCCGAACGAACTCCGACAACTCTTCCGATATTGCTGAGTTGGCTAACCAGAGAGAACCGACGAAAGGTGCCAGTTTGTCAGCTTCCAACCGTTTTAAAATGGATAAGAGGCGTCGTAAAGTTCTTGGTCGATTGCCCTGCAGTTGATCCAATGCCAACACAAGGGGCAAGTCACTCTCTTCGTTCGCCGCGCTAACCTTACTACTAATTTCGAGCAAACGCCGATAATGCTCACCGAGCGAGCTTAGGATGTTACTTAACATTAGGGTTGCCTCCCAATGAACAGGAGGAACATCACGGCCTGCTGAGAGACATACCAAGGCGTAACCGCTGTTTCTAGCAAGGACTCTGCAAAATCCCCTAACAATTCTCGATATCCAAGAAGATCGCTCTTGGCTGGGAGCTCATCTGGAGATACATCAATTCCCGTTTCAATAATTCCGGCTTTCAGAAGCTCTCCTGCTGTGTAGAACGCAACACTTTGCGTAAATGCAAGCTGCTGCTGTTGTGAGCTACTGGGAGTGCGAGATGTTGAGGGATGCATGAATGCACCCTGAATCGCTTCAATCACCGGTGCGAGGAATTCGGGGGACGGGCAGAGATTCATCGCGTGCCGCAGTACTATAGCAAGTGAGGGATCAAGACTCCACAAGCGAATCATCTGTCGACTTGCTAGTTCCATTTCAGCATCAATACGCTTCAAACTCGAAGATCGATTGCCACTTGATTCGGCGGCCATGTAAAATCGCCGATTACGCAGCGTTGTGAATTTTCGGTACGATCCAAAGCGGATGACGGTGTCATCCCGCACTGTGTGCTTAACCACATGAATCTGAGAAAGTGGAAGTTCGGCTCCATCGCCAATACTATTCTTGGAGTTCCGTTTTTTATCTGAGGGGCCCCCTTGGTCCCGTTCAGCTATGACGGTATTTAGAAGGCCATCGATTGCGACACTTACCTCCTCGAGTGACTCCATATCCATGGGACCGCTCAGCTTCTCTTGAATCGCGGCCATAATCGTCGGACGCATGGTTCGACTTTCAAGTTCTTTCAGAGAAAGATATGCGGTTTTTGATTCGTTGCACTGCTGCGATGCAACATGCTTTTTTAGTTTCCCTTTTACCCATCTTGCGACTTCGTCGGTAATATCGTCCTTGAGTAACTCCGAACTTCCCTCGACCACGAAGCGAATGTCGTCGACGTATCTGCAATAGTCTATGATTCGCAGGCCCCCACGAGTATTTGCTTTTTCTCTCTGTATTTCTGTCGTAATAGCACGATCAAACGCAACCATGTATGCGTTACTGAAAAAACCCGAGGCAACAAGCCCTTGCGGAATACCCTTTGGTAACTTGTTTTCCTTGAGCAGGAGCTTTTGCTCGGGAGTGACTGGAGCCCATTCCCAAGAGAATAGGACTTCCAGGGCCCGGAAGAACTCTGAGTCAATTGAATGGTCGAATCGTTCGCAAATGTGCTTCAAAGACTGAATAACTTCTTGAGGTGCGATCGCGTCATAAAACCCTTGCAAATCTAGCGACACGACTCCGAGTTCCGAGCCTGTTGGTCTCATCGGGTAAAAGTGACGGCAAACGTCGAACGAACGTATTAAGAACTTTTGATAATCGACATAGTATTTGCGATAACATGCGGCGTTACCCCACGTAAACTCTGCTCTCGTTTGTCCAGACGAGTCCGTGGTCCAGTCGCAGAGAAGACGATTACCATAACTGGCCACTCCTGCCGATCGCGCCTCGAGTGACGGTAAGTCTGTGTTTCCCTGTGCCGTTTCAACGATGTCGGCAAGTGAAATTAGCGCTGCCATGTTCAGAACTTGGTCACGCAGTGCAAGATGGGCCAATGGACGCATTGCCATTTTCGTTTTTGCTCCCGGCAACCAACGGCCCTCGCGAAATTCCCACGGATGCTCATCTGTTTTAGGAGCTGGTACGATCGCCATTGGAGAAGGCTTGAGGTCAGAAACGTCACCCAGCTGCATATCGAAGCTGATGTTGAAGATGAACCTCTGTAAGTCCAAAGCGGAGACATCTAGTTCAAGAACGTCTGCGAACCAACTCTTTGATCGAAGGTAGCTATGCGATTTTTTCCAAGCTTGAAGTAGAACATTGTCGTCTTGCAAGCATGCAAATCTGGGTACTGGTCTTGAAAAGGGATCCCATTTCGAATCTTTCGTCATAGCGAATTCGCTCAGTTAAACTTGTCTGTGCAGGTGCTGGAAGTTCTAGAATGCCTAAGTTCAGTTTAGTTTGACCTAAATACATCGTCGAGTTGAGAGTAATTCAAAAGCTCAAGGATGATGAGCTTTTGGTAGTTCATCAAATAACGCCTGAGCATGGTCGTTCACTAATCATGACTTCGTGGCAACAAAATCATGGAATTACTTAGGCAGGAACCAGATGTAGCTGGCCTAGCATCTCGTTGTTGCCGTCTCGGCCGCCGAGCACAATGGCATCCCTAGATACGACTTTGATGGGCTTTATGAGTTAGTGCTTCGCGAGTGCCCAACCAAACTTTAAAACAACTCACGTGAACATAAGCTTACATTTCGGTCTCGCAATGCATATCCGATAGCGGAATTTGGCAAAGACATCTACGAGTGCGGCGGCTGGCGCCATGGGTGGCGTTCTACAAAATGCAAAGCTAAAATCACTCCGGCCCAACCCTTTGTCAAGTTTGGCGATGGCATTGGGCATTCAAATTTGTTGATTGTTAAAGACACCAGTTTCTGGCGGTGTCGTAGTCGAGGTTGCCATGGCAGCGATACTCTTCCAATCAAGGTGTTGGATCTAGCTTAAACGGATCGACCAAATTTACACTGCATCACAGCGTGTCGTTGTATTCAACACGGGTTTGTATCGGATAGTACGTTCTCGAGCAGTTTGGGCAGCGGCGGTCGGTGAAACCGGCACGGTGCCTTCGGGCCAAGCAACGATGGTACGCAGTTCAAAATAGGTGCCCTTCTCTGCAATGGGCGAAAAGTCGGGCCAAAGTGAATTTGTCGTACGGGGAGAAGTGATCGAGCTCGATAGCGTAACTCAAGCACTTATATAAGCCTGGAAACTTATGAGTTCCTTAGGCACGTTGCCATGGGCAGGATCCTCGAAAACTCAATGCCATGTCAACTTGATGGTAAAGCCACATTACCAATACTCTATCTGATCTTCGGAATACGAGTGGGCTGACATCGACCCGCTGCCCCTAAACTTTCTGCAACCGTTAGAACAGGCCTCATCCAGATGAAAAGTGGCTAAAAAAATCTGATCGTAGAGTCCGCAGCGAAGCCTTTGCGTCGAACCTACAGCGAAGAACCGCTTCAATCGTTCTAGGCGGTACTTTCAGTAAATCTTTGGTGCACGGGTTGATAAGATGAAGTCTGCGGTCGTATTGACAACGTGTAGCGTGCTTCTGTCCGCTGTAATTGGCTGTGGTCTAAGCGGAAAGTACATGCCTGACACCCGGCACGGTGATCGCCTGGATGCCATTTTTGGCCAACGCCACACACAGCACGTCGAAAAGCACCCGGAGCCGTGTTCGGTATTATCGCTGGCAAAAGAGGTTACGGAGATCGAAGACGCAATTCGTCGCGATGGAAGTATCACTGTCAAACAACCCGATGTTTGGGGTGACACTAGCTTGACCCACTTCATCCAGGAATACGACAAGGAGATGGCGAAGTCTGTCGACGCCTTCGAAGCGACTCTGCAGGCTTACGTTGCCCGTAGCGATGCCTTGGAAGTGCAAAGTTCGACGACTCTTGGTTTGGCAAGCACGGAGGGAGAGATCGTAGTACCGCCTGGCTTGACACGTACCACTACTTCGGGCGTCGAAGGGGCGACACTTCAATTGAGTGCCGACGCTTCGAAGCCGATCGACATTTCGGAAGCCGACTTTAAGAAACTTGTCGACTTAGCCCAATCGGTCAAGCTGGCCGGATCCTCAAAAGCTGGCGTGGGCGTGGAACCCACTGAACTAGAACGTCAGAAATCGACTTTCATCAATGTCAATCAAGCTCTTCGTCGTCGCAACATGGGCGACGACACCGCGCGAGGTGCCGGATACGGGCTATATAAATTTCGCGTTCCGGTTTCCGTACTGCCAGGCCGCGAAACTCACGAGGGTTACATGGCGTTGGTTTCTATGCGAGCACGGCTCCATATCGATGAAGCCAACACGCGCAATGCATTCTCAAAGATGTTCATCGCGGACTTGGTTGACGCGGTCACGCCTCGGGTTCTCGCGAAATGGGGACAAAAGACTCAGCTTGAAGAAAATCGAATTCAACTCATCAATAATCTGAAGGTCCAATCGCTGAAACTCAAGACTCTTAATTCGTCCCTGAACAGCGAACCTATTAACAAGTACTTTGAGCTTTTGGACGCAGTGATTGAAAAAGCAGACTCCATATTGACGTGTGGAAGCAAGGACGAAACGTTGATCGATCTGATGGCTGAGTTAGCTTTCGCGGGCAACCTCGTGGCGGACGCGGTTCGTGCTCAATGTGGAAATCCGAGAGAAAATCTGGATCCGAAAGTTCGCGTCGAAAACGTTGCCAATTCATGCCAAATTAGCCAGTGCATTGCGGATAACCAAGCCACTGGTGTAAACCTCCTTGCGCTAATAGATGTCGAACCAAACCAGATCGTCGATGAACTACGTCAAATTGGGAGCAACTCGATTACGGCGCATCGGATTGCAGCGGACATGCAAGTCAATCTTTTTATGGAAGGGGACTTTGCAAAAACGGAGAGTGGCGCATTTATAAGTCAATTGTCGGAGCGTTCGCTTGACACAATGTTTAACAAGGTGCTCGGAAACAATGCATTGGGACTTATTGACCAGTTGGAGTCTACAGAAATACCTGTCTCGTTATCCCTCGCCAATACGCCGGCGAATGCTTCAGATTTGAGGGGCGACGTCGACTATCCAATCGTGCTGATCAACCAAAACGCGTATGATGTTGACAGCATTCGCCTAGTGGCGGAACGATACTTCGAAGAACGAGGGCACAGCATCGCACCAAAGATGCGTGAATTACGTGAGTTCCTCACAGAGTACTTCTTCAAGGTTCACATTGCTCTGGAAGAACGCAATAAATATGCCGAGCAAGCCGAACTGATTTCAAGCTTTGCAGAAGCGACCGAGCTTGGAGAGTCGATCGATGCGACCCGGAATCGTCCAATTCAGCGGGGGAACTGGCGAAACCAGATGTTGAACGAATATGACAAAGAGTTTGTGTCGATCAGTTGGTTGGTCGCCTCCCAGGCGGGCGTAACCGACCTCAACATGAAACGCTTGATTCGTGACTTGCGACGTCAGGGAAAGATCACTGTTGAATCGTTCTCAGAATTCGATGCTGACACATTCTACTTTTTTGCTTACGAGGTCAATCCCGATACGACTTTGCGACTCTGGAGGACGATGGTAGAAGGTGCATTTCCGATTCACGTATTCGCACTTGATCCGCAAGTTGAAGAGCAGAACTCGTTCGACGTGTTGAATCGTCGACGCGAGTTGCAAACCGCGCTTGCAATAAGTGTCGCCAAGGGTGGATTTGGGCTTGGGCAACGTATTGCCGCCAGTCGCGCATTGGGGTTAGACATTGCCACTATCGATTTGAATCATACTGTTGTCGGATTCACCCACGGAAACGACACATTTGGTTGGTACTTTCGCCCCCGCGTGCAAACACCACCGACCGAGTCGTCAAACATCGCCGCGCTGGCGAGAACAATCTGGTCTACCGGTCCGACCGAACGTTACGATCTTCGCCACCGCCAATTGGAGCCTGGAGTTCGCGAGTGCGAAGTCTTGATAGCCATGCCCAGTTTCGTGACTCAAGTGGACTTTGACATCACAACCAATTGGGAGAAACTCACCAAGCCGGGCGTGACTAAACGCAGCTATGAAGAAATGATCGCTTTAGGAGCTCGTGTGCATCAAGCGCAAAATTGCTTGTGTGGTTTCGGTGATGAACATTGTATTCGGCCCGGCGATACTGCGAGGTTAATATCGCGCATCGAACAACTCGAGAAGATGCTGTCATTACAGACACACACTAGCAGCGTTCCTTACGAGTATTCTTTGTCAGGAACGGATCTGTTTCATCGTGGCGATCAGCAGCTCCAACCAGTGCTCTTTGACTACTACGGCCTGGATTATGTTTCCACTGAAGACAACAACGTTCAAGAGTTCTTTGTATCCGGTCGAAACTTCCATCCAACTTTGACGCATGTCATTTTGGGCGGAGTCGAAGGTGACACGTTGGGCACCGACGAGGTGGAAGTGCTCAGCCGGGAGTTGATTCGAGTTCGTATCGCAGGCTTGAAGAAAGAACTCTCAGGAGACAAGTTTCACCTTCGGGTTGGCACGCCGTCCGGACTTTCCAATCGTTTGGATTTAGAAGCCAAAGCCGCAAAAAAGCCTGCGTCTGGATGGAAGCTGACCGTTGAGAAAAAGATAGCCGATTACTGCATACAGTGCAATTCTCGTAGACTAACCTTCCCCGCAATTAGAAATAACAAACTGAAGCTTGAATATGATCCCAAGCCGCTTCCGTTGAAACCGACCACCGGGAGAATCGTTGCACGTCTTTCTGCAGTTGACCCATCTGGTAAACCGGTCACGATTGCCCCAGAAATAGATACCCTGCCCATCGATATCCAAGATGACGGTACGCACCTTTACGTTGACGAACAAGCTTTGTTAGACCAGATATCGTTCTTGTTTAGCAGCAATGCAACGGGAACCTTTCCCACCAGCATCGATATTCCCGCTGGCGTCAATAGAATCAAGCTTATAGCAACATTTTACGTGACGTTCGACGTTTGGCCAGTTAGTGAATTGGGCAGTAAGATGGAGATTGACGTTACGGTTAGAGACACCTGTACTAACGCTGGAATTCCAGCAGTCGCGACTCCTAGTTCGCAACCCACCACAGCATCGGAATCGAAGAGAACAGGCAGCTCCGTTCCCAAGGCCGGAACTGCTACCGATCTAAACTATTCATCCGATAGTCCTGGTGAGCAGTTGCCATCGCCACGGTACAATTGAGAAGAAGGACGAAAGCTGATCCGCATTAATTCCTAAGCGATGCAACTTGCTCGAGAGTGCACCACTATTCGAGATCGACTAGATTACTTGTTGCATTTATTTGCAGCCGGATTCTAGACGCGTGTCTGAGCGCAATTAATGCCACAACGGTTCGGCTTCGGCGTTCAAGGTTCACCCAAATGGAGGAGTCACTTCTTTCCGTACTCCTTAAAAAGCGGAGCCGATCAATCTCAATTCCGAACACGCTGGTGGTTCTTCTTGGACTGAAAACTTCAAAACCTCGGTTCAATACAGACGAGTGTCCACCAAGCTTTTGGCGATGGAAAAAATTCTTTGCTACACCTCTTTGTTTTCGCGAATTGTGACAACGAATGTCATTAGAGTCGACTCAGTGCCATTGCCTGACAACGAGTGCCGAGCCTAATGCGAGTTCGGACGCCGTCGTGGTGAGTTTGTCTCCACGAACTCTTGATCCTCTTCTTCAGCACTAAACAATTCAGGCACTTTCTGTTGAAAGCTCGCTCGTCGGCTGCGTTATTTGACGACACGCGATGCCTGTGATAGTTGTCGAATTCGTCTCCAAGGTTCTTTGTTGTTACTGGTACTGGTTAGTTGGGCTTTGCAGCTTTGGTCGTACACCATGGCTGGTCGCAAAAAGGTTTCAGTTGTGAAGGTTTCTTACAGGAATTACTTACTATGATAGATCACGGAATAATTAGGCAAAAGATTGCAATCGATTCTGACGCAGTTCGGTGTTGTCAGCACACTCCTTGCCACAAATCAAAAAACGGTCAGATGCAGGAGTCTTGGGTCGAAGTAATCGTTGGCTCGGTTACACATGTCGCCTGCGGTGTATGTGGTACGAAGTTCGGTACTGTCGCCAACGAGGATGACGAAGCGGTAAGGCAGGCGTATCTTGAGCAGCAGCGTCGGCTCGCATGCCCAGGATGCGGTGAATCACCGTTTCTTGGCTAACAACAATCCGTAATAGGCTAGGTTTGGCTCGCGGTGTTATTAACGACCAGCCATGCTTCAAAATACAACGGCAGTCTAACAACCAAATTGATATGGTAACTTGCTTTTCCCAAGTAGATGTCGTAGTTTCATGAACATGAGGACAACTGGAAAATCTAAGTTCTACGATTCGTTGCCGTGGTTTGCATTTATCGCAATTGCGATGCTCCCAGCAATCGGCTTGTATGCGTGGAATTCTCAAATCCTGCTTCTTTACGTCGCCTTCCTGTGTAGCTTGACAATTGGCCTGTTATTTCGTCGCCCGCAAGACCGAACACGGCTGGAAAGTGAGCATGCAATTGACCTACCCTTTGCAATTGCTCATGACAAGGAGATCTATGCGGAGTACTTAGCGAGCGCAAGAGCTCTAAAACGGATTAGCCAGATTCCAGACCCAGTGTTTCGCGAAGCTGCAATGCAGCGAATCTCTGCGGGCACGAATGAACTCCAAATGATCGCTGACGGTGTGTTGACATTTGAAGGAACAGAAAGTTGGCGAATCGTATATGAAGCGTTGCTTCGAAGCCATCATGTCTTTCTCTACAGATCGGTCGCTTGGGTGAAGAGTTCGCACTATTGGCAGGATGGACCCGGTAAGCACAGTACACAACTGAATCTTCAACTTGTTGACAGCCAGAAATTGAATATCGAACGGATCGTTATTCTCAGTGACTCCGTCTGGCCGAATGAACAACAACTCCCAAGTGAACCGCTTCTGGGCTGGATCAACGAACACTTTCGACACGGTGTGTGGATCAAGCTTGTTCGAGAATCTGCGCTCGAAAGTGAACCTGATTTGTTAAGCGACTTTGGAATTTACGGCAGCCACGCTGTTGGCGAACAGACTTTGGATGATCAGTGTCGCACAGTTCGCTTTGTGCTGCGATTTAATTTTGACGCTGTCGAAGCTGCCGAAGAACGCTGGAAGCGTCTTGCTGTTTACTCACAAGCCTACAAAGATCTGCTGGATTCGCGGCGGTAGAAAGCATAGAATGGTGGGTTCTTGTTAGAAGGAGCCACGCTTGCCAAATCCCATTTATCTTGACTCAGCGAGACTCGGGCAGTTTTCCCCTAATGCCCGACGGGCGCTCCATGAATTTCTTGACTTAATCAGCACAGCTCCGACGCACCCGCAATTGATCGAGTGGTTACGAAGTGGCGGCGGCTTTGCAGATGACTTTGAGCTATTGTCCTTGTGGCAAGGGATCGACGCATTCGATAAAACTATTGCTAAATTGTTCGGTGCACCGGAGGGTTCGCGAGTGTGCTTGTCTAGCCGCTCCGTTACGCTAATTAGGCTCGGCATGCAAGAACTGTTCAAGCGTTGTCGGAGATGCATGACGGTTGACACGTGCTGGCCGAGATACCTTCATGAGTTACATCAGGCGGCATACGCCAAGTCAGATTCTGTTTTCGTGAAAAGTATGCGACGGCCAGTGTACGACCATGGTGTCAGCGTCGAAGAGTTTTGCGAAAGTCTGTGTTTGGTCTACTGTGCCGAAGGCTGCGACGGTCTCTTTTTACCGGCAGTGGATCATCTGGGGACTAGGCTCCCAGTTGCTAAAATCGTGACATCAATCCGCAAGATGGGAGGAGAGATTCGTTACGTGCTGATTGATGCTGCGCAAGGGCTAGGACATGTGCCGCTTAAAGACGATTGTGAAGTCGCTGATTTGGTTGTCGCTGGAACTCACAAATGGCTTGGCAGTTATTCGCCGTTAGGTATTGGCGTGGCTCCAAACGCATGCCATGCATTCGCGATTGAAAATGGTATCGATCGTGCTGCTCGCAGTTCATACATCGACGACGGGCTGTTGGCATTCACCGAACAACTTCGCGGTAGCGTGAGCGTACTGTCTGAAACGGTAAACCTATGTCCCCTGTTCTCAGCTTTTGGTGCAATGATAGGTTGCTTATCGCCAACGGTAAGGTCGATGGCGGCTCAGCTACTGAATGCTCAACAAGTGATATGTGTCGCAGATGAGTTTGGATGGGATGTGATATTGCCCGAAGATGATTTTCGAAGCGGAATTCTGCTGTTACAACTTCCCAGGCATGATCAAAAAATGGATTCGAGCCGGTTGCAGCAAGTATTTTCTGATCACTCGATATTTTTGACCGCGTATGATAGCGGCCTAATTCGTATTTCTTTGCCGACTGAGCCGCTAAGCACTGAGGCACTCAAACAGCTTGAGATGGCCTTCTGCATTGCGCACCGCCCAGCTTGCATGGAGCACAGACTTACGTCAAGTTTGCACTCCTAACCGCTTTATGGCATGACGGAAAGCATGCAAGCCATCACGCTGACAGCTTATTCATTTTATGCTTGATAATGTCCTTTATCATGCGCTATACCTCGTCGCAGTTCTTTGAATTAATTCATGATGGAGGTAGTAAGAAATGGAACGACTCAGCGACGCGGCCATAATTCGATTGGCGAGTGCTTTTCCCTCGTTGGAAAATGCGAACGGTTTGTGGCCTTGGAATCCGGTGCAGTTTGATATTTGGGCCAACGACTTTGACCGAACGGTTAACCAATTGCATTCGGCAAGATTCTTGCTTAGTGTTTGGAATCGGAACTTCGATTGGGATTGTGGCAGCTTTGAACCGCAGCTTGCGATTCGGTGCTGGGATCGCGCACATCGATGGGGCTTCCTCGGTTGCCAATGCCCAAGTTTTTTCATGGCTAGCTCCGTTATCCAGTGATGTCCCGATCACTGGTTCAACAATCTCAGCAGATGGTTCCCAGCCTTGTGGCTACGGCGGGCCATAATGCGAGATTCGCGTGGGATGAATTCTTTTTCGCAACCCTTCGAAGCGAGCATACTCGTCGTGCCTACCTTCGTTCCGTCGTGAAATTCCTCGCTTGGTGCGACACCAGAGCGATTGAACTGGCCAAGATCACCCCGGCGGACGTGGGAATCTATCTGGCCTCTCTCCCGCTGGCGATTGCGAGCAAAAAGCAGGTGCTCGCTGCCTTGCGGCATTTCTTTGATCGTTTGGTGATGCGTCACGCGGTGATGCTCAATCCTGCGTTGTCCGTTCGGGGAGAGCGATACACGGTGCTGGAAGGAAGGACGCCGGAAATATCGATCAAGCAAGCACGGCAATTGATCAAGTCGATTGATACGAGCGACGTGGTCGGGCTCCGCGACAAGTCGATCATTTGCATCCTCATCTACACAGCGGCACGAGTGGGTGCTGTTTCCAAGCTGCGGGTCAAGGACTTTTACGACGCGGGTGATCAGTACTGCCTTCACTTTATCGACAAGGGAGGCAAGTCGCGCCACATTCCGGTTCGCCATGACCTGCAAACATTGCTGTTCAGTTACCTACGAAGCGCTGACGTTCAGCCTGGAAAAGACGATCCATCCCCGTTGTTCACAACGTGTTCTCGACGTGCAAAACAACTCTCGGTCAAGCCGATGACCGCAGGCGACATTGGTCGAATGGTGAAGCGGCGAATGTCGCTGTGCAGCCTCCCGCGACGGCTTTCGCCGCACTCATTCAGGGTCACGACGATTACCGATCTTCTCGAACAAGGTGTGCCGTTGGAAGAAGTTCAAAATCTCGCCGGCCACGCCGATCCAAGAACGACACGACTTTACGATCGCCGCAAGAAGTTGATTACGCGCAACATCGTCGAGCGAATATCTATTTAGCACTCACCTTCATTAACTAGACGATAACGTCAACTCCTCGATTGGCATCTGCTTGGAATCGAGAAAAGTTGCTTTAGCAGCCTGACACGGTCAAGTACATCGATAATGATCGCGTCAGGAGTCAGCGGGCGGGATCAGAACCAGGAATGACTGCGTCAGGATCGAGTGGAGGCGGATCATCGCCACGATTGATCGAGTCAGGGTCGAGCGGAGGTGGATCATCGCCACGAATGATCGAGTCAGGATCGAGTGGAGGCGGATCATCGCCACGAATGATTGAATCAGGGTCGAGCGGAGGTGGATCATCGCCACGAATGATCGAGTCAGGGTCGAGCGGAGGTGGATCAGGAAGCGACTGTACGCACCCACAAGCCATCACAACAAGAAAACAGACGAATGTTGCTTTACAAGAAGGATTCATACAAATCTTGATTTCTGAGTAAATTGCGAAACACGGCGAGTCGTATTGTACCTCATTTCGACGGACATTTCGACACATCCTTAGAGACTTAGCCGTAACACAGCGACAAAATGAAATGAGCCGATCATCACGGTACCTGTGATGTCGGCTCTTGGATTTGCGACCACACAAAAATGATTTCGGTCGACTTGTTCTTAATGATCTGTGCTAGGCGGCAATCTCACATTTAACTCAAGCTCACCAAGCGATTTGTGATGCATGATTCGCAAGATTGATTTACGCCTTGGTAGTTCTAAGTGCCCAATACCCAATGCCGTCGGAAAAATATCACGGCTGGGAAGTCTCAATTGTCAGCAAAAAAGTCTCGTCACGAAAGGATATCAAACTGATGTTGAGCTGGCGGACGGGTGCGCTGGTTATGACCGTTCGTAGGAAGCAAAACTCGGCTAGCTCAACGGCCGAGTGGGTCACCACGGCGGTGAACCTCCTTGATTATCCGCGATTGAAATTCCGCAGTCAAGTTTTTCGCAATTTTTTTCTTGAACTGTTTGCGACAGCGTGCAGCGTTCGCCATCGCAAACGCCAGCAGGTGAACTTGGCAGACCGGTGGCACAGACACTGACCGCCAATCGTTGCCAATTTGAAAAAAATGTCGACGCCACCAAAAAATCGCTGGATTGTTCGCTTCCCAAATGATTTCATGGAGTTCGTCAACCTCCTGACGCAACCATTCCTTCTTTGTGAGCAGCAACGCCAATGAAGAACTACAGCCCGCTCTTGGACGAAAAAGTACTCGACCGTTTGGACAACGCGTATGCAATTTGCGACACCGAGTTCCTATTGCATCCCGGATGTCCCGATTTTGTCATGCGGTACTTCACGCGACCTTTCAGATCCTGCTTGGTCCTACTAAGCGGCGTCTTGGAAGACATGGAACGAACTGCTCACTACTTTCCAGATACCGCTGGTCGGGTTTCATTGGCGAAGAGGGTGATCAGTTCGTTAGCCGAATCGGAATACTGCGAAATCAATGGAAAGTTTGCCGAAAGCAGGTTGTCTGTCCATGGCCAAATCATGCAGGCTGTTGATTTCCTGCGAACAAACCACCGTGTTTGTGTGCTTACGAACTGTAGCCGCACCATTGAGAGCGTGAACCGTTTGAGAAAAGATCAACGCAAGGAGGCGAGAGGTGTTTCATGCCTGCGAATGTCGAACCAGACGAACATGCCGATGGTCGCGTGGTGGCACGATTCAGATAAACATGCAGCAAGTATGATCGGCGCTCGTACAACCGAGAGCGTGGAACCAAAGGATCGCTCGACCGGTAAGCCCAATCTGAAATCGGCAGAATTTTACATCCGCGAAGCAATCGTTCAGTACAAAACGACAGGGTTCAAAAAGATTCTATCGTCACAGAAGGAAGCGATCGCAGACTTCGTTCGTTCGGTGACGGTAGACAATAGTCGCGAACACGTGATCGCACTCTACGTCGACGGCGCTGGATACATCATGAACTATTCAGTGATCGCGATCGGACAAGCCAATCGTGTTCATTTTCATCCAAGAGAGATTTATCAGGCTGCCCACATTGTCGGTGCTGTGTCCATCATTCTGGTTCACAATCATCCCAGCGGAAACCTCGTTCCAAGCGATGCCGATATCAACTGCATCGCTCTCTTTGACGACGCGGCAAAGTCTTCTGGGATACCAGTGATCGACCACATGATCGTCACGGATGCGTCATTTGTGTCGCACAGCAGGAAGCCATGGAAGTAAAAATGGTTAGTCACGTCGGCATTTCTCATTGTGCCACGGCATCAAGGTCCGCTGAATCCCTCGCTAGCTCGGGGTTCCCTCTCGCGATCATCCGATCGCTCGTGACCGCTGCTGCTTTCGCTACGCGAAAGACTCCACCTTGACTTGCCGTGCCTTGACTTGGTCAAGCCGACGGCAGGCAAATTCCATGAACCGCATCGACTGTTGCCGATCGCAGTGATGCACTTTGATGAGGACTATGAAAAACGCTCGACAACCAAAAACAAGACACCATTTCATTCGCGAAGTAAAAGTAAACTACAAATCGACCAAGACGGCACGAGTCAAAATCAGCGACGCTGTTGAAGTTGCTGATTTTGTGCGGTCTGTGCTGACGGATAACAGCCGTGAACACTGCGTTGCAATGTATCTCGACGGTGCACACCAGATCGCAAGCTACTCCATCGTGACCATTGGCAGTGCAAACTCTGCCCCGCTGGCGCCTCGTGAAGTATTTCAGAGAGCCGTCCTCGTCGGTGCCATCAGTATCATTTTGGCCCATAACCACCCCAGCGGCGTTCTGACTCCAAGCTCGGCGGACTTGGAAATCACACGACGCATGAAACAAGCGGGCGATCTACTTGGGATCGCTGTGTTGGATCATGTAATCGTTTCGGATTCAGACTCCCTATCCATCAGATCGGAATCGACGATTTGGTAGCGGCTGGCTGCTTGCGTTTCGCCACGAAACGTGATAGCTGAGTGTCCACTGACTCGATCCTTCTCATTCCTCCCAACAGGTCAACCATCGCCAACTGGTCCATGGAGTGTCGCATTCTTGCGCCGCTCAAAGGCCCAGTTACGCAAGTCTGGTTCTTACTTCTTTGAAAAGGTTTTCGAGTGTTCAAAAGGATCAGCCGATGAATCAGTCATTCTCTATTAACGATGTCAGCGTTATCGAACAGGAACCCAATCGAAGGTGCAACCACACCTTGATCTATCGCACGGAACAGGGTGTTGCCCTTGGCACATGGATCGAAGAAATCGGAGACTATGGAATTCGCGTCAGTTGCCAAGTCTGCGGAAAATTCTATGGCTACTTACCTCACGCATCTCATCGCACCGAACAAGCGGCAATGCGGGCATATCTCAGGCAAAAAGCGAAACCACCAAGTTCTTGATTGCACTTACCGGTTCTGTCGGCCAGTCATTCAATCGGTTTTCTCAACCTTGCGTAGCTGGCCATTTCACTTGACCATGTCGCTAGTCCATGGCGGTCTCCTCACGCGTCTCATTCAATCAAGCCCTCCATTTGCACCCTCTAGCGAAACGAGCTTATGAACTCACGCACCGATGGTGAAGCAACGAAAACAAGCGCTGCACAATTGATGATCACCGAAATCCAAAACGAAACTTGAAACGATGTTTTGACGGTCTTGTGACGAAAGACTTGTTGTCCGATCAACGCGCCAGGCCATCCGCCAATGATACCCCAGATGAGCAAGCTATCTTCCGAGATCCGATTTCGTTGGGCCTTCGCAGCACTTTTGTCGATCCCATACGCGATGAACGCAGCGGCACTGGTTAAAAAATACAGCCACGTAAATGCCTGATGCAACTTACCCATCAACACGAGAGATGCAATCGCAGTGAGAAACGCAATGCCAATGATCGCTTTGGTCGACGTAGCCTGCGACTCGGTAAACAACTCTCCATCAAACACGACCTTGACAGCCTGAGAGCGGCCATCGGCACCGGCTGACAATTCATAGTTCACGGCGTCAGAGACGACTGGGCGACGGTCGCGATTTCCAAATGACTTGATGTGAACATACACGTCATCTCCTCCATTGGTCGGAGCGATGAATCCAAATCCCTGATCATCTTTCCATTTGACCAACATCCCATTGTACCGCATGTCTTTTTCGGCCCGATGACGCCATTGAAGTAAGCCACTGAAGATCGCTGTTTGGAAAAATTGTACTTACTCTCTTTTCGTCGGCTAGTTCGATTTTATCACGGCATCAAGGTCCGCTGAAGCAATCGCTAGCTCTTGCTTCTCTCTCACGGCCTCCGGCCATTCGAGCCGCTGCTGCTTTCGCGTGCGCGAAAGACTCCACCTTGACCAGCCGTGACACGGGCTTTGTAACCTGCGGCAAGGCTTCTCATTCAAAAAAATCTCTCAGATGCCGACTGCGAGACCAATTAGGAAGACAACCATGAACCATCAAGATGCAATTCAAACAGTGACCCAATCGCTCGAACAACTTCACCGCGCCCTGGAGGTAGGCCGGAACGACATCGTTGAGAATCAATTGAAAATGACGGCGATGTTTCATCACTACTCGTTTAGTAACGTCATGCTGATCGCAAAACAGTCACCTCATGCCACTCTGGTCGCTGGGTTTCATGCGTGGAAAAAGCGGAGCCGATGGGTTAAGGCTGGCGAGCCTGGAATCGCGATCTTGGCACCGATCGCCCGTCGCCAAGAAATCGAAGAACGTCCACAAGGGATCGACGTCAATGACACTGCTGAGGAAACAGTCCGTGGGTTCCGTGTGGTCCACGTCTTCGATGTTTCACAAACAGATGGTAAGCCGCTGTCGGAGCAGCCTGAAATTCTTGGAAATCCGGGACGTAATCTGGACGCTTTGTTGCGAGTCTATGAGTGTCTGGAAATCAAACTTGTGTTCGCGAGCTTGCCAAGCAACGTCCAAGGATACTCATTGGGTGGTGAAGTCAGGATTCGACAAGGGCTAGATGACGCCAGCCTGTTTCGCGTTCTTGTTCACGAACTCGCGCACGAGATGATGCATCGCGAAATACGTGTGACACGGGAGAACCAACCGGTTCTGGAAACGCAGGCCGAGTCGGTTGGGTTCGTTGTCTGCAACGCATGCGGCGTTCAATCTTTGGATCGCAGCGTCAATTACATTGCGTTACACCAGGGCAGTACCGCACTCTTGGGGGAATCATTTCGGAAGATCCAGTTCACAGCGTCGAAGATCATTCGATTAATTGAAAATCAGATAACGCTAATGAACAATCAATCTGTACACGCCGCATAACGTCCAGCAGTCGTTTCATCGAAACAAAGGGATGGAAATGGTTTCGATATCCATCCCTTCCTATTTCACACTGATTTAGTTGACAATATGCTCTGATTCTGGCATACGACACGTCAAGTATTATTGTCAGCATTATCGCAATAGGGCTACGTGAAACCAACATCAAACCATTCCTTTCAATTTCAGGCAGTTAAACCCAGCATCCTTCGCAATCGTCAACTGCGCGAGCCGCAACGCGAAGCATACGCCGCCGTCAGCAAACACTTTCAGGCATCACTCGATCCGGCCCTGATTCAAATACCCGTGGGCGGAGGAAAGACCGGGTTGATCAGCATTCTGCCCTTTGGCATCGCACGAGGACGAGTGCTCATCGTCGCCCCCAATCTTACCATTCGCGATGCCATTTTTTCTGCGGTGGACTCAGCAAGTGCCAGTTGCTTCTGGCGATCTCACGGGGTTGCGCGACCATCGCCGATCGGGCCATTTGCAGCGGTCCTCGATGGCCCGCGTGCTAATTTCGCTGACTGCATCGATAGCCATTTCGTGGTGACCAACGTTCAGCAGATTGGCCAGGCGGGAAACCGCTGGCTTAAACAAATGCCGCCTGACTTCTTTGACATGATTTTACTGGATGAGGGACACCACAACGCGGCCAACAGTTGGCAGCGGTTGATGGAGCATTTTCCGAACGCGAAAATCGTCAGCTTGACGGCAACCCCTTTTCGTTCCGACGGCCAGGAGATTACTGGCAAACCAGTGTACTGTTACCCTTTTCACCGTGCGATGAGCCGAGGCTACATCAAAACTCTTCGTGCCGAGCAGGTGTCACCGTGCGAGCTGTCATTCACATTCGGTGATTCGTCCGAAACGGCGACGCTTGATCAAGTCATCAGGCTGAGAGAAGAGACTTGGTTCAGTCGAGGCGTGGCACTCGCTGATGAGTGTAACCGCAACATCGTCTCCAATAGCGTTGCGGCGTGCGAGCAACTACGCTCCGAAGGGACGATGCAGCATCAAATCATCGCTGTTGCATGCTCAGTCGAGCACGCAAAGAATATCTCAGAACTCTATCGCGAGGCTGGTTACAAGGCGGCGGAGATTCATAGCAAACAAACCAAGGCCACACAGAATCACGTATTGACGCGTCTGCGGCAACACAAACTCGATGCAATCGTCCAGGTTCAAATGCTTGGCGAAGGCTTTGATCATCCGTCCCTCAGCGTCGCTGCCATCTTGCGGCCCTTTCGCAGCCTCTCGCCCTACGTGCAATTCGTCGGACGCATCATGCGAGTCGTCAAGCAGAACGCACCAGGCCACGTCGACAATCGCGGTGTGGTGATTTCACACGTGGGTCTGAATACTGATCGGCACTGGGATCAATTTCGGCAATTGGATAAGGACGATCAAGTTCTTTGGGCGAGCATCATCCGTGGCCCGGAGTTGGAAACGAAAGAGGACACCAATCAAAATGAAACACCGAACGATGAAAACATCGGCGAAGCCGAACCGCCGGAAGAGATGTTGGTCGAGTGGGAGCGAATTGGAAACGGGATGGTATCCAACTATGCTCAGCTTGACATGACGCCAGAGAATCCCGAATCGTTGGCTGATTGCGAGGCTGCGGTGGACGAGCCTATCATCACCCTCGTTGTGGGACCGCAGGAGCGGAGGCGACAAGCCAAGTCTCGACTGAATCACCAAGTTGACGATACGATTCGAATGGTACTCAGCAAGACGCGACTTTCATCCATGGGAAGCCAAGTCTCACGCGTTCATCCGATGCTACGCAATCAGAAGAACTGGGCCGCGTGTCGGTATTGGCTCTACTACACCTTGAATCAGAAAATTGGCCGACGACCAAAATCGGGCAGTGAATGGAGCCTCGAAGACGTGGAACTCGCAAGCGAACTGCTCCCTTCGTTGATGATTGAACTATGCGACAAAGTCGCATCGCGTCGCGCGGGGAAATACTTCTAATGCCAGTCACGAAGCGTCTGTTAAAACATGTTGATGTGGAGGTCGCACGCGGTGATCGCAGATGTCGGCGAGACCGATCGCGTGTCATTCGACCCGGTCATCGCTGTTTGACAATCCAGGAGGAAGGCACACCGTTCAAACGGAGCTACTGTGCTGAATGTGCGTTACCGATACTGGTGCTGTGTGCGGCAAACTTGCGGGAGATCCGAGACGGACTTTATCCAAACGGCCTTCCCAGCAAACGAACGGAACCACATGAGGAAACCGTCGGCGAGGCACTGGTCGCGAAGAACCGCAAAGCAAGGGAAGACAAAGCAAGAGCGATGTTCACGGAGACTCAAAGCCTTCAACCGAAAAAGAACGAAACCGAAGAGCATCCAACACCTTCATTCAATTGCCAGGAAACAGACGAGCCCGAGCTGGCGAGGAGCGGCTCGCCGACTACCAGGGCGATTCGAGCGGGCGGGTGACTGTTGCCTGGGATAATCCTTGCAATCGCTGCTTTCGAATCAAGATCCGTCTATGTGATGACGATCTGGAGTCTATGAGAATTCAATATAACGTAGCGGGCAACTCATAAGCTTTTGTGTTGGCGGATGCGTTTATGAGTTGAGGCGTTTGGCTGCTGTTCTGCGCCATGGTGTTTTAAAAGGTTCTTGGATTGAAGACTTGGTTACGAAGCCTTTAGGGATTGCGGGTTTTGATAAGGTGGATAGCTCGCTAGAGATTGAAAATCAACCGGCTTTTAAAACTGTTAGTAATTCATTGAATTTCCATCATTTTAGCTTCAAGCATTTCGCCCAAAATGAGCACGGGGCTACCATGGTTGAGTATGGAGTCATGGTGGCGTTGATTTTGGTGGTTAGTATAGTGACGATATCAAGCATCGGAGAACAGATGCAACTCAGATTTGTTTATGTTCAAAACGCAATAGGAGAGGTGCAGCCAGAATAGTTAAAAAGAGGCTAGTAGAAAAGGTAATTTCTAAAAACCTCTAAGTAGAGCTGGAGAATAGTCCTAAGTAACTAAACAGCTGGACATCGTTTTTTTCGCCGACACAACCCAACAATACCTGAACCCACCGTCAGCAAAATGATACTACTTGGCTCCGGAACCGCTGTTGTTCTGTTTGCATTGATCCAGTCAATATCAAGCCTTGTAGCCACAGTTGTAAATCCATATCCATGAGCATTCGCAGTTGCATTTGAAGCCGAAGTTATTCCAGCCAATTGCATCTCGCCATTGACATCTATAAACCAACCGCCACCCGAATCGCCTGGAGTGCCAAGTAAACCTAGATTGCGGAAGTTTCCACTGCCTGGGTTTCCGATAACGGATGCACCATAGTAATTTTGATCCGCTCCCGGAATGAAGTCCACTTGATTGATACGATTAATACCCGCTCTCAAATTGCCATCGGCAAATGCAGGAAATGTCACGCCAATCTGTCCGGTTAATCCAGAGCCTGTAATGTGCGCGTCCATTCCGATGGCGATACTTCCAGTGTAGAGATTGGAAGCAGCAAGGTTTAGACCATTTAGATTTACTGTGAACATCGCGTTGTCAAATCCGTTTCCAAGTCCGTTATACGAGGGATGGATCTTAATCTCATTTACGTCGAAGATTGAACCACGATCAGTTATATAGTTACTTCCCGTTACAATCCGAAAACCAGAATACATGAGAGCATCTGAACCGAACAGTTGGTGAGCACCGAGTCCAAAATCTCCATTGCCAAGATGCACACCATTACCACCATATACATATTCACCTGATGAGTTCAACCGCTCAATAAACACGGTCGATCCACCAATCACCGCCGCATAATCCAAATAGGCCTGACCGGGGGTAATCGAATGGACCAGAGCCGCATTCGCCTGAGAAATAATTCCCGGGCTAATTAAGCCAAAAGGCAAGCACGCTAACAAAAACACAAACTTCTTGAACATCTGCACACTCCGTGTAAAAAAACAATCCCAAGGCTCAAAGTCTATTTTTTCAAGATTACGGTATCTCAAAATAGACAAATGTCAAAAAACCAAAAGGTAACAAACCTTAAAGTCTAGCCTCAAGTACAGTTTTTGGCTTACAAGTTATAAGCCGTGGACCATAAGCCATGAGTCATGATAGTACACTGTTCTATATGCATGATATGACTGGACTGCTCTCGTGCGATAGGATGTTTAGTGGTGTGAGACATATAAGAGTTGGATAATTTGTGGTCGATGTTGGTTTGGCTTACTGCGTTGCTCTTGCAGGAACTGGGCTTGATACTGGAGGGCTTCCGCCCTGCCGCTTGGGATGCTTGCGGATTGGCGTGAGCAGTTCGGTGTTTCAAGTCGAGAACTGGCTGGGAGCAAGTCGCGGGAAACTAGCCTCGATTGTACTCAGGTTGGCGGGGGCTGACATCACCTTTCTTGGCACTTGTTTTGGGTAGTTACGAAATCCGATTGATGACGATGCAGAGCCAGCCGATGGCGATAAACTGGCTGGTCTCGGGGTGGAGGTAGGCGATCGCGCCGAGGATGAGAAAAACGCAAATTTGAGCATAAAACACAAACTTATTCTCCTTGCACGGCAACGGGACTTGGGTCGCTGGCATCGACTGAATCGGCGTAGACCTTCACGGGTGTCCGGCGGAGCTTTAGAACTGCGTAGGGGAGCAGTTCAAATGCCTGTCGCTGGCGGTGGTCGTTGACTCTTCGGAGCAGGTTGAGCAGTTGTCGGCGGATGGGGGCATAGCGAGCGTACGGGATGGCTGCGAACTCGCGGCTGAGCTGTTCGGGGCTGCGATGGACTGCGATGGCGTCGAAGTGGGCTTTGAGTTCCACATAGGTATCGCCGTCCATTCGTACGTGGGCATGCCATTTGACCGGGCCGCCTCCTTTGCTGGCGACTCCACTGCGACGGTAGGAGATTGCATAGCCTCCGATTCGTATGGGGATGCGTCGGCAGTCTTTGATGTTTTCCCCTTCGCCACCTTTGGCCGTGGACGCTCGTAAGGCGTGGTGGCCCTCGGTGAGCATCAGGATGAACCAGCGATCATGTCGAAGGTATTGTGCATTGGCCAACCCCTGCTTCCGTCGCCGAGACCGCTCCTTCTCGGATAGATCAATTCCGTACTTGCTGATCAGTTTCCGATCGATCGCTTCGATCGACTTGTTGGCAGGGATCTTCCCTGTCACATACCAGTAGTATCCATGGCGCAGATAGCTCGCGGCGATCAACTGGACTACTGCTTCGATTGATGTTGTTTCACAACGGTACTTCATACTCCTCCACTATTGAGTTTACTTTAGTAATCGTCATTTGCCTCGTGACAGCATCTGACAAAGTTTCGCAACTTTCGCGGAGCGAAAGGCGACGTAAAAGATGGACGTTGATTGAAGGCTCAACGTCCGAAAGCCAAAACCATGACTGGCAGGATCATTCACTCTCGATTGAAATATTCAAATCACCGGGAAGCCATACGAAGGCCTCTTACCGATGATGAATATCGAATGAATCGATCCATGCAAATTCGTTTGCGATGGCAAAGGGCGGAATTGCACTGCATTCCACAGTGTACCCTCCCAATTCATAGCACCCGAACTCAAAACCTTTCGCCGAACCCCACGGCAATTGCAAGACGCAACTGGGGTGTCCGTCGTCAGTCTGCTGTTTTCAGGTGGTCGCTTCTCCCGAAACGCTCACGTGAAACCGCCACTGCTGCCAACCAAGGGTCCGCTGCGAACACGGCTTGAAGCCAATGCTCGCAGCTTGCACGTCAAACGATTGGAGTCGCTATAAACGCTCCTCAGTCCTTTCGTCGTCACTGGCCAAGACATCACTCTTGGGTCATAGTGAACGGGTCACGACAGCCAGCCGTGCGACGGTCGATCGAGCAATCGCTCAACCATCCGTCGTCTTGCCCTTCGGCAAGACCACCGCCTTCCTCCCGGAAGCTTTCTAATCAGACCACTCTCCCTCTCTACGGCATTTTTCCACGTCGAAGCCAGGCAACTTATGATGTTTCACCAAGGCGAAACGATCATGATGCATGAGACGCGAATTAAAAACACCAAGCTGACAAGGCTTGGCACCGGAACGCTATTTCCGGCAGCCGCAGAGACTCCAGCGTTAGCCAACAAACTTCACCTCATGGGTCACGTCGTTAGAGGGTATTATCCCTCAGTCCTCTCTGGTATGTGCGGCCTTCCGGCACGCCATAGTTTCCGCTGGCCGTCAGGCCCGCGATTTCCCCTTATGAACGCAGAAGTTCAGGGTACCCATTGATCAGCATCCCGCCGACCGACCAGAGCGGTGGTGTCACAGTTTGGCACCGTCTCCCATAAGATTCACTGGCAAGCCTTCCCTCACCTATTCGGTTAGGCCTTTCATGGTTGAGCTATTCACGGCCGAATGTTTAGTTCAGTCCCCGAGCAAGTCTTGCTCGGTGTGACCTGTCACCAGGTTCACAGCTCCCCACGCCAGCACGGTTAAAGGAACTCTGGCAGAACGCCAAAGCCCACAGTCCCCGCGACAGGATTTGGCAATTCCGTTGCCTCACCTGCTTTGTTCGTTGACGGCTCAATGGTTCGGTTAAGAACGCATCAAGTGTTTCCGCCTCGCCCGTCTTCAATTGGTAATGTAAGAGATCACGTGTTGGGTTATAGGATAGAACGCAGGGATTACTCTGGGCGTTGGTCCATCTCGCATACGAAGCGAGCATGAACCGCTCAGGATTAGTCCAACGAGCCTCCTTTGAACTGGACGAGCACCTCTCGATGCAATCCAGCTCGAAGAGCAGCAGTTTGATGGCGGGTAGCGAACCTGCCTATTCCTTATCCAAGGAACCCCTTAGCCAAGCTGATGAGACTTGGTTTACCGGGGTCTGCCGCTCCAATCGTTTGACGTCAGCGTGTTTCTCTTAGCCGATCGGCGTATCGCCGCTCGGTTTACCGAAAAACTACGTTTGCAAAATGCATGACGACCGGCGATTGCTCGCCTACAGGTCGGGAATACCACAGTTTGCCGAGGAAGCCAATTCGCCATGCAATCGCAAATGCAACATCGCGGGGCGACCGGATCACAACTGGCAAAATGCAATATCGCATCTCAACAAAGGAGTGTCCGCTATGTCCGATCGTCCCATCTACTTTAGGCAAATCAATCAGATCGAAGTCGTCGTCAGGACCAAGCCAGGAGGTACGCACGACAAAGACCTGGTGATTCGTTTCGCCAAACGCACTGCCGGAGCAAAACCAGCATCATCCTTCGCGCTGTCTGATCTGAGCACGCTGTACTTATTGATTCAAGACGTCCAGCACATGTTCCAGCCTGTCTTGGTGACGAAAGATGGCGAGGACTTTGATGAGCTGTGTCTCTAAGTCTCAGGGCGATTAGGAGGAGAGGCGTATCGCGCAACTCGCCATTGGTGACAGGCCGTGGTGTTTGCGAGTTGATGGCGGTTATCTTCCCTTCTTGCCCGCAGTATTAAAACTTAACAGTAATCGCGCCACGTCTAGCTGTTGCTTGACTGGTATAAGTTTTAGCGCATTCATAAGGATTAGGTCAGCTATGGAGCTTACACAGCATAACGAACTTGACGAGAAGATAGTTTCACCGTTCAGAAATGAACGCGGGGCAACCATGGTTGAGTATGGGCTTATGGTGGCTTTGATTTTGGTTGGGAGTATTGTTTCTGTCAGAGGTATTGGGCAGCGAGTTGCAATGGGCTTCATCGTAGTCGAAGAACGACTGGCTCAAGGGACAGTTCTGCCAGAATAGAGTAAATGAGACCAGACTCTAAACCAAATAGCGAGAAGAAGAGTAACTTTCTTCCCGCTGTGTAAAATACGATTCACTCATGCTTTTTTTTTCCTGCGCCGAAGAGCGATAAGCGATGATCCAGCTGCAAACAACACGAAGGTTCCAGGTTCGGGTACGGCTGTAGTGCGACTTGCGATTGTCGTATCTATCCAGTCCCGATCAAGTAATGAATATCTTGTTCCTGCTCCAACATTAAAAGACAATCCTGCACTTGACGAAATTCCTGCTAAGTCTCCGTTTATAAAAAGGCCTCCACCGGAATCCCCTAAACGTCCACCCATTCCTAGTTCTCTATAATTATCGAATCCTGGAGGAAGGAGAAATGTTCTTGCAAATTGGGCTGCCGAAATGTCATTGATAACATTAGTACCAGCCCGCCTATCACCAGTGAAGGTTGAATTTGGATCGCCGACAAACTGTAGCCGTCCGTACCCAACGATATCCGAGTCCATTCCCGCCGTTACCGTTCCGCTGAAAATATTTGCGGGTGCAACGCCGATAAATGGGTTCTCGAAGTATAGCAAAGCAAGGTCAAATCCATTTCCAAGACTGCTGTAAGACGGATGAATGAAGATCTCGCTTGCCGTCAAACTGGCTCCTGGATTAGTCAGATAGTTCTGACCAAATCCAGCTCGGAATCCTCCGTACAAGCTCGATAAGTCATTGTCGATTGCCAAGGCTTGGTGAGCTGACATAAGGATGAAATTCGAGTGAACTAAGACCCCACTCGCGTTAAACTCAAAATTGCCGGTAGAGTTTTGATGCTCGACCCAACCAACGTTTTGATAGCCGTTGGCATACGCAATATGGTCTGCATCAAGTCCAAGTATCAAACCTGCTTTCGCTGTAGTTCCTGAACACAAAATCACGGCTGCGCAGATGGCAACACTTTTTAGAATCGATGAATACATTGGCGTCCGCTGCGGACAAGACTTCTCGAGAAGATCCGGTGTGTCGACTTGATCTTGTCGTGTCCTTCGCCTGCGGCGAAGAGCGAGCAAAGACGATCCCACAGCAAACAATACGAAGGTTCCGGGTTCGGGAACTGCGGTAGTTCTGGTTGCATTGATCCAGTCGACGTCAAGCCTTGAAGCGACAGTTGTAAATCCGTAGCCATGAGAATTTGGAGTTGCGTTTCCTGCCGAGGTTATTCCAGCCAATTGCATTTCACCATTGACATCAATAAACCAACCGCCTCCGGAGTCACCAGGCGCACCAAGAATTCCCAGTTCTCTAAATCTAGAGCCACCATTTACGACACCCGCCGAAAAATATGGGAACCCGAATGAGGGATTAAGTGCTTGGTTAATCACGTTCACACCTGCTCGTAAATTCCCATCAGCAACGGCGGGGAAAGTTACTCCAATCTGTCCTGTTATTCCAAACCCTGTTATGTGCGCCTCCATACCATTGACGATGGTGCCGGTGTAAAGATTGGCGGCCTGTACCCCTTGTAATGGAGCTGCCAAACGATAAAGCGCAAGGTCAAAGCCGTTACCAACCGCTTGGTAACTGGGATGGATTATAGTTTCAATCACGTTATGAAAAGTTCCCGAGCCATCCCTGTTATTTCTGCCAGTTCCAAACTGATAGATACCGGATGAAGTGGGGAAAAATGCTTGATGTGCTGAACCTAAAATCCAACCATCACCCAAATATATTCCTCCAGCTCTGGTATTTACACCGCCATTCATATCCAAATCTCGAAAGCTCAAAGTCGAGCCACCAATCGCCGCCGCATGATCGAGGTACGCTTGGTCGGGCGTAAACGAGTGAATAAGGGCTGCGTTCGCTTGAGGTGCTTGCAAGAACATTGCAATCACGCATACCACAATGCTTCTTAGTGATGATTGATAAAACGTCTGTTTTTCATGATGAATACTATGGCATTGCTCTGATTTGAAGCATCGGCCTTTACGTGACCTTCTCCTGCGACGCTTTGATGCTAAAGCCGCAGACGCAACGAGAAGCAAACACAAACTACTTGGCTCTGGTATCGCCGTTGCACGTGTTGCATTAATCCAGTCGACGTCTAGTTTCGTTGCAACGCCAGTAAATCCATAGCGATGAGTATTTGCGGTCGCATTGCCGGCGGACGAAATGCCAGCAAGCTGCAACTCGCCATTCACCTCGATAAACCAACCACCCCCTGAATCGCCTGGAAGGAGAAGAAACCCCAAGCTTCTGAATTGAGAGCCCCTTTCATCGACACGGGTGGAAAAATATGGATCGCCAAAGGAGGGGTTTATTGAATGTGTTATTGAATTTATCCCTCCTCGCAAATTACCATCGGCAATAGCGGGAAAGGTTACGCCAATCTGCCCGGTCAAACCAAACCCCGTTATGTGGGCATCCATTCCAGTCGCGATGGTGCCGGTGTAAAGGCTTGCCGCAGGTACGCCTTGCAAGGGAGCGGCGAGACGGAAAAGCGCTAAATCAAAGCCACGACCGAGGTCAAGGAAGTCAGGGTGAATGATGACGTCCGACACATCGATAATTGATCCACGATTGCTGAAATAGTTGTTCCCCGTTCCGATGCGGAACCCAGGGTAAATCGAGCTGCGATCAAAATCCACTGCCAATGCCTGGTGAGCCGACGCAAGCACCCAACCGCCTCCGATGTGCACACCAGTTGCATTGAAAACAAAATCACCGGACGTATTCAGTCGCTCCAAGAATACCGTCGATCCACCAATCGCCGCCGCATGATCCAAATATGCCTGATCCGGCGTAAACGAGTGGATGAGAGCGGCGTTCGCATCGGAGACTAGTAAGAACATTGCAATCACGCAGACTGCAATACTTTTTGATACTGGTCGATTCATCTTTCTCGTAGGCCATGCACGCCTTAGAAGAGTCGATGGTTGGCGACTTCCGGTTGATGATGGCTTGGTCATGATGGGCTATTCGTTACTTGGTTCAAGTGATCGCCTTTGTTACCGGACTATCCGCCGCTACCCGCGCGTCGTCCATTCTCGCTTCGGAGCGACTCCAGCCAATTCTCATTCGGCGGGGGACATTTGTCCAGACACCAGGTGGGTCGCGACCCAGCATTTGACGGGAATCAAAAACCGTGCTATTTGGTCGGCATTTATTGAACATCATCAAGGAGGTAACGATGACTGACACAAAGACCAAACCACAAGTAAAACCCGAAGTAACCATCCGCCGCGGAGCCGTGGCTGCGTCGATCTGGAAGCGGCAAGCTCCCAGCGGCTTCGAGTACTTTGACTTTTCGCTCAGCCGGGCTTGGAAGGCGAAAAGTACCGGGCGCGACGGGTACTCCCTGAACTTCTTTTGCGACAACGAAGAGCAACTCGGCGTCGTCATCAAGGAAGCGTCGAGCTGGATTGCTGCGCAGCAAGCTGCCTTGCAGGCCAGCCAAGTCGCTAGCGAGACGGGCGACGAGTTTTAGTTGCGACGAGTCGCCAAGTCAGCCGGAAGGTGTCAGAAAGCGTTTGCGATAACAACGATATGCTGGCGCTGAACGGCTGACTTTCGATTTGACGATTCACGAAGGAGCCTTTTCTGGCTGGATTCAACTTGCGTCGTAGGGTATCATTTCAAGCGGAGGACCGGTTATGAATCTAAAATTAAAACTACCGCAGCCCCTGGTGGACGCGCTGAATCATAACGCTGCAATTCGCGGTATGGACTTAGCAACGTTCGTGATAGAGACGCTTCATTCAATCGTTCCTGGTGGAAATACGGGTGCAAGGTTGTCACACGAGGAGTTTCAGTCCAAGCTCCAGAAATGGATCGACTCTCAGCCGCGAGATCTTGGTCAAATTGACGACAGCCGCGAGTCGATTTATGCCGGGCGCGGTGAATGAGGATCCTTCTGGACACCAATATCTTGCTGCGTTTGCTGAACGTTAGCCACGCCGATCACGTAGTCGTTCGACAGGCAGTAGAAAGGTTAGAGTTTACTAACTTTGACTTAGTGATCGTTCCGCAGATTCTTTATGAGTATTGGGTTGTTGTCACTCGCCCGATTTCAGCCAACGGCTTTGGCCTTTCACCTGCTGACGCGGATTCCAACCTTGATCGCGCAACTGAAATCTTTACATTGCTGCTTGATGAGCGGGGCATTTTCCCGTGCTGGAAATCACTGGTAACGAACTATTCAGTTTCTGGCAAGAACGGTCATGACGCAAGACTGGTTGCTGCCATGGTGCGGCATAACATCAACAGCATCCTCAGCTTGAATGCATCCGACTTTGCTCGCTATCCCATGATCGATGTAAGGACACCGAGTTCTGTCATCTCGTCATGAACCAAGCGTCCTGTCTTACAGACGGCACCGTTCGAAATGATCGCGGAGAATCACTTGTCGATATTGCTCAAAGAGTGGACCCTCGCGGCCTTGGTTGCGGTAGTAGCCCATGCGTTTGGTCGGTTCAGCTTGTAGTAGGGCTTCGTCTTCGAACTTTGTCTGCTCCAACTGAGAGAGTGATTGCCAATGGGTGATGAATTCATCAAATCGAGTTTGCGACGCTCGCGCAGCTAGTCGCTCCCGCTGAGTGGAGCATTCACGATCGTATTTGATTCGCTCCGTCACCGCCTTACGGCGTAGTTCAATCTGCTGGCTGCTTTCAAAGCCCTTGGGTAGTTCAATGGCCTCGGACTTCTTGATTGACTGTACCAAGAAGCCAGCACCACGCGATTGCCCCCGCAGGTTGTACCAATCGAACAATTCGATCATGGTCCGGATGGTTCGAACGGGAAAGTGGTTCGCGAGTTCTTCTGCGGTCGCTGGGCCAATCCCTCGCTTGACCAGTTGTGACTGCAACTGGCTGAGGTCGATTTCGGATCGTTGCGGACCTTGGGTGAATGAACTGCCTACAGCCTTGGTTGTGATCCGACGCCGTTCGAACCGAATAAGATAGGTTCCTCGACTCTGTTTGATAAAACGTTTTTCTGTGTTCAGCGGACGTAGCTGCCAACGGCGTTCGAGCTCCTGCAACCCTTTCAGTAGTCCACGCTTGATTTGCGATGTGTTGTACGTCGTTGGTAGCCCCATGCGGTTGACGGCGAAGTCTTTGAGGTCCATTTCAAACGAACTGCCGTGATAAAATCGTTTGTCCAGAAATCGATAAAGACGTTTTGCGAGTGGGCTTTCCAGTGACGTGTAAAGATTCCAGTCCAGCCGTTTCAGGTACCCTGCTTGGAAACTGTTGAAGATGACTTCGTTCCATGTGAACCGAGAACGTGCGAGCGAATCGGGAGATTCCGAGTCACGGCTGAAAATGGTCAATGTATCGAAGACGCCAAAATCCCGATTTACCCAACACTTATGCTGGTGATTGTAGAATGCCCGATCGGAAAAGATCGACAACCCTTTCCAGCGTCGCAGGCTGACGGAAATTCTTGCGTAGTTTGATGAGGAATCTCGCATCCGCAGCATTTTGAGGATTTCATAGCGACTGAAGGTAACGACAGGACTACGAAACTCTTGAAGCTTGGAGATTTGGATGCAGGCCAGCAGTACATCGTCATCGATGGCGGTCGGCAATCCGAAACGATCTGAGCCGGAGATGGTCAATCGCCGCGTGACGTACTTGTTTTCGTTGCGGTCGAATAGGGGCTCTTCAAAAACAACCGTCTTCTTTCCGTCTAGCCGACGTTGCGAAATGGAGGCCAGCGGGAATTCCGCGAAGTTTAATTCGTCGATACCTGAATGGCTCATTCCGGTACTATTTTTGTGCTCGGTTGCCTCCGTTTGTGATTCCTTGTTTTCTGATTTCATATCCTCCAAAAGACAACAGCCGATCATGTGGTTATTAAATTAATAAGAACAAATTACTGCGCCGAAATGATGAATGATTGCAACAGGTTGCCACGGGTAAACATGTTTCGTTAGTCGGTAATGCGAGCGGAAATGATGTTTCGATCGACGGTAAAACATGTCTCGTTTGACGGTACGATCGCAGCCCAAGCATGTTTCAAATGGCGGTACTCTCAAAAAGACAAAATGTGTTTCGTTTGACGGTATGGTTTTCATTCTTTCTTTCATTGCTTTTCTTTGTTCGATGCCAACCTGCTCACATTTGATTCGATTTGGTGTCCCGTCTCTTTTTCAAGGCTTGCCTGCCAGCTTGCTGACTGGCTTGGCGAAGAACTTGCAGGTTGCTGGCCCTGTCTACACCAAGGGTTGTCAGCGTGTCAAAGAAAAAGCTTGCGAGATGCTCACGCTTCGGGTAATTGGTCAGGGATGATAATCGCGATCGTGAATTCAAAAGGTGGTGTAGGGAAATCGACGCTGGCCGGACATCTTGCTGGCTGGCTGGCCGCGCAAGGCAAACAGGTCATTTTTGCGGATTGTGATCAGCAGCAGTCATCGTCCGAGTGGTTGCGAGAAGCGGCACCCCATATTCAGATCGTCCAGTTGGCAAACGCAGACGAGGTACTCGACGAGCTGCCTGGATTGAGACAGGAGGCGGACTACGTCATCGCCGATGGGCCGGGTTCCCAGACGGAGACCAGTCGAGCGCTTTTGATGTGGGCTGACCTCGCGATCGTGCCGGCAAAGGCAAGCATGTTTGAGGCCCGAGCGTTGCAGAAGAATACTCATTTCCTTCGGCAGGCCCAAGATATCCGCCAAGGCCCGCCGCAGGCGATTGCCGTGCTGAGCATGGTGCGGCATAGCTATCGTTTGACGCAGGATATGAAGGAGGCGGCCCAGTCGTTGAATCTGAAGTTGGCAAACACAGCCGTGTCGCTTCGTCAGGCTTACGCCGATGCACCGGGGCAGGCGAAGTTTGTCTGGGATTTGTCCTATGGGGCTCGCGACGCCGCAGATGAAATTGATCGATTGTTCCGCGAACTTTTGCCCGAGGTGGTCGAAGACGATGCGATTGCCGAAGGAAAACGCGAAGCCAACGAGTACTGATTCGAAATCAACAATCAAGGAGAGCCAGTTTATGACAGAACGAAGAACTTTGACCGCCGCAGTGAATGCGCAAATCCCCGGCGTGGATGCCGAATTTGTCCGATCGTTTGTGACACAGCGACCTGTCACAGCAAAATCGAACGCGGCCCCCACGTCCTTTGTTGAAAACCAATCGACGATTGCCCGGGAAAATGTCGCTCGGGAAAGTGTCGCTCGGGAAAGTGGTCCCACTAAGCAAACGTTGGGGACATCTGAGCGACCGCTCCCCCGCCCATCGACACGTTTTCAACGCGTCGGCCTGATTCCGGTAACGGTGCGGTTAAGGCCAGAAATCGCCGGTGCGCTCAAGCGAGCTTCCCTTGAACGCGAACTCGATGGCGAGCAGGTGTTCACACAGCAGGAGTTGGTTGAACAGGCTTTGGAACCGTGGTTATTGAGCCAGGGATATTTGACCTGATCGACCGCCCTTACTCCGTCCTACGGCAGCTTGAAACTTCGGAAATTTCTGCTTTTTTTCATCCAAAGCTGTAGCGTTCTGGTTCAAAATATAGATCTTGAGAGTTCTGCCGATTACCAAGCGACGGGGATGCGAAGTGACGACACCAACCGAAAAGAAAACAAAAAACAGATTCCACAACGCTGTTGTCGATAGTCGATTGACGCTTGTTGATCGACTTTCCTCGACACGTCTGCCGACCGGCGATCGAGACTTTGAGTCGGCAAAACTGACAAGCGAGGTACGTCCACAATTCGAATCGATTCTGAATTCGTTAGTCAGACTGCCGAACTCGAGACGATCCTTTTCTACGGTCGACGAGGTAGCAACTGCCTACGATACCGACTGGCGAGTGCTTCGAACTTGTCGGAAGGAGTGGACGCAGCTACTTCGTTCTCTTGTCCATATAGGAATCGACACGACGAACTACCGGAGGCATGGCTTCACTGACAAAGGGTTGCAAGAAGCTGCGAGAATCTGGCGGGAAGAGATTCTCGAGGGGATTGATTGGCCACGAGAAATTCGGATCCCTGGAATGCCGTTGGGTGATTTGACACCTGATGACGCCGCCCAGATGCTTGGAAAGGAAGTCTCCAAGACAATTGGGCTAATGGCGTCGTCGATGTTCACACAGCTCACCATGCTGACCGATCGTTCCGTTTGCGGTGCAATCGAATGGCTGGATCGCAATCGATGCGAGTTTAGTTATTGCACCCACGAAATTGAGGCGAAGCCCGATCGACTAAATTCCCGAACTTATTTCGAAGAAAGAGACTTCCTTGGAACTGAGTACGACGAAGAAACGGACAGCTTACGTCATACCTTTGATGGATATCGACATGTCATTCACGCTGGTACTCGGCAGAGAAAACTATTGATCCATGTTCACGAGATCAGCGATGCGATCGTTTCACATCCGCTGAACACTTCGGTGTCGGTTCCCACGCAGCAACGAGCAATTTTGAATCTGATCCCGAATTGGTTGGAGGAGCTGGTGCGGATCGTGGAAGGCAACTTGGTGCGAGTCCGATTGTGGCAAAAGGACTTTGAGCTCGAATCTTGGTCAACGCAAACTTCGTCGAGGAGCACATTGGTCGAGGAGACTCGTCCATGGGCTTTTGACCCGGCCATTGTTTTGTCAAATCGTTTTGTTCTGTCCGGCTGGTTGATCCAAGAAAGTAGGCCTGAGCACCAGCCGCCAACCATGACCAGTTTAATCGAAAAGCTGCTTTAGCTCTCACTTCAAACGTAGAATGAAAGGTTGATTGTGTCGCGTCTGTTTCAATTGCTTGATGCATTTTTGTCCTCGCACAAATCCGTCAAAGTAAGCGTCGGCTTGGCGTTGCTTTTTTTTACCTTGTGGTGGTTGTACGGGCCAAGCCAAAAAACAGAGTTGGTTAGTTCATTAGGCCCGGAGCAGCAGGTCGGTCTCGCGGATCCGTCTGTTTCAGACCTCAATAGAACGGCAGAACTCGAAGTGGTTTATCGTCCCAGCACATCGCCGAATCAGCCTGCAGGAATTCGGCAGTCCGAGCATACCGTTGTAACGCCAACACTTGCGGATGAACTTCGTAGCATTGAAACGGAATCTTTGAAAGAACGGATTGTTTTACTTGTATCCAATTTCAAGAAACTCGAAGACCGCCACGATGCATGGGTAAAACGCACCGGCGACTTGTCAGTCAATGACAGTGGACGACGCATGGTGAGCAACAAGGAAGTTTTTCCAGTTGTGATAGCATTGTTAAAGGGAGAGGTCGTCGCGGAAAGCGACCTTTTTGTACTGCGAAAACAAATCGGAGTGTTGGAAAAGCAGAAACTGAAACTGTCAGGCACAACCAATTTAGACGAAGTGAACAAGGCGGTTGAACGTTCTGATCAACGTGTGACCAACTTAAACGATGCCATCGACAAGGCCTGGCTTTCCCTTTCGAGTCTGGAAAGCCAATGCCAAACTTTATCACCGGCGGCAATGACATTGAGGGAAGCGATTGCCAAAAAAACAAACGATGAAGCGCTAGCCTGGGCAGAAAGCAAACGCAAAATGAATGAGGAAGCCGATCGAGAGTCGCGGGAGATGCAAGCCAACGCGGAAGCATCCAGATTGCAATTGGAAATGGAAAAGAAGAAGGCTGTCGCGGATGCGGAAGCGAAGCGGTTGGCAGAGGAAACTATCGCACTTCGAAAGGCGGCAGAACAAAAGGCAGAACGCGCTCGACTTGAAGCTGAGTTCAATCGTGATCTACCCCAAATCAAACACTATCTTTCGCCTTTGTTTGTGGACGGCTATACGCAGCCCAAGGCTGTCGACAACTCAGTGCAAGGCACGGTGAAGGGGCCGATGTCTTTAGCTGCCATCAAGTCGTACGGTGCGTTGAATCAGCCGAATGGTTCAGAAGGTGGATTCGTGAAACTTCTCTGGTTGTTTAACGATAAGAGCAATGATCGCCAAACTCGTGGCCCCTATCCACACTACTTCGGTGGAGCACTCAACCCCGGCGAGGTCGAAGCCATCCGGCCCGCCTACATGCTTTTGCAAAAGTATCAAAGCCTTCTGGTTGAAAAAGGCTATTTGGCACCTTAACGTCGGAAAGAAAGCGGCATGTCGATTGGCACGTCCAGCCTGGGTACTACCTGCCGGTGGTCATGCCAGTGCCGTACCGCAATGAGTAGGTTTTTTACTGGTCAATGTGTCTTGTCGCTTGCCTGATTGTTTGTTGTAGGAACACGCCTCACACCTTGGATCGCGATCAATGCGCCCATCAGCCCGAAAAGCGACGTTTACAACGCTCCGCGTTCGGGGCCAGACGTACCAAGTCCTGGAACGCCTATCGTCGCCTCAACGAGGTCGCTGGAAAGTCCGCCATCGAGATCCGATTCCGCACGGTACGACCTACACAGCGATCATCCTGCCAGCTTCTTCAGAGGCCGACCAGTTTCGTAAATCAATCGCACGGATACCAAGGAACCATCACGGTCTTCCCACACTCCATGCGTGGGAGTCTGATTCTCAAACTATGTCCATGCTCGTTTCCTGGTGCGAAGGAATCGACTTGGCGTCGTACTGCAAACGGTTCAAGAAGAATGGCGTATGGCCGATTGGAGTGTGGGAAGCGGTACGGCGAGGTAAAGATTTAGCGTTCACTTTATCCGACCTTCACACGCATGCGGGTGTGATTCATGGCGATATCAAGCCAGCGAATCTGATTATTCCGAGCAAACCGGGTGGCATTTGGTTGACCGACTTTGGCAGTGGATGGCAGGTCGAGTGTACAGCCAACCGTGAATTTGGTGACGGTTACAATTCGGTCTATGCAAGTCCAGAAGTTTCGCTCGAACGATCAAAAATCGACGCACGCTCCGATCAGTTTTCGGCAGCGGTGGTTCTGTTCGAAATGTTGACGGGGCAAGTGCCTTATGAAACATACGGTGGTAAAGCTGGACATCCAGGATTTGAGTCCGTCGCTAAAGCATATCAGCCACCAAGTGACCTTATCGTTGGAGCGGAAACGATTCCTCGCGGTATCATGCGTCAACTCGACCAGATTGTGACGAAAGCGCTCCAGTTGAATCCAGAAGCGAGATTTTCAACGACCAGAGAATTTGCCCACGCCTTGAATTGCGTTTGGCATGATTTGCAGTCGAAAGCTGACCATCACACCAAACACTTCACGGCCACACAAACGCTGCTTCGTTGGATGTTCGGTCACCAATAGTTGTGCATTGGTTTCCACTCAAATTCATCGCCGCAATCGCTGTGGACTTTTACATCCCCATGCCCGTTTTCGACGCGGGCACCGATGGGGCCGGTGCGATACATTGTCTCCGATTCGCCTGTCACATAGGGACGTGGTTTACCGAAACGGCAATTCTCGCAGGGAGAGGCGACCGGAATTTTGAGTTGAATGTTACGCTCATCGTCTTGAAGAACCTTGCGAAATCTTTCGAGGGTGACGAGTGCCTCGGATCTCAGTGCAACACCAATCGGAATCGCATAGCCTTTCTTGGTTTCCATATCCACAATCACGCCCCACTCCGACGTTGCTCGTTGTTCTGTTTCCAGCAAGTGTGAATACGCTGCCAACCGTATCCGATGGGAGTCCCGTACGATCAGTTTTTCGGTGTTTGAATTGATCACCGGAATCCTGACGCCGTCATTGTTACTGAGAACTCGCCAAGGCTTGCCGTTCAAGTAAAGGTCCGGATCTTTGAGGGCTGCACCGGGCCTGATCGCATCGAAGCCAGCCTTACGTAACCCCCACCATGTGATCTCGACCGGTTGCGTTGCGTTGGGATCGAGCGGCGTGACTGGCTTGTTTTTATATCTTGCTAGTTCGGCAAGAATTTGGATGACTAAGATCGTGTCATTGTACGCCTTGATGGCGATCGGCAGCATCGCGGCCAAGAGGATTATCGACAGCAGGAGAAAACCTGTCCGCGAAAGAACCGCAACAATCAAAAACCAAACAAGAATTACACCCCAATAGCAAAGCAGCGTTGGAAAAATCTGCTCGAATTTCTCTCGTAATCCAATGTCGCAGAATTCGGGTAGGTAGCTCAGATTGGCGATGCGAGGTTCTTCTTCGTTTCCGTCCTCATTCGTTCCTTGCTTCTTGAACGCGATGACGCCGGCTCGCTGACAAAAAACGAAACTACCGAGGGAGCTGACATCGATTGGCGGTAATGCTTGACTCTCCGCAACCATTCTCTAGACCTTCCATTGATTCCAGGTTTCAAGCACTTTTGCAGCGGTTGTTGGCCGATCGAAATATCGTTTTTCCAAACACTTCAGAATCAGATTGCTGATGGCGTCCGCTCCCACGACTGTTCGAAGTTTTTCCGCGTCAATTCTCGGTTTGCCGGTCAACAATTCGCCAACGATCACCGCCCAGCTAAACAGGTCGCTCTGTACTTTTGGATCGTCGTCAGAGACTTCCGGGGCTCGATAGTGCGTCTCGTACCTCCATTTACCTGAAACCGAGATGTCGCTGCTGAGCAGCTTTGCCAATTCGAAGTCACTGATGACACAACGATGAGAATTGTCCACGACTAGAACTCGTTCGGGTGCGAGTTCTCGAACGATGATTCCCTGTTGGTGCAATGCCGACAAACCAAGAAGCAAATCCGCCGCAATCTCTTTGATGGCAATTTTGGAAAAGGCGACTTGCGAATCGATTAGCGTTGAAAGTGGTGTGGAGTTGATCCATTCATCAAGAACCCACCATGCAGTGTCGGTGGCCATCGGACGGATATCGAGATGAATAGGTATCTGCGCGACCTTGGGCATCAACGAGCATACAGATGCGTGCCGGGTGAGTCTGGCAACAAGTTCGGGGATTTGTCGCTCCGTGACATGGAGCAAATCATAAAACTTACCACGGCAAAAACGATTGTCGATGAATTTGCTCTCAAGCTTGGCGACTTGATAGGAAACACCGTTGGCGGCCATGAGCCGTGGCGTTTCAACTGACTTGACGGTCCATCCGTTGGGTGGCTTCAGGTCGTGTGCTTGCTCCGTCAATTCCTGACGTGTTGGCTGACGAAGAACTTCATCTTCGCGAATTGACAATGCACGGCAAACACTCTCACGCACGTGTTGTCCGGCTTCACCGGTTTGAAGCAGCCTGACAATACTCGTTCGACCGAGATCGGCTTTCATGGCCAACTGAGTCTGATTCAGATTGAGTGCATTCATGCGTGCCAGAAGCTTTTCGCGGTCCATCACGGGACCAACGCTCTGTTCTTGGGCAGCCTGGTAAGCAGAAATGGAGCGCTGATTTGGTTCACCTCGCTTATTTTTGGAGCGCGCCATAAGCCTATCCTTCTACAAGTGTTGCTGGGAATGGCGTGTCTTGCTCTGCCTAGCTTTCAACACGCCCATAGCATTTTAGTCGAAGTTGATCAGTAGTTGAAAAGAATGTTAACAGCCCTACGCAAGTTTCCCGACCTCCCATTACTGTTTGCACTGACACACTGTGTTCGGGCCTTCACCACTGAGCAAATTTTCGCCGAGTTTTTCACCGGTGATGATCAAAAAAGAAAAGAAACGCAATTAGTCGATTACGTTCAACGGGACATATTGACTTCGAAGTCCGTTCTAGTTCGACAATTGCCAATCCCGACCCAACCGTTGTTTGCTTGGTCGACGGGCGAAAACGCTCCTGATTTTGACAAGTTGGTTGCAACGGTTAGGAGCCGCTGGTCCAAAGTGCCGACGAAACGCGCACGGATTTACATGCGCGGCCCCGTGGCCACCAAGTTACTTGGTGGCGTTGCGGGGTGTGCCCTCAAACGGCCACTTCATGCTTCGCACGACATCGGAGTGGCCGCTGTTTATTTGGCAATAAGACGAACCCGTCCGGAAATCGCAAAATTCTGGTACGGCGAAGACTTGACGACCGGAATGCTGCGCCAGATCCCGGATGCTCTGTATATCAATGAACAAGGGAAGACTGCGCTTGCGATTGAATTCTGCGGATTGTACTCGGCGAAGAGGTTCCAGAAGTTTCATAGATTTTGCATTTCAATGGAGCTACCGTATGAACTCTGGTAATCGGTCCAGTCTATGCAAGCTTCGCCAAGAGCTAGGCGCCCGCAATCGTCGCATCATTGAAGACGTCATTCGTTTTCGATTGATGACCAACGAATCGATTCATCGGCTCCATTTGTCGAACGCCAAAATTAATGCAACCACTAAGGTTACGTCGCGACTGGTCAAGCAGGGATGGCTCGTTGCTTATCACTACACGGCATCGACACAGTATTTCATGCCGGGGGCCAAGACGATTCGGACATTCGGTCTTCCAGCGAGCCGTTCACGAGTGCTCGGTCCTCAGGCGCTCGCGACCTACTTGACAATCATCGAGTATGTGATGCTAGTTCCGGATCGTCTGCGAATTCTGACGGACGCTGAGCTTATCACGTTGCTCACTGATGATTCCAAGCAATATCGATCGCTCACCCACGCGGTCGAGCAAGTACCGGTTGACGGTTCCATCAAGATCATCCGAGTGGACTTGGGCGGGTCACCAACGCATATCGCTGAGAAATTGAACGCCGACATTAAAAAACGCATTTCCCACCTTTGGTACGCCAGCTTGCTGGCCCATCGCAAATTGATCTTTGTCGTTTTGACGCCTAGCCCGAGCAAGAAGACGGCCATTGAGACCGCGATTCGAAAGCGGGTTTGGCCAAGCGGCATCAGGTTCAGTGTCCATGTAACTCCGATCTTGTGCACCCTTGTAGGAATCTAATCAGCGATGGCTATTGACCCAATCAAAGTTGACAACCCTTTGGATCGGGATGCGGTTCCCAAAGAACGTATGCCGATCGAATTCCCAGCCCGCTTCCAGTTTGACGTGGTTGTCTTTCTGTCGGCATTGTTGTCTTCCCTTGCTGTGGCGGGTGCAATCTACTTTATGGCGTTTCACGCCCCTCGCTTTTCCCCGACGGTGGGATCGTGGTTGAACGACTCAGCCCGCATCGCACACCTCGCTTTCATCCTGTCCGTCCTGACGCGGTGGGCAACTAAGAGTGGGTACGCGTACTGGATGGCATTGATCAGTGCCCTGTTTTCATTCGCATCAACCGCCTGTGTGATTGGACTGGGAAATGAGGGGGCAGTCGTGTTCTGTACCTTCACCATGACTTCGTCGATCTGGATCATGGTCGAAATTGGAAGCCATTATCAAAGTATCGATTGCTGTATTTTGCGAGCTGATCCCAAGTTGGCCGAACGCCGACGAAATCGAAGTGGCGGACAGATTGAGATCTTGGCAGCGCTGATCGGAATTGGAATTTGCATTTCACTGTGGTCACCGATTCGTCTAATGATGGCACCGGTCATCATCGTAGCAGCAATGCTGGTCGCGTTCGTGCGGTCTTCAAAGGTCGCAAAGTACCCGATTCAATTTCTATTGCTGACATGCGAGCACTACTTTGCATATCCAAATAACAGCACACTGGCCCCCGGACTGATTCGTAGCTGCGCCCCAGACGCGATACTACGGACCATCCCGATGGCCGTGTACGTGGTTGTGGTCACAGCTCTCCCGTTGGCGATTCCTGTGGAAGGAAACGCGGTGACCAACATGTTTGTTTGGGGAGCGATTGGTTGCGGATTGGGCGCGTCACTACTCGTGCTGGCAGCTTCGTTCACCGCGTGGACGGTCCACTTCAATGACAGCCGTGCACCGTTTGATGTGATCGTCAAACAACTGCGTGGAGTGGAGGACGCTGATGAGTAAAAAGTATTACTACTGGGGCCGAGTCGAAGCCGATGGTTCACCGGTGATCATTTCGCGAGAGCTGTTCTGGGAACACGCACACATCTTGGGCAATTCAGGTAGCGGAAAATCGTCGATGCGACTGGCTCCACTGATCGAGCAAACGATCGGATTCGGCGACACGAGCCTTGTGTTCATCGACTTGAAAGCGGACAAGCACGAAAACCTAGCGGCTTGTTTTGCTTCACAGAAGGAACTGAAAGAACGAACTGGCAGAGAGATTCCAATTCGGGTGTTCACCATTGAAATGGGAAAGCCGTCTCACGTCTTCAATCCGTTTCATACAGCCGGGATTGAGAATTTGAGTCAAACGGATAGGGTCAACCTAATCACGGAACCGCTGAGCCTCTTCTACGGAGTCGACTACGCTCGCGGACATTTTTCGGCTAAGAATACGGCAATCGTTCGAGAGATTCTCGCATCAAATCCATCGATACGATCTTTCCATGAACTGTATTCGACGCTTGTGGAGCTTGCTGCGAATCCGACAACCTATATCGGCTCGCAACCTCGCAACGATTACATCGGGGTTGCTGAAACCATTTTGGCGTTAGCGACTTGTAGCGTCATCAATGTAACCGGTACCACTCCCGTTGATTCCGAAGTGCTCGATTGTCAGATCGATTTGGCGGCAGCATTCCAGACGCCAGCGATCTATTACTTCCATTTACCTACGGTCACCTCACCCTTCGTGGCCCAAACGATAGGTCGCTTGGTTGTCAAGTATCTCCTGATCGCGGCAAAGAGCCAGCCGCGAAAGAATCGCGTCCAGGTCGTCATTGACGAGTTTCAGCGGATGATTGCTGACAACCTCGAAGTTGTGATGCAGCAGGCTCGCGGCTTTGACATCGGACTGGTCATCGCGAACCAAAGTCTTGGAGACCTGAAGGCATGCGGACCCGTGTTGCTCAATGCCATCGAGGGCAATTGTGCCATTCGACAGTGGTTATCTGTCACCGCCGCTGAGGACCTGGATTATCTCGCAAAACTTTTCGGTACCCACAAGGAAATGGTCTCATCCGAAACCACAAACTCAAATGGCAAGTCCATAACAACCACCGTCCGTGATGCCCCGAGAATTACCACGACCGACCTGCATCGGGTATCGAGCAATCCGTTCTTGAGTGTGACCAAGATCAACGGTGAACGAAACGGCTACGCACAGTATCGAGGTGCGCCGTTTGTCGTTCGAAACTCCTTTCACATCACTGCTGAGGAGTATGAAAGGCGACTGGCTTTTTCATGGCCGAGTGATCTACCAGGCATGGTCGAGGTAAGCGAGTTACCACTGCCGTCAATGCCGGTTCAGGCAGACCGAAAAAGACGCGGGTCCACTCCGCAGTCCGCCCGTGTTTCAAAATCAGACCCAACTGATCAAAAACCCTTTGATGACATATTTGGTTAGCACAACGCGAAACAGCACTGAGGAATGACATGGCGAATGATTTGACTATTGATCCCCTGACTGATGCGTCGATCAGCGAACGTTTGGGCTCGTTCACCGAAACGGAGCGAGAGCTCATCGAGCTTTTGGTTCGTTACGGAATGATCACCAAATCGACCTGGCAGTCGATTTGCGATGATCCTTTGTCAGTTGCCCAGTACTCGCGGGCGATGTGGTCATTAACAAGAAGCAGATGGGTGACGGCAAAACCATTGCATGCTGGGAAAATGTGCTTCATTCTTTCTGGCAGCATGGTGACCAGATTGGGTCTGCCAGCGGAAAGGGCAAAGCCGATGGTGCATGCGACTTTGTTTCGCGACTATGCCCGATTGCTGTACTGCACAAAATACGAATCGGCTGCATATCGCCTCAACAAGATGCAAGTCGAAAGGCTGATCGAAGGAACCTCTGAAGGGATTCCTCTTGGATTCTGGGGTAACGATCGACAGTCGTCTCAATTCGCTTTCATGCGGATCGATCAACACAGGTTTGGTTCCGCAAATCACGCTGCTCAAGCGATACGGAAAGACGTCCATCGACTCATTCGTTTTGACGCCATCTGCAAGAGGATCAAGCAAAAGCAGTTTGAATGGAACTTCGTGACCGCCACCAAGTCGAGGGCGGAAGCCGTACTGAAGGCCTTCCGGCACTATGAAGTCGGGAAGGCGCCTGTTCGCTCCGTCGTTATGGACGAGTTGGTTCCGCTACTCAAACGCGAGGAGATCAAGGACTAACTGAAACGCATTTTTTAGTAGAAGCCAAGGCTTTTACACCCAATCGTTCCCTGCCAAGGAACTGAATAAACAAATGGCAAGCGTGACTTTGTATCACCCCATGACAGCATGTGTTGTCATGTTTGGATCGGATCCAAATGAATGTATGACGAGAGGCAAAACAGAGAGCGAACCGTGGACATAATCGAAAGCGATTGTGTCCGTCGTTTGGACTCAAAGCGATTCTTATGGATTGCTGCTGAAGTCATACGAGTCTTAGGTTGAACTAGGTTTTAGATGTAGAAATCGCATCTTGAGAATGAGTCTTGAGCTGCGGATAACAACAAACAAACGGAGAAATATGGAAGAAGAAAAGAAGAACCAACCTGTACACGAAATAAGACTCGGTAGTATTCGCGCGTCGATCTGGGGCAACTGCTCAAAAAGCGGTGGCACTTGGTTTAGCGTGACGACAAGCCGTGCCTACAAGGATGGAGTCGGTGTCTGGAATGACAGTAGATCATTTCGCGACTACGACCTTCCAACCTTGGGAAGTGTTTTGGAAATGGCTCAAGCTTGGATCAGGAATCAACCAGATTCTGTGATTCATGAGTCGGTTCCGATGCACGCAATGAATGAGAGTGGAAGTACGAAGAGTGAACGCAAGAACAAAAGGAGGACCAAATGATCTCGTTGGTTGATCCTGCTGCACGCGTTCAAACGGGTGCTTTACATTCGACCCCTGCTGTGTTGAGACGAGTTGATCCAGGTGACGTTTATGAAGCTATCAAGCGGCATCAGCGTGGTGACTGGGGAAATGTTAGCGACAGTGAGGCCATCAAGAACGAAAACGCTTTGCTTCAAGGGGGCAGGATTACGTCTGCTTACCAAAGCAAGAACGGCGTTCGATTTTGGGTGACCACTGAAGCCGACCGTTCCAAGACAACCGTGTTGTTACCCCGCGACAATCGGGATAACAACCAACCTAAGGTTACGTTCCTAAAACCTATGCAAGGATTCTACAGAAGGTTATTCCGGTAAGGATTTCTTCTGAAGGTTTTTCAGGGGACATGGTTTCAAAAGCAGGTTTTGGCGAGGGGGCCGGTCGATGGCCTCCCCGCCGGTTTTTAATCGAGACTCTGACGAGGTTCTTTCATGAGTTGCAATTGACGGGTGACCGTCTTGCTTCTCGTGGAGGAGTCTTAGCATGGGTCCCGTACTTAGCGCAAGCGAAAGTTTTGGGGAGTCTGGCGATGAGCTTCGTTGTTCATCGTTGGACTCCCCGTTTTTTGAGTTTTTTAAGGGCAATTCATACAACACCCAGTCATTAGCAAAGGAAATGAAATCATGAGCCGTCCCCCAGCCCAAGTCATACGTATGGGCTACATCAAAGCGTCGATCTGGAGAAACGAATCCAAGGTTGGCCTGCGTCACTCAGTAACGGTGTGTCGACTGTTCAAAAACGGTGACATTTGGCAGGAGTCAACTCGTTTCGGACGAGATGATTTACCGCTTGTGAGTAAAGTACTTGACCTAGCGCATGAATGGATATTTTTCCAAGGCAGGGATGACGATGGGAGTGATCCGCAATGAATAAAGCAGCAAGTATTGTCGCACCCGCTACCGGTGAAATGCCTGAAGCGGAATTGATTAGCGCTCGCGAACTCGCTCGGTTGCTGACCATTTCAGAACGAACTCTTTACCGTCTAAAGAGTACTGGCGAGCTTCCTAAGCCAGTGATGCTTGGTGGAAGTGTTCGTTGGAGGCTTGTTGAAGTCCGAGAATGGATTGCCAGGGGTTGCCCCCGACCACTCGAAAGCTAATTATGGCAATGAAAGTCTACTTCTGTTTAGCCCATTCAGGATAGGTTGTTATGGCACAAGTCGTGAAGATCATCACCACGAAAAAGCTCCCCTCCGAGGCGGAGCTGACGAAGCGTGGGGACGTGAGTTACTATTCAATTCGTCGAGCGGGAAAATCGGTTCTATGCGAACTTACGCCGTGCGGCACAAAGTATCGAATCGAATCAAAAAAATGGTACGCTCAATACCGAGACGCTGATGGGACTACGAAGCGTCACCCCGCGTTTACGGACAAAGCTGCTTCACTGAAGCTAGCGGAAGAACTCGAAACTCGCGCATCAATGCGACGGCTCGGGCAGCTTTCAGGCAATGAGTCTGTTTACGATCTATCAATAAATGAACTAATTGATCGCTTTGCAAAGTATCTCCGATCGAAAAACAATACTGCTGACTACTGCAAGCTGACCGAGAATCGGATTCGTCGGCTTTGCGACGGAGCGGAGATCAAGGTTTGGGCTCAGATTACCCCGTCGAAAGTGCTAGGCTGGCTTTCAACAGAGAGGGATTCGAAAGCGATGGGCATACAAACTAGCAACTACTATTTGGTTGCGATAAAAGAGCTTTGCAACTGGGCGATCGAAGAAAGTCTCGTAAGCGTAAACCCGCTTCGTTCGATGAAACGGATGAATGCTGAAGGCGACGTGAAAAGGCGACGTCGATCCATTACGCCAGAGGAGTTTTCTCGCCTTATCGATGCAGCTCGATCTGGAGGCGATGTGCAGGAAGTCGCGGGGGGCGAGCGGGCGGTACTTTACATTGTCGCAGCTTGGACGGGATTTCGGCGCGGCGAATTAGCTTCCCTGACTAGATCGCAGATTTTACTTGAGGGGACAAATCCTGCGATAACCGTCAGTGCCGCCTACAGTAAACGACGGCGAGAAGATGAAATACCGCTGCATGCGGCAGTCGTTGACGAATTGCGTAATTGGTTGGCTTCGAATCCCAAGCGACCGGGTGAAAAAGTGTTTTCACTCAAGACTACCAACGGCTACCTGCGAAACACCGCAAAAATGATGGCTGCCGATCTTGCTGCGGCACGAAAAGCTTGGATCGATGAAGCAGTAGATTCCGAGGAACGCGAAGTTCGCGAACGTTCGGAATTTCTTTCTTACGAGAGTGGCGACGGCGTATTTGCCGATTTCCATGCAAATCGGCATACCTTCATTACGAACCTTGGACGTACTGGGGTTTCGCCGAAGCTTGCACAAACCTTGGCTCGACATAGCGACGTGCGGCTGACTTTCAACATCTATTCCCATACGGACAAAGTGGAGCAATCAGCAGCCGTCTCGAAACTGCCAGCTCCGCCCGCGAATTTGGTCACGGCGTCGCATCAACCGGCTGCAGTCCACCCGATCGATACGGATTCAAGAGCAGCATCGGAAACTTGCTCCAAACAAGTTTCTAGGGCGAATCGCCGGGGGAGAAAAATCAATGCTAGAAAACACACTCAAGACGCAGAGGTGGCTCAAGAACCAGACGAATTGAAGAAGGCCGAAATCGGAGTCGAAGCCACCGCGTTTGCACTACAGTTTGCACAAACTCCTCGCGGCACATGTCATTTGGAGGCACAAAATGACAAAACGACGCACCCTGGGAATGATCCAGTGGGTGCTGAGCAAACCGTAGAAAGTGCAGAAAACACAGTGATTTGCAGTCCTTCGCAGCACTTGGCTGCGAAGGACAGAAGCTCCCCCGGGTGGGCTCGAACCACCGACACGCGGATTAACAGTCCGCTGCTCTGCCGACTGAGCTACAGGGGAATTTGCTCTACAACAAACTACTAAACGCTTTTCGGCTCTATGACGCCAGAACTTGAGTACTCAAAACCCTCAAGCTTAGACCGCCTTCATCTAACCAATCAAATGCCTGCAATCTGCCGACTCCTCACAACTGCCGTGATACATACCAGCATCTACTCTCAACGACCGTTGCCATTAATCTCTCAATAGCAACATCAATCATGCGGTAAATCTCTAGTCCGTAACGACTTGCGTATGTTAACGTTTCGCTTCAAGCCTGCAATCCTGTTCCGCTAGAATTTCTAGCAAACCATTCCTCGCGTCTCTCAAATCCGAAACACAACACACGATTTTCGCCGTGGGAGCGAAAAGTGTAACGAATTTGCCCCTCCCCCGCGAGGGGATTCGACTAGGTTTTTTAATCTGTTTTTATTGACCACCCATTTTATTGACCACCCAAATAAATCCACCCTCCTACGACTCCCCCGTCTTCCTGACCTAGGGACTTACAGCTTGAAAGACTTTTCGCGAATCATTCAGCAACAACGGAACGCTCGGACGCGCTTGTTGCTCGCCAACCCAACTGCCCTTAGCCACAAGTCCTCAACTGGACTGTTAATCGCCACAACCCACTAGTCTTCACTCTTGAATCCTCGGCCTTCCCGCGCGGCATTCCTCGTCTGCCTTGTCCCCCTGTACGCACGCCCGATGGCTACCCCTTTTACATTACAGTCGGGGCAAATCAGTTTTTGAATCTAGGCAAATTAGCCGTTGAGCAATCGCTCACGGTTTCCGAGAGAACCGACGCTATCGCGTTTCGGGTAATGCGCAATCTGAATATCTGACTTGGCCTGCTTTTACAGGGACAAAGGTAGTAGTCACCGGCCCCCTACGCTACCATGATCGTTTCCGCGGTCACTTCAGCGCGTCACCAACCACTCTCACATTTCGGCCCATCCACTGGTAATTGCATGACGACAACCGAAATCGAACTGCCCGTTTCAGGCATGTCCTGCGTCGGCTGCGCTAAATCGATCGAAAAAGCGTTAAGCACCAAGCCAGGTATTATCGACTCCAGTGTTAATTTCCCCAAAAATAACGTGCGGGTGGTCTTTGATTCTAGCTCGACGGATATCGCGAAAATCTCCCAGACGATTCGTGAAGCGGGATTTACGGTTGTCCAAGCTACTCAGGATGAATCGATCGATGAAGCTGTTGAGGCTGCGAATCTCGCAGAGTTCCAACGGCAATGGCTGCGGCTGAAAGTTGGCTTTGCTTTCACGATCCCGCTCTTCTTGCTGAGCATGGGCCGCGATTTCGCTCTGCTCGGACATTGGGCTCATGCAACATGGGTGTCCTGGTTGATGTTCGCCCTAGCAACTCCGGTGCAGTTCTTCGTCGGCAAAGAGTACTACGTCAGTGCGCTCCAGTCGCTGCGGAATCGTTTTGCAAACATGGACGTGCTTGTCGCATTGGGCTCAACCACGGCTTACCTTTACAGTTGCGCTGTCTTGATTGCCCTGACGCTAGGGAATGCTACTTGGGGCGATCATGTCTACTTTGAAACATCCGCCACTATCATCACGCTCATTCTGCTTGGACGGATTATCGAGACTAAGGCCAAAAGCAGGACTGGGGCTGCGATTCGGAAGCTTTTGAACTTACAAGCAAAGTCTGCACGGGTCCTACGCGATGGCCAAGAAGTGGAAACTCCGGTGCATCGCGTTGTTACCGGAGACAAAATCATTGTGCGTCCGGGGGAAAAAGTTCCTGTTGACGCTCGCGTCCTCTCGGGCGCGTCTGCGGTCGACGAAAGTATGATCACTGGCGAAAGTTTGCCTGTCGACAAAAAAGCGGGTGACGAAGTCTATGGAGCGACAATTAATCGCGAAGGCATGCTGACTTTGGTCGCGACGCGCGTCGGCGCGGAGTCGGCGCTGGCGAGAATCATTGAGCAAGTTGAGAGAGCTCAGTCAACGAAAGCGCCGATCCAACAGTTGGCTGATCGCATTTCCAACATCTTTGTCCCTTGTGTGATCGTGATCGCGACAGTGACCTTTGTGGTATGGGCGTTCCTTTTGGGTGACGCAACACAAGCCATTCTGCGTTCAATCTCCGTTCTCATCATCTCCTGCCCTTGCGCGATGGGACTGGCCACGCCGCTAGCAGTCATGGTGGGTATGGGCCGAGGAGCTGAACTGGGGATTCTATTTCGATCGAGCGAAGCCTTGCAGCGAGTATGCGGCGTCAATGAGATTGTGCTGGACAAGACAGGGACCATTACCCAAGGGCAACTAAGTGTTACGGACGTAGCAAGTTCACCCAGCGCATCTGACGCGCAGGTTATCCAGTTGGCAGCGTCAGTGGAATATGGAAGCGAACATCCAATCGCCAAAGCGATCATCCAACACGCTCGCAACCAGTCGATCAAGCTGCTGTTAGCCACCGATTTTAAAGCGACTGCCGGGGGCGGCGTGCAGGCGAATATCCAAGGCCAGATCGTGCAAGTTGGCAGCCGTCGTTGGCTGAAGCTGGACGATGATATGCCGCACGATCTACAGGTACAAAGCGATGCACTGGAGCAATCTGCAAAATCGATTCTATGGGTTCGTGCGAACGATCAACTGGTTGGATTTTTGGCCGTTACCGATACCGTTAAACCTGATTCACAAGCTGCGATTGCGGATTTGAAACGGCAAGGGATCCACGTCACGATGATGACTGGCGACAATCGTTTCGCCGCGACCGCGATTGGACGGCAGGTCGGCGTCGATGACGTCGTGGCTGAAACGTTGCCCAACGAGAAGGCCGAGCGGGTGGAGCAATTGCAGGCCAGCGGACGCATAGTTGCCATGGTTGGCGACGGTATCAATGATGCGCCTGCGTTGGCCCAAGCCGATGTCGGTATCGCGATAGGAACTGGAACCGACGTGGCTATCGAAGCGGCCGAAGTCACGCTGTTGCGAGGAACGTTATCGAGCGTCCCACAAGCCATTCGGCTTTCAAAAGCCACGCTGCGAAATATCAAACAGAATCTTTTTTGGGCGTTCGCTTACAACGTTGCACTCATTCCTATTGCCGCCGGTGTGTTGGCGTTTGTTCCCGGCGTACCCGTGTTTCTGAAGCAACTGCATCCCATTTTAGCCGCCGCTGCCATGGTGATGTCCGACTTGGTTATTGTGGCCAATGCCTTGCGTCTGCGATGGTTGAAGATCCAATAATCGCTGGAAATGCTGGGACTTAAGAGGCTGCTCGCGGAGAAGTTGGAAAGTACACGCTGCAGGTGATTGACGATTTTGCGTTGCACCGATACCGTCAAAGCTATCTCAAAGACGGATTTAGCACACTTGGTATTCGCGTGGGGCGATCATGAGCGTACAGATGCAGTTGGCTCGCATCATCATTACTGAAATTAGTGACTCGCAGATCATATTCCTTAAGGAAGTGGACGGTTCACGCGAGTTTCCAATTTTGATTGGGATCTTTGAAGCGACCAGTATTGATCGACGTGTGAAATCCGAAGCGGCACCGATCCGTCCGTTGACACACGACCTGATCATTGACATTGTGCAGAAGATGGGGGGGGAACTGATTGCCGTAGTGATCAGCGAATTGCGAGATCAAATGTATTTTGCAAGCCTACAGATTCGGCGAGGCGATGAGATCATTGAGATCGATTCCCGCCCCTCCGATGCGATTGCGGTCGCGGTTTCCTATAACCCTCCGTTGCCAATTTTTGTCGCTGAAGAAGTGCTTGCCGCAGCGGCTAAAGACCGCGATACAATAGAGTAAATAACGGCGTCCGAGCGGACTGGATCATTTATCAAAGGAGTGTAAGTATACGATGGCGCGAAACGAGCAGTTGATTCGTCAGCACAAGATCCTGACGATTCTCGAACGACGACGCTTTGGAGCTACGCTTGACGAAATCCGCGATAGCGTTGTGGAAGAGTTGGGTTTAACATCGCTGCACGAACGTAGCGTACGGCGCGATCTGGATGCGTTACAAGCCGCCGGCATGGATATCGCCACGGAAGAAACCCAGCGTGGTAAGGTCTGGAAGTTGCGCCGCGCAGACATTGGGCTACACAAGATCACCATTTCCGCTTCGGAGCTGATTTCGTTGTCTATGGGACGTGATCTCATGCTACCGCTGATCGGCACTATTTTTTGGCAAGGCATCGAGACGTTCTGGAATAAAGTCCGCGACCAACTGCCAACAGGAGTTTGGGATCATTATCAACGATATCGCAAAACGTTAAAAGTGATTGGGCTACCAAGCAAAGGTTACGAGAAGCAGCAAGGGATGCTGCGTACGATCAACCGCGCGATTGCTGAGCATCGCAAGCTGGAGATCGAATATGAACCCTTGAACAAACCGCGTGCGATTCGCTACTTGGAACCGTATGGATTAGCGATCTACCAATCGAGTATTTACGTTGCGGCCATTGAGTCCAATCGGCCAGGGGATGAAGACTTGGAGCCGCAGGAACGGCTACGCAACTGGAAACTGGACCGGTTCACGAAAGCGACCGCTTTGGATGAATGGTTCAAGCCGCATGATGAAGTTGATCTGGAGCATGTAGGCCAAAGCGTCGGCATCTTCAGCGGTGACAAGGCGGCTCCTTATCGTATTAAGTTAAGCTCGCAGGCCGCGCGCTGGATTCAAGAGGACCCCTGGCACGCTCAACAAGAGATCGCTGTGCAAGCGGACGGAACTGCGATTCTGACCGTACCGGCATATCACCCCATGGAGGTCGTTCCCCGCGTGTTGCAATTGGGGGTAGAAGCAGAACTGCTTGAGCCGTTAGAGGCTAGACAATTAGTCGCCGACTCTGTGAAGACGCTTGCGAAGCGATATTGATCAGCATAAATAGCAATCGGTCACTCAATTCATCGCATTGAGTGACTTGAAATACAAGTCTAGCGGAGTTAGGCCAAACTGGACGACACTGAGCTTACTTTTCTTCAAGCACAATGACTTCAGGCAAGGGTTCGCCGTCTGCTACAAACCGGATTGAAATCGAGTTGACGCAATGTCGAGTATTCTTTGCGGTCATTCGTTCGCCATCGAAAACATGCCCGAGATGACCGCCGCAGTTTTTACAAACAATCTCCACGCGGTATCCATCCGGGTCAGGATGCCGCTCGACTGCCTCAGGCAGTTCGTCGTCGAAACTGGGCCAGCCGCATTGGCTATCGAATTTGTCGTCCGAACGATACAACGCGGCATTGCAGCGACGGCAAACGAAAGTCCCCTTGGCTTTCCAATCCGTGTACTCACCGGTAAAGGCCCGTTCGGTGCCTTTGTGGATGATGACGCGTTCCTCGTCTTTGGTTAGCGGATTGTACTTGGTTGCAGTGGACTTGTTGATCATAGAAACGCTCTTGGAAGGAGTATTCGGTGCGGAAATTGATTCAGGCTCGCTCGCGGACTGCGGATCTGGATCGGCACTGGACATCGTAGGCTGTTGGCAACCGGCGACCGCGACCGCTCCCACTGCGGCCAGCACCAACGAGAACTTCAAGAGGCTGCGCGTCATCAGATCTTTCATATTGGACTCCTAAACTTATGGCAGTTACATTCCGTCGCAATGCAATTGTTGCAAATCGCAGTTTACCACAAATTGGCCGTAGCGAATACTAACTTGCAACTGGCATGTGCATCTGTACCCATCATAGAGCATGGAGAAGGGCGACTTAGGCGAGCGGCAGAAATAATTCTACCGTAGTGGGATTCGCCAGAATTCCATTTACGCGTAGGGAATTCTGGCGAATCCCACTACATCGGGTAAGCTTTCACCTGCCGCTCGACTTACAGAGCGATCTGCAGGACGACGGCGATGAGGACTGTCATTACTCCGCCAGCGGCGACGAGGGTCAGGGGAGTCGATTCTCGGGCTGGCGCGTATCCATAGCGAGCAGCTAATTCATTGATCGCGGTTTGTGCTTCGGAGGGAGACGAGCCATACGTTTGCTGATGCATTTCGTAGGCTTCGGTCCATTGCTGGCTGCCGATAAAGTACAAGCTTAATTCGCGAAAGCTTTCGGAATCTTGATCAAACATACGTGGCATGTGTTCCAGAAGATTGAAACTGTACCCTTAAATATATCGGACAGTTAAAGCCGCGCTCTTCAATGTTGCGAATCGAGATCAAGTAACCGCAAACCACATGCTGAACAATCCGGATGATCGGCTGGACGATACGAAATCCGCTGATCGGTACAGCTTGCCAAGTGAGTTCGTCGGTATTTTTCGCGGTAACCGTTCTTCACGGCAATTGATGCGAAAGAGATAAAGAGGTCAGGACACGTGCGTTTGCGGGTGGCGGTTAAACGCAGCACCGTTCTCCTCGTTTGTGGACTCGCCGTCAGGCAGAAGCGATTGACGAAGATTCCGCCTAAAGGAGGGACTATGAGCAAGCGGGGCGAGTTGTCGTTGGTCGCCTTTTCGCCCAGGGGTTCAGAACACGTCGCTTCGAAGGTAGGATAACGTTTTTGCCATCCGCGACGAACTTGGTTTCAGGGTCCCGCGTACAACTTAGTCAATTCACGTTATTCATCCTTGGTTCACAAACTGAATGATTCCTCGCCTTACTTCCCTCGTTTCCATGCTGCCTGTGCTCACAATAGCTTTGTTGTGCGTTGGCTGCAGGAACCAGGACAGCTCCACTGATAATCCGGTCACGGCACCGGCCACTGGCGTTTCGGATCGCGATCGTCCAGCGCTGCGCATTGGATTGGCTGGCCAGCCCGCAGAGCTTGAAGATATCTTGCGCGTGCGCTGGGCATCCGTCTCTGAACAGAAGCTGGAGTTTATTCCGATTCCGCTTGAACAATTAGACGGGCCGGAAGTTCCGCAGATCGATTTGCTGATCGCTCCCAGTATGTATGTAGGTTCCTTGGTCGAGTATAGCTGGGTCAGCCCGCTGCCTCCAGAATTGACCGAGCGAATCAGTTCGCTTTCCTTCGGTGACAGTTCTGTTTCCAGCAATCCGCCGTTGCATTGGACAAAAGCTGTCGAGTATGGCAAGAAACAATATGGAGTACCGCTGGGTGCAAGTTTGACACTGGTTTCGACTGCATCGCCAGAACAAGACGCTGCACCGAAGAATTCAACAGGCACGCGTGTGGGCAGTCGAGATTCTTTGCCCAACGTGTTGCTTGACTGGAGCCAGTTCCGCATCAACAGTTCTGGTTCGGTGAGCCAATGGAGTCAGCCCGACGTCGTGGACCAATTCTTGCTAATTGCGATGACGCTGCGTCCGAACATTTATGAGAATGCCTTTCTTTTTAAATTGATTGATGCTTCTGGTCGATTGAGTGAACCTTGGCTGGTCAACGCAGCGACCGTCCTGAGAAGTTTGCATCAATCCGCTGCCGACGACTCAAAACGATTGATAGAGATTGGCTGGCCTTCTTCTAGGGAGCAGGCGTCAGACCAATGGGCCATTGGGACTTACCAGCACTTGATCAGCGACAACAGTTTTGGTTCTTCAACAGTTGGCGATCAAGAGTCGCTGGGAAATGCGTTGCAAACGCGAGTTCTTGTGGATGGTGCTCGTGCTTCGGTCGTATTCCTTAGCAGTCGCACTAGACAATCCGCTAAATCGATCTTTTTGATGAACTGGATTTGCGAAGCAGGACAGAAGTCGGCGCTGGCCAAAGTGTGGCCATGGAGCTTTCCATTTCCAGGCGCTGATACTCCGCCGATCGGCATGTCGTATCGCGATCTTGCATTTCAAGGCAGCGCTGTCGAAGACACGCCGATCTTTTTCCAATTACGTAACGGCGCGGCTTATCGTGACGAGTTGCGGCGTAGCTTAGAAAAGATTGTTAAAGACGAAGCAATTGACGTCCAGGTTGCATTGGAAGAGTGTCGGCTGAAGTGGGAAGCACTAACGCAGTCGTTAGGCCGCGACCAGCAGCAAGAGTCGATCGAAAAGACACTTGGCTTGCGGCAGTAGGGCCCAGGCTGCTTTCACGACAATTGGGCCTGTAGTGGTCTTTGCTTTTGGCGCGGGTTTGCTTACGATTCGTAGCTATGAGACCTCAACCAACCGATGGCTACAGCATCACCATCCGCTTACGATTACTAAACAAGCCCGCTGTATTGGGCTTAGTCACTTCTACCATTGGCACCGCTGGCGGCAGTATTGGTGCAATCGATATTGTGGAAGCGGGATTTGACACGCTGGTCCGTGACATCACCATTGCCGCTGGTGACGAACAGCATGCGCAGGAAATCATCGAAGCCGTAAAGGGCTTGCCCGGTGTAACCTTCATCCATTTTTCTGATCGTGTGTTCTTGTTGCATATTGGCGGCAAGATCGAGATCAAGAGCAAGATTCCGATCCAAACTCGCGCCGATTTGTCGTTGGCCTATACGCCCGGCGTAGCCCGGGTATGTTCGGCGATTCACGACGACCCTGCGAAAGTGTTTACCTTGACGACCAAGCGAAACAGCGTGGCGGTCGTCACGGATGGCACTGCCGTTTTGGGTTTGGGCGATATCGGACCAGCCGCTGCCATGCCCGTGATGGAAGGCAAAGCGATGTTGTTTAAAGAGTTCGCAAACATCGACGCTTACCCGATCTGTTTAGACACCAAGAACGTCGACGAGATTGTCGCGGTGGTGAAAGCGATTGCTCCAGGCTTTGGCGGCATCAACTTGGAAGACATCTCGGCTCCACGATGTTTCGAAGTCGAACGACGTTTGCGTGAGACGATTGATATCCCGGTTTTCCATGACGATCAACACGGTACCGCCGTGGTGGTATTGGCTGCGGCCATCAACGCGTTGCGTGTGGTTGGCAAAAATCTCGCGGATGCAAAGGTGGTCGTTTCAGGAACTGGCGCGGCGGGTACCGCTTGTGCAAAGATGTTAGCGACAGCCGGCGTGACGAACATCATTGGTTGCGATATTCATGGCGTGATTCATCGTGATCGAGCAGAGCCTGGTATCCAGTGGTGGATCGAGCATACGAATCCATTAAACCTGCAAGGTCGGTTGGGTGATGTGATTGAAGGGGCCGACCTGTTCTTGGGAGTTTCTAGTGGCAAGCTGTTGAAGATCGAGATGGTGCAGCGTATGGCGCGCGATCCGATTATTTTTGCTTTAGCGAACCCGACACCGGAGATTACTCCCGAAGAAGCGGCTCCCTATGCTCGTGTGATCGGGACAGGGCGATCGGACTATCCAAATCAGATCAATAACGTCTTGTGTTTTCCTGGGATATTCCGTGGTGCGCTCGATTGTCGAGCGTCGGAGATTAACGAGCCGATGAAGCTTGCGGCGGCACATGCGATTGCGAACTGCATATCGGATCTCGAATTGAGTGCTGACTACATCATCCCGTCGGTTTTTAACCGCAAAGTCACTCCTGCTGTGGCGGCTGCCGTTGAGGAGGCCGCTTATCAGTCGGGTGTTGCGCGCAAGGAGCGTGGCATCGTCGCTCATTGACGCTGAGGATCGTTTGCTTGGGTACCCACGTTCGTAGTACCGCCTTTAGGCGGCTCTTCCCTACCGCACCAGTAAGGTAATTCCGCCTAAAGGCGGGACTACAAACACCGGGCCGGAACAATCACAATTTTCGAGCACGTCTCGCTTCTCCGCTGACCTCTAGTTATCATTTTTGCAAGGTAAGCGCTTCTGCCAGGAATTGATGTCGACCGTCGACTTGCTTCATCGCTCATCACTGAAGAAAATAAATGATTATTGGAATCGATTTGGGGACCACGAATTCAGTGGCGGCATATCTCTCTCCGACCGGACCGACCTTGATTCCTAATTCGCTTGGAGAATTCCTAACTCCATCCGTAGTCGCGATCGATGAACGCGATCGAATATTGGTCGGACAGGCAGCAAAAGACTATCAAGTCTTGCACCCAGAAAACTGCGCGTCGCTTTTCAAGCGTCATATGGGCGGTGCGTACGCGGTTCAGTTAGGTAGCCAATCTTTGACCCCTGAAAAATTGAGCAGCTTAGTGTTGCGATCAATCAAGGCAGACGCAGAAGCCTTCTTGAAAACGCCCGTTGATGAAGCCGTCATCACGGTGCCAGCCTATTTTAATGATCATCAGCGCAAAGCAACCATCGCCGCTGGCCAGATGGCTGGATTTACCGTTCGACGCATTCTAAACGAACCTACGGCTGCGGCTCTTGCTTACGGTATGCATGAGCAGAAAGAAAATCGTCTACTGATGATCATTGATCTGGGAGGTGGAACCTTCGATGTTTCAATCGTTGAGCTCTTCGAGGGATCTATTGAAGTTCGTGCAACAGCTGGTGAGTGTTTTCTTGGCGGTGAAGACTTCACTATGTCAATCGTTGCGAACGCGCTTCGCCAGCATGGTTTGACGCTCGAGACGGAGGAACTGAAATCACCCAAACGCGTTGCACGAATGGTCCAGCAGGCCGAGTTAGCGAAACGGAAGCTATCGAGTCATCCAACTGCCGAACTTCGTTTGCCCGACAAGTTCGGAAAATTCAGCGACAGTTCCGAGAGGATCAGCGTATCTAATGAGGACTTTTCTCAATGGACCGAAAACATTTTGAAAAGGCTTGAAACCCCAATTCGCCGTGCACTTGGCGACGCTCAGTTGAAGCGAGACAACATTGACGAACTCATTTTGGTTGGCGGTGCAACACGGATGAAGTGCGTCATCAATCGCGTGAAAGAGTTGTTCAACCAAGAACCGAAATCTAACTTGGATCCCGACTTGGTCGTGGGTTTAGGGGCTTCGGTCCAAGCGGGCTTGTTCGCCAATGATGCTTACGTTGAAGACTTGGTCGTTTCCGACGTCTGTCCGTTCACGCTTGGAATTGAAGTTGCCAAACAGATCGGCGATCAAGAAATTTCCGGGTACTTCTTGCCGATTATCAATCGGAACACGACGGTTCCCACTTCTCGCGTCAATCGCGTCCAAACTGTTCAAGGCAATCAGGCCACCATATCCGTTGTCGTCTACCAAGGTGAAAGCCGAATGTCGAAGGATAATTTGAAGATCGGAGCGTTCGAAGTTTCAGGCATTCCACTCGGCCCTCCTGGCCAGGAGATCGACATTCGATTCACCTATGATCTCAATGGCGTGCTCGAAATCGAAGCGACTATTGTTAAAACGGGAAAGAAGGTGTCTCATGTGCTAACTCAATATGCCAAGAATCTATCACCATCTGAGATACGTTCGGCAATCATGGAAATGCAAGTTTTAAAGATCGATCCACGTGAAGACGCTAAGAACCAAGTCGTTCTGCGCAGAGCAGAACGCCTGTACCAAGAGTTACCGCTTCGTGAGCGGAAGTATTTGGAGCAGCTCTTGGATAGCTTTGAAGGTTCGATGCAAATTCAAGACGAGGGAGCCATTGACGAGTGCCGTCAGGCTCTTCAAAGCTTTCTTGAATCATTTGATCAAGACATCTATTGAAACGCCCTCTTAGAGATCACATTTCAGCGCTACCAATGGCACCACGATGAGTACTTCGCTTGAAGACCCAGAACTATCCAAGCTTAAAGCTTGGGCGAATGAAGTTTTAGGCATCCCAGAAAACGATTCGTCCTCTGATCGAGATCGGATACTCCATTTTTTAAATCGTTTAAGACTCAAAGAAGATACAGGCAGCGAGGTCCATTGGCATGCCTTTCAATTGCTTCGGAATCTGGACAAGAATTCCATCAGTCCTGCTCGAAACGATTCCGCTTACGCCAATTTCGTACACTCGCTGGTATCCGAGTTGAATCAAGACTTTTTTGAAATTCCTCCGGGGGATCGCAAAGCTCGTTACAAACTGCTTGCATTAGTTTCGTCGCGCGACTCATTGCTCTCTAGGCGGCTTGAACGGCTCAAGCCTTTTCTCTCCATCGATCCCAAACAGCTTGGTACGACGAGTGAGGAAGTCGACGTCATCCATCTACTCTGTCAATTCGCGTTGGCAAGTCCTTTTGATCGTCGCCGTCAGTGGGAACGGCTCAGTTTGCTGGCGTCATCGAGAACTGAGACATGGAGCAAAGCCGTAGAGATCATCCAAGCCAGAGTCCCAGCGGTGACAAACCAGATCGAGGACTATTTCGCCTACTTGAAGAGTCCAAAAAAATTCCAAACCAATCTGAGGAAGGCAGAAAACAAACTTGTCCTTCGGAGCTTGGTGAGCGTGCGGCGACCTATTGAGTTCGCCACCACTCGCTTTCGTTTCGTTTTTATCGGGTTGATGGTTGTGCTCTATGGCGTAATGATTGCGGCGAATGTTACTAGGAAATTTAATCGCACCAATCCCTATGCCTCACCTGCAAGGCAAACTCCCAACGTTTCGCTAGAATCTTTCGACCTGGTCGGAGCAATGAGCGAAGATGAAAAACGGCACATGTTCAAAAAGCTGAGAGAACGTTTCCCAAACGGCATATCTGATCTTTCCAACGAGGAAAAATCCGAGGTCATGCTAATCATCTTGAAAACAAGACAAGAAGTGGCCGAACAGTCGCGTCGAGAAAAGGAATCGATAGAGGCTCCGATGCAAGTGTCCAAGGATCGCCACGATGAGTGAGTTCCATTTAGGGGATGACATTCGAGCCTGGCCTGACGATAGTTTCCAAATCTTGGGGGTTGATCGATCGTCGAATGTAACGGAACTCAAACGAGCCTATACCAGACTGATTCGACGATTTAAGCCCGAGCATTGCCCGGAACATTTTCGAAAACTTCGTGAAGCTTATGAGGCTTGCCTTTCGAAAATCATGTATTACTCTTCGGATTTTGAAACTGACGTTTCCACTAGCCCCGAGGTCCAGCCGAACTTCGAGGTGACCGAGAAGGGCGAAGCTCTCAGCGATCATTACGATGACGTCCGGATCGATCGCAAGTCTGCACCAAGAAAACCAGTGCCATCCCCGCCGAAGACCGTTGATGAAGAAGTCATCGAGCTCGTGACGGCAGGTGAAAGCCAAATCGCACTGCGTCGACTTCGACAGGAGAATCGACGAGGCACTTCCAATTCTTCGTTGGTCGAACTGGAATTCTGGCTTGCGAAGTTGACCCTTCATAGCCGAACCAGTAACTATCCTGCAGAAGTTCTATCGAGGGAGTTTAGCAAAGGTGTATCCGACTATAGCCTACTTGGTTGCTTGGAGTTGGAGGCAACAAAGAATCCAGAAATTCTTCTCGACCTAGACCTAGAAAAGGTACTGAAATACAGCGAGTCGAGTGTCGTGTCAGGATTCATCAATTTGCGGTGGAAGTCAGCTCATCGAACCGATCGCTTCGAGGTAATCATCGACGACTGTCGGTTGATCAACGAGTTCTACTTTGATGACATTTCGACGTGGCTACAGTTCAGCAAACAAGCGACCGAACATCTTGTTTGGTCGCGAGATTTGTCGCATGTGCAAGTTGCAATGGGTATGGTGGAAGATTTGAATCGCGATACGGAATCGTTACCGAAATACATGCGAGATCTAACGGATTTGGATATTTTGCTTAGGACGACAAAAGCGCTATTTGACTATCAGTCCAATCCCAATTCGGATCAGTCTTTGTGGAAGTTGTTTGCACATTCCTGGAACTGGATAGGGCCAGAGTGGCGAGCGCAAATGTTGCGATGGATGTTCGACTTGCGAGACAATCTAGCCGCCAAGATTCAAGTACTGGATGAGCTTGTTCGATGCGATCCATTACTACTTCACTTCTTGCGAGGCCGCGCTTTAAGCATTCAACGCGATAGCTGGATCGACACCGGGGATTCAGAGGAAAGCAAATCAGTACTCTCACCGAAGAATGGCGATTGGATTCGGAACTTTCTTGCGTCACAAAAGACGAATCGCTATCAAGCCTTGCGAGTCAAACTTCTGGGATTTTGCATCGAGAAGTCGATCAACCCTTCGCAAGTCGTGCTCGCCTTGGAAAGCCCCGAATCGCCTGTACGTCGCGCCTTCTCGGTTGAATTTAGGAATAATTTGAAGGAAGATCTGGTGATCAATTCCGTATTTCAAATCATCAATCACTTTAACGTGCTTACCGCGTAGATACTGCACTTTAGGGGATTGTTGGAATAGCGTGCTAGGCTTATGCCGCTAGGGCCAAGAGTCTTTCGAATCGGTCGCGTATTTTTGATGGATCGGCGGCAGATTGGAGATCTCTCAAAAATACTTCGCGCAGCATTTTCCGGGCTATTCCTCGCCGGCGGTCATTGTGCGAAGGACGGCGAGTTGGATTGTCCCATGGACGATCGCTTCGGTCCACCAGTTGTTCACTCGTGTGATCCCAACACTCCAATTCAACCAGTGTATACAACCATCCACACAGGTTCCAGCAGCCAATGCTCGACCACACGTTACGAACTTGCTGCTCACCTGCACCCCAGATTTCTTTGACGTCATGAAAATGCTCTTCGATCGCCCACCGATCCGACGCTGTTTTCAGAATCATCTCGACGCCCATCAAAGCGTCAGTGCTAACGTACGCCGCCCAATTACCCTTGGTGTATTCCAGCAGTACCACTCGAACTGTCCCACCCACAACTTGGCTTGTCGCCAAAAATGTCTTGTAGCGACGCTCGACCATAACGCCGCGACAACAGTAGCTAATCGTTTTCCAACCTCGACGATTAGTCGCTCGCTTTTTGAGGCTGATGCGGTTCTTGCCGTATTTGCGAGGCCGACCACGCTGTCCGGTTTTGTTCACGGGAAGCTCAAACAGCTTGGCGTCACTACGCAGCCTCGTCACTATGATCGCCCCTTCGGCAATCAGCGGTCGGATCAACGCCATCGCTGCATACGCTCCGTCGAACACGACGATGAACCCAGCCTTGCTTCCCAGGGCTCTAAGGGTCCGCATCACTTTTCGGCAGAGCTCCAAGGCGAGTTCGTGTTTAGTGCGAAATTCCCATTCATATCGCTGTTTCAGCTTGGTGATGTCAACTTCGCGAACGTACAACATCGACAATATGGGCAGCGCGATTATGCCAAACAGCGGACGGCTTATCAGCATCGCCAAGCAGACCCAGTTGTGTCCGTAGAGCCAGTCTCCATCACCCGGGCCAGGAGTCGGATTGTGGTGAATGTTGGCCGCCTCCACGCATGGCCCAAATCGTCTGGTTGGCGAATCGTCGATGGCCATCGTCCAGTAACCTTTTTCACCAGGATCAAACTTTCTGAGGATTACCCCAAGAACCGCAAACGCCAACGCAGCGGCGTTCTTGCCGACGGATTGAAGCAGTTCATAAAAGCGATCCCAATCGTCTTTGACACCCGCACATCGAAACCAACTGGCGGCCGTCCGGCGACCTCCGGCCAGCAAAGCTCCGGCAACAACAATCGGCAGCCGGAACGCGATTCGCTTGTCCAGCAAGCTGCTCATGGCGGTAGTGAGTGTGGCTATACCGCCCAGCAGTGGCACGCTGGCAGCTTCAGTGGATTGACGATTCGGATTGGCCGTAACCAACCTCTGCCGTTTGTCGTGTTGAGACGACGTGGATTTCGCAGCATGTTGAGCTTGTGGAGGTCTGCCGGAGTGTTTACGCTTAGCCATCCTTGGCCCTTTGTGGATGATTGGTTTGGTGTGGTAACCTCCAATTTCCCGAAGGGCCTTTTTCGTGGCAAGATCAATCCTCGACTTGATTGATGAGATTCCCTAAAGTGCAGGCGTAGATACCCGTGCCTTGAATATGAGCACCGAGCTTTTCGGTAGTCTTTTTCAATAAAGGGGGTCGCGCTGCATGTCGCAGGTAACGCTTAAACCGCGTTCCGACCTGGAAAAACATTGATAAAGTGTGAAGGGTGATAAACGGGACTCGAACCCGCGACCTTCGGAGCCACAATCCGACGCTCTAACCAACTGAGCTACTACCACCATCTACTAAGCATGTAGAGTTTATCGATCAATCTTGGCCTCGTCAATCGATCAGGCATTTTTCCTAAACTCTCCGCCCACCAAACCACTCCACCTTCAAGCAACACCTATCGGGCAAGCGGAGATGCAGCCGGTCCATTTGCAACGCGGCCTTGGCTAGGATCAAACGCCGGTTGAGTGCTTTGCGGTCCTGGAGAAGCTTGCATCGACGACTGACTCTGCGACTGTAGGGCTTCCGCCGCAGCCGCAACTTCAATCACGTGCTCGTCAAAGAATTCACGGTTGGCCGCAGTTGAAAACAGGTATACACGCCCCTTGAACCAACATCCATACTCACGCAACCCGTCGCGCAATTCGCCAGTCTGAAGGAAATGAACTAAATCGTATCCGCTCAGTATTGGTGCGTATCGATCCGCTGCTTGAAGGAACTTCTGCTGGTTTTCTTGGCTAGTCAAATGGTAAACGCGTCCTCGGTGACGGACGGCAAAAGCAGGGCTGCCCGCTTTCCATACTGACTTCTCGTCCAACGTCACCGGGCAGAAGCCGCTCATCGCAGGTGCGTTTTCACGTTCGATCGCCGTTTTGACTTCTGCGGCGATTTTCAGCCGGACCACTTCAGCGTTCTCAGGGCTTGAACCTGCCGCTGGATTGCGATTGGAAACCAAGTTGGCCGATGCAGTAGGTGGCGAAGCGGGGATGGCAAACGGATTGACGGTCGCTGGATTGCGGGCTGCAACTTCCGTTGCAGCAGTTGCTGGCGACGATACCTGAGCGGGTGTGGCGGCAACCGTCGAAGCACTGTTGTCCGGCAGGAAAGTATTTTCGACAACCGATTGCTGCAAACTTGCAATGGCTGGTGGGGCGGCACGATTTGCTGGTTGGCTAGCTGGCTGCTGCTGAGCAAGTTGCTGCTGGGCTATTTGTGCAGGCACCGCCAAATTCGCAGGCGTCGGCGTCGATGGGGCAGGCGCTGGGCTTTGGAATGCTGGGCGAGCTTGATTAGGCGACGAGTTGGGGAAGGTCGATGCGTAGCTTTGTGGCGGCAATGTATAGGCGGGCTCGGCACGACTATTTTCAAATACAGACTGGCCTAAGGCAGAGGTAGTCGGGCTAACTTGATTTTGTGCAAAGTTCGGCTGATTCTGGTTTGGCAGATAGGCCTGCGAGTTTTGGTCGGCCGCGGTCGGCACGGCGAAACTGTTTTGGCCGATCGAACGCTGGTCGATGCTGGTTGATGGCTGAGGTGCTTGGCGATGAACGGCAAGATCTTTAGGCGGCCGTTGGCCTGCTTGAGCGATTACAAGGTGGTCTCTGTTTCGCATCGCGACTCGTTCCAGCAGCGTAACATAGTCGCCTGTCTTTTGTGGCGATATGGTCCGCGCCAACTCAGTCCCGTCGCCAGCAAGATAAACGTCCGTTGGCCATCGATTGACCGCATACTTTTTGGCGATTTCAGGATGGTTGTCGACGTTGACTTTGACAGGAATGACCGTTTGCTTCATGGCGTTGATCAAGGTTGGATCTTGAAACGCTCGAACGTCCAACATCTTGCAAGGTACGCAGTCGTTGGAGTAGAAGTGCAGCAGCATGACAGCGCCGGTCGATTCGGAGGCTTTTTGAGCTGCTGCGAAATCTTGCGTCCAGGGGATCTGAGCCAAACCAGCGTTGGTTAGCATCAGCCAACCGCCAAGGACCATGCTTAATTTCCAGCTTGGATGGCGAGGGTTTCTAACCATGAAGGCATATCCTTAACGTTTTGTGGAACCAAGGGCCATCGAAACGGGGTCTGCCCCCTTTTTCGGATAGGCTCTAAGCCAGCGCTCTGTGTGGCACGAGCTTAGCCCTTGATGAGTGTAATGCGGTAGAAAAGTTGAATCTGCGATGCCCCCTGACGTTGGAATCGGTTGTAAGGCCTGTAGGACTTGAGGCTTTATGTAAAAGTCGTAGCAATTCGATTGAAAATTCCGGCCAATCATCCCTCCCGCACTTGACATTGTTGGTCCGCGATGCAAAAGTAACAGCATTAAGACATGGTTCTGAAACACGCGTGCGGCGTCTAGTCTGCAGAAATCGCGTGTCACACGAGTACAATTTTGGCTGGAACACGGCCAATCGCGGAAGTCGAATACTTGTTGGATTGAGTAGGCCTGGTTGCTAGGTTGGTAACATCAACAGTAGATTTCCCAAGTCCGAAGTATGTGGTTTCGGCAAATAACAGGATGTTGCGGTTCGCTTGGACAGCGTTTAGCGTTCGGGCAGTTATCGGGAGACGATTTTCTTGGTGACTACAGTAGCAAAGAAGCTTACCGCTTATAAATTTTGATCAACAGTTTTTGGAAGATCGCTGGGCTAGGTGGCATGTCGCTTGCTAGTACCCAGTGTCACATTTCGAAAGTCATCTTTAACTTGCTCGTTTTATCCAGTTTCCGTTTTTTAGTTGATTCTCGCAGAGTCAACGGCGTGTTCAGTTTATCTGTGGACGTCGCTGTATGCGAATTTTGTGCGTGTCATTAGGCTTAGTTGTCTAGGAGTCGCTTTTTGTTTCAGTTCTGATATCTCATGGTTTGTGCGGCTGTTCTGCCCGGTCTGGGCTCACGCAAACCAAACTCGTCAGAGCGTTTTTACATTTCAGGTTTTCTTTCAATGCCAAAGAAAAAGCGTTATAGATCTCGATTTTCCACTGGTGATGGTTTCGAAGGTGGCAGCAGTGCCCCTGGCCCAGCGCGTGCGCGGCCAAAACGACCTCGCAGTACTGGCCCTCGTCGCAGCTATGGTAGCCGCGCTCCCGCCGAAACTGCCGGAACCGCTGTCGACGAAGTTCCCGGCGAAGGTGACGTAGAGACCATCAAGGAGTTTACGGGCCTGCTGGAAATGCACCCCAACGGCTATGGTTTTTTGCGTAGCCCCGAAAACAATTACTCTCGCGAGCGAACCGATCCTTTCGTGCCTGGCACGATGATCGAAAAGTTCCAGTTGCGCCCCGGCGTGATGGTTCGAGCTCAATCGATCCACACTCGCAAGCAACAAGGTCCAAGGATCAAAGAGATCCTCGATATCGAAGGCATGCCGCCTGACGATTACTTGAATGTTAAATCGTTTGATACGCTCACTGCGATCAACCCCGATCGTTGGTTGCAGTTAGAGATTGGCAAACATCCACTTACCAATCGCGTCATCGATTTGTTGGCCCCTTTGGGTCGCGGGCAACGCGCCTTGATTGTCGCTCCGCCACGCTCTGGCAAGACGATCATGCTGCAACATATCAGCCAAGGCATCGCGATGAACTATCCCGACGTCAAACTGATCGTTTTGCTGATCGATGAACGACCCGAAGAAGTGACCGATATGCGTCGCAGTGTGACCAATGGCGAAGTCATCGCGAGTTCGCTGGATGAGGATGTCGATTCTCACGTGCGATTAAGCCAACTGGTGATCGAGCGCTGCAAGCGATTGGCAGAAACCGGGCGAGACGTGTTCTTGCTTATGGATTCGATCACTCGTCTAGCCCGTGCGTTCAATAAGTGGGTCGGAAATGGCCCTACCATGTCCGGCGGTGTGAACATCAAAGCGATGGACGTACCAAAGAAATTGTTCGCTACTGCTCGCGCTTTTGCCGAAGGTGGATCGCTGACAATTGTTGGTACCGCGCTGGTGGACACCGGATCGCGGATGGATGAACTTATTTTTCAAGAGTTCAAAGGGACTGGTAACATGGAATTGGTGCTGGATCGCAAACTGGCGGAACGCCGCGTTTGGCCAGCTATCGATATCACACAATCAGGCACTCGACGCGACGAACTTTTGCATAGCCCAGAGACTTTGCATGCCGTGACCATGATCCGACGCACGCTGAATTCCATGAATCCAGTGGAAGCGATGGAGCAGTTGACGACGCAATTGGGTAAGTTTGATACCAACGAAAAATTCTTGAAGCTGATCGCCAGTGCTCGACTGCAAGATTAGCAAGACAGATTTGCTCTGCCACTGATGGAAGCCTTGCATAAGTACGCTTGATGTTTGCATTCATGAGGTTGGTCAAGACTGGATGGTATCGTTGCTTGCTAGTGGGCTTAGCGTGCTTGATGAGTTCGCTCTCAGGCGTCAGCGAAGCTCAAGAGGCAACGGTCTACTGGCATAAACGCAAAGCTGCCGTGGACTCCGTCATCTTCAGCGAACTGATTTCTACCGTTAGCGGAAAGCTGATCGGTTTTGATCAACAGCGTACCGTGATTGAGGTGAATCCGGCCGAACCACCCTTGACCATCCCCAGCGACCAAGTTGTGGGGATTCAGGTAACTTGGCCAGAAGGTCCGTTGCAACAAGCTAACGCGGCATTCAATGCTGGCGACTTTGCGGATGCGATCTTGCGGTACCAACGCGCGGTCAACGACCCAACCACCCAAGCATGGCAGCAGAAGCTGTCGCTCCTGCAGATAACTTCCGCTGCGATTCAGATCGAAAAACTGCGGATTGCGACGAAGGTCTTCTCGTTATTACATGCGGGCAGTTTGCCTCAATTCGGTTACGCGTATGCACCTCTACGCTGGACAAGTGATCCTGTGTTGCCCAGCGTGCAAGCCGAATTGGAAGAGTTCGCTGGCGAGACCGATTCGCTGTATCGCTTGATTGTCAGCAGTTGGCAGTTGAACAGCACTCAGCGAGAGCGTTACGCTGGCCAATTGGACTTGATTGCCAAAAGCGACCAGACGCCGTTAAACTTGCTTGCTACCGCGCAGTTATGGCGAGTGATCCCGCCGCAGCAATTTGTAGCCAACAAGCTGAAGGATGCGATCGCATTTCGTGACCAGTTGCCGCTGCCGCTGCAAGTTGGGCCTGCACTGTGCATTGCAGATGCTGTTGAGCGATCAGGGGATGATCAACAAGCTTACTTATTGTGGATCGAAGCTGCGATGTTGGCTGACCATACCTTCTCGCCGCTGTTGCCCATCGCAACGCGACACTTGGATGACATCGCCAAACGGATCGATCGTATTGAACAATGGAACAAAATGAAAGAAGCATTGAACCGATGATTGAATTGGGTGTAAACATCGACCATGTCGCAACGGTCCGGCAAGCTCGAAAGACGTATGAGCCAGATCCTGTCGCAGCGGCTTTCATGGCCGAAATGGGGGGGGCTGATGGAATCACGGTCCATCTCCGCGAAGACCGCCGTCACATCCAAGACCGCGACATCCGCATCTTGAAGGACACCATCAGTGTGAAGTTTAATTTTGAGCTGTCGTGTGCCCATGAGATCGTGCTCATCGCTTGTGAAAGTGCGCCCGATCAAGCGACCTTGGTTCCAGAACGTCGCGAAGAAGTAACTACAGAAGGCGGTTTGGACTTGATTGCTCATCATGCGCGCGTGACCACTGCCATCGATATGCTGCATCGCCAATCGATTCCTGTCAGTCTGTTTTTGGACCCAGACCTGGCACAAATTGAAGCGGCAGCGAAGATGGGAGTAGTCGCAGTAGAATTGCACACGGGGCAGTATGCGTCAGCGGCCACGGATGCTCAGCGTCACGAGCAACTGCAACGATTGATCGAGGCATCCCAAGCGATCGTGGAACTTGGTATGCATTTACATGCGGGGCATGGATTGACCTATCAGAATGTCGGTCCGGTGGCCGCAATCGCGGGGATGAAGGAATTAAACATTGGGCACAGCATCGTGTCACGCGCGATCTTCGTGGGCTTGAAAGAGGCGGTTGCGGAAATGAAGCGTCTGTTAGTCAGCGCGGCAGTCAACACGGCTCATTTCCGCTAGAATAGATGCTATGGAATCTCGACAACCGATATCGCCGTTCGCAAAACCAGTGCGTAAAGTACCGACGTTCTCGGTGCGCACAATATTCTTAATCACGGCAGTATTTGCGATTGGGTCGAGCATTTTAGTGGCCGCGATTCGTACGCCGGACATCGCGGCTGAAATTGCGTTATGGAGCGGCCAACCGGTCCAGACCACCTCAGGCGGACATTATTCGCAACTGATTTTCTTGCTGCTATGTTACTGTTCGACGATGCTTTTGGCGTTGGTGGTACAAATCGTCACGCGAGTCAATCGCTGGTATGCTTCCAAGCAACACGATGCGCGAGCAAGTGCCGATTCGTCGGACGATCCATTTGCGGCGGACAGCTAGCAAGGGCCGGCAATTCAGCAGAACTCGCCATGCAAAAACCAATTCTGCTCGCGCAGGTCTCGAAACAACCACAGCCAAGCCCCCGACTGCGTCTCGACTCGATAGTAATCGCGGCGTTGTGTTAGACCAGACCACCAACCGGTTTCGATTCGCTCGGGGCCCCAGTGCCGAATCACTTGCTCTAGTCGGCCTGACCAACGAAAACGGATCGGCGGGCCATTGGGATAAATCGCTAGAACATCCAGTTGCACCGGAATTTCCAGTAAGCTCAGCGGACGTCGCAGCGGTTCATCTTTCGTTGGCAAAATACTGCCAGTTGGGAGCGAGTTGTCGATTGGCTGAGCTTTCTTTGCGGAAGCAGGTGGGGGCGGGGCCTGAATCTGTTGACCGGTTAGCACTTGGTATTGTCGAGCGGTTTCCGGCAACGGATCGACAATCACTTGCGGAGCCAGCACGGCGTCGCTTCCCAAACGACTTGCGAGAACATCGATCAGTTCCGCCGTCTTGCTTTGAATGTCCACTTTCGCTTGCCCGAAGAGATCCGTTTGTTGCCATCGCAGCGCACCGACTACGGTGGCTTGCAAAGACATCGCCGTTAACGTCGAGGTTTTTCGGACCTGTTGTTCAAATTGGCCCTGGAGCAGACGTTGTAAGTGGGCAGCTTCCGAGGTGGGACGATAAGTGCCCAGTTTAAGCGTCAACACTCCATGCTCCATGGTGCTCAAGCGGCAAAGGACTCGCAACGCGCCTTGCCCGTGCTGGAGCAGTTGCTGGCATAATTGGCTGGCTAGCCGCCGGATGAGCTCCTCCATGGTATCGCGTCGATTGGTAGGATTTTCCAATGTGGTATCGACGTAGAATTCAGGGCCTGCATGATAGCACGCAATGGACTCTTGATAGTCACCGCATAGACTGTCCAGGCGTTCGAGCAGCAAGTTGCCCAAACGCGGTGCTAGGCCAGCGCGAGGTAACTTGCGCAGAGCACCGATGTTGCGAATGCCCAGCCGTTGCAGCGTTTTGTAAGTTCCCAAGGGCAAGCGCATCGCGGCGGGGTCAAGCGGATTGAGATGTTCATCAAGGCTTTCTGGCTGCCACACCAAACCACTGGCCCGTTGCGAGGAAGGCAAAGGGGGGGGCTCACAGCGTGCTTGATAAAGCAGATTGGCCACCGTTTCGCGATGGCAACCATAGTTCGCGGCGGCCCAAGCGGCCCCGAGGCTAGGCGCGATGGCGGCGATTGCAACGTAGCCTTTTTGCAGCAACCAATCTTCGACGGAGTGAACCATCTGCTGGGGGCCACCAAAGAAATGCGTCAAGCTGGTGACGTCTGCCAAGATGCATTGTGGTTCGGCAAGGTGGCGTCCTACCCAAGGATGTTTGTCCGTCCATTCCAATCCAACCAGTGGACTAAATTCGCTGGCCGCATCGGTCAGTTCCTTCAACGCTTGCAAGTCCGTTTGTGGGTCATATGGCAAGATGACCAATTCTGGCAGTAGCGCGGTAGCTTCGCTCAACGAGATTCCTGGCATAACGCGTCTATGACGAGCCAGCGGATCGGAGGCGGCGATGCGCAAACCACGCTTGGGATCATGCACTTGCAAAGCGAACGCTCGTCCGCGCAGCTCAACTGGCTTGGGCAGCGCGGCGTGGTCCGCTTGCATTGCGACTGCGACTCGCTGGCACGGCCAGTTCGGCAGCCAAATGCAGAGCACTTGACGACTCATGCTGAACCTCTCGGAAGCTATGTTGCATCGAACGCTGAGCGTATATCTTGCCATCATGACCGTTGATTGCGACCAGATAACTGGTTTCGCCTGCGGCAATCTGCGATGCCAAGCTCGATTTCCCGCGGCCGGCCCGCATCCGTTTCAGTTGCAGATGCAACCAGCGATAATTGTCGCTGTAAGGCGGAACGCCAGCGGGTCGATCGGGGACAACAAGTTGGTCGGAAAGCTGATTGGGGACACAGCTCATTTGGTTTTGGCTAGCCGGACTTTGGCTTGACTTCAGCTTGACTGATTTTGCTTGAACAGCACTCATCGCTGCTGGTACGGGTGTTACTTGCCAGCTCATATCCGCCCAATGGGTTTGCAAGCCGTGACGCGTTGTCTTGCGCAAAAGCAAGCCCAGCGTGTTGCCTTGTTCGGCGGCCAATTGCAAGCGGCGGGCATTGGTGTCGTCGATGTGGTCTTGCCAAGCGATGACGGCGGCAATGGCTGGGCACCGCAGCGCTTGGTCAAAGCTCCATATCGCATCCGCTTTGTTGCTAGGGTGCAAGACGATCAAACGTTGCACGTCGATGCCCAGCGCTTGAGCTGCTGGCGGGTAGAAGCGTCGCTGCTGGTCGATAATTACCGCATGCTTGGCTTCCCCCATCGCCGCCTTGGCAGTTTGAAGAGCCAGCGTCAACGAACCATCGCCGTTGCTGCAACTGAGCCATTCAATGATACTGCCGGGGTGGAAACCGCCGCCGGGGAGTTCGGTGTCCAGGAAGCGGCAACCGGTGGAAATCACCTGGGAAGCTTGTACCGCCGTGGTCTCGATTGCTTGGATCGATTTGGCAAGCTGTCGCAGGACCTGAGCGTTCTGGGGACTGGGCGGCCTGCTATTACCCACGACCGGAGCGTGGCCGATTTCGCCAGTCTGTGCAAACGTTGTTCTCGACTTGGTAAGTAAGTTGGCCATCTGCTGCTCCCTGCCCAGAATGCTAGCTAACTGGCGTTCGATTGTCCACTGCTTTGTGGCGAACCCTATGCTTGCAGGGTAAGCGAGCTTTCGGACACGTTTGGTCAAAGCCCCCAAACAAATCCCTCCCAATAGGTGCCAGGCACCTATTGTACTGCTTGAGCGGGTTGGTATACTTCTGATCAAAAGGAGACTTGCTATGCCCAGAACGCCAAGAGCTGAAACCTTCGAACCTAACGAAATCGCTATCGTCCACTGCATACAACGCTGCGTCAGACGAGCTTTCCTCGCCGGATTGGATGCCGCTAGCGGAGTGAACTACGACTTCCGACGTGAATGGATTCGAAGAAGACTCGAACTGCTCGCCAGTGTCTTTGGCGTCGATGTCCTGACCTATGCCATACTATCGAACCACCTGCACGTGGTTACCAGAACTCGTCCTGACGTGGTCGCCGCTTGGTCTGATCGCGAAGTCGCCATCCGGTGGCTGCGTGTCTTCCCTGGCAGAAGGCTTGATGAACAACTGGCCGAACCCACTTCCAAGGATGTCGATACTCTAGTCAATGACAAGAATCGCTTGGCGGTCATTCGCTCACGCCTGTCGGATCTGTCGTGGTTCATGAAGGCCTTGTGCGAACCGATTGCCAGGATGGCTAATAAGTTCGATCAGTGCACAGGGCATTTCTGGGAAGGTCGCTTTAAGGCTCAGCGAATAGCCGACGAAGCGGGCTTGTTGGCTTGCAGCATGTATGTCGATCTCAATCCGGTGCGTGCAGCGTTGGCGCAAGGGCCCGAAGAGTCCTTGCATACTTCAGCTTATGATAGGCTCAAGGCGTTGCAGGGCGAGCAGATTGAGTCTGCTGCAGCGGACTTGGTGGTGATTGATCACGAGGAAGCGGGCCGTCAGATTCGCCAAACACCGGTAGCGGACCTGAAAGCCCAGCGGGCTAAGCAGCGCAAGGGGCTCAGCGGTCGCAGGATTCTGCGTGATGGTTGGCTCTCCCCGCTGACGATCGATGGTCGCCAGGAGGAGTTGGGTGCCCAGGTCAGCAAGACCGGAGTTCGAGCCAGCGATAAAGGTTTTTTGTCGTTGAAGCTAGCGGACTATATGTCGCTGCTGAAGTGGACCGCTCGGCAGGGAGTCTGGGAGCGTCGGGAGTCGTTGCCCCAGGATCTACAGTTGGTGATGCAGGGCTTAGGGATTGATGCGTCGATGTGGTGTGATTTGGTATGGAATTTCAAGCGATACTTTGGCAAGAGCGCTGGCCGTCCGCAGAGCATGCAGCAGGAGGCACAGCGTAGCGGTCGAGCTTGGCGTCGTGGCCAGCGCTTGGCGGCGAACTGTTTCGTTAGCAGTTGACGCCTCAGCCTAACATTGCATGCTTGGGTGGATTTCTCTAGCTAGGGTGAGCTTAGCCCACATCCGCAGCTTACAAGCTAGCAAAAGATCTCTTCAAGGGTTGCTTGGCAAGCGATTGTCGTTCCTGTACGTGTCGTGTGCCGTGCAGTACCCGTCTCGTGCTAGTAGCTTTTTGAGTAACCTGGGCATTGCTGAGAGATTTTTCTGCGATGGCAGCGCAGCTAGGTATTGCTCTACTAGGTTCCAGTTGGCGCGGGCGTCCAGCAGCCTCCAAACCCGCTGGGCAAAGCCATCTTACAGCTCGCAATCTCCATCGCCTCAATAGCCAGCTATGCAATTAGCGGGTCCCATACATACATTTGGCGTACATTTGGTGCCTGGGGCGTACATTTGGTGCCTGGCACCGATCGGGTCGGCACCGATAGGGAGTACATTTGGTGCCTGGCACCGATTGGGAGAGCCTGGCACCGATTGGGAGAGCCGAATCGGTGGCTAACCTGCCCTTTAGCCAGAAACGGAAGCAGCTCCCGAGCAGGCCGGGAGCACTAGAAATTACACCGGATAGCCCGGTGCGGGCGGAACGCTCAAGAAATGTTCCAGTTACCGGACACCTGTGGTCTTGGTACGCACGCGGACCAAATACGAATCGACGGTCATGAACAACGTTCCGCCATCCTCACCAAATGTACAATTCGATGTCCGCTCGCCGGTCAATAATCGCCCCAACAACTTGCCGTTAGGATCGAAAACATAGACGCCGCCAGGGCCTGTCGCCCACAAATTCCCCTTTGCATCGACTGTCATTCCATCGGGCAAACCAGGCAGCTTGCCAACTTCACTGGTCGCATCATAAAACACTTTACCATTGGACGTATTAAAGTCCTTATCAACATCGAATTGCATCCAGATCGCTCGCTTCGGGTCGCTTTGAGCGACATACAGCTTGCTTTCATCAGGCGAAAGCACGATCCCGTTGGGCCGCTGCAGTTCCTTGGTCAGCAATTGCAGTTGACCGGTCGCTGCCACAATCCGATAAACGCCAAAATGATCCAGCTCTCGCATTGGATCGTTCTCGCGTTTTGGCAATCCGTATGGCGGATCGGTAAACAAGATATCGCCATTCTTGGCCACAACCGCATCGTTGGGACTATTCAAACGCTTGCCTTCGTACCGATCGGCCAACGTAATCTTACCGCCCCCCTTGGTCAATTTGGCAATCCGCCGATCCCCATGCTCACACAGAATCAATTCCCCTTGGGCAGTCATCGTCAATCCATTGCTACCAGGTTCCAAACCGTAATAGCTGACTCCCGTATAGCCCGACGGATTCATGAACAATGTGATACCGGTCTTGGGCGACCACTTAAAAATACTATTCCGCGGAATATCAGAAAACAACAAATGATCGTCGCCTTCACTGCGTACCCACAGCGGGCCTTCCGTCCAAGTGAAACCGTCGGCCAAGATTTCCAGTGGAGCGTCTTGGTCAATCAGCTCCAGTAGCTTGGAATCGATAACCTCAATCTTGCCCAACGATCGAACGGGCGACTGAGCATTTGCTGTGGTGATATTCATGTTGTAAATCGCTGTCGTAGCAAAGCATAAAACGCAGCTCAAGTTGAACAATCTGCGAAGCATAGGGATCTCGCGAAGTGAGAGGAAGAAAGCGGTACCGGAAGGAGTTGTCTAGCGTACTATAAGACGCACTGGATGCAACCGGACGCCCGGCAGGAACCGCTGGCTATTCTTCTTCTGAGCGATCGACGTCAAAATCTCGCCATTTGACCGCTCGCTCCATCGGTTCAATTCGCAAAACGAGCTTGCCATTTTGGAACAATCGCACGCTGCCAGTACTCTGGCTAACCACCACCGCGATGGCTTTCGATTTCTGCGAAATCGCTGCCCCGGCCCAATGTCGCGACCCGAGGCCTTTGCTGAGCGTGATGTTTTCGTGATGAACTTCGATAATCTGTCGCGATCGCTCGAAAATCCCGTCGGCCGAAACGACGAAGGCACCGTCCATCTGAGCGATTTCTTTGATGTCTTCTCGAACGCGTGCATCATGGACGCTGCGGTTGCGTCGCGAATATCCTCTCAGCGGATCAAAACCACTGTCTTTGCAGACCTGCAGCACTTTCCGCATGTCCCCAACGACGAACATCGTACCGACTTTCTTGCCCTCGCGGCCTTCGCGGCCAATCTGAACAGCTAAATCGATGACGGTTTTCAGGGTGTTCAGCGGAACCGACGACTCTAATTTCTGTAAATCACGGCTGGTCAAGCGGCTAAGCCGTTCATCCAGCCGAATGACAGACACGGAATCCAATTTCTCGTCGTCAAAGGCACTGTAGACCGCAATCACGTCGTCTTGGTTTTTCATCAAGTCATCGGCGACCGCTTCCAGCAACGCATGTTGCAACCGCTCCATCGCCGGAGCGTCCTCCTTTTGCAATACCAGCGGAATCAAGCCCGCTTCCCGCGCTCCCACCAACTCTTGCTCATGATCTGCCGCTACGATCACTTGCTTGATCGTCTTGGGAACAATCTCACGCAGCTTGGCCCAATCCGTTTCGCCTTCCAACAGCAACAAAAGAGCCTGCGTATGAGATTGCTCAGCCAAGTTACACGCGGTCGTGATTATGTCCGTATTCTTCTTGGTGAGCTTCAGGGTCGGCATTTACAGCAAGTCACGATCCATGATTGAGGTTTCGAAAGAGAAAGTGAAAATGTATCGGCTCGCAAACGTGATTGCAATCGCCAACTGGCAAAGTGGGCTAGGAAATGCCCAAAGTATGGGTGGCGCTGAAGCAGATGCTAGCTTGTTTTGCTACGTGAAACTGCAGGGTTTCGTTTAACCGCGTGAGCATCGCCCCGCGTTTGTTGTGCCAGTAAACAGTATCGCGGCCCGTCGGGCACGCGGTTATACGACGTTTACCTCGTTTCGCCTGCGAACCAAACGTAAAGATGCGTAGATACCAATCTGCTTTCACTTAGCGATCAGTTCTACGGATTGCCCGTCCTGCAATGAAGCGGCTCGCAAAAGAACGACCACTTCGTTCCCTTCCAAGCCCGATTTGACTTCAACCTCGTCGGCCACGCGTAGGCCGAGTTCGATCGGACGGAACTGAATCTTGCCGTCAACGACCACGCAGCAACGCGTCTCCTCGGCGGCTTTCACGACAGCACCAATGGGCAAGGTCAACACGTTGTCGCGCTGTTCAAGCAGAATCTTCACAGTGACGAACGCACCTGGCAAAACTTTCAGTTCTTGGTTCTCGAGATCGATCTCAACCGACAGCGTCCGACTTTGCGGATCAAGCTGCAGACTGGTGCGGGTCACTCGTGATTCAATCTTTCCACCTGGAAGCGAAGGAGAAAGAATAGTAACGGGATCGCCAGATTCTAAGTTCTCGAAACCAGCATCCACCCACACCGCTTCGCTTTCAGGAACATTGACAAAGATTCGAACCTTCGCGACGTTGGCAATCGTCATCAGTGGTTGGGCATTGCTGGCTCCGGCTGGCTGGACGTAGTGACCGGTGTCCACATTACGGCTGGTAACGAAGCCATCGAATGGCGCGACCAACTCGGTATAGGTCAACATGGTTTCCGCCTGAGCAATGTCCGACTGGGATACTTTCAACCTGGCTTTGGCTGCGTCGATATCAGCTCTCGCGGTCAATACATTGGCTTCTGCTTCGCGCTGGCGGGCCTTGGCCGAATCAATGTTCGCTTGAGCTTCTTTTCTCGCCGACTCAGCCGCTTGAAACTTACTGGTCGTTTCGTCCGCCAATTTAGGTGTCACCGAGCCCTTGCTGACCAACTGCTGCATCCGCTTCAGTTCCGAGTCCCACCGCGCGTATTCGGCATCGGTCCTACCAATGCCGGCTTCTGCTTGAGAAACCATCGCTTCCGCGGAGTTCACAGCCGCCTCCGCAGCAACCAGGGCCGCTTCAGCTTGTTTGATTTGTGCCTCGGCTTGACCAAGCAGTCCACGTTTTTGTTCAAGTTGATCCTTGTACTCAGGCGCGTGAATTCGGACGAGCAGTTGTCCTTTGGCAACCTTGTCACCAATGTCGAAATGAACCGACTCCACATAGCCGGGTAGCTTGGAAAGTATCGGTGCTTCCTCAAATGCGACCACACGACCTGGCTGCTCTGTGAACAACTGGAGCGTCTTTTTCACGGGTGGTCCTGCCGTGACGCGATCAAGCGCACTGGCGGCCGCCGAACCTTGATCGGCTGCGGGCGCAGCCACTTCAGCCCGAGAGCACCCTACGACCATGAGCAACAAGTAGGCCGGAACAAGCACAGCGCCGTTCCGGCATTTGTGAAAGTTGTTTACGTCCGGGTTGCCGGAACTGCGCTGCGCTTGTTCCGGCCTACAAATACGGAATCTACTTTGCATAATAAAAACTCTCGGGATCGTCTGGGTCCATCGAGGCCGATTTCAAAGTTGCCTTCGACTGCAGCATCGCAAAGAACAGGGGTAATAAAAAGAGAGTGGCTAATGTCGCAGCGATCAGTCCACCGACGACCGCGCGTCCCAGCGGTGCGTTCTGCTGGCCCGACTCTCCGAATGCCAACGCCATTGGCAACATACCTGCGATCATGGCGAGGCTGGTCATAAGAATGGCTCGTAACCGGCTCCCTGCGCCAGAGACCGCAGCATCTTTCACGTCACTGACTTCAGCTCGTCGCTTCTCTGCGAAAGTCACCAACAAGATGGCATTCGCCATCGCTACGCCCACGGCCATGATCGCGCCGATGAAAGATTGAATGTTGATTGTCGTATTCGTAAAGTAAAGCATCAACACGACTCCGGTCACGACTGCTGGTATCGTCGACACAGTAACAAGCGACAAACGAATTGACTGGAAGTTAGCGGTCAGTAATAGAAATACCACAATGATGGCCAAGAGCAGACCAATGGAAAGTCCCGATTGCATCTCTAGCATGGGAGGTATTTGACCTCGCAGTTCGACCGTGCTACCAGTTGGTGGCGGGCCCGCTTTGGCAATTGCCTTCTGCACGAGTGACGATACCAAGCCAAGATCGCTCCCGGCAATGTTGGCCGTCAGGGTGACTTGACGTTTCATGTTGTATCGATCGTACTGTCCGGGCATCGTTCCTCGTTCAAGTGACGCGACATCTCGAATGAGCACTTGCCCCTCGTCGGTCTTTCGGAGTGGGATACGCCCGAGTTGGTCCATCGAACCTATGGTTTCCACATCATAAGGTGAGCGAACGACTGGACGCGGGATCTCAACTTGCACCTGATAGGCTACGCCACTCTTGGGTTCCGCCCAATAGTTGGGCACTACGAAACGACTCGACGAGGTTGCCGTCACCAGCGCCCGAGACACATCGATCGGCGTCAATCCCGCTAAGCCAGCTTTCTCGCGATCCACGTTGACTTGCACTGTTGGATAGTCCATCGACTGGCCGAGCTGAAGATCGCGCAGTGCTGGCACTTGCGCGAGTTCTCTGCGTAACACTTCCGCAAACTCGCGATTCTTGACGAACTCAGAACCGCTCACCACTACCTCAATCGGCGTGGGCGAACCGAAGCTCATCACTTCATTGACTATATCCGATGGTTCGAACGAGAAGCGGACCTCTGGCATCTCCTTGGCAAGTCGATTGCGTACGCGCTCCTTCATGACCTCATCCGAGAGATGAAAATCGTCCTTTAAATCCACATATAGAATCGCTTCCTCAGGACCACGCGACCATTGATAAACGGCGTTCACTGGAAAGTTGGAATGGATCATGCCGACATATCCGAGCGTCAGCGCGATGTTATCTTGTCCCAACTCTTCACCAATCAATCGCAGTGCTTGTTTGGCCAAAGCCTCGGACTTCTCAATGTGTGTTCCATCGGGTCCACGCATTCGCAAGCGGAATTGGCCTGCGTCGACCACCGGAAATACACCACGACCCAACTGGGGAGCGACCCAGGTAATCAGCCCCAAGCAGATCGCAAGATAGGCAGGCACAACTAACCACCGCATCCTAACCAACCCAGATAAAGCTTTTTCGTAAACTCCTCGGAACCGATCAAATGCCGAAAGATGGTTCGCGTCATGGCCGGATTCGCTTTTCAGCAACCACACGGACATGACTGGCACAAACGTGCTCGATAGGAAATAAGAAGCGATCATCGAGAATCCCACTGCCAATGAAAGCGGGACGAACAAAGCTCGAGCTGCCCCTTGCATGAAGAACGATGAAACGAACACAGCTAATATACAGAGCATCGCCAGCAACCGCGGAACGATCGTTTCCATAGAGCCATCGCGGACGGCTCGCGCCAATGGAACGCCACGTTGAAGATGCGAATGGATGTTCTCGATCGACACTGTGGCTTCGTCAACCAGAATGCCAATAGCCAATGCCAGTCCACCGAGCGTCATGAGGTTGATCGTCTGACCCGTTATCCAGAGTGCCAGTATCGAGCAAAACAAGGCTAGTGGAATGTTGAGCACGACGATTAACGAACTTCGCCAATCACGTAGAAACAACAAAATCATCAAGCCGACAAGGACAGCTCCCAAGACACCCTCGGTAACAACACCACCCACCGCCCGCGTTACATAGGGCGACTGGTCAAACTCGAAGCGGACGTCGATTCCCTCGCCGTCCGCGCCCAAGGCGTCCTTCATCTTGGGAAGGGCTTCTTTGATATTGTTGATGACGCTGAGCGTGGAAGCCTCCGCTCGCTTGGTCGCCAAGATGTAAACGGCACGCCGACCGTTGACGAGAGCATAACCTGCCGGCGCGTCGGCGGAGTCTGCAATTGTTCCCAAGTCACGGATATAGACCGGGTTCTTGCCAGTGCGAACAGGGATTGTTCCCAACTGCTGCGGGTCTTTAACAACAGAGTTAACTGGAACGATCGGGTACGAGTCGCCAATAGGAATGTTTCCTGACGGACTGAGTGTATTCCCCTTGGTCAATGCCGTGATCACTTCGTCGGGTGACATGCTGTACGATTGCAGCTTCTTCGGGTCGACCGTGATGACGATCGACCGTGCGCTACCACCAAACGGAGGCGGAGCTGAAACACCTGGCAGACTCGAAAACATCGGACGCACACGAAACAACGCCAAGTCCTGGATCTCGGCGATGCTGCGTGTATCGCTCGATAGTACAAGGTAGCCAACGGGAACTGACCCAGTGTCGAATCGCATTACGAACGGGGACACTGTCCCAGGCGGCATGAACGCTTGCGATCGATTCACATAGTTGATCGTCTCTGCCATCGCCTGAGCCATGTTGGTCTCGGGATGGAAATACAGCTTCATCAGCGCCGTACCCTGAACGTTCCTCGACTCGACGTGATGAATGCCACTGATGTACAGAAAGTGATATTCATAATAGTTCGTCAGAAAACCTTCCATTTGCGCAGGGTCCATCCCGCCGTAGGGTTGGCACACATAAATCACTGGAAGATTCAGCTTCGGGAAGATGTCGACTTCCATCCCCTTGGGCAAACCGGCCGGATAGGGCCATTTGTAGTGCTGGAATACCGACGGGCCAACTGCCAGGAAACAGCCGAGTGTCAAACTGAGGACTAGAACCATGACGGTCGCGGGGCGACGCATGGCGGAAAGTATGAGTTGCATGCAGTGTGGAGTCCGATGTTTCTTTCGTAGGCCGGTTTCGTAGGCTGGAACAATCGCAGCGCCACTGCGGCATTTGCATCCCAAATGAGTATCAAATGCCTTGCAGGAACTGCGCAAACTTAACGTTTACTTGTTCCGGCCTACTTTGTTTGCTTGTTCCGGCACACTTGATTCAAGCGATCTCGTTTCCCTACGTGGCAAGGTTTACCGAACAGGAAGTCCCATCTTAATCCCTTCAGCGAGTCGCATCGAAGCCATAGTAAAAAATTATTGCTTATCCGTTTCAACAGACGCTATTGCTCAGCTAACCGTTTGTCGAAACAAATTCACTACAGGCCCTACAAACGGCACATGCGGCAGTCCGCAGGCAGGCCAGCGAGCTTGCAGATTCAGCTTGTACCTACTTCGGCAGAAGCCTTTCATCGAATGGTACAGACACTGAGCACCTGCGGATTTGACGCTCGCAGCGACTATAGGACAAGGCGATATGAAGCGTAATCTTCCATTATGGATAGGGACATTGGCGACTACGGTCCTCGTTGCTGGCTGCGCTTCGCGTCAACATGGCAGCTCCATTTTAACGACCGGGAGTGCCGCTCAAATCCACAAGGTCGATGAGACGCCCGAACAAGTGGATGTGAACAGGATCCAGCCAGCTTCCTACCACTTACAGAAGCCCGCTGATTCTCATGGACCTGCAGTCACAGGCGAATCCTATCATGACTCCGATGCGAGCGTACCACCTGCGATCATTGCCGTCGCCAGCGATGTTCAATTTCCAAGCGAACCTATAGACGTTGCACCTGACGCTGCACCTGACGTTGCTTCTGAGTTTGCGTCTGCATCTGCGGTCCCGATCAACCTGCCGACCGCGCTGGCGATGATTGGTGGGCAACATCCCGTGGTGGGCTTCGCTCGCTGGCGAGTTCAAGAAGCATATGCACAGCTTGACCGAGCCAAGGTCATGTGGCTGCCGAGTATACAGTCAGGCTTTAACTATCGTCGGCGCGATGGCAATTATCAGGCAGTGGGGGGCGAGATTGTCGACGTCAACCTGAACTCCATGAACTATGGTTTGGGAGCGGGTGCTGTGGCCGCCGGCTCGCCAACTCAGCCCGGTGTTGTAGCCCAGTTTCATCTCGCCGATGCGATCTTTCTACCAAAGGCCGCGGAGAAGACCGCGTGGGCTCGAGGCCATGCCGCTGCTGCCACGCTTAACGAGCAATTGTTAAACGTTGGTGTCGCCTACATCGACTTGCTAGAAGCTTATCAAGATCAAGTGATCATCAGCGAAGCAGTCAAACGCACATCGGATCTTGCCAAGCTGACAGACGATTATGCGGAAGCAGGCGAGGGGTTGCAATCGGACGCCGATCGCACCGCGACGGAGCTCGCATTGTTGCAGACTCGTCAACTGGGCATCCAAGAGCAACAATTGGTTGCGTCGACGCGTTTAGCTCGAGCACTCAGTATTCCGATGACATCAACATTATTGCCTCAGGACACTGTAGCCGTTCCACTGGATATGCTTCCGCAAGCGTTGGATGAATCAACGCTGATCGCAACGGGACTTGCAACGCGGCCAGAGTTGCGAGAATCACAAGCGCTTGTAGCTGCAGCATGTGAAGCTTTTAAACGCGAGAAGTATGCTCCATTTGTTCCAAGTGTTCTACTGGGCTTCAGCACCACCAGCTTTGGCGGGGGGGTTGGTAGCCAAGCAGATAATTTTGGCGGACGATATGACGTCGATGCTATGATGGTGTGGGAGATGCGAAATCTCGGTTTTGGAGAAGGTGCAGCGCGACGTGAACGGAGCTCGCAAGTCCAACAAGCGAACTTCGTTAAACTGCGGATGATGGATCAAGTCGCTCAAGAAGTGGCCGAGGCTAACGCTCAAGTCATCGTTCGCAAACAGCAAGTGGAAATGGCGCAACGGGCGATTGGGCGTGCGCAAGATTCTTACCAGCGGAACATCGATCGCATTCGGGATAGCCAAGGGTTGCCGATTGAAGCGCTGCAAGCGATCCAGGCCCTAGAGACCGCACAAAGAACTTATCTGAAGGCCGTCGTTGATTACAATCGCGCCCAACTGACGCTTCAATGGGCCCTCGGATGGCCGATCAGTACATAGGCCTACGGGTTACGGTCTACGGTTCCTGCCTACTAAAAAAAACAAACACGGTGTGACTAACTGATCAAGCAACGTTGACGCTAATATCCCGCCAAACAAAACGACGGCCAACGGATGCAAGATCTCTTTGCCCGCTTCGCCAAACCCCAACAACAATGGCACTGTACCAACGAAACTGGTCATCGCCGTCATCATCACTGGTGCCAATCGTTCAAGGCTGCCGCGAATGATCATTTCTTTTCCAAACGGCATCCCTTCAACGTTCATCAAATGCTGGTAATGCGAAATCATCATGATCCCATTACGACTTACAATCCCGATCAACGTGATAAAGCCGACCCAGTGCGCAAGCGATAAATGTGTCGCTTGAATCCAAATCATTGGCCAGTGATACCAGGCCGCGTCAGCAAGTTCGTTCATCGCCGGCCGGTTAATGATCAGTAGCGTGACGATTGAACCAAAGGCCGCTAGCGGCACATTTGCCATGACTTGCAGCGCAGCGCGCTGAGTCCCCAATGCTTTAATCAACAGCAAGTACACGCCTATCAGACTTAAGCATGCCGTTCCCCAAAGCCGTAGCGTTGCTTGTTGCTGCGCTTCAAACTGACCGCTATAGTCAAGATAGTACTCGCCTGGAAGTTTACGCAGTGCGTCATCAATCGGAGCGAGTTGAGTTTTGATATCCGCGACAACGCTGGCTAGGTCTCGGCCCTGAACATTACACGACACCGCAACGCGGCGTTGGACGTTCTCGCGGTTCAGCACGTTGGGCCCCGTCGTATCAAGCACTTCGACCACTTGCGATAAAGCAACCTTGGTACCCGAGGGCGTCTCAAGGATCGTCTCTTGAATTACATTCGGATCGCTTCGCGATTGTTCGTCGTACCAAACAACCAGATCAAAATACTTGTCGCCTTCAATGATCTGCGACACGACTCGGCCTTTGAAAGCAGTCTCCAACAGTTCCGCGATGTCACCGGGCGCAAGTCCATAGCGCGCTGCGGCTTCTCGTCTTACCCGCATTTGAATTTGAGATATCTCAACTTGCGGCTCAATCTGCAAATCGACAACACCTGCGATACTCTGCATCCGCGATTGAACGTCATAAGCTGCAGTTCGAATTTCGCTGAGGTCAGGGCCAAAGACCTTCACTGCCACTTGAGCACGTATTCCAGAGATCATATGGTCCAATCGATGCGAGATCGGTTGCCCAATATTCACCGCGGCACCTGGAATACTCGAAATGCGATCACGAATATCTTCAAATACTTCCGATTGTGGACGTCCCTGATAGCGATAGCTCCACAGATGAGCGACTGGGATGGCACGCAGAACCGCAAAGTGCCAGCCTTGTCGAGCAATTTTGTGTTCCGCAAATCGCACTTCGAACTCCGTGTTATTCACACCTTCGGCATGTTCATCAAGCTCCGCGCGTCCTGTCCTGCGCGCAACCGAGAGCACTTCGGGAACCTGCAACAACATCGCTTCAACGCGTCGAGCCATCCGCTGGCTTTCTGACAAGGATGTGCCGGGTTCCAAACGAAAATTGATCGTGGCCGTGCCTTCATTAAAGGGCGGCAAGAACTCGCCCCCCATCCACGGCAACGTCACACAACTCGTTAGAACGAGCACACTTACCGCACCCAGCACTAAACGTGGGCGATGCAGAGTCCAGCGCAGCATGCGTTCATCGATCGATTTTAGCAAACCCATCAAGCGCGGCTCTCGTCTATCGGCCAAGAACGGAGCACGCGGTAAAAGGATGCTTGCCAGCACCGGCGTAAATGTAAGTGACACCAACAACGAACATAACAGCGCAATGATGTAGGCAACGCCCATCGGTGCAAACAGTCGTCCTTCTAAACCAGACATCATGAACAGCGGTACGACAACCAAAACGACAATCAAAGTTGCGTACACGATCGAGTTGCGAATCTCGCTGGACGCTGCAAAGATGACTTGCATGGGAGCTTGCTGGGATTCAAGCGGCAGTTGTTTGTTCTCGCGCAAACGACGATAAATGTTCTCGATGTCTACGATTGAATCATCCACCAAATCGCCAATTGCAACAGCAATACCGCCCAACGTCATCGTATTGATCGTGATCCCAAAGATGTAGAAGACGACGACTGTCAACAGAATAGATAGCGGCATTGAAGAGAGCGAGCTGATGCTCGTTCGGAAATTCCCCATCAGCAGAAACAGAATCACGACCACCCACACAGCGCCATCGCGCACCGCCTCGCTGACGTTGGATATCGCGCCATCAATAAAGTGACTTTGACGAAAAATTTCCGCTTCTAGTTTTACGTCCGATGGCAACTCGCTGCGGATGGATGCCAGAAGGTCCATAATGCGTCGATCAAGTTGGATTGTATCTGCTTCTGGTTGCTTCTGTACTGTCAGCATAACCGCCGCACCCCCTCGCAACTCTCGGTAGGGCAGTCGCTGCGTGGAGCTTGTTTCCGTCGCAAACTCACCCTGCTCCAAAGGGATTGATTGACGGATTGCCATGTATTCGGCGTCGTGATCGACAGCGAATTGTACATCGGGTTCAACTTTGACAATCGCTGAAGCATCCCCGCGTGCGATTGGACCGCCATAGCGCACGTCCGCTACATCGCGAATACGGATGGGGACCAATTCGCGCCAAACGATTGGTGTGGCGGCTACTTCATCCAAGGTTAACGACTGACCTTCGATTCGCAACAAAGATTCGCGATGTCCGCGGTTCATGATGCCGCCACCGGCGAGCACGTTGGCCTTCGCCGCCGCATCGGTCAATTGGCTAAGCGTCACGTCTTTAGCCGCCAAACGCGCTGGCGAGCTGACCACTTGATACTGTCGCAATATCCCGCCCATGACAGAAACCTGAGAAACGCCTTCCACGGCTAACAGTCGGTTGCGCACCGCGAACTCGCCCAGCGTTCGCAATTCCATCGCCTTCAGATCCGCTTCATTTTGCGTCGTTGGAACCGCTTCACTTCGCAGCGCCAGCAGCATGATCTCGCCCATGATGGACGAAATCGGAGCGAGCGTTGGATTGACACTAGGGGGCAACCTGCCACGAGCTAGTTGCAGTTTCTCGGCCACGATCTGACGATCAACAAAGATATCAGTTCCCCAATCAAATTCGACCCAAACGATCGACAAACCAATGGCCGATGACGAACGAACGCGTTTGACTCCTGTCGCACCATTAAGTAACAGTTCGATCGGACGCGTTACCAAGACTTCTACTTCTTCGGGGGCCAGACCAGCAGCCTCGGTCATAATGGTAACCGTCGGACGATTCAGATCGGGAAAGACATCGACCGGCATCTGGCCTAGCAAGATGACGCCGACGACCATCGTCAGCAACGAAGCGACCACGACCAGCGCGCGGCTTTGTAAGGAAAAGCGAATGATCGAATCAAGCAAGTTGTTTACCTCAAAGATCTAATAGCGGTCTGCAATTGGCGACTGCCCGATTCAATAACTTCTTCTCCGGCAGTGATCCCGCTGACAACTTCCACGTACTCTCCATCACTGCGACCAACGTTGACGCGTCGACGCTCGATCGAACCATCAGCGTTCAGTACAAAAGCGAACTTATCTAGGCCATCTTGAACGATTGCGGAGGTGGGTATAGCCAACGCTGACTGAACGGACTCGGCTTTAAGCTCTGCGGTCATTTGCATTCCGTGAACGACCCGATGCGTACCCAAGTTCTGTAACTGTTCGACTGGTTGCGTGTTAGTCGCTGGTGAAAAATCTGCATCTGCAGGCAAAGCCACCTCCAGCCAAATAGCTCTCGTTCGCGTCGACTGATCGACGATAGGCCCAATACGCGAGACTCGAACGGGAAGCTGAACGTCTTCATTGGCCAGCAAGGTTGCGCGGCCCAAGCCCAGCAGCGATACATCTTGCATGTGCTGCATAGGAACGCGAGCTTCAATCACGATCGTCGCAAGATTATGCAGCTCAACAAGACCGTCATTTGCGTCGACCACCTTGCCTAACTCCCCGGTCCATTGCACCAGACAACCATCTAATCCAGCACGAATCGGCAGATATCGCAACGGCTTTCTATCGGATACGATCGCCTCCAATTCACTGGCGGTTAGCCCCAAGGCTAACAGTTGCCGTTGGAGGCTTTGCACCCGCTGCTCAAGTTGTGCAGCTTCCGCCAAAATCTCTACCAGGATTCTTTTTGAATAGGCGTCGTCGCGTAGGCTGGCCAAGCGATCGGCGCGTTGTCGAGCCAACTGACCGTCCAAAATTGCCTTCAATAAGTCCAACTGCAGGTCTTGAAAATCGGGAGATGCAATTTCCATCAATAAATCGCCGCGGCGAACTTGCATACCCGGCGCTAAACTGTGCGAATATACAACGCCACGCATTTGAGTCGCAGCCACCCAACGCCCTTCCGGCGGTAATGCGACCACGCCGGGCAACTTTAAGACGGTGGAGATTGTTCGATGTGTTGCAGCAGAAGTTCGAATTCCCAATCGCTTTCGCTCCGGTTCCGTCAATTTGAGAACCTCGAGAAAAAATAGGCTCGACAATTCATGCCCCCCCTGAGTTACCACTCGATCCCCGGGATAGACATTGCCGCTGATCACTTCCACAAAGCGACGAGTCGAACTCTTCTCGATCGAGGTGCTAGCACCAAGCACGACGGGTTGCTTGCGATACTCCCCCGACTGCTTGGTCGCAGCTTCCTCTACGAATACATACGACTGCAGGCCATCGAAATGTACAGCTTCCTGCGGCACCGACAATCGACCGATGCGACGCTCGCAATGAATGGTCGCTGTGGCCACTAAGCCTGGAACAACTCTGGCATGTTGGACTGTTGCCCAAGCCCAAATGACTTTTGATTTTGGATCTTGAGCGCAGTCGAGCTTATCGATCGTCGAGCTGACTTCTAGATCGAATTCCGAGAACCGCAAATCAACCTGCTGGCCCACCTGAACTCGGCCAAGATCCTTTTCAAGCACTTGCATCTTCACCCATGCAACGCTATTGTCCACGATCTCAAACAGGTGTTCGTATGCATTGACGAAGGAGCCTGCCGCTAAATCCACGTGGACTAACCTTCCTGAGATCGGCGCACGAATGGCGTACCGCAAGTCCTCGTCCTGCATTTGCTCAAGCTGTTGGGACTCCAAGCCCACAATATTGGCTCGTGCTGCGGCGATCTCAAAGATGTTGACGTTCTGTTGATAAGCCGTCTCCAGCTCAATAAACCGCTGTTGTGGGACTGCACCAGACTTGGCCGATGGCTCCGTAAGTTCCAAGAGTTGCCGGCTGAGTTCGACGTTCCGTTTGGCCTGCAGATATTCCAGTCGCATAAGTTCCAGTTCGCGGCTACTAAGCTCAGCGACTACATCCCCTTTCGCAACAGCATCACCTGGCTGTGCGTGCAGTTTGGTAATCTTGCCTGCAAAGGGCGTTGAGCCAAACGCTTTCGCCTGCCACGGAGCTGTCGTTTCCGCGAAAGTCACGAGATCAGAGCCCAATTCCGCGTTGCCGACTTCACGAGCTTGCAGTCCAATCGCATCACGAGCTTGGCTGGTAAGTGTGACTTGCCCTTGGACTACATCGACCAAAACGCCTTTGGACGGCAAAGGCTGATGGCCTTCGTGTCCATGAGCGTATTGACAAGTCGATGCTGCTACCAAGAGGGCGATGCAGGTATAAGCTTTGCTACGTTGTTTCATAGATGTACCTCCGCGATATGAGCGACAAAGTTTCTCTCCTGGTTGGGCTCGCTATGGTTTCACGAAGGATTCTGGCGCTGGCAGCGGATCGTCTGCCGCCTTAGCCATGCGCACAAACTCATCCACACAAGGAGGGCAGCAGAATGTGTAAGTGTTTCCGTCGACTATCCACGCAAACTTTGGGTTCGCTTTGGTTTCTGTGATAGGACAGATTTGGTCACCGGCCTTGGGATGCATATCGTGAGCCGACCGCAAGCCCTTGAATTTCTGACTAGCAGTTACATTTCCATTTGCTTCGATATCCGCTGCGGTGTATCGTCCGGCTGGCGTGAGATACAAATCCCTTTCTTCACTATTGGCCAGCTTTTCTGGCATCGCGTTGGCGTGCGGACTCGCGTCTTGTTCGGAATGGAATGCGAGCCGAAAACGTTCACCTGCAATACGAATATTGGGAACAGTGATATCGACGTGCTTTCCAATTAAATCTTCCGGCAACGTACCGACGAAGAGAGATGTCATGCCTTCCGCGTCACCTTCCTGCGGTTTCGCTTCGAACGAAATCGGATGCGCTTCAACGCCGCCAGGCTCTTTCGCAAATCCCGTTAACAACTGCGATTCGACATCGATGACTCGCGTCTCGTCCTGACCGTAGGTGTAAAGCCGTATTACACCGTCAACGTCAACTAATGCTTCCACGTGGTAGCTATCGCGTCCCAGCGATATCAGCGTCCCGCCATGTTTGCCAGCACCATGGCAATGATCATTAAGCGACGATTCTCCACTGGACGAATTGCCCTCGCCGGATACCTCAGTTTTTGATTTCTCCATGCCGGCTTGGGGATCGCCTTCATTGGAATTGCTAGGCGAGCACCCTGTCCACGACACCAATGCACACGCACCGGCCAGACACAGCGAGATGGATTTCAAGTTAAAGGAGTACATAAGATCAACTTTCAAGTGTTTATAATGAGCGAACAACATTTTTTGACAGCGATACCGACTCGCTGACAATGTGAATCACCGGACGGGCCGCGCCGTTCCGCTTGAAACAAGATTGCAACGGCGACCGACAAAGATTAAACGATCGCACTGTGAGCCGCGCAGAATGCTGCTCAATGAAGCCAAACGCAGGCGAAAGATTGCCAATCACGCCCCGCAAGTCGTGGTGGCGTTGCATGTACGGACCAAGTGGCACCGCATGCAATGAAAGCGGTTGAATTCTGCCAGTGGCTCCATGAAGTATGCAAAGGAGATTCAGACGCTAGTGACAGCTCTTCAGTCACTGCAGCCGACGCAATGTGTTTTGCACATTGGCAATCATCTTGCTCACAAAACTTAAGCCCCGATTTGCCACTGGCACGCTCAGCGGTTGTCCTGGCTTCGTTTGCTGGCTGCTTGCCAGCACACTTGGAGCATCGCGGAGCTACCGCACCAACAGGATTCGTCGTGACGATCGCAGAAGCAGCTTTGAAGCTCGTCGCAATCGCAGGCAGGAACCCCGACCAGCAACAGCAAGTAACTCCACCGAAGATTTGGCTGTAGGCAATTGCCAACAGCAGAACAATTCGCGGAGCCAAGCGATAAATGGGAGAAACCCGTTCCACAGGACTGCCTTGCAGAAACAGAAACGAACAAGCGATTACCAAAGCTATGCTCGATTGTAGCAGGAACTTCGCGTGAGTTCCACTGGCACTGTTCTAATGCACGTCGACCATGCGAAAAGCGTGTTACTGCCCCCAGTTCTGCCGCCCTTCGGACTATTGCTGTGCAGCGTTATCGACCAATATTTACGTCCACATTGTCATCTTGGACGTTGACTTCCACGTCCTCCAGCACATCCCTCAAGTTTTCGCGTCGCTCAGCCCGCGTCTCTGCCCGATTACCAAGCCCGTCGCGGTCGCCGTTGATGTCGATGTTAACCGAAGTGTCATTTGGCGGCGGAACAACAACCGGAGCTGGCGCGACGTCCCGAGTATCGTTCGGCATTACCGGAGTTCCCGTTGTCGACCTCGGTGAGTTGTTGGTATCGCATCCCAGTGAACAGCTTAGAGCGATGAGCAGTGCGGACGATGCGTGAAAGAGAGTTGCTTTCATAATCTGAACTTGATGTTGCGATGGGTTTTTCGAACGTTGTTTTGAAGGCCACACAAACGGACAAATAATGCGAGCGGCAGCAATTGTTTTACCGTAGTGCGACTCGCCAGAATTCCATTGCTACATCGAGAATTCTGGCGACTCCCATTACATCGGGTACGTGATCATCTGCCGCGTGCCTAAGAGCCCATTTGCTTTCAAGGAACACTTGATGGCGTAGTCTTCGAGGTCGCGTGGTGGAAACAAGTTAGTCACGGTACCTAGTTTCGAAGTCGGCAACTTGTCGCTCCGCTTCTTCGCGAGCGATACCGTATTTCTCTTGAACGCGGCCGACGAGTTCTTCGCGTTTGCCATCGATAACGGTCAGATCGTCATCGGTCAGGTCGCCCCATTGCTGTTGCACTTTGCCCTTGACCTGCTTCCACTTACCTTTGATTTGGTCCCAATTCATGCTAATTCTCCTTGAATTCTGTGCTGAAGTAATGCAACTAGCACAATGCATTTTCGGGGCCAAGCGCATGGCATTCCAGGCAGCATGTTGGAAGACACATGGCCTAATGAGTTAGCCTAGGGCCTATCAATCTAATCAGCTCACAGCCTCCCGGCGACGACGGCCTTGTGCTCGGATTCTCTGTAACGCCATACCGCTTAAGGTAAGAAAAGCGAAACTACTTGGTTCTGGAACCGCGGTTACCGTTAGAAATCGATTGGTTCCGACAACAGCCAGCGGATCACCGCCGGGTTGACCAGCATTGCCAAGCCCCGCGTCGACATAAACGTTAAACGGATCTGGACCAGATATAAAGTCACCCGTCTGAAAAGGGAGACCGCTGATTTGACCATCGAACGGAAGAGTGTCTATCGTGTACAACCTGGTAGTTGAAAGATCAGGATTGGTCACCAGCATTTGCCAACGCATTCTTAAATCTACAACGTTGCCACCGGTGATCACGCCAAGTCCATCTCGCGTAATGTCCTGAAGTGTCCCACCAGGAACAAACTCATGGGGCGACATCACTGCCCCTGGAAATGGCGAACTAACCGTCAAAGAACCAGCAACATTCGTGAACGCCATCGTGGTCGCGTTGGGGATCGAGTCATCAAGGGTGAAAGTCAACGAGCCGAAAGCGACAAAGGGCAGTTCAAAATTATCAGGTAAACCCAACGGATTGTTTTCGACAGTGGTGAACACAAAATTCGCTTGGAGCGGCGCACTGAAAACAATATCGGCTTGACCGGACTGAGCACTTATCAGTAACAGCAACATACTTACAGGAAGAGTAAGAGATCTGACAAAACATGTATCCATATTCGGCTTCCCCAATCGTCAATAAAAACAGAAGTAAAAACGGCGAACTGACCAAACGGACTTCTGGATAATGTTTCCAAACTCACGACGCACCCCTGTGTCGTTTTGACAATCTGGCTTAGATTGCTGCAACGTTCTGTGCTAGTACACCATCCGCGATTATGTCGACCTTGCTGATTCCTAGGTAGGAACGGAACTAGCACGGTACCGGAACGAACCTATGACTAAGTATCCCAATGGTTTTTCGCATCGTTCGATTCCTTGCAACGGCAAACTTATTGCATTGCTTCGTAAGCAGCTTGGTTGGACACAACGAGATCTCGCCACCAAAGCCGGATTCTCCGAAAGACTGATAGTGAAGGCGGAAGCAAGCCAAAACATAGCGGCTTCGTCGCTGCATGTGATCGCGATTGCACTAAAAGAAAATGGAGCAAACGTTTCTTTTGCCGACCTGTCAGCAGATCCAGCCGCTTTAGCGAAAGAGTTTTTCCTATCGACGTATCAGCATGGTCCGAAAGCACTCGATGTCAACGCGCACTTCATTTCTCCGGACTTGGTTATTCATTTTTCTGGTGATCCGGCAACATTCCCTTTTGCCGGTACGCATGTGGGAATTGAAGCATCAAAAAGAGCGTTCGCCGCGTTTTACGAAATGATTCAACCACCAAAAGACACTTCTGAAATGGAAAATATCCAGTTCGTGTCCACTGGTCACGGTGCACTCGTCTGGGGTGAAACTTGGGCGCATCCACATGGCAAGCCAACAAGTTTTCCGCTAAAGTTTGCGATCAAAATGGACTTTAAGGATGGCTTAATGACCGTCTTTGATGATCGCTTCGACACCTTTGAAGCGATGAAGCAAGTCGAAACTGTAAAGCATGCGCCTAATGACGATGATTCGTAAATAGACCTTCATATGGTGGCCTCTTCCGCTTTGGCTGCCAACGCCAAAAACGCCATATTGATGAGCTGCTACTGAAGATCGAACTTTCGGCTGGCAAAAAAAATTCCATTTTCCATTAATATCCAAGCTCGACGTGCGTAATCTTTCCAGCAGCATCCTCGTTCGCTTTAGATGAGTGTTCACTGAACAAAAGACAAGCGGACTTCGAGGTAATTGCACCATGCCCAAGTCAATCAGGATTCCTCTTCTTTCTAACGGAAAACCCTTATGAACTCTAATCAAGAACCAACGAACGATAGTCCGCTGCAAAAGCTTGTACTGGCATACCAACAAGGTAAAACTGGTCGGCGTGACTTTCTGCGACAAGTGTTTGCACTTGGTTTATCCTCTGCTGCGGCTTATCGCATGCTGAACGATTCCACCGCAGCAGCGCAGACAGTAACGACCTACGCCTTAGGCGAAGAAAACGGCGGGAACCAATTAAGCACTCAGAGAAATGGTGAAGAGTCCGGGTCGCCTTCAGTAACCACACAGGTCATCGGCGAAGAAGGTACGGCCAGCACTCGCGCCGTCGGTGAAGAAAATCACCCACCTCAGGTTACAACCTATGCAATTGGCGAAGAAGGCCAACCGCCACAAGCCACAACCTTCGCGATTGGTGAAGAAGGCCAACAACCGCCAGCTACCACCTATGCGATTGGCGAAGAAAGCGGCCCCACAACGTTACGATCTGGCGAAGAAGGACCCGCTAATAACCCTACCACCTTGGCAACTGGCGAAGAGAACTCCGGCGGCGGCAATTTCCCTTCCACTCGAGCCGCAGGTGAAGAAAACCAGTCAGGGCCTAGACCCAATCCCTCCCCTACTCCCACGCCAACCACCAAAGCGATGGGTGAAGAGAACACCGGCGGGATTATCAAGCGTCCCTCAACGACGCCGAATATTGTCCCGCAGCCTTGGAAGGGCTTTCGTCGTTGGTAACTTGATGCCCACGCGAATAAAACTACCTATCCATCTCGCTGGAATATAGACGCGATTTTATAGATGACGCATCCTGAACTTTTGATTGTTGGTGGCCATTCAGATCCCAATACGCAGCGGGTAGTCGACCAAGCTCACTTGCGAAACATCGATTATGTATTTTGGGATTCTTCGGATGCGTGCAGTTGTCAGATCGCCTGGGATTTCCACGGCCCAGCGATCGACTTGGGTAATCAGTCGTATCAACCCAGATCCATCTTCTTGCGGTACAACGTTTTTGACGGTAACTCCGCGAACGATCGCAACTGCTTCGAAGCCATTCAAGCGTACGCGTTAGCATGGCCTGACGTTAAACTGCTCAATCGAGCGACAATCACCGACAACAATAACAAATCAAGAAACCTGCGCTTGGCTCGTGAGTTCGGATTGACCATACCAGATACGACCGTGCTGGCTGATCTCAGTCCACTAGCTACGTTGCCTAACGCAGACCAACGAGCAGTAAAGCCGCTCAACGGTGGCTCGCATACTCAGAATGCGAAGTCGCTGGTTGAGCAAGGTGTTTTGCTGGACCAGTGGGAACCGCAGTTCATTCAAGAGCGTTTGGAAGGCGAGAACTTAAGGGTGTTCGTCATTGATCATGAGCTATTCTGCTTTCATCTCGCGACAGAGCACTTGGATTATCGTGAAGATCCTTGCGTGCACGTCGAGCAAATGGAAGTTCCGCAAGAATTGCAAACTTCGGTGCAACGTTTTGTAAGGCATATTGGATTCGACTACTGTGCACTCGATTTTCGTTGTCGCAATGGTTTCGAGCAACCGGTGTTTCTGGAAGTGAACTCGTTTCCAATGTTCGTGCGTTTCGACGATGCGGGGCAAAACTGCTTAGTTGATAAGATGCTCAATTTCTTGGTCGCTTGACACTGACGCCTGAAGGACGTTTTCGGTCAGTGCGTAGGTACTCGATTTCGTACGCTACTAGGGATCCAGCGACAGACGACAGGAAAAACGATTGTTGCCCCAAGCCAAGCGAATGCAAGATCTTTCTGCGCGTCCCAGATATCCCCTTGCTGGCCGTTATAAGATTCCGCCATCGATGGCGAAAATACGATCGCGATTTGCCATTCCATAATTTCATAAACCGCGCCGATGGCCAGGATGCAGGCGATTGCTAGGCAGGCCGCAATCATCGGCGTGACCTTGCAATAAAACTGCAAGAATTCTGCGATAGGTGGGCCTCCCAGCGATCCTGAAGCGAAATGGACGAATCGGTCGTAGTGATTGCGTTTCCAATCAAACACTTCCGTCAAAGAGCGACCGAAGAAGAAGCTGACTAGTTCGTCGTATGGTACATATGAATAAATCCACCGTGCTCCAATGATGTGTAGCCATAGGAATGAAACACAACAGGCGAAAGAAATCCAAGATGCATGGAATTTTGCTGTGACAACACCTAGCACTGCAATCCCTATTACGGTGGGCACATGCTGCAGCACCAACTCGGCCGGATAAGGAGCATGCACGAACGATGCGGCGACGGCAAGCAAAGTCAGACACAGCCAGAAGATCCGCCAAGCGTCCATAGATGATCTTTTGAAAAAGCGAACTAGAGGAATGAGAGTCGTGCCATTCTAAGCCCCGCGGGGACGGCCTGCACTCCTTGCAAGCGATTACTTTTCGTCCAACGCCTTCGCTGGCCCCCTTGTGCCGTCAATCCTGCGAACTTCCACATTCTCGTGTGCCGCCTCAGCCCGCCAATTACAATAGAAGGGGTTGTTTGGCTGAGTTTTGTCGACGGGAAAAGCGCAAGATGACGTTAGTTTGGGGCAATTGGGGGCTTTTTAAGGGGGCTGCTGCCGTTAGAATGGGCGTCCAAAGAATGACTCGTTCAAATGTGTCGCATCAAGAATACTTAGGATGCAGAAGCTTGGATTGCAACTTATGCTGAAGAAAACTACGCTGAATCAACTACAAATCTCCCTCCGCAACGCATTGTTAATGGCGGTCTCATCCTCCTGGTTTTTGACGGCCGCGACCGCTCAGGCCCAGCAGGATTCGCCGACGGTGTCTCCGGTAGAAATCCCTACCGATTTCACCTTGGAACCTCCTCAAGTGACGCTGAATGCGAAAGACATTCCGGCCGATATCCGATCGCTTGCAGAAGCGGTCAGCAATGCACGACCTCGTTTGACCAGCACGCAGCTTCCCGACCCGTCGCAGACGATCGTAAAGCTAAATGACGCCATTGCTACCCTGCGAACGAATCTGAGTCGAGCTGGCAGCCAGCGTCAATCCGATTGGCTGCGATTCCTGCGAATCGAACAATTGGAAGCGGAGCTGGCGAAAAGCGTGCCCGACCCTGCGGTTTTGACTCAAATCGAAAAGAACGCAAGGCAGAACTATCTTGGTCTTGAAATGCCTGCCGTCGTAGCACTGCGCAAAGCGATCGAGGCCCATATCGATGCCCTGCGTTTCGGAGCAGACAAAGAGGCCACGATCAAGCGATTGGATCAATTGCTGGAAGCACTCAGCAAGCAACTGCTCGAAAAGGGCGATTCTCTGAGTGAACTTGAAATGAATCGCGATCTAGGACTGATCGTCTACTACTTAAAATCAGCCAATCAAGTGCCCGATCTGCAGCGCACGATCACATCGCGATACTCAAAGCCCACCGCGAGAGTTCTCTTAAGCTCTGATTTTGTGCAGCGATCATTTGGGCGGCCTGTGAATCAGTCTAACCCGGTCAATGAAGTGATCTTGGGTACCAGTCTGCGGGGGCAAAGCCTGATGCAAGGTCAAGTCGTTCCGGTGCTGGTTTCCAACAACAGCGCTGCCACCATTCAATTGAATTTATTGGCCAACTTCAGCAGCAACAACGTCGGTACAAACCGAGGCGTTCGCTTGTTGACCAGTAGCCAAGCGGGCATTGCGGCTTGCGAAACGTTGCAGTTGACTAACAATGGACTAGTTACTTTTAATGACACAAACGTCAACTCGAATTTTTCATCGCAAATCAATTCGATCCAGCACAATTTAAAGATTGTGCGGCGGATCGCGTCGAAGAAGGCTGCGGAGCAGAAGCCGCAAGCGGACGCGATTGGTCAAGCGAGACTGGAAAGTCGCATCGCGGAACAGTTTCACGAGCAGTTGGTGAGTCAACTGAGCCAGTCGAATTCGCGGTTGACGCCTCCAGCACTCCCCGCGCTAGAACGACTAGGACTCCCGCGTCCTGACCGACAAAGCTGGAGCTCAAACTCTTTCATGGCTTTGCTATGGAGGTCTCCTGACAACGTGCAACTGGCCGCACCCGCTTCTTGCCCGTTGGTCGTGCCAGTCGAAGGTGTCACGGCACAGATTCACCAAAGCATGATTACGAATTACCTTGAACCCGTATTGGCCGGTCGCGTTATCAGTAACAAAGATCTCATCAGCTTCGCTAAACAGTTTGGAGCGAAGATTGATGATGAACTCTCGCAGGAAGCATCCGGCGAAAACTGGTCGATCACAATGGCTTCCTATCATCCTGTCGAAGTCGAATTTGAAGATGACTTAGTAAGCTTCCAAATTCGTACCGTAAGTCTCGACCGCGGACGCCAGAAGTTGGCTCAGCCAGCCACCATCCGTGCAACCTACAAAATTGAATTGCAGGATGGCTACCTTCAGTTGTACCGCCAAGGCAATGTTGATATCCAGTTTTCCGGACGCATGGCGCGTGGGACTCAAAGCGCCACACTGCGAGGTTTTTTGAAGTCGAAATTCGACAAGGCGTTCAAGGAACAATTATTCGACGCTCCTGTTCGTCCCACCGATCGTTTACCGCCAGAAGCCCCGCAGCTAACCACCACCGCGATAAATTCAGACATGGGTTGGTTGCAGTTTACATTGAACTAGCCACCGAAGTAGTTGGTCTGGCCGCGATATGCTTGCGGCGTTAGCGAAAGCTTAGGTGATCGAAACGCGGTTCGATGGTACGGTAAGTAATCTTGCAAACCGCGCCGGTGTACGCCACGCATGCTGCTTCGCTATCGGCCAAAGTCAGCTTTGCGAAGCTCCACCGCGCGTTATCACCGCAGATTGGGGCAACTTGCGGATGAGATGCAAAGCGTAATGAAGGACTGGATTGTTCCATATCGATGGAGAATTGGTCCAGCGGAATGGAAAGCCCCTGACCAATGGCTTTGACATACGCTTCCTTGCCAGTCCATATCTCGAAGAACGCTTGCCGTTGCCGGTGAACAGTTGGCTGCCTTTGAATACTGGCCACATCCTCTTTCGCGAAGAATGACTGAGCGAGGCCCAGGAAATCGATGTCCTCGCGTATGAATTCAACGTCGATGCCAATATCACGTTGGCTTGTTACGGCAACCATCATACGATCCTTCGAGTGCGACAAGCTGAACTGCAGCCCAGCGAACAATTCACGCGACTGAACTTCCGAACCGGGGACACACAAAAATGGTTTGCCATGTGCGTTCTGTTCAAACTGCAAACTTGCTGGAGCCGCATCGAGGTAGCTGGCCAAAATGATGCGCAACAGTCCGCGACGTTGAGCGAACTTGTGCTGCAGTTCAGGAAAGCGAAAGCGGTCCGCCCGCTCAAGCTCATCATCACTCAGCAGAGTTCGAAACGATGCGGCTTCGTTCGCATTGGCCGCTACACACCCATGCCAGATTTCGATTTTTTGCGACATCATCAGCGGCATCTAAGATGTGAGTGGGCTCAATTTGCGATAGATTTCTAATCCGTTGAGTTCATTTACCCGACAGCATCAACGCGGCCCGCCGGGAACGCGGTTGAACATCCTAGCGTTCAAGGAACCGCTCAAACATTTGCCGAAGGCGTATGCGATTTCGTTACGAGTACACCTACGGCTGACTTTTTAACGAAAAGTCTGCCATGATGGAATTCATTGAACGGTCTTGCGGTTAAACGCCTTTAGTTCACGGTCCAAGTGTCGGAGCCCGTCAGCAAACGCTGCAAATCACCGGGCCCCTTCTTAGCAGTTGCTTCCGTAACTTGAGCTCGCAAGTCATCGTTAAACGTCGAATCAGACACTTGACGGAAGACCCCAATCGGCTCAGGAAACTCAGGACGACGCATCCTTGCCAAAAGGCAAGTATAAGTGATGTCCGCTTGCTCGTCATGGAACAGCAGGTCGTCTTCTTTGACACCGTCCTTCTCCAGATCGACAATCTCCAACTTCAAACCTTGCAAGCGAATTCCCTTGCTGCGATCCTTGCCGAAAATCAGCGGCTTACCATGCACCAGCTCAACCACATTGTCGTCGCGAGTGGACTTATCCTGAGCATATGACCAAGCACCATCATTGAACACGTTACAGTTCTGATAGACTTCCACGAACGAAGTTCCTTTATGAGCAGCCGCTCGCTTGAGCGTCTCGCCAAGGTGCTTTATATGGACATCAATTGATCGAGCAATAAAGGTCGCTTGAGCCCCCATCGCGATCAAGATCGGATTCAGAGGATGATCCACCGAGCCCATCGGCGTACTCTTGGTGACCTGACCTTGTACGCTGGTTGGCGAGTACTGGCCTTTCGTCAGACCATAAATGCGGTTGTTGAACAAAACAATATTCACGTCCAAGTTACGTCGCAGACAGTGAATAAAGTGATTACCGCCAATGCTTAATGCATCGCCGTCACCGGTGATGACCCAAACGGTGAGATCTGGCCGCGTAACCTTCAGCCCTGTCGCGATTGCGGGAGCACGGCCGTGAATGGAGTGCATGCCGTAGGTGTTGACGTAATAGGGGAAGCGGCTGGAGCATCCAATGCCGGACACGAACACAGTCTTTTCCGGTACCACACCAATTTCCGGCAACACCTTCTTCATCTGAGCCAAGATCGAATAATCGCCGCAACCTGGGCACCATCGTACGTCTTGGTCGCTGGCAAAATCGTTAGCAGTTAATACTGGTAGGGGAGCGTTCATGGTAATAATCTATGAGTAAAACAATTGAGTTAGACTGGCATCAGGCATTGCGGGCTGCTCCAGAGTGTTGGAATGCAGCGCCAAGAGTGGGAAACAGGATCAATCAACGTTAGCTCGCGCGGCTGGCGACATGAGCTTGCGTCGTCGTGAGTTCGTTGATCTTGTCCAGTAGTTCATGAATAGTGAATGGCTTGCCTTTGACCTTATTCAGGCCAATTGCATCGACCAGGTAGCGGGCGCGAATCAGCATCCGCAATTGCCCGCAATTCAACTCAGGAATCAAAACTTTTTCGTAGCGAGAAAGGATTTCGCCAAGATTGCTTGGGAAAGGATTCATGTATCGAATATGAGCGTGCGCGACACTGCGACCTTCCTTGCGAGCTTCATGGACCGCCGTGAAAACCGCGCCGTATGTCCCCCCCCATGAGACCACCAGCAGCTCGCCGCTCTGCGGACCATCCACATGCTGCGGCGGCAACAACTGAGCGGCATTGGCAATCTTCTGAGCGCGGATATTTGTCATCTTCTGATGATTCTCCGCGTCGTAAGAAATGTTCCCGGTACCGTCTTCCTTCTCAAGCCCGCCGATGCGGTGCATCAATTCCGGTGTGCCAGGAATCGCCCATGGCCGTGCCAGAAGTTCGTTGCGGGCATAGGGCAAGAACACATTGTTTTCGCTCTTGTGCTCCGGATGCTCGATCTTAATTCGATGCAAATCATCGGCGTTCGGAATCAACCAAGGCTCTGAACCGTTGGCGATATACCCATCCGACAACACCATAACGGGCGTCATCAACGAGGTCGCCAACATCCACGCATCCAAGACGATGTTAAAGCAGTCGGACGGCGATTGCGCTGCTAGAACCGGCATCGGAGCTTCACCGTTGCGGCCAAAGATAACTTGCATCAAATCGCTTTGTTCCGTCTTGGTAGGAAGCCCCGTGCTAGGTCCACCACGCTGGATATCCAGAATGATCATCGGCAACTCCAGCATCACGCACAGCCCCATCGCTTCACCTTTAAGTGCGATGCCTGGGCCGCTGCTGCAAGTGACCGCCATTTGGCCACCGTAAGCGGCTCCGATTGCCGAACATGCCGCTGCAATTTCATCTTCGGCTTGGAATGTCACGACGCCAAAGTTCTTGTGTCGCGATAGCTCGTGCAGAATATCGCTGGCAGGTGTAATTGGATAAGAAGCATAAAATAGCTCTTTCTCCGATTGCTTGGCGGCCGCAATCAACCCCAGAGCCATCGCTTGATTGCCCATGATATTGCGGTACACGCCAGGTTTAAGCCGAGCGGGCTGGACCGAGTAACTGGTCGGCAATGCTTCGATCGTTTCGCCAAAGGCCCAACCCGCGTTCAGCGCTTTCTCGTTGGCATGTGCGATCGTGGGATCTTTGGCCGCGAACTTGCCGCGAATAAACTTCAACGTTGGCTCCATGTTACGGCCGTACAGCCAGTAGATCAGGCCCATGGCAAAGAAGTTCTTGCAGCGATCCGCTTCCTTGACGCTAATATTGAACTCCGCCACTGCTTCCTTGGTTAGCCGCGTCATCGGAACTTTCACCAAGCGATAATTCTCCATCGCCGGCTCTTCCAGAGGGCTGGTCCGGAGCTTCGCCAGCTTCAAATCCTTCTCCTCGAAACTATCTTCGTTAACGATCAGCGTCCCACCAGGACGCAAGTCGCCCAAATTCGTCACCAGCGCCGCTGGATTCATCGCCACCAGCGTATCGACCACGTCACCGGGCGTGTGGACTTCGTGCGATGCAAACTGGACCTGAAAACCTGACACGCCGCCTCGAGTTCCACGCGGGGCGCGAATCTCAGCAGGGAAATCGGGAAAGGTCGCGACGTCGTTTCCGGAGAGTGCAGAGGTGTTGGTGAGTTGCGTTCCCAGCAATTGCATACCGTCGCCGGAATCTCCGGCCAAGCGAACAGTAACACCGCTAACAACGTTGACTTTCTTAGATGCTGAATTCGTCGACATGGATAAACTGCGAAGGATAAGCAAAAACAGCGCGTAAAATTGGCGCTTGGTATCGATAGTATCGAATATTCCGGTAAGGCGAATTAAACATTTTGGCGAAGAATCAACGGTTTGAATATGGCAAAATGTCCCTTTTTTACCCATCCTTTACCGGCGAATGCCAAAAACTCTAACTGCTTGAGCCCGACAATCCCTGCCAATCGATCAACGGCGATCAACTGGCGACGTGCCGATTTGCTGGTATCTGTACCGGGCGGCGTCAAAGTCCGCTTCGCATCTGCCCCGTATTTCTCCATTTCTCCCGAAAGCTTGCTGCCCGGGACTTTGCCCCACAACGACATCGCCGCTGACGCCCAAGCCAAACCAAGCGATTCGGCGAAACGAAAATCCCGCCTAAGCCCTACTTGCTCAAACGGAAGCATAAATCCAATCCACACACAGCTTCGCGATCGACTTTGAGAAGAGCATTGAATTGTGAGTGTGCCACACAACCAACGAATCCTCAACGCCAGCGTGGCGTGTACACGAAATTGGGACCGACAAATCAAAGCCGCCGACAATCGCTTTGATTCTGCATCCCGATAGCGATGGCAAGCCAAAACTTGAAGCAGACGTTAAAGCGAGATGATCGAGCAACGGTCCGAACGGCCACCGCAAGCAACTAGGGATCAGACGAGTCGAAGGAATAGTCGAAAGCGGTGGCGCAAGCAGCACGATCGGACCTTCCCAACCCGTCCGGTAAACGGCCAGCCACGTCGCAAGGCAACCGAGGCTATGCGCCACAATTGCATCTGGCCGCTGATCTTCAAGATCGAAAGCCAATCGATCAACAATTTCATTCAGCGTCAGCCCGACACTTGGATAGCGAAAAAGAGTCGGTTCGAGCGACGCATTTCGCAGCCTACGCATAAGTGGCCGAAACACTGCTGACGTAACGGCAAAGCCGTGAACGATCCGAACTGTCGCATTGTCCATAAAATTTCTGCAAGCTAACTTTGCCTGTCACTACGTTTTTGCATTCGTCGCAGCTCCAGTTTGCAACGACTAAGAAAACTTCGGTTTACAGTTCTGTGTGCTTTTGTGTGCTTTTCGCTCCTGAAACTCGGTGCTCGGTAAGGATTACCATCATCCGCCCCCGAAATCGGCTGGTGCTCTTCTAGAGTCACTGACTGGCGTGAATAACGATGAAGACGAATGCTGCCGTGAATCCATCCTACTATTAATCCAATAAGCAGTCCGAAACCTGCATATCCGAGAGAAGGTGGTACAGGGACCCTCGCAACGGGACCGAACCAAAAAAGAGCAACCAGTCCCGCACCGATGTACATACCGCCGATCCATTCCGGGAGAAACTGTCCGTGAATTCGTTTTGAATCATTGGTCCTTGCATTCAGCAAGTGAATGGTTCTTCCAATCCCCCATAACATGCCACCTCCAATCAATACAGCTTGAAGCTCGCTGAGCGTTTGCGCATCAATCATATAAGGATCCAATACGAGTCGTTGAGTGGGCAGGTCAACGAACAGCGAAAATAAAACAACCTAAAGCAGAATACGATGATTTCAGGCAGCATGCACTCAGCGACTTCAGTACACCGCGGCATCATTCCTGTGACTACCAGTAGGATGCGCTGACGTAGGCCAACTGCTGGGATTTAGAATACCACACGTCAAACCCAGCGCCACGCCCTGATCGCCAGCCGCGATAAACAATTATGTCCGATGGACAAGGCCAACGATACAGAGCAAATCGGCTGGTAAACTCTTCGTTGAGGTGCAGGCCACCGGAAATGTCTAGCTTGAATGGCGTGGCATCTAAGTATCGTGATCGCTTTTGTGTAACGTCGGCCATCCAAGATTCTAACGACGACTCAGCAATATTGAATCTTAGCTTATGTCCGGAAGCGAACTTGTGCAGCGTAATATTCGTGGCGTCTCTCGGTAGTTCCCCATAGCGGTCGTTCAATCGCGAGGCATCTGGGAACTCAAATACTCCATATCGAATAGAGTCAACGACTGCACCCACGAGCATAAGTATTGGAGTACCAGCAATAAAGCAGACGCCAAAAGAGGCAATCAGCGGATACTTTGTGTAGCGGCGCATCAAGCTGGACAAAACAATCAAGCTGAGAAGCAGCACAACGCAGGTGATTTGGATTGGTAAGACTAAAGGCGCGAACAAAATGCCCCCCCTGCTGAGCAAATATCGAGACCGACCAGTGGCATCTTCAACGCGTAAAGCTTCGGACAGGAACCGATGTTCCTCACCCAAGTGTTAGATTGCTCCTCCGTCGTAAGGCAAGGGGGATCGAATCTCAAAAATGCAATTCCTCTCGCGGTCTTACTTAGTTGACATCCACATTGTAGTTGCAGCTACCGAGACCGGCCAGACTTGAAACTCAACAAACAGTTTCGTCATCCACAAAAGTTGTAGCTAGACAAGTCCGGGACAATCAATGTCCCAGCAAGCGAAGCCATCGCAGATACAAAAGTAACAATCCCGGGCAACGCGAGGAAAGCGACCTCGCCAAGCGATATTCTAACGGCCTACATGAGACCAAAAGGCCAGCCATCGATGATATGCACAGCATGCGCATTCTGAACCTTGCCGAATGAGTTGCAACATCTTATGCCGCAACGAATCAAAATGATTTGCGGAGCGATCGACTTATCGAGTCTAATTCGTGTATGTCTCTCCACCAGCATCGCATTCTGTTGTAAACACCCCACTTGATCGCTAAATGTAGGTCGTGAATGGTATCGTTTGTTCGGCAACGAATTGAGTACGCTTTGGAAAATGTTCTCCAGGGCAAGAGTCTCACGTCCCAGACCTCCCGAATACGCAAGCGTCCCACTGGGGATATCAGCCCACACGCAAACATAGCCCCCATGCACATGAGCCCGATACTCTCGTCAATGCAGATCACGCGCATCATTCCCCTTTTATTCCCACCGAGCGCCCAGTGTGCGGTGCAAACGAATCGCTCCCAGTCAGGAAGCCTCTCAAGTTCCCAAAGTCTGCCGCCGAACTCGGACATGGTATAGAGATCTTTTTCTGCATATCCTCTCGTCTCAACGTCGTAAACTGGAGCAATCTTTCGGTGCAGAAGCCCCCTAGTAGTAAGCGATAAGAGGACTGCCTCCAAGGCGTCGTCATCCAGTCCGTGTGAGTACGAACAATTCATGTGGAAGGCGTAATCTTCCCTTCGAAGTGCATGGAATCCCAGCCTGCTATCGAATAGAAAGTCAAACAACAGGAGCTCATCGTTGCTCAAGTCAGTCACATTTGTGCGAAGTGGAATCTGCATTCTTGAAGGGAGTATCTATCCCGATAACTACAGCTCACAGCTAACTGCGATGACAGTAACGGACAAGTTGGAGCGGTGGCCAAGATCAAATCAGACATTTGCCAATTGACCATCATCGGTGAAACCCTTCGCTCCGTCTTCCCCTATCTCTGGTATCTGGCGCAGAAATTTTTGGCTCGCTCCAGCAATCCAGTACTGGGTGCCTATTCTCTTTTGTAGTCGAAGTGGGTCCAATGATATGCAGTTTAACGCTATAAATGAGAGCGTAACTAACCCACAAAAGAATTGCCACGGTAAAATGTCAATCAAGGCATCTCTGGAATAGTAGCCCCAAGCAAACACTGCAATTCCCAAGTACCTTAGCACTCTGACCAATAGTCGTCTGCGTTTGTATGCCCTCTGCAACTCGATGGACAGGCAATATCGGACTCGACAGTGAAGCGGAAACACCGACCCAAAATACGATGAATGCAGGTGGCGATCCACAAAGCACTCCTCGTCAAGCCGAATACCTGATATCACACAGTATGCGGGAAACTCGCAGCAATTTCTCGTAACTAGAGAATCACCGTCCCGTTGTACGCAATTCTTTGCGAAAACGCCTGCCGTTTCGATAGTGCATGGTGAATAGGGATTCAAGCTGTTACCAATAATGATGAATGCTAGCGACGCGTCCGTCACCGACTACGACTTCTATTGAAATTAACTGTCCATCGATCACCAGCGTAGATCGCTTGATCCTTCCGCGTCACGTTTGCAGGTGGCAAATGAACAACCTTCACTCAATCTCGATTGTACTGCGGACGAATCTCACGTGCACGGGCTAGGAGAAAGTTTCGAGAAGTAACCGGGAGCAGCAACGATTGGAAGCCCATCGCTATCGGCCTCTCCAATTCATACTCTCCCGCTTGAGCCATGGATGCGAAATCGGCTGCAACAATCGTGTAGAAGATCGATTTGTAGGTACGTAATCTTTGCCAAACTTTCGACGACACGCTGCGCGTAGTGTTAAGAGTAACGCACACTGCGCCCGAGATGGGCTTGGAGTTGCATCGCGTGACCGCATCATAATTGGACTTGCAACAATCCCTTTTGGGCTCGAAATACAAGATCCAATCCTGACTCTAGGACCTTCGAGCGCCAGATGTCTGACGCCGGATAAAACAACTCGGTGAGCCGCTGTTTGGTCTTAAGGGTGGAGGCTGCTTTCGGGTCACCCCAATGATGAGCTTGGTTTTCTGCACGCAACCCTGCAACTACCTGCACTGGGCTGTACGTACCAAACTCCGCGCAGGCGAACAGATAAGTCGGGGCCAGTCCGCCTGTCACGCACCATCGCCCGAATCCGCCTCGCGCAGCATAAGAGATGCCACTAGAATCACACGCTTCAAATGAGTCGGCCCCAAACCAATCCGTCAGCCAGCTTCGCTGCGTCGCATTCAGGGGGTAATCAATAAGCAACTTGCAGGCACCTTGCCGACCTAGCCCTGTGTGAAAATCAAGATGGGCGACACACTTGCTTCCCCTAAGCCATCGGGGCAGGTGCTCGCTCAGCAATTGCTGCGAGCGCGAAGGCCCGCTGCCTCCGAAGAAAAGCCCACGCGGGAAATCGTACTGACCGCCCGCTACAGCTTGCTGCAACGCGGGCATACCATACTTGGAAATTAGCCACAGTGCCTTCAACGAGAATGGCTCCCACGAGGAAGGCGGCCTACGTGGATTAAGGAAACCGTCAAGCCGGGCGTAGCCAGCCGGAGCACCCTCGAAACGTTCGCCGGTCAGCAAGAAGTTCCGATTAAGATCGACATTGTTTTCGTCGAACCGACGAAGCCAAGCGAAGCCGAAAGGGTTCAGCCCATGCAGAAACACACATCGAATTGGCGGAGTACGAGAGGACCTCCATTGTTCCATCATTGCGACTTGTATAGCTGACCCAAAAAAGCCTTCGACACCATGTATGCCGGACGAAACGACCAACACTTTCTCTGGGCCGCCCGCTTGCGACAGTGCGACATCAAATGTCAACTCTTCACCACTCGGTCCGAGATGACCAATGGAGTGAGCTTCTAATTGCCAACCAAGCTGCGACGCGGCTTGGCGAAAGCGTTGCCGAGCGGTGGCGTAGTCATGTGAAAATGAGGTTGGTACTTTGCTCGCCACAGTTACTTTCCGATGCATAACGGCTGCGTTTTCCCAACGCCAGATTGAATGCCAATAAGCTCAAATTCAAACCGATTCAGCGGCATCGTTCAAGTCGGAAGCATTGGCATCGACTTCGAACTGCGTCGGTGCAGACCGGTTTCCGGCAGACAGAAGCAAATCGACGTGATAAGGCTCTTCGTACGGTTGACGTGTGATACTCAGGAAGGACCGCACGTGACAAATGTGTTATTGGCAGAACGACCGGAATCAACGCGCGGCCCAATTCGACATTGCTCTCACGAGAAACGCCGTCACAGACGCTGCGTTGCGTCCCATGATTCGTCCGTATTTGGAGTTGGTGTCGCATCAATCTGTCCAATGATAACGAAGTATTGCACCAAAACTACCACAAAAAGCTGTGCCAATGGCTGTTATTAAAACGACACCAATAGAATTTAAGAACAGATCTGACTGGTAATTGTTATAGACGAAGTCTTGATGTAGAAAGGTTGTCGCTGACGAGCGTGTCACCATTTCATACAACCACGCCAACGACGCTGCAAAAGCTCCTAGGAATGAGACTAGGTAAATCCGCAGGTAGGAAGCCCGCCGAATCGCAGCGTGTCCAGAAAGCAGTACGGAAACGACAAGCGGTGCGTACTCGACGAACGCTAGACTTTCTTTCTGTATTGTTGCCGATCTTGCGGCAAGATAAACCGCGACGACGGTTACAAACATCATCAGGTCGCTAATTTTGAGCTGCATTCTCCAAACGTCCTTCTACTCCAACAACAGTTGCCATCGGAACGCCGAGCCTTCCAACAAGGTCAATTGAGCGGCCAATTTCACTGGCGTTAATCTGCAGCCGGCCCTCCGTATGCTCGTACTGCAACGCCCAAGCCGCCAAACAGCAAGAAGCTGCTATCGCAACGATACCAAGCACCGGCGTCCCGAGAAAGTAGTGCTGCCTCATGATGAAGTCCTCTTCTTTTGTCGACGAACAGCAAGCATCACCGAGGTCACGACAAGTAATGCTTAATCTGAAAAAATATTCAACCCGCGACTCCGGTGCATGCGGAAGCTATCTACGATTCTGAATGTCGCCCTCATCTTCGCCGCTGGTGAAAAGCCCAACAACAACCACGAACTGTTCGTCGATACGGAAATACAAAACAGCGGTAAATCGTTTGAGCCGGCAAGCACGGTAGCCCGTATGGTCAGCGGCGAACAACTCCGGATTTGCCTTGACCCGTTCTAAAGCACGGTAAAATTCTGCTTCGAACATTTCGCCAAGACCAGTTGAAATGCGATCGAACCAATCAATGCCCCGCAGCAGATCAGATTCGGTGTGTGTCGTTATACGTGCCTTCATCGACCACGCGCCACACGGATGCGTTCTCGAAATTCTTCCTCGATAAGCGCAGTCGATGGATCTGCCTTGTACTCGGCCCAGCGACGGTCCAGTTCGGCACGCTGTGAATCGCTCAATTCAGTGCCAATGCCGTCCGCCAGTCGGTCCCAGATCGCCTGAACGACACGAAGCTGGTCGATCGGTGGCAGCGTAGAAATGTCGTTAATTGCTTGCTCAACGGTCATGTTTCGATCTCCAAACTGACAGTTTAACATGGCGGGGAAACGGTGCAAATACCATTATTGGACATCACATTGATGTTAGCCTACGCCACCCGCCTATCCCCTCCACGACTAGCTGGCACTGGGCAGCGTAAAAACGTGTTTCTACATAGTACTCCGCTTTGATGCTGACGTCTTACAAGTTGGTGTAGAGGGATTCACCAGAATTTCTTTGGACATCCAACGCAGGGAACTCACCAAGCGATCCCAAGACTTTTCACCCGACTTCCAAACGAGCGTCACTCTGTTTTGCGGACTACCGCGAGCCTCACCGTGTCAAGCGATGTTGTACGATCGTCGCTACGTTCTTGGATTTTTGATCATCAAGGAAGAAGGATTGTTCTACTTAAGCGACTCAACTCAGTACAATGGAAGATATTCTTGGTACATAACGGCAGTCTTCTCCTATCTGTTGCTTAAGGCGGTTCTCATGAAACCTCTAGCGTTCGCTCTGATAGCGGCTTTCGTAGTTTCTTCCATCTGGCTCTCGTTTGAGTATGGGGCACACCAGCGCGCAAAGGCTTTTGAGCAGGACTTTGCGAAACGGCAAGAAAAGTTTCGTCGAGTGCTGCTCAGTAAAGATTTTGAAGAAGTACAGTTCGAAGGTTGGGGGGGAGGTCGAACGCTGGAGGAAATGTTTCCGAGCACGGCAAATGAGTATTTAAAGTCGATACGAATAGGAAGTATGAGGGACTCAGAATCTTTTTCGAGGTCGCTCGGGATTCACAAAGACCTGCTACCACTTGAAGAACATCGCAAAGTCGCACAGTTCTTTCTAGATAAATTTCCGGTCGTAGACTACGCGGCTGATTTGCAGCACGAAACCGGACGCCGATTGAGTAAACATTCAGCGAAGCACCGCTATCCCTATTCACTTGCTAGTGCTGACACCATGGAGATGCACATCTGGAACGCAATGCATTTCAGCGAAACACCAGATTCACATCGCCCGAATCCGCAATACGATCCTAAAGAGACGCAATGGTGGGAGCCAAGAACAACTCAAGCTCTAAAAGAGTTGCATGACAAGAAGCTCGATGCGTTTGCACAGATTCCTGAGTTCGGCTGGTTCCGGACTCGCTTCATTGGGTTTGACGACATAGTTGTGACAGAGTCTCCCAAGATTGATATTCACGATCCCGAGTTACGCGAACTTGGATATCAAGCTAACTCGATCGAGCTGTACATGAGACAAATGTTTGAAAGTTCTTCGGACGAATTTAAACAAGAACTGGGTTATCCCGTGGCATATCGAAAAGCGAGGGGGCATAGAAAGCACGCGGTGGCCAGGATCCGAACAACATTCCAAGAAATCGACCAGCAAGACAATGATCAATTGCACGATGATGCCACTTCAGTTTCAACAGCCGATGCAGCAGCCATCTCGAACGTTTGGCAACTGAAGCGCATGGAGCTTGTTAGCCTTCTCAAGCATAACATACCAATGGCTTACTTTTCAGAGGATTATCTTCCCGATATGGCGCATTTGGATGACATTCCAACAAGGCGTTTGACGAAATTTGAATCCGAAGCCGTAGAGCAATTGTACCGGGGCGAACTGTTAGTCATTGACCAGAGACCTGACGAGATAAATTTTGTAGGTGCCATCCGAGGGGGCAAAGTTTGTCTCAGTTGCCACGCCACCAAAGCAGGAGAGTTGTTGGGTGCATTCACTTATCAACTAAAGCGCATCGACTAAGTGCGATTAGTCCCAACATGGACTGATAACTGTAGGTACCGCCGCAACGCGCGAGCGTTAAGCAACCCAATCGTTCCTCCGGCACCGCAAATATCCATTTTAGCAGCGAACTAACGCGCCGCCGCAGTCGCACACGCAGAAGCGGGTTCGCAAAAGCAGGGTCCGGTTTGGGCATACTGTTATTCATTGAGTTTCCTCAAACGAGCAACTGACTTAAGTTGGCCACCATCGAGTCCACACGAAAAGCATCAAGCTAGTTTGCACCGTTGACAGACATCCTTGGGCTGAAATTATCATCGCAACTTTCGCGGAAGTGACAGGCCAGGTTCCGCCGCCGCAGTCTTCTCCGCGTGAGTTGCTCAACCTTAACGTACAGCCAGGTCGATTGAATCGATTAAAGTTGACGTTGATCTCCGAAAGTAACGGCTCCGCGATTCGTTTGCAACGCTACCTCTGGCTAACACTGAAACGCGTTCTTACTGTTTTGGGGTACCCGCATAAGGCCAAGTGCCTCCCATCCCTTGCCGGATTTCGCGGGTCTCCTTGCCGCGACGTTCCCGGACCAAGACCTCGAACGGCTCTCCGTTGTAGCAGACCTCTCCAAAATATGCCCAAACCGAGGAGTCCGTGTTGACGAACATCGGCGCGAGTCGGCCTGCCGTAGTAGTGTAGCTGAATCCGCCCAGAACTTCGCTGCGTCCGCCGCCGTGTGTGTCGAGCAGTGTGCCGCCGCGCTCTGTCTTGTAGCCAAGTATCCAGAGATCGCCATCGTCGTTGCGGAGGTGCGTGCCTTGGTTCTCAATGTTGAGTTGCCGTGCCCAGAGACTCTGCCGTTTGATCTGCAAGTCGTGTGTCACGACATCCTCGAAAAACCATTCCGCCCCCTCCGCATTGTGGGTGCAGGAAAAATTGCAGTCGGACACGCTGCGCACAACGAGCGAACGTTTTGTGTCTACTTCCAGCCCGCCGTGGATGTGGGCAATATGCTCTAGAAACACCACTGGCGCTTCGCCATCTTCAAGCCTGAAATCGGGTTTCAGCCCGACACCGTAGTTGATTTGGCCGCCCAGACCAACGACACGGTGGACCTTGCCGCGGATCGTTACCGTCTTGCGCATGTTGTAACTGCCCGGGAGAAAGATGGTGGTTGCTCCAGAGTCCATCGCCGCTTGGATCGCAGCAGCCGAGTCCGCGTTGCCGGTCGGATCGGCGCCGAAGTCATCTACATTCGCCCAGGTACTTGGTTCATCGCGCGGAGTGTCGGGGGTTTCCTTCACTGGGAGTCGTAATGAGGTCAGCGACGAAGGAAATAAACTTGTTGTCGCATGTGAGCAATACTCGTCAATATTCGGTCCCTCGCTCCCTAGCTTGTGTATGCCTTGAATGCGATACGCAGCGGCAGAATCGGGGGTGTGCGAGACGTCAGCCAAAGCACGTCCGTATCCGATCGTAGTCACGTCGCGTAGAAAAATTCGCCCCCCATTGTAGTTCACGACGGCTGGCCTTCTCGCAGCCTCACCTTGTCCGATAAGTTTGGCGTCCAGCAAACACAACGTACCGTAGGTGGAAATTACGGGCACTGCATTGTCGCTGGACAATCCTCGAATGCTGATCGCCTGACCTTCATTCAAGATCCCCACTTCCGTCTGACCACGCAGCATGATGTGCTCAAAGACCTGTCCGTTCACCGAACGCCCCGTGGCGATACCGCGCCGGAAACCCAGCACCTCACAGTTCCGGACAATCAACGGCCCGTTCATGTCGCGATGCGCTAGGTCAAGTCCGGTGTGACCGCTTTCCGAGCCGCCCCGGAAACGGCAATCGCGAACCGCACCGGAGTTGTTTGAGTAGAACTGCAAAGCGACCGCGCCGGGATTGCCTGCGCCAACGTCGAAGGTCAAGTTCTCGATATAGTTGTGAAACCAATCGGCTGATCCGAAACCACCGCACCACATGATTGGCTCGGGCTTCGCCGCATCAGTAAACGTCCCGTTTTTTAGCCGGATGATGCTGGTCTCTCGCGATTGACCGGACAAATAGGTAAAACCCCAGTTCTCGCGCCCGCCAAATTGCTTGGGCCACGTCAGCGTCGAACTCACGAGGTAAGTGCCTTGCGGGAAATACAGGAGACGATGAAGACCGACATTCTCGTTGATGGCCCTTTGCAGAGCCTCAGTGTCGTCAGTTACTCCGTCGCCACTTGCATTGTACGGCGGGCGAGTCACATCGACCACGTTGCGATGGCTCGGAAAGACAACTTCGCTCGCATTAGTAATATCTTGATCTACCGTACAAATCAACGCTGCAGCCAACATAACTAGGCGAACAAAATTTGATCTCTTCATCTTCGCTTCCTAATCGCATACTCTCAATGGCATACCGCAACGACTCAGTTCGGCTGCCCACGACGTGTGGCTGACTAAATCAATTCCCGACGTGTGCATAAATTCGATGCAATGATATGTTGGACCTTTTGATTATAGCGGAATTCTCGGGGCAACGGGCTACAACCTGCATCAATGGGCCACAGCCAGCTTTAAAGTGATGAAAATTCACAAAGACTCGTTCACAAGTGAGACAACAAGAATTTGCTGGATCGCCAATTTAAAGGAAGCCGGCATATTATCTAAACAGCGAGTTCCCTATCGTGATGAACGCTGCTAAGCCCATCAGAACAAGCGATTGCCAAACAACCACGTCGTCTTCGTTCAATGCCAAGTCTAAGTTCCTTCGACAATCAATCCACGGTATATCGCGCCGATACGTCGGTGATTCGCAGCTTCTTGGTATGCGGAGCTGTCGTACCACTGGCGAGCCGCATCCACACTTGGGAACTCCGCGATCACCACGCCTTCCACGTCCGGCCCCTCCAGTGTCACATGGGGACCATAGGCAGAGAGCACCTTAAGCGGCACTCCTTCAAGCGTTGAAGCAACTTTGGCCCAATAGGCTTCCAACTCGGCGCGGTCGAGTGTTTGTTCGCGAATAAAAATCATGTAAGCAGGCATATTGTTTTCCTATTTGTGATGAAGTTTTGAAGTTAAATCTGAACGATCAAAGACCACCGGTCGCATGGATGATCTCGCCGGTCAGCCAACCGGAATCTTCTGATGCTAGAAATACGACGACTCGCGCGATGTCCTGCGGCGTGCCAATGCGTCCCAACGGAGTCATTCCGACAAGCGTTTTCTCAATATCGCTTCCAACGCCGTAGAGTCCCGCTTCCTTGGTGCCTTCGCTGAGTGTCGCACCCGGATTGACTGAGTTAACACGGATGCCACGCGAGGCAAGTTCTTTGGCCAGCACGCCCGTGATGGCGTCGAGGCCACTCTTACTCGCCGCATAAATTGAGAACTCGGCTGGTAATGATCGCGAGGCGGCCGATCCGATGTTGATGATGCTGCCACCTTTTGAACCAAAGTGCCTAAGCGATTCTCGGATCGTCAACAGCGGGCCAAGCAGATTGATATTCATTTCCCGATGAAACTCCGATTCCGTCATCTGCGTTAGTGGCATTGCCTGATACACGCCTGCATTATTGACCAAGATATCCATGGATCCAAATGCATTGGCCGTCCGCTCGAACATGCGGGTTACGTCCTCAGACTTCGAAACGTCACCTTGAATCGCGATCGCTTGACCGCCACCTTCAGTAATCGAACGAACAACCGCATCTGCTCCGCTTTTGTCGGACGCGTAGTTGACTGCTACGGCTGCCCCAGCCGAAGCGAGTTGGAGAGCGATGCCCGCCCCAATCCCCTTGGAAGCGCCTGTTACTAACGCTGTTTTTGATTGTAATTTAGACATGTTTTGTCCTCCTACGACTATTGACACCTTCGATGGAGAACTGTGACAAAACCCGAGCACTTTTTTTCAGTTCAGGTGCAATGTTTCGCGAAGTTTGCGTTCGTCCAACATTTTCCGCAACCAAAGAACTTGATCCTTCGGTTCGAGGAAAGGATGATCGCGAAAGATCGCCGCGTACTGCTGATCCAGGACGTCGTCGATGTGAGCGTACGTAGCAGCGGCTACGCTCCGTATCTGGCCTACACGTGAAGACAAAAATATCAAGTTGTGTGGATCGACGTGACCGGCCTCGATAAAACCCTTTGTCTTTTTTGGACAGCGGCAGGGGTTGCTCTCGTTGACAAGTCCACATTGGTTGTTCATAAATTGGTACAAGTCACGGCGCGCTCGAGATAGCGATTGCCGGAAGTTATCGGGTGACATCTCCAGAATCTCGCCGCCGACCGTGTCGCTGACACCAAACACCTCTGCCAAGATGAATATGAGTCGCTGCTTTCGATCGAGGCACAACAGCATGCCTATCGTGCAAGAGATCTTCGCTTCCTCCACCAAGAGAGGCACGTCGACTGGCACCGTCCTTGGATCGGGAAAATCGAGTTCAGGGGTGCCGTTGATGGCATCGGCATAGCTTGAGAAAGTATGACTTTCCTTTTCACCGCCGCGACGTTTCATGTTCAAGACATGGTTCGCAGTGATCCGATAAAGCCAAGTTCGGAACTTGCTTTCGCCATTGAATGTACTAAGTCGCGTGATTGCTTTGATCAAAACTTCCTGCGTGATTTCCTCAGCGTCATGAGGATGAAAGACCATGCGTAGCGCGATGTTGTAGATCCACGCTTGATGCCGAAGGATCAGTTTTTCGATCGCAGATTGGCTTCCATTTTTCGATTGTTCGATTAGTTCACAATCGGTCGATTCGTCGACAATCTCGGCAAACGGATTGTGCATGGTTGGCCCACTATTCTTTCGATTTAACGATTGAATTTAGAAGTCTGCGTCCAAAACGACTCGATAACGCGCCTTGCCAGCGGCCACATGCTCGAACGCTTCGTTAATCTCACTCATCCGAAAATGTTCCGTCTGCGGCGCGATCTTGTGCCGCGAAGCAAAGGCGAGCATGTCAGCCATGTTGACCGGCGACCCGGTCGGAGACGCACTGACGCTGGCTTGCCGCGTGAGCAGTGGAAAGACCGCGACCGGAATGGGTTCTAGAACCGCACCAACGACATGCATTCGACCATTGGGTGCTAGCGAAGCTATCAGTGAATCCCAGTCAAGCGGAACATTGACGGTAACGATTAACAAGTCAAACGATTTGGCAAGCTTTTGAATCGCATCGCTATCGCGAGTGGCGACAACATGCTGAGCCCCAAAACTTCGTGCCTCATCGAACTTGCTTTCGCTCGAGGTAAACGCTGTGACTTCGCAGCCGTACGCTGTGGCAAACTTTAACGCCATGTGACCCAAGCCGCCGATACCAATCACACCCAAGCGGCTCTTTGGCGTCGCAAACATCGCAATGGGGTTGAAGACAGTAATACCTCCGCACAGTAGTGGCCCAGCATCAGCGATGTTCAGACCTTCGGGTAGCGGGATGGCCCACGCCCAATGGGCCCGCACGGAGTTTGCGAAGCCACCGAAATGGCCAGCGATGGTCGGTTGAGCTTCGTTACAGAGATGTTGCTCGCCCGACATGCACTCGCGGCAATGCATGCAGCTTCCACAGTTCCAACCAATTCCGACTCGTTGGCCGATGGTCAATCCTTTGGCGTGCGGACCCAGCGCGGTAACGCGTCCGACGACTTCGTGTCCCAAAACGGCAGGATAAGCCGCCATGCCCCACTCGTTTTGCCACATTGAGAGGTCCGAGTGACAAACGCCGCAATGTTCGACCGCGACCTCTACTTCCTCTGGTCCCAGTGGTTGCCTGTCGAACAATTGTTTTTGGAAGGCTGCCCCGGCGGCGGACGCCACCCACGCTTGATAGTCCATTACGTATTCTCTTTCACGGAAGGCCAAGGCTTTCACGAAGCGACATTCGACATATTCGATTCCATTTCGACCAACAGACTCATCGCGCGTTCGGCCAAAGTCCTCGACGTGAACTCGATTCTATCGTAACAGTTGGCTTTTGTGAAATGAACAAGCGACGAGCAAGTTGATCGCTCCGAGATGAATGATGAACATTCAGGGGGACCGTGAGCTGGTAGATGTGGTTTGACTCACGCTTGAAAGCGTCTTAAGTTCCTTTTCACTGAGTGCTCGGTCGAACACCGCAACTCCACCTATCCAACCCGTGAAGCCGACGCTGCGCGAGCTGTGGATCACTCGACCGATCGTGAATGGCCCGCCGCTTTGCGCATCCTTCGGCGAGTACAGGTCATGTGGATACCACCAAGGGTTCAGCTTGATTGCGACAAGATCACGGGAGACTTCCTTGCCGTCTTGCAGAGTGACTTCAATCTTCGTATAGCGATGTTCATGCAGTTCTACGCGATGACCGGCCGACTCACGAATAAGCTTCACGCTCAGCGGTTGACCTTCGGGTGGATTGTAATATTGGTCCTTGGGAAAGCTTTCGTCTTCGCCATCCTGCTTACCCGGTAGCCCAGCATAATGCCCCTGCATGTAAGCGTTGTACGCATAGGAGATCAGTGTGTCCTTCTTAGGATTGTCCAGCCATCGCTCACCCGAGACTCCGTTCAACCAACCAGTGAGTTCGTCTATCTCATGGTCAAATGTCATTGCGAAACATTGCCACGAAGCATCAAGTACTTCAGCGGGCGAGTCCGCGGGCACCTCGGGGGATTGGGCAAGCGAATTGGACTTGTGCAAAGCGTACTTATTCATGAATGAGCTCGCGCCGTTCTCCGATACGTGGCCGCATGCACTTCCTTGCTTATTCAATCCAGCGAAGAGTGCATACTGCCTCTGCCCGCGTTCCACCTTCGCGATCCCGGTCGTTTCTTGCTGCTTCAAGTCGGTGCCTTCGTGCCAGATACCGGCCAGCGCGTGGTTGCCACTTTCGCGAATGGCCCACACGACTAATGAGACCGACTTTCCCGCACCCTTGATGTCAAGCGGCGTGTCATGCAGCCGTGAGCGAGGTACGAAGAGGAAAGGACGGAAATCAGGATCGGTCTCTTTGACAATGCGAATCGCGTTGCCGAAAGGACCACGACCAAGCTGTGGGAAATCTTGATATGTTGCTTCGCGCCCAGCCCGCCAGTAGTCTCGAATGTAATTCGCTGCATCGAGCGGATAGCGATTGGATTGGCCGTAAGGAACGTGGGCGATGAATCGATTCGGCTCAGTAGATTCTCGCTGCATGAAATCCCAGAACGCGACAAGACCAGGCGTACTAGTGACGGCACTGACCGCATCCGCCTGTATTCGCTCGACATCAGCAATTGACCTTTGCTCGATTAAATTGGCAGCCGATCCCTCCGTACCCTCAGCCCGAACAAAAGCTGCGAATAGGGTAAGAATAAGTAGTACCCAGGATTGCGATATGATTTTCATATGAGCTTCAAGTTTCGCGGTGATTACGAGAGAGGATTCAATCTAGTGATGATCGATCAATTTTAGTTAGTTGCGGTACGGCTGTGGATCCCCCTTGCGTATTGACTTCCATCCGATCACAACGCCGGCGCATCGGGAAGCGGTAGCGGGGCAGAACGCACGTTTTCCTACTCTGCAAAACGGGATCGTGTTGGCAGGAGAATGGGGGCAGCAGAATTTTCGGAAGCAAGCTGAAGCATTTCCAACTATTACCACTATGCCTTTCATTCTATTGCCCGGATTCTATTGCCCAGTCCATCGCGACTGGGTGCAAGAGCGGGATCATGTTTGGCAACAGAATGGGGGCAACAGAATCTTTGGAAGCAAGTTGCAGTATCTGCAACTATGGCCAATATGCTTTTCATTCTACTGCCCTGATTCTATTGCCCAATCCATCGCGATGGTGCAAATCGGGATCGTGTTTGGCAACAGAATGGGGGCAGCAGAATCTTCGGAAACAAGCTGAAGTATCTGCAACTATTACCACTATGCCTTTCATTCTCTTGCCCTGATTCTATTGCCCAATCCATCGCGACTCGGTGCAGCGGGATCATGTTTGGCAACAGAATGGGGGCAGCAGAATTTAGGAAACAAGCTGAAGTATCTGCAACTATTACCACTATGCCTTTCATTCTCTTGCCCTGATTCTATTGCCCAATCCATCGCGACTGGGTGCAAGAGCGGGATCATTTTTGGCAACAGAATGGGGGCAACAGAATCTTTGGAAGCAAGTTGCCGTATCTGCAACTATGGCCAATATGCTTTTCATTCTACTGCCCAGATTCTATTGCCCAATCCATCGCGACTCGGTGCAGCGGGATCATGTTTGGCAACAGAATGGGGGCAGCAGAATCTTTGGAAGCGGCTGAAGTATCTTCAACTATTACCACTATGCTTTTCATTCTACTGCCCTGATTCTATTGCCCAATCCATCGCGACTCGGTGCAGCGGGATCATGTTTGGCAACAGAATGGGGGCAGCAGAATCTTTGGAAGCGGCTGAAGTATCTGCAACTATTACCACTATGCTTTTCATTCTACTGCCCTGATTCTATTGCCCAATCCATCGCGACTGGTGCGAAACGGGATCATGTTGGCAGTAGAATGCGGGGCAGCAGAATTTCGGATAGCAGCAACATTCTGTCAGCTTGTCATCTACTAGGTTCGCGATCTTCTACCCCTAATAGATCTACAAGTTACACCGCAATGGTTGTTGCTTCCAAGCAGCAGCCATTTAGATTAAACCATTGAACTGCTTCGAGACCAATTGCATGCTCCAATAGGACTTGTAGGTGTCTTCGATATCGCTCTTGATTGCGAGAAAAACCAGTCACTACGAACGCCCGATCGGCATCATATATCTGCACTATGTGAGTTCCAAGCCGGTTGCCTGCAGTCTGTAGAACAATGCGTTTAAGGCAGACTGCCTCTCCTCCAAACTCATGCATTACCGCTTCGTTGTAGATCCGAAAGCTTAAGTGTGTTCCCAGGTCTAGAACTACTGCTTTCACACATTCGAGCAACCGTTCACCCTGTAGCCCTAGCGGCGCAAAATGCGACAAATCGAATGTTGCGTTGTAACGGGCTTCGGCGGGCACCACGTTCCTCAAAAGCTTGCCAATCACTTTGGATTCCCCGAAGTTGATCAATTTGACCAATTCGACATCTTGCAACATCGCGTAATGCAGGGCTTGTGCAAAGTGCTCGCGGCCTAGGCAATTCACCACCTTCAATTCGTACAACATATCGTTCACGACCAGATCAAGGTAGTAACACTTTGCAAAGGCGGCGTGAGCCAGAGTAATCTGCACTTGGGTGTGGACGTCAAGCCCCTCGGCACGAAGTCTTGATGCTAAGTCATTCTCATAAACACGCTCGTCAAAGAGTCGACCAAAATGATTCTGCGTGGCATAAGCGCACCTCATCACCGTAGCGTCAATATCCGAGAATTCCTTGTTACTTATGCATCGAAGTTTGAGTGAGTGACTAATTGGCATAGCTAGGAGTGCCGCAGGAATCATTGTTAATGTGCAGAAACCAACTAAAAATGATAATCCTAGCTAGCAAATCGCGTCAACTTCCCAGGCCGCTACTTCCGCTGCCCAATCCATCGCGGCTGAGTGCAGAGGTACCGTGATTGGCAGGAGAATGCGGGGCAGCAGAATTTACGGAAGCAAGCTGCAGTATCTGCAACTATTACCACTATGCTTTTCATTCTATTGCCCTGATTCTCCTGCCCAATCCATCGCGACTGGGTGCGAAACGGAATCATGTTTGGCAGGAGAATGGGGGCAGCAGAATTTTCGGAAGCAAGCTGAAGCATCTCCAACTATTACCACTATGCCTTTCATTCTATTGCCCTGATTCTATTGCCCAGTCCAATCGCGACTGGGTGCAAGAGCGGGAGCATGTTTGGCAAAAAAATTGGGGGCAGCAGAATCTTCGGAAGCAAGTTGCAGTATCTGCAACTATGGCCAATATGCTTTTCATTCTACTGCCCTGATTCTATTGCCCAATCCATCGCGATGGTGCAAATCGGGATCGTGTTTGGCAACAGAATGGGGGCAGCAGAATCTTCGGAAGCAAGCTACAGTATTTCCAACTGTTGCCACTATGCTTTTCATTCTACTGCCCAGATTCTATTGCCCAATCCATCGCGACTCGGTGCAGCGGGATCATTTTTGGCAACAGAATGGGGGCAACAGAATCTTTGGAAGCAAGTTGCCGTATCTGCAACTATGGCCAATATGCTTTTCATTCTACTGCCCTGATTCTATTGCCCAATCCATCGCGATGGTGCAAATCGGGATCGTGTTTGGCAACAGAATGGGGGCAGCAGAATCTTCGGAAGCAAGCTACAGTATTTCCAACTGTTGCCACTATGCTTTTCATTCTACTGCCCAGATTCTCCTGCCCAATCCATTGCGATGGTAGCAGGCAGTCTCCCACTGCCGTCAGATGAAAGGTTGTTACGGCACACGAAGTGTTTCTTCTACCTTCGCGCACTCCTGCTACTGGCGATAACATTCACTAATCTTTAGACTGGTTCGACTTAATCGACCAATGAGCTCTTGGATTTCTTTGCGATCGTGCGCATGGTTGGGATGCGTGTGAGAACCTCCTTCTTCTTCTACATGAGACGCCCGGCCAGCCGCTTCTTTCTCATGCTCCAATGCATGCTCCAGCAACTCCAACTGCTTACGCAAAATAAAGGTCTGCATCCGCTGGTACCTCCGCAACTCGAAGGTACGCAAATAAGTTCCAACCTCTAGCTTACGCGACCACTCTTCCCATATCGGGATCCAATGCAACGCAACATCGATCTCACCCCCCAACGCACCACTCAATGCCTCTGCTTTGGCAACCTGGATCTCTTTCAAGACTTCGCTCGGGGCAGGATAATAAGCATAACAACCAACACCGCTTAAAACCACTAAGCCAACTAGACAAGTCAGTCCTACCACCGATGGAGGTATGATCGTTCCAAGCTTGCCCTGCCCCTCTGGACTAGCGTCAACAAAAACCCAGCGGTCCATCGCGTTGTTGCTGCCCATCACACGCAACACGATCCCTCCCACTAGCAAAACCGCTAACGATCGCAGGCTAAATCGAGTTGCAAAATCACCTGCCTCCAAGACCGTCGTGCGAACTAAATCGAGATCGATCGCTTGGCCTTGGTGAAACGGGTTGGTGTAAACATCAAAGGCATGTGTATGCCCGGCTGGTTCCACTCCTTTAGGTATCAAGGGTTTATCAATGGCATATGCACAACCAAGCACGATGACGATCAAAGCAGTAAACCATACTGCTGTTTGTCGCCAACCGTAACTGATCGCAATCCATAGGATGGTCGCTAAGTTTAGGCCTGCCCCCAATGTCAACAAGCAAAAGGCGGCGCCTGGCGAATTGCCGTGCGCAAACATCATCCCTAACTGACTCATAATCAACATGGGCGTGGAGTAGATCGGCACGGCAGCCACCCCCATGGTCAGCGGAGCTAACGGATCGTTCTGTTCGACCGAAGTCTGCAACGCTCCATGCGGCAAAAACGTCCCAAGAGCAACAATGCCTAACGCAGCAAGTAAACTCAACGCGCCGGTCAGTCCAAATAGCTCTCGACACATCAAGACCGCGCACGCTGCGATGCGTTTTGTTCCATAAGATACTTTATCATCGTTCAGCTCGCTCCCCTCTCGTGGACTTAAAGTCGCCGTGTGAGCCGTGACAGCCATCAACGACGCTCGACGCGCATAGCGGTCCCAGATCAATCCCAGCAAGGTTACTACGATCAAAGAACCGAGGATAAATCCGATGATGACTGACGGTTGCGAAAGTGTTAGTCCGTAGAGCAATGAGAGCGGATTGAAAAGCGGAGCTGAAAGTGCAAATGCCGTGATGGCCCCAGGACGCAGTTTGGCGCGATGCATCTCTCTTAAAATAGGGATGACACCGATGGAACACACCGGTAGCAACATGCCAACCAACCAGGATTGTGGAAGCGATCGAATTGAATCGCCACCAAACAATTTATGCATGCCGTGCTGGCCGAGGAAATATCGAAACAAGGCCGCGATAAACAATCCCACCAGTAGCGTCGGTGCTGCAAGTATCAGCGTTTGTAAGCCGCGTGTCAGGCCGCCCAGGAGCATCACTTCCATTTAATTACTCTCCACTAGCGATACTTGGTCGCTTGACAGAATTTGTTGCGTTTGATTAAGTCGTTCGGCGAGACCGTTCAAGACTTTCACGTCGGAATCGACAAAGTTTTTGGTTCGCTGCAGCGATTTGACGGCGGCATCGCACTCATCGGCCAGTTGGTTCCACTGAGCTTCGGTCAATTCCGTTTCGGCGGCAACTTCCGGGATCCATCCAATCATTTCAATCAAATCACCTTTGGCCATTGTTTGCGCTGATTCAAGCGCTTTGTATGCGGTAAGTGTCTGCTCGATCCGACTGGCCGCTTGGCTAAGGCTGTGCGGCCAATTCTTAGGTAACTCATGATCGTGCTCAAACAACGAAGCTTGCTCCTTGCCGCATCCAAGGAACAATCCCAGCGAAATGAGAATTGCCAGATAAGGCCAAATCAGGCGAGGGTGCAGAATCGCAACGCTTTGAGAACGCGTTCTGCAAAGGTCGATCCTTCTGCTGCGCAATGCCTTAAGGGTATAGGTACACGTTCGCGTGGTTGTCATAGGTGGCTTGGTAGGCATAACTATTGCTCGTGATGGAACCTTCAACTCATTGGTATTTCGATTGTACGGTGAAAGACCTGATCAATATGCAGGTACTGGGACTGACTCCAAGATATCGCTCATCACTTGGTTGACTCGCTGATGCCGTGTCACCAAACGCACGCTGGTCACAGGCATAGCGACCTCTTGAATGTCCGCGGGGCTCACAAAATCGCGGCCGTGCAGTACCGCCCAACCGCGGGCGACTTGTTGCCAGATCAGCATCCCGCGCGGGCTGATTCCTAATTCTACCGATTCATGACTACGCGTTCGGTCGCACAACTCGACAAGATACTTTTGAACGCGAACGTCTACATGTACTTCTTGCACTTCACGCTGCAGGTTATCGAGCAACTCCATGTTCAACATGGCTGCTCCAGCCGATTCATTCGATAGATGCGTTTTGGATGAAGCTAGAATCGCTAGCTGCGCTTCTTGATTAGGATATCCAATCTCCAGCTTCATTGCGAAACGGTCCAACTGAGCTTCCGGCAGCGGATAAGCCCCATGGCTATCAATTGGATTCTGCGTCGCAATAACAAAGAACGATTTAGCAAGTGGCCGCGTTTGCCCATCTATGGTCACCTGACGTTCGGCCATCGCTTCGAACAGCGCACTCTGGGTACGCGGTGTAGTTCGGTTCAATTCGTCCGCCAACAGAATCTCAGCGAAAACAGGTCCCGGATGAAATTCAAATTCACGCGTCTTCTGATTGAATAGATTAAATCCAGTTACATCCGTCGGCAATAAGTCTGGCGTACACTGCACTCGAGCGAACTTCGCTCCGAAACATCCCGCGATCGCTTTGGCCAACGTCGTTTTGCCCAACCCCGGCAGATCGTCCAACAACAGATGGCCCCGCGATAGCAGACAGGCCAGTACCAGTTCAATCTTGTCTTGTTTACCGAGCAGCACTTCATTGAGTCGCTGCCGCAGTTGCGCAAGTATGCCTGAGGTATCAAGCCGAACTGCAGTTGGTGGTTTGTGGGGGATGGTCATCGGTTTCTAAGGATAATTTCTATGACAAGGCGAAGTACGAGGCGTTGTTGTTAAAACCTATGTGGTTAGTGAATCCGATGCTGCATCGATTCCAGATCAGTCGCGACGCAATCGATTAATGGTTAACTCACGCCACAGTTGATTCATGGCATTTTGACCTAACACGGATATGTGCTGACCGCGGCCAAACGCCAATCGATCCGCTTCGTTAAAAAACGCCGACAGTGCGTCCTGCAATTGTCCTGCGGCAGGCGTTTCATGTTTGATCCAAGTTTGTAACAGTGCCCCTGGCGGCCGAGTTTTGCCCGCGAATGCTAAACGTCGATCCAGCAGCCATGTAAGCTGCCGAACCTTTCGAGCATCGCTAGACCAACTAGCGGCATACCACAACAATCGGCAGTATAGCTCAAACAGAATGCGTCGACAGGCGTAGAGGGCCAGGCTGCAGACAACTATCACCAACGCTGCTGCATATATCCAAGCACTGGCCTCTTTGATGCGATACCAGAGCCCCTTGCGATAATCTGGTTGAGCGAACGTGGGAGTGGGCTCGATGGGAATCCATTGATTGTTTCCCAAGTGGATCTCGATCCAAGCGTGTACATCTTCTTTAGCAATCGCAACCTCTTTTGCAGACGCACTCAAGAATCGTGGTCGAACATAAAAACCCGTGGCAAACCTGGTTTCATAGCCCAACTCACGCAATAAAAGTGCCGCTGCCGTTGCGAAATGATAATCGCTGCCTGCTTTCAGCGCAACAAACTGCTCCATCGGATCCGATTCCTCCATACGCGAAGTTTGGCCGTTGTCCTGCTCAGCCTTCTGTGATTCATCGTTTTGGGGCTGGTCGCTAGCAACCGGATCGGTCAGTTGGAAATGAGCTCGCAGGAACTCGGTCACCGCATTTACTTGCTTCCATCCCGGCGCATACTCCTTGGTGGACTGAAAGGCCATCGTTTTTAATTGTTGCAGCCACTTGGGCGCATCGGTTTGTTCTCGCGGATGACGAGGTTGAAAACTAGCAAGCAGCGAGTCAATGGCGTCCAAGTCCATATCACGATTCACAAAGCGAATCATCGTATAGTCGGGGATATGTTCGCGATCGGTCATCAACAAGCAACTGCCGTCTTGAAGGCCAAAAAAATCCGGTCGATCCACTAGGTCAATGCTCCACATCGAAATACTTGCCTCGGTGGGAATCACCGGAGTGCGGTAGTTCACGAACTTGAGTGCTTCGTTTCGCGGGCCAAAAAATGGCGGCGATCGCAGCGGATCGCGATGAGTATAAGGCCAATGGAACCAAGTTTGCTCGCCAATCTTGCGGCCGCTTGGCTGCCATTGGTCCAGCATCGATGATCCATTGGAAACCCAATCGGTACCATCAAAGTTTTCATAGCGTGCAGCGCCTAGCAAGACGTTGCTGCGCCCAGACCAAAACATCAAAGCACTGGATTGCAAGTCATTGAGCTTGGCAAACGATTTTGGTTTAACACGGTCGATAGAAAAGGACTCACTTGAACGCTTCCCTTCGGATAGCTTGGCATCCTGCTCACGCACTTGACTAGCGTCTAGCGATTGGGCACGTTGAAACTTCTTCTTCTTTCGCGGTTCGCCATACTGCTCACTAAATAGGTCATACAAGCTTGGCTCGGGCGAATCAACGAACAGGTCAGTGTCGACATTTCCAAAAGAGTTCGCGGTATTTCTAGCGGCGACGAGTGCTTCGCCATCACCCACTCCGCTTCGTGCCGACGAGTCGCGGTAACTGCTGCCACCACTTGTTGGCATTAGTTCCATTTGCAATTGTCGCAGCATTGGAGCATTGCGTGCAGCGAGCAGAGCGGTTAATGCAAACAATAGCCCGCCGACCAGCAACACGTTGGTGCGTAGTATTTTCGGACGCTGGACGTTGATCACTGCGGTCGTCGCGATGGTTTCCCAATGATTGGCAACTAGCCACCACATGCATAACGTCCCCCAGACACCAGCCGGAATTAAGGCAGCGGAGAAATCTGCCATGCTGGTTATGAATAGGGTCATGAATCCACTGCATACCACCGACAACGCCAATGAACGGGTTTGCGTTGCCAGCAGAGCGACCGAGAGACTAAACCACGCGAAACTGCTCAGTGCATTGACCTCGGCACCGTTGCCATATCCAAGACTCCGCGATAATGCGTTCAGCAACCAAGGCAGCAGAATGGCCAAAGCGTATACAATGCCGCGAAAATGATTGCTGGCTGAACGCGAACGGTCCGATACGGCCAGCCAAGCACAACCGCTAGCCAACAGTATGATTTCCAAATTCATCAACCATTGCAAATCGTATCGAGCGCGAACCAAGTAAAGTGAGCAGACGGCAGTGATCGCCATCGCGAGCACTCCGTTACGACGGCGCGTGGAAAGCCCAAACGCATTGCTTGCCATGGTGGAAGAAGTTGGCGTTTGACGCTCAAGCAAGTTGCTTACCATGGCAGGCCTCTTCGAGGAAGACTTGAATTTGGTAAGGCAATTCCGGACCGATAGTGACAACGGCTTCAAAATGGACTGGTTCAGCAAACTTGCCACTAGCTTGTCGATGATAAGTCAACCGCATCTGATTAGGCGGCAGTGGATCGCCTTGAGGATTGCACGCTTCAATCGCAATTTGGTTGCTTGTAGACGCAGCCCTCATGGCCATCGACTTCATCGATACGCTGTTGTGCGCAGCAGGTGTATTCGAAACGCTGGCGGCGTAGGCATCCAATGGGATCTCTGTCAAAACATTCAGGGCAGATTTTAATGTCTGGCCGGTGGCCTGGGACACTGAGGCACGATGTGCGCCGAAGTCGACTCCGGTCCCATCGAGCTTTAATTGAAAGGTGGTGTGTTGATCGGTGAGCAGTTTAGCGATCGTGGCTGCGACGCGAACGCGCCAAGCGAGATGATAACGCGCCTCCAAGGCCCTGCCCAAGGACCTAGCCAGCGAAAGCTTCAGCGAAACCGTTTGTTCCATGGGCTGAGTGCGCTCACACACAACGAGGTCGCCAGTGCGAGCGGTTTGAACCCAATGCACGCTTTTCAAAGAATCGCCACGGCGGAATGGCCGAACACCTAGATACTCGCCAGAGCCTCCAGATTTGCGTCCCGTACCAATACCCGTCATGCGTCGGCCATCCCATTCTAGATTCGCTGTGGTTCCAATTTGCATCGGCCTTACGGTCAACGACTGGGTGGTATCCAGCGGACGGCGCGCGGTCCAAATCCCGAATGGAAATGCACAGGAAACGAACACTTGGCCCGCCGGATAGTGTCCGCGAAATTCTGGTGTGATCGGCAGATGATAGCTGGCTTGGCTAAGTGCCGGGGCACAAGCCAAACCCGTATCCTCGCGACGGAAGTTTGCAACCGACTCATCGGTTTGGCCAAAAGCAACCGGCGGCAGCGGCGTGGATAAATAGCCTTCCACCAGCAACCCCCAGATTGGAATCGGAAGCCGATTCTTTACGGATAGAATAAGGTGAGTGGGTTCACCTTCTTCAATTTCGGATAGCTGCGGGCGTAGCGTTACGGTGGAAGTCCGAATCGCCAGCCACGGGAACGCGAGTCCAAGCAGCGCGACGCCAGTCAAGCCACCTGCGATTGCCCAGGCCCGCGGGTTCAAGTAGATGCCGACCAGCATGCTCGCGGCGATTGCCAGTACAAACCACCCAATCGGTTGCTTTAACCAATAGACATAGCGGTTCGCGTTGGGGCAAAAGTCGTGGTTGAGAAAACCACTGAGCCGGGCAAGGCGTGTTCGGACGGACAGCAAAAGGTTAGACATGACGGTTTTCTGAAGCTGTTCTCAGCGCGAAGCGGTTAACAATTGGACAATTTCCAGAAAACCATCAATTTGCAAAACTCTGCACCTATCTTTTGCACTTGTTGTGCGTTTACAATACGCACATACTTATTCTAAGTTCAATGCGGCGAACTGAAATAGCGCAGCGTTGGATTTTGCAGCTTTGTCGTGCGGGAACCCAGCCGCAGCGAGCTAGGCTGAGTAAGTAAAGCGATATTCCTATAACCTTTAGTCCATCGTCTCCGACTTCGAGACACCTCATGTTGCGTCTGGCTCGTCCTGCGTTCGTCCATTTTCTGATAGCGATGCTCATTGCTGGGCAGTTCGCAGTTTGGGCGCACGTAGCAGAACATCACCAGCATCATGCAATCGCGGCGCAGCCGATGGCACAGCAGCAGGAACTTGGGAGATGTGGTCATCATGGCTGCACTGTACGCACCGCGGCTGAGCGAGCAGACGAAAAGCAAGCAGCGGCTGAGAAGCTAGCACAGGAGCGTTCGCACGAGCAACAACAGCCGCACGATTCGGATGACTGTGTAGTATGTCATTTAATGTTAATGCCTGCCGGATTTGGCGGATCCGAACTCGAGGTCGATTTATCGCCAGTGTCGCTTCCATTGGAAGCAACTTCATTACAGTTCTGCCCAGAACTATCTTTTGTACGTTGGTTTGAAACTCGCGGACCGCCTACGGTTTAGCTTCGAATTGGTTTGCACTGTTGATTGCTTTGGGATTCCAAGCCATTGACATTGGGACTGGTCGCTATCGGCTACTTTGCTTTGATCCTTGCGTTTGCTCTGCCTTGTGAGGCGAGTCGATCTGGATCCGACCAATCTAGAACAGGCTGTCGAGCAAGGCAGAGTTTTCGCGGGATTGAACATGTTTTTCGTCGGTAGCTGACATTGATGATGAAGCGCACGGAGCCGAAGGGATTGTGATGATTATGAACCGAAGTTTTAACACCCAAGTGGTTTACAAATTGGCAATGAAGAACCGCAACGTGGGTTTTACGTTGGTGGAGCTGTTAGTGGTGATTGCGATCATCGGAGTTTTGGCGGGCCTGTTGCTGCCAGCGATTCATAACGCGCGGGAGTCCGCTCGAAAAATTCAGTGTACCAGCAACCTTCGTCAGATCGTGTTGGCAACACATACTTATGAAGAAGCGTTCGGAAGTTTTCCGACAAACTTTACAGGTTGCGGGAACACAGCAGGGGGAACCGGCAGCGGCTTTTATAGTTGGCTGGCTCAGATTTTGCCCTTTGTCGACGAGCGGCCGCTGCACAGTTCGATCGATTTCAAACTGCCGCTGGCGGATAGACCGTTTTACGGCCGAACGACGGACTACAAAAGGTACCGCATTCCAGCCAGTCATCCGAATGCCAGAGCCGCATCAACGATGGTGCCCGTGTTTTTGTGCCCCTCGGAACCTGAGCGACGCGTTCAGGTGCATGGCGAGGAGCGATTAGCACCAGGCAGCTACGTTGGTAATGTCGGTTGGCCATTGGGTTCGTCGCTACCAGGTGGCACACCTGTTCTACAACAGAACGGTTTCATCGGATTGAGCCATCCGGGCGTAGAGAACACTTGGCAGAAAGAGCGAGTCAGCTTTTCGGACTTGACCGACGGTGCATCAAACACTGCGGCAATCTCTGAACGTGTGATCGCTAAGACAGTCGTGGTGCGATCGGCTTGGGGTGGGCAATACATTGCTTCTGGTACGCCAGACCGCATGCAATCGTATTGCGGTGGATCTATGACCCCACGTGCATTAGATCGATGGGTTACGTATTGCGGTGGAGTTGATCATGGTGATCCTGCTTATTCGGTCAAGCATGGCCACTCATGGATGACCGGCTGGTCTTTTGCCGCGAATACTTATATGCACGTCATGCCTCCCAATAAACGCAACTGCCATATTTATGGTGGCGAGTTCGATGGCAATAACATCGTCACGCCCAGCAGCTATCACCTGAGCGGACTGCATGTCGCGATGGCCGACGGCCGCGTTGATTTTCGATCGGAATCGATCGATATGCGTATTTGGTGGAGCATGGGCAGTGTCAATGACGGCGTGCGAGGTGTAGAGCAGTGATCTGCAACTGCCGAATACTAACCGTTGGCTTGATTGCACTTTTCACGACTGGCTGCGCTGCGCCAAGGAATGAAGCTGCAACTCGTGTCTTGACTCAATTGTTAGGCAGTACTGACGATTCGGTCGAAGTGGTCTATGCCGAAACGCAGCCGCCGCTCGACCAAGTTAATGATGCCGAAGAGCTGAGTAAGGGGACTTGGATCGCTTTGTCTTTATCGCCTTTGAAGACGCCCGTTGCACGAACCGCTAGCGGACAAGTTGACCAGTCGACTAAATCTGCGGAGCACTCTGTATCGATCATTTCAAGCGATGCAATAAAAAGTTTTGTCGCGGCAAGTTATGCGAAAGCAGACTCGCTGCCTGCGGTGAGCAAAGAGGAGGCCACTTGTGTTGAATGGCAGACCGATGCTCACCATTTCCGCCTTCGAGAATGCCAGACCGACAACCGTTGGCTGAGCGTGCTTGAGGTTTTTCCAAATGAACATTTTCTTCCTTGATTTCTATATTTAGAAGGTTTTCAAAATGCTAAAGCGAATCGTCGCAATTGGTCTTTTTTTATGCTCGGTTTTGTTGCCCAAGGTTGGCACTGCCGAGATTTTAGAGTACACCGCTGGACACGGTGATATTGGCTTGGCCGTCGAAGACGACGGGTCGCTCTTTCTCCACTTTCACTTTACGGATGAGTCTCAGTTCGCCAACTATACAATTGCCCCAAACGACGAACTTGAGCTTGCCCCAAGCGAAGTTGTAGTTCGTGTTGCCGACTCTGCGAGGTTAACAGCTTTGGGAAACTTGCCGTTTCTTGGACTTAGTGTCGGAGACAGTCTATGGGTGATTCCGAATAACCCAGAGCCAGGTATTCCAAATATCGGGCTCGCCGCTGAAGAGTTAAGCAACCCTCCCTTCACGACAGCCTCCCTTCGCCTCATTGGCTTTAGTGGTCCTGGCAATTTTGCACTCTTTAACAACAACGGGGTCTTTTTTGAAGCCAAGTCTGACGGCACATTAGCGGGAGATAACGAGTTTCCGATTGGCATCGGAAGTCATACTCATGCCAACTGGGGGTTTACTGCCGAAGGAATCTACGATCTGACCATCGAGGGCAGAGCCTTTAATGGTACCGAGACTTTGACAGACGTCGGAACGTTCCGATTTCTGGTCGGCAGTGCCACGGCGATTCCTGAACCCGGAACTTTGGGCCTACTCGCGATGGCCGCTGGTGCTTCCGGTTGGTATGCGCGACGACGCAAAAAAGATGAAGCGACTGTCGATGCATAGTTGGATTTATCGATCGTAGCTAATAAATAGCACCTAGCTAATGCACCTACCCGCCTGAAAGATTGGCTTCTGCGTAATGACGCGGAAGCCATACTTTGCTCAGGCGGTTTTTTTACGCACGAATCAGCACGCAGCCCAACTCGTGCATGCCTGTCGGATGCTCGACCCGCACGGGATCGCTGTGCCAGCGCCACACTGGGGTCTTAAACAGATCACGCATCTTGTCTAACTCGCAACTATAAGGTGGCTCTGTCGTCTTGCCACTTTGCATAAACAACGCCAAGAGCTTGCCGCCAGGGACAAGCCACTTAGCCAGCAACTCCTCGTACTCTTTCCACCGAGCGGGAGAGATCGCGCATAGACAAGTTTGTTCGTAGATGATGTCGAAAGGTTCATGCGTTTGAAACGCAAACACATCCGACTGTACCACTTCTGCGCGTAAGTCCGATTGTTGAAGTTCGCTCCGTAGATGCTCAACCGCCGCTGGCGTAAAATCAATAGCAGTCACATCATATCCCGCCTTGGCCAGTTCAAGCACTTCATGTCCCCGGCCACAACCAGGAACCAGAACGCGACGCCCGGTGATTTGACCGCCTTGCAACCAATCGATCAACATCGGATTGGCCGTCCCTCGATCCCAGCCCGTTTTCCCTTGATCATATCGGCTCTGCCAACCGGACGCTGACAGATCTAGTTCATCTTGATCCATAGGTATCTTCCATTCTAAGAATTTACCGCTAGCCCGCCGATGTCGCGTTAGGCATGTGTTTGGCGATGTAGGCGGGTTCACCCATGCGCTTGAGCAAGTCCAGTTGCAATTCAAGCCAGCTCATGTGACCTTCTTCATCCAGCGCAATCTGCTCGAACAATTGTCGGCTGCCAATATCTCGCTCCTCAGCCGCTTGAATTGAAGCGGCCGTGTAAAAGTCGATCGCATTCTTCTCATCAGCCAAATCGATCTCGAACATCTCCTTCAAGCTCGTCGCTCGGTGTGGCGCTTTCTCTAGCTCGAGTTTGGGATCACCTTTCAGAAAGAGCATACGAACGAGGAACTGCTCCGAATGGCCAAGCTCTTCTTGCATCTCTTCACGCATCTTGGCAGCTAGAAGTTCCATGCCCCAATCATCTAGCACGCATGCATGCAATTGGTACTGGTGCATCGCCGACAGCTCCATCGATAATGCAGTTTGAAGGTTGGCAAGTGTTTTCGCTTTGGACATGTTTGTTCCTTTAAAAATTGGTTCACTAAGCAGGCAAGGTCCTTAGAACAAGACTGTGCTTGGCTCAAAGGTCAGTGTATCGTAGCAAGCGTTCAACCAGACGATTGATTAAAACTCTCATAAAAAACGTCCTACCATCACGCACGACCGCGTAGCATTCCGTGCCAATAAAGAATCGGCAGCAAGTAAGCTTTCAGGAGGTACATGGAGTAGCGTTCTTTAGATTGGTAGATCGGAAAAGTCTCGGCTGGATTCCCGTCGTAGTCAAACTCGGCCAGCACCAGCTTACCGTAGCCTGTTACCAGTGGACACGATGTGTAGCCATCATATTTCGCCGCCGTCGGTTTCCCGCTGATGACCGAAAGTAGATTTGCGACCAGCACCGGAGCTTGCTTGCGAATAGCGGCGGCTGTTTTGGACGTTGGCAATCCGCTGCAATCGCCAATCGCGAAGACGTCGGGGAACTTCTGGCTTTGCAAAGAGTGTTTGTCGACATCCACCCAACCGGCGGCATTGGCCAGCGAACTGTTTTTGATGACCGACGGTGCACTCATCGGCGGCGTAACATGCAGCATATCGAACGCAATGCTTCGCAACTGCTTGCTATCGGCATCTTCGAAGACGGCTGTCTTGCTGTCCGCTTTCACTTCGACTAAGTTCTGCTTCAACTGCATTTCGATCTCTTTTCGTTCCACGACCTTGAGCAACGTGTTGCGGTATTTTTCAACTGCAAACAAGGTACTTTGCCCCGACGCAAAAATGACCTTGCTATTGGACCGGACTCCCGATTTCCGAAAATAGTCATCGGCCATATACATGATCTTCTGCGGCGCACCGCCACACTTCACTGCCGTGTTGGGCATGGTGAACAATGCCGTCCCGCCCCGGAAATTTTTTATGCATTGCCACGTATAGTCAACTTGATCGTATGCATAGTTGCTGCAGACTTGCTGCTGCCCTAACGACTGGCGGAGCCCCGGGATTTTGTCCCAATCAATTTGGATGCCAAGTGCAACAACCAAATAGTCGTAGGTGATGCGGCGACCACTGGAGGTGATGACGCATCGCTGCTCGGGCTGCAGTTCTGCGACTGCATCCTGTATCCACACCGCACCCTTGGGAATCAACGATGACTCCTCCCGTTGGCTTCGTTCCTTTCGAAAGACTCCGCCGCCCACCAATGTCCACAATGGTTGGTAGTTATGTTTAGTGGACGGTTCGACAATCGCAATGTCAAATGAGCGCGTCTGACGTCGCAGTCTCGCAGCAACGGTAATGCCAGCGGTGCCACCGCCTAGTATAAGGACTTGGAAGTGATCTTTGGTCGTTGGGTTATTCATCGGTCTAGTTCATGAGTTGAATTTTGGTGGGAACAAATACCGGTTGGCATGCGCCGTAATGATACGAACCCATAGGCTGAAAGGCGGGACTACGAACTACGAACTCACGGCGGCTCTACAAGCCTTCGATCCAGAACCATCCGCGAAGCTCTCCTTCATTAAAGCCGGCCGCTGCATCCTTTGGATAAAGCCTAGCTAACTTCTGTTGAACATCCGCACTTATCTGGTCAGCAGGACCATGGCACATCAAGCACTGATTTTGCAGCTTGATAGGCAGCAACGCTGCTGGCGACTGATTGCTCAATATCACGAACTGAGGTTCGCTGGTCTTGTCGGCAACGAACTGATTGGCCCAAGCTGGTGCTAGGTTTTGTGGGTTCCTCAGACGCACACCCGTGCGACCTATGCGAACACCGCTGGCCAGACCAACGTCGTTGGCAATCTTGTTTGCTTCTTTGCTGCATACTTCAATCGCGCCCGCCGGTCCGGCTTTGGCCATCGATTCCATCAATCGAGCCGAGAGTTTGGTAAACAGTGCATCTTTCGCCGCTATTAGCTGCTGCTTCTGTTGCTCCGTGGGGCTTGCTCCGGCCACGATCGCTAACGGCACGTTGGAATCGCCAGAATCTGCAGCCCGCATTCCCGGTCGATTGCAACCAACGTTCGTTAGGAAAACGACAACAAGTGCCATTGACGCTATGGTCAGCTTCGCCAGACTAAATTGCTGCATTTGGAATTTCCTGCTATCGCCAGCGCTTGCGGTTGTCCTCATCGATCAGGCGGCGTAGGTCTTGTGACAGAACTTTGCGCCGAGAGGATCGTACGTACGATCCACTTCAAACTTTGATCCAGCAGTTCAAGAAAAGTTACAACAATATGGTCAATCTTCGGCAATTCATTCTGACCAAGCGGGCATTCAGCCGATTGTTGCTCGTTTGCTTAAGCTTAACGGTCGCTGCGAGCAACGTCATGGCGCAGACAGAGCTGGGCACACGGCCACAATCGCTTAGAAGCCTGCCCGAAGGCCCACTGGGCGATGTTGTTCGTGTGGGCGAAGCGATCGTCGCAGAAACAACGACACATCCGCTTTCCAAACAATTTGTTGGGAACGATCTCAAGTGCACCAGTTGTCATTTAAATAATGGCCAACATCCTAACGCAGGAACGTTCTTGAGCACAGCGACCGCATATCCCGCCTGGGCTCCGCGCGAGCAGCGCGTCATTACCTTGGAAGATCGCGTGCTGAACTGTTTCATGCGCAGTTGCAATGGAGTGCGGCCACCGGCCGGCAGCGAAGTCTCGATCGCCGTGACTACTTATATCACTTGGCTGTCACAGGGCGACGCGATGCAAATGAACACAAGAAAATCCATTGGGCCAGGTGGTATCAAGCCGCTTTCCACACGATCACCATCTGCGAATGTGGACCGTGGAGCAGAGCTTTACAGAACGCGATGCGCCGACTGCCATGGCGAGAATGGATTGGGTGACGCAGACAATCCACCGGTGTGGGGAGAGCGATCTTACAATGATGGCGCTGGACTATCCAACGTCGACAACCTAGCTGCGTGGCTACATGTAGCGATGCCGTTGGACGACGCGGATTTGACCGAGCAGGATGCGGTAGACATTGCGGCTTTTGTGAACTCGCACCCTCGTCCCCATTTTGTGCTGAGCGAGCATTTGCCGCCGCCGTCAGAGATGGGAGTGTACAACGGTAAAACGGATTCGTCGAAATGAATGCCTGAGGCAAGCCAAGCTAGGCGTGAGTTCGATATCGCATGTACCACAGCAAGGAGACCAAGGTCTTGCCATCGACAATTTCGCCATCGCGCAGCATACGATCCAGTGTTGGCCAATCGAACACATGATTCTCCATCTGTTCGCCTTGTTCACGCGCGTGCGCACCGCTTTCGAGATCGGACGCCACATAAAAGTACATCTTTTCATCGAGAATGCCCGGCGACATACAGAACGTGTGGACATGCTTCATAGATTTGGCTGTATAGCCGGTTTCTTCTTGCAGTTCTCGCAGAGCGGTTGCATCAGGATGTTCACCACGTTCCAGCGTGCCAGCCGGCAGTTCCCACAGCCAACGATTTACAGCAGGTCGGAAGTTTCTTAACAGGCACACGTGATCGTGATCTACCAGCGGCAGGATCACAACCGCTCCATTGTGACGGATGATCTCGCGTTGGAGGGTTGAGCCATCTTCAAGCGGTTGGTCGACTACTTCGACGTTGAATCGTTTGGTTCGCAAAAGGATCTTGTTCATCGTTTTCTTGTTTCTAAGTTTCAAATTATCGATACAACCGATTCGATCATAAAAGTCGAATCGCGGCTGAAGTAAAGTTTATCGATCAGTGAGAATTTTCCAGCCTGTTCTATAAGCGTAAGGCAAGTTCATTCGGAGTACCAGTCGGTTGAATTGTTCACCTGAGAATCTCGGTACCAGTTAATTTCACTGTTGTGCCAAACGTACGGACGCCTGTCAAACGCTTGGCAACTAAACCACGAGGTTTTACCAATGCGTCGAATCATTTTGGCTGCCGTTGCCGCAGTTTGCTTTGTTGTTGCATCCAATAGCGCTGATGCAGGTCTGTTCCATCGTAATAGCTCCTGCTGCGATGCAGCACCAGCTTGCTGCGAACCAGCTCCAAGCTGCGGTTGCGAAGTTGCTGTGGCACCAAGCTGCGGTTGCGAAGCTCCAGCACCAGCTTGCTGCGGTCTGAAGAGCAAGTTGAGCGGTTTATTCAGCCGCCATCACAAAGCTTCCTGCTGCGAACCAGCACCGAGCTGTGGCTGCGAAGCTCCAGTTTATGCAGCTCCAAGCTGTGGCTGCGAAGTAGCAGTTGCACCAAGCTGCGGTTGCGAAGCTCCAGCCCCAAGCTGTGGCTGCGGTCATCGCCATCCATTCGGTGGTTTGTTCCATCGCCATCACCACAAGGCAGCTTGCTGCGAGCCAGCTCCAAGCTGTGGTTGCGAAGCTCCAGTTTACGCAGCTCCAAGCTGTGGCTGTGGCTACTAATTAATCCAGTTGACTCTCTGAGTTCAAAAAGATGCAATAGCCTCGTAGAAATGCGGGGCTATTTTCGTTTGGCCATCGGAAGGGTATCGGTGAAAAGCACGCTGCACGCATGGACGCAAAATGTCCTACCGACGGAGCTTGCCAACAGATCGCACTGACGCTTGACCAGCGGAGCTTTCTGCTCTCGAATGGAAACGTTGTTTTGTTTGGCCTGAAATTGCGGTCAAACTGCGACGCTTCATCCACTTACAAGATCTAACACCCGTGCAATTCACGCCTCACGATTCCACCGCCCACATACGTCGCAGAAACTTGCAGGGCATTTGGTTGCTGGTAGGATCGCTGGGGATTTTTTTCTTTGCCAGCATGCTGTTGTATCTGGGTTACATTGGCTGGCGATTAGGCCGCAGCCCTGATCCGGATGAATTGTTCTTGGTCCCGCGCAGCTTTTTGCTGACCACGGCCCTGCTGTTGGCGATATCTGGTTGCTTGCATTTTTCGATCGTGGCGGCCAAACGGGATCGATTTGTCAAAGTGATGGTTCGGACAAGCCTGGCGCTCGCCGCCGCAATCGCCTTCCTAGTGCTTCAGTCCGATGCGATGGCGGCACTCGTCACTCAAACGCAGTCCTTTGAAAAATCTGCCATTAGCCCTTATCCATACACCGTGATCTTGGCGTTCCTCCATGCGTTGCATGTGTTGGCTGGCTTGGCCGGATTGATGACCGTGACAATCAAATCGTTCTTGAAACGCTATGACCACGAGAAGTATCTGGGCTTAGAAATCTGCGCCATCTATTGGCATTTTCTGGATGTTGTTTGGGTTATCATGCTGGTGTCCTTTTACGTCGCCAGCGCGATGTACAATCGCTGAAGAGGAAAAGTCAACTAAACTGCCTGACCTGACCGGCAAACTACATCAAGCCGCAGAAGTCTTGGCGGCGCGGCGAACACCGAAGTTCGCTTCCTTGAACGGTATTGCAGGTAAGCGAAACGCTACCACGTTATTGCCAGATTGTATGGACTTTATCGTTCAAATTAATCGAACGCGTAGTTGCCTTCTTCCATCGATCCGCGATCGCCTCTGGCTTTCCAGTTCAGCGATTTTTCAGCCGCGTCTTGCGTTACGGTCAATTGAAAAGATTCGCCATCGCTGGTTTTACCGGTCCCGGTGTATCCGCCCTCTGGTGCCGCCGTTAAAGAAACATCAGTTAAATTCAGCGACTTCTTCAGTTGCTCCTCGACCTTGTCTTGAGCCCAGTTGCCAGGATGAGCCTGATCGCAACCGCCCACACATAGTACTAACGCCATCAGCATGGCCAAAAAAGTATTCTTCACGTCAAATATCCACATAGGAAAGGGGAAAAACGAATCCAAGCTGCTCTCAGTCGAACGCCAGCGTCAGTCGCACCAGCCTGCCTTTCCTGCAACGGAAAAGTTGTCCGTCTGATCCAAGACGCGACAAACTGGAGCACGCGGTACAAAATTATTACTGTCGCCCACTCGTCCATAGCTCAAGGGAGCCAACTGACAGGCAAAAGACAACTGCAGCTATTTATGGAGGACGCGCGATTGAAATGCAACTCCTAGCGAAACTATTTCGCGAAACTTTCTACAACTATGAACCAAGGCATCGATTGATCTCCTGGCTGACATGATAAAAACGTATGCTCCAAGTCCTATGCTAAACTCGCGAAACGGAACGGCATTGAAACGAAGCAAATTGCGGCCAAACCCGTTGGCAAATAGATAGTCCGCAAGCGGCTCAGCATGTGTATAATAGATACGCGGACCGGCAGGCGTAGGGGCATTCGACGGGAGAATTCGATGAGTCACACTAAATTTTCACGAAGACGTTTCTTGGTGGGTACTGGGCTATCTGGAGCGGCGATCCAAGTTGGGCTGCCAACTCTTGAATCGATGTTGAACGCGTCTGGTACCGCCTATGCTGCATCGCCCGATAGTCCAGCTCAGAGTATCCCCAATCGCTTCATCTACTGGTTTAATGGCAACGGAATTGTCGAAAAGTATTGGATCCCCAGACAGGCTGGCCGCGACTATGAAGTCACTCCTTGCTTACAGCCCTTGGCACGTTTCAAGGAGGACATTCACGTCTTGAGCGGTGTCGATAATCCAGCGGCTCGAATTGGTGGTGGGAACGGCCATCATAACTCAATGAGCGGCTTGATTACTGGCGAAGGGTTTACGGGACGCGGTGCGGGGGGGGCTTCTATTGATCAAGTCATCGCCAACCAGATTGGGACGCAGACGCGCTTTCGCTCTTTGCAAATTGGAGTTTGCCAAGAATCGTTTGGTGAGAGCATTCAGCGAAATCTAAGCTGGGCTGGGCGAGATCGCCCTTTGCCGCCCGAGATGTTGCCACATCGTCTGTTTGATCGCCTGTTCGGTACTCGCGATCAATACTGGATTGAACGCAAAAAGAGCATTTTGGACGCGGTGTCCGAGGACGCGAGTTCACTTAAGCGGACATTGGGCTACAGCGACCAACATCGATTAGATGAGTATTTGAATTCAGTCCGCAGTCTAGAGCAGTCGGTGGCAAGTCTTCCGCCTGAGTACACGCGTGTGATCGAGCGACCTGCTGAAGGAGGCGATCTTAAAGACTGGCCGCGAATTGCAAAACTCCAGACCGACCTGTTGGTCCATGCGTTGGCATCGCGACAAACGCATGTTGCTTCCTATATGTTGACAAAGTGCCAAGGCTTGTCACGATTCCCTTGGCTAGGTTACACGTATGAGCGTCATCATGAGTATACGCACGGGAAAGTGGAAACGCCTGAAGGCCAACGTACGATGCGTGACATTTGTCGCTGGCATGTCGAAGAGTTCGCTTACTTGATTGCAAAGCTGAAAGCGACTCCCGAAGGCGCGGGAACTCTCCTGGATCATACTTGCGCGTTGTTCGTGCATGAGCATGCGGAATGCAATGCTCACAAGAACGCAGGGTTAGCGATGATTGCCGCCGGACACGCCGGTGGAATGAAGACCGGTTTACATACACGCGTTACCGGAACCGTGGGCGACTTGTATACCACGCTTGCCGAAGAAGTGGTTGGTGCTCGTATTGGTAAATTCCCCACCGGTGAGAAAAAGTTAAGCGAGCTTGTCTAGTCGCATCTTGTGCAAGATGACATTACCTCGCTTTGGCTGAACCGTAGCCGCCGCCGCCAGGTGTTTCTATTCTTAAACGTTGCCCCGGACTAACACTCAATTGAACGCAGCCTGGTAAATTGCGAACTTGACCTGTCGCATCCAACAAGTAATTCATCCCTGAAGCACCCGGCTGGCCACCCGCCTGACCATATGGTGCAAATGGTAATCGCCGCGATGTGATCAACGAGACCTGCAACTCCGTTTGGAACTCCACCTCCCGGATCATCCCATCCCCTCCTTGGTGCATCCCCTGACCACCACTGCCACGTCGAATCGCTAGTTGCCGCAACCGAACTGGATAACGCTGCTCTAAGACTTCGGGATCTGTCAATCGCGTGTTGGTCATATGGCTGTGAACCGCGGCTGCTCCATCGGTATTAGCCGTCGCACCGGTCCCTCCACCAATGGTCTCATAGAATCCAAAATCTTCATTGCCCATTAAAAAGTTGTTCATGGTACCCTGACTGGCCCCACAGACTCCAAATGCACCTAACAAGACATCGACAATGCGTTGACTCGTTTCCACATTCCCGGCTGCGACTGCGGGCCGTTCGACCGCAGGAACATTTGCCACCGGGTTCAGCACGCCCGGCGGAACGTGAATCGTAATCGGCCGCATTGCACCACTATTGAGTGGCATCGAATCTTGAATCAAAGTTCTTACGACATACAACACTGCGGCTTGGACAATTCCAAGTCCGGCGTTGAAGTTGCCCGCAGATGTTGGACCGGTACCTTCGAAATCAATGGTGAGAATATCTTCGGCGAATTTCAATTGCACAACGATCGGCGTCCCATCATCTAACGTGTCGCGGAACTGTAAGGTGGATGACGCTTGGCTCGCAATCCAGCGACGGACTTTCGATTCGGTGATCTGCAGCACTTCTTCCGTTGTCTCTCGCACACGGTCCCAGCCCAACTCCTCAATCAGTTCCTTTAAAGCAGTGACGCCGCGTTGGTTAGCGGCCGCTTGGGCTGCCAAATCCGACATGTTCTGCTTGGGCAAACGCGATGGATACAGCGAACTGCAGAGTAATTGTAGGATCTGTTCCGAGCAATCGTTGCCTGCCGCCGTAAAGTGTTGCATCGATATCACAACACCTTCTTCCATCAAGCGTGTGGCTCCGGGAGCCATCGAACCTGGCGCGATACCGCCGATCTCCGCATGATGCGCTCGATTGGCCACGAAAAACGCCAGCGTGCTTTGATCCGCCAGAAACACCGGCGTGATCAACGTGATGTCAGGTAAATGGGAGCCGCCGCAGTACGGATCGTTGGTAACAAAACTATCGCCTGGTTGCATGTTTGGATAAGTCGATATCGCATGTTGAACAGTCGCTTGCATCGCACCCAAATGAACTGGTACATGCGGAGCATTGGCGATCAAGTATCCGTCGCGATCAAAGACCGCACACGAAAAGTCGCGGCGGTCACGGATGTTGACACTGATGGCCGTCTGCTCAAGCACGATGCCCATATGCGATGCTATCGCCGCGAAACGTTGAGCTAACACTTCGCGAAAAACTAACTCGTTGGCCGACTGTCTGCTTGTTTGCGCCGGTTCAGCGCCCGATTCAGTCCTCTGTTGACTCATTCTAGCAGCCAAAATGGAACCGTCATTGCAAACCAAGCCCACCCAATCCGCTTCAATCACCGTCGTATGCGAATTGGACAAGACAATGCATGGGCCGACCAGCAATTCTCCCGCAGTTAACGACGATCGTTGCCAGATGCGGCTGGAACGCCAACCACCTTCGCAGAACATCGGTATTGACTGGTTACTGGAAGCCGAGCCCACTGCGGCGTTGTCTTCATCCCAAGCTGGGATTGTCGCAGCAGCTTGGCGCAGACGCTCAAGCTCCTGGGGGTGGGGGCTGCCCCAATCGGCCTGCGACGCCGCTCTGGCGATCAGACGCACAGCGGCTATCTCCAGCGGCAACTCTGGACGACTGTAGCCATATCGCTGCTTATGCAAAAGGTGGAAGTCATCTGGCAATTGTTGTAAATCGGACCACTCTACAGCCAACGTACGATCCGTACCAACGGTTCGCACTTCCACAATCGCTTGAAAATCGATTTGCGAGGCCACGGCACCTTCTGCGAACATGTCATCGCTGAGTTGCAATCGTAGTTCGTCAAACAGTGCGTTGAGATACTGATCAGAACAATCGCTTGCACCCAAGTACACCGAACGAGCTTGGCTGCGCGAAATGGCGGCTAGCCCCATCCCGACAGCACTCATAACGCCAGCGTCGATTGGATCCAGCACGCAATCGATATTCAAGATATCCGCAATTTGACAGATATGCTGGCCGGCCGCTCCGCCGAAGCCCACTAGGATATGATCCGTTGGTTCGGCCCCTTGCGCGATCGTGATTGCTCGCACCGCGGCCGCCATCTGCTGGTTTGCGATCTGACGCAGTCCGTCAGCACATGTATACAGTTCACTTGCATGCACACCGGCGGTTGACATTAATTTCAGCAGCGCTTGTTCGGCCGCGGTGCGATCAAGCTCAAATGGCAACGCTTCACTTGGCAGACGGCCCGTCAACACATTAAGATCCGTCACCGTCAGCGGACCACCGCGGCCATAGCACGCCGGGCCAGGACTTGCGCCGGCAGATTGCGGGCCAACATGCCACTGCACGCCGTCGTGCGAGCAGATAGAACCGCCACCTGAAGCGACCGTGTGGATATCCAGCGTGGGCGAAAGCATTCGCAAGTCAGCTTTGACCGATTCAAAGCTGATGTTCGCGCGGCCTTGCAACCGACACACATCCGTGCTCGTCCCACCCATATCCAAACCGATGAGCTTCAAGGGACTCGAGTCACCAAGCGAATTAGAGAGCGACTCGAGCGCCACCACGCCCCCCGCAGGACCGGACAGAACGCTGTCCTTGCCACTATACTTACGAAAGTCGACCAACCCTCCCGCGCTGGTCATGACCTTAAGCTGCGTCGTCGCGTGGCCACCGAACTGTTGATGCAGTCGATTCAAATAGGAACGAACGACAGGGCCGAGATAAGCATCGATTACCGTCGTTTCACTGCGATCGACCAGTTTCGCAATAGGCGAGATTTGATGGCTGACTGAAATGTTTTCAAAACCCAAATCACTAGCGATTTGAGCCACACGCAACTCATGAACTGGATTGACGTAAGCATTCATCAGGCTGATCGCGATGGCTTCGATCCCTTGCTCGAGCAGCGTGGTTAGTTGCAACCCAATGGCGTGTTCATCCATAGGTCGCTCGATGGTACCATCAGCAAGCACTCTTTCATGAATCCCAATCACCGCTTCGTAAAGCGGTTGGCGTTTTCGGATTTCCAGATCAAACAACGCTGGTCGATCTTGATTGCCGATGAGCAACAGGTCCTCAAAAGGCGATGTTGTTACAAAGGCGACGCGACTTCCGCGACGAGTCAGCAGAGCGTTGGTGCCGCGAGTTGTTCCCAGTCGAATATCGAGCTCTGCTGGCAGCGGTTCGCTTAACGGGATCTGTAGCAAAATGCGGGTGGCTATGACCGGGGCCTCTAAACCGGCATCGACATCGAAGGTTGCCGCCCGTAACTGCATCTCTTCTGACAATGGCTCGGCCACCTGGATGATTCCATCCGCCGATTGGCCTAGCAGGTCAACTCTCGTCAAGATGTTGCCATCTAATGATCGGATTTGGATCGAAGCTCCACTCCAAAAATCCTCTTGGTAGCCAGCCAAGTCAGACGCGAACTCATGACCGCTATTCCAATGATGAATCTTGCCGGGGACAATTCCCGAACTTAAAACCTTTCGTCTTTGGCGAGCAGAGCCGTTCTGCAACGAGACTTCAGCGATGGTATCTGTGAACGTGCCTCCGACATCACACCAAACTCTAATCACGATCGCTTCTCTCTAGACGTTAGCGGCCAAACAACATTTGGTTATGTTGTACCACAGCCGTCAAGGGGGACGTGCGTAGCCAAGAAGCCTGAAGGAAACCGACCTGATCGCTAGATTTCTTGGAACGTAGAACGTAGGCCGGAACAAGGAAAGCCTGCTTCACGCAGATCTTCGATCTCGGAAGGCCAGCCAAAGTCGCAAAGCCAAGCGGCAGTCGATGATTAGGCTTTACAAAATTCCGGCGCTGCCAAGTTAGTAGGCACTCTCCGTGGGCCATTTCCTATTGCTGAATGATGATACCATTGCGGAACGTTTGAGGCGTATTCGCTGGACGACCTTGCGATCCAGGCAACGATTGCGATTGCACTGGTGGTGCCGAATATCCGCTGGCTGGCGATGCCGGAGCCGCAGCGGGCTTGCTGTCAACTAATGACCAACGACGTCCGCTGACATTGTTGCTAGGCTCCCATTGCACGTTGGGTACAAACAACATCGACTGGATCGATGAACCCTTAATATTGGCCGTGCCCCAGTCGGTTTCGACCGTCAATTGCTTGACGTCTATTGCGCCGGTAATCGAATCGCCATTAAGCATAATGACAGTCGTACTTACGTCTTCACCGGAGGCTAATCGCACGCCAGCCACTTCCGATAGCGGGATCGATGCTTCGCCAAAAGAAGTCTTCATGTTCAGTTGCGTCGAATCCACCAAGGTGCCGGAAATACGCGGTAGAGAACCGGTCAGTTCGACGACGACGGTTAATGGGCGAACATTCGGGTCCACTTTCTCCAGCGGAATGCCCGGTACTTCAACGCTTTCTGCTATGGCTTCAGCGATGACTTCATCTTGAGCTCGGGCGGTGCCATGGATTGGTAGAACAAAGACAGAACCGCAGACGAGAGAAAATAGAAGTTTTTTCATAGCGACAAAATCAAAGTGCGTTGCTTAAATGCCTTGCGCAGGCAGGAAAAACATCTATCTATGATATTCGCTGCCCACAGAATTGCACTTGATTTTGAACTGCAATCGCCAAAATCGTCACGAGTTTCGCTTGATTATGGCCTTAGTATTCCAAAATTCTAGCGTCCGTTGCGACATCGGCCCCCATCTGGCTGGGAACGAACAGACGCGCCACTCGCTCGCCGACCATCATCACGTACAAGCGTTGAAAGCGGGCGAGTTCCATTTCGGTCGTGCTGATCGCGGCGGTCACTGGATAAGTGTACGCGGGGAAGGATTTGGTGAAGACATACTTGTTTTCTTTGACATTGTAGACGTCCACCTCAATGTCGCTGGTTCCGCGATACATTGTCTGGCCATCCATCAGCTTGAGCCCTTGAATGTCCACCATAATGACGATATCGGCGCCAACGCCTTTGCCCACATGCTTGGCAAGTTCCCCGTTGGCAGGAGCGTCCGTTAGCCATGAGACGATTTCTTCTTTGGGAATTACGGTTGCTTTCTTCAATTTGTTGATCAGCACCATTCGCATCGTAGATTCGATGCCCAAGGTCACTTCGTCCTTCAGAACGCCTTTTTCATTCATGCAAAGGATGACAATGCGTTCCTTCTTCAACCCCTCGAACTCAGGCTTTACCTCATGCCCATAGATGGCATGCAGGAGATTGGCAGCTAAACCAACACAGCCTGTGCTATTAATAGTGACCATCGCGCACGCAAGGAGGCCGATGAACATAAGGAAAGAAGGGCGTTTCATTTTTGGAAGCATTCGTCGCTCGCTAGCTGGTTATCCAAGTAAACTGGCCGTGTGTAGCAGCAATACAGGAAAGCGAGGGTTTGAAGCAATTGCATTTTGGGCTGCAAATCGAGCGGTTGGCCTTCCAAGTTCGACAAACCTGTTCTAAAACGACGAATTCGACCGACACGCATTGATTTTTGATATAAAGCTTTAGACAAAAAACGCTTCATGAGTGATGCCCGACCTGAACACAGACCAGCAAAGCAGCCGAATTCTGCTGGCTCCAACCGCCGTACTTCGCCAGAGCAGATGGCCGAGTTGGATGTGCCTGTAGCCAACGTGCCAGTCATCGCGCGAAAACTGGGGCGTTGGACCGTGGAAGGTTACTCACGTGCGGCTGTGCAAACGTACTGGCGAATCCCTGAGATGAAGATCGGTTTCGATGTCGGTGCCCACCCCTGGGACTTCATGGGTTTGCCACGCATCTTCATTACTCACAGCCATTTGGATCATATTGCGACGCTGCCCGTGTACGTTGCGCGACGACGAATGATGAAGATGGAACCGCCGGTAATTTATCTGCCGGAAAGCGCTGTTGATGCCACAGCCGCTTTGCTAAAAGTTTACTCGCGGTTGGACCGAGGTCGTTTGCCCTGCGAGTTGATTGGTCTCAAGCCCGGCGACGAAGTGGAAGTATCGCGGGAGCTGGTCGTTTCCGCTTCCGCAACGCGGCACACCGTCCCTTCATTAGGCTACATCGTGTGGGAACGTCGCAGGAAATTGAAGCCAGAATATGCAGATTTGAGCGGTGAACAAATTCGCGACATACGCCTTTCCGGTGTTGAAGTTTCCCATGAAATTCGGCTGCCAGCAGTTGCTTATACCGGCGACACTTCGCCACCGGGCTTGGATGACTGCCCCGACATGTATCGCGCAGAAGTATTGATTTCCGAGCTAACCTTCTTAGCCCCCAACCACCGTAAAGAAAAAATCCATAAGCATGGCCACATGCACTTGGATGATTATGTTGCAAGACTCGACCGCTTCCAAAACCAACATGTGGTTTGCGGACATTTCAGCACCCGCTACTCTGATGCTCAAATTGTCCGCTGGGTAAAACGTTCTATTCCTGATCTGTTGCAAGGCCGTATGAACTTATGGCTGCACGCGTCTACAACTCCTCCACCTCCAAATCTTGCTGCTGACGCTTAACTGAGCTTCTGGCGTTCCAACAGCTTGCGAGCCTTGAGCGAAATTTTGCGAGATACGTTTCGTTGACCAGGGCAAGTCATTTTTTGAATCCAGGTCAATCAGCCGTTCAGCGTTAGCTCACGGTTTCGAAGAGAACCGATGCTAACGCATTTCGGCTATTCGAAGAGAACCGATGCTAACGCATTTCGGCTAATCGCGCAGACTGAAAAACTGACTTGCCCTGTTTCGTTGACGTGATACGTACTCGTCGCCGCGGTAACTTAAAGTATATTAGGTAGTCGCAGATGCGCGGGCGTGGGCTTGTATCGACAAACAGCGGCCCGTTTGGTTGCAACATGACCTGATGGTTAGCGATTCGATCTAGCCCGAATTTTACGCCGGTTCGCAGTAAGTTGGTAACATTGAATGTGGGTGAATGTCCGTGAGAAGCTGGCGAATATAATCACACGGCGATGGTATTTCATCGTCATGGGATGGATCGGTCTGGCCCTACTACTGAGGTTCACAAGTCCAAGCTGGGACAGCGTGGTGCAGGATGGGGATTTCCAGTTTCTGCCAGCTAGCAGTCCCAGCCGTATTGGCCAAGCGACATTGCGAACCGCTTTTCCCGACGATTCATCTCGCTCTCAGATGGTGATCGTCTTTGCACATCCCAGCGAACAGGTGCCGCTGTTAGACCAATGCACGATGTTGGATGTAGCCAGACGTTTGACGACCGCTGTCGGACAATTCAATCTTCAAAGGACACTGGAAGCAACAACCGAATTGCAACTCGAATCCGCCGTGGTTCAGCGTTTGCGACACACGTTAGATGCAGCGGTCTATTATGACGAGCAATGGTTTGAACGCATTCGACAGTTGGCGGGCGAAGATGCGGAGGTTGCAAGTCAACGTTTAGTGCAGGCTTATCGCAACCGTCTGCAGTTGGCTGACATGGTGGGCGATCAAGAGCTTGCTGACAATGATCGACGAACACTTGCCGCACTGACGCTCAAGCAATCATCAAACTCGGAGTTGCTAACTTTGTCTCCATCGTTAGCACCTTCCATTGAAGACATATGGACTTGGCGTGACCCAGTACTTGCACCGAACCTTGGCGCCGATTCCGCCCAGATAAAACTGCTTGCTTTGCAGTTGCGTGAAGAGTTCATGGCGATTCGCAACATCGACTTGATGCAGTCGCTGCAGCAACTGATAAACGATTGCAGTTCCGTTTCGCAGCGCGCGAGTATCGATGCGAAAGCGGACCGGGTATCGCAAATGCAAGTTGAAATTACTGGGCCAGCAGCCGTCGGAGCGGATTTGATGATGGCTGCTAAGTACAGTGTGCAACAAAGCGAACTGTATACGGTGCTGGCCGTCATTGTGACACTATCGCTGATCTATCGTTCCCCACTCCTTGTCTTTCTGCCCATGGTGGTCATCGGAGTCGCATTGTCGCTGTCGACTAGTATTCTATCGATGGCAGCTCAACTCTCGGCTCAAGAGAACACGGTCAAGCTTGTGGAGGTGTATTCGACGACTCGAGTTTTCTTAGTCGTCTTGATTTTTGGCATCGGAACGGATTTGACATTGTTTTTGATTGTGCGTTGTCGCGAGACCTTTTTTGAAGGGAAGTCCGACCGAAGCGACTGGAAAGGGGACGTGCAGCTCAGTTGGTCCCAAGTCTTTGGCGCGATACTTGGCAGCGGATTAACGACCGCAATTGGATTATCGATGATGTCCTTTTCGACTTTTGCGAAGTTTCGTTATTCAGGCATTGCGATATCAATCGCGATTCTCATTACCCTGGCAGTTTGTTTGACGCTGCCAGCCGCGATGATGGCCGGATTGGGGCCTGCTGCGTTTTGGCCGCGGCGACGACCGCAAGCAGGCAGCCAGGAAGCCAACCAACTGCGGATCGATCGTGGCAAACTTCTGTGGCTAAAAATTGCTAACGAGATCATGGCTCGTCCCGCCAAAGTGCTCGTTGCAACCCTTGCTATCTTGCTGGTGCCTGCCGTTTACGGTTGGCGGATGATGGACGAGGTCACCTACAATTTGGTTGGAGAATTGAGCAGCCATGCGACGAGTCGACAGGGACAGCTCTTAGTCAAAGAATACTTGCCGCGCATCGAAACCAGTTCGATCACGCTCTGCGTCATTGCAGCCGGCGATTTTGAAAGTGAAGCCGAACTGCGGCAAGCGATCGAAAGCTATCGCAAACGTTTGTTTGTCGAAGGTGTACATTCGGTGCAAGCATTGACGGACCCACTGGGCGAGTTTCCGCCCGATCGAACGATGAGTTTGTTTTCGCAAGGAGCGTGGCGTCGTCGACTGCTGCAGAATCATCCATTGACGCAGCAGAAGTTTACCTCCAAAGTAGATGCGTATGCATTGAAAGCCGCTCGGTTCGAAATTGTGACCAGCGCTGATCCCTTCAGCGACGAGGCCGCGGCAGTCTTGCAAAGGGTACAACAGCGTGCCAAGGACTTAAGCGCCACCGCAGATTCGCAGTGGTATCAAAGCGCCGCTGCGATCTCGGGAACGACTGCCGGGATTGTTGATTTGAAGCAAGCGACGCAAGCGGACGAAACACGGGTCCAAGTGCTAGTGACCGGCAGCGTGTTTTTGATTCTTTTGGTCCTCATCCGACGACTTGAGTTGAGCTTGTATCTAATGTTTTCCGTGCTGCTGAGCTACTTTGCGACACTAGGTCTTACGCAGGTGCTTTTCAAATATCTTTACGGCGCCAGCTACGAAGGGCTCGATTGGAAAGTTCCATTATTTTTGTTTGTGATTCTCGTGGCCGTTGGACAGGACTACAACATCTATCTGACGACGCGAGTCTTAGAGGAGCAGAAGCAACGTGGCCAACGCGTTGGTCTGCGTCGAGCGATTGTTTCAACCGGTGGCATCATTACAAGCTGCGGACTTATCATGTGCGCCACCTTTGCTGCGATGTGTGTCGGCGGCTTGCAGTTGCGGACGGATGCGGTATCAGAACTGGGATGGTCCATTCCCGCCTTGCGAGGCATCAGCGAACTGGGGTTCGCGTTGAGTTTTGGTGTGCTTCTAGATACCTTCGTGGTGCGCACAATCCTGGTGCCCGCTTACATCGCTTGGCGAAAGCTGGCGTGACTTGCTGTTAAATGCCGAGCACTGACTTGGCAATGATGAAATACACTAGCAGCCCCGACGCGTCGACAATCGTGGTCACAAAAGGTGCACTTACGACGGCAGGGTCGACTCCGAAACGTTCTGCGAGAATGGGCATCGAAGCACCTACCACGGATGCCAGGCTGCAAATCGCAACCAGTGACAAAGACAAGATCATCGCCATTTGGATGTCGAACACCAACCAAACTACAAAGTACGCAACCACAGCCAGCGTGAGGCCCAGCAGAAAGCCAACACGAGCTTCTCGAAACACTACGCGAAACAGATCTTGCGACATGATCTCCTCGGTTGCCAAGCCGCGGACGACGGTTGTCGCTGACTGAGCTCCTGCATTCCCACCTACGCCTATCAGCAAGGGAATGAACAAGGATAGCGTGACGACTTGTTCCAGTGTCGCTTCGAAGACACTCAGGACGTTCACAGTCAGGGTGGCCGCAACGGCAAGCATAAACAACCAGATCACGCGGCTGCGCAGCAAGTTCAGAATCGACACTGAAAAATACGCATTCCCCAAAGGCTCGGACGCCCCTTGACGAGCGATATCTTCGGCTGCTTCCTCATCCAAAACATCAATCACGTCGTCGTAGGTCACGATCCCTATAATGTGGTTGCCGTCATCGACGACAGGTATTGCTAGGAAGCCATACCGTGCCAGTTCGCGAGCGACTTCCTCTTGGTCTTGGTTGGCCCGTACCGAGACGATATCTTCGGTCATGATATCGCGAATGATCTCCGTCGGCTTGGCGAGCACTAGATCACGCAACGACACGAAACCGAGAAGTTCTCGATCCTGATTGATCACGTAGACGTAGTAGATGGTCTCCTTGTCAGGCGCTTGCAACCGCAGATGATTGAGAGCGACCGCGACGGTAATATCAGGCGACAGCGTGGCATAATCGGTCGTCATCACCGACCCAGCCTGATGTTCAGGAAAAGTCAGTAGTCGACGTATGTCCTCCCGCTCCGCCTTTGCCATCAGCGGCAGCAGCCCTTCGACGGTCGCGTTATCACATCGTTTCAACAGATCGACCCGGTCGTCGTGAGACATTGCTTCCAGCAACCGCAGCATCTGCTCTTTGCCAATTCCTTCGATCAGCTCCAGTTCTTTTTCTGGACTGAAGTAGGGAAACACTTCCGCTTGTCGCTGAACGCTGCCATGCGACAGCAACTTCCAAGCCTCTTCTACCAGCAATCCTTCTGCAAATTCCGCTATGCTGGCCGGATGCAGCTCCGTCATGATCTCCGCCAGGCCAGTCCCGTCGTTTTCACTGATCATCTGACGGATTTCTGGGATGAGTAGTGGATTTGTCATGTCGTAGAAAGCTGCTCGCGATGGAAACCAAAATCAAAACAATATTCTAGGTTAACACCGACGGAGTCGTAAGGCTGACTTCGGGCTCTGACCAAAGTCTTCCGTACCTTGATGCCAACTACGTCCAGCCACAAACAGCCAGCAACGTAAGTAATCGATCGGTTCCGTAAACAAGATTACGGGTGCATCATCTCCCGTCGTCAGTCAGCATCGACCATTCAATCTCTAACGGGAGTGTCCGCGAAACGCCGACACACTGCTTGGCAATTTAGGCAGCCTTACCTCCAAGCGGCTTCAGATAGCTCGTAGATGGTAACGAGCAATGCATCCAGTTGTTCGTGAAACAGGTGCGCTCGCTCATCAGTGATTTCCTTCGTTCTTCGTAGCCCGACGACGGCCCCTCGGGCGTAGGCGTGTCCCGCCAAGGCTCGCTTTAATTGCGTGATTGCCAAAGCGCGATGAAGCGTGTCGTCCGGGCCCTCGCAAGTGGCTTGTACGAGCCCTCCGGCAATGTCCAAACTCGCCTGCACAATTGTGGAATAGAATGGCGATCGATTCGATTCAACTTTCTCCATCTCCATCACCTGCATCACAAAATCATGCGCTTGCCTTACCGCGGGGTGCTCGGCCCCTCGTTCAAACTCACTGCGATCATCGAAGGGATGTGACGGCAAGTAGTCGATCAAAGAATCGTCGGACGTCGATTCGATCGACTCATCTGCGTCTCGCGTTGGAATGCTTAACTCTTCTTCCTGCATCGCAAGCTCGAAGGATTCTTCGACGGAAAGCCCTGAAGCAGTCGCTTCCGCAATTCTCCTGGCTATGCGTTCGCTGCGCAAATCGCTCTTGCGTCGTAGACGATCCATCGCTTCCACTTCTTCCTCAAGCGATGGCTCATGGAAAGAATCTGATGCTTGCGTAGCGCTGGCAGCGGAATGAGTTTGTCGTTCTTCAACAACCCGTTGGAAAACAAGCGATGCGATGCGTTGAATTCGGCTGATTAAGATGTTCGGATCTTCAGCCGCCTCGGCAGAGAGTCCGAACTTTCGCAAGCCATCGGCCATTGCATCGATCGCAGAATTCAGAAAGTTCATTTTCTGGGCAAGCTTCGTTAGGTCACGATTCTCATAGTAGTCGCCTTCATCATACACATACAGGTTTGAGCAGAACCGCTGCCTGATTGCATCTAATAAGTGCACAATGGCTACATGGCCTTCTAACGAGCCGAATTGCGTTTTGACAAAGCAATATGGCGGCTCGTCAAAGGGTTCATTCTCTGCTTCTTCGATCATAAACATTGGCGTCAGATGTCCTTCCGGCGAGACCAATAAACTGAAGGTCTCTTGCCCGGGCTCCAGGTTAATGATCAATCCACGCACAATTCGCGAAGCATCATGATCGGCGAAAGATCGCCAAATCCGGGCTCGTCCGCCAAGCGCAAAGGCGAGATCAAGTAGCCTGTCCTCCATGGTTTCAATCTGGTTGATATCATCCAATGTCCCGCGATAATGAATGGTTATTCCCATAATTGTGGCTGCTTATGATGGGTTACCGATCGTCTGCAAGTTTTCACTATGGTAGTACGCCCGGACTTTGCTTTCAACGAGCCTAGGCGACTTCGACAAAAGCGTTCACTTTGGTTCCGCCAGCGTCCGTCAAAAATGCAGACTGTACACGAACAGCCGTCTGATAAGCCAACTCTCGACGACTCGTGACCATCGTTAATGTGGAGCCAATCTCCGCACGGCGTCGCAAGTCACCAATGGATCGATAGAGCGGATACAAATTGCGATCAGCCGAAACACGCCCGCCCCAAGGTGGATTCGTCACAATCGCTAATGGCTCTTCAGGCAACTCCACCTCACTCAATGATCGGACATTCAAAGCAATGGGAAAATCGAAGCTGGATATGTTCTCGCGGGCGGCGGCGATGGCGCGTTCATCCCGATCGCTTCCCATGATCATCGCGACGCTCGGTTTCACTTGGCTTAGCCGCTGTTGCTTTACTTCGTCAATGGAAACCTTCCGTGCTAACGCGGTTGCTTCGATGCCAAAACGTCGGCCCATCCCCGGCGGCCAGTTCGACGCTAGCATCGCCGCTTCTATCACCAGCGTACCCGAACCACACATCGGATCGACAAACGGTCGCTTTCGATCCCAAGCCGATGCCACGACCACCGCGCGTGCTAGGTCTTCTCGCAACGGCGCATGCGCTGGGTTCAACCGATATCCCCTTCGATGTAACGGTTGACCGCTAGCATCTAATGAGATCGTGCAGACGTCATGTTCTATGCGCACGACAAGCGAAGCTACATCCGCTTGTGTTGAATCGTCAACCGATGGCGGACTATCCTTCATCCTTCGCGTAATCCCCTGCATCACACGCTGCTCAATGGCCCCAGAGTGATAAAGTCGCGACTTCTTGGCAGACGCTCGAATCACTCGTGGAACATCACGTTGCAGCCATCCGGACCAAGACAGCCGTCCTACGTACGATTCCAAATTCGATAGTTCTGTTACCGGAAATACAGCGATGCGCACGAGGATACGAGCCGCCAAACCAAGCCCTACAAGCGCATGAGCGAGTGTCCATTGGTCACCTTCAAAACGAACGCCGCCGATGTCTTCCGTAATGCCCGTAGGCCATGACTCGCTGGCTAGTGTCCCAACCGCCAGCTCGCGAACTTCATTTGCTAACCAGGGTTCTAATCCTGGCGCACAGGATGCAAACAGCGACAGCTTCATTGAGCCGCTCTTGCTTTAGATAACGATGTACCTTGGCTGTGAAAATCGCTCAGTAAGACCCGCGAAAGGCTGCGTGCTTTCGATTGCCGTCGACTCATAAGGCAAAAGGAATGCGATGGCAATCTACAGTCCGTCATGTTGGATAAAGAGCAGTGCGGCACGATCGGGCTGGCGGTTGCGCTGGATAGGAACAATGTACAAAGTGATCCAGACATTCAAGTCTTGATCGTGACAGCTTTCAAGTCCAAAGTTTAGGAAGGTTTTACAAAAGGCTTAATTTTGCTTAGCGCAAGGTAGTAGGCATACTCCGTCTGCCGTAACCAAGGTAGTAGGCATACTCCGTCTGCCGTAACCAAGGTAGTAGGCACACTCCGTCTGCCGTAACACACCGCCAACGAACGCAACCGCCTTCAACACGATGCGGCACCGGTGAGCATAATGCCAGCGAGAGGAAATAATTTACCGTAATGGGATTCGCCAGAATTCCATTGGTAAGCAGTGAATTCTGGCAAGGGAACTCTGGCGAATTCCACTACATTCCGTACGCTTGCCTCTGCCGCTCGCATAACCACTGATCGAAGTCCATTAACGAGCTCCACTCCGGGAGTAGCATTCGCTGAGTGCAGCTTCAAGTCTTGCATATCGAAACTCAAAACCTTCCTTGGCCAATCGCTTCGATACAACATACCGCCCATACAAAGCAAGATCTGGATCAGTCTGCAGAAACAATGGTGCTCCGATACGCACCATCCATGCAAAGGCTGGTAGGCCAATCGGCATTCCAATCGCTTTGCGCAACGCTCTCATAAACTCAATCTGTGAAACAGGGTTGGGCGAAGAAACGATATACATGCCGGACATAGTTTGATCCGTAATCGCCCTGGCGAACAATCGTTGAAGATCATACTCGTGTATCCACGACATCCCTTGCGTCCCCGCTCCGACTTTGCCACCTAGGCCTAAGCGTGCGATCAAACCAAGCGTAGCCAAAGCGCCTCCTCCTGCACCGCGATCACGCCCAATAACAAAACTGGTTCGCATGACCACACCACGTTGGTGCGGAAGGATGCTTTCTTTAAAAGCTGACTCCCACGCTCGACCAATCGTAGGTGCGAATCCAATTCCTTCTTCACTTTCCTCATTGCATACAGCAGTAGGCGGATCGCCGTAGATATGAGCGGTACTCATCTGAACCCAGACTGTTGGCGGGGTGTTCACAGCACTCATCGCCCTGCCCAGAACTCGCGTCGACTCCACCCGCGATCGCAGAATTTCGTCCTGGTGATCAGGAGTTTTGACACAGTTCACAGTTCGACCGGCAAGGTTCACAACCGCGTCGGCACCGTCGATTGCTAGTGACCAACTTCCTAACGTCCGCCCATCCCAAAAATAGTGCGAACAGCGGTCATCAGCCTTTGGTTTACAGCGCGATAGGATGGTTACATTCGCGCCAGCTTGAATGAAATACTCTGCCAGTGCTAACCCCAAGAATCCGCTGCCACCAGCAATCACGATCCGTTTACCTGAAAGATCATCCATCTGCGTTCACCTTCACAGACCACGGCCCAGAACGTGTTTTGAAAAGAAACCTCGTGGACTAACCGCAAGCGATCGCCGTTATTCACGCCAGGGGTTAAATTATAGTTGGCCAGTCAACCATCCGGCCCATGCGATTGTCCTAAAGAAATGAAGACTTTTGAGAACTCGATTTTCCCCGAAAGCTGTCACAGACGAAACCCACTTGGTGATAGAATACATGGAAGGCTTTTTTCCGAAGGGGCTAGGTATGTATATCGATCGAGGCTATTCCCTGTCAGAACTGATCGCCTATGTAACCTGCTGGGGGGGAATGTGCGCGTGCATCAACGGTCGAGGCTTTTTGCTGGGAAGCGTCTCGCTCCAGTTAATTGCAATGCTCTTGCTTCCAGGGTTTCTAGTTTGCGGAGCGATTGGATTTCTCGTTGGAGGGCGAAGACTTTTTATGCCGGCAGCATTGTGCGGTTCGTCGGTATGGCTACTGTTAACTACAGCCACACTGCTTCTGTTGGAAGCTTTTAATTGAGCAACTACCCGCGTGCTCAAGTGTTTGATATTATCAAATGGTTGGTGCGCAAAAGGTCGCGATGGCTTCCAGTGGCAAGTCGCAATCGATTATAGATCCTTAACAACTCAAAATCGTAGCGATGCTTCTGCAGGCGTTTGTGGAAGCCGTCTGGACGCTACGGAATTAAAGCTTGTTCGAACTGGACGATCGTTGAAATTGGATGTCGTACTACCGTGACAACATGCGGATCTTGCTTTCACAGCGCGGCGGTGATTGGCTGAGAAGGACTAGACATCCACGGCTTATTGCCATTTCCTCGATATGCATATCGATGATCACATTTGCCGTTTATGTTGCCATATTTTGGAGCAATGGTTTTCAAAGCTATGGGATTGTGCTTATTCTATCAGGCTGTCTGGCATATCTAACCTTCTTGTCGCTTCTGTCCCTTTGGCTAATAACCGTTCCCGTTATCGACTGCAAGCAAATGGTTAAAGTCGCTGCTACCATTACCACTGCTAAGCCAGGAGATACCGACTTTGATAAACAGTTCGACGAACAAGTTGAGCAATCAATACACCAGGCAGCGCGAGACTCCGATGGAGCGCTCGGGCTGATTGCGCTAACTGCAATTTTTGGCATTGTGTTCGTCTCATTCTATTACACCTACCACGCGCCATACTATCTCGGACAACTGTTGTTTGACTGTGGGAAAATTCGTCATCGGATTTCACCTGCATATCGACCAATGTCAATCATCATCGAACCCATTAAACAATCTTGGCTCGTTTGCCTAGCGGTGGTCATCAATTTCGGACTTGTGGGTGTCTTGATGGATAACATGCAATGAACTTACCATCGAGTATGTCGTTCTACGGTGGACGGTATCAAGCGTAATTGGCCTCAACACTTACTTCCGTTCCTCTTGGCTCATTTGCAATCGAATTGGCACACCGAAAACCGGCCGGTATCTCCAATAAGTACCAAATCTTACACCGAGCAACTCGAGCTGCTCCGCTAGGAATGGAACGCTATCGCGATTGAGAGTCGACCTTGAACAAGGTCCACTCCAGGAGTTTCTGGATATCAACAGTGGAAGATGCGTTGCACCACAAAATGCCTGCGGCTACGTTCGCTAAGGCAAATGCTCGGAATAAATGTACCAACGGACATCTTTGTCCGTTGAAGTATCGACGGACTTGGAATTCCGTCGTACGGTACTCCAAGCTCGAGCGATTGCCTAACAGGAGACCAACATGCTATCGTCAAGCTCAAGCTCGATGGTCTGTGAACTAGTCGTTCGTTCGTTCAATTCGCCACGCCAGATTTTCACTTTGGACGGAGCTTCGATTCCAATCGTGATACGGTTCCCTTGGATCTTGATGACTTCGACAGTAACATTGCCATCAATGAGAAGTTTCTCTCCTGCTTTGCGCGTTAGTATAAGCATCTTGCGTTCTTCCTTGCATTGGACTGTTGCGGCAGTTTGCAATAGTTGGCCTGCCGCGAACCAACAGAAATATTATCAGCACTGCCGTGACACGTTCGGTCACGCCAATCGGCGATCGATATTTTTTTCTCGTTTTTCCAGTTCAAGTCCTGATGCTGCGCCTGTGGGCCTCTCGCCGACATCGCTGGCTGCAGTACCGCACTTGCTCCCACACTTTGGCCCACTTCTTTCGCCACGTGAACGGACGAGAACAATGGATACAGGCCTTTTGCGGCAAATTCTCCTTGTTTTGCTTCATAAGGTTGACTCTTCATGCACGCTGGCAATTCAGTGAGCTTGTGGATGTAGGGTTGGATTTGTGCTTGGCGTCCTGACTTCCGCCTGAAGTAGGGTCTACGAACTTCAGCGATCTGGTTTGCTGCGCGGTAGCGGAGTTAATGGGGGGCGGCAATTGCGGTCTTTCGCATGGTAGCTAGTCGGCAACTGAGTGGGAGTATTGGATGAAGCGGACTTTAATAGACACGCTCACTGAAACGCAAATCGATCGAATCATTCAAATGGCTTGGGAAGATCGCACAAGTTTTGATGCGATCCAACGCCAGTTCCTGATCACTCCTGGCGAGGTCATTCACTTGATGCGGCGTGAGCTCCGCCCCTCTTCTTTTCGATTGTGGCGGTCGCGCACTGCTGGCCGGAAGACGAAGCATGTGGCCAAACGAGGATTTGAAGTAGGACGCTTTCGATGCCCTAGTCAAAAAATTCGCTAGCTTCACTAGGTGCACGCAACTTGGCGGCTGTCACTAGGCTTGGTTTCGCAAATGGGGCTAATAGGGCAGCAATCGTAGCGAGAATAAATGCAAGGGCGGATGATGGCAAACCCTACCGGTGTCACTTTATTTGCTCTTAATTGGCATTACACGCCGAATTGTGACCTTATTTCGCGAGACTACCCTACACTGCATGCAAGTGCAACTTCTGCACCTGTAGCACACGTCGGCCTGAAAGGCAGTCAAACGTATGGTTAAGTTCACAATATCATCCGCGAAGTTCTTAGCGGATTCGCAAGGCAAGACATTCAGCGACGTAGTCAATGACGCACAACAACCCTTCGCTCATATTCTTGAGTTCTTCAGCGAAGAGCATCGACAACGACGCATGGATGAAGCGGAACTGCATCATGATCGCGCGCCGCTCTCAGGCGTTGTACGCGAGCTAGAGTCTGTTCCTGAAATCGAAAGCTTTCTGCGTCAACCGCAGCCACGCCGCAATACTCGTTTTCGCCAAGCGATCGGAGTTGTCGTGCGTATCGTGATGGAAGAGCGCGGCTGGCAGAAGTCGGGTCGCAAAGGTTCACTGGGTGTGCGTGCTACCGATAAAACGACGCCCAACGCAGCTCATAACTCAGGTGGGCTGGCATTTTGGTTTGTACGTGCAGAACGGTATGAGCTCCCAGGTGGCATGCCATTTCCTTCGGTGAAAGAACGCTGCGAAACTCTAGCGCTCGAAAAATCAGAGCCACGTAAACGCAGCAAATCGACAGCCGCGCGTTCTGCGAAAACAGTAAACAACGGCAAAGACTCCAGCAGTCGCAAGAAGGCAGACTGAGACTGGATGGAGGGTGCTGTATCGAGGACATTCGTTTCCTTGGTAAGCGGAAGAGTCGGCCTGACATAGGAAGGCGACGATGTTTTATCTTTTATTTGGATTATGGATGCCTAGCTGGCAGCAAACAGCTTGGGCTGCACTAATCGTCGGCAGCATCGTACTGTTGGGTCTCTTGGTCGTTTTTGCGAAGTGGGGCGCTTACTGGATCCAAGCCTATTCCTGCGGCGCGGAAGTCAGCATGGCCAGCTTGATTGTTATGAGCCTTCTGCGCATCGATCAAGGCACGATCGTCAATGCAAAGGTCATGGTGCGACAAGCAGGCTTGCGGATCGATCGTCATGAAGGTGGTATGAGTACCGCGCGTCTGCTTTCTCATTCACTTGCGGGTGGGAACATTATGCGCGTGGTGCAAGCGATCATCGCGGCGAAACGAGCTGGTATCGATCTGGACTATGATCGCGCAGCAGCAATCGATTTAGCAGGTCGTGACGTACTGTTGGCTGTGCAAACCAGCATCTCGCCGCGTGTCATACGATGCCCCGTTGAAAGCGAGCACGCCAAGTCGATGCTTAGCGCCGTCGCAAAGAACGGTGTGGAGTTAAAGGTTTGTGCGCAGGTTACGGTACGCACCAATCTTGACCAACTGATTGGCGGCGCTACCGAAGAAACAATCATCGCGCGTGTTGGCCAAGGCATCATCACAGCGATCGGCTCAGCGGCCACCCATATGGATGTGCTCATGAAGCCCGCTCAAATTTCAAAGATCGTGATGGAGCGTGGCTTGGACGCCAATACCGCTTATGCCATCGTATCTATCGACATCGCCAATATTAACGTTGGCGATAACATCGGCGCGAGACTGCAGATCGATCAGGCCCATGCCAATACACGAATCGCACAAGCTCAAGCCGAAATACGACGTGCTCAAGCGATCGCTTTTACTCAAGAGATGGCTGCCAAAGTCGTCGAGAATCAAGCATTGCTGGTCCAAGCTGATGCGGAATTGCAACCTGCCATCGCGGCTGCGATTCGCGATGGTCAATGGAAGTCGAAAACGAACTTTCCGCAAATCAAATTCAACCCCGGCGCAAAAACCAAGCCAACTCAACGAGGATTAGACAATGAACTCTTTATCAACTAGCCTGCCCCGCTACCTCCTTCTACAAGACAACACAGCACTGGGCCCTCCGCTTGCGCCGGACGAAGCGGGAAAGCTGCGTTCAGCTATTTTTGGATTCTCCGACAAACAGCATTATGACCATTTTCTCAAGGCCAGCGACCTGGAGCTAAGACCTTATCCGTTAGTCCGAAACTATTTGTTAATTCAGTTAGCCATCAAAGACGATGTGCAACGGTTCTTTGTGCTGGATGCAACCAGCCCCAGCCAATCGCCACTAAACGCCGCCTCGATGTCCGCCGTCCTAGATTCTCAAGAGGCCAAAAGCGACCAAGTCGACGCTCCCTTTCATTTGGAATTGAATCCTGAATCGCAGCAATATCACGTTACCGAGCGAAAGATTGCTCCTTAGCCCGCGAAACTTCGTCGCTCGAGCAATGTTTACATTCCGTTTAACGCAAAATCACAGCGCGAACGCCCGTTGTCGCGCTGCGGATCGATATTTAGGCTAGCTTTCCCGCTGCCTACCATATGAAGCGCCGAACATTGGACCGTCTATTTCGTTTTACTTAGGATCTCAACGCATGCAATTGAAGCCCACCGCTTGTCTAGCCGTCGCTCTCAGCTTTTCCAGTTCACTCGCTATCGCCGCAGATTGGACGCAGTTCCGCGGCCCCAATAGCAGCGGGATTATCGAGGATGTCAAGATTCCAGAAGAATGGAACGAGACCTCCAACATTCAATGGAAAACAGAGATCCCAGGTGAAGGTTGGTCGGCACCGATTGTGATTGGGGATCGATTGTACGTCACCACCGCCGTCTCTGCAGGCCAAAAGAACAAGGACTCCGAACACCAGTGGACTCTACATTGCCTCGAAGCCAGCTCAGGGAAAATCCTGTGGTCCAAAGTTGCGATCAATTCCAAGCCCAGGTTGGGAACACACCGCGACAACACATATGCATCGGAAACACCAGCTACCGACGGCAGTCACATTGTGGCGTACTTTGGCATGATGGGCGTCGTTTGCTATGACTTGGACGGCAATGAGCTTTGGAAGAAGGATCTCGGGAGCTACAAGATGCAGAACGAGTGGGGCACGTCCAGTTCGCCCATTATCCACAATGGACTGGTTTACTTGCAGGTCGACAATGAAGAGGCATCCTTTCTGGTCGCTATGGATGTCGCCACTGGTGAAGAACGATGGCGAGCCAGCCGCGATGAAAAATCGAATTGGGGGTCACCTATCATTTGGAAGAATGCGGTACGGACCGAGCTGGTAACATCTGGTAAAACAGTACGATCCTATGACCCAGCCGACGGGACTTTGCTGTGGCAGGCTTCCCTGCCAGCCGGCGGTGTCAGTTCCACTCCCTCTGGCAACAAGGAAATATTAGTCGTCGGCAATCAAGGACGACAAGGTGCCGGGATGGTAGCCGTCAAAGCAGGCGCGACGGGCGATCTGAACATAGCCGCTGGCGCAGACGGAATTCTATGGAGTTCAACAGCCTTCGGTCCGCAACGCTCCTCGCCGCTGGTGATCGATAACAAAGTCTACCTGCTTGGCGGACGCGGAGGACAGATCATTTGCGTTGATGCGAAGACTGGTACAAAATTATTCGAAGAGCGATTGCCACAAGCGGGTGCGTTTTGGGCATCTCCTTGGGCCTACAACGGCATGGTCTATTGCCCCGACGAGAATGGTCAAACTTTCGTCATCAAACCAAGCGACAAATTGGATTTGGTGAGAGTGAACAAGCTGCCAGTTGAAAATAATTCTCGGTTTTGGGCGTCATCGGCTGCGGGTGGTTCTGCCCTCTACATCCGATCTTCGAATACACTGTATGCAGTTTCAACGGCGCAGTAGTACGCCGTTTCCTTTGTCATACTCGGGGGAATTATGATGCATCCAATTCGATGGACGTTTTTGTTATTGGTTACGTTTGTCAGCAACTGCTTATTCGCCGCCGAGCAACCGGATCGCATCTACTTATGGGATAAGGGCGCGCCGGGATTCGAAGCAAGGATGAACGAAGCTGAGAACGTGGACGATTCTGCCAAAGGTCGCTGCAACGTCACGAATGTGCATAATCCCTCGATCACTCCGTATTTACCAACGCCTGACAAAGCCACTGGCACCGCAGTGATCATCGCTCCTGGTGGTGGACATCGCATGTTGTGCCTTGGCCATGAGGGCGATGATTTAGGGCAATGGCTGGCCGATCATGGCATCGCCGCGTTTGTCTTGAGGTATCGATTAGCCGAAGAAGAAGGCTCCAAGTACACGGTCGACGACCACGCCATGCTGGACACTCGGCGATCGATTCGCTTGGTACGAAGCAAAGCGGCGCAGTGGAACATCGAACCTACTCGCATTGGAATACTTGGCTTTTCCGCAGGTGGAGAGCTAGCTGCACTGGCCGCAATGCAATCTGACAATGGCGATGCGAATTCAGCCGATGCAGTAGAACGATTCAGTAGCCGTCCCGACTTCCAAGTGCTCATCTATCCCGGTCGCTCTCATCGCTATAGCGTCGAATCGGGGATGCCTCCCGCATTCATTGCTTTGGGAGAGAACGATCGGCCTGATATTTCCGAAGGTATGGCACAACTGTACTTAAAATACAAAGCTGCCAAGGTGCCATGCGAATTGCATATCTACTCTGGAGTGGGCCATGGGTTTGGATACCGTCCAAATGCCAAAACAGCCGTTGGCCAGTGGCCAGCCCGAATGCGGGAATGGCTGGTTGACCAAAAGCTGTTGACGGAGAAGTTCTAAAATTTGCTCTGCTGGTAAAGGCGTCTGACCCTTTGGAGGCAATACCATCAGCGAGGTTTTCCAACCTCGTTGATGGGGGTTCTGTAACATTTTCAAAAGAGCAGTTCGCTGGCTTAATGTGCGGTCGTTGCCAACTCTTGGGCCGCAACTCCCTTGTGATACTCGCTGTACACATAGACCGGGATCTGCAAATCACCCAAGTGATGCTTGATCAACGGTAGGACTTCATCCCAAGCCAAACCACCTGCACCAGTGGCAAGCTTGGGTAACGCGATACTCGCTAATTCTTCTTTCTCGATAAGCTTACGCAATTCTTTTAACGCGTGGTTCACGTACTCCGTGCGAGAGCTACTCGAGTGCGAATGATTGTGAGCACTTACGTCTTGTGTCACCAGACAGATAATTCGAGCACCACCAACTCCACTCCAAATCCATACCGTGCCGGGCTTGGGATGTTGATTGTGAGCCCAATGGCGGAAGTCTTTGGCCATTGAAGGCCATTGCTCGCGTAAAGCTAAAGCTAAGCCTTGATTAAAGTGATCGTCTGGAGAAACTCCATGCGCAATCGCAGCCGCTTGGGTTAGAAGTATGTCTCCGCTGACTTGGTGAATCATCTTGAGGTCCCTAAAAAGCAAATCAAAAATACCGTCGCAACGGTTTCCGTAAGATAACGATAGCGATCGCAATCCCTGTGCCTAGATTCTCGGTTTGCATCACTTAGGGCGTTTGGTAGCAGAATTTGCTAGGAGATATGAGCGATAAATTCTATTGGCTGGCTCGCCCAGGAATCGTGCATCGCTGCAGTATGCGCGATATCGCTCGCAAGCGCCCGCAACGCGAGCGATATCGCCACGCTGTCAGGGCAGCAGGCACACTCCGTGTGCCGTGGCAAGAACCATTCGTTAGGGCACTCGGAGTGTGCCTACTACCTTTAAGACGGCACTCGGAGTGTTGCTGCTACTTGCCCAACGAATCGGCGAGACTGTCAGCACCGTAGATCTTTCGCAACGCTTCCAACACCGCAGCAATATGAACAGCAACCGCTCGCGAAGGATCCTCTGAATAGTAATAATCCGCCGTTAACGAATGGATGTTGCCATCAAAAATGATGCCCACAATCGATCCGTCTCGACCGACCACCGGCGAACCACTATTCCCGCCAATGATGTCCGCGGTACACACAAAATTATAAGGCGTATCAGACTTGATGGCACCGCGAACCTGATGCCAGCTTTCCGGCAGAACCCATGGGTCCTTCTTGCCATGCAACGCTTCGTGCTCAAACGCATCACCCATCGTGGTATGAGCAGCAATCGTTTCGCCGTCTTCTTCATATCCTTTCACAGCACCGAAAGCTAACCGCAGCGTAAAGGTCGCGTCGGGATAAACCGCATCGCCTTCAATCGCGAACTTGGCTTGCGCAATCTTGCCATAAGCTTGCTTTTCTAGTTCACCAATCTCCTTGTTCACCGCTTCCAAGCGACGATATTCCGGATTCAACATCAACGCTAGCTGAATCATTGCGTCTTGTGAACTCGTGACCGCATCCAATCCGCTGCCAACCATTTGCTTGCGTGCCTCCACTTCAAATAGCTTGGTCTTTGCAATCACTTCCGCAGCCCTTGCCCGAGGCGATTGGCCAGCCAGAAGTTGTAGCACGATGGGATCGCTGCCGCCACGATCTTCCATCATGCGCGCCAGCTCGTCGGCTAACTCCATCCTTTCAAGGTCTTCATACAGAGGTGCTGGCGAATACAGTTCCTGAAGCAAGGACTCCCGATTGCTTTCACGAAAACTTTCTAGCCGTTCATTGTTAGGCTTTTGATCTTCTTGAACCAAAAGCACAATGGTTTCCGCCAATCCATACAAGCGACTTCGCATCGATCCGCTTTGCTTGACTAGTGCGTTTCGCTGTTGCACGACCGATTGTATTTGCGACCAAGCCTCATCCAAACTGGCAAGTTTCGCGTCTGTTGCAATCGCGGATCGCATCGCATTCTCGCTCGCAATCTTGCGTTCAAAGAAAGCAGGATCCTGAAGACCGGCCAGCATGCCAGAGTACGCTTTGCGAGAATTCTGGATACCAAACAGGTCGTCGCGGCTGCGTCGATCTTGCTCGGGTCCGTTAAGCGCGTACTGCTGCAGCAAGACCTCTTTGCGACGCAATAGATCTAGACTGCGAGGCAGTGCGACATCCCGCTGAAACTTCAACGCATCGACGGTGTAAATACGACGCGTACGACCGGGATTCCCCGATACAAAGATTAAATCGCCATCCATGGCACCTTGCGGATCCGTCCTAAGAAAATGATCAATTTTAGCTGGTTTTCCATCTTCGTAGACCCGAAACAACGTTACGTCCAAACAGTAACGTGGATACTCGAAGTTATCCGCATCGCCACCGAAGAAAGCAGCCGCCGCTTCCGGTGCCCACACTAAACGCACATCTGTGTATTTCTTAAAGCGATAAAGATGATATTGCCCACCACCATACAGGGTAACCACGTTGGAACGCAGACCAGTCGCCTTATTGCTTTCCTCCTCGATATCCGCGATTACCGCTCGACGCGCGGCAGCCGCACCCGCCGCATCTAAGCCGTCTTGAACAGCCTCTTTTACGCGCTGTGTGACGTCTTCGATAGAGACCAACTGGTTCAGTTCCAGGTCAGGAGCAGGGATCTCAAGTTCAAGCGACTTTGCTAGAAAACCTTGCTCATACAAGTTCGCATCTTGGCTTGAAAGTTTAAACAAAGTATCAGCAGCCACATGATGATTGGTCAGCACCAACCCATCCGATGATACGAATGACGCAGAACCACCACTGTTGAACCGCACCGAACTCATTTGCACATGTTGAGCCCACTGATCGGTAATTTCAAATTGATAGCGGGCTGCTAATTGCTCGCGGGGAAGGTGTGTGAACAGCCACATTCCTTCGTCGCTGTATGCGGTCATAGGCATTGCGATCAGTATCAAGAGCCATTGAAATGCAAAGAAGCAAGCAGCGCTGGATCGAGTGTTCGGATATCGATTCATGGTTCAGTTCGTAAAGAGTTCGACTGAGCATACAGGCTACAAGACAAATCTCGCCTGCTCGATTGCTACATGCAGGATCATACGAAAATGATTTTTGATGACTAGTACGTTGACACCAGAATTTTTATCGTTAGCCAATCACTCGCATCAAGCATCCAACAAGAGAGAATGCCGCAAAGATAGCTAAGCTCGGTCTGAAAGAAGATCTGACCGATTGGAAGTCAGACGATTTCCCACCTGTCTTCCACTTTGTCAAAGTGTGGTAGACAGCTTTGCCAAGTGTAGCTTAGCCGCCGAGATCGCCGTGGAGTCAATCACGGGACGTTAACCAAGCGAATACTCGGTGGCGAATACTCGATGGCGAATACTCGATGGCACCAAACTATACCACGCCAAGACACTCCGATGGCGTGGTATGACTGACGAGAGGTAATCGCAACCGCATGCTAGCGGACTGTTGATTCAATCCGATTCGGCAAAACATGGTCGCCTTTTGCTCCGCAAAAGTGCGTTAGGGGATCGCACTTTCGCGAGGCGAAAGGCGACAGTCACTAAATCAACAGCCCGCTAACTGCGGTTAGTTCGCTCAGTTCTTTCAGCTCGCGGACGTGCAAAACTTTGCATCTGCTCGTCCCCGTATACTTTTCCAGAACCGCCGTAGCCGTAACTCTTGTTCGCATAGGAGTAACCTGCCATGCCGGATGTGTCATAGCGATAACCGCCGTATCCATAATTGTTCTTTTGATCCACGCCGTTGATCACAATGCCCACGATCCTCGCATCGACGGAATCAAGGATATTCTTTGCTTGTTCCGCAATTGGGCGACTATTGCGTCGCAACCGCATTGTCAGAATCACGGCATCCATCATTGGGGCCACACTTGCCGGGTCACTTACCGACAACATGGGCGGTGTATCGATGATGACGAACTCATACGTTCGTCGTAGTTCAGCCAGCAGTGCTTCAAACTCAGGCGAGACCAACAACTCCGATGGATTTGCAACCCGCGGTCCACTGGATAAGACCGACAAGCCTTCCACGGCCGTTTCTTTAACTGCCTCCGCAACTTTAACGTCGCTGGCCAAGCAAGAACTTAAACCAAGGTCATCTTTCACTCCAAAAATCTTCGCTCCACGAGGTCGGCGAAGGTCACAGTCAACCAAGAGCACTTTGCGTCCCGATTGTGCAAGCGACACGGCGATATTACACGCCAACGTACTTTTCCCATCACCGGGCAACGGACTGGTCACTTGAATGACACGCGTCGTATCCTTTTTATTGGCAAAGAACAGCGAAGTCCGAATTCCGCGATAACATTCACTGGTATTCGATTGCGGTTTATGAAGCGTGACCACTGATCCGTCGACATTTTCGTCGCGCAGTTCACGTCGGTCCACTTCGAAAATCGGGATGTGACCAAGCACCGGTACATTCAACGATCGCAGGATTTCATCTGGGGAACGGTACGAGCGATCCGCCATCTCGAGCAGATAGGCAAGCCCAAAGAACATGGCACCGCCCAGCAAACCGCCTAATCCCAAAAACTTCAGATAGCTAGGCCCGGTTCGCTCACCAATGCCAGGCTCCGTATGCCGCACCATACGTTTGCGATTGTAGTCTGAGCCAATCCGCAAGCTCTCCAAAGACTTCTTCAATTCCGTCGCGTTCTCTTCGAACAAGTCCATTTCTTTCTTTAAGATTTCGACTTCAGCCAATTGCGCTTGCAGTTCCATGCTCAATTGCCGTTGCTCTGCCGCTCGTGTAGCCAACATCCTGAGTTCGGTGACAAGCGACTGACGTGTTTCTTGCATCGAAGCAATCGCGATCGACAATCGCTCTTCGGGCGTCTGAGCACCGCTGAAGTTCGCCATCAAGTCTTCTTGGAGTTTTACCTTGCGTTCTTCCTCGCCTTTTTGAGCGTTCTCCAGTTCTTGCTTCAGCTTGGAGATCTCTGCGTCAATTGAGACTACGGTTCGGTGCTTTAAACCAAACATACGGGTCATCTTGTCTTTTTCGATATCCTTTTCCAAGATCAAGTTTTTAAGCATGGTCACTTGCGAGTTTTTCGAACCATACAATTCCTCGTTCTTCTGGATCGCTTCCAGCGTCGTTTCAAATCGCGCTCGCTCCATCTGCCCAAGCTCTTTACCCAGCAAAGTCAGCAAGCTTTCTGCTGAACGGTTCGCCTTCATCGCTTCACTAACCTGATTCATCACTGCGTCGATGTGATCCGCCTCGGAAGTCAGCTCCGTAATCTTCTTGGTGATATCGTCCAAAGCTTGAGCGTACGGGTTACGCAGTTCTTCGTTCGCCCAAACAATGTTGCCGGAGCTTACACGTTTGATGTACTGCTCTTTGACCTTGCGATAACGATCGTCGTACTGGTCGCGATACTCAGCCAGCTTGTCGAAAACTTCACCACCGCGGTCGGTATAAACATCCTGCAAGTACTTTTCGTAGCCCGCTAGGATCGCTTGCAACACTTCTGCACTGAACTCTTTATCCTCGCACTCGAACGTCAGATCGATCAAGTCGGTCTTGGCTTCTTTCGTCCCAGGTATAATGTTCAAACGCGACTCGTCGACAATCCATGCGAAGATATCGGCTGGCGATTTGCCCGTGAAGATTTGATGCTGATCCAAGCGACCCATTTTGATCGCATTTTCAATCACGCGGGTGCCACGCATAATTCGTATCTCGTCTTGCCGCGTTTCCGACATCGCGGATTCACCCAAATCCAACTGAGCACTCGTGGCACTTTTCTGATTTGGCGTCAATATTTGCACCATCGCGTACGAGGTGTACTGTGGAGCTAACTGAATGACGATCAAATAGCCGATCGCGACACCCAACAGCAAACCTAAAAGAATCAACCATTTCCATCGCCACGCTGTCAGCAGCGCGTCGACCCGGTCCGTCTTTTGCTGAAGGGCTTCCATCAACAACGGGTTGGTTTGGTTGGGTATTTGGTTTAGCACTTCGCGTTCAGCATTCATCTTGGTTCAAATCGACGAGAAAAAGGGGTTTGAATTTCGGCTGCCTACGGTCGCGTAAAAAGCAAAACCGTTCAACGAAGCTTTTCGTTGCTTTCAAGTAACCGTGGGCCGCAATCCTTCGCGTTTCCCATGTTTCAAAACGCGTGCAGCGGTCGGTCAAATGAGCGGTTGTTCGGTAATGGCTCAGAACGGGAATTGTAACATATTGTGTGTCGCGGTCGTCTAAAAGGTAACAGAAATCCCTCAATCCATTGAGGGCTATAAAAAGAATGAATGGTTAAAATTCTAGCCCAACCCGCCGATTTTGTCGCTACGGAAGTTTGCCACCGATCGGCGAACCTGCCGAATCGGCTGGTTTGTTCGGATTATAGCAACTGTGCGACCTCTGGGACTGTTCTGCTCAGCCCCCTCGCTCCCAGTAGTAGGCACACTCCGTGGGCCGTAAGGTAGTAGGCACACTCCGTGGGCCGTAACAAAGGCAACTACGTTACTCACGGCACTCGGAGAGTGCCTGTGCTATTTTTGCGGCAACTGCACCTGCGTCGGCCCCTGCAAATACGATATCAAATCGACTATTTCCCCATGCGTCAGCGTGTCGAAAATCCCGTCTGGCATTGGCGAAAGCGTCGTTTGCTTAATCTCCGCTATATCCTCCAGTGCAATTGTCAGAAGCTCCGTTTGCGTTTGTAATGTAAGCGTTTTCTCGGAGCGACTCACAATCAACCCATTCAACACTCGATCGTCTTGGGTCATCACAATCGACATCCGATAATCTTTCGATACGACGTTACTAGGGTCAATGATGTTGTATAGCAAATAGTCCAAGTTTGAGCGGTCCGAGCCCGTCAAATCTGGCCCGATCCTTTCGCCCTCTCCAAACATGCGATGGCATTTGCTGCAATTCTTTTGAAACACCAAGCGTCCCTGCGAACGATCGGCATGCGATAGCACGTCTTCCGTAAGCTGCTCCTTCAACGACGCAATCCGCTGGACTTTCTCCTCGGAACTGTCACGGATTTCTCCCCAAACCTCGGTCAACGACCTTGTAAGTTCGGTATCTCCCAGCGAAATCAATTGCCGCGCATCGTAAGCAGACACATCTCCCATTGGGATCTGCTGATTCGCCAAACTATCGACCAAAACTTTCGCAAACGAAACCCGCGAGGTCAAAATCGATATCACTTTCGGACGCTCCGGAGCACGAAAGTAGCGATAACGCCGAACAAGTTGTCTCGCAATATCTGGGTCGTCAAATGCCGCTAGTCCTTGGGCCGCAATTACATTGATACGGGTCTCCGGCAATAACGCTTCGCAAATCTCACGCAACCCCTCAGCTTTACTGCGCACCAACGTCTCTAACGCCGATTGCCTCAAGCCAATTTCAGTGCCCGGATCCAACACCAACTGCCGTATCTGTTCCATCGCCAATCCATCGCCAAACAACACACTCAGGTCGCGTATTGCCGCTTCTAGATCCTTGTCGGGTTTGGCTGCAACACTAGCCACAAACACATCCCAAGCTTCTGGCTTGGCCGCGGATTGCCATCCCTTCAATCCATCTTGCAGGCCCCTCAAAACATTCACTTGCGACTGCTCAGGCAACTTCGCTAAGGCAGCAACGATTCGATCGATACCGGCAGGGTTCGAATCAAGTTGCTCGGCTAAACGTCGCACCACAAATCGCTGGACCTTCGGCCATTTCATCTGCGGTACCGCTTCAGCCAAGGTCAAAGGAGCCGACTGGGTTACCGGTATCAAGCCGTACCAAACCATCAACGGCAAGTTATGATCCTCGCCATCAGCCTCATGAGTCATAAGGGCCAAAGCCAATTCCAATCGCTGCTTCACCGGCAAACGCTGCAATGTCGAGGCCAGCGTTAGCCGAACCAGTCCGCTTGCATCCTGCTGGGCCTGCTGGACGAACCTTGGCATCCAGCGTTGCACCTGTTGCTGATACGCCAGCCTGTCATCCCACCGCTGCTGCCGCTGGCTAAAGATATCGTCGATTTGCCAGCCTTCGGTCAACGCTTGTAAAGCCAACACTCGTACATGCTCATTCGCATGATGCAATTGTTCACCAAGAAATTCGTCCTCCGCTTGTCCCATCACTTGCAAGGTAAGCATCGCTCGACAAGCAAGCGTTTCATCAGCTCCCTTTGACCAAGTTTGCAATTGCTGGATATGAGCCAGTTGCAATGCTTTCTGGTCGCCAGCACTTGCCAATCGTTTGCGAGCTTGTCGAACATACCACTCATTCGGCGAACGATGACAATCAATCAGTTGATCGATTGACATGTTATTGACCATTGCCACGTGCGGCCTGTTGTCAGAATCCAACGAGTCGCCATAGCTCACGCGAAAAACTCGCCCGCTAGTTCGATGCACTCCGTTGTGCTCATGGCATTCCCCCGTATCGCTCCAATCGAGAATGTACACTGCTCCATCAGGACCGTAGCTTAACTCGGTACCGCGAAAAAATTTGTCGGTTGCAAAACAAATGTCAGGTGCATGCGATGCCAGATAGCCGCTGCCATGTCGATTCAGTATCTCACGATTGGCCCGCCGACCATGAAAGTTCAATGTAAACAAGTTGTTCCCATACTCTTTTGGCCAACTGCCTCCCAGATAGATCATCATACCAGTATGGGCATGCCCACCGCCAAAATCATCCGCCGCTCCGTCTCGAGAATCTTGCCATTTCTTGCCGGTATCGAAATGCCAATGGTCCGCATGCATATCGATTTGCTCATACGTTTTCGTATTGGGATCTAATGTGAACGGGCGAACAAAATGGGCGCCGGGAATCACATGCCATAAATGGCCGTTCACGGTATTGATAAAGAACGCTTGGCCTTGTTCGTTCCAGTCGTGGCCCCAAGGATTGGTGGTTCCATGCGAGAGGACTTCAAAACGTTTGTCGGACAAATGAAATCGCCAAATTCCGCCCTCCAGTGGCACTCGCTGAGCTTCACTGGCTCCAGGCACTCCAATGCGGCCAGGACACGACCCACCGCAGCGACCATACAGCCAACCGTCAGGCCCCAATCGCAATCCATTGGCAAAGTTGTGATAGTTTTCCTTGGCAACCTCAAAGCCATCCAGCACCACCTCTGCCGGACCATCGGGCACATCATCATGATTGCGGTCAGGAATAAACAGCAAGCTTGGAGGGCACATCAGCCAGATGCCATCATGGCCAACTTCTACACTAGTCAGCATCTGGACTTGATCCGTAAAGACCTTACGAACATCCGCGCGGCCATCGCCGGTTGTGTCTTGCAGGATGACGACACGATCTCGCAAGTTAAGATCAAATCGCTGCGACTGTTCAGCGTACGTATAATTCTCTGCCACCCACAATCGCCCTTGCAGATCCCACGTAGAAGCGATCGGATTCTGCACGTCCGGTTCCGCTGCAAAGACGTTGACGCGGAAACCGTCGGGCACCCGCATCGAAGCCGCCGCTAGTTCCGCTTCCATAGGCATCAAAGTGGCATCAGGTTCGGAATTGTAGATCGCTGGGAAATCATCTCCGCGAGCGATCACGCAACATGCAACGCAGACCATTGCGATTGCCAAGCGACCGCATGCTGACGACAACCCGCTTTTGATATGATTCATCAATCCTACTGCTTCTTTAAAGTAGTCATGTATTCCACGATGTCGACCAAACCTTGCTGATCGACCAAGTCTTGCAAGTTGTTGGGCATCAAAGACGTTTCTAGCTTCTTAAATGCTTCAACGTTCTCCATCGCAAACTTGCGTTCGATACCGTCTTTGTCTTTCAAAATAACTTCGTTGTCATTCTTGCTGACCAGCAGCCCCGTAATGACTTCGTCGTCGCTGGTCAGCACCGAGTACGCTTCATAATTGTGCGAGATTCCTGCGCTAGGATTCACAATCGCAACCAGCATCGCTTCACGCGTCAGCTTGTCGCCAATCTCGGAAAGGTCTGGCCCCACGTTCTTTCCACCTCCGCGGACAACATGACATTGAGCGCACGTGGCAACCGAATCGAATGCCTTCTTTCCAGCTTGCCAATCGCCGCGCATCTCGGCAAGCTGGTCGATTGGCGCTAAAGGCCGCCCCGCGGATGCTAAAGCGGGAAAGAGCTCCGACGCCTTTTTCGCGATCGCAGCATCTTGTGAAGACCGTAAAGTGCCAGCGACCATCGTGCTTGCATCCGCAGGAAGCTTTTTCGCGACAGCAAGATCCAGCAAGTACCGTTGGCCTTCGGCCTTACGAGCCAAACCCGTTGCTGCGACGATCCGAATCGACGAATCAATTCCAGGTTGCTCCAAAGCTTTTCGGAGAAGTTGGCTTGCATCGCCGCGATTGCTCAACGACAGCAGCTTGGCCAAGGCCAGTGCTTGCTGCTTTTTGGGTGCATCGGCTTGTTCTTCGGGCACCAGGACCATCGCCTCGATCGCTGAGGCGGCATTCTGCTTCAATGCAAGGTCAATCGCTTTGACGCCATCGGACGTTGCACCCAAACCAAGCGCCATAGATACCAGTTCGGCTTCCATGCCAACCATGTTCAGCTTCTCAACGATGGTGAGTGCCGCTGGGCTGTTGCCTAGCGAACTGACATAACGCTTCACAGCCCCAGCAACCTTGGGAACTGACATTACTTTGCCAGTATCGCTCATCCGCAAAGCCGCTTCGGTGACGATGCGGTCACTTGCAGCGAACTCCAGCAGTTGCTGCAGCGCCTGCGATTTGGCTTCGTTGCTCTGGAAATCAAGTGCCCGGAACATTGGGTCGATCTGCTCGCTAGCGATCGATTCGTCCTGCAGCATCTTGGCAATCCATTGACTTGTCTTTGCACCTCGACTTCGCCATATAATATCAGCCACCTTTGGATTCGAAGGCTCCAGCTTGTGCTGTTCGACAAACAAGTCCAAGCACTCATCCCATCGATCCATGGCCGCAATCCCCAACGCTTCTAACATCCAGCGGTCCCGCCCATCATATTGATTGGCCAAAGCCAACCAACGCCGCGGCATTTCCGGCGAAGCGTCTTCACGCAACGCAACGCACAACTCACGTCGCACTTGCACATCGGTATCTTTCAACATGGTGTCGATATACAACTTGCGGTCTAACTTCATAGCCCGAGCCGTACGAATAGCAGTGATTCGTAGATCGGAGCTATCGCTCGTTAGTGCCTGCTGGATGTATCTTGCACCAACCGTTTCGATGCGAGACAAAGCCCAAAGTGCTCGCGCCGCTAGACGGTGGTCGGCTGACTCTTGCAAGACCTTTGCCAATGGCCCTTCCGCTTGTGAACCAAATCCAGCCAACGCTTGCATCGCCAAATAGCGAACAGACTGATTTGGATTTGCCAACGCAGCGACCGCACCCGCGACTGTCTTCAAGTCGTACTGGGGAATTGAGTATTTGCTTCCGGGCGGCGCTACACGGAATAATCGACCGCGTTCGGTGTCTTCCATCAAATGTCCGCCCACGCCTGGATCATACCAGTCGCTGATAAAGACACTGCCGTCCGGTGCCACACACACATCCGCAGGGCGGAACCACTTGTCGCGTGAACCTTCTACCAAGTTTAAAATGGACGCTGAATAGCCTGCGCCATCACGCTGAGTTGGATAAGCACGCACGACATTGGGGCCGGCGTCACAGTGAATCACCTGATTACGGAATCCAGCGGGCAACAATTCGCCTTCGTAAACCATGATGCCGGTCGGAGAGCCCGCACCTGTAATCAACATCGTGGGCACAACGCCAGGATCATTCAAATGCCAGTGCCGCGAAGGAATATCTTTTTCCATATTCGTACGAAATTTCTGCCACGAATCACCGGTCACTTCATCGGTGTAACCATAGTTTCCGTACTCCATCACAAAGTTGATGCGTGTGGCCCGATTGCCGTCATCGTCGTTATCCGATTGCCAAATGGAACCGAAGGAATCGACGGCGAGTTCATAGTTATTGCGGAAGTTGTGTCCGACCACTTCCATGTTGCTAAAATCCAAGTTGCAACGAAACGCCATCCCTTGACGATATGGCTTGCCAGAATCATTGATCACTCGGCCCCAAGGATCACGGAACGGTTGCCCATCTTGATCGCAGATCTGATGGCCTGTGTTCCCATAATTAAAGTACAGCCGATAATCCGGGCCAACGACGAAGCTATGTACACTGTGGTCATGCTGCGGCTCACCCGTCTTGGTAAACACCGCTGTCTTGCGGTCAGGGATATCGTCACCATCTTCGTCAATGAATTCAATGATATAAGGGGCTGCACTTACCAACACGCGGTTGCCTAATACACAAATCCCCAGCGCGGAATCGATATCTCGCCCTTGATAAAACACCTTGGATGAATCCATCACTCCATCCTGATTGGTATCTTCCAAAATTAAGATGCGGTCGCCTTCGGGTCGGTCATCGCGATGGCGGCGGTAGTTGACCACTTCACAAGCCCAAACTCGACCACGATGATCAATATCAATATTTGTTAAGCTCTTCAGAGTTGGTTCCGACGCTGCCAATTGAACGACCACTTCAGGATGGGCATCCAAGCCAGCAACCGCATTCTCCGGTTTACGTTGCTCCGACGCAGGCGTAGCCACGGCTCCCAAGTTGGCAGGCAGTTGGTCCAAGAAGATCATGAACTGCACCGAGGTGACGTTGCCATTTTGCTGCGATGTGCCGCCGAAGTCCAAGCCTGCAATCGCTTGGAAGGTTTTGACGCCAGGCGGCAGGTCATATTCGATCACGCTATTGGCATGTGTTCCGATTCCATTCTCGAAGCGCTGATTGCGAATCATCAACGGCCCACCGGCTGCGTTGCGATTGACGTTCACGCGTCCCCAGCCGCTTTCCGCACGAACCCACTTTAAATCGGTCAGCTTTTGCTGTTGGCCATCATTTAGCACCAAGATTGGATTCACCCAATCCGCCCAATCACATGCGAACCCGTCGCCACCATCGCGAACGACCAAGAACAACTTCTTTGCACCCGCGATCGACAAATCGATGTCGACCTGATGCCGAGAGGTCGTCGTATTGACCAGCGGGGATTGGTAAGCTGGTTTAATGGCTTTCGTTTCTTGCTGTGCCAGCGCTGGAAGGCAAATCGATCCGAAAAAAAGCGCAAGTGCCGCCCGTCGAGCGACCAGAGAAAATTGGAAAGTTGCCATCGTTAAATGATTATCTAGAGGGCTGTGCATACGTGTTCCGCGGTAGAAGATAATGCGAGTAAACTCGTGAAGGTGGGGGCAATGCTGGTCCGTTGGGAAGCGCGTCGGAGTTCGTTTTGTGACGCCAACCGAACCTGCCGTGTAGGACAGCATTGTTTATAGCAGCAACGTGGTTACGCCCTTAAGTGGCCGCTAGCGTCTTGATTTTGAACTAAACAACGTCAAGACGCAAGTTGCCTACATGGCGACCCGGCTGATTTTCCCCAATTGTTGAATTGAACTCCCGGTTACGGTTAGCTCCACAGATTCACTGCCAAACTTTCACCAAACGAATACTTCGGCTACCATAGAACAGACAAGCCAACTACAGCACCTCCTTCGACGAATTATGACTACTCTGACAAAAAGCCCGATCGACGTTGAGATTTTGCGTCGCGATTTTGCGTTTCTCGATGTCGCACATCCCAGCGGGCTGCCAATTGCCTACCTGGACAACGGGGCAAGTACGCAACATCCCCAGCAAGTCTTGCAGGCGATGCACGATTGCTATCAGCACGCTTATTCAAACGTCCATCGCGGAATCCACTACTTGTCGGAAGCTGCGACAGACCGATACGAAAGTGCTCGCGCCAAGCTTGCTAGCTTCCTCAATTCGCCCAGCAGCGAACAGATTATCTTCACCGCGGGTTGCACAGCCGCGATCAATTTGGTCGCTCATGGTTGGGGACGAAAGTTTACCAACGCCAACGACACGATCTTGACGACACAGATGGAACATCATGCGAATATCGTCCCATGGTTTCAGCTTCGAGACGCGGTCGGTACCAAAGTGGAGTTTGTAAAAATTACTGAAGATGGCTTGCTGGACGAACAAGACCTGAACCTAAAACTTGCTCAGCGCCCCAAGCTACTGGCAGTTACCGCTGTCAGCAATGTTCTGGGAACGATCAATCCTATCAAGTCGATCATTGAGCGAGCGCATGCGGTTGGAACGCTGGTCCTGGTCGATGCTGCTCAGGCAGCCCCGCACCATGCGCTGGACGTGATCGAATGGGACTGCGATTTCCTTGTCTTCTCTGGTCACAAAATGCTTGGCCCATCCGGCATTGGCGTATTGTATGGCAAAGCGGAGTTGCTAGATGCCATGGACCCATTCTTAGGCGGCGGTGGAATGATCGATATCGTCAGCGAGTCGGGATTTACAGCGGGCCTTGTTCCTTCAAAGTTTGAAGCTGGCACGCCCCCTATTGTAGAGGCCGTTGGGCTAGCCGCCGCAGTTGACTACCTACACCAAGTTGGACTGCCGAATATTGAAGCGCACGAACAACAACTGACGAAAATCGCTTACCAGCGACTCTCTGCGATTGAAGGGCTCACGATCCTGGGCCCTGCGCTCCAGCATCGCGCTGGCATCATCAGTTTTGTATTGGATAAAATTCACGCACATGATGTCGCTCAGATCTTGGATCAACATGGCGTTGCGGTACGGCCCGGCCATCACTGCACGATGCCTTTGCATGAACGACTGGGGATTTCTGCCAGTGCGCGGGCGACGTTCTATCTTTATAACACGAGCGACGAAGTTGAACGTTTAGTCAACGCGGTAGAAGCGTGCAAAGTGCGATTCCAGCAGCGCACTCGGACCCGATAGGTTGTTCTGTCGTTCGCCGCCGCTATGCCAGAGATATCGACATCATGTACAACATCTCGCGACAGATCTGACGCGAACGTTCGTCATACAACGTTACCTCTTGATCGGTATCGTCTGCAATCTTCGGATCCTCATACCGAATCGGCATGCGTAAGTCGCAGCCCATTACCAACGGACAAGCGTCATCCGCTTGTGAACATGTCATGATGGCACAATAAGCTTTGGTCGGATTCGGCGCTCCATCGTACACTTTGGAAAAGCACAACTGAGGCTTCGCGGCTTCGTGCGTTTTCACTTCGTAGATCGGATTGGATGCCGTCGCATCTTGCGCTTGAACGTTCAGTCCTGCACGTTGCAAAGCAGCCACTGCGCGCGGATTGAAGGCAGTTGCTTCGGTGCCGCCCGAATAAGTTTCCACATGATTCACATGAAAGTAATCCGCAGCAACCTGCGCCCAGACTTGCGATAAATGACTGCGACGTGAATTATGAGTGCAAATAAAGGTCAGCTTCGCTGGCCTCTGCTCCGATTCACATTGAACAATGTACTGCGCCACCCGCATTAAATCCGACTTTCGCTGATCGTCAATCAGGTGAAACTCGCTCAGCCCCTGAGCCAAGTAAGCTTGAAGTTCTGGATAAAAACTGAGGGAATGTGCGGAGGCTTGCCGTGTTGTCATTGTGTTCCGGTGTGGTTCTGCACAGGACACGCATGCCGCATCATCCATGAGATGAGCTTGCGTACCCCGCGACGAAGGAAACTGCTGTATCGTCGATCGACGATAACATTCGTTTGGGTGTTGAACAAGTCTTGCTCGCGAATTGAGGGCAGAAATCTCCAATTATTCACAATGGCTGTAACGGTTAGCCGTCTGGCAAGAAGTATCGCACCTTTGGCCGCACAAAAGTCACTGCCACGAAGACGACTCGCAGAAACGCTGGCGTTCGGTACACTTGTCGCCTTTGGAAAAGAACCTTTTTGGAATCAAAAGATAAAATCGATGCTGAACGTACTGCTTGCCAACGATGATGGAATCTACGCGCCCGGGTTGGCCGCGATGGAGCAACAATTAAGGACCATTGCGAACGTAACAGTAGTGGCACCCGCAACCGAACAAAGCGGTGTGGGGCATTCAATCACGTATTTAACACCGCTGACATGCAAGAAAGCGTTTGATGGAGAGCGATTTAGGGGGTGGGCCGTCGATGGTTCGCCCGCTGATTGCGTGAAGCTGGGTTTAACTGAGTTGATTGCCGAACCAGTCGACTTGGTAGTCAGCGGAATCAACGGCGGACTGAACGCAGGCATCAACGTGTTGTACTCAGGCACCGTAGCCGCAGCGATCGAAGGCGCTTTTTTTCGACGACCAAGCATTGCGGTTTCATTAGAGTTCGATCCGAAAGCGGACTTCGACGCAGCCGCTCAGATCGCGGTGCAGTTGATCCCACAATTGTTAGCGAGTAAAGCGGCAAAGGATCATTTGTTGAACGTTAACATACCAACATCGGTAACCAAGAAGTTTCGCAAGGGTGAGCCGATTGAGGTGCATTGCGTGCCAATGGGGACAGACAGTCACAACGATCGCTATTTGAAACGCCAAGACCCTAAAGGTCGTGATTATTACTGGGTTAGCGGCGATTTACCACCACCGCCTTCCGGAGCCAAGGAGACTGATGTGGAGGCCTTGTGGTACGGCGCAGTGACAGTGACTCCGTTGAATTTCAACTTGACTGACATGGCTTGCTTGCAGCAGATGAACAACAGCGATTTTCGGATTAAGTCGTAGGGTTTGCGTCGTAGCGTTTGCATTATGCAGCAACGAACTGCTAGGCTGCTGCTGCTCTGTCGTTTAACCGCGTTGGGCATCGCCCCGCGTTGGATGTGTACAGCGGTAGTAACGCGGCCCGTTGAGCACGCGGTTAAATGACGATCCAATCATGACGCATACCACGCCACACGTCCTGCAGCCCTTAACCCACGGTAAACTGGAACTGATTCTGTGCGGACTCGTTGCGTTGGTCACGCGTCGGCGAATAATCGTAAGTCTGCACGTGCTTACCATCTGCCTTGAACTCTAACAATCGCAGCCAACCATCGCCGCCCTGCGGTCGCATCTGAAAGTTCACCAGCAGTTGCTCTACATTTCGCTGGGCTGGCGTCTGCGTGACCACGCGTCCCAAGCCATCTCCCAATACGTGGCCATTGAGCGTCAGGATGAAGTTCTCATGCTTGCTTATTAAACCTTTCCACAATTCTTCGCCGTCACAAACGTCACCCTTGGTTGTTTTCGCGATCCCATAGCTGTGTGGATTCCAGGATTGCTTTTCGCCATGCAACTGCCAGTCGTAACGTGTGTCATCGTGATAGATAAACGCGTGCGTCGACAGAATGATGGCGTGGTCCTTATGCTGAGCGGCAACTTCGTTCGCCCAACGGACGACATCCTTGCGCGGGCCAAACTCCAGACACAACGACAAATAGTTCCGTCCGCTGGCCACAAAGCGATGGAAAGAGTTTTCAAGTCGCTCGGGTTCGCGGTCATAGGTTCCACCAAAGGTCGGGAGTTCCCGAAACTTGGCCACCGGAAAAGCGTTAGTCAACCCGCAGGAGCGATCATTACAAACGCCGCCAGCGCTGTAATCGTGATTTCCTGGGACCATAAAGTAAGGGACTTGTCCGTCCAGTGTGTTCATCGCGGTAATCGCATTCTGCCATTCAGCGTCAGAGTTCCGATTGGTCACATCTCCCAAGTGGAGCACACAAGCGATCTTGCGCCGTTGCGATTGTTCGACGATCCACTTTGTCTGCGCAAAATACTGGTCCGGAAACTTTTCGCTGTAGTTCTGGGTATCTGGCAGCACTGCGATGGTGAACGAGCCATCTTCTGGCAATGGTGGCTGTCCATCTTTGAGCACGCCATCAGCATAAGGATTTTTTGCCTCTTGAGCCAACGCATCGCGACTGGCAAAGTATTGCGGCATCAAGGAACAAATCAGACCAGCTTTTAGAGTGTTACGGCGGGAAATTGAGTTCATAGAGCAATCCAGTTAGGTAAGGTGGGATGGGGAGGGATTGGGCGAGGACAAAAGGGAAGGTGACACACACTTTCGCATCCAAATCGTTCTGACGATGTAAGCTTGGATGCTAGCAGTTCAAATCTCAGTTCTAATTGTAGCGATTCTGGCGGCTAAGTCGCGCTCGTACGCAATTTCGATACAATCTTCATATTCCTTTTCTATTTCCGGTGCGGAAACAGTCCCATGGAAGATCTTCTAACATTTCTGCTGGTCGCGTTTGTGTTCGCATTGTTTTGGGCGGGCACTGGGCACACGCTGTGGCTGGTGATGAAATGGCTTCTACTGGCAGTGTTTGGTAGAGCCTGCGAACGATGCGGCGTTCGGTACCGCGAGTTGCATTGCCCAGGTTGTGGCAAGCTAGATGCATTGAAGAGCGCAGGTACCAAACCGGATGTCCATGCCGACGTGCAAGCTGCTAAGCGACTGATCAGCTTCACTCGTTTCAATCGCTGGATGGAACCTGAGCAAATCAATGAACTGGAGCGAATTGTCGATCGGCTGGCCATCCGCGTGCAGACTGACCAGCAAGCATCGACTCCGAGCCAGCTTACCGCGCCTACGCTTTCTAACGCGACAAATCCAGAACCGATGTCACTGGGCGAGCGGATCGATCACTTGTATGGCAACGAGCCTTCGTTGGCTCCACAGCGGCCGGCTTCTGCTTTATCAAGCCCCCCAGTTAGCGAGCTTGCTGAAGTCTCGCATGCCCTGGAACAAGAGTACGCACCGGAGGCAAGTTTAACCACGCAGTCCGAATTGAAACAGCGTATCAGCGGCCAGTTGCTCAAAACATTCATGGAGCAATCGAATATACGCTGGATAGAACTTATCAGTGCGACATTGATCGTCGTCTGCAGTGTAGGCTTGGTGATCAGTCTGTGGAGTACGCTCTCGAGCACTAGTCGCTTCTTCCCATCGCTAGTTTTCTTAATTGCAACACTTGCCATTCACGGCGTCGGTCAATACACGCTGCGGCAATGGAAACTGCGTTCCACATCGCGAGGAATTCTGCACATTGGACTGATGCTAATTCCGCTATCCGTTCTCGTGGGCATCTTGTTGGCCAAGCGACCTAACGAAACGCCAACGATGGATGCAGTGACCATCGGCGTCATCGCTGTGGGGACGGTTGCCTACAGCCTGCTGGCCATTACCGCTTCACGAGCATTGTTTGCCAGTCGCTGGCTGCCTGTTGCGGCTACCACAATGATTGCCAGCGTCACTTTAATACCAATATATTTCCTCGGTGCGAGAGGCTTGCTCGCTCATCCTGCATCATGCGCAGTTGCGATTCCATTGATACTTGCAAACCTGTTTGCCAGCTTGCTACTTGCAAAGGCGACGGCGCGACTCAGGTCATTGCGATTGATGAAGTTGCGGCAAATTGCTGGCATCTTCATTCAAGCGATCTTTGCGACGACGCTGGCGTTTGTGTTCGCATTCTTGCAGGCAAGAGTCAGCGGCGGCATACATGATTGGTGGTGGATTGCCAGCGGCGTCATAGCGGTCGCGTGGTCCAACTGGGGATGGGTGGCCAGCCAACCCCGTCCGCTAGTCCATACCGCCAATACCGCCAAACGCTCCAGCGAAAGCAGCGAAAGCAGCGAAAGCAGCGAAAGCAGCGAAAGGAACCATCGAAACACTTCAGAAGGGGCTGTTTGGTTTTCTGTGTTTGGCTGGCTGGCCGCCGCAGTATTTATGACTGGGATCCTGGCCTGTGTGTGGCAATTGGTGGATAGCCGATTGAGCATGATTGCTTTCCTCGCTATCGCGGCTGCGACATGGTTGTCGTTTGGCGTTTGGCTTCAGACGAGAGTGGCCACCTTTATGGGCACGCTATCGCTTTTACTCACTCTGACGTTTCTGGGTGAATTATCGCTAGGCGATACAGTCGCCATGCAGATGATCGATTGGATCAGCTTGCAACGCATTGGTGTACTTACGCTAGTTTCGTTGATAGGGCTAGCTGGTTCGTTATGGACCACGCTTTCCAATCGACACTTCCCCATGGCTCCTGCGATCACGATTGCTTGTTGTACCAGCCTTGCCGCGACAGCAGCGTTGACGACAATTGCCAGCCTGCTACCAATTGGCCAGCAGCCATATGGTGGAAGTTGGGCGTCGTCCCTGTTAGTACTGTATGGCATTTTAGGTTTAGCCGCCGCGATGGTAAGCCGGCAATCATCGCTAGTCAAAACTCTGCTGCCAATTAGCGTTTGCGTGCTGTTGCTGGGAGCGATCCTCGTGTGTCAGCGTAATCCAATGTTGAATGATATACTATGGCAATGGCGGCCCGGCAGAGCATGGGCGATTGGGACCACCAGCGTCGCGCTGCTACTTACGTCGATGGCAGTATCGATCCAACGACTTCACCCAGAATACGATCCACAAAATTCTGAGTATAAGATTAACGCGCCGCTAGCGATCTCGGCGATTCTGATTTTGTTTTCCGGTCTTGCGATTTGGTGGCCTCCGATCAAGTGGCACTTGGTCAGCCGATTGAGCTGGTGCTTTCCGCTCGTGTTGTTCGGAATCTACCTTGCCCGCCATGCGGTTCATGCCCGCGAGGGAGCGTTGGTCGCCGCTTGTTTGTGGAGCGTCTCTACGTCTATCGCGATCAGCCAATACTACAGTTGGTGGAATGCGCTGGGGATAGTCGGCAGTGTTGCGATGCTGGTGTGCGCGATGCTGCCGTTTCTGATCGTCTACGAATGGCGGTTTCCACGCGATCACGAAACGGGAGATGGGGATTGGGGAACCGATACAGTATACGCAGCTTCTTGGGTGTTAATGCTGGTGGGCTTGATCGGTCCTGCAGGCCGAAATGCTGCGATCTGTTTGGGAGCGGTCCCTGAAACGCATTCTAGCTCATTTTTCACTCAGCCAGCCTCTAGCCTCAGCTTTGCAATGGCAGTGGCAACATTGTGTCTGTTGAGTGTCACTGCGTGGTGGATCAATCGCCGCCGGGGGAAATTCCTATTGCTAGACAGTCTTGCATTGATTCCTATCGCGACGGCATTGTTAGTCGTCGCTCGGATCGCTCCACCTTATGCACTGCAAGCTGGCGTGTGGTGGTTGGGGTTATTGCTTATTGCCAGCGAGACGTGTACATGGATCAGCAGTCCATGGCGAGATCGTAGCCTGCGTGCTTGGCAGTTAGTCCCCAATCTTGACCGGCAGTGGCAATGGCTGGGCTCAAGTCGAAAAGTCGCTGTGGTGGTGTTGTATCTTGCAACCACAATGCTGGCGGTTCACTGGATAACGAGGACGTCTTCTATTATTGAAGAAGATGAAACCGCACGTTGGTTTTCAAATCTGCAGTCCGTAGGCTGGCTGATCGGACCGGCTCTGCTGGTAGCTTTGGTGCGTTGGGCATGCAGCATTGCCAATCAAGAAAGCGTCGCGATGACGCGAACCGCAGGCATCGCGACTGCGGCCATGACTGGCATTTATTCGATGCTAGCGTTGCCGCAACCGCAGGGCATCAAGGAATTTGCTCTCCCGTGGCTGCAAAGCGCGGGATTAGCAGCAGCCTTGCTTGGGTGGGCAACTTTATTGTTTACTTTAGTTCGCAACTTTATGGGCGTTCGACGCATGGCTGCCGGTAATAGTTCTGTCGTTAGTTTACTACGCACTGCGGCTAAAGGAGCCAGATTTCGACGTGCTGTCGAAGGTAGCGTTGGAATCAACTGGCTAGCGGTCTGCTGTTTAGTTGGCATATGTATGTGGGCTGCAGTGGAAGTGGTGAGCTTACCCTCGTATGTTCGGGTAGGAGCGAAAGGCTGGAGGTTTTCGAGCTTTTGGGTAATGGCAACAACCTTCTTCACGGTGCTTTTGTTCTGGTATCAAACATTGAAACGTGGTGGCCGAGCCTTTGGTCTGCTCGCTGTCAGCCTCGGCGTGCTCGCCCCACTCGCGTCCATGGTGATAGTCGAACGTCTCATGGCGATGGCAGCGACCACGAGATGGTATCACGTTACTCCCTATAGCATCGTCGGCACACGGACCTTGATTGGGGTATGGCTGGCGTCGTTGTTCATTGGGTTAGTGACGCGTTTAGTTGCCAATATCCGGGGTGACGCGTTGCGAAAGTTCGACGAACTGGCGTGGGTGTCACTGGCATGCGCCGTCGGTGGGTTGTCATTGATCGGAATCACGAATGATTTTTACTATCGCTGGCCGATGATGCAGCTTAGCATTTTGGCGTTGGTAACTGCCATCAGCGGCGTTCTGTCGAACCAGAACTGGCGTGGTCAGGTAGCGGGTTTTACGGCCGCTGCTGGGCTCGCCTCGCTGTACCAAGACCCTACCTATTACGGCAGGTTGTTTACAATGGCTTGGCTCGTACTCTGGGGGCCATTGTGGATCGCGTTGCTCTCCGCAGTGCTACGACGCATCACCCCTGCAAAGTGGATCAGCGGATCAACGCAGAACTCACTTTTACTCCAAACACTGACGGTCGAACGCTCAGCAAGCCTGACTCTTCCAGTGCTTGCCATTTTGCTAAGCTTGTTTGGAATCATGGTACATCCTTCCATGCTGGCGACCATGGAATTGTCGCGTTTGCCGATGGTCGCATTTGGGATCGGTGCCTTGGTGCTTTCCATATGGAGGCAATTTGAGCCCGGATCTGGTCAGCGAAGTTTAGCGTTCTACCTCAGCTTTATTGCCTTAGCCCAGATTTTAGCACTTGGTGTCTCCGTGTCCGTACCGCTGAACGGTTTGCAGGCTCGCTTGCTGTGGATGTTTGCCTCGCTCACATCGCTGGCGGTGATGGCAGGTATTCTAAGGGAGTTGGAGCAGCACGGAGCTGTGATTGGCAGACACTTGCGTTTGCAATCTGTGCTGAATCCAGCAGCTATCGCTCGTGCGTTGCATTGGATGCCTCGCGCCAATGCGGTACTTTCGATCTTAGCTCTCGTACCCGCCATTCTGTTAGTCCTTTCATTTCAGGATCGGGGATTGCGAATGGCGGCAACATCGCTACCACTCATTGGCGCGCTATCGTTCTTGCCGATCATTAAGGACCACAGCCCGCGGGTCCTTCGCTACATTGGTTTGTCGTTGATCAGTAGTTTTTTCGTTTTAAGCAGTTGGGCTGATCTCCCCCAGGCCTTGTTCCATGCCAACCACGATGACCTATGGCATTTCGTTCATCGCGCTTTTGTTGCATGTGTTTTACTGGGAGCGATCTATCCTTGGCTAGCAAGTAAATTTTTTAATACTGCATTGTGGAGCGGGCCGCTGTTGCATATCGCATGGTTGCTGATGGGGGCAGGAGGCGCTGCGGGTTGCGTTTTATTGATCGGCCAATGGCAGTTTGACTGGAGCGCGACCGCAGCCACTGTAAGTACGCCTGTCAAACTCATCACGATTGCCGCTTGGCTCACCTTCACGGGACGTTGCATGCAGTATGCGGCGCGACCGATGCAAGTTGAATCGGGAGGTTCGATCGCAAGTCGCAAATTCGCGGTCTATATGGCGGAAGTCGCATTTGGACTTGTGTGTGCTGCGTGCTATTTTCACTATCCCGAATTGTTCCAAGGTTTCTTGCTCAAGTGGTGGCCAATAGTGGCTTTTGCATTAGCCATGTTCGGTGCAGGTATTGCGGAATTTCTGCAGCGAGCGAAGCAGCCGATTGTCGCTGACCCACTTCAGCGGACCAGCCTCTTGCTTCCGATTGTATCGTTGATATGCGTTTGGTTAGTAAGCGGCCCAAGCCCGACATGGTCGTGGAGTGACTGGGATCGATATGCATTGTTGCTGCTGCTATCGGCGCTAGTGTACGGTGTGCACGCTTGGTTGAATCCATCATCGTGGTCCAAAGTGGCCGCTGCGGGCTTTGCGCTGCTTTCATTTTGGTCGCTGTTACAAAGCCAGCCAAGTTTGCGACTCTTTGAACATCCGCAGTTCTGGTTGTTGCCGCCGTCGCTGGCAACATTGGCATATTTGCAGATCAACCGTTACCGGATGCATTCCGCCGCAGCTATGGCAGCTCGCTATGTCGCATTGCTAGTTGCATATTTCAGCAGTACGGCGGAAGTTTTCTTAAGAGCCTTCGATGGCCAGATCTGGCAACCGCTCTTACTGTTAATCTTGTCTCTGTTGGGAATTGCGGCCGGGATATTGTTGCAAGTTCGCACATTTTTGTATTGCGGCGCGACCTTTACTGCGATTGCATTAACTAGCATGGTCTGGCACGCGCAGCAAGCGATTGGGCAAGTATGGCCGTGGTGGGCGTTTGGGATTGTGACCGGCGTCAGCTTGATTGGAACACTGGGCTACTTCGAAAAGAACCGTCCCCAGGTTCTCGCATATCTTGAACGTTTAAAGCAATGGGACCATTAATGCTCTGGCGGTCTGCTCACGAAGCCCATCAAGCCGAATCCGATCGCTGTGCCGACCATAATAAACAAGATAAAAGGGAACGGGGAGCTGGACCAAGACCAGTTCTCGGTCAACGTAGTTCCCAAGACAGTACCCATTGTCGCCAGCGGAAAGAACGCAGCCGCCAAGCGATTGAGGCGATGCGCGGCAACCGTCATTTGATGAGCGGAGGCAGCTTGTTCCTCCACGCGACGCATAACCGCAATGTCCATTCCATTCTTTGCATCATCGTACAACAACTCGCACCGACGCGCTGTCTCATAAGCGCGATCACGCGCATCGATCAGCATGCGTTCATTGGGTTTCGCCTTACGAGCTTCATCCAAGACATTCGATAGATTTCGAGTTGAGCGTACTAGCGGTGCGAGCCCTTCCAGCAAATGCAGATAATCATCCGCGCGTGCGGCCTTCGATTCCGCTTGATCGTATTCATCGATGCGTTTGTTGTAGCGGCCCAACAAGTTACTGATCGCAACTTTGCCTGGATCGCCGTTGCTCGCACGCCATTCTCCGCGTTCGTCAAGCCAAAACAGTACGCCCCGTCGAGTGTCTTCATCGGCCAGCGGTGCTTCGTGAGCGACAACCAACAACTCGTTGTTCTCCAGCATGATGCGTTGGCGGCCTGCCGAGCTGCCTAGTCGGTTGCGAAAGACATCGGGCAATTGCCAAGTGGCCGGAACCAACGGAGCTTGAGCCATAGTGAGGAATCCAAAGACGATAACGAGGCGTGAACGGTCAGGTATTTACCACGCATCTATCTTAGCTACTGGCAGGACTTTCCGGGCCATGGATGTCAGTAATGAAAAATTTTGTTTCCCCGACCGCCGTCAGGCGTACGCGTTCTGCTTCAATCTCCCGCTTGCGAGGGACGTAGGCCGGTAACAAGTAAAGCCCCCGCCGCGCCGGAACTTCGGTCGCTTGATCCCCTTCAGCATCACCAAGTCAATCAGGCATTGTTCGATTGGGCTTTACGCAGTTCCGGCAAGAAGTGAAGCGACCTTGCTATCGGGCTACGCAGAGCGTCGATTTCGTTTAACCGTCAGCCGTTAGGCGTACGCGTTCTGCTTCACCCTCCCGCTTGCGAGGGACGTAGGCCGGTAACAAGTAAAGCCCCCGCCGCGCCGGAACTTCGGTCGCTTGATCCCCTTCAGCATCACCAAGTCAATCAGGCATTGTTCGTTTGGGCTTTACGCAGTTCCTGCAAGATGTGATGCGACCTTGTTACCGGGCTACGCAGAGCGTCGATTTCGTTTAACCGTCAGCCGTTAGGCGTACGCGTTCTGCTTCAATCTCCCGCTTGCGAGGGACGTAGGCCGGTAACAAGTAAAGCCCGCCTCACGCCGGAACTTCGGTCGCTTGATCCCCTTCAGCATCACCAAGTCAATCAGGCATTGTTCGATTGGGCTTTACGCAGTTCCGGCAAGAAGTGAAGCGACCTTGCTATCGGGCTACGGGACTGCCCTCCCCGGACGCTCGCGGAACTCGCGTCCGACCCTCCCACAGGAGGGTGAAGACGCAGTTCCGGCAAGATGTGACGCGACCTTGTCCTCGGGCTACGCAATCACATCTTGGACGACGCGGCCTGCAGTATCCGTTAGACGAAAATCCCGGCCGGCATACGGATAAGTCAACTTCAAATGGTCAATGCCCATCAACGCCAACATCGTGGCGTGCAGATCTACTATAGGGACAGGGTTCTCGGCCACCTCATGCCCATAGTCGCCAGAATCACCGTACTTCGTTCCAGCCTTTACCCCCCCGCCAGCCATCCACAATGTAAACGCTTTGTTGTTGTGATCTCGACCGTTGCCTTGCTGACCATAAGGCGTTCGCCCAAACTCGCCGGTCCAAACGACTAATGTATCTTGCAATAAGCCCCGCGCAGCGAGGTCCGTTAATAGCCCATCAATACCTTTGTCGATCTGCCGACAATTGCGAGGCAAATCCGTATCCAGATTATTATGGTGGTCCCAATTGCCGAACGTCACCTCCACAAAGCGCACGCCGGCTTCCACCAACCGTCGAGCTAGCAAGCACTTCGATCCAAAATTTTCCGCTTCACGATCATCCAATCCATAAAGTGACCGCGTCGCTTGGTCTTCGGCGTTCAAGTTCAGAAGATCCGGGAGCTCTTCTTGCATACGAAAAGCGGTCTCGTAGGACTGAATCACGCCTTCGATTTCGCTCGCCTTACCGCTCGCCAATAGCTTGTCTTGATTCATCTTCTGAATCAATTCCAACTCCAACGCCTGCCGTTTCGGGCCCGCGATTGGTGACAAATTCGAGACGCGTGTGTCCTGCATTCTTTGGCGATCATTCCCTAAACGCATACCTTGATACGTGGCTGGCAAGAACGCGCTGCCATAGTTCTGCGCGCCACCAGCACCTTGCGGAGCGATACTGATAAAGCCTGGCAAATTCTTGTTCTCAACGCCCAGACCATACACGGTCCAAGCCCCCAAGCTGGGGCGAATGAATTGGCTGGAGCCCGTATGCAGACGAACCATCGCTTGCGGATGCGCAGGAACTTCTGTCTGCATAGAATGAATCATGCACATTTTGTCTGCGTGTTTCGCAACGTTTGGCAGCAGTTCCGAAAACCATAACCCACTTTCGCCATGCTGGTTGAATTTCCATGGCGACTTGAGCCAAGTGCTGTTGCCGCGCACTGCTGGTTTTCCATCATCTCGCGCTAGCTTGGGCTTGTAGTCATACATATCGACATGCGACGGCCCACCGCGCATACATAAAAAGATCACATGCTTTGCCGTCCCAAATCTTCCAGCCGTCGCGCTTTGGACGCTCGAAGCAAATTCCGCTGCGGATGCGTTGTTTTGTGTCCCTGCCAACGCCGCGAAGGCGAGGTAGCCGAAGCCACAGGATGCGGTCTGCAGCACCTCCCGGCGCGTGGTCAACCACTGGCGATTATTGCAAAGTGCGGTGGTCATCGTTGAAAGTTCCTTGATTTGGCGTAGCTAATAGTTCGAGTTTTGTAGTATGACACAAATCGCTTTAATCATTCGACATAACGAAACTCAGCAGTTGCAAAAAGCGATCTGGCGAGGCTGGCAAAGGCTTGAGCTTCGTCTCCCCGTAGCTCTTGGATCAGATGAATCGAGCTAGCAAGCTCCGACTCAGTAGGCCGACGACTTAGCACCGAACGAAACATCGCATCGATCTTCTCTTCACGACTACTGCTTTTCCCGGCCGCTTCGATAATCGACTTGGCAGTCTGGACTGCATACGTTTGCACTGACGAATTATTTAGCAAGAATAACGACTGCGTAGGAACGTTGGTCGAATCGCGTCGGCCTTGAACTGCAGAACCATCAGGAGCGTCAAACAATTCGAATAACTCGTACGCTTCCCCACGCGGGTATGCCAGAAAGACGCTGCGCCCTGTACGCCCCTCGGCAGAGATCGCGGTGCGTGTCACTTTGGAAAAGACGCTGTTCTTCAAACGTTGCTTGGACAGCCCTTCAGGCAACAATCGAACGACCCCGTCACCGGCTTCCGCGATCTCGCTGCCAAGCTGCATGTCTAAGTCCAGTTGGCCAGCCATCAGCAACATGGAATCCCGAATCGCTTCGGCGGGCAGGCGTTTACGATTGGCACGCCACAGCGTTATGTTCTCAGGATCCTTTTCGAAATTCGCCGCATCATGATCGCTGGACAATCGGTACGTACGGCTCAGCATAATTTCGCGGATGAGTGCCTTTTGGCTCCAGCCCTGGGCGACTAGTTGGGTTGCGAGGTAGTCTAGCAGTTCAAGGTTACTGGGCTCGCTGCCACTGGTTCCAAAGTTATCGACGGAGTCGACGATCGGCTCGTCGGTTATCCATGTCCAAATGCGATTGGCCGCCACGCGGGCTGTCATTGGATTATGCGAAGCGGTGATCCAACGCGCCAACTGCAACCGCCCGCTAGACTCTGGCGGTATGGCATATCGCTTCGTTTTTCCGAAGATTTCTGGAACGCTGCGTGGCACCGCTTCACCCGCTAAGGCTATTTCGCCACGTGCATAGAAGGGGCTGTCGGTAATGGAATCAAAGACGGTGCGTCCCGTCCTCTTGCGCAACGCGGTAACCATTCGAGGTGTTCTTGTGGGCTGCGCGGAATGGTCTTCAACACCCATGGCCAGTGCTAGCGGTTTACCAGCGTCATCCAACGCATTCAACTGCGACTTCAGCAAACCAACCTCTTCTTGAGTTCGTCGCAGTTCGCGAACAGAGCCTGTGTCTAGATCGTCATTCTTCTGTCGAGCCACGAAAAGCTCCCGCTGGAGTTGCGCTGCTCGAGCTTCCAACGTCGCCAGCTTTTCACGCTGCTTGATTAGCGTGCTTGCATCGACATCGGAATTCAGTTTTGCATGGTTCGATTGAGCGGGCAGCGTTTTGAGCGAACTTGCATTTTGATTCTGATTGCTACTGGTCGTAGTGCCAAAGAGCGTCTTGGTCGACAAGAAGATACCAGCGACAGCGGTATAGTCTCGCTGGGTCACGGGATCAAACTTATGATCATGGCACCTCGCGCAGGCAAAAGTAAGGCCCATCGTCGCTTGGAAGGTCGCGTCGATCTGTTCGTCCGCTTGATCAACGGCAAACTGCTGTGGGTTGCGTTCATTCAATGCTCTTGAACCAATAGCTAGAAAGCCAGTTGCGATCAGATTACTCGCCTTCTCCGCTTGAGATTTTGTTGGCAACAAATCGCCTGCAATCTGCTTTACCAGAAAATCATCATAAGGCTTATCTGCGTTGATCGCATCAATAACCCAATTGCGATACCGCCAAGCGTTCGGATAAGCAAAATTGACTTCGCGCCCCGTCGACTCCGCATAGCGTGCGACGTCCAGCCAGTGGCGTCCCCAATGCATTCCGAATTGCTCGCTGGCCAATAACGAATCGACCAAGTCAACGTAAGCTTGCTGAGGGCCCTTTGATTGCACGTTGGCATTGTATTGATCGGCTTGCTCGCGAGTCGGTGGCAAGCCGGTCAGATCATAGTACGCGCGACGCATCAGTGTTTCTGGCGATGCGTCCGCCACAGGACTGGTACCGGCGCGAATCTGAGCGGCCCGCACCAACTGATCGATCGGCTGTTTGGAAAAATCTGCATCGACGACGCTGGCCGCCGCGGCTTGAATAGGTTGATACGCCCACCAAGTTTTCAGAGCACTATAAAAGTCTTGGGTTTCTTTGCGTTCAAGTGATCGAGCATTGTCGGGACGAGGATCAGGAGCACCGGCTTGAATCCATCTTGCTAAAACGTTGATCTCTTGGTCCGAAAGCTTGTCGGCATGGTCTACCGGTGGCATCGCTTTGGCAGGCTTCTGATGCCGAACCGCCAACATCAGCAAACTGCGATCGGGACTGCCTGGAACAATGGCAGGTCCCGTCGTTCCGCCTTTGCGCAAAGCCGCAGCGGAATCCACTCGCAATCCACCCTCCGCCGCCCCCGCTTCGACGCTATGGCAGTCGTAACAATGCTTGATCAATAATGGCCTAACGCTGCTTTCAAAAAAATCCAGCTCTCGTTGCGATAGCTTCTTGGCATCTTGAGCGTGCGCCGATGAGAGGGCGAGCGCAACGGTCAACCAGCACGCAACGGATTGCAGCGTCGACAACCTGACGATGCCCTGTCGAACATAGATCTTCATGAATCGAACTCCAGTTTGCCCTAGCGTCACAGGTAAAGGGAATGGAACCCAAAAACCCACAACGTTCCGCCAATTGCCAAAAAAGTCAGTACAATGTTAGCATGCAGAACGCTAGCCTTGCCGCGGCGGTCGCATTTCCCGCCAATATTGCATCGGAAAGTCCAAACGGAGACAGTCGTGCATCTGATTTTCAAGAAATATTCGCAGGCCCCTTGCCGGATACGACTTACCCTTGCGACGCTCGCTTTTGCAGCTTGCTTGGCACACGCCACCCGGGTTCAGGCTGACGAACTCGCGCCGGATAAGCTCGCTTTCTTTGAAACCAACGTAAGACCGCTGCTGATCCAGCGCTGCCTGGAATGCCATGATCGAGCCGGAGAGATGAGCGGCGGCCTTGCACTTTCCGATCGCGATGGCATTCTCCAAGGCGGTGATTCAGGGCCCGCCATCGATCCGGCTGACTGGCAGAACAGTCGACTGCTGACAGCAATCAGCTACCAGGATCCTTACCTCCACATGCCCCCCGACAATCCGCTGACCGCAAAAGAGCAGCAAGTTCTGCGACAGTGGGTACAGGATGGTGCCATTGACCCGCGTGCCCCCCCCATCGATGCTACTTCAACTGGCAAGAAGAGTTCTGCATTACCGCTGGAACGCGCTCAAGAGCATTGGGCTTATCGGCCAATCCTAAAGGTAGCCCCGCTATTGGAAGCGGCGCCCCCAAGCTCGTTTGCCAGTCCAGCAGATCCATCGGCTTCAAATCTTTCCGCGATTGATCTTCTCTTGCAACCTGCAATCAAGCAACTTGCAATTAAGCCATTGGAACGCGCGCCAGCCCAAGTGCTGATGCGTCGTTTAAGCTTCGACCTTCTGGGATTGCCACCAACACCAGAACAGCTTGACAATGCCGAACAGTTACTGCGAGATGCAAATAGCTATCAACAAACGGTACAGCAGATGCTGGCGTCGCCACGATATGGCGAGCGATTCGCGCGGCACTGGATGGATGTCGTACGTTACGCCGATTCCATAACGCTGAGAGGCTTTCTGCTAGAGAACGCTTGGCGCTACCGCAACTACCTAATCGAAAGCTACAACCTTGACGTACCTTTCGATCAGTTCATTCGCCAGCAGATTGCCGGCGATCTACTGGCTGAACGCTATCCAGACGCGACAATCGAGGACCGGCAGCGATGGCTCGTGGCGACGTCTATGCTGCTGCTGGGAAATACCAATTTAGAGGAACAAGACAAAGCTCAATTAGATATGGACATCGTCGACGAACAATTGGACGTGATCGGTAAAGCGATTCTTGGTCAGACCATTACCTGCGCTCGTTGCCATGATCATAAGTTCGATCCAATTCCAACTGCGGATTATTATGCGCTGGCTGGTATTCTGAAAAGCGTGGTCACCGTAGAACATGCCAATGTGTCGTCGACGCTTGCCACCGCGCTGCCACTGGATGAAGTCACCCAGAAATATTTCGATCGACTGGACAGCGACCTAAAGGAACTGAAAGCCGAACAAGCTCGACTAACCAAAGAAATCAGCGATGAAAGTAAGTCGCCTGACCAAGTCAGCTCAAAAGCTTTACCGGGCATCGTGATCGATGATAGCGCCGCATTGAAGGTAGGCAACTGGCAACCGTCCACTTATACCAAACCTTATGTCGATCAAGGCTACGTGCATGACCAGAATCGAGACAAAGGCCAATCCAGTATCACCTTTATCGCAGAGAATGTCGCGCCCGGCGATTACGACGTTCGACTGGCTTATCAAGCAGATGCGAACCGCAGTCGGCAAGTCAAAGTCGTCGTGGCCAGCGCCGACGGCGAGTTTGATCATATCATTGACCAAAGCCAACCCGCTCCTATCGATCGCCTGTGGCTGGACTTGGGACGCTATCGTTTTGAACAAGATGGACAGGCCTACGTACTGGTGACCAACTCCGATTCGACCGGCCATGTAATTGCCGACGCGGTCCAGTTCCTGCCTGTGAAAGTGAATCTTCCGGATAAAGCCGCTGCCAGCGGCGACGGACAGCAAAACGTCGGACTCCTGCGCACAGCAACTCCCACCAGCGCCCTGCCAGACTCGAATGTCGGTTCAGAGCAAGCGAACCGCCGCGTCGAACGCGAGTCGCAATTGAAACAACTGAAGGAGCAGGTTGCTGACTTGGAAAAGCAACTCAGTCAGCGTCCACGTGCCATTGGCTTGCGTCAGGTCGAACCGGTAGACCTAGCAATCCATGTTCGCGGTTCGGTGCACTCCTTAGGCAAAACCGTACCACGCGGGATGCTTTCCTTCACCGAATTTCAGTCACTCATCGAACCTACCAGTCCAGGACGAATCGAGCTAGCCGAATGGTTGGTGGATGCTCGCAATCCTCTGACCGCCCGCGTTTATGTGAATCGCGTTTGGAAACATTTGATGGGCCGTGGCTTGGTGGCTTCGGTTGATAACTTTGGAACGACAGGCGAACCACCAACGCATCCAGAGTTGCTTGATTATCTTGCCAGTCAGTTCATGCAGCACAATTGGTCCACGAAATGGTTGGTCCAACACATCGTGCAGTCGCAGGCTTATCAGCGCTCCAGCCAACCTCCAACATCTCTCGATATCCTACCCGAACAGATTTCGCAAATGCAATCCTGTTACGCGATGAATGTGCGGCGACCGTTACCAGCCGAAGCCGTCCGTGATGCGGTCTTGATGCACAGCGGACAGCTAGTGTTGCTGCCTGATCAAGGCGACTTGATCCGCGGGCTGGCAAATGACTTTAACTACCAGCACTCATCCAACCTCCGCAGCGTCTACGTCCCTATTCTGCGAAATTCGAAGCATCCTGTGCTCTCATTGCTAGATGTCGCCGATGCTTCGACGGTGGTTGGCGTGCGCAATGAAACGATTGTCGCATCGCAAGCCTTGCTGTTTATGAATTCGCCCTGGGTCGCCGAGCAAGCAGACTTGATCGCTCAACGTTTCCCACTCGATCCATCAACCGATCGCAATGCGATAATCGCTAAAACTTGGCTCGCTGTCCTAGGACGCTCGATCTCAATGGAAGAATTGCAAGTGGTGCAGAACTACTTGCATGATCCACCACATCATTCAAGTAACACTGCGCTCGCAAGCCCTTTGCAAAACGCTTGGGCACAAGTTATTCACAGTTTGATCAGCTCTATCGAGTTTCGTTACCTTGATTAGCAATGTTCAGTCGATTCAGGAATCAACATGCAAACTTTCAATCGTCGACAGATTCTACGCACCACCGCGTGTGGATTCGGGGCCTTGGCCGCAACAGCGCTTGCGCATCACGATGCCGCAACACAACGGGGTTTCGCTTTAGAAAGCACTATCGTGCCACGCGCCAAACGCATTATCTTTCTCTTTATGCAGGGGGGCGTTAGCCAGATCGACAGCTTTGATTACAAGCCGCTGTTGTCTAAACGCAATGGCGAGAATTTAGGCTTCGCCGATGCTCGTACCATTGCCAAGACGGGCGTCCGTGACAGCAGCCAACGCGTGATGGGCAGCCCCTGGAATTTCGCTCAACATGGCCAAACCGGAAAATGGGCCAGCGATCTGTTTCCGCACCTTGCGCAAAAGGTCGACGACCTGTGCTTCATTCATTCGATGCACACCGAAGGCGTTGCGCATGGACCAGCGACCCTGTTTCTCCACTGCGGATCGACCAACTTTGTACGCCCCTCCTTCGGCTCTTGGGTATTGTATGGCCTAGGTTCCGAAAATGAGAACCTTCCCGGCTTTGTTACCATCGCGCCATCCATTGGGAACGGTGGACCGCGGAATTATGGAAATGCTTTCTTGGATGCAAAATTCCAAGGCACGGCGCTTGGTTCCGCAGACTCGAGTGCTCACGGCTTGACGATAGAGAATCTTCAACGCCAAATGGGCTCCAGCCAAGACGCTCGCAAACAGTTTGAACTTACCCAGCAACTCAATCGCCTGCAAGCTCGGCGTGATCTGACTCACGATAGCCGCATGGAAGCGATCATCAATTCATATGAACTCGCTTGGCGTATGCAGTCCTCAGCGCCGCAATTGTTAGACATCCAAGACGAGAGCCAGCAGACGTTGGCGATGTATGGAATTGGAGAGAAAGAAACCGACACTTTCGGCCGTCGATGCTTGTTAGCACGCCGACTATGCGAATCCGGCGTGCGTTTCATTCAAGTCAACTACGGTGATAACTCTGCCAACCCCGCTTGGGATCAACACTCGAATTTAGAGAAGCATGGGAAGCACGCGGTCGCAACTGACAAACCCGTTGCCGGATTATTAGAAGACCTTCGCCAACGCGGCTTACTTGAAGACACCATCGTGTGGTGGGGCAGCGAGTTTGGACGTACACCTTACGCTGAAAACAATGGCACTGGTCGCGACCACAACCCGGGGGGATTCACCATGTGGCTGGCTGGTGCCGGTGTCAAGCAAGGGTTCTCCTACGGCCAGACCGACGAATTCGGCCACAAAGCAATCGTCGATTTAGTGCATATGCACGATCTCCACGCCACGTTGCTACATCTGCTGGGCATCGATCACGAACAACTTACCTATCGATACGCCGGTCGCGACTTTCGTCTGACCGACGTCTATGGCCGCATTGTCAAAGGCATTTTAGCTTGAGCGGCATCTAGCGACGCCCGGCCAAGGTCAAGTTGAAGCGTACTGTTTACATCGCCTTGGATTCGGCGAGCGCAGGATCCATTTCATCGAACATGGTACCCACGCCATCATAGAAGATGCGCCCGATGAGCAGGTCGGTCAGGTTCCCACGGAACTGAGGGTTCTCACGCATGAAACTGCCGAAGCTGAACTCTTTGGTATAGAACGCTTCGACTAGCTTTCGCACCCAGTTCGCGCCACTCTTAAAATCATCGCACCAGCTAGACAATTGCGTTTCGGATAAGTCATCCTTTTCAAGGCCAGCGATCACCGCATCCGCCGCTCGCTCGCCAGTGACCATGGCAAAGAACACACCGGAAGAATAAATCGGATCGATAAACCCAAACGCATCACCGATCAGAACCCAACCTGGGCCCGCGTGCTGAGTGGTATGATAGGAGTACTCTTTCGCTACGTGCGGCTTGTCGATACGAGTTGCATTCGCCAGACGCGGTAGCAACCCTGGACAAATCGCAACTTCATCAGCGTACGTCTGCTCGACGTCCGTGCCGCGCTTCAGCATGTAGTCGTTGTCGCCAACGCAACCGATACTTGTCACGCCGTCCGATAGCGGGATAAACCAAAACCAACTGTCCTTCTTCTCCGTGTGTAAGATGATGGTTGCGCCCGCATTGTCACCGGGATCACGTACCGCATCTTTCCAATAGCTCCAAATCGCCGCCTTCTTGAGATGTGGGTCGACTTTTTTTAGCCCCAACTTACTGGCGACCAGCGATTGTTGGCCGGAGCCGTCCATGACCACTTTGCACTTGATTTCCGACGTGTTACCAAACTTGTCTTTGATTACTACGCCAGTGCATTGGTCGCCGTCGAACAAGATATCCAGCACTCGCGTTTCATCGCGGCAATCGGCCCCCAGTTCGCAGGCTCGATCGAACAACATCTTGTCAAATTCGGCCCTTTCCACTTGCCACGTCAAACTGCTTTCGCGGGGATCATGTTGTTGGAAGAAAAAGGGTTCAGAGTCTTTGCCGTTGTAAGTGACGAACTGCACACTGTGCTTCCGCATGAATTTTGACTGCTTCATGCGGTCGATCAATCCAAGTCGTTGCAGTGGCCAGAAAACCTCCGGCATCAACGACTCGCCGACGTGGAAACGTGGGAATTTTTCACGTTCGACCAGCAAAACGCGATGTCCGGCTTCGGCGACCAAAGCGGCGGCGGTGGCCCCTGCGGGCCCGGCACCGATGACGACACAATCGAATTCATCATTACGTTGGATCATTTTCTTCGCTCCTGGAAGGCTGGTGCAGTTGCGGTCGTACCGAACTAGATATCGGACGCACCGCTGTTACCTGTTAGAACAATACCTGTTTTAACAAGTTTTCGTCAAAAAAGCAAGTTGGCTGTCTAGAACACCAAGCCTTAGCGCACCAAGCCTATTGCGAAGCCTGGCCTCAAGGCCCAGCTTCGCAGTCCGCATCGCAGCGCGATCCAAATCCCCCAGGGCTCGCGGGCTGTTGATCTAGTGACAGTCGCTTCTCGCTTCGCAAAATCGCTAGTACCGCAGCAGTTGACGCAGCGGTAAATAAATACTCTGCCACTTCACATTCCAATCCGAGCGCCCAGAGTCACGAGCTCATTGAACCGGTCGACAGGCTCGTTCGCTGTCCAGGCCATGCCTCGCAACAACAACGCTCGGAAGATTGGGTCGTCAAACGTCCAGCTATAATGCCCTGGAATACTCACGAAGACGCGCCCCTTTCCTCGCTCATACGCCCAAACTTGTGGCGTCGCAGCTCCGTCTTCCACGCTGGTCGCAAACAGCGTGACATCTTGCAGATTCCCAGTTAACCGCCAGTAGCTTTCATCATACAACTCTAATGGATCGATGTTGCGCATAATCGGATGGTCGGTATTGTGAACCTGCAAGCTCAGTGGGCCGTGTCGATAACCAACGCTGCCACCTTTAGACGCCAAGCCAATGCGTTGAGAAAAATCAACGACACGGTCGTCGCCATTTACGGCCCAATGGATGTAGGTTGCTCCGCCCCCTCGTTCAAAATAGGCATCCATCTTCTTTTGTCGCTCATCATCCCAAGCGCCTTTCTGAAAGAAGACCAACATATCGGCCCTAGAAAGTTGATCGTCGTTTGGGAATCCCCAAGCGGCTTCGACAGACGTCTGCTGTGCTGCAACAAGCAATTGCCCCCATTGCAGTTGCCAGGCAGGATAGTCGTGTTCGCCTGGTCCGTGATCTTTGTCGCCCGCGACCAGCACAATGTTAAGCATCCGGAGTTCTTCGGGAAGCTTTTCGGCACCAGCTAGCACTTTCGCAACCTCCGCCCGCGTGCGAACGGGCGGAGCGTCCAGGGGCGAATCCAGCGGCATACTTGGCGGAGCTGTCAGCAGGAACGTCATCAAGTCGCGCATTTGATCCGCTGTTAGTTTTTCATCGAGACCCTTTGGCATAATGGAAACTTCCGCAGGCTTCATCGATTCGATCTCGTCTCGGGCAATTCGAGTGACCTTACCAGTGGCATCACCCAAGTAAAGTTGATTGTTCTCTGTCCGTAGCACACCCGTCAGGATCCGATCGTCCTTCATCAATAAAACTTGCCCGAGATGATCGGGATTGATGGCGAAACTGGGGTTCTTGATATCCCGTAAAACGGAAGCGTAATCGCGGTGTACTAGGTTTGTTAGGTCGGGTCCGATTATTTCACCGGGGCCATGAATCGCATGGCATTTAAAGCAACTAGCAGCTTCACTATGAAATACTCGACGGCCACGGCCCCAGCTTCCGCCTTCGATCTCAGCGATCGCGGCTGGTTCAGATAAAGTCTGCGTTCCATGTAACTCGGTCGTCCAAGGTAAAAAGAATCGACGCAGCGGTAACGCGCGTTGCCGAGCGTCTTCATTGGTCGAAACGGACACTGTCCAGTCGAGCTTTGCGTTCTCTTCAACGCTGATTAGCATTTCAAACGGAACTTGACGAAGGTTGCTCTTAGCCAACTGAATTGTTGCGATGTAGCCCGCTTCGCTTCTCTCCCCTGCTCGTTCGGTGTTGTCGGCAACCGTAAACTTGAAGGGCTGCGACGATTGGATGTGCAGGCTCACAATCTCTTCCGGCCATTGGTAATCAATCGAAGAGCCTGGCTGGATGGCGGGGCGAAGTATGTCTTGAAGATCAAGCTTCGTCTTCAAAGTCAAATCGCCACCAACGGAAATCAATTCGCGAAGCTGATCATGTGACGCGCTTTGCTGAGTGAACTCGTTGCTCACTTGCCAATCGATATGCGGTAACCAGCCTTGCCACTCCAAAGTGTCAGAACTTTTGCTGGGCTGGCTGGCAACAAATTTGGCCTCGACTCCGGTGAGTGCAAAGTCGACATCGATCGAGTTGTGCTGACTGCCTGTCGCGGAAGTACTCGACGGCGCAACTTTGTTATCGATCTGTATCACATGGAAGGGAATCGAGATCGCGAAGTGCGTATTCGCCAACATAGGATCTGTCTGGAGCAGCAAGTTACGGCGGTCGGCGGAAATCGCCATGCCTCTCACGTTCAGTTTGTGTCTGGGAGCAACCGCCTGACGTTGGACTACTGCGTAGGGTGGTATGAGAGTTTCGAATTGGTCGCCGGCTCGCACGTAATCGCCAAAATGGACTTCGATTTTGTCGGCGATTCCTTGCAGCATCATTGGATCAAGTGGACTATCAAATGCGATTTGAATCTCACGCTCCGAGTTCGCCCAAACGTTGGACGGCCGCGCGGCGTTTGAGTCTCGCATATGAATGCGATACAGTTTTCCTATCCCAGTCGGCCCGGTGCCCCAATCAGGCGGGCCACTATGGCAGGCTACCACCAAATCGCCGTTAGGTGCCACACAAGCGTCGACGGTTAACATTTGCAAACAAGCGAGCAACTGTGTATCGGCTACATAACCGTGGGCTGATTTGCTAAGTTGTGTTCTCCAGATTTTTCCACGCGATTCGCCGCACACGAGAGCTTGATCGGCCCACCAAGTGGGACCAAAGACGGGGCCGTTATTCACGGGTTCATTAAACACCATGCCGCATGTCGATTGATGTTGAGGGCCATAATCGAAGACCGATGGCTCGTCTAACACGCCAGGATTGTGGCGAGGGTGTCGCGGCGGAAAACCATAGTGCTTGTTAGGCTCGATATGCAACAGTTCATCGAACGGATTGCCGTTAGGTAGCCACGTCGCACCTTCTTGCTCGCTGCAAAACAAGTCGCCATGCTTGTTGAAGGCAAATGCGATTGGAAAGCGGATGCCAGTACAAATGGTCTCTCGTGATTTAAAGTCTGCCGAAACGCGTTGGACAGTGCCGCGGTCACTCTTGATGTCGTACTTGGCTATGCCAGATTCATCTACAAGGTAAGCGTTCGAGTAATCTGCCGTTCCCAATCCGAAATAGAGATTCCCGTCTGCGTCCATTGTGAGCCCCGTGGCGTCAACGTTCTGGACTATTTCGTTCCAACCGGAGGCGACGACGATTTCTTCGTCTGCGATGTCGTCGCCGTCTTTATCGACGATTAACGACAGCTTGCCTTTGCTGGGCGTAAAGATCCCTTGGCCGTGAACGTAATCCGGGGGCGTGACCACCATCCCAATGGGACCGCGCAAATTGCCTTCATTCTTCCAAAACAGTTTAGCTTGATCCTCTAAACCGTCGCCGTCGGTATCGCGCAGCAGATGAACGTCCCCGTTGTAGCCCAGCGCGAGCAATGCTCCATCCTGGCGAAATCGTACATTGTTGATGTTGGTTAGTTCGAGCGGGATCTCGAGCACTTCAAAACCAGGCACAAGCATTTGTATGGCCGGCGGGTTCTCGACCTTCACAAATTCTACTGGTTCGCCTTTTAGGTTCAGTTCCTGAGGAAGTCGTTCGGCCAACGATTGATGCTTGGTCATTAAATATGACTCTACCGCAACCGTTTCATCGATGCTTAATGTCCGATTGAAGACGAGCACTTCTGCAATATCGCACTTCAATGGTCGTTGGACTTGTTGGTTGCTGGGGCCGATAGGGAAGTAGCGAGCACCGAGAGTGAATTCAGCAAGCGAAACTTGCGAAGGTCCAAGCGAGCGCTGCCCGGTCTGTTTGCCATCGACGCGAAGACTTACAACTTGCTTACTCGGATCCATAATCATGACGATCGTGCGGAGCGAGCCAAATTCGAAATTGGAATCGAGCAAATCGGCCGCACCACCGAACCCAAGGCCTTCCGCATTCAGGTTATCAAACTTACGTGTTGGGCCAGGGCCGAGATCAAGATTGAAGCCTGATTGGTAGTCGCGTTGATTGCTGCCGTTGGCTGCAAAGAATCCAGCGAAATCCCCGACATTTTCATGAGGCGCAGCAACGAGAAAAACGCTTACTTGATCCGCTTGAGCATCGTTGCCGACACTGCGTAAGAAGTCATCTTGGCCGTCAAAACGCACCACGAAGTCTTCACCGACTTTGACAAGCGACGGCCGCGCTGATTCGATTGGTTGCGTGAACACTTTTGTGCGTTCCGCAGCATCCGGCCAGTTGGCGACCGCAACCGGGTCTGTCGACTGATCGGCATTGAGCTGATTTGCAAGAGCACTCGCGTCCAACCAGAGGACAAGACCATCTCGCACACTGAGCTGCGCGCGAACTTCTGGGATATTTGCCGCCAGCAGCAGAGCAGTAGCAGCTAATGCGAGAATTCGACGATGGCTATGCTCGATACGCAGCTTCACGGTAAGTCGACCTATTTGTAATAGGGAGGGAAGACGCGTTGAGCGATTGTGGTTCGCTATGCGTCGTTTTCAGCGGGGGGGACCGGCGGCATGGCCGGCTCTATAGTATGACTTATCGCGCCGTTGTCGGATACAACCGGTGTTGAATAAGTTGAGTTAGACCACATTGCAGGGCGATCAGAATTCCGCTCCGCATTTTTCGGACGATTTTCCGTCAGCCGACAGGTGTACTTGTTCCGCTTCAACCTCCCGCTCGAGAGGGTCGGACGCGAGTTCCGCGAGCGTCCGGGGAGGGAGCACCATGACAACGCCCACTCACCAACTGAGTTCGCATCGTCTTCGTTTAACCGTCAGCCGTCAGGCGTACGCGTTTTCCCCTTCACCGTCCCGCTCGGGAGGGTCGGACGCGAGTTCCGCGAGCGTCCGGGGAGGGTGCATCGTTCGTAGTCCCGGCTTTAGCCGGTCTTAGTTCGTAGTCCCCGCTTTAGCCGGATGCACGCTTTAACCATAATACCATTCCGCCTGAAGGCGGTACTACAAACAGTAGCCGTACGCGTTCTGCTTCAGTTGTTAGGCCGCTACGTCTCAGCGCACCAATCCCATTGCGTACACTGGGCACAAGGTTCAGCTTTGCATTCCAATCGCAGCGACATTTTGATTGTGAAGGTGAGTTCTGAGCGACCGTTGGGCTTGCCCCAACGCGTCGCAACAGGATTGGTGCGCTAATTTCTAAGATTTCGAGCTACTCCTTCGCGAAACGAGCACAACGGTCCATTCTCTCCGCAAAATCAGCAAGGTAGTTTTGTCTCCATTGGCTTACAGACTTTGCTCCAAGATGTTCGCCAACTGCCATCGACGGTTCGGGGGTATCGGTCCACCAGTTGGTGAGTTTGGATTCAGGTGGCTGAGGTGTTCTCATGGAACGAGCAACGGCTGTGATCTCGCCGGATTGCCCATTCAACTGCGGTTGGTTGCTGACGAGTTTGTACTGATACGTCTTTGCAGCCTTTGGACAAAAGCGAAATCGCACCGTTCCGTCCCCAATTGAGTAGCCCTCAAGTTCCTGGTTCTCAATGATCATTTTGGCAGCCAAGCTCGTTTGGATTTCGCTTCTCGAGGAAAACTCAAATTCCACGACGCCAAAAAGTTCAACTTCGTCGCTGCGATTTGTCAATCTTGTAAACCTTTTGTGCGGAAGTTCGTCCGAACGAATAAACTGGCCTCCCCATCCGGGTTGCTGTGGGCGACCAGGATCTCCCACTAAAAGCCAAGCTACTGAAGGCGAGTCACCCATTTTTAAGTTTGGCATTTGTTGAACAAAGAATTCGCCCAACGCTCCATGTTGCGCAATATGTTGTCGAACAAACTCGGTATTCCCCCATTGTCCATCTTGAACGCCTCCATTAAACCAACCGCGGTATGTCGAGTTCGCTTCGATAATCCACAAATTTGGATAGTTGTCGGCGATATACTGATAGGCATCAACCGACCACTTCTTGTTCGGGCCACCGATAAAGTAGATACGCAGTTTTGGCAATATCTCGGGCGCATCATGTAGCGCCTGGGCGAGATCCTCTAGACCACCCCAAACAAGGACGTGAAGTGGACGGGGATCATCACGCTTGGCGCATTCAACGATCCAGCGCGAACCTTCGGTAGAAAAGCGAACACCCGAATAGGGCGCGCAATCGATCTCACCCTGTTTTGTAATACTCCGTAACATTGCAGGTTGGGGATACCGATCCGACCAGCTACGCAGCCTCTCGTAATCTTGTTCATAGCAGTCGATGACTTCGAGTATGTGTTGCTTACGTCCTGGTCCAAAAGGTGACGAGATGAGCCCCTCAAGGTCGATGACATCGGAGTATACCAATAGATGCACGAGTGATTGAAAATCGTCAGGGTCAGTTCCGCCGATATCCGTTGAAACGATTGCGCGATGCCGATCACCAAACAATGCCCCGTGAGCCATTGAACTGGATTCAGCGTTGGTTTTCGATTGGGCACAAACTACTCCTGCAGAGATAATGACGTAGAGAATCGCTAGCGGTTTTAGAATTTGAATCATGATGGTGCTATATTTGAACGGTAAAAAGAAGACGCAACTACTCGATGTTCAATAAAACTCATTGGTAGCCAACCAGCGCTGGTGTTCCATTGTCAGTAACTTCGAGAATAATCTGGACCTGCTTGCCTCGCTCGTTAGGAACAACGAAGCTTGCCCTATCCATGGAATTGTCATTGGCAATTTTAATAACCGAATTGGCTGAGTCTGCATCGGCATATTGCCACCAGCGGAACGTCACTTGGTCTCCATCGAATCATCGAAAACGCTCCGTCCTCCCCAACCTCCAAGCGAGTAGTCTCGGGAAGCGTCAAGGCCATTGTTGACCAAGTGCAAGAACGCTGGAGTGTCGCCTTCGCTAATGTATTTTTGTGGATAGAGCGCACCGAGTGGTCCATGCCCAACTGTAACGTGCGAGGTGACCCACTCTGGCTTCATCAGCTCTTGCACAAAGGGTGGGTTCGCGCTGAGTTTGCCGGGCTTACGGGCATGATCATAGCTTTCATAATCCCACACGTTATCCCACTGATAGGCCTCATTGATATAAGCCTCAGGGACATTCTCTTGAATCCATTTACCACCATCGTCTTGGTACCAGATGCAGTAGATTCGAATGCGTGAGACTGCATAGTCGAATTGTTCTTTTGAGTACTCTGTTTTTAGTTCCCACAGCGCTGAAGCGGTCGTATTGGCTCCGCCCCAAGACAGCAGTTTTAAAGTGAATCAGTTTCAGCTTACTCATGGGACTCGCGCCTTCGATCGATGGCGACTGCCACAAGAATGACAGCCCCCTTGACGACTTGTTGCCAAAAAGGAGAAACATTCAGAAGCACAAGCCCACTGTTTAACACGCCAATAATTAAGCAGCCGATAACGGTCCCCAAAATGGAGCCGCGGCCTCCAGACAGCGATGTGCCACCGATTACAACCGCTGCGATACAGTCAAGTTCATATCCAGTGCCCGCGTTTGGTTGCGCGGAGTCCAGTCTTGAGGTCATAATCAGCCCGGCAATTGCTGAAAGCGCTCCCGCTAACGTGTATACAGTCACCTTGATGCCGCTCACATTTAAGCCAGATAGCTTTGCTGTCACTTCATTGCCGCCAATTGCATAGATGTAACGACCCAGACGTGTCTTCTTGGTAACTAAAACAAAGATGCCAACCAGTATGCCTGCGATCCAAACCGGCGCGGGAACACCGGCATACGCTCGTGTTCCCAGAACTGCAAAATCATCTCCTAGACCCGTAATCGGAAATCCCTTGGTCCACAGCATCGTCAGCCCCCGTGCAATACTGAGCATGCCTAACGTTGCCACGAACGGAGGAATCTTCAACCTGGTGATCATCACGCCATTAAACCACCCAAGAAACGTACCCACACAAAGTCCAGCAACGATCGCTCCCCAGACCGTGAACTGAAGCTCTACGCCCAACCAAGGGATCGGAACGGCACTTTTGATTAAGCCTGCAGTAACCGCACCCGTGAATGCCAGGACCGAACCGACAGAAAGATCGATGCCACCCGATACGATGACCATGGTCATCCCGATGGCAAGGCAGACATTCACAGAGATCTGACGCAATATATTCCAGCCATTCGCCGCTGTCAGAAAGCGGTCTGACAAAAGGCTCATCGCGACAATCATGAGTATTAGCACTAGCAGCGATTGAAAGCGGCTGGCATAGTGAAAAAGTTTTTGTTGATCGGACATTAAAGTGTTCAGAGTAAGTTTCTGTTTAGTTTGTATTGGTGTTGAACGCGTCGGTTGGTTTGGAGTTTTTCGTCACCACCGCTGCGGTTGCTGCCTGTTTGGGCACTGCCGCCAGCATCAGCAGTTCCTCGCTCGCGTCGTTTCGATCGAACTCTGCGGTCTTGCAACCTTCGCACATCACGAGGAAGCGATCGGCGATTCCCAGCAGTTCTGGCAACTCCGATGAGACAACAATAACGGCCATGCCTTCCCTTTTTAGTCGATCAATCAATGCATAGATCTCACGCTTGGCGTTTACGTCAATCCCGCGCGTGGGCTCGTCAAGCATCAGAACGCGAGGCATTCTTGAGAGCACTTTCGATAGAACCACTTTTTGCTGATTGCCGCCGCTGAGTGTTCGAACTGGTTGCGTTACCGTGGGCGTCTTAATCGCAAATTGTTGCACATAGCTTTCAGCATGATTGCGCTCACGATGGTTGCTAAGAATTCCACAGTTCGTCATGTTTTGCAGATTAGACAAACTGATGTTCTGTTCAACGCTCATCGACAGAATCAAGCCTTGGTGTTTACGATCCTCGGGAACTAGCCCCAGCCCTAAGCGGATAGCTTGAGCGGGCGAGTTGATGGTTGTGGATACACCGTCAATCGCGATCTTGCCAGACATTTGCTGAGCATGTAAGCCATAAATCGCTTCAAGCAGTTCCGTTCGGCCGCTACCCATCAAGCCAAAAATCCCCAGCACCTCGCCACCATACGCGTCGAACGTGAAGTTATCGACGACAGGCCGCGCCGTGTTCTTCCGGGTCAGGGTTAGCGAGTCCACTCGCAGACGCTCGCAACGCTGCTGCAGGGGAGGTGAATGGACGTAAAGATCTTTCAGTTCTCGACCGACCATCAACCGCACGATCGTGTTGCGATCCGCCTGAATTGTCTGAACCGTCTGAACAAACTGGCCATCGCGTAGTACGGTGATTCGGTCTGTGATCTCAAGTAGTTCATCTAGCTTATGCGACACATATACAATCGAAATGCCAGAGTTACGAAGCGATGTAATTAATCGGAAGAGAGCGGCGACTTCTGTATCGCTAATCGCAGATGTAGGCTCATCCATGAAGATAACTCGAGCCTTGCAGTTGATTGCTTTGGCAATCTCAACGACTTGTTGTTGCCCGACCCGCAGGCGGTGGACCACGGAGCGGGGGTCAATCGAGGGATCGAGTTCTGCAAGCAATTCGTGACACCTGCGTTCTTGTTCCTTCAATCGAATGAGACCTGCTTTTGAAACTAGCTCTCGCCCGAGAAAGATATTCTCTGCAACAGTCAGATAGGGGACGAGATTGAGCTCCTGATGCACCAGTGCGATCCCTCGATCGTTTGCATTACGTGGACTCGACAACTGAATCGGCTGATCGTCCAAGCGAATCACGCCCTCGTCAGCTTGGATGATGCCAGCGAAAATCTTCATCAACGTTGATTTTCCGGCACCGTTCTCACCAATCAATCCATGAACCTCGCCGACATGGACCGTGAAGTCCACTTGATCTAACGCAACAACCCCAGGATACCTCTTAGAGAGCCCTTCGCCTGCTAGTAAAAATCGTTGGCTGGCTGATGTCATGATGAATCGTCGACGCGTTACGTCCTTGAATGACGTTTAGCTTTACTGAGATACCCTCAATTGAATTGGAATAAGGCACAAGGGATCCAGGTCTGACTCACCACCAACCTTCCCGCACCCAACGAAGTCGACGAGGGCTCCGTCTTTAATGAGCTCACGATTTGGAGCTATGACAGCTTGTTCGACTTGGCGATTTAGCTCGGATGAAAAAGAGTTGAAGTCCTGTGAATTAGAAAACTCACTCGCCTTCACACCAATCGCCTCACGTACCGTACCATCGACAACAATGCCGAGTTCTAAGCAAACGCGGCGTTCGCTGCCTTGAATGAATACAGTCGCACGATCATTTCTGATCGACTCGACAGTTCCACTTCCTTGAACGCAGAAGTAGACCGCGCCACCCAGTCCTGCTTGCTGGCCGAATTGCTTCTTGGCGCTAGCCGCGTCGGCAGCATAGGATTCCCACAACTGCCTTACGTCCGTCGCCCTCGTGGCGTAATCTTTCAATGGACGAGGTTGCATCTTGGCTTCTGATTCACCACTCGTAGCTTTGGCTCCCGCAGCCTTCGCAGCACTTCCACCGAGTTGGCGAATGTGAAATAGCGGAAAAAACCAACATAGAACCACAAGAATTCCAAGAAGCCCGCTGAAAACGAATCGCCGCCTGTTCGACATGGTTACTCCTTTTTGCCAAACCCAACAAACTCTGCAATATTCTGCTGAGTCACCAGGTCCACGCTGACGGGAATCTTCTGTTCAAAGTCTCTCTTGCCGTTCACTAAATACTCATAAGCATATTCAGCCGCAGTGGTCGCCATCAATTTGGGATACTGCATAACTGTCGCTGCAATCTTTTTTTCGCTAATCGATCGGATCACGTCGTCCGAACCGTCATAGCCGAACACCTTCACCGAGTCTGCTTTACCAGCCGCTAACAGAGCTTGATATGCTCCCATCGCCATCGCGTCATTACCACAAAATACGGCACTAATATTGTCCTGCGACTGTAAAATTGATTCCATCACCTCCATCGCTTTGCTACGATCGAAGTCAGCACTTTGTTGCGCCACCATTTTCAGGCCTTCGTAACGATCAACCACGGCATGAAAACCCTTCGAACGGTTCCAGGTGTTATTGTCTGCAACTAAGCCGAGCAACTCAACATATTCCCCTTGTTCACCAACCGTCTCAACAAAGTACTTGCCGAGGGCGATACAGCCAGAGTAATTGTCCGAGAGAAGTTGCGTGGTTGCAGCATCGCTCGAGTTTATTTCGCGATCAATACAAAATACCGGCACTCCCGCTTCCTTGGCTCTCTTCACATTTGCGATAGAACCATCGGCATCCGTCGGATTAAAGATGATCGCGGTAAATCCAGCGGCCATCGCGTTGTCAAAGTGTGCAGCCTCTTTGGCGGTATCGTTCTGTGAGTCAAAGATCGTCGCTTCGCACCCCAGTTCAAGCGCACGATCGCGAGCTGTTTCACCTAGAACCACAAACCATGGATTGTTGAGAGTCGATATGATCACGGCTATTTTCAGGGACTTCTTCGGAATCGCTTCTTTTGATAGCTCATTGATGTTACCTGATTCCTCACCCGTTGTTGTTGAGGACGAGTTGGAACAGCCGGTGATGCCAATGGCAAGTACGCAGATTGCAAGAAGTAGTAGCTTCAAGCTGCTTTTTAAACGATACATGATTTCCGCCTTCAAGTTATCCAGACTAAAACACCACACCTGACCTAAGTATTACGTTTGCATACGGAGTGCACTCACCCGTCCTCACTATCGCTTCGCTATCACGCGTCATCCGCTTGAATTGATCATGCGAAACTTCAGTAACAACGGGTTCCATGCCATGCTTCTTAAATGCCTCCAACATAGCATGATAGACGGCGGGGTTGCTTTGATGGATCTCGCTGGCGACGACAATTTCTTCGACCTGCATTTCACTTAGCAATACATCTAGCGTCCGAATGAACGATGGATAACCATCTTCAATGGCCAGGTCGATACGTTTGACTTCGCCAGGAATCGGCAGCCCTGCATCGCATAAAACGATCGAGGACGAGTGGCCGATTCGGCTTATCGCGTAACTCAATTCACTGTTCAACAACCGTCCGCGTTTCATGTGGCTTAAATCTCCGCACTTTCCCTTGGACCACCCACCCATCGATTAATGTACGGGAAAAACTTACCGTTTGTGCGGAATGACCTCGATCTTGCAACACTTGTTGAAGTCAGTCACAGTACCGAATCCTGTGACTAGCTCGTCCAGGCTGAATCGATGAGTGATGAGGGAGGGAAAATCGTATCGGTCCGCTTGCTGCTGAAGCACCTTTAACACAGGTTTCCAGTTCGTTCCGCAATGGAAGACCGAATGGATGTGTAGGTTCTTGGAATTGATATGACGCATCACGTCTATCGAAACCGTCTTACCCAAGTCGACCCAATTTCCGACTTCGATCACTGTGCCCCCTTTGCGAACCATGCGCAGCGCTTCTACAAACGCCTCTGGCTCGCCAGCAGCCTCGATTACTAGGTCCGGGCCAACTCCCTCTGTCATTTCTTTGACTCGCTCAATGCGCTCTTCGACGTGCACTTTGGACGCATTGATGGTCACATCAGCATACAAGTTCTTCGCAATGCCAAGTCGCAAATCGGACAGGTCTGTGGCGACTGACAAACCAGCGCCTTGAATGCCTGCCATAACGCCATGCAGTATTCCGAGAGGACCATTGCCAAGCACAGCTACCGACATGCCTGGGCCGAAGCCTTCGTTTACTGGCGCGAATGGCACACTTGCGCGAGCTAACGCATGGTAAGCAACAGCCATTTCCTCGACAAAGACCGCTACATCCGTCGGCATCTCCTCGGGGATTTTGAAAAGATGAGTCTTCGGACGCAAGAACATGTACTCCCCAAAGCCTCCTCGCACATGCGGAGCAATGTCGGCGTTTGGATGAAGTCCATATGCTTGCAGTTGATTCTCGCAAGTCTTATTGTTGTATTGATTGCGGCAATACCAACATTCACCACAGTTCACTTCAACCGCTATCGCAACTCGATCGCCCGGCTGCAACAACTGGCCGTCGAAGTCCATCACTCGCGCGGCATTGTCACCGATCTCTTCGATCGTCGCGATGACTTCATGACCACCGATATAGGGATAGATCGACTTGCCTCGCAACTCGGTAGCTTCTCCTAGGAAGATATGCCGATCTGTTCCGCAGATACCCGACATGTCAACCTTCACGATGGCTGAGTCGTGATCCATCTTCGGGTAAGGATAGGTACGCATCTCCGTCTGGCCTGGAGCCGTCATGCAGACCGCTCGAACTTGCGTGGTCTTGCTGGGAGATAATTTGGTTGCCGGTCGGTTTTCAGTTACTTGTACCATCGGTAGGCCTTTTCCTTTGAATTACTCTGTAAAGCACATGCAAGTCTTGAGCGTGCCAGTCTATCGGCAATTATTACAGCCACCAAACAAGAAGTCCTCCGGTTTTGGGGCCCGTACTAACGGAAAACTAAGCTTTTGGGTGAGTGTCATTAGCGTGGTTCGACGATGACTCGGCGATAACTGGTCAAACTAGGAGAGCCGTCGTCAGTGACCTCGCAAATGACATGAATAACTTTGCCTGCCGAATCAAGTGGCAGGTTCAGTGTAGCTTTGGGTTGGTCGTGCCCGTCAATCTCAACTGCATGATCGTAGGTGCCAGCAGCAGATAATACCCACCATTGAAACGACAGATTGTCGTGGTCAGGATCCGTTGAACCGGATGCATCGAGCGTTACTTGTTCACCTGCCTTTGGAGCTTTCGTTAGGATATTCAATGACAGGTCCTCATCAATTTTAACAACTGGGTTGCGATTGCCCGTGCCGTCTTTCGCCCAGTCCATACGAGCTGCGAAGTTGTTGAAAGTAGCTGGGTAAAAATGCTCTTGCAGCTTGCGGCATTGCTCGTACACAGGTGCATCAAAATTCGTATAGCACGACGTTTCTTTATCTTCGCCTATGCCCCAGGCAAAATAGCCGCCCCAGCCTCCGTGTGTTGGAACATTGGGGTCATTCAATCCAGTAGGCAACAGATGCAAGAACGCAGGTGTATCACCTTCCACTCCGTACTTGTATTTCGGGTATTCGTTCCCAAGATGTCCATGCCCTTGAATGTGCTTCTCATATTCAACCCAGTTCTTTCGCCCCGTTCCATTCTGAAACTTCCAGGCGCATTCATCCCAGATGAAGAACAGATCCTTTTCAAAATCGCGTCGCATCCATTGATGAGCACTATCGCTAAACGGGGTCTTCTGATCGCGGTCTTGGTCGGTAATCGTGTATACTCGCAGCTTGCTCAGAAACTTCTTGAGTTCCGCTTCGCTACGATCCTGCTTAACTCGCCAGATCGATTGAGCTAACGTGTTGCCTCCACCCCAGACAGTAATCCAAAGGGGGCGATCGTCATCTTCATCCACAAGATCGATAATGAGTTGACTGCCGGGCGAATCGTTTCCTTCCCCAATATGTTGAGCACCACGTTTCTTGCTCCCAAACATGGTGCGCTCGCGGAGGTACTTCGGACTAGGCCAATAGCCAATGGATTGACGCGACTCAATATTTAGGTGCCCATTTTGTCCAGAGCGTTTGAGCAGGTTTGGAATATCCTTTTCATAAGCGTCCAAGGCTTTATGGATGAGCCCCATGAAGTCATCGCGCGTTTCCGCTAAACTCCAGCCAGTCGTGAACACGAGCCCTTCGATTTCTAATAAGTCTGCGTGGACCATCAAACGCACTAACGATTCACTGTCGTCTGTCTCCCAGGTCGACACGTCCGTCAGAACAACCACGCGTGGCTTTGCGTCATCGGCGGTGCAAACTGCAGAAGATTCGAATGCAAATGCGAGCATAAAAAAGGCAACGATTTGCACGATTTTGGTATTTAACATGTGGCATCTCCGAGGGTAAGTGTGATTGGCTGAGTGATCCGAACGTTTACAATAGTGGCTGCATCGAAGGGGCGGCGATAATTTGTGAGACCTTCTCACGACTAGGGAATGCAGATTGAGTTCCGATACGCGTCACTGTCAACGCGCCAACGATGCTGGCCCGTACAGCCGCCTCGTGCATCGAAAATCCTTCGCAGAGGAAAACCGATAGTGCAGCCGAGAACGCATCGCCAGCTCCCGTTGTATCCACGGCGTCTACTCTCATGGCGGGAATATGCATGGCTTGGGACTCGTTGACGATAAAGGCTCCATGACGTCCCATCGTCACTGCAACGGCCCCCACGCCACGAGCACGAAGCAGGTCGGCCGCTGCTTGAGCATCCTCTTCGTTACGGACAACGCGCTTCACCAGCACTTCAATCTCAGTTCGATTGGGAACACACAAATCGCACAAACGCAGCAACTCGTCTGGCAATTCAGTCACAGGAGCAGGCGTTAAAATGGTGAGTCTGCCTGCCCTTCGCGCTATTCTGAATGCTTCTAAAGTTGCATCGATCGGGGTCTCGAGTTGACACACGACGGCGTCGGCTTGTTCAATAACGCTGGCCGCTCGCTGAATGTCAGATTTAGACAATTGCGCATTCGCACCCGGGATCACAATGATACAGTTCTCTGCATCATCATTCACGACGATCGCAGCGGTTCCCGTGGGTTGCCCAACAACGCGACGTACATGATCAGTGCAGATACCATCTACCTGGTAATGCCGAATCGCTACCGCGCCAAAAGAATCGTCACCGACACAGGCAATAAAAGTGACATCAGCGCCCAGACGCGCCGCTGCAACCGCCTGGTTAGCTCCCTTGCCTCCCATTCCTTGATGCAACGAATCTCCAGTTAACGTCTCACCCGGTCGCGGAAATCTCGGCGTGCGGAAGGTGAGATCCACGTTAGCGGAACCGATAACACAGATGCGGCTACGGTTTGTCATTGAGATCCTTTCGTGCTTTCTCCCTTGTCCTTATTATTGCCAGTTGCGTACTCGAATGTTTTATGTGGTGCAGCGTCAAAGACGATTTGACAACGTCTATTCTTCGACACACATGTCGGCGTGCTCTGCGAATTCTCATTGAAAATCCTTTCGCGGCTTCGACATGCTAGTCGGTTGGGCGGTTGGCGGGACGGTCAAGCTTACGAGGCAATTAGGTGGGTCTTGCAGATGGTTCTTGGAAAGGCAAGTAAAGACCCGCTGCAGGTTTGAGGAGTTTACCTTCCGTTTCACCGTTTATCTCACTGTCATGCGGCAAGAACTCACGGTATTCTAAGCTGTATGAAGAAGTTCGATGACAAACGACCGGAATTTTCACCGTATGGATTCACGTGCGAAGCTTGGACTCCGGCTTTCATGCAGCGTCCGGATCGGCATAACGAGATCGAGCTGAACTGGCTTGCGTCTGGCTCGTTGACATACTTGCTCGGTGGGCGTCGAACAACCATATCCGCAGGGAAACTCGGTCTGTTTTGGGCCGCGATTCCGCATCAGATAGTAGACTTTGGCACGGATTCCCCCTATTTTGTTGTGACGCTCCCGTTGACGGAATTCCTACGCGCTGGAATCAGTCGCGAGTTTGTGAATCGAGCATTGCAGGGTGAGTTGCTGATCGATAGTGTGGTTGATGATGCGGATACTTCACTTTTCGCGAGGTGGGAAGTCGACCTGAAATCACAATCGCCAGTCTATGAGCGAGCTGCACAGTTGGAGGTCAGAGCGAGGCTCTTGCGGATGTCGGGACGGATTGCGTCGGCGGCAACACGCCCTACTCCTCTTGGCTTATCACGTGCTGACCAACTTGCCTGCTATATCGCAAAGAACTACCAGCAACCGCTAACTTCTGAATCCATTGCCGCTGCAAATGAAGTGCATCCCAATTACGCGATGAGTCTTTTTAAGAAGACATTTGGCACAACCATGACCGCCTTCGTTGTCCAGCATCGACTCTCTCATGCACAGCGATTGTTGGTAACGACAGACGACTCGATCCTGAACGTCGCGATGGAAGCAGGCTTTCAGAGTCTGAGTCGATTCAACGAAGCGTTCAAAGGCGAGTGCGGGTGTTCCCCTCGCGACTATCGAAAGTTGCACCGAAACAAATTGGAATAGGGCGCAATGCAATTGCTCGGCGTATCTCGGGTCAACTAGCCGTTTCTGTCCTTGGCTTACACACATGAGCAACCGAATGCCTTTACAAGATGCCGGCAATCGTCGTCTTGTCCATACATCCCGTTGCCGTTGTAAGTACCAATTCGATCAGGGGCTCATCAGTTTTTATGATCAAGTAACCAATCAGCTCCAAGACTAATGAGGCCTTTTTCTAAAACGGTCTGACCCTCTAGCGGCAAGCGAATCTCCATCGGGAAACTGGATTGCCAGGGAGGGGCAGCCCCTTTGGCCCCCCCCTTTGGAAACAAACCCAAAACCGGCCGCTAAGTCTACTCGGTTGTTTCCATCAGTAGTTGACTTTAGCGATTGTGGTCGTCCGCCGACTTTGTCATGGAAAATCCTCAGAAAAAGCCTCTAGCTGACGCGTTAGTGAGCCACACGGGCGCAATCGGCCTGAGTAAAATACGAGTGTAATAGTGTAACTCAGCTCAAGCGAACGAGGGTTTGATCGACGCTTTGTATGCCGAGCCTCATCTCAAGCCCAACACGTTGTGCCAACGCAAACTTGTTCTACATTTCGAACCTAGTGGGCGTGCTGAGTGTCACCCATGGGAACGAAGTCCGCGCCCGTCTGCCGACAGTGCTGTCTTTCGCGTCTCGACCAATGGCATGTACGTTTCCCGCAGTCGTTTGACAGTCGACTGCAGAAGAATGCTTCGTAATCAAGCAGTCGATGGCCGCCTTAATCGAGATTTCACCACGACACAACTATCGAGTAAAACCTGTAAAATGGCTTTGACCAGCAATTCGCTGGGTGAATTCATATAGGCAGTGCATAGGAAAACTTGAATCATAGCGGCTTCGTTTCCGTATGTATTGCAATCGCCATAGGGGCCATCGTCTTCGCGCTGTACGATCCCTTCTTGTTGATTGCCTTTCCGTTCAGTCATGGTCCGCTGGTTTTTAGCATAATCGTTGCACATTTCTACAACTCACGAAAAGCTCAGGCGACAATCGTTGTTTCTTCTGTAATTTACACGTTCTACTTCGTATGGGCGTTTACTGATATTGTCTACCTACACCCGGATCCACAAGCATCGATCGGGCTCTTCTTCATTGGGATATACTCATTGCCTGTGATGTTGATTTTTTGGTTGCTCGCTTTTTGTTTTGGCCGGCAGAAGAAACATTTATCTCCTGGTACTGCACCAGTTGACTGCTAACTCCGGCGTCATTAGAAATTCTGAACGAACAATACGTTTCACCAAAGCAGGGGATCGGTCGATTCCTCATGGTAAATTCACTTGCCTTCGCTCGGCCATTGGGGCATTCAGTCCGGTTGAAAGACGGCGTCAACTATGCAAATACCTAGGGAACCTCTTAAGTTTGATCATACTTCAATGGGGCTGCTTCCGGACACCGCACTGCATTGTCGAGATGGAATCCTTTATCAAGAGGCGTCGTACTCACATTTCGCTTTTGCGTCAGTTATGGCGATTTTCGCGGTGGTTGTTGTGGTGATTCCGATTCAATTTCCTACAACATTCTTCGATATTGATCTCCGCTACATTTTGGCGATGATTCTACTTTGGGGAGGCTTCGGCGGACTGATCCCCTACTTTATCCGAACTCAGTTTGGAGATAATATTTCACTCGATCCCAAATTGGAGATCCTGACTATTGGCAAGGGTAATACGAGCCGTTCAATTCTGCGCCGATTCCTTTCGGGATTTCTTGATCAACTGATACTTCATCCAATTCATGAAACTATATCAATCAGGTTTTGCGATGTCGATGCGATCCAATTGATCGGGAAAGGCCCCTACCAAGCGAACCTTGTTTATGTTGAGGGCGGACAGACGAAACGCTATAATTTGGCTCACCATGTTTCGTACCGTCGGATACTGAATCTCGCAAGGACATATGCCGAATTCGGAAATTTCCGGCTCATTGATTCTGAAAATTCAAGTGTCGAACACGAAGCATCCTGCGATCGAAATAGTTGCCCGGACACCCGGGATCGCTCTCGTGAAACGTAGTCTTTGCGTCCGCAACTGGGACTGTTTCGTCGTTCAAGAGCAAGCTTCGTCCAGTAATCCGGTGATTTTCCAAGCCAGCCTTTTTCAGTTGCGAGTTAGTCATCGTGTATTACAGACCGTGAAGCCCGATACGAAACGCTGGTCTCCAATTTTAATATCACTTGCCAATCGTTTGGTATACTGATACTTGCAATAGAATCGGAGCGGTTGCTTTGGAATCAAACGCAGGGAAGTAAGCACATCCACAAGTTCCCCAAGCCGCAAACTCACGCCAAGGTTGGGTGTACTTTCAGGCACTACCCTCGATCAGCCGTTTTCGATTGCGTCGAGTCAACTGCTCGGACTGGGTGAACCCAGTCGTTCTGTTACGATATCACAACCTTGGCAAGCGACATCATGAGAATGCGATCCAGTAGTATAGTCCCGCTGATGTGCGTGCTAATCACATATTCTGTAGTGCATGCAGTTAGTGTTTCAGCGCAAGAAATTTCCGCACAGAATAGCGGAGAATCTCAACAGGCCACATTGCGAAATATCCACGAACGCGGCCTTCTTGGAAATTTAGGGATTCCAATGGGTACAATGACGAACATAGTCGCGACCGTAGTTGACGGCGACTCGCTAGGTTATAAAGCTGCATCTGGGACCTTCCTGCTAAGAATTCAGATGGTCGGAGATAAGGAATTGCACAATCACCCTGTAGTTGATTTCCAGGTACATGAGAAGGCAATAATAAAGATCGCGACAGATCATTTTAGTTTGTACAAACTGAAGCATGGTACGAACGCTAGCCAACTTAACATCAAGATGATTGACAATCTAAAAGAAGGATACGTGGGAAAGCAGTATAGGTTGCTTGTTTATGAGACAGGTGGGTACGTAGGCGTACCATCAGATCTTCCACGCGAATTCCAACCTGATTATGCAACCAACGGTTACCACTTTCATTCAAACATTGTGCTCCTAAAAGAATTGCCCTAACACACAATTAATGAGTCGCGCCGAAGCTCTACGCGATCGGTATGTCAACTATTGACGCCCAATATGGCGTTAGGTGGATGCCGACGTTCTCCGACGCAAATGACTCGGTCGATTACGATGGCTCCGCACAACTTGTTGTAAAAGCGGCGAATCATCCGAGGAACTGAAATCACGGAGCCGACGATCTTGACAAAAGCAATTGATCGTCGCGTCTCTGCTACCGCTGCTGTGCGGCTATTAAGAGAGGAAGAATGGAAGACACACGCAAAGCGCAATTAGTCTTGTTTGCTATGATTATTATCATCGTGGGGATCGCAGTTTTCCCGTCTCTTAACGCTTACATCCATCTTAACGAAGCTTATGCTGCCTGGGATGCAGGTATACTAGTCGTCTGCTACTTGGAGCGCAATGATAAACAATGGCCTGCCAACTGGGATGAACTAGTAGCTACGGTGAAACCAAACGATCAATGCATTCATTTTCTTGGTGTATCTGATCCCGATGATAGGGCTAACGGATATCCAAAGCGATTGCGTGAGATCCAACGATATGTTGGAATTGACTGGGACTTTAAGTTCACGAATGATATAGATGCAAAACCTTTCACGCGTCCCAATGGCAGAAGGCTATATACGATTTGGGCAGATCCCAATATAGCGGTTTATAGATACTTAAAGGATGGAACTCGCGAGAACTATAGACTTGATTAAAACACGGCAACCAGTCACAACGCTGAAAAGTATCAAATAACCGAACAATTCGATGCACCCAAGTCGTGGAGCAGCCGTTTCCCGATGGTACGTGTCTTGGACGGTATGGGATGATCGCGGAATTTAGGCCGCGAAGAACTGCTTCATAGACACTTCGCCGATTAAGGAACTCCATTGCAAGACTTCACCGCCGTCTTCTCAGAACTGCACAAGGTCATGGCACCCTACGCAGCGAAGCTCGATACGAAGAAAGACAACGCGACAGAGCTTTACGTCGACACTCGGCACATGCAGAAGAACAAGAAACCCTTGTTCTTCGGAGCTGTTCAAGTGAAAAAGTCGTACGTGAGCTTTCACTTCATGCCCGTCTACCTGAAACCTGAGCTTTTGGCATCCGCATCGCCTGAGCTCAAGTCCCGCATGCAGGGCAAGTCCTGCTTCAACTTCACCTCCGTCGAGCCCACGCTTTTTAAGGAGCTTGCTGAACTCACCCAAGCAGGCTTTGCTAGCTTCAAGGAGATGGGGGTTGTTCCGTAGCCTAGTCCCGCAACGGCGAGCACGGCCTAAACCCTCGGTTAATCTGAGCACTAACGGCGGACCACCAAGCAATGAATCAACGCCCCCGATCGCGCGTTACTTGAAATCGACGTTACTTGTGTGAGCACGGTTGCCGTTGTCGTCATCCCGCTGAATTTAATTGCGAATCAGTTCGCTTACGCCCGTTCGTCGAATGGGAAGGAGATCCGCCTAGCGATTCAACAATCATAGAAATGCATCAGGACGCTCACGCAGAATGCTTTATTGCCAATTCGGTCCGAACATTTATACTGATCGAGCCAGTTCTCAAGCTGACGAACGCACACTCGAATCAGTGCCCCCTTTAGTTGACACGACAGTTTCCGCTTCTCGGGTTCTGGACATTGATCCAAAGACGATCGAGATATTGGTCACGTTCAGCAAGTTTATGAAGGATGGAGCATGAATCGCGTTACTATTTTTTCGCTAATTCTCGCAGCACTTGTATTCCTGGAGCTGCAAGCATACTCACAAACCATGGGTCCAGATCCCTCACTTGATTTCTCTCCAGATACCATGGGAAAGACACCGCCTCGATTGCAACGTATTGGGGAAGAACCTGCGATTCGCGACCCTGAGCCACTTTCGTTCGATCTTGCACGCCCCGAGTTATCCAAAAAAGTAGTCCTTATTGGTGAAAAATGGTACCTTCTTAGTGAGGAATGGCAGCTTCCGCCAATGTTTACCTCAACTGAACTTCCATTGGAGCAAATCCAGCGTACAAGGATCGATTTAAGAGTTGACGCTGGCATGTTGCTGGACGGTAAGCGTACATCAGAACCAGTGGGTTTTTAGTCGGCGGGGGCTTGATTTGGAGGGTAGGGTTTGATAGCGGCGACCGATGGGGTTGCCGAAATCTCTATGCCAGGAACCTACAGCATGACTCGTGATCTTTCCAAGTCCCAACTTTGGGCTCAACGACTCCTACGTTTTCAGTCCTCGCGGCTTAGCATCGCTCAGTTCTGTCGAAATGAAAACCTTTCGTTCCATGTCTTCAACTATTGGAGAAAGAAGCTTCACTCGAATCCAACAGCCCTTAATCCTAATCCAACAACTCTTAGCGCAACGTCACCAAGCCAAACGCAATCCGATTCAAGCAACAATACGCTTCACTTCACCATCGAAACACGTGGCATCAAGATCCTTTGCCGCTCTGATTCCTCCAGCGCTGTCGAGACTTTGTTGACATGGGCCGCTCGACAGCATGACTCCGGCGATCATCTAGACGCCGGTTTCCAGCAACTCATTGTTCGCAATTAGCCATCCGCAACTTATTGAGTCCGTCTATGCTCGCTGTCGCCTCAACCACTCGGGTCTACCTCTACATGCAAGCGGTCGACATGAGACGTTCCTACGATGGCCTGCACGCCATCGTCCAAGCCAACTTTCAACGCGATATTCGACTTGGTGATTATTTCATGTTCATCAATCGTCGTCGTGATCGCGTCAAGATACTCTGGTGGGATCGAGATGGGCTCGCCATCTTCATGAAAAGATTAGAAGCTGGTACCATCCAGGTGCCACTTACTTCAAGCCAGTCCAAGAGCCTAGTCATTGATCACGCTCAGCTTTCCATGTTGCTCAGTGGCATCGATGTCTCCAACATCAAGCGTCGAAAACGATTCTCGGTGCAGGCTCATGTTAGCAACAATACTACCTCGTCATCAGGCTTGTAAAATCTCTTTATCAAGTTACTCTTTTTTGAAGATATTGCGGAACCACTTTAGGGCTTCATGCGTTCAATAAGTATGCAAGACGCGACCTCGAATAATCATCCATCTGACAAGCCTCTCTCGGCAATCGAATTGCTGCAGAAAGAGAACGAGCAACTCAAGGCCAAGCTCCAATGGTTCGAGACAGAGTACCGCAAGTTGGCAGCGATGCTTGCCAACATGCACAAGAAAAAAGAGAAGCATATTTCGCCCGGTGCGACTCCTTGGCTCCCCTTCGATTCGCAAGAAGAACTTGAGCAAGCTCGGCAAGAAGCGGAGGCCGAAGCACAAAAGGTTCTGGATGACGCTCAATCCAAAAGCACGCCCAAAGCCAAGAAGAAACGCAATGAATCGCTCCCGTCGCACCTTCCTGAAGTGAAGGAACTTCGCGATGTTCCAGAGCAAGATCGCATCTGTCCAGAGCATGGTCCCATGGCGATGATCGGTGTCGATAGGACCGAAACCTTGGTTTATGAACCAGCCAAGCTTTATAAGCGAGTGATCGAGAACCCCAAGTATGGCTGCCCATGTTGCAAAGAGCATGGAATCGTTTCTGCCGAGCGACCAACCGGATTGGTTGAGGGTAACAAATACGATTCGAGTATCGGTGCGGTGGTGGTCGCTCAGAAGCTTGACTTGCATCTTCCGCTGTATCGTCAGACGGATGTCTTTGCCAGCAGTGGTTGGACGCCCAGTCGTTCGACATTGCAGAATCTGATGGTGCAAGTGGACTTTGCGTTGCTTGGGTTCTTCATGTTCATGGCCAGGCGTGTGCAGAAGGACTCCGCAGTCGGACTGGATGAAAGCAGTTGTCGAATGCTGATGCCAGAGGAGGAGCCGAAGGTTAAACCCGGTGACCTGAAGACGCAGCGGTTGATCGAGAAGATGCGTGAAGCGAAAGGCAAGGGTGAAGATAGCTTGATAGGGAAGATGTGGGCTTATCGGGGTCTAGATCAAGCGCCCTATAACATCTTTGACTTTCGGATATCGCGTCACCGGGATGGCCCGGATGAATTCTTTCGAGAGAGTCGCTGTATTATTCAAGGTGATTGTTTCTCAGGAAATGAAGCCGTGGTGCTTGATAACCGCGATCGCTTGCAGTTCGCGGCTTGTTGGGCGCATGCGCGTCGTAAGGTTTACGAGGTGTCCAAGGAGAATCCGTATCGGCAAAAGCTGTTGGATATGCTGCAGGGGCTTTACGATGTGAACGCGCGCGAGCAGGGGATGAATGCGGAATCACGAGTGGAGCATCGTCAGCGTTATGCGGTACCGTTGTTGGAGGCGATGAAGAAGTACATTGATAGTTTGGATGAAGGGCAATTGTTTCCCAAGTCGGACATGGCAGGAGCGTTGGGATATATCCGTAACCACTGGGATGCTCTGACGATCTACACGGCGCATGGCCAGATTCCGATCGACAACAATCGCGTAGAGCAGTTGATGCGTCAGGTGGCATTGGGACGGAAGAACTGGTTGTTTGTTGGCAACGTGGAATCTGGCGAGCGGGTGGCTAGGTTGATGAGCATTGTGAGCAGTGCCAAACGTCACCACTTGGATGTCTGGCAGTACTTGAAGGACATTTTGGATCGCGTACTAGCAGGCGAGACTCAATACGAGAAACTTTTGCCGGACGTATGGAAGCAGGAGCATCCCGAAGCGATTCGCGAGTACCGGGCAGAGGAAAGCCGCTATAAATCAGACCGCAAGCAGATAACACGAGCCCGCAGAATCATCTCCGCCAAGCTCAAGCGACAGCAAACCCAGGGCCAATCCAACTAACCCCAACAACTGGTTGTGGTGGACGCTTACAGAGTCGTTGACACTCGACCATTCTTCTCAAGAAAAACACAAAGCCGAACAATCCGTTCAGCAAAAGCGAACGTCCGCTGGGGCAAATCACTCTTCATCTGCACATACTCATTTCAAACTTCGAACTTCAAACTTCACAATTCTATCATGAGCACCATCGCAGCAACCCTCGACAACTACGAAACGTCTATCGGCCTGAGCCCATCGCTTCAGCGTCCCGCGTTGGTGCTGAACCGTAGCTGGCAGCCGATCAACGTGGCGACGGTTGCGCGTGCTCTGATCATGCTGTGGAACGACTCTGCCAAGATCGTCGATCCAGTCGATTACCAGTTGTACGACTGGAGCGATTGGAGCCGACTAGTTCCTGATCGCGACGAGCCGTTCATCCAGTCGGTACGCCAGCGCATCCGCATCCCGGAAGTCATCACGTTGACGAAGTTCGATGCGATGCCGACGCAGACGGTTACCTTCAGCCGACGCAACGTCTTCAAGCGTGACAAGATGACCTGCCAATACTGCGGAAAGCAGCCTGGCAGCGAAGAGCTCACGATTGACCACATTGTTCCGCGAGCTAAGGGTGGAACGTCAACCTGGACCAACTGCGTACTGGCTTGCATCGACTGCAATTCGAAGAAGGCTGACCGGACTCCGGCGCAGGCGCACATGAAGCTTCGCAAGGAGCCAGAGCGTCCAGCGTGGAAGCCGATCTACGCCGATCGAATGAATCGCGTGAAGAGCTGGTCCAAGTTCATTAGCGAAGCCTACTGGGTGGTAAGCATTGAGGATTGAGAGTTGAGTTGTGAGGTAAAATCGAAAGATCAGTGCAAGAACCTCACTTCTCAATACTCACCCCGCAGGACTCAGGAAATGCGTGACCATAGAAAACTCCGAGCTTTCGAACTCGCCGACCAGCTGGCATTGGAGGTTTACAAAATCACTAGGAACTTTCCGAAAGAAGAAATGTTTGGAATGACGTCCCAGATTCGGCGAGCGGCTGTTTCGGTTCCCTCCAACATAGTGGAAGGCTGTGCACGAAATTCAAATGCTGACTTCTTGAGATTTCTGGATATCGCATTTGGATCGGGACGCGAACTCGAGTATCAACTGTCGCTCGCGACTCGCCTGGACTACATAAACGAAAGTAATAGTCAGAAACTGGATGCAATCGTCAATGAACTGATGAAGGTCCTCAGTGGGCTTATCAAGTCGCAACGCCGCGATGAATCCGGTTCTTAACCTCACTACTCGCACCTCACCCCTTACAACTTACTCAGGAATGTTCGCCTGGGAGCGGACTCGGTCTCCAAAGCCGATGGACAGTGTTCGAATCACTGCGTTCCTGCTGACCCACGCAAAGTAAATCTTTAAGTGCGACTATTCAGATAGGGATGCCAGTGCTCTAACAATTAGCGATTCGGCTGATTTCTGATCTATGTCTTTTGAGTCAATTCGCTCGACAAACCGGTAGAACGGCTTGACCGTTCGTAAGGGCAATCTTCCGCTGTCTTCTTTGGTCGAGGCGGCTTGGGAGATGCCCGGCTCTATGACAGCGACGATTATATCCGCCGATTCGAAGAATCCCAGAGAGTTCCTCCAGCGTGACGGTGTGATGGAGTACTGCAAATAAGCAAGGGAGAGCTTTTCGATCCCAGATTGCTTCTCCAAATCTTGAAGCTTTTTAAGCCGTGTTGTAAGTTCCTCGTCGGTCATCGATTCGGAACGCCCTTCCTCACTCACGATCATGAAAGATCGACTGAGTTGCGGGAACTTCTGCATCATCCGATCAAGCTCGACTGCCGTAGCTATTGTTCCGGTGTTGATTTCTTTCACATAGATGGCAATTTTCGTCTGCTCAACCTCTCCTAAAACTGGACACAGAAATTCGTTACCCTTCTTGCCCCAATAGCCAGTAGCAAAATGTGCAGCTATGTAGTAGTCAGCTTGTTTGCCACTTTGAAGTGCATCCGGAGAATCAACCTCTTGCGAGTATGAATGAGTGGCGAAAGTGAGTATCGTCAGCAAAAAGCTTATTGCTACACGCATTGGGAACTCTGTACGGCAATGAGGAAGTGAGACCTAAACCATCAACGTAACGGAACGCGATGATTTCTGCAACTTTCTTGTCAAATATCGAACAGGTCCATGCTGGCGCGAATCCAGTCATCGGCTCTGACAACTGAACTGCAGGTTTGGACTACATCTTTACCAAAGCGAAGGATCTAAACCACTTCCTCGCTCAGTTCCATTTTTATGACATGTCGCAATGGGAAACCGATGCGGCGAGTCTTTTTGGCTGACTGCCAAATCGGATTACACGGATGAAGTGGGAAGTGGGAAGTTCGAAGTTTGAAATCTAGTCGCGGGATTTCTTGATGATCGTGGTCAAGATGGCGATCAGTTCGTTGGCTTCGGTGGTCAGAGGATCCAACCGCTCTTTTGGAACAACTTCCGACGCAGTAAGCAAACGCAGCCAATAGTGGGACTCGCGAGCTTCTTTGCAGGCGATTGAATACTTATGAACGAAGTCCTTTCGACTTTCCGCTGATCCGGCTTCTTCGACGTTGGCTCCAACTGATGTGCCCGCTCGAAGCAATTGCGTTGCGAGCGTTGTCGATACTCGTCCATTCTGCTCCAAGTGCAAACAAAGCCGAACAATTCGATCCGCAAACGCGAACGTTCTGTCTGGTAAATCACTCTTCATATCCAACGTGCTCCTTTTCAAACTTCAAACTTCAAACTTCAAACTTCAAACTTCACAATTCTACCATGGCCATCAAGTCTCTATTCGCAAGTCTTACCAACCGATTGCCGCGAGCAAACGCAGTCAACGAAGCGGGTGGCCGCGCGTACAAGCTCGAGCCGAAGCACGCCCTGGCTCAAGTTGCCGCAACGGGTACGTTCGGTAACGCGTTCTATAGCACGGCCCAGACGCAGCTCGACGAAGTCCTGAAGTTGATCGACGAAGTCGACGACAACCAGTACTTGGCGAAGCTGGCGTTGTACGCACGTGAGAAGGCGTTCATGAAGGACATGCCGGCTGCATTGTTGGTCGCGCTGTCGGTTCGTGATACGGAGCTGATGCACCGAGTATTCGATCGCGTGGTCGACAACGGTCGAGTTCTGCGTACTGTGTTCCAGATGATTCGGTCTGGGCGTTTTAAAAACAACACCGTCAAGAACAAGGCTGGCAAGGGCCGCGTTGGATTGTCGAGCTCTGTGCAGCGAGCGTTCCAGCGTTGGTTGAACACAGCTTCTGTAGGAAAGCTACTGAGCGCGTCGATCGGGAACGATCCGAGCTTGCGGGATATTCTGCGTATGGCTCGACCGACGCCGAAGGATAACGCTCGCCGAGCGATGTTCGGTTGGTTGACTGATAAGAGCATTTTCGAAGGTGGTTCCAACGGAGGAGCTTCGGGAAGCGAAAGTGGTTCAACCACGGGTAACACGCTTGGCAAAGGTAAAAAGTGGGCACCGGCAACGGAAGCCGACTTGCCGGTTGAAGTTCAGTCGCTGATTGCGTACCGCAATTCGGAAAGCGAAGAAGCACAAGCATTGATCGCTGGTGGACTCGACAACGTCCGATGGGACTTGTTGTCGGATGTCGCTAAGGGACCGACGGTTTGGGCTGCACTTGCTCGCAAAATGGGTCCGCAGGCACTGCGTATGAACTTGAACACGTTGCTGCGACACGATGTGCTCAATGTGGCCCCGGCACTCCGTGACGGGGATGGTGGAATCACTATCAGCCACGGAGTGACTGACCTACAAATGGTTGACTACGTGGCAGATCGGATCGCTGACGAGTCGGAGATTCGTCGATCGAAGCAGTTTCCGTACCAGTACTTTGCTGCGTACTTGAACGCGGACTTGGAAGTTCCGCAGAAGATCCGCACTGCCCTGCATAAGGCAGCCGAGATCGCCTGTGGAAACGTACCGGAGTTGCCGGGACCGGTGGTGATTGGTCTGGATACGTCTGGTTCGATGAGCTGTGCGGTCATGGGGAACCGAGGCCGAGGTGCGACTTCGAAGATGCGATGCGTAGACGTAGCAGCACTGTTCGCCGCAGCGATCCTGCGACGCAACCCGGACAGCGTTGTCATTCCGTTCGATACAAAGGCATACGATGCCAAGATCGATCCAAACGATTCGATCCTGAGCATCGCTGAACGGTTGGCAAAGTACGGTGGTGGTGGAACAGATTGTTCGCTGCCATTGGTAGCTGCCAACCAGAAGCTTGCGAAGCGAGAGTTCGCTGGCATCGTTCTTGTTAGCGATAACGAGAGCTGGGTCGGAACAGGACGGCACGGTTCGACCGGTGTGATGACGGCTTGGGAAGCCTTCGTTGCCAACAAGCGAAAGCTGGCAGGCAAGGAAGCGAATCCAAAGCTGGTCAACATCGATCTACAGCCGTACCACACGGTTCAGGCCTGTGAGCGAACTGACATCATGAATATCGGTGGCTTCAGTGACTCCGTGTTCAACGTGATCAGTGCGTTCCTCGCCGACAATAACCAGCGATTCGTCGCTGAAGTTGAAGCGATCGAACTGTAACTGTAGTAGGCTCACTCCGCTGAGCCGCTGCCATTACAATATAAAACACCCGCGGGCCGCGATTCCGGCTCGCGGGTGTTTTTGTTAAAGCGTTTGGTTCAACTGATGCAGGGACAATTCCTCACACTTAATTCCGAAAGGCTTTTTGATATTTGGCTATCATTTAGCAAATCGTCACCAGGTGCGAAAAGTCAAATGTTAAAGCGTAATTTGATTCTGTACATCTTCAGTTCGATCTCACAAAGAGCCTACCGTCCCGATCCTCGACGGCTAATTCCGTCTCAAGGGATTCGATTTCCTTCGTAAAGATTGCTTGCGTAGACTGACCGTTACTGATCCCGAGCATTTTCGCAGCTGATGCTATTGTCTCGGAAACATTCGTGCCGATGCTGTCGGTGACTACTTTGATTACTGCCGCGCGAATCTCCTCGGGCGCGATCATTTCGGGCTTACGCAGATTTGCATTTTCGAGCGACCGGCGAGACCGTACTAAGAAATCTTTTTGCCCGGCTCCAAATACGAAGTCGCCTCTGCGATGAGCAGCACTGCGGCTTAGGAGCAATTGGACTGCTAATTCCACTTTGTTCTTGAAGGATGCTACCAGTCGACCTTCTCCCAGTAGTTTGATTATACGACGTCCAATCTCATCCAAATGGATTGGAGCTTCAATTTCGAGGATCTGCCTAACCAATTTTGCTAACTGCTGCTCCGTGAGGTTGAGCGGGCTTCCGGAGAATTCTCTAACCGAGAAATTGGCTTCAACATACTCATTGACGAAGCAATCCACCGTGTCGTTTCCGCTTAATACTTCTAATCGTGTCCAATAGGGTTGGCCATCAGGAGCATCGCGGTTCATGCGGCCGGTTATGATGGTTGCGGATTCGGCGCTCACACGATCGGCCTCGGCCCATTGTACTTTTGCACTAGCAAGTGCCTTGATAACACGATTCACTTGCTCGTCAGGTCGCTGAAACCAGTCTGTGCTCCAAATTCGATGAATGTGCCATCCTCGAGATTCAAGAATCTGCTGCCGCAATCGATCACGGTCACGGACCCACCTGGCGCTGTGAAATTGAGCACCATCACATTCTATCCCTAGCAAATATCGACCTCGGTTTTCTGGATCTCGTATTGCGAGGTCGATATAGAAGCCTCCTACACCAATTTGATGATCAATTTCGAGTCCTTTTGATCGTAAGGCTCGTGCGACTTGATCTTCAAAATCGCTGTACACATCACCATGCGATTTCTCTGATTCCAAATGACCAGTTTCTGCATAGTTCAAATACATTTTAAGAGCAGCAACACCATCGCTTTGACTTCGATTCAAATCTATGTCGCACGCTCTAATCGACGAGAAGACTTCGCAGGCGGAGGCAGCACGGCTAATCAGTACGTTCAAGCGCCGTTCGCCACCTTTGCGATTTAGCGGTCCAAAATTTTGGGCGAAGTAACCGTCTTTGTCTCGTGCGTATCCGACGGAAATATAGACAACGTCGCGTTCATCTCCCTGAACATTTTCTAGGCTCTTGACAAAAAACGGTGCTGGCCCACCAGCCATGAAGAAGTCTTCGACGGAAGAGTCTTCACGCCGGCGAAGTTCAATCTCGTCCAAGATGGCATCTCGTTGGGCGGCGCTAAAAGTTGCAACTCCTAGTGACAACTCGGGACGTTTTCGAGCATGGTCCATCACCGCGTTCGCGATGGCGATCGCCTCATTTCGATTCGCCCGAGTTCCACCGCGATCGTAGCAACCATTCGATACGAAGCGTAGCTTGAGTCCCAATTGACCACCGCTGGCTAGCGGGCTTGGAACTATAAAAAGTCGATTCTCATAAAACTGTCGATTGCTTACAGCAATGAGTGACTCGTGACGGCTTCGATAATGCCATCGCAGCATTCGATTAGGAACTCCTTGCGCTTCGCAAAGTCCAAGGATGCTTTCCAAGTCGCCAGCATTCGCGATACCATCGTCATCTTCGTCGACGTCAGATTCGCCAGAGACGCGTCCAAAGAAATTGGTTGGTGGCAATTGACGTTGATCACCAACAACGACAATTTGTCGACAACGTGCTATTGCACCCAAAGCGTCGACCGGTTGCACTTGACTGGCCTCGTCTATGACAAGCAAATCGAATTCAACAGCGCCCGGCTCCAAAAATTGCGCCACGGATAATGGGCTCATCATGAAGACTGGCTTTACTTTTTGAATTGCATGTCCTGCTTCCTTGATTAGTCGACGAATAGGCATATGCCGACGCTTTTTGTTAATCTCACGGCGAACTACGCCAACCTGACCACTATCCGCAGCGGCGCTTGGGAAATTGCTATGGTGCTTCTGGGCAACTTCAAGTCGGCTCATGGCAATTCGATCTTTATCGAGTTGCGCAAATCGATCTCGAAGCGATTCGTATGAGTGTCCCTGAAACTCGCCAAGTTCTGGAATTGAACGCCAAGCTTCGGTCAATACGGCTTCATTGCGTATGAAGTCAAGCTGATCTGCAACTTTACCCGCCTCAATGGTGCCGTTCTCTATTTCGCTTACAGTCCGGTCCAGACCTCCAGGGCCCAAACGATCCATGCGTGTCCTTGCTGCCAAGTAGTGACTTAGTTGCTCTTTATTAGACAGCCATCGTTCAAACCGCTCGAGCCAGTCCTCGAGTCGTACCGCACGGACTTGATCGGTCTTAAAAACAGCGTTCACATCCAAGTTCAGTTGTTTTGCTATATCCGCCAATCCGGTATCAACAACCTTCAAATGCTTTCCAATACTGCTCAGCGGCTGTGAGGTGCGTTGCAAATCCGAGATTCCACTCGCCACCGAACGTCCATGATCTTTAAGAATCTTAGCTCTTGAGCCCTCTTTGACCCATTGTACGATGGCATTCGCTGTTTCAATTACCGTTTGCGAACCTTGCCAAACCTCGCCCAGCAGTTTTTGGCAACGCTCTGAATCCTTTTCCAATTGCGACAAAGCGGCTTGATATTGCAGAATCTTGTCGACCAATTCGACTCGGTCACGGGATGCTGTTGGAGTAGACTCTTTTGAAATTCCGCGAAGAGTCTGAATAGCTTTCCGATACGAAGCGTTGAAAACGCGAAACCAGCTTGCGCCGTGCGCCGCGAGTGACTTCCGAGTTCCATTCAAATCCGACATTAGGCCTGAATCTGTTACACGATCACTAAGCTCGATACGAAGCTCATTCATCTTCGAAACATTCTCAACGGCCCTTTCAACGGTTGACAAATCCGTTTCCCAGCCAGTTGAGGTCAGTTTGGTTCGGTCAGTGAACTCTGGACATCGCTTCACGTACTGAGCAAGCTGCGCTATTTCGGAGGTTGAAACAAGGTTTGTCGGAGACGGGAGTCCCACGATAGCTGCGAGTTCACAGCCAGCGGCTTTCAATTCTTGAACCTGTGTTCGCAGTTCTATAATTGCGACGACAAGGCGCTCCAGGTCCGCAGGTGGCATCGGCTTGCATCTTGCCCCGTACCAAGGGTTCTGCGATGGAACCCCGGACTGTGCGAGCAGCATGTCTAACTCTAATGCAATTTGTTTTCGGGATTGATACTCCTGATCCGTCCATTCCGCAGCCTGCTTTACTTGGTAGGCCAGCGGAAAAACTCCGAGCGATCGCAACCGCATGAGGTTTCCCATGGCCTGGTATGGCGAGACGCCAGTTTTGCCGACGCGGTTGTGCAGAGCTGCATCATGCTCGCGAAGACGCAACACGGTTTGCCGCAACTCTTCAATTGGGACCGTTTTTATGCCGGTCGGAACCCCAAGCTCCAATGTTGCCTTGAGCTCCGCAAGTACTTCTTGTTTTCGGGACTTGTGAGAATGAAGCTCCAAAGTCATCGGTCCAAGTCCAAGCTGATCAAGTCTTCGTTTGACAACTTCAAGAGCAGCCATCTTCTCCGATACGAACAGAACACGTTTCCCGGCGTGAACTGCGGCCGCGATCGCATTTGTGATTGTTTGAGATTTCCCCGTTCCCGGCGGCCCCTGAACAACTAGATTACGCCCCTGTGTAATCTCATTAATGACAACTGCTTGAGATGAATCGGCATCCGTAACGTGAACAACATCGGCTGGGTTTAGGATGTAATCGATTGGCTCACTGTCACTACACGTTTCGTGACTTTCTTCTTGTCGAAAGCCTTCGGTCAGAAGCGATCGAAGCAGGACGTTACTCTCGAGGCTCGCGTTTTTGGGCCAAGCATCGGGGGAGAGATCACGAAACATTAGGAATTTCGTAAATGAGAAGAACCAGAGCAGACACTCATTGCTCATCAGCTCCCAACCGTCGCGTTCCTTTACAAGATTCGCGATCTCGGCAAAGTACTTCGAAGGAGTCCAGTTTTCATCGTCGGCTGCGGACTCCGGCAGATCCGGCATCCGTATACCGAAGTCCTGTTGAAGCCTCGCTTGAATGGACAGATTAGTGACTATTTCATCGTCGCGAAACTTCAGTCGAAACTTACTGCGAGCATTGTTCCGGGAAAGCTCGACCGGTATCAGGAGCAGCGGAGCGAAACGGTTCACGGTCGAGGTCGGCGATTCCCGCCATTTGAGAAAGCCGCAAGCCAGGTACAGAATGCTTACACCTTGCTCTTCCTCAGATGTTCTGGCCTCGTAAAAGCACTTTAGAAGTTTATCATGAAGCTTGTCCGACCCAATGTTAGTTTGAAGAAACAGGTCAGTGTGGCAATCGGATTCGTCTGTTACCGGTGCCGTAAGGTCTTCATCCGGATCGTCGAAAGCGAGTCGAAATTCCTGTAGCTCATTCGCTGCCTCGTCGACATCTTTTGGCAAGAAAGTCATTGCCTTGGTCTGCCGAACGAGTATGTCGAAAAGTTGGTCCGATCGTTCTCCAACAATCTGAATCCAGCCCGGTTTTTTGGTTTCAAGCGGTGTGTGAATCAGTCGATTGCGAGCCGAGAGTTCAAGCAAGTCGCGTCGAGTTTTCTCAATTGCGGTAATCAGGTCCATTGGGATCATCCGGAAAATGACGTTGTTAGTTTCTCAACACTATGTTAACCAAGTGGACCCTAGTCAAGATGGAACATCTTGCCTGAAATTTCCGGGTCGTATGAGGTAGAGTCAGTTGTAGCTCTTACGTAGATTCTAACGACTTAGAGTATGTCTAGAGGAGGATGTTGGCTGTTTCACCTTTCGTCAAAAACCGTAGATGTCTTCCGTTCTGGTTCGGCATTCATACTGGATTATTCGACAAACAAGGTTCCTACAGACGCCGCAAGTTTCTGCTCGTGCCAATCTTGGTAGGTTTTGCTGGTCCCTTCCACTCGCCACGATCCTGTGCGACCGCTGACGTTGCCTGCGTTAACGATCACTGCTCCCGCGGTTGGGCTTGAGAATGCGACGTTCTCTGCAAACACGTAGAACTCAGGTGAGTCGCAAGGCACGAGCTTCTTTTCGAGGACCAATTGATCGCGGAGGCCACGATAGGACGTCCAGCCTTGTGGCCCAGTAACTCGGGCGGTGGAGCCTTTGAAGACGAGGAACTCGCCATTGATCTCCTGGGCCTTTGCCGATGCGCCGGATGGTGAGTAAGTGAAGATCGGAGAAGCGTCTGTCGTTACTCCGGTTCCTCCGGGCTGAATCACTGGCTTGGCCTGTAGGAAGTTGAAGCCCAGGACTGGAAGGACAAGCTGCATTTGCGAGATGAAGTACTCCATATCCGCGATGTCGGATTCCGGTAACGGTGGAATCGGAGGCGCTGTTCCGTTGTGAATGGTTGCTCGGTCGGCTTCGTCTGCCAAGGAAATCAAGCGACTCTCGATGTATCTTCCATGCGACTTGGTGATGTTCTGGTCCTTGCTGATGATGACCGCACAGCGGACCCAGAACTCCTTTGACTCGTCGTCATCATGAGCGGTTAGTCGCTTGAAGACGTTGTCACCCTCGCCAACGTAAACCTTGTCACGAGCGGGATTCTCAGGATCTGGACCCAGCAAGCAATAAACTCCGGTCCGTTTCACCTCCTCACGCTTGGCAAGTTCAGCCAGCATCGATCGCGGCGCGACAATAATCTTGCCGGTCCAGTTAATGACTTCTGCGGTCATTATCTCGGAGGGCAATCCGTTTACCAGGTGAATGCGAATGGTTTTGCCGATCATTGTTGGCTATAAAGTGGAAATCTACGGCTCTAGGCTATCTCGGAAACATCTAGCTTAACTACCTGTGCGGCAAAGCCCAGCAACTTGTGCCGTCTTCAAACACTAGGGGTCTAGTTCCTGGGCGTTCAGAAGCTTGGACTCTAAAATTCAATAGAACGAAAATGTCATGTAAGGTATTACCCGCCTGTTCAAAATAACTGTGCGCTAAGTCGAACAGATCAAAACCCTGAACGAGAAGTGTCTCGAGTCCATGCACATTGACGATCGGGGGAACGAGGCCAGCACGAGCATACGAATGTTTTAGCTCAGAGAGTTGTAGTGCAATATCAGCGCTATTGGCGTAAAGAGTTGCTGTTTCGAAGACGTTATTCCAGCCGGAAACAGTGTTCTTGAATACATCGTGGTCTACGTCTGGAGCAGCGAAAATTACGCTCCTGAAAGTTGGATTCGCTTGTTGCGTAGATTGCAAGCCAATCCAATTTGCAAGCAGCCGATTCCCCATGCTGTGCGCCAGTGCGGATAAAGAATCACCTTCCGTCGCTTGTCGCACGACACGCATGAATTCAGAGAAATGTGGAAGCGAGGCTTCGATTGCTGCCTCATCAGCTGAGTAGGCCGTCGCATTTCCGGCTGACGGCCAGGAATATAGAAACACGTTACCGGTAAGTTTTAAATCAGCCTTTAGCCTTGCCGCCTGCTTCATGGCAAAGTCAAACGTAGTATTGAATCCGTGGATGTAGATTAGGTGTCTCCGCTCGCTTTCATGTTTATAGAGGTGCTGAATTAACTGTTGAAACGAATCTTGAGTCTGAAGATTAAGGCCGTTGAAATCGCGCTTGAACGATCTAATCGAGTTACTTAACCACTCCGCAGAATCGATTGCGACTTTTATCCAGCTACGGCCAGCTGAGCCAAAGCGCTGGATGTTCTCCACGCGTTCAGTACGAAATCCATAGTTCAATGTTGCGGATCGACTCGATGTAAGCTTGTGTCTACCGTCTTCTTCCGCGACAGCTCTGTTTGTAGCGAACAGGACCGGCACAGAAACCGGTTCGACTAAAGGTTGCTCGGGTCTCTTTCTAATCCATTCCAAGGGTGAAGCCGCTGGCGGTGGCGGTGTCCGACAAATAGAGATCGCTGGCGAACTAAACTCATTGCTCTGAAAACCATCCAGACTATAGAAACGGTTGCTGGCCTCTTCAAATCCCACACCAAACAGATTGCCAGTCGCGACAACTGCATCGAGATTTTCCGGGACTGTATCTGCGAACGATACTTCAAGCTTAATCGTGAGCTTCGCATCACGTGCTAGCTCAAGCATAAGTTGAGCTAGTTGCCGTCCAAAGCCTTTCTCACGGTAGCTTGGCCAAACAAAAAACTCGTATACGACAAGATGATTACCAATGCGTTTGGCAAAAGACCACGCGATGCGATCTTTGGTTTGTCCGTCTATAATCTCGCGACAATGAAATGAGAACTTTTCTGAAAGACTCCACTTCCACCCGAATACGCTAGTTTCGTGCATTTCAATTGGTAGTTGTTCAACGGTTCCGGCGAATCCTATTATCTCCACAACGTTCTGATCGAAGAACTCATAACTGAACTCGCCGCTTCCAAGATTTCCCCAATCGATGCCCCAACTATTGTCGAAAGTAAACTTGTTTTCTTCCCGGAAGTAGTACGGTGCGAAACTATGAGTTCCGCAAGGGACGGACTCTTCGGATGGCAAGGGAATGATTCCCGATGGAGGATCGTACCAATCACTTGTTATATTAACCGAGCATGTAGGGCAGCCTCCAGCACTTTGAAAGGCAATGAAATCGTCAACGTCTGTAAGGGTCAAATATCCGAGGGATCTAAATTGCTTTGCTTTTTCGATCCTTAAGCAATCAAGTGAATCGATATCATCATGGTCGCCAAAGTCCTCCTTGCTTAGTGCACCTACAAATCGAGCGGCGCGACGTTCGCTAATGCCGTAGCAGCCTTCAATTAATGAAACGTGCTGACGATTTTCAAGTTTTCTAGCATGTTTCCAGGCAAGTACGGACGGACCAAGTTCGTGGAATTCATTTTCATTTTTTGTGTTCAGACTGACGTTGCGTTTCTGCGAGCTCCATCGATTGGATCCAAGCGACTTGACCTTCAAATAGTCGAGGGTACGCTGCTTTTCCAATTGCCTTCGGTAGAAGCGTGCTTGTGATTTTTCGCTTTCAATTTTCTCTAGTAATGCTCGCATTGGCTACACTCCATCACAATCAAGAACCTGTTAATGAAAAAATGGTCAGTCACGAGTCCAGTTCTCAGCCAATGCTTCCGCTTGCTTCATAACAAGTTCAATGGCCGCGATCTCTAGGTCTGGCGGGTACTTGTAGCGTCTGAGTAAACGACGTACCAGTAATCGCAACTGGGCGCGGACGCTTTCGCGGACCTGCCAATCGACGGTCGTACTCGTACGGAGCTTTTCTGTTAACTCCGAAGCAAGCTTTTTAAGCGTTTCATCGCCCATTTCACGAACGGCGCTCTCGTTGTTTGCGAGTGCATCATAGAAAGCAAGCTCGTCTGGATTTAGCCCCAAGGCTTCATCACGCTTCAGGCCAGCCTGAAAATCCTTGGCCATTGCGATCAGTTCTTCGATAACCTGAGCCGTTTCAATGGCTCGATTGTGATATTTGCGAAGTGCCTCCATAAGCCGATCGGTATATTTCTTCTCTTGCACAACATTCGTCCGGCAACGGCCTCGAATGGCGTCTTTCAGTAAACGCTCGAGAAGTTCCACCGCCAGATTCTTCATCGGCATCTTGCGAACATCATTCAGAAACTCTTCGGAGAGCAACGCAATGTTGGGCTTGTTGAGGTTCGCTAACGCAAAGACATCCACAACACCTTCGGCAACAATGGCGTTGTCGAGGATTTGCTTCATCGCGGAATTCTTCGATTCTTCCGTTCGCTTCTGATCGACCGACGTTGCTTTCACAATTGCGGCACGGACTGCCGAGAAGAAGGCAATCTCCAAATGGAACTGAGCCGCACCATCGAGCGTACTGCAAAGAGAATACGCTTTGTTAACGGACGCCATTACATCGAGGAACCTAGCTTTGCCGGTCTTTCCGTTCACCTCCTCCAAGCCCAGGATATGGTTGGCTGCCGGTAACAGAAGATGGAGTGCATCGTCCTTGTACTTGGAATAATCGAATCCGTGGAACATTCCGCGAAGAACGCCCATCTTCTCAATCAAAATCGTCAGAGCTTCTTCGGACTTGAGCGTCGGCTGCCCTTTGCCTTTTGCGTCGGTGTAGAGCTTGAGTGCTTTCTTGAGTTCACTCCCAATACCCAAATAGTCGACGACGACACCACCAGGTTTGTCCTTGAAAACGCGATTGACTCGGGCAATCGCTTGCATCAAGTTGTGGCCAGACATCGGTTTGTCGACGTACATGGTGTGACAAACAGGAGCATCAAAACCGGTTAGCCACATATCGCGGACAATTACGATTTTCAGTGGATCGTCTGGATTCTTGAATCGCTGTTCGAGTCGTTTCTTTTGTTTCTTTGTGTAGACATGTTTCTGGATTGCTTCGTCATCGGAAGCAGATCCCGTCATAACGATTCGGATCGAACCATCTTCGTTGTTGTAGCCAACTTCCTCTCCCCGGTCGTTCTTAAGCTGAGTCCCTTCCCACTCAGGGCGAATCGCGATGATCGCATTGAACAAATCAACGCAGATCTGGCGGCTCATACAAACCACCATCGCCTTGCCGGAGATTGAATCATTGCGTTTATCAAAGTGTGCAACCAAGTCGGCCGCCACTTGTGCGATTCGTTTGTCAGCGCCAACTAGCTTGGCTAACTCTGCCCAACGACTCTTCGTCTTCTCACGAGCGGCGATGTCCTCCTCGTCCTCAACAACCTCTTCGACGTCCTTGTTCAGTTCCTCGATCTGAGCTCGATTGATGTCGATCTTGGCGAGTCGACTCTCGTAATAGATAGGAACCGTAGCCCCGTCATCGACTGCGTCTTGAATGTCATAGATGCTGACATAGTCGCCAAACACGCCACGAGTGTCTTTATCCTCAAGTGCGATCGGGGTGCCTGTGAAACCGATGAACGAGGCATTCGGCAAAGCGTCACGCATGTGTTTGGCGAATCCGAACACGTACTTCGATCCAACGACTTCACCAGTTTCCTTGTCTTTGATCTTGCGCAGCTTAGCGGTCAGCCCATACTGACTGCGGTGAGCTTCGTCCGAAATGACAACGACGTTCTGACGGGCGCATAGCTCTGGATGCTTGGTCTCATTTTCGAGCAATGAAAACTTCTGCACCGTTGTAAAGATAATGCCGCCCGACTCGCGTGACGCCAGCATCTCTCGCAACTGCTCACGACTATCGGCTTGCTCGGGTGTTTGTTTCAGCAAGTCCTTGGCAGAACAGAACTGTTGGAACAACTGGCCATCGAGTTCATTACGGTCGGTGATAACCACCAACGTCGGGTTTCGCATCTCCGGCTGTTGAATGAGTTTTCCCGCATAGCAGCACATGGAAATACTCTTGCCAGACCCCTGAGTATGCCAGAAGACACCAGCCTTGCGCGAACCGGGCACAACTTCGCGGCCATAGGTCGCGCGTTCTTCACCAATTTTTTCCGCTGGCTTTTCGGGATTTGCTGCTATGACAGTTACTCGGACAGCTTCACGCACACCGTGGAATTGGTGATAACCGGCGATCTTCTTAATCAGCTTGTCGCCGTCCTCTTCGAATAGGACGAAATGCCGAATGTAGTCGAGAAACAACTCAGGCTGGAAGAATCCACGCACCACTTTTTCGAGTTCGAATTCTAGGTACGGTCGATCGTTTTCATCCTTGATCACATGCCAAGGCATGAACCATTCTTGTGTCGCGGTGAGTGAACCGACGCGAGCCACGATGCCGTCGCTGACGACCAGGGCGACATTGAAAGTCAGCAAATCGCTGATTTCCTTCTTGTAGGTCTGGAATTGCGAGTAGGCTTCCCAAACATCTGTCGTTTCATCAGCCGGGTTCTTAAGTTCAACAACTGCCAGTGGCAGGCCATTGATGAACACGACGATGTCAGGCCGACGCGATTGCTTGGTCCCAGTGATCGTAAACTGATTGACAACCAGCAGATCGTTATTGTCTGGATTCTGGAAGTCAATAACCTGCGCGTAAACAGTCTCACGACCTGAGTCGGCGTTGTACTCGACCTTCACGCCGTTAATCAGCAATGCATGAAGTTCGCGATTCCCCTTGACTAGATTGGGTACAGACGAGTTTGTCAGCGTGTGAACGACTTCTTCGATGGCGATGTCCGGCAATTGCGGATTCAGTTTGGCGATTGCATCCCGCAGACGATCTTTCAGCACCACTTCCCGGTAGTCAACTCGTTCAGCCGATGAGCAATCTGGTGCGATATCCGGGCCATGGATGAAATTCCAGCCAGTTTCCTGGAACCAAGTCAGGCAGAGATTCTCAAGTGAGAGTTCGTTGATCATTTCCTAGACCCTAATTCTTCCGCTTGAAATGTCTATCAAGAGTCTTAAGTAGCCATCGACGAGACGAAATTCTTTGTCTGGGAACCAAATTGGATGAATATGAAGCTTGAGTAGCCGGTTCTCCTTCTGCGCCTTTGTTTCCGTACACGCAGAACCTGGCAGAGGCAGAAAAGCGAAATGAGTGGGTATCTCGAAGTCAGACCGTTCAATTACGTGAGTGAACAATTCGAGAGTTTTATCGGTTTCGAGACTACAACCGACGAACAACATTGAATGACTAACAAATATCTGTCTAAGCGCCTTTGGTAATGGCTTCTTAAAGTCAAACGGATCGCCGTACGCATTCAAGTACTGATTCTTGGTAAATACGTAAGAGTCGTGATCTTCTGCGTCTCCATGAAGCTTCAATATACAGCGTTCCCCTTTGATTAGCTTCGGGACAAACTTGTTTGCGGCCTGTACTCCATGCATGTAGCCTTCGAATCGCTTTTCAAACACGGTCTCAATTACAGGGTCGAAATTGGTGGTTATCACACAGCCAAAGCAGAATTTGGGTAACCATGTTACCGGGCCTTTCACCTTCCCATCCGGAAGGCGACCATCGGAGAACTTTGTTCTTATGTAGTTCTTGAGTTGAGTTTCGTCCTTATCCCAGAGCAACTGCGCGGCACTAAGGTAGTCAAAACGCGACATTGCCTCAGAAAAACTGACATCATCAACGCCGTCAATTTTTGATTTGATCTCTAAAAGTGCGTCTCCCCACGTCGGGTAATCGCACATGTACGACAGACCCGCTCCAATAAATGGCGCTATGCGCCGGCGAGTTACAGCCTCTGCTAACTCATTAAATAGTGGTAGTTGGTCATGAGACTTTAAGACTTCCAAGGCTTCATTATGCTCTTCAGATATCCTCGCACTTTCCCAAAATTGAAGCTCGTTAAAATAGGCTTCACGATCTGTGTAGAAGAGAAGTTCGCTTGCCTGAAACCGGTGGGGATCCTGGTACTTATCTAGACTTGGGATCAGAATTGGGTCCGGCCCATCGAATGCCTCATTAAAGTCTTCGTACCTTTGAAACTCGTTATTTAGATGAGACTCCACTGACTTTATCAATTGCTTGTCATCTAAACTGCACTTTAGGGAATCTCATCAATCAAGTCGAGGATTGATCTTGCCACGAAAAAGGCCCTTCGGGAAATTGGAGGTTACCACACCAAACCAATCATCCACAAAGGGCCAAGGATGGCTAAGCGTAAACACTCCGGCAGACCTCCACAAGCTCAACATGCTGCGAAATCCACGTCGTCTCAACACGACAAACGGCAGAGGTTGGTTACGGCCAATCCGAATCGTCAATCCACTGAAGCTGCCAGCGTGCCACTGCTGGGCGGTATAGCCACACTCACTACCGCCATGAGCAGCTTGCTGGACAAGCGAATCGCGTTCCGGCTGCCGATTGTTGTTGCCGGAGCTTTGCTGGCCGGAGGTCGCCGGACGGCCGCCAGTTGGTTTCGATGTGCGGGTGTCAAAGACGATTGGGATCGCTTTTATGAACTGCTTCAATCCGTCGGCAAGAACGCCGCTGCGTTGGCGTTTGCGGTTCTTGGGGTAATCCTCAGAAAGTTTGATCCTGGTGAAAAAGGTTACTGGACGATGGCCATCGACGATTCGCCAACCAGACGATTTGGGCCATGCGTGGAGGCGGCCAACATTCACCACAATCCGACTCCTGGCCCGGGTGATGGAGACTGGCTCTACGGACACAACTGGGTCTGCTTGGCGATGCTGATAAGCCGTCCGCTGTTTGGCATAATCGCGCTGCCCATATTGTCGATGTTGTACGTTCGCGAAGTTGACATCACCAAGCTGAAACAGCGATATGAATGGGAATTTCGCACTAAACACGAACTCGCCTTGGAGCTCTGCCGAAAAGTGATGCGGACCCTTAGAGCCCTGGGAAGCAAGGCTGGGTTCATCGTCGTGTTCGACGGAGCGTATGCAGCGATGGTGTTGATCCGACCGCTGATTGCCGAAGGGGCGATCATAGTGACGAGGCTGCGTAGTGACGCCAAGCTGTTTGAGCTTCCCGTGAACAAAACCGGACAGCGTGGTCGGCCTCGCAAATACGGCAAGAACCGTATCAGCCTCAAAAAGCGAGCGACTAATCGTCGAGGTTGGAAAACGATTAGCTACTGTTGTCGCGGCGTTATGGTCGAGCGTCGCTACAAGACATTTTTGGCGACAAGCCAAGTTGTGGGTGGGACAGTTCGAGTGGTACTGCTGGAATACACCAGGGGTAATTGGGCGGCGTACGTTAGCACTGACGCTTTGATGAGCGTCGAGATGATTCTGAAGACAGCGTCGGATCGGTGGGCGATCGAAGAGCATTTTCATGACGTCAAAGAAATCTGGGGTGCAGGTGAGCAACAAGTTCGTAACGTGTGGTCGAGCATTGGCTGCTGGAACCTGTGCGGATGGTTGTATACACTGGTTGAATTGGAGTGTTGGGATCACACGAGTGAACAACTGGTGGACCGAAGCGATCGTCCATGGGACAATCCAACTCGCCGTCCTTCGCACAATGACCGCCGGCGAGGAATAGCCCGGAAAATGCTGCGCGAAGTATTTTTGAGAGATCTCCAATCTGCCGCCGATCCATCAAAAATACGCGACCGATTCGAAAGACTCTTGGCCCTAGCGGCATAAGCCTAGCACGCTATTCCAACAATCCCCTAAAGTGCAGATCTAAACAGATTTTTTTAGCCATTTATCCCGTCTCCCAGAATTGGCACTGAGCCGCCGTCGGCAATTAGGCGAGGAAGAAGGCTATCTCTGAGCAGCGCGAGCCTCTGAATTTCGATTTGTATATTTAGGCATTGGTTAAATAGGTTTGAGAAAACCACATCACAAGTCCGTAATAGACTCGACGGAGGGACGCAGAGCATAAGACGCCGCATATCTGCAACAGTTACGTGCCCTAATCCTGTCGTCTGTTTGTTTCTAGCAATCTCCACCAAAACCGATCGCAAGTGCCGAAGAAGGTAGTACACGAAATGCTTCTGGGGTTCAGAGTTGCAAACTACTTTAAATATATGTTGATTGAGTAGGCCTTCACCTAGCGTCCAGACGAATACGTCGAGTGACGTGTCTGGGCTCCCAGACCACGAGTAGAGTAGGTCACCTTGCCTGACCATTTGATTCTCTGGAAGTTGTCGCATGGAGTATTTGGTCTGTTGTGAAAGGCCGTACTTCAACTCCGCGATCTTGATCACAGGAAGACCCAGCGCAGGATCACAAAAGTCACTAGTGCGAAATGCGGCTCCATTAATATATTCAGCAGTGTCATATAGTGAGCAGACCTCTGATGTTTTAGGTATTCTCCCGATATCTGACTCTTCAAACGAATCCGGAAAAACGTGGTCGAAGATCGCGATTGAATCAGGTTTAGCTGGCTTGGCCAGGCGACGGGCGGCGTTGCGGTGGACGGGATCGAAGTCGATGAACCAGCTCTTGAAGATCGCTTGCGCCATCGACTCCAGCGTCGCGTTCATCCGACGGTTAATCTCGATCTTGTCGTCGAGGGAGCCAAGAATGTCACCAATGGATCGCTGCACTTCAATAGGCGGTAGCGGTATTTCGAATGTCCGCTGGGCTGTAAGGCTGACGTACCCAGCCATATCCGTTTCGTTAGCGCGTGCGTCCAATTGCTTTCGGAAACCAGACGAGCATAGATATGAGTAAAGAAATCGACGATCAATTTTTTTAGGATTTAAAGTTCTCCAAAAGGTAGTCTGTGGTGAACATACAAACGGAGGGCATTCCAGCGGGACAAAGGCCACTTTTCCAACTGTTCCTTTGTGTGAGAGCAGTACGTCTCCACCGCACCCAATTCCCTTGCGAATTCGTTTCACTGCTGTTTTATTTATTCTTTGAGCAGTATCGAATAGCACTCGACCATCGGCCATGTCCGCCGCGCGGATAAAGCTCACTTCCCCCTCTCCGAATTCTCCGGGGCGAGGTCGACTCTCGCCATGATTTCCGTCTTCAACAAGTAAGGCCTTGCTAAACAATTACTGTCCGTAATTATTTATTTTGCCGGGTGTATTTCGTAATTCCATTCTCCATGGAATTTATTCCGATGAATTATAACTTCTGCGAGCTCCTCGTCGGTAACCTTTCGAGCTTTCTCGTAGGTCTTTCCATCTATCCATGCATGCACCTCTAGGCCGGTGGTCGTACGTGTGTTGCCAATGAGGCTTACAACAACCTCTAGAGTTTCAAGAGGAACTCCCTGCCAATTGCGGGTTATGTGGCAAAACAGTTTGTGTTCAATTTTGTTCCACTTGCTTGTGCCGGGAGGATAGTGGCAAACTTCGATGATCAGCCCAGTAGCATTGGCCAATTTTTGTAACTCGGTTCGCCAAAGTCGTGTGCGCGGGCTATTACTCCCGCCACTATCGGCTGTGATTAGTACCCGCATGGCTTTCGGGTAGCTTTTGGAACCCAGCCGTTTCCACCATCTACTGATTGCCGATACGGCAAACTCGGCTGTATCGCTGCTAATACCAATCGTCACGCCTGCTTCATTTCGCCCAATATCATACACGCCATACGGGACTGCCTTGCCCAATTCCTTATCGGGAAAGTCGTGCGTCTCGACTTTGATCGGATCTTTTCGGCGTCGGTACGTTTTCCCTGCGTTTTTCAGGTTTCCCAAGACTTCTTTCTTTTTCGTGTCAACCGAAATGGTTGGCTGATGCTTCTTCTGAAGTAGGACTATTCGCTTTGAGATGAATTCAAACTGCGCATTTCGATCTGGGTGTTGATTGCCTTCGATGGTCTTACGATTCGCCTGAAGGCTGTAGCCAGCCGCCTTGAGCAGTTGGCCTACCTTCACACTGCTGACCTGAAATCCTTGCCGCTGCAATTCAACGGCAAGGGACTTGGTGCTTTTGCATGTCCACCGAAGAGGGGACATCGGATCGCCGCGAGTGCCGGATGAAACGAGTCGATCCAAAGCCTTTTTAAGTTTCGGCTGTTCAACCTCCCGAGATTTACGACCGGCCCCCGGTTGTCTTTGTCTGTTGGAGGATGCTGCGTTGGGATCATCGAGTTCGAGAATGCCGCGACGAATAGTGCGTTCCGAAACCCCCGTTGCCGCAGCAACAGCAGAGATTCCTCCCCAACCCAAGGATCGCGCTTCTGCGGCTGCCCATCGACGACGGGCGCGTTCATCCAAATCCGCTTCAATTGCGGTATACTTCTGTGCGATCCATGTTATGACTTGTGCATCCGGCATACCCGAAATCATCGCAAATTTTAATCATCGGAATCAACCCTAATCCGGACACTTATTGTTTAGCGAAGCCTAAGACACCATCTTGTTGGAGTTCATGAACAGTTCGTCTTGGCCATTCGCTAGTCATTGCTATTTGGATCCTTCCGTGGTGGCTTAATCTTCTTCACTCCGTCAACGAAGCGATCGAAGTCACTTGTCGGTTCTGTCGCTTCGATCCGACGCAGTTCGGCGGAGTACAGATCGAAATGCTCCAAAGCCAACTGATCGGCAACTTTCTTCTGAATGCTGCCTGCATGATTGAGGACGGCTCGATCGTTGAACTCGAGAAACGCATCAAGCTTGCCAACCCAAGCTGACATGGTCATCGGCTTTTGGCGTCGCGCTTGATCTTCGGCGTAGTCGAGATACATGGTGACGACTCGATTTAACTCTCGAAGCTCGTCTTCACTGAGATAGTTTTTGGCGATCGTTACATCAGACTTGCGAATCTTGCCGTCAGGCGCGTTTTTCCAAGTTTGTAGCCCCATGTTGGGCTTGCCCGAGTCGGCTCGAGCTTTCAAGATTTCGCCCGCTGTCATCCCTGTAATCGCCCACTCTAGTTTATTCTGCACCGTGGCGAAGAACTCTTGTGTGATCTCCGCCTTCGGATCGTAGTCCGAGCTGGTGGCGTAGATGTCGGTGATCTTCTGATAGAACCGCCGCTCCGACGCTCGGATGTCGCGAATGCGTTCGAGGAGCTCTTCGAAGTAATCGACGCCGAAGGTCGTTTCGGCTGCCTTGAGCCGCTGATCATTCAGGACAAATCCCTTTTCGAGATACTGCCTGAGCGTGTCGTTGGCCCAACGGCGAAATTGGCTTCCTCGGGCGCTGCGAACCCGGAAGCCGATCGCGAGGATCATTTGCAGGCTATAGTGCTTCGTTCGATACTGCTTGCCGTCGCCGGCAGTTATTAAGTATTCCTTAATAACTGAATCGGGATCGACCTCGGAATCGTCGCAAATGTTGCCGATATGGATGTTTACGTTGGCTACGCTGGTCTCAAATAGCTCGGCAATCGCCTTCTGGGGCATCCAGACGGTGTGGCCGTCGACGAGCATCTGAACACGGGTGACGCCGTCCTCGGTGTCGTAAAATAAGAACTGCCGGTTGGGTGGGCTGGGTAGGTCGTCGTTCATTAAACTTCGCCCCCACGGTTGGACATGGTGATGGCGTACATAGTCCCGAAGGGACGGAAGGCTGTAGCCATGGGCGCGAGCCCATGGAATGTGGTCGTTTTTTGGATCGACAGCCCCGAAGGGGCGAAAGGCCGTGCGCGGCGCGGGGCTCCTTTCGTCCCTTCGGGACTAACACGCGTCGAATCGCTTGTGTTCCACGGGCTCACGCCCATGGCTACAACCTGTCGCCGCGTTGCGGCTATGTTCGGAAGCTGCTTTGGGGACAATTGATGTTTCATTCGATGATCTCCTGCTCGAAGACGTAGCGAGGATCGAACTCGATGTTGTGCTTCTTCAGAATGGCAAGAAATTCTTCTTGGAATGATTTCGCTCGATGATGTTCTGCTTGATTGGCGATGTAAGCTTCGACTACAGGGGCTTGCGACTCGCTCACGGAAAATGCTGCGAATCCTGGTTGCCATTGGAATTTATAATGAACATCCACCCGCTCATTTACCCATTTCGATGAATTCGTTTTGACGATTCGCAAGACATCGGAAATTGCGAGCGTGGGACTCAACTTTGCCAATAAATGGACATGATCCGCAATGCCCCCAATTTTCAACAATGTGCCTTTGTTTTCGCGAACGATACCACCAATGTATCCATAGAGATCATCTTGCCATGCCGCTTGGATAAGCGGCTTCCGATATTTGGTGCTGTAGATGATGTGAAATAGTAGATTCGTAAAGGTGGACATGCCTAACCGACCTCCGGCAGGGCAAACCCGATAAACGCTAAATTTTTGCGGATCGCTTTTTCGAGTCGATGGGACTCCTGAAATTGACTGGCAAGCTCAGCGGTCAACTTGGCCATCTTGTCTTCAAAAAGCTCGCCATCGTCTTCGATCTCTTCGGCCCCAACGTATCGCCCAGGAGTTAGCACATGACCGTGGCCCGCGATATCTTCGAGCGTCGCACTTTTGCAGAACCCGGCGATGTCGCGATAACTGACTGTGCCACCGGCGGCTAGCGCCTCGCCGCTCAGGATCGGGCCGCGCTTCCAATGGTGGAAGGTCGATACTATTTTGTTCGTGTCGTCGTCACTGAATGCTCGCAACACTCGATCGACCATCGTGCCGAGTTTGCGGGCGTCGATAAACAGCACCTCTTTGCGTCGATCGCGAAAAGGCGCTTTGCCTCGACCACTAGCGTTTTTGTTCTTGGTCAAGAACCAGATGCAAGCCGGAATCTGTGTGTTGGTGAATAGCTGGCCAGGCAACGCGACCATGCACTCGATTAGATCGGCTTCGACGAGCGCCTTGCGGATTTCGCCTTCACCACTGGTGCTGGTGCTCATTGAACCATTGGCCAGCAGCAGCGCCATCGAGCCTTTCGGTGCCAAGTGATAGAGCATGTGCTGGAGCCAAGCAAAGTTGGCGTTGTTCTGAGGTGGTTGGCCGTACATCCAGCGTGGATCACCTTCCAGTTTTGCATTCCACCACTCCTTCATGTTGAAGGGTGGATTCGCCATTACGAAGTCGGCTCGCAAATCGGGGTGCTGGTCGCTTGTAAAGCTGTTGGATGGCTCTTTGCCGAAGTTGAAATCGATGCCGCGAATCGCCATGTTCATGGCCGCGAGTCGCCATGTGGTTGGATTTGACTCCTGGCCATAGACCGAAACGTCGCCGATCTTGCCACCGTGTTCTTCGATGAATCGTTCACTGGAAACGAAGAACCCGCCGCTACCCATAGCTGGGTCATAGACACGACCCTTAAATGGTTCGAGCATTTCAACGATCAGATTGACGATCGATTTGGGTGTGTAGTATTGACCGCCTTTCTTTCCTTCGGCTAAAGCGAACTGGCCCAAGAAGTACTCATAGACGTGCCCCAGAATGTCTTTGGCATCAAGCTCTTCATGCTGAAACGGGATCTCGGCAATTAAATTGATCAAGCCGACAAGGCTGCTTTGCGAAAGCTGAAGCCCCGTATAGCCCTTGTTGAGGACATTCTTGAGCTTTGGGTTTTCCTTTTCGATCTCGGCCAAAGCGTCATCGATCAGCTTGCCGGTGGAACTGATCTTGTACGTGATCCTCTTTCCGTTCTTGACCTCGATCTCGGTACCTTGCGGCAGTGGGGCGCTTTCCTGAATCGTCTTCCAACGCGCTAGTGCCGGTACCCAGAACACGTTTCGTTCAAGGTAGTAGTCGCGGATTTCCAGTTCATCGTGAATGGCTTCCGCGTAAGATTCTTCAGATTCGTAATCATCGCGGTCAAGGTAGTAATCGTGCTTTTTATCGCGTAGTTGAGCTTCGACTTCTCTTTGGCGGATCTCGAACGAATCTGATACGTACTTGAGGAAGATAAGTCCCAGAACTGCGTGCTTATAGACAGCCGCGTCTAAGTCGGATCGCAAGCGATCGGCCGCTGTCCACAGCTTTCGATCTAGGTCTCGTAGAAATTGGTTCTGTTTTTCATCCGGCATGCGAATAGCCCAGAAAGGTAACCCGCAAAATTCAGTCTCGCGGGGAGTGTTGCCTAAAACCTGCAACTATCGTACGATACTAGCATTAACCCCACAAGCAGGTATTCACTATGAACACCTTTGGTCAAAGAATCCGGGATCTGCGGGCAGCAAAGAACTATTCGTTGCGGAGGCTCGCACCGATGGTTGGAGTCGGATTTACTTATTTGAGCAAAATTGAACGAGGTAAGCTCGACTTTGGGGAGTTTCCCTCTGCTAGTCTGATTCAACGATTGGCATCCGCACTCGACGCGGATGAAGAAGAGCTGCTTCTTCTTTCGCACAGAATCCCGGATTCCATTTCGAAACGCATTCTCGAGCAGCCCGAAGCGTTTCGCGAACTTGCTCAATGCGACTCTTCAACGATTGATCGAATGGTTGAAAACCTCCGGCTTGAAAAGTTGGTAAGAAACCGAGTGGGTAAACCAAAGTGATTCATTCCGTTCCGTACTTGTTCAATCTCAAATACGTGTTTAAGAATGTCTTGTTCGCCGCGCATTTGCAGCAATCCATGGTTGTTTCATGTCGTTAACGCTTCCCGCCCTCACGGCGTTTGACCCAGAGACGAGCAGCGAAGGCACGCTCGATCCGCTGGGGCTGTACTTGATCGCTGATCAGCTTGCGACAAAGCTGGTGCCGGCGGTGCGAGAACGTATGCAACGCATCCGGTTTCTGACTGTCATGGCAGTTGGGGCTGTTCTCAGCGAGGAGCTAGAGTGGAAAGCTGGCGACAGCGGCTGTGAACCATGGCTGGTTTGGGAGTGGCTGGTGGTGGAGGCTTTGCTGCGATCGCCAACGATTGCTCCGGAGCTGCGTGGAGTGCCAGGTACGCTGGTGACAAAACGTGCGCTGAGAGCGCATCAGTATCTCGATGAACGTAGTTATCTGAAGACGCCGCGGATCTTCGGCTTTCACGGTGTGTACAAGCGACTGGCCATCCATCTTGGGCTTGTCGATGTGCACATGAATCCGCAGGCCAGTGCAGAAGAACTCGTGCAGGCATGGGCTCGCGATCAAGGTTGGGGCACTCGACAAGATGCTAATCAAATATTTGACGTCTGGAGAACAGGGCTGCGTCGCAGTTTGGAAGCAACTCCACCACGCACACACACCTATTGGAACACCGACAAATGGGATCAACTCGCACATTCGATGCGACCCGATGATGCAGGCAAACACGAAAAGAAAGTTCTCAGCCGGCTGTTGCTAAACAATGACCACCGATCGCTTGGTGCATTGCCCGATATCTGGAGCCTTCAAGACGAGTTAGACGACGACATTTACTGTGAAGAGCGAGTGTTCGCTGAGCTGAAGTCGCGTGTACCGAACCTGTCAACATTGCTTGATGCGATCACGGTCTACGAAGCATTCTGTCGCAAGTTGAGCGATGGATTCAATCTGATTCGAAAGCATGCGGTGTATGCCGATATGCGAGGGCTTAAAGTTACAGAACTTGGCGGTGAGTCGACGTTTGTTGACGCTGTTGCTGATCTTTCGACAGCGTTCGAGTCGGCGTATGCAGCGGTTCAAGCCTTGGACGGACGATTGGCCAGTAAATTCGATGAAAGGTTCAGAGCGTTCGCCGAACCGATGACGACACCCGAGACGGCCGTTGCCTTGTGCGAACATCATGAAGCGATTCAACGAGGAAAGAGCGAATCAGGCAAGCGAACCTGGTTCGATCGGTTAGGGGAAGACCGTATTTATCTGCGTCAGCAGTATCGCGATAGCATCTCAGATCCGATGCCCGATCGTTTTGTCCATGACTACCGTGCGCGACCCATCCGCAACTTCTACAAGGACCTAAGGTAATGGCAAAGAAACGGAAGTCCGACGCTGCCGTTGCCATGCTTGAGCTGTGGCGAGCTCCTGTGGGGGCCGGTGAACCGATCGGCTGTCTTGCTACAACATTCACGTTTCAGCCTGGACTTTTTGAGGAACAGTGCTTGGCTCGCTTTCTGCAAGTTGATTCTGATCCGCAGCGAGAGGAGTTGGCTTATCTGTTGGAGCGGGAGGCCAACCTTGGAAAAGCATACGCCGGCGTGCTTGTCGATCGATCGCAGGCGGGTGTCGAACACTCTCTTCGCTGGGATGTATTGTCAGTACACATTCCTCGCGGGAAGCAGCACGCCAAGCTCAGTCTGCTGGCTTGGGAGAATTGCATACGTGTCATTGTGAGTTCCGCGAATTTGACAGAACAGGGATATCGCAGTAATCAGGAGGTGACGATCGCCATTGACGGCAATCTGGATGGTACCGATCAGAGACTCGTCGCCGACGCAGTTCAATTCCTTGAATCGTTAATCGATTTCGTCCCCAGTGGTGAAGGCGAGAGCCCACAGAAGAAGCGTGCGACAGCATTTTTAGGGCAAGTGAAGTTGCTGATTCAGGATTGGCCGAAAGCGACTAGAGATCCGTCTATACAACAAGTACTGGTTGCAACCCTGCCCCGGAATGCCTTTCGATCTGAGGAAGCCCGGAGCGCACTTTCTGAGACTGTGAAAGCGTGTCTCAAGCATGGAGGTCCTGAGGAGATATGGGTTGCTTCTCCGTTCTTCGACGTCGGTGACGCGGAAGACGCAACGACAGCCGCCCTTTGCAAGGCCTATGCACGGGGAAGAACGCGATCGATCTATATCGCGGTCCCTTCCCTGGACCGATTGGGAACGGAAGCTCCGCGACTTGCAGCTCCAAAAAGCTTACTCGTTACGAGTAGAAAATACGTCGATCATGTCGAGTTCGAGATACTTCCACAAACTGACACTCAGGGGAATGAACGTCCATGGCACGCCAAGATGCTGGCCCTACGACGCTACGACGATGCTCGCGGTTATGCTGCCCTGATGATTGGCTCTTCGAATTTCACGAAAGCCGGCATGGGAGTCGATGGGGCCGCTAATGCTGAATTGAATCTGCTGACAATCGCTAAACTCGGTGGCCAATCCAAAGCATCGAAGCAGCTAGATCAAGTTTGGCCGGAGATGGAGACGGTTGACAATCTGAGCGAAGACTTGCTTCGAGGTCCAGCGCAAGAACTCGATGAGGAAGAGCGAAGTGATGTTGCATGCGTTCCGTTGTCCTTCGTATCTGCTACCTTTCGCGCGGGCACCAACCCAAAGTTGACCCTCGATCTCGATCCCACGAATTTGCCTACAGACTGGATTTGTCAGTCACTGCCTCAAACACACTGGTTCACTCTTACCGCCAGCGAATGGAACGGGGCTGGAGGCAAAGCCCAAGTTGAAGTTGATTGGCAGCATGCAACGCCTCCTTCTCGATTGCTGGTGCGTTGGCTTAGCCACGACGGCACTTGGAGTGAAGGTTTCTTGCCCATCAACGTCGAGTGCCCAGATGATCTGCCAGCACCTACCGAGATTCAAAACATGTCGGCCGATGATCTGTTGATAATCCTGGCTGCCTCTGATCCAGGTGCCGCTCTTCGGGTTTGGACTAAGACGATACAGCGAAGTGAAGACGGATTTGACGAAGACTTGGACTCGGCTGAACCGGCAGATCTCGACCCGCTGAGAGCATATTCCCTGGCCAATACCTTTCTGCATCGGATTCGGAATCGGGCCCGTGTGTTTGCGAGACTGCGACAAAACCTGGAGCGCCCGGCACGCACGAAGCAAGCGATACTTTGGCGATTGGAAGGCTTCATTGGTGTCAAGGCACTGGCAGAGCGATTGTGCGCTGAAGCTTTGACCACCTCGACCAATGCCGAGGAAGCTCTGTTGTCGCTGATCGATTTCATGATTCTGCTTCACGAGGTGAACTATTCGGATGAAGCCGGAACAGTAACGCGCGATCTGTTCAATGAAATCTATCTGCCGTTTCTAAGCAACTTAGTTCGGTGCTTAGACCAACGCGTAAGATCCGATAGCGGAAGGTTCGGAAAAGACCTGCTCGCATTTTGGGGAAGGACAGTAAAGCAATGTCAGCAGTAGATACATTCCAAGTTGTGGACAGCTTGGTGCTGGGCTCAAAGCAGAATGAGCATGTGCCCATTGCAGACCAAGATCGCCAAAAGCGTGAAACGGTTGAGATACTCAATCGCCTGCGAGTGCAACCTGGTGTCGTCTTGGCAGATGAAGTAGGGATGGGCAAGACATTTGTTGCTCTGGCAGTGGCCTACTGCGTTGGATTGCAAAGTAAGCGTGGACCTGTTGTGGTCATGGCCCCGCCCAATTTGATCGACAAGTGGGCGAATGACCTAAAGACATTTTGTGAGCTCTATGTCTCCGGGCACAATCCGATCGATCGCAACCAAGCAACTCCGAAAGAGCTTCGTGCCACGGATGCGTTTCGATACGGTGTAGCGAGAAGCAGCGTCGACTTTCTGAAGTTGTTGGATGATCCGGCGCGTATCCGTTGCCATATTGTCTTTCTTGCTCAAGGATCGATGGCAAGGCGTCAGTCTGACAAATGGGTTCGGCTTGCATTAGTTCGCGAGGCGTTTCGGAGACATGCGCGTGGCAAATCAGCTTTGGTCGGAGTGCGAAAGGTTGCTCACCGATTCATGGCGGAATTGTTGCAAGCACTCGGCGAGCAATCCGCGAGTGGCTGGAAGGAACAACTCTGGGACGATCTCTTGCGTAAAGATCCAAGAGAATGGAGGGAGCTTTACAACGCCGAGGTCGGGAATCAAAAGCGTCAGCTCGCAGATGATCCAGTGCCCGAAGCGGTTCTCAAGGCTTTAGAAAAGGGCAAGCTCGACCTGCGGCCGCTTGCCGAAGCACTGGAGCAAATGCCGCTACGAAAAAGCGAGAACCTCTCAGCTCGGCTCAAGGTAGTTCGACATGAGTTGAAGAGGATGGAAGATGTGGCATGGCGAGAGCTTTTGGCAAAAGCTTCGTGGCGTTCGCCGTTGCTGATCATGGATGAAGCGCACCATCTGAAGAACCCAACGACCAACTTGGCTCGACAGCTTCAATCCCCGGATTCAGATGAGGACTTACGAGCTGGTGAAGGGGCGCTCTCACGCGCTTTCGATCGGATGTTGTTCTTGACGGCGACACCTTTTCAGCTCGGGCATCAGGAGCTGATTCGGGTTCTTCGGCGATTTGGCGACATTCATTGGGACAAGAATTCGCAGTGCATGGAGCCAACCGTCCTACATCAAAAGCTTGATGAGCTAGAGAAAGCACTCACTGAAAGTCAAAGAGCCGCTATTCATTTGCAGAAGTGCTGGCAGCGTTTGGGACCAACAGATCTGCCATCAGATGTTGAGCCGACGCAGTGGTGGCAAGAGATTCAAGAAAGGGATCTGCCGTCGCTAACTCCACGCCAACGGTCGTTGCGTGAGTCCTTTGAGAAATGCCTGCACCATCGGAGCAAAGCCGAAGAGCAACTACGCCCTTGGTTGATTCGTTTCAACAAGACAGACAATTGGGCCAACTTGCCGGTTAAACGTAGACTCCGACTTTGCGGCGCAGCCATTCACAACGATCAAGTCTGCGAAGATGGATTAGCGGTGCCACCAGACCAACTGTTGCCCTTTTTCCTTGCAGCGCGGAGCGCCGCCGCGCCGGGTAAGGAACTGTTGGGTGAAGCACTATGCTCATCGTACGAAGCATTCCGGCACACTCGCCAGCACAATCAGCAAGACCGCGACGAAGAGGAAGTGCAAAACTCGCCGACGTACATTGTCGACAGCACGCATTCAGACTGGTACCTCCAAGAGTTCGATCGCGCGTTGTTATCTGTTACGGGTGCGGCTCATCCAAAGATTGCGGCGACGGTGGCTCGGGTCGTCGACCTGTGGGAGCAGGGCGAGAAAGTTCTCGTTTTCGCTTTCTATCGTCACACCTGTAGAGCTTTGCGACTGCACATCAGCAATGAAGTCGAGAAACGCAGCTACGCTCTAGCACGTCGTCGATTGGCAGCCGCTGGGCAGACCGGTGTATCCGACAAAGCGATCGACGAGTTAGTTGCTAAAGTTCAAGACCGCTACTTTGATGACGTGAAGACAACGGGTCGGCAGATATTGGATGAAGAACTGTCGCAAATCGTTGATTCAAAACTGGCGGAGAATCGTGGCGAGGCGATATCGGCTTTGGTGCGTGATGAGCTTGTGGACATTATGCGACGTTTCATGCGAGTATCGACAACGCTGGTACGAGCATTTCCGATTCACCAACTTGAAACCGTGACTCCCGCGCAGGCTGTTCGAGTCATGCTAAATCACGACGACGGCTCAAAGTTCTCCTGGCGTCGTAAATTCGAAGCCTTCATGGATTTCTTCGTTCGACGCTGCTCTTCGGCAGAGCGAGAAGGATTTCTAGAGGCCGCCAGAAGAACGTCAACCGGTGCCATTCGCATCAAGGTCGACGAGACGCTCTCATCAGATCAACTAGATGAGAAAGACGGATTCACGATGACGCTTGCGAATGTTCAAGAGGCAACTGGCCTGACGGATCGCGACCAGCGTACACGTCTCATGCGGGCGTTCAACACGCCATTCTTCCCTGACATTCTGGTTTGTAGTGAAGTCATGGGGGAAGGCGTCGACCTACACCGCTATTGCCGAAACGTGATTCATCACGATCTGGCATGGAACCCGAGCCAAATTGAACAGCGAACTGGTCGAGTTGATCGGCTTGGATGTAAGGCTGAGAATCGTCATTCGATTCATGTCTACTTGCCGTATGTTGCAGGTGCATCCGACGAGCGCCAGTTCCGTGTGATGCGAGACCGAGAACAGTGGTTCCGCATCGTGATGGGCCAAGACGAAGTCACGAAGTTGATACCCAATGATGACGCAGGCTGCCGGCCAAACTTACCGCAGCAGTTCGTCGAGCAACTGAGCTTCAACCTGGAGATTTAGGTTCAATGGAGGCGGGGCTATACGATCATTTACTGACGAAGGCTATCGAAGCGGAGATTTTACGATTAGGCGATCCGCGTCTGGTAGCGCTCGTGCCTGTGGACTCGGAGGAGTCACATTCGGTTCTGGCTCAGTATTTGGAACGGTTGATCGCTTCAAGCCTAGCGTTGCATCGTGGCTCGGATGCGGCCGAGAAGCAGCGGCTATTGGTTGAGCGGATCGTTGGAACGCTCTCGGAGGTCCTTAGCGAACAAGACTCTGCTGGCCTTAGCATTGCGACGCCGTTACAGCGACTGCTGGCGATTCATCGAACTGTGAGCGGTTCCACCAATGATCGCCCAGACAGTCCGCTGTCGCGATCGTCGCTATTCACCGGCACACGGTTGGATGCGAGTCTTGGCAGCCAACTCCGCAAAGAGATCGCGACGTGCGATCGTGTTGACATCCTTTGCTCATTCATCAAATGGAGTGGCTTGCGAGTCTTGCTGGACAACCTGCGTGAGTTGTCGGAACGATCTGCTGGCGATGGAACTGTGATTCGCGTGATCACGACGAGCTACATGGGGGCGACCGATCCCAAGGCCATTGAAGTGCTTCGAGAGCTGCCGAGAACTGAGGTACGAGTTAGCTACGATACGAAACGAACGCGTTTGCACGCGAAGGCTTATCTGTTTCATCGGAACACAGGATTCGGCAGCGCATACGTTGGATCGGCGAATCTTTCGAACGCAGCGTTATCTGAAGGACTTGAATGGACAACCAAGATCAGCCAATACGAGTTGTCGTATCTCTGGGACAAAATAACGGCCACCTTCGAGACCTATTGGCAAGACGACGAGTTTCAAGCATTCGACGAGCAGGCTGTCCCAAGACTACGCGATGCGATTCAACGCGAACGCCAGGTTTTATCGGACGCGCCAACAGCGATCAACTTCGATCTGCGACCATTTCCATTCCAAGAAGAGATTCTCGACATCATCGCTGCTGAACGTGAGGTCCAGAACAAGCATCGCCACCTCGTGGTGGCTGCGACAGGTACTGGCAAAACGATGATCGCCGCGTTTGATTACGCTCGTGTGGCACAGCAACTTGGGCGAAAACCTCGGTTGCTGTTTATCGCTCACCGCAAAGAAATCCTCCACCAAGCCTTGGCTTCGTTCCGCTGCGTCGTTCGCGACCAGAACTTTGGCGATCTGCTTGTTGATGGCCACGATCCAGGGCAGCGCGATCATCTGTTCTGCTCAATCCAGAGCTACAACTCGCGGAATCTGATCGACCAGGCGGCCGATCGATTCGAATACATTGTCGTCGACGAGTTCCACCATGCGGCCGCGCCGAGCTACCAATCGCTGCTCGGACACGTTCAGCCGACGATCCTGCTGGGGCTGACTGCGACGCCCGAACGCTCGGATCAACTCGATTTACTGAGCTGGTTCGGCGGGCGAGCCAGCGCAGAGATCCGGCTGCCCGATGCGATCAACCGTCGCTTACTTTGCCCTTTCCAGTACTTCGGAGTCGCCGATTCGGTAGACCTCGACGGTCTTGCTTGGCAGCGTGGCGGCTACCGAGTCGATGACCTAAATCGGCTTTATACTGGTAACGACATTCGAGCAAAGCTGATTCTTGAAAAACTCTATGATACGGTTTTGAATCTTGCAAACGTTCGTGGATTAGCCTTTTGCGTCAGCGTTGCCCATGCCGAATTCATGGCAAGGTTCTTCAATGACAACGGCGTTTCGTCGATTGCCCTGTCGGCCCAGTCAAATGATGAGGAACGGAACTCAGCACAGCAGCGACTGCGGGATCGCACGGTGAACATCATCTTCGTTGTCGATCTCTACAACGAAGGTGTCGACATTCCCGAGGTTGATACCGTGTTATTTCTACGACCCACGGAAAGCCTCACTGTATTCCTGCAGCAGCTCGGTCGTGGCCTGCGATTGCATCCACATAAAGATTGTTTGACGGTACTCGACTTCATTGGCGCACAGCGTAAAGAGTTTCGTTTCGCTAGCCGATTCCGGGCCCTTAGTAGCAAGCCGACCGCCAAGCTCGACGACGAAATCGAAGCCGAGTTTCCGCACTTGCCCAGCGGTTGCGTAATCAAACTCGAGCGAGTGGCTCAACAGCGAGTTCTTGAGAACGTCCGGGAATCGATTCGATTGGTACGCCCGCGAATGTTGGCTTCGTTGCGTGACTTGATGCAGTACCTTGGGCGAACGCCGACGCTCGAAGACGCCCTCGACTACTTTGATACATCTTTGGACGAATTGCTCAAACGAGGCTTGTGGTCGCGTCTATTGGCAGACGCTGGGATCGGAGCACCAATCGACGCACCCGACGAGCTGCAGCTTGCCAAGGGCCTTTGTCGTCTTAGCCACATCAATTGCCCGCAGCAGATCAGTGCGTTGACAGAGTATCTTGCATCGCCCGAGCCAGCAGCGTCAACGAGAGCGCCGGCACTCATTGAAATGCTGCAGACGACGCTCTGGGGGACCCAGCATTCGGAACTGACTCTCGACCTCGCTGAACATCGGCTGCGAGCCAATCCATCTGCAATCAGTGATCTCAACGCGGTACTGGACTACCGCCTCAAGCATTCGCCTCTGATCGCATCGCCTGGTTCAACGGCTTACGATCCTCTGGCGATCCACGCTGCCTATACGCGGGATGAAATTCTGATTGCACTTGGTCACTGGAGTTTCAATAATCGACCGAGCCAGCGGGAAGGAGTCTTGCATCTAAAGGACCGCAAGCTCGATGTGTTCTTCGTGACGCTGCAGAAGTCCGAAGACGAATATTCGCCCACCACGATGTATGAGGACTACCTCATTTCACACGACTTGTTCCATTGGCAATCGCAAAGCAACACGTCCGAGCAATCGCCGACGGGCCAACGGTACATTCGTCAAAGTGAACTGGGCTACACACCGTTGCTGTTTGTCCGCGAGACCAAGAATCTGCCGTCCGGCCTCTCGGCTCCCTATCACTTCCTTGGCCCATGCAAATACGTCAATCACACCGGCAGCAGGCCGATAAGCATCACGTGGAAACTGCTTCAATCAGTACCCACTCGATTGCTCCGAACGATGGCTCGACAGATTGCAGTATAAGAAATAGCAAACTTAAATGGCAGAAGTAGAAGTAACCACTGGTGATTTGCTCAATCAGGACGTCGAGGTAATCGTCAACGCCTGGAATCGCAATATCATTCCGTGGTGGCTCTTGCTACCGCAAGGTGTTTCAGGTGCGATCAAGAAGCGCGCGGGTTATCAGCCATTTCGCGAGGTGGCCAAGCATGGACCGATTCCACTTGGCGGAGCGGTCTTGACCAACGCTGGTCGGCTGCCTTTCAAGGGTATCATCCACGTGGCTGGAATTAGCATGTGGTGGCGAGCATCAGAGTATTCGATTCGTGAGTCCTGTCGAAATGCAATTCGAATTGCCCGAGAACACTCGTTTGCCTCTGTTGCCTTTCCGCTCATCGGTGCAGGTACAGGGGGCGGCTCGATTGCGAAGGTTGAGAAGCTAATGATCGATCAGCTCGGCATGGAGGATTACTCTGGTAGAATCGTCGTTGTCCGATACAAGAAGTAGCAAATGAACATTCGCCTGTCCGATCACATACTAAGTCGACTTAGAATCGCCAAGGACTCATTGGCGGTCCCCGATACACGCTCACCAAACGAACGTAGCGATCCCATCTCGCTATCCCCCTGGTCCGTTTGGCTACTATTGAGCTTAGTGCTTCACCGCGATCGGCAGCAGTTTGTGCTTGAGAGTATGCAGTTTCGGGTCGGCGGAGATGCAAATGAACTTGCTCATCGAGGTTCATTGGGCCATCCAGATGGTCCAACGGTAGGCTTAGTGCCGCGTGATACGGAGTGGGAGTATCGTTTTCATGGAAGAGGTTGTGCCATGACCAATCGATTGAGCGGAGAGTATCTCGACGTTGATTTTCTCGACGAGACCGCTGATTGGATCACGCCATACTTCTATGTTAACTATCTTGAGTCCCTGTCTCAGCCAACTTTTGTTGAGGGTCGGGTTCGAGAGCTTTATCCAACTGCAGAGACTGTTGAGCTCGGGTTTGCCGAATTAGAAGAGCTAGGATTGCTTGTTCGGCACGAAACAGATCGTGTATTCAAGTTGGCGTTCGACTGGCGACCATATTGTGAAGTGCTCGATGAATTTGAACCGCGATGGCATCTTGACCGCGTTAAGTCGCTGATTGCTACAGCTGTCTCCGATTGGTTCATGCTGAAAAGCGAGAAAGCACGAGCAGATGATTGCACGATTGCTCGGCGTCAAAGGTTGCTTCAATTCTGCCGAAATAGCGATCAAAATCTGGAGGTCAACGCGTTGCAGGCCCTTGCAGACTGTGACTATCCAGAGCTCGACAACGAATTGCAGAGAGTACTTGCGGGGCCGGCCGACCGCAGAATGTCGCGAGTTGTTCAGATTATCAAAGAGAAACAGCTCGCTGCGGCGTATGCAGACAACCTTACTGAGCTATCAAGTAGAGTTGATCCCAATGGTACCGTGCCAGCGCCCTACATTTGGAGTACTGTCGCCGAGTTATTGCTGAATTTGAAATCAAACGCAAACCTGCAGAATTCATTCTTAAAGATACAATCACACGGTTTGAGCGATGCCGCGATTCTTGCCATGGAATTCAACTTGCCTTGCGCGCTAATTCTCGTTCGTCGTGCTCTCCGATCGACCATTCCGCATAATCGAATTCAGATCGCATCGGCACTGGCGATCATCGATTTGCCATGGTGTCACACTGAACTGAAGTCAGTTTTAGATGAGACTACAGATCAAGAAGCAACGACCGAGTGCCGCTCGGCTCTTTTGGAAGCCCGAAATTCTGATTTGCATCAGTGGGTTCATGCCTGGGAACAAAGAAACCCATACTCGCGTCCAAACGAAAAATACCTGACAGCGGGCGAGTGGGCGAAGCAAAGGAATGACTCATTAATCCAATATGAGATCCAGGTCTTGCACGATCGAATTTACCAACTTCGTGATCGCTTCCGCCCAGCTTCAACGTAGGCACGCGTAGGGCAGCATTTTCCGGATACTTGGCGGTTCGGCCAACTAAAACATGAACAACAATCGACTGTTGAATGCCGATGAGCTTGAAGACTCGCCAGTCGTTGCCAATTGCACCATGAATCGTGAGAGGGATCTTCGTGGCTCCAATGGTTACGATGTGGAATTGGGATTTGATCCACTGGAATGGTTGCAAGGACGATTGGCGAGACAGAGTACCGTTCGCTGGCTCGATCTGTGCTGTGGAAGCGGTAAGGCTCTGATTCAAGCCGCGATAGCGTGCGAGAGTATCGGCGGTGGATCGGTAAATATCATTGGTGTTGATTTGGTGGGAATGTTCTTGCCCAACAAATCGATCAATCTGCAGCTATTGCAGTGTTCTGTTTTTGATTACCAGCCGACCGAGCAATTTGACTTAATCACTTGTGTGCATGGGCTTCACTATCTTGGCGATAAGCTGAAAGCGATAGGACTTGCGGCTTCTTGGCTGGTTAGCGATGGCCGTTTCGTAGCGAACCTAGACGTTGCCAATATGTGTCTGTCAGAGGCAGGCAAGGGACAACGCAATGTTTTGCGTTTCCTTCGCGATGAGGGATTCGAATTCCTGCCGGCAAAGCACTTGTTGAAACGCACTGGCCACAGGGAACTGATCATTCCCTTCAAGTTTCGCGGAGCGGACGATTCCGCGGGCCCAAACTATACCAAGCAACCGGTCGTGACCTCCTACTACGAATAGCTGTAAGCAGAATGGCTCAAGATGAAAGTCTATTTAGATGATGAAAGAGCGACGCCTGAGGGCTGGACGCGAGTGTATTGGCCCAGCGAGGCGGTCGAGTTGTTAAAGTCTGGGCGGGTGACTGAGATTAGCTTGGACCACGATCTTGGTGATGACGAGCGTGGTACCGGATACGATGTTGTGCTTTGGATTGAAGTGCAAGTTGCGTTGCACGGATTCGTGCCGCCGAAGATGTCGGTTCATTCCGCCAACGTCTCTGCTCGCACCAAAATGGAAGCGGGAATCCGAGCCATCATGGCCCGAGCAAACAACTACTAGTGACCAAGTCTCGGAAATCTAGGAAACTGGTGGTACTAATATCCCATGAACGCTTTCAGCGACCCGTTAGTCACGCCGCGGCGCGGTATGACTTTAGGTGACCACCGAGCTCGGTGTGGCAGACCAGCTTGTGCTTCGTCAAATCGACAACTGGCGGATCGCCATCGTCTCGAACGGGCGGCAAGTTATCGCGACCTGAATGGCCGCGTCGTTTGTTGTACCAGTCGGCCCCGATTCTTAGGATGTGATTCAAGTGCTGCTCGCTGACGACGCAAAAGCCGTTTAAGACCTCGTGCTTGAGCGTCTGAATGACGCGTTCGACGAACGCCTGCAGGTTCGGTGACTTGATCGGCGTTTTCTTGATGGTGCGGCCACCGCCTGTGAATACGTCGTCGAACGCTTGAACATACTTTGTGTCCTGGTCACGTTGCAGGATCGTGCAGGGCAGGTTCTCGTCCTGCAGGAACATATCGAAGTTGCGGGCTTGCTGGGCTGTCCAATCGCCCGTCGGATTTGCCGTGCACGGCGAGACCCAGATCCGCCGAGTGCCGATGTGGATGAAGACCAGGAAATACAAATCGACCATCCCCTTAATCGTCCATTTCCGCTTGCAGGCGAAGTCGCATTGCCACATGGTGTCGGCGTGCCGCTTGAGGAACTCTGACCAGGTATCGGGGGTGTCATTCGGCTGAGGACCGAGGCCAGCGTCGACCAGCACATTCTTAACGGTTTGGCGGGAGATATTATGGCCCAGCCTGCGCATCGCCTGAACGATCTTGGTGTATCCCCAGCCGGTCTCCTTTCTAATGCGAATGATCGCTTCGCTGATGCTCTCCTCGACGCGTGGCCGGCCAGGCTTAGCGTCCTTTGCCTTGGGCCGCTTATCCGGCGCGTCCTCAACGTTCCGCACCCACTTGCGGAACGTTGAATAGCTGACGATCGAGATCAAGTCTTTGATCCGCGCTCCGAGACTCTTGCCGTGCTTTACGAGCCGGCGACGCTCCTGATTGCTTAGCTCGATCCGTTTAGGTAACTTACTCCTAAGGATTTGATTCTCCGCTTTGAGGTAGGTGACTTGGCGGGCTAGCTCCTGACGAGTCAGCGAAGCGAGCAGTGTCAGAAGCGGGTGAATGATGGCTGCCATCGGAGCTGCGAAATCCTTGCAAGACTCGGGAAAATCGGAGTGGCGAGGTTTTTGTACCCCGCTCAGCCGATGAACCTAAACGAAGCTTTGAATCGGGCGATCCCAAATTGGGTTTGCCGTCTGCCATTCGTCGATCGAGTCGAAAAACAACCGAAGCAACCGGCAAAGTCACAGCCAGCGTTCACGGTGTCTCTAGCTGTTAACCCAAAGCGTGGTTCGCTTTTCGAAGCGAAGAAAAACCGCTAGTCAGCATTCTTCTGTTAACCGACATCGAATGCCGTTCGTGAGCATCTAGTTCGCTAAGTCGCCCCACCGAACCAAGCACGAAATCCGTAAAACATTGCCAGAAAGGCATTTTTTGAAGAATCTCTCAGAGACTCTTTGCAGAGAGCGTTCTGTACGGGGAGAGGGAAGCAACCCGTCGCGTGAGCACGGAAGCGTTTCGAACTTCCTCACGATTCCTGCAACTTCTCGATACGCTTCATGTGCTTCTTGCCCCAGTCACAAAGTGGAGCAAGAGCCTCTTTCACTGAACGTCCAAATGGTGTGAGCGAGTATTCGACTTTCGGCGGAACTTCTTGGTAATCCTTCCTCGCGACGATGCCATCATGCTCAAGGTCGCGGAGTTGTTGGATGAGCATCTTTTCACTGATGCCGGTCACGCGTCGCTTCAATTCGCTGAAACGTCGCGGATCCTCTAGATGCCACAGAATAATGGATTTCCATTTGCCGCCGATCACCGCCAAAGAGGCTTCGATGCCACAGCGAAAAGAAGTTTTGGCCATCAAATTAATTCAGTCTTAACAGTCACGAATCAGACATGCACGCACCTTTAGGTTAGTACCTATCCAATAGATTGTATAGTCTCTATGATCATTGAGGCTCGACTTCAAGTTCAACGTTTACGGAGACGAATATGACCACCGCTCATGGATTTGCTGCTCATCAAGCACGTTGGCTCCGAAAGGGACATTACATACAGTGGGTGCGGCTCCAAAGGTTGAAGCGACTGTTTTTCCGATGCTCTTGGGACAAAAATCCCTCGCATCGTCACCCTCGGGCAGCATTGCTACGACTCGCAAGATGCTCGACTTTGCAGCCCGTCACAAGATTGAACCCGTCACAGAAGTTTATGCGATGAGCGATATCAATGAAGCGTTTGAAATGCTGCGCAATGGTTCGCCTCGGTACCGGCTTGTTCTGCAACGATAAGTTGTGCCCGATCAAATTTTGCTAAGTGGGGATTGATTTTCATAGTAGTTTTATAGGAACTGCACTTTAGGGGATTGTTGGAATAGCGTGCTAGGCTTATGCCGCTAGGGCCAAGAGTCTTTCGAATCGGTCGCGTATTTTTGATGGATCGGCGGCAGATTGGAGATCTCTCAAAAATACTTCGCGCAGCATTTTCCGGGCTATTCCTCGCCGGCGGTCATTGTGCGAAGGACGGCGAGTTGGATTGTCCCATGGACGATCGCTTCGGTCCACCAGTTGTTCACTCGTGTGATCCCAACACTCCAATTCAACCAGTGTATACAACCATCCGCACAGGTTCCAGCAGCCAATGCTCGACCACACGTTACGAACTTGTTGCTCACCTGCACCCCAGATTTCTTTGACGTCATGAAAATGCTCTTCGATCGCCCACCGATCCGACGCTGTCTTCAGAATCATCTCGACGCTCATCAAAGCGTCAGTGCTAACGTACGCCGCCCAATTACCCCTGGTGTATTCCAGCAGTACCACTCGAACTGTCCCACCCACAACTTGGCTTGTCGCCAAAAATGTCTTGTAGCGACGCTCGACCATAACGCCGCGACAACAGTAGCTAATCGTTTTCCAACCTCGACGATTAGTCGCTCGCTTTTTGAGGCTGATACGGTTCTTGCCGTATTTGCGAGGCCGACCACGCTGTCCGGTTTTGTTCACGGGAAGCTCAAACAGCTTGGCGTCACTACGCAGCCTCGTCACTATGATCGCCCCTTCGGCAATCAGCGGTCGGATCAACACCATCGCTGCATACGCTCCGTCGAACACGACGATGAACCCAGCCTTGCTTCCCAGGGCTCTAAGGGTCCGCATCACTTTTCGGCAGAGCTCCAAGGCGAGTTCGTGTTTAGTGCGAAATTCCCATTCATATCGCTGTTTCAGCTTGGTGATGTCAACTTCGCGAACGTACAACATCGACAATATGGGCAGCGCGATTATGCCAAACAGCGGACGGCTTATCAGCATCGCCAAGCAGACCCAGTTGTGTCCGTAGAGCCAGTCTCCATCACCCGGGCCAGGAGTCGGATTGTGGTGAATGTTGGCCGCCTCCACGCATGGCCCAAATCGTCTGGTTGGCGAATCGTCGATGGCCATCGTCCAGTAACCTTTTTCACCAGGATCAAACTTTCTGAGGATTACCCCAAGAACCGCAAACGCCAACGCAGCGGCGTTCTTGCCGACGGATTGAAGCAGTTCATAAAAGCGATCCCAATCGTCTTTGACACCCGCACATCGAAACCAACTGGCGGCCGTCCGGCGACCTCCGGCCAGCAAAGCTCCGGCAACAACAATCGGCAGCCGGAACGCGATTCGCTTGTCCAGCAAGCTGCTCATGGCGGTAGTGAGTGTGGCTATACCGCCCAGCAGTGGCACGCTGGCAGCTTCAGTGGATTGACGATTCGGATTGGCCGTAACCAACCTCTGCCGTTTGTCGTGTTGAGACGACGTGGATTTCGCAGCATGTTGAGCTTGTGGAGGTCTGCCGGAGTGTTTACGCTTAGCCATCCTTGGCCCTTTGTGGATGATTGGTTTGGTGTGGTAACCTCCAATTTCCCGAAGGGCCTTTTTCGTGGCAAGATCAATCCTCGACTTGATTGATGAGATTCCCTAAAGTGCAGATAGGAATGAGAATATGCAAATAGCATTGATTACGGGAAGTAAGAAAGGACTTGGACTCGCCATTGCCACTCGACTTGGCCAAGAGAAGGGAATGAAGGTGATTCTTTCCGGTCGCGATTTTTCCAAAGTGGAAGAATCCAAGAAGCGGCTGTCGGCTCTCGGTATCGACGCGAGCGCTGTCGAGCTAGATGTCACATCTGTATCCAGTATCAAACCAGCAGTTGAGAAAATTGAAAAACAGTTCGGAAGACTCGACGTCTTGGTGAACAATGCTGGGATCAATCCAAGTTATGGGGCAAGTGAGTCTAGCTTTCTGACCGTGAATCCAAGTACGTTTGCCGAAACAATGCAGACGAACGCAACAGCGGTCCTATCGATGATCCAGGCGGTCGTTCCGTTAATGCAAAAGAATGGTTATGGACGGATCGTCAATGTCTCGACCGAGATGGCCTCGCTCAATTCCATTCCGTCGGACTACTATCCAGCAGCGATATCCTACCGCGTTTCAAAGATTGCTCTGAACGGCATTGTTGCACTTGTTGCCAAGGAGCTTCGAGGTTCTGATATTCTAATTAACGCCTATTCGCCGGGTTGGCTAAAGACAGACATGGGTGGACCCGACGCACCGTTCACCGCCGAGGAAGGTGCAGAGACGGCTCTGTATCTAGCGACACTGCCTCATGGTGGCCCCAACGGTCGATTCTTCGCGGAAATGCGGAAGTTTGGCGGACCTTTGGAGCTCAACTGGTAAGAGCTCGTAGCAAATGAACTAGAGAACAACAATGTCCCAGACCGACGCAATCCATCTCAAAGCTTTCCCAAAGTTCGACAATCAGCAGCTTGCGACCATATCGGGTGTTGCCGAGCTGGCTCAGTTCGCAACCGGTGAAGAGTTGGTATCCCATGGTCAAAAAGACTATCCGTTTTTTGTGATTCGATCGGGCAATGTCAAGATCGTTGAACGCGATTGCGATGGTGAGCGGCTTATCGCCAATCATGGTACGCGCGAATTTGTTGGTGATGTCGACATGCTGACGGGGCGCTCATCGCTATTCGTGGCGGTTGCGACAGAACCGGTCGAGGCCTATCGCTTGTCGGCAGATCAGTTGAGAAAGTTACTTGGTCAATGCCCGACAGTCAGCGACATGCTATTGGACGCATTTCAACTGCGACGAACGTTGTTGGCCGACCTTCCTTTTGTCGGCGTTCGAGTCGTTGGAACTACGAACACGCCAGCGACAACGCGACTCCGCGAATTCCTTTACAAGAACCATGTCCCGTATTCATTCTTTGAAGCGGATACCAACGATGGCCAGCAGCAGCTTCAACGATTGGGAGCGGAGCAATTGGAGCTGCCTGTTGTTCGTTGCAATGGCTCGACGATCGGCGATCCAACGCTTCCAAAACTTGCGACCTGCATCGGCATCAATCGCAATGTGGATCAGCAGCTTTTCGATTTGGTCATCGTAGGTTCGGGGCCAGCCGGGTTGGCGGCCGCTGTGTACGCCTCTTCCGAAGGGATTCAAACGCTGGTCATCGACAGTGTTGGTCCCGGTGGTCAAGCCGGCAGTAGCTCGAAGATTGAGAACTTCATAGGATTTCCAACAGGTCTAAGTGGTAGTGAGCTGGCCAATCGTGGCTACTTACAAGCTCTTAAATTCGGAACGCAATTCATCGCTCCGATCACTGTGCAGTCACTCCAGCAGCATGCGTCTGGTGAGCATCATTTGAAATTGTGTACCGGACAAACAGCTCGAGCACGCGTGGTGATGATTGCCAGTGGAGTCAGCTATCGACAGCTTGATCTACCTGGTTGCACGAGACTAGAAGGATCGGGTGTTTACTATGCAGCCACCTCGGTCGAAGGCCGCGTTTGTGAAGGGGCAACCGCAGTCGTGGTTGGCGGTGGGAATTCGGCGGGGCAGGCGGCGATGTTTCTAGCTACTAAGGCGAAGTATGTGTTCATGTTGATCCGTGGCCCCGATCTCTCGAAGGGAATGTCATCTTACTTGTCAGCTCGCGTCAATTCTCATCCCAAAATTCAAGTCGTTCCGAATACCGAAGTGATATCCATTGAGGGAGAAAGGACGGTTCAATCGGTCAAGACTGTCAATTATGCCACAGGTGAGAAGGCGACCATCGAATGCTGTGGCCTCTTCATCTTTATTGGAGCAACACCTCATACCGAGTGGTTGCCTGAACAAGTGCTGCTCGATGACAAGGGCTTCATACTGACCGGTTCTACTTTCATGAGCGATGCCAAGCTGCGTTCTCACTGGACGCTTGACCGAGTCCCCTGCGATTTGGAGACAACAGTACCTGGCATTCTTGCTGCCGGTGACGTGCGTGCTGGAACCACTAAACGTTGCGGCTTTGCAGTCGGAGATGGATCGCTGGCTGTATCCTGCGTTCACCGAATGCTCAGTTTGCAATAAAAAGGTGAACTATGAGCCGAACTCCATCTAACTATCCTTCTGAAATCGCTGAAGCAGTTTGCCAGCGTTGGGCCACTGCATATCCACAACATATTCATATTCTCCCAGCGAAGGAAGATATCGCGCATTTGATGGATGCCATGTATCAAGCGAGTTTGCTACGTGAAGAAACCGAACCCATTCTTTGTCGGATTGTCGTAGGCGAGCCAAGCGTCTTTGAACGTGAACTGCACAATGGAGCTAGTCCGCTTCATGTAATGCGATTTGACGAACCCTGCGAGCTGTCGCCCCATCAGATCCGCAAACTTGCCGCCGCTGCGGGATACTACCGATCGCTGTTGGCAGTGCAATTTGATGCGCAAGGCAATTCAGTTATCTGGGGTATTGTCACAACCGGCACGGATTGGGTCAACCGAGTGGATTCTTCCACTGAACAAGCGGGCGAACTACCACCCAACTTGGTGCTGCACTGCCTTGGTCCGGGCCATTTGATCGCCAGCTCAGGATATTCAAGAATTCTCGAGTCGTCGGGCGGCCGTATTTTGACTGAGGGTTTTGATCCCTTCCGCGCTAAATGGCTTCCCCAACGATTCGGCCATGTGCGGACCGAGTTGATGGAGATCATCGATCGTGAAGTCGCCGACTTGGACCATGCATCAACAAAAATGTGCGACGATTTCGTGCGTGACTTAGCCCAAAGCGTGGTCCGTCGAACGCTGAGATTGGTCCGCAATCGTCAGCATGGTGGAATGTTGGTGTATTTGTCCGATGAAGCCCTTCGCAATCCAGGTATTAGTCGCTGGTTGCGATTTCGGGTTCGATTCATCGAAGACGACTCAACGCAGCGTTTTCGACGCCTGATGTTACGTGTGATCCATCTTGCTAGGCAAATCGGTCACTTACAAGGGCTTCAGAAGGTTACCTATCGCGATTATCGAAGGATGCGAGATCCGGAACTAGCAGAACTCGAAGAGTCGCTCATCGACTTTGGGCATTTCCTTGCCGACTTAATGAGCGTAGATGGTGCTTTAGTTCTTGACCGCAACTTTCGATTGATAGGATTCGGTGCCGAAATACTTGGTGACACTCCTGTGCACACAATCCATCGCGCCAAAGACCTCGAAGCTCACGAGACCTTCCATGAGCGAGCCGACGCTTCCGGCACTCGTCACCGCTCAGCATATCGGTTGGTCACTGGCTTGCCCGATACGATTGCGATCGTTGTCTCTCAAGATGGCGACGTTCGCTTTGTCGCGCATCACCAGGACCGCCTCACTTATTGGCCTTATCTGCCGTGACTTCGCAACGGATTCCACTTACTCATTAATACTTGAATGGCGTTCGGCATCACGGAGGACGATTCTACTAACATTGATCGGTGTTTACGATTACTTCAGATGGTTCCATTTAGTTTGGATCTTTCCTTCAAAAAGCTTCTTACGGCTGGATCGGAAGTCAGTCCGATTGCGCGTTGGTAGTTCTCAGCAGCTTCGCCAAATCGCCGCAGTCTCGTTGGAAGCTCGGCTCGTAGACGCACCTCAAGTCATCATTTTTACTACGGTAGTCGCTAGACTAATGCGATCGGGCAAGCGACTGCGAAGGATCTGGTTTTCCGCCTTGAGGTAGCTCACTTGGCGCGCGAGTTCCTTCTCGGTGGAGCGAGAGATGACAAGTAGAAGTGACGTGTAGACGTTGCGGAAGCTAGCCATCTCGAAATGCATAAACCAATGGAAATCATGGGTGGATCGCACTTTTTGCACACCGAAGACTATCTCTAGAATAGTTGCGGAGGGGCCGTCATCAACACTCGTGACCACCCAAAACTACTCTGTTCGAACCTTATTCTGTTAACTCCAGGGTTCGTATCTCGCATTGAGTCTGCGAGTGAAACGAGTTCGAGAAAAAGATTCGAACTCGTTTCACGCTGCAAGTCCGACCGAACGGGTCTCGAACTCACCTAAATTCTTGTTCTTCAATCCTGTAGCGCGAATCGCAAAAGTGAGTATTGTTACGAAGAGGGTTGCGCCCGGGGAGCGGGCAACGACAGAAACGCGAGCCGTCCCCTCCGGCACCCCAGATCTTCACTGAGAACTCTCAAGATCTCCGTTTCCGCTCCCGGTTTTGATTAACACAGTGTCTGCAAGTGAGTTGGAGACGGTCTCGAGCGGTTCCTGCCCGCTTGTTTCGACGCTTAACATTGTGAATTGTTGGTTCGTCGAGATTGGCTTCGGAGCTAAGTGTTCGCAATACGTTGGGCAAACGCTGGGCAACTAGCGCGTTAACCTGGCTCTCGGCTGTTCCGTAGTTAATCTCCGATTCGAGGACGGATCAATCGGTCGCCTGCCCAAAGCCGTTCGACTGGACAGAGGATCGCCAAACTACGAACAGAGTGCTGTTCGATCGTTGGATTTCAGGATATCCAGAGGCGAAAGGCTGTCTCGGTTAGTAAGTCGCTAGAATTGAGGCCGTACGAAATCTAGGATCAAGCTGTGGGAGGCAAATAGGTTAATGGTAAATGAGAAGACAATCATTGGATGCATCTTAGGAACCGCTGTGGGTGATGCCCTTGGCTTGCCCTATGAAGGAATGTCGCCAAGTCGTGCCCGCAAGTTACTGGGGCCGCCAGAACGATATCGATTCGTGTTCGGGCGTGGCATGGTCTCGGACGATACCGAGCTTACATGCATGGTGTCACAGTCTCTGATCGAATCCGGCGATAATGTTGACACGTTCACCAGACGATTTGCATCACGATTGCGTTGGTGGATTTTGGCTCTGCCTGCCGGCGTTGGAAAAGCCACGGCTCGAAGTTGTATCAAGCTTTGGTTTGGCATCCGACCGTCGAAGTCCGGGGTCTATTCTGCAGGCAACGGTCCCGCCATGCGAGCTGCAATTTTCGGTGCGACGATTGACGATATTCCAAAGTTACTCGAATACGTTCGAGCCTCATCCCGTCTAACGCATACTGATCCCAAAGCCGAATTTGGAGCTGTCGCAGTTGCACTCGCCGCTCGCGAGTCTTCACAGCATGACAGTGTCAATGCGGAACGATGGCTAGAACTCGTTTCACAAGCCTTGCCCAGCGAAGCTGCCGATTTGATTGAAATGCTGCGGTCAGCTAGTGCATCTGTCGCGCAGAACGAACCGACTTTGACCTACGCGAATGCACTTGGACTTGGTCGCGGTATTTCGGGGTACACCTATCACACAGTGCCAGTTGCCATTCATTGTTGGCTTTCTTTTCCGAACGACTTTCAAAAGGCGGTGACCGCAGCAATTGAATGTGGTGGTGATGCAGATACGACCGCTGCGATCGTTGGCGGCATCGTCGGAGCACGCGTCGGTAAGGAAGGCATTCCTACCGAGTTGATCAGCGGCATTTGGGAATGGCCAAGAAGCGTCAGATGGATGGAATCGCTTGGGACGGCTCTGTCACAGGATTGGCCGAGTCCACATGCCTCTCGTGTACCAAGCGCGAATCCGATTGCTGTGGTCCTTCGGAATCTCATCTTTTTGGCGATCGTGCTTTGCCATGGTTTTCGTCGACTCGGCCCACCGTATTCCTGAGACGCAGGAATCTGGAGGCACCTTAGAACGCCAGCAGATCACTGGCCGATAGGGCGGAGCGAGTTGTCTCTGCAAACACAGCATAGACACTGCTAGAAATCGGCAAGTCAATATCGCCATTAAAAAGGAAACCAAGCACAGGGTTCTCAAACACCTGAATCTGCTCGGTGGTCGCAACTTCGCTAGATCTCAACCGTTTCAGGAAAGATACGCACGACTCGTCATCGCCGCGTAATAGTGAAGTTGTTCTAGCTCCACGAATCGTGACCTTTTTGCACCGTGCAGCTGCGTGCAGCAATCCAAGTTCATACATGGACGATCTCGCACCACTTCGGAAATAGCTGATCAAGCCTGGGCAGATTTTTGTAATATCAGAATTCGAATTCGCAACATTGTTCATCTGCAATTGCCCCTTCGACTGAACGTCTAGCCAATGCATGCACTGTTCTTCGAGGTCCAATACCAATGGCATAAATGTGCCATTCTCTCCAGCCAATGCGAACTTCAGCTTCACAGTTCGTGGGTCAAAGTGTTGACCGCTATCGTCATCGCGAAGCATTAAACCTGCAAAACCGCGTTCCAATTGACTAAATGGCATACCATAATCGTTGTTAACCACCATAACCGCGTATTTAGCGCCTATTCCTTTCGCAGCATCGCACTTGAGATCGACGAATTCGGTAGCTCCATCTGGCCATGGGGCATCACGTAAATCGCCAGCACTCACCGCGACTAACCTTCCAGCATTTGAAACCAACTTTAGTTGGTAGTACGAGCAGACCCCCAGGTACTTCCATTGCTGGTCATACAACGCAACCGAAAGATCGAGATCCGTTGTGCTGCTTTCGGTTTTTGGCTGACACCAATGCAGAAACATACGCAATGTCTTGTCGATTGAAACAGCGACCTTGGACCCTCGCGGAAGAGATGTTGCGGATACACTCGCTGTACGCTCATTAAACGGTACGACTACGTTCTCAAGTTCTCTATCGATGATTGCATGCTCGAATCCAGTTGCCTTGCCAAATCGACTTAGCAATTCTTCGTCGATTGCATCACAAACCAAACGGACAGTGTCTTCCTGAAGCGTTGGACGCTTGTCGCTGTCAAAAACCCCTAATCCAACCTTGGTCTTCGGCCAATAAACTCGTTGGGACGACCGCTTGGTTCTCAAAGGCAAGTGGCTTGCCAGGGTAAGCAGTACTGGCGTTGCAAAGCTTTGAATTCGACTTATAAAAGCGTCGGCAATTTGCGCGAGTTGGCCGGAATCGTCAGCGGTGCGAAGCGCATGGTCCAGTCGCCGAGCAAACACTCCTGGACGCTCACACAAAAGTTGAAGTACCCTGTCTCCACGACGCTTGGCCAGTGACTCTTCAAGCTGTCCGTTCCAAGTACTATACTTCGGAGTTTGTTTTCCGTCCGGGGTTCGTTTGCGGACGACTTCAAACGCTTCGGCAGTCAGTGGATATCGTTTCGCATACTCATGAGGATGTAGGAACTCGCCAACCCACACCCAATACGAACGGTGCCTCAACATATCCTCAATGAGATTCGTTCTTGAAAAGCCATTCATCATTTCAAGTAGGAAACGTCGCAACGGACGTGAAAGCTTGACTACTTTGAAGCGGTTCAGGCGGAATTTGACGTTGGTATTAGGCGGCAGATTACGAATGGCGGATAGCTCCAATCGTTGCAACAACTGATCCCAAAAGCCTTGGTTCTTTTCTGCAGCATCAATCGTTCTGACAACCGTCTCTGGCTGCAAAGACCCATCTGTACCTGACGCGACCGCAATGAAACGAAGAATGTCCGTTGCTGTTTTGAAGTAGCGTTTAGCAATCGGCATTACCTCATCAATTTGGCTTTGCAGAATTAATTTTCCGAAGACCAATGCGATGTTTTCACGCACAGGAAACGAGTCGGGGATCCAATTTAGAACTGACGAACCGTATTCGCGGACTATGGTCCCAAGTGCTTCACGATCAACTGGTGACATGGCCTGGGTGCGATTGCACAGCGACGCAAAAAGATTCTGCGCGGCTGAATCTTGATCCTCGGCCAAATCGATTCGTTTGAACGTTATCGTTTCTTTTGGCTGTTCTTGAATTCGTGTTGTAGTAAAGAATGGATTTGACATGTCGACGTGATGTTCGCACGACGGACATGCGCTGTAGTTTGAGCCGTCAAAGCAGTTGCTACAAACAACATGCTTGCAAGGCTGCAAAACATGGGTCGTGCCAACTTGTCCACAAAACAAGCATGGCTGATCATCAGACTGAAGGAAATGAACAAGGACTTTCCGCCACCACAGTTCTTCTGTATCGCTGGGGACACCTTGAGGGAAATTCCGAAACAACGGCACATGCTTTCGGTCAGCCCCAACCTTTGCAAGTAGTACCGGAACCGTCCACGTAAGGAATTCCCGTAGCCCCATGGGAGAACAAGTTGCAAGTCTATGTCGCAAGCTGTCAGAAACGACATAGCCTAACTCGGCCAACTCGAGTTCGGCGGCTCGGACTAAGTCGTCTCCACTACCGCCATTTCCCATTGAAAGCGATACCAGAGAGCATCGCGATAAGAGCAGTTCTCGAACCGAGTTTGGAAATAAATTTGCCATCGTGTATGAAAAAAGGGAGGTAATCGCCAAGGCTATTTTCAAGATTTAGAAGGAAGCCAAGGCACAGCCTCCCTCCAAAAGTATAGCAAATAAACGAGTGCTTTCGAAAGCTTGAAAATCCTGTTTGCGTCAAAGTTCTAGACGTCTGCTATAGCTGAGTGTTTCGGACACGAACTAAGTAACGTTCCGTTCTCGTGACTAACTGCAGAAATCTCGCCCCGCCGCTTCGTCCGATCCAACTCTTTGCGTGTAACCCTACAGATAGAGGCGCACATCTTTGTTGCGTCCGAAATCGTCCGTCTTTCCCCGGTCGATCCAATCTATCCCCACGTAGGAGCTACCCATGTCGCCACCGAGAAGCGTTGAGAGAATGTCGCCCGAAGAAATGCGAGCCGAGCTTGTCTCGCTGCTGTCAGACGGTGTCCTGCGCTATCTAGCCAAACGCAAAGTCGATCGCGGCCAGCGCCAGCCACAATTCTCTGCGGAATACGTCGAAGGTGCGATTGAGGTTTCTTCCAAGCCAGGGCTCTCTGTGACCAATCCGGTTAACGGTCTCTAGGTCACTTGCTCAAAACGGAGAACCAATGGTACTCAACATCTCCAAGGAAGTCGCAAGCATGGAGCGACTCTCGGTCGGCGCTCTTTGCGAGCGATACCGCGAGGTCTTCGGCGAAGACACCAAGGCTCGCAACAAACAATGGCTCATCAAACGCATCGCTTGGAAACTCCAAGCCAACGAAGAAGGCGACGTCTCCGAACGAGCTCGCAGGCTTGCGATGGAGATCGCCCAATCGTCCGACATTCGAACTTCTGCCCCAAAGATCCGAACACGACCAGTTGAAGCGACCTTCGAAACAGCCACAACCATCATCATGCCGCCAGCGGATAGCCGATTGCCTGTTGCCGGCACGGTGCTGATGAAGAACTACAAGGGGCGCAGCATCCAAGTGCGAGTGTTCCCTAACTCGTTCGAATATGAAGGTGAACAGTACAAGACGCTCACATCGATTGCTCGCATCGTGACGGGTCCAAAGAACATCAACGGATGTCAATTCTTCAAGCTTGGTAAAACAGAGGCCGCATCGTGAAGACAACAACCAATCAACGACCACTCAACTGCGCGATCTATACTCGTAAGTCGACCGAAGAAGGACTTGAGCAAGAGTTTAATACGCTGGATGCACAACGCGAATCCGCCGAATGTTACATCAAGAGCCAAGAAGCCGAGGGCTGGGTATGCTTGCCGGAACACTATGACGACGGCGGCTACACCGGCGGAAATATGGAACGACCAACCTACCGAACCGGACCAGACCGCTTCTCAGGAATATCTATGCAATTTGTCCGAACGACGTCCCACAGAATGATTCTTTGCAGGCCAAAACGGCATTTTTGGGGTGGTCTCTGGAGAGTCTCTCGGCGTGGGAAAATCACATAAGCCGGAGGTCAGAGAGACAAGAGAGTCGTGAGATTTGGGGGTACGAGCTCTCGCGGAAGATGGCGGGACTGTCCGATAGAGAGTCTCTACTTGGAGAGCCAGAGATTCGCGGACACTGAACCAAAGTGTGTTTGCCCCCCCAAAAAACTCGTGGGAAGACGAAAAAAGCCGGCGACAGTGCATTGCACCATCGCCGGCTTCAAGACTTTACCCCACGGTCAAACAAAGTTTGACGGGGTTGGTAGAGTTGAGTGGAACCGACACCTCGCGAAACTCGCCTGGTTACTCTCGACTGGGTTATGGCTCGTTGGCTGGTCTGGCGAATAACCTGGGCCGAGGGCGTTGGAGAGTCGTCAGAGAGCCTCGGGGTTATTCGCAACTCAGCAGACCTGTATCGCTCACCCTTCGAAAACGCCACGCCGATGTGGACTAGCTCCACGTCGGACAACTCCAAGTTTACGTGTACGTTGTCCGTCGATCATTTAGAAAAGTGTTTGCTGAGGGGCGGGTTTTAGCTCGGGCTTAAGTAGCCTTCCGTAGGTCTCGATTTCTCGCTTCTTGGCACGATCGACCAGCGATTCGAATGTCTCTGACTTGATCAATGGAATTCTACCCGCTTGCATGTGCGCATCGGCCTTGCCAATCCATTGCTGTACTGTTGAAACCGTGTGCTCTACTTGCATCTGGTTCGCTGGTGACGGCATTACCCGAAGGCGTCCATTGAGGATCATGGGCATCCCGTTCAAAAGTCTCTTCATGTCTGAAAGTTCTGACTCGGTCCAGCCGTTCGCAAGTCTGTCATGGTCCTGGATGACATCCGACCAGACGCTTCCTTCGCTACTATTCCACTTGTAGTTCATTGGGAGATACAAGCTTTTAGCAGGAAGAACGTAAACACGACCAGTCGCAGGATCTCGCCATCGTGACGGATTGTCGGTGAGCCTCCATGGCTGTTTGCCTTGCCAGCGGTCGGCAGCAAGCCGGCCAGAAGAAAGCGTTGCTAACGTGTTGTCAGGTCTGATCACATCTGACAAAAACTGATTGGCGAACCAGCTCTGATCGCGAAGCAGTCCGTAACCAGAGAACTTGTCAAAGGTCTTCGTAAGCGATTCCACTTCGACGATGTAGTTACCACAATCGAGGAAGACTGGCTTCCTACAAAACTCGATGTGCTTCGTGCTTCCAAGTGAGAAAAAGACCTTGTCGCCGCTGGGTACACACGGAAATCGACCGGTTGCGTCAAAGACCCAAACCATATCGCCATAGTAGTTCTCGCGAGCATGAATATCGTCCGGCGGAATGGACGAGTGCTGCAGCTCGATAACTTTACCGTGGTTGCCCACGATGTCTGCTCGATGTACGCCAATGGTTACTTCCACGTGCTCCTCGGCGACTAATTGCTGCCATGCAAGGTGCCAAGGGCCGACACTTTCGGACCACGTATCGCAATCGTCTCTTGACTCATGTGCCCAATGATGAGTCTTAATCACACCGCACTTAGCAATAACGGGAGCCCCGCATGTAGGACAGACGCCTCTGCCTTTCCGAAAGGCGTATAGTCGCTCTTCACCCACGAACGCTCTGGTTAACAACGGTCAATTCCTTTCAACTCGCAATTGCAACGACCGACCCTCCTGAATCACTTCAGACGAAAGGACCGACTGAGCCGATTTGAATTCCGAAGGCGAGCAGCCTAGTTCCTCGCGCAAAGCTCGGGTTGAAACCTTAGTTCTTCCTGCATCGGTCTCGCGCTGAAGGACAGCCATCATTCTCACAGCAAGGCCATCCGTGTGAGTTCCGCTTACAGATTCCCCCGCCGGATTGTCAACTCGGGAAATACCGCCTTTATCGTCCGAACGGCTAACAGACTCGGAGCCGGGAATCACGACGCGAGATGCCCCACCACGTCCCTTCTCAATTCGGATCTGAACAGGAATGGCGTCTGTCATTTCTTGGACATGGGAGATAATGCCGACTTTCCTTCCCTGAGACTCCAATTGCATGAGAGCCCCCATAGCGACGTTCAATGTTTCGGGATCAAGACTCCCAAAGCCCTCGTCAATGAACAATGACTCAACTCTGACTCGTTCAGATGTCAGAGATGCCAAGCCTAAAGCGAGCGACAGGGACACCAGAAAAGACTCGCCGCCAGAGAGTGAGTGAACTGAACGAACTTCGTCTCCCATTTCACAATCGATGACTACCAGGTTCAGCGACTCTGGTAATCTTTCTAATCGATATCTAGCCGAAAGTTGCATCAATTGATGATTTGAGTAACCCAAAAGTAGATCAAGGGTGCGGCGCTGCGCAATCATCCGAAACTTTGCTCCATCGGCTGAACCGATCAAATCATTAAGTTGCCGCCATGGAATAGCTTGTGATTCGAGCTGTTCCAATCGCATCAGTTGCTCGGCTTTGGCTTTGCGCAACGCATCGTCTTGCTTTAGCCTATCGAGAGCGAGTTCGGACGTCGATCGCGCTTGGGCCACCTGCGTTTGAAGTTCTTCAATGGCCTTGACTACGTCTTCAAAAGATCGATCAGTAGGACACTCATTGCGGTGCTGCGTGAATTGAGCATCATGGACTTCAAACGCCCCCTGCGCTTTCTGCACATCCTGCTTGAGCCGATCTATTTCCGATCGCTCTTTATCAAACCAGTTCTGGTCGCGCCCTAATCGGAGGTCGATTTCCTCGAATGTTATGGGGGTGCCTTTTCTTTCGAAAAACAGCTCTATCCACTTATCCATTTGTTCGTTGGCGGAGGTTAGTTCGCCCGCAGCAGTTGCGTATATTTTCTCCGAATCCGCAAGCCGTTCCTTTGCCACCGATAGAGCCTTGTCGTATTCAACATAGGCTCGTGCTGCATCTTCAAATGATTGTTCCGCTGCCTTCAGTTTCAGCTCGATCTCTTTTTCAACAGCTGATGCCTCTCTGCCATCCAGCAAGCTGGAACGCGCCGACATTACAGCATTCATGTCTTCTAGAGCCTTCCTTGCATTTTCTACTGCTTGTTCTTTCGAAGCAGTAGAGCGATCGAGATGCTCTCGGGAGGCCGACAGCTCCGTTTCAACTATCCGTAGATTTGTTTTCAAACGATCAAGATCTTGTTGCACTTTGATGAGAGCGTTCACTCGTTCCGTGAAGTTTTGTTCAAAGGCGTCGGGAGAAGCACGATACTCGTCGCGAGCTGTTGGCCAAGCTGACCATACTTCTTTAAGCTCGGTATCGATGCGTTGAAACTCTCCATTCGCTTTCTTAATGTCCGAAGCCACAGTCTGAAGCCTTTGAGCACAAGTTCGCTCCTCTTCTTCTGCCTTGGCGACATCTTGGGCTGATCGATTGACCACTTCGCGTTGTGCATCAACATTGCCTCTACTTTTTTCAAGAGCAGCGGCGGAGGATTGGTAAGCCTTCAGCTTCGACGAAATATCTTCCACTCGCTGGCTGACTTCCGCTTGCGTTTCATTGGCTGCTGCCAATCGTTGTTCGAGCGGGATGCTTTGCAAATGTTCAATAGTAGAGTGATCTAATGAATCGAACGTAAAGTTCGCAACACGAAGTTGCAGGTCCGACAACTCATCCGCCAGCTTCTCTGCACTTACTGCCCGCAAGTCGCAGGCTGCCTTTAGGCCGCTCTTCTGGGATCGAAGCGATTCAACCTGAGCCCCCAGCTCATTTACGTGTTCCTCCGCTACCTTCAATGCGACTAATTCATAGCCGGGGTCATCGTGCGAGTAAGGATGATCCAATGAGCCACACACGGGACATGATTCACCATCGGTGAGCGCATGCCGGAACCGCAATGCCACATCATCTAACGCGTCTCGCATGCGATTAAACTGGGCAATTCCAGTCGCCCACGCGGTCTCCGCTTGGGGTAGCTCATCATTTGAGATCGCCAAATGCCGAGCAATCTCTACCGCCTGCTCTTCATTCAGGCTTGCGCATTTCGCGGTTAGCTCAACGACCATATCCCGCAAACCGCAGAATTCGACGAACTGTGTCTTCCATTGGGACAATATCCCAAGATCGTTGCTGTACTGTGATCGTTCGACCTCAAGTTGGCTTACGTCGATTTGTGCGACGGCATTCTGTGCCAGCCTTAGCTGGTCCTCGGCATGCGTTAAGGTCTTCAGTGCTTCTGCCGACTCGTTGCGACGCAGGGCGGTGTTGGACCGAGCGGCCTCAGCTGCTTCGGTGGCCTGATCTAAGTCTTGGCTTAGGTTCACGACCAAATTCTGGATTTGAGTCGCTTTCCCAATGCGCTCCGCCCAAAGTTTTCCTTCAGCAGTGAATGGTTGATAAACCCGAACGGACGAATGGTCCATCTCCAACAATGCAACTTGTTCTTCAATCCCCGCCTTCTCATTGACTTTAGCATCGAATCGCTCGACGGCGGACGCTGCTTGCCTAATCAATTCGGCTGAACTTGCTTCTGCAGCATCCGCTTGAGACTTTAGCGGTACCAGCTTCGAGTCGAGATCTCGAGCCTCCTGGATCTGTCTACGCAGTTGAGATGATTCTTCTCTAGCAGTCTGGATCGCATGCTGCGCAGTGTCCCGCTTATCCTTCGCAGTTGAAAACGCTAGCTCAACGGTCTGCAAATGATCGCGGGCTTGTTGCAATTGCTGCTCAGCTCTATGCATGCCGTCCAACGCACGCTTCTGTTCTGACCGCAGTTCACCGGCTTGGCTTTTCACCAATTCGGTCAACTCAAGCTCGCGAACAAGCTTTTCGGATTCATTATATGCCGCTGACGCTCGCTCTAGATTTTTTTGAGCTTCATCTCGCTCTACTTCTAAGGCTTTTAACAAGTCGAACCACTTACGATGAGCTAAATGCTTCTCCAAGTCATTCGAAAGGTTTAAGACATTTGTTGAGGCTTGGATGCTGGCTGCTTCCGCATCAGCGCGATCACTTTCGGATAGAAAACTACTGGACTCCAAGACCTGCCTAGCAGTTGTGACAGCCTGCATCTCAGACTGGCAGCGTTCATAGACTGCACGAGAAATGGCTTCATAGTGCTGAGTACCCGTAAGTGCCTGGAGTATCTCTGCACGTTCCTTGTCGGTCGCCTTAAGAAACGCCGCAAAGTCATTTTGCGCGAGCAAGACTGCTCGCGTGAATTGCTCAAAAGACAGCCCGATCTTGCTTCGGATTGCTTCCTGTACCAGCGTTTTCTTTCCACCTTCTTCGACGACGCCTTTTGAACCCGGTGCGATGTGTCCGCGATAGAGAGTCATATCGACCGGTTGCAGTTTGCCGTCGCTCTTTCCGTGACTGCGGCGAACTTCCCAGCGTGCGGTCCATTCGTCACCATTCAGGCCAGCAAATGCCACTTCGGCCATACCGTAGCTAGCGCCACGCCTCAGAAGTGTTCGTGTATCCGACTGATTTGCGCCGTCTGGAAGCTCATTTGAGCGGCCAATGCCGTCAAGTCGAGGCACCTGGTCGTACAAAGCTAAACATAGCGAGTCTAGCAGAGTGCTCTTCCCAGCGCCGGTTGGGCCACTTATCGAAAAGAGTCCGGCCGATCGAAAAGGCTCTTTTGTAAAATCAACGGTGTGCTGTCCCGAAAGGGATGCAAGGTTGTTGACGGTCACTCGTAAAATCTTCATTGCTTTTGCACCTCCTGCAGCATTATCTCTCTAAAGCAGGCGATCAGAGCATCACTTGGTTGGTTGCCGTACTGCTGCTGATAGGTATTCAAGAAGACTTCCTCTGGCTGGATACTGCGAAGGTCACGGTTAGGCACCTCGCTCGCTTCATCGTCGTCGCATTTCGTTCGACTTGGATACTCGACTTTGATCGATGCGAGTCGAACCGGTTTACCTTCAAGTGCCTTTTCAATGTTTCGGCGGCGCGCCGGATCTGGGTGATCGTCAAGAACACGCACTTCTAAGTAGGGTTGCTTTTCGGCGACAGGCTGGTCCTCTAGTTCCAGCTCTGTGATTGCTCTAAGTACATCGCCGATCGGTGCATAACCCGATGCAGGGATGGAGTGCAGCTCTACGCTTCTTGGCAGCAAGAGACATTCAGAATCCACCATATTTTGTCCATCAAACTTAAGCTGGATGATCTGATGCGAGTAAGGCATTTCGGTGAAAGAAAGTGGCAGCGGGCTTCCGCTATATCGAATGCGACCAGCTCGGAATTCTTGTGCTTTATGCAAATGGCCAAGGGCAACGTATGCCAACTCATCGGAAAACATTTCGATGGTGACAGCTTCGGCCCCTCCTATAATTAGTCGACGTTCAGAATCCTTCGACTCAATACCGCCATCGAGATGGAGATGTCCCATTGCGATTATGGGAACACTTGCATCGTGCTCTTGACGGTACTTACATGCTTGCTCGCTAGCCTTTCGATACAACTCGTGTATGCCTTCCAGGTACGGGTCATTAGCCCCAATGACAAGCGGAACATCTGAGGGGCGAAGAAATGGAACGGCAACCACTATCGCTTGAAGGTTACCATCCAGGTCTCGAACTGGAATCAATAATCGACGTAGGTTGATCTCGCCTTCATCATCACGAACGACCGTCCCAACAACGCTGATTCGCATCGTGTCAAGCAAGTCCTGAGGAGCCTCCAGTCTCGCGCCCGCATCGTGATTGCCAGCAATGATCACAGTTTGCAGATGCTTGCACACCGCGTGAGCATTGGCCAGAAAGTTATAGTACAACCGCTGTGCGGTCGCAGACGGATTGATCGTGTCAAACACGTCCCCTGCGATGAGAAGCAATGATGGCTGCCGCTCTTTTATCTCACTGACCAGCCATTCAAGAAAATCAGAGTGTTCAACATCGCGATTGTAACCAAGAAACGATTGGCCAAGGTGCCAATCGGCGGTATGGAGAACAACAACCTGCGAACTGCCTTTTGCTTCTGGAACTGATTCCATTCTTCAACCTCGATTCATTCGAATGTTAACGTTTTAATTTGCCTGTCTTACGATTGGCGATTGCCGCACAGCTGAAGCAACCGCGGTTATCACGCTTAGTTTTTCCCGATAATCCAATTCCAAAGGCCCGTTATGCCACCGGTTGCTGGGCGCGCTGCTATATCGTCCACTAGCTTGGGCTGTTCGGTGGGCTGAACATCCTGTTGTTGGCCAGCGAAGTATGCTGCCTTAGTGCGTTTATCTCGGTCGCGTTCCGTTTCCACCATCGTTTGTGACCACGGAGCCGCTTCGATGATGCGGTTAGCTTTGACTATGTAGTGCGACCTACATGGGAAGTTCCAATTGCCGATCGACGGCCAAAGGCTAATCGAGACACCGTCAAACGTTAGTTTCCAGTCAGTGGGCGTGAACGGTGTTACAACCTCGCGCCCGCAGCCACAGCAGCAAAGATGGATCGCTGTTGCAAATTCCATCGAGACGTACAAAACGCCGGGTTCGATGGCTGACGGAATGGTGTTCACAAAGCGATGTTCAATTTGATGGAACCTCATTCTTCAACCTCAACTAAGTCAGTGTTGGCGTTGACGATTTCGTTCACTTCAATTGTGAAAAGGGAGTGCATCTCACCGATCGCATCATGGTAAATCCCACGGTGCTTTTTCCATTTGACTACGGCCGAAACGGCATTCAGCGCATTTAACTCAGCGATCTGGATGTTGGACGAGTAAACGTCATCTGCGCCTCCGCCGGCAAAAGAAATGCGTCCCTGTCCGGTATGTTCACGACGATCAGGCGTGCTAGTCGTCGTGCGGACGATGCCAGTTAGCTTGCCGTCAACCAGGTTGATACCCATTCCACAATCGATAAACGACGCTCCGATCTGCTCTAGCTTCTCAATGATCACCCTCTTGGCTGGGCCATTGTCGATGCAGATGAATGCGAACGTGACTCCGTCCAGCAATTGAACATTCGCAGCATTTAGTTCGACCGGATGCGCGATAATCGCACGGTGCATGTTGGAGTAAATACGTCGCAAGTACTCAACCTTCGTAGGCAGCTCCCGCAAACAATCGATCGAGATTGCCCCTGGTGATCGAAATGCGTTGTGGGTTTCCATCAAGTCACGATCAAACAGACGAATCTGCTCGACGGGAGTTTTCGATACAAGATCGAGTACATACGAACCCGTGCCACCAAGCCCAATTATGGCGATACGTTCTTCAAGCAAGCGATCCACCAACTCGCCGATTCCCGCACGGCTGGTTGCCGTGTCAACATAGTTGAAGATGGTGTCTTCTTCAGCCTCAGGAGATCGGAAGACGCGAGGATTGACTTCCGGATCGATGGCTTCGGCCGGTCCCGAAAAGATCGCCGCATACACCGTCAATTGATGGTGATAGTCGCGATATCCGTCAGGTGGCTTTCGCGAAAACTTGATGCTTGCGACCATACCCTCTGCGATACGTTCATTGACCACAGAATGGATCGGGATCGGCTGGCCCTCGGACGCGTATGGAGGCTCTCCCACGAATAGAATCGTGTGATCGTCAGGCTTGAGCGTTCGATCGTCGCTGAGCCGCAACGCACTGGCGAATGCTCCACGACATATCTGCCCCTCAGCATTTACATACGGCACGTCGGCCATCACTAAGTATCCGCCGTATCGGTGTACCGAGTAGCCTTCCGAGCGTAGCCGTTTGAGGTCGTCATTAAGACTGAACAGTTGGCGTGACATTGAATCGCGTTCCTTTTTTGACGAGGACAGAGTGGCCGGCGTTAAGATCACCGCTGTACGGCTTAGACGCAGCAAAGCTGTAAGTGATGGAATAGATCACGTTCGGATCAACGCTTCCTGGAAACGCAAGCTGAACTAGTTGCTCGTGCGAAATCAGCGATTCGGCGATGAAGTGCGATCGGCTGTTGATAAAAATTTCAATCAGACGCGGTGCCGTGATGAAGCGTTCGACACCGGCTTGCGTGAGATCGATCGTTTCCGCCGGATCGACCAACAGATCCGTACCTCCGGGAACATCCAAGAAAACGGCGTTAGCGTCATCGACTCGTGACAGTTCGTAAAGTTGCGATCCCTTGATGGTCGGAAGTCCCCAGCTCAACTGACTTTGGTTAATCTTGAACGGATAAACCACGCCGGTTGTGAAACAAACAAATGTCTCTACTCCGCGACCACGTAGATCGAACGTCTCTTTCAGTCGAACGTCTTCGAAATCGCCGTTGGGCAGGATCGCAAACAGGCTGGTTGCTTCGTGAGCGTTTGCGGCTTCGAGTATTTGGGTACCCGTTGGAACGGGGTCATCAACTGCGAACTGATTGAAGTCGAGCCCATCGCAGGCCAGGCTAAAATCCCAATGTGGGTTGTCTGATTTTGACATCGTGAATTACTCCTTGCAGATCTTTGAGCTCAGGAAGTCTTCGCTCTACAAGGACAATCGCAGTGACTTTTCCGATCCGGTAATGTTTTCAGAAAGTTTTTCTAAGAGGTCCGCTGGGCACTTCCCCACAAACGAAATACGCGGGACATGATGGACATACTCGCTCGTCAGACTTTGCCTCGAAGCTGCCAGATCGAATCGAACTTAGCACCTGCCCCAGCAACTCGGTTTTCGTTTTCAGCTTATCGTGGGTGATCGTGATCGGCGTAATGTCCTGATCCGATAGATGTACAAACTCGACTTCGCTGGCCGCGACATGCTCGTTTGCAGCAAGTAGCAACGCAGCAGCTGCAAGATCGTCCACCTTTGGCTTGTATCCGCCAGTCTTTACAGCGCGAAAACGATGCCCACCGCTATCGCTCACCAAAAAACAATCGTCCGGTTCAAAAGTTAGTTGATCGCCGTTAATCGTGATTGCGACGGTTGTGGGCTTAACTGGGTCCCCGATGTCACGTGTTGACAAGAAGTACTTCAAAAGTCGGATCGCATGAGCGCGGAAATTTGATGTGTAACCATGCTCGTTTAATCCGACGCTTTGGAATTGTGATTCAATTTTCTCCCGTAGTTCGTCGTCGGAGATCTTACTGACGTTCTTGGTTACGAACTCTTCGCACAAGACCCTTACCGCTTCATGCATTAACATGAATGGCGTTGTCTTCCTGCGACCGCCAATCTGCAATATGTGGGTGTAAAAGAAGCGTCGTCGACAGGATTCATATAGTCCAATCTGGTCAGCCGAAAAATTGCAAGGGCCTTCAATTGCGAAATCGATTAGCAAATCATCTACTGCAGCGTCGCTCTTGGGCGTGGGTCTTACATGCCGCTTGACTATCGCATTTCCCAAGTCGGCTACAAAGGGCGTAAGTGACCATCGGCGATTACCTGCCATTAAAGTTGGTGCGTAACCAATTAGCCGGTCTCTAGCGCGCGAAAGCGCCACGAAAAACAAGCACTTCTGCTCTTCATAATGGCTGTTACGCTCGTGCAAAATTGGGTCACCCGCTGCGCCCTCGATCATCCCGTCTGGAACTGGACAGTCTGGTCGTCGAAAGCTCTTGGGAAGTGATGTGTTATTAAGTCCGGGAAAATGGATAACTGGAAATTCCAGGCCCTTTGACCCGTGGACCGTCAACAACCGTATCCCGTCAAGCCCAGAAGCGACTTCGGGAAGCTTTCGAAGTTCCTTGTCATCGCCAAGACGAACAAGTCTTCGGATTCGATCGAGCACTCGAGGTATCGGAAGGCCTTTTCCGGCTGGCTGGTGCTTCAAAAAATTCATTAGCTGCCAAACTGCAATCGCAGCAGTTCGATCCTTCACTGCTGACGCTTTCGCAAATTCCACGCCGAGGCGAGTGCGGTCGAAAAGCACTGTCGCAAGCACGATCCATGGCGACGATGTATTATCAAAACCTTGAATTGTGCTCGCAATATGTCGTAGCGTCACCTTGCCTGTTACGGCCACGGTTTCGAGCGAATCGATTCGGGAATGCCAGTGTGAATCTTGTGGTGACTCTGTACGCAATCCTTCAATGGTGGCAGCAACATCGCTTAGCGGTAATCGAAAGTCATCCAAGCGGCCGATCCTGAGCAGACCAGTGGCACGCCGGTCGACTAAGAGCGACAGAAAGGCGAGTAAATCTCTCACTTCCCTTCGTTCGAAGAGATTTCCAAGAAAGAGTACAGGTATGCCGAGCGCTTCGAGGTCGGCGGCGAACTTAGCCAGTTTGCCGTTGCCGGTACAAAGAACCGCTTGGTCTCGATATGCGTAGCCGTTCGATCGCAGTTCCTCTATGGCTTCTGCGATCGCGGGGGCCTCGTCAGCGGCGCGGTCGACCGTCCGTAACTCGGCATTCGCTCCGATCGGCTCCCGGCTCGGCTCAATCGATCCCGTTGCCCCGCTTATGCTCTGTGGCATACGAGCTGCGAACTTCGAGAATACGTCCGTAATTTCTGGCACGCTCCGGTAGTTAACGGTCAATGTTAGTCGCTGACCACCAGGAAAGTCGTCGGAACCGAATCGCTTCATGTTGAAACTGGACGCGCCGCGAAATCGATAAATCGACTGTTTGGAATCCCCGACTACCCAAAGATCCTCACCAGACGGCGACAGGCATTTGAGCAGTCGGACGCTGCTCCGGTTAACGTCCTGATATTCATCCACCAATACGTGCTGATAGGTGCTCGCGATTTTGTCTCGAATTGCTTCCTGTGACTCGAGCAGCTTAACTGGTCGAAGTACCAAGTCGCCAAAGTCGATCAGTTGCTTCGATTCTTTGATCCGTTCGTATGCGTCGTAGACTTCAGCTATCTCTAAACACTTTTCTGCAGCTTCAATCTTTTCGAGATTATTCTGTGACTTCGCGTTTTCATGCATCTCGATGGCAAGCTGTCGATAGTTGGCAGCGTCAACTACCTCATCCTTTGCTCGCGAGATAGCATCCAAGATACTGTCGATTAGCTGAACGGGATCGTAGATGTTTCGATAGTGCTTTAGCCCAAATCGAGGGAACTCTTCCTCAAGAAGCTCAACGGCTTCCGTTCGATCCAGCAATCTAGGGTCCTTTTCGAACCCCAGCTCCTGTCGAAAGCGGCGAACTATGTCGAGCCCAAATGAATGAAAGGTACCTATCCACATCGCAGCCGCCCCTTCCGGATTTTTCTTGGCGATGCGGTCAGCCATTTCCGCCGCTGCTTTGTTCGAGAATGTCAGCAGAAGGATTTTGCGAGGATCGATGCCCTCGTCCAGTAACGACTCCACTCGTGAAGTGAGGGTCTGAGTCTTACCAGTTCCTGGACCAGCCTCAACCAACAAAGCGTTGCCGCGATGTAACGCAGCTTGCTCTTGTTGTGGATTCAGTGGACGCTCTGGCTTAAGGACTTCGCCAACATCCACACACGGTGGCAACAGAACGGCGTCGAGCAATTGTTGGGCTACAACTTCGAACGGGGCTCCATGACGTCTAGCAATCTCTGATGCGCTAAGTCCATGATCAACATGCATGTTCCTAACGTATTGCCTAGGAAGCAGGAACTCACGAGCAAACAAATCCATCTGGATCTCGCGCCGTTGCAGCCGTCCATAGTCCACCACGCGGTACTCAGCATGTGGTGGTGGCTCGGCGCTTCTATCCATCTCAATGGCGGGAGATTGCTCAGAATCAACACCGTCGCCCAAAACAACGTGACCTAGCTCATGCGCGGCAAGGAAAGCATTCTCGAACTCCGACTCGCACCGTTCATGCAGAACCAGTGCTTCATTCGGTATGTACTTCGCGCGGCCACCGTCAAGCAAGACAGCGCCTTGCTTTGTGCCTTCTAAGTAAAGTTCGCGACTCTCAATCTCTAATTTGATAAAGTCATAGGGCTTAGTCGGATCGCCGCCCTCAGTTACTCGCTCAGCATGCAACTGTGCAGCAATCCGCCTGGCGTTCTCAATTGCGTCCATGGTCACCACCAGACGCGACGAGATCAGCCACTCTACTTGGATCAACACCTGCGTCCTGCAGAACGCGGGCGAAGTCTACCTTCTCCGCCGCTTGAGGCTTTACATCGGACTTGTGGCTTCCAGCAGGCTCGGCAGCGGTGGGCGAAGATAGAATCTCGATAAGAGCGCTGACCGAACAAGCGAGTTCCTTGGCAAGTGTATCTAAGAACTTCGCAGACATGGAAGCGACGATCACACGTCGCTCACGAAGTGCCGCGAGAACTTGCCGAGGCAGTTGGAGCGCGGATGCAAGCTTATTCAGATCCTTTGGCTGAAGAAGTGCGAGCGGATCGACCTTGGCGGGCGGTGCTGTGTCGGCATGCATCCTCCAGGCTTTCGCGATCAGCGCATCGTCACCTTCGCTGGCGGCGTAGTTTGGATAGTCGGATATGCACGCGATTTCCCTTGCTAAGTCCGTCAACTCAGTCGCGAACTCAGGATACTGTTGCAAATACTTCTGGAATGTTGCTGCGTCGACTTCGTCTTCTAAAAGAAACGACTCAAGGACAGACTCGACGTCCTTTTTCTTATCTTCATTGCTCATGGGTGCACTCCTTCGTCATCTCAATTACGTCCGCAATAGCCTTCTTTAGATAGCCTCCAGTAGTCTTGGGGTTTCTGCCGACTGCTTTCGAGATTGAGATAGCATTCTCATTTGTGGATTCGATGGGGACTCCCCGCCGGTGTAATTCCAAAACCGTTCGGTATTTATCAGGCAAACGATTAATCGCGGCGTTGAGCACCATCCGGTAGTCTTTGTCGCCGAATTTTTCAAATTCGGCCAAATCGCCAAAACTAAGCTGTTCGAGCTCACGATCAGAAAGTTCAACGTCATCTTCGAAGGAGGCAATTTGCGCCGCTCGATTCTTCTTGCTGCAAGCCTGTCGGTAAGCACTAACTCGCAGCTTGGCTACAGCCATCGCAAAACGATACTCATAGACGTCGAGACGATCGTCGTAGCCCGTCTTGCGATCATTGGCCATCAATTCTGCGAACTTGCTCGCTGCAATTGATCTCACTTCAGACTCGAGGCCAGCCTCTCCACGACCGTCTTGTTCCGGTTCTCGAGGTAGTTGCGCGAGGACTCGCTTGAAAAGGGCGGTGTACAGCTGCTCGAACGTCGAGTCGCTTGGGTCACACCCTCTGCAGCTGCGTACCAGGTAGACCAAGCATTCCGCTGGGATAAAGCCAGGGTCGGTGGTCGAAACGATCTCGCTCCTGCGAATCAGTTCCGCGTTCGACAGCCCGTCAAGCTCAAGCAGTTTTGCTTCGATTTTTGGCGGTCGTTTGCACGGTTTTCCGTCTTTCAGTTTTCTAAGTGGTTCGATCACCTCTGCCTCCTAGCTACCATTGCCAGCAAAATCAGCGAGCCCCCCGAACGTCGGCGGGAGCATGATTGTCGTAAACATATGCAGGTACCCGCAGCCGGTCAAATAATCTTTTCGTGTTTGCCGGCAAGTTTGCCGGCAATCTGGACAGCCGATCGAAACCTGCTACAATTGCCGCGTATTGAAGCTTTCTTGGCGATCCAGATCAGAAGCGACGCGGGATATGAATGAGATTTCAGAGTTTTTCGGCCTAAAAGACGGGGTGAGCGGTCCCCACACTAGCCGAACCATGATGAGCGATGAGCTCGGGGGGCTGCTTGCGCATTTCGATCAGCCAGATTCGATTCAATCTCTGGCCGACTACGAACATGCGATTGTCGACGACAACATTCTGACCAAGCCGACCCAGGCAACGCGAAAAGCCAGCCTTCGATTTCTGCGTGAACTCTACAGCCTGGACCAATCGGTCCCTCTATTCCGTGCTCTTCGCAAGCTCTGGAATCTCGACGAGAGCTCACAGCCGCTCATCGCAATACTCTCCGCCTACGGTCGTGACCCAACGCTTCGTGCCGCGGCCCCGGTAATCCTCGGCACTCCGGTCGACTCAGAAGTTAGCCGTACACAGCTCACGCGGGCCATTAAAGAATTCTGCGACGACACAATGGCCGACTCCACAATTGATAAAGTTGTGCGAAATGCAGGCTCGAGCTTTACCCAGAGTGGACACTTAGTTGGCCGCGTCCGTAAGGTGCGACAACTGGTTAAACCAACGCCCACTTCAATGACTTTTGCATTGTTACTTGCCTATGCGGCCGGCGTGCGGGGCAAGCGGCTTTTATCAAGCGATTTCGTTCGGCTCATCGACGCCGACGAGGACACGGCTAGAGCAAGAGCCATCGAAGCTCGCAAACTTGGTTTAATTGAGCTGCGCGAAAACAGCAACGCCTTCGATATCGGCTTTGCTCCATTGATCGGCGAACGCGATTGGAGGCACATGAATGAGTAGGTTAGACGATCTAGCTAATAACTATGAAAAACATATCAGTGCCCCATGGCAGCGAAATCTAGCCGGCGCGCAGCGTTCGATCTTCGTTGTGTATCCACAGGAAGATGAGCGTCGGATGCGAGCAAAAATCGGCGACTTCGAAGTTCGCACTCGCAACGCTGGTCATGATTGGCAACTCGTCGACTTAACCGACATGTTTCCCAAGTGGATGGCCAGTGAAGAGTATCGCGAGAGCTACTTTGAAGATCCGTCGGACCTCAAGCTCAAGCTTGACACCGCATTTATGGGCTTCGTCTCGCAGCACCTACGTGGCGTGTTGACCAATAGCGATGCGACCGAGCAATCGGTGGTGGCGGTGGTTGGTGGGGCGTCGCTCTATGGCTTCCTGCACATCTCTGAATTAATCGACAAAGTGGCCGGCGATATCCGTGGACGCTTGGTCTTCTTTTTCCCAGGTCATTTTGAGCAAGGCACGTACAGCTTGCTCGGCGCACGATCTGGCTGGAACTACTTGGCAACACCGATCACGCATCGGTCTGGAGAATAATCAATGAAGAACCGTGAACTGTTTTTGCGAGACCCAGCCTCATCGGCCCTGATGAACAATGGCCAGGCTCGGATCAATGATGGCCAGACCGAACAGGAGCTTCTCACGCTCAAAGAAGAGCTAACGAACTTCGTCTGCGAAGGCCAATACGAAGACGGTGCGATTCGCATTCTCGAATCCTACATTCGTCACTTCGGCGGTACCAGCCAACCGGCGGCATGGGTTAGCGGTTTCTTCGGCAGTGGTAAATCGCACCTGCTCAAGATGCTCTGTCACCTGTGGGTCGACTCGGAGTTTCCTGATGGCTCGCGTGCCCGATCATTGCCACGCGACTTGCCAGATGCATTGGTCGCCAATTTGAAAGAGCTGGATACGCTTGGCCGGCGCTACGGTGGCCTTCATTCCGCCTCGGGTACGCTCCCCTCAGGTGCCAACGAAAGCGTTCGTTTGACCGTGCTGGGCATGATCTTTCGATCCAAAGGTCTGCCTGAGAAGTTCGCACAGGCCAAGTTCTGTCTCTACCTCAAGAACAATGGCTTCTATGACAAAGTCAAAGCGGCGGTGGAATCGAAAGGCAAGGACTTCTTTCGCGAGCTGAATGACCTTTACGTCAGTCCGATATTGCACGACGCGCTGGTAGAGGTCGATTCTGGCTTTGGCGATCGCAAGTCTGCGCGAGCCACGATCAAGACCGAGTTTGTGCAACCAAATGACGTCTCAACCAAGGAATTCATCGAAACCATTCGAGAAGTCATCTCCGTGAATGGCCAGTTGCCATGCACGGTCATCGTGCTGGACGAAGTGCAAGTCTACATCGGGGAAGAACAAGATCGTGCCCGCGATGTTGTGGAAGTGGCCGAAGCACTCAGCAAGCAACTCGACTGTCGCATCGTTGTTATTGGTGCCGGTCAGAACGCACTTAGTGCTCAGGCTCCGCACTTCCAATGGCTGAAGGACCGCTTCACGATCCCCGTTGAACTTTCGGATACGGACGTCGAAACGGTCACGCGGCGCGTGCTCCTCCAAAAGGAGCCCAAGCATGTTCCAGATATTCGCAAATGCCTGGACCTACACGCCGGCGAAATCGAACGACAGCTCTCGGGAACTCGTATCGCCAGCACCAGCAATGATCGCAACATCATCGTTGAAGACTATCCGTTACTACCGACGCGACGTCGCTTTTGGGAGTACGTGTTCCGTGCGGTCGATCCGACGGGCACGAGTGGCATGTTGCGATCGCAATTGCGCATCATTCACGACGCACTGCAGGAGTTGGCAGAACTTCCACTCGGTACTGTTGTGCCCGCGGACTTCATGTTCGAGCAGCTACAACCCAATCTAGTTCAGCAAGGCGTTTTGCTGCGTGAGCTGGATGAAACGATCCGCAAGCTTGATGACAACACACCCGAGGGCAAGCTCAAGCGACGTATCTGCGGGCTGATCTTCCTGGTTCGCAAGATCCCTCGCGAATCGGGCTTCGATATCGGTATTCGTGCGACACCTGAAATGTTAGCCGACCTACTGGTTAGCGACCTGAGGAACGATGGCTCCGACCTGCGCAAGCAAGTGCCACTGTTACTTGAACAACTAGTCGAAGATGGTGTGTTGCTCAAGGATGAAACGGAATTCAACCTTCAAACCAAAGAGTACTCCGACTGGGATCGCGAGTATCGTAACCGTGTCGCGCGCTTCAATGAAAAGAATGCTGAGCTCCACGCCAAGCGAGAAGCGTTGATTCGAGCGACCGCTGAAAAGGAACTCAAGAACGTTCAACTGGTCCATGATGGGGAACGCAAAGAGAAGCGACGCTTGGAAATCTTCTTCGGTGAGGATGCCCCCAAAGTCGACGACGATACGGTCCCGGTCTGGATTCGCGACGGATACAACACCTCAGAGAAGAGCGTTGTCGAAGCGGCAAGGGCTGCGGGCACCGACAGTCCTATCGTTTTCGTTTTCCTACCCAAAGGAAATGCCGATGGACTGAAGTCACAGATCGTTCGGAACGAAGCGGCCGCAGGAACGATTCAATTCAAGGGTCTCCCCAGCACGCCCGAAGGTGAAGAAGCCAAGAAGGCAATGGAGACCCGTATGTCGGATGCGGCGAGTCATCGCAACGAACTGCTTGCCGAAATCATCGATGCCGCGAAGGTCTTTAAGGGTGGCGGAGCCGAAGTCAACGGCATCACGATAGAACATAAAATCGTCGACGCAGGAAACGCAGCCCTCGTCCGAATGTTCCCAGATTTCAAAGACGCTGATCACAAGAATTGGCCGGTCGTCATCACGCGAGCGAAAGCGAAAGACGACACACCGCTTCAAGCGATCAAATGGACCGACGAAGCCAAAGCACACCCCGTCTGCAAAGCGATTCTAAAGGCAATTGGCTCTGGTGCCGAAGGGCGCGATCTTCACAAGAAGTTTGGTTCGCCACCCTACGGTTGGCCCCAGGACGCGGTCGATGGCGCACTGATGGCACTGCATAACGCAGGCGACGTCTCTGTTCGATACTCTGGAGAAGCTGTTTCGGCCGGCAACCTCGATCAAACCAAAATCAAGAAAGCGGAATTCCGTCAAGTCACACGGGTCATAACCGCTCGCGAGAAATTGTCACTGCGTGGACTGTTTCAAGAGGCCGGAGTTAACGCCAAGCAGAGTGACGATCTAGATGAGAAATCAAGCGAGTTCATCGAAGCAATGCTTGGCCTCGCATCGCGGGCCGGCGGGGATGCACCACTGCCTCCACCGCCTGATACTCAAGCCCTTCTCGACATTCGCAACCATGCGGGGAATGAGCGGCTAGGCAAGTTACTAGAGCAGGAATCCGGGCTTAAGACACTCGCGAAGCAGTGGCGAGAACTTGGCGAACTTGCTGAGAAGCGTCTTCCGAATTGGAAGACACTTGATCGCATGCTTCGTCATGCAGCCGATCTGCCTGGCGTGGAGGATATCCGATCTTCAGCCGATGGAGTTCGCACCAATCGTCTATTGCTCGACACTTCGGACCACGTGTCGGGACTCGTCAAGAAATGTGCAGAGCTGCTGCGAGCTTCCATCACAGCGGCGCATGCAACTTTGAAGAACACGCATGACGAACAGATGTCGCTGCTGACCAAGTCAGACGTCTGGACCAAACTGACGGTAGATCAGCAGTCAAGCGTTCTCAGTTCCAATGGGATCACCGATATTGCGGCGATCAAGGTTGGTACCGATGACGAGCTATTGCGAACTCTGGATTCAACTCCATTGTCGTCGTGGGGAGATAAGTCGGCTGCAATTCCTGGTCGATTCTCGGCTGCGTTAGCTCAAGCAGGCAAAATGCTCGAGCCCAAGTTGCAGCAAGTTCGACTGACGAGCGGCACACTAAAAACACCAGAAGATGTGAAGCAATGGCTGAGTGAAAAGGAAAACGAGCTGCTGGAGAAACTCAAAGCAGGCCCCGTAATCGTTTCCTAACACTTCATCCCCACCACTTGAATAGATCAGCAGGCTGCCATGTCAACACTTGATTCCAAACTTCGCAAGAAGCTTGAAGACGTTGTAATTGAAGCACGAGATGTTGCTGAAGCTGGTGCGCGCGATGCGTTGCAAGCTTTGACCGTGCATGAAGGCAAACGTGGTGGGCATCTCAGCGAAGCCCAAGCCGAATTGCGCAATAGATTGCGTATCCACGGACGCCAGCTCGGTGACGAACGGCGCGACAACGGCGATCAAGCAATTGAACTATTGGTCAATGAGTGCGCTTATGAGCATTGGCATCGCATGTTGTTTTCGCGATTTCTCGCCGCCAATGAATTGTTAGTAGAACCTAAGTCGGGGATGGCGGTATCGCTAGAAGACGTTGCGGAGTTTGCGTCTGAAGAGAATGTCGACCTATGGGAGTTGGCTGCGTCATTTGCGACCGGAATGCTCCCACAGATCTTTCGCGTTGACAGTCCGGTCCTTGCTTTGTCGCTCCCCACAGAAAAACGCAAGAAGCTTGAGGAACTGCTCGAGTCACTCCCTAATGATGTATTCGCCGCATCGGATTCACTGGGATGGGTTTATCAGTTTTGGCAAACTAAGCGAAAGAAGGAAGTGAACGACTCCGAGGTGAAGATCGGAGCGCGTGAGTTGCCGGCCGTGACTCAATTGTTTACAGAGCCGTACATGGTCAGCTTTCTGTTGGATAACTCGCTGGGTGCTTGGTGGGCAGCGCGACGCCTGACCGAAGATGACCTTCGAACCGCAACCAGCGAGCAAGAACTCCGAGATAAAGTCGCGTTGGTGGGCGTGCCGTTGGAGTACCTGCGATTTGTTCGTGCGCCATCAGGCAACGAAGCTGAGGGCGACGAAAACACCGGTCCCTGGACTCCTGCAACAGGTACTTTTGACGCTTGGCCCGAGTCGCTGGCTGATCTCAAGACACTTGATCCGTGTTGCGGTAGCGGTCATTTCCTCGTTGCTGCTTTTCTGATGCTGGTTCCGATGCGCATGGAATTAGAAGGGTTGTCAGCACAGGAGGCCGTGAATCGCGTTTTGAGCGAGAACCTTCACGGATTGGAGATTGATCAACGATGCGTCGAACTAGCCGCATTTGCGCTCGCTCTGACAGCTTGGAAGTTTCCGGGCGCCGGTGGCTACCGAGTACTTCCAGACTTGAACGTTGCTTGCTGCGGCCTGAGTGTCAGCTTAACCAAAGAAGAGTGGAAGAATCTAGCTGGTGATGACAATCAACTGAGGATTGCGCTTGATTGGATGTACGACGAGTTTAGGGAGGCAGCCGTGTTGGGAAGTCTCTTGAATCCCGCAAAGAGCATGGCGTCGAAAGTAGTTGAATGGCAACAACTGTCTCCAACCGTCACGCGAGCCTTGTCTGCGGAAAGCACCGATGAAAGAAGAGAAATAGCGGTTGTTGCACACGGGCTACTCAAGAGTGCGGAGATTCTTGGCAATACATATTCTTTAATCGTCACCAATGTTCCCTATTTGGCAACAGGAAAGCAGCATTCTGCTATAAGGCAATACTGCGAGAAGAATTTTCCTTTGTCAAAGTATGATCTTGCGACGGTCTTCGTAGAGCGGTGCCTTCAATTGGGCAACAAGAGCGCCTGTATTGGCGTCGTAACGTCGCAAACGTGGTTGTTCCTAGGCCGTTACAAGAAGCTTCGTCAGCAGCTACTTACCAACCAATCTTGGCATTTCTTGGTTAGGCTCGGTGAAGGCGGTTTTAGCTCATCGGCTGCAGCAGGTGCGTTCACCGCTCTTCTATTGCTTAGCAACAACGAAGCGAAAGAAGGGCTTTGCGCTGGAATTGATGCGGCAGCTGTGTCCTCACCAATTGAGAAATTAAACGCGATGCGCACGAACGAAATCGCCTCAATCGAACAGTCGCAGCAGCTTGACAACCCGAACAGCGTTATTTCCCTCGACAAAATTGAACGCCAACCGCTGCTATCTGCGTACGCTACGGCGCTGGCTGGTTGTTATGCAGGTGATGGCCCGAGATTTGTGAAAAACATGTGGGAAGTCTCAATGCCAAATCCTGCTTGGGAACTTCACCAAACAACCGTAGTTGAGCCTTGTCATTTTGGTGGAAAATCTGAAATTGTTTTTTGGCAGCACGAGTCAGGCGAGATGTTTGAGCTTGCACAAAGCGTGAAGCACCTAAATCACGCAGCTCAGAACTGGCTTCGGGGAAAACCCAATTGGGGTAAAACTGGTGTTGTGGTGAGCCAGATGCGATCACTTGCTTCAACATTGTACACCGGCGCAATATATGACTGTAATGCATGCGCCATTGTTCCTAACCAGACTGGCCATGTCTCTGCTTTGTGGGTGTACTGCTATTCCGATGAATTTTGTAACGAAGTACGGAAGCTTGACCAAAGTCTAAAAGTTACCCCGCGAAACCTGTTACAGGTTCCTTTCGACCTTGCCCGATGGCAAGCAGTGGCCGCTGAAAAGTATCCTCATGGGCTTCCGAATCCCTACTCAGACGATCCGACACAATGGATATTCCATGGCCATCCGGCTAACTGCATAGATGCATTGCAAGTTGCCGTTGCTCGGCTACTCGGGTATCGCTGGCCAGCCGAGTTGAATTCGGAGATAGAACTGGCTACTGACGCTCGCGCATGGATCGATCGCAATACTGTTGTAACCAACCTGGCGGATGACGATGGCATCGTCTGCATTCCCGCTGTTGCATCAGAACAGCCCGCCGAAAGTCGCCTGATGAGCTTGCTGCATCAAGCATTCGAAGATGGACGCGCGCAGGAGCGAGTCTTCAGTGAAAAGATCGAAGTTGCAGATAAAAACGATCCTTTGACTTTGGATCTGTTGAGGTGTGGATGGAAACCGTCGTTGCCCAACGACTTCAATACGTGGTTTAATCGATTGCTCGATGCTGATGGTCATAAGGGTAAATCACTTGAATCGTGGTTGCGTGACAAATTTTTCGATTCGCACTGCAAGCGATTCAACCATACACCTTTCATTTGGCACATCTGGGATGGTCATCGAGAAGGGTTCTCATCGCTCGTCAACTACCACAAACTGGCAGGCTCAAATGGCCGTCGTCTACTCGAAAAGCTAACCCACAGCTATCTAGGAGACTGGATCAATCGCCAGCAAGACGAATCAAAGCGTGGTGCAGAAGGCGCGGACGGGCGACTGATCGCGGCTCGCAATCTGAAGGCACAGTTGGAACTTATCCTTGCCGGCGAGCCACCCTATGACATTTTTGTGCGATGGAAGCCGTTGCATCAACAGCCCGTCGGCTGGGAGCCAGACATCAACGACGGTGTCCGCCTCAACATTCGTCCCTTCATGGCTGTCGATATCCAAGGCGGCAAGAAAGGCGCTGGCATCCTTCGCGTAAAGCCAAACACCATCAAGTGGACAAAGGATCGAGGTAAGGAAGTCGAAAGGCCGATGGAGGAATTCCCCTGGTTCTGGGACTGGGATGGCAAGACCCAAGACTTCACCGGCGACAAAAAATTCACCGGCGATCGCTGGAACGATTTGCACTACACCAACGCGTTCAAGCAAAAAGCGAGAGAAGCCGAGAAAAATCGTGAGGTGCAGTCATGATGTCGCCGTCGCGTGAGAAGCAGCTAAAGATGTGGAAGAGTAGATCTGATTGGCCGCTTTACTGTCGCTTTATTGTCGCTTTAATTCCGCTTTCTTTTCGTTTCCCCCGGTGTTTCACGGTGTTTCCGAAGCAAAATTGCCGCAATCGCGGTCGATTTTGCCGTATTTCGCTTGCCGGAGGAGCCCAATGACACTTCTCGATTCAGTCATCAAAGGCCTAGACGCCTCGACGCGTTGCGCCAGCAGTGAAGTTGCTCCAACGGCAGTTCTTTGGACTGACCACAAGAGCGAATGGTTGCCATTGCTGGAACAGTTGAAAGCCCGCTTGCCACAGTTATTGGTGCTCGGTGAATACGCGCTAGATACCCGAACCGGTCCAGCGATCTGGCTGAAGTGCGCGATGCAGAGCGTGTTGCCGGAGGTTGACTTTCCAAAGGGGAAGACACCGATTCTGTACCTGCCTGGTGTTAGCCGACAGGAACTGCGCGCTGGAACGCAGTGCCCCTGGGAACTGCAGCCTTTGGTAGAACTGCTGTACCGAGGAACGGTCTGGGCACAGAAGAACGGTCGTGACTGGACGGTCGAAGCGATGCTGGTATCCAAAGAAAGCCCGGCATTGGGCTTGGATGTGTCGGGGACTGCTAACACGAAACTGTCGATGATGGCATCGCTGGCGGTTCTGGCGATCACGCCCGTCACAAAGCTGGAAGGACGAAGACTGGAGGCTGAGGACTTTGATCGATTGATGATCGGCGATCACCCTCGCGACTTGCTGCGCTGGATGAGCAATCCACAAGAAGTGCGAGCCGAGATGGACGAGGGCAAGTGGCACGCGTTCTGTAATCGCTGTCGTGACGAGTACGGCTTTGATCCCAACACCGATGGCGAGATCGTGGCCGGCGAGAAGCTGGGGCTGCAGGAGACGAGTAGCTGGGAGACTTTGTGGTCTCGGTTCCGAGAAGCGCCGGCAACCTATAGCGGCGTCGCCACGACGCTGCGCAAAGCGAAGCCTCAATCGCGTTTGCGGTTCGATCGTGAGTATTGGCCGGATGAGAATGAGCAGGATGAAGATGCTCTGCGAAAGGCATTGCTTGACCTTGCCACCGTCGACCAGGGAAGTGCTAGAACTGAAATCGCCAAGCTGGAACAGCATCATGGAGTGAGACGCAGTTGGGTGTGGGCAAAGCTGGGGCAAGCGCCGATGGCGTGTGCGCTGGAGTTCTTGGTTGGACTAGCCAATCGAACGGCATCCCATCTCGGCGGCGACTCAATTGCTGATTTGGAAAAGCAGTATGTCCAAGGTGGTTATCTCGCTGACGACTTTGCTTTGAAGGCGCTGGCGTCGGTAAAGACGAAAGCGGATTGCGATGCGATCGAAGCGGCTGTGAGAGCGTTGTACCTGCCGTGGTTGGAACATGCTGCGGAACGTTTCCAGGATTGCGTTCAGAAAGAGTCTTGGCCCAACAGGGCGTCTAGCAACCGACCACCGACGGTTAAGGCCGAGGTTGGGACTTGCCTGCTGTTCGCCGATGGCCTGCGTTACGACCTGGCAGTGCGATTGACGGAGTTGCTGCGCGAGCGTGGTTACACGACGGATGAGAACCGGCGATGGGCGGCGCTGCCTTCGGTAACGGCTACTGCGAAACCAGCCGTCTCTCCGATCGCCGAGAAGCTGGAGGGACGCGGACTGCCGGATTCGTTTACGCCAGAGATCGTTGATGCGGGCGAGAGTAAGCCGCTGACACATGCACGCTTGCAATCCCTGCTCAAGACAGAGGGTTACCAGATCATCTCAGCTAGTGAGGTTGGCGACCCAGCGAAGCCGAAAGCACGTGGCTGGGTAGAAACGGGTGAGATCGACAAGCGTGGTCATGATTTGCAGATCAAGCTCGCTTCATTGGTTGCGGGCCAGGTGGAAGCGCTGGCAGATCGCATCGTCGAGTTGCTGGACGCGGGCTGGTGCAAGGTTCGAGTGGTCACCGATCACGGTTGGCTGCTGATGCCTGGCGGCTTGCCTAAGCAGGAGCTGCCGTCGTTCTTGACCGAAGCCAAGTGGTCGCGATGTGCGACGATTAAAGGCGAATCAAAACCGGATGTGGATCGGCATGCCTGGTATTGGAATCCGCAGGCTGAATTCGCCAGTGCTTCAGGAATCAAATGTTTTTCAGCAGGGCATTGTTACCAGCATGGCGGAGTGAGTCTGCAGGAGTGCTTGGTGGCAGACATCTTGGTTTCGCCCGACGTTCAGGTAACTGCTCAGGCGGCGAACATTGCCAAGGTTGATTGGAAGGGACTGAAGTGTCGCATCACGGTCGAGCCAGTTGTGTCAGGATTGCAGGTTGACTTAAGAAACAAGCCAAACGATCCGACAACTTCGATCACCAGTGGCGGGAAGGCCCTTGACGGAAATGGAACGGTCACGCTGTTTGTTGAGGATGAAGATCTTGAGGGCTCCGTGGTAGCTGCGGTCGTATGCAGCGAAGCCGGCCAAGTACTTGCAAAACAAAGCACCACGGTTGGTGGTGAATAGGAATAAATGATGATTACATCGAACCTCCAAATGGACGATCTAGATCGAAAGTCAGCTTCGGTCTTCGACGGGTACCTGGTCCGAAAGGACTTGGTTCGCAAATATGCGAGACAATATCCGATCCCAACTTATGTGGTTGAGTTTCTTCTTGGGCGATACTGTGCCACGGTCGATGAGGCCGAGATTGCCGAAGGTCTAGAGATTGTCGAGAAGCAGCTTCAGAACCGAACTGTAAAGACTGGCCAGGAAGAAGTTTTCATCAAGCAAGCTCGCGATAAGGGCTCTGTTAAGCTGATCGATATCGTTCGAGCAAAACTCGACACCAGGACAGATACTTACTCTGTCGAGATCCCGAGCCTGGCCATTAAGGAAGCGTCAATAGAAGACAGCTTGGTCGATGATCACGAACGCATGTTGACCGATGGTTTTTATGCGGAGATCACGCTCGAGTACGACTCGGTCATCGCGCAGGAGAAGAACGGTAAGCCGTTTCGTATTTCCAGCCTGCGTCCGATTCAGATGTCAAAGTCGGGCATTCTGGATGTGTTGCGACGCGGACGTGCGGAGTACTCGACTTCGGAATGGATCGACTTCCTGGTTCGATCGATTGGCTTGGAACCGACAGAGCTTTCCGAACGTGCGAAATATGTCGTGCTGCTGCGAATCGTTCCCTTTGTGGAACGCAATTACAACATGGTCGAGCTTGGCCCACGCGGAACAGGCAAGAGCCACTTGTTCCAGCAGATTTCTCCTTACTCGCACTTGATTTCCGGTGGTAAGGCGACTGTCGCGAAGATGTTCGTGAACAATTCCAACGGTCAACGCGGGTTGGTATGCCAATACGACGTGGTGTGCTTCGACGAAGTATCTGGCGTCTCCTTCGACCAGAAGGATGGGGTCAACATCATGAAAGGTTACATGGCATCGGGTGAATTCAGCCGAGGCAAAGAGAGTATACGCGCCGAGGGCGGCATCGTGATGGTCGGGAACTTTGATGTCGATGTCGAGCAACAACAAAGGATCGGTCACCTGCTGAGTCCGCTGCCTCCTGAGATGCGAGATGACACAGCTTTTCATGATCGTATTCACGCGTACGTGCCAGGCTGGGACTTTCCGAAGCTCAATCCCAACCAGCATCTCACGAATCACTTTGGCTTGGTAAGCGACTTCTTGAGCGAGTGCTGGACGAATCTTCGGATGTCGAGCCGAGTGTCGACGCTTCAGAATCGCGTGTTCTTTGGTGGCGCACTCAGCGGCCGCGATATCGAGGCATGTAACAAGACGATCAGCGGATTGATCAAGCTGCTGTACCCAGATCCCGCGATGGAGATCTCTGATGATGAGCTTGAGCGAATCGTTCGGATTGCACTCGAGTCCCGCCGACGAGTTAAAGAGCAGCAGAAGAAGTGTCTCAAGAGCGAGTTCCGCAACACGCACTTCAGCTTCACGATGGGTGTCGATGGCGTCGAGCAATTCGTATCAACACCCGAGTTGCACAGCGATGCCGCGATCGACGGCGATCCACTGCCTCCAGGCCAAGTTTGGGCCATCAGCCCCGGCTCTGGCGAAGCGGGCCCCGGGCTCTATCGCTTGGAGGTCACATCGGGTCCAGGAGGCGGCGTTCGAATCCTCAACACGCCAACGCCCCCATCCTTCCGCGAGAGCGTAAAGATCGGCGAACAGAACCTCTACACGCAAAGCAAGGCACTGGTTGGTGATCGTGACCCTCGTTCGCACGAGTTTTCGATCCAGATGCGAGCGATGGACAATGACCACAGCGGGACGGGGCTGGGCTTGCCCGTGCTCGTCGCCTTGTCGAGCTCTCTTCTCGAGCGCAGTACCAAGGGTGGCATGATCATCGTCGGTTCGCTGAACCTCGGTGGATCTGTCGAGATGATTCCCAATCCCGTCGCCATCGCCGAAGTCGCCATCGAAAAGCAAGCCACCACACTCCTCATGCCCGTCGCCGCCCGTCGTCTTCTGAACGACCTACCCGACGAACTCTGGACCAAGATCAGCATCGAGTTCTACAAGGACGCACAAGACGCGTTCTTCAAGTGCTTGATGGATTAAGAGAGACATGTATCGCCTGCAGGTGATTGAAGTGTCTTACGGCCACACAGTTCCCGACAGCAAAACGCAAATTGACATCAAAAGGTCGCCGGCATGGAAACTCAAGTTCGAACACCACAGCTTATCTTTATGCAACCGCAAAGGTTGACTGTTCCTTTGTTTCAACGTCCATACGTTTGGAATGAAGAGAATCAATGGGAGCCATTGTGGAATGACATTATTCGGATGACCGAGCGATTGTTGGCAGCACCCAATGCGAAACACCATCCGCATTTCCTCGGAGCCGTGGTCTTGCAGCAGGTTTCAAACTCTGCTGGAACCATGCAGGAACGCACCATCATCGACGGTCAGCAACGGCTAACTACGCTTCAGTTGATGTTTGATGCGCTGCATGCCGAACTGGTGGCAGCAGGTGCTACTGCTGCGTCAATGCGATTAGAAACGCTCGTAATCAACGCGGCCCCTTTTTGCTCACAACCCGAAGACCGCTTCAAGGTGTGGCCCACTAATCGCGACCGACCAGCATTCAACGCAGTCATGTCAGCGGCTGAGCCAGTCGATTATGAAGCCGTTGGTTTTACCGAAGAACGCATGGTTCAAGCTCATCGCTACTTTTCGGATCAAGCCCGAGAATGGCTAAACTTCGATGGAGCGGAGAAAGTACAAACGAGAGCAAGTGCGATTGAAACGGTTGTACGAGAACTGCTCCAAGTCGTTGTGATTGACCTTGGAGCCGACGAAAACGCTCAGGAGATTTTTGAAACGCTAAACGCCCGCGGTGCACAGCTTACTGCTGCTGACCTAATTAAAAACTTCATCTTTCAGCGGCTACTGGAATCGGGTGCGGACGTCGAGGCCGCATACCAGAAGTATTGGAAAGAATTTGAGTCTGCTTTCTGGGAGCTGGAAATCAGCGTGGGGCGTATGCGTTACCCTCGCTCATCGATCTTCCTCAATCATTGGCTGGTAGCCCAAACAGGCGAGGAAGTTGTTGCAAGGGAAGTTTTCACGCGATTCAAACGATTCGTGTTAGACGCCGGACTGCCGATGGAGACTTTGCTGAAGCAGTTGAATCGCGCATCGAAAGTTTATAAGGACTTCGTGATGGGCGGTGGGGCTGAGGGAAGTGCGATCGATCGCCTTGGCTTGTTTGCCTATCGCACCGGCGTCCTTGAGAGTGAAGTCGTAAAGCCGCTACTTCTTTTCTTGCTAGATCCCGAGCTTCCATCGATACCAAAGGAGCAGTTTGACAAAGCACTTGGCGTGATCGAAAGCTGGATGGTTCGCAGAATGCTCGTGCGAGCAACCACGAAGGGTTACAACCAAATCTTCGCAGAGCTTATACGCTTCCTTCGCGGTAAGGACCGTTCGGACGTTGGGAACCTGATTGAAGAGTTCTTCACGAGTCAATCCACCGGTAGCCGCTATTGGCCCGACGATAATGAAATCCGAGAAGAACTGCGTATTCTTCCAGCCTATCGCCGCCTCGGGCGCGGGCGATTACGCATGGTGATCGAGGCCATTGAAGACCATATGCGAGGCTGGATTGGTAGCAAAGCCAGCCTAAGCGAACAGCGTGTAATGCGAGGGAAGCTTGCCATTGAGCATGTGATGCCTAGAAAGTGGCAAACGCATTGGCCTCTTCCCGAGGGCACTCGAGCAGAGGGCGAACGCGAAGCCTTGTTGCACACGCTTGGTAATCTAACGCTGCTTACATCACGTTTGAACTCGAAGGTATCGAATGGCCCTTGGAATGGAGATGCCGGCAAGAGGCAGGCGTTGGAAAACCATTGTGTACTGTTTCTCAACCGGAAACTTAAAGATCTTGCAGCGGATGACTGGACCGAAGCCAAGATTCGATCGCGTACAGACTCGCTCAGCAAGTTGATTATCGACATCTGGCCAGTTCCCGAGGGGCACAAGTCGGCGTTCAATGCGGAGAAGGTTCGGCCAAGCCATCGCGTCGACTTGAGCGATCTGATAAGTGCTGGCTGCCTTCACGTTGGTATGACGTTGACTCCGCGCCGGAAGAAGTTCATGTCAAAAACTGCAACGTTGCTCGGAGACGGACGTGTGGATATCGAAGGCGTTGTGTATTCATCGGTTTCAGAAGCTGCCAAGACACTCACCGGAGCTTCCGTGAGCGGCTGGTGGTTCTTCCTAGTTGATAAACAAGCGAAGAAATCACTGAGGGATGTGCGAATCGAATATCTGGAGTCAATCGCGGCCGAGTCAGATGTAGATGATGATGAGACCGATGATGATGACGATGATTGATTGTAGTTTTTTTCGGCTGTGGTACGTAAGTCTTTCAAGTATCTGAAACTAGTGGAACAACTTGTGAATCCAATTGATGCATCCAAATCGATCGAAGAGAAGCTGACGGCAGCCAGCGGAAAGTCCGTATTGATGCAGCGAGATCCAAGCTGTTCTGGTCATGCGTCGATCAAGATCGCATCGGACGATGCTCCCGCGCACGTCCTGAGGTACAAACCAGAGCTCGAATCTGAGCTACCGTACCTGTCGGCTTTCCAACGAGTGAGCACTTGCCAACTAATCCCATGAAGTTTTTCAGACGCAATTCATCACAAACATCTCCACCCTTGGACTTGGATGCAAACTCCGCATTGGAGCCATCCGCCGAGCCTAGCAGTGCCCCCATGCAACCGTCGTCCGCACCAACCGATGACAGCGTCGATCAAACTTCGATTCCCATTATTTCGCCAGTGTCGCCATTTCTGTGGCCCGAGACGCGGGTGCTCAACCAATCACACCGTTACATCAATGCCCCTGTATTTGGTGCCGAGATAGTCGAGGCCAAGACAATTTTCGGTGTCGTTCATAACCTCACAATTGAAGGTGTTAACTGGATCGTTGGAGCTCTAGGCGACTATGAAGAGCGATCAGTGTGCTTGATCCTTGCAATCTATCCTGCCTGTGCGACCAATAGCGAGGTTCTACGCTCACTCTTACAGCATTGCGACCGGTTCAGCCATAGACTAAAAGTTCGCTTGAAACCGATGCCGCGAGGTGAAGACCGAGTGGCCACCAACCTGTGCATCGTTTCCAAGACCGGATCAAGCAAAATGGTCGTTTTGCCCAGTGGTAATTTTTCGCTGCGGCCGGTATCGCCTGACTTCCTGCACCTTTGCTTTTCAACCGACACCGCGCTGCACCATCAGTTCACGTCCTGGTTCGATTATCAATGGGCGATCGGTAATCCGCTCGATGCAGCCAGTGCGAACGTACCCGACCTGGTACCCGCCGTCGGTGATCCCGAAGCCGATCGGCAATGGCAGGTTTACCTGGCTCGGCTAAGCCAACAACAATCCAACGAAGGCAACAGGCAAACCATCACCGTCGATTCAGAAACTGGTGACATCGTGGATGCCGAAGGCAACCGGATCGAATCTGTACTGGATCAAGCCAAGGTTCCCCGTCCAAGCATTGCGATGGTGCAAGTTGGCAAAGTTCTGCACCAGGGATCGCTGGCGACTATCGACAATTCGTCACGAGTCGGGCCACTTGACTGCCCCATCAGTGCCGAGCTCTTCGGTGTAGATGCGGACCGTCGTACCGGGACCGTTTCGAGAGAAACTAAATTTCGAGTGTCCGCGATTGACGAGAAGACGCTTAAAAAGCTGGAGTCGTTTCGCAAGCGAACCCGTGAACTTCTCAACAAAATGAGCTATCCTTTGGCAGACGGTGCGCGTTGGGTACCGCATACGGCCCGTCCACTTTTGGAACAAGAACTTCAGCGTGTCAACGAGGAAGGCAAGAAACTTCTAGGAGACACTGTAGGGGAAGACGTGCACGCTTTTGTCGAATCCAAACGGCAAGACGTCGCAGTTGATGCTCAGAAGCAATATGCCGAAATGCATGCTGGCAAAACTATCCCCAAAGAAACGGTCGACAAGATCCTCGAAGAGTTAAAGAACCGCCTACGACGTGCCACCGGCGGTAAATTGCTGCCGATGCTTTCCTTCCTGGACGTGCGGATCGCTACCGCACCGGATTCCGATTGGTCGACCCAGGCGTCCCAGGCATTTCGATTTCTGGTGCATGTCGCCAAGTACCCTCGCGATTGCTTAACGGACTCATTCTTCATGCGTGGATTACGAGTCGATCAAAAAGAGCTGATGTTGGCGATGAATGTCGTTGATGATTCGCTCGTGAAGTTGTTCGCCAGCGATGGCAGCGGGATCGACTTGGCCCACGAACAGAACCGTTGGATTGAACGCATTCAAACTGCGGACAGTGACGACATTCTCAAATGCGACGCCCTGTACCGCATGATGCAGGGTGGTGATGAAAAACAAATTCAAAAAGTCCTCGCTAGTGGCGAGGCCACCGGACTGCCAACGAACACAGACGAATCTCGGTAGATTTGCTACCCAAATCTGCAGATCGATTTGCAGTTGCCAAACTGGCTCCGCACCTGGAATGGTTGCACGATGACAAAACCCGCGAGCCGGAAATGCGACCCGCGGGTGTTAGGTTTAAAATATACGACAGTTGGACCGGAGTCCAACACGCGTTTAGTGTCCGATCGCTTCGACTTCAGCAACGAATCTAAAGCAATCATCACGGAGCGATCACTGGATACGGTGGCATCCCTGGGTAATAGTGACCTGGATGGCCGTCGGGCAGATTGTCTGGGTAGTGATAACCTGGTGGCAGGTGATAGGGATGATCTGGCGGGAGCCGCGGCCAGATGATGTTGGGTAGTGGTGGCGGCGCTTCAATAACCACTGGCTCATCCGGTGGAGGCGGCCAAGGCCAATCCTCGGGCCACCATGGTGGACGTGGCCCCGAGTCTTCACTTGATGATCCTTCATCGTCTCCTTCAGAACTCTCCGGTGGAATGTATGGCGGCTCTTCACTTGGTGGATCGAATGGTGGAATGAATGGGTACGGTGGCATCTTGGGTTTAAACTTATCAATCATTGCAAGTTGCTCCTCTGCAAGGGACTGGGATGACGAAACGCGACGCGTCTACTAGGACACAACGCGCACTGGGGAATCGATTTGGTTTCGAGGAATAAGCGAAGCTCGTCGTCACTCGCTGTTGGCGGGCAGGCTTCGTAATCACGGAACAAATCCCACTCCGAAATCGATTCGAGGCGGGCTTTTGTCTCTAGCTGTGGCCAATATGCGAGTGCAGGACATTTAGCGAGGCAGCCATTCACAAGCTGGGTGCATGTTCGCTGCATACAGACGCGATATGCGGCGTTTGGCTTGGAATTGAACGGCATCGGCTTGCCATCGATGACGTCGTATTGCCGCATCCAGCCCTTGTGCGACTTGCGAATGTTGATGCGAAGCTTCGGATACTGCTTACGCCAACTCCACACGATCGCTTTCACGTCGCGGAATCGTTCGAGGTAGTCTTGATGCGTACCATGTTGGCTGATTTCAAGTTGGCACTCTGTTTCAGCGAGGACCTTTGGCAACTCAGGGAAGCGGTGCAGAAAGAATCCATTGGTCACCAACATCAATTCACTGTCGTACCAGTGTTGTCGAGCGAGTTGAATGTGTTCCAAAATCGCAGGGTTGAGGAGTGGCTCACCGCCGAGTAGCGCGAATCGAGCAGGCTTAAGTCGATGCGACCATTGGGAGTACTCGGACTCAGCGTCTGCGAGCGTTGGCAACTTGCCGGCCAAGTGAAAATTGCTGTAGTGGCTACACTGCTGACAGGACAGGTTGCAACCATGAGCAACGTGGTACTCAAGAGCAGGCAAGCTGAAACGTTGCATCGTCGCCCTCCTTGATCCGAAGTTTGAAACGTCGTGCATTCACGCCAAGGCGGATCAGAAACCGAGTTAGCACTAAATGCGATGAAAACGTTTCATCCAAGCTCGTCAGTCTTTCGTCGTAAACTGTCAGCTCATCGGACCACGTTCCTGAAACGATCAGTTTCGGATAAACAGCCAGAAGATTCGCCGCTAGATCTGGTCGAAGGATTGAGCCAATGTCGTAGCTCGCTGGTGGATCGTCTTTCCACTCGTTTATCAGTTCGATCGATTGACGGTTTACAGGAAATGGCAACTCGGGTGGACTGCTTCGTTGCCAGCGACATCGATCAAGGTGCGGTTTACTGGGACCGATGAAGTGGTAAACAAAGGACTGCATCACAGGATTGGTTGCCCACTCGGGCGTTTGCAACATGCTGACGTTAAAGTCAGGCGGCAGGAAAGTGATCAAATCAGCGTGATCGTTCCACAGTTGATTGATGATCAGCGACTCGTCGGTTGCTTGGTCGTTAGCACCGAAGGTGACGATCAAGTACTGGATGATTCGCTCGAACATGCGAGCAAACGTTTCGGTGTCATAAAGATAAAGTCCGCCGTTTGGATGCATCCAAGTTGGCGCGGGGTTGAGCCGACAACGTTTGGCCCAAATCTCGTGCGCTGTCTTTTGCCACCCGCCGTTGTCGATTCGGTTTTGGGCGCACTGCCGTTCTGCAACTATTGCGAATTGGCCAGGTTGAGCCAACTCGAACGGCGATGGGCAGTCGCTGCGAATCACCATGTCATTGTCGATCTGCAGGACATGCGACGGACCGAACCGCTTTGCAACATCACCACAGACGAACATCTTTTGCCAAAACGGATGGCACGGTTGCAGAGGACGTCGAATCCAATGCAGTTCCGAGTTCCAACGCTCGGCAGCAGCCTCGACACTCTCTCGTACCGTCGGCACCGCACGGCGCGGTGGCAGATCCAGAATTGCGATGACTCGTTTCATTTCCAAAGTACCTTCCTTAATCCGTGTTTACGAAGTGCAGCTCTTAAGAACATTGGCCGATGTCGCTTGTAGGCCGGCGGATCAACGTGGATGTGCGGGAATACATGGTCCATCGCCACGCCAACCCTGACGCCGGCAACCTTGGCTCGCCAGAAGAAGTCCCAGTGCTCATCGACCTTGAGATCTTCATCCCAGCGAATCGCCTGCAAGATGTCGCGATGGGCAACGAAGCAGTTACAAACGAATGCACACTCGGCAATGTCACCAACGCGCCGATATTCGCCACGAGGAATGTGAAGCACTCCACCTGATGAATTGAGCAGTCTGGGCGTTCCATCTGGATTCGGACGATGGGGCTGCTTACTAAGTGTTGCCAATAGATCGAGACGACTCGATTCGAACTTCCGGACGAGATCATTCAGCCGAGTCTGTGGACCAACCACGTGATCATCATCAGAGAAGATCACCATGGGGGTCTGGGCGACTTCGACTAGGCGATTGCGACCAGCCGATAAGCCGATGTCGTATTCGGTTTCGATCAGTCGATCGACCATCGCTGCTTCGTCACGACAGGTCAGCGAGAATCGCAGTTCAGGTTTCCCGTCGTCGAGGACGTAGATCAACGGACGATCGTCGCCACAGTGTTCGTAAATGCTACGCACCAGAGTCGCGCAGCATTGAGGGCGATGGATTGTCTTGATGCAGAATGTGACACGATCACGCATGGACGATACCTCCTCCTGGATAGCGCAGTGAATCAAAGCCGTGCTTACGAAGCCCCAGTCGGCGGAACTTGGGCCGGGCTCGCAGTGCTCCGTAAGGCTTGGCTGCCACGTGGTCGTGGACTACCGAGCAATCGAGTGCCACGGCGATTTGAAGATGTTCGATATGAGAAGCTCGATAGAAGAACTCCCAGTGCTCGTAGGTTTTGATCTCGTCATCCCAGCGAACGCGGGCGATCGTGTCGCGACGCGCGAGGAACGCGTTGCTAACCATGTCGCACCAACACGTTTCGCCGATGCGTTTGTGCTCGCCTCGATGCATCCAGATGCGGCTGCCATTCATCAGCGGGCTGAACAGCATTGGACGGCCACCCGCGCCCTGACGCACAGCCAAAATGTCGAGGCCGTACTCCATGAACCGCTGGTAGACTCGGTCAAGATGCAGATCTGGAGTTACGATCTGGTCATCGTCGAGCAGAAAGATGAACTCGGTTTCTGCCGCGTCGATTGCTGTATTGCGTCCAATGCCGACACCCACATCGTGCTGCTGGAGATCAATCACTTTGCAGTGTTTGGCGGTCTCGGGATACTTGCGCGAGAACCAGTGTTCGGGCAGTCCGTCGTCAACGACGACGATCTTGGGCTCGCCGAACTCCTTTCGAAGCGACTGGACGAGTCGATGGCATGCCCAAGGCCGATGAATGGTCTTAATGCAAAAGGTAATGTCTTGAATGGGTACAGTTGCTTCCATGTTTCACCACGCGTTAAGAAGTTTGCGAGCAAGTTTGATGGCATGGCGATAGTCTTTGAGACGCTTCGCGCTGCGTTTGATGTGCATGATTGAATTCAGTGGAGCGACGTTGCCGTAAAACGAGATCAGCGAGTTGTCGAAGGCCTTCTCAAAGTCCTCTGTCGTGCAGCCCATGACTTCACGCATCACATCCAGTGGTGGCGAGCAGGCAATGCGAGTCGATGCACGCAGGCCACCGGCTCCATCAGGCTCACCTCGCTTCCATGGTTTTCGTAGCGAGCCAGCGGCCACATCGACAGCGGCTTGCCACTCGTCATCGGAGAGGTTGGGATCAAGCCCAATGTCGAGATCGCCTTCTTCCCAATCGATCCCATGCAATCTCAGTGCGCCGGAGCCGATGATGAGGTATCGATGTCGAATCTTGGCAAGGACGTCTTCCACGGGTGTCATCCGAACTTCCTCAACTCCGGGTTCACGTGTGCGATTGCCGAATCGATCTCTTCGGCAGTGGGCTCAATGCCGAGGAACGCGATCAGTTCATTGATCGCCGTTTCGGGATCTTCCGTTAGCTTGGCGAAGTTGATCCGGTGGACGGGAACTTCGGGATGTTCTTGGATAAACCTTTCGCGATGTTCCAGAAGCGAATGCTGGAGTTTGTCGCAGGCGTCATCGCCGGCTGCGAACCATTGGCCTGGATGTCGGCTACTTCGATCTTGAAGCGAACGAATCGACGCTTCGATTGGGCGATCCACAGCGATGATTCGCAGTGAGTTACCAAGAGCCTCGTGGAGATGATTTGCGAATCGGCAGAGATGCGGATACTTACCGCCAGCCACGGTTCGATCACGAATGGCTTCTGCCTTCCGCGTTACGATCCAGGCCTTCAGTTGCTTGGCAAGCTGACCGTCAGGGATCTTTGGATCGATCGCTGGGAATCGCATCGCCTTTTCACAGAGGTTCGCAAGCCCGATTGCCTCGCCTCCTCCGGTTGCTTCGTAGCCACCGAGTTCGTTGCCCATATGAACGCCCAAATGATGCATGACCATTGCGACGCAACTTGTGCCACTGCGATGAGGCCCGAGGACGGCGAAGAACGGAGCGTCGCTATGGTCGGCATTCTTGGCATCGTTGAAGAATCGGGTTTGGGTCCACTTGCGACCGCAGATGTTCGATTTGGTCGGCAACTGGCCGACGAGCCAACGATCGGGCGTGTAGACAGGGATCGATTCTTTCTCGACGTTCTTGCCTTGAACCAGGGCTTCATAGCGCCGCTGAGTCAATCTGCCCAGGTGATGATCGATGTGATGCTTCAGATGCCAGTCATTCCAGTTCAGGTGACGATACAAAGCCTTCATCGTTGAGCGACCGCGAACCATAAAGGCATGCGTACGATTGACGTTGTAAGGTCGGTACACGCGGTCGCTGATCTTCTTGGGCGGATGCTTGGCAGCGTAGAGGTGTTGGCCTCCGAGATAAGCTAGTCCCCAGTCTTCAGGAAGTTCGCGAACGTATGCCTCGAGGTGTTCAACGAAGTCGGGAACGAAGCCTGCGTCATCTTCGAAGACCACGTACGAATCTATGCCTTCCAGCAGGCACTTTTCGAGGATCAGCAAGTGCGACCGGTAGCAGCCCCAGGCACCATTGCCGGCGCGCCACTGCTCGGGCGTCGAAAGCTTGCGACCATCGATGGCTGCGAATCGCTCGACGTCTGGGAATGGCCATGGCTGCGGTAGTTGCTGCATCCATTCGCGCAGACGGTCATCGCGTCGATCGAGATTCATGAGGAAGCAACGTTCAACGATCTTCTTCGTCGGCATCGAAATCGTCTTCGTTGGGCTCGGGTGCACCGTCTGGGAACTTACGTTCGAACCGGCGGATGGCAGTGAGCACGAGTGACTTGGCGATGGTTCTAGTAAACTTTCCATGGGGTAATCCTCTGAGTTGGGCTTCTTCCAAAAGCCATTCGATAATGGTGTCGAGATTCGTACGGCATCCTTCCACGCCCCAATCATTCATGGTCTCGGCGCGGGTCTCACACTTGCAGGTGTCGCTGGGTCTGGCGAACCAAGCGAGCATCTTGCGAAGTTCGTTACCTGGCCCAGGCCTATAGGCCGCGATTCGTAGAGTCGCGGGTTCTTCCTGATTAGGCAGGTAGCTCTTCAGCAGTGTTTTGAGTTCGTCGACGTTTTGATTGCGCCGACGCTTGTTGACGATGGCCATACCGATCGTCACAAGATTGACCGCCTGTGGATTCGAAGACTCAGAACACGCATGGCAGCCAGTCGATGACGCCTGGACGGCGCAGTCAGCGAGATGACTGGCAACCTGGCATCGGTTGTCGTTAGTGAGATTGGGGCAATGGATCATTGGTCGCTCCCGGGTGGATAAGGGAGGCGATGTCGCAACCTATTCAAGTTGCGCCGGCCGTAGTAATCAGCGAGAAGTGCAAGTGAGTGTTGGTTCTCGTCTCGCGTCCATCGTGTTGTGTGACAGTGATGAAAGAACAATCGATTAGCGACGTACCAGGCGGGAATCTTATGGACGAGAAAATGGAGCGGTAACCAGTAGTCCCAGCCAGGCTTGCCCATCAGAAGCCAATCAAGCTTCGGCAAGTCAGCGGTCATCGATGGCGTGACATAGAAGGCATCGAAACCCCAGACCTCGCGTTTTACGATTCCGTTACGAACGTTGCTGCGTATCCCCACTAACGCATGCACTTCATCGATTTGATTGATCAAATCCTCCTGCTCACCTTCAATGACGATGTCGGAGTTCAAAAGCAGAATGGGCTTGTTGAAGAGTCTTGCAATTTGAAGAAGGTCCCATATCTTCTGCCTTCCCGCGTGTTCATGATGGCCGGGCAATTCAATCCACTGATTCACCATCGGATACTGCTCTCGAAGTAGATGGACTTCGTCACAGGTGTTGACGGCAAGAATGGTTAGTCCAAAGCGAGTCCATGATTGCAACGCTCTTTGTTGTCGTTTGTGGTCGTGGTGGTGAGGTGACACTGAAGTCACGGCTACGAATGAAGTGATGGGTGGATAAACGCCTGGATTCAACACCGGCGGATATTTGGCAGGTTTGGCAAGTGAATAGTCGATCATGCTGCCACCTCCACAACTTCCCCATCGAATCCACCAGAGCCACTTGGTGGTTCACCAACTTCAGGACAATCGCTTTCAAGTAGCTGCCAGCCGCACGACCAAATCCAAGTTGAATTACACGGTTCGCTCGTGCTGCTTTCGGATGCGGGAGGTTCGCTTGGCGGTTCGCTATCGGAATGGCTTACGCTTGGGCGATCTGACTCACTAATCGATGGAACGTTGGAGTCGCTGGTGGATGGATCGTGTGAGTCACTCGTCGATGGATCACGGGAATCGCTTGTCGATGGCGATGAGTCACTGCCTGAGCCGCTCGTTGATCCGCTACCCGAGTGGCTTACCGAGCCACTGGTTGAATGACTGGTTGACCATGGAACGCTATAGCTTTCGCTGTAGCTAGGTCGTTCACTGCTGGATCTGCTTTCCGAGCCCTCGCTGCTCGACGGCTCGCTTGCTGATCGCGATTCACTATCCGATCCGCTTTCCGACTGGCTTTGCGATTCACTCTCGCTGTCGCTGGAGTCACTCGCCGACACAGATCCGCTGCCACTGGAGTAACTGGGTTCCGAGTAGCTGGGCCACGAGTAACTCGGCACCGATCTGCTATCGCTGCTTGGGTCTTGCGAATCCGATTGGCTTTCCGATTCGCTGTCGCTGTCCGAGCTTGCCGATTCACTTTCAGAGCTGTTGGACTGGCTACTCTCGCTGTTGCTCGAATCGCTCGCGCTTGATTCGCTGCCACTGGATGAACCCGAGTGGCTATGACTGTACGACTCGCTATAGCTGGCGTCACTTGAATAGGAAGTGCTGTCGCGAGAAGTTTCAGATGCGGAGTCGCTTGATTCGGACTCACTTGACTTTGACTCGCTTGATTCGGATTGGCTGGAATCCGAGTCGCTTGAGCTTGAGCCACTTGATTCACTGGAGTGACTTGAAGTCGAGCTTGAGCCACTAGATGAATGCTCGGCGGAATAGGATGACAGGCTGATCGAAGCGGATTGGCTCGAGTCATTTGATGACTCGCTGGAATCAGAAGAGGCCGAACTGGATGAGTTGCTCGAATCGCTTGAGCTCGATTTTGAGGAGCTTGAACCGGAGGAACTCGAGGCACTTGAAGAACTCGATGCGGAGCTTGAGATCGAGGGCTCGGAGTAAGACCTCGATGAGCTCGAATGAGCGCTGGATGAGGAACCAGACGACGATGGGCTGCTCGATGAACTCTTTGAACTTGAAGAACCGCTGGAACCGCTTGAGGAAGAGAGACTCGAGGAGCTACCGCTCGAAACGCTGCTGCTGAGGCTACTCGACGATGCACTCGACGAGCTTGACAGACTTGAGCTTGAAGAACTCGATGAGCTTGACGAACTACTTGAACTACTAGATGGCGAAGAACTCGAAGAGCTGGAATCGCTAATGCTCGAATCTGAGCTACTGCTCTGGCTGCTAGAAGAAGATGATGACGATGATGAGGATGACGAACTGCTACTAGAACTGGAGCTGCTGCTTCCTTCACAGCAACGGCATCCAATGGTTAGGTAGGCGCTGGTGTCCTCGTGAAAATGACAGACGATCTGTTGGCTTGTCAGCAGTGCATAATCGCAGACGTTGTAGACCGCGACCTTCACTCCGATCGCTGCCCAGACTCCGTTGGCATAGCGCAGTTCGCGAGCCATGCCCCAGCTCTTGGCCTTGAGTCGCGAGACTGGTTTGCAGAGCAACGTTTGTTTGGGCGGGTCGATGATCCAGGAGCGACTACCATCGTAGGTGACGCTGAGATACTGACCATCGTCGTAACTGGAAACCGGACCTCGAATGCGCTGGGCGCTGGGGTTTCGAGCGATGATGCGAACGCCTTGACCATCAGGCTTTCGGACTGGTTCAATGGAGCCGGAATCGTCGAGCTTAAAGAGGTCGCAGTTGGCGGACCCAGTCGAAATACCAGATCGGCCAGGGATACCACCGCTGGGAACCTTGATGAGAAAGGCTGGATCAGCCGGCCTGCCAACCCGAACGACTGCCCACTGGACGCCGGTCTGATTCGCATCGCGCCGCCACAGAATCTGAGCCGATCCGCTGGGCTTTGACTGGAGGGTCGTTCCTCCAGAGTCTGCTACATCTGCGTATTGATGCCAAGCCTCTTGCACGTTCACACGGGCTGCGACGACGCCAGCGAACACCACGCGACCGACTTTGTCGTCAGCGATCGGCTCGATGGCCACACCGAATCGACCTGTGTGTTCGTCGCCAATTGGACGCACTGACTGGATTGTCGCGTCACGTACAAACCGCGCGAGCTCTGCTGGACCAACGTCAGGATCGCCCAGTGGGGCGTTAAAACCGACGATTCCACCGATGGCCACAGTGGTCGCACTTCGGTAGTGAACGCGAACGGTGGCAGAGTCGCGAACGTGAGTGCGGGTTCCTGCGCCACCCGAGAGACGATCGCGAGCGATGGCATCGGCGGCAGCCAGCAGCCGGTTGTATTCAGCTGCCGTGATATTCAGTCTCTCACCTGGCCGAACTCGCCTCGCCATTACTCGATCCCCAATGCGTTAAAGTTCGCTTCGGGGTAAACCTGCTCGACGTATGCCGCTTCAGGAACTTGTAAGACGCGATCGCCAACGACCTCTTCGCCATGTTTGACCCAGAGGTAGTCCCAGCCTCGCTTTTCGGCAACTGTGATATTGCCAATTTGCAAATTCATCTCATTGGGGCGTGCTGCGAAGTGATAGGTCACATCGACCCAGTTCTGATCATCCTCGCCGCCTTCACCACCAAGGAAGATCGCTTCGCCGGGAGCGAAGATCGACCAAGGACTCGAGTTCACACGACCTGTCATAGCAACCATTGCGAGCAGGTATTCGGTGGATACGAACTCAAACTTCTTACGCACCGAGAACTCAAAGGCAGGGACGGTTACATCGACGCCAGCAACGCCTGAGTCACTGACTCCGATTGCACCTCGATAGTTGGGCGCGAACTTGCCTGGGGCCGCATAGGTGCCACGCGTGACGAGTGACTGGTTGAGGTGAGTTGATGCACCAGTTGTATTGAATGAGACAGGATCGAGCTTGGTCTTATTGATTGACGCGGTAACAAGCGCATGCTTGTCATTGATGTACTCGCCATCAACCTGTAGATAGGGAATCAACTCTCGCTGCGTTGCACGATAGTGATCTAGAAGCGCATCCGCAGCCGCAGCGGGATCGACCGAGCCGCCGTTGGTTGCAACATAGACGAACGTGTCGGAAGTAGCTTTGCCTCGCGTTGCCTTTTTAGACAGCGCTGCAAGTTCGAACTCGTAAATGCCGCTTGAGAATCCCATCAGCTGAACACGAAGCCTCCTGTGCGGGCGCGTTCGGCAAGCTGAGCTGTGTTCTCAGCAGTTTGAATGATGGCTCGCTTCACATCGTCCGAAAGACCTTCGCCCGTGACTGGTGGCATCTGCAGCCTCGCGACACTTTGCGATAACGCAGCATCGAATTCCTCTAAACGCACTCGCACCGCTGAAAAGGATGCCATGATCGATTCGAGATTGAGCGAAGGTTCTTGATCCTCTGCAGTCGGCTCGATGAAGTCCTCTGGCGTGGAAACTTCAGCGTCCATCGGTTGAACGCCGGGCTCCGGTTCAACTTTTGGCACTTCGACTAATGGTTCATTCGCGTCAGCATCTGCTACAACGTCAGGGGCAACTCCATCCGGATCGGCTTTATCCTTTTGATCAGGAGGCTCGATAATGGGAATGAGCGATGCACCGCTTCCCAGACCGAGTCCACGACTATCAAAGTTGCCAGCCGCCTCGGTCTTCTCGGTCACCGTTTCCGGGCCACTGGAGAACTCATCAAGCGAATCCTTGGCAGAACGATCAAGGCCAAGCTTGAGGTCCTTCTTCTTGGGCGGTTTCAGTTTGGGATCTTTGATACCGTCCACTTCGACCTTCGGCACCTTCACATCGCCGGGCATCGGCGGCGCGGGCATGGGAGGGATTGGAGTGCCAGAGTCCGATTCTTTGGCAGCTTCGGGCTCTTGCGGTTTTGCGGCATTGGCTGCTTCCACGGCGGCGTCGAACTCAGCTTGCGCGGCAGCCACCTGCTGGTCACGTTCCTTAGCGCGATCCTCGGGCGATTGGCGACCGGCTTCGCGGGCAACGCGAGCCTCTTCTCGCATTTGATCGAGGGTCTTTTGAACGCCTGCGGTGGTGTCGTCGATCGTCTGTTGTCGCGACTGTCCGGCTGCTTCGTTCTGTTTGAACTGATCATCTCGCGATGCATCGACCCCCTGGTTCTTGGCTTCGGTCTCTTGATCAATAACCGCCATCTCGGCATCAATGTCGCGACCTGCGCGTGCCTTGCGACGTTCTTCAAGCTGCTGCTTGATGCCTTCCTGCATCTGTACGCGATTAGCTTCGATCTGTTGTTTACGAGCGTCGCGCCGCTTCATGCGATCGGCGATGGCTTGCTGCTTCTTGGCCTCTTCCGCTTCGTCGGCCGTGCGGATCTCCTTGTCGATCTTGGCCATTTCGACTTCGACATTCACATCGTCATCGAACAGTGACTTCAGTTTGATCCAGGCCTTGCGCAGAAAGCCGACCGTCGAGTTCCACATCGATTTAACTTGAGCAACGAACACCGACCAGGTGTCGGCGAGATAGTCGATGGTTTCGACCCAGGCAGTCTCAACGCCTGCCAGAGCATTGATGAGCACGCCACCGATCTGAACAGAAACGTCGCCAGCGATGTCGACTAGTTCACGCAGCCGAATGAATCCTTTCTTGAGGAAGCCGATCGTGGAGTTCCAGCCCTTCTGCACTGAGGTGGTAAGGATCGTCCAGCCATCGGCCATGAAACCGAGTGTTGCATTCCAAACGCTGGCGAGGCCAGAGAGCGCACTGATCAGTACATCACCGATCGCATAAGCCGTATCGCCCCAAACATCAGAGAGATAATTGGTAAAGTCAGCCCAAACGCCTTTGAGATAGGTTGTCCCTTTGATCCACTGAAGCTTGAGGTAGGTCCACAGGACGTTCGCCGCTGCGGTGATATCGCCGGCAGCGAGTGCGTTGGCGATCGCACCGAAGGCCTTGATCGTGTCGGCTTTCAGCGTTTCGAAGACACCTTTCAAGTACTCGATCGCTTCGCCAGCGATGCCGGTGGAGTAGATGAAATAAGCGCCGAGGGCAGCAACCGCTGCGACAACCAGCCCGAGAGGTGTGAACAGAGCGCCGATCATGGTCACAAGGACACCGATCGCAGTTCCCACCAGCGAGAACATCGAAGCCAGACCACCTACTGCGAATGCAGCGACACCAGCGGCGCTACCGATGCTGATGAACGCTGCGCCGACGCCAACCACGCCAGCAACGATGAGGGCGACCTTCTTGACCACTTCCTGGTTCTTGCCGATCCATTCGGTGAGTCCAGACAATGCACGGGAGATCGCATTCATCATCTTGGTCACGGAGAGATCGAGTGACTCGCCGATCGCAATGGCCACGCCCTCGATCGAGCTTTTGAGAATTCGGAAGGCACCGCCGATTCCCGAGTCCATCTCCGCAGCAGTCTTGGCAGAGATACCGCGGGCCTTTTGGATCTCACCAAGTAGCTGCCTGGTGTCGGTGACCGACTTGCCGATCGCCGATGCGCTTGTGATGCCCAGAAGCCCGAAGACCTCGTTGAACGCAGCTGCTCGATCCCCAGATCCCATATTGGCGGTGGCTGCCGAAACTTCGCCCAATACATCCACAAGGTTGCGAGCATTGCCCTGTGCATCCTTAGTGGCAACGCCGAAGACTTTCTGGAACTTCTCCGATTCTGCGGCGCTGAGCGTTAGCAAACGACGCAGTGCGGTACCGGCTTCACTGCCTTGAATCCCAAGGTTGCCAAGCGTTCCAAGGATCGCCAGCGTCTCTTCGAGGCTCATGTTCGCATCGGCAGCCACAGGTCCTGCGTAAGAAAGAGCTTCTCCCAGGGATTCGACTGAGTTGAAGGACTTGTTTGCGGCGGCAGTTAATCCATCCGCCACACGTACGGCATCGCTTGCCTCAAGAGAGAATTGACGAATGGTGGCTGCCATGATCCCAGAGCTGAGCGTCGCATCCGTACCGGTTGCTCGGGCGAGGTTCATAACAGCCAATGTCATCTCCTCGATTTGCTTTGGCGAGAAACCAGCGCGACCGAGCTCGGTCATGAGATTGGCAACCTCAGCTGCGGAGAAGCTGGTAGTGGCCCCGAGATGTTTGGCCGTGTTTCGCAAAGACTCGAACGATTCGCCTGTTGCGTTAGCAGCCGCGCCAGCAGCGCGAATGGCATCATCAAAGCTCGTATATGCTGCCAGACTGCCTCCGATCGGAGCCGCAGCGGCAACGCCAAGCCCCATCAGTTTGGTGCCGACCAGTCGCGTGGACGCACCGAACGATTTGAGCCGCTTCTGCGCAGCTTCAAGCCCCTTGAGAAACTGAGAGCTCCTCGCGGTCAGCTCGACGTAGGCTCCTCCGGCTCTGACTTGGGACATAATGAGGCTTGAGACTTTAGGGGTGAGACTTGAGTGTTTCTCGTGTAAGCAGCTCCCAACATGGTTGCCGCTTGTTCAACGGTGCCTTTAGCAACGATTGGCTTTTGCTCTGCGTAGGGATTGAAGTCATCGGGCTTGAATGGCTTGCGACGCCTCTTGCGATCACGGTTCATCTCGGCCATCAGTGCCATGATCGTGCTGGCGACATTCCAGTCGTGCTGACGTTTCGACTCAGCCATCAGCACAAGTTGGCGAAGTGTTAAGGGACCTGGATCGACTCCGACGATGCCGGCAAGTCGGACGATGAGTCGCTCAATGTCGGCACAGCGAGCCTGCGTTCGAGATCTTCGACAAGCTTGTCGACCAAGTTCGGATCGTCCAGACGCTTCTCGATCGCATTGATCCCCCGTGTCTCGATCAGCTTCTGTTTCTCGGCCGCCTTCCGCAGAAGACGGCGTCGGGACTCCGGGAAGTAACTAATCAACGCATCCAAGAGTGCACCGGTTGCATCGTCGATCGAGTTACCAGCTAGACCTTCACCAAAGGCTTCGTCCGTGATCTGTTGCTGATCAGCTTGCGGTTTGCAAATCGCAAATAGCACATCGCCCAGGAGCAACGGATCGGTCGAGAGTCTTGTGATCAAATCACCGTCGATCGCTTCCAGCAGATGCACGCCGGTGAGAGTCTTCACGCGGCGCAGCGTCGTGTTATCGATATCCACAATCCAAATGCGTCCAGCGCGGTCAACGAACTTCTGCATGATGCCTCCCTGAGAGTTATGAATCCTCCAAACCAACTAAAACGCCAGCGATCAAGGTCCAGCCAAGCCAGGTCCCACGTTCAAGCCACTACCTGAGCTCGATTGCGTCGGTTTGAGAGTCACATCAGCGGAGATGACCTCCTCCAAGTTCTGGTTGACATTGAAGGTCATCACTTCGCAAGTCAGAGTGAGTGTTCCACCAGCGTCGCTGATGCCGACATCGCAAGGATCGCCGCTGCTCCAGAGACCTTGAAGCAGTCCGAAGGCCGAGTCACCCTCTTTGTTGAGCACTGTGAACTCGATAGATGCATCCTTGAGTGTTCCCACTGTGGCGCGCCAGCCGTTGTTCGCGCGAGTACTGGCATCGGCTTCGGCCTTTTCGAGGCTGACTGTCAAATCCTTGACGTTGGTGATCTCGACGCCGTCGATAGTGAGGACGGCTTCGAGACCGAGTTTGACTTCTGGCATTGTGAGTGATTCCTTATGGCGAACGTTTACTTGACTGAGTTGGCCCAAAACATGGGGAGCCGACTCCGGTTGGCATCCAGTGCCGGCTTCATGAAGGGGCGTTTGGGGTAATGACGAGGTTTGTTGTCACTGCGGCGCTCGTTTTCTTCAGCGATCAAGCGAGTGGCTCGATTGGCTTGTGCAGCGGTTCGCAACTCGATCCTCGCAAACTTCGTTTTGTTTCCGTGCTGCTTGATTCGGATCGGACCATGCTCGCCAACTCGAAAGCGATGTGGCTTCAGCTTGCGACGTTTGGTTGCCACGCCTCCGAATTCATGCAGGTTCCAAAGCCGGCCTGCGATCTCATTCACAGGCCCGATGATGACTTCGGTCTTGTTATTGGTTACCTCGTAGCGAATCACTCGCCTGAGCATGCCAGTCTGGGTGTTCGGTGGGCTTCCAGGCTTGGATGGGTTTTTACGCTTACGAATGCTCCGACTTGCTGTTTTTCGGATGGCACCGCCGGCCTCGCTGATCGATGTGAAGGTCGCTGTTTCTACCTTCTTCTTCAGCTTTCGCTTATCGAATTGAGTGCGAACGGTGAGCCTGATCATCGCGCCAGTTCAAAGGTTAAGGTCAACAAGCTTGTAAACTGACGCAGCTGCTCCCAGTGTTCGCTGGAGTACAGCACCGCATGTTCTGCCTTTAAGCAGCGAGCAGCTTGAAAGGAAGTGAGCCGTTTGAGTCGGAACTCGTCGGCGATCTTTTCCACGAGGTCCACGAGTGGATCAATTTCCTCATTGGTTCCCTTGGAAAACTTCTTTTGCACAGCAACATCCACACGGCAGTGGTATCGATTGTGTGCTCGGTCATGAGGCAAGAGCTCGACGTCGCGAGGTACAACGCTGACGCGGAGTTCCTTCATGTCTTCGAGGTCGAAGTTGGGAACATACAAACGCTCGGCCACGAACTCGAAATCGAACTCGGCGGCATTGAGCTGGGCGGTGACGCTGTCGGCAACTTGTAGAACGGTCGTCATGAGGGATGGGATTCGATCTGTTTGGTGTGAATGCGGAGTTTCAAACGGAATGGGTCGCTGTAGCGCCAAGGTGGGTCGCCACCAAGGGCCATCACTTCAAATATGAAGGTGTGGTTTCCATCGATCTCGACGATGGTGTCACCGCGGCGAGGCAACGTTCCAATGATCGACTGGAGCAGAGATTGAGTGTCGATCAGGAAGTCGCGGACCTGGCTGCGAGTGACAATGCCCTCGCCATCGTCCTGGTCGTACATCGACTTCCCGATTGTTGCTTGGAGCGTGGCTCCGAGCTCTCCTCGGCGATACACGACCTGGCGAGACGCGTGCTGGGTGAGTTTGGAGGCAAGCCACTCCTGGCCCTTTTGAAGCATGTCTGTCATGACTCGGCTTTTGCTTTCGTGTTGCCAAACAGCTTCGAAGCTTTCGTTCGGACTTCATCAAGCCAAACCGCATCGGCGCGGCGCTGATACTCGGACGCGACCGCATTGGCCTCTTCGTCAAGCTGTTGCTGACGAAGGGTTGTTTGACGAACGGGCTGGGCTGGTTCTGGAGTCAGGAATGCAACGGGCGACGCTTGCTTGAGTTGCTCGGGTTCCCGTTTCTTCACAGGAATCAGGGCAACTGCCAGCAGGACGACAACCACAATGATGGCGATGGCTAATAACATTTTTTTGGTTGAACCTCATCTAGGAGAATGGATTGGGTTAAAGCAACGCTCAGCTAATGCCGCGTTTGATCAGAATGAACACGAGCAGCACGGCTGCGATTCCGATGAGCGCGACCGTGGCGATCTCGCCGGCCGACAGCCAAAGCAGTGCGTTGCGAGTGTCTTTCGCTCCGTCGAAGAGATCGCGCACTCGATCCAGTGGCCGGCGGTCTTCGGAGGGAGGCGTTGGGCAATAGCCATCGGGACAATCCTCGGCCGACAGATACAGGGTCGGCGTGATCGCATCGTCCCAGGAGTAACCTTTGGTTTTCACTGCGCCAGTCTTCTGCGCTTCTTTGGCTTGCTTGTAGAGCGTGTAACCATGGCGCAGATCTGAGTAGAGCTCGTCCGGCGTGCTCGGAATCATCGAACGACCAGCGGCGTGGATGTGCCCGCCGGTTGCGTCTTGGAAGAGAACCACAGGGAACTGTTCCGCAGGCACAATGTCGGCATAGCGAGTCTTGTAGATCGCATTGGTTGCCGTGTAGACCTGGAATTCACAACTCTCCTTGAGCGCAGCTAGTTGCTTGTTCTGCGTGAACCATTCCTGCAGTCGCTGACTTGTCGCATCGGCGTTAACGAACAACGCGATCTGGTAACTCTTCTTCGGTGGAGGAGCTGCAGGATTCGAAACGGGAGTTACAACCAGCGGTTCTTGAGCGGGCTTTTGAACATCCACAAAATTCGGCGTGACGGGTACCGGTTGGGCCAATGTGGGCGTCACGGTTGGCGTTACAACGGCCGGTTGCACAATTGTGGGCTGAACTACCACCGGCGCAGGATAGATGCGTTGTGATAGGCAATTCGGCGGACAGTTACGAATTTGTTGCTTGATCTCTCCCTGGGCCTGCAAGTTCACCGACTGCGGCTCTTCAAGCTTTTCAATTGCACCGACGCTTGGCACCGATGGCTGATAGCTCGGCACACTCCAACGTTGCTGAGGTTGTACTGTGACCGGCTTATAGTGAACTGTCGTTAGGACAACACCGAGGAGAATCGCGTGGACGATTGCCACCACGATCAGCCCCAGACTTAAGCGAATTCGAATCGTATCGTTGATCATGGTGATTACAGAACCTCATAACTTTGGTAAGGCAGTGAACTGCTTGGGTCATTGAGAACGGTTAAGGCAAAGCCTCCGTAGCCTGCCCATAAGCGGATGAACTGTTCACGAGGCGTGAGTTCGAAGCGCCCCGGATAGTTGTTGTCGAGAATCGCTGCGTATTGCTTCCCATCTCGCTCGATCCAACCGACGAACGTGCAGCAGTGCGCCGGCTTCCACCAAAGGATGGCTCCACGCCTGGTTGCGCTGGCCCAATCCAGGAAGCGAGGATCGGCCTTGAGCGTGTAGCTGTAATCGATGCCGGCAGCATCCAAGCGATCACGCAGACGCGAGTCCCACTCCCCGTCGGCATAAGTAGTTCGCCAGCGTTCGCCAAGCTCGAATCTGTTAAGCCAACGCAGATGGTTCACGAGCGAGGCATGAACGCAGCTTCCCTGACCAAGTGATCCTGTCCAATTGCGCTGATGCAATTGCACAGGCAGATTGGCTGGCGGTTGCTCCGGTTCAGGCGTTGGTAATGCACGAACGTTGACGACGCCCGAATCGCAGCCAGCCAATACGAGCAGCATCAATGCACAGGCTGAAATCAATTGTTTATGAATCATATTGAGCTCGTTTCTGAAACTATTGATGGCGACGAATAACGCTGGACCGCAAACGCAGGGATCGTTTGGAGAGCCGAGGCTCAACTCGTGCCCCTGGTGCGGGCCAGCGGTAGGCGTCGCTAACTCTTGAACACCACCCACAGTTGCGGATTCGACTGCGGCGTCGAAGCCACGAAGCGAATGGGCAGCCCACACATCGCCTTCATCGTGACGTAGCGCGGATTGGTAGGATCGAATAACTCGCTTTCATATTTAGCGAGTTCTGCGACCTCTCCATTGGGAAGCCAGCCCTCGATGGTCCACTGCGATGGCGTCGATTGCTTGGCAATACAAAAGCAACTGCGGAACTCGCCCACCGAGATCCACTGGCTGACTTGGCCGTTTGCCAGACGCAGTGGCTGAACAGACCGTGCGCGATCGACAGTTACTTTTGCGATTGATCCCATGGCTTATTGACTCAGTCGTAAACGGACACAGCGGGTTCCTGGTGGAGCGGATTCAATCGCTTTGCCCATCATGGGATGGGCATAAGCCGTCTTGACCACATGCCAACTGATCTCCGACCAGTAAAGGATCGTGCCAGCGGGAATGTTGGTGGTTGGATCTTTTACGACATCGAAGACGCCCCGCATCGTGATGCTGCCACGTGAGCCCGCACTAATCCCAAACTTGGCGATGCCCACGAGTCGATCGACGACAACCACTGAGCCAGCGGCCACGTCGGACTCGGGGACGATCGGCAAGGTGTTACCATCCGCGACGAAGATGGCTCCTGCATTTATGATTTGTGCGTTGTTGCTCACGGCGTCTCATCACTGGCTCAGGCGAACGCGGACGAAGGAATCGGTGGCGGCAGCGTCATTCACGACTTTGCCGAGGTATACGGTTCCCGCATCGACGTCGGTTACGATTCCGTCGGTCGTCGCGTAGATCTTCTGGCCAGCCGCATAGACCTCGGCATCCGCGGGGTCTTTGGGAATGTCGAAGACACCTTCCACAGCAATCGAGCCAAGCGATCCGGCCTTGATGTCGCGTTTGGTGATCCCCACCAGGTCGCCTTGGATCACGATTGATCCAACCGCGACATCAACAGTGGGAGTGAAATCGACGGCCTTACCGTCATGAACGAATTGAGCTTGCATGGATTATGGAATCCTTGAGGACAAAGAATGGTTGGTTTCAGAGCGGTCAGGAGACGAGGCTTACTCGCCCGTGACCTTCACTGCGGCGCGTGGGTCTTGCGAGTTCACACCGAAGTCGATGTAAGAACGGAAGCCCATACCGAGCGTGTTGGCCGGCATCTCAACGCGTTCAATGACCGGCGTACGTCGACCATTGAGGAACACGATCTCAAACGCCGGCAGCACATTCGGGTTGGCGAACAGATACCAGGCCGAGCCGCTGGCTCCCTGGTAGTAGCTGTCCGACAAGTGCGGCGTTGAAATGACGCGGTACTTGTTGCGATGAGGGTTGTCGACCGGAATCTTTGTCGGCGTTCCTTGGGCATCCATCATGAGCTGCGCCGAACCCATCAGCAGTTCCGCATCGGTTTCGATTTCCACTGGAACGACCAAGAACTCGGGCCGAATGTTGATCGGCTTTTGGTCCTTGGCTTTGTTGCCTGGTCCAACCTTCTGCTTGCGGAAGGTCGTCTTGGCAACGGTCAGCGACTCGGGACCGAACTTAGTATCGGGACCTTGCAGCAAGTTGCCATTGGCTGAGGAGAAGAACGCCGTGTTCTTGAGCAGCAGCGTGAAGAACAGCTCATCGATCGACTCAGCACCGCTGCGTCCCATTTGACGAGGGATGTCCATGAACGCGTTGAGGTCATCGTTGATGATGTCGTGACGAGTTAGCGCGAGGATCTGGCCATAGGTATCAGCCTTGTTGCTGTACTTTTGGTCGGAAAGCTTGCCATGCTTCAGCTCGCCATCGGGCGCGACCTTTTCGAAGCCACCGGTACCGAGCAGTCGATAACGAGAGATCTCCTTGAAGTCGCTCACAGTACCGATGCTGCACAAATCAAACGCTGCGATCGGCGTCGATTCATAGGCAGACAGGAGTGTCTTATTCATGACATTCTCGAGGATGCCAGGAAGCGACATCGTCGAGAAGCCGGCGCGAATCGTTGCAGTTCCATCGCCGAAGACGCGAGGAACATCGAACCCTTCGAGCCGTGCGCACTCGGCAACGAGTTCACGCAAGCCAATGTGGCGAAGCGGATCGGCAGCGTTGAGCGTTCGCTCTCCGTAGGCCTTGAGCAACTTCGTTTCATCAAGACCCACCGACAGACAGCACGCTGCCTCGAGGACTTCGCGACGATACATCGGTTGGCTTGCCTGTTGATCAGGGGCCTTAGGTCGTTCGATTCGTAGCACTGCCAACTCCGTTTTGGTAACGCTCCAGCCTTCTTCAAGGGCGCGAGCTTCGATCTCTGGATGCTTGCCAGCACACACTTTGCGAATGCCGGCGATACGCTTGGATTCAGCAGCGGCTTCGATACGCATCTTGGAAACGACTCCACTCGTGACAGGACGCTTGGGTTTGCTGCCCATATCCAAGCTGGCGTTCACCGGGTCGATCTCCGAATCATCGGAGTCGGTGCTGTCGTGGTCCGACTCTCCGTTGTCGAGGTACTCGTCATCGCCAGACTGGCCAGCTGCAATCCGAGCCTCGGTGTCATCGTCGGCACCAAGGGCCACGAACGAGACTTCACCCAGCGTTGACTTGCGAGCGATGTAAACAGGGCCTTTGAACTCGCGACTGTTGGCGGTTGCAGTCTTGCCTTCAGGAATGAAGACAACTTTGTCGGCGTTCGCGCCGAGCGATGCTTGCCAAGGGAAACCGTTCTCGCTGGTGGCGATGACTTCTTGAGCGGTGTTGCCCACGCCCGAGATCACACCAGCAACTTCGAGCCGCGAATCGCCGACCATGATGTCATCGGTATGACCAACGATACTAGCGCGATCATGGTCCTTGAGGATCGGGCGAGACTTTCGTGTCACTCGCATGCCCGCAAGGTCCACAACCACAGGGTAAGGCCAACCACCAAGACGCATCGCGCCACCGGTGTAAGCGACCATCGAGAACTTTCGTAGCGCCGGCTTACCTTCTTCGGCAGCCTCAGCGGCTTGTAAATTGATCGAACTGCCATCGTCACAAACGATTCGTAGCGAGCTTGGCACCGACTCAGCGTCTACCTCACTCTGCTTGTTCGATTGCAATGTCTTCGTCATCCGTTACATCTCCTGGAGAAAGTGAAGTTGAATCGGTCGAGAGTCCCAGCTCACGCATGAGCGAGATCTCTTTCGCGCGTTGTTTAAGTTCCGCCTCCCAATCACGCCCCTGCCTCGCGTATTCATGGGCCAGAGTTGTCGTATGATTGGCGAGGCGGATTTTCTGGGCATTGGCTTCTTTGGCTGGGTCGACATGCTCATGTCCGTCCCAAAACCATTGATGCTCGAACGACGAGTCGAGAGTGCGAAGCGAGTTAGGCAGATAGCCTTCGATGAGAATCGCTTCTCGCAGCCATGCGTACAGAATGCGATCCAGAATGGTGCGAGCCATTTGGGACTGCTCAACACGGATCGACTTGAAGTAGGTTTGGTGGTCGAGTCGCCCGGAGGCGTAGTTGTAACCCGATGAATTGCCAGCAGCCACGTTGAATGGCATATTCAAACAACGCGCGATTTCGTTGAGAATTTCGCGTTTGAACTCGGCATATGTGGTCGCAGGTTGCTCAGCGTGCATCTGAGCCATCTTCCAACCGCCTGGCATCGTTAGGAGCGCTCGCTTCTCCAGTTCGATTGGCTCGAACGGTTCAGCCGCATCGGCTTCGCCACCCGCCGGCGCATCGGTGTAAAGAATCCCTGCGAAATCAGCCGCTGTTTCAGCAGCCGCCAATACAGCCAAAGTGAATCGTCGCAGTTGTGCAAACAGTGGCAGTGCCGGCGTGATGTCGGGAATACCACGGATCTGGCCAGGCCGATCGCTGCGGAAGAAATGGAGGATGGAACTTGCATCGATGGTGTCATAGTTTTCGGTCAACGAGAACGCATCATCACCTGGATGTTCTCGAAGAACATCGTATGAGATCGGATTACCGTGCTCATCAAAGCGGATGCCATCGAGGTAACGATAACTGTCGAGAGCCAAGATGGGTGACGTAACCTGTTCGGCTTCGACCAGCTTGAGATCGAGTTGAACCGGCGAATCAATTCTTGGGTTACTGGTTAGCAAACCAAACGATTCACCGTCCGAAACGCGGGCGAGCCGCATCGTGCGTAGCTTCTCTGCCAAGCCAATTGCATCAGCCCAAGCAAAGAACTCTTGCTCAACAAATCGGTTGGCGAACGCATCGCCCGTCAGCATTTGCAATCGAGGTCCAGTACCCACACAGTCGTTGGCCAGAGTCAGCGAGATACCGCGAGCATAAGAGTTGTTGGCGATCTCGTATCGCGAACGGTTGCGTAGCGTGCGCCGCACTTCGGGGCTATTGGCCGCGCTGGCCGATAGTCCGTCTGCGGCCGCCCAGTGGCGAACGTTGTCGACCGTAGTGGTCGCAGCGTCGTAGCGTCCAAGCATTCTCACCAACGACCAGGGGTGTCGGGCCGAGCGTCCACGGACGAGCGACCGATCTTTGCGATCGCCGTTCTTGCTCAGAATCCCTGACAGCAACTTAAACATCCGTGAATCAATCCCTTCTGTTAAACCCGACACCCCTGCCTATAGAATCAAGCTCGATCAGTTGCGAACCGATTAGTCCGCACCCGGTGGCACGAGCTTGTTAAATCGAAGGCCACGCTTCGGTTGAGAGGCGGCTGCCTTGGACGCCAGATACTTGTCAGCAGCGATCTGCTCGGTCAGCTTATGCTGCTCGACACTACCGGCATCTCCCGATGCCTTAGCGGGTGCTTTCGCACTCTCGCGAATCGTTTCTTGCAAGTTGTCTGACATACTGGAAACCCTCTTCGAGTGAAAAAGAAACTCGATAGCCTCTTCCAGTACTAACTATGCAATTTGTCCGAACGACGTCCCAAAATTATTTGCGTCGGTTCTGCTGGATGTCCTTAAAACTCAGGCGTTTTGGGGATATTTCGCGTGTTGATTCCGTTCCAAATAAAATTGCTCCCTGCATCGAAGCCGCAACGGCGGAACCGACGAGGCAGTCGAACCAGTGGTTGTCCGGCTGCTCGGGTCGCTGCTTCCACTCGTCGACGCTCCGGCCGCGAGCTTCCGTCTTGACGAAGTACTCCGAGGTTAGGTGCTCGGCGAGCATGCGATGCGTTTCGGCGTTGGTTCCGAACAGCGAGAGGCAGCCGCGATCGCCCATGGAAACACGAAGTCGAGCGTTGATGAACGACTTCCACCAGTTCGTGTCGTAGACTACGTGGCGGATGGCCCGCTTACCGGCGACGTTGGGGATACGCCAGTTGAGCCCTACGCGATCACCTGGCCGGCGTCGGTACTCGCTGAATGGCAAACTCGAAGCGCCGACGAAGCGACCGTGGCTGGGAATGATCACAGCGGAGTGCGTGGACTGACGGCAGAACTGGTAGACCACATCCGTCGATTGCCCCCAGTTAGCATCGATCAGACAGCGTCCAATGCGCATCGCTGCACCATCGTCTCGTTGCCACTCGCGATCGAGTAGTTTCGACGTCAGCGAGTCGAGGCCGGCGTAGATCGATCCCTCCAGTCCAGTTCCAGTCGCTTCGGAGCTCAACGTCTGGCGAGCCTCGCGCAGCGTGAAGTACGGACGCTGCTGGTCGGGGTAGCAACCATAGTCGATCACATAACCGGTGAAGTCGTCCTCCCAAGCGGTGACCACATAGAACAGGAGCTTTTGCTGGACGTCGATGAATGCGGTGAGATGGTTGGCACCGATCGATACCAAACCACGATCCATGCGGTTGATCTTGCTGGCGACCTCCTCTGGTTTAAGCATTCCGTCAACAACAGTTTCCGCTGGCAGAGGTTGGTTCTGATATTCGGCGAAGAACGCTGCTTCGTCTTGCAGTTTGAGATTCATCGCGTGCTGGATTGCAGAGAGTTCGTCGTAGTTGAACCGCTCCTGCCAAGCGATAACGGCACCCTCGTCCATCGCGGCTTGGTTCTGTCGATAGAACTCGGTGGCTGCTTCACCACCATCACCGCCACGCATTCCTTCAGCACGGATCTCGGCGTAACGTTCCCATAGCGTTTCGTTCTTGGGGAACGCGTAAACCATCTTGGTCCGCTCGCCATTCCATTCCGGATGTCGGTTGCGATCGAGGATATTGTCGGCCATATCACCCGGACGAATCACGGTGCAGGGCATGATGCCCGAGATCTTCTTGCCCGGCCCAGCCAAGCCAAGGACTGCGCCGGCGAGGATGCTTTCGCGATTCGCGCATTGCGAGAGCGAACGTGCGCTCTCATCCGTTTGCGGATCGTCGAGTACCACGAGACTCGGACGTACTGTTCTGCCATCGGGACGTTTAAACTTCATACCTCGGATGCGACCAGTAAGGCCGGCGACTTTGATAATCGCTCCGCTAGCGCTGCTACCTTCGATCGTTGGTAAGACGACTTCTTTTGCGGTCCAACCGATCTGCGTGCGTTTGCCTTTGTAGAGTTGGCCATTGGCTCGATTGGAAATCCCATCGAGGGCTTGGATCGGGAAGCATACCTCGGGGAAGTCGGCTAAGAGCAGCTCGTTGCTATCGAGTTCGGTCTTGATCGAGTCGAGCATATCACACGCATGCCCTTCATCGCTGCCGATCAAACATACGAAGTTGCGATGACCATAAAGCACTGCCCAGATACAAGCGACTTCGGCGATCGAACTCTTGCCGCTACCACGCGCCATCGCGAGCGCAAACAAACCGCCATGCACAACCGCTTGCTCGATCTTATTGATGACCTTGATATGGTCCGGCGACCAAGCGAGATGAAAAGTCAACGGAAAGTATGTTTCACAAAAGTAACGGAAGTCTCGCGACGCGCGATCTTTGCGATCTGCGTTATCGACCTCCGGCAGTTCACCGATGTCGCGACCTGCAAGTGCGAGCGCTGCGTTGCGTGCGCGAGCTCGCTCTTTCATTGCATCGTACGGATCGACACCGCTTGTCGTACGAGGCGTGTGTCGTACGACATGCATCCATGCGCAATAGCGAAGCAAGTCAACGGTCTTGTTATCACCGATGCGTGCGCCGGCGCGTTGCCGGTGCCGATACAACTGCCGCTCGCTGATCACCTCGCCCAGTGGCGTCGAGTTCAGCAGTCGGCATAGCTCGCTTGGTTTTAGCTTCCTCGGATCACTCGCCACGTCCCATCTCCTTTGCTTGCCACGCGCTGTAGTGCACGAGGTTGATCGTGCCATCGGCGTTCATTGGCGCACCGTCTTGTAAGTCGAGGCGGATCTTCTCTGGATCGATCCGCTCTCGGTATGCGGCCGCAAGTAGCTTCGCCGCTTGATCGACCGGAAGCCTCGTCGGATCGACCTGGCCCGTTCCTTCACTCATCGCATTCCTCCGTGACTTGGCATCTCGAAACGTGGGGCCACCGTTTGCGCACGGTCGCGTTTTGGCCGCATGTTCGCCTGGTTATGCGGAGCATGTTTGGACGCGACGTTGGCGTAATGTTGGGGCACCGGTGGCCTCTCAAAAAACATGAAAATTACTGGGAAAAACATGCAAGACTTCGCTTGAGGTTCCTCGAAACGCATGGCTCATGTGTGTCATCGCGACGCAGAAAACGCGACGCAAAACACACCTCGAACCACACAGGAACGCAACGATGAACGCAAACGAAATCGCCTTCGGAATCGAATTCGAAACCACCCTCCCCGGCACCGACAACACACCGATCGGACCCTACCACAACGGATACCAAGTACCGTGGCTGCCAACCGGATGGAAAGCCGAACGCGACGGCAGCATCCGACCAGAGAACGCCAGTCGCAAAGGTTGCGAGTTTGTAAGCCCAATACTCAAAGGGGTTGAAGGCGTACAGCAGATCGAGAACGCGATCGACCAGATCAACGCTCGCGGGGGCCGAGTAAATTCCAGCTGCGGCCTGCACATAACGGTTAGCTGGAATGGCGACGCAGCCGCTTTGGCAAGATTGATTTCCTTGGTCGGCAACCACGAACGAGCGATCTACGCCTCGACCGGAACCCGCAAACGCGAACAGATGATGTACGCCAAGCGAATCAAACAATACGGCAACAAAGACAACGCCAAGAGCCGATGCGAATCCGATCGCTACCACCTGCTGAACTTGACCCACCTGACCCGCGGCAAGAACCGAATCGAGTTCCGGGCCTTCGGCGGAACGCTCAACAAGACCAAGGTGGTCGGATACCTGATGATGGTTTTGGGTTTGGTTGAACTCGCCCTCAATACCAAACGCTGCAGCGAATGGGACTACATCAAGAAGGAAGGAACCAAGAGTTGCTGGGATCGACCTGGGGCCGGCCTGGGCGAAACCGAAATCAACCGATTGTTCTACCGACTCGGATGGACCAAGGGTTGGTACAAGGGTGCCCTTCGCGACAAGGTCTACGGAGAGATCGCCAGCGAAACCAAACCGGAATGGAAGAAGATCAAAACCAAACTCCTCGAGCTCGCCCGCAAATACGACCGCGCGGCCTAAACCGCAATCACATAGAACGCCGCGAACGGAATCGCGGCGTTCTTTGGCTTGGTCGCGACAGTTGCGCACTGTCGCGTTCTTACGAGCATCTTCGACCAAGTACCCAACATCCAGAACGACGCGACATGGGCGAACGTTGCAAACCGTGGGGCGTTCCCAGAAACATGGAAAAACATTCAGAAAAGCTGTTGGATTCGGCTTGAGGTTATTCAAACCGCATGGCTCATGTGTGTCATCGCGTAAACGATTCCATTCCCTTTCCAAAACGGAGAAACACAGATGAACGAAACCACCACCAGCGCCGAACAAGCGATCAAGGACGAACTGCGACGCCTCGCGTGGATGATCCCCGACGCGCAGCGCCGCCTCAACGAGCATGCCCAAACGATGCTCAGGCGAGCCGAACGAGCGGTCAAGGACATGGAAGCCATGATGGCGAACCAACCTTGCAGTATGAGTTGGGTGGACTTCGCCGAAAGCGATCTGCGAAACGCGCGCGAGGCGAAGGCCCAACTCGAGTTCCTCTACCAACAAAGAACCATGCTCGAATTCTTTTTGAAGAAGGACTAGCGAACGACGCGAATTCGCCGGCGGCCACGAGCTGCTGGCGAAGTTCTCGCGAGATTCTTTGGGACCTCGTTCAACCTCTTTTGCATAGATAGTTAATAGAGGGCCAACATACTCGTCCTCCCGATACGCGAACTTCCGCGACGGCGGACACGCGGAAAGGAAAGCTGCAGAATCTTTCCCGAATTCTCGCATGCTCGGCTTGAGGTTATCGAAACCGCATGGCTCATGTGTGTCATCGCGTAAACGATTCAAACCTTTTTCCGAAACGGAGACACAAACATGACCAACGCAAACAACCCACACGCAGCTACGGACGCAACCCTTCGCCAGATCTTCAAGGCGATGGACGCCCACCAAGCCCAAGAGATCCGCGAAGCCTACTACAAAGCGATCGAGGGTTTGATGACCCTGGCGGAAACCCTCGAAGTCGCCGACGCACAACAAACACCCAGCGCCGGCCCGCTTCTGACCGAACACTTCAACGCGGTCCAAGCCCTGGACGCGATGAAGAACAGCCGCCTCGGAAAGATCCTCTAAACCACAGACCAGCGGAATGCCACGGACGCCGCGAACGGAAGCGAGGCGTTCTTCCGCTTGGTCGCGACACTCGCCCACAGTCGCGTTCTTGTGAACACCTTCGACCAAGTACCCAACATTCAAAACATCGCAACACGGGCCAACATCGGGGCCCGTAAGGCCTCCCGAGAAACATGGAAGAACATGGGTAAAAGCTGCTGAAATCGGCTTGCTGCCGGTAGAACCGCATGGCTCATGTGTGTCATCGCCCAGCGACCAACCGCTTTCACCACGCAAGAGGAGAACAAACCGATGTCCCGAACCAACGCCAGACACACTGCTATCAGAACCGCCTTCAAACAAATGCCTCGCGCTACCGCGCTGGACATCTGCGACGACTATCGGGAAGTGGTCACACGGTTGAAGCGACTTGCCGACAACTTGGCCGGCGCGTTCGTGGTATCGAGCGGAGATTCGGCCCGCGCCCTGGAAGCAGAACTCCGCATGTTTGAAGACGCCTGCGATGCCCTCGCTGGCAGCATGTTGCCCGAAGCGATCGACGAATGTTTGGCTTCGAAAGAATGCTGAAAAAACCTGCTGAAAACATTGAAAGGACGGCTTGAGGTTATCCGAACCGCATGGCTCATGTGTGTTATCGCATAACCAATTTTCATTCACCCAAACGGAGAACCAGACATGAATCTCGACACCCTGATCGAAATCCTCAACGACTACCGCGAAGAGTTCGGAGGCGACGCCGAAGTGCGGCTGATGACCCAGCAGAACTGGCCTTTCGAGAACCGCATCTGCGGCGTGACCAGCGGACGCGACATGAACGATGCGTCGGACGATGAGGATGAAGACGACGACGCCCAAGACGTCGCCGACGACCACACGGTCTACATCGTCGAAGGTGGCCAGATCTGCTACGGCAGCAAGCGAGCTTGGGAAACATGTCGCGATAGCTGAGCGCAACACGCCGATGCGCCGGGGGAAAGGTTCTGGAAAACCTTCAGAATCTTTTCCTCTTCGGCTTGATGCGGTTTGAACCGCATGGCTCATGTGTGTCATCGCATACGACACATCCACCACAAACAAACGGAGAGCAACACGATGCCAACCATGACCAACCGACCACGCCTGACCTCGGCCCAATTCCTCGGCGCGCACCGACGAGCGCTCGAGACGATCAGCGACCTGTACGTAGCGGTCGAAGAGATGCCGATTCTCGCCGCTTCCGACCCAACAACCATGAAACTTTTCTTCGACGAGTTGGCTGATGTGCAAGCCACGGCGGCGAAGCTCGCCCAACATTTCCGCACACAGGTATGCACCGAAGAAAAGATTTCGAATTCCTTTTGAATCCGGCTTGATGCGGTTCAAACCGCATGGCTCATGTGTGTTAACGCGAAAACGATTCACCAACCAAACAACGGAAACCAGCAGATGACCCAACACGACCTCGACCTGACGATCACCAAGATCAGCAATCGCAACCGCGGCGCTGGCGGGTCCTGGGTGCAAGGCAAGATCAACAACGAATACCGCTTCGATGCTTTGGTCTTCGCCGAACACGCAGAACACGAATCGTACGAATTGAACCAAAGCAGGATTTCGAAGCTTTGGGTTCAACGCCTGGCCGACCGCAAAGTGATGTTCAACTTCGATCGCGGGTTGGATGTGCCGGCGGTCAATACGGAGGTCCAAGTGATAGTCGACTTTCTCTGCGAGGGATTGTCGGACTTGGTCTTTGGTCAATAAGCCGAAACGCAGCACGGACGCGCGTAGCCGATCGGTGGTTCGATCGGCCTGACGATGGCAGCCAACCACGAACACAGATTTGGGGATACCGAGATGAAGAAGGCAGAAGTAAAGATCGGCGGCAAGTACTACGCGAACGTTTCGGGCAATCGATGCGAGATTCGGATCGATGCCGAGAAGCCTCGGGGCGGATGGGACGCAACCAACCTCGCGACCGGCAAAAAGATCTTGATCAAGAGCGCCCAACGACTGCAGGGAGAAGTTGGTGCGAAGCGCGGACGCGCGAAGGTCACCACCGAAGGTAACGTAACGGTGGTTGAGAACGAACCAGCCACCGTCGAAACGATCGGAGGCGATACTTCCATAGCGGTTGCGGTTCTCAAGAAGCCACGCAAGGCAAAGGCAGCAACGACCGAGACTGCCGACGCCGGGGAGAAGCGATTGAGCTGCGTCGCTGCGGCCTTGAAAGTTCTTGGCGAATCGAGTGAACCGATGAACGCACAAGAGTTGATCACGGCGATGGAAGCCAAGGGCTATTGGACCAGCCCCGGTGGCAAGACGCCCCACGCGACCTTGTACAGCGCGATCCTTCGCGACTTGGCCAAGGGGGACGATAGCAAGTTTGTGAAGACCGAACGCGGACGCTTCACCGTTCGAGGCTAGGAGACCGACCCGGTGAAACACTTTTACGATTTGCGAACGGTGGATGACCTGGCCGAAGGCGAGACCGCAACGCCAGAGCCAGGCATCACCTACGACCTTCGAACGATTAACAATCGCAAGCTCGACGTAGGCAGCGTGGTGGATGTGATCCGCCAGGGCCCGACACTGTTTGCCCGAACGACCAACGGAGATTCGATCGCAGTATCCGGCAACGGCGCTGCCATCTTGGTACCGCACGACTTGTAGACAAGCCCGAAGCACGGAACGCTTTCCACCAATCGCCCCACGTTCGCACCGTGTGGGCGTTTTCTCGTTGATGCGAACATAAGCCCCACCAGCAACACAACGCGACACATCGCGAAACCGCGGTTCGCCGGCGCAGCCACATGTTTGGAAGAAATTCGCAAAACATGCTCGCATGTTGGCTTGATGTTTTTGCGATTCGCTGGCTGACTGTTGAGGATCGTCTTTCGTTTCTCCAACAACCAGGAACCAACTATGGCCAAACCAGCCCTTGAGCCGGCAGCTCCCTACGAGAACCTTCACCTCGTTGCTCGCGACTACCTCGATCGACTGCGTCAATCGCTCGACGCTTTGCAACAACCAGATGACCCAGCACTGCGCTGGCGGAACGTTCACACGATGGCTCAGGTCAACGCACGACTCGCCCAAGCCGGCGAGCTGCTCGACAAACTCAACGCAACCACCAAATGAAACAAGGAACCAATGACTATGCAGACCCGATTGAAGAAAGGCGATCGCATCCGTTTGGTATCGATGCCGCAAGATCCAGACCCGATCCCCGTTGGATCGCTCGGGACCGTTGTTGAAGTTTACGAGCATCACGATTGGACGCAGGTCGATGTCGATTGGGACAACGGCCGCTCCCTCATGCTGTCGATGCCCGACGATTGTGTCGCCATCGTCGAACCCAACCACCACGAACCGTCGAAGTAAGGAAACCAACCTATGTCCACAAGAGCAACGATTGCCTGCAAGCAAGAAGATGGCCGCTACGCAGCGATCTACCTTCACTTCGATGGCTATCAAGACCACGCCGGCGGAGTCCTCAAAGAACATTACACATCGATCGAGTCGGCACGAACGCTGGTCGCAGGCGGCGATATTCGATCGCTCGCTAACGACGGAACGCCCGAACGCTTCACCGACGGTAATCGCACGGTTGTCATGCCGACGCGTGCAGCTCTCCACGAGTTCGCGAGGAACTGTGGCACCGAGTATGTTTACATTTTTGAGGACGACGCTTGGCATTGTCATAGGCTTTGATGGGCTTTACTGATTCGATGAGTTTTGTTTTGCACGAAGTTTCCGATTGCGTTTCGCGATGACGGCGAGGTCCGATAGACAGCGCTTGCACGCCCCCATCACGCCATTGCGTCCCTTGTATTCGTAGAACTCCGTGTCGACGGGCCGATACCATTGGCAGCGCCGACAGCGTTTCAACCAGCGGCTGCCAACTCGTATGCAACCGCTGTGAATTCGCTTGTGCTCCAAGCGAGTCACCAGCATGAGGTTCTCAAGTCGGTTATCGAGCTTGTCACCGTTGCGATGGTGTAGCTCCATGCCTTCTGGGATAGGCCCGTGATGCGACTCCCAGACGATCACGTGCTCAAATCTCTGCTTCCGATCCTTGCACGTGATCCGTCGATAGCCGAACGGCGTGATTGAACCTCTGGCTGGTGACCGCTGCGTCATCGCATGTTCTCCTCTCGCGCCTTCATGGGGATTGGAGATTCGCCCGTTCGTTCCAAGACGGCAGGGATACCTGTGAAACGCTGGAAGCGATCAACGATGACATCGCAATACAGCGTGTCGAGTTCCATCAAGAACGCGTTGCGACCGCATTGCTCAGCGCCGATCAGCGTTGAACCACTGCCACCGAACAGATCGAGGACGTTCTCGCCTTGCACCGAGGAATACTGCATCGCGCGGACAGCGAGTTCAGCAGGCTTGCCCGTTAAATGTTCAAGCTGTTGCGGAGGGATCTTCTTGACATGCCAAAGGTCCGTGATGTTCTTCGGTCCGTAGAACTTATGGCCGGCACCTTCCTTCCAACCATAGAACGCCCATTCGTGCGCGCCCATGAAATCTTTTCGCGTCAAAACGGGATGCTGCTTATCCCAGATGATTGATTGCGAGAAGTACAGACCATGCTTCTTCAGCACCGGTGGATAGTTGCCGCAGTTGGCGTAGCCGCCCCAGATGTAAAAGCATCGTCCTGGAAGCAACACGCGAGCAATGTTTCCAAACCAATCATCAAGCAGCTTGTCGAACGCCTCGTCGCTGACGAAGTCATTCGCAAGCGGCCGATCCTTCGGACGCAGCTTCTTATGAGTCGCTGCGTGTTTTGGTTTGCCCGTTTCGTGATCGACACCAAACGAAGCGGCGTTGCCCTGTCCTTGCTTCAACCGGCCCGATGCCGCATCGTTCGAGAACGAAGACAAACCCGCAGCGATCGCGTTATTCGATCGCGGTTCGACCTTTACGTTGTAGGGCGGATCTGTGTTGCACAAGTGGATCACAGCGCCGGCCAAGAGTCGATCCAAGTCCGCCGGCGATGACGAGTCCCCACAGAGCAACCGATGGTTACCGAGGATCCAAAGATCGCCTGGTTGAGTAACCGCTTCGTCTGGCGGCTCCGGCACATCGTCTGGATCGGTTAGTCCTTCGTTGACGCCGGTGTCGAGTAGGTTGGCGAGTTCGTCCGCATCGAAGCCGAGCAAACCAAGGTCGTAACCGCCTTCGCCCAGCTCCTTCAGCTCGATCGGCAAGAGGTCGTAATTCCAATCTGCCAGGTCTGCCGACTGGTTGTCGGCGATGCGATACGCGCGGATCTTCTCCGGCGATAGATCGGTCGCGACATGCACTGGCACTTGATCCAAGCCAAGCTTCTGCGCGGCTTTGTAACGCGTGTGACCGCAGATGATGACTCCATCGGAATCAACAACGATCGGTTGTCTCCAACCGTATTCACGAATCGACGCTGCAACTGCATCGACTGCGTTGTCATTCGTTCGCGGGTTGTTGGGGTAGGGACGGATGTCTCCGGTACTTCGTAGTTCAATCGTTAGCATGAACGTTCCTCCATGGCTCGAATAAGATTCTCTTGAAACGGTGTGGCCTCATCGCCTTCGCGTGGACCGTAGATTCGACGCCGACGATCCGCCGGCTTCTTTGACCACTGCAGGTACTCCCGCCGATGGTTCTGGTGTTCGCACATGAGCAGCGAAGTGCACTCATCGCAGATGTCGTCATTGCCGGCTCGTGGCCGAAGTTCGCAGATCAAGCAGATTCGACGACTCGATGTCTGCTGGACGGACATGATCATTGGGCATCCTTTCTGGTAAGAGCATCCGACGGCACTCGCCTCCAAACAGCAGTGCAAGAAAAACAACGAACCAAGCGAGCTTCCAGAAGAAGCTTTCGAGTCCTCGCGCGGCTGGGACGATTGCATCATTCCAACGATCGCGAGCAGGCTTTACGTCACTCATGTTTTGGGTCTCCTTTGTTGGCGGACATAAAAAACAAACTGTGTCTAATCGCGCGGCTGTTCCCGCAGCCCAATGGCGCGTTGATTTTTGGGGGAGGACCCATCTGTTGGGGGCTCGCGATTTCGTCGCAACTTGCGACTGAGTGCCACTCTGGCAGACGCACCGTGAGGCCCTCGTTGGCCCACTGACGCGTCGAGCGCGATGGGCGGCTCGTTGGGCGACTTGGTAGAGATCTTGCGACGTAGGGCAACGTCGTGCGTTGGATTGATGCGAAAGAGATCAGCGCGCGCACACTCGAAAACCCGTTGGCGAGGTTAGCGAGGTCCAGCGAGGTTATTTCCCATACCCTTCTATACGGCGAATGTACATGTACATGGGTATGTACATCGTTTTCCTCTATACGTGGGATGTCGACTTCTAACCTCGCTAACCTCGCTTTCTGATAAAAACCCAATGTTTTCTGGTGTTTGTGTGGCGAGGTTACGGCGAGGTTAGGGCTCAAAAAGGCGAGGTTACGACCCTGTTTGGCGAGGTTAGCGGTCGAAAGCACCAGAGAGGCTTCAAAGGCATCTAAGTGCTTGTATATCGGAGTCTTACAACCGATTTCGCGTCCATAGCATCGGTGGTCGGCGCGCACGTCATGTACGTTGTACAACCCCATGTACATAGGCTTGTACATGGCGATGTACATGGTGCGCGCACATGCGCGCAAATGCGATTCTGTACGCAAAATCTGCACACGAATAACCTCGCTAACCTCGCCACGATTGATTGAGCTACTCATCTGCGCCCTCCATCTCGAACAAAGTCGATGGTGGTGCTTTGGTGTCAACGAGCTGCCAAAGGCGAACGTGGTTCTTCTTATTGAGGCCTGCATCATTCAGTTTGCGACCACTGAAGACACGACCACGCAGTCGCGATAGATGCCGACCTAGCGAACGCTTGAATGCACCCTCGCCTCTATCTCGGTTGACGATCAGAGCCTCGGGCAGCGCACCAAAGAGCGGTTCGTTGAGGTACTCGACTGGATCATTGAGTCGCGGAATCACGGCACTGCAGATGTCGTCGGCCGTTTGCTTGCGACTACCGAACCGCTCCCACCAGGCTTCGAAGAACGCAGTCCATTGCTGGGTGTCCTCATCCTGGACAACTTGCGTCTGTTCGAGGTTGCCGAGGAAGCCATCAATACCTGCGTAGGCCAACACGCTACCGATGGTCTCGGCCCACTCTTCAAAGCTACCGAGCGTTGGCGTAGGTGCCTTGGGCTGCCCGTTGGTGTACCAGCCTCGAATGATCGTTAGCGCGGCACTCAAGAGATTGCCACGATTCGTGGCGATATGGCGAGGCAGACCTTTGATCGCGAAACCGGTGCGTTCCCAAGGACGCTCCGCATTGGCATCGAGGCGGATGCTATAGCTGCGCCGCGGCATATCACCCGAGACTCGCAGATTGTTTCCAGTGGCGACCCAAACGGCTCTCGAGGGCAACCGGATCGCTTGGCTTTTGCCCAACACGCGATCAGACCAATCGGAGCTGGTGAGGGCGGCCGCCAGAGGTGGAGAGTTGAGCGTTGTGTTGTCGGGAATATTGTCGAGAAGCACGAATGGCGAAGCGGTCATCAGAATCGTCGTGATCTTTTTACGCCATTCGTCCTCGTTCTCTTTCGCCGGGATCGATTCCGAAGAGACGCCGCCAACCGCGATGCCAGCGAGCGATGACACCAATAGCGTTTTGCCCGTGCCTTGCATCGGCGCATCAACGATTGCCAGCGGCACATGGCCGTCGATTACCGGCCGCATCAAGATGGAGAATAGAATCGCTAACGCATTGGCTCGACTGGGAGCGTCCACAAATGGGAACTCGCCGATCACTTGCATTAGGATGTCAACGCAGGCGCGGACCTCTTCACCGCAGGGATGATCAGGAATCGGGACCAGTTTCAATGCTGGATCGGGACAGTACATCAATCGCGAGGTGGGGTCATAACCTGGCGTTGTGCAGATCGTGCCATCGCGACGGAGAATGGGCGCTCGTGCGATGCCGGCCAACGCTGGAAAGGACCAGTCCTTTTGTGCGAGGATGTTTTCCGCCAGCGACTTCGGTGGAATCGTTCCAACCTGAATGTATCCGCCATCGGATCGACGCATCGTGAAGAAGTTAGCTGACTCGCTCAATCGACACCGCATCTTGGCAGTGTCGATCGCATCGATCTTCGGAACACCTTGTTCATCGTAGACCACACGCACGATACCGCCGGCGCGGATGAAGAGATGTGGTTTTCGATTCGAAGAGTTGAGCGCAGATAATGCCTGGTCCGTCAGCTCGCTCAATTGACGATCGTCAATCAAAATCGATGGCAAACTCGTATTGGTCGGCGCTGGAGCCGAGGGTCGAGCCGTTCGCGTCTTTTTCGCCTGCGGTTTGTACTGTTTGGTGACTTTGCTGAGAGCCTTCGCGATGGTCGTTTGACCATAACTTTCGTTTCCATGCTTCTCGTCCCACTTGGAACGAAACAACTGGGATTGCCGAAAGATCCGATCAATCTGCTCGGGGTCTTTGGTGTAGAAGGCAAGCGTAAATACGACCGACGAATCAGCTTCGCTGGCTGAATTAAAATGTGAGTTCCAGTCGCCGGCCCATAGAGTTTGGAATTTCGGACCAGAACGCCGTTGCTTGGATGCAAGATCGATAATCTCATCATCGCTCAAGGCAACGGTACCGCTATCGCTTGGTTCTGGCCCACGGCTAGCGCTCGATGTGGAGCTCGCACCAGGTTCGTCATTCCCGAACACCTGGGCGTAAACAAAGTCGAGCGATTCCTGGCGAAGGTTGACTTCAGTAGGAATGCTCGGGAGTCGATTGCCAGTAACTGTGAAGAAGCGGTCACGATCGTAGATCTCGACTTCGCCATCTTCGTAGGCTTTGCGGCAACGAGATCCAGGCTTGTTGGCTTTGATGAATACCTTCAGTCCCGAGCCTGAAGGGCTGATCTCGGTGTAGCTGTCGAGACGATCGACGATCTGCTGAGCCCATGGCTTCATCTGCCCGGTCGATTCGTCGACCGAATCATCGAGATCCACGCCGCAGTACGGATCATCAGCGGTGAAGACGAAGCCGACGCCAGCAAGTGCACTGTTGCGTCGGCAAGCCTCGATCGCCTGAGCGTAGGTTCCCCAGGTGGTCGCGTCAGTCGAAGAAGCCAGCGAGCCATCAGACGGATTCACCGGAGCCTTCGTGGGCTTGCCTCCACGCTCGACGTATTTCCAGGCAACCCATTGATTACGTTCGCGAAGACAGCTTGGGCAGTTTCGTTCAATAGCTTCAAGTAGTGGCGGAGGTCCGGCGCTCAATTCTCCACCTCCATCGACGAGTGCTTCGCCTTCGCCCAGCGATCAAGGAACGTTCGACGTTTGCTAACGCTGTTCTTTTTCACTGCGTTCCGAAGCCCCCAACGATCACCGACCACGATGCAATACCGAGATGCGCGAGTGACCGCGGTATACAGCCAGTTACGATCCGCAAAGAAATGCGACTTGTGGCAAAGCACAACGACGCAGGGAAACTCGCTCCCTTGGGCTTTGTGAGCGGTCAGCGCGTAAGCGAGCTGAATATTCAGGATCTGTTCGTCATGAATATGCCGGTGGCCATCTCCATCGAAGTCGACGATGTAACTGGTCCCTCCGTTGGTTTCGACTTCTGATACGACACCGATGGTGCCATTCATGATTCCCAAGCCATAGTCGTTGGTGGTCTGAATGACCTTGTCGCCTACTGCAAACTTTCGATCAACCGCGCCGTGCAACAGATACTGCATCATCTCGTTGATGGCCTTGGTACCGAGCTGGCCCAGATGCGTTGGCGTGATGATCTGAACATCATTCACAGGATCGAGACCAAGCCGATCGGGAATGCGATTCAGTACGAGGTCACGCAGATAAACCTGGATCTGCATCGGGTCCTGTAAAGAATCGATGACGCTCCAGGCTGGATCTCCCACAGCGGTTGGCATCACTCGCTGCGAAAGGATCGCCATGCTGTTGGTCTTCAGCACGCCGGCCTGTCGTACGACTTCATCGAGAATGAACGTCGGAACTAGCTTGTGTTCAATACAATCACGAAGGACGTTACCAGCGCCGACTGGAGGAAGCTGGTTATGATCGCCGACAAGTATCAATCGTGTTTTGTCGAAATCGATCCGGCGTAGCAGCTCGGACATCAGCGGCACATCGACCATCGATACTTCATCGACAATGACGATGTCGTAGGCTGGGTCACGGACTTTGCCTTCACGGTCCAGCGATGGCGACGATAGGCTTTCGCGTTGGAATTGTAGACCATTGGATTCGAGCAGCCGATGTATGGTCTTCGCATTTAGGTCAATGTCTTGCGAACGCAGTGACTCCTCGATACGCTTCGCCGCTTTTCCGGTGGGCGAGCAAAGGGCAACCTTCAGTCCCGCCTCATCGAACGTACGAGCTAGCCTCGCCAGCGTGTGTGTCTTTCCGGTACCGGCTCCGCCCGAAATCACAACAATCGCGTGACGTAGCGCTGCCTCATACGCAGCGAATTGTGCTCGCTTCAACCCAACAGTATTTCCCGGCTCAATACCCAGAGGACTACGAACGTACGAGTATTGTTGGAAGCATTCATAGATGTATCGCTCGGCATCGGCATAGTGCGGCAACGCTACGGCATCGCCATCGACGACGAGTTCCTCCTGCTCGACCGCTCGCTTGAACGCCGCCTCGATAATCGAGCCACTATCGAGTGAATCGAGCAACAGTAGTTCGATCGCTTTGCGAATTAGCTCATCGTGTGCGATCCATGTATGACCATCGGCCGCTTCTTCGCGAACCAGATAACACAGTGCGGATTCGAGCCGGCCCGGGTGCTCTTTGGGAACGCCCATCGATCTCGCGATCTTGTCGACCCGCTTAAAGCCGTAGCCCTTGATGTAGCGGATGATGAGATAGGGATTCGCCCGCAGTACGCCGACTACCGAGGATCCAAATTCTTCAAGCAGTGTTTCCATCTGATGATGGGACAGCCCGAAGCTGGCCAAGTATGATCGGACTTCGTTCTCGTCACTGTTGGCGATCCACGCTTCACGCAATGAAGCGAGAGTCCGTTTGGGAATCCGCAGAGCGCGATGCAATTCCTCGATGTCCTGGCGGATCACTCGATCGAGATGCTCGGCGCTGGCGACGTACGAGACGATCTTCCGCGCCGTAGTTTCGCCGATGCCAGTAAACGCCGGATGCTTGGCGAGGTATTGCACCAAACCCTCGGGTGTCTCAGGCAGATCGTAGCTCACGCTTTTCGCGTCGAACTGCGGTCCATACTTGGGATCGCTTTTCCACTGGCCCGTGAGCGTGACCAGTTCGCCTTCACTCACGCAGAATGGCCCACGAAAACGCACACGATCGCCGTCGTCGCGAACAAGTGCGCCGGCGGAGAACTTGGCGCTGGTGAAGAAAACTCGATCGACCGTACCACTGATGCTATTACTCACGGTGTAGATCTCCCGCGTTGGAGATCACACGAATGAACGATCGCAGGTAGGCATCCGTGAATCGGACGGCCCCTGGCCGCGATCCGCACCAATAAACAGGCACTCGATACTTGATGCCAATATAAGTGGACGCACCAAGCAATGATTGTGGCGCGACCGCTCTGAGTGCGTCGTGGTGCAGGCCACAGAGCACGGCGGTTAGATCCGCTTCGACCACGATGCATGCCGCTTCCATCGCTGATAGCTTTTCGAGCTCACGAGCGAAGCGTTCGTAATCGTGGATGACGGTGCCAACGAAATCTCGCAGGCTCTTGCGCTCAACGGTCACTCGCTGTTCTAAGCCAACCACCGAGTAATCACCGGCATCAAGCTTGGCTTTCACTACCTCGCACGCGAATGTGTAAGGCTCCTGCTCGCGCGAGTCTATAACGATTCGGAAATCCATGTTTTCCTTGCAGTTCAATCCGAGTGATGAAATAGAAAGAGCCGAGGCAGGCACGGGGAGTCTGGACAAGGAAGCGCGATGCGGACCCGGCAAAAGAACCACCTCGCAGAACTGCTTCCAAGTCACGCCATCCCGCCTCGGCCGCACCCGTTCACAGGGAACGACTAACGCCGGTCAAGCAACCAGCGACTTAAAACGGAAGATCCTCGTCCGCCACTCCAGCACTCGGAACATGGGCAATATTCAACCGGCGGTTGAAATACACATTCGAGTAGTCGCCACGCGTACGCTTGGTGACTTCGAGCGTTTTGTCGAGCAACTCGTCGAGCCGACCTGCCAGTTCACTGAACTTGGCCAGTTCTAACCCAAGCGTCTTGAGGTCGCCTTTGACATAAGGCAGCGACGCCTGGGTGATGACCGAGTTCTTGAAGATGTGCCGACCAGCCTGCGAACCAGAGATGACCACCAGATCGAACTTGATCATCGGGTCACCCTTCTGACTCGATTCAAGCTTCGCGGTCTGGATCTTCACTTGGTACTTGCCGTCGGGGACCTCGTCATAGCTCGGCGCGTCTGCCGTCTCGAACTCCTCATCAAACGATGAGAGGTCGACTTGCGAATCGATAGGTTCGAATGATTCGTGATCACTCATGACTATTTAGCCTTTCCTGAAAGGGTGCTTGCCGGCGTGGGACTCTTCGCTGCGCTGCTGGTGCCGGTTTCCGAGTTGCGAGCGGGAGAATTGAAAGCTTTGACGAAATGCTCGTAATCGAGAGGGAGCATTTCAGGCAGACGACCGGTGCGATCGCCGGCCTCATAGGTTGGATGTGGTTTGGTGCGCACAACACGTTCAATGGTGACGTTGCCCGCAGCGTCCTTCTTGGCGATCGAGTCGCCATAGAGGATGATGTCGACCAGACCTAACACCACGTTGCGAGCGCGATCGGGAAGGCTCGGCTGCGTCTTGGTGTACTCGCCGGTGCGTGTCTCAATCGTTTTGTCGACCGCATGTGAGATGAGAATCAAGCCGTATGGCAAGCTGGCCAATCGAGTCAGCACGCGATGCCACTCGTTCTTGACCAAAGCCCAGCCTTTGCCATGCCCCATGTCGCCCTCGTATTCGATCCCATGCTTGGCACAGACATAGTCCGAGCACATCTTGAACGCGTTGTCGACGGTGTCGATCACAATCGTCTTGAAGTTGTGATCGCCTTTCGCAACGAGCTTGCAGGCTTCCAGGAATGCTTCCCATGAATAGGTCGGCACCTTATAAACCTCCAAGTGATTCAGTCCCGGCTCGCACTCTAAAAAGAGCGAACCTGGAGCTTTACTTGCGAAGGAGCTCTTCCCAAGTTTGGGGCTGCCATAAAGCAGGATCGTTTGTTTGCCGAGTTCGGTCACGGGCTTGGATGCTTCGGTTGGTAATGAAATTGACATCGGGTGCTATTCCTTTCAAAAAACGGGTGCGTCAGAATCGATTGAATTGAGTTCCTCATGCGGTGGACTGATCTCGTAAAGGTTGTCCACCACGTTTGGATTGAAGCCGGATTGGCAGTAAGGCAGATACTCACACGGTCGCTGGTACGAGAAGCAGCTCGATGTGTTAAGTAGCCATTTGCCACGACGTCGCGCGTCGAGGTATTGCTGGGTGATCTCCCAGACTTCGTCTTGCAGCATGGCGAGACGATCTTCGGAGAGATAAATGAACTCGCGATGGAATGCTTCGGGCTTGGCGTACCAGGCTGCCAGTCGCCCTTGAAACTCTTCGTTGGTTTCGGGCAATTGCCGCTTGGCAGTCGATTTGCCGCTCTTGTTCTTGGCAGCGAGCTCCGCATGGCGAGCTTCGTACTCTTCCTGCGTTTCGCCCTTGCTTTGCTTGAGGCGGCTCTTGAGCAGCACGTTGTAAATCACGCCAACGATCGGGTAACCCAGTTCACGCAGGTAATAGCAGTACAGTGCGATCTGCGTATCGGTCCAAAGCTTGTCGAGATAGTTGGCGTCGATCGATACAGCGGTCTTGTGCTCGAGCAGATACATGCCGTCGGCACGCTGGACGATCGCATCGGCTTTGCCGGCCATCACAAACGTTTGACTGCAGCGGCCCGTGTCTGGATTACGAATGTTGCCAATGAATGACTTCTCTATCTCGATGATCGTGAAATCTTCGGTGGCATAGCGCGAGGCGTAACCAGTCATGATGGCACGCGCTAAGTGCCAACTCGCTTGCTGGTACTCATCGCTGTCACGCTCAGGGAAACTCCGATCGATGAAGTCCAGCACAATCCACAGTCGATTGGCATCGTCGACCGCGTGATACCAATGCTCGATTGCGCTATGGATCACGCTTCCAAACGAGAGTGACTCAGCTTTCACGCGAGGACGCAGCATGTCCACGTAACGATGCTTATACTTCCGAGGACAATTGCGGAACGTGTTGAGCGCCGAGTAGGTCAGCACATTCTTGTCGCTCGTTTCAGGGGTTAGAGTTGCTTGAGACATAAGACTTTCGAACTGAAAATGGGTGCGTTTGATTGGCTTTTGGCGGCTTACGAGAAGTTCATCTCGTAGGTGTCTTGTTCCTCGATCAGATTGCCGTTGAGGCGTTTCGCGCCTCGTTCTCGAGCGAGCTGTGCCTCACTCACTTTCAGTGACGCATTGAGCTGCGAGCACTTCTTGCAAATGCGGTTAGCCGCGCTCTTCGAACTAAACATTTCGTTGCACTTCAGACACTTCCGATCACCGGGTTCATTGGGTAGCAGTCGCGTTGACATGGTCAGCGGATCTTTCAGCGAGTAGCTCGAAGAGGGTGATGACAAGTTGTGAATCAAACCGTGTCGACTTGTTCGACCTCGAAGTTGCCTTCGTTGTCGCTGGTCACCAGATAATGCTGGTGCGAGATGTTGGCGACGAAGCGGCTCTCACGAGGCAGCGTCTGGCGAATCGTTTGGCAGGATTCGTTGAACTCGTTGGAAGCGGCTTCGAAGCGTTCGACCGCTCGCAGGTATCGCTGCAATGCGAGCGAGACAGTGACTCGCTGTTCGATATCCATGGTGGGTGCGCTCATGCTGATTTCTCCATCTCAGGTTCTTGGGTGGCTTGAAAAACGTTGTCCTCTCCAGAACTAGCTATGCAATCTGGAGCGACGACGTCCCAAGAAAATCCTGAATCGCTCCAATCGACACTCGCAAAATGCTCACGAATCCCTGATAAAACCTGCGAAACTTTTCGTTTTGACCAACCAAGTTTGTTTGCGATTTCAATTTGGTTGTGAGTTCGTAGAAGGCGAGCGACGCGGCGGTAACGGCGGGGCAAAGTTTGGATCTGGTGATCAACGGCATCAGCCAGTTCGACGTCACGAAGTGGATCTCGATGCTCAGTCTGCCGGCGTCGATTGCCATCCGAGGAGGTGAGCCCGCGATTGAGCTCCTCGGACTTTCGATCGGGGCTTTCAACCATCTTCGAAAGTGATTCGATTCCGGAGCCGGCTGGCGGATTGCTTCGCTGTCGATTCGATCCGCGAATGAGACCTGCGGCAGCCGTTCGCATGATCCGCGTGACAAAGGCCTCGACGCTTCCCTTGGTCGGATCGAATTGCGAGGCTCGTTCAAGAACGTAGGTGATCAGTTCTTGTTCGATGTCCTCGGTCTCAAATGACGTCAGCGAGTTGTGATGTTCGAGCCGCAGCGAAATGCGACTTGCCAGCTCCATCGCGAAGGGAACCATCTGGCTTTGGTAATCAGATGCAGTCAATTTTCATCCTCCGGTTGGAGGAATGGCATGACCACAGCCGCTGAAGCCGCTACCAGAAATGCGCCGGAGACCAACTCGCGGAAAACGCAGGTAACGGTCAGTCGGGCGATTCACGTCCTCTCAACCGAGGACGAGCCGCTACAAGTCGTGACGCATCGCGACAGAACGTGTCGCAACTTCAGAAGTCAAGAAAAACCAGTGTTTTCCTGGGTTTTGGATCAACGGGGATTTTTGGTAAGGCGAGGAGCCAGCGTTGGCGCAGCAGAAAGCCGCCCAGTGATGGGGGCTGCAAAGCAGAGAGCGACTGGTCCTCAGAACAACCAGTCGATGACGACGTCAGGGCTGTAGCTGACCTCGAGGCCCAGATTGATGGACTTGTGTAGGTGCAGTCCGAGTTCGGGATGCACCTTTTCAATCGCTTCGATCGATCGCGAGATCGCCTTGCAAACCGTCTTCCGCGAACGCTCGGCATCGAACTTCTGGCGAACGCGTCCACCGAGGCCTTGGGCCGATTTGATCTGATCCAAGATGGCCTGGCGTTCATCGCCAAGCTTCTCCTGACGCGCCGGATCGTTGAAACTGGTCGCTTCCTCAAGCTCTTCGTCGATCTCCTGCAGGCGATCGCGGTAGCCTTTGAGAGTTTCCATGTCGACCACTTCGCCGATTGAACCAGTAGAAGTCTCCTCGGCTAAGCCGGCCAGCAACGATTCGAGATGTGTACAGCGAAACGAAACGTTGTGCTTGGCGAGCAGTTGCTCGATGTACCAGTTGCCATTGGTTTCAGACGTGATTTCGATCTCGCTGTTGAACGCGAGCATCCGGTGTTTACCTTTGCACTGGAAGACGTAACCCGACAGCCGACTTTCTAGTGTCACGCCAAGTATCGATGCGATGAGCTCTCGCGATTTCGACTTGGCCAGCAAACGACCGTCTGCTGTTACGCTAATGAGCTGATCGATCTCCACCGGCTTGCAATCGACAATCCTGGCACTTGCGTCAAACCTCTGGTCACGACGTCGGCTGTTGACATCCAGCAATAGAAACGTCGATCTCGCGTGGGCAGCTGCGGTGTGTAGTGCTTCGGTGATCAAGTCGCTCGCAATGTGCAGCGACATGTAGACCGGCCTCGACTGAAGCTCCAGCGATAAGTTGCCGAGGAACCAGACTCGGCGACTATTGTCGAGCCATTCCGGCTTTCGGCCCAGGCTGAGCGCAGCGTTCAACTCCGCTGCGAGTTGCCTGCTGTTGAGCTGGTGGCAAATCACGTCGGCGCGGGGAATCTCTCTCGATTCACCGGTACTTTCACAGAACACAGCGAAGCCTTCATCGTTCGAAACGACTTTATACGATGTCCATGGATTACGACCTGGCAATCTCGTCGCGACAATATTCGTCGCTTCGAGAAAGCGGCTTAGCGGCTCGAACTCCATCCCGAGCCGCTCACGCCAAACATCCTTGACATCCATGAGCAGTGGCGATTCCTCAATAGTTCGCCACAGCTTGGTCATCCGTGTTCACTCCTTTTGCCGCCCTTGCACCAGTCTTCATGACAAACTTCCGCAGTAGCAGCCATTGCTCTGCGTGGTGGGCGTTTTCATCGCGTGTGTACGACGAAGAACTGCCTGCATATAACGTCAGCGTCCGACGTGCTTTGACGTGCCGATACTTGATCCGAAAGGTCGCACGATCCAACGGTCCTTCGGCTTGAAACGTCCCACCACGCCACTTGAGGTCTGCGAAAAAATCATCAGCCCCATGAATGATGTAGCGATTGAACGGCCCGCCCAAGCGGACTCGATAGTTGAGCAAGACGATCTCTTCGATGGCATCAATCTCGCCTGGTGACAAAGCGTCTTCGCCAAGCTCTGACAACGGTGCCAGCGTGTATCGCGTGAATATCCCGAAGTGATTGGGATTGTCGTAAAGCAATTCGCCGAAGATCCGACAGTAAACTGGATAGGTCTTCTTCAAACTCGAGTTGAGCATCAAGACTTCTTCGTTCATGTCGAAGATCATGGAGTCCTTGCGAGCTTCGCGAAAGGTGATCGTGTCCATTCCATTATCATCAATCGTTGGCTTTCGACTGAACGGATCGCCACGACGTATGCTCATCTGGATTTGTTTTCCCGAAAAGCGAGGTGTCATGAATAACTTGCGACCGCGATTGTTCTTCGCAAACCAGTCACCAGCGTCCTGGATCGCTTGGTTCAATCGCTCATCTGTGATCGCGATCGGTGCAATGCCGAACGGTTGCACAGCCTGAAAACACTCCATGCGCCGCGGGGTCTTCCAAGTGTGCCAAGCGTGCTGGTTTTCGACCATCTTTGAATCGAACAGCCAGACTTGCATGACGACGTCAGCCAGCGAGTGCTTTCCATTTTCATCGAATGGCATTCCAGCTTGTTGTGCAGCGCTTAGCAGCGAGTCAGCGGCAAAGGGCGTTAACATTTCCTCGACGTAGAAGACTGCGTTCAGCAGTGCCTGTGGCGTCTTCATCGAAGGATTCGTTAAGATCTCAACCAACTGTTCGATGGCGGAGTTGTCGATGCGACTTGGCTCGCTGATTACAAGTCCACGCGATCGAAGATAGCCTTCGAACGGCTGCAAGAATGCATAGAGAACAGTCGGGTTAATTTCTCGGATGACCTCTGGTTCACCGAGTTGCTTTGGGTTGTAAATAGGCATTGGCGATCACTCTTCCACTCATGTTGAAATGCATCCTTGAGACTCGTTTAAGACCAGCGTCTCCGAATTGCTAGCTTTTGACTAATGTAGTGGGAGTATTGAACAGCACCCCCGTGACACGTCTGGTCACAGCAAAATGGAAGATTTCGGAAAAGTACGTGTTTTGCAGGAAAAACCCGCACAATTATTTTTTCAGAATTGATCCGCAGACCCTGCCAAAGCGTCAATTTGGAGGCCAACCTCGGCGCAGATCTGCCTCCACGCCCCCCGCTGATCCTCCCAGTTCAGCAAGGCAGCGATCGGGCGATGTCGCTTCTCGTGGATCTCGGGCGTGCTTTTTTGGTAGGCAGATTGAGATGGGCTTCCTGGATGCCCCGCACTAGCTGGTTGAAGGCCATGATCTGGCTCATTCGTGTCCAAAGCTTTGCTCTTGCGGACGCGAATGGCAAACGCCGTCAACTGTACGATAGGAGTCGCACTACTGGTTGGCCTTGTTCTTTACCCAGTGCATGCTCAGGACACACCCGCCTGTGCACGCAGGCGAAAAGTAGTTGTTGTCAAATTGACCGCTCAACCAAATGTTGTGTTTTTGTACAAGACAATGAGTCAAACTCGCTTCGGTTTGTCCAACCTCCGGCAACTTATCTCGTGATCATATCTGCCCCGGTTTGGGTGACCGGAGCGTCGAAGCGTCACATGGAACTGTATTCGAAATTCCATCAGAACTAGCATTCAACTGCGCGCTCAAGACACGCCCTCCTGAGCGCGCTGTCGAAACGCGGTTGTTGTCAAGTTGACTTTGAAATTTGAGTACGTTTGCTCAAATCAGTCAACCAGCATGATCTCGCAATTCTGGGAAATGGATCTGAACCGTCGTTCCGCTGCCGAGGGTCGATTCGATTTCGCAGGAACCGCCATGCAGTTTGACAAGTTCTGAAACGAGGCTTAAGCCCAGCCCGCAGCCGCTGCGTTCCCCTTGAGTTCTCGCTCGGTCCGCGCGATAGAATCGGTTCCAGACAAACGGCAAGTCGTCGGTGGCAATTCCCGCACCGCGGTCGCTTACTCGCAGGCGAACTTGATCCATGTAATGATCAACCTCGACTAGAACAACACTTCCGGATGGACTGTGCTCTATCGCATTTGCCAGCAGGTTCAGGATGATCTGCTGCAATCTGGACGAGCTGCCCAAAATGCTCAACGGCGCTGCTGCCTGCAACTGGATCTGAACGTGTCGTTCCGCCGCGATTGGCTCTATCCATTGAAGGGTTTCACTGGCCAGTATGTCCAATCTCACTGGGACGAGCTGGTTTTCAATCTGCCCCGCATCAAGCCTACAGATTTCCAATAGTTCATCGACGAGAAGTTTCATATGGACAGCCGTTCGACGGCACGTATCGAAACCCTGACGATATTCATCCGTCGTGCGATCTCGAAGCAGGCTAAATTCAGACTGAGAGAGAATAATGCTGACGGGTGTTCGCAATTCATGGGCTGCGTCAGAGGTAAATTGCTGCTGGCGTTGAAAAGAAGTCTGCAGCGATTGCATCATCGCATTGAATGCTTTGGCCAAATCACACATTTCCATCGTTGGCTGTGAGGCGTCGAGTCGAGTGCTCAATTGCTGCTCATTGATGGACCGTACCCTCATTGCCAAGTCCGAAATTGGGTTTGCAACTTTTTGAGCAATCCACCAAGCGAGAGTGGCTGTGAGCAAGAAACCAACAACGCCGACGCCAATCAATCGTAGGGCAATTCTTCCTAACGAATCGAACTCCTTCGACAACGGGCGACCGATTACTAGAATTCCTCCATCGTCAAGGTTGGTAAACACGTCAAGGCGTCTGCCCTCCGTGCGGCTTACAAACTGCTTGGGACCAGCGTGCGACGGTCGCTTATCGGGCAACTTTAACGGACCGATCATTTCTCCGCCTGAGCCTACAAGCTGCTCTGCTTTATTCCAAACACCCCAGTAAGCTCGATCGCGTGGTGCTTTTCCAAAGCGGTGCACGAAAACATCGGGTATCTCCAGTGCGTTAAGCGGACTTCCTTTTCGCAGTTGCTCGGTGAGTGTTTCAGCCGCTCCGAGCAGTTCGCTTTCAGCTCGCTCGTAGACGCTGCGGTAAGAAATCCACAGGAACGCCAATGCGAAGCCGACCATCATCACGCCAACAAGAGCAAGGTGTGAACCAAGGAGCATTTGGAAAAGTGATGTTCGTGATTGCTTCGCTTCCAAGTTAACGTTGCTCCATGATGATGTATCCCAAACCGCGTCTTGTTTCAATGACTTCTGGTCCTAGCTTCTTACGCAAGTAAGAAATGTAGACATCGAGCACATTCGAATTCGATTCGTCAATTTCATCGGAGAGATGATCCAACAACTCCTCGCGACTCACGACACGATTGAGGTTGACCGCCAGGTACTCAAGCAAGCCGTACTCGCGCGACGTTAACGCAATCAATTCTTCTCCTCGTGCAACGGTTTTCGAGCGGGTATCTAGCAAGATGCCATGAAATTCAACGGTCGATCGAGCTTGGCCGGCCGCCCTGCGAATGATGGCACGCAGTCGCGCGAGCAATTCAACTCGCTCGAATGGCTTGACGAGGTAATCATCCGCGCCCAAATCCAGACCGTCCACACGATCTCGAAGCCCATCGCGAGCCGAGAGAATCAGTACGGGCGTCTTCCGATGACGGCGTAGTTCGTCAAGAACTTGCTTGCCATCCAACTTCGGCAGCATGATATCCAAGACAATGACGTCGTAAGGGTAAGTCATCGCCTTGGCCAGCCCTTCCTGGCCGTCAAAGGCACCGTCGACCGCGTAGCCCGCATCTTCCAGGAAGCCACGCAGCAGACGATGCAAATCAGGCTGATCTTCAACGACGAGAACGCGCATTCAAACCGCCATACTATTTCTGAAGTGCCTCGACCATTTTACGAATGGAACGTAGTTCTCGCATGATTTCCTCGTGGTGGGGAGGGCCGTGCTCTGGGCCTGCTTGATGCTTTGGCCCTTCGTGCTTTGGACCTTCGTGTCTTGGCCCCTCGTGCTTTGGTTCAGGACGATCGACGAGAATCGTTTGGTCACCGGCAATGACTTTGTCTGCGTGAAGATGAATGTCTCCTTTGGGAGTTTCATGACGACGCCCGTGAACTGTAATCGATTGGCCAGTTTGCACAGCGGCTTTTACCTTCTCTGCAAGATGGGGCGGAAACTTGACTTCGATCGATTCGTCACCCAACTTGAAGCCATCGATATCGCCACCTTTATTCTCGTGAAACTCCCCAACCTTACCAGTCAGGCTCATCGGTGTTTCGTCCTTGGGCTTCGGCCGATGATCGTCGGCAGAGGGCGGACCACTTTCTGGCCCACGCGGAGGCTTTGGCGCAGGAGGAGCGACCAGATAGGCGACCTTTCCCGATTCGATGGTCACCGCTTCATGGACCTGCGATCCGTCTGGCCGCGACTTCAGCTTGGCGAGCACTCGCACGGAGGCTCCCACAGCGATCGTTTTTTCAAGCTCTTTTCCAACATGCGGTGGAAAGTGAATCTGTGATCCGCTCGACAATTTCCACCCATCGACATCCCCAGGCTTGTTTCTAGCAAGTTCAACGATGCTCCCTTCGACCAACTGGAGGACCTCCAGCGCGGCAGGTCTGTCAACCGGTGGAGGTGGCGCTGCTGCGCTCTCGAACTCGGAGCCAAAACCCAAAAAAGCTCCCACTGCCAACGCCGCCGTACCCGTCAGAGCCAACAATTTTCTCGAAAATCCACGCCACGACATGCTACTATCTCCCAATGATTCGATTGAAAGCGCGACCGAATCGGCTCGCGATAACTTCCAACCACATCAGCATCATAGGGAGTGATTCTTAATGGCAGATTAGAGGATTCGCGAACCGACAATCACGCTCGCGATTCGATCCATGTCCAGGCTCACAATAGAAAGTGTCGTAGTCCGACCTTTCGCCTAATAAAACAAGAAAACGCGAGTCCTGGCCACAGAGAGTTCGCAACTTGTTTCCTCCCAGTGAGCCAGACCAATCAAGAAGGATAAACACATTCAGACAGACGATTCATGGGCTTTGCCCCATGGCATCTGGCCGCTGCCGTGATGGTCAATCAAGCTTTTGTAGAGATGCTTGCAACTTTCTCGACTGGGAGAGGCTATCAACTTTCTAAGCACGACGACAGGTCCGACGCCTATGGGAACAGAGCATCTTTGCCCGCCTGCGGTCGGCGTTCATGCCACAGGACGAACCGTCATTTGGGATGCACCTATCGTTGGGAGAGATTGGTAGATTTCCTGCTTCATTACAAGCTTATAGCAGCGCCAACCAACTTGCCTTTAGTAGTTTATTTCAGAGAGTTTCCAGCATCGATCGATGCAACACTGGTCAATTCCCGCCACGCCAATCGCTGGTCATCCCAGTTGAGCATGGCGGCAATCGGGCGAAGACGCTTTTCGTGGATCTTGGGCTTGCCCTTGGTACTCGGCAGATTGAGTAACGCTTCCTGGATGTCGGGCGCGAGTTGATTGAGCGCCATGATCTGGCTCACTCGTGGCTGGGTAACGTGTCCGCGCCGAGCTAACTCGATCATGTCTGTCGCCTCGCCGGTTCGAATCATCTCGTTGAAGCGAATCGCGAGGGCCATAAGCCTGGAGATGCGAGGTACCTTGCTCGTTGGTCTTGGGAGAGGGGGTTCAGCATTCGGATCGATGGGTCGAATCGCGATGCGACCTCGTGAAGCGATGCTAACATTCAGTTTGCGTTTGATAGTGACCATTAAACCTCCTGTGATTGTTGCTCAAGCGACTCGATGCCGCTTGCGTGAAAGGAAATTGCAATCGTGCAGTCGCTTTGATCGAACTCGACCTTCGAGACAAGCAGCGCCAAAAGTTGTGCTTTCTCACGCGTAGTCAATGCGTCCCAGATACGATCAAAGTCGATGAAGGCCTCTTCGATCTCCTGCGTCGATAACTCTTGCTTTTCCAGATCCAGCAGTTGGCGGTTCACTTTGGCAAGCTTGTGTTCCGCTTCTTCAATCCGCTCTTGAACATCGGCAATTCGGTAGACGATCGAATTGTTTGGTTGTTGGTCGAGGGCCAATTGCTGAACTTCACCGTGATCGCGATTGAGTTGGCGTGTGAGCTGAGTCTGTTGCGACTCCAGTTCCTTTTTGCCTTGTTGTGTGGCGTCCATCGCCTGGCGAATGATCTCGTCACGAAGCTGAGTGTCCCGCGAGATAGATCGAACTTGGTCGACCACAGCCGCTTCGATCTCGCCGGCTGGGAGAGACGGATGTTTACACGATTGCCGTCCACGTTTGATCGCACGGACGCAAGTGTAATAGCGATAGACGATCGAGTTGCGTTTGGTCATGTTGTGGACCATTGCAACATTGCAGTCCGGGCATCGAATTAATCCTTTCAGAAGTCCACCGTGTTTGCTTGGAAGCCGGTTTCCACGGTTGAAGCTGTTGTCCCTTAGCTGTGCCTGCACACGTTGGAAGATGTCTTCGTCGACGATCGCTTGATGTTGACCTGGATAAAGGTCGGTCTTGTGTTTGATTTTCCCGCAGTAGATCGGATTGGTCAGCATCGCATGGACACTGCATTTGTCGAAAAGGCGACCGCCTTTAGGAAGGCCTTTCTTCGAATGCCAGAGTTTGTTTCTCCAGCCACGTCTGTCGAGCTCTTCGACGACCGGCATCAAGTTCTTGAGCTCGAGGTAGAGCGAAAAGATCCGACGAACCTGAGTGGCCTCCTCGGGATTGATCACCAATTTCGGTGTGCGTTCGCTACGATCGACGTCGTAGCCAAGGACCGGGTAGCCACCGGTCCATTGGCCGCGCCGACATTGGGCAGCCAACTTGTCGCGGATGCGTTCGCCGATGATCTCGCGTTCGAACTGTGCAAACGAAAGCAGAATGTTCAGCGTCAACCGACCCATCGAATGCGTCGTGTTGAAATGCTGTGTCACTGAGACGAAGGAGACGTTGAACTTATCAAATGTCCCCATCACTCGCGCGAAATCCAGTAGCGAGCGGCTCAGTCGATCGACCTTGTAGACGACCACGCAGTCGATCTTGCCGGCCTGGATGTCTTCCATCAGACGTTTGAGCGCCGGCCGTTCGATGTTGCCACCAGAGAATCCACCGTCGTCGTAGCGATCATAAACGATTTCCCAGCCTTCACACTTTTGGCTGCGAATGTACGCTTCGGCCGCTTCACGCTGAGCGTCGAGCGAGTTGAACTGTTGATCGAGGCCTTCTTCGGTGGACTTTCGAGTGTAGATCGCGCAGCGAATTGTTTTGGGGCGCGGTGTAGGTTTGTTGCTCATGCTCTCCTTCCAAGTCGAAAGAATAGAAATCCATTGCAGTGCGAGCCGCTAACTTCTTTTGCGATCGCCGTGAGGGACTTGTAACGCCGTCCCTCGTATTCAAAGCCGTCCTTCAACACGATCACACGGATCATGTTGCCCTTGTATTGCCGCTCCACGATGTTGCCTGGTGGAGGTAGCCGCGGGTCCCAATCGACAAAGGAATCGGGCTCGGCCAAAACCAACTTCACGCCGTCGGAGCTGTATTTGCGTGGAGCCGTCACGCGTGTATCGGCGTCAACAGCCAACTCCTCAGCTTTCTTGATTGCTGCTCTAGAAAGTCCACCTTCATCGTTCGCTTGCAACCGCCACGCGATGCGCCGGATCAAATATTGTTTGTTGCGGCTGCGACATTCCTCTTCGAAGACTTGTTCGTAGCGTTGGACCAACTGGCTGACCGTCTTGTCCTGCAGTTCGGCGATCTCGATTGTTACGTTTGGACTCATTGTTCACCTCCGTCCTGAATCGGAGTCATTGACTCAATCTGGTCAATGCTTTCGTCATTCGCTCGCAAGCTCTCGGCTTGAGATTGCTGGTCGGTGGGATACGCCTTGGCATCCGGCATATGCGACTCGAATGCCTTGGCGACCAATGGTTGTTTTTTTACTCGTACGACCCCTCTGGCTAGCAGAGCTGCAATGTCTCTGTGTCTCGCTTCGTTGCTCACGAATTACCTCCTATCTGAATGTCTCGATCTTTTCCAAAACCCAGCGTTTTGGAGACGGCGGACACAGAGAGGGGTTTGTTGAAAACGAAATCAAGCGGCTCGGGTAAAGAGTCTCCGAGATTCTCCAAAACAGGTCTCTCCTGCGCCGAAACTTGGCTTGATTCGTCATCCAATTCGCGGTCTGCTGCCACACATCGGCGAATGCCGCGAAGCAATATCTCGGCGACGGATCGAAAGCGAACAGACGCCGGATCGCGGGCAAGTTCGTCGTCGGTGGGAAGAGAGTCGAGAGAGTAAGCGTCGATGGTTCTGCCTCCATGGAAAGACCTCTTCGAGGGAACCGAAATGGCATCCCTCCCAGATCTATCTATGCAAAACAGCCGACGCGCGTCCCATTACCCCACGAGAAAATTCGCAATTAACGACCTCTTAGTGGGGCAAATTCTGCAACAGAACATTTGGTCGTTATTTTTTACCAATGATCTCGACTGACTGCCCGGCTTGCAGTGAACCGGCTCGCAGAAGGACTATTGTCTCACTTCCGTCGAGACCCGACTTGATCTCTACGTCATCTCCAGCGCGAAGACCAAGCTCGATGGGGCGATATTGAATCTTGCCATCGACCACAACGCAGCATCTGGTCTCGTCGGCGGATTTGAGGATGGCTCCCGTTGGCAAAGTTAGTACATCTTCACGTTGCTCAAGAAGCAATTTTGTCGTCACAAATGCTCCAGGCAGCAATTTCAAATTGTTGTTGTCGAGATCGATTTCGGCCGAGAGTGATCGACTCTGCGGATCGAGCTGCAGACTGGTTCGAGTGACACGAGATTCTATTTTTCCATTCGGCAGCGACGGCGAAAGAATCGTTACCATATCGCCTGCTTTCGCATCTCCAAAACCGGCGTCGACCCAACCGGCTTCGCTTTCGGGAACGTTCACGAAAACTCGCACCTTGCTGACATTTGCAACCGTCATCAGTGGCTTTGCGTTGCTGGCCCCGGCCGGTTGGACGTAGTGCCCGGCGTCGACATGTCGGCTTGTGACAAAGCCGTCGAATGGTGCCGTAAGTTCGGTGTAGGTCAACATCGTCTCGGCTTGAGCAATATCGGATTGCGCTACTTTCAACTTGGCTTTGGCCGCGTCGATGTCTGCTTGAGCGGTTAAGACGTTCGCTTCGGCTTCTCGTTGGCGGGCCTTGGCCGATTCAATCAGGGCCATTGCTTCTTGGCGCGCGGCGTCAGCAGATTGAAATTTGCTTGATGTCTCATCGGCAAGCTTTGGTGTCACGGAACCCTTACTAACAAGCTGCTGAATTCGCTTGAGTTCCGAATCCCAGCGAGCGAACTCGGCATCGGTTCTACCGACTCCCGCTTCCGCTTGGGCTATCATGGATTTAGACGAGTTCGAGGCGGCCTCGGCGGCAACCAATGCGGCCTCGGCTTGCTTGACTTGAGCTTCGGCTTGGCCAAGCAAGCCACGCTTTTGCTCTAGTTGGTCCATGTACTCCGGTGCGTGGAGACGCACCAGCACTTGGCCTTTGGAAACCTTGTCGCCAATGTCAAACTGCACCGACTCCACATAACCTGGGAGCTTCGACAGAATTGGCGTCTCTTCAAACGCGACAACGCGTCCCGGCTGCTCCGTAAATAGCTGCAGTGTCTTCTTTATGGGAACGCCGGCTGTGACTCGATCCAGCGAGTTTGCCGATGCGGCTCCACTGACAGCTGCTGTATTGATCGCATCCTTCGAGTCACATCCTGCGATAGCGATCAAGAACGCGGAGGTGAGTACAGAAATTATAGACAGTGTTTTGTTCATGTTTGGTTAGATTGGGTGAATGTTTGAATGTGCTTAGGCTGCGAAGTAGCGACTTTCAGGATCGTCGGGGTCCATCGAGGCCGATTTCAAGCTCGCCTTGGACTGCAACATCGCAAAGAATAGTGGTAGTAGAAATAGCGTGGCTAAGGTTGCGGCTATGAGGCCACCCACGACCGCGCGGCCCAGCGGTGCGTTCTGCTGGCCAGATTCTCCAAAAGCCAGTGCCATCGGTAACATGCCTGCGATCATTGCCAAGCTTGTCATGAGGATCGCGCGTAAGCGACTGCCCGCACCGCTCACAGCAGCAGTCTTCACATCGCTAACTTCGCTGCGCCGTTTCTCTGCAAACGTCACGAGCAAAATCGCGTTCGCCATCGCGACACCGACGGCCATGATCGCCCCAATGAATGACTGAATATTCACAGTCGTATTGGTGAGGTAAAGCATGATCACCACACCCGTGACGACGGCTGGAATGGTAGAGACGGTAACGAGCGACAGCCGAATCGACTGAAAATTAGCCGTCAGTAATAGGAATACGGCCACAATCGCAAGAAGCAATCCAATCGATAGTCCCGACTGCATTTCTTGCATCGGCGGAATCTGACCTCGCACCTCTACCGTGCTACCCGTTGGCGGATCGCCAGCACGTGCTATGGCTTTCTGCACGAGAGCAGAGACTGAACCAAGATCGCTCCCTGCAATATTGGCGGTCAACGTGACTTGGCGTTTCATATTGTACCGATCGTATTGACCTGGCATCGTGCCACGTTCGAGCGTGGCGACGTCTTGAATAAGTACTTGGCCGTCCGCTGTCTTGCGAAGAGGTATGCGGCCGAGCTGAGCCACAGAACCGATGGTCTCTACATCATAAGGTGATCGCACGACTGGACGCGGCAGTTCAACTTGAACTTGATAGGCGACGCCGCTCTTGGGATCAGCCCAATAGTTCGGAACAACGAAGCGACTCGATGAAGTTGCAGTCACTAATGCCCGCGAAACATCGATAGGCATCAGGCCTGCCATACCAGCTTTCTCGCGATCTACGTTCACCTGGACCGTTGGGTAATCCATCGATTGACCGAGCTGCAGATCTCGAAGCGCAGGCACTTGAGCTAGTTCTTTTCGAAGTTTTTCAGTGAACTCGCGATTCTTTGCAAAGTCCGCTCCACTCACAACGACTTCGATGGGCGTTGGCGAACCGAAGCTCATGACCTCGTTCACGATGTCGGATGGCTCAAAGGAGAATCGGACGTCGGGCATCTCCTTGGCAAGTCGCTCGCGAACTCGCTCTTTCATCACCTCGTCCGAAAGATGCAATGCTTCACTGAGGCCTATGTAAAGTATCGCTTCCTCGGGACCTCGCGACCATTGATATACCGCATTCACCGGAAAATTGGAGTGAATCATGCCCACATAGCCGAGTGTTAGCTCGATGTTTTCAGGCCCCAATTCATCGCCGATTATTTGCAACGCCTGCTTGGCTAAGGCTTCAGATTTCTCAATGTGCGTACCATCAGGAGCTCGCATACGCAGGCGGAATTGCCCCGCATCGACGACAGGAAATACGCCACGTCCCAACTGAGGCGCAATCCAGGCAATCAGTCCGACACAAACCGCCAAGTAGACAGGAACAACGATCCATCGCAGTTGCACAAGTCCTGACAACAGTCGCTCGTAACCGTCTCGAAGACTATCAAACGCCGTACGTTTCGCGGCATGCCCATTGGAACTCTTGAGTAACCATACAGACATTACCGGGACGAACGTACTGGAGAGAAAGTAGGATGCGATCATCGAAAAACCGACTGCCAAAGACAATGGTACGAACAACGCTCGCGCAGCTCCTTGCATGAAGAACGACGAAACAAAGACTGCCAAGATGCAAAGCATGGCCAGCAAGCGTGGAACGATGGTTTCCATAGAACCGTCGCGTACTGCTCTTGCTAGCGGCACGCCGCGTTGCAAATGGGAATGGATGTTTTCGATCGAGACAGTTGCCTCGTCAACAAGAATGCCGATCGCCAAAGCCAGTCCACCCAACGTCATCAAATTGATCGTTTGACCAGTGATCCAAAGAGCCAAGATCGAGCAGAAAAGTGCCAGTGGAATATTCAGTACCACAATCAACGAACTTCGCCAATCGCGCAAGAACAGCAAGATCATAAGCCCCACGAGCACGGCACCGAGAACGCCTTCGGTAACCACACCTCCAACTGCGCGGGTAACATATGGCGATTGATCGAACTCAAAGCGAACATCGATCCCTTCGCCATCGGCACCGAGCGCTTCCTTCATTTTAGGAAGAGCGTCTTTGATGTTGTTGATGACGCTCAACGTCGAAGCTTCAGCCCGCTTCGTCGCGAGGATGTAGACCGCACGTCGGCCATTGACCAACGCATAACCCGCCGGCGCGTCGGCCGAATCTTGAATGACGCCAAGGTCACGGATGAAGACGGGGTTCTCGCCCATGCGAACAGGTATTGAGCCCAATTGCTGTGGATCTTTCACCACCGAGTTGACTGGTACGATCGGGTACGAGTCACCTATAGGCACGTTACCCGAGGGACTGATCGTATTGCCCCGCGTAAGCGCGACGATCACTTCGTCCGGTGACATGCTGTAGGACTGCAACTTCTTGGGATCGACCGTGATGACGATCGAGCGAGCACTACCACCAAACGGCGGCGGTGCAGAAACACCAGGCAGACTCGAAAACATCGGACGTACACGGAAAAGTGCCAAGTCTTGGATTTCGGCGATGCTTCGTGTGTCGCTTGAGAGCACTAGGTAGCCAACTGGAACGCTACCCGTGTCGAATCGCATCACAAACGGGGATACGGTACCAGGCGGCATGAACGCTTGCGAGCGATTCACATAGTTGATCGTCTCTGCCATCGCTTGAGCCATATTGGTTTCAGGATGGAAGTACAACTTCATAAGCGCCGTTCCTTGTACGTTCCGCGATTCCACGTGGTGAATGCCGCTGATGTACAGGAAGTGATACTCGTAGTAGTTGGTCAGAAAGCCTTCCATCTGCGCCGGGTCCATCCCACCGTAGGGCTGGCAGACGTAGATGACCGGCAAATTCAGCTTCGGGAAGATGTCCACTTCCATACCCTTGGGCAATCCCGCTGGGTAAGGCCATTTGTAGTGCTGAAACACCGACGGACCGACAGCCAGGAAGCAGCCGAGTGCCAAACTGAGAACGAGAACCATGACGGTCGCGGGGCGACGCATGGCGGAAAGTATGAGTTGCATGCAGTATGGAGTCCGATTTAGTCCGCGAACAACGGGATGGGAACTTGCCGGCCCAGCCGATTCCGATTCGCTAGGCGGTAAGGTTTGCCAAACAGGAATCCCCATCTTAATCGCTGCATCGATCAGCCACTAAGGCCGTACGATTAGAAGTTGCTAATCATTCGCTTCAGCCGCTATTAGCGGACCCATCGTTTGTCGAAACAAATCTAGTAAAGACGCTACAAACGGATTTGAATCCCAAAACCAGGGAATCTGAGGAACAACGAAATGAAGCGAAGCCTTAAACTCTGGATTGGGGCAGTGACTGGTTCGATGGTTTTCGCCGGTTGTGCCACTACCCAGCCAGTCACCAAGCCGCCTTTAGTTAGCACGACACCTTCAGCGGTTGGCGCGATCGCCATAAAGCCTTCGGACGTGAATCCCGTCCATCCGGTATCCCACGTTACACCTGCACCAGCCACGGCAAACGAACCAAGTCCAGAAACGCAAGCAAGTGCGTCGTCCAACACGATGACACCGACTGCGGTAGTCGCCGTGGCATCAAACGTACAGTTACAACCTATCGAGCAAACGACATTGCCGGAGATCTCTGGCGATCAGGCGTCTGCGTCGCCAGTCCCAATCAACCTGCCGACAGCGCTGGCTATGATCGGCGGACAACATCCAGTCGTCGGCTTTGCTCGCTGGAGAGTTCAAGAAGCATACGCACAGCTCGACCGAGCCAAGGTCATGTGGCTCCCGAGTATTCAGTCAGGCTTCAACTATCGCCGTCGTGATGGCAACTACCAAGATGTGCAAGGTGCGATTGTCGATGTGAATCTCAATTCGTTCAATTACGGTCTTGGCGCAGGCGCAGTCGGAGCGGGGTCGCCAACTCGTCCGGGCGTCGTGGCTCAATTCCACTTGGCCGACGCAATCTTTTTGCCCAAGGCTGCGGAAATGACAGCCTGGGCGCGTGGACATGCTGCTACTGCGACGCTCAATCAGCAACTGCTCAATAGTGGCATCGCATACATCGACCTGTTGGAAGCCTATCAGGATCAAGAGATCATCGCCGAAGCGGTCAAGCGAACGTCCGACCTTGCTACGCTAACAGCTAACTTTGCCGATGCAGGCGAAGGACTGCAATCCGATTCGGATCGCACCGCAACAGAGCTTGCATTACTACAAACTCGTCAGCTTGCGATCAAAGAAAGGCAACTAGTCGCATCGACGCGATTAGCACGAGTATTGAGTATCCCGATGTCTTCAACCCTATTGCCGCAGGACACCGTAGCCGTTCCACTCGATATGCTTCCGCAAGCTTCTGATGAGCCCACTCTGATTGCAACTGGATTATCGACGCGGCCCGAATTGAAGGAGTCACAAGCGCTGGTCGCTGCTGCCTGTGAAGCCTTCAAGCGTGAGAAGTACGCTCCATTTGTTCCGAGCGTTCTTCTAGGCTTCAGTACGACCAGCTTCGGTGGCGGTCTAGGGAGCAGCGCAGACAATTTTGGTGGACGCTATGACGTGGATGCCATGATGGTTTGGGAAATGCGTAATCTTGGTTTTGGAGAAGGAGCAGCTCGACGTGAGCGGAACTCCCAAGTCCAACAAGCGAATTTCGTTAAACTGCGAATCATGGATCAAGTCGCTCAAGAAGTGGCCGAGGCCAACGCTCAAGTCGGCATTCGCAAGCAGCAAGTCGAAATGGCGCAAACGGCCATTGGGCGTGCACAAGACTCTTACCAGCGGAATATCGATCGCATTCGTGATGGCCAAGGGCTGCCGATCGAAGCCCTGCAAGCGATTCAGGCCCTTGAGACCGCACAGCGAGCTTACATGCGGGCCGTCGTCGACTACAACCGCGCTCAGCTGCAACTTCAATGGGCCCTTGGCTGGCCGATAAGTTCATCCAGTTTGCCGATGGAACCATCACCTACCGAATGATTTATTCGTTGGGCAGGATGACACGAAATAGCGTTCCCTTACCGAGTTCACTTTCAACTTCGCATCGTCCTCCGTGATTGGTGATGATGCGACGAACAATACTAAGCCCCAGCCCTGAGCCTTGAATGGATGACTCAATCCCACTGGATTCCTTTGCTCCATACTCGCTTTCACCGCGAAAGAACCGTTCGTAGATGCGTGGCAAGTGCTCAGTGGCGATCCCTCTTCCTGAATCTCGCACGCTAACGATTGTGTTGTGACCATCTCCCGTCGTTTCGATTTCAACGATTCCCTCAGCAACATTGTATTTAATCGCATTGTCAATCAGATTGTGAAAGACCTGCCGCAAGGAATCATAATCACCCTTTGCAGAAATGGGTTCCTCGCCGGTAACCAGTCGAATCTGAACTTGAGCCCTATTCGCTAGGGGTTCTAGGGCTTCCACCACTTCGGTCAACAGTCGGTCAATTTGAATTGGCTTTAAGTTCGATTTATTGATTGATGATTCCGCCCGACTCAGGGCCAGCAATTGGCTCGTAAGACTTGTCAGTCGTCCACATTCTTCAACGATGCTACTCAGTCGCTTGTTCGTACGAGAGTGATCGGCATCGCTGTGCAATCCCATTTCTGCTTCACTGCGAATGATGGCGATTGGGGTGCGAAGCTCGTGCGACGCATCGGCTGTGAATCGTTTGATTTCATCAAAAGATTCGTCCAGCCTCGCCAACAACGAGTTGATCGTAGCGGTCAAATGACCGATTTCGTCGTTCGGATTGGCTATCGCAATTCGCTCGTGTAGATCTGTCGCAGAGATGGAGTCCGTCTTGAGCCTCAGTTTTTCAACCGGCGAAAGTGCTCGCACCGCCAACAAATAGGACAACGCAGCAGAAAGCACCAGCGCCGGCGGAATGGCGAATAGGAAAGTTTTTCGCACCAGCCATAATTCTTCATCTAGGTGCTCTAGCTCTGCCAGCACATAGATTCGTAACGGTTGCTCGTGACTTTGGACTTCACGAGAAGCATATCGAATCCGCCCTAGCGTAGAGTCATGAATGGTACCGCCATAATCGTTGACGAGACTAGGGAGCAGCCGAACGATGTCGACTTCATTTATCGTTGCTGTTGCTCCTACTGTATTCTGAAGACTGTCGCGGACGAAAGCGAAGTAGTCGCTGTGTTCTCCAAACTTCCCAACCCAGTCGCGAATAGCATCTTCAACCGAACTGCCCCCCTGAAGCGACTTCTCGAGTGTTACTAAGCGGTTTTTCAGACTCTTGTCGAGCATGTCGAAGTGCGATTGGCGCAACAACTGATACACGCCTATTCCAAACGCAACCAGGATGAAGGCGAATGCCAGCGCATTCCAAATCGTCAGTCGCCAGCGGATATTGAGTCGCGTTTGCCTCATCATGTTTCATCTCGAATCATATAGCCGATGCCTCGAATGGTTGTGATGACTTTTGGCAAACCAGGCAGTTCAATCTTACGACGCAATGAGTTCACGCAAACATCAATCGCATTGGTTAGAATCCCACCAGGTTCCTTCCACACGTCTTTCGCTAGCATCTCCCGTGACACACTTTGATTTTTGTGCCGGAGAAGATACTCGAGCAGCTCAAACTCTTTCTGGCTGAGTTCAACGAGCGTGTCATCTCGCAACACGGTGCGTGCAATAAAATCCAGTTCAATTCCTCCGAAGCGGATCACCGAATCTCGTTTGCCGCTTTGCCGGCGGAGAAGCACCCGAACTCTCGCCAGAAACTCCGCATGTGCAAACGGTTTGATCAAATAGTCATCTGCACCTGCGTCCAGTCCCGTAACGCGGTCCTCAACCGTATCACGCGCGGTCAGAATCATGACTGCTGGCGGCTCATTTTGCGTTCGGAGTTGCCTAAGCAGGTCCAGCCCGTCACCGCCAGGTATTCCAAGATCCAACACAACAAGATCTAGATTCGCTTCGGTGATTGCTTGAAAGGCATCTGCGTAGACGGCAGCGCCGGCGGTTTCGTAACCTTCACTCGCCAAGAGTTCTAAGAGATTGCTCCGGAGTTTGGCATGATCTTCAACAACTAGTACTTTTGCCACACGGTAATTCCGGTCCAAACGACATCTCCAGTTACATCACACAGATTCTGATTTTCTTCGCAATTAACTTCACAGGCAATCCAGCTTTGATTAGAAGTTGCTAATGTGCGAGTAGTTGCTTGCCATACCGCCACCACACGAGCCCGGCAGCGATTAGCGATAATCCAACAAGCCATACTGCTCGATCAACCCAAAACGCAAGGAACAGGCATGACAGCAGCCCTAGCCACGCGATCGCCCGGGGGTAACGCCTTTCGGCATCCGACATTTGAATTGCCGCCAGGTTGGTAATGGCGTAGTAAATCAGAACGGTAAACGCACTGAATGACCACGTTGTCTTCACATTGCCAGTGAGGATCAGAACTGCAATGAGCGTCCCAACCACGATTACTGCGTTTCTCGGCGAGACACCGGATTGATCGATTCTACCTACCGCGCGAGGCATATCACCTCGGCGTCCCATCGCTAATACCACACGAGATAGCCCGAGGACTAAATTGATCAGAACTCCCAGCATTGAGGTTACGGCACCCACTGCAATCACATAACGTATCGCGGGATAATCGAAATTGCTCGCCACCATTTCTAGCGGTGCTGCTTCTGATTCCGCAGCAGCACTAAACGCTTCTGCCCCGACAACGCCGATCGACACCCACGCAATCGACACATAGAGCGCCATGGATATGCCAAGCGTGACAATGATGGCGATGGGAATATTCCGACTGGGGTCACGAATCTCTTCACCGAGCGTCGCGATTCTGCCGTAGCCCGTGTATGCCACGAACATCAGGGCACAGGCCTCAAAAACGCCACTCAACGAAGTTGATGGCAGCGTCGTGCGTGAAGCAATTGCGATGGGTCCAGTAGCGGGCGCATGAATGATCGTGACCACTCCCGCTACGACGAACAGAACCAAGGACGTGAGTGTCAATGAAACTACAGTCGCATTGAAAATACTACTCCAGCGAATGCCTCGCAGAACGAATCCAAGCACAACCAGCAGTGCTCCAAGCCCGATGGGAATCTGCATGTTCGTCGACTCGATGCCAAGCAATCGCAAACCGTATCCGGCAAACCCCAGGGCAGCCGTGGCGGCCGACGCGCTCTTGGCGCACAGAAACATCCAGCCAGCGGTAAACCCCAGACTTGGATGAAGCCATCGATACCCGTATTCGTATGTTCCACCACTGACAGGATGTGCCGCCGCGAGCTGTGCACTGCTGAGACCATTGAGCGTCGCCACGACTGCCGCGACCCCAATCGCAATTACAATCCAATCTCCGGCAACTCCGGCCGCATGACCAATGCTCACAAAGATGCCAGTGCCAACGATCGCACCCAAGCCCATCATCGTCGCACCAAAGATCCCCACGTCTCGACGCAAGGTCCCCGTGACTGGCTCAGGTTGGCTATTGGAATTCATGGATGCTCTCGGTAAAGGCCTGAGCTGGATGTATGGCTCAAATTACTTGTCTGGGTTATTTCGTTTGCTCACTGCCTTGCAAATACGCGAATAGATCCCGGGCCTCTTCGTGGGTTAGCTTTTGAAGGATTCCTTCAGGCATGACGGATACCGTAGACGCTTTTCGTTCTTCGATGGCAGACTTCTGTATCGCAAGGGTTTCATTTGCGGTTTGCAGAGTCAGCGAGAGTTCGTCTTCTGAGAGTACGAGTCCCGTCAACACCTTGCCATCATGCGTAAGGAATTGCTGCGTCATGTAATCAAAGCCAACGGTAGCATTTGGCGCAATGATTGACTTTATGAGGTAGTTGCGATCGGACATGGGGAGTGTTTGAAGATTGGGGCCAGTGTGGCTGCCCTCGCCGAAGATTGAGTGACAGTTCTTGCAGCTTTGAGTAAACAATTTGTGACCGTTGGCTCGATCTGCCTTCGCGATAACCTCGTCGCTCAGAATATCTTGATATCGTTTGATTTCCTCACGCACCTCATCTGCTATTGGTTGTATGGTTGCGAATCGAGATCCCATAAATAGCACGTTTTCTGATCGATGGCATCGAATGCATCCTTCGTGAAGGCTATGGATCGCGGAATCGAGAATTTCCGCTTGTTGCTTTTCAATAGCCGAAAGCATTTTGGGGATTTCAACGTCCAGAAACGGTCTTGCAGACTTTGCTCTTTTTGGTCGACGTTCGATACCGAGACTTATGGTGTGACCAATCTTCTCCGTTTGATATTTGGCATACTCAAAGTTGCGGTTTTTGACCGCTTCGACCAGTTCATCGTATCGATACCCCACCTCCATCATGGTCGTATCAAATCCTCGCATTTGGCGTTCAATCTGCGAAAACTTGTCATCATCAGGTAGGTCTAACCAAGTGAGCTGTGCCGCCTTAGGCGCAGCGACCGTCTGCGCGGATGCAACTGGAAACTCGGGGACATAGAGCTGCACCAAGCTTCCCGTAAAGAGCCCAACGAAGACGCCGATTGAAACCAAAAGAAATGAGTGCTTGGACATTCGATCGATCCTCCTGCAAATACCTGTGGTCTCGTCTCAAGCACGTGGTCATCTACGACGTGCTATTGGCCCATGGCAAACTCAGGCTAGGCCCCACGCAATTGAGCGTCAATATCGTGGAACGCTTCATTAGGAGGATCTAATGCTAAACCGCCGTTTAGCCCTCTATTCAATCGGCAGCTTCAGTTTCGCACCCCTTTGGAATCCGGAATTCTCGAGGTGCGAGTGACTGTCTCGCCTGCTTTTGATTTCAGTGAAACGTCAACCTGACTCAGTGGATCGGTGTAATTCCGTGGAATATCGCCCGTCAGTGAACTTAGGAACGCGACGATGGATTGAATCTGGGTATCGTTCAGTTCCTGGTCGAGCTGAACTTTTGCCATGACTCGAACAGCTTCGCCTAAGCTGGCCACCGATCCATCATGAAAGTAAGGTGCTGTCTTCTCTATGTTGCGCAGCATGGAAACGCGGAACTGGTACTTGTCCTCTTCTTTATTCGACGATTCAAAAAGACCTGCATCCGTCTGCTTCGACCCCGTCGCCTTCCAATAATCCTGATGAACACCAAACTTCTCAAGACCCTCGCCACCGAGCAACTTTCCCGAATGACAGTCCGCGCAGCCAACGCTCATAAACAATCGAAGCCCTGACTTCTGCTGTTCGGTCACTGCGTCCAACTGCCCACTCAAGTAGCGATCAAAGGCTGCTGGAGTGCTAAGAGTGAATTCGTAGGCTTCGATCGCCTTGGCGTAGTTCACAGGATTCATTGGGTTTTCCGTCTCCGGAAACGCAGCTTTAAACTTGGCCTCGTAGCCATGCCGCTTTATCAATTCAACGACGTCATCTGCGCTGGCAAATCCCATCGAACCCGTAAGTGACTTCTCCGCTTGGTGTGCACCCGACTTGCGATCTCCAGTCCACCGCAGATTGGGTTGCAGCATTGCGTTAAATACCGTCTGCGAATTGCGCTTCGTTGGCTTCTCTTTCGCGTCGATCGAGAATTGCTCAGAGTCAGCACCCCAGTCGGAGGCCGCATGGCAAGAGGCACATGCAATTTTGCCGTTGGCCGAAAGTCGCTTGTCCCAGAATAAGTGTTGTCCCAGGACGGTCAGTGGCTTCTCAAGTTCTTCCGGCTCTGCAGCAGTGATCAAGCCGAAATTAGCTTGAGCATCTTTAAGCAGTTCATCGACTGGCTCATTCCCGTGAGAGTCTGACATGCACAAGTTGATCGCTATTGCGAAAGTTAGCAGCGTCGAGAACCTGAAGATACTGTCGACTTGATTCATGATGAAATTCCTATTGTTGAAGTTTCGGTTTCCCGTGTTTTTCGACTACAGCGTTACTCGATTACATTACGCGCCGATAGACGCCAAAAAAGAACAACTGCTGCTTGTCCGAGGGAGTAGTGTGCTTATAGTTGCAGCAACTCAATGATTCAAAAGACGGCCCCAGCGCCTCTTCCATCGTAGCTGCATCGTATTGTTGGATCTGGAGTCCGCTACATTTCTCTGGACCACCGATGGCGAATGTCCCTACGACGAAGTAACCGCCAATAGGTAATGTTCGCGTGAGCAAATCGAGATACCGCCGACGATCTTCGATATCGGTAATGAAATGAAACACCGCTCGGTCGTGCCAGATGTCGAACTCGCCCAGCGACTCCGCTTGGGTAATGTCGGCAACCATCCATTCCACTTGCGACGCTCGTTCGCCTAGTCGAGTTTTGGTCGCTTCGATGGCGGCGCTGGAAATATCCAACACAGCCACCTGCTTGAATCCCGAGTCGAGCAGACGATCGACGAGAAACGATTGCCCGCCACCCACATCGATGATTCGGCCACGCTTTTCGCCAGTAGCCTCGAGGATCAAGTCCAGCGATTGTTTCGGGTCAGGCTCGTACCAACTGACTTCGGTCGAGCTCTTCGTTTGGTAGACGTTTTCCCAGTGCGCTGTCTTGTCCATAAAAATCCCTGCTTGTGCGAGTCATAAGAGGCAGTAAGATTGTATTCGGATATGCGAATACAACAACCCGGAGAAAGATCTTGACGGAGATCGATACGAAATCAGCCACCGTGCTGCTGCGAGCCTTTGCGCACCCCACGCGACTGGCCATTCTGCAAGAGCTTTCGAAAGGTCCGAAGTGTGTTACCGACCTCGAAGACCTGCTACCCGCACGACAAGCGAATCTGTCGCAGCATTTGGCGTTACTCAGGCACACGCAGTTAGTCGACTTCGCTCAGGACGCACAGACGCGCTGTTACTATCTGGCCAGACCAAAGTTGACTGGACTATTACTCGAGGAGCTCGCTCGTAACGAAGTCCCCGTCTCGAAATCAACGGAGCAAATCAAAGCCGAGAAGGCCAAGCTCGAGGCCAAACAATCCGCGATGCCGAAGAAGCCGAAGCAAGCGAGCAAACGCACGGCGAGAGCTCGAGGATGAACCAGCCAATCTATCTGGATTACAACGCGACCACTCCACTCTCACCTTTGGTCAAAGCCGAGTTGCTGAGATTGCTTCAGCTCGATCTCGGCAATCCCTCCAGCCGTCACTGGGCAGGTGCGCCCGCTGCTGAGATCGTCGAGCTATCAAGGATTCGCATCGCTTCGCTTATCGGTTGCGATCCCACCGAGATCATCTTCACATCTGGCGGTACCGAAGCCAATAACCACGCAATCAAGGGCGTGTTCTTCGCGAACCGCCATCGACTGAAACAGCCGCACTTCATCATCAGTTCGATCGAGCACCCCGCGGTTACAGAGCCGCTGCGTTTTCTTGAAACCCTGGGGGCTCGCGTGACTCGAGTGCCCGTTGAGGAACATGGCCTGATTGATCCTGACGATGTTCGACGCGCCATTGAGCCTGAGACCGTGCTCATTTCGATCATGCTTGCCAACAACGAAGTGGGTACAACCCAGCCTATCGAAGAGATCGCTGCGATCGCACAGGCCCACGGAGTTCTGCTCCATACCGATGCCGCCCAAGCGGTCGGCAAGACCCCTGTGGACGTTGAATCGATGGGCGTTGACATGCTGTCGATCGCTGGTCACAAGCTCTATGCTCCGCAAGGCATTGGTGCGCTGTACATTCGTGAAGGAGTTGAGTTAGCCCCTTTTATGCACGGTGCAGGGCACGAAGGCGGCCGACGTGCGGGAACAGAGAACATACTCGAGATTGCAGCCCTCGGAGTCGCTTGCCAAGAAGCAGCAGACTGGATTGACGATGCTCGGATCGAAAACCTGCGAGATTACTTTTGGGAGCGCCTGCGGAACGAATTCGGTGAGCGAGTCCATTTGAACGGCCACCCAATCAAACGGCTGCCCAATACGCTGAATGTCAGCTTCGACGGCATCGCTGGCTACGACCTGCTGGCTCATTTTCCATTCATGGCTGCATCTACTGGTTCCGCTTGCCACGCCGGTAAACAGAATAAGAGTCCAGTCCTGACCGCAATGGGGCTGAACTCGGAAAGATGCTTGGGTGCGGTGCGTTTCAGCCTCGGCCGATCGAGCTCTAAAGAAGAGATCGATATGGTGGTGTCAGCCTTAAGTAAACGATTATGTCTGTAAACAAACTACTTCATTTCATTTGGTCTATATTTCTTCTGACTGGCTCTAGCCTCGGCTACGCGGTTGCCATCGCTCAGGAGACGGTGATCGACCAGGACGCAGTCGTAGCAAGTAGCTCGCGGTCAATCACGCTCAACGACGGAACTCGACAGGACTTCGAGCAGCTTGATTTCCCTTCCGGCGTTCGTCGGATCTATCTTCGCAGTTGCGACATCGACGATACGTCTTTGAAGCGGCTAACAGGTTTAACTCAGTTACAGTACCTATCGCTTGAAGGCTCGAAGATTAATGGTGAAGGACTCGCTATCTTGAAGACTTTACCTTCGTTGAAGTCTCTTTCGCTCAGCGGTACTAGAATTTCGGACGAGTCGCTTAAGCATCTTCTTGGCGTAAAGAACCTAACCACGCTTCAGCTCAGTGATACAAGCGTGAGCGATGAAGGCACTGTAACTTTGGCTTTGCTGACTCGACTGGAATGGCTCTACCTCAACCGCACCAAAGTTTCGGACGCATCGATGCGGAATTTCGGCGATCTACGACAACTCAAATTCTTATCGCTTCTCGGCACATCCATCACTGACTCTGGCGTAGCCGACCTACACGCACTGGTTCCAAGTGTCAGAGTTCGTCGCTAAGGCTTGCCCTGTAACTGTGTGGATGAATAGGTTAGATCGCAAACCCATTCGCAGCATTAAAGGTACGAAATCCTTAGTCGAGTACGTTGGTGCCATACCAAACTAATTCACTGAAACGGTCCACCGCTTCTCTCGAAGTCCAGGCGATACCGCGCAGCAGCAAGATTCGAAAGAGCGGGTCATCGAAGGTTGTTGAATAGTGTCCGGGGATCGAAACGAAGACACGGCCGCGATTGCGTTCTAGCGTCCAAAACTGCGGATGGAGCTCACCTTCTTCGCTCGCCGTCCCAAGTACGCGAATCTTCTTCGGATCGCCATGCAGGTTCCAATAGCTTTCATCGTGTAACACCAGCTTGTCAAAGCCCAGCGTAATGGCGTGCGCGTCCGTCGCGTTGAACAACAATTCAACATCTCCATGTCGATACTTAGTCGTCGCCGAGTGAGAGGCAAGGCCGATATGCTCTGCAAAGGATGGTGCATCTTTTCCGGCTTCCACCGCCCAGTGGACAAATACCAAGCCACCTCCTTTAGCCAAATGACGGTCGATAGAGGCTGCCCTCTCGGGAGTCCACCGCCCTTTTTGAAAGAATACGACGGTATTGGCAGCTTCCCATTGTTCGTCTTTAGGCCAGTCCATCGCCGTGTCAATCGTTACCCCATCGGCAGCGGCCATCAGATGACTCCACATCCGAAGCCACGCCGGATAATCATGTTCGCCGGGACCATGGTCTTTCTTACCGGCCACCAACAGAATACTCAACGGCTTGAGCGCAGCCGTTTCGGAACCGACTTGCATCGTCTCCTTTTCGGATTGCTTGGCCGTTCCAAGAATCGATTCGATTTCGCCTCTTCGGCGTATCGGCGTTTTAAATGCTTTGACATCTGTCGGCATGTGCGGTGGCGGAAGCAAGAGAAACGCCATCAAGTCGTCGACTTGTGCTTGAGTCAGCTTTTCTATCACTCCGTCTGGCATTACTGAGAGCTTGGATGGCTTCATTTCGTCGATCTCGTCTCTCCGAAAATGCGTCGTCTTTGCTTCTCGATCACTGAGTGAGTATTGCTCTCCTTCGCTGCGTAGAGCACCGACTAAAACGCGCGCATCATGTAAGAGCACGGAATAAGTGATGTAGTCGGGATTGATTGCGTAGCTCGGCTTCACGATGTCTCGCAAAACCGATTCGTAGTCACGATGGATAACATTCGAAAGATCAGGGCCAATGGCGCTCCCCTTTCCGTTTAACGCATGACACTTCGAGCACCCTGCTTGCTCGCCGTAAAAAAGCCGTCGACCGCGTCCCCAATTGGCATCGGCAAGTTGGGGAATCAATGCATCCACAGCCTTTGTCTCTTCCGACGATTCCATTTCTGCCCAAGGCAGCAAAAACCGATTGAGATGCAATGACCCACGACGAATGTTTTCATTCGAAAGCTTCGCTAACCAATCAACATTCAAAAGGTTAGTTCCGACGCCAGTCTCGCATCGCAATACCAAGGGCACTGCACGAGTTGCTCGCGAAGGAAGAATCGATTGTCCGAAGTAGCTCTCTGCCCGTTGAGTTGCTGGCCTTAAATCGCCAACCGAAGTACCCCACGAGAATGGATGCGAACTTTTAAACGAAAATGAAGACTCCGCAATGAACTGATCTTCTTCGGGTGGATAGTCGAGAGCCGAACCGGGTTGGACACTCGGATAAAAGAGCCCTCGCGCGTCGAGTTGCATCGACATCGTCAAGACACCTGGCCGTTCGAGCCGTTTCCAAAGCTCTTCCGGATGGCGTTGTCCTAGCGTTAGTTTCTTCGCCAAGTCGAAATTGGGATGTGGTAGCCATCCTTGCCAATTGGAAATCGAAGAATCATTAGAACGCCAGTCCACCTGAATACCTTGCAATGAATATGCAAGATCGATGGCTGGTAGTTGTGGAATAGCCGACGCTTGCGGACTTTGATCGTCACGACTAAGTCCGGGAAGACTCAAAGCATAATGAACGGCTTTGCGATGCCGTTCGGTTTGAAAGATCAAGGTGCGCTGGTCAGGAGTAACGCCGACAGAGTGGATCGGAAGCGACTCACGGGGCGTAGCTTGCTGCAGTTTCGTTACGGCATAGCCCGGGCGGATCGTTTCCAGTCGATCGGCCGCCGAAACGTATTCCCCAAACTCAATCGACGTCTTCTTCGTCACTTCCTTGAGAGTTTCCAAATCGATTGCCTGATCGAATTAAACACGGATCTCGCGTTGAGCCGATGACCAAATCGCGATTGGTTGTCCCTGTTGCGAATCGCGATACCTCAGTTTGAAAATCCTACCAAGCCCCGAGGGCCCCGAACCCCAATCCGGCCCACCGCTGTGACACGCGACTAGCAAATCACCTTGGGGTGACAAGCAACAATCAACTGTGAGCATTCCCAAACAGGCGATCAACTGATTGGTTGCAACATATTCGCCGTCGCTGGTCCGAAGCAACCGAGTTCGGTAAATCTTTCCACGCGATTGCCCACAGACAAACAAATCGCCAAACCAATTCGGAGGTCCCCATGTTGGACCATTGGCCTTCGTTGGTAAGTTAAAGGCGAGACCACAGGCAGATTGATGCTGTGGTCGGTAGTCAAAAAGGCTTGGTTCATCGAAAACGTTTGGTAAATGCTTGGGATGACGAGGTGGAAAACCATAGTGTCGGTCCGATTTGATATGAAGGAGTTCATCAAAAGGATTGCCGTTTGGCAGCCAAGTCGCACCTTCTTGGTCCGTTGCGAACAGTTCCTGATGCTCATCAAATCCGAGTCCGATCGTGAAGCGAACTCCGGTACAAACAGTATGTCTTTCAGATAAATCCGGCGAGATCCGTTGAATGGTTCCTCGTTCGGTGTTGAGGTTGAACTGGGACTTGCCGTTCTCGTCCAGTTGATACGCTTTGTTGTAGTCCTTAACACCAATGCCAAAGTAGATTGCACCATCGACGGGCGAAATCGCAACCCCGATCGCATCGACGTTCTGCGGTATTTCAACCCAGCCGGAAGCGATGACACGCTCCTCTTCAGCAATATCATCGCCATCCATATCGAGAATCGCAGAGACCTTCCCTTTGGACGCAACAACGACTCCCCGACCAGCAACTTTTCCCTCGCGAACGCTTGCTGATAACAATGCATGATGCTCGGGGATAACTGCCATCCCAATCGGGCCTCGCAATCGCCCCGTATTCTCGAAGAAACGATGAGCCGTATCTTCCAATCCATCAGCATCGCCGTCACTCAGCAGCCAAATATCTCCGTTATATCCAAGGGCATACAGCTTCCCATCGTCACGGTACCGAAGGTTGTTGACATTCTTTTGTTCGATCGGCAACTCGTGGACAGTAAAGCCCGGCACGAGCATCTGCACGAGCGGCGGCTCATCTGCCACCAACTGCGACGGCATCCAAGAAACGCATGAAAACAGCGCGAGCCAAATAATTGCAGTTGATCGATTCATGGCATGTCCAAATTCACGGCCAATCAAACAAACTTCCCTCCAAATGGGAAAGGACTGAAGAGATTCTACCGAAATTGGCTGTATTGGTATTTGCTTACTACCCGCTCGTCATGGTTTTTGTCGTTCGCCATCTGCTTCCCCATGCGCTTCCTTTAACGCCGCTCCGTGGGAGTCACCTTTCGCTGTCGTTGGAAATCGATGCTGAATTGCATACGCCTCACCGAATTTCGCCCCGATATGATTCAGGAGAACGTGAAGTCTGTCCCCCCCGGCCATTACCCAGCCTCGAATTTCGCAACTTTGCACCTCCCAGTGAGCCAGATCAATGAGCCGAAAAGAAACCCGAGTCAGGCAGACGGTTCATTACCCAGAGTCGTTAACCCGGCGGTTTTCATAACCCAGAGACTCTGAGAGTATTTGTCTCGGATTGGCCCCCAGAGAGGGGCTGTTTTAGCGAGAGTCGCGGCCGGGAATCGAGTCTCTGGCGAGTGGTCGAGAGCCCGAAGATTGCAGGGAAATACGAAAAAAGCCGGTGTTTTGCGTTGCTGCAAGACACCGGCTTAATCGAATAACCTACTGCGGTCAGTTTCCTAACCAAACAGAGAAGTTGCGGGAGCCAGATTCGAACTGACGACCTCGAGGTTATGAGCCTCGCGAGCTACCGGGCTGCTCCATCCCGCAGGAGAGTTATCGCACATCCGCTCGGGATTGTCCAGCCCAAGCCAGAATTTCAGTCCATTACGTCAAAAATCTATCCGCAAAGTTCGCTTCGACAGAAATTTAAACCTCCAACCCAACCCCATGTGCTAAAATTCCAAGCACTCGACGCTCGTTTTCTGCCAAGTTCCACTTTTTAAGGTAGTCGTTTCGCTGCTGCACGCCGTAATATGACTTAGTTCTCGCCATTGTGGCTGCTCAACTTGGAATTGAGTTGCGCGGAAGACGCTGCAGTTGCGTTTGGCGATCGCGGACGGCACTTGGAGAGTGCCTGCTACCCTGGGGTGTTGAGTTTTGTCCTCTTGCTCGTGATACCGATGAGTTCCGTTCCGCCTCCAATCAGCTCAGCCAACGCGGGAGATAGCTCTTCCAGCCACAGTGACGTGCTGCCGTTTCCAAGCAAACGGCCACAACCAATCACTTCGCATTCATCAAACACGGCCCCCCCCAACTTGGCAAAGAAGGGGACGCCCAACGCCGAACAGAGAAACGTCCCGCAAAACAACCCTCAGTCGAAAAATCTCATTGGGTTGCAAGTCAATCAGAAATCGCAGACAAACACCGAGTCCACCCGCAGCTCTGCAAAACCCACTACCAGTTCGTCCACTCTGCCGCCTGTCGCCAAGCCACAGATGTCGGCTCCTGTCCCAACGATCCTCCCCCCCCCGGTCGCTTCCGAACCGCTGGACGTCAACTCGACGTCTGAACTTACGCCGCAGAATTGGCCGCAAGTGATCAAGGCGAAGATTGTCGCTTATCTCACCAGCGATTCTCGCCGTGTTCCGTCCTGGCTGGTCTCTTTTTGTGTACATCTAGGATTGATTCTCATTTTGGCTCTGATCCCCATCATTACGGAGCCGAAGTCGGTCTTCAATTTGTTTCTCAACACTGGCGATGGCGGCGATGGAGAGTTAGCCACCTTCGAACTGGCGGCCGGAAACGTCATCGATGATGCCAGCTTGACCAACGAAGCACTTATGCTGGACTCCATTTCCATGGAAAGCGCTCTGCCAGATATCCAGCCCGCTGAACTGTCGATGTCAATGACCGATTCGACCATGTCGCCCGCCATCAGCATGGGACTTTCGGGGCGTAGCGGTGCTTTGAAGGACGCGTTGCTAGGTGCCTACGGTGGCAATCAAGCTACCGAAGATGCTGTCGATCTAGGTTTGCAATGGCTGGTACGCAACCAACTGAAGGATGGCTCATGGTCGCTGAAAGAGCCATACTCCAACGGCGGTAACCATGTCAATAAGCTTGCGGCCACTTCGATGGCGTTGATCGCCTTTGCGGGTGCTGGTAACACTCCGACGGAAGGCAAGTACCAAGAGGCGGTTTCCAAAGGGCTCAAGCGTCTGCTCAGTTGGCAAACGCCCGAAGGAGGATTTAAGCCTGGTCGCGAAAGCACTCCGGAGCAACATCAATCCTACGCGCACGCTCAAGCAACCATTGCACTGTGCGAGCTTTTTGGAATGACACGCGACAATAGCCTTCGCCTGCCCGCGCAACTCGCGGTCAATCATGCGCAAGATTGGCAAGACCAAAAAAGGGGGGGGTGGAGATATTCGCCGCGCGCCGACTCCGACCTTTCCGTAACGGGCTGGTATGTCATGGCATTGACCAGTGCTCGCATGGCTGGGCTATCGACCGATAAAGCAGTGCTGGATCGTGCGAACAAGTATCTTGATTCCGTGTCGGGAATGAACGGCTCTTCTTACTTTTATACCGATTATTCTCGCATCGGCGACGACAACGCCATCGATCCGGCGATGACCGCCGAAGGCCTGCTGTGCCGCATGTATTTAGGCTGGTCGCCCACCGATCCTCGCGTACTCAAAGGGGCAAGTATGCTCAGCCAGTTGCCGATCTCGATCGACGTGCGATCTCGCGACTATTACTATTGGTATTACGCGACTCAAACGATGCATCATATTGGCCAGTCGGCTTGGACAGGTTGGAATGCAGTCATGCGTGAAGCGCTACCGGCGTTGCAGGTTCGCAGCGGCAATGAAACGGGCAGTTGGCCTCCGCAAGGCGATCCACACGACTACGCAGGCGGCCGTTTGTATGCGACGTGCCTAGCCATCTATTGCTTGGAAGTCTACTATCGCCATCTGCCACTATATAACGATCACGCGAAAAGCACGATGCGATAGGGAACTATCTGGCAGCTCGGAACATGGCCATGAGATCGGCAAGTTCGTCGAGGCTGAGCGTATAGACGATATTCTCTGGCATAATGCTTTGTTCGACAGCTTGTTGCTCTTCGATGTCTTCTTGAGCGATGTCCACGGTCGAACCGTCCGCTAAGAGGTAGCGATTCGACTCGCCTACGCCACCGCCGTTGACTTTGGAACCGACGACCACTTTACCCTCGGTAGTGAGCACTTTCCACGTGACGTAAAGCGGTGCGACTTCTTTGCTGGGTTGCAGGATGGAAATCAAAAGTTGTAGATCCACTGAACCTTTCGCAATCGCTGACAACTCAGGCCCCACAGTCGCTCCGCGGCCTTCCCACGCGTGACACTTCACGCACTGGGATCGAGCCCAAACTCGCCAGCCCGCTTCGGCATCACCTTTGCCTTTGATCTCCGATAGCCAAGCGTCGGTGTCAGACAGTGGTGGATATGAAGCGATGTGCGCCTTGGCTTCCGAAGACTCCGGTGCAGATGATTGTACTTGCGTATGACGTTGAACACGATTGAATTCTTCCGTGAGTTGAGCGAGCGATTCTTTCGATGGCAACGAATCATACGCCTTCATCGCCTTCTGCTGGTCTAGCCCGGATAGAGCCGCGAAGGCATCCGCACGAACTGGCTTATCAAAATCGAGGTCACTGATGATTTTCTCAAGAGTGGAGCGAGCGTCGGCGTCGCCTTTGGCTGCCAGCCAAGCGACATAATGATGAGTCAGCGGGGGATAGTCTTCTTGCCGTACGATCGCATCGATATCGCTGATCTTCGCGCCTTTGTATCCCGCAGCAAGTTCTCGCATGGCAAAAGTGCGCAGCTCGATGCTGTTCCGCTTGGCTAATAACAGTTCTTTCAATACCTCCTCACGTGCTGGATCGATTCGACCACCGGAAGCTCCGCCTGATTTGATGTAGCTGATCGCGGCAATCAGGGGCTTGAGCTCACGCTTGAAATCTAAGTTTGGTTGACCAAGACGATCTTCCAGTGCAGGCAACAATCGCTTGTCGTTTAACTCAGCAGCAAAACGAATTGCCAGGAGACGAGACTCCACGTCGAGTTTCAAGTACGCAACGATTCGTTTTAGTAATAATCCGATTTGTTCATCGCCTGCAGTTTGCCCATTTTCAAGCCATTTCCAATGAAGAAGTCGGAAATCAAGCAGCCAGGGAAACGCTTGCGATCTTCTGAGATCGTACTTTGAGATGCCGTCAAGCTTTGCGGCAACAGACGGCGAAAATTCTATGCTGCGATAGTCCCGCTCGGAATACAGGTCGGCTTCAAAGTAATCGGAAAACGTCTTCGATGCGGCAGCGAAGTAAAGCTCCCACATCTGCAGTGAAGCAACGGTTCGTCTGTACTGTATCGAGTTGCCGAGGGCGGGCATTGAAGCAAACTGCATTGCATGATTCTTCGGCGGGACAAGTTTCCAGATACGTCCCTTACCGTGAACTTCATAGCTGCGATCTACCCAATCCGTAATATAAATCGCCCCTTTGCTATTGGTCGCAAAATCCACCGGCCGAAACATCGAGTTGCCTTGGACTATGACATCACTTTGGTTTTCAAAATCGCCATAGTTTCCAAACGAACTGTCGATCGGCTGCCGAATGGTTTTCTCGTATGCTTCAAGCCGATATGCTTCGATGCGATTGTCACCCCAACTGCTGACGAGCAAGCTATCGCCAATGGGTTCGACAGCACAAGCAGCTTCGCCAACGCCAGCGACCATACCGAAAGTGCCAGGATATTCGCCGTCCCAAGACAAAAGCGGATTGGTGCCCGCGCGTCCAAAGCGAAACTGAAATCCATAATCGGCGCCTTGTGCGACTTGCAGCAGACGGTTGGGCGGCGTGGCGTCAGGATCGTTGTCGACAACGTACAACTGTCCATTCTGTTTGGCTAAGCCAAATGGATTCCAGAAGCCGGTAGCATAGCGTCGTACTTGCGAACCGTCCCGCTTGCAAATAAACACATTGCCGCCTTCGCCACCACCGGTTTGTTTGGATTCATCGGTGCCGATCACTTCATAGTACTCGCCAAAGTTCTCGCCTTGTCCAAACATCAACTCATCGTCACCCACCAGCAGCAAGCCAGATAGTCCATTATGAGGATAGTTCGCTTGCGTCTGATGCTTGATAACCACTTCTTGTTGGTCCGCAACAAAATCGCCGTTGGTGTCTTTATAACGAGTGATACTTGAACGCGTGCTGATATAGACCCAACCGTCAGAGTCGCAGACTAGCGACATGCTGGCCACGCCGCCTTCATGAAACAATTCTCGTCGTTCGAATTTGCCATCCTTATCGGCATCGATATAAACCCAAATACGATCTGTCTTTGGGCCATCGTAGTCTTTGGGTGGAAAGTGCGTGTGGCATTCGATGACATACAAGTTGTCGCTTGAGTCCACATCGCAGCCGGTTGGCGTCACAATGTTCGGCTCGGAGTCAACGAGCTCGATCTGCCAACCTTCCAATAGCACTTTGGGTGTGGGAATTACTGACGTTTGAGCGTCACTCTGCTTGCCGCCGAACCATAGAGAAAAAGCTAAAGTTGTTAGAATAGCAAGCTGCCTGGATAAGCTTTGTGCGAGCATTATGGTACCGTTAGCGAGATGGGCCTAAGTGAACTTGGCCAATTATAGTCGAATTGCAATTGTCGCGTACAGTGGATAGGCCACTGTCATCCCACCTTACCCAGTACTTCGGAAAACTATGTCCAACCGATCTGCGGAGTCCACAAGATTGCCAAAGTCCTTGCGTCGTGAGGTTGGCGTCCCTGGTGCGGTCATGATGGGCTTAGGCGCGATCGTTGGGACAGGGATTTTCGTAAGCATTGGACATGCTGCCAGTGTGTCTGGTGTCTGGGTGGTCACAGCCATCGCCGTGGCAGCATTTGTGGCAGGACTAAATGGACTGAGCAGTGCGCAACTGGCCGCGGCGCATCCGGTGAGCGGCGGGACTTACGAATATGGCTATCGGTGGTTGCACCCGAGCCTAGGTTTCACAGCGGGCTGGATGTTTCTGTGCGCAAAAAGTGCTTCGGCGGCCACGGCGGCCTTAGGGTTTGCTGGGTACGGATTAAGGCTGTTGCATGTGGAGAGCACTTCGCTGCAAGTTCCCATAGGTCTTATTGCTGTCGCGGTAGTGACTGTTTTATTGCTGGCTGGTATCCGATGGAGCAGCATTGTCAATTCGATCGTGGTGTCGATCACGTTAGCGGTACTCGCGATTTTCGTCATTGCCGGTCTGATGACGCTGTGGAGTTTGCCGTTGCAGACGCCGACGCCATTACAAAGCAATGAGTCAATAGAAGAAATTGGATTCAGTGGTTTTCTGCAAGCGTGTGCTTTGATGTTCGTCGCGTACACTGGATACGGTCGAATCGCCACCTTAGGGGAAGAGATACGCGATCCACGTCGCAACATTCCACTTGCAATCATCGTGACGTTGCTGGTCTCGATGTTGCTTTATATCTCGGTCGCATGGGTTTCCATCGCAGTAATTGGTGCCGGCGCGTTGGGCAGTGCAACGCAGCAGGCAGCCGCGCCACTGGAGTTAGTCGCTAGCCAGTTCTCAATTCCAGGCGTGAATACGATCATTGCTATTGGCGCGGTCACTGCCATGTTAGGAGTGTTGATCAATCTGGTTTTGGGGTTGTCGCGGGTTGTGCTGGCGATGGGGCGCCGCGGAGATATGCCAAAACGACTAGCTGAACTTAGCCATGATGCTGGCTCGCCGCGGGCAGCCGTGTTGGTGGTCGGAATGATCATCGCGGGATTGGTATTGATAGGCAATGTGAAGACGACGTGGTCGTTTAGTGCATTCACGGTTTTGATTTACTATGCGATTACGAATATGGCGGCGATGCGGATGACGAACCAAGAACGCCGTTATCCGCGATCGATTGCATGCCTTGGGTTGCTGTCGTGTCTGTTTTTGGCCTTTTGGGTAGACCGTTATGTGTGGGCAACTGGATTTGTATTGATTGGGATCGGGTTGGTTTGGTGGCGTGTGGCGGATTTGGTTCGGCGATAGTGTTGCAGCACACAAGCCGGAAGTTCGTTTAACCGCGTTGGGCATCGCCCCGCGGTGGCATTGTTCGGCGGTGGCATTGTTCGGCGGTGGCGACGCGGCCCGTTGGGCACGCGGTTGAGTGAAAGCGATGCTGAATCAATTGGTGAGTGGGCGTTGATAGGATGCTCCCTCCCCGGTCGCTCGCGGAACTCGCGGCCGACCCTCCCGAGCGGGAGGGTGAAGACAAACGCGTACGCCTACGGCTGACGGTTAAACGAAAGCGATGCTGAATCAATTGGTGAGTGGGCGTTGATATGGTGCTCCCTCCCCGGACGCTCGCGGAACTCGCGGCCGACCCTCCCGAGCGGGAGGGTGAAGACAAACGCGTACGCCTACGGCTGACGGTTAAACGAAATCGATGCTGAATCAATTGGTGAGTTGGCGTTGATAGGATGCCCCCTCCCCGGTCGCTCGCGGCCGACACTCCCGAGCGGGAGGGTGAAGAAGAACACGTACGGCTGACGGCTAAACGAAATCGATGCGAGAACCAGTGCCGCTCTTCTTTTCCGATCAAATCTTAATATTTGACGGTGGGGCAAGCGGCGCAATTGTAATAGGTCCGTGAATTCGTTAGTCACCGCACGCTTCGCACTTGACCGCCGCCCGTTCACACTCACAATGACAAACATCGAATTAGCGTTGAAACGGAACCGCGTAACCAAGATCACTCGATCCAATGAACAAGCGAAAAACTATTCAAATGGTGCTGCTCGCCATCGGCGGGATTGCAACTTTGACGGCAGCCAGTCTCCAGTTCTTCAACTTAATCAGTGTCTTTGGAACGCCAGACAAAGCGATTGCGACCGTGCTCCTGTTGATTGCGGTTGCCATTGGACTTTACCAGTCAGATTACTCGGCTGACAAAGTATCCATCAAGAATTTAGCGATCGCGGCCACCGCTTTAGGTTTTACCCTATTCGCTCTCATTTTTGCGGTCTCAGGCAGTATCACGGCCAGCTTGATGGCAACTTGGTTAAGCTGCTTTGCGATCTTCCGATTGCTGCAACCCAAGGAAATTTGGACTCGACCAGCCGCACTTGCGACCGTCATTTCGATGGTGTTTTGGCTGGCGGGGGAAGCTGGTAGTCTGGTGGTTTTCAAGGATGTCGTTGTTCAATGGACTTCCTGGCTGGCCAGCAGTTTATTGGATACATCGACTGTCGCACACCTTCGGGAAGGTTCTGATATTCGAACCATTGGTGCTTCGCTTAGCATAATGAGCGTCGTGGAATCGTGGCTGGGCATTTTGCCGCTGATTGCCGTGGTTATTTTGCCAGTGATTGTAGGTCGCAAGTCTTTGTTCCAAGCGTGCTGCATGCTGTTGGCTGCGATTGGCGTCTGGATTTGTATGCAGGGGCTATCGATTTGGTGGAACATTTCTACGGCATCGACCGGCGCGGTAACTGGAGCAATTGAGCCAGGAGCGTTGGGCGTCTTGTGGAATCTACTGACACTACTGCTGGCGTTAGGCATTGCGGTGATGGTCAGTGCGATTACGGAAGCGATTCCGCTGGAACGCAATGACTGGGATTATCCGGTGGCAACCTATTTTTGGAATTTCATGGCTCGATTTCCAGCATCAATAACAGCCGACGCGGCTGCGAGAAATTAGAAGAACTTGCTTGTACAATTCCAACCATTTTTGGATGACTTATGCAACGATTATTTAGCGAACTAAAGCGGTTCTTCTTGAATCCCGTCGAGGCCTTTACGGCGTCGATCGAAACATGTGGCGAGTGGAGTGCTTCGCGTCGATGGATGCGAATCTTGCCAATGGTCCCATTTGCCTTATTCTTTATCGGCATATTCATTTTTGCTGCGGTGCGAGATTCGGCTGGCGAGCAACAGCGCGTACGGTCCTACTTTGAGAAGATTGATTCCGAGTATCCTTTGACAAACCTGGAATCGCTGCTTTACCGCGATGTCGTCAAGCTTCAAGCCGCTAATCTGTCGGTCGCTGACGACGAAGAGTACTACGAAGCAAATCAGAATTCATCGACCAGCAGTACAGGCGCTAACCGCGTGACGCTGCAAGATCTAGAGTCCCCGACAGTTGAGCAGTTCGATCGCATCAGCATGACTTTGGCGCGGGTCGAGCAAATCGTGCCAGAGAACGGAGAAGTGAAGTATCGACGTGCGGTCTTGGATGCACTTCAAGGCAACGTCGAATCGGCCAACGAGGTGATCGCCAAATTGACGTCACAATCAGGGATTCCTTTGCTGCCAGCACATCATTGGCAGTCGATCAACTTGCTGAATAAACGTTCCAGCGGTCAAACCGTTTTGGATTCCGAACTAGCCAGAATTCTGGGGCATGCTGTTGAATGGCGATCGGTCAAACCGGAGATCCGTGCGGCATTTGCTGGCCTTCTCTTGTCACAAGGTAAGATCGATCGAGCACTTGATCAACTGATGATTGCCGCTGAACGACAGCCAGGGCGGCTGCTGCCCATCGCGGTTCTTGCGAAAAGCAACAATCGCGAACGTGTCTTTCAGCAGGCGGTGACGAAGGCCGAGAAGTACTATCGTGCCAGAATTGACAAAGCGTCGGAGAAACCGATGGATCGAATCGCTTATGCAGAAACGCAGATGCTGCTGGATCGCAAAGCGATGACGGTGGAAATCTTGAACTCAGGTATTCAAAACTCGACGCTGCCGCAACCCGAGCTGAAACTCGCTTTGTCGGACTTCTATTTGCGTCAGTTTAGCGAATTGCAAAAGGACCAACGCGAGTCGGTCAATACGGATGCGATGGCCATGCTGCTAAAGGCGATTGAGATCGAGCCGTTGAATCCACAACTGGGACGCATCATTGCGATGTTGTTGTCGCAAAACATGATCAAGCAGGACGATATCCCGCGGGCGTTCACCGATGTGTTGGCCAAGCAGATCGCGGCCAGTAAGATTGCCCCTGACACTTTGATGATCTTGGGTGGAATGTACTACCAACAGAAGAAATACTTGCAAGCGGAAACGGCATGGAAGAAAGCTGTCGAGCTGCGTCCCAATTTGATCGAAGCGTTGAATAATCTGGCGATGCTTGAGTTTGATCTTCCCAAGCCAAATACGGAGTTGGCTTTGGAGCGGATACATCGAGCGTTTGAGATGGCACCGCAAAGCGTCGAAGTCTGCGACTCGTACGGCCAAGTGCTGTACAATGTCGGACGTCATCAAGAAGCGATCGCGATGTTTGAGCGAGCGCTTCGTATTGCTCCAGATCGGCCGGCAACGCGAGCGCTGTTGGCCAAATGCTATGCTGCGATTGGCCAAAACGAAATCAGCGAAGCGCATCTGAGATTCATATCGAAAAGTATGCCTGCCGAGAAGGAGTCGGCGGCCGACGCCGACGCGCCCGATCAGCCACCAACTGAGCCAGAAGAGTCCAGCAACGGTCAATAGAGGTGTAGGCCGGTAACAAGGTCGCTTGTGTTATTGCCGGAACTGCGCAAAGCCCGATAGAAAATGAAATCGATACTGAATCAATTGGTGAGTTGGCGTTGAAACGATGCCCCCTCCCCGGTCGCTCGCGGAACTCGCGGCCGACCCTCCCGAGCGGGAGGGTGAAGACGGACGCGTAAGCTGTTCAATGTAGGCCGGAACAAGGTCGCTTGTGTTATTGCCGGAACTGCGCAAAGCCGATCATGAATGGGCTGAGTGGGTTGGTGACGTTGACCAGATACAAGCGACCGATGTTCCGGCGCGGGCGGTGGCTTTGCTTGTTACCGGCCTCCGTAGGCCGACCCTCCCGAAACGGGAGGGTGAAGAAGAACGCGTACGCCTACTGTTTGTAGTACCGCCTTCAGGCGGAATGGGATTGTGGTTACAGCGAGCGTCCGGCTAAAGCCGGGACTTAGAACTAAGACCGCCTGAAGGCGGGACTACGAACGATGCCCCCCCTCCCCAGTCGCTCGCGGAACTCGCGTCCGACCCTCCCGAGCGGGAGGGTGAAGAAGAACGCGTACGCCTACGGCTGACGGTTAAACGAGGATGCGGATTCATTGATCAAGGCTGCTAACAGATGAACTGGGAGCCAAGTGCTTCCGTCAGTGGATCATAGTCTGCACTGCAGAACCCATAACTTAAATGCCTTCGCCAACCTTCAGCATGTGCGAAACCTGGCGAACGCATGGCACCCACGCGTTGCGAGTTATCAATCATCGTCTGAACGTACGATGACATTTTTTGGGTACTGTCTAACCAATTCTGTTGGCTTTGATGCTGCTCCAGCGATAGCCGCTTGCGATCAATGATATCGCTGCAATCGACAATAAAGTGTGGATGGATCGGCTCAAGAACCTGAGTGCAATTGCCGTGCGGTTGAGCATGATAGACTGCGATGTCACCTTGGACGGGTGGCGTGTCAGGGTCACACAGGAAGTTCGGACTGAACTTGATAAATGCCGCAGAGACCGCCAGGCGACATGCGTTCTGATGGTCTTCCATATAATCAATCGGCGCGTGAGTCAGCAGGATTTGAGGATTCGCGCGTCGAACAATGGCAGCGGTTTTGGCCAAGTATTCTGGCGTATAAAATATACCCATGTCGTCACAGAACGGAGCATAAAAGTGTGCTCCTAAAATTTCCGCCGCCCGCTGAGCTTCTGCTAGCCGAATGCGAGCGGTCTCTTCGCGGTTGGTTTCCAAGGAACCACAACAGCCATTGGCAATGTTCAAATAGTGAAGCTCCCAGCCACGTTTCTGCAACTGAAGCATCGTCCCCGCCATCACGAATTCGATGTCGTCGGGATGAGCGGCAATGGCAAGTACGCTTGGCATAGGTTTTTGTCCTTGTGGGTGAGGGGTGAGTGATGCTGAGGAGGAAGTGTTGCGTAGGAAGGAGACCTTTCCGCCTGAAGGCGGTACTACGAACTAACACTTCCGCCTGAAGGCGGTACTACGAACTACTGACTACCTTTTCAGCGGACGATTAATACTCGTTGCCGGCCGCTTCGTTCGATTCGGTCGCCGCTGGTGTGGCCGACTGAGCGACTTGTCGAATCTTGCGCGAATGGACCTCTTGGCATAGCATCGAGATCACTTCGTCCACCGGTTTGGCTCCCAGATCGCCATCGATACGATCTCGAAGCGAAACCATATTGTTCTCGGCTTCCTTCGGTCCAATCACAGCCATGTACGGAATCAATTCAAGCTGCGCGTCGCGAATCTTCGCCTGAACCTTTGCACCACGTGCATCGGTCGAGACACGCAAGCCAGCGGCAGTCATCTTTTCTTCCAACTGCATCGCAAAATCATTACTCTTTTCGCTGAGCGGACAGATGCGAACTTGTTCCGGTGCAAGCCACAGTGGGAATGCGCCTGCGAAGTGTTCGATCAACATACCGACGAATCGTTCCATCGAGCCGAATGGAGCTCGGTGGATCATGACAGGGCGATGCGTACCATTGTCCGAACCGATGTATTCCAACTGGAATCGCTCGGGCAAGTTATAGTCCAACTGCACGGTCCCTAATTGCCATTGGCGTCCGATGCAATCGCGGACCATGAAGTCTGCTTTTGGACCGTAAAATGCCGCTTCGCCTTCGGCGGCACTAAAAGGCAATCCGGATTCCTCCAACACACGCCGCAGTGCAGATTCGGCTTTCTGCCAATTCTCTTCTGAACCAACGTACTTATCGCTCTTGGGGTCACGCAATGATAACTGAACGCGATAGTCACTAAGGCCGACGCTTTCGAGCACAAAGCGAGTTAGGTCGATCGTCTTACGAAACTCGTCTTCGACTTGGTCCGAGGTACAGAAGATATGTGCATCGTCTTGAGTAAGTCCGCGGACGCGCAGCATACCGTTCAACTCGCCCGTTTGTTCGTATCGATAGACCGTTCCAAATTCGAATAGGCGCAGCGGCAGTTGCTTGTAGGAACGAGGTACCGCTTTGTAGATCATCGCATGATGAGGGCAATTCATCGGCTTGACGAGGTATCGTTCGTGCGAACTTTGCCAAGTCTTCAGTTCTGCGATTTTCGCTGCCTTCGATTCCGCCTTGGCGTACTCTTTCAATTCGCAGCCCATCACCGCCGCTGCGGCCAGGAACGCATGTTCTTCCTTCTCCAGCATGCCACGCTCGGAACTCAACCGTTCGATCCACGCATCGACCAAAGCACCAGCGCTTTCCACGAAGAGGGGGGGGAATTGGGAATCGCGATAGTATGGAAAATGTCCGCTGGTTTCATACAGTTCCACGCGTCCCAGATGCGGACTGTAGACGGGTTGATAGCCACGTTTGAGCAGTTCACCGCGTAAAAAATCTTCCAGCAGCAAACGGATCCGAGCTCCTTTGGGCATCCATAAGCAGAATCCTTGGCCGACTTCTGGCGAGATCTGGAAAAAGCCCAACTTCTTACCCAGCACACGATGGTCACGACGCTTGGCCTCTTCCATTTGTTCTAGATGTGCCTGCATATCTTTCTTGCTGAAGAAAGCGGTACCATAGACCCGTTGCAGTTGTTTGCCGGCCGAATCCCCTTTCCAATAAGCGCCTGCCACGCTCATTACTTTGAAGGCCTTAATTCGTCCCGCGTCGGGAATGTGGGGGCCTCGGCATAAATCGACGAATTCGCCTTGGCGGTAAAAGCCCAGCTCGGGATGTTCGGCGAGCCCCGTCTCGATATGTTCGACTTTCAAAGCCTGATTCATGCCTTTGCACAGCTCGATCGCTTCGGGACGCGGCAAGGCAAATCGCTCAAAGGACTCCGCATCCTTGACCAACTGTTCCATCTCCGCTTCGATCGCGGCAAAATCGTCTTCGTTCAGTTTGTGCGGTAAGTCGAAATCGTAGTAGTAACCGTTGTTGGTGGTTGGACCGAATGCTAAAGACACGTCGGGAAACAAACGCATGATCGCTCGGGCCATCACGTGCGCCGCCGAATGTCGCAAGACCCCAAGTGATTCGGGATCTCGTTCGGTCAGCAGTCTCAAAGCAAGCGGAGTGGTCGCATTATCGCTTTGCAAGTCCGCCAGCGGGCGATTCGCGTCCACAATCGTATCATTCACTTTTGCCGCGATCACGGCATCCGCTAGCCGCTGGCCGATCGTCTTGGCGATCGAAAGCGGGGTCGCGGCATGGTCGACGTTTAGAATTTTTCCGTCCGGTAGTTGTACTGAAATCATGGTTATCTTTGTCTGCGCCCTACAGGCGTCCTTCCTATCAAAACAGACCTTTCCTCCGCCGCCGTGGTTGCGATTGCAAAAGTTAGCGGTTGCGGTTCAATAGTGTAACGCCCAAAACCATTCTGTGTTATACGACGTCTGCCTGAAAGGACTCCCGTGGATCGAGAAATTGTCGTCAAAGGAGCTCGTGAGCACAATTTACAGAATGTCGATCTAGCACTTCCCCACGGAAAATTGATCTGTTTTACAGGTGTCAGCGGCAGCGGCAAAAGTTCGCTGGCCTTTGATACCATTTACGCCGAGGGACAGCGGCGTTATCTGGAAAGCTTGTCCAGTTATGCACGCCAATTCATTGGCCAACTGCCGAAACCGGACGTCGACCATCTATCGGGCCTGAGTCCGTCGATTTCTATCAGCCAAAAATCGACCAGCAATAATCCTCGCAGCACGGTTGGCACCATTACCGAAATCCAAGATTTCCTTCGCGTGCTGTTCGCTCGCGTGGCGACTTCGTTTTGCCCAAGCTGCGACCAGCCCGTCACAGCTCAAACCCTGGATCAAATTGCCGCAAGCATTATTTCAAACTTTGGTGGCAGCGAAGTCGTTCTCCTCGCGCCGATCATTCGGCTTCAGAAAGGCGAGCACCGCGACCTTTTTGAACAGCTCCAACGACAGGGCTTTTTGCGAGCACGCGTCGACGGTGCCCTGATTGAACTAGCGGACCCGCCCAAGCTAGACAAACTTAAAAAGCATGATGTCGAATTGTTGATCGATCGTGTGCTGGTGCATGACGAATCGTCGCCGCAAGCTGATCGCAAACCGCTGCTGGACGCCTTGGCCGTCGCCATTCGTTTCGGCGAAGGCAGCGTGATTGTTGCCGCTAGCGATACCGCTGCCTCAACTGCCGCTGCATCGAGTGACTCGGCAAAAGCGTCGAAGGGGACCAAGCCCAGTTCGAGGCGGAAAAAGAAATCCAGCAACGAACAAGTCTTCTCGACTCAGTTCTCTTGCGCATCTTGTCAGATATCGCTGCAGCCGCCCAGCCCTCAGATGCTCAGCTTTAATTCGCCGCAAGGTATGTGCCCACGCTGCGACGGACTGGGCGTCACTTATTCCTACGATCTTGAACTGCTGATACCGGACCCCAAGCTGTCGATTCGCGGAGGTGCTTTGACGCTGCTGGGCGATTGGGCAAGTCTATCTAAGGCGACGCAAGTGCGTTTGCGTTCTATCGCCGATAGTATGGAGAAGCTATTTGGAACTGCAAAAGGCCATCTGCTGAAGACGCCGTGGATGAAATTAAAGCCCGAGTATCAACACTTTTGGCTTTATGGCGATAGCAAGCCGCTGGTACAGAAAGAACGCCGCAGTGGTCGTCGAGCGACGTTGGTTTTTAAATCCTTTGCGGGCCTATTGAGTGAGTTCAAATCAACTTGGGAGAGCTCCAAGAATCCGATGCAGCGTCGGCAGCATGAGAAGTTGATGCGCACCATGAACTGCGACGAGTGCGAGGGCCAGCGGCTGAACGCTCAAGCTCGTCACCTGCGGCTGAAGACTTCCAGTTCGGCAGCGGCATTCAAAAAACGAGCGTGGCTGTCGCTGGCCGATGTCGGCGATCTAGCTATTGCCGATTGCTTCGAGTTCTTTGAACATCTGGAACTCGATACGCTTAATTGGCAGATTGCCAGCGAAGCGGTCAAGGAGATTCGCGCTCGCTTGGGGTTCTTGCTAGAAGTTGGACTTGAATACCTGACGCTGAATCGAACAGCGCCCACTTTATCTGGCGGCGAATCGCAGCGGATACGGCTGGCATCACAGATCGGCTCCGGCTTGGTCGGCGTCACTTACGTCTTGGATGAGCCTTCGATCGGCTTGCATCCTCGCGATAACGATCGATTGATCCATTCGCTGAAGCGATTGCGCAACCTGGGCAATACTTTGCTGGTGGTCGAACATGACGAAGACACGATGCAGCAGGCAGATCTAGTCGTCGATTTTGGACCAGGCCCCGGCGTGCGTGGCGGCAAGCTTTTGAAGATCGGCGACTGGCAAGACATCGCTTCGGACGGCGATAGCTTAACAGGGGCTTATCTTTCAGGTCGTTTGAACATTGGTCGGCCCGAGAAGCGTCGTGCGGGCAACGGTAAATCGCTGAAGATTCAAGGCGCTCGGCATCACAACCTCAAGAATGTCGATGTCGAAATTCCGCTGGGCTGTTTAGTGTGTGTGACCGGGGTCAGCGGCAGCGGTAAAAGCTCATTGATCAGCGATATTCTGACGCCCGCATTGTCCAACCTGCTGATGAAAGCGGAACAGAAGCCGGGGGCTCACGCTTCGATTGTGGGTGCCGAACATCTCGACAAGATTATCGATATCGATCAAAGCCCCATCGGTCGTACGCCTCGCAGCAATCCCGCGACGTATGTCAAAGTGTTCGACGAAATTCGAAACCTGTATGCCCAATTACCAGACGCGAAACGCAGAGGGTTTAACGCGGGGCGGTTTAGCTTCAATACCGAAGGCGGTCGCTGCAGCGCTTGCGGTGGTAACGGGGCCACTAGCCTGGACATGGAGATGTTGGCTGATATTTGGGTTCCGTGTCCGGTGTGCGATGGCAAACGTTATGACCATGAGACGTTAGATGTCCGCTTCAAAGAAGCATCGATCGCCGACACGCTGGAGATGGACGTGCAGCAGGCGCTTCAGCACTATGCGAATATACCGAAGATCGCAGAGAAGCTGCAAACGCTGCATGATGTTGGATTGGATTACATCAAGCTTGGGCAACCATCGCCAACGCTCAGTGGCGGCGAAGCGCAACGGATCAAGCTGGCCAAAGAACTTAGCCGCCGCTCGACAGGGAAGACAATCTTCGTACTCGATGAACCGACCACCGGTTTGCATTTCCACGATATCTCGATGCTATTGAGCGTTCTGCAGCGATTGGTGGATCTAGGAAACACGGTTGTTGTTGTCGAGCACAACTTGGATCTCATTCAAGCGGCCGACTGGATCATCGACCTGGGGTTGGAAGGCGGCGATGGCGGCGGTCAAATCATTGCGACGGGTACTCCAGAGGATGTCGTCAAGCACAAGAAGTCATATACCGCACGGTCACTGCTGCGGTACTTCGAACAACAAGTCGCAAAGAATGTCATTAAGAAGCGATCGAAGAAGTCGCCAAGCAAATCGGCGACGAAAACGAGCGATGATTTCATTCCTACACCGCTGGAAAGCATCACGGTGCAGAACGCTCAGATGCACAATCTGAAATCGGTCGATGTAACGATCCCGCGCGACAAGATGACGGTGTTTTGCGGACACAGTGGCAGCGGGAAAACCTCGTTGGCCATGGATACAATCTATGCCGAAGGGCAACGACGCTATGTCGAAAGCTTAAGTTCGTATGCTAGGCAGTTCGTGGGCCAGATGCCCAAACCCATCGTGGACTCGATCACCGGTTTGTCGCCCGCCGTCGCGTTGGAACAAAAAAACCTTGGCCACACGCCTCGCAGCACGGTTGGTACCGTGACAGAAATCTATGATTATCTGCGAGTGCTGATGGCGCGGGCGGCCAGCATGCGTTGTCCCGCGTGCAAATCAGAAGTGAAGACGCAGACGATCGATCAAATTGTCGACCGCGTAATGGAACATCCAGCAGGCACAAAAGCGATGTTGCTGGCTCCGATTATCGATGCCAAATCGATGCCAAATCGTGTCGTCGATGATGCGTTCTTTGACAAACTGACCGCCGATGGGTACACACGTGTTCGCATCAATGGCGAGACGACGTTGATTGCCGAGCGTGGTCCGCTGGACGCGCTGAAGAGGAACGAAATCCAAGTCGTGGTGGATCGCGTTACCATCGACAAGAAATCTCGATCACGACTAGCAGATTCCATCGAGCAAGCGTTGCGGCTTGGCGATGGACGGCTCCGGTTGGCTTTGGCGAATGAAGCACGCATGGAAAAGAACTGGGAGATCGAAACGCATTCATTGCATTTGGCCTGCGTGAATTGTGGCAAGTCGTACGAGCATTTGACGCCGCATAATTTTTCATTCAACAGTGCCGTCGGTTGGTGCGATAGCTGTAACGGTCTGGGCACTCAGATCGGCCGCAACCTTGACAGCTTTATCGATCCCACGCGTTCGCTGCTGCAACAGGGCATCACGTTGTGGCCTATGTTGCAAACGCCAGAATCACAAGCGATGCTTAGCGCGGTTGCGCATCAGCATGGGTTCCGTATCGACGTCCCAATCGGCTCATTATCGGCCGCACATCGACAACTGCTAATGTTTGGCTCTGGCGAGCAATGGTATGAAGTGCCTGCGAGCAAGGATATCCACGTCGGATTTTCGTTTCAATTTCGCGGCGTGGTGCCTGCGCTGGAAACCGCTTCCCGAGCGAGCACCACGGTCCGCATGCAACTGGATACGATCATCGCGGAAGTGGAATGCCTATCTTGCGCTGGTTCACGCGTCCGACCAGAAGCAGCGCATGCTGTGTTCCATGACCATACGATTGTCGACTTAGTCAATCAGTCGTTGGGGAATTTGCTGCAATTGGTAAGCTCCTGGAAACTCACCGCGCATGAGAAGAAGTATTGCGCAGAGCTGATCGCTGAAATTCGCAAACGTTTAGAATTCCTGGTCGAAGTCGGACTTGACTATCTGACACTTGGCCGAGCGGCCAACAGCCTGAGCGGCGGTGAAGCGCAACGCATTCGCTTGGCAGCGCAACTGGGCAGCGGCTTGTGTGGCGTGCTGTATGTGCTGGACGAACCGACCATCGGCTTGCATCCGCGAGACAATCATCGCTTAATATCCGCGATGCACCGATTGCGGGACAACGGCAATACGTTAATTGTGGTGGAACATGATCGCGATGTGATTGCAAGCTGCGATCAGTTGTGTGACTTTGGCCCCGGTTCAGGACATTTGGGAGGCACCGTCGTCGACCAAGGGCCAGTGGAACAGGTGAAGCGGCGCGGGCAAGGCGTAACTGGCCCTCACTTGAGTGGCAAGAACGCGATTGCAATTCCCACCAATCGGCGTCCAATCGCTGCCTCCAGTGAGATGCTGGTGATTCGCGACGCACACATGCACACGCTGAGGCATATCGATGTATCCATTCCGCTCGGAAGATTCACGGCGATCGCTGGGCCAAGCGGTTCGGGTAAAAGCAGTTTGATCAATGGTATCCTCTATCCATCGCTGGCGCGGAAGTACCACCGCGCGAATGTAACGCCGGGCCCTCATCGCGGGATCGAAGGCACGCGTGGGATCGATAAAGTTGTCCGTGTCGATCAAAGTCCGCTGGGTAATTCGCCTTCGTCAACGCCAGCTACTTACACGGGCATCTTTGATGATATTCGTAATGTGTTCGCCCGACAGCCGCAAGCAGCCGGCGCTGGCCTGACCGCCCGTGACTTCAGTTTTAATGTTCCCGGCGGTCGCTGCGAGAAATGCGAAGGCAACGGTCAATGTCGAGTCGAAATGCATTTTCTACCTGACGTGTGGGTCCAGTGCGACTCATGCAACGGCCAGCGATATCAAAGCCGAACGTTGGATGTGTTGTATGGTGGGAAGTCGATCAACGATGTGCTGAATATGTCGATCGTGCAAGCCAAAGAGGTCTTTAAGACGGAAAAACGCATCATGCGCGTTTTGAATATCTTGGACGATGTGGGCTTGGGATATGTTTCGCTAGGGCAGTCGGCCCCAACGCTGAGCGGCGGGGAAGCTCAACGCGTAAAGCTAGCGGCCGAACTGGCGCGGCCAGCGACAGGTAAGACTTTATATTTGTTCGACGAACCCACCACCGGCTTGCACTTTGACGATATCGCAAAACTACTGGATGTGTTCCATCGATTGGTCGATCAAGGCAACACGGTCGTGGTCATTGAACACAATCTAGACGTGATCAAGAACGCAGACTGGGTCATCGAGCTGGGGCCTGAAGCGGGCTGGGCTGGGGGCCAATTAGTATTCGCAGGCACTCCGGAGCAACTGGTTGATTACGCTGTCGCCACAGAAGCGAGATTGACCGCTACCAGCCAGACGACGAAATCAACTGCGAAAACCAAGGCGAAACGTGTGCCGAAGAAAGTCGACGCGTCGCAAAACTATGCTTCCGCGGCCGTTGCGGTGTTAGAGCCAGCAGATAAACTACCTTTAGTCAGCCACACCGGCAGTGCGCTCGCGTCAGTGCTCGCAACTGGTCCGTATCGCCAGCGGCAGGCAGTCGAACTGGTAGAAGCAAATGGGCTTCCACCCGCGGTCGGCAAGCTTCAGGAGGTGCCGGATTTGGGACGCTACATTTTTGACGCGGTCTTGAATGGCGAGACGGTGAATAAGCGAGAGTTGCTGGACATACTTTCGTCGATGAGCCAACTGCAGCGCCAGCAGACGATTGAAAATTTCTACCAAGCGATCGTTGGCCCGTCTTCCGAAGCGACGATGGTTGCTGATCCGCCTGCCATCGGTAGCTTTGAAGCTCCGTTTCGTGATGCTCAACAGAGTGACCAAGACGACGATGCTCTATTGATTGGAATGGATGAAATTGCTGTTGCAGTCATGGAATGTGTGCAGGAATCTGGCATGTTCGACTTAGTGTCCGATAACTCCGACGAAGTGACGGTTAAGCTTGGCAACTCAAGCCAATGGTTTATTAAAGCTCAACACGATGACCAGTGGGCGACGTTACAAATACGAGTCCCGTTGGCAAAGCTGAATAGCAATCCGCCCCCTCCTGTGCGGGCTCATCATGATTCGATGCGCAGTGACCAAGGGAACTCAAAGCAAAAGATTGGATATCGATTCACGGTCAATGGCGACTGGAGTTTAGTGACCTTAACGGTGGGCCCTAATTCGACGGTGCATCGAGAAGACTTCATGGATTGGGTAGCGTTTATGATGTACGGCTTCTACGATGTATCGACTAGGGCCTGATCGTTCAAGCGGTCATAGGTGCCATAGCGAACGCGTCAAGCGGTTCGATGTAGGCCGGAACAAGGTCGCTTGTGCTGTTGCCGGAGCTGCGCAAAGCCGATCATGAATGGGCTGAGTGGGTTGGTGACGTTGACCAGATTCAAGCGACCGATGTTCCGGCGCTGGCGGTGGCTTTGCTTGTTACCGGCCTACGGTAGAAGCCGACCCTCCCGAGTCGGGAGGGTGAATAAGAAACGTGTTCGCATCAGAAGCAACGACGATCAAGCTCGCGATCGCTGCGTCCAGCAATCGTGGTTTTACACTTGCAGTTCAACGTCGGATTGCGGCGTGGCTACGCAAGGAAGTATCCAACCCTCTGCTAAGTCGGAGCAGGAGTGCTTGCCCGGATCCACTTGGCCTTTAATCAGTCGTGTCATGCACGTGCCGCAGTTGCCCGCTCGACAACCTCCCGCCACGTCTGCTCCTGCCTTTTGCAGTTGGTCCAACAGCGAACCGCCCTTGGGTTCGAAATTGATCTGAGTGTCGGCCTCGGCGAGCTTCACTTTAAAGCTCGAAGCGGGCGCGTCGTGGCTTAACGATTGCTCATCGGCACTTGAATCCTTTAACACAAGCTCGCTGCCAAAGGATTCAAAATGGATTTGCGAATCCTCGAATCCATGCGACTTGAGTCCCGTAATCATGGCCGCCATCCATTGACAAGGTCCACACAAGTAACAGTTCCCTCTAGCTGCCGCATCGATTTGGGCGACAAGTTGAATGGCGTTCGCTCGGCCACCAATAAACCCAATATTCGGCAACTCATTGTCGAAAGGCTGTTGTGGATCAAGCTTTGAAAATGCGAAGATGAGCTTAAGATTTCGATGATACCTCGCCAGCTCAATCAGCTCTTTCGCCAGAGCCGTCTGATCGGGCGTTTGCGACTGATAAAGGATACCGACGGAACGATCGGGATGTTCGTTTAGCGCTTGTTGAGCCATCGAGATCATCGGTGTGATACCAATCCCAGCGGCGAACAGCATGACGGGCGAAGCTCCGGCGGCTTGCAAAGTGAAACGACCACTGGGTCCTTTGACTTGCAGCGTATCGCCAACTCGCACATGATCGTGTAGGAAGTTACTAAAACTGCTGGCAACATGGTCGCTATCGCTGGCGATCGGCGATTGGCGTTTGACGGAGATACGCCAGAAGGTTGGATTGGAGATTCCAGAGAGCGTGTAACAGCGGCTGAGCGACTTTTGTTGGGCGGCAGCGGGATGATTCCGATTGCTGATCAGAAGGTGTTGCCCAGCTTGGAAAGCCGGCAGCGGTCTGGATTGCGTTGGCACCAGATAGAACGACTTCACGTCACGAGTTTCTTTGCGGATGCGTTCCACGGCCATTGGTTGCCATTGTTTTGGAGCATCGATCGCCGCATTGCGATAGCTGGATTCGATGGCATAGAGCAGGGCATTTTCTTCCGGCACGGACGGTGCAAGCGGCATTCGGCAGCCAACTCCAAAGAAGCGACTCAAAGCGTAATTCGATGGCGTCAGAAGTGGCATATTCATGGCAGTTGGCGGTTTCAAGTTGCAAAACACCCTCAAAAATAGGTTAGCTCGACGTTGCGGTTGAGCTTGCCGCCGATTTTTAAGCGAAAAATTGTACGGTTATGTGGGCTGAAACATTTGTGCCGAACAAGTTATACTGTTGGTCGCAGACGTGCTCCGTATTGAAGCATGAGACTCTGGTCCACCTCAGGCGGGGGCCAGTGTCCCATCCTCCCAGCAAGCGCTCTGGCAATTCGTTTTGTCTTGGAATGGTTTATGCGAGATGGATGCCCTGTTGATGAGTCAGTTGTCGATCGAAGAAAAGCTTGTGGATTGCCAACAGAAGATTGGCTATAAGTTTCGAGACATTCAACTCCTGCAAGCGGCTCTGACGCATGCTTCGGGAGCAAGCCGCCGCGTGGAAAGCAACGAACGGTTAGAGTTCTTAGGCGACAGTATTCTTGGTATGGTGATCTGCGATCATCTTTATCGCCATCACCCCGATTTGCTGGAAGGCGAGCTAACCAAGATCAAATCCAACATTGTGTCGCGGAGGATTTGTGCCAAAGTCGCTCGACGCATGGGTTTGGAAGCGTACCTCATTCTAGGTCGTGGGATGTTGAAAGCGGTCCTGCCTCGCTCGCTATTGAGCGACGTGTATGAAGCGTTGATTGCGGCCGTCTTCCTCGACGGGGGCCTGGAAGCAGCTCAACGGTTTATCGAGACGTCGATGCATGAGGAGTTAATTACGGCTGACGAAGATGCGGGCATCGGGAACTACAAATCGATCTTGCAACATTATTGCCAACGCGAGCTAGGTCTGACACCGCGTTATCTTCTGCTACGTCAAGCTGGCCCCGACCATGATAAAGTGTTTGCGGTTGCCGCTGAACTGGGCAACCGCGTCTTTACAGCCGCTAGTGGCAAGAACAAAAAAGATGCCGAGCAGCGCGCGGCTGGGAACGCCCTCGCTGAACTTAATGGCCATGTACCACCGTATGATAGTGGTGAGTGCCCGTGAATCTTCCTCTCACCCTTAACCTTGTTAATTTGATGGATCTCATGAAGCCTTGGATTCTTCGCGTGTTTGTCTTGATCGCTTTGGCCTATCAACCTGCCATCACGCTGGGCCAGGAGGAGCAGGCCAAAGATGAACTTACGTTTTCCGAATTGTTGATGCAACAAGAGATGCAACGCAAGCAGGAAGCGGACTTGATGGAACAATCGATCGCGGACCGTGATAGCCGATTTGGCGTCCTGCCTGATGACGTATCACCGGAAATTCAAACCAGCTATCAACGCCGCGTCGACACCTTTCGCGATGACGTCAAAGAGTTGCGTCGGGTCTTTTCACGCTATCATCTCGCGGAGCCGAATTATGACAAGGATTTAAAGCAGGTCATCCAGTGGGATCAGGTTTTCCGGCGCTCGCAAGTGCATATGCGAGAGTGGCTTGATGAGATGGCTGAAATCTATCGCAGTGAGCCAACTAAATTCAATAACCTTGGCCTAACGCTCATGGAGATTGTTCGCAAGGAAGGGCAACTGGATCGAGTCGACCACGTGCTTCAAGCCGCTAAGACTGTCCTAGAGTTGCCACCTGTGGAACTGGATGCACCGCTGCTCTCAGCGATCGGTTTCATTGGTTATGCAAACAATGATTTCGAGTTAGCGAAGGACGCTTGGGACCAATACTCCGCGGCCGCAACCTTGCCAGCCATGATGCAAGCGATGTATCGGAACATTGATCGAGCCAAGGAGGCTTGGCAAGCGGAATTGGAACAACGCGAGCTTGACAAGTCGCGAGACAACCCTGTAGTAGAACTGATCACGAGCAAGGGACTGTTGCAGGTGGAATTGTTTGAGGACCAAGCACCGGATGCGGTCGCGAATTTCATGTATCTGGTCCAAAACAGTTTCTACAATCGGATGCGTATCTTTCGCGTTGTGCCGCACTTCGGAGTTCAAACCGGTTGCAAGATCGGCAATGGAACAGGCAACGCAGGTTACTCAATTGCCAGCGAAGCGGAGTTGCCGGACGCCCGTGGGATCTTTCGAGGCAGTCTGTTCTTTGCCTTGAGCGTAAAGGGCGAGGGGGGAGAAATCGATACATCCACCGCTTCGTCTCAGTTCATGATTGCTTCGGCCGCGCTGCCAGTAATTGGCGAATCGGTGACCGTCTTTGGACGCGTCGTCAGCGGCGAGGAGAAGATAGGGATCTTTCGCAAAGTCGACCTTACGGAGGAGGATCAGCAGAAGGACCCTAACGTGAAGACGGATTATCTGATTCGAGCGGAGATGAAAAAGGGGCGCGACCATCAATACAAACCAAATCCGACCAAAGGCAAACTGCCTTTCTAGTCAATCGATTTAGCTTTGCGACTTGAGCAATGGCCTTGATTGATCTGGCGCTGTACCCCGCGAAGCGACGTTTCGCAAGTACCCACGCAGGATCGCGCTGCAGCTTTCGATCAAATCTTGAAGTACGGGAATGAAGCCGTCGAGGTCCGCTGCTGTTTTGCGATCCAGGTTTGCACGCAGCTCCGAAGCGATGCGAGAGATGTTCACAAAGTCTAGTCGACGGCTTATCTCGGCAATGAGCTCCAAGCATCGCTGCAGCTTACTGACATCGCCGCCATCATAGGCGTGCATCGCTTGTTCCAGGTTGTATCCCAGATCGATGATCTCTCGATTTTGGCCGTCATCTGATAACAAATGCGAACCATCCAAACGCCAACCCGTTTCTTGATTCGCAAACCGAGCGACTAGCTCTGGGTCAAATTTGGTACCAGCGCCCAATTGCAATCGCAGGATCGCCTCAGCGTGCGAAATCGTGTGCTCAGCATCGGCGCAGTTGACCATCTCATCGTACGCATTGGCAATACTGACGATTCTAGCAGACAGGGGGATATCGGGACCAACTAAGTCGTCCGTCATCGAATGCTGACCATCGTAGCGGCACAAGTGGTAGCGAATGATGTTGGCAAGATCATTGCAATCAAACGAAGCGCGGATGATTCGCACGCCGTCTTCTGCATAAACACGCAACTGCGGTTGGTCGATCGAGAACTTGCCAAGATGGTGATCGGCCAGCACATCGTCCGGAGCAGCGATCTTTCCGATATCGTGCAGCAGCGCCGCGACCTCCAACATATACAAGTCTCGTACCCCCAACAGGCCTCGCGCAATTCCCAACGATATTTCAGCGACACGTTGCGAGTGGTAGGCACTGGGAGCGTGCTTGTACAGCAAAGCGGTGTGCAATGAAACGGCCGCTTGATACGAGATCTCCATCTCCTTGCGTTGGAACTTCGCGTCGCTGGCACTCGAACCAGTCTTCTTTTCAGCAAGCTTCTCAATCTCCGTCGAGTAAGTCTGCGTTTGATTACGACCAGCATGCTTGGCCGCATACAAACCCTTGTCGGCCTGGTCAATCAGGCCCTGCCCCGAGCTAGCACCAAAGTCGCTTGACGAAACGCCCACGCTGGAGGTAACTGCGTAAGGGATAGCTAATTCGGTTTCGATCGCAATTCGGACTCGTTCTGCAACTCCAATTCCATCTTCGATTGTACGATTAGGCAACACGATACAGAACTCTTCACCACCGTATCGCGCCAAGAAGCCTTCCGAAGCGACCGCTTTTCTGGCAACTCGCACGACATCTTTTAGTACCGAGTCGCCGACGGCGTGACCGTGTACGTCGTTCAGCTTCTTGAAGTGGTCGACGTCCATCATGATACCGATGACACCGTTTTCAAACGTATCTTTCTTCAACCAACATTCATCCAGATATTCGAACAAAGCGCGACGATTGAATGCGCCTGTTAGGGCATCTCGTGAAGCGAGTTCCTTGAGTGCTTCGTTTTGACGGCGAATCTGCTCTTTGTTCATTTCCAGTTCGCGGAACGCCTTCAGCAAGTCTTTTCGCTGAGCTTCGATCTCTGTGACGTTCTCGAAACTGACAAGCACGCCGGCCAAACCATCGGAGGCATCAAAGACCGGCGTCGCGTTCGCGTTGAAGATTTGCAGCTTGTTCTTTGGCGTTTTCAGTTCGACCGTCAGCATACAAGGCGTTTTCGATTCGAAAGCTTTCTGCCATGGCGAAATCGTGTCGTTCACCAGATGCCATTCGAACTGATCCAGAGTTCCACCGATGCATTCATCACGCGTCTTTTGGCAAGCTGCGGAAAACGAGTCATTGATGACCATGATTCGGCCTTCACTATCCAGCAGCACGATCCCGCTGGCGATGGTGTCCAAAGTGTTTCGTACTCGCTTTGGAACCGCGTTCTTGGGATCCATGAACGACAGCATGCGTCGCAGGTACAATCCGAATGTAAAGGAATTGATGCCTACGACGATGGCGATGACGGAAAGCAGACTGCCAAGCCCCGAATCGCTCCAAGATGCGTTGGAAAAGGCGGCCTCCACTTTCAACCACGGCTTATCATTGCGACTGATGGGAAACTGCAAGCGGCTTTGGTCTCCGAAGAACGAGTTGACGTAGGAAGCAATCGTCGAATGATTGCCAGGTTCCTTCCGCATATCGATGTTGCACAGTTTTACGCCGTCGATGCGGGAGATGGAGAACTCAGTAACGACAGGCTGGCTTGCGAGCAGGTTCCGCACCATTGCTTGAAAGCCAACCGGGCCATTTTTCTCCAAATGTTGAACGGCCGCGCGTGCGATCTGCTGTACGGCCTCCTGCCGCTCAGTCATTTTCGAAGCGCCCATTAAATCGATCTTGCCCATCGATCCGGCAACCAGCACGGGGCTGATCGATAGGACAACCAAGGTTAGTACGATGCGATGTCGGGGACTGAAGCGTCGCATGGTTGGTTGTTCAACAAGAGAAGGAAGCAAACGTGATTGAAGCGTACTTCGCTAGGATTCAATCTGCAGCTAGGCGGCGAGAGAACGCGTATTTAGAAATGCCCTCTAGATAGCGACATGCAGCGTCGATTCATCATTGAATTCTTGAGGACTGCAGAAAATCAATGCATTGTAGCGATTATGAGGCGTGTGCGATTATGGCGATCCTCAATGATGACCGAAACAGGGGAAACGTCGTTTAACCGCGTGCCCATCGGGCCGCGTTACTTCCGCGTTATACTTCCAAACGCGGGGCGATGCCCAACGCGGTAAAACGAAACCGTGCTGATCTCGTAAGGCGAAGCAAGCAAAGTCCACCATAGCGCCGGAACATCAGTCGCTTAAATCCATTCAACGTCAGCAACCCACTCAGCCTGTTCATGATAAGCTTTACGCAGTTTCAGCAAGTACACAAGCGACCTTGTTGCCGGCCTACGTAGAGCATCGCCTTCGTTCAACCATCGCTCTACACAGGCAACCGAATCGAAGCAATCGTCATCGGAATCGCTACCTGCTCGCGACGAAAAAACTTCCGCAAGACTTCTACATCGATGCCGCAGGCCGCTCTACTCTGCGCTAGCGGCATATCAAGATACTCATCAAAACAACGTCGGAACAAATCCTTTGCACCCGTCTGCCGACCACACTCAAACCCCAGGTCAAACGAGGGCAACAAGTACTTCGGCACACGATAAGGCTCTGGATACCAGCGGCTCATGAACCAACGCAAAATTGCTGACTGGAGACGGCTGCGGCGTTTGGCGGTCCCCATCGCAAAACCAATCACGAACGCTTCATCTTGATCCTGCAAACCGCGTCCAAGCAGGACATGCATGATATCGTGATCCGATAACATCACTGCGCCACGGAATCTCAGCCAGCTTTCTGGATTTTCAAGTAACCGGACAATCCACGGGATTTCATGGTCCGTGGCTGCAGGCATCGAATCGATGACTTCGCGTGCAGTCAACTCTCCATTTTCTAAACCGGGATACCAAGCTAGCCAATGGTCCGTCTGAGTGAAACTATCACGTCGCTTTCCATCGCTGTCATACAGCCACGAACTTGTGTCATATAAACTCAGGATCGAATCACGCTGAGGGTGATTTGCGGCTGTCAGGACGGCTGCCGACGCGATTCGATTCATTTGTTCAAGCAGCACACTTTCAGCTTCGCAATCCTGTCTGCTTGATAGACTCCCAAGCCCCAAGGTATCGATCAGTTCGTCCAGGGTCTGCCTGGCCACCTGCCGCAGTTGCTTTTGGTTGTTGGCGCGGAACTGGGCATTCAATAGTCCCGCGTAATGGATCGCTCGTAGACTTGCCATCACAGCTCCGACGGCCCTATCCGTAGCAACAAACTTCCCCACCCCTTGTCGCTTCGCGTTCTTCAAGTTCGCTGTCGTCACAGCCGTCCATTGTGTCGCGCCATCGGATCGCAACCTTTGCTCCAGATCTAGATTGATCGCAGCGATGCAGATCGGTCGCAGCGCGGCTTGCACGGCGGAGGTCAAATCGGAACCGACTCCCTGCAGCAGTTGTTGATTGCGTCGGTTGTCGCACAACTGAAGCTGAATGGAAAATCGAGACTGAGGTGCAGCTTCGTTTTCGGCAAGTTCAACGCCTGTCAGCTCTGCAACGCTGACAAAGTGCCCTTTCAACGTGGAATCAATCACTTTCGAATCGGCGGCTAAGTCGGTCACACTTTCACTCCGTTTGATCCAACGAATTGATAAAGTCTTCGGAAGAAGCATCGCTGGGCATCCGCCAATCGCCCCGCGGTGATAGTGATATTGTGCCTACTTTTGGCCCATCGGGAATACAACTGCGCTTGAATTGGTTCGCAAAAAAACGTTTTAAGAAGATTCGCAAGGTGCGTTCGATCTCCTGCGCAGTATATTCCGTCTCGAATTTTGCATGGGCCGCCAAAAAACGCAGCCGCTCTGGCGAAGCTCCCGTCCGCACAAAATGATAGAGAAAGAAGTCATGCAATTCATAGGGACCGATAGTCGACTCAGTCGCTTGCGACACATTTCCGTCAGCTCGCAACGGCAATAGCTCTGGCGATATCGGCATCGCAGCAATCTCAAGAAGCACTTCACGAATCGGTGCCTGAAAATCATGCTCGGCAATGTGACGAACCAAGAATCGGACCAAGGTCTTGGGGACTCCGCAATTGACGTTATACATCGACATATGATCGCCATTGTAGGTCGACCAACCCAATGCTGATTCGGATAAATCTCCAGTCCCTAAAACAAACCCGCGATTCATGAGCAGCATCGTGCGGGTTCGTGCTTGAACATTCTCAAACACCAAATCGTGACGATTGTCGTCGGGTAAATTCTCTAACTCGCTTTGCAATTGTTCGACCGATTTACCGTCCAATGCCAGACCAAACGGGGCATGCTGCATACCTCGGAAGATCTCCAGGCAAGTCGCTCGAATATCGATACTTTGATGCGTGATGCCCAGCGATTCCATCAAGGCGACCGCATTGTCGCGAGTCTGTTTGCTGGTACCAAATCCAGGCATCGTTAGCCCTACGATGCGTTTTCGATCATAGCCGCAATCATCGCACGTTTCGACGGCGACCAGCAAGGCGAGCGTGGAATCCAAGCCGCCACTGACGCCAATTGTCAGCGGCAAGCTGGCTGGCAGTTGTTCAAGTCTTTTAGCCAAGGCTGCTTTCTGAATCTGCAAGATCTCTTGGCATCGCGCCGCCAGCTCTGCGGACTGTGCTGGTACGAATGGCTGGCCTCGAAACGTTCGCTGCAAACGTCGATCGGTTAAAGGCAGGTTACAATCGACAATGCGATAGTCGATTGGGACATGTTGACTGGCTCCCTGCAGCGATGTCTGCATGACTTGACGGTCATGACCGATGCGGTGCAAGTCGACGTCGGCGGTAATAATTGTTCCTTGTCTTGCTGCAAGCCAATCGGTACCTACGCGTGGCGATTCCACCAGCAGCGTGCCCAACTCGCAAATCATGCAGTGGCCGCCGAAGACCACATCGGTGGTCGATTCGGTTGGGCCAGCACTAGCATACGCGTATGCGGCCACACAGCGCCCCGCTTGACTGGTGACCAACTGTTTCCGCCAAGCCGCTTTGCCAATCGTCTCGTTGCTGGCAGACAAATTCAGCAACACATTCGCACCCGCTAACGCATGCAGTGAGCTAGGTGGAATTGGCATCCACAGATCCTCGCAGATCTCGATTCCAATCCGAGCTTCGCCATTCTGAAAGAGCAAGTCTGTACCTAGCGGAACTTCATAACCATCGTAGTGGTACACCCTATCGTTCAGAACGGTCGCCGACTGAAACCAACGCGATTCATAGAACTCTTGGTAGGTCGGCAAGTAAGTCTTGGGGACCACACCACGCAATTTGCCTTCGCAGATCACCGCCGCGCAATTATAAAGCTGTTGTTGAATCCGCAGAGGCAGGCCCACGACCCACATCTGCCGGACGCGGTGGTTCGCTTCACATAGCCAAGCGATTTGTTCCAGACAGGAGTCGAGCAAAAATTCTTGTGCGAACAAATCGCCGCAGGTATAGCCTGACAAATTCAGCTCTGGGAACAACACGACATCGCTTGAATGGCATTTAAGTGCGAAGTTAAGCGTTTCATTCGCGTTCGCGGCGGCATTTCCAACATGCACCGGCGGTGAAGCGACCGAGATTCGCAGAAAATCGAAAGAGTCCATTGAGTTATCCTGAGCGACTGCAGCTTGCCTTGGCCAAACATATTTCCAGCTATCTATTGTGATTGGAAACTTGTTTTGCGGTAGACCAAGTTACCGGCACTAGTCGATATAAACGAACTCGTTCAAACGGAACAGGGAGCGTAGCACAGCCTTCCAAATAGCGGTCGTCATCTCCGCTTCTGCCACTCCAGCCGCAGTATACTCGGTTTGCAAACGCTCCATGGATGCCAGGACTGTCGCCAATTCGTCGTCAGTGATCGGCCGTGCAAAGAGCTCCTGCCAAACGCGCTGCAACCGCTCCGGCGGCGACAACTCCCAACTCAAGCTCTTTGCCGCCAAGCCGCTGGCTGCATCGTGAACAAACTTGTCATTGAGCAAATACAACGCTTGGATTGGCGTCGTACTTGTCAATCGCATCGGAGTGCTGGTGGCAGGGTCTGGACCGTCAAAGATAGCCAAGTAGGGATGCCGTTGTATTCGCTGAGTCATCAGATAGACGCTACGTCGATTCGATTCATAAACCGCTTTGAATGGATTATGCTGCGTATACTTCCACTCCGACGACGGCGGAAACGGATGCGCTTCGCCAGGCGTTAGATCGAGTTGGCCGCTTACTAGCAGTAACGTATCGCGGATCGACTCCGCGTCCAAACGTTGCCTTGGAAAAGCACTTAGCAAGATGTTCGTTGGGTCTACTTCCAGCATCTTGTCGGATCGATTACTGCTTTGTTGATAAGTACGTGAGAGCATGATCGTGCGGTGCAAGCTTTTCATCGACCAACCTGATTCAATAAACTGCTTGGCCAGCCAATCAAGCAACTCGGGATGCGAGGGCGGTTTGCCTTGTCGTCCAAAATCGTTGGCCGTTGCTACCAAGCCTCGTCCAAAATGCTTGGCCCAAATACGATTTGCCATGACACGCGCGGTCAGTGGATTCTGCGCATCGGCAATCCAACGAGCTAGGTTTAATCGACCACTGGAGGAGTCTTCTGCAGGTAACGCTTCACCGCCCAAGACAGAAAGGAAACGGCGTGGCACGACGGGCCCTGCTTTACCAGGATCGCCCTTGATTTGCACCGCGACATCTTCTGCTAATTTCGCTTCCGCAACCGCATAGATTGTTTCATCCGAACCATCTAGCTTCACAAAATCGCGTTGCTTCTGATCCAATTCAATGCCAGGCCAAGGATACCGCGTGCTGTGGAAAAAGCCGTAGATGGCGTAGTAGTCTTCTGCAGTCACGGGATCAAATTTGTGATTATGACATCGCGCGCAATTGATCGTGGTCGCCAAGAAAGTCTTGCCAAGGTTATCGATCGTGTCCTCGATCGTTAAGTGCTGAGGATAATCGTCAACGCGTGAACCAAAACGACGTGCATTCGAGATGTATCCGGTGGCAATCGTTTGCCGCCGCACCTGCTCTTTCGTTTCGCCGCCCATTAAATCACCTGCAATTTGCTGCATGATGAACTGGTCATATGGTAGATCAGCATTGATCGCATCAATCACCCAATTGCGGTATAGATACATCTGTGGAATTGGGAAGTCGGAGTTATCGCCAGCGGTGTCGCTGTAGCGCACAATGTCTAACCAATAGCGTCCCCAACGTTCGCCATAATGCCTGGAAGCGAGCAATCGATCGACGACCTTGTCAAAGGCATCTGGCGATTGGTCATTCACAAACGCTTCAATTTCCTCTGGAGTGGGTGGCAGTCCTATCAAGTCAAACGTGGCGCGACGAATCAGCACTCGCCGCTGGGCATTCGCCGCTGGTTGCAGTTGAGCTTCTTCCAGCTTCTGCAATACAAATCGATCCAAACCAGACAACGGCCAATCTTGGTCTTCCACTTGTGGCAATGGTTGGTCCACGATGGGCTTCAACGACCAGAAATCGCGTGCCTTATCCCAATCGATCGACGACATGGCTTTATAAGCTGCAATCGTATCCTCGGTCCGCGGGTCTGGAGCTCGCATGCGAACCCAAGCTTCCAGATCTGCGATTTGTTCTGGGCTTAATTTTTCATCGGGAGGCATGGTAAGACTAGGAATCTCGTGCCGCACCGCTTTGATCAACAAACTGTGGTCAGGTAAACCAGGTAAGACCGCGCGATCGGTCACTCCGCCTTGAATGACCCCAACGCGAGAATCCAACAACAAGCCCCCCGCCGGTTCGCCAGCTTCCAGACTATGACAGCCGTAACAATGATCAATCAGCAGCGGCCGAATGCGGCTTTCAAAAAACTGCAACTGCTCGTCGGAAGGTGCCAGCGCAAATTGTTGCTCCAACGGGTCTGGTACCGGCCCATCGCCAGCCCAGATTTCAATTCCGGAGAAATTTGCAGCTCCACCATAAGCGGCAACTTGCAATACTCCATCGCGGACGACCGTACGCCAAGGCCCTAAGCGTTTCCACTTACCAGCAGAGCCACTATCGTATTCCAATACCACATTTCGCTGGTTCAACTTGATCGCAAATTTCTCAGGGTCATTGTCCTCCCAACAGTAGACAAAGACCTGATAAACTCCCGCTGGAATCTCTTGAACGTCGATCGTTAAGCTTTTGCCCCAGCGACTACTGCGAATCATTTGCGCCCGCATATCGTCGGTCGGAGGCACCAATTCGATGGACTGTGCGTCGAAGCTGTTTCCGTTCGCTTTGATGTTCGCCGATTTGTCTGACAACCATTTCTGGCCGTCAATGACCAACTCGGGGCCATTCAAGTTGATCGCTCGATACAACGTGGCAGGTGCCAAAGTTGGCCGTTCCAAATCGGCCGCGTGGGCATGGGAATTGATGCCGCAAATCAATACAAGAGTCAATGCGAAGGACGAGGCGACGAAGGAAATGACTGCACATATGACAACCCGTTGCAACGACAGGAAAGAACTTGCAAATGAAGGCATGACGAACCTATGGAACGAAGCAGTGAGGTGGGCGATGGGCGCGGCTAGCATTGAGGTAGGAAAAACCCGTGGCTGTGAGCAGATCTCCAGCGCCGGGCTGCTTCCATTGTAGCACAAAGGTTCCTGGTCGCGCGGCGGCGGCAGGGCGGGTTTTCATCACTAAAATTTTGTTACAATGTGCGGCATGAGAAAACTATTTTCACACGTAATTTTGTTTTGGGTGCTGTTTGCTTCCTCGCCTGCTTACAGCCAGGATGCACCGCGGCCCAATATCTTGATGATCGCCATCGACGACCAGAACGACTGGATCGGATGTATGGGTGGACATCCGTTGGCATCAACGCCCGCGATCGACGCTCTGGCCAAACGTGGCACACTTTTCAGCAACGCGCACTGCCAAGCTCCGTTGTGCAATTCGTCGCGTACCAGCTTGCTGACAGGTCTGCGTCCCAGTTCTACCGGCGTCTATGGATTGATGCCGCAACACTGGAGCGTGGACGAGCTGCGCGAGGTAATAACCCTACCTCGGGCCGTGCAAGCTGCGGGTTATACGACGGCCGCAGTGGGCAAGATCTACCATTCACCACCACGAGATGAAGAACTGAAGTCGCGTGAATTCGACATCTGGGGACCAGGTGCTTCGGTCGGAGCGAAGCCAGCGAAACGATTGATCCCCGAAACACCACCGTATAACAACCCACTCATGGACTGGGGCGTCTTTGAACATCGCGATGAAGACAAAGGCGACTATAAGACAACCGACTGGGCCATTCAATACTTGACTGACGGTCGCGATCCGACGCAACCATTCTTTCTGTCGGTTGGCTACTTCCTTCCGCACGTACCATGCTATGTAAACGACCATTGGTACCAAAAGATTCCTGACAACGATCAACTCTTGCCAACCATCGTTAGCAAGGACCGAGCAGATACACCTCACTTTTCGTGGTACCTTCATTGGTCGTTGCCCGAGCCGCGGTTAGCTTGGCTGGAGCAAAACAACCAATGGCGCAATCTGTGTCGTTCTTACTTGGCGTGTACATCCTTTGTGGATTCGCAGATCGCTCGGTTGGTTGAAACGCTGGAGCAGCAGGGGCTGAGTGATAACACGATCATAGTGCTCTGGTCCGATCATGGTTGGCATTTGGGGGAAAAGGAAATCACAGGCAAGAACACGCTGTGGGAACGTTCGACCCGCGTTCCTTTGATCTTTGCGGGACCTGGAATCCATGGCGGTCAAGTCTGCACTAGCCCAGCAGAATTATTGGATGTCTACCCAACTCTGATGGAGTTGATCGACGCTCCCAACGTGCCTCATCTGGAAGGCCATTCGCTCGCCCCCCAACTCGCAGACGCTAATGCAGCTCGACCATGGCCTGCCATCACGACCCACAACCGCGACAATCACAGCGTCCGCGATGCGACGCATCGATACATCGTATATGCGGATGGTTCGGAAGAACTTTATGACTTGTCCAGCGATCCCCACGAATGGAACAACTTGATTCAGCAGCCCGAGTCGGCGGCGATCGTGTCCAAGCTACGCGCGTTCTTGCCGGAGATAAACCTGTCGATGGTCCCCGACAGTGCTCATCGCATTTTGCAATATGATGAAGACACCGATACCGCTATTTGGGAAGGCACCCCGATCCATCGTGAAGATCCCATACCTGCTCAATAAATTCGTTCTGCTTACCCTGCTGGCTGGCTGTGTTGTCCATGCAAGCTCGTTGGCCCAAGAGCACAGTCACAAGCCGCGGTTGGCCGTGTTGACTGACATCGGCGGTGATCCAGACGATATGCAATCGTTGATCCGGCTGATGTTGTACGCCAACGAATTTCGCATCGAAGCGATCGTTGCCAGCGCGTCAGGGACACGTGGTGAATTGAAAGAAGCCATCACGCGACCGGATTTGATTCTGCAAGTGATCGACGCGTATGATGCGGTCTTACCGAATTTATCTCAGCATGCTCAGGGATGGCCGGCAGCCGACCAACTGAGATCGACGGTTCGGTCAGGCAACAAGTTTCGCGAGCGAGATCATATTGGTTCGGGGCATGACACTGAAGGCTCACGATATCTACTGCAATGCATTGACGCAGGAGACGCTCGCGATCCGTTAAATATCAGTGTCTGGGGAGGCCAAACGGATTTAGCGCAAGTGCTTTGGCGAGTCAAATCGGATCGCGGGGAAGCGGGATTGGCGGACTTTGTTCAGAAGTTTCGCGTTTACGACATTAACGATCAAGATGGAATCGCCGACTGGATGCGAACGGAATTCCCTGGCATGCACTATATCCTCGCGTCAGCTCCTGCGGGGCGTGACAAGCGCACGGGCACTTATCGCGGAGTTTACTTGACGGGTGATGAAAGCTTGACCAGCCAAGAGTGGATCGCTTCCAACGTGTTGAATCGAGGGCCGCTGGGCGCACTTTATCCTACCAAAACTTGGACATCGCCAAATCCTCATGGCTGCATGAAGGAAGGGGACACACCGGCTTGGTTTTTCTTTTTGCCCTTCGGGGGGAATGATCCGCGAGATCCCAGCCAACCAGGTTGGGGAGGCCAGTTCGAGCGTCAGGCGGACGGGTGGTATCGCGATTTACCCGCCACCGCGGACTTTGACCCACGCACCACAGTCAGTCGCCATCGCCCCGATTTCCAGGCCGATTTTGCCAAACGCATGCGCTGGTGCCAGAGTGAGTAAGGGGCGTTTGGGTGGACAGACTAATCGTTGATGCAGTGACTAAGCTTCGTTCGCTTCCGGTCAGCGATGACCATCGGTCGCAGCTTCGCCAGCCAGGGTATCAAACCGCTCAAGGTCCCAAGGGTCGCGATAGTTGGCCGACGTTGGCGTTTGACGGTTCGTAGTTCGCCAGCCCGAAATGCAATCTTTGTTATTTCCACAGCATCTCCAAGCAGATTGGCAGACGGCGTTGTGTTGCGAAAGGAAAGCTGTAGCCTTGTAATGTCGCCGTCCAGTCCAGACTGAAAAGTGATTGTGCCCAATAGTATTGGATCGTCGTGGATAATCTGAAGTGGTTCGTTAAGCGGAAAGGCAGGAATGATACCTTCGATCCGAATATACCGCTGCTCCGTGTCGATCTGTCTGCTCAGCACATCAAAATGAGGCGCTACAGAAACGCGAACTGGGGTTGCTGATTGGTTTCGCAGTCCAGAATAGAAGACCGTTACCGCAACCGCACTGACCCCGCGCATGACGAGATCTATTCCTGCGAACGACTGCGTTAGATAGATCGGAATCTCTATACACTCCCCCAACAGTACTTCGAAGCATTGATCAGTGCCTGTCTGGTTGAATGCGAACACGAACTCCGAGACTGAATCCGTTTTGCGACGACTCAATCTCAACAACCTTGTGATAGTTTTGGACACGAGAGAAGCGGTATTTTTATTGTTGGGAGGTGTAGGAGTAAGGTGCTGTCGATCGGTGGAAAAACCGTCTCACAGCAACTAGCGTTGCGATACCTAGCATTCGGATAGAGATTCGCTTCGGAATCGCCGTTGGCGTAAAGCGAATTGCAAGGCTAGTCGGCATATCTTGGATGACAGAAAAGTTGCCGCCGGCAAGATCGAAACGCCATTGCTTAGTAATGACTTCAAGTAAATGCTAAAAACTTCCGCAGGAGCACCGGTGAATTCTACGCCACCATAGACGGCGTTAACCCAATCCCCATCAACACTAGATGCATTGGCGATTTCGAATTTGAGCAGGCTGGGAAGCAGATCGTCACCAAACCACTCTGGAGCGACCGTCGATAGAACGAGAGCTTGCCTATTCATACACTGAACTGTGGTCTTGCTTGGTTAGGGACCGGCCTACGAGACGGATTGCGATTCTAAGACTATCAACGATGGAATTCATGAAGAGAATCTCTGTAACTACATCCGCAAACCGACTGCTACTTGTCCGGAAAATGAGAGAGATCTCCTCAGACTTCAGAGTTTAAACAGGCTGCGGACGGCCGCGTTTGAGAAGATGACTTGGCAGCAAACTACGGTTGATAGGGCAATCGAGCATCAAAGCACACGACTTCCTCGTTGAACAGCCTTGCGACAAGGACCTGATCCTGCATCGCAAATTCGACCTGACTCACCCCGCTGTCAACCGGTAAGCAAAGTACCTCCCGAATCGGAATACTGCTTGTATCCCAAAGCTTAATCTTGCCGCCAGCAGATCCTGTGGCTAGACGACTGCCGGCACTATTCAGCCGCACGGCGTGCACCGGACTGGAATCAGCCTCTATCGAAATCATGAGCCGACCATCTTCAATGTCCCAAATGTTCAATCGTCGATCGTGACCGACGGTCAAGATACGGTTCATGTCAAGCATGACGAAATCCGACAATGTCGAATCATGTCCCGATAATCGGAGGCGTGGATTGTTTCCGGAAAGCGGATAAACAAACAGGTCGTTCAAATTCACAAGTCCGATTTCGTTGGCACCGACGAGGTCAACGCGTCGTGTCAATTCGACTGGTATTTCCAGGATACGATTGGAATCACCCACCTTGAAGCACGCCAAAGTCCGGTCCAACCAGGAGCCATACATTACCGTGGTCCCATCCTTGGAGATCGCTACCGTAGATTCCCCCGGTTGGACCTGCCAGCGCGACAACAGTTCCGACGTGTTTAGATCCCAAACATCCAGTAGCCCTTCGCCCACCATGGCAACACGATTCGCGTCAACTGCGTAGGCTAAGTTCCCAACCTCATACCCCGGTTCGATTGAAAATCGCTGGCTAGCGTCGACTTGAAAATCATGCACGGCTATTCCATCATTCATACTCAGCAATAGTCGTGTATCTGAAAGCTTGCACATCGCCACCGTTGCACTTGCAAGCCGTTGAAATGCTGAGTTCTCGATCGACCATTTACTTATTTTGCCACTTCGATCTCCAACGACCAGCAACTTGCTGGACAACTCACATAAACTCGCGACCCTTTCATCAGCAACCTGCCAGCGATCAAGATAACTGCTCGTATGCTCAAGTGATGGGTGGTCGCGATTTAATCGATGAATCTTGACTCGCCCACCACGGTCGGCCGTCGCGATGCTTTGATTGTCCGCAAGGATGATCAACTGCTCTATCCCGTCCATGTACTCGAACTTGTTGTGTCTCTTCTTCCCGGTAACCTCCGAGACCAATACGTTTCCCCTTACATCACCAGCGACCAGCCAATCACCACTTTGGTTCACGGCTATCGTTTGCACTCGTGCATCTTCAAGGTTCCATGTATCTACTTTTCGCAAGCTTGGGAAATTCCAGATGGAGAAAAATCCATCGCTGCCGGCAGAAACAAGACGCCGATTATCACTTGAAAGTGCCACTTCTTCGACCGAACGTTGGTGAGCGTCCACTCGCTGAACCAAGTTCCATTGCATTGTGTTCCATACACAAATCGATTTGTCGTCGCTTGCTGTGACGATTTGCTTTCCATCTGACGTGAACGCAATTGAGTTTATCTCATCTTCATGAGCTTTGAAGTAAGCTGTTCTTGCTACATCCAAACGAGGTTCTTCGCCAGACTCCGAAAGCTCGAAAACAGAAACCATACCATCTGCTCCACCCGTCGCGAAGCGCTGGGAAGTCGAATCCCAAGCGAATCCCATCTGGCTGGAATTGGTGTTTAGCGTGTTCTGAAGCGCAAACGAACTAGGGTCCCACAACTGGACGACATAGTTGTCTAACGTAACAGCGAGATGTTTTCTATTTGGCGAAAGGGACACCTGAATGACAGGTGCCCCACATTCAGCCACGGCTTGGGCATCGCGATGCAGGATCGAATTCAGCAATCGCCACTCAGGGCCTACCCAAGCTTTGGGATGCAATGTCGGATCATGGCGTGCAAGGATCCTGTTCGCTAACGCGATATCACCATTCCAAGCGGCATCTGACGCCCACTTCATTTCCGCGTAGTAGAGCTCTTGCTCGGCTTGACTTCTTGCGGACTCAGCCCGCAGGCTCGCCATCTCAGCTTCTCTTTTGGACATCATGGCCAGATTCTCTGACCGCCTAGCTTCAAGGCCAGCGATCTGAGCAAAATTGGCTTGCCTAAGGCTGAAGATAGTCGACGCCAGCAGCGTAACCAGCGTTAATGCAAAAACTGCGGCCGTCTTTCGATGACGGCCTAAGAACTTCTTCAGTAAGTATATCCCAGAAGGCGGGCCTGCGAATACCGGTTGCCCCATCAAATAGCGAGATAGATCCTCAGCAAACATCGCAACCGATGAGTACCGGCGATCCTTCTCCTTCTCTAATGCCTTGGCCACAATCCACTGCAGTTCCTTTTCAAATCCGCTATTCTGCCGCGGAAAGGACGGAACAGGGTCTGTGCTGAGCAGCAAGCGTTGTATCTCGAAGATACCAAACTTCTGGACTTGTGGCGTATCATAAGGCGCTCTACCGCATACCATTTGGTACAGGATACAGCCAAGCGAGAAAATGTCGCTGCGCGTATCAATCATGTGCGTTTGCGGCTGGAGATGTTCGGGACTCATGTAAAGCGGCGTTCCCAATATCTGCTGCGAACTAGTTAACGCGACTTGAGAAACTGAAGCTTGCGTGTCTTTCGCAATGCCAAAATCAATAACTTTCACCCGGAAATCCCGCGCAGTACCTTCCACCAGAATATTCGTCGGCTTCAAGTCACGATGGATAACGCCTTGCTGATGTGCATAACTTACCGCATTGCAAACGGATACCATCAATCGAATCATTTCGTTCAATGTCAACTTATGCGATCGACAAAAATCTGTTATTGGCTCGCCAGGAACATATTCCATCACAAAGTAAGCTTCGCCCGTTGGCAATTTCCCATTGTCTAATAGCCGTGTGAACTGAGCGTGATTCAGTCTGGCTAAGATCTTTTGCTCGCGAATGAAACGCTCTAAGTCTTCTTCTAGCGCTCTTGCAACCCCAAAGATCTTTATTGCGACCAAATCCGATGGTGACTTATTTTTCTCCGCCAGATAGACAACACTCATTCCACCTTGACCGATTCGGCGGATCAAACGATACGGGCCCACTCGGTCCGCGCTTATCGTAAGGATCATTTCGCCAGCGACCCGGTGCTGAGTCTGCTCGACATCCGTGTTGTCTGAGCGGTTGTTGGGCGGCCGCTTGTTTTCAATTGCGGCATGTAACAGATCTACATTGCTAATTTCGGTCGGATGCAACAGCTTCTGAAGTCTTTCGCGCAGCTTATGATCCCCTAAGCATGCATGATCCAGCCAAGCGGCCTGGGCTTGCTGATCAGTGATTCTGTTCGCTTCAATGAACAGCTCTCTTAGTGTACGACGCGCATCTTGTTCGATCGGCTTCTGCGAATCAAATGCTTCCACTGTCTCGCCTAATCTTCGTGAGCCGATAGTGCCTGCGACTCGCCACCGTTCGTCTTGAACCAACGGCATGCGAAGACCCAATGTTCATACGCCGTCGATCGCGATAGCCCTAAAGTCTTACCAGCCTCCTCGACGCTGTGATAGCCAAAGACCCGTAAACGCACTAGCCCAGCCGTAATAGGATCTTCCACTTCCAACGCCTCCAACAACTCTAGAAAGTCTTGCCACTGACCTTCATCCAGACCTCGTTGGGCAGGAACCAGATGGTCCAATTCCAAAGGCAACCGCCTAAATTCGCCACCGCGCTTTTTACAGGTGTCGTGCCGGAATCTATCAATCACTAGACGCCGCATCGCTTCGGTCGCAGCGGAAATAAAGTGCCCTGGCGAGTCCCTTCGCTCCGCTGCCCACGCTCGGATAAACGCAAGTATGCCTCATGGACCAGACCGGTTGTCTGCAACAGCCGATCTGGACGCCGATGAGCCAAACACCGCTTTGCGATCGCTCGTAAATCACCATACAGATCGACAACAATTTGCCTCGTCGGCAATGGAGTCGTTTCCTTTTGAGGGGCTTTCATGGCGATGATCCGGTAACTTATTGGGAAATAAGAATTCACGACATCATGATCGACCTGCCTCGTACAGTCAACCGTTCCGCGGATTTTAAGCGACTGCAAATCGCAGACAGCAGATCGCTAATCGTTCCGCAGACACTCTCTCAATTTACCAAGCCTTTGGTGACCATCATGAAGACATCTTCCAATGTTGGGTCTTTGTCGTGATACGAACGGACGGCAATATTGGCTTCCATCAAACTTCGCAAGACCTGCGCGACACCTACTTCATCCGTCTCTAACTCGACTCGCAAGCCCTCGGGAATGTTGGTCAACGATCGAAGCAGCGGATTGGATCGCAACAAAGATGCCGCTCGCTCTGTGTCCTCGTTCAATCGAATGTCAACCATATGATTCCGCTGAATCTGCTTGTACACCGATTCAATCGTGCCATGCATCAACAGCTTGCCTCGTTCAATGATCCCAATCGAAGAACAGAAGTCCGCAAGCTCGGCAAGAATGTGGCTGCTGATCAAGATCGTCTTGCCCATCCGCTTCAACTCTTTCAATAACAACTTGACCTCCACCCGCGCCCTGGGATCCAAACCGCTGGTAGGTTCGTCAAGGATCAATACCGGAGGGTCATGCACAAGCGTCTTGGCTAGACATAACCGCTGCTTCATCCCCCGCGACAATCCATTGACATAGTCATCGCGTTTATGTCCCAAATCCAACAACTCAAGCACATCGAGAATCGTCTTCTTGCGCTGCGAGCGAGGAATCTTGTAGGCCACTGCAAAGAAATCCAAGAACTCCCAGACCTTCATGCCATCATACACGCCGAAATCATCCGGCATGTATCCAATGCTGCGCCGAACGTCCAACGGTGATTTACTGACACTGTAGCCATTCACCGTTCCATCGCCCCGCGTCGCCCGCAGTAGCGTTGCCAAAAAGCGAATCGAAGTGCTCTTGCCTGCACCGTTGGGGCCAATAAACCCAAACAACTCGCCTTCGTCGATTTTCAGATTCACACAATCGACCGCCGTAAACTCGCCGTAGTCTTTTCCGAAGTCTTTCAGCTCGATCATTTCAGCATCTCTTCCAATTCGGTTTCACTCAGCACTCGAACATTCAACTTTTGAGCCTGCTGCAACTTGCTGCCAGCTTCCTCGCCAGCGACCACGAAGTTGGTATTCTTCGACACGCTCCCACTGACTTTCCCACCTGCAGATTCTATCGCCTTTTGCACGTCGCGACGCGGTTTGGATAATGTTCCCGTCAACACAAACGTCAGACCTTCAAAACGAGCATCGCCATCAGCGGACTCATCGACCGATTGTTGCAGATTGACGCCGCTGGAACGCAATTGTTCAATCACCGACTGCCCACCCTCGCTGTGCAAATAATCGTAGATACTGGCTGCAATAATGGAACCGACTTCATTGGTCTGCGTCAATTCTTCCATCGAAGCGGACATAAGTGCATCCATGGATCGGAACTGATGAGCCAAAATCTCTGCCGTGCGCTTGCCCACATGGCGAATGGAAATGGCGTTCAACACCTGAGCCAATTCTCGCTGACGACTCGCCGCAATTTGTTCCACCAGTTTGCTGGCTGACGTCATTCCCATCCGAGGTAGTTTCGCGACACGCTCGGCCGTCAACTGGTACAAGTCACGGTAGTTCAAAACCATCCGATGGCTGACCAACATATCTATCAGCTTGTCACCAAGCCCTTCGATATCCATGCAATCTCGCGTGGCAAAGTAACGCAGCTTCTGTCGCCACTGCTCTGGGCAGCTTAATGCAGGACATCGTACATAAACGCCGCCTTCGTCACGCACCAACGGTTCGCCGCACGAAGGGCAATGGCTGGGCACGGGCAATTGAGCGAGCTCCGTTTGGCGACGATGCTTCTCGACTCGCACAATGTGAGGAATGATCTTCCCCGCTTTCTCGACGGTGACCCAGTCCCCGATCCGAATATCTTTGCGGTGAATCTCATCAAAGTTATGCAGCGAGCAGCGTGATACGGTCGTCCCCGCAAGCTCCACAGGCTTCAGCGCAGCCACTGGAGTAATCGCGCCGGTCTTTCCAACTTGTACGGTAATGTCTTCAACCAGCGTTTCCGCTTCATACTTTTCGATCTTATAAGCGATCACCCATCGCGGACTTTTCGAGCGCATGCCCAGCTCTTCACGCTGCGCAAAACTGTTGACTTTGATCACAATCCCATCAACTTCAAAGTCCAACTCATGCATTCGCTCCATACGCAATGCACAATGCTCGATCATGCGATCAACATCCGTGAACGCAATCGGCTCTGGCGTTGTGGTGAAGCCCCACTGCTGCGCCAAACTTAGAAAGTCTTGATATGTCGCCGTTGGCAGTTGGCTGCAATAGCCGATACCGTGTACCAAGAAGCGTAAATTGCGCTGCGCAGCGATCTTCGGATCTAACAGACGGACCGTGCCAGCAGTGACATTGCGCGTATTCTTGAAGATGGGCTCACCCGCAGCCGCTCGCGCTTGATTGAGCGACACGAGATCTTCGTTGTTCATGTAGATCTCGCCACGCACCTCAAAGTAATCAGGCACCTCGGCTGATTTGACGACAATAGGCAAATTCCGAACGGTACGCATATTGTGTGTGATGTCATCTCCAATCACACCATTTCCCCGCGTCACTCCTATCTTCAGTTGGCCTTGCTCATAAACCAGCGAAGCCGCAACGCCGTCAATCTTCCATTCAACAACCCAGACAATTGTCTGATTGGGCAACATCTGCATGGTGCGACGAATGAAATCGCGCAGCTCGCCCTCGTTATAAGTGTTCTCAATCGAGAGCATCGGCAGCCGATGTTCAACTTGCTTCAAATGCGCCACTGGCTGGTCGCCGATGCGAACCGAAGGACTATTCGGATCGGCATATTGAGGATGCTGCCGTTCCAGTTCAACCAGCCGCTGCAGAAGCTGGTCGTACTGCGTGTCGCTGATAGTCGGGGTAGCCAAAACGTAATAGCTATGATCGTGCTGGCGTATTTGATCACGAAGCTGTTCGATTTCGTCGTGGATCTGTTCAGACATGCTGGCTGGAAAAGTGACTATCGGGTTGCATATCGCATCAGTATAAGCGAAAGGAACGGGGCCGAGAATTACACGCAATAAAATGCGATCCGCCAAACTCCGGCACGTTTAACTATTCTACCTCGGTAGGCATAAGTACCAGCCGATCGTCCTTGGGGCCATTCCAAACCGGTATTTGAACAGATTTGGCAATCCAGCCTGGATGCACGACCGTGACCTTTGCCTTGGAACTAGCATCGCCGATCGCCTTCCAACGAGTGGCGGCAAAATCTTGTGGGCGATCGATTTGTGAACCTTCCGATTGCTCACACAATGGCTGAATATCAAACATGCGTTGCAAAACCTTGTGGGTTTGCTGCAGCACTTCCCGTGCGGCCGCTCCGACTTGAGCGTCACTATAATTGTTCAACGGCTCTTGGACCAAATCGATCAATCGTGCTTCGCGTTGCAGTACCGACAACAAGGTCAGTGCATCACTTCTAGCGCTTGCAAGCTCCATGGTCTTCGGTGCAATGCTTTGTTCCTTGCGTATATCAGAGGAATCGGTGGGAGCCACGGCGATCTTCTTCTGTGTACCCTGGGGATCGGCCAGTGCGCTGTCGATCGCAGTCGCCTTCTCTTGATTGAACAGTGCGCCAAAAAACGCTCGGAATGCTAAACCCAATCTCATCGCAGATACTACTCGATATTTGGAACGTATAAATATGTACTGATGCGACAGCATTCTAGCTTGAGAAATTCCAGCGAAAACAGCAAATCGGCTGGTTGCATTCGGCACGAGTTATGCGGTAGGCCATCAACGCGGATTTCAATGCAGTGATGGATTGTTTTTCGCGAAAGATTTTCCTAAAACGTGCGATTCTCTGTCTCCGGTGGCCGGCAAGGCATATAATTGGGATAGGTGTGTCGATCCTCCCGTATCAAACCACGAAGGTGTTCTAATGCGTGACGAAGTTACCTATATCTGCAGCCACTGTGGCGAAGAAATAATTATTCCGATCGACGTGTCGGCTGGCCACCATCAGGATTACACCGAGGACTGCCCGGTCTGTTGCGAGCCGATGGTGATCCATGTGGACTTGGACGATGTCGGCGAAGCGGAAGTCCATGTGGAAGCCGAACAGGATTTTATCAACTAGCGTGTCTTCTTCACCCACCCGATACGGGAGGGTCGGCCGCGAGTTCCACGAGCGACCGGGGAGCGAGCGCTGTTCGTAGTCCCGGCTTTAGCCGGTCTTAGTTCGTAGTCCCGGCTTTAGCCGGATGCTCGTTGAAAACACAATGCCATTCCGCCTAAAGGCGGTACTACAAACAGCAGGCGTACGCGTTCTTCTTCACCCTCCCGATGCGGGAGGGTCGGCCGCGAGTTCCACGAGCGACCGGGGAGGGTGCGTCATTTCAACGCCCACACACCAATTGATCCAACATCGTTTTCGTTTAACCGTCAGCCGAAGGCGTACGCGTTCCTTCGTTTAACCGCGTGCCCAGCGGGCCGCGTTATCGCCTCACAACATCCCCAACGCGGGGCGATACCCAACGCGGTCAAACGCCCCTCTTCGACATCACAGCCACCAATCGCCGGAACTGCGCCAAGCCAATCAGCCACAGTCCGATGTGTCCCTCAACGTCGCTCAGCTCAAGCGACCGATGTTCCGGCGCTGAGCTAGTTTTGCTTGTTACCGGCCTACTTCCGCTCACCCAAATCCAATCCGTCCGAAATCACTCGCCTGATCGACTCCAAACCGTCACGTAAACCCTGCAATGATTTTAAAACCTGCGCGGCACGGTCGTCACCTTCGATTCCGGCTAACTTTGTACTCTCAGTGAAAGCATACTTGATGTCCGACCAACGCAGCTTGTCTTCCGACGTCTGAATCCCCAGCAACTCCTTGAACTTCAACCAGTTCGCTTCCGCATCGCTAGTCAACGTTTGCACGTCTTGCTCATACGTCGCCAGGATTGTTGCCATCAGTTCATCGTCGTTCATAATCGGCATCAGCTTTTCCGTGATCCGATTCATGTTGCGATAACTGCCTTGTAACTTAAACGGAGGCTCTGTCCGATACGCGTCGGCTTGCGCAGCACTGCGTATGTACTGCCGATTCACTTTCAGCACAATATCCCGCACCACAACTAACTTGCGTAAGATTGCAAGGATATCACGCAACTGATCCGGCCCGATATTTGACTCTAGATCCAACGGTTCGTCGGAATTGCGTATCGCTGCATTGTAAACCTTCAACTGATCAGAGGCAGTCGCTCGCGTCAAAGGTTGCAATGCAGCGTTGCTAGTCAAGGCATTCTCCAAGTAACTCAGTTCGAAGACATCTGAGGAGTTACCGATCATCTCACCCAAGTTGTACACGTCTGCACGATTGGCCAACATGTCGGGAATCTGAAAGCGCTCGCCGCTTTCGGTATAAGGATTGCCCGCCATGACAACCACGAACTTTCTGCCTCGCAAGTCATATGTCTTCGCTTGCCCTCTCCAGACGCCTTCAATCCGCCGCGATCCATCACATAACGAAATGAACTTTTGCAATAATTCCGAATGGCAGTGCTGGATGTCATCCAGATACAACATCACGTTGTCACCCATCTCGAACGCAAGATTCATCCGCTCAACTTCCTCTCGAGCCGCCGCGTTCTTGGCCTCTGACGGATCTAACGATGTGACCGCATGGCCAATCGCTGGTCCGTTGATTTTCATAAAGACCAATCCCAAGCGATTCGCGACATATTCCATTAAGGTCGTTTTTCCATAGCCTGGTGGACTGACCAGCAACAACAGCCCCATGCGGTCCGAGCGTTTGTTTTCGCCCGCAGCCCCCATTTGCTTGGCCAAATTGTCGCCGATCAACGGCAGATAGACCGAATCGATCAACCGATTGCGAACGAAAGAAGTCAGCACTTTGCTGCGAAAGTCCTCGACGCCAAACTCGCGCGACTTCTGGGCCAGTGTCACAATCTTCGACTTGGCTAGCTCATCAAAGCGATTCAAGTCTTGTTTACGATACTTGCTCAACCGCTTCATAAACTCGTGGTATCGCAGCTTCAATCGCCCCCCCTGCAGCTGCGCATGGTCACCCAACATATGGGTCACTTCCACCGCCGAAACAGCTTGATTGACCGGCAACAACGTACTTGGCGTTCCCAGCAGTAGCAGCGCAGCTACTTCACAGCGGTACTGGCCCAGGTCTTCAAGCCCGGATGCTTCGTCCCCGGCGCGCTCCGCAAGAAAGCCATCGATTGCCGCTAGCGCGGTGATCCACGATCGATACGGCTGCTCATGCGCTGTCGCAATCGCTTGACGAAGCTGCGCATAATCGTCGCTGGGCAAATGGTCGCTCATCTGTCGCACAATCCGACTGGCCTGCAAACTGGCCAGCGGTACAAAAGGCAAGGGAGCATGAAGATCGCCGGTCGCTCGATCGGCATCAAACAAACGCGTAAATAGATACCGTGCAGCATCCTTCCGCATACCAGCGGGCACTATCTGCGACGCATACTTTCTCAATAAGATCGCGACGGACCGGGCGTAGTGTATCGATTTGGGAGTCCGCTTTAACACATCACTCACCCGGCGATGCGAATGAATCCAACGCTCGATAGGCAAACGATCGATCGCGGGAATCGCATCAAACCAAGCATAATCCGCACTGCCACGCACTGCAGGTGGGAATCGCAAGATGCCTAAATCACCATGCATTCGTAAAAGCGCGTTCAAGATCTGAACAGTATCGGCATCATGCACGCCACGTTGATAGCCTTCGCTGTGTCGGGACTGCATCAACTCGCGAATGAAGCGAGTCTGCTCGGCAGCGTCCAACTTCTGATACTCGACGACCGTCACATCATGGTCGCTTCCGATAGTCCGCAGGCTTTGACCGCGAGTGATCAAGGTCTCGAAAATATCAAACGCCAGAAATTCCGCTCGATAGATCGATTCCGATTCGCTCCTATAAGGCTGATTCCATAAATCGCGAGCGGCATCAAATTCGGGTATATGCAACGCTTCGTAGAATTGAGTGCCCGTTAAATGCAAATACAAAGCGTCATCTCGCGTGACCATCGTCAACTCGATCGGTTGACGATTAACGCTAAAGGCATGTTTGCCCAGACGGATCGTATCACCGCCAGCACCGAACAAATCGCGACGATCTCGCAGTTGACGGACCGCATCATCGCCGATCGACTTGAGTTTGGAAAGCACATCTTCCATGCGGACTGTATCGCCCAGTGCATGCAGTTGTTCCGCCAATTGCCGAACCTTGGCGACCATCGGGTCCGCCGCCAAGAATGACTGCAACGCTTGCTCGTTATCGGTACGTAGTGCTCGTGCAAAAATACTGTCCAAGATGCGCCCTGCAGCAGCAGAAATACGCTCGGCTTTCTGTGAACGCTGTTCGATCAAGGCAGATCGTTTGACATCAAACGCAGCTATGATTTCATGGCGTTTGAGCTCCATGCGAGACAAGAGCTCATCGTATTCCGCAAATCGGCTTTCCAATTCCTCGATCTGCAAAATGACGCCAGCCAGCAGTTCGTCGATCCGCTGAGGTGAATCAGCAGAATCAATCGCAGCCGCTACGGCTTGGTCCAGCAGTTTCGTTTGCGAAGCGAAGTCCGCTTCCATCTCCCCGCTCAACAATTCCCGCGTCCGATTCGCCAGTTGAGCGCGGACCTTGTTCAGCGAACCGAAAAGATCGCCGATCGGATCGACAATCTTGGTCCGTTGAGTCACATCGTCAATCTGCAGTTGCGAAACCGTTTCCACCAACAAGTTCAAATCGGAGTTGATTTCGTCGAGTTGTTTCTGCAACTCGCGCCCTTCCTTGCCACCTTGAATCTTTGAAGTCAACTGTGCTGCAGCGTCGATCTTGCGAGCGTACGGAACCAGCGAAGATTCTCGCAACAAGAATTCGACCGTTCTTCGGCCAAGATTCTCGTTGGCCTCGACCACGCCCCGCTCCAGTGCTTCAACGCTCGCCAAGTCAATGTACTTGCGATCTCGCAACGCGATCATCTCACCGCGCAATGTGCGCAGTTCACTCAGTGCCTTGACGAACGCTTCAACCGACTCAAATCTTTCGCGATCGATACGTGAGCGAACTTCCTTAGATTTCGCTTCGACCACTTGAAAGGCAACTTGGGTTTCTTGGCGAACTCGCGTGACCTTCTCGTACTCTTCAATGGCGGCTTCCGCCGCGGAACGAATCTGTCGCAACGGATCCGACAGCGAGTAAGCTTCTTCGCGACTTATCCAAAAGTAGCTATCGAGCATATCGGTCGCTCGTTTTTGCAAATCGGCGTACAAATCAGAGTACGCTTCGTCTTTGTCAATGACTTGCAACAGTTCTTGGCATTCGGCCATCGCTCTGACCAACTCGCGATTACCGATCTTGTATAACAACGAATCGGTCGCAACTGCCACTTGAAAATTAGGACCAACGAACGGAGTTTGCCAGATCTGCACCGCATGATGCTTAGCCGGTTGGTCACTGGATCGTATCGTGATCATTCGCCCATCATCATAGAACGCTTGACCATGACAGATCAGCGGCGTGTCCACTTGTTGACGAATCAGGTTGTATCGCAAATGTACGTAAGTGCCCGTGTTCGGGTCCAGAAACAGGTACAAGTAGTCTTCGCCGTTAGGAGCCGCGATGGTGCGATCGAAACGCAAGTTCTCGAAGCCATGATCAAACGATTTATGTGCCCCTGTCTGTAACACAAAGCCGCGGGGGAAGATGATTCCGTGATCGTCGGGCAATAGAATGCAACTGTCAGCGATCGCGTCCAATCGAATGACCGTGCGTTGCTTAATACTGTAGACGAAATGACGAAAGGCTTGCTCTTGATATGGACGAACCTTCAGCAGCACCAGGTTGCCGAGTATCGCATACGAAATTTCCGCATCGTCCAGCGTTTGGTCAGCATTGTCTACCGGTTCGTTGTAGATCCCGGAACCATCTGTCGTGTTGTCTTCGATCTTGATCGTGAGGTCCCCCCCCACGCACTCGACAAAGATAATATCGTCGATCGAAATATGCGGGTGCTGGCCGGTGCGGTGTTGATCACGTGTCACGCGTCGCCACTGGAACGAGGTCTGCGGCGGATACCGCACTTCACTTGCACTGCGATTGTCGATATAGACCACACCGTCCGCTTCTACCGACCACTTAAACGCCTTGATATCGTCTACCGTCTTCCCAACTTGGAAGACCATATACAGCAGCGGACCGGAGTGAAAGAATCTCGCAAAAGTCGTCGTCTTGTAGTAGCGAAATAGTTCCGCAAAGTCGCGCAAGAATTGTTGGTTCGAGATGGGCTCCAGCGACAGTTCGTGCGCATGTTCTTTGCCCACGCGAAAGTGCGCGAACACATCGCTGGGCGTGATGTCTGTCCGCAACCCAAACTGCACGTTGACTCCCAGCAGCAACGTTTCATTTATCGCCGTCAGATCGCGAGCGATACAGTTGTTGCCAGTGGTCACATGCGTGGTCGAGATCAACCGCGTCTCGATGTTACCAAACACCTCGCTGCGAGCGTGGTTTAGCTTCTCGAAACGCTCGCGCAAGTCATCTGCAGCATCGCGCAGGCGGCTTCGCAGAACTTCATAAGTTCCCGCAGCAAGTTGCTGATTATCCGTCATAGCCGTCCCTCGTTAACTGGCTGACGAATCCTGCGGCGCAATCACTTCCGAGAGTTTTTGATTGGTGATCCCCAATCGGCTCGCAGTGCTCAGCAGGTCGATCAATTTCTGCTGAAGCGGCGCAGAGGATTCTTTGGTCAGCAGTTTACCGGCCAAGGCCGCAATACTCAGATTTCGCACGTCATCTGAACCGACACCAAATTGATCCATCAACTGCTGCACACCATTGCGGAACTGTTCCGGATCGCCAGTGAAGAACGTGTTCTTGATATCTGATGCGACTTTCGAGTTTCCGACAAAGCTATCGAGCGTCTTGCCACCACGAACGGCTGCCGATATTTGACGGAAGAAGTCGCCATCCCCCCCCACGATATCGATGTTCGCCGACTTGAGTGCTTCCGACAACACGGTTGCTTGCCCTTGAGCGATCTGTTGTTGAGCCGCGATGGCAGTCATCTCGATTTGCTTTTCTTTCTCCAAACGCAGCTTGAACTCCTCGTGTTCGCGTCCGATGCCGTCCAGCTCCTTCATTGCAGACGCTTTCTCGGAGATCCCTTCGGCTTCGCTCAAGAATTTTTGTTTCAGCACGAGAGCCTCGGCCAAACCTTGCTTCTCTGTCGCGGCGGCATTGGCTTCCAATACGCGGGCCTTCGCAAGTCCCTCAGCGGCATATTCCGCGGTAGTTGCATCGGCGACGATCTTCATCGCAGCCGCGTTACGTTCGGCTGCTTCGCGATTGGCCTCCGCCTTAATCTTGACCTTCTCACCTTCGAACTCGGCTGCCTTCTTCGATGCTTCAGCCGCCTTGATCTCTTTCACCAATTCCTGTTCGGCTCGCATTTCTGCAGCGGTCACTTCGACTTTACGACGACGATCCGCTTCAGCAAACTGTTCGGTGTCTTTGATCTTCTCTTTTTCTTCAACCACCGCGCGTTCAACATTCACTCGTTCGCGAATGACATCTTGAATGTTGCGTTTCTCGATTTCGATCGCTTTCTCTTTCTCGATATCCGCCACGCCGACCAATCGCATTCGTTCAGTGGCTTCTAAAGCGCGATCTCGCTCGACGCGTTCTTGTTCCACTGCGTCGGTGCGTTCTTTGTTACGTTGAGCGACCAGGATCTGGCGTTGCTTGTTTTCTTCGGCCACGCCGATTTCTTCTTCAGTCGTGATTCTCGCGCGTTCTGATTGCAGCCGATTTTCCTCGCGCACTTTCGCCGCAGCGGCATTCTCGCGAGCTTCGATCTCCGCAACTTCACGCTTCTGACGTTCGGTCGCTTCGATCCTTTGACGTTCAAGTTCAAGGATTGCCTCTTGCGCTTCGACGTCTTGCTTCTTCAGCGTCTTCTCACGTTCGCGAGTAAAGAAATTTTCCTTGATCTTCTCCAGCGATGTCAGTTCAGTAATCTTCTTGATACCCTCTGCATCTAAGATGTTGTTCGGATTCAGAAGTTCGAGTCGAGTTTGTTCGAGGTAGTCAATCGCAGCATCGTCCAATCGATAACCATTTAGGTCGGTCCCGATCACTTTGAGGATTTCTTCCTTGAACTTTTCACGTTTGTCGTACAGTTCGATAAACTCAAACTGCTTGCCCACTGTCTTCAACGCCTCAGAGAATTTCGCATCGAACAGTTCACGCAACGTTTCCATTTGACTGGCCCGACGCGGACCGATCGATTGCGCGACCTCTTTGATCTCGTCATCCGTCTTGTCGATGCGAATAAAGAATGCAACTCGAATATCGGCACGGATGTTGTCCTTGCAGATCAAGCCTTCGGCACCTTCGCGAGCGATCTCAAAACTCTTCAGCGTCAAATCCATCCGTTCCGAACGATGGACAATCGGCAAGATGAACGCACCGCCAGCAGTCGTGACTCTCATGGTACCGCCACCGGTACGCACAATCGCTTCGTCTGGCCCCACCTTTTCATAAAAGCGACTGGCGATTCCGAGGATGCCTGCGAGCACCGCGATAATCGCCACGATACCGACAATAACTGTGATCAAGAATTCCATCTGCGCGGCCTAAAACAAGTGGTGTAAGTTAAAGATAGAAGTACTTTTGAAGCGAACTGCGGAATCAGTTTAATTCGAATTCGATTCCGGGGGGAAAATCTTTGGCGGTTCGATCGGTGAAACTTGATAAATCCGGCGTTTAGGATCGTAATGCGTAATCCAAACGCGAGCTCCGCGGGCAAGAAAGCTACCATCGGTTCGCACGTCCAGCAGCAGGGGAGCGCCGTCGGTCTTGAATTTCACTTGACCAAAACTGGGATTCGCCTCTGTGCTACTGATAATGCATTCGCGTCCAACGAGTGATCGAGCGTCAAAATGAGTGCTGGTCTCCCAGCCTTTCATTGGGATAGTCGCCACTTTGGTCATGGGTAGGGTACACAGCACATTTCGCAGCATCAACACGCTTGACCAGAGAATGCCGGGCTTCTCTAAAAACCAGCGATCGACCAAGAGCCACCAAGCGACCGAGACGCACCACCAGACCAAAGCGAAGGTAGCCAGCCAAAACATCAGCGGCATTTCGCGAACATTCAGCCACTGCGTGAGCGATGCGAAGACGCCGCCATGATCGGAACCGTGCATGGAGCTGGGATCAACCGCATCGCCAATGTGGCCATCCACAGCAGAGCCATGCGGGAGTTGGCCTGTAAGATCATCCAGCCCACCTGCTGGACTGTGTGAGTCGAACGAAAGAAACGAAGCCACCAGTCCCCAAACTGTAGCCGTAATCAAGAACAGCGAGGGAACCAAGAGAGGTCCGCTAAAAAGGAATTCAATCAAGTTCATTTGTATAACGCTTCTGAGCGGTGCTATCGCATATCAAACTCCACGCCGTGATCATTATAGCGGTTTGTTGTCAGTCGTCGGGGCCTCTTCGATTAGCCGCCAAGGTAGTAGGCACACTCCGTTCTTCTTCACCCTCCCGGTTCGGGAGGGTCGGCCGCGAGTGCCGCGAGCGACCGGGGAGGGGGGCATCGTTACAACGCACACTCGCCATGTGATCTCGCATCGTTTTCGTTTAACCGTCAGCCGTAGGCGTACGCGTTTCATCTTCACCCTCCCGGTTCGGGAGGGTCGGCCGCGAGTACCGAGAGCGACCGGGGAGGGAGCACCATTACAACGCACACTCGCCATGTGATCTCGCATCGTTTTCGTTTAACCGTCAGCCGTAGGCGTACGCGTTTCTTCTTCACCCTCCCGATTCGGGAGGGTCGGCCGCGAGTACCGCGAGCGACCGGGGAGGGAGCACCATTACAACGCACAATCGCCATGTGATCTCGCATCGTTTTCGTTTAACCGTCAGCCGTAGGCGTACGCGTTTCATCTTCACCCTCCCGGTTCGGGAGGGTCGGCCGCGAGTACCGAGAGCGACCGGGGAGGGAGCACCATTACAACGCCCACTCGCCAATTGATCCAGCATCGTTTTCGTTTAACCGTCAGCCGTAGGCGTACGCGTTCCTCTTCACCCTCCCGATGCGGGAGGGTCGGCCGCGAGTACCGCGATCGACCGGGGAGGGAGCATCATTACAACGCCCACTCGCCAATTGATCCAGCATCGTTTTCGTTTAACCGTCAGCCGTAGGCGTACGCGTTCCTCTTCACCCTCCCGATGCGGGAGGGTCGGCCGCGAGTACCGCGATCGACCGGGGAGGGAGCATCATTACAACGCCCACTCGCCAATTGATCCAGCATCGTTTTCGTTTAACCGTCAGCCGTAGGCGTACGCGTTTCTTCTTCACCCTCCCGATTCGGGAGGGTCGGTCGCGAGTACCGCGAGCGACCGGGGAGGGAGCACCATTACAACGCACACTCGCCATATCATCTCGCATCAACTTCGTTTAACCGCGTTCCCATCGGGCCGCGTTACAGTTCCATGGCACACTCATTTCGCGGCGTTACCCTAGCGGCTAATCAACCACCCAAACACGGTACGACAAACGGATACTGCCAACACCGCCCAACAACCTGAAGCTTATCATGTATAATCTCATCCAACACGCACAGCTTACCTCACTCTTCATCTAAAGGCCAACGCATGAGTCGTGCCGCTTCGTCCAGTCTTCTCGACTTGCAACCAGAGAATGTTCGCTTAAGCATATCCGTGCATTTCATGCTACCGGTTAGAGCGAGTCTCGCCTTACACACCATGCGAGCTTCGGTAGCTATCTGTTGCATGCTTGCGGCGTTCATGTGGTGCTGCTTACCAGTCAACCTCTTGCTTGCACAGCAGCAACGTCACGAATCGCAACAGGACACTTCGTCTCGCCAAGCGGCTGGCACTGTCGTTGACAAGAATGGACAGCCCGTCGACGATTGCTTGATTGTGTCGGAAGTTGGCAAGTCGGATGGAACTATCGAAAAGATTGTTACTCGCACCGACGCACAAGGGAACTACGCAATCACCTTTCCGGGAGATGTACCTTTTCCTGCTATGTATCATGCATGGCTGTACAAGCCGGGTTACAGTCTACGTCCCGTCGCGTTCGGACATGAGCTTCGGAAACGCAACCAGTGGCTCGATGCAAAGATCGTGTTGCTCGATACCATCGATGTTGAGGTCACTATTGTAGATACCGATGGAGTCCCTATAGGCGGAATGGAAATTGAGCCCTTCCATTACAACATGCCCAACGGATCATTTTCGGCAGACCAAGATCAAGGGATGGTGGGCACGCCTCCCGAGCCGATCCTTGGTATGCTTCGTACAACGACGAATGCATCAGGTACTGTAACCTGGAGTGCTTACAACGATAACTTGATGGGCAGTATCGCTACCAAGTCGACGGCCTACGGCAACCAAGTCATCGGGCTCATGGAAAAGAAGATGACCGCAGAACTGGCTCCCATAGGAGGGATCTACGGTCGGCTGGAAACAGCAGAACCGGGAAGATATAAAGGCGCATTGTTATCATTGCGAACAGAGGACCTTTTCAGAAGTTTGCCTGATGGCGATCACCATCGATCTTATTCGGGTTTTGCCCAAGTGGAGATTGACGAGAATGGCGAGTTTGCTATTGAAGCCATTGCTGCTGGACGTCTGACAATTTACTTCATGCGATGGGGCTTTGAAAAGGAGGTCATTCCTTTGATGCCATCAGACCTGACAATACCAACTGGCGATCTGCTTGAGTTGCCCATTCCACTTGTAAGTTCCGTGGAACTGCGAGGGCGCATCATCAAAGAAGACGATCGCAAGCCGGTCGTAGGAGCATTAGTATCGGCCGGCAGTGATAGCTCCAGAGTGTATTCCCGGTGTGAGACCGATGAGGCTGGAGTTTTCACCGTGTATGTTTCACCGGGCAAGGCGAACCTCCAGTTGATTCATATGGGATCATCTACCACTGGTTATACGCGACCTGATCAAATCAAGCGGCCGATCCAAGTGGAACCTGGCGCAGAGCCAATCAACTTAGGCGATTTCGCTTTGGAAAAGATCCCGCAATTGCGGATACATTGTATTGATGTCTTTGGTAATCCGCTAAGGGACAGGGAGATTTTGATAGGCAATCAATCTGGTAACGACGTTTCCATTCGCTCTTCGATGCAGACTGATTCCGACGGCGTGCTAACGGTCTCGATGAGTGCAACGGTTTTTGTGAACAATGAGGAATCGCGTGAACCAAAGTTCTTTATTGCCGATGAGATAGACCGTGACCGCGTCAACCCCGCGCAGGCCCTAGAATTTGTCGGCATCAGAGACGGCGAAGTCTATTTGCAGAGACGCTCGCCTTGATCGTCAAGTAAATCTGCAGCATGATCACTGCATGCGAAGGATCAGTGCAAGCAAACCTTAGCGACGACAAAGCAGCAACGTACGATGATACAACGGAGTTGCACGCAAAGGCGCGAAGCTCGCAAAGTAGAATAACTCGCAGACTTGGCGAGCATTGCGCCTTTGCGAGAACATACTTTGAACTTCTGATTTATCCTGCAGCAAACCTCGAGACATGACCACTCAATCGTGGCTGTTGGCGAGTAGTTTTAGATATGCTAGGAAGACTTTGCCTACACTTGGAAGCTTGGCGAAAAATTTCGGTAGTACGGATTTGGTTTGATTTGCCGCGAGCAGAATACGGCTGCAACGCCCATGGCCCGTAATTGCTGCGTCATGTTGTCCGCAGCGAACAGCAATGAACATGTCAAAAGCGAACGGATCGCATCAACTGTTATTGGTATATCCCAAATCGGCCAGCGAAACTCGGCATCTTTTCCTCTCGACGCTTTTATGAAGCCTACCGTTTCCAAACCGCGGGGGCCAGGCATCGTTGGATACAAAGGCAATGCCTCCAACGCTAGCCGATTCACGCCGATTGGCGTTGGACAACCCTCTTAGCTTGGATTCCCCGACTGGAGAGCGTACTCACGATTTTCTGATGGATCCCAGCGAAACGAGGACAACGATTTTGCGAACGTCCACGGTCCATATCGCCGCTCAATTTATCCACTGAAGTATCACCTGTCATCGAGCATGAAGAAATGACCCAGTAGCGAGCAATTAGGAATTGACCCACCAAGCTGGGATTAGAGAAGGAATTTGCCCTAGCTGCTGCGCAGCAGCTAGGGCGACCCAGACCACCCAGCTTACCACGGCTTCCTAGGTCGCCTGATTTGGTTTCAGGCAACTTCGACAGGAGGTCTTCATTCCTATGATCTTGGTGGATCAATACATGGATGTTAAATCACGATTGGCCAATAAGCAATCTATTCGCTCTATTGCCAAAGATACAAACCTTTCACGAAACACAGTCCGCGCAATTGCTCGCGGCGAGCATCCCTTGCAAACAGCAAATGCTCGCAAACCGCGAAAGCCACGAGCAAAAAAGATTGACCCTTTCTGCGAGTATATTCGCTCGCGGGTCGAGCAATTCGATCTGGATGCGACGCGCGTACTCCCAGAAATTGAAGCCATGGGCTACAGCGGTGGGATTCACTCCTTGCGACGCTACATCAATAAGCTGAAGGCTCGCTCCAAGCAGCTTGCCTCTGCCACCGTGCGTTTCGAAACGCCGCCTGCCAAGCAAGCTCAATGCGACTGGGGCCACGTGGGCAAATTCCCTGACGCCACCGGTAAGCTCATCAACATCTACGTCTTTGTGATTGTCTTGAGCTACTCACGGCAGATGTTCATTCGCTTTACAACGAGCATGAAGATTCCCACGCTCATCGAGTGTCACCAGAAAGCCTTCGAGTACTTTCAAGGAGTACCGCAGTCGATCCTCTACGACAACATGGCCCAAGTGCGTTCGGGTGCTGGTCGACTTAACAGCACTTTCGCGGACTTCGCTGATCATCACGGCTTCGAAGTCAAAACGCATCGCCCCTACAGACCTCGCACCAAAGGCAAGGTCGAACGCATGGTCGATTACATCAAAGGCAACTTCCTCAACGCTCGCGAGTTTACGGGCCTTGACGAGCTCAATCTGCAAGGTCAGCAATGGCTTGATGAAACAGCCAACGTACGTACCCATGGCACGACTGGTCAACAGCCTGTGCAACTCTGGAAGCAAGAGAAAGACCAACTTCTACAGCTTGATCCCAATAGGCCATATGTGTCGAGCATTAGAGTCGAACGCAAGGTCAGCAAAGATACGTTCGTATCTTACAACCGTGCGCGATACAGTGTGCCACCGCAATACATTGGTCAATGCGTGCAACTTCAAATGCAAGGCACGCAGATTATCATTCGGTGCAACGACACGATTATTGCCGAACATCCATTGGCCGAGGGTATCGGACAGAGTGTGGCCAATGACCAGCATATCGAAGAGTTATGGCGATGCACGCTGGATCAACACCCCGTGGTGGGCCAGCGGCACTGCAATGTAAAGCTTGATGAGTCGGTAGAAGTTCGCAGTTTAAACAGCTTTGAGGAGGCATGCGCATGAGCACTAAGATTACAGAACAAAGAACTGCACCAGAGTTACACGCTGAAGGCGACGGTGCGAGAGTCTACCAGGAGCGAGCCAGCGAAGCACTTGAGCTACTTGGCTTAACTGTCGCTAGGGGGCATCTGGATGCGACTAGCCAAAGGGCGGCAGCCCAAGACTGGTCATACACGCACTTCTTAGGGTATCTGCTTGATGGAGAACTCAAAGAGCGACATCGCAAACGAGTGCAACTGAACCTTCAGTTCGCGAAGTTCCCCTTCATCAAGCGATTGAGTGAATTCGACTTCACGGCGCAGCCAGGTCTGGATAAACGCTTAATCGATGAACTGGCGACCTGTCGTTATATCAGCGAAGGACGTAACGTGGTGTTCTTGGGCCCACCCGGAGTTGGTAAGACGATGCTCGCAGTATCGCTGACGGTGATGGTCGCTGAGTTGGGACATCGCGTGTACTTTACATCGGCAAGTGACCTGGCCAGTAAGCTGAGCAAGGCGATGGAACGAAATCAGTTGCATCGTCAGTTGAACATGCTGATGCAGCCCAAGGTGTTGCTGATTGATGAAGTGGGATACTTGCAGTTGGATAAGGTGCAAGCGAGCTTGCTGTTTCAAGTGATCTGTTATCGCTATGAACGCAACCAGCCGATCATCTTGACGAGCAATAAGGCGTTCGGTGAATGGGCCAGTGTATTCGCAGAAGATTCAGTGATGGCCAGTGCGGCGTTGGACCGATTACTTCACCGCAGCACGGTGGTGAACATTCGCGGCGAGAGCTATCGCTTGCGGGAAAAGCGCAAGAGCGGAGCAGCCAGTAGCTGTTCCGAAGCGGATCGCAACTAACTGCTCGCGAGCGGTAAACGCCCCGCGTTGGTCGAGCACAAATAACCTCTAGCAAAAACAACGAAACTCGAAGAACAGGAGCAATCCCGAAAAGCAACGCTATCAAAACCCCGGGTCAAAACTAAATGCTCGTAAGTGGGTCAAATTTATCTGCTCGTTGACATCACCTTTCCGCGTTCAACTGAACGCGGCCTCATTGACGCTTGGTTCTAGGTATAGTTTCAAAACCGTCGCACTCACTCGTCACTGTCTTCTACTTCTTGAAGCTTGTTGTCGAATCGATCGAATTGGATCGTCGCTTTCCCTCCGCTGGCTCCTTGGACTAACAAATACAAGCTTTCTGAAATCCGCATCGTCTCGTCGAAATCGAAGCTGATCGTTGTGGGAAGTTCAATCAATCCATCCGCCCCGGCAGTCAAGTTGACAATCGTGCGACTTCTTGATCCAAACAAGACTAATCGATTGTCATCTATGAATTCAAATGAACTTGCCTTCTCCTTGTTAATATCAGGAATCTGCAAGACTATCTTCCCGCTTTCGAGACTCCATACAGTTAGCTGGCAGAGGGTTGCTCCATTGGCACCATTGTCATAGAAGTTATCCAACAACACAGCTATAAATCCAAACCTTGGCGACACGGCCGCTTTGCTTGAGCCATTTTTTTTCGACAGTTGCGACGCGTAATCCAGCGCAACTTTCTCCAGTGGCTCGCAACCTGATGGCAAAACCCTCCACAATCGAGGGTATCCATCTATAGAAACCAATCCAACAACACCTCTTGATTCGTCAGCAAAGGTGCCCACGGAAAGCAGCCAGTTGCCTCCGCCTGCGTAAACATCTAGCTCGGTTTTAGTAACTCTAGCTGCTGTTCCTTTGTCTTTACCGACGTGATGTACAGTCAGCTTGTGGCCCGCTGGAGGCCTTCCATAGTCGTATATTGCAAAAGCGCTTGACTGTGGGAAAACTCCTAAAAGTGATCCCATCGGATGAGTTATGGGGATTTGTCTTTGGTTACCAATTGCGTCTAGCAAGTAGGCTTCCATTGGCCCGAAACGGACTTCCTTGATGCCCAGGTACAAGCCCTTCAAAGGAAGGTATGCTACATCGGCGAATGTCTGTGGGATGATTTTTGATTCCCAAATCCCAATTGAACCACTGTCTCTCCCAATTCGATATTTGGTGAATATGGTGCTTTGCCCGCCTTCCGCTGTTTCAGTTGTTGAGAATGTGTGCTCGTCGAGCATATGCGGGATCGCATTGAATGTTCTTGATTGAAGCTCGGCAAACGAAGTGGGTGTCAAGCTGACGTCCGCATGATCGCTAACTTGCTCTACTTTTGACAAGGAACCCGAACCACTTGTCAACACCACGCAGATAATCAGGCATCGAGACATTTTTCTATCGCTCACCGTGGGTTGCGTAGTAGATTATCGTTTGTGTTCAAGAACTGAACAGCTTGCTCTAGCATAACGCTTGGCTGGGTTCTTGTCTGATTGCAACTTAACTGCGGTGAAGAGGTCGCCTTCGTCTTAGTATCCAAATCTTCGTCTAGCAGTTAACTAGGTTGGACTGCGTTCTCACTGTCTCCACTATACACGACTATTTCATCGACGTTGGTACCTTCTTCAGCAATGTCGGTTGCACACTACGACCGCTGCGGGAGGTATATTACAAGGTAATGGCATTCGAGTTGCAAACTGTTTCTTGAAAGAGCCATTGTCCCGCGTCGGGACGCAACACGGCGGCGAACGCTTTCGGTAAAATGCGACTAGCGTATTGATCGGCAAAACGAACTGATCGCACTGCGGTTCGCACAGATTAGAAATTTCAACAAGCTTGCAAAACGCAGTTTTACTCTGCTCGTCAACCTAGTTGGCCGTACTTACGTGTCGTGTCACCTATGAGAACGAAGTTCGCGCAAAGATTCGTTGGCTAACTGCAAACCTAACGTTCTCGGTGGGAAGGCTGACACGAGGCGAGGTTCGGTTCCCGATTGGCTTACCCAGCAGGTACCAGATTTTTGTAGTTAGCTAATCGACTCGTTCCACCCGTATCCACATCCCAGGTTAGCTTGGCCAACTGGAGGGAAAGTTTTCTTTTTAGAAGACTGTGCTGGTGGTTGTGTCGTACGACCCGAAACGCACGGGTTCGATCCGCCGGACTAATTTATAAAATTGATCGCACCCGAGACCTCCGACTTACATGAGCACATTTTCCGATTGAAAACTTATGGACTCTCCCGTAGCGCAAGCGGAATTTGGGAATGGTGATTTCCGGCTACTTTCGATCGCAAACTCGCCATCTGCAATCCTTGGTTTTATGGGGTTGTCTACGGATTGAGCCTAATTTTCGTCGGTCGGTATACGACGAGGGTGGATGAAGTACACTGGCATCTGTTAGTGATTGCTGGGATTTCGATGGCAGTGACCTTCTATTCTTTGGTCAGACAATACGTCGGCGAACTTAGGCACCGGAAACGCGGATCGTGAAACTATAGCTAATCGATGGCGTTGTGGTTCCCGATACCATTCTTGATGAGGAAGGATATATAGTCGTGATCGAGGGTGAATCATCTGCGCCAGGTAGCATTGGCACTTGCGAACGTTGTGGAGAGTATCGCGAAGGACGATCGAAGTTAATGTTTTATAGCCTGATGGCGCGGTTTCCCGCTTCGCCAGTCGCTAGACAGTTCTTCTGCAATCGCTGTCTTCGCATCATGCGAATGTATGCAGTGCTTGGGTTCTCACTGCTGGCAATATTACTCGGATCGCTTATCGTTGGCGTACTATGGGTGCGATTATGGATTCACGTTTAATGGCGATGTGCACTGGTCCTAATTCAAAACTAACGCTCGAGTCGGACATACTGATACGAGGCGAGGTGCGGCCCCCCTGCTGGCTGCAGTGCATTAGCACCGGTTAACGGGAATGAACCAGACGCTAACAGGCTGATGATTTACACCGATTCGGCAAGATATCGTCACCTTCTGCTCCGCAAAAGTAGCGTTAACGGACGCTGCTTTCGCGGAGCGAAAGGCGACAGTCACTAAATCAACAGCCCCCTAACGCGTTCCGGCTGATTAAATCAACAGTCCGCTTGACATGCAGGAGCCAAAGTTTTGTAGTTAGCAAAGCGATCGTTCACCCCGCTCCCAGGTTGGCTTGGTGATTCGACTTGTTCAAAGTTCAAACCGCAAACTTGTTTAATTCGGAATGCATATGCGTTACTCGTTGATCGCTCTCATGACGTGTACAACCCACATCGCCCATTCATGCTATGCGTTAGTGTCAGGCTGCGCCTATGAAGGAGGGCACTATTTTGCTCCTGCGGCCGCTGTCCAATATTGGCTTCCACATTACAGCAACGCAGCGTTCGATGGTGTCACGGGCGCTACGGGACATCCGGAGCGATTGTGGGACTACTATGCGAAGCGACAGTCCTTCCTCGGTGCATGTATTTCGATCTTGCCAATTGGCCTAGTCTTCGCATGGCTGATGAAAGACGCATTGACTGGCCCCAAGTTAAACGCTGGTGAAGGCGGATAACGGGACGATGGTTCTTGTGCGTGACATCTGCTGAATTTATATCAAGATGAATCCGTATCAGTCGCCAAGTTCAGTCGACAGCAATGTAAGGCCTCCGAATCCGTTGCGATTGCAATCGTCTATCCGACCTGCACTTGCATATAGCATGTGGGGGTTTGGTACATTCCTCTTGTCACTGCTTGTTTTCACTGACGTGTTGACGGGGGGAGAACCTTACCCGGAAGGTTGATTTACGTTGCGTTGATTGTGGGGCCAATTATCGGCGTTGTGGGTGCGATCGCAACCAAACAAAGTGCAAGCCAGAAAGTCGGCTTGATCATCGCAACAATTTGCCTTCTTCCGATCCAATTTGCGGTCCTTGGCGTCCTGCTCATAGTTATATTCGGATTCAAAGGCATTCAATAGCAATCAATCCATCGCGCGCTAAACTGACCTTTGAGTGCGAGTTGCGCTTCCTACACCGACTGAATTCTTTGAAAAAAACTTCTATCCATCTCGTTCATGGTTTTGCAGTAACTTCGCATGTGTTTTGGCCACTTCTTTGGCGAATGCGTCGCGATTCTATTGACGCGACACTTTTTCGCTACCCAAGCGTTGGCTTGGGACTCGACTGCATCGTCGACCGTCTTTCAGAAAGCCTAACTGCGCGCCGTCCGAATGGAATCGTCGCGCACAGCCTCGGCTGCGTTGCAGCTTGGCTCGCAATTGAAAATACCGGCTGGCGTGGTCCAATTGTTCTGTTGGCTCCTCCATTAACTGCATTGCCATCGACGCGTTTCATACCTCGATTCATGCGATGGCCATTTGCTCCGCTGCTGGATCATCGGTACCTCATGTCCACGCCAGGATATCGATTACCATCGCTTGCCGGATGTAGGATACGAACAATTGCTGGGCGGTTTGACTTGTCAGTTCCGATTTCATGCACGCACCATAGCGACGTCGAGCAGTCCTCGGCTACAATGCATACGCACAACTCGATGCTATTCTCTGGTGCTGTTGCGCGAGTATGCACAGACTGGATTATGGGCTCAAGTAAAGACGAAGAACATTGATGTGCACCGGACGACGCGAGCCAAGGGATTGGTAGTGTTTTCAAGCTAGGCACCAGCCGGATGTCAGCCGGAGCAAACGGCAAGTTATGTGAGGCATTGACTTTCGTGAAAACTTTGAAGCTGCGATTTGTGCTCAGCATCATGCTTATCATGCTAGGTGGCTGCAGTAGGGAAGTGGGATATGATGTGTCGGCAAGCGACGTAAAGAAGTGGCAGCTTCCAGTTGAGTCTACTGCTGTAGCGTTTGCAATTAATCCAGGTATCAGAAACCCAAACTCCTACGTCGAGTTCAGCATATCGGAAGATGCCTTCTTGAAATGGATTGAGACGCAGACAAAAGTCTCAAAGAGCGCGAAATCGGCGTTCATCGTTTATCGATACAACAAGCACTCGGAGGACAGTAACGACGAAGCGTCCGTCAATGTAGAAGATGGGTACCTATACGAATGGATCAATCCTGCCGATCGAGATCAGACGGAGCATATTGCCTATGATAAGTCAACAGGTCGAGCCTACATCTGGTCAAGTGACTTTTGATAGGCCGAAGTACCCGGCCTTGCTTTCCTGAAGTCCTGGGCGAAAATTAGGTGCGTATGCAGGCCCGCAAGATTTCGTCGAGTGTGAACGTGGTCGTCACATTCGACTCGCGGAGCACAGTTTCAGGACTGATTGGAGAAGGAAATGGCTGCACCAGACGTGTCGCTTGGTTATGTGATTTTGTACGTCAATGATGTGAAAGCAACGCTCGCCTTCTACGAGCGTGCATTCGGTCTAACTACGCGTTTTCTCAGCGAGGAGGGTGGTAAGGCCTATGGCGAGTTGGAGACCGGATCAGTTCGACTTGCCTTCGCGAGTGTCGAACTGGCCAAGAGTCACTTGAACCAGGAAATTGTTGTGGCATCACCTGACAAAGCACCGCTTGGTTTCGAGATCGCACTCGTGACCGCGGACGTCTCGGCGTCTTACGCCCGAGCAATCGAAGCTGGAGCAACTCAAGTCAGCGCTCCCGAAACGAAACCTTGGGGCCAGACGGTGGCCTACGTGCGAGACATGGATGGTTGCTTGGTAGAACTGTGCACTGCAATGTCATAAAGGCAGGGCTATGCCATCATGAAGCGTCGACTACTGAGATTTGGTACAATACTGACAATCACTGTGCTTGCTTTCTTCCTTGTATTGCAGGCAGTATTGTTTTGGCATACGTATTCAGCCCAGGCAATGGTTGCGGAATATCTTGGACGAGATGTTTGCTTCGCAACCCAAGAGACATCCGAGAAAAGCTACTACGAGAATGGGCGAGATAGGTTCACCATCACGTATCCTCCGTTCGACAAGAAATTTCGTATGCACACCGTGATTTTTTATTGGAACGACGAAAAGTACTTACCATCCAAGGTGGATGTTGATGTTACCGACGTTCGAGTTGGAAAGTGCATCCTAGTTCCTAAGCGGACTTGGAACTTAATCGATCTATTCGGGGTACTAGGTCCCGCTGAATGCGAGGTTTATGGTGATTGGCGGATCAAAAACAGCCATGTAAACATGGCTGATCCGAGTTTGAATCGTTAGGCAGACTTTGCATTTCAGACCGAGGGTTGAACGTAGCGGAAACTCAAGTCCCATGTACGATAAGTTTGGAGAATCTCTGTCTCCCGAGAACGACCGACTTTTAGTGAGGCCTGTGTTGTTCTATTTCATTGCGTTCGCCATTGCTTGGATTGCCTGGACGCCTTTATTGCTCCATAAACTGGAAGTACTGCAGCTTCCCATCCCTTTCGTAATCACCTTGTTTATCGGTCAGTCTCTGGGTGCTTTTGCGCCGTTGCTGTCGTTGTTTGTCATTGGCAGAGTATCGAACTATCCAACGCTAGTTGCGCAGGTCTTCAATCAGATTCGATTCAAGGAGCTTTCTGTCTATTGGTATCTCGTGGCTGCGTTGACTCCCATTGCAATCACCGTATTGAGCACCGTTTTCGCAGGACTTGTTTCGGGGGGGTATTTAGTGGTGATGCGTCCAGAGCCACTGGATGAGCTTGGCTGGGGACTGCTGGCGGTGATTCCGCTTCAATTTGTACTTGGAATGATTGGCAGCCCGCTGGGGGAGGAGCCGGGATGGCGAGGATACATCCTAGATCGACTCGCACGGCAAGGGCACGGTTTGACTGCATCAGGATTGGTTGCCACGCTGTGGTGGATTTGGCATTTGCCACTGTTCGCTGTCTTGGGGGTCGAATTGAATGTGCACATGTTCCTTGCCCTTGTAGGACATTCGCTGCTGATCGATAGCTACTTTCTGCTATCAAGGCACAATCTGTTGGTGGCGATGATTTATCATCAAGGCATCAATACGTCGTTTCTTTTTCTCATTACGAACGTTGAGTCGATCGGCGGCTCCGTTCTGCTACTGCTGCTGATCGCCGTTGTCACCAGGACTTGGGTGCAAGCGAACTACACTCGACGATTTACAAGTGACTCTGCACAGGATAGTTCGCTCGCGTTGCCAAGCGATAAGCGAAATCTGAACTGAAGCGGATGGTGGATTACTTGGCATGTCAAGCTACGGTATACTATCGGCACCTGCCTGGAAGGCTGCCCGTTACTCTCCGGAACCTAGTTTTTAATGCACCGCTGGTATGTTGCCTTCTAGCGATTCATAAAAACAATTTCAACGTAAGCATCAAACTGGCATGAGCTCAGAACAAAACTTTCAAGTCAACCTCAATGGCGTCATTCGCCTGTTGTCCGATCATTTGTATTCTGGACCGGAAGTATTCGTGCGGGAGCTGCTTCAAAATGCTGTAGATGCGATCACGGCGCGTCGGCAACATGACCCCGAATTTGTCGGAAAGATTCGCATTGAGGTGGTGCAAAACGATCAGGACAACACGATCACGGTCGAAGAGGACGGTATTGGATTGACCGAGACCGAGATTCATCAGTTTCTTGCAACCATCGGTCAGTCTTCCAAGTCTGGCGAGTTTTCACGTGACGACTTTATTGGTCAGTTTGGTATTGGGCTGCTGTCGGCGTTTGTTGTCGCGGATAGTATCACCGTAATCACCCAATCCATTGACCAGGATTCACCGACGCTGCAATGGACGGGTCGATCAAACGGTACCTACTCAATTCGCAAGTTGGATTCAAAGCTTCCTCCGGGAACTCGAGTCTACTTGCAACCCAAGCAGGGGAAGGCGGAATATTTCGAACCGGAGCGTGTACGGCAGTTGGTACAGCACTTCGGCAATCATTTGCCGTATGTCATCACGTTCCAAATTGGAGAGCAGATTGATGAGATCAATGAAGTTGCGCCATGGCGTCAAAAATTTGCGAGTGAGTCGGAACGGAAATCAAACTGGTTGGAATACGGTCGTGCGGTTTTTGGAGTAGACTTTCTGGATGCGGTCGGTTTCTGCAGCCAGTCGGGCGAATTAGATGGCGTTGCGTTTATTTTGCCGCACGCAGTCAATCCTGCAACACGTCAATCGCATCGAGTTTATTTGAAAAACATGTTGCTGTCGGAGTCGATGGATGGCCTTCTCCCTGAGTGGGCATTCTTTGTTCGTTGCGTGGTCAACTCAAATCGGCTACGTCCTAACGCAGCTAGAGATGCCTTCTACAGCGACGACGCGCTGCTGGACGCTCAACGTGAAATCGGAAGTCAACTGAAAAGCTACCTGACGAACTTAGCAGAATTCGATCGGCCGAGATTGGATAAGGTCATCCAACTGCACTACTTGCCAATAAAATCGCTGGCCGTTCAGGATGAAGAGTTCTTTCGATTATTCATACGATGGCTTCCGTTTGAGACATCCCATGGAACAACGACGCTGGAAGAGTACTTTCGAACACACAGTTCGCTGCGCTATGTGAAGGATCTTGATCAATTCCGCCAGATTTCCAGCGTAGCTAGCGCTCAGAACCTTTGCTTGTTCAACGGTGGATACACTTACGATTCGGATTTGCTCGATCGAGTGGCCATTGAGTTCCTTGACCGAAATGTCAAACCCATCGAAGCCGATGATTTAGTGAAGGAGTTTAAAGAGCTGACCTTTGAGGAGAGTCAACAGGTCTTCGACTTAGTGAAGCTTGCGGACTTGGTGCTTCAGAAATACAAATGTCGAGTTGAAGTCAGACGCTTTGTGCCGATCGAACTACCAACGCTGTATACCACGAACGAATCAGCCAGATTCTTCCGCTACGTTGATCAGTCAACGGAGGTAGCTGACGAAATGTGGAGTGGTATTTTGGAGAGCGTTTCAGCGGCAGTAAAAGGTGACGCGTATGCACAACTGGTGCTGAATTTTAACAATGGGCTTATTCAAAAGCTCTCGAAGTTGCACGACCAGAAGCTGCTCAAGCAGATTATCGAAATCACGTACTTACAGTCATTGTTATTAGGGCACTATCCGCTGTCGGCAGACGAACGACTAATATTAAGCAATGGCTTATCGGGGCTGATTGACTACTTTATCAGGGACCTATGATGGAAGCAGAATATCGTCGACTATATCAAGCGATTTATAACGCCGCTGGTCCACGTGAACAGTTGGCGTTCTATGAAGAATTGATTCGTTTGGCCGACTCAAACAACGACATTGATATCGCCTACGAAGTTCGGCGAGAATATGTCGCGTCGGCTTGCGAACAAGGGTTTCCTGAGAAAGGAATCGTCAGCTTTTCTTGGTGCTTGGCTCAGTTCGACAAAAACCAAGAACTTGATGATCCGCACGGGCTGATTTGGCAGTACAAGGTCGTGCTGGAGCTGATTCCTATTTTTGACACTGTCTCACGGGAACAGATCGTACGCTTGCAAGAAGATATGGCGAAGCGGCTGGCAGGCATGAACTGCTCGGAACGAACCGCGCACTATTATCGCTCGTGGAATTTGATGCGTATGGGAGACTACGATCAAGCGATGGATTATCAGGAAAAGTACTTGGCAATGAAACGCGATAGCATGTCTGATTGTTTGGCCTGCGAGCGAGATCGCCAAATCGAATTGCTCACGCGCATTCATTCTGATGAACAAGCATTGAAATTTGCGGAACCGGTGATCGCTGGGAAGATGAGGTGTGGCGAAGTTCCCCAGTTCACGAATGGACATATCGTAAAATCGATGGTGCGCTTGGGACAAGAGGAGGCTGCCATCGCAAGAGCCGAAAAAGGCTACGGCCAAATCAAGGGTGAGCGCAAGTATCTAGGAACCATCGGCGATCTGTTGCTGATATCAGTACGAAACCGCGATTTGGATAGAGGCATGCGTCGAGCGGTGAAGCATCTGCCTTGGGCTTCCGAATCAGTTGCTGGAGAATTGAAGTTTCGATTTTTTCTGGCAGTAGCACTCTTGCTAGAGGCATACAGCAAAGAAAAGCAAGGCAAGAAGAAGATCAAGGTACCCGTCGAGCTTGCATGCCATCGCGAAGATGATACCTACGATCTCGCGGAATTAGCTCACTGGTTTCAAACGGAAACAGCCAAGCTTGCTGAACGTTTCAATCAACGAAACGGAAATTCCCGCTACGACCAATTGATCGACGACAGTCGTCAAATCGCGAAGATTGGCGGCAGTTCCCAAGCTTGACGTCGCGTTGGGTACCTTGTTTTTCGGACGTGTGGGCTTGGCGCGCGAATCCTCGGAGCTAGGCGGAAGCGAAGAATTGCGAGGGGTAAGTAGCTGAACTTTTTGTATGAGAGTATTTACTTGTTGGGTAAGTGAGTCAATTTCTTCAAGCAATCAGATCATGAAGGCTTTAACGGCGGGCGTCATTTCGGCTTCGAGTACCGGTGGTATATTGCTCACAATCTTGTGTAGCCAGAAACCAAGCGTCCATGCCTATAACGATCTTAACTTTTTTGACCCACACCGTGATTGGTTGTGTACTGTTTCAAACGCAAACTGACAGCCAATTGACACCAATATGTCGAGAATGGTTTCCGGTAGGTTCTTTTTATTCAATGTAGACTGGAGAACAATCATGGGCGCTTCGCGGGGGGATTTTGTGAAGTATCCGCGGACACCGCATCTGTTTGGTTCGCGTGGGACTTCCGACGACAAACATCTCGGCGAGCGGGAATCGGTTCAATTTCTGGCCGATGCGTCGTTGATTGTCGAAGAGAAGATCGATGGAACAAACGTGGGTATCCATTTTGCCGGTGGCGCGTTGATGCTGCAGTGTCGAGGGCATCTGATCACGGAGGGCATGCACCCCCAGTACGATCTTTTCAAACAGTGGGCGACGGTCAAGCGTGATATATTAGAAAAACGGCTCGAGGAGCGGTTTATTCTGTACGGCGAGTGGATGTATGCGAAGCATTCGATCCACTACCGGACTTTGCCGCACTACTTCTTTGAGTTTGATGTCTACGACAAGCATGCGGACGTCTTCCTGACGCTTGAGCGACGAATGCAACTGCTCGACGGCACCGGGATCGAGTCGGTTCCAATCGTGCATCGTGGGATACTGAAAAGGTCGGAGTTGGAGGGATTGATTCGGCCGTCGGTGTTCGGCGCCGAGTTCGATAATCCGGTCACCGGCCAGCAAGATGATCTGGCTGAGGGGCTGTATCTTCGTACTGAAAACGAGACACAAGTGACTGGGCGAGCCAAGATCGTGCGGCCGGAGTTTGTCGAGAAGATTAAGCAAAGTACACATTGGCAGCAGCAAGTGATGACACCGAACGAATTAGTTAATGACGCGGACATTTGGCAATGAACTGGGACGAGTTGACACGAGAGAGCCACGACGCGATTATCGCGTGGGCAGAAACGCAGCCTTGGGCTCGAGCGATGGCGGCTTGCCAGCAAGACGCACTATGGCATGCTGAGGGGGACGTGTGGACGCACACCAGGATGGTTTGCAGTGAATTGACGCGGCTCGATGAGTGGGATTCGCTGGCTGAAGTCGACCGGCGAGCCTTGCTGCTCACGGCGCTGTTCCACGATTCCGCTAAGCCATTGACGACGGTCTTAGATCCCGAAACCGGGCATGTGCGTTCGCCGAATCATGCCGTGAAGGGTGAAAAGTTGGTTCGTAGTGTGCTTCGAGAACTGGAGTGTCCACTTGGAGAACGCGAGCGAATCTGTGCGCTGGTTCGCAACCACGGTCGGCCAGCGTTTGTGCTGGAGCGAGAAGACACGACTCGAGAAGTGGTTCGTTTGTCTTGGTTGAGCGAGAACCGATTGCTGTACTTGTTCGCGCTGGCCGACACTCGCGGTCGGCACACCGACACGATGAACCGCCCCGAAGACAACCTCCATTGTTACAAGATCCTTGCCGAGGAAATTCGTTGCTTTGACGCACCCTATCCGTTCACAACAGACCATGCACGACTTGAATACTTCCGCCAAGCCGAACCCAATCTGCACTACGTTCCGCACGACAATTTTTCATGCCAAGTTACAATGATGTCCGGACTTCCCGGCAGTGGTAAAGATACCTGGCTGGCAACACATCGGCAGGATCTGCCCGTAGTGTCTCTAGACAGCATCCGCGTGGAAATGAAGGTCGATCCGACGGATGACCAAGGCAGAGTTATCCAAATCGCTACCGAGCGCTGTCGTCAATATCTTCGCACCGGCACGTCATTCGCGTTTAACGCAACGAATTTGATGGGCCAAACACGTAGCCGATGGCTTTTACTTTTCGACGATTACAAGGCCAGGGTAGAACTGGTCTATACCGAACCGCCGTGGAAATGCTTGCTCAAGCAGAACCGTGATCGAGATGAATCCGTTCCAGAAAGCGTCATCCGAAAGCTTGCATCTAAAGTCGAGCCGCCGAGTTCCCTGGAGGCTCATCAGGTTTTATTGATTTAATCGCGTTCGTTGCTTTAAACCGTCAACTTCTGCGCGAACGCAGAACCCTGCCTAGCCAAATTGTGTTCGTCGCAAACCAAAGTTTCATAAAGCCTTTGTCAGCGGCATGGTGGAATCCAAAAGTTTTTTCCGAACGGTTTCTGAACTTGATTGCTTCACTTTAACCGAGTAGTTTGCGTATGGCAGACGCGACCCCTAGTGTGATTTCGGTCATACGAGAGTAGTCGAGCGTTTCAGGCGTGTCGGTTGCTTGGTGGTAGTTCGGATTGCGAAGGAAACTGGTGTCGGTCAGCATCAAAGCGGGATAGCCTTGGTCCCAGAACGAACTGTTGTCGCTGAGTCGAATTTCGTTGATCTTTTCGGGCAAGCAAATTGAGAACAGTGGCATCCGCCGGGTGCCGCGTTTGAAACCTCGACGGAACTGCCAACATAGTTTCCACGACGGCATGTTGCCGACGGCGGCAAGGAAATTGCCACGTTGCGGGAAGAAGCGATGCAGAAACTGTGGAATCCCAGGCGGAATACTTTGGGAGCCTTTGAGCAGGCTGTAGTACCCGACCATTTCCAAGCATAACATGCCAACTATTTTGTCGCCGCGTTGGCGCGATAGAAGGGCGTGATGTTGGCTGCCCATCAAACCGAGGTTGAAGTAGGGTGGCTCTTCGCATGCGAAAGCGACATATCGTGCAGTCCGGCGACCGTTGTGCTCGCGGAGTAGTCGACTGACTTCTATCAAGACCGCCACTGCGGATGCATTGTCATCGGCACCAGGAGTGCTAAACACTGTGTCGTAGTGGGCACCGAGCAAGACAATCTCATTCGATCGTTTTGAGCCAAGACGTTCGACGATCAAATTAGTGGCCTCGTCGCCCAATGCGTCGTAGCACTCGCGAGTGTGTTGGTACCCCATATTGGCCCACTGGCCTTCGATGTAGCCGATCGTAGCTTGGATGGTTTTAGGTTTGCTCAAAGTGCGTGGACCGATTAATCCCGCAAGCCGATCGACATGCAGTCGCAGATTTTCTTCGATCTTGTCGCGGTGTCCATTCATGGTTGGCTCAATTCACGGAAGCATCTGGTACTGTTTTATTCTTCGCAGTGTTTGTTATCCATTAGGCATAACCAATCTTGCAAGAGCATTGAGCTATTTACAAAACAAGTAAGTTTTTATCGTTTGTCGGACGCTTGCGTGGCGAACTCGGCCAGTGAGTTTCCTCTTAGTACTTCAGCTAATAGATCCGGTAGACGATCAGGAATGCAGCCGAAACAGGGCATGCCAAGCTTCGCAAGCTTGTTGGCTAAATTTTCGTTGTGAGAGGGTTTGCCCGAATCACTGATTGCGAGCAACGTTACGGCTTTAATACCACTCTCGAGCAGATACTCCATTTTTTTGACGAAACGACTTTCGTTGGGACTTGTATCGTGCAAGTCGGCCAACAAGATATAAAGCGTTTTCGACGGAGTATGCATAAAGCGTTCGCAGTACGAAGTCGCCTTCCAATAATCTTCGGCACCACCCAGTTGCACTCCAAACAACAAGTCGACGGGATCGTGGCATAACTCGGTAAGATCGACAACATCTTCATGATTGAATGCGACCACATGCGTTTCAACCGCGGGCATGCTCGCCAGAATCGCTCCCATGACTCCGCCATAGATCAGCGACGAGTGCATAGAGCCCGACTGGTCCATGGCGATAATTACATTCCAATCATTTTGCCGGCGTTTTCGCATGAAGAACGAAATGTCGACTGGAATAATGGTCTTCAAGTCCTGATTGTAGTTCTTCAAGTTTCGACGAATCGTGCGGGGCCAATCGAGGTTGGCCATCGATCGAAATGGGGAATGCTGATTGCGGTCGATAGAGCCGCGAATTGCCGCAGCAAATCTCGACTCAAGTTTCTTTCGCAACTCTTCGACAACACGTCGCACGAGATCACGAGCGGCGTCTTTGGCTTTTTCAGGCACCAAATGCTTAAGCTCCAAGACGGCACTTGCCAAGTCGATCGATGGTTCGACGTTGGCCATGATCTCCGGTTCGAACAATAGCTCCTTCATCCCTTTACGTTCGATAGCATCATGCTGCAACAATACCACTATGTCTTTTGGAAAGAAGTTGCGCACTTGATCGAGCCATCGGGCCACGCGCGGCTTGGATCGTCCCTTGGCAGAGCCATGGGGCATACCATGCTCTTTGCGCAACCATTCGTCTTTGGAAATCTCCTCGTCCGATTCGCCACCATAGATGGCTTCAAGTGCTTCATCCATCTCCTGTTGATCGGCGCTGAGTGCGCACGAAGCTGCGCTGAAGCCGGGCAGTGATTCCTCGGCTTGTTTGCCTAGGATGAGTCGCCAGCGAGCGGCCTGTTCGGCAGTAAACTTCATCGTCGTCATAGATCATCGAATCCAAATTCATCAAGTTCAGCTAACTTCGTTTCCTCCGTCTCCGACAGCGACTTCTCTAGGAGTTCGGCAGTAGTATCTGTATTCATGCCCCAAATCTCGCCCAAGTTTTCGGCAATCGTGCGCTTCTCACGAGCCGAGAAACTGCCGAATGCACGTCTCAAGAAAACGACCGCTCGGCGAAACTGATCTTCTTCGAGCTCTGCAATGTACTGGGCCAACTGTTCCCACAGCGATTGCCTCGCCAGCAACGAATATCGATTTCGTTGGGCTAACCCCTCAAACCATCCCGCACCCAAATCGGCCGCAATGCCAGGTGATAACCGCCGCGATACTTCCCGCGACAGATTGTCGCTATCCAGTTCCCCACGTTCCAATAGCAAAGCACACGCATAGCCTGATAAGATCGGATTTCGATCGTCAGCATCCGAGAGCTTCCTCAATTCAGTAATCCAAAGCCTCTCCTCAATAAGATCGTGCAGCTCCAGAGCCACCCGATTCATCAGGTCTATGGCTCGAGTCAATTGAGGTGCCGTTTTGTCATCGCAAGTCGACGAAGAAATAAGATTCAAGGTGGCTTGAGCGAACAGTTCTTGCACTAAAGGGAGTAATGGTCGAGCATCAATCTGCCTGACATCTCCATAACGCACCGCCGAACTCAAGTTATGAACGGCAAAAGCCAGCAAAGCGAAATCGCGACTGTGAACAGCCAATTCTTGCAATCTCCGTCGAGCTTGATTCATGGAATCGATCAAATTACATTGACAAGCATCCCCGACCAACGTTGAAGCATCAGGAATGCGTTCACATTCATTCAATAAGCTATTGATCTTGTAGGCTGTGGCTAGCTCGACGGTTTCTCCCAGCAACACCGCTTCCACCAGCGCAATCTCACTTTCGGGACTCCACTGCAAGCGCCAGCGCTCAGCCCACGTCGCACTGTCCTGGCGAATCGATTCCGGCATTGCAAAAGGAATCTTCAGTACGCGCAGGCGATGAAAGAAGCTGGAGCGATGTAGATCAAGAAAGGCAGCTTCTCGAGATTGCACGCGGCGATTCTCACGCAGATCCAAGTCGAGCATTTCTGCGATAGTCTTGCGATACTTCTCAAGCTTTAGTGTTCGCAGCTCGCGTTCAAAGTCCTCTTGAATCGACGTCTGGCTTACTCCCCTGGGCAATTGCCCGATATCGGTACCAACATCCACCTTGGCTAACGACTCGCGAACCGTTGCGGGCTCTCCATGGCCAAGCAAGGTAATGGCTGCGTCGCGCAGATCGCTTAAAGTGGGAGCCGTTCCCCCTTTGAGTGCCGAAAGTGTTTCTGCTAGGCGGACTGCTTCGATGACTTCCGCAGTTGATCGGTGCGTACCAGATGATCGCAACTCTCGCGCTACGCAAGTCATGTAACGACGCGATAAGTCGCCCGTCGCCTGCACTTCGACCAACGTTCTCCAGAGCATTTCAAAGTAAGCAGGCGCATGATTCCCAGCACCATATCCGGATTGCGACGAGAGCTTGTAATACGAATATGGCATCAACGTCAGCTTGCTCTCACGCCGAGGCAGCAGAGTTAACTCGGCATCGGACATCGCCGGATGCTGGCCGCTTAACACACTGGCATGAAAAGCTCCTACAACGGCCACAATCTTCTCCGGCTTGATCCCACGAGCGATGCACTGCTCAACACGCCGACGCATGTACGCTTCGCGTACGAGATTCTCGGCTCGCCACTTGGGGGAATCTTCCTCAAGTTCTCGGATGGTCTCGCCAAGTTGGAATGCTGTATGGCGATAGGTGCCTAAGCCGAGTGTATGTTCGAAATTGCGTTCCCAGTAAGTATCGTAATCGCGCTCGCCCGCGCGATCGGCGATCTGAACAAATAGTGAACGAGGCGGCTCGGGTGTATGTGACGAGGTGACTTGTGGCCGCACAGACGAACTCGACTCATCGCGATCGAACCAAGAATCGGCATTGGTCTCGGGCAAGCTACAACCTTCATCAGACTTCCCCGCGTCGGATTCCGAAAAGGTTTCCGTACGTCGTCGAACGATCTCAGCTTCGATCTGTTGCTGTTCGCGATCATAAAGCCCTAGGAAGATTGACGACGGCAAGTCAAAAAATTCGACGGCGACATCGTGATCATGCCCCCACTGGATCGCTTGATATTCGGGACTGTAAGTTGCAAAAGGATAGACGATGGTTCGCACAGGCAAATCGGCGGTATAGGCCAAGATGGCAATTGGCGGTCGGGTTTCTTGGCGACTTATATCTGGAATCAAGTCCGTAGCATCGTCTAGACCTTCGATCAGAATGAGATCGGGCCGCTTTTCCTCCAGAAACTGCACTAGGTGCCATGCTCCCATGGGAGACAAGTGCCGTACGCCAAACACATCGATTGACCAGCTCATGGCTCTATTCCGAACAAGCGTTAAAGAGTCCTCGCCATTCAGCGCCACGCTTTTTCATGACGTTGGTCAAGTATTCGTGCCAAGTCGCCTTGTCTTTTTCTTCATCCTTGACAATCGCGCCTTCGATTCCCGACGCTAAATCGGCATCGGAGACTTTGCCGTTACCAAAACTGCCAGCGAGTGCCATGCTGCCGGCCAATACGGAAATCGCTTCGGCCGTCGATAGAACTCCGCTTGGTTGCTTGAGTTTATTCTTGCCATCGAGGGTTTGTCCGGTGCGCAGCTCCCGAAAGATGGTGACGACTTTCTCAATCGCTTCATCCGAGGGTAACTCAGACCGCAAATGCAAGTTCGACGCAAGTTCACCCACGCGTTTACGTACAATCTCAATTTCAGTTTCGAGTGTCTTAGGCGTTGGAAGAACAATGATGTTAAAGCGACGTTTAAGAGCAGCCGACATATCATTCACGCCACGATCACGAGTGTTTGCTGTGGCGATGATTGAAAAACCCTTGTTGGCTGGAACTTCGACCGCTAACTCTGGCACCGAGATGCGTTTTTCGGATAAAAGTGAAATCATCGCATCTTGTACCTCCGATGCACATCGCGTGATCTCTTCAAAGCGAGCGATGCGTCCACCCTCCATCGCCCTATAGATGGGGCTCTTGATCAACGCTTGATGGCTGGGTCCTTGCGCGATCAGCAAGGCATAATTCCAAGTGTAGCGTACATGTTCTTCCGTTGTCCCCGCAGTCCCTTGTACGACCAGCGATGAATCTCCGTTGATGGCTGCCGTCAGATGTTCGGAAAGCCAACTCTTGGCCGTACCCGGCTCGCCAATCAACAACAACGCTCGATCTGTTACCAGCGTCGCAATGGCAACTTCTACCAAGCGACTATTGCCAACATACTTGGGAGTAATCGTGACACCACCAGACTGGCCACCGCATACATACGTATGCACCGAACGAGGCGACATTTTCCAACCTGGCGGAACCTCGTGTGTTTCGTTGGCGACAAGTGCCGCAATCTCATGCGCAAAGAGCACTTCGGCCGAAGGTCGTAATTCATTCTGAGTAGTCGAACTGCTCGCTACTTGTGTGTCACTGCTAATAAATTTTTTTGGCATGGAATATCGAGGCGATAATGAATCGAAAAAGGTTATGAATCGGGCGTCACGTTATTAGCTTATCTGCTTCAGCACGACGATTGACTCGATAACAGTACTTGCAATTTTTTCGGAAAGCGTAGGAAGCAAAGCTTCCAATCGAGGTAACGCTTCTTTAGGAGGTAACGAACTGATGTGACGCAAAATCCAATTTCCGTAGTGCGAGGGCGAAGCAGATAACTTCTTGATGACTTCGATTACCGAGTCGACAAGTGCCGGATGTTCGATTTGGATCATCGCTTCCAAAACTCTGTTCAACTCCCAGAATTCCTGCGTACTAGTTTTAGCTTCGATCTTCCGAGCGAATAGTGCTTGGAGTGCAGGTTGAGCAAGCTTCTTATCCAGCGGAGCAAGGTTCGTTATTAGATCAGAAAGGTCCAGCTTGATCGATAACTCTAGCCACTTCTTTGATAAGTTATCGATGCTGAGTTGGGGGCTTCTTCTACCCACATATCGGTGAAAGAGAGAGTTTGTCAGAATCGCTGCAATCGTTTCGCCTCGCTGGGAATCCGGATTTTTCTTCTTGCCAGAATTAGCGAATGCTACCAAATAAGGACTTAACTCCTTGAAGACAACTTCGGGCTTCCAAACTTTGCCTGCTGCATAGAAGATATCGGCTGTCACTGCCGGACCAAATTTTGCGTGTGCCTTACACAAGGCTTGCTTCATGCCATTGGAGCCCCTTGCCAAATTCGTAGCCAAGGTATGAACAATGTCTTCGCCGCTTGGGCTTCCCTTCAGGGTCCTAAACTGATCAAGGCATTCAAGAAGCTCCAAATGAAACGCCTCGACATCTGCGTCGGTACGCTCTTCCAGGCACGAGAGAAGCTTAATGAATCTTTCTACTTGCTTGTCCGCAGCCGATTTAGCTTTTGTCTTAATCGTTATGAGATCGTTGAACAGGCTCTTCGTACGATCGAGCAGTGTTGCTAGGACGGCCGGACTTTGACTCAATTTTAGGGCTTCGCGAGCAAGATCCAGATCTTTACCATCAATCTCGCGAATCAGCGCCACATCGGCCGATTCCAACCTCATTCGAGATAATGCTACCAAGGCCGCGCGTCGCACGTCCTTGGCTTTGGATTTCAGTTGCTCCAGCAAGAACGGAAGATCCTCGGATGAACTTCCCATGCACTCGATCGCCGCCACCCTGATATCCGCATTGCCTGCGTCGAGTGCCGCGCGTACATGTGCCTTACAACGTTCAGGATCCAGCTTGTGCATCAACAGTAAACGACGCGGATGGCCGCTGCCACCCTTCGGATTAAACTGAGCCTCCAGTTCCGGCACCAAGGCTGGACCATAGAGCGGGAGTATGTCGTTCGCCACAAAGTCAGCGATCTCCGAGTAAGAATCATCCAACGCCAGAAGAGCAGGACGGATCAATCGCAAGTCTTGAAATAACCCTTGTTCGTGCGCAGCACGAATGATCTCCATTCGTCCAGAGCCTTTTGTTGTCAACGCTTCAAGCAAACGCTTCAGAAGTTTGGCCGGAGTCTGCGTCTTCGAAAGTCCCAAGTCGATCGAGTCGATCGGTTGCAGTTCTCCTTCGATTCCTGTTTCGCCTTGGGTATAAAGTATTGAGGTGATCAGAGTTCCTAGTTCCAAAAGAGCAGTCGATGATGACGACTCCGAACTTTCAACAAGAGCCTTTGCAGACTGCGCGAGCTTGGCAAACACCGGAGACTTTACTCCAGCTTGCTCTAAGACTGGAATCAATTTCTTTAAGCGGAAATCGCCCGGCGCGACGGAGCTGCCGGCAATCGCTAACCTGCGAGTCTCGTCGTAAACTTGATGTAGTACTGCAATACTCATTTGCTAGATTCCTTCCCTAACAAGGTGTTCTCAGATGGGGGCTGACCCTTTGGAGGCAGTTTGATTTCATTGGGACTTCGCCTTGTCGGAGTAGGTCTCGCCCCCAATTAAAAAGCGTTCTAAACATTTTCTGTCGGATACATACTCTACAGGGTGAGACGGACCACTTCATTCGCCGTGATAATCGCCAGTGGCTTCACTTGAAGTCGCTTCGCATCGAGGTCATGACGGAATCGAACAACAAAGACTTGGTCTTGTATCAAACGCGGCGGTAAGAGTTGCAGCAAATGACAGCTTCGCGGTTCGTCGCTCAAGCCCCTGTCGGAAAGAACAAGTCGATTGCCCGTTACATCTTCAAAGACGAACTCATCCGCAACCTTGCCAGCCCGAGCAACATGCAAAGCGCAGATCGGGTACTTGTCAGCCAACGGCGCTTTAAGATGTCCCTTGATCTCTTTGATTAGCGAAGCATAGTCGTGTTTGGCAAAGCTAGCCGCTTTCTTGAGATCAGCCGCTTCGATCGGACGCGACAACATGCCATCCCAACGAACCCGCGAATTCCAGTTTCCAGGATACCGACACAACTCTTTGATCTGAGCGATCTGAAAAAAACTGTCCTCGCTCTTAATGTGCTTTAACGATCGATAAGGGCGATAGTTTTGGGTAAGCTGGATAGCGCCTGAGGTCAAATTCATCCAAACACCCGTCTCCACCACTTCTTGGCGAGCGTGATCATCCTGGGAATGATAACTCAGTTGAATCAGCTCCACTTCGCGTTCGACGAGTCCCGCATCGCATAACTCACGTAGCTGCCATGCATGGCCCAGCCAGGCCGCGATAGCGGTTTCGGTTTCCGGTGCTAGTTCCGGATCTTGCAGCCGAGATTGCAGATAATTGCGACCTTTGCCTACTAGCGAATGTAATCGTCCAAGCTGATCGAAAGCGTCGCTAAAGATCGATTCACGATTAGCCGCCGATAGATCATCACCTTGATGGTTCTTAAAGAGTCGAGTGTAGCTTCGTAGCGTCGCCTGGGCACCTGTCAAATAAAGGTCTCCTAACTGCTTGGCTTGCTCTTCAATCTCACTTGCTGTCTTGGCATTCATGTTACCAATCCCAACTCGCACTACATCTTTGAGCAGTTTCTCTAACAATTCGATACCACTCAACTGGGCTTGAATCTTCTTTGTCAGAGCACTCTTGTTCACTTGCCGAGGCTGAGTGCTGGCCTCCTTTTTTTTCTCAATTATCGCCTTGGACTTTTCGCGTTTGGCGGCAAGTTCTTCGGGAACCTCTGCAGCGGTGAAGCTATGTCCCATCGCTTTGCAAAACAAAAGTCCGATACTGTGTTTGCACGGGAATTGCCTGCTTGGACAACTGCATCTATATACCGGCTTCTCTGGAATGGCGAAGTCTGCTGAGCAGAAATAGGGAGTCTTGCCACTTCCTTGGCAGTAGCCAAACAATAGAGTTGCATCATCGGAAACATGCAACTTAACGAAGCTCTTCTTCATCGCCAGAGTTCGCCCGTTCTTGGCCGCTTCGCTATTTGGAGCGGCACTCACTGCAAATCCTTCATCTACTTCCATCATGTCACTCGGTTCCTTTCAAACCCTACGCCATCATGTGCGGTAGAAGATTGTAGCAAATGCTGAGACCGTCGTGTTGCTCGTTGCAGGTCTATGCTTTCATACCAGGACAAACGCCGTGTCAAGCAGGAACGCAGAGTTTCATACACTGCCATCGGCATCGGAAACAGGGACCGCTCTCAAGCGAACGGTGCGAACAGAATGCATCCAGAGTTCGCGTTCCTCTCCAACAGCCAGTACTATCTTTGCGAAGGTTCGGTTACGAGGTGAACTGTTCGACAACTACCTCATACATTTCATCGGCGGTAAACTCCTGCGACGGCATGGCATTCGAGAGCAAGCCAACCTTGTATTCTCATCAGCGTGATTCCCTGGTCATCAAGAAGCGGAACCGCCAGTTCAGGAGCATTTGGGGATCTGGAATCATTCAAACTCATGTTTTTTGCCCGCAACTCGGACAAGTCCGATTCAATGACGAACACTAACCAATGCAAACCGCACTACTAGCCAGTGCCAGGCCACCCCGACCTGATCTGCCGCATCGAGGAAAACGGAAGAGAAACAGTTGGTCGCTTTGTTGGTCGCGAGTTGATTGGTGTCATTGTTGACCAATGAGCCTTTCCACAATTCAAATGACGCCTCGGGCATCTTATGCGATTAGTAGTTCAGCGGTTCGTATGAACCTTACTTACTCATTGGTTTGTGGGTAAACTCATAATAACTTGATACGACTTGCCAGAGTAGCCATCCACATCGGCTGAGTCGATCAGATGAAATGTTTGCTCCCCAATCGCAATAGGCTCGATTTTGTAATCGAAATGATTGCCTGTTAATGGGTGTTTTTGCGCTGGAGCTTGCGTCAACTCGTTGAGCGACCTTGGTAATTCAGAGGCCTTGGCAGCATGGAGCCGAATCGCTTCGATTGTCATTAATTGGCGCAGCCGAGTTTCTATTTGGCAAGTCCTCGCAAGAGTTGCTGAGACATTGGGTTGAAGCAATGAGAACATCAGCCCGGCTGGAGTAATGGTTTTCCTAGATTCGTCGCGAAATGTTGCAAGTATCCGCTGTTCTTCCGCTGCTGCAAAAGCTAGTTGGCTGAAATCCAGATATGCAAGTTTTTCAACTTCATGACAAACGTTGACCAAGGTCTGTCGAAATCCCAGCATAATGATTTGAGCGGATGGCATCTTCGCGAGTTCTTCGCGAGCAATACCAGATAACTCCAATTGTTGTTTTACACTCTCAACTTGCGTCAAATGCATTGTGAAAAGCAGCTTTATTTCCGACGGCGGTTCATCGTCAGTCAACTTGAGAAGCTTTTCGGTGACAATGTTGTACTGACTGATCCAATATTGATTGTCCTTCCCAGCTAGCCTTACGTTTTCCTCTCTCAGTTCCTCTATGGCATTCAAGAGGACGTGAAACTCTTTGCAGAAGGAGTCTGAAAGTTTTAGAAGCGGATGAGGAATACTTGTCATCGCCCAGTAGAGGTTGACATTTTGATGAGCGACCATCGTCGACTCAATCGAGTCCAACATCAATCCATAGATTGCATATCCAGTTAGTTTGTGCACAACTGTCGCACCTTGACCAACATATTCTGCCAATCGAATACCGTCGGCGATGTAGTTAATTCGGTCGTCGACAGAGTCGGTTGATTCAATCTTGCATTTGAGGACATACGCAGCGTCTCTTGCAATCGTCAACTGAGGAAGTTCCATTGCCCAATAATCCTGAGGTTCAACTGCAAAAGTTGCTTGCCGTTCTACAAAAGAGCACAATGCCAAATCATGCATCGGCTCTAAAAAGTCTTGAAAGCTTTTCTTGCTCAGTAATCCCTTGGTTGGTGCACCAAAATCCTTCGATGAATTTTTGCGAAAATGATCAATCAGCGCTAAATCCTCGTCGCTTAGAGATCGATGTATTTTTGCGATTTCTTCGAAATATGCGTCCGGCGGATTGTTATTAAGTTCATGGATCGGTCTGTAAAACCGGTACTTCAACATCGGTACGGGCTCCGACGAAGGTTTGAGCTTTAGATTGCGAGTGTTACTGTCTTCTTGAGAAAAGGCCAAAGCTTGAATGAATAAGAAAGTGGACAATGCTAGTCGTAATCTGATCGAACTCATATTATCGCTCTTTTGGCTTGCTGGCAAAAACGCTAGGCTACGAGAGGTTCAACCCCGTTCATACCGTGGCGGGGATAAGTCTGCTTCGAATCTTGCGAACATGGGACCTACTTTGAACAGAATGCATTCTGTGTAACTATCGTAGCTTCAATGAGCCGGTTTAGCATGCCGGCTAGGCTCTCTTTTTTTTGCTGAACAGTACAGCCAGCTCATAGGCTTGATGCGTCCTCCAAAGTTTGGAAGATTATAGGCGAGAACACATGGAAACGAGCCTTGTGAAGAAGTTCTGCAAAGGAGAACAATTTTGCCAGAGGGATTGATCTATTCTGTCGGCACTCAAGTCGTCGTACAAAAGGACACTTACCACACTAATCGTCGAGTTGCACATCCGGCCGGATCGGTTGGAGTCATTGTGCGATCGCCAATCGATCGAACGCATGCTTATCGAGTGAAGTTTAACGATGGGTTCGAGTCGGCCGTGCACCACGATCAGTTGATTCGGCTGTCGGAATTTAAACGCGATCATATAGGCAGCGCTGAACCGTCGATGATCGATCTTAACGAGCGTGTCATCTATCGCTGTGTGATCGGCTCGCGTGCCTACGGATTGGAGGATGACCAATCCGATACGGATCGTCGTGGCATTTACTTGCCGCCTGCCGAACTGCACTGGTCACTTTATGGAGTTCCAGAACAATTGGAAAACGAGGAAACTCAAGAAGCCTATTGGGAGCTGCAAAAGTTTATCGTTCTCGCACTCAAAGCGAACCCGAATGTGCTGGAGTGTCTCTATTCTCCAATCATCGAGTTCGCGACACCTGTGGCCAACGAATTACTTGCCATGCGCGAGGCGTTCCTGTCAAAGCTTGTGTTCCAGACCTACTCGGGCTATGTTGCATCTCAATTCAAGAAGATGCAAACGGACATTCGAAATCAGGGACGAGTTAAGTGGAAGCATGTGATGCACCTGATTCGCTTGTTGATTTCAGGAATCGATGCGCTTCGCGAAGGAAAAGTCACAGTGGAAGTAGGCCAGCAGCGAGACCGGCTACTTGAGATTAAACGAGGTGAAGTTCCCTTCGCAGAGGCTGACGCTTGGCGCAAGCGACTTCAAGTTGAATTCGAAGAGGCGTTTCAGCACACTACTTTACCTGATCGTCCCGACTATGAACGAGTCAATGGATTCTTGATCCACGCTAGAAAACTCGCCATGCAGAAGGAATTACCATGATCGATTATGAAAAGATGATGACGCATGTGCGGTCGCATCCATTTCCGCTCGTGTTCGCCACGATCAGCGGTGCTCACTTGTACGGATTCCCATCGCCTGATTCCGATTTCGATTTGCGCGGCGTGCATTTGCTTCCGCTCCAAACCGTTTTGAGCCTGGACGACGGCCAATTGACTCTTGAGAAAGAGGGAATCTACGATGGCTTGGAGATTGATTTAGTTACGCACGATGCCGCGAAGTTCTTTGGTCTGATGCTAAAGCGGAATGGCTATGTGCTGGAACAGCTTCTGTCCCCTCTCGTCGTGTTCACTACTCCGGAGCATGAAGAGCTCAAGTCGATCGCAACCAACTGTATCACTCGGCATCATGCGCATCACTACCTTGGCTTTGCAGCAACCCAATGGAGACTTTTTGAAAAGGAGTCTCCACCGCGGGTCAAACCGCTACTTTACACGTTCCGAGTTTTGTTGACGGGGATTCACTTGATGAAGACTGGTGAAGTTCAAGCCAACTTGTGTATACTCAACGAGTCTGCAAAGCTGAGCTACCTGAGTGAACTGATCCATCGAAAGCAGACCGGAGCGGAGAAAGGTGTTTTGGACGCGGCCGACATGGAGTTCTATCAACGCGAGTACGAGCGACTAACCAAAGAGTTGGAACGATCCTACGAAGAATCGACTTTGCCAGAAATGCCATCAGGCCGCGCTGCGCTGAATGATGTACTTGTCCGGCTGCGATTGAGAGATGGCCGATTGGCATCGCTCGGTCTCACCAGTTTTCAATCGAGCCGCTGAATTTGGTAACAACCGGGGTTGAGCGAGATCGAAAGTGTCAAGTCTCGGTTGTGGTACAACTTCGCCCCCGACATCCAGCAAGCGATCCTCAACCTTGAACCCACCACCGACCACGTCCCCCGCTTCTGCGAACGAGAGGTTCGTTCGATCGCAATCATTGCCAATTAGGAGAAGCAACGGGTGCTTTGGAAGCGGCTCGTCAAACGAAATAAATGAACATGTATTGTCAGTGCTCCATCGGCGTCTGTCGCGAAGCCTCAATTTTATACCCCGCTCGAATCCGCTCCCGCAGTCTTTCCTCGACTTCCGCATCGTTGGCTTCTGGGAATCGATTGCGAATCCCCTCTCGAGCAATTGCCAGTGATGCTTTGTATAGCCCGAGTGCCATGCGCAAACGCTCCTCGCCTTGACACGCAGGTAGCAAAATGCTACCCTTGGATCGGAGGCATAACATGGGACAGCCAGTCAAACTTTCGGATGAACTTGTCGACGATGCTCGAGCGGTCGTTCCGTTTTCGCAGCGAAGTATCGCCGGCCAGATCGAATTCTGGGCGGGACTTGGAAAGTCGATCGAGCCTCTGCTGCGCGGTGATCAAGCTCTTGCGTTGCAGATGTCCGGAGGAGAGCGGCCGCTATCGCAACTTTTGTCGGAGGTCGAAACCGCCAAAGGTCGCAAACGGCTAGAGGCTACTCTCAAGAAGCGTCCCTATCCGCACTACAAGCCGTTGCCAGATCGCCCGGATCTAATCTGCCGCATCGAGGAAGACGGAACAGAAACAGTGGGTCGCTTCGTCGGTCGCGAGTTCAAAGCACACGGGGTTGACCGTTGAGCCTGCCGTTTGAGTTTCTCGACACGCGTCCCATCGTCATTGTCTTGGCTGGTTCGAACGGTGCTGGCAAGTCGACGTTTTACGAAAGCTTTCTGGCAGACTCTGGACTGCGATTTGTCAACGCGGATGTATTGACGCAATCACTCAGTGTGAACGCGTACGAAGCAGCCGCGTTAGCTTCGTCCTTGCGATCAGCACTCGTTGCCCAGCGAGAGAGCTTCATCTTTGAGACAGTACTATCCGATCCAGTCGGTGAGAAAGTCGACCAGTTCGCTGCCTATGCTGCTCTCGGTTACACAGTGGTTCTCATCTTCATCCAGATCGATAGTCCCGAGCGTTCGATTCAGCGAGTTGCGATGCGAGCGAGCCAAGGAGGTCACGACGTTCCTGATGAGAAACTCCGAACAAGATTTAAGCGAACTCGAGCGAACTTGAAGCTTGCCATTGAGCGTCTGCCCTACGTCATAGTTTACAGTAACGACGACCTTACCCAGCCATACAAACTCGTTGGACTGTACGAGAACGGGAAAAGCATCTCGAAGTTGTAAACGGAGCAAATGCAACGTGACCGAATCGTTGATCTATCCTGCCGGCACTCAATGAATGGGCATAAGGCGACCTACCATGTCAATCGTCGAGTGGTGCATCCTGCTGTCGACGCTTGTATCCCAAATCTACACCCATTTCGAATGAAATCCCTCGCTTACGCGTCGCGTCGGGCTTTGGGAGCGAATGCAAGTCCGGAAGTTATTCGCAGACTGTTAGTTAGAGCTTGAAATCGCTAAGCTGCGAGATCTTCAATGCGAGTTCGTAAAGCGAATCGATTCGTTCATCGCTATCGACCTTTCGAATGCCCTCGCGTACCGCCGCCGGAACATCACCAAAGCGGATCTCCAACAACTTTAGAAGCCCTTCCGCTTTGCCAATAGCGATCAAGTCTTTTCCAGATTGGGTTTCACGAAGGTCAGGCAGTTGTCCGACTAGCATTTGTTCGATCTCCACTTTCCCTTTGTCACTGAAACGTTGCTCGAGCCAATTGATGAACACTTCCGCGAGCGTTTTGCGGACTGCTTCGGGAAGTTCACTGCTCTGAATCCAATTATAGCACGGTGCCGCTTCGCGTTCCAAGATTTCTTCGCTTTCGGTCAGCAGTGGGCTGAACACGGCCACCAGCGGATGGTGCGGATCGCTCTTTTGCACTTGAGAAATCGACTCGCGCAGCGAGATAGAACGCGCGATCCTGGTCCAAGGTTCCGTTTTAGGATCGAGCGACTCGTCCAGAAATAAGATGATGCCTTGGACTTTTCTGCCAGCGTTTTGACGCTGAACCAACGCCATCTCGATCACCAGTCGCTCGTAGATCCCACCGTCGCTGTAGCCTTGGATTTCAACGACGGTCAGCTCCTCTTCGTCCGCATCGGGAACCAAGACTCCGTCGCAGTGGGTTTCGATTGCCTTGATCGTGATCGACTCAAACCTGCACTCGCCGGGGGACGGTTGACCGGCGAGCAAAAACACCCACTGCGGTTGAGCCTGAAAAATCTGGAAGATCTGCTTGTCGGTCTTCATGCTCGAATTCTATCGCCGAGTTTCACTGCACCATCGCATGTCCAAATTGTAGCAGTTTTAAGCCACGCAAATGGTGGCTAGCCGATCAGCCTCTCTACCTTCCTGCGCACCTGGAAAAAGCACGACCACAATTCGGCTCAGAGCTACGATTGGCCGTTGGCGAGTAACGCGTGCAAAATGGCTGGCACCATACGAAGGCAACTTGCCGCCCGATCTACCACGCTGCCTTCAAGTACCCAGCGCAAGGCCCAAGTGCCTAGAGCTTGAAATCGCCAAGCTTCGAAATTTTCAACGCTAACTCGTAAAGCGAATCAATTCGTTCATCGCTATCGACCTTTCGAATGCTCTCGCGCAAGGCTGCGGGAACTTCGTCAAAGCGGATCTCCAATAACTTCAAAAGCCCTTCAGCCTTGCCTTCAGCCTTGCCTTCAGCTTTGCCTTCAGCTTTGCCTTCCGCTTTGCCAATAGCGATCAAGTCTTTTCCAGATTGGGTTTCACGAAGGTCAGGCAGTTGTCCGACTAGCATTTGTTCGATCTCCACTTTCCCTTTGTCACTGAAACGTTGCTCGAGCCAATTGATGAACACTTCCGCGAGCGTTTTGCGGACTGCTTCGGGAAGTTCACTGCTCTGAATCCAATTATAGCACGGTGCCGCTTCGCGTTCCAAGATTTCTTCGCTTTCGGTCAGCAGTGGGCTGAACACGGCCACCAGCGGATGGTGCGGATCGCTCTTTTGCACTTGAGAAATCGACTCGCGCAGCGAGATAGAACGCACGATCCTGGTCCAAGGTTCAGTTTTCGGATCGAGCGACTCGTCCAGAAACAGAATGATGCCTTGGACTTCGCGCCCCGCGTTCTGACGCTGAACCAACGCCATCTCGATCACCAACCGCTCGTAAATCCCACCGTCGCTGTAGCCTTGGATTTCAACGACGGTCAGCTCCTCTTCGTCCGCATCGGGAACCAAGACTCCGTCGCAGTGGGTTTCGATTGCCTTGATCGTGATCGACTCAAACCTGCACTCGCCGGGGGACGGTTGACCGGCCAGCAAAAACACCCACTGCGGTTGAGCCTGAAAAATCTGGAAGATCTGCTTGTCGGTCTTCATGCTCGAATTCTATCGCCGAGTTTCACTGCACCATCGCACGTCCGAATTGTAGCAGTTTTTGAGCCACGCAAATGGTGGCTAGCCGATCAGCCTCTCTACCTTCCTGCGCACCTGGAAAAAGCACGACCACAATTCGGCTCAGAGCTACGATTGGCCGTTGGCGAGTAACGCGTGCAAAATGGCTGGCACCATACGAAGGCAACTTGCCGCCCGATCTACCACGCTGCCTTCAAGTACCCAGCGCAAGGCCCAAGTGCCTAGAGCTTGAAATCGCCAAGCTTCGAAATTTTCAACGCTAACTCGTAAAGCGAATCGATTCGTTCATCGCTATCGACCTTTTGAATGCTCTCGCGCAAAGCCGCCGGAACATCACCAAAGCGGATCTCCAGCAGCTTTAGAAGCCCTTCCGCTTTGCCTTCTGCCTTACCCTCAGCTTTACCAATAGCGATCAAGTCTTTTCCGGATTGGGTTTCACGAAGGTCCGGCAGTTGGCCAACTAGCATTTGTTCGATCTCCACTTTCCCTTTGTCGCTGAAACGTTGCTCGAGCCAATTGATAAACACTTCCGCGAGCGTTTTGCGGACCGCTTCCGGAAGTCCACTGCTCTGGATCCAATTATAGCACGGTGCCGCTTCGCGTTCCAAGATTTCTTCGCTTTCGATCAGCAGTGGGCTGAACACGGCCACCAGCGGATGATGCGGATCGCTCTTTTGCACTTGAGAAATCGACTCCCGCAGCGAGATGGAACGCACGATCCTGGTCCAAGGTTCCGTTTTAGAATCGAGCGACTCGTCCAGAAACAGAATGATGCCTTGGACTTTTCTGCCAGGGTTCTGACGCTGAACCAACGCCATTTCGATCACCAATCGCCCGTAAATCCCACCGTCGCTGTAACCTTGGATTTCAACGACGGTCAGCTCCTCGTCGTCCGCATCAGGAACCAAGACTCCGTCGCAGTGGGTTTCGATTGCCTTGATCGTGATCGACTCAAACCTGCACTCGCCGGGGGATGGTTGACCGGCGAGCAAAAACACCCACTGCGGTTGAGCCTGAAAAATCTGGAAGATCTGTTTGTCGGTCTTCATGCTCGAATTCTGTCGCCGAGTTTCACTGCTCCATCGCACGTCCGAATTGTAGCAGCTTTAAGCTCCACAGAACCAACTACTGCGCAAACCAACGGAAATGCATGTTCACGCAAAGGCGTAAAGCTCGCAAAGACCTACTTTGCTTTCGCTTTGCGAGCTTCGCGCCTTTGCGTGAGAATCCTTGAAAAATACGAGGGGCTAACGCTGCCATCTACCCAGGCTGAAGTCAACGCTTAGCTTGCGGCGTCTGTGCTTCGCCGACAGCTTTGTGCGATGTTCGGATGAACTGCAACAACGCGACCATTGCGAGGATCAGCGTGACCGCAACCAATAGGGTGAATAGCGGTGGCTTGGGGAAAAACTGATCCATGAAGCTGGTGATGGTGAGGATAAGTGTTGCGACTTGGTTGATTCCTATAAGGCCCCCGTCAGCAAAGATCACAGCGCGTCCGGTCGCTCCCACACGTAGCGGCTGATCCGGTTGGTCATCAGCCAGCGTGACAATGATTTGGAAGTCTTGCCCCATTTCCGGCGTATCAAGCTGGCGTCCCATGCGACTTTGAGTATCCGGCAGCGTTCCCCCAGGTACTCCCTGTCCAGATAGAACTCCACGCCCGATGTGCAAGACTTTTCCTTGGCGGAAGCCCATTGGATAGTTTCGGAGTGCGATCTGGACATCATCGCCAACTTTGATTCTAGACAGCCAGTTCTCCGGAACGGGAGCAACCAGTCGCCAGGAACTCGTGTCGATCAACGTCATCATCGGTTTGCCTGGACCGACATAAGTACCTGCGGTCAAATGAAGATTCGTAACAATACCGTCAACTGGCGCGATTACGGTTGTTTGGCTTCGTCGTACTCGGCCTGTTTGAGTGCGCTCTCCGCTTGAACGACCGGAGCTAGTTTTCCTTGAAGTGCTGGGGCAAGCAGTTGGGCTTCAACAAGATATTTTTTGAATCGAACAATTTCTGCCTCGAGCTCTTTCACCTGTGCTGAGAAGGTGCCTCCGTCGGATTCGGCTTTCTGAATGTCCGCTAGGTCAGCTTCAAGCCGATCGATAGCCTTTTGCAGCATCTCGGCTGGGGCAATCGTGGACATCGCCTTGGCTCGTTGGGCTCTTGCCTCACGAATGCCGGCTTCCGCAGCCAGAACCTGGGTCGTCGCTACGTTTACGCGCGCTCGGCCTTTGATTTCTCGTTGCTTGGCCTCTTCTAACTCGGCACGATAAACGGATTGAGCTTGCAACCGTTCATCGTATTCTTCTTGAGAGATGGCCCGACCTTCGATCAGTTTGGCAGCTCGCTCAACATCCGCATCGGCCAGCTTGACTTGAGCTTGAACCCGTTCGATCGACGCTTGCGCAAGAGCCACCTCTGCTTCGGCGCTTTCAACACCACTGCGAGCAGCGACAAGGCCTGTCTCTGCTCGACTCAGCGACTCAGTGGCGGCATAGAGCGTTGCGATCGAGCTGATGGTTTGCTCTTTGGCTTCGAACATTTTCGCACGTGCTTGGTCCGTACGATATTGAAAGGGCGCCGGGTCAATCTGAAAGAGCGGCGTTCCTTTCTTGACCAACGAATTGTCATCCACCAACACTTGGGAGACGACCCCGGCGACTTGCGGAGCCAACTGGACAACCGGGGCTTGAACGTAAGCATCCGAGACAATCGGGGCGTAACGCCCAATGGCAAACCAAACAAACACCATCGCGAAGATAGGAGGAAGGGGAAGTATAAACTTCCATAGTGGCGTCAACGGAATCCACTTGAAATGAAAAAACACCAAGTACACAGGCAGAACATAGAAAAGCAAAATCAGCAACAGCATCTCAATGGCCCTCGATGAGTGAACGTCGATTCTTTTATTTCCAGACTGATTTCCAGTCTGCTTTCATATCCACGACGGTCCAAGCGTGCTTGTTTACAGCATCGAGCGCCGTGGTAAGTTTGCCGCTGCTCTTTGGGTTTGCATCGTAGGCATACTCGCGATCGGCGTCGGTGTGATGCACGATCAGTCCAAAGCTGGGCCTGGGGTTCCCGATCGTGGTGTATTCGAGCATCGCTTGATCGCCGTCGCTGTTGCCGAAACATGCAATCGGACGACGACCAATGAACTGGTGGATTCCGACTGGCTTACCCTCCTTGTCATCGACGAATAGATGATCGAGCGTTTTTAGTAACACTGGCTTACCTTCGCGAAACTCGAACTTCACTTGGCCTGTCGAGCCGACCACATTTTCGGACGGAATGCCATACACTTCGTCCGAAAAGACTCGCATGAAATCGGCACCACCACCGGAGACGATGAAGGTCTTGAATCTGTTAGCTCGAAGATAACGCAGCAGTTCTTGCATTGGTTGATAAGTCAGATCGGTATAGGCTTTTCCAAAACGTGGGTGTTTGGCGACCTTGAACCAGTCGTTGACTCGAGTACTAAACTCTTCGGTTGTCATCCCCGTATGAGTGAGAGCAAGAATTCGCATCAGTCCATCGTGATGCTTCCCTTCGAGAAGCTTTCCCAAGTCGCCAGCCAAAGCTGCTTGAACCATGGGGTCAGCATTCAATGCCGGTTCAAGTGGTGCACGTCGCTTGAGCTCGTCCAACACAAACGCGACTTGGAATGGGACGGGATTTTCGCACCATAAGGTACCGTCGTTATCGAATACCGCGACACGATCGGAAGGGGCGACGAACTCTGGAGAGCCCTCTTTAGTAACCTTCTCAACAAAAGCAATGATGGCTCGCTTCGGCGAAGTGTCATTCCACGAGGGAAGCGAGTCCTGTGCGAGGACGGACTGTGTCGCACTCAGTACAAAGGCAACGGAAAGAGCGAGTATCATGTGGTGCATAAATTTGGTTCCAATTAAAAACGGGCCACTCACCGATGAGCGGCCCGTCAGTTGTCGAATTACAGGCGAGACTTATTCGCCGGCGGTTGTCATGCCTTTGATCTGCCGTTCGAGCGAATCAAGGCTCCAGTCGCCTGGCCGCTGGCTTGGAGGAAACTCCTTCAACGTCATCAGGAACTTGCTCGCTACCGCCTGCAAGGGCACCAGCACGAACGCGCGGTCAATCATCCAGTCGTGATAAGTGTTCGAGTTATGTTGAGATTTCTCGAATGGATCACGGCGGAGGTTGAAAAGCAGCGGCAGACGCAAGTGAACGAAAGGCTCACGCCAGACATCTAATTGATGGGCGCGGTTTTCCAAGTACGCCGCCTTCCAATCACCTACACGAATCGCAACCACTTCGGCACCGTCGTTCAGATAGATAAACTCCTGGCGCGGAGATTCGTCGACTTTGCCACTGAGGTAGTCGAGCTGATTGTAGCCGTCGATATGGTTCTTATAACTGCGGCCATTGAGCTCTACTCCCTTAAGTAACTTTTCCTTCACGTCCGGTGCACCAGCAGCAGCCGCGAAGGTGGGGAGCCAATCTTCGTGGGAGACGATCCCGTTGAGCGTCGTCCCTGCAGGGAAGTGGCCAGGCCACTTGACGAAACATGGCACACGGAAGGCGCCTTCCCAGTTGGAGTTCTTCTCTCCACGAAACGGAGTCGTACCAGCATCAGGCCACGTGTTGTAGTGTGGGCCGTTGTCGGTCGAATACTGGACGATCGTGTTGTCGGCAAGACCCAACTCGTCGATCAGCTTCAGTAGTTCACCGACGTGCATGTCGTGTTCGACCATGCCGTCACCGTATTCATCTTGCCCTGAGAGGCCGATATGCTCCTCCTTCACATGCGTGCGGAAGTGCATTCGTGTTCCGTTCCACCAGCAGAAGAACGGTTGCCCCGCTTTGGCTTGTCGTGTGATGAAGTCCTTGGCTGCTGCTATGCTTTCATCGTCAATGGTCTCCATGCGTTTCTTCGTGAGCGGGCCGAGATTTTCGATCGTTTGGCCACCCTTGCCGTCCGCCTTGCACTTCAACACACCCCCGCGGTCCGAACTGCTCACGAAAGGTTTTGCCATTGGCCAACTTCATGTCACCAGGATAGTCGCGGTTTTCTGGCTCTTCCTCTGCATTCAAGTGATAGAGGGTTCCTAAGAATTCATCGAACCCGTGCATCGTGGGCAGATGCTCGTCGCGGTCACCCTGATGGTTCTTTCCAAACTGGCCAGTCGCATAGCCCTGGCTCTTGAGCACTGTGGCCATAGTGACATCGGTCTTCTGCCAACCTTCTTTCGCGCCGGGCATACCAACTTTTGTCATGCCCGATCGTACTGGCGCGGAGCCGCTGATGAAGGCCGCGCGGCCTGCGGTGCAGCTTTGCTGAGCGTAGTAATCAGTAAAGGCGACGCCTTCTCTTGCAATGCGGTCAATGTTGGGCGTCTTGTAGCCCATCATGCCACGGTTGTTGTGGCTGATGTTCCAAGTGCCGATATCATCGCCCCAGATCACGAGTATGTTCGGTTTACTTGCCTTGGATTCGCTTTGGGCACTCGCTTGCGCGGCTCCAAACCAAGTGATAGCTAACGCAAGTGTGCTTAACCACTTGCCATATTTCGACGTCATTCCAGTTGCTCCAAGTCGATGGTGAAAAAGAGACTTTTGTTTAGGTCCGCCAAGAGTATGCTGCGGTTTGCCGCAACAAGCTACCAGTATGACGTATCCGGGTTGCTTCGCAATATTCCCCAGGGTAATTTAAGAGACTTCTTCGATAACCCAGACGAATCGTTCGATTTACTACAGGAATACGCGGCCACCACCATGTACGATTTGCGGGACTTGCAAAATCTGCTCAGCCTGGAAGAGCACCGTCACTTCGGGCGGGCGGCGGCGGCGGTTGGCCTGAGCCAGCCGGCACTGACAAAATCGATCCAGCGGTTGGAAAAACAGATCGGCGGATCGCTTTTCGATCGTTCTCGATCCCGAATAACCCCCACCGCGCTTGGAAATGATGTCATCACACGTGCCAAGAGCATCCTGATCGAAATTGCAGAATTACGTCGGTCAGTTGAACTTTTCCTAGGTTTGCAGGTAGGGACGGTGACAATTGGCGTGGGTCCGGCGATGTCGGAATCGTACCTTGCCCGCGCGATTGCGAATTTTGCCGAGAATCACCCGCACACTCAAGTGAATGTGCGGGTCGATCATTGGCAGCAACTTTCTGAATGGCTGCTGGGCAACGAGATTGATTTTTTTGTCGCAGACATCTCTGAGCGAGCCGACGACAAACGAGTCGAATGTATTCCCCTTCCGAAGCAGGAGCTCGTCTGGTTTTGTCGAGTTGGACATCCTCTTATGGATCGTTCCAGGCTGTCGCAAAAGGATCTGCTTGAATATCCACTGGCAACGCCACGCATGCCGATCTGGGCGGTCCGGTGGTTTGCCGCGGCCAAAAAAGAATATGAGGAATTGGAGGGAACACAAAGACCGATGCCCAACATTCAATGCGAAAGCTACTCGATGCTCAAGCGTATGGTGATGTCGGGTAATCTAGTGAGTGCGGCATTATCAGACACAATTCGCGAGGAGGTCGCTGAGGGACGTTTATTCATTCTCCCCGTCGACGGGCCAACACTAACTACGCAGGCAGGAATCGTCAGGCTGAGTGAACGCAGTTTATCACCACTAGCACAAGAGTTGGTTCGCATCATCCAAGCAATAACCGATGCGAGCCACGTCACTGACTAATCCGAACGTGTGGCGGTTCCTAAATGAGTTGTGACACCTTCCTTGGGCAGCACTCAGGTGCTGTACGAATCGTTGGGGTTGTATGCGACTCTTGCGATTTTGGCGGGCTGGACGTCGATCCACAGGTTAAAGGTCAGAAGGCAGCGGCAGGCCCCCTACCACTTTCGTCCTGTCTTGCGATCGGCGCTGATAAGCCGACTGATATCGATTGTGCTCAAGCATTGGCGAAATGAACGTAAGCGTTCACCACAATCAGTTGTTGGGGTTAGTTGGATTGGCCCTGGGTTTGCTGGCGCTTGAGTTTGGCGGAGATGATCCTGCGGGCTCGCGTTATCTGCTTGCGGTCTGATTTATAGCGGCCTTCCTCTGCCCGGTACTGGCGAATCGCTTCGGGATGCTCCTGCTTCCATACGTCCGGCAAAAGCTTTTCGTATTGAGTCTCGCCTGCTAGTACGCGATGCAAAATATCCTCCAAGTACTGCCAGATCATTCGCCTTTTTTTCACCGCGAGAGAAAAGAGAACCGCGAGAGGATGAATGAACAACTATTTTGAAGGCAACTCTGGCGAAACTCCCAACTCTTGCGGTGTATTCCTAGCATCTGAGTTCCCGTTCATTCGACTTTTTTCGCACCGCCAACCACTGCTGGCAAAGACATACGCATTCTGTATCCGCCATGCTCCAACCGTCATTGCCCCAACTGCGGCTGGCTCAAGCGTAAGAAATGGCTCGATACGATCCAGTCTTGGGAGCTAGACACCAAGTACTATCACGTCGTCTTCACTGCGCCACACGAACTGACCGAGCTATTCGGAGGAAGGCGAATGCAAATGCATTAGGCACCCGTCAGAGCTGCGAAGCAGCGGCATTGGGAAAGCGAAGCTGGGCCTTGTGCCCAGTCTTCGCAATAGGATTGGTGCGCTAAGAGCAAACGCCTCACACTTACCGATCATTTTTGGTTGGCCGCTGAGCGGCCAACCGGAAAAGGGGTGGGGGGGTGGCACGAGGCTTAGCACACCAATCCTGTTGCGACGCGTTGGGGCAAGCCCAACGGTCGCTCATGGATCACCTTCACACAACAAATGACGCTGCGTTTGGAAAGTGAAGCTGGGCCTTGTGCCCAGTCTTCGCCATGGGATTGGTGCGCTAAGAGCGATATGACCATTCTCCTGCCCCCATTCTGTTGCCCTGACCTCGAGCACTTGGTTCCTAACGCACGAGTTCTGGATCTTCTGCTCGCTGAACCATCGCTTACCAGGCGAACCCAGCGAGAATGTACTTGCAGCTCTGCGCCACTATGGCAAAGCGTGCTTGTACGATGATTCTATTCCACGATACGCGCGGCATGCGCTGGACAAGATCCTCGAATGTCGTTCTGGTGCGTATGGTTCCAGTTGGTTCCGCTGCGGCCAGTGTGATTCCAAACGCATTCTGTATTCGCCATGCTCCAATCGTCATTGCCCCAACTGCGGTTGGCTCAAGCGTAAGAAATGGCTCGATACGATCCAGTCCTGGGAGCTGGACACCAAGTACTATCACGTCGTCTTCACTGCGCCACACGAAGTCGAAAAGGTGTCAGGAGTCAATTGCCTACGAGGCCCTTGGGGTGCTTCGCACAATTGTGGTGGCGGAAAAGGTGGCAGGAACCGAATCAATCGATTCGACATAAACGGTTCCTGACACCTTTACACTCCCGATTCGACATAAACGGTTCCTGACACCTTTACACTCCGCCGCAATATTCACTCCAGGCGCGCTTTCTTCAAGTACTTGGAATTCCAACTGGTTGGGGTTCCAAGAGGACAATCGGCTGAGTTTAACGTCAACAGCAGGCTCGTTTTCCTTAATTGACTTCATAGCAGGCCGAAGTCCAATAGCATCAGCTTCGACCGTTGATCTGACTTTAACCGGCTATTTGCTTGGGGGAGGATCAGTGACGACCACTTTCGCAGGTCTGACAAATATGACATTACTCACGTGGGAGGTCGACAACCTAGTCCAGGTAGATTTCGCGACCACCGACGATGCGGCGTTAGATAACATACGGGTAGACATTGTGTCCATTCCAGAGCCTTCCTCGGCACTTATTGTTGGACTATTGCTTGGCACAACCGGCATTTTTCAGCAAAGGTTTAAGCTGCGATCCGCAAAGTAGCAGCCACTTGTGATGATAGAAATACGGATCCGCCGGCAACCAACGCCGCTGAGCGACCCCCTCGGCACTCACGACCACAATCGCCGCAATCGCCGACTCATGCTCGACATTAAAGTCCGGACACCAGATAAACGACACCGCATCATTCCGCTGATTCAGCCTCACCACCGTATACACATAATCTTCTGGCAGATGCCGCTTGGCCCACTGCACCGACGCCCCAGCCGATCTTCGTAGTCCCGATGCACGTAGATCGCATATCCGATTTCCTTGCCGACCCCCAAACGCCGCGAGCGTTGCGGCAACTCAATTCGCGGACTATCCGCAAGGCCAGAATCATCTTCCACATCCGCGTCGATTGCCGCCACGGCCGCACATTGACGCAGATCATCGTCGCTGCCTAGGGCGTCTACTGGCAGAGCAGTTGCAATCTCCGCCGCTGCGCTGGCCAGCGCAGCCGAACGTTTGGGCGGTAAGCGTTTGCGTTTCACAACTTCCTTGTACAGCATACGATTTGGGGCCAGGGCACTTTCTAACCGTTTTCCAATCGGTCCCGCCGATCCATTTCGTCTTCGTAGGCCAAGTCGATCATGTTTAAGACAGAGCCGACGTCGGCTCCCTTCGTTGAAAATTCGAATTTGCCAGTCAGTTTCAGATCGGCGGAGAGTTCACTTTTTTCGTGCAGTTCCCACATTTCTTCCGCGTAGTGAGTTTCCGCGAGCTCCGGAGCATACTGTGCGTAGTATTGGGTGATATTACTAACGTCACGCTGTAACATGGATTTCGCGTTATTGTTCCCTGCCGCATTAACGACCTGTGGGAAGTCGATGATGACGGGGCCCCTCTCATCTTGCAGGATATTGAATTCCGAAAGATCGCCGTGAATCAATCCGACACATAACATTCGCAGCACATAGTTCATGACCGTGGCATGATCTCGCACCGCTTGGCTGGCCGACAAGTTGATGTCGTTCAAACGTGGTGCTATGCCGCCTTTCCCATCGGTGATCAATTCCATCAATAGCACACCATCGAACAAACCGTACGCCTTGGGGACTCGGACACCGGCATCAGCAAGTTTGTATAACGCGTCTACTTCGGCCCGTTGCCAAACGACTTCCTGTTCGTCCCTGCCAAACTTAGAACGATTGTCGATCGCCCTTTGCCGGCGGCTGTTCCGAATACTGCGGCCCTCTTGGTAATTCACCGCGTTCTTGAAACTGCGATTGACCACATCCTTGTACACCTTAGCACAACGAATTTCGTCGCCACAGCGGACAAGAAAAACCTGTGCCTCTTTGCCGCTCATCAAGGTGCTCAAGACTTCGTCGACCAACCCGTCTTCGATGAGGGATTTAATTCGCTTAGGGACTTTCAAAATCGTGCCAAATCGGAAGCAGGGCAGCTTCCGCAGAAAATGATAGGTGGATAACCAGACGGCCGAGTCCCTGACGAAGGACAACATTTCAGCGGCTACACGTTGTTATATGCATAGAGTAACATCATGACGCATTTGTCGCAAAGAGTCTTTCTTTGATGTTCACGACGGGCTCGACGATCCGCGTTAAAATTCGCATTAGAGAACTGGTGTGCTGGCGGTCTGTTTCTTGCAGCAGTGTGATTTTGCCAAGTGTGAAGTTGCGTACTTTGATGTGTTCGATCGGGTACTTGGGCCGCGTCGATGCATGTAGTAGAACGCGGGGCAGTGCCCACGCGATTAAGCCACACGCTGCAGCAACATTACCTATTGCATACGGCTGAGCCGACCGGCCGTGATCCATTTTGCGCAAATGGCAAGCAGTAAATCTCGATCAATAGGCTTGCTCAAATAGTCGTCGCAGCCGGCATCGAGACACTTCTGTCGATCCTCCGCGAGTGCATGTGCGGTCAAAGCGATAATCGGCATCTTTACGCCCTGTGCCCTGAGGGATCGCACGAGCATGTAGCCGTCTATTCTCGGCATCTGTAAATCTGTCAGCAGCAAGTCGTATGGCGAGTTTTCGATGCTGGCCTCATCCAACATTTCCATCGCCATTTGCCCATCATCGGCAGTGTCGACAGTCGCGCCGGCTTTCTTTAGTAGAAACGAGATCAGCCTTTGGTTGTCGAGCCCATCTTCGGCCAGCAGAATGCGTCCTAGGACCGCGACCTTTTCAGGGTTGGGATTCACCGCTGCGATCGCTACCGGTTCGATCCTCGCAACAAGTTTGGTGTTGTTTGCAAGTTGTAGCGGCAAGCTTAAGCGAAAGCAGGAACCGCGGCCAACTTGCGTTCGCACAAGCGATACGTCGCCCCCCATAAGCCTGGCTAAGCGGCGACTGATAGCCAGTCCCAGCCCCGTGCCACCGTGCTTTCTTCTGAGGGTGCTGTCGGCTTGTTCAAACGCGTGAAAGAGCATCTGCGATTGCTCGCTGGTGATACCCGGCCCTGAGTCTTCGATGTCGATGACGAGGGTCGTACTGTCGGAAGCCTCAGCAACGCTAGCATCGATGATGATCGAGCCATTCTCAGTGAACTTGGCCGCATTTCCAACGAGATTCATCAGAATCTGACGCAAGCGAGTTGAGTCACTGAGAATCCATTCGGGAATAGCGGTGGAAAGTTTTGTTTCCATAGTCACCCCCTTGCCATGTGCCTTTGGCGCAAGCAAACGTTGCACCTCACGCAGGACGTCGATCAATGGCGTTTCGACGACCTTTATCGTTGTCTTCTCAGCTTCGATTTTTGAAAGATCCAAGACATCATTTATTATTGTCAGCAGATGTTGTCCAGCGTTAGCAATCGTATCGATTGCGTGCATCTTTTGATTCGACGCATCTTCTGGGTTACCCTCTTCCCGTAGCATTTCAGCAAATCCAAGAATGGCGGTCAGCGGCGTACGAATTTCGTGACTCATATTGGCAAGAAATTCACTTTTCGCGCGGTTCGCAGTGTCGGCTTGGTTGCGAGCAACTTGCAATGCCTGCTCGCGCTCGACTTCGGCGGTAACATCCATCGAAGTCCCGTACAGACCAACGATTTTGCCAACCGAATCTCGTTTCGCTCTACCTTCGCAGCGTATATACCGGATCTCGGTATGAGGCCGGCGAATTCGAATCACTAACGAGTAGGGCTTTCCGTCTACACTTGCCTTTTTTAGAGCTTTATCGAGCGTTACGGCGTCCTCTGGATCGAAGGTGTCCAAAATCTCTTGGTACGAAGGCTCACCGTTCGCTTCATCGAAGCCAAAAATGCTATAGAGCTGCTTGGACCAGCGACTCTTGGTTGTGGCAACGTCATAGGACCAGTTTCCTAGTCGAGCGATTGATTGAGCGTCCTCTAATCGAGTTTTCGCTTCATGAAGTTCAATCGCAGCTTCACGGGCGCCTGTCACGTCACCCATATAACCATGCCAAAGAGTCGAGCCGTCTGTTTCTCTTTCAGGAATGGAACTGGCGGTAAGCCAGCGCACTGTTCTGTCTTGATAGCACAATCGGAAGTCCAAGTTAAATGGTGTCAGTTTCTCCATGGAGGCTTGGATTGCTGCCTGAACGTTTTCGAGGTCATCTGGGTGGATCGCGGCGAATATTGCTGAAGCATCGTGGACGACTTCATCCGGTCGGACTCGGAAAATGCAATAGAGTCCGTCGCTGGCATAAGGCATGCTTGACGAACCGTCGGTCCGAACTCGAAATTGATAGACGATACCGGGTATGCGACTAGATATTTTTTTCAATCGGTCCAGGGCATCTTCCTGCAGCCGTTGAGCGCGTTTCTGTTCGGTAATATCTCGGAATGTCCAGATGCGTCCGTAGATGCATCCGCCTTCGCCTCGAACGGGGGCTGTGTAGCGATCCAGAACAGTGCCATCAATTAACTCTATCTCTTCGCGAATGGTAAGTTCGGGGCGGGCAACGATGTATGCAACTCGCTCCGCAAAAGCTTGCGGGTCTTTAGTTCGGTGACGAACATACTGCAACTGCACAAAATCGTCGGGATTACGGGCGATATCTAATGGGATATCCCATAACTCTTGAACTCTCGCATTTTGATGAATTTTTTTCCCTTCGCTATCGACCACCAAAATCCCATCAAGTGGTGAATTCGCAATCACTTCAAAAAATGCGTTCCTCGTTTGAAGTTTCTCTTCGATAAGCTTTCGGTCCGAAATGTCGCTGATGCCAATTCGGATTTTTAGTTGCCCTTCGTTGTCTTCAATTGCGATACAAGACCATTGCACCCAGACCAACTTTCCGTCCGACTTGACCATTCGCAATTCATAGGAGCGAGGTTGCTCCGATTTCAGAATTTCGCGGTGGTTGCGGTAGAAAGTATCTTGATCGTCCTTGAGAACGAATCGACTGATCGGCTGCTTGATCAATTGGCCACGATCGACTTCCAATAACGAAGCGGTCGTGAGATTGGATTCCTCAATAAGGCCCTTTTCGCAAATGACACAATAGCCAGTTGGCGCAAGTTCGTAGAGATCGAAGTAGCGAGCTCTCGTGGCATCCAATTCGTTCTGCGCGCGTCGCAACTCTTCGTTTTGGAGCTCCAATTCGATCTGATAAACTTGCAACTCATGAACGAGACGCACGGAATCTTGGAGCGATAGACTTTGGGAGGCAGCGGTCGAACTTGTTGCTGCAGATGATCGCGATTGTTCGGCAAAGATTGCTTCGGCCTGCTGCCGTAAGTCCTGAGCAGTCGTGTTTGCTTTTGCATTTTGATCAGAATTTTGGGTCATGAGTTTTGGTTCAGTTCCGTTTCACTGATCGGGCACAATCGCTCTGTGGTCGCAATCGCATGCATATGCCCCTGTTCATTCAGCAAGGCAGTGGCCGTGATCCAGACTTCCACAGTCGAACCACTTTTCGTAAGTCGCTTTGTACGATAGGGTTCAAGAACTTGAGCTTGGCTCAGCTCATACTCCTTCATCAAAGCATCTTGCTGATCGGACAGAGGAACGCGATCGCGAGCGTTCATCGTAAGTGCTTCGGCCTCTGTCCAACCGAAAAATTTCACTGCGGCTGGGTTCCAGGCAATAATACGACCGTCCAACTCTTGGACAGTGATCGCGTCGCGCGAATCCCGCACTACGACTGCCAGACGAGCGAGTTCGTTGGAGCGGCGCAGCGATTCTTCGGCATTTTTACGCAGCGAAATGTCGCTGGAAACTCCGATGATGCCTGTTAAATTTCCTTGTTCGTCCAAAATAGACGTATTGGTGGTTTTTATCGGGAACTCACGACCATCGCGGTGTCGAACCAAAAACTCACCAGTCCAATTCAGGCCATTCTTTAGGGCAGTCATGATCGCCGATGCCTGCATTTTGCTGTCAGCACTTGGTGTCACATCCAGTACATTCTTGCCGATGACCTCGATGGATTTCCATCCATAGATGCGCTCGGCCGCTTCGTTCCAATACAAAATTTCGCCTTGCAGGTCCGTAGCGATTACCGCTTCGCCAATTGCGTTGAGCAGCGTTGATCTGAATTGGAGTACCGCTTTGTCCGCCTCCAGCTCGGACTGGGTCTTCTTGAGCGAAGTAACATCCGCAAAATTGATGACGGCGCCTTCAATCACATGGTCGACCGTGCGATAGGGTTGCATCCGCATGACATACCATTTTTTATCGTTGGTTTGCACATCGATCACTTTCGTGACCAAGGTATCTAGTACCTCTTGAGCGTCCTCAACCAGACTTGTGTAATTCACAAAGTTGGACACTGTATGAGCGATAGGTCGGCCTACATCGCTTAGTATCAAGTTGATAATCGAACATGCGGCTGGAGTAAATCGCAGGATTCGTAATTGATGGTCGACGAAAATAGTTGCAATGCCGGAGCCTGACAGAAGATTATTCATGTCATTGTTCAGTTGCGAAAGATCATTGAGCTTCGCGTTTAATTCCATATTGACAGTAGCCAACTCTTCATTGACCGACTGCAGTTCTTCTTTTGAGGTTTCAAGTTCCTCGTTGGTGGATTGCATCTCTTCATTGATCGATTGCATCTCCTCATTGGATGACTTGAGCTCTTCATTGGAGCTTTCCAGTTGCTCGCGGGCACTCTGCAAGTATTCATCACGCGCATGCAACTCTTCCAAAAGCGCAGAAATTCGTTCGTCGGCGTCGGAAAGCGTTGAGCGAACGGGATCAAGTGCATCGATTACGGGGAGAGAATCGTTCGCTGTTGGTTGACCGATCTTTGGTTTGTCCGCATCTCTGGATTCCTTGATGATGACTATGTAATGCGAGGAAGGCTTATTTTCTAGGTTCGCTTCTACCACCGCGTTCGCGGCTATGGCATAAACTCCAACGTCGACGCGGGTGAAATGCCCGTTGGTACGGACCAGTACATTGTTGACGGTCGTTGGCTCTTGCGAAATCACGGTGCGACTCATCGCCATTGCGAGCGGTTGCTGCAGGCCTTCGCGTGCCATTTTTAAAATATTGTTGACGCCCGATTCACCGGCTGCAAGCTCCAGGTACATACCAGATCGCCCGCGAAGGTAGAGTATGTCGCCTTGTGCATTGACCAGCGCTGCCGTTGGCGCAACTAGCTGCATCAACGATTTCTCCAAGATATCTCGCAGTGGCAACTTTGAGGAGAATTCAGGCATCATCACAACGTTAGCCATTGAGCTGGGCGATTCTGAAGCGGTCATTTTGAACAGCGAGATTACACCAGGGGACCTTTGCGTCGTCGCGATGAAGTCTTCTTTTCGCTGATAAAGCTTCGCATTGCGATCGATCACTTGGAACAGATTTCCGAAATCGCCGATGCCTTCGCTCGTTCCCAGCAAAAGTACACCGTTATGCGTAAGTGCAAAATGAAACAGGGGCATCAATTTCTTCTGTAGTTCAGCACCCAAATAGATCAGCAAATTTCGACAACTGATCAGATCAAGCCTGGAGAACGGTGGATCTCGAATCACATCATGCTCGGAAAAGACCAGCATCTCGCGGATACTTTTGCGAACACGATAGACTTGTCCGATTGGATCTAATGAAAAGAAGCGAGCTAAGCGTTCTGCCTTGACGTCCGAAGCGATGCTCGCAGGATACTGGCCAGCCCTAGCCGTGGCGATCGCGCGGCTGTCGAGATCCGTTGCAAAGATTTGAACTGAGCAGCTAGACTTGTTCGCTTCTATGTATTCGCGGATGAGGATTGCGATCGAGTATGCTTCTTCGCCCGTTGAGCAACCGCTGATCCATATACGAACTAAGTTCTTGGCGGCTGACTTGTGCTTAAAAAGCATCGGAATTATTTGACTCTCGAGTACATCAAAAACATCCGGGTCGCGAAAGAAGGAAGTCACCCCGATCATGATGTCGCGGAACAACGCCTCCACTTCGCCTGGGCTTTCTTGAAGGTACCTCACATAATCGCGGATCGTTTCTATATGTTGGACTGCCATTCGCCGCTGGATACGACGATGGATTGTGCTGGGCTTGTACAACGAAAAATCGTGTCCCGTTTGGGCTCGCAGCAATACGAAAATCTTCTTAAGCAAAGATTCCGACTTGGGCTCGAAATGATCATCCTCTCCAACGGGTTTCTGGAATGCCCGTGAAGCATATGCGAGCAATTGCGCGGGCATTTCAGCGGGGGTAAGCTCATAGTCCGCTAGACCGGTGGCCAGAACACTCCGCGGCATTCCATCGAACTCCGAACTCTCGACGCTTTGTACCATCACCATTCCGGATTCTGCTTTTATAGCTCGAATGCCCTGTGTTCCATCGGTACCGGTTCCGGAGAGCACGATTCCGATTGATCGTTCCTGTTGATCTTGTGCGAGTGACCGAAAGAAAAAGTCAATTGGCAGTCGCTGCCCTCGTGGTAACGTCGGCTCTAGTAGTTGTAGCGTGCCATTGAGCAACGCCATGTCATAGTTGGGTGGAATGATATAGACGTGATTGGGCTGCACCGGCATCCCGTCTTCGACTTGCAGCACCGTCAGCGTGGTATACCGCCCAATAAGCTCGACCAAGATGCTGTGATGATCGGGTGCCAAATGTTGCACCAACACAAAAGCCATCCCTGGTTGCGAGTTGGGTGGCATACCAGAAAAGAAGGCTTCAAACGCCCGAAGTCCGCCAGCAGAAGCACCAATTCCAACAATCGGAAAACCGCAATGCGTCGATTCGGTGTCGCTTGTCACGTGATATTGGTTCGTCTCTTTATCGCCGACCTGCCTACCATCCGACATGCATAATCCTAAAATTCGTGGCCCAAAAAGCTCGCTTAAAAATGGGACGACATTGATTCCGCTACTGGCAACAACGGTGGCATTCGTTGAAAAAAAGTTCTTAAACAACTGCAGGTAGTTGACTCAGGTGAAATATCGAAAGGCTGTCCCGACAGAATCGTATCTCTTTCAAACAGCCTCACTCTAATCGTTTCGTTCAAGATATCGTATCTAATCCACCGCGTCACCGGCATGTAGCGAGCGTCCTCATCAGATTCTTGAAAACGCCAAAAACTGAGCATAATCGCACTCTGGATGAACGTCCGATCGGTCGGACTTTGGCAGCGTTGCAGCCCAACATGGATGGCTTGGCTGTAGTTAAAGGTTCGGGGCACGGTAGTGCGTAACCATCTGTATCAGTTTTCCCAAGTCAAACAGCGGGTGCAATTGTGTGCAACATAAACTCAATTGGTTGATGGTCAGCCGACACTCAATGGGATAGCTGCCAATCGCAGTTCTAAAGCCCTCAGATACGTTCACTACCCATGCTGACGCACAATCGCGGAAACTGACTATCTTAGAAATCAATTCGATGCCCGTCTTGGCTGCGACGGACGTGGCGGACGATTATCTCGACTGCACGGCTCATATTGCGTATCAGTATTCCAATTTGATCCAATCACATGTACTGTTCTTACATGTCGATCGAGAGGATTGCGTGATACTCAACACCAGTACGAACGTTTAGAAATGGCTAGCTCCCCGGACCGAATGTCTAATAAGGAAACTTCTCTAACAGGTCGATTTCGTAAGCACTAAAAGATTATGGGCCTATGGAGTTCGAGACCGATTCGGTCGGTCTTGTTGAGCGTGCCGCGTTACGGAAAATCTGCTTAACAGTCGGATCCGTTCGAGACCGGTTCGGTCGTGATTCGATGCAGGTCACGAACTACACAACTTCGACTTTGCTCGAAGCTCAAACTTTCGAGCCGATCTAAAGGTTGAATACATAGAAGGTTCGACTACTCTAGAGCTTCCACTCGGTGTGCAAAAAGTGCGATCCACCCATGATTTCTCTAGGAATCACTGCATTTCGCGATGGCTAGCTTCCGCAACGTCTACACTTCACTCATGCTCGTAATCGCTGGCTCCACGAACAAGGAACTAGCTCGCCAAGTCAGTTACCTCAAGGCGGAAAACCAGATCCTCCGCAGCCGCGTTCCCAATCGTATTAGTCTAACTCAACGTAATAAGAATCGCCTCATTCGCTTCGCAAAGAACCTTGGTTCTGCGCTGAACGAATTGGCCACGATCGTTCACCCAGCATGGCGGCGTGCTGAACCTCGGTCGCTACGTGCCCGGATAGCTAGGCTACTGTTGATACGGTCTGGCTCGCCTGGTTGCGCTGGCCCAATCCAGGAAGCGTGGGTCGGCTTCTACCCAACGAAGATTGCTCGAAAGTTGTTTGTCGAAGTTGAACTCTTCGAAGTCAATCATTGCCGCTTCGATGACGATCACGTCCGATTGCAGCAATACGGAGTGTTCGCCCAACTCAATATTGAGGCGACATCGAATCAGGTCCGGACATCCGTCTGCCTCCAGCATGATGTCAATAATCTTTCGTGCTTGAGTTTGCAGCGTCTTTTCTGAAACATCCCAAAGCCTTTGCATCGCAGCCTCCATAGTGAGAAATAAGACTGCACGCAGTATCCACGCCGTCGTGACAAGTCTGGTCAGGGTCGTGGAGCTAATTCAGGAAAGCAAAAAAATCTCGGAGATTCGCTCGGGACAAGGATACTTTTTGCGGTGAGAGGCGTTTGATGTATTGACAAGCTAGTCCTGCAAATATTTTGGGGAATGAGAATTTTCTGCGAACCACTGCAAGACATGAGCGTCTATCTCTGCGACACGCGACGATTGTGGTCGCGGAACAAGGAATCTGAAAAGCAATCAATCACTGGATACGAGATCATGACTTCAATACGGCTGAGTACCGAACGATTTAATGGATATGAGGGTTGTCTCGTGTCGCAAGACGCGAATGCGCTCCCCTTACATCCACATCGGAGGTAACACTCGGCCGTACTAACGAAGCAAACGTTGGCCAGCCCGGTGTTACCCCAAAGTGACACCGGGTTTTTTCGCGCCTTCATCAGACGTCAGGTATCAGGTTTCAGACTTCAGGAAATAAGTTTGGCCGTATTTGCTGAAGCCTGAAGCCTGAAGACTGACTCCTGAAGACTGTTCACGGACTGGTAGCTGAGACGGTATAGCGGCGGTCTGAAGAACCGCATACGAGGATTCGAGCGCCTCCCAGTCCGCTGCTGCAAGCAGCAGAGCAGTAGACAAGAGAAAGTTGAAAGTAGAGAAAACGCGGACGTTTACTGCGGTGTACTATCAACTCACTACTCTCTGACGAACGGAACATGAAACTCACATGAGAACAACTGCGCTAGAGGTGCGCACCTAAGCAAACAAACACGGCTCGTTCGACTTCTGGTGAGGTCACTGGTCTTTCAAGCCAGCTAGGTCGGGTTCAAATCCCACACGAGTCACTAAGCAGGAATCAGGTACCAGGCGTCAGGTTTCAGGTAAATCACTGAAGCCTGAAGTCTGACTCCTGAAGACTGATCACGGGCTTGTCCGTAGGAACGGAGCTTTGATTTGCAATCAAGGTGACAGGGTTCGATTCCCTGCAGGTCCACTCCTCAGGATTCAGGTATCAGGTTTCTGGCTTCAGTTTTTGGTATCTGATCCCTGAAGTCTGATCCCTGAAGTCTGATTAGGTAGTTGAGGGCTGGAGCCCATATCCGTCTGATAAGCGGATCGCGCTGAGTTCAATTCTCAGGGCTACCACTGGTAATAGGCTGTAGCTGTTTAGGCTGTAGCCTATAGGAAGAACTAATACTAGGACACAAAGCAATGCGTTACATCATCAACCTACAGTCTAAACGCCTACAGCCTATAGCCTGCTTAGAGGTTGTGGTGTAGCGGTAGCACAGCGGACTTTTAATCCGCAAAGCGTGGGTTCGAATCCCACCGGCCTCACTCATCACGGCGTGTAGCTCAGTGGTGAGAGCGGCGTCCTTATAAGACGTGAGTAGAAGGTTCGATTCCTTCCACGCCGATTCAAGCATTGAGCAATAAGGAGTAAGTGATAAGTAGATAACGACAATGAATCTGTCCGGCTTAAGCCTTACACCTTATGCCTTACAGCTTGCAACGGGATTGTGGCAGACAAGGTAATGCACCGGTCTCTTAAACCGGCCGATGTGGGTTCGATGCCCACCGATCCCACTGACAAGAAGGTATCAGGTTTCAGAAGTCAGGGTTCAGTAAATGCACTGAGGCCTGAAGTCTGATTCCTGAAGCCTGATCCGATCTTTGACAATTTGGTTGAGCCAACAAAAAGCGTCCATGGTGTAGTGGTAACCCATCTCCTTGCCAAGGAGGAATTGCGAGTTCGATTCTCGCTGGACGCTTTGGTCAGACTTCAGGCTTCAGGAGTCAGACTTCAGGGAACGAAGCAATCCGTTAAGTACACGACCTGTCTCATTGGCAATCGCAGTGGTTTCATTGCCCGTTTGTGGATCGAGATACCCAAGGCGTTCGGCCAGTGATAGCTGGTATTCCACTTCGCATACCGAACCATAGGCGATCTCAAGAAACCTCGCGTAGTCGGCTTGCGAAGATTTTGCACAGCCCTCAACGATATTCGATGGAGCAGACACTGCAGCCCGTCGAATTTGGGAAGTAAGCCCAAACATCTCTTCCTTTGGAAATGACTTTGTGCACTTGTAAATCGCTAAAGCAAGCTGATCCGCCAACTCAAATGCACGCAGTTTGTGATAGTCTCGCATCGTGTTCTCCTGAAACCTGAATACTGAAGTCTGAAACCTGATTTTATTCCGGTGGGTCCTGTGTTGGTACGGGAAGGCGACTGTTAATCGCCCAGACGCAGGTTCGATTCCTGCCGCCGGAGCTTCGCCAGACTTCAGGTTTCAGTTATCAGGCTTCAGACTTTACTGAAGTCTGAAGCCTGATTCCTGAAGCCTGATCAAATACTCCGGAGTAGCAACTGTTGGTCGTTGCGTCTGGCTCTGAACCAGAAGCTCGCAGGTTCGATTCCTGCCTCCGGTGCTGTGGCCGTCCTGTATTGGTTCAGGAACTTGGCTGTGAACCAAGTTTATGTCGGTTCAATTCCGATCGGTCACCCTTCAACATTGAAGCCCTTGAATCCATCTGGTGGTGGAGCTTGACTGTCGATCAAGTCGTGGCGAGTTCGATCCTCGTCAAGGGCGCTTATTCGTATGGAAGACATCCGGCTGGATTAGGGCGCTGTCTTGAAAACAGCTGGCGTTAACGCGCTTCGGGGTTCGAGTCCCTGGTCTTCCGTTTTGATTGAAACAAATAGTCCTGTGGCCCAGCGGCGAAGGCACCTGGTTTACACCCAGTAGATCGACGGTTCGAGTCTGTCCAGGACTACTTTTGAAGTGTGAATTGTGAAGTTGGAAGTTTGAATTTCACACTTCGAACTTCACACTTCAAACTTCTTTCGGTGTGGTACGCCAACGGCTGAGCGGCTTGTTTTAGAAGCAAGTGTTTGTGGGTTCGAATCCCACCTGCACCACTGTGAATATGTCTGTGAAGTGTAGTGGATACGCACGCGACCCTGCGAAGGTCGAAGATCAGGTTCGATTCCTGACATGGACACTGATGAACAACATGGCTTGCGAGTGTGATGGATTCGCACGACAGTCTTCGAAACTGTTAGACAAGGTTCGATTCCTTGGCGAGCTACTTTTAAGCATGGTGCGGTGCGCTAATTGGTATAGCGGCTGAGCTCAAACCTCAGTGTTTGTGGGTTCGAGTCCCACCCTCACCACTGGTGTATGACGTGGTACGCGAACTGGTACAGCGGCGAAGCTTAAACCTTCGCGATTGCGGGTTCGAATCCCGCCTGCGTCACTCGATAGTTACATGGGTCGATTGGACTTGGGAGTCCATGCCGTCTGTAAAACGGTCGCTCGTCGATGAGCAATGTAGGTTCGATTCCTTCTCGGCCCACTGATGTGAACATGGCTCGGTGCGATGTTGGTATTTGCAGTCAGCCCCTCAAGCTGGCGTTCACCGGTTCGATTCCGGTCCGAGTCACTGCTTAATCACGATGTGGTGGAACTGGTAGACACGCGATGCTCAGAACGTCGTGCCATCAAGGCGTAGGAGTTCGATTCTCCTCTTCGTGACTTTTATTGCAGGCTAGTTGGGACTGAGCTGACTTTCATAAGGTCGGTAACCCGGTTCGATTCCGGGGCTTGCAACTTGCGGCCCGTTACAACGGAGTCACTGCCCAGTGCTCGGCTGAGCCTCATAAGCTCGGACGGCCAGGTGCGACTCCTGGACCCGCCATTTATATGGTTGAGTACGCAAACCGGAAAAGCGACTTGGTCGAGAGCCAAGTGATTTTGCAGGTTCGACTCCTGTCTCAACCACCTTGTTTGATGATCGCGTGGTCCAGCGGCTAAGACACCTGCATGACACGCAGGAAATCGAAGGTTCGATTCCTTCCGCGATCACTGGTAGTAATGGTTTGTAAGTGTTCCGGGAGCACGCGTTCTTGGTAAGAACGAAGATCGAGTTCGATTCTCGAACGAACCTTTGTATGAGATGGGGTCATGGTCCAGCGGGAAGACATTGCCATGGCATGGCAAGGACCCGAGTTCGAATCTCGGTGACTCCACTTTGTTAATTCGGAAGGTAGCCGGATACGGTTTGCCGGGCCTGTTTGCTAAACAGTGCAATGTAATAGTTGTGTGGGTTCAACTCCCATGCCTTCCGCCTTGCAAAGAAGTTTTCGAAGCACCGCTACTTTCAAGGACGATGTAGCATCCAAAACCAGATGAAAGGGGGAGTAGCGGTGTCTCGTTGAAAAACAAAGTCGTCCGCGTCACCAAAAATTAGCTTGTTACCTCTTTTCAACTCAACGGCATAGAATTTGGTTACGAAGTTGAATCGATACTTTTTGGGTTTTGACACTTTCAATTCGACTTGATTCTGAATTGATGGATTAAGCCAGAACTTAAATTCGCCTTGCTTTTCGAGATACGGATCAACGTAGCTCTCGTAGAAATTCTCCCTTGAATCCTTGTAGATGATCGTCAACTCTATCGGCTTTGTGTCACTGAGCTCAAGTACGAAGGTGTTCAGTGTCACTTTGGTGTAGTCATATTGGTGAAAGTCGAACTCGTCCTCGATCTCAATACTGAACTGCTTTTGAAGTTCTACGATGGTTTCGATTCGACGATTAACCTGGGATTCCACATCATTAATCAATACCTTTACGTTACTTCCAACCGCACTAATCTCGACTGCTTCATTCGGAAACCCTTCGATAATGTAGTCAACTTTAACCTCTTCAATCAACTTGCCGTCGGACTCAACTACGTTAAGTTGGATCGTGCTCTTTTTGACGTATAATCGATGCTCTCGCAGTTTGCGATCGAATTCGGACGAAAAGATATCCCCCATGAAACCAGGCTTTCGATCGTAACGTTCTGCCAAGATCGGTGGGCCAATCCATAAGCAAATCAGTAACGTGCGGGCGACGTAACCGCATATTCTTGCAACAGCGAAATTCATAGAATCACCGGCTAAATTGGCAGGAATCGTCGAAACTAGAGTTGGAAATAATTTTCTCTCATCGGGCCGATTTTACGTTTCAGTATACGGTGCAGTTCAGCTGAAAGCAATCTAGTAGCCGGTCATGGCTCGATGGTGAAGCGGACATCATCTCTCGCTTCTAATGAGAAGTTCCAGGTTCGATTCCTGGTCGAGCTACTTTGGTGACTGACAAGTTGGACTACATATGGGCCGGTCAAATGAGAATTGAAGGCGAAGTAATTTGTCGTTGGGTTCGATTCCCTTCCGGAGCTAGTCTGGCTTAAATACCTCGTCGCCAACAATACAACGATCGACTGCCGAGTTGGAGTACATGCTTAGGGAGCCGGATGTCGTGGGTTCGAATCCCACCGGCGCGACTTTGATGCAAATCACTGCGCCGTAGCTCAGCCTGGATAGAGCGCTGTAAATCCTCTGACACATAACTTCGTCGATCGTTTTTTCGTACAACACTTGACTGCCGATTTGGAGTACATGGCTTAGCAGGTTCGATTCCCGCCCGGTCCACTCGTTGACTCAACAACGGGCCGGAACCTTGACGGTCGCTCAGCGTCCGTCGGGGGAATATCTCTGGTCACAAATTCGTCAAGTGTTTTTCATTTTCACTGAACCAAAGAACGCTGGAGCTGTTCTTGTAACTGACGTTTCGCAAACCCTTTTTGACGGACACCGTCCATGGACTAAGCATGAGCACTATCGCAGCAACCCTCGATCCATATAGAACCCATATCGGCTTGAGCCCATCGCTTCAGCGGCCAACGTTGGTGCTGAACCGCAACTGGCAGCCGATCAACGTGGCGACGGTTGCGCGTGCCCTGATCATGCTTTGGAACGATTCGGCCAAGATCGTCGATCCCGTCGATTACCAGTTGTACGACTGGAGTGACTGGAGCCGGCTTGTACCCGATCGCGACGAGCCGTTCATCCAGTCGGTACGCCAGCGGATTCGTATCCCAGAGGTCATTGCATTGACCAAGTTCGATGCAATGCCGACGCAGAAGGTTACCTTCAGCCGCAGAAACGTTTTCAAGCGTGACAAGATGACCTGCCAATACTGTGGAAAGCAGCCTGGCAGCGAAGAGCTCACGATTGACCACGTTGTCCCGCGTGCTCAAGGTGGCTTGTCAACTTGGACGAACTGTGTTTTGGCTTGCATCGACTGCAATTCGAGAAAGGCTGACCGTACTCCGGCTCAGGCGCACATGAAACTCCGCAAGGAGCCAGTACGTCCAGCTTGGAAGCCGATCTACGCCGATCGAATGAATCGCGTGAAGAGCTGGTCTAAGTTCATTAGCGAAGCCTACTGGATAGTAGAGCTCGAAGATTAGGCAAAGTTTTCGCGTTGGCTGGAGTAAAAAATCCAGCCAACGCCCTTCTCGTCTTTTCCCAGGCACAAAGTTGGGCTACAATCACGCTTCTCAACTTCGTGCACGGAAATCGTAGGCGACGACATGAACGATAGCTTTGACCTTCAGGGTGCAGCGTTACCGCAGCAATTTAACTTGGGCTGCCTTGCCATTGCGAACGGACACAGATGGCGATTAAGCCATGTCGTCTGGGAAGGCACGGCACGATTCGTTGGTGCAACCTTCTTTTGTGACCTCAAAGCGCCTTGGGACGATAGAAACCTGCTTCGCATCGAAGTCTACAGGCTACCGAGTGGAGCGAGTGAGCTAGCCGAGCGTCTCGATTGGTACACACGCGGCCGGAAGAGCCGTCGGATCAAAATTTCTGATGGGCAGCTTTTCGACGATGGCATGTTGGACATCAAGTGCTTCGGGGATGAATGGGAGAGCGACGCATTTGCACTTTCCAAGGGCGAAGTTATACGGATCTATCGTGCGAAAAAGTTTGCCGTAATATTTCGATTCCTCGCGAGGTCAGGGACGTTGCTGGACCATCCAATTTTCAAGGGACTGGTCAAGGACATTACCTTGGTTCCGCACGACTGGGAGAAGAAAGCTCCAAGCATTACTGAGAGGACGAAAAAGACGAAGACATCGGACGACGCGTTGAGTCCTGAAGAATCACGCGAACTGCAACAAATTGCAAAGTCTGTGGAGAGTCGCCTGGGTATCACCAAAGCAATGAAGGCCAGTCGTCGGCTAGAAATAGTTGAGGCTGAAATCGAGGTTGTTCGAGGCCAAGGCAAGCTGCCAGCGGAAGCGATAAAGGATGCTGCTGTAGAACTGGGCACGGAAATTGGTGAGTGCTTTCGAAGGGGGATGGGCTGGGAATGGCGCCGATTAACGTACGCTAAGACTGAGAGCATGATATGCATTTGCTGCCCGGAACGCCGTTTGGTACTACAGCCTGGAGCCTGGGTCGCAGATTTGCTGACCGCAAAGAAACACCCGATTAATTGTCTATTGACGTTCAACATGATCGAAGGTGGCCGACTTCCGCCAACACGCCCCGGTGCATACACGCGCATTAATTAAGTTTTGCAAAATCAGGCGATCCTTTTTTTGCTCGCCGCGTCTTCCCAAGAGTGCACAGGAATGTTCGCCTGGGAGCGGACTCGGCCTCCAAAACCGATGGACAGTGTTCGAATCACTGCGTTCCTGCTGACCTGCCGATGTGGCTCGACTGAGAAAGGCACCTGTCTTGTAAACAGGTCCATGCTGGCGCGAATCCAGTCATCGGCTCTGGCAACTGAACTGCCGGTTTAGACTACATCTTTACCAAAGCGAAGGATCTAAACCACTCATTCGTTCGATTGTCTTTTTGGGCTCGTCGCAGTGGGAAACTGTTGCGGCGAGTCTTTTTGGCTGACTGCCAAATCGGATTACATTTGTCGTGAGTTCGAGTCTCATCAGCGTCTGCAACGACGCTGTAGCTCAGTTGGTAGAGCAATGTCTAGAACGATCTGATTTTCACTTCGTCGATCATTTTCAGTCAAACAACCGACTGCCGATTCGGAGTACATCCACCACCCTTGCCGCGATAGTGGGAACTATCAAATGACGTACGTCGTCATGGCGCTCTGGTCACACTTCGTCGGTTGATTTTAAACTATCAATTGCGGCTGTGCTCGTCGTCGACGAATGACTGTGAGGGCGAGCTACTTTCTATTTTGTCGGCGAGCGGTAGCTTCGCAGATTCCGGCAACGGTTTCAGTTTTGCCAGAGATTGCCCCAGTTGATGAAGCTCACTCACTTCTCGCAATCGGCTAGTGATACCGGCGCTGGACATGTCCACCCTTGCTGCATTTGTAGTTACGTGATTGTCGATGTTACGAATGCTCATCGGGGTCAAATCCTAGTTGCTTAATATCTAAACGGTCGATATCTCGTCCAGCGGCACGCTTCATTTCTACGAGTCCTTCCCGCGATACAACACACAGAGGAAGACCGTTCCAGTCAAACCATTGGCGTTGACTCCATGCCACCGTGTCTAGTCTTTTGGGTACCAGTAGATCAAGAATCCTATACTCAGGACCTTCTAACTTTAAGATACGGTAGACTTCGGAATCAGGAAATGGAATTTTGCCGGAATCGTCAAGGAAACCCAATGATGCTGCAGCAGATCTAGCTCGGTCTAACGAATCCGGCGGAATCCAGAAGTCGATATTTTTGGTGAAGCGAGGAAACCCGTGAATGGCAACTGCCATACCACCACACAATGCGTAGTCGATACGTTCTTCGTTGAAAAGCCGTATCAATTCTCGGAGTTCGGATTCAAGTGTTTGCACTGTAACTCGATATATGATTTCTGTGACAAGAATTCTGCTTAATACACTGTCCCGGAAGCAGCCAGTGTTATCAGCAGTGTCGACGATCGTGACGTGAATGTGAAGAACAAAATCTGCAAGTAATCCAATTTGTTTTCGTGGCGACACTTTCATGCTTGTCTTCGCGAACCTTCCATCCTTCCACGCATCTTATACATCAATAGCGATAACGAGAGCTGGGTCGGAACAGGACGGCACGGTTCGACCGGTGTGATGACGGCTTGGGAAGCCTTCGTCGCCAACCAGCGCAAGCTGGCAGGCAAGGATGCTGCTCCGAAGCTAGTCAACATTTACTTGCAGCCGTACCAGACGGTTCAGGCTTGCGAGCGAGCTGACATCATGAACATCGGAGGCTTCAGTGACTCGGTGTTCAACGTGATCAGCGCGTTCCTCGCCGACAATAACCAGCGATTCGTCGCTGAAGTCGAAGCGATCGAACTGTAAACGCGGATTGGTCTCCGGTCCAACTGCGGTATACTGAAACTTAACACCCGCGGGTCGAATTTCCGGCTCGCGGGCTTTTTGCATTGATCGAGATAAAGTTGAGTACCTGAGTCAGCTATACTATTTTGACTCTGATTTGCACTGGTTTCTATTGGAATAAGACAGTCGATGTTAAACGAAGCTCCTAACCCTCATGATGGTTCAATGGACCGCATAGTCCCAGTGGTGTTCTACCTAGAGCTGCCATTCTGGTTGGCGACTCCGTCTCAACAAATTGATACTCAATTTCGGCAAGTAGATTTTCGCCTCACTCTGCACAATGACCTGGTCGGAGTATACGTAACACGCTCAGTCGAACGATCGGGTCAGAATCTACTTGCCCTCATGCCGCAACCTCACTTTGTGCCATGGCTTGAGCGACAATCCGAAGACCGAGCATTTCACTATCGAAATTGGCGAACGACAATTGAAGTCCCTCTTTAACTCAATGCAAACATGGTTAATGCGCTTGACGAAGAAGGCCCTTTAGCAAACCGAGCTAATCAATACCTTCGCGCATTCGCTCACGACTTGTTCCCTCTCATCAATAGGATTGTCGATAGCTATCGAGCAGCCTCTAACGATCCGTTTGTCAATCGAGTTTCAGAATGGGACTGCCCACTATGGCAAATGAGAAAGCCAAACGGTGGATACCATCAGTTGAATTTGCAACAATACCTGCTTGAGGACTGGCTTCCGCGCGTGGGAAACTGGGGCGGAACCTCATCACCGAACTACAAGTGCTCCAAAATAGACCTGACGCACACTCTCAATTCCGAAGATCGTGTTCTTCTCGACGCATGGTCCTCTTTCTACAGACGTCAATACAACCAGACCATCGTCAACATGGTTACAGCAATTGAAGTGATACTTGACAATCGTCTAGCAAAAGTATTCGAAAGCATTGGCTATGACGCTCGCGCAATTCAAATAAGGATCGAGGAAGACGGTTTCTATGATAAGCTTCGAGCCTATCAACTGTTGACCGGTGAAAGAATTCCGGGCCCGCTGATCCATCCATACTCGCCCGAAGTAAATCGGGTTCGATTATCAAGCGAACTGGATCATGTTCGCCGAATGCGAAACAAACTAGTTCACGAGGGTAAGGTACCTAGCGTTCAACGCGGCAGCGCACTGAAGATCATTGAGACGATGTCATGGTTGGCCAGATGCATCTCTGGTAACCCCAACCTCGACAAGACGATAAGACGTGGCTACGCATTAGACCAAGCGTACAGCCAAGTAATACCGTTTCCTACATTTCCAGGTCCGCCAGAGGACATGCTAGACCTGGATTTGCATGAAGATGATTCTGAAGCGATAAGCAGAGTCACGATGCGTGACAGTATTGTGGACGCCATTTTGGCAGAACTCCTTGTATTGGCTTTCAAGGAATCAGATTTTGAATATGTAGTTCACGCTTCTTTAGCTTGGATGGGCTTCTCCGTTGAGGATGCTCCACTTGATCTTTTGATGGAGGACCAAGAACGCGAAAGATTCATGTTCAATTACTCAGGACGATTGTGGTTTGTGTTTATCGCTAATGTACTCGATGCTGAATTGAGCAACGCGATTCATCATCGGCTCGAGACACTTAACGACAAGTATGGAGCTGCTTACGGATTAGTTGTGTATCGCAATTCCATAAAAGCGCTTCCGGTCGTCAGTGAGAAATTTATATCGCTAGCTATTGAGGATTTGTTGAATCGCGCGTACCTAGCCTGCGTCTTCGACATTCAATCCGTAAGTGAGGCTCGAAAAATAATCTCTGCAGATTACGGTTCTGTCAGGTCCTCAGTGGTTTCAGTATTGGGCAGCATTTACAGAGTCTTGGACAAGAAGAATCTGATTTGCATTGAACTTATGGCTGGCCAAAAACTGGAGCTAAACCAACTAATCGCCGTTGAGCTTCCCTTGGGGTGGCGAACACTCCAAGTATCATCGATCCAAGTACAGGGGCGATCGCTCGATATCGTACATGGGCCAGTTCGTGCCGGCGTTGGTGTTGATATTCCAGTTAAAAAACAATGGCTGGGGAATAAGGTTGTCACCAAGTCATGCCCGCTTCTCTCGTCATAGAGGTTTGCAAAGAAGTGAACTTGACGGATTGCGCTAGCATTAGCGATGGTTGATCAGCTTGGTAAACTCCTGTTTTTGTTTCTCCCAATCCTTAACCAATGCAACGGGCTGTAACTCCCTAAGTCCGACGAAAATGCCTTTAGAATATGTTCTAGGTAAGTCAAGAAGTTGCTCCTGAATATTCGGTGCCAGCAACCTTAAGTTCATGATTTGAGTTACCCTGGCACGAGTGACGTGGCCAAGCGTCGCGATCTCTGCATAGTCGTGGACATGGCCTTGGCGGATAAGGTCTTCGTAGTAGATTGCGAGTGCCATGTAGCGAGTGATGCGTGGCAAGCGGCCTCTGGGGCGCTCCATAGCGACAGGAACAGGGCCTTCGACCATCGCGATGTGCTTGCCAACGCGCTTCTTGTGAAAAGTAGCTCCTACTTGGATTTTCTCGTTCATGCTCGGGCCCTCCCCGTGCGCAACCCTCTTCGTAACAATACTGTACTCTCTTTTGCGCTTCGATCTAATGCTCTTCAAAACAAGAACTTACGCCAGTTCGAGACCCGTTCGGTCGCTCTTGCAACCTGAAACGAGTTCGTAGACTTTTCTCGAACTCGTTTCACTCGCAAACACAATGCGAGATCCGAACCTTGGAATTAACAGAAAAGGTTCGAACAGAGTACTTTGGCCGGTAACGAGCGTTGATGACCGCGCCCCTTCGCAACTACTCTAGAGATAGTCTTCGGTGTGCAAAAAGTGCGATCCACCCATGATTTCTCGAGAAAAATCTGCATTTCGCGATGGCTAGCTTCCGCAACGTCTACACGTCACTTCTACTTGTCATCGCTCGCTCCTCCGAGAAGGAACTCGCGAGCCAAATGAGCTATCTCAAGGCGGAAAACCAGCCCCTTCGCAGTCGCTTGCCCGATCGCATTAGTCTAACGGAACGCGAGAAGAACCGCTTGGTTCGTTTTGCGAAAACTCGGTATCGAATCGGTCACTCGCAATACTGACAAAGACATACTCACACGAAATGGATTAGAAACTGGGCCACAACGTGGACCGGGAAAATTATCACCAAGAACATCGCCATGTTGATACGATCTCAAATTAGGCCTTCGGTCGAGTCATCATAGCGTCACACGATCGTTCGCATGAAAACCTAAACCGGACGAAATAGTCGGAGCAACCTTTTTTCACAGGGCGGCGATCGAACTTGTGAATAATGTTGTGCCAACGAGTTTCGTCACGGTTCAAGGGTAACGATTTTTGCCCCCCGATCAACGAAGTCCCATGATCCACCAACAACTTGTCGCTGCGATTTTTGCTCTAGCTCTCCTCTCTCTCGGCGCTGCCACAGTCGCTCTATTTCGTAAACCTGGCGATTGGGCTCGCGGTTTCTGGCTAATGCTCGGGCTTTGGGGGCTACTCGATGGGCTCATCGTGTGGCCGTCGCTACTGCAGGAACCCATGGCCCCGGACGAACTACGCTGGGTGCTTGGGATCAACCTGCTGCTACAACTCATTTACCTTCCGACCGGCATTTTACTGGCGACCCGGACCAAAGCCCTCATCAAGGGTTTCGGTTGGGGCGTTCTCGCCTCGGCGATTCCGCTTGCAGTGATCGATGCGGTGTTCTACTTACGTCTGTCGAACTAATCCCGCTGCCAGGCAACGCCTCCCTGGTAAATCATCGTTTCACGTTCGCAATCCAGACTGCTGCCTCATAATCGTTTGTCGTGGCGTGCTCCAGGACGCTAGGTGTCAGCTAAACCGAGACTTAGCACCAGGAAATGGTACGATTACAACCGTTGTTGGTATGCACGAAGTCGAGTGCACTGCTAGCCCCGGCGCGTGCACGCGAGAAAGACGGTGCACTGCTATATCGCCGCCTACCTTTGCAACACAAACTCCGCTGACACGAAGCTCTAAGCTGTTATTGAGCAAGCTGAGATAATCGACCAATTGATTGAGGTCAAATGGCAAGCAATCATCGAACGCGTACGTGATCTCAGCGTCTCGACCAGTCACTTATCGTAGCGGTCGATCGCTTGCTCGGGCCAAGTTTGGATGTTTTGTGCAGTCATAGCATTAACGTCATTCGCGGAAAAGAATCGGCCAAGTGTGTTGTCCCCATTAGATTGTGCCGGTTAGCACTAATGTCTGTTAATTCCACGCAGTCGGGTACACAATTGCGCGATTGCTGGAGCGATTAGCAATTTCGAAGAGGATGTCAGCACCGGTTCATCGGTTTTACGAAGTGTTACTGCTTGTCTTTGCGCTGCCTAAATCGCATACAAGTTCTATTGGCAAACAGTATGAAATTGTCTCTTTAATCGTTACTATAGATCGATCTTTGATTGCGTGCGCGACTTCCTGCACGACGAAGCGATGGATGGCCATGAGAAACTAGTGCAGCGATATCTGAAACCGGACCTATTGATCATTGATGATATGGGCATGAAGCAATTGCCCAAACGGTCTGGGGAATACTTGTTCGAGATCATCATGCGTCGCCATGAGCTCCGCGGCACGATGATGACGAGCAATAGTCCGCTGGATGATTGGGGCAAGCTGATTGGAGACGTGCCCAGTGCGACAGCGATTCTGGATCGGTTCTTACACCGCGCGGAGCTGTTTCAGATCACGGGTAAAAGTTACCGTCTGGATAAAACTGAAAAAAGTTCAAACAGTACCAAAGCGCCAACCGGCAATGCGGCCGAAGAATAGAGTATCAAACAGTACCAGTGCAACGCTGGATGGACCCACAACAGAAAATGGTACCGTTTGAAGCGCAAACGACCTGTACTGTTTCAAGCGCCAATTGACAATTGAGCGAGCTCGCATGATGTCATCCCTTGGTGCTGAGGTTGTACTGGTCGATCAAACAAGTGATTCGACTCCAGGTCAAGTCTCGGGCGCAGACCTTGAAGTAGTAGAACGGGTAACCGCACGAATAGTAAAGGAACGTCAAGCTTTCCGGGCGGATCAATTGCACCATCGCGGAAAAACGATCGCGGTTCTCTGCTGCGATTCTGGACTCAAATACTTAAGCACTGATCTATGGGAGACGTTCTAGTGAACAGCTCGCGATCGCACTGCCAAGCGTTTGCATACTATGAGCGAAATGCTTCGAAACAAAGTAGGGCACTGGTGTAAATGAATGCGAACCTTCCTTGGCATTGAATGTCATTATACAGTCAGTCGAGATTAAACTCCGAGTGGACTACTGTGCCGATGTGGCTCGATTGAGAAAGACACCTGTTTTGTAAACAGGTCCATTCTGGTGCAAATCCAGTCATCGGCTCTTGCAGCTGAACTGCCGGTTTGGACTACATCTTTACCAAAGCGAGGGATCTAAACCACTCATTCGTTCGGTTGCATTTTTCTGACGCGTCGCAATGGAGAACCGTTGCGGCAAGTCTTTTTGACTGACCGCCAAATCGGATTACATGTGTCGTGAGTTTGAATCTCATCAGCGTCTGCAATGACGCTGTAGCTCAGTTGGTAGAGCAATGTTTAGAACGATCTGATTCTCACTTCGTCAGTCCTTTTCAATCAAACAACCGACTGCCGACTCGGAGTACATCCACCACCCTTGCCGAGATAGTGGGAACTATCGAATGACGCACGTCGTCATGGCGCTCTGGTCACACTTCGTCGGTTGTTTCTTTGAATAATGCGGAGTGCTCATTCTAAAAGAATTGTTGCTGATTTTCAGAAGATGCAGGACGTTCCACCGACCTGCGGGTTTTTCGTATGGTTTCGTCGCCGAGGCAAATGTAGAAAAAGGAGCGACCATGCCTGCCGATATGTCGTTTCACCGCGTTGGGCATGGCTCCGCGTTTATTCGGTCAAGTGACCGTGATAAATAAGAAACCCAGCGAGATTTCAAATGCTCCCGGCTCGCCCGGGAGATCGTTACGTTTCTCGCTACACTTTGCGCCGACGAACTTGAGCCGAGACAAAACGCAAGAAGCGTCGCAGCTCTTGGCTGCGACGCTTGTGATGCCGAGGGGGCGAAGGCACTTGGAGCGTACCACTTCCTCTGCAACAAGGGTTCGTGATACCGTTTCCCTTAGCCTTCCCTGATCACTTGAACTTCCCACTACGGAAGGGACAACTACGGGGCACTACTGCTTTACCCAGATTGCATTGCTGCCACCAACTAGTTGCAACTCCTTCACCTTACCGTCCTCACTGCGTACGATGTTATATCGCTCACCTTTGAAGGGCCCTTCAGCGAACTTGATAAAGAAAACTGTTGGCTTTCCTTCCCCTAGGCTCTCCTGCCCCTCATCACAAGCCCAATCACCGTTCCCCTTCAGCACAAATCTCCACGGTCCGGCTTCTCTTTTTGCATCATCCGACTTCCTAATCATCATCTCCCCCCCAGACTTCTCCTTATAACTTCCCGCAAGCCCTTCGTAGTGGCCCTCAGCTCTACGAATAACCCATGTTTGAAAATCTTTGTCCGAGCCTTTCGCATACTCTTTCAAAAACACCAGCTTGCCGCTGGAATCGCGTAGGAGGTGGAGTACGTGACCAGCGTAGGGAGATTCTTCTCCGAAAGTTATCGTATAAGTCTTCGGTCCATTGTTCGGCGGTTGGATGTGCCCAGCCGAACAAGGCCAACGTTTACCAGCTTTATTGGTCCAGACGTAAGGACCAGGCTCGCCGTTTTTTGCCTCAGTAATCTCGACGTAATGAAAGTCGTTCTTCGGAAAGTCAAGCTCCCATTTTCCTACAAGCGTCTCGTAATTGGGGTCGGCACCATAGGCAAACGACATCGTTGTTAAGAGTGCCATGGCTGCAAGAGCGATTCTTCTGTTCATTGTATTCTCCAGCGGTTCAAGTTGATGGAATTCAGAGCCGATGTGGCTGCTTGCGGGCCGACTGAACCGAGCAGGCCCCACACCCTAGATGTTCAACCGAGACGGAAGCCCGACAGGTTGCGAAATAGATTTCTTCAGGCATTTCTGGAAATTCCCGCAGCAATTGTGCTGCTACGCTTCGTTACAAGCCATTGTGTCCCTACAATTTGGTATGCGTATCGCCCCTTTCTAGAAATAAAAAATGGATAGCCAATCGGTCACGGCCTGGATTGACCAGCTTTCAGATGGGAATGATCAGGCCGCTGAACAACTGTGGCGGCACATTTCCCAACGACTGCACGAGTTTGCGCAGCAGAAACTCGACCGGCAGATCCGTCGGCATTATGACGAGAATGACGCAGCGAACAGTGCGTTTGACAGTCTGTGTCGCGGCCTGGCCGATGGTCGAATTGGCGCCGAGAATCGAGATGCTTTATGGGGTCTGCTGGCCGTCATCACGTCTCGAAAAATCTCCGCACAACGGCGGTACTTGAAACGGCAGAAGCGAGGCGGGGGCACCGTACGTGGTGAATCTGGTTTTGCTGGATTCGGTGACGCAGGGATCAACGCGATCGTTGGAAACCAGCAAACGCCCGCTGTGCTGGCCGAAGTCGCGGAAAGCTGTGCCCAACTGCTCGATGCTATTCCTGACGAGAAGATGAAGCAGATTGTGTTGCTCAAGTTTCAGGGAGCCACGAACGCCGAAATTGCCAGCGAACTGAATTGCACAGAAAGGACCATCGAACGAAAGCTCGAGCGAATTCGCCGTATCTGGATCGAGGCGGGACTGCATGACGGCGAGCAGTGATGAGACCGGCAAAAACATGGATCGGCAAAAAGACGGGGAAAGACAATTTGCGAGAACATTTGCTGCGGCCTCATTTTTTGTCCACAAATCTTTTTGCCAAATTGCGTTGCCTTGTCGGTGTTTGCCGCTGTTCGACCATTAGAAGATAGTGACAACTCCATACTGCCTATCCATCTTTTTGCGCATTGGACGACCCTTCAATCAGAAACCCAGCCTACTTCGCTCTGACGGATCAGCAACTCGCTGAAATCGACGCTCTTTGTGACCGTTTCGACCAGGAGTTAGTGAAGGGAGATGCTCCGCGCATTGAGAACTTTCTGGCAGATGCTCCGGAGGCTGCTCGCGAAGGACTGCTCGCGGAACTGTTGGCCATGGAAGTGGAACATCGCACCAAGCAAGGTGATGTACCTCGAAAAGAGGAATACCTTCAGCGATTCCCGCAACAGGAACGTGTAGTTGCCGCCGTGTTCACTCGCGACGGAGCAACGCAGTTTCCAAGTGATCACGGCACCATTTCACTACCAGTCAACGTGCCCCCCGTCCTAGCCAACTTTCGCCTGATTAGACAAATCGGCCAAGGTGGCATGGGCGTCGTCTGGCTTGCCGAACAGGACAAGCCTGTGAAACGTCGGGTGGCCCTGAAGCTGATCAAATCCGAGTTGAGCTCGAAAGATGTGATCGCTCGGTTTGATGCCGAGAAACAAGCTCTCGCGATGATGGATCATCCCAACATCGCACGAGTGCTTGATGCCGGTACTACGGACGACTGTCGTCCGTACTTCGTGATGGAACTGGTCGACGGAATTTCGATCACCCAATACTGCGACGACAACAAGCTGAGTGTCGACGAGCGACTGAAACTGTTCGTTCAGGTTTGCAAAGCCGTTCAGCACGCTCATCAGAAGGGAATTATTCATCGCGATCTAAAGCCGTCAAACGTTCTGGTTACGGTCATTGACGGTGAAGCGGTTACGAAGGTGATCGACTTTGGCTTGGCGAAAGCCGTCGCACAGGACAGGCTATTGACCGACATGACCATGCAGACAGAGTTTGGCAGGATCGTCGGTACGGTTCAATACATGTCGCCTGAGCAGGCTGAGTTGAAGGGCGTGCGTGCACTGGATATTGACACTCGAACGGACGTCTATTCACTCGGTGTTATTCTGTATGAGTTGCTGACGGGCTCGACTCCAGTGGATAAAGAAACACTGGGTCGAAACGCTCTGTTGAAGATTCTCGAACTAATCCGTGAGGAAGACCCGCCTCGCCCCAGCCACCGTTTGAGCTCGTCATCGGGCGAAGTGAATTCAGCGGTCGGCGAACTGCGAAAGTTGCATCCCACCCGACTTCATCAACTTCTGCGAGGCGAACTCGACTGGGTCGTGATGAAAGCTCTGGAGAAGGATCGCACTCGCCGGTACCAGACGGCGGATGATCTTGGCCAGGACCTGTCCAACTACTTGACGGGCGAAATAGTGACGGCGCGGCCACCATCGACATGGTATCAGCTTCAGAAGTTCGCCCGACGAAATCGCGGACTTGTGGCTGCCATGCTTGCGATCAGTTTTGTTTTAGCGGTCGGTTTCGCCGGTACGACCTATGGACTGATTGAAGCGAACCGGAAAACCAGACTCGCGGAAGACAAGACTCGCGAAGCAAATGATCAACGCGGGAAAGCCATTGAGGCAGAAGAACGAGCGACAGCCGAATCACAACGCGTCCGCAATTCAGAAGCCGTCGCCAAATTCCAGCTTGCCACCGCTCGCTGGGAGTCCAGACGAGCGCGCGACGCAAAAGATTTGCTTCGCGAGATTCCAGATGAATACCGCGCAACCTTCGAATGGAATTATTGCAACCAACAATTCGATGGAAGTGACATCACCTGTTATGGGCATTGGAAGCGGGTGCAGGGCGTTGCCTATAGCCCCGACGGAACACAAGTCGCCACGGCGAGTGACGACCAAAGAATCAAACTCTGGGATGCTAACTCGGGCCGGGAAATCAGCACTCTGTGGGGACATCGTGGACGAGTGGTCAAGGTTGTTTACAGTCCTGATGGATCACGCATTGCATCAGCAGGTTTTGATGACAAGACTGTCAGGATCTGGGATGCGCGATCGGGGCAGACACTCGCAACACTCGAGGGTCACGAAAGTCCCGTCGTTGGAGTCGCGTTCGGCGCGAATGGCGACCAACTGAGTTCGGTGGGTCTCGACGGCAACGTCAGGCGATGGGACACAAGTTCCGGACGAGGCTTGTCCGATTTCAAAATCACGGGAACCATCCTGTCTGTCGCATTTAGTCCTGACGGGACACACATAGTGTCCTGTGGCAATTCGACAGTCTTTCTTTGGGATGCCACGACAGGTCAAGAGCTCGCAAGTCAATCCGACCGCGCGCAGTGGGCACATAGCGTTGCCTTCAGTCCAGATGGCATGTACATCGCCGTCGGGTCTTACGATATCGTGACCCTTTGGGACGCTGAACTGACTGAGTCACTCTGGACGGCGGATGCAAAGGCAGGGTGGATTAACGATTTGACGTTTAGCCCCGACGGCACTCGAATCGCATCCGCCTCGGGAGACCGCCAGATTCGGGTTTGGGAGGTCCGTTCCGGGACGGAGATCATGGCACTGGTTGGTCATAGCGACGAAGTGAAGGAAGTCGCCTTCAGCCCTAACGGCGCACGGTTGGCATCAGTTGGCTCGGACACAACTCTGAAGTTGTGGGACGCTCGCACCGGACAGAAACAGCTCTCCCATCGAGCTCATCACTCCAAGGTGAATGGCGTTGCCTTTAGCCATGACGGGACACGCATCGCATCGGTGGGGCTGGATCGCACTTTTCGATTATCGGAGGTAGAGACGGGGCGGACAATCACCAGTATAAATAGTGCTCAACCTGCCGCAGAGCCAGCGGCGCATTGTGTCGCCTTCAGTCCAAACGACGCGTACATTGTATTCGTCGGCGACGACAATGCCGTGAAGATTCTTGATGGGCGAACAGGTGCGAACCTGAAGTCCTTGAAGGGGCATGAGGGCCTGATCAACACAGTTGCCTTTAGTCACGACAGCAATCACGTTGTCTCAGCCGGCCAGGACCAGACGGTCAAACTTTGGGAAATCGATTCGGGCAAAGCGATCTCAACGTTCAAAGGACATAAGGGACGGATCAATGGCGTTGCCTTGAGTCCCAACGGCACTCGCGTTGCTTCTGCATCCGATGATCTGACGATCAAAGTCTGGGACACACAATCGGGCCAGGAGATCATGTCGCTCAGCGGCCATCTCGAGAGTATTGTCGACGTTGCATTCAGCCCCGATGGCAAACAAATCGCATCCTCGAGCAATGATCAAACGATATGCATCTGGGACGCTCAGTCTGGCAAGCAGATCTACTGCATGAAAGGACATGTGGCAGGAGTGACCGGGATTGCGTACAGTCCCGACGGCAAACGCATCGCATCGACAAGTTTCGACCGTGCGATAAAGCTGTGGAATACTCAAACAGGTCGAGAGGTCTTCACCATCGAGAAAAGTCCTCAGGGCTTTTTCGGAATTGCGTTTAGTCCGGATGGCTTGCAAGTCGCCGCTGGTGCGGTCGACGGATTGATCAAGTTATTTAACGCACCCATCGAACACGAAGTCACAACGTTATTCGGGCACACCGATACCGTCGTCCACTTCAGCTTTAGCGATGACGGCAGTCAGATTTATTCGGAATCCAGAAATGAAAAAATGTTCTGGGACTTGGCAACAAAACAACATGACTCAGACGGAAGCTTTGATCCACCTGCCAGGCATACACAGGTTTCTCCGGACGGTCGCTGGCTAATCAATGCCGACAGGAACAACCTGCTTCTTGTTGATCTCGAATACAAGAACACGGCACGTCAAGGTAACTACCGTGCAGCGAAAGCTCAATTTGATCTCCAGTGGCATCACGACCAGGCGACGGCAGCCACCACGGCAGAAAATTGGTATGCGGCGACCTTCCATTTTGCTTTGCTCTTTATGCACGCATCGGATCAAAGCAAGTTCCGTGACGACCTGCAGAACGCTTATCAAAAGCTCGTTGACCAATTCGAAAAGTACGATCGCTCTGCGGCCGCGTTTCTCCCTGCAATTGTGAAGGAATCCCTTAGCATTTCCGGCGGCACGGATGCAGCCCCACGTACCCCCCGATAGCAGTCCAAACGGTCACCAGTTCGTCGTGTTGCATATCCTCGTCATCATTTGGCGAGATCGACGGCAGCGTTCCAGGAATCGCTGATTCGCAATTCATCGATTTGAGCGGCTGCGCGAGTGCCCAGCGAAAGTCGAATCGAAGCGAACGTCGTCGGCCCAGCCGACGAAGTTCCGTAGACGGTCCAAACGGACGGCTGATTTTCATCAACCAGCTCATCGGCTCGGTATCCGTCGAAGCAAACGACATGCTCGACACGGCACTGACACGTGGCGTGTTGCTTGTCCTCATGGTGAAATGCCAAACACCATTCCTTCTCGTGCGGATCGTTTGATCGCAAAATTGGTGACATTGAATGGCAATGTTGCATTGTTTTCCCACAGCCATTTCGGCCGCGTTCTGGCCGCACGTTGGATCGGGTTGTCGATTGAATATGGTCAACGCCTGTTACTCAACACAGGTTCGATCAGCGTACTTGCGTACGGGCATGACCGGATTGAGGAACCTGCAATTGCCCCATGGAACTCGGTCTCACTTGATGCTTTTGGCAGCAGGAATTCCGATCCTAAAAAGGGATTGGCAATTGATAGATGGGAAAATGAGGGAGGCGAGGTTCGTTTGGTTAATCAAAGTAACACAAATGGAAACTTCAATATTAAACATGCAACCCTACCGACAGATACCCCATGAACAATGACAACACTTCTGCGAACTACGGCTCAGTCATGTCAATCCGCGGCAGTGTGGTGGACGCTCAGTTTGACAACAAGTTGCCTGCGGTCTACTCAGTACTACACGCCGGAAAACAAGACGCGATCGTAATGGACGTGCTTGCGCAAATTGACGAGCATCGGGTAGTGTCGAAGATGCAGCCCCAGGCCAAGGACGATAGTTGACCCGAGGTGCGCTGGAAAAAAAGCCAGCTCTTGAACTCGCCATTCACTCTACCGGCTGTGCCTTGGGAAACCTCCATGAGCCGTTGATGATTTCTGGCTGTGGCTGATACATGCGCACTGTATAGTTCCAGCCTGCAGTGATCGGCAGGTTATTGAGAGCATCGGGGCCGCCGCCAAAATTGATCGTGATCGAGTTGTCCGCATTCTTTCTCGCCGTCACATTGTTGAAGGAATAGGCATCCTCGTCGTTTTTCTCCATATATCCATCCTTGTTATAGACGGTGATGGACCAAAAACCATCGACTGGGACATCCTTCACAGTTAGCCTATAGGGGGTCTTCCCGTCATTCTGGTCAGGAACAACACTCTCATAGGCGGCTGCGGCATCAGGATTGCCGCCCCAGCCAGCGGCCGTGCCAAGCAAATGACGGATCGGATCGAGCTTCGTGGCGTCGCCGAACATGCCTTTGAAATCCGGTAAGGTAGCAGCGAGTATATTGAGCGCATCGCGGACTACTTTTAGTGAAGCTTCATCCCAGTTCGGCACCGCAAACGTTCCAATAGATTTTTGCCGGATCTGAAGCCTGTCCTGCAGGTCGTTTGCCGCCTTCACATCTGCGGGATCTGCTGGGTTGACAAAGGTGCGGATGAGTACGGCCGCGTAGCGAGTACCAACTATCTCTTTCGTTAGTGTGAACTCACCCGAGCCATGCTCGACCGGCAGCATTGAGTGATCCTGGTTGATCACAAGCATCGACTGGAACCGCCCATCACGCTCAGGCTTGACGATCGTGGCTGGCTCGGTAAGGTCAATGATGGCAGCGGAGTAGAGCGTGTCGCGATTCATTCGGATCACGTCTTGCTTGTCGATCGGCACGGGCATGCGGATGTGTAGGAACTTGCCGAATGCATTCTGTTTGACGTAGCGACCGAAGGTCAAATCGGTTTCGGCACGAATGTAGTTCTCTACCGTGACTTTCTCCGCGGCGGTGGCCAGTCCGAGACAGAGCGCGAGATTCGCGACGATTACTACCAGATTGTGTATGTGCTGCTTCATGGATGTTGCAAGTGCTGTTAGGGAATTGACAGGATAGCGCCGGGGATGCAGTGCCGCGAGCCTCGGCCAAAAGTGGAGTCGTCATTGCGACATGGTGCATTTTACGAGTTTAATGCGAATCGAACTTGCTCGTAGACAATCACCTGAGTTTGGCGTACCGACGATTGCTGTCCATGGGGCAGGAAAGCATTCGCGGCAACCACGATCATTTCGACCGCGAGCGAGCGCGTTAACAGCTCTCAGGGCTGATCCCGAGTCGCCGGCCTTGCTCTTCGATCCACTTGAAGAGCTCAAGGTTTGGATCAATACCTGGCGCAGAATCACCTGGCCCAGAATCGTGACGGAAATATTCATCGAGTCGTTCGATTGGGCATTCGCAGATTGCTTCCAGCGGATTGGCGGTGCCGTGCGGTGGGCCGATGTCCCAGTGAAACTCAGCGAATAGATACCTTCTGCCAAGCTTATGTCGAATGCCGACGAACCCGTGGTCTTCCGCTCGGTAAACACCGAGGTTCAGGTTTCGCGAGTAGACTCGGTAAAGCCAACCGGGACGACAATCATTCATTGAAATTCGATCCGGGTGATCTCTCATGATTCCTCGCCGGGTTCGTTGGTTCGCATGGCATCACCCAGTTGGGCCATGAAATGGCTGAGCTCTTCCGCGTTATGCTTGGCCTGCTCTTTCCATTCCTCTTCGGTCAACTCAAACGCTCGCTCCCCGAGTCGTTCGACTTCTAGCCGCGTGCTCTGGATGACCACGCGACCGTTGGCGTTACTGAACCACTCCAAGTAGAGACATTTACGCCAAGTGAACGGCGGGTTCTCGCCGGCGAATAAGCGACGAACCCACTCGCCGTCGGGAAGGTCAAAATGTTTGATCATCTGGTCGGCAGTGATGTCGCCGACATGTCCAGACTGATCCAGGCTGATTCTGGAAAAGTCAAATGGAGCGTCTTTGTTGTCAACAGAATCGCTGTCAAGCAATTCCGGCTCGATGCGATGAATCCGAAACTTCCATCCGGCCAGATCGGGGTGACAATTGCCAGCAAGTTTCAACTGCAAGCGATCGCTGAAGCCGTCAAGTTGCAGCCAACCAATCGTCCAGCCTCGCTGGGTGTTGTCTAGTTCGCCGGTTTGAAAAAGCCGCGTGGGTCGCCATGCCATCTTGTTTTCCCTCATTACCAATTTGAGTTCACATTGTACCAAATCGGTGATCGAAAGGAACATTTCAAAAGTCTATTTCCATGAGCGAATGGCGCCTGAGAGTTGGACTGGTTTCTATTGGCCAGTGAAGGCGATTGAACTGCTTTGAAAGGGGATGGTCCAGGTCATCAGTCTCGATCATGACCAGGAAGACGACGATTGCGGGCTTAGCTTGCGTCCCTCTACCGATGCGTGCGGTTTGCTAAGGCGTTGGCCGCAGTGCTATTTGGAAGAAAACAAGATCCGTCATGCTTCTGGCGGCAACACGACTGCGATCAGGGGCTGTAAAATGTCAACGATGCGGTCAGCAAGGAAACCCGCTAGGAACTTTATGCGCATCTCAGTTGCCAATACGTCCCTCTCCGTGATCCGATTTACAGGGTGTCACCCAAGGGAACGAAGTCTGCGCCCATGTTGCAATTGACCGCTCGCTCAATTTATCTCAAATACAACTCAGCGAACAAAAGCAAGCCAAGCCTCTTTCAATACTGGCTTGGGGCGACAAGATTGTGACAGCAGTCTTTTTGCGAGACCCGAAATCATGGAGTTAAGCCGCCAGACTTGAATCGAATGGCTCGTAATCCAAACCACCAACTCACATTTGTTTTTTCGTCATACTGAGAGTGATATGATTCGAACATTTCTACTTCTGATTCTGGTTATCTTTGCACGCCTACCAACATTCGCTGATGAACCGGTCGTGACTTTGCGCTTGCTGGACCCACGCGTTGTGATCAATACCGGCGATACCTTCCCAATAGCCTGGGGCAACAAATCGACTGATGTGATAGGCAAGAGAATACTGACGGCTTCGGAGTCTCAGAAGGTTGTTGCACTTGCAAAGTCCGAACTCACGAGCGATGACAATGTTCCCTTCTGCGGACACTATCCTGCCTATGCAATCAGCATAGAGAATCAAGGTGCGAAAACGATTTGTGGGCTCTGTATGACATGGGCGGAGGAGAACGAACTTAGAGTTCTCGGAGGAAAGAAACTCTTGGAGTACTTAGAGTCACTCTTACCGCTCCCTGACTACTTTGCAAACCTTGAGAAACGTAAGCGTACATCAGAACCAGTGGGTTTTTAGTCGGCGGGGGCTTGATTTGGAGGGTAGGGTTTGATAGCGGCGACCGATGGGGTTGCCGAAACCTCTATGCCAGGAACCTACAGCATGACTCGTGATCTTTCCAAGTCCCAACTCTGGGCTCAACGACTCCTACGTTTTCAGTCGTCGGGTCTTAGCATCGCTCAGTTCTGTCGAAATGAAAACCTTTCGTTCCATGTCTTCAACTATTGGAGAAAGAAGCTTCACTCCAGTCCAACAGCCCTTAATCCTAATCCAACAACTCTTAGCGCAACGTCACCAAGCCAAACGCAATCCGATTCAAGCAACAATACGCTTCACTTCACCATCGAAACACGTGGCATCAAGATCCTTTGCCGCTCTGATTCCTCCAGCGCTGTCGAGACTTTGTTGACATGGGCCGCTCGACAGCATGACAACTCCGGCGATCATCTAGACGCCGGTTTCCAGCAACTCATTGTTCGCAATTAGCCATCCGCAACTTATTGATTCCGTCTATGCTCGCTGTCGCCTCAACCACTCGGGTCTACCTCTACATGCAAGCGGTCGACATGAGACGTTCCTACGATGGCCTGCACGCCATCGTCCAAGCCAACTTTCAACGCGATATTCGACTTGGTGATTATTTCATGTTCATCAATCGTCGTCGTGATCGCGTCAAGATACTCTGGTGGGATCGAGATGGGCTCGCCATCTTCATGAAAAGATTAGAAGCTGGTACCATCCAGGTGCCACTTACTTCAAGCCAGTCCAAGAGCCTAGTCATTGATCACGCTCAGCTTTCCATGTTGCTCAGTGGCATCGATGTCTCCAACATCAAGCGTCGAAAACGATTCTCGGTGCAGGCTCATGTTAGCAACAATACTACCTCGTCATCAGGCTTGTAAAATCTCTTTATCAAGTTACTCTTTTTTGAAGATATTGCGGAACCACTTTAGGGCTTCATGCGTTCAATAAGTATGCAAGACGCGACCTCGAATAATCATCCATCTGACAAGCCTCTCTCGGCAATCGAATTGCTGCAGAAAGAGAACGAGCAACTCAAGGCCAAGCTCCAATGGTTCGAGACAGAGTACCGCAAGTTGGCAGCGATGCTTGCCAACATGCACAAGAAAAAAGAGAAGCATATTTCGCCCGGTGCGACTCCTTGGCTCCCCTTCGATTCGCAAGAAGAACTTGAGCAAGCTCGGCAAGAAGCGGAGGCCGAAGCACAAAAGGTTCTGGATGACGCTCAATCCAAAAGCACGCCCAAAGCCAAGAAGAAACGCAATGAATCGCTCCCGTCGCACCTTCCTGAAGTGAAGGAACTTCGCGATGTTCCAGAGCAAGATCGCATCTGTCCAGAGCATGGTCCCATGGCGATGATCGGTGTCGATAGGACCGAAACCTTGGTTTATGAACCAGCCAAGCTTTATAAGCGAGTGATCGAGAACCCCAAGTATGGCTGCCCATGTTGCAAAGAGCATGGAATCGTTTCTGCCGAGCGACCAACCGGATTGGTTGAGGGTAACAAATACGATTCGAGTATCGGTGCGGTGGTGGTCGCTCAGAAGCTTGACTTGCATCTTCCGCTGTATCGTCAGACGGATGTCTTTGCCAGCAGTGGTTGGACGCCCAGTCGTTCGACATTGCAGAATCTGATGGTGCAAGTGGACTTTGCGTTGCTTGGGTTCTTCATGTTCATGGCCAGGCGTGTGCAGAAGGACTCCGCAGTCGGACTGGATGAAAGCAGTTGTCGAATGCTGATGCCAGAGGAGGAGCCGAAGGTTAAACCCGGTGACCTGAAGACGCAGCGGTTGATCGAGAAGATGCGTGAAGCGAAAGGCAAGGGTGAAGATAGCTTGATAGGGAAGATGTGGGCTTATCGGGGTCTAGATCAAGCGCCCTATAACATCTTTGACTTTCGGATATCGCGTCACCGGGATGGCCCGGATGAATTCTTTCGAGAGAGTCGCTGTATTATTCAAGGTGATTGTTTCTCAGGAAATGAAGCCGTGGTGCTTGATAACCGCGATCGCTTGCAGTTCGCGGCTTGTTGGGCGCATGCGCGTCGTAAGGTTTACGAGGTGTCCAAGGAGAATCCGTATCGGCAAAAGCTGTTGGATATGCTGCAGGGGCTTTACGATGTGAACGCGCGCGAGCAGGGGATGAATGCGGAATCACGAGTGGAGCATCGTCAGCGTTATGCGGTACCGTTGTTGGAGGCGATGAAGAAGTACATTGATAGTTTGGATGAAGGGCAATTGTTTCCCAAGTCGGACATGGCAGGAGCGTTGGGATATATCCGTAACCACTGGGATGCTCTGACGATCTACACGGCGCATGGCCAGATTCCGATCGACAACAATCGCGTAGAGCAGTTGATGCGTCAGGTGGCATTGGGACGGAAGAACTGGTTGTTTGTTGGCAACGTGGAATCTGGCGAGCGGGTGGCTAGGTTGATGAGCATTGTGAGCAGTGCCAAACGTCACCACTTGGATGTCTGGCAGTACTTGAAGGACATTTTGGATCGCGTACTAGCAGGCGAGACTCAATACGAGAAACTTTTGCCGGACGTATGGAAGCAGGAGCATCCCGAAGCGATTCGCGAGTACCGGGCAGAGGAAAGCCGCTATAAATCAGACCGCAAGCAGATAACACGAGCCCGCAGAATCATCTCCGCCAAGCTCAAGCGACAGCAAACCCAGGGCCAATCCAACTAACCCCAACAACTGGTTGTGGTGGACGCTTACTGAGAAACCGCAAGACATAATCATCTTCCCGGAAAACAAAACGACACCATTTTACAAACTCCAACGGAAACCGTGACAAATAAATGTCATGGACCGAAAACGGGGGGCATCATTTTTTGAGCAAGCTCACGTCCGCCTTGGGCGTACGTGCACTGAAGTGCTTGAATTTCTGTTCTGATCTGCGTTACACCAACTGCTCCGATTCATTGAACTCAATCGTACTCGTTAATCAATTCATACTTTAGTTTTACAAGAGCCTGATGCCACTTCCTAACTTTACAGATGACGAACAGTACTTGGTCAGCTTTGCGAAATCTTCCAGAGCAACGGCTGCCTCGAACTCCTACATGTGGGGATATCTTATGGGCGGATTTTGCGTTGCTTGCTTTGCCGCATCTCAAAGTAACATGTTGATGATGTTTATTGCGTTGCTTCTTGTCTCATGCTTTCGAATTTACGAAGAATGGTGCCAAGCAAAATGGATGCCTCATTGGAAATCGATTATCGAGAAGTATGAGCAGGCTGTAAGGAACAGTGAACCTAAAGAATTGAATGCAACAGAGAAAATGACTGACCCTCGTTAGGAAGTTGCCGATCAGTGCGCTAATCCGCTTCGCGAACTCAGCCGATTAGGAGCCATTCCGCTCGGACAAGCCGTTGAGACGTCGTGTGGAACGCTGCCATTCCATTCGATCATCCACGTCGCAGGCATCAATATACTGTGGCGATCATCGAAGTACTCTATTCGCGATTTGGTCCGAAACGCGGTTTCGATTTCCCAGAACCGTGGATACAAATCGCTTGCACTTCCGTTGATCGGCGCTGGGTCTGGGGGTGGCAGAGCAACGAAGGTACAATCAATCATCATTACAATCAATCATCGAAAACGAATAGACTATATGCCAATTCGATGGTGAGGTCAGAATTGTCCGGTACTCAAAGATGCAGGGGAACGAAGCTGTGAGTGGGTTTTCCAGTCAACGCGTACCGCGCCGGTCTGCGGATACGTATCATTGGTCGAGGCGGTTTAGGTAAATGCGATTACAACTGCGATTCAACCTTTACACTTTGGGTATTTTAACAACCCTAATTGCGTGCTTAATTGTATCTGTCATGCGTTACGGCGAGTTTACGCTTTTCCTTAGTCTTGTCGCGACATTCCTTGCGACTATTCTGAGTTTCTTTATCAAGGACCCTCTCTTTCCTAAGGCCTGGAGGCGGACGACCACGGTAGTATTCGTATGGATACTGATCCTTTTCGTTTCGTACGGTCCAGCAACTTGGCTGTTTGCACGACACTCCATTTCAAATGCTCCACGTGGCTGGGCACAACACGCTTATGAGGCGGTTTACACACCCATTACCGCCTGTATCCTGAAGTCACCGAAGTTCGTACGTGCAGTACTTGTCGGTTACCTTGCGTGGTGGATTCCTGAAGAAGCGACGTTCTGTGACTTTGGAGAAGGAGTTGGCTTCATGTGCGACGAGCCAGGCGGGCGAGTTACACATACGCTACTCCATTTTTAAGCATTACCCAAAGCAAGCTCCTATTCAACAAGGCTCATTTATTGTTCACCTTCAAGCCGATGTTTAAATTCTTTGTACAATCATTGGATGAGCGAAATTCGGCAGCGGTGCGTTTGTCCTAGTGAGAGATCAACGTGCCGACGATTCGTTCCGTAACGTTATCTCACTACGAAGTCACATTTGGTTGCCTATGAATACTTCGCTCCGCTTTAGTCTGCTGTTGGGTCTGTTATTGCTCGGCTGCGAAAAATCCCCTGTCCAAGAATCGCGAGAGATGGCCTCGCGAACAGCAGGTACCGCAAACGAAGCACTTGCCGTCATGTCGAACCCGGCGTCTGCTGACTTCGATATCGATGCACGTGCCGATTTGCTCCGCGCGAATTTTGGTCCCTTCTTACTTGAGCCTAATGACACAGTTGTCGATCTTCGAGTGTTCCAGCCACATGAGCGTCGCCAGTATGTGCTGGAAGAAATCGAAAATCGGAAAGTGAACATGTTTCTATACGTTGATGCACCAAAAGAACTGATTGAGCGAGTCGGCAAGAGCGAAGCAGGAACGCCTAATATCGGATTGATTGAAGTTACCAATGACAAATTTGACAACAAAGGTATTGGCGTATTCCGAGTCCATCCGTGGATTACTGGGCATCCGCCTTGGGAGATCGCGGTGGAGAATCTCACCGATCAACCGCTTCTCTTCCAGATTGTAAGGTTTGAGGGTGAAATGAGTGAACAAGAGAAGGCAAGGCAGGGTGAGATAAAAGCGTCGCGCGAGCGTGCACTCAAGTCAGATCGTTATCGACAGGCACTAGAGCAATGGCGTTCAGATAAAAAAGGCCCAATGCCCATAAAACAAGACTTTGGGCTGGAGTAAAGCTCTCGGATATACATCACATCGACCGAAGCACGCGATCACGGCGCATTGACAAAAGCACATCAAGTTCGCGTGCTTGGTGATGTGCGTAGCTCGTTATAGGTTTAGTCATGCAAATCTATTTTCTCGTACCGTACAACGGTAACAAATGGCTCGCTCCCAGCGAAGTTGCAGAGCGATTTCGTGATGCATTTGCGCACGTTAATATAAACGCTGAAGCGGCCCGAAGATTGAAAGATGAACTTCTCGCGAAACAACGCGCGTTGCTCGACGTCGGACTGGGGGACGCTGAATCTACTTCCATCGAAGAACTTGAGGAACGGTGGGCGGACGCACTGTCCATAGCGGTTGTTATCGATGACGACGCAGAAGAATGGTTTCGTACAATTGCATGTTACAATCATCGGCTTGAACTCTACTTTGGTCCGTGTGTATCGGCGCGCAGACACCGCTCGTTGGCTCAACGTGCGGCAAAAGCACTTGGTTATTTGGTAGAATCAATCGATGGTGATTGAGAAAGACAAAGCCTCGCTAGGTGCGAACAAGAAATGAAACCGAGTTGTCGACCGGCCGCTTCTTGAAAAGTCTCTTGGCGGCAACCAGGTGATGATAGTCGTTTGCAATTGGAGTATTGAATGGCTGGCTTGATTGTATATTGCTTTGATTGGTCCACTTTCGAAAGGCTGACTGATCAGCCTGATCCAGCTATACACGGAAAGATTGCCCAATTGCTTGCGACAAGTAAGACGGGTAAAAAGCTGAAGCTAATGGACGCTAAAGGCAGCAACGTTGACCAATTGACAGAAAAGATCAGTGACTTATTCACCGCAAGCTCGTGGTATCCGGATGTCGCAAATGCAACATCTATCTTGCGACACAATCTTCTCCATTCGCTGTTTTTTAACAAAGAATTGCGTGAGGCGGGTTTGCAGGCGAAGCTTACTGCTGATGAAGGACTTGCTTCTGAATTGGCCCTGGTTTTTGCGGGACAGATGACAATAGATTACGGGCGCATTGAAGAAACTGGAACGGCATACTTTCAAATCAATTCGAAAATGCCAAAGAAGAAGCTTCCGTTCTATTACTTCGGAAACAAACCGTATCGTCACGCTACATGGACGGGTTGCAATGAAGATATGATGCAGTTTGAAGATGACTACGCATGCCCGTGGTACGGCCTTCATAGCCCTGAAGAAGTGACCGTCTTGAAGGATGAACTTTCGAAGTGGGAGACAGGAATCGCTGATACAGGCTGTGCTGAGTTGGTCGCAATGTATGACGACTATGTAAATAGTTTCTCAAAGTTTAACAGTGCCAACGATGGAATGATCGTCTTGAACGATTACTAACTTTATGGTGCGAACGTGCCGATCGAAAGAGGCGTGCGGTTAACCGAGCCTGTCTCACAAGACATAGCATGCAGGAAGACCAAGTGCGACAATCCATGTTGTGCTATATTGGTCAGCCAAACTTCACCGTGGCTCAGACGATATGACGTACGCGATCCGACTCTTTACTCTGCTGTATTTCATTGCAGGCTGCATTGGCGTTGGTTATTTTGCGACGGCCAACGTGGATCTGGCCGCCGATATCAGCCGCCTAGAAGCTGAACTGGGTAAGATGACGATCACGGATCCCAATCGTGTCTATCTAACTGAAATAAAGAGTCCTGATGTTCCGCCCGAGATCGCTCGACATCTTTCCGGAGTTTGGCAATTTCGCTGCTACCTGCCTCCAGGATACGATTTCATTGAAATGAACGGCAGCGGCAACATCGCCGAACAAGGAATCTATTTTGACGGTGGCTATGGCTCGAGCTATGGCATGCCAAAACCCGAAGCGATTCATGAATTGATGACGGTGAGTTTCCAAAAGAAGGGCGAGCAATTGGTCGTGTTCCACTCTTTAGGCGGTTCGAGTGGAACTACGTCGTGGAATGAATTACTGTCGGCCGAGGTTCTTCGTGGAATTTAGTGTTTAAGGGATTTCCAAGTCGAGGTTGAGTTTACCGCAAAAGAACAGGATCCGAGTACGGTAGTTGTCGAAGTTGCGAAATCCGCGAGCTGAACTTTTGGGTTCTTCGTGGAATTTAGTGATTAAGGGATTTCCAAGTCGAGGTTGAGTTTACCGCAAAAGAACAGGATCCGAGTACGGTAGTTGTCGAAGTTGCGAAATCCGCGAGCTGAACTTTTGATGGATTGGATACGACTGTTGAAGCCTTCGCTGATCGCGTTGGTTATTCGATGGTCTATGTAGGCCATAAGACCCTCATAGTGCCTCTTGAGCATCTTGGCGACTTTCACCATCGGTTTGATTTGGCAGCGTGTGGCCCATCCGTACCAGCCAGCGAACGTCATCTCAGCAGTGTCTCGATCGGTACATTCCCAGAAGTGCCTGAAATTCTCCTTAAGCGACCATGCTCGACCTGTTTTGATGTCCGAATGCTGCAACTGGTAGAGATAGTTTCGATCCGCCTCCGACAATTTCTCACGTGCAAATAGCAGTAGTTGCCTAGTGCCCTTGAGTCGCTCATCACCTCTCTCGGCAAGCAATCGACTCTCCTGGCGGCGGACAAGATCAACTGCTTCTCCAAGGTACTTACTGACGTGGAATTTGTCGTGCACAATAGCAGCGTTTGGATACACTTCCCTGATGGCAGCTAGGAATGCCTTCCACATATCAGCGGCAACCGCTTTGATCTTCGCTCTTTGTGGTTCGGGCAAGGTTTTTAATAGCTTTTCTGCAGACTGCTGCGTCCGCTGAGGAACAACTTCTAGCACGCGGTGCTGATCCAAGTCGGTCAAGACCGAAACGTAATCCTGCCCTTTACCAAAGTTCTTTTCATCGATACCAACATGCTCAATTTCGTCCATGTTTCGGCGTTGGAGCCCACGCTCCACCGCACGCTGCATGATGCCATTAGTTGCCGCCCAATCTATTCCCAGTAGCTTAGCGGCCGCTGAGAGCGATGAGCAAGCTTGAATGACTTCAATGGCAACTTGTTCAAACATAAGCGTAAAACGTCCGTGCCTTTGGGCCCATGGAATCGCTATGGTCAACACGCCGCACTGAGAGCATTTGCTTCTGGGAACCAAGGCGTGGATGCGAGTCACAAATTGCATCGTATCCAAATGCCTCCAAGTTCGCTCAGGGGCAAGATCGGCTTGTGAGCAGGCGGCATCACAGCGAGGACAACGCAGAGTTGTTCCGGTATGATTGATGTGAATGTCTACGGCCTTCTCAGCAGGGCGAAAATCAACCGATTGCACGCTCCAGTTGTCGTCCAAACCAAGTAACGCATGATAGTGAGTAGTAGTTGCTTCTTTCATAGACAAAGAATACGCTAACGGCCAAATCTACGCACCTACCCACTAAATTCCACGAAGAACCAACTTTTGATAGATTGGATACGACTGTTGAAGCCTTCGCTGATCGCGTTGGTTATTCGATGGTCTATGTAGGCCATAAGACCCTCATAGTGCCTCTTGAGCATCTTGGCGACTTTCACCATCGGTTTGATTTGGCAGCGTGTGGCCCATCCGTACCAGCCAGCGAACGTCATCTCAGCAGTGTCTCGATCGGCACATTCCCAGAAGTGCCTGAAATTCTCCTTAAGCGACCATGCTCGACCTGTTTTGATGTCCGAATGCTGCAACTGGTAGAGATAGTTTCGATCCGCCTCCGACAATTTCTCACGTGCAAATAGCAGTAGTTGCCTAGTGCCCTTGAGTCGCTCATCACCTCTCTCGGCAAGCAATCGACTCTCCTGGCGGCGGACAAGATCAACTGCTTCTCCAAGGTACTTACTGACGTGGAATTTGTCGTGCACAATAGCAGCGTTTGGATACACTTCCCTGATGGCAGCTAGGAATGCCTTCCACATATCAGCGGCAACCGCTTTGATCTTCGCTCTTTGTGTTTCGGGCAAGGTTTTTAATAGCTTTTCTGCAGACTGCTGCGTCCGCTGAGGAACAACTTCTAGCACGCGGTGCTGATCCAAGTCGGTCAAGACCGAAACGTAATCCTGCCCTTTACCAAAGTTCTTTTCATCGATACCAACATGCTCAATTTCGTCCATGTTTCGGCGTTGGAGCCCACGCTCCACCGCACGCTGCATGATGCCATTAGTTGCCGCCCAATCTATTCCCAGTAGCTTAGCGGCCGCTGAGAGCGATGAGCAAGCTTGAATGACTTCAATGGCAACTTGTTCAAACATAAGCGTAAAACGTCCGTGCCTTTGGGCCCATGGAATCGCTATGGTCAACACGCCGCACTGAGAGCATTTGCTTCTGGGAACCAAGGCGTGGATGCGAGTCACAAATTGCATCGTATCCAAATGCCTCCAAGTTCGCTCAGGGGCAAGATCGGCTTGTGAGCAGGCGGCATCACAGCGAGGACAACGCAGAGTTGTTCCGGTATGATTGATGTGAATGTCTACGGCCTTCTCAGCAGGGCGAAAATCAACCGATTGCACGCTCCAGTTGTCGTCCAAACCAAGTAACGCATGATAGTGAGTAGTAGTTGCTTCTTTCATAGACAAAGAATACGCTAACGGCCAAATCTACGCACCTACCCACTAAATTCCACGAAGAACCTCGGCCGACATCAGTGCACTTGTCATCCAGCAACTGGTAAAAAGTGAGCAAGCTCCGCGTTCCTTTGATAAGGATTCCATCTTGCCCATCCTAAAAATGTACAATCCAGAATCGGCTCAAGAAAAAGAAGATGCAGGCAATAAACTGAAAACTTACAAAGGTGGGCTCTTCGTAATTTACCCAAAGTCTCGCAAAGATCATTTTGAACAGTTACGGAAAGGCATAATGCCTCCTGACTTCGATCCGAATTGGTTAGCAAAGGAGTTGGGCGATGAGTGAAGCCAAGCCTGCTCGAACCGCTGTCTTTGCCTTCTCGCTGGGGTATTTGCTAAAGCTCACGGCTTTGATTGCGGTCACGATTGCATTGGTCTTGGCATATCGGAAAAATCATTCGTTGTCCCAGCAGCGGCAAGAGCTGTTATCTCTTTCTAGTCATGTCCCCGCATCGCTCAACCGCACACTAGCGGAGTTCTCGTTGCCCCGCGTGGCGGATGATTTTTATTCATGGCAAGTATTTGTCCCAGTTGGCAAAGAGTATGTCCTGCGGCTAGGCATTGGGCCGCTGTCAGACGAAAGCATTCCGCCGATTGTTGGTAGTACGCCGCTTTCAGCCGGCCCACATCGAGTGACATTGCATGCGGGCGATTCGCCAAGCGAAGATTTTAAGTATGTCGTCTACGTAGATGGCAAAGCGGTGATCGAAAAAGAGATGGGCAGCGATTGGCTGCCGGGCGGATGGTCGTCAGCTAGCAGCATCAGTTGGCCGGGGCGGTGGAAGCGATTGCCCGCACCTTTGCAACTAGGAGGACAAAGCTATCTGCCTAGGCGCGTTTTTGGACCTAACAACTATTTTAACGGCCAACGCGATAATTTCGTTACCCATCTCGGCTACCGACTATGGATTGATCAGGCTGAAGTTGACTATCCAAAAGATTCACCGTTTTTGGGATTGCCGAACGATCCAACATATAAAGGAATCGGGCTCAGTGACGGATTCCGGTTCAAAGCGATAAATTCAAAGTATGATTGGCAGTTCACTCGACCAAGCCTCGAGTCATCGGACCCGGTGTTATGGATTGAAGCTGAATTTGTCGCAAGCGATGGGCGGAAGCTTTCAAGTCTGAGCCAACCACTTCCTCATTGGGAAGTTCGCAACGATGCGACTGGAAACGACAAGTTGCAATGGCAAGCCGATCCCAGACTGACAACTCAAAATGCTTTTCTTCACGCAGTGTCCAACGTTCCAGACGAACTGAATCCGGTAGTTGAATTGAAATGGGATACCAATAGGCCTGATGAAGTTGGTTTACGTCTGGCTGATACCCCAGCGAATGATCAGATTGTTCTTTGGCGGCTTCACATACGCGGTGGCAGCCATCACTTGTGGCGAATGCTAAAGGACGGCGATCAAGCTTGGATTGCACCCGATGATTTGAAGACCATAGATGCAGGCGATGAAGATGCTTCGGAGGATCCATCGCTTCGACGTGCGAAGATCGAACTAGCGCATGATTTATCGAGCAATCATTTTCTGCAATGGCGCACCGATGAGGCGTTGCCACTGCAGATTGTGGGACGAAGCAGCATGAATCTATTTCAAGGTTTACCGGTTGCATTTGGAATCCAGATACCTCGCGAAATGACGCCAAGTATTTCCGTTTCCATTGATTCCAACATCCCACAGTTCAACAAACCAGCGCTTCCAGGGGGGCCCGTTTTTGAAGCAATCCAGATTGATATGGAAACCGTGACACACGAATGGATCTGGCTGCGAGCAAACTTAAAAGACTAACGCAAATCTAAGCTGGGAAATCGGCAAAGCGGATCAACGTAACTGTATAGCATAGCTCGGTCACTTTTGACTCCAGCCGTGCCGGTGGTCAATACGAGTCGGCAGGCGAGCTGATTCCTTTATAATTCTTAAGGCATGGCTTGGCGGATTTTAAATCGAAATACTTATGCCTGCGTACCGCTGACGGTTCGGTCGATATCGCGAATCGCCTCGCTAAGAATGATCGAAGGTACATCCTTGATGTCCAGTTCGCTTCCGTCAGGCCCCCAAAACTTAAGTGCTCCAAGGCTGCCGCTGGAGAACATGGAATCAACAAGATTCGCCGTGATTTCACCCTGGGATTCACTCATGAAAGTCCTGCTAAGCACGTGGCATTCACGATCGTCACGCCAACCATGCGCTTGTAAGATGCGAAACGCTTGGTCTTCATTAGCGATTCGGACGCCAACATGCCGGATAATTCTCTTCCCCTCCTCAGTCGGCTCCAACTGTTCGACACGAACAATCGCACGGTCGACTTGTTGGAACGCTTGAGGCGAACGGTCGGCAAGACATGGGGATAAACGGAAAACTCTTCAGCGGCCGCAGCAGTTGCTTGCACGGTTGCTGTCAACGTTAGCTCGACGTCTCCGCGATCCGCAGTGATCGTCTCGTAAAGTACTTCGTGTGCGTCTTTGCGACCACAAAGCGCAAGTGCTCTCGCGACATGTGGTGACGGCACACAACGAATATCAGAAGCTAGCGCAGGATGCCGACCAGTTCCAACCAATCGCAATGTGTCTAGCAAATTCTCTGCGTCGCGATCCTTCTTGGCAAGTTCACAGGCCAGCCAACGGCCGACATGATCGCATCCGGTCGAGCTTAGGTTGTATCTCCCACTACCCATCACGGCAGCTTTCAGAGCGGCAAATACAGCGCTTTGCTTCTCCACAAAGGAACCACAGTGAATCGCAAGCCACAGCACGGCACCTGCTTGTTCTGTCGGCAACTCAAAGCGAGCCAACTCACGCAGCAGGTCACGCAACCAGATGGCTCGATTGGTTTCCACGATGGGTTCGCCTATCGCCCAACCAGGCAAAGCGATTGCGAAGGCTTCCAGACGTTGCCACGCATATCCAATAGAGCCAGCAAGCGATGGTGCAACGACAAACGCTAGCTCTCTAACATCGTCTTCGGTGGCCAAGGTGGCTTCGCTGAGCGATACTCGTGTCTTGTTTTTATCGTAGACTTCATCGAAGCCAAAGAGCTTATTTGCGAATTGTGCCACTGTTGAAGAGGCTGTACTGAACGCTGACTTCAGAAAATCATCTGGCTTGGTTGTTCGCAAAATTCCACTTTTCATCGACGCTCTCCCTGAGATTCTTTGTCGATCATCCACACCACTCCCATGTGCCAATACTCTTGCCGGATTTTGTCTTTTTTAAAGCTAGAACCGACAGGACATCAAGCACCGATACGCAAGTATTTTGGCATTGGTTGACAACAGCAACAAGAGCGCGACTCGCAAAACTTCTTAGGCAGTTCTATAAGTGGTCCGTAGCATCTTGGTCCACTTGCTTCAGCGAATCCATGTTGCCCTGGCTCTTTGCCAGACCAAGAGGTTGCTGATTGACTTCATGTTGTTTTTGCCGCTTAAGATAACGTTCCCATATGGTCGCCGACTTTGGCATACAGTTCGCGATGCTGTTCGGAGTTTTCGACAAGGTCTTGGTCAAACTGAATCCGGCCGGGTTCAAAAATAGTGATCGTTGATGAACCTCCAAAACGAAAATAGCCTTTCTCGCTCCCCTTAGCGACCCGCGCGCCGGCGGAGTACGTTTGACAAATACTTCCCACACAAGTCGCTCCAATTTCCATGAGCAGGACTTTTCCAACAGACTCCGTTTGCAACTCGGTCAAGCATCGCTTGTTGGTTGTAAGGATACGAATGTTCTGACAAAGTGCGATCGGGTTCACGGAGTATAGTGGGCCATTGATCAGTCGCGTTGTGCTTGGGACACCCTCAATTGGAAAGTGAAAACGGTGGTAGTCAACCGGGCACAGTCGCGATAACAGCAGACTCCCCTGAGCGTATTGATTCGCCAGATCCATATCTTCAAGTAAGGTGGCCAAGTCGAACATTTCACCTTTGACGAACAACCCTTTGCACCGCGAAAGGTCTGGTACGCACATATGTCGGCCATCCGCAGGGAACACGATCGCTGAAGGATCAGCGGCGATCGGCCTGGCTTCTGGCTTGAGCTGACGATAAAAGAACTCGTTGAAGTTCGCGAAGTCTTTGACGTCACGCACAAACTCAGTCGCATCAAGCTCATAGTCCTTGATAAATGGCAAGATCTTCTTTCGCGTGGTAGCGCGATCCATCTTCCAGCCGTACCAATGTGAAAACAAAGCTCGCTTGACCAAGACATTCAGAGCGATTCGTCCGCTCAGCGTGCCGTATGTCCAGCGAAGAGCTTTGTCGCCGTAGATTTTTTCAACGCACGCTTCTTTGCGGTAACGGTCGTAGTAGACGATATCATCCATGTTTAATGTGGCCGCTGGGAAAGAACCTGAACAAGATTGTGACTTTGTTGCTCAGTTCGAGGGAAAGTGCAAGAGGGGGCGAGCTATTCGTCAAGCCAACGAGATTGGTAACGTCTGTCATTCTCAGCTGGTTTATCATGGAGCCATGCTCAGCCGGGGATCCAGCGATGGTAACTTGATGGAAGTTCGAGACGATCACTTTGCGATAGCACGCAGCAGTTCGATGAACCGGAGATCCTCTTTTCCAAGTCCTGCTCTACTGGCTTGTTGTGAAGATTTTGTGGCTTCATCAAATACATCTAAGATCGCAGAACTTGTCAAGGCCATCCAGCGGCTATGTTCCCTGGGTTGCTCTGACTGCATATGGCTGTGCAGCTCCAACATCGGGTCAAACTGATCTTCGGTAGTGATCAACGCTCGAGCTAAAATGGCAAGGATAGGATTGGTAAAGCATTCTGCATTCGATCCCTTGAATTGCGTTCGGACATCTTTCTCCGCTTGCTTTGCCTTGCGTTGCATTTCCGCATGACTTAGCGATTCTTCCGCGATACGCAGTCCATACTTCAACGCGAACATTCCTAACGAGGGGATAATGCCCATAACCAACTGCGATCTTGATTCCTCAGATAAAGTCGAACCGATTCCTTCGGCTGATATCTTAGCAAGGAATCTTCAACTATGATCTTATGGAAGCTGACTTGGTCTGCGAAATTGATAGGTAGTGGATACCAGATCGTAGCTGACACATTCAAGATCCACTATTTGCCGATTGGGCAAAGCTTTCAATCCATCTAACTCGTGTTGTGTTGATTCAAAGTTAGGTATTGGTATTTAGGGAAAACTTTGCGGCCTGTTTCTCAGGATTATCGATTTAATCGTCAATACCGCTAACAGTAGTAGAAACCACACCCGATAGACCTTTGGGGGAGCAGTAGTACTTCCGAATATAGAACGCGCTGACCGGCGCAGACCAAATTGAGGCCAGAGATGCTAAGTCAGCCAATACCACACTACTGTATAGTCGCACTTCGTAGCACCTTCAATATATCGACGGTTCTTCTCGCGTTTTCATTCATTGCCGATGCAAAACCTGTCCTAGGTCAGCAGCTCGGCTACGACCAACGCGTTTCATCTGCGAGCGTGACCAAGGCGACATTTGTTGCACAAAACCAAAGCCAGCAAACGGCGCCAACTACAATGGCTCCAGGAGCCACGACAAACGCGCCGGTTCCATTCCCACAAACTAACTCCCCATTTCAGTTTGGAAATCGGCCAACCCCTGAAGCACCATATGTATTTGATCTAGGTCGTGCGGTTGGTCGAGCATCAGGTCCAGCTACTGGCATCGGTATGGTTGCCATCGGTGGATACATCGATCCTGCGATCGTAAGCAACAAGGCTCGACTGCGATTCGATTCCGCTTACGACAACCCGTTTCCGGACCGAGCTGAGTTCTTCTATCCACAATGCGGTTGCTTTCCGAATGCTCCGGGACCTGTGAAGCCTGAGTCGAGTGTCGATTATCAAGAACTCGAGCTATATCTTGAGCTTGCCGCAAGTGAAAGTACTTCCGTCTTTCTTGAGGTCCCAATCCGATTCATCAATCCTGTTGCGAACGACAATACCGCAGGACTTAGTGATATACGCGCTGGCTTTAGGCAGGCGTTAATTGCAGATAACAATCGTTGGCTGACCTTTCAATTTCGCGGTTATTTTCCAAGCGGCGATGGCGGCAAAGGTTTAGGGACTTAACATGTCTCTTTGGAGCCCGGTATACTATATCAACGCAATCGCGACCGCCTGACATTCTTGGGAGAATTCAGGACTTGGATTCCGATAGGGGCATCCAAAGAAGAGTTTCCTTTGGCTGCGGATTTAGGCGGTCCTGGAGGAACGATTCGAAACTATTCCGGTACGATCTTGCGATATGGGCTGGGGACAGGTTACGACATCTATCAATCAACGTGTCGATGTAGCCCGCTTCGCGCAACACTAGTGACCGAATTCGTTGGCTGGACAATTCTAGATGGCTTGAAGCAGCGGACTTTGACTCCATTTGAACCAATTGAATCGTCGCCAGGTGTTTTGAATCCAGCGTTTCTAGAGGACTATGCCAGCGCAAGAGGCGACACAATCGTAAACCTCAAGGTAGGCATGCGATTGAGTACACCAGACGATAGCCTTTATGTTGGATATGGTCGTGCATTAACCAACGATGTTTGGTATCGAGACATGATACGCGCGGAATATTCCGTGTTGTTTTAGCTGAAGTAGTGATTGCTGAGTCTACCGCCAATCTCCACTCAGCACAAAAGCGGCCCAATAGTACGGTGCTGTTCTTGGATTCTCATTGGCAATAGCTTGCTTGCCCACAGGTCTGCCGCGATTCAAATTCTTGTTGAGTATCGAAAGCTGTGCATCTCGCAGGCATTGTGCCGTCGAAAGCACTGGCTGTCCTGGCGGAGTTTTCATCCAGTAGTTCCGATAGAAGCCTTCCATTAGGCTTCCTGTATATTCATCGTCAACAGCCCAAAGTGAGGCCACGACGGAGTCTGCACCAGCGATTTGGAATGCCCGCTGGAGACCCAATAATCCCTCTCCATCGGCGACTCGTCCCAATCCAGTCTCACAAGCACTCAACACGGCCAGCCTGACTTTCGACAAATTCATATCGGATATTTCTAACGCTGTTAAAATCCCATCATTGCCATCATCCGGCGGAGCGTTTGCACCGGATAGCACGATGCCAGACATGAGTCCCGGGTGTTCGCCGATAAATCGATGTTCTTCCGATGCATGTGAACCGCGATCAGAATCATTACGCAGTGCGATTGCAGAGGAAGCATCAGGAGCCGCAAAAAAACCATGTGTCGCGAAATGCAGGAACCTGCATTCAGGCGCAATTCTCCGGACTTCAGACTCGGATGCATTTGCTCCTCTTAGTAGCACTGATTCCACTTTGGGATAATTTTCGTTAAAGCGATCTTTGATAAAAAGCCCTTCGCTGTCTGTTCGAGCAAGATTCTGCCACTGGCGAAGATTTCCAACTCGATCTGTTCCCGTCACTTCGATCACAAGATCCGAGGATGGCTCAGGGGAATAATCGATTCCGCTGGCAATTAACATACTCGCAGTTGCTTTTTTAGCGGCAGGAATCGCTAGTGCTTGGGGAACAGCCAGCACTGCGAGAGTATAGTCTTCGAGCAGGTAGGTTTCCGGAAGTCGGCCTGGAATAGCTGCAAACGGAAGTTTCCCCAGAGTTCCATCTGGCGAAACCAGGACGGTTTCAACTCCATCCAAAGCCGCTTCGATTGGTTCCCAAATTCGATTGCGTAGCTCTTTAGCCACCATCGATCCAACCACGTTTGTGCCGTATTTGTCTTGAAGCAGTACCCGATACTTTTCGACTAGTTCTTCGATCGGTTCCGCTGCCCCCAATTCCAAACGCTCGGGCTTTCGATCGCGTTGGATTATAAATGCGACCAGAGTTCGCTCGCGATGAGGATCGTTTCGGCCTTCAGATTCTCGAACATACCGGTCGTATTCAAAGTAGTCGACTAAAGCTGTCTTGGCCGGAATAAGTTTCTGAAGTTCTTCTGTTGCGAACTCGTCAATAGCCGCTGCATTCTTGAAATCAATGCTTTGGCGAGCTAGTTCTTGCTCGAATAGTTCGCGTTCTTCGCCCATCTTGCGAAGTTGCTCAAAGCGTGCCTCGCCTACGATCGAAGTACTCAATGCAATTCTTGCTAAACGACTACTGGCACTTCGAAGGTTTTCAACGACACCTTGCAATTCAGGCTTTTGCTGTATCGCTTTTAACGCACGTTGACGAATAAATACGCTCCCCTTCCAATGCAAAACCTCGTCATATGCCGTTTCATCGTCAGTAACGGTCAACCAATCATCAAGCGCACTCCGCAAACTTTGACTCATGATTAGCTGCTGGCGTTCGGTTTGAACGATAGCAGTTTCGTCTAGGATCTTCCGATGAATCGTTAAGCTTTCCTCAATTTGGGATTTAGCTTCCAGCGTATTGCCGAGAGCAAACTCAACAAGACCAATCTGCTTTAAGGTGGCGGCCGTATCAATATGCTCTAAACCAAGGACGTCGCGTTGCAACTTAAAAGCATGCTCCAGCTCCTTTTTTGCGTCGTTCAATCGACCTGCATTGTGAGCGAGCGTTCCTAAGTTGAAATAGCTGGTCGCAACGCTCACGCTATTAAAACCTAACGACGATTCCTTAATTTCAATATTCTTGCGAATGAGTTCGTCGGCTGCCGTGGAATCACCCAGGCTGAGAAGAAGCAGGGCCAATTCATCACGGATCGCAACGGCGATCGTGTGCTCAACACCCGCAACAGCCTCGGCCTTTCTCAAGCATTCCTCTAAAAGCTCTTTTGCCAGGTCGAACTCCTTTTCCGCGATCAATAACAACCCGAGGCTACTCTCGATTTGAATTGTGTCCAAAGAGTCGCTTCTGAGAATTCTCTGGTCAATACCCAAGGCTTGCTCAAGCATGGGTTTGGCTTTAGCGTAGTCACCCATCATCGAATAGAGCAATGCAAGGTTGTGAAGGCAAGTAGCGGTTTCGGGATGCTCGTTGCCTACTAGAAGTTTCGTGATGCGAAGGCTTTCTTGAAACCTACGTTCAGCCTCCGCGTATTTCCCCATCCACATATCGAGCACGGCGAGGTTGTTAATGCTTTCGGCAGTAGTTCTATGTTCATTTCCGAACAGTTGCGTACGCCCCAATAGGCACTGTTCATACAGTGGCCTTGCTTTCTCATAGTCACCAAGGTCTTTGTACAAAACCGCAAGTAGGTTGACGCAATTTAAGCTGGTTGGGTGATTCAAACCAAGCTTTGCATGATTGACTGCGATCGACTTATTGTAGAGATTCTCTGCTTCTGAGTACTTCCCAAGCCCCCAATAGACATGTCCTAGCCAAGTCATAGCTGCTGAGGTTAGTCGATCGTCCTGGCCCAAAATCTCTTGACGAATTGACAAACATTCCGAGAGCTTTTCTACAGACTCGGCATACTTCGCTTCTGTCTGTAGCGCAATAGCTTTCAGCAAACTGACGAGCTTGTTTGACGGAGGCATCCGGGTTGGATTGAGAACCAGGATTGGTCTGCGCAAAGGTGTAGGTAGGCGTAGCCAAGCAAACGCCCAGTATGGCAGCCCTTAGCAGGTTGATATTCAAGATCTTCATTGTTTACTCCGCAGGTGAAACGGTGGCTTGAGGTGTAACGGGAATGCTTAAAGAAGGGTTTGGTACTGTGTTGGAATGAAACGCGGTTCGTTCGTCGCCGGCGACCGTGTAGACGGCCCAGAAATACGGATGCAGAAAGGGGTCGCCTTCGGTGCTGCGACGTGTTTTCAAGAACTGGCGTTGTGATTCAGCCAAAGCCTCGGGAACAGCAGCACCTTGCGCAAGTCTTGCAAAGAATTCTTTATTGATTTCGGGTGCTGTCCCATCAAAGACATCCCATAATCCTGACACGATAGTCCGAGCCCCGGATTGGAGCATGGCTCGCTGGATGCCAAACAGATCGTCCCCAGGCAACGGAGACCGGTCGGCCAACCCGCTGTAGCAAGCACTCATCACAATGAGATCGCTTCCGACCGGCATTTCAAATAGTTCTCTCGCGGTCAGTCGACCTTCATGTTCTTCGTCTGGCTGTAAAAGCAAATAACTGGACAGGGGGTCGTCAGCTACGTTATTTCCGTGTGTGGCAAACAGAAGCAAGCCAGGTTGTCCCAATAGTGATTCGACATTTCTTTCTGTCGCTTCTTCCCCAAATAGCGACTTGGTAAAGCTGTTCCCAAATGCGCTTTTCAAATTGGCAAGATCGCTGGCAACGCCTGGCAATTCTGGAGCGCCTGGGAAGCTAACAATCCCAACTGCAGATACTTGTCGGAAGGATTCCATTGGGCGAGATCGCAACAAATCCCAAACGTGGAGCGAAGGGACATGTACTAGCTCGAATTCTTCATCAATCAAAAATTGCGGCTGCACCATTTCGAATGCAGTTCGCTCTCGATTATCGAGTTTCGTGACCAAGGCTGCGAATGGGAAGTAGTGCAAGACATGGTGCGGTACTACGATGATCGTTTTGGCCTTTTGCAGTTCTTGCAAGACTCCTTCTGGCATGAGCGTCGTATAGAATTCGTGCAGTTCTGCCTGCCAGGAATGGTCGAACCCTTTGCCCGCAAGCAGTCGGGTCCGCATTCGCGTCGCATACGATTCGGTTGTGTCCAGGAAGCGTCTCACGTTCGAGATGAGGGTACGTGTCTGCGTCTTGCCGCCTAACAGGTCAAAAGCCTGGACCTTACCGTCGGTGTTGATCAAGAAGAGCCAAGTTTTTTCGGACCCGAGGAAATACTCAAGTGCTGCAATATCCTTCGGCCAATCTTTCAGGGTATCGCCCAGTGATCGATCGCTTTCAATCGGCTTTTTCAGTGAACTCAAGTTGTCAAGTGTCAACAAGTCCTGAAGAGATCTTGCTTTGGCTAACTCTGCGTACTCCAGTGCTTCAGCACGTTGATCGTTCGCAATGAGTAGCTCGATAATTTTTTCGTTCACGTAGGTTCGCCGCGCAAAGAAGCCAGCTTGACTTTTACCAATCTGGTCCACAGGAATTCGGCTGCGAAGTAATTCCGACAACTCATGCGAAATCAAGAAATGTTTCAACGCTTGCTTTTGCGAACCGGCGACGTCGCTGTCTTCTGGCTTGAATTCGTTCGCTCGCAGATAGCAGAGTCCAAGCAGCCTATGAACCCCTTCCACACCGGCTAGAGATCCTGCCTCTAAGTACGCTCGCAAAGCAGCATTCGCGTGCACCAAGCATTCGCTGAAGTCTCTATTTCGAAAGGCGATATGGGCCTGGATCTCTTCTGCCGATGCCAGAACATTCCTGTCGATCTCTTGATCAATGCCAAGTGCACAAACACTTTCAGATAGTACTTTTGCCTTGAGCGACGCGGCGTTCTCACCCGCTAGAAATTGCCTGGATTCAAGGTTGGTTCCATCCAGTGTTCGTACGACGTCTCCGAGAAGAGCATACAACCTTGATTTGTTCACATTAAGAGCAGCCAGTTGCTGGATGTCGTCTGTGGTAAGCAGTTTAGCACTGATGTCGTAGTGCTTTTTGGCTTCTGCCCAATTGGTCAGCATGCTAGTCAGCGAATGCTTACCACCTGACGCAATTTGAAATGCATGGTTGTTTAATTGATCTTGCGCTATATCGAGAAGAAAGTTTGCAAAGTTGTTATGCGCACGAAATAGGTCGATAGCTTCACAGCCTTGCAACGAACGTATCGCCGAGAGAAAAAGCTGTTTTGCTGCAGCTTCACTTCCAATTCCGGATTCTGCAAGAATCACCGCACGGTAAAGCTCGCGAAGTCCATTCAACCGCTTATTATCCCCAAAAGCCGCATGGTCAAGTTCCGCTGATGCAAGCTTCCAACTGCCAGATGCGATCAGTTTTTTTGCAGATTCGATGCTCGCTTCACCCGTCGTATCGAAGCTTGCGGCCGCCGGCAGACTGTTCGACTGAACTCCACCCGATAGCCGCATTTCGATGGAATCCTTAATAGCGACCAAATGCGAACTTAACCCATTCTTCAACTGCAACTCGAGCACGTCCAGCGCATCGGCCAAGTACAAAATCGCGTTTCCATCTTCGTCCATTTGCGACAGTAACTGCTCGACTTTGATTTGCACAACAAGTGGGTCAGCATCGGATCCCAATAACTCCGCCAATTGATTGGGAACCGCCAACACTTCATCACGCCAATCTGTTTCTTCTACCGTAAAAAGAGCGGATGCAGAGCTGCCGTCCATTGTTAATGAATACTCGCCGGCCGGGAGGCCTTCGGGGAACTCTTTTGTGATTTCAGTGAGTTCCTCGTAAGAAAGCTTCTGTTGGCCTTCGCCAAAAACCAACGTTGCGATCTCCACATTTCCACGACGAAGATGAGCCGTTGCAGATGGATAGTGCGGCACTTCAGGGAGGGGCTTCCTGCGAACTGTGATTCGACCATCGAGCACATAGCCGCTGGGCGGCGTAAGGAAACTGGCGCCGCGAACCACGGCCTGCCCTAAAAGCTGATCCAGTTGAGTGGTTGCTTGACTGCTAAATGCCCTGCTCGCGCCGACTTGCGATCCTCGTGAACGCTGGAGCGATTCGAAGGTCGCCTGTTCATTCGTTCTGCTGGTCGGCAGAGACCAACTCCCTCCGTTTTGAATGTACTGCCAGCCTTCTGAGAATTGGCTAGCCCACACGACGATTCCTTGATCCGACGGTCGGAGCCTAAACGAGGTGCGGCCCACGCGTTCCGTAGAGATTTCGCCTGAGTTATCCAAACGGATAAGGACCGTCTCTGGGTTTTGAGCATTCAGCGGTAGATTCTGCTGCAGGAAGCATGCGAATGTGCTCGCCAGGATCACTAAGCAGTCAGAGATTGTACACTTCGAACTCATTCTCGGAGTCGCACCCAAAGTCTTGGTCGAGATTCTGCTGCTGGGTCGCATCGTACCCAATTCAAGCAGCGAATTTACTGTGTGTGGGGCATATTCCAATAACCGGATACCATCAAAGTATTTGATATACTGGATGCCGTCCCTCACATTCAACCAATGCGAAATAAGCGTCCTTGGTGCACCGAGGATTTTTTAGGAAATCCAAATTGGATGATCTTCGGGCATGGCAACTAGCTATAACGCACTTCCGACATAGACCGAAACAATTACCTGCTCAGGTACGGAATTATTTGCCGAAACCTTTTATATCCAGGCTATGTGCGACTATACTGTTACGGTCGATGAAAGTTTACTTTTGCGAGGCTGCAATGAGCCAAACCACTGTCCTTCTACAATCTTTAGAGAACGGCGATCCGTCAGCCGCTGAGGACCTATTGGCGTTGGTTTATGATGAGCTGAGGAGACTTGCTTCCGCAAAGATCGCTCATGAAGGCGCCGAAATCTCATTGCAAGGGACTGCGCTTGTACACGAAGCCTATCTTCGGCTGGTTGACCAAGAGGTACAGCAGCGTTGGGACTCCCGAGGACACTTTTTCGCAGCTGCCGCAGAGGCCATGCGCCGAATACTGGTTGAACGTGCTCGGAAGAAAAAATGCGTGAAACATGGCGGCGGTAGAAGCATTCTTGAGTTAAGTGCCTCTCAAGACGTTGCAACAAACTGCGAAAACGATGAGATTCTCTCGGTTAGCGAAGCATTAGAGTCACTCAAGGAACATGACCCTCAATCACATCAACTGGTAATGCTTCGCTATTTTGGGGGACTTCAACATCAGGAAGCGGCTGCCATAATGGGGATTAGTAGGCGGACAGCGGATCGAATTTGGACTGTGGCTAGAGCATGGTTGCACCAAAAAATCAGCGAAAGTCGATAACCGTTCTAGAACTTAGAAAAAGCGCGGTGCAGCAAGTCTCTCAATCTCGCATTGTATTTTGATGTACCGTGCATTCGCATTTGGACACTAGTGCGTCTTCCCAGCTTAATTTTAGGGTCGGTTCGCGAGCGTCTTGCTCGCAATCCGCGGAAAGTGCCGGCCGGACGTCCGCGTACCAAAGACTCCACCCCCTATTTTTAGCGTTGACGATGCACAAGCCTCCATCTTGGTGCTGCCACCGTCAAATACTTTAAAGAAAGCATGTCTTGGCTGACTGGAATCCAATTGCAAACGACATTTTCGCTCGCTGCATTGAACTTGATTCGGTGGATGTGTGAAATCGTTTTATTGACATTCAATGCGGTGATGATCTTCATCTGCGCGCCTGCGTGGTCGGATTGGTTCAGTCGCATGAGTCTGCTGGTGATTTCCTCAAGAATCCCGCTCCAGGCTTGCTTCCTTGGCAGGAAGAATCGGACACTGCTCTTATTAACGAATACCATTCCCAGTACACCAATCTGAAACCATTGCTCCCCGGAGGAGTCTTTCCATTCGCTGGAGGTTCCGGTCTCATCAGTAATCCCGTCGCGGAATCAAAGTCGGAATCGCAGACGACTCGATACCGAATGATTGAGGAAATTGCGCGCGGGGGAATGGGCGCAATCATCAAAGCTAAGGATCTTGACTTAAATCGAGACATCGCAATTAAGGTGTTACTAAAACAGCATCTAGCCGTGCCCGAAATGGAACGGCGATTTGTTGAAGAGGCTCAAATCGTCGGACAGTTGCAGCATCCTGGTATCTCGACTGTGTATGAGTTGGGCAGATTGGAAGATGGAAGTCCTTTTTTTGGCATGCCGTTGATTGATGGTATTACTCTTTCAAAGGAGTTAGACAATCGATCTGACCCATCAGGGGATCAATCGCGTTACTTAGTTGTATTTGAGCAAACCTGTCAAGCGATCGCTTACGCCCATAGCCGTGGTATTATTCATCGCGATTTGAAGCCAAGCAATATTATGGTCGGCTACTTTGGCAAAGTCCAAATAGTGGATTGGGGGTTAGCAAAGAAGATCTCATCCTCCTCCGATTATGGTCATTCTTCCATCGCCGATTTAGAACCTTTTCACAAAACAAGCAGTACTCCACATGCAACACACTTGGGAGACATTTCCAGCGGACCAGATACCATCGTAGGTACCGTACTTGGAACGCCGGCCTATATGGCTCCTGAGCAAGCTCGTGGCAGAATCGAGGAGTTAGATGAGCGAGCAGATGTATTCTCGCTTGGTGCAATCTTGTGTGAGATTCTCACGGGTAAACCAGCCTACGTCGGAAACTCTGGGATACAACTGCTTGTCTCCGCGTCGAACGCAGATCTCCAGCCGTGTAGGAATCGTTTGGAGCATTGCGGGGCGGACAGTGAACTGATAAAGATTGCCTTGGATTGCCTGCAACCAGATCTTGACCAGAGGCTTCGCCATGCGGGCGCAATCGTTGAACGTTTGCAGCTTTACTTTGCCTCGACCAAAGAACGACTACGACAAGCGGAATTGGAAATGGCGGCCGAAACCGCGCGAGCCAAAGAGGCTCGAAAGACAGCCATCGCACAAAAGAGTCGTTTTCAATCTTTAGTTGCCCTTGCGGCCAGCTTGCTTATTTTTGCAGTTTCCGCCTTGGGAGCTGGCTCTTGGTTCGCCCAACGGGAATTGGCTCGTAAGCAATCCAATACAGATTTTGTCAATCAGACTTTAGACAACGTCTTTAAGTTACGATCGGAGGCTGATGCCGCTACACAGGAAGAGAGTGCAAAGAAATGGGTCTTGACCGTTGCGGAAGCAAATAAGGCAATGGACTTCGTCCGCAAAGGAGAGGTGCTAGATGGCACGGTGGAGCGAGTTAATAAAACATTAGAGCAGGTGAAATCTGAGGCGAGCTCTGCCGAAAGAATGTTGAGTTTGGCCAAACGTAATCAACTGACACGCGAGACTTTTGATGACATGCGCCTTCAAAGGTCCCATGGTGACTCAACCAACTTTGACCTCGCCGGTACCGATGATCGCTACGCGCAGGCTTTTGAAGAAATGGGGTTTCCCATACTAAGTTGGCCATCGGAGGAAGCAGCGAAGCGAGTTATGGAGTCACCAATACGTGACGATTTACTGGTCGCGATTGACTTGTGGGCTCGGGCTACCCCTGCCCACCGTGATCGCCGAGCGAAGCTGCTTGAGATTGCCAATTTAGCTGACGACAATGATTGGCGACGCAGACTTCGAGCTGCCATTGCGGGAGGGGACATCGAAGAGTTGGAAAGCCTTGTAACCCCTGAAATATTTCTGGAACAACCTGCATCCTATCTCGTGGCTCTTGGCGTCGCCTTACGAAGTTCAGGCAGGCTTGGACCATCCATCGATCTGCTAAGGCAGGCGCAAGTCCGCGATCAAGGTGACTTCTGGACAAACCTAGAGTTGGGTCGAAGCCTATCTCAAGCAGGCCGCGATACAGAAGCAGTCGCGTTCTCTCGCGCGGTCTTGAGTGCCAGACCGCGCAGCGTTGGGGCAGCGATGGATTTGGCATTACACCTCAAATACTCTGGCGATTTTAAAGAGTCCATTCGAGTTTTCAGTAACTTGACAGAAACCGCTCCCGACGATTTTTATGTACGTACGAATCTTTCAGAACTACTTCTCGAGCAAGGTTACTTTGAGCAAGCTGCCGAAGAAGGTAGACAGGCCGTACGGATCAACCACACACAAAGCTGGGGCCACCTATGTGTAGCCCGAGCAAACAGGAAATCAGACAATATCGATGGTTCGATTGCTGCTTATCGCGAAGCGATAGCGGTAGACGCGACAGATGTTGTCGCACGCCGAGAACTTGGGGACTTACTTGTCGAACAAGAACAGTTCAACGAGGCAGTACTGGTGGCAAATGACCTAATTCGAATTGGGGATTCGTTGTCGGCAAACGGCAGAATGGATGAAGCTATCGTGGCTTATACGCACGCGTCAAAGATTACTCCCGCCAATGCGTCCTTTCATAAGACACTAGGTATCGCCTTGCTCAGGCGAGGGCATTTATTGTTGGCGGAACAATCTCTTAGAAAAGCGGTTGGCATTGATCCGACAGATCGTCAATTGGCCCTCGAATTACGAAATATTGAGCTGATGCGAAGCGTCGCGAGCCGATCGGGGGACAATACTTCGCCTGCTGATTCGGGGCAGCAGGACGCTAAAATCGCTGCCGCAATGCTGAACTTTGTGAATCGCCGTTTCTCGCAATCGGCAAATGAATTTCGTGCTCTTGTGGGCGAGCTTACTGACTTATCTCAGCTTGAAGCCATTACGGTACGCTCAACTGGAGCAATGGCAGCCATCGAGGCCAGTATTGGATCAGGCAGTAGAGCGGCCTCGCTGACGCAATACGAGCGAGTGCAATTGCGACAAGATGCAATCAATTGGATGAGAGAAGTTGTCGATTTTTTCGAAGTCAGTTTGGCTACCTGTGACGAAGCTCAAGCAAAATTGATATCTGATACTCTTGAGTCGTGGCGAACATGTTCTGAACTTTCACCGATAAGAGATTTCTTGTCCATCGAAGAGTTGCCGTTAGAAGAACAGCAATCTATACAGAAGCTATGGTTGCAAGTTGAAGCGGTCAGACTAGAAGCACTTCGAAAGTATTTAGCCTTTGAGTACCAACGAGAGCCAGACAACGAGCAACTTGCAGGACGCCTAGCAGATGTCATACTTGCAACCTATCGGCCAACATGGACTGTGCTAGTCCCCACATCCATGACGTCCGACGCAAATGCTGATTTCCAGTTGTTGGAGGACTCCTCAATCTTGGTCAGTGGACCGAATGTCAATGGTGACATTTATCGAGTCAGGTGCAAGAATCCGCTTCCGGCGATTAGCAGCTTGCGAATTGAAGCACTGCCACACAGTTCGTTGCCTCTGAGAGGCCCCGGTAGAGGCGAACAACCAGCTTTTGAAACAGGCAATTTTGTGTTTACGTTCAATGCAAACTTGATTCGTCCTGGTGAGGATGCAACGGTGAAGCAACTTTCTTTTCATCGTGCATGGTCCGACCAATCCCATTTAGACCATCCAATCAACAAGGATGGATACTGGAATTTTGCAGCTTGGGCGCCCGACAAAGGCCAAGGGGTTCCACACGAGGCTATCTTTGAAGTCGAGCCCAAGAACACTAGTGAAATAGGCGAGGAAATAGAATTTGAATTCCGCTTTCAGGCAGATCCTCCGGAATTCACCAACCTCGGTCGTTTTCGTATTTCTGCTTCAGACCAATCAGCTTTACTTGAGCAGAAGCAGTTACAAGACGGCTTCGCGAGATTGGCAGAAGCATTCCGAATCAATGGTGACCAGCAGCAACTCGACGAAGTTCTCTTGCGTTATCCAAACTTAAACGATACCCCGGGAAAGTCAGACGATTAATGGATCTGTTCTCGAGATTACCAATCGGAAGCGAAATAGTTTTCAATTGCTGAGCTTTCGCCTGATTGTTTCAAATCATGCGGCTGATCGCATTCCTTCACGATCCGATTTTGCAGTTTACTCTGCTGACCGCGATGGCGCTGATGGTACGACTGAGCCAGATCATGGCGTTTAATCAACTCGCACCGGACGTCCAGGAAGCCCTGCTCAACTTGCAGGTAACGAAAGGCAAACCCGAGATTCACGAGAAACGCTGCGTCCGATCGCAGCCATGCTCCGCTGAGAGGAACAAAGGGCGGCTTGGCATGAAATATCAAGCAACAGTTTGTTTTGCTGGTAATAATGAGCAACAACGCGGACACAATCGCGAGTGCTAGCAATAGCCACTGATCCCGTACCGTTACGCTGCTCTATCAATTTTCCCCGAGATTAGGGACAATCCAGACTGAGGTGTTATTCGTCAATCGACCAGGACACCGAATCAAACAGTGACAAAGGGGTGTTATGAGCCAACAGTCAAACATCGAATGGACCGACGCAACTTGGAATCCTGTTCGAGGTTGCACGCAGATTAGTCCAGGTTGTGCGAAGTGCTACGCGAAGACGTTTGCAGAGCGATTTCGTGGAGTGCCCGGACATCCGTACGAACAAGGGTTCGATCTAAGACTGGTTCCCGAAAAGCTTGCCGAACCACTGCGATGGAAAACCTCAAAGCAAATCTTCGTGAACTCCATGAGCGATTTGTTTCATCCTGATGTTCCCGACGACTTTATTGTGTCAGTCGCAAAGACAATGCAACTTGCCGATTGGCATACGTTTCAAGTGCTCACCAAGCGTGCCGACCGACTTTGCAGCATGCTAAAATCCAGCTTGCAATTTGTTGCTAATGACAAGCACATCTGGTGGGGCGTAAGTGTAGAGAACAAGAAGCACGGACTTCCTCGCGTCGAATTATTGCGCGAGTCGAACGCTGCCGTCAAGTTTCTTTCCGTTGAACCCTTGCTCGAGCAACTGGGAAGTTTCAACATAGACAGAATCAACTGGGTAATAGTCGGTGGCGAAAGCGGAGCGGGAGCGCGACCGATCGAAAAAAGTTGGGTCATAGAAATTCGCGATCTATGTGCAAAGAAGAAGGTACCATTCTTCTTCAAGCAATGGGGAGGGATGCGAAAGAAAGATGCGGGGCGAATGTTGGATGGTCGTACTTACGACGAAATGCCACCAATTCCAGCAAACCGAAGGGTAATGGCTGACAGCGAACGGCTTCGCTGGATCGATGAAATAAGTGAACTTCAAGTACTGTCGTAAACAATATGAGCGAACTAGATGATTTGTACGATGGTCGAGAGCAAACCTTAGTCAAGCATCGAGTACTCGATCGCTACTTGCAGCGTTTCGCTTACATAATCGGCTCATGGAGTGATTCGATAACATATGTAGATTGCTACTCTGGCCCGTGGGCCGAACGGTCTTCAGATTTATCGGACACATCTTTCTCTATTGCGATCAATCAACTGAAGGCTGCTAAGCAAGAGTTGGGAAAGAACATTCGCCTTCGTTGTTTGTTCATCGAGATGGACCCTGAATCCTACCGAAAGCTCAAGGGATTTGCAGCGTCCGTGGAAGATGTTGAAATTGAAACGATCAATGCCAGATTTGAAGACTCAATCGATCAGATAATTCGATTTGTAGGCGCGGATCGAAACACCTTTCCATTCTTCTTGATTGACCCTAAAGGATGGAGTATTCCGCTCGAAACGATTCGGCCCCTATTAATGCAGGTGCCGGGAGAAGTCTTGATTACTTTTATGTTGGAGTTTATCCGACGTTTTGCTGATCATCCACAGCCTGGTATACAGAGGACGATTGATGACCTCTATGGCGAAGAAAACGTCGCGAGAAAATTCTCTGGAGTGATTGGAGAGGAACGCGATAACTTACTACTCAACGAATACGTCGATCGTGTTCAACGAGCAGGAAATTTTAACTTTGCGAGTTCGTCACTTGTTTTGCACCCCGAGAAAGCACGTCGTCACTTTCATTTAGTTTATCTTACACGGCATCATCGCGGCATCCAGGTGTTCAAAGAGGCTGAACGGAAAGCGATGGCCGACATGGAAGAAGCACGCGCATTAGCTGCGAAACGCAAACGCGAATCGAAAGGACAGAAGGATTTGTTCCCAGCGGTGGACTTGCACAATAACGACTATTTTGATGGACTGCGGGAACGGTATCTCGAATCGAATGCAGCGAGATTGCTCGCGTATGTCGAGTCGAAGGGGATTGCGTCTTACGACGAGCTTTGGGCAATCTCATTGAGGTCGCCTCTGATATGGCCAAGCGACATCAACTCTTATCTGACGGATATGGTCAAAAAAGGGCGACTGGAGCTATTGGGACTGGACGAGAATCAGCGCGTTCCAAAGTACGGCGCGGGAAGTAGAATCAAATTCCTTCGATAGTCGCGCATGATAAATCTTGCCAAGTGGTTTATCGTCACTTATGCAACTACACCTCGCCGTGGCTTGAGGTGTCTTTGTCCCATCGCAGCAATCCTCAACTGGAACGATCAGCGGGCTGCCTGGAAGCAGGTCTGCGACCCGGTTGGCGCTTTGGTACTGTTTGAGGTCTGCGACCCGGTTGGCGCTTCGGTACTGTTTGCATTTTCGGTGGCTAAGTGGCGAACTACCGCTCCGCGAGAGATTCGCAGGGCGTTAGCAATCGCCTGTTGGCTCATGCCGCTTTGACGTAAACTCTTGATTTCTAACGACTTAACCATTGATAGTTGAAATGCCATACAGTGCTCGCTGATGTGTTTCTTTGGGAATATAACGCATCATAGGACTGCATCAGCCTGCTTGCTTCAACCTGTACCGTTTGAAGCGCAACTCCTCTGTACCGTTTGGGCGCCAAGTGATGGTGGACATCTTGATGAACCTCGCTGTCGTCGTCATTCGAATCCGCGTCGCTTGGCGCTTCTTGACTGCGAGATTTCTTTCCAGCGGTGATGAAGTTCCGCGAACGCTGTCCCAAGTTGCAAGTTTTCCCCGCGGGCAAGGGGACATTGCCATCTCTCCATATCAAGATTCGCTCAGCAGGCCTGATAACAGCTCACCGGGCCTTCACCTGAGCGGCATCGAACAGGCTTTCCCCTCTGTAGGTGCTATTAACGGGTGGTAACCGCGTTTTCCCCGTGTTAAAACATTACTCAGTTTTTCCGTTACTTCGGCACTCCACCTTTGCAGTAGGGCGACTATGAACATATCAGCCCCTGCTCCGAACAAGCGTTCCCTGCATGTTCAATATGGAGTAGCTCTTCTGCTGACGTGTGCGGCAATCGTCTCGGTGCGGGTAGGAATTGAAACGCTGGGACAAGACGCAGCCAAGTTCGTTGTGCTGATTGTTGCAGCCATCCTGGCGGCGGCTTGGCTGATTGTGCATCGCGTCGGATTGTTGCCTCGCCGTCCCCATCCAGCCCACGTAGGTCTGTTCGCTGCTGCTTACTTTGTACTCGCAGGCTTTGGAAACGGACTGGCGCTCATTCCAGGTGTGAGTATCGTATTTTGGCCGCCGGCCGGCGCGTTCCTCGCCGTACTCCTACTCAATCCGACCAAGCGATGGCCGATCTATATCCTGGGAGGTTGCCTCGCAGAACTCGCATGCAATGAGATATGGTTTCACAATCCACTGGCTTTTGCGTTTTTATTCTTTGCCGCGAACACCCTTGAAGCAGTCACAGCGGCCTGGCTGCTTCGTCGCTTTCTCGGGCGGCCCTTCAGCATTGAAACGCCAACAGATGCCGGCATCTTCGTCTTTCTTGGCGCGATGGTAGCCCCGATAGTGGGTGCAACGATCATTGCGACGGCCGATGCATTACGCGGAAGGCATCCATTTCTGGTCGCCTGGCCGCACGTATGGCTTGGCGATGGAAGCGGTCTATTGGTTTCAACGCCGCTAGCGATATCAGCAATAAGAGCCTGGCGAGGTCGAGCAAGAATTGACAGGAAACTCGCCTACGAAGCAATACTTATCGGTGTGGCCCTCATTGCAGTTGGCACTTTGGCATTTTGGAACTGGCTGCCAACCGCCTTATTGACCTTGCCTCTGGTGCTGTGGGCTGCAACGCGATTTCAGATAGCCGGAGCTGCTCTAGCGGTTTCCGTTGTGACTCTAATCACCGCATTTTACACAGTGGCAGGGGTGGGCGAATTTGCTGCATTGCCACAAGACGAACATGAGCGAATTGTAATGCTCCAAGTCTTTCTGGGCATCACCGCAATTTCAGCACTGCTCACCGCGACGCTCTCTTCTCAGCGGCAAAAGGCATATCAAGCTCTCGAACGGCTGAATCGAGACTTAGAACTGCGAATTGCCGAACGCACTAAAGATGTGCGAAAAGCCGAAGAGCGATTGAATCTCGCTTTGGCGGCGGCGCACGCCGGAGCTTGGGAATACAACTTGACCACGCACGAATCGTTTTGGTGCCCAGAGATGCATGCGCTCTACGGCCTACGACCAGGGACTCGACCGCCAAGTTGGACAGACTTCACCAATCTCATCCACCAAGATGATCGCCAACGGGCAAAGTCAGAGAGGGAAACTGCGGCCACGCATAGTGGACCATTCGCGATTGAATTTCGCATCGTCAAGCATGACGGGACAGACTGCTGGATTCTATCGACAGGTGTCATTGAAGGTGAGATCGCACGAGGTATCGATCAGGACATTTCGACGAGGAAACGTTTCGAGGAAAACTTAAGCCGGAGCGAAGAACGTTTCCGGCTAGCCGCTGATGCCGTCAACGGAATCATCTACGAATACGATTTAGCAACCGGTCGTGTAGAGCGATCGCGGGGCCTCTATGAAGTGCTTGGCTATCACACGGACGAAGTCGCTCCAACAGCCGAGTGGTGGCAACAGCAAATCCATCCAGAGGACTGGCCCATTTCTCAGCGACTTGGCCTCCACACATCAGAGGACGAAATTCCGAGTGCGGTGTACCGTGTCCGACACAAGGATGGCCGGTGGCTTTACGTGGAAGATCGAGCCGTTTTCTCACGGGATACAAGTGGCAGAGCATTTAAGATGGTCGGGTGTACGGTAGATATCACAGAGCGAAAAGACTTTGAGAAGCAACTAAAGCTTAGTTCTGAAAGACTATCGATGGCTGCTTCAGCAGCGGGCTTTGGTCTTCTTCACGTGGACTTCGAGAAAGGGCAGGTTTACCTCTCGCCGGAGTTGAAATCCATTGTCGGATATCCGGAAGAACATGATTTCGGCCTATTGCCTGGGATCGTTCCTCCCTTCATTCATCCTGACGACGTTGAATCCCTGACTCACCATTGGGAAAAAATGCAACAGACGGATTGTGGAGATAACTCGGCAATTCATGAGCACCGTATTGTACGCCCAGATGGCGAAGTGCGTTGGGTGAGACTTCAGACCAAGACAATATGTAGTCGACTTGATGGAATCTGGCGGCCGGTGCAGGTCATGGGTACATTGCTCGACATCACTAGCCAACGTGACTTCGAACAGTCTTTGAATGACGCGCGTCGCGCAGCCGAGCAAGCAAATGCCGCCAAGAGCATGTTCGTGGCGAACATCAGCCATGAGATTCGCACTCCGATGACATCCATATTGGGGTACACGGAGCTTCTCAACCAACATGTAGGCGATCCGCAAGCGAAGGGGTATCTGCAAACGATATTGCGTAACGGACTGTATTTACAGGAGATCATCAACGACCTGCTTGACCTATCCAAACTTGAGGCAGGTAAGTTCGATATTTCCTGTGAGCGTTTTGCGTTGGAACGCCTGATCGAAGATGTGCGGATTTCAATGCAGGTACGAGCGGAGGAGAAGCAGCTCAAGCTTGCCGTCGAATATGAAACACAAATCCCCCGACTTATCGAAAGCGACTCGAAGCGAATAAAGCAGATCCTCATCAATCTGATCGGCAATGCGATTAAGTTCACAGAAACTGGTGAGGTGAAGCTAAGCATACATTTCTCTAGTGACCATTCTCGTTCGACGCTACGTCTGGCAGTTTCCGATACTGGAATTGGAATGACTGAGGAACAGGTTCACAATTTGTTTCAGCCGTTCGCTCAAGGAGACGCTACTATTGCACGCCGGTTTGGCGGTACGGGACTAGGACTGGAGATAAGTCGAAGGTTGGCAAAGATGCTTGGTGGTGACATAACCGTTTCCAGCGAACTTGACCGAGGAAGCGTGTTCACAGTTTCCATCGCAATCAACTCTTCGGGAGAATCTGATTTGAGCAATCCGAGATTGCCGAATATTGAGGAATCGGAGGCATTGAAGCCAAATTCATCGAGGCTTGATGGTAAGAAAGTCCTTTGTGTGGATGATCGACGCGATATACGCTTTCTAGTTACCGCACTGTTGGCGAAAGAAGGCGACACCACCATCGAAGCAGAAGATGGATCGATTGCTCTGGAAAAAGTCATCGAGTCTCTGCAATCTGGGGATTCGCCTCATGCGATCTTGCTCGATATGCAAATGCCAATCATGGACGGTTTCGAAACCTCTAAACGCCTACGCGAATGCGGCTACTACGGCCCCATCATCGCACTCACTGCGGACGCAATGGAAAGTGAAATGAGACGATGCATTGACTGTGGATGCGATGACTTCTTAAGCAAGCCCATCAATTCCAGGCTACTGGTCGACAAGATAGTGATGACGCTGAACCGGAAGACGGCCCAGTTTTAGATGCGGCGATTCCTGTTAATCCAGACGCGAAGCAGAAATGCTTTACCGCCTTGTCGAACAGAACATTTATTTTTGCATTAGCCCTTTGACAAGCTACTTATTCATGGCCAAGAAGTCGCTCAAGCCCACAAATGACCTCGCGGAAGTAATCTCGCCGGATGGTAAGCCCGTGATCGCCTTTGCGACACCAAAGCAGTTCGCCAGTTGGCTGCGCAAACATCATGCGGAACATCAAGGCGTATGGATTCAATTCTTCAAAGTTGCGAGTGGATACCAAAGTATCACTTACTCGCAGGCACTCGATGTCGCGTTGTGCTACGGCTGGATCGATGGGCCAGTTAGGAAGGGAAACGACGTTTGTTGGATTCACAAGTTTACGCCTCGCGGGAAACGAAGCGTTTGGTCTCAGGTCAATAAAAAGCATATTGAACGACTCACGCAGGAAGGGCTCATGCAGCCGGCTGGATACGCGGCTGTTGAGCTGGCCAAGGCAGACGGACGATGGGATGCCGCTTATGCTTCGAGCTCCACTTTTGAGGAGTCCGCTGAGTTTCTTGCCGCGTTGGCAAAATCAAAGAAAGCAAGCAAGTTCTACGCAACACTGACGCGAGCTGATCGTTACGCATTTTACTATCGACTTCATAACGTGAAAAAGGCTGAAACGAAACGCAGGAAGATCGATGAGTTCATTGCCATGCTGGAGCGAGGAGAAACCTTTCACTGAATGCTTGCCTCGAGTCTTCGCGCAGTGAATGGGGCCTTTCATTGGATCATTGAATCGAAGAGTTTGACAGCCACGCACTCAAGGCCGACATGACTTGTTCGAGTTCTGCTTTGCAGCTCGATCGGCCAAGGCTGAAACGCACCGCACCCAAACACCTTTCCGAGGTCAGCCCCATTGCGGTCAGTACGGGACTCAAATGCTGTTTGCCGGCGTGGCAAGCGGAACCCGTGGACGCTGCCAAGAACGGCAAATGTGCCAGCAGGTCGTGCCCAGCGACGCCGTCGAAGCTGACGTTCAGCGTATTAGGCAGCCGTTTGATGGGGTGACCGTTCAAATGGACTCGCTCACCGAATTCTTCCTGCAGTCGCTTCCAAAAGTAGTCTCGCAGGTTTTCGATGCGACCGTCGTCAATCCAATCTGCGGCCTCCTGGCAAGCGACGCCGAGGGCAGCAATCTCGAGGATGTTTTCAGTTCCCGCGCGTCGGCCGCCTTCGTGCCCCGCGCCGTGCATGAAGGAAGATAGCTCAATTCCTTCACGAACGTACAACGCACCAATGCCTTGCGGAGCGTAAAGCTTGTGTCCAGCGATCGACAGCATGTCAACACCCATCGATTCAACGTCGACGGGAATCTTGCCGACCGCTTGCGCTGCATCGGTATGGATCAGAGCACCGTGAGTCCGCGCAATGGCAGCGATCTCTTCAATAGGCTGGATTGTTCCCACTTCGTTGTTGGCAAGCATGATCGAAATGAGAACGGTCTGCGGCTCTATGGCTCGCTGCACATCGGCAGGATCAACAAGGCCATATTCATCAACGGGCACTCGAGTCACGCGAGCCCCAAGGGTTTCAAGAAATCTCAGCGGCTCTGTGACAGCAGGGTGCTCGACGGAGCTGATGATGAAGTGCGGCTGTTTCAGTCGTTGACGGTTCGCGAAAAACACGCCCTTAATTGCGTGGTTGTTGGCTTCAGTACCGCCGGATGTGAAGATGAGCTCGGTGGGATCGCAACCGATGAGCGAGGCGATGCGAATCCTCGATAGCTCGACGATCTCGGCAGCGGGCGCTCCTGCCCAGTGACGACTGGATGGGTTTCCGAGATCGAGTTGAAGCAATCTCAGCAACTCGACTTTGACCAGCTCTGAAAGTGGAGTGGTCGCGTTGTAATCCAGATAGATTGGCAGGCTCATCCACGCGCTCTCACAGTACGTTTGCGCGCTTGCTTTGGATTCTTCGGTGTTGCGGCTTGCTTGGCCTCGAGCTTGGCTTTCTCGGCTTTGATTTGCTCAGTTGATTTCGACACGGGGACTTCGTTGCGTGCGAGTTCCTCGAGCAATAGTCCAGTCAACTTTGGTCTGGCGAGGTAGTAACAACGCGTTTGGGCATCTTGTGCAAAGTCGACCAACTGTGTGTGCCTCAGTAACGCCAAATGTTGGGATAGGTTCGCTTGACGAACCGGGAGCAGGTCTTCCAGGTCAGTGACGCACTTGGGACCGCCAGAGAGTTCTTGCAAAATGGCAAGTCGTGTGGGGTGCGCAAAGGCTCGCAGCAGCACCGTGGCTGATTTCGTGTCGATCTCCGTCAAGATCTTTCTCCAAGTTGTTGTATTCGCATATCCGAATACAATCTTACTGCCTTTGAAGACTCACACAAGCAGGGATTCTTATAGACCGGACAGCGCACTGAAAAACCGCGTGCCTCGCAGTTCCAAGTCCATGGCCATCGCCCTCGCCATCCGCTTCGTCGAAATGATCCGCACCGGTGAGTCTTCGGACACCATCGACCTGGCGCGCCCACGTTACCCAGCCACGCATCAGCTAGATTAGGGCACTCAATCAACTCGCGCCCGACATCCAGGTATTGCTACTCAATCTGCCGGCTACCAAAGGCAAGCTCGAGATCCACGAGAAACAACTGCGTCCCATCGCTGCCATGCTGAACTGCGCAGTCCAGCGGGCAGCGTGGACGACAATTAGTAATGAACTCGTTAAGCCAAGCTAATGCGCCGATTCGGACTCAGTGTGTTATTCCTGTTTTATAACTCTTGGGGTCAATGCAACAATGACTGTGGTTTCGGCGTCGGCACCTGGTGCATTGTCAAACACTCGAGGAATCGCCACGACAATCGATTCTCCTGCCGCGAGCTTTACCGATGAGCTTACTTCGTACTGTTCGGTTGCTGGTACTTGCACCGTGAATTGAGGCTCCGCTTCGTTCGCAGGCTTTATTGGCAGGTTCGCATAAGAGACCTTGCCAACGCTGGATGCCTTGACCTTAAAGTCCAAGGTGATGCTGTCGTCTTCGCTGCTGCTCGGCGTGAGGACCAACGTTAGCCCTTCGTCCACGACCGACACAATTGGCTGCATCCTGCCATCAGATTTTGGATCAACTCCGGTAACAAACGGACGCTGTACCTGATCCGCTATACCAGCAGTTTGGCCGTCGAAAAGGGTTACTTTTGGCGCAAACATGATATTTCCGCTAGGATGTGACGATACTGTTCGAACCAGTTGTGCTAACTTTGGTTCGTCGATGCGAGCAGCAATGGCTGGCCCCAGGCCCTTGACGGTCAGACCATCAATCCTGTTTCCGGCCCAATCGATGGAACTAGCTGTCTGAGTGTTGGTCTTAATGAACCTGGCTTCGATGCTAATCTGCTTTGGTTCACCTTCTTTCCATATCTCGAGCGTTCGTTTCAACAGTTGATGTTGGCGAGCGTTCAGGTCTGCCGAAAGCGTTGAACCCGCCACATGAAATCGGCCTTTCACAGAGGGAGAAAGTGGAAGCCAAGATATCAACTGTTCCTCGGCCGTTTTATTACTTCCCGCTAGAGATTCTGGCATCGTTGCAAAAATGGGGGTGACATCATAGGTTGCAACGAACGATGGACCTTCATTTTCCTGAACAACCCATGGGTCATTCCACATCGGCTCTATGTCCAGATCGATTGAATCGCTGGTGACTAGATGCAGTGCAGGCATCTTTCGATCTGAAGCTTCTCGCGCGTCGGTCAGGCCCATACCAGCGATTGCCGTTACAATACCTGCGGACAAGATCTTGGCTGAAAATCCAAAGGGTTTACGATTTTGGACCAACAACTCGACTCGCTTTTTGAGGTCTTTTCCAGACGCGATGGAAATAAGTCCAAGTGTGGGCTGCGGCTTCCCTACAACCTTGCTCTCAGCAAATCTCAGCAAAAGATCTCCATAGGCCACAGTTTCGCTTTGCGTCATGCTCTGCGAAGCCAATCGATCAGCAGCGGCCTCCATCGCAGACCGCAGTCGGCTTACGATCAACCAGACGATGGGGTTGAACCAATGGAATGCACTGGCCATCGAAGCGATGATCGATACCGGAACATCGTATCGGCGAATGTGCGCTAATTCGTGGCGAATGACCCACCGCAGTTCCTTTTCGCTTAACGTTTCGGTGAGACGTGGGGGCAAGCAGATCGTGTGTCGAAACAGTCCAAAGACTGCTGGTGCCGCAATAGAAGTCACTTCGCGGACAACCGGACGCCGGCCAACCGCTAAAGAGTCGCACTCACGAAGCAACAAATCAACAAGTCTTTGATCTTCCAGTAATCGGCAAGAGCGAAGCTTGAGCGCGAAGCGAATGTGTGAGATGACGCTAAGAAAAAGTAGCCACACCGATACCGAAATCGCGATCGCCAGAGCTGCGAGGAAAATGAAGTGCCATGCATCATTAAAGCTCTGGGAAGGTTGCACTATTGCTTCTGTTGGATACCACTGCGTCACAGCGGCATCGGTAGTTGGTACAGTACCATATAAGATTCCAGCCGGATTATCACGAGCCTCAGCGTCATGCAATCGGTTGACCGATGCCGCAGATTCGTTCATCAACCAATTGTCGATGGGCTTATGCAAACTGAGCGGGCTCCCTATCGAAATCGGCATTAACAGCCTGATCACAATAATCGTCAGTAACAAGGCATACAACGACGGATTCAACCTTCGGCGAAACGTCAATCTGATTCCTGCCACTAGAATCAGGATCGGTAGTGCTCTCCAGGTTGCGAGCATAAGCAACCAGAACCACGTTGTCGCAACTTCAAACCATCGATCTATCAATTCAACGTTCATCCCTGCTCTCCTTCGTTTCGGTTTGTTTTCTTGTCGAGTAGCGCTCTAATTTCTCCAATGTCCTTGGCAGTCAACTTGGCTGCCTTCACAAAGTGGAGCAGTGCAGGTGTAGCGTCACCTCCGAAGACACGCTCGAGGAACGAACGACTTGCTTGCCGCACGCAGGCATCTCTGCGCACCGCGGGCGCGTACAGATACTTCTTCCCGTTCTGCTCTGTCGCCAATGCTCCCTTGCGAACCAATCGATGTAGCATGGTTTTTACTGTTGCCGCACTCCAACCATTGTCGGCGGCGATCTGCTCGATGACTTCCGCCGCCTCGATCGGAGAGGAACTCCAGATCAAGTTCATTACAACCCATTCAGCATCCGAAATTTGCATGCGAGCCTCCTTCAACCTGTCCGCAAAGATTACACCTGTAATCGGAAAAGTGAGATTACACACGTAAACGATTGAACGTCAATGGCGATTTCTGAACTCAGTCAAGATTAGCAGACGAGAGAGTCCCATCGGCAGATGTTGTCACAACGATCGGATCGACAATCCATAACGCATTCGCTTGAGTCAAATAAACTGTGGCGTTCTGAAGAGCCGATTGATCGCCGACTAACTGGCCTTGGATTTTCTGTTTCCCAAGCACTTCGAAATGCAAAGTCGCTTTACAATCCTCACTCTTGGAAACCTCGATCTCTTGCTCGACAAAACCGCTTCCCATGCTGCAGCTTATGGTTAGATTGCCTGCTTGCGCTTTGGCAACGCATTGACCGTTCTCGTCCGTCGTTAGCGACCACCGACGACCGCCCTCTCCGTAGCGGGTCTCTCCGCCTTCTTTCCAGTTAAACGTGTGAGGCGTACTAAATCTCACGTGCTTGTTTGGCACTGGTAGATAGTTTGGACCGCCAGTAACTGTAACTTCAACTGGTATACCTAACGTTGCCTGCAATCGGAAATGATCGGAACGCGTATTTGCTGAAGCTACGGGGATGCCAACCCAATCGCCAGATACAGAGTTTTGCGATTCAAGCGAACAGGAAGCAGGAACACTAATCGACGCTAATTCACACTAATCCAAAACGACCACGGTCCTACTGTTGTTCTTTATTATTGGCGATTAGAGAGGATTAGTGTTCCGACCCCATGTGATCAGAGTATTTGACACACCCGTCAATTGATTCACGATGTCAGCCCAGCGAATGTCTTTCGCACGCTCGACGCCAGACAGCGTTAGCGACAGCAACTGCTCAATCTCATTTTTGCTGGGTAACGGCATTTCAAAGACATCATCGAATCGACGGAAGAGTGCTTCGTCGAGTGAGTTCTCGATATTAGTCGTTGATGATTTGGCTTACGGTCTTAGCGGCCCAGCGTCTTGCTCGTCCTTGCCACGCCAGACCAACTGCGGATCGAGGTCGCGGTTGCGGCGTTCGTAAGCGACGCGGACCGAGTACTTTTCCTCGTTCTCCATCACCGACTGCTGCTCGGCGGTCGGAATGTTTGTCCGCTTGCTGTCAGCATGCCGCAGCGTCCCAACGGTTTTCTTGGTCTCGGTCGTCCGTGATGCTTTTTTGGCCATGGAGAAAAGTTTGAAAGGTGAAGTTTGAATAGTGAAAAGGGTTAACTGCCGGCACTGAGGAGAAGGACGTGGTTATTCCAGGGAATCGGGATCTTTCAACGCTTTCTTCTCGTCCGACGCTAGTCGTCGCTCTACTTTCTTGACATCCTCGGCGGGCGGTAGTGATTCTGGGCGAATGCCCCGTTCAAGCAACGTGTTGCGGACGGCCGAGTTATTCGTGATGTGCTCTTGCGAGATTTCACTTTCTGTATCCATCTTGTGTTGTCGTGCATTGTGAATCGTGATCTCGGTAGCAAAGTCTTTTGCTTTCAAGATGATCGTGGGAGCAAAATCGGCAAGCGGGCGATTGACGGGAACTTGCCAATGCGATTTCATCTGCTCTGTGGAACGCCCGAATAAAGCGGTGTCGCCCTTGCTGCGGATCAAACCGAAATTTCGATTCTCGCCCGTCTGTTCGTAGATCACCGACGAAAGCTCTTTTTCGGTCTCAGTGAGTTTTCGCCGGGCAGCGACTCGCTCGCATTCCAGCATTCGCTGTTGAATCAGCTCGGCACGACGGGTTTGAATCGCGAAGTAGGTTTGGGCAAAGGCGATTTCCTGCTTTCTCGGATCGCCGTTTTGAGCGATCAGATAGCATGCGTAGCGAGTCAACATCACATCGTCGATTTCCCGCTGGCTTCCAGAGCCGATTTCGACCATTTTGTTGACGTCAACAAAATGGTTTGGCACGGGATTTTCCGAGACTTCGCAGGCTGTCTTGGCTTTCGAGACGACGGTCAAAAAGTTTCGCCACTCGGCATATCCCAGCAAATGCTGCAAATCCCGAGCGAGCCAGAATTCGATACCGTTCTCGGTCTGCTGGGCGTGAGCCTCGAAAGTGCTGGTCAGTGTTTCAACCAATTCTGATTTCATTGAGATGTCCTCGATTGTGCCCTGTTAATGATTGGATGAATAGGATGTCGATCAGCTCGTTGATGGCCGGCTCCCGCTTTGATCTTGTGTGTCGGGCATTGGTCACGCTCACGGGAAAGCGACCTCATGGCTCCGAATTGCTTCGTCAATCATTTGGTCGAACCGGCCGGCTACTTGTTCCTCGAAGTCGGCATCCATCTGGTACACCTCAGTGAACTCTGCGAACGCCCAGCGTCCAAAGGTTCCAAGGTTGTTGACGCCGGGTATCCAGTACGTCTTCATGGTGTTGGCTTTCTCGCGGGCATCTTCGCCGCGGTAGCGATAGGGGACTTCGAACCCGAGTCCGTGGTTCTTGACATAAGCTCGCACCGATGGGTGTTTTTCAGCGATACGACAGAACTCGGCTTCCCAATCACTGTCAAGCACGACCCAGTTGACGTGGCATCGATCGACGCTGGTTTGCCAGCGGTCGGTTTTTGAGGTGGTGAAGTTGACGAACCGCGTGCTGCCCGATGGATTGTAGGCATCGAGCATCGCTTTGATTTGGCTGGTGCCTTGATGGGCGTTGACGATCGCGGCACTGATTTTCTTGCAAGCTTGATCGGCGAGCGACTGGTACAGAAGTTGTGCGGGATAAGTCTTCCCTTGAAACTCGGTACATTCCTTGAGCCATCGATTGACGATCCGCTTCATGGGAAAAAACAGATCGATGCGTTTGTTCTCGCCCGGCTTGCGCCACTCGACATCGATCATTCGGTCGGTCAGCGTGTAAACGATCTTGTTGTGACGCACATTGCCGGTGTGAACAAGGTTCAGATCGATTTGCTCGCCAATGATGCCGCTGTTGCGCGTCTCGGTTGCACCGACCATCTGTGGCGTGATGACCATGCGGTGGTCGTCGGTGAATTCGGCTTCGATGTTCTCGTTGGGCAAATCGACGCGATAGCCGCCAACTCGCGGGAACCGAATTTCTAATGCGTCACGTTCTGGCCGAACGGCTTTGACTTGGATAGTCTCGCGAGGTTTTTAAGCAGGGGCCACAACGGGTTTAGCGTTGAAGTCGAACGGGATGCCGAGGACATCGGCGTATTCGACGTCGAACTTATTGTCGGCGTTCAGTTCGTACGACTGCCGGCGCAACGCGCGGCCGATAACTTGTTCGCAAAGCAATTGTGTTGTGAAACTACGAACGCCCAGCACGTGTGTCACCGTGTTTGCGTCCCAACCTTCAGTTAGCATCGACACGGAGACTACACAACGTATCGACTCGCCCAGTCGCCCTTTCTTGCCGACTGTGTTCATTACTTCGCGAAGGATCTCCTCGTCGCGGATGTTGTCCGCTTTTTGGCGATCGCCAGTGCGTTGGACAATCTCTTTGCGGAACTGATCAATTGCATCGGAGTTAAATTGTCGAAAATCGGCATGCAGCCCTTCGCCGGATTCAAGTTGACCACTGTCGATCAGCAGCGTTCGTGGTTGCGGATAGGGTTCGAAGTTGTCGGGGTCGAAATTTTGGAATAGCTTGAGCGCGCCAGCCACCGGCGTCCCGGTACCGTCGGCGTGCGTGCGATAGTAACCGGAGATGTAGTCATAAACGACTTTGGAGGATGAGGTGTTGTTGCAGATGACGATGAAGCATGGCGGAACGTCAATCCCGCCATCTTTCCACAATTGAAATGTTTTTTCGTAGTGCCCGTAGAGGGCTTCGAGCGCCGTTGCGAGCGGCCCAGGGATGACGTGATCTTGAAGGTCCGTTCCTTTGCTGCGTCCGGCCTTGGGCATGTCGTTGCGGATGTGCTCCCACAAGTTTCTGTACATTGGCATTTTGCCGCCCGGTAGGTTGTCGGCGATAGGTACTCGCGGCAGTTTGACGATGCCACTTTCAATGGCGTCCATCAGCGAAAAGTCGCTCATCGTCCACGGGAACAAAGTGCCTTCAGCGTATCCGCTGCCGCGAAGGAAGAAGGGCGTGGCGGACAAGTCCATGATGCGGCTGACTCCCATCGTTCGGTTCACGGCTTCGATGCCGTTGATCCACAGCCGAGCCACTGCACGGTTTTCCTCGGCTTCGTCCTTTTCGTCTTTGCCTTGCGGGTCTGCTTCTTCGGATTCCTCTGGCGGTTTTTCTCGATAGCAGTGATGCGCTTCGTCGTTGATGACCATAACGTTTCACATGCCCATTAACTCGGGCATGACGCGTTTGATCATCTGGCCTTCGGTTTCGGTCGTGTTTAGCTCTGGACCAGCGACCTCGGTTAGCCAGATCGCTACTTCGGCTGCTTCGACCTGACAAAAGAAGGGCCGAACGCTGCTGAAGTGATCGCCACGCCAATGTTGAAGCAAACGTGCGGTTTCGGGCGTGACTTTCCAGTTGGCCGGATTATCAATCTGTCGCCACTTATCTATTTCCCGGCGTAGTTCGTTGATGATTGGGTTTGGATCGTATTGCTGCTTCTCGGTCGACAATCCTTTGTCGTCGGCAAAGACCATCTCACTTTGCTTCGTTTTCGATGCATCGTTGCCGCCACGACGCTTTTTCGGTTTTGGGATGTGCATGATGAACGAGGCAATCCGTCGGGATTCTCTGATCTGCTGCGTTGGCTGACCCGTTTCGTCGAGTTCCCAGTGCCTAGAAGGATAGGCATAAGGCGAATTGAGAATCGGCTGATCAAAGAAAGGGTTGGACATCGCGCTTTACATTCCCTGCGTCTAATGTTTTCGTCTCGATTCCGGGTTGCTAGTTCCTAGGGTATGAATTAATTGGGCTTCCTGTTTTTTTCGCAGCATATACCGTCAAGTGATTCGTTGGATGCATACGCGCCGTGCCATTCTCGCTGTTGCAGTAATTAAAAACCAAGCTAGGTAGACATCACCATCCCGCTGCAAATTGCCTACGCGTTAGCGAAAGCAATACTTCGAGCGGGTCAAAATTTTATGGATGATGATCCCCCACTATTCCGAAGGAAGTTTATCGAAACTCGAAAAGTATTGATAGCATGGTAGTGACTTTTGTTTCGGATAACATCTACAATGCCGGTGCGGCTAACCCCTTATAGATTTTACAAATGGATCTCCGGTCTTCATACGTTCGTTCATTAGCAACGTCTCTTACCACGCTTAACTCCTATTCACGCACTGGTGGAATGGAGTCTAACAAAGGTAGACGATTTGCCTGAAATCGGTTTGAGGTCAACCCCTAGCATTCCGAGCGAGCCGCTTTGATAACAGTCCATCCGTCGGGACCAAAGTTTCCGGTACCGCCAACATGGTATCGTTGAGCCTAAACGGGCATTTGGAAGAGGTTGATTCAATGAAACCCAACTACGGAATTTGCAAATGAACTTAGAAAAGACTTATGGAACCGGGGCTTTACGACCATTTACCGACAAAGGCTATTGAAGCGGAGATTGCCCGATTGGGTGATCCGCGTCTGGTAGCGCTCGCGCCGGAGGTTTCGGAGGAGTCACATTCCGTTCTGGTTCTGTATTTTGATCCGGCTGCGCGATGCGATCAATCGTCGTTTGCTATGTCCGTTTCAGTATTTTGGCGTCGCTGATTCAGTCGACCTCCCTGGTCTTGCTTGGCAGCGTGGAGGTTGTCGCGTCGATGATTTGGATCGGCTTTACACCGGCAACGATATCCGAGCAAAGCTGGTGCTTAAAAAGCTCTGCGATACGGTCCTGAATCTTGCAGACGTTCGGGGGTTAGCCTTTTGCGTCAGTGTTGCCCATGCCGAGTTCATCGCAAGGTTCTTCAATGATAACGGCGTTGCGTCGATTGCCCTGTCGGCTCAATCGAATGATGATGAACAACACTCCGCTCAGCAGAAGCTGCGTGATCGCAACGTGAACCTCATCTTCGTTGTTGATCTGTATAACGAAGGAGTCAACATCCCGGAAGTCGACACGGTCTTGTTTAAGCCGGCTAGTTCCTCCTGCCTGAAAAACAGTAGAATGCTACTAGTTACCACCGCATACATGGAATCCACAAAAGATTGCCGAACGCAGATACTCAATGGCGACAGCAAAAAACAGTCTCACCTCCATCAGTAAATTCCTGAGCCTCGTGCTTCGGCATCAGCCGGAAGTTGTGGGCATGCAGCTTGATCCAGAAGGGTGGCTGCCGATCGATGAACTGATTCAAAATGCTAATCGCGCAGGAAAGCAATTGTCGCTTGAGCTGCTGCATGAGGTCGTCGCGTCGTGCGAGAAGAAGCGGTTCTCACTCAGTGATGAAGGACTAAGGATTCGCGCCAACCAAGGGCATTCCGTTCCAGACGTTGAGCTGAATCTTGAACCGGTAACGCCTCCAACCGTCCTCTACCATGGGACGGTTGCAGCCTTTCTGAATAGTATTCGCGAACAAGGTCTGCTCAAACGCTCTCGCAACCATGTGCATTTGTCTGCGGAGTTAGAAACAGCCAAGAAGGTCGGTGCTCGGCGCGGGCAGCCTGTTATTTTGTTGGTTCAAGCGAAAACTATGCACGAAAATGGCCACTCGTTTTACCTGTCGGCCAATGGTGTTTGGCTAACGGATGCTGTGCCTGTTTCTTTCATTGAGTTCCCGTTGGATGCCTGAGAAGTCGATCGACTTATGGCAACCGTTGAAATGACCACCGGGGACTTGTTGGACCAAGATGTCGAATCGATCGTCAACGCGTGGAATCGGAACATCATTCTGTGGCGGCTCTTCGGTCTCGAATCGACCTTACCACCACGCGGACTCCCTCAAGTATGCAACTTACCCAGTAAAGACTCCTGACAACTTTGTTTCACTATGGCACCCGTCACGCGTGAACCCCAACGGGGTTCAACATGATGAATGTACAACCCCGTTGGGGTTGATGTGGTGGTTGCGCATGCGAAGATACGAAAAGCGACATTGGAGTAAATGGCCGTGGTCCGATGGACTGAAGGTCCACTGCTGGCCAATTCTGTAGGTACAGCTACATTGTAATACATGGAACCAACAACACCTCAATGCTGATCTATGGTGCGACGATGTATATTACCCTGCCGAAAATGATTCGCATCCAACAACAGTTCGCTCCAACAGTCACCGTAGATATCGATCAAACGTTGGCTCGGGAGTTTACGAAACTGAAACCGAGGATCAAACAGGGGGATTCCATTGCGGTTGGGGTTGGCAGTCGCGGCATCACTAACTTAAAGCAGATTGTAGCTCAAGTTCTCCATCAGCTTCATCTGCTAGGAGCTAAGCCGTTCATCATACCAGCCATGGGAAGCCATGGCGGTGCAACTCCAGAGGGACAAATCGAAGTGCTTGCCAGTTATGGCATTACGGAAGCGTCGATGCAAGTTCCCGTCAAAGCGTCGTTGGATGTGACTCAAGTTGGCACCACGGACCAAGGCGTACGCGTTGTCTGCAGCAATGATGCGCTGGCGGCCGACGGCATCTTATTGATCAACCGTATCAAACCCCACACCGACTTCTTCGGTACGCTCGGAAGCGGTCTGATCAAAATGTCCGTAATCGGACTTGGCAAGCGGGCGGGGGCGACGGCCATGCATTTGGCGGCAACTCAACATGGCTACGAAAAAGTGATTCGCAGCATGTCGCAGGTGGTTGTGCAGCAAGCTCCCGTCCTAGGCGGCATCGCCATCATTGAAAATCAGCAGCATGAAACAGCGCGACTAGTTGCGATTGATCGTGACGAAATTGCGACCGCTGAAGATGATTTGTTGGTGGAGGCTAGGGCGTTGATGCCGTTGTTGCCATTCGAAGAGATTGATCTATTGATTGTCGACTTTATTGGCAAGAACATCAGCGGTGCGGGTCTGGATCCCAACGTCGTGAATCGAAGTATTCACGGTTACAATAGTTTGCCGATGCGCGGCGATCATAGCGTGCCATTCATTCGACGCATCTTCGTCCGAGGGCTGACTCCTGAAACACATGGCAACGCGATTGGTATTGGCCTAGCTGACGTTACTACAACGCGATTGGTGGCAGAGATGGACCGCAATAAGACGAACATCAATGCATTGACCGCGCTAACACCGCAAAGTGCCAAGGTCCCGATTGCTTTTGAGACCGATCGGGAAGCGATCGAGCGTATGCTGGTTTCGCTGCCGCTGGAGGCCCCGCAGAATGCTCGCGTGGTAAGGATCCAAGATACGCTTGCCGTGTCGGAGATGCAGGTTTCAGAGTCGCTTTGGCAGCAAGTCGAACCGCGTCGAGGAATTCTTGCGTTATCAACGCTCGGCGAGATGGAGTTTGATCGTGACGGTAATCTAGCTTGACTAAGGCGTACGTAGACCGGTAACAAGGTCGCTATGCTGTTGCCGGAACTGCGCAAAGCCAATCATCAACGGGCTGGGTCGGTTCGTGATATGGCAAGGGATCAAGCGACCGAAGTTCCGGCGCATGCGTTGGCTCTGCTTGTTACCGGCCTACGGCTCAGACGGGCTTCGTTTAACCGCGTTGGGCATTGCCCCGCGTCTGGTGGGGCAGATCCAATGTAACGCGGCCCGCTGGGCACGCGGTTAAACGAAGGAGTACGCGTACGCCTAGCGGTTGACGGTTAAACGAGGGGGTCGGTCAAAGCAATAACGCGTTGAAAAACAGCGGACGGAAGCGAACTAATCCAAAACACTAACCGTACATCAACGAATGGCAAAATGTGGTAAGCGCTGTGGCATGAACATTGCTTGCTTCACTTGCAGACCACAACCGAAGTTTGGTTCGCTTCACGATCAGTACTACTTTTGAAAGCTTTGCGCATGCAAATCCAAGTCAACTCCGATAAAAATATTGACGTCTCCGCTGAAATGATTGCAGAAATTGAGTTAGACGTTCGCGATTCACTGAGGAGATACAGCGAGCGAATTACCAGAGTTGAAGTGCACGTGTCTGACCAAAACAGTAGCCAGAAAACCGCGGATGATGATATTCGCTGCAAGATTGAAGCTCGGCTAGCTGGTCAGAAACCGATCACGGTCAGTGCAGATGCGGGAACAGTCGATCAAGCGGTCAGTGCAGCATGCGACAAAGTGCTACGATCTTTGGATAGCAGTCTAGGAAAGTTGGAAAACAAAAAAGGCCGCACGTCGTTTGCTGGTGAGTACGAGTAGAAGGCAACCGTTTCCTGCGGTTGTCGAAACGGTTCCCCTTTTACTCCTATCCAGGTAGCGTCATGATTTCATTCAATAAGGACCAGTTTGCCAGTCTGCTTTCCGAGCATGATGGCCCATGTGTATCCATCTATCAACCAACGCATCGTGCTCACCCAGAGAATCAACAAGATCCTATTCGTTATCGAAACTTGCTGAAGGAGCTTCGGCGATCGTTGGAAGACAAGTCGATACTTCGGCAACTGTCCGTTGTGTTTGAAAAGCTTGAGGATTTGGTGCATGATAGCCAGTTTTGGAACCATCGCACCGAGGGGCTTGCGATTCTCGCTTCCAACGACACCTTTGAAGTGATCAACTTGCAGGGCTCAGTTCCTGAGTTGCAAGTTGTCTCAACTAGTTTTCATTTGAAACCGTTGCTTCGTATCCTGCAATCGACCGATCGATTTCAAGTTTTGGCATTGAATCGTCATGAGTCGAAACTATACGAAGGCAACCGTGATAGGTTGGACGAGGTTGAGTTGACGGAGTTTCCTGCCAACATTATCGATGCGTTAGGCGATGAGTTGACGGAACCCCATTTGACGGTCGCTTCGTATGGAGCTGGAGCGAGTCGATCGGCTGGCTCGAGCGCCGCACCTTCTGTGCATGGACATGGTGACAAGAAGGAGGAAGTCGACAACGATCGCGATCGGTTTTTCCGCATCGTAGCGAAAGGGATCACGGAGCATCATTCACGTCGCTCTGGATTACCGTTAATTTTGGCTGCGTTGCCGGAGTACCATACGCCGTTTCGTAAGGTGTGCCAGAATCCATATTTAGTTGCGGAAGGTATCAAGGCGAATCCATGGTCGATGGCCATCGAAGATTTGCAGTCCGCTGCGTGGACCGCCATTGAACCCTTTCATCAGCAACGTATCGCGAAATGTGTCGACGACTTTCAGCTTGCTAACGCAAAATCCTTGGGTGCAACAGAACTTGATGAGATTGGCCAAGCGATCGTTGCTGGGCGAGTGGGGATTTTATTGATTGATGGCGACAAGCAAGTGTTCGGAAGCGTCGATTCCGTCAGTGGTCACGTCACGCAGACCGACGAAGCTCGCCCGCTATTGGATGATGTGTTAGATGATTTGGCGGAGCTGACGATTCGTATGGGTGGTGAGGTGGTTGTGTTGCCTAGATGTCAACTTCCAAGTGCGACTGGTGCTGCAGCGATCTATCGCTACTGAGTCGACGGCTCGCGCTGAACCGCATTAACTTATCACCGCAGGGCAGGGCAGACTGTGGTACAATGAAGCTTGCGGCCGCACAATAGGTGTCGACCGAGTATCTCAATGCTTCAACGATCATGAGGGCAGTTATGATCCGGAATCAATCGACCCACACTCCTACTAGAATTAGCGACAGCGACGCAGACAGCTCGCGACGTCGGTTTCTCTCGCAAGGAGCAGGTGGGCTAGCGCTATTCTCATTACCTCAACTAGGCTTCCTCAACCGGATACCAGCGGTTAGTGCTCAGGAAGCGAAGCTGCCGACGGCGATGGTACAGTTCTCGCCAGACATCGAACCGTTGGTGCGGCTGCTTGAGGAAACACCTCGCGATAAAGTCCTCCAAGCGTTCGCGGAAAAGATACGAGGCGGAACAAGCTATCCGGAAATTGTCGCGGCGATCTTGCTGGCGGGCATTCGCAATGTCCAGCCACGTCCATCCGTTGGCTTCAAGTTCCATGCAGTGTTGGTGGTCAACTCCGCGCACCTCGCCAGTCTCGCTTCGCCCGATTCCGAACGATGGTTGCCGATCTTTTGGGCCATCGATTACTTCAAATCTGCGCAAGCTCAAGATGCCAAGGAAGGTGATTGGACGATGGCAGCGGTCGACGAATCGAAAGTACCGCCCAGCCATCGCGCGCGACGTGCTTTCATCGACGCGATGGAGCGATGGGACGTCGATGCGGCGGATGTGGCAGCGGCGGCTGTGGCGCGCACGATGAGCACTCATCAAGCGTTCGACTTGTTCGCTCAGTATGGCTGTCGAGATTTCCGGAACATTGGCCACAAAGCAATCTATGTCGCGAACAGCTTCCGAACATTGCATTATATCGGCGTCCAGCATGCCGAACCTATCTATCGATCACTTGCCTACGCGCTGCTGAATCATCATGGCGAATCCAGCCCGGCGGAAGCAGATCATTATGCCGACCGCTCTTGGAAAGCGACGCAAACGGCGACGGCTGATTTCAAACCGCAGATGATGTTCGGTAAAGATGACGAAGCCGCCACGCTTGAATTGCTTACCACACTGCGCGCGGCGGACCCTACAGCAGCCGTTGGAGTGACAGCCGAACTGTTGTCCAAGGGCATTTCAACTCAGTCGGTTTTTGATGCGATCTTCTTGTCTTCGGCGGAAATGTTAATGCAACAGCCTGGCATTGTTTCCTTGCATTCGGCGACGGCTACCAATGCGTTGCACTATGCGTTTCAGACGGCCAAGTCGAATGAGTTGCGAGCTCAACTGCTACTTCAGAACGCCGCGTTCATACCTTACTTTCGCACAGCGATGAAGGATCGCGGAAAGGTGGGTACGGACACAATCAACTTGCAAGCAGAATCTGAGCAACCGGAAGAACACTCTTTAGAAACATTGTTCACCACCGTCAGTTCGGATCGCAAGCAGGCAAGAGCAATGATGTTATCGATGTTAGACGCAGGCGTAGCGGCCGAAGAGGTCATTAAATCAGCCAGACGTTATGTCTTTATGAAGGGCACCGATTCGCACGACTACAAATTCAGTTCGGCGGTCTTTGAAGACTACCGTGCGACCAGTCCCAAATTCCGGAACGCTTACCTGAGCGCTGCGGCTTACCTGCTACCCGGGGCTGGTGACAAGGACAACGGATTGATCCAACGCATCCAGTCCGCTTTGCAAGTTTGAGCAGCGCAAGGCCGAGCAGGTTCCTGATGTTCAGTGCATAGGGCGATTGCGTCAAAGTCGACCTATGGTTGGGTTTTGAATTCCAACGTGCCGCATCTTTACGGTGGCTGATTTACGCCGCAGCAAGCAGTCATTAAACTGAAGCTTCCTGTATTGAATCCCCCCTCCAATTTAAGAGAGCATTCCAATGTTCCCTTTGCTTACCAAGCCAGTCGTTTGTTTGTTGGCGCTTTATCTTGTATTGGGTTCGCAATCAGCTATTCGAACTTCAGCGGACGAAGTCGGTGTAATTGAAGGCGCGATCTGGTCAGTTGGCTTAAAGCCAGCCAAAGGAAACCCAAATCGAGAAGCGTTACGGACGCGAATTCGCGTCATGAATTTTGTAATCTACCAAGTGGAAGATTCGGAGCAGAAAGAGTTTACTCGCGAAGTAGGCAAGATCACGCCGGGGCCGGGCAAGCGGCCGAAGTTCACCAAGTTTGATTTTGTGAAACTGCACGCTCGCAATCGCACCGGCCAACTCACAGTCTTTGCGACCGCATCGGTCCGAGTGGAGTTCAATGAACGTGGCGAGCACTATGGGAAGCTGATCGATAGCGACGGTTACTACTGGGACATTAGCCTCAATCGGGTTCGTGAGTAGGTTGTAGCGATACTCGAGTTGTTGCAGCTATCGTAAGCTGTGCTGGCAGAATCACTTTTCGTGCAGGCAACTGTTCGATTCGACCGAAGCGTATCGCAGCAGAGCGAGGGGCCAAGCAGCGTTACCCGGTTCCTGCGTTGTAATCGGCACACAAAGGCGGTCGCGAGATGGACGTATCAAGTGTAATTTCAAGTGTCTCGGCGGTCCAAAATGCGACTAACCGCAACAATGTGGACGCCGCCGTGGCCGCCAAAACTCTACAGGCGCAGCGCGAGCAAGGCGAAGCGGTTGTGGAGTTGATTGAGCAGGTTGTGCAAATGCAGGATGCGACGCAAATCGACGTCAAAGCTTAGGGATTAAGCGGTATTGGGGCAGATTTCTTCATTTTCGCAGGGTTTCCGAAGGAGAAAATTCGGAAACTGTCATTGCCTCAAATCCAATCTGCCGGAACAATTAAAACATTGTTACCTCGGCGGCTAAAGCGGTTCGCTGATGGATTTTACTCAGCGCGTCCCGCCTCATAGGATTATCTATGCCTCGCTATTTCCTACCGATGTTTGCTGGTTTGTCAGCTCTACTGATTCTGCCTTTGTTTTTAGATCGTGATCACACTTTGAACGCACAAGCTCCCGCGGCCAAACCTGCCGACCCTATTAGTTACGCAGTTGGCCTGAATATCGGAAGCTCGCTGGCCCAAGCTGGATTCAGCGTCGAAGATATCAAGACGGGCGACTTTTTTGCTGGCATTACCGACGCTTTGAAGAAAGCGGAACCGAAGCTAACGCAAGAAGAATTGCAAGCGGCTGGGGAAGCGATCGAAAAGCGACTGATGGAGCGAGCGGAGTCGGTTGCAAAAGAGAATCTAGCGCGTTCTAAAGCTTACTTGGACGCCAACAAGTCCAAGGACGGCGTGCAAACGTTGCCCAGCGGATTGCAAGTCATGGAGCTGAAGAAGGGGAATGGAGCGCAGCCCAAGCAGACATCGAACGTGACTGTCCATTATGAAGGCACGTTGATTGACGGCACCATTTTCGATTCGTCGATCAAGCGTGGCGAGCCAGCGAGTTTCCCTGTGAACCGAGTCATTCCCGGCTGGACTGAAGCGTTGCAGCGCATGCGGGTCGGCGACAAGTGGAAACTGTTCATTCCGCCTGAATTGGCTTATGGCGTAAATGGCAGCCCGGGCGCGATCGGGCCCAACGAAGCTTTGATTTTCGAAGTTGAGTTGTTGGACGTGAAGTAAGCTCTCGCGGAGTACTTTCGCGAACACTTAACGCAATGCAACTACAGCTTGAGCAAGGCGGAGCGATTAAGGTCCTTGCACCTTGCAAGATCAATCCGTTTCTTGAAGTATTGAAACGCCGAGACGATGGTTTCCATGATTTGGAGACCATCATGATCGCGTTGAACTTGTGCGACGAGCTGTGGTTCCAGCCGATTTCAGAAAACCACTTCCAGCTTGAAGTTACGGCAAATTCCGCTTGGATTTGCGACCAAATCGGGTATAACGGGAGCTTGTTGGGAGACCACCGAGATAACTTGGTTTGGAGGGCTCTAGATTTGCTCTCCAATGAACTGAAGATTCGCAAAGGGATAGCGGTTAAGTTAAGGAAAACGATCCCAGTTCAATCTGGACTTGGTGGTGGTAGTAGTGACGCCGCAGCGGCTCTCATCGCGGCTCAATGGATTTGGACGGGACAATGTGATTTGGAGCTGGTTGGTAAGCTCGCAGCGCAATTGGGTTCCGATGTTAATTTTTTCACGGAGGGCTTTTCCGACGGGAAATGGGCCGGTTTTTGCCGTGGTAGAGGTGAACTGGTGACAGCGTTTCCGCTTATCCATGATTGCTGTTGGCTTGTCTGCTGCCCGCCGTTGGGGTGCAATACCGCGACGGTTTTTCGCAATTTGCAGTTGGATGCAGGACATGTTCCGACAAAAAATCAAGCGACCGCGTTCTTTCAGGGGAGTACCTCGGGAGGCGATGTCGATGGGAATCAAGTGCGATTTAATCGATTGTACCGGGCAGCCATACGAGCGTACCCGGCGCTTGAGGAATTTCATGATAGGCTAAACGAGTTCGATCCAGGGGTGCACTTCGTGATGTCCGGCAGCGGATCGTCCTTTGTTGCCGCCGGGGATCAACACCATTTAGAGCAATTGCAACGAAAGATTGATCGGGAGTTAGGCTGTTTTACATACGTCGCGAAAAATTGGAAAACTAAATCGATTGCGGAGCAAATTGACGAACTGCGGCAAGTTTCGTCGAACCAGCATTAGAGTTAGCGAAATGAATGACAAGTAAGGGTGGTGTCGGGTATGGAGATTACCGAGGTTCGAATCAAATTGATGGAAGAATCGGAAGACCGCCTTCGCGCCTTTTGTTCAATCACCATCGACAACTGCTTTGTCGTGCGTGATTTAAAGATCATCGAAGGTTCTAATGGCCCTTTCGTGGCGATGCCATCTCGCAAGCTGACGGAGCGCTGCAGCAAGTGCGGATACAAGAACCATATTCGCAGTAATTTCTGCAACCAATGCGGGCTGCGGCTGAAGGGTGCTTCTGCGCCGCGCAGCAATAGTGATAGCGACGCGAATGCCAACAAGTTGTACGCAGATATTGCTCACCCGATTAATCAAGGTTGTCGCGATATCATCCAAGTGGCCGTAGTCAACGAGTATCGTGCGGAGCTTGAACGAGCGAAGTTGCCTGGCTACAAGTCACGTTATGATGATGAGTATTCCGAAGGCAGTCGACCTGTACCGGCGACCGATGAAGCGCCCGCGGCTGCTAATGATGCCGCGGCAGATGAAATGGTATTACCGGATGTTGGCAATTGGAAGCGAATCGATTCTGCAGATCCTGGTGCGGATGCCGCGCGACAACCCCACCTTGATTCCACCAAAGACGAACGATCGCTTGAAAAGCAGCAGCCGCCCGACGATAGCTCGTTCGGTAAAGGCATCTTGTAATAAGCCCTCTACGCATCACGACAAGTTCGTAGTACCGCCTTCAGGCGGGATCTCTCGTTCGTAGTACCGCCTTCAGGCGGAATCGATCTTATAAAGACTTTCCGCCTAAAGGCGGTACTACAAACGCGGTACTACAAACGAACAATGCAACGTACTGGAAGCCAAGCGTAGGTTCGTGGTACATTTATTGCCGCCGCGAGTACACTTCCACTATTGCTGATTCCGCTGAATGCTTCCACCGCTACCCGTCGACTCCCTGCTGCCGCAAATCTGCGAAGCTCTCGTCAAATCACCTATCGTCATTGTCGAAGCGCCACCGGGTAGCGGTAAAACCACTCGCGTTCCACCCGCGCTGCTTGAAAAGTTCGCTTCGGACCAGCGTCGAATCGTACTGCTGCAACCACGCCGCATCGCGGTGCAAAGCGTTGCGGCTCGAATCGCCGACGAGATGCAATGTTCGCTGGGCGAACAAGTCGGTTATTCGATTCGCTTCGATTCACGCTACAAAGGCTCCACGAAGCTACTGGTAGCGACCGAAGGCATCGTACGCCGCATGCTGAGCGACGACATTTCGCTGGACCAAATCAGCGTCATCATTTTTGATGAGTTCCATGAGCGATCTTTGGACAGCGACCTACTGCTGGCGATGTGTCGTCATATTCAGTCAACGATTCGTCCAGATTTACGGATCGTCATCATGAGTGCGACCATCTCTGCGCAATCGATCAGCCAGCAATTGCAAGGCGTGCCCGTCTTAAGTGCCGAGGGCCGCATGTTTCCCATCGACATTCGTTACGCGCCGGCGAACCCTCGCGAGAAACTTTCGATTTCGGTGGCTAGTCTTACGGCCGAAGCAGTCTCAAGACACGATGGGGACGCACTGGTTTTCTTGCCCGGTAAAGGCGAGATCTTCCAAACGCAGTCACAACTCCAAAACACTCTGCCACGTGACATCGAAATCATTCCGCTCTTTGGAGCAATGACGATGGAGCAGCAAAGCTATGCAGTACGTCCGGCTTCGTCAAAACGACGCGTGATCCTGGCCACCAATATCGCGGAGACATCGCTTACGATAGACGGCATCCGCATCGTAATCGATAGCGGCTTGGCGAGAGTCCTGCGGTACGACCCTGCCACTGGCTTGGATCGTTTGGAGCTAGAGCCGATTTGTCGTGCTTCGGCCGATCAACGCGCTGGTCGAGCGGGACGTGTGGCACCTGGCGTCGCGTATCGATTATGGAGCGACGCGAGCCAACGTGCAAAGCCAGCTTATCTGGAGCCTGAACTGCATCGCGTGGATTTTGCAAGCGCGTTGCTGCAACTGCATGCGTGGAACGAGCCGCAAGTCCAACAATTGCCATGGCTGGATCAACCGCGTGAAGCGAACTTACAATCTGCCGCTCGCTTGCTAGAGTATCTTGCCGCGACGCATGCAGGCCAACTCACGGCCATCGGAGCTCAAATGGCTAGCTTGCCACTCCATCCTCGATTGGCGCGATTGGCGGTTGCTGGACGGCAGTTGGGAATCGCACAGCAAGCCGCATGGGCAGCCGCAGTGCTATCCGAGCGTGAGCCATTTATACGCAGCTCGAATAATCAGCGCAGCGCAGCGAACGCAATCAAAGGCAGTCGTAATCCGAACGCGTTGCGCAAAGAGCAACCCGCTGCTCAGGAGCCGCGACGCTGGCCTTGTGACGTATCCGAGCAACTGGAAGCGATCGCGGAATTCCAATCGACCGGCAACGCGATGACCAAGTTCGGTGAAATCCATCGCAACTCGTTGCAAACCATTGCGAAGGTCGCTGAGCAGATTCGGCGCGAATTGGAATCGCACTCAGACGCTTCTGGAGCGACGCAGGATGCAGCTTCCACGGCAAACGCAGACCGCTTGCCACAAGCGTTGCTTGCCGCTTTTCCTGATCGGTTGGCCAAGCGCAGAGCGCCAGGGCAAGAGCGAGCATTGATGGTCGGCGGCAAAGGGGTCAAGCTGGCTTCCGAAAGCGGCGTGGTGAATCACGATTTGTTTCTATGTTTAGAAGCGGAAGCGTCCGGAGTCGACGCCAATGTCCGCAAGGCCAGCGGCATCCAGCGGCAATGGCTGAGCGGCGATAACTTAACGACTGTCGACGAACTGTTTTATTCACCGACTCATAAAGCCGTCCAGTGTCGTCGTCGCACTTACTGGATCGATCTGATGCTGGATCAGTCGCCGACGGCTGTCACGGATCGAACTGCCGCGGCGGCTATCTTAGCCAAAGCTGCATTGGCGGATTGGCAGCGATGTTTTCCACATGACGATCGCGATCTGCAAAATCTGATTGGCCGACTACGATTTTTAGCCAAGCACGCGCCGTCGTTGCAGATCGCTGAAATCGACACCGCGCGATTGCAGACGATTTGTGAATCGATTTGTCGCAACGTCAACTCGTTAGACCAAATCAAGTCTGCGGACTGGAGTTCGTATGTGGCTGGATCTTTAACGGCAGAACAGTCTGCGGCTTTGCATCGCTTATGTCCAGCGAGAATAAACACACCAAAAGGGCGAGCTTTTGCGATCGACTATACAGGAGAACAACCGCTGCTGGCGATCAAGATTCAGGACGCGTTCGGCCTAAAGGAAAACCCGCGTATTGTGGACGGCAAAGTGCCCGTGCAACTCCATCTTTTGGCACCGAACATGCGTACCCAGCAAATTACCAATGATTTGGCTAGTTTTTGGGCCAGCGGTTACGAGGTCTGCAAAAAGGAGCTGAAGCGACGCTACCCCAAACACGCTTGGCCCGACGACCCGCTGGCACCGCTTCCGTGAACGGGGAACTTCGATTCTAATAGTTCCTTGCACGCTAGCAGCGTAGTGAAGACATCCATATCCCAATCTTAAACTGATGACGACCAACAAAGTTAAAGTACTAATTTTACGAGCCCCTGGCACCAATTGTGACCAAGAGACAGCCTTTGCCTTTGAGATGGCTGGTGCAGAAGTCTGCCGCGTGCATGTGCAGCAATTGATCGAGCGACCGATGTGGGCCAGTAAGTTTCAGATTTTGTGTATTCCTGGCGGGTTCAGCTATGGCGACGATATCGCAGCCGGCCGCATTCTGGCCACGGAACTGCAAACATCGCTAGCAGACATGCTCGCTCAATTTGTCGAAGAAGATCGCTTGGTATTGGGCATCTGCAACGGGTTCCAAGTGCTGATGCGGCTGGGAATATTCTTTGATGCGCCACCGCAATCGCCCGCCGCGACGCTGACTTGGAACAATCAAGGCCGCTTCGAGGATCGCTGGGTGAATCTGAAAGTCAGCCATCCGACCAGCCCGTTTTTGAACGATATCGACACGATGTATTTGCCAATCGCCCATGCCGAAGGTCGTCTGGTCATGCGGGATCAGGAAACCGCAGACGCTCTAGAGGAGTCGGGGCAGTTGGTGCTGCGTTATACTGATACCGATGGAGTGCTCAGCGACCAGATGTTGCCGTTTCCGCAAAATCCGAACGGAGCCCAGCGAAATGTAGCTGGTCTGTGTGACGAAAGTGGCCGGATCTTTGGTCTGATGCCACATCCCGAACGACATTTGTTTGCCACGCATCACCCGTTCTGGACGCGTCGGCAGTCGCAGCCAGAGCATGGCGATGGGTTTAAGATTTTCCAGAACGCTGTTCAGTTTTTTAATTGAGGTTTGGATATGAAGACGAAAACTTTTGGTTCCGTATCGGCACTGCTTTTGGCCTGCTGCTTTGTCGCTTCGATTGCAACCGCCAAAGAGAACGAGAAGATCGAGATGGCTGGCGGCAAAGTGGTCGCGATGAAGCCGGCGGAGTGGAAGGCTGTCAAGCCGAAGATCAGTATGATTGAGCATGAGTTTGTGGCACCGGCTGAGGGGGAGCAGCAAGCTCGCGTGACGATCATGCAAGCGACCGGTTCGGTGGACGCGAACATCGATCGTTGGGTTGGGCAGTTCGATGGCGCGAAGAAAGACGACGCAAAGATTGAAACCAAAGACATTAGTGGTTGCAAAGTCCACGTGGTCGATATCACAGGCACGTTTGTGCAAACGATGGGCGGTCCGTTTGCTCCAGGGGCTTCGACCAAACTTGAGAATCATCGTATGTTGGGAGTGATTATTGAAGCGAACCAAGAAGGCAAGATCTTTATTAAGTTGACGGGCCCCAACGACTTGGTGGAAACGCTGAAAGAAGGCGTTGAGAAGATGGTCGCTTCGATCGAAAAGAAGTAGCGTCCTGCTGTAAACCGTTCGCGTTCTTCACTCTCCCGTCTCGTGAGGGTCGTAGGCCGGTAACAAGCAAAGCCGACGTCTTCGTTTAACCGTCAGCCGTCAGGCGTACGCGTTCTTCGTTTAACCGTCAGCCGTCAGGCGTACGCGTCCTTCGTTTAACCGTCAGCCGTCAGGCGTACGCGTTCTTCGTTTAACCGCGTGCCCAACGGGCCGCGTCACTGACGTTGGGCACACCAAACGCGGGGCGATGCCCAACGCGGTTAAACGATGCCCATCTGAGTCGTAGGCCGGTAACAAGTAAAGCCAGCGTCTTCGTTTAACCGTCAGCCGTCAGGCGTACGCGTTCTTCGTTTAACCGCGTGCCCAGCGGGCCGCGTCACTGACGTTAGGAACAGCAAACGCGGGGCGATGCCCAACGCGGTTAAACGATGCCCATCTGAGCCGTAGGCCGGTAACAAGCAAAGCCAACGTATGCGCCGGAACTTCGGTCGCTTTCGCTGATAATACTTGACTAACACAAACGGCGATCATCAATTGGCTTTGCGCAGTTCCGGCAACAGCACAAGCAACCTTGTTCCGGCCTACGGCTGTTTCGAGTACACTGATTCGACTACGCGATCTCTATTTATCAATGTGTCTACTAAAGGGCGGTGGCATGGCGAATCTTCTGCGCAACTTCTTTGTTTCGACTTTCCTGTTGGCTTCGACACTGCAACTGGTGGCGCAAGAGACTCGACAACCAACCACTTACTGCAATCCATTGCCGCTACCCAATTATCCGATCGGACGGTTCGCTCGGGACTTGAAAGCAGAGGACACTGGGCCCGATTGGATGTGGAGGCTAGGGTACAAACAGCAGTTTCGTGAGCTGGCCGACGTGTCTGCTTTATGGTTCGAAGACAAATGGTATCTGTACCCTTCGGTCGATATGGCTTGGGTCAGCCAAGATCGTGGGGCAACTTGGCAACATCATCCGCTGAATGTTCGAGACTTGGGCTATGCCCCCACGATCGTTCGACACAAGAATCGCTTTTTGCTCATGGCCAGCAACTCACCCATCTATGTTGCAGATAACCCGTTGGGACCTTTTAAAGAGTTGGGTACGATTGATCTGGAAAGGCAACCGCATTGGCCCGACTTTATCGACCCCATGTTGTACTCCGATGAAGACCAACGCCTGTTCTATTATTGGGGATGCAGTCCGACCGGCGGTATCTGGGGCGTGGAACTGGACAGCAACGATCCAACCAAAGTGCTTGGTACGCCACAAGAACTTATCCCATTTGACCCGGTCACATTCCCGTGGCAATCGGTTGGCCAGTGGAATCAGAATCCGCGAGTAGGCTGGGTGGAGGGTGCTTGGATGCTAAAGCGCGATGGCAAATACTACTTGACCTACTGCGCCGGTGGTACAGAAAACAGGACGTACGCGGTTGGCTGCTACGTCGGATCGTCGCCGCTGGGCCCCTTTACACCGCAGCAGAACAATCCGATCTTGCGTTCGATAGATGGACTTATCACAGGTAGTGCCCACGGAGCGATTGTCGCTGGTCCGAACGACGAGCTTTGGGCATTCTATTCAGTCCGCGCCAGTGTCGTGCACGCTTTTGAAAGACGGCTAGGGATGGACCGCGCCGGGATCGATGCCAATGGAGAACTGTATGTCACCCCCGCGACATCGCTTCCGCAACGACTGGATCAAACGCCACATAGCGAGTCTGCCGCCAGCAACACAGGCTGGCTGCCGATGAATCCTGATCTGCGAACTATCGGTTCGTCGAACGCAGGGAACCTGGAAGGTCGCTTTGCCGTCGACAACGAGCTACGGACATGGTGGCAGCCTGACAGCGAGGATTTGCAGCCTACGCTAACCACGGAGTTCATGCTCCCGGCTACGATTCATGCTGTGCGGGTGATCTGGCGAGACGTCGGCTTGGACACCGCCCAAGGCATCCTGCCGGGCCCGATTCGCTATCGCATCGAACTGCAAGCCGAAAACCAACAGTGGACTACGATTGTCGACCGCAGCCAAAACGACAAAGACTTGTTGGTGGATTACCTGGAGTGCCAACCGACTGTTGGATCGAGAGCGAAGCTAGTCATTCTGCAGTGGCCGCCGGGCATCACACCCGCAGTGACTGAGCTCACGTTGTTTGGGGTAACCAATTAAGTTGCTTGGTGATTGGATCGACGGCTACCACGACGCCGTGGTTCCGCAGCTTCACGCTCAGATCGCAACACGAGCAGTTGATAAAGGCGATGCCGTGGCGTTGCCTTACGCCAAAGTTGACGATATCACGCTCATCATGGATATGCCCGAACGCATGAATTAAAGGCTTGATACGATTCTCGACGTGCCGTGTCAGCGATTTGGAACCGACATGAATGGGCTGCCGCGTGTCCATGTCTTTCGTAACATCCAAGATACCTTTGGGCGGTCCATGTGTGATCAAAATGTCTATGTCGTCCGGAATCGTACTCCAAACGCGATCCAAATCTTCACGCGGCTTCATATAAGCCCAATCGAAGAACTCTGGCGTGTACGGTGAGCCGAAAATCTTCAAGCCTTTGACAACCGTTTGCTGGTGGATCAAAAACTGTACGTCGGGATAATGTTCGGCGGTAAGCAAACCTTGTTCGATAGCCGTGGAATGGTTGCCTGGCGTGAAGATTTTGGTTTCGATAGGTAACTTGCAATACCACTGAAAGAAGTCATGGGCTTCTAGGACATTGTAGTATGGATCGCCGGAGTTCGATTCGTCACCGCAATGGATGACGACATCGATATTTTCCGGGATGCGTAAATTCTCATGCCACGCGTGCGAGTCGGAGATAAACCAAATGTTCATATTGTTTCAACGAATTGTTCGAGGCCGTGAGTTATCCTAACGACTTTGGAGTCGTATGGGTGAGCAACTGAAAGCTTGCGGCGGAAAAGTCTTTGACTGACGAAGGTGGCGCATCAAGCTTCCACTTCAAGACACAGACGGCGGCCGTAGGCATAGCGATTGCGCCGCCAGCCAAGATGCTGCAGGCGATTTCCATACCCGGATTATGGCCCAGGACTAACGTCGTACCGCTCCGCCAGTGGCTTAGGAGTGTTTCAAAGATCGTTTGCGGTGGGGCTAGATACAGTTCTTGTTGCCACAGGGTTGTACGGTCAGAGTCCCAATGTTGCTGCATAAGTTGAACGGTTTGGCGTGTGCGGCTTGATGGGCTGCTGAGAATCTGGTCAGGCAGCCAGCCTTGCAGGTGCAGAAAGTTAGCCATAACCGGAGCTGCATTTCGTCCTCGATCGTTCAGTGGCCTTTCAAAGTCGGTGAGTGCTTCGTCATCCCACGAACTTTTTGCATGCCGCATCAGCACAATGACAACGCTATTCATAATCAACTTTCATAGGTTGCAGGAGTTAAAAGGACGTTGGGCCTAATTTATTTTGGTGGCAGCATTGTAACCACTCCTGCGAGCTAGCTTCACCCTACTTTGACCAATGGTGTCTAAACATTTCTAAGTTTAATCCATAGTCAGTAGCGAGTAAGCGTCGTTTAACCGCGTGCCCAGCGGGCCGCGTCACAATGGATCTGCACACCAAACGCGGGGCGATGCCCAACGCGGTTAAACGAAATCCATCTAAGCCGTAGTCCGGTAACAAGTACGTTCACCGCTGGCGCGATGGAACTATTTGTTCGCTGTGCCGATGGTGACCTGCGCCGTTGTCGCAACCTATGCCTGTCGGCGATGCTCGAAACGGTTAGGGCTTCCTCTGGCCGCACGATTGACATCGACATCGTCAATCGTGTCTTGCTGCAACCGCACTGGCAAAACCAAGTCGATCTGACGGACTTCTAAAGCAGTCTTCAGTCTTCAAAATTCCCACTTCAAACTTCTTATATTCTCTACCGTATCAATTCGACCAAAAATCCGACCGCAATTCGGCCCGTAACAACCACGCTGCGACGACACCAGGCACGCTGTCTAGAACACCAAAGCGGTGTCCGTCGGGGACAAGCCCCGAACGCACATGCTCGCGCGTCATGCTTTAGCGCACCAATCCAATTGCGAAGTCTGGGCAAGAGAATGGGGGCAGGAGAATGGTCATGGATTCTATTCTACTGCCCTGATTCTGCTGCCAAAAGAAATTCGGTCGCTCTTCGCGCAGCAATCCTATTGCGAAGACAGGGCACAAGGCACAGATGCGCATCGATGCTTGCAGCGCAGCGCGATCCAAATCCTACTGGCTTGCCCAGTGAATGGTTGGGTTTCTCGCTACACCAAAGAGCCCGCCAGAACGGGAATCCCACTGGCTCGTCCGGTGGATCGTTCGGTTCCTCGCTAGTCAACATCGCTCTTTAGCAAGAAACGCAAACCTCTCCCGGACAAGCCGGGAGCATTAGCTTTAGGATCCAGGGGGGCCGACCCGTGTAGCGAGAAGCGGAAGTATCTCCCGGACAAGCCGGGAGCATTTGAAAGACAGAAGACCAAGGCACATTGTTCTGAGATCGCGCGCTCTGAGCGACCGTTGGGCTTGCCCCAACGTGTCGCAATAGGATTGGTGTGCTAAGTTCGTCCACGTCCCCGCCCGCCCTTGCTGGTGCCAGTCGCCGAAGGCGACTGGCACCAGCAGCAGAGGGGTATCATTGAGGACACGCTGTCTAGAACACCAAAGCGGTGTCCTACGGGGGCAAGCCCCAAACGCACATGCTCGCACGTCATGCTTTAGCGCACCAATCCAATTGCAAAGTCTGGGCAAGAGAATGGGGGCAGGAGAATGGTCATGGATTCTATTCTACTGCCCTGATTCTCCTGCCAAAAGAAATTCGGTCACTCTTCGCGCACCAATCCTATTGCGAAGACTGGGCACAAGGCCCAGTTTCGCATCGATGCTTGCACCGCAGCGCGATCCAAATCCCACTGGCTTGTCCAGTGGATCATTGGGTTTCTCGCTACACCAAAGAGCCCGCTACAACGGGAATCCCACTGGCTTGCCCAGTGGATCGTTCGGTTCCTCGCTAGTCAACATCGCTCTTTAGCAAGAAACGCAAACATCTCCCGGACAAGCCGGGAGCATTTGAAAGACAGAAGACCAAGGCAAATTATTCTGAGATCGCGAGAACTGAGCGACCGTTGGGCTTGCCCCAACGTGTCGCAATAGGATTGGTGTGCTAAACATGCTGCCGAACAACTTTACTGTTATCGACAACATCGCGCACGCTGCCCAAGTGATCTGTCAGCGGCCAGAGCGTTGTACCAGCAGTACCGCTAGCGGATGTCGCACTCCGGCTTAAGTTCTACCCAAAGCAAAAATGTCAGCCGACCAATCCAATCCAAAGTAAACGCCGGATCGCAGACTCGAAGGGACCACTATTACAGCATGCGGATATGTCAGAAAAACCTCCAGTCCAGGAATCAAATCTTCCTTCGAGATTTGGTATGAATTTTCTGTAAATCCGTCACCGGCAATCAACCACTCAGCATTTTCAACTGGGATGAATTCCTTATATCGACGAAAAACCAGTTGCAAGTATGCAGTTAAATGATGATCTTTAATCTGCTGATCGCCTGGGAAATACAACCTCTCGTGCAGCGGAAGCCGCGAGAAATTCGGGCCAGTCAGCCCCATTGGAAGAAGCGACTTTAGCTGTAGAAATAGGGTTTCATCGTTACCCAGAATCGTGAAGCCGCTGGCTCCTAAAGTAACTTTCAGTTCCGCTTGTAGTTCGGTTTCACTAGTCATATTTTAAAATAGCTGTTGCAATAGAGACTTCAATTCTGATTCAGTCGCAGGGAAAACGAAGTGCGGTCCTTTTTCTTTTCCTGCGAACACATTGATGTGCGCACCAATCGTTTCATCAAACTCGATACGATAGCCAATCGTTTTTGATGAGTCTGTCATTCCATTTGGGCAGTCAGACCACTTACTCTTGAACTTCTGCTCTGCTTTAAATCCTCGACTCTTGAGCCAAGACAAAGCATCTGTCATAGCGCTATTGTAATTCTTGTACGCCTTGTAGGTGGATCCACTTTTTGCAAGTGTTTCTTGAACGGACTTCGCCTCCTTCTCGACGAGCTCAATTGCTTCGTCTAGTTTCGAACCACTGAGGCGTTTCCCATACTGTGTAATAATGACGTTAGCACCTTCTCGCAACACACTGATCCCGTGCTTTGAGAAGGCTGCGGCTAGAATCAAGTCCTCAGGTCCAGGAATGAATATCCCGCCTATTATGAAACCAGTCACGCCAGCCTGGTATATTCCTTGCTCACAGAACTCAGCTCCCGATGCTACGTTCTTGTATCGTCCTTTGAGCAAACTTCCGCCGAGTCCACCAACGTCTAAGTCGCTAGGAATGAACTCTCTTGGCCCGTATGACAGGTTGTCGATATATGGGTAGATCAAAATCCATTTGCGATCATACGTCATTGTTTGTCGCCAGACGCCCGGCCTGCCATTCACAAGTCCAGGTTCTTCTACGACAGTTTCAACTAGTCCACTCGGATCTGTCGCATTGGTTGCATCGTTCCCCACATACCGATAAAGGTTGGTATCACCAGCGGCGAAGGAGATGGGGTCTTGGCTGAGCCATCTGCCGGTCTTGGGATCGAACCAGCGGGCGCGGTTGTATTGTAGCTCACTGTCGGTGTCCCAGTCTCGACCAGTAAAGCCAAAGAGCATCTGGATACTGCCAGGAGTGCCCGCTCCGATCACAGTGCCACTTGCATTGCGATAGACTTCACTGATGCGGTTACCAAACGCATCATAGTTCACATGCTGCCGAACAACTTTGCTGTTATCGACCACATCTCGCACACTGACCAAGTGATCGGTTAGCGGCCAGAGCGTCGTGCCAGCAGTACCGCTAGCGGATGTTGCACTTAACAGCGGACCATTGTTGGTCAAGAACTGCTCGTCCGCCAATAGCATGTCGACAATATCCGCATACAAATAACGATTCGATAACCTGAGATTCTGCGCACTGCCCACCCCATCGGTATCTCTGAATTGCAGCAGCGCATGGCCTTCACTGTAAACCCAAGCCGTCTCCGAATCAATCGTCCCGTTGCCATCCGCATCCAAAAGCTTACCGACTTTGTTATCAAACGCATCGTAAACATATTGAACGCTCTTCTGGATAGCGCCGCCCAGGCTCACTCGATCGGTCACCGAAACCAAGCGATTGCGATGATCCCAAGCCATCTCGCGGACATTACCATTAGAGATCTTGGTTCGACGAATCGTGTTCCCTTCGTTGTCGTAGAGATAATTATAAGTCCCATCGGTGCTCAGGCGATTGTGGCTGCCAGCCGCGCTTTGTGATTGCCCGGTACTGCTCAGCCGGTTTCCTGTCGCATCGTAATCGAGATCCAGGACATTGGCCGGTGGGCTGGTATTGATAAAGCTGCCGCTGGTTCTGCGTCCCAAGAAGCCCGCCACATCGACACCCACCAGTTGGTCTGTTGGGTCATATACGAAGCCCTTGACTCCGCCGGTTACCGTGCTTGGGTCCGTTGGCGATAGGTTGCTAGCGGCAGTGAATGTGCCGCCAAAGTTTGCAGCCAAGCGTATCCTGTTACCGACTGCGTCATAATCGCGATCCAGCACCACGGATCTTATAGGTGAGTTGGTTTGTGACAATCAATGAGTCCTGACCCCTTTGCTTTATCGAAAATTAGACACAACCGTGTCCGTGAAACCTGGGCCACCTAATGACGAATTGGAACGAAGCGTCGTTGACGTTTGGTTCTAAAGGTCGCAAAACCGTGTGTCAACAAAACTCTAGAAAGTTTTCGGTAAATGCACCGAAACTTTCGTAACTGCGTCATGCGAGATAACGCTTGACTAACCCAAACGGCGTTCATCAATTGGCTTTGCGCAGTTCCGGCAACAGCATTAGCGACCTTGTTACCGGCCTACCCCAGAACGCGCACGCCTACGGCTGACGGCTCAACGAAGACGTTGCTCTTACGCTAGCCGGTGTGGCGCTGGCTGCAGATCCTGCAACTAGCATGGTTCAACAACTTCGTACAGTTCGCTAGAATCAGGTGCCGTTGAGAGAGAGCACTCATTCCCGCCAGGTTCACGATGAAGCCAATCGTACAAATTTCTTTGGATCTAACAAATATCACCGAAGCCCTCGAAACGGCTCAAATGGCCATCCGAGCTGGCGTGGATTGGCTTGAAGCTGGTACGCCTCTGATCTTGGCAGAAGGGTTGCATGGCATCCGAGCGCTGCGACAAGCGTTCCCTGACACGCCTATCGTCGCGGATCTAAAAACGATGGACGGCGGATATCTCGAAGCGGAGATGATGGCCGGTGCGGGCGCAACGCACGTGGTCGTCATGGCTCGAGCTCATGAGGAAACCATCCGCTGCGTGGTGAAAGCAGGTCGAGATTGTGGCGTCAAAGTAATGGGGGACAACATGGTTTGTCCCGATATGGTCGCTGGTGCAAAATGGTTGGAAGATTTGGGCTGCGACTATATCGTGCATCATATCGGTTATGATGAACGCCGCGGCATCGCTGCCCGGGGCCTGCGAATGCCCAGCCCGCTGGATCAGTTGCGGCAGGTTGTGCAAGCAGTCGGTGTCCCCGTTCAAGCCGTCGGAGGTTTAAGCCTCGAACAAGCGATTCAGTGTCCGGCATATGGTGCTCCGCTGGTCGTACTTGGAGCTCCGCTCACGATTGACGCGGACTCGTTCAAAACGGCCGACGGCGACTTGGAGTCTTCATTACGGTTGATTTGTAACGCGATCCATTCCCAACAAACGAACTAATTCCCCATCAATATGAAATCAGCAGCCGTAGTTAACTTTGCGCCCGAAAAGGGATCGGTCGAAATCCGCGAAATCGAACGACCCTCGATTGGGCCAGACGATGTGTTATTGGAAGTCGCCAATGTGGGCGTGTGTGGCAGCGACTTGCATCAATGGACAGCGGACCATTCGTGGCCCGTGAACTATCCCGTGGTGCTTGGCCATGAGTTCGGTGGTCGAATCGTGGAACTGGGCGCTAACGTCGATGGTTGGCAAGAAGGCGATCGTGTCGTAAGCGAAACGGCGGCCATTATTGACCAGCGTAACCCGATGTCGCGCAAAGGCCTCTACAATTTAGACCCTACCCGTAAAGGGTTCGGTTATGGCGTCAACGGCGCGATGACGAAGTATGTTCGCGTGCCAGCGCGCATCTTACATGCGATACCAGATAGTTTGCCGTTTGAGTTTGCTTGTCTGACGGAGCCATGTTGTGTTGCGTACAATGCCGTAGTCAAGAATGCTCGCATCGAACCGGGCGACCGAATCGTTGTCTTAGGTCCTGGCACCATCGGGATCTTGTGTGCCGCGATGGCCAGGTTGTGTGGTGCGGAAGTCGCACTTGTGGGGCTAGAATCCGACAAGCATCGGCTGGAAATTGCCAAGCAGTATGGTTGCGAAGGCATCATTGGTGATCCCAAACCCTGGGCGTTGCAACGCGACGGATTAGGGTGCGATGGCGTGATTGATGCAGCCGGCGCGAGCATCACACTGAAGATCGCGATTGACATTGTTCGTCCTGCAGGTTGGATTTCCAAGGTTGGTTGGGGACCGCAACCGCTGGGCTTCAACGTCGACCCATTGGTCCAAAAGAACGTAACGCTCCAAGGCAGCTTCAGTCACAACTGGCCAATCTGGGAACGCGTGATCGCGCTGCTGGCCAGTGGACAGTTGAATGTCCAGCCAATCTTGGGAGGCGTCTGGCCGATCACGCAGTGGCACGAAGCATTCGAGAAAATGCATAAAGGTGAGGTTGTAAAATCGGTGCTGACGCCTATTTGATTTGCACGACGTTTGGTCTCGTTCGTAGTACCGCCTGTGGCAGCATCGACTTCCATTGGAAACAAGTGGGCTCCTACAGCGATGCGGGATCACGCGAAAAAATGGATATTGCGAAAGCTCACGTCGCCGCCAATCGCGATTACTCATGCGACTTTGCATCGGACTGGCTGTCGAAACTGCTAGCATCGATACCGCTCGCTTGCCGTATCTTCAACAGCGATTCGACTGCATGCATCCTTGACCGAATTGCCATACTTAGCCAGATGCCCGAGCCCAAGATTAGGATGCTGAGCACAATCGCGACCAATCGTTCCGCGGGACGTGCATGGAGCGAGATCGTCGCCACATGCCGCCGACCAGTGAAGATGCGAAAGTACGCTCGCATCACTGCAATGCCGTTGAGGGCCGCTGTTAATACAATGATTGAACCCACGATTGGATACACGGCAACGGTGCCTTCCACCAGCAACTCCATGGCAACAAAGGCTAAACCTCCCGGGAAACCGATAGAAGCCAGTCCCGTCAGCAAGAACAAGGAACCGAGGTAAGGCATGTGGTCGAATAAACCATGATACTCGGCGAACGAAATACGGCCGATGCGTGACTCTACCGCGCGGATGGTCAACGCAAATCCGCTCAACGCGACTCCGGTCTCCAGCCAAATGCACAGAGCGCCCGTCATTCCGATGGGGTTTGCGATCTCTAGACCGGTTAGAACCAACGAAGAATGGCTGATGAACAGATAAGCAAAGAAACGCCGTGCATCTTGTTGGACTAACGCCATGCCCGCCGCAAACAAAGCTGTCAGCAGGGAAAGAATTGCAATGCCATGCAGCGCCCAAACCGAGACTACCGGCAATACAGTCCGCATGACGACATAAGCTCCAGTCATGGGGGCCAGATACAGTAAAGCGGTTCCAAATGACGCTCGATCGAACAGATCAAGTATCCAGGAGTGGACTGGAAAAATCCCAGCTCGGATCATCGCCGATAGTACTAACATTCCAGCGGCCACTTCGGCGATCCACGCAGATTGGTTGCCCCACGCACTGTGCAAAGCATAGCCGGCGGCCAACAGACCCAGATGGGTTAGGCTGTAGATCACGAAGACACGACTCGATTCACCGCGAGCCCGCATTTCCAGCACCGGCGGAATAACGCTCAGCACCAGTAGCCCGATCAGAAGGGGCACATAGGAGCAACTAAGAATCGCCAAGATGATCGATTCGGAAAGCATGGTAAGGGCAAAAGAAAAACGTTGCGTCTTGCCTCGCATCGTTGCAATAAGGGTCAACGCAAAGACCAAAGCAACTTTGGGCAGTAAGGGTGCTGTCAGTTCGTCGATCACGAAGTACTCGCGTCCAAATAACCACAGGATAAAACTGTTTCGATCTTGAGCGGCAAACGTCCCCAACGTTCCAAAGTCGAACGACTCGCCCAACGTGAGCAACAGCGTGATGCCGCTGGTGGCCACCGCGATACGCCTTGCGACCGACGGATCTCGTGCAAGCCAGCAGCCTATTGCAGCCAGCAATGGCAACAGGATGGATAATTCTAGCCACGGAAAATGTAAACTACTCATGATGGCCGCTCCTGGGATTCCGCGGGTTCCTTGGAAATGCGTCGCTCCTTGGTCTGCTCGGCCGCTAGCCACCTTAGCCAACCACTTTCCAACTTGCTGAGCGTTAGAAATATCCTCACTACGGGTTGGACGACGACATCGTCGATCAAGTGATCGAGATAACCTCGCTCAAGGCCAAACCGATAAACACTTACTTTCCAAGCAGGCATATCTGTTACATGATGTCGATGCGATTGCCAGCCTATCGCTTGTCCCAGATTATCTTCCGACTGCCGCATATCCCGTAGCAAGGATGGAGCTCGCAGAAGTTGTAACGTTCGCATAGAGGCATGACCGATGATGTGAATCAGAGCTAGATATCGCAGACCAAGCCCAATCTCGATGACAATGATGCTGACCTGCAGCAACGAAGCGAACGCTAGGGCACTCTTCACATCTGTTTGAACGCGTCCCACAATCGCAGCATAGATCGCCGACAGCACGCCGACAACAACGATCAGATACTGCAACACTTGTGATTGATCAATCATCGGACTAACTCGCAAGAGCAAGTATGCTCCCAGGTGTACCGATAACGCTCCATAAAAAATCGCACTGGATGGCGTTGGCCCCTCCATCGCTCGAGGAAGCCAGCCGCAGAACGGAACCAACGCGGATTTGCCCGCTGCGGCGACTAACAGGAGCGAACCTACCACCAACGCCTGCCCCGGCGTGATGGCGTTGACGCTATCAGGCCAGGGGGTGGGGCCCATCATCAAAGCCAAATCTCCGCCGCCGGTAAGGTGGTGAAGCACCAATGCAGCGAGCAGAAAAGCGCCATCTGCAAATCGATAGATTCCCCACACTCGCAATCCATTGGTCACTGGATTGAGTCTGTTTTGAAAGAAGGCCACCAACAGTGCGGATGACAATCCGACCAACTCCCAGCCCAAGAACATCGTTTCAATCGTTCCTGCAACCGAAGACACGACCATGCCAAGCAAGAAGATGACATACAACAGGAAAAATCGTGTGTACCCTTCATCGCGATGCAAATAACGACTGGCGAAGGCACCGATGATGCCGCACAATGCCAACGACAATATCACGAAGGGTACCGACAATCGATCGAACAGAAACTTCACTGTAAAATGGAAATGCTCGGTCGGGATGTCAACCCAACGACCAAGTTCAACTACGATTTCGACTTGGTCGGTCCACAGCATCCCGATCAACAAGCTGACTGCTGCAAGCAACGCGACGGTCACGAGGACTTGCGTTAACCAGCCCGTATTCCGCTCGCCAAGCTTTACTCCCAGCAGCGACGTCGCCCCTAGCAGCAACACCAGCAGCAGCGGCGCAGCAACTACGATCACTCCACAAAGGTAGAACATACTCATAGCGTCACCTCGCCGGAGTCAGCTTGCTGTTGCCCAGTGACGCGTTCGTCTTCAGGAAAGATTACGGCAAAAGGAAGGTGATGCCGTTTCCCCGCGTACCATTGTTGTGAGGTTGTTAAAGGTTGCGCGAACTCGTTTTGTGGACCGTTTGCTTGCGGGCAGTACGGGACGAAGTGGTCTTTGCTATAGCGATGAAACTGGCTCGATTCGGGATCAAGGACCGCGAGATGAGCCCAATGATTTTGAAAGATGTGCTTCAGCGTTTCATTCTGACTCATCAGCCGCAGTATCGTGGCTGGCTGCGACTCGATGATGAACAGCAGTCGCACCGGTTCATGAATGTCGACGCCTTGCCAAGGCAACCCGGGCCGAAGATCGCTGGCCGCTCCGTCCATCACACCGAGCAGCGATGTGATGTTGTGAGGCAATTTCGTTCCAGACCCCCAACCGCTGGGATCGATCGCGGACAGGGAATACAAAAGATTGATACCTTCGCAGACTGGCACCACCGCCGACAGGATGCCAGCAAGTGTGGAGGCATCCGCATTGTCTTGGCTGGGGTCGTACGACATTAGAAATGACCGACGATCGAGATATAAGCCGCGTATTCGTGAACGTCGACCGACAAAGCAGATGGCATTGCTGCCGTTGCCGTATTCGGGACGTGTTTGAGCGAGATCCTCGCTGCGATTTTGCACGTGTAATAGAGCTTCATCAAGGCTCAAGTCCAGCTTGGCCGATTCAAAGCGACGACAACGTTCGTGCGCATTGCGTTTAGCGGCTTCTGCCAACAGCATGCTTGCCCGTCGCAGTTGCTTGATCTTTCGAGTCGGCAAAAGTTCTAAATCATAGAACATCATCTCTTCGGTGGCGGTGTTGTGTAACGCACCGATAAAGTACGTCTCGTCAGGTATCTCAATTCCCGCTGCTTGCAGTCGCCGTCTGACTCGCAAATCATTCAGCATCATCGCCAACGCTCTGGCATTGGGGCCTCCAGCGTTACCTGCACAGGCTCCGCAATGATAGGCGGACTCATGCGGGTTGTTGACACAGCCGGAACCATGTCCCAGCATGAGGATGAGCGGCGCAAAGTTCGTCGTCAAACCGATATCCCTAAGAGCTTTTGCGGCAAGCTGTGTCATTTCCTCGATGGTGAATCCAATCCCATCTTCCTGCGTCTCCTCATCGGCGACATCTTGCTGCAGTTTTTCCGCTTCGCTCTTTGAAGTAGCGAGGGTTGATTTCGGCGGGCAGGCCGCGCAAGCCGCGTCGCGTTCAATCCTCAACCGCGTCACGACGGGCGGGGCGATAAATTGCCGCGCTGTATGTTGCATACGAGCGGTGAGCCGCGGCATCAAAATCCGGCTGAGCATCGGCACCGTGGCTAGCGGTCCAACCATGGTTGAAAAAATCGCGCCGCCTACGGACCCGCGCGACTGTGATTGAAAACCTCGCTGCGCGGTACCCAGCAACCGTCGCGCTCGAGCTCGCTTTCGCCCCGAGTCTTCCAGCGAGTAGACCGCTTCTTCAATGACCCAATGTTTGGGTGTCATCATGATTGGGCAAAGCGCGGAGAATCCGGCATCACCAGCTCCGCGATAATACATGGGAACTCCAAAGAACCCAGCGATACCAAACGTTTCGACCGTCACATCCAGTTCCTCAAGATGGCGTCGCAGCGACTCCTCGCGAGCATCGATGCAACACACAACTTGCAGCGTAGCCGACTCAGGGCGCCTTGGCGGCAACGCAACTCGCTCAGCAAACGCATTCAACGCGGCCTTGGCTAGCTTCCGTTCAAAGGCAGCATGGAATGTGCGCCGTCGGGTTAAGTCATTGAACTGCTCAAGTTCCGCTCGCAACTCCGTCCACTGCGTCGAAGTAAGCTCAATTAGCGACATGGGCGTCCAGTTCATCACCTGCGCAAGTTCGAAGACCAAGAATGCTAATTGTTCGCGACTGCGAAGCTCCGTCGTACTTACATCGGAGCCGTCATCCCTTACAGTTCCTTTCGTTGGTCCACGACGCTCGTGCGGGAACTCGCTGGCGACTTGTTGCAGTACAATTCGGACTGCTAAAAACTCGGTTAAGGTGCCCGGAGGCGACGCACGCCTGAACAAGTCCGGACGTGTCTCTGTTTGCCAGATCATACCGGCGAAGCCCCGTAGCGACAGCAATGTCGCAGTGATGTACCGATGGGCCTCTGGAAGGTCGAGCCCTCGTTCGCGTATTGTGGATTGAAGCACATCCAACTCCGACAAACCTTGACCGGTATATTCATTGAGCTTGGTGGCCAAGGCCTTCTGCCATCTTGGCGACCAAGGCGCTGCTCTACTGTACATCGCGCAAAAGCTGTTCCAATAGCCGCGCTCACGATTGGGCAGTGCATTGGCTGCATAACCTTGATCCAAAAATGCGGCAGTAAAACGTATCATCATCTCGTCGACGCGAGCATCCCTGGCGTATGGCGTCGTGCGAAAGACTTTTGCCTGTTGATCACCGTTTGCCTCAGCGGGAACGTTATTCGCTGTAACGCAAGAATCGACCAAGGATACTTCCGCATTGCATACCGCCGACGAACAATGAGCTGCTTGGGAGGCATTTGGCGGAGCGGACTCGATGCCATCAAAGATCACTTGCCAAAGCACATGCAAGTAATATGCTTCCCAGCGATGCTCGCTTGTTCGCTTCTGTTTTGTTCCCAAAGCGAACTTGGCAAAGGCACTAACATTCTTGGCCGTAGTGTCATTTTGCGTCCAGAGTCTGAAGGCGGCAAGATTCGTTTGGCGATGAACGGAATCAACATCGCTCCGGAACCGATAAAGCGCCTCTGTTTCGGATAGGACCCAAGCGAGTTCACGTCGATGACCAAAATGGAACGGGTGGATTAACAAGGCAAGTCGCAGATCAATGCGAGGCGTGAGGCCTGCTATGGAGACATTTGCTTGACCAGCAAGAGATCCGGCAAGCACTTCTTGCAATTCATCTCTGGTGATGCGTCCGGTTTTCAGTTCTTCCCGATATCGATCTTCGTCGAGATAAGCTTCATTGCCATACAGTTCACGGACGTCCTGCATCACTTGATCGAAATGAAGGTGTTCTAAACCTTGCAGTGGGTTCAGAAACGCGAATTTGGTAATAGGTCCCTGGCGCGGCAACAGCGCGGCCGATGCGATCACGATCTCTTGTAGCTTTGTAAGTTCGATAACCATTTGAATTCGGTTGGGAAGTGCACGAGCGAACAACGATTGCAGCGCGAAACTGTTTTTCGCGATCTGGCTGGTGAGAGGGACGAACGAAGATTACCTATTGCGCGCAAGTACCTTGGTACTGCTGCAGTCAAAGTTTCAAATCAGTTCAAGTACTGAAGTGTATTAGTTCGCGAGAGGTGGGCCACGGCATAGATGCGATTGCAAAGCAAGCATCGCGGTGGACGGTTGTTCGGTCGATGAAGTATAGCCGCAGAAACCTACCGGCAATAAAGCTTGATCCGAACAAGTTGCAAAGGAGAGATGATCCGTCGGCGAAGACTCTTCACCCAATTGTTTCACTGATTCCAGAAGCACCAGTTCCGACTCGCTGACGAAGTCTCGAATCGCCACTCCACCGCGGACCACCAAACTGGAGGCGGCTGTAGAAAGAATAAGCAGAATCGAAAGTAGCAATCGCAGATGCATGCCAGAAGTGTAACATCCGCATTTTTCAAATCAACTAGCTTTACCAGGATTCCTCGCCGACAAGCGGGAACCGCGCTGGCGCGCGGCTAGCGATTATCAAGCGACCGAGCCGTCGTTCGGCGTATGCCCATGTTCGTTTGGCAAGTGGTTCAACGACGCGAGGTGAATGCAACGCTGCTTGACTAAGCGTCAAAACGATAGCGGAACGACGCATACGCCAGGAATTTTCGTTAGACAACTTGAACTGGCAAATCGCATGGCTTTGACAGAAACAGAACGAGGCACAAGCGTTTGCGTTTCGACGTGCGGACATCGAATTTCGCTTGCAGTCAATCCCGTTCAATTTTTGTTCGTAATACCGACTTTGGGCGGAAGCGCCTGTGAAGAAACTCAAAGGAATTCCGCCTAAAGGTTGTACGACAAACCACTGTCTCCCGATTGCAGTAGCTCTCGCCGATAACGCCGCTCGCACTGAACAGGTCGCCTATACAAAGCCGAATTATGGTCGCGACCATAACGCACACTCTATCTGCAAATCGTGCCAAATCGCACTCATCCGTTAAGTTATGGAACGAAAGTTTGCGAAGTAAGGAATGCATTACTTAAGGTCCGCACACCAAAATGACTCGTAAAAACCGAGCAATCATCCTCGCTTTGCAGGAACAGAAGTCGTCAACGACCAAGTTGGCACTTGGGTTGCTCTTTCCAACTGCAGTCGGCCGCGTTGTCGACTCACTGGCGGTAGTCCTTCGATCTGGGAGAATAGATGATGCAACGTTTACTAATTGCCACCGACGGTTCGAAATCAGCGGAAGACGCAGCGTGGCTGGTGTCCCGAATGCCGCATGGGAGCAAGCTTCATATCAGCATTGCGACGGTAGTAAATCCACCTGATTATGCGTATCCAGCTTATGAGTCGGAGTGCTGGACGGTTGACCTTACGTTGCAGCAACAAGAGTTGGCCAAGAAGTCTGCAGCGCGGATTGCAGCGATGTTTGAAGGCGCACATGTCAGCACCGAACATTTAATGCTTCAAGGCCCCATCGGTTCGACGCTGGTGAAGGTCGCTGAGGACGAGAGTGTGGATTTGATTGTCATCGGTGCGAGCGGCCATTCTGCAATCGCTCGCATGGTGCTGGGCAGCGTCAGTGACTATGTTGCGACGCATGCTCATTGCAGTGTACTGGTGGTTCGATCGACGGGTTTGAAGGAGCAAGAGCGACCATTGCGCGTCGCGATTGCTTATAATGCTTCCGCTCCGGCCCACGCGGCTTTAGAGGAGTTCTGCGAAACCAACTGGGGGGCTGGTGCCGAAGTGAATTTGGTTTCTATTTCGCCCAGCTATGTCAGCTTCTTTGGCGAATTGCCAGCCGACACGGAATTAGATCAACGCGTTGCGAACGCTTTACAAGCGGCAGCGGCAAAGATTCGAATTCCGAAAGCGAAGATTGAAACGCATTCGTTAAGCAGTCCTAGCGTCGGAGAAGGCCTAGTGCAATTTGCCGAAGCGAGCCAAGCGGACCTCATCGTGATGGGAGAAACCCCGAAAGGCTTTTTAGGGCGGTTGCTGATGGGCAGCGTTTCGCGATATGTCTTGCGGCATGCTCCGTGCGGAATCTGGATTGCGCGAAATCGCGTCTCGCGACCTTCGTCCGCAGCACAGCCAACGGCCGCGCAAGAGCCGGTTTCCGCGGGCGATATTGCAACTGCCTAACGATCAGCGTTTGTGGCAGCCAACGATTGCGGCTATGATTCTGTGGTAGTGAAAGGCAACTGCGCTGAGAAAATGTACCAACGGACATCCTTGTCAGTTGAAGAATCGACGGACTTGGAAGTCCGTTGGACGGTAATTCAATTTCAAGCGGTTGCCTAAATGCGCTCTGTTCCACCGAGTGCATTCTTTGGTACTGCAACATGAATGGCCGTAATCCTTGATCGCTCAACACGTCATTGACCAACTAGAACGCGTGCTTGCTAGCACCGACGTGGGACTAGAGTGCACTCAACAAGCGACGGCACCGAAGAATTCTTATTCGTTTTGGCAAACGCTGGAGTTGCTTGCGCAACCTGGCTCGCGCCATGATCAGCGCTGGATGGAGATTGCCGACCGAGCTCGCGCAGCCAAGCAGGAAGTTGATCGCCTGCGTTCGCTATCGCAGCACCCATCGTCCCCAATCGTGGCCGTTTGCGGGTTGTTAAATTCTGGCAAAAGCAGTCTAGTCGCTGGCTTTCTGTCACCGCAGGGTCGGTCCCGCGTGCTCCTGGGTGGCAGTGATGAAGCGGGCACGCATCGATTTGTAATTTGGCTGCCCGAGAGCTGGCGCTCCAACACGGAAATTTGGGAAGGCATCTTGCAGCAGGTTCTCAACGTTTTCGGTCGGCCGGGAGAAATGCTGAGCGATTCCCCCGAGATCGCTCATTCGCAATACAATGGCCGTCCGGTACCAGGTGTACCAAAGGCGACAGCGCTGATCGATGACCACGTGTCGTCGGAAGATCTGTTTCATGTGCCCTTGATTGCCACCGATCCTTTGCTGGATGAGTTAGGGATTGGTCTGATGGATTGCCCGGACATTCAGCGTGGCATCTTCGGTAATATCACATCGGCCGATTCACTAGTTGAGGAGCAACATGCACCGAGCCCCTTGAACTCGCAGCGCCTGCCTCGGAAGCATCGCTCCTTGGAAACGATTGCGGACCAACGCGGCAAGATATTGATGGAAGCGTTGAGATTGGCTTCTGGGCTGATCGTCGTGGCTCAATCGAACATGATTGGTGATCAAGTTCTACAACAGTTGATACAGTCGACGCATCGCTCGATGGACCGTATTAAAAACTTCGTCGCAATCAATCGAGTCCCCAAGCGATACAGTGCTGAAGAAATTCGATTGGAAGTTGAAAGGCATTTTCCGTCGAACCAGTTGACTGGGGCCTATCTTGCGTATGACTTTCGAGGTCCCGATCCTACGCATCGCTTGCCAAGCTTGCCTCGCGCCTGGCAACAGCGGTCAACACCTCAAGCGATAGGCATGCAAAGCTTAGCCCCCCCCACGGATCAAAAGTTCGAAGCCGCTGCGACAAACTTGGCAGGTAGTTTTTTAACGACTGAGCCATTGCCGATTTTCGTGTCGATTGATGCAGACAGCAGTTTTCAAAAAAGCGAGGTAATCGATAACAAAGATTACTTGTTGAATTTAAGCAGTCGTTTGGACCCGAGTCAGATGGTGGATAACTTGAAGTCTTCCGCCGTGATCGCTGCGACGCAGCGTTTGAAGGCCTGCTGCACAGACATCGAAAGCGAATTGCACCAAACATACGCTCAGACGCGGCGCTTGTACGGCGTTTTTGCGCAAGCGATCTTGCAATTCAGTTCGCACACAACCAAGGACAAAGCGACGATCCGATTGCAGTTATCACAAGACATCATTCAGCAGATGAAAGAGTCGTTGGAGCGGACTGCGCCTTGGTGGGCAAAGCCTTCGCAAGTGATTGGACGGTGGTCCAGCAGTGCTTCGGCGTCGGCCAAAGAGCTAACCAGTCGCATTCCCGGCTTGCCGTCGCTGAGCCGCGTGATGAGCGAACCGGTGGAATGGATTCGCGCGAAGATTCGCAAGGGCGACGATAGCTCGATCATGACAGCTCCGCGACTGGCCAAAGCTTTGCGTGATGCGGACCGTCACGGCGACCTGCCGATTTTGATCGGTCCAATCGAGGAAGATGAACTGAGTAAAGTGGCTGAACAGATTATTCAGCGGTTCCAAGCGGAATCACACGCAAGACTGGACGATCACGCGTTGGATCAAGCGACAGCGATGATCTGGAAACAGATGTCTTGGAAGAAGAAGCTCTATACCGGCGTGGCTCCGGCAACATTGATATTTGCTCCGATCTTAGCTGTCATCACGATTCCATTAGACTTTGGCACGTCGCATGTGCTTGTCTTTGCCACAGCCAAAGAGCTGATGTTAGCCGGTGTGGCAAGCGCTGGCATCTTCTTGCTGCAAGACGGTCAGTTTCCGAATCTTGCCGAGGGGCAAGCCGCTTGGAAGCAGACCAGCGATCTATTTGCAATTACTTGCGACCAGTTCGCGCGGCCAAGACCTACTGCGGCCGATATGCCGAAGTTGGAGTTTAGCGGAGAGGTTCGGCCATTGTTGCCATCCACCACCACCGTCTCGGGTGCAACGCACCATCTGCTGCGCCCTCATCTGACGTTGAACACTCAGTTTTCACAGCGCATGAACTCAACGCTTGAACGGTTGCACGAGCAGATGACGCAATCATAGCGATGTAAGCGCATCGATCTGCCAAGCCACAGGAATCCGAATCAAGTAGCGGACGTGTGGAAAGTCGCAGGCAGTTTTCCAACTTTCAATAAGTGCGAAACAGCTTCTCCGTTTAACGACAAAGTCAGCCAGAAATAGGGATTTCTTAGGTTTCATTTCAATACTAGGTATGTTATGCGCAATCATCCAGCGCCCAGACGCAGCAACACATTGCAACTTTCGTATCTTCTGCTGCTGGTTAGAATAAATGAATACCAACCTTCCCTGTTCGCTTCCTCGCGCCAAACCTCTTTCGTCTGAATCACACTTTATGTCGGATGACTTTCGAAGCAGTGGAGATTTCGAAACAGATCCCGCTGGACTGCTCGCTCGAATCCAACAACTGGAAGCAGAAGTCCAGTCTCTGCAGATCGCAGGTCAAGAAAATAGAATTCGCCAACAACAGACGGCTGCCCTTGCAGAAATTGCACAAGCCGCACTGGTATTCAACAATCTAGGCGAACTGTTCGACTTAGTCGTTCGCAAAGTGTCTGAGACATTGCAGAACGAGATGACCAAGATCCTTAAGCTTACCGCTGATGGCAATGAACTGTTATTAGTGGCGGGCGTCGGCTGGCAAGAAGGGCTTGTGGGGAATGCGAAAGTCAACGCACATGAGAACTCGCAAGCCGGTTTTACGCTCAAGTCTCGTGGTTCGGTCATTGTGGAAAACCTCGCGAAAGAAACACGCTTCAAGGGACCGGAAGTGTTGCATATGCACCGCGTTGTCAGCGGTGTTAGTGTCATTATTGGTCCATCGGAGAGGCCGTGGGGTGTCTTGGGAACACACTCGCAGGAGTACGTCAAGTTTTCAAAACAAGATAGCCAGTTCATAGAAACGGTAGCTGGTTTACTGTGGCAAGCGATTGAACGCAAGCACGACGAAGAACGCTTTCGCGCGCTGGTCGAAGCCTCTTCTCAATTGGTCTGGACTCGCAATCCTCTGGGCGCTGCAGTCGAAGATTCTCCATCCTGGCGGGCTTTTACCGGTCAAACTTTTGAGGAGTACTGTGGGTTTGGTTGGATGAACGCCATTCATGCAGACGACCGTTCGATCATTCAAGCGGTATGGCATCAAGCGATTGATAAGCGCAAGTCGATTAGCACCGAGTATCGACTCTGGCATGTATCAGGACAGTGGCGGTGGACATCCGTTCGCATTGTGCCATTGACTGGGCAGTATGGAGTGCTGCGGGGCTGGGTCGGTATGAATCAAGATATCTCCGAACAAAAGCGGATCGAGCGGCAGTTGCGCATCAGCGAGGAACGCCTCACGCAGATCGCTGACAATACGAATGACGTATTCTGGATGACTCAGATTTCGCCTGAAAAGGTGGAGTACGTTAGCCCGGCGTTTGAGAAAGTTTGGGGATTCTCCGCTCAAGAGCTATACAAGAACCCACGTCTGTGGACCTCCGCGATTCATCCTGATGATCGCCCACACGTTCATGCAGCTTTCGAACGCTGGATCACTAATCCGACGACGCAGAGCTATGAAGTCGAATACCGGATCGTTCGCGCGTCGGGTGAAGTGATCTGGATCGCTGATAAAGGAACGCTGATCAGCTTAGATGAAGATGCACCGCTGCGTGTGGCTGGGATCGCTCGCGACGTCAGTTCAATTAAATCTGCTATGGCGCATATCCAGCAGTCAGAACATGAGCTCCGAGCTTTCTTGGATAGTACTCCAACGGCGATGGGAGTCGTAGAATTGCCCGCCGACGATTCCGATATTCTGCACATGATCGACAATCTTGCTGCCGAAAAGTTCTTTGGCCTAGGCCACCTTCAAACGGTAGGTAAATGGGCAGGGCGTGATCTTGGTGTACCTGAGGATTCGATTGCATTGTGGTGCCGCCATTATCGCAATGCTCAACGCAGCAAACATACATCGAGCTTTATTCATCCCTATTCGAAACCTGGGCAAGCGGATCATGAATCGACAACATCGTGGCTGAATGTCACCGTATCATACCTTGGACCTGGTGGCGGTGATCGCGATCGCTTTTGCTATGCTGCGGTAGATGATACGCAGCGTATCGCGGCGGAAGAATCCATCAAACGCTCGCACACCACTTTCTTGAATCTTGTACAGAACGCGCCCTTTGGCGTCTATCTGATCGATGCGGATTTCTGCTTGCAACGATTGAGTAAAGGTGCTGAACGGCTTTTCGCTGGTGTTACGCCACTGCTGGGCCGCGACCTTTCCGAGATCCTGCGTGAGGTCTGGGCTGAACCATTCGCATCCGAAGCGATCAACCGCTTCTATCACACGCTGCGTACGGGTGAACCTTATGAGTCCACAGAGTCAACGCAGCAGCGAGCCAACACCGAAGATGTGGAATCCTACCACTGGCAACTGGAACGAATCCTCATGCCTGACGATCGCTTTGGTGTGGTGTGTTACTTTTATGAGACCACGCAGCTTAAGCGAGCTGAAACTGCGCTGCGGCAAAACGAGCAGCGGCAAACGCTGCTGCTGGACCTCTTGCAAGCGAGTCGCCAAGTGCAAGACGAGCAGACGATGTTAGCCAACGCAGCGCAAGCCATCGGTCAACACTTGGGAGCCAACCGCGTTGGCTTTATGGAAATCCATGACGAGAAGACCATTGAGTTTGGTCAAGGCTGGACCGACGGCAAACTGCCTTTACTACGAGGTTCCATGCCAATCAGCGCGATTGGCAGCAAGTACGCTTCGATTATCCGTTGCGGAATGACCATCAGCATCGCCGACGCGACGTTGCATCCGTTTGTCGAAGATTCGAAATTCGCAGACATCGATACGAAGGCATTGATCGGTGCACCAATCGTGCGCGATGGGCGTTGGCAAGCGGCGTTCTTTGTGAACCATGCTTCCGCTCGCCAGTGGGCCGATGAGGAAGTGCGCTTTGTCCGAAAAGCTGCTGATCAAATTTGGGATGCCGTGGAACGTTCACGCTTTGTCCGCGCACTGGGCAAAAGCGAAAGCCAGCTTCGCTTAGCCGTCGAACTAGTCAACTTAGGCGTTCTGATCTGCGACTATGCTACCGACTCCGTGACACTCGACGAAGCAGCCGCCAAACTGTACGACTTGCCAGCGAACCAACCGCTAAAGCGCGCGGAAGTCTACCAACGCTTTCATCCAGCCGATCTCCCAATGCTGCGTGCAGAGATTGCTCGTGTTACCAACCCCGACAGCGACGGCTCATTGGCCCTCGAACATCGCGTGGTTCATTCCAACGGTTCCGTACGTTGGTTGCAAGTCCGCAAGCAAGTTTACTTTTGCCCCGACAGCAACGGTGTGCTGTGCCCCGACCATTCCATCTTGGCGGCGATCGACATCACGGATCGCAAGCTTCACGAAGCAACGCTAGAGGAAGCGCGAATCCAAGCCGAAGCGGCCAATCGGGCACGCGGCGAGTTCCTGGCCAACATGAGTCACGAAATCCGTACTCCAATGACCGCTATCTTGGGCTACTCGGAATTGTTACAAGAAAGTTATTCCGATGCAGAGCGCCGCGAGTACATCGAAACCATCTCTCGCAACGGTCGCTATCTGCTCGATATCATCAACGACATCTTAGACCTGTCGAAGATCGACGCTGGCAAAATGGAAATCGAGATCGAACGTGTCTCGTTGCAACATCTGATCGATGATTCGATTTCATTGCTCAAGGTACGCGCTGAAGAGAAGAATGTCGAACTCCAAACCATCTATGAGGGCCCTTTGCCGGAACTGATAGAGATCGACGCCAAACGTTTGCGACAAATCCTGCTCAATCTCATTGGTAACGCGATCAAGTTTACCGATCAAGGCCGCGTCCAATTGCTGGTACGCTACGCTTCAACTCGAGATGTGCTGGAATTTGCAATCACCGATACTGGCATAGGAATCGAACCTGCAGATATTGATAAGCTGTTCCAACCATTCACCCAATTGGACGCATCAAACACGAGGTCCTTCGGAGGCACTGGACTGGGACTGGCTATCAGCCGACGATTGGCCCGCATGTTGGGCGGCGATATCCAAGTCAGCAGCCAACCGGGAGTCGGCAGTACATTCACGCTGTCGGTTAAACCTCACATTGCGATCGATCCACTGCAGGCGGTTGAACAAGATGCAGACCTGCCCGACATGCTTGATTGGCGCAATCAACGACTAGGTGGAAAGTATTTAATAGTTGATGACCGTCGCGACATCCGCTTTTTGGCTCAGCGTTTCATAGAGCAAGTCGGCGGGCAAGTCGAGACCGCAGAGAATGGAAAAGACGGCGTGCTGATGGTGACCAGTGCCGTCCAGCGCCAGCAACCGTACAGCGCAATCTTGATGGACATGCAGATGCCTACCATGAACGGCTACGACGCCACTAAGGAACTGCGTCGCAACGGCGTTACCACCCCCATCATTGCATTGACAGCGAACGCGATGGACGGGGATGCCGATAATTGCTTGGCCGCTGGCTGCACGGCTTTTTTATCCAAGCCGATTGATCGCGACGCACTGTTGAAAACGCTGCATCAGTTGCGTAACAGTTTCCGCAACGATTGATCTGCAGCAAGCGCATGCGAGATTGATGGAGTTTAGCTTTACCAGTTCGCCCATCATTCGCTTGTCGCGCATGCAGTCGCCGCCGGTACCCCTTGGCAACGTTAGCTTATGCAGACTTCGGGCATATTCAAAGCGAGGAACGTCAAGCGTTACTTGTTCTCAAGCGCACGATCCAAGGCCAGCATGCCGATGGACCACTGTGGCTTGGTCTGCAAGAAAGTTTCCCACCAGTGCATCAGAAGCTCACTTAAGTTCTTGCGTTCGGGTTGGCGTGGAGCAAATTGGTCGAGCGCCAGTTGCAAGGTTGCCATATCGCACCGCGTCAACTCGACCACTTCGCTGGCCGCCAATACCGCTGGCAACAGTGCTAATGCGGTGACGTTGCGACTGCGTCGGTCGACAACATCCGTGGCAAGTTGCTTGGCGAATTGAACTTGAGCGACCAGCCAAGCCAAACGAATGACCTCAGGAAGCTCGGGGATAGGGTTCACAAAAACCGCTTCGATAATTGCCGCATTTTGATCCACGGCGACAAAGCCATCGCCATTGACGATCGGGTGGACCGCTAGCACTTGGACTTCACCGCTTGTTACGTTCACACCGGTGAGTCGTTTCAAATGAGCCATCAGCCCAGAACCGTAGCCATCCCACTGCTGCATCAGCGGGCCAGTGCGATACTGCAGTTGCCCTTCCGCTTGCGGCAGCAAAGTCCGAAACTCCAACTCGATGCTGCGAAACGCCGCACAAGTAGCTTTCAATTCGCTGTCAGAAAAAGGAGTTACCAGCGGTTTGAGCCAATGCCGAATGACGGTGTCGCAATCGGCATGTGCATCCGCCAGTGCAATCAGATTGCTCCAAGCAGTCCATGGATCCGATAGATCCAACGCATGGCAAACATTGTGTAGCGACCGCGCAGACTCCACCATCTGAGCGGTGCACAGTTCCAGGGCGGTACTATTTTGCAGTACGATTTGACGAGCGGCGTTGAATGCAGACGCTCTCAAACTAGGTTTCCAGTTCAATCTCATAAGAGGCTACCTTAACGGACTGAGCGAACTGGACAAGCTGTGATTGCGACAAATTCTGTGCCTCAGTTGGCACCGTCGCTCCAAAGCCAATCGGCAAACGATGGAGATATATCTTCGTTCACTTCATTATTGATGGCTAAAATCAGCCGCCATCCATACTGGGGAAACGCGATTCGTCCGCGGAGCTATCTAGCTGGGTATTCGATAGATTGGGAATCGGATATTTGAACGCGTTCTGCTGCATCTTCGACTGCAAAGCCGCAGATAGATCAATCCCTGTGACATTCGCCATGGCCAGAACATAAGCGAGCACATCGGCCAGCTCTTGAGCGATGGGATGATCCTTTCCAACCGCACGCACTGCTTCCAATGATTGTTCGGCCGTCAGCCACTGAAAATGCTCGGCCAGTTCCGCTGCTTCAATGCAAATCGAACTTGCGAGGTTCTTTGGCGTATGGAAAACTTCCCATTGCCGATCAGCCACAAAAGCAGCGACTAGATTCTTCAGTGCTTCCACACTGGTTGTTTGGTCGTTCGACTGTTCGTTCATGGCAGATGCATCCCAATTGTAGTAGACTGAATTAACTGACTGCGGCATGGCAGATGGCAACGAAGCTGTCCGCCTTCAGCGCCGCCCCACCGACCAGTGCGCCATTGATATTTGGCTGGCCTAGAAGCTCTACGGCGTTGTCCGCTTTCACGCTGCCACCGTACTGAATAATGACGTTATCGGCAATCGCTTTGCCGAATTTGCTAGCCAGCCAGTTTCGAATAAACGCATGCACCTCTTCGGCTTGAGCAGGCGAGGCAGTTTTGCCGGTGCCAATGGCCCATACCGGTTCATAAGCGATCACTGTTTTAGCCATCTGTTCTGCTGTCAGATTCGCCAAAGAACCGGTGCATTGGCATTCCACGACGGCCTCGGTCTTGCCAGCTTCGCGTTCTTCCAAAGTTTCGCCGACACAGACGATCGGGGTTAGATTATTTTCGAAAGCAGCAAAGACCTTCTCGTTGATGAAGGCATCTGTCTCTTTGAAAATCGCGCGTCGTTCGCTGTGACCAAGGATCACGTATTGGCAACCAATATCGACCAACATGGGGCCGCTGATCTCACCGGTAAACGCACCGTCCGCTTTAGGATACAGGTTCTGCCCACCCAAACCGATTTGACTGCCTCGCACTGCAGCGGCGACCGCATGTAGATAAACCGCTGGAGGACAAACCGCGACTCCAACGGACTCGCTGACTTTTAATTGGTCCAGAATTCCGTGGACCAAGGCTAACGCTCCATCCTTGGACAAATTCATCTTCCAGTTTCCGGCAATCAAATATCGCTTCACGGCAGCTCTTACTTTCTATCGATGGAGGCGAATAGCAGAAATGTTCTGGCCGTTGTTGGTCGGCGTTATCGTTGAACAAGTCGTCTAAACGTCAGCAGCTGAATTACGAGTTTCGTATGACAGCAGCAATCGGTTTGCGAAACAATTCCGCGAGCGGATTGGTAGAACGATTTAGCGTTGAACGGCAAATTCGCCTGGAGTGGTTCAGTAAACAGTCTAGACCGCAAAACATAGCAGATTGATTCGCTTCGACAATCCTAATCGGACGCCGTAGCTGCCAAGAGGGCCAAACGTCCCCCTTTTTTACTTCAACAACTGCTCTAACAAGATTGAGTCGGTCGGCGAAATCTCGCGGGGCTCAATTCGCTGTTTGGTGGCAAGGTTCGTAGGCACCGGATCGGTCGCGAGCAGCGCTGCTCGCATTTGCCCATCGTCAGTCTGCTGCAACTGATACAAACTCAGCGACTCTGGGCCATCGCGCAGCACTACATAGTACTGCTCGCGAGCATTCTCCTGCGCACTGGTTTTGTTCGCAGACGATTCGGTCCGAAAGCACGTGGCCATCCCGTTCAAACTTCCCTGTCGCATCAAACTCAGCAAGTAGGGCGCGGGCTCGTCGGCCGCCGTCGCCCATTGCATGAGCAGCAGTCGATTGGCAAGCATGATCAGTTGGTCGTGGTCTTGCTGCCGTACAACTCGCATCTGGTTGGAACTGGCGGGCAATGCAAATCCGGCCGTCAGCCCAAGCACGGATAACATGCCGCAACTCAGGAGGCTCATGTAGGCGATGGGCTTGCCACCCTGAAACCAGACGACGATCGCAGACAAGCAACTCATGACAATGACTGCCGCGTGAAACAACCAGCCCGTGATCGAGAAACGACGATCAAATTCATAAATCTTGGTGTCGGCCGCAATGGTGCTTGCAAGCTCCCAAAGGTGATTCTTAATGGCGACGATCTCGATTGTATCTTGGCCGCGCAGCGATCGAAAATCGTTTTCGTACTTCGGCTTACTGGAGACCAATTCTCCATCCACTTCCGTCTGCCAGTGATCCGGCGTATAGACCAACAATTGCAACGGTGTTGCAAGGTTGCCCGCTTCCGCCAGCTTGACATATCGAAAGCGATACCGACTTGCTGTCCGACTGAGAACAGGGATCCGAAGTGTCAGCTCCAACCGGTGTTTGCCTGGTGCTATCAAGGTTTCAAAGCGGCATCGGTGAACTTCTTCGGACTGTTCCCAAAGCAACCCGTACTCTGCTTCTAACTCGCTGGCGTTCATAGCGAACGCTTCAAAGCTGATGCTCTTGCTGTCCAGTTGCAGTCGTGAAAGTGTCGCTTGGACGGGTTTCAAAATCTCCAGTGGCAAGCTTTTGCTGGCCGAAACGTTTTCCACATCCAGCATCAACTGGACTTCTATTTGCGATTCGAGGCCAGAGTCTGCTTTATCGGCGGATATCAAAGGGCGAAAATCGATTCGAAGCGATTCTTTGCGCACCATCTCCGTCCCAAGACCAATCAATTGGCTAAGGAATGCGTCTTCCGCAACAGCCTTGAACGCTGTTCCAGCCCCAATCAAGCTCTGGGCAATCGCGAGGACGAACACCAATCCCCAGCGTGCTTGAGGGGACAAGGGACCAGCATAGGGAAATAGAGAGTTGGACATAAAGGACAAGTTTGGCGGGGATGACGGGCGGAACGTGGTGTAAGCGTACTATAACTTATTGCAGTCTAGCCTGCGAATCCTAAGCTGCAGTGGAACAAGCCAATTGGGGGCGTAGTTCTGGCCCCCAGCTAGAAATGAAGAAAAAATTTTAAGCTGCGCATAAGCTTGAGACGTTATCGCTTAATGGCACACAGTGGGTCGCTAGACTATCGCTAGGACGCTTAAGCGGCAGTCAAGCTGATGGCAGTTTAGGGATCGACGAATTGACGGCCAGCACGAATCGGTAAAATGCAGGCTTGAAGATTGCAATTTGTCCGCATTCTTTATTATCTTGCATCTCCATCAAAGTGCATCACGATGCATTTCGCAGAAAGGTCAGACTGATGAATCAACCGACAAGTTCTCTTTACGAACGCATGGGCGGCGAAGAAAAGGTCCAGGAAATGTTGCAGGCGTTTTATCAACGCGTACTAAGCGACGCTCAACTGGCACCTTTTTTTGAAAAGTCGGATATTTCTAAACTGATCAAGATGCAGCACGAGTTCTTCGCGATCGCGATGGGTGGACCGGTGGAATATCCAAGTCGCAAGCTGATCGCCGCTCATCATGGCCGCGGCATCCGTCGCCAAGACTTCACCCTGTTTTGCCAACATCTGCTCGAGACACTGCACGAACATGGTATGGACCCCAAGGACGCGGACGAGGTCCTGATACGGCTGGGTACTTATGCAGGAAACGTAACCGGAGACTTTGGCGTCGGAGGTTAGCGGCCTGGCGATGTCGAACATTATGGAGAGTTTGCTTATTCAATGATCGAATCCATGAAGGAACAACCACTGTGGTTGCTGTTCTTGGTCGTAGCAGTAGGTTGCTGCTTGGAACGAATTCCGATCATTCGACGCACTTTAGGTATCTCCACGGTTCTCTTCGTAGGACTAATTGCTGGAGCAATCGATCCTAGCCTGCGCATACCTACTGACTTGTACGAGTTCGGCTTGGTACTCTTTGTGTACACAGTCGGTTTGAGCTGCGGGCCAACATTCTTTCGCACTTTGAAGAATGGTATCCCCAGCCTCATTGTCACATCCGCGATGATCGTGCTGATCGCCATCGCGATTGTTTTGACGGCCAAGCTCATGCCGTTGTCGGCTTCCACAGCGGCTGGTCTGTTTGCTGGTTGCCTCACAAACACGCCCGCCCTAGCCGCTTTGACGGAAATGATTTCGCACCGTGGAGGTGACGAACTGGCGATCGCAGAACCGATCGTAGGTTATTCGATCGCTTATCCCATGAGCATCATCGCAGTGATTGTCTCAATTCGACTGGTGACTAAGTTGTTGAAGACTGATTTCGCCAGCGAAGCGAAAAGTTTGATCGCCTTAGGGGCCGCAGGCGAAGAGATCAAGAATCTAACGGTGCGAGTGGAACGCACAGACCTTGGACAACTGCCAATCGGCGTGTTGTTTGCGGGGAACGGTTGGCGATCATTGCTGGGACGCCGGTTGCGTGGTGAGGAAGAATCATTGGTGCACCGCAATACGTGCCTTAATCAAGGAGACTTAGTCAGCGTCATCGGGACAGAGGAAGATGTAGCTCCGGTCGTCGAGTTTTTGGGACGGGTTGAACCCGACATCGTACTGGGCGAAGATCGCGGACATTATGACAACCGGAGAATCTTCTTATCGAAGAATGAACACTTCGGGCGTCGGATCAAAGATCTTGATCTGATTCAAAAATTCGAAGCGATCGTGACTCGCGTACGTCGTGGTGATCACGATTACCTTGCCACTGCGGAATTTATCTTGGAACCAGGCGATCGATTGCGTGTAGTGGCACCTAAAGCGAACATGAAATCGTTGTCCGCTTATCTGGGCGATTCTTATAAGGCATTGAGTGAGATTGATTTCTTTTCGCTAAGCCTAGGTTTGCTGATTGGATTTGTGTTGGGACAGATTCCGATGCCAGCTCCCGAGGGTTTTGAATTGAAGCTGGGTATTGCAGGTGGGCCATTGATCGTAGCGTTGGTCTTGGGCTGGGCGGGACGCAGCGGTCCGTTGGTATGGACATTGCCATATAGTGCCAACCTTACCCTTCGACAAATCGGCATGGTGATGTTTTTGGCTGGCGTTGGAACGCGAGCTGGTAACGCATTTGTGACAACACTGCTATCAGGAGGTTGGGCCTTGATGCTGATCTCTTGGCTCATTGTATTTGTCTCGATAACGGCTGTCCTTCTGATTGGTCACCGTTTGCTGCGCATCCCGATGAGCGTGATGCTAGGGGTCGTCGCGGGAATCCAAACGCAGCCAGCCCTGCTTTCGTTTGGAACACAACAGGCGGGTAATGATTCCCCCAATGTGGGTTACGCTTCGGTCTATCCGCTGGCGATGGTCTTAAAAATATTGTTGGCGCAAGCGATTCTGTTAGCGCTTGCGTAACTGCTGCCGGCCGGTGTGGTTTTCCGAAAACTGTGCGGTCTGGGCATCTTTTATGGATCGTCACAATAGTTACAACTCGCTCAACGCCAACGCCATTAGCACCTAAACTGTGTGCCTATGCCCACTTTAAGCGGGACTAGTCACCTTTCACGGGTTAAACTAAAGTAGCGAACAAATGTATTCCTGTCGCGGTACGTGCTGCCCCATCCTCTTGCGTCCAAACTCGAAAATATAGTGTCGAACTTTGACTACAAATCCTCCTGGCTGCGGAAGGATCGATCTTCGAAGGCTGAGCGGACCGAGCCAGTCGATAAGTTCTTGCTGTTTTTTCGGCTCTTGTTGCTAGTTCTTGTCGCCACGGTTCCTTGGTACTACGGTACGGTGGATTGGACTTCGCAGCATGTCTATTTGATGGCTTCGATCATGGTCTGCGTGCTAGCGGGAATAGGAGTAATTTGGAAGTATCTGGCTCAGCGTCCTAAATCGGGTGTTAGCCGCGAAACGACCAAATCGCCGCGGGAAATCGTCAACGTTTTCCCTCCATTGCCAACGTTTTTGTTCTTGATCATTGCGGCGTGGAGTTTCGTCCAGGCGCTTCCGCTTTATAGCATCGAAGGTGGAGACACGGGGCCAAATTCCATTCGCCTGCAACGGCTTTATTTAGGTGAAGCAATTCCGTCCGTGCAGCAGCGACTTGATTTGAAACCGCATTCAGACGCAGTCATCAATACGTTCTTGCCCGAGGAGCTGAAGTCGCACAAACTGGCATGGAGCATCGAGCCACTGCATACCAAGGCCGCCATCGGTATGATCGCGTTGGTTGGAGCACTTATCTGGTTTGGACGCGTTTACTTTTCTAGCAACAATGGTTTGCCTTGGGTTTTAGGCGGCGTGACCATTGTCGGCGTTGCGGTGGCAATGTTTGGCGTGGCTAGCTTGCTGTCATGGAACAGTGCGAACTCTTTGGGGCTAGGTAAAGGTTCAACCTTTGGGCCATTCGTATCGCGGAACTCAGGTGGTTGTTATCTCAATATCTGCCTATCCGCGTCCTTGGGTTTGACCGCTTGGGCTTTCAGCAAAGGCAGTCGCCAACGAGTGGACCAACGCTATGCGAACATGCAGGCATCGGGCTGGGAAAAAGTGCTCAGTCGAATCGAGCTATCGATTGGTCAATTAACCACTTTGCAGATTGCAACGGTCATGGCATCTGCATTCCTCATGGCCTCAGTGTTTTCTACAGCATCGCGAGGAGCTTCCATTGGCGCGGTAGTAGCCGTCGGAGCGGTCTTTTTGATGTCGACTGGCAGCGGCGTCAGCTTTGGCCGCGTGATCGTGGCAGCGATCATACTCGCCGTAGGAGCGTCTTTCCTCTTTTGGTTCGAGCTTGATGACCGATTGCGAGAGCGATTGGATAAGTCGATTTGGGATGAGGATTTCGAGATGGGACGGCGCTTGATCTGGAGCTTTGCGGCTTCAGCATCGGCATTCTTCATGTCGACTGGCAGCGGGCTGGGGACTTTCCACTACGCTCACTTGCCATTCCAAACCCAGTCTTCCAATGTCTGGTTTTACAATGCAGAAAGTTTATATTGGGAGTCCGTCGTAGGCTTGGGCTGGGTTGGCGTGCTAGCGATTTTGGGAATGTTAGCAACGTTCATTTATTTGATGTGGCCCAAGTCGAACTTGAACCAAGCCGATCATCGCATGGTCCGACTGGGCGCCGCTCGCGTCGCTAGTTTAGCGTTGTTCCTTTCGGTCGGCTTGCACAGCTTCTTCGATTTCTCAATGATCATACCAGCGTGCTTTGTGACAGCAGCGCTGCTTTTAGGAGCGTTATACGGGAGTTCCGAATTGGAGGATACGCAGCGATCGAGCTCGCGAACTTCGAGCCGTCGCTCACGCAGTTCCTCTCGTAGTAGTTCATCCAGTCGATCTACTCGCCGCTTGCGCGATGTGAGTCAAGCTGTCGAGCCTGCACCAACGGAAGGCTCAGCTCCTACTCCAGCGGGCACTTCACTACGATCCATTGCTGCAGAGAACTCCACGTCCCTGCGGCAATTGAACGCTGCTGGCATGCCGGTACAAGGCAGTATTGTACTCGCCGTCACAACGATGATCTTGCTGTGTGTCAGCATGTGCTATTCGCTTCCTTCGCTGGACCTGCTGGCCCGCGGCGATCGAATGCGACTGTGGACTTCGCGGCAAATTCGACTGCCGGCTGCAAAACGTGCGGCAAATCCTAGCGTCTTGACTGCTGGCATCTGGGGCAAGAGCAGCAAGGATTTACAGAATGCACCTGATGCGCTTCGAATTATTGCGTTTGCTGTCTTGAACGAATACCAACGTACGCGGGCCGACGATTTGGAAGCGGCCTTGAAAGTGCCCCGCAGCCAAGCGGCTTCGCTGTCCACTCCGACGATAACGCACATCAGTCTCGCGAAACTGGCTGACGATCCCGAGAAGGTGGATGAATTCTTCGTCTCTCCTCGGCAAAAGGCTCGTTGGCAAAAGACACGCGACTTGTTACGACAAGCCGTCGTGAACAGCCCGCTCGACTGGCGAATCAGTTACGGCATCTATCTGCTCAGCTTCGACGCGCAAGAAGAAGAACTTGCGTTGCTGGCCAATCGACTACATCGCATCTCAGTGCATCGACCAAGCTTTCAGATCCAAATTGCGGCTATCGAGCATGCCAGCGGCCGACAAGAACAAGCTCTTAAGCTACTTGCTTCGACCCTGCAGGGTAACCGCGGCATGGCGACTCGTATTGCTAAGTTGTTGACTGAGTGGTATCCCGATGACCAAATCCCAATCGACCTGTTCAACGACGATCCCGCTCAACTGCTGGGTGTGAGCAATGTGATTAACAAAAAGAGTTTTCCCATCACACATGAGAGGCTTATCAGTCGAGCCGAACAGGCCGCAGAGAAAATGCCACGTTTGGATCCGAATCGCTCCCTCTATCTAGCTCAAATTGCGAAGGGCAGAGGGGACCTGCAGGCTGCCTTGAGCTTTTTGAAGGAAGCTTCGCGACGCAAAGCCGGTGATGCAACGCTGCGCATCGACATCGTCGCCACCGCCATTGCAGCAGGTGATTTGGAGTTCGCTTCGGACGAGCTGGATAACCTGCGATTCTCCATCGGCGATGACCCCCGACTCAAGAACTTGTCGCAAATGCTGGAACGAGCTCGAAAGCAATAAGTGCCAACTGAGCAGACCGCTCGCGTTGACCTGGGGCGTTTTCCAATTACGACTTTCGTCGCGGTCGTATCCGGGAAATCTTAAACTCGAACTCGTCCTTTGGACGGGCTTCCGGGAATTCCTACACATAGAAAGATAAGGTTTGCCACAGTTGCCAAGCGGAGCCATGAGCGTCAGAAATTCAAAAGTTTTGGCTTCTATTTTCGCCAGTTCAGTCGCAAGCTGAGTAGTTCAATGGATATCTGCTGCAAATGTTACAGGCTGCAACAAATGGAATGCACCGTTTTGGAGTGCGAAAGGGACTTTGAATTCTTGACCAAATACGGGGAGTTTCGTACTGTAGTTGAGCACAGCACGTCCCTCGGACTCGATTCGTGTAAAAAGCGATTCAAGAGTCGGAAACAACTTCGTGTCTTGGCTTGTTGGGGTAGGCTTCGTTCCGACGAGCTCGTCGAACAGTCGCGTTAGATCTTCATTTGGTGCAGGTGTCACGCGGCAAGGCATGAACTTTGTCATACGAATCTGATTTACTTGCAATGACGCAAGTTTGTCGAGATCCTCGATATTACGTATCGATCGCTTCGAATCGAGCAAACATTCTTCGAGTGCATCCTTGCTGGTTCGCAAGCGAACGAAATCCCGGTCGCCACGTCCAAACATCTGGCTGATGCGGCGATTTTCATTGGATAGCTTCACTCCAAAGAACTCTTGCTGTGCGCAAAACAATGCTACCCCAATGTTGGCGACTTCAAGTCGTGCTGCGTCCGGGCGAAATTGAATCAGACTATTCGACTAACACTGCGCTTGATTTTCTGGCTGTTATTCACTTCCCACCGTCCATTTCCACCCGCACGACATCGGCGAGTTGTTTGGCGGTTGGCAGTTTGCCTTTCAGGTCGCCGGGCAGTTTCGACTGTAGCTCGTAAACCGCGACGCCGATGGGATTGGCCTTGGATCGCAGTGCGTACTCGACTTCCACATCGTCCTTCTCCGCACACAGGATGATGCCGATGGAAGGCTGATCATCGGGCCCGCGTTCCTGATCGTTGAGCACATTCAAATAGAAATCCATCTTGCCCGCGTACTCCGGCTCGAAGGGGCCGACTTTCAGATCGAAGGCGATTAGCGCTTTGAGGAAACGATGGTAGAACAGCAGGTCGATGAAGTACTCTTTTTTCCCGACGGCGACGCGGTGCTGCCGACCCACGAAGCAGAAGCCGTAACCCAGTTCCAGCAGAAAGGCTTGCAGCCGCGAGATCAGGCGGTCTTCGAGTTCCCGTTCCCGCACTGCCCGTTTCAGCCCAAGAAATTCGAGGCTATAAGAACTCTTCAGCATCTCGTCGGCTTGCTCGGCAAAGTGCTCCGGCAAGGCCAGATCGAAGTTGTGCGTTTTCTTCTCCGATACGGCACGTTCGAAAGCGTTTGCCTTGATTTGGTTGAGCAGCAAATTCCGCGACCAGCCGAAATGGGCGGTGGCGCGGAGATACCAAAGACGGGCGGCGGGATCGGTGAGCTTGTTCAGGATGAGCAGGTTTTGCCCCCAGGGAATTTCTGAAACAAGTTGTCGCAGAAATTGAATCGTCGCATCGCTATCAAAGTAGCGATCAGGTTTTGGCCTTTTTTTGGATCCACTCAATTCTGCGACAGGTTGTCGCAGAATTAGGCTTGAGTTGGGCTGCTTACTTCCTGGAACAGTTTGTTCCAAAAATTCGAGATTTGCGTAAGCTTCATAAAGACGTCGCATATCCCAGACATTACGCGGGGAGAATCCGGTCATCGAGGGAAAAGCCCGCCGTAAATCGACAGCAACCGTCTCCACAACGGATTCGCCCCAGCCCAGCGATTTTTGCTTCTCGACAATCCCTCGACCGATGTCCCAATACAGCAAGATCAAGTCCTGATTCAGCCGCCGGGCTGCGGAGATGCGGGCGTTTGCGACGCGGTTTTTCAGCTCCTCGATGAACTGTCGGTAGTCGTCACTGATCACCAGGTCAGATGGAGTGCTCTTTTTCTTCTGTTTCATTTCGCCAACCCTTTCAGCATTTTCTCGGCCTCCTTTTCCAGTCCCCAGAACTCGGCGAGCAATTCGTCGGCGGGCGTGGGTGCTTGGTAGCGGTAGAAGTATTTGTTTGGCAGGATTTCATAGCCGAGAATCGGCTCGCCGGTCGCTTTATCCTTGGTCTCCTCCCAGCGAATGATCGGCTTGGCGATTTCACGTTTCAGGAAGGCCGCAATGTCCTCGCCGTGCGGGATGTATTCATCGTCCTGCACGTAGTGCCGGTGCGTCCATTCAACAGAAAGTGTTTCGTCGGCGTCGGCCAAGGCTTCCTTGAACTTCTTGGATGCGTTGTCCTTCGCCTTGACGGTGAACTCGATGGCCTTCTCTTTGCCCTTGGCTTTCACCCGCACGCGAAAGGTCAGATCGCTCTCGTGGAAGTCCTGTTCCTTCTTCACGTTCGCGGCGGTGAAGGTCTTCTCGTAAGGCTCGGTGATGATGGCGGGTTGGTCGTGCGCATCGGTCTGCCAGAAGACGACGCTGACCTTGTGGTAAGCGAACTCTTCGCGACGGAAGATTTTGACTTGCTCGTCGGCGTAACCTTTGGCCCAACCTTTGGTGTAACGCTTCTCGATCCACGCGCGGTGGGTGTCGGTGATACGATGCCGTTTGTTGCCAACCGATTTCGGTTCCTTTTCGAACTGCTTCCGGGCATCGATCAGCATGCACTCCAAACGGCGGATGACGATGATGGGCAGAATGACGCTTTGACACTCGTAGGACTTGAACTTTCCCCGCAGCCGCTCGGCCGATTTCCAGATGTCGGATGCGAGGTTGTCGAGTTTGGGTTTGTATAGCGAGAGAGCCATTTGTTGAGACCAATTGTGAGTTGTTAGTTCTTGGGCTGAGTCTGCGGCAACCCTTCATTTTGGATGATTGATCTTCAATGGCCTAACTGGCTTGGCCGTCTTCGTCAAAAACGTGTCCAAGTCAGATCGCTTGAACAGTCGATATCCGTTGGCTGGATTCCGGTGCATTGGAATGTCACCGCGCGCCGCCCATTTGCGAAGCGTGTTCTGAGCGACACCGATGTATTCGGCCGCCGCTGCTGTGTGCAGGTATTCAGTTAGTTTCGGCATTTTCGTTGTGATCTCCAGATCGCGATACGCTTCTGAGCAAAGCCGCTCAGTCTAGCAAACCCTGCACGGTTCGGATATGCTAGCTCGCTTCATTTTTCCTACCGATAGGGGCCGAGGTGACTACTGCAACCGCTTAGACGATCCAGATCTACTTGCCAACGGGTGAACCACGTGGGATTCGCATCGCGGAGAGACTAAAGGTCCCTTGTGACACATTTGGTCATGCACTCGACGGACAGTTGAATTTTCTGGCAAAACGTTTCAAGTCAATTGATAGTCTGAGGCCACGATTGACATGGACGCCTCACTTGCCATAGTTCGCTATTGTAGCGAACTCGACGGCTCTATGGGGGCAGGTACCATCGTCTCGAAAACCGACCGAATTCTTCCATGAATCGGCTGGATGCGGTTTCCCTTCAGAGGTAACTGTGTGACCAACGTTGGCAACGTCGCCAACGCGAAACGCAGATCGCAAAACAAGGGAGCACGAACATGGCTACCAAGACCGCCACCAAAACCAACCGTAACGCCAAAGCCGCCAGCAAGGCCACAACAACCATATTGTAAACCAAAGTAGGATTCTTCACGCTGAGCACTCCAGCGGCTTGAAGGGCAAATGAGTTTCGATTAGGCGAGCGGCCGAGAACGTACCCAGTGTAGTGGGATTCGCCAGAATCCCCGGAGTGTAAATGGAATTCTGCCGAGTCCCATTACGGTAAAATAGTTACTGCCATTCGCCTTACCACTACTGCTTTGGAGCGGTCGGCGTGCGAGGAGGCAAGGCACCGGGTAATCGCCTGCGGATCGGCTGAAATACTTGTTGAGCTGTGTAGACCGCTTCAGCAACCAACTGATCTAAACGATTTCGCAGCAAAGCGAACGCAGCCAGCGACGGGATTGCGATCAACAATCCAGCGACCGTCGTGACCAGCGCAGAGTAAATACCTTGAGCGAGATCGCCAGCCCCTGCGGTTCCCTGCGACACGGCAACTTGACGAAACGCGACGATCATCCCGCCAACGGTCCCCAACAAACCCAGCATCGGCGCGATATTCCCCAGCACGGATAAATACTCGATGCGTCGATACAATCGCGACGCCTGCTCGGCCGTCGATTCCTCCATCGCCTTCTCCACCGCAGGCCAACCAAATTCGACCTCCGATATCCCGCTGGCAACAATGAAAGCCAACGGCGATGGCTTTTGTCGACATAACTGATCGGCTTCCTTTAAACGCCCTTGAGCCAGCAATTGACGCACCGCTTCCGTGAAATCATCCGGGATGACTTCTTGGCGTCGCAGCGCCATCGATTGATCGATCACGAGGTAACCAGCTAACAGCGACAGCGAGATCAGCACGATCATGATACCGATACCGAACAAGCCACCGCTGAAGATGATCTGCAAAAACGATTCGCCTTCGGGCGAGGAAGCTTGAGCGATGAGAACCAAGGGTTGTATCACGAGTGAGCTGTCTTCAAAGCGAGGAGGCGAAACGGGTTTTGGTTGTCCATAAAATAACCTGGCGAGATTTTACCTGAGAAGTTGCCCGGCTTACAGGACCAGTTCGCTGCATTCCCGCCGACTTCTCCTTCGCCTTTCGTGTCGCCTCGAATAAAGATTCCGACGCTTGCCCCTTGCTTGCTTGACCTGTATCGGCCTGGATGGCAAACAGGGCAAAATGGAGCGTCCTTATCGATTGAAACAATTGTTCGCACAGGCCGATAGCTTTTGGACCGATACGTAAATTGAATCTAATTCTTCTCGCGCCGATTTCCAAAACCAAGGAAGGTTGCCCAATGAACCGCTTGTGCCAAAGGTTGTTTCGCTCGATCGCTTCGCTTACGGCGGGCGGTCTTGTCAGTATCACGTTTGCCGCGCCTCCATCGAACGTAGTCGTGCCCGGTAGCGGACAACAACTTACGCAATGCGGCGACGACTTCGAAGACCCAAATTGGATCTTTCATCCCAACGGTCTCAAGAGCAGTGAAGAGATCGATAAACAACAACGTTTGCCACTGGGCAAAAGTGCAAACGGGCGTTGGTTTGAAGGGGCAAAACGTGGCTATCCAGATATCGTGAAACGTGTTCCTACCCCGCCGGGCGGCTTGATCGGCAGCGAAGGCGCATTGCTGCTGCAGTCACGTCTGACAGGCGTACCAGGGAAAATCAGCAACGAAGTTCAACAAGACGATTTTATTGCGAACGTTCAATATCGAACCGGCGGGCCGATTCCTGCGGCTCAGTGCCCCAGCTTTACCACTCGCGTCTATATGCCGCCGCTGGACGAGTGGGAGAACCGCGTCGGCCCTCACTTCTCATTCCGCTCGGCTATTGAAACGACCAAGATGGAGAAGGGGAAATTCATTTTCGCGGGACCTAAAGAGGAAAACGAAATCTATTGGCCTGGCTTGTTCATCTTGATGGAATATCGCAAGAATCAAGAAGGCAAAATGGAACGTCACGCTTACTTCCGAGTCCGTGCCAATCAAAATGGTGGCGATGTGCGAGGACCCGATATCCCCCAAATGGGCTGGTGGACTTTAGGTTTGTCTTTCTCCGCAGATGGTATGGTTCACTATTTTGCACGTCCCGGCGTCGGCGATCTAACTCGCGATGACTATGTTACTTCGTCGTTCCCCTACGGATATCGTTGCGAACGAGTCCGAACGTTCTTCTACAATTCGGTCAATAAAGAAGACGGACGTACTTGGAGCACGCCATTCATCATCGATGACCCTAAAGCCTTCGTGCTCTATTCGGCGCGCACTGCGAGCCGATAAGGCTTTCAGCTTAAAGCTTGCTTGAGCTGCTGCAACCGCGTGTCAGCGGCAGCCTGAACGGTTATTGCGGATCAATTCTTTGTTGAACGCCCAGCCGAATCGCCACTTCGGCCAGCAGTCGCTCGGCGTTACTCATCTCGGCGCGGTGGCTCAACACGCTGCGAGCCAGATCAGGGCGATCGGTAAGAATGCCATCGACCCCACGGTTCATCATGACCGACATCGTGGCGGCATCGTTGACCGTCCATACAAAGACTTCCTTCTTTGCATTATGAACACGTCGAACGAAAGCACGATCGACAAACTGAGCATTAACCGCAAGAAAGTCGGCATCAATTCGCTGGATGTTCCCAACAGCAACAGACAGCAAGAGACCGCATTTCCAATTGGGCCTTAGCCGTTTCACCTTTTGGATCCCTGATGGCTTGAGCGACATGATCATTACGCGGTTGGTCATCTGCGTCTCTTCGACAATTTGGATCACGCGTTCTTCTAACTGCTGATCTCGGCCATAATACTTCAATTCAATCATCACTCCGATTTTGCCACGACAAGCCTCAAGGACTTGACGCAGCGTCGGCACCCGCTGGTCGCTAAATTGTTCGCCGCGCCAACTGCCAATGTCAATGTCTTGCAGCATTTCGTAGGTTGCGTCCCAGATCTTGATGGGGTTGCCCGCGAGCTTCATAAAGTCGCTATCGTGGATCACCACAACCTCGCCATCTGCGGTTTCCTGGACATCGATCTCGACCCAGTGAGCGCCATCCAAAATCGCTTGCTGAACTGCTGCCAGAGTATTCTCTGGTGCCGCGATCGACGCTCCGCGATGTGCCATGACATCCACATTATCATTGATCTGAATGGTGCTTAAACTGGTAAAACCCAACAGTGCGGAACACATTGTGCCAATGAGTAGAATGGCCGTAACCCTAGGACGTGTAAGCCGGTAATTCGCCAGTACGCCGCTTGGGCTTTGCACCGGTAGATGATCCAAATAGCTATCGCTGACCGAGTTCAGTGTCTTGTAGCCTTGAAACAGCAAGCCCGCAAATGTAATCGCCGTGAAGATGTTCACAACAAAGCCAATCGCGGCAGTAATAAAGATGAGCAGCCCTATCTGGCTAGCTAAAATCGCAAGAGAACTGACCCGCGCTGGCACCAGCAACTGCGTCGCGCCCGCTACAACCAAGATACCTGCAAGATTCAAGATACCGACGATTGCTAGCCACATGCCAATCCAAGCGATCACTTGCCAGCGCTTATCGCGAACCAGCCGTCGACTTTGTGCCATCGCTTTATTCGGAGGCACCTCTTCAAACAAAACCAAGGGCAACGCAAAATACCAACTGGATAGCAGTCGCAACAGAACCCAGCCGAGAATTACGCTGAGTATCGCTCCAATCCCAACAGCCACCTTGAACTCCGTTGGACGTTCCTTCAAGTAGAAGTTGATATCGAACTCAGTCAATAACCAATAGTAAACCAACCCCGCCACGATGAAAATCGGCGCGACCGCGATCAGGGTCGAAGTGACCAAGCGGCGTGTCACACGTAAGATGGCCACCGATCGAGAAAACGAAAATCGTAACGCGCGGACCACATGCAGCCGCCTTTGACAAACTTTCGTGGACAAGATCGACAGCAAGGAGGCTTGTTCGAGCGCTATTAAGCTAAACCAAACCGAACCTAATAGAATCACGCTCAATACGCCATAGGGTCCGGCAAAGAACATCGCGATATCAATATCCGATAATACGTCGCTGCCACCGACCGACAGCACTCCTCGGACCAGCAAGGAAAAGAGCGGTGTGAGCACAATAAACGAAAGCGTTTTGTACACGACATCGGTCACCACCAGACTGGGCAAGCAGCCGCGCATCCGTTGCCATGCCGCTGTCAGAAACTGATAGTGCTCCATCTTCAATAATTCTCCGCGTTTCTCAAAATTCTTTCTGGGAATGCTCATCCCAGCCTCCCACTCAACCGACATAACCGTTATAGAGTACCACGCCGGTCTGTCGACAAATGCAGGCTATTGCGTCGAAACATGTTCTGAATGAACGCCAGTCTTGAACGCTTGGTCTTTCAATAATCATGATGATAAACTCAACCTGCTCGCGTAGTATAACCAAGCGTCAGCTAAGTCGAATGGGACGAGCGGTCGCAATCTGGGTGGCCGGAGCGGCTGCAACGGTGGCCGCGGGTGGATTGATGCTGCCTTACGCGTCCCAGCCCGAGAAAACGAGCCAGTCTTCGATCGAAGCTCCTATGGTGGCAGACGAAGCGGTGGCCAGCAAGCCTGTACACCAAGCGGACTTGGTCGGCGTTGTGCCATCCGCCAGCAAAGTGGTCCCGCCAACGGCTCCTCAAAGCGAATTGATCCCATTTGCATTCGATAGCAATTCGACACCAGCGACCACTGCAACGGGTTCGCTGACGTTGGACAAACCAAGTGGTGCGTTCGAAATCGCTGCACCGAGCTATGCTGAGCGACGAGGGAGCTTGCCTAGTACGACCGCCGAGAACGAATTGCAGTTCGCGGCACCTCCGGAAATGTCAACAGAGGAACTAGCCAGCGGTCCAATGGTCGCCGCCGCTGAATCACATGCGGACTTGCCGCCTGTGGATCGCAGCAAGGTCGAACTGTACTATGCCACCGATCGACGCGAAATCGTGCCGTGGTCATTCAGCTTCTGGTACCCTGTCTTGGTCCCAATGTTCATCACGATCATCGGTACCGTCGTCGCCGTTCTCGGCTTCATCAATTTGCGGCCACGTTGGTTGTGGGGATTCGCAACTTTAGGGTGCTTGCTGCTGTGCGGCATCGTCTCCATCAAGACCTTGCAACGATACTATCAGGCGGACCGATTGTCGAGCTTAGGTGGAGTGATCTTCAGTGGACTACGCAATGATCAGTCCGGCCGCGATCCGATGAACTACGGTCGAGCGCTTGTCACGCTGCCTCCCAATCATGAAACCGGAAAAGTCGAGCGTCCCAGTGCGTTGCTGTTTGAGTTCAAAGAGTCGGCTGACAAACATGTGATGGTTCGGCAAATGGAACCGCTTGACGAAGAGAACTTCTTTTCCTCTATGAAGAATAGCGTCGAAGAAGCTCGGCGTTCTTCCGTGTTAGTTTTTATTCACGGATACAACGTAGCGTTCGAGGACGCGTTGCTCAGAACCGCGCAGCTCGCATCTGATATCGAGTTCGACGGCGTACCGATGCTGTACTCTTGGCCTTCAACAGGCCGACTCACCGGCTATCTAACGGACCAAGAGAACGCGGAATGGAGCGTAGTACACCTGGAAAAACTGCTATTGGGTATCCATGAGCGCACACAAGCCCAGCGAGTGCATGTCATTGTGCATAGTATGGGCAACCGAGTTCTGCTGGGGGCCGTCGAAAGGCTTACTTTGCGATACCCGTCCGCTCAGCCCATGCTAGACCAAGTCGTTCTCGCGGCACCAGATGTGGACGTTGGTCAATTTGAAACTCGTTATCGCGTGCCCATCCATCAAGCGGCCAACCAAGTTACGCTCTATACATCTTCTGGTGATCGAGCACTATTGGCTTCGATGGCCGTTCACAAAGTCGCGCGGCTTGGCCTCTCCAGCCAAGACATGCGGACGTTTCAAGGTATCGTTACGGTCGATGTCTCGCAGATCGACACCAGCATGCTCGGCCATTCCTACTATGGTAGCAAGGAAACGTTGATCAAAGACATTCGCGCATTGATCGAACTGGGGACCTCGCCCCTTCAAAGACAATGGTTACAAGAAGTTGCGGGGAAAGCAGAGCCTGTGTTCTGGCGTTTCGCTGAATCAACGGCTGTGTCGCCCGCTCGCTGAACTTCACGACTAGTTGCTCAACGTACCATTGAGTGTGAACCGATGGATGCTCACAGAGTCTCGCTTCACCTATTCTTAATCTAGCGATAAGAAACTGTTCGAATGCCTGCCACCCGAGAGCGCTTTCGTCGCATTGACGATCGCTATCGTTCAATCACCTACCATCACCATCCCACATGTCTTGAGCTAGACCACACGAAGCACATACGTAATCGCTCGTGGGATCACAGTGTATAAGCGACTTCTGCTTGTGTACCATCGTTTATCGACTAAATCGAAGCTTTAGGTTGGAACGGTATTGCCATTGCACTAGTAAGCCTACCATGTCGTTTCCAAACATTACGTTTCATAAAGAGGTAGACTCATGAAGAAGCAACTGATTTTCACATTGTGCTCATGCTGTATCGCAGGCTTTACTAGCTTGGCACCCGCTCAAGAATTCAAGCCAGGTCAGACAGTTCAAGACAATCGTTTGATCCAACCAGGCAACCAAGGACAGGATACCCGCAACCTGCAAACACAGCCTTCGACACAAGGCTTGCAAACAACACCGGGTACTACAGTGCCTTCCACCACACTTCCAAATGCAGGTCAACCTTCCAGCAGCAATGTTGGCAGTAACACGCAACAACGCGATGGGCAGCAGTCACAAGATGTTCAAAAGATCTTGACCAAAGCCTTAATCCAAAAAAATAAAGGCGAGATTGAAATTGCCAAGCTAGCGCAACAACATGCGCAAAGCCAAGAAGTGAAAGACTTCGCGCAGAAGATGGTCGATTCACATTCCAAGCTCGTTAGCAAGCTGGAAAGCGCAAAGGGGTCTTCCAATAAGGATAACCAAGACCGCTCTCCACAGACGGGCTCGGACAACCGAAATTTGAACTCCAACAATCCAGCGAACCAATTGGGCAACCAAGCACAAGCTGGCGGCAACCAACCGCAGCAAAATAGCTTGCAAGTAAACCAAAACACCGCTGGCGACTCATCTAGCAAGAGCTGGAGCGATGGCCGTGGCGTCGACTCGAAACTAGTCTCCATCATGGAGGAAGTTTGCGAGAACCAGCAACAAATGACGAAAGAAATGCTGCAGAATCACAAAGGTTCTGAGTTTGATATGGCGTTCACAGGACAACAGATCGTTGCCCACATGGGAATGCTGGCCGAACTGAAGGCTTTCGAAAACCATGGCGATCAAGAGTTCCAAACCTTGGTCCGCGAAGCGAAAGACGAAGCCAAGCAGCATTTAGAAAAAGCGAAATCGATTGCTAACAAACTGAAAGACGATCGCTAAGCCGACTTGGTGTGTACCGTCTTCTAGATTAGTGAATCCTAAGAGCGGGCGTTGAGTCTATCAACGCCCGCTTTTTTTTTGACGCGCATCGAGCGAACCTCAGCCGACCACCACAAGCCGCAATAAGCCATCGCGTTGAACAGCAACACCGTTCGCTGAAACAAAACTTCGTAGCTCTCACTCCCGTCTTCAGGCGGACTCAGTTCGTAGTACCGCCTTCAGGCGGACTCAGCTCGCGTCACAGCTCAAACAGCTCCGCGAACTCCGGTTGCATCACCAGAAGTTGCGCATTGCGTTCAGCCATCGCAGCGATTGTAAAGAATGGATTCACTGCAATCGCAGTGGGATACATGGACCCATCACACACATACAATCCAGGATACGTCATGTAATCGCCTCTGGAATCCAAATCACCGCCGCTGCTCAGATCATAAACACGCCCGCGGTGATCCACCACTCCATGCCGAGGGTCATCGCTCATCGAGCAACCGCCCAATGGATGCACAGTGATCATGCGATCGTGCGGCGGATGCAAATGTCGATACTTGCCGCCATGAGCTTTCGCGACCAACGCAAACTCCTGCCGGATCTTTTCCCGGTATGCACTTTTCAGCAATCCAGGCCACAGGACATTGGCGTTTCCATCTTCATGCAACACGACACGCCCTAACTGGCCATCATGCCCCATACCTAGCAACGGCAAGGTTGACTCTTGCTTCAAATCTAAAAACAGTCCCTGCACAATCTTGGTATAGACGCTTGCGATTGCTCCTTCCTGGATCAGAACTCGGTCGTGCAAACGGGGACGATAAGGATACGTCAGGTTGCTTTGGATCGTTGGTCCTGGTCCGCATTGCTTGGTTGTATAAGCAGCGGTTCCTGCGGCCGACGGCGATAAAGTGGAATTGTCGACGAAGCCTAATGCGTCTCCATTCGCGGTCCAGTGGTGTCCCAAGGACGGAGAGCAGCACAGCCCACTATCCTGCGAACGCAGCAATATCTCGGTGGAACCCAAGCTGCCAGCTCCCAGAACAATCATGCGCGTAGTTACAAAGCGACGGGTAGTATAAACATCACCAGCCGGACCGCGATCATGATGCAAGTACTCGATAACATAATGATTGTGGCGACGATGAATTTGACGAACTTCACAATGCGTAAATAGCTGGGCACCATGCCGCCTTGCAACAGGCAGATAGTTCATCGCCAATGTGTTCTTCGCACCCACGTTACAACCGATCATGCAGTCGCCGCAGTCGATACAACTTCGCTGCAGCACGTTTTGGCGATTAAGGATCGGTAAATGTTGCCCCAGACTGTGCCGAGTGATCGTGAGTCCCGCCGCCTCGAAATGGCAACCCAGATCCGACAAGCGTTCGGCAGCCAGTCGCTGCGCTCGCATCTTCTTGGAAAGATCGATGATGTCGTATTGAACACCCAGTTCCCAGGCCGAACGCTCGTAATAGGGTTCCAGCGCATCGCGATCTTGAAGTGCTAACGGCCATTGATGCTGCATGAACACCTCGCGGTCGGGCTTCAAGGCAACATTGGCGTTAACCAACGAACAGCCGCCCAATCCGCTGCCTGCGATGATCATCAGTTCGTCGGTCTGAACAATGTTGTACAGACCAGTCGGGTTTTGCAAAGTTCGCCGGTTAAGCCCCAACGGCTTTAACCTTGCCTGCTTGGCCGCATCTCCCAACGTATCGGGAAAGTCGCCCGGACGCCATTCGGTCCCGCGCTCCATCATGCCTAACCGAACGCCAGGCCGCATGCGTTGAGCCAACCTAGCTGCCATAATGGACGCCCCGTAGCCTGAACCTACAATCATTACGTCGAAGTGGAACTGGCCTTGATTCCCAGCCGCTAGGTCTGGCGGAATCGTAGATGATAGCGAACCACCGAACTCTCGCATGCTTTGGTGATAATCCGCACGCGCTCGCTGTTTATGGATCGAATCTTTCGGACGAACCAAAGCGAAACTCGGAATGCTGTCGTTTGGCTGCGCAGACGAAGATTTGGCAGCAACCGCTGCGGACGTTGCGCCAGCGATACTACCCAGGATTTGTCGCCGATTAAGTTGATCCGACGCTTTACGCATTCCAGCATCCATGCAGTTTTAAGTTTGAAGTAGAAACCGCATCCTGAGGGAAAAGGCAACGATCAAGAAGTAGCAACACGCTGAGTCAGCAGGAACAAAACTTCTTACCCTCACCATCGGAACCGCACAGATGTGTACTTGGACGTTATCCATGCGACGTGAGTAATGCGGAGAATGAGCAGAGATTCGCTAAGCAGTACAACTTAACACGCACTGCCGCCTCAAACTTAGACTACGAACTGGGCGGGACGACAAACTTAAGCCGCCTAACGCTATGGCGCTATTACCTATTTCTTTAACCTGCTAAACAGAATCTGTGTCCCCTCTTTCCCAGCCACCACGATGTCCATATCGCCGTCGCCATCCAGATCAGCAGTTCGAATCTGCAGCCCAATTCCGACAGACCCTTGATCGATAACATAATCATCAAAACTGCCTGACTTCTGGTTCCAAACATAATACTTCATGATCGGCGGCCGAGTCCCACCGGGATCTCGACCATTGTGCGCTCGAACTCGCTTGCCAGTTACCAACTCAGGCTTTCCATCACCATCCAGGTCCACGAGATGCAAACAGTGCGCCTGCGAGTAACTCTCATCAATCAACTGCTCTTCAAACTGAGGCTCGCCACTCGCATCATTCCCTAAGCCTTTCCAGAAATGAATCCCAAAGCCATGCGCTTTGCTAACGATCACGTCACTAATCTTATCGCCATTGAAATCATGAATGATCATTGGACAAGCTCCTTGCACATCCCAACTTGCATGAAACCTCCAACGCTGCGTCAGGGGATCGCCTTCGGGGCCTTCGTACCAACCTGTACCAACCATGATGTCCATGCGACCATCGTTGTTCAGGTCGCCAAAGCCGATACCATGCCCTGTCGAATCTCCAATCCGATGTCCACTCAACGTGGGCTTTGCCGCGGCCTTGGTGTCTGCAGCAACGGTCTCGGCCCCCGAGGCAGGTCTATTGCCAAAGGACCAGACCATTAAAGGATTCGACTTGTTCCATTGATCGGAAATCCACTCTGGCGTGCCATCCTGATTGATATCGATCAAGTAGCTGGTCTCATTGGTTTCGTATCCCGTATCCACCAATGCATGCTGCGTCCAGACTAGGCCTCGTTGCAGCCCTTCAGGCCCCGGATTCTCGTACCAGTAAACGGTTCGCTGCACAAAGTCCATCGAGATTATATCTACATGCCCATCGTGATTGACGTCATACGCCCACTCACCATTGCTGCGAACATAGCCGTCACGATCTTCTATCAAACGCACAGGCCTCGGAATCCAATCACCATTGCGATACCAATTTCGTCCTGCAATAACATCCAGCAGTCCATCACCGTCAACGTCGGCAATATCACAGCCTTCATTGGAATCGATTGTCAGAACTCGAACATCAAATGCAATTGGGTGCTGAGCAACAACCGGAGCAGTACAAGCAGCCGCTAACACGGCGCTCAGAAGACAGGTGAAGCGGAGAGTTCGTATTCGCATGGCGGGATCCTAAGGTGTTTTCGGGGTGGGGCTTTCATTGTAGCTCAGTTTTACTCACCTGTAACAACGTGTTTAAAAAAGGGTTTGAGCCTATGGAAGAAGGGTTAGCCCCGTATTTAAAACACGTTCTTAGTCCGCGAAGGCTTACTCAATACCGTATCGCTTCATTTTTTGTCGAAGTGTCGAACGATGCAAGCCTAGCAGTGCTGCAACGGCCGCACGATTGCCTGACAGATGCTCGAGAGCTTCCTGAATCAGCGGCGGTTCGACCACCGCCAGCAACTCTTCATGCAACAAACCCGTGCCTTCGAACGCGTCGCTTGAATCGCCGCTAGTTGATGCCGCCGGCGTTTTTGCTCGCTCTGAAAACCAGCTTCGAACTGATTCGGAAAGTTGACTGCTGGCCGCGCTACTAGCGTGACCGGGAACTTGATTATCCTGAGGATCGCTAGCTGGCAGATCTTCGACTTGAATAATCGCCCCGGTCGCTTTCATTACCGCTCGTTGGATGGTTTGACGCAACTCACGCACATTGCCGACCCATGGCCGCCGCTCCAACTCTCTCAAAGCCCCCTGGGACAATCGCAAGTCATGGCTGGGAGCGCTGCTCTTGAGAAACGCTTGCGCCATTGCAGCGATATCTTCACGTCGCTGGCGTAAAGGAGGCAGAGAAACGCGGTAGACTTCCAGATGCGTTCGCAGTTGGTCCGTCAAATCTCCTTCAACGATTAAGTGCTCAAGCGGTTGAGTCGAAGTAAAAAGCAATCTTGCCTGCAACTGGCGCGTCTGCGAATCGAGTAAAGCGACGTAACTGGAGGTCTCGATAGCATGTACGAGTTTGATCTGAATATTTAACGGAACTGTCCCGATCTCTTCAATGACCAACGTGCCCGCGCCAACTAATTCCATTAGCCCTGATCTCAGCAACGTTCCTGGCGTAATCTCGTTGGCCCGCGATCCAAACAATTCCGCTTCCAAATCATACGAGCGTTCAAGTACTGGATATGTCGAAAGCAATGGCATCGTCGCTCGATGGCTAAATCGATGTATCATCGCCGCCACCACACTCTTTCCAGTCCCTTGTTCGCCTTCAATAAGCACCGTCGCATCGTGGCTGGCGGCAATCGCAATCTGCTTATAAACCAACTGCATGGCCAAAGAACTGCCCAACAGCAGGTCGTTCTGCAACTGGTTTGCGAGCTGATCGTCGTACGCTGCCGTCTGAATGCTGCGCTGAGCCAAAGCGCGATTGACCGTTTGCAACGCTGCGTCGAGATCAAATGGCTTTGTCAAATATTCGAATGCCTTGCCTTGAATCGCACTGACCGCCGTCTGCAGATCACCAAACGCCGTCATGACAATTACCGGTAACTCTGCGTACTTGGTGTGTATCCGTTGGAGCGCCTCCAAGCCGCTGATACCAGGCAAGCGAATGTCCAATAGGATCGCATCTGGCTTTTGCGAGTTGTGAGAGATCGCTTGTAGAAGTGATTCTGCATCGGAGAATACACGAACCTCTTGTCCCTGCGCGGCCAAGCTCTTCCGCAACGCGAAACAGATCGCTGGTTCATCATCGACAATCCAAACAAGACTCATTGATTATCCTTTAGTCGCCACCTCAATTGGCACCGAAAGCTCGAACACAGTCGTTTCTCCATCCCGCTTCCACTGCAAGACGCCGCCCAACTGCTGCGCTACGCGTTGAGCCATCGGTAATCCTAATCCAGCTCCTTCGTTTTTTGAAGTCACAAAGGGTTCCATCATGGTACCAGCAATATGCGATGCCGGTCCTGGCCCGTCGTCGCTGACTCGCCATATCAATTGCGATTGTTTGTCGCTTAAACCGGCTGGCATCTCCAGGCTACACACAACATTGCCCCCAGAACCAGTGGCTTCCACCGCATTCATAATCAAGTTCAATAAGGCGCTCACCAGGGCTGACCCTTGCGTTAACTCCACGGTGTCGTAAGTGTCCGCCGAATCTAGCTGAAAATCGACGCGGTGATGTTGCGCATATGGCTGTACATACGATTGGATTGTTCGGTGAATCGCTGCAACGGACATGCGTTCGTAATCCGCTAACGTATTATCCGGCGTCGAAGCCAGCAGCCGCCGTAACGATTCTTGAGCGAGCTTCAATTGCGTCAGCGCCATCTCCAACTCTTCGGATTGTTCCAAGCGCTCCGTGCGTTGGCAGGTTTGAATCAGCAAAATCGCACCCGTCAGTGAATTGCGAAGCTGATGTGCCATCCCACTTGCCACTAGGTTGATCACTCGAGCGTGTTCAGCCCGAGCAATCTTCTCATGAGCAGACGCTAGCTGCTGACTCATCTTGTTGACTGACTGTGACAATCGAGCGATCGCATCTTGAGGCCCTGAAACTTGGACGACATCATAGCCCCCCCCGGCGATTCGATCGACTTGGCTTTCCAAGCGTTCGATTCGACGAGCAAGCCGAGCCGACAACCAGGCTGCCACGCAGGCCATCGCCGCTAACGAAACAAGTCCAGTGATCGCTGGTGGCCACAACGCTCGCTGTGTCGCTTGGGCTCGCAGGGTGTGATCGACCAACAAGACCATCGCTCGATAGTCTTGGTTAGACACGTTCTGAGTCCCCTCCGTGACGATATAGTCAAATACTCGTTGGCCCACCTTGAGTTGCTGCAGATCTTCCGACCGCGAGAGCTGGCGATAAAAATTCGATCGGTTAATCTCCAACAACGATGTGGCCGCGACGACGTTGGCTTGGTCTAGCAAGACGAGTTCTACGCCAGAGATTTTAGAGATTTGCTTGACCACATTCTCCGTCAATGGGTACTGAGCTTCGCGGCAAAGCTGATCGATGTTTTCAAGCTTCAACAACGTGCTCCGCGTCGCAGCCCAGTGAGCCGCTTGCCAAGAAGCAATGGTGATTAACGCCGACACAACTAAGATCGTCACGCCCATCGGCAACATAAATTGCCGGCGAAGGGACCATTGCCAACCGAATAAAGACCTGCTGATGTGTTGCAAAATCAAGCCTAGTTTGTTATTTCGCTAACCGATGGATCGTATTGTGAATGGTGCCTTCGATTCTGCGCCCCGACGTGGCAGTGAAGGCATACTGGATCTCCATGCACCATGTCGGCTGCAAGCCTTCCACATAAACTTGAACCGTTACGCCATCATCCAGCAATCGCAAATCATCCACCTCAAGCTGCTGCACATCGAAATGTTCCGAACCATAGTTCGCTGTTCTCTTGAGTGACCAGGTTTGTATGGATACGTCGACTGCCTTCAAGGAACCAGGATCGATTGGCTGTGCAAAACGCAGTTGTACGCCAGCTTGATTGGCATGCAGCAACATGGGCAGTCCCGGATCTGTCGTTTTAGGAATGATTCGATGAAGCCCACCCGGGTGCGTCGCGTCACCAGCCCATGCAAACATACCGCAAACATACAAGTCATCGCTGGACGGCTGCAATCGACCTCGCATAACTCCGGTTGGAAAACTGGGGATAGGCAACTGAATCATACCGCCTTGCTTGACGCCGTCGATTTCTTCATGCAAAACCTGGAAGATCTTGCCGGTACCATACGACAAGTTCAATAACGCTCCGTCCATCGCTCCCCATTTCGGGCTATTGATCCACAACAACTCGCCAGGAGAGCGATCAAACTTATTGGTTATCCAGCACAGCGGCGGTTCCATTGCGGAATCGGAGGCATCCAAAACGTTGTGGTAACCAAACATGTTGCCGTAGAAACGAGGTTGGCTAGATGACGAGGGCTTTACCCAATTGATTCGATTCTTTGGATTCCAATGCCCTTCTTGGTCGGTTACAACAAAAGTCCCATCAGGATTTAAACATACGCCATTGGCTGCGCGAAACCCATTGGCCACAATCTCAGTTCTCGATCCATCGCGGCTGACTTTTAACAATGTTCCGTGATGTGGCACGACCGCAGGCAGGGCATGCCGAGCGGATTTGGCATAGTAAAAGTTCCCCTCCCCATCGACTTGTAAACCCATCGCGAATTCGTGGAAGTGCTCCGTCACTTGATGATCGTTGTTCAAGCATTCGATAAAGTCGATTTCGCGATCGCCATTAAGGTCATGCAACACCGCCAGTTGATCACGGCACGTGATGTGAATCAAATCGTCGACAATCTTCAGCCCCAATGGTTGGTACAGTCCCGACGCGATCCGTTGCCAGTTCAGTTTACGTGGCTCCGAGTCCACTGTCACCAGCCACACATCTCCATCCCAAGTGCAAACCGCCAAACGGCCATCAGGGTAAAAATCAAGCCCGGCGAATCTGGTTTGCGCTAGCCAAGGGTTGTTCGTCGGTGATTCCAACGTCTCGACAGTGAACGCTTCACTATCAAAATCCGTCATGATTTGTGTTTGTGGCTGAGTAGGCCAATGCGTGGGGCCGCCGTGTGTTAACGCTTCCAAACTGACGGCAACCTCAGCCAATCGACTTTCGATCCTTTGTACGATCGGCAGCATCGCGAGCTCGTCCAGCGACGCTGCTTGCGTTTTGCCTACCCAAAGCACAATCTCCAGCGGGCGGTCCGATGCAGGAATTGTGAGCACCAAACTACCCGCTTCTACCGACCATTCAGCAATCGATGGCGCCGCGAAAACGCCAGCCATCAACTCACTCACCCGTACCGCCGAATGCAAGCCGTTGTTGACCCGCGCAGCGATAGCGGCATCCTCCGTATCTGCAACTCGCAACTTCAATGGATCGGTACCAGGTTTCACTGCAAGATAACGCAAATAAGGGTGCGACAATCCCTCGACCGGTCGGCTCAAACTGCTGGGCATCTCTAGAATGTCGCGATTCCCAACCGCGTACTTTAAGACGACTTTACTATCGTAATTATACAGCCCTTGAAACTTCGCCCAACTGCGTGGCAGCGGCCCGTAATTACGTCCATCGCGACCGGGAACACGTTGGTTGTCATCCCATCGACCATCGACAGGGTTAGCCCAACCTGGGCCAATCGCATTTTGAAAATCGATTTGTCCTGAGATACGTGGATGGACATTATGCTGTCCATTGAACTGGATACCGCGCCAGTCAATAAATTGAGGAGCGTTGCTGTTGCCTTGGTCGTGCCAACCGGCCGACATTCGCAATGTGTCGGTATCAAAGATCATCCATTGATGGCCACGCGCCACACCGCCCGGACCATGGTCTAAACGAATCGCAACGCCTTTGTAAGCGATGTTGAGTCGTGGGCCTGGAGTCTCATAGCAATGCGTCAAATGGTTGCCATAATCCATCGCACTCCAAGTCTCGATGGATGCAGGTTCTGGTCCCAGCGAATCGCCGACAGGTAGCGAAGATAGATATGTTTCGTCAATCGTTGTCCATTGTTCCGTATTGTAAGGCAGCACGTACGCTTGGCGAATATAGTGGATCACATCATACTTCTGCGAAGGGACCATCCAAGTTTGAGCGGGCATGAAACCGAAACCATGCGTCAGTGTTTTATACATCGACCAAGGGTCACTGCCATTTTTGAACTTACCTTCAGCGAAACGCAGCGACGTGGGCAATGAACCCGCTTGATCCTTGGTGCCATGGCAATTGGCGCAAACTCGCATGTAAATCGCTTGCCCACGTTCGAAAGCGTCCTCGTTTGCGGCGCGGATCAACGACGCATGATCGATGTGGGCTTCATAGTCGGCGACTTTCACGGCCAGCAGAGCCTCCGAGGGTTTCAGCTCTGCAGCCCTGGCAGAACCGCCGTCGCGAATCTCAATGAGGTACCGGATCAAATCCAAGAACTGCTGCTGGCTCGTTAGCTGAATCACTTGGCCAGCCGGCATTAATGAGAGCGGCTGCTGCACGAGTTGTTCAACGTCGTCTTGCTGGATTGTAACCAGTACTCCATCAGCCGCACGAAGCGTCAACTGGGAATCAGTACGTTCATGCATCAAGCCCGACACGACGGCCCCAGCGCTGGTCAAAACTTGGAACGTTTCAAAACCACGGCGAATCGTTCGGGAGGGATCAAGAACCGACTCGACAAGCTCACGGTCCGACGGCTTCTGCTCGTAGGCTGTGAGGGAAGGCCCAAGACTGCCAGCTTTCGGCAACCGATCGACTGCATGGCACTGCGTACAAGCCATCGACGCTTGATGAAACACAATTGCCCCACGACTAGCATCGCCAATCAAGTTTGCTTGGGCAGCAAGCTGCTCATAGGAGCTGGATTTCAACTGCTTTTCCAACGAGCCGTCAAAAGCGAGCAGCGAATTAGCACCGCACATCCCGCTCAAGAAAGTCAGAGCAATACCCAGCCAAACGTTCTGAAATCTGAACAATGCGAAGTCCTCATACGCCAGCAGCCAACGTGATTTCACGGACGCTCGCAACCGTTCAGCCAGTTACAAGCCGTGAGATAAACTTTCCTTCGTTAATCGTCGGCCGTTCGGGGCGTCCTTTATGCGTGAACGTTAATTCCATGTTGTCGATGCCCATTAAATGTAGGATGCTTGAATGCAAGTCATGCACGTGCGCTCGATCAATTGTAGCATGCAACCCCAGATCATCTGTTTCGCCGATCACTTGCCCACCTTTTACTCCGCCGCCAGCCATCCACATGGTAAAGCCGGTCGGGTTGTGATCACGACCATTTCCCTTTTCGCTCATCGGCGTTCGCCCGAATTCGCCTCCCCAAACAACTAACGTTTCATCTAGCATACCTCGAAGCTTTAAATCTTTCAGCAGTCCTGCGACAGGTTTATCCATACCGCGACATAAATTGCCATGGTTCCGCTCGATATTATCGTGTGAATCCCATTTGCTGCCAGCGCCACTGTAAAGCTGTATAAAGCGAACACCGCGTTCAGCCAATCGCCTGCCCAATAAGCACAGTCGGCCGTAAGAGTTGGTCTCCTTTTCGTTAATACCGTACATCTCCAGAGTTTGAGCTGTCTCGTCGCTGATATCGATCGCTTCAGGGGCATCGGCCTGCATTCGAAACGCCAGTTCATAGCTGGCGATCCTCGCTTCCAGTTCGCTTTGCTCTGGATGAGCGTGGGCAAAGCGTGAATTAAGTTGGTTAAGAAACGACAGTTTAGAACGTTGGCGGCTGTCGGAGATACTCTCAGGTGAATTCAGAAAAGCAATCGGCTGGGTTCCTTCGCTCAATCGCGTCCCTTGATAAACCGCAGGCATAAATCCAGCACTCCAATTTCTTGGTCCATTAACAACTTGAGAATTGTTGTCTTGCATAACCACAAATGCTGGCAGGTTCTCGTTCTCCGTTCCAAGTCCATAAGAAACCCAGCTTCCCAACGAGGGACGACCGCTGAGAATAGAGCAGGAGTTCATTTGGCAAACACCCGCCGAATGATTGATTCCGTCTGCGACGCAAGATCGAATGACTGCGAGATCGTCTGCACACTCTGCGAGATGCGGTAGCCAATCAGAGATCCATAGTCCGCTTTCACCGTGCTGCTTCCAAGTTCGTTTGCATTCCAATAACGGCGATTTCGCTTCTCCCATCGCGGTAATCACCGATCCAAAACTATCGGGAATCGGTTGACCGGCCAGCTTATTCAACAGCGGCTTCGGATCGAACAGGTCCAAGTGGCTTGGCCCTCCTTCCATAAACAAAAAGATCACCCTCTTAGCCGTTTGGCGGTGATGAGCTTCCCGAGCGGCGAGTGGGTTGGAGTTTGTCGATCGACCTAAAGCTGGCTTAGAACCAGCATCCGTATCTGCTGCGACAGCTCGCACTTTGCTTTGGATAGCCGCTAGCGCTAACGCACCAAATCCCGCGCCGCTGCGGGTGAGAAACTCTCGGCGATTGGCTGGTATCGAAGTATGGATCATTTGCTTAAGCTTGTGGTTAGTAATTGTAGAGAAACTCATTTGAATTCAACAAGGCATGCACAAAATCTGTCAAAGCAGCCTGTTCGTCCGTCAAATGGGTGATGTTCATTCCGCTGGGTTGCAATTCAAGTTGGTCGCCAAGGGTGTTCTTCATCATGCCCGGGACAACTTCAAATTGCCAATATCCAATAGCCTCACTAACGTTTCGTTCGACCGTGTAAAGAATCTCGCTAGGTGATAGCGATTTGCCTACAAGCCGCACGTCATCGATGATCCCATCAAACGATTGCCGATCTCGTCCAAGGCGGCCGCCAATGCAGAACGCGACCTCATTATCAAGCCCACCCGTCATATCATGATTGATCTGAGCGACCATGAGCGGTTCGTCATCGTTAGCCAGATTCTTCAAATAGAAGACGGCGGTACCTGCTTGATCTTTCGTGGCTGGAGTAAAACTGACCGCTGCATAGTAAGGCGTATTGATTTCAATATGTTGGTCCGAAAAGATTGCCTGTTCGCCGAATCCGCTATCGGACCGTTGCCCGAAGAGTTGTAAAACCAAAGTCTGCGGCTTGCGACGCGAGCCTGCACCCGTGACACCAAATCGCCAACCTGCGGTCTTACTATTTCCATCCCATTTTCCAGCGACCGTTCGCACAGCACCATCTTGTGAAATGGATCTCAGCAGGAAAAACGATTCAATCGTAAAGTCACTCACATTCAACGATTTGTGATGCGGGACTGAAAACTGCGATCGATCATCGTCTAAGGAAACTTTGATCGCTTGCCCATCCCGGTAAGGTAGTTTCGCCGTATCAATCGTACCGGCTTGCGGCCTGGAATGATTACTCTCAATCAGTGTTTGTTGCGCGGCCAGGAACTCTAGCGATTCTATGAGCTCACCTTCAGACGCATAGCGACCGAACATACGCTGCCAAATGAGTTGAATCTGTTGGGCTGGATCTTGAGAATAACCTTGCACCTCTAGTGCCAGTGCACGCGCGTGAGCGACCATCGCTTCACTATTGAACATCATCAAGGACTGCACGGCCGTCGTTGTCGTGTTTCGCGTTGAATTACTAGAAAAGAACTGCGGCAAATCAAAGCTATCAAGCAACGGATCCGGCGAGTTACGCATAATCCGCGTGTAGATCGATCGACATTTGTCATCGCTTAACTTGCCCGGGCCGCCGTCGTAATTGCGAAGCTGTCCGGTTACAGCCAAAATGGAATCGCGAATCTGCTCTGCCGAAAGTCGCAGCGTGTCGCGTCGCCAATAATACGTGTTAGCCGGATCAATTTGCTGGTAAGTTGCAAATTGCGGATGAGTCGTCGATTGTCGATAGGTTGCCGACAATAAAATTAATCGACGAAGCTTGCGGATGCTCCAGTCGTTTCCAATGAAATAGGTCGTCATCCAGTCGAGCAACTCTGGATGTGTGGGTGGTCCGCCTAAACGCCCAAAGTCGCTCGCATTGGCTGCTATTCCTCGTCCGAAATGCCACTGCCAGATACGATTCACAATTACACGCGTGGAAAGCGGATTCGAAGGTTCGGAGAGCCAATGAGCCAATGCTGCGCGTCGCCCCGTCGATGCCTCTAGCTCATACGATGAAGTCGAAAGATCGCTCTGAGATAGGATCGATGGAATTCCCGGTTCAACAATCACCTCCTTCCGCTTAGGCATAACGGTCGGGGGTGCCCTCAGCCCCACATCTCGCACGGCCATCGCCTGCGGCAACGGTTGCGGCTTCAAATGATCATAGTCCTTGAGCTTGCGGCGCAGTGCGATGACCGTGTCTTTATCCTGTGTCGTTAGATATTGATCCAGCCGATCGTACTCCGCTTGCACTTGACGTTCAATGAGATAGTTAAGCTGTGCCTCAAGTGGTCCACGTACCGCCGCCGGCATGCGAGCAACTTTGATCAAATCATCGGGGAAGCGATCGATCGCAATGTTTCTGTATTTGTCACGGTAGGGCTGTTCAATCGCATCGATCTCCGCGCGAATCGTTGCCGTCGCTTGCAGCCACGCGTCATGTTGCTGGCTGTACTGCTGCTGGGCATCCTCGTCGGCAACGGTAACTTCGATCGGATAAAGCGGAGCAAAGCAAGCTTGTAGTCGATAGTAATCTTTCTGCAGCAGCGGGTCGAACTTATGATTGTGACACTTAGCACATTGAAGCCCAAGCCCCAAAAATACATCGGCAGTAGTATCCGTCAGGTCATCCAAAATGGTCTGCCATTGAGTCCTCGCGTCACGAATATTCCACTCATAGACCCAGTGCCGCAGGTATCCTAATGCAACTTGCGAATCCGTATCCTGCGGAAACAGTTCGTCGCCCGCAATCTGCTCTTGTAGAAATCGATCGTAAGGTTTGTCGTCGCGAAAAGATCGGATCACATAATCGCGATAACGCCATGCATCGGGCCGATAACCATCGGCTCGATAACCATCGCTATCTGCGTATCGCACAAGGTCCAGCCAAGCTCGTGCGGCATGTTCCGCATGCTCTTTCGAAGCAAGTAGTTGATCGATCAACCGCTCATAGGCATCAGGTGATCTATCATCCAGAAAAGCCTGTATCTGCTCTGGACTAGGTGGCAAACCAGTGACATCCAAATAGACGCGACGGACCAAAGTCTGCTTGTCGGCCATGGGAGCAGGCTTCAATTCTTGTTGCGCCATACGATCAACAATGAAGGCATCGATTGGATTGATTGACCATCCAGCTAGCTCCGATGAAGGTTCTGGTACTGCCGGTCGCTGAACCGGTTGTACCGCCCACCATTGACGATCTTGTTCGTCGAAAAGCTCCTTCTTTCGAATCGGTGCGTCAACATTAGAGCCGGGCCAAGGAGCCCCCAATTTGATCCATGTGGTTAGAACATGGATTTCACGTTCCGATAACTTGCCACTAGGTGGCATTTCAAAGGATTCATAATTGATCGCTTCGATCAGCAAGCTTTGCTCCGGATGCTCCAGCAAAATCGCTTCACCCGACTCACCGCCAGCGATTAGTCCCTCGCGGCTATCAAGCCGCAGGCCACCCTTTTGTACTTCTTGGCCATGGCATTCCATACAGCGTTCGACCAGCAGCGGACGAACTTCTCGCTCGAAGAAAGCTGCGTGTTCCGAATCAGGCGGTTCAGCTTGGGTAACCCCTAACTGCGCAGCGACATAGAAACTCAAGCACAATAAAAATGCAAAACTAATTCTCATTGTCTCCCTACTCGATTAACTCAGGCAGTCCCGCGATAAAAACCGGGTCGAAGCGACGCATGTCATCTTCGTCATCTTGAAGAAAGATCCCATCAACTGCTTCGCCTATTGCAAACCCCAAGTCGCTCAGATCAATGCCAACCGCGATTGCGAAAAATGGCAGAGCAGGCTTACGAAAGCTGATCGCATTTCCCAAGAACTGGTTTGCGATATTGTTATTGTTCTCAAAGACCGGTAGTTGGAATGGAATAGTCGGCAAGGCATGTGGGGACTTAAGCGTAATGTCATATCGCTTGATGGTATGACTCTTTAAGCCAGGCCGAAATTGAAGCGGGCTGACATGAAATCCATCGCCCAAGTGCGGTTCGACCTTGGACTGCACTTCAAACAAAACCACGTCTTGCCCAGGAGCATTGATCACGGGGCGGCGAAATCGCAACCCCATGCCTGGCGTTAGCAATTCTACATCCGAGTTGTTTGCGGATTGCAACACTGGGTCCGCAGCCAATGCGACGGGAGATCCACCCGGGTTAATTAAACCGCTGGCCAGGCAACGATTATCTTCCAGCAATTCGCGAACCTGAACACCATCTCGGAGCGGGCTAATTACATTCATCACATCACCGGGTGCGATAAAGTGTATGATTTCGACCCCAATCAACGCAGCGACGGGATACTCAGTCTTCTTGCCTCCTCGTTGCATCGTGATTGACACAAGATCCACCGACGGTTTGTCGGTATGCTCGCAACGATAGCTAATAACGCGGTCCGGTAGTTCACTTTGATATGCGTTTGGCCGAAACTCAATCTTCTCACCAAAAGCATCCAAATCGCGACCGAAGCGTTCGGCTTGACCGACAGTCAGCTTTTTTCGCTGAAAAGCGGAGACTCCGTCACTGTCAAGCACCTCGGCAACGCCATCGATCACTTGTACTTCTGTTTGCCCAATTTCATTTACACTCAAACTAAACCGTGTCCCCAAGTCGATGACCTTTGTTTCGGGCGTATCCACTTGAAACCCTTCCGCCCCCGGCGGTGCATAGACACTGCAACGTCCTTGAGCGACCTGCAAACGTTCGTCGCTATGAATCGTAAAGACGGTGGGGCCTTCCAAAATCACTTCAGCACCATTACCGAACACCAGTTTGACCATCCCGCTTGTTAGCGCAAACTCACGGTTCCAATCAACAATAGCTCCAGCCTGTGTCGGTCCACCATCAAAGTACTCGGCTGATGAAACCTCTGTGACGTGCACTTGAGATGGACGTACAGTCATCGGCCGATTTACTCCAATCCTTCCAGCGTCGTGCTTTTTATCTTCGACAAGAAAGAAGTAGCCTCCCACCGCGATCAGGATGGTGGCAGCCAGTGCTAGGGCTATCGCGGTTGACCTCGTAGAAGAAACGCTTCCGCCCGAGATTGAAGCAGCCGATTGAACGGGTTGCGGCGTGGACTGCTGTCCGTCATGCAAACCAGAGGGAGCAACTAAGTCATACACAGCGGCCTGGACGTCCATGAGTTCGTGGAAACGAACGCGACTATCAGCGCTATCACGCAGGAGAAAATTTAATTGAGCTTGGGCCTGCTCGTCTATCTCGCCATCGATCCAGCGAGCGACTAAGGCATCAAGCTCTTGATCGTTCAGGTTACCCATGCGGTGAAACCTCCCGGTGGACTAACTTCGAATTGATACAATCCATCAAAAGCTTTCGAATACGCTCCAGTTCGCGGAAGAGAGTCCGCCGACTCACATTCAAATTTAACGCTAACTGATCGACGCGGACATTTTCAAAGTAGCGAGCCCGCAACGTTTGCCGGTCGCGATCTGGCAGTAGCTTAAAACACTCGGGCAGTATTTCCAGTCGCTGGGCGAGCAAGGGCTCAAGCCTTTGACGTTCATTGGAAAGCAGTTCGATCACGTCGTCGTCGAGAACCAACGGTTGCGATCGATTCTTCTGCCGCCATTTCAGAACCTCAAGATATGCGAATCGATAAGCCCAAGCGAGAAATGGCCTAGTCGCATCGTATTGTTCACATTTTTCAAATAGCGCGACCGAAGTTTCCTGCAAGACATCGTTGGTCTGATCGCGATCTCCCAGCAACGCGAAAATATAGCGAAATAGCGCCTCATGGTGCTGAGTAAGAAGGCGGACAATCAGTTGCGATCGCTCGGTTTGCATCATTTCCACTTGGATAGATCAAGGAACTAGATGCTATTATTCCCTTGCTAATTGCAGATCGTGCCACAAATTCCAAATTTTTCCAAGTGAAAACTCAAAGTGATGTTTATCAGTATCTCGTCCGCATTCCAGATCAGCCCTCAACCGGACGAGCTCGATCGAGCGGGATGCAAAAAAGTTCGTCTCATACAACCGCAGCGACAGCCCCGATGCCCAAGACGATCATTAGAAACAGCACGATGGCAATGACCAAGAATATTCCAAAGGCGAGTTTTGCCAAAGCTGCCGAGGCGCCCGCGACTCCGGAAAAGCCTAGTGCACCTGCGACCAACGACACAATTAATGCGACAATCGCGAATCCAAGTAAGTCCATGATGTTCTCCAGTAAGTGGATTGATTCAAAAGTGAACAGCCAAGGGAAAAGCACATCTCGTTCCGTTTCAGCCTTACAACTGCGCCCTCTGAATGTGCGTTAAAAAGCGGCCTGAACCATTTGCGGAAAGCCCCATGCCCCAGCTCAAAATGCACTCGCAAAACTTAGGGCTTATGCGATACTAGGGCCTGCTTCTAAAGGGGGCTGACTCTCTCCAGCAAGCCAGTTTCCCCATGGAGATCCGTTAGCCTCCAAAGGGTCAGCCCCCTTTAGAAATAAAGCCTAGTAGCTGTGGCGGTCTGCGCTTCAGCCAGTGGACAACCCGAATTTGCTCTCCGATTCCCTCGCAATTTGCACGATAAACCTATGGCTATTCAAACGATTGAAAGTTTCCCGTTTGCCCCCTATCGTTCGCTTTCAAATGCGGAACTGAATCAACGCATCGCCAATGTCAAAGAGCGACTAGGAGGCAAGCTAATTATTCTGGGACACCACTACCAACAAGATGAAGTGATCGCTCACGCAGACTTGACCGGCGATTCCTATCAGCTCAGCAAGATGGCTGCCGAGCGGACCGATTGCAAATACATCGTCTTTTGCGGCGTACACTTTATGGCCGAGACCGCAGATATCCTGTCCAACCGCGACGAGAAGATTCAACAACGTAGCGGTCAACGCGTCGATGTAGTACTGCCCGACATGGCAGCCGGCTGTTCGATGGCAGACATGGCAGCGATTCGACAAGTCGAAGATGCATGGGACCAATTGGGCGAAGCCATTGACACCAACGACATAACTCCGGTTACCTATATCAATTCGGCTGCCTCCTTAAAAGCGTTCTGCGGTCGGCATGGTGGGATCGTTTGCACTAGCAGCAATGCACGAGCCGTTTTGGAGTGGGCTTTTGCTCGCACCAGTCGCGTCTTCTTTTTCCCAGACCAACACCTAGGTCGCAACACGGCATTGACGATGGGAATTACCAACGAACAAATGCCAGTGTTCGATCCCTTTGCGGAAACCCTGGGGGGGAATACTGAAGACCGCATCAAGTCAAGCAAAGTCATTTTATGGAAGGGCCATTGCAGCGTTCACCAGATGTTTACCTCAGCGCATGTGAAGCAGCTTCGCGAGCGGATTCCCGGTATCAAGATTCTAGTGCATCCGGAGTGTCCACAAGAAGTCAATGATATTGCCGACGTCTCCGGTTCCACCAGCCGCATTATTGAAACGGTGCGAGCTGCAGCCGCGGGAACGAAATGGGCTATTGGAACTGAATTGCATCTGGTCAACCGACTGAAAGCAGAACACCCAGAGCAAGAAATACATTTTCTATCGCCGGTAGTTTGTATGTGTGCCACGATGTACCGCATCGATTTGGCTCATCTCTGCTGGTCCTTAGAGAACTTGGAAGCTGGCACCATCGTCAACAAAATCGAAGTCGACCCAGAGATTGCCAAATGGTCGATTGTCGCGTTGGAGCGCATGCTAGACGTCAGCCAAAAGAAATAAGCCTGCCACGGCTTGCTGCGTAGGCCGGAACAAGTTCGCTACTCTAATTGCCGGAACTGCGCATCGCCAATCGATCGATGTCCGATTGCGTTGGCAACGTTGAATCGTTCCAAGCGATCGAAGTTGCGGCCCTGGCGGAGACTTTGCTTGCTACCGACCTACAACCGTCACCGCGACTTCCTTAGGCCACCAGACCACCACAACACCGGGATAACGCTCTTGAAATTTAGTGACTTCCCCTGCCTCCAAGTTCGTCTCGCCTATCTGCAAACTTCTTAAGCTTGCTGGCGGAGTAAAGCCTGCCAACCCAGCGCTAGTGATCGAGGTCTCTTGCAATTCAAGCACCTCGAGCTTGGGCCAATTTTGACACGCCTCAAAGATGCCATCGTCGATGCTTGGGCAATAACCAAGCATCAGGTGCCGCAGGTCACTCAGCATACTAAGCCTCGCGATGCCCTGACTGCTGACTTTCGTTCGACGCAGATTCAGCGCTTCTAAAGCAACCAACTGGTTCAATTGCGACAACCCGCGATCTGACATCGATGCATCAGCGAGATGCAGTTCTTTTAGATTCGACAATCCTGCAAGCTGGTTGATGTTCAGATCTGTTACGCTAACACTCCACAGCCCCGAGTCGGTGCGTTGCTGGCCACTTAGGTCCAGGCGTTGGAGTTGTGGCAGCAGTTTTAGCAGCGGAAACGCGGCACCACTCATCTTGTTTCCGCCAATCACCAGATGAGTCAGTTTCGGAAGCTCCGCCAAGCTCTCAAAATGATCGTCATTCACGCGACTGAACGATACGTCCAACGACTCAAGATCCCGCATCTTGGAAATATGTTCGAACAAAGAACTGGTAACCTTGGTACCACGGGCATTCAAGGTCTTGAGTGACCAGTCTTTCAGATGCGCAATCCCCAAGTCGGATACATTTTCCGCATAAGGTAAGTTCAACTCTTGAACATGCTTCAGCGGTTTCAGATACTCAAGCCCTTCATCAGTCACCTTGGTGTAACCCAGATCGATCGATTCGAGCGACGGGATTGCACCAACCCGCTTCAAATCGATGTCTGATACCCAAGTGTGCCGCAAGTTGACCCTGCGCAGTTCCCCATCCGCAGCACTATACTTGCCACCCAGCGTTTCTATCCATGCCACAATCGCCGCGTTACGTGCTGCCTCCGTTTGCTCAGCGCGCATTGGCGAAGGCAACGCTATGCCACTGGTGAAAGCAAAACTCAATAGAATTAGCAGTCGACGCATAGCATGTTTCCAATTCGACTTAAAATAGTCTTGGGCACTGGACATTCCTTTAGCTTCGCCGCCGCTTGGGATCACTGGAACTTGGGTCGAAGATAATCTCGCACATTGGGACAGCGTCTTTGATCTTTTCAACCCCTACGGCGGTATAGAACGTATGGTACAAGTTCAATCGTCGCAGTTGCGGCAGACCAGCAAAGACTGCGAAACTTTGGTCACTGATGTTTGCGCTGTCTAACGAAACGTCCTGCAACTGAATAAGCTGGGTGATCGACTCCAGCCCCTGATCGCTGATTTCCGTGTAATCCAAATCCAGCACTTGCAACCGCGATAGCTTGCCCACCGACTGCATCCCCGCGTTACTGATTCTCGTGTTCCCGATGGTCAAGACTCGCAAGTTCGACAATGCTTCGAGTTTGGCGAGCCCTTTGTCACCAACCTTCGTATAGCTCAACAGCAATTCCTCTAAACCCGTCAATCCGGCCAATGCTTCCATGCCCGTATTACCAAGGTCGTTGCCGGCAAGATCCAGCGTTCGCAACGCAGACATCGCGGACAAGTGCTGCAAGCCTGCATCGCTGATGTCGCTATAGGCAAGTTGAAGTCGCTGGAGTTGCGACAGCGATGCAAGTACCACGAGTCCTGCGTTATTGACGGGGCAATTCGACAGCGACAGATCTTTGAGATCTGTGAGTTTCAGTGCGTCTATGCCTTGGCCTGTCACGTAAGTGTGGCTGAGATTGACCCGTTGCAACTGCTTGAGATACTTCAAATGTTCCAACCCAGCGTCGGTGGTAGAAGTGCCTCGCAAGTCGAGTTCACGCAAGCTGGTAAGCTGCTGCAAGTGAGTCAATCCTAAATCTCCAATCTCTGTATGGCTTAAGTCCAGAGATCGCAAATGCGAAAGGCCTGCAAGGTTTACCAGCAGCGAATCGGTGACGCTGGTCGCAGACAAAGATATTGATTGCAACTGGCCATCTGACATATCGGCGCGCCCGCCCAGAACAGAAATCCACTCCGCGATCTCTGCGTCTGCCCCCCCCATCAGCACCTGGTTAGCTTGTTCAGGGATCGTGGATCGTACGGCTAGATCGACAAATTTGATTTCACAATCGGGACTAGATTGTCGCAGCACATCGGTACCTGCGTTGGTGACACGAGTGTACCGCAAGTCGATGGATTTCAGATTCGGTAGCTTCGCAATCGCGTCCATACCAACGTTGCTAATCTTGGTGCCGTAGACATTCAACTCTTCCAGTTCGGCGAAGGCAGCAATCGTCGCAACGGCTGCATCGGTGACGCGGGTGCCTTGAAGATTCAGCATCCGCAGACCAGTCAGTTTCGACAACTGGTTGAATCCTACGTCGGTGATATCCGTGCCGCTTAAGTCCAATCGCACAAGGTTGGTGTGACCTGCAATTTGAGCGACGCCTTTATCGCTGATCAGGGCATCGGTCAGCAGCAATTCCTGCAATTGAGTCAGCAGGCCGATCTCCTGCATCCCTTTATCATCGATGGGGCAAGACGCCAAATCCAATCCCTTCAGGCTTTGGAAAGCCCCAAGATGGCGACCTTTGACGGCGGTGTTCTCCAAGCTCAGCTTCTGCAGCGTTCGCCCTAACGGGATAAGCTCTTCGACCCCGGCGTCATCAAACTTAATACCTTCCAAGTACGTGTAGCTAAACGCTAACTCTCGTAACGTATGCAGTGCCGCAAGGTGCTTGAGTTCACGACTATAATTCTCGCTGGAACCCGCTCGCGTGTTCCACATGGGGCCAGGAAGATAGAGAGCGTGAAGCTGCTTCAGTTGCGATAGTCGCTGCAGATCTGGCGGCAAGATATTGGTGCCAACCAGATTCACCTCAGACAACTGAAAGTCATCTGTCGGCAGGTCGCTGGCCGATTCAATCGGCGACGAATGGCCAGCCAACTGGACTGTGCCGCCAGCTAGTAGAACCCACTGGGCTACGATTCGGTCGTGGGTTTCAGATCGTAGCGTGGGAGTCGCAACGAAGCAGCCGATGATCAGACAACTTAGAAGCCGCTGCCATGTGCTAACGTTTGATTTCCAACCTATCAACATTCAGGCCACTCCACAAAACAGGTGGTGCTTAGACTAATGTTGACAGTATAACAAACTAAGGACCAAACGGGTTGCTATCATCTCCACCAGCGCCGAAGGGATTGTCGCCGCCGAAGGGATTGTCGCCAGCGCCAAACGGATTGGAATCTGGCATTTCAGTGTCAGTGTCAGGAGTAGGAGCCGGCTGAGTATCCGCTGCTTCCTCCACCTTTTCTTCTTTAGGAGCCGCAGCGCCACGCATCACGTCAACCATGGGGTGGAATAATGGCATCGTCAACTCTTGCTCGTGCAGGCACATCAGGCGGCCATCGCGGCCTCGCAAGTACAGGCGATCGCTGTAGTCGTTTCGGATTCCAGCGGCTAGTCCTTTGACGATACGACCTTCGACGTGTCCGTCTTCCAGCGATACGGCGACCAAACCACCAATGAGGTCTTGGAAGTAAGCGTTTTTCTTGCCGATAGCGATCGGAACATCCACACCCGCTACGCTTGCAGTCCAACGAGCCTTGCCTGTCGCGATGTCCAAGCAGATCACTTTGCCGCTGGAAGATACAACCAGTACCACGTCGCCGTTGGTGATTGGACGAGTTACCACCGAGAAGCCCACGTTCTCGCGCCAAATCATATTGTTACGCCGTTCGTTATTGATTCGAATCACGGTACCATCTTTGGTTGCAACGATGAATCCGTCAGATAAAGCGATGGCAGAATTGCTAATGTCACCCAGCGTTTGCAGTCGCGTCCACAGTTCGAGCCTGTCGTTCATGTAACGAGCCACATACAAGTAGTTCTTGATTGGCCACACAATAAAGTTTCCGTCGGCAGACGCGACCGGCGAATGCTCCATCGCATGTGAAAATCGCAAAGAAGCCTTGCTAGCATCCAATGCGTCCAGGTCATACGCTTCCAACATTCCGTTGACTTGTGGTACAAAGATTGAATTCCCGACCGCGATTGGCATTGTTGAAACGCTAGCAGCGAGCTTGGATCGCGTGAGGATCTTTCCGTCGGCTTTATTCAGGATGATCGCTTCAGCACCATTGAGCACGGCCACCATTTCGTTATCGATTGCGGGTCCGACGACAGGTAAGCTCCCGTCACCAACGGAAGCTCCCCACAGCTTCTTGCCTGATTCGGCATCAAACATCTGCACGCTGCCCTTGTCAGACACAACGGTGAGATATGTTTTCGGTTTGACGACTTCTTCGGAAGTGATGCTGCGGCCGAGTAGTTTGTATTCCTTGGTGATCTGAGCAGCGACCTTGCGAGCTCCTTCGATGCCCAGCATTGTGGGCTTGTCGCCGCGATTCACGTCATAAAAACCGTAACGCGCATAATCGACGTTGCGTTGCTGAGCGTCAATGGTCGCAACGACTCGGTTGCCTGCCCGCAAGACAATATAGGATTCTTGTTCCACACGATCAGGCCAAATCGCTGCGCCGGGATCGCCATAGTTGGGCTGGTAGCTTTCCGCCGATTTCAACCAACTAATGGTCAGGCCTAATCTCGCAGCTTCGCGTTCGGTGGGCATTTGTCCCAGTGATTGACCGGTCGATTCCAGCCAACCTTGATGAACCGAACGAGCACTAGTAAGCGCCGGCCCGGCTTGCTGAGCAAACGCGACGGAACAACCAAGTTGGAGGATTAGGAAACTTGTGGCAATACGGACCATCAGAAGCCTCGGCTGACGAAATCTTTGAAAAGCGGACCGGTGAATACCGTGGCAAAAGCTGACCTACCACGGTCCACGGACGCCTAATTGTACTTGGAATTCCCCTCGAAATCGAATTCTGCTCCCTAAAATCTCCCATTTCAGGCACTTAGCTGCTCCGATTCCGCCAATTTTGTTCTTGATCCTACCCTTTGCCGTAGGCGTACGCGCTATTAGTAGGCACACTCCGTGTGCCGTCCGCAAGTCGTCACGTAGGCCAATAACAAGGTCGATCTGTTCTTGCCGGAACCGTGCAAAGCCAATCAAGTAGAATCCTATCGAGTTTACAACGTCGACTAGTTTCCGGCGACCGATGTTCCAGTACTGCGTTTGGCTTTCCTTATTCCGGCCTATGTCTGACGCTACTTGCGTCGGCGAATCCTTTGACCTTTGCCTCCAGCCTGACGAGTTAGCTTGGGGCACCATCTGTCAACTGATGTTCGCTCGCTCGGATTCGCTTTGGTAGACCGCCAGCGTCGATTCATACAAATCGCTCGCAATCGCAAACTGCTGGTCAGCCCCACGAGAACGCTTGCAGTGCTCGACCAACAAACGGAACAGGAAACGGAACAGCGAGCGCGGAGTCCGCAACGATTGAAACGACGAAATCAGCCGCTGGTCGGAGATCGCGGGGTCGATCATTTGACGGATGGTCGGCGCGGCACCCGGCATCGCACATGCCGCCATGCGAGCGGTTAGGAGCTCGTACAGCGATTCACCCGTCCAATCAAAATTGCGGATTACGTTCTGCTTATCCAATCGCGCTCGCTCGTCAAACTCACGCGTTTCGCGATCAAGGTAATACTGCAAGTCCGAAGGCAGCAACATCTTCAGCCCCAGGCCACTATGCTTCAAAAGCTTATTGTCCAGCAGCGGCCACACCAGAAACTTCATCCGCTCAGGCTGCCCATTGACCAGCTCCGGTTCATCGACGCGATCGATCAACACGATCAAGCCGCTGAAACCAAGTGTACGCAACAGCGATTGCAGCTTTTCCAACATCGAATATCGATCATCCGTACGCTTGGCCGTTGGTAGCGGCTGAGCAGCAAGTTCCTCGGCTGGTATCTGCATCAACGCTTTGCGCAGCGACCGCGTCTCTCGTCGGCCAACCCGAACAGATGTGACAACGTTGCGTGCAAGCCAGAAGTGTCCCGCAAAGCGTGCAAGATAGTAAGCCCAGCCAGCAATTGTAAGCACGACACCGAAGATGATCGCGCTGCGAGCCGATAAGATATCGCCGCGAGCCAAGAGGTAAGCAACGATGATGGCCATCACCATCACTGCCATGCCAATGGCCCAACTGCGCCAGGACGAAAGGTTAGTGAACTTCAATTTGCGCCGCAACGTCAGCCAGCGATTCCAAAACGTTCCCTGCCGCGATTGATCATAACAAGCCGCTAGCATCAGCAGGTCACGCTTTTGCGACCGATCCAACGCCGCAATAGCGCGCGGCTCGATTGGAATTTCGACGGCATTCTCCGATTTCACTTCCAACGCGCGATCCACCAACTTTGTGACCGCTTCACACAAGATTGCATCCATGTGATCCCACAGCCGAACCGACTGTAAAACCTTCTCCGGATTTCCGCGGACTCGTTTTGATAAAGTCGCTTCCAGGGGTCCCAGGTAACGGTTAAAGTCATCGTACTCGACGAAGAACACCCGTTGGTCAGGGTTATCCTGATTATGTTGGCTGAGATGTTTGATCAACTGCAATCGCATCGCCGTCTTGCCAGAACCTTTGGCACCCAGCACAATGGCAGTGGCAGGTTCAATCGGGTCGCCATAAACCTTGCTCCAAGCGGGGTGGAAAGCTGCCGAGATACAATGGCCCTTGAAGACCGCATCGGTTTGAGCGTCCTCGTCCGCAAACGGATTGCGAGTGAGCTGATGGTGTTGGAGAAATTCTTGTTCGGTCATTTAAGATGTAGAGCCAAGTTGATTGAGCGAGTTGAAGAGGAAGCCCGAGCCTGCCCGAATCCTTCCTCTACGTCACTCAGAGTATACTTTGAAACCACAAAAGCATAGGGCGCGGATAAACCGGCATGATAGAGATTCAACGTTTTGGCGTAACCAATCGCTGGTCGGATGTTGTGGTCCACAACGGCGTTGCCCGGTGGGTAGAAGTGCCCGAGGACGCTGAGGCTGATTTTTCGCGGCAGGCCGTCCAAGTACTGGCGCAGATGGATGCGACGCTACAGCGGATTGGCGGCGACCGCACCTGTGTCTTGCAAGTGCTAATATTTTTGGCGGACTTGAAGTATGTAGGGGAATTAAATACGCAATGGGACATTTGGTTTCCGCTCGGGCACGCTCCGGTGCGAGCGTGTGTCCAAGCGGGCCTGCAAGCTGGTTACGGGATAGAGCTAGTCATTGAAGCAGCCCTCCCGCCTCGGGAGTTCGTAGGCCAGTAACAACAAGTAAAGCCCCCCGCCAGCGCCGGAACAACGTACGCGCTGCTTCACGCTCCCGATTCAGGAGGGTCGGCCGCGAGTTCCGCGAGCGCCCGAGGAAGGAGCCTTGTTCGTAGCCCACACACTCGATGATCTGGCATCGCATTCGTTTAACCGCGTGCCCATCGGGCCGCGTTGTCACCGCTGTTGCAACAACCGCAGGGCGATGCCCAGGCGGTTCAACAAAGTCCAACAACACCATCCCAATCATCCGTCATTCAATTGGGATTCGCGCAGTTCCGGCAGCGACCAGCCGCCCTAAGCCACTTCAAGCTACTCTGGCTTGAAAATGACAGTCGCCAGCGGTGGCAAATTCAGCTCAATCGAATGCGGGCGACCATGGCAACCGTGGTTCGTATCCGCATTGATCCCAGGGAAGTTGCCAACGTTGCTACCGCCGTAATGCGACGAATCGCTGTTAAACACTTCACGGTAGAATCCAGCTCGCGGAACTCCCATTCGGTAACGACGAACCACCGGCGTAAAGTTACAACAGACAATTACGAAGTCATTGTCCATCTTCGACTTTCGCATGAACGAAATCGTGCTCGAGTCCGCATCCATACAATCGATCCACTCAAAGCCGCTGCCGTCAAAATCCACTTGATGCAACGCCTTCTCGTTCTGCAACACACGATTCAAGTCCGCGATCAACTTTTGAATTCCGCGATGCGAATCCCACTGCAATAAATCCCACTGCAGCTCCGCGTCATAATTCCACTCGTGCCATTGTGCGAGTTCGCAGCCCATGAACAGCAGCTTCTTGCCAGGATGCGTCCACATATACGAATACAGCAAACGCAAATTCGCAAACTTCTGCCATAGATCGCCCGCCATCTGAGCGATCAATGAACCCTTACCATGCACCACTTCATCATGCGAAAGCGGCAGCGAAAAATTCTCCGTAAACGCATACACCATGCTGAAGGTCAGTTCATTTTGATGAAACTTGCGATGCACCGGCTCGTGGCGAATATAACGCAACGTATCGTTCATCCACCCCATGTTCCACTTCAACGAAAAACCTAAACCGTTGGCATATGTTGGCCGCGAAACTCCAGGCCACGCGGTCGATTCTTCCGCGATTGTCAACACGCCCGGATACTGCGAGTGGGCTTGTTCATTAAAATCCTTGAGCAGTTGGATCGCTTCCAAATTCTCGCGTCCGCCGTAACGATTCGGAATCCATTCGCCTTCCTTGCGTGAGTAGTCCAAGTACAACATCGAAGCGACCGCGTCGACTCGCAACCCGTCGATATGGTACTTGTCCAACCAAAACAACGCGTTGGCGATCAAGAAGTTCGCAACTTCGTTGCGACCGTAATTGAAGATCATCGTACCCCAATCCGGATGCTCGCCCTGGCGCGGGTCCTCATGTTCGAACAACGCAGTGCCATCAAAGCGACGAAGGCCATGTCCATCTTTGGGGAAGTGAGCGGGCACCCAATCCAGAATCACGCCGATGCCATGCCGATGGCAGTAGTCCACGAAGTACATGAAGTCTTCAGGCGTCCCGTAACGGCTGGTCACACTAAAGTAGCCGACGGTCTGATATCCCCATGATCCCGTGAAAGGATGCTCGGAGACTGGCAGAAGTTCCAAGTGAGTGAAACCCATCTCATGGCAATACGCGACTAGCTCGTGAGCCAAATCGCGATAATTCATCCAGCCATGCACGCCGCCTTCGCGCTTTTTCCACGAACCCAAGTGAACTTCGTAAACCGAGATCGGCTTTTCCAGTTGGTTCTCTTCTGCACGACGCTGCATCCATTGGTCATCTTGCCACTTATATTGATCCAGCGACTGGACGATCGAAGCCGTGCGGGGCGGCAATTCAGCAAAAAAGCCAAACGGGTCCGTCTTGTCGATAGTTTGTCCATCGCAAGTGCGCACGCGGAACTTGTACTTCATGCCCTGTCCAATGTTGGGCACAAAAAGTTCCCAAATGCCGGCGGGAATGTGTTTATTCATTGCATGCGAACGTCCGTCCCAGCAATTGAAATCTCCCACCACCTGCACGCTCTGAGCGTTAGGTGCCCAGACGGAAAAATTCACGCCTTCAACGCCATCGATGGTACGCAGATGAGCGCCCAGTCTTTTGTACAATTCCCAGTGGCGTCCGGAATTGAACAAATGCTTGTCAAAATCGGAAATGAATGATGTGGTGGAATAAGGGTCGTGCATCTCGGTGATCTTTCCATCGGAACTTGCAACACGCAGTCGGTAAGGGACTGGATTCTGAGCATTGTCGACAATGCCGTCACTTGGCACAACCGCCGATGGGTCCAAGAATCCCTCAAAAATTCCTTGTGGGTGCACACGTCGCATGGGGCGTTGGATATTTCGCCGCACATCCAGCAGCCAAGCTTGCTGGAAATCGGGCAAATAAGCACGCACTCCGATCGCTTCTTTGCCGTCGACCTGGACACGACGAGGCCCCAAAACGTCCGAGGGGTTCTTCATCTCCCCTCGTAAAAGCGAATCTAATTGATTTAAACTTAGACGAAAGGAATCCGACGTAGCGTTGCTGGAAAGCATCAGGGAAGTGGAAGACACCGTGTATAGCTCCGTTCTAATGGGTGCGAAATAGCATTTAGATGAATTCAAATACGACTACATGGATTTGTTCAGCAGTCGATGAGCAGACCGTTGCACAGGAATCGTTCTGTGCAGCAGGCTGCCAAGGAAATCGACGATCGTTTCGATCGCATAAATTGTCTGTTCTGGGATGCACAGCGTGTGGTAAACGGCCGCTAGTATCCAGCGAACGCCTGTTTTCGTTGCAGCGCTAGCGTGCAGAAACGCTGACCGAGGAACTGCCAACAGCCCGCTTGTAGACCGCCTTCTTGCACTGGAAGCAGCAGGTTGGCTGCGGATATGTTCGGGATGAGCTGCGTCGACGCGGAAGATTTTATTACCGTTTGCCGTCGTACTCATGGGGGCTGATTCGATGCTCAACGATTCAGCGGCGCTATGGGAGTTTTCAATCAAGCGACAGTCGACATTGTGGAACTGCAACGCTTGATCAACACGACGCCAGAGGTCGGCGTTGCGAATAGGTTGTTGGCTACCAAAGTGTTCCCACTGATAATTGTTCTCACGCCATTCTTTCAGGCCGTAGCGCAGACCTTTGTTGACATAGGGACTGGACGTCACCAAAGTCACTTGGCTAGGTTGTTCCAGTGCTTCTAAGCCGCGTACGACAGCAACTAGCGAGCTGCGTTCGGGCGAAGATTCAGATTCATTGTCTGCGATCTCGACCCGACGTTGCTGGCCAAGGTCATCGACAACGCATCGCCATTTGCAACGCGTTGGAGTGCCAGTTGCGGATGCCACACCTCTAGCGTTGGCTGAGGCATCGCAGAACAACAGAAAATGGGGCTTCCTTACAGTCATCGTCAAGCTTGCTAGAGGGTGGAACGAAGTGATTCGTTGATTCGCTTGGTTGTCGCTAAGCAATAAATACACGCTTATATTTGTCAGGTCGGAAAACTTGACCTAAGCGATGGCGAAAAGCTTTCCTTCGATTCCAGATGCGCCGCTTATACCGAATGGCAAGACTACGGAATTTTTGCTGAAGCTTGTACTAGGCTCACTCCGTGTGCCGTCCGGCTTCTTCACCCTCCCGATTCGGGCATTGGTCTCTACACATCTTTACGTTTCATTCGCAGGCGAAACGGGTTAAGCGTCGTTTTACCACGTGCCCAACGGGCCGCGATACTGCTACAGGTACAAAAAACGCGGGGCGATGCATTGCTGCGTCGATCAAGACGGACGATCCCGGCTGCTCGTTATGCACACGGTGAAGCTTTCCGCTATAATCAAAGTCCTGCATTCCGGTAGATCCGGCCCCTCCCACCCCAAAAGGTACCCTCCATGAAGAAGCTTCTGATCGTTTTGGCCATGTGTTTCTCGCAGCCGCTGTTTGGACAAGATGCGTCGCGGTTCGATGCAGCTTGGCAGCCGCTGTTCAATGGGAAAGATCTAACGGGGTGGACCGAGGTCGGTCAGGAAAAATGGGTGGTAGAAGATGGAGCGATCTACGGAGAGGGCATCACAAAAGAGTACGGCTACTTAGCTACTGAGAAAACATACCGTAGCTTTCATTTGTCACTGAGATTTAAATGCGAAGCCGACGGTAACAGTGGAGTTTATCTGCACACGTCGTTCGAGCCTGGTACAGCGAAGGTTACTGCGGGTCGCCAAATCGAAATCGATCGAGTGATCGGGCATCACACTGGCGGCTTATATGGCGACGATAAAGGCTGGATCGCTTGGCCTGCTCCTCATTTGGAAACGGTCATTCGGCCCAACGACTGGAATGATATGCTTATCCAAGTGGAAGGAAAGCGTTATGTGGTGAACTTGAATGGCGTACAGATTCTTGATTTCACTTATCCGTCCCCGAAAGCTTCGGAAGGTGTTATTGCCTTGCAGCTTCACTCCGGAGGAGAAGGTCGGATGCGTTTCAAAGACATTTGGATTCGCGATCTTTCCGAGTGAGCCCAAGGTAGTAGGCACACTCCGTGTGCCGTAACAAAAAACACTTCTGCGGACGGCACACAGAGTGTGCCTGCTACCCGATATACTAAGCGCGAACTTGTCCGTCGCCACGCACAATGTACTTGTAACTGGTCAGCTCACGCAGACCACAGGGTCCTCGCGCATGAAACTTGTCGGTGCTGATTCCGATCTCCGCGCCAAAGCCAAACTGGCCGCCATCGTTAAAACGTGTTGAAGCATTGACCATCACAGCAGAAGAATCTACCGCGTGCAAGAAAGTCTCCACCGCGCGATAATCATTGCTAATGATCGTATCGGTATGGCCTGAACCATACCTGTTGATGTGCGAAATAGCCTCCGCAGTGCCATCGACGACGACCACCGACATTTCAGGGCCAAGATACTCAGTAGACCAATTCGACTCCGTGCCAAGCTTCGATCCTGGCAGCAGCTTAACCGCGCGGGCGTCAGCATGATAAGTCATTGAGTAATCGCTCAAGTGCTGAAACAGTCGAGGCAGAAAATCTGCCGCAATCTCTGAATGAACGACAAGCGACTCCATTGCATTGCAAACTCCCATCCGTTGGCACTTGCTGTTCTGGATAATCTTCAAAGCCATTTCGAAATCGGCAGACCGATCGACGTAGACATGGCATACACCGTCAAAATGTTTGATCACAGGCATTTCTGCTTCGCGAACCACGCGTTCAATCAAGGATTTGCCACCACGTGGGATCGTAACATCAATGTAGTCACGCATGCGCAAAAAATGTCCAACCGCGTTTCTGTCCGTTGTCGGAACCAACTGGATCGCCGATTCCGGTAACGAATGCTGGGCAAGAGCTGCTTGCATCACTCGCACGATCGCTTGACTGCTGTGCAGCGCTTCCTTCCCGCCTCGCAGAACCACCGCATTACCGCTTTTCAGGCAGATTGCAGCCGCATCGGCAGTGACGTTAGGCCTAGATTCGTAGATGAAGAACACCACGCCCAAGGGGACACGGACCTTAGTGATCGACAGTCCATTAGGTCGCCGAAATGCCTCCAAGGTCTCGCCAACCGGATCAGGGAGACTAGCGACAACGCGAATGCCTTGGGCGATATCCGCAATTCTCGCTTGGTCCAGTCGCAATCGGTCTATCGCAGCGTCCGATAGCCCATAGGTCGGCGCGTTCTTTAAGTCTTCCTGATTGGCCTGGATAATTGCTGACGAATTTTCCTGCAACTGGTCAGCCGCATCCAGCAGATATTGATTCTTGGCCTCGGTCGACGCCAGCGATAACCTCTGCGAGGCCTCTTTCGCGGAGCTGGCAATCTGCTGGCACAACTGCGTGAGTTCGCAAGTGGCAGCCAAAGTTTCTGATTCTAAAGTGGACATTGTTTTTCAGGTAATAACAGAAAATAGTTTCAGCAGCTTAACACCTCTGATAAGCTAAGCGGAACGTGGATAAGCTTAGCGGAATAATGCGGCCAAGCGAGATTTTAGATCTTCGCCGTGTGTTTGCAGCCCTAGCACTTTTCCGTCGCGGTCCAAAAGTATCGAAAATGGAGTTGCTCGCAAGCCAACTTGCTGAGCGGCCAAAGTAGCAATTCCAATCCGACTTGGATTGCTACTGCGGACATTGATCCACGGCAAGTCGACGACTTGAAGTACTCCCGCCATGGCGGAGTCTGTGTCGTCCAGGTTGATGCCGACGATCTCAAAGCCATCTGCTTTGTACTGTTCATAGATGGCTCGCAACTCCGGAAACTCAGCCCGACAGGTGCTGCACCAACTGGCCCAGTACGAGACCAGTACCACTTTTCCTTGCAAGCTTCGCAAGTCAAATGGTTGCCCTTGCAGATCCGCCAGTTCGCTGAGCACCAAAGGCTGGCCAAGCATCGCGGCGTGGGTCTTGTAAGCGTCAACTTCTTGAAACGCTAACTCTCGCAACTTCTGCGAAGCAAAGTTATTAGTGTTCTGATCGATGATATCCGCGATCGCTCCGGCACTATCAAAATGCCCGGCGAACTCAAGGTTCTTGATTTCGCCAGCTAGCCACAAAAACGCCCAATCCGATCGATTACTCTGCAAGTAGCTGTCGATTGCTTTAACCAACACTCCTGGTTCTGGACGATTGGCCCGAATGGCGGAAAGCACGCTTTCAAAGCTTGCGTTGTCTGCCATCTCCATCTGCCAGATTGTATAAGCAATATTGGGATCGCTATTGGTTCGAAACGCTTCAATGGTCTTTTGGGTAACTTGGTCAGCAACATCCGTCATATTGTTGCGCTTCAAAATAGTGACAACTTGATCCATCATCTTAAATTCTGGCAGCCTTAGGCGGCTGCGATCTGCCAACACGGCGTTGACTTGTTCAAGTATGACTTCGGGCTGCCCCGATCCGCCGCTGAGGTCGTTTAGTGAGAATCCTAAAAGCACCAGCGCAGCTTGTCTCGCAACCTCCGGCGACTTAAATGTCGAGTTCTCGGAGGCGAATGCCAGGAGTTCATTAGCTCGCAAGCGATCCCCCAGCCCTGCAAGTTGCGATAAAGCTTCCATCTTGCCGAGAATGCCAAGCTCTTGATCCAACGGGCTAGTCGCTATGTTTAATAATGCCTCGGAGCTGTCAAGCTTCAGTTCGCTCAGTCGTCGCGCCTGTGCGACAAAATCACTTTGCGAGACGTTGTTCGCTTGTTGATCTAACAGCAACGATTGCAATCCACGATCGACTTTGGCAATAAAGTTAATCCAATCTTTGGGACGCCAGCTCTGCGACTGTTCCGATGAAGGCAACGTCAACGCTAGATAGTCGACACGGGTGTTCAGTGCCGATGCGTCAGAATCCCCTGCGGTTGGTACATCGATGACAGCCCCCTCTTGCGTTGAAGGCGCCGGGCCATCGGCAGAACCAGCGGAGCTAGGAGCCGCGCTTGGTTGCGTCGCATTCGCCATCGCAGACTGATCCGAGAGGGAAGCGCGCACCGGATTGCTAGTCGCTGCTGGTGGAGCGGAATCCGTACGGTCCGTCAAAGACGCCCGTACGCTATTGGATTCAGAAAACGTCGGAGTCGATTCTGTAAGCTCCGGTGAGCCTCTACCATCTGTCAGCGAAGTGCTCGGTGATTCGGGCTGTACATTCAACAATACGGATTCATCGGAGGGCGGTTCCGTTGAACGGTTACAGCCAACGCTCTTCAACGACAAAAGGCCTATCAAGAGAACTGAAGAATACTTAGTTGAAAGATTCATTTTTCGATACGTCAGCCAGAATGACTTGGAATCCTCTGACAGGGGGGCTCGCAGGTATTTTGACCTGCCCGCTCGCTATCATACCCACTGTCGCAGAATCGGGATTATTCAAAACAATCCTGATTCTACGCGATCCAAATCGTTCTTGCGATGCCGAATCGAAACGATTCTTACGACATGCTCAACGCAAGGGTCAAAGCCAATTCATGCCCCGCAAACTTATACAAGCGACGAATCGGCTTGGTTGATGATGGAAAAACAACCGATTTTCGACCGCCGCGTATGACGCTGGGCAATGACATCGAAAGATTGTAATCGGTCAATTGACGCTTAGCGGTGCCGACGACAATGTTTCCTAGCTCGCCTACTGCATCGATCACTGTCTGATCCACTTCTGCAGTCTCGTGTTCAATTAAGCCACGCGTCCACTCGATGGCCGCTTGATCCGCCAAGCTTATACAGATGATCCCTTGCAGTCCACCGACCAGTCCCAGGACAACGGTCATGGCACCATCGGCAAAACTTCCCGGTTTAATTGTATCTTCGAATTCCATCTGCTCCAGAAACTCGACTCGCTGGCCTATCATGGTCAGGATTACTTCTTGGACCGACTTGTCAAATTTTTCGATTAACTCAGCTTGCGCATCAACACATAACGACATAGGAAACTCCGAAGTTCAGTCGCCAGTCCTCACTGGCTTTGGTTCATAAAGTCAAGAGGACTAGTTTGCTTGCGTGTTGGGGAGCACGCGTTCTAGCTTTTGAGTCAGCATCTCGTTATCAAACGGTTTGACCAAATAGTCATTAACGCCTGCACTGATGGCCTTGATTACTTGGCCCTTTTCTGTCTCCGTCGTGATCATCATGATTGGCAGAGTGTGCCCAGCAGCTCGGATGGCAGTAACAAGTTCCAATCCGTTCATGTTCGGCATGTTCCAATCAGTTAACACCAAATCAAAGCCTTCGCCATTGCCGAACACAGCGAGCGCTTCGACTCCGTCAGCAGCTTCAACCACTTCATCAATCCAGAGGCTGTGTAGAGCACGCGCAATGATCTTTCGCATAACACCGGAGTCGTCGACAAGTAGTACTTTCATTTTGATCTTCCTGGAAAGGGGTTGTTCTGTTGGACTGCTGAATCTTCGCAGCTATTACTCTTTCTAGGTTGTAAATAGAATTTGGCGAATTATTTTTTGCATGATTTGCGACCATCTAGCGTTGAGTGAATCCTTATCGACATTGTACGGCGGCGTTGGCTCTCTATGGAGCGGTTGCGTCACTCCAACGAATGCATCTTACGTTTAACAAAATACGGGGTTGCCCTTAGAAATTGCGACTTATTCCTCAGTCGACTGTCGGCATAACCCCTACAGACTGTCCAGTGGTGTGGCAATCCGAAAGAATTTCCTAAAGGTTAAGGTTAAAGCAATCGTAGATCTTTGTTTAGTCGCAAATGTGAATCTATGTTTCTGCGGCAAAATTATTCTACTGGACGCACGATCTATCAGCGTCCGGTTATTGGTCTCGCTCTTAAGCTTTAGGAAACTAGTAATGAGTTTTGAGGACGCTGAACTACTGAAAGAGTTTGTAGTTGAGTCGCAAGAGCATCTTTCGGATGTTGAAAGCAAATTGCTCACTTTGGAAGAGCAAGGAGACCTCATGGATGTGGGATTGGTCAATAACGTTTTTCGTGCAGTGCACTCGATCAAAGGTGCAGCGGGCTTCATGGGTCTCTCCACATTAGAAAGCCTGGCGCACCGCGAAGAGGAAGTGCTCAATCGACTGCGCAACAAAGACCTGCGCCCAACCTCTGAAGTCATCAACGTTCTACTACGAGCAACCGATCGCCTGAAGAACCTGCTTGACTCCATTGAAACCTCCAACGAAATGGACGTCGCGGAGCATGTCGCAGCCTTGGAACGCATCCTGCATGGCGAACAACTCGATGCGCCCGGCATTGGCGGTCAGGAAGAGAGTGCAGCAGCCCAGTCGCCGGTTGCGGGTCTGTCGCAAGACGCTCTGCGAGAGTTCTTGGTCGAGAGTTTCGACAACCTTGAACAGCTTGAGCGAGACTTGATGAAACTAGAGCGAAACGCGAATGATTCCGAAATCATCAACAGCGTTTTCCGTAATATACACACCATCAAAGGAACCAGTGGATTCTTGGGCTTCTCTCGGCTTGAGAAACTGACACATGCAGCCGAAGACTTGTTGGGCTTGATTCGCTCTGGACAGATCACGTTTGCTGACGAAATCGGTGCCGCCTTATTTAGCACGATCGACGCCGTGCGAGAGATGCTCAAAAGCGTTGAAGATAGCCAAGGGGAAGGCACAAATGACTATTTGGAACTGACGAACAAGTTGCATGAATTGCAGAGCCAACAAGTTTCTACGTCCACCGGTGGCAAATCGACTTCGAAGAAAGCAGCATCCCGCGGCAAGAGCACTCAGAAGACGCCAGCGAAGAACGCTGGTTCTCCTGCACCCGCCGTTTCGCCATCAAACCTAGAACCAACGCCATCGGTTCCAGCTTCGCCGATCGTAGCGCAGCAGAACGACACAGCAGCTAGCTCGCAGACCAAGGATCAGTCCGCAGTGAAGGCGACTGGGCAGGACTCAAGTATTGCGGAGAGCTCTATTCGAGTTGATGTATCGTTACTGGACAAACTGATGACCTGCGTCGGTGAACTGGTGCTCGCACGCAATCAAGTTTTGCAGTTCAGCAACGGCTTCGACGACAACGTACTACACGCTACTTCCCAACGCTTGAACATTATCACGACGGAACTGCAGGAAAGTGTCATGAAGACACGCATGCAACCCATCGGAAACGTTTGGAGCAAGTTCCCCCGCTTGGTACGCGATCTGGCTGTCATATGCGAGAAGCAAGTTCGCATTGAAATGGAAGGCAAGGAAACCGAACTTGATAAAACCATTATCGAAGCGATTAAAGACCCGCTGACTCACTTGGTCCGCAACACTGTGGATCACGGGATCGAGAAGCCTGACGTACGCGTCAAGAATGGGAAGAATGCAGAGGGTTGCCTCACCCTGCGAGCCTACCATGAAGGCGGCCAAGTCAATATCGAGATCTCCGATGATGGCGCAGGATTGAATTTGGAACGCATTCGCGCTAAAGCAATCGAAAAGAGCCTGATTACCGCAGAACATGCAGCCCGATTGGGCGAAAGGGAAATCGCTCAGTTGATCTTCCTGCCAGGCTTCTCAACCGCCGAAAAAGTATCCAACGTGTCAGGCCGTGGCGTCGGCATGGACGTGGTGAAGACCAATATCGAAAAGATTGGTGGAACCGTCGATCTACAAACTCAACCGGGTTACGGGACCACGATCAAAATCAAGATCCCTTTGACCTTGGCAATCATCCCTGCGTTGATCGTAACCAACGATTCCAATCGGTATGCCATTCCTCAAGTCAATCTCCTGGAACTGGTTCGATTAGATGGCCAAGATGCTATCGATCAAATCGAGTGGATCCAAGGAGCTCCTGTCTATCGCCTGCGAGACAGACTGCTGCCATTGGTCTACTTGTGCGAAGTGCTCAAGTCCGGCGACCACGCTTCGATGCGAGCGAATTCTGACTCATTGAACATTGTGGTATTGCGGGCCGACGATCAGCAGTTTGGCTTGGTTGTCGATCGCATCAACGACTCCGAAGAGATCGTCGTCAAGCCGCTAAGCAAACAACTCAAAGGAATTCCTGTCTACTCTGGAACTACCATTATGGGTGACGGCAAAGTGGCACTCATTATGGACGTCCTGGGACTAGCTCACAATGCACACGTCATCTCGCAAAATCGTGACCGGTCGATGAATGACCATAGCGACCGTTCAGCAGTGAAATCAAATCAAAGCGAAACGTTGCTAGTCGTTGGAGTTGGTGAGTCGGCGCGTTGCTCCATGCCGCTCTCGCAAGTGACCCGCCTTGAGAAGCTGAGCAAGTCGGAAGTTGAACATTCTAACCACCAGGAAGTGATTCAGTATCGTGGAGAGATCCTGCCGCTGATTCGGCTGAGTTCCGCGCTAGGCATTGCAAGTATGGAGAACTTTGCCAGTAACGATATGGACATTGTTGTTTACTCCGAAGGCAATCGATGCGTGGGAGTAGTCGTCGATCGAATCATCGACATTGTCGATACCTGCGTTCGCTTTACGCGTTCCAACGGCCAACCAGGCCTTCTGGGATCGGCAATCATTTCCGAACACGTGACCGACATGCTGGACCTTTCGGCTGTCATGCGGCAAGTTGATCCATCCCTATTCGAGAATTCGTAGTTTCAGCCGCATGCGAGTCCATATTTCGTCTCGCGTGCCCAATTTCAACATCCACGCAAACCCCGTACATCTACAGAATCTAAGCATTCATCATGGTAGCCCTAAGACAGCTTTGCACGTTCTATCTTGACGATCAATATTTTGGCGTCGATGCACAATCCGTTCAGGAAGTCATTCGATACCAAGAGATGACAACAGTTCAACTAACGCCCGAATGCGTGCGTGGCTTGATCAATCTGCGTGGTCAGATTGTGACAGCGATTGATATGCGCAAACGACTTGGAATGCCAGAACGTTGTAAGTCCAAGCTGCCAATGAACGTTGTAGTACGCAGCGACGATGGTGCAGTCAGTTTGCTAGTTGATCGCATCGGTGATGTGATTGAAGTATCTGATGATATTTTTGAACTACCGCCGGAAACGGCGATTGGAGCTGCCTGCGACTTGATCAGCGGCGCGTACAAACTGAACCAAAAACTGCTTCTGGTTCTCAACACAAGTGAAGCAGTAAATTTGTCTTCTAACGAATAATCATCCACTTCTCCGTACAAACTCCCTTTCCACTTCTTTACCGAGGTTTTTTCATGTCTATGTTTCGCAACCTGTCGATGACAGGCAAGCTGCTTCTGTTGGCCGGTGTATTTGCCGGAGGATTCATGTTATTTGCATGTGTTGCTTACAACACATTGAATACCATTAAGATTGATGGTCCGCAATACAACAAGATTGTTGCGGATAAAGACTTGATGGCAGACATTCTGCCACCACCAGCGTTCATTATCGAATCGTATTTGGTGTCTCGCCAGTTTCGCGAAGCACAAGATTCCAATACGGTCAACGAGTTGATCACGCGCTACAACCGCCTGAAAGACGAATTCAATGCGTCTCTAGCAAACTGGACAGGTTCGATAGAAGATGCTCGACTCAAGGATGCGTTCCTGGGTAAGGCTCAGTCAGCCGCGCGAGACTTCTTTGCAACTTTTGACAAGGAACTGATTCCAGCCGCTAAGCGGATGGACAAGAAGACCATCGACAGCTTGATTGCGAACGAATTAACGGACGCTTTCAACGACCACTTTGCCGCGATCAACGCAACCGTCGAACGCAACAAGGAAATTGAAGCAGCGGACCAAGCACTCGCTACTGCGACCGTAGTTTCGCGCACTCGCGCACTGTTCCTGATCGGCTTGGCAGTAATCTCCAGTTTAATTGGCTTTACGTTGTGGCTCCGCAAGGGTATTGCCGCACAGGAGTTAATTAACTTTGATTATGCAGGGCAAATTAAGGCCTTGGACCGCTCCCAAGCCGTGATCGAGTTTGACCCGACCGGTAAGATCCTTACTGCCAATGCGAATTTCCTAGGTGCCTTAGGCTACACGCTGGACGAGATCAAAGGTCGACATCACAGCATGTTCGTTCATGATGAATACCGTTCGTCGCGAGAGTACTCGGAATTCTGGCCTAGCCTTGCGAGCGGTCAGTTCCGCAGCGGCGAATTCGAGCGTTTTGCTAAGGGCAACCGTAGCATCTGGATCAACGCAAGTTACAACCCGATTACCGACTCAAGTGGCAAGGTGATTAAAGTCGTCAAATTCGCAAGCGATATCACGCCGATTAAGCATGCTGAATTCGAATTGCGACGCAAAGTCAACCATATCCTCGAAGTGGTTGAGGCCGCTTCCAAGGGTGATTTGACTCGGGATATCGAAGTTACTGGCGACGATGCAATCGGTCATATGGCTCAAAGCTTGGATCACTTCTTCCATGACCTGCGAGGCAGTATCTCCTCGATCGCGGAGAACGCAACGGCACTAGCCGGTGCATCCGAAGAACTTTCGGCCGTCAGTTCGCAGATGAGCGGTAACGCTCAAGAAACCTCCACGCAAGCTGTGCTGGTATCTGCAGCATCCGAACAAGTGAGTACGAACGTTTCAACTGTCGCTACCGGCGTCGAAGAAATGAACATGGCGATCCGCGAGATCGCGAAGAACGCTTCGGATGCAGCTCGCGTTTCCCAACAAGCAGTCAACGTTGCGAATATCACGAATGCCACCATCGGCAAACTGGGCGAAAGCTCGGCCGAAATCGGTAAGGTTGTGAAAGTGATCACTTCGATCGCCGAGCAAACGAACCTGTTGGCTTTGAACGCTACGATTGAAGCCGCACGAGCTGGCGAAGCTGGCAAGGGATTCGCCGTTGTGGCCAACGAAGTCAAAGAATTGGCGAAAGAAACTGCGAAAGCAACCGAAGATATCAGCCATAAGATCGAAGCGATTCAAGCTGATACAACGGGGGCCGTCGATGCCATTCGCCAGATCAGCGAAGTGATCAATCAGATCAACGACATCTCCAATACGATTGCAAGTGCTGTTGAAGAACAAACTGCAACTGCAAACGAAATGGGACGTAACGTTTCGGAAGCTTCGAAGGGATCCAGTGAAATCGCTGAGAATATTACCGCGGTTGCCTCGGCTGCTCAAAGCACCTCGCAAGGTGCAAGCAACAGTCAGGAAGCGGCTGTTGAACTAAGCCGCATGGCTTCGGAACTGCAGCAATTGGTCAATCGATTCAAGTTCCAGAAGGACCAGTTGAGCACCCACGTGAACTCCGGGCGGTCCAACGCTCGTGACTCAAAGCCGCGTAACAACAACAGCTACCAAAACGTGTAGTTAACTCCGCTGTCGACCTTCCGCCTCGAGCCTAATCGCTCGAGGCGGAATGGACGGCGAGCTCTCCGACAATCCCATATTCGTGACCTAGACTGGATTGTCTCCCCCAGCGGCCTTTGAACCCCGACCGCTCAGGGACACGATCCTCATCCAATTACGTCAATGTTAAATTTTTTACAGAAAGCAGACCATGCGAGCCCTAGTAATTGACGACTCTCGAGCCATACGACGAATCATCGGCGAGATGCTGAGAGATATAGGCTTCGAAGTTACCGAAGCGTGCAACGGACTTGATGCGTTGCAAAAACTCGATGAGTTTGGCAAACCAGATATCGCTCTTGTCGACTGGAACATGCCTGAAATGAATGGACTCGAATTTATCAAAGCGGTGCGAGCCAAGAGCGAGTATGGCGACCTGCCTTTGATGATGGTTACCACTGAAACCGAAATGGAACGAATGGCCGCTGCGTTTGTCGCAGGTGTCAACGAATATGTCATGAAACCATTTGATCGTGAAACGATCATGGAAAAGCTGCAGATCCTCGGCGTAGGTGTATAAAGTGTTTCGAAAAATCAAAGTACTCGTCGTCGACGACTCTACCGTGATCCGCAGATTACTGTCTGATTCCATCAGCAGCGATCCCGCGATTGACGTCGTAGGAGTGGCGGCAAATGGAAAGATCGCTTTAGCGAAGATCCCGCAACTGAATCCAGACGTGATTACACTGGATATCGAAATGCCGGAAATGGACGGGTTGGCAACCTTGTTGGAACTACGCAAGCAGTATCCAAAGTTGCCAGTGATCATGTTCAGTACTTTGACGCAGCGTGGAGCAGAAGCAACGCTCGAGGCACTCTCTCGTGGTGCCAGTGATTACGTTACTAAGCCGGCCAACGTCGGAAGCGTAACCGAAGCGATGCAGAATGTGCGAAACGAACTTGTTCCAAAGATCAAAGGACTGTGTTCATGGTTTCGTGATACCAATGCGCCTCCAGCACTCGCTGTTCCACGATTGCCCAGACCGCTTGCGCAGCCAAACGCAAACCAAAACAGCACACAACTCAAAACCAACCGTATCGATGCTGTCGTGATCGGCGTTTCCACCGGCGGCCCAAACGCGTTGCAGACGGTGATACCAGCTCTACCTCAGTCATTACCGGTGCCGGTCTTCATCGTCCAGCATATGCCGCCCATCTTTACCAAGCACTTGGCAGATCGGCTGAACCAACTCAGCAAATTGCAAGTCTTCGAAAGCCAACAAGGCGAGACCGTGCATGAAGGAGGTGTTTGGCTTGCACCAGGCGACTTCCACATGACCATCGTTCGCGAAGGTACCGCAATTAAAACACAACTCAGCAAGGGTACACCCGAGAATTCGTGTCGACCAGCGGTCGACGTCTTATTCCGATCGGCGGCAGAGATCTATGGTGCCAATGTCCTGGCTGTCGTACTAACCGGCATGGGCCAAGATGGGATGCGCGGTTGCCAAACCGTCAAATTGAATGGCGGCCGCACCATGGCTCAAGATGAAAAGTCCAGCATCGTCTGGGGCATGCCGGCGGCCGTCGCCAATGCAGGGCTGGCCGACCAAGTCCTGCCGCTTAACAGGATTGCTGAAGAGATCACAAAAGCTTGCAGTGTTGGAAGAACACCCAGCCGCGATGCAAACTGCAACGCGATGGCAAAGTGCTAACACGCTCAACAGAAGCCGACTAAGAAGAATAAATAATCGACCCTTGATCGTATAGATAAACAGAAAGTTATCGGATTCACCATGACCACCGCAACGATTGACGCTCCTGCGTTCGAATACATACGCAAATTAGTCCTCGAAAAATCTGCCATTGTATTGCAGGAGTCCAAGACCTATCTAATCGAAGCTCGATTATCACCCGTGGCTCGCGAGCATGGGCTAACAAACGTTCAGCAACTCGTGGACAAAGTCCGCGCTACCAACGATCGCCGCATTATTCAACAAATCGTTGAAGCGATGACGACCAACGAGACTAGTTTCTTCCGAGATCTGCATCCTTTCGAAGCACTCAAAGCTCAACTGATTCCCGAGTTGATTCTCAAACGAGCCAGTGAGCGCAAGCTTACAATCTGGTCCAACGCCTGTTCAAGCGGCCAAGAGATCTACTCGATCGCCATGCTGCTCCGGGATAACTTTCCACAGCTATCCGGCTGGAACGTTCAACTGATCGCCAGTGACCTTTCAACTCAGATTCTTGATAAAGCCAAAAGCGGGATCTTCAATCAAACCGAAGTCAACCGCGGTCTGCCCATGCCGATGCTGCTTAAAAACTTTACCAAGCAAGGCCTGAACTGGCAGATCAAAGAAGAAATTCGCAAGTTGGTCAGCTTTCGAGTGATCAACTTAATCGAACCGTTTCCTGTCATGCCTAAAGTAGATATTGTCTTTCTGCGGAATGTCTTGATCTACTTTGACACAGAAACAAAAGCAAAGATCTTGTCTAAAGTCCAACAAGTGATTCAACCTGATGGCTATCTGTTCCTCGGAGGAGCGGAGACGACTTTGGGACTGACCAGCACCTTCAAACGTGTGGCAGTTCAAAAAGCTGTCGCCTATCAACTTTAGCAAGACTCTACTTTCCAGTTCGCAATTCAACTTTCAAATCCAAAACGGAGATTTACCGTGCTACCAAGTAACGACGATATCGTATCCATCACTCAAAGCGTTATGGCCACGATGGTCAATATTGATGCGACTGTGTCAGACCAACCCAGAACTGAGATTGAAGAACCGATGTTCGGTTGCGTCAAGATCAATGGCGCTTGGCGTGGCTCGGTCATTGTGCAGACCAATGAAGAACTCGTACGTCAAATCGGCGCCGCCATGCTAGCCATGCCAGCCGATGATCTTGTGATGATGGATTTAATCGATGTTCTCTCAGAGATCACCAACATGATCGGTGGAAACATCAAGAGCCAAGTGGCTGGTCCTTCGGTACTTTCCATCCCCTGCGTCGCCAAGAAAGATATCGACATTAAGCCCAGCACTGGATGGCATGCGGTCAACTGCATTCCAATGCTCTGCAACAACGAGCCGTTAAACATCTTGTTGTTGGAAGCGGACGACCAATTGAACTAATGCCGCTCGCAGCTTAAATCAGTTGAACGTGTCACGAAGACTTTAGCGTCTGCGAAGTCTGTGGCCGTGTGCTAGGAAATTCAAAAGTTTACTGGAATGGATCTTCGATACAGGGAAGACGGCTAGATAGCTATTCACACTTGTTTCTTACCAAACATCACTCTGTGGTGTCTTGTAAGCTAGGCTGGTGATAGCTACCGATCCCGTACAGGATCACATTCGCACGGACGCGCGGTAAACCTCTGATTGGTCAATGAATCGATTTCATCGATGCAAATCAGCGGAGCACGTTTCAGTCAATCGACTCAGAAAGACGTCCACGAATGAACACCAAACTGATATTTTTACTCATGCTCGCACTTGGCTGCGGCACTCTTGCAGCAGTTGCTGGTACGCAACTGATGAATTCTCAAACAGGCCCAGCCCCTCAAGTCGCACTGACCGAAATTTTGGTTGCGTCGGAGAATCTCGTTCACGGTGCCAAGATTACCGGAGAACGCTTTAAAGCGGAAAAGTGGCCTGCTGATCGAGTTCCAAAGGGAGCGGTAACGTCGCTAAAGGACGTCGAAGGCAAATTCACGAATCAACCTTTGTATGCTGGCGAACCACTATTGGAACGCAAGATTATCAATAGCGTGGATTTCGTTTCGACGAAGATTCCGGCCGGCTACAAAGTATTTGATATTCCGATCGGCGATAGCGATTACATTCGCCCAGGTGACCACGTCGACGTTTTCGGCTACTTCCAAAAAAGCAGCACTATCTCGCAAACGCGATCGCTGCGTGTACTGCAAAATGTAACGGTCTTGATGGTCGATGGTGTGGCTGTCCGCGAAATGGAAGATTCCGCAAAGCGTTCTGCGCGAACTGCACAGTTGCTGATCAAGGATAGCCAATATGAAGCTTTGACTACGGCCGCCAATCTCGGCAAACTCAGAATGGCTTTATGCGGCTTAAATGTAACTGAGCAAGACGATAGCTCGACAGACAACGGCACCGAGTTCTTATCGTGGGTCGAGAACAGCGTCCGTGGCCAATCTTTGCCCGACGGCGTTGCTCCACCAATTCCAGCTCCACCAGCCATTGAAAAGTTTGTTAGCGTTCCCGCCGAACCGGTCGCTGAACGAGAACAACACTCAATGGTAATCTACAGCGGCGGTATCGCGCATGAGTACCGTTGGCACGACGACGAGTTGCCAGTCGAAGTGGGAGCCAAGGTTGGCGCTATGCCTCCAGCGGTTCTTGGCAAGTCAAACTCGACCCCACCCGGAAAGTTTACCGGGACCAATACTGGTTGGGATCCAACTAATCGAGATTGGACAGAAAGCGACTTCAACTCGGCACCCGCATTAGCCGATCCTAGTCTGGAAACCCCATAGTCTTAGCGCGATCTGCTGTCGAATTGCTGGCATTCACTCAAGTGAGCCAGCATTTCTCGCAACCGTGGAAGGAAGACCAAGGGGAATTGCTAAACAAGCGGCGAGGGTTTCGCACGTCAGTTATTGCAATATAAACAAGTGGCCGGTTCTGTGCCGTTGAACTGGTTACGATTCACAGGGACGTGAATGGTGATGAAGAAAAGTGTTTTGCCTCGCTGCCTATCAATCGCACTGGCAATGATTGCGCTGATCACCTTGACCGGTAAGCCGGCCTGGGCTCAGAACGCAAACCAAGCTGGCCGAATGGATTTATCCAAGCCTCAGCAGGGATTGGTCACCATCCAAGAACGCGAGTCGCGGCTGGAGATGATCATCAATTCAAGCCAAATCTTGAAGGTCAACGGCGACATCACTCGCGCTAATGTCCACAACGACGCTCTGTTAGAAGTGAAGCCTGTTAGTCGCGATCAAATGTTGGTGTCAGCCAAAGCGACCGGCTTCAGCCAAGTGGACCTCTATGGGCCCGATGGCAATGTGTATAACGTCCAGATTACGGTTATCGGGGACGCACGCGAGCTCGAGTCGATTCTGCGCACAGAATTCCCTTCATCCGCCATCTCGGTCCGCCCCATTCAGAACGCAGTTATTCTGAGCGGCAGCGTTGTTTCCGACATCCATGTGGCCTCCGCAGTCCAAATCGCTCAACAATACTATCCCACCGTCATCAACCGCATCGAAGTTCTAGGTGTGCATACGGTCATGCTGCATGTGCAGATCATGGAAGTGTCGCGCACCAAGCTTCGCCAGGCTGGCGTCGACTGGGGCCTGGGCTTTGGTGATGATTTCGTGCAACAGTCTGTCAGCGGTCTATTGTCGCCAGGGGGCACAACCGGCGCTATCGCATCTGCTGGGAATGAAACGTTCAAGGTAGGAGTGGTCAACGGTGGCAACTCCTTCTTCTCCTATCTGCGACTGTTAAAACAGAATAACCTCGTGAAAGTGCTCGCCGATCCAACTTTGACGGCCGTCGACGGCCGCCCAGCATCTTTCAACAGCGGTGGTGAGTTTCCCGTATTAGTCCCAGCCGGTCTGGGACAAGTCGGCGTCGAGTTTCGCGAGTTCGGAACACGCCTGGACTTCGTCGCCAAGGTCCGCGGTGACGGCATGATCCACTTGGAAGTCCGCCCGATGATCAGCGAAGTGGATGATTCGCGATCGGTGACCGTCAATGGTATCAGTGTGCCAGGCCTGCGTTCGCGCTACGTTGAAACGGGCGTCGACATGCGAGCCGGACAAACACTGGCCCTGGCTGGGTTGTTGCAAGTCCGTACCGAAGCACGCGTGACCGGTATCCCATTGTTGTCGGACATTCCTTACCTGGGCGTGATGTTCCGCGATGTCCGCGAAGTCCAGAACGAAGTGGAATTGCTGATCACGGTCACGCCGGACTTTGCCGCAGGAATGGATCCGGCAGAAGTTCCGCAAACATGGCCAGGACATAACTCAGTCTCGCCAAACGACAAAGAGCTTTACCTTCGCGGTTATATCGAAGTTCCCAACACTTGCAATGAAAATTGCCAAGAGCCCATGAGTGGGGTGCCAGCCATGCAGATCTCACATCCTGTCCAAGGCTCGACACAGTTCTACCCTGCGGACATGGGCCAGCAAGGTTTTAGATAAGTCTTTTCAGATATTGAATCATCGCAAGCAAACCATTGAGGATTTATGAGTAACATTCTGCGTCTAGCAATCGTCGATCCAAAAGACGATACGCGCGAGCGAATGAAGTCCATCTTACTAGGATTGGACATCGTTTGGTTAGAAGCCGAGTGCTCGCGGTATGAGTTCTTTGCCGATGTCGTTAGCGAAGCTACGCCGGATATCGGTATTTTGAATATCGATTCGGATAGCGACAAGGCTTTGAAGCTGATTGAAAAGCTGCGACATGATACGCCTGACTGCGATTTGATCGTTGTTTCGAAAAATTTAGAAGGCCCTACGATCCTGCGAGCGATGCGTGCGGGAGCGAAAGAATTTTTAACGTTGCCAATCAACCTGGAAGAATTGGCCTCCGCATTACGACGTATTCAAGATGCACGCTTCGGCAGCACTCACGGCAAGTCGCGTAACTGCCAAATGATTGCCGTGGCCGGAGCCACCGGCGGCGTCGGCTGCACTTCCATTGCGATTAACATTGGCTGCAATCTAGCTTCCAACCCGGCGAACTCCGTGGTGTTGGTCGACTTGGATTTAGCGTTGGGCGATGCGGACGTGTTCCTCGACTCGATACCTGACTTTAGCCTGTTGGACGTGACCGAGAACGTCGCGCGATTGGACTTCCAACTGTTAAGAAAAAGTTTAACAAAGCATTCCTCTGGTTTGCATCTGCTGCCCCGACCAGTGCAACTGCAGGACTGCGCTGAAATCACATCGGAAAGCATTCGTCGCGTCTTCGGACTGTTGCGAGCATCGTTCTCGCACGTGGTTCTCGATATTTCTAAATCCTTCACGCTGGTCGATCAAACAGCACTTGAATTGGCCGATGAAGTCCTGTTGATCGTACAACTGGATTTGCCATGCTTGCGAAACATGGTGCGGTTGCTGATGAGCTTCCAAGAGATGGAGCACATTCGCGACAAAGTTAAAGTCGTAGTGAACCGAATGGGTTTGGACAGCGGACAAATCAGCTTGAAGAAAGCGCGGGAGACGTTGGGACGCGATGTGTTCCATCAAGTGCCGAATGACTACCGCACCATGATTGAGATGCGCAACAATGGCGTGCCTTTGATCATGCAAGCACCCAAAGCGCCGATAACATTGTCGATCCTCGAGCTAACTCGATTGCTCAGCACCGATGGCGCGGAAGATGAAGCCAATGACACTGATGCACAAAACAAGGTCGTCGCAGGCAGTGCCAGTTGGATGTCATTCTTCAACGGTCGCTCAAAAGCCAAGAAGTAGCGTGGTTGTTATCTACTTAGGCAATCGCTCGAAATTGGAGTACCGTACGACGGACTTCCAAGTCAGTCGATACTTCAACGGACAAAGATGTCCGTTGGTACAATTATTCTGAGCAGTTGCCTTAGCCAATCGACGTGTGGCGAGGGAGGCGGTTATTGATCGTCTTCCTCGTATGAGTCTTGGTCTACTTCCGCTTGGCTCGCGTTCGCAGATGATTTTTTGGTGACCTTTTTGGACGCCTTTTTAGCGCCCTTCTTTGACGCTTTCTTCGCAGCCTTTTTCGCCGCCTTCTTCGCGCTCTTGGCAGACTTGCCTTTTTTCGGCGCAGCGGCAGCTCGCTCGGCTAGTAACGCAACCGCCTGCTCGAAAGTGAACTCCTCCGGATTTGAATCCTTAGGCAACGTGGCGTTGGTTTCCCCATCGGTGACATACATGCCGTATTTGCCATCGCGAATTTCGATCGCTTTTCCAGTGATCGGTGACTCTGCAAACGTTTTCACTGGCGGCGTCGCGACCCGTCCACCGCGGCCGACTTTCGGCGAGTTGACCAGTTCGACTGCCTGCTCCAACGTAATCTCGTAGACGTCAATATGCTTGGGAATCGAACGGAATTCGGACCCCTTCTTTACGTAGGGACCGAATCGACCAATCGCAGCCGTCAGCTTAGTTCCATCGGGATGTTCGCCTAACTCGCGCGGCAAAGAAAGATACCGCAAGGCAAGTTCGACGGTGACTTCTTCTGGCGGTTGCTCTTTAGGAATCGAAGCGATGCGATACCCATCTTCGTCTTTGACGCCTAATTGCACATAGGGCCCATAGCGCCCGATCTTAACGAAAATCGAATGGCCCGATTTGGGATCGATGCCCAGCGGTTGGTCACCAGCGGCTTGCTGATCCAGTAGCTGCAAAGCGGTTTCGACATTGATCTCGTCGGGCGCAAGATCCGGCGGTATGCTCGCCTTGCGAGCGCCTTGCTCTAGAAACGGACCAAACTTACCGACGCGGACCAGAATGTCTTCCTGAAATTCGCCCGCCGCAGGTTTGCCGATTAGATACGAGCAGGCTTCGCGCGGGTCAATCTCTTCAATCTTGCTTTCCAGCAGAGGCTTCAGGCCACCGACCTTGGGATCTCCAACTGCGGCGCCATCCGCTGTACTGCCGAAGTAAAACTCTTGCAGGTAAGTCTGATTCTCGCGTTCTTGGCGACTAATCTCGTCCAGGTGGTCTTCCATCTGAGCCGTGAATTGGTAGTTCACCAAGTTCGAAAAATTCTCCTCCAACAATCGAATGACCGCAAAGGCCGTCCAACTGGGAACCAGCGCGGGGCCTTTCTTAAATACATAATCTCGATATTGAATCGTTTCGATAATCGATGCATACGTACTTGGGCGACCGATCCCGCGTTCTTCCAGTGCGGCTGTCAGCGAAGCTTCGGTAAACCTTGCAGGGGGCTGCGTGGTATGAGACAGCGAACGCATCTCGGCGACATCCAGCGATTCATCTTGGGATAAATCCGGCAGCAGTTTTTCTTTCTGAGCCAGTTCGGCTTCGGGATCATCGCTGCCTTCCACGTAAGCTCGCAAGAAGCCTTCGAATTCAATGCTTGTTCCGGAGGCTTGGAACAAGGCCCCTTCGCCCTCGACGATCACGGTTACACGACGTTTGCGAGCGTCGGCCATTTGCGAAGCGATCGTCCGTTTCCAAATCAGCTCAAACAAACGAAACTGATCGTAATTCAATTCCCCACGCAGTGACTCAGGCAACTGGAAAGGATGCCCTGCAGGTCGAATCGCTTCGTGAGCCTCCTGCGCATTTTTCACCTTGGTCGCATAAGTCCGTTCGGAAGGATGCAAGAACGTCTCGCCGTACTGTGAACGAACCAAAGTTCGTGCCGCATCCACCGCCACCTTGGCCAACGTAGTGGAGTCGGTACGCATGTAAGTGATGTAGCCGTTCTCATACAAGCTCTGCGCGGTCCGCATGGTTTGTTTGGCAGTAAAGCCCAGCTTGCGGCCCGCTTCCTGTTGCAGCGTGCTGGTTGTGAAGGGCGGCTTTGGACGCTCGACAAATGGCTTCACATCGACCGATTTCACACGAAACTTGCCGTTGCGAATCTTATCCCTTAGCGATTCAGCAGCCGCTTGATCAAGCAACAAGAACTTGTCATCTTTGAGCTTGCCCGTCGCGGAATCAAAGTCCTTCCCGACCGGTAATTTCTGGCCATTGTATTCCATCAAGCTGGCTGTAAATTTCGCGCCAGTTCGCGTCGAAAAATCCGCATTCAAATCAAAATAGGTTGCGGAATGAAACGCCATACGATCGCGTTCACGATCGACAATTAAACGTACCGCGACACTCTGTACCCGCCCCGCCGACAAATTGCGAGCGATCTTGCGCCACAGCAACTGAGACACATCGTAGCCATACAGGCGATCCAAGATGCGACGCGTTTCTTGCGCTTTGACTAATCCGACATCGATCTGTCGCGTCGTCTGCAGAGCGTTCTGGATCGCTTCCTTCGTGATTTCATGAAACACCAAACGATGCACAGGCACCTTAGGTTTGAGAACCTCATGCAAATGCCACGAGATCGCTTCCCCTTCGCGGTCTTCGTCCGTCGCCAGATACAATTCGTCTGCGTCCTTCAAAGCTTCCTTCAAGCGCGAGACTTGTTTCTTCTTTTCGGGCGGTACAACGTAGACCGGTTCAAAATTTTGATCAACATTGACGCACAAATAAGCCCAAGGTTCCGACTTGTATTTCTCCGGGAGATCTTTTCGCCCGCCGGGTAAATCGCGGATATGCCCAATCGAGGCCTCGACCTTGTACCCTTTTCCCAGGTATTTGGCGATCGTCTTGGCCTTGGCTGGTGATTCGACGATCACAAGAGCTTTTTTGTTAGCAACACTCATTGATTATTGAACTACTTATATCCTAAAACCGCCACTCATTCCCACAACGGCCGGTAGTCGCAAGCGACCTGGATCGGCTCCCTTGAACGTTTTCAAGTATGCTTCTATAAGCGATCCTAATCGTTACGTCTACCATGTCTTGCTGGAGAAGTTCCACTTGGAGCTGAAAATTCTGGACCTTCAAGCGCTTGTGGTTTTGAAAATTTTGCCCAAAATGTCAAGACACCTAGCGGCCCGTGTCGCTTCTGACTGCGACATGATTGCGCCACGAGGAACAAGGCGTTCCCCAGAAATCAGCGTTGCTCGGAACGCTTGCATAGACATTGCCTAATTGAAGCACCAGACTACTGCGTGCCAGAAAGTACGCCCACGCGTGGACCGTTTCATTCCGCGTCGTCACTTGCACCAACTGTCTGATATATAGACTGTTTTCCGGTGCATGTGGCCAGTACTCCTCGAAATAATCCAACGTTTCCATGGTGGAAGTCCAATGCTCCGGTGCGATGCAGTGCAATTCCCCAAGCACTCGTCCTTGCCCTGCGACGATGCCTGGGTAAGGCCCCAAATCGTACATTTCCGCGGCGATCGTTCCGGGTTCGATCCTTTGAGCCGCAAACGGCCACACCGAACAGTTCGATTGACCGCCCATCAGTGAGCCATAAACAAACAAAGAGTTGTATTGTACTTCCATCGCTGCAACTATCTGAATTGGACTGCTTCACCGTTTTCGATGACGCAAAGAATCGATAAGGACCGCCACCACGATGACGCCACCGGTCACAATGCGTTTCATGGGGTCCGACACGCCCAACTGAGCTAAGCCTGTTTGTAGCACAGAAACGATCAACACGCCAAAAAAAGTGCTAACCACCGAGCCCTGCCCGCCGCGCAAGCTGGTTCCGCCAATGACACAGGCTGCAATCGCCGCCAACTCCAAGCCATTGCCCGCATTTGGATCCGCTGTCGCCAATCGCGAAGTTTGCAAGATCGCCCCCACACCACACAATAGTCCGCTCATGCCAAAAACAGTGACCACGTATGGCAACACGGCCACACCGGACATTCGAGCAGTCTCCGCATTGGTTCCAATCGCTGTCACCAGTCGCCCCAACACAGTTCGATGCAAGATCACTTGGCCAACCACAACGACCGTAACTGCAAGCAAAAACGCCGGCGACACAAACATTCCCGTAATCGGTTCGGCAAGCCACTCAACTCGACTGCCAATATACTTGGACTGTGAAGCGGTCACCAAGGACGCGCCGCCCCGAGCCATCTCCAACATGCCCAACGTAACGATGAACGAAGGGATCTTAAAATAGCCACTCACAACTCCGTTAAACAACCCGCAAGCTGCTCCGCTAGCCATGCAACCTACCGCCGCCAACCACAGCGACCAATGGTAGTCGATCATCAGTACCGCAAGTACTCCGGAACATAGCGCAAGGACCGATCCAACCGACAAATCAATACCACCTATGATTAACACAAAGGTCATCCCAACGGCCACGACGGTAAGATCGGGGATCGAATTAGCGATCGTTGCTACTGTCGTGAGACTAAAAAATTTATTGCTCCGCAGACTGAAGATTGCCACCAGCATCAATAACGCGAGCAACAAGCCTCCATATTGCCACATAGCACGTAACCAAGGAATTTGACGATTCATCTCGGGCTGCCAGTCTGTTGAACACTTCGCTGCGAGTATCGCGAAAACATGGCTTCTGTAAGTGCACTTACGGAGATCCCATCTCCAGAAAACTCACCCACCCAATACCCATTCGACATGACTCCGATTCGATCGCATACTTGCAACAACTCTTCCATATCACTGCTTACCATCACAATCGCTTTGCCTTGGTCGCACAACTGCTTCATCAAATTATAGATTTGCCTTCGTGCAGAAATGTCGATACCACGAGTTGGTTCATCGAGTAAGAAAACATCCGCGCCGACATACAACCACTTGGATAAAACAACCTTCTGCTGATTGCCGCCGCTGAGCGTTTCAGCACTCTGCCATTCATCGTTGCAGCGAATACTCAGTCGTTCACGATACTGTGCCGCGATGTCCACTGCAGTGCGTCGGCGGTACCATCCCCAACCGTTGCTCGCGTTGGGCAAACCAGATCGAGCATGGCGTATCGCTCGCTGTCCCTTGGTTAATCTACCTTCGCCAGTTTGTTCAGCCGGATACTGCCGCTGAGCGATTTTCGCCACCACAATGTTATCCACGATCGCTTGACTCAACAGCAGCCCATTGTCCTTGCGATCTTCGGTGATCATAACCACGCCATTGGCCACCGCCTCGCGCGGAGATCGAAACAATTCTCGCTGACCACTAGGCGGAATATCGATTGCTCCAGAAGTCGCACGATCCGCGCCGTAAACTGCACGCAACAGTTCTGTACGTCCTGAGCCTACCAAGCCAGCAATACCCAACACTTCGCCGCGCAGGACTTCGAAACTCACGTCATGCACCAGTGGCAGCCTCGTAACGTTCATCACCCGCATCGCTACCTCCGAACTATGCAGCCTATTCTTGCTGGCAGGGGAGGGCACCGCAGCTACCGAGCTTGCTGCCCCGCGACCGATTACCGGCATTTCCGGTGTCATGAGTTCGATCATACGCTCGTGATCGAGGTCGCCGGTTAAGTAAGTTCCGATTAGTCTGCCATCGCGCAAAAAGCTGGCGCGGTCTGTCAGTCGCGTGATTTCCTCCAAACGATGACTAATGTAAAGGATCGCAACGCCGCGTTGCTTAGCCTCTTGCAAACGATCGAACAGCATATCAATCTCGCGCGATGTCAGAGTCGCGGTCGGTTCATCCAGAATCAGTACCTTACATTGGCGATACAAATTCGCTGCAATCTCTACCATCTGCTGCTGCCCAACTCCTAACTCACTCACCAAGCTGCGTGTGTCCAACGAGGTCAACCCAAAGCGATCCAGCACCTCTCGCGCTGCATGGTGAAGACGTTTGATCTGCAGCCAACCAAACTTGTTGGGCAGTCGATTGAGAAAAAGATTTTGAGCGACGTCCAGAGTTGGAAACAGTGTGAGCTCTTGCTGCACAATCTGCACGCCGCGCTGCTCTGCCTCCGACTTCCTTTGCGGGCGGTAATCTTCATCGCTCAAACGCATCGAGCCTGAGGTTGGCACCAACAAGCCCGACAACATGCGACACAGCGTACTTTTGCCCGCGCCGTTCGCACCAAGCAAGGCGTGGATTTCGCCCGCGTGAAACGAAAGGGTAACGCCGTCAACCACTCGACTTGCAAAGTCTTTCGACAATGATTCAACAGTCAGTACTGGATCGAGAGCAGTCATAAGGTTGCTGTTGGCCTTTACCCGCCGCTTGACTTACTGCTTGACGATAAGATCAACGGGCGTCTCTTTATCTGCGACTACTGCATTTGGATCGCTCAGCAATGCAAGCGCATACTCAATCCCGTAGATCGCGAGCTGATCGCCATGTTGATCGGCAGTTGCCAGCATTTTACCTTCATCAATCGCGGCTTTGGCGGCGGTGATATTATCAAATCCCACGATCAACACCTGATCGGTTTTGTTAGCTGCCTTGACCGCAGCAATTGCCCCTAAGGCCATCGAATCGTTGGCAGCCAAGATCGCTTTGACCTCAGGATGTTCACTCAACATGGAAGCTGCGATTGTGTTCGCTTGATTCATCTCCCACTGAGCACTTTGGCTATCGACGATGTTTATACCCGCAGCTTGCATCGATTGTTCGAAACCAAGTCGCCGCTGCGTGCCATTGAAGCTGGTGCGGATGCCTTCCAAGATGACCACTTGATCGCCCGGCTGTAATTTCTGAGCCAGATATTCGCCGACAGCTTTAGCACCGGTCTGATTGTTTGGGCCGACAAAGGGCACTTTCATATTTTCCTGAGCCAGGATCTCGTCGTCTAGTTTGTTATCAATGTTGATCACGACTAAACCTGCCTTTTGAGCTCTACGCAGCGCCGGAATCAAAGCCTTCGAATCCGCCGGAGCTATGACAATCGCTTGAACTCCCGACGCCACCATCTCGTCCACCAAGGCAGCTTGGCGACTGAGGTCTCGTTCATCTTTGATCCCATTGACGACCAAGTCATACTTGTCCGCATTCTCCGCTTGATGCTTGCTTGCGCCATCGGCCATAGTCGAAAAAAACTCGTTGGCCAGCGACTTCATCACCAAAGCCACTTTTGGCTTCTGCGATGACGGCGCTGTGTCAGTGCTGGCATTGGGAGCGTTGTTGGAATTGGAACTGCACCCCAGCAACACCAGGGATACCATACAAATACAACAAAGTAATCGAGCAGTTGAGGCGAGTTTTTGCATGATTTAAATTTTATTCGGAGAGGGGACTTTGCTTCAGGAAGGGGGCAGCCTAGTTTGCAATAAAGCGTTGTACATCAGCAAGCATCGGCAAAGAGGGCTGGGCACCGGAGATGGTTGCCGCATGAGCCCCAGCAGCACTCGCAAACCGAGCGGCAGTTGGCAAGTCGACGCTTTGACTTAATTGAAATGCTAACGCACCGACAAAGGCATCGCCAGCGGCCGTCGTATCGACCGCGTGCACTTCGAAAGGAGGTATCCACATCGATTCTTCCGACGTGGCAACCACCGCACCTTGGCTGCCCAAGGTTATGACCGCCGCCTTTGCACCGAGATGGCGTAACTGTTTTACCGCGTCGAGTGCGTCCGTCGTTGTGACGATCTGCATGCCCAGAATCTTCTGCGCTTCGGTATGATTGGGGCAAATCAGATCCACAGCAAACAATCGCGAATCCCATTGGCTTGGCACAGGCGCTGGATTGAGCAGCACATACTTGCTTTGCTTGGTCGCTACCGAAATGATATCGAGCACTGTCTTTACCGGAATCTCCAACTGCAAGACTACGATATCACATTCCGCGATCGCCGAATGGGCAGCATCTGTTAGCTGGACTTGTCCATTAGCACCCGGGACGACCAAGATGGAGTTTTCTCCTTGATGGTCGACCGCCACGATGGCTAAACCACTTGCGCCCGCTACTGTTTCGATAAATCGATCCTGCACATGCTCCGCAACAAGATTCGCTCGCAATAGCTGGCCAAAGTTGTCGTCTCCAACGCAAGCAATCATCGCAACGTCAGCTCCTAAACGCGCAGCACTCACCGCTTGGTTAGCCCCTTTACCACCAGGAACTTCGGTGACTTGGTCTGCCAAAATCGTTTCACCTGGCAGCGGCAGTTTCGGCGTTTGCACAACCAAGTCCATATTGATAGAGCCGCAAACACATACTCTAGGCCGACGCATCATTGAAGCTTCTTCGCTACGGGTACCGGAGGTTGGCTGGATAGTTGGACAAGTGCCTCGCGAGTCCGAATCTTTTGCTGCTCGTTCAATTTCAAATATCGATGCTTACCGTTCTCATTGGGTTCAAAAGTTGTCAGCGCATCATCGGCTACGAGAACCTCTCCAGCTTCCGAAAGATCGAAGTAATCTCGCTGGGGACGAACAGCGAAAAGCACGCTGGTAAGGTCCCATGTCGGACGGTCATGCGGTGGAGGTTGGTATGCGTAATAGGCTTGCGCCAGCGGATGATGCACCACGTAGCGGTAATCTTGTTCGATGCTCTCATGAGGATAGGTCAATGCGAGCCCAATTTCAAACCCGCTCCAGACCATCGGGACAGGTGTCCGCCGCGCGAGCTTTTGACAGGATCTGATATCCATCTGGATGTTATACTCTTTGTGGTCGTACAGTTGTCCTTTGTCGTTCCTGATCTGCTCAAAGGCACCGGCCATGAGCGAAATCAGCTTTACTTTTTGGCGGACTAGTTCTACCCCACTGAGCGAACTGTATTCATCCCCAGTGGTTTCAAGAAGATCCGCAAGATTCGTTGAAAATCCCACTTGAGCGATCACGACAGACTGATCTTCCGCTTGCGCAAGAGTCTTTCGCAACAACGCAACCGCTTGAGGCGCGTCTTTGCCGCTGTCTAAATCATGCGGATATCGCAGTTGGCCATCGTCCATCGCTTTGGCCAACCCGTTGAAGCGACCTTCGTCAGGCGTGACACCGGACGTTCGGCAAACTCCGATTGGAATCTCACCTCGACCGTAGAATGTATTGACCGCATCGACAAACGGGGCAGCCAGTTCATGGTCCTTGGTAATGGTCACCGCCAGCAATTCGCATTCACCACGCGCTTGCAAGGCATGAATCATACCCAATGCCAGAACGTCATCGACGTCGTTACCAATGTCGGTATCGAAAATCAATCGCACCGGTTCAGCCGCAACGGCACTGGTGAACCGTACTGCGTAGATCGCAAGCACTGCGAAAAAGAGCAATACGCTGAATCGAAAATAACACCGTCGTCCCATCGATAGGCCCCTCAAGAGAACAATTATCAATAACTGAGCTCGAAACCTTCACTTTAGCCACTGGCCGTGCTTTAGACGACGGGAGGACGCCATGCTGCCCAGGTTTTGTCAGATCTGCACAGGTCATGACCGCAAATCAAATTATCGAGAACCGTTGTTACCAACGCGCAGGCAGCGTTCAGTCGGGTGGTAATTGTTGGGAATTGCTTTGGAACGTCGGGTTACTCGACCAAAAAGTTCTGATTAATTTTGTACAGATGTGCCCTAGATCGATTCCTTTCTCTGCGGGTTCCCCTATAACTAAATTCTGTCCTAAAACAGGGAGTGGACCGTCGACGGCAATCAGGTCGCTGAGAAACGCCGGACCACCGCGTGCATCAGTTGCCGCGTACACCTCGTCAACTTTATTTTGGAAGGAAATCTACTATGAGTAGTAGTATGCTGGATATGATCTTGAGCCAAGTAAGCGGCGGAAAAATCGATCAAATCGCGACACAAATTGGTGCAGACCGCCAACAAACAGAAACCGCGTTGTCGGCCGCGATTCCTACGATGATCGAAGCGCTCGGACGGCAATCGACCAAGGGAACAACCGTCGACGACTTGTGTCGCAAACTGGGCGTTTCCTCCGACTCGCTCGGAGCAACCAATTCATCGCAACCAGCGGGCGGGTTTGATATCGGATCGATTCTCAAATCGCAACTTGGCGGCGCTGGTGGCGGAGGCGGCATCGCTGATATGCTCGGTGGCCTTTTTGGCCAAAAGCAGGATCGTGTCGAACAGTCGATCGGTAAATCCAGCGGTTTGAGCAGCAAGCAAATCGGTATGCTGATGGCCGTCGTTGGTCCCATGGTCATGAGCGCCCTGGCCAGTCGCGCCAAAGCGTCTAGCACCAACGACGTTGACGATGTGCTGCAACAAGAGCGCGCAGAAATTACGAAGTCTGGTGGCGGGTCGATGATTGGCCGATTGCTGGATCAAGATGGCGACGGCGACTTTGACCTAGCCGACATCATGAAGCTGGGTATGGGCAAACTGTTCTCGAAATAGAGATCCCTAAGTGCTTCATAACTGACCAAGGCGCAGCACAGCTTCTGCTGCGCAGTTCCGATTGCGGCGTTTACCAATCTCTACGCAGCTTGTCGGCTTTGGCAAGCCGCGGTGATTTGAACCTTGACCAAGCTGCCTTGGCTGTTCTGAGCAAAGACGACCGATGTTGGATGTACCAATCGCGGCAACCAAGCTGTCATCGCCGCATAGTCGCGCGACCCTTCCGCAAACGGTTGATTGATCACCACCAAATCGCTCGGCAGAATCGTAACCGCTACGCGAGGCAAAGCATTGGCTAGCTCGCCAGGAATCAAATGCGCTTTGACTCCCGATTCTGCGCACAGGCGATGTGCATCCTTCAACTTCATATGCGCTTGCGGTTGGCTGGCCGATTCAAATAGATCAACGCCCGCAAATCGCAGCGCAACATCTGGCGTCTCACTGCGGACCAGTTGCAAAATCTTCGTCGTTTGCAAACCGTCGCCCATGCCTAACTGCAAGATCGAGGAAACTCGATTCTCAATCAAGTGCTTCCACAACGCACGGTCTGCGGCAGGCTTTGACAGTTTTGTCCAATAGAAGCGTTGAAACCAGTTCATCATTTCACCAAACGAGCGTAAATGGCAACGAGGAAAGTTGGCGGAAGAAGCTACCTTGAGGTGTGGTCATAGATGTGAGAGCTTGTGATTGGAGCTTCATCGACCCCGCGAGAAGATTTACATCAATAGAATCGTTTTGACCGCAACGAACTCGCCAGTCCTCCCGGTCCGATGCAACTTGCCTAACTTGAAGCTCCTCCTCAGTCCCGGACATGCGCAGATCGGCTGGCACTGGCAAGAATTGGATGTTAGTAGCAATCCTATCGGTCGTATCGATTCTTCCGCCTATTTCCAAGGCGACGTACCGCGAAAGCGCAGCGATCCCATCACAGGCGATGGTTCTGCAACCTAGCTTTCGAGGGAATAAAAGAAACTTCGCCGAGGTATCGCGTCGCTCGATTTATGTTCGTAAGAAAGATCATCCGCTGGCTAGCTCGCATTTTTGCGCCCCAACTTCTGGAACCGCTGCCGCTCTCCAGCATTACCCTGTGCGAACAACGACTAGCGTTTTCCGCTGTGCCGCTGGTCGACAGCATGCAGGAACTGCTGCAGCAGCATGACATCGAACCGCCCGTAGCGACACCGATTGTGGATGAACCATGGGAAATTCAGACCCACTTGCTAACCAGCTCTGACCCACTTGCCCAGCAAGCGATGTATGATATCCAAAATCATGCAACCACGGTCACTGCTCAAAATACTCCAGCACATTCATTGACTGGCCTGACTACTGCTCGCCAGCTATTCGGCTTGCGCGGAGCCGGTCAGACGGTTGCGATTATCGATACCGGTATCGCTTATGACCACGTTCATCTGGGTGCTGGTTATGGGCCAAATTTCCGAGTTGTCGGAGGATACGATTTCGCTGAAAATGATAACAATCCTTATGACGATGCTCCCGCTGGCTATCATGGCACAGCAGTCGCCGGAGTCGTCGGCAGCTCCGCCACTGGTGTTGCACCGGATGTCGACTTCGTAGCGTTACGCGTTTTTGATGATATGGGCCGAGGTTCGATCCAAGCGGTCGAGTCCGCGTTGCGATGGATCTACAATAACCGCAACAGCTTTGAAAACCCAATCAAGATCGTCAACTTGTCTCTGGGCATTGATCACAATACATCCAGCCCACCAATCGGAGCTATTCTCGAAGACGAATTGCAGATGTTGCGCGATGAAGGAATCCTCGTTATTGCATCCGCAGGTAACGCGTTCTCAAAGTACCGTACACCGGGTACCGCTTATCCTGCATCCAGTCCATTTGTTTTGCCAGTCGCATCCGTCGATGCCAACGGTCAACTGTCCGATTTCAGCCAACGAGACTCCGACACCTTGGCTGCTCCGGGACGCAACATCTCAAGCACAGTCCCTGACTTTATGTTGGGCAGCGATGACATTGCGAACGATTACACCAATGTCAATGGAACCAGTTTCTCAGCCCCCTATGTGGCGGGTGCTGCGGCGCTTATTCGTGAAGCGTACGAAATCGTCGGCATCAACAATGTTACCGTGGATGCGATTCGTCACACTTTATTCTCCACCGCAGATTCGATCTTCGATTCGATCACGAACAGTACCTACAGCCGCCTAAACATCCTCAGGGCACTGGACTCGATCATTCCCGACGATGACGTTGGGAACACTCTGCAGTCCGCTTTCCAGTTGCAAACCAGTTCGCAGGCCAGTGGTTCTATCGATGGTTTCATCAATCAGATTGGCGACGTCGACGTCTATCGCTGGACTGCCGTGCAATCAGGCATTTTGGAAATGAGCTTTGATTCATCGCGATTGACCGACTCGCAGTGGATTCTGTGGAACGGCTCGCAGCAATTTACGCAGAATGCAAGCGGAAGTGTTACGCTCAATGTGGAGGCTGGCCAAAGCTATTCATTCGGGATCACCGATAATAATCAAATTGGCCGCTTTAGAATTGATTGGGATTTCGCTCCGGTACAGCAAAATACTGGACCTATCGGTACTCCCGTTGAACTGGGCGCAGTGGACATCGATACGTTCAATGCGACCGCAGGCGGGCTCTATGCGATACAAACCACCAACAATGGGTTGCTGTCCATTCAAGTCAGCGGCAACCATTCGCTCAATTCACTGCGGCTTTTTGCCAGCGACGGCCGAGCGTTGGATGTAGATACAACAGTGGAAAATGGCATCCTGCGAATTGATCATCAGGCACCCGCATCGACTCGATTTCTGGTCCAAACCAACTTCGCCGCCGGGACCGCTCGGATGGATATCGTCAACGCTGTGAACCTAGTTGGATCGAACTTGACGGTCCAGGGAACCAATGGCAACGACCAGGTGACGTTAGATCTCTCCGCTGGCATCAGGGTCGGCGTTGGAGCCATCGAGTACCGATACGCCAACGGTGCAATCAGTTCGCTGATGATTAACCAAAGCGGTGGGGCTGATCGGTTGCTCATCACTGGCAGTGCAGCGGCCGAGACCGTGCACATGTATAGCAACCACGGTTCGCTGGTGTCCAATGGCTTGCGCGTCGATTGGACTGGATCAGAGTATGTCGAATTCAATGGAATCAGCGGCCCCGATCGCGTCTATGCTTTTGATACCGACGGCAATGACCAACTGACGATTCGCCCTAATCGATTTGAAATGGACGGCGTAGGCTATCGATTTGTAGTGACACAAGCCGAACGACTTTATATCGATGCTTCGCGTGGCGGGAATGACCAAGCTTATCTGTTCGATTCTGCAGGTGATGATTATCTAAGCATTCGGCCTCAGTTCACGAGTATGCGTGGACCAGGATATTTTAATTTCGTAACCGGTTTCGAGCGAGTCTATGCGTACGGAACTGCTGGCGGCTTCGACACCGCAGTCCTTTACGATTCAGTGGGCAACGATCATTTCGCAACCAACGGCGATAGTGCTTCGATCGTTGGCACAAACTATTTTGCCTATACAAGGTTCTTTGAATCAGTTGAATCGATATCGTCCGCCGGCGGCCATGATACCGCATCGATCTTTTCCCCACAGAATGCCACCAACCATATCGGAAGCGATTTCATTGCGTTTCAACACGAACAATGGGCTCGCACTGCACGCGGATTCAACACCGTACAAACCGCTTTCCTGCAGTTCAGTACCGTAGCAACTGCAGCTCAGCCCGAAACCATCGAAAGCTCGAATCCTCCAGTGCTGGCAACCGATTCTGCATTAACCGACGGTGAGTCAGCGCTGCACAACGTGTTAGGCGAGATCAAGGACTTGCGAACCGATCTGCGTCAGGCAGTCGAGTTTTCCGGTGTGGGCAATACCAACAATCTGCACGCAGCGCTGGGGACCGAGCGTAATGAGGGTCCAGGGTTAAGTCAGTTCGAAAGTGCAACAGCCCCAGAGGACAACTTTCAGTCCTCCACTTTGCATCAGTCGCGTTGGCTTACGGAGTTGACGGACGATATAGTCGCAATCCAGGCCGTGGATCCGGTTACACTTGGACTGATGGACAAGGAGCGGGAAGCCGTCAGCTTGCGAAAATTCTTTGAAGATCTGGATGCTCAAGGCTAGGCGGTGGGCTGAATACCTTGGCCGACAAATGCGAAGCTGCGCAATCTGACCAAGCTGCACAACATCAGCTTGAATCCAGGTTTGAATTGTTGGTACTCGCTGAGATTTTGCTTCGATTTGTTACTCCAGCTAGCCGATGGAAGAATCGGTATAAACGGAAGAATCGAATTCTTTGACTGGTCCACCAGAGGAGAGCTCCTTGTCGTACGCTAGCTATGGCGTTCTTATCTCTTGCAGGAAAACCAGCACATGCTCCCATCGCATCGAACAACTAGCACGCAGCGAATAACGCTAGCGCTAGGCTGTGCATTGGGCTGGACATGGGGACTGTTGCTTGCTGCCACATACATCCACGCGGGCGAGCAACTCTCGCTGCAGCAACCGCTTAGATATGGCAGCTTACCTCCATGGGAATCCGAACTGGCTCATCCGACGGTAAGCGCGGCCCCGTATCTCGTCTTTGAGGATCATGCTGCGTCCCAGGAAACTGCAACGGATTCAGCGAGTCTAGACAGTATCCAACTTGACGAGTTAGACCAACTGAAAGAACGCCTGCGATTGTTGGAAGTCGCTGAAGAGCAACGCAAGAAAAAGGCGAGCTCTGCGCCGGCTAAAGAGGATGCTACGAAGCAAGAGAAGAAGTGGACTGACCTTTCCAATGACAAATGGGAAGTTCGCCTGGGCGGGCATGTTCAAACAGACTTTGTCACTTGGGCCAAAGCGGACGATGCGATCCCTGATTCTCGCAACTACACCGAGTTCCGGCGTTTGCGATTATTGGCCGACGGCAAAGGCTACGGTGTGCTGGACTTTCGTTTGCAAATGACATTGGAGCCCGAGTCGATCGGTGAAAGCCCTATCGGAAACGTCATCTCGCCCGATGTTAAAGACGCTTACCTAACCATGAATGAGATACCATTGATTGGGCGTCTGCGTTTTGGAAACTTCTTTGTGCCCTTCAGTCTCGAGCAGGTTACCAACGACACGTTTAACATTTTTCTAGAACGATCGATTCCGACCCAAGGTATTTTCGCGGCGGATCGTGAAGTTGGCTTTGCGATCTACAATAGCACCCAGGACGAGCGATTGTCTTGGGCCACTGGTTTTTTTATCGACAGTGTTAGTGAAGGCTTAAAAGAAAAGATCGATGACAACCAAGGCTATCGCGTGAGCGGTCGAGTCGTCTATTTGCCCTATTACGACGAAACCACAAATGGACGTTACTTGTGGCATACTGGCTTCGGCGTAATGTACACACACGATAGCGATAATCGAGTTCGATTCCGGGCTAGGCCTCAGATCCGAGAAGGCGTTCGATTGATCGACAGCGGCGTCCTTGCTGCCGAAGACTATACGACAATCAACTTGGAAAATGCTTTTGTCGTAGGCCGTGTGACTTTGCAAACAGAATCCTTCCTTACGACCATCAATCAATTGGATGGCCAGTCGCCAACTGTCAATGGGACCTATGCACACATCAGCTACTTTGTGACCGGCGAATCACGGACCTATGAAAAATTTGGACAACATGGAGCGCAGTTCGGCCGAAACGTTCCACACTCCAATTTCTTCATCACTCCAGCCGGAATAAGTTGGGGGGCGATTGAATTGAAGGCGCGTTGGTCACATCTTGATCTGAACAATGTGAGTGCTGGCCAATACAACGACATGTCGTTTGGTTTCAATTGGTACTGGAATGACCGCGTGCGTTGCATGTTCGATTGGATTCACCCTTATACGACCGAGGACACGACCTTCGCTGCCGTTGAAGGCGATATCCTGGGCATGCGCTTCGACTTCAATTGGTGACGTTAATGTTTAATATTTCAAAGATGAACCCCTTCTACCTTGCTAGTCCTTTCGTCGTACTTCTAGTAGCAAGTTCGGCATGGATTGGCGCCGGTGGGCCGCTTTACGCTCAAGGCTTCTGTGACGAACTGAGTCAACATTTGAGCACATTGCTGGGACGAAAACCTCATGCTTGTTGCCAGTGCGGTTGCTCCGATGGATGTCGAAAGGTTTGCAAACTTGTGGAACAAGAGCGTAAGGTGAGCACGGTATGCTGGGGAATTGCAGAAGAAGACTTTTGCATTTCAGGTCCTGGCCATGTTGGCTGCATGCACTGTGAACCAGCGTGCAATGATTGCGTAGCCAACAAGGCGGAGAATGTCAAAAGCAAACCTGCGTCGCTAGTGTGGCGCGACTGGTTCCCTAGCTCACATGCTCAAATCCACACGCGAAAGAAGCTGATGAAGAGCACCGAGACGAAGACGGTGAAGGGTTTCAAGTGGGTTGTGGAAGATTTATGTGAGAGTTGCCGGGCGAAAGAAAAAGCGATAGAAATATCAGCAGAATTAGAAGTCCCCAAGCCTCCGAAGCTCACAGGGATTGATTTCATTGAACCCGTCATCCGTCAATAGAACCGTCAGTACCGTATGCAAGATTCCTTTCTGATCGAGATTTGGCGGGAAGCTTGTAAGCATATCGAACTGCACGACTCGACAGTTGCAATCTCGAAACTCGTCGCCAAACGCGTCCCGATCAGCCAGATCCTCGTTCGCCGCTTGGGCAGTTCACCCGAATCGATCTTTACGATCGCTGGAGAAATGACCGGCAAGAGCAGAAAGCTGGCAGAGGATCGAGTTCTCCTCACAAAATCAGAAACGCGACGCATTGAAGATTGGTGCCAACAGTCGCAGTCGCTGGAGGTGAAGAAACGAGCCACCGGGCTAGCCAAATTGCTGTTACCCGATTCCGTCGACTCTTCCAGTTTGCTAATTCCGTTAAGCGGCCGGTATGGGTCCAAAGGTGTCTTGATTGTCTGCCCGAAATCGGAAGAGGCGTTTACTAGCGATCAGATCAAAACATTGACGGCTTTGCGCGAACCGTTTTCGGTTGCGCTGGACAATGATCTGCACGTACATGAGATAACAACTTTGCGGGCCGCTGCCGAATCGGATCGAGGAGCGTTGCTGCAAAAGCTGGGGCGGAAGGAACTGACAGATATCATTGTCGGCGAGCAGAACGGGCTGCGGATGGTGATGGAGCGAGTTTCGTTGGTCGCCGGTTCCGATGTCCCCGTGTTGATCCTCGGCGAAACGGGAACGGGCAAAGAACTGATTGCAAGGGCACTTCACGTACGAGGGAAGTTCCAGCAAGGGCCGTTTATTCGTGTCAATTGCGGAGCGATTCCTGCTGAACTGATTGACTCACAACTGTTTGGTCACGAGAAAGGCAGTTTTACCGGCGCGGAGCAGTCTCGCCAAGGTTGGTTTGAGCGGGCCGATGGCGGCACCCTGTTTCTAGACGAGATTGGCGAATTGCCGCTGGAAGCTCAAGTTCGATTCCTGCGGGTCCTGCAAGATGGCTTTGTTGAACGAGTAGGGGGCAACCACCCTATCCATGTCAGCGTGCGGGTGGTCGCCGCCACGCACCGGGAATTAGCGAGCATGGTTCGCGAAGGGAAGTTTCGTGAGGACTTATGGTATCGTTTGGCGGTGTTCCCCATTCTGCTACCGCCATTGCGTGAACGACGCGATGACATCCCTCCCTTGGTCGAACATTTTGCCGAGCGAGCCGCACATCGATTCGGCTTGCCCTATGTGGCCGCAACTGAACGTAACCTCCAAGCGTTGCAGAGCTACGATTGGCCAGGAAATATCCGAGAACTGGGCGCGGTCATCGACAGGGCTGTCATCCTGGGCGGCGGAAGATCACTCGATGTCGATACCGCCTTGGGATACGGAAAACTAGAAGTCGCATCTCCCAAGCCGATTTCGATTCCGGCAGGAACCAAGCGACTGGATCAGGTTTTATCCCTGGATGAAGTCGCCAAACAGCACATTGAAAGCGTGTTGCAACTGGTTCACGGTCGAGTCGAAGGCCGCAAGGGCGCGGCTGCTTTGCTCAAAATCAATCCTCACACGCTGCGAGCTCGCATGCGCAAACTGGGTGTCGATTGGACGAAATATCGCGACGACGAAGACTAATTCTATCTAGGCTATTCCCCAGCCATCTATCACATTTACCAGTCGCCATATCGTATTTGCTTGTTTTAACGGTTCTTCTGGCGAATAGTTCGCGATTTAGTCATTGGCACACCATTCGCTTTTAAGTGGGTCATGGTGGTTAGAGAGACTCGCCGTTGAGCGACCATCTCCGTGTTGTAAGTGCGTTAGCCGGGAGAGCTTGATTGTGGAAGGTATTTCAGGGAAGGTGGTGTTTTGCCAGTTCCGTTTATCGCTAAGCGATAACGCTGGCTGTTGTTGTTCTTAGTAGACGATCTGCGTCTGCTGGCTGACCTGACATACGGGCGGCTTACAAGTGTTGTTCAAGGCTCTGACCAAAATTTCGCATGGAGGAGCCGCTTCATTGCTTCTGCCTCACTCAATCCGTGGGTGGAAGTATCTCGATTCAATTTACTGTTATGCATCTGGCGGCCCAGTAGTGGCCAGCCTGTGCTCGAGTACCTCAAGGAAAATAATTATGTCGAAGTTTCGTTATCGAAAAGGCTTTACATTAGTAGAGCTATTGGTGGTCATCACGATCATCGGAATTCTAGCAGGCTTGTTACTGCCGGCGGTGCAAACCGCTCGAGAAGCTGCTCGTCGTTCCAATTGCCAAAGCAATCTACGGCAAGTGGGTTTAGCCATCCATTCGTTCCACTCTGCGAGAAACAAACTGCCAAGCAGTGGTCGTCCTTCTGCAGCATCGACCGTGCGTTATGGCCTGTACGTACAACTCTTGCCATATCTTGAGCAAACGACTTTGTACAGCCAATACGACTCGTCTGTGAACTGGAGCCATTTCCGTAATGTCATCGGTGGACCATCGATCAATCCAACGGTCAATAATTCGACACCGCCAGCAGATTTTGCGGATGCTTTTCAACGGCTGACAATTAATCCAGGCGTTACTCCGACGCAATTGCCGGTGTTGCAATGCCCTTCAGCACCCCGTCACAACAATCTACTTGATCATAATCCAGATCAGTTCAAAGGTAGTGTGACGACCTGGCAAGGCATAGCTGCAACGGGTGACTATGCTGCATCCGTAGGGAACTCGCCGGCGTTGGAGTACTTCGGTGAGACGCTGGCAACTCCTATTGTGATTCGTTCCAGTTCAGCGCCGACGTCGTCCGGTGAGAAGATTACTAACGGCTTCTTTCCGAAGAACTCGCAATTGAGTTTCAAGGAGATTACCGATGGTCTTTCGAACACGATTGCTATCTGGGAGTCTGCGGGGCGACCTTTCATCTACCGTAATGGAAACTTAGTAAGTGATGATTTGTATGCTCACCACACCAATGGTGGCGGTTGGGCCAGACCAGCGTCGGACATTCTGTTGGAAGGTTCCAACAAGGAAGGGACTCAGTTACCTGGATTGTACATCAATCGTACCAATGGTTTCGATCATGAAAACGATCCGTATGTTGCAACTGGGTTCGCGACGGCTCCGCCAAACCGCTTAGCCAGAGTCAATGGCCCTGGCACGACGGCAATTGCTATTCCTTATGGCACCGAGGGTTCAAGCCAACCATACTCGTTCCATCCAGGTGGACTGCACGTCTTGTTGGGCGATGGTTCGGTGAAATTCTTGGATCAAGAGATTGACATCGGCGTAGCCGGTGCACTCAACAGCCGCAACAGTGGCGGCATTGAGCCAAGTATCGGACGAGCTTTTCAGTAGTAGAGACTGGCGCAACCTGCAGTTCGAAGCTTGAGCATCGTTCTGTAACCAGTCAAATTGATGCGGCCTGCAAACTCTGCAGGCCGCACTTATGGATATACAGCATTCGCGAGCGAACGATGCTGAAGACGATAGGAATTTGAGACCGTCTCTCAATAGATCAAATAAGAACTAACATTCATTAGGAATAAATCATTAGGGAAAATATGAGTGACAGCTTACTACAGCGGAGCGTAACAACAGGTGTAGCAAGAAATCTTGCGACTACCACCAAAACACCACCTATGATGATGTCGATTACACCGCGACATCTACTGAAGTTGCTGCCGTGGGTGCAGGTCGATGGTGGCATCTACCGTGTCAATCGAACTAAGGTTGATCTAAGTAAGGCTGAGCGGATATCAGTCGATGTGGTAGACGGGCAGGCAACTCTGACTGCAGATGCCCTTCGTCGCGTGCCATTATTCGCAAAGCTCTCGGACAATATCTTGAACCGCATGGTTAGCGCGTTTCGAACCGAAACCGTGCTTATCGGTAACAAGGTAGTGATCGAAGGCGAGGACAGAAACAAGTTCTTCATTATCGCAACTGGACAGGTTGAGGTTCTGAGTAAAGGAGTGCATGGAAGTAACCTGCGACTCGCTTTGCTAACCGAAGGGGAATACTTCGGCGAGTTTGACCTGGCATTGGATGTACCCTCAGACGCGACGATTCGTACGATCACCCCTTGCGTTCTTTTAACGCTCACACGGAAAGATCTCAACGCCTTGCTTTCTGAGAAGCCTGAGCTGGAAGAGGAGTTCACCAAGGTCTTCGCCGAACATCAAGAGTTGCGATCCAGCGTGAATCGTTATGGCGAACGAAACATCGATCTGGTGTCTGGATTTGCGGAAAACGTCGAAATCCCCGAAACTTTTGTAGACTATTCGCCAACACCGCGCGAGTATGCTTTGTCGGCAGTGCAAACGGTTGTCCGCGTTCATACCCGCGTATCCGATCTGTTTAACGGCCCTTACAATCAACTCGCAGAACAGATGCGATTAACGATTGAAGGCATCAAGGAACGCCAAGAATGGGAATTGATCAATAGCAAGCGATTCGGTTTGCTGAATTCCGTAGATCCCACAATGCGATTGAGTCCACGATATGGTGCGCCTACGCCAGATGACCTAGATGAGCTGCTAGCGCTGGTGTGGAAAAAGCCATCGTTTTTCCTGGCTCATCCAAAAGCGATTGCGGCCTTCCTGCGGGAATGCACTTGGCGAGGCGTACCCCCCGTGACTGTGAATATTCTCGGCCATCAGATGATCTCCTGGCGTGGAATCCCCATTGTACCTTGTGACAAGTTGGAAGTTACGAATCGATATCACCTGCGGCAAGCATCTGGAACGACTAGCATACTGTTGGTTCGGATCGGAGAAGAAGCACAGGGCGTAGTTGGGCTTCACCAATCAGGTATCGAAGGCGAGATTGCACCCAGCCTTTCTGCTCGATTGATGGGGTTAGACAGCCTAGGAGTGAGCTCCTATCTGCTCACGTTGTATTTCTCTGCTGCAGTCTTAACCGATGACGCGTTGGCGGTTTTAGAAAATGTCGAAGTCGGCTACTATCACGACTATATGCAACGCGTTCCCAAGTCGTTTGATAATGGCCTGGGGATTTAGTCATGAGTGCAAATTTCACTGAATCATTGGAGAGTTTCGACTCAAACTCAATTGCGCATCATTTGTTGCAATTGAGTTCTGGCGGTGTGACGTCAGTTGTCCCTGCGGTGGATAGCGAGCCTTGCTTGCTTGACCTGCCAGAAACTGCCGCTGATGAAACTGGAGTCAGCCATTCGCTAGTTCATCTTTTGGAGCAGGATAAGCTGTCAGAGACGATTGATTCTCAATCCGCTGCATCACTACTGGCAGCAAAGATCTTCCAGTTGGTTCATCAAAAGCCCGATCTTCGTTCGAGTGATGCGCCAAGTGACCTAGCGCCTGACATAGTCAAAAGCGATCTGCATCAACCGCCGCAGAGTTCTGAGCAATTCATTCGGCGTTTGAAAGAATTGTCTTCGAAGCTCTCGCTATCCGATCGCTCAACACTGCCGCTGGCAGAAGCTTCGGGGAAAAGGTCAACTAGGTCGTCGAGCTACCACTCTCCAATAAAGGTCCCTGGACCAGCGAGTCGTCCATTTGACTTACGAACTATTCGAGCTGAGTTTCCAGCATTGATTCAGACGGTTAATGGTCATCCGCTTGTTTGGTTTGATAATGCAGCGACCACGCAAAAACCGCAGTTTGTTATTGATGCAATGTCACGTTTTTACGAGCACGACTACTCAAATATCCATCGTGCCGCTCACACGCTGGCGGCAAGAGCGACTGACGCATACGAGAACGCACGCGAGCAAGTTCGATTGTTAATCAATGCTTCTAGTGCTTCCGACATTGTTTTTGTTCGAGGCACCACAGAAGGTGTTAATTTCATCGCTAATACCACGAAGACTTTTCTCAGAGATCGTGACGAAATTATTCTTACGGAACTTGAGCATCACGCGAATATAGTTCCTTGGCAGATGATTGCGAAGGAAACAGGCGCGAAAATCCGTGTGATTCCCATCAATGATCGCGGTGAGATTCTCATGGACGAATATCGTCGGATGCTCGGCCCGCGGACCAAAATTGTATCGTTCACGCATGCTTCCAATACTCTAGGAACAGTTTTACCCATTGCTGAACTAACACAGCTTGCGAAAAAACATGGAGCCTGGGTAGTCATTGATGGCGCGCAATCGATCGCGCATTTGCCGGTGGATGTAACGTCATTGGGCTGTGACTTCTTTGTCTTTTCAGGACACAAAGTTTTCTCGCCGACCGGTATTGGTGCAGTGTATGTCAGCCCGGAATTGCAGCAGGTTTTACCACCGTGGCAAGGTGGCGGGAATATGATCGCGAGCGTACGATTTGACGACACGACCTATGCGGATGCTCCAGCAAAATTTGAAGCCGGAACGCCCAGTATCGGTGACGCAGTAGGATTGGGCGCTGCCATTCAATACTTACGACAGTTTAACTTAAGCGAGCTTGAATCGCACGAACACGTTTTGCTGGAGCAAATGACCAAAGGCCTTCAGCAAATCAAAGGCGTCACTACCTACGGCAGTGCTCCCCATAAACTTGGCTTAGTTTCGTTCACCTTAGAGGGGTACGAGACCAACGCAGTTGGTAAAGAGCTGGATCGACATGGAATTGCGGTGCGAACCGGCCACCACTGCGCTCAGCCGTCTCTTCGTCATTTCGGTCTAGAATCAACCGTACGACCATCGTTTGCGTTATACAACAGCCAAGCAGAGGTAGAAGCATTCCTTAAAGTGATTCGTGGCTTGGCTAAATAGTTTTCGTTTAGTTTTACAATGGATTATGTCTGTATCAAGAAAGCTTGAAAAGGTTTATGTTTGAATCGATCATTAAGACGATAGGCTATACGCCGTTAGTTCGCATCAATCGCTTGGTACCAAGCAATCACGCGGAAGTCTATGCGAAGTGCGAATTTTTTAATCCAATGGGCAGCGTGAAGGACCGTATTGGTCGAGCAATGATAGAAGCGGCCGAACGTGACGGCATCTTGAAACCGCAAACGCGGATCATTGAACCAACCAGTGGAAATACGGGTATTGCTTTAGCGTTCATCGCTGCAGCAAAGGGATACCGTTTAACTTTAACCATGCCGGAATCAATGTCGATTGAACGACGCGCTATGCTAAAAGCACTGGGAGCCGACTTGGTCCTGACGCCAGCAGCAGATGGTATGCGTGGTGCTATTGAAAAAGCGCGTGAATTGGCAAGTCACGATGAATACGCCTGGATTCCACAGCAATTCGAGAACCCTGCAAACCCCCAAATTCATAAGGAAACAACTGGACCTGAAATCTGGGAAGCAACACAAGGTAAAATCGACGCTATCGTTGCTGGTGTGGGAACAGGAGGGACCATCACGGGTGTCGCGCAGTACATCAAAGCACTAAATCCGGACTTCAAGGCTATTGCCGTTGAACCAACAACATCACCAGTCATTAGCGGTGGCAAGCCAGGTCGCCATAAGATCCAAGGCATCGGCGCAGGCTTTATCCCGAAAAATCTTGACACTAGTATCGTCGATGAAGTTATCTTGATTGATGACGATGAAGCGTTTGCGTGGGGACGTCGCTTGGCACGCGAAGAAGGAATTATGGCGGGCATTAGCAGTGGAGCCAACATCTGCGCCGCAGCAAAGATTGCCGCTAGGCCGGAGTTTCGAAATAAGCGGATCGTTACGGTAATGTGTAGCTTGGGGGAGCGTTACTTGTCGACGCCACTCTTTCAGCCGCCTCCGGAATAATATCCGAATTGCGAGCCACAGACACGCTAGAGTGACGTAGACATTTTTCACAAAGCGGACTGAATTTACATTTATCAGTCCGCTTCAACGATGGTAGCGGGCTCGAATGACGAATACACTCTCGTAAAATCGAGCATTTTTGTCTATATCTCCACAATACTCGACTCGATACTCAACTTCTGCATGCCAATCAGTTGATATAACGGCGTCGAAAGATAGCGTTCGCCGGAACTGCATGCAAAAGTGACGATGGTCTTACCTCGGAACTCCGGTTTAGCTGCAAGCCTAGCCGCTGCGGCAACATTGGCACCTGAACTAATACCACCAAGCAGCCCCTCCTCTCTGGCCAACCGTCGCGCCATAAGCAAAGCTTCTTCACTGCTGACCTGATCAATTGCATCCAGTAACCCAACGTCAAGATTCTTTGGAATGAATCCAGCACCTATCCCTTGGATCTGATGCGATCCGGCTTTGCCACCCGAAATCACGGCTGACTCCTTCGGCTCCACAGCCACGATTCTCAGATTCGGATTCTTCTTTCTTAAATAGCGTCCGATCCCAGTAATCGTACCACCGGTACCAACCCCGACCACGACTGCGTCGATATGCCCTTGCGTGTCAAGCCATATCTCTGGTCCTGTAGTTTGTTCATGAATGCGAGGATTAGCTGGATTCTCGAACTGCTTTGGCATCCACGCGTTTGGAATTGATTCAAATAGCTCTTCTGCCTTCAGAATCGCTCCCTTCATTCCCTGCGACGCCGGAGTGAGGCAGAAATCGGCTCCCAAGCCCAACAGCAGTGCTCTACGTTCCTGGCTCATCGATTCCGGAATTGCCAGGGTTAGCTTGTATCCCTTGGATGCCGCGACAAACGCTAAGGCAATCCCCGTGTTCCCACTGGTCGGTTCGATGATATGGCTCTCAGCATTCAATTCACCATTCAGCTCCGCGGCCTCGATCATCGCTCGACCAATGCGATCCTTGACGCTCGACAAGGGATTCATGAACTCGCACTTTACAAGCACGCGGGCATGATGACTTGGAACGATTCGCTTCAGCATGACCAGCGGTGTATCACCAATGGTTCCCAGCATATCTGGATAGGTTAACCCATTCGCCATTTAAATAACCTGACGTCTTCGTATATGAAGGCAATATTTGTTACTAGTGCTCGATTATTTTCCGCACAGCACTTTTAACGCGAGTCGCGTGCCGTCCTTCACGTTACGCAGAAATGGTAAGAAAATTGTTAAAACAGCAATGAAACAAAGGCAGCCGACGGAACTTAAGCCATCTTCCCAAGTCAAGCAGAATTCTTCGCAGGTAGATATGCTCGCTATCTATCACATATACTAGCCGACGTTCTTATTTACTAGCGGGGGTGTTTTGCGACTGAATCTACCGGCGAGGGCTCGGTTAATTTCTGTTGCAGCAAAGGGGCTGATGCCCCCTCTAAATGCTGAACTGTAATGGCGCGGTTACCCAAAAGCGTTTTGTCGCGGTTCGCAACGCCTTGCGGGACTGGGAAGTAACCAGCCGTTTGGCACAGCGTTCGCCTTACAAGATCGGGTGAGTTCTCGATGCGTCCTTCATCGATGCAGATCATTCCGCGTTAGAAACACCAGCTAATAAGATAGAATTATGAAGCGTAGAATCGTTAGTTTGACAGCCGTTACCTTGCTATTGCTGGCAGTCGGATGCGGAGATCCAAATACGAACTCCAACGACGCGAGTTCGTCGGGCAAGCCGACTGAGGTCGTAACGCTGCTGAATGTTTCCTACGATGCGACCCGCGAATTGTACACCGAGTACAATGTGCAGTTCGCAAAGCATTGGCGGGACAAGACAGGGCAATGGGTCAACATCGAACAATCGCATGGCGGAGCTGGTAAGCAAGCTCGGGCAGTCATCGAGGGCCTCAAGGCAGATGTACTTACGTTAGCCATCGCATACGACATCGATACGATCGCAGAAAAGACGAAACTATTCCCTGACGACTGGCAAACGAGACTGCCCAGCAATAGTGCTCCTTACACGTCCACGATCGTCTTTCTCGTTCGCAAAGGGAACCCGAAGAAGATCAAGGACTGGAATGATTTAATCCAACCCGGCCTGGAAGTCATTACGGCCAACCCTAAGACTTCTGGAGGAGCAAGGCTCAACTATCTGGCAGCTTGGGGATACGCGCTCAAACAGCCCAACGGGAATCAAGAGTCGGCGAAAGCGTTCATTCAAAAGCTATTTGCAAATGTGCCAGTCCTAGATTCCGGTGCACGTGGTGCTACTACCACTTTCGTTCAACGAGGCATCGGCGACGTCTTGCTGACTTGGGAGAATGAAGCGTTCCTGGCAGTCAATGAACTGGGCAAAGATGAGTTTGAAATCATCGTGCCATCTGTGAGTATTCTTGCAGAGCCAACCGTCGCTCTGGTCGACAAGAATGTGGAACAAAAGGGGGTACGCGACGTTGCTAAAGCTTATCTCGAATACCTTTACTCGCCGGCAGGTCAAAAATTGGTTGCTAAACATTATTATCGCCCAGCCCTCCCCGAGCACGCGGATGCTGATGATCTTGCCAAGTTACCCAACGTGGAACTATTCACCGTGGATGAAGTCTTCGGCGGTTGGGTGCAAGCACAACGAACTCACTTTGATGATGGCGGCAGCTTTGATCAGATCTATGTGGCAGGTCAATGATTCAGAAGCTTCGAACGCAAGTCGATAGAAAGTTCAAAACGCGATCATGATGGTCAAAGCAATACGCAAGCACAGTGTTCTGCCAGGCTTTGGGTTAACTTTAGGTTATACAGTGACCTACCTAAGCTTAATTGTGCTGATACCGCTGGCTGCACTGTTCTTAAAGTCAGTCAGCTTAGGTTGGGACGACTTTTGGAGGGCTGTGACTACGCCGCGGGTCGTCGCTTCGTACAAACTGACTTTTACCACGGCCCTCGTCGCGGCACTGATCAACGCGGTCTTTGGATTCATCGTAGCGTGGACGTTGGTGCGTTATACGTTCCCGGGTAAAAAGTTGATTGATGCGATGGTTGATTTACCGTTCGCCATGCCGACTGCGGTGTCAGGTATTGCACTTACCGCAATCTACGCCAAAACAGGTTGGATTGGTCAGTGGTTGCATCCGCTGGGATTCAAAACGGCGTTCTCGCCTACTGGAATTGTGATCGCACTGACCTTTATCGGTCTGCCTTTTGTAGTACGCACATTACAACCAGCGCTGGCAGATTTGGACAAGGAGCAAGAAGAGGCGTCAGCCAGCCTTGGAGCGTCACGCCTTCAAACGCTATGGCATGTCATCATACCGACCATCCTACCGTCGTTGCTTACCGGCTTTGCGATGGCCTTTGCTAGAGCCGTGGGCGAATACGGTTCAGTCGTATTCATCTCCGGCAACATGCCGATGAAGACCGAGATCACTTCGCTATTGATCATTTCCAAGCTCGAGCAATATGACGTGGCAGGTGCTGCGGCCATAGCGACGGTCATGCTGGTGGCTTCATTTCTCATACTGCTGCTGATCAATCTACTCCAGTGGTGGAGTGGCAAAAGGAAAGGAATCTAAAAGATGGAAGCCTCAGCGATGAAAGACCGCCCCGCCAACGCCTTGTCAAGCAAGACTGCATTCCGCAGTGTGGCGGCAGCTTCACGTGAACCGTTATGGGTACAGTGGATGCTGATCGCAATTACATTTGCATTCTTGATTCTATTCCTCTTCTTGCCGCTGGCAGCCGTTTTCGGTGAGGCGTTGCGCAAAGGATTCGCAGCCTATTTTGCGAGCTTGGTCGAACCAGGCGCGCTGGCGGCGATCAAGCTGACGGTCCTTACAGCCGCGATCGCGGTGCCAGCCAACTTAGTTTTTGGCCTGGCGGCATCTTGGGCGATTGCAAAGTTCGATTTTGTGGGCAAGAGCGTGCTGATTACTTTAATCGACTTGCCGTTCGCTATTTCGCCCGTCATCTCAGGCTTGGTTTACGTGTTGGTGTTCGGCATGCAAGGCTGGTTCGGGGCGTACTTGGAATCGATCAATGTTCAAATCATTTTTGCCGTGCCCGGAATTGTCCTGGCAACAATCTTTGTCACCTTTCCATTCGTAGCACGAAGCTTAATCCCGCTGATGCAAGAGCAGGGGACCGAAGAAGAGCAGGCCTCGATCACGCTGGGAGCCAACGGCTGGCAAACGTTTTGGTATGTGACGTTGCCCAACGTGAAATGGGCGCTGCTTTACGGAGTGGTCTTGTGTAACGCTCGAGCAATGGGTGAATTCGGTGCAGTATCGGTCGTGTCAGGACATGTACGAGGCAAGACCAACACGATCCCATTGCATGTGGAGATCCTTTACAACGAATACAACTTTGTAGCCGCGTTCGCCGTGGCCTCGATACTTGCATTACTTGCGATCGCAACGCTGGCAGCGAAGACGGCGATTGAATCCCGACTGAAGTCAACGCCGTCGTCCAATGACTAACCCAATCTTTGTTTCAAGTGCAACACCCCATCGATCAAGCCGTCAACGGCAGAGGTTATTATGAGTATCGAAGTTCGCAGTATATCCAAAACGTTTGGCACATTTACTGCCCTGCGAGATGTGAATCTTACCATCCATGACGGCGAGATGGTGGCATTGTTGGGGCCTTCCGGGTCGGGCAAAACAACACTGATGCGGATCATCGCCGGGCTGGAAGCTCCGGACGATCATCCAGAGGCGGATATTCTCTTTCATGGTCAGAGCGTACGGGGCAGTGCCGTTGGCAAACGACAAGTTGGATTTGTCTTTCAACACTACGCGTTATTTCGACACATGAATGTCTTTGATAATATCGCCTTCGGCCTGCGCATGAAACCCAGAGTTGCTCGTCCGTCAAAGCCTGAAATTGCGGATCGCGTACACGCACTCTTGAAGCTAATTCAGCTAGAAGGCTTCGGCCATCGCCTGCCAAGCCAGCTTTCCGGCGGCCAGCGTCAGCGCGTAGCGCTCGCTCGCGCACTGGCCGTGGAACCGAAAGTGCTGTTGCTGGACGAACCGTTTGGGGCGCTGGATGCCCGCGTGAGGCAAGACCTTCGCAGTTGGTTACGCAAGCTGCATGATGAGATCAATCTGACGAGCGTCCTGGTAACACACGACCAGGAAGAGGCACTGGAGCTGGCCGATCGAGTCGTGGTCATGAACCAGTCAAAAGTGGAGCAAATTGGTAGCCCAAGCGAAGTCTTTCACTCGCCGGCCAACGAGTTTGTGATGAAGTTCTTGGGACAAGTCAACGTATTCCACGGACGGGTCAAAGATGGGAAAGCAATCCTAGGAGATCTGTCGATCGATTATCCGCGTTATACCGCAGGTCATGAAAGAAACGCGACCGTTTACATGCGTCCCCACGAGTTGGAAATCCAACGCACAGGCAACGGTTCGAGCAGCTTGAAGGCGCGTGTCATTCGCACCAATCCGGCTGGGCCCGTAGCGAAGGTGCATTTGCTCGCGGATGGTGGCAACGAAATCCAAATTGAGTTGAATCAAGATCGCTTTCAAGAACTGCTGCTATTGCCCAACGAGGAAGTCTACGTTTATCCCAAATCACTGCGGGTCTTTGTGCCCGAGTACGAGATCTAGTACAGAAGAAAGGTTGGCCCGGAAGTGAGTACATTCAGCGTTCAGGATTCATCTAGTGATGATCGAAATCCGCTTGGCGAATTGGAGTTGTCACAACTGAAGTCCAGTATCCGTGGGCTGCAGTTTGGCTCGGTGACCATCATTGTCCAAGATGGTTGCATCGTGCAGATTGATCGAACAGAGAAACGGCGTCTACGCGGCAGCCCCCGCGCCAACGCTGCAAAAGCGGATCTCAATAAGGACTAGATATTCCCTGACATGGTATCCAGGCGTGGTATTCAAAGCCGCAGGCAGAGCCGTCCAATGCGGTAAAGCTGAAGGGCACCAGCGGCTCTCAGTGATGTCAAAATCAACCAAGCCCCATCCTTGGGCAGAGTCAGAATCCTTGATTCTGTCGCTGAAGGTGGCTTAAACGTTTGCATTTAGGACAATTCTTGCTAGAAAAATCGTTACAAGCCTTTATCACAAGCAGTTAGCGATTTTGAAGAAGCCAAGCTTGAAGTAGAATTGGTATCTTCCCGATTTGTCCCTGTATTAAAACGCTCAATGTTAACTCGACCTCAAACGGATACGGAAAACTTACTCCTGGAATTGATGGAGGAACGAATCCTCCTACTGGATGGCTCGATGGGGGCCTTGATCTTCCAGAAAAAATTGCCTGAAGATGCGATCCGTGGCGAACGCTTCAAAGATCATCCGGCGGATTTATCCAAAGCGACCGACTTACTGGTGCTGACCCAGCCCGATGTGATTCGGGGGATTCATCTGGAGTACCTCAATGCGGGTTCCGACATCATCGAAACCAACACGTTCAACGCCAGCCTGATCGGCATGGCCGAAACGAAGATGTCGGATTTTGCGTATGAGATCTCGAAAACCGGCGCGGAGGTCGCTCGCAGCGCGGTCGATGAAGTCATGAAGCGAGACTCGTCCAAACCTCGTTTCGTAGCAGGCAGTATCGGGCCTACGGCGGTTCAGTTGGCGATGAATGCCAAAGGCGATCCTGCCACGCGGCCTTATACGTTTCAGCAGATGGTTGAAAGTTATGAAGTCAACGTCGAAGGACTGTTGGATGGCGGTGTCGACCTGCTGTTGCCGGAAACCTCCTTCGACACGTTGAACTTCAAGTCCTGTTTGGTCGCAATCGAGAATGTCTTTGCCAAGCGGAATCACCGCGTGCCAGTGATGTTGTCGGCGACCATCTTTGACGGCGGCGTCACATTAACGGGCCAGCAGTTGGAAGCGTTCTGGATTTCCGTTGCGCACTTCCCGATGTTAAGCGTGGGTTTGAATTGCGCTTTGGGCGGGGACCGTATGCGTCCCTACATCGAACGACTTGCTTCGGTTTCCGATGCTGCGATCAGTTGTTATCCTAACGCGGGCTTGCCCAATGCACTGGGCGAGTTTGATGAGACGCCGGCCAAGATGGCTAGTTTCATCCGTGACTTTGCGAAAGAAGGTTGGGTCAATATTGTCGGTGGTTGCTGCGGTAGTACGCCTGCGCACATCAAGGCGATTGGAGAAGCTGTCCAAGGTCTAACGCCACGTGGAAAGAAAGAACATCGACGCCCCACGCAATACGCCGGCAACGAACCACTGATCTTCCGAAAAGATAATCCGTTTGTGATGGTCGGGGAAAGAACGAACGTAACCGGTTCTAAGAAGTTTGCGAGGCTGATCAAAGAAGGCAAATTCGAGGACGCGATTCGAGTAGCTCGCACGCAAGTCGAAGGCGGCGCGAATGTGATCGACGTCAACATGGACGAAGGCATGCTGGACGGAGCGGCGGCGATGAGCACGTTCTTGAATCTCATCGCCCATGAAGCGGATATCGCTAAAGTTCCGATCATGGTCGACAGCTCGAAATGGGAAATCCTGGAAGTCGGTCTGCGTCACTCGCCGGGCAAGCCGATCCTGAACTCTATCAGTTTGAAAGAGGGCGAAGAAGAATTCTTGCGCAAAGCGAAGTTCATTCATCAGCATGGCGCTGCGATGGTCGTGATGGCTTTTGACGAACAAGGTCAAGCGGCCGATTATGAAAACAAAGTTCGCATTTGCAAACGCGCTTACAAGTTACTGACCGAGAACGGTTTTCCTGCCGAAGACATTATCTTCGACCCGAATATCTTAACCGTCGGGACCGGTCTGCCTGAGCATGCGAATTACGCTGTCGATTTTATTGAAGCGGTTCGTACCATCAAGAAGGAATGCCCTGGCGCGCGAACTAGCGGTGGCGTCAGCAACGTATCGTTCTCGTTCCGTGGTAATAACACGGTTCGTGAATCGATGAACGCGGTGTTCCTCTATCATGCGATCAATGCCGGGCTTGATATGGGGATTGTGAACCCCGAAATGTTGGAAGTCTACGACGAGATCGAGCCAGAATTGCGTGAACGCGTCGAAGATGTACTGCTGAATCGACGGCCCGATGCAACCGAACGCTTGATCGACTTTTCTGAAACGGTCAAAGCGAAAGATAAGGCTCCGGTCAAAGTCGACGCGTGGCGCGAAGGAACTGTCGAAGAGCGACTGCGACACGCGCTGCTCAAAGGCATCTCTGACTATATTGAAGTCGACACCGAAGAAGCACGCCAGAAACTTGGTCGTCCGCTGAAGGTGATTGAAGGCCCGCTCATGGACGCGATGAACTTGATCGGAGACTTGTTTGGGCAAGGCAAGATGTTCTTGCCCCAAGTGGTAAAGTCGGCAGCGGTGATGAAAAAGAGCGTCGCTTATTTGACGCCGTTCATGGAAGCGGAAAAGGCTGCGGCTGGCAACACTGGCGCGCACACCAGTCGCGGTAAAGTGCTGCTGGCCACAGTGAAAGGTGACGTGCATGATATCGGCAAAAACATTGTCGGAACCGTGCTTGCGTGCAATGACTTCGAAGTGATCGACTTGGGAGTCCTGGTCCCCTGCGAGCGAATCCTTGAAGAGGCCAAGAAACAACGTGCGCAAGTGATCGGCTTGTCGGGCTTGATTACGCCTTCGCTGGATGAAATGGTACATGTCGCGAAAGAGATGCAGCGTGAAGGGTTCAATATTCCGTTGCTGATAGGCGGAGCGACCACTAGTGCGAAGCATACCGCGGTGAAGATCGCTCAGAACTACGATCACGAAGTGGTCCACGTCCTAGACGCTTCGCGGAGTGTGCCTGTGGTCGAAAAATTGGTGAATCCCGACAGTCGCGATGCGTTCCGAGCTGAGATCCGCGAGAAGCAGGAAGAGGAGCGAGTGAGTTTTGCCAAACGCCGTGAACGCAAACTAGTGGATTACTCAGAAGCACAGCAACGTAAGCTGCAACTGGACTGGGAGAACTACCAAGCGCCCAAGCCGCAGTTTGTCGGCGTACGAAACCTAAGCACCACGGTGGCAGAACTGCGACCTTATATTGATTGGTCCCCTTTCTTCATGACATGGGAACTAAAGGGCAAGTATCCAAAGATTTTCAAGGACGAAGTGGTCGGTGAGATTGCAAAAGAACTGTACGACGACGCACAAAAAGTGCTTGATCAATTCGAAAACGATGCGACCGTCAGTCTAAAGGCCGTCTATGGTTTCTTTCCTGCCAAGGGTGAAGGGGACACGATCATCTTGTACAAAGATGATACGCGAGCAGAAGAGCTTGCACGTTTTGAGATGTTGCGACAACAGTGGGAGCGCGTCGATCAAAAGGCTTTCCGCAGTCTAGCGGACTATGTGGACCCGACTGGCAAGCCCGATTATATCGGCGCCTTTGCGGTGACTGCTGGTCACGGCGTCGACGAGCTAGCCAAGCAATTGCGTAGCGAAATGGAAGATGGCAAAGCGATCTTGGTGCAAGCTTGCGCGGATCGTTTGGCGGAAGCGTTTGCTGAAATGTTGCACGAGCGAGTTCGGAAGGAATGGGGGCTAAGCGAACAGCTCTCCAAAGATGAACTTATTGATGAGAAGTATCAGGGAATACGTCCTGCTGCTGGCTATCCATCTTGTCCTGACCACACCGAAAAGAAGACCTTGTGGCAACTGTTGGAAGTTGAATCACGTGCTGGCATATCATTGACGGAAAGTTATGCGATGTGGCCTGCCGCTTCGGTAAGTGGATTGTATTTTTCGCATCCCGAGGCGAGATACTTCGCAGTTGATCAAATTACGCGCGATCAAGTGGAAGATTATGCGAAGCGCAAAGGCTGGCCGATATCGACCGCCGAGAAGTGGCTTGCACCGAACCTAGGATACGACGCATAGTGCTTGCACGTGGTTGTGGAGACTGGTCAGGTGTTGGTTCTGGCCGACTTGGAGGCGGGTCCGTCATTGGCGGAGCCACATTGGGTGGATCTCCGACATCTGGAACGTCCGGCGTTGGCCGCTCAGGAACCGGAATCGCCGGATCGCCTTTCGAGGGTTCATATTCCGGGCCGCAGTAGCTCTCAGAGCTAGCAGCGGTCCTTGGCTGAGCAAACATTGTCTGTGTCCCCATAATCAGCTTCAAACGTTCGGGGTCCGAGTGCCTGCGGTGGATGTGGTATCGCGAGGGTAGGCACTGGCGTCGCGATGAGCAGGATGATCCGCATCACGCTTCATCAGTCCACCCAGCCCCAACAAGCCAATCAAGCCTAAGAGTCCCCAGTTAAACTCATTGCGTGCTGTTTCTACAACCGGCGTAGTCGTTCGCTCGATATCTTGCGCTGCAGCCCTTTGGTCGAATGGCAGTACGGTTAATGCAAGGCTCAAAAGCCCGGCACCGACAAAACTCAAAATGCTCTTCTTCATAACGCTACTCCTACGAAGGGATATGCTCTTTGCCGATGTGGCAGTTGACGATTCACCATCCATTGAGCAAAGATTGCGCCCAATAAGTATGACTTTTGTAGCGGTACGGCACATGAGATACTACACAGGTCGCATCCGCCCACAATTAACCAGATTCAGTACGTGCTCTGAATGTTATTACATGCGAGGGCCCGACAAACCCGGCTGCCAAAGTTCTTGTGGTGAGAAAGATGCAAGGCACGCTGCATGTTCTATGACATCACAGTACGGACCGAATTCAGAGAAGGTTTGCTATAATCGCTGATTAGTGCCTAGCACCTTGGCCGCCGCAAATGGAGCTGAAAGTGACGCGTTCGTGGGCTCGGTCGGACGTAAGATCGATCTAGTATCTATAACTCAGCTAACTACCAATGTTCAAAAATTTTAAGGATTTGTTGTGTCGAAGGCTAAGAAACTTCCATGCTCCGAGTCTTATCTGTTAGGAACGCGATCATACGGATCTATTTAGGGATGGAGAGGGTCAAATTACAAAAATAACACTCGGCAGAATGAGTTCATGTTGAATCCGACGCCGTCGAATTCTAACGATCATCGGGAAGAGGCTTTCGAAACACACGATAAGCCGTCGGGAACTGCATTGCATATACTCTTCGAAAATGAAGAAGGAAACCTGTTGCGGTTCGCCTATTCATTGACAGGTCGGCGCGCAGTGGCAGAAGAGATTGTGCAAGACGTGTTCCTTGAGCTTCATGCTCGATCGGACCATGTGGAGATTCCACGAGCATGGCTGTATCGGTGTGTTCGTAATCGAGGACTTAGCTATTTGCGGAAATGGAAGCGTGAGACGTTGCATCGCGATGAAAGGCAATTGGAACCTACTTTGGGCGATAGCGAAGAGGCGCCAGACGCAGTCATGTCGCGATTGGAGACCACTTTTCAGTTGCGCGAGGTTTTAGGAAAGCTATCAGCGGATGATCAACAGTTAATTCGCTTGAAGTACTTTGAAGAACTTAAGTATCGCGAGATTAGCGAGCGGACGGGCCTGTCAATCGGCAATGTGGGCTATCGACTGCATCATATCTTGCAGCGCTTGGCTGGCCAGTTACGACCACCGGGAATTGATGAAGCAAAATGAACGACGAAACAATATTTGATGGCAATGCCCCCGATTTGGAAGTCCGCTTGACAGCTTTAGTCTTAGGCGAAGCGTCGGACTTCGAACGAGCGAGACTGGAAGCAATCCTTGCCGAGCAACCGAGGCTGGCAGCCTCGTATGAGCAACTGAAGCTGTTGCATGCGTCACTCTTGGTCATGGATACCAGTCAGATCATAGTTAACAGGAGTTCTGAGAATCAAGCCGAGACAGCCAACTGGGTGGAGTGGAAGTTGTCGGACGGTCGACGTCAATCGCTCTTGAAAATTCTTGGCGGCGACGGTTCTAATTTAGGACAGCCTCAATCTGCGCGGACCAGCTCGATTGCCTTGCCGTTGTTGCAGCAAAAGAGTTGGAAGACGGGCATCCTAGCACTTGCATTTGCCGCATGTCTGCTCGTATGCATCGGCGTTTATCAAATGCAGCGAGGATCTTTAATCGCAGGACTTGATATCACCGCCGGAGTTCTCGATGCATACGAACGCAAGGGCAGTCCTGATTCTCTACATATTCTTCCAGCTTCCCCCGCTATGACGCCCGGCAAGAATTTGTCGATAGCTGGTGGTCCCTCCCCTGCGTCAATCGCCGAGCCGTTGCCACAACAGCTTTCTACCCCGCGATACAACCTTCATGAGGATGTACCGCACTATGCGCCCTCGCAGCCCTTAGGTCAAGATTCGGCAGGAAGGCCGCTCGTCCCAGACACTAGTCACCTGCGGCGTTCTGACCGCAATGGACAATCGTCTCAGATCGACGCTTTCTATTTTTCTCAAGACGGCGGCGTTGGTTTTGGTGGCGTCGGGAACGGAGGCTTTGGAGATCGCGGAAGATACGGTGGCGGATACGGTGACGGGGGCTTGCCGAGCAATGGAGCTGGGACTCGGATGGAGGGTTCTACATCCGCTGTACTTGCCGACCTAGCAGTAGAACCAGGACTATCGGCTGCGTCTAATACAAAAAACCTTCGCACTGGACGAAGCGAACCTGCACGCGTGGAAGGACCTCGAACGGCGAAATCCAGTCTGCCAGAACTACATGGAGAAGAAAGTCAAGAAAGGCGTCTAGGTCTCAATGATCACCTTGACCGTTCTTCAAGCATTAACGACATCGCGAGCGAACAAGACGTCGCGAGATTTTCTCTAGGTGATGATTTGAACTGGTACGCAAATGGGCTGTCTTCAACCGACGCATCTAAGTCGGGCGTCCCGCCAACTCCTGGTTTGGCTGGCGAATTAGATGACCGCTATATGCGGATTGAAGATGACACGCTTGCTCAATTTGCCAATGCTGATTTGGATACCAGCACAAAGCTCCTACTCAAGGAGTTGGAGAAATTAAAAAAGGATTTGAAGCGAGAAAGTCCGGCACCTCGTCAAGGGAACGTCGAGCTGAAGAATGCTCAGGAGTCGGCTGCGGGGCAATCGGTAGACATGCCTGCGACGTTTCAATCTCGAGCACAACTTCAGGCTTCCATGGGACGCAAGCAGCCATCCGAGCAGCGGCTGGAGGAAGTTTCTACCTCGCGCGAGCCTTTTTCGACTTTTTCGTTGCATGTCAGCGACGTCTCCTTCAAGCTCGCACTAGCAGCAATCTCCAACGGTCAACTGCCCGACGCTGCAAGTATTCGTTTGGAGGAGTTCGTCAATGCGTTCGACTACTTCGATCCTTTGCCATCGTATGATGAACACGTAGCCTGTCAGGTGGAGCAAGCGATCCATCCTTTCATGCTGCAACGAAACATAATGCGAGTCTCCATGCGCACAGCAGCGTCCGGTCGTCCCAATAATGTTCCTCTGCGCTTGACGCTGCTTCTAGATAACTCAGGATCGATGGCTCGTCCAGACCGCAAGCAAACGATTCGCCAAGCGTTCGAAGCACTTGCACGGCAGCTAACTCCCCAGGATCAAGTAACATTAATCGGATTTGCGAACACGCCACGCTTAATAGCTGAGAATGTGAGCGGTACCAATGTGTCCAATCTGGTGAACCTGGTCGAGCAATTACCAAGTGAAGGTGGTACAAACATCGAAGCCGCGCTTCGACTAGCTATCGAAAAAGCTATCGAGAAGGCGCCTGCTGACAGTGCAAATCGCCTCCAAGATCGGATTGTGCTGCTGACTGATGGTGCCGTAAATTTGGGGGACGCTGATCCCAATAGATTATCTCAACTGGTACTTGATATGCGTAAAGCAGGTATCGCTTTTGATGCAGCGGGTATTTGCGCACAAGGCTTGAACGATGAAGTGCTCGAAGCCTTGGCTCGGCAAGGCGATGGACGGTATTACGTGTTGGACTCGGCCGACGATGCCAGCTCAAGCTTTGCTGTACAGATCGCCGGTGCGCTACGCCCATCAGCAAAGAACGTCAAAGTCCAAATTGAATTCAATCCAGAACGAGTCGAGCGTTACAAACTTCTTGGTTTCGAAAAACATCTGTTGAAGCAAGAAGATTTCCGCAATGACCAAGTGGACGCTGCTGAAATGGCTGCTGCCGAATCGGGAGTTGCGATGTACCACTTCGAACCCAAGCCGGACGGGTATGGTGATATCGGTTCTGTGTCGGTTCGTTTCCAAGACTTATCAACCGGAATGATGGTCGAACGTCGTTGGCCGATTCCCCACGACGCCACTCCATTTCGTATCGAACAATCCAATGCACGGCTCCGAATCTCCACAGCCGCAGTGCTCTTTGCCGCGAAACTTCGGGGTGACGCAGTAGGTGAGTATGTTGAACTCCAATCGCTCAGCGAGATGCTGTCCACGCTGCCATCTAACTTTGAATCGTCTCTTCGCGTTCAACAATTGCGATACATGATCAATACTGCTAGACAGCTATCCGAGCGATAGCCAAACCCATTCTCGGAACCCATGTAAAGAAAAACCAGCGATAACGCAATTTTACACGCACAAAAATGTCTAACCATCAATCAATTCAAGTCACAGCGTACAACATCATGAATCTCTTAACCTTTGTCGCTCGCTTGAGCATCTATTGTCTCTTGGTATTCGTCAACACCCCTTTAGCGTTCGCACAAGAACTGGACGCCGTAACGGCCAGCGCTTCATCTCCGACCATCGTTTTCAGTGCTACTCCACCGCCAGAGCCTGCTTTCCTATACTCGGTCAACTCTAAAGCAAATGTGCAGGTGAACTCAAACGTTATCGAGCAGTCGATCGAGCTTGCCATCAGGGTTGTCCAAGGCACGCCAGCCACCGTATCGGTAGGTTTGAATGGTCCAGGAGAAGTTGTTGGTGTATCCGGCGACGCGATTGATGCATGGTCAGTGCGCAGTAAAGGAAAAGATAAGTTTCTCGACTTGCAGTTGAACTACATTGATGCGCGACCGCAATTGGATGAACTGGTTGCCAATGCAGTTGTTCGCGTAAGAACAGAATTTGCTGGATTGCCCGCCGAAGTCGAACTATTGCATTTTGCAAAGGGCAAATCAATCGGTTTCGATTCTCACATCGATATCAGCTTTGCCCCAGAGTTGGCTGGTCGAGTGATCCAAACCGATGGTTTCGTACCGCTGGGTGTAGAGCATAATCAATATCAGACATCAAGCGGCGGCCGAATCATTATGCGCGTCGACCGTCACGGTACGGCCCCCGAGCCAATCGTATTGCGTAACGCGACATTGGTTGGCGAACTCGCTAAGAACAACCAGTCTGTCCTGTTTTCTTTGAACGAGAGCGTGCAGGTCTCAGAGGCAGGCGCGAGGTTGCGAGTGTTAACTGGCAACGCAGCCTTCAGTGAATTGCCAAACAACAAGGACTATCGACTTGAGCTTGTCAATACTGATCTTGGGCTTGCTTATGATTTGGTGTTCGCGACCGTTGGTGACTTTCCAATTGAACTGAAGTTCGTTGCAGGTGTAACACATCTGGACACTGGTTGGCATGGCATCGATCTGACGGTTGCCGCCAGTGCTGTTGTGCCACTGACGCTGCATGGATTTGCAACTGAAATCGAATTTCGACGCGAGCCGCAGGCGATTGTACCTCATCCAGAAGATGGTGTTTGGCGAGGATTCTTACCGGCAACGGGCCGTGTTCATCTGCAATGGAAGGCCGCGCAGAATTCCAGCGAAGGCAAACTGTTCTTCACGACAACCGCTAGAGTTGAAGCTCAAGTAGGAACTGGGCTCCTCCGGCAGGACCACCATCTGACGTATCAAGTTTTGCAGGGACAGTTGAAGGCGTTGAGCATTCTGCTAGTTGGTCCTGGCGAAATCGTTGACGTTGCTGGAGACAAGGTTGTCGGCTGGAAGATCCATAGCGAGGGATCTGAGAAATCGCTTGAGATCTCACTCAGTCAGCCAGTTTCCAATGCAAGCAGTATTCGCATCCTAAGCCAAACTCCTTTAGCAACTTTTCCCGTTCGGGTAGAGGGTCTGAGGTTGCGACCGGTCGACACTATTCGTCACTCTGGTTATCTGCGTGTTTCTAATATTGGATCTGTGCGAATCGACGCCGCGAATCTACAAGGGCTGACTCAACTTTCTCCCGATCAGTATCCAGGTAAAACACTCCAATCGCGACAATCGTTTGTGTACCGATTCCCGAGCGCAGACTATTCTTTCACGCTTCTTGCTGACCGAGTCCAGCCGGAAGTCAACGTCAATACCTTGCTAGTTTATCAACTCTCAGAATCGGAGCGAGTTATCAATGCGGATATTGAACTAGACGTTCGTGAAGCGGCCATTCGAGAATGGGATATTGTCGTGCCCGGTGACTATTCCGTTGTGTCAGTAATCGGCGCGAATATAGCAGACTACGTCGTTGACACTGAGTTAATTGACGGACAACGCAGTCTTAAATTGGTTTTCAACAGCGATGTACAAGGAAGACAACTTGTCAGCGTTCAACTTGAGAAGAGTGAAGCGACGGTCGCTGGTCCATGGCTGTTGCCTCAGATTACGTTCCCACAGGCTAAAGGTGTGCGAGGAGACATCGGTATTGTAGGGACACCCGGGTTTAGAATCGTCGCGCAGAACACTGAACAATTGGTGGAAAAACCACTTTCTTACTTTCCAAAACCGTTGCCCAATCTGCAGCAAGCGTTTCGATTGCGCGAACTGGGTTGGTCAGCGACGATGCAGATCGAAATTTTAGAACGGAGCATTCAGTCCGATATTTTCCATCTCTATTCACTTAACCAAGGGACAATTTACGGCAGCGCGCTGGTCAACTACTTGGTGACAGGTGCTCCCAATTCCGACTTTCAACTTTCGGTACCAGTGTCTTTGGGGAACGTGACAGTGGATGGCCAAGGCATTCGCACTTGGAGACGCGAGGGAGATAAGCTGCTGATTACACTCCATCAAGCTGTGCTTGGACCATACACCTTGCTGATTACCTTTGAAGAAAAGCCGACAGAATCAGATGCATCGTTTTCAGCCGGAGTCGTTACACCGCTCAACGTTCAAGGGGATCGTGGCTTTATTCAAATTGTTAGCCCAGTGCAAATCGAAATCGAGCCATTGTTGGTATCGCCGCAGTTACTAGTACTGGACGCGCTTGAATTGCCCGGCGAATTTCGATTGCTTAGCACTGCACCTTCACTAGGAACATGGCAGTACACTGAACGGCCCTTCGACTTAAAACTAAAGGTCACATGGTATGAACCAGGTACAACTGCCAGCCAAGTAGTTGAATTCTCAGAGGCGAACAGTCGAGTTTCTTCTGATGGCGAGTTGGTAACAGATATTTTGTATTATGTAAAATCTTGCGGGCAACGTGCGCTGCGACTACAGTTGCCGGGAGAGCCAGTTAGGCTGTGGGCCGTCACAGTAAACGGAGAACCAGTAACGGCCCGTCAATCTGGTAGCGACACCCTGATACCGCTTCCAGGCGCTGCAGATTCCAACGCGCCGATCGAAGTCGCCCTTCGGCTTGGAAAACCTGCGATTGATAAACGCAATGTCCAGATGTCATTGCCGACCGTTGATTCCCCCGTCTTGAAAACACTTTGGAACGTTCAAGGCGATGAGAATTACGTTTTGTTGCCGAAGGCCGGTACCGTAGAGCCAGCTCAGCCCGTGTTATGGCCAACAGGGTTCATGTGGCTAGCAAACCGCGGTCTACTCCCCGTGCTCGCATGTGCCGTCTTGGCCGTATGCGGTTTGTTTTTCGCAAATCGACGCAGCGTGAAACTTCTGGGCATACTTAGCTTTGCCGCAGTCATCATCATCGCGGGATTCGCAGCCTGGGATGCATTGGGACATCTGCATCGTACAACACCAATGCAGTTAAACGTGCCAGTATTAGCCGCCCGCGAAATGATATATTTACAGGTTAAGAACGTGCCCGCATGGAGGGCGCCAATCTCATGGGTTGGGTTTGGACTAATTGCAGGCAGCCTATTTTCGCTGGTCGTTGCTAGGCTAACCTGGGCTTCGCTCGCTAGTCGGTTCTTTTGTACTGTTGGTCTCGCGTTGCTGCTAGTCGGCATATTGATGCACCCCAGTGGAGCGATTGCCTTTTTTGTTCTGATAGCTGCAATTACACTGATTCGATTGCTTGCACCTACCGTCAAAACTTGGTGGCAGGAAGTTCGCAGTAAACGAAGTACAAATTTCGCCAAACGGCCAACAGCCGACGCAACAAACAGCGAACATAGTGCGGCCGTCTCAAACTCGCTCATGTGGGCATTTTGTTTGGGTGCGATTTCACTTATGACCAATTCTGTCGCTCATGCAAACGAATCAACAGTCGCTAATGATGATCTTAAACCAGCAGACACTCTTCGCCAGCAGTGGCACGTCGTCGCAAAGGAAGCGAGATTGACAGCAAAAGGAACGATTCAAGTCACTGGTGTCCCAGGTGATCGCTTCATGCTGTTACAAGCTCCCGCCGTCCTAACTCAATTTGAAGGAGACTCCCTGCGTTTGAGCAAAGCAATCGTCCCAGAACGAGGACTGACCTATGTTATTACTATTCCCGTCAGTGAAGAGGAACCGCAAGCTACCGACGAAGCTCATGATGCGGCCTCTGGCAGGAAGACAAAGGATAGACAGCGCAAAAGCTACGCTGCACAGTTCGAGTACCGCTTGGAAGCGATTAACCCGAGTGAAGGGATACCTATTGCGACGGGGCAGTCGACTCTGCATGAAGTTGATCTGCAATTAGACCAAGCGGCCTGGGACGTCACCTGCCTAGCCGCCGTACGCATCGAATCAATGGATGACGGCGAAGCGGTAACGAGAGCCAAACTGCTAATGAGTTCCAGCAATGCTCCCATCGTATTACGTCCCCAATCACGTGACTTGTCGATAGAGGAAACTCAGTTTTTCGTCGAAGGTTCACATCTTTATATACCTGGCCCTGGCGTCGTCGATGGGCGTCATCGTCTGGACATTCGAACTGCGCAGGGGCGAATCAATGAGTTGGTAGTTAACATTCCGGACATGTTGACCGTCAGCACCGTGGAGGGGCCAATTACAATGTGGCAATTTGACGCCGACAGTCGTCAACTGAAATTGCAAATGGAAGTCGCAAGCAGCACGAACACCAACATCATCATTGAGACTCAACGCAGTCTAAATACTCTCCCGACGGAATTGACACTCAGTCCACTTCGGGTCGATTCTGCGAGTGGCGAAGTCGGGTTGATAGGCGTTGCATTCGCTTCGGATGCTCAACCAGAGAAGGTGTATTCATCTACACTCTCGATGGTTAGCCTCAGCGACTTTGACGCTAATCTTTCCAAAAATGATCAGGCGGTATTGCATCGTGTTTATCGATACGGCGCAGTTCGTGGTGACATTGGCGTGCGAGTCGCCCAGGTAACCCCAGAAGTGCGTGTATTCAGCAAACAAGCAATCTCCATCGGCGACGAACGCATCTTGCTCAATGTAAATTTTAACGTAGAGATAGCTCGAACTGGATTGTTCCAACTCAGTTTCCCTCTCCCTGCAGGCCTGGAAGTCGAATCGCTCTCCGGCAGTGCGTTGCATCACTGGGTTGAAAGCAATCAAGAGGACGGTCCGCAAATAATCATGCACTTAAATGGTAAAACGATAGGAACTCAAGCGTTCTCTCTCACTCTTATCGGCGCCGCGCCAAATGACATTGCAGATTGGCCTGTTCCAAGATTCGAAGTCAATGAAGCTGATCGACAGACCGGCGAACTAGTAGTGCGACCGATGAGGGGCTTGAGACTGCGGGCTGTCGTGCGACAAAGCATATCGGAAATTGACCCTCGATCATTGGGTGGTCAAGCTGAAGGCGCGCTTGCATTTCGATTGCTGCAACGCGAATGGGATTTGGTGTTAGGCATTGAGAAACTTGAAGCTTGGATTACAGGCGAAGTGTTGCACGAAGTTACGCTGCGTGAAGGCCAGACTCGCTCGACTATCATCGCCAACTTTGAAGTACAAAACGCTTCTATCCGAACACTGCCCGTAGTGTTGCCGATTACCAGTGCAGAAGAGGTCAAAACGATTCGAGTTAATGGGAAATCCGTTGCAGATTTCGTGCGTACAAGCCCTGAATCTAATCGCTGGGAGTTGCAGTTTAAGCAACGGGTGATCGGTCGCGTGCAATTTCAAATCGAATATGAACGTCGTGGCGAACGAGTCAATGAAAGCGAGACATTGTCGGTAGTCGGATTTCCAGAGTCGCGACAAATCGCATACTACGTTGCCGTCCGCACCGGCGGAAGGCTGGAAATCGAAATCGGCAAAATGACACAGGGCTGGCAGCCAGCCGATTGGAATGTGATTCCACCTGCGTTGCGTGACACTGGAAATCGCACTGCTCCAGCGCTGTCGTTGCGAGCGGTCAGTCCAACAACGCCCCTAGCCGTTCGGGCAATCCGCCATTCGTTAGCCGACTCGCTGAAACTGCGTGTTACCGAGGGCAAGCTGACAACCATCCTCTCTCCTACCGGTGACCAATTAACGGCTGTGGACGTTACCATAGAGGTGATACAGCGCAGTAGTCTAACCGTAACATTGCCCGAGGGAGGCGAGCTGTTTAACATCTTTGTAAACGGCGAAAGCGTACACTCGATTCGGCAGAACGCTTCGACTAATTCTTGGCAATTCTATATCTTGCCAGGCATCGACGATCGAAATGCCCATGTGCGTTTCATTTATCTTTCGGCTGGTACTAGTATGGAAAAATTAAGGCTGATCAGCCCACTATTAAATGTTCCGCTTGAAAACATGAAATGGGACGTCATGGCGCCCCTTGGATTTGAATTGATCGGTGCCGATGGAAACTTGGAGCTTATTCACAAGAACCGAAGTGGTATCTACGACCGGTCGTTCTACCTATCAAATGTCGATAATAAGCGCAAAACGCAAACGCTGAAGGCTCAGCAAATGCTCGCCCAAGCCACTCAACTTCTGCAGGATGGTGAACAATCGAAGGCCCAACGCGCGTTGAGCAGTGTAGCAAACAGTAATGCACTTGATTCCGCTTCTAATGAAGACGCCAGAGTGCAGCTAGAAAACTTGCAGACTCAGCAGGCAATCGTGGGGCTTAACACAAGGCGTCAACGTTTGTACCTGGACATTGATTTGGGCAAGGCGGAGCTGGGGGACAATGTTCAGATGCGACAAGCTGCCGCGCGGAATCCGATCCTGCAGCAAGACCAACTGAACTTCCGACCTCAGGAGCTAAGCCAACTCTTGGCTGGCAATACAAACGAAGATAATGCAGCCTTGCAACAACTTGCAGGTCGATTGGTACAACACCAACGCACAACAGAACCAGCACCACAAGCCTTAGTCGTCAGCGTGCCAGAAGAAGGTATTGTCTACAGTTTCAGCCGAAGTGTTCAAGTGGCAGAAAACGCTCCTCTCCAGCTTGAGCTTCAGTTCCGTTCTGAGTACAAGCTTCGGCTTTGGGAATTGCTGGCAATAGGCAGCATCTTAGCGATCTTGATCATCAGTTTCGTCTTTGCACGCCAGCCATCCACGACCGTCTAAAGCAGGTTCTACAAGCCAAAATAGAACAGTGAATGGTTTATTCCGCAGCGAACTGCTCAGGTTTGGTCGCTTGCAAGATGGCTAAAATGTCGGCGCGTTGCGCTGCTGACAAATGAGCGAATTGGGGATCATCGTCCGTTCCATCAAGTATCTGTTGCATACGAACAAGGACTCTCGAAAGCAGCGGTGCAGCCAAAGCGTCGAATGATGGTGAATACACCAAGTAGCTACATGGATAACGAAACAACCGCGTTTGAAGATCAAAATCGCGCAGCGATCTACCTTGTTTGTCACGCGGCCCAATCGCAGTAAACTGGAGCGCAAAATCTGTTGAGCCGGATACCTGATCTGTCAGCGGAAACTCGTCGCATAAGAACACGTACCGTAGTATGCGATCTACAGATGCGTCGATCCGTCGCTGGGCACTGTCGCTCAAGTAACCTTCCTGACGTGAGAGGATCTCGTTCATCTGATACGACTGATGGATCGCTTGTCGAGTTTCATAGTTCGCGGCAATCAGTGCGTTATGCATTTGCGTTTGATGCTCCAGGACCATGAGCGCCACAATGTCACTGTGCGGCGTTAAGTACTTGGAGGGATCAAAGTAGTTCTTCAAATCGCTTGCGTTCGCTCCGGTCTCGCGGTCGAACTGCTGTTCGTTTCGTCGAGCAACCGAGTTCCCCATATGCCGCATACTCCCATGTTGGCCAGTGACATACCAACCACCCCATCGATCGCGAAAATCGCTGGTATGATCCGTGGTGAACGTGCCACTGCCTAGCTTGGGTTGGCCCGCGGCGTCCGCAAATACACTGCGAACCAGATAGCCTGGCACATTCTGCGTGCGACTGGATGCATGGCAAGTCAGACAACCACCGCGATCTCGTGTAAACTTCGGAGCCTCTACGTCAGATTGCTCAAGGGTGTAAAAGATTGCCCCTTGCTTAGGATCATTGGAAGCGAGTTCTAACACGTCTCCTTTTTGACAGTAACCGACGTAAACTTCGTCATTAAAGTATAAAGCTCGCGGACGCCGCGGCGAGATACGATGCAGTTGCAAGCTGGTCTTAGAGAATACAAGCACCTGTGAACTGGACGGAATCTCTAACGCATCAAGGATTGCGGGCAAATATCCAAACTGGTCATCAAACTGCAAAGTGATGTCTCCGGCTTCTAGCCGATGCGACAATTTTGCTACCGGGTCATCGACTTGAGTATTCAAGTAGTCGATCGGCGGTCGTTCGAAGTCCCCTTGTGCATGGAGCCGGCAAGCAAGAGCGCCAAGCAGAAAACAACCAAGGGCGATAATTTTGAAAACAGTCATCTCAAGTAACGGCTATCTGAGGTTTTCAATGGTCCGAAGGATATGTTACGCTAAGCTACCTATAGCGTGCAGGACATGGATCTGCATGTCAATGTATAGAATTAGTTTTTCGTTGAAAATAGCCAGAAATCATGTTATCCAAGACCGCTGAATATGCATTGAGAGCCATTGCCTGCATGGGCAGTCGTCAGGACGTAGCGGTATCGGCTGACATTCTGGCGAAAGAGACGAAAGTGCCTCGGCGTTACTTGACGCGTGTCCTGCAGGATCTGGCTGCTCATGGACTGGTGCACTCCAAGCCGGGGCCAGGCGGCGGGTATGAACTAGCACGAGGTATAGGCGATTTGACGATTCTGGATGTGGTCAACGCCGTCGGTCCCATTGAACGAATCCGAAGTTGCCCACTGGGTTTAAAGTCTCATCAAAAGCTGTGTCCCCTGCATGCGGAACTGGACAAAGCTTATGCGGCGACGGAGGCCGCATTTGCCGGTGTCACGATCGAAGATTTGCTCAATTCGACCAGCACCATTATCCCGCTGTGCGAATCTTAGTTGATCGATTGGCTGTAAGCGTCCACACGCGAGCATGTTATTGATTACAATGGTGACTGGGTCCAGGAACTGCCATTGGTCTATTACTCATCTGCCCGAGGGCCAAGCTCATGCTTTATCAACTTGTCTTGCAGAATCATGTCGAAGGACTCAAACGGACAAAATGGACTTTTGTGCCGCCAGCTACAGTCGGTCGCGACCCGAGCGGGAAAGTTTGCGTTGATCATGATTCGGTCAGTCGCACGCACTGCCAATTCTACTTGAACTTGGACGAGTCTCTTGCGATTAAGGACCTTGACTCCAAGAATGGCACCTACGTTGATGACCGAAGGATTCAAACCGCGGTGTTGATGCCGGGGCAGATTATTCAAATCGGCGCGTTGATGTTGCAGATTGAGTTTTCCGATGAACCAGAGCGTCCATCAACATCGGTACCCGTTTATCGAAAATCATCTAGCGATTCCACTCAGCGGATGGAGATCTTGCGACCGCCTCCAAAACCTGTCAAAAAATCTTGGTGGCAGAAGTTGTTTGGCTGATCCAGCAGAACGTTAGTTTTCGAGCTTGCTAGCGGCCCTTCGAGTACGCCTTCTGCGCGCAGCCGGGCTAACATCAAAACTCATTCACCCATGAGTCGAGCTCATGGGGGGCTCCAAGAAAACCTGGATAGCCCATGTGAGCCAAACGGTGTCAGTTGCCAACAAGCAATTCAATGCCGGAACATCGAACGACCGTCTAACTAGCTGGTCGCTAACGCATTTCCAAGACGCGCTCTGAGCGACCCTTGGACTTGCCCCAACGTGTCGCAATAGGTTTGGTGCGCTATGGTCGCTACAACTTCAAGCCGCAGGCTTGTCACAATTGCTGCCGTGGCCGGTTCGGCCGCGGTTTGCATCTGCAGCTTTTCGCTCAGGCCCGGAGGGCCGAAATAAATGATTTGTGCCAGCCCTTTGCGATTATCGGTCTCTAGGAACCCAAAATCCGGCGGCCAGCTCTATAATGGGAAACATGTGTCACTTGGCGCCCAAACGGTACTGATGATTTGCGCTTTAAACGGTACAGGCTGAAGTAAAGTGGCTGATGCAGTCATCTTACGCGTTTCTTTTGCTTAGAAGCACGTCGAAGTGCACTGTATGGCAACTCATCAACTAGCAATGGAAAAGTTCCCTAGCAATCAGGAGTATACGTCAAGGTAGCACGAGTCCTCATGCGATTGCCAAGGATCTGGGAGTCTCTCACGGAGCAGTAGTCGCCACTTAGGCTTCGCTAAACAATAAGTGTCCGGATTAGGGTTGATTCCGATGATTAAAATTTGCGATGATTTCGGGTATGCCGGATGCACAAGTCATAACATGGATCGCACAGAAGTATACCGCAATTGAAGCGGATTTGGATGAACGCGCCCGTCGTCGATGGGCAGCCGCAGAAGCGCGATCCTTGGGTTGGGGAGGAATCTCTGCTGTTGCTGCGGCAACGGGGGTTTCGGAACGCACTATTCGTCGCGGCATTCTCGAACTCGATGATCCCAACGCAGCATCCTCCAACAGACAAAGACAACCGGGGGCCGGTCGTAAATCTCGGGAGGTTGAACAGCCGAAACTTAAAAAGGCTTTGGATCGACTCGTTTCATCCGGCACTCGCGGCGATCCGATGTCCCCTCTTCGGTGGACATGCAAAAGCACCAAGTCCCTTGCCGTTGAATTGCAGCGGCAAGGATTTCAGGTCAGCAGTGTGAAGGTAGGCCAACTGCTCAAGGCGGCTGGCTACAGCCTTCAGGCGAATCGTAAGACCATCGAAGGCAATCAACACCCAGATCGAAATGCGCAGTTTGAATTCATCTCAAAGCGAATAGTCCTACTTCAGAAGAAGCATCAGCCAACCATTTCGGTTGACACGAAAAAGAAAGAAGTCTTGGGAAACCTGAAAAACGCAGGGAAAACGTACCGACGCCGAAAAGATCCGATCAAAGTCGAGACGCACGACTTTCCCGATAAGGAATTGGGCAAGGCAGTCCCGTATGGCGTGTATGATATTGGGCGAAATGAAGCAGGCGTGACGATTGGTATTAGCAGCGATACAGCCGAGTTTGCCGTATCGGCAATCAGTAGATGGTGGAAACGGCTGGGTTCCAAAAGCTACCCGAAAGCCATGCGGGTACTAATCACAGCCGATAGTGGCGGGAGTAATAGCCCGCGCACACGACTTTGGCGAACCGAGTTACAAAAATTGGCCAATGCTACTGGGCTGATCATCGAAGTTTGCCACTATCCTCCCGGCACAAGCAAGTGGAACAAAATTGAACACAAACTGTTTTGCCACATAACCCGCAATTGGCAGGGAGTTCCTCTTGAAACTCTAGAGGTTGTTGTAAGCCTCATTGGCAACACACGTACGACCACCGGCCTAGAGGTGCATGCATGGATAGATGGAAAGACCTACGAGAAAGCTCGAAAGGTTACCGACGAGGAGCTCGCAGAAGTTATAATTCATCGGAATAAATTCCATGGAGAATGGAATTACGAAATACACCCGGCAAAATAAATAATTACGGACAGTAATTGTTTAGCAAGGCCTTAGCCGCGTAATTCGCAAACGGTACAGAAAAGCCGACCGGGTTCGAGATCTCCGACAATACCAAAGCGCCAATCGGCTCAACGGCCGAAGAATAAATTAGCAAACAGTACCAGTACAACGCTGGGTGAACCAACAACCTAGAATAGTACCGTTTGACGCGCAAACATGCTGCACTATTTCAAACGCAAATTGAAACGCCAAGTCACAACCGCGAGTCAATACGATTCTCAATTCACAGAGAAGCCCTTGCGCCAACGCCCCAGGCTTCTTCGTCCAACCGCTAATCCAACGCCGCTTGCCAGCAGGAACATCGACGAAGGCTCAGGAATCGCCGACACGTTGACTTGCAAGTTATAACTGCGCGAAAAATCGTTGCCAAAAAGCTGATCGTCGATACTCGTAAAATCAAAGAAGTTATCCAACGTGCCGTCATCCAAGATAAAATCTTGACCAGCGATGGTTGGATTCGAATCGACAAGCTGAATCGTCGTTTGCCCAATGACCAGCGGCGTAAACCTCAGCGTTCCAAGCAGCGTTGCGTTCTGGCCGCGAGAAGCTGTGCCTGCTGTTCCGCTCAGCCGAATCGTCCCTGCCACCGTCGTATCAATGTCGGGTAGGAAATCAAAGTTGGCCGCGATGGTATTGATGCCCGCCTGCAAGCTGGCCGGTTGGTAGTTGGCTTTAAGATCAAACGATGACAGCCCAAATTGCGACAACCGCGTTTCAGCATCTGTCTGAATGATGTAAATCGGCACCACGAATTCTTCACCGACGACTGCATTCAATGTAGAAGTCTGATTGTCAGCGGAGAAACCGAGTATCAAACCTGCTTGCACGTTTGAACTCAATATACAACAGAAGATCGCGATGACGGGAAGCTTGATGATACGCATTTAGTTCAGTCCTAGGTTGTTAAGTCGTCTACGAGCGTTAAAGTGAGTGGTATCGAACATGTCCAGATCGTTATCGCCATCGATGTCAAACATGTAGCTGATCGGCGTCCAACTGCCTTGTCTCCAAAGTTGGAATGCGGCGTTGAAGCGAGCCGTATCAAAAGCGTCGACATCGCGATCGCCATCGGTATCGCCGAACATGCGGAAGAAGTTATCGGTGGCCACGATATCGTTCTCGGCAGTGCGGCCAAAATAGAAGTCACCGCCCGCGATGCCATCGTTATCGCCATCCAAGCTCAGGCCATTGACGCTGATCAATTCGGACTTGACGATCAAATCATAGTTGCCGTCTCGGAGCGATCCGCCCAAGTCGACATGGCTGCCTTGAAAGACCAATGTGACCATGGTTCGACCATTGATCTGCTGGGTCTGAGCGACATAGTCGACCAATCCGCCCGCTGAACTACCTCGGCGTCGAACTTCAAAAGGCCGCTCTTCAAGATTTGCGGCCATCAGATTCGAAAACTCGACCAGCCCATGGAAGGAAACTTCGATCTGTTTGACAATCGAGCGTTGAGCAGCACCGTTGCCGATGATCACTTGATCGATCGTGGCCAGTGGCGTGTTCGTCAGCGAAAGACTGTTCGTCGTGTAGACGCTATGCATATCGGCTGGCAATTGCTGGGCTAGTAGCGGCCCGTCGAGACTGCCAGCGACCAAGACTTGTAGGACATCGGTTGGCAGCAGCACATAACTAGATAGGACTTCTAGCTGCATGGCGGTGACGTTCGCGGTCCCAGTCACTACCAATTGGTCATGCGAAATGCCAGGCTGATTTCCGTCGACTTCGATGATCAATCGACCGTTCGAAACAAAGTCGCCGTTGATCGTTAGTTTTCCAGGACTGTTGCCAGGACGAATCTCACCTGCGCCAGTGTAATCTCCATTGACAGTGCCAGTGCCGCTGATCGTACCATCATTTTGGATGTCACCATCGATGACGCCATTCACATTGAAACTTGCGCCGGGTTGAACCGTAATCCCATTTTCATTGGCGACGACACCTTGTGCTGGAACCTGCACGTTGTTGCTAGCAAGAGCTGCAAGGCCAGCAAGCATACCGATGCCACCGGCGAAACCACCACCGGGTAGGATTTCGAATCCACCGCCGCCCAGACCACCGAAGAATGGTTGGATGCCTGCAAATGGCGTTGCTGGAGGTGCGGCAGGCTGCACTAAGGTTTCAATGATGATCACATCATTCGTTTCGGTACCAGTGTCAACGAACAAGTACTGCACCGCGTTTAGATCGACGCTGTAATTCACAATGACCGTGTCATCGCCTAATGACGCAGATAGATCGACAATCAAGTTCCCTCCGCGATAGACGTTGATCGGCGTGAAGGTATTTCCGCCTGTCGTACCCGAGATCGTTGCAGCGGATAGAGTGCCAGCTTCATCGCCTTCGAGAGTGGCAACGGAATTCCATCCGTTCTCGATGGTGATCTCGTTGTTGGCTGGCAAATTCACAGTCACCATCGGCACACCATCGAAATCGACTGCGATCATATTCACCAGGTGAATGATGACGCCAGCAGTCGTGCGAATGGTGGCTCGCGTCGGATCGGTGGGGTGAACTTCGTAGATACTTTCAAAGTTCGAATCTCGAACCAGCAGCCGATTAGCTCCTGCGCCTCCATCGATCCAGAATTCCGTGACCTCCGCCAGATCATACTCGACGCCGTTATGAATCACACGATTGGAGTCGAGATCGACAAGTGTTATATCATTATCGCTCGACTCCGATTCATCGCCACGAAATCTTAAACCGCTTTCTATTGGCACTTCAACAATGCGGAACATTACTGCATTGTTGATAAACGTCACATCCTCCCTTGCGATCGCAAGAATCAATATACTTCCATCAGTTTGAACACGAATGTCACTATCGAAAACCAATGAAGTTGGTAGCGACGATTCCAGAAACTCTCCACCATTGCCGAAATTTCCGATGCGATTTCCGTTAGACTCGAATCCCGCGAGCATGATCATCGCGAAATTACCTACCAGAGCGGGGTCAAGCTTTCTACCCAACCCAAAGAATCTTCCATCGGCATCGATAGCTCCATGCCTGAATTGCCCGAGTTGGCCTGCGTCGTCCAAGAATAATCCAGACTCTGCAAAGCTATTATCGCTCAAACCGCTCGAATCGAATTTAGCCACAAAGTACCGCTGAGTTCCTGAAGTCGTTAGAGCGAATCCTGAGACGTATGCTGCACCATTGCTGTCAATTTGCAGTGATGTCGGTAAGGACCGGTCAAACGGCTGTGGGAAGTTGAAAATCGCCTCACCCTGAATACCATAGGTCTGATCCTGGTCTCCGTTTTCATTTAGACGGACCATTGTGGCAGAGTTGGCGGTTCTTCCTGCGACCAGGATTCGATTTTCGTTATCAATCGCCAGGGACTCGACCGAATTCGTACGTTGGCTCTTGGTCCGAATGATTGATTCACCACTAATGCCAAAGCTAACATCAGGCATACCGTCTCTTAAGAATCGGCGAACTGACCAATCGCTCAGAAAAAAGCCATTTGGATCGACTCCAACGCGATTGAAGCCCCCCAAAAGAATGCGTTGGTTCTGATCGATTTCCATTGTTGAAATTCGATGGCCGTCTTGGAGATCGACGGCAAATATACCATCGTGCCCGAACGAAGCATCAACCTGCCCCGTCACGCTGATGCGAACCGCTCGTGTCTTGCTGGTAGCAAACTCCAGTCTCGAAATAGAAATTAGTAATTGATCTTGGCCTTGAAGTCTAATCTCGAGCATTTCCGAGCTCAGGAAATTGGTAAGGCCCATTTGGGTTGCGGTCAGCTCAACACGGCCACTATTTCCAAAGTCGATTTTGGCTACACCATCCGAGCTAAAGGCTGTAACAACCAACAGAGAATCGGTGTTGGAGTTCAAAGTAGAAAGTATGAACACGGTTCCGTCGCGATGCGTCACAAAAGCAGCGTTGGAAGCTGGTGACGCAACTTCTAGTAAACTATTGTTGCCAAAATTGGTGTCGACTTCCCAATAGGTTTGACTGACATCACGCTGAGCGACATTGCTTTGGGTTCCATGCGCATCTTCGACTTGCAAGTGAAGTCGGCCGGCTTGAAAATCATCCGCAAATGTTATATCAAAAGTGCCTCGTCGCGTTACATTATCAAAGTCAAGGTTGGATACGGTCCCCGCGAAACCGGCGCTGATAAAGCTGACCTCAAACGTGTCGTGCTGGCCAGGGTCGATGACTTCGAATTCATAGGTCCGCTGGTCGCCCGGTTGAGCCGACTTCGAGCTTCGAATGAAACGCACGGTAGGAGCGACGTTCTCTACGATCAGCTCAAAGGTAGCCGTCGCTTGTAAGCCGCTCGAATCGGTGGCTACGAGTTGGACCAATGCGTCCTCTTGAACGTTCGCGAACGTCCATTGCCAACCGCCGACGCCGTTGGCATCTTGTCCGAAAACGGTGACATCACCAGCCGCTTCTCCATTGATGAAGGCCACGATCTCAATCCATTGGTTGTCCTCAGCATCGCTCCAGCTTCCAAAGATCAATGCCGTGCTACCTTGATCAATGATCTGCGGTGTCGTTGGAGCAGCAATGCTGGGGACTTGGTTGGGAACCGTTAGCACTAGCGAATGAGGATTCCCCGGCGACCAAAAATCAGGGCCATAGAAAGGCTCCGGTCGGTCGTAATTCACCAGTAAGCTACGATCACCAAAGCTGACTTCACTGCCGGCTGGGAGTCCATCAAATTGTCCGTTCAGCCCGAAGCCCAGCCAACCGTCGAACGAGTATCCGGGCGAGACCTCGATTGGCTTGATGACGTCGCTGGGCAGTAACGTTCTATCGCCTAACAACTCCAACTGGGTGCTATCCAGAGTTAAGCCGCTGCTAATGTAAAAGACGTCATAGTCGAATCCCGCAATCAAGTCATCGCCGGGATTGAATGTTTCACGGATGCGAATGCGCAATGTAGCCGCTTCATCGAGCACCACTTCGCCACCATGGATACTGACTTGATAGAGCGTTCCCGGTTCATCCAAGATCTCGATAGTAACTTCCTTGCCGTGATTCGCGATCCTCGGAACCGCTTCAGGATTCACTGGATCTGGGCTGATGTAATAACCGTAGTGTTGAGCGATACGGACCGAGCCACCTTCAGCGACGGCATCGATGGCCCTTTGGATATCGGCAAAAGCATCATAGCCGATCGACGTTCCGTATCCGCCGTAGGGTGTAGCAACTCCACTGTAGGACTCAAAATGATTATCAGGATGAACGAAGACCACGTCAGGCGCGGGCAGCACATGGAGCTGAAATTCTGCTGGCTCGCTGACTTCAAATTCGGAATTGCCATCGATATCGACGTGGAATGCGACCGCGATCAGACTGACAGGAACGCTGTAGGGTGCATTGCCCGTCAGTCCAGCTTGCTCAAACTGCGACCACGTAATGACGTTATCCTCCCAAGTGGTGATAAAGTCGATCGTTCCGTCGTTTCCGATGTCCCAACGCAGTTCATGCAGCGAGCTTTCTGCATCACTAGCGAGCTGGTAAATGCTGGGCAAATACCACGGTCGCCCAACGCCGATCGTATAAGAGTCTTGAGGCGTTGCGATGGGTGGAGTGGAAGGCGTAACAACAAACACGTAAGCAAAATTGACGCTCGATGCGCCTCGAGCGTCGGTGGCTTGGTAGTAGAAATAGTCTGCGCCAACGAAGCCTGGGTTAGGCGTATAAGTAAAACCTCCATCGGCGTCCAGCGTCATCTGGCCATATAAGGGCGGGTCCAGCAGAGCGACCGTCATCGCATCTCCGTCTGGATCAAAATCGTTTGCCAGGACACCTTGCGACGCGGGAATCACCCGAGTTTGATTCGCATAGGCATAGAAAAAATCATCCTGCGTCACAGGAGGACTATTGGGCTGAGACACATTGATCGACACCGTCGCTGGCTGGCTATAATTCGCACCATCAAATGCGCGATAGCTGAAGTTCACGTTGCCTTCGAAATCGGTTACCGGCATGAACGTGAAACTACCGTTGGCGTTGAGTACCAGCGAACCATTGACGGGGCCGGCGAGCAGGTCAACCGATAAAGGATCGCCGTTGGGGTCCGAATCATTGACGAGCACGCCGGGTGCGTAAATGGTCAACAGCGTATTGATCGGAGTCGAATAACTGTCATCGTTTGCGATCGGTGGAAGATTTGTAACGGTGAGCTGGAATTGAGTGGTAGCTTGGTTATTACCCTGATCGCGCACGATGATTTCAATATCATGGATGCCTTCACTACTCTGAGGCGGTGTGCCAGCGAGCCTTCTAGTCGTCGCATTGAAGGAAAGCCAACTTGGTAGCGGTGATCCATCACTGCGGCGAGCGAAATACCGCAACTGATCGCCTGGATCGTTGTCAATGAACGTCGAGCTTGGAATGATCAGACTGAAAGGTTGGCCCATCAACGCTGTTTGGGGAGCGATCGGTTGAGCGACGGTGGGGGGCTGATTATCAACGATGTTCAAACGCCAGTAGCGAATCCCCTGGCCGTCCCCAGCGTCAGCTTGGAAGTACGTATCGCCAAACAAACGCAAATAGCGATTCGGATTGGAACCTAAAGCACCTGGTCGCATCTCAGCAATTTGAAATGTTCCGAATGCTGTACCATCTGAACGCCAAAGTTCCAGCCCCGTGGCTCCGCTGTCAGCCGAAAAAACAAGCTGATCTGCTGTGGTGTGGAAGTACATCAGGCCTCCGAACTCGTCCGGCAAGCCATGCCCAGGCCCCGGATTGATATCGGCTACCAATCTCGCGGTCTGCGTATCGCGATCGGTGACCCATAGCTCTCTGCCATGAATGCCATCGTCGGCAGTGAAGAAAAGTTTGCCATCGACATACGCCATGCTTGAGATGCTGGAACTCTGAGGCCCCGGACGCAAATCGGTAACCATGATCGTGCCGGCTTGAGTGCCATCGGTCTTCCAAAGTTCGCGACCGTGGATTCCGTCGTCCGCTGTGAAGTAGACAATGCCTCCACCAGCATCGACGAAATTTCCGGGAGTGGACGAAGCGGCACCTAGTCTAATATCGACACGATTAGTTCCAACAAATAGCTCGTGCCCTTGACTTAGGTCGTTGGCTGATGACAGAAAGCCAACGCTCGTAGACTTGAACTCATTGACTACATTGCTGACATTCCAGAAGCCCAGCGGAATAATCTCATCAGTCGTACCAATGACAAATAAACCTCTTTGCCAAGTTTGGCTATCCTCGTCAAAGTTCACTTGGCCTTGATAAATTAATTGATTGTTATGAAAGCCTAGTGGTGTGAAGCTTGCGGGGTAATTGAAATCCGGATTAGCCTCACGGAGCTCTTGTGGTATCCAGCTTTGATTTTCATACTTCACCCTCGTCGCAACGGATTCGGTAAGGGCTCCCGAAAGTCGATATTGCGAGACTGCGTAGTGTACGTCTGGAAATCCGCCAGCGAGGCCACCTGGCGGCGGCGAGAACTGAATTGCATTGGTTAAGCCACCGTAGTTGATAAGCTGCAGTGGCTCCGGGGCGGGAATGTTTAACAAATACAGATTGTGATTCAGTCTACCATTCGGAAAAGTCGATTCACGGATCACTCCCAAGTTGCCTTGGCTTGCAACTAGTTCGATGAAGCCTGAAAAATTACTTCTGGGAACCACCAAACCAACGCCAAGCTTTTCGACCCCTTGAGGCGTCATGTAGAAACCATGCTCATCGATATTCGATGTTGGCAGGTTGGTTTCGGAAACCACATAAGCCGCAAGCAACTCCCGAGACTCCAGCTTCTCTAAGGTCAGCTTTGCACGCCTGTCACGTTTGCCAAACCTGCTACATCGCGAAATCAGTTTGCTTGCCACGACCGATGCCTTGCATGAGGATAAAAAGAAAAATCGGCACGAGCGACTTCTTCCGTTCGTGATGTGATCAGGTCGGATCAGCTAGTACCATCGCCTAACAGACTCATTGCCGCCGCACCGTTTTTGTGACGCAAGGAGTGTTAGAAAAGCGGACTTGCTCAACCACAATCTCGTGCTTCGTCAAGACTTAAACTTCGGGTTGAAGGTTTTGCGTACGACGGACTGTACCGACGGACTCTAAAACCAAATGTTTACAGAGCAATAGGGCCGGCCTCCGTAGGGGCAGCCCCTTTAGGAAACAATGCTCAAGTTGGCGCAGTGGGATTCGCCAGAATTCCATCGGATACCAAATGCAGGGAATTCTAGCGAATCCCACTACTATCGAATCCCAGCATTGAAGGGGGCATGGTTAGAAAATGCCTAGTCACCTGTCGCCATTGTTCGCCGCACTCATACAGCGACAAACAGCGGATCACATTGCATCTCGCGAGCAGTTGTGACGACGAAAAAACAAGAATCGCCAAATTTCCCCAACGGCCAGACTACATAGAGCTAAGAGACGATTTCGATCCTTGATTCAAACGCTGAAGCTGATGCAATTCTGGTTAACATAGTTGTCCGGATCTCGGCGAAATTGTTCCATTGTCAATGTTTTGCTGTAAGTAATCTGTTATAAAAAACCTATAGGTTTATCTGGAAATCCTGGTCGAATCTTGTGTAAGGGATGAGGTGGATCTTGTCGTCAGAACCAATCACTGAGTTTCATTCGCAACTGCAACGGCTGCGGGCAGGGGATGTCGATGCGATTGAGTGTTTTGTCAAAGAGTATGAGCCTTACATTCGCCGAACGCTACGGTTTCGTATCGCGCAAGCGTCGCTCAACGCGGCCGCCGATTCGGTCGATGTTTGCCAGTCGGTCTTGGGCAGTTTTCTCCTGCGATTGTCGTGCGGAGAGTATGAGTTGCACTCCGAAGAGGACTTACGAAAACTGCTGAGTGGGATTGTGAACAAGAAATTCCTCATGCTCAGTCGTTACGAAAGCTCGGCCAAACGCGATCGCTCCATCACGCTATCTCTGGATCATTACCCAAAGCTTGAGATAGCAGACGCTCACGACAGCGATCCCAGCCTGCCGATCATCTTGACGGAACTAAAAGAAGCGATCGATCAACAGTTGACGGAGCAAGAGCGGGTCTTGCTGCACTTGAGAAGACGCGGTGTTGCGTGGTCTAAGATTGCGGATGAGTTAGGTGAAGATCAAGTCATTCTGCGCAAGCGACTCTCACGGGCGGTAAGCCGCGTCTCCTCAAAACTAGGTCTGGTCGATGACTCGGAGTAAGCGTCATGAACATGGATGAACTTATCGAGTATCAACGCCAACAATGGATCGAAGGCAAGCAGATTGGCGTTGAAGAGCTTCTGACGCTATCGGCTCACACCATTTCTGATATCAAGAGTGTTGACGTTCGGCTGTCTTTGATATGTCAGGAAATCGCGCTGCGTGAATCCCTTGGCCAAATCGTTCAGGTGAAAGAATACGTAGACCGCTTTCCCGAGCTGCAGAACGAGTTGTTGATCCAATGGGAGGTTGATCGCTTGTTGGCCTCGAACGTCCATGGTGACGCCACGACCGCAGCCTTGGAAAGAACCGCCGCTGGACGCGATGACCAGCCATCACCGAAGCTTGGCTGGCAGCGAAGTCTGCCGAAACAAATTGGCCGTTATGAAATCGTTCGTGAGTTAGGACGCGGCGCGATGGGAGTCGCTTACGAGGCCTGGGATCCGAAACTGAAGCGAAACGTCGCGATCAAGCGGTTGCGAGCGGGTGAGACGGCAAGCGAAGAGGAGTTGGCTCGGATTCGAAGCGAGGCGGAAGCAGTTGCGAAGATCGATCACGAAAGTATCGTGAAGATCTACGATATCGGTGAAGAGGATGGCAATCCATTTTTTGCAATGGAACTTTGTACGGGCGGAAATCTGTCGACGCGGTTGGCTGGCAAGCCGATGCCACCCAAACAAGCCGCTGAGATTGTTCGGCAAATTGCACTTGGAATTTCGGCCGCGCATGCCAGACGGATCATTCATCGCGATCTTAAACCAAGCAACGTTTTGTTGCGCGATGCAGATTCATGGATTCCCAAGATCACGGACTTCGGGCTAGCGAAATCTTTAGACAAAGACGGCGGGGACACGGCCACTGGATTTGTGTTAGGAACACCATCCTACATGCCGCCTGAGCAAGCGACAGGTCAGGCGAAGCTGGCAACCGTGGCGATGGATGTTTACGCATTGGGGACTGTTCTCTATGAATGCCTTACGGGGCGTCCTCCCTTTCAAAGCTCCAACGTGAACGATGTGTTAGATCAAGTTCGCAATGCAGAACCCATTAGCGTTCGTCGTTTGGAAGCGAACATCCCAATCGACTTGGAAACAATTGTGACGCAGTGCATGCGCAAGGAACCAGTGCAGCGGTATGGCAACGCGCAGTTAGTTGCAGACGACTTGCATAATTTTCTTTTGAACCGCCCGATTCTTGCAAGGCGTCAGAATTTGGTGGAGCATGCGATTGGGTGGGGAAGGCGGAACCCCATGATTGCTAGTTTGGTCAGTTCGATATTCTTTGTCATTACTGCCTCACTGCTGGTTCTGAGTTTAATGTTCGTGCAGGTAAAGTCCGAATCGGCCGCCCGCTTAAGAGCGCTGGCGGATCGAAACACCGCATTTCAAGAGAAGTCGGAAGCGCTGGCTCAGCGCGAGATTGCCAATCGCCAATTACAAATCAGTGAAGCGCTCGCTCAACGACGCTACTACAGCGAGCAAATCAGCCTCGCACAACAAGCAATGAATCGATTTGACTATGCTCGGGCGGAAGACTTACTCGAATCCGTGATTCCGAAAGCAGGCGATTCTGACTTTCGTGGATTCGAATGGAACTACCTCAAACGGAACCTACACCAGAGTCTGCAAGTACAGTTTAATGCGGGCGAAGGAGAAGTCCTGGACATCGACGTTCACCATCAAAAGAATCTAATTTTCGTTACCGGCGGCAACACGACAAGTGGTTTTGCGTCACTACGCAATTTCCTAACTGGCGAAACTATATTTTCAAAAGTGTTTGAGCAAGCGATTGCTGGCTGCTTATTTCACCCCAATGGCAAGTCCTTTATTCTATGCCGCAGCGATGGCGTGTTGTACGTCTACGATTTGCGTAGTCTTCAAGTGACAAAAAGCGAAGAGTTAAAGCTGCACATCAAGTCGGTCGCGATGTCAAATGACGGAAAGTATCTGTTGATCGGCAGCGAGAATGGCCAATTGCGAATTTGGGATGCGGGGAGTTGGCAAGAGTTAGCAAGAGTCCAGGCCGAACGCGGGCCTATTCTGCGAACATTTTTTTCCGATGATAGCCAACGCTTCTACACGTCGGTCGATTGGGGGCAGGAGGGAAAGCATTCGACACAATGGCAATTGATCGATAATACGCCTGTGGCGAGCAACGTCTACCGCGACGTTTCGTTGAGCGATGAATCATCGGATGGTCTGCAAGTAGCGGGAATGGATTGGGGGAATTTGGTCATCGCGTCAGCTCAATCCGGCGAGATCATCAAGCAGCATCCGATTAGCGCCGGACCATTACTTGCGGTTTGCTTCAGCGATTCAGGCGACGAGCTTTATCTCGCTTCTCGCAATGATCGCGAAGTCCGACTTGTTTCGGCTGACACATTAGAGATGATTCAAGTCTATCCGTCCCGCCGCACTTTAGCCGCGGTTGCATTTCCATCATCATCGGGGCTATGGGCTTCAGGAGATGCAGGAGGTGAAGTGAGGCTTTGGAATCCTGCCGTCGATTTCTATCAGTCCACCATCTCTGACGAAGGGAAAGCATATCATTATGCGGCATTCGCTCCGCATGGCCGCAAAGTGTTACTGAGTTCCAACAGCGAAACTATCCTTTGGGACCCAAATTCAGGGGCAACCGCACCGAGTTCTGATATTCTAAATGTCGTGGCAATATCCAAAGATGGCTCCATTCTTGTTACTAAACTGCCGTCCAAAATCGGCGAAAATGCAACACTAGAAATTTTCAACACAACGGAATCAACATCCCGAACGTTTCACTTGAGTTATCCAATTTACGAGCATTGTTGGGCCTTGTCTAATTCGGGGCGATTCCTCGCCACACGTGGTGAAGGAAGTCCAATCGAAGTGCGCGATTTACAGCAAACGTCCGATGCACCGGTACATTTGTTCGACGCATTCTGCGTTGGTATGGCCTTCTCACACGACGAAGATTTTTTAGCCTGTGGGACGCAGTACGGCCAAGTGCGTATGTTCAATTTGCGGACAGGCCAGCGTGATCCAAACTTCTCTGAATCACAAACGTTTTGGGCGTGGGGTATGAGCGCGATCTTTAGTCACGACGGCCAGTTGCTGGCTAGTGGAAACGAGTCGGGCACTATCAAAGTTTGGCGAACAGACTCACGTGAACTTGTGGCTCAGTTGACAGGCAACCAAGGTGAGTTGCGGTGCCTGGCATTCTTCCCCGACGGGAAGCGGTTAGTCTCAGGCGGTTCTGGCGATATCAGAGTGTGGGATATTGAGGCTGGCCAAGAATTGCTCTCGCTGCCGGTGACTGATAATCGCGTTTCGCACATCGCGGTCAACGACGCTGGAGACGCGGTGCTTGCGGTATCGCCATCTGGGCGTGTTCAAGTGTGGGATGCTGCCGATTCAAATGACGAAACATCCCTCCGCTTGTACTCGCCGCGACAGGCGGCGAGCACAAGGGGGAAGGGCGGCTTTTGAATTGTGTCGTGCTACCCGAGAAAACTACCGAGTTTGCAAGGACAGTCGTCGATAGCTCTGCGAGTGATACAGTAAAGACCGTTTCGTTCGACGGAGCGAACGACGACAGAGAATTTCAACTGCTCCCGGCTTGCCCGGGAGATCCTTCCGTTTCTTGCTAAAGGTCGTTACTGCAAAGCAAGAAGCCGAACGATCCACCGGTCGAACCGGTGGGATTTGGATCGCGCTGCGGTGCAAGCATCGACGCGAAGCGGGGCGATGCGCCCAGTCTTCGCCATGAGATTGGTGCGCTAAAGCATGACGTGCGAGCATGTCCGATTGGGGCTTCCCCGTCGGACACCGCTTTGGAGTTCTAGACAGCGTGCCCAGCGAATTTAGCACACCAATCCTATTGCGACACGTTGGGGCAAGCGCAACGGTCGCTCAGAACTCGCTGCCCACAAACAGTCGTTCCTGAATTGCCCCGGAGATCGTTCAGGTAGCACACAATCGTATCATCGTTGTCGCCTATGCTTCAATCACAATCTCACTACAACCATTGCGCAACTTGTTGACGCGGATCTGAGTCGAAATACGCTCCTTCAAGGCATCGACGTGGGAGATGACTCCAATCATCTTGTTCTCACCCCGCAAAGTCTCCAATGCAGAAATTGCCATGTCGAGCGAATCAGCATCCAAAGTACCAAAGCCTTCGTCGATAAACAACGAATCGATTTGGACGTTGGCACCCGAAAGGTCAGATAGTCCTAAAGCCAGGGACAGCGACACCAAAAAGCTCTCGCCACCCGATAGCGACGCTAGGGGCCGACGACAACCTGCTTGATGTAGGTCGCAAACTTCCAAGTCAAGTTCACCAGCGTCGCCGCGATCGATTTGGTACCGATCGCTAAATCGTCTCAAGTGCTTGTTCGCTTTGTTGATCAAATAGTTCAGCATCAATCCCTGTGTGAAAGTGCGAAACTTTTTGCCATCTGCTGAACCAATCAGGTCACACAGTACGCGTTGCGTTTCAATGCTTTTGGCAAAAGCTTCAAACTGCTCACGTCCTTGGGCGGCCTTCAATCGGTTCTCATAATCCGCGGCTAGCAACTGTTCGATAGCGCCGATCTCTTTAGCGATTTGCTCTTGCTGCTGCTGAAGGCTCTGAAGTCGTTCCTGCAGCAGTTCGATCGACTCCACAGAATCTTTAAGTGCTTCAAGCAACATATTCCTTTCAGCAAGTCGCTGGTCTAACTTTGCTTGCAACTCTAGCATCTGCCTCTGGATTCCGTCGCGGGTATTTTCAATCCGTTGGCGCAATTCATCATTTAAGAAAGCCGCCTTCAGATCCGAAGCTGAAGCAAAGGCAGAGTCGGCCAATTTGCTGTTCAAAGCCACGACTGCCTGACCAAGTTCTAGCTTCGAGCTATCCAGAGCCTCTTGGTGCGCCGCTGCAACCGCAGACTTTTCATTCCACGCGTTTTCCAGCGAGGCCAACCATTTCTGGGCAGCCTCCACGGACTCGATAGAAGTCGACATCGGTCGCTCATCCACCTCAAGACTAGCCGCGTCGACCAAGACCTTGGCGCATTGGCTAGCGAGATCTTTCAACTGCTGCTGAGCCAACAACAGATTCTGAAACTCAGCATTTGTCGTCTGTATTGAAGCAACGATTCGACTCGATTCCTCGCTTCTTGCCTTAAACGTATCAATGATCAACTTCACTTGCTCAATCGACGCTTCGATGGATTCCAAATCGTGCTTGGGTTCATACCATTCCGCAAAGATTGCATAAAACTGCTTTCGATGCAGTGTTTGATCGGCGGTCGACTGCTCAAGTCGCGATTCCAACTCAAGTATCGATTGTTCGGTATTGAGAATATTGGCTTGGGCTTCCGAGATCTGTTTTGACAGTAATTCTGTTTTAGAACGCAGCAAAGCTCGCTCATGAATGGCATCTTGAAGCTCTTTATTCAGCCGTCTCAGTTCCGTACAGCGACGTTCCACTTCCTCCATCTCGGATTGCTTTGACGCGATCGATGCCGCAATGCCCAAGGTGGATACATCCTTCAGGTGATAAGCAACCGCAATCTGCGTTAATTGGTTCAGCTTCTGTTGGCAGTTGCTTTGATTGAATTGTTGGACCTTCTGGATCGATGCCTGATTCGCACTCAAAGTGGCTATCTTTTCCAGCAGCTTTTTTTGTAGCTTCGTATGTTTTTCCAGTTCTGCTTTGGCAGATTTAACTTTCCCCTTCAGCTCGTTGGGCGAAGGCAACTGGCCTGCATCACTGCGATAAGGATGCGAGGTAGAGCCACACAGCGGGCAAGGTTCGTCGTCGACTAGTTGCTGGCGGTGTTCTTCCAAGGACTGTAGTTTTTCCGCTTGGACAAACGAGGTTTGCAGTGCCTCGATCAGATCAGCAGCAACAGCAACGGTTTGATTGAGCCCCTCGAGCTCTTGTTGCAATGGTGCAATTTGATGCAAAGTTGATTGCAACTCTTGATCGTCACTTTCGATACTTTGCTGCAGAGCTTCAATTTCCTTTGCCAGTCGATGTGCGTCTTGCAACTGGCTGATCTTTGTTCGGATAGTCTCAGGAGCAACTAGCACCTGGTCCTGCGTATCATCCTTGAGAATCGATTTCACTTCCGCTTCGACCACCGCAAGTGAATTGTCACTTTCAGCAAGCGTGATCGTCAATTCCGATAGACCAACATCGAGCTCTTTAGTGCGATCGGATAGCCGCTGAAGATCGCTGCGTTTGGCTACCAGCGTTTCTTGTATGTTAACAATCGACTGGTCCATCAATGCAAGCGATTTAGAAGCTGCATGGATGTCAGCCATTCGACCCTCGAGAATTTTGCACGACTGGTTTACCATCAGCCAGAGGTCAAGTGAGTTCTTCTGGTATTCGAGAGCGAATCGCTGGTCCGATATTTCAACCAGCTTTAGCTCGATGGCAGCGCTCTGGGTTGCGGTCCAGCGTTGAATTTGGCTAGCAGCTTGCATTCGCTGGCGGGCGGCTTGCGAGGCGGCGTCTTGAGAGCGTTTCCACAAGGAATCCGCTTTGTGGAACTGCAAATCGGCATTGGTAGCTGCATCTAACTCAATGCGATAAACTTGCGCTAATGTATGGGTCTGCAAGCGATCCAGATCTGGCTGCAGTAGTTCAAAATCCTTGTTGAGCGTATCGCATTGCTGGGTGAAAGACTTGCAATCGTTCTCCAAGGCCATCAGACGTTCGCGATTGCGAATCGTGTTTTGCAAGTCCGCGATGGTTGAACGCAGTTCCGTTAACGATTGCCGCTTGCTGGCCATCAAATCGGTTTGTTCTTGCTTGGCTTGATCGTCCAAGACCGCGATGGTGTCTAAACGAATCTGCTCTTCCGCCAAACGTGTTTTGGCTTCATCGAAACGGCGGTAGGTCCATTGACCAATTTGCGAGTACAGTTCGGTATTCGTCAAGCTTTCGAGAAGATCCGCTCGTTCGCCGTCGTTAGCTTGTAAGAAACGAGCGAACTGTCCTTGTGCCAACATAGCAGAACGAAAGAATCGCTCTGCGTCCAGACCTATCAACTCCACAATCACTTGATCACAACGTCGCCCTGTTGCAATTTCGATTTCGTTTTCGTCGTAGATAAATCGTTTGGGTTGCTGGATTGCTCCATCGACGCGTTTCCGCGCGCGATAGAGGTGCCAAGAAGCGCGATAGCGTTTTCCGTTGGCAATTTGGAAGACCACTTCCGATTTTGCTTCGGCCGTCCCGCGACTGATCATGTCCGGCGGAGAAGGTTTTGATTGATAGCGCGACGCGCGGCCAAACAAGGCCAGCGTAATGGCGTCGAGTATCGTCGACTTTCCGGCGCCGGTCGGGCCGGTGATTGCAAACAGACCAGCACCCGCGAGTGCTCCATCGGTAAAACTGATGGAGTGAGTGCCTTGCAGCGAATTAAGATTAGTAAAATGGACGCTATGAATTCGCACTTCGATCGTACACTTAAGTTTTGCTTAACTCATGAAGGAACGATTGGCGTTCCTCTTCTATTTCGTTAAAGATACCGCACTGTTCAAAGTGATCGTTCACCAATCCAATCGACTGCATGAAGGCATAACAGGTGGTGGGTCCGATAAAGGACCAGCCCTTCTTACGCAACGCGACGCTCATCGCGGTAGATTCATTGGTCGTCGCCTTGATGTCGGCTTTCGAGGTAAGTGTCACATTTTGTTTGGGAGCATAAGACCACACAAATGCGGCCAAGCTGCCGTATTCTTTTGTAATCTCGATCGCTCGTGCGGCATTGTTGATGACTGAGTTGATTTTTCCACGATGGCGGACGATCCCGGTGTCTTGCAGCAGTTGGCTGACCTTCTGATTATTGAACTTTGCAACCTTATGAAAATCGAAGCCAGCGAATGCGGTTCGAAAAGCGGGACGCTTGCGCAAGATAGTGAGCCAACTGAGTCCAGATTGAAAACCTTCCAAGCACAGTTTCTCAAAGATGCGAATATCATCGTTTACTGGGCGGCCCCATTCTTCGTCATGATACCGCATGTACTCTTTGTCGGTCGCGCACCAATAGCACCTTGGAGTGCCGTCGGTGCCGATGATTACGCTTTTCTCTTTTGATTCTTTTTGCATACAGGCATGCTACCACAGCTTGGCTGAATGCACTATCGACTGATGGTCGATTTGCGAGCAACCTTGGCAGGATTTTCAGTGACGATCGCTGATTCCAGATGTTCAACCAGATTTTGAACCTGAGCTAATGAATGCTTGATTTGCTTCAAGCCACTAGCCGCGATGGCTCGCCACATTTCATCGGTCGCGTCAATCGATTCGGAAATCAATTTCGTTGACGGATTTGCGACAGAGTTAGCGGTTATTATTTGAGTTCCACTCGCTTGGTCCGCAACTTGATAAGGTCGCTTTTTCATAAACGACTGGCTCAGATAGCTTTGCTGACGAGTCAAGCGAGCCAACCCGATATCGTGAAAGTCGATAAATGGAACGACATGGTTTCCGAACACCGCGTGCAAATCTACTTCGGCCGGAGATTCCGCTAGCATCGGTGATGCATCGGAGAACTCTGAAATTTCAGCGGCAACCAGGGGCAGGCTAATGGCGGGCTCGGAAGCAAAAGAAAACTCAATGGGATACTTACGCACAAAGTATGCTTGAGCTTGGCTGGGCTTTCGAGCGGGGATAAGCGTAATAGGCAACGGCGAAGTCATACGACTTGGCTCTTGGCACTTGCCTGCCCCTGGTGAACAGTTCGCTTCGCTAGCGGCCACGAACGAATCGAGTATTTCAAGATCTTCCGATGTCGGATTCAAGGGAAAATGCTGATGATGCATCCTTTGAATCCATAGCCGATCATGAAAACTGAGATCGTACGGTTGGTATTCTTCTAGCAAAGCTCGGGAGCGGATCGGGTCGAGCGCGGGGAGAAGCTGCAGCGAGCCAGCGGTGTTGGAGGGTTGGGGGGCCGCAATCGGAGAGGCGACTTGAGGATGTTTGACTGCTGAGGAAGTCAGTTTTGCAGCCGTCAGGATGGATCGTTGCTTGAAATCAGAAAGGACTTCAAATGCTCGGGCGGTGTAGGTCACACAGTCGCATTCCAGACGTTCTAGGACGCTGTTGGCCAGTGGAACGATCGAGCTAAGAGTGCTTTGTGACTTGCTCTTCTGCCCATCGGTCTGGGAAGTATCGGCGGCGGAAGAGTTTTGCAAAATGTACGCTGGGGGCTGAAGCGTCGGCGGGCGAGAAGCGATCGAGTCCTTTAACGGGTTGGAACTGTAGACCGGTTCGACCAAGGACTGCTCGGCGGATTCCGCTTCCGTAGCGCGAGCTAACTCGAGTCGACTGAGCAACTGGGCATAGTCGCCGCAAACGCGATCGAAAACGGTGAGGCCACGGTCCAGAGCGCGGTGAATGCTAGGAAAGCCGCTAAGCGAAAGGCTGGAACTGTAGCTGGAAAGCTGGGGAAGTGAACCGTCGAAACCGGCGTTCGCACTGGAGGCCAAGCAGGCGCAGCAAAGTGCGATAGCAAACAATTTCTTCTTCATCGTAAACGTACCTCTCTCAGACCCTGAATCGAACTCGCTGATGTTTGGAGCGGAAGCGATTGACTGTTCGATTCAGGGCCGGCGATATTTTCGGATTGGAAAGTTGCAAATGAAAGCTGCGGCTTCGGGCAAGGCGGGGTTTGGAGCGACCGAAGCGAGGAATCTGATGGTAGATATCGATCGTCCTCACAGCTTTCCTGCACGGAATAGTCGACTGGACCCCGTAAGTTTCGTTTCCCGTTGCAGTTTACGCACGTGACGACTATTGTTCCGATTGAGAGGAATGTGATAGCCTATACAATTGGTCAGTATGCATTCCTAGCTCGGCCAGCCACAGCAGTTTTCACGAAACATCAGGAAGATCTATGAAACATCGGTTAACGGCTTTTGCACTGATTGGCTTTGGTATCCTCATCGGCGTGTTGAGCCGCGAGTTGCTGACCTTAGATAACGCCACCGCGCAAGGCCCCAACGTCGCTTCGATTGCCTTGCCGTTGCCTGTGTCACGCGGTGAGCCACTGGAAGAAATCTTTAACCCGGAAGAGGCGATCAACATTGCTGTTTACGAGCGCACCAATCGCGGCGTCGTAAATATTTCTACCAAGGCGGTTCGAGCGACCAGCATTTTCCGCGAAGCGTCCATCGAAGGCACCGGTAGTGGTAGTGTGATTGATGACCTGGGCCATATCTTGACGAATTATCATGTCGTTGAGGGTGCTCGCGAAATCAATGTGACCATGTTTAACGGCGATTCTTACCCTGCTGTCTTGATTGGCGAAGACGCCGACAATGATATCGCGGTACTCAAGGTCACCGCTCCGAAAGAGGTTCTGCACCCAATCGAGCTTGGCGATTCATCCACCCTAAAAGTTGGCCAACACATCGTCGCGATCGGGAATCCGTTCGGGTTGGAACGTACGATGAGCGACGGCATTATCTCAAGTTTAAACCGTCAAATCACCAGCAAGACCAGACGCGTGATCAAATCGATTATTCAAATTGACGCTGCGTTGAATCAAGGCAACTCCGGTGGCCCACTGCTGAATTCCAGCGGTCGCTTGATTGGCATGAACACAGCGATCGCGACAAGCACCGGCGATAATGCAGGGATTGGATTCGCGATTCCGGTCAACACCATCCAGCGCGTGGTCGCGCAGTTGATACAGAACGGTCGCGTCGTTCGGCCGACGGTCGGAATCACGCGGGTTTATGAAACGATCGAAGGGCTTTTGATTGTCCAAGTGACCCCAGGCGGCCCAGCAGAGCGAGCAGGTCTGAAAGGCTTTGAAACAACCAAGCGCCGAGTGCGTCGAGGGCTGTTCGAATTCGAAACCGAGCAGCTCGACAAGAGCAAAGCGGATCTCATCGTCGGCATCGATGGAGCCAAAGTAAAATCCGCAGACGATTTGTTGAGTGTCATTGAATCCAAAGGCGCAGGCGACAAAGTGATCTTGCGAGTGATCCGTGAAAATACGCCCCGCGATGTTCAAGTTACTTTGGGGTCGGACGAGTAAACGCTTCGATATCGACGATATTAAAGTAATGGCCATGATCAGCCGTCACAATCACCGCCGTTTTATCCCAACCGCCATTGCGTTCGATCCAACGGAACACTTCACCGACCATTTGATCGCCTGAAAGGACCGCGCCAATCGAGTTATCGACGTTGTTCTTGTGGTTTGCCCAATCCACATCTCCAGCCTCGATGAGCACCCAAAAGCCATTAGGATTTTGTGACAAGACATCGAGTGCTGCGACCGCCATGTCTGCCAGCAGCGGATTCTCCGAAATATCTGCTTCAGTGTAAACTTCTGGTTTCGACGTATCGACGACAGGCTGGTAATCTCCGTTTGCCGTTTGAAACGGCAAGTGTTGATATTTAGTACCGAAGAAGCCCAATAAACGTTTCCCTTCGCGAACAGCTTGCTCGACTCCTTCTCGTAAGATTTCGTGCCCCAATCGTCCCGCAGTCCGCTCAACAGCCACATAAGGATTGACCTCGCGAGTGGTGGCTGTAACGAGGTCCGCTTCTGTCAGATACTTGTTGCCAGGTACAAAGTTTGCGCCTTGGCTGCCTTCCTCGTCAATCATCATCTCGTTACCCCAACCGGTACCGATGACGACGTCCAAGCCAGGTCTAGTTTCAATGCGATTAAAAACGCTGGTGATGCCTAGCATATCGCGGGTTAAGTCTTGATAGTCATCTCGGCTGACATTATGTGCGTAGGTGGCTGCTGGCGTTGCGTGACTGATCGGTACACTCGACACGGCACCAACAGCCCATTGATGATCACGCTGGACTTGATGAGCGATCGTTTCGACAGGATTACAAAACTCGTCGACGTTAATAGCTCCATTGAACGTCTTAATACCAGCGGTCAACGAAGTGGCAGATGAAGACGAATCGGTGACGGCGTGTAAGGCCGCTCGGCTTTTGTCGAGCAGATAGCGTGGATCGATTGGCCTGCTCCAAGGCACAGGCCCTCCCAATCGTGTTGAATAACCGCCGAGATCCAGACGCGAGGTGCTTGTGCGACACTGCGCATTGACATCAACGTCGCCGCCAACATCATAAGGACTGGTCACAACATAAGTAAAATCGGTTGTGGTTCCCCGATAGTCTTGGAATTGAAGTCCAGTGCCGCGACCGGCTGAGTACTTGGCCTCGCGCTGAGCGTAGGTAGCCGCAATCCACGTCGTTTGCCAGTCCATGCCATCAAACACAATCAAGATCACTCGGTTGTAGCCCTCAGTCACCAAGTCTCTTTGTAAACGGTAGACATCGGTTTGATCAGCATAGTCCGCGTCTATGTTCAAGGTGCTGTCGGGCAGACGATGGTAAATCTCCTGCAGTTTGGTTTCACTTCGATAGGCACTGGCGACGCCGCTATACTTCTCCATCGAGCAGTTGAAAGTGTATACGGGAATCAAGCGATTTGAGTGGTTAGTCCAGCCGCTATAAATCTGCGGATTCCATCCCCAGTATCCCCAAGGCGCGGACTTGTTCTCAATTGCCTCACTTTGCATTTGGGCGATGAAATCTACTTCAACGTCAGCATCTTCACTGGCAGTGATATGCGAGCGATCCTGCAGTTCCGCGTTTGGTGCCACCCCTTGCTCTTGGGAAACGGCGGCCGCCGCTTCTTGGGCAAAAGTGACTTGCGTATTCAACGTCGAAAGTGCAACAATCAGCATTGGGAGCTGAAGAGTCCGTAGTGTCATTCGCATACGTCTTAATAACCTTTCAATCGTCAAACGTTACCGCCCTGGAATCGACTTCCTACAAGGATAATCGGGATTAATCGAACAAGCGAGCCTGTTCGCATGAACCCCAACTCTGCGTCTTCAAAGTGCGGTTTTCAAATCAAGAATCTTCCAGTCGCCGTGCGCTCAAGTCCGAAAACTTGATCTAGTGCAGCGGCGGATCTCATCGAACTGGCGACTGCATGGCACCGCGAATGGCCACATAAGCAGGCTTATCACTTCGACTGCTTTGGTAGCACAGGATGTCGATTCTGAGGAATCAGCAACTCGCGGTCAAGAAGTCTCATGGATGACTCTTCTCGCCTACACAACCCACTGTTGTATCTTACGAGAGGAATTTTAGAAACACATGAGAAGCTATATCACAGCCTGTTGCTGCGCCGTACTCGTTGCAAGCCTCGCTCTATCGGGTCACGCTTTCGGTCAAGAAGCTCGCAAAACGACGACGACAACTACGAAAAGCAGCCCAGTTTATCAAGAGGAAGCAGTCGAGGACGCTCCTGCTCCATTAACACGCAAACAGATTCGTAATCAAATGTTGGCCGATCAACGCACGTTGAGCCTGATGCAGCAGCAAGCGACAGGGGAATATGCGGCGCGACCATCGGTAGGATTTCCCAACTACCATACGTACCAACCCTCCCTCCATCGCGTTTACGTGACCTACCCCTATGGTTGGTACCGCAGCAATGGCTATGTAGGTTACTAGGGTTGGATTTCCTGCGAGCAAACCTTGCGTTGTGCCGCAGTTCTATTTTGCTAGCGAGCTGAAGCCTTTTGGCAGCTCGCTTTCGGGCCAACGGTATCCAAGCCCGATGCCGTTGAGCAGCTCGGTGGGTACTACGCCCCCGATAATCTTGAACATCGGCATGTAGATCGGCTCCCAAGCCGCGTTGGCCGCTGGGCAGTACTGCCGTCCATTGCCTTCCACAGCCGCGATGCCATTGATATGAGCGGCCATAGAAGCGGAGGCCAGGAAGGACGAACCGACACAGGTTAGGTCTTGAAAAAATAACGCCATCTTCATGGATTTTGCGGCTGGTGCCAAAAGAATGCATTCGGTAATCGTCTTGCAAGCTTTCAATGCAACTCCGGAGTAACCCAACTGATGCGCCAGTTTCAGCGAGTCGATACCAACCAGCGATTCGTCGACCACCACTGGTTTGAGACGACTGACGCGGTGCATAGTGATATCCCGACGGGACGCCATTACGCGTGTGGTGGGCTGCTCTACGTACTGGATTCGCTCGTGTACCGAACGACTAAGACGGTCCACTCGCTCTAGAAAATCGATCACATAGTCCTCGTTGGGACAAGCTTCGTTAAAGTCTAACGAGTACCACCACGATCGCGATGGAGCGGCCTTGGTTGCAATGCGGTCGATTTCGACCACGCGTCCCACATCCCAGTCCAGGTCGGTGCCACAAAGCTTAATCTTTAAGTGCGTGAGTTGCTCGGCAATGATCCACTCTTCTAATGTCTCAGGACGTCCGTCATTGATACGACTGTTCTGTTCACGGGCGGAAAGTGGGTCTGAGGCGCCGACAAGGTGATACAGTGGCAACGTCGTTACGGGTGTTTCACGGATGGTGTCGGTAATTTTGATACCCGCAAAAGCAGGCCCATAAAACTGCTCCAGGTCGCCTTCCAAAAACTCAGGGCCCAAACATGCGAACGAAGAACGTTGGTGGTAACGGCCAAACGCATCGTGAACGGCAGCATCAATGGGCGAACAAGCCAACAGAATTGCCAGATCAGGAATCGGTTCAGCGAGCTTCATTTTTTCGGCCAACGCAATCGCCACGTTTTTTGCAGCGGCGATTAAGTTCAGCCCAAAATGGAGTGGGTGCGTACCGAACTCGATGTCCGGAATCGCTTTCACCAACTCGTTGACCAAACCGGCGACGATCCGCAAGGTCTGCTCGGCAGGTAGCGTTTTGGATGGCCAAGCCCAACTTGAACCCAACGTCATCTCTCCAATTCCATAGCTCTTGCGCCGCTTGCCCTTTTCCTCCAAGACAACGGCAACGCGTTGCAGCGTCACGTCATTGACGGTCCGGTTCCCGAACTTCATTGGCAAACGGTAATCATATTTTTGGAGCGAAGCTTCAGCTTCCGCAATCTTATAGGTGGTAGGCTTGGCAGTTTTTGTTGACATAAGACTTCTAATCGCCACAGGCTATGGGGTGACTGGATGGGAGCGACCGTCGTAGGCGGCGAGCACTCCAGCGACCAAGGGCCGGCAGCGGCGTGTGAAACGGGCAGCGTCGCAAGTCAGTCCTTGCGACTTGGAAACCGACATTCTACCGAAATCCCCGTCAATTATTAGATCTACCGAGCAGAGTATGGCAGGAAATTCGAGACCGCGCCGTTTCGGCTATTTGGATGGCCTGGGTGGCTGATACGTGCAAAACTTAGTTAGCGATTTTGTGAAGAAAATGCGAAATTACCGAAAAAACTGTCTTGACTTAGCGAGCACGCCACGAATTGCACTTACTCTCACAGAAGCGATCAATCTTTCTAAAGTAATAACCCCTATTGGAACGAAACTTAGTCCTGGACAGCTTATTCTGTTCGTTCATCCCGTACCGGTTGCACCAGCGCCGGTACTGGAGGCGAGGATCAGGAGTGCTGGACAGGTTTTTGGGGGGAATTTGAAACACCGGCAGGCACCTAGTGCTTGTCCGGTCATCACGCCGCACGGTAGTCGCTGGTTCTCTGGCTACACCCTACGGCGATGGCAACTCGTGTGCAAATACGACGCCTCTCGTCAAAAATTCTGGCAGCATCGCTTTGCAAGAAAGTAGGATCAGATTTCGTTATCAATCTCGTATTGGGGTGCGGTTTAGATTGATCAACGAAGGATTCTACTTGAGAGCTTGGCGAAATCGTTAAAAGTAACGATCAGAGTAAGAGCGACAATTCAGATTGCAGGAAAGAATGGATTCAATCCTGCATTACGGAAAATCGCACGTCTCGGGTAACCCGGACCCAGTTGTTCCTGAGCTGATATCCAGCAGGAAGCATGTGTCGGAGTTTGCAAGATTGTGGACGGATCCGCTAGTTGCAATCAGAAACCACATGTCATCAGCTCGAGAACGAATTGCGGGTGATCCAAAATGTAAGCATGTTTGCGTAGCAATACGAAGCGTGCTCACACCTAAACCACGAGTTCAGAAAAAAGTAGGTAACGGAGACTTATTTATGAAGGTGTTCACCACGGGACAGGTCGCCAAGATCTGTAAGGTGGCCCCACGAACCGTTAGCAAATGGTTCGACTCCGGCCGACTCAAAGGGTACCGCATCCCAGGTTCACAGGACCGTCGAATTCCCCGAGAGTATCTAATCAAATTCCTCAAAGAGCATGGAATGCCGCTTGGGGACTTGGAAGATGAGGCCATGGCCAAGGTCTTGATCGTCGCGCAAGATCAAGTCCTCATTGAGAACCTCAAGCGCGAGTTGCCTCCTGAGAAGAGCTTTAAAGTTTCGGTAGCCGCCAGCGGCTTCGAAGCGGGCATCCAAGCCGAGAGCTTCCATCCGGATTGCATGATCGTTGACTTTTCTATCGGAAAGATCGAAGCCTTGCAGATTTGTCAAAATCTCCGCAAGAACCTGGATTTCACCGAAATCACGTTGATCGCATTGCTACCAGATGACGGCTCCGTAATGAGCTTCGATCGTTCGGCTATCAATGAGACGTTCAAGAAGCCTTTCGACGCCAGACTTCTGGCCGAACGCCTTCGAACGCTGATCGGCGCGAAGAAAGAACTCGTCTAAGTTCCGCCACGTCAGTGGTTTAGGATCGCAGGCGAGCGAGCAAGGATCAAAAACGCACAAAAAGCCTCATGACGCGCAAATTCACGTTTGCTCGTCAGCGAGGCTTTTTTCGTTTCCCTACACTTCGCTTTCTCCCGCATCGTCGGATGCCCCCCCCACCCAACTCTGCAGTAATATCCAGTCCATCACTAGTCCGATTTCCGAATCTCAAACGAGCTCCACTTCGGTACTGGTTTCCCCATTGCAGCAATGCTAGATTTATCTTGATTGTTCTTTGAACCTGCTGGAGCCAATCGGTGGAAAGTCTTAAACTTGCAAGACGCCGCGACCAAGACACGGGTTCACTGAGAACGCCTTCCACCTCTGAATTCCAATGTTAGAACTGCGAGCTTTGCCATGTTGCGATTATTAGCTTCCTGCACCCTACTGCTGGCCATCGGTTGTTGCTTGCCGTTGAATGCCCAAGATGCCAGCGCCAAAACGGGGACGCTGCTCAAATGGAAGTTCACACCCGACCAAGAGATCAGCACACAAATGCAGCAGACGATGAAGCAATCGATGCAAATGAACGGGAACAACATCAACGTTGACCAAGCGACCAACATGGAAATGTCGTGGAAGGTTCGCAGTGTGGATGAACAAGGCAACGCGTCGATCGAGAATGTGCTCAAGCGAGCGGTCATGACGATGCAAACTCCACAAACCGGCAAACTTACCGTCGACACAAACCTCGATACCGACCCACCTGGCATTGGACAACAAATTGGCTCCATGCTTCGACCTCTGGTGAATGCCAAGTGCACGCAGAAGATGTCCTCCTTAGGCAAAATCTCCGATGTCGTCATCCCCGAAGAAGTTCTCAGTGCACTCCGCGCCAGCCCCCTCCTACCTGGTGGTTCCGAAGGAATGATGACCGAAATGATCGAGAAAGCCTCGCCCGTCTTTCCGGATTATCCAGTCAGCAAAGGCGACAGTTGGAGCCAGGAATCTTCCACTCCTAATCCACTAGGCAGCGTTACACTCAAGAGCACGTACACGTTTCAAGGCACCGAAGCGAACAAAGACGGAAAGCCGCTGCAAAAGATCGACGTCAAACTAGAAATGCAATTTGTTACCGAAGGCGATATCGTCAAAGTGACCAACCAAGACACTCAAGGCACAATCTACTTTGACAGCAACGCCGGTCGCATGGAAAGCAGTTCGATTGACCAAGATATCACCATGGAAATCAACCAAGGCCCCGTCAAAATCATTCAACGCATCGAACAAAAAACCAACGCCAGCTTCAAGTCAACCTGAAGCATCAAGAATCGCCAGTTGATTGCAGTTGAGTCCGCAATTGATTTCGCTTTCATCCGATGCATCGCAGCTCAGGTTCCAGACTGTGCGACATCCGCGCTTTAGCGCTAAGGCCGCGGCGATTGATCTGGACTTTGCAACGAGGAATTGCTACTGCTACTGATTCCACCTTGCCATAGTCGCCGCCGAGCTAGAATGTGACTCAGTTTGCTTGCAGTCTTAGATTGACATTTTCTTCCGCTTGCATTGTCGCGACCATCCTCGGTTCGTCGCCACCTTGTGTCGCTGGCGATCTCAGCCAATTGACCCCTGAACAACGAGAAGATGGCGTCGGGCAGTTGCAAGATAATCCAGACGCTCCCGAAAAAAGGAAGAGTCGTCCCTCGCGAGAAGAACGGCGACGCGCAGATTGCTTGACCAATGGATCTGGTTTTCGATCGATATCGGATGATGAAACTGAAGACTTAGATAGCCTCGCAGGCACTTTAGCGACTCTCGGGGCAGTTGGTATCTTCGGAGCTGTATCCAGGGTGATCGATCCGCCCAACGATGGACTATGGTGGGACGAAGACGATGTCTCCCGTATTGAGTTGCAATTCAACACTGCTTGGTACTTTGAAAGTCGAACGAATCACGAACTCTTAACCAACACAGATTGGGCCAATTCAAAACGTTGGGATTGGACTGGTGCCCCCGGTTTTCAGGTTCGGACGGCTTATCAATGGACTGACCGGATTGGCACTGAATTTTTACTCGACTATGCGAACTATAACGAGGCGAAGCGGTTCCAAGACATCTCTGGCTTTGCAACCTTTCCGGAAGTTTCTTTTCTTGAGCACGATGTGTCGATCGATCGCAACGCTACCTACGCGATTGGCCAATTAAACTTTCTGCTCCGCGACAACCCTTTCCAATACGCTTTCACTGGCATGCGCTGGGTATACCAGGATGACCGGCTGCGAATGCGAGTCGAGCCCAACGGTGCCATGTGGACGAATGAAACGAAGGCAAACAGCCCGTTTCTCCAAATCGGTGTTCAACGCGGCATGGTCGGATACAGATGGATTTGGACTAACCGTTTCAGCGCCGGACTTGGCGCGACGTTGGGATCGAGTTCAACGACGCTTCTACGCATCGTCAATGCAAGAGATCATATTGAAGCTGAACGCACTCGAATTGCAGGCTTCGTCGATGCGAAATCAGAACTAGCCATGGCGTTAACCGAAAACCTGTCGATCCGAATCGGCGCTCAACTTTTCGGGCTCTCCAGCAGTGTCCGTGCTGCCGAGCAACTTACCGCTGTAAATTTGAGTTCCGGGCAAGCGACTCTATCCACAGATACACTGCTTTTGAGCTCGTTGTACAGTGGAATAAGCTTACAGTTTTAACCCCAATGTTTCACAGAGCCGGTCCATCGCGTTGGCGGTCGCAATGACATGCACCAATTGTGCGACTTGGCGGTCACTAAAGTGCTTCTGCAAAGCCACAATGTCAGCGTCGCTGATGGCGTACGGCTGGCAAGTAAGTTTGTCGGTGAATTCAATCGCTTGCTCGAACGATGCATCCTGAGTCGCACTTGCTATCGCGCTGCCCTCTAAGTGACTCAAATCGCGTTCCGCCATCCCGTAGCTCAGCCAACTGCGGTTCAACAACGCCGAGCGACGCATGACCGCCAGTTTTAACGCTGGCGAAAGCTCTTCATGTTGCACCATGGTGGCATGATTGTTCAGCATCGCAGCGGGCGCATTATTCAAGGCCACCACAACACGATGCCAATCGTTCATTGAATCAGTATCCTCCATCCCTAATACTTCTCGGCAATGCTCAGGTGAGGGCAACGCGACTCGCGGGCTTCGTTTTGCTGCCAGCTCCAATCCTGCTGTAACTTCCGCTTGACTGGGCAACACTCGCCGGGCACTTGGATCTGGTGCGACGATCGACGGGGCCGATAACCAGCGATTGGAAGTCTGGCTGGTAAAATGAATCGCGGAGCCTCGCATCTCATGATCTTGCGGCAATCCCAACGAGTCGGTCCAACGGTTCGTGGCATTGAATCTCGCAATGGTGTAGACAAGTTCGATGATCTGAGCATCGGAAAAATGTGGCTTAAGCACTTCAATGTCCGAATCTTGAATCTGATGTGGTTCCAGAGTCATCGTGCGAGCCAACTTTAAAGCTGAGCGCGTCCGATCATCAAACTCGCTCCAGTCAGAATCCAACGCCGCAATTTCGTCATCGGTTAACTCCAGCATGGCTAGCTTATGTTCCTGATGCCCCAAGCAATAGTGGCAGTTGTTTCCACGTGAGACGACCCAGAAACATTGCGTCTTTAATCGATAGTCAACTTGCCCGTCGTTCTGCTGGCCGCCCGTACGCTGCTCACCAGCAAACCATTCCTGCGGAAGAAAGTACGCGCGAGCTCGAGCATTATTCACACTGGGAGAGGCGCCACCAGCGCGGTCCGCAGGTGACAGATCTATTTTCAATCGCGGCGAACGTTCCTTCAACGCTTCCAGATTGTGCTTGATGTCGACACGATTCTTGGGAATAGGCTTCGGCAGTTCGCTGACCTGTGCAAAACCGTTCGACGCAGAAGCGAATGCTAACGCGAAAATACCGAGGACTTGAGCGGAGAGATGTGAGAAAATTTTCATTGTGAATCCTGTGCCTTAAGTTTGCGAAATCTTATTGAACGTGAGAGCTAACGGCGGCTGATCGAATTAGTTGTTATTGGGGCTGAAGAGCATCGATTCAGAATTACTTCGCGTCCCAATCGCACGCCAAGTAGGAATATCAATGCTTTCGGAAATGGTTCGCGTTGAACCATCCATATATGCCACATTGACCCCGCCAAAGTGATAGCTAGAAGCTGTCGTCATTATGCGACCAGGCGGATACATACACGAGCGTCCGTTGGGACCATTGATGTGATAATACGTTGTGGTCGAATGGTAGCCTCGAATCCACGGAGCTCCAATTTCCGAAAAACCCTGACGCGATAGATCGGACAGGTTGGTGTCATTGCACTGGACTAACGCCTCATCTGCGTCGGCCGGGGTTGTACCTGGCTGAAAAGTATCCGTCTTTGGCGAAGATACTCGATTGCTGAAGTCACCCGAAAGTCGTTCGGAAAATCCAACCGTATTACTCATCCCGTCGACGATTGCAGAGAGTTTGAGATAGGAATCATGAAAGTATACGCCGTCGTGGTCTGGCAAATTTGCTAACGCCGCCGCGTTGCCAACGGTTCGAGTGTACAAAGGCACTGTGCCTGAGTTGCCATAGTAATTGTTGATCGCTCCTACCGACCGCGGAATAAACTTGCCGGGGTCTGAGGGGCAACGAAAAAGACTTACGGTATAGCGCTGGGCCTGCGCATTTATCGGATGGTTATATCGAAGGTTAAAGTCGATGGTGTTGTAAATACTCATCTCTTCAATATGTGGCAATATTCTTGCGTGCAAAGAGATGTCGGACAGAGTCCTGGGAAGACCGGAACTATGGTCGAACTGGTTCGAAACCATAGCCGCCGGCAAGCATCTGTAAGAGTTCTCATACAGTAGTGCCGCCAACTGAATCTGGCGAATATGGCTGGAACATTGCATTTTTCGTGCTGACTCACGAGCTTGACTGATCGCTGGCAAAAGCAAGCCAGCTAACACACCGATGATCGCAATGACAACGAGAAGTTCGACCAGCGTAAATGCTTGTCGCTTCAAATAGGAATTAAACATAGGAATACCTTGGGCATAGCTGCTGTTGTTGAAAAGAACGAAACCGTTCTTGGCAATAGGCGAACGATTACAAAAGAAGGAACCGACTGGTTTGCCACGCGCAGAGCGAACTCTGCGAGGTCAATTAACCGCACCTCTGCGTGCAACAGGCAAACAATACTCGACGAGCAAAGTTTTACGTGAGCGCAGGAGGACGCGGGGGTCAATAACGAAGGCCTCAAGAACTACTACGGTAAAGACGCAGTCGATCCTGTTAAGGATTCCACCTGTAGCGTCAGGATCTGTAGCCAGAACCTTGACACCAGTGACGTTAATCGCAACGAATTGCGATTACAGAACGTGGATGTCTTTCCATAGCCAGATGAGGCCCGATGTTGCCCTAGGCCAGAATGGGAGGACGCTCAAGAGGCGAGCGGTGTGAAGAGGTGAACGTAGAATCGCTGTCGAGAAATCGATAGTCAGGAGTTTGCTGTTCCGGTGGCGACAATGCAACTTGCCCTCCCAGTTGCTCCGTAGACAATCGGCTGGTTACAGTAGCGGCCGTTTGCAAATCGTTGGAACTTTGCCTTCGCGGCGGTTTACAAGCTGGACCGTCGCAAGGTACCCACGGCGTACCATAATCAATGATCAATTGGCCGTCGGTATATTTCCAAAAGCAACGCGGCATCAAAACCAACTGGTGCGATTGCAAACCAGTCATTTGAGCGATATTGACTTCGCTGAATGGGTCCCGTTCCCGCGCGCAACCTGCAAAAGAATGGGTGCAGTTCAGGACCACAAGCAAGCAAATTGCGGCTACCAGTCCAAGCACACGCCGACACGAACCCCGATTGGGCTGCACGGCGAAACCATCAGACAACATGTGGATTGGAGCGGTCACAGAAGAGCACTACGAACGATAACGGAACGCTAATTCGCATTTAGGGAGGAACCCTGCCTGTATTCTTAGCGACCTACCGTGCATCGTCAATCGATTGTTACTTACTTTTATGAAAAAACTATGGATTACCCATATGGATGACCACGGCGACAGCGAGCATCAAAAAGACCGCCCCTAACAAACGAATCATAAAGACTCGGTTACTGAGGCTGGTGTCAGCCACGGCCATCTTGGATCCCAACAACCATATGAACAGCAGCCCCCAAAGTCCCCGGGTGCTGTATACCACGTTGGCCTCGGCCGCATGCCCCCAAAAAGCGATCGCACCGACGATCCCTAAGGCTTGAATGGCAAACAACACGGTGCCACCTAGTAAGCTTCGCCAAGCAGCCGGCGAAATCTCCCGGATAGGCGCCTTAAAAAATGGAATGAAGCCGATCGACATCACCATACAAATCATCAGCATTATCGGCAGGAACGCCGCCTGTTGCCAATGCAGCGAAAACTCTTGTACACACACATCAAATAAGGCGTAAGCAGCAGCCCCAGAACTAGCGCAAACCACCGAAAACCATACCCGCGAGCGGGCACTGCGCTGATCGGTAACATTCAATAAAGCAATGCCGAGAGCGGCCAGAGCACATGCGATCCACATGGCGCTGGGCAACGCAGCGATCTGCAGCCAGCTCAAAAAGATCGGCACAAAGATGATTTTCAGTCCCAGCACCGGAGCGGCGACAGAGATCTCGCCATTAGTCATCGCAACCAAAGTAAACACTTGCCCAATAATAAAGAGCGCTGCCACAAGCGTGGGTTGCCACCATAAACGCCAGGCGGGCAAGGTGTCAGCGAAAAAGAGAAATGGCAAAAAGCTGCTGGTGGTCACCATATTGGACACAAAGCAAATCCGCCATATGTCCACTCCCAGGGAACTCGCTCGCTTGACCACCACCGACGCGATAGCGAAGCAAATCGCAGCGGCCAGTGGAAGCCACAGGGTAGGGGAGTTCAAACTAAATTCTTCAGACACTACAAGCCTTTGTTCATTTCCGGTCGGCCGAAAGCGAACTGAATCTATCATAGGCAGGGAAACTGCCAATACTGCAGCCAACAAACTGGTGTTCGTCAAGTAATATTAGTTCGTACAACCGAATTCCGTTTTGACTTCAGCTTGACTGCGGTCTAGCGTTTCACAATGCCCCAGCATAGGTTCACTAAGAGTCATGAAACCGAAATCGCGTTGCAAGAGTTAGAATTCCTTCGTTCAGAATAATTGGCTTATGGATTTAATCGATACGAGAGCTACAGATGACAATTCCGTTGCAATCGATACGACAGAGTTGCTAGAGCGTTGCATGGGACGAATTGAATTGATGGAACGCCTGCTGAACAACTTCGTAGCTCACTCAGAAAAAGAGCTTGAGGAGATTGAGCTCACTTTGCAAAGCGGGAACAGCGCGGAATTAGCTCGTATCGCGCATCGATTGTCGGGCACCGCACTAACCGTTTCGGCTAAACCACTGGCCAAAGCCGCTAAAGCACTTGAGCAAGCCGCGTTGAGTGAATCCGAAACCGAGTCGCAAACACTTGTCAGTCACCTATCCGCCAGCTTTGCAGGCATCCGTGATTTCCTTTCTCCTAACTAGAATCAAGCAGCCATGAGTACGCCCAGTTGCCATCCAAAGCCGACGGTACTGCTAGTCGACGATGATCCGATTTGCTGCGAAATTCTCGCAGCGATCGTTGAACATCTAGGCTATCCGGTCATGCTTGCTCGCAATGGTAGAGAAGCCTTCGATCTGATCTGCACCAGCAATATTCGTATTGTACTTTCCGATTGGCAAATGCCAGAAGTCAGCGGCATCGAACTGTGCCGCCGCGTTCGCGAGCGAATTCTCAGCGACTATGTGTACTTTATTTTATTGACCACTTTGGATCGCAAGAAGAATCTTTTTGAAGGCGTAAGATGTGGCGCTGACGACTTCCTCTCCAAGCCCTGTGACAAGGAAGAACTAATCGTCCGCTTGAATGTGGCTGAACGGGTTGTCGGTTTGGAAAACAAGCACTTGTTGGTGTTCGCCCTCGCGAAGCTAGCTGAATCCCGCGACCAAGACACCGGAGCTCATCTTGAACGCATTCGAGATTATTCTCGCATGCTAGCTGCGCAGTTAAAGCAGAATCCAAAATACCAAGATGAAATCACGCCCGATTTTATTCGCGCCATTTATTTGACCAGTCCGTTGCACGACATCGGTAAGGTGGGCATTCCCGACAGCATTCTGCTCAAGCCAGGTAAGCTGACGGCCGAAGAGTTCGAGATCATGAAAAACCATACGATCATCGGCCGTGATACATTGGACGCCAGCGTGAACGCAGATCCCAACGCCCAGTATTTGAAGTTGGCTCGCGACATTGCCGCTAGCCACCACGAACGTTTCGACGGTACGGGCTATCCTGAAGGATTGATCGGCGAACAGATTCCGCTGGCAGCTAGAATTGTTGCCGTTGCCGATGTCTACGATGCATTGACTACTAAGCGAGTCTACAAGGACGCTTACTCGCATGAGATGGCTCGCGAGCTCATCATTGAGCAACGCGGTCAACATTTTGATCCTACCGTCGTCGACGCTTTCCTCGAGATCGAGGATCAAATCATTATGACGAAATCTAGGATCGATGCGATCGGGGACGAGTCAACATCGATCATTGCATTGCCACACGAAGCGCCAGTTGTCGCTTCGAGTTGGTCATTTGCTTAACCTGCGTTTCCTGCTACCCTCAAAAAATTACAGCCAAAGGAATTCTCCTTCGGCTGCTAATGCAAAAGCTCTGTAATGCTGAAGCTTTCGCGGAATAACCACAATCTGGACTTCGCTGTTTTCGCAACGCTTAGTCTAACTTCTCTGCCATATGGTCGGCAGTACGTCGAACGCGTCGAGCGCGCTTGGTCAACGAGTGTGCCAAGTCTACACGCATATGTGTGGCCGTATCTTGTCGAGCGATATAGTTGATGATTACGCCCGATTCGTCACGCTCGAATTCCATTTTCGATGTATCGAATCCTGCTTGCGAGTAAAGTTCTAACACATCTTCATGGGTGCGTTGATAGAAGAACCAATCTAAGTGCCATTGATAAGGCGTATGGTCATATCGACGCGTATCTTTGAACGCGACAAACATGGTACCGCCATCGGCCAACGTATTGTGCCACGCGCCCAGCAAGCTGATGAGGTGTTCGTCAGTCAAATAGTCACACAGGCCAACACTGTAGATGATGTCGAACTTGCCAAATTTCTCAATGGTCGATTCTGCCGATCGAGTCCGCATAGCGTTGTAGCGAACTTGCGAAAGCTTCGTCGAATCAGGCAGTTGCGGGACAACCGTCTCCAGCACGTAATCCAACGCCGGTTGGTCGTTGTCCATTGTCAATACGTGCATACTGCGATCTGCATCAAACACCGGCCAATCCAAATATTCGCGGCATGGTCCGCTGGCCACATCCAGGACTCTGACTTCACCAGTCCGCTGCTGCATTTCGTTGAGCAAAAACTGCCTTACCGATTTCATTCTTCCGCGGACAGCGCAGGCCAATGGAATCTCCATAAAGACCATGTCCAAATAGGCGCCCAGTCCGGTGGCAGGCGTCGCCCATTCGTAGATTTTCACTAACATATCGAAATCGCCAGAAAAACCGCTGGGCTTGGTTCTGGCTCGATTTGCAAACCAGCTTTTCCGCAGCCAGGGGTCTGTTTCTGCCAGGAATCGCTTGCGTGCTATCTGGAGACTCTCTTGATCGTCGCCCAAGGACGCCTCAAAGATGCGGCAATCTGCTTGTGATTCTTTCAGCAAGTCGATTACGCGTTGATGGAACTGGTCTCCCGCCACCGCCTGGGCGTTGGCAGGTATCTCACTGTCCAGTTGCGCTAAACCATCAGTGAAACGCTTGACGTTCGTTTCAAAGAACTGTTCAACGTAATGCGCATTCTCGCGTGCCATGCTCGAAGTGAAGTGCATAGTTTTGCTCGTCTATTTAATTGGTTAGGAACACCTGCGGATCTTCACGAATCCCTCGCGAATCGATCTGCAATAGCAACACATCAACACTTACCCATAAAACGAATCGCCTGCTTAATTCCGGTTGAAATCACCGGTACGGAAACCCCCAAAATCGATTCGATTAGGCAAGCTGATTCGGTTGGCGAAGATTTACGCGCAAAGCTTCTTGCATTTGCGGTTTTTTAGAGGCACGCAACTAAACATGGTTCATGCTTTTTAAGCCCTATCTGCAAGGGTTGTACAAGTGATACCAATTGTTCGGTATACCGCACGCTTCTTTAAGCTGTACCTTGCCCCGTAGCTTCCAACAATTCAACTCGCCATGCAAAAACCGGTGCTTCTAACCGAAGAACCTAATCTTGCTTTCTGGGGTGAAGCTGCGCTTGCATCGATCCATGCGCTTTATGATCAGTGCCAAATTGCGTTCCAGTCCAACCGCGCAATGGTGGTCAAGTGCAAAGACCGCACTTCAGAACGCGATGTTATTGCGAGGGTAGTCAGTACAAGCGAACTCTCAAAGAACTCGTTGCGTCTGCTGGAACGCGAAGCTCGCTCACGCCAAAGCTTGGTGACCGAGCATGTCTATCCGGTCTTAAGCTACGAAGTCCGTCCACAGTATCTGTACGCAATCCATGAGTCGATCCCTGCGTCCGCATCCTTGCAGGTGCTTTTGCAGCAGTCGCGTCCAACCCTGATTGAAACCGTGCGTCTTGGGATATGTATCGCCTCATCGCTGGAGCATTTGCATCGATTTGGCATACTCCATCGCGACTTGAATCCGGCTCATATCGAATGCGTTAGCAAGCTGGATTTGCATACGCCACGCGTTCGATTGTCTGGGTTTCCTGCCCTCGCTCAATATGCAGAAGTTGTCTCAATAGAATCGCCCGACTATCTTGAGCAGTCGTTCTACATGTCTCCCGAACAACTCGGAACGATCGACGCTGAAATCGGGCCAGCCGCCGACTTGTATGGACTTGGAGTCATTCTCTTTCGATCGCTCACCGGACGGCAGCCCTTTGATGTAACCAACTTACGTGACTTGCTATTCGCTCAAGTCTCGACCGAGGTGCCTGACCTTCGCGTGTTCGATCCGCAGATTCCACGCGCATTGAACGATATTGTTCAGCGATTGATGCGAAAGTCGCCGTTGGATCGCTACCAAACTGCATCTGGCTTACTGTATGACTTGAACCAAATCCAGGCAGCGCTTCAAGACGAAGTCTCATTCGACGCCATTGCGATTGGCCGCGAAGACAAGCGAACTTCGATCATTGAGCCGTACTTTATACAGCGCGGCGATGAACTTGCGCAGCTTACACGATCATTAGAACAAGCAGCCCAAGGCAACGGTCAACTGATCGATGTGCAGGGCCCCGCCGGGGCTGGAAAATCCCGCCTGCTCGGCGAACTTTCGTTGATCGCAAATGCGCGTAAACAACTGGTCTTACACGGAGAAGCGAAGGAGACAATCGATCAAGGCCCTTTTAGCATCTTCGAAGATATTGTCCAGCATGCAATCCAGGATGCGGAAACGTGCCATCGTATTAAAGAGCATTTCGCATCTTCCGCCAAACATAGCTCTGGCGTTTTAGCTTCCTTGTTTCCGATATCGTCGGCACTGTTCACGCACATTGATCCGCAACAACTGGGACCGGAAGCCTTTGGCGAAAACCGATGTATCCAGGCAATGCTAAAATTTTTGGAAGTGCTTGGTACTTCCCAGCGCCCAGTGCTAATGGTGCTGGAAAATCTTCAGTGGGCAACGCCTGTCGTGCGGCGATTGCTGCGACATTGGCATGCGTTAACTAAAACACAACGCCAGTATCTGACGATCCTCACGGCCACGCAAGATGACGCCGTATGCTCGGTTCAGCATGATATGCGATGCGAAACGATTCATTTGGACCCAATGAACGCTGACCAAACCGCGTCGCTGATCGAATCGATGACTGGCCGATTACCTCCAGAGCCGATGGAGGTGATTCAAACGCTTGCTGACGGTAATCCCTACATCGCGATCAGCGTCCTACGAGCACTTCTAGAAAACGGTGCATTGGTTCCGCATGACCGAGGTTGGATCGTGCGACAAGAGTTGCTTTCTAAGATGCATACATCGCAGGAAGTAACTCAAGTTCTCAATCAACGCATTCATCTACTGCCACCGGAGAGCCAACGTCTACTTGCATTAGGAGCTTTGATCGGTAAAGAGTTCGAGCCGCAAACGATCATCGCATTGTCAGGTATCCAAGCACAGGTTGCGCTACAACAGTTGCAAATTGTCGTGGATCGCGGCTTCCTGTGGAAGAAACGCAATTCAGATTCACTGGTCTTTGCTCACGAAGAGATTCGCCAGGTCTCTCAAGAATTGTTTTCCGAGGATGAACGCAAAGTCATCCACCTGAATCTCGCGAACTATTGGGCCAAGCACGAGCGAAGTCGCTCTGGAGAAATCGCTCACCATTACCATTTGGCCGGCGCACCTCAACTCGCGTTTCAGTTCGCATTGGACACCGCCAAACGTGCCAGAGAGCAACACTCACTAGACAGCGCCGAGAGTCTGTATCGTATCGCAGCGCAGGGCGCGGTGGATAAACCGAATCATGTGCGTTACGAAATCGCCGAAGGACTTGGCAGTACGCTGATGCTCCGTGGCAATTATATGGAAGCAGAAAAGTACTTGCGTCAAGCTTCACAGCTCGCGAGCAACAAATTTGCTGAAGCGGAGGTCTATAGTAAATTGGGCGAGTTGTCGTTCAAACGTGGTGACGCTCAGCATGCCACCGTCATGTTTGAAGATGCGCTGCAACTTCTGAACTTTCGCATTCCTAAATCAAAGCTGGCTGTAATCGCCATGCTTGTATGCGCTGGCATCCAACAACTTCTTCATACTGCTCTACCAAGCCTGTTGCTGTATCGACGGAATCGAAAGCCAACGCCTGTTGAAACTCTGGCGATGCAGCTATTCAGCAAATATGCCTATAGTTGCTGGTTCTGTCGTACCAAAATCGAATGCCTGTTAGCTCATCTCCGCGGCTTGAACATGGCCGAAAGATTACGCCCCACCAATGAACTTGCTCACGCCTACTCCGAACATGCGCCAGCCATGTGCTTGGTGCCATTGTTCGGTCGCGCAATCAAGTACTCGGAGAAATCACTTGCGCTGCGACGGCAATTGAACGATGCCTGGGGCGAAGGCCAGACTCTGACGTTCTACAGTTGCGTACTCTACTATGCGTCAAAATTCGAGGAAAGCATTGAGAAAGGGCGCGAAGCAATCCGACTACTGGAACGCACCGGCGACTATTGGCAAGTCCACGTTGCTCGATATCAGGTCGCCGCTTCGCTTTATCATCTGGGCCGCATTGACGAAGCGACTCTCGAATGTCGCAAAAACTACGAATCCGGTCTAGCACTCGGCGATGAATTCGCATCCGGAATCATCTTTGACGTCTGGGTGCGAGCCGCCAACGGTGATATCGACAGCTTTGCATTCAGCAAGGAACTTAAACGGCCACACCATAATGTGCAAAGCGTATCTCAAATCCATTTCGCAAAAGGAATGTATGAGCTTACACAAGGCCGCTTACCACAAGCCATCGAGGCATTGAAGGAATCGGCTCAGATTGCGCACCAAGCGGAAATCCATAATGGCTACACGATTCCTACCCATTCATGGCTTGCCACCGCCCACCGAAAACTAGCCTTCGAAGCCTCTCCCCACGATGCTTGGAAACGTTCACAGGAACTGAACAACGCCAAACGAGCAGCCAAGCGAGCTATTCAATTAGGACGCATCTGCAGGAATGATCTGCCTCGCGCTTGGCGAGAGCTGGCGATCATTTACGCGTCGGAACGATCCATCACCAAGTCCATGAAATGCTTGGCACGCAGCATCGCAATTGCCAAACAAATCGGCACGCAATTTGAGTTAGCAAAATCTCTTTACAGCCGCTACCAGATTCGCCAGAGCGCTGGGCTGGATGGTTATCAGAACGATCAAGCCGAAGCTCAAAAGATCTTCGCTATCTTGGATGCTTCTGGTCCACGCAAGATGTATCAAAAGGATCAAGAAACGACCAAACAGATTGCACTTGCCGATCGCTTCGACCTCGTCTTGGCCTACGGTCGTCGCATCGCCTCAGCCTTGACTGTCGAGCGGATCTACGAAGAGGTGCAAGCGGCCGCAAGTCAACTCTTGCGTTGCGAGAACTGCTTCCTAATCCATTTGCCCAGCGACGTAGACTACGACGAACATCTCCAGAAAGTAGCCGGATACGCAAGTTACTCCGTAGAAAACTTGCGCCAGGTTTTACGAACTGGGCAGACGCAGTCCTACACGGAATCGAACATTTCCGTCTCGCCACCTAATCGCAGCCAACAGACCTGCTCGACCATCTACGTTCCAATCAAAGTCCGAGAACGGTTTGTCTCCTGCCTTTACATCAGCCAACGCGGAATCAAAAACTTCTTTGGTGCCAACGATGAACATCTAGGAAACTTTATTGCTACCATCACTGGTGCAGCTCTAGAGAACGCGGAAGGCTTTCTGCGCCTCGAGAACTTGAATGCGACGTTGGAACAAAAGGTCAGCGAACGAACAGCAGCCGTTCAAGCCAAAGCCGACGAACTGACAACTTCTTACGAACGCCTGCAACGTACGGCCGACGAACTGCTTAGCGCCAAAGAAGAACTGCGAGCGGCCAAGGATATCGCGGAGGCCGCAAACGCCGCCAAAGGTCGCTTCCTGGCAACTATGAGCCATGAGATTCGAACGCCGATGAACGGCATACTCGGTATGACCGAACTAGCATTGAAAACACCGCTCAACGCTCATCAACGCCATTGCTTGTCGACCGTGCGTCAGTCGGGCGAAGCGATGATGCGTTTGTTGAATGACATTTTGGACCTGTCGAAGATCGAATCAGGTAAGATCGACTTGGAAGAGATCGATTACGAATTGGAAGAAATCATCTGTGGTGTGGCGAAACTGTTAGCGGTTCATGCCGCCAACAAACAAGTTGAGCTAATTGTCCATATCGAACCGGATGTCCCTCAACGTATCACCGGTGATCCGGTTCGACTACGACAGGTCGTTTTGAACCTGCTTGGGAACGCCATCAAGTTCACTGACACCGGGCATGTTGAATTGCGTTGCTCTGTTCTGCCAGCCGGCGATACGCGTACGTCCGAACGATTGCATATTGAAGTGATCGATACGGGCCCTGGTATTCCCGATGAGAAACGCGAGTTGATCTTCGATTCGTTTGAACAATGCGACAGCTCTACGACACGCAAGTACGGTGGCACTGGCCTGGGACTGGCCATCTCCGCTCAACTGGTCGAACTCATGCAAGGCCGACTGTGGGTTGAAAGCGAAGTGGGAGTTGGAAGCCGATTTCATACCGAAATCCCACTTCGACGGGCAGCGGTTGAAAAGGATACCTGCTCGAATGATTGGCCTACCTCTCAGGCCGCGACCATCGCGATCGTCACCGACTGCGAGGCGATCTATCACAGCTACGCGGCTGCTCTGTCTAGTACGCCACTTGTCTGTCTGCCCATGAAGAAATCCCAGCCGTCGCTGGATGACAACTTGTTTGGCAACATCGCCGCGCATGAGCTTGCAGCCGTTATCGTCGACTGTGGATTCGACAAAGCGGCGAACGCAGATTGGTTCGCCAACTGCCGAGCTTTGGCGAATCTACATCAGCGGACCATCTGTGCGATTCCAGCCAACCAAATTGGTGCTTCGGAAGAGGAATATCAAGGATTCGGCGCTTGTTTGACCAAGGCCCCGACACCCAGTGAACTGCGCATGGTTGTCTCCGAAGTGATTCATAAGTCAGCAATGAACGCTCGCCACGCAGCGGACAGCCATCAACCCGCTGATGGCCTAGCCGGACAAGTGCTTTCGCAGAAGCAACCTCTAAATATTTTGGTCGTCGATGATTCGATGATCAACCGCGAAGTCGCGATCGGTTTGCTTGAAATTTTTGGTCACCGAGCTTTAGGAGCCGCTTCGGGGCTGGAGGCCGTCGAAGCTTCCGCTCAGCAAGACTTTCATCTCGTGCTCATGGATCTAGAAATGCCAATCATGGACGGCCTGAAAGCGACCGAAACCATCCGTGCTCGCGAGCAAACCACCGGCAAACATCTGCCGATCGTCGCCATGACCGCTCACGCAATCGACGGCGTACTCAATCGCTGCCTGACCGCTGGCATGGAAGCTTGTGCAACGAAGCCTATCCAACCTGACCAGTTGGAAGAACTTCTGCGGAAGTACGCTGCGGTATGAACTTGATGTAATCGCTAAAGCGAGCGGCAGATGAATACATACCCGAAGTAGTGGGATTCGCCAGAATTCCCAAAGTAGAAATAGAGTTCTGGCGAATTCCACTACTGTCAAATAATTGCTGCCGCTCACATAACGCCGAATTCAAGACAACCTAGCGGCTAAACTTATCGAAGAACATTTGGCCTACTTGTTTAATGAGTCCCGCGAACTGACTTTTTAGCCGCGTCAGCCGCTCTTTACTCAACTGCGTATAGTACGCTTTCAGCAACGCCGTCGCTTCGCCCTCGTCAAGCTGCTCGATGATCAACGGCACAAGTTCGTCCATCACCGCGGTCACATCCGAGTACTGCTCGCCGGTATAAACGCAGGCATAATCAGCAATGTTTGCACCGAATAATTCTTTGCAATAACTTACCGCGTCATACATGCTTTGCTCTTTAGCATTTTGCGGTTCACGCCATTGATACGGCGGCTCCCACTGCCGCGTAGGACGCAGCATGTCAATGTGCGTGAGGACGGCGACAATTTTCGGCATCTTAAGATGCGATCGTTCTCGGTAGTAGTGCTGGATATCTCGCACCATCCGGACGTCAGCATCTTTGGCTGGAGTATGGGCTGCCATGACCAGCAAGATAATATCAGCCGCTTCACTAGCAATTTCCACTTCATGGCGTTGACGTTTGGAAACGTCCGCTTCGCTGTAGCCAGGGGTATCTAACAACGCAACATTGACGCCGTTAGGTGTAGTATAAGCGTAACGTTGCACTTGTCTGGTCTCAGGCAGAATGTTGGTCGCCGCCTGCTTGTTTTGCAATAACGCATTGATCAAACTTGATTTCCCAGCGTTCACTTGCCCCATCACGGCAATCACAATTTCACTGGGCTCAGCTTCATCCAGTAAATCGCGCCGACCACCGCCAGAGTGCATCGCATTAGACCACTTGCCAAAGCGATTGCGATACTCCGTTGCCCCGCCGCGTAAGCGACCGCTGAACATTTCGATCAAGTAATGTCCGACGCTGCGCAAGTACTGTTGATACAACATTTGCGCTAGTTCATTCTGAAGCTCCAAAGTGACTACGCCTGATTTACGCCATAAAGGATAAAACAGTAGCTTCGCCGGATTCGCGACAGCGGTAAGTAGAAATGCAACCTTTTGACCATTATCGATATAGCGGGCGTAATCCGATAGCTTTGCAAAGTGCCCTACGTTGATCAAGTTTCCTGCTGGCACGTTGGTGCTGGTCCACTGTTCAAGGTCTTCTGCTGCCAAGTGAATTACGGCTAGGACTTCTACGACTGTCACGCGATAAAACGCATGGTCACTATCCTTGGGATGATAATGCCGCGAGAGTCGAGCGGCAATTTCCTTCGCATCATTGACGTAACGATCCGGATCGATCAAGCCAATACGGTCAATGCTCGCTTCTTTGCGGTATCCTTCGACGATTTGTATCGCTTCGGTATCGCTTTGCGTCCAAAACTCAGGCGCTTCGAACTTGGGCAAGCTCTTAAGACTCCCATTATTCGATGGCTTCCAAATCGCGGCGACCATCCACGCTAGGCCCCATAGTACAGGCAACGCAAGGGCGATCTTGCCCAACCAACCGGTTTGAAACAAAGCGACTACCGCGACCGCAATGTAAAGTATGACCGGCGCCGTCCACAGAATGAACAAGACGATCGTGCGGAAGGTTGGTCGTGTAGATGAAATCATTCGCTGCTTAGTCCCCACAGTTTACGACCTTGCTGCAACTGTTCCGCGAAAACCTCTCGCAATTGATCCACACTGGGAACTCGACCGTTACGAATGGTCGCAAAGTACCAGTCCCACGACATCCCAAGCGCATAGGTAAAAGCAAAAGAACTTGTGGCACCGACGGCCACCCCTAGGAATGGAATGAATTTCAAGACGCCGCGCAAAGCTAGCCTCAGGGCAATCTGACCACCTACAGCGCCCGAAAGTGTCGCCCAATTCGCGGGCGTAATCTCCTGCTCGTAAATCTCCGCGATCTTGTAGGCCATATGCGTCTGGACCGCTAGCACCGCTGGGATATCGATCCAGGGAATCGGAACCGCTCCAGCCGTCGCAGCCAACGAACTGGAAGCGAGCACTTGCCACCTCGCTTTCTGCTGTCGCGTATTTTGCGAAGTCGATTTGCCTGCGTCCAGCGCTATCAACGACTGGCGATATGCATATGGCAAAGCGGACACAATCTCTTGCTTCAAACGATCGCCGCCGAAATTGGGGTCCTCAAAGTGATCGTCTGGATGCGTTAGATCGACCGGAATGAACACATCAAACAGCCCAGCAAACTGCTTCCTTTTCTCATCCAACAACACTTGAAACGTCGGCGGCAGTTCGACGGGTTGCGGATTATGTTTTGCGTCCCGCGGCTTAAATGGATCTTGGTCCGATCGAAATACAATCGACGCGTCCGCTTGATGAAGACACGTAATAATCAGCAGCACTCGTCGGTCCGGATGAGCCTGACGGATCTTACGCAATGGTTCAATGATTGGATCCAGAGCATGATCGGTTAGCCGCGTGGTGACCAGCAACACTTGAGTGGATTTCGAAAACTGATCGATATCCACTTGTGGATCATACGCCGCTTCACCTAAGCCACGCGTATCCAAAAAGCTGAGCAATGGCTCTTCGTTGGTCGGAAAATCGTATCGCCGTGAAGCTTTCGTTTCGGGGCGAAACCCGGACCCGATGATGGCATCGTCGGCACCCGTCAAATATCGTACAATCGACGTTTTACCGCTGCCAGTCTTGCCAAACAACCACAATAAAGGGATCGGGGCTTTCTCCGCCAACTGTTTGACTTCTTGACGCACCTCGTCCTGCGCCTGAGGTTTCTCTCCAAACCAGCTTCGCCAGAAATTTGCCATAGTTCGATCGTCGCGTGAAGTGGAAAGCAAGGTTAGAGACTCGATTGGGTACTCGCTTTATAGCGTATTTCCAAGTGCATCAAAGTCAGCTTTCTTCGATGAAGTCCAATAGATATGCAAATTGAATTGACGACGCCCGCATTACTTTTCTCGACCATTTCCCTGCTACTGCTAGCGTACACCAACCGCTTCTTGGGACTAGCCAGCATCATTCGCAAGCTGCATGAGGACCACAAAGCGTCCCCTCAAGAGGTCTATGTTGCACAGATCAAAAACTTAAGCTTGCGAGTTCGCTTGATCCGCGACATGCAAACTTTCGGCGTGCTCAGCCTGCTGCTGTGCACCGTTTGCATGTTTACCCTGTTCCTGGGTTGGGCTCAGGTGAGCAAATTCTTATTCGCCAGCAGCTTGGTGTTATTGATTATTTCGCTGGCAATGTCGATTATGGAGATTCGCATATCCGTCGTCGCATTGGATTTGCACTTACAGGACATGTCCAGCAATAACCAAACTCCCGAGCCGCGTTTGGCACCGGCCCCGGAAACAACGATGCGATGAACCGTTAACTCACGCCCTTTTTGTCCCGTACATAATCGATCAACTCTTGGACCGTTTCAATGTCGACAATGTCTTCATCAAAACGAATTCGAAACGACTTTTCCAGTTCAAACGTGAGTTCCGCAAGTGCAACGCTGTCCAAACCAATAAGCGCAAGCGAATCGCCGGGTCGAGGATCGACTTCAACCAGACGTTTCAGATGTTTCATTATCTCCGCTTCGATGGCATCCATGGGAAGGCATTATCAACGAATTCCGATCGCAAGCTAGGGCACTTTCCACCATAAATTTCCAGACTGGAAAATTGGGAAGATTGCGTAAGCTGCTAGGCTCGGTCGCAACTGCTATCACAACTGCTAATAGTCGCGATTCACAATCAATTCGGAACCATTGCGAGTCGACAGAGCTCGCCACGTATACAGGTCGATCGATTCGCTGAGAAACTGCGTGCGGCCATCGCAAAAGGTTACATTGATGCCGCCTCGATGGTGGCTGCGAGCAGTTACGGCGGCATAGGTTTTCGTGTCCGAAAACCGCCCTTCTTGCGCGTTGGTCCAATCGGGCAAATAATCTTTTCCATCCACTTTGCAAACTATCTTTGCATTCGGTCCGTAAACCGTCGTAAATCCGATCTGATGCACGCGCCCGTCAACCCATTCGGTATGCCCTGAGTCGTTTTTGAACTCCCCTCCCAATCCACAAATCTGATCGTCCACTGGCATTGGCAGATCTCCCGGCAACCTTGCATTGCGAAAATAGGGAGTGTAGCCAACGACCTCTGCAAACCCCAAAACATTCGCGGAACCATCCGTCAAAGCTGCCGATGACAATCCGCGTCGACCAGGGACAAATGCGCCATTGCCTCCCTGCTCTAACTCCGGATCCCAAACCAGCCACTCCCCAAGATTGACCGCATAATTCAGCGGATAATGAATTCGCTTGCCAGTGTTATCCAAACGCGGTCGATCTTTGTCGCTGGAAGGACACTGCAGCAGCGGTACGCGAAAGGCCGCAATGGGCATCGACGTCGAGTTTGCCCCGATCCGCACGGTAGAATGGTTATAGCTTTTCTCGAAATTCGAATTCAAATACAGCTCTTTCATCTCCATGAAAGGCAATAACTGAGCTTGAGCGGACCACCCGTCGCCCGAATCCAATGCTTTTCGCCATGAGCTAGGCATCACACGCTGGTGCAACTCAAAACTAGCCGTGGCTATCTGCAACTGGCGAATGTTGCTGTTGCAGCTCATCCTGCGAGCCGACTCACGCGCTTGGCTGATCGCTGGCATGATTAACCCTGCCAAGATGCCAATGATCGCGATCACCACCAATAACTCAACCAACGTGAATCCTGAAGTCGGCTTCTTCATACTACTCATTAATGTCAGTCCATACTTTCCTTATTGATATCAAATCTCAATATCGATAGATTAACTCGATCGATCTTTTCGACAAGGCCCGTTGTGAAATCCCATCTTCTTAGCAAAACGTACTCGACGCGCCACTAGGTAGCGGAGCTCGCTAAAGCCCCTCTGGCAACATTTCACACTGCCGAACTTTATGGCTATCAGATTCGCGAGCCTCTGAGGCGTGGGGTTAACCAAAACGTTGCCGAATCGCTCTTCGAAGGCCTGTAACCGGGTCGCTTCTCTTGATCCGGCCTCCGCGATCTCCAGACGTACCTGAAGTGGATCTTGCCCAAGTGCCACTACGCAAGATCCACTGCAAAGGCTTCTCGACTTAGTCTCGCTTGGCTTAGCATTAGATTGGAATGGAAAAGTTTGCTATAACAGCAGTCGAACCGTTGATTTGGACCTTGATTCCGAGCACTGCTCCTGATGTCGCAACCTTCAAACGCTCCGCCGTTGCCCCCTGCTCGCCGCTCTATCTTTGGGCGCATGTGGCACTATTCAGGGCTGGTGACTGCCGTAGTCCTCTTCGCATTGGCGGCCGTTATCGGCAATGCAGTCTACCAACGCGATCATGCCGGCGGTAACGCCGTTTTTGCGATAGGTGCCCTGTTCGCGTTCGGCTCGTTGTACCTGTGGCTGGTGCTGCACCGCGGTATTCCGCTGGTTGGACGAACTGTGATTGCAACCTTACCGCTAGTGGCAATTGGGCTGGTGGCTGCTCTGTTTCGCTTTGAAGGCGTTTCAGGCGAATTAGTCCCTCAGTTTCGCACGCGTTGGACGCCTCAGCAGCCTTCCGTGTCGTCGGCGTTGGCCTCCGTAGATTCGGCAAATACCAACAGCCCTGCCACCGATGATGCTTCGCCCGCTGCGTCGACAAGTCCTGTGGCCAGCGCTGCCTTGCCGCAGGTGGGGAGCGAGTTCTACGACTATCGATCGGTGCAATTTTTAGGCAACGACCGCAATGGCATCAGCCAGGATGTCGCGTTAGTGACCGATTGGACGAAAGAACGGCCGCAAGAAATATGGCGAGTTCCGATTGGTAGCGGCTGGGCAAGTTTTGCAATCCAATCAGGAATTGCAGTCACGCTGGAGCAAGCTATCGATGGCAAGCATGAAAACGTCTTAGCACTGCGGTTATCCGATGGCCAGCCGCTTTGGTTAGCTCAATTGTCTGGTTCGCATTATCGCATCGAAGGCGGTGCGGGACCGCGTTCGACTCCTTGCATCAGCGAATCGACCGTGTTTGTGAACACTTCCGCTGGCAAACTGGCGGCAATCGAGCTAGCAACCGGACGCATTCAGTGGCAGATCGATTTGCTGCAAGAAGCGGGGATTGACCAAGCGGCATTTGAAAAGGAAGTCAGTTGGGGACGCAGCGGTTCGCCTTTAGTAGTCGATGATTTAGTGATCGCACCGATGGGCGGTAATATGGCTTCTGAAAAAGCCGCTACGCTGATCGCTGTCGACAAGAACTCTGGCGAAGTGCGATGGAAATCAGGCAAGAAGCAAGTCAGCTACGCGTCGCCGCAACGCATGACCATCGCGGACGTCGACCAGATCGTTTACGTCGATGAAAAAACGGTCGCAGGCTACGACATTGTTTCTGGCGATCGATTGTGGGAGCATCCTTGGGAAAGCCATAGCAATGCGGATGCGAGCGTTTCCCAAGCGGCGGCGATCAACGACCACGAGATCTTCCTGAGCAAAGGTTACTTCAAAGGCTGTGCACGATTGACACTAACTCGTGACGGCGACCAATGGAATTTAACTGAGGCATGGAGTTCCGATAAATCGCTCAAGACCAAATTCACATCAGCGATCATCCGAAACGATTACGCTTATGGATTGAACGATGGTCGTCTCGAATGCGTCGATTTAGTCAGCGGCCAACGCGAATGGATCAAAGGTCGCTATGGTCACGGCCAAGTGTTGCTGTGTGGCGATACGTTAGTGATCTCCAGCGAGGACGGCGAATTGGTTTTAGTGGCCGCCGAACCCCAACAGTTTCGGGAGCTGGCAAAGCTGGCAGTCTTGGATGGCGTGACATGGAACATCCCGACGCTAGCCGGCGATTTATTGCTAATGCGAAATGCCAAGCAAGCGGTCTGTTTACGATTACCAGTTCGTTCGGATTCCAAATGAGCGGCAGATGGATCTGTTTCAAGAACTAGAATCGAAAAACCTCCAAGCCAGCGAGCCACTAGCCAGCCGCATGCGTCCACGCAACCTGGACGAAATGATCGGCCAGCAGCACATACTTGGCCCCGGCAAGTTGCTGCGGCGGTTGGTGCAAGCCAATCGATTGGGCTCGGTGTTGCTCTATGGCCCGCCGGGAACTGGGAAAACGACGCTTGCTCGCATTCTAGCGAAAGAGACCGATGGCGAGTTTCGATCGCTGAGCGCCGTGTCGGCGACCGTCAAGGACGTGCGTGAAGTGCTTGCTTGGGCCGCTGATGAGCTGTCTGCCACGGGCAAACGCCCTGTCTTGTTCCTTGATGAGATCCATCGCTTCAACCGTGGACAACAAGACGCACTGCTGCCCGATGTGGAAGCGGGGGTCATCACGTTGATCGGTGCGACGACCAGCAATCCTTTCTTTGCCATCAACGATGCGTTGCTTAGTCGATCGCAGATGTTCGAGCTACAGTCGTTGCAAGCAGACGATATCGCAATCATCTTGTCGCGGGCGTTGAGCGATCGTGAGCGCGGTCTGGGAGCTCGGCAATTGACGATTGAGCCGTCCGCTTTGCAGTTTTTAGCCAGTGTCGTGGAAGGCGATGCTCGACGCGCACTGGGTGCTTTGGAGATCGCTGCGTTATCGTTGCCGGCGAACACAAAGGTCATCGATGAAGCGACAATCCAAGAATCGATCCAACGCAAGGTTATTCGTTTTGATCGCACTGGCGATGAACACTACGACTTGGCGAGCGCTCTGATCAAAAGCATTCGCGGCTCCGACGTTGATGCAGCACTGTACTGGCTAGCTTGTGCGTTAGAAAGTGGCGAAGAGGTTCGCTTTTTATGCCGTCGACTAGTGATCTTGGCCTCGGAAGATATCGGGAATGCGGACCCTCAAGCCTTAATGGTCGCGGTCGCAGCGATGCAAGCTTGCGAGTTCATTGGATTGCCGGAAGCTCAACTAACCTTGTCCCAATGCGTGATCTATCTTGCGCTGGCTCCCAAAAGCAATTCAGCGACAACAGGGATTTCAGCAGCTCGCAAAGAAGTCCGCGAAGGCAAATTGCAGGCAGTCCCCAAACATCTGCGAGATTCTCATTACGCAGGGGCCAAACAAACAGGAATTGGGGCTGAATATAAGTATGCGCATGATTACGATGGAGGGGTTGCCGACCAGAAGTATATGGACCGCGACCTCAGGTTGTATCATCCCACGGACCGGGGGTTGGAGGCGGAACTGGCGAAACGATTACAACAAATCCGCGTACAATTGGGACGCGAATCCACAGATCCCGAGCATGAGTGACACTTGAAAGACGGCAGGCGAAACATTGAGATCGGTGCGAGGCGGTTTGTTATGGTTAGATGTCATCGTCACGATGGGCGTCCTTTTGATCTATGGCGGGACGTATTGCCCTGACGTCAATGAATCCCATTACATGACCAAGGCGAAAAACTTTTGGGATCCCACTTTCTGTCCAGGTGATTTGTTTCTCGAATCTGGTGACGCGCATTGGTTCTTCTTTGCAACTTTCGGAGTAGCCACCAAGTTCACTTCGTTGGCCATTGCCACATGGATTGGCCGACTGGTCTGCTGGTTCAGTTTGGCGTGTGGTTGGTGTAAGCTGGCTGACACGCTGGCACCGATTCGCATGATGGGGACTGCGTCGATCCTGCTATTCTTAGCAGCGATCCATTGGGGACATTTGTCCGGCGAGTGGGTGGTGGGTGGTTGTGAAGCCAAATGCATGGCTTACGCATTCGCGTTCATGGCGTTGGCTGCCGCAGTGCGATCGAATTGGCCATGGGTTTGGATACATTTCGGCATTGCGTGCGCTTTCCACGTCATCACCGGCGGTTGGATCGGGCTTGCTTTGTTAGCCGCCGTTGTTTCGCGCCGATTGCTGGAAGCATGCTGGCCTGACGTCGGTAGGTGCTTACGCAGCTCCCTTTCCATTCGCTCGCCAAATATCGGCCCATCGTCCGAGACTGCGATGGCCCAAGAGCTCGGATCTTCGCGAGCGATGTCGCTTGCAGCCGCAGCGATTGCCATTGTCTTCTTCTTAGTTGGCTTGCTGCCTGCGCTGGCCATGAATGCGGACGCCGATGCGGCCACTGCAGAAAAAGGGGCAATGATTTATGTCTTCGCACGTTTGCCACACCACTTGCGAGTGTACGGATTCTCTAACCAGCGTTGGTGGCAGCATGCAGGACTCGTGGCAGCCACACTCGCGGTAGCCGGCGTCACAGGGTGGATTTTTCGGATGACACGCTCCGACAACCGCGTTCAGGCACAATCCCCAACGGAAGCGTCTCAATCCTGGAGCCCCGATTACGCTTTGCTGCTGCTTACCTGCGTGTTTGGCGTGGTGTTTGCGATCATCGGAGCGATCATCGATGTGTCGTTGAAGGGGTGGGCGATCAACTGGTCCGCCAATCTGCTGCGATATTATTGGTTCCGCTGGAACGATGTGGCGTGGCCTGTTGCGATCTGCACGCTGACACTTGCCAGCATTTATCGATTAAGGCAAATCAGCTATGAAACGCCTTGGAAACTAACGGCAGAAGTTTTCTGCTGGTCGGTCCTGTTATTGCCAGGGTCTTGGCTGGTGTTTCAAAAGATGGCCGAACTGAATCGACATCAGATTCCGCCGGCGGATTACCAGTCGCTGATTTTTGCCAATACGAGTGCTCCGCGAGCGAAATCCACGCTACAAGACTGGCAGGATGTGTGTTACTGGATAAAGACCGCTACACCGTCGGACTCCTTGTGGTTAACGCCACGCAATCAGCAGACGTTTAAATGGTATGCCCAGCGTGCAGAGGTAGTTTGTTGGAAAGATTCGCCACAGAACGCTCGCGACTTGATTGAATGGCATCGTCGAACCAAATTGGTATTTGCGCGAGACCCGCGCGGTGGACCGAAAGCGATGAACCAAGTGCGAGCGATCGATTTGAGTCGTGAGTTCAAGTTCGATTACATTTTGCTGGACCGCCGCAGCGACCCTAGCCCCCTAGCACTTCCTATTCTATTTGAAAACGATACCTACGCAGTGTTCCAAATGCTGCGGATGTGAATGAGGCGATTGATGAGCGTGACGAGCAACGATTTTGATTTAGCGTCTTTGCGAGCGCGATGTCGGCATGCCATGCCAGGTTTCGCGTCGCATTCGCAGTTCGCACCCGAAATGGCCTATGGCAGGCATCGGGGTCCCGTTTCCAAGACCGCCCATGAAGCAGCCGTCATTGTTGCGCTTTGCCAGACGCCGACAGGATACTGCATCCCACTGACGGTACGCAGCGACAAGGTTGGCGACCATCGTGGCCAAGTGTCTTTGCCTGGCGGTCGCTTGGAAATTGGTGAAAGTGCTTGGCACGCTGGGATACGCGAATTTCAAGAAGAGTTGGGCTGTGATGGCCAAGCGCTCGAATTGCTTGCTCCATTGACTCCGATTTACGTTTTCGCGAGCAACCATCAGGTGCAACCATTTTTGACGGTCTATCACAAGCCAGCGGAATTTCGCCCCAATGAAGAAGAAGTATCGAGCTTGCTGTTGCTGCCAATCAGCGAGCTGGCTCGGGAAGATTCGCTGGTAGTCGGCACGATGCAGCGCGGGACTTGTCAGTATGATGCCCCTGGATTCAAGCTGGACGACTATTTTGTCTGGGGGGCAACGGCGTTGATCTTGGGCGAGCTAGCCGCATTGCTGGAATAGTGGGCGGAGGCAAATATTAACGCGTACCGTTTGATGCTGAGGCAAATTAAAGTAGAATGAAGGGAAGTGAAAGTCGCGGAAATTGCAAAATAATCGCGGAACACTTCGCAAAGTGGATGGTTGTTATAACCTCGTACCTCTTTGATCCCGCCTAAATAACTCCATCAAATAATCTTAAAGATCTTGAAAGGAAACAAGCTATGAGAACACGCTCGTCCCAATCCCGTCGAATTCGCAGAAGCCGGCGCGGTTTCACTTTGACCGAAATTATGTTGGTCTTGGTGATCATTTCGATTTTGGCTGGTCTGGTCATTGTTAACACCGCAGGCGTTCTGGGTGGTGCCAAAAAGCAGACTGCCGCGACGCAGGTTTCCTCGCTCTCCAGCATGGTCAACACGTATTTGTTGATGAATGGCAATCTTCCGACGGCTCTCAAGGATCTCTATGAGCAGCCTTCGAATTTGGCGGATCCTACTAAATGGGATCCCGTCAGCGACAAACCGATCGGTCCTGATCCTTGGGGCAACGAGTACGTTTACACGGTGAGTGGCTCGCAGTTCGAGATTCGCAGCAACGGTCCCGATGGCCAACCTAACACGCCAGACGATATTTCTAGCAAGCCGAAGTAAACATCGCTTTTTAGAATTTCCCGACAGAGAGCTGGCATGATGGTGTTCGAGCGGCATGATTTTGTGTCGCGACGAGCCAGCTCCTTTTGGATTGGAGATTTTCAGAAGGTCCCATTTGCAAAGTTCCCTAATTTTGCCTGCCCAGCATCCACAATGAAGTACGATGAGACGCGGATTCACACTGTTGGAGCTGATTTTAGTCCTGGCCATTTTGGTTATGGTCTCAGGGTTCGCTATCCCGACCTATCAGGCTTACATTCTATCTAACGAGATCACGGGCGGTGCTGGACGTTTGGAGTTAGAGGTCCGCAAGGCCCGGCTGCAGGCGATTCGCACCGGACAAATTCAGATGATGCAGGTCGCTTTAGGCGGTCGTGCCGTGACCTTGCAGCCGTGGCTATCCGCGGACGATTCAGCCAGCGCATCGGGCGGCGCAACGGTGATGACGGAGCTGGGGCAAGTCATTAGTACCGATGCGATGGGGGCGGTCGAAAGTGTCGGGTCTGTCAATGGTACCAGTTGGAGCATTGGCGAGAGTGTTGCGTTTGAAGCCGCTCAAGTGTTTACCGATCTTCGCAGCGCCGTGCAAACGGGGTCTGTCGATATGTCGTCGGCATCTGGGCTTTCAAGCCCCATTTTGTTTTATCCCGATGGATCAACCAGCACGGCCAGAATCGTGATTGCGAATCAGCGAGGGCGTCGGATTGCGGTCGAGATACGCGGCGTCACGGGTTCAACTCAAGTTCTGGAATTAGTGCCAGGAGCAGGGATTACTCCCGCTGCAGGAGCACCACAATGAACATGAAACAACGCAGACGCGATTCCAAACATCGAGGGATCAGTTTATTGGAAGTGGTGATCTCGATCGGCATCTTAGCTATGTCGGCAGCCCTATTGGCTCAGATCATTCAGAATGCGACCAATAATGCGATCGACTCGCGAGATGAACTGCAGGCGAATTTGATTTGCGAATCGAAACTCGCGGAGGTCGCTTTACAGTCGATTCCGATGCAGTCCAGCGATTGGGCGTTGGTGACCGATCAAAGCTTTTCCACGAAAGAATGGTACTTTCGTATCGATGCCATCCAGTCCAATCAACCGGATATTATGACGGTCACGGTCTTTGTTGGTGATGCTGTGTCTGCTCAGAATCAGGCCAAGCCGCTGGCAACGCTGACTCGTTGGTTTATCAATCCCATGTTGAATATGGATATTCCTGCGGCAGAGAGCGGGACGAGTTCCACTGGCAACTCAAGCACAGGGGGGGCTTTGTAGATGACGATTCGACGGAGAGCATCGCGTGTACGACAGGGGATGACGTTAGTCGAGATTTTGATTTCGCTGGCGCTGACCACCGTCATTGCTGGCTTGATTGGCGGTTTGATGCAATGGTATGTCGTGAATCGCACTCAAGCCGACACAACCTTTGAACAATTAAGGCTAGCTCGCACGATCCTGAGCATGATTGCTGACGATATTCGCGGCGTAGTACGAGATGAGCCTTTTGATGTTCAGCCCTTGGTGGCGTTGCTTCAAAGCACCGCTGGCGGTCAAGCGTTGTCCAGCCTAGGCGCCGCGGGGGGGGCGTCGATGGGTGCCAGCGGCTCTGCCAGCAGCATGGGCGACATGTCCTCGATGCTCAGTGGCTCTGGAATGTCGGGTGGTTCTGGAATGGCTGGCGGTTCTGGGATGACGGGTGGTGGCGCAATGGAATCTTCCGGGTCGGCTAGTTTGCCACCGGGGATCATCGGCAGCGCGACCAGCATTGAAGTTGACATTTCCCGTCCGCCGCGGGTGGACGAAAGCATTATGCAGCAACCGGATATCATGGCTGGTACGCTGAATGACTTACCGACGGACATCAAGACCGTAACCTATTATGTTCAAGGCCAGCAGATTGACGGAGTGACCGATTCGCTGTCATCGCTGTCGTCCGATGTATTGATCTCCAGTGCTGCCAATGCGACCACCAGTGGGTTGGTGCGGCGCATGATCGCGCGGAATGTGCTGCAAAAAGCATATGTGGACGGCGAGTCGGACCGGATCAATCGAACCGGGACCTTGATTGCGCGTGAAGTCGTTGGCCTGGATTTCCAGTTCTATGATGGGATGGAATGGCTGCAGACCTGGGATTCGTCCACGCAAGGGTTGCCCATTGTCGTGCGTGTGACGCTGGCGATGCAAAACCCCAACACGCCACCGGAGCAGCGTATGGTACCGCCGCTGAATATGAGCATGATGTCGCCGACCAGTTTGCAGGAGAGCGGTATTACGATTTACTCCACCTTGGTGATTGTACCGGGGGCAGCCCTGGCCGCCTCTCCCGCCACAGCAGACGATGGATCAGCACAACTTGGGCTATGAAGTGCCGAATGACGAAGTACTTGAAAGATGGAGAACAAAACGATGCACCGCAGTAAGAAACGAATCCAGCGCGGCTTGTCAAAAGCAAAGCTCGCGGGCTTTGTGCTGATCATGGTGCTGTTGGTGGTGGCGGCAGTGACGCTGGCAGCACTCGGCTTTTCAGAAGGCATGCTGGCTAGCCGCGAGGAAAGCATCCTGCTGGGCCGTGCGACCCAAGCACGCTTGACGGCCGAGTCTGGCATTGACCACGTGCGACTATTTTTGTCCCGGCCTCCGATCGACCAAAACAATGCCGGCGGTGTTTGGGATAATCCAGGGTACTTCCAAGCGATCAACGTTGTGCCGGACACGAATTTGAACAACGTTGCGAACTTTTCTATCCTTGCAGCGGCTTTGGACGTCAATGGCCAGTATGCGGGGATTCGCTACGGATTGCAGAACGAATCGGCCAAATTGAACTTGAATGCACTGGCAACGATTGACAGCGTTTACAGTATGGCCGGAAGTGTGTTAGGGGGGGGCGAGGACGTCAGCGGCATGGCGGCACTGGGACTGCCCAGCGAATTAAGTTCTGCTGCGTCAAACGTAGCTAGCAGTGGAGGTGGCAGTTTAGGACGCGGATTGCTTATGGGTTTGCCGAATATGACCGAGCAGATCGCAGACTGCATTCTGGACTGGATTGATTCTGACGATGAGGTGCGGGAATTTGGAGCTGAGAATGAATACTATCAGCAACTGCCTATTCCTTATGAAGCAGCCAACTCGAATTTGCGCAGCATCGAAGAGCTGCTTTTAGTACAAGGCGTTACACCGGAGTTGCTGTACGGTCTTGACCTGAATCGCAACGGCGTGCTGGATCCAGCCGAAGCGAGCCAAGCGGCGGCCAATGGCCAGGCCACCGCCATGCCAGGCATGGTGGGCGGCGGTGCCATTTCGCAATTAGGCTGGGCACCTTTTCTGACGTTGCACTCTCGCGAAAAGAATGTCGATTTGGCTGGCAACCCTCGTATCAATATCAACTCGCAGGACTTGGAGACCCTGCAAACGCAACTGCAGGAAGTGATCCCCAACGAAGACTGGGTTAGCTACATCCTGGCTTATCGGATCTACGGCAACGCAGCCAATCAGCAAGCAGCGGTTGGAGTTGTAGGGATTCCCGGAGGCGATACAGGAGACGGCGGCGGCGGCCAAGGTGGCGGTGGTCCCGGCGGCGGCGGCCAAGGCGGCGGTGGCGGCCAAGGCGGCCGTGGTGGCCAAGGCGGCGGCGGTGGCGGTCCAGGCGGTGGCGGTCCAGGCGGTGGCGGTCCAGGCGGTGGCGGTCCAGGCGGCGGGGGCTTTCCCGGTGGCGGCCCAGGCGGTGGCGGTGGATTTCCAGGTGGCGGTGGTGGCCGCTCTGCCTTGAATTTGAATGGAAGTTCGGCTGCGCCAGTTGGGCGGTTGGTCTGGATGCAACGACAAGGTGGTGGAGATTTTGGCGGCGGTCAAGGCGGCGGGGGCGGTGGCGGTCAAGGCGGCGGTGGTGGACGCGGCGGTCAAGGTGGCGGCGGTCAAGGTGGCGGCGATTTTGGCGGTGGTCGAGGCGGTCAAGGCGGCGGAGATTTTGGCGGTGGTCGGGGCGGTCAAGGTGGCGGTGACATGGGCGGCGGCGGACGCGGTGGACAAGGTGGTGGTCGCGGTGGTCGAGGTGGCGGTCAAGGCGGCGGTGGTTTTGGTGGCGGTGGAGGACAAGGCGGTGGAGGACAGGGCGTGGGTGCAGTCCAGCAGGTCGCTCAACCCCCACGTCCATGGTCGGCCAGTGCGGTGGAACTGGATTTGGCCAGTGGCGGTTCGAATCAAATCTCTCAAATTTTCGATTTGATCGGGTCGTCGATTGCAATTACCGAAGGCGACCAAACGACCACTTATACTTCACCTTTCAGCGATGATCCGTTATCGATGGGCCAATACATGCCGGCTCTGATGCAGTTTTTGACCGTGTCAGAATCGCCATCGTTGCCCGGTCGCATTAATTTAATGCAGGCACCGCGCGAGATTTTGTCGGGGCTCCCGGGAATGACAACCGAGATCGTGGACCAAATCATTCAAGCGAGATCGCAGCCCTCGGACAGCGAAAATCGCCAGTTCGAAACGTGGCCGGTGGTGGAAGGCATCATCACGTTGGACCAGATGCGGCAGTTGGCTCCGCTGCTCACCAATGCTGGCAGTGTTTTTTCGGCCCAGGTGGTCGGCTATTTCGAACAGGGAGCATCGTTTGCACGGTTGCAGATCGTGGTGGATGCCACCGATTCGCCTCCCAAGATCGTTTCGTACCGTCGCATGGATCACTTGGGGCGTGGATTTGATTTGCCAACCCTGGGGCAGCGTGCCCTGATGACGAATTTAGGCGTTCCAACCGGAGGCCTTTAAGGGATTCCGAGCGTCTGCGAGCGAAACTTGTTACGATTTCCGATGTTTTCCAACTAAACTAAACATTGGATCTGCCTTTCCTAGCCCTCCCCCGAATCTGATCTCTCATGCGTCATATTGCAATTGAAATAACCAAGTCGAGCGTTTGGCTGGCCATCGGTTCCCCCGCTGGTGGAAAAGTCCAGATGGAGCGGCTGATGTACAAACCGTTGACGGAACCGGGCCAAGCAGCTTCGGCATTGAGCGAATTGGTGAAGTCGGCTGGGGTTCGCGGCGGAAAATGTGTGGCGATCGTCCGTCGAGCTGACACGGAGGTTCGTGCCGCGAATCTTCCGACCAACGAATTGAATGAACTGCCGGAGATGGTCAAATTTTCCGCCAGCCGACTGTTTGCGGTTGCCGGAGAGACATGGCCAATCGACTTTCTGGTCTTGCCACGTACCGAATTGACGCCCGCCACCGAGGGCGTCGAGCAGACCAATGCGCTGGTGATGGCAATATCGCCAAACATCATCAATCAGCTTCGCAATTGCTGCAATGCAGCCGGTTTGGAACTGCAAAGCGTATTATTGGCACCGGTCGTGTTGGCCAACGCGGTCTTGCGATCTCCCAACATCAAAGTCCAGGCGGAAAACGCGTTCTTAATTGCAGATGGCTATGAAGCTGGAACGGAATTGACGATTTGTGAAGCGGGCAAGGTACACTTTCTGCGCAACGTTCGCACGCCCCTGAATCTAAGCCCTAGCGGCGTCAAACTTTTCGCGGGTGAAATCAAGCGAACTTCAATGGCGGCCGCCGACGGCGAGCTGCCCACGCACTTCGATAGCTTGGTGGCTATCGGTGTGAATCCAGAACACGCTGCTGCACTAGAAGAAATTGTTCAGCAACCGGTAACGGCCGTTTCCGTCAACGATTTGATCGACCTGAGCCGAATCAACCAAGCGGACGAAGATCAAGTCGCCAAAGGCGGTTGGGTTGCGCTGGCCATGGCGTTGGGGGAACCAGCGACCGCTCGCATTGAACGACCGATCGATTCTCGCGAAGTGGACTTCTTGAATCCTCGCAAAGAGATCATCAAGCAGCGTTCGCTGCCCAAGATGATTGCGATGGCCTCCGGCGTTGCCTTTGTGCTGCTAAGTGGAGTCCTGTGGTACTTTTGGTCCCATGGAACTTTGAACAGCCAGATAGCCGCGTTGAAGCTGGAGGTTGATAATAACGCTGCCAGTGTCAAACTTTCCAATGCCTTGGTTGTGAACCAGCGAGACATCGATTCCTTCCTCAGTACCGGCATCAATTGGCTAGACGAACTGGCTTACATATCCAACAAAGCGCTACCTGCCGAACAAGCTGTGGTGGGCCCCATCACGGTGACGACCGCTGCGAATACCGGCGATGGCAAAATGTTGTTCAACGCAAGCGTGGTCCAGCAGCGTTTAGGGCCTGATTTCGAACGGGCGCTACGCGGTCCCAATCATTCAGTGACGACAGCGGGATGGAGCATGACCAGTACGCAAGACGCAACGTATCGCTATTTCGGTACAACTACGATCATGATTCCAGGTGGTACCAAAACGCAGTGGGCTGGACCAATGGCCAGTTCCGACGCAAATATGACTAAGGAAACCGTCGCACCTGACACTGTCGGGGCAGACGCCGGTGAACCAAGCAGCGAGGAATCAGTGCCAGAAGAAGCCACTGAAGCTACTGAAGCTACTGAAGCTACTGAAGCTACTGAAGCTACTGAAGCCGCTGAGGACGCCTCGGCATCGGCGACCGATAGTCAGACCAATGAAGGGGAGGCGAAATAATGAATGATCGCGAAAAGAAACTGGCAATGGCCGTTGGCGGTCTGGTTGTCTTCGTAGTCTTGTATATGGGTTGGAGTCGTCTGAGCGAAGGTTTTATTGAAAAGCGCGTGACGATCGATTCGCTGCAGAAGACGATTATGACGAATCAAACCACGATGACCCAAGGGGCTCTGGCTCGCAAGCGCATCAATGAACTAGCGCTGCGATCGTTGCCTAGCAACGTCGAAAGTGCCAAGACTGCGTACTCGGAATGGTTGATCAAATTCTCGAGTGCCTCGAAGTTGGAGAATGCGAAACCTCTCTATATCAGCGACATCCTTTCGCAGACCAAGACGTTTAACATTTTGACCTACAAACTGGAAGGCGATGCACGCCTAGACGACTTAGTCCGCATGCTGCATGCTTTTTACGATCATCCCTATTTGCACAAAATCACTGGCTTTAGTTTGGCTCCCAAGCCCAAGGCTGCGTACGGCGTCATGACGTTGAAGTTAGACATTCAAGTCGCAGTGATGAAGGAAGCCAGCGAGAAACAAGCGCCGCCGAATCCAAAGGACTATAAGTTAATGGACCTGCCCGCAGACGCTTATTTGGCTGCCATTGCCCAGCGGAACATCTTCTATCCTGCGAATCTGCCACCCGCGTGGCCTCGTACTGCATCGACCAATGCCGTTCGTGGCAGTTCCTTGAGCTACGATCTATCGGCGAAGGATCCCGATCAGACGCAAAGCGTCAATTACGAGTTGGTCAGCAGTACTGCCCCAGGTGCCAAAATCAGCAATGGGAAATTGGTTTGGTCACCACGCGAATTGGGTAAGTACCAAGTGGTCGTAAGAGCAACCGATACAGGTCTTCCCGCAGCTTCCAGCACTCAAACCATTGCCATTAACGTTACCGATCCCCCCCCACCTCCTCCTCCGACGACTCCCAAGCCAAAATTCGATATCGCGACTCAAACGCGAGTCACCGGATTGGTAAGCGGCAGCAAAGGGCCCGAGGCATGGTTCACTTCACGGATCGAAGGTAAAGTTATCACGGTGCGAGTCGGCGATCAGTTTGATTTGGCTGGTATCACGGGCAAAGTGACCGAGATTGGCTCGACTTTTGTAGAGCTTGAAACCGACGGCCAGCGTTGGATTGTCGGCCAAGACGAATCGCTGGCGGACGCTTTCAAACGCCGCGATCGAGATTAAGGCAACTGCTCACAATAGATGTACCAACGGACATCTTTGTCCGTTGAAGTATCGACGGACTTGGAAGTTCGTCGTACGGTACTCCAATTTCGAGCGATTGCCTAAGTGACGCACAAAAGTCCATGCCGGTGACTTCACTGTTCGCATGCTGGGAGCTGATCCTAGCATGCTGTTAAGCTAGTGAAGTCGTCGTTTTGGATAAAAAAATCTGCTTGAGGCAATGCCTCCTGACTCCTCTTTGTAATCGCAATACAGTTGCGATGCCTCCCCTTGATTGCCAACGCAACGTGCCATCGTGTTTAGGACGGAAGCTTGCGTCCGGCATTGACCTTGCTAAGTAGCAACGCGCGAGGTAGCCTTCTGAAATCCAAGCCATGCCCGAAGGTTCTCAATACATGACATTTCAAGTACAGATCTCTAAGTCATCTGTCACTCCGCCCTAACGCAAGGCGCGTCGAGTCTATTTCGTGTTGTTGACTCTCCAACATTTGGCATCCCGTGACATGGTAGGTTGCGGTTGTTTGATTGCCATTGCAAACCACTAGGAAGTTTTGTCTATAAATGCTCGATCTATTTCGCTCACGGCCTCAGAATCTTAAAAACGAATTGCTGTCTGGGCTCACAGTCGCACTCGCATTGGTCCCCGAGGCGATCGCCTTCGCGTTTGTCGCAGGAGTGTCGCCGATCATCGGCCTGTACTCCGCATTCTTCATCGGGCTGATCTGCGCAATATGCGGTGGTCGTCCGGGCATGATTTCCGGAGCAACGGGTGCGATGGCTGTTGTCGTCGTTAGCTTGGTCGCGATTCATGGTATCGAGTACTTGTTTCCTACAGTCATCCTTTGCGGGCTGCTGCAGTTACTAGTTGGCTTTGCGCGATTAGGTGTCCTGATTCGTATGGTACCTCATTCGGTAATGCTGGGGTTCGTCAATGGCTTGGCAATTGTTATCTGTATGGCCCAGTTTGGCAGTTTCAAGACGGTGAGTTCCCTTGGAACACTTGAATTTATGCAAGGGCCTGCATTGTGGATCATGCTGGTTCTGGTTGCGTTGACGATGGCCATCATTTGGCTGCTTCCCAAGTGGACCAAGGCGGTACCTGCTTCGTTGGCCGCTATCCTTGTCGTCAGTGGTATCGGCATTGCATCGAACCGATTCTTGCCTACTGAAATGGCTGCCCAGAACCAAAGTCATGTCGTCATGACCGTCGGCGATATGTTGGCGACCAATGCGAAAGTTGCTGCTGCAAAAGGAGTGCTTGCCACAGACTCGACAACATCCATCAACCAAGTTGGTCAGCCTGGGCCTTCGCTAAAATCAGCGGATGTCACGCCAGGACAAGCCGAATCGATTGCTGCGGCGATGGATAATATTGATCCTAAAGCTACTAGCATCAGCGCTGGCTTGCCAACGCTGTTCTTTCAAACATTCAAACTGCCGCCTGTGACTCTGGCCACGCTGTGGATCATTTTCCCATTCGCAGTAGTGTTGGCGGCAGTCGGATTGATTGAGTCGCTGATGACTCTAACATTGATCGACGAGATTACCGAGACGCAAGGCAACAGCAACCGCGAGTGCCTCGGACAGGGGACGGCGAACATCATCTGTGGCTTGTTTGGTGGCATGGGAGGGTGTGCCATGATCGGGCAATCGTTGATCAATGTGGAATCGGGGGGGCGAGGTCGTACGTCTGGAATCTTTGCTGCTTGCTGCCTACTTACATTTGTGATGTTTTTCTCGCAGTGGATTGAAATGATCCCAATGCCAGCTCTCGTCGGCGTCATGTTTATGGTTGTGATCGGCACGTTCGAATGGGCGTCGTTGAAGCTCTACCGCAAAGTTCCGCTGACGGACTTTCTGGTAATGGTCATCGTCACGCTCTACACCGCCATTATGCATGACCTTGCTTCGGCCGTGATCATAGGAGTCATTGTTTCTTCTTTAGCGTTCGCCTTTAAGCATGCAAAGAACATCAACGCGGACATCAAGGTTACAGAGCATGGCACCAAAGTCTATCAGCTTCATGGGCCATTGTTTTTCGCATCCACTACCCAATTTAAAGAGTTGTTCGACGCACGGCAGGACCCAGATACCGTCGTGATTGACTTCTATTACACACGGGTTTATGACCACTCGGGAATGGAAGCGATCCATGTCGTTGCCAAGAAATACCAACAACTTGGAAAGACACTCCATTTGACGCATCTTAGCGAGGAGTGCAGGCAGATGATTTGCAAGGCCAAGGACCTTATCTCCGTCTCTTTCGCGGAAGAGCCACAATTCCATGTGACGACCGACCGGTTTTCGACCCTAGAAAAGGTGTCGGGAATCGATAACGCGTAAGCTATTTAATCCATGCCGCCTGACACTTTTCTCTAGCTCTCTGACACTTTTCTAGCTCTCATCCAACGTGCTTTTGCGACGTAAGATGTGGTGGTAGTGCTGAGCGAATCGGTGAGCTTCGTCGCGCACGTACTGCAGCAGTCTCAGGGCAAACGAATTGCGTCCTAAGCGGATAGATTCTGACTGACCGGGCAAAAAGATTTCTTCTTCGCGCTTGGCCAGCGAGCATAATGCGGGCGGTTCGATGCCCTGATCACGAAACGCAGCGATCGCGGAGTTCAATTGACCTTTCCCGCCGTCAATCATCAGCAGATCCGGAAACTCGCTTTGATCGTCACTTAACTTTCGAAAGCGCCGCGAGATCACTTCGTGGATACTTCGAAAATCGTCAACGCCCTGTACACCCCGAATCTTGTACCGACGATACCCTGGCTTGAAAGGCAAGCCATCCAAAAATTGCACGAGTGATGCGACAGTGTCGTTACCACCCAGATGAGCGATATCCACGCCTTCGATGATGCGAGGTTCCTTGTCCAGGTTCAACACTTTCTTCAGTCCACGCATGCCTCGTTTGGGGTCGATGTAAAATACTTCCGGTTGCACATGCGTGTCGATTTCACCGCGGCGATCAAGGTTTTCTAAGAGCTTGATTTCGTCGCGTAGTTTGGCCGCCTTCTCAAATTCCATCGCCTTGGAAGCGGCAGTCATTTCGTCGCGCATTTGTTTCAGCAATCGCACGCTGCCACCGTCAAGGAAGGTTTGCAATCGCTTGATGTCGCGGCGATACGCTTCTTTGTCGATACGCAAATTGCAAGGGGCAGTACATTGTTGAATACTAGCCAACAAGCATGGGCGAAACCATTGCCAACGCGGATCATCGGCTTCGATATCCAGCGAACAAGTGCGAAACTTAAATACGCGTTGTAGTACTTGCAGCGCGCCACGCAATTGGCCAGCACTGGTAAACGGGCCATACAGCTTGGCACCCGTTGCTTTGGGAGTGCGTGTGACTTCGACGCGTGGAAAATCTTCCTGCTGGGTAATCATCAGATAAGGATAGGTTTTATCGTCCTTGAGATCCTTATTGTGGCGAGGTTGAACATCCTTAATCAGCCGGCTCTCCGTCAGCAAAGCGTCGACTTCGCTCGCACACTCCAGAAAGTCGATATCTGCAATCTCGTGCAACCAGTCGGCCGTGCGAGCTTCGCGTGCGGCCGTGGTTTGAAAGTAGCTGCCGGCTCGATTGCGTAGGTTCTTTGCCTTGCCGACATAGATGACCACTCCAGCGGCATCCTTCATCAGATATACCCCCGGCGATTGCGGGAACGTTCTGACCTTCTCCGCGGCGCGGCGGAATCCAACGTTGCCGCTGTGCGTCAAATCAGCGATTACCTCGGGGACCGACGAAACGTCCAAAGCCGGTTCGGCGTTACGGTCATCCGTAGGATCGATTGATGAATCAGGGGCGTCGTTCACAATTTTCCATCCATGTATTTTCAATTCGGCTTAAGGGGTATCCCAGTTTAATGGTTTGGCCGAAGCGGCGCTCCATATGATTTTGCCCGCGTTATGATTTTTCCGCCACTGCGATAGGGCTTCGCTGGTAACACGATCGGGTTGATAGGCAAACTCTTTACCCGTGATTTTCGTCAGTTGATAAATGGCGACGGCACGCTCATCGAGATACGAACTTGATAGCGCATCGACAAAAGGCTTGGCACCATCGGTCTGAGCTAGCGATTTCGCGTCGGGCAACATCAACATCGTCAGAATTCTACTTCCGCGGGGTGGGTCATATTGGTTCAAGGTTTCGACCAATTGCATTGAATGCTGAGCGTCGATTCCCAGGGATTGTATAACCGATTCAAGGACCAAGGCTCGATGTGGACGAGAGGAGCTTTGGTTCATCAATGCATCCTTGCCAAAGATCGCATCGTAATGTCCCAACAGCGCTAGCGTCCGAGCGGCCAGGGCAGCGGTTTCCGTTCGACGCGCTCCCGTGGTCTCTTTCAGAATCGTCAGCAAGCCTTCTTGAGGAATCGCTTCTTCTGCGACGGCCTCTTCGACGTCGATCGGCTCGGAAGAGATAGTCTGAAGTTCAAGAGCTAAATCGTGGGCAGCTCCTGCGTCGATCGGACGCTCAATACTCGTTCGATACCACCAAGGGACTTCGGTTAACGTGTGCAATCGCTTGCGCTGGCTATCGACATAGGCGATCACCACACCAGGCTCGCATTCATCGGGCAGCGACCAACTAGCCGCACTTTTGGCTTGGACTTGGACCTTACCAGCCACGCAACCGATCGTCACTACGGGACTCATCAAAGCGGTCGTGGAAAGCTCAGCCCCTGATTCGGCTTGGGCAACCGTCGATTCAATCGACACACCGGTCTTGGGGAAGTAGCGTAGTTCGATACTCGCAATCGCTGTCGGCGAATCCATCGCGATCTTGTAATCTTGGTTACCGATGCGAACTACCACAGTCGTGCAGTCGGCCGTGGCATGCAGTATCGCACGGCCGATCCGCAAACGAACATAAGCCACCTTCGGCTCGCTGCCCTGCTGACCTTGCAAATCGGTTGCGGAAGCGACGACCCACTTCAAACCAGGTTGCACTCGCAATTCAGTCCGATAAGCATCCGGTACGATCAAGCGCTCGGTCGCAGGCAACATCTCCGCGATGTTCACCAGCCGAACACTTTCCAGTTCTGGTTTCTCGTTTGCGTAAGCCATTACCACCGCCGCAGCAGACTCTTTCGTTTCCGGCTGCCAAGCGATCGAGCTGAACTGACCCTCTTGCGATATAGGGTTCATCGATGGTATCGGCGGAGCCATGTCTTCTGCGACCACGGCTGACCCGTTAGGCAAAGGAGGCGCGACACTAGCGGCACCAACGCTCGCCATCGAAGGCGGCGCGCTATCGCTAACCGCTACACTGGAAGGCTGGAGGTCAGTAGCCAAAGAGGCATCTGTACCAGCCTCCGCCAGCGACGTTTCGGTCGCTGCATCACTTGTTGCTGCATCGACTGTCGCCAGCGATCCAATTCCCGGCGGAGCCGCCTCTGCAACTGCCATCTCGGTGCCTGGAACGGCCGCAGAACTGGTCGATAAATCTTGCGGTGAGCTGGGCGTCGCCGTCGCGACCGCCGCAGTTTCGTTGGTAGGCGTCGTACTGGCCGCGATTGGTGGAGGGGCAAAATCCTCAGCGACAATCGGTGGCTCTGCTATGCTAGCGACTGGTGCTGGCCCACTGCCATCGGCTGTAGCAATTCGAGGTTGCTGCGCGTTGCTGAACATGGAATAGACTTCGTCTAGAGGCCCGATAGTCTTCCAAGCGACCAGCCCTAAAGCTACCAGCAGCAATGCGACCAAGCCGATTTGCATCAAGACCCCTTCGGAACGATCTCGCAGATATTCAGGTACAGCATTGGTGCGATGGTCCGACAGATCGAGTCCATGGGTTTGGATCTCCGCCATTGCCGACCGCTGGCCGGGATCTGAAGCGGCGTCGTGCTCTGCCTGCGTACTTTCGGCCAAGAGATGAGCGTCGTCGACTCGCAAGTACTGCCCATTCTTCGTTTCGACCGCATGCGACGCAGGATTGGCAGCCAAACCCGATTGTGTGGCAAGCCCATTGGTCTTTCCAGGAGCTTGAATAGGCGGGCTTGGAATGCGGTTGGACGATGACGCTTGGTCAGCGATCAACGCCTTCAGCCGGTCACGCAGCGCATCGGAGACTTCGGCAGGGCTGCTAAGTACGCTGCTTAAAATGCGATGCACCGAAGCAGCCTCCACCAGTTGGATGTCACTTTCGAAGCAGTGGCGTTCGAACTGCGGCACCTCGTCAGCGGGCATTGTGTTATCCAAGTACTCGGCGACCACATTGGGATCTTGCTCTTTGCCCTTTGCATTATTGGATGGCGAACCCAAACTGCGGCTGGCCAAGCCCCCGTCGATGCGTTCCATCGTGTGCTGCGCAAGCTTGCTCTGGCGGATCTTCGCTTCCAGCTCTCGCGCATCGTTGGGGCTAAGAACTCGGTCTCGGTAGGCTAGGAGTGTTCGAAGTGTCAGGCGCATGTGGTGGAGTCCCTCAGACGTAAGAGCCAGCCGTGGTTGGGCAAAGTACAAAGTTCAAGTGAAAGGAAACCGAGCTACTGGAACATCTTGAACTCGCTCGTTACTTGAATAGTGGCCTCAGAGAACCTAATCCGTGCAACAAACGGAAAAGTTTTTGAAAAACAAACGCAGTGTTCTTCGACACAACCTTGGGCGTGGCAGCGTATCGTTCAACCGCGTTGGGCATCGTCCCACGTCTGGTTGTGCCCCGGGGTAATGACGCGGTCCGTTGGCCATGCGGTTAAACGCTGGAAGCCCGTGCCCAGAAGGAGGGCGAATCCAACGACGGTCGAACTAGAGTTTCGGAATCGGACGCGTTGGAGGTGGCGGTGCCAACATGCGCGCTTGATCGTCCTGCGGCGCAGGAATATTGTTATTGTTGTTGGGGTTGTTAGGGCGAGGCCGCGGCGGATTCAAATCGGTGTAGGACTCTTTCCACTCCCAACCGATGGGACGCTCTAATTCGAGATGCGCCGCGCAAGGTAAGCCCAAGGCGTGCCCTGGTGTTCGTTCACGATTCGCTCGAAAGTGGCCGTAATGTCGTCAGCTTCTTTTTGCAGGCGACTGTTGACCGAAATCTCTTTGCTTGGAACCAAAGTCCAAGTGTTGTTCTTGGCATCGGCGAAGTTCATGCCTCGTTTCGCTTTGCCAAGCATTTGGTTGTATGTTTCATTACGAATTCGTTCGGCATTGGCCGTGGCGAATGATAGATCGAAACTTGCCAACCAACGCCCTGAAAGTTCCGATTTACGCCCCGATTCGCCTTGGTTCAATATTTGACACAACATCGTCAAACCGGGATCGAGCCTGGCAGCCGCCTGCTGGGCAGTCGTAAGTTCGCTAACGAAGGCCGCTTCATCGCGTTTAACGAAGCGCAGCCGTGGTTGCTCCAGGACGCCGGTTCGCGCCAGTTGAGATGCTTGCACCAGAGCGGATCGCAACGGACTTTTGCGCAGCATCTGCTCGTACTCGGCGGCCGACAAATAATCAGGGCGATAGCGTTCCATGACGTTAGGATCAAAGAAACGTTGCAGATGCGCGGAAAACGCCTCTGTCGCACCACGCCCCACATCGCGATCATAATTGCGATTTGGATGGATCGTGAAGAAGATGCCACCGGTTTCGTAACACAGTCGCGACAGAGCGTAGGGCCCAAAGCCAGAGTCGATGATTGGTTCTTCAAAAAAGTTATCCTTGTAGCCGATCTGAACTCGCTCAGGCATGAAGGTCTCAGGCCCTTGGTCAATTTGAGCCCACTGCGGCGACTGATCATACTTTGGATCTGGGTCGACATACTTGATATACGTAAACGCTCGACCAAATGGTGCTGGAACACCCATGATATGCACGGGGATGGCATAGCGACGGCACAAAGCAATCGTCTGGTCCATGCCTTGCGTATCGTCGCCACGTTCGTCGGTAACCGCGATCAGCAGGACGTTCCGTTCTGGACCACTGCCACGATCGATCCGCAAACGCTTAAATTTGTCAGCCGCCATGTGGACCGCAGAAAACACCATCTCTACACCACTGTAGTCCACTTCGATGTTGTCGATAGCGTTGCGAATTTGGCTGAGGTCGGAAGTGGGTTTGTCAAGCAACAGGTTAACGGTATTCCCGAATGAAAAGACACTGGTCAACAACGGATCTTGAGCACCAATCCGCCCTTGCTGAATTCGCTGGTCGGTTACCAGTCCAATCTCTTCGTAAATTTTATCGAATCGGTCCCGGATTTCATCGCGGCGTTTGGTTAGCGAAACCGAAGCGTCGAACAGCCAAACGACTAACGTCGGACGTTCTTCAATCGACTTGATAATTTCGTATGTGATGCGATCAACAGCCCCATCCGTTCCAGACACACCATAGCCAGTCATCCCGCGTACGGCTTTGGTCGATTCCGTGAGTGCGACAGCTTGCTGGATATTCAGCGACAAATCGATGTTGGAAATTGGCGAAGGAGTCAAATCCGGCGTAACAATCTCGCTCACTTCGGCCAAGATGGGAGCAGCACTGAGTGCGACTTCGGATTGCCCTACGGAATTGGCCCCGATTTTGGTCGACGGATCTTCGCTGTAAACAATTTCGCTGATCACCTCGAACTCTTCGATGGTTTCTTCTGTCGGCACGGATCGAATCACCAGCTCCGGCTGTGCGATTTCGCGTATGATTGGAATCGCAGCAAACGCCAGAATCAAACCGACGTGGCTGAGCAGGCTGGCAAAAAAAGCGATGCTATCTCGGTCAAAAAAGACCGCGGGCTGCTCATCCGCAACGTCCAATTCGTCGTCTGCAGCTTCAGCGACGACCGCTTCCCAATCGGGATTGCCAGCCAGTTCGTCGTCAAGCCGCACTTCTAGCCGCTCGTCGTCTAGGCGTTGGTCGTCCAGTCGATTGTTTCGCTTAAGCATAACTCAAGGTTCTTTCGAACATGTGGAGAATAAAACCAAGCACTGCCAGTTAACGTCGATAGAGCGTACAGTACGTTCAATTGTCCCTGCAAAAACCTATTGAATCAAGGCTAGGGGCACAATATCAGCGTTTTCTTTCCATTTCCGCGATTTGGCTCCCCTAAAATCAGGTTTTGCTCCAAATAAAGGTCAGCCTCATTTTAAAACACGTTCTTAGCTGGACGAGTCGTTCTTGCCGGTTTTCTTGGCTCGCAACAAACGTTCGGTGTAGGAAAGCCCTTCCTCGGGATCTCCAGACAGCTTTGGTTGCGATTCTTTCTTGGCGGTCGATTTGCTGGACGTATCCGCCGCAGTCCCGAATTCGCCCGCTACAGTGTCAGCGGGCGCATCGGCGGCGCTCTCAAAAGTGCGATTGGCGGTCGCTGCCCCTGAATCGACTGCCATACTTGTGGCATCCTTGGCATCCGATTTTGTCGAACGCAGGCGTTCCAGCCGATTGGCGGCAGCGGCGTCGGCTGCCGCTTGCTTCTCTTGGCGACGACGCATCGCTTTGAGCGGGGCGGTCAAATCGATGGAAACGCGGCGCACAAAGCAATCAGCAAAAAAGAGCGTCGAACCCAACAGGACGGCCCAAGGCCAGATGTCTTGCAGTGATCTAGCGGCAGGCACGCCCGAGCGAAAACTGTTCAAGCTTACCAAGGTATCAAATTGAGCTTCTTCCAGCGGAGCCGTCATGGCACCTGACTTCCCGCCGACCGGTTGAAGCTGGCTGAGCTGCTGCAACAAACGCGTATTGGTCTGGCGAATTCGATACTCTGCGGAAAATGGCACCGAGACGCCGGTCGTCAACGGAGCTTGCCCAGCCCCCGGCACGATGCTTAACACATACGAGCCAGCTTGGTCGGCTGGGATGGAGCCCACGTATCGCCCGGCGCTCTGCTGGCTTAGCTTTATCGAGAAAGGTTTTAGATCTGGCCCGACGGCAGCCCCAGCCATCTCCAAAAAGTTTACATAGCGATCATCGGCATCGGTTGCATTGACAACAACCTCAATACGACCGTCGCGATACGTAGTAAAGATAGAGTAGTTGGCGTCTTCTTTGGTGGGCCGCATCATCCAGCGCACGAGCTGGCTATAGAATTGATCGAACTGCGGCCAACGAGTCCAATCGGCTGCCCATCTCCGACCCGTATCCGAAGTGTACACAGCCGTGCGACCAAGCCCATAAGTCCATGTGGCCAGAATTGTCGACACGTCATCTTCGCCCGGCTTGCTGGCTTGAATCGGCCGCTCAACCAGCGGACTGTCCTTCAACTGTGTCAGCACATAGCCCGATAGGTTTGGCAGTTCACGCGAGATCCCTGTCAGCGCTTCGTGCCCCGCGACCACTTGCACACCGATGCCTGCTGGATCTTCGAACAACTGGGACCGCGAAACGCGCCTCGCTTCACGCATAAAGATCTTTGGCAGCGCACGAGCGTTGGTGACCACATAATAGTTTCCACCAGTCGTCGTCGCAATCTTTTGCAAAGTTTGATGGCCTGCTGGTCCATGAGCCCCCACCGCCACCGTCGAAATCTTGATGCCTGCCGAAGCAAAGTTATTCAAGATCGCATTGGTCGGTGGGCTGGGATCACCATCGCTGATGATAATCATGTGTTTCATCGAAGCCGGAGTTGCGCTCAAGCCGTTAAAGGCCAACTGCATGCCCGGTTGAAAGTCGGGCATGTCACCTGGCGACATCATATTGAGCCTCGCCAACATTGCTTGTTTGTTTTCACCGACGGGCAGCATTCCAGTACGCCCCCCCCACAACCATTTATCGCCCAGCGCGTCGTACTGGACTACACCGCAGTAGTCCAACGGGCCAAGCGAATCGAGGGCCGCGCGCCCAATCAGCTTTTGCCAGTAGTTCCCCGAGGCAATCTCCGAGGCGTGCATGACCATGGCCAACGCTCCGACCGCTTCGACCTTGCGGTTTTTGATCTGAAAGTCGACAGGCATCGCTTCTTCCAGCTTGGAATTTGCCCAACCGCCCGCTCCAAACGCTTCGGTGCCACCCAACATCAACAGACCGATTCCAAATTGCTGGACGCTTTGCACCAGCATGTCAACTTGCGCATCGGAGAACGATTGCACATCCGAAGCGGCTTCGCCCGACGTCCGCGGCGTTCCAGCTAACACCACCGCATCGTAAGCTTGCAGTTCAATCAAATTGGTAAATAGATTCGAAGTGTCGCGAACGTCGACTTCGATATTGCTGCGGCGCAGGGCATCGATAAAACTGTCATAGTCGCCGAGCTTGGAAACATCTTCGATGACCAGTACCCGGCCTTTGCCTTGCACATAAGTGAACGCTGTCGCTGAATTGTTCTGCGAAATCGCATCGCTCGATCGATCATCCGGAATAAAGACCGCTTCGTAACTGTAGCCCGCTGGCTGGTCGATTACATGCGGCAGCGAAATGATGTTGATGTCGCGATCCAATTCGATTTCTTGGTCGGTCAAGACTTGTTGGCTACGGCCCACACTCTGTACGACGCGCAGGCGACCTTTGACGGTTTCATTGGTTTCGCTGTAACGTTCCAGCACGACACGAGCTTCCACGGGTTGGCCTTGCCGCACATTTCCAGGAATATCAATCTTTTCGACCAACACTTCCGCTTGGCTGTCCAACTGCACTGGAACAACGTCAATGCCGACACCGCTGTCGGCCAGCGATTTCGCTGTAGGAGCGGCATTGCCCAATGTCTCATTGCCGTCGGTCAGTACGACAATACGCCGAGCAGTATTCTCAGGAAAGCTCGCTTGAGCCAACTTCAGTGCCGCCTCCAAATTGGTGGCATCCGCGTCACCAAAAAAGCTTTCGGGGCGATCGATGTCTGGTAAGTTCTCGTCCAGCGGCGGAAACTCGATGGCCGCTTCACGTCCAAATATGATCAAGCCCGCTTGATCATTCCGCGTCGCGTTGCGATGGGTCTTTACACTCGCAATCGCGTAGTCAAGCATCAACTGCCGTTTCAGCGGTGGAATCGAATCGCTTTGATCCAACAAGTAGATGACCGTCGTTTTGTCGCTGGTCCAAACCCATTGTAAACCTGCAATTGCAAAAACGATCAAGGTGCAAACAGTCGATCGCAAAATGGTAGCCATCGCCGATCGCCAAGGCCCCAAGCCCGAAAGTGATCGGCGGCCAATCCAGACTATCAGCGGAATGACGAACAACAGCAGCAGATAAGCTGGATACTCAAAACTGATCTGAAGTTTATCCATTGATCTTTTCTAGGCCCAGGAAACAACCGCGAGCAAACGTTGGCTTCCCGTCGTCGCAGGAAGGAAGTCAGATTGCAAATCGAGTGAAGCCTCGATTATAGTGCGTTTTCCATTTCTCGGGCGATGCCGACCAACCACTTTCCACAGAATTCCTATGTTCAGCAATCCGTTTGTTGTGACCACTTTTCTACTCGTCCTGAGCAATTTCTTTATGACGATTGCTTGGTACGGACACCTGAAAAGTCTCCATCAGCAGACTTGGGTCATCGCAGCTTTGGTCAGTTGGGGCATTGCGCTGTTTGAGTATCTGCTACAAGTTCCAGCCAACCGTGTGGGACATACGGTAATGTCGCTGGGACAATTGAAGATCTTGCAAGAAGTCATCAGCTTGACGGTCTTTGTGCCTGTCGCGGTACTGCTATTGAAGGAAAAGTTCAGTTGGGACTACGTCTGGGCATGTCTGTGCATCTTGGGAGCCGTCTACTTTGTCTTTCGACGTCAACTGCATGGCGTTTAAAGATTCCACATTGCTTCACGAACTTCCAGACTTCGTGAATAAGTGTGTACGCAATTACGTCTAACGATCAAAGAGACTACTGCGTCATCCTAAAACAGAATCAGAAAAAGCGAAACCAAATAACCCAAGATGCTTGCGAACAAAGTTTGTCGATAATTTAACTTCAATCTTGCTAAATCGCCAATCTCCGCTCCTTGGCTTCCGCCGATCTGGAATACAAGAACCTTAGTCCCAATCAACTGCGATTTGTCATCGTAGGAAAGCGTTGACTGAAATACTACTTCATTGTCTCCGCATTTGTAACGGACGATGGGCCGGTAGCCAAAACCCTCCGACATATCGTCAATGCAATAGTCGACTATCTGACCTTCAAACTTGGGCGCAAGGCATGCTCGCCTGTAACACAAGAAAGCTTTCAAAGCTTGTAGTGTCATAGCGGTTGCCGCAATCGCAATAAAGAATCCGAGTAACCTCATTTCTACTGCCTAGCGCTTGCCATCATCTGGCACGGCGAGCTGATAAAGATGCCTTCATCTTTCTGTCCATTCATCTTTTTGCCCATTCACGTTTTCGCCCAACCTCCCCAACGAGCTCAATAGCGAATGCCCGTCTGTCAGCGGCCGTCGGCGCAAGATCCGACAACAACGATCGCTTATTAATCCAATAGCTCAAGCCTCGGCTACGACCGACCTTGTTTTGCTTCGTGATCGGAATTCCAATTCTGCGTTAGCGAATCAACGGCTCAGCAGGTCCAAATTGAATGGCCGCCGGAGAACTACCGATCCCTTGGTACTCTTGTGGCAAGGCTCGAGAGTAATCGGCCGTCGGACTGATGGGCTGAAAATTGTAACCCGGGTTGGATGGCTCCAGTCCGCCAGCGACACGAGCGGCCGGTGGCTGAACTGCTGCGACTGGCGCAGAACTCGTACCAACAGGCTCAAATCCATCGCTCATGGTCAGCGATCCACCTGATGCCGAAGCGACTGCGGGAGCGGTTGCTGCTGCAGGAACATTGGCTTGCAGCACACTTGGGGCTCGTCCCACGGCCAGTCTTCCTTGCGGCACTTTGCTTTGGTCTTTACTCGACGAAGCTGTTCTTGCAACTGGGCTTCCTGACGAATTGCTTACTGCTGTCCATCCGCCAGGGTTCGCGTTGGTGGCCACGTTGCTTTGCGAAGCTGGTGTCGTGGCCGATGCCAGGACAACACCGGATCCATTCATAGCAATCGCCGTGTACTGCTCCACAGGTCCTCCTCCATCGGCGACCCATTGGTTCCAAGCGGTCTGCAATCGACCTAACTTTTCATAGCCATAATGATCGTGCAGAGCACTGACCCAGTCCTCGGTTTGCACCCCTTGCTCCAAGAACTGAACGAACTTGCGCGGACCGCCTTGTCCAATCAGGAACATCGACAGGCTGTATCCTTGCGCGTACAACGGCAGTATGTCGGAAGGATACTCCTTTAGCGCAAACAAGGTGGCGAATGGGATGCCGCGACCGCTGGTCAAAAACTGAGTCAACATGCGATCGTTCTTTCCACGTTCCTCCATATGCTCAACGGTTGTCGACGCTCCTTCATCGGCCCAGCGCGGAACCGTTTTGTCCCATTGAGCGAAATGAGAAGCCAGTACAGTGTGTGTGATCTCATGGGGCAGGACGCTGTCAACAATGCGAGTGAAACTGCCTTGCACACGCATCTGCCAGCGGACGATCGCACGATTGGATAATGTGAAAGTAGTTTCTCCGCCTGCGCCCAGGTTATCGCCAGCGACCACGACGATAGGGCATTTGGACGACCAGTTCGGCAGCACGCGTCCCAGCCAATGCGAGGCTAATTCGGCACGATAGGACTCCGCCGCGGCGACGGTTTGATCGGCCATCGCTTGATTGGCCGCGAACACAATAAAGTTATCCGATTCGGCCCTGGCCCGAGCCGCACCAATCTGCCGTCCATTGGGCATGGAAGCTCCCGGCGGCAGTTGACCATAGAGCAACGGGGCAGTTGTTTGCAGACTCATCCACGCTGCTGCAATCAGCAGCAAAAGAGATCGAGCGTCCATGCAGATCTATTCGCTTTGGTTGTTGGCACGCTGCTTCTTCAGTGCAGCGAATCTCTGCGAGCGACATCCTTGCCCGCTGCGGAGCCGGAGTCTAGGCAACCGCCTCGGCGCTGAACCAGAGCAGCTCTACTCAAAGTTCGAAGTTTTGGAAAACTTTCTTTTGCCAGCATTTTCATATTGCAGGCAGACTTGGCCGGCCCCATACAACCGTCAGTTCGTCGTTGCGTGCCGGTAAGAATAGCAGTAATTCAACATTCGCAAGCTTTCGTCAATCCGCCGCGGCAGCTATCATCGATTCCATGACAACTTTGCACGAAAACACGAAGCAATTGATCGCAGCTCCCGACGGTCCGGAGTGGCGTTCGCTGCTGTACCAAGAGCTGAGCGGCGAGGAGGGCGTACAGATCACTTTGCCGCGTGTGGTCGACTGCTTGTTTCCCGCTTTGAACCATCCTGGGAAACTTGTCATTCAAGGCAGCGTCGGCGACTACGCCCTGGCTTATCATGACCAGACCGACGTCACGGTCTACGGCGATGCGGGCTATGCACTCGCCATGGGGATCGCTGGCGGAATTGTACATGTGAATGGCTCTGTCGGCCCGCTGGCTGGGTTGCAAGGGGCAAGCGGCGTAATCGTCGTCCACGGCAAAGTGGCAGACCGGGGCGGTGCGTCGCTGGGCGGAGCTGATCTCTGCGTTTCGGGAACTGTCGGCCATCAGGCTGGCTATGGAATGCGAGCCGGAGCGTTGGTTGTGCAAGGTACTTGTGGCGACGATTTAGGACTGAATGCCACTGGCGGTGTCATCTATTTGCTTGGCGAAGCGGGCTCGGTTGCCAAACATGTTTCGGAGCGACGCATGAAGGAGCCAGACCGATTGCGACTGAGCTTGATTCTTGCACAAGCGAATTTTGATGCCAAGGCGAAGGACTTTCGCGTCTTAAAGCCGGAGAGCTAATCTAAGCGTTAAACCATGTTAAACATCAGCAAGCTACCGCAACCTAACTGGTTCCCGGAAGACGAGCCTATCCGTACAAGTCGGCAGGGCATCGCGGGCAGTCCATTTTGGTACCGCGCGACCAACCGACAGCCTCAAATCGAAGCCTTACTCATCGAAGCTTTGCTGCAGCGTTCGTGCCGCGTCGTACAAAACGATCGCAGCCCCTATTGGTCGACGCTGCAGGAGGCGAGCGAGTCTTCGGAACTGGACCAATCCATCCCCCCGCCAGCAGTGGTAAGTCCCCGATCGCAGGCTGCCCTAAGTGCACTGAAGCCACCGAGCATACCTGTATACTCGTTTGCATCGGAAGTGATTTGTCGGGCAAGTTGCTTGGAACATTGCGCTGGAGTGGAATGGGTCCTCATTTCTGCGGATGTGGCATCGGCCAATGACCGATTGGCTTCATTGCGAGTGCATTGGCCGATGGATGTTGATCAAACAACGCGTTTGCAACAGCGCATTCAAATACTTCGAAACAGCGTGGGCTTATCGGTCCCCGTGGGAATCGCATTGCCGATCCAAGCATTGATCGCCAACATTGATATCGTATCAACGCTATCGATTGACTATGTGACTGCGATTGCTCCAACATCGCTGCTGGCTCCGACGCACCCGGCCTATGAAATGATGGCAGACTCTTTGACCGAATTGCTGGTTCGGTTACAGCGAGCCAAGAAGGCCGTGGGGCGCGAAGAATTAAAGATTGTGCTTCAAGCACCGTTGAGTGGCGGTTACGAAGCGGCCGCATATCTGGCGATGGGCTTGGATGCGATCGTGCTCAATGGCATCGACTGGCTTGGCAGTGTGGAGGCACAATCACAGCAGATGGGCGCTTTAGCGGCATCGTTTTTGGGCGGATCAGTGTCGCAACATCTGGGCGGTGTTGATGGTCGGCAGATCGAAGCGAAGGTGTCGCAGTTTTTTGATCAATATGAGGATACGAAAAGCTACGTCCAGGGAAGGCTGGAGGGCATTTAGTTGACAAGCTGCATCACAAACAAACACAAAACCCCCTCGTCACGATAGAAAAACGACGCTAGAATCTCGGCGGCAGGATTGGACGCCGGAGCTTGGAAACCGCCAACTTCGTCGGAATTCCTGTGTTGATTGCAGGCGCAACCACAATTGACAAAATTATGGCTGCAGTAGAATCTGACGCGAACTGTTTTTGCGCGGACCGCGCGCAGCGATGGATGGGTGGCAGAGCGGTTTAATGCACCGGTCTTGAAAACCGGAGTAGGGTTTCCCTACCGGGGGTTCGAATCCCTCCCCATCCGCTAAAAACCTGCCGAAAATATCGAAAACCCCCGGAAAAGGCGTGATCTATTCTTTGCAAAGTTGACAACTTTTCCTTCAATAAGCTCTAACGTCTGGGCTGGAAGTATGCCTTCTTTGCGCAGTAGTTTCGCAGCATGTGAACCGTGATGCTCTACCAGAGTTACTATGTTCAGACATTTGCAGTTGAGTGATTTTTTCTCTGACAAACCATAATTCATTGAGCGAAACGCTCAACCAGAAAAGCTCTATCCGTCGTTCTCGCCTGATCAATGGAAACGGAATGACCCGCCTGCATGTCACCGACTCTGTCGCAAATAGCATCTAAATCGGAGCGGCGTTCCAATTCGGCTAACATACGACTATCGATCACGCAATAAGCGCGACTTGTAGTCGGGTCGAAAATCTGGGTCGGAAGAGGACGGCACCGTTCTGGAAAGCAAGTCAATCGATGCGCTGGGCTACGCTACACGCACTTGGACCGATGCGGCGGGCCGAACTCTCAAAAGCTTCGACCAATTGGATAAAGCCACCACCATAACTTACGACGCCGCTGGCAATCAGCTCACCGTCCGGGATCCCAATAATGTGGGAGCTGACATGGTCTATGATGTTCTGGGTCGAAATACTCAGCGGACCGATACCGCCAGTGCGGTGACCAAGACTGCTTATGACAAAGCGGGTAATGCCATCAAACAGACCGATGCCAAGAACAACGACACGTTTATCACTTTCGATGCTCGGGGACGCAGAAAGCAAACCACCGATCGCATCAGTGCCACGACGACGTTTACTTTTACCGCTTTGGGCCAACAAGCCAGTTTGACAGATGCGGAAGGCCAGACGACGAGTTATACTTATAGTGACTGCGGTGAGAAGCTCACCGAAACCTACCCGGATCACAGTGGTGGCAATCCTGGAGATTCCACCTACGGTATCGTGACCTTCGTCTATGACAATGCCGGTAGGTTACTGCGTAAGCAAGATCAGCTTGGCGACACCTGCACGTTCAACTATGACTTGGCTGGAAGAATGACTCAGCGCGACTATCGAACGAAAGTGAACTCGCCCTCGGGCACGATCGCCGATAGCGATGCGTTCACTTACAATCGTATCGGAGCCATGCTCACCGCTGTCTCTGGTCGTTACAGTAATACGGTCACTTATACTTATGACCTAGTCGGTCGCAAAGCGACCGAAGCGATCACGACCAACGGCCAGACCTACACGATTGGCACCGAGTACAACACGCGTGGTGAACTTGTTAAATACACTTATCCTGATAGTTCAATCCAGGAGCGGACGTATCACGCCACCGGAGCACTTAATCTGCTTAAGCTGGATGGTAATACTGTCAGCACTCGGACTTACGACGATGGCACCAGACTCACAGGCGAAACGCTGGGTAATGGTGTGACAGAGACCAGAGCTTATTCCAACGACAATCTGCTAACCTCGATCACCTTTGGTGGTACCGGCACCGCGATTGGCAATCTGAGCTACACCTGGGATGCAAACAAGAACAAGACCAGCGAGACCATCGGCGGCACCATGGCCGACTGGGGCTTTACCTCCGGTGGCACAAGCTACGATGACGAAGATCGCCTGACCGGTTATGCTCGCGCAGGAGCATCGGCTCCATCACAGTTGTCGCAAAGCTGGAGCTTAACCGATGTCGGTGACTGGAGCAGCACGACGATCAATGGTACAGCGCATACACGCACGCATGGTCCAACGCACGAGCTGTTGACCAACAAGATCGGATCGGCATCTGCTCAGAGCGTCACGACCGACGTGAAGGGGAACATGACGTCTATTCCGGTGAACTTGCGAGAAACTGGAGCAAGCATGGCGCTCAATCTGGTCTGGGACTTTGATAACCGTATGAAGTCGGCTGATATCAACGCGGATAGCACGCCGGATGTGACGTTTACCTATGATGCACTAGGTCGCCGAGTTACACGTTCGCACAGCAGTGGATCTTGGGTCTTTGTGCAAGCAGGTCAACAAACGCTGTGTGATTACGTGATTGGTCAAGGACCGAGCAACGCCTTGTACCGCTATGTCTTCGCCAGCTACATCGACGAGCCCGTCGTGCGCAAACAGACCGGTACTGGCGGTACGATCCTGTACTATCATCGCAACCAACAGTACTCGATCTACGCTATGACCAATTCCAGCGGCGGCGTTGTAGAGCGCTACGCTTATACCGCTTACGGTCAGCCAACAGTGCTCAACGCATCCGTCTCAGTCATAGCCACCAGCGCCTATAACAACAGGTACACCTATACTTCCCGCGAGTGGGATCATACCGTCGGTTTGCATTACTTCCGAGCTAGATGGATGAGTGGGCATAGTGGTAGGTTTTTGGGAAGAGATTCCCGTGGCTACGCCGATGGCTGGAACTTGGCAATCCCGTACTTCGGTTTCGAAAATGTTGATCCTTTGGGAACTAGCATAATTGTGCAAACAAGAGATGGAGGCAGTGAACGGCATAAGCGCGATTGTCAAGATAATTTAAACATTGACTTTTATGTCAGATTTTCAGCACCTTGCGAAGGGTATTTGATTAAGTTCATCAGGGCAACTTGCAAGAATGCACCATGCAACGGTGGTGAATGCGGCGGCTTTACCTCCCGACGCACTGAAGCAATGCAAGTTCAAAAATTCGCAAAAGATCAGAGCTACGACTATCCTTTCACAGAGAGCCCAGCACAAGGTGGTAGCCCTAGTGGCTGCGGCAGCTTTACACTTTCTGTCACTCTGCGGTATTATTGTTCAACCGATCTACCGCCGGATTTTTCAAATAAACTCGTTCCTCCTTCTAAGTATCCGACAAATTGCTGTTATTTCCCAGCGGGAGGAGATGGGTGGGAAGAAAACCCGAAAACTGGCAACCGCTGGATACAGGATTATCATAAGGGCGAAGGACAAGGCGAATACAAAATAGATCTTGACTGGGAATGTTGTAAGGATTTTAGCTGCTCGTTTGTAGGAGAAAGTAGTGGAGACCCGAAAAGATAATGTCAACAGTATTTTCGATTGGCATAATTACTTGGGTAGCGATTTTCCTGGCGCATCCTGCAGGGGGATATGCTTTATCTCTCGCGATTTGCGTGTTAAGTATGGCGATTGCAATACTTAGGTGCACTTGGAGAACGTCTATTTCATGGATTGCTATAGCCCTTAGGATCAATCATTTGTGCTGCTCGTTGCTAAACTTTGTTGTATTGTTGGCTACGCAAGTTGTATTCATCGCGTTTTATTATCCACCAGACAGTAGGCTACTTTTCTCGCCGGGAGGGGTAGAGATCTCTTTTTACACCGTGCCATGGGATCGACAATCAGATATTTCTTCTGGTGAGTATTTTCCGCCATTTCGGATTGGAAATAGTGAAGGGGCCGCAGATATTACGAGCACAAACATTTTCCGCGATGAGAATCATATCGCAGTCGTTAGCATCAGATATATAGTTATATTGATAGTAGTTGTTTTATCGTCAATTGTGTGGATCCCTCCGAAGCAATGTTCACCAAGTAAGAGATAGCAACGAGTGATTAAAACGGCTGCAAGCTGTGGACGGTCCTTCTCCCCAGCTTTGCGGTTGTTCAATGTTTTTCTCTACAGAATTACCAGCTACTAATCTAATTTGCAGTAGCTGTTTGCAGGGCTCAAGAACGAGCCAGAACGCAGCTTAATGGCCAGAATTTGTGTTGATGATTGTCCATTAAATGCGGATTTCTCTGACTGATACGGATCTTCGAATTGCTCAGCCATTAAAGGCAAGTTGCTCTCGTTACTCATAATGCAATTCTTGTTAGCGAAGCGGGCTATGATTCGAACGCCCCCTCTCGGCTCGCAAGACTCGCCACTCTCCTGGCCGGGAGAGTTAAGCAACTCTTTCAACTTAAATCTCCGGTAATGGTAGTTGAGTATCTGATTGATTGATGCAGCTCATGCGGCTGCAAGCAGTAATGACGCGAACATCATCTGTTAATAACTTCACATCGAACGCTGAATAAATATTGGCTTCGGATCGAAGCAGCCGAGCATCTTCGAAACTCAGTTGCTTGAACTTTATGTTCTTGCGTGCCTTGGTGCAGACCTCTCGCACGCGATCGTCCAGCGATGTCCAGATAACAGCGAAGTAGCTGATCAAGTAATACACTGTTCCCATATCACCACGCGTATGCCAGGGACTGCGATACTCTTGGAAGCTCATGCCCTCCGCTCCGCATTGTTGGCATCGCGGCGCATGGTCATCGACTTCTGCTTTGGTACTTGGCGATTGGTTCTCTTCGATCAGCTTGCTTGCATCCTTAATGCTCGATTGCAGTAATGACTTATGTCGAACTATATTCACATCGTCATCATCGTCCGTATCATCATCTGAACGCGGATGGTTAAATGCGTTCAGCGCGGCACGTGTCTGCTGAATGTTTGCTTTGCGGTTTTGAGCTTGGAATAAGCCTGCATAACGGATGCGATAAACGCTTCTGGGAACGATATGCCATAGATAGCGTCGCACGAACTCGCCGCCGGGCATCGATTCTTTCTCGTACTGCTCCTTACGATAATTCCACAAGCTGATCGTAACACTTTGTCCGTCATCGCTGACGATCCGCTGGTCACTGATCGCCGTGCCTTGCACGTACTCCGACAAGTAGACCGCGCATTGTCGCTTGGTGGCAAGTACATCTGGAGTGAGCTGAGCATCTGCGACCCAGCTCCTGGCCGCGATCGGTGTTAACCATTCTGCCAACGACTGAGCGTCTGGAACTTCTAATTGCTCAGCAGTGGATTTTAGTAATAACTTGCCACGTCGAAAGAGACTCTTGAGCCCTCGGATGAACTTCTTTCGAAAGACCTGCGCCAGACGCTTGGGCTGGATCGCCGGCGCATCGGAAGGGATCTCTGTCCACTGTCGACTTTCCTGGTCAATGCCACCGGCAGTCATCATGACGTGGATGTGAACATGCGGCAGCATCCGTTGCCCCCACGTGTGCAGGGTCATCAAGATCCCAGGACGGCAACCGAAAGCTTCTTGGCAGGTTTCTAGCAGCGTCTTTTGCGCACACTGGAAGAACAGCTTATAGCTCTCAGCCGCATTGTCTCCGAATAGCTCGGTCAGTTCATGCGGCGCGGTAAAGACGACGTGATAGTACTTCGTATCTAGCTCCCAGGACTGGATCGTATCGAGCCATTTCTTACGCTTGAGCCAGCCGCAGTTGGGGCAATGACGATTGGAGCATGGCGAATACAGAATGCGTTTGGAATCACACTGGCCGCAGCGGAACCAACTGGAGCCATACGCACCGGAGCGGCATTCGAGGATCTTGTCCAGCGCATGTCTCGCATATCGTGGAATAGAATCATCGTACAAGTACGCTTTGCCATAGTGACGCAGAGCTGCAAGTACATTCTCGCTTGGTTCCCCTGGTAAACGATGATTCAGCGAGCAGGAGATCGTCTTGGTGCTCACGTTTGTTGACTGATTCAGTAAAAGTACCGTCATAACTGCGACGCATGTAGCTGCATTGTAGAGCATGACCTGCACTATGATGCCGACGCTGATCGATGGCCTCCAAAGAATTCTTTTGATTCTTCATCATCAGCCCTTGCACAAGGCCTTGCTGGCCCGTTCTGCTGAAGGGGCCTGCTTTGAAGAACTTCTGTTTGATTCCATCTATCGCCCACACAAACACTCTTGATGGACCCGCTCTCATGCTTCAACGATCACGAACTTATCAAGATAGCTTTCCACGCTTAGAGGTCTTTCTGACAGCCCCATGGCAAGCGACCGTCGAAGCCTATGCCGATAGTCTGCAAGGGATGCTGGATCGACCGGCGCTGATAACTTTCTTGCAGGAACAGTTTGGGCTTTCGATCGCTCAAGCGGCTCAGTACCAAGTCGGCTTCTCCGATCGCTCGCTGGGCAGTGAAGTTCCAAGCAATCGCGTGAAGCTGGGCCAAGAGATTCGCAATCGACTAACGCAGTTGGGGATCTACAAGGACAATGGCCGAGAGACGATGCGTGGTTACGTGACGATCCCGCTGTGGGATGAAGCTGGCGTGATCTCGGGCATCGAAGGCTGGCGGCTGGATGCCAAAAGCAAGAACCCCCAGCGGCTTGTGATTGGTACGGGATGCAGCAAGCTTGAGAGAAGGGATCTGAACAGGGATCAGGCTTCAGGAGTCAGACTTCAGGAAGAGGAAGTGTTGCAAGATGCAGTGGCTGTACAAGAAGTGACGGGCGATGGGTCGAGTACGAGTACGAGTACGAGTACGAGTACGAGCACGAGTACGAGCACGAGCACGAGCACGAGCAAGAGCACGAATGAAGTTCCGCCGGGCAGCGGCGTCAGCTTCACCGTGGAATCTGAATCGGTGTTGATCACACGCGGTGACCGCAGCTATCGCATCCGAGGGCTGGATCGCAACATATCCAGCTTATCTTTGAAGGTCAACGTCACCGCAGCGCGAGCGGACTTGATTCACGTCGACACGGTCGATCTGATGAAAGCTCAATCGCGCAATAGCTTCCAACGCGCAACCGCTGTGGAGTTGTACTGCGAGGAGGACACCATCAAGCGTGATCTCGGCCAAGTCTTACTCCATATTGAAGAGCTGCGCAATCGCCAGATCGAAGCGGCCAAGGGGATTACTAAACCCGTCGAGCTATCGCCGCAAGAGCAGCAGCAGGCACTGGGCTTGCTGAGCGATCCCCAGTTGATCAGCCGCATCATTAGCGATCTGGATCAGTGTGGCATGGTGGGCGAGCCCTTCAATAAACTCGCTGCGTACCTGGCGGCAACCAGTCGTTTGCTAGACAAGCCACTGGCGATCCTCGTGAGGTCCAACAGCGCAGCCGGTAAGACCACCTTAATGGACTCGATCCTTCATCTGATGCCACCCGAACATCAGTTGCGATTAAGTAACCTTACCAGTCAATCGCTGTACTACCTACCAGCCGGCTCGATTGCTCACAAGATACTGGCTATTAGCGAAGATCAAGGCATCTCCGAAGCAGCGTACGCTTTGAAGCTGCTACAGAGCGAAGGTAAGCTGACGCATGCGACCGTAGGCAAGAACGCTCAAGGGAACTTCCAAATGCAAACGCATGAAGTCGAAGGACCGGTGCAATTGTTTCTGACTTCCACACGCATGCAGTTGGATGAAGAGCTGGTGAATCGATGCTTTGTCCTCACCGTGGACGAATCGAGCCAACACACGCTGGCGATCCAACAGCGCCAACGACAACTCGAAACGCGAGCAGGTAAAGCCTCATTGGAACAGACCCAGCAGATTCGCAGCCTGCACCGCAATGCCCAGCGGGTGATTCGTCCGATGGAAGTCGATAACCCACTGGCCGAGACGATGCAGTTCCCTTGCAGCCGAACTCGCAATCGCCGCGATCATGAGAAGTTCCTCACATTGATTCGCACGATAGCTTTATTGCACCAACACCAGCGTCCCGTGATTTGTGACGAAGCTGGCGTCGAACGCATCGAAGTGGTTCAGACCGATATTGATTTAGCCAATCGTTTGGTCGAACGCATTTTGAAGCTGAGCATGGACGAGCTGACGCCGCAGACACAGAACTGTCTGACGTTGTTGCAGCAACTGGTGGAATCGATCGCAAAAAGGGACGGCGTCCGCAACTGTGAAGTGCGTTTCACAAGACGCATGCTGCGTGAATCGATCCAGTGGAGTGATTACCAAGTATCGACGCATTTAGACCGCTTGGTATCGTTAGAATACGTGCGAGCTCATCGCGGCCGACAAGGGGCCACGTACGTCTACGAACTTCTCTAGTTGCCCGTAGACACCCGACTTCCAGGGAAGTTCCAGGTAACTTCCAGGGGTCAGCAGCCATCATCTAAAGCCTTCTAGGATCTGATCTTAGTGCCTCTCTCCTGGCTTTCAAGCCAGATTGCGAGAGCCCCTGCCTGTCGCCATAGGTGCATCTGCCATGGCCAGGCTTAAGGCATTGGTTACTGGTTTCCCATTTCAGACTTTTTATTTCTAGGTTCCAACCATGTTGTATCCATCTTTGCTGCAAGCGTACTATCTTGATCTTCGCGTATTGAACTGGTCAGAGTCGACCATTGATCGCCGCAAGTCAAGCTTAAGGCGTTTCATTAACTGGCTGCAGGCGCGTGCCATCGATCACATCGGACAGGTTACTGCCGAGCACGTGGCCGCTTATCAACGCAGCCTTTATCATGTAGGCCATCTGCGCAGCGGGGCTCCCTTGGCCAGTTCGACGCAAGCGTCCTATCTATCGACCCTGTCGCACTGGCTGCAGTGGTTATGTTTGAAGGGTCACTTGCCATTCAATCCAGCGGTAAGTTTGGAACTGCCCAAAGCGGAAGTTCGCTTGCCCATGAATTACTTAACGGAGCCCGAGGTCGAACTGTTGATCAATCAGCCCGATGTGAAAGACGAGCTTGGCATCCGTGACCGAGCATTACTGGAGATCTTTTACTCTAGTGCGATTCGTCGCCAGGAGCTACTGTCGCTTGGGGTTTATGACATTGATCGCAGTCGTCGGTTGTTGATGATCCGCTTGGGCAAGGGGCGTAAGGATCGCGTGGTACCGATTGGTGTGCGAGCCTTGCAGTGGCTTGAAAAGTATTTGGCCGATGTGCGTCCTTGGTTGCTGGCCGGTCATGGTCGCAAGCGATTGGGGCCAGCGGCAATGCCAACAGATCGAATCTTCTTGAGCAACACGGGCAAGCCGTTATTGCCCGGTCAAGCTTCGAAGATGGTGCGAGACTATCTGGATCAGGCGGGGATTCACAAGAGCGGCGCGTGCCATGTGATTCGTCACACGACGGCAACGTTGATGCTTGAGAACGGCGCGGACTTAAGAAGTTTACAGACGTTGCTGGGTCATGCGAATTTGAATACGACTCAGATCTACACGCACGTGACCATCGATCGCTTGCGTAAAGTGCACGACGCCACGCATCCGGCTAAACCAGATGTCGAAGGCACCTCAGCAACTCCACCCGCTGAGTAGCTCAGCGACTCCGTTCGCTGAGTAGCCAGTAGCTCAGCGACTCCGTTCGCTGAGTAGTATGTAGCCCAGCGACTCCGCCTTCTTCGTTTAACCGTCAGCCGCCAGGCGTACGCGTTCTTCTTCACCCTCTCGCTTGCGGGAGGGTCGGCCGCGAGTTCCACGAGCGACCGGGGAGGGCGAGCCGCCTACGCGTCCACTTGCCAATTGACCTCGAGGCACCTGCCTCATCAAGCCAACGGCTTGTCACAATTGCTGCCGTGGCCGATCCGGTCACGGTTTGCATGCGCAGTTGATCCCTCAGGCCCGGAGGGCCAAGACAATTGATTTGCGCCAGCCCTTCGGGCTTATCGGTCTCAAGGAACCTCAAAGTCCGGTGGCCTGCGGCACACCGGCAATAATTGCTACGGCCCTTCAGGCTGCCACCTCAATATTCTGCCAATTATCCCGCCCATCTCGCACCACCGCTCAACTGTCATTCTCTATAATGGCAGACATGCAGTCTCAATCCTCATCACTTCCGGTTAAACACTTATCGCATCGAGAAATCTCGCTTAGCGATTGGGATACGTTGTGCGATCAGAATGCCCCTTATTTGAACGCCACTGTTTCATTCAATGGTTCTTTTTCTTTCCAGGCAAAGTCATCTGACGCGTCAGTCTCAAATAGCGAGTCATCACAACACGAGTCCGCAGCAGCCTGCTTTACTTGCACAGCCTCATCGCTGATCAGCAACAGTGATTGGCCTTCAGAAGTTGCACTAGCGCAGCATCGCAACCAACAGTACTCGATCTACGCTATGACTAACTCCAGCGGCAGCGTTATAGAGCGCTACGCGTATACCGCTTATGGCCAGCCAACGGTGCTCAACGCATCAGCCTCAGTCATAGCCACCAGCGCTTATGACAATCGCTACACCTATACTTCGCGAGAGTGGGACCATACCGTTGGATTGCATTACTTTAGAGCCAGATGGGTGAGTCAGGATTGTGGAAGATTTGTGAGCAGAGATCCGATTGGGCTGCGCGGGGGCATTGATATGTATGAGTACCTTGATTCATTAGTACTCATTTGTGTCGATCCACTTGGGCTTCAATCAGTATATGTGCCGCCCAAACCTGAGCCCAAGTATTGCTATCGTGATCGGCATGGAATAAGGAATTGTGTCTTTAGCGATCCAAGTGACGAAAATGTTTACAAGCATAAGGAACCAAATAAACGCTGTGTTTTTGTCTACCCCCCATTTGATCGAGTACCACCGACTATTGATACAAATGGCGGACCGACGATCCAAAACCCCGCAAAACATGACATCCTAAGAACAATCGAAGAGAAAGGTTGTTGCGAAATACTATTTTGCGGCCATCAAGGCGCACCAGACTACGTTGGTGGTGTAACAAACGTACCGCGCGATGGTCAACAAAAGACACCTATCCTCCCATCGAGGGACGAACAACTAGAGCAAGAAATTGCAACCAAACTCCGAGATAACGGTTGCAGCGGTTGTTCGCTCTTCTTTTATACCTGCGGTGGCGGTGACCAGGAGAAACAAAAGGCAGCGAGGGACAGAATGGCCGAAATAACAGGGTGTGACATATTTGGAACTACCGGCGAGGCACGATCAGTTGACCCGAGCGATAAGAAGGACGGCTACTACTGCACAGATGACAGCAAGTCGTGGGGAGTGGACCGTGGAATTGGTTGTGTAGGCCGGCCATTTCCAATGCGAAAGTATTCCCCACCAAAAAAGTTGTCCAGATAATTATTTAAATAAGGGTATCTGATGCAACGCAAACAATTCTCTATTTTGATTGCCGCTCTTTTCTTTTGCTTTGGATGCGATTCGACTCAAACAATTGAATCGCGTCCATATTTAAACGGACTAGACAGCTTCAGCTTTGTAACCTCGAATGGAAAGTATAGCCAGTTGCATAACTTCTCTGTAGACGGCGAGAAGCTAAGAAAAATTAGTGTTCGGCATTTCGCAGGGGAGTGTAGGCAAATCGTCATCGGCGTGAGATCGCCAGCCTGTATGTTACATGTTGTCGATAGCACATCAAGAAACGGCAAAATCTTGATGGATCATGAAGAAGTAGAGACTCAAATCACACATAAACTTCTTGACCACGATCGAGTTGTAAGGTTGGAACCAGATGCGAACGTTGCAATCCTCCTGAGACCAACCGTAGACCGATTTGCTTGGGAGCAATTCGTTGTTGTAGAGTTTAGTCCTGAAACCGAAGGGACAATTGAGCATGAGATAATGATCGATCTCCCGCAGGGCGACCGTTCGACAGGAGTGGCATTTAATTGGCTATCGGATAAGAATATTGTCGCTATCGTCACGAAAGATGGCTTTCCAAGTTTATGGCAATTGAAAGAAAACAGTCTTGTTGACATAAGTCCGAGCTTTGCGTTTGAGGAAAACCCAAACTATGGAGGTGTGGGGCAAGTAGCGAATCTGCAAATAGCTGTATCACCAGATTATTCGAAAGTCGCCGTTGTTCGATCGATTTTTGATGATGGCAATTATTTATTTGATTTAACTGTCTGGAATGCCATCAATGGTGAGCGACTATATCACCATACGGATATGAAATGCCCGTCGATGATCGCTATTGAATTCTCTACAGCGCAATCAATTGTCTGGTTTGACTCAAATAGCTATAGCCTTTTAAATATTGATACAGGAAGTCGGGCGCTGAGCCGACGTGAAAACCCAGGCCAAGTGAACGAAGCACTTCGATTAAGCGAACAGAACTTTTTGCTGTTACGTCATGTGCAAAACGGAAAAATGGCATTTTCGCTTCAGCAAGTGTTCACCAAGTAAGAGATAGCAACGAGTGATTAAAACGGCTGCAAGCTGTGGACGGTCCTTCTCCCCAGCTTTGCGGTTGTTCAATGTTTTTCTCTACAGAATTACCAGCTACTAATCTAATTTGCAGTAGCTGTTTGCAGGGCTCAAGAACGAGCCAGAACGCAGCTTAATGGCCAGAATTTGTGTTGATGATTGTCCATTAAATGCGGATTTCTCTGACTGATACGGATCTTCGAATTGCTCAGCCATTAAAGGCAAGTTGCTCTCGTTACTCATAATGCAATTCTTGTTAGCGAAGCGGGCTATGATTCGAACGCCCCCTCTCGGCTCGCAAGACTCGCCACTCTCCTGGCCGGGAGAGTTAAGCAACTCTTTCAACTTAAATCTCCGGTAATGGTAGTTGAGTATCTGATTGATTGATGCAGCTCATGCGGCTGCAAGCAGTAATGACGCGAACATCATCTGTTAATAACTTCACATCGAACGCTGAATAAATATTGGCTTCGGATCGAAGCAGCCGAGCATCTTCGAAACTCAGTTGCTTGAACTTTATGTTCTTGCGTGCCTTGGTGCAGACCTCTCGCACGCGATCGTCCAGCGATGTCCAGATAACAGCGAAGTAGCTGATCAAGTAATACACTGTTCCCATATCACCACGCGTATGCCAGGGACTGCGATACTCTTGGAAGCTCATGCCCTCCGCTCCGCATTGTTGGCATCGCGGCGCATGGTCATCGACTTCTGCTTTGGTACTTGGCGATTGGTTCTCTTCGATCAGCTTGCTTGCATCCTTAATGCTCGATTGCAGTAATGACTTATGTCGAACTATATTCACATCGTCATCATCGTCCGTATCATCATCTGAACGCGGATGGTTAAATGCGTTCAGCGCGGCACGTGTCTGCTGAATGTTTGCTTTGCGGTTTTGAGCTTGGAATAAGCCTGCATAACGGATGCGATAAACGCTTCTGGGAACGATATGCCATAGATAGCGTCGCACGAACTCGCCGCCGGGCATCGATTCTTTCTCGTACTGCTCCTTACGATAATTCCACAAGCTGATCGTAACACTTTGTCCGTCATCGCTGACGATCCGCTGGTCACTGATCGCCGTGCCTTGCACGTACTCCGACAAGTAGACCGCGCATTGTCGCTTGGTGGCAAGTACATCTGGAGTGAGCTGAGCATCTGCGACCCAGCTCCTGGCCGCGATCGGTGTTAACCATTCTGCCAACGACTGAGCGTCTGGAACTTCTAATTGCTCAGCAGTGGATTTTAGTAATAACTTGCCACGTCGAAAGAGACTCTTGAGCCCTCGGATGAACTTCTTTCGAAAGACCTGCGCCAGACGCTTGGGCTGGATCGCCGGCGCATCGGAAGGGATCTCTGTCCACTGTCGACTTTCCTGGTCAATGCCACCGGCAGTCATCATGACGTGGATGTGAACATGCGGCAGCATCCGTTGCCCCCACGTGTGCAGGGTCATCAAGATCCCAGGACGGCAACCGAAAGCTTCTTGGCAGGTTTCTAGCAGCGTCTTTTGCGCACACTGGAAGAACAGCTTATAGCTCTCAGCCGCATTGTCTCCGAATAGCTCGGTCAGTTCATGCGGCGCGGTAAAGACGACGTGATAGTACTTCGTATCTAGCTCCCAGGACTGGATCGTATCGAGCCATTTCTTACGCTTGAGCCAGCCGCAGTTGGGGCAATGACGATTGGAGCATGGCGAATACAGAATGCGTTTGGAATCACACTGGCCGCAGCGGAACCAACTGGAGCCATACGCACCGGAGCGGCATTCGAGGATCTTGTCCAGCGCATGTCTCGCATATCGTGGAATAGAATCATCGTACAAGTACGCTTTGCCATAGTGACGCAGAGCTGCAAGTACATTCTCGCTTGGTTCCCCTGGTAAACGATGATTCAGCGAGCAGGAGATCGTCTTGGTGCTCACGTTTGTTGACTGATTCAGTAAAAGTACCGTCATAACTGCGACGCATGTAGCTGCATTGTAGAGCATGACCTGCACTATGATGCCGACGCTGATCGATGGCCTCCAAAGAATTCTTTTGATTCTTCATCATCAGCCCTTGCACAAGGCCTTGCTGGCCCGTTCTGCTGAAGGGGCCTGCTTTGAAGAACTTCTGTTTGATTCCATCTATCGCCCACACAAACACTCTTGATGGACCCGCTCTCATGCTTCAACGATCACGAACTTATCAAGATAGCTTTCCACGCTTAGAGGTCTTTCTGACAGCCCCATGGCAAGCGACCGTCGAAGCCTATGCCGATAGTCTGCAAGGGATGCTGGATCGACCGGCGCTGATAACTTTCTTGCAGGAACAGTTTGGGCTTTCGATCGCTCAAGCGGCTCAGTACCAAGTCGGCTTCTCCGATCGCTCGCTGGGCAGTGAAGTTCCAAGCAATCGCGTGAAGCTGGGCCAAGAGATTCGCAATCGACTAACGCAGTTGGGGATCTACAAGGACAATGGCCGAGAGACGATGCGTGGTTACGTGACGATCCCGCTGTGGGATGAAGCTGGCGTGATCTCGGGCATCGAAGGCTGGCGGCTGGATGCCAAAAGCAAGAACCCCCAGCGGCTTGTGATTGGTACGGGATGCAGCAAGCTTGAGAGAAGGGATCTGAACAGGGATCAGGCTTCAGGAGTCAGACTTCAGGAAGAGGAAGTGTTGCAAGATGCAGTGGCTGTACAAGAAGTGACGGGCGATGGGTCGAGTACGAGTACGAGTACGAGTACGAGTACGAGCACGAGTACGAGCACGAGCACGAGCACGAGCAAGAGCACGAATGAAGTTCCGCCGGGCAGCGGCGTCAGCTTCACCGTGGAATCTGAATCGGTGTTGATCACACGCGGTGACCGCAGCTATCGCATCCGAGGGCTGGATCGCAACATATCCAGCTTATCTTTGAAGGTCAACGTCACCGCAGCGCGAGCGGACTTGATTCACGTCGACACGGTCGATCTGATGAAAGCTCAATCGCGCAATAGCTTCCAACGCGCAACCGCTGTGGAGTTGTACTGCGAGGAGGACACCATCAAGCGTGATCTCGGCCAAGTCTTACTCCATATTGAAGAGCTGCGCAATCGCCAGATCGAAGCGGCCAAGGGGATTACTAAACCCGTCGAGCTATCGCCGCAAGAGCAGCAGCAGGCACTGGGCTTGCTGAGCGATCCCCAGTTGATCAGCCGCATCATTAGCGATCTGGATCAGTGTGGCATGGTGGGCGAGCCCTTCAATAAACTCGCTGCGTACCTGGCGGCAACCAGTCGTTTGCTAGACAAGCCACTGGCGATCCTCGTGAGGTCCAACAGCGCAGCCGGTAAGACCACCTTAATGGACTCGATCCTTCATCTGATGCCACCCGAACATCAGTTGCGATTAAGTAACCTTACCAGTCAATCGCTGTACTACCTACCAGCCGGCTCGATTGCTCACAAGATACTGGCTATTAGCGAAGATCAAGGCATCTCCGAAGCAGCGTACGCTTTGAAGCTGCTACAGAGCGAAGGTAAGCTGACGCATGCGACCGTAGGCAAGAACGCTCAAGGGAACTTCCAAATGCAAACGCATGAAGTCGAAGGACCGGTGCAATTGTTTCTGACTTCCACACGCATGCAGTTGGATGAAGAGCTGGTGAATCGATGCTTTGTCCTCACCGTGGACGAATCGAGCCAACACACGCTGGCGATCCAACAGCGCCAACGACAACTCGAAACGCGAGCAGGTAAAGCCTCATTGGAACAGACCCAGCAGATTCGCAGCCTGCACCGCAATGCCCAGCGGGTGATTCGTCCGATGGAAGTCGATAACCCACTGGCCGAGACGATGCAGTTCCCTTGCAGCCGAACTCGCAATCGCCGCGATCATGAGAAGTTCCTCACATTGATTCGCACGATAGCTTTATTGCACCAACACCAGCGTCCCGTGATTTGTGACGAAGCTGGCGTCGAACGCATCGAAGTGGTTCAGACCGATATTGATTTAGCCAATCGTTTGGTCGAACGCATTTTGAAGCTGAGCATGGACGAGCTGACGCCGCAGACACAGAACTGTCTGACGTTGTTGCAGCAACTGGTGGAATCGATCGCAAAAAGGGACGGCGTCCGCAACTGTGAAGTGCGTTTCACAAGACGCATGCTGCGTGAATCGATCCAGTGGAGTGATTACCAAGTATCGACGCATTTAGACCGCTTGGTATCGTTAGAATACGTGCGAGCTCATCGCGGCCGACAAGGGGCCACGTACGTCTACGAACTTCTCTAGTTGCCCGTAGACACCCGACTTCCAGGGAAGTTCCAGGTAACTTCCAGGGGTCAGCAGCCATCATCTAAAGCCTTCTAGGATCTGATCTTAGTGCCTCTCTCCTGGCTTTCAAGCCAGATTGCGAGAGCCCCTGCCTGTCGCCATAGGTGCATCTGCCATGGCCAGGCTTAAGGCATTGGTTACTGGTTTCCCATTTCAGACTTTTTATTTCTAGGTTCCAACCATGTTGTATCCATCTTTGCTGCAAGCGTACTATCTTGATCTTCGCGTATTGAACTGGTCAGAGTCGACCATTGATCGCCGCAAGTCAAGCTTAAGGCGTTTCATTAACTGGCTGCAGGCGCGTGCCATCGATCACATCGGACAGGTTACTGCCGAGCACGTGGCCGCTTATCAACGCAGCCTTTATCATGTAGGCCATCTGCGCAGCGGGGCTCCCTTGGCCAGTTCGACGCAAGCGTCCTATCTATCGACCCTGTCGCACTGGCTGCAGTGGTTATGTTTGAAGGGTCACTTGCCATTCAATCCAGCGGTAAGTTTGGAACTGCCCAAAGCGGAAGTTCGCTTGCCCATGAATTACTTAACGGAGCCCGAGGTCGAACTGTTGATCAATCAGCCCGATGTGAAAGACGAGCTTGGCATCCGTGACCGAGCATTACTGGAGATCTTTTACTCTAGTGCGATTCGTCGCCAGGAGCTACTGTCGCTTGGGGTTTATGACATTGATCGCAGTCGTCGGTTGTTGATGATCCGCTTGGGCAAGGGGCGTAAGGATCGCGTGGTACCGATTGGTGTGCGAGCCTTGCAGTGGCTTGAAAAGTATTTGGCCGATGTGCGTCCTTGGTTGCTGGCCGGTCATGGTCGCAAGCGATTGGGGCCAGCGGCAATGCCAACAGATCGAATCTTCTTGAGCAACACGGGCAAGCCGTTATTGCCCGGTCAAGCTTCGAAGATGGTGCGAGACTATCTGGATCAGGCGGGGATTCACAAGAGCGGCGCGTGCCATGTGATTCGTCACACGACGGCAACGTTGATGCTTGAGAACGGCGCGGACTTAAGAAGTTTACAGACGTTGCTGGGTCATGCGAATTTGAATACGACTCAGATCTACACGCACGTGACCATCGATCGCTTGCGTAAAGTGCACGACGCCACGCATCCGGCTAAACCAGATGTCGAAGGCACCTCAGCAACTCCACCCGCTGAGTAGCTCAGCGACTCCGTTCGCTGAGTAGCCAGTAGCTCAGCGACTCCGTTCGCTGAGTAGTATGTAGCCCAGCGACTCCGCCTTCTTCGTTTAACCGTCAGCCGCCAGGCGTACGCGTTCTTCTTCACCCTCTCGCTTGCGGGAGGGTCGGCCGCGAGTTCCACGAGCGACCGGGGAGGGCGAGCCGCCTACGCGTCCACTTGCCAATTGACCTCGAGGCACCTGCCTCATCAAGCCAACGGCTTGTCACAATTGCTGCCGTGGCCGATCCGGTCACGGTTTGCATGCGCAGTTGATCCCTCAGGCCCGGAGGGCCAAGACAATTGATTTGCGCCAGCCCTTCGGGCTTATCGGTCTCAAGGAACCTCAAAGTCCGGTGGCCTGCGGCACACCGGCAATAATTGCTACGGCCCTTCAGGCTGCCACCTCAATATTCTGCCAATTATCCCGCCCATCTCGCACCACCGCTCAACTGTCATTCTCTATAATGGCAGACATGCAGTCTCAATCCTCATCACTTCCGGTTAAACACTTATCGCATCGAGAAATCTCGCTTAGCGATTGGGATACGTTGTGCGATCAGAATGCCCCTTATTTGAACGCCACTGTTTCATTCAATGGTTCTTTTTCTTTCCAGGCAAAGTCATCTGACGCGTCAGTCTCAAATAGCGAGTCATCACAACACGAGTCCGCAGCAGCCTGCTTTACTTGCACAGCCTCATCGCTGATCAGCAACAGTGATTGGCCTTCAGAAGTTGCACTAGCGCAGCATCGCAACCAACAGTACTCGATCTACGCTATGACCAATTCCAGCGGCGGCGTTGTAGAGCGCTACGCTTATACCGCTTACGGTCAGCCAACAGTGCTCAACGCATCCGTCTCAGTCATAGCCACCAGCGCCTATAACAACAGGTACACCTATACTTCCCGCGAGTGGGATCATACCGTCGGTTTGCATTACTTCCGAGCTAGATGGATGAGTGGGCATAGTGGTAGGTTTTTGGGAAGAGATTCCCGTGGCTACGCCGATGGCTGGAACTTGGCAATCCCGTACTTCGGTTTCGAAAATGTTGATCCTTTGGGAACTAGCATAATTGTGCAAACAAGAGATGGAGGCAGTGAACGGCATAAGCGCGATTGTCAAGATAATTTAAACATTGACTTTTATGTCAGATTTTCAGCACCTTGCGAAGGGTATTTGATTAAGTTCATCAGGGCAACTTGCAAGAATGCACCATGCAACGGTGGTGAATGCGGCGGCTTTACCTCCCGACGCACTGAAGCAATGCAAGTTCAAAAATTCGCAAAAGATCAGAGCTACGACTATCCTTTCACAGAGAGCCCAGCACAAGGTGGTAGCCCTAGTGGCTGCGGCAGCTTTACACTTTCTGTCACTCTGCGGTATTATTGTTCAACCGATCTACCGCCGGATTTTTCAAATAAACTCGTTCCTCCTTCTAAGTATCCGACAAATTGCTGTTATTTCCCAGCGGGAGGAGATGGGTGGGAAGAAAACCCGAAAACTGGCAACCGCTGGATACAGGATTATCATAAGGGCGAAGGACAAGGCGAATACAAAATAGATCTTGACTGGGAATGTTGTAAGGATTTTAGCTGCTCGTTTGTAGGAGAAAGTAGTGGAGACCCGAAAAGATAATGTCAACAGTATTTTCGATTGGCATAATTACTTGGGTAGCGATTTTCCTGCGCATCCTGCAGGGGGATATGCTTTATCTCTCGCGATTTGCGTGTTAAGTATGGCGATTGCAATACTTAGGTGCACTTGGAGAACGTCTATTTCATGGATTGCTATAGCCCTTAGGATCAATCATTTGTGCTGCTCGTTGCTAAACTTTGTTGTATTGTTGGCTACGCAAGTTGTATTCATCGCGTTTTATTATCCACCAGACAGTAGGCTACTTTTCTCGCCGGGAGGGGTAGAGATCTCTTTTTACACCGTGCCATGGGATCGACAATCAGATATTTCTTCTGGTGAGTATTTTCCGCCATTTCGGATTGGAAATAGTGAAGGGGCCGCAGATATTACGAGCACAAACATTTTCCGCGATGAGAATCATATCGCAGTCGTTAGCATCAGATATATAGTTATATTGATAGTAGTTGTTTTATCGTCAATTGTGTGGATCCCTCCGAAGCAATGTTCACCAAGTAAGAGATAGTAACGAGTGAGTAAAACGGCTGCGAGCTGTGGATGGTCCTTCCCCCCAGCTTTGCGGTTTCTCAATGTTTTTCTCTACAGAATTACCAGCTACTAAACTGATTTTGAGTAGCGGTTTGCAGGGCTCAAGAACGAGCTAGAACGCAGCTCAATGGCCAGAATTTGTGTTGATGATTGTCCATTAAATGCGGATTTCTCATGCTGACATGGATCTTCGAATTGCTCAGCCACTAAAGGCAAGTTGCACTCGTTACTCAGTTCAAATTGCTGATAGTCTTTCATCATGCTAGACCTCTGGCAGCGGTAATTGGACATCCAACTGTCCATTGCATAACAGGTAGCTGCAAGCTGTAAGGACACGAGCATCATCCGACATCAACGCTACATCGAAGGCCACGAAGGCATTGGCTTCTGATCGAAGCAGCCGAGCATCTTCGAAACTCAGTTGCTTGAATCGTATGTTCTTGCGGGCCTTGGTCCAGACCTCTCGCACGCGATCGTCCAGCGATGTCCATTCTTGTAGGCCGGAACGAACAAACAATTCAGTGCCGGAACTTCGAACGACTTTCTACCCAGACGGACTCTAATAGCCAATTTCATCAGAAACCTGTTTGTAAGCGTACATCAGAACCAGTGGGTTTTTAGTCGGCGGGGGCTTGATTTGGAGGGTAGGGTTTGATAACGGCGACCGATGGGGTTGCCGAAACCTCTATGCCAGGAACCTACAGCATGACTCGTGATCTTTCCAAGTCCCAACTCTGGGCTCAACGACTCCTACGTTTTCAGTCGTCGGGTCTTAGCATCGCTCAGTTCTGTCGAAATGAAAACCTTTCGTTCCATGTCTTCAACTATTGGAGAAAGAAGCTTCACTCCAGTCCAACAGCCCTTAATCCTAATCCAACAACTCTTAGCGCAACGTCACCAAGCCAAACGCAATCCGATTCAAGCAACAATACGCTTCACTTCACCATCGAAACACGTGGCATCAAGATCCTTTGCCGCTCTGATTCCTCCAGCGCTGTCGAGACTTTGTTGACATGGGCCGCTCGACAGCATGACTCCGGCGATCATCTAGACGCCGGTTTCCAGCAACTCATTGTTCGCAATTAGCCATCCGCAACTTATTGAGTCCGTCTATGCTCGCTGTCGCCTCAACCACTCGGGTCTACCTCTACATGCAAGCGGTCGACATGAGACGTTCCTACGATGGCCTGCACGCCATCGTCCAAGCCAACTTTCAACGCGATATTCGACTTGGTGATTATTTCATGTTCATCAATCGTCGTCGTGATCGCGTCAAGATACTCTGGTGGGATCGAGATGGGCTCGCCATCTTCATGAAAAGATTAGAAGCTGGTACCATCCAGGTGCCACTTACTTCAAGCCAGTCCAAGAGCCTAGTCATTGATCACGCTCAGCTTTCCATGTTGCTCAGTGGCATCGATGTCTCCAACATCAAGCGTCGAAAACGATTCTCGGTGCAGGCTCATGTTAGCAACAATACTACCTCGTCATCAGGCTTGTAAAATCTCTTTATCAAGTTACTCTTTTTTGAAGATATTGCGGAACCACTTTAGGGCTTCATGCGTTCAATAAGTATGCAAGACGCGACCTCGAATAATCATCCATCTGACAAGCCTCTCTCGGCAATCGAATTGCTGCAGAAAGAGAACGAGCAACTCAAGGCCAAGCTCCAATGGTTCGAGACAGAGTACCGCAAGTTGGCAGCGATGCTTGCCAACATGCACAAGAAAAAAGAGAAGCATATTTCGCCCGGTGCGACTCCTTGGCTCCCCTTCGATTCGCAAGAAGAACTTGAGCAAGCTCGGCAAGAAGCGGAGGCCGAAGCACAAAAGGTTCTGGATGACGCTCAATCCAAAAGCACGCCCAAAGCCAAGAAGAAACGCAATGAATCGCTCCCGTCGCACCTTCCTGAAGTGAAGGAACTTCGCGATGTTCCAGAGCAAGATCGCATCTGTCCAGAGCATGGTCCCATGGCGATGATCGGTGTCGATAGGACCGAAACCTTGGTTTATGAACCAGCCAAGCTTTATAAGCGAGTGATCGAGAACCCCAAGTATGGCTGCCCATGTTGCAAAGAGCATGGAATCGTTTCTGCCGAGCGACCAACCGGATTGGTTGAGGGTAACAAATACGATTCGAGTATCGGTGCGGTGGTGGTCGCTCAGAAGCTTGACTTGCATCTTCCGCTGTATCGTCAGACGGATGTCTTTGCCAGCAGTGGTTGGACGCCCAGTCGTTCGACATTGCAGAATCTGATGGTGCAAGTGGACTTTGCGTTGCTTGGGTTCTTCATGTTCATGGCCAGGCGTGTGCAGAAGGACTCCGCAGTCGGACTGGATGAAAGCAGTTGTCGAATGCTGATGCCAGAGGAGGAGCCGAAGGTTAAACCCGGTGACCTGAAGACGCAGCGGTTGATCGAGAAGATGCGTGAAGCGAAAGGCAAGGGTGAAGATAGCTTGATAGGGAAGATGTGGGCTTATCGGGGTCTAGATCAAGCGCCCTATAACATCTTTGACTTTCGGATATCGCGTCACCGGGATGGCCCGGATGAATTCTTTCGAGAGAGTCGCTGTATTATTCAAGGTGATTGTTTCTCAGGAAATGAAGCCGTGGTGCTTGATAACCGCGATCGCTTGCAGTTCGCGGCTTGTTGGGCGCATGCGCGTCGTAAGGTTTACGAGGTGTCCAAGGAGAATCCGTATCGGCAAAAGCTGTTGGATATGCTGCAGGGGCTTTACGATGTGAACGTGCGCGAGCAGGGGATGAATGCGGAATCACGAGTGGAGCATCGTCAGCGTTATGCGGTACCGTTGTTGGAGGCGATGAAGAAGTACATTGATAGTTTGGATGAAGGGCAATTGTTTCCCAAGTCGGACATGGCAGGAGCGTTGGGATATATCCGTAACCACTGGGATGCTCTGACGATCTACACGGCGCATGGCCAGATTCCGATCGACAACAATCGCGTAGAGCAGTTGATGCGTCAGGTGGCATTGGGACGGAAGAACTGGTTGTTTGTTGGCAACGTGGAATCTGGCGAGCGGGTGGCTAGGTTGATGAGCATTGTGAGCAGTGCCAAACGTCACCACTTGGATGTCTGGCAGTACTTGAAGGACATTTTGGATCGCGTACTAGCAGGCGAGACTCAATACGAGAAACTTTTGCCGGACGTATGGAAGCAGGAGCATCCCGAAGCGATTCGCGAGTACCGGGAAGAGGAAAGCCGCTATAAATCAGACCGCAAGCAGATAACACGAGCCCGCAGAATCATCTCCGCCAAACTCAAACGCCAGCAAACCCAGGGCCAATCCAACTAACCCCAACAACTGGTTGTGGTGGACGCTTACCGGCTTCTTGCTTTGCAGTAACGACTTTAGCAAGAAACGGAACGATCTCCTGGGCAAGCCAGGAGCATTGGAAAGACAGAAGACCAAGGCACAACGTTCGGAGATCGCGAGCTCTGAGCGACCGTTGGGCTTGCCCCAACGCGTCGCAATAGGATTGGTGTGCTAAATTCGTCCGCGTCCCCGCCTTCTCCTGCTAGAGCTCCAAAGCGGTGTCCGACGGGGCAAGCCCCAAACGGACTTGCGCGCATGTCATGCTCTAGCGTTCCAATCCTATTGTGAAGACTGGGCAAGAGAATGGGGGCAGGAGAATGGTCAAGGAATCTATTCTACTGCCCTGATTCTCCTGCCATAAGAAATCCGGTCGCTCTTAGCGCAACAATCTTCTCGCGAAACGGGCACAAGACCCCGCTTCGCGTCGATGCATGCACCACAGCGCGAACCGAATCCCACTGGCTTGTCCAGTGGTTGGTTGGGTTTCTCGCTACAGCAATGAGTCCGCCATAACGGGAATCCCACCGGCTCGTCCAGTGGATCGTTCGGCTTCTTGCTTTGCAGTAACGACTTTAGCAAGAAACGGAACGATCTCCTGGGCAAGCCAGGAGCATTAGTGGTAGAGGGGTCGTTTGTTCGTAGGGATGTAGCGAGAAACGTAACAATCTCCCGGACAAGCCGGGAGCATTAGAAAGACAGAAGACCAAGGCACAACGTTCGGAGATCGCGAGCTCTGGGCGACCGTTGGGCTTGCCCCAACGTGTCGCAATAGGATTGGTGTGCTAAGTTCGTCCGCGTCCCCGCCTTCTCCTGCTAGAGCTCCAAAGCGGTGTCCGATGGGGGTAAGCCCCAATCGGACATGCGCGCACGTCATGCTTTAGCGCACCAATCCCATGGCGAGGTCAGTGCAAGAGAATGGGGGCAGGAGAATGGTCAAGGAATCTATTCTACTGCCCTGATTCTGCTGCCCTAAGAAATTCGGTCTCTCTTAGCGCAACAATCTCATTGCGAAGTCCGGGCACAAGACCCCGCTTCGCTTCGATGTTTGCACCACAGCGCGAACCGAATCCCACTGGCTTGTCCAGTGGTTGGTTGGGTTTCTCGCTACAGCAAAGAGCCCGCCATAGCGGGAATCCCACCGGCTCGTCCGGTGGATCGTTCGGCTTCTTGCTTTGCCGCAGCGCCCTCTAGCAAGAAACGGAACGATCTCCTGGGCAAGCCAGGAGCATTAGTGGTAGAGGGGTCGTTTGTTCGTAGGGATGTAGCGAGAAACGTAACAATCTCCAGGACAAGCCGGGAGCATTGCAAAGACAGAAGACCAAGGCACAACGTTCGGAGATCGCGAGCTCTGAGCGACCGTTGGGCTTGCCCCAACGCGTCGCAACAGGATTGGTGTGCTAAGCCACGTGCCAACCCCCGCCCCTTTTCCGGTTGGCCGCTCAGCGGCCAACCGGAAAAGGGGCGGGAAGTGTGAGGCGTTTGCTCTTAGCGCACCAATCCTATTGCGAAGACTGGGCACAAGGCCCAGCTTCGCTTTCCAAACGCAGCGCCATTAGTTGTGTGAACGCGGGCCAGTAGGTCAAAAGCAGGACCCAGAGAGTCCGCGCACGAGTTGCTGGCAGTTGGTTTTGCTTAGCGAAAATCCAAATGCCAGCAACTCGGTTGACAAGGAGAGCAAATAATCTAAATCATAATAGTTCGGGTTAGCTAACTTCGTGAAGGTTCAGGTTATGACACATGTCGAAAGGATTCGCAGCAAGTATGATTTTTTATGATCAACTCCTTCGCGATGAGTTATTGGGTTAGTCGTTGTACTTGCATTTCCCCATGTTCTAACTAAGAATCTGCTTGAATCCTGTGAGCCATTCTCTCTGCATCGCATGAATACAATTAAACTACAAGACGGAGGTACCCTGATCTACCAACCAGATTTTCTGGCTGCAGACATCGCGGATCAGTATTTCGTAACCCTGCGCGATGAATGCGAATGGGAGCAAAAGCCAGGCATCTTCGGCCATATGCAACCGCGGCTCATTGCGTCGTATGGCGACGCAGGCATCTCGTATCGGTACTCTGGGGTCAATAACATTGCGTTGCCCTGGACCGACACGTTAGTTGATATCAAGCGCCGAATCGAAGCGGTCCAAGGCGTTTACAATTACTGCCTCCTGAACCGCTATCGTTCAGGTTCCGATAGCATGGGCTGGCATGCAGACGACGAACCAGAAATGGGTCACATCATCGGATCACTTTCCCTTGGGGCCACGCGAAAGTTTCGTATCCGACACAATGTAACGCGCGAAACGCAGACCTATCTCGCTGGCCATGGCACGCTGATCATTATGGCTGGTACGATGCAGCAATTCTGGCAGCACGAAGTCCCAAAAACGAAACTGCCGGTCGGAGAACGTATCAATTTAACGTTCCGACAGATTACGAACGCGAAGTAATACACATCCAATTATGGCGGCTGTGCTCAACTGCGTTGGATATGGTTTCGCACAACTGACAGCGATACAAACACGACTGCCATACCAAGACCTAAGGTAGTAAAGTACGCGGTCGTTCCACCAAAATCTAACACGGCAATCCCAACATAAGAAGCCAATACATTGCCCAATCGACCTACAGTTAGCACGGTGCCAATTCCTCGACCACGGATTTCTGTTGGATAAGCGTGAGCGGCCAGTGCATACAGAGCGACTTGTACGGCATTGACTGCACCGCCCAAGGCCACGCAAATCAAGATCAGAGTGAATCGGCTGTCAGGGCCGATTGGCAAGCTGGCAACAACGAAAGCAACCGCGACGGCCAGTCCGCTAAGTCCAAGCGTTGTGACCCTAGACCCTAGACGCTGGATAACCATCGCGCCAAGGATCGCGCCGCCGATGCCTCCGATATTCCACCAACCCAGGACGTTGCTTGCCTGGGGTGTGCTGAACCCACTATCCTTGAGCGCAGTGACCAGAAGCTGCAGGGCAAGATAGACTACTAACAAGCAAAAGAAAAACGAAACACAGAGTGCCACGGTGTCGCGTCGGAACTCCGATGTAAACAAACGAGCGATCGAATCTTGTGGCTTGGCAAAGCTCCTGTTCGAGGTATCAACGAACTGGGCATCCGTTGCGACGGGATGGCCAAGGCGTTGCAGGATACCTGCCAGCTCCGGCCAGCGAGCTGGGCGTCGCGCCAGGAAGCTTGGCGATTCGGGCATGACGAAAAACATGATTACGCCACAAACGATTGGAACTAAGCCGCCGCCAAGAAAGAATACTCGCCAGCCAAACAACGGAATAATCTGAGCGGACAGAAATGCGGCCAGCATCGCCCCTACTGGAATACAAACAATAATCAGCGTTACTGCAAAAGGACGCCGGGATCTCGGAACATACTCTGAAGCGAGAGCAGTCGCATTTGGCATCGCCCCCCCCAGCCCGACACCTGCCAAAAAGCGAAACAGACTTAAGGAGCCAACGCCACTTGCAAAATAGATCGCAGCCGTTGGTATCGCAAAGGCCAGGATGCTGAACAAGAGCGAGGTACGCCTACCATAACGGTCGCCAAGCCATCCTCCGAAAGCACCTCCCAGCAACATGCCAAAAGGGCTCATGGCCAGCGGTGTTGAAAATGCGCTTCGCGGCAGCTCCCAATCCTCCATGAGTGCAGGAACTGCTGTCCCAAGCAGTTGATTGTCAAACCCATCGAAGATAATCGCAAGTGCCGTGCCTGCAATCAAAAGCGATTGGTAGGTCGTTATACGACCACTGTCGATCAGCTCCGCCACATCAAGCTTCATAAGCGTTCGATATCCAAATCTATAGTTTTCTAGCCAGCAACGGGAGTCGTACGCGCCTGCAATTCAGCACGCTTGATCGCTAGCGAGTCAAAGTGAAACAGAATCATGTCACCAGTTGAAGTGGCTGTACAAAAATGCGATCAAGAAGCAAGCGGAAAGTATTCCGAACGGAATGATCAGCAGTCCGCTCCAATCCACTAATCGAGGATGAAGCCCCCAAAAATAGACTGCGTGGACCGTCAAGCCTACAAAGAGCAAAGTTAGCCCCAAAAATCTCGCTTCCCAGCCATAATACTCCATCCAAAATGGCCGCGGTTGGAAGTATCGCTTTCCAGTATCCGGAACGTACGCATGGGCAGTAGCCAGAAAACGGAACCCTATTCCACACAAAATAACAGGCAGGGCCAAACCCAACCCCCAACCCTGCAAACACACCTCTGCAAAGAACGCTTTCAGCGGATCTCGTTTTTTTTGCCACCAATCCTTCATAGTACTCTCTACTGCTTTAGCAAACTGCCGAATGCCTTTTCAGAGATCATACCCGATCAAAGACCCACCGTGCGTAGCGTCTCACGAAGTCCCTTTCCGACAGTAAGGGTCTGCGGGCTGTCGAGGCAACACTTTGGGAGTCGAATCGGATCGCCATCGCGAGTTGGTCCTTAAACTGTTCTGTAAAGCGACCTTCTAGCAATCGAAGGTTAATGGCGGCGACTAATCGCGTTTGATCTGGTTGCGTTGGCGGGTGGTTCTTGAAGTAACGACAGATCTTCGCGCGTGCTCGGTTATGCCACATGCCAAAGCTCTCGAGGCAAGTAAATTCGACCGCATTCTGTACCGCGGTCGCTTCACCTAGCTGAAGTTCTGTTATCAAAGCCTGAAGATCTGCTTTCCGCAGCGTCCTTATCCAAAGCTCGGCAAACAAAGGGGACATTCGTGTTGCCATTGGTTCTTTATGCAAGAAGCTTCCGTAGTTACTGAACATGCCGTCAAAGAACTCGCGGCGTTAGACAGATTATTCACCCCCAATAGCTTACGATTGATCCCTCCTGCGATCTAGCCCAGGGGCATACGCTAACGCGCATTTATCGCATGGCATCAGCGCAGTTGAGTGAACATCGACTCCGCGCGAACTGCTAAACGATTAAAAAGCAATCCGAAGGCAAGCGATCCTGCAGCGTAAAGCAGTGGTAGATAGGAATAAGAGGCATCTTTTGGATTGATGAAAACGATCACAAAGAGCGCTGCAGCCATGATCGATGTTAGGGAAAGGCCCAGATAAACGGCATGCCAGGCCTGGGCAACGGTACTGACTTGTTCGACCGACTGCTCATTTTTTTGAGTTGAAAAGGGGGTGTTCATTTGGAAATCCTTGAGTGAATTTGAAATCGAAAACAGAACAAAAGAGACGCAATTTGTTAGAGTTGCCCCCAAGGTGGTCAACATGGCGATCATCAACACGCCTATCAGTCGTGATCTAGGGACGACCGTGCGTCCGTCGAGCACTTGATAATTATCGCGAGCAATCTGACGACCAATTTCGCGGTACAACGAAAGAGCCACGCAAATGGCCAAACGACAATCCCTTGGCAAATACTTCAGCCCCGCCGACGCAATCTCGTATTGCCGCTCGGCTTTGGCCAATACATCGGCGACGGCAGCTTTCACGGCCTTCGGGTCAGTCGCAAGGGGATCGGCAATGCCCGGCAGGTAACTGCGTCCTCGACCGGCATCCTCGAGAACATCGCGAGCGATATTGGTCATCTGCATCGCCACGCCAAGTGCGATCGCGTGTCGATCCGCGACTGGGTTTTGAACGCCCATCAACCGCGTCATCATCAGGCCGACGGTTCCTGCGGCGTGATAACAATAGCGCTGCAAGTCTCGGTCGTTGTTGACGCGAAATGAATGCAAGTCCATCCGCATGCCGGCAATCAACTCTTTGGCATGCATTACCTCGATTAGACGCTCCGCGACCAACGGCTCGATCCAAGCCGACGCCGCATGAATCTCTGGCTCACCTCGTCGCATTCGGTCCAGATCGTCCTCGAGAACTTTCAGTACCCGCTGGGCATCTCCGCGGCTCGTCGCTTCATCGACCGCATCGTCAACCGTCCGGCACCAAGCATAGAATGCGTAGACATTGGCTCGAGCGCGCGAGGGCAACAACCGCGAAGCGATTGAGAACGATCGGCTGTGACGCTTGATCACGGCTCGGGCGCAAGCACTTGTTCCTGCGTCGGTCGCGACTTCGCAATGCTTGGCGGGGGTGTTCATGATGCGTGGGCTCCGATGACACCTGCGTAATCTTTGGCGATGATCCCCGCGGTCGCTTTCGCCGTGTTCACGACACCCGGTACGCCGGCGCCGGGATGAGTGCCTCCGCCAACGATGTACAAGCCCGGGATTCGTTCGGACTTGTTGTGAGGTCGGAAGTAAGCACTCTGAGTCAACTTCGGTGCAACCGAAAACGCGGAACCGCGATAGGCGTTCAACTCGCTTTGAAAGTCCAGCGGCGTGAAGTGGCGTCGCGTCACGATCGATTGCCGCAAGCCTGGCAAATGCTTCTCAAGCGACTCCAAAATCGCATCGCCATAGCGCTGTGCCACCACATCCCAATCGACCTTTGCACGTCCCAAGTGCGGCACGGGGCTCAGCACATAAAACGCTTCGCCACCGGGAGGTGCCAGCGACGGATCGGACACCGTTGGTGCGTGTAGGTACAAGCTGAAATCTTCGGGCAACGAGTCACCGTGAAAGATGTCTCGCAACAGCCCCTGATACCTTTGGCCAAACAGGATCGTGTGATGCGCCAAGTTCTCATAGCGCCGCGATGTGCCGAAGTACATCACGAACAATGACATCGACCAATCCATCCTTTCCAGCTTGCGCCGCATGACCTTGCCGCCATCGTGTTGACGATAAAGGCTTGCGTAGGTGTGATGGATGTCGGCGTTGGATACGACCAAGTCGAACGATTCCCGATGGCCGTGTTGGTCATGCACCTCATGCGTGACCGCACCTCCGCTGGCACTTTTCACAACAATTTGATCGACCGGAGTACTCAACCTCAGTTCGCCGCCGAGACGCTCGAACAGCGACACAAGCGACTGGACCAGTGCGCCGGTGCCACCTCGCGGAAAGAACACGCCCCATTGTCGCTCGATCCAGTGGATCAGCGTGTAAATCGAACTGGTCTCCATCGGGTTACCGCCAACCAGCAGCGGATGAAAGCTGAACGCTTGCCGCAAACGTTCGTCTTTGACAAATCGCGAAACGGCGGAGTAGACGCTGCGATCGGCGCGAAGCTTCATCAGATCGGGCGCGCAGCGAATCATGTCACGGAAGTTGAGAAACGGTGTTGCCCCCAGTTCCACGTAACCCTTCTCAAAAACCTTTCGCGTGTAGTTCGCGAAACGGTGGTAACCCTCCAGATCTCCCGGCGACAGCTTGCGAATTTGCTCAAGCAGCTTCGTCTCATCGCTGCTGTAGTCAAAGCTGCTGCCGTCGGTCCATTGAAGTCGGTACATCGGATCGACGGGGATCAAATCGACATGATCCGACATCGATTCGCCGGCGAGTTCAAACAGTTCTTCAAGGCAATGCGGCGCGGTGATGACGGTTGGCCCGGCGTCAAACGTGTAGCCCGCATCGTGGTAGACGTACGCTCGTCCGCCGGCGCGATCACGTCCTTCGTAGCAGACCGTTTCGAAGCCCATCGCTTGCAATCGGATGGCAGCGGCGAGCCCGCCGAAACCGCTGCCGATCACGGCCGCTTTGCCGCATGGGGCGTGACGGGTTGAACGCTGGATGGTGTCGAGATTGGATTCGATGGTGGTTTGCATGTTTGGCTTTCTGGTTGGTGTTTGGCGGCGCTGGTGTCTAGCCTTTAGGCGATTCGGCTCAATGCTTGGCGGCAATAGCCTGGCCACCAGCGCGCTTGCGTGGCTGCTCGATCGGTTGCAAACACTCTCGCATCCGCTGGAGGAAGTGGCCGTCGATGATGTGTTCACCGAGCAATCGGACTTGATCGCGAATGAGATCCGCAATCACTTGGTCTCCATGGACTTGTGCGATCGAAAGCAGTTCACAGGCGACCAGTTGGCGATCAAGGTTTGAAGTATCCAATCGACGAGTGAGCAAGCGGCAACGCGAATCACCCGCTAACTCAAACGCCCACGTCCACGGCCAAGTGACTCGCGCATGACGCAAGTCGTCGTCACGCACGCAACCGTTGTCGCTCTTGCCATTTGCGATGCTGTTCAGCTCATCCAAATCGTTTCGCATCTGAAGTGCGACTCCGATCTGGCAACCGAAGCCAGCCATCGCCGAATGCAAAACAGTGGAGGCATTCGCGGCGATGCATCCCATGGTGACCGCCAACTCGACCAGCACACCGGTCTTGAGCGTGCTGATCGCTTGCGCGGTATCGTGCCAGTGCACAGCGGCCAGTTGATCGACGCGGGCATGCAAGTCGAGTGCTTGGCCTTCGTGACAACGACGGCCCGCGGTCACCATCGCTTCGACTAACTTTGCACGTTGATGCTGCGGCAGTGACGACGTTGTGAGCAATTCGAGGGCGCGAAAGTACATCCAGTTGCCGGCGTTAATCGCCAGCGGCACACCAATCACTTGATGCAACGTTGGTTCGCCGCGTCGGCACAGCGATTCGTCTTGGACGTCATCGATCACCAACGAACCGGCGTGGAGGCACTCGATCGATTCGGCGATCTCTTGGGAAACATCTCCCGATCCGCCTGCCATTTCAAAGCAGATTTGCACCATCGATCCGCGTATTCGTTTTCCTTGTCGGCGCTTAAAGTTCTCTGCAGGTGCATGCAGCGATTGACCAAGCAAATGGTTAACAAACGGACTCATGTTGACACCCCGTTGATGATGACAGATGCAGCGCGATACGCAGCTTGTTGTTGAGAATAAGAACCTACCATTGAGCGCAGGAAGTTCAGCGGTCGAAGCCCGCTTGGCGGGATGCCAACGACGATGCGAAATGCATCGAAGCGAGTGAAGCGGTGACCATAGAACCTCGCTATGCGTGGCTCGTTCAAGACTCGGTAAAATCGGCGGAAGATCTGGTAGCGTGTCTGCGGCTTAACCAAATCGAACAGCAAGCGATTAAGAAACCTTGCAAACACAGCACGACCCGCATGCTCGATGCTCAAGCGCTGCAAAGCTTCCGCCAATTCCATCGGCTTCGTTCGCGCCACGATGTCGGCGACTGCGATTGCCATTGGGAATGAATATCCGGTTGCCGCATGGAACCAACCGCCGCGATAGCCGCCTGCAAGCTTAGGAAGCCCATCGCCAGGAAAGGAACCCGCGGTCGGCATCGGCAACACGCCGTTTTCTTCGCGGACAATTTGCCAATGCTTGCACCCAAGTTTAGCGAGGTAGGCTCGCACATTGTCTAAGCACTCCTCCCGGTTGATCGCTGGCGAATTCGAGAACCGCGTATCTTCTACCAGCACACGCTGCGAAGTAAACGGCAAAGTGTATATGAATCGAAACCCGTCGCTCTGATCGATGCGATCATCCATCACGATCGGATTTGCGAATGGCCAATCTCGTTCTAGTTCAACCTCGAAGCCCCAAAACTTCTGAAAGCCGCCTGAGTAGCTTTGAAGGTCCATTCGGATTGGCCCGCGATTGTCGATCACGACCTTTGCTGCCAATTTATGTCCATCCGCCAAAGTTACATGTTCATTGGTCAGTTCCATCGCGAGTGCATCGGTTAAAATTTCGCACCCACTGCCCGCAAGTGTTTGTTTGACGATCGATGCGAAGTGTGTTGATGAAATGGAAAGGTATTCAAGATTGACGGTGCGTTGCCGACCACCCACCAGAATCTCATAACTTGGCCATCGCGATTCCACTAGAGGCATGACCCAAGGGGCGCAAGACTGGGGCACATCCGTTGCGTGGAGCGACCACGTGTGATTGCCAGCAAGTTGTGAATCTCGTTCGATGATGGCAATGCTTGCCTGAGGCTGATGGTGTCGAATCGCCATCGCCATCAGCCCGCTCTGCAAGCCACCGCCGACAAGGATGTAATCGAGTGTATGGGGAGTGCCTTTCATACGCATACCTCATGTGCGGAAGTGGACTTGAACGTACCGTTATCGACCATCAGGATATTTGCATTGCGAATCTCGAAGCGTCCATCTTGTGGGCCCCAACTCGCATCGTGGTGCCCGATGTCACGACGGGTTCCGAATCCATGCAGGAGAAGATGCGGAACTGCGATTGCGGAAAGACCGATAAACAAGGTTTGCAGCGATGCGGAAGCTTGTCCACTGGTCCATGATTGAGTGGACAATCCGTGCAACCACCAACCTGTTGCGACCACACCTAGGATCGCCACAATTGACAAAGGTGCCACACAACGAATGAATTGAACGGCCGACAGCGACTCTTCGCGACGTAACCGCTGCAGTCCCTGCCACGAGTGCCATGCGCAAAAGTAGATAGGAAACGACATCAGTATTGGAAGGCTCAATGCAACCATAGCGGTTGCTACTGGTACCCAACTCCTGACATCCACTGGTGAAACAAGTATTCGTGAGCCAACGAGCACTGACGCCATAGGCAAGAAGCACAACGCGAGCGCCTGCGTTACAAAAACGATATTACCTGCATGATCCATCGCATGAGTCGATGGGATGATTAGCTTGAGCAGCGACTGCATCTCAGCGGAGTGTACGCAAGCCGGAATCCAAATCACTAACCCGCCTAAGGCCACTGCGTGGATGTGCTGCAAAGCTTGCTGAAGACGAGATTCGGAATTGCTGCTAGGGTTCCAAATCTGTTCTTCACGACCGAAGTGCCAAGCTGAAATCAGAAAGAAAGATACCACCGTTACCGAAGGCGCAATGAACCAGCCCAAGGCAAATAAGAATCCAGCCAAAAGATAAACAGGGAAGAACACGGCCCACCAACGGCGAGGGAAGCGATTTCCCAACAGGCGACGGCCGGTCCAATGGTCCAGTCCGCCATGAGGCACTCCCAGAATCGCAATCGCTAACGCCGCGCCGAGCACCATGCTTGACCATTCGGGGGTCCCGAAGAGCAAGATGCTGCCTAGGGAGGCCAAGCAGATTCCTATGTAAACTGGGGAATGCATGATCAAATTTTCAAGAGGTACAACTAAGGGCTCAGTAAATGAAGCCGCTGACCGGCTGCTGATTGCATTGCGACTGTGTGTGCTGTTTCCCAAATTCATCTCCGGCCGCTTAGGCGTCGACCTCTCCCGCCGAGCCGGGAGAGGTGCGATGATGGGCATACATCACACAGACTCATCACGCGATCGCAGGCGAAGTGGTCGAAACGCCTACGGCGCTGTTCTCGACCCCCTTGCTCTTGGCTCGAGCGATGAAGTAAATCAGCAGACCAAAGCCCGCTTTGGCAGTCATGTCTGCAATCGCATAGCCGACTTGCAGCCAGACAATACCGCTGGCATCAACTGCTCCGCCGGCTTTCGCTTCCAGAGCGGTGACGGTGCCGCCGAGCGCGTAAGCGATCGGATAGACCGCCCATGTGATCAGCAGCACCAGACGTGCGATCTCAATCAGCTTGCGAGCCGCGGCGGGCTGCGTTTCGAGCGACTTGGTCAATTCCGTCCACAAGATGAACAGAATGTAGAAGAAGGGCACTGACGACAGTGCGCCCCAAATCACGCGCGCGGTCCAGCCTTCTGGATTGGAGATGACTTCACCGGGATAACCCAACGCGATCATCAGCGCCGCGGCGATCACCAAGCGAGTCAAAAGCGAACGCGCCTTGCCAGCTTCCAAACGCAGTACTGCGACCAGTTCCACCATCAGCAGCGGCACTGTCAGGATCCAGTCAGCGTAGCGATAAAAATCGTTGAACGCCGCCCCGGTGCCCTTGTAGCCACCTTCACTGAGCGCATACGCATCCTGCCACGAGTGGCGGATCATAAAATAGTGGTAACACGCGATAGTAACCACCAATCCGCTTACCATAAGCGCTGGCCGATACGCTTCATCCACGCTCGACCGCGACAAAAACAGAAAAATTGCGGCCGCACCCATGGTGGCGACCGTCATTGAAAAGATGTTGTCCACGACGGAGTACTGCAGCACCGACAGATCGGGCATGCCTACCGCCAATAACGACATAGACTCTAACATTGGCAAAGCTCCAACTTCTAGAGAGAGGGACACCCCCTTCGGAGATATCTAACGGCCCCGATGGGCTGTGGCAGCGTTCGACGCAAACGCTGCGTAAAAACTACCAAAACTGCCACTGACCTCACTGTACAGTGCTGTCAAGGGAGAAAAACCCCCCTTATAGATTTCTATCGCGATTTCACATGGAGGTTTTGAAAGTTTCAATGCTCTGAAGTGCCTTCCCGCCGCTTGGTGGGCCACCTGCAACGCTATTTTTCCGCCAAGTTCTCTCTCGCTGGAGCTTGCCGTCACACACGTAATGCCGCAAAATCCCAAGCCAATCCGTTAATTCTGCTGCTCGCGCCTAGCAGCTTTGCGGAAATGCCGATTGACGCGTTCAATAAGTAGGCTAGCTTTGAAGAAGTTTTTGAAACTTCCAAAACTGTCAAGAAAGGCGTGTATGGTTCGGACCTTATCAACGTCTGAATTTGCCAAAGCGCTCGGAGTGAGCGATTCTTCGGTTCGCCGGTTGGCGGATGCTGGCGAGCTTGAAATTCATCGCACGCGCGGCGGGCATCGTCGCATACCGGTGTCGGCCGCCGTGCGCTATATTCGCGATCATCAGGCCCAGGTTCTAAAGCCAGAGTTGCTGGGACTCGAAGTCCCCCCCCAAGCGATCGACGCCGAAACGGCTGGTTCTCGAATGTTGCAAGTCTTGGAGGAAGGCCATGCCTCGGCGGTGATTAGCTTGATGCAGTGGCTGTATGCTTCTGGAATGAACGTTGCAGATATTTGCGACGGCCCGATCGCGTCGGCGATGTACAAGATCGGTGCCCGTTGGCCTCATGACAAGCGTGCGATCTTCATCGAACACCGCGCAACCATTCTCTGCTGCCGAGCACTCAATCAATTAAGACTTTCAATTCCCGAACCGGACGAAGGCGCGCCTAAAGCAATCGGGGGAGCGATCAGCGGAGATATGTACTTGATGCCAACCTTGCTAGCATCGCTGGTGCTGTATGAAGCTGGATTTAACGACATCAATCTTGGCCCAAATACGCCGCTGGATGTTTTGGCTGACGCGGTCGTCGACGAGTCGCCAAATCTTGTTTGGCTCAGTATCGCTGAACCACTGCGCAGCAACAGCCAATTGTCGGAAATGATCAAGCTGGCCGACGTGGCCAAGCAGCACCAGACGAAATTTGTCATAGGCGGACGCTTTGCCAGCGAGCTAAATGCGAACTCCACAGATGACAGCGGCGGTCCGCGCTGGTGTCTTTGTCAGTCGATGGCGCAACTTCGTCATGTAGCGTTAGCGATGACTTAGGCGCGCCAACGGCGCAAACTCAGTACCTCGCCACGCTGGGATCGACTTCCAGGCTCCAAGCGTCGATGCCGCCAGCCATGCTTTGCGCGTCCGGAAATCCGTTGGCTCGCAACCAGTTGGCGACCCGCAGCGACCGCATTCCGTGGTGGCAATGGACCACTACGCGTTTCCCGTCCAGTTCTTTTTTTCGCTGATCAAATGTGTCCCATGCACTCATGGGAATCAAAACCGCGCCGGCAATGGCGGCTGCCTCGAACTCGTCTGGCTCGCGGCAATCCAGCAAAAACAGGTCCGAATCGTCGGATTCCATCAACTGCCGGACCTCATGAACACTAACTTCTAAGGGAAAAACGCTACCATTTGACATAGATTTCCTCGTAGATTTCCTCGTACATGCTGAGTAAAGATGCAAAATGCTAACCGTGAAGTTCGTCAGCATACTCCAGTGCGGCTTGCCCAATTAGCCGTTTTTGGCCAAAATCGAGGGGCACTGGGGGAGAAAGGGTAAATATTACAAGACGCCCTTCCCTGCGGCTCAACGGATTGATATACGGTGCAACAAAGAATTAACGATCCATCAATGAAAGTATCAAGAACGCATGGCTGATGCAAAAACGCTTGGCGAAGTCGCTCCAGAAGTCTTAGCCGCTGCTGGACAGCTCGATACGCCTGTCGATACCGATCCTGCAGAAACCGCCGAATGGCTAGGCTCCTTGGATTATGTACTGAAGAGCAAGGGGCCCAAACGAGCGATCCAACTGATCAACGCGCTGCAAGACCGCGCTCGTCGTGAAGGCGTGGACTTGCCGATCGAAACCAATACGGCTTATATCAACACGATCCCGCCCAACAAGCAACCTGCGTATCCCGGCAATCGCGAAATCGAGCGTCGCATCAAGAGCATCATCCGCTGGAACGCCATGGCGATGGTTGTGCGTGGCAATAAGCGTGGCGGTGATGTCGGCGGGCATATCAGCACTTTCGCCAGTAGCGCGACGCTGTACGAAGTGGGCTTTAACCACTTCTTCAAAGGTCGTGGCGAAAGCGGATACTCCGGGGATTCCATCTACTTCCAAGGCCACGCCTCGCCAGGAATGTACGCGCGTGCTTTCTTGGAAGGCCGCATCAACGAACAGAATCTAGAGAACTTCCGTCGCGAGCTAGCCGACGGTGGCGGGCTGAGCAGCTATCCGCATCCTTGGCTGATGCCGCACTTCTGGGAATATCCCACCGTGTCGATGGGACTTGCACCTATCATGGCGATCTATCAAGCTCGATTCAACGAGTACCTCAACGATCGCGGGATCAAAGACACCACGGGACAAAAGGTGTGGGCGTTCTTGGGTGACGGCGAATGCGACGAACCAGAAACGTTAGGCGCGATCACGCTGGCTTCACGTGAGAAGCTGAACAATTTGATCTTTGTAATCAACTGCAATCTGCAGCGCCTGGACGGACCGGTCCGCGGGAACGGCAAGATCATTCAAGAACTCGAAGCGATCTTCCGCGGCGCTGGCTGGAACGTGATCAAGGTCGTCTGGGGCAGCGATTGGGATGCGTTGATCGAAAAAGATGAATCGGGTCTGTTGATCAAACGCATGACGGAAGTCGTCGACGGCCAGTATCAGAAATATACGGGTATGGGTGGAGCTTACATCCGCCAACATTTCTTTGGCAAGTATCCTGAGCTGCTCAAGCTGGTCGAAAACTACAGCGATGAACGACTGGAGAAGATGAAGCGCGGCGGCCACGATCCTGAGAAGGTCTTTGCTGCTTACAAAGCGGCCGTCGAATCGACTGATCGACCCACTGTGATTCTCGCCAAGACCATCAAGGGCTACGGATTGGGCGAAGCGGGCGAAGGCCGTATGATCGCTCATAATCAGAAGAAGATGAACGAGAAGGAACTGCTGGAGTTCCGCTCGCGATTTGGCATTCCAATCAGCGATGAAGAAGTCGGCCACGCGCCATTCTACAAGCCACCAGAGACCAGCAACGAAGTCCGCTATACGATGGAGCGACGTGCAGCGCTAGGTGGCTCGGTGCCCAGCCGACCGACCAAGCATCCGACGATCGATGTGCCAACAGTGGAAGACTACAAACGATCTTTTGAAGGCAAAGAGATGAGTACGACCATGGGCTTCGTGCGATTGCTCAGCCGTCTGTGCAAAGACAAGCTAATTGGCAAGCATATTGTGCCCATCGTGCCTGACGAGTCGCGTACGTTTGGTATGGAGACAATGTTCCGCGAGGTAGGGATCTATGCTCACGCGGGCCAATTATACGAACCAGTCGATAGTGACCAACTTTCGTACTACAAGGAAGCTCGCGACGGCCAAATCTTGGAAGAAGGAATTACCGAAGCGGGTTCGATGGCCAGCTTCAATGCCGCCGGAACCGCGTATTCTTGCCACGGCGTGAATATGATTCCGTTTTACATCTACTATTCGATGTTCGGATTCCAACGCATTGGTGACTTAATATGGGCTGCGATGGATATGCGAGCCAAGGGCTTCTTGATCGGCGGTACCGCTGGCCGAACGACGCTGAACGGCGAAGGCTTGCAACATCAAGACGGCCATAGCATCCTTAACGCGATCGCTTTCCCGTACGTACGAGCGTACGACCCGGCGTTTGCCTATGAGACCACGGTCATCGTGATGCACGGCTTGCAGAAGCTGTACAAGGAAGGCGAAACAGCGATCTATTACATCACGGTCGAGAATGAGAACTACGAGATGCCTAGTATGCCCGAAGGCGTAGAAGATGGCATCGTCAAAGGGATCTATCGTTTCCGTTCACAAGATGTCGATAACGCTCGTGCTCGCGTGCAACTGTTTGGCAGCGGCGCGATCCTCAACAGCGTACTTAAGGCACAGCAGATCTTGTCCGAGAAGTACGGTATCGCATCGGACGTTTGGAGCGTGACTAGCTACAACCAACTCCGCCGCGACGCTCAATCGTGCGAACGCTGGAACATGCTGCACCCTGATCAAACGCCCAAACGCAGTTATATCGAAGAAGTGCTGACCGGCGTCGAAGGGCCTTTCATCGCGGCCAGCGATTATGTGCGAGCGGTTCCCGAACAGTTGATTCGCTACATCCCTGGCGATTTCTTTGTACTCGGAACCGACGGTATGGGACGCAGCGAAACTCGAGTGGAACTGAGACGCCATTTCGAAGTCGATGCCGAATCAGTCGTGATCGCAACGATCTATCGATTGATTGCACAAGGTGTCATGCGGACCGAGGAGCTAACGGCCGCTATCCGCGATTTGAACTACGATGCTGACAAGATCAACCCATTGTATGCTTAATCTTTAACGCACACGAAATATTTATCGGCTCGGCCCGTATGGCTTGAGCCGTTCAAGCACAAGCGAAGAATTAACTACTAAGAGAAGAACGAATCTAATCCATGCCTACCGAAGTTAAATTACCGTCCTTGGGTGACGGAATTGAATCCGCCGATGTCCTTGAAATCTTTGTCAGCGAAGGTGATATGATTTCGAAAGACCAGGGCCTGATGGAGCTTGAGACCGACAAAGCAACTGTGACTGTGCCCAGTCCGTCGGCTGGCAAACTGGTCAAACTGCAGGTTAAAGAAGGTGACACTTTAAAGGTAGGCCAAGTGTTCGCAATCTTTGAAGGTGCTGAAAGCAGTGCGCCGGCTCCAGCCCCAGCCGCTCCAGCCCCAGCACCTGCAGAGCCACTCAAGCCTGCTCCAGCCCCCGCAGCGCCGCCCGAACCGGTGGCTCAAACGACAGCCCCTGCCGCCGCTCCGACTCCAGCTCCGCCAGCACAACCCGCGCCTGGACCACAAGCTCCGGCTCAAGCCCAAACTCAAGCGGCCCCGGCCAAAGCCCCGGCACCAGCACCAGCTTCTGCCCCCGCCGCTCAGCCCGACGCTGCGGCTCAAGACGAAGCTTCCGATTCGATTGCCGCGGGACCGGCGATTCGTCGTTTCGCCCGCGAAGTCGGCGTGGACTTGGCAAAGGTCACCGGGACCGGCGAGTTCGGCCGCATCACGCGAGAAGATGTGCTTGCGGTCGTTAAGCGTTTAGGCCAACAGAACACTCAGCCGTCCGATGCTCCTGCTGCGAGCGCGGTTGCATCGCCAGCCACTTCCAGCAAGGCACCTGCAAGTGCAAAGACGGATTCGGCAAAGTCCGCCGAAGACTTGCCCGGAACAAAGGCCGAAGATGACTACGGTCCGATTCGCGTCGAAAAGATGTCGAAGATTCGAAAGACGATTGCCGCTCAAATGCACAAGTCGTGGTCCACTGTGCCACGCGTCGTAAACTTCGATGACGCCGACATTACGGATTTGGAAGTCTTCCGACAAAGCAGCAGGGATGACTATGCGGCCCAAGGGATCAAGCTGACGACGATGCCGTTTTTGATCAAGGCTGTGGCGACCGCTTTGCGTCATCATAGCGCTCTGAACGCCGTGATCGATAGCGAGAACGAGCAGATCATTTATAAGGATTACGTCAATCTGGGGATTGCCGTCGATACACCGCGCGGTCTCGTGGTGCCTACACTAAAGAATGCCGATAAGCTCTCGATTCCAGATATCGCCGCCGGCCTTGGCGATATCGCTCAACGCGTACGCAATAATGATTTCGCGGTCAGTGACCTGCGCGGCGGAACGTTCACCATCAGTAACTTAGGTGCAATCGGTGGTACGTACTCCACGCCGATTGTGAACGTGCCTGAAGTTGCGATTTTGCTGGTGGGTCGCTCGCGCAAGATGCCAGTGGTCATGGACAATGACAAGATCGTTCCGCGACTGATGATGCCTTTGTCGCTGGCTTATGACCATCGCTTGGTCGATGGCGGTACCGCGGCCAGGTTCCTTAACGATGTCATTGGGTACTTAGAGGCCCCGAGCCGACTTTTGTTGGCCATCTAAACGATTCGATTGAATCGAGCCACCCACGCCCCCCCCCCCCGCCTCAGCCATAGTCGGCCCATGAAAAGCTTCGAATTCCAACACCGTACGCGCCTTGTCTGCGGTGCGAATGCTATCGAGCGATTGGGGGCTTTGGCCAAAGAACTGAGTGCCCAGCGTGTCTTGATTGTGAGCGATCAAGGTGTGGTGCAAGCGGGGCACTTTGGCAAGGGATTAGATTCCATCCAGCGAGCCGGATTGGCTGCGACTGCGTTTCACGACCTGCATCCCAATCCGACCACTGCGGATGTTCAAGCGGCAACGAGCTTGGCGCGCGAGTTCCAACCCGACTTGATTGTTGGCTTGGGAGGCGGTTCTTCGATGGACTGTGCCAAGGGATTAAACTTCCTGTACAGTTGCGGTGGTCGCATGCAAGATTATTGGGGTGTTGGCAAAGCGACTTCTGCCATGTTGCCAATGATTGCCGTACCGACCACGGCTGGTACTGGCAGCGAAGCTCAATCCTTTGCGCTCATCAGCGACGCTCAAACGCATGTGAAGATGGCTTGCGGTGACAAACGCGCGTTGCCAGCCGTCGCGATCCTTGACCCCGAGCTTACCGTAACGCAGCCTGCAAGCCTGACGGCGTTGACAGGCATCGACGCACTGACGCACGCACTGGAAGCCTATGTGACCAAATCGCGTAGCCCAATATCGGTCGCATTTGCTCGCGAAGCTTGGGAGCAATTGTCAACCAGCTTTCCTCAAGTCATTGACGCTCCCTTGGATATCGAATTGCGCATGCAGATGCAGTTGGGAGCGTACTTTGCTGGCATGGCCATAGAATGTTCGATGTTGGGAGCGGCTCATGCGCTGGCTAATCCTCTGACAGCGAACTTTGACATTGCACATGGTCAAGCGGTTGGGATGATGATGCCTCATGTCATCGTTGCGAATGCAAGTCAGCCGGAAATAGCCACGATGTACCGCGTGCTGGCTCGCTTGGTCGGTTACGCAGGTGATTCTACGGCTGATGCGGCGCGGTACTTAGCTGACTGGTTTTCCCAGCGGATCAGCCAAGCGGGCTTAAAGTCGAAACTGACTGACTTGGGGATTCAAGAAGCGTCGTTAGACAAATTAGTTCAAGATGCGATGCCTCAGTGGACACTGCAGCACAATCCGATCTTATATGATCCAACGCAAGTCCTGAAGATCTATCAGTCCGCGATGTAGCGTACGTACTGTTCGTAGTACCGGCTTCAGCCGGCGTCTTCCTCTTAGAATAGAAAACCACCTGATCTGCGGCTTTGAGGTTTAACAGCCTCGCGCTACTTCACCGGTTCAAAACCGTCAGAGGTCGACACTGGATGGGTTAAACGTTGTCCTGTGACCGCACGTCGCTGCAAGCTTGGTCGTGGCGCTTCATTAGAAACATTCGTGCCACTAGGCTGGCCAACCGATGGTTGTTCGATCATGCGTTGTTGAGCGACTAACTCAAGATGCGCTGCAGTTTGGACGGACGAAGCGGTGCGTAAATCGGTCGTTCGTACTACGTCCAAATCACGTGAAGCGGTCTTTTCCTGTTGATCAAACAAAGCATTGGGGGACGCAGACTGTTGCTCTGATCGCCAGTACGGTTTCGGTTCGTAACCAGCAGGTGGTCGAATACCTTGGTACTCTTCGCTGGATTGAACACGCGGTGAAAGCAATGCAGGCGGTTGGACGGGGCTGCTATCGCTGCTGGTCGAGACGTCATTGAATCGGCCAGCATCTCGATCGCTCACAAAGCCCGGCGGTGTCGTTGGCTCTGGAACTGGAGTGCGGCTGAATTGAGATGCTGCCGCTGGTCGATCAATAGGAACCAAACGTCCTAAGTCCTGCTTGACCAGTTGTGTTGGCTCCGCTGGCGAACTTCGATTCATCGATAACGGTGGCAACGTCGGTGGTAACACGGAAGCAGGATCTGCTAGTGGAGCAGGCGATGTCGAAAAACCTTGGAAATGTGGCAGAACGCTGTTCTCGTTCGAAGGCGAATAAGTATTTTGCGGATCAGCGGAATAGCCTTGCGGGCTAGATTGCAGTGCTGGGTTGCCAGGCAGAACCGAATCGTTCGGATTCCAGCTTGAGCTTGGCGCTGTCGCATTAGGCCATTGTGGCTGCTGCGAATAATCTGGCTGAGCGGGGTAGCTTGGCTGTGTCGGGTATGTTGGCGGTGCTGTGTAGACTTGCGGCGTTGAATAGGCCTGCGGAGCCGTAGCACTCGGTTGCGTCATTGGCATCATGTTGGTCATCGAAGTGCCACTTGGGCTACCCAGCGTGCTTGCAGGATACGGAGTCAACGTTCCCGACGAACCCAACGGCGTCACAATAGTCCCATCAGATAATGTGTAGCTTGCGTTATTGCCAACGCTAGGCACTGCCGGTGACGGAGTGTACATCGATGTTTGGCTGCTGTAGACGGATGGATTTACCAACGTACCGTTGACCGGAATTTGGTTGACGGGCGACAATGGCTTAAGATTCATCGATGATGGAATCGACAGCGATGATTGGTTTGCTGATGCCGCGGCAATTCCAGAACCAGTCACCGTGCCAAAACGGTCCTGTTGCATACCAGCTCCGTAGCCACCATATGCAGCATAGTAATTGGTAGGTGACAGCAGCGGCGTGCGCAAAACTTGCTGTTGATACGACGTACAAGGTTGCAACGATGTAACGGTAGTACCTGTTACTGGATCCAACGACGTGACTGGTCGGTAGTACGTCGTAGGGACATTGTTCAAAGTCGTTTGGTAAGATCCGGTAGGTAAAACACCTAAGGTTGTTTGTGGAATCGGAAGATATCCACTCGTGACGTTCGTGCCTGGTAAACCAGTGCCATAAGTTGGCAGCACGGTGGCATTTTGAGTGGGTGAATAGGGCGCGACGGCGTACGGATTGACGCTCGCGCCCATGGGATAGCTCGCACCAACGGGATAATTTGCGATGACTGGGTAGTTTGCCGTAACCGTGGGTTGCTGATTGCCGTAGCGATAGTTCAGCAGCCAATCGACCAACGGGCCTGCAGAGGCTACATTGCTCAGTGCTGAAACACCGATCAGTGCGCCCAAGGCTTTGATGGACATTGTCTGGTGGAGAAGTGTCATACGAAAACCAGTTCCCTATAATCGGACGAGAGGCGTATGTTCTGAATGTTCCGCTTATGCCAATCGTATCGAGTACACTAGCAGTATAAGGGCGAATACCATCCTGAACTTTGTTGCTCTAATTCATAGGTTGCGACTTCCATTCGGGCAACTACTTTCTTTAGTCGGATTGAAATATTTCAGACCGAACATCACATATCGTGTTCGACAATTGGAATCCTCGGAATCTTTTGCCTATGCCAGCTAACATACCAAAGTGGAATCAGCACCCGATGCGCATTGGTTGTCCTGTCTGGAGGTCTGCAGGGTGGGTCGGTAGCGTCTACCCAAGGTCCAGTGACCAGAAGCGATCGCTGGAACTTTACACCGCCTGCTTCGGTACCGTGGAAGGCAACTCCACGTTTTATTCGATACCATCGGTAAAGATGGCATTGAAGTGGGCCGAGCAATCGAGGTCTGATTTTCATTTTTGCTTTAAGGTCCCGCGCTTGATCAGCCATGATTTGCAATTGCGCGACATTGAGCGGCCGTGGGAAGAGTTCATAAAATTTCTGAACCCGTTGCATGAAGCGCGGCGTTTGGGGCCAACTTTCTTACAGCTTGGCCCGCAGTTCTCGGGCCAGCACTGGCATGCATTGGAAGCGTTCCTGCGAATGTTGCCACGGGAAATGCAGTGGGCTGTCGAGTTTCGTCATCACGATTGGTTCAATGATAGTTCGTACCAGCATCAGGCGGAAAGCTTGATGCGAGAGCTAGCGATTGACCGAGTCATCTTTGACGCCAGCTATATCCATCGCTTGATTCCGCGGACCGAGACCGAGAAGGTCTCGCAAACTCGCAAGCCTAATTCGCCGCTTTGTGAATCGGTCACGGCGAGCCGTCCGATGGCTCGTTTGATTGGCAGCGATCTGGTCGATGCCGAAGACATGGATCGTATCTTGTCGCATTGGGCACCTTGGATCGCGCGGATAGTCGCGTGGTTGCAGCAAGGCTTGCGGCCTTACGTTTTTATCCATACGCCCGATGATGCGTATGCTCCGGAGCTTACGCGGCGATTTTATGCGGCGCTTCAAGTGGCGGCGAGTGAAGCCGGCTACAGCGAACTCAACGATTTGCCTTTGCCGCCACGCATGGAGAGCAAACATCGATCGAATGTGAAACAGACACTATTTGACTTTAACGATTAGCGATGATTTGTTTGGCAATCGGGTTGTTCGAGTCACGGAGTATTTTTCGATGGAAAGCAATAGAGTAATTGGAGCTATTGTTCCTGACGAAAACAGCAGAGAGTGAGCTGTTCCGCGTAAGGATGAGGACAAGGATGTCTGGAAATCGAAACAAGATCTTGTTGAGCGTTTGGATGACGATTGCCGCAGGATCGTCTTCAGCGTTGGCTCAATTGCCTGGCAATCGATTCGAGCCGTTGAACGCGTTTGGCCGCGCGATGGGATTTGGTTTGAGCGACGGCTATCATGCATGCGAGCCATCTTATTTGGATCGTATGGGATCGCAAAGCAGTCTGCAGCATGTGGGAGCGGGTCCAACGCAGCTTTATGAAGTAGCGACCTTTCCGACTTCACCAACCGCTCCGGCAAGGCAACATTTCTTTCAGCATGGACAATCCAGCGGAACTTGTGCGACATGCAATCAGGGTAGTTATGTACCGATATACGCAGCTCCTGTAGCGGCTCAACCCTATCATGGTGCGCCGCCACCGGCAGTTCATTCAGGGCCTGGGCCAACGTTAGCTCAACCGCCTGTGCAAAGCGTTCCTGCCTACGAACCCATGCCGATACCGACGGTTCCAAGTTATCAGCCGCAAATGCCACCTGCAGTCCCAAGCCAAATTCCGCCGCCGCAGTCGGTGATACCGCAGCAAGTGCCTCGAGGGATGCCCAAGCAGGCATCGCCATCGGACTTGCAACAGGATCATCCGATGTTCTATGAGCCGGAGCAGATACCTGCCCCAAGCAAGAACAAGTGGGACTTGGAATCCAAGCCCGCTCAGCCAATGCCGCTCGAGGATGATGACGATTTGTTATTGCCTGAACAAGTCAATTACCGATCGCATCCCAGCTACTATCGACACACGCAATATCAGCGTAGCCAGCCCGCTGCCACTCGCAGTGCCCAGGGCAGTCCTTCGACGCCCTTGAACCGATACATGCGATAGAGTTTGGGGCAGGAGAGGTTCCAGCATCGAAGGCCGTGCTGGGGGCGAAAACATGTTGAGTGTTACGAGAGTTGTTGGAAACTTTCAGATGGGAATTGAGTCGCGTGGATTGAGCTGGGATTTCAGCATTGAGTTGATGGCAGAGCAAGTTGGCTGGATGGATGGATGGATGGATGGATGGATAGATGGATGGAATTGAACAGGTTGATCTACGAGGAGGGACGTGGAGTAGGGCAGTGGGGTTCTGACGGAAGGCTTCGGGAATAATTCCGGAATATAGAACTAGGCTTGACTTTGAGCAGAAATAGGGCAAAATTCGGGACCCGTTAGGGGAATCGGGCGGTTAGCTCAGTTGGTTAGAGCACCACGTTGACATCGTGGGGGTCGTTGGTTCGAGTCCAATATCGCCCATTTATCTTCCTCGTTCAGAGGAGATGAATCATTGGAAAACAAGTGTTTTCCTGGATCTTTTGCGGTTTTCTCGCTGCTCGTCGATTTCTTTGACGAGTCCTGATTTCCTATGGATTAGGTCCTTGAAGCCTTTTCGCAGGTTCGTCACGCTTGATACGCCCTCGATCACACTCGAACCTGGAAGCGGTCCATTAGATGATTGGGGAACTTGATTGGTGATGTTCCCAGTGCCACGATAGATCAAGTCACGCCTTGGCTTTGACAGATGCTCCATACCGGCAGCCCGTAAGGCACGGACGATCTCTTGATGATAGATCTCTTCATTAAGGCCGGGGTCAACGAGCGAATGTACTTTCATTGCACGTCCACTACAGCGATGCGTGATTGAACATCGTTTGCTTTCGTTGGAATGGTTGTTCATGTTTGGAGGTCTCCAGCAGATTCAGAGAACCCCGCAGCTTGGGACGGATTCTCTTTGATTACCGCAGGGTGACGTTGGATTATTGGCAATTTGTAAATCTGTTGGCCTCCCTGAATCTGTTGGACGATAGACGGAAGTGTCGACTTTGACATATGGCTTAATGAGCGCTTGTGTTATGCGGCCACTTGGCGTAGGCCTTGAAGACGCTTTCGCCCCAGTTGCCGTACCAGCCATAGCCACTACGACGCTCAATCCCAACTTCTTGCAGATCGTATTTCACGATACCATCTCGGTCGCTGAACATCGGTCGGTTCGTTCCGATCTCGTAAAACCGAGCCCAAAGCGGACTCGCAGATTCATCCTTTATCAGACCAGGCGATGACTTACTGCGCTCAAAGCGATAGCCTGTGATCTGAGTCTGCTGATACCAATTCAGGCCAGCTTGCACGGCCGAAATCACGTCCGGGCTGGGCTCCTTAAGACTCATCAGGAACAATAAAATCCCCGCGCTCTCGCCGCCGCTTAGAGATGGAAGTTCATAGCTGCGAGCTTTTGTTGGAAGGAGCGTTTCAGCATCATGCTGCGCACACCAAACTGTCTTAACATCATCAATAACAATCTGGCACTTCAAAATGCAATCCACTCCCCGGTCGACTGCTGCCAGAGCGGCTTGTTTTCGTCCTGAATCTAAAAATTCAAATTGCTTTTGTTCGGCAGCGTCGCGCAAGAAACTCATCAATCGAATCATGCTGCCATCATTGTACGTAATCTGCCGTTGGTAACCTTTAGCCAAAGGATAGTTTTGAGGCCACCCACCATTGGCATATTGTGCCGACAAAATATGATCGAACCCAAGCACAAACGCCGACTTGTATGGCTCATTGGCGGTCAGATGGTAAGCTCGCGCTAATAGCCGCAGTTCTCCTGTGGTCGCGCCATTATCAAACGTACCTGACACCTTGCCCTTGCTTTCGTCATACATGACAGTTGTGTCCGTATTCTTTGGCCAGTCTCCATTGAGTGTTTGCCAAGTAAGCACATTGGCAAGCGTGCTGCGCGCTTCATCGGTGTGGAACCAAGCATCAGGCATCTTCAATAGCCTTTCCGCCGGTGACGCCGCAAACAGCGAAAAATTTGCGACCAAAAAATTAGAGACCAAAAGGATCAGCCAAGCAAATAAGCTGGTAAGTTTAAGCACGATCGGTGTTGATGTTGGCATTGTAAACGACTCCATGGAATAATGAGGCAGGCAGTGAGGCTTGACGATTATCAGGCCCCTCCTGATCGAACCACCGGACATTGTGCCGATGTTTATTGTTTCAATTGATAGACCCGAACATAGTCGACTTGCAGTTGCTGTGGAAACCGAGTTGCAGCGTTGGGGGGACCAAGGAAGTTACCGCCGACTGCAAGATTCAAGATCAAATGAAACTCTTGATTAAACGGTGCAGGAAAGGAATCTCCCATCGAAGTCCACTTTGTTTGCGTTTGGTAAAGCTGGCCATCGATGAACCAATCGATCTTGCCCTCCGACCAATCGATACTAAAAACGTGGAAGTCCTCTGCAAAGGTGCCTCGCGGAAGCTTGTACTCTTTGCCCGTATGTTTGTTCGCTGGCCAAGGGCCACCGTAATGCAGAGTACCTAACGCAATGGAAGGCTCTTGACCACGCAGTTCCAGAATATCGATCTCACCACTAGCAGCCCAGGTTCCATATTTTTCCGTTGTAGGCAGCATCCAAATCGCGGGCCACATCCCTGCACCTTGCGGCATCTTTGCGCGGACTTCGATTCTTCCATACAGCCAGTCACCGCGATGCTTCGTGCGTATGCGACCCGAAGAGTACTTCCGCGTCGTACCGCTAATGTTAGCGTCATCTTGTCGAGCTTCAATGACCAAGTGACCGTTCTCGACGCGAACATTTTCGCGACGGTCGGTGTAAATCTGCAACTCGTTGTTGCCACCGCCGAAGGCGTTCACTTCGCATTCCCACTTGCTGTAGTCCAGCCTATCACCATTGAATTCGTCGCTCCAAACAAGCTGCATTTCTTGGCCAGTCGCTCCTGGAAGATAGATGCAACAGCAAACTGCCAACCAAACGATGTTTAGTATCGCAGTACTTGGTAAAAGCCTTTTCATGAGTGCCTTATATCCTGTCGCCAAAACGACGGCTGGGGTAATCGAAAGTGCAGAGAGACAACCGCAGGCAACTATGATAGTCGAAATGGACTAAAAAATCGCGGTGAGATGTTGTGGAGAGTCCATTGGAATTTGTGACGCAGATTCCCTGAGATTCACTATATACGTCGTACCAGATTGGAGCCTACGCTTTGTGGGCACAGCGTGCAGCACCAGAACTTGCTACTTGGCTTTCCGTTCCACTATAGTGCTCTAACCCCGCTCACAAGTGCACGTCCTGGCGACCCATAACAACCGTCCGCAAGCTGAGATTCCACGAATGAGATGGTAGTAAATCCGAAAGTTGCAAATGAAAATTGTCTATCTACTTCTCGTATGCGGATTGGTGCATGGCCTGCTGCTGGCCCTCGGTGATCGCAGTTGGGACGATCCGCTGTCGTTCCGCAAAGCAACACTGTTTGGCGTTTCGACGGCACTTACACTGTGGTCCTGCTTATGGGTCCAGCAGAAATTGACTCCAATTCGAATCGACCCGTGGATCAGAAACAGCTTGCAGTGGTCACTTATGATCGAGGTTGCTCTGATCAGTCTTCAGACTTGGAGGGGACAGACCAGCCACTTCAATCGCGACGGCCTTTACAACGAATTGATTGAGAAGGGCATGCTTGTCTGCATTAACATTGCCATGATCGTCATTGTAATTTTGACGTTGCGTGCGTGGCTGACAGAATTCGCGCAGCCAACTTCCCCAGCCACGCGTACTGCGATTCAATGGGGCATGCTGATGTTGTGCTTATCTGGATTGATTGGATATGGGATCACCCATGTTGGATATCGCCAATTAACATCGGGCATATCTCCAGACGTCTGGCCGCAGCGTGGGGTGCTAAAGTTTCCGCATGGAGCAGCCTTGCATGCGATTCAAACACTTGCGGTCCTGGCGTACCTTGCCGATCGATGGCTTCCGAGCGTTAGCGTGACCGTGGTGCGCTATGCCATTGCGGCTCATTGGACGTGGCTGATCTTTGCAGTCTACCAAACGGCTCGAGGTCGAGCGCGGTTCGAACTCGATATCCTTAGCGGTACGCTAATTGTCTTCACATTCCTTTGTTGTGTGGCACCGATCGCGGTTAGCCTGCGGGGATGGAAGCGAGTTGGCGTTGGCTAGCGCATGACAAATCCGCCGTCAATGTTTAATGCTTGGCCGGTGATTTGATTAGCGATTGGACTACTCAAGAATAGAATTGCATCCGCGATGTCGTCTTGAGTTTGCCAACGACTGCAGGAGTTATTGGCAAAAGATAAAAAAACCAGCCAGAAAGGTTGTCGAAGTCGCTCTCGCTCGTCGGCTACCCCAAGAAAAACTATAGATGCATTTACCTTAGGCAACACAATCAAACAATTTGACTTGTTAATTCTGCGTTGAATGTCGCAAGCATAGCCGATCAGCATACGCAAGGAATCATCGATTTCATCGTTGAAAGATTTTGATTAAGGCTGACTGCAACGATTCAATTGCAACCGGCTTCTTCAGATAATCGTCCATGCCAGCCTCCAGACATCGCTCGCGATCCTCCGTAAGCGCGTTCGCTGTCAATGCGATGATCGGTATGCGAGGAAGTGCTGCGTCTGCAAGTTCGCGCTGGCGAATCCCACGTGTTGCACTGTAGCCATCCATTTCGGGCATGTGGCAGTCCATGAGCACTAAATCGTACTGCTTACGGGATATAAAATCTAGCGCTTCGATGCCAGATTCGGCAACATCGCAAGTGCAACCTAAGAGCTTTAATAGTTCGACGATATACAATTGATTTATCTTATTGTCCTCAGCTACCAAAAAATGGCGATTCAATTGAACATAAAGTCTGTTTGCAGAAATCACTTCTGAGTCTTTCCCCAATGATACCGAGTTTACGGCCGTGCCGAGAACTAGATCGGCTAGCGTTCTTGACAAGACACTGGGACGCGCACGCATCGGTAGTGTGGTTTGCACTCCGAAATTGCGGTAGCGATCAGTCGCACTTGCGTCCATGCTGTCTTCTAGTGCTATGACGCGTCCGCTCGCAATCTCCACAAGTTGGCTGAATAAATGGTTTTCCGATTCGACCAAGTCGCAATTCGCAATGATAAGAACTGGAATTTTTTCTGCGTGAAGAAGTTGTCGCGCTCTATGGATCGCATTCTCAATCGAATTTGAGTGCGTGCATGCACATCCCAATTGAGCTAAGCAATCCACGAGGGGCCCTATCAGTTCGCCTGAGCAACTTAACATGATTGCGCAGACATGCTCGAACGATGCTGGCTGACCGACAGTGTCCAGTTGGGCAACATTTCTCAAAGGGATTTCAAACCAAAAAGTTGAACCTACGTGAAGTTCGGTTCTGACGCCTATCGTGCCACCCATGAGGTCGACTAGCTGTTTGCAAATGGAAAGGCCGAGACCGGTGCCGCCATACTGGCGTGTGGTTGAGCTGTCCACCTGCGAAAACGCTTTGAAGAGTCGATCGGTACGTTCCGGGGAGATTCCAATTCCAGTATCTGAAATCTCAACGCAAAGCCGAGATGGATCGTTAAAGTTCTGTACAAGATCAACATTGATCGCAACCTCACCTGCGGTCGTAAACTTGATAGCATTCCCTATCAAATTGATTAGGACCTGTCGCAGTCGATTGTCATCGACCAGTGCGGTCACGCAAGCAGCGTGTGCGACTCGACAGATAAGTGAGATGGCCTTCTGACTCGCAGCGCTCGTAAATATATCCACGACATCATAGACAATTGCTTCAAGATCCGATTGGCGAGGATCTAGCTCCAGCTTGCCCGCCTCAATCTTGGACAAATCAAGCACATCATCTATCAACTGAGTCAGGACCTTTCCGCTTGACTGACAAGCTTCTACGAACCGTCGTTGTCGGTCATCGAGATCCGTTTGCAGTAACAAAGCGTTCATGCCCAGAATTCCATTCAGTGGCGTACGCAATTCGTGGCTCATGGAAGCCAGAAACTCGCTTTTGGCTTTACTTGCATGGAGAGCACGCTCTTTTGCAGCAAGCAGTTCTTCCTGCACGCGTTTGATACTTGTGATCTCTTCGTGAGCTGCGACTGCGTGCGGCAGTTGATTGATGTATCCAAGGGTTACTTGGCAGATATACCACCGTTGTCCACTTGGTGTATCACATGGATACTCAAAACTCCAAGCGGTTCGTTTGCCGGCGAGAATCTCACGCAAAGCAGTCGCGACGACCTCAGCATCTGCGCTGCCGCCATGAGCCGCGACATCGCACACCTTTATGTAGTTTGCCCCTTCGCTGACAGAACGAATATCGGTCATATTCTCAACCGCAAAACTGCGCCAAGCGGCATTTGTGTAGACGATACTCCCCTCTTGGTTGATCACCGCAACGTGCGCAGAAAGGGCGTCCAGCGTAGCTTGATTGAACTGCTCGCTTAACTTCAGTTCAAACGTCCGCTCAGCAACTCGTTTTTCTAGCAACTGTTCAGCTTTTTTGCGAGCGAAGATGTCTCGACATACGACCTGGATCTCAAGCTTTCCTTCATTGAGGTATGACGACGCTTGCACGTCGACGTCGACAACAGTTCCATCTAACGCAATTATTCTTTCTTCAACGATGGGAGCTATATCTGGGGAAGAAAGTAGGCGATCTAATCGTTGATGGATCTTCGCATGATCTTCAGGATGGAAGAAGTCGAGCGGCGATCGCCCCAGTATTTCATTCGCAGACAATGCACCTAGAAGGTTTAAACCCGCTTGATTGATGAACGTAATGCGATTCTCACGATTGACAAAAGTCATATCGGGAGAATGTTCAACAATCGAACGATACCGCTCCTCACTTGCACGCAGTGCGGATTCAACTCGCTTGCGGTCTGTCTGCACTTTAGGGAATCTCATCAATCAAGTCGAGGATTGATCTTGCCACGAAAAAGGCCCTTCGGGAAATTGGAGGTTACCACACCAAACCAATCATCCACAAAGGGCCAAGGATGGCTAAGCGTAAACACTCCGGCAGACCTCCACAAGCTCAACATGCTGCGAAATCCACGTCGTCTCAACACGACAAACGGCAGAGGTTGGTTACGGCCAATCCGAATCGTCAATCCACTGAAGCTGCCAGCGTGCCACTGCTGGGCGGTATAGCCACACTCACTACCGCCATGAGCAGCTTGCTGGACAAGCGAATCGCGTTCCGGCTGCCGATTGTTGTTGCCGGAGCTTTGCTGGCCGGAGGTCGCCGGACGGCCGCCAGTTGGTTTCGATGTGCGGGTGTCAAAGACGATTGGGATCGCTTTTATGAACTGCTTCAATCCGTCGGCAAGAACGCCGCTGCGTTGGCGTTTGCGGTTCTTGGGGTAATCCTCAGAAAGTTTGATCCTGGTGAAAAAGGTTACTGGACGATGGCCATCGACGATTCGCCAACCAGACGATTTGGGCCATGCGTGGAGGCGGCCAACATTCACCACAATCCGACTCCTGGCCCGGGTGATGGAGACTGGCTCTACGGACACAACTGGGTCTGCTTGGCGATGCTGATAAGCCGTCCGCTGTTTGGCATAATCGCGCTGCCCATATTGTCGATGTTGTACGTTCGCGAAGTTGACATCACCAAGCTGAAACAGCGATATGAATGGGAATTTCGCACTAAACACGAACTCGCCTTGGAGCTCTGCCGAAAAGTGATGCGGACCCTTAGAGCCCTGGGAAGCAAGGCTGGGTTCATCGTCGTGTTCGACGGAGCGTATGCAGCGATGGTGTTGATCCGACCGCTGATTGCCGAAGGGGCGATCATAGTGACGAGGCTGCGTAGTGACGCCAAGCTGTTTGAGCTTCCCGTGAACAAAACCGGACAGCGTGGTCGGCCTCGCAAATACGGCAAGAACCGTATCAGCCTCAAAAAGCGAGCGACTAATCGTCGAGGTTGGAAAACGATTAGCTACTGTTGTCGCGGCGTTATGGTCGAGCGTCGCTACAAGACATTTTTGGCGACAAGCCAAGTTGTGGGTGGGACAGTTCGAGTGGTACTGCTGGAATACACCAGGGGTAATTGGGCGGCGTACGTTAGCACTGACGCTTTGATGAGCGTCGAGATGATTCTGAAGACAGCGTCGGATCGGTGGGCGATCGAAGAGCATTTTCATGACGTCAAAGAAATCTGGGGTGCAGGTGAGCAACAAGTTCGTAACGTGTGGTCGAGCATTGGCTGCTGGAACCTGTGCGGATGGTTGTATACACTGGTTGAATTGGAGTGTTGGGATCACACGAGTGAACAACTGGTGGACCGAAGCGATCGTCCATGGGACAATCCAACTCGCCGTCCTTCGCACAATGACCGCCGGCGAGGAATAGCCCGGAAAATGCTGCGCGAAGTATTTTTGAGAGATCTCCAATCTGCCGCCGATCCATCAAAAATACGCGACCGATTCGAAAGACTCTTGGCCCTAGCGGCATAAGCCTAGCACGCTATTCCAACAATCCCCTAAAGTGCAGGGTCTGTAATATCTCGCGAAATCCCAATCATACCAACGACGTTCCCATTCTGATTGCGCAGTGGCGTTTTAACGGCGTGATAAGTACGCGTTAGACCTGCAGCAGCAAGCTCTTCTTCAACAACCTGAGTTTTCCCCGACTGCATGACCAATCGATCGTTCTCCATAGCAATTCGTCCTGACGTATGGCCAAATACGAACATGTCATCCTTACCTAAAACTTCATCACTCCTACGGCCTGTAAGCTCTGAGGCAGCACGGTTAAAGAGCAGGTATCTTCCTTGCACGTCCTTTGCGAAAATTGCGTCGGTAGTTCCATCAGCGATCGCTTCTAACAACTCCGTTTTGCGATGTAATTCCTGTTCTGCTTGTTGGACAATTGTCATGTCACGCAGGAAAGCGGTGAAGAGTTGCTCTCCGTCAACGACCACGGGAACTACGGTCAGTTCTACAGGGAAAGTACCGCCAGCTTGTCTACGCGCGAAGGTTCGCACTCGCTTACCCAAGATGCTATGCTGTCCCGTCGATAAGTAGTGAGCTACGCCTTTCTCATGCCTTTGGCGAAACTCATCGGGAATCAATAAGTCAACAATCGAAGCGTCCAGCACTTGAGCTTTACTATATCCAAACGCCTGTTCGGCGGCATGATTGAACTCGATGATCTGACCACTGGCATTTATTGTCACAATCGCATCAAGGGACGATTGTAAGATCGCTTGGTTGATAGCCTCACTTCGCCGCAGGGCATTTTCCGCCCGAAGTTTCGTCGTGACATCATTTGCCAGAACAATACATGCGGGGCGTCCTGCTAACTCTAAACCGTGTGTAGTGATCTCCGCATCAATTAAAGTTCCATTCTTTCGGCGATGTCGCCAGATTCCGCGATGCTCGAAAGTTGTCCCCGCTGCCTTCAACATACTTAGAAGTGCGTCCACGTCTTCCTCAGGACGAATGTCAGAGATTTTCAACTGCATAAATTCGTCGCGGCTATAACCATAGTCAGCCACTGCTCGGTCGCTGACTACTAGGTAGCCTAGGGTCTCCCGATCATAGACGAAGAGTGGGGCCGGAATACTTTCCAAAAGTGTACGGTACCTTTTCTCACTTGTTTCAAGTGCTTCAGTACGCTGCAAAACACGCAGTTCCAGGTCTTCATTGATCTTTTGTAGTTGTTGCTCATGCAGACGGTCAGCGCTTGCATCACGGAAGACCAGTACGACGCCTCGAATATTTCCTTCATCATCGCGAATTGGCGCGGCGCTATCAGCTATGGGATGTTCTACTCCACTTCGAGAAATCAACACCGTATGATTCGACAAACCATGCACAGCGCCGGTTCTAATCACTTCATCCACCGGGATAACACTGGGCCGACGAGTCACTTCATTCTCGATTATAAAGACCTCTTCGATAAAACGACCAATCGCCTCCTTTTCACTCCATCCCGTAAGCTGTTCGGCCACGGGATTCATACGAGTGATACGCCGATTTATGTCTGTTGCAATGACGCCGTCGCCAATCGATCTTAATGTAATCGCCAAGTCATTTTGACTTAGTCGAAGGTCATTTTGGACTCGATACATATCTGTTAGATCGCGTGCTGTGGCATACATCAATCCATCTGGTTGAGGAACACTGTTCCATGAAAGCAACCGCCAGGATCCGTCTTTACATAGGTATCGGTTTTCAAAGTTGAAAGCTGGCGAGCCTTTGGATTGTTTGGTAACTTCTTGAAGCGTAATTTCTCGATCGTCTGGATGCACGAAATCAAGAAAGGGTCGAGTCAGCAAGTCATGTTCGGACCAACCAAGAATCCGGCCAAATGCTGGGTTCACGCGTCTGAAGTAGCCGTCTTGACTGGAAATACACAGTATATCTAGCGATAGGTTAAACAAACGGTCGCGTTCTTGTTCCGCAGAGTACCTTTGGCTTAGGTCGAAAACTGTGCCCAGATAGAATGAAATGGAACCTAAGTTATCGCGGACAGGTGAAAATGTCAGTTCACCTACGAAGCGCGAGCCATCTTTGCGGATAAACGTCCAAACATTTGGCTCCACTGCCCCATGGCGTTCTAGCAGTTCTTTGATGATTTGGGGTTTGGTAGAGATTCTGCGATTCAATTCATTCGACAAATTCCTCGCATAGAGGTTAATTTCAACGGGATCCATCCATTGTATCGGCGTTTGCTTCCCAATGGTTTCCGCTGAACTCCAACCAAACATTCGCTCGGCCGCAGAGTTGAATACCCGAACTGTTCCATTCTGTTCGCACGCAATCAATGTGGTACCAACTGCGTTAAAGAGCATCGCCAACTCTGGAATGAAAGCCGGGTTGTTAAAAGTCATGCTTCGCACCTTCTGAACGCTGAGAGGATGAAGTTGCCTTAGGTTCTGCCGCACGCTTCGCAGTACCATTATTAGCCGTCTGGTCGAATCATAGAACACGACTTGTTGATGTTCGCGACACTGCCTTCTGGTACATCCTTCTGTTGTACTACAATTGGCAACATGCATGGGCGTGTGGAAATCCCGACGCAATCGACAGACTGTTATTAGCCGCACGCGATTGCAATACTACAATCCTGCTAATTGACACCGGCAATGCAGTTTGCACAAAAAAGCCCCCTTATCGAGACACTGGGGAGATGTGGACAATAACTACAGCGTATTGTTCCACCGTTCTACTCGTAACAACGCCTGCTTTATGAAGGGTAAATCATGAACCACGAGGTATCTGCGCGATGCATGCTGGCTCAAGCCGGTATTCGAGATGCTGCTGACAAACCACCCATAGAAACTGACGCAGTCTTATCTCGCTGCATGGGAAATGTCGCGTTTGCCTATGCTCTGCTCGATGAGTTTGAAAGTGTCGGAAAGCAGCAAGCGGAAGCCGTGTTTCAGTATGCCGCAGCAGGCGACTCTCTCGCAGCGGCGGAAACAGCACACGCTTTGAAGGGCGCAGCGGCAATCATTGGCGCAGATTCATTGACTGCCATCGCTGCGGAAATCGAGTCGCTTGGTCATCGCGGTGAAGCAGCACGGCTATCGATGTCCACCAAGGCGCTGTGTTCCGAAGTGGATCGTTGCATAGGATACCTCCCAACGCTGAGAGAAGCGCTCCGGCCATTCTCATCATTGCCAATTGATCGTGCAAAGGATTAAGTGATGGACGTATTGGTGGTTGATGACGAACCCGTTGCGCGTATGGCTACCGCTCAAACCCTGCAAGCTGCCGGGTTTGATGTAGTGGTTGCTTGCGATGGGGTAGAAGCTTTAGGACGCCTTAATCAACAGAAATTACAACTGGTCGTTTGCGACTGGAATATGCCCGGCATGAATGGGCTGCAACTTTGTCGTGCAATTCGCTCTTATTCAGCATGTCAGTATGTCTACATCTTGTTGTTGACCAGTCGCAACAGCCCTGAAGACCTACTGGCGGGACTGGCAGCAGGGGCCGACGGCTATCTAACCAAACCATTTCGCCCTGACGAACTAGTCCTGAGGGTCCAAACCGGTCGCAGAATCATTTGTTCGGAATCGAGCAGAATGACAATCTTTGCATTGGCCAAGCTAGCCGAATCACGTGATTCGGAAACAGGAGCTCACCTGGAGCGGGTTCGAGCGTACAGCCGCTTGCTGGCTACGGAATTGCAGAGCAAATCGCGTTACAGTCATTTGATTGACGATGATTTTGTGAGGCTCATCCACGAAACTAGTCCGCTTCATGACATAGGCAAAGTTTCGATCCCAGACGCGATCTTGCTGAAGCCAGGCAAACTGAGTGTTGAAGAATTTGAAGTCATGAAAACACATACGACCAATGGTGCAAAAACGTTGGCGGCCGCCATGCATGAGTTTCCACAAGCTGAATTCTTACGAATGGCCCATGACATCGCGCTGTACCATCACGAGCGATTCAATGGACGAGGCTACCCGATAGGCCTTTCTGGTGAAGACATTCCGCTCAGCAGTCGCATCGTCGCACTCGCTGACGTCTATGACGCTTTAACCACTCGACGAGTTTACAAGAGTGCCATGAGACATTGCGATGCAGCCTTGTGCATTATAGAAGAAAAAGGCGAGCACTTTGATCCAGAGATCGTTGATGCCTTCGTAAAGATTGAAACCGACTTTCGTTTGGTCAGCTTAAAGCACGCGGATACAAATAGCAATTCCTTGTTGGATACGTCGCCTCCTCGACTGCAAGTTGCGAGCGCATCAACATAGTACCATTCAGCCGTTTTTCCCCTCCTCCAATCGCTAAAAGTGAGCCGTCGAATGACTTTGCAAACCTTTAATGCCCTGGTAGTTGATGATGATTCCATCGCCCGGAAAACAGTCGGATATGCTTTGACTCAAGAGAATTTCCGATGTGTCTACGCGATCGATGGTAAAGAAGCACTTGAACAGATCTCGAAAGAAAACTTTGATCTCGTAGTTACAGACTTAAGTATGCCGAATGTTCACGGGCATGCACTTGCACTCAAACTTCTTTCAATCACACACCCTCCAGTGATTGTCGTCCATTCCTGTATCGATGATCCTCGCTTAACCAAGGACCTGATCCTCAAGGGCGTCGATGACATCATATACAAACCCACGAACTACGCATCGTTTGCGGCGAAAGCGCGAGCCTTTGTCGCGCGTCGTACGCGGACGGCATCAGCAGGTGTACCCCGTCTGGCATCCAATGCAATACTTTCCGTCAAAGAAGCAACAACCAACGCCCCCTCGTCGGATAAGAATGAAGCTATCGCTTGCCCGATTGCGAAAGTTAGCGCTAAGGAATACGAAAGACGATTGATGGAGGTGCAACACTTGTTTCCGCTGTCGGTCGCCGCCTATGAAGTTTTTCAGCTCTCAAACCAAGAAGAAACTCGAGCAAAGGAGTTGACATCCGCCATGTTGAAGGATGCTGCCCTGACTGCCGATGTATTGCGTCTGGCGAACAGCACGTACTATGCTCGTAACAATCCGACAACCATGGATATTGAGCACGCGGTTGTGCGTATCGGCTATAAACGCATAGGTGAGATTGCCTTGGCGCTCAATGCGATAAGTGTGTTTCGAGCCTGTACGGTACCGTGGTTCGATGCCGATATTGGTCAAGCTCGAAGCCTAGCCGCCCGCTTGAGCTTGGAGAAACTTCGCGAGTCAAGCAAACGTAGCGTGACAGGTGCAGGCTTGACGCTATCTGCCTTTCTGCATCCACTGGGCCGAGTTCTGTTGGGCTGCGCATTCCAGGACGAATATCAGACTTTGATTCGCTACTGTAATAAACAAGGTGAATCGCTTAGTAAAATCGAAGCGATTGTATTCCCGGAGACCCACTATGCTGCATTGGGGAGAGTTCTTTCGTACTGGAAAATTCCCGATGAAATTTGGCAACCGCTTGTACATCTTGGCGAAAGTTTCGAATCCGTCTCGTGCATGGAAGAACCGTTGCGCAGTCAAATCGAAATTGTGAAACTCGCCATCGCTGTCGGTGAAAAAGCAGTTGGAAACAGGATGGTTTGGGATGATGACCAGCAAGTACCCTTGGGCGTTTTGAAACGACATGGACTGAGCAACCTTGATTGCTTGATTGCGCAGACCAAGGCCGATCTAAATTGAATGACCTCGGTACGCTAGTTGTCTTCACATTCATTTATTGTGTGGCACCGACGCGGTTAGCCTGCGGGGATGGAAGCGAGTTGGCGTTGGCTAGCGCATGACAAATCCGCCGTCAATGTTTAATGCTTGGCCGGTGATTTGATTAGCGCGTGGACTGCTCAAGAATAGAATTCCATCTGCGATGTCGTCTTGAGTTTGCCAACGACCAAGCGGTACAACTCGGCGAATCTTTTCACTGGCCCATGTCTCGTAGTCTTGACGCTCAGATTCCGGGACACTGTCGTGCCATGCTTTCCAGACGCTGCGGTTCAAAGCGGTTTGCACCATGCCAGGGCAAACAGAGTTCACGCGAATGTTGTGCGGCGCAAGGTCTCTGGCCAAACACATGGCGAAATTTAAATTCGCTGCTTTCGAGGCGCTGTAAGGCGGATCAGTCTGCGAGCCGATCTGCCCCGCCACACTTGATAGATAAACCATGCTGCCTCGCCCTTGAGCGATCATGGTCGGCGTCAGCGCGTAAGCGATTGCTGCCATTCCGTAGATATTGACCTCCAATACCTTGGGCCAGCGAGCCAAGGGAACTTTAGTAAACGGAAATCCAAACGCGCCCGAACCGATGGCCGCAGTGTGGACCAAGCAATCGATGCGCCCATGGATTGCGAGCGTCGCTTTCAAAGCAGCGTCAATTGACGCGGCATCAGTAATATCACAAGGGAATTGTTCCATAGAATCGGGCAATTCACTGGAACGCTGGATGTCCCAAACGGTAACTTTTGCACCTTCATCGATAAATCTGCGAGCGCACGTCGCTCCGATGCCCGCTGCGCCGCCAACAATCAGTACACTTTCGCTGCTGAGTCCTAGGTCCACGATGCCGCCTGTTATGTTAGAATCTTGCTTCTGGAATAGCGTCCTCGACGCTGTCCCATTTCAATGGAATTTGCTGAGTTTACATTCCACGTAAGAAAAAACAGATGAGGTAAGCGGTGAAGTTTGCTGTTTGTAACGAAATCTTTGAGTCCGCGGATTTGGGCCAAGCGTATGCTTTCACGCGAGCCCTGGGCTATCAAGGTTTAGAGATCGCACCGTTCACGCTTGGGGATCTTCCGACCAAGCTGAGTGCCCGCGAACGTCAAACATTTGCCCAACAAGCACGCGATGAAGATTTGGAGATTATCGGTCTCCACTGGTTACTGGTCAAAACCGAAGGCTACCACTTAACGTCCAACGATATTGGAACTCGCACCAAAACGGCGGACTACTTCAAAGAGTTGATCGAATTATGTGCGGACCTCGGCGGAAAAGTCATGGTCTTGGGCAGTCCAAAGCAGCGTAATTTTACGGCACCAATGACTCATGCCGATGCACTGAAAAACGCCGCAGACTTAATCGGACAATTCGTTGACGAATTAGCAGCCCATCAAGTGACCCTCGCGATCGAACCGCTGGGCCCCAGCGAAGGCAACTTTCTAAATCAAGCAGCACAAGGCGTGGAATTGATTCACTTGGTGGACCATCCCAATGTTCGTTTGCATTTGGATGTAAAAGCGATGAGTAGCGAGCCTTCTCCCGTACCAGATATTATCCGCGAGCAGCGCGACTATATGGTCCACTTCCACGCGAACGATCCTAATCTGCTTGGTCCCGGGATGGGCGACTTTGATCAAGCGCCCGTGTTTGAAGCGTTGCTGGATATAGACTATCAAGGCTGGGTGTCGGTCGAGGTTTTCGACTTTACCCTTGGCTACCAAAAAATACTTAGCGACAGTTGGCAAAATATGCAGGCCGCTATGAGGCAGCATATGGCATGACGACGGTTTGATTTTTTTGAATCCTCTTTTCCTTTACACAATCGCAGGTCCATCATGGTGAAGTTATCTCATTTCTATTTGTTGTGCATGGCAGTTTCTCCTGTAGCCGTTCCACTTTTGTCAGTGTCATCGGTTGTAGCGCAGGAACAAAGCGTTTCGCCCGAGCGTTTGATGTTGCCGGAAACAGATGACGGGCTGCCAGGTGCAGGACCGATTCGCAGGTACGATTGGTTTCGTGATTTGTGGAATCGCAAACGCAGTGGTTGGGCAAAGCAAGTCCAAGCGGATCAGGGGGCGGTGGTCTTCTTTGGCGATTCTATCACACAAGGCTGGGGGGACGATTTTAAAGGCTACTTCCCAGGGCTAAAGAAAGCCAATCGTGGCATTAGTGGCGACACTACGCGAGGGATGCTGATCCGACTGGAGCAAGACGTGTTATCGCTCAAGCCGAAAGCGATCGTGATGTTGATGGGAACAAACGATTTGGAGGAAGGGGCTGAACCAGAGACAATCGCTGCGAACGTCGGCCTGATTATCGCTCGTTTGAAGGCGGCTAATGCGGAAATGCCTGTCGTTCTTTGTGAAGTCTTTCCGAGTTCCGATCAGAAGAAGCGACCTGCCAGCAAGATCAAGCGTTTGAATGAACTACTACAAGAATTGGTCAAGAGCGAACCGCAAGTTGAGTTGTTGGATACTTGGACTTTTTTTGCTGATGCTGCTGGGGACGCGAAGCCAGAGGAGTTCCCCGATCTATTGCACCCCAATGATGCTGGCTATCGAAAATGGGTCAGTGCATTGACTCCCGTGCTAGGTAGATTGAGCTTGATTGAAACCGAACCCGCCGCCTTCAAGCCGGACGCGGGATTCGAAAGCTTGTTCAACGGACAAGATTTGACAGGTTGGGGGTATCGACCCACGAGCGAAGAAATGATGCGCAGCCGTGAAGGTTGGAAGAACCGCCCCGAATGGCCCATCATCGACAAAGCGACGCAGTTCGGTGGCATGAAGTCAACTCCCGATGGGCGATATGTGGCTGTGAATGGAAAACTGATCGTGACCATTCCACCGGAAGGCCGCAAAATCCAGCAACTGTATACGACCAGGGATTTTACAGGTGACTTTACTTTAAAGCTTGAGTTTCGCGCAACACCGAACGCAGATAGCGGGATCTTTTTGCGTGGGCCGCAACTTCAATGCCGCGATTATCGTCTAGCTGGGCCTTACAAGGACCTCGCAAGCTATAAACCTCAAGAATGGAATACGATCGAAGTGGTTGTACGCGGTGAACAAGCGGAGTGCCGCTGCAATGGGGAAGTGTTTGAAACAGCTTTCAAAGTCCCAGCGTCCGGGCCGATCGGTTTCGAAGGTGACCGAGGGCAAGTGGAGTATCGAAATATTCAGATTCAGGTCGCGGCCACCGCCGACTATGGCGTCTTGAAACCAACACAGGATGTCAACTCTTGGACCTTTGAGAAGACAGGCTCCGGCGATGGAAACATACGTGCTACCAAGGATTCTATCGTCTTCCAAACGACGAAACTGGGCGCAGAAAATTGGCACGTACAAGCGTATCAGACCAAATTAAAGATCGATGAAAACTCTCGTTACGAAGTCACCTTCGAGGCCAGATCGCCAGACGTATACTCGATTCTTTTGATGGGGATCGTCAATCAAGATGATTGGCACGATATTGGCCTGAACGAAGAAGTGTTCCTGAGTCGTCAGTTTCGCAAGTTTCGCACAACTTTCTATGCGAGGGGAACTGTGCCCGGCAACAACCGCGTTGGATTTGTGCTAGGAGCCGAGCCTGGAACTGTTGAAATCAAGGATATGAAGCTGAGAAAACTTGATTAGCCTCCATGGCAAGCATGCCTAGGTCGCTTTATAGTATGGAGCGTGCAGGAAGGAAGTGTCGGGACAGTTCACCTGCGCATTGCTAGATGCGGGAATTGCACAATCATCATGGAGTAGAGCTCGTGGGCTGGAGTATTCGATCGTACCAAAACGCAGATGCGGATGCTTGCTGCAGGATTTGGCGCGATCACTTCGGAGCTGCGGGCCTAACAACGTCGCTTGACGCGGTGATGTGGGAATTTGCGGTAGTCAGCAAGATCTTTTTCGACGAAACATTGTTCCTGGTGGCAGTGGACCAGCATGGCCCGGTGGGTTTTATCCACGCGACACTGGCCAGAGAAAGCTTTCTACAAAAGCCAAAAGCGGCCATCATCAACGCGATGTGCATTGACATTCATCCCGAAAGTGACCAGATAGCTGCAGAACTGATTCGTTCTCTGCAGAACGAATTGGCGCAACACGGTCTAACCCAGATCACTGCTTTGGGTTCGCCGACATGTTTTTCACAGTATTTATTGATTCCGCCGCTGTATGGAATGTTGGGTGTCCCCGCATCGGACCATCGCGTGCAGCACTGGCTTGCGGCAGCAGGCTTCAAGGCGTTGCATCCAATTGATTTATGGGATGTTGGACTGGCGAGCCTAAGGCCACCGATGGACCGCGGCCAAATGGCGGTTCGGCGAACCAGCAACGTAGCACGCGTTTTGACCGACGAATGCGACTCGTGGTTTCTGGCAAATGCGTTTGGACATGCCGAGCAGATGCGTTTTTCATTAAGCACCCGGGGGGACGATCGAATCGCCCAAGAGGTCAGCTTCTTTTATGTCGATCAATCGCCGATGCGCAGCAATATGGTGGCGCAGTTGTACTTGAAAGCGATTCCCGTAGACCCTTTGGGCTTGGACCAAATGACGTTCTTGCTGGCCGAATCATTGCGGCAGTTGCAATATGAGCGATTCACTTCGGTGTTCGCGATCACTCAAGCAGATGACCAGCGCGCCGTGGGCTTGCTGCAACGCTTGTCGTTTCGCAGTGTTGGCAGCGGCGTCGTCTATCAGTTTGCAGCGACAACCGGTCAGCCGATCGAGTGTTAAAGCCGACGAGCACGAAGCATCGAGGCGACTACACTAGGCTGTTGCCATAGGTTGTTGAGCGAGCGCGGGACGCCGTTCAGTCCCGGGACGACCGCTCAGACAACAGTTGGCCGGACATACATCATGATTGGCCGGATACTTGCCAATCGCTGGCTTTTCTACTCCAGGTTGGCAACGCTCTTCAATCAACAAACGCACAAGCTGAGCGAAACGCGGGTCGGTCGCACAAGTCGCAGCACGTCGAAACTCGATGGCGTGTTCAATGCACGTGTCTTTTGCTTCATGATCCAGATCGTAAAGTACCTCCATGTGATCGGAAATGAATCCGATCGGATGGATTACCAGACTGCGGAGCCCTTCGCTGGCGTGTAATTCTTCAATGCGATCGCAGACATCTGGCTCCAACCAGGGTTGCGTTGGCGGACCACTGCGGCTTTGGAATACTAACTCCCATGCTTCATGCCCAGCACGCTCGGCTACCAATCGAGCTGTTTCCGTGAGTTGCTCTTGGTACCGACAGCCGTCAGCCATTGCGTTGGGAATGCTGTGAGCACAGAACAAGACCTTTGTCTGACCGCGCAGTTCCGCAGGCAACGAATCCAATTCCTTAACCAAGGAGTCCGCTTGGATTTCGATCAGTAACGGATGGTTGTAGGGCATCCTCAGTTTCTCGATCGTGGGGCAGCCTTCACCGACAGCCGCGCACGCATCGTACAAGTTCTCACGATATTGGCGACAACCGCTGTAACAACTGTAAAGCGACGTGAAAAAGGCAATCGCTTTCTTCACTCCTGCATCCTTCATGGCCTGGATCGCGTCAGGCAGCATTGGATTCCAGTTCCGGTTGCCCCAATAGATGGGCAAATCAATGGCCTGAGATTTCAGCTCCTGCTCGATTGCCGAAATCAGGTCTCGGCATTGCTGGTTTATGGGGCTTACCCCGTCAAATTGATAGTAGTGTTCTGCCACTTCCAACATTCGTTCGTGTGGCACATTTTTGCCGCGCAGAACATTCTCTAAGAACGGCATGACATCTTCGCGAGATTCTGGCCCGCCAAAGGAAACGAAAAGCAATGCATCGTAGGTGTTTCGAATCGTTTCGGCTGTTGTCATATCTGATTTGTCGTTCCACTAATCGAGTTTGCTGATGGTTTGGATTGAGTTTGTATTGTAGGTAACCATTCAATATGGCTCTTCCCTCGTCTCGGCTCGCCTCGCCTGTCCGCTTCTCCCCATTGCATGGGTATTCAGACGGGCTCAGGAAGGCAAAACGCTTAGACGCAGTTTAATCATCTACCAATCGCATGATAGACGCAAGGGAAGCCTGTTGAACGAGCCTGCACAGGTGCCAGTTTATTTTTTCACGCTGCACGCGGCATCCTTGGTATCGGGCGACCCAACTTGATCGACCGGATGCGTAAACAAGTATTTCCAGACTGGCTCGTGAATCATATTGCCGCTCTCGTCTTTCACTGCAGAATTGCCTGGCGTTACACATCCGTGAGCTCGATCCGCATCACCCTTGACATCGGCGTTGGTGACCAGCCGGCGACTGTTTTGATACGGCGGATCAACTTTGTCGACGTTAACGATCTCTCCAAACTCGTGCAAACCCAACAGCTCCCAAGATCTGCAGTAGTGATTCCCGGTCCAACCGCTATCAAGAACATGGCTGAAGCCAAAAAAGCGATTCTCCGGTGTTGCTGATGGCAACCCCTGCCAGCTCTCGAACTGATCGCGTGGCCCGCACAGCATGACCACCCGATCGACGGCTTGGTGTTTCGCAAACCGAGCGGCCGTTGTAGAACCGTGCGATGCACCGCAGAGGATCACTCGATCCCAACGCAAATTCTTGCGATCCTCCGTCAGAAAATAGCTCCACTTGCCCTGCGGATTCTTATTACTAAGCCATTGGACCATGCGAAGCGCTCGCTCTTGCATGCCGTCGGGATAAGCGATCTCGACTTGATCGCTAAAATCCTTACCGGTGGCAGCTTCCAATCGAATCTTCCCTAGATAGTCTTCATGCTGCCCCGTCGAATTCTTGCCAAATGTTCCAAACCAACCATTCGCGTAATGCACACGCAACGCATGCAACCCGTAGCTGTTGATCCGCTGGAACAACTTGTCATTAGGAGCCATCAGCCAGATGACCAGCTTGCCTTGCGGCGCGACGCTTGTATCGACCGACGCTTGCTGCACATCCTGTGGCTTGCCATCCTTCTCAATCAAAAAGTTGAGCTCCGGATAAGCCTTGACTCGTTTGTCCAACGTACTTGCGCGAGTGCTTAGCTCGTAACGCTGCGGGTTCGGATCCTCAAAGCTCAACGGCTGCTGCGCTACCGCTAGCGACGCACTACAGCACGAGAGGGTAAAAAACACAAGCGATCGAATTTGGCGGGTGAAGTAATTCATGGCAGGAAGGTGAAGTGGGAGGGAGGGAGCTAATCGACGACGTGAATGGCGTGCAGTCAGTATAACTCATCTCGCCTCCGTGAAACATGCGGCAAACAAGCGTTGTGATGGAGCTTTCTGGACCTCGTTTGCCTATGTCAGCCCTAGCCAATTCCGGACACCTGGCACTTGGGATAGTACCAGCTTGTCCAGCGCGAGGACCACCAACAAGGACGCGCCAAACAACGGCATCGCAAGAGCCATCACGACCAGGGCAAGCAGCAATGCCAACTGACGTATGCGCGAAACCTTGACGGGTTCCTTCGCCGTTGACTTCCGTTGCGGAGCGTCCAGCCCAGTTTGTCGCCGCGACCACCACATCTTGATAGCGCTAAAGCTTAATAGAAGCAGGCTGGATGTAGCCGCTAACGCCAGTAGCTGGTTCACGATCCCGAACCGAGCGCCTTCATGCAACGCAATTCCCTGGCCTACCATGCGATCGATCCAATGTTTATCTTCAAACCGCTCTTGGCTAACCAACGCTTGGTTAGATGCATCAAAGTGCAGCGTCGTTCGGAACGGTCGGTTGGGCGTTTCAGACTGTACGGTCCAAATCGTTGATCCGTCGCGCGGTGGTCGCACCAAGACCGGCGGAAGAAGCGATTGATTTTGAGCGAACGCGGCAACGCGATCAATGTCTTCAAGCCGGTAGGAATCGATCGCTGGCGGGGCCAAACGACGAAAACCTGCCGGCCTAGGCTTGCGAGTTTTAGCCCCCTCGTGGGACGCATGCTGCTGATGCTCGTGCCCACCGTCCCAGTCCTGCGAGACGACGGCGGTCCCTGTCCATTTCCTCACGGACTTAAAATAGTCGCCCCAAAACGTTGCCCAGGGCAATCCAGTAACAATCAGCAGCACGATTAGTCCGCTGGTCCAAAAGCCAATCACACTGTGCAAGTCTTTCCAGAATACACGGCCGCTCAAGCGGAGCCTAGGATAGATCACGCCAGCGGACTTCCAGCCAGTCTTCGGCCACCACAGCGCAAGCCCTGTGAAGATCATGACCAGCGTCCAGCAGGCCGTGAGCTCCACTAGGTAAGAGCCGCGCTTGCCCAGCAAGAGTTCTCCATGAATTTGCTTAGCAATACTCGCAGCCGTCTCATCGTCAAACTGTTGCTCAATCACAACTCCGCTGGAAGGTTCGATGTGTGCGCGAATCAAGCGTTTGTCTTGTTGAAACCGCAGAATAGTAAGCTCCGATTGGGAGGCCGCAGAACTGTTCAGCTCATAGGCATCAAAGCCAGCCTCAGGAAGCATGCTGGCTACAAGTCGCACTTGTTGGGCAATAGAAAGCGGTACTTGCTGGCTCGCTGGTCGTTCGATTCGCTGATCGCTCCAAGTTTGCAACTGAGGTTTGAACAAATAGATTGTTCCTGTCACCGACAGGACGACTAAAATGGGTATGCACAAGATCCCTGCATAAAAATGCCATCGCCAAAGCGTGATATAGTCTGGCCATGGGTAATGTGTTGCTGCATTTTTTTCAATTGTTTCATTCATAATGTTTGACTGTGATCGATGGGTTGGGCAGGGGGGCAAGTGAGCCTTACCAGCGCGAAGATTGCGAGCTGGTAAGGCCTTTCGTAGAAGGGAAGTTACATGTTGAGAAAGACTAGTCAAAGTCAGGCATGAACTCGCCACCATTGCAGCTAAACAAGTTGCGGTGGACTTCGCGATCAATACCATCGCTCAGCGTTTTGCATGTTGCATCGGCATAAGCGATGACAACACACCCAGTGTGGTAGCTACGCGGGGCAAAGTACCCGGTCCAGTGCGTCACTATGTCGGGGACTTCGCTGTTGGGTGTCAGGTAACCGTTGGTCATCGAATTGATGGCTCCGCTGAAGGCCCATGAGGCACCGCGTCCACGCAACGCGGGGCTCATGCCTCCACGCCACGCGTTGAAGGAACGCCAAAAGTTGCCGACCTCGGCATTCGCGATCATGCCGTTGGGCAACGTGAATCCTGACCAAGGACCTCCAGTGGCCGCCATGCCTGGAACCGATTGCAAATTCGAGCTTACGCCGGTTGAACCGTTGAGCGTCAGCGTGTAGGGACTTCGTGGCACGCGATTGGAGGCAAGCGTTTGGTCCCACCCCGCACTGCGAGCAGTTTCGGCAAAAAGCACGGTATGGGATAGACCATCCGTCGCTCGACTCAGCGGAGCTGCGGCGGGTTCAAAGAACAAACCATCGGTCTCCCAGCGGAAATCATAATTGGTGTCGCGGCCGCTACCGAAGCTGACCATATAGTTCAATCCGCCATAAGTGAAATCGCCTTGGCTGGTGAGCACTTTCGTGGTCCCCTTCGTTGGATCGCTGGGGCACAAGAAGATTGGGATCGGCGTTGCAAACGCTTGCACGAGCGCCGGATTGGGAATCTTCTCTCGGAACGAGCCAGTAAACGCAGGTTGATTGAAGCGAAAACTGCTGAACATTGGGCCTTCGTCCAGAAATGGCAGCAAGCGAGCTTGAACCGAATAGTCGGCATCCAGTTGCCCGGCCTTGGGCAAGATTCGATATACCGATTCGTAGTTTGCCATCGCCAAAGCAAGCTGCCTAATGTTGCTAACACAGTTCATCTTTCGCGCCGATTCGCGAGCGCTGTGAACCGCAGGTGTAATGAGACCTGCAATGACGCCGATGATCGCAATCACCACCAGCAGTTCGACAAGTGTAAAGCCACGCAAGCGTGACTGGTATTTAGTTTTCATGATTGGAATTTCAATTGATTTGAGCAGTACGTACAAACAGACAGGAGCCCGCGGTCGATCCGGAACCGATAAACCGGTGCATCAAAATGTTCTGAGAACGTGTTTCAAAGAGAAGGCTGCCCCTCTCCGGCGAGGCTAAAACGCCATGAAATCGACTCGCCTCCCAAGGGTCAGACCCCTTTTAAACCGTTCTGATGGAAGGAAGCTCAGCAAATCATCGTTACAAGTGCGATTGCCTCCAAAGGGCCAAACCACTTCAGATACAATGCCTTGTCCACTCGCAATCCAACACGAGATGACTTACCGAACTATTCCTAAGCAACCAACGTCTGCTTGGGCGGTGGAGAGTCCACGAAGAGTGTAATAGAGTCAAAGAGTGAGTTCCCAATCGAAAGAAACTCGACGATCGGCGTCACTACGCAAACGATTTTGAATGGTGAACCAACGGTGGTCTCTGGCAGTAGCGTCACCGAAGTACTCATGCCACGGCATTTCAAAACACTGATGGCCAAAACAAACTTCACACGCTTGGCCGAGACCACAGTTGCTTGCGTTGGAGACTCACACGTTTCCGCGTCGCAAGTTGCACTGGATTGTTTTGAATCGCAGCACGTGCGTTTGATGTTGCAGCGATCGCAGTGCGAGCCTGCGGACTTACTAGCGACCACTTTGGATTTGGCATCCTTCGCAACCGCAGCAAGCAAAACCGCGGGTGGATCAATCTTATTTTTCTTTGCCCAGTCCAAACGCTGTTGAGGCGTAAAGCAGCAGCAATTCGACCAGCATTGCTCGGCGGTGGTACAACCGCAAGCGCAGCCTTGGCAAGGGAATGCTTGTCCGCTTGCCGATTTGTTCACCACCGGTATTGCAAAGGGAACAGGCAACTGCGCAACAGCAAACACCAGCAGCGTCAGCCAACGTAAAATATTGCTTTGCGCGAGCAAGATCATGTCTTTGTTGCAGTAGTTGATTGTGATCTTTTGCAAGATGTACCGATTGTACCGTCAACTGTGAGCGTACGCGAGGTTGAGCGGCATGGCAATTCGACGCAGCCAACATGTTCGTAGTACCGCCTTCAGGCGGCAGTGAGCGTTGCATCCTAAGTTACGCAACCTCCGCCTAAAGCCGGGCCTACAAACTTCCGCCTGCAGCAGTACTAGGAACCAGGACGGCAGCGATCCAATTCTGCAACGATTGCGGGTGCGTAAACCATAACAACTGCCCCGCTTTCCCTAATAACGTGGCTTCTTCTGGACTCGGTACCCGATATAAAGCGTCCTGCCGTCCATGAAACTGATGGACTGGTATCTGGATTTGATCCGCGCCAATTCGGCTGCCTTGCCATTGGATTTGCCAATGCAAATTTCGCTTGACCAACCCGCGATCTCGTTGTGCATACATCTCTTGCAATTTGCGAAGTTGCTGACTTTCGACAACCGCTAGCATCTGCTTCCGCAAATGTTGTTCGTAAAGTTGATGGGCCGCGAGGAACGTGAGCTTGGATAACATGGCCAGTCGCTCTAGCTTGCGATCGTAATGGGCACGGGTTCTAGCAGCGGAAATTAACAGTACGCCTTGAAATGGCATTCGTTCCTCCCGTTGTTGCAGGATCCGGAGCATCTCAATCCCCAATGGCCCCGCATCGCCGTAGATGAGCAACCATGAAGTAGGCTCGTAGGCGGCCGACAAACAATGTTGAGCTAATGCGGCCGCGGCGTCATCAAGTCGCTCGATGTGCGACAGTCGGCTTTGATCGATGAACTCGATCTCCAGTTTCGAGCGGTCCACTTCATTCAAACAACGGCGATCCCACCAAGCGGGGGCAAGCAAGCAACACTTTGCAACCGGATTTGAGTTCACCGTGTTTCGTCCTGTACTGTTGCAATGGGAAAGGGGCACATCGACGAAACAGCAATCGCTTCCCTGCGCGTCGGAACAAACACGAATGCATCTTGGCAAGCGATGTTCGCAAGCCGAACGTCACAAGGGGTTCGCCATTCGACCTCTTCAGTCCACAGCTTTTTTTCGTTGGCTGAGCTTGCCGGTTGCACCAACCATTGGCGATCGTGCGGCATACTCGCGCCGTCCGCCATGTAAACGACAGGTTGAGCATCGCTGGTCTCGGCCAATACACTTTTGCGAATGGCGATGCCATAGGGCTCCCAATCGTATCGCTGCAGATGACTTTGGAAACTGCGACGCGAGAGCAACTCCAGCAGCGGGACGTTGCTAAAGCTGACCGACGCGACGGAGCCCCGCTTGAGAAGTGTCGTGGCTACGATTCGTCGGTCGACCAGGATCTGCAGCAGCGACTGCCATGGGGTCGCGTTGATGTCGAGGTCTTCCAATAGCATTTCGGTTACATATCCGGCATCGGTTTGCAAAGGGAATCGTCCGCTGCGCCCGCGCGTGCAGTGTACCAAGTATTCGGCGCTGTTCCAAAGGCTGCCAAGTAAAATTTTGCGTGGCACAATTAACGTCCGACATGGACTGACGCCACGCGCCATTTGACGCACCGAACACTGCCACGCCAAATCACTTAGGATCGTGGTGCCGCAGGCTGATCGTGGCGATGCAGCAATGTGGGGCAATAGCACGGCGTTGGCTTTCAATCGGATCGGGCTGTGGTCAGACAAACTTTCTGATTCCGCTTGCAGGACGCCCGGTCTAGAAAGTTCAATTTGCTGGTCCAACCAATGCAAGGCAAGTTGCTCGGTCTTGCTGCCCTTGCGTATGGCGATTGCGTAAAGTCGATCTGCTAAACAGAACAGTGCGCGATCATGCAGCGGTAACTTTTTTAAACGCTCATAGTGGGAGCCGGATGAATGCGATTCAACTTCAGATTGCGAATCCGGCAACAAGTGAAGTGATACCATGTCGTCGGCCGGCGGCGCTGCAGCGGCTGCTTGTTTGTTGATCACGACGGCCAGTGTCGGGACCTGCAATCGCTGGGCAAACTCGCGAATCCAAAAGCCAAGCGGCGTTTCGAGCGAGTACAGTACGATCGAATTTCTTTTGCGACAATCTAGCAGCGAGTCTTGCAATCGACGTCGCCACGCAGCCGACCATTCAGGATGACGATGATTGTGCGAAGCGACAATCGCGACTAGTTCAACATGTCGATTCAGTTTATGCGGGATGTTTGCAAGTCGGCGTCCAGTCCAAACGGCTAATTGCTGACGACGCATGTCCCACAAGTGATCGGTATTATGCATCGCCGGCTTTTGCATTGGTCGATATCCCGTATTAGTTTACTCCATCCAGCGCACGTGCAACGCGTGCTTGAACCGATTGCAAACCTAACAAATCGATGTATTCAAATACCGCTAAGCCCGTAGATTTACCTGTCAGCGCAGCGCGGAGTCCGTTCATCAAGATACCAATCTTGATTCCACGTTCCTCAACAAACGCCTTGATATCATGCTCCACGGTCGCAGCGTCGCAATGAGGCAACGCAGCCAAACGTTGGACATAGTCTCGAACAACCGATTGCGTCAGTTCGTCTCCCAAACGTTTCTTCAATAGATCGGAATCTAGAACTAGTTCATCATCGGCCACAAACAGTTCATCGAACTGGAAGACATCGCCCGCCAGTCGAATGCGGTCTCCTGCAAATCGAACCAATCTGGTAACGCGATCCAACTCACTGGCCGATGGCTCACTTGCAACCCACTCCGCTCGCTGCAACATCGGCAAGACCATTTTAACTTTCTCCGACAACTCCAATTGGCTCATCCACCGCGATTGAAAAGCGAGCAGCTTTTGTGGATCGAAGGAAGCTGGCGACTTCTGGATCCGTTCCAGCGAGAACGCTTTCAAGGCCTCCTCCAACGTAAAATGCTCCGTGGAATCGTCCAAGCTCCAGCCCAGCAACAACAAGTAGTTCAAGATTGCCCAAGGAAGAAATCCGATCTCACGGTAGAAGTCGACTACGACGGGATTGAAAACTTCCGGAGTAAGGTTGGTCTTCGTTCGCTGTGCGATGCTTTGCCCCAGCTCATTGAGATTCTTAAACGACGCGTCTTTGAGGTACTTGTCCAACTTGCGTTTGCTGAGTTTCGCGGTCCCATTCGGCTCGGCGACATAAGGCAGGTGAGCGTACACCGGCAGCGGATACCCCAGCGATTGCGCGATGAAGATTTGACGAGGCGTATTGGGCAAATGTTCGACAGCACGAATTACATGAGTGATTTGAAAGTCGTGGTCATCGATCACACTAGCCAAGTGATACAAGCAAGATCCGTCACCGCGCTGAATTACATGGTCAGCTTCGCCCAGCCAAGCGAACTCGACATCGCCGCGGACCATATCGTGGAACTTGCACACACCTTCTCGCGGCATCTTCAGTCGAACGACATACGATCGGCCCTCTGCTTCCCACTGTGCCGCTTGTTGATCGTTGGTCGCCATCCAACGTCGATCATACACAAAGGGTTGCCCCCCTTTCTCTGCAGCGGCTCGCAACTCTTGCAGCTCTTCTGGCCGCGAGTAATCCTTGTATGCATGACCGCTGGCAAGCAACGCAGCGGCGGCGGCAGCATGGCGATCTTTGCGTTGCGACTGAAAGTAAGGCTCAAACGGCCCGCCCACTTCTGGACCTTCATCCCAATCCAGCCCTAGCCAGCGAAAGCCATCCAGGATCGGCTGCAAAGCGGCAGCGACATTTCGCTGCTCGTCGGTATCGTCAATTCGCAGCAGGAACTTGCCACCGGTCTGTTTGGCAAACAGATAATTGAACAGCGCCGTGCGAACTCCGCCGATATGAAGATAGCCAGTTGGACTTGGGGCAAAACGCGTACGAGTGGTCATTGCAATACTTCGAAGGTGACGTATGTTGAAAACAACCGCGAGTATACTAGCTCCATCCTGAAATCATAAGTCCCTCTTTTCCCGACACCCTTTCATGCTTCATCCGCTGGCCGATGATCCGTCGATTCATGCTGCCGTGCAAGCGGTGATGGCAGATGGTTCGTGGTGCGACTACACGGGAAGGTCGATCGACCAATTGGCCGCGGCCCTATTGCAAGCGTTCCAGCGTCAGCATGTGCAATTATGTTCCAGCGGGACCGTTGCGACCGAATTAGCGCTCCGCGGTCTGCAGATCGGGCCTGGAGACGAAGTGATCTTATGCGGCTACGATTTCCCCGGTAACTTCCGCGCCATCGAAGCGGTCGGTGCGATGCCTGTGCTGATCGACCTTGTGGACAACGGCTGGCTGCCGGATTTGAATCACTTGTCGGCAAGCGTATCTGCTAAAACGAAAGCCGTTGTTGTGTCGCACCTGCATGGGCAGAACATCGCGATGCACCAATGGATGGAAATGGCCGCTCGTTGGAATCTGTGGGTTGTGGAAGATACTTGCCAAGCTCCCGGAGCGATCGTCGGTGGTCGACCGTCGGGCAGTTGGGGCCACTGCAGTACGCTGAGCTTCGGTGGCAGCAAATTGTTGACCAGCGGCCGCGGCGGTGCGGTACTTACCAACGATCCCTTGGTAGCTCAGCGGATCAAAGCCCACTGCGAACGCGGAAACGACGCCTACCCGCTCAGCCAATTGCAGGCAGCCGTGCTAGTCCCTCAACTAAGCAGCCTCCAGGACTGGAACCGCAGGCGAACTCAAGCAGTATCTGCAATTCAAACAAAACTGCACCAACGGTATGCATGGTTACGATTTCCGAACGTAGGCACCGACCTGCAGCATGCCTATTACAAATGGCCTTTCTTCGTAGCTCAACCGCGCTGCGTAAATGCGCAGGAACATCGATCCGACAGCACACCAGCGTTTCGCGAACAAGTCCTACAAGCTTTGATACAAGCAGGTTTGGAGGCAGGGGTTGGATTCGCAGGCTTTCACCGTCGATCAGATCGACGATGCCGCAAGGTCAGTCAGCTAACCAACACCACGGACGCTTGCCAGCAGACCTTGCTGCTGCAGCACCACTGCTTGTTGCTGCCCGATATCGAGCAGCGTTTAGTCGATGTGTTTGACACGGTTGATAAGGTATGGCATGCGAATTCTACTGACGAATGATGATGGTTATTTTGCGGAAGGCCTACATGCCTTGGCTTGCGTGTTGCGTTCCAGGCATGAAGTACAAATCGTTGCACCGGAGCAGGAGTGCAGCAATTGCTCGCATCAAGTGACCGCGCGCGAAGCGTTGCTCTGCCGCCAAATTGATGCTGCGACTTGGGCCGTGAATGGTTGGCCAGCCGACTGCGTGCGGATCGCGTTGAAGTACCTGCGATTCGATTTCGATTGTGTCATCGCAGGCATCAATCACGGCGGAAACTTAGGAGTGGATATCGCCATGAGTGGTACTTGTGCGGCAGCGCGCGAGGCAGCTATCCACGGCTTGCCAGCCATCGCTGTCTCGCAAGTTCGCAAGTCGGGCATTGAAGTAACATGGGAAACCAGTGCCCAGCGAGCTGCGGCCGTCTTGGAACGTTTACTGCTAGGTCCCAAACAGAACGGCGGCTTCTGGAATATTAACTTGCCAGCGGTGGCCAGTGGGCAACAATTGCCAGCCCCCGTCGAATGCCTGCCAGACCCATCGCCGTTGATTGTTCGATACGCAGGGAACGCGCACCATGGCTTGCAATTCGAAAGTGACTATCATTCGCGGCCTAGAATGCCCGGCCGCGATGTAGAAATTTGCTTCAATGGCCAATCCACCTACAGCTTTGTCGGCTTGACGCATTAAGCAGACTTACTGTCCACATTTCGATTCTGATGTCGAATGTGACGCGGCTTGATAACCGATTTTGCGAGCCCAAGGGCTTGAAGCAATCGGATATGGTAGTAAGTCAAATCAAACTCCCACCATTTGTGCTGCACCGAAGCACTCGCGGGATCATGATGATGATTGTTGTGCCAGCCCTCGCCGCTGGCGATCAAAGCAACCAGCCAATTGTTCCGGCTTTGCTCGCCCGTCTTGTAGTTCTGGTATCCAAACGTGTGAGCCAGCGAATTCACACTCCAAGTGATATGCCAAATCGCGACCGTTCGCAGCACAATCCCCCACATCGTCGCGCCGGTTGCCGTCCAAATGGCAGATGCCAGCGTGTCGTGAAAAGGAACCACAATCGCAAGTGCGACAAAATAAAACAGCGCTGCGTGGGCCAGATAAATGGCGAACGAAAGCCACCACTTCATCTCCAAAGCCCGATAGAACGGATCGTCCAGCAGGTCTTTGGCCAAACGGTCATCCAACCGCATTTCGGGGCGACCGTTTCGACACTTCATCAGCCAACCCATATGGCCCCAGAAAAAACGCTTGACAGGCGAATGTGGGTCTTTATCGTCCACATCAGAGAAATTGTGATGACGCCGATGGGTCGAAACCCATTTGGCGGGCGTCTCTTCCATACAGCTCAACGCCAGGAGCACGAAGATGTATTCCAGCCAGCGCGGTACTTCCAAACTGCGATGCGCCAATAAACGGTGGTAGCCCAAGTTGATGCCCTGCCCAAATACGAGAATCGCCACCACGAGAATCGCGAAGTTCGTCCAAGTAATAAAGCTGGGGATAAACGCAAAGATCGCCAAGAAATGCACGATAATCAGCGGCACCGCGTAATCGGTCCAGATCCGTTGCGTGTTGAACATCGGCGTCTTGCCGCGTTTGCCGCGTCGTCGGCTAGTCGAAGCAGCGACCGTCGGCAAACTTTCCGCAGAGGTGTGCACTTTGTCGTGGGGATCGATTAACGAAGCGGACATTCCAAAACCTCCGAGAGAAATCAGCAAACAAGCCAAGCTCAAATATCTTGATTTATACGCCCTTGGCAATGACAAATAAAAAAGGGCAGCCAATTTCAGCTACCCTTTTTCAAGTCTTGCGCGATAAATCGATCACCAAGCGAACAGTCAACAGCCAGCGACCAGCGGGAATTTAGTCCCACTCTTCTTCTTCCTCATCTTCTTCGTCGTCCCAGTCGTCGTCGTCATCGTCCCAGTCGTCCTCTTCTTCTTCTTCGAGGCTTTCTTCCTCTTCCTCGTCTTCCTCTTCGTCTAGTTCGTCATCTTCGACTTCTTCCCATTCTTCTTCTTCTAGGTCGTCGTCGAATTCTTCTTCGTCGTCGAATTCTTCAAATTCTTCGTCTTCTTCCTCATCATCTTCGTCTTCATCTTCGTCGTCGGCGAATTCTTCTTCTTCGTCCTCAAAATCTTCATCGCTAGCTGCAACGAAGAAAGGTGAGGGCGTAAACGGTAGAATATCGCGGAACGATTTGGACTTGCCTGCACGCCAAGATGGAAAAATCAAAGTCGTCTTCACAACGGGCTCCTTCTGCTTCGACCTTCGTATAATTGAGTTTGGTAGTATGGGTTTAAGTTAAGTTCCGTGAATGCTATCGTCCAACGCGGGATTTGCAAGCTGGAGATCAGTTTGCAAAACCCATTCTCTTTTCGGCAAATGCTCAACGGATCGTAACCCGAACATTTGTAAAAATCGCTTTGTGGTGCCGTACAAGTACGGCCGGCCGAGCTCTTCGCTCCGTCCCGCTATACGTATCAAGTCGCGTTCCAACAACTGTCGCAGCGCTTCATCGCAGTTCGCACCGCGAACTGATTCGATGTAAGCACGCACTACTGGCTGACGGTACGCAATTATCGTCAAAGTTTCTAATGCAGGCATTCCCAATCGAATATCCCCAGGAACATGCTCCAACCGACGCAGCCAGCGTGAAAACTGCGGCCGTGTCAGCAACATGTACCCCCCGGAGGTTTCTTCGATTTGAAAAGCTTGCGATTCCTCGCGATACAATTCGTTCAACTGGCGGGTCAGTGTACGAGCTTGCGTGGCGTCCGCCAAGCAGGCTAATTGCGCTATTTTCCGTGAACTTAGCGGCTCTCGCGACAAAAACAAGATGGCCTCAACCCGTTGTCTGGCTCGGATCAGCCGCTCGGAATCGGGCAGCCTGGCTTCAATCGCTTCCAAGTTCGCTCGGTAAGTATCTAAACCTGGCAATTCCGCTGGCGTTTGCTGGTCGGCAGGAACGTCTGAAATTTCTTTCGAATTGTCGGCAATTGGCGGTTCCAGCAGCCAAGTTCGCTGCAATGTGCTGGCGGTCCTGGAAAAAGTCGACGCAAGGGAAGTGGGACGAAGACTTGACGCCGCTTGAGCACTTCCCCCCATCAACGACCTGTGCAGAGGTGTCTGGCAACTATTTCGCAGCAACATGTTCCACGCATCCCTTTCTTGGCTGTGAATCTAATCCATTTCAATCACCGGTCGGCTCGCACCGCTGGCTTGGGCAATTCCGTAGAAATAACGTATCAACGGATATCCTTGTCCGTTGGAGACTCGCCTCCAAAAGGGCAGCCCCCTTTTTAAAACTCGTTCTTAGATTTCAATACGTTGAACTACCTGGACACTCGCAACTTGGACGCGGCCCACGCTATTAAAAAAGTTCTGCCATCTCGCGAGCATGATACGAACTGCGGACAAAAGGCCCCGACGCAACTTGTTTGAAGCCCATCGATTTGGCAATCTGCCCCAATTCCACAAACTCCGACGGCTCTACATAACGCACCACCGGCAAGTACTTCTTGCCTGGTTGCAAGTATTGCCCCAGCGTCAAAAAGTCACAACCAACATTCAATAAATCTGCCAAGCAATCTAGCAATTCATCCCGCGTTTCACCAAGGCCAAGCATCAGGCCGCTCTTGGTTTTAATCTCAGGATCTCCCGCCTTGATCAACTTCAGCAACTCTAAAGTCCACTGGTAGTCACTCTTGGGGCCGCGAACGCGTCGATAAAGTCGTGGTACCGTCTCCATATTGTGGTTGAATACATCCGGCTTGGCAGCAATCAAACTCGCTAGCACATGCTTCTGCTGCACGAAATCAGGTGTCAGGATCTCGACCGTCGCCCCGGTCGCTTCTCGAACCGCCGCGATACATTGGTTAAAATGTTCTGCCCCACCATCGGCCAAATCGTCTCGCGTCACCGAAGTAATCACGACATGTTTCAACCCCAGTCGCTTGGCGGCTTCAGCCACTCGCGCTGGTTCATCCGCTGACAACGCCTCTGGGCGTCCGCGGGAAACTGCGCAAAAGCCACAAGGTCGCGTGCAAACATTCCCCAGTACCATAAACGTCGCCGTTTGTTGGGAATAACACTCCATGCGATTGGGGCATTTCGCGTTCTCGCAAACTGTCTCCAACCCCAGCTCTTCCAGCAACTGGTTCGTACGGAAGTTCTGATTGCCGGTCGGCAAGTCACGACGCAACCACGCCGGCAAACGGCTGGAACGCTCAAAGACGACTTCGCTCCCCCCCCCGCCACCGCATGGCACGGATGATTGCGATTCCAACGATACCACGGGCAATTGCATGTTCTAGCTCTAGGGTCTGAGGGTGGTAGCCTGCCTGACCTTCGAGATCAGACGTATTTAGTGTAATGATCGCCGCTGGCGACGTTTGCGATTCGGTTCGTTTTAAGGCAACTGCTCAGAATAAATGTACCAACGGACATCTTTGTCCGTTGAAGTATCGACGGACTTGGAAGTCCGTCGTACGGTAATCCAACTTCGAGCGATTGCCTAACTGTTTAAGCGGCCGGTATCTTCTCACCAGTTCGTAGTTCCGCCAGTTCGTAGTCCCGCCTTCAGGCGGTATTACAAACCTCATCTGCCTGGAGGCGGTACTACAAACCTACTGAACAGGATGGCTTTGAAGCACAACCTTATTTGTATTCAGCTTGGAAAAATTCTTTGCTGTCATTGACCGTCGCCTTGATCGTGCGGCTGCCTTCTTGCCAATTCGCTGGGCAAACTTCGCCATTCTTTTCAAAGAACTGCAGAGCTTTGACCATTCGCAAGGCTTCGTCAACGCTGCGACCCAACGGCAGATCATTGACCACTTGATGGCGAACTACGCCCGCTTTGTCGATAAGGAACAGGCCCCGCAAAGCGACGGCGTCATTGACCAGCACGTCATAATCACGAGCGATTTGCTTGTTCAAATCCGCGATCAACGGATATTGGATTTGCCCGATACCACCTTCGGTCCGCGGCGTATTGCGCCAGGCCAAATGGGAGAAGTGGCTATCCACCGAAACGCCGACTACTTGCACGTCCAAGGCTTCGAATTCTTTGACGCGATCCGAAAAAGCAATGATTTCAGTCGGGCAAACGAATGTAAAATCCAATGGGTAAAAGAAAAGCAGAACATATTTGCCGCGATACTGCGACAGCGTAACTTCCTCAAACGCTCCGTTGGCCAATACGGCTTGAGCTTTAAAATCTGGAGCGGACTTGGTAACTAATACTGCCATTACAGGACTTTCTCTTCAATGATGGTCTAAAGGTGTCGACAAAGGTTCTAAATCATTCCGGCAAACGGCGCTGGTGCACGTATTGCTTTGACTGCTTATTTTTACGAAATCGTCAAGTTGGTCAAATGCACCTTGGCAACTGGACGAGAATTATGAATAATACGCCACCCGGATGCACGAAAAACCGGCATGGTCGCGGGTTTACGAACAGTTAAGCATATTGGTTGAAGGTTGAAACGGTCATGGCAAAATCCAAGAAGAAGAAAGAAACCTGCTTTTTAGTTTGCACCGAAACGGGTGACTACAATTACACGGTTCTGCGTCGATCAGGCGGCGAAAAGCTTGAGCTGAAGAAGTACTGCCCTCGCTTGCGCCGTCACACCGTGCACATCGAAAAGAAGAAGTAAGTCGGATTACTTTACTCTCAATTCGCCTTTCGCACTGGGTGCAAGTCGCCTTCCGCTATGGGCGCATTGTCGGAGCGAAGGTCTAGAGTACGACGGACTTCTAGTCAGTTGATTCAGCGCTTCCAGTCCGTCGATCCAGGTTTTGCACGCACGGATTGGAAGTTCGGTCTGAAACGCTGCAACTTTTCGCGGCGCGTTCCTGGTGGCTGTTTGGCTACCATAAGCGGAATCTATTAACGTGCCAAATCCGAAGCGATAATCTTGTTGGCATTGTTTCGTTCGCCGCCAAAGCGAACGAAGAACTCTTTCATCCCACCGCTGGGGATACGGACTTTGCCAAAGATCAGCAAGTCATTATTGATTCGAGTTACGTTAGGGGACCATTCCAATTGCGACTCGCCTGGAGTTCGCGTCAATCGCTTGACTTCGTCGTACGCCATGCGGACAAAATGCTCCGGTAATTCGCCATCGCGAACGCGTTCGGCCAAGTCTTTTTCCGGCGTGACGACCCGCGGCTGCTGCATCGGGTATTTGACGAAACCCACGACACCCGTGATCCCCAAAATCAAGGCCGCAAGCAAACAGATCACCAGAATCAAAGTGGACAGAGGATCGCGGGCTGTCGTTGCGTTTGTCGCGGGCTGGGAAACGGTCGGTTCCATGACGTCTATCACCATTTAGCGCAGTTCACGAGTACCAGGGTACAAAAAGCTGTTCTCTGCCTCAAATTCATCGTGCGGCGAGCGTTCATTGCGGAACTCGCGATACAACAAACTGGGCTGGATATCGTGATTGTCTTGGTATTTATCGCTGGAATAATGCAGAACTTCGCCTGCCACCTCGTGATAAAATATTTGGCAGATCGGTATATAAGGATAAATGCGAACCGGTTGGACCGCATACATTTCCAACGTCCAGTAACCGCAGAAGCCGACATTCCCAAATCCACAAGTGGCATGTACAAACAGCCCCAGACGGCCCAAGGAAGATCGACCCTCAATCATTGGCACATGATTGTCGGTGCGCGTGTACTCGACGGTCCTGCCCAAGTAGATTTGGTTAGGATTGAGAATCAAGCCTTCTTCGGGAATCGTAATGCGACGAAATCGATTCGGAAATTTCACATCCAAAATGACTTCCTCGTACACCAACAGTTCGTTGTGCAGCGACAAATTATAGCTGTTGGGGTTCAATCGCGAGCGATCGTAGGGGCTGATATCGATCTCCTGCCCCATTCGAGACTCGATCTCATTTCCAGAAAGGATCATCAATGAAGCCCTTTAATAGTAGAGTAACACTCGCTAAGTTCCTTAAGCGTACCGTGAGTCGCCACAGTCTGCAATTAGCGTATTCCTCAAATCCGGTAATGTTTAGCGGCGATTGACACTCCCATCAGTCGTTACGACAATAGTTTTAAATGAAGATCGCTTTTTGCGTTCGCCATCTGTTTCCAGCCAAATCAACTCTAGCTACCGCGCATGAACCCACTACAAACTTTAGATCCTGAAATTTGGTCCGCTATCGAAGCTGAAGCGAATCGTCAGCAAAACGGCCTAGAAATGATTGCGAGCGAAAATTACACGTCGCTGAACGTCATGTACGCCGTGGGGAGCGTTCTGACAAACAAATATGCCGAAGGATATCCGGGCCGTCGCTACTACGGGGGCTGCGAGCATGTGGATACTGTCGAGCAGTTGGCGATCGACCGTGCCAAACAATTGTTCGGTGCCGAAGCGGCCAACGTCCAGCCTCACAGCGGTTCGCAAGCCAATACGGCGGTTTATTTGGCGAATCTTCAGCCCGGCGACTGCGTCCTGGGACTGGATCTCGCTCAGGGTGGCCATCTAACCCATGGGATGGCGTTGAATATCTCCGGCAAACTTTACAACTTCGTTTCCTACGGGGTTGATCCAAAGAATCATCGCATTGACTTTGATCAAGTTGCACGACTGGCAGCAGAACACAAGCCGAAGATGATTGTGGCCGGTGCGAGCGCTTATCCTCGCGAAATTATCCACGAAAAGTTTGCTGAGATTGCGAAATCTTGCGGCGCTAAACTACTGGTCGACATGGCTCACTACGCCGGTCTGGTCGCGGCCAAACTTCATAATGACCCGGTACCTGTGGCCGATTTCGTGACTACGACCACGCACAAAACGCTACGCGGTCCACGCGGCGGTTTGATTTTATCCAAGTCAGAGAATATCAAAGCTTTGAATTCGGCTGTTTTTCCAGGGATACAAGGCGGCCCACTGATGCACGTGATCGCTGGTAAAGCGGTTTGTTTTGGCGAGGCCTTGCAGCCCGAGTTTCGAGCTTATGGGCAGCAGGTTATCGACAACGCAGCGGCACTCGCTGAAACGCTGCTCAGCCATGACGTGAGGCTGGTCAGTGGCGGCACCGATAACCATCTAGTCTTGATGGATGTGACGACCTTTGGCATCGGCGGCAAAATTGCCGAGAAGACGTTGGATCATTGCGGCATCACCGTCAACATGAACATGATCCCATTCGATACTCGCAAGCCGATGGACCCCAGCGGTATTCGCTTGGGAACGCCGGCCCTAACCACTCGAGGTATGGGCACTGACCAAATGCGTCAAATTGGGAAGTGGATTGTTACCGCACTGCGAAACCCGGACGACCAAGCCCAAATCGCGGAGATTCGGTCTGAGGTTCACGCCATGACGCAACATTTTCCTGTGCCAGCGGGCACCTCCGCAATGGTAGTCAGTCCATGAGCAACACTCCAAGAATTTTGATTGCCGACGACAACGCCGCTAATCGCGAACTGCTAGAAGCTTACCTAGTCAATATCGATTGCGAACTTGCGTACGCCCATGACGGCGCCGACACGATGCAGAAGGTAGCTTCCTTTAAGCCCGATCTGGTTCTGTTGGACGTCATGATGCCGAAGATGAATGGGTTTGAAGTTTGCAAAGCCATCAAGGGGAATCCTGAGACGTCAAATATCTTGGTGTTGATGGTCACCGCTCTCAGTGAGTTGGGGGACATTGAACGAGGTGTAGCGGCGGGCACCGACGATTTCTTGAAGAAGCCGGTTGAGCGATTGGAGCTGAACAAGCGCGTGGAAAACATGTTGAAGCTCAAGGGCATGAGCGACGAGAACGAGCGCTTGCGTCAATACATTCAGAACATGGAAGACGGCTGGCGTCGCGAAGCCGTGTAAGCGAGAGGGCATGAGATGCACAGGGCTTAAACCAGCCGAATGGGGGCTGTCCCCATCGGCTGAAGCTTTGGCGCTGCAGGACACAGCCCCGAACGGACATAAGCACCGCTTGCCTTGCCTACCAAGGGCTACGTACTGGGTAGACACCAAACTGGTTGGTGTGCGTTGGCCAGTAGGGCGTTGCGCGGAACATGCCGGGGGCGGAACCGACTGCGGCTCCGGGACCAAATTGATGATACACCGGCGTCATCGTGTTCTGAGAAACGCCCCACGAGTAATTCTGCTGCATCTGAATCGTTGGCGGTACAATCAAAGCCGTCGGCTGGCCCGTTTTCAAATAGTAGTAATCACCGTGCCACGGCTGCGTGGCGGCTTGATTGCGAGCCCAGTAATCACCCCAAGTCGAATGAGAAACCCAATAAGCCGGAGCTCCGGGCCCCGTCATGTTACCGCCCGACATGCGGCCAAAAATCTGAGCGTGAGATTCTTGCGAGAACGATCCCACCGCAATAATTGCAATGGCCGCGATCCAAATAGTCTTCATATGATGCATGGAAGTATCCTTTTAAGTCGTTAAAACTGTTAGCGACATGCCAAATCATCCATGCATTGGCTAGTCAGTCGAACTCGAAACCGCAGTCCGTTACTGTCATTAAGCGGCGATCGAAAACTACTCGTCCCAAGTCCTAGTAGCGAGGCAAACTGAATTGACGATTCAGGTATTGGAACCCACTGCGAACTGGCGGCGAATAGTAATGAGCACTGGTTCGATTCAAACCCTTACCTTGATCATAGTACGAATGATAGCGGTCGTGGTGTGAATACATGAACTGATGCGGATAAAACGCTTCGTTGGTAATGTAGGTGTGACCTACCCAACCGGGAACGCCCACCGGCGAGATATACAATCCTGCATCCGCTTGATTGGCATACCCTTGGGTGAAATAGTTGTCGAACAACGGTTGTGCGTGGCGGTAACCCCATTGGCTGCCGCTGGCATTTGCGCCATAACCACCCGACACGTATCCGCCACTGCCATCGGAGTGGAAGACGTTGCCGCATGTTCCATCAGAACATTGGCCGTGTGCCGAAGTGTTCAGCGCACTGGCGGCCAGACCGACAGCCAGACTGGCCATGGTTTTGTAAAGTGTTGCTCGCCGTACCATCGGCTGTTCCCCCTGAGATTATCCGAATCCGTGCTTACCAAATGGCGTAAGTGCCTTATCGAGTTGCATCGGCATGGACCGGTCGTTGATTTTGGTGAAAGCATCTATCGCACCGATAAAATCATAATCACCACGCTGGAAATTTTAGCTGGAAAAAATGTTCGCACTCGGCAATCTGTACGGCTGGCTTCTCCGAGTTTAGCGAGAAACCGAAGTATCCACCGGGCAAGCCGGTGGGATTCTAATGCTCCCGGCTCGCCGGGGAGATCCTTCCGGCGCTCGCTAATGAGCGTGCCCCGCCTTACGTTAGCGGATGCAAGCCGAGCGATTGGCGGTCGCGATTGCACTGCAGCAACGCTGGCATATGCGACTTAAGCAACTTGACCAACTGAGCGGAACTGATGCCAAGCTGCTGGGCGGCAGCAGATAGCTCGTACTGCGAGGATGCCAAGTGATCCAAGGCCTCCGCCAGGAGGGCCGGATAATCAGAGTGCGACACCGCCACTTTGGCTCGGCCCGTTTGAAAACGCAACTTCCAAAGCTCCGATAGCTCGCCACCGCTCGGTGTCCTGACATGCGTTGCCAAATTCAATCGCAAGCGATGGATCGCTATCGACCGATTGGAGTCCTGGCTGCGCGATTCGGACGCTTGCCCCACCAGGCCGCTCTCATGACGAATCACGACTGCCGTATCAGTTTTGTTGCGGTGCTGCCCCCCAGGCCCGCTTCCTCGTGCCGTTTGAATTTGGCAACTGTGCAACAGTTGATCGATCGGCAAAAAACAAGGGTGCATGCCTATTCGCTCCGGCTTTCATCCAATAAAAACGGCCATCCAAAACTGGATGGCCGTTACGAGACTGTTGCTTTACTAGCCAATCGATTGCGATAAGAGCCGCAAAGGACTGGATAACAAATTTGCAGTTTTACTGTTGCGTCTGACCTTCACCAGTAATGAAGTTGAACGTATTCACTTCGCGAATGGCATTGAAGTTCGGTGCCGGCGTTACGCGAACGTAGCGGCGATCTCCGGAAATCACTGCGGATGGGATGATCAAAAACGTCCCCTCGGGAATAATCGTAATATCGGGTCGATATCCAACCGCTCCTCCGCGGAATGGGTTCAACGGCAAAATGCCGCCTCCGCCAATCAGACCGGGAAGTCCAGGAAGAATGGTTTGATTACTGCCAGATTGCTGTGCCAAAACCGCTCGAGATGCTGCGAGCCGCTCGGCTTGCGTTTTCGTAACCTGCACGTCCGCAATCGCATCCTGACGACGGCCTTGCTTGACGTCCACTCGCACCACGGCATTCTTCTCATCAATGGGCAAGACTTGACGCACATGACGTTGATCTGGAGTGCCAAAGTCGGTGACGATATCAACCAACACCGTGCCATTGTTTACGTTACCCCAGACGCGTTGCACAAAAATGTCATACACACCTGAGAAACCTTGGGAGCAAATGTAGGTCTCACTGAATCCGTCTTTTCCAGCCTTGTCCAATCCAGAGGCATCTCCCAACAGCATTCCACCGGAAATGGTGCGTGGATTCGAAACCGAGCAGATAGTTCCCGTCGGCTCTTGAACGCTGATGTCGACATCGGCATCGCCCGTCCAGCTTACGCGAACAACAATGTCACGACGTGCACTTTGCTGCAGGTGGCTCGCAAAAGCATTGGCCTCCATCACACGGCCTTCGCGAGTCAGTGTGGTGAAAGTCGCTTGAGCGGCAATCGAGGCGTCCTCGGTCAGCTTCGCAAGCTCGGTTGGCCACGCTTGGCTAAGTATGCCGGCGCAGATCCACTGCAAAGCTTCGACGTTATCGGACTTCATCGCCACTGGCAGCGACATGGAATACGCTTCTGGCCGCAAAGGTGCTTGCATCGCAGCATCGTGCAGCACGCTGAGTGCTTGTTCGTCCATCGAACTCTTGATGAAGTAACTAGCCAGACGGATTCGGTCTTCGATATCACCGCTGAAGTCAATTGCGGACATGAGCACGCGACTGATTTCCTGCTGAGGATAATCACAAGCTTGCATCGAAATGCTCAACGCTTCGTACATCCACGGCATCGGATAACCAGCCAGGATCGAACCGTGGATAGCCGCGATCATCTCTTCAAAGTAGGGTTTCACTTCATCCGCTTTTTTCTGAAGTAGCAGTCGTTGGACGGCGTTCAACTGGCGGTTGAACAGCTTGACCATCTCTTTTTCGACAGACGCTTGTTGCTCAGGCGTGGCTGATTGAAGTTTCGCCACGATCGCTTGCATCTTGCTGGCAAAATTGACATCTACAGCAGCATTGGAGTCACCGGCTGCCAGAGGTGCGGTTTGACCGGTGGTAGCATCGGACTTCGAAGGAGCATCGTTGACGTCGAACAGACCGCCACCTCCGCCACCCATCATGCCGCCGCCCATGCCTCCGCCGCCCATACCACCGCCCATGCCACCCATGCCGCCGCCCATGCCGCCACCCATGCCACCGCCCATGCCGCCGCCCATACCACCCATCATGCCACCCATCATGCCCATGTTCATCACGGGTACAACCAAGTCGCCAACGGGGTAGACGCGAATGATCCGAGCGTTGCCTTCATCGAGCGTCGTGATGTTGAGCACTTCGTTATCGATGACGTAAGTCAGATCTTTTTCTTTTAAAATGATCGACAGGGCAGCACGCAGGCTGATTTCTGGCATATTGGTGAGCGTGACAGGATCGTCAGGCGAAGACACCCCCGTTTCCATCGCGGTTTCGTCGAAACGCCAAGGTATGTCGAATTGCTCGCCGATTTCTGTCATCACGCTGCGCAGCGGAGTGTTGTTAAAATCTGGCGTAAACGTTTCGCTCAACGTACGGTAGATGTTCTTTTCGGATTCGTTCGTACCAGCCAAATCGACAGAACCGTATCGATCGATGCGTCGCGCGGAAAGCCGGCGCCAAACATCTGCAGGTGGGTAGAGAATCGGCGGCTCGTCCGCAATCGGAATGTTGCTCTTCTCGTTCTGGTACAACACATCCACAAAGCCACGACGTTTCGCATAGATCACATCCTTGATCAACTGGAAGTTCGCTTCCACGTTGGATTTGGTCTCGGTGACGACAGCGATCTCGGTGCCACGCGCGATTTCGTTCACCACCGGCGCGATGTCTTGATTAGCTTCCATAAACAACTGTTGGTCGATCAGCGAATTAAATCGCTCGACCAACTGTTGAACAGTGGCTTCGGTGCGAGCGCGTTCGGTCAGCAGACGTTGCGACTGAGCCGCTTGTGCTGACGCGGCTTCTGCATTGGCCAATTGCTCACGCACAACCGCTTCGCGGCGTGCTGCGGCTTGAATATCAGCGGCAAGTAGAGCTTCCAATTGGGCGCGTTTGCCTGGGTCTAGGTCTGGCGAACGAACAACTTCGCTCAGCAACATCTTCAGGCCAACTTTGGTGCCTTCCGGATCGCGAGAAATGTTCGATCGAGCGTCACGCAGCGCGCTGCGGACTTCTTGTTCTAACTGTTCCGAGCGCAACGAGCGTCGACCGACCTCATCGGACAACAGATCGCCACCGCTGGCCAATTCGCTGAATCCAAGAGATGGGGTGCGTGCTGAAGGTGCCGCTGGACGCAACGGACTCGTCGGAGCTGGCGGAACAGCCAAACCAAAATCAGCGTCGACTTCCGCAGGCGTTGCGGGAACTGCAGGAGCGGGATCCGTTGCCATCGGAGCTTCACCGAACGGGTCAACTGACGGAGTTCCCAATGGGTCCGCAGGCGTCACGTCTGCGGCAGCGCCGAAGGGATCGTCCGAAGGAGTGGTTTCATCGCCAAATAAATCGTCTTGGAAGGCAACTAGTCTGACTTTCAAACCACGTGGCTGGACGGCTGCCCCGTCGCCTTTTGGTTTATTCAACAGGATGAGAACATTTTGTGCTTCCACATTGTTCGGATCGCGGCGCAGAGCTTCTTCGATAATCGAGCGAGCGGCTTCAAAGTCTTGGCGTTGAATTGCAAATCGCGCGTCTTCCACCATTTTGGCCGAAGCGTTAGCGTAGACGGCGGCCAGTTCGCGGAGGGCGGCTGAACCGACGGTCGGCAGATACAAGCCGCCGTTATCGTCCGCTTTGTCGATTAACCCTGGCAGGAAAGCCATGTCCGGGTTCGACGCTTCTGCGGTCAATTCCCATTGCAATAGAGCTGGTTTCCCCGCCAACTCGCCTTCCATCTTGAAGGCGGCCTTTTGCGAAGGATTCTTCAGCGTGCCCAGGACGATCGAATCGCGATCAGCGCGTATCGGCGGCAAGTTGACCGGCAGAACCGTATCAGCAAACTCGGCAATGTTCGATTTCTGAGGCCAGAACACAGGCGTACTCGTCGATCGCGCCAGCTCCAACCCTAGATTCTGCGAAGTACCTTGGTAATTCGTTTGCAGCAACAAGATACCGCCCGTATGGTTGGCAATCGTAGCCAACCCTTCGACGTCCGTCTTGACGCCTACGGCTAAGGACGAAACCGACGTACGGTTATCCACTAGGCTAGTCGTGAGATTACGGAAGCCGTCTTCGTTCAGCAATCCGCTGCCGGTAATACCATCACCGATGTAGATGATTACGCCGCCTTTGGGAAGCATCTTGTTCGCATGGCGAATTGCTCCCGGCAGGTTCGTCGTGCCCAGTGGCACGCGTTGGTTCAGTTTTTCGAGTGCAGTTGCGATTGCCGTGCTCTTGGCCGGTTGCAAGCCACCGCTCAGATCCACGACCGAAACATCACAGGCCAAGAGAGCAACTTGCGCGTCTGATGGCAGCGACTTCAGCGTAAATTGCAATGCGTCCAGAGCTTCTTGGCGAACTTCGCCAAACTGAGAAGCGGACGTGTCAAACAAAATTGCAATGGGACGCTGCAGTTGAGCATCTGCCGCATCGGCCGAAATACTCAAAGCAAAATTTGTCTTCCCAACGGCGTCGGAGAAAGTTGCACAACGGGACTGCGTTGACCGCATGGCGATTTCGCCCGCAAGAGTCAATGGTCCAGCTACACCCATCAGGATTAAGCCAGTCAGGTATGTCAAACGACTTCGTCGCGACATAGGTAAGTTCTCCTTCGCTATGGAATTAACTGCCAGGTCTCCCGCAAAAACGACGAGCTGCGGTGACTATCTACACTTTACTTCAGTACGCTTGGACTGCCAGCTTTGGGCAGCAAAAACGTTAGTCTTTCTGACTTTATTGTTCGATCGCAACAAACGCTAAGCGTCGGTTGCCTTTCACTTCTAGGTTGTGAACGACAATTTAGCGTTGCAATGTGCAACAGTCAGAACGCTATCCATTTAATTAGCAAATCGATGACCAAAACGCGATAAGGAAACGCTTCCAAAGCTAAATCGATCGGGTTTCTGCAAAGTTTCTATCTCACCTAGCTTCGCGCAGGTAAAACGCCCCCGTTTTTATCGTTACAATCGATGCTTGAGCCATAATCGCCGTTACCCTGCGGCTTGATTGGCGAGGGCCGAGGCAACGGCGTTGGCCAGGAGTGTTTAATTTTGCAACACTTTAACAATTCAACCGCGGCGGCGAAGTGTGGCTGCTGGTAAAATCGCACCCGTTATGATGTCCGAGGCAGGCGAAACGGGACGAAGTCTGCCTGTGCCGGAAATTTGGACGCTACCTCAACCGCCTGGAATTAAGGAACCGTTTGTGAAACGCTCAGTATCTTCATTGATGACAACTTTGGACCGTCGCGATTGGCTGCGAGCGGCAGCCGCGATTTCGGCCACGTTAATTCTGCCTCGCTCGGCGCGTTGCTTGGCAAATTACACTTTCCAAGAAAATCCGTTCCAATTGGGAATCGCATCGGGCGACCCGGCTCCTGACGGATTTGTGCTTTGGACGCGACTAGCGCCTCGACCCTTGGAGGGGGGCGGGATGCCCGCAGAGGACGTGGCGGTTCGATACGAAGTTGCAACTGATGAAAACTTTGCCAATATCGTCGCCAGCGGTGTGGAGCCAGCCAAGTCGAATTATGCTCATAGCGTCCATGTCGAGCTGAAGGGGCTGCAGCCACGGCGGACTTACTGGTACCGATTTCATGCCGGCGATGCAACTAGTCCGGTCGGCAAAACTGCGACGTTGCCAACGCTGGACACCAAACTTGATCGCTTTCGATTCGCGTTCGCTTCCTGCCAGCATTTTGAACACGGTTACTATCACGCTTATCGAGACGCGATCGAGCAGAATGTCGAACTGATCGTTCACTTAGGCGACTATATCTACGAAGGGGCTGGTACCAAGAAGCATGTGCGACAAGTACCCGGTGATGAGATTATGTCGCTGGAAGACTACCGACTAAGACATGCGGTCTATAAGTCCGACCCCATGTTGCAAGCGGCTCATGCGCATTGCCCTTGGATTGTCACCTGGGATGATCACGAGTTTGACAATAACTATGCCGCAGATCACTCGGAAATTGCAGGCACCGATCCGGCGGAATTTTTGGTGCGACGCGCGGCCGCTTATCAAGCGTATTACGAACACATGCCGTTGCGAGCGCCGCAGATACCGACCGGCCCAGATTTGCGGTTGTACCGCGAGATACAGTTAGCTGATTTGGCGACTTTCCAAGTGTTGGATACTCGCCAATATCGAACGCCACAGCCTTGCGGTGATCACAACAAGCCACCGTGCGAGGGCGTCTTTGACCCCAATGCCACCATGTTGGGTGACGCGCAAGAAAGTTGGTTGCAGGGCAATTTAAAGAAATCGCAAGCGCATTGGAACATCCTGGCTCAACAGGTCATGATGGGCCGCGTGGATCGCGATATGTCCGAAAACGTCGCCTGGAGCATGGATCAATGGGCTGGTTACGATGTGCCCAGAAAACGCTTGATGAACTTTTTGGGTGATAGCAAGGTCAGCAACCCCGTGGTTTTGACTGGAGATATTCATTCCAACTGGGTCAATGAGTTGCGAGCCAACGCGGATGAAACCCAAAGCGATCCGGTGGCGGCAGAGTTTGTCGGCACCTCGATCAGCTCGGGCGGCCAAGGCGTTGACCAACGTCCCGAAGCGGACGGAGTATTGCGAGACAATCCGTTTGTAAAGTTTTATAATGGCGAGCGGGGCTATGTGGTTTGTGATGTAGATCGCGGCCAGTGGATAAGTGACTATCGCGTCGTTGAAAAAGTCACCGAACCGCAGTCGAGTGTCTTCAGCCGTGCCAAGTTCCGTGTTGAATCCGGCCGCTCCTGGGTCGATCGCGTGTAGCAACGCCCCCAACGTTTGCATTGACAGGCTAGCTGATGGTTTACTGGTCGATATTGGTGATTATTAATTTACCCGTTTTCGCGCTTGTCGCCTGGCTAGTCTTTGATACCAACGAGAACGCTGCAGACAACTTCCTTGAAACGGTTGTGGCGCTTGCAAAAGCGGCTTTGCTTGGTCCCTTTAGGCTGCTAATTAGCAGCGACGAACAGGTAAGCGCATTCTCAGTTGGCGTCTTCTTCGTAATCTGCGCGGCAATTCTGTACGGCGAGAATCTATTGATTTCGTATTGGCTGTCGGGCTAATCGGCCCCGTGGAACGGCAAACGGGCGGCATTGCTGAGCAACATACCCTCGCAGCCCAGGAGCATGGCAAGTACAATTTGGCACTAGCTTACCACCGAGGGCGGGGGGGCCAGCAGCTTATCGCGGGACTGGTCGACTGTTCGTGTTCTTTGAAAGTATTCCGTTCGTATGTCCGATGTCCTAGATCGCTTGATGTCTCAAATCCACGAGCGAATCCGTGAGATGCCGAAAGGCTCTTACACAACCAAACTGGTCAATGGTGGCGTGCCAGCGATTGCAGCTAAGATTCGCGAGGAGGCCGAAGAACTGATCGAAGCGGCCGACGAAACAGATCGAGCTCACTTTATCTACGAGGCCTGCGACTTGATCTATCATACCTGGGTCCTGCTGGGCTTAAAGAATGTCACTGTCGACGAACTGCGAGCCGAGCTGGAACGGCGAGAGGGGACCAGCGGCATCGCCGAAAAGGCGGCGCGGCCTAAAAAAGACTAGGAAAGGCCGCGTGTCTCGTTTAACCGCGTGCCCAGCAGATTGACAAGCACTGAGGCAATAGTTGTAGAACGCGGGGCGGTGCCTAACGCGGTAAAACGAAAAATTCGCTGGCGGCTGATCTCGCCTTTTGCCGCGTCACATCGTTTTTTGGCTTGCGGATGTGGGTGCTATCCATCAAAATCTCGCGACTTGCGGCCAATCCCTATCAAAACATCAGCAATCACAATCAAAGAGCGACATGGGTTTTCCACGCGATCATTTACGGTTAGGTATTCCAAGCAAGGGCCGATTGAGCGAACAGGCGACCGAGTTGCTGCATCAATCGGGTCTGAAGTTTCGACGCCAGGACCGCATGCTGTTCGCTCGCGTTCAGGATTTGCCCGTCGACATCATCTTCTTGCGAGCGGACGACATTCCGATCTTGTGCGAGGAAGGTGCCATCGATTTAGGGATTTCAGGCAGTGATTTGATCGCGGAAAGCCAAGCGAAAGTGGAACGTCGGATGCCGATGGGCTTTGGTCGGTGTCGGTTATCGATCTGCGTACCGACCGCTTCCGAAATCAAGTCCGCGCAGGATTTGGACAAGAAGCGTATTGCGACCAGCTTTCCAAATTTGACCAAACAATTCTTGGCCAAGCATGGAGCGGAAGCTCATATTGTGGAACTGAATGGATCGGTGGAAGTCATGATCGCCTTGGGGATTGCCGACGCCATTGTCGATTTGGTGGAGACCGGCAGCACGTTGGCCGCGAACGATCTGAAGATTTTGACCGACATCGGCGAATACGAGACAGTGATTATTCAGAGTGCCAAATGTCGCGATGTGGCGACGGCTGACCGCATCATTCGGCGGTTGGAAGGGATTGTAATCGCAAGGGATTACACGATTTTGGACTTTAATATCCGCAAAGAAAAGATGGAGCAGGTCGACAAGATTTGCCCTGGCTACAATTCCAACACGATTTCCGAACTGGAAGATCCGTTGTGGTATGCGGTGCGAAGCATGATCCGTCGCAAGGATGCGGTAGCGACGATGGAAAAGCTGGAAGGCATTGGTGCCACGGCGATTCTTGAGACCGCGATCGTTAATTGCCGACTCTAGAATCTGGTTCTAGTAGAGATTTACAACAGATGTAGAATACTCAGACGAAAGACGGTGGGAAACAAGGAGCACTTGTCGGATCCCGCCCCGTCATTTCAGATAGATTCAGCAGCCGTAAATGGATCGTCACTGCTGAAAAGGAATTTTCAAAAGGCCTCTCAATTGCTTGGCAGCAATCCCAGCAACGACAATCGTTCAACCGACCGATTGCCAATCACAACCGCCTCAGGCGAGGAAATGAAACCGGAGCAAGCCGATCGGTATGCTCGTACTTTGGCAGATTTTGCGAAGTATTCGCTGATCGCCATCGTCATTGTTGGCGCCTCTTACCTGCTCTATAAAAAGCTGGAAGACGTAACGCTGTCCGATATTCAGACCGCTTTCTTGAGCATACCGAAGTTCAATATCTTTATCGCCTTGCTGTTGACTTGCGCAAATTTCTGTCTGCTGACAGGTTACGATTTGATCGCGGTGCGATATCTGAAAAAAGAAGTGCCTGTGCGACGTGTGATGGCCGGTGCGATCATCGGTTATGCGCTCAGCAACGTATTTGGCTGGTTGGTTGGTGGGACGGCAGTGCGATATCGTTTGTATCGTCGCTGGGGTTTTACGCCGGTCGAGATCATCGCCTTTGTTACGATCCTGTCGATTACTTTCTGGTTGGGGATGTTTCTATTGGCGGGAGTTGCCTTCGCGATTTTGCCGATCAATTTGCCGGACAAATTTGAAGGCGTGTTGTTCCTGGATCATCGTATCTGGGGTTGGTTTTTTCTCGCGATTGTGGCTGCTTATCTGTTGGCTACGGTCCTTGTGCGAAAGCCGATCCGCTGGAAATCATATCGCTATGCGTTGCCACCGTTGAAGCTATCTTTGCTGCAATTGATTGTGTCTGCAGGCGATTTCGTGTTGACTTCAGCGGTCCTCTACATGGTCATTCCTCCGAATTTGACGGGACCAGACTCGATCAACTTCAGTACCGTACTGGCTAGTTATTTGACGGCGATGATCCTGGTTGTGGTCACGCATGCGCCCGGCGGCGTTGGGGTTTTGGATGCGACGATTGTGAGCGTCTTTCCTAAGTCAGCGGCTGCATCGATCTTCGCGGCCGTCGTCATGTTTCGATTAATCTATTACATCCTGCCAGCAATTGTGGCGGGAGGCATGTGGGCCGTGATGGAAGCGAGCTGGGGGAGAGAGCGACGAGAAGCACTCGAGACTCCGCCGCCTTCTTCGGGTGATGCAGGCGACATCTAGTTCTTCATTCTTTGTTTCTGATCCTTCACCGAATAGCGCAGCACATGCAGATCATTCACCACGGCTCGCAGACCGGCGTCACGGGTTCTTGCCACGAGCTAATCGTCACAGATTCCGAATCGGTGTTGATTGATTGCGGGATGTTCCAAGGGACCGATGCCAAACGACGCAAAGCGGCTTTTGCCAAGCAAGCATGTCCTGGCGGTGTTTGCGAAGTGGAAAACGATCTGTTGTACATGAAGATCGATTTTCCGATCGCACACATCGAATCATTGATTGTGACACACGTGCATATCGATCATATCGGACGGATACCTTATTTGCTGGATGCTGGCTATCGAAAACCGATCTACTGCACGATCCCGACAGCAGAACTGCTGCCGATCATGTTAGAAGATGCGATTCGATTGGGAATCAGCCAAAAAGCGCACGTGGTGAATCAGTACCTTAAGGACTTGAAGAAGCTCGTGCGGCCGATCGAATATGGCCAATGGTTTCAGCCATCGAAGTCGACGCAGGCTAGGTTTTCCGATGCGGGACATGTGTTGGGCAGCGCTTATGTTGAAATAGATCATGGCGATGAAAGAGTCGTGTTCAGTGGCGATATCGGTTCGAGCTTCGCGCCGCTATTGAATGCGCCGCATAGTCCTGAGCGAGCGGATTGTTTGGTTTTGGAGAGCACGTATGGCGATCGCTTGCATGAAGACCGCGAGCATCGAATGCGTCGTTTGAAAGAAATCTTGGAACACACGCTTGAGAACGCGGGCGTTACGATCATCCCCGCTTTTTCGCTGGGGCGAACTCAAGAGTTGCTGTTTGAGATGAACTACATCTTGGAGGATATTGGCAAGACAAAAGAATGGACGGTCTTGTCCAAGGTTTCGATCCTGGTCGATTCACCTTTGGCGATCAAATTATCGGCGGCTTACAACCGGTTGAAAGAGTACTGGGGCAGCGAAGCTCGCAAGGTGCTGGAGGTCGACGATCAACCGCTGGCTTTCGATAACTTGATTGAGATCCAGGACGCAAAAGATCATATGCGTATCCTGGAAGAATTAAAGAAGACCAAGAAAGCCGCCATCATTATCGCAGGCAGTGGGATGGTGACAGGTGGACGAGTGATTGAGATTATCCAAAACTTCATTGGCCGCCCCACGACCGATATTCTGTTCGTGGGATTTCAAGCCAAAGGAACACCTGGGCGATGGCTGCAGGAGGGTAATCCGCAAGTGCGATTTGGTAAGCGGGTGTTCGACGTGCGGGCGAAGGTGCATACGATTTCTGGCTATTCGGCGCATGCGGACCAAGCGGAGCTGATCCAGTTTGTCAAAGGCATGAAGTCGCCGCCGAAGAACATTCGCTTGGTTCACGGCGACCTGGAAGCCAAACTGGTGCTGCGCGACAAACTGGTAGCCGAGGGTTATAACGTCACCTTAAGCGACGACCTGCCCGAGCGTTAGGAACGGGTCGCCCAGTTTCGTCGGCGTGACGTTGAAGATCTTGGCACCATAAGCCTCGTGCTTTGATTAAAAATCGCCGCCGCTTTCTAGCTGGACTGTCTCGGACTGGCCTGGCAACTCGAGCGACGCTGTCTGACGGGTGACATACCTAGCGCTGAGCAGTGTGACGCCAATGATTACTGGGAGAGCAAGCAGTAGTCGTTTGATGCGACGGCGTCGAGTCGACGTGCGACCACTTTTAGATCGTTCCCAGTCGGCCATGTACCAACAGAGGCTTTGAAAAAAGAACGTCAAGGAAATAAAGCTGAAGGTAAGGATGCGAGCACCTATTGATCGTTTGTACCAGAGCATCGCGGGCAAGATTCCTGCAGTGGTGAGCAGGGTTGATATGCATAGCACAACTGCTGCTACAAAAGAAAGCCAGTAATGAAGCTGTGACGACCGACCTGAAATGTGTCGTCGAGCCGACCAAACGATCCAAAGATCCAGCGGCCATGTAAATAGCAGATGCACCGCAGTGGCTTCTATGATTTCCGTCATCGTAACGGTAACACCCGGAGTCGCTGTCACCACCAGAATTGCGCCGGGCCCGAAGATGAGCCTCATACAGGCAAGTGCGATGATTAACATCGTGCATTCATTGATACGCGCTGGTTGTTGCGACCAACGGTGTGCACGTTGCATGAGCGTCATGCGACGTCCTTGAATTGGCTGCCGATTCAGGCATCGACGCAGATCATCAGCAAGCATTTCAGCCGAAGCATATCGATCTGCAGGATTTCGCTCTAGACACTTCATGCAGACGGTTTCCAGGTCGGTATCAACGTCGGCACGCAGTGTTGAAATTGGCGTTGGCTTGTCATCGCGCAATCGAAATAGGACTGCGGCGTAGTTGCTTGCCGCGAACGGTGCCACTCCTGTCAGCAGGTGATATAGAATAGCACCGAGGGCAAAGATATCCGAATGCGGCCCTATGTCATCGCAACGCGATTCCGCCTGTTCGGGCGACATATACAGCGGCGTGCCAATGATCAGGCTCGATTGGGATTCATGCATCCCATGAGTAATTTGCGCCAGTCCAAAGTCCGTCAGTCGAGGGTGAAAGTCGTCTAGAGTGTTCAATGCCGAAGAGTTTGATTCGTTCGGAACCAGCAAAATATTGCCCGGCTTCAAGTCACGATGAACCACGCCATGATCGTGGGCAAACTGAACAGCTCTCGCCACTTTTTCGATCAGCCTGAGCACTGAATCGATATCATATGGAACGCCGGACTCATCCATCCATTGCTGCAAATTCGGTCCAGGGCAGTATGCGGATGCCATATAAGGCACCGCGCGAGATAGATCCGCTTCGAAAAGCGGAACAATTCCAGGGTGATTCAGTCGCGCGCTTGCCTGAACTTCGCTCTCGAATCGAGCCAAGCGATCGCTGTCCAGAAGAACATCCGGCCGAGGGATTTTGATGGCTACGGCTCGGTTCAAATCGGGATCATGCGCCTTGTAGACAACTCCAAACGCGCCCCGACCGATAATGCGTTCCAGGCTGTAACGCGCCACTTTGGTCCCAACTAAATTACCTAGCGGCCGGTCGATAATCTTTGGCTGCGATTGCCAGAGTTTATCCAGTCGCCGGATTACGTCGGCAGCATCTATGTGAGGAATGTCGTTGTGAGGGTTTTCGTCTTCATCTCCGACTAATTCTTCGTCAATGGGGTTTGGCGGAGGGTTTGACATGTTGGGGAGCTAATCGTTCCTGAATTTCTAAAACAATCCTTGACCAAAGGTTCCGTGCCGCGCTTTCGGTCATGCCTAATTCTGCTGCAACTTGAGCGTGGCTAAGTCCCATCCGATGTCGAAGTTCCAAAACCTGTTGGCTACGCTGGGGTAACTGCGATACAACGCGCACTAATTCGTCATCGGTTTCACGTTGCCGCAAAAGGGCGCTGGGTGATGCCTCGAACTTAACCGCTTTCAATTCACTTTGCTCAGTCCAAGCAATTTCCCTACAAATGTTCCTTTTTTGCGACTGGCGAAACTTACGACCTTCATCCGCCAGATTATGGATCACCAGCCTGCAGACCCACGCTTTGATCTCTCCCTCACTTTGACCTCGGAACTCGGCGAAATCTCGATGGGCTTCCAGCAGTGATTGCTGCACAACATCCGACGAATCCAACTTTGCTCTCAACCCCACGTCCAATCGCTGTTGGGCAAACATTAACAGGTAGGAACGCAGCTCTTGCCAGATCTGATTCAGGGCTAGATCGTCTCCCTGACGTGCCGCATCAAGCAATTCGGACCAACTGACAACGGAAGTACTCTCTACCATATTTAGGCGTAGTCCAGCGAGTGAATGTGGCAGAAATCTCACAAGAGGTATAAGTTTTGCAAGTGCATCAGCGGCGACTTATCTATGGTACTGTTTCATTGATTAAAAGCAATTCTCGGTCGAGCCATAGCTTTGTTCTAATTGCAATACCTTTCAAATTTGTTCGTAGTCCCGCTTTTAAGAGGGCCACTCCTGCGAAAAACTCAGTTGAATTCCGCCTGAAGACGCTGGTACAAACCCCCAAATCCGCATCCTTGAAAGGTAGTGACGCCAAACGGCAACCTTCCCTCAGCGGCAGGCTTGTGCTACACTGAGAGTGTTCGCGTTCCGCGATTCCCGCCATATATATCCCACCTACCGCTGGAGATTCTGCCATGATATCTCGCCGACACTTGCTGCGTGGAACAGGAGTTCTGCTTGGGTTGCCCTTTCTCGAAGCGATGTTGCCACGATCGGTCGCTAGTGGTGCCAGCGTCAGCATCAAACCTCCAGTTCGCACCGGTTTTTTCTATGTGCCCAACGGCGTGAACATGGATTCGTGGCGACTGAGCCAACCGGGCACAATGAGTGAACTGTCCAATACCCTTTCGCCGCTAGAACCGCTGCGTAATCGTGTGACGGTCCTGTCGAATCTAGCAGCCAAACATTGCAAGGGGTTTGAAGGTTCGCACGAACCAACTGGTGGGGGGTTCCTGGTTGGACAGAAATGTAAGCACTCCGAAGAGCCCGAAGTGGGTGGAACTTCCATCGATCAATACATTGCCAAACAAGTTGGCTTGCAGACGCCAGTTGATTCGCTGACGCTGGGCATCGACCCTGGCCACACCGGTGACCACGGCTACAGCGGAACTTATCTATCGCATATCTCATGGCGAGGAAAAAGAACGCCGGTCCCCTTGGAACTGAATCCAAGGCTGCTGTTCGAACGACTGTACGCTGGTAACTCGCCACGGCGACGCAAGGCTGGGGATTTGGAGCATAGCTCGCAGGCTAACACTCCCGATGGCAGCATCATGGATTACGTGCTGGATGACGCGCGAGCGCTGCAGTTGCAGTTGGGCTACAACGATCGTCAGCGCTTAGATGACTATATCGAAAGTGTACGCAGCGTTGAACGTCGAATCCAAACGGCAAGTGCTTCGGACCATACGCATCACGATGGCAGCTTTGATTATGACCCAGAACTAGATGGCGTTTATCGCACGATCGATGGCTTGCTGCCGAAGGATGGCCGAGGGATCCCCGATAGCTATCTGGATCATGTGAATCTGATGTTGGACATTTTGGCTTTGGCTTATCAAGCCGATACGACCCGAGTAGCGTCCTTCATGTTCTCGTATGAAAAGTCGGGACGTTCCTATAAAGAAGTTGGTGTCCGTGATGCGCATCATTCGGTATCGCACCACAACAACGAAGAAAAGAACCTGGATAGTTTGACCAAGATCAATCAGTTGCACGTCGAATTGTTTGCACGCTTCTTGCAAAAGCTGGACGGAATATCCGAAGGCGAAGGTACGTTGCTGGACAATTGCTTGTTCTTGTACGGTTCAGGGATCAGCGACGGCAACAAGCACAATAACGATGACTTGCCGATTCTGCTGGCCGGGGGCGGAGGTCAAGGGATCCAAGGCAACCGCCATTTGGTTTTTGAAGAAAAGCGTCCGATCTGCGATGTCTATCTCACGATGGCTCAAGCGGCTGGCGTCTCGATTGACTCGTTCGGCGATTCCGAAAAGCCACTGGAACTGGTCTAGAAGCCGTCCTTGCGTTAGGTAGATGTTTATGCGTTTCTGGTTAGTTCAAGCGTTGGCGGTATGGGCATTCTTGGGCAGCGGTTTGGCAGCGTTGGCGCAGCCTGGTCGCGACAAAGAAGAGTTGTCGTGGGACCGCAATATGAATCGCATTTTTGCGAAATATTGTCACAAGTGCCACAATGATGAAACTTCGCAGGGCGGCATCAATCTGAAACGCGACCGAGATCTCAAGATGGTCTTGGATCACCGCGATGTGTGGCTGAAGGTTGGCGAGCAACTGGAATACGGCAATATGCCTCCCGAGAATGCCCGGCAACCGGATGAAAAAGAAGCGGACTTGATGCTGCAGTTCATCAATACCATGGTTCGCAATCTGCAGTGCGGTGATCGCATCGAAGCTGGCAAGCCGGTGACGCGTCGTTTGAATCGCGTCGAGTACACGCGGTCGGTGGCTGAGCTAGTTGGCATTGATCGTCGCATCGACGAAACGTTGTCGCCCGATACCAATGCATTTGGATTCGATAACATCGCTGATGCGATGTCGCTGACGCCGACGCAAATTGAGCAGTACGCACAGGCTGCAACCGCGATCGTTGAATTTGTTTTGGCAGATTCCCAGGTCAAAGACAACCCGAAACTCCTTGCTCTTTTGAAAACTACGGCGGGAGATTTTCGTGACCTGTCCCCACCCGATGCGGACCGCTTGGTGAATGAAGTTCTTGAGCGACTGGCGTTTAAGGCATTTCGGCGACCAGCGCGCCCAGTCGATGTACAGGGCCTGTCGCGAATTTATCAGCAATCGCGGCAAGCGGAACTTGAGCCGATGGTGTCGCTGGGGAATGTGATGCGAGCGGTCTTTATTTCGCCCAGGTTCTTGTTTCGGATCGAACAGCCACAACTCGATGCCTCAGATGCTTATCTCGTCGAGCAGTATGACCTGCTGTCCCGCGTAAGCTTCTTTCTATGGTCTGCGCCGCCTAATGATGAATTGTTGGCGTATGCGGCGGAGCATGATTTGCATGATGAGCAAGAGTTGCGAGTGCTGGTCGATTCGATGTTGAAATCTCCGCGCAGCAAAGAGGGTTTGATTGAGCGATTCTTTTTACAATGGCTACGGCTTAACGAGTTGCCCTCGCACATTGTGGATGCCAAAGCGTTTCCTGACTTTGAAGCGGATGTACTGTACGATCTGCAGCGAGAAGTGATCGCCACGGTGGAGCATCATTTGCACCACGCGGGCAAGGTGACGGACTTGATTGACCACGACGGTATCTTTGTCAATCAACGGTTGGCGAAGTTCTATGGCGTGGAAGAATTGTACACGGCGGTTGCAGCACAGGAGGCAAACCTCCTTGACGATACGTTCATCAAAATTCCTGTAGGCCAATCGCGAAGGGGAGGGCTGTTGACGACGGGGGCAATTTTGGTGGGAACTGCTGATCCTTATCGAACCAATGTACCTCGACGCGGAAATTTTATCGCCGGTGTCTTTTTGGGAGATCCACCGCCACCTCCGCCGCCCGAAGTGCCCGAACTGGATGACGAGGCAGGGGGAAGTGCCAGTTTGACTTTGCGTGAAAAGCTAGAGCAGCATCGCTCGAACCCACAATGCGCAAACTGTCACGCTAAGATGGATCCGATTGGATTTGCTTTTGAAAATTTTGATGCCACGGGGCGATGGCGAGACATGGAAGCTGGCAAAACGATCGATGCAAGCGGTGAGTTGATCGATGGTAGTGCGTTCGAAGGGCCAGCGAGTTTCAAGCAAGTGATGTTGCAAAAACGCGAGCAGATCGGCCGCCACTTTATTCGGCAAATGCTGATTTACGCATTGGGTCGGGGGCTAGGAATCGGCGACGAATGCACGGTGGAATCGCTGATTGGGAAAGCAAAGGACCAAGATTGGCAATTATCCACAATTGTGACGGAGATCATCCTAAGTGATCCATTTCGCTATCGCATAAACCCCGATTTCTAAGAAGGGGATCGAGAGCAAACTCACGGACGTTTCGTTGAACAAGGCTGAAAAGGCTGTGCATGCCCTCGCCTTTCCTAACGTTGGACGTTGGCGGATTCGACTGCTGTGGCCACGCGCGAGGCTCGGTCGGCGGCCAAGTAGACTTCGGCGATAAATTTCTCTTTGATAGCAGGTTGGACGTATTGCACGCGATCGACCAAGCCTCTGACGCCGAACGGATTGTTGACACACGCATCCGATAACTGCGAGAGAAACTTCAAAGTCTCGACATAGTTTTGGTCCGCGGTCGCACCCATGACCGGCGCAATGGTCCTGACGACTAAGTCGGCGCCAAGGCTATCAAGCTTTAAAAAGACATCTAAATGAAGCGTGATCATGTTGATGCCGTCAGGCATAGCTCGAGGTTGGCTATGTACCACGCACAAACTTCGGCCGTCAATCTTTTTGGGTACAAGCTTTCCGGTGTAATCGCCCGTCGAGTAATACACGTGAATGTTTTCGTTCCCGTAAAGCAGTTCAGAAACACATCGTGTACCTGCGGCATCATCGGCTTTGAAAACATAGGGTGCAATACGCTCGATCTCCACCTTGGTCGCACCCATGGCATCCCAGATACCGATCAGCAATTCCGGATAGCGGACAAACTGTTTGAAGAGTTCTTGATCGCATTCAATCGTGCGTTGAGGCATCCGGCGAAAGTAGGTCGCCGAGTTTACGACGCTGTGTATTTTTGCTTGAGCAGAGGCGGTCATCGCTTGCTGAGGAATTCGACGCAAAGCGTCTAGCTTCAGTGCTTCCGTAGATTGGCCATCCGCTGTGAACGGTTCTGCTGCCTGCGAAAAAGACGGGCAAGCGACTGCGGCTGATATAGCAGCGAGTCCCTGCAGAAAGCTTCTGCGGTTAAGCGAGTGTCGGTGATTGAGGGAACGAGGTTTGAAAATCATTTCAAAAGTCGGGATACGGGATCCACCAATCACCCCATCTTTGCAACCTCCCCCAAATACGAATCAAGCGATAAGCTGGGGCGACCAAGTCGAATGCGAAAGATAGTGAGTTTGCGAAGTGACGAGCCTAATCTGCACTGCGATAATTCATCGACTGACGCAGAGCTCTTCCAACAAATTTTCACCTCAGTTCGGCTCGAAATCCTCAGTTTTTCAAGATAAGGCTCGCAGGTTGCCCAAGTTGGGCTTGAGTCAAAATCGCAATTTCTTCATCCTTCGCTGAGAACCGAACTTGTGAGGCAGGAAACTCACATCATTTCGTCATCATTAGGATCTATTGCAATTCACGGATGAACTTTCGCAAACAACCACTCATCGATGGCGATTGGCTGCTAGGCCCAAGTCAAGCGACGGCTGAGACTGCGTCCGTGTTTCGCCCATCAGTAAGCATTGTGGTTGCTGCGGGCATGCTGGTCGGTGGTTGGATCTTTATCAGCCAAGGGTATCTCGATCAAAGAAATGCAGAAGTAAAGGCCGCCAGCCTGAACGCGTCCATTGCGAATACTCCTTCAGACAGTCTTGCATTAGCTTCCGGTGCGAATACCGAGCCTTACTCAGACTCCGCATTACTCAATTCGAATCTAGATCAAACGATGATTCGCACCGTCGATCGCTTTGTTCCAAAAGCGTCTGCGTTGCAGCAACCCTTCGATCGCTCATTTTCCACGACGGATTCAACCACTCCGCGAAACTCAACGATCGCGCGTCAAACCAAAGCAGCTCTCAAGCTACCTTTAGGTTTTACCCAGGCTGGTAGTTTGATGGATCTGTCGTCTAGCTTGGCGATCGCGGATATCCGATCCGATGCCACGCCGCCGATTCCGGTGGATTTGCTAAGCGGACAAGCAACCGACACGAAATCTTCGGGCGTACCAACCATTGTCAGAACGCAAACGCCTGCGGCCCGAGCGACCCAAACTGCGATCTCCGCCAAGCCCTCTCAGTCACCGTCGCTGCCGAAGTCCGCTAGTCCAGCCACCAAAGTGGTTCGTACGGTCGCTTACTCAGGCCATTTAGCGGAAACAGCCGCTCATGTTCCAGCGACACCCGCAACAAACTTCGACATGCAAAACAAGCTGCGTGGCAATCCAGAAGTCCAGTCCGATTTTGGTAGTTTTGAAGCGGATCAAGCCCAGCACACTCCAACGTTGAATACTCAACCGTCGGCAACCGACTATGGCCTGACCGAGCACGCGCTCGTGCAAGGCCTAGAGACTCGCCCAACGGGCGAAGTCGTACGTTTGCTGGGCAGCATACAACCCAAGATCGCTGGAGCTGCGATGCACGAACTGCAACGCCGCAAAATGAGCGATGCGCACATCCAACTGGCACTTGACCTTGTCGCGGGTTCAACACAGCAACGTTTGTCGGCTTTAGATCGCTTAGTGGATGAACGTAGTATCGCCCCCATGCCTTGGCTGGTTTGGATGGCTGAAGACAACGACCGCAAAGTCCGGGAACATGCAGTCCGAATGCTTGGCTCCATCGCCGACGATGAAGCCCGACGACACATGCGACTTTTGATGAATCGCGAAAAAGATGAATCGATCCGAAGCTTATTACGGCAACTGTGCATCGCTTCCGGATCAAACTCAACCATTCGATGAGGATCGATGATGAATCGTTCAACAACACACGTGGCAAGCAAGAATAGCTGGAACAACATCATCAAGACCGCCTGCCGCTACGCATGCTTGGCATTTCTGACCATGTTTGCTTCCACGCAAGCCTGTGCGGCCGAGTTTGAAAAGTTCGAATCACCGCGAACCATGTATGTTCTCAGCACGACGACAGACACAATGTCCAGTCCGGCTAGCGATGCTTACTCGACGGGAACGCTGAGTCGCAGCGATGTCGTAGAAGCTTACGGTGCCATCGCAGATCAGTGGATTGCGATTCGACCGCCAGCTCGTCAGTACGATTGGGTGGCCGCTCAGTACGCGCACCTGTTACCAGGCGGCCATCTAGCTGAGATTATCGACACACCGACACCTGCTTGGATTCACACCGATGCCAAAGATCGCAGCCAGTTCCAGTGGCAAATCAAATTGCAGCCAACGCAACAGGTTGCTGTAAAAGGCCAGTTCCTGCAAAAGCTCAGCGATGGTCGCACTCGTGCTTGGTACAAGATCGATCCACCGCCTGGCGAATTTCGCTGGGTCAAAGCAAGTGAACTATCCAGCAAGCCTCCGAAGTACACGTTGGTGAAAAAAACGCCTCGCGAGCCAGAACAAGCCTCTGCACCGAAGCAAACCGTCGAAGCGGCAAGCCAGCAGTCTGGCTCTGAAGTACAACAAGCTTCGAGCATCATTACCAATGTCCAGTCGCAGCCCGTGGTGCTAGGGCCAGGCGAAGTCATCGTGAGTCACGACGACTCAGGATTATGGAACTTGTCCAACGGCAGCATCCTTTCGGAAGATGGCAGCATCCTCGATGCATTGCCGATGCACGAAGGCATCGTTTACGATGACAGTTCTATCGATGGCATGTCATTGTTGCATGACGGAAGTTGCCCAAGTTGCAGCGGCGGAATGACCTGTTCCGCTTGTGAAGCAGAGTATGCTCGTCCATTACATCGCTTGCGCCCTGTGAGCCGACTGCTAAGTTTAATTGGGCTCGCAATCGTGGAAGCGGAACCACTGCCGGGCGTTGGCGTTTGTGGCGGATGTGGATTAGCGACTTGCTCGACCTGTGGACCTGTGCCAGCCATGAGCCATGCTGCCAGTATCGGTTCATTGCCTAGCCGATTAGACCGTTTACCGAGGCCAGTGCGATCCATCGATCCTTCTCAAGTTGACGATTCCATTTTAATTGATCGCCTAGGCGACGCTCGGCGATCCTTGCGTGAGTCCTTAGATGAAACTCGCGCGCACCTGCAAGCTGGTTCCGAGCGTATGGTGCCCACCCCGGCCAAGATCAGTTTGGGGACACCGCTGCGCAGTGCGATCAACGACCGTGAACCATTGTTCGGAAAGCCAAAGGCGGCCCAATCCGAAGGGCCTTGGCAAGGCTTGCCGGTACGCGGTGTTCCATCGCATGATTTAGAACTGGATGTCCAGTCGCCCACCGGAGCGGATGATTGGTCGCGGAGACCTGCAACCGGCGGGGGCAATTCGAGTAATGGGCAAGGCTCGTTGCTGCAAACTTCAACGCCTACATCGCGTGATCAAGGCAGTTTGACCCGTCCTGACTTCCAAGCGGAACTACCCTTAAGCGATATCGAGCTTCGACGCGCAGCGGCAGAGCTGACGGCGATCGTCGCTCTGCCAACCGAGCAATGGCAGTTAAACCCCCTGCGCCAAGACGTAGAATATTTGATTGAAATCGGTCACGATCCGATCGTGCGGGGCGAAGCGAGGCTGCTGCTAGAACGCATTGATGAGTTTGAGAATTTCCGAGCGAGATGGATGCGAGCGAACTCCAATCGAATTGTCAGCCATGAGCGAACTGCGACCGGAGATTCCTTTGGCGGGGTAACTTCACCAATTGACACTTCACCAATTGACACTTCACCAATTGACACTTCACCAATTGACAATGGCCAGTGGAACGATCGGCGGGTCGCGGTCCAGCCAGCTTCTTTTCAATCTAGCACTGCGGGCAATGTTTCCGACAGCGTTAGCATGAGAGATCCTGCGGCTGTTCGCGACATCATTCAAGCCGCGGATGCGTCGGGTTGGCTGGTTTCGGTGCACAGTGATCGATCGGACTATCCGAAATTCGCGATCACCGATGATGCAGGTCGTTTGGTAGCGTATGTCGAAGCGACGCCGGGATTGAATCTACGGGGCTACCTGCAGCAACCGGTCGCGATCCACGGCCGCCGAGGAATGCATACTCTTTTGAACCAGCGATCCATCTTGGCAGAGCGAATTGTTCGCATCGCGGACGTAAAATAGCTGTAATTGCCGCAAAATATTCACATTCGCTACGTTGCGTTATTGCCCTTCAGCGTTATGCTAAAGGGTACATGACTTGCCATGAGCGATGAACATGTGCTAGCTCTCTTTCGCCCTGCACACAAACCGCCGGGTCCTCGCCAAAGAGATCTGAAGAATTAATAACGGCACGATCTTAAGCACTCTATTTAACAGGCCCTGTGGTTTCTTATGTCCGAAGTCGAAACTGCTGAATCAGCTCGTAAGTTTTCATTGACCCGCGTTATCGCCGCACTTATTCCTGTGGCCTTGATTGCCGCTGGCGTTTCAGCGTACAGCAATCGCCTGGAGAAAGATGCCTTGGACGATCTTGAAAAGGTCACTTTATGGCGACTGTTGGGGGAACAACAGGCTGGCCAGATGCTAGCCAACTCCTATGTGGACAGCGATGGTGACATGGTGGCCGATGCCCCGCAAGATGCCGCCAAACTACTCAAGCCTGAAAAGCTGAAGTTTTCTTATATCAGCCAAAGCGATGCGACCAATGGTGATGTAACTTGGCAAGAGTTTCTCAAAGCGATTTCAGAGAAGACAGGATTGCCAACCGAAGAAGTCATCTTCGATGGATTGGAAGCCCAAATGGAAGCGATGCGAACCGGCGAACTTCACATCACCGCTTTTGGAACTGGCGAAGTTGAATCCGCAGTGAATCAAGCTGGCTTTGTTCCTATGGCGTGCTTCGCGGACGAGCAAGGTGAATACGGTTACAAGATGCTGTTCATTGTTCCTGCCAACAGTTCGATCCAAAAGCTGACGGACGTGAAAGGTCAGCGTTTAATGTTGACTCGTCCAAAATCCAATAGCGGTTGCATCGCACCGATTGTGCTGCTGGCAAACGAATTCAAGCTGCAGTTAGACAAAGATTACAAATTCGGTCTTTCGCAAAGCCATGAGAATTCTATCCGCGGCGTCGTGTCGGGCGAATTCGAGGTAGCTGCAGTGGCTAGCGATATCTTGGAGCGTATGGTCGCTAGCGACAAGGAAATAACTGCGGAAAGCTTCCGCATCATCTACGAATCGAAATCGTATCCGCCAGGAGTCCTAGGAGTGCCACACAACCTAGATCCAGCGATTGTGGAAGCGATTCGCGAGACTTTTGCAAGCTTCGATTGGAAGGGCACCGGCTTGGAGACGACGTATGGTGGCAGCGGCAGTCAGCAATTTGCAATGGTTTCCTATAAGACTGACTGGGAACAGATTCGCAATTTAAGGGCTGCGGCCTTTGCGATCGCCGCGCGCGTGGCACCCAGCAAGAGCAGCTCACAAGCCCCGATGCCGGCCCAATAATTTTCTGCAATTGGTGAACGAAGGCATGCCCCTTCATCAGTGCAAAAGTAATGCGTCTTAGTTCCGCCGTTCGTAGTCCCGCCTTCAGAGGGATTTGTTTTAATTCACGCTGACCTTGCAAAACTGCTTCACAGCGTTCTGCAAGTTCGATTGGCTGTGACGAAACTGAGCGACGTATAGCGGCAGCGATTCATATTGTCCGCGGCGGCAATTACTCTCGAGCGCTTGGGAGATTACTTGCGTTTGCTTGGCCCCCAACTCGTCAGCTTTGCGGCCAATACGATAAGCCATCGACGCGACCCGAGCAACATCCCCGCAAGACAGAGCTCGATCTAGTTCGTTCAAATCGTTTTGATTGCCGCTGACAAATTCCTTCAACAACTGCTGCGCCCTTTCCAGCGATTGTTCGCAGCGTTGCAGCAATTGCTGGCTGTCCAAAACGGGGGACGCTTCCAGGTCATACGCTGGAGTTAAGCAGCGATTTCGAGTTTGTGTTTTCTTCATCAGATGAGCTCGGCATTGAACAGTAGGGGACTCCATCGGAGACTCTTCATCGAAAGTCTAGCTTGCTGTTTACCGTCGTGCAGCTTGAGATTTTGCAAAAAACAACATCCAGTTCCGACTGATCGTAAATGGAATCTTTGCTATAATCGCTACGATCGATATGTTGCAAATCGCACGACGAAACCGCAGGTAGCAGATGAAGGATTTGACGCAAATGACACGAAACGCTTGTTTCGATAGCCGATGGCCCAAGGTGTTCACGATCGCTTTCTGCGTTTGGCTAACGACCATCCATCATGCTGCAACGTACGCTCAACTGTTCTTTCAAGATCAAGTCGGTGAGTCGTCGTCGCTGATCGAACCGCCTCGTGAGATCGAGCGCCTGCTGCGCGAAGCGGAACGTGAAATTGAAAAATCGAACTGGAGCGTCGCGACCAAGGCTTTGGGGCTGGTGTTAGGACTAGAAACGGAATCGAACCGTTTGGAAGGCGGCGGTCAAGACTACTTCTTACCCGCAACGGCTGGAGCTTTTAAGAAAACAGCTCACCAACGCGCTAAAGAACTCTTCAACAGCATCCCTGACGCGGGGCAGGCGACTATTGAACTGCGATATGGAATAGAAGCTGAAAAGATCTTCAACGAGGCGGCCCCGGCTAGCGACTGGAAAGCGATCGATCTGCTTGCTGGCAAATACCCGATGACGGACTTCGGTCGTCAAGCAGCTTATTTGGCGGCAGAACACCAATTGGCGATCGGCAATCCTGCTTGGGCCGCGAGCCGCTGGGAAAGTTTGATGGAATGGCGAGTTGCTCGCGAGAACTTTGGACCGCAGTTGGGCATCGCAGCCGCTGCGGCTTGGAAGGCAGCCGGGCAACCCGGATTAGCCAAAAGCGTGCTGACAAAAGCCAGCGAACTGTACCAGGTAGCAAAGGTCGATGTTCAATCGACGACTTATGATCTGAAAAAGTTGGATGAAACGTTGGCAGTACTGGATATCAATTCGCTAGTTCGACGATCTGAGAAGCAATCGACCCCGCGCGTCCAAGGCGGCAGTCCTGACCGTAACGCAGATACCTTCGCGGGCTTGCCTCTTCCTTTTGTTTCATGGCATTCTTTGTTGCACGAGTCCAGTCGTCATGAAGAGCGTGCCATTGAAACGATCAACCAGCAATCTGAACGCGGACTATCCGCATCGTTGATCCCTTCACGTTCTGGAGTCGTCGTTCCTCCGTACTTGATTGTGATGACATACGATCAACGCATACATGCGATCCATTTGCAAACCGGTGCTTTGGAATGGGTCAGTGCGTTTGCCGGCATGCCTCGTTATGTCGGGCAGGAATACATGGAGAACGATGATTCGCGATTGCCATTGCAGGAAGACCTTGTGCAACGCATTTGGGGGCAACAAGCGACTGGACAACTGACAGCCGACAATAACTATATCTACGCGGTGGTTGAACAGCCATCGATCGATACAGCGGAAAGCTTACAACGTGGCGTCAACGCGATGATTGCGACTCGGATGCCTCGCCAAAGCTACAATGTCTTGCAAGCCTACAGCATTGAACGCCAAGCTAGCTTGGCTTGGGAAGTTGGCGGCGACAATGGATTGGCGGACCCTCGATTGGCAAATGTGTTGTTCTTAGGACCGCCGTTGCCGGTAAATGGCGAACTGTATGTGATCGGTGAATTGAATGGCGAATTATTGTTATTTGCATTGAATCCCGATTCTGGCAAAGTCCTGTGGCAGCAACAACTGGCTGCGAATAACGCTTTTACGATCGCCAGCGACAACGTACGCCGCAACTTCGGATGCAGCCCCAGCTTTCATGCGGGCGTGCTTCTGTGCCCAACACTCAGTAACGAACTCGTGGCAGTCGATTTAGTTGGCCGGTCCCTGCTGTGGTCAACTCGATATGAAAAATCCCGCGAGACAGCCATCAGCAATCGCCCTAATGTTTGGGGAGTATCGCAAGGGTCGTCCTTTAAGCCCCTGGACTTTCGTTCGTCGGATGTCTCGGTGGTCGTAAATAATGGCGTTGCCGTCTACGCGCCGCCAGACGGAACGGGCCTTTTTGCAGTCGATCTGTTCAAGGGCAAAGTGTTATGGAATGCCACTGACCGGCGCGTTCAATACATAGGTTGTATTGCGGATAAATCGTTGATTGCTTCTGCAGGAAATTCGATTATCGCGTTGGATCTCATGACCGGCAAACTGCAATGGACCGCCGAATTGAAAGAGCACGGCGTCGTCACAGGCCGATTGGTGCGAAATGGAAATCAATTGTTGGTGCCAACGTCGGCTAGGAAGATTGTTCAAGTCGATTCGACCAATGGTCAGATTATTTCTTTCATGTCAGTGGAAACAAACGTTGGCAACTTGATTGCAACGCAAGATTCCTTGATATCCATCAGCCCTGTCTCGGTGACTTGTTACCCGATTCGAGATCAAGTGAAATTACGCTTGCAGAATGATCTAGCGGGACAAGAGGATTCGGCGCTGGTCATTGCGCGGCAAGCGGAAATCGCGCTGTCGGAGTCAGATTTAGCGGCCGCTTTCGATTTAGCTTTGACGGCTTATCAGAAGTCTCCTGCGGAACCGGACGTTAGAGCACTGATGCGTAAGATTGCCATGTCCGCGATAGACCAAGACTTTGAAGTTTATTTTCCGAAAGTGACTCAGATCAACGAATTGATGGAGGCTGGACCCGAGCGAGATAAGTACTTGCTATATTTGATTCGAGGCTTGATCGCTCGCAACCAGAGCGACGAAGCACTCGAGCGACTCGTCTCGCTGGCGTTGCTCAAGTCCGATGGGTTACATGCCAATGATTTGGCACAAGCCAAACGTATCGAACTAACAGCTCATCGCTATGCCCTTGAGGAGCATTGGATTGCGGTTACGTTTGATCGGTTATTCGAGACGGCGTCGGCAGGTGCCAGATCGGCGGCCTCACATCGATTACTCCAAAGGCTACATCAGAAGTCCGTTTTGATCGGTTCCACGTCGCTGATCGAGCGATATGCGCATTGGATACCAGCGACTGCTCAATTAAAGCTATACCGGGCAGTTCAGGAGTATGCATCCAAGGAATATCTCAAAGCAGAACGATCAGCAGTTCACGCGTCGAGCCTTGCAGCAGGCCTAGAGGACTCGGAACTACGGCTAGAAATTGAGCGAACTTCAGAGCTATTGCAATTGTTTATCTACCGAGACGTAGGCAGAACTTATACGGTTGCGCAGCTCGCTGCAAAACTGATGATTCCTGTCGCTGAAGTCGCGAAGCTGGACGATTCGATTTTATTGAACTCTAAAGTGTTCAATGGATTCCCGGAGATTCGGCTTGCAAAGGATACGGGCACCAGTATCGATGACGTCAATCTGGAACGCATCGAAGGCTGGATCAATCCATCGGATGCCAGACCTCAAATTACGCTTGAAGAATACTCGGCCTTGCACACTGACCAGCAACCGTGGCCCAGTGGCAAGGTTGAGGTGAATGAGTCAGAACAATTCAGCTTCAGCGCCCAATCCGGCGGATTTGCTTCCAAGCAGCACACGGTATTCGGAAACGCATTGAAGGGTTGGGACACGCAAATCACCACCAGCGGCATACTGGTCAGTGATCCAACCTATCAATCAAAGATCATGGTCTCGATCGATGCAATTCCGAACCAAAACAGCAATCAGAATTTTACCAGTTCCTATATCAACTCCCTAGTTCTCTTGCAGCGCGGTGGTGAACTGTTAGCGATCGATACCCTAGCAGCTCAGCGACCGGTGGAAGCATTCGATTACGCGCAAAGCGACTTCTCTGATTTCCGCTCCATTGTTTGGCAAGAAAAAGTTGGGGCCGATACACCCGCGTTTCAGTCTGCGGCTGCTATGCGTCGACAGCAATGGGACTTCGGAGCGGAAAAGCCGCGCGATAGCGGTGCCGTTTCGGTTGTTCCCGCTGGTCCTTACGGGATCGTGACAGCGACTTCTAAATCGATCCACTGTTTGGATTATTTGACTGGCGAGCAGATCTGGACGGTTAGCTCAAAGATTTTCGAGGGGCTAAGCGTCAATGGTAAAGACGGCTTGGTATCTAATCCTTGGCTATCTTACAAGGATGGACGAATATACGTCATTGATCCTAATGGTAAACGGCGTTTAACTTTGGACGCTCGGGATGGAGAAATCATTGATGGAAGCCGCTTGGCATTTGTCGGCGATGTTTGGGCCGTGACAGACGACGAATTCATTACGTATAAGAACCTAGGTGACGGTCAAATGGTTTTCGAGCTGTACAGCAGCGAGTCAGGTCAGTCGATATTCTCCACCACGACACCCAATGGCGACAAAGCCGATCTACTTCACGATCGCTTGGTCATTTGGGGTGAAAGCGGATTGAAGTATTGGAACATTAAGGACCGAACTCAGTTTGCTTATGAATTCCCATGCAACTTCAAACTTAATCACCTACGACTGCAACAATTCCAAAATCGCATTCTGATCTTGGGATATGCGTTGAACATGCGGCTGGACGTATTGGATCGTGAGTCGGAAGAGTTCTTGAATGCGTATGGTCCAATCTTGGCTATTGATGCCGAAAATGGGCAGCCGATTTGGGAGCAACCTATTGAATCCTATTTTAGTTTCCCGATCCACCAACCGCGAATAGCGCCAGCCTTTGTGCTGACACGACTGATGCGTTTGAGGCTTGACCGTGGAGCACGGCGTACGAACAGTGCATCGATTGCGCTTGTAGACTTAGAAACTGGCAAGCTGCTGTATGCGAATGATTATCTGCAAAGTTATGGTGGTTCACAATTTGAAGCGAAGGTGTTACCTACTAAGCATGAGTTATCGATCAGTTATCGATCTGCGGGGCTTTCGGCACGCTGGACCGATGAAGGAGCAAACGATGCCGTGTTCACTCCAGTGCTTGGCAAGACCGATAGCGCTCAACTGCTAAAGAATATGCCGGATTCCTTCCTGGAGCGCATGCTGCGACGTCAAGGGGAGGACGAAAACCGGGACATGCTGGACGCAGTCGAATGACGGCTAGACTGCCTCTAAGGCTTCTAGCAGTTGGGAATGCAGTTCGCGTGAGGAAGCCACCGCAAGGTTATCTTCTTCCAATTGAAATGGACGACCATTGCGGGCGGTCAAGAAAGCGCCAGCTTCATCGACGATTAGGACTCCGGCTGCAATGTCCCAAGGCCGCACCTTGCCGGCCCAATATCCATCCAGCCGTCCGCAAGCGACAAAACATAAATTCAGCGCGGCGGAACCAAGCCGCCGAACGCTTTGCGCGGAAACCAAGACATTCACGAACTGGGCGATTTCGATCGCTTCACGTTGGATGTTGGGCGGAAAACTAGCTGCAATCAATGCTTGATCCATTCGAACACAACTGGAAGGCTTAATCAAACGATCGTTCAGCCAAGCTCCTTGCCCTTGTACGGCATAAAACATTTCATCAGCCATCGGATCGTAAACGACGCCCACCAGGGGTTTCGTATTTTCCACCAGCGCTATAGAAACCGCGAAGTTGTTCATGTGATGCACGTAGTTCGCGGTGCCATCGATCGGATCAACGACCCAGCACAAGCGTCCGGCCATCGTTGAAAAATCTTTGGCAGCGTCTTCTTCTTCGCCAACAAATCCGTGACTCGGAAATGCTTTGAGCAAGATGTCTTGAATAATCTGCTGAGCCGCAACATCTGCGTCGGTGACTAAATCCTTGGTCGATTTTTCGTGTACCTTGGCGGTATCCAACATCGACCTTAGCACTTCGCCGGCTTCCCGTGCAGCTTGTTTGGCGATTGCCGCGTAATGGAAGAGATTTGAAAGATCATCTGGCAGTTGACTCATGAAGCCTATTCCTGTGGAGCGTTCTCAATGTCGTTATGGCAAAGCGTTCGACCAAATAGCCTAACATGAGCAGTTGCGTCAGTCATCCTATCGCGTGGCGATCAGGCGCTTTGCCGGACGGTTTGCTCGTTGATTTTGGCGATTGGCAAGCGAATCGTAAACGCGGTCCCTTTGCCAACGGCGCTTTCTACGCGAATCCTGCCTTGAGCCCCTTCGATGATTTCACGGCACATGGATAACCCGAGTCCAGTCCCACCTTTCCCCGACGAATCGGGGCCATTTTTCGTGGTGTAGAATCGATCGAAAATCTTCGGCAGAGATTGCGGGTTGATACCGCAACCTGTGTCTCTCACAGAGCAAATAACGTGCGCACTTTGAGCGTCATACGCCAGCTTGATGGTAATCGTGCCCCTTTCTCCAATCGCTTGACGAGCGTTGGTCAGTAAATTCAGTAGCACGCGCTGGAATTTTGAGGGTTCAATCGCTGCTGCGGGGACTGCTTCGATTTGCGGTTCGATGAAAATCCGATACTTTTGCATTTCCCGAGAGAGCAACACCAGCGAATCCCTGATGATCTCATCAAGTTTTGCATTGGACTGTTCAGCATTTCCGGTCCGAGACAGCGACAGGACTGTGGCGCAGATTTTGGCCGCGCGTGTCGCACTTTCGTGGATTTTCTGCAGCGCCTTATCCCGCGTCGCTTCGTCTTTGTGCCGCAGTCCCAGTTGGGCATAATTCAAGATCGTCATCAGTACGTTATTGAACTCGTGAGTAACCGTACTAGACAATTCTCCGACGGCCGCCAGTTGTTCTAACGAAGCCAGTTTTTCCTGCAGTTCTTGAATATTCACGGGCAATTCAGACATGATTTCCGCCTCGACGCTACGACTGAAAAATCGCGATAGCGACGAAATGACAAATTAGGTAATGTTGGGTTGGTTAGATGCCGGTCAAGTGATACGAAAAGCTCTCTGGGAACGTCAAGCCGAATCGACTAGTTTGATTTGAACCGGCGAGCGTGCATGCCATAGGTAAACTGAGTCGCTGGTAAACAAGGATCAAAATATCGATGCATACAATTGACTTGGTAACCATTGCTGTATCCAGGCTATCGGCCATGAATGTCGAACTGCGTTTCGTCCACGGCGACGGTCTTTCCAGTGGTCTCTGCCGTTTGGCCAAGCGACATGTCCTGTTTTTGAACGATGCAACATCTGCCAGCGAACAACTGGATATCATTGCCCACGCTTTCGAGAAACTTCAAGTCGATCTTGCTACCCTACCTCGTCCGCTGCAACAGGCAATTGAGCAACGTTTGCAGGCAGATCCTTACTTATCCACTGCGGTCGCGTAACTTCGAAAGTCCATCTTCCCCTTGCGTCGTCGAAAGCACGAACAAATTATGGCTCGCAAAATTTACTTTTCAGTCGGCGAACCCAGCGGAGACTTGCATGCATCTGGCCTTATCCGTCAGCTCAAGTCCATTGATCCGTCGCTGCAAGTGAGCGGATTTGGCGGGCCAAAGATGGTCCAAGCGGGCTTTCAACAAGACTATGATCTAACGCAGTTGGCAGTAGTCGGCTTTGTGGAGGTATTGCCGAAACTACGAGAATTCTTTCGGTTAAAAGACCAAGCCAAATCGACCTTCCGATCCGAGGTTTTCGATGCAGTCGTTTTGGTCGATATGCCTGGATTCAATTGGCACATTGCTGCAGAAGCTCGTAAGGCTGGCATCCCTGTCTTTTATTACATGCCTCCTCAACTGTGGGCTTGGGGCCAGTGGCGCATTCACAAGATGAAACGCAGCGTGAATCATGTCCTGTGCGCGTTACCCATGGAACAGGAATACTTTCAACAGCACGGCCTGGACGCTCCACTGGTCGGGCACCCTTTCTTTGAGCATGTCTTGAACCATCCGCTAGACCAAGCTTGGATTCAGCAACTCCGCGATGATAACCCTCAACGCGTGGCTGTACTTCCTGGCTCACGTCGACGCGAACTGCAATCCATCTGGCCCCTACAGCTTAAGATCATCGAATCGCTTCACCGCCGATTTCCAAGTTTTGTATTCGATATTGCCTGCTTGAATGAAAAGCATGCAGAGCTTTGCCATTCGATCTATCAACGTGCTGGCCAGCGTGAATTGCCAATCCAAATTCACATCGCCAAGACTAGCGAAGCGATTGAAGCGAGCACTTGTGTGTTGATGAAAAGCGGCTCGGTTTCCCTTGAATTGCTCGCTCGCCGCAAGCCAGCTTGCGTACTGTACCACGCCTCTCACACAACCTATCGTTTGGGCAAAATGCTCTCGTCGGTCAAATACATAACCCTGCCCAATATTATCGCCGACCGCGAGATTGTTCCGGAGTACATTGCAGTTGGGCGTTCAACCTCGGTGGTTTCACCGATCGTCGACTCCATGTCAAAGCTGATGGAAAGTGAACTGGCTCGAAAGCAACAAATCCTGGACTTAGAAGAAGTTCACATCAAATGTGGCGGGTCGAACGCTTCTGTCAACGCCGCTGAAGCGATCGCAGATCGCTTGGGCTGGCAGATGTCCTACGCCCATCGCCATGCTGCTTAGGCTTTGTGTATAATAGCTTCTGCCACTCTCCGGCAATCTAGTTTTCCGAGCGATCCGATTGACTCCAAGGAGTCAGAACTCTTTAGAAGCAGAGCTTAATACGGGAATTCCATGAACCAAGACTCGCTCGAAAAATCCGTGCATGATAAATGGCTCTACCATAGTGGACTCAGCGCCCCGCCTGAAGAGCCTCGCGAAATCAAAGCCAAGCGAATGCGAGGCGAATTCGATGATCTTCCAGATCGACGTCTCAGGTTCAAGAGCATCAAATATGATGGAAGCACTCAGTTGACGCTTCGTTCCGACGCCGAAATGAGCTTCACGGTGGATCGACCTGGCTCATACTCGCTGATCAATGGGATGCATTGCTGGGATTTCGACTTGCCGCGAAAGATCTTCTCAGGCGAATTCTTCTACAAGCTTTTGTTCAATGGCGTATTCTGGCAAGTTGGTCACGACCGAAAGTATGAATGGAGCGATACATACGTTGAAGTCACCGACAATGAGGTCATGTTCGGATACGAGATTCACTTTCAAACCGATCGATGGAGACCATCGCATTTGATAACAGCTCGCACCAGCGTCGATGGTGAGACACGTGATATCTATGGTTCTTTTGGGCGGGTAAAGCTTGGCCAATGGCAATTTGTGTTTGAGTATGACCAATACCCACCTTCCTTTCAGGCCTCTTTAGTCCTCGACCGATCCACAGTCGCCGATCATATGCCGTTTACGCTCAATCAACAAAGCCCGGTGGTCTATGTGAATGATGCTTCGATTTCATTTGCCCAAACACCATCGGCCTACACGCATCATTACGAGAACTTTGTATCCATCGAGACTGACGCGGAACAGCGTTTAGTGCGCAGAATGCCCCGTGAGACCGAGGAGTTTGACCTTATCGTGCTGGGATCTGGCATGGGAGGAGGCGTGTTGGCCGACGCAGTCAGTGACCTTGGCCACCGCGTTTTAATCATTGAAGCAGGCGGTATCAGGTACCCTGTTCATATGAACGAACTTCCCCGCGAAGATAGGGATCCTGTTCAGCGCGACCGACTGGGACACTATGTAATAAGAAGTGAATGCACCGATTGGTTCGATGGCGGCGTCACCTTCAATCTTGGCGGCAGGTCCGTCTATTGGTCGGGCCTGATTCCTCGCATGATGGACTGGGAGTTTCGCGAACAATGGCCATGTTCCATCCGAGACTATTTTCTCAATGCCGACACCAACAGTTTGACGGGATACGACCATGCCGAACGACTTGTTCGGTCGCGAGAGCGGTTAGGGCCATTTCAAGACTGCGTGGTCAAACATTTAAACGCTACTCTTTCGGACTTTTTAACCATCGATTTGCCTCGGTCGATCCATCAACCAAATATCTCCAAGAGTAACGGAACCATTCAACTTGAAAACGTATTAATGAGATCGACTGGTTGTTTCTCCACTGCTGATTTACTACTGGATTCTTTAGGGCATAACGCCCCCGCTGGTTACCACCAATTGTATGTTGCACTGCATCATTTCATCACTCATTTGACGCACGATGACCGAAAAGTGACCGGCGTTGTTTGCCAAGACCTGGTCGCGCGCCGCCAACGAACTTATCGTGGCAAATTCATTGCCTTATGTTGTGGCTCCGTCGAGTCTCCGAAGATTGCAATCAACAGCCAACTGAACGATCCAAACTCACTGTTCGGCGTTGGCTTCAGCGACCACCCTGCCTATTTCTACCAGAACAAGCACCAACTGCCCACGACCGGCCCGTTGGCTTGGTTAGGCGCATTGAATGGGCATGCAAAATTGTTGATTCGTCATAAAGAAGCGACCATACTGGAACATTCCTATCACATGGAAGTGTTGATTAATCCCAAATACTGGGATCTGCGTCATGCCGACGACGACTTGCAAGCCCTCACGCTCGATAGTACGCACCCATCGACTGTTGAATTAAAGTTTATCTTCGATAGCGAATTGGACGACAGGAACAAGATTCAAGCCTCCGGGGCGAGTGAGAAAGTAAGTATCTGCATTCATCCCAATACCAGTAGAAAATGCTATAAACAAGAAATGATTCGAGTTCGAAACCAAGTCTTGTTAGCCCTTGGGATACCAGCATCGGAACTTTCGACGGATTGGATAAAATCGGAGTGGAGCGAAGGTATCAAAGGCACAGTCCACCACGCGGGTGGATCGCTGCGATGTTCCGCCAATGGCAGCGGAGTTGTTGACTCAAATCTTAAGTTTGAAGCATACGATAACCTGTACTGCTGCGACGTATCTGTGTTCCCAACCATTCCTGCCGCAAACCCAAGCTTGACGTTAATTGGGCTTGCGCAGCGATTGGCGACTCACTTGTCGTCTAAGATAAAAGCATCCGCGACAGAATCAAATGGCGGGTCGCCCAACTACTCTTGATCAAAGATTCGCCGAACAACTCGAAAGCCATCTGCGCCTGTCTTGTGAGCAGCGGCGTTGGCAATCGTGGCGTTCCAACCTATCAGCTCGATTTCATTTAAATAAGTACCACCTCGCAAGAAGCGCCGCTCCTCGCCGACCAGTTCCGTACCAGATGGGTCGGGCGTATCGTGGCTCCATTCCCACACATTACCCTGCATGTCGAATAGACCTAGTGGGTTGGGACGCAACGATCCAACTGGATGTGTTCTCAAGCCCGAGTTACTGAGCGACCATGCGTAGCGGTTGGCGAGCGATCGCTCATTGCCCCAACTCCATTTGGAATGCGTTCCAGCACGGACACAATAATCCCACTCGGCTGTCATCGGTAAACGAAAACCTTGCCTCGTAGCGATGTCGTGAGGAATCATCATCCCGGGTTGATACTTGCCAGACGCATCGGGTAGATAACACCACTGGTCGGGTGGCAAGCCAGCCTGCTCGCTCAACCAATTGCAGTAAGCCACCGCATCAAACCACGTGACTTCATTCACTGGACAATCGGTAGTCGGTGCGGTTTGATGGTCGTAGTAATGCTGCGGACGAAATCGCAAAAATTCTTCGACGGTCACTTCGCAGGCACTGATCTGGAATGGGAAAGGCAGAGGTTCTCCTTCGACGGCAGCTACATCCGCTAGTGGCATCCGAATCATTCGGCGCAACGGAGAATCCTGCGCGGCTGAAAAATGCCGATCTCCCAGCGAGCGCAGCCAAGCGCACGTTGACTTCGCCTCTTCGGTTTCGCTTGCTTCGGCGATGATTTCATCTGTCAGTTGCAGAAGGCGTTGCCGGTCCGCGCCGGACAACCCTTGCTCGACCAGATTCCCTAGACAAAGCAATATCCCAGCGCGTTGGCCTGACCGAGCCTCAGGCGCTTGTAGCTCGCTTAACTTCCGCAGGTAATCATCAAAGCTTAAGTCCGTCGCTTCCAGCTCGGAAATAGTTTGTGAACGCAGCGATGGATCGGACGTTTGCTCCAGTAAATTTAATACCGACTGCCAATCCCCTAACTCCGCTAAAGCTGCGGCAGCGACTGCCCGTGATTGGACCTTCTGCACAGACGCTGAATTGGCGAATTCACGTAGCTGCTTGAGATTGTCTGTGTCCCCATGACTAAACTGTCGGGCCAAGGCAACCAGTCGTGAACGCTGGACAGCAGTGGGCTGCGCGACAATGCGTTGCGCCACGGCATCAAGCATGGAGTCTGAGACCAAGTCAAGTAAACTTGCCCATCGTTCGCTGGCAGCGAACGATTCTTCAATCAATGCCGCAGCAATGCGAGGTGCAAACCGTGGCCAGCGTGGATCACTTGCCGATCGGTAAGCTAAGAATCCCGCAGCCCTTAAGGATGCGTCCTGGCCGGTATGCAAATCTTCGAGCACACTCCAAAAGAAGTCGTCACGTTGATTGTCTTCAAATGACAACAACTCTCGAGCTACATCAATGGACTCTGCATCTCGCCATAGTAAATCCTGGCATAGACGCGGATCATGTTCTTGCTTGAGCACTGATTTTGCCAACCGCAAACGAAACTGCTCATCCGTCAGCGTTTCTGTGTCCAGAAGAAGGCCAAGCGTCGGACGTTCAACGATGCCACGTTGTATCAAGCTCAGCACACCAGTCCCATTGGCTTTCAATTCTTCAACAGACTCTGGAATCGCATGAACGGGAGTCGCCAGCAACCGCTTAAACGCAATGTTGGCTTCGATCTGTCGAAGCTGAGTTATCGCCAACAACGAAACTCCGACAATCAGCACGGTGAAGAATGCGAAACGTTGTCCCAGTTGCCGCCCCGCGGTCTTCATCATCGCAGTTTGCGGTCCAGTCCACCTTCGAGAAGGAACAAACCATCGAATGAAGGCCCACTCCCACCATGAAGGTAGCAGTTTTTTGTCGTGATGCACCGACCAAAATCGCGACGTCTCTTCCAAGCGCAGTTGAGCTCGTCCTGACCACGATCGTCGCTGTTGCTGTGCCAACCAAGTTCGAATTGGAGCGACCAAGTAGTCATGCGTCAATTGATATGTTGGCTCGAAAGCCACCGCATCGGGGCTTGTTTCCGGATCTGCTTCTTGAGCAACGGGCGTAATCAATCGCAGTTCGTGATCCAGCAACTTGAGCAAGTCAGCGAATTCACGCTGATCTGGATAGGCTGCTTCGAGTTTCAGTTGAGCGACATTGCACTGGCTGCCTTTAATGTCTGAATCCGTTTTTGATATCAACGCGGAGAGGATACGTTGAACTCCAGCAGTATGTCGCTTCTGACGGGAAGGTGCTTCTGGCACGGAAAAGTTCTCGTTCAGGAAAGCGACCCCAATTCCTTCGCAACCGCCGACAAATTCAAGGTTCTTCACAGACCACTGCTTGTCCTTCATCATCTGGCCGAACATTGCCAAACGAACAGGGACGACACGCCCGCGCTCAGCCAGATCCTCGATCGCGCGGTCAAGGAATGCGTTCTGCGAATACGTCAGCTCCGAATCTAATTTGGGCAAGCTGCCGTATGCTCGACCGACTAAGGTTAGTACATATCGAGCGTGCCCTTCGTCGAACAGATCGATCAAGCTCGCGTTCTGGCCTTCCCGAACCTCAATTTCCACTTCGCGCAACAGTCGACTGACAGCGACCCAAAAATCATCACGGACCAACAAGATGCACTGCAGATGTATACCGTCGCATTGTCGCAATGCAGCTACCAGTTCACTCCTTTGGAAGCTTGAGCGTGGATTAAGCCACTGCTCGAACTGATCCAAGAAGATGACAACCTTGCGTTGGTGCAAACGCGTCTGGCCAGTTCGAATTTTGGCGAACGCCTCGGTGATCGTTCGCGCTGCCAGCAGGGAACCGTCCAGACGTCGCAAGGCTCGCAAGAGCGTCGATTCGGTATCGTGCCCCGTAGACTCAATCATTACAGGACAAACCTGCGATGATAAGCGCGGGATCAACCCAGCGCGAATGAGCGATGATTTGCCACAACCGGACGGGCCATAAATCACTCCGATCGGTTCAGCACGATCGGCTCGCAGTTCTTCAACCATCTTTTTGAGAAAGCGTACGCGTTCCGGAACACCGTAGCGATCGAATGGCCCAGGCAGCAAACTGAGGAAGAAATCCGCGTCTTCTTCATCAAAGGCACGCAATCCCTTGGGGATAACCTGCGGGCTAGCAAGATTGACCTTGCTGGCAGTCGCTTCCGGCAACCTTACATTCCGATCCACTTCGGTTGCTAAGCCTTCATGAGTCTTCGTCCCAGCAGACTGATTTAAAAACGCGTCCAGATCTTCGGCAAAGTCCAAGCCTGTGGTATAGCGATCCGAAGCACGTTTGGCGATCGCGCGCAGACAGATCCGCTCTAGCTCTTTTGGTATCGAATCATCGATTTGGCGAAGCGGTTTGGGTTCCTGATACGCAATCGCATCCAGCACTTCCCGTGGACTTGAAGCAGAACACGGCATGCGCCCTGAAAGCATCCGATATAGCACAACGCCAAGACTATAGATGTCCGAGCGTCCGTCGACTAAATGCCCTTCACCACGTGCTTGCTCCGGACTCATATACGATGGAGTGCCCGCAAAGCCGCTGCCTTTGCCAAAAGTCTGGTCATTCATCGCCAAACCAAAGTCGATTAAGACTGGCTTGCCTGTACTGTCTAACAGGATATTCCCTGGCTTCACATCGCGATGGATGATGCCGTGGCGATGGGCGCAGTGCAGTGCTAGAGCAATATCGCGACAGATCTTGACGGCAGTTCCAACATCCAAAACTTGTGTGCTGAGCGTATGAGCGAGCGAATAGCCGTCGATAAACTTGGTCACAAAATAGCATGCAACGTGATCATCACGCCCGCAGTCGAAGATGGGCACAATGTTCGGATGGTCAAGCTGTGCGATCAGTTGTGCTTCGCTGAGATAGCGGTCAACTAGTTCGACACTATGCACGAAATCGGGCAACGGAACTTTAACGGCGACGTCCCGTTTGAGCTCCTTGTCCCAAGCTCGGTAGACCGTGCCGAACCCGCCGCTACCTAGAACAGAACGAATTTCATATCTGCCGACGGATTGTCCAGCGGCGAGCGGGGCGGCAACCTGCGAATCGACCGTTACGCACGAGGTTAGTTCACCAAGTCCGTTCAACTGTGTCGAGTCTACCTGTTTGCTCTGCGGACCCGCATTTGACATTAATTGTGCATCCCGTAAGGCGATGCGAGAAACTAGACCACAGCCGTTTGCGGTACGACTTGATAAGCTCGCGAGCGGTACAAGAAATCGATCAAATTACCTTCGTGCGGCTGCAACCAGTTCAATCGATTGGTCGGCATGGCTCCGATATTCAAACGATCAATATGCACCGCATCGGTTAATTCACTGATCCATTGCTCGTCATTGGTGATCGCACTGCAAACAAGCGTTGGACCTATAGATTTTAGCATATCCTTCTGCGTACATTTTACAATGGATGCAAAAGGAAACATGTACTCTTTGCTTGCCACAGCCCGTGCCGGAGAATCGGCGTGGACCACCATCGGACGCAAATAAGCGCAGCGTTCCTTTTCAATAAGCCGATCGCCAAAGCTCTCGGTGCAATTGATCACGCCGCTTTCGGCCAGATCCTGCTGGACCATAGCCCAGGTACCAGTTGCCATCGCGGGATTGGTAAAGGCTGCTAATTCTGCGGTGTTGTCGCCTGGACTCTTGACCTCAACAGGACCAAGTCGCTGGGCAAGAGCTTCGGCGATTTCTTTGGTGTGACGTGAGGCCCAAACGCCTGAGGCATTGATACAACTGCGTCCGGAGTTGCTCAAAATACTTTCGACCATCATGTCCAAATAGTCTTCCCATTGATCAACACAATCGTCGCCCAAGAGGATCTTCGAAAAACCAGGACCGTGCGCTTGAACCTTGGGGTTACCCGCATATTGATTGACGGTCTGAGCACTTCCAAAGATCATCGACCTGTCGCATCGGCCCAAAATTCCACTGCCGACGTCATGTCCACCGGGGTACAAGCAGAACGCTTCGGCAGGAACTCCCGCTTGGATGAAGGCATGGATCATGCGGTAGGGTGTCCACGGTTCTTGCGAACCGGGTTTTAAAACCAAGCCGACTTGCAGCGGAACCGCAGGCAGCCAGAGCGTATGCACGCCAGGTGAGTTGTTGGGCAGTACAGCGCCCAAAACGGGTGATTGGCATTGGTAAGAAACGATCACTCCACGTCCTTCTTCCCCCCACCCGCGAGCGAAAATCTCAAGATCTAGACCACGCGTTAGTGCATCTAAGATTTGCGGCATGTTGGCCAGCACGAAAGCATTCTTTTTGAGGTTGCTGCGGCACATGTGCTCCGGCAAGCCTGTGCTGGCCGACTGCTGGTGTACAAAGTCATCGACCGTCTGATCTTGGTCGCCGATTTTGACCGTACCATTGGCGAACAATTCGCCTGCGACGCGGACTTTCTCCAACAGTTCCGCTGGACTCAATGACTTCAATGCCGCCCGCGCGTTAGCAGCTTTGCGCATATCCATTTGGACCATGCCGCCGTTGACTTGACCAACTTTTGCAATTGGTTCGCCGGTTTCGAAATGAATAACGTCCTGCGTTTCCAAGGACTGGTACGGTTTGCCCCAGCGGAGCGGTTGTAGATGGATCATGGGAATGTTGGGGGGAAGGTGGGAAATGAAATGAAGCTTACTGACTCACAGGGACCGTTGGGTCCACGGAATCTTCTACTGGTTGAGCACTTGCGAAATCGCCTGCCGTCGCGATGACCAAACGATCGGGATCAATGTACTTTTTGATCGCTGCATTGACTTCATCAACGGTCAAAGCGGCAATCTTGGATTCCTGATCCTTCACAAACATCATATCGCGTTTGGCAAACAGATTGGTGGACAGCAAACTGACAATTCCGCGATCGTCCGCTCGGCTGACCTGCGTGCTTTGCAAGTAACCCGCAATCGCTCGCTCTAGTTCATCGGATTGGACGCCATCCTGGACCAGTTTACGTACTTCTTCTTCAATAACGCTTACCAATTGCTCGCGTTTTGACGGATTGCTGATGGCGTAGATTGTAAAGACCGCGCGATTGTCGATTGGATGAGCTTGCACGCCGCTGGCTACGCCATAGGAGAGCCCTTCGTTCTGTCGCACGCGATCTCCCAGTCGCGAAGAGAGTGCGCCGCCACCGAGGATATAGTTTCCAAGTGTCAGTGCAGGATAATCTGGATCGGAATCTCGCAGAGCAAATTGCTTTTGTGCATAGTACATCGAGTTCGCTTTGTCTGGCGTTTCGATCACGATGTTTTGTCCGGCCACGGCTACATTCGCAGCTCGATCAACGCGGATAAAGGCGACTTCCGATTTCCAGCCGTCAATGATTCGCTTAATTGATGCCAGGACTGCATCTTGGTCAAATTGGCCTACAATTGCGAGTTCCCCGTGCTGACCACTGATTTGCTTTTGGTACAAATCGTGGACATCCTTGACCGTCAGCTTTTGGTAGTCTTCGATATCTTCTTCGATTGACGAAACGTAATGGATGTGCCCTCGCGGCTTTTGGTTCAAAGCACGGGCAACCGCAGTGGGCGCAAGCGCGTTGGGCTCGCTGAGCTGTGATTGGAGTTCGACGATGGTCTCGTCGCGTACAATCGAGAACTCTTTGGCATCAAATGCAGGGCGTCGTAAGACCGATTCGACCACCGAAAGGACTTCGACCAACGTCTCCTCCTTGGTTTGGATGCGAACCGTCAGTAACTGCGGTTGTGAAGAGAAGCTTACGTTGGCAAACAATGCGTCCAGCTTGTCGCGCAACTCCTGGTAAGTGTAATTGGCTGAACCGCGACGCATGCTGGCCGCCAGCATACTGCAGGCAGCGCTTTTGCCGAACAAAGAGTCCTCGGTGCCAAAACGCAAGTTCAAGACAACATTGACTGAACCGCCACGGCTCTTCTTAGGAATAATTGCGTAAGGGAAATTGTCATGGAATTGGCCAAAGACCGTGCGTGCTTGGATATTCTCTGGTGTGTTTTCGAATGCTTCTCCTTGCACGACTGCTTCGCGTCCTTTGTAGTCGGCCAGCATATTGGAGACATCGCGTTTCTCAGGAACCAACAAACGCTCTGACTTTTCAGTTGGAATGAATAGACCGACGGTTCGGTTCTGGCCGTTGAGATAATACTCTGCGGCCTTCTGTACATCCGCGACAGTCACCGCTTCCAAGCGATCGCGGTGCAAGAAGTACAAACGCCAGTCGCCTTGGGCAGCCCACTCGCTCAGTTCAACGGCCAGCGACGTAATATTGCTGGCCGCCAGCTCTCGCGCCTTCAGCAGTTGCTGTCGGCAGCGGTCCACCTCAACTTGGGTAATGGGATTTTCCTTTAAAGACGACTCCAGCGTTTCAATCATGGTCGCTCGAGCGTCCTCCAAAGATTTGTCCTTAGGGACTTCCGACAGAAAGAACATCAGACCCGGATCGTGCAGAGCCATGGTGCCACCGTAGATACTGGTTGCTTTCTTGGTCTCCACCAACGCTTTATACAAGCGCCCGCCGGGTTCGTCGGCCAATATCGTGCCCAAGATATCTACTGCAGCATACGTCGGATCACTGCCCGCAGGAATATGGTAAGCCGTACCCACCAATTGCGAGTCACCTACACGTCGCACAACCGTTGTTCGCTCACCATCCTGCGGTGGCTCCACCGTGTAAGTGCGATCGATCGCTCCGGCTGGATTTTCAAGGATACCAAAGTATTTCTGGACCAACTGCAAGGCGTTCTCGGGATCGAATTTGCCAGCGATCACCAACATGACGTTGTCTGGTCGATAGTACTTTTTGTAGAAACGGCGGAGTGCGTCGATAGGTACACGTTCGATATCGCTGCGATTCCCAATCGTCGACTTACCGTAGTTGTGCCAATCGTAGGCGGCGGCAAACAGGCGTTGTTGCAGCACTCGCTCGGCCGAATCCTCGCCGCGCTCGAACTCGCTGCGAACCACCGTCATCTCGGTCGTGAGATCTTCGCCGCGGACTTTCGAATTCACTAGCCGGTCCGCTTCTAAAGCGATCGCAAACTCCAAATTATCGTCAGTGGCGTTGAGCGACTCGTAATAGTTTGTACGATCAAACCAGGTCGTACCATTGAACTGAGCACCGCGTGTTTTGAGCGCTTTAGGAATCTCTGGATTGAGCTCAGTGCCCTTGAACAGCATGTGTTCCAGCAGGTGAGCCATTCCCGCTTCGCCATAGCCTTCGTGACGGGAACCGACGAAAACAGTCATATTGATTGTCACCGTAGGTTTGCTATCGTCGGGAAACAGCAGCACTTGCAATCCATTGTCGAGTCGAAACTCGCTGATGCCTTCGATGCTTTGTACGAATTCCGGCATTTCGTTGTCCGCGTGAGAAAGTTTGGGTAAAAGGGCAATGAGCAATCCACCGCAGATGGCCAATCGGGTAAGAAGACGCATCTTCGCTAGCTCCTAGAATGCATGGGTAATATTGCTTGGTCGACGTGCTGCCATCGCAGCCACGTCGCGGTATTATAGCGGCGCGGCGCGTCTTTACGACAGCCTTAGCTGACAGGAATCTTTGTTTCAGGCATCTGAGGGATCAGTTCAATGGAATCGTTCCACCTTATGCTAGATGGCAGACTGGGAGTAAGTAGATATGGAACACGAAACCAAGAATGTGAAATGGCAGCGCGTCGGGACTTTGGAGCAATTGCAGCTTCAAACGGCGACGGAGTTTGTCATCGGCGAGCGGATCATTGCGATTTTCCAGGATGCTGGCCGCTGGTTCGCCATGGACTCGGTTTGTGCACACCAGGGTGGCCCACTGGCTAAAGGTTTCGTAGCAGACGGTTGCGTAACCTGCCCTTGGCACGGTTGGCAGTATGAGCTGGAGACGGGGTGCAACACCGTGACCAAAAAGCGGATGCTGGAGACCTACCCTGTGCGGATCGCACAGCAGTGTCTGGAGATTGGAATCCCGGTGTAGAAACGTGGGAAAAACCGCCGGAAGTTGGCGAATTAGTCTATGCGACAAATTTTCCCTGTCGTTATACTCAATGGTAAGAATCTACTGTTCGACCGTCGCGCGGATCCTCCTCCCACCAATTAGATGTTTTGGTGATCCGGTTGAATTGAGGTAGAAGGAGTTACTTCAACATTCAGAGCGATATCAACGTCGCAGTCACAACACAGCAAACGCAACACAACATGAACACCTATTCCCTGGACTACATTGATGACCTGTACGTCCAGTATGTAGAAGATCCTCAAAGCGTCGATGAAAAATGGCGAAAGTATTTTGAGGAGTTCTCTTTGGCATCCCAGCGGCAGACGGCAGCCGGGAATTCGGCAGTCGCAACCACTGGCGAAGAAGATGAAATACTGTGGTTGGCGCGGATGCAAGAACGCGTCGATCAATTGGTTCGCGAGTATCGCGTCCGCGGACACCTGCTGGCTCGCGTCGATCCGCTTGATTTGAAACGAGCAGGGCAAACCCAGATCGATGCCCTGGCCTATGGGCTTTCCGAGGAAGACCTTAACCGCCCATTTGCAGCACCAACCGCCGAATATACCAATGGCCGCACCGTTGGTGATATCCTGCAAAAGCTACGAAACACCTACTGCCGCAGTATCGGTGCCCAGTTCACGCACATCGACGATCGCAACATCCGTGACTGGTTGCAACGGCGCATGGAAAGCACCGAGAACCGACTGGAGCTGACTCGGGCCACTCAAGTTCGACTTTACCAGCGACTAGCGGACGCCGAAATCTTCGAATCTTTCGTCCGAAAGAAATTCGTGGGAGCTAAAACGTTCTCGCTCGAAGGTTCGGAAAGCTTGATCCCGTTGCTTGACCGAGCTTTGGAGAAAGCTGGCGATCATGGTGTCAAAAGCGTCGTGATGGGTATGGCCCACCGCGGACGATTGAACGTGCTTGCAAACATCATGGGCAAGCGTGCCCAAAGCATTTTCTGGTCCTTCGATGACCCGCGCCCTGAGATGTTTCGCGGCGGTGGTGACGTGAAATATCACATGGGCTACAGCAGCGACTGGCTAACTGCCAGCGGAAACCGCATCCACATATCGCTGTGTTTCAACCCTAGCCACTTGGAATTCGTCAACCCCGTGGTGTTGGGTCGATGCCGCGGCAAACAAGACCGCATGCACGACAGCAAACGCGAAGAAGTGATGTCGATCTTGATCCACGGTGACGCGGCTTTCGCCGGCGAAGGCATCGTCCAAGAAACGCTTAACTTGTCGCAACTGGCCGGTTATCAAACGGGCGGCACACTGCACATTGTGATCAATAACCAAATCGGCTTTACAACCGAGCCATTCGAAGGTCGCAGTTCGACTTATTGCACCGACGTCTTCAAGATGTTGCAAAGCCCGATTTTCCACGTCAACGGAGAAGACCCCGAAGCGGTCGCTCAAGTCGTCGCGCTGGCGATGGATTTCCGCCAGAAATTCCGACGTGATGTCATCATCGACCTCTACGCCTACCGTCGTTTAGGCCACAACGAGAACGACGAACCTCGGTTCACTCAACCAGAAATGTACTCGGTCATCGATTCGCATAAGAGCGTTCGCGAAAGTTATCTGCTGCGACTGCTTCAAATGGGCGAACTGACACGCGAGGAAGCAGAAGAGATCGACAAGGTCCGAAACGAAAAGCTCAGCCGCGAGTTTGAAGCAGCCAAGAATGAGCAGTTTGTTTCCGACCAGCAAAGCTTGGCTCAACATTGGTCCGGATTTTTTGGTGGGCCCGAGCCCGAAGTTGCTCAGACAGTCGAGCCTGTCAGCAAGAAGGCTCTCCAAGGACTGCTCGAAAATCTAACCACCGTGCCGCCGACTTTCAACATTGTTCCAAAGCTGAATCGCTTTATGGAACAACGACGCGATATGGGACGCAACGATAAGCCGCTGGACTGGGCAACCGCCGAATCACTAGCATTCGCGACTCTGCTGCAAGATGGTCACCCAGTACGTTTGTCAGGCCAAGATTGCCAACGTGGGACATTTTCCCAGCGCCACGCCGTTCTCCATGATACGGTGACCAACGAAACCTATACACCGCTTGCCAATTTGCCAAATCAAAAGGCAGCGATTGAAATCATCAATTCGCCGCTCTCAGAAGCCGGCGTGCTCGGTTTCGACTACGGCTACAGCTTAGACTACCCTGAGGGCTTGGTCGCGTGGGAAGCGCAATTCGGCGACTTCTGGAACACCGCTCAAGTCATCGTTGATCAGTTCATCACCAGTGCAGAAGACAAGTGGAAACGACTGTCGAAGCTCGTCATGTTGTTGCCGCATGGTTTCGAAGGTCAAGGCCCTGAGCATTGCAGCGCTCGCCTGGAACGTTTCCTACTGCTCACCGCCGAAGACAACGTGCAGGTCACTCAGCCATCAACACCCGCCCAGTACTATCACCTGTTGCGTCGCCAGTGTAAATCACGCTGGGCCAAACCGTTGATTGTGCTGACTCCCAAGAGTCTCTTGCGCCACCCATTATGCGTTTCGACTTTGGACGATCTCGAAAACGGAAAATTCCAACGCGTGATTCCCGACGTGCGACCTGCAAGTGACCCGACCAAGCGAATCATTTTATGTACGGGCAAGGTCTACTATGACTTGGTCGAGGAACGCGACAAGATTGGATGCAAGAACGTCGCGATAGTTCGTATTGAACAATTCTATCCCTTCCAAACTTCGGCTTTGGTGTCCGCACTTAAGCCGTATGCGGATGGCACCGATTTAGTTTGGTTCCAAGACGAGCCGACCAACATGGGTGCCTGGTACTATGTGAAAGTTCGTTTGGGCGATTTGATCAACCAACGTTTCCCGTTGCGATTGATCTCGCGAGCGGAATCCGCTAGTCCATCCACGGGCTCGGCCAGTGCTCACAAGCTCGAGCAGCGAGAACTCCTGGACCAAGCCTTCGCAGGTCTGTAAAGCAATCGCTCGAAATCGGAGTACCGTACGACGGACGTCCAAGTCCGTCGATACTTCAACGGACAAAAATGTCCGTTAGTACATTTATTCTGAGCAGTTGCCTAACTACCGATCTGCGTCCATCAATCGAAGGCAGATTTCGCTGCAAGCGAAGTCTATTGCAACCTTTTATTCGTTGTAGCGACCGACAAGCTTCTTCTCTAGCTCCACAAGCCACAACACGCTGCTGGATACCGCGATGATCAATAACCATTGATAGAAGGATACCGACTCCAATCCAAATAACGATTGAGATATCGGAAGATACGTATACAGCAATTGCAATACAATTACTAACCCTACCGATATTAGCACGGGCACGCTGCCAAACATCCCGCGAAGACTTAACACGGGAGCTGTCAGAAAGCGGCAATTAAACAGGTAGAACATTTCAAACAGCACGATCGTGTTGACGGCCAACGTCCGCGACAACTCTAAACTGTAGCCTTGGTCACGAGCCCACACAAAAACACCAAATGTACCAACACACATGATCAGCGACACCAAGGCAATCCGCCACAAAAAGTAACGATTCAATAAGTTCGATCCAGGCTTCCGCGGCTTTCGCAACATGACATTGTCCTCAGGTCGCTCAAATGCTAATGCCAACGATAAGGTCACAGCGGTAACCATGTTGACCCAAAGAACTTGAACTGGCGTCAGCGGCAAAGTTCGCCCCAGCAAGATGGCAGCGAAGATCGTTAACGCTTCGCCTCCGTTGGTCGGCAAGATGAACAGCAAGCACTTGCGTAAGTTATCAAAGACCGTTCGACCTTCCTCGACCGCTTTCTTGATCGATGCAAAGTTGTCGTCAGCCAGCACCATCTCCGCCGCTTCTTTGGTAACTTCCGTTCCCTTCAGCCCCATCGCAATGCCGACGTCGGCGCGTTTCAATGCAGGAGCATCGTTGACTCCATCCCCGGTCATCGCAACAACTTGGCCGTGCGATTGGATTGCTTCCACCAGCTTCAACTTGTGTTCAGGACTGACGCGTGCAAACACGTCGCAATCCGCCACCGCGTCCTTCAGCCCGGCAGCATCTAAACCGTCCAGGTCCTGACCGCTAAGTGCCTTCAACCCATTGCCAATTCGCAACTGTTTGCCAATCGCTCGGGCTGTTAGGACGTGATCTCCGGTAATCATCACGACGCGAATTCCAGCCTTTTGGCACACTTGAACCGATTCAATCGCTTCTTCGCGCGGCGGATCAATGATCCCCACTAATCCTAGCAGTATAAGATCCGACTGAACGAAATCGAAACTCATCTTTCCGTCTGGCGAATCGATCGCTTTCATCGCGAGGGCCAACACACGCATGCCTTCAGTCGCCATGGCCTCTTCTTGGCGATGCCACTGGCCAACGTCAATCGCTTCCTTTTGATTTCCATTCAGTTGATAAGAGCAGAAATCAAGCAATCGTTCCGGAGCTCCTTTGACAAAGGCCACCGCCTCGGTAGAAATCGCACTCACTGCTCCAGGTGAGGGCAAGGTGTGCGAGGTAGCCATGAAGCGGTGCTGCGACTCAAAAGGAATCGTGTCCAACATGGGCCACGTGAGCCGCTCTTTCGAAGCATCAAAGCCCGACTTTGCAGCGAGAGTTAGTAAAGCTCCTTCCATCGGATCGCCCTGAGTCTGCCATCGCTGAGACTCTTCTACCAGTTCAGCATCATTGCACAGCAGAGCCGCAAGCGCAAGGGTACGCATATGAGCCATCTCTGTGACATCCAGATCTTCACCAGCTCGCTGCAAAGTACCTGTCGGAGCGTACCCCGTCCCCGTCACCGCTACCTCGCCGTCTGCTAATGCAACCGACGTCACCGTCATTTCATTTTTGGTCAACGTTCCCGTCTTGTCAGAACAGATTACGGTCAAAGCACCGAGGGTATCAACAGCCGCCAGACGTCGTATGATCGCATTGCGCTGAGCCATTCGCCGCACACCCATCGCCAACGTGATCGTCATGATCGCAGGCAGGCCCTCTGGAATCGCGGCAACCGCAAGTGCAATCGTTGCAAAAAGCAGCTCCAACGGCTCCTGCCCGCCGACAACGTAACCGATGCCAAACGTTAGAACAGCAAACAAACCGATAACCATCGCAAGAATGTGTGCAAATCGATTCACCTTCTGAATCAATGGCGTCGAGATCACCGAGGTCTCGCCGACCAAGGTGCTGATCTTGCCCAACTCCGTGGTGCCTCCAGTCTCGACTACGACACCAATACCGCGGCCGGAAGTGATCAATGTGCCAGAAAACGCTAGGCAAACTCGATCTCCCAAATCCGCGCCCGCGTCTACTCCTTCTACCTTCTTTTGCGCTGGCACCGATTCGCCAGTAAGCATCGCTTCATCAATCTGCAACTCGCGCACTTCGATCAAACGCAGATCGGCGGGCACACGGTCGCCTGAAGCAAGCAAGACAATATCGCCAGGCACAAGTTGTTCCGCATCGATTTCTGTCTTCTTGCCACCACGACGTACCGTGGCACGTTGCGACATCATCTCGCGTAAAGCGTCTAACGCCTTCTCCGCTCGGCCCTCCTGAACAAAACCGATAATGGCATTGATGATCACGACGCTAAAGATGACTCCTGCATCCACCCATTTACCAAGACCTGCTTTGAGCAATCCAGCAAACAACAGGATATAGATCAAGACATTATGGAACTGCAACAAGAAACGTATTAAAGGACCTTGCCGACTGGCTTGCGGCAATCGGTTCTCACCATACTTACTCAACCGCGAAGCTATCTCCTGTTCGGCCAACCCATCCCGGTTGCTGCCCAACGCTTCAAGAGCAGCATCGGCTTCGACCGCATGCCAGGACTTGGTTGAAGTTGCATTCATGCTGGATAATCCCATCCTGTTTCTGAGTTCAAGTAGTCTAACTCGGTACGTCAGGTCGATTATGACGACGTAAGCTCTTTGGTAAAGTGGGATTCGAGCGATAACCGAAAACCCTGCGCAATCGATCGGTCGATCTTAAACATCGCACACTCTAGTAGCGACCATGTGCACACTAGCCGCACGGTACTGCCTGAGATTCCTCCCAAGCTTTAGCCAATTGAATATCTATTGACAACCACTACCAATACGTTTCCTCTATAGTGATCTATATGCTCCAAGAGAAAGTGCCCTCATGAACAGCAACAAAGTCTTGGTAACCGACTTTGATGGTACCATCACGCGACACGATTTTTACTTGCTGGCCATCGAACAACTATTACCAAAAAACGGTCCAAACCATTGGGCGGAATATCGAGCTGGTCGCATCACGCATTTTGAAGGCTTACGTCGCTACTTTGCAGATATCGCTGCCACCTCCGGCGAGGTCTTGTCGATCGTTGCTCAAATGCAACCCGACGAACACTTGAGGCAAAGTGTAGAAAGACTGCGGAGCTGTGGTTGGGAGATCTTGGTCGCTTCGGCTGGCTGCGCTTGGTATATCGATCTGCTGCTGAATCAAGCGGAAGTGGAGATGGAAGTGCACGCAAATCCTGGCGAATTCGTTGAGGGAAAAGGGCTGCTGATGCGAGAACCCAAAGACTCTCCCTACTACTCGGCCGAGCTCGGAATTGACAAAGCGAAGATTGTCCGGACCATGTTGGAGCAGGGAAGGACAGTCGCTTACGCTGGCGATGGCCTCCCGGATATTGCACCCGCTAAACTGGTGACGGAAGAATTGCGTTTCGCTCGCGGAGCATTGGCCGACGCTTTGGATCGAGAGCAGCTTGTTTATCAACCCTATGGGACCTGGAGCGATATTGCCGAAGCGATCTTGGAAACCTGACTTCATGATACAGCCCACTCAAATTTCAATCCCGACCTTGGTCCGCGTCAAACCCGGCGCTCTTGATCGGCTTGGCATCTATTTGCAACGCGGACAACACCAGCACATCGCCGTTTTGATGAGCGCAGGTTTCAAAGAACACTTAGTCCACCGCGTTCAAAAAGCATTGTCGGATAGTTTTATCATGGCGGTTCGATGGGTCGAAGTGGATGACTTGTCGCATGAGTACGCGATTAAGCTAAGCGCAGACTTAAAGGACGCCACCGCGATTGTAGGTATCGGTGGAGGAAAGGCGTTAGATGTCGCAAAATACGTTGGCCATTTAGCTAGACTGCCTTACTATGCCGTACCAACCTCGCTTTCCAACGATGGCTTTTGCAGTCCGCAATCCAGCTTGGTTGTCCAAGGCAAACGACATTCGTTGCCTTCGGCGATTCCATTTGCAGTTATCATCGATACTCAAGTGTGCTTACAAGCACCAAAGATACTTACACTCTCTGGCATCGGCGATCTTGTTTCCAAATTCACAGCCGTTGCCGATTGGAAGCTCGCCTTTCACAAATTGGGCGAACCAGTCAATGACTTCGCAACGCTCTTATCTGACGGTTCGATCTACGCCTTTATCAGTCACCCAGAATTTGATCTGGAGGGCATGCGACTACTGGCTACCGCGTTATTGATGAATGGGCTCGCGATGGCGATGTGTGGATCATCGCGCCCGGCCAGCGGCAGCGAACACTTGATCTCGCATGCGTTAGACCAAATCTCCGCACAACCAAAACTGCACGGCTTGCAAGTCGGCGTGGCGACTTACATGATCAGCCAACTGCACCAAGCACACACCGCGCGTATCTCGGAACTTTTGCAAGTGACCGGTTTCTGGGATGTCATCTACCGCGAACCATTTGTCATGAGCGAATGGTTGCACGCAATCGATTTAGCGCCCAGCATTAAGCCCGGGTATTATACAATTCTGTCAGAGCAAACGCAGCGAGAGCGATTGAAACGCATCTTGGTGGAAGATCCGCTGCTCAATCGAGCCTTCATCGGCCCCTAGTTTCGCAAGTAGTAGTCCGGAACAAGAACAACTCGCTTCTCCCTCTCTAAATTTGATGCTCACCGGCTTGTCCGGTCGATTATTGCATCTCTTGCTAGAGTATGTCGTTGAGAAGCGAGTTGCGACGCGAAGCAGGATCTTGTGGCCAGTCGCAGTAGGATTGGTGCGCTGATACACAAAAAAAGCTGACTAGCGATTTCTCGCAAGTCAGCTTTAGATGGAGGCGGCGGGGTTTGAACCCGCGTCCCGTGATACTTCCAAATAGGCTTCTACGTGTGTAGTCGACATTAATTGTTTATCGCCCTACGCGGCCGCCATCGACGGGCTGCTTTGCAAGGCTATCTCGAAACTTATTTAACCACAAGCGTGCCGAGCATGAATTGTGGCGGTTCGGATTTGCGACTGACATTCCGGTGCTTCCGACTGGCTCCGGGTGTCAGGGTAGCCGTAATTAGGCTGCCAGTGCTAGATTTGCATCTGCAGTTACATTTTGATCGGCTTTTTACGTGGCCAACCGACCAACCACGACACGCCACCAAATTCTTCAACTTATCCGGTCGATTCCAAAACGCCCCCGGGTCGAAAAAATCTGATGTACCCGCCCCAATTCCAGGGACAGGCATAACGTCATTTCTCTTCTGCGAATCTCGCAACCAAGCTTCGGCCGCCAACTTTCATCGGCAAGCTTTCCACCAAATCGGCGAATTCTCAAGTAGCAGAATAGCTCTTGCAGAATACATGCCAATGCCAAATTGGCAAAGGCCTTCTCATTGAGAAACTGCCCCAGTGACCAGCTTGGAACGATGAATTCCGAGACCATATTTCCGGGTTGGTGTGGACTTTTAGGCCTTTCTTGAAGAAAATCGTGTTTCAAACAGCGCTATTCGCGACCTTTAATCTAATTTTGACGGCAGTATGAATTCTTTACGAAACAACTTCCAGTGAACTGTGTTCAGGTTCCAATCCGCTTTGAACTAAGATGCAGGAGGTAGTCCTGCAGGCGTTCGGAAGTCGGAAAACCTGACGAACATAAGCTCCAATCCATATCCCGTTGGGTGGAACCTTACAAAAAAACCGGTATCCATGAAAACATTTGCCCTAACCACCGCTCGTTCGATTCTCGTATTGGCCGTTGCTGTTTCTGGCTGGAACGCCTTCGGTGCAGACCCCGAGGTGGTCGGAATTTTAGCGGACGCCGTCGAACCAGCGGTCGCGAGAACTCTCGAGCTATCGGAAGACCAGCTCAAGCAACTGAACCAGCTAATCGTTCAGCAAGAATCAAAAATCCTCGATATCGCGGATCGGCAACGAGATCTTCCGGTCGACGAGCGACAGCAGCTTTTGCGAGATTCAATCGCCGCGTTAGAGTCAGAAGCTTTTAAATTGCTAACCGTCTCCCAGCGTTCCAAACTGGAACAAGTGCGACTCAATCGGCTTGGGTTGCGATCGTTGGCAGAGCCTTCGGTGGCCGAAACACTGGATTTGAGTGAAGGTCAGCGAGAGCAAGTTCAAGCGATTCTTTCCAGTCGGATTCAGTTATTACGCGAAGTAGGGCGGGATCGCGTCGAGTCGGAGATGCAAAGCCGCTTACGTAAAGTACTGACCAACGCCCAGTTTGCAACTTGGCAAGCAATGTCGGGTGGAGGTAACCCCTCTGCACTCGCCGCCAGCTCTACCGTATCCAATGCTCAGGTTGCTAGCAGCGCGGACGATTCCCCACGCTCGGTGGTCGCAGAATCTGCGTCCAACGCAGAGGTCGTCGAGATGGCGGCCTCTGTGGTGGATACCACTGCGGCAGTTGCTCAGGACACCAAGAGCGATGGCTCGAACAATTCCGCTCGGCCAATGACAGAAGCCGACGAAGCGAACCTTGTTATTAACTTCCCTAATGGAGCGGATTGGGCGTCTGTGCTCAAGTGGATTGCAGCCGAAGCAGATTTAAGTTTGCAATTGGATACCATTCCTACAGGCACGTTCACCTATCGCGATCCTAAGAAGTACTCGGTCGCGCAGGCGATGGACATTATGAACGGCATCTTGTTGGGTAAAGGATACACTTTGGTTCGGCGTCAACGCACGCTGATGGTGGTCGACTTGGGAAGCGGTGAATCGGCAGAAGTCACCCGCGGCTTGATTCGCGAGCTGGCTCAATTAGTTCCGCCAGAACAACTGGACCAGCGTGGCGAGTTTGAATTGGTCAAATGTCTGTTTCGATTGTCTCGGCTGACACCTGCTGAGGCTGAAACGCAAATCAAGCAATTGATAGGCCCACAAGGGTCAGTTATCTCGATGTCCGCAGCCGGACAGATTTTGGTCGTGGAGACTGGCGGTAATTTGCGAATGATTCGCGACATGATTGAAAGCGTCGAGAATCCAGATCCAATGAAGTCGACGAAGATCGCCAGTATGCCATTGCAGCATGTGTCGGCAGAAGAAGTCCTTGCGATTGCTCGTGGGCATCTTGGTTTAACCGATACGGCAAACAAGGGTGAAGGCATCACAATTTCCACGGATACCTTTGGCAATACGATCTACGCCAGCGGTACAGCCGACAAGATTCAAATCTTGAAAGAAGTCATCGCGAAAGTGGATGTGGCTCCAAGCGGTACTGGCTCTGCTAGTGTTCAGGTCCAGCAACCGTACATTAAGACGCATCCGATCGTTAATAGTGACCCCAACACGGCAATGAACGTTTTGCAAACTTTGTTGGCTGGTACGCCTAACATTCGTTTGGGAATGGATGAAACTTCGAAAAGCATTATCGCGTCTGCTCCCGAGGCCGAACAGAATTTGATCTCGGAAACGCTCGCTGAAATTGGTGGCAATGCGACTAAATTCGAAATCATCCCGCTGACGCGACTAGATCCGAAAGTCGCGATCACCACCTTGGAGAAACTGCTGGGTAAAGCTTCGGGCACCGGTGACGCTGCAAGTTCTAACGCGCCGGTTTTATACGGCGACTCGTATGCTAAATCATTGATGGTCAAGGGCACGCGGCAACAAGTCGAGCAAGTTCGCAACATTATCAGCGAGATCGAAAAGAACGGCCCGAACATGAGCATGCTGGGGGATAAAGTGAAGTTTTATCCAAGCACTGGCAAGTCGGCTGATCGTATGGTCGAACAAATGCAGTTGCTGTTTGAAGCACAAAATAAGCGTGCCAAGATCAACGTACGAACGCCAAGTGTGGACCTAGAGACAAAGACTTCTACCACAAAACGCATGCAGTTAGGATCGGGGCCATTGCCACCGGAGACACAGCCGGCTGCAGTCCAACCAAAGGTCCCGGCCGCCGGGCCAAAGAACGAAGGTGCGAAAGAGCAACCTTCGGCTGCGAACGGTCCGATCCACAGCGATTGGATGTCCGAGTCTGGTGAGGGCGAGGCAACTCCCGTGGGAAAGTTAGTCCAGTCGGATGAAAGGGCTCTGAGTGACATTGTCTTTGCGGAAGAACCTTCTGGCTCGAATGCTCCAAAGCGATCTGGCGAAGGACAAATCGACATTATTCAAACTCCCAATGGTTTGATCGTTACCTCGGATGATCCCGCACTGCTGGCAGAGTTCGAACAAATGGCGATGCTCATCAACGAGCAAATGGCCAGTGCGCCAACGGAACCTACCATTTTTTATCTACGGTATGTTCCTGCAGCGTCGGCTGCTGAACTGATCAAGCAAGCGATGTCCGGTCAGGTCGCAACCTCCGGCGGTGGCGGCGGTCTGCTGGGCGACGTTGCTTCCAATATGTTGGGTGGCGTCGGTGGTGGTTTATTAGGCGGACTTTTGGGCGGCGGCGGAGGGTCGACGACCACCAGCGGTCCTCCATTGGCTACTGGCGAAGTGAGCATTATTCCCGATCCCCGTTTGAACTATTTGATCGTACATGCAAATGCTGCCGACCTCGAACTGATCGACCAATTGCTGACAATCATCGATTTGGAAGATAGTCCAATTCAAGTGCAAACGATGGGGCGTCCACAGATTATTCCCGTGCTTTATGCAGATGCAGCGGAAGTGGCCAATATCGTCAAAGAAGCGTTCTCTACCAAGCTGACTCAATCAGCCGCCGGTGGTGGTGCTGGTGGCGGCGGTGGCAATCGCCAGCCCTCGCCGCAAGAGTTCATTGAGGCTCTACGTGGCGGCGGAGGTGGCGGGCGCGGTGGTCGAGCTGGCGGTGGCGGTGGCGGTCAAGCCGCGCAGATGCCAGAGCAGAAAATGAGCATCAGCGTAGACGCTCGGAACAATGCAATTGTTGTCACCGGACCTAACTCGCTGTTCCAAGAAGTGAAGTCTTTTGTGGAGATGATTGACCAAGGTTCCATCGACTCCCAAGAAGATGTGCAAGTGGTCCAACTGGGCGGCAATATGAATGCAACCGTATTGCAAAGTGCTTTGCAGTCCGTCCTGGGAGCTCAAGCGAAAACCAATGTCGCAGGTCAGACGAACCAACCTGGCCAAGCGAACCAAGGACAAAACGCAGCACCTTCACAACGCGATATTCAGCAACGTACCGATTTCTTCCGTCAGTTGCAGCAAGGTGGTGGAGCAGGTCGCGGGGCTGGTGGCTTCGGCGGCGGTGCTGGCGGCTTTGGTGGCGGCGGCGCAGGTGGCTTCGGTGGCGGCGCCGGGGGGAATCGTGGTGCCGCAGGCGGAGCAAATCGAGGTGGTGCTGGTGCGGGCAATCGCGGAGGCGCTGGAGCCGGCGGAGCTAGAGGGCAAGGTCGTTAGACTATAATCCGCTTCGGGCGTGATAACTATTCACAGCTAGGTCGCTATTGGCTTAGCTATCGTCCTCTCGTTCTAATTTGTCGACAAACTGACGATGAATTCGAATTCAACTTGCGTTCATCAATTAAGATGAAAGAACGAGCAAATTGCAGGAATTGTTTTGAACATCCTTTGGGAACCAGTGTATGTCGCTCCATGTTGCTGATATTTTAGTCAAAAAGGGCCTGATCGATTCAGAAACGATGCAGCGTTTTGCTCGTGGCAATACTGGGATCGCTGCAATGCAGTCGGCCATTGATGAAGGAATCATGGATGAAGAAGCCGCGCTGACGGCGCTGGCTGAAGAAGTTGGGCTTGATTTCGTTGATCTACGAACCGTTAGTGCCGACCTCAGCCTGCTTTCCATCTTTCCGCAAAAGCTGATCTATCGTCACTCGCTATTTCCGATTCGTACCGAAGGTGATGCGATTGTGGTCGCAACGTCCAATCCCTTGGATTTGTTTCCACTGGATGAGGCCGCTGCTGCGACCGATCGCCAGATTATCCCCGTCGTGGCAGAACGCGGTGAGATCGCCAAACTGGTCAAAAAGCATCTGGGGGTCGGATCGGAAACAGTTGAAGGCTTGATCGCTGCTCGAGCAAGCGATGACGACATAGAACTGCTGGAAGAAATCCAAGGCGACGGCAGTGAACTGAGCGAGCAGGCTCAAGAAGCATCCGTGGTGAGACTGGTCAACGAAATTTTGATTGAGGCAGTCGACTTGCGCACCAGTGACGTGCATGTCGAATCTCAGGCCAGTGGGCTGGTCATTCGCTATCGTATTGATGGTATTTTGCATACTCAACCGGTTCCCCAAGAGATTCATCGTTTTCAAGCGGCGATTATCTCGCGACTAAAAATCATGTCGCACTTGAACATTGCCGAAAAACGGCTTCCTCAAGACGGACGCATCAAGTTACGCGTTCACGGTCGTGAGATCGATATTCGATTGTCTGTGATACCGATGATTCACGGCGAAAGCTTGGTCATGCGTATCTTGGACAAAGGTGCGATGAAGTTTGACCTTCGCAACTTGGGGATGAGTCAGGAAATCTTCGACATCTACAGTCAGATTATCCGCTTGCCGCACGGAATTATTCTGGTGACAGGTCCCACGGGCTCCGGAAAAACGACAACGCTGTATTCCTCACTGTTGGAAATCAAGTCACCAGAAAATAAAATCATCACGACCGAAGACCCAGTTGAATATCAATTGGAGGGGATCAGTCAGATTCAAGTGCACCCCAAAATTGGACTGACGTTCGCTGCGTCGTTGCGCAGTATCTTGCGTCATGACCCTGACATTGTGCTGGTCGGTGAGATTCGTGACGCGGAAACGGCCGAAAATGCCATTCAAGCCTCGTTGACCGGTCACACGGTATTTTCCACGTTGCACACCAACGATGCCGCGGGTGCCTTTACGCGTATTGTGGATATGGGGATTGAGCCGTTCTTGGTTGCGAGCACGGTGGAAGGTATTATGGCGCAGCGACTGGTCCGAAAGCTTTGCGATAGTTGCAAAGAGCCCTACGCTCCTAATCCAAGTGATATGCCTGCAGATTTTCCGTGGGAGAAACTGGCCGATAGGCCAATCTATCGTCCCGTGGGTTGCAGGACTTGCCGCGGCGTTGGATACTCTGGTCGTCGTGGTATCTATGAATTGCTGGTGACTACAGAGTCGATTCGGGCCTTGGCTCATGATCGCAAAAGCAGTTTTGAAATCAAGCAAGCAGGCTTGAAGGATGGCATGAATACGCTGCGAATGGATGCATGGCGAAAATGTTTGGACGGAATCACGAGCATCGAGGAAGTGCTTCGAGTTACCAAGAGCGACGCCATCGGATAACCCATGCCTGATTTTTCATACGTAGCACGCGACCAAAGCGGCAAAAAGATAACGGGATCGATCGCTGCAGGGAATGCTAAGGAAGCCGCCGCTCAGATCGCGGCCAAAGCGTTGTTTCCTGTCTCGATTACCAGTGGGAAAGCCAGCGTCACGATTTCAACTGGCCGCGTCTCCGGCACTAAGATGGTGGCCTTTTACTCGCAACTAGCGTCGCTGCTGCGCAGTGGCGTGCCGATGATGCGAGCCTTGACGGTTCTCTCGCAGCAATCTGGTTCACAAGCCTTGCAGAATGTGTTGCAAGAGATTCGAGCACGCGTCGAAGACGGTGAATCGCTGGGCGATGCATTTTCAAAATACCCGAAGATCTTTAATATCATTGCGGTCAGCATGGTGCGAGCGGGCAGCGAAGGCGGATTCCTGGAAGATGCGCTGGAACGCATCGCATCGTTTATTGAGCAGCAAGAAGAACTGAAAGGCAAGACGATTGGCGCGCTTGCCTATCCCGCCTTCATTTCGTTGATTGGCTTTATCATTGTGGTCGTATTGCTGGTGGTCTTTGTGCCACAGTTCGAATCGATCTTTGAAACCATGCGCCAGCGCGGAACCTTGCCATCGGCCACAACGCTCTTGCTAGCGATGAGTAGCTTTATGCAGAGCTATTGGTGGATGTTGTTGATAGCTGGGACCGCCGCTGTGATTGGCGCGAAAACATACTTTGGTACGGCAGAAGGCGCCCGCCGCTGGGACACCATCAAAATCAAAACACCTTTGCTAGGCCCGGTATTCCTCAATCTAGCGGTCGCTCGTTTCTGCCGCGTACTGGGGACGTTGCTGGCGAACGGAGTCACTTTGCTGCGTGCCTTGGAGATCAGTCGGCATGCGGCGGCCAATCAAATCTTAAGCGAAACCGTAAGTGTGGCCATTGAAGAAGTGACCTCTGGCGAGCGACTTTATAAGCCTCTTGAGAGAAGCGGACACTTTCCGGCGACGGTAACGGAAATGATTTCGGTTGCCGAAGAGTCGAACTCGTTGGACAACGTGCTTACGCAGATCGCCGATAGCTTGGAGAAGACAACGTATCGGCGATTGGAAATTGTCGTGCGTTTGTTAGAACCACTATTGCTGTTATTGCTGGCGATGGTCGTGATGTTCATTGTCTTGGCATTGATGTATCCGATCTTAACTAGCTCCAGCACGGTTGGTTAAGTGAACCAGCACGGCAGTGTTTAACCGCGTTGAGCACAACATCAAACGAAAAAACGCTGGGACGTTTCCGTTCCAGCGTTCGAAGTTTTTTAATTAACCGGTCAGCGGTTGGGCTTAACGGTTGACTGTCACACCCAAGCTGATCCCTGGCATGACTAAGTTCTGCTGAACAAAGCTTGCCGAAGGTCCGAATGCTGGTGGGTCCGTGAAGGTCGGGTTGTTTCCTCGGATTTGGCTACCGCGAGCGATACCGCTTCCGATGTACAACATTGAGGTTCCAAATCGGAAGTTGATGTTGCGGGTCAGATTGTAGGACAGTTGAGCTCGTGCATCCAAACCGGCTAGCAATTTGTCTTCAAGTCCAGGCGAATTGGTAAGTCGGAATGATGGCTCGAAGATAATGTCTGGATCTGCGTCGCCGTCAGTGTAGCCGAAGGTATATTGCCGCGTATCAACTGATCCCGATTGGAAGTTGCCACCGCCCAACAGTTTGACTTCGGATGAAACTTGGAACCGCCCCATGTCGCGGAAGTAGCGGAAGCCGATTTGCCCCAGCAACATCCGGTTCTTATTGATGATGTCACTGATATCAAAAACTTCAAAGTTGTTACCTGCGATATCCTGAAAGCCAGAGTATCCGTCGGCAACGTTGCGGTCGGTGAAGTCCATGTAGCGGATACCGACCAGTGGTTCTAGGAATCCACCGAACTGATAAGGCGAACGACGCCATTTCTTGTTGATTTCGAAGCTGCCCAGTGAAGCCACGTTCAAGCTGTCCCGGATGATAAATGTTCCGTCACCAAACCCGGGGTCAAATTCGTAGCGTTCGGCCAACAATGGAAAATCCAAAGGGTCGCCGGTAGAGCTGTCTGCTAGACCGATGACGCGAATAGCTCTGGCGGTCTCGTAATGATTTGGACCTGTAATTCTCAGGAACTGAAAATCCCAGCCGCTGTCATTTTCGTTCATGACACCGAAGGTCCATAGGTTTCCCCAACCCCGGTCGAACGTATTGCTGTTAGGCTCGATGATTGGTCGATCCAGTCCGATGTGGACGCGGTCGTAGGTCAAGTACCAACCGTAGTTCGCACGTTGACGAGCCGACTGATCCTCGATCTCTTGGATATCGACTGGAGCAAAGAACTGCCAGTCAGGATCCCAACTTATCGGCTCTGCAAACGGATGATAGGGTTGATCAGCCCAGCCTAGAGAACTAGCTGTGGCCATCGCTGCAAGGACCAGCATGCGTAATGTTTGTTTTAACAACGCCATAGTAACCTTCCACCGTCGCATGGGCTTGATTCGTGCGATACTACACCGGCACCAGCAAGGCCCCCTCAGGCCACTATCCAAACTGGTTCCGTCTATTGCACACTTTTCGGTTGTGCTGGTAGTATCGGATTAATCAATCGTTCAAGTTGAGTCGCATTAGGTAAAGCTTGACGGAAATTCCGCTTGCAACGATCAAACTGACGCCAGAAAGCCAGCGGAAAACCGCCTAAACTTCCTAGCTTATTTTGTTATGCTATCGGCCATGGAAACCACTACCAAAACAATCGCCCCTCCGTTCTCCATCGGCAATGTCATAGTCGATCCGCCGATTCTGCAAGCTCCGATGGCGGGCTTCACCAATTACGCCTACCGCCAAATCGTCCGCGACTACGGCGGCTCTGGCCTGCAAGCGACCGAGATGGTGAACGCACGCGGCTTCGTTTGGCTGGATGAACATGACTGCGAACACCCCGACCGCTTGTGGGGGGTGGCCAGCGAAGCTCGTCCGCTGGCCGTCCAAATCTGGGACAATGATCCCGACACGATGGCGAAAGTTGGAAAGCGACTTGCAACCGAATATGCGGTCAGCGTGGTCGACATTAATTTCGGTTGCCCAGTGAAACAAGTCACCGAGAAGGCGCACAGCGGCAGTTATTTACTACGTCATCCTGACCGTATGTATGAGATTATCTCGCGTTTGGTAGAAGCATGCTATCCGACGCCAGTGACCGCTAAAATTCGCTTGGGGTGCACGCGCGACAATATGAATCACCTGCAAGTTGCCCAGACTGTGAAACGAGCTGGTGCATCGGCATTGACAGTTCACGGCCGCACGGCAGAAGATTTTTTCCGAGGCAGTGCAGATTGGGATCGCATTTCGGAGATCAAGGATGTCGTCGGTGATATGCCGCTGATTGGCAATGGTGACCTTAGTTCACCTGAAGCGGTCGTGGCCGCGTTTGAACGCTATCGTGTCGATGGTGTCATGATTGCTCGAGCGGCGCTGGGTAAGCCTTGGCTGTTCGCTCAAGCTGCGGCGGCACTGCGTGGATTACCTATTCCCCCTGAACCGACACTCGAAGAGCAACGGCAGTGCATGCTGCGTCATTATCAGATGGTCGTCGAGCGTTTCGGACCTGATAAAGGCACTTTGCTGATGCGGAAGTTCGCTTGCTGCTACGCGCAAGGCAAACATGGTGCTCGAGCATTTCGAACGCATGTCGCTCATGTTGCGACGCCGCAAGAGTTCTATGCGGTCGTGGAAGATCACTTCCCAAAGTTCCTTGACCCACGCGGCGAACAACCCGCTGCAGCCGACTGAACTAAAGTCCGCGCTGCGCGTCAAAGTCCACGCTGCGCGTCAGTAGTCCTGACCGCTGGAACTGATGGCCATCGCAATGATCGGCGCGAGCACCAGGGCTATTGAAAGCGTCGCTGCCACCGATGCGCGTAGCCACGAGCGCTTTTCACGCATAAAAAACCAGTCCACGGCACTTACCAACGCTGGCAGGAACAACAGCGGGAAATTAATCCAGCCAGGGTTCATGCCATAATTGTAGCTACGAAAGCTGGCCACCAGCAGAATCGCCGCCAGTGACAAAGGTGCCAGCGTTACTTCGATCCATGTAAGCACGCCTAGCTTTTCTGGTGTTGCTTCCATGCCACCGCTCGGACGCCAGCGCCGAGCCAACCCAACGCTCAGCGAACTGGCGATCGCCAGGATAATCGCGATTGCCCAGTAAGCCATCGCCGCGGCAGCAAGGGTGGCGTAGGTCATCATGAGCGCGGCAGAGATCGCTGCGAACTGAGCGACTAGAACCCAAACGCTCCACACGCGCCCGCCGTCGATCGTGCTCACCCATCGCAGCAGATAACAGTTCGCAAAAGCACTAAGCGGGATCGCTATAGTCCACCAGATGCGCCATTGATCGAACAGTTCATCACTTTCGACCGCCGGGAACAAATACTTGGTTCCTAGCCAAGCGAACGCTGCCATCAGCAGAGCTGGCACCGGATTTCGGGCTGAGCGAAACGGAAGAGTCGCCAGCACCAGTCCGCCAACGGACACTAGCCAAGCTATGGAATGCCAATCACGCTCCGGCGGCAAAGAGAGCCCTTGGTCCAAGTACTGGCCCGCGATAATTGCGGCGATCATGCCAATTACTGCAGTAAGTCCGGCGAGATAAGTGCCAAACAATTGTTGCAGCCAAGCACTCAGCAGTCCTGCGATCGCTGCGAAGCAAATCGCGGTGACGACAAAGTGCAATAGCATGGAGTTATCAGGCATGAGCTCGCTCGAGTTTCTTTTTGGCGATTAAGTCATCCAGTTCAACTCGCAGCCGTGCGAGAATCTCATCATATGGATATGCGCCCAAAGCTTCTGTGCCTCGCTTCAAGTTCACTTTGGCCGGGCCACACCACAAACCAAGATCCGCGTCGTCTGTTTCGCCAGGACCGTTCACGCGACATCCCATGACGGCAATGGTGATGGAATACTCTGCCGCGTACTCCGTCATCTTCTTGACTTCTTGAGCCAGTTCCACGAACGCTTCGTTTTCCACTCGCGAGCAACTTGGGCAAGAAATGATGTTCAAGCGATTAGGATCCAACGCCACCACGCTTCGCAGACGACCGTGGTAGATGTCGTCGATGATCTCGTTGCCCGCTTCGATTTCACGGTACTTTTCGGAATTGGGCACGGTCAGCGATACTCGCAACGTGTCGCCAATTCCGCGGCCGATCAATTGTTCAAATGCGATCCGCGTCTTAATGATGCCTTCCGGAGGCATGCCGGCTTCGGTCACGCCCAAATGCAACGGCACATCTGGACGCAGTTCGGCAAAACGGCGATTGACCTCGACCACTTTGCTAGGGTCGCTGTCCTTGAGCGACACGACATAGCGCGTAAAGTTCAATTTGTCCAGCAACTCACAATGCTCCGTGGCCGATGCGATCATCGGACCGATCGAATCGTGGGCATCGAAGCGATCTTTCTGAGCCGGATCGACCGAGCCGCAATTGACTCCGACTCGGATGGCACAATCGTGGTTAGTCGCGATGTCGACCAAGAAGCGAACCTTGTCCTGCCAAGGCTTTTCGCGTTCGTGGTGGTACAAATGGCCAGGGTTGTAGCGGATCTTGTCTACATGCGGAGCGACCTTCAGGGCCAAGCGATAGTTCTCTTGCAAATCGACCGACAAGTTCGCTTGGGTCTGAGCTCGGATTTCCGCAAGAGCTTCCGCATCTTTGTCACTATCCACGGCAATGCGGACGACGCCCGCACCAGCGGCGTGTAACGCGTTGACCAACGCCACGGTGGCCGGTACGTCCGTCGTTTTGGTCGCCGTCATGCTCTGCACGGCAATTGGATTATTGGCACCGACAGTGATGGAGCCGATTCGCACTGGGCGAGTTGGATTTCTTTCGATCTTGGTCATAAATTCGAAAATCTTCAATATTACGGATATGCAGGGGGCGTCAGCCGGATGTGACCATCTTCAGTGCAGAACCATCCCGGGTACGTCTTACCCTTTACCGCTCGATTGGTATACTTTTCACTGATGGACCGGTTCATTGATCCTACCAAAGATTAGACACTGAATATGATCGAAGTCAAAGTGCCCAATGTTGGCGAAAGCATCTCGGAAGTCCAAGTTCAAACTTGGCTAAAAAAAGAGGGTGAGTGGGTTGCCAGCGGCACCGATATCGTTGAATTAGAGACCGAAAAAGCGGCCGTACAGATTCCGGCTCCCGTTTCCGGCGTGATTCAAAAAATTGTGAAGCAGGCTGAAGAATTCGCCAGTGTCGGCGATATTTTGTGCATGATGGAGGAGTCGGAAAAGCCGGCTCAAGCCTCGCCAACTCAACCTGTCGCTTCGCCAGCCAGCGAAAGCAAGCCCGCTGCCGAAAGTAAATCAACAGGTAACGGCGGAGCTTCTGGCGGCCACGTGATGCCAGCAGCGGCGCGTATGATGGCCGATCACAGCGTTCCAGCCGGTTCGGTTGCCGGTTCAGGCCCTGGTGGCCGCGTTCTCAAAGAAGACGTGGCAAGGCATTTGGATCAACCAAAAGCTCCCGCTCCAGTGAAACCGGCCCAAACTCCCGTGCTTGAAAAGGGGTTGTCCCAACCGAATTCTACAGGCATGACCGCCGCAGCGGGCAAAGAACGCCGCGAAGAAGCCAAGCCAATGAGCATGATTCGACGGACGATCGCGACGCGTTTGGTGCAAGCTCAACACGACGCGGCTTTGCTGACCACGTTCAACGAAGTCAACATGGGGCCGGTAATGGCTCTGCGCTCAAAATACAAAGACGCGTTTGCCGAAAAGCATGGCGTGAAGCTTGGCTTTATGTCGTTCTTCAGCAAAGCGGCCAGCGAAGCACTGCAGCGTTTTCCAACGGTCAACGCAGAAGTTCGGGGCAACAACATCGTCTACAAGAACTTCTGTGATATTGGCATTGCGATTGGTGGTGGAAAAGGGCTGGTTGTCCCCGTCCTGCGCAGCGTCGAGAACATGACGTTTGCTCAAGTCGAACGGTCGATCGGCGATTTCTCGAAAATGGCCATGGAAAACAAGCTATCGCCTGCTGAGCTGGAAGGCGGTACTTTTACGATCAGCAACGGCGGTATTTATGGCTCTTTGCTGTCGACGCCGATTGTGAATCCTCCTCAAAGCGCGATCCTAGGACTGCATGCAATCCAAGAGCGTCCTGTAGCAGAGAATGGCCAAGTGGTCATCCGCCCGATGATGTATTTGGCATTGTCCTACGACCACCGCATTGTCGACGGTCGCGAAGCGGTCACGTTCTTGCGCACCATCAAAGAGATCATTGAAGATCCAACGCGTATGTTCTTGGAGATCTAGAGCGGATTGTGATGTTTTGAGCGTTTAGTCGTAGGCCGGTAACAAGGTCGCGCTTGCCCATTGCCGGAACTGCGCAAAGCTAACCCGCAACGCATCGATGAGTCAGTCACCGTTACTCCCTTACAGCGACCGATGTTCCGGCGCAGGATTGCTTTGCTTGTTCCGGCCTACGCAGCACATCGATCCCTTCTCAAACTGCGCACAACTAAGTCGCACTAGCCTAAAGCAACGGATGAGAACACAGACAAAGTAGGTCATGATAGAATGGCAGACTACGGCTAGCTCGGATTTGTGATTTTGTTTCGCCCTAACAACTCGGGATCATGTCATCAGCCACTGGGATTTCACTTCTAATTGACTTTGCTTTTAAGCTGGCCTTTGGTAACGAAAACCAAGTTGGACCGCTTATCTCGCTGCTCAACGCGATCTTAAATCCTCATGTGCATGTGGTTGATTTGGAGGTTCTTAACCCATTTGACTTGCAGAAGTTCCCAGATGACAAATCCTCAATCTTGGATGTAAAGGCCAGAGATGCAAGCGGTGCTTACTTCAACATCGAAATGCAACTGGCGAACACCATAGCTATCGAAAAACGCATGACCTACTATGGCTGTGCACTGTACCGTGGGCAGTTGGAGAAAGGCCACAAATATGCGGAGCTTTGTCCAGTTTTTGCAATCTGTCTGCTAGATGACTACCTATGGCGGAACGACTTGGTCAAACATCATCGGTTTCAGTTGACTGATCGCCAGACCGGTCGAATCCTGGAGCAGACGCTTGAGATTCACTTCTTAGAGCTTCCCAAGTATAATGTGAGCGAAAGTGAATTAGGCTGCGCCACGGCAATCGATCGCTGGATTTACTTGATCCGAAACGCACAGAATTATAGTCCAGAGCGATTGCGGGAACTTTTCCCTAGTCCAGATTTCCAAACGGTGATCGATACGGTCGAGGAGATTCAAATGAAAACGGAATACCGTGAAATTTATGACGATCGCGAGAAAGCAAAGCTGGATGAAGCTTGGCGGATCGCTGCTGCTGAAATGAAAGGCCGACAGGAAGGCCGACAGGAAGGCAAACTGGAAGGCAAAATAGAAGGCCGTCAGGAAGGCAAGCTAGCCGGGCGGGTGCAAAGCTATCAAGAGTTGCTAGGTGACGCGGTAAGTGACGATGAAGAACTCTTGGCAAAGCCTCCGGCAGAACTGGCCACCATGATCACTGATCTTCAGCGTCGGCTTCGGTTTCGCAATTCGTAGATCAGCCTATGCTCAGCGGTCATTCACTAAAATGTCTCGCAAGACCTTTCGTGCAATTGCATTTTCATTTGAACCAAATTTCTTGATGCCATGAAGCCCCAGTCTTTGGCCTTAAGAATCCAACTGTGGAACGCTTTCCGCTTGAGGCAGACATATCAAACATCATATTGGATGGTTCGCTAACCTTCACACAGGACGAAACTGGAGCCATTTGGCTGTTTCAAGGTTCAAACTTTGGAGGTGATTAGCTTTCAAGAAAGTGAGCCAGGTCGGTAACACGACGGAAGGTCCACCATCCGAGTGATCCATGGATGGATCGGAAGTTCATCGCATACAAATATCGGATGGCTTCCGCTTTACCGCTAAGCCCGCTTCCTGACGACGAGCCTTCCGATCATCAACTGCAACTAGCGAATAATTCCAAAGCGTTTGAAGTTCGGCCAATATGGAATTGGAGCGTTCCAATGATGCGGCCAAAAAACTAAAGCAGCACGACCGATCAACAAGTCACGATGGACAAAATGATTTGGCCGCCAAAGTCTCGCATCCAAGGACTTGCTGCTGTTGTCACCCATCGGAAAATACTGATCCGCATCCAAATCAAATTCAACCGAACTACGATTGGTAAACAGCGGGCTGGCGTTCCAAAGCGAAGGGCTACTAAAGAGAATGTCGCGATACAACATGGTCTCGTCGTATTGCCGCTGGATCATCTGCAAACTGGCATTGATAGGCTGCGACGCCAAATACTGTTCCGCCACTTCTTCGGTAATCGAGTCCTCTAAATCTTTGTCAAACCTTCTGTAGTCGCTGAGCTGCGAACTATTCGCGTTGACTGCCGTGTAATAGATATCCCGCCATACTCGAGCTCGTTCAACCACGCCGGACATGCCATTTCCAAATGCGATTCCAATAGGAGCCGCGTCGGCAGCATCTTCAGGAGAATAAACAGGTCGATGTAGGTTCGCTTGTTCGATCTTGTCGCTGGAAATGTTCGCCGTTGGCAGCAATTTGACAAGCTTGCCGTTCACCCAGAGGTGCAGAGTGTTGTCGACATTCGCTAATTTAACGGTCGCTTGACTGTTACCACGCAGTGAGCTCGAGCCCGTAATGACATCCAACACGCCACCATTGCCATCTTCGAAAACGCTCAGAGCTTTGCCATTTTGGATAGCGACGATTTTTACGTCACCGTTGGCTGCGTCAATTTCGGTGACATAATGGACGCCTGCTTCCACGACATCTAATGCAACCGTCCCAGTGTTCGAATTCAATGTGGCGGTAAACTCGCCGGCTAAATCGCCCACCCAATGTTCGCCATCCGAACCCGAACGGGGCTTCAACACGGTATCAAAGTTCTTTAGCCCTAATCCAAACGGAGTTTGTTCCACAATATCCGACTTCCCTGATCGGAAAGAGGTCGAATTGGTCATCGTCTGTGCGTTGTAGTGCGTGAAGTCAGTGATCAACTGAGCGGATCGGGCTGGGATCGGCTTGCTTAACTTGCCCGTCTGCATAATCTCGTACCACTGCCATGGCCGCAACGTGTAGTGATAGTATCGCAGCCAATCATAGCTGGCCAGCAAAGCATCGCCGGGTTGAGTGGCTTTAGAAGATGCCATTTCTGCGTTCCAGGTTTGCTCGGTGTCGGTCACTTTCCAATTGCTATTGGAAGGAGCTGCCGTTTGGCCAGCTTCGGTGATCGGGCCTTCGGGTTGCCAAGGACTTGGAACTCCCGCTTTGGCAAGCGCTGCGGCTCGATGCGCAGTGTCGTTGATGGGTTGCAGCAACACTTCGACAATGTTGTGCGGCTTGCGAGCGATGGAAAAAGCGTTCTCGCCTTTAGGTTTCGTATATACATCGCCGTGTTGGACACGGAGCGTTTCGTTGGGCAGGCCCACTAGACGCTTGATATAATTTTGGCGTGCTTCGGTTGGATTCTTAAACACAATCACTTGCCAACGCTGCGGGTCGCCTTGGATATAGGCCAGCTTGCTCACCAAGATGCGATCGCCAGAGAACGTCGCATGATTCTTGTTGGTCGCGATATCGATCGGCTGTTGGTATCTGCACAGCGGGCAGGTCGTACCGATGATCGACAGACCACTTAGACGCCCAGTTTCGTTGTTGTATTCTTCGCTGGCACTGGATTGATAATCACACCCGCATTGCGAACATGTGACATCTTTGTGAGCTCCCATCAGAGTTGGAGCCATCGAGCCTGTCGGAATGACAAACGCTTCAGCGACAAACGCGCGAAACAAGAATGCCAAAATCAGTGCGACACCAAAGCTATCGATGGTTTCTCGAATCCAAGGACTGCTTTGTTTCGGTGTGGCGCTGGTGGTCTCAGGCTGCATTGCTAGCTCGCGTTATAGGTGTCGGGGCAAAGGGAAGCGGCCGTTATGATTATAGCCTAGCCATTTCGCAGGCAACAATTCTTATACTTCTTGCCCGAACCGCAAGGGCACGGATCGTTGCGTCCAACCCGATCATTCGCTCGGCGAATCGGTTGTACACGTTCCTGAGGTGCTGAACTTGCAGCCGCATCGCCGTATGCGCTCGCGCTGCCGTTATTTTGAGCCGCCGGTGGCACGGCTCCAACAGTACGCGCCATATCACCGGTTGTCTCCGCTGAATCATGCCGCTCTGACATCTGGCGAGGCTGCTGCGTCGGCATAGGAGTCACCGTCGTGGCAGCCGCCCGGAAGATTACGTCCGTCACGCGTTCGCCAACCGACAACCACATCTGCTCAAACAGCTTCATGCCTTCACGTTTGTACTCAACCTTGGGGTCCATCTGCCCCATGCCACGGAAGCTAACTGCTGACCGAAGATGATCCATCGCCAACAAATGCGACATCCAAGTCTCGTCCAGCAATCGCAACAAGATATCGCGTTCACTGCCGCGCACTTCCGCATGATAACGGTCATCAACGGCTTGTTGAACACGGTTTTCTAATTGAGTACGATTCAATCGCAAGAGTTTATCTGAGCTATCCTTCCAATCGAGCTGTTCTTGCATCCATTGCGCCAACTGCTCCAATTTGCCCGACTTGCCACTGGTTAGAGAAGCACTGCGGTTTGGTTCGTTGTCGCCATAAAGCTGAGCGATTAATTCGAACCCTTTCTTCAGTTGCGTTTCGCCTTCGATTTGATCTTCGCGCGACGCGGCCAGAATTGGTTCGAAGTCCAAACGTTCGCCCTTCAGCAGCAGATCCGCTAGTTCAGGCTTTTTGAATCGGTTGGCAAGCCAAGCGGCGATGTCCGGTGAGAGCACGAACGACTCGTTATTTGGAGATCGCACAGCAAAGGTATTCAAAGCAGCTTCCAGCGGAAATCGCACTTCGCGTTCGCGGTAAGCATCCTCAGCCGCTTTGCATAGCTGCTTTTTCACGTCCGCAAGTTCAGCATGCGCGTCCACCTTGACATCGATGCCAAACTTGTTTTTCATCCAGGTCGAAAGCACGCGAACGCCATAGTCTTCTTGCAGGAAGTCGGCACCTTCGCTCAAGTCGATTTGTGCAATGAAGTCATGCGCCTTTTGCACCAGTTCTTCGTCGATACTGTTGCGGTCGATCTTTCGCAAGGCATTCGCTGTGTAATTCGTACCATACTGCGAGTTGGACCATTTGGCCAATGCTTCATAATTCCACTCGCTTTCCTCTTCACCATCTGGCAAGTTTTCATCAATGGCATCCACGATTTGCGTTTCCGCAGCACGCTGAGCCAGATCGCGAGCATAAGTGCTTGCAGTATCGATATCGACACCACGGAACTCTTTGGGTTCTAGTCGGCATGAAAGTTTTGCGCTAGCGAAACTTGCGAAGCTTTCCGCCCCAAACAGCGGAGACATATACAAGCCGACTGCACGTTCGATTTGTTGACGAATCTGTTCTAGTACAAGCTTGCGGCAGCTTACACCATCCAGGATTTGTTGTCGGAAGCCATAAACTCGCTTGCGCTGGAAGTCCATGACTTCGTCATATTCGAGCAAGTTCTTGCGAGCTTCGAAGTGGCGTTCTTCGACCTTCTTCTGAGCCGCCGAGATTCGCTTGGACACAAACGAGCTTTGGATCGCCTCGCCTTCGCCCATCCCAAGTTTGCCCATCCAAGCGCGAACCCAATCGCCCGCGAAGATACGCATCAAGTCGTCCTCCAACGACAGGTAGAAGCGGCTCTCGCCAGGATCGCCTTGTCGACCGCAACGCCCACGCAACTGCAAGTCAATGCGGCGACTTTCGTGACGTTCGGTCCCAATCACCATCAAGCCGCCCATTTCTTTGGCACGTGCGCCTTCGGCTTTCATGTCATCGCCGACTTCGATTTGATGCACCAAAGCGTTCCATTCTTCCTTGGGCACTTCCAAACGTGTGGGATATTTGTCTTGCAGCATCGCCCAAGCCTTCGTTTCGGGATTACCGCCCAAAACAATGTCCGTACCACGACCCGCCATGTTCGTCGCGATAGTGACCGCGCCGATCCGCCCAGCTTGAGCGACAATTTCCGCTTCACGTTCGTGGAATTTTGCGTTCAACACTTGGTGCTGAATACTGCGTTGCTCCAGCAAACTGCTCAGCCGTTCGCTTTTCTCGATCGATACGGTGCCGACCAAGATGGGACGACCTTTGGGATAAACGCGAGTGACATTGTCTTTCGAGAACGTTTCGGCCTGCGTTTGATCGCGCTTGCGAAACTCGATCGATGTCTCGGTCTCCTTTTTGATCTCGCCGAAGAAAGACGTACCGTCTTTTAGCACCAGTTGATCGAACTTGTTCATAAGTTCGATATCATCAGCGACCGCCTTGTACTTCTCTTTTTCGGTCAAATAAATGCTATCAGCATGTTCAACGCGCTGCATGCCGCGGTTGGTTGGGATCGCAACCACATCCAGCTTGTAAGTCTTGTAGAACTCATTGGCTTCCGTCATCGCCGTACCGGTCATACCCGATAGTTTGCGGTAGAGTTTAAAGTAGTTCTGCAGCGTGATGGTGGCCAGCGTTTGGTTCTCTTCTTTGATCTTCACGCCCTCCTTCGCCTCGACCGCTTGGTGCAAGCCATCGGACCACTGTCGGCCTTCCATCAAGCGACCTGTGAACTCATCGACGATGATGATCGCGCCTTCCTTGACGACATAGTTGACATCTCGTTTGTAGAGAAAGTGAGCTTTGAGCGCATTGTCGATCAAGTGAGGCCACTCCATATTTCCGGAAGTGTAAAAGCTTTCCACTCCAGCTAGCTTTTCCGCCTTGCGAACTCCATCATCGGTCAAGTTCACCGTGTGGTCTTTCTCGCTTACCACAAAGTCCTCTATGGCACGCAATTGTCGAGCGATTTTGTCCGCTTCCAAGTATTTGCCAGCGTCTTGGTGTGCGGGCCCCGAAATAATCAGCGGCGTCCGGGCCTCGTCGATCAGAATGTTGTCTACTTCGTCGATGATCGCATAGTAAAGCGGCCCTTGCGATTGCTGATATTCCTTCGGAAATCGGTCGTCCCCGCGCGCGGCCATGCGCATGTTATCGCGCAGGTAATCAAAGCCCAATTCGTTGTTAGTTGCATAAGTAATGTCTGCCGCATACGACGCTTGCCTCAGCCCGGTCGACATACCGCTTTGGATATTGCCGACGGTCAGTCCCAAGCCCATATATAACGGAGCCATCCACTCCATATCGCGGCGAGCGAGATAGTCATTGACGGTTACCACATGCACGCCACGGCCTTCGAGCGCGTTGAGATAAGCAGGCAAAGTTGCGACCAGCGTTTTCCCTTCCCCGGTCACCATTTCGGCGATATTGCCGCCATGCAGCACCATGCCCCCGATGAGCTGCACGTCATAATGTCGCATTTTCAGAAATCGCCGACCGCCTTCGCGACACAAAGCAAACGCTTGGACCAAAATATCGTCCAGCGTTTCGCCGGCAGCCAAACGAGCCTTTAGTTTGGCGGTCTCCTCGCGCAACTCGATATCGCTGAGCGCCATGATCTTGGGCTCAAGCGCATTGATGCGCTGGGCGGTTTCCTGGTGCTTTTTGACAGTACGCGCATTGGAAGTCCCGAAAACACCCGTAAGACCTCGTCCAACACCGCTCATGACGCCGTTGACTAGGCTGTTGGTGCCCTCCCAAATTCGATCCAGTAATTCCATGTTTATCCGTTGAGCTTTCTAATCTGCCGCTCTATCAGGAAAGCTGCTCGCTAGGTCCTTCTAGAGCAATATCAATAAAGTGGAGTTATGGCCGTCCACTCGTGTTTGTCGTAGGTTGTCGAATTAAGGGAAGGGTTTTTGGCTGGGCGCCCACTCGAGAGCCCCCGAAAACACCTTAAACTTCCACTTAATTTACTAATCGCCGAAGTGTCATCCTGTCAGAGTATCGGGACTGTCTTTGCCGGTCAACGCAGGTTTAGCAACCTTAAGTGTGAAGAACGGCAGGTTTTCCAAGTAAAACACGATCAGCACCCCCGCAGTGCAATTCATATACCTGCCAGAATGGCCAATTCACCCGTCCAAAGTCTCGCCTGAAAGCAAATCTTGTTCGTCGTTCCGCCTTTAGGCTAAATGGGACTAAATTTATCCACGCATTTCCGCTCAAAGGCGGTACGACGAAAGAGAGCACGTCGGCCTGAAGGCGGGACTACAAGCAGCCGATTCATCCAAAGCAAGGAACTTGCCGGCTGGGATGGCTTTTGCGTTGTTGCTGGAAGCCGACTTTTGCTATTCTCTCCCCACAGTTGGAATTTTGCGGAGAATCACTTTAGTCGGGCGGGAAAGCAACGAGGAACAATGACGCTGGAACTGACGATCGTCCTTCTATTACTGGTCATTGTGATTCTCATGTTCGCTTTAGATCGTCCGCGAATGGACGCCGTGGCTTTGTTTGCCATCTGTGCCCTGCCATTCACAGGCGTGATTGAAATGCGAGAAGCCTTGGCGGGCTTTGGCGACCCGAACATTATCCTTATCGCAGCTATGTTCGTCATCGGCGAGGGATTGGTGCGAACGGGCGTGGCAAGGATGCTGGGCGACTGGCTGGTCAGCCGCTCTGGAAGCAACGGCACTACGCTGGTCGTGCTGCTCATGATCGTCGTATGTGCTTTGGGAGCTACCATGAGTTCCACTGCAGTGACGGCGATCTTCATTCCGATTGTGTTGCGAGTCTGCCGCAGCACCAACACCGCTCCAGGCCAATTGATGATGCCTTTGAGCGTAGCGGCTTTGATCAGCGGGATGACGACGCTGGTAGCCACGGCTCCGAATCTTGTCATCAACAGCGAACTGGTTCGGCGTGGAGAGCAGGGCTTCCGCTTCTTTAGTTTCACGCCGTTCGGTGTGCCCATTTTGATCCTCGCCATCATCTACATGCTTTTCGCGCGGCGCTGGCTGCCCGACAAAGCGATGGAGCAGATCGGAAATGGAGCTCCGCGATTGACGTTCGCTGACCTTGTTGAGCGATACAACCTTTCCGGACGTAAGCATCGCCTGCGCGTGCGACATGGATCGGCATTGATCGGCCAGTCGCTGGGCTCGCTGAACTTGCGCAATGAATCCGGACTGAATTTGGTTGCGGTGCAAAGGAAAGGCGCGTTGGTCCAGCCTCATGCAAAAACAGAATTGCAACGGGACGATATCTTGCTGGTGGATTTGATCATCGGGACTTCGGACATTCAAGCGATTTGTGCAAAGCATATGCTCGAACCGTTGCCTCTAACGGCTGGCCCTCTGGCGGACAGTGCGCAAGAAATCGGAATGGCGGAAGTGTTTGTGCCAGCGGATTCGGAGTTGGTAGGAAAAACCATGCTTAAAGCGAACATCCGCACGCGCTATGGTTTTTCCGTGATTGGTATGCGCCGCGGCGTGAAAGCGCTCTCAGAAGGATTGTCCCATGAGGAGATTCGCATTGGGGATACGATGCTGGTGATTGGGCCTTGGAAATCGATTCGTCACTTGCGGACCGTCGGTTGTCGAGACATGGTCGCTTTAAACTTACCTGCAGAAATGGATGAAGTCTTGCGTGTGACCGGTAAATCATTCCATGCGCTTGCGATCCTGTTGATGGTCGTGGTCTTGATGGTATCGGGTTTGATCTCGAACGTGCATGCAGCCTTGATTGGTTGTTTATTGATGGGCATGTTTGGCTGTGTCAATTTTGAAAGCGCTTATGGCTCCATTGATTGGAAGACGTTAGTACTGATCGTGGGGATGCTACCGTTTTCGATCGCGCTGGAACGCACTGGCGGCGTTGAATATGCGTCCAATATGCTGTTGTCGATCTCCTCGATCGTGGGGACATACGGAGTGCTTGCGGTATTATTTGTCGCGACGGCAATCCTAGGCCTATTTATATCAAACACCGCGACAGCCGTACTGATGGCGCCGGTCGCTTTGACGATTGCGGGGCATTTAGATGCGTCGCCGTATCCTTTTGCCATGATCGTTGCTTTAGCTGCTTCGGCTGCGTTTATGACGCCTGTGTCGTCGCCGGTCAACACGTTGGTGTTGACACCGGGTGGCTACCGCTTTGGAGACTATTTGAAAGTGGGTGTCCCCTTTGCGATCATTGTCTTGATCGTGAGTGTCGTTATGGTGCCGTGGCTACTGCCGCTTTAGGGGCGGTTTGGAAAGGGGTCTGAACCTCTCGGCAGTCCGGTAGCGCTGGGATGGTGCACGTGCTGAGACAAAGCACGAGAGCAATAGAGAGCTTACTACTCCAACTTCCGAGCTGGCACGGGTTCGTTTCGCAAGATCGGCTTGAGTTCTTGGACGAAATCTTGGACGCCTTGAAACTCTCGGTAGACGCTGGCGAACCGCACAAAGGCGACTTGATCGACGGCGGCCAGTTCATGCATGCACAAATTGCCGATTTCTGAGCTAGGCACTTCCAGCTCATATTCTTCTTGGAGCCTCGCTTCGATCGATTCGGCCATTCGAGCGCGCTGTTCGGCGCTGATCTTTCGCTTCCAGCAAGCGCGTTCTAGCCCCAATTCAATTTTGCTGCGGCTGAATGGCTCACGTTCACCGTTCTTTTTGATGACTTGCAACGCGCCTGCAGTGCGCTCGAAGGTCGTAAAGCGTCGGCGACAAGAATGGCAATAACGCCTGCGCTTGATCGCGCGGCCGTCCTCGACAATTCTGGAATCGCGGACGCTGTCGTTATCAACTTGACAGAAGGGGCAACGCATAAACACTTTGGGGCAGCGAGGTTTACGGATGCTTGAATCAAGCTCCGCATGGCTAACAGTATAAGCGTAAACCTTATTTCCAAGAAGATCCTAAAGCTCAATCGCGTACTTGTTGGTCTGGGATAGTATGCGCGATTGCGACTTCCAAGTATATTTTTGCATTCGACGGGCAACTTGCGGACGATCGCATGCGTTTCCGCTGCTTATCTTTCATCTTTGGATCATTCAGAAAACTTCGATCAGGGCATCACAGAAACATGGGATACTATTTAGGCATCGACATTGGCACTTCCGGTACCAAAACCATTTGCATGACCGAAACGGGCGAGATTCTAGGCCAATCGACCACCGAGTATGCCGTTGAGATGCCGCGCCCCATGTGGACTCAGCAGCACCCTGATCTGTGGTGGGCGGCGGTGAAGAAAACAGTCGTCGGTGCGCTCAAGGCGTCCAAAGTGAAAGGAACCGAAGTCAAAGCGATCGGGCTATCCGGCCAGATGCATGGTTCTGTATTTTTGGATGCGAAGCAACAAGTAATTCGTCCAGCGCTTCTCTGGAATGACCAACGCACAGCCAAAGAGTGCGACGAGATTACGGAACTGGCCGGCGGTCGCCAAGCCCTGATTGAAATGGTTGCCAACCCGGCTTTGACTGGATTCACTGCCCCCAAAGTGCTTTGGCTGAGGAACAATGAGCCAAAGAATTTTGCAAAGCTGAAGCACTTGTTACTGCCCAAAGATGAAATTCGCCGTCGCTTAACTGGCGAACTAGCCACCGAAGTTAGCGACGCGTCGGGCATGTTGCTGCTGGATGTTGTGAATCGCAAGTGGAGCGATGCATTACTCAGCAAATTGCAACTCGACAAATCTTTGCTGGCAACGGTCTATGAATCGGAGCAAGTGACAGGTACGCTGCTGCCCGAAGTGGCTGCGGAATTAGGACTCAGTAAAGACTGCAAGGTCGTAGGTGGCGCAGGTGATTGTGCCGCAGGAGCCGTCGGTAACGGTGTCGTCAAATCTGGGATTGTAACCAGCTCTCTCGGGACCTCCGGCGTAGTGTTTTGCCATAGCGATACACCTCAGTACGATAAGCTTGGCCGCTTGCACACGTTTTGTCATGCGGTGCATGGCAAGTGGCACATGATGGGCGTCACGTTATCAGCGGCTGGTTCTTGGCAATGGTTCATGCAAACACTGTGTGCGGATCTAGCGAAGAAAAAAGGAATCAACCCACATGAGATTCTGAACCAGGAAGCGGCTGCCGCTCCGGTGGGCTCCAACGGGTTGTTCTTTTTGCCCTATTTGGCTGGCGAACGCACGCCTCATGCAGATGCCAACGCTCGCGGTTGTTGGATCGGACTGACGGGCGCTCATGATCGCGGCGCGATCGCTCGATCGGTAATGGAAGGGGTTGCCTATTCCTTGCGGGACGCTCTGGAGATTATTAAATCGTTGGGTGTCCCCATGAAAGAGATGCGGGTCAGCGGCGGCGGAGCCAAAAGCGAATTGTGGCGACAGATTATGGCAGACTGCTTTAATCAACCAGCCTGCACGATCAATGCCGAGCAAGGGCCTGCTTATGGCGTCGCATTGCTGGCGGCCGTGGGCGATGGTGCTTACAAGAACATCGAAGAAGCCTGTAAAGCGACGATTCGAGTGGTCGAAAAGATGCCGCCCAAGAAAGCGAACTGCAAGGTCTATGACCAGCACTACCCGGTCTACCAGGGCCTGTATCATTCCTTGAAGTCGGACTTCGCGAAGATCGCAGCGCTGTAACTAACGCGATAAATAAAGAGAAAGGGAGACGACGAATAACGCATGACATTCGAAGTCCCGCGTTTGTACTCCCGCGTTTGTAGTCCCGCCTTCAGTCGGAAGGCATTATTGTTAGATTTCGCCTAAAGGCGGGACTACGAACAAGCACCTTCTGCTTCGATGCACGGTATTGCGTTTATACTTGGTTTGAAGTTGTCAGTTGTTTGCGTTTGGCGCGGACTGTCTCGAGCTTCAGTGCATACTTTTCGGCGAATGCTTCATCACCAGTTGCACTGAGCTCCCGCAATCGCTCTAAAGTCCAGTGGAAGCGTGCCTGATAGCCGCGGATACTGGGGATCCCAAGTTGCTGTCGACGAATCCGCACTCGCGTCAACGAGATCCCAGACAGCTTGGACAATTCCGAATCTGACACCTTGCCCAACTTCGCTTCCCATTTCGCGTTCCAAGGAGTCTCATTGTTGCGACGGTAGGCTGGTATGTTCAGCGCAGAGCGTTTGAGATAGACATGCCTGCGACCTCGCTGGAGACGTCGAGCGACCTCCGCGTCCGGAAGCTTGCCAAGCAAACTGAGCTCCTTTTTGGTCCAGGGCCGCCGCTGCTGGGAGTTCGATTGACTTTCAATTCCCAGCCGATGACGCTCGGCAATCACACTGTGGACCGAGATGCCAAGTCGATCGGCGACCTGAGAATCGGGCAGTTTCCCTAAAAGGCCGCGTTGCGATTTGGTCCACTGGTGGGCCTTGATGTGCGTGTACGGTGCAATACCACGCGAGCGACGAAATGCGGAAACCGACGAAGAATAAATGCCCATTTCCTGCGCGATCGCGTGGTCGGACTCTTTACCCAGTCTGGCAATCAGCTCGGGAGTCCAAATTGAAACATGAACGCGTTGGCGAATCTGTTGCTCAGTTAAGGCTTTCTTCTTGGGCATAACCTATTGGGTCTCTCAGGGTATAAGTTTTAATCCGCCAGGGGACAGGGCAGAGGCGGAAGCGTCGTCTGCAAAACGGTTTTCGCCTTCCCCCCGCCGCTTTCTGCGATACGATAGTGCTCCCGGCAACTGACGCTAGACAGACCATTCCAGAGCGGTGAGCAGCATGCCGTGATGTTTTAGTGTACTAAAGTCCACTATTCAAGAGGCGTCCGGCAGATTGGACGACGAATCAAGCACAAATGAGCGACGAAGTTACTATTGTTTTCTTAAGCAGCGATCTGATGTTCTACTCTCAGATCTCGTCAGCAGCCAAGGGAGCAGGCCTCAAGAGCCAAATGGTCAAAGACCTGCAGGCAGTACCAGAAAAGATCAATAAGCCGTTAGTCGAATGGGTCGTGGTCGACCTTTTTCAAATGCGCGAGTCGATTGAATCGGTAGCGATGCTAGTACGCTCGGTCTTTCCTGCGGCAAAACTGATTGGGTTTGGTCCTCATGTGGATGCCGCTAGTCTGGAAGCAGCTCAGCAGGCAGGATTTGATGACGTCATGACACGTGGCAAGTTTCATCATGTTCTGCCCAGCTTGTTTCTTGTTGAGCGGTAAAGCCGATGCGGCAATGGGACACCGGCACAACGATCTGTGCCATCGCAAGTGGTGCTCAGCCAGCAGACCGAGGCATTATCCGAATCAGTGGCGCAGATTCCATCGCGCTGGCCAGCCGACTGCTGGGTGCTTCACAATCAGCGTTTGAAAAGACCTCGCGCAGCCGTCGCTACCAAGCCGTAGTTCATATCGATTCGCTGAGACAGGCTTTGCCAGTTAGTTTTTTCATGTGGCCCAGCCATCGCAGCTACACGGGACAGCCCAGTGTCGAACTGCATACGGTGGGCAATCCCATTTTGCTGGAGTTGCTGTTAGAGCAACTAGTGCAAGCGGGAGCCGTCGTAGCTCAGCCAGGAGAGTTTACGTATCGAGCTTTTTTAAGTGGCCGACTGGATCTAACTCAATGCGAAGCGGTCCTGGCTGTGATTCACGCCAACAGCCAACAAGCGCTGGAGGTTTCGTTGCGTCAATTGGCTGGCGGACTTTCGAAACCCTTGGCCGAGATCCGCTTGGGTTTGATCAACTTGCTAGCAGACTTGGAGGCGGGATTAGATTTTGTGGATGAGGACATCCAATTTGTTTCTCGACCGGAAGTACTGCGGCGGTTAAAAGAGTCCAAGGAGGTGTTAGCTCAAGTTGGCGGCCAGTTGAGCAGTCGACGTCAAGTTTCCGGGCGACTTCAAGTTGCTTTGGTTGGCGTCCCCAATGCTGGCAAAAGCTCGCTGATCAATGTCCTATGCGGCAGCCAAGTGGCGATTGTCAGTCCGGTTTCGGGTACGACTCGCGATTTTGTGCGTCAGACATGGGAGACATCCGCAGGAGCGGTAGATTTGGTTGACACGGCGGGGCTTGAGCCGCTTATGACGCAAAATGCCCAGGCCCATGGCACTGAAACGGAAGCTGCCTATCGACTGGACCACAAAGCCCAGCTTGCCACGCAGCAGGTTTTGCGAGATGCAGATCTGATTTTGTTTTGTTGCGATAGTTCAATGCGAGGGCTTCCGCAGCGCGATTTGTATGCACAACTCACTCGGTCCGTTTTGCAGCAGCGTCACTCCCAGCCGCTGCAGTGGTTGGTCCGAACAAAAATCGATCTGCCAGCAGCGGACGCTACTTCCATTCCCGATCCCACGTTTGCCGCGGTGTACGAGGTAAGCTCGCGTACTGAGCAGGGGCTCGAATCCCTGCGTGCAGCCTTGACCAGTTGGGTGGCATCGGTTCAGGGAGGAGGGCAGGAAGCGGTTCCCATGACGCTGGTACGTTGTGCTGAATCGGTGCAGCGTGCCAAGGCTTCGCTGGATACTGCGATTGAGTTGGCCAGTGATGGGCTTGAGCCGCTGTCCTTGGGCGTGATGAATCAAAGCGACGAGCTGATTGCGGCGGAGTTGCGGGCAACCCTCTACGAACTAGGGGCGGTTGTAGGCGAGATTTATACCGACGACATCCTTGACGCTTTGTTCAGTCGGTTCTGCATTGGTAAGTAGCGTAAGTTGCGTAAGTTGTTCTAAGGCCGGATGACCGGAAGAAGCCCAAACCGCGTCAAAATCAGAAAAAACGCTTTCTTGCATACGACCGGCTAGCCGAAGAATACTCTCGACGATGTAGACCATCCACTGGTGAATACTTGGGGGGCAATATTCCCAAAGCTTTACCAGCTAACAGACATTGCGTGATGGATCGTCGACACGACCATCATGTTTCGTTGACGATAAGCAGTTCACTTCGGACTGCCGCGTAGGCAGCGATTAGGGACCAATAGAGCTAAAGCGTAGGAGGAGTTCCATGCGACGTTTCTTCATGGGCATGGCGATCGCATCGCTAACGGTGGCGAGCCCAATCGCGGCCCAAGCCGGTGATCGCGAGATCGCTGACACCATAGTACAGACACTACAGAGCCGCCAGACCGACGGATCTCTGAAGGATTTCGATATCGACCTGGCAGTGGAGGCGGGCGTAGTTACGCTTAGCGGTTCTGTTGCGACAGCCAAACAAGCTGCAGCGGTAATTGATGCGTCACGAGGCACTCAAGGTGTCATCGAGATCATTAATGAAATCGAGATTCGCGAAAAAGTTGTAGCAACACCAGCGGTCGCGCAAGCAACCGAGGCTTCGCAATCATTTGTTATGCCTGCTGGCGGCGAATTGCCGATCCCAGCACCCATGATGGCTGAACCTCCAGCGATCGAATCGGCGACCACGGGTGTTTCACCAGCGGACGCGAAGATTACCGATGGCATTCTATCCAAGCTCGCCAGCTACAAGAACGAAGGCACCTTGCGTAACTTCGAATTGGATATCTCCACCGTACGCGGTGAAGTTTGGGCTCGCGGATATGTTGCCACGCCAGAACAAAAGCAGCTTGTTCTATCAACCGTTCAACATGCAAGTGGAGTAGCGAAAGTCGTTGATGACATCAACGTCTTGTCCGCTCCAGGTGTATCGACTCCAGTCATGCAAGCATCGACAAGCCACATTGTTGGTGCAGCGAGCATGCCGATGGTCGGACAGCCAGGCGTCCCACGAGCGTTCGCTCAAAGCCAACTGACCAACTACCAATCGGGCGTTTACGGCGGCGAAGCTTGCTTAACCGGCGGACCTGGTGGTATGGTTGGTGGCGGAATGGCTGGCGGCGGCATGGGTGGACCAGTTCCAATGTCAGCAGGCCCATCCTATGGTGGTGGCGTACCACGCTACGACAACCCACAGATGCCAAACTACGCTTGGCCAAGCTACGCGGCTCATCCGAACTATGCCGCGGTAACTTATCCGAAGCAATATAGTGCCTCGGCATGGCCGTACATCGGACCATTCTATCCATACCCACAAGTTCCATTGGGCTGGCGTAAAGTCGCTTTGGAGTGGGATGACGGATTGTGGTACCTAGACTTCTCTCACAAGAGCGGCCGTCGTTAAGAAACGGACGGGCTCAAACGCAACATCGATGAATGTGGCACGGTCTTACGATTTAGTTCAAAAGAGCTAAGTGGTAAGACCGTTTTTTTATGAACAGTGCCTGTCGTTGGTCAACGCCACTTTGCAACCTGCGGAAACGTGCCACGATGAGGCTCTCGAGATAGACGCGTTTGGATTTCGGCAATGAAACACAAACGCTAATCTGCCTGTCGCTGGGCGCGGAAGCGAGTGTCGCGCTGGCTGCCATTGAACAAGCTCATGCTCCAGCCTTCCAGTTTGTCACTGCCTACGATCACCGCATACGTGACAGGCATCGATACATCGCGGAAGGTATTTTCGCTATCGAAGATCAGCTTGTTGCCTTCCAACTCAATATTGGAAATGGCCTGCGTCGTAGGCTCACCATCCCCTCGTTGCGTCACGATGGAGCCTGCAAGCTTACCATCTTGGCGGCTAATGGTAAGCGTATATGTGGTCTTCGTTTGCCTCGCCTCCCGATCCCATGTCCAATTTCCAGTGGGATCAACCGTCTTACTGGCGTCGAAGCCTGGGAAAGGATCATTCTTTACTGGTTCAATTGCGCTCGCCATCGCAACCAAGTCTTCGTCCGTCTTCTCAAGGCCAGGGTAGTCGCGCCAAATCCAGCGCAGCATCAGCGGCAGCATCGCGCCGCCGTGATCGTCGGAATGCCCGCCATCACCTAGCACAAAAGCATACTCATAGCCCTTTTCTTCAAAGGCGGCTTTCATCTTTTGGTTCTGTAAATACCAATCGCGTTCGACATTCTGAGGGCTGCGAAGGTCATTAATGCCATCTTGCAAGAAGATGCGAATCGGTTTTGCGTCCGATTCACGAATCATGTCAGGGTAAGCATGGCCGCCATGAATGTTGGTAAAGCTTCCGATCATGCTGACCACGTTTCGGAATTGATCTGGGCGATGCCAAGCGACAGTGAACGCGCAGATCGCGCCGCTACTTGAGCCACCGATGGCGCGTGCCGCGGGATCGTCGCTGAGCTTGTACTTCTTGCCAACCTCGGGCAACATCTCTTCAATGATGAACCTGGCATAGGTATCATCCAACACGTCGTACTCACGGTCCCGATTGTTGGGATTGCCGGTGCCGATATCATCTGGGAATTCGTCGCCTCGTTGACCTGGCGTGATGAAGATGCCTATCGTGACAGGGATCTGGTTCTTGGCGATCAAATTCTCTAACACATTTTGAACTCGTAGCACTCCGCCCGGATTGGTCGCGCGGGCACCGTCTTGGAATACAAGTACTGCTGCTGGTTTGCTTGCGTCGTATTGCGGCGGGACGTAGATCCAGTACTTACGCACCGTGTCTTTGATGATCTGGCTTCGATACAGAAAAGGGCCTTCCAGTTTACCTTTCAGTTCGCCGTCGATTTTTGATTCTGCCGTTAGTGGGTAGTTAATCTGCGGCTGAGGTGTTAAGCGAGGCGTTGCTTCTTGTGACCAAAGGTAAGTGCTGTGCGAAAGGCAAATGCCCAGCACTGCTAGCATGTGCGATGAACGAAGCATAACGTTGTGACTCCGAGAGGAAAGCTATTGTAGAAAGATAACGACAGCCCCATTGTAACGTGACACTTCCAAGATTGTTCGCTGGACGCTAGTTCAAAAGTCAATCCGCAACAGCACGTGCCAGCCAAAGGAATCGGTAGGGCAGGGGGGATTCGTTTAGCTCGAGGAGATTGGAATTTGCACCGTAATGGTGGTGCCAATTCCAATTTGACTTTGGATTTGGAGTTCGCCGCCTAAACCTCGCACGACGTTGCGAGTCAGAAAAACGCCCAGTCCCATTCCTTGCCCGACTGACTTGGTGGTGAAAAAGGGTTGCCCAATACGTTCCGCCGTTTCTGAATCCATCCCTTCGCCTTGATCGGTAACACGTATCACCCAAGCTTCTGCAGCGGTCGTGATTTCCATTCTTACGTTGCGGTTAGGAGGCGATGCGTCCAATGCGTTTTGTAGCAAGTTGCGGATGGCTTGTGAAAGCGCTTGCAACGGCAAGCGTGCAACGGCGGTCGATTTCTCCGGCCTCATGACGACCTCGATCCGCTGAGGCTGTCGAAGTGGATTGATAATCGCATCGACCAGCGACGTGACGCTGACCAAATGAAAGCCCTCGGCAGAAGCTTCCCCCGCACCGCTTTTCAAACGATGCAGAACTTCGCGACAGCGATCCAGTTCCGATCGAATCAAATCGACATCTCGCGTGACGCTTTTAGGTACATCGGGCTTGTCAAGTTTCCTTGATAGTTCTTTCGCAACCACTGCAATAGTAGACAGCGGCGATGCCAGTTCATGCCCTGCACCAGCGGCGAGCGTCGCCAGAGCCTCTAAACGTTGCGAGCGCATCCTTTCTGCTTCCGCGTTTGCAAGTCGTAATTCGCGGTTACGTAACTCATTCATCAACACGTTGATGAAGTATGTCACCACGATGCAACACGTTGTCAGAGCAACAAAGCTGCCCTGCTTTTTGATGGAAAGAAACGGAAGTGCACTGTCCGACGCAAATCCAGCCAATTGCAACGGTCGCGTATCAATCAACAGGATTGCGATGCCAACCACGCTGAGCCCAGAAACTGCCCATGTCCATCGCGGAGCGAGAATTAACCCGCAGACGGCGATGTTGGCAAAGTAAAAGCAGGAAAACGGGTTAGTAATCCCGCCAGTCAAATACAACATCATGGTCAACGTTACAACATCAATCAGCAGCGAACTGCCCAACAGGTTCTCGAGCAGTTTGACTTGCGATCGCGCGTACCGATTGTTATCCACCAGCGATTCGAAATCGGTAACCGTCGATAAATTGGTTAATTCAAAGTTAATTTCCTGGGTGCTTTTGGTAACGTTGGATTGTTGTTTGTGCTGAAAACTCAGATACACCATCAGGGCAATGTTCGTGACCACTGTGATCGAGACCGCACCGGCCAGCAGTGTTAGCGGCAAGTCCGCTTGCAACCAACCGGATGTGATTGCAATCGCCAAGCATTGACCGACGATTGCAAACCATCGCAATTGGACGAGCCAATCTGCCGTCTCCAACGCGGCAGTGTAATCATCCGGTGATCGGGGTTTACGCAGTAACATGCAGACCGACTATCCGTTTGGGTATTGCCGACAATATTCATAGACGGCCATTGTTGTCGCAGTTGCCACATTGTAGCTCGCTGGCTGGCCATAAACCGGGATTTCAACAACATAATCTAAGAGATCGAGGCATTCTTGGTCCAAGCCTTCGCGTTCACTTCCGACAACCAACGCGACAATCTTGGGAAACTTAAATTCGAATAGAGTTTGCGAATTGGTGGTTTGTTCAAGCCCCACAAGAGGTATCTTTTTGGCTCGCAAATCTTCAAGCACAGACGTCAGGGTTCGCCGCTGTTCTACCTGCACATAATCTGCCGCATCACGAGCGATCGTCCGATCAACTTTGCCTGGCCCAATCTTCGTGATCAGTTGTATTCCGGCGCAACCTGCGAGACGTACAATTCGGCTTAAATTGACCGAACTTCGCATCGGGGCAAGCACGAGCTGAAGACCTCGGGGGCTGGCCAGCGGCATAGGCGGCTTATGTCGGATATGTTCAAATATTGGCATGCTCATGTTATCCTCACCGCGCGTCATTTGCACAAGATTACTTGCCTCACGAAAACTTAACAAACTATGGTCCTACGATTAACGCTTCAATGCCTGCTGGCCGTCTGGATTGTGACAAATTTTTGCTCCAACCAATCGATTGCCCAAGACGAAACGCCCACTCCAACAACCAACGTCGTGCTGATCACACTGGACGGTATGCGTCTGGAAGAAGTGTTCCATGGTGCCGATCGACGATTAGTGATACCTGAGCTGGGTTGTAACGAGCCAGACAAAGTGCTCGATCAATTTTGGACTGATGAATCGGACCAGCAGCGCCGTAAATTGCTAATGCCTTTTCTATGGAGTCAGATCGAACAAGGCGGCTGGATCGCGGGGAATGTTGACTTGGACAGCGTGGTCCAAGTGACCAACGGGAAATACTTTTCTTATCCCGGCTACAACGAACTGCTAACCGGTCATGCGGATGCCAAAGTCGATTCCAATGCGAAACGATATAACGAAAACGTCACCGTCCTTGAGTGGTTGAATCAACCCGAACGATTGAAAGGTAAAGTTGCTGCGTATTGCTCATGGGATGTCTTCCCATACATCATCAATGATCGTCGCAGTTCGGTCCCGGTCAATGCGGGCTGGACAAAGCTGAGCGTTGGCCAACAAGAGACGCTAGCCTCCGCGAACTTTATTGCGGACAACTTATTTCATGAATGGGACGGTGTGCGATACGATGCACTGACCACGCTAGGAGCGATTGAAGAAATAAAACAAACACAACCGCGAGTTCTGTACGTAGCGCTGGGAGAGACCGATGATTGGGCTCACGAAGGCCGATACGACCGTTACCTGTTAACGGCCAATCAAAATGATCGCTTCATCCGAGCGATTTGGGATACGTGTCAGTCATTAGACGCGTATCGGGATCGAACTGCGTTTTTGATTACTTCCGATCACGGGCGCGGTGACGGACGAGAAGGTTGGAAAGGGCATTCTGTCGATTTACCGGGCTCAGAACGTATCTGGTTTGCCGCCTTTGGAGCAGGAGTCCAAAAGCGTGGAATCGATCAAGGAGGGAGTTTCAAACAAGCTCAAGTTGCGGCAACGGTCGCGGACTTGCTGGGCTTTGATTTTGCGGCCGTGGACGAGAGGATTCATCCACCAATCGTATTGTCAACGGAAGTTGACTGAGCTGGAAACTGGCTTTGGTTCCAACGGTGCTCATCGGCCGGCTTGCCCAGATAACGCAGACAAGTTGGCTTGGTCGTTATGCGGCCAACCACGCGGTTAGATCGAATGCGTATCAACCATTTTCTTTGATTCCCCATGCTTGGTGCGGAAGGCATACGAGTTGCTATACGAGTTGCTAACAGATTGCTCAAGGTGTTTGCGACACCTTCCATTTGTTTCTCAAGCATAAAGGATCTATTCGATGGCCAAACAACCTCTTGCAGGAAAGAAAGTTGCCTTCTTAGCTACTGACGGTTTTGAACAAGTAGAATTGACGGAACCCTGGAAGGCTGCCAAAGCGGCTGGCGCAGAAACGCATCTCATCTCATTAAAAACCGGCAAAATCCAGGGGATGAATCACGACCAAAAAGCGGATCAATTTCCAGTCGACAAATCCATTGAGGAAGTCGACGCTAGTGCCTACGACGCACTGGTTCTTCCAGGGGGAGTTGCGAATCCCGACACCCTGCGGACTTCTGAAAAAGCTGTGCAATTTACCCGCAAATTCTTCGAGCAGCACAAGCCCGTCGCAGCCATCTGCCATGGATTATGGACGCTAGTGGAAGCTGACGTGCTTCGCCACCGGCAAGTGACTTCATGGCCGAGCCTCAAGACCGATATCGTCAATGCAGGCGGTAAATGGGTGGATCAGGAAGTGGTCTGCGATAACGGATTGGTCACTAGTCGTAAGCCAGATGACTTGCCGGCTTTCTGCAAAAAGATGATCGAAGAAGTTGCGGAAGGTACTCACGTAGGCCAGCACGCCTAATACGTGCATACCTGCACTCGCCGCAGCAAGGCTAGTTGTCATCGCTGCGTACCAATACGCTAATCCACTCGAACACTCCTTGGCTGCGCTTAAATTTATGTACTCGGAAGTAACTGGCGGCCGAAAGACGTTGGGAGATGTAGATGTTCTATATCACGATGGTATCTATCATTTATTTCACCTAGTTCTACCCAATCATGATTTCATCGCACATGCCGTGAGTGACGATGGTTTCAACTGGCATCGAGTGGAAAACTCGTTGTTCATTGGTCATCCAGGCGGTTGGGATGATTCGATGTTATGGACGGTCCATGTCACACCACATCCCTTTCGGCCGAACGCATGGCGAATGTTTTACACTGGTTTGTCTCGCAAGGACAAAGGATTGAAGCAACGTGTGGGGATGGCCGAGAGCGAGGATTTGTACCGCTGGACGAAGTCGGCTGTTTCTTGGAAAGACTATCAAGACTCGCCGCCAGTTCGCCTGAAGAACAGACCGGCGGAACCTAGGTTTCGCTTTGATCCGCAAAGCTGTTTTCCGGTGGGGCCGCCCGAGGAATACTACGAGCACGATTTGGAGCAAGGTCGACACTGGATCTCGTGGCGGGACCCTTTCTACTATCGTGAGGGGCAGCGGGGATGGCTGCTGGTCGCCGGACGCGTCAAAGATGGACCAGTGGTGCGTCGCGGTTGTGTGGCATTGTTGGAAGAAACCTCGGAGAACCATTTCGAAGCTAGGCCACCGCTGCATCATCCAGGTCTTTATGACGACATCGAAGTTCCCAACCTGTGTAAAATCGATGGCGAGTATTATTTGTTCGGAAGTATTCGCGAAGATGAAAAGATACGTTATTGGCATGCTACGTCCATCTGCGGTCCATGGCGAAGCTACTCCGACAATGTACTTTTGGCAGCCGGAAACTATGCAGGTCGAATTTGTAAAGATGATCGTGGTTATTTGCTGTGGTGTTTCTTCGCGCAGGATCGTTCGGGACTTCAAACACACAACTCTATGCCACCACCGAAACGACTTACGCGAGCGGACAATGGGCAGTTGAAGCTGGCCACTTTTGAAGGTTTCGAAGATCAGCTAAAAGACATCCGATTGGATACGCGGCTGTATCCACTGACACCTGCCTGCGAGACGCAAAAGTGTCAAAATATCGAGCATGGCTGTCGGATTGAGTGCGAATCGGGCTTTCATGCTTATGTCTTTGCCGAAAACTATGAATGCTTCCGATTGACGGCAGATCTTACGATGCAAGGGGCTGGCAAGTGTGGAATTGTCTTTCGCATGGATCGTGAGACGCATGACGGTTATTTCTTGTCATTGGATCTGTTCAAAGGGGTCGCGCAGATACGAGCTTGGGGCAGCGGCCCAGTTGGCAGCGGTGAAGACATGATGCAGTTCCAGACGCTTCAGCAGGCGTTTTGGCAGCAGCCCGATCCAGGCCGTGCCGCGATTTGCTTGATTGCCTTTGGAAGCTACATTGAACTATCCATCGATGGCCGAATTTTGCTTTCGCTGGCCAACCAGCAGTTTCAAGCCGGTGCGGTGGGTTTTTATGTTGAGACCGGGACGCTGGCGATCGATCGTTTAGCATTCTCGCAATTGCACCTGCCGAAACAATCCGACCAGCAACTGCCCGGTGGCTAGCGAATCATTAAAAAAAGGAACAGGCTGCATCGATGGCATTTGGTGATTCTAAGCTCGACACAAGACCGTTCCCCCTAGTGTTATGCCTGCGGAATTCGTATCATAGAGCGTGTCCTGTGACGAACGCTGAGTAATCTGCGACTACAGTTTCCGCTTGCTTTTTTGGAAGGTGATCATGGCCTCTGTCTTTGTTCAAGACGAAAACCGAAACATAACGAACGTTGAAGAAATCCGCGAGTTTCTCAAACCGTTTGGCATTTGGTATGAGAACTGGGAAGTCGCTGGTAGGTTGCCCGATTCGCCTACCGATCAAGATATCCTCGATACATACGCCCCAGAAATTCAGCGACTGAAAGACCAAGGCGGGTTCGTGACTGCCGACGTCATCAACGTCTCCAGCGATACACCCAATCTGGATGCGATGTTGGCCAAATTCGACAAGGAACATACACACAGCGAAGACGAAGTTCGTTTTACCGTCAGTGGCAAAGGCGTGTTCCACATCCATCCAGAAAATGGGCCCGTCTTTGAGATCACGGTCGAAAGCGGTGATCTGATCAACGTACCGCGTGGCACGAAACACTGGTTCAACTTATGTACCGAAAAGCATATTCGGTGCATTCGATTGTTCGAAGACAAATCAGGTTGGACTCCCCATTATATCGATGAAGGCGTTCATACCAGTTATCAGCCATTGTGTTTCGGCGGCAACTATATTGAAACAGGTGCCTCATTGAAGTTAGATACGGTGATCAAGCGGTGATACAACTGCAAGTGAAAGCTGTTCTTTTGGATGTTGAAGGCACGACGTCAAGTATTGCTTTTGTTTACGAGCAAATGTTCCCTTATGCGCGGCAGCAGTTACGAGCATACTGCACCGAACATTGGGACTCGTCTGAGCTACAGAACTCGGTTGAACTTCTAGCTTCAGACGCTGGCTTTCAGCACTCGTCTACTTGGTTTTCTCAGACGCCAGAGATTGCGCCGCTGGAAGTGGTTATCGCATTTGCTTCGCAACTGATGGACCGCGATAGCAAATCGACTGGGCTCAAATCCTTGCAGGGCTTGTTGTGGAAGTCGGGTTTTGAAACCGGGCAACTGCAATCCCATCTTTTTCCGGATGTCGCGCCAGCACTTCTTCGCTGGCAGCAGTCGGGGATTTCGCTTGCGATCTATTCATCAGGTAGCGTGACCGCACAGCGATTGTTTTTCGGACATTCAATCGCGGGCGATTTGAATACATTCCTTAGCGCAAATTTCGATACGACCATTGGGAATAAACGCCAGTCACAATCGTATAAGACGATTGCAGCAGAACTAAAGCTTGACGGACAAGACATTGTGTTCTTGAGCGATATTGCTGAAGAACTGCAGGCTGCTCAAGAGGCCAATTTCCAAACTGTCGCGGTAGTTCGTGAAGGGAACGCGCCGCTTTCCGAGCAATACCATGGCGAGTCAATCACTAGTTTTGATCAGCTTGAACTGCAGCTTAAAGATTACTAGCCTGTCCCAGACCCCGAAAAGTAGAATGGGGTTCCAGCCCGTCGACGGTTTTGGGATAGGCTCTAAGTTCGCACGCGTCGGCGGCTGACGGTACGCTACAATAGAGGGACGCGAAAGTCATTGCGTCGGATCGACGCGAAACTCATTGCGTCGATGAAATGGTTCTTGCCTTTGAGTAATCGTGTATATGTCCAAGTTCGTTAGTATCACTTATCGCATTCAGCCATCTCGCGTGTGGCTGAACGCATACCGGCGGATTGCAGCGGCATTGTCCCTAGTGGCCCTGGCATGGCTAGCAACGTCACCTTCGACTGCTGTTGGCCAAGACTTGCTGGATGCGTTTGAGCAGGCGTTTCCCAATGTTCCGACGGCAGCTCAGCCTCCAGAAATTGCAGACACGCCGATCGCTGCACCGTCCGCCATCGCAGAAGTAGATGAGCCCGCAGGGGCTTGGACGGTTCCTCAAACAAATGCCAACGAGGCAGTACCAAACCCTGGGTTTGAAGTGATCGTCCAAACACCGATTACGGCTCGAGAGAGTTCCCGCGTGAGAGCGGTGTTAGATCAATTGCAGTCTACCAGCCCAAACGCCACTGTCATCCTGCGATTTGACGCCCAGCAACCTGAAGCGCCAAATATAGGTGGCGGCAGCGAATATGAATCATCGTTAGCGATCGCGCGTGTGTTGACTGGTCCTGTTGGTGGCAAACTGCGTTCAATCGCTTATATCGACCAAACGTTGGTGGGCCATGCGGTGCTGGTCGCCATGGCCTGCGAGCGAATTGCCATCGCGCCTAACGTCGAACTTGGGAAAGCTGCGATCGATGAAAATGCGATCGATGAAACGATTGTTTCGAACTATCAGCAAATTGCGAAAACCAGGGGACGCTTCCCAGCGGCGCTTGTCAACAGTTTGCTGGATGCAGAAGCTCAGTTGTTCGAGGTTTCGCTAAGTAACGGAACAGTGCAGTTTGTAAACCAATCGGCCTTGGAAGAGCTTTCCGCGCAAAACCAAGTGTTAAGGCAAGCCCGATTAACTATCCCTGGCCAACAGGGATCCTACAGCGGCAAAACTATGCGGGAAAAAAATTGGATTGATGTTGCGCCTGAGTCGCTGGAGGAGTTGATGGAAGTTGCAGAAGTGCAACGCCTTGCGCCGGCATCAAGTCTCAATTCCATCGATAACCCAGTAGCTGTCATGTTTGAGATCGACGGCGACATCAGTCCGATGTTAGTCAATCGTTGTGTTCGTACATTGCGAGAGTCGGTCAACAAAGATGGAGTAAATACATGCATCGTAAGAATCAGTTCGCTGGGCGGAACACTCGAACAATGTAATCGTTTGGCAAGTTTCCTGTTGGATTTAAAACGAGAGAAGATTGAGACGATCGCGCTGGTGGATGGCAGATGTAAAGGCGGAGCGGCATTGGTTGCGATGGCTTGCTCCCGAGTATTCGCCATTGAAGAGACCGATTTCGGCGGCGATGGTTCAGTGATCTATTCTGCCCAAGAGATCATCGAAATGCGTGGGCTGTGGATGAATCTTGAGGAAGTGAGTGGCAAGCCTGCTTCGCAATTCTATGCGGTGATTTCCGCGTCGGTGCCACTATTTGAATATGTTTCGCGAACCGGCCAGCGGACGTTGGGGACACCGCAGTTAATCGAGCAACCCAACGATGGTCAACAGTGGCGACGAGCGGCGGATGCTGTAGAGTTGAAGCAAGTCAACTTGGCCGAAGCTAGGGCACGCGGCTGGATTCAGAACATCCTGCGAGAAAGCGACCAGCTTGCGACGTTGATCGGTTTAGAACAACTGCCTGAGCCAAAGCAAATGTCGGAGTTTGAGCAATGGGTTGCAAGGCTGGCTGACAATCAGTTCCTGAAGGTAGCTCTGCTGGCAATTGGCCTAGCGACCTTCACAACCGAGCTCACGGCCCCTGGCAGTATTTTGTTTGGGTTTATATCGCTGGTCTGTTTCACAGGTTACTTCTGGTTGCAGTTGATGAATGGAACGGTTGAGTCGCTGGAGATCGCTTTGTTTATAGGCGGATTGATTGCGATCTGCGTCGAGTTCTTTGTGATTCCTGGGTTTGGCGTATTTGGGATTGGCGGAGGGTTGATGTGTTTAGCTGGGCTGGTTCTGGCTTCGCAGCGGTTCGTCATACCAGTTACATCGGTGCAGTGGAATCAATTTGCGTGGAATTTATTCGGAGTTGTGACGGCCGGATTGATCTCGTTGATCGTGCTGATTGCAATGTCTAGTGGACTGAGCAATTCCCCGTTCTTCCGCTGGTTGGAATTGAAGCCACCGGAGCCAGAAGCGGCCGCATCTGCACCGCCCAGCATCGAGAATTTGGCGGGCCGAAGTGGGACGACTACCACGCGCTGCGCACCTTATGGGCGTGCAAAGATTCTGGGGCGGACTCGCGAGATTCGTGTTGAGGACGGATTCTTGGAACCCGATACTCCGATTGTTGTGATACGCATGGAGGGCGATGTTGCGGTCGTGCGAAGCGCCTGATAACTCGCTGAACTGCGTCCCACAATGCTTCGTCTAATGCTTTTGAACCATCGCGTTTCTAGAATAGTTTCTCAGAAGCAACTTTTAGGATCAGCGTACACGATGGTGCGTGCGTAATTTGGCTGGTCATGACCGCCTGATAAGCTTCGCGCAGTGTCATTTTGACCGTAGTGATTTGCTCGGTTGCTTCATGCTGTGGTGTCCCGAATATGAGGCCTTGCGCGAGGTACAGTTTGGTCGGCGAATTGATGGATGCAGTGAAAGGATCGACGCAACCGTAATCGGTAAGTAGGTCTGCTTGAATCCCGAGTTCTTCGGCCAGCTCACGTTGAGCGGCTTGGAGCGGCTGTTCGCCTTCATCTACGCCGCCGCTGACGACTTCCAATGTTACACGCCCCACGGCGTAGTGAAATTCGGAGGTGAGGTAGACATTTTCATCGTCATCTAAGGCTAGAACGGAAACGCCACGCTTGATCTGCACCGTCGCGTAAGAGCCAAGTTTTCCGTCGGGGCGAATCACCTCATCCCGTTGGACCTTCAACCACGGGTCCCCGTAGACTTCTTGAGAACGGATGATTTTCCAAGGGCCGTGAGCTTGCATAGATGATATTTTTAGAACTTAAAGTGTGTGGGAAGCCCCTTAAATCTTGCCTGCGATGAAGATTCCGAGCATTTCTTGGCGAAAAATTGGCGGCGATTCAAGGTGCTGTGGCAAATCGTTCTGATTCGGTTACATTTGTAGGGGAAGCTTGGGTTAGTTTGCGGAAGACTAGCAGGTCGCAGTTCTCGCCAGCAACATCAACTCTTCAGCGTAATCACCTTCATGGGCATCGACAAACCGATTGTATCCTTGAAAAAAGCAACTGAGCCGCAGCTTGAGTGTTGCAGCATTTGAATTCGTCTTATTGAGTATTGTTTTCGCCTGTGTCGATCAAAAAACTGACTTCAGATTCAGACGGCAAGGTGCAGCAAGAGCAGCCAATCCGAGTGGCCAAAGAGTTGCCGCCCCAATCTAGTTCATTTCCAATTCTTTCAAGCCAGCAGCAGGTCCGAGTGGATCCTACTCATGAACGGGAGAACGATTCATTGCCTAGCACCGAATCGAAATTGACAAGCGGCAAAGCATTGCGACCTAGCGATGACGCCGGCGTAAACGACCAAGCTTCTTCTCCGGCGAACGTTCGAGGAGTGCAACTTGCCCCCAGCGGTCGTTCGCGAATTGGGGAATGCTTGGGTTTTCAGGTCGCTGCCACGGGCGCGTATTTGCCTCAGCAGATTGTGACCAATGAAGACCTGCAAGGCTTGGGTTGTGACAGTGACTGGATCGTGCAGCGCACGGGCATGCTGCAACGTCGTAAAGCGGCCGATGACGAAGCAACCAGCGATTTGGCATATTTTGCCGCCGTCGACTGTTTACAACGGGCGGGTGTGCCTGCTCACGAAGTCGATTTGATCGTGGTTGCGACCATCACTCCAGATCATTTTACGCCGTCGACGGCGTGTATTCTGCAGAATCGATTGGGCTGTATTGCGCCTGCCTTTGATCTCAACGCAGCCTGCTCTGGTTTCGTTTACGCAATGAGCGTTGCTGGACAATTTGTACGATCTGGGAACGCTCGCAATGCATTGGTGGTCGGTGCCGAGATTATGAGTCGGACGGTAGATCCCAACGACGTGAAGACTTATCCGCTGTTTGGCGACGGTGCTGGAGCAGTCTTGCTGCAACCGGATACGCGATCAGCAGAATCTCAGGCGGGCCTGATTGCTTACGCGTTGGGAGCAGAAGGCGCAGGCGGACCGCAGTTGCTGATTCCAGGTGGTGGTTCGCGAACACCCCTGACGCCTGCTGCGATTCAATGTGGGCAACAGTTCCTCAAGATGGATGGCCGATCGGTATTTAAGTGGGCGGTACGAATTATTCGCGAAAGCTGCCAGGACGTTTTAACGCACTCTGGATTAGAGGTTGAGCAAATTGCGTCCTGGGTACTGCACCAAGCGAACATCCGCATCATCGACGCTGCCGTCGATGAATTCAAGCTGGACCGAGATCGCTTAGTCATCAATGTCGATCGTCTAGGCAACACGTCCGCGGCAAGCGTTCCCCTTGCTTTACACGATGCGGTGCTGGCTGGAAAAATCAAGCAGGACGATTACGTGATGCTGTGTGGATTTGGAGCCGGGTTGACCTGGGCCACCGGTATTATGCGTTGGTAAGCGTAATCGCTGGCCATCGTTAGCTGTATTCCAGATTGCTTGACAGGCTGCTATAACACAGGGAAGTTTCATGCTCTCACACAGCGACGGGATATGTCGAAACGCAAAGTAATTGTGATTGGTGCCGGACCTGGCGGACTAGCTGCAACGATGCAGTTGGCAAACGCTGGGGTCGATGTGACCGTTTTGGAGAAAATGGATCGCGTAGGCGGTCGTTCTGCTAGCATCCAAGAGGCAGGCTATCGCTTTGACACCGGTCCAACGTTTTTCCTGTACCCTCGTGTGCTGGAAGAGATCTTTCGCAGCGTTGGTTATGAACTGTTTGAAGAAGTGCCAATGAAGCGGTTGGATCCGCAGTATCGACTGGAGTTCGGTGCTGGCGGACGTCTGGATTGCACTGGTGATATCGCTCGTATGGAAACGGCCATCGAACGTTTCTCGCCCGCCGATAAAGGCAGTTTGTCGCGGTACATGCGCGACAATCGAAAAAAGCTTGCGGCGTTTCGTCCTATACTCGAATCGCCATTTGATAGTGCATTTGACCTGTTGCGACCTTCGCTCATGGGTGCCGCTCCGTTGGTCAAGCCATGGAAGACGCTGGGGCAAGAGCTAGAGAGTTATTTCAAAGACCCTCGACTAGTTCTCGCTTTCTCGTTCCAGTCGAAGTATCTAGGTATGTCTCCTTTCAACTGCCCAAGCTTGTTTTCCATTTTGTCTTATTTGGAATACGAATACGGAGTCTTCCACCCTTACGGTGGTTGCAATAAAGTCAACGAGCGGATGGCCAGCATCTCAGAAGAACTAGGAGCAACCATACGTCTGAATGAACCGGTGACAAAGCTTGAGTTTCGAGGCAAAAAAGTAACTGCCGTCAACACGCCGCAAGGTCGCTATGAATGCGATGCGATCGTGATCAACGCGGACTTTGCACATACGATGCAGTCGCTAGTCCCCAACCATTTGCGTCGACGTTGGTCGGATGAGAAGCTTGAAAAGAAACGATATTCTTGCAGCACCTTCATGATGTACCTGGGAATCGAAGGCCAGTATCCTGAAATCCCGCATCATACGATTCATATCTCCAAAGACTACCAACGCAACTTAAGGCAGATCGAAAATGACTTTGAGCTGCCAGACGATCCATCGATTTATGTCCACAACCCAAGCATTTTGGACGCGAGCATGGCACCGCCCGGGCACAGCGCGGTGTATGTCTTGGTCCCCGTCCCGCATCTGACCGACAAGACTCCGTGGGACGCAGCGGAGACCGCGAGGTATCGCGAGCTGACGCTCGACAAACTTGAGGGTTTAGGGCTAAGCGGCTTAAGGGATAAAATTCGCTATGAGAAATTAATCACACCTCGCGATTGGGCTCATCAACATGGTATCTATCGCGGAGCCACGTTCAATCTCGCTCATAATTTGAAGCAAATGTTGCACATGCGCCCGCATAACAAATTCGAGGAACTGGACGCCGTCTATCTGGTTGGCGGCGGGACTCATCCTGGCAGCGGCTTGCCAGTAATTTATGAGTCGTCTCGGATAACGTGCAAGAAGCTACTGCCCGACTTGGGAATCCAAGCCCAAGAGATGTACGAACGCATACCGTCCAAACCATCTTTGGCTCCCGCAATTGTGTCGTAGTGGCACGCACGTGCTGTGCGGCTTTCGAACACTTACGGCACCTACGGTTCTGAAGCGTGTTTGGTCATCGACCAGCGCCGCCGAATTCCAGAAACCACATGCAACTTCTGTAGCAGCATATTCAGCCAGATCCTCAGTTGCAGTGACTGTGCAGTAAATTTTGATGGCATTCGGTTCTAAGGATTGGCGCGGTTATTGCTTTAATGGCAGACGCGTTTTTCGTTCGGTTTTCCGTTAAATCAGTTTTGTTAATACTTCATGATTAATAGCCAGGAATTTTGCTTTAACTGTTCACAAGAGCGTTCGAATCCGCATAATATGTGTCGTGATGTGAGCGTAGGCGGGACCCTACGCTGGAAATTTCAACATCCTGATGCCCGAAAAATCAGCACATGGATTGTACTGGGGCGACGTCAACCTCTTTATGAAGGAGTATAGAGTGAAAGCTTCGGTCCGATTTACGAGACCTTGTCCAACTTGTGGACGAATGTTGGAGATCCCTGTTACGTTGATTGGCCGGTCGGTGGGCTGCAGCCACTGTAGCGCGGAATTCCGTGCGACAGCACCACAAGATCGATCGACCGACGAAGATCAATTGCTGGATGAAAAGATAGAACGTTTACTTCGCGATGCAGAAGCTTACTGCAACCCCGCGATGACTTCGTTAGGTCTGGTGAGCCAGCAAGTCGGTTAGGTTCATTGCGCAGGTGAACTTGCCAACTCATTACGACTGTTTAAGCATCTCACTCACTTAGCCGCGTACTCCGCGGCTTTTTTTATTGCCATGGTTTACGCCGTACGCCTGCGGTTGATGCCTCAACGCCGTGGTCTCCTAGGCAGCTACTGTCTAATCGTGACGCAGCAGTTGAAGATCAAAGCAGCGCTGCATGTCTTCGAAAAAGTGAGGATAGGTTTTGGCGGTACAGCCAGGATTCTCAATCCAAATATCTGCGATACGTAAACCAACCAAGCTAAGACTCATCGCCATCCGATGATCGTTATACGTCTTGACGGTGGTGGGTTTCAGCAGCGATGGGTAGATCGTCAAGCCGTCTTGATGTTCATCGACGTGAGCGCCCAGTCGACGCAATTCACACACAAGATCGGTGATTCGATCTGTCTCTTTGTATCGGTTATGCTCAACACCGCGAATTGAAGTTATTCCATCAGCAAACAATGCAACGGCAGCAAGCGTCTGCACAGTGTCACTAATTTCGCTCATGTCAACCTCGATGCCGCGCAGCGGAGCTCCACGCAGTTCGATCGAGTCAGAATGCCACTTCACTTCACAACCCATCTGCGCAAGCACAGCCGCGAACTGGACATCGCCTTGTAAGCTATCGGTGCCAAGACCTTGGATAACAACCTCTCCACCGGTAATCGCCGCGGCCGCAAGATAGTAGCTTGCAGCAGAAGCGTCAGGTTCTACCGTGTAGTCGCAAGGCATATAGAGTTGCGGCGCTGGAATCTTCACAATCTGTTCGTCCAGCACCGCGGCGACTCCAAAGCTATTCATAACCGCGAGCGTCATTTCCACATAAGGACGTGACACCAGTCCCCCGGCGATTTGTATCTCGACGTCTCGACTGGCAAGCGGACTGGCCATCATCAAACCGCTGAGAAATTGACTAGACACGTTCCCAGCCACACTGACCCCGCCACCTTGTAAACCACTTGCATTCAGTTCAATGGGCGGGCAGTCTGGGCGATCGGAGTTCAAACTGCTGATACCGCAGCCCATCGAATGCAAGGCCAACATCAAATCCCCGATAGGACGCTCGCGCATACGCGGGATGCCGTCCAACCGAAAATGACCATGGCAGGCGGCCAAGGCGGCAGTCAAGAATCGAATGGTCGTTCCGGAGTTGGCAACGAAAATATCAGCCGATCGGATAGGCAACTTGCCCCCGCAACCGGTGACATGGCAAGTGAACGATTCATGATCGACCGAGATTTCAAGCCCTAATGACTTCCACGCCTTGAGCATCACTTCCGTGTCTTCGCTCCACAGCATGTTTCGCAAGACGCAAGCTCCGTGCTTCGCTCCATCACTTAACGCCGCACAAATCAAAGCTCGGTTCGTGATACTTTTTGATCCCGGCGGTTGAATCTCACCGCGTAAAGCTCCGCGTGGAACGAAAGCAACCTGTTGCGTATTCGGCAGTGACATAGAGTGTTGGATAAGCGTTTTGAGGCGAGAGGTTTCAAAGTCCCAAGTTTAACCGCAGTTCCCAAGTCAACTAGTCTTACCGACCAAACGCCCCGGAAAAAGACCACCTTTCAGCCTCTACGCGAAATAGCCACCATCAAGCGAGCGGATTACTACACTAGCACGTCTTGGATCACCTTGCCATGAACGTCAGTTAGCCGATAATCGCGCCCCTGGAAGCGATATGTCAACTGCGTATGATCAAATCCCATCAAGTGCAAAATGGTCGCTTGCAGGTCGTGAACATGCACCGGCTTTTCCGCTACACTGAAACCCAACTCATCGCTTTTTCCGAAATCAAGTCCGCCTTTCACACCGCCACCTGCCATCCACATGGTGTAAGCATCTGGGAAATGGTCGCGGCCCAACGTTTCGCTTTTTGCCGTGCGACCTTCGCGGAAAGGTGTCCGCCCAAACTCACCTCCCCATATAATCAGTGTTTCATCCAACAGTCCTCTTGCTTTCAAGTCCTTGAGTAGCGCTGCAATCGGTTTGTCCATGGTGGCACACTTCTTGGTCAAGCCATCGGTTAGCCCCTCACCCGGGTTTGTGCCATGGAAGTCCCATCCCCAATCAAACAACTGTACGAACCGAACGCCAGCCTCGCTGAGCCGTCGCGCGAGCAAGCAATTATTGGCAAAGCTCGCTTCACCAGGTTTAGCGCCGTAAGCATCAAGCGTCGCCTGAGTTTCTTGCGTGATATCCATCACTTCAGGTACCGAGACCTGCATGCGAAAGGCGAGCTCGTATTGGGCAATACGAGTTAGCGTTTCCGGATGCCCTAACTCTTGTGCTTGAACGGCATTCAATTGCTGCAACGCATCGAGACTCATTCGGCGGACGCCACGCGTCATTCCTGCCGGGTCGGATGCATACAACACGGGGTCACCCTTGCCGCGACATTGCACGCCCTGATAGACCGATGGTAGAAAGCCGCTGCCAAATGAGTTCTTTCCTCCATTGGGCTGCACACCGCTTGAGATCAAGACGACAAACGCGGGCAAGTTCTCATTCTCACTGCCCAGACCATAAGTCGCCCAAGCGCCCATCGACGGTCGCCCTGAACGTGGTGAGCCCGTTAGCATCAAAAGCTCTGCTGGCGCATGATTGAATTGGTCGGTATGCATCCCATGCATTATGCACATGTCGTCAGCAATGGTATGGAAGTTTGGAATCGCATCCGACATCCACATACCAGCTTGACCAACCTGCTGCCATTTGCGCGGCGATCCCAGCAGCTTAGGCGTACCGCTGGTAAACGCAAACTCTTTGCCCTTGACAAATTGCTCAGGGCAATCAGTACCATCCAGTCGAGCCAGTTCGGGCTTATAGTCGAACAGATCCAAGTTCGGCGGCGAACCCGTCATGTGCAGATAGATCACTCGCTTGGCTCGAGCTATCTGCGGTGGCGATTTAGGTGCCAAAGGATTAGCGACATTCAAGAGAGCTGCCGTCGGTTGCTCAGCCGCTGGCAAATCACGCGCCAGCAGCGACGCGAGCGCAAAGCCCCCGATGCCAGCGGTCGACTGTCTTAGAAAATGCCGACGCGTCTGACTCGCGAGTTGTTCTAGCCGCAATGGATTCATCTGTTTTCCAGTAGGTATGTGCATCTTAGCGAGGCATTAAAAATTCATCTAAATTCAACAGCACGTTGGCCAGCACAATGAGCGCGGCGATTTGAGGCTTCGTCAATTCCTGCTCATACGTGCCCTCTTTTGAAATCAGTTGATCGACATCGGATGGGTGATTCATGTAGTGTTCAAGTACCTGTGATTGAAGCTGCTTCATGACCATTAATTCAGATGTTGTTGCAGCCCGCAGCAGAGTTCGTTGAAAACCAACTTGGATTTGTTCGTCAAGCTGCGTTTCCATTGCCATGGCGGTGGCGAGAGATTGAGCAGCTTCGAAGAAGACGGGATCATTCAAAGTGACCAACGCTTGCAGCGGTGTATTTGTTCTTGATCGCCGCAGCGTGCAGACCTCGCGATTGGGCGCATCAAAGGTCGCCATGGAAGGATAAGGGTTCGAACGTCGCCAAGTGATATAGATTCCACGTCGATAGCGATCCTCGCCGTCACTGGTTTGCCAATCGGTCTTCGAGCCGAACGCTGCAGTCAACCCCATCTCGGGCTGGACTGGACGCACCGGTGGACCATACATCTTCGCAGTCAATAAACCTGCGGCCGCGAGCGCTTGATCTCGAATTGTTTCGGCAGGTAATCGAAATCGAGGTCCACGTGCATACAGTCGATTCGCTGGATCAAGCTCCAACAGCTCCGGCGCCACCTGGCTGGATTGCATAAACGTGGCCGACACAACCAACTGTCGAAGCAATCGCTTCACGTCCCAACCGCTTTCTATAAAGTCTGCGGCCAACCAGTCTAATAGCTCTGGATGGGAAGGCGGATCACCTTGCGAACCGAACTCTTCGCTGGTCTCGACCAGTCCTGTTCCAAAGATTTGTTCCCAATAGTGATTGACGATCACCCGCGCCGTCAGTGGATTGTTTTCCGACACCAACCACTGGGCAAGCGACAATCGATTCCTGGGCGCATCTGGTGCCAGGCTGGGAAAGCACTCTGGCACATTCGCGGTTACCTTTTCACCCAAGCTTTGATAGTTACCGCGGATTTGGACGAATGTCTCACGTCGCTTTTCCGCGGGCAGGTCTTGCATGATGGGCACTGTTGTCACGGGTTTGAGCCGTTCGAGGTGCTTCTTAGCTTCTGACAATTTGGTCTCCAGTTGCTGGACCTCGGTCGGTACCTCCAGATTTGGAGTTGCTGTTTGATCGGAGCTTGACTCGAGCCCTTGAGAGCCGATCGGCTGGGAAACCTTGCGCTTTAACTCTTTGAGTTCAGCTTCCAGTTGCTGGACTAACGCTTGCTGCTGGTCTCGAGCTGCGCGATCTTCCGCTGACTTCCACACTTCATGGACAGGCGCCTCGTCGGTTCGATCATGGTCGGCAGTCTGGTTGAAGAAGTCAAACAGCGCAAAGTATTCAGACTGCGAAATAGGGTCATACTTATGTGTGTGGCACTGAGCACACGCGATGGTAGTTCCCATCCAAACGGCCAGCGTTGTATTTACACGATCCACAATAGCTTCGTTACGAAACTGTTCGTCATTGGTGCCGCCTTCATTATTCGTCATTGTATTGCGGTGGAACGCGGTCGCAATCAATTGCTGTTCGGTAGGGGATTCCAATAAATCACCTGCGATCTGTTCGATCGTGAATTGGTCGAACGGCATGTTGGCGTTGAATGCGTTGATGACATAATCGCGGTACGCCCAAATGGTTCGAGCAGGGTCGTCGGCATAGCCGGCCGAGTCCGCGTAACGGGCCAAGTCCAACCAGTCGCGAGCCCATCGTTCCCCGAAGGCAGGCTTACTCAATTGCACATCGACGAATGTTTCAAACGCGTCCGGTGCATCGCTGTGTTCTAACGCTTCAAGTTCGGCCGATGTGGGAGGTAGGCCTGTGAGAGCCAAAGCAGTTCGACGCGCCAATGAGCGGCGGTCGGTCATCGGCATGGGCAGCAAGCTCTCTGACTCAAGTCTTGCGAGAATGAATCGATCGAAATGAGTTGTTGGCCATGTGATGTTGATTACTTCTGGAAGTTCCGGCCGTTGGATAGGGCGGTACGACCAATGCACCGCGTAGTTGGCTCCTTCGTCAATCCATCGTTTCAAAAGTGTTACTTGATCTGGCGACAACGGCTTACCTTTGCCTGGTGGAGGCATGCGAGTGTCGTCATCCGTGCTAGCGACGCGGGCCAATAGCTCGCTAGCGTCTACACCTTTCGGCGCAATAGCGACGTGCCCACCAAGATCAGCGGTAGCCCCCTCAAACGTATCGAGTCGCAAGTCCGCCTGACGCGACTGATCGTCAGGTCCGTGGCATGCAAAGCACTGGCTGGACAATATGGGTCGGATGTCTCGATTGAAGTCGATCGTATCGGCAACAGCGGCACGCAAAAACAACAGGCTGGTGGCATAGATTATTGCGATACGAAGCATAGCTTTTTCAATACGCGGATGAAGTAACGATTGCTTTGTTTATGAAAGCATACGTTGCTTAGGCCTTGCTAAACAATTACTGTCCGTAATTATTTATTTTGCCGGGTGTATTTCGTAATTCCATTCTCCATGGAATTTATTCCGATGAATTATAACTTCTGCGAGCTCCTCGTCGGTAACCTTTCGAGCTTTCTCGTAGGTCTTTCCATCTATCCATGCATGCACCTCTAGGCCGGTGGTCGTACGTGTGTTGCCAATGAGGCTTACAACAACCTCTAGAGTTTCAAGAGGAACTCCCTGCCAATTGCGGGTTATGTGGCAAAACAGTTTGTGTTCAATTTTGTTCCACTTGCTTGTGCCGGGAGGATAGTGGCAAACTTCGATGATCAGCCCAGTAGCATTGGCCAATTTTTGTAACTCGGTTCGCCAAAGTCGTGTGCGCGGGCTATTACTCCCGCCACTATCGGCTGTGATTAGTACCCGCATGGCTTTCGGGTAGCTTTTGGAACCCAGCCGTTTCCACCATCTACTGATTGCCGATACGGCAAACTCGGCTGTATCGCTGCTAATACCAATCGTCACGCCTGCTTCATTTCGCCCAATATCATACACGCCATACGGGACTGCCTTGCCCAATTCCTTATCGGGAAAGTCGTGCGTCTCGACTTTGATCGGATCTTTTCGGCGTCGGTACGTTTTCCCTGCGTTTTTCAGGTTTCCCAAGACTTCTTTCTTTTTCGTGTCAACCGAAATGGTTGGCTGATGCTTCTTCTGAAGTAGGACTATTCGCTTTGAGATGAATTCAAACTGCGCATTTCGATCTGGGTGTTGATTGCCTTCGATGGTCTTACGATTCGCCTGAAGGCTGTAGCCAGCCGCCTTGAGCAGTTGGCCTACCTTCACACTGCTGACCTGAAATCCTTGCCGCTGCAATTCAACGGCAAGGGACTTGGTGCTTTTGCATGTCCACCGAAGAGGGGACATCGGATCGCCGCGAGTGCCGGATGAAACGAGTCGATCCAAAGCCTTTTTAAGTTTCGGCTGTTCAACCTCCCGAGATTTACGACCGGCCCCCGGTTGTCTTTGTCTGTTGGAGGATGCTGCGTTGGGATCATCGAGTTCGAGAATGCCGCGACGAATAGTGCGTTCCGAAACCCCCGTTGCCGCAGCAACAGCAGAGATTCCTCCCCAACCCAAGGATCGCGCTTCTGCGGCTGCCCATCGACGACGGGCGCGTTCATCCAAATCCGCTTCAATTGCGGTATACTTCTGTGCGATCCATGTTATGACTTGTGCATCCGGCATACCCGAAATCATCGCAAATTTTAATCATCGGAATCAACCCTAATCCGGACACTTATTGTTTAGCGAAGCCTTAGGTTGGTGGGGAGGGATGTGTAGGAGGGGGGCGAAAGCAGAAAGCCTTACCAATTACTGCTGCGTCTATTGTAACAGCTCATCGAAGCTGCGGCAAAACACATAGCGAATGCATTTTCAAGTTAGCGTTGGTGTGGGACGTACTTCGTGGTTGGTCCACTGATAGGGGCTGTGCAGGTCTAGTATTTGAGCGTCGAAATAATTACGAACAATGTTGACTTTGGAATCGGGGTTGTTGATAATTCGGCGGTGTGTGGCGACAAGCGGCCAGCCGCTGATGGCATTCCGGTGCGATTTGCACAGGATGCTGGGGATCGTGGTTGACGCTCTGGTGCCGGTTTCCGGAGACGCTATCTATGGAGCTTTTTTCTGACCTTCCTCGGCGTTGCCTTCCGGAAACAGAGCGGGTTTCGACAGATGCGTCTCCAAATGTGAGTGCTGCTTGATCATTGCAAGCAGGTTTTGTATTAAGGTTTGGTTCGGTGACGAATATATACGTCGGAAATCTTTCGTACCGCGCGACGGAAGACGAAATTCGCTCAGCATTTGAGCAATATGGATCAGTTTCCAAGGTCAGTATTATTATGGACCGCGACACTGGTCGTTCTCGAGGGTTCGCATTTGTCGAGATGGCAAATAGTGACGAAGCACAATCGGCAATCACGGCATTGAACCAACAAGAAATTGCTGGTCGAAGAGTTTCAATCAACGAAGCGCGTCCGAGAACGGACCAGCCACCTCGTCGCGAATTCCGCGGCGGCGGCGGCGGCGGCGGTGGTGAATACCGAGGCGGTGGCGGCGGTGGTGAATACCGAGGCGGTGGCGGCGGTGGTGAGTACCGAGGTGGAGGCGGCGGCGGCGGAGGAGGCCACCGTGGTGATCGTGGAGACCGCGGCGATCGTGGAGATCGCGGTCGAGATCGCTACTAAACGTGTTTGGTAGCTCACCGGGATATTCGATGAAACGCGACTGACGAATCAGTCGCGTTTTTTGTTGGTGAGACGGTTGTTCTGCGCGACCGTTGGGCTTGCCCCAACGCGTCGCAACAGGATTGGTGTGCTAAGTTCGCGAGGGTCCCCGCCTGGCTATAGCAGAAGATTCCATTGGGCACGCTGTCTAGAACTCCCAAGCGGTGTCCGACAGGGACAAGCCCCAATCGGACATGCGCGCAGTTAGGATTGCCTCAGCGCACCAATCCCATGGAAAAGACTGGGCAATAGAATGGGGGCAGGAGAATGGTCAATCGCTCTTAGCGCACCAATCCTATTGCGAGTTCGCTTCGGTGCAGAAGCGTGTTCTGGTTTTGACAGACGTTGCTCGAGCCCAATCGATGGCAGACACTTTGCGGCTAGGTCGCGGGCTTCAGATAACCATGCATTCCGAGCCAACGTACATAGGCATCGAACCAGCCTGTACTGGTGGTGGTTTTCTGGTACATGCCGAAGCCGTGACCACCTTGTTCGTAGTAATGCAATTCAACAGGGCGATTTGCTTTACGCCAGTTCTCGATCAGACCGAAGCCAACTGGAAAAAGCGGGTCATCGGCTGCGATGGCTGCGAAGAGGGGTGGCGCGTCGGCGGGAACTTCGACCGCATTCAGGCCGCCATAGATGCTGGCGATGAACGCGGGTTTTGCTTCCCCGCCGCTTAACGTTGTAGTCATGGTGAGCATTGCGCCAGCGGAAAAGCCAATCATACCGATGCGGTCAGGATCCACGTGCCATTTCTCGGCATTCTTACGGATCAGAGCGAACGCGGCGTTTGCGTCGGCGACTTGCGGTGCGATACGAGCGGTCATCTCGGCGGGTGTAGCCCGCGCCGAACGCGGACCACTCCCGGTCCGGGGTGTAGTCGGATTAGCGAACTCCTTGAGATCGGCCGCGGTCTGATTAAGTCGATACTTGAGCACAAAAGCCGCCACGCCTTTGGCGGCGAGCGCCTCGGCGACCTGCCAACCCTCATTCTCCATTGACAACGTTCTGAAACCTCCCCCTGGTGCAACAATCACAGCCGCGCCAGTCGCATTCGAAGGATCAGGTAGAAATGGCGTCAACGTAGCCACTGTAACGTTGCGCGCAAACTTACTTCCGTACTGACTGTGCCACGACTCGGGCGTTTCGGCGTCGGGCAGTGGCCCTGTCCCCAACTCAATGGCGTCAGGCTGAGCAGGGATTTCAATTGGCGTCATGGCGTCCCTGGTACCGCTCTCATTTGCGACGTTTTGACTGGCCGCTTCCTGAGATATCGCTGGCGTTAGCAGCGAGAGAAAGCACGCTGACGATAACGACACACAAAACAACGTTCTCCTAGCCTCTCGAAACAAGCGAGCGACGACTTTTTTTGTGTTTCTATCTTTCACAGTGGACTCCAGCGGTGAATGGTTTATTTGAGAGAATGCCGACTTCGGATCTTGGAGTATATAATGCGTCGATTGGCATAGCTACCACACAACGTGAATGCCCAGGGCAAATCATTTTTTGAATTTAGGCAAATTTGCCGTTGAGCAATAGCTCACGGTTTCCGAGAGAACCGACGCTATCGCGTGTCTGCTAAAGAACCGATGCTATCGCGTTTCTGCTAATGCGCAATGTAAGTATCTGACTTGCCCTGATGTGGAGAGCTTTAGACTTCAAAACCCAACATGTTCACTATATACTGATGCCTCGACGTACTTTAAAGCGTGGGTCGCGTGCCGGTTCGATACCTATCGCAAAATGCCTGTTGAACGTTGATTTCTCCCCCCCCGATGATGTCCGTTCAGATCCCGGATGCGAATCTCACTCATTCTCACAGATGGTTAGATTGCTAGAGCACGTTGCAATTTTCCCGTAACACTTACTTTTGTAAATGGAAAGCTGAATCGCATGAACGCGCCGTCGTCAACGCAACTAACAATCGAGAGTCAAGGAAGAGTATTAATAGCCAAGCTCAACGTGCCGAAGCTGAGAGAACTGGAACAAGTCCAAGAGATCAAAAAGAGTTTGCTTGATGCAATCGCCGAGCATCAACCGTCAAACGTAGTTATTGATTTGGGACTTGTTGAGTTCATAGCGTCGATTGGATTCCTGGCATTCCTCGCAGTTCGACGCGAATCGAGTGTCTCTCAGATTGCGCTCTGCGAACTTCAGGAAAATGTACGAGAAGTTTTCACACTCTGCCGATTGATTCCAAATCCTAATAATGCAAACGCTCCATTTATGGCTTATTCAACTTTGGAAGAAGCACTTGCGGCAGCGGACAAATGCTAATGAAGTTGACCGCCCAGTTCTGGGACGGTAGTCGACAAGCCATCTGAACGTCGGTAGTTTTCGCGCTAAGCGACGGCCGCTACATGATACTGGAGGTCACTCGACTATTCGGGCGACCACGTTGCTTACGTCGCCGTCTCGGTTCATCACGAGGTCTACTCCCAAGGTCATCAGCCAAGGTTGCACACTCAGCAATACTTCCCGCAAACTTACCATGATGACCGGACGTGTTGTGAGCGAACCGGCGGCCGCGAATTGGGCGCCTTCGTCGGTCAGTCGTTGCAGCAGTTTTCCCAAGCGGCTAAACACCTCTTGGTCCAAGTCGCATCCTGGTAGATCAATCACCGCGAAGGAAATTCGGTTCCAACCTTGACCACGAGCGGACGTACCGCTCGCCTGAGTTTGTTTGGTAACCAGCACGTCCAGCGCTGGATTCGTTGGTAGACATGGTGTCAAAGCACTCTGCTCGGAACGCAGCAGGATTGCCGTCAGTAATTCACGATTAGCGTGGGCAATATCATGCGAGATATCGTCCATCACATTCAACTGCCAGTGTAAATCGCACATAGATTCACAAGCTTGTCTCCAGCGCAGGCAATGCCAAGGATCGGTACCAATGTAGGCTCCAAAGTACTTCCGCTTTTCGGCCAAGGGGTGCACGTTTAAGCGTGATTTTGGTGGAATTCGCATTGGTTCTTTACTATCGTTTGGCAGCGAATCATTCGAACAGATCGATTAAAATAATCAACGCGATGATGGGAGCAGACTTGATCCCGGCTTTGATATGTATCGTAACAGCATCCTAATTTTAGTTGACTCTCTCCTCAATCCCACTGCAAAATCCGTATGAGTGAATTCGCCAATCGACGCCAGTTGCAATTGATCGATCAATTAGCCGTCTCGCAACACTCCATACATTCGTTGCAACTGATGGAAAATGCGGGAGCGAATGCGGCAGCTTGGATTTGTGCTCATCGCAAGCCCGGCCGAGTCGTTCTATTATGCGGTCCCGGCAACAATGGAGGCGATGGCTTCGTGGTCGCTCGCCATTTAGAGTATGCTGGTTTTCAGGTGACGATTGTCTTGATCGCCGACCGAGCCAAGATCCGCGGAGATGCGCTTCATAACTTGCGCATAGTCGATACGATTCCAGCGATCCAAGTTATCGAGAATCCGAACGGCTCGACATTGTTGAGCTTAATTAATCCACTTACAGCCCAGGACACGTTGATTGATGCATTGTTGGGGACCGGAGCGAGTCTGCCGCTGCGCTCCAATATGCGAGCGGTGCTAGCGTCGGTTGCGTCCAGCGCCGCCTTTCGAATTGCGCTCGATATTCCCACTGGAATGGATGCAGACACAGGCGATACTGACTCCGCTTGTTTCCGAGCGGAGGCGACGTTAACGTTCGCAGCCTCCAAAATTGGTTTCCAAGCAGATGCGGCTCAATGTTATCTTGGCCAAGTCGTCGTGCAACCGATTGGTGTACCGCGTAGTTTGATTCGCAGCGTTCTGGCAACGTAATGGTCCTGGCAACATGCATTGAAAATTGCACAGGAAGCTGCCACGCAAGCCTCAAGCTTGCACGGCGGGACACATAGGCTAGGTTACTTCCAATGCCGATCGGTGAAATCCATATAATGCGACCAGTCCTCCGCTAGCAGGTCATGATCGCCTTCGCGAAGATGATAGCCGATGGAGTCCCCGACCGATTGCCCTGGTGCAGGGGGCGTGGCCGACGGCAATCCCTTTTTGCCAACCATTTCATAGACGCCGTTGGCCAAGAATGCCGACAGGTACTCGCCGGTGGGATCGGCCCAACGATCATTGGTGGCGCTTGCAACATAGACTGGTCGCGGTGCAATCGCTGCGATCAACATATGTTGGTCGACTGGCAACTGAGCCGGATCTGCGTTGTACTTTGGAAAGTTGTCGTTGAACCAATGTGGGAAAGCGGTATTGATGCGCCACACGGTTTCCCCGAACTCGCGACGCGAGAGAGCTGCCCCCCCGCAGCCAGAATTGTTGGAGAAGACGGCTGCAAAACGCGTGTCGGTCGCACCGGCCCACAGCGCGGTCTTGCCTAACCGTGAATGCCCGATAATTGCGACCTTATCCGCAGGGACTTCCTGAACTTGTTCGATGTAGTCCATGCAGCGAGACAAGCCCCAGGCCCAACCGGCGATGCTTCCCCATCGATTAGGATGCTCGGCACTGCAGCGGTGGTCAGGATATAAAGCGTGGACTCCGTTCTCGAAATTGTCATCGAAATCGGGGTCGATATCGCCATAGTAAATCGACGCCAGCACGTACCCGCGACTGGTGATTAGATCAATGGGAGCGCGTCTCGCTGCAGCTCCACGGCTAGCCTCGGTAGATTGATTCTCCGTCACCCCAGATTCTTTGTTATTGCGGACCCAAGATTTGGTGATACGAATTTGCGCGTCGTTGGTCAGAGCATGATTACCTTGGAAGTTCGGCATCAAGAAGCAACCTCGGATGGCTTGGCCTTCAGGCGGCAAGAACAACACCAGCCCCATCGAATGCGAGCGAGCGTTGCGACTGACAGTCAAATCAATTTCGCGGAAGCGGATCTTGGAATCTTTTAGTTGCCCTTGGCTAACCACTTCCGATTTCAGTTCCGCTGGTTCGTTGGGAGCGAAGCCGTAGACGAATTCGCCAAGCTGCTGGACCAAGTACTCGCGGTGAGCAGGCCATTGGTCAGGACGACTGAGCGATTGGCCGTCAGCCCCTTTCATGACGTCGGGCAAGTTTTCAATTTTGACCTTGGATTCGTCGTAGTTTGCTTCCGGAACCTGAGCGACCGTGGTGGAAGTGCCGCGAAGCGAACCAATAGTGGCCAGGGAAAAAACTAGCAGCGAGCGGTAAATAATTTTCTGCATGGGAGCACCATATCTCAGTAGGAAGGGTTTGTTGTACAATGACCGCAGGTCTTATCTACTACATCTTCACGATTATCGAGGTAATCAACATGTCACAATCATCGGATCGACGTCAGTTCGTAAAAACATTGTCAGCGGGCATCGCGGCGGGTGTGGCCGCAGGTGGTTATTTCAGCAGCCGAACCTTCGGTGCTGAAGACAAAAAACTGGGCTGGGCGTTGGTGGGGCTGGGCAGTCTGAGCACAAATCAGATTGCGCCTGGTCTGTTAAACAGTCAGCATTGTAAGTTAACGGCCGTCGTCACGGGGACCCCTGAGAAAGAAAAAATTTGGTCGGACAAATATGGAATCGGCCAGGACCACATCTACAACTATGAATCCTTCGACAAAATCGCCAACGATGACACGGTGGATGTGATTTACATTGTGCTGCCCAACAGCATGCATCCAGAGTTCGTCATTCGCGCGGCCAAGGCGGGTAAACACGTTTTCTGCGAAAAACCAATGGCCAATTCATCGCAAGAATGCCGCGAAATGATCGCTGCTTGCAAAGATGCCAATCGCCATCTAGGGATTGGGTATCGATGCCAGTTTGAGCCGCATCATCTGGCATGCAAAGAGTACGCTCACAAGAAATCATTCGGCGAACTGAAGTTTATCGATGCTGGCTTTGGATTTAAAGCAGGCGATCCCAAACAATGGCGTTTGCGCAAAGACCTTGCGGGTGGTGGTGCGTTGATGGACGTTGGCATCTACGCTTTGCAAACTTGTCGGATGCTAACAGCAGAAGAGCCAGTCGAAATCTCCGCTCAAGAAACGAAAACAGATCCTGTGAAGTTTGCCGAAGTTGACGAGACGATCGCTTGGTCGATGAAATTTCCATCCGGCGTCCTAGCAAATTGCAACACGACGTATGCCTTTAATGGGATCAACCGCTTCCGCGCCTATGCAGATCGCGGTGAGTTTGGCTTAGATCCTGCTTACAATTACACGGGCGTGCAAGGACGAACGAACCGCGGAGCGATTGAAGCGCCCGCAGTAGACCAGTTCGCAGTGGAGATGGATGCATTCGCCAAGACCATCCTGCTGGATGAACCGAACCGAGTTCCAGGCGAAGAAGGCTTGAAGGACTTGCTGGCCATCGAAGCGATCTACAAGTCGATTGCTACGAACGAAAAAGTCAAACCGGCAACTGTCTAGAGAACCGGTTACCATCGCGCATGCTTCCTCCGGTCCGCCTGCAAGAATGGCGGGCCGGTTCTGACCGCTTATCTTTTACATCTAACAAGCGAGAAACCAATGTCCCTTCGCCTGCTTTTGATCACGGTAATCATGGCCAGCATGCCGTCACCTGCTCCCGCTCAGAATGAATCAACGATCGCAAACCAATCGACCAGCGAACTCAAGGCGTTGGCGACCGCCGTGATTACTGAGTACGAACAAACGGTTTTACCGTTAGAACATGCTGTCAACTTGGCTTGGTGGGAAGCGAATACCACAGGCACCGATGAAGCATTTGCGGCAAAGGAGAAAGCTCAAAATGCTTATGATCAAGCTCTAGCAAATTCTGATCGCTTTGCCACGCTCAAAACTTTAAATCAAGACCAACGTTGGTACGACGCGATTCTGAAACGACAAGTGCATTTGCTGTACTTGCTGCATTTGGAGAAACAAGTTGACCAAGAGTTGCTAGCACAAATGGTTGCAAAAGCGAACTCTATTGAGAAAGCGTTCAATATCTATCGTGCTTCGGTTGATTCGAAACAGATGACCGATAGTGAAGTGAGGACAATCTTGTTGGAGAGTCGCGACAGCGACTATCGTCGTCGAGTCTGGCTGGCCAGCAAGGCAGTCGGCAGCGTGATTGCCGACTCTCTGCGCGATTTGGTTCGTCTGCGAAACTCTGCGGCCATGAAGCTGGGCTTTGCCAACTACCAGGCGATGATGTTGCACTTGAATGAACAATCACCTGATCAGATTCTTGCGTTGTTCGATGAATTGGATCAGCTAACTGCCGAGCCGTTTAAGGCTGTGAAATCAGAAATCGACCTTGAATTGTCGCAGCGGTATGGCGTAGCGGTCAGTGAGCTATTTCCTTGGCATTATCACGATCCTTTCTTCTAAGAACCCCCTTCGATTTACGAAGTGGATTTGGACGCGCCTTTCGCGACAGCGGACATTCAGAAAGTATGTCGCAAGTTCTATCAAGGAATTGATTTGCCGATCGATGACGTACTGGCTCGCAGCGATCTGTACGAAAAAAGCGGTAAGAGCCCACATGCCTTTTGTACTGACATCGACCGCAAAGGAGACGTTCGCGTGCTGGCGAACATTGTGCCCAACGAATATTGGATGTCGACCATGCTGCATGAGTTGGGCCATGCCGTGTACAGCAGCAAGAACATTCCAGCCGACTTGCCGTATCTCGTTCGAACAGATGCCCACATCTTAGCGACCGAAGGCATGGCGATGATGTTCGAAAGATTCGCTGGCAGTAGTCGCTGGTTAGCAGCTATGGGCATTGCGGTCGATGCCCCAGTCAAATTTGATCAAGTGGCTGCTGCAACGCGTCGCAACAAGCTGCTGATCTTTTCACGATGGTGCCAAGTCATGTTTCGATTTGAAAAGGCAATGTATGAGAATCCGGATCAGGACTTAAATCAATTATGGTGGGATTTGGTCAGCAAGTACCAAATGCTGCGTCAACCGCCGGACCGTAGTGCTCCAGATTACGCCAGTAAGATACACGTCGTATCAGCACCGGTATACTATCACAACTATTTGATGGGCGAATTGTTCGCTTGCCAATTGCACGCTGCCATCGCGAAGGACCTCTATCAGTCGGCCGAGCCAAACGGGGTTATCTACTGGGACGATCCGCGAGTAGGCGCCTATTTGAAAGACCATGTTTTTTCGCTGGGCCGAACACTTGCTTGGCCAGAGATGGTCAAACAGGCAACCGGTCAGCCACTGAGCAGCCAAGCGTTCGCAGCAGAATTTGCAAAGTAGCACGAACCTGCGTTGGAGTTCTACGATGCACTTAATTGTCTTTTGAGTTGCTTTGCTAACAATAGCATTGGAGCGACCCGCGTACGCCGCAACCTTTCTACTTGCCGGTCTGCCATTGTGCGGGCATCAATTCAATCTGGTGTGCCTGTTACGACCTTACTCGCACTACAAGTTCTTTGCGACGTTAGTTCTGTAGGCGATGATTGCGGGTATGAGTCCTGCAAAGGTTCCCACCAAAATCAAAATCCCGATCACCACTGGTTCCCACGGCATGCTCATTGACATGAATGGGATTCTGATCCCAAGGCGTGCTTCCACCAAGGGGCTTAAGGCAAAGGCAAGCAACTTGCCACCGAAGAAACCAAGCATGGCTCCAATGGCCGTGATCAACAGCGACTCACAAAAAATGATCAGCATGACCTGGTCTCGCGAAGCTCCCAACGCGCGCATGATAGCAATATCGCGAGTTCGCTCGTTCATACTGTTATAAATGCTAACCAAAATACTGACCGCGCTGACCAAGCAAACTAGCAACGTCAACATCAGTAAAGTCAACTGAATCGGTTTAACAAAGAATTCTAACAACTGCGTGATTTCAGAGATGGGCGATACAGCCTGAGCAAACTTGGTCTTGTTAATAGATCTTGCAAGCCCGACTCCCATAGGACCATGTTTGACAAGAATAGCCGTGACCTCACGTCGCTCGATGGGTAACCGAGTTGATTTGGTGGTCATTGCCTTTTGAGTTGCTTCGTCTGGTTTGGTAGCCAGTTCCATACCGCTTTCGTCGCGGTCGGGTGCAACGTGTCCTTCCAGCAGGAAGAAGCCTTCAATATTGGCGAACGCCGCTCGATCATTCGGTGTTCCGGTCGCTTCCAAAATGCCGACGACTTCGAAAGGATCTTCATCATGAGAGAAGCCATCCGGGCCGTGCGAGGCATAGATCTTATCGCCAACTTTCAAATTTAGTTTTTGAGCGACTTGGCTACCCACAACCGCTTCAAAAAAGCCGTGCTCGGGCGATTGTTCCAAGAAGTTTCGGCCAGCAGAAAACTTGTATTCTTGATCCGCCGCGTCGCCATATCGTAGCTTCTCAAAGAATTCCGGAGTCGTTGCGACCAATCGAAATTCGTCGATAAAGTCTCCTAAGCAAACGGGAATAGCAAAGCCTCCGCCTAGCAGAAACGCATACCGTCCATTCGACTCATCCGTAGGCTCTTTCCCTTCGACGCGTTGCTTCAGAGCGACACGTTGTTCCTTGGTCAGAAAGTCCATGAAGTAATCGTACTTCAGATTCTCGATCGGTTGGCTCAAGTAAAAGACGGTGTTAAAAACCAGTTGCGTGCCACTGCCTTTGGAACCAACGATCAAATTATAGCCAACGTTGCTGTTGCGTTCCAAAGAACTGTTAATGATTCCAGAGATACCTAAAACGATTACGCACAACCCAACGCCTAAGGCCATCGAAAGGATTGTCAGAATACTAGCCAAGCTACGGTGTTGAAGATTGCGACAGGCGATTTGAATTAAGTTCATTATGCAATGCTTCCTGCTGTTTGCCCCATGACTTGATTGAGCTCTTCAAAGTGAATCACGGTCGGGAACTGAGTTGATACCTCTTGCGAGTGTGTGACCATGAGCAGGGCAACGTTTTCTTCCTGGCAAACGCTGCGCATCAAGTCGATGATGATTTGTTGGTTTGCTGGGTCGACGTTCGCAGTCGGTTCGTCTGCTAACAACAACCGAGGCTTGTTGGCAAGAGCTCGAGCGACTGAGACTCGTTGTTGCTGGCCCACAGAAAGCTGTTTGGGGCGATGCTGCATGCGATCACTCAGCCCAACGCGTTCCAGTAGACTGGTGGCACGAGTAAGGTCGTGTTTTCGTTTGCCAAACGACATACCCAGCCGAACATTTTCTAACGCGGTAAATCCATCTAGCAAATTGAATGTTTGGAAAACGTAGCCGATCTTGGCCGCGCGATAGCGGTCGCGGCCCCCTTCGCTCAATTTGCAGATGTTCACGTTATCGAAGACAACTTGGCCACTATCGGGCGCCAAGATACCTGCGAGAATGTTGAGGAAAGTGGTCTTTCCGCAGCCACTGGCACCTCGCAAAACCATTTGCTGCCCAGCATCCAATGAAAAGCGATCGACTTTTAAAATGGGCACGGTACCGCCATCAGGATCGCGGTAGTTCTTGATCAAATTTTCAACCAGCAGCATGTGACTTCCAATCACCAGAGTTATCTTACGGCACTCGTCGTCGCACAGCGCGTTCAATTTCACGTCGCGCTTCGTTCTTTTTCAGCACTTGCCGTTTGTCGTGCAATTGCAAACCTTTGCAAAGTCCTAACGAGCACTTCGCCAAACCGCGTTCATTGAAATAAAGTTTGAGCGGAACGAGCGTTAGCCCCTTCTCTTTCGTTTTTCCGACGAAGCGGTTCAATTCCCGTCGATGCAAAAGCAGTTTTCTCGGACGCTTAGGTTCATGATTCCAGTACACGGCTTGCTTGTACTCGGGGATATCACAGCCCACCAGCCACAATTCGCCATCGCGAACACGTCCATACGCTTCGTCTAGCGAACATTTACCGGTTCGCAACGATTTGACTTCGGTTCCGCGCAGCACCAATCCGCATTCCACCGACTCAAGAATTTGGTACTCGTGCCTCGCTTTGCGATTGTCTGCAATTGATTTCGCAGGCTGAGCAGGCTCTTTTTTCTTGGCCGGCTTCGCAGGCGAACTCTGAGTTGGATTGGATTTCTTTTTGCTCACCGCAGCTAACCGCGTCCGCTCAAAGTGGAAGGAACACTCGAAACCGTAAAGCTTAGTGAAGCTGCGCGAGATAGCAAGGCGCCTCGTTTAGAGCCCAGGGCAGAAACGGCAGTAGGCACACTGGAATTGTGTGCCTACTAGTGTGGGCCATCAGAGAAGTTCCCTAGGGAGTACCAAAATCAAAATCGAGTTCACCGGCGGTTTCGCCATTGGTATCGCGGGCTTGTCCGCCCGATGGTAGCGACTCTTCTTGGTCTACGGTAGGTTGCGTTCGTACGCCAGTGATCTCCGGTCGAGCAGGAGTACTCGCATTATCATAGTCGACGCGACTTGCCGTTCGCGGAGTTGCATCGGCAGCAGGATCGGCAACTGGGGAAAATCGAGATCCGCCAACAGCAATCGACGCTGCATAAGGATCAAAGTAATCCAAACGCGAAGATGTGATCACTTGCGTTGGCACGTTCACCATCACTTCATAAGCGACAGGAACCGCACGACGCACACGCACAGGAACCAATTCAACAACTTTTTCGTAGCGAACCTTGCGGACGGTAACTGGCGTTTCGACTACTTCCTGCTTGTAAACAGTCTTTTCTACAGGGACTTCACGCACATATTTTTTGTCGACGTAGGTCACACGTTGAACGGACTTGGTTCGTTCGACTTTGCGAGGGACTTGCTTTTGGACCGTTACAGGAACCGTACGCTGCTCTTGTACAGCTTCCATGCGTTGGATCTGAACGGGAACCTGCTGCTCGACCACTTGATTTTCATAACGCGTCGTCTGCACCGGAATTTGCCGCTGCATGACCTGCTGCTCCATGCGCGTCGTAGTGACGGGCTTTTGCTGCTGGACTACTTGGCTTTCCATGCGAGTTGTTTGCACAGGGACTTGTTGCTGCACGTACTCGGTCTGCATCCGCGTGGTTTGTACCGGCATCTGCTGCTGGACAACTTGAGATTGCATGGTTGTCGTCGTGACAGGAACCTGCTGCTGGACCACTTGCGGGACCAAGGTCGTTTGCGGCACGGTTACCAGTTGATAATTCGGTTGATACTGAACTTGGGTCGTCACCGAAGGCGCTGATTGATAAGGCACCCAGCCCAAGCCACCTGGACGATACGCTGTCTGGCCACTGGTTTGGTTGTAGTTCAAGCCACCGCGCATCAAACGCAACTTGTAAGTGGTATCACCAGGTTGGACCACGTTTTGAGCAACATACTGGCCGTTATTCACCACTGCCGTTTGATTGGTCGTGACAGGCTGATATGCGATGTAATTCTGTGCTTGATAGGAGGTCTGCGTGACAGGTTGCTGGACCATGTAGTTCTGGGTAACATACGATGTTTCCACAACCGGACGTTGGACGGCGTATTGCTGCGTTTGGTATGACGTCTCAACGACGGGACGTTGCACCAGATAATTTTCGGTTTGGTAAGCGGTCTCGGTGACGGGACGCTGGACAACGTAATCCTCCGTCTTATACGAAGTCTCCGTAACCGGCTTTTGCACCATGTAACGTTCGGTGCGATACTGGGTTTCGGTTACAGGTTTGTAAGTCGTGTAGTTCTCGACACGTTGCGAAGTTTCCGTAACCGTTTCCCACGTTGTGTACGAATCATCTACCAGTTCAGTCGTGTAGACAGGCTCACGAATCGTGTATTCCTGCTGGTAAGTGGACGTTTCCTTGACAGGTTTGGAAACGGTGTGTCGCCGTGTTTCGACCACTTCTTCGACGACAGGTTTATACGAGACACGTTCGCGCATCTCGGTGACTTCTTGATATTCCACTCGGTACCGAGTCACCGGTTTTTGAGTGTAAATGGTTTGCACATCGCAAGCAGGCGCTGGCGTGCAGCAGTCAGCCCACACTCCATGAGGGGGCGCCATCATGGAAAGACAAGCGACAGATGTTAAAGCTATCTGAACTCGGCGTTTCATCATCGATCTATTCTGCGAACGAAGGTACTAGTAACGGGTAATTGCCTTCCCTGCAGTTTCTCACGCGATTGATTCGCACGCACGTGGACGGTTCCAATTGTCGTTGCAACTGGCGTTCCTCCACAGTCCGCTGCTCCATTGTAGGTGCTCTGGAACCAAAAGGCTAGAAAACTCGGGTTTTTTGACTACCACTTCGGTTGTTTTTGTCAGCGGCCATCCGGACAGTTCCTCTCCAGACACAAAATTGCCGTTTGACCTTGAACTGCTGACCATCAATTTTCCAGAATATATAGGTCAGTGTTTTGACATAGGTTTAGCAAAGCCAGCATTGGTAGAGAAGATCTTTAAGAAAACAAAGACGTTTTTCGATCAAAACGGGACAAGCGGAAAACTTTAACCGATACGATCGCTACAATCTGCCACTTTTGGTAAGCAGTTTCGATCACGTTTCCTATTTTCATTGCCAGACAAGCAGCTTACGCGCTCATGACAAAATCAAAGAATATTTCCGTTCAAGCCGCTCGCCAGGGAGCCTTCATCGACCAACATGTCACGATTCGCGGATGGCTGCGAACGCGTCGCGATTCCAAAGGGGGCTTCAGTTTTCTGGAAATCAACGACGGCTCGTGCTTGGCCAACCTGCAAGCCGTTGCCCCCGCAGCCTTGTCCAATTACGAAAGCGAAGTCCTGCTGTCCCATACCGGCGCATCGGTCGAGGTTCGCGGTCTGCTGGTGGAAAGCCAAGGGGGTGGACAAGCAGTCGAGTTGCAGTGCGACTACTACTCCTTGATTGGTAATGCAGATCCCGAGACCTACCCACTGCAGAAGAAACGACATACGTTGGATAAGCTGCGCGAGTGGTCGCATCTACGGCCCCGTACAAATACGATCGGTGCAGTCATGCGCGTTCGCAATCGGTTAAGTTTTTCGACTCACCAGTTCTTCCAAGAGAACGGGTTCTTCTACATTCATACACCGATCATTACCGCGAGCGATTGCGAAGGCGCCGGGCAAATGTTTCGCGTCACCACACTGCCACTAGATAACGTGCCTAAGAAAGATGGCCGCGTCGATATGTCGGCGGATTTCTTTCAAAGGAATACTTATCTGACCGTCAGTGGACAACTGGAAGGGGAGATCTACGCCTGCGCTATGGGTAAGATCTACACATTTGGCCCGACCTTCCGCGCTGAGAACTCAAACACCTCTCGCCATCTGGCAGAATTCTGGATGATCGAACCAGAGGCCGCTTTCTTCGATCTGGACGACAACATCATCTTAGCCGAGTCCTACCTCAAGCGTTTAGTCCGCGATGTTTTGGAAGAATGTGATGAGGATATCGAGTTCTTTGACAAGCAGTATGAAAATGGATTGACGCAGCGCTTGCAGCAAGTCGTCGATAAGCCGTTTGAACGAATGACCTATACCGACGCAGTGGCAATTCTAGAAAGCTCTGGCCACAAGTTCGAACACCCCGTGGCCTGGGGCTTGGATTTGCAAGCGGAGCACGAACGCTATTTGACCGAAAAGCATGTACAAGGTCCGTTGGTCCTGACGGATTATCCCAAAGATATCAAAGCGTTCTACATGAAGATGAACGAAGACGGAAAAACAGTACGGGCGATGGATGTCTTGGTTCCAGGGGTGGGTGAGATTATCGGCGGTTCACAACGCGAAGAACGGCTCAATGTGCTCGAAAATCGTATGACCTCCAGCGGCCTAAACCCCAGCGAGTATTGGTGGTACTTGGACCTAAGGCGGTATGGCTCGGTTCCGCATGCTGGCTTTGGATTGGGGTTGGAACGCATGGTGCAATATGTCACGGCGATGGGGAATATCCGAGACGTAGTACCTTTCCCGAGAACGCCTGGCCATGCTGGATTTTGACGATCCGACAGTTTTCGAACGCTTTGTGTTGGTAGCAAACGCACATCGTCAGAGTTTGACTGGCGATTTGGCGGGGCCCGCGGTGGACGAATAGGTCAAGATTCACGCGGTCAGCACACTAGCCATTTGAAGGCGAATCGTTTACGGTTAAGTCTTTGCAGTTGACTGTGAGTGGAGAGCCATGAGCATCATTAAACTTGCCCTCGTCCAGATGTCTTGTGGCGAAGATCGCCAAACGAATGTTGGTAAAGCGCTGGAGCGAGTTGAAGAAGCCGCCGATGCGGGTGCAAACATCATTTGTCTTCAAGAGCTGTTTCCTGGTCAGTACCCTTGTCAGTCGGAAGACCACGATCGATTCGATTGGGCCGAGCCGATCCCAGGGCCGACTTCACAGGCCATGTCTGATACGGCCGCCAAGTACGGCGTCGTCGTCACAGGCTCGCTGTTTGAACGCAGAGCGCACGGGCTTTATCACAACACCGCGGTCGTGTTCGATGTCGATGGCCAAATGACAGGCTTTTATCGCAAGATGCATATTCCTGACGACCCGCTGTATTACGAGAAATTCTACTTTACTCCCGGAGACACCGGCTTCACCGTCGCAAAAACGAAGTTCGCGACGCTGGGGGTGGGAGTGTGCTGGGATCAATGGTATCCCGAAGCAGCTAGGCTGTTCGCTTTGCGCGGTGCCGAAATTTTGCTTTACCCAACAGCCATCGGTTGGTCACGCACGGACAAAGACACCGTTGGCCCCAGCCAACAAGCATCGTGGGAAACGATGATGCGGTCACACTCGATCGCCAATGGTTTGTTTGTCGGTGCGGCTAATCGCGTAGGTCATGAATCGGAACTAGAATTCTGGGGCGGCTCGTTCGCCTATGATCCGTACGGTAACTTAATGCATCGCGCAAGCCATATCAAAGAAGAAATTGTGATAGTCGATTGCGACTTGTCGCTCATCAATGCCGCTCGCACGCATTGGCCATTTTTTCGCGACCGTAGGATTGACGAGTATTCCAACCTCTGCAAACGCTGGATCGACAACGAACCGAAAGCAACGCATCTATGAGCGACGTCACAGTGTCGACCGATCGATTTTGGCCAGCGGAATGGACGCAACATGCCGCGACCTGGATCGCTTGGCCGCATAATGAAGATACCTGGCCTGGACGCTTCGATCCGATTGAACCAGCCTTTCAGCGAATGATTCAAATCATTGCGGAGGTGGAAACGGTCCACGTCTTGGGGGGCCAGGATGAAACGTTACAGCGAGCCAACGCCCACTTAGACCATCTTCCCAACGTCGTTGTGCATCCTACCCTCACCAACGATGTCTGGATCCGTGACTATGGCCCGACCTTCGTCCGAGATCTACAGCAACACACGTTGGTGGCTGTTGATTGGCAATACAATGCGTGGGGGGGGAAGTGGCCGCCATGGGATGAAGACGCAAAGAACGCTGGACGAATCGCAGAAATAGTTGGCTGTCCTCTCAGTCCCAGTCGGCTCACCTGCGAAGGCGGCGGGCTGGAAACCGATGGCGAAGGGACTTTGCTGACCACCAGCAGTTGCCTGATGGCGGCCACTCGCAATCCGAATTTCAACCGCGAAGAAGTGGAGCGGGAACTCTGCAAACAATTGGGCGTCCGCAAAATCCTATGGGTCGACGGCGGCGGGCTTGCAGGCGACGATACCGATAGTCACATCGATCAACTGGTGCGTTTCACGCGGCCTGGCCGCGTGGTTGCCGCGATCAGCGAAGTCGGCGAAGATGAAAACTATGCCAAACTGGATGCACAGTACCACTGCTTGCGGCAACTGACCGACGCTATGGATCGAAAGTTAGAAATTGTCACGCTGCCGACGCCTCCCCCGCGATATATCGGGACTAAACGAGTGCCGGAAAGCTACTGCAATTTTTATCTGGCAAACTCCATCGTGGTTGTTCCAACGTTTGGATTTCGTCGCAGTGATGACGCAGCCATACAGATTTTGAAAAATGAGTTCCCTGATCGTACCGTAGTACCTTTTGATGCGTCGGATCTAATCTGGGGCTTAGGGGCGGTGCACTGCGCGACGCAGCAGCAACCGATGGTTGTAGACTGCTGAAGCACAATGCCGTCCGGATAAAAACTAGCAGGGTGATGGGAGCGTCGACCCGGCAGCTCGCGCCTTTCCAACCCATATTGCCAGTTTACTTATCTTCTTTTGCTGGTTTAGGGTCAGGTGCGCTCGGTGCCTCAGGTGCTGGAGGCTTCGGTGCAGCCTTTTGTTCTGGAGTTGGCGGAGCGGCTGGCGTGGAAGGCTTGGCATCGGGAGCCGTCACGCGCGAGCGCGACGACGGCGTCGAACTCTGTCCAGGTGAAGCTGGCGGAGCAGCATTGCGATCGCGGTTCATCGGCTGCTGGTCGCTGCCTCGCTGATTGGGCCGCTGCGGGTTTGCATTTCGCTGAGGACTAGCGTTTCTAGGCTGCGGAGCTAATGGATTTGGGTTCAGATTTGGTACTTCCCCACGTGCTGCAGGTCGATCTGCGGGCGTGTTGGGAGGTACTGGAGCACCGATGGCTTGCGGATCACCGCGACGTCGCGCCGCTTGCATCTGCTGACGCATCGTTTGCATCTCTGCAGCCGTCGGTAATGCACTGTCATCGGCTCGATTGGCATTACCGCCGTTGGGGTCGAAGTAGCCAGGACGAGGCTGCCGACTACGCAGTTCTTTAGTTCGTCTGGCAATCTCTTCCGGCGTCAATCGTTCCGGCTGAAGATTCGGTTGGTCCGGTCGAGGTGGTGCGATCACATTACCGCGGCCACCAGGGGCGGGCCGAGCGTCCGGATTCGGAACCGCTGTATCTGGAGCTATAGGTTCCTCGGTGCGTTCATCATTCTGGCTGAAAGCGGACGGGTTGCGAGAGCGAGGTTCGTTCGAACGAGGGTTGTTAAGCATCCCGCGTCCATATTCGCTTCGGCGAGCGGGCACTCTTTGCGTTGCATCGGGGCGTGCGGCACTGACGGCTGACTGGTCGGACCCGTCTCGGGACATTATCGCGCGGCTGCGATCGTTTTCATCGCGAGGTCGCTCAGATTCGACTCTTTGAATGACATTGGATTGCAAACGTTGCAACGAGCTTGAGATCTGTTCACGTTGCACTTCGTCAACCGGCAAGAAATTTAGATCCATGCCCTGTTCAGGTGGTAGAGCAGCTAACTGATCGATGGCTGCCGACTTCATCAACATAACCCGTTGGTCTTCATTTAAGCTCGCGAATTGACGGGCTTGCCTCTCCAAGGTGCGGTTGGGCTGAATTGCATTGGTGTTGGCAACGTATTGCTGCAAACGCACAATCTGCCGAAGCGTACCGACGCGCGATCGATGAAACGCGTAAGAGGCAAAAAGAGGGTCATAATTTTGATACTGTTGGCCATAGGTAACCCACGGCACAATATCATTACCACGATAGCCATAATAGCTGCCGTAGTAATAATGATGATAGCGAGGGCTGACAAATAAGTTGGCAAAAAACGCTGGCCCCAGATCGACCACATAGACTGGCCGATATTGACGCACCAGTTGTGGTTGAGTGATCAGCACAGGGCAAAACACGACACCACGATCTTGCAAGTCGTAATCCCAATAGCCAGCGCGATAGACATACCCGCTGGGCGTCCAGATGTACCTAGCATTAACCCACACCCAGCCATCGCGGCCGTCTCCCCAATAGCCTGGTTGCCAAGCGTAATCGTTTTCTATGTACCGCCAGTGACCCGGAATCCAAACTTGGTTTTCAATGCTTTGTTCGCTGCTTGGGCCTGCTTCCAATGATTGCGGAGGAGCTGGCAGGAAGCTGATTTCTTCCATGCTTTCGTCGCTCCAAAAGCCACTTACCCACAGCCAGCCATCTTCAACTTGCGTCCAATAGCCGGGGTTCCAGGCCTGCCCGGGTGGAATGCTGCGCCAAACTCCACTAACCCATACGAAATCCTGTTCATTGATGTCCCACCCCCAGTAACCTGAAATCCAGAATACGCCGTCTCCTTCTGGCCGATAGTCCGGCGGGATTTCATTGATTGGTTCAGGCGGCTGCTCCTTGATGACTAGTTGCTGCTGCGCATCCATGCTGACTTGTTCGGCGAATGCTTCATGCAGCGGACCGCTTTGCAAGACCGTAATCCCCTCATTACTCAGAGCCTTGAGACCAATCGCTTCTTGACGAATAGGATCGGGTGTCGCTTGTCCCAGCAGTGGGGACGAAGCAATCGTACATACTAAAGCGAACCAACAGTTGCGTGATAGCAATATTGCGTGGCGTTTCATGGCTCTGTCCAGTGATTCAGATGTTGCCCACAGGTCGTCTAACGATCAGAACGTCAGATCAAAGAATCGTGGAGCTTCCAATGTTATGCCTATGCATGTCTCATACCCAAGCCAATTCCAAATGTGAATCGGCAGAAAATCATGCATGACGATAGCCGATAGCCGCAGAAGCTACCAAGCAAAAGACAAACGAGCATGCGAAGCGGACAGCGCGAAATTAACGTGTCGAAGCGATTTCGTCAGTCCAAACTTTGAACAACTGGAGTCGATTCTCACCAAAGGAAGTCATCAAAGCGACATCCGCCGCATCGCGACCGCGAGCCATCAGCAATCTTCCAACGCGGGGAAAGTTGTGGCGAGCGTCCACGGTAAACCATTGCCCGCCTAAGTAAACTTCAAACCACGCACTAAAGTCCATAGGCGATGGAGAAGCGGGAACTTGAATATCTCCCAAGTAACCAGTGCAATAGCGAGCCGGTATGTTCACGGAGCGACAAAGGGTAATCGCCAAGTGCATGAAGTCGCGACAAACGCCCGTCTTTTCGCGATACGCTTGCAGCGCGGTCCGGGTGGACTTGGCTTGCATGTAATCAAATCTCAAGTGGTTATGGACAAAGCTGCAGATCGCTTGCACCAACGGCCAACCTGCGGGTAGCTTTCCGAAAAGCGACCAAGCCAAACTATTCAACTCACTGTCAACCTCGCAGTAGCGACTTGCCAACAGGAATACGAGCACTTCGTCGGGCAGATCTTGCGGGTTGTGTTGCAAAGCGCCATCGCCTTGCACATCCGGAAGACCGCTGTCCTCGACAACCATGTGATTGGTAAATTTAACGGTGCCTGCTGGGACAAAAGCCCGCGTGCATCGATTTCCGTAATTGTCGGTATATTGCCGCAGCGGCACTGCTGGCATCGTGCGAAGGTTTTCTGCCACTCGCACTCGGTTATCTAAAGAAGGATGTAAATTCAACATCAACGCCAAAGCGGTTGGCGCTTTAAAGACAAACTCAAAATCAAAACCCGCTTGGATCAGCATCAAAGAGCCACCTTTCAAAGGTACGGCGCCCACTAGAGGTCCTCAACATACTTGGGATCGTGGAAAAGACAATGCAGTTTCCAGGCCGAACCAAGCGAATAGCCGTGATAACTTGTAAATTGTTCGAACAATTTGGAAACGTTATGTCCTGACATACTCCACTCGACTCACCAATCTATATCTAGAACACTATCCATCGCCGTCGGAAGTTACACCCATGAAAATCGATTCCAAGTCGCCTGTTCATTCGCTTGGCAAGAATCTACGATAACGCTTTGATAAGGCTTCGTAACGTATAATAAACCCTTCCAGTAACGCATTATGCGCAACCCAGCATTCTCGATACGTCGGTCTCAAGTGGCGATCAATATGACGCCTATGATCGACGTGACGTTTTTGCTGATCATCTTCTTTTTGGTTAGCAGCCATCTTTCCAAGCAGGAGAACCACGTCCGGTTGGATTTGCCGATCGCTGAACATGCTTTGCCAGCAGATATCGTCGCCGCGGAAAGAACCGCCACGGTCAATTTCCTGGATGATGGGACTGTTCGATTCGGTGCGGCAGATGTTAAACCAACCGAGTTATCGGGATTGCTGCAGCTCAAGAATGACGAAGCAGGAGGTAAGCTGCAAGTTCGCATCCGCTGCAGCAGTTCGACGGCATATGGCCGAGTTGCACCGTTGTTGAGCGAATTGATCCGGCTGAATATTTCCGATGTTGTGTTTGCCGTTTACGACATGAAGCGAGAGGCGCGGTAATGGGCAGACGCTGGCAAAAGCATCGCGATCGCGCGGATGTTGAATTGGCGATGACGCCCATGATCGATGTGGTCTTCTTGCTATTGATATTCTTTCTCGCCACCGCGAGTTTCGAACGCATCGAGAAATCAATGCCGACTTCACTTGCAGATCTACCGCCAGCGCAGTCGCAGCAAGCAAGTGGCATCGATCAGTGGTTGCAAGATGTACAAGAAGCTGGCGAAGAAATTGTAATCAAGATCCTTCCCGTCGAAGGCTCTCCCAGACCTCGCTATGAAGTGAACGAGCAATCAATATCTGACGTTAAAGAGATCGGCTTACGACTGGTCGCCTTGGCTCGTGCTAAAGCAGATCTGCCTGTCATCGTTGATCCGTCGGAATCGATTGAGATGGGTTATGCGATAGAAGTCTATGACTTGGCAAAGGGTGCTGGGGCCATGGAAGTCTACTTTGCCACCAGCAATGAAATGGCTCGTAATTAAACTTCAGTGCATGATCACAAGTTGACCTGAAACTGGAAACGAAGGACATCGCCGCGGAATTGTTCATACGATCTTCCACTGGAGTTCGCTCGCAAATTCGTTCGATCCGTAATCAAATATTCGCACACAAGCTCCATCTCTTTCCGCATTTGCCATTCGACACCAAAGTTCCATTCCTTGATGTTGCTGGATGGCGAATTCACCGCGTTCTTGTAACCGCCGTCGAACTCCTGCCACCGTACAAACGGCCAGATTTCGCCATAGCAATCGGTCTTGTAACGGTAGTTAACCATCGCATATCCGCCATGTAACGCGCCGCTTTCGACGGCGGTTTGAGCAGCGTTCAATTCCGGACCTTCACCGACTGTGTATTCAGCTTGGAAGCCGAATGGTTGCGGAAACAATACGAAGGTCCAACCCAGACGTTTATCGGTCAATCCCTCTTCACCCAGCGGTCGACCGCGTGTCCCCAAGGGCACCACGGCCGGTCCATTACCCAGCGGCGAAATCGCAGCACCATTGACCACGTACCGGCCCGTATAGCCTTGAATGCCCATTTCGAAGATCTGGCCGTTGCTGAAGGTGATTGGCAATGTCAACCGCGAAATCAAATGCAACTCGTCATTAAGCTCCCGCAACGAACCGCCTTGACCATTGTAAGCGCCAAAACCAAAGATACCGTAGTTGCCTGACCCCTTCAAACCCTCGTCCGAGATGAACTGAAATGTTTCCTGAGCCCACTCCGGAGTCCAGTAGTAGAACACTCCTAAATCACGTTCATTTCGCGTAGCACTGTTGAAGGCATCGTTACGATCGAGGTAAAGTCGATTTTGGCTAGACTGCATGTTCTCCCAACCATAGGGGACCTTCGACTGTCCCACACGGAAGCGATGGATCTTGGTTGTGTCGAGATAAACATCCCCGTACCAGTCCCGAATTTGAGTGAAGTGATTATTGTTCGTGGCGCCGTCGGGCGTACTCGCGAAATCCGGCTGAAAGTAGATATAAAGATGCTCGCTGATATCACCGTACAGAATCAAACGAGCTCGACGGATGAGGAACTCTTGATCAGAGCTGATCGATCCATCGCCAGCATGATCACGGGGAGCGGAATCTTGGTCCTGATGCGTCAGGTAGTTGTATCGAAACTGCGCATAGCCACGCAGGCTAATCTTCTCATACCATTCTTTTTTCTTCTTCTCTTCTTTTTTCTTCTCGTCGGGTTTTGCAGACGACTTTTCCTTTGCTGATGTCTCTAGCTTTTCCGATAGCGATTCATTCTCTGACTTCAAACTATCGATTGCCATCTCCGCGTTGGAGAGTCTGCTCAATAGATCCTCAAGACTGGTCGATTCCAGTTCCTGGCCGGACAATACGGACGTAAGAACGCACAGACAGGTCACGCCTGCCATGATTCGTTGGATCAAAATGCACTCCCTTGCACATTGATAATGTTCGATCGAATGGAGACAAGCTAATCAATCCCAACTGCTCGCACCTGGAAACCCAGGGGTGCTTAACGCGCCAGGAATTGCTATTTGCTTGCGCGCGACCGTCTCGCATTACAGCACACAACACTCCAGTTGGATGCCCGCCAGTTGGACCCTCGACGCGATAGCTCGCCGAATCATTAATCGAATCTTTTCCGACGGCGAAATATTAAGATTCTTCAAAGCATTTGAAATAGTCATTACTCGCCAATGCTGTCATTTGCTTTTCCAATTGGGTCGATTGCAATCATTCGGAATTCGACAGGATCTGAATGCCCGGCCAGCCCGACGGCACCCCGCGTGCGATCTTTGCCTGGATGCGGACGATCGGCCAAAAACTCCGTCACGTCGGCTAAATCGCCATCCAGAATGCGGACGCCGTTCAATTCGACCTCGATTCGCGAGCCGCGCACGGTCACCTTTTCATAGTTCCACTGGCCGACCGGACGCAGATACCCTCGCTCGGCAGGGATCATGCCGTAAGCGCTTCCATGAGCCTGACGTGGGTCCAGTCCCTTGTACTGCTCGTGCCCATCATCCAGTATCTGCAATTCCGTCATGGAATCATAAGCCCCATCAGCACCTGGTTTATCGAGTGGATAGCGAATCACCAAGCCATTGTTCCCCGCCGGCGGCAAACGAAACTCAACAAACATTTGAAAGTCGTCGTATTCTTGCAAGCTGTGCAGGGTGCCGCCCATTCCATCGCGACAACGCAGAATCATTTCGTAACTGTTAGTCGCTCCGCCCCACCCCTCCAGTTGCCGTCCGTTGAACAGGTAGCTGGCGTTCTTTAAATCGGCAGCTTGTAGAACCGCATTCGCTTGATCGCCGTCCAGCTCCTTCAAATAGATGTTACGCCATTGGATTTCTCCGCCGTGGGTTTGCAACTGAATTGGTCCGGTCCTGGGAAGCGGTTTGCCTGGCTCGAAATAGTTGGCTAGCCGAGCGTCGTCGACCACCAACTGGCCATTTAGCCAGATCCAGCATCGCTCGCCGACCATGCGGATTCGAAATTGGTTCCACTCTCCAAACGGTTTATCGGCGCGAACCAATGGATCTTTACCGGGCGTACCAGCCGGGTTGTTCCAAAGTCCGCCGCTGCCTTTATCTGCCCCCAGGCCAATGACTTCTTCATTGGTCCAATCCCAAATTTGCACTTGGGGTATGCCTCGCAAGTAAATGCCGCTATCGGCTTTGGGAACCGTCTTGTATTGCAGCAGTAGTTCAAAGTCGCCGAAAGCGTTTTGCGTCGTTAGATAAGGGCCATTCCCATCGTTCACAATCGCACCTTCGGCGACCGTCCAGTGTGCCTCCGTCGCTTCATCCCAAGTTGCTTGATCCTGCTCGGATACGTCCGCTGCTTGGCTCGGGCTGAGCTGCGGGCGGCCTTTCCAACCGTTGAGCGTGCTGCCGTCAAAGAGCGATTGAAAGCCTTTGGGCGCGCTTGTAACCATATAGTCCGATTCTGGTTCCTGCGCATGCATTGGCGTTGGAACGTAGCCGTGGAACAAGAGCAGCATGCACAGCCAGCGAAGCGCCGCTGTCAGTGATTCGTGTTTGCGTACAAGCTTGACGAACGAACCAGCTTGCCTTTCAGCGTGGTTTAGTGGGTGGTGTAGGTGGGGTGTCGTAAAGCAGGCGGGAATGGACATAGTAGTTATCTCCAAGAAGTTGTAGGTGGGGGGCTTGCAGCCTAATGCATTGGTCCATTGTAGGCAAACCAAGCCCTGCAATGGGGGAGGGAGCGGAAGAACCGCCAATCAATTTCGGCGCTACAAAGACATGCACCTCATCGATCGCTTGACAATCAAAGAACGAACCTAGTAAGGCGCCGCCACCTTCCACTAGCACGTTGGTCATGTTGCGACCAGCCAGCTCGCGAAGCAGCATCTTGATCCGTTCGCAAGGGTCATTGGTGTCCAGATAGATGACCGCCAAACCACAATCAACCAGTTTGGCTGCCACCGCTTCGTAATCCGGGTGGCAAACCAAGAGCGTCGGGACGTGTTCTGCCGATTGCGCGATTTGGCTGGTGATCGGCAACCGTGCTTTGGTGTCCATGATGATACGGGTTGCGACGCGCGGTCCGGGAGGACGAGCGGTCAGCATAGGATCGTCCATCAAAGCGGTTGTAACGCCGACGACGATGCCATCCATCCGTCCGCGTATCTTGTGAACTTCTCCCAGCGATTGGTCGTTGGAGATCCATTTGGAATGACCTTGGGTCGTTGCGATTTTTCCGTCGAGCGTCATCGCCCACTTCCCTAACACGAACGGACGCTTCTTCGAAACCCATTTGGCAAAGGGCGCAATCAAGGCTTGGCATTCGCTTTCGCAGACGCCGACTTCCGTTTCGATCCCGCCAGCGCGCAGTAATTCCACTCCTCGGCTGGAATGTTGCGGGTTAGGATCCAAACACCCAATGCACACTTTCTTGGGACGCAACTTCAACAGCAGTTGAACGCAGGGTGGCGTTTTTCCTTGAGTGGAACAGGGCTCTAGCGTGATGTAGATCGTTGCATCTTGAAGCAGCGCGGGATCGACGTCATGCAAGGCATTGACTTCGGCATGCGGTTGTCCAAATTTTTGGTGGTAGCCTGAGGAGATCGCTTGATTATTGGATACGACCACGCAACCGACCATAGGATTGGGTTCAACGTAGCCCTCTCCGCGACGAGCCAACTCAATGGCCTTCCTCATCCAATATTCCGACGTGTGCATATCAGCAATTCTTTCGATGAGCTTAACGACCTTCCAATAACCGCTCACCGAGAAAGTCATCTAACTCGGGGATCTCAGCGATCTTCTTGGCGACGCTATCCACGTCATATTCAACGCGGTGGTAGTAGATAAACGGACTTTCATAGATGACGTAGCAACTACGCCAGTCACCGTCTCTCGGTTGACCTACACTGCCGACGTTCACCATGTAGCGTTCTGCGTCGGAGAGTTTCTTGCCAGACGTAATTTCCGCTTGATAGATAAACTCCATCTCATTGGAGAAGACGCCGGGTACGTGCGTGTGACCTTGGAAGCACACGTTGGGAATCATCGAGAACAGCTTTTCCATCTTGCGACGGTTATGGACGTCTTCTGGAAAGACGTACTCGTTGAGCGGATTACGGACCGAGCCATGCACAAAGATCGCCTGTTCTTCGCGAATAAAACGGGGCAACTTCAGCAGGTAGTTTAGCCGCTGCGCAATCTGTTCTTTGGTGCCCACGGTCTCAATAACGTTTCGGGTCCAGAAGATCGCTTGTTCAGCCGCGGTACTAAAGCCTTCGGGGTCAATCAGAGCGCCGTAGTCATGGTTCCCAAGCACGCAGGCATCTAACTTACGTACTTCGTCCAGGCATTCGTTGGGGTTAGGACCGTATCCGATCACATCTCCCAAGCAATATACCTTGTCACATTGCCGTGTAGCGATATCTTCCAGCACGGCATGCAACGCTGGGAGGTTGCCGTGAATGTCACTGATGATTGCGATACGCATCGACTTGCAAAACTGCCTTCCTAGTCATATTGCGAGCAAGCTGCAGACAGATCAATTATCTGCCGGTACGCAGTCGGTCGCCAAGCACATTGTCCAGATCTTCAATGGCGTAAATCTTCTTAATGGTCTTTTCGACGTCGTATTCGACCCGTCGAAAGTAAAACCGCTTCTTGTCTTTATCGATAATAACGTAACAGCTTTTGGGGTTTTCGTCGCGGGGTTGCCCCACGCTGCCGACGTTCACCATCAATTTTTCTCGCTCCAATTGGAACTCATGGTCGCACTGATGCGGCTCGATAAACTCCAAGTCTTCGGTGAACACTCCTGGCATGTGCGTATGGCCTTGGAAGCAATATTGGCGAACGCGTTCGAACATGCTGCGCATTTTGGGGCCGTCGTAAATCGTTTCTGGGAAAACGTATTCGTTGGTTGGATCGCGCGGCGAGCCGTGGACATACAGAATATCATTATCCAAAACCTGCTTTTGCAGCTCGCTGATGAAATCCCAGCGTTTGTTGGCCATCGACTGGCGGCCGCCGGTGACGTCATCCAACCGGTCTCGCGTCCAGTAAATCGCTCGCAGGGCGACCGGATTGAACCCTTCTGGATCGAAAAGTGCGGCTTGGTCATGGTTGCCCAAGATGCAGAACCTCGCCTTCCGCATCACTAAATCCAAGCACTCGCAGGGGTTAGGGCCGTAACCAACGACATCGCCCAGACAAATAATTTCGTCGACCGATTGTGTCTCAATGTCCGCTAGAACGGCATTGAGAGCCTCAAGATTTCCGTGAATATCGCTGATTAACGCTTGCCGCACCTATTTGCTCCTTTTCGATTTGCCCGACATTGTAGTTATATTTAGAGAAATTAAACAAGCATGCATCAAAATGCGGTTTTACCCAGGTAGCGGGCATTTCGCGGCGTTTAAGCTGGGATTGTATGGATTGTTCTTGGTTTCTGAGCGGAAAAGTTTCCTCAGCATCGCCAAAGTTTTAAGGTTTCATAAATTTTTCCACAGGAATTTTCCGTGCTAACGGACCTCAACGCGCAAGCAGCGAACCTTTTCGACCACAATCTACCGCCGCCACCTTCGCCGCTCATGCTTCCGCTGTTAGCCGTCGAATGCAGCGGTCAGTACGGTTCAATCGCGCTGCAGGTTGCTGGAAAAGCTTACTTTCTAAAGCTTCCGCAATCACAAACGACCGCCGGCAGTCTGGCTCCAGCCATCCAAACTTTACTTCGGCAATGCGGACTGACTTGCAAGAATCTTAATGGAATTTGCGTGACCCATGGGCCTGGTTCCTTCACTGGACTGCGCATCGGCCTGGGAATGGGCCGCGCCATGGCATTTGCATTGCAATGCCCATTGTTGGGAGCCAGCTCCCTGGCAACCCTGGCTCACAACGCCGCTCTGCAATATCGCGACGCGGCAGTCGCTTCCAGCTCAACCGGCCGCCGGTTCGTCACGGCCATCAATGCGTTTCGGCACGAATTGTTCGTTGCTGGCTGGGAGCTAGACGCGCTGAACCGCCCGCTGCCGATCTGCAGCGACCGCAGAGTGCTTCGAAGTGAGCTTGTCGCGTGGGCTAACGAAACCTTGGGCACATCCGACTGGAACGTGTTTAGTCCAGAAGGTCCCAAATTCTTCGGCGACAACGTGAGTTCAACGCAGTTGGAACCGACGGCCGGCGGCCTTTTGATGGCGGCTCATGCAACTTTATCGACCAGCAGCACGCTTGCTTCCCAGTCGGTCTCCAATGACAACAGCTCGGCTGGTTCGTCAGATCAGTTTCGCGTCGACGACGTGCTGCCGGTATATTTGCGAGCCAGTGCGGCAGAAGAGAAACGCGACGAGAACTCCAATACTTTGCCCAAATCGTAAGGCGAGCCGATAACGAAATCGATTTTGGATTCCAGCCAATTCCTTGCCTGGGAAAACCGCGGAAAATCGCTCAAGGCAAAGATGACGCTGGCCGGATAAGCTGCTCGCAACCGTTGTGCAAATTGGTCCTGAACGCTGGTATCGGGACTCCAGACGTCAGGTTCCCACAATACGCAATTCGGTTTGGCCGCTATTAGACTTCCATGGCAAGGCATCGCCACTGGCGACCAATTCAGGCCCTCCACCGCGTGGCAAACCGCTGTGCGCGTTGCAGCAGAATCACTGAAACAAGCGACCGTCTGCGCGCACCGCGAAGGTTGCTCGTTGGCGGGCATACCAGTTCTGGCGACTGCGAGCGAACTCAGAACGCTCCAAAACTTGTAAAGCTCAAACCAGTAGAAGCTGTGCATGCGCGAAACGATGGGAAACACGCGACGATGGCCTTGCCACCACTCTCCAAGAATCGCAACCAAGCACAGGCTGGGACGGTCGGCCTGCAACTGATCCAGAGCAGCCAAAAGGCGCGCATCACGGTTGGGTAAACAGACCACCGCCAGATCCACTTCGTCAGTGACTAGGCAATCCAAATCCAGATCGCTGTGGACGCGAGTGTTCAACTTTGCAACTCGCACGTCAACGGTCAAGCAAAGTTGGTCTATTTTTTCCATTGACCAGTCCAATTCGGATCGCCACAGCGGCCCTGAGCGATTTTCGCAGGACTGGGGAAACTGGGAATTTTGGGACAAGTTTTTCGACAAAGTAGAAAATTCTTCTGGGGCCTGAGTCGCCGGTTTGATTCTGCGGAAGCTGATTTAAGCAGTATTCTGCCACGTTTCGTGCCGGTTATGGGAAAAAAACTGGTTTCGCAAATGCTGCGTTTTCCACCAACCGATTGCTAGCACTAGTCGCCTGCGCTCTTGCGTACTAGGAATGCGAACTTATACTACCGCCGAATTTTAAATCCGTGAAGATTACCCAAACCTCCCAGCTTGCCTAACAGCGAGCTTTAGTCCCCCATCGAAGCGAACGGGTAATCCTCGCAAACGTGATGACCACGTTTTGGCAAGTCTGCTTGCCCAAGAGGTGGATTGGTTGAAGGTCGCAAGCGCGGTCTGCAGCCGACTTGGTATTTTTTACTATTTAGGGAAGGATGTTTTTATGCTTCAAGCTCTAGGGATTTTTCTTTTGACCGTCGCTCATGCTTCATCGCAGACGGACAAGTTATCTTACGAGGACGCTTACCTCAAAGCTCAGAAAGAAGAGAAGGTACTTTTGGTCGTGGTCGGTGCCGACTGGTGTGCCGCTTGCAAAACGCTCAAGTCGTCAACTTTGGAGCCCATGCAAAAATCAGGCAAACTTGATTGCGTGGTGCTGGCTCAAGTTGACAAGGACTCGCAACCAGAATTGGCCAAGCAGATGATGAACGGTAACTCGCTGCCGCAACTGGTTGCCTTCAAGCAAACTGAAAGTGGCTGGAAGCGTTTTTCATTGAGCGGCATTCAAAGCGAAACTCGCGTTGAAGAGTTGATCCGTGCCGCTACAGGTGGACAACAGTCTGCTGCCTCCGCGAAAGATACGGTCTCTCGATAAGCTTGAGCGATGGCTCGCTTGCCTACTTTTTGATTATTGATCGGCACTGGCAGCGTGCCGGTCGTAGGCTACCACTTTCATCAACATCCAGAATGATATCGACTCGCCTCCACAGGGGGCAGCCGCCTTTTTGGAAGGCGTTCTGAGGTTAAGGCTGGGGGCTGGATGTTGATGGTTTGTACTGAATTCTTCGGGAAGTGGTACAATTAGCGTTTCGAATAATCGCGTTTGTATGGTAGAAACCCAAGTCTTGATCCGATTTATATCTGGGAGTAGCGGGTTTCGAAAAGTGATCGTTGAAGACCACGAAAGTAGCTCGCACCATGTCTCGCTCCAATGTAAAATTGATGTATGAAGAAGTGGCTGCAGGCTCTATTAACGAAACGAAACGCGGCGAAAAAGTCTGAAACCGTAGCCATGGTCGTGCTGCGGTTGATTTTTATCTTTATCGTTGCCGGCGTTGGAACCATTCTGGTGCGACTGAATAATACCGGTCCCAGCTACATGCCGTATTTTGTGATGAGCGGATCGCTGCTGATCGCGGCAGGCGTCATCGCGCTGGATATGTTTTTCGAGAAGAAGCGGATTGAAATCATATCGGCGGTCTATTTCGGTCTGCTGGTCGGTATGCTGCTGACGTATCTTTTGTGGGTCGCCTTGATGCCGGTCCTGATCGACGTGCCCGGATCAGGAATCTACATGTTGTTGTTGGCGGTTATCGTTTGTTACACTTGCATTTCGATGCTCTTGCAAACCAAGGACGATTTCCGCTTTGTAATCCCTTATGTGGAGTTTGTTCGCGAAATCAAAGGTGCCCATCCGCTGATTCTCGATACAAGCAGTTTGATCGACGGCCGCATCGGCAACTTGGCCAATACTGCGATCATTGATGTGCAAATGATTATGCCTCAGTTTGTACTGCAAGAACTGCAGACCATTGCCGACAGCAGCGACAAACTGCGACGGGTCCGCGGTCGCCGAGGGTTAGACATTCTCAATACGCTGCAGAACAACGAAAAACTTGATTTCATGATCTATGATCGTGAGCACGCGGATTGGAATGGGATGCCTGTTGATATGCGTTTGGTTGAGCTTGCCAAACATTTACACGGCCGACTGGTTACCAGCGACTTTAATTTGAGCAAGGTTGCCAAGGTACACAACGTGCCGGTTGTCAACTTGAACGAAATCGCAAATGCCTTGCGCCCCCACTTCTTGCCCGGCGAGGCCTTTGAAATCAAGATCGTCAAGCCAGGCGAGGGGCATGACCAAGGTGTAGGTTATTTGGACGATGGTACGATGGTTGTCGTCGAAGGGGGGCGAGCCCGCATCGGTTCGACGGCCGCGGTCGTCGTCACCAGCAACCTCCAGACGCAAAGTGGTCGCATGATTTTTGCCAAATTGGATGACGCTGCGTAATTGGCTTTCTTTCTGCTATAATTTGTAATCATTGAATCCGTGAACTTGGTTTTCCGGTGGCTGTGAGTTTTCCGGTGGCTGGCACCGCAGAACACGCTTTCCTATGCATTCGTGACGGGCTGTGATTGTAGATGCAACAAGACAAAACGAATGCAAAAGCAAAGGCGTCGGCTCAATCTCCCGCGAACACTTTAGGGCTCGACGACCTGTCGACGCATCCAATGGCGACGGCCAGCGAAGCTCGCCAGCAATTGCCCATCGAATTTGGGCGTTACCGCTTGCTGAAACAAATTGGTGAAGGCGGGATGGGCGCGGTTTATTTGGCCCACGATACCGAACTGGACCGCAAGATCGCTTTAAAGATGCCGCATTTTCAAGGCAAGCGTTCAAAAAACCAAGTCGATCGATTTCGCCGAGAGGCTAGGCTGGCAGCCAATTTAGATCATCCCAATATTTGCCGCATCTTTGATATTGGCGAATTCAACGGTCAGCTTTTTTTGACGATGGCTTACGTCGAAGGCCGAACGTTACACGATATTGTCAAAGCCAAAGGAGCCATCGATCCTAAGACGGCTGCCGCTTTGGTCAAACGTATTGCTTTAGTCGTCGATGTCGCTCATCGCGATGAAATCATCCATCGTGATTTGAAGCCATCGAATATCATGATCAAAAAGGATCGTGAGTTCGTCATCATGGATTTCGGCTTGGCGAGACGAATGGAGCAGGATGACGCTCAACTGACCACGGAAGGCGCGGTCTTAGGCACGCCAGCTTATATGGCACCCGAGATGCTATCGGCTGGTTCGGAAACCATGAGCGCGCAGTCGGATGTGTACAGTTTGGGCGTGATCCTTGTCGAAATGCTGACTGGCGAGCGTCCTTTCCAAGGTACCCTGCCGCAGGTGTGTGCCCAAGTCCTAACCAACGAGTGCATCGCCCCCTCGCAGAAGAACTCTACCATTCCGCAAGGGCTCACGGAGATTTGCAAACGAGCGACGCACTCCGATTTAACACAACGCTATCGATCGGCTGCTGAACTTGCGAACGCTTTGAATGACTTTCTAAGCACACTGACCGTGGCCATTCCGACCAAAGTCACGTTGAAGCCAAAATCAACACCGGTCAAGCAGTCGAGCACGAGTACTCCGGCAACAAAATTTTCGCCGACGCGCAGGCCTCCGCTAACGACGATTGCCCTGGGCGGTCTCTCGTTCTTTATGCTGGCCGTGATTATCATCCTGGTGCGAAATCGCGATGGCTCCACCACAGAAATTCGACTGCCGGATAATGCAACCGAAGTTGAGGTCAGAAATAACCAACAGCCTCTGGCGACCATCGTCGTTCCGTCAGATATCCCCCCTCAAGTACTGGAGGAGGCGAAGTCAGAACAAGCAGTTGCACCCGAGTCGCCTGGACTTGCCACAACGCTGCCGGCCTCCCAAGCGGCGGTCGGGACCAAGGATGAACCACTTCCACCGCAGCAACTAGCCGCCGCAACAAAGCTAAACCAACAGTGGGACTTGCTCTTGAAACTGGCCGACGGATCGTTCGTCAATGTCGAAGCCCAGAAGCTAGTGCCTAGCCAAGTCGGCAAGGTCGTTGCGATACGGGCTTACCAGCCATTAAACTTGCCGGGAGACTATATCGAAGAAGTCCTTCTACCAACGCTCACGGATCTACCCGATTTGGAAGAAATCGGTGGTATCGGACAGTTCCTGCTGTCAGAGAATCAGTTAATTCTGTTGGGCCAATTGCCATTCGCAGCGAACGTAAACATCCTTGGATGTTGGATCGCGCTGACCGCTGCAACTGCAGAGACACTGGAAACAAAATTCCCCAAACTGACACGAGTAAGTTTACTTGTCGAGAACGCCAGCGATAACGACATTCGAAAAATTGCTGGCTTGAAACGTCTAAAATCCATTTGGTTCAATCGGATTACGGATTCTATCAGCAGTGTAGCCATTGGGTCGATTGCTGGCATGGAATTGGAGCATATCGCCTTTTTTCAAGCGAGAAAGTTCAACGATCAAGAACTGCGCACTTTGAGTACCATGCTAACTCCTGACATTGAGTTTCGTGACTGCAATATGGATGCGACAGATATCGGCAAGCTGGTACCTGGCATGCAAGCGTCAACGTTTCGGCTAACCTTTACAAATTTGACAGCCGAGGCGGTGCAAGCTGTGCAGGTGATGACCAAACTGCAGTATCTTGATCTTCGCCAGACGAACGTGGATGCGCCGATGATCCAAAAGCTGCTTGATGCGCGACCAGACCTCATCGTTTACTGGGATGAGGGAACGATGGGCGGTTCGTCGCTCAAGGGCATGGGAGGACAGTAGTTCCAAAACACCAAAACGAAATCTAGCCAGGTCAAGCACCAAAGCGGACAGGCGTGTGTGCAACCATGCTGGCACATCGATCGAAGTCTTCGTTCGCTCGAGCCTGCCGGGCTTTTTCAATCACACACAAGTTGGCATTCCCAAGCGATTATTGTTCTTGTTCTAGCCGAAAAATATGGCCGGATTGATTCTTGCAAATCATCCTCGTCACCTTTCCGTAAAATCATGTAAAATGAGGCCGCCTTCCTTACTATCCTACCTGCGTCCCTCCAATATGAGCTGCTGCCCATCATGCTTACTGCTCTGCGTTCGATACACTCAATTCCCGCCCACTGCATCTTGGTCTTTGCGTTATGCAAAACTGCTATCGCTGCAGTTGGCGATCCTCAGATTGCCACAAACCATGCTTGGTATCCCGGCGAATTAGCATGCTCGACCTTCGAACGCTTGGTCGGAACTCAAGCCAACTTGTATGAACTAGTTACTGGGCAACGACCGGTCACGGACGAACAACGTGTTTTAGCTTCATGGCTCTGGCGCAACACACATTATTGGCACGGCGAACAAGGAACCGAAGATCTTTGGGGGCGTGGTTTTGCGAACGATGCTGATTCAGCCACCCGCGAATACTGGACTGGGTTGTTCGCGCACGGGTTTGCTCTGTGCGGCACGACGCATTCGCAATGGACCGCCGAGATGCAACATCTGCTCGGACACAATCGAGCACGCGTGGCGGGCGTGACAGGGCACAACTCGTTCGAAGTGTTTTTGAAGGGCAGTGCGTATGGCGATGGGCGTTGGGCTCTGCTGGACCACGATATCTCAACGGTCATCTTTGACTTAGATGGCAGCCGTCTATTGTCAATCAATGAACTCAAAGACGGCAACCTCAAGCTTACCTTAGAACAAACGACTGCGCCCAAGCAGAAAGGCTGGCCCGTCTGCGGACTTCATCCTGATGATGGCAGTTGCTATGATACCTTCACCACAGCCGAATACCTTGCGGGCTATGCGGGGCCGCCTCCAATCGTTCACTTGCGACGGGGCGAAAGCTTGCGGCGATACTTAAAGCCTGGCTTGGCGGATGGTCAAACGTTTGTCTTCTGGGGACGCAATTACCAAGCTGACGGCATTCCCGGTCCAGAACGATCTCGAACTTGGGTTAACCAACCAGACAAGATGTTCGGCTCGACCAATGGAACGGGCTACCGCGCGGGACAAGCTCGCTATGCGAACGCCGTCTATTCCTATCGCCCTGATTTCGCTAGCGGGGACTATCGCGAAGGCATCGTAGACGAAAGCAGCCAGCATGTCACCTTCGAGTTCCACTCGCCCTACATCATCGCTGCCACACCGGCCTCGAACGAACCTTGGGCTATCTATGAACCAGGCTGCCGCAACGGTTTAGTCGTTTCCTCTTTGAAACAAGTTCCCGTCTCCATTTCTCTAGATCGAGGACAAACTTGGAAGTCCGCTGGCCGCATTTCCGACCTGCTCGATTTAACAGATTACGCCAAAGGACATCGACAATATTGGTTGCGATTCGAGGCGAGTGCTGCAGAATTGTCGACAAGTGATTTGGTCATCAATACGGTTTGCCAAGCGAACAGTTCTATCATTCCACGATTGACTGACCATGGCAGCACGGTGCAGTTCGAAGCCAGCGGTCTTGCGCTGGAAAGCGCTGGACCAAATATCGCTCAGGCGACACCGCATATTGTGGATGGTAAATTCGATTCACCACGCGTCACAATGCAACTAGCTGCACCTCGAAACTGTTCCATCGCCAAGATTTACGCGGCTGGGCATATCGCTTCGTCCAATCCTCCATCTCCCGAGTTCACTTATCGCATCGAGTATTCGCTAGATCGTGGTAAGTCGTGGAAGGACATGATCGATGATTGGCGGATTACCCGGCAAGGCGAAGAGCCGACTGATTTTTGGTCACAAAGTTTTTGCTGGGGTGCAGTTCCGATTGAAGACCATAGCAGTCCAGTACAAGTCCGCTTCCGCAACGATGGCGGCAAGCGATATTTACGAACCGAAATGCATGTCGCTTATCGCGTTGCCCAACAAGACCCAACGCGGGTCACTTTCCATTGGAGCGATCGCGATGGCTTGCACACTCAATCAAGGACATTCGCTGCCGATGCATTGGCTTCTGAAGCCTCAGCATGGCAAATCGCCACGGGAGCAAATGTCGAGACGCTCTGGGTCGAGTATGCACCTGCACCTTAGCTATCGGCAACACGCTATCGGCAACACGCCATCGGCAACAAGGGACGACTAAGGCGTTACGGGAGTGGTACGAGGATTTGGGATCACAACATCATCGAACTCGACACCCTCGATATCGATCGCTCGCAGTCTCGCTTGGCCGCTGGCTTGCAGTTCAACATGCCACACATGGTTACGTGGCTCAGCGCGCTCTAGCCACCACGCTTCACCGGGCTTGGGGACTTCCCGCGTCTTCACCGCCCACGCGCCATCACCGACGTACAGCAAACCATTTTCATCGTCGCGCTGGTGCTGGCGGATACGATACGTCCGTTTGTAGTTGTGATGATCATTTTCGAAGATAGCGGTCACTCCATACTGCTCCAGCGTTGGAACCCAGTGCTGGCGAATAGCGACAGCTTGTTTTGCATCCAAGGGAGTTCCATTTTCGGGGGCTTTGGTAGTTCCATAGGCAGGATAGTGGTAGCAAGCAAAGAGAAACTGTTGATCGTTGCGGGCCTTCATCGCCTCCCGCAACCAGTCCGCTTGCGCGCCATCGATCGGTTGTGTGTGATTTGAATCCAAGATGACCAGCGACAGATATTTTCCAAAATCTAAGGCGTAATACGATCGATCCTCTGGCAGCGAAAAAAGACTGTAGAAGTAAGGTGCGTCGTCGGGGATCTTGCCATTGTAGCCACCGCGAACTTCGTGATTTCCGATGGCCACAACCATTGGGACCAAGCGGCGGTCCTTAGCCGTCGTTGCAAGTAACCAGGACTGCAGCCAATCCACCCACCGCTGCGCTTGGACGCCATTGGCATAAGCCAAGTCTCCTCCCAGCAATGCAAAATCCGGGTCGAGTTTGGAAACGATTCGATTCATCTTATCAACCGACTCTCGCGAGTGCATCATGTCGCCCCCCGAGACAAACCTAACGGGACGATTCAGTTCAGTGGGCATGGTGCGAAACCGCCAACCATCTTTAGGGTCGTCTGCTTTTTTACCGATACCAAACTCATACATCGTATCAGGCTGCAATCCTGTCAACTCGACACGGCGCAGTTGCAAAGTCGATGGCCCCACCGGCAATTGCATGGCTTCCACAGAATTCCACTCTTGGTTATCAACCTGTCGATACCAGATAGTTTGCGTATTCTTCGCATACAAGTTGACCCAATTGATCGTCATGGTGGTTGCTGGAGAATTGGTCCAAGTCAGATAGATGCCCGTAGGGTCTTGAGCCTGCGATGCACTACTGCAGCACACAATGATCAAACCAAACAACAGACAGGAGTACACAAACTGACGACCGGCAGCGAATGAAGCTAGCATGGAAATACTTCGAGATTGGATGAATAAAGGCGGGATGAATGGCAGGGCGTGAGGAGCAACACACGCTGGTCGCATTATACTCAAATGCAGACCTCAAGGAACCGGTTACAAGCTGTACTTCACACCATCTACATAATTCGACTTCACCAAGCAAACTATGTGCTGCTGATTTTTTGGAAAGGTAATCAGCGAGAAGACTGCGATAGTCGCTTTTGCACAAAAAGCTTAATTCACGCCTTTCGAAAGGAGACTCGCCAGCGCCGCTTGATCTATCAAGCTCAATGAACCACGCCCCAATTGTTCGGCAGTGGTCAATGCGTCACCAAAAGGACGTTGCAATCGCTGCACTTGATCTTCCGCCACCACGATCACTTGGCCGGACCAAGTGTCTGGTGAGCCAGGGAGATACAATGTCACAAACTTGAGTTCGCTATTCGTCTCGGTACCTGGGCTACTGGTACGCTCTACTTCAAATCCAAACCGAACATGGCCAGGCAAACTTACCATCGCAGGGATTAACTGATTCTTCAGAATGTCATTCCCGATATTGCCTGTAAGCTGTTCTTTGATAATTGCATACCGAGGAAAGACCAACAAAAGATACTTCTCGACAAACTGATTGAATCGTCTGGCAATGCCACGCTCCGCCAGCATACCAGCCAGAAAACAAGTGCTTATCATCAAGCAAAACGATAACGCAATAATCAATGAGTAACCTAGCGGACCAATCAGCAGCAACGCTTGCGGCATATGCGCACTGATCGCTAGGACCGTGTGCCAGATCACTTCCGCAACTTGTCCAACCAAAAATGCAAACACGCCCAACGGCAGGAGAAAGAATAAACCACCGATCAAAGTAGTCTTGAGGACACGAAGTGTTTTGGATGTTTGGCGATACATAAATCGGGTACAAAAGTCGGCGAATGAAGAGTGGTGACGTAGTTTGCAAGTGAACGTATTCTAGTCCGTACTACCGTGCAGTGCGACATGGCCAAGAGTTGTGCGAAGATGGCAAGGTATTCGACATCTCATTTGCTATTTTGCGCCGATTCCCTATCTCAGCAGGCTTGTTCGGTTCAAAACTACGCATTTTGCCATCGTCGCAATTCGTTGAAGTTCGTTGTCCTGGTCGCCCGATGACCTTATCACAGGCGCTACATGTTCCACGTTGATGCCAGGCTTCGTTTCATTGAAGGACAGCTTAAGCTTACCGAAAAGGTTTGCTGCCAAATTAATAGAACCAGTTTGGCGGTTTGGGATCGCGCTGTCGTTCGGTTTGACCACTGGAATCGCCAGCCAAGCACAATCTCTAGACGGCCCATTGCATGTACAGCCAGTCGCTCCAGCAATCGCTGACTCCGAAATCATCTTCTATGATTTCACGCCGATTGAACCGCCGATGACGGCGTACAACTCGCAAGAAATGCAATTGCCCACAGTTCCTGTGACGCGATCCAGCTCCTTTGACGCTGGCTATCAGCGCGGCTTCTTTATCGAAACCACGGACCCAAACGAGCCTCCGTTTCGAATGCAAGTTAACTTGCAAAATCAGTTTCGCTACACCGGCTTTGCTCGTACCAACCAAGAATGGGTTGATTCAGCCGGAAACGTTTTGCCTATTGCGAATCGAAATGATTTTGACATCAACCGCGGACGACTCATCTTTTCCGGGCATGCGATCGACCGAGATCTCAACTACTATCTAAACTTGGACTACACGACGCTGCGCGATGATGACGTCACTGTCTTGCTTGCGTGGGTCAACTATCGCTTCAACGATGCATTTGACTTGTACTTTGGCAAAGGCAAGGTCCCCGGTGGCCGAGAGTGGCTGTTGACGTCCATGTATACGATGGCTCCAGATCGATCATTAGCGACGACGTTCTTTCGACCAAGCATCACGACTGGTATCTGGGCCAAAGGCCAACCGCTGGATGGTTTGTTTTATCAAGCGGCGATCGGCAATGGGTTTAATACAGCGTCGGCTGGTTTTCGTGAGCTGGATACGAATTTTGTCTATTCCGGTAACTCGAGGTGGGAGCCGTTGGGCGAATTCGGAGGGCTCTACTCAGATCTTAGTTATCACGATGAACTTGCCGTCCGCTCGGGCAGCAGTTTCACTACCTCACGACAATCCGGCCGCCAATTCGATAGCTCAGAGCCAGAGGATTCATTTGTGCGGCTGTCCGACGGGACTGATCTGACACTGCCAAACGCGTTGGCCCCCGGTGTGACCGTGACGGAGTATTCTCTCTTTTTGGCTACTTTCGACTTGGGAGCGAAATATCGAGGTTTTAGTTGGCATGGCGAATACTTCTTGCGATGGCTGCAGGACATTCGCGGTACGGGACCGTTACCGCTTGCGGACACTGCCATCTTTGATCACGGTTTCTTCGTGCAATCTGGGACATTTGTGATACCGAAACGCCTTGAAGTGTACGGTCGTGGATCTGTCGTGAAAGGTGAATTTGGGGGCGGTTACGAGAGTGCCTGTGGTTTCAATTGCTTTGTGCGGGGAACTGACCTTTGGCGATTTGGAGCTGATTTGGCTTACTTCGAAAACTCTCCAACTGAACAGATTCGTACCGGCTACGAGGTCGGAGCCAGCGGGATTCTGGTCCGAACCCAACTGCAAACCACGTTCTGAGTAAGGCTGGCAAAAGTTCATCGCCAGAGGTTCTACTGCCCGACCAGCAAATGTTGCACTTCCAGCGAAAGCACTGGCAGGTGAGCTTAATTCATTGACAGGAAAGCCTATGGACGAAATAATCCTTACTAATCTTCTGTCTTTCGGTCGTAAAGAATGGACGACGCACCAGAGTGCTGACGTGCAGCAAGGGCTGACAAGGAAAATTAATGTCGCTCCCAGACACGAGCCAACTACACACGAACACTCTCGTTTCAAGCATTCCGCTGCGCGGGGAAAACGATCTGGAATGGTTTTGTGCTCTGGCCGAAAGTATTAGCGATCTAGTATGGCTGGTTTCCGATGGCGAAGAGCTGCAGATAGCCAACTCAAGTTTCCGACGCTTTACGGGTATCCCATCGAATGAGCTTTCGAAGCTGACGTGGACCCAAATCATTCACGCGGAAGATCGCATAGCGTGCTTGCGTCTATGGGAACGCTCATCGGAAAGCTCGGATTCGTTCGAAACAGCATGCCGAATGCGGCATCATGACGGTTCATATCACTGGTTCACCGTCAATAGCAAGAAGGTTGCCCCCACGCAGGACTCGCGTGCGTGCAGGCTGATGATCGCCAAAAAGATCGACCAGACGATGGTTCCTAAGAATCAAATCGACACGGACCAACTCGCAACCGAACGCCGCTATCAGACTTTGTTTGAATCTATTGATCAAGGCTTTTGCATTGCGCAAATGATCTTGGACGAACAACATCAACCGATTGACTATCGGATTGTCGAAGGCAATGCCGCCTTCGAGGAATTAACCGGGCTGCGAGACACTGGTCGCCGTACGATACGAGAGATCCTACCTGACTTAGAGTTTTGGTGGGTCGAAACCTATGGCCGTATTGCCTTGACTGGAAAGGCTGATCGCTTCGAGTACTACGCGGGCCCGATGGGGAAATGGTTCGAAGTGTACGCGTTTCCCATCGCAGAACCAACTGCGTTGCAGGTTGCAATCTTCTTTAAAGATATCACCGAGCGTCGAAAGAGCGACGCGGCTATTGAAGAGTATCGCCGGCGCTTGGAGACAGCTTTGATCGCTGGCGAAGTCGGCTCATTCGAATGGGACATAGAGCAAGATCGCTTGTGGGGAGATCAAAACTTCGCGCGGATCTTCAATATACCTTTGGGTACCGATGGGGCTGCACCGCTTGCGTCATACCTTGCTGCGATCCATCCTCAAGACCTTGAAAACGTGCGAGCCATGATCAATGAAACCGTGGCCAAAGGAGGCGTGTTTCAAGCCGAGTATCGCGTAATCAGCAGCGGGCAAGAACGATGGTTAGTCGCTCGCGGAAAAACAGAAAGCGACGAACAGGGAAAAGTCAGACGCTTTCCCGGAATCGTATTGGATGTGACTGAACGCAAGCAAGCGGAGCTGCAGTTGCGTGACAGCCAGCAGCGGTTTCGAGAACTGGCCAACGCGATGCCGCAACTGGTGTGGACCGCGAACGACGACGGGACAGTGACTTATTACAATTCCCAGGCACAACGCTACCAAGGTATCTCGAAGGATGTTCGCGAGGTATGGCAGTGGCAGCCTGTTCTGCATCCGGATGATATACAGCGCACGATCGACTCCTGGCATGAAGCAGTCTCCACTGGAAAAACCTATGAATGCGAGCATCGAGTTCGCATGGCCGATTCTACTTATCGCTGGCATCTGAGCCGAGCCTTCAAGGTGCAGGGGGCCGAAGCCTCGCGATGGTATGGCACCGCCACTGACATCCACGAATTGAAACTCGCCGAACAAGCGATGCGGGAAAGTGAAGAACGCTTCCGGACCCTAGCTGATAACATGTCACAATTCGCATGGATGGCCGACGAGCATGGAAATATTTTCTGGTACAACCGCCGTTGGCTGGATTATACGGGAACCACTTTAGACGAAATGAAATCGACTGGATGGCAATCGGTGCACCATCCCGACCTTGTTGAGCGAGTCAGTGAGAAATTCCAGCAATGCATCCGTTCGGGTGTCGACTGGGAAGATACGTTTCCGTTGAGAGGTTACGATGGAGAGTTCCGTTGGTTCTTATCTCGAGCAGTACCCATCCGTAACCAGCAAGGCGAGATCACGCGTTGGTTCGGCACCAACACGGATGTGACGGAGTTTCGAAAGATAGAAGCCGAACTGCGTCGCGCTCAAGAACTAGCCGAAGTTGCCAACAAATCCAAGAGCGATTTTTTAGCAAACATGAGTCATGAGATACGGTCTCCCATGACCGCCATTCTTGGCTATGCAGATCTATTATCTGCCGAGAATGAATCGGATCGAGTCAAAATTGAAACGATTCGTCGAAATGGTCAATACCTGCTCGCACTGATCAACGACATCCTCGATCTTTCGAAGATTGAGGCCGGTAAACTGGAATTAGAACTGATTGACTTCAGCCCCCGAAAACTTGTCGAAGAAGTTTTCGCCCTGATGCAGGTCCGTGCATCTGAAAGTGGCCTGCAGTTCGAACAAGTTTTTGCTACCGAAATCCCAACTGTGGTCAGCAGCGATCCCATCCGAATCCGCCAGATCTTAATTAACTTGGTGGGTAACGCAATCAAGTTCACCGAAACCGGTGGTGTTGAAGTGATCGTTAGCTTTGATGCCCAACCATCGGAGCTGAAAATTGAAGTAGTCGATACGGGCATCGGCATGGACGGCGAGGAAATTGAACGGCTGTTTAAACCGTTTTCGCAAGTCGATGCGACCATTTCGCGGAGATTTGGCGGCAGTGGTTTAGGGCTAGCCATCAGCCAACGCCTAGCCGGTCTGCTGAACGGTCGTATTTCCGTAGAAAGTGTGGTAGGGCAGGGCAGTCGGTTTGCTTTGATCATTCCTGTGCCCGGCGTGGTGGAATTGGAACGAGTTTCGAAATCGGACCAAGTAGCGTCCCCCGATACGACGGGAAGGCAATTGACTTCCGGACAGCTAAGTATCCGAGTCCTCGTGGTCGACGACCGACGCGATGTTCGTTTTTTGGTTCAAAGCTTTGTTCATAAAGTCGGCGGCGAAACGGTGCTATGCGAGAACGGCGCTCAAGCGATCGAAAGGATCCAAACGGACACCGCGGCAGGAATGCTGTTCGATGTCATACTCATGGATATGCAAATGCCCGTCATGGATGGTCCTACCGCAGTGCGTCTGCTGCGCGCCAGCGGCTATGATCGCCCAATCATTGCCTTAACCGCCAATGCGATGAGCACCGATCGCGATCAATGTATCGAAGCTGGTTATGACGATCATCTGAGCAAGCCGGTAGACGTGCAGCGACTGATTGAAATTCTTCGTCGCTACACAAGCAAATAACGCCACGCTATGCATACCCGCAACTGAGCACAGCGTTCGCTCTGTTTAACCGCCGGCGATAGACGTATTGTCTTGCATTCAAGAGCCGCATCGCTTAAACCGCCTGACTCACGTCTACTTCACTGCACGTGCATATTGCACTGGCAAAAGGCTAGTCGCTACATCGTCCCCTAATTCTTTCGCGGCATGGTACGGCCAGTAGGGATCACGCAAAAGTTCTCGACCTAGCATCACCATGTCGAGATGCCCATCGGCTAAGGCTTGCTCGCTTTGCCTCGCGCCGGTAATCATCCAACTGGTCGTGGTTAAAATCTCTGCCTCTCGACGAATGCGTCCAGCATGCGGGATCATCATGCCCGGCCCCCATGGCACCTGACTTATGTCCGGAGTAATAAAGCCATGGCTGACATCGATCAAATCCAAGCCGATGGACTTCAACCGCTTGATCAACTCTATCGATTCTTCGATGGTCACACCGCCTTCAATCCAATCCGTTACCGACAGTCTTGCTGTTAGTGGCAGCCGTTCTGGCCAAACGTTGCGAACCGCTTGAAACGTCTCTAACAGAAACCTAACTCGGTTATCAAAGCTTCCGCCATACTGGTCCGTCCGCTGATTGGAAAGCGGTGAGAAAAACTCATGGGCAAGATAACCGTGCGCGAAATGAATCTCCAAGTAATCGAATTCGGCAGCCAGCGCGCGCTGGGTGCAAGCGACAAAGTCCGCTTGAACCCGAGCGATATCTGCCAGACTCATTTCCTTCGGTACCTTGCTCAAACCACCACCGAACGCCACTGCCGAAGGCGCAATCGTATCCCAGCCCCCTTGAGCAGTTGCAATGTGATCATCTCCTTCCCAGGGTTTATTCGCACTCGCTTTACGACCAGCATGAGCAAGCTGGATACCTGCGACGGAACCATATTGCTTCATGAACCTTGCGATCTTCGCAAACGGCTCAATATGATCATCGGTGTAAATGCCGCTGTCCGCTGGACTAATACGACCATCCGGCGAAACCGCTGTCGCTTCGACAACGATCAATCCAGCGCCTCCAACTGCCCTTGATCCTAGATGAACAAAGTGCCAATCGTTTGGCATTCCGTCGTCGGACGAATACTGGCACATCGGCGAAACAGCGATTCGGTTTCGCAGGGTAATGTCTTTGATTTTGAGCGGTTCGAACAACAATGCCATAACGTTATCAACTTTCCATGAAACAAAAACTGCTACCTCACGACGAGATAGCAGTGTATTGTTCTTGGCAAGAGTCGTCATCCTTGAATTCGATTTTTGCTGCATCGTTGCCAATGAGAATCCAACTGCTCGCGTTACTCTTTTTCCCAAGCGCGCAGTGCTCGGCATCGCTGAACAAATTCCGCAGCCGCGTTGGCTTGATCAATAGCTACCAACTGCTGTTGGTGGTGTTCAGCCATACCAGCTTTCTCCAGCAACGGTTTGGCTGACTCATTGAACGCAATGAATTTATTGTGGTTTAACGCATCCGCTATAAAAGCCAAAGCCGCTGGATTATCGAGAATCAACTCAATTCCCTCTTGCGAAGTGAGCACGGCAATGGCGTCGAAAAGGACCGACGGACCACCATCGATGCGTTCCTGAGCTGGCATCAAGTTTCCATCGCTAGCCTTGATACCTCCGATTTGCGGAGCAATCAGTTTCACCATAGCACCTTCTTGCTTAATTGCATCCATCAGGCCAGACAACTGAGCTGCATCAACACCGTCGGTAACCATAATCCCAACACTGCGACCAGCAAACGAATCGGGGCCATTCTTGAGAATGCTCAGGGCCGGTGAGGGATCTAAGTCCATCTTCGTCGCTCTGGCTGCTTCCACAGCTTCTGGCATTACCGTCAGTCGCAAACCTACACTAACTTGCTCCGCCAATTCCTCGTCGATATTCAACAGATGAGCTACCATGCGAGTGCGAATTCCCAGCGTTTCTACTTTGCTCAACTCAAACACCAAAGCATTAGCGATGTGCTCCTGTTCAATCTTGGTCTGACTCAAATAGAACTGACGTGCCTGACTGTAGTGGTCTGCAAACCGCTCTGAACGCACCTTCATTTTGGTGCCTTCCACTTTGGCTGGAAAGGACTGAAAGCCTTTGGTCGGCGATTCGCGTGGCCCGACGCCCCAAGAGTTTGGTTCATAGTTGACACGCCCCTTGGGATTGCTCATGGCCATATGTCCGTCTTGGAAGAAATTTGCCACAGGGCACTTCGGAGCGTTGATTGGGATGTGCGTAAAGTTTGGTCCCCCCAAACGCTTCAGTTGCGTATCAAGGTACGAAAAGTTTCGGCCTTGCAACAACGGATCGTCTGTAAAATCAATCCCCGGCACAATGTTCTGAGTGCAGAAGGCAACCTGCTCTGTCTCAGCAAAAAAGTTATCTACGACACGATTAAGCACCAGCTTGCCCACCTTGCGAACGGGAATTAACTCTTCGGGAATGATTTTGGTCGCATCAAGGACATCAAAATCGAATTCGTCCGCAAACTTCTCGTCAAACAGTTGGACGCCAAGCTCCCATTCAGGAAAATCACCTGCTTGAATTGAATTCCACAAATCGCGTCGATGGTAGTCGGGGTCGGCCCCGTTAATCTTCACTGCTTCATCCCACGTAACCGACTGCAGACCTTGTTTGGGTTTCCAATGAAATTTGACGAAGGTCGATTCGCCATCTGCATTAACCAATCGAAATGTATGCACGCCGAAGCCTTCCATAAACCGGAATGATCTTGGGATAGTCCGATCGGACATGATCCACATGACCATATTCATGCTTTCGGGCGTTAGCGAGATAAAATCCCAAAAGTTATCGTGGGCTGTTTGTGCCTGAGGAAATCCCCGGTCGGGCTCTTGTTTCGCTGCATGAACCACATCCGGAAATTTCATCGCGTCTTGAATGAAGAAGACGGGAATATTGTTGCCAACCAAATCCCAGTTTCCCTGTTGCGTATAAAGCTTGACTGCAAATCCTCTTACGTCCCGCGCTAGATCTGGCGAGCCTTTGTTGCCAGCGACAGTTGAAAATCGCACGAACGCTGGAGTTTTCTCTCCTGCACGTTGAAACAAATCCGCGCTCGTTACATCGCTTAGCGACTCATATGTTTCGAAGTAACCGTGGGCACCAAACCCCCGAGCATGTACCACTCGCTCGGGTATGCGTTCATGGTCGAAATGGAAGAGCTTTTCGCGAAGCTGGAAGTCTTCCAGTAGTGTTGGGCCACTGGCTCCTACCCGCAGTGAGTTCTGATTATCAGAAACCGGGATGCCTTGCTGCGTTGTCAAAATTGGATCGCCATCCGTTGCGATTTGATGTGTCTCGCCACCTTTGCCATACATGGTCTTGGCATTGTTCTCTGTTGCTGTCGACTTGTGACTCGTGATGTTGTCAACCGAGCCCTCAGTCTGCTTGCCATTGTTCCGCTCATCGTCGATGCTAGCATCATTCCCAGCGGTGGTAGTTTTTGGGGGAGTGTTTGGGGGTAACGATGATCGGTTGTTCGAATTTTGATCAACATTTTCAGGCGGCTGAGCAATCGCGCTCGAAGCAACAGCGAGGGATAGAACTATACATGAAGCCCATCGATGTAACGCGAACATAAGAACTCCTATTCATACAGCGTCAGAGCGACGCAATCGAGGATTAAGCAGGATGTTGAGTTTATGGTGTTGGCTGCAAGGAATGCCAATGCCGTGCCAACTTCGAACGTTGCAAGATAAACGCGCTGTCAGGGTGAGCTTAGCACAAACGTATTCAAGTTCATTACTGACGTACCGATCGTCGGTTGCTATTCTGCCGCCGCAATCGGTAAATCACAACCCGCGGTCTGCCGTTTGCGACATGTCGCTCAAATACTCGTGCAATTAGTGGTCGATCGATGAATCAGGGGCGCTCTCTTAATGGAGCATAGATCGTATCACTAGACATTCGTAAGGTCTCTGACACAAGGAAAGGCGGGAAAAGAATGCCGCTCAGCATATTGGTATTCACATCAATAAACATTTTAGCGTTCGTCCTGCTGCTCCTCTTGGCCTCAGGCACTTGCCTCAGCTTCTCGTCTCACCCGCATTGGATGATAAGGGGTTGGGACTTCCCGCGAATTCAGATCATTGTCGTTACATGCGTACTGATGACGATCCAAGTTGCCGTAGCGAGATTTGCGCCGCAGGCCATCGTCATCCCCACCAATTTCTTTCTCATCCTTGCTGTACCAACGTCCTGTTGGCAAGCCTATCAGATCTATCCGTATACGATACTTGCCCAGAAGCAGGCAGAATCGACTAGCGCTCAGAGCCCCTTGGCCGACGATGCAAACTTACGAATTGTGATCTCGAATGTGGAGATGGAGAATGAAGAATATGACCATTGGATGAGCGTGATGGACAAGGCAGGGGCCGATATAGCTATTGTGCTTGAGGTCAACCAACGGTGGCTGACACACATTCAGCCGTTCGTTAAGCAGTTCGACCACCAAATCGCATACCCGCAAGAGAACTGGTATGGAATGCTGTTGCTGTCGCGGCTACCCATCGAACAGTATGAAGTAAAGTTCCTTATCCAGGACGATGTCCCTTCGATCGATGCACAAGTACACTTGCCATGTGGCCAAACGATCCGCATCGTTTCTGTGCACCCACGCCCTCCAGAACCGATTCGGGATAACGACGCAACAGCTCGCGACGCAGAACTTATGCTATGGGGCAAGGAACTGGAAAAACAACATCTGCCAGTGATTATCGGCGGCGATCTGAATGATGTCGCTTGGTCAAAGACAACGCGACTGTTCCTGCGCACAAGCCAGTTGTTGGACCCTAGGCGAGGTCGAGGCTTGTACAACACCTTTAACGCAAAACATGCTTACTTGCGTTTCCCATTGGATCATCTCTTCCATTCAAAACATTTTACCGTACGATCTATCGAACGGTTACCGTACGTGGGGTCAGATCATTTTCCGATCGCGATTGAATTGCAGTATCAGCCTGAGTTGCAGGCGGCGCACAAGACGATCGATAAGGAACCGAACGATGAACACGAAGCGAACAAACGAATCAAGCGTGCTTGGTCTGCTTGACTCGCAGCAACTCAGGATAGATTACTGGGCCGGAAGCGTCGCTTCTGTGGATTGGGCTGGAGCCGTTGCAGGCAAGTCCTTTTGCTTGCGGGGGACAACCATGATCGACCAGCTATGCAGAATCCCGAATCGCTGATTACGATCCGCATCAATAACTAGTTGCCATTGTCCCTTCAAAGAAGTGTCAACCAAGCTCTTCAGACTAGGTTGACTTCGTTCGACGGCCACGGGTTGATAGCTGCCACGGAACGGAGCTGATGCACGCTGGATTCGCTCCCCAGCTTCATCGTCAAAGATCGTTCCCTCAAAATGATCACCGCTGCCACCCGGGCCACGAAACAGATCGATACGCTTCCCAGAAGGAGCGACCAGATAGGCTGATATCTGCTCGGTATAGTCGTGTGAAATGGATAACTGCACTCGGATCTTTTCAATCAACAAGTCTTCTTGGATTTCGATCGCCGACGTGGCCGTCGACCGCGGCGCAATCAAGGTGGCTGTTTGCGAGGAATACGTGCCTCCGATGACAGCACGCGATTCGGCAAGCTCCACGGCTGTTATCAAGCCATCTTGATTGGGATCCATCGAATTGAACTGGGCAAGCAAGTCTTCCGTCCACTCATCGGTGAATTCCGACATGTCTACTTGGCCGTCTTTGTTAACATCCTTTTCAAAGAACCAGTCCGGCAGCACGTCGGTCAAGTCGCCGACCCGCTGACCAATCTCATTCTCAATCCACTGATACAGTTCTGGCCCATCAATATAGTCGTCTCCGTTCAGATCAACCCTAGCGACATCGATTCCCAAGTCTTTGCGTTCAAAAGCATCCAGGCGTCGATCTTGATTACGATCAAATCGCAGCATGATATCGTAAGCCAGTTCGCGACTGCGTCGATTACCACCTTCGGCACGATAGTACCTTCGTCGAGCGTCGTCATTACTTTGCGAAGGTGCTGGCTGCCGCATTTGATTCAAAACGGAATAACGGGGCGGCGGCGGAGCGGCGTCATCTCGATTCGAACGAGAGGCAAGTCGCTGAGCCATCTCAAGCTTGCTAACTCGGCCATCGCCATTGAAGTCAAACTCCATCGGGTGTCCATAACGCCAAGTGCCTTCTCTCAGTTCGTCAGGATCTAGCTGACCGTCGCGATTTTTGTCATAGCGACTGATCAAGCTTTCCGCCCGCTCCAGATCGTCTAAAGAATAGGGAATCATGACTTTGTCCGCGCCAAAGCCTTGCAAGCGGATCTTGCCGTCATCGCTTCCGAATCCCTTTGGTCGCATGTTAGCATCTTGAGCCATCGCGGCCTGATGGCACACGCTCAATACGACCAAGAACGTAATATTCCATGGAGTTCGTTTATTATTCATCACAATTCAGCCCCATTCTCTAACGACCGCGTCCGCGCTGTGTCCGATTGCGCGACCGATCACCAGATTGCAGCGTTTCTCGCAGCATTTCAACGCCCTCGGCGCTGGGATAAAAGATTACCTCGACCGCTTGCTCAGATTGCTGGTCTAAGCGTTCAACCAATTTCTTGACATCTTGAAATAGCGTTTCTGGAGCGGTTACTACAATGGAATTGCTGACTTCATGGACCGCCACATGCATTTGCGGCTCCTTGTTGCGACTGGCCTGGATGTTGTTCTCGCTAGTGGACTGTCCACGCTCGCGGTCGTTTGCTCGTTGAGCTTGCTGAGCATTCTTTTGTTCGGTATTTAACGCCACACGATCGCCGTACGTATCGCGTATGACATTCGCAATCTCGGTCGCTTTCGCATGCTGCAATTCAATCACATGAGAAAGCCCTCGGGTTTCAACGGTCGTCAAACTTGTATCCTTATCGATCACGGTCAGAAACTGTTCTACCAGTTCCAGATCTGACGTGGTACCAACGCAAATAAGCCGGTTGAGCCTTGCATCTGCGATCACGGTTAAACTGCCGGCCGTCACCAGCGTCGAGCCATCTTTGGTAGATCGTAGATAACTTCCAAGCAGACTACTGGAGCGGCCAGAAGGGACTGCACCGTTAACCAGCTTGGCTGATGTTGCACTTTCGACCACACTGGTGGTGCCATTGAGTAAGTCGGCCAGCAGAGAGGTGGCTTCGTCCGCGGTCGAGTATTTGAGATAATAGATAATAGTTTCCACTCGTTTGGAATCGTCGTTACTAGCTAATGAACGAACATGATTTTCGAAGCGTTCAAGAGCTTTAGTATCGTTGGATTGCAGCACAATTCCTCGCGGCGTAATTTTGGCGTCTATCTCATCGGAGTTTTCTTCGCTCGAAACAGGCCTCCTCGCACTGACAAATCCAGCCACATACTCAGCTTGCTCAGGATAGCCCGTTGCGTCATGGGCATCGCTGCTATTGACTTGTCCCGCGTGCTTTTGGACTGGGTGAACGGTGCGTTCAATAATCCTTGTTTCGATCTCACCGGACTTGTTCGAATCCGCGATGGGGTTTGTGCCTCGCCAAGTCGATTTCGCTTGACCCAAAACGCTTTCTGCTTTTGCACCGTAAATCGGTACCACACGTTCGTTGCTACTTTGCCCCTGACGATCCAGTTCTTCAACCACGCGTTGGATTTCTGCGACTTTATCTTTCGGCCCGCGTACAAATAAGCGCATGCCCGCCGGATCGGCATCGATCTTGATGGCATTCTTGGCTGGTGCCGGCGGAGGACTGCGACAACTGGTGGGGGCCGTGTTCAAGTTCAGATCGAACATCTGGTTAAGGAGCGTGATCGTAAAGTAGGGGTCCAGCGTTTGTAACTGGATAATTGCGAAGACGTTTTCCAAACCTTCAAGCTCAGCAATGGTGTCTTCGATGATTTTATGGGTAGACGAATCGGCCAAAGCGACAACGCTATTGGTCGCGGGTTCCATCGATAATCGGATCGATTTGCCGGTTAAGACTGTCTGTAATACTTCGTACACGGCTGCCAAGTTTTCATCTCGCACGCGGTGAGACCTCAAAATAGGACTCTCTTGCGCGACCACTTTCTGCTCGTCGGCTACATCCACTACTTGGACCAGACTTTCAAAAAGTTTTAGCGCCTGCGGCGTGCCGGAGACGAACAGTTTTTTTCCCGACTCGTCACTCGACACGTTGAACTCCGCGCTGTGCATCAAGCCTGCTTCAATGCCTAAGTGAGGCCGCGCTACCTGCAGCACTTCTTCGAGCGTGACATGTTTCAATTGGAATGGCTTGACCAGCGATTGTTTGTTAGCCATCTCGGCTTGCATTGCGTCAAGCACAATTTGAACATTGCGTAGCTTTCTAGCGATCTCAATGATGACCAACTGTCGGCTTGCTTCCAAAGCGGCAGGTTCCGTCATCAATTGCATCCGCGATAGCTCGGCTGTAACATCCGAAGATCGTAACTCCTTCAACGGGAAGAAGCACTTTACGACTTCATGGTCGTCCAACCCCGATAGATCTGCCGGTGTGACCGTACGAGCGATCGAATCCAAGCGCTGCAAGCTGCGAGAATCACGTAAATTGATGACAGACAAGAGGCTTTGCGAACGAACAAGTGAAAACCCGTCCGGCAGCAGGAACATGTTGATACGATCGATCGCTCCGGTTGCAGAATACGCGTTAGGATCTGCATAAGTAAATGTCCCTCCAGGCAATTCTGTGACGTGGAGCGCAAGGTCGGACTCCTTGGCCAGCCACGCGAACACATCTCGCCAAGCGGTTCGATCAAATGAGAACTTCAATTGGGCGTCCTCAGACGTTGAATTCTCGTCTACTTGGCTGGACGTTGCTGGCGACTCTTCGACAACTGAAGCGGCTGTCGGTTCCGACGCCGGAGTTGAAACAGCAGAATCTTCCAGGGCATTTTTGTTCGGTACGACTGTTTCTTGGCCGGAAACCTGGGAAAGGGTCCACGTGGCTGTCACGACGGCCAACAACAATCGATTGGTTGCATTCAAAGACATGCGATATTAGTTCACTGTTGGGTTTGAGGCTCATCCAGCGCTGTTCCCTGCAGGAATGGTAGCTTCTGAGCATCGCGATCTTGGAAATCGGCCTGTGACAAGCACAAGTCGAAGGAAATCGTTGTTTAGTAGGAAGGAAGTGATTTGATGCCTGAAGCAGCATCAAGGCGGGAATGGTGTTGGATTGCTCGATATTCTCAAAGCACCTCGACCACTTACCTTGCTAATATAGCAACATGGGAAGGCCAAGTAAACGTTTTTAGTGACGAAAAACAGCCCGTCCCCACGTGAAAAACCCCTTGGATTGGCCCAAAAAACATCCTTTGCAGGGCGAAACAGACCTATCCACGCACTAAACCGGGCGTTACGTCCAAGTCAAGGCCGTCATAATCCCCCTCACGCACGCGTTCCCAAGCGATCGCGCCCATGATGGCATTGTCGGTGCACAGATAACGCTCGGCAATGATCAATTCAAACTTCATTTTATGCGAAAGCACTGCTAGCGCATCTCGCAGACGTTGATTGGCAGCCACTCCACCGCCGACGCACAGACGCTTAAGCTGACTACGCTGCACAGCGAGCTTGCATTTTCCTACAACGCAATCCACGACTGCTTGTTCGAATGACGCTGCGATGTCGGCCTTCTGCTGCAGCGACAACCGATCTGCGTCAGGCTCGTTCTCTGCACCGCCAGCGATCGTGTAGCGTACGGAAGTCTTCAGACCTGAAAAACTAAAATTCAGCGTCAGTTTGTCTTGCAACAGCGGTCTGGGAAAACGATATGCCGTCGGATCTCCTTGTTCAGCCAGCTTCGATAATAAAGGTCCGCCGGGAAAGGGAATTCCCAGCATGGCCGCGATCTTGTCAAAAGCCTCGCCGGCAGCATCATCAATGGTCTGTCCCAGCAATTGCCATTTCGAAGCTGTTTGGCATTCATAAAGATGCGTGTGCCCGCCGCTGACGATCAAACCTACGCATGGAAAAACCGGCGCATCGCGTTGTAAGGAGCAGGCATAAATATGGGCATGCAAATGATTCACGCCAACCAGCGGCTTGTCCCAAGCTAAACACAATCCCTTTGCGGTCGCTAAACCAACCAGCAACGAACCCGGCAAGCCAGGTTGGGTCGCCACTGCAACGGCAGCAATATCGTCAATAGCTACGTTTGCGTCTTGTAGAGTCTTGCGCAGCACCGGCAGAAAGTTTTCTAGATGAGCTCGGGCAGCAATTTCCGGAACCACACCATCAAAATCCGTGTGATACATCTCTTGAGTTGCAATGGCACTGCCAAGCACTTGCCCATCGATACGAATCACCGCCGCGGCCGTTTCATCACAAGTGCTTTCCAATGCTAAAATGCACGAGCGATCGTTCAACATAACGTGACTTGATTGGTTTACAACTGTCAACAAACTACTCCATGAGTGCGTACATGATCATATTGATTCCAACTCTCGCAGCATCGGCACGAATATAGCCCAAGCACTGCGTCGAACCACGCGACTCCAGAGCACAACTGATGTCGTAAGGCGAGAAGATACAGACCGCTCGCTGTTTGTAAATGAGCCGTTCGATGACTGGTGGCCCCTCCCGTTTGGTTAAACCAACGGGGCTACCTTCAGCGCCAGGATCTAGAATGGTCACGTTTCGAATGTCAAAACCACCGTATTCGTTGGTCAACATATCGTCGGTGGGGGCGACCGTCTCCCAGCGCGCTTCCGGAAGAATCTTTTCCAATTCGCTTTTGAGTGAGGTCACAAAAGGTTGGCTTGCACAAACCGCGTCACCAATCATGATGCCACCATTCATAAAATACTCACGCAGCGCATCGCGGTCAGCCTGTGAATACTGAAACGCTTCTCGACCGGACATGTATAGTAACGCTACCTGCTTCAGTTCCGCACTTCCTGGCGTCAGCAGCGGGGATGTGGTATCGATTTGAGTGGGGACACTGGTTTGCAGAGCCGACAGCAAGCGCGGGATCGCTTGCGGCGTCAGGTCATCGCCACCTGGATGTCGCAACCGCGGCAAACGCAACGTCCCTCGTTGAATCTCCATCTTCTGCGTCTTGTCCAAAACAACTTGGGGAGTTTGAAGCCGGTCCTTCAATTGCCGTCCAGTTGCATACGTGACCACATTGATCCCAACAGCAATCGCTTCGTTCAATTCGTTGAGCACCTTGGGGCTAGCTTGTAATGGCAAACCATACGCTTTGTTCAATTCCCAACGACATGCTAACGAAATAGGAGAATAAACGACGGCAGTGCGGCAACAAGATTCTACACCATACAGCCAAAAGTCTTGCGGAAGGTTCTCAACGTTGATGGGCACTTGTGCATTCCATACTGCATGTGTGGCATCGAGCTTCGTTAGCGGAGCATCGAAGAGTTCTGCGATCAACTCGCGAAAGAATTGATCAAACGCAGTCCCATCGCATCCATTACCATGTCGAGCTTCTGCAAAAATAAAGCCGCCTTGTTCTACATAGGCCTTTAAGGTGGCTTTCGTTGGCTCATCAAGTTGTAATGCTTTCGAGCCGCTGATAAAAAGAACTGGGCTCTCTAGCAGATCCGTCACTTGGGAGCCAACTAACGGCACGCTTTGCCATGCTAAATCTCGCTTCCACGCAAGCTCTAAATGTCCATTCAAATTATTGATTGAGTGATTGTGCTTTGGAAATGAGTATTGGCTTTCCAGCCCCGCAATCGAATCCTCAGGCAGCCTAGCACGTGCAATGACAATCTGACGCTTGCCCTTTGCGAGGAAAAGTAAGCCCAGTGCAGTGTTCGTTATCGGATGAGTTCCATCGATCGGTAAAAAGTTCCCTTTCAACGAGTCGCGCCGCGCTAAAATCGATTCACAACCCTCTCGATACCAATCGTGACTGCCAATCATACGCTGGCCTGTCAACCGACCAACCCGTTCGACACCGTACAAATAATACATCCAGTAGCCTGTGCTGCCCGGATTATCGTCGGTGCGAAAGTTTCTTGCTAACCAACGCAAGCCCAACTCCGCATCCGGTACCTTATTGTCTTCTTGACCACAGCATGCGATCTGGTCATTCTGGATCGAAACATCAGCGACGTTGGCGGCCTCTTCAGCCATCAGCAATGAAGCAATTCCTGCAGAGGTCATCGAACCGCTGTAGTTACCGCTCTTATAGGACCAAGCCCCTGTCGTTGGATCATTAAAGCCGTTGCGAGCTTGTCGATCACGCCAATACTTCGCGATACGTCGCAACGTCTCTTGTTTGACCGCGACGCCAACCCGCTGAGCTTCCCATAACGCGAGGGCCGCGAACTGGGCGTTCGATTGATCCGAACCACTCGAACCACGATTGCCTTCGTTCAATACATAGTTCCAGCCGTCATCGGTCTGTTGGCCATCTTCAATCTTCTTGGCCAACCGCCGGATTCTTTCAAAGTCACGTTTGGGCGACGCTGCGCAGAAGACCATCACTTGCAACGAAGTTTCATAAGTACGCACCGGCTCCAAACGCCTTAGATGCTCAAGCGCCAAAGTGATCTTCGGATGGCTAGGGTCATAGCCAGCGTTGACCAGCGCTAGCGCGACCAGGGCGGTCTGGCCCGTACCATTGCCTTCGTAGCCAGCCCATTTTCCCGTCGCAGGGTCCTGTTGTCCCAGCAAGTATTTGCCAGCCGCAGCCATCGCCGCTTCGACATCTGCTGCAGTCACCGCATTTCTGCTGGGCTGAGCGTGCGCGATCGGCAGCTTGCCGCCAAGCACCACAATCAGGGCAGCCAAGAGTTTTAACCAGTAAAGTCGGTCCACACGCTTTTCCCTCAATGGTTGATTTCATGAAGCCGCCGACAACTCTTCTCGGGAGCCAGTATCAGTATTATGTGTCAAAATCTGTGACAACCTGCTATTCTAGTCGTTAATGTTGAATGCCTGCAAGCTAGTCCGTCATCCCCTTCCTGCTGTACGACATGATTGCGCGAATGTTTCCACATCTGCCTCCGCTTTACGACTTGTCTGTGAATTGTCGCAGTTTGATGCTGGCCGTAATCTTTGGGCTTGTTACCGTTCTTCCGTTGAACGACAGCGAGGCTCGCGAGCCATGGTCGACTTCCAAATTGATAGGTTCCCCTGAACCACCGCTGCCTTACGTTTGGGAACGAGCGCACCCCGAACTGGAGTTTGTGGGAGCGATTTCGCTTCACAAGATTCCTAATTCCTCGTCGTTGCTAGTGCTTGAGCATTTGGGCAAGATCTACTCATACGACGATCTGCAGCATGACCAGCCAGCAACACTTTTGTGGGACCTTAACGCCCAACGTCCTTTGCATGCAGCGAACTTTCCCGACTCAGGCCCAAGTTCACCTCGACTGTATAGTAGCGCGTTTGACCCAGAGTATGCTTCAAACGGTTACCTCTACCTGTGCTATGTGATCGAGTCGCCCAAGGGAGCTAGAACGTACATCAGTCGTTTTACAACGCCTTCGCACCAGCATTTTTCAATCGACCCCTCTTCGGAATTCAATATTTTGGAATGCGATGGCGGTGGACACAACGGCTGCACCATCGCTTTCGGACCCGACAACAATTTGTATATTTCGATCGGCGATCTCGGAGATGCAAATCCACCGGATGGACGTGATACTGGGCAAGACTTGTCTGACCTGTACGCTTCGATCCTGAGGATTGATGTCCGTTCTGCTACCAAAGAACAGCCCTACTCCATTCCTTCGGATAATCCTTTTCTAAATCTTCCAGATGCGGCCCCCGAGGTTTACGCCTACGGCTTACGGAACCCTTTTCGTATGAGTTTTGATCCCGTCAGCGGAGAGCTCTGGGCGGGCGATGTTGGCTGGGAAACCTGGGAACTTATCCTGCGTATTCAAAGCGGCGCGAATTACGGTTGGAGCGTAAAAGAAGGCAGCAGCGATGCAAAGCCTGGTCGCTTGGGACCAACTCCCATCGTAGCACCTGACGTAGAATTGCCGCACTCCATCGCAGCTTCGATCACGGGCGGAATGTTTTATTACGGAACCGCACTTCCCGAACTAGCTGGGTATTATGTCTGCGGGGATTGGGTCACCAGAAAATTTTGGAAGATCGCTCGCTCTGGTCCGACCGCCTTACAACCCATCGAGATCGCGGAAAGCGAAGTCAAACCAATCTGCTTTGAGACAGACCATCAAGGCGAACTGCTAGTGTTGGACCTTAACGAGGCCAACCAACCTTCGGGCATCTATCGCTTGGTTCGAAATGCTACCACCCGACGATCGGAAACACCGTTCCCGCAGAAGCTCAGCGAAACGGGACTCTTTGCTGATACTTTTACCTGCACCCCAGCGCCAGGCGTCTACGAATATCAAATCAATGAACCGATGTGGATGGATCATGCCACCGCAACTTATCACGTCGCCATGCCAGAGCAATCGGCGACCACATTCTACAGTTCTCCCCAAGCAATGTTCAATTGGTACATGACGAAGGTACGATTGCCAACGCACGGGGTACTAGCCAAAACATATCAAATCCAAGTCATCGAAGCAGGCAGCGTTACCCAGAAGCGTATCGAAACGCAAATTGCACTTAAGGACGACGCTGGTAATCTGCAGTACTACTCATATCGCTGGTCCGATGATCAAAGCGACGCCTATCTAGTTCCCAAAGACGGTGATACCGCAGTACTGAACGTGGCCGACACCGCGAACATCGAAGGCCAGCGCGAGCTGCGATGGACGTTCGCCTCACGCACACAATGTCGAATTTGCCACACGCCTTGGGTCGGCGAAACCATTGGCTTTGTGGAAGAGCAGCTTCGGCGACCGCTGCAACCGCAAGACAGTTGGCGTCAGTTGATCGATGCCGATGTTATCCATTTGGCCGAGGATAGTCGGTTTGCTCATGAGCAAAACTACCGTGGATTGGCCAGCAGCAGCGACCCGCAAGCTTCACTGGACCAGCGCGCGCGAGCGTATCTGCATGCCAATTGTGCGCACTGCCACTTGCGAGGTGGGAACGCTTCCACCAGTTTCGACCTCAGCTATCTGAAGACAGCTCGTGAAATGGAAGCCATCGACGAATTGCCTATGCGTGGCGGACTTGGTCTTTCGGATATGCAAGTCATCGCGGCTGGCGATCCAACCAAGTCCGTACTGTGGTTACGTATGGCGAAAGCGGGCTCGGGACATATGCCGCAATTGGGAGCCGAAGGAGTGGATTCGCAAGGCGTGGCACTGATCTCACAGTGGATTGCCTCGATACCACGCGACCCCTTGCTGCGGCATGCCGTCAACGCATTAGAAGCTCCATCGACCAGCTCTGTTTCCACCAAAGATCGCTTGCAGGCCGCCACCATGCTAGCGCAATCGCACACCGGAATGATGGTCTTGGCCAACGCTTACGCGACCCATACGATCGTGCCTTGGCTTCGCAAAGACATCCTAAGGCAAGTCATGCACAGCGACGGTCCGCTGCGAGAACTGTTAGAACCCTACGCGGCAAAGGATCAGCGGCCACAACGTTTGGGAGCAAACTTTGATCTTGCGATGGTGCTTGGTTTGAGTGGCAAGCTTGAGCAAGGCCGCGAACTTTTTCGTAACGGTACCGGAAACTGCAACGCCTGCCACCAGCTCGAGGGCAATGGACGTGATTACGGACCGCAGCTAACCAAGCTTTCGGTGCGTGAATGGTCCAAAGCTGATTTGTTGCAGCAGATTGTATCACCTTCCGCGTTGATTCACCCTCAGTTTCGGTCGCAGCAAGTGTTGACTACTGACGATAACGTCATTGTTGGCCTTTTGATTGAAGAAAATCAGCAACGGCTCAAGTTGCGGGACGCCAACGGCCAAACGCTTGAGATCGCCATGGAAGATATCCAAGAGCGCAAGGAATCCGCCACCTCGCTGATGCCAGAGAACCTGCTCGACAGCTTGACGGCCCAGCAAGCGGCTGACCTCTTGGAATACATCTGGAGTCGTTCGCGTTAGTAGCAGTCACACTCCGTGTGCCGCCCGCCCTCTTCACCCTCCTTCGAGAGGTCCCGTAGGCCGGTGACAAGGTCGCTGTGCTATTGCCGGAACTGCGCCAAGCCAATCAAGCAATACTCGATTGCGTCAGTAACGTCGACTAGTTTTAAGCGACCGATGTTCCGGCGCTGGCTTTGCTTGTTCCGGCCTACGGCACTCCGAATCTTTACCGCTCGGTGGCACTTGCCGTATGGAGCATTCTGTCCCCAGTCGGCTTGTCCGACTGGAACACAAGGCCGACAGCTAAGGCAGATGAGAGCCAGCCCAGATCGGTCCGCCCCCAGCGGCCTTGTGCCGCTGCCTAAAGCAGCTCTCCGTAGCTATGCACCGCTCATGCTCCAGTCGGACAAGCCGACTGGGGGCCTATGGCCCTACTCCCGGCTTCAGGCGGTCTTAGTTCGTAGTCCCGGCTTCAGCCGGTCTTCGTTCAGACGCAGTCATCCGCGTATCTTCTTCACCCTCCCGATTTGGGAGGGTCGGCCGCGAGTTCCGCGAGCGTCCGGGGAGGGAGCAGCATATCAACGCCAACGCACCAGATGATCTCGCATCGATTTCGTTTAACCGTCAGCCGTAGGCGTACGCGTTTCTTCTTCACCCTCCCGATTCGGGAGGGTCGGCCGCGAGTACCGCGAGCGTCCGGGGAGGGAGCAGCATATCAACGCCAACGCACCAGATGATCCCGCATCTTCTTCACCCTCCCGATTCGGGAGGGTCGGCCGCGAGTACCGCGAGCGTCCGGGGAGGGGGCAGCATCTCAACGCCAACGCACCACATGATCTCGCATCGATTTCGTTTAACCGTCAGCCGCTAGGCGTACGCGTTTCTTCTTCACCCTCCCGATTCGGGAGGGTCGGCCGCGAGTACCGCGAGCGTCCGGGGAGGGAGCGTCATTTCAACGCCCACATACCAATTAATCCAGCATCGTTTTCGTTTAACCGTCAGCCGTAGGCGTACGCGTTTCTTCTTCACCCTCCCGATTCGGGAGGGTCGGCCGCGAGTTCCGCGAGCGACCGGGGAGGGGGCACCATCTCAACGCCAACGCTCCAGATGATCGCGCACCCACTTCACCCTCCCGATTCGGGAGGGTCGGCCGCGAGTTCCGCGAGCGACCGGGGAGGGGGCAGCATATCAACGCCAACGCTCCAGATGATCCCGCACCCTCTTCACCCTCCTTTGGGAGGGTCGGCCGCGAGTACCGCGAGCGTCCGGGGAGGGGGCAGCATCTCAACGCCAACGCACCACATGATCTCGCATCGATTTCGTTTAACCGTCAGCCGTAGGCGTACGCGTTTCTTCTTCACCCTCCCGATTCGGGAGGGTCGGCCGCGAGTACCGCGAGCGTCCGGGGAGGGAGCAGCATATCAACGCCAACGCACCAGATGATCCCGCATCTTCTTCACCCTCCCGATTCGGGAGGGTCGGCCGCGAGTTCCGCGAGCGTCCGGGGAGGGAGCAGCATATCAACGCCAACGCACCACATGATCTCGCATCGATTTCGTTTAACCGTCAGCCGTAGGCGTACGCGTTCCCACTTCACCCTCCCAACTTGGGAGGGTCGGCCGCGAGTACCGCGAGCGTCCGGGGAGGGAGCAGCATTTGCACGCGCGATAGCCAGATGTGCCCGCACCCTCTTCGTTTAACCGTCAGCCGTAGGCGTACGCGTTTCTTCTTCACCCTCCCGATTCGGGAGGGTCGGCCGCGAGTACCACGAGCGTCCGGGGAGGGGGCAGCATATCAACGCCAACGCACCAGATGATCCCGCATCTTCTTCACCCTCCCGATTCGGGAGGGTCGGCCGCGAGTACCGCGAGCGTCCGGGGAGGGAGCAGCATATCAACGCCAACGCACCAGATGATCCCGCATCTTCTTCACCCTCTCATCTTGGGAGGGTCGGCCGCGAGTACCGCGAGCGACCGGGGAGGGAGCAGCATTTGCACGCGCGATAGCCAGATGAGCCCGCACCCTCTTCGTTTAACCGCGTGCCCATCGGGCCGCGTCACCAACCATCACAAACACATAGCGTTGCAAACGCGGTTAATCGCAGTGCTTGGCTTTACTGGTTACCAGCCTACATCCCACGCTCCAGGCAGAACCACGAAAAAAATCCTTAAAAATGCCCCTTCGTGCCGCTTCAAGCTACAACACGGCGGCATTCAGCCTCTGTAAAATAGAAAGCTCGTGCCATGCGTTGCAACCTGTTCGCTTGGCAAGCCACACTCAACACGAAACCGAACCCGCCTGTCCAACACAAACCATCCGTCATACTCGCTCCCTAATAAAAGTATAAGTACACCAGCGGTGTCACCCACGGGAACGAAGTCCGCGCCGTTCGCGATGCCGCTTATCTAAATGAAGATGCAGCGGAAATAACATAAGAGCTTTCGGACTCCCTCGTACAGTTTGGTAACAAAGTAAGTCAGATCCGGATGCGACGTTTGCAAGACGAAGTTGCGATAAGCTTCGATTGCTTTGACTGCCTGCAACCTCTGCCAAGCTTGAATCTTCTTCTTTAGCAGCGAACGCAGGAACTGAAGGACATGATCGTGGCTAATTGGGATGGTCTGAGCGGGATCCACACCGATAAAGCTTGCATAGCTTTGCAACCATCGCGGAAACCAAATCAAGAGATCGCGGTGAGTATTTTGTTCGCGAAGGGCAGCTTTATAGCGTCCTAAAGACATTCCTCAATACCTCAGTAAACTGATTGACTGTCAAAATTTGCCTCGTTATCATACACTCACATTGGTATAGTGATAATCCCATTAGCGCGATACTGAGTATCGATATTTCCCAGCCAACGTGATTTATCCTATACTTGTGCCTGTGAATTAATATAGTTCTGCTCACTTGATTGACCTCATCATTTGCTTTCCCTTTCATGAGAATCCATTGACCGGATGACTCATAACCCTTACGAATCGCCAATCTCGGTTCTGTCCGTAACTCCCAGCCTGGTGACACCTCCGCTTCGAACAATAAGGTGGATGTCTGGTTTGTTGGCGGCGACAGGCGTCATTTTTCTGCCGTCATTGGTCTGGATTATTTTCATTCCCGGCGGCCTCGTTTGGTTATGTTGGCTGCTGATTGCTGTCGGCGTAAATCGTTTAAACAACAATTGGTTTTGGACTGGCAGCGTGCTTTGGAACGCTGGCTGGCTTACTTTCTTTTTTTCTGAAGTGCTAAATCATCCTCCAGGACCAATCCTCATCATGCTACACTGTACTTTCGCGGTCGCATTCTCAATAACCGCGATCGTTCTGAACATCGTCAGGAAGTGACGAGCAGAACCAAGCGATCGAGATAGGAGCCCGGTTACCCGGGACCCCTCTCACACCACCGGACATGCGGGTCCGCATCCGGCGGTTCGAACCTCGCTGGTAAACGCGGTATCGGAGGTGCAGAGCGAGTTGGCGGCGGGTGACATTGGAGGTGGCATCCGCTCGCGTCGGTCTGGTTCCTACCCTGAGCTTAAGGCTGACTTTGCCGTGGCCGCCGATTCCGATTGATCTCAACTGAGACTCCAAAGAGCACGTGGCTTTGTGATGCTCGGCTTCCGTGGGAATGCGCAAGCTAGCTTCTATGTGTTTCGGACGGTTCGAGGTTATGGCTAGTACTTCCTTAACAAGATTCGTTTGGCCCTTCCTGTTTCGATTGGACTTCGAAGTTCAGTACTACGGCCGCTGCTGACTTCTGTTGGCACGGTTTTGGATTACTCCAGACCGTCCTGGCTTTCAGCCGATGATGCTTACTCCCAGGTACGCGCAACAGATCTCCCCAAATAAGAGCGTGAATTATCCCTGCACAAGCTCCGCATCTACCAATCCTCCGTTTCCGATTTGCCTTCGCGTTCTCAAACACCCTCGGCTAGAGCGACCGGCCTCTATGCGGTTTCTGTACGTAGCCTCGCAGGTCTTGGCGAGAAACCATCCGAGTGGGGTAGGTGACGCACTGATGGCGGTCGACAGACTCGGCGCTTACCCATGGTTTCGCAGGCTTCCTTCCCACGCCCGGTCGCCCGGGTCGCAGTTGCCTTCGCCTCGTGTCTGTTTCTTACGAGCTATTCATTTGGTATACTGACTCCTGTAGGAATATCGGAACTAAACACAGGGGACTGAGAACTCTCGCGAGTTCCGCACCCCACAAACTCACGCCCATGTTGGGCGTACATGCACGGGAGACCTCGGCGCAGTCGGTTCTGAAATCAAACTCTACTCCTCGGTCCCCGTGATCGGGGTCGTTCGTCTGTAAAATGGTAATTGCAACACGTACGCCAGAGGGCGAGCCGCTGAAATGCAAAATCTGCGGTTCGATCAGCTTTGTACTTGTTCCAGACCCACCATCGGACTCGGTGTGTCCCTGTTGTGAGGCATTTTCGTGGATTACCATAGCCTGGAAACCAGTTCCATTATTGAACGAACTACAGTTCGAGACTTTACCAATGTCTTTGGATGCAATACGCATTTCAGAATCCGTAACTGAACTGGGCGATCGAATGGTAAAATGTATTTCAACCCTCGTTGAGGCCAAGTCGACCACTTTATTCGAAATTGCGTCCAACAACGAATCACATACCAGCCACAGGTTGATTGCTCAACATGGCCGGTCTGATCTTAGAGATACCGTGCCTAATGCGGTTAAGAAGATTTATGCAAGAAGTATAGGCGCTTATTACAAAACTGGAACTACATGTTTTACTGTCGTTCAGATGAAACGACATGATCGTTCACTTGCGGGCTTAATCGTTGTCGAACAAACCAGGAAGATTCCTGAATATCACATCGATGAACAATTACGTCTGGTATCTTCTATCGGCGCGGTTGCGATTGGAACACACTTGTTTGACTGAAACACAGACGAACAATGCGTTGCACCGGCCCACTTCCCGGCGGTGTCCAGCTTTAGTACATCACAACCTCGTGGGCCGGTGAACTTAGTCGTTACCCGACTGAAACGCATCAACTTGACTCGGCATCGTGATGGAATGCTTTTGGACTGTTTACGTTGACGCCAAAACGCGCGACAAGTCTGCGAAGATTGCCGCCCAACTTGAGACATTGGCCGAAGCAAATTTTCACGACCTTGAAATCGAACCATACGAAAAGGCAGGGCACAAGCTTCAATTCGCAATCAAGCACGACGCTGCTGACTGGACCGCAATGGTGTTTGACGTGATACTTACTGCACAGCGAATGGGTTACCGATGGATCGTCGCTGGCGGTGTTAACGAAGAATTGAGCTTGACGTCGACTGACGCACGGGCTCCTGGGATAGCCATGCTCACGTGCTGGTGTTCGCCGACGCACGGGCAAGACGGCGGGTAACAATCGCGTGCACCGGAGTACGCGAGTCAGCCGGTTTATTGATTTTGAGTCTTTCGCGCGTACCCGGTGACGCGTGGCGTTCGTCGAAGGACCGAATACAGGCATGACGACTTTGCATTTAGGCTCACTACTTCTTCTATCACTCTCGGTAGTTCTCGGGTGTGCAACGACATCAACAACAAAACGATTTGATGGTCCAGACCAAATGCGAGTTTCTATCACTAATCTTATTCGCTCTGGGATGTCTCTAAATGAAATCGAACGCGCGATGGAGGCCGAGGGATTTAGGTGCACGATCGAAAGAAAGTCAAGGTTCGAAGAGATGACGACCTTCGCGGACAAAGGACGAGTATATGAAAATGTTGACTTTGTGCGCTGTCATAGACGAAACAGTGCAGGGCTTCTGATGACTAGATTTTGGAACATCGCTGTAATCCTAGACGGCGATGTTGCGACAGGTGAAATTGCTGTCTCTCATTTTATTGACGGGCCTTGATTTTAATCTCTTCAATCCCTCACGCAGACGCTAAACCCCGCCATATACTCCAGCATCGATAGCAAAATGATCGTACCATCTCAGTTATCGACGAACAACGCGATCGAGATAGGGGCCCGTTTACCCGGGACCCCTCTCACAACACCTAGCATGCGGGTCCGCACTAGGCGGTGCTGGACTGTGTCGTGTTTGAAGTGGTCACATAGTTTTGCTCAGTGGTAGCGGTCCGGAATGAGTATCTGCGGTTGTCGGTATCGAAGAAGCAGCACATGGTCTTGAATTTACCGAGGTCAAGAGCGAGAATGATCATCTTTGTAAGTCCGTAGGGTTTGGGGTTGGAAGAATGTGACAGTGGTTGAGTTAACGCGACCCAAGATCACGGGCCCGAGCCGCCAGATTTTAATCGAATGGCTCCCACCCCAAACCCACGACTTACATGGATTCTTTACCCACTAGAAAATGAAAACACTTCTGGCCCTAGCCGTCGCTGTAGTCGCAACCGCTGCCGTAAACGCAACCGAGCAGGCGCTTGATCGGCTCGTGCTGAGCGGACGCACGTACGGGATTGAGCAACAGCCAATGCTCGGCCTATGGCACAGTAATGATTGGAAATCGGACGGCGATCAGCCGATGCCTGCATTTGACGTCACCTCCTCCGCCAACTGGCGCGGCTATGTGGCGACATTCTCGATTTCAGACGACAAACTATTTCTGCGCGAAATTGAAGCTCAAGTCGCTGGCAAACCAACAACGGGCCGTGACCTGCTCAAGAAAAGACTTCCTGTCGTGGCACGATGGTACACCGGATCAATCTTCGTACCCGTCGGCGAATTTGATTACGATGCCCAAGCATCCCAATACGTAATCGAGTTCATCATTGATAAGGGATCGGTAAAGGACACACGATACCACCAATCGACTAAAATCCCTGTGACGTGGAACGGGCAACCGACAACGCCAAATCCCGCCGAGCCGAATGGGTAACCATGCGATCGAGATAGGGGCCCGGTTACCCGGGACCCCTCTCACAACACCTAGCATGCGGGTCCGCACTAGGCGTTTCATCTTTTAAGAGCAAGCCTGTTCCAGACTTCTAATAGACTTACCAAGCCGGTTGTTGATAGATAGGCGTTGGTCAAAGTGCTTTGCAGACTTTGACAGCCAGACATGAACCAGGCGCCTCGCGAGCTAGAACCGAATGGAACCGCGTCGTTTCGTTCTAATCCCATTTGCATCAAGTTCCTTATGCGCGCTGACGGCTTCCGCCACTGCTTCCAGTAGCATGACCGCAAGCGACGGCGAACCCATTTATCCAGGTCGCTAAAGAAACTCTTGATTGGGATCAGGCAGAAGTAACCGGTCCAGCCCCGAAGATAGTAACCTAACCATTTCAAGCGATCTGACATCGAGACGCTCCACGTTCGACGTGTTAACTCTCGAATTCGCTCTTTGAATTTGGTCACATTCTTGGGGCTCACTCGCAACTGTCCGCCATAACCGCTGAACTGGTATCCGAGGAACTCCAACCCATCGGTTTTGCAAACACGGCTCTTGTCTTGGTTCACCACTAGCTTGAGCTTGCAAGTTAAGTATCGCTGCACCGAAACGAAGACGCGCTGGGCCGCTCGCTGAGTCTTGGTAAAGATCAGGAAGTCGTCCGCATACCGTACAAAGCGCAGCCCGCGGCTTTCTAGCTCCTTGTCAAAATCGTCTAACAAGATGTTCGCCAGTAAGGGTGAAAGCGGGCCGCCTTGCATCGTGCCTTCGTGCGATGGTTGCCACGAGGTATCGACCATGACCCCTGCACGCAAATACCTTCCGATCAGACGCAGTAAGCGTTTGTCCTTCACTTTGCGTGCGACTCTTGCAAGCAGCACGTCATGTTGGACGCGATCGAAGAATTTGGACAAGTCCATATCGACACATTGTCGGTATCCAGATCGGATATGAGCTTGGACTTGTTTAATGGCTCCATGAGCAGAGCGTTTTGGTCGAAAGCCAAAACTCGATTCACTGAAGTGTGGATCGAAGATTGGCGTGAGAACTTGGAGGATGGCTTGCTGTATCAATCGGTCCATGACATTGGGAATGCCAAGGTGACGTTGGCCGCCATCGTTTTTGAGGATAGACTTTCGCCGCGCTGGTTGCGGAGCGTAGGTGCCATCGAGTAACTGTTGACGGATCGTAGGCCACTGAGTTCGAAAGCTTGTGAGGAATTCGTTCAGTGTGATTCCATCGGGACCTGGGGCCCCTTTGTTCGCCTTGACTTTTCGCCACGCCTGTAGGACGTTTCGCTCGTCAACAATTTGTTCCATTAGATCGTTTGTGAATAAGTTTAAGGCTGTCTTCTTCATGATCGTCACTTCCGATTGATCTCGGGACTGAGATTCAGGCAGAGCACGGGGCTTTGTAGTGCCGCTTCCCGTGGGGACAGTCGACTAGCTTGTATGTGTTGCTTGCGTAGTGAGATCATGAATGGTTCTTCCTTAATAAAAGATGTTTGGCCCTTCTGATTTCTATTGGTGTTAGAAGCTTCATACTACGGCCGCTGCTGACTTCTGCTGATGTGCGAGCAAAGTCGCCTTTGCAACGCCCTGAGTTTCGGTCGCAAGGACCTACGTTTTCAGGCAGGGACATCGGCAGATCTCCCCAAATAAGAGCGTGAATTATCCCTGCACAAGCTCCGCATCTACCAATCCTCCGTTTCCGATTTGCCTTCGCGTTCTCAAGCACGCTCGGCTAGAGCGACCGGCCTCTATGCGGTTTCTGTACGTAACCTCGCAGGTCTTGGCGAGAAACCATCCGAGTGGGGTAGTGACGCACTGATGGCGGTCGACAGACTCGGCGCTTACCCATGGTTTCGCAGGCTTCCTTCCCACGCCCAGTCGCCCGGGTCGCAGTTGCCTTCGCCTCGTGTCTGTTTCTTACGAGCTATTCATTTGGTATACTGACTCCTGTAAGAAAATCGGAACTAAACACAGGGGACTGAGAACTCTCGCGAGCTCCGCACCCCACAAACTCACGCCCATGTTGGGCGTACGTGAACGGGAGCCGCCGATAGTGCGGGATTTAAGATCATAGCTTTTTGGCGGCGACCCCGTTACCGTTAGCGTTCGTCGAGAGACACCATGTTGCCCAATCCAGCGGTAACGATGATCGATCGCATTTCTGCGATTTCCATTGCCGCTATCATGGCCTCGATGATATTCGCCATCGCATTCGCTTTGCACAAAGCAATTACGAAAGACTCGCCGCGGAAGCGGATCCAAGGACAACCGATCATATGGTGGGTAACCGGCATGATGTTTGTTGGCGCCTGCTACGGTGCCTACCTCGCAGACAATGAAAGCTACTATCTTCATGAGGTTGTTGGCGGTATGGGTGGATTTGGTTTGCTCGCTGGACTCGCGATTGGAAACGTGCACGGATTTGTGAATCTCTTTCGAACGCGAAAACCAACGGCGGAACCTTCCGATTCGATGGCACCACAATCGGATGAGAATTGCAATAAAAATCCCTATGCACCACCGAGATCGACATAGTACAATCGACGAACAAAGGACTGCAGACGAAGTGCTCGGTCACGCGTTTTGACTTGCGTCGAGTCAACCGCTCGCACTCGCTGAATCCCGTCGTTATCCAGCAAGATTTATCATTACTTCGCACTGGCGAGGTTCAACCTGCCTTATTAGACGATTAGGTTCTTCGTGGAATTTAGTGTTTAAGGGATTTCCAAGTCGAGGTTGAGTTTACCGCAAAAGAACAGGATCCGAGTACGGTAGTTGTCGAAGTTGCGAAATCCGCGAGCTGAACTTTTGATGGATTGGATACGACTGTTGAAGCCTTCGCTGATCGCGTTGGTTATTCGATGGTCTATGTAGGCCATAAGACCCTCATAGTGCCTCTTGAGCATCTTGGCGACTTTCACCATCGGTTTGATTTGGCAGCGTGTGGCCCATCCGTACCAGCCAGCGAACGTCATCTCAGCAGTGTCTCGATCGGTACATTCCCAGAAGTGCCTGAAATTCTCCTTAAGCGACCATGCTCGACCTGTTTTGATGTCCGAATGCTGCAACTGGTAGAGATAGTTTCGATCCGCCTCCGACAATTTCTCACGTGCAAATAGCAGTAGTTGCCTAGTGCCCTTGAGTCGCTCATCACCTCTCTCGGCAAGCAATCGACTCTCCTGGCGGCGGACAAGATCAACTGCTTCTCCAAGGTACTTACTGACGTGGAATTTGTCGTGCACAATAGCAGCGTTTGGATACACTTCCCTGATGGCAGCTAGGAATGCCTTCCACATATCAGCGGCAACCGCTTTGATCTTCGCTCTTTGTGGTTCGGGCAAGGTTTTTAATAGCTTTTCTGCAGACTGCTGCGTCCGCTGAGGAACAACTTCTAGCACGCGGTGCTGATCCAAGTCGGTCAAGACCGAAACGTAATCCTGCCCTTTACCAAAGTTCTTTTCATCGATACCAACATGCTCAATTTCGTCCATGTTTCGGCGTTGGAGCCCACGCTCCACCGCACGCTGCATGATGCCATTAGTTGCCGCCCAATCTATTCCCAGTAGCTTAGCGGCCGCTGAGAGCGATGAGCAAGCTTGAATGACTTCAATGGCAACTTGTTCAAACATAAGCGTAAAACGTCCGTGCCTTTGGGCCCATGGAATCGCTATGGTCAACACGCCGCACTGAGAGCATTTGCTTCTGGGAACCAAGGCGTGGATGCGAGTCACAAATTGCATCGTATCCAAATGCCTCCAAGTTCGCTCAGGGGCAAGATCGGCTTGTGAGCAGGCGGCATCACAGCGAGGACAACGCAGAGTTGTTCCGGTATGATTGATGTGAATGTCTACGGCCTTCTCAGCAGGGCGAAAATCAACCGATTGCACGCTCCAGTTGTCGTCCAAACCAAGTAACGCATGATAGTGAGTAGTAGTTGCTTCTTTCATAGACAAAGAATACGCTAACGGCCAAATCTACGCACCTACCCACTAAATTCCACGAAGAACCGACGATTAGAGTCTATTGCACATTCTTCTACTTTACGTGTCAGTCACACTGATGCCTCTGCAACATCTCGACGGACCTCGAAGTGGGAATCGCCACTTGCTAATGAATCAGTCTCGCTTTACTCGTATCTGGCAACTTTTTGCATCTATGCTTCGCATCCTTGCAGGCCTTTTTATCCTTCTTCCGTTGATCAATCTCGCGTACGTTGCATTCGAAATCGCCAATAAAGAGTTTACTACAAGCCTCGTCGAATTGACTTTTGCAACTGCGACGTACGTTACGATAGGGGCTATTCTTTATCAGGTCGGAAATCGAATGTCGCCAGTGCTTCCAATGGCTAGATCTGACACAACTGAGTGCGAGTTGGAAAAGGACAGAAGTGGATGATCTGCTGTAAGCGTCTACCACAACCAGTTGTTGGGGTTAGTTGGATTGGCCCTGGGTTTGCTGTCGCTTGAGCTTGGCGGAGATGATTCTGCGGGCTCGTGTTATCTGCTTGCGGTCTGATTTATAGCGGCTTTCCTCTGCCCGGTACTCGCGAATCGCTTCGGGATGCTCCTGCTTCCATACGTCCGGCAAAAGTTTCTCGTATTGAGTCTCGCCTGCTAGTACGCGATCCAAAATGTCCTTCAAGTACTGCCAGACATCCAAGTGGTGACGTTTGGCACTGCTCACAATGCTCATCAACCTAGCCACCCGCTCGCCAGATTCCACGTTGCCAACAAACAACCAGTTCTTCCGTCCCAATGCCACCTGACGCATCAACTGCTCTACGCGATTGTTGTCGATCGGAATCTGGCCATGCGCCGTGTAGATCGTCAGAGCATCCCAGTGGTTACGGATATATCCCAACGCTCCTGCCATGTCCGACTTGGGAAACAATTGCCCTTCATCCAAACTATCAATGTACTTCTTCATCGCCTCCAACAACGGTACCGCATAACGCTGACGATGCTCCACTCGTGATTCCGCATTCATCCCCTGCTCGCGCGCGTTCACATCGTAAAGCCCCTGCAGCATATCCAACAGCTTTTGCCGATACGGATTCTCCTTGGACACCTCGTAAACCTTACGACGCGCATGCGCCCAACAAGCCGCGAACTGCAAGCGATCGCGGTTATCAAGCACCACGGCTTCATTTCCTGAGAAACAATCACCTTGAATAATACAGCGACTCTCTCGAAAGAATTCATCCGGGCCATCCCGGTGACGCGATATCCGAAAGTCAAAGATGTTATAGGGCGCTTGATCTAGACCCCGATAAGCCCACATCTTCCCTATCAAGCTATCTTCACCCTTGCCTTTCGCTTCACGCATCTTCTCGATCAACCGCTGCGTCTTCAGGTCACCGGGTTTAACCTTCGGCTCCTCCTCTGGCATCAGCATTCGACAACTGCTTTCATCCAGTCCGACTGCGGAGTCCTTCTGCACACGCCTGGCCATGAACATGAAGAACCCAAGCAACGCAAAGTCCACTTGCACCATCAGATTCTGCAATGTCGAACGACTGGGCGTCCAACCACTGCTGGCAAAGACATCCGTCTGACGATACAGCGGAAGATGCAAGTCAAGCTTCTGAGCGACCACCACCGCACCGATACTCGAATCGTATTTGTTACCCTCAACCAATCCGGTTGGTCGCTCGGCAGAAACGATTCCATGCTCTTTGCAACATGGGCAGCCATACTTGGGGTTCTCGATCACTCGCTTATAAAGCTTGGCTGGTTCATAAACCAAGGTTTCGGTCCTATCGACACCGATCATCGCCATGGGACCATGCTCTGGACAGATGCGATCTTGCTCTGGAACATCGCGAAGTTCCTTCACTTCAGGAAGGTGCGACGGGAGCGATTCATTGCGTTTCTTCTTGGCTTTGGGCGTGCTTTTGGATTGAGCGTCATCCAGAACCTTTTGTGCTTCGGCCTCCGCTTCTTGCCGAGCTTGCTCAAGTTCTTCTTGCGAATCGAAGGGGAGCCAAGGAGTCGCACCGGGCGAAATATGCTTCTCTTTTTTCTTGTGCATGTTGGCAAGCATCGCTGCCAACTTGCGGTACTCTGTCTCGAACCATTGGAGCTTGGCCTTGAGTTGCTCGTTCTCTTTCTGCAGCAATTCGATTGCCGAGAGAGGCTTGTCAGATGGATGATTATTCGAGGTCGCGTCTTGCATACTTATTGAACGCATGAAGCCCTAAAGTGGTTCCGCAATATCTTCAAAAAAGAGTAACTTGATAAAGAGATTTTACAAGCCTGATGACGAGGTAGTATTGTTGCTAACATGAGCCTGCACCGAGAATCGTTTTCGACGCTTGATGTTGGAGACATCGATGCCACTGAGCAACATGGAAAGCTGAGCGTGATCAATGACTAGGCTCTTGGACTGGCTTGAAGTAAGTGGCACCTGGATGGTACCAGCTTCTAATCTTTTCATGAAGATGGCGAGCCCATCTCGATCCCACCAGAGTATCTTGACGCGATCACGACGACGATTGATGAACATGAAATAATCACCAAGTCGAATATCGCGTTGAAAGTTGGCTTGGACGATGGCGTGCAGGCCATCGTAGGAACGTCTCATGTCGACCGCTTGCATGTAGAGGTAGACCCGAGTGGTTGAGGCGACAGCGAGCATAGACGGACTCAATAAGTTGCGGATGGCTAATTGCGAACAATGAGTTGCTGGAAACCGGCGTCTAGATGATCGCCGGAGTCATGCTGTCGAGCGGCCCATGTCAACAAAGTCTCGACAGCGCTGGAGGAATCAGAGCGGCAAAGGATCTTGATGCCACGTGTTTCGATGGTGAAGTGAAGCGTATTGTTGCTTGAATCGGATTGCGTTTGGCTTGGTGACGTTGCGCTAAGAGTTGTTGGATTAGGATTAAGGGCTGTTGGACTGGAGTGAAGCTTCTTTCTCCAATAGTTGAAGACATGGAACGAAAGGTTTTCATTTCGACAGAACTGAGCGATGCTAAGACCCGACGACTGAAAACGTAGGAGTCGTTGAGCCCAGAGTTGGGACTTGGAAAGATCACGAGTCATGCTGTAGGTTCCTGGCATAGAGGTTTCGGCAACCCCATCGGTCGCCGTTATCAAACCCTACCCTCCAAATCAAGCCCCCGCCGACTAAAAACCCACTGGTTCTGATGTACGCTTACAGAAATGCAACGACGGGAATCTGTACAGGTTTGACTATCCTGATGGCACGATTTGGATAAAGAACGCTGCTGGACATGATGTCGGAGGTGTAATATAGCCTTCCCTTTCCCTAAGACGATGTCTGTGCGAATCGTCAGACGATAGAACGCGACGAACCAAAAACTGCACCGAATTTCCGGTGGTTCGTCGAATTCGCTAGAATAGTGCACTCACGGAACTCGGTGATTTCAATCGTGCGTCGAGAAAGAAATTATGAGCGAACATGAACCATGGTATGGCGTACGTTTGCTGTATCGACATACTCGAACCACAGGCCAAACTCACTTCGAAGAGCGAATCTTGATCGTTCGTGGAAAAACCGCTGAGGATGCAATCGCAACCGCCGAGTTACTCTCTGCACAGGATTACGAAGACGAAACGACAGAGCGGCTTGACTATGCGCTTTCCTTCAACATATTCGATTGCGATGGGCCGTGCTTGCAACACGGAACGGAGGTTTTTTCGCTTATGCGAAAATCGAACTTGACGCCTGACGAATACCTAGATCGATTCCATGATACTGGCGCGGAACGCTGCCAACACATCGACGAACAAATTCCATAGAATCGCCGAACAGAGGCATACACACGGAGCCCTCGACCTGCCGTTTTTGACTTGCGTAGAGTCAAGCGCTCGGGCTCGGTGATGCCAGGCGTTCGTCCACTAACAGACCCATGAGCTTTAGAACAGCATTTCTTGAATGGGCGACAAAACGTTTTCCGGGTCTTCAGCAGGAGCTTGTCGGAGAATCACGCAACATGCGCACGCACCTTGCTTTTCTTCGATTACGACACGAAACCCAGGCTGCAATCGACGGGCACTGCACAAATGAGGTTCTAGAGTTTTTTCAGATGGCAGACCGGGTTATCGCAAATTCGTTCCCAAAGATGAACTCGCTTTTCCATGTCGTGTATGTTGAACAATTGCGATTCGATGACGGGGCTCATAGTCGGTCTTGGGCATTGGCCCTACTCACACCCCGTCTCAAATCCGAATTTATGCGTTCGCTAGGTTGCGGTCCGCAACTCCGGAAGATACTTCAATAATCATGTCAGTCGCGCGCCGTCCAAGCAAGCGACGAACCATCGCATACACAGGAGTCTCGGATCGGCCGTTTTTTCCATGGAGCATCACTCGCCGCGACCGCGGTGATGCGTGACGTTCGCTGATTAATTAGATGAATGAGTTGAAATGCGGCCGAGAACGCCGCCGGTTGAACCGATTCGTTATGACGTGCGATTCATCATCCCTCTTCATTTTTCGCCCAGATAATGGTACGAAGATCGAATTCGGCAATTTGTTCAGAGCAAGCAAGTGCGAATTCGAGGTAGTTGATGCTCCAGATCATTACTCCTTGGTAACTAGAGGCTTCTTTCCGCCGGCAGAATTACGAAGAGGAGAGACCACGGTCATTATCGGAGACGAAGTTGGAAGTCGTAACGTGTACTGGCAATGGAATTCTTCGGCCCACGAGTATGTTGTCATCGGCCGACGACCTGACCGCATCTGCGGATCGTATCACGCCTTTCATGTACACGAGAAGGGTTTGCGGGTTGCATATTGGGATCAATCGAAGCCGCGAGGTGACATTCATGGCATATACTGGGACAGCTGCTCAACAATTCACATCGCGACTATCGTTTTCGGCTCGATGCTTGATTGGGAGACCGGCAAGCACTTGCGATTCTAACAGCGAACAATGCGGTCGAGATAGAGGCCCGGTTACCCGGGACCTCTCTCACAACACCTAGCATGCGGGTCCGCACTAGGCGGTGCTGGACGGTGTCGTGTTTGAAGTGGTCAGATATTTTTGCTCAGTGGTAGCGGTCCGGAATGAGTGTTTGCGGGTGTCGGTATTGAGGAAGCAGCACATGGTCTTGAATTTACCGAGGTCCAGAGCGAGAATGATCATCTTTGTAAGTCCGTAGGGTTTGGGGTTGGAAGAATGTGACAGTGGTTGAGTTAACGCGACCCAAGATCACGGGCCCGAGCCGCCAGATTCTAATCGAATGGCTCCCACCCCAATCCTACGACTTACATGGATTCTTTCTGCCTATCATGCCACCTCAATGTTTCGCCAACGAAGAATCGCTGAACTATTCGCACCATTCGGGTTCTTTGTTGGATTCGAGTCGCAAACCGATATCGGTTTAGTCCGCCCGAATCCCGCCGTCCGACTGTTCGAGGTCATCCATCTTTCCGCAGGAAAACAACGAGGTGGCAACTGGGGCGACTTGTCGTCCGCTTCAATTCATATTGGTCTTACGCCTGGTCAGTTCACGTGTATCAAGGGGCTTGCTGAGGTTGAATGCCTTTCAGAACACACCGCCACCAAGACCCCAAAAGATGCAGATGCGTGGGAACAGCAAGTCGTTTACTTAGCTCCACAACGATTGTCGGACTTGGTTAGCGCCAAGGCTAATGGTTTGCTGTACCGCACGGACAGCACGCGTTCGGCCGTTGAACGATATTTGGAATTGGTGCCGGATGGATCAATCAAGCACGCCACCGAAATACTCACGCTTGCGGCGAACGATGAGCAACGCAATGAAGCAAAACGCCTTTCGCGGACGGAAGGTTTGATCTGTTTGCCAGAAAGGCAATGCTATGATTTGATATCCATATTGATTGCAGCTCACGCCTCACACATTGACGGCGAAGGAGTCTATTGGGGACAATGTCCAAATCAGGTTCGGGAATTGAATTGGCGGTTTCAGGTTTTGGCCAGCCGACTCTATCCTGAAAAGGGCTGGGAGCGGATGCCGAACAATGGCGGCAGAACAAAGGCGTGAACCGGAGCGGCGATTCACGCGGCAATTGAAGTCACCGTCAACCGTCGCCGCCCGGTTACGCCAATCGTTCTGCATTCTCAGGTATCTCCGAGATTGACTAAATCAAATAATTGGCACTGGTTCAATGACCAGGAGCTTGCATTACATATCGAGGATGAGAATTGGGAATCAGACAGATACCACCCAATTCGATTAGCTATCCAAGTACAAGATGCTGACAGCGATGGGAAATCTGTTCTATGGACGATACACTTCGATCCAAAGTGCGAGCAACTCATAGATGCAAATATACGTCTTGAATCCTGTGGTTTTGCGTCTGATGGTTATGGATGGGGCGACTACTTACGTCAAACAACAATCGAGCAAATTCCTGGCGCTCACCAGGATGTTGACATAAACGACTGTGAACTATCAACGTGTGTTATCTACACTGAATCAGAACGTGTTGCAGAGTTTATAGTGCGGAAAGTTTTTGAGTTCGCACAAATAGATATTGATTCGTCACGAGAACCACTGATAGCGAATCCTAAGACTACTGCGCTACAAATTTCCGTCGGCGTGTGTAGTCAATGGAACTATGGAACACACCGTGCTCTCTCCGGTAACTGGCTTGCAGACTTCACTACGCGAGAACTTGTGTATGGGAACGCAATTGAGGAAATTGAGATCTACGCAATTGCAATACCAGAAAAGGCGAAGTTTGATTCTTTCGATGCATTGGACTCAAGGCACTCACAGTTCATTCAAGACCTTCCGCTTATACAGTACAAGAGAAAGCAAAGGACGGTGGAAATCACCTACAAAACAAACATCGGATCTACCGCGGAACTTCTGACGGGACCATTCGCCCAATTCAGTATCGAAATGTACGTAGAAGGGTGCAAGGAGATTGCAAGTGCTTTACAGCTTCTTCGTAAGAGATTAAAGAAGTCGGATGAGTTTAATCTTGATGGATTTTTGAAGAACGTAGAGTATCGATTACGAAATCTTCCGATGAACATAGCAGAGCTTGAGACATTGGAAGCGAATTATCGCGAGTACAGTAAACAATGGCTAGCTCCTTAGCATAATGCAGAACAATGCGCTCGAGATAGGGGCCCGGTTACCTGGGACCCATCTCACAACAACTAGCATGCGGGTCCGCACTAGGCGGTGCTGGACTGTGTCGTGTTTGAAGTGGTCACATAGTTTTGCCCAGTGGTAGCAGTCTGAAAGAAGTATTTGCGGTTGTCGGTATCGAAGAAGCAGCACATGGTCTTGAATTTACCGAGGTCCAGAGCGAGAATGATCATCTTTGTAAGTCCGTAGGGTTTGGGGTTGGAAGAATGTGACAGTGGTTGAGTTAACGCGACCCGAGATCACGGGCCCGAGCCGCCAGATCTTAATCGAATGGCTCCCACCCCAAACCCACGACTTACATGGATTCTTTCCCCGACAACTGTAGTTACCGTTTGCTTCAGAGGACTTGACTGCCTCGACTTCGTGCATCTCATAAGCTACAATGATTGCGGAGGACAAACCTATGACTGTTGAGACAATTATTTCTGGCTTGTCGCAAGAAGACAGGCGGAGTGCACTGGAATTGCTCTGGGCATCGATCGATCGTGATTCTGAACAATACATAGCGCCTGCTTGGCATTCCGATGTTTTGGCAGAACGTCTGAACAATCCGTCGCAAACTCCATCACTTCCTTTAAATGAAGCTATGGACGATGTCAGGCGGAGGGTAAATGAACGTAAATCTTCGACCTGAAGCGCGGGATGACCTCGTATCTGCAGCAGCCTACTTTAACGATAAAAACGCTGGTTGGGGCGATCATTTTTTGGATACGATTGAACTCGACCTCGCCGATCTGGCGGAAGAGGCTGGAATACATGCTATTCACAATGGATTACTATGTAAGTTTGCAAAAGCATTTCCATTCGCAATCTACTACCGAATTGAAAGCGGTTCAGCGGTCGTGTATGCAATCTTGAGTTGCCGAATGAACCCTGGATCACACAGGAACATACTGAAGAGACGCGGATAACAATGCGATCGAGATAGGGGCCCGGTTACCCGGGACCCTTTTCACAACACCTAGCCTGCGGGTCCGACACTGGGGCCGCTTCCCCGCTTAAGAGCAAGTCTGTTCCAGACATCTAGTAGATGACTGACCAAGCTGATTGTTGTTAGATTGGCGTTAGTCAAAGTGCTTCGCAGGCTTCCTTCCCACGCCCGGTCGCTGCAGGTCGCAGTTGCCTTCGCCTCGTGTCTGTTTCTTACGAGCTATTCATTTGGTATACAGGCTCCTGTAAGAAAATCGGAACTAAACACAGGGGAGTAGGAACTCTCGCGAGTTCCTCACCCCACCAACTCACGCCCATGATGGGCGTATCTGGACGGAAGCCCCCGACGGTCCGTTTCGAAATGGAAGCCTTGTTGGCGGGTGCTCGGTCAATATCGCTGTTCGCCAGCCAACATTTCAGAAAACTGTCGAGTCGGCGTCGATTTCGAATGTCATCAATCGACAACCAGTTGAAGCTTGGATAATGTTCCAAAGAAAAACTCCGGTACAACAAGGAACGAAACATGAATTCAACAGTCGCAGTCTGTCTATGGTATGACGGGAAGGCTGAAGAAGCGGCAAAATTCTACACGTCGCTAGTCCCAAATTCGGAGGTCACGAGTGTCACACCTATCATGGTGACATTCACGCTCGATAGAGTGCCATTTCAAGCCTTGAACGGCGGCCCACGGTACAAACCTACTGAGGCTGCTTCGATTACAGTGACTACCATCGACCAAGCCGAAACGGATCGCCTTTGGAATGCACTTACCGCCGATGGGGGCGCGGAGGGGCAATGCGCCTGGCTCAAAGACCGCTTCGGCGTGTCTTGGCAAATCATCCCAAACATCTTGCCAAAGCTGCTGGGCTCATCGGATCGACCAGCCGCAAATCGAGCTTTGCAAGCGATGCTACAGATGACGAAGATTGACATCGCGGCGCTCGAGGCCGCATTCATTGGGTCAAAATAGGGCTGAATTAAGCGATAGAACTGGCTGACAATGGCGTTCCGATTTTTTCCTGGAATCGAGAACACTCGCGCCAATTCCGCCCGGTGATCGCTGACATTCGCCGAGAAAGAGACCATGACAGAATCGACTTCAGCTAAGATTCGAACATTTTCATCACCAGGGAAGCTCGGTTCGTGGCTGAAATGTAATCATGACACCGCAGACGAACTCTGGATTAGGGTTTACAAGAAGGAATCGGGAAAACCTTCTGTCACGTGGAAGGACATCGTGATTGACGCGCTATGCTGGGGGTGGATTGACGGATTGAAAAAAAGCCTCGACGACAAAACTTATCTGCAGCGCATTACGCCCAGAAAAAAGGGAAGTTCATGGTCCAAACGGAACACAGAACACGCTGAGCGTCTAATCGAGCAAAGGACGTATGGACGAGCCGGGACTCGCCCATGTTCGCTCAGCCAAGGAGGATGGACGATGGGATAAGGCCTACGCTCCAGCCAGCGAAATGAAGATCCCAGATGACTTTATGGCGGCTTTAGAATCGCGACCAAAAGCGAAGATGTTTTTCGACCAGCTTACTAAATCAAGTCGCTATGTCATTGCCTACGCATTGAATACAGCAAAGAAACCCAAGACAAGAGAAAGAAGATTAAAGAAGTACCTTGACCTCGTGGAATGCGGGGAAAAGCCGAGTTTCTTCTAATTGTGAATAGAAACACAACAAAAGATGGCGAACTCAACGCACGATCGCGAGTGAGTTAGAATTGGCGTACGGCAAGATGGACTAGAACCCACTAACTGAGAACCAATATGGCTAGCATACAACGAGAAATTCAAGTTCGACGCTCCGCTGAATTCGTTTGGGAAGCAATTCGTGACGTCGGATCAATAGATAAACGCTTGGTACCGGGGTTTGTAGTCGACTGTCGCCTTGAGGGCGACTCACGGTATCTTACTTTTGAGAATGGAATGACTATCCGTGAGATCATCATCGATGTCAATGATGAATCCATGCGGCATTCCTGGTCCGCACGCGGCGAGCCGTTTACGCACCACAATGCGTCAATACAAGTTTTTGCTAAGGATGCTGGTAATTGCAACTTGCTTTGGGTTGCTGACGTCATGCCGCATGAAATTGCCGGTACGATTGCAGAGATGATCGAGAAGGGACTCGCAACAATGAAGTCAACGCTCGAATCGTAGTCGCAAGTTCGAAATGGAGACCTCAACAAGAACATCCGAAGGCTTTGCGTTTAATTGCACCGTTTGCGGAAAACAGATGGTCGTGTCGTCGTGCACACCGCTGGGAGACACTGTATGCCCACATTGTGGTGCATTGCTATACGCACACTTGAAAGAATTTCCTGTCGACAACGATGACGAAAAGAAGCTTGCTGACTTGGGAATACTCGTTGAGACGGACGACTATGGGGAGATCATTTCTGCTCAATTGAACGGCCCTCGATACAACGACAAAACCATCGAGAAACTGGCAGGTCTCAAGGACATTCCGCAGATCAAACTGTACAATACTGCTCTTACTCGGCAAGGCGTCGATCGGCTTCGCAAGATGCTTCCTCAATCGAGCATCGAAGAAGTTTCGCGACCACACATGTAGCACAAAATGCAACGTAACAATCCCATGCACCTAAGCCACCGACGGTGATTTCCTTGACGTTAGAGGCATCACTTGCGGGGGCTAGGTGATGGGGTCGTTACCCGACGGAAACCGAGCACCTTTATCCACACTTCTTGCAAAGACAGGGTCAACAATGAACCAAACCATCAAATTATCGACTGCGCTCATTTTTGCTGCCTGCCTCACATATGCAGCGGTGGTCTTCGCTACGGAAGACACAAAGTCTCCCCATCTCAAAAACCACTTCGAAGGCAAGGTGGTGATTATATCAAGCCCTGGCGTTCCGACCGTAGTAGTAATCAATCCTCAAGTAGCCGCTTTTATGGGACGCGTCACACTGAGGGGAGATGAGATCAAATTCACTGGCGGCGATGACGAAAAGCCCCGAACGTATACACAAACGGGCGCGACTGCTTACGTTGCTTGGGAAGCCGCAACGGTATGCATTGCACACGACGCGAGCTTGTTCGTTCCGATCGATGATGCCGCACAAACCCCAGTCAGCGAATAACCCAGCCATGTAACGGAGCACGACTTGCAAAATTTTTGCAATTGAGAATCATGCTTCCGTGCCCGCTGATGGCTATCGTAATTCGACTTAAAGTAGTGTAGACGATTATCACCCCATACTTGTCACCTAAATGTAGTCCAGTACCGCTTGGTTCATCGAGCGAGGGACGTTATATGGGCATGTCAGTAGTGCTTGTCGTATTTGCGGTACATTACGTCGGCGTGGAGGTAGCCATGATGCGTCCGCAGAGCTTTACCGGCAAAGTGCAGGTCATCGCTCATGCGTTGGTAGAGCTCTTGTCGAAAGAACATGGTGGTAGACTTTGGCGTGGGTTTTCGATTAGACTTGGACATGTGCGGACACTTTACAAGTTTGCGTGCGAAAGTTCCTGGTGTTCGCAGAGTACTCTAGACTTATAAAGACTGCTCACGATTTGCCTCGCCGCGCTGGCGGCTTACTTGAACAATGCGATGCACCTCAGCCGCGACATGAGGCGTTTTGAAGTGGGAGATCTCTCGTCGCGGCGACGTGATCGCAATAGTTATTTGGCAGAAGACATGTATGACGTGATCACCGAAACTCTCCTCAAAGGAGCTGCAACTCACTACAGAGTTCTGTCTAACGGAAGTCGCCTGTCATACGGAAAAGCCCTTGATTTGCTGCGGATTGACGGTGACTTTCGTTCATTCTTGACAGGGCAACTGAGGCAATCGCCATATTCTGCATTTCGGTGGGAAACACCGCACATTCACACCGGGAACCGTTCACGCGAATTTGAATTCGTCCTGCTCGACTATCCTTCTTTCACAGCGAGGAAGACCGATCCGGAAACATACAAATCGTACTTTGCAAAACCGCTGGATGAAAATGGAATCGTTTCGTTTGCCAATCTTAGCGGCGACGCGATCCTGATAGTGCCTTCACCGCGAACAAGCGAAGATGCCTACGGTCATTTCGCCTCTTTTTTGCGAAAGGCCCCTGTATTGCAAATCAATACGATGTGGCAGAAAATCGGAGATGTGGTTCTTAAGACAATTTCCGATCGCCCTGTCTGGCTGAGTACGGCGGGCGGTGGCGTAGCTTGGTTGCATGTCCGACTTGATTCATCACCAAAATACTACGGCTACGCACCCTACCGAAATGCTAAATAGCAATGCGATGGACCGAATTTGCAGAGCCGTCGTTTTAGACAATGGAATTCAATCGCTACGACTCGATTATCGCGGCCATTCGTGCTTTTTTCCAGACACATCGAATGAAACTACGCCTTATTAATTGCGCAGTGCTGTCAACATTCTTGGCATGCAACCATCGCGACGCGAATACGACTGTTTCCCCCAGTTTAAGGACCGATACGTCCGACGATCACGTAAAGGGGTCATTTGACGATCATTCCTCGGTAGTAAAATTTCGCATTGTGGACGAGCAAACTTCACAGCCCATAGTCAATGCAAAAGTTTTCGCAGCTTGTTCTGGACAATCAAGGTACGCGCGAAGTAGCGATATATCGAACGCAGACGGATATGCTAGTGTGTACTCGTGGAATGGCGAGGTTGCTGTTGCCTATGTAGAGGCTGCAGGTTATGAGCCAACAACAATCTTTGTATCCCAGGGCAGTCCTATTGTACGACTTAAAACAAGTCAATAGACCAATCGAGGAGGCGAAATCATCCGAATATGCATCCTACTCGCACGAACCAATTAGGATTTGACATCGCGAGTCTTCGGGCCGATGTTCAAGTCCTCGGTTCAAGAAGCCCGGGATGATTGCGGGCGTAAAATCAGTGCAGATTAACTTGGGATTTGCCGTAGAACATCGCCCGTGTGCGGCTGCGGTGAACATAGGGTTTGGGGTTGGCAGAATGTGACAGCGGTGTAAGCGTACATCAGAACCAATGAGAGTAAAGGTGTCAGGAACCGTTTATGTCAAATCGATTGATTCGGTTCCTGACACCTTTTCCGCCCATGACACCTTTTCCGCCCATTTGCCCTCCTCCGAATAGCTCGGTCAGTTCGTGTGGCGCAGTGAAGACGACGTGATAGTACTTGGTGTCTAGCTCCCAAGACTGGATCGTATCGAGCCATTTCTTACGCTTGAGCCAGCCGCAGTTGGGGCAATGACGATTGGAGCATGGCGAATACAGAATGCGTATGTCTTTGCCAACAGTGGTTGGCGGTGCGAAAAAAGTCGAATGAACGGGAACTCAGATGCTAGGAATACACCGCAAGAGTTGGGAGTTTCGCCAGAGTTGCCTTCAAAATAGTTGTTCATTCATCCTCTCGCGGTTCTCTTTACTCTCGCGGTGAAAAAAAGGCGAATGATCTGGCAGTACTTGAAAGATATTTTGCATCGCGTACTAGCAGGCGAGACTCAATACGAAAGGCTTTTGCCGGACGTATGGAAGCAGGAGCATCCCGAAGCGATTCGCCAGTACCGGGCAGAGGAAAGCCGCTATAAATCGGACCGCAAGCAGATAACGCGAGCCCGCAGGATCATCTCCGCCAAACTCAAGCGCCAGCAAACCCAGGGCCAATCCAACTAACCCCAACAACTGGTTGTGGTGGACGCTTACCGCTGGGTGACAACCGGACGCTATCTAGAACTCCAAAGCGGTGTCCGACGGGGCAAGCCCCAATCGGACATGCGCGCACGTTAGGATTGCCTCAGCGCACCAATCCCATGGAAAAGACTGGGCAAGAGAATGGGGGCAGGAGAATGGTCAATCGCTCTTAGCGCACCAATCCTATTGCGAAGGCTGGGCACAAGGCCCAGCTTCGCTTTCCGAACGCAGCGCCATTTGTTGTGTGAAGGTGATCCCTGAGCGACCGTTGGGCTTGCCCCAACGCGTCGCAACAGGATTGGTGTGCTAAGCACGTGCTGGCAACCGCCCACCTTCTGCTCTGGAGCCAGTCGCCGAAGGCGACTGGCTCAAGCAGAGGATGGGTGTCACCGGAGGCACGCTATCTAGAACACCAAAGCGGTGTCCGACGGGGCAAGCCCCAATCGGACATGCGCGCACGTCACATGCTTTAGCGTACCAATCCCATTGCGAAGTCCGGGCACAAGACCCCGCTTCGCTTCGATGCATGCACCGCAGCGCGATCCAAATCCCACTGGCTTGTCCAGTGGATTTTTGGGTTTCTCGCTACAGCAAAGAGCCCGCCATAACGGGAATCCCACCGGCTCGTCCGGTGGATCGTTCGGCTTCTTGCTTTGCAGTAACGACTTTAGCAAGAAACGGAACGATCTCCTAGGCAAGCCAGGAGCATTAGTGGTAGAGGGGTCGTTTGTTCGTAGGGATGTAGCGAGAAACGTAACAATCTCCCGGGCAAGCCGGGAGCATTGCCAAGACAGAAGGCCACAAGGCACAACGTTCGGAGATCGCGAGCTCTGAGCGACCGTTGGGCTTGCCCCAACGCGTCGCAACAGGATTGGTGTGCTAAGCCTCGTGCCAACCCCCACCCCTTTTCCGGTTGGCCGCTCAGCGGCCAACCAAAAATGATCGGTAAGTGTGAGGCGTTTGCTCTTAGCGCACCAATCCTATTGCGAAGACTGGGCACAAGGCCCAGCTTCGCTTTCCCAATGCCGCTGCTTCGCAGCTCTGACAGGTGCCTAATGCATTTGCATTCGCCCTCCTCCGAATAGCTCGGTCAGTTCGTGCGGCGCAGTGAAGACGACGTGATAGTACTTGGTGTCTAGCTCCCAAGACTGGATCGTATCGAGCCATTTCTTACGCTTAAGCCAACCGCAGTTGGGGCAATGACGGTTGAAGCATGGCGAATACAGAATGCGTACGTCTTTGCCAGCAGTGGTTGGCGGTGCGAAAAAAGTCGAATGAACGGGAACTCAGATGCTAGGAATACACCGCAAGAGTTGGGAGTTTCGCCAGAGTTGCCTTCAAAATAGTTGTTCATTCATCCTCTCGCGGTTCTATTTTCTCTCGCGGTGAAAAAAAGGCGAATGATCTGGCAGTACTTGGAGGATATTTTGCATCGCGTACTAGCAGGCGAGACTCAATACGAAAAGCTTTTGCCGGACGTATGGGAGCAGGAGCATCCCGAAGCGATTCGCGAGTACCGGGCAGAGGAAAGCCGCTATAAATCAGACCGCAAGCAGATAACACGAGCCCGCAGAATCATCTCCGCCAAACTCAAACGCCAGCAAACCCAGGGCCAATCCAACTAACCCCAACAACTGATTGTGGTGGACGCTTACTCTTACGCTATACTTTTCGGCGACGTCCGAGGATCTCGTCTTCCACGCTTTCCGTACATTATTCTCTATACGATGGAACGTGATCGGGTGTACTTTGTCTCAATCGTTCTCGGTAGCAGCGACCGCAAGACATGGTTTGATCGAATCAAGTAGCACAGCATAACCAATAAGGATTTGACATCGCGAGTCTTCGAGCCGATGCTCAAGTCCTTTGTTCAAGAAGCCCAGATGGTTGCGGCTGTAGAATCGGCCCAGATTAACTTGGGTTTTGCTTTGGACAGGCAAGCTAGGTTTGGCTTGACAACCCGTGGTTTAATTCAACAACTCGTTGCTGACGAACCCTTGAGCGTATTGCCAGCGTGCTCCTTGGCTCTGCAGCGTGCTGAAAATGTTCTGTTGGAAGTGTTGAGAGAAGCTTTTGGATTGCGGTGGATACTACTTTCCAGCATCAGCGCAGAACTCTAGCGACCACACTTGTAAGTGCGTTTGAATTAGTTCGGTGGTGACCAGCTCAAGGGTATTCATCGGGTTCACTTTCAACCTCTTCTTACCAACGCACTCGCAGGCTTCCTTCCCACGCGCAGTCGCCGCTGGTCGCAGTTGCCTTCGCCTTGTGTCTGTTTCTTACGAGCTATTCATTTGGTATACTGAGGCCGGTAAGAATATTGGAACTAAACACAGGGGACTGAGTACTTTCGCGAGTTCCGCACCCCACCAACTCACGCCCATGTTGGGCGTACCTGGACATGAGCGGGCAATCACGGCGGCCTTGAAGTCATAGTCCAACGCTCCTGCCGCGTTAACGCGGTCGTTATCGAATCCACCTACCCATAGCCGTCAAGCCAACCAAGGTTGCTTGCAGAGTTACGCTAGGCTAGAATGCATCCGGAGGCAAACATGTCACTCGAAACAATAATTGGCGGTCTTACTCGCGATGAGCAGATTGTCGCCATGGAACTACTTTGGAAACGGCTTACGACCGAAGATCCGTCCGCTGCGCCACCAGAATGGCATCGAAGCGTCGTGGCGGAACGTGTGGCTGCAATCGAGCGCGGAGAAGAAGTCCTTTCTGATTGGGCAGACGCCAAAAGACGGCTCGCGGATCGTCTCCGATGAGAATACAGATCTCCGCTAGCGCCGAACGCGACATTGCGGATGGCTGTGATTTTTACAACGACATCGATCCAAACCTGGCAACTTACTTCCACGACAGCATATCTGCAGACATCGATTCCCTGCTGCTCTATGCAGGAGTTCACGCCAAGCTGGACGGATGGCACTATACTTTCTCTTCGCGGTTCCCGTTTGTAATCTGGTATGTCGTCAAAGACGATCTCGTGGTTGTCTACGCTGTGCTCGACGGCAGGCGCGATCCGGACCGCAACGCTCAGACGCTGCGTCGACGTCGGCACAAGAACGAATGATCCGATAACAAGCGATCGAGTTAGGGGCCCGGTTGCCCGGGACTCCTCTCACAACACCTAGCACGCGGGTCCGCTACTGGGGACGTTTCATCTCTTAAGAGCAAGCCTGTTCCGGACATCGAATAGATAGACTGACCGAGACAGTTGTTGTTAGATAGGCGTTAGTCAAAGTGCTTTGCAGGCTTCCTTCCCACGCGCAGTCGCCGCTGGTCGCACTTGCCTTCGCCTTGTGTCTGTTTCTTACGAGTTCTTCATTTGGTATACTGACTCCTGTAAGAATATCGGAACTAAACACAGGGGACTGAGAACTCTCGCGAGTTCCGCACCCCACAAACTCACGCCCATGTTGGGCGTGCTTGGACCGAAGTCCGCCAGCGGGTGCTTTTACAATGGGGACTTTCATCGCACGGGCTGGGCGAACGGAACCGTTCCCCGACAACAACGCACTTTTTCCTCGCGAAATGGAGTACTCGAAATGCCGGACTTAGCGCAACTCAGAACTCCAATCGCTTGTGTTGTGATACTTACGATCCTAGGCTGCTTGGGTGGCGCTGCGGTTGGATGGTTGATGGGGACCTATAATCCAGCTTACTACCGAGCGATGTTCCCAAACGTTCATCCACAACGTTTAGACGAACGTGCCGTAGGCATCGGACTTGGAGTGACACAAGGCATTGTCGGTGGTTTTGTTGCTGGTATTGTGCTTGCTTTGGCGTCAATAATCGTTAACGCTCGTACGCGAGCCAGGGACGACGAGTAACCCTGACTGCCGTGCAATCACCATATGCATGAGCGGTTGTGGCATGGTTGCTCGAGGGTTCAATGTCAATTGCCGGTGCTGTCCATCTGATACATTCCGGATTGGATTGTTTGCCCTGCAAATGAACTCGTCGCACACGCAATACAATTCAAGGGAAAAATTTGTGGTTCGTGCTACAGCCATTAGGTGAAATTCGCTTGAGCTGTTAATAGGCGTTGCCGTCTATAGGCAGCACTACGAACAAAAATTGAATGGTATTGCGTTTAGGCGTCTGGTTACAACTAGCAGATAACCACACTGATTTAATGAGCGTTTATCTTTTCGTGGACTTGCTACCCGCATCGGATACCAAGCTCTCGAATAAGGCGTCCAATTGGGCTTCGCGTTGTTCCAATTTCGCTTCCTTGGCTACCAAAGCTTGTTCTCGCTTGTCGAGTTCCGCCGCGAACTTGATCAGTTCATCGAGCACCGATTTGACATTTTCGATCCAGCTTCCACTATCGTTTAAGTAGCGATTGACTACCGATTGCAGACGTCGAAAACCGCGTGTCATCCGAACCGGCGTCTCTTCGCGGTCCAATGTTTCCGTGCTCATGATGTTTCCTGCTCTTCAGTTGCAAAACTAAGTCGTATCTGAACCATAGGTCAGAAAACGACGTGAGCAAGAAACAGTTGCCATTTTTTTCGGGCGATTACGATTCCGAAACGCCCTGGTACCTGTCCAGCTTTGCGATTATTGAGCGGCGGATACCGTTTTTAGCACTGCTTCAAACGCAGGCTTGGGCTGGTTCGCACCGTCAAACAACAAGGGTCGACCGCGAGCTCGCCACGAGACGGCGTCGTTGATCCCCCAAAAAGTTACCACTTCAATCGATTCATGATGCTTCACAAAAGCACGGAACAAGCCGCTATATGCCGCTGCCAATTTCTCATCGTGTTCGTCGACCAAACCACCCTGAGTTGCATCGCTGTTGGCACCTACATCTGCGCCAGTGGTGCGCTGCCCGCCCGAAGCGGAATTCACATCCAATTCGGTGATGTGAATCGGCAGTCCAAGCGCCGACATTTCGGAAAGTGCTAGATCCATCGTTTCGTACGTCGTACCTACATTGCAATGCGCTTGCGATCCGATTGCCATGATGGGTACCTTTTGTTCTTGCAGGTGCTTGACGAGCGTAATCAACTTCGCCCGCTTGTCTGCATTCTCAAGCCCATAGTCATTATAGCGCAAGATAGCATCGGGGTCGGCTTCATGAGCATACTCGAACGCTTTGGCTATAAAGTCCGGGCCGATGATGACTGACCAAGGTGATCGACGCAGCACTTCGGGACCGCCGTCGGCCAACGCTTCGTTGACGACATCCCAGACTTTGACCTTGCCTTTGTAGCGTCCGACGACCGTATGAATGTGATCTCGCATCCGTTCCAACAGTTCTTCGCGAGTGGCGCGTGGGCCATTTAGATCAAAACCTCGGAAGCCGCCAAAGCCGCCACCTGGAGGGCCTCCAGGTCCGCGTCGTCCTGGAGCATTGCCTGGAGCCGCATCCTGACCTCCCCGCGGCCCACCTTGCCCTCCACCTGGACCAGCATTGCCTGGACCAGCATCGCCTCGGCCACGATTAGGGCCAAAGCTGCGTGGCGGGTTAATTGTCAGCACTTTGGCGGCAGCAGTTTCGGCTTCCGACCGCGGAGCTTCCGCAGCCTTTGAATCATCGACGATCGTCGTGCCTTCAAAGACCCAGTTGGGCGTTTGCGAATGCCAAACCAAGGTGTGCCCCGCGACCTCCATTGAATTGCTCGTACCAAAATCGATCAAGGCGTCTGCCGGAGCGAAATCATATCCGTCTGCACCGGCGCGCGGATGGATCAATTGCCACTTCATATCGTTTTCCGCTACCACATGATTGAAATGGTGGACGGCGACTGCCACGTCGCTTTTGATGTCTCCTTCTGATCGACGAAACGCTTGGCCCATGGTCACAGAACGGTTGACCGCCACGCCGACTTTGAAATGGTCCTTGAACGCCGTCTTTAGCGCGGTGACTTGCCCTTCCTTGTTGTCTGGACTCGCTTCCTGAGCGTGTAGGGTCGCGGGAGCAGAACTATACACGGCCAGCAAGGCGAGTAAGAATCGTGCTTGAAATTTTTTTTGCATGATGAACTACCATCTAATGAAGGAATGTAGAAGTGAACGGGGAATCTTTTATGGGGCTGATGCTTCCGCGGAGCGCAATTGCGCGTACTCCAGACGCATTTCGTCGATAGCGATAAAGCCACCGGGCTTCGAACCGCTGATGTCGATGTAGGCAATCGCATCAGCCTCAACAGTTAACTCAAAGAACGGCACAAGGTCTTCCGGTGACTTACGAACGGGGACTTGTTCCAAACTGGCAACGTTGAGCGATTTACCGTCAGCCGAGAAGGCCTCTACATGGGCTGCGCTAGTGGTCGATCCCCATAGAATCAAATGGGCCTTTCGCACCGGCTTGTCAAACGTTGCGCGAACAGGGATCGCTTCATTGGCCATCGCGTTGACAATGCCTTTATGATCCGTTCCCAAATGAGGGAAGAATGACACGCGGCCAATCGATTTGTTCTTCTGCGGCTCAAACGCTAGTGCAAAGGTGACCCCTTGGTCATGCCACTTTGCAACCGGTTTGCCAACCTCTGTGTCTTCAAAATCAATGACGACCTGCTCGCCCTGCAACCGCGAAAGGCCGGCCAGGGCGATCACTAGAGTCACCAGATAACTACGAAATCGAATCCAAGTGCTTCGTTGGCTCATGACGCTTCCAATCCATGCATCGTACCTGTCGACGAGGCAAACTTATCCTGCTCGATTCCCATGCGTTGCATGATGGTTACAAACAGGTTTGGTAACGGGTAGTTTTGTTGTTGGTCGAATGCAAGATGCTGACCATGGTTGAAGCCACCACCGGCAAACAAGATAGGCATGTTGTAGGTTGAGTGTGCATTGGCATCACCCAAATTCGAACCATAGACGATCATGCTGCGATCAAGTAACGTGTCGCCATCTTCATGCACACTTTTAAGATCGCCGAAGAACTCGTTAAGCAACTTCATGTGCTCAAGGTCAATCACGCGTAGTTGAGCCAGTTTGTCGGCCGCTTTGCCATGATGTGAAAGATTGTGATATCCATCGCTGATGGTTTCGCCAGGAATTTCTACCACTGGCGTTCCCACGCTGTTGAGCATCAGCGTGATGGCACGAGTCGAATCGGTTTCAAAAGCAAGCTTGGCCGATTGGTACATCAATCGAACTTTCGCCATGTACTGTGCGGGAGTAGTGGGATCAACAGGCGGCTCGCTATCAATCTTTGGCTTCGGTTTGCCTTCCCATTCCCGCGAAGCCAGCAAACGTGCCTCCAAATCACGAACGCTGGAGAAATACTGTTCCAGTCGTCCGCGGTCCTGGTAGCTAGCGCGACGCTGCAAATCCTGCGCTTGATCACCGATCGCATCCAAAATGCTCCGTCCAGTATCTAGCTTCTTGATTTGAGCTTCGACTTCCGCCGCATTGCCCTGCAAGAACAACTGCTTGAACAAAGTCGCTGCACTTTCCTCGGGCGGAATTGATACTCCCGTTCCTGTCCATGACAAACTGCGATTGCCTGAATTGACTGCCAGTGTCAAAGATGGAAAACGCGTTTGGTTACCAACGTATTCCGCGATGTGCTGGTCCAACGAAATCGTATTGCGGAACGAGCTGCTGGCCGGATGCGGAGCCGCGGTCAGAAAGCTGATATCCGACGGATGACCGCCATCAACATTTGGATGCGACACGCCGCTGAAGACCGTAAACTGATTGCGATGTTGCTCAAGCACTTTGAGGTACGGCGATGACTCATAATCGCGACCAGCTTGCTTAGGAAAGAATTCCTCAGGCAACAAACCCAAGTTGTTGCAAATGCCAAAAAACCGTCGTGGCGGCGTATCGGTCGCGCCCGACGATTGCCCCAGTGCCGACTTCTTCGCAGTCGACTCCAGCCACGGCAACGCCATCGCTACGCCAGTGGCTCGCAAGAACATCCGTCTCGTCGTATTAGGTAACTTCCGCTGGCTCATGACCAAGTTCCATTGTAGTGAAAAGGGACGATTCGTATCGTTTAAGCTTACATGCTGGCGTCAATTGATGCTTACTTGATCCGAAATAGATCGCTTCGAACAATTCCGTGGATGATGCTCCGCACACCAAACTCTTCCGACGCCGTCTCATCAAGTATTTTTTCGATCGCAGCTCGATCCGAAAATGAGATGGGCGCACCCGCCGCATAGATCGTTAATTGATTTGTGAGATTGCGAGCTAGCGTACGTTGATCGCGCAGTAATAATAGCTTGAGATCATTAATGTTTTCAAATGCACTACCGTCTGCCAGCGACCCAGAGGTGTCCACTGGCAACGCGTAATGAAACACAAAGGACTGGCCATTGATTCCCACCCCAGGAGCTGGCGCTTGATTCTCACCCACAGCGCGATAGCGTTCACGGAAGCCGCCCATCACATCAAATGCCTCTAGGGCCAAGCCCGGCGGATCAATTTTGGCATGACATGTAGCGCAGGCGGCATCGGCCCGGTGCAACTCTAATTGTTGTCGAATCGTAACTGCTCCGCGTATATCTGGTTCCACGGCCGGTACCGCTGGTGGCGGCGGGATTTGCACTCCCAGAATGCGTTCTGTGATCCAATTACCACGGATGACGGGCGATGTCGTTGTCCCGTTAGCCGTCACCTTCAAGATACTCGCCTGAGTCAATAAACCTCCGCGCGGACTATCGGCGGGCAACGTCACTTGCCGCATCACCGCCCCTTGGACGCCAGGCAATTGGTAATGTTCGGCCAACCGTTCATTCACAAAGGTAAAATCAGAATCAACAATATTTCGCGTTGGTAGATTATCTGCAATAAGCCGCGCGACATACAAACGCGTCTCCTCCATCGCCGCCAACTTCAGCGGTTCATCCAGTTCATAGTCGTTGTACAACGTTGTGGATGGGGAAGTGTCATCGACTTTCCTCAAGTCTAACCAATAGTCAGTAAATGCGTCCACGAACCGTCGCGACCTTGCATCACTCAACAAACGCTCGACCTGCTGTTGCAACACGCTCGAATCATTGAGCTTGCCAGCGGCCGCCAGTTCGCGAAGCTCGGCATCAGGCTCGGAGTTCCAAAGAAACAAGCTCAACCGCTCTGCAAGTGCCCGCTGGCTCAATGGTCCGATAGCATCCTCCAGGTACAGAAAACCTGGCGAAGCTAACACAGCGGTGTAAACGGTGATCATCGCATTGGTAAACCCAACGCCTTGGCCGTAATGCAAATCAAACAGTTTAAGCAATCGTTCGACATGCTGGGGTTCCACTTCACTGCGATATGCCCGCGACATAAACCGATGCAATAGTCGCTCGGCATCCGCACGAGCGTTCTCTGTTTGGACTTCGACTCGTACGTCGACGGTTCGTGGACCACCAAAGCCACGCCGAGGCCGATTTCCCAAACCGCCACCTGGAGGGCCGGGAGGGCCAGAAGGTCCTGGTGGTCCTCGTGGTCCTGGAGCAGCAGACGCTGCCGCAGGGGATGCGACCGCAGGGGCCGGCAACTGGAGCACTACCCCTTCTGTCGCACCAGCCTCCAAACGCTGCAGTGGCAAGTCACCAAACAACGTTTCATACCCAGCAGTTGTTGCTTCGTCGTCTATTGGTCCGTCCACTTCCATCCATTGAATTGCGTAGCCCGGCATGCCCGACGGAGTTGCCAGTGGATTGATGTACTGTTCGTCGGTCCCGTTCACGCGCGTTCGAAAAAGTCGCAGGCCATCGGTTTGAACGACCTCATTAGCAACCAACGTCACTTCAAGTTCACACTCAGTCGGGTCAATTCCGAAATCAAATTCGCCCAGCGGTCGGCTCTTGCCGGAACTCTGAGCGTAAACTCCGATCGGTTCGGAGCGTCGACCGGGCCAAACTTCATCCGCATTCGGACGATGCCACAGCGGCATATAGTACACAGGAGCTTTCTCTTGGCCGAAGCCCTCGTAGAACCAGCGTCCAATGCCACCGCCACTCACCCATATTGAGTAACCTTTGAATCGCAGTTTGTACTTCCCAGAAGCTGGCACGCGGAATTGTCCCCAACTGTATCCACCAGCATCGCTGAAGATACTCGAAACGCGTCCAACTGCTTCACGCTCTCGCGTTTCTGGTGACGTCTTAGGAGCCGCACCGCTGCGGACGTCCGGTTGGGCGCGAGCATCCAATACAGGAAATGAAAGTCGATCAGGTAACGTGCCATTTTCACGCGGCAAAAAATTATTGGCCAGCGAGAACTCGTCACGTGCGTAATAGCGTTTGCTGGTCCTGGCCGGACGATCTAGCTTCACGATCAACGCTTGCTTCAATGCATAGTCTGCGGCACTCATGTATCGAGACAATTGCACGTGGGAAACGTCCAATGCTTCTCCCAGTTTGTTGAAACGTTGACGCTCGCCATCCTCGGGCAACATGTCGCGGATTTGAATAAACGGCAAACTCAACAAGTCTCGCAGCGTATTCTCATACTCATAGCGATTCAGTCTTCGCAACATCGCCCGACCAGTCCGCTGGATGCGGGCTTGATCCATTGATGTCAGTTGCAGGCCAAGTTCACTCAAGAATTCGGACTTCAGTTCCGCTGGCGGAGCGGATTCGGAATTAGGCGGCATCTCGCCAGCATGCACGCGATCAAAGATGCGGATTAATTGGTCAAAATCAGCCCCCAAGTCCGCTGTCCAGTCAAGCTTCGTAAGATCGAGTCCACCCTCGGACGTATCGCGATTATGGCAATCCACACACGTGTTTTGCACAAAGCTATGCAACGGCGCCCGTGAATCTTGAGCCCATATGTTGTTGCAAAACACAAACGTAGCGAGCGCTGCCAGGGAAATGCACGCTTTGAATGATCGAGTTAGTTTCTCGGCAATAATCATCGTTAACGTAACTCGCATGGTAGTATCACGGTCGCTTTAATCAGTCCACTTTATTTTTTCGTAGCAGTAAATTCTTCGCGTGCGAACTCGCCGACTTGACGCGTGAGTTTCATACTTTTACCTTCCATGGTGCCAGTGTAATTGATCTTGAGCTCTGTACCTTGAAACTCAAGTGTCTCCGTAAAGGCGATGGTCAACTTCATTAGCCGTGCGTTGAACCTAACATTAGACAACTTGCCACGGTACCACTGCTCATCCAATTTCACTATCGCCGTGCCAGATAACTTCTCATTTTCTCGAACAAAGGAAAACACATACTCTTGCTCACCAATTGGTGAGTTAAACGTTCCTGCCCAATGACCAACAAGTAGGTTATCCGCCAACTGTTGTGAACTTGATAATGGTTTTGACGATGGTTCCATGCTCCCGGGAAACATCACTTGAGCCGTTTGCCAAAGATATCGACGCCAGTTGTTCCAGTCATGGCCACCATCGCTAAGCACCGAAAATGTTCGAATCCCAGCTTCGTTAAAGATCGCCATTGTTTTGAAACTATTGTTCAAGGCGATATCTGTTTCGCCGGCTGCGAAGTAAAGCGGGACGTTAAATTTCTCGTTGGCTTTAGGATCATTCAGCAATTCCGCAAAGTTCTCCTTCATGCCCAATCGGCTTTCAGTCTCGATATAGCCTGAACTGTAGACATATAACTCACTGAAGGTATCCAAATTCGGAAGGCCAGTGTTCATGACGACAAAACCACCCATCGACAAACCAGCGAGAGCTCTCGAATCCCGCTCCGCTCGCGCACGATAACTTCTCTCGATGTATGGGATGATGCACTCCAAATACTCGCGGGTGCAAGCATCAGGTTCTTTCCACTTTGGCGCCCCATACGTAGCCAGCCCTCGAGTATTGGGCATGACCACAATCATCGACTTGGCCTGCTGTCCTGCAATCAAGTTGTCTAAGATTCGGTGTGCGTGGCCGCCATTGCCGTCGGTCGCTGTCCATCGCGAATCATCATCGCCACCTCCATGATTCAAATAGAGTACCGGATAAGTCGCTTGACTGTCCGCATACCCCGGTGGCAAATAGACATGCATGCGCTTCTCGTTGCCGTCAAAATCCTGGTAGTTCACTTGCTCAATGGTCCCATGCGGAACTGACAGTTCTGCATAGAATCGCGCATCGCTTCTGGCTGGCAAAGCGGGCAGAATTGGCAAAGGCAAAGGACCAGTGACAGGGGCCGGACGAGGCGAGGGTGGCTGAGCGCTTGCAGAGCCGGAAAACCCAATCCAAGCGGCAGCAATTGCGAGTAAACCAATCACCCAACTTCGTTGGCTACGCTGCTCGTATCGCATGTGCTTGCTCCTTCTGAGTGCAATCCCTTGGAACCCAATCCCGTCGAATCACTTCGCTGGCGAGTCTTGGAAAACACTTTGTGCAAACCAGTATAAGCTGTGGCTCCAATGCGTCGCATCATGCCCGTGCCCGTCGACATGCCATACGTGAGGAATTTCGTTTTCCTTCAAATATTTGTGCACGTTCTGGCTAATGCGAATCAGCCCGTCTTGATTGCCGCATGAAATCCAAAGCAGCTTCAAACTATCTTTTGCTTTAGCAACATCCGGAATCAGTTCGGTGGGAGCTTTGGTATTGGGAGCGGCCGAAAAAGGCCCAACCCAAGCAAACTTTTCAAGATTCCCGAGCCCGAAGTTGAACGATTGCCCGCCGCCCATCGACAGACCGGCAATGGCTCGCTTCTCACGATCGCTGTCCACACTGTAGCGTGATTCAATGGTAGGGATCACATCGTCTAGCAAGTCCCTCTCGAAGGTAGCAAACGCAGGAGCGCTTTGCATCACGTTTCCTTCAGCTCGATCATTCGCTTGAGCACGACCGTTGGGCATCACCACTATCATGGGCACCGCTTTACCGTCAGCAATCAGATTGTCAAAAATGACATTGGGCGTTGCAAAACGCTGCCATTCCGTCTCATCGCCGCCAATACCGTGCAGCAGATACAACACCGGGTACTTCTGATCGGTCGTATAACCCGGTGGAGTATATACCTGCATCTTGCGCGTGGTACCCACCGTTTTCGATTCATACTCGATCATCTCCAGTTTGCCGTGCGGCACGTCGGCTCGAACGGATTTGAATCCTTCGGGCGGAGCGTCGTAGGCGGCAACATCATCGGGGCCTAATTCGATAGGGCCGCCAAAGCCTGGTCCACCCCCGCCGCGTGGCCGACTCGGGCGTTCCGGGGTCGCGTTTTCAGGGGCCGCTGGCCGTTCGCTTTGAGCCGAAGGCGCTGCCGCGGGGGCCGCTTCTTGAGCAACACTCATCGGCATTGCCATACAAACCAACATTCCGCCCAGCAAGCCATGAAACAAATACTTCATCGCAGAACACCCCTGAATCTATAAGTCGAAATCGATAAGGAAACGCCTAATGAGCACCGCTTTCGGCTGTTTCAACCGTCACGGCAAAGATGAGTGGAATCGAGAAGTCTTCCCCTTTGACAAACTCGATACTCTTCATCGGGCTCTTGTTCTCAATTGGAACACGCAAGTACCGCACTTGTTTCCCATTGGCATCCAACGCGAACGTAGATTCTGGAACATCGACTCTTTCGCGGTAGGTTGCCAAGTGCTTGCCGTTCACCAGTTGATGCTCTTCGGTGCTACCATCTTCGTAAATACATCGAATGATCACAGCCGCTCCTTGGCTGTTTCCGCCCCGTTGAGGACCAAAGCCAGCGACTGCTCCTAAAAGATGGATCGCCGAGACGCTGCCGGAACATGCAATACTGGTCGATGCCGGCAACGTCGCTGGCGCTCGTCCGCGAGCGGTCTGCAACGCGATAATGTTCGCCACGCGGCCGTCCTGCGGATCTTGCAACTCAAATGGTACGCCTTCAATCTCGACTGTCCCGTAAGTCTTGAATTCGAACTTATCACCAGGTCCACCACGCATGCCTGGCAACCCATTCGCTCCGCTCAACGTCGCCGCAGTCGATAACGTCAACGGCGTGTACTTGCCCCGATTGTTCAAGAACGCCAGCAAGTCGGCCATTTCCTGTCGCGACATCAGGCTTTCAAAACCTTCCGGCATCAGCGATTTGGCCGAAGCATTCATCTCTTCGATGTCTTCTCGCAAAACTTGCTGTTCCTTGCCTTGCGAATTGATCAAGCGAATTGCGTTGGCAGATTCCCCGGCGAGCATACCGTTTAATACTGCACCATCGGTAGTCAAGATCTGATACGTCCGGAAGTTGTTCTCCACGCTGCGAGAAGGATCGATGATGTTCATCAAGATTTCTGCTTTGGGATGCACCGCCATGCCAGTTAAATTTGGCCCGATCGAAACACCGATGTCTCCGTGTTTGTGACACAACGCACAATGTTTGTTATACATCGCCAAGCCATTCTCAACGCTTCCGCTTTGCTGCGTGACTGGCATCCAGTCGTCCAGCAAAGCTTGGCGGTTCGACGTCACCATCGCACCTTTGGATTCCATCAATTGCTTGGCTCTCGCGGCAATTTCTCGAGTCGGATGATTGAGGATTGCTTGTCGCTGGTCTAGTTGAAGATCCGTAAACTGGACTTTGCCCTCGGCGATCGCATCCAGCAATTTGACGGTCGTATCGGTGCGTCCAAGCAACAGTGTCAGGATGCCGCCAGCCATCTTGGGCCCAAGCTTGCCTCGCACTGCCAGCAATTGTTCGGCCAGTCCATCGGCTCGAGCTGCTTGCAATGCCTCAAGCGCTTTGCCACCAAGTTCCGGTGTTAGTTGCGGTGTAAACAACTCACTAATCGCGTCAATGATACGGGAGCTTGCAGGCGAGAGTTTGATCGCTTGCTCCCAAGACGTCAGACGTTGCTGCGAACTAGCGTTGGTATCGAGCGCTGTTGCGAAGAGTTTCTCTTGGATGTTGGAAACAATCTCGCTCAAGTTTTCGATTGACCATTTATCAGCCACCGCCAGGATCGCCGCTTTGCTTTCCACACTGGCAGCGTCGCTTAAGAAGCGGTCGCGAAACTTTGCCTGAGCATCCGCCGACAATTTCAGCGTCAAGTCTCGTGGCCAGCCGCTGGCTAAGCCTTCCCATACTGCAATGGTTAACGGCGAAGCTGGATCAATCGCCAACAACGATTCGATTTTCTCTGGCGTTGGATTGGATCTTGCCAAGTGTTCGGCCAACACGGCCACGCGGGCAACTAAAGTGCGATTGCGGGCAACATCCGTACCTGAGTTCACTAACGCGACCAAGGCCTCCGACGCTTTGGTGGATGCAGCAGAAGTCCAAGCATCCAGGAGCACCTCGTCAGCAACGATCGCTCCGCCTTGAGTTGCAAGGCTAGCAAGTGTTTCACCGTTGACGCTGGTATCCGCGCCGTCAGCCAAACGAAGCATAACTGACAACTGCACCCGCGCGTCAGCATCTTGCAACAAGCCCGCATCGATCGCCGATTTCACTTGATCAGGCTCGCAACTCACCACGGCTGCATTGCGCACTGGGCTGGAAACGTGCTGAAAACCCTTGTCGCATGCACTGGACAAAGCGAGCTTCGCATCATGATTGCCAGTTTCAGCGAGCCCGGCTAAAGTCCAAATAGCGTGCATCGCAGCGGAAGCTAAACCGATGTTATCCATCTCTTGGGACTCCACCAGAGCGACTAAGGCATCCAGCGTCGGCTGGTCTGTCACGCCTCGTTCGACCAGCAAGCGCTGGGCGGTACGTCGCCAGAAGAAGTTCTTGTCCTTGAGCGCTTCGACCAGCGCTGCATTGGACGCCTCGGCCAGCGATGTGGTGTGGGAAGGCGATTGAGCTTGATCGTACAACAACCGATAGATGCGACCAAAGCGTTTATCGCGAAGATCGCTTTCGTAAGCCGCACCTTTACCGGTCTGGAAACCGTTGGGTGTCGGGTTGTGCTGAATGATATAGTTGTACCAATCCAGGACCCAGACGTTTCCATCAGGACCGACTTCCGACATGATCGGTGCCGCCCAATCGTCCACACTAGCCACTACGTTGAAAGTGTTATTGCTGCGATAGCCCGCTCCGTTCTTCTCCAGAACAAACGCACCTACGATGTGTCCCGTCGGTTCGCAGACCATGGAAATCTTGTTCCACCACGTCTCTGGATAATTGCGAGCGGTATAAAGCGCCGCGCCGGCTGCGGCTGTGTAGCCACCATGGTAATCGACTTGCCGAATCGCATCGTCAATCGCTTTGAATCGATCGTTCGGCGAGATCTTTTCCAGCGTCTTGGGCGACCAACCGCCGACTTGATCATAGTATCGATTCGGGATCGGCATATGCACGCTCGGACAACCGTTTGCCGTCGATCCAAACACGTAGCCTTCTTCGCTAAAGCCTAAGCCCCAAGTATTGTTATTGGTGGCCCTCATGAACTCCAACGCATCCACACGAATCGTATGCTCATTGAAAGCATCGGTGGCTTGACTGCTAGCCAGCTTGGTTTCTTTGTCCAACGCAAACGCAGGAGCGGTGCTATCGGACGCCCCAGCTTTCACCTTGAATCGCCAAAAGCCTTGACGGAAACGCATCTGCGGTTTGCCATTGATGATCGGCTCCGAGTTGTTGTAGCCTTGCATGCCCCAAATCCAATTGTCGGGTCCATACTGGAAGTTACTCACACCACCATGCGTGTCGCCCATCGCCCAACCCGTGATCAACTCTTGTCGAAAATCGGCGCGATCATCGCCATCGACATCCTTGAGATAAACCGTCTTTTGTCCGTCCTGCACGATCACACCGCCACGATAGCAAACCAATGTTGAAGGGATGCTTAAATTCTCAGCGAAGATCGTAAACTTGTCGGCTTGACCATCGTTGTCGGTGTCTTCGCAAATCTTGATGCGGTCGCGACCTTGCCCCGAAGCCGTCTGCAATTCGTTTGGGTAGTCAATCGTCTCGCAAACCCACAGTCGCCCGCGTTCATCCCAGTTCATCGCAATAGGTTTGCCCACCAAACCAGCGAATTGAACTTCTGGCTGCGAACCTTCCGGCCAGTTTTTGTTGTGCTCTTTAGCCCACAAGCTTAATTGAAAGCCCTTGGGTGTTTGATAAGCTTGAATCGACTTCTCTGCAGGCAATGGGTCCTGCATCAATGTTAGAAGGTCACCCTGAGTGCCCCAGCGTTCGCCAGCGGTATAGTTCGGAATCTTTGAGCCCACATCTGTGAAGCTAAATTCAGCTTGATCGATCGTCGGTCCAACCTTTTCTGGAACCGGAAATCGGCGGTTGGCTGCTTCCACAGCCTTGGGAATCGACGATTCAACAGTTGTAGCAGCAGTCAAGCTCTGCTGACAAGCCCACAGAACACCTCGAGCCAGCAGGCGTTGAAAATCAAGGTTGCTCCACGTGCGATAGTCGTGCCCCCAAGCGGTATAAAACACGCGGCCCTTTCCGCTTTGTCGCACCCAAGTGTAAGGCTCACCCGCTGGATCGCTGACAGGCCCAGAAGCATCGCTGCGAGTTTCCAACACAATCCGATCGGGATTATGCCTGGCATGCATATAACTTTCATCTTCGGACGAGATCGGATTCAAACCCTGCATAATCTCATGATCTGGATTCACGATCTTTGTCTCAAACCGCGTGAAACCATGACGCTTGAATTGTCCGCCAACCAACTCGATGTACTTATCCGAATTCAAAAAGCAGAACGAAGCACAGTGCACGGGGATCAACCCGCCACCTTGCTGGACATATTCAAGCAACGCCGACTCAGCGGCCGGTGTAATGCGTTCGATATTAGCAAAGACCAGCAGTCCGGCATATTGCTTCAAATTCTCTGCATTCAGGTCACTCAACTGCTCGGTGTAAACCAACTCGACCGAGCTATCGCGAAGCGGCTGAGCCAAGATGCGATAAAACTCCGATGGCTTATGAAAACCAGCATCACCCAACATCAGGACTTTGACACTTGCCGCCTGCGAGTTCCCACCTTGCGCGGCAACACCTTGCGCCGAAGCGATTGAGCCCATGGCAAGAGCTAGCAGCACACTAACACAAGCGCATGCGGCCAAGCTGGCACGAGAAAGTTTGGCAAGCCCAACAAGCCCATTGGCAAGCGGCGTTTCTGCATCTCGCTTGCCGGCGAAGATGCCGCCTGTCGCGAGTTGTAGAGATAGTCTCAGCATGTTTGCGTTCCTTAAGTTCTAGTGGACGTTGATAAGTTTGTCTTGAGTGTTTGTGAGTGATGCATAGCTTGCGTTGAGTGACTCCGCGAGCGTATTTAGTAACCCTGTAAATCGAGCTGCATCCTCAGGCTCGATGGCTTGTAACATTTGAGAACGTATCGCTTCGCCAGCAGTCCATAGCTCACGAAACTTTCGTTGTCCGTTGACGGTAAGCGTCACAGACCGTGCGCGAGAATCTTGGGGATGCAGTTCACGCTGCACCAGCCCCTGTTTTTCCAGCAACACCAGCATCGCGCGTACGGTACTTGGATCGGACGGCATCCGCCGCGCCAATTCACGCTGCGTCATCGCTTTCCCACGCGCGAGCGTCGCCAGAAGCACAAATTGGTCGGCAGTAACTTCCAAATCAGCAAACGTCGCATCCGTGAGCCGGTGCATGGCCAGATAGGCGGCCCGCAGAGCCATCGGCAATTCGCTGTTTTCAGTCATCTGGAACCCATCCAAGTTGCGGCCACAACGTACGTATACGCACGATTTTGGCAGCTTACACGAATTCGCCCAGAATGCAACCATGCCTCCCGTTTTACGTCGATAATGTTACAGAAAGCCCCGTTGCCAGATGTTCACAAACGCGGCCAGCCGCCGCTTGCCCGTTCCTGATAGGGCAACCGGGGCAATAAATGTCCTTGAGCAACTTTCTGGCTGAACAACGCCTGGGAAATGGCGGTTGTGTTTGAAGAGTTTCGGTACTGTTCTACATCAGAATGTGTTTTCAACACGTGGGGCTGCCCCCTTTGGCGGAGGCGAGTCGACTCCGTTGGTTTCTTCTGCCTCGCCGGAAAGCGTGAGCCCCTTTTTCAAAACACTTGCGATGCAATGCGATGCAGTTGTGATGCAATGCAGTTGTGATGCAATGCAGTTGTGATGCAATGCAACGTGATGCAACGTGATGCAAACCGATTGGAGAATCGTGAGCAGTGGCTAACTAAAACTCAAGCTCAGGCTCTTCCAATTGCCGCAGCTCTTCCAACCATACGCGAATTTCGTTGTCATATTCGCTGGCCAAGTTACTTAAGACCAACTGACGATGGAAGGAAGCGGCACCATCCTCCAGCAACTCGGCCGCTTCAGCGCTTGGGAAGCGTTTGTTGGGATCCGCCGCTACCAAGCCGCGGCAAAACTTCATCAACAAATCATTGCGAGTTACTTCTTCAGGCAAGATCTCATGCAACCGTTGAGGCAGCGTGCGTTTGGCTTCCAACAACTGACTGTATGTATCCTGTTCACTAAAGCAGGGGCGACCTGCGAGCAGTTCGATCAGTACATAGCCCAGTGAAGCCAAGTCGCTGCGCGGCGAAATCGCCGTGTTCTCCAGAACTTCTGGAGCCGCATAAGCTGGCGTACAGGTTCGGACGGGAGGTGGATCGCCCAATTCGTAAGCGGAACCCATGTCGATCAATTTTGCATGCCCGGTCCGCTTTAACATGATGTTCGATGGCTTGATGTCTGCATGCACAATCTTTTCGCGATGCAACGCGGCCAATGCGACCAAGCAATCACGGACAATTGCCACGGCAACGCCTGCTTTAAAACGACATTGCTCGGGGCCAGCCGTTACCACGACACTATTAATATAGTCCCATCGCTTTTGATTCACGCGCCCTCGAATCTGCGCCAGTCGTCGAATTGAAATCAAATCTCTTAAGTCGTATCCATCCACCCACTCCATCACCATGATGCGGATACGATTGCGATCTACAAAGTCTTGAACGTCTAGCACTCCATCATGCTGGATGCGTGCGATGCGAGAAGCCACTTGACCAATTCGCTTCATCGCCTGCTCATAGGCCGTCTGCGAATCAAAGCGTTCCGGCGAGAAGACCTTCATGGCCACCGGTAGCACGAAACCATCCGAACCGCGTCGATGTGAAAGAAACACGATGCCTTGGCCACCGGACCCCAACACTTTGGAAAAGCGATGATATGTCATCCACTGCAAACGTTGCTCGCGAAGGATGCCTTCGTAGCGCGAGATCAGCTCGTCGTTATTACCACGTCTGCCATCAGCGCCAATGGTTTGAGTACGTTGGTCACCCACGTAGGTCGTCGACAACATCATTTCCATTCCAGAAGGTTTATTCGGCCTCGTCTGTTGTCCCGCAGGCTTCTTGCCCGGCGAGTGCCACCACCTAGTGACTAAACAGAGGTACGAGTCGTCTCTTCATTGTTGACCGAGCACTAGTGATCGGACGTTGCATTCAAGCAGTCACTATTTTAGCCACAATTGACGTTCACACCGAGGGTATTAAGAAAAGATATTTGGAATGATGCGATTTCTACGCCGTTAAGCACAATTTCTTTTGCGAAATTCCAATTTAAGGGCGGTTTCAGACCGAATGAGAGCTTGCTTGAGATGACGCTGGCGTATCAAAATTCAACGCCTGCCAGTCCAAGGGCTGGGTTTGGATATGTTGGACAACGCGTCGGCGATGCAATTTGCCTTTGCCAGTCAGCAACCCCGCTGCTTCTGCGTACGACCGATCAACCAACGCAATCTGCTTCGGTCTGGCATATGTTGGATACACCGCCAAAGTTCGCTCAATCTGACCGATCAACTGCCACGGACGCTCAAGCAAATTCTGGCTGGCCACGCAGAAAAGCATCAAGCCGCATTGCTTTGCAGGACGCTGCTCGATGCTTGCTTCCAAAGGCAAGAAGTCAAGCACCGCGTCCTCTGCCCCATCGAGCTGGCAGATCGCAGCGACGATGGCGGACGGATGAAGCTTGTAGCCGTTAGGCAAAGTAATCTGATCATCGAGACGACCCAGGATTCGCCAATGGCCATTGGGCAGTTGTTCTGCAAGGTCGCCCGTCGCAAGCCAACCATCCCGAACGCGATGAGCTGTCGCCAGCTCATCATTCCAGTACCCAAGCATGACCCCCGGTCCGCGAACCCACAATTGATTGTGCTCATCCAATCGCAATTGAGTATCTTTTATTGCTGGTCCAACGCTATTGGGGCACACTTCCGCAAAGCGACTTGAGCAGACGACGGGGCTGGTTTCTGTAAGCCCATAGCCTTGATGTATTGGCAGCCCAATGCTTTTGTAAGCGTGGAATGTTGCTTCACTCAAGCCTGCGCCACCTGCCGCAATCATCCGCAGTCGACCACCAAGCAAGATTTTGGCATTAAACTGCTGGCTCTCTTGCAGTTCCTGCTGCAACCGCTGAAAAACTGAAGGCACGGCGTTGAATAGCGTCGGACGCAATCGATCAGCAAACTGCATTAATCGTGAATAGCTGCCCACGCACGCCATCGATCCGCCCGCAATTGCCCATGTGGAAAGCTCGCAAGTCCTTGCGTATGCGTGTGCAAAAGGCAGCAAGTTGATGCGGATATCGACGTCCGTTTGTGACATCGCGTCCAACTTGGCCAATCCATTATGCAACAGGTTTCGATGCGAAAGCAGCACAGCTTTTGCTTCCAAAGTTGATCCCGATGTATGCAACAACATTGCTGGCTGGTCCATCGCAGGATTTCGATCAACTCCAGAAAACGCGGGCTCATTGCCACACGCGATGATACGACAACGCTGAAGTTCTGCTTCTGCCAACTGCAAGATCGCGTTGGGTTCATTGACCAGTATCTGCTGTGCGCTTTGCATCAACGCGAGATCGGACATTACTGCTTGATCGTTTCGCTGCGTATTGCACGCATCATAACTTTGATCGTGAATTGGGTCGTTCATCAAGCAGTGGCAAGCAACATGGCTATCGATTACTCGAGCTGATGGATCAATCAAAGTATGTAAGTTCTGCAATTGCGTATTCGAAGCGCGTTGGTCCAGCGCAGCATGCACGATGTCCAGTGAGCTGCATGCAAGATCAAGAACGGCCCAAGTCAAACTATTAGGTAGCAACGTGATGACTTTGGAGTCGTTGATCAAGCCGCTTGCTGGCAGCAAACGACGCATGTGTAAGATGCAAGCGCCCAAAAGCTGATACGAAATCGGTTGGATGCTATCTTGATCAAGGACATACCAAGCGATCGCTTGAGGGGTTGCGAGCAAGCGTTGAAAAACGTATGCCGACAGTCGCGAGTAAGCTGGTTGAAGTGCAGTCATGTGGGTAAGTATGATGTCGTTTGCTGAACTTCCAAGAGGCGATAGTTTGGCGTGTGGCAATCTAAGCGGACTGCGTAGTTCTTAACGCGCGACGGTCGGCAATCCACGAGCTTTTCGCTGGCGGCGGAAAATGCTGGCATTTCGCGGCCTGCGAATTGCTGGAAAGCTTTTTGAAAACTTCAAAAAAATCGTTTCCTGCCGTAACTTCTTATTTTCCAAGGGTCTGCGCACGCATAGGCCCGCCTCTGGACTGGTTTGCAAGGAAACTTCAAGGTTGACTGGCGACGCTCGATAGGTATTCTTGACTTGCGACGACACACGGGTTCGTGAACGGGATTTCTGCCGTGGTTGGGACAGCAGTAGTTCGTACTTTAAAGTCGGCGAGAGCTTGCGGCCACGGGCTTTCTCGACTGAACCAATCTGAGAAGCAGCAGTAATTGGTTCACGCGAACTAGGCATCCCTACCACGGCTTTTTTTATGGGCTGACTGTTCCGCCTCCCCCCTCGTCAGTCCCACTTTCTACCCTGCTGCCTCACGAACATGTCGTTTTCGACTACAGTACATGTCCCAGTTTTGATACAGCCCATTTTGCGCTTCGCGGCCGATTTGTCGCCGCAGCGGATCCTGGATGGCACCTTAGGTGGCGGAGGGCACACGCTGGCGTTGGCCAAACTGCTGCCCCCTGATGGACGCCTGATCGCCTGCGATCGTGACCCGGCGGCCGTGGAAGCGTTTCTAACGCGTTTAAGGGACGAGTCTGAGGTGCTAGCCGGAAAAATCACCGCCCTTCACGCCAGCTATGACGAACCGTTCGCTCAAGTCCTTGCCGATAGTGAACAAATGGGAGCGAGTGCAGAGGTATCGGACGCCTTGGGGCAAACGGAGCTGTTTGACCTAATCTTGCTGGATCTGGGCTTGTCGAGCGACCAGTTGGCAGATTCCACTCGTGGGTTTTCCTTTCGAGCCGAAGGGGATTTGGACCTGCGATTTGACACGACGTCTGGTCAGCCAGCATGGGAGGTGCTGCAGACCCTGGACGAAAAGTCGATTGCCGACGTGCTTTATCAGCTCGGTGAAGAGCGATTTAGTCGCCGCATTGCCGCTCGCGTTTGCCGACAGCGGACGACCACACCGATTCGAACCGCGCAGCAGTTTCGGGAGTTGATTTTGGCCAGCGTTCCGGGCGGCAAGCATGGCCGGATCGATCCCGCGACGCGATCTTTTCAAGCTTTGAGGATTTTCGTCAACGAAGAACTGCGGATCTTGACACGAGCGATGCAAACTTTACCGCAATTGTTGAACCCCGGCGGACAACTGCATGTGATCAGCTTCCATTCGCTAGAGGATCGTATTGTAAAATATGCGTTCCGCGAGGCGCGGGATTTGGAATTGGTGGTTCGCAAGCCACTGGTGGCAGATGATGACGAAGTCAGTCAAAACCCGCGCTCTCGCAGTGCAAAGTTGCGGATTGCCAGGAAGCTACCGCCCGATCAACTCAAGCCGCCGCCAGCGCTGAGCGATGCCGATTATCGCCGTCATCGCTGAGTTCGATTAACTGCAAGACCGTTCACTAAAGCAGATAGTAGTTCGCAGTACCGCCTTTAGGCGGACGTTTGCAGTACCGCCTTTAGGCGGTCGTGGGCTCGGGTCGGCGTATTTCTTGCTTATCCCGCTAATATCTCGTAACTGCTACTTACTTTCTGTGTTCGTAGCACTTGTAGGGGTGATGTTTTAGCGAACCCCGCATATACTAGAGCCTGCGGTCGTGGCGTGAAACCGTTGCCCGTCGAGATTCGCGCGAGTTACCATCTACTGTGATCCAAGGAGTCTTCCTTTGACATTTGATCTCTCGAACAGCAGCACGCAGGACGTATCGAATGATAGTTCGTCGGATATCTCGGGGGTTAGTGACACCGGCGGCTCCAGTGTCGCGACCTTGCCAACCAAGCGTTCAAAGCGGCGAGTAACCTCCCATCTGAAGATGGTGCCTGAAACGTTGGAGGATCGCAATGCGTTGAGAGCCAAGTGCGATCAAGCCGTGGAGCGTCTGGACAAGGCCTCGCCGTTGACCAAAGATGGCTTGGAGCAGTTAGCGCGAGATGTATTGACAGAAGCTGGTCTGGGCGAAGGCTACTTGGGCTGGACGATGGTCATGCTGAACAACGCATTCTATCGCGAGTCGGTCAAATCGATTCCACCATCGCGACGGCTTTTTCTGTTGCCGCACTGCCTGAAACATGCGGAAGGTTGTCCCGCCGATTACGACGAATTTGGCATGGACTGCAAACGCTGTGGGGCCTGCAGCATCGCGGACTTTCGAACGCAAGCTGAAGACATGGGCTATCGCGTTTTAGTAGCCGAAGGATCGCCGGTTGTATTGAAGATCATTGTCAGCGGTTACGTGGATGCGATTGTTGGTGTCGCTTGCTTGAATGTCTTGGAGAAAGCGATCGACAAGATTTTGTTGGCCGGTATTCCTTGTTTGGCGGTCCCGTTACTGTCCAGCGATTGTCGCAATACCAAGGTGGATGAGAGCTGGGTCAAGGAGTTGATTGAGACACCGTACGACGAAAACGTTGTTCGCGAAACGCAAAGCTATGTACACTTGATGCGGGCTTCGTCTGACATGTTTATTCAACCGCGTTTGAATGAGCTGGTGCAGCGTCAACGTGGAGGGACGGTTGTAAGTGATTCAACAACGCTGGACGAACTAGATCCTATCGAGAGTACTGAAGCAATCTTGGCGGATTTTTTGGCCAAGGGTGGCAAGTACGCTAGACCTTTCATGACCCTCGCGGCCTATGACGCGATGCGAGGCGGCAAGGCAACGTTGGCAGACGGCAGCCAAGAGGTGTCGCAATACCCTGACTTTGTCTATCGATCTGCGCTGGCCATTGAGATGTTCCATAAAGCCAGTTTGATCCACGATGATATCGAAGATGATGATCAGTTCCGCTATGGTGCTCGCGCATTGCACAGTCGTTATGGGATTCCCATCGCAATCAATTTGGGGGATTACTTGATTGGGCAAGGCTATCGCATGATTGCGAGGCATTCGCGGGCGATGGGGCCTGAAGTTGCTGGCGATATCTTGGATCAGCTCTCCAGTGCCCACACACGGTTGGCCGAAGGACAAGGAGCGGAACTGGCGTGGCGGTCGAGGTCGGAAAAGCGACTTTCGCCGTTAGACGCTTTAAAGATCTATGCATTGAAGACGGCCCCTGCCTTTGAAGTCGCTTTGTACACCGGGATTCGATTGGCTGGTTGTGCCGACGCGTATGCGGACCACATCAAGTCTTACAGCCGCAACATTGGAGTTGCCTTCCAGATCTTGAATGACTTAAAAGATTGGCAGAAGGATTCCGATAACAAGATGCAGGCGGGCTCCGACGTGCTGCATGGTCGACCAACGATTTTATTGGCTTTGGCGCTGCAAGCACTTAGCGACTCCGAACAAGAAGAATTGTTAGGTTTGCTTGACAGTGATTGCACCGCTTCCAATTTGCAACGTATAACACAAGTCCGCAAGTTGTTTGATAAGGCGAACGTGTTTGAGCAAGCTTTGCGATTGGTCGATAAGCACCAAGAGCGAGCGGAAATGATTGTCGAGCAATTTGAAAGTGAATCGATGCGTCGATTGATGTTCTATCTACTGGATACAGTGCTGGAACGCCCCGCCGAACCCGCCCTCAACATGGCGCAACTGCAGATTGTTCGCTCCGCATAGCCCACCCTATCCACTATGACGCAAACGCAAAAGGATATTGTGCATCTCGATTGGCTGGTGCACATGTTCTACGACACACCCGATGCTCTCGGGGCATTTGAAGCGGTTGAAGTCAATGAGGTGCCTGCACTTTACCGATCCCTGCTGGCCCATAATCAACACATGACGGTGACCGTCGAGCGACATCATGGATGCTTAGTGGATGTGGTTGTGTTGCAAGAGCGTCGCGAAGATCCATTTTACAGCCGCGAGATTTTGCTGCGGCGACAGTCTGACCGCAAGGTCGTTCAGTATGGTATCGTCCGATTATTTTTGCCGGCTTTGCAGCAAGCAGCACGCGACGAAATTCTAAGTGGCAAAGTACCGTTGGGACGTGTGTTGATCCAACATGACGTGATGCGTCAAGTGCGTCTGGGCGAATTGTGGCGAGTCACTAGTTCCGCCAAACTCGCCGAGCTATTTGAGTGCGAGGGGCAGGTCGAAACGTATGGTCGAACCGCGTTGATATACTTCAACGAGCAGCCTGCATTAGAGCTGCTGGAGATTGTCGCTCCAGAAGCAATCTAGAACGAGCGTCAGCTTATTGGCAACCGTAGCAGACCTTGATGTTAAAGATCTCAACTCACTAGGAGCTTTACCAAGACCCACTACACACGCTTCGCATATTCCGCATTGCTAAGCTTGCGGCTCCGTCATCGACCATGGATCAAGTGCTTTTTGAAGTTCATCGGCCGGCAAAATGTTTTGCTCCTGGCATAATTCACGAATGGTTTTGCCCGATTTGAATGCTTCTTTCGCCAATTGGCTCGCTTTTTCATAACCGATGAACGGGTTGAGGCTCGTCACCATCGACAAAGACTGCTCTACGCCTGCATCGCATGCTTCGGCGTTGGCTTCTAAACCGTCCATGCAGAATTCGATGAAGGCGTTGACGCCATTGGCCATCAAATCGATGCTTTCCAATACCGTGTGCCCCATGATAGGCATCATGATATTCAATTGAAAGTTCCCACCGCTGGCACCACAGAACGTCACAGTAGAATCATTGCCAATCACGCGAGCGGTCAACTGCATCATCGATTCACACATCACCGGATTAACCTTGCCCGGCATGATACTGCTGCCCGGCTGGCGATCTGGCAGGATGACTTCAAAGAAACCACAGCGAGGGCCGCTGCCCAACCAACGGATATTATTGGCAACGTTAAACAAAGTGGTCGCAATGGTCTTCAGTTGGCCGTGGCAATCGACCAAGCCGTCGCGTTGAGCGTTCGCTTCGAAATGGTTGACCGCTTCGATAAAAGCGATACCCGTTTGCTCGGCCAGATTCGCAGCGACACGTTTGCCAAATTCGGGATGGGTGTTGATCCCACTTCCAACCGCAGTACCGCCCACTGGCAGTTCAAGGACGGATTGCAAAGCCAATTCCGCTCGCCCAATCGACAGTTCGATTTGTCGAGCGAAAGCGCCGAACTCTTGCCCCAACCGCAATGGCGTCGCGTCCATCAAGTGCGTCCGGCCAATCTTGATAATCTTGTCCCAGGCCGTCGCCTTGGCTACAAGATCTGCATGAAAGCGTTTCAGGGCCGGTATCAAATGGTTCTTGATGTCATAAGCGACAGCAACGTGGATCGCCGTTGGAAATGTATCATTGGTGCTTTGCCCCATGTTAACGTGATCGTTTTGGTGGATCGACTTCTTACGATCAAAACGATCGCCGCCCATGATTTCGATCGCGCGGTTAGCGATGACTTCATTGACGTTCATATTACTGGAAGTGCCCGAACCGGTTTGGAAAACGTCGATCGGGAATTCCTTGTCGAATTTGCCATCGATCACTTCTTGCGCGGCTGCAAGCAGGGCAGCGACTTGCGGATCGCTCAATCGATTCTTACCCGACTGTGTCAGTTTGCCCAAGTCGCGGTTAGCGACTGCACAAGCGAATTTGACGCGGCCCATGGCTCGGATCATCGACGTGCGTAAGGGCCACCCGGAAATGGGGAAATTTTCCACCGCACGTTGCGTTTGCGATGAATAATAGGCAAGGGCTGGGACTTTGACGTCGCCCATCGAATCGGTTTCAATACGAAAATCGCTCATAGCTAGGATATCACAGATTAGGTGAGGATCGATTCAGTTAGTTCGTAGTTTTCCCACAGCTTCAACTGCCATCGGTTGGCGTTAGGATGCCTGCAAATACCATCGGCCAAAAGCAAGCTTCCTCGCACAGAAGTTGTGGATCAACGACTATCGTATCGACGGTACCGGAATCGTCTATACCCGCTGCCCACTCACTGGACTTGAGCAAAACAGGTTTTCCAACTACGTTTTAGGCTTACGAGACTGACAGGAACGCGTTGTAAAGAAAGTACTGCTGTATGCAAATTGCTCACATGGTTTATTTTACGTTGAATGATGCTTCGCCAGAGAAAATCAATGGCTTGGTGGCCGACTGCCATAAATACTTGACCGATCACCCAGGGACCGTTTATTTCTCTGTTGGAACATTGAATCCAGATCTTTCACGGCCGGTCAATGACCGCGATTATCATGTCGGTTTGCACATCGTTTTTGATTCTCGGGATGCGCACGACGCGTATCAGATTGCTTCTCGCCACGTGCAATTCATCGAAGAGAACAAGAGCAACTGGGCAAAAGTCCGCATCTTTGATACCAATTTGCCAGCCAGCTAATCCGCCTGCTAAATGGGTTTTATAACCATCATTTGGAACCTAGCTGAGCCGGGCTGACCTGGATACTGCCTTCAATTACAATCGCGTTGCAATGCAACGTTTTCGCAGGATCAATCAGTCGCCCGCCAGCGCGTAAACGCATGGTTTCGCAATCGCGTTTTCCAGGACTGGAACAAGTCATGGTGCCAGGGCCAATCTTGATCAGCTTGATGGCTTCAGCCGAGTTATAAAACAGTTCGCCAGAAGCGACATCGATAACGTTTGCTTTTCCCTGCAGCACGCACTTGCCACCCTGTATCAAGACTTCATCGCAAAGTCCATTCAATCGCAGTAGGCCTTGGCTGCTGACTTTTTGACAAACCACGTTCGAACTGGTTTCGACATTGGCGTCTGTTGCTACGTTCAACAATTGGAGCTTGGCTTGCATGCTTGCATCGTAGGCCACTCGCATATACCCACTTTCGACATTGACTTCGCTGAAAGCCCCAATCAAATTCACAGGCCAGCGAGAATTGTTTTCCGGAGTCGATGTCTTGCGAATGTACACCGTTGATTGTGTGTCGACAGCATCCAAGTTGATCAGCGGCGAGCCGAGTCCCGGCCCAGTTCCGATTTCGATAAGACGCGCTGTCCAAGCGCAATAGCGCTGGCGATACTCCACGTACCCAGCCGGATTCAACGAATCTAAGCCGATTTGTCCTACAAAACTTGCCGGGATTTGGATGGCAGCGAAGGGGCCTACGTATTCCATGCCATAATAAATCGAATTGCCTCCAGTGATCAGCAAGCTGTCCTCAAGTTCGGGCAACGTGTCGCCTAGCCAATTTTCTGGATTGTTTAAGTGGTTGGGGCCAGTGGCCTCGACCAACGTTTCGACCAGCGGCGTTTTGTGTTCTGCCGAGCAGACCGCTTGCAATTCAAATGGGACTCCCGCCACTGCACCATCGGCGATCAGTGAATCATTGTCCTGCGACCACGCGATGTCGCGAAACTCATAAGCTTCGGTCTCGCTATGGATCTGCCGCATGAAGTGAATGCCTAGCTCCCGAGCCGATAAAGTGCTTCGCGGATTTAATGAGATCCGCGCGAGGCCAATCTGTATCGCATACGATTCACCTTCAAGAGCGGACTGCGAAAAAGTGACCTTGGTTCGCTGCCGTACGCCTTTCGCTCCGCCAATCCATTGTCTTATAGCCATTCTTCGAATTCCAATCACGAAGTTTGTGGACCGATTGCTTCAACCTACAAGGACCAAAGCCAATGCCTAGAAGTAAACATTATGGCCTATTCCCCACGCATCGGAAAGTGTTCGTTGGAATAGTGCTGGTGTTGTTGGGCGCTCAAGTGCGAGGTAGATGAGGCGAAAACCGCATATAGTTCCAATGACGATAAGCATCGTTCTGTTCAAGCAACGTCGAGTGCTTGCCACATGCAGCTAAACGCCCAGCTTGCAAGAACAACACTTGATGGGCACTCCACAAAGTTTTCGATCGAGATGGAATGATGACCACTATCGCGCCGCGCGAGGCGAGACATTCAATCGCGTCTCGCGTGTCCGCTTCCATCTTGGCATCACCATGCGACGCTGGTTCCTGCATCACCACAATCGGCTTCTTCAAAGTCAGTGCCCGAGCAAGCCCCAATCGAAATGGGATATCTCCAGTTAGTCGGTCATCGTCTGGGCTAATCAAGGTCGCGAGCCCGTCTTGCAGCGAATTCACGGCAACATCACATTTGGTCCATTGCAAGATGTGATTCAAGTCGGCTGACATAACTTGCGAATTCTGGACGGTTCGCAAGTTGTCATTGACCGAGGCAGTGAACAGCGGGCCATCTTCTGAAACCCAGCAAGCGGCTTCTCCAAGCCGATCGACGCCAAGCTTGCTCAAAGCGATCCCTTCGATAAAACAATCGCCTTTGGAAGGATAACCAAAGCCTAGCAGCAAGTCCGCCAACGCACACTGTGACGTCGTGCTATCCGATGCGATTGCAACTATCTCTCCCGCGTGGAAATGGGCGGTAATGTTGTCTAGCGTGATTTCATCGGTATGGCTGTGCAGCGTCACATTACGCAGTTCAACGGTGCGGATTTCCTTTGGCAACACGACCGTTGGATCGCTGCGCACTTCAACCGGCGACTGAGATAAAAAATCTGCCAAGCTATGGATGTTTGGGATCACTGCATTCAAACCGCGGAGCGCCCGCGCAAAACGCTGGAAACCATACACCGCCAACAAAATGGTGACAAATAAGACTAATACAGCGACGATCGAAAGTTCGCTCTCAGGACGCAACACGCGGACGGCTGCCGCGAACATGATGACCAAACCGAACACGCCAGTTAAGCCAAGCGTTAACGGCGACTTCCACCCAGCATAGTTATCCAACGCTTGGTCGTGGGTCCGTAGACTGGCCAATTGATGCTCCAAGGCATCTACACTTACATGTTCGCGATGGATGGTGGCCAACAGCGGGCCTTTCCCTAGCCACTGCGACAATCGCTGCAAGGCCGAATTACGTTGCTCAAAGATTACCGGTCGCCCTCGCCGACGACGCCGGTCAAACCAAACGTACAATTGTTGCGAAAGCACTACAACGATCAATGAAAGCAGCGTCAGCAGCGGGTCAATCAGTGCCGCAATCGCGACGCACGCCACAGCCAAACACAGATAGCGCGGACCATAGCGCAACCAGCCAGCGGTCGATTCGCGGATGCTTGGGATATCTGTGTTGACCAATTGGTCGACCACCGACTGCAATAGAGTTGGACTGCGTCGTCGGACTAAAGATTGCAACTGTTTGTATACCGCCCGAAGTTGAGCTTGCGATTTCTCAATCGATATCTGCGTCGCCAGTTTGGCAACGACATAAAACAGAATTGCAATGCTGAATACTGCGATGAACATAAAGCTCAACAGGGCCGCGACGCCTCGCAACGTACTGCGTTCAGCCTCCAGCCAAACCGCATCTACGGATAAATATCGACCCAGCGAAATGCGATTGCCAGCCTCAGATAATTGTCGATAGCTGGACAAATACTCCCAGTACCAACCGAATACAACCAGCAGGAAGCCGCAACTGACCGCCAGCAGAACACTGAGAATCCAAATCGCAAGTGTGCTCGACGAATGCGGCGTCAGTCCACGCAACCGCTTTAAAGGGTTGGCAATCACAATGAATTCTCTTGGCTGTAGTTAGGCAAGCAGTCAACTTAAAGGAACCATGAGGTCTGCGCGGCTACCACCGGCCTGTCGAGCCGACTACGCAAGATCACGGTCTTCAAACAACAATAATCCTAACAGAATGGAGAGTCCACAAAATAGGATGGAATAGATAAAGAGGCCTGAGATATAGACAACTGGGATCGGAGTATTGGCATCGATCGCTCCATTCATCGAATACAGGTCTAAGTTCGGTGCCAATACGGCGATCAATTGTGCCACGAATCGAACAATCGGGAAGGAATTCTCCGACGAATCCACGATTGCAGGCGTCAAGTGACCGATCAGGTAAATACTAAAACATATCGCGAAATTCGCCAATTGCGGCAGTCGAGTCGCGATCCCCACCGACAGCGTCGTCAGCGTTGCGACCTGGAAAAACACCATCACTATGCCAGGCACCGTTCGTATCATTTCCAGGAAACAGTTCTGCCACAACGGCGGCTGCTGCGAATTCTCATGTGCGTCATACAGCGGCTTGTAGGCGACGGCAAGCAGTTCCAAAGTCCCCAAAACCAACACCATCAATAGCAAGATCCAAAGGATGCCCAGCAATTTGCCAAAGATAAAGGAGCGTCGATGGATTGGCTTGGACAACAGCGTCAACGCCGTTCTGCCTTCAATTTCATCGCTTACACTACTGCTTGCAGACCAAACCCCCTGGAACAGGCAGACGACCATGATCAGCGAAATTCCGCAATCCTTTAGTAGCTTGATATCTTCGCCCAAGGTATGGAAAGGGACATAGACGAACATGATGATGCTCAAGCCTGCGAAGAGCATCAAGATCTTCGGCAAAGGTTGCGTGAATTCGCTCTTGGCAGTGGCCAAGGCAATCGCGGATAACCGCGGAGCTGCACCAAGCTGCAGAAACCAAGCGGCCCCAATCAGGAACGTCAAAACCGCGATCGGAGTCAAGGCCCGCATCTCCGGTTGCTCGGCCGCGGTTTCAATCGTGAAGTTAATTGTCGCTGCGTCAAACTCCAAGTTTTGTGCGTACAGCTCGTAGCCTAAGTTCACCGGAATGGGTGGCAGGGACTTGCTGGTAGGATCCCACTGTAAAGCGTTGCGAGCTGTGATACGCACTGGATTCTCAAGCAAATCGTTGCTCGAATCCTTGACCGTCAAAATGATATTTCGATCGCTTTCGATCAATACCTTGCGGACAGCCTGAGGATTGTAGTTCAACTTCACCGGCTCAATGGGGCCAACCGCCGCATCGGCAGGCACTCCCGCTAATTGGATTGATTGCTTGGTCGTGCCTTCCGAAAAAAGTCGCGGTATTCCCGACAGCATGCTGATCGGAGTCTCCACGACAAAGGTCGCAAGCACCCCGAGACCTACGATGAAGAGCAACGTACCCAAGATCGCCGCCCCGATTCCGGACGAAAGCGTCTCAGGCATTTCGCCGACAAAACGACGATTGGAGCAGTACATCAACGCGAGGAAACCAATGCCAAAACAAGCCATCATCGAGGGCACAAAGTGCCAGAATTCGCCCTCGCCCGCGGCACCAGCAACCTCACTCATGTAGCGATAAAGCGGCAAACCTGCGATTGCAGTCGCAACGGCCGACAATCCGACACCGATCCACAACGCAGCTCCGCTCCGCTGCAGCTTCTCGAACAACGGCACGCGAGACATTAAATAGATCGCGGCATAAAGGACAACAAGAGCCAACAGGCCCACCAAAACGCCAATCGAGATAATCCAAAATGGAGTTGCCCAACGAACCAACCACCATTCGCTAGCTGCCAAAATCGAAAACGCGTTACCGAGCTGCATCATCAAAATTTATTCGACTGTAAAATTCGCCCGATGTGCTGCCTACAGTTGACCTGAACCGCAGTACTACCCCCACACCGGAACACCTTCGAAGCTCCATTGTCATCACGGATGACCGATTCGTCGAGGCGGCTTAGCGTTTCGCTACGCCACATTTTCAGAATCGGTTCGGATTTTAGCTGTAATTCGTGACGAAACCATCCGTTTGCCTTGCGATACGCCTCCCAAGTTGCTTATCGCCCGCCCACAGGCCTGATCCCGCTGGTCTGAAATCGTCCGCCGTTCCGAGCGACATTCAGCGATCTGCTACAAACTGTTCGCCACCCCCGAGCCCAAGTCGCATTTTGCGTCGCATGTGCATGTTGTCCTCCGCGGATCTCAGAAATGGCTGATTCAAGGAATGAGAATTGCCTCTGCTCTCTGAGGAATGTAAACCCCCAATGTGTCCAACTCCGTTTCGCAAGGCAAGTAGCTTGTTGCTTTGATCAGTCGCACAGCGTCCGGTCAAAGTGTTTCATCAGCCGAAATGCGTTAACATCCGGTTAACTCATTAAAAAGCAACAACTTCTTAAAAAGCAACAACTTCCACGCCTTGATCGAACCGTATTGCGACCAGTCCTATTTCGAAGGAGTGTCATCGTGTCAGAAAATTCCATTGCCCAATTTCGCCGTGAGCGACAATCGCAACAAACGCGTTCTCAATCTAGCTCGTGTTCTCGAGTCAATGTCAGCGAAGCAGAACGTTTGATTTCTACCGGTGGCGGCCTGCTGCTGATGCTGACAGGACTTGGCCGAGGGCGAACTGCGGGCATCGCATCGCTGGTCGCCGGAGGAGCGCTGGTCTATCGAGGGTTAACCGGTCATTGCCATGCTTACGAAGCGATGGGGATCGGCTGTCAAGATGCCGATCGACCCATGGTTATTCATGCTGGCGAAGGTGTAAAGGTCGATAAGACCATTCGCGTCAATCGCAGTGCCGAGGACCTTTACCAGTTCTGGCGTAACTTCTCCAACTTGCCGCAGGTGATGAGTCATCTCAAAGAAGTTGTCGTGCAAGACGAACAGAAGTCCCATTGGATTGCGAAAGGCCCCATGGGCATTCGATTAGCTTGGGACGCTGAAATTATCGCTGACCGTGAAAATGAAATGGTTTCATGGCGATCTTTGTCAGGCAGCCAAGTGGATACGGCTGGCAGCGTTCGATTTGAGCCGCTGGGCGATGGCCGCGGAACCTCCGTCAGTATCTCGCTGAAATACAATCCGCCCGGCGGCAAACTAGCGGACTCCATCGCGTGGATGTTTGGTGGCGGCCTAGAACAAACGCTGAATCACGATCTGCGACAATTTAAGAGCTTGATGGAAAGCGGCGAAGTTCCCTCGATCGCCGGCCAGCCGCACGGCAGCTAACAAACGGGCTCCCAATACCCCTTCGAGAAAGCTATGCACCATGAAAGCCGTTTGTTGGTATGGAAAACAAGACGTACGTGTCGTCCACGTTCCCGACCCTGAAATCATCAACCCTCGCGATGCAATCTTGAAGATCACGTCAACCGCCATCTGCGGCAGTGATCTGCATTTGTATAATGGAGTCATCCCCACGATGCACCGCGGCGATATCCTAGGTCATGAGTTTATGGGGGAAGTCGTGGAACTGGGGTCAGCCGTAAAGAACTTAAGTATCGGCGACCGCGTGGTGGTGCCTTTCACAATCGCCTGTGGACATTGTTTCTTTTGCGAACGGAAGCTTTGGTCGTTGTGCGACAATTCCAATCCGAACGCATCCAAGGTCGAGGCTGCTTATGGCTATTCCGGCTCAGGCATGTTCGGTTACTCCCACATGTTTGGTGGATACGCGGGAGGCCAAGCTGAATATGTGCGAGTCCCCTTCGCGGATGTTGGCCCATTTAAAATACCAAGCGAAATGTCAGATGAACAAGCTTTGTTTCTCTCCGACATTCTTCCGACAGGTTATATGGCGGCCGAAAACTGCAACATCCAACCGGGGGATACCGTCGCTGTGTGGGGGTGTGGCCCCGTGGGACAATTTGCCATCCAAAGCGCTTGGTGGCTAGGTGCCAGTCGCGTCATTGCAATCGATCATAGCGAGCGGCGTTTGGAACTGGCCAGACAATTTGGCCATGCTGAGACGCTGAACTTCGATGAGGTCGATATACCTGACGCTCTTAACCAGTTAACCGCAGGTATCGGTCCAGACGCATGTATTGATGCCGTCGGGCTGGAAGCCCACGGCACCTCCATGGACGCGATTTATGATCGGGTGAAACAAAGTATGCTGCTAGCGACTGATCGCATCCACGCGCTACGCCAAGCGATCTACTGCTGTCGGAAAGGTGGCACGCTTTCGATCCCAGGTGTTTACGGAGGCCTGCTGGACAAGTTCCCGTTGGGCGCGGCATTCGGCAAAGGGATGAAGATGGCCATGGGACAAACGCACGTCCATCGCTATTTGCCCGACCTATTAAAACGTGTTGAGGGATCGCAAAACGAGGCAAAATCTGATGGCTCAAAAGCATCGGCTACACCTTCTAACTTGCCCGATGCGAACGAGGCGTTTGACCCCAGCTATATCATCACGCATCGCCTTTCGCTAGAAGAAGCGCCAGGTGCGTACAAGCTGTTCAACGAACAAAAGGACGAATGCATCAAGGTTGTCCTAAAACCTTAGCATTAGATGAAAGCCTAGCGAAGTCGGCAACTCACTTCACTGTGCGAGCTTCGCTCGTTTGCGTGACATTCTATTGGAAGGCAGTAGGTTCACTCTCTGTCTGCAATCTCGCAGGTGGTGTTCGGCAAGAAGTGCCATCAACTCCGCTTAATGGCGGTAGTACAAACACGTCAGCCAGCTTCATTGAACGACATGTGTCTACACATGAGACCGCGTCCATGCTGGTGGGTCGCTGGCAGGAAACGAGTCCTCCGATGCCTCTTCGACCAACTCATCCTCCGCCGCTTTGTGCGCGGCTTCTTCAATTGCTTGACAATCGTCCTGGCTCTGCGGTGTCCGATCCAGAACCATCAAAAAATCTGGCAGACATTGGCTCCAAGGCAGATGCAACGGATTGTTGGTTTCCGCAGGAGGAAAAGAGATGTTCATGGTACGGTGCCCTGATCAAATAGGAGATTGAGTAAAACTCGGTCAGCACTAGGCGATTGACTGACACTATGAATCGATAGGTGCATATGCAGCGCCAAAACGACCATAGAGCGGTGGATTGAGTTAAATCTGCAACGTCACTACCTACCACTGGTCTCAAATCCAGCGGCGCCAGCGAAAATACCCTAGCATGCCACTAGCCATCGTCAGCATCAATCCCAACGCGCCGACGTAGCCGTAAGGGACGCCGAGTTCCGGCATATTACCAGGTAAACTAGTGTCAAAGTTCATGCCATACACACCCGCCACGAACGACAGCGGTATAAAGATGCTGGACATGATGGTTAGCACTTTCATAATCTCATTCATGCGGTTGCTAACCACCGACATATAGTAGTCGCGAATCCCGCTAGCAACTTCGTTATACGTGTCTGTTGCATCGTTCACGTGGATCACGTGGTCAAAGCAGTCACGCAGGAAAACTCGTGTGTCGGGCGAGATGTTGGGAAAGTCATCGCGAATCAGTTGGTTTATCATGTCGCGGTGCGGCCGAACAATTCTGCGCAGGGCAAGTAATTGGCCTCGTAGATGATGCAAGTCTTCAAAGCCGTTTCCTCGTCGGCCCTCGGTGATCTCCTCGTCGATGGCATCCAAGCGATCTGCGATGTGATCGATGAAGGGGAAATAACTATCGATCACTGAATCCAACAAGCAATACAGGATGTAATCGACGTTGGCACTGCGGATCGCTCCTCGCCCTTCCTTCATGCGATTTCGCAACGAGTCCCAATTATCGCCAGGCCGTTGCTGGAAACTGACCAAGACGTTGGATCGCATCACAAATGAGATTTGTTCGCTATCGCGTGCGTCATGGCCATCGATCTCGCGGGCGACGATGAACAAACTGTCTCCGTACTGATCCACTTTTGCACGTTGATGCACATTCAGCACATCTTCCATCGCCAGTGGATGGACACCAACCAGATCAGCGATCGCTCTCAGTGTTTCAATCGTACCTAGGCCAGTAACATCGATCCAGATCGGTGCGTTGGACTGCAGCATCTGCTGCAATTGTTCCACCGAAACATTGTTCCGCATAAGGTATGTGCCGTCGACACTGGATGCCACTCGGATCGTCGTTGAAGGAGCATTTGGGTCGACGTGCAAAGCGCCCGGCGGCGCGTTAGGCGGCGCCGCCGTCTTGCGTAAACGCCATCTTTTCCTTTTGCTCTTTTTCGTTTCAGCTTTGCGCATCGTCTCTATTTCCATCTCCACTACATTTCCATCCGTTCGTTGAACGCTATCGCGGCTTGACGCAACACCATTGAACATACGGTTACCAATCATAGCGCCCTTGTTTTACCATGACTTTGCAAGGCGCGAAATCTCCAAGCAGAGGCGACGGGTCTCATTTCGCGGAACGCCTGTCACCAGTCGCTGCGGCTTACGACTCGCAATGCGTCAGTGGGCAGAAGAATGGCGGGAGAAGAATGTTTGGAACGAAGTTAGCGCACCAATCCTATTGCAGCGGGTTGGGGCAAGCCCAACGGTCGCTCAGAGCTCGCCTTCATAAAACAAATGGCACTGGAAGACTGAAGCCATCTCACCGCTGGCCTTGTGCCCAGCACCATAGCGATCTCCATCGCCAATCCTCCGCACACCTGACAAGGCCCGCTCGCAGGTTGCCCCGATCCAGCGTGTGGTACAACGCGCCAGCTTCATCGGCACGCGGTGGTCTCGGCATCGATTTAGCGCCTAGGTACGGCAAAGACCGCAGCATTCATGCCCCCTTTACTCATTTACTTCGCTTATACTGAGGAGATTGGATTTTTCTGAAAACTCTGACTTGTGCGAAAATCAATGAATGCCATTCAACGAATCATACAGATTTTCTTGCTGAGTGCCACACTTTCGTTGCTTTCACCTGCATCCCGGGCAGACGACATCCTGGGCTACATACTGGCCCCGCTGCGGACCGAATTCCATCGGGCTGAAATCTCGTCAAAGGCATCAGCGGTCCTCATCGTGAACGCCAATTCAATTGATGCAACTCAAGAGGACTTGCTAGAAGGGCGTCGAAAGACAATGCTGTCTGATCTACGCACGTTGTCAGACAGGGCGAACGATCTACTCTTAATTCGTATTGAATATTCCGGTGGCAAGAAACTTGAAAAGGACGTGATCGTTCGCCTGAAGGAGCAGCTTAAAGCACTGTCATTCGAGTCTGGATTTTCCGATTCACAAGTCGCAGAGGAATGGACGTCCTTGGAGTGGGATTTGGGAACTGGTTCGTTGGGATCAGGGCTGATGGATGATGAAGAGGAAGAGAATCTGATCATGAATAAGACACTGGTCGCTGCTGCTATCCGAACCCGTATTTCCAAGTTGCATGCTGGGAACGGCGATGCATTTATCAAACTTCGCAGCCCGATCGATGCTCGCAATTTGGAATTGACTGAACAAACAAAAGACTTGGTTCGAAATGCCGTTCAATCGATGGATCTGTTGTCCCCACGCAAGCTACAATTCCATGTCAATAGTACGAACGCAGGGGCCGAAGTTGTCGACGATCTTTTCTCTTACCGTCAACCGCCAGTAATACCCGATGATGCTCCGCCCGCAATTAAGAAGTTTCTGCAAAGTCAGCAAGAAAGCTTTGTGAAGTCTCCAGCTCAACAGCTTGCTGAGGAATTAGGATTTCAGGTAATTGGATATACACACTCGTACAACGGAGGCGCACCGGAGTTGCTGCTTGACAAGCTTGCACCTGCTTTCGAGCTAAAGGACTTGGACGGCAATCTGGTCAAATGGCCCGAGTGGCGCGGAGATCGGCCAGCGTTGATCACCTTCTGGGGAGTGGCCTGTGGACCATGCCGTTTAGAAGCGCCGCACCTATCGCGGTTTCATGAAAAGTACGGTGACGAAGTGGCCATCATTGGTGTCAACGCTTATCCCGAGACGAATGACACCATCCTTGATTATGTCACTGAGGAAGCGATTAAGCATCCAATTGTGACTGGAGGCAGCGAAGTTGCAAAGTTAACATACAATGTGGCTTCTTATCCCACAACCTTCTGGATAAATCGTCAAGGTGAAGTGGTGCGCTACGTAATTGGATTTGAAAGTGGCGAGCAACTGGAAGCCGAACTCGCGGAGTTTCTTGCTGACCAAAAGAAGTAATACATTGGATTTATCAAGTCGAAGCTTGCTTACATGAATCAAAACAGCCCTTATACAGGTCCACATACCTCAACACCTCCACGTGGTAAGAAAGCCGTTCGTTGGTGGTTGATTTTTTCAATTTTCGCAGTGCCGATCGTGTTATGCACGACCGCAGTTTTCGCATTTCGCATTGCATATACGCTTCGTGAAAATAGTGGCCGAAAAGCGATGGCGATTGAAATACAAAGGCTTGCAACAGAAGGTTATCCTGTTGACGATGAGTCGACTTACCAACTCTACTTGAGCCGAACCGATGATTCCAAACAGCAAGAGTGGCTTAACATATTTGCGAAATTACACTCAGCGAATTTTAACGAACTCTCCGCTGGAATCCCACTACTTGATCGCAGAGTTGTTGATAGGCTCCCGCTCGGTGCTGCAATTAAAGAAGACTGGGCTCATGCAGAGACTTGCTCAGCACTCGTTACAGAGTTCCAATCGCTGATCGACGAAATCAGGTTACTTGCTACAGCTCCAACACCAGTTCGCTTTCCAATATTTTTTCAGTCGATAGAAACACGCCTTCCCGAAGTCGAAAATGTCAAAAGAGTTGCGTTTTTGTTAGCCACCGATTCGCAAGTTGCATTGCACTTCGGACAAGGTGAACGTGTGAAACTCGATATCATCGCACTCTATCACGTTGCAAAACAACTCGACGCGATTCCGTCGGTTTATGCCCGTTTGGTTGGAATCGTCATTCGAGGACTAGCAATCGAGATCATACAGTCAAGCAGCGAAGTGGATCTGCTTACTGATAGCCAGTTGGATGAAGTTGACGCCATGCTTCAATTGCACTGTGACATTGCCGATAAATGGCATATTATGATCCGCGAAGAACTCGGGTTTTGCCTTCCGGTTTTCATCAATCCATCGATTGCAATGGAAACGGCCACTCGAATACCTGCCAGAGGACACGATGCTGTTTACTTCATTGGCCTAATGCGTCGAGCGATGGAACTGAATACTTCGAGTTGGCAGCAGTTCTATACGGGAGCAGCAGAGCTAGAAATAGATTTGAAGGCAGGCCGCGGGCATACAATTCAATCGGCAGATCGAATTCTAACTTATGTTGTGGCTCCTGCATTTCATACCGCAGCGGTTTCACTAATGAACCATGCCCAACTGCATCGTCAAGCTCGTTTGGCAGTTGCAATCCGGCGTTACAGTCACGAACGAAGCGAGCTACCACCGACGCTTGAAGTGCTTGGTGACGGCACAACGCAGCTTCGCCCCTTTGGAAGTAAGCCATTCGGCTACCAACTGGAAGCTGACAAGGCTGTCTTGTGGGGTTTTGATTTGTCGGATGATCTGCAGCAAACGCCCGATACACCGCCAAGTCTCGACCTTCAGCGTCCAGATGCGTCTGGGTATATGAAACTCGTTTGGAAGCTGAACCGCCCGTAAAGCGCATCTGCAGCTATGATTTGCAGAGAGACGTACAGTACATAATGAAGTTGCTCCGGTATCGGCACATCCGCTTTTTGTCACAGGGCTCACGGTGTCGCAAACCGATACAAAGGTCCTATCTCATTGGGTATAGCTAGCATTTCTTTTCCGTTGGCTATCAAGTGCGGCTGGAAATATTTGTCCTCAAGGCTCAACGCAGACGCTTGAATTAATTGGCCGTAAGCGCTGTAGAAAACAACTTTGCCTTCACCGGCTAACACGATTCGATTACCGTCAAAAGCTAGACGAGGGAAGCTGCCTACGATTGGCGGAAAAGGAATCGTGAGAGCTGGAGTGCCGTCCGCGTGGTAGACACTAACCGTTTGTTGATCGAGCACCGCGAATGAACCGTCCACTGCGAAACAAGCGTGGGTAGGACTCATTAGCCATTTTCCGTCAGGCCGACGAGATATCTCTTGAACGACGGTCCCATCGGAATCAACGAGAACCGCGGTGTCAAGGGTAAGCGCCAACATATAGTTGGTACCTGGCTGGTAGTACAAACAATTGGCTTTAAAGCGAAGTCTTATCGTCCTGATCTGCTCACCAAAAGAACTAAACTCAATAAATCGTCCTGAAGAAACATAGTCCCGGATACATTCCAAGATCGTACCTGAGTCACTTACGGACAATGTTGTACCAAAAAGCGCCTCAACAGAATCCTCCACCTTCGGAGTACATTGGCCAATTTTGGTACCATTTGAATCGAAGATGTGGACCGCGTTATTGCGTCCATCAGCTAGGTAAATGTGCCCTTGTCTATCGACTGTGCTGCAAGCTATTCGAATCAGACGATTGGTCTCGGGAGCCACACCCAAGATACGATCAACCACCCCATCACTATTCATTCGGAAGACTGAATCGCCGTCCGTCGCCCACAGCAGTCCGTTAGGCGCAATCGCAAAGAACCTTTCGGACAATGGCCGCCCACTTGCGAGTTTCATTGTAAGTTTCCCTCGTATACTCCCGTCAGGTTTCGTGAGCACAAACGGCGGCGATCCGCGGAAGTCACGTAGGACAAAACCGTTGCTGGAAGATGCAATACCTGTTAAGTAGTTGGGCGTACGTCCCCATTTCTCTCTCAGATCAATAGCGCGAATGAACTTTCCTTCATGACTGAAAATCTGGATCTTGTTTTGGATTAAGTTAAGTACTGCGACCTCATCATCGGGCGTCACTGCGATGTCTTCGGGGCTGAACAACTCCGATTGATCATTGCGTGTGCCGCCATCGACTTTCCAACTCACTTGCCCCGTATGGTCAAACCCGAACAACCCATCGGCTATGGTGTACTTGTAACGCATCTTGGCAAGTGCCACGAAACCGCCATCTGAAAAGCGTAGCAGTCGCTCAACAGGCGGCGATTCAAAGCCGATCACTGGAGTAAGAGACCGTTCTTTCGAATCGACCCACCATGCACGAGATACTTTCCCTGGACCATATTCGGCTCGGGTCAAAAGGAACCGATCTTCAGAAATCCAACTGCACGAACGCCAGCTTGAGTTCTCGTCGGCAGCAATGTTTAGTGGAACTTCACAAACATTCTTTCCCATGTCGTCCACCAAAACGAAGTCATCTTTCTTGGCATCGTGGCGAATAAATCCAATTCGACCTCGGTCGTCGAAAGTGAAACTCGTCAGGCCGCGTATTAATGACACTTCCGCGGGTAAGTCGAGCTGGATTTGCCCCAAAGTCTCTATTGGCAAGAGCTGCATAGGCTGGGTAAAAGTAGTTCTTAACAGTAAGAACTCATCCACACTCATTGGTTGTGCTGCCACCTCTTGAACTCTCCATGATTCCGATAAATTAGTTACCCGAAATCGTACGCGTTGTGATCTCGCAGCAATATACACGTCAAAACTAGCCTTATCGTTGGCACTAAGAATTGCGCCATTCTTCTGCACATATTCCATCAATCGATCCTGTGTGCTTTCGTCTCCTGCGATGACATAGTCGCGAGGCAGTACAAGTTCCCAAACCGGGACGCAGTCCTTATCAACGAGCGTGAAGTGTGCCCCAATGATTGTGCCGCCCTGGCCTCGCGTATCTGGATACTGATAACGCCACCAATGCAAAAGAATCAGGGGAGTGCCCTTCACGACGCGAGCATCAATCAAGTATGCTAAGTTACTTGTTTCATTCATTTGCTCTCGTGGCTGACGGCGATCAATGAGGTTGCCTGATGTGAGTGCATAAGTCCACCATGACTCGCTGCGTCTGTTCACATCAGCGTCTGCGATCCGGAAGATCACTCGATCTTGATCTTCGTCCACGATGATGCCCCTTGACAATGGATTTGGTAGAGTATGCAGGAAGCGACTCGACTGCCGTTCGGTTGCTTCGTTGAGTCTGGGCTCGCCCGAGGGATCGAGTATCACAACGCGGAAATCGCCAACACCATTGTCAGCCCCGAAGCCCTCTGCCCCATGACTGTACGAGTATCCGACAACTTCTCCCGCGTCGGTAACAACAACTTCTTGCAGAGTGAATGGTAGTTCCGCCCGCCAAACTCGTTCACCGTCCTTAGTCATTTCATACGTGGCACCTCCTCGACCATACCTGTCGGTCGGGTCAACTGACAATCGGAAAGCTTTTGACTGCGATGTATACACCATGAAATTGACGATGGACTCGTCAACATATTCCGCTGAAGTCACTTCCAAAGAGCGAAGTTGCTGCTGAGTCCGATTCCAATTTAGAAAGGAAACGAAACCAATTGTTGCTAGAAACGCGGCAACACAAAACATACGCAGACAAGTTCCATACATTCGATCTCGCCTCGAAAATGGCTTTCAGAACAACTGGCAATCAGAAAAGATGCATTCTACAGATTCCAGGCCAACCCGTGGTCTCTCAAACTCATCAATTCTTACGGCCTTTAACTGAATTTCATGTCGAGATACAAAAGAAATCATGTCTGCTTGCAGACGCTAGTCCTGGGCTGTCAGCAAGGCTGCTTGGCAAAATGCGATTAGCGCGTATGTCGTTAAGCATTCTGGCCTTCGCCACACGAAAAGTTTCAAGCTATTTGGGAAGCCAAGGCCGTCATGCGTGGGATCGTTCACGGTTGGGTTGTGTTCGGACTACCGCTGGTTGCGTGTAGCCAGTGGAGACATCGTCGCGTGCAAGTTCTTGAAGTAGGCCAGTGAGCACGCGCTAACGAAACGAACACGCCCAAACACTTAACAGCAGAAATACATGCTAAATCGACAACGATAAGTTTTTCCGGTCCTGACGATAGTGCGGATTTTTATGAACGCGGCAGTCTGCAATCTCATCCGTTGGACAATTGCCCTTGCCCAGCCCAATCCGATACCGGTTGTCTGAAGAGCGAAAACTCTCAAGCGAAGATCCTATGGATTGGTCACCGGGGACGACCAATAACCTGCAGTACTTACCAATGCTGCTGCGGGCATAACGAAGTCATCTCGCGGTCAAATTGTTGCGAACAAAGTGAAGGGATTTACTGATGTCGTCGAGGAACTGTGCTGGCCTGAATGTGGCTCAATTGGATTCAGTTGCCAGGAAGTCCAATCGCAAGATCCGTGCACTCCAGCGATTGCGTCGCATGGTCCTATCGGGAATGCTCGCTGCGGGCACTTGCCTCGGGTCGTCTACATGGGCGGCAGAGTACTTTGTTACCAGTGCGGCCGACTCTGGTGCTGGGTCGCTGCGAGAAGTTCTTGCTTTGGCAAATCTCAACGCTAGCTCGGCCGATACCATCCGCTTTGATAGTTCACTTTCAGGGCAGACGATCAACATCAGTTCGATGCTGCCGATGATTTCGAAATCTAGCGGCGGCAGTTTAAGCATCGTTGGCTTGGGGGCAGACCAACTGAGCATTAGCGGGCAGAGTTTAACTCGGATCCTATGGGTGGATTCAGGAAGCGTTACGGTCGAAGGGGTGATGTTGGCCAATGGAAATGCTCAAGGGGGTGCCGGTGGCGACACCAGTTACGGAGGCGGTGGCGGTGGTGGACTGGGAGCCGGCGGAGCACTGTTTGTGAACAGCAATGGAAACGTCACACTGCGCGACGTGAGCTTGGTCAACAACATTGCTCAGGGAGGTCAAGGAGGCAGCTACAACTCATCAACCCACGGCTATGGTGGCGGCGGTGGCGGCGGATTGGCCGGTAACGGGGGTTCAGGGCACTTTTATGCAGGCGGCGGGGGGGGCGGATTAGCCGGAAATGGCGGCAACGGCTACTTCGAAGGAGGAGGCGGTGGTGGAGGTGCATCGGAAGATGGCAGCATCGGCAACTTCATGCATGGCGGCAGCGGTGGAGGCAGCGAGGGAGGCGACGGCGGAAACTACTCCCAAGATGGTAGCGATGGGCAAGCCATGGGAGGTGGCGGCGGGGGGGGAGATTCGACCGCAGGTGGCAATGGCGGTGAGTTTGGCGGAGGTGGAGGTGGCGGTGTGTTTAGCTCTGGCGGAAACGGTGGTTTCGGCGGGGGGGGCGGGGGGGCTGGATTATTTAGTCATACAGCCAGTACCGGAGGTTACGGTGCGGGTGACGGCGGGCAAGAAGATTCTGGCGGCGATGGCGGCGACGGCTTGGGTGGAGCTGTTTTCGTAAGACAAGGCGGGTCGGTGACTTTCGAGAACGTCACATTCGCCAGCGGCTCGGTTGCAGGGGGCGCCGGTGGGGTTGGCAGTCATGCCATCGGCACCGACGGAGTTGGAATATCAGCCAATGTGTTCGCGATGGAAGGAGCAACCATCAGCTTCGCTATGGCATCCGGTTCAGACATGCAGTTGGACGGGCAAAGCTTCCAGATTGATCAATTGACCATTACTGGCGATGGAACCGTGGACGTGACCGGCGATGCAACGATTAACCAAGGGGTAATCGTCGAAACGGGAACTTTTAAGGTCAATGCAAACACAACAACCAATGTGACCGTCAATACGAACGGTACACTGGGCGGCAGCGGTACGATCATCGGAGACCTGATGCTCAATGGCACTCTCGCTCCCGGGAATTCCATCGGAACGTTGACCGTCAACGGCAACGCAACATTCGGCGCTGGCAGTGTGACGACCATTGAGATCAATGATGGTGGCACAACTCCGGGAGTGAATCATGACTCGATCACAGTTAACGGCGACGTCGTTATCAACGGTGGTTCAGTGAACGTAGTCAGTGCCCCCGGCAATTACACGGGAGGTTCGGTCTACACCTTTCTAACGGCTAATAGCGTTACGGGAACTTTTGATTCGATCACCGATGATCTGGCCTTCTTTGATGCCTTCTTAATCTATGGAGCAAACTCGGTCGCATTTGAACTGATCGCGAACATGAGCGACTTTGCACCCATCGCTAGCACCAGAAACCAATTGTCGATCGCTCAAGTCCTGGATGCCAACAGTTCTGGGGCTCCAGCAGAACTGCAGATGCTGCTGGATGAAATGACACCGCTGACCAACCAACAAGTCCGCTTCAGCTTGGATCAAATGGGCGGCGCAATCTACGGTACGCTTCCGGTAGCCAGTCTGCAACATACCTCGTTCTATCTCTCGCAGATGTCGGCCCACATCAAGAACTTAAGGTATCACCAAAGTGCAACGCCGAACCGTCACGCGAACGTGGGATCGGCTAGCCTTGAATATGTTTCGTTTCAGAAGCCTGTCGATGACGCGCAGATTGCCGGCTGGATCAGCGGCTACGGCTTGGGTGGTCAAGCGCAAAGCGATGGCAACGCCGATGGCTTTCGATACGGAATCGGCGGTACACAGATTGCCGTGCAACGCGAATTGGTGCAAGGGCACTCCGTGGGGCTATGGAGCAACATGGCTTGGAGCAACGTGCGCGGAAAGCAACTTAACGAGCGAGCCGATGTTGAAAACTATCACTTCGGAAGTTATCTCACCGGCAACGAAGACGGCCACTACTACTTAATCCTTGGCGGGCTAGGGTACGATCATGTCGAAGTGCGACGCAATGTGACCATTGGGGGCGTCAGTGCAACGCCCAGCAGTTCGTTCGACGGATGGCAAGCCAACACGTATCTGGAACGCGGGCTGTCTCTGAATGTGCTTGGCTGGAACTTGCAACCCTATACCGCGCTGCAATACGTCTATCTGCGTCAAGGCGACGCGTTAGAAAGCGGAGGCGGTATTTTGAATCTAGCGACCTCTGCGTTGGACGTGCATTCGCTGCGAAGCTCTTTGGGCGGTCGGCTTGCCAAATCCGTACTTACAGGACGTGGTCGCGTGTTAACTCCGGAAGTTCGAGGAGCGTGGATTCACGAGTTCTTGGATACCAACTACGTCGTTGGCTCTAGCTTTGCAGGTTTGCCTGGATCAGGTTTTGCTGTACAAGGTGTCGACTTAGGTCGCGATTGGGCTTCCAGCGGACTGGGGCTAAGCTTGGGCAGCGGCTTGGGTTCGAGAGTCTTCGCGGGTTATGACGCGCAGTACAATGCGAACCAAGTGTTGCATGTAGGATCAGGCGGGCTTGAATTGGTCTACTGAAATTCGAACCGGTCAGTGTGAGATGCAAAACGCAAGACCGTTTGATATCAGCTTGTAGCTAGGGCTTCGACGGGAAGTGCTCGTTAGTATGCGGCTTGATGGGATATTTCGCCTGAAGGCGGGACTACGAACGAGCGGCCCCGTCGAAAGCGGGACTAACCCCACAAGCCTGCCAGTGGGCGTTTGTCGGGTAGCTCTAATGGGAACTGCTGACATAATGGATGGTCGGTGATACCGGCTAAATCACGCAAGCTTTGATGGATATGCTCTGGGCGAACGCGAATGCCTTGCTCTTTGTCTAGCTTCAACGTCTGCGGATCGATTGGGATTGCAAACTGCCCTTGGTCGGTCGCGCCGATGACACGATCGCCGCGAATACCATGGCCTAAGAACATCGCTGAACCAATCGACCAATGGTCTTTGCCGTTGCCAGAGTTGTATTTTGGGGTTCGTCCCATTTCGCTCTGCACGACGACAACCAAACGATCTCGAATGTGCAACTCTTCTGCTCGGTGCATCAAATAAGCGACGCCGGCTAACAATTCAGGGATCAACTTCATCTGGTCCGTGTCATTGTTGGAGTGGCTGTCAAACTGACCAATATTGAGATTGGCTGAAACGCAAACGCCCGCCTTGAAGGAGACCAGTGCGATTTCTGCTTGTTGGGCCAAACGCTGCTTGGGCAACTCTTTTGGAATATGCGCCGTGATCCGCGTCAATGCCTTTGAGTTCACTTGCGCGGCATACAACATGCTCTCGCTGCGGCGAATTCGCGGCAAACGAGGCTGTGCATCACGTGCAGCATGATGTTCATCTAAAGCGTGCTCGATACGCTGCAATGCAAAATCGTCATGGTATGGTGATGTGGCATTACCGTTTATTGCGTCTGCATTGGCAATCCGTTGCAACGACGGCAGGTAGGGGACACGCGACATAGGAACCACGTTGCCAGTGACCGAATAGTTGCCAAATGTCAAAAACGCCAATGGGCAGTTCGGCCCTCGACACGCAGCGACCAATGCCGCGAACGTTGGATACGCCAAACTGTCTAGTTTGCCGGTAGCCATGTATCGTGAAGCGGGCGCATGATTGTCCACCGAATAATCCAGTCCGTTGACGGTGAGTATGTGCTCGCCAAACTCCGCAAAGAAATCTTCGTTCGCCATGCCGCCTTCGGCATGTTTTTTGATTGGAGCGAAATGGTGTTGGCCATGCGTTTGGATCTCCCCTTGTTCATACAGACGGTTGATGCCATCGATGCCTTTGGGGTCCATCAAATACGTAGTGTCCCATCCACCCGAGGCGTTGATGACGACATAGAATGGGCCATCGTAAGGCTCATCTGCCTGTTCATCGCGTGCTAAAGCTTGCTGGTCCGGCAATGGAACGGCGAGCCCCAAACCAGCCAGCGAGCATAGCTGTAGAATTTTTCTTCGATCGTATTTCATGCTTGAGCTTTCTGCTGGTCGTCAATCAGCCATTTATTCGTAAAGGAACTCGGGGCGGCGAAGCAGGTACGTAACCACAGCTCGCCAAGCGCGAATCGTATAGTGCGGATCGTTCTCGACAGCTCCTCCCTGACGACAAGACCACTTCTCGCGTTGATCAAGTTCGGTTTGCAATTTCGAATCGGCTACGATCTCCATGAACAAGTTGGCCGTCCGCTGTACATCGGCAGAATCGGAAGGTAGTTTGCGGCCAAGAATTCTTCGATGCAAGTGCGCAGCCGCCTCGGCGATTGCTTGATTGGCCTGCGAAGTGCCCGGCACCACATCGGGATCGATGTTGGGAAACAGGATTCGCTGCTGGCGAGGTCGCGCGAAATCGCGGGGCACATGCTGGCAAGCGACATCGTTGGACATGATCCTTTGGATTGCACCCATCGCTCCGCTAGGATCGGCTGCTCGTTCGGTGACTTCCTTTAGATCGATGCCGCCATACAGCATGCCCAAGTCGTCATCCAATCGATTCCATCGCTCGGAGAATACTGCTGCAATCTTGCGTTCCAACTGCTCCGGGGACAGCATGCGGGCGATCCCTAGATCATCGAGTTCTGCTAACCGACATCGATCTTGCTCTTGGCTAGTAGGTCCGTCAACGCGATAAAAATCCGACATAATCCAGGCTCGAAAAACGTCCTTTAAATTGTAGCCTCCTGACACAAAATCGGCTGCAATCGACTCGATTTGTTGACGCTGCATGGTGAAAGCTTTCAGCTTGCTGCGGTACAAAGGATCGTCGAAATCCTCTGGCGGTAACAAGACGTGTCGGCCGGTCAGGATATAGTAAACATGCTGAACCATAGTCATGGCAAACCGTGGGTCGCTGGCCGTACGTTCTCCCAGCCATTGCAGCGCTCGCCATCGCTCGGATTCCGGTAACGCTTCGCCTTCGAAACCAGGCGAGAACATGTCTGCGAACCATCCCTCTTTGCGTTTGCCATATAGAGCCAAGTTGGTTTCAAACCGCCAGTAGTCTTGGAATAATCCTGCCACGGGATCCAGCGAGCGATGGCATACGACGCAGTCGGCCGCTTGCATAGTTGGGATTTCATATTCCGCATTGACGGCGGCAGCATCCGAAACGCGAGCAGCCAGTGCGAGTACGTCGATGCCCAAAAAGTGCTGATAGTACATGCGAGAACGAAGTCGATTGCGATTTGTCTCTGTCGTAGGGTACCGCGCCAAATACAGAAAGTTGCTCAGCAGACCTGCATGAGGAAAAAAGCCAGTGGCAGAGTCCTGATCTTCTGACTTATTGCGTCCCTTCAGCGCCTTCAGCTTGACGGGCACGTACTCAAAAGGATTCTCAGAGTCCTGGAACCGCGACTGAATCTCTTCAAAGATCCCATAACCCCGTGCGGTAAATGGCGAGACCATTATATAATCTGCCGTAACAATTTCGGTAAAAGGTCGTTCCTGTTGAACGATATACTCAATTAGTTTCAGTGGTTCATCCAAGAGTGCTTTGCGATAGTCATTGGCCAATTTGTAGCCAGCGCGTTCGCGTTCCTTCTTGTCCTCGATATGGCTCAGATCGTACTTTTGATACCAAAGCCGAGACTTCTCGAAGTGTTCATACGACAAAGCGGTCACTTCCGCGTTGTCGTCGACGGCTGTCAATAGAAAGATATCGTTGAATCCCTCTCGCAAGCGATCGTAGAAGGCTTGTTCGGTCATGACCGCATCCAGAACCTGTGACAGCGCTGGAACGCCGTCGCGGGAGACACTCGCGTATTCCAGTTCAGTTGGTAGTCGTCCGGCTAAAGACAGCGTGGCGCGCCGCAGCAACTGATCATGGTCTAACATCACCAAGTTATCGAAGAACGATGTCGCTTCCGCAAATGGCGATCGTGACGAAAATAGTTCAATCGGCTCGGAAACATTCTCAACCAACTGGCTCAATCGTCGGTATTCAAGAGAGTCGATCTGCAGCACCTCTCCGCCGCCGTGGTCCAAGTCGCCGATCGCTTTTCTAAGCAATCGTGATTTGCCATCTTCATGCTCTTGCGCCATGGACGTAAATGCATTGAAGTTGCGACGCATGGCTTCGAGTCGATCCTGCGTGGCAAAGCCAGCTCGATCCGGTTCTGACAAGATAAACCGGCTATCTTCTGCGTCCCCTCCCTGGCGATGGCAATTCAGGCACTTGGTGACGGCGACTGTTCGCCAGACAGCGAATTCAAAGTCAAGGTTGGTGTCTACAGCGCATGGTCTTTCAGGTGTCAACACTGGCGGCTGTGCGAAGGTCACGGAAGTAACGACGCTTACCCAACATACAGCCAAGAATAATTTGGACAATTCAACCAACACAGCGTCCTCGAAAGCTCTTGCGTCGCCGGCGACCTAAACTTGGATTACTTTCCACTTCAGTCTATCATAGTGGAAGGAGGTTCGCGGCGCAACCCTTTGACGAAGCAAAACAGCCCCTGCGCAAACGAGATTTGGCGGTTTCTGTTCTTTGGTAGATACTTTGGCTTTCTCCAAGGGCTCGCGATATTTCTTTCGTCGCAACGACATGTGCCAGTCCTATTGGACCAACGCAGAGATGATTCAAAAATTTTCCTGTCAGCTTTTGGAATGAAACTCGTCGACCGGTGTTATTCTGGTTACAGGAGCGATACCATTGACGAGCGTTTGATTACAGAACTGATACAAACACATGCAGCCAAGCTGGTTCTGTACGCGCGGCAATGGTGTAAAGATCCGGACGACGCGGTGCAGGAGGCCTTCATCGACTTATCGCGGATGAAGGAACCCGCACTAGATCCAATACCTTGGTTGTACAAAACCACCCGGTACAAAGCGTTAAACCAGATGCGGTCGGAAACGCGGCGGGGTCGGCACCATTATAGAGCTGGCGAAGTTCAGGTGAACTGGTTTGTGCAAACTCAGGAACACGCGTTACAGGTTAAAGAGTTGGAACTCGCGCTCGAATCACTGTCCCCATTATCACGAGAGATCGTCGTCGCCCGGGTTTGGGGCGAACTGTCTTTTGCACAGATCGGAGAACTCGTCAACATGCCTACGACGACCGCTTTTCGGGTTTATCGCGAAGCACTTCAAGAGTTGCAGCACATCTTATCAGGTCGTACCAAAGCACCGGAGATCATAAAAGAGTCAGGAGCAAACAATGACCAATGATAATAACGCGTCAAACAACGACATGCATGCCCTGCAAGGCGAAACGCTTTTGAGGTTTGAACGATCGCTCGGTGCGATTCGCCCTCGACCTGCGACGTTTACGAAATCGTGCATTTCAGTTAGGTGCAAGAGTGCGGGCTTTTTTTCGCGGATATCAATGACACGGTTCTCATTCACTATGTCCTGCGGCGCAAGTGCTTTCGTTGGGTTGCTTCTGGGCTACTTTGCTTTTCGCTCTCAACCCGAGGAGGCGGTTCATGCAAGTTCGCCTGGCAGTCAATCGCTTTTGATGCCGACACAATCGGCCGATGCCCCACTAAGGATTATCGAGCCACTTTCACGAGATGAGAGAACAACAGATAACAAAAGGCCTCTGACCGCAGGATACCTGATCGCAAATCGGAACCTGGAAGCTTTTATGCAAGACGTAACCGAGATGGTTCCAGGTACGGCGATGACTCCAACAGCATCATCCGTTGAGCTAGATATCGAAAACCGTCTACATTTGATTCAGCAAGAAAGTAGAAACAGCCACTTTAGACTTCGCAACGAGGTGCAGTTATGATAACCACTTTAACAAATAGGGTCGCTATCGGACTCATTTTCTCGCTAACCGGGTTCACAACTTTTGCTGACGAGCACGCTACTACTGGGGCATACGCTACAGCAAATGGCACATCTAATTCAAAGATCAAGAAAGATGGCGATTGGGACATTGAAGTAATTGGCGAAGGGAAGCGGACTTTAGCACAGGTGATACAGGTGCTTCCTCAACCAGAGCCGAACCCCGCATTGAAGTATCGCTTCATTGACGATCCGATGGAGCTTAAGGATCGAAACGCTGCGATCTATTATTTGCGAGCGTTCGGATTTCTTGATGAAGGACCGCGACGAGAGGCAATGAATGAAGTTTGGAGAAACGCCAATAAAGTAGCCCAGGAGCGACGACTGCCGCTTGACGCGGTTCCTCCGTATTCTTGGCAACAAATGCTTCCAAGCGAATTGCCTATCGACGAAGTGAAAAAGTACCTGGCACTTACCGCCTTCCAACGTCGTGATCTTGAGGAAGCTCAAAAATGCAAATCAATGAGCTTTGATCGTCACCTAGAAGACGTCGATTCTCCGGCGCTGCTTACGCTATCGGAGGTGAGTCAGTTTCGGGAGGCCTCACGCAATCAGGTTATTCGATGTCGATTAGCGATAGCTGAAAATCGCATTGACGATGCAATAAGTATTCTGAAACAACAATTCGCGATGGCGAGTCACTGCGGTCAAGACAATTTCCTGGTTACAAATTTGACAGGGCTAGCCATTGCGCAGATGGCTACAGATGATTGCGTCCGACTATTGGAACACAAGAATTGTCCTAATCTTTATTGGGCACTTGCATTACTCCCTAAACCGTTGGTGACGTTCGAAAACTCACTTGGTTTGGAACGCAGTTTTTTGTTCGAGGAAATCAAGCTCTTGAAAGAGATAGATTCACGTCCACGCGATGACGCGTTCTGGGATTCGGTGGTCGATCAGCTTGCAAGCTCATTTGTGGAAATCCAACTAGACGGTTGGGATTCGCTTGAGGTCTCTTCAGCCAAGAAAGAACTGATGGCAATCATAGAAAGTTCGCAATCCAAAGCGCGCGAGTACCTCAAAAACGTACATGGGTGGGATGAGAAGCAACTCGTGAGTTTTTCACCCATTCATATGGCCATGTTAGCCCTGACAACTTACTATCGGCAGCGAGCGGATGATGTTACTAAATGGTCTTCGATCCCCTATTGGCAGTTGCAAAAGAATGAAGCTTTCCGCCAGTCGATTGCGCGAGAATCCAAAGATGAGACACTAGGCCAACTAACCGATGTAGTTCGTAAGTTTCTTGCTACTTCAAGAATTTATGCGACGCAGGCTAACGTCCAACGTAAGGTCGCTCTATTGCAAACGATCGAAGCCGTGCGCATGTACGCCGCTGCTCATGGTGGCGAATTGCCCGCTTCGTTAGACGACACGCCAATGCCAGTAGCAATCGATCCGATTACAGGGCAGAATTTTGAGTATCGCCGCGTAGGTTCGAAGTTTGAGGTACATGCTCCGCCGTTAGACATAGTCGGTTTTCGGATTACGGTGGAAATGAGATGATGTCGGCTCAATTATCCGCTTGCTTTGCTACGGGGAATTGTGGCTTGAGTGGGCTGGTCCTGGCTGGTTTCTCGCGATTAACGGGTTGAATCGGTCGGCTAACTAAATATTGTGTAGGTAAAGCGTTTCTGCGGAAGCGCTTGTTCAGCACCCTGCATGATGCCTCTCGAAGGCCTATTACTACCCAAGATGAAGTTCTTCAAACCGCTCCCAAAACCACAGGTCGCTTCCGAGTTATTTTTGCAATGCGAAAGCCTTGAACCTCGGATCATGCTCTCGTCGGTCGAACTGCTTGCGGCCGGCGATCAAGGCGGCGAGTTGATGCAGCTACAGATCGACGGAGTTGCTGTCCAAACATGGGCACTCAATGCCGGTGCAAATCAAAACACGTTTCAACGATTTGTCTATGAGACGCCAGAGAATCTGTCAGTGGATCGTATTCGCGTCGCTTTTATCAACGATCGATATGATCCAGCCAATGGAATCGATTCCAATCTTCGGCTTGATGCAATGATCTTGGATGGGATTCGTTATGAGACCGAAGCGCCAAGCGTCTTTTCGACAGGGACTTGGCGGGCCGATGATGGCGTGGTTCCCGGATTCCGACAATCGGAGTACCTGCATACCAACGGATACTTCCAGTTCGCAGCCGATGGCGGCGGCTCGCAAATCGTGGTCCGCGCTGCAGGTCAAACTGGCCAGGAACAAATGCGATTGCTGATTGACAATCAAATCGTGGCGACGTGGAATAATGTGAGTGGCAATCCCGGCCAACAACAGTTCCAAGCATTTAGCTATGTGGCAAGTGAGACGGTTTCCGCTGACCGGATTCGGGTCGAGTTTACCAACGATCTATTTAACCCAACGAACAATATAGATCGAAACCTTTTCGTTCAAGGAATAACCATCGACGGGACGGAGTATCGCACCAGTTCGCCAACGGTGCTTAGCACTGGAACATGGAGAAGTGAGACTGGTAGTGTACAGCCTGGGTTCTTCGGTGCTCAAGCATTGCACGTCAACGGCTACTTTGCGTTTAGTTCGGGGACTTCAAATCAAGGCAGTCAGATTCTCGTGATCGCAAGCGGCTCGGAAGGCGGCGAACGCATGAACCTGCGGATCAATGGCCAAGTTGTAAGATCATGGTTGGTTGATCAAGGTGCGAACAACGGGAATTTTAAGGTATTTGGTTATCGCGCAAATGGTTCAGTAAACGCTGACCAAATCCAAGTGGAATTTTCAGGCGATCGCTATATTCCAGGCGTCTTTGATGCCAACTTGCGCGTCGACCGGATTCTGGTGGATGGAATCGAGTATCAAACAGAGTCTCCCAGTGTTTTTTCCAATGGCAGTTGGACTGGCAATGGAGTTTTCCCTGGGTTTCCACAAAGTGAGTTCTTGAATTCTGACGGCTTTTTTCAGTACACAACGGGAGGCTCCAGTCCGGGAGCGATCTCGCTGGCGAACAATCGATATGCGGTGAATGAAAACGCTGGCTTCATCAATATCGACGTACGGAGGCAGAACGGTTCGAACGGGACATTGGTAGTGGACTATGCGACGGTCCCTGGAACAGCAACTCCAGGACAGGACTATCTCAGCACTAGCGGGACTCTCGTATTTTTGCCCGGGCAAGTTCTGGCCGTAGTTGCCGTTCCGATCTTGAATGACTCGTTGTATGAAGGCAACTAAACCTTCAGCTTTACCGTGGACAATATGCGCGGCAATGGGACTCTTGCAGCTCCGCGAACAGCGACCATCCTCATTAACGACGACGATGCGACCATTCCGAACTTCTCCAGTTTTACTGCAACGCAAGCTCTGATTTTCAATGGCGACGCTGGACTCGACAACGGCACGCTGCGGCTAACGCGAGCGGCGAATAACTTGAGAGGCAGTGCATATTTCGCGACGCCGATGCCAATCAATGCGACGACATCGTTTCAGACTAGCTTTGGGTTTCGATTGGATGGTGGACAAGGAACCGCAGGTGCTGATGGGTTCAGCTTCATTATCCAGAATTCTGCAGCGGGCGCAGCCGCTATCAGTTCAAGCAATGGTGGCTCGTTAGGCTATCAAGGCATCGATCGCAGTGTTGTCATCGAGTTTGATACGTTCCAAAATCCTGGCGAAGTTTCGGGGAACCATGTTTCGGTAACGATCAATGGTTCAACGACCGCGCTGATCACCAGGAACTCAAGCATCGATTTCAACAGCGGCGCGAATCTCCGCGCATGGATCGACTATAACGGAGATGCCCAGTCTCTGGCGGTCTATGTTTCTAATGGTGCGACAAAGCCAGATACCGCATTGCTGGTAACCAGTGTTAATTTGGAATCCATCGTTGGTAACCAAGGCTACCTCGGATTCACGGCGGCTACGGGAGGCGCATCAAACAATCATCGGATTCTTGATTGGAACTTTTCGTTCACCCCTCCCACGGTGGTGCCTCCAAACCCAGGCACTCAATTGGTAAATCAAGTTGTTTCATCCGGATACATCCAACCGACCTCGATCGATTTTTCGCCGGATGGCCGCAACATGTATGTTGCAGAGCAGTCCGGTCGCGTCTTTGTTGTCCGGGATGGACAACGATTGACGACGCCGTTCATTGATATTCGAGATCAAGTCAACGGCACTCGTGATCGAGGCTTGCTGGATATCGCGATACATCCAGATTTCGTGAACAACCCGTATGTCTATTTGTTGTTTACATACGATCCGCCGGAAGTGTACCAGAACGCGTCGCACCCGTTGGCTGGCCCCGATCGCAATGGGAACCGAGCTGGCCGCTTGATCCGAGTTACTGCAGATGCGGCGACCAATTACACGACTGCGGTCGCTGGCAGTGAAGTTGTGTTACTAGGTCGCAACAGTGTTTGGAGCAACTTTAATGCGTTTGTGAACAGCACTAGCGATTTCAATGAGCCACCTGCAGGTATCTTGCCTGATGGCACGAACATTCAAGACTTTATCGCAACCGATAGTGAGTCGCATACCGTAGGCGCCGTCGAGTTCGGGCCTGACGGCGCGTTATATGTCTCCATCGGTGACGGCACTTCGTACAATCGCGTTGATCCGCGTACGGTGCGAGTACAAGATATCGATAACTTGTCTGGAAAGATTCTGCGTATTGATCCGCTGACGGGCAAAGGATTGGCAGATAACCCCTTTTTCAATGGTGACGCTGATGCCAATCGTTCGAAGGTCTATCAGCTTGGGCTGCGAAATCCGTTCCGATTATCGTTCGATTCGGTAACAGGACAGATATATGTTGGCGATGTTGGCTGGACGCGCTGGGAAGAGATCAACGCGGCTGGACCTGGAGCGAATTTTGGTTGGCCTTACTTTGAAGGCGGCAATGGCACATCCTTGCGAACTGGAGGTTATCAGGACTTAGCTGAAGCCCAAGCTTTCTACGGCAGTGGCCAAACCGTGGTAGCGCCTCTGCTGGGGTTAAGCCATGCGGCGACCGGCATCAACGCGATCGTGATGGGTCCCGTCTATCGCGGCGATGCTTATCCAGACCAGTATCAAGGCAGTCTGTTCTTTAACGATCTGGGGCAGGGCATCGTCAGCAACGTGCGGCTGAACTCCGATGGAACCGTTGCCAGCGTTAGTACGTTTGCCACTGGCGCACGTATCGTGGTTCAGATAGTGCAAGGCATCGATGGGAACCTATACTACGTTGATTTAGATGATGGTGTGATTGGACGATGGTTGTTCGTGTAATCATTGCATCTCTGCAGCTCCATAAGCTTTTTGGAAGCGTTATTTCAGCGAGAACTCGACCATCGGGTGCTCAGCATCGAATTTAAATTCCGCATCTTGGTAGCTCGGCGCGCCCAACTGGCCACGAGCATCACGCGAGAAGCCATATGGCTCGCTGGGTAAGCCTAAAAAACTGGACGTCAGTTTCTTGTTTCCGTCGATGTCGTGGAACGCGGCAATCACGTAATCCCCCTGTGGTAGATCCGTAAAAGAATACTCGACTATCCCGCTCGGACCGACTTGGATCTCTTGTTTACGAAAGGCCTCACCTTGTTTTGCTTCCTCTTTGCGAGCGTCAAACTTGCGAAACTGCCCTTCCGACGCGAAAACCGCGACACGCACGGTGCCTCGGTTAGGGGTTGCCACTTTCATACGGACTGTCAGAACAAGAGGCTTGGAAGACATCGGCGTGGCCGCAGAAGTTTCGGACTCCGCCGCTTGCTCAGCGGCCTTATTAACATCGGTTTGTACCGTACTATTTTGCGTCTGGCGTGAATCGTGTTCTGCGGTCGCTGATAAAGCAGCACTGCGGTCATCGCTGTTGTCGTCTTCCGATGCAGGAGCGACTGCGAGCGAAGCCGATACTTCAGGACGCATCGCAATAGCGATGATGCAACGTTCCATGGCCGCCGTCAACTGTTGAACTTGAGCGGATGCTTCTTTGCAAGTGAAGTAGAGAATCAGTTCGTTGATCGCCTTGATACGACGCTTCATCAATCGCACATCGAGCGTATGCGTGATTGCTATTGAAGACTGATCGTCGTCTCGTGGCACAATTACGTATCGGTAGTGATCCTTCAGCAGCATATCGGCGGGCAGGACTAGTTCGACATTGATCGTTGTCTTTTGGTCATTGGCCTCAATAGTAGTGCGATAGAACATGCGTCCGAATTCTAGTGAGCAGCCGGTGCTGTCAATGACGGCGCGGACTGCGTCAACATCGCTGGTCGAGATACTCGACTCGCCAAACTCTTCGCTTTGCGATGCATCATCGGTGGTGCTAACAGGTGCAGCGTCGAGCGATTCGGCTGGAGAATCTTCTTTGCGAGGAGTATACGACAGCAGCTCGACGTGCTGTGACCGGAACATCTCACGCGATGTGGATTCGCCTTCCATGCGTGTTAAAAGTTTGTCATACTTGATTGGCAAAACGAACTCGCGATGAGCCGATACGCGGACAGAGTTTTGTCCGCAAGCGTTGGTTGGCGAACCTATCACCAACATAGTAAGACTGAGTACGAAAACTTGCATGATGCGTGTGGCAAACTGGTTCATAATTCGAGACCGAATGAGGGACAAAACATCGAAGGATTCCTTTAGACTAGATGCCAAAGTTGAAACGACAATTGGCAAGTAAGCGTGGGAAAGAGCGATTCTAAAAAATAGAAACCAGGGACAGTCTATGCGAAAAAATCTTGAGTCAAATGGCCTTTTCGAGGCCCGCCAAACGGAATAATTAGGATTCTCATCATGGGATAAAAGTCGGATCGTACGTTTTGGCAATAGGTCTCAGGGGCAGGACGAGCAATCTCATTGTGTTCGCATCAGAACCATGTACGATGGCAATTGCTGCAAGCTGTGGAAGAGCAAATTTTAGGGCAGGCAACTAGGACTGGCAGGCAAGAAGCAGGCGAGCGGCATGGGCGACAACATGGTAGGCATGCAGGCAACCTGCAGTAGGGCGGTTCATGATGAGTATTGCGATTACAATTGTTTCGTTTCTTTTTTTCACTGGTCTAGTTGCGTTTTTGACGTGGCGAATCACGCGGAACGATGACCATGGCAGCAGTAGCGGATACTTTTTGGCGGGCCGATCGCTCACGTTCCCGCTCATCGCTGGTTCGCTGCTCTTGACGAACTTATCCACCGAACAAATGGTAGGGCTCAATGGTGCAGCCTTCACCGATGGGCTGTGTGTGATGGTTTGGGAAGTCGTATGCGTCGTGGCATTGGTCTTTATGGCTTGGTTCTTTTTGCCAAAGTTTCTCCGCAGCGGCGTATCCACAGTCCCAGAGTATTTGCAGATTCGATTTGACCAGCAAACACAACTGATCACCAACATCATCTTCTTAGTGGCGTACGTTGGAATCTTGCTGCCAATCATTCTGTATACGGGTGCGACAGGCATGATTGGGATACTCGATGTGCCAACGATGCTTGGCGGCGTTTCGTATTCGACAGCGTTGTGGATGATTGTGTGGTTAGTTGGAATCATCGGTTCGATCTATGCGTTGTTTGGTGGTCTGCGAACCGTCGCGGTGTCCGATACGCTTAACGGAGTTGGGCTATTTATCGGTGGTTTCATGATTCTGTTTTTTGCACTCGCACAGTTAGGTGGTGACGGCGGGATTGCCGAAGGCGGCAAGACGCTTTGGGAACAACAGAAAGATCGCTTTAACTCGGTGGGCGGAGCGAAGACATCGGTGCCTTTTGGGACCATCTTTTCAGGTATCTTCTTACTAAATCTTTTCTATTGGACGACCAACCAGCAGATCATCCAACGCACTTTTGGTGCTAGCAGTTTGGCCGAGGGGCAGAAAGGCGTATTGTTGACAGGAGCATTGAAGCTGCTCGGGCCGCTTTACTTAGTCATACCCGGCATGATTGCTTTTTCGATGTTTGCCGATCAGGGGTTAGATAAGGACAAGGCGTATGGCATGCTGGTCAATCGAGTGCTGCCGGCTCCGTTAACCGGATTTTTCGCAGCAGCTATGATTGGTGCGATATTGTCAAGTTTCAATTCCGCGTTGAATAGTTCCTGCACGTTGTTCAGCGTTGGGCTTTACAAAGGTTTGTTTAAAAAGGACGCGACCGAATTGCAGGTGGTGCGTAGCGGAAAAGTATTTGGTTGGATTGTGGCTATCAGTGCCATGGTAATTGCACCGCTGCTGGACCATCCTGCCATCAAAGATCGTGGGATCTTTGATTATTTGCAGAAGATGAATGGCATTTACTTCATACCCATTTTTGCAGTGGTCCTGATTGGAATGTTGACCAAGCGGGTTCCGCCATTGGCGGCGAAGCTTGGCCTGATTACTGGTTTTTCAGTGATTGCAGTTGGTTATTTCGTACCGCCTTTTGACAAGATCGTAGCGTCACTGCACGAGTTCCATTTCCTTGGCCTTGTGTTCGCGTGGCTGATGATCCTGATGCTCGTGGTTGGGGAATTGCGCCCACGGGAAACGGAGTTTGAACAAAAGGATGTTGGCGCTGTCGACATGACGCCTTGGAAGTACGCCAAAGCGGTAGGGCTATTGCTGATAGCGGCTGTCTTTACCATCTACATAACATTTGCTGACTTCTCGGTGCTGACTCCGAAATAGCCAGCCCAGCGGCAAGAGTCGAGTGTCGCTCGGTTGGCCAGTAACGCTAACTGGCATTTTGCTTGCAATTCGAATCGCGATGATTGGCAGCTAAAAGCAATCAAGAACTGAGCGATTTTTGCGTTGTATTTTGTAAAGTCGGAGGACCACTTGTAAAAATCTGATGCGTTTTGTCGTAACTGTCGAAAAAACGCAGTACCAGTATCTGGCGCAGGCTTGATACCAACTTATTTTGGAGCAACCGAGATAGTTCGATGATGCCATTTCGCAACGCCGACTTGATCAATTCGTTCCTTTTTCAGTTTGCGAAATGTGGGCAGAACCGACCGACATTCTAACTCAGAACAGCGACGTACCAACCATTGGGCCTCGTCGGCGCATTAAGCCTTTTTTTGCGAAGTCCACGGCCCATAGAAACTGGTGTGCCGCATCCTGGTGCGAACATCAGTCGGCTGAAGCACTTAAGCTTGGAGAAACGAGCTTAAGATCCAATGCTGATCCATCATGGCTTGAATCCCATTATGTTAGACTCGATCTACCTAACGAAAAAGCATGAGATGAGATTCAGCAAAGGGCAGCATACTGTTGCGTCAAGGAATACCGGCCCTGAGTTCCGTCGGTTACATATTGAGGTTTGAGGATTATGTCCAAATGGTCTTTTGGCTGTACCGCTTTGAGCGTCATAATAGGCGTCGTGCTGATCGGTTCCCAAACCAATGCTCAAGAAAGTGCGTCGGAGACGGAGGCGGAAAATATCGAGACCGATCGAGACTCGTTCACTCGATCACCGCGTATCGTCGAACTTGGAAGATGGGTGGTCGAGGGCTCGTACTCATTTCTTGATCAAGACGCTGGACACGAAGGGCATCTCTTCCCTGACTTACTTGTGCGGCACGGTTTTTCCGAATGGCTTGAGCTGCGTTTGGGTTGGACTTACGAAATGAATAAGTTCCTCCATCTGGCCCGAGATCGAGACGTTCGGGTCGAAGAAGGACTCATCAACTATGGTGCGAAGTTTGCGTTATCTTCGGGAAACGGTTGGGTTCCCGCAAGCGCGTTGATCGCAACGGGTTATACACCGACCAGCGGAGAGTCGAATGACACCGATTTTTCTTTGGAATATGCGGGCGGCTGGAAGTTGGAGAACCGGTGGGAGCTTGATACCGGCTTGCGGTGGTTCATGCTAGCCGAAGAGGAAGATCACTTCACAGAGTGGGCACCGTCCGTAGTGTTGAAAGCCCCATTGCTTAGCGATCGAGCGAACGTCCACATCGAATACTTTAGTTTGTTGAGTAGAGGTCGCGAAGAGGATTATCGCCAGCACTACATTGGTCCCGGAACCCACTATTTATTGACGCCCAACATGGAGATTGGAACTCGCGTGTTCTGGGGCTTGAATGAGGATTCTGCAAATTTTGTGTGTAACGTTGGTACTGGGTTACGATTCTAATGCAAAGCTTGCATGTAACTCGGTGGATACAAAGTGGGTGTACTTGGCTCGCGTTCTATCTTGTGTCTGGTTCCATTCCTGCGGCCGAAGTTGACCCCCGCTTGTCGATACCTGCAGCAGCAGTTCAGTTCCAAAACCCACCACTCCCAAGTGCTTCCGGCACGATTGTCCAGACGCATGTGGAGCCATGGATGGTTGATTCCGATCAACGCTCTATGCCCATTTCGGAAATACCCTCGGATGGTTTTCCTGCGAGTGCTTTTAGCTTTTCAGATGTGACTGGAATACCGTCTAACCCAAATTACTTTGCGGAATCGGACCGAGCGCGGCATGGTCAATTAAACTTCAATGATTTCCCCAGCGACTTCCGCGAGGGGTTGCTCTTTCAAAACGGAGCTTGGGGAGCAAAGGTCGGTGGCTACGTGAAGACGGACCTGATTCGCGATTTCCGTGCGATCGATTCGACCGACTTCTTTGACCCTATCACCATTCCAATTGGCGACGCGCAGAGAACTAACTCACGTTTTCATGCCAGGCAAACGCGACTGAGTCTTGATATACAGAGGCAAGCGATTGAGGGCGATTTGCCAATGCGAATCTTCATTGAAGGAGACTTTTTTGGTGACGGAAACACAATGCGGCTCCGCCACGCTTATGGCGAGTATCGAAACTTTATCCTTGGGCAAACTTGGTCGACCCTTGCGCATCGTGCGGCATTACCTAACACGCTTGATTTGACCGGCGATGTTGCCAGCGTCAGCCTCCGCAAAGCTCAAGTTCGCTGGAGCCAAACGCTTTGGGACGAACGTTGGAGCTTCGCGACGGCGATTGAAGACTCGCCGGTGAACGTTGAATCTCAGTTGTTAGACTTCGGGCAGCCACGCAGAGTTTTACCCGATGCGATCGCTCGAATTCGTTTCACAGAGGAGATCTTGCAATTGCAACTTGCGTCGGTCCTTCGTCGTGTCGGGTATCAGCCTACGGACGGTGAGATACTAGAGTTTACAGGACTGGGATTGAATGCCACCGGCTTCGTTGATCTCAACAAACAAAATCGTTTGTACGGTGGAATTTTGTGGGGGTCGGGCATTGGCAGTTATCGCGAATTGCCTGATTTGGCTCCCGTCGCAACCGATCGCGGGACCGCGTTGGAAGCGGTTGCTTGGTACACCGGCTTGCACCACTCATGGTCAAAACGCTGGTTCACCAATGTGACGTACAGTCAAGAGGATGTCGACAACACGGACTTGCAGCCAGCCAGCAGTGTCAAGCGCATTCAATACTTGGCGGTCAATCTCATTCACCAACCAACAGAGCATGTTTTCTACGGCATCGAAGGACTTTGGGGCTCGCGAGCCAACCGAGATGGTGCCGAGCAAGACGCTAGTCGGATCATGGCCAGTTTTGGATTTCTGCTTCCGTAAGATGTAGGTGCAGCAACCGTACAACCTCGGCGATGGTTCCGTCGTGTTTAAGAATCTTAGTATGGCAAGCGTCCACTTTCAGCTCGCTTTCTGCACAGAAATGGCTAGCGCTGGCGACGGGAACAACTCCATCGTTCCAACCCAGGGTCAATGGCCCTTCACCGGTCCCAACAATTGAGTGCTGCCTCACTTCAAAAGGCACAGGCAATGTATAGATCGCTTGCAAGGTGCGATCGCTGGGTTCTAACAAGTCGATACTAGTTGGGATGCGTTTGCGGAAAGTACCCGTAAATGCGTTAGGGTTATCACGCACTAACCGATCATGCAGCGCTTGATACTGTTCATCGGGTTGGACCAACGAAGAAAACACCCTGCCGATGCCCCGCGAGGCAAATGATGAACCTTGGTGCGGTGTCGCAATGTAGATGACGCGTTTGACATAGGGTTGGGGCGCAAAGAAGAGTCTTTGCTCCAGTTCCTGTTTGGCCTGGGCCGATGCTCGTATGTGCGATAGCGGTACATTCGAAATTGAACTCCAAACTCGATCCTGACTATCCGCAACTTGCAATTTGGCTAACAATCCTCCCATGCTATGCCCGATCATCACCATCTCACGCAATGCTGGGTCGTTTCCATGCGGATCCAAGTATGCAATTGCTTCGCGGCACTGATTGCGTAACCTCATCGCCGATGTGACGAATGGGCTACCAGTTGCGTATCCAAACCCCCAAACTTGATAGTGTTCGTTAAACCAAGGCAGTGTCCTCAAATAGTTCAACATATCCAACCAAGTCGTTGGTTCCGACATCAGTCCATGCACGAAGATGACTGGAATCTTCCCTGGCTGATAGGGTTCCCCCCATCGCAGGCCGTCATTCTGGTTGCCAGAACCGGGCAGCATAAAGCCGGTCAGTGGGTTGGTGGGGCGATTCCGCAGTTGGTATTCCAGTGGAGCACTCAGATCCCTAGCGATCGGTATCTGGCTGGCTTGCATGGAAATCGAGCCGACTTTCAACGGATTAACCAGCTCGATCGTAAATCTTTCGCAGTCTTCCACTAACTCTTCCAAGGGAATGTCTGAACTTGTGGTTACATCTGAGTGCAAGAGCAAGGTGGCGGCTACAGGCACGTGCTCCGGGAAGTATCTCTCGAGCGGATCGTCATCCTGCGTGACAGGTTTATTACGCAGTGCAACGATGGGCACCCCCAAACCGTCTTGAGCGAAATAACGTTTCAGTTCTCGATGTTTGGATATCACGGGGAAGTGGAAGCCGCTTAACTGATCGATAGGCCAATCCAAGCTGGAACTGCGGATGGGTATAAAAACAGGCCCGCGTGGTTCAATCACCTCTAGCTGGCCGCAGTCGTTGATGCGATGGAAGCGAACGGCGTCGGCGATCAAGTATCGCAGGCTCGTTTGATAAGTATTCCAAGAAGGATGCTGTGGGCTGACCAGTTTCGCCTTTTGTGTCATCGACCGCCAGCTCAGAGACGCGGCTTGATAGAAGTAGTCCACGCTTCTCGCGTCATCGGACTCACTAAGAGAGTGAGCAAGCTCCAAAAAACATTCCGCTCGCTCGTTTAGAGTTCCCTCGACGGGCCAAGGGACTTGATCGGGAACGGGCTGGTGATGAAACAGACTTCGCTTGACGGCTGATTGCATGTGCAACTGACAACCGGTCGAACTCAAGATAGCAGCCAAGCACAGAACGCTTAGCACCCGGCTACCGCACCGCCGAAGGATGTTCATGCTGGCACTAAGGTCAGTTCAAGGAAAGGAGCTGCTTACGCGTGCGGCCTTGCGAATGATTCCATCCCCTCCTGAGTCAGAATACTTCCTGAAGGCTTCGACACTATCACCCACTGCTCGCGAATAATTTACCAAACGGACTGGTTAGTTGGATTAACCAGCATGTAGCACGAATGATCGCCTTAACGGTTCGACCAAAATTCATGACAATTCTGAGTGAGACTCGGCTAGCGAAACCTGCTTTACACGTTTGGAATTCTCAAGGTTGCAGCTCAAGCTCGCCCAGTCGCCAGCTCTTGTCGAACCAGGGCTCAAGTGGACCATATAGACGGAAGATCGCGTTCCATCCTTTGCCTGGCAGGGTACGGATGAAATTCTTGGCTTCCTGGGGCGGTTGCGGTGCGAAATAGACATCCACGGAACCGTCCTGATTGATATGAAAGTCTTTGTCTTTACTGGTGACCGATGGCCACGTTTGATCGGTTTGCAGAAACGATCGCGTTTGATTGTCGTAAGCGATCACGGACCAAAAATTGTTAACTGGCACATTCGCCGGGATATGCAACTTGTAGGACTTGCTGCCATCAAGCGGTTGCCCTTGGGCATCCACAAAGGCGAGCGCGTACTGCGAACCTGAGCCGACCATCTTGGCTTCCATTGCGGGAGTGACTCCCGTCGCATAGAAGTAATACTGTGAAGCCGAATCAAGCAGCTTGATACCGTCTTGCTCGAAACTGTAGCCACCAAGAAATGCCGTTCGCCACGCGCTTCCCTCGTAGTAGTAAGCTTCCTTGTCACGCATCCGATACGTGAGAGCCCGCGCTGTGGCATCACCCACCAACGCGGCTTCGGTTAGGATCTTCTTCATTCTTTCGTCAGGTTCGAAAGGCTTGCCGTGCCTAATTCCGATTGACGCAAAGAACCCAAGCATCACTGAATCTCCGGTGTATGGCGGTTCGGATTGTACAACGCTGTCGAGCAATTCCCAGAACTGATAGTCGCCCGGTCCGACCGTTACAAATGGTTCCGGCGAGATGTTCACAAACGTCATCGGCGGCGGGTTGTCCGCTTGCGAAAGTGGGTAGACCTTGGTTCGTTCTTTGGTCATTTCGACGGCCGGCTTCAAGCTGCCAGTTGGATCAGCGAACGTCCGCCATGCCAAAAACATTTCATAGGCCTGAGCTCGTGCGACATGATATCCATCCGGTACATCGCCATCGTACTTCGGGGGAAGAATCAGATACTTCCCTCCTTGTCCTTTATCGGGACCGGTCACACCGACATCGACGACCCAGCGATACCAATGGTCGTTCATCGCGTCTAGCACTCCAGGGGGTACTTCGGCTACCAAAGGTCCGTCATGCAGATCGATCCACATCCAGCAGTACGGTGTGCTGGTATTAAACGTCAGCCCGACGGTGCGCGGATACACCAAATCTTCCCAAATCGGCATGGTCTTATTGGCTGGTCCCCAGCGCAACAAAGCCTTGCGCATGGCGGCCTGGTTCACTGCTGGAATAGCTAACAGATAAGCCTGCACAGCGCGCTGAAAATCAAGGTTGTCAAACAGTATTTCGGCCGTCTTGTCATTTGGGAAGCCATCAAAAAACTCCAACTTCCCCAGCCTAGTGTCGACTTTGTCCGGCATCACGATCCCCGGAGGAATCGGAGTGGGAGCCTGAGTCGCAACCGCGTCTTGCGCGGCAACTTGGACGGAGACCATGCTGATTGCAATAGCGATCAACAAAGCCAGACGAATGACGTATTTCATAAGTCGTCTCATCGGTCGTGTTTGTGCGACAATCACTTTACCTCAACCGTTAAGTTCGGAATCCGACCCGTGAATTTCGACTTTCGCTCCGAACCGATGGCTTCGACGACAGGGGTTGCTAAATCAATGCCGACATCGGCGGTTTCATCAGCAGAGAAGATCATCGGTTGCGTTCGAGGGATCGTCCCTTCACCGACCTTTTGGTCATTGATAAACAATGTACCCTTGCCGCCTTTTGCCAAACCACCACCGTCATAAGCAAACTCAAAACGGATCGTCGATTTGCCCGGCGGAAGTTTCTCTGAAGCAGTGATTGCAGTCTGTTGCAAGCCGAGGAAGTTGTAATGGTAGGTGGGCGTGCCTTCCTTGACGTGAAGCGACCAACCGCCAAAGCGGCCCCCTTGAACGATCAGGCTACCATGAGCGACGGTTCCTTCTGGAACTTCAACTTCAGCCGTAATTGTCTTGGATCTATTCTTAACATTCAAGAAAACGTTCTCTGTCATCCCCGTCATCCCCTCCGCAAGCGTTAATGACGTGCGTCCAGCCATCAAATCGGGGCGACCAACGAGCGCTGCGTTCACTCGCTCGACAGAGCGATCGTCAATGGGAAGGACAAAGTTCTTCTCAGCTTCTTCGAGAAACAGCTTCTGAAGTTCCTTAAGTTTTTCGGGATGCTCAGCGGCAAGGTTGTTAACCAAGCTGAAATCCTTTGTGGTATCGAAGAGTTCCCAGGCGGAATCATCGTCAAGAGCGCGACGCGCTTTGGGCTCCCAAGGTGCTCGATGAATGGTACGAGCGAACCAGCCATCCTGATACATGGCACGATTGCCGAACATTTCGAAATACTGTGTGGTGTGCCGTTCTTTCGCTTTGGCGTCATTAAACAAATAGACCATACTGATACCATCCATCGGACGCTGCGTCACACCGTTGACGACTTTGGGTTCAGGAAGACCAGCAGCCTCTAAAATCGTCGGTGCGATATCGATAACGTGATGAAACTGATTTCTCAGTTCTCCCTTGGCCTTGATTCCTTTAGGCCAATGGATGGCCGTTCCGACCTTGGTTCCACCGTGATCTGACGCAACTTGCTTGGTCCACGTGAAGGGGGTGTCGAACATGACAGCCCAACCAGCGGCCATGTGAGGATACGTTTCCGGTCCACCCCACTTTTCGATGTACTTGAGCATATCGGGGACCTGTTCTTGCACGCCATTGAAGTAGGTCATCTCGCTGAACATCCCATTGCGTCCTCCTTCGGCACTGGTGCCGTTGTCTCCATAGATGAAGATGACCAGGGTATTGTCAAGCTGTCCGGTTTGGTCGATCGCATCGATGACGCGACCAATCTCGAAATCCGTCATTTCGACAAATGCGGCGAACACCTCGGCTTGACGACTAAAGAGACGCTTCTCGTCGGCATTCAACGAATCCCAGTCGGGGATGGCTTCGGGTTTCGGCGCTAGTTTGGTCCCCTTGGGAACCATACCAAGTTCGATCTGACGAGCCAGGATTTGTTCGCGCATCGTATCCCAACCGCCGTCAAACTTTCCTTTCCATCGCGCGATCCAATCGGTTGGCACATGGTGTGGGGCGTGGGTCGCACCTGGCGCGTAGTAGGCAAAAAAAGGTTTGTCCGGTGTTAACGCTTTTTGATACTTGATCCATGCGACCGTTTGATCAGTCATGTCGGTCAAAAAGTGGTAGTTCGGATCCTCGGGCAATTCGACTTGATGCGATCCATCGTAAATGAACGGTGCCCATTGGTTGGTTTCACCGCCCAGAAAACCATAAAACTTTTCAAAGCCCTGATGGGTTGGCCAGCGGTCAAAGGGCCCTGCGGCGCTGGCCTCCCAAGCAGCAAGCTCGTGCCATTTTCCAAATGCTCCTGTGTTATAACCGTTTAGGCGAAGCATTTCTGCCAGCGGCGCCACATCCTGCGGAATCTGCCCTGTGTTACCAGGGAACGCAGTGCCGGTCTCAATGATCGCTCCCATGTTATTGACATGGTGATTGCGGCCACTTTTTAGAGCCGTGCGGGTTGGGGAACAAACGGCCGTCGTATGGAAGTTATTGAACTTCAAGCCTGCACGTGCGATGCGGTCGAAGGTGGGTGTTGTTACGGGACCACCAAACGTTGATGTACCGGCAAATCCAAGATCGTCGACCAAGACGAGTAGCACGTTGGGTGCTCCCGGCGGTGCCTTAACGTCAAATCGCGGCGGTGGTGTTGCGTTGCGAACATCGAGTACGTTCGTTGGTTGCCTCAATGGTTCAGTAACCGGTAATACAGTACGATCCGGCGAGCGGTTCGTCTGTTGTGCCGGTGATTTCGAAACGAAGCAGGCGATCGCGATACTGCATAGGGCTAAAATTCTCATGAGTTTCATAACGATTTTCCTTGATGGACGGGGGGCGATCTGCCAACCGATCGGGGATAGTCCCCGACGGTTGAAGCGTTGGCGTTCTAATATGAGTTCTTTACTGCTGAGCCGCTGGTTCTTCCAAACGAACCATCAACCATTGTTGAGTCTGGCCATCGTCAAAATGGATTAGCGAGGGGGCCGTATCCTGAGTCAAGTTAGAAATACCGGTCTCCATAATCGGTCGGCTCTGACCGGCCACAGTCCAAGCACATCGTTGAGATGCCTTGTCAGCCATGCCTTCGATATCTTGCGTCTTTCCGGTGGCCGTGTTGTTGAGTGTACCACGAATGACGCCTTCCTTGCTGATCGCAAGCTGCAGAAACAACGATGGCGCGGGACCGGATGCCTGACCGTCTTGTGACAAAGCAAATACACCTAATGGAAGCCAATCCGCATCCGAAGCGGCAACCTCTGGTGCGCTGGCAACGATCGTTTCAGCTTGCTGCGTATACTCTTCGGCTGAGGCAACCGGTTGATCACCTTGAAACACCGTGTCTCCTTCGTAGTAGACCGAATCTCCATAGTTATAAGAAACTGGTTCTGTCACGCCGTAGCCAACCCAGCCGGTAACAGCGCCCCATGTAGCCCAGCGGTATGGCCGAGTGATCCGCATCGCGGCCCAGCCAGGGTAATCGGACCAGAAATCAAGTCGCGGATGGTTGTCCTGGACTTGGTTCCGAACTTCATCGCGTCGTTGAAAACGATTGTCTTGCAACTGCTGTCGGTTTTCGACTCGTCCAGCTTGGTTGTTCGCTCGGTTATCGGACCGAGTGGCTTGATTACCAGCGCGGTTATCGGCACGAGCAGTCTGGTTGCCAGGGCGATTCTCCATTCGGTTCCCAGCAGCAGGAAGCTGACCTGCGGCAGGACGACCCGCAGCGCCCCCGCCTTGTAAGAAGGCTGCGGCCGCGCCACCTCCAGCAGCACCCAAGTTCGATCCGCCCGGACGCCCTGCACCAATCGCGCCGGTCGACGGACCAATATTCAAAAAGCCTTGCAGATCGCCAGCCGATGGCCGGCCGCCCGCACCCGCACCAACTCCTGGTCGCGCCCCGGCACCTGGCGAACCAGTACCAGATCCTGCACCTGGACGAGCACCTGCTCCCGGTGCGCCAATTCCGGGCCGTGCACCTGCACCAGTACCAACGCCTGGTCGAGCACCAGCTCCTGGAGAACCGATGCCTCCTCCTGGACGCGCTCCGGCGCTTGGCGTGCCGCCGCCAAAGCCTGGGCTAGGGCGACTCATCGATGGCGCTGATGGTCGACTCATCGAAGGCGAGCGACTCATGGCAGGACTTGGACGGCTAGCCATACCACCGCCGGAGAATCCGCCTCCGCCGGCACGTGCCATTCCTCCACCTCCGCCTCCGCCACCACGACCTCCGCCACGAGCCCATAACTGGCCAGCGGATAGCGAGCTCAGTATCATCACGACGACCACGTATTGCACTAACTTCTTCATAGCATAAATCCTTATTTGATTCTCTTAGCAGGTTGATACATCTTAATTCTTAGTAATTTGGACTTCTGCTATGTTGGGGAGCAGTTCGCCGTCCACCGTACGATTGACCGATTGAAGAGTACAGGTGTTGTCATCAATGTAAGTGATGATGTTGACCGCAGAAGATTTGCGTCCGTCTGGCAGAACGCCTGTTTGCTGAACGTGCCAAGTGTTGCCCTTCTTGCTCCAAGTGGCTTGGCCGAATCCACCATCGGAATCAAAGACCCACGAACGAATCGACTTTTCGGATGGATCCCAGCCGATGATTTGCATTCCAGCCATATCGATTTGGTCGCCAACTTGAACCGTGAAGGATCGAGTCAAAAAGTTATTGTTCTTGGTCCAACTACATTCCGTGGTGACCGTTGCTTGTTCGTCCTGGTCGACCCAACTGCCAACCATCCATTCGAGATCCTTCAAGTGCTCGTAATGCGAAATGACATCCGTTACCACTTCTTCGGTAACACGGTCCAACAACCACTTACCGTCACGCTTCATGTAAACTGCTGAGTATTGTGATGCTTCGGGCTCTTGGTCCGGACGAATCACTTGGGCTGTCCCTTGTTCAATCGCTACGTTTGGCGATACGAAACCGATGGAGGTCGTTGTTGCCTCCAGCTTGGCTCCTTTTGCCTCGGCAAAGATCGCCGCGAATTGCTTTTCGATTGCATCGCGGCCAACGACTTCTTCGCCGCTAATCGGATTGATGTAAACCGCATCCGGAGCCCACATAGCAGCTAAAGCCTTTGCGTCCGCTTTGTTGAAGGCAGCAACATATGCTTCAACTGCCTTGCGAACCGCCGCCTCCTCAACCGCTTGCCGATCGCCCTCCGCCGCGAGCACCAAACCCAGGCTGCAGGCCATGATGGAGATACTTAATATGAACTTCTGGATAGACACGATGAGTGTTCCTGTTGTGAGTAAAGAATGTAAAGCTCGGATTGATCCAAAATTGAACTCGATCGCGAAAGCCATCTACCAGAACGAACTGGCAGTGCTGTCGCTGACTAGACTTTTACCAGCATCCTATTTTCAATGCTGGTGAAAGTTTTCGTCTATCGAAATTCCGCAATTGTTAACAAAAGGAAGTGTAATATCTTATTGGCTTTTGCTACCTCGTGCTTGGTAACGGCTTAGATCCAGAACATCTCGCTGTGATTGCGCGCGACACGAGTGTACGATGTTTTGTACCTGGAGAAACACTTGCTATAGCGGGCGACCCGGTCAACGAGTTTTGGATGGTGTCGAAGGTGAACTTGATACTTTCTGACGGGTGCCTGAGGTCGAGAGAAGCTGCTGGGAACGGCCATCCAGAGCACCACAGTTTAAGGAGTGCCCGCACCTGCGATGTCCACTTCGACCACTTGGAAACATGCGCTTGGATTACGATGAATCTCTGCAGGATCGTGAGAAGCGGATGTGCAAATGAATAGATGTTTGCGATCTGGTCCACCCAGCATGACCGCGTAAGCGTGCGAGTCGACTTTGATGCGATCTGTGACTGCTCCGCCTTCTAGCACGCGCACAACACTATCGTCGCCTTCGGGATTCGCGCACCATACGCCACCTTCGGCATCGAGACAAATACCGTCGGGGCCAATGGATGAAGGCAGTTGCGCCCACACTCGTCGATTGCTAAGCGCTCCGTCCTCGTTGATGTCAAATGCGGTCAGGCGATTGCCGATCGTTTCACCAACAATTAAGGTTTGCCCATCGGGAGTAATCACAATCCCATTGGGAAAGCACAAGTCTTTGGCGACGACAGATGCTTTTCCATCCGATCCAACCAGCACGAGGACACACGTTGCCACCGGTTTGGCCGTTGGGTCGACAAAGTTGTAGCCGATATCCCCGACATACAATCGACCTTGAGCGTCCACGATGCCGTCGCTTAGACAAAACACAGTCCTATCGCTGATGTCAGCCAGCAGTTTCAGCGAAACATTTTCGACACGGTAAATCTTTCGTTCGAAGGCGTCGCCGACCACGATTGCGCTTTCGGGAGTTAGCCCGAAACCGTTTGGAATGAAAGGTAAATCGACGGCAGTTTCTACAGCACCCGATATATCTACCGTCTTGATACTCTTATCGTGGATATCGATGAACCACATTTTATTGCCGTACCAACGTGGACTCTCAGTGAACTTGAGCCCCGCATTAGCATTGGTTAGTTTTTTCACGATCTTGTTCATTTGAGCATACACTTTCTTAGGCAGTAGCACGATTGACAAAGGCGACCTTCAGCTTTGTAATTGCGCGGGTCACGTGCCCTTTACCGGTCAGGTCATTGCAAAAGAGCACTTCGCCGGGATGAAATCTTCGCGCTTCGCCAACACTGGTGACAACTTCACCTTCACCCGACAAAATAATGGCGATATAGGGTTGAGGAGCGTTATGGGCAGGCACATCAGTACCAGCAGGGACTTCGAAGACAAACATCGTTGCGACAGCTCCAAAGTCGCTCATCAGCCCTGTCGGGTTTGGCGGCGGGCCGAATGGAACTTCACGCTCCGCTACGTCTTCGACACCGAAATGCGTCTCGCCATTTGAATCTGCATGAATCATGGGGAATTTCATTGTTCATTTCCTTTTGTTAATTGATTTGAATTTCTTGTAAACCAATGAGACAAGCTTGGTCCCCTCTGCTTACACCTGTTGGATTGATCCTAAAACTCTGGCTCAATTCCCTTGGCTTTGGCAACCTGATAGATCGCGTCAAATGTGGCAGAGGAATCCCAAGGCGCATCGGGCGGTTGATTTCTAAACTCGCGATAGGCGCGTTCGACATTCATGTAAAGTCTCGCTGGCGCACGCCACTCACCATAGGGACCGAACTCGATCTTCTTGGCTGCTTCCAGCGATGTTAGCCCCGCGTCAAAGCAAGTCTTCGATTCGTCGCGAACGTACTGCAAGTAAGCTTTCATTTCCATCGGGCCTTCGATTCCACACAACGGACCGTGGCCGGGAACAATTGTTTCCGGGTCAAGTTCAATCAGCAGGTCAAGGCACTGGAACCATTTTTCATAGGAACCCGTCCAGCCCATCGGCGTGCATTGACGAAAGAGGACATCGCCAGCGAAGACCACTCGCTCCTCTGGCATGTGAATGATCGTATCACCCACTTGGTGGCAAGGCCCGACATAGATCAGATGGACTTCCTTGCCGTCGAGATTGAGTTCATAGCGTGTATCAAACAAGGTAGTCGGTAATACCAGTTCAATTCCATCAAAGTTATAGTCCTCTAATAATTGTTCGCCTGCGGCCTCAAGCCCAGGATGTAGATTCTTGAGCAACAATCGCGTCAAGAATCGGCCCACTCCATGCAGTAGCTTCTGGCTCTCTTTCGGTTCGGCGACTTGCTTCATCCGCTCAGGTACCGATCGGTGCGCGATGATCTCGGAACCTCTGAACAACTGGTTGCCCCTGACATGGTCAGCGTCCTCATGGGTATTGATCACGCGATCTGGCATAGCAGGCCATACCTGACTGAACATCTCGATCATCCGGCTGGCATGGGCCAAGTCGGATTGAGTGTCAATCACGACTCCTCCGCCACAATTGATCAACCCCGAGTTGGCATCGCAGACACGATTCTTCTCGTTGATCACTGCATAGCAGGAATTGCTGACTTGGTGCATCTTCATGTATATCGTCTCCAGTCCAAACTAGCGATTCGTAAGGCAAGTAACCACCAAAATTAGCCGAAGGGCGTTAGCCCCCGGTTGTGTCCCTAACCGGACGCTAACGCGTGCCGGCTGATTCAGCGTTCGGGAACTAAGGTTCGCGGCGAGCAAACGGACCGGCCTCAGAAACAATCACACCATTTCGCTGGACATATTCGTCCCACAGTTTCATGAGGTCCGCTCGTTTCTCGGGCTGGCTGGCGGATAGATCATGCAACTCGGCAGGGTCTTCTTTGAGATTAAACAATTGCCACTCGCCGGTCCCTCCGGCCGCTGGTAGCAAGTAAAGCAGCTTCCAATCCCCTTGTCGGATCGCTCGGTTTCCGAAGAGTTCCCAACCAAGCCAATCAGTTTCCGTTCGCACTGCTTTGGTTGCTGCCGACAACAGTGGCCACATCGATTTTCCTTGAAGCGACGCAACATCGTTCGCATTTGTTTCTGGCGCAATTGGGACGCCTGCCGATTCAAGAAAAGTCGGCATGATATCCATAACATGTAGCAACGCGTCGTTAACTGTCCCACCATGCTGGACACCGGGGCCGGCGACGATCAGCGGAGCGCGAATACCACCTTCCGCTACCACACCTTTGAAAAGGCGAAACGGTACGCTGCTAACCTGAGCCCAAGACGGACCGTACTCGATTGCAGAACTAGGTTTACCCCAATTCTCCGGTCGATTATCGAACGTGTTATCGAACCAAGTTTTCGCTGCAGGAGCGAGTTTCGTAACCAGTTCGGCCATGTCTTCACCGGCCGCCCCATTATCGGAGATAAAGACAATCAGGGTGTTGTCATATTGGCCGGTCTTTTTTAAATGATCGATCAACCTTCCGATCTGGTCATCCATGTATTCGATCATAGCGGCGTAGATCTCCATCTTGCGACTCGCCAGTCGGCGCTGATCAATGGTCAGCGATTCCCAAGCAGGGATATTCGGCAACCTGGGGAATGTCACAGCATCGGCGTTTGCAATTCCAAGCGCCTTCTGGCGTTCCAAGCGATCCTTGCGGATGACATCGTAACCTTGATCGTACCTTCCACGGCAACGGTCAATCCAATCCTCAGGAATAGCGAAAGGACCGTGCGGAGCTTGGTAAGCGAGATAGGCAAAGAACGGTTTGCTGTCTGGAGCACTCGAATCAATGCTCTCGATGATGAAATCAGTAAGGTTCTTAGAAGAATAGTAATCCGATGGAAGGTTATCCAAGAGATGCCCGTTTCGAGTGAACGTCACCTTCGGCTCTGATGGAAGCAGTCCCAGCATATCGGACCAGTGACTTCCAGCACCTTGCAATAAAGCCAAATCGCGTTCGAACCCCCGCGCTGCAGGCCACTGTTCGGGCTTTTCCCCCAAGTGCCATTTGCCAGCCATGCAAGTGCGGTACCCCGCATCCTTCAGTCTGGAGGCCACCGTTGCAACACGGTTATTAAGAAAGCCTTCGTAGCCCGGCTTTCCTCGCTGCGCTGGACCGATCCATTCCGCCATATTGCCAATCCCAGCAACATGGCTATCGGTTCCACTTAACAACATGGACCGCGTAGGTGAACAACTTGGAGCCACATAAAAATTGGTCGCCCGCAAACCTCGCGCTGCGATAGCATCTATACTAGGCGTATTGATCTCGCCACCATAACACCCAAGATCTGCGTACCCCATATCATCGGCTACGATCAAAAGAATGTTTGGCTTGCCGCTTGGTCGATCCGTAGCCTTTGATTGTGAAACACTGCTTGAGAGTATGGTCGCGATGACAACACAAGAAACTGTTAGCCGATGGTTCAACACGTCAGAAACCCCTCTTTGTTTCTTGATTTCGGAATGCACCCAGGCCTAGATATTCTCCTTAGCTCCACCTTCCGTCTATCGAAATTCCGCAAACCGTGAAAACTTCGTTTCGCTCACCTGATACCGACACTCTTCGGCCTTTGCCAACTGTCACAATTACCGAACTCAACGATCCAACGTTGGTGGGTAAGTCGATCGAAGTGCTCAAGCAGGATGTATTGAAGCTGAGTCCTGCAACTTTTCGAGCAAAGCGGGTTATTGTCCGACTTGGCCAATGCCAAATTGTCTACCATTCGACGAATCTTGCAGTGCGAGCGCGGACTAGTTTACAAGCAGGTTTTGTCGGATACACGTTGTTTTCGCCAACATCTACTGGCAAAGTGAATGGGATACCGATTAACCCTGGACAAATATTGGCAAGTGTACCCGGTATCGAAGTTGAGTTAGTGGTAGCAGCAGGCTATGAGAGTATCGCTATTCTGATGCCTCCAGAAATGATTCTTGATCACGCGATTCGTTGGCATCACGATGCGACTTTCCGAATACCACAGAAGATTGAATTAGTTACGTCGACAACCTCAGGCTGTCGCGAGTTGTATGCTTGGGGACAACGACTGATCAACATTGCCAGCCAACAACCTGAAGTCTTCGACGTTCCTCAAGTACAGTTCGCAGCTCAGACGGAGTTGATAGAAAAACTTTTTTGTGCTTTGGAACATTCAAAGCAATACGAGCCATCGCTGCACGATCTTACCCATCAAACGCACGGGCAAATCGTGGCGAGGGCACAAGAGTATGCGAATAAGCATCTTGGGGAACGAATCCACGTCGCTGATATTTGCAAAGCCACGGGTGTAAGCGAACGGACCTTGCAGTATGCCTTCAAGGGAGTGCTAGGGATGACACCCATGTCTTTTTTGACCCTGCTAAGATTGCATCGAGTTCGTCAGAGTCTGCAAGCGAAAACTCCGGCGTCAACCACTGTTACGAAAGAAGCCTTGTGCTGGGGTTTTTGGCATTTTGGTGACTTCTCGAGAATCTACAAAGAGTGTTTTGGCGAACTGCCATCTGAAACGTTGCACAAAAAGTCAGGACTAAGCGAGGAGCCGATGGCAGTGGTGTGAGTAGAATGTAGAACAGAAAACATCGGTTCGCTTTTCAGCACAAGTCATTGAAGCTGAAACGTAGCTGGCATTTAGAAATTGTTCATTTGGGTTTCGCGCTGCAAACGAATACTGCGTTGTAGCACGCGATCCTTGAAGAACAGCGGGGGTAAGAACAAATTGCCCGCGAGTGGAACTTCTACCGCAACTTCAACCTCAGGTGTGCTCAGCACGATATTACTGGGCGTAACAACCGTCGAGCTAGTTCGGATTCCAACGGTTCGCAGGACACGGGCAACTTCATTCTCCACGTCGGCGGCTGTGCCACCAGGAATCACCCCTCTTCGCGCTCCTTCATAGACCGCATGTTCAACAGTATGCCGAAGCATTGCAACGCGCGAAAACTCAAGCGCTGCGAAGAAGAAGAAGAAAGCTAAGCTGATCGTCAATGCTAGTTCTACCGTGACCGCCCCGCGACGATGTTTACTCTGAGCAACTAAGTGTTTCATGTTCATGTTCTAATGATACGAGGATCGCAAACGCATTCGGACTTACCTTCACGCAACTTAAACTCTACTGTGTCATGACGGTGGTGAAGCTGCTGGCGATCTCTCGAAAAACTTGTTCTAGTTGTGCGCCATTATCCGCATGAAAGGTCTGGCCTCGTCCAATCTCGGCAACTTGGCGCATCGTGTTTCGATCAGCGTCGCGGCCGAAGGTAATCGTATGAATGATGATTCCTTCACGAGCTGCATCTCTGGCAGCGGCCACCGACCGACGTCCTTGGTTCTCGAGACCATCGGTTAGCAGGATCATGGTCCGCTCCGTAAAGACCTCGGATCGAGCGCCAGTTCGAAAGATGGATCGTCCTGAATCAATTCCACCGGAGATATTCGTCAATCCAGTGACTGGCATTCTAGCCATAGCATCTCGAATCAATTGCAAATTATCAGTGATCGCAACGTCAGCGGTCGCTAGTGTCGAATATGAGGCTAGGCCGACGCGTTCTTCAGTCGGTGAGTCAGCAAGCAGATTCAAAAACACGGTGATCGCATTCTGAAGCGAGACAAACTTTCTATCTACCAACATCGAACCCGATCGGTCGACGACCAAAACGATATCGCGTTCAAGGAACGTGACCGTCGATACTTCTTCGGGTAAGAAACTAGCTGTCTTCATGAGCCGTCCAAAGAACAACCCGATGCTGCCCGACTGGGACTGCGACGTCTGCCGACCGCGAACTTGAACAGAGTTGATGAGTGAACCGCTGGAAGAAAACTCGAAACGGTTATTAGCCTGTAGAGTCGAGTTTCCGAAGGAAAAATCGCTTGGAGTGAGTACTAAAGGTTGGTTCGCAACGAGATTCTTTTGGCCGATCGCGATTCCTTTGGCGGCTGCCAAGTCGGTGCTTTGACTGCGTGCCAATTCTTCTGCTGCAGCCTTAGCGGCCGCATCGGTTGCCGAGCGGAGTTCGCTTTTTACCAGATGCATGTAAGCGACATCGACAGAAAAAGCAGCGGTAACCAGGAATCCGAACATCATCAATGCGACTAAGACCAGCATTGCTCCGCGACGGCGATTCGTCAAAGGTTCGCTTGGGATTCGTTTTTGATTCGTTTTGTTTCTCACAGCCAAATCTCGAAAGTCAAAGTGTTCAATAGATCGTTAGTCCGCATCGGAATTTGTCGGACTATTATTCACGCACCATGGTGGTGGAAACGGTCACGCTTCGGTCTTGAAGTATGCGACCAAAAAAGGGGCTGTTGTTTTTCAGTCCCGCGACGATCTCCACCGTTACCTCATCACCGCTTCTGATGGCGGCCAAGTTATTCGGGATGATGCGAACCGTTGCAGAGCTGATTTTACGCTGGGCTAAGACCTCTTCGGCTCGTCCTGTTGCATCAGTAGTCGTGCCATCGCGACGTATCGCTTCGCGTACAGCTTCATAAGCCGCAATGACCATGCCTTGGCGCACGAAGACGGCCGAAGTCGCTTCGATACTTCCTAGGATGATTAAAACCAGCACAGGTAAGCAGATCGCGAATTCAACCAGCGCTGCGCCGGTGCGATTACGCAGTGACTGTCTGCCACGCGGCTTGCTGACTCGCAAACTTAAGGGAAACAAGCGTTTGTACATTCGCATCAAGCCTCTGGATAGTTTTCGTTAGGCTTGGTTGCAGTGGTGTTCTCTGGCAATTGGTTGTTCGTTTGGACCAATCGGTTGAAGTCATTAGCTAACGCCTGCCAGAAGTCGTTCTTTCGTAAGTTGACTGGGTCGATAACACCCTTTTCCAAATAGCTCATCAAGCTGTTGCGAATACGCAATATTGGGCCGGCAAACTGGTTCGAAAGTTTTGCAATGTCATATAAGAAGACAGGAACAACGATCAACGAGCAGGCCAACATGGGGACACACATGCGAATCAAAGCCGCTTGGCGTTCCGCAGCACTCGCTAGCGGTAACTCAATCCAATAGATCCACATCGCGATGGCCAAGGTATTGGCAAAGATGAACAAGACCCAGTGCAGGGTAACCCGCATGAGCAAAGAATGTTGGACTTCATCAGCGACTAGCAACTGTTTTCGGCGATGCATGTTTGAACTCAATCAATTAATATCGAAACCTCAAAGCCTAGTTTTTCTGCCTAGGCGTGATCAAAACAAGGCTAGGTTTTGATAAGCGGGGTTCCGTGCCCCCTTGCAGAATATTGCCAAAGTTCTTACAGCGAAGGTCGCAATGGTGCGAAAAAATGAAAGAATCCGATCATGACGATTCTTCCTGTCCCGTTAAGGGCCGCTGAAACAATGGAATACGATTTGCAACCGGTTTTCCTACAATTGTTCTTCCTACGATATGCACGCTCCTGTCGCAGTATTGAGAGAGCATCCTGAAGTAGTTTGGTAAGATCGAACCGTTGTGATCCGTACTCGAGAATGCCGGTGGATAAGAACCCGAAGTCAGCATTGTTGCTAATCGACGTCATCAACGATTTCGATTTTCCGGGGAATTCGGAAATCTTGGAGGCGGCAAAAATTGCGGCCGCGAACATCAAAAAATTGAAGGACCGCGCGAAAGCCTGTCAGCTCCCTTGCATCTATGTCAATGATAATTTCGGGCGCTGGCAATCAGACTTTCATAACCAAGTTAGGCACTGCTTGCACGCGAGTAAGACCGTGAAAGAGATTGTGGCGTCATTGAAGCCCGACGATGACGTAGTCGAATTTCTTACATTGGCAGTGTTGGGCATATCATCTGCTCGCAGTCCCGGGATAGTCCCAGATACTCGATGCTCCTCCAGTGGTCGATCCCATGCACCCATCCCACGCTGAATCAACGAACCCGCACGCCTTGGCGACTCACCATTCCTATTGGATTAAGCAAAACCCATTGCAGCAACGCTTTCCAAAGTTGGAGTCGAATCACAAGACGCAGGTTGCGGTCATTGGAGCTGGGATTACCGGCTTATCCACGGCAATCGAGTTATTGGATCGCGGATTTAAAGTCACCGTTTTAGAGGCTTTGACGATCGGAGCGGGAACTACGGCAGGTTCAACTGGCCATATTGAAGCTCATCCGGAAATGGGGACCACTAAACTATTGAAGACGTTAGGGGAAACCGACGCTCAGCAGTACATTCAGTACCGTCTTCAGGCCATTGAGACCGTGAAATCGCGAGCAGGTACGCGCTGCGATTTTGCGACTGTGTCAGGTTTTCATTACTCGGAAGATGCAAGCGATACGGGCCATCTACAACAAGAGTATGTCGCCGCCAATACGCTCGGCCTGCAGCCTATGTGGCATAAGTCCCTGGGACTTCCTTTTCCCGCATACGGTTATGAAATCCCAAACATGGGCCGCTTTCAATGCATGGCTTATTTGAATGCGTTGGCGGACCGAGTGATCGAGAAGGGGGGGACGATCTTTGAACAATCGCTCGTCAGTGGACCGGTGGAAAACCAACCAGAAGAGCTAGATGTGAATCGAGCGAAAATCCAATTCGATCATGTGGTTTGCGCAGTCCACTGTAATTACACCGATGCGATGCGAGTCTACTTTCAGACGCCGCCGTATCAGTCCTATGTCATAGCGGTCCGAGTAAAGAATCCAACGCGAGACGCACTGTACTGGGATTCCAGTGATCCATACTTTTATATTCGTCGAGCTCAATCCGGTGACCCGAACACCTTAATCATCGGAGGCTGCGATCATCGCACGGGTTGTGGTGATTCAACAGCCGCGTTCAACGAATTGTTGAAGTATGCTTACGCGCATTTCGATGTGATTGAGGTACTGCAGCAATGGAGCGCCGAGCTGTTTGAGCCTTCGGATAGGATGCCTATCATCGGGAAAGCGCCTGGCAAAGAGAACGTTTGGCTGGCAACAGGACTGAGCGGCGTAGGGCTAACGTGGGGAACGGCTGCAGGTTCGATGATTGCTCGCATGATTCGGCAAGAAGATGTACCACTGGCCGATCAGCTATCACCTTCGCGATTCGGAATGCATGGGGTTTTGGAAACAGTATCGGAGCAGTTAACCACCGCGAGAAACTATGCGGAACGTGTGCTGCCCGCAAGACGCCTGGACCCCAGTGAGCTTTCCGCAGGCGAGGGCAAAGTAGGAATGGTTGATGGCAAATTCACCGCTATATGTAAAGATCGCGCTGGGAAGCTGCACCTGCGAAACCCTCGCTGCGTTCATATGGGAGGAGTGGTGCATTGGAACTCAGCCGAACAAACGTGGGATTGTCCCGTACATGGAGGCAGGTTTCGCCACTGTGGTCAGCGCATCTATGGGCCACCGGAAGCCGATCTAGTTGCGCCCAACGAAAAGTCTAAGGAGTAGTTCATCAAAACTGGTTTTCATGACTGAAGATTTTAAGACGTGCGATTTTTCTCTTGCGATAATGTTCACTGCGAGGCACAACGCCCTTGCATCATACCGGTGGCACGTTAGAACAATTTAATCGGAACTCCTTTACCTGCCGCACAGCAAGAGCTCGTCCATGTATGACTTCATTGGGGATATTCACGGCCATGCCGATGCCCTTGAATCACTCCTCCAGAAACTTGGCTATATCCAACTTGATGGCGTCTATCATCATCCGTCGCGGAAAGTTATCTTCTTAGGTGATTTTATCGATCGCGGGCCACAGATCCGTCGCGTCTTGCAGATCGCGAAAGGAATGGTGCAAGCGGGTGCCGCTTTATCGATCCTCGGGAACCACGAGTTGAACGCATTAGCGTTTCAGACCCGCAGTTCCAGCGATCCCAATTTATTCTTGCGTGATCGCAATGAAAAGAACACGCGTCAACATCAGGCAACCTTAGATCAGCTTTCAAAAGTAGAGCTGGATGAATATTTGGAGTGGTTCCGAACACTTCCGTTATGGATAGAAACGCCCGAGTTTCGAGTGGTGCATGCTTGTTGGGACGAAGCGAGTATGACCAAGCTTCTGCCACATCTGCACCCCCTCACACGAATCGATGACGCTTTTCTCGAAAAAGCTTGCCATCCCAGCGGAGAACTTTTTAGCGATGTCGAAGTGATCTGTAAAGGCAAAGAGGTGAAGTTGCCTCTGGGAATAACGCTGACTGACAAAGATGGCCACCAGCGTGATCGATGTCGCGTCCGTTGGTATTTGGCACCCGGCGGCTTAACTTACAAGGACTATGCGTTCGACAGTGGTTCAGTGGTCTGTGAAGAGCTGGTCGATGATCAAACGATTGAGGCCGCTAAGCCGTATCTACCGCATGAGCGACCGGTCTTCCTTGGTCACTACTGGCTGCGTGCAGAGCAGCCAAGTTTGCTTGCCAGCAATGTGGCTTGTCTCGATTACAGTGTTGCCAAGGGAGGGTTTCTGTGCGCTTATCGATGGGATGGTGAATCGAAACTCGACGCGGCCAATTTCGTCTGGTAGCTTCCTGCACTCCTCTCGATTGAAGCAGATCTTCAGGCGGCGCGATTCGTTACAAATTGCATAACGACTCGGTTTCCAGCCATTGCTTCCAGATGGCAATCTGGTCATCGGTCATACTATAATTACCGATGATTGGAACATGTAGCAACTCATTGCGGGTCACATCGGTCAGAGTCGCTGACCACATCCCGGAATGATCAACACGCAGTCGCACTTGCAGTGGGTCTTGCTGTGCGAGCAGAGGGAAGCTTTTCTCAATGACCGCAGAGGACAATCGGCTCCACTCTGCATCATCCAAACGCGGTCGTTCGAGAAAGTGCAAAGCCAGACCATCCACGGGGGGGCGATCCAGTCGCAGGGTCCGAGAATGGCTGGTCGGCGTGGGCGTATCGCGGCGCAGTAGGACTCGCGGCTCGTTGATGAACTGCTTCTTGAGTCGCAATGCGATACCAATGTCGGTCGGGACGACCCCATGAGCGTTTGGACCATCTGGATTTCCAGGGGGCAGCAAAAAGTTACCTTGAATCGCAGCTCCGCGGGCAAGTTCACTTTGCGAAACGATTACTTCGGGAATTTCGCGGTCGAGCAACTGCAAACGTTTGGCTTTAAGCTCGGTTGCTTGCAAAGCGTCCCCTATCAATAGCACTTCATCGATTTCTCGAACATCGATTCTTGATCGTTCGATCGCCAGTTTCGTGAATCTTTCAAAGGCTTCGAGTTCCAGTTTACAGAACGCTGCCAGCATTTCAAAAGTGATCTTCCATTCGAAACTTACTCCCTTCAGTTTGAGTCTCGCAATAGTCGCACCGTTGGCAAGTACCGACTGCAGCGTTCGCTCGACCAACCGCTGAACTCGTGCGGCGACATTGATATCTTCGCGGACGTGCAGTTTCGTCTTCTCATGAATCTGGACTGAAAAGTAGTCGGCCAATCGAGCTTGCCAACGAAGCAAACCAAGCTGCCAGTCGCCGGCGCTCGCTAATGTCTGAGCACGCTTGCCCTCAATGCGGACCACAGCCACTTCCGCAGCACTACCGGTTAGTGTCATGACGATGAAATGGCGGATCGGGTCACCAACCGCCGTTGCATTAGTATTGAGTGGACTCGAACCCGCGTTGTTGGCTTGTTTCGCAGACATATCCTGCGGCTCGATCCTCGCTAGCGCAGCAGCCAAATGCTTGTCCAGTAGTTGCAGTACCTCAAGTCCCGCGATGCGACAAGCACTGGCGATTGCTAGTCTACGCAACTGGTCATAGCTGGATGGGATCGTGATGACGGCATGCGACAGGTTGCGAACGACAGGTCTAGCCCGTTGAGCAACTTGGTGCAGAAAGGCCGCCAAGATAACTTCAGGCGGACACACTCGACCGCTGAACTCTCGATCGATGCGTTGCAATCCGAGCCAACGTTGTAAACTGTGGAAAGCGTAGCTTGGCTCGCGACTGCGTGCCTCTTCGGCCGCTTCTCCATACAAGATCTGATTTTGCTTACTCCATAATATATTGCGTAACTCGGGTTGATTGCGCTCCAGCATGATCGCCTGCAGACGATTTGCTGGATCGTAACCTGCCGCTTGTGACTGTAGCATACCCAGCTCAATCCCCAACGCACCAAGCTCACGACGTGTTGTCGATTGCTTACCGAAATTCTTCGTGGGGTACTCAAACAATTTTTTACCCAACTCGCGAGCGATCGACACCGTGGCTGCTCCAGCAGCATGTGACTTGGTAAGCAAATTGTTCGTATCGATAAAAGCTAAGACATCACGAGCGGAAGCGAATCGGTCATCGGGATTCTTAGCGACCAGCTTTTGAAACATGCCGTCTAAACGCAAATCAATGTCACCACGTATCTCGATCAACATGGGTGGCGTTTCGTTTAAATGCGAAATTGCGATCTGCACTGGTTCTCCAGTAAACATCGGTTGGCCAGTCAACAGGTAGAACAATGTCGCGCCTAGCGAGTACAAATCGGAACGTTGGTCAATAGTTGTAGCATGGCGGATCTGTTCAGGTGACATGAATTCGACGGTCCCCATCAAGCGTCGCTGTTGGTCTGCTACATTTTCAGCATCGCGACCAGCCAACCGTACCAATCCGAAATCAAGAACCTTGATCGTACCGTCGGGGGTAATCATTAGATTGCTGGGTTTGATATCACGGTGGATAAGTCCCCGTTGGTGCGCATAAGCCAATGCGTTGGCAACTTGCCGAATGATGTCGATCGCTTTTTCGACCGAGCAAGGTCCTTCATTGGACACATACTGAGCCAGCGATTGCCCTTCAATCAGTTCCATGACCAAATAATACAAGCCATTGGATTGTCCCGCATCGAATGCGGTCACAATGTTGGGATGTAGAAGTTTTCCTAACGACTTGACTTCGAGAAAGAAGCGATCTACCAGTTCGCGGTCGTAAGCAAAATCGTCGGGTAGAACTTTCAGTGCAACTAGGCGATCCATCATCCGATGGCGGGCACGAAAGACTTGTCCCATACCACCGCGCCCGATCGGGCCTTCGATAGTGTACTCGCCGAAACTTTTGCCGGCCAAACGAACCGTCAGTGGCGGGACGTTGACTTCGAGGTTATCGGCGACGTCAAAATCCATCTGACCAGTCGAATTCACCGCTGTCTTTTTGGGGTCAGTGAATTGCGTCAAATGCACATCGATGGTCTGCATATCTGGAGCTTCACCCAGCGATTCTACGAAATCGCCCTGTGCGTCGGTCGCATGTTCGTCTTGGGGAGCTGGTTCAGATTTGCCGTGGAGGGTCATATATACAGTTTATATGCCCGTCTATGCTGTCGTTATTGCAGCTTTACGATTTTTCCTGTTTTTGCAGATTTATAGATCGCTAAAATCAGCTCAACACTGCGACGTCCTTCTTTGCCATCAATCGAAGATGGCTCACCTTTCTTAATCGACGCCAAGAAATCCTTGAACAGTTCTCGATGAGCGGCATGGCCGATGGCCGCTGGATCACCGGCTCCGCCCCCGGTCTTGGTTTTCGAAGACAATTCGGCCACGATCTTTTCATCTTGTTTAGTTGGCTTGGCAAAGTGCCATTTGATCAAGTCTTCTTCTTCGAGAATGGCAGTCCCTTGGTTTCCCGCGATTTCAATTTTCTTGAGCGACCCAGGAAACGCGCCAGTGGTTGCTTCGATTACCCCCAGGGCACCGCTGGCGAACCGCAGTGTCGCGACCGCGACGTCCTCGACTTCGATATTCTCATGCGAGCGAGTTGCCGTATAGGCGCTGACTTCGACGACACTTCCCATCATCCACAGCAACAAATCAACGGTGTGGATCGCTTGATTCATCAGCGCACCACCACCATCCAATTTCCAAGTCCCCCGCCAAGCTCCGCTGTCGTAGTATTGTTGAGTGCGATACCACTTTACATAAGCGTCAGCCAGCGAGATGGTGCCAAAGCGATTTTTCTCGATCGCAGACTTCAATGTTTGCGACGAAGCATGATACCGCGATGGAAAGATTGTCCCCAACTGCACGTTCGCTTTATCGCAAGCTTCGATCAGCTTGTCGCATCGAGCCAAAGTTACTTCCAGCGGCTTTTCCACCAACACGTGCTTGCCCGCTTTAGCGGCCGCGACGCCGGGCTCCAAATGAGCGCCGCTGGGTGTGCATATCGTAACGACATCGATGTCCGCGTTATCGAGCATAGACTCTAAGGTCGAGTACGCAATGCAGCCTTGATCGGCCGCGAACTTTTCCGCTTTCGCTGGCGTGGAATTGAAGCAGCCAATCAGCTTTGCACCTCGAATCTCTTTAATCGCTGCAGCATGAAATCGAGCGATCATACCGGTGCCGATGATACCAAATCCAATAGTCATGCGTGTTCTGCCTCTTGGGCCATCAAGGAAACGGAAAGCTTGCAGGTTCGCATATTTAGCCGCGACTCGCAAGATGCCATATTGGGCTGGCAAAACTCACATGATAAACCAACCTAAATATCCTACGATTACGACCACGACAAACATCACCGCTGAGAACAAGATTGGGATCGAAATCAGTATCAAGAAAAACGCATAAACGTAATCGCCATATGTATGCCCTTGCGTGACCATACCGGTGCGGAAGGCCTTCCATGAACGGGAGATCGCATTTCGAAGCCGTTGACGAAAGGGCTTCAAATGACGTTCGGTCTCTGGCGGCAAATAGGGATTCGCGTTATTCACAACTTGGAAAACTCCGCAAACAAACAATTTCCTAGTGATTTTGGCGTTCGCGCCTACGGATAATCCAACTAAAATGATCGAGTTCATTCATCTTAATGCAAGGCAGTTTTGGAAACCATGAGTTTAGCGAAGTTCTTTTCCCCCGGCCGGCGTGGTCTTTCGTTCGAGCTGTTCCCACCCAAGACAGACGACGGCGTTGCAAATCTATTGGCCACTGTTGCCGAACTCCAACGTTACAAGCCTGACTTCTTTACTTGCACCTACGGGGCAGGTGGTTCAACGCAAGATCGTACGCTGCAAATTATTGAGCAGGTGAAAAAACTTACTGGCTGTCCCGTCGCCTCTCACTTGACGTGCGTCGGATCGACCAAGGATGACTTGCGAACTTATATGCGACGAGCCAAGGCAGTGGGCGTAGACTACATTGTTGCCTTGCGAGGCGATCCCCCCAAGGGCGAAACGGAATTTGTTGTAACCGAAGGCGGATTACGATATGCCAATGAACTGGTCAGTATGATCCGTAGCGAGTTCGCTGATGTCGGTATTGCAGTCGCCGGTTATCCGGAAGTGCATCAAGAAGCGGTCGATGCTAAAACAGACCTACTGAATCTAAAACGCAAGGTCGATGCAGGGGCGGATATCATTGTGACGCAACTGTTTTACAACAATGAAGATTTCTTCCGGTTTTGCGATAACTGCCAAGCGATTGGGATCAACATTCCTATCGTGCCCGGAATCATGCCCGTTACAAATCTCGCTCAGATACAACGCATCACTTCGCTTTGCAAAGCGGCACTTCCCCAAGACTTCGTTGACCGACTTCGGGAAAATGACGCGCCGGATTGGCAGTTCCAAGTCGGTGTGGAGCAAGCTCGCAACCAAGTCCGAGAACTGGTGGAACGCGGTGTGCCAGGTATACACTTCTACGTGTTGAATAAGGCCCAAGCGACTGGTCTCGTGCTAGATGGTCTCGACTTGGTTGATACCGATATCTAGCTGCAGAAATCTTTGTGCGTGAGTTCCTCCAGCGCCAAGCTCGCTAGCCAAGCGGATAGAGCTTTGGCCACTGGTGATTGAGGATCGCTTGCACCTCAGGTCGTGGGAAGCCTAGCTGTTTATCGACAATATTCAACAGCGGCTTGCCATCCAAATAATTGCGGACGTTGTAGCAGACCAAGCGCGTGGTATCGTCGACGCGATTGGCGGCTTGAGCCCCCACGTGCGGCGTGATCAATACGTTCGGCAAGCTCCATAGGGGAGACTCTTCGGGCAATGGCTCTACAGCGGTTACATCAACGCCTGCACCAGCTAGATGCCCTGAGCTCAAGGCGTCGATCAAATCATTCTCGTGGACCACGGCGCCTCGAGCGACATTGATAAAATGGCTGCCTTGAGGCATCGCTTGAAAGACGGTACGGTCGATGGCTTCTTCGGTGTGCGCGTTCAGCGGTAAGGTCAGAATTAAGATATCTGACATCGCCGCTAGTTCAGCGGTCTTGTCAGGTGCCCATAGGTTCTTGACCGCTTCAGGCTTTTGGATTGGGAAATAATCGACCGCGTTGATTTCGCAACGGAAAGGAGCGAGCACTTCGACCAACCGCCGACCGTTTCCGCCAAGTCCGACAATCCCGATTCGTCGTCCATGGAGGTCCGCTGTCGGTCGTCGTGTGAAATCGCGAGCTTGCATCTGACGAAAGAATGTCGGTATCGATCGCAACACGCCGAACAGCAAAGCAAAAGTTTGCTCCGCGACTTGATTGGCGAATAACCCTGAAGCACTGCAGACTGTGATGGGAGCAGCGATAACGGAAGGGACCAAACAATGGTCAAGCCCGGCTGCAGATGACTGGATGTGTTTAAGCCGACCTTGCTGGACCACGGCATCCCAATCTACAGGCACCTTTGCGTGACCAACAAAGATATCCGCTTCGAAGATCGCCGAAGCGATATTCTCTTGCCCTGCATTGATGAGTTCAGCATCCGGGAAAGAGTCGCGAAGCCAAGCGAGGTGGTGGCTCTGCAAAGGATAGCAAAAAACGATCGTGGGTTTCATAAAATACCGTCAGGCACATTCCCTCATGCCGCAAAAGATCAACGTCAAAATTTCGTCGCAGGGCGGGCAGTGCCAATCGCGTTTGCCTGCCGGTCACGTGTGTATGGCTGCTAGCGAGTTACGGTAAAAGTTGAAACCGATTTGAGGATGGCATATTCGTCCGGGAAGGTGTGAAACGCTTGCACCGTCAGTTGCTTTGCGCGTTGTTCGACGTGCATGTAGCTGATTGCACCCAAAGCGACACGTCCGCTGGTATTGAAAACCTGCAAGAGTTCATGATCGCCATCGCAGCGACCAAATTGCTCCTGAATTTTCCAGAAAAGCTCGCGGGAAGCATTTTCGACGGAGAAGTTCGTTTCGTAGCGCACGATGTTCTTGCTATCGGTCTCGAAATGATTCTGCTCGGTAACCCGTTGCCCGATGATTTGGCGTCGTTGGGGCAAGGGTTGATTATGTGAAGCGATTACCTCACACAGCGTCATAGGACCGCTGCTGAAAGTAATGATGTGTCCTTCGCTCGTGATATCCAGCCGCACTTTGTAGTTGCTGCGTTGAATATGTTGCGTGCGATACAAACGGAACAATTCGGGATGAACTGACCGGGACAATAGCACCAAGCAATGCTCTGCCACGTTAGGCCGAATCGACAGCACCGTTCAAACCCTCGCTTTCGAAGTAACTGAATCGCCGCAATGAAAATAAGTTGGCATCTTCACTAGGAATCTTCGGCAAACTGCTACAAGTGGAATTCTGGACTTTAGTATTGGGGTACACTTCACAGCGCGACAGGAAGAATCCGCCCGTCGCTCGTTTTGGCGCACCGGGCGATTATAAACATGATTGAGCAGAATGACCAAGGTCAACCAGCGACTCTTAAGCGAAACATTTATTTCCGCGATTCCGCTCAAAAAAAGGCGTAGATCTCTTGACATTGCAAATCAACGCGACAGCCTAGGAACAGTCCACTTGGGCCGCAGGATGATGGTGCCAATGAACGCGCAACATGAGTTTGGGTTTTGGCTTTTTTGGAGAGATTGATGAACGCGCTGAATATCGCGATGGTCAGCAGTGAGTTTGCCCCGCTTGCAAAAACCGGTGGACTCGCCGATGTGCTCGCAGCGCTCCCGCTGGAATTGATTAAGCGAGGCCATCGCGCTAGCGTCTTCCTGCCCGCCTATCGCAGCGTGCTGCGACAAGCGATCGAGGTTGAAGACTTGCATCTGGGCTTTCCGATTCAGTTGGGCTCGCAGCAGATGGCAGCCCGCGTCCTGAGGACTACCATCGCAGGTGGAAGCCTACCGATCTATCTTATCGATCAACCACAGTTCTTCGATCGCGATTTTCTGTACGGTGATCGACATGGAGACTATCAAGACAACTGCGCTCGCTTCGTGTTTTTCAACCGCGCTGTGTTGGAAGCCATACGCCGACTGCGACTGCCACTGGATATCGTCCATTGTCACGATTGGCAGGCGGGGCTGATCCCCGCATATCTGAAGTCTGGCGTCGAGCGATTGGAGCATGGTGCCAGCCCTGCGACCGTGATGACTATCCACAATTTGGCTTATCAAGGGCGTTACTGGGCAGCCGATTACCCGATGACCGGACTTCCGTGGGAACTTTTCAACGCCAATGGCTTAGAATTTTATAACGATCTATGCTTCCTCAAATCGGGGATTGTTTACGCCGACCAAATCACGACCGTCAGTCCAAATTACGCGCAAGAAATTCAACGCCCAGACTTCGGTTGTGGGCTGGATGGTGTGCTGCGAGATCGCAGCGATCGGCTGACCGGAATCGTTAATGGCGTCGATTACGAGATCTGGAACCCGTCCACAGACGCACACCTACCGCACACCTTTGACGTGTCGAACTGGAAGGCAGGTAAGCGAGCGTGCAAGGACTCGCTGATACAAGAGTTGGGCTTAACAAGTAGCAGCCAGTTGCCCTTAATCGGCATGGTGGGGCGGTTGGCTTCGCAGAAGGGTTGGGATATCGCTTTACCTGTCATCGAGCGTTGGCTGGAGCAAGGTCGGGCGCAGTGGGTTGTACTAGGCAGCGGCGATGAACGCTTCCAGGATTGGCTGTTACAAATCCGCTCACGTTTCGGCGATCGAATTGCGGTCCTGTTGACGTTCTCCGAACAGTTGGCCCACAAGATCGAAGCGGCCAGCGACCTGTTTTTGATGCCCAGCCAATATGAGCCTTGTGGACTGAATCAACTCTATTCGCTGCGTTACGGGACCCTGCCGGTTGTTCATGCCGTAGGAGGGTTGGTCGACACAGTTCGGAGTTTTCATTCAGAAAAAGACGCACCAGAGGCTACAGGTTTTTCATTTCAAGCGTACAATGCGGAGAGCTTAGAAAGTTGTTTGTCACAAGCAGTGCGTTTGTATCACGAACAACCCGACATTTGGGATCAATTGGTATTAAACGGAATGTCACAGAATTGGTCTTGGGATAACAGTGCGGCAGCATACGAGAAAGTGTACGCGGCGGCATTACAAACACTGAATTGAACGCAGTTCACGGGAGCGTCCTAACTCATGAGCGAAACACGCTACGATTGGTTAGCTGACCGTTGGGTCATTTTCGCTCCTCGACGTAATAACCGTCCAGACGAGTACGCTGGGTCTTATCCAAACGAACCCACTGACGCAACTAATTGCCCATTCTGTGCAGGCAAGGAAGCGCAAACTCCCTCCGCGGTACTGTCACTGCCGCATCGCAGTCGCAAAAACAAATCGTGGCTTGTGCGTGTGGTGCCTAACAAGTATCCAGCTTTGCAGCGATTGCATAATGTCCCAGGCCTGCCGCTGGCCCTCCACAGCGTTGAAACCGATGACGATATCGAATACGACTCAACTTCCGAAGTCGATCTCGAAGACATGCAAAACGAGTCGATTCTATTTCGACGCCGCACGCTACGGGGAGCTCATGAAGTCATTATCGAAAGCCCTGAGCATCGGTCTTCGCTGGCGCAACTGGATGACAAGCATACGTATTTGGTCTTCGATGCATTTCGGCAACGCTTAAACTATTGGCGAGCTCACAACGCTTTGCACTACGCGGTGATCTTTAAGAATGTCGGCTACGACGCTGGCGCATCGCTCTACCACACCCACAGCCAGTTGATCTCCGCGAACTTTGTACCGCCAGATGTGCTGCGTAGTTGCCAACGCATGCAGCAGTATCACAGTATCTACGACCGTGGTTATTTCAGCGATGTCATCGACAACGAAATCCAACAAAGCGATCGTATCATCTCCACGACTAAGAACTTTGTCGTGCTGTCACCGTTCGCTTCGTACTTACCCTACACAGTGTTGATTTTACCGCGTGTCGCCTCAGCGCGATTCGAAGAGATCGACGATCGGTTGCTCAACGAATTTGCATTGCTGACCAGGCAAGTGCTGCAGTCGTTAGAAACGGTGCTGCCAGGTGCCGCTTACAACTTCGTATTGCATACCAGCCCATTCCACGACTACTGGGATAACGTTTTCCACTGGCGTATGGAACTGTTCCCCAGACTGACGCGCGTCGCTGGCTTTGAATGGGGATCTGATTGCTTTATTAATCCGATCATGCCAGAGGAAGCAGCCGCAAAACTGCGGATGCAAATGAACAAGCTGTCGGTAGCCATTTAATAAACCGCAATCCATACGATGCGTACCCAGATCACTTCACACGGTAGCCAGCATCACGTAGCAAGGACCGAACTCGCTGGACATGATCGCCTTGCACTTCCAAGGAGACCTCGTCGCAACTACCGCCCGCTCCACAAGCATTCTTCAGTTGAGTTAGTACACTAGCCACTTGCTGACTGCTTCCTGAGAATCCGACGACTGCCGTGACCAGCTTGCCCTTCTTACGCTTCTCAAGGCTTACCCGCAAGGATTGCTTGCCTGGCTCCATTTCCGGTTCAGGCAAAGGCGGACAGCCACACAGCTTGATATCCCCACCGCATTGCGAACACAATACAGGTCGCTCCAAGAATGTGCCATCAAACAAACCCATTATTTCTCCGATGCAAACTGCGTCATCAAGCTTCCTGAATCTGGTTTTCATGAGCTAGCACGGCCGCTTGAATGCCATCAGCGCTCAACCGCGAAAGCTTGACTACATCCCGCGCGCCTAACTCTTGCAATCGTTGCGAAATTCGGTCCGACAAACTTAACCAAACGAAATCATTGCCATTCAAAGCCGCGTTTTGTGAAAAGGCCGCTTCGGCAATAGCCGTGCTGGTCGCCGTGATGTAAATCGGCTTTCGAGCTTTCAGAACATCCGTTTGCACCCAATCATCTGCATGCACTATCGGCTGGCTGAGATAGCCGATCACAGTTTCCACCGAGCACATTTTGGCCAACTCTTGCTGCAAAGTTTCACGCGCTCGGTTGGTGGAAACGACCAAACATTTGTCTTCAGACGCAAGCTGGGCTTTCATTCTATCGGCTAATGTTTGAGCGTTACAGTCAGCGGTTAAGCAAACTTCGCAAGGCAAATGGTACTCAGACAATGCAGCAGCTACTGACGGCCCCACGCCCGCGAGCTTTGCGCCGCCCAGCAAGCGAATATCCTTCTTCAAATGGTAAAACAACCGAAACCAATGGTGGACGCCGTGCGCTGACGAGAAGACAATCCAAGAATACTGCTCGCACCTAAGGATGCTGTCAACCAACTCGTGATATTGCTCGCTCGCTTGTGGCACGGCTTGAATTGCTATGGCGGGTTGAATCAAAACGTTCGCACCCAGCGGCATTAGCTCCTGAGCCAACTTCTCGTTCTGCCCGGCCGGACGTGTCAACAAAATTGAGCGACCAAATAAAGGCCTTTGGGGATACCAACTCATGACGTCTTGCAATTGAATCACAGGCCCAATGATGAACAAGATCGGTGGCCGCAACTTCGGTGGCCCCTGGATCACTTTGTCGACCTCCGCCAACGTAGTTGTCCAAGTGCGTTGCGTTGGCAGACTTGCATTGCGAACAATCGCAACCGGCGTATTGGCCGGCTTGCCAGCTTTGATCATCGCTCGGCTCCAACGGTTCGCATTGGTGACGGCCATGTAAAGAACTAGCGTGCCCGGGAACTTGGCCAAAGCGTTCCAGTCGAGGTCATCTTCCGCTTCGTCAGCGCCATCGGTTGATTGTTGGTGACCCGTCACAAAAGCAACCGCCGATGACCAGTCACGATGAGTGAGTGGGATACCAGCATAGGCCGAAGCTGCCGCCGCCGCTGTGATTCCCGGCACCACTTCGAAACTGATTTGATGCTCCAAGAGAAACTCGATCTCTTCTCCGGTTCGAGCGAAGATGGAGGTATCACCGCCCTTTAAACGCAACACGGATTTCCCCTGCAACGCCAGCCGAAGAATCTCTTGATGAATCTCAGTCTGTGTCCAAACACGCCCTTGGCCGTGTTTCCCGACCGAGATCATTTCCGTATTCGGACCCGCGTGTGACAAGATCGACGGATTGGCCAGAGCGTCGTACAGAACGGCATCGCACTGGCCCAGCAACGCCGCGGCACGAAGCGTCAACAGTTGCGGATCACCAGGTCCCGCACCTACCAAATACACCTTTCCGGCCGCTTGCGTATGTTCAGGTTTAGCAGTCAATACAGTTCTTTGCTTCTACGATCCCAGAAAATTCTCAAATTCTAAAGCTAGCATCGCAGACGCCATTTCGATTAGGCACCTCTTTTTGCTACAGATGGAAATTATAGCCACAGTCAGTCTCGTTGGTAATGCTCCCATTCCAAACCAAGTCTTGGGTGCGCATGACGTACACTCCTCGACCTTCGTTCAGGAGCTGACTGCGACTCGTTCCACTCCCCCTGTTAGAACTTGACTGCGCCCGCGATGTTCCTTCGCGAATACTTACGAATGTTGTCGATCGTATGCACCGCGTTGGCGGTATATTACGTTGCGATCAACCCATGGGTGCAATGGGAATCCAGTGGAGAGAAGAAGCTGACCGAGAACTTTGTGCGGGTTGATCGATCCTCGCAGTGGTGGTCGCAGTTGTACTCCAAAAGCAGTTGGCAAAGCCAGCAGCCGGAACGTTTATTGACCAAGCGCGCAGAGATTCTGTATCAATCATTCGAGAACCTTGGACCTGGCCGCTACAAGCTCAAGCCGCTGACAGTCTTGGTTCCTCAAAGCGGAAAGGATATCGATACTCCGAGTTCGGTCATCATTATCGAGAACCCTGATGGTGCGGAGGTTCAATTTGATTCCGACGTCTCCTTGCTAAGCCGTGGCGAGCAGAATGCTTCCATGTCCAGTGTGCATCTGGAAGGCGACGTGTTGATTCGATCCCTTGAGCTACGCGAGGGCGTGCCTGGCGCTATCAAGATGGAGGGTAAAACGAGCCACTTGAAAATCGATGGCAACCGCATCTGGAGTCCGCAGGAAATTGTGATGAACTTCGGTAACTCCGTGTTCGAGGGACGCGATTTCGTATTTACAGCGAGTCACAATATATTGGGCAAGCGCACCGAACCTGCGATGGGCGATGGCCCCTTTGCAAGCCTAGATCACCTTGAGATTATCTACGTAAAACATGTCGATATTGAACTGGAGAACGGCGGTATCCTTCAAAAACAAGTTGCTCAGCGTCAAGCGAACCTGCGACAGGACAATAGCACGCTTCCCTCAGCTCGCTTGAACGTTCAATGCAAGAAGTCCTTCCATTTCGACTTCCAACGCATGCTTGCGTCCTTGAATGATCGCGTTGTCGTGCGACACCTCCTGCCTGGTTTTCCGACCGACCAGATCCAAGCGGACAGAGTAGATCTACAATTCGCGTACCGAAAACAAAGCCCTTCAGTTCAAGCGGATGCACCGGATCTTGGGCAAGCGGAATTTGTATTCCAAGATGGACTGCTGGCGCTTGAACGTGTCGAAGCGTTCGGGAAGAGTACCGATAATACCAACGATGAGAGCCGTTGGATTGAAATTGTAGCTCCTAACTTCCTAGCAACTTGCAAGACTCGCTGGATCAATGTTCTGCTGAAGGAGAACGCTGTGCGACTTGCCAATCAACTTCCATCGGAAACAACGATTGAATCCTCTCCGGTCTATCTACGCCGAGAGAACTTGCAGGTTTGGACGCCGAAGCTCGACTACAAGATGGCCCCAACTGCAGAGGACAGTCCTTCGGATCAGCCGGAACATTTAGGATTTCTTTGGGCGCAAGGACCGGGCGAAGCTACGACGGTGACCAGCACTGGCGAGACTTGGACAGCCAATTGGGCGAATGTGCTAACGATGCGCCCCGACGATACGGAAGACTTAGTGACCGTTGAAGGTGCAGCTCAAATCCGCAGCGATCGTCAGGGACGCTTTACAGCGGAGAAATTCGAGGTCTGGTTAAAGAATGCCTCCCTGAATGTCAACGACGCTGCGCAGGCAGTGGCTGGCGAACGCGATTCGCAGTACCTTCCAACTCGTCTCCAAGCCTTCCAGGATGTGATTGTGACCTCTCCGTCACTGCGCGCTCAAGTCGCCACACTCAAGCTTTGGTTCACGCATGAGCTAGCCACAGCGGCCAGCGGATCTGCCGTACCAAACGCTACTGCTGGCAGCTCAAATCTGGTCAACACCACGGTCATCCATCAACCGGAGAATCCCGCGAATACCGGCACGCCAATGCCTGCTGCTGCCCCGGCGATTGCATCCAGCACTTCCAGCTCAGCCGCACCGCTCAGTCCGTTGCCCGCCCCCAATGGCCTGGTTCGATCTGCACCTGCTGTCACTCCCGTTGCCGCTCAGCAACGTCCGCTGATCTCAGACGTAACCACCGTGACCGGTGCTACGCTGGAAGCCAAACTGACGCTTGCTCCAGGACGTGATCCGGTCATCAATCATCTATTGTTGCAAGGGGACGTGACCATGACCAAAGAGCAGGTCAGTCCTTCGTTTGCGCTACCGGCAACGATCACAGGTGACCAGATCGAGTTGGAAGATAGCTACGGCGATCAGATGATCTTCCATATCTATGGACAGCCCGCTCGGGTCCTGATCGGCGGAGGCAATGTGATCGGCAACAGCATTCATTTTGACCAGCATCGGCAACTGTTATACATGGATCAAGCGGGGGAGATGACAGTTCCACCTGAGTTGCTTGCACAATCGGTACAAGCCACAACTCCGGACCCCAGACTAGTGAACTCGTCCCTCCAAGCACCTCCGCTAATGAACCCTCAAACACAAAAGGCATTGCCTGCTGGCGGCCAGTGGTTGGAAGCTCCCAAAGTGAAGTGGAATGGCCAAATGACCTTCGACGGGCACTTGGCCAAACTGAATCAAGGGGTTGCGATTCGCGGCGTCTACCAAAGCGACCCACAGACCCTCTGGCACTTGGAATCAGACAGTCAAGAAATGTACGTAGAGGTTACTGGGTCAGCCTTTGACCAAAAGAATAATAGCGAACCGACCAAAGTCCAAACCGTGCAGTTGGCTGGCAATGTCAACGTAGTGGCCGCTCAGACAAATCTTCAGCTTCAGCGCAGTTCCGTGGAACATTTGCAAGTTCCCTTATTGACGATTTTCCCACAGCAACAAACCTTAAAGGGCGCTGGCCCTGGCAGCCTTTTATCGCGGCGTGTTAGCAAAGACGGTTCTGCCAAGCCATCGTCTAGTGCTGATGCGTCAAACGCATTACTTGCCAACGGAACGCCATCAGCGACGACCGCGCTGCAGTGTATTCATCTAACTTACCTTGGAGAAATGGATGGTTCGTATAGCGAGAACCGTGTTACTTTTAGACAAGACGTCGCTGCCGTAATGGGACCCATTAGCACTTGGACTGATGCTTTGAATGTCGATCGTATCAATATGCCCGCCGCTGGACAAACAAAACTTGAAACAAACCAGTTGTCGGTCTATAGCACCAAGGACCGGCCTTGGGTGCTAGATATGGAGAAACGATTCCCGGGCAGTACCAAAGCTGCTTGGGAACTCATTGCTTTGGGCAATGTTATTGTGGACGCGAATACCGAACAGGGTATGTACAACGTGACCGCAACCGAGGGCCGCTATGACGCGTTGAATGATGTCTTGAAGGTGACGGGCGTTCCAAGTCGACCGGCCGTTTTGCGCAAAGCCGCAACGCCAGCAGAGCCGCGCGGCGTGCAGTTGAACCTGCTGGACGGGCTGATTCACTTGAGGACTGGCGAGATGCAGCTTTCGACCACCAACATCAACGGTGGTCTGCCTCAAAATTTCCAGCCGAACGCTCCTGCGAAAACGACTCCAAATCAGGCTCCTGGCTTGCAGCCGTTTAACAATTCAAACACGCCTACCAATCCCAACCAGGTGCCCACGGCACAGCCGATCCAGTCGCCGCGCGATTTCGATATCTTCCAGCGTCCCCGCTAAGAATCGCTGAGTTTTCACGCCATAAAGGCTCGGCAGACGAGCTTCTCCGGTCGGTACAATCGATACTCTTGGTTCAATCCGACCATTCTGCGCCGCTGTTGCTTTAGGAAGCGAAAATACTCGCTGTCTAATTGCTAATTCTTGGTCAAGTATGTGGTTTTTAACCTATGCTCCAAGCAGAGGTCCAAATCCACGATCCTATTTTGATCACCAATGACATCAAATTTTCGGTCCCTACTTACGATGAAACGAGAACGCGCATCCGATCGCTCGACAAAGCGATTGAGTGTGCGTCGTCGGCTGGGCGCCGCAGCGGTAGAAACCGCTGTGGTCTTGCCATTGGCGGTCATGATCGTGTTTGGTTCCATCGAACTAGCCAACGGCGTTTTCATGAAGCAGGCCCTATCCGTGGCTGCTTACGAAGGGGCTCGAGCAGCAACTCGTACCGGCGCAACCGAAGCAGATGCAAGGAATCGTGCCCAAGAGGTGCTTAAGAATAAGGGGATTGAAGACGCACTGATCACCATTACTCCTAGCATCAATTCACAGACACCGCGTGGTACCAGCATCAAAGTCACGGTGAGCGCCAATCCCAAAAACAAATCAGTGAACCCTGCTCGTTTTTTGATTGATCGACAGTTCGAACAATCGGTCGTTATGGTGCGATTATAGAGACACACAACACGCAACTCGAAACACGAAACGCAGAAGACCCGTCAGTACTTTGTCTCGGAGCAAAACACATGTGGAAATCACTTGAGAACTTTCGAACCATATCGAGCGAGTATCGCAAAGGTGCCGCTGGTATTTTGCTGCTGGCCATGATTGGCGTCTTCATGGTTACGGCGGGAGTGACCGTGGATTACGCATACATCCAATTGATTCGCACTGAGTTGCGAGCTGCGACGGACGCGTCGGCAAAAGCAGGCGCGGAAGCTCTTTCGCGGACGGAGAATGTTGACGCTGCAATCGCGGCCGCCATCGCTTGTGCAGCAGACAATAAGGTCGGCGGCAAAAGTCTAAAGCTAACCGAAAACGATATTCTGCTAGGCCGCTCGCAGGCGGGCGCCAACGGTAAATGGCAATTCCAACAAGGTGCTACGCCATTTAACTCGCTGCGAGTTGACGCAAGAGCCGAAAATGTCGGCTTGTTTTTCGGGAACGTTCTCGGAACGAAAACATTCTCCGCTGACTACAAAGCGATCGCTGGGCAACAAGAGATCGATGTCTGCATTTGTTTGGACCGCTCAGGTTCCATGCTGTTCGATATGTCCGGGACCGACTTTGTCTATCCACCGAACAATCCAAACTTAAGCAACTTCACGGCTTGGGGGGTGACTTGGCAATATCACTTGTCGCCTCCTCATCCTACAGCTAGCCGTTGGGCTGTACTTAGAAGAGCAATCAATGATTTCTACAATGAGGTAGAACAATACAACCCTGCCCCTTATACCTCGCTTGTAACTTGGGGATCGAACTATACCATGCCTATTGCACCCAGCACCGTTTTCCCCGCAGCTCGCGTTGACGCATCGTTGCCAAGTGTAAGCAACTTTGTAGCACAACGTCAGGTGGTTACCAACGCAATTACACAGCTTGGTAACAGCCCAATGATGGGTGGCACCAACCTATCCGCTGGACTCGATTTAGCAATCCAAGAGATGAGGGGTGCGAACACTCGATCACTGGCCAACAAGGTCATTATCCTGTTCACCGATGGTGCTTGGAATGATGGTCGTTTGCCGCGATTAGCCGCATTTGACGCAAGAAATGCTGGGATCGTAGTTCACACGGTGTCCATGCTGACGTCCGAGCAACAAGACTTGATAGAAGTCGCGCAGATTACGGGCGGTATGTCATTCTCGACACAGAATGAAGCAGAGCTACGCGCTGCATTTCGCGATATTGCGAAGAGCCTTCAAGTCGTCATGATCGAATAGCATATTGACAAAAGATTTTAAGATGCCCAGAAAAACATTTAGCCGTAAGAACCAACGACGCGGAGCCACTGCGGTAGAATTCGCCGTGGTGGTGCCTGTCATCATGGTTTTATTCTTCGGCGCAATTGAAGTCACTCGGCTCAACTTTCTGAGGCATACTGCGTCCAATGCGGCCTATGAAGCAGCACGAGCGTGTATCATTCCAGGAGGTACGCCTGCCGACGGTGTCAAAGAAGCGAACCGCCTCTTGAAAGCGACTGGAGCGAACCGTAACGCGGACGTCGACGTGCTGATGACAAGCGCCGCAGTGCGAGTCACGATCACCATCCCTGTCTCCAAGAACTCTTGGAGCTTGGGAATGTTCACCAAAGATCTCAACATTGTTCAACGCTTTGAGCTGCAACGCGAAATCCCGCAAGGGTAATTCGAGTTGGAATACAGTCCGCGGGATCAGACCGTTGAATTGTAAGACCTTCCATTCCGCCTAAAGCCGATACTACGAACCACCAACTGCTTCGGGAACATTCAACACGATTTTACCAACGCCCAAGCCTTGCTCGCCATGTCGATGCGCAGCAGCAGCTTGGTCTAAAGCGAACTCTTGGTTTAAGATCACTTTCATTCGTTCTGTTTCCCACAGATGAATAAGCTCTCGCAAATCCCGCCCACTTGGCCGCACCAGCATGGTTGAGAACGGTGATGCCAAATGCAATCGAGCCAACAAGGTCATGCCGATATACTTCAAGCTTGGCTCGGTCGTCACGAATCGAGCGTCATCACGCATGACCAAGCGGGCTTTGGACACACACGACTTTCCCGCCGCATCGAAGAAGATGTCGCAAGGGTCGATCTTTCGCAGATAGTTCTCCTCGTGATAGTCTACAAACTGGTCGGCTCCCAGCGATCGGACCAGCTCTTCATTCTTGCCGCTGGCAATCCCGGTCACCCGGGCCCCCTTAGCTTTGGCAATCTGAATCGCGAACACACCGACCCCGCCACTTGCCCCCGTCACCACTACATGTTGCCCATTCCCGACATGACCATAATCGCGCAGACATTGCAAAGCCGTCGAACCAGCTAGCCCGATCGCAGCGGCTTCTTGCATCGACATCTTTTCCGGAATGCGTGCAACGACCTTGGGCGAACAAACAACCTGTTCTGCATAAGCTCCGCCAGTGACGTGATCTAAGAATGCGGCCACTCGATCACCCACCATAAAGCCACTGTTGGCCGACGCGCCCCGAATCACCCCGCCTACATCATAGCCGGGTATTCGCGGGAAACCGAACGGCATCAACATCCGAGCTTCCCCTCGTCGCAGTCGCCAATCAATTGGATTGACACTGCAAGCCTTCACGTCAATGTGTACCTGACTCTCTGACGCTTTTGGAGCATCAACTTCGCCCCAGCGGAGAACAGAAGCGTCGCCATATTCTCGGTAAGTGATCGCTTTCATATCTCCATCCTTTTGCTATTCAAGTTCATACAAGGCTCTGTTTCTAAAGGTGCATCGTTTCTCAAGTTGCCGGCGCTAACTAGTTCAAAAAGGCCTGATCGCGCACAACCCGATGCGTAAGCGAGGGAAACGCCCGAACTCTTTCCCGCTGTTACACTTCCAATTCTTTGCAACAAATTACCGCCGCCCGACTCGAGCTCACTGTCAAAAGGCGATGCAAAGGGGATGCCAACAGACATGGTTTCGAAGGCATGTTATTTGCGTCTACCGCATATTGCTTCACGTAAACGCCCGATGTTCGTTGGTCGGAAGTTGGCTTCTGCCACAGATGATTGACTCGCAAGCAGATTTTGAGATTGTTTCTCCAACAGGCCACATTCTATGCAATTCCACGTACTAGCAGCCGACTTTGACGGAACGCTCGCCGAACATGGTATGGTAACACCCAGCACGATTGATGCACTCCGCAGAGTGCGTGATTCAGGTCGAAAATTAGTCTTGGTATCTGGACGCCGCCTGGAACCGCTGCTCGATTTGTTTCCTGATATCAGCTTGTTTGAAAGTGTCGTTGCGGAAAATGGCGTGCTTTTATATTGCCCGGAGACGGGAAGCGAAGAACTGCTCGCCGAGCCGCCGCCGCCTGAACTGCTTGCTCGCATGCGGGCTCGCGGCGTAGATCGTTTGGAGTCTGGGCGGGTTATTGTCGCAACGTGGCGTCCCTATGAAGCGATCGCTTTGGATGTGATCAGCGAACTGGCAATCGATCTTCAAATCATATTTAACAAGGATGCGGTGATGCTGTTGCCCAGCGGATGCAATAAAGCACTGGGATTGAAAGCGGCTTTAAAGGAATTGCAGATTTCACCGTTGAACACCGTCAGCGTCGGCGATGCTGAAAACGACGAAGCCATGATGCGCATGACGGGCTTTTCCGTGGCGGTAGCCAACGCTCTTGAGCCTGTGAAAAGAATCTGTGATTATGTGACTAAAGGAGCCCGCGGCGAGGGCGTAGAAGAGCTCTGCGAAATGCTGCTCAACGACGATCTCAAGTCGATAGCTAACCCAATGCGTTATGCAGTACCCTTTGGAGTCATGTTGGATGAGCATCCATTGTGTGTCCCTATGACAGGACAAAGCATGTTGGTGACCGGGGGACCGGGCGGAGGCAAGAGCAAGTTTGCGACACAGTTCCTGGAACAACTCAGTGAACGTGGTGCACAAAGCTGCATCTTGGATCCTGAAGGTGATTATCAAGGGATCGCCCGCGCCGTTACCCTGGGATCTGCAGAACGGGCCCCCACGGTAGACGAGGTTATCAACTTTCTTGAGAAACCAGGCCAACATTGCATTGTGAGTTCATTCGCGTTGGATAAGAAAGATCGGCCCGAGTACTTCAATCGGCTTTTGCGAGCCTTGGGTGAACTCCGCAGTCGCACTGCTCGCCCTCACTGGATCATTGTCGACGAAGCACATTATGCCGCTCCAGCAGATTGGCAACCCGCTAATCAGTGGAACCCAGCCGACTTAAAGTCGATCATGTTCATTACGGCCTTCGATGACCGCGTTTCCAAGTCAGTCCTCGAAAGCATGGACTGGGTGATATCTATCTCTGATACTCCTCAAGCGGATCTTCAAGCGTACTGCGATCGAGTTGGAGTGGGCTTGCCGAAGCTCGCCGATCTACATGACCAGAACGAGCACCACGCGATTGCATGGCAACGCTCCAATACGAACGCATTGTGGTTCTCCCGACTTAAACCCGAAATGGATGGCAGGCGTCATCGACACAGCCTGCTTGAAGGAGAGATGGACCGCGAACTGCAATTCGTTTTCCGAGGCGCGCAGTGCAAATTGAATTTGGCGGCTACAAACCTCAAAAGATTTATGGAACTAGCAGAAGGATTAGATGAAGAAACTTGGCTGTTCCATTTGCGACGTCACGATTACTCCAAATGGTTTGAAGGCGTAATCAAAGACTCCGAACTCTCTCACACAATCTACGAAATTGAAAGCAACGAAGGGCTTCACGCCGTTGACAGCCGATCGCAAGTCGTTGATCAAGTCAAAAAGCGATTTGACAATAAATGGTAGTTCATAGCGGATGTATTAGTGCTCGCGGCTCGGCATATGGTTTCCTGCATAGTCGTGCGAGCGACATGCTCGCGGCTCAATTGGGCATCGCTTTTGCGTATATGTTAGCACGCTTCAACTGGTATGTTTGAACCCATCAAGGACAAAGGAACGCACGTATGCAAACTATCGAACTGGTCGACCCCCGCGAAGCTTACGCGAAACCACCTTTTAAAAAACAGAAGGCGATTGATCTGCCCGGCGATACCGCTGAAATGAATCCGAAACCGGACCACGGAGAAAAATCGTACAAGGGCTCCGGTAAACTTCAGGGGCTGACTGCTCTAATCACAGGGGGAGATAGTGGTATTGGTCGTGCAATCGCGATCGCTTACGCTCGAGAGGGCGCTAACGTCGTGATCAACTACTACCAATCGGAAGAAGATGCGCGACAATCGGCCAAACTTGTAGAGGAAGCTGGCGTAAAAGCACTCACCGTGGGGGGCGATTTGTGTGATGAGGAATTCTGCAAGTCGTTGGTAGGCAAGGCCCTGGACACCTTTAAGCGACTTGACATTGTCGTCAACAACGCAGCCTATCAACAAACCCGAGAATCGATTGAAGACGTTTCGACAGAAGCTTTTGATCGAGTGTTTAAAACCAATGTCTACGCCACCTTTTGGATCTGCCGCGAAGCGATACCGAAGATGTCACCGGGAGGCAGTATCATCAATACTGTATCGATTCAAGGTTATACGCCATCGCCTGAACTGTTGCCCTATGCAGCCAGCAAGTCCGCTTTAATCAGCATGACCAAGGGCCTGGCACAACTGGCGATCAATCACGGGGTGCGAGTCAATGCGGTCGCGCCGGGCCCGGTATGGACTCCGCTGATTCCAAGCACCGTCGAGCTTGAGAAAGCGCAGCACTTTGGTGAGAATACGTTGTTCGAACGACCAGCCCAACCTGCGGAACTCGCTCCGTTGTACGTCTGGCTGGCTTCTCCAGAAGCAAGCTATGTCACAGCAGAAGTGTTCGGTGCTACCGGTGGACGCACTCCAATTTAGATGCCATATGGTTGAGGTAATTGATCGTGCCAAGTTGGACTAGTAAGGACCAGCGCAAGTATGAACATATTAAGGAGAGTCAGCTTGATCGCGGTAGTTCTGAGGATAAGGCAGAAGAGCTTGCTGCACGCACAGTGAACAAGCAACGGCGACAGGAAGGTCGCACGCCCAACAAGACGACCCAAGGAACCGGTAATCCCAACACCGCACTTGAGGAACGCACCGTAGCAGAACTGCGTAACCTAGCTGCCCAACACAATATTGCAGGCCGCAGTGGAATGAATAAAGCCGAGCTCATTTTCGCGCTTAGGCTGTGATTTATATACGTGGCGTGATAGTCGTCGTTTGCTCCGCAAACTATACGATCTAGGCCGTTTCGATCGCGGAGCAATCGACGACGGAAAAACGGTTTCGATCGCGGAGCGATCGAAGACTATCGAAATTCACAGCTTGGCTGCGTCGCGGCAAGTGAACGACAATGGGCAATAAATGCATTCAATAACTTGCTTTGGAACCGATAAGGATTCGTAGCTAAAGCGATCTTGCGCGTTGGTTTTCTGCCAGAGAGAGACCGATAGACGCGGCGGTCAGTCAAGTCTATCCGCTGCGCCATCGCCGGCACCATGGATATGCCGTGTGACAAAGCGACTAATTCTTGAACCGTAGCCAATTGACTAGTCCGCTCAACAGATACGGGCTGAAAGGACTTCTGACGACAAAACGACACGATGTTATCGGTCAAACAATGAGCCTCATCTAACAATACGAAAGGCAACGACTCAATATCCCGCAGCGAGATCTTTGGCTTGGCGACTAACGGGTGCGTTGGGGGCAGCACCAGCAGTAACTCTTCTTCAAAAAGCATCTCTAATTCCAAGTACTTGGCCATGATAGGCAACGCCACGATCCCAACATCCAGTTCGCCGTGCGAGCAACGTTTTAACAAGTTGTCGGTGGTGTCTTCCTGAACAACCACATTCGCCTTCGGGTACGCGTGGCTGAAGGACTGCAACAACGATGGCAGAAAATAAGGAGCAATGGTAGGGATTGCTCCTACACGGATGGTGCCACTTTTTCCATCGTCTGACACTTCTGCTTTGGTGTCTTCAATGATCGAAATGATTTGCCTGGCACGTGACTGAAACAACAGTCCGGTATCGGTAAGCTCTAACTTTCGACTTTTTCGTTCAAAGACGGGCTGCCCTAATTCCTCTTCCAGCTTTTGTATGGAGCGACTGAGCGCGGGCTGAGATACACAGAGTTCTTCAGCGGCCTTCGTGAAGTTCTCCGTTTCTGCGACTTTCAGAAAATAACGTAGCTGATCAAGTTCCATATTGAAATCTTCTTCCAAATGCGCAGCCTTCGTGACGTTGGCATTGCCATTGCTTACTCAACGAATTGGCATGATAGCATAAATCATGCACTCACATTGTTTACCCGTGTACCGAGACCGTTGGAGTCCCACTACTATGAAAATGCATTTTCGAATACTAAGCTATACTAGCATCGCGTTAAGTTCCTTGCTGGGAAGCAGCTTCTGTTTGGCTCAAACCGAACGATCGCTTGAGCGTCGCGCCGAGAGGAACACCAGGCAACTCCAGCGGCAGGTCAATCGTGGTGACTATTACAATGAACAATCTTGGCAACAGATTACGCCTTGGCTGGACCGTAACGGCATTCGCGCTGCAGCCGCCGGCGCGCTGGATCGGGCGGCGGACGCGGTTGCCCCGCCTCGCGTGCAAACACAAGCTCAAACCAACTACGGTTTCCGCGACAATTCCCCCAATGCACAGTGGTTTTACGATTACTACTCGTTAGCTCCCACCTACTACAGTTCTACTACCGACACTGGGTATGGCGCAGCTATTCGCTATTTTGACTCCGACGGTGATGGCGTTTACGACTCGTATGCTCGTTTCCGTGACTCCAACAGCGACGGCAACTACGACGAATACGATCGCTTAGATTTCTCGGGGGCTGCTGACGATCAAGATGACCGTTACACTGGCCCCGCGGAATCGAAGCGTTATACCGTCCAGGGCACGATTGAAGCTACGAAGAATTCGAAAGTCGGTGGCTCCGACCATTTGATTGTGCAAGTTACCACCGATCAGAATAATCCCGGTATCATCGACTTGGGGCCCGTGCAAGATTTGCGTGAGGCGCGAGTGGCTGTTGGTCAGCGGCTGACTGCCACAGGCTGGCTGGAAGAAGTTGGCGAGAAGCGTTTATTGGTTGCCGATTCAGTCCAGTTGGATGGTGGGCAGAGGATTCAAATCCAACGCGGTAGTGGCAACACTTTGCGCGGTCAAGTAATCGATATTCAGGAGACGGAGATTCGTTCGGTCCCGCACTATATCGCGGTCCTAGAATCGGGTGAAGGCAAGCAGTTGGTTGATCTGGGACCAATTAAGACTTATAAAGGAAAGATCTCAGCGAATACGAAAGTGGTCGTACAAGGTGTGCCCATTCAGACGCATGGCCATCGCATCATCATGGCCGATCGCGTTCAGATTGATGGTCAAGATTACTCGATCGATCGCGTTGAATCGATGTCGTTCTAGATTCGACTTGTGAAATGCGACAGCATACCGTGAAGGGCGACCTTCACGAGTATGGCTGTGGCCAATACTCAGCAATCTTGCGTTTCAAAAATCCGACGCTGCGTTCCAGTTGCTCCATGCCGTCTACGCCGTCTTCGATACTAATCCAACTATCGAATTTAACACGTACTAGCTCCGTAAAGATTGCATCATAGTCGTTTAACCCTTTACCGATTTCGCCATGGCTGAGCCGTTTGGCATAACCGGTTGCACCGCCTTCTTCGCGTCGCAAATCCTCGAGCGTACCCTCTTTCAAGTATCGGTCGCTCGCATGCATCGTCACCACGCGATACGAAACACGTTTCAACAGTTCGACAGGATCTTCACCGGCCAAGTACGTATTGCTGGGATCATAATTCACGCCAAAGTTCGGGTGGTCTATGCTATTGACCAGTTTACAGAAGACCTCCATCTTTTGAGCGAACTCAGGATACTCCCAAAAGTCATCTTTGTAATGGTTCTCGAGGATTAACGTGATGTTCATCGATGCTGCATAGGGCAAGCATTCAAGGATCGCATCCGCCGCTAGTTTGACACCTTCGTCAATCGACAACTCAGGTCTACGTTGTCCAGAGAGCACTCGACAATACGAACCGCCCAACTGAGCTGTCATCTCGATCCACTGCTTTTGTTTGGCGATCTCTTTGGCCCGGAAGGCAGCGTCCGGATGCGTAAAATCGGGCGAGCAGCACATCATCGGGATGACTTTACCCGTGTCTTCCACTTCGCGTCGAAACCGAGGCCAGTTCCTTTGGTCTGCCATTTCAAGAAAGCCGGCATACCATTCGATCCCCTGGACATCCAATTGTCCGGCCAATTGAATCCATTGGGAAACCGTCATCGAGCCATCTTTGCAAAGCGCTTGCATGAAGGCCTTCGGGAATACAGCTAGCTTAGGCATAACATACTTTCATCGTGGGCACTCCGACGTCTCATCTGCGAAGCGGCTTTTCGATAGGTTCTCAAATGAAAATGATTGTGGTCAAACCGTTCGTTCTTACGGCTTAACTTCCAACACGCTCGGATCGTACTTGTCGCCGGCTGAAACTTGGATCAACGTCATGCGTACCTTGGTTGGAAAGAATTTCTCGGCATCTGCTCGCTTGTGAGCATGCCCCGATCCGCCGCTGTTGTCCTTCATGACTAAGTCCATTTGCTTGATCCCTTCACTCCATATGATCGAATCATGCTCCCAGAACGATCGCATCGATATATCTTTCTCATAGATACCTTTTTCGCGATACACGTCAGTCCCCAAGCAACCGTAGCCATTCTTTTGGCCTTTATTAGGAATGTAACAAACGCTCCAAGTTGTCGGTTCACCGCCAGCAGGTTTTTCTAGCACTTCAAGCCGTACATGCACAGTACCATTTCGATAATCGATCGGTGAAGTCCAATCTTTGGGCCACTTACTGGTGATCGCTTTATCCTTGATGTAGTAGTGCGACTTACTGGGCTTGGAGTTGTCCGCGTCTTCTTTGGTGTAGTCAAAGGTCACATCAAACAGCACAAACTGCTCGGCCAGACCAATGGCACTTCCGAGCCCAACTGCGGCCAGGAATCCAACAAGCTGGAGCATACAACGGACGACGGTTCGCCGCGTATGCAAATACCTAGCGACCGACGGGCAATGAAAAAAATGAATGTTGCGAGGCATACTCAAGTGATTCCTGTTAGACGACATGAAATTAGATGGTGTGGACTGTGAATGCGAGCGCGTCATCTTCCTGGTGATTACAACAACTCAATTCCTGTGAGTGTACCGGAGCTTGTGCCGAATCGATCGGTTTCAATGCCCAACCGCTGCAACATATTGACGTATAGATTGCACAGCGGAACAGACGCATCAGGATCAAACGCAAGGTGTTGGCCATGTCGGAAGCCACCGCCACATAATAATACCGGAAGGTTTTTGACCGAATGGCTGCTGGCATCGCCCAGGTTGCTCCCAAAGAAGACTGTGGTTCGGTCAAGCAACGTAGCTTCGCCCTCAGCGGTCGACTTAAGCTTGGTCAGCAAGTCACGCAAGGTCTTCATCGCTTCTTGTTCCACGATCTGCAGTTGAGCGAGCTTGCCTGGGTCTTTCCCATGATGCGACAAATCGTGATGCCCCAATGAAACTCCTTCAATAGGCGGCGCATAAGTTGAACCGGCGAGCATAATGGTAATCAATCGCGTTGAATCGGTCTCAAATGCAAGGTGTGCCAGATCGAACAACAAACGCGTGCGTCCAATAAGATCAGCGGCATTTGCGATGTCCGAAGGCGGAGCGACGTTGACTTTTGGCTTGGGCGTATTCAGCCATCCTTCCTCACGTTGTAGTCTTGTTTCCAGGGATCGCACGCTTGACAGATACTCGTCCAATTTCCCGCGATCATCGAAACCAAGTTTTGCATTCAGCCCAGAGGTCTGCTCGCGAATGTCGTCCAAGATACTCTTGCCATCTTCTAAGCGCTGTAACTGAGCGCGAATCTCGCTGGGTGTTCCATCCAAAAACATTTGTGAGAAGACTTTCGACGGCGAGTTCGCTGCAGGCACGATCGCTCCAGTACGGGTCCAAGACAATCCTAGGCCCTCGCCTGATAATACTAGGCTGGAAAACCGTGTTTTTGCGCCGATGTATTCCGCTGCGAATTGATCCAGTGATACGGAGTTCTGAAAGCCTGGTTTGCCAGCTCCTGGCGCACCTGTCAAGAAACTTGCGGTGGCTTGGTGAGCGAACCCGGGGTTAGTTCCAGCGTGTGACAGTCCGGAAATGACGGTTAAATCCGATCGAAAATCACGCAACAAATCGAGGTACGGCGTAAGCTCAAAATCCTTGCCCGCCTTTTCTGGAAAGAAGTTGGCTGGCAGCAAACCCAACGGAGCACATATGCACAACATCCGTCGCGCAGGCTCGGCACTACTTCCAGCGGCGCGGACTGGCCGGAGCGCTTCCAGACACGGCAGCGCTAATGCCACTCCCGAAGCTCGCAGAAATCGTCGGCGTTCTATATGAATCATTTGCTCCACCTTAAATCCAATTTACTTTGATTGAAAGACATCGCTTTGAACAACTTCATGAACCAGCGAACGAAAACCGTAGTCTTGATCGCGTACGTTATCGACCATCTGCTGTATACTCTCACGATCCGCCAATGTCGGAGCTCCGCCGGTAGCATAGCTTAAAAGCTTGCCGGCCAAAGCCCGGGCGAGTTGGTCTTTATCTGCCAGCAACAACTGTTTGTACTGATCAATATTTTCGAAAGTGCGTCCGTCGCTCAACTGATAAGCGGCTTCAATCTTCGGTCCGTTGCGATATCGCATTGTATTGCCGTTTACCACTGCCGGCTGGCCTTCACCAATACTGCGATAGTATTCTCGCCAACCTCCGATGACATCAAAGTTTTCCAAGGCAAAGCCCGGTGGATCAATCAGCGCATGGCAGCTTGCGCACTGCACGTGGTCGCGATGCAAAGCTAACTGCTGGCGGATCGTTGTCGCTCCACGAATGTCCGGTTCGACTGCTTCGACATCCACCGTCGGTTTTGGCGGAGGCGAACCCAAGATGCGATCCAAAACCCAGGCTCCGCGCACGATTGGTGAAGTGGTTGTGCCATTGGCAGTGATCTTTAAGATCGCGCCCATGGTCATCAGGCCACCACGATGGCTGTCGGCAGGCAAGGTAACTTTATGAAAATCGAGCCCATCAGGTACGCCCTCGATTCCATAATGCTTAGCCAAGCGACCGTTCAGCATACTAAAGTCCGAAGCTGCAAAATGCGTCAAACTCAGATTGTGCGTTAACACTTCTTGGAAGAAGTACTGGACCTCTTTTAACATAGAATCCTTAAGCACATCATCATACTCAGGGTACAGCAGACCATCGGGCGCAGTGGCGTCGATCGCTCGCAGGCCAAGCCATTGGGTCACAAAGTTCGTTGTCAATGCTTCCGCTTTCGGATCTTTTAACATGCGTTCGACCTGCTGACGCAACTGTTCAGGCTGATTCAACTCGCCTCGCTCCGCCAGCGACATGAGCTCCTCGTCAGGCATACTGCTCCACAGGAAATAGGACAATCGGCTAGCTAATGCAAAGTCATCCAATCGCCCGGGCGCTTCACGCAGGAAAAGAAAGTCAGGTGCCAGTAGTATCCCCTTGAGTGCCACTCGGATGGCTTGTTCAAAGGATTTCCCTTGTTCCAATTGTGCGTTAGCGCGTTTCAGGAAAGGTTCAACATCCTCAGATGACACTTCGCGGCGGAAGGCTCGGCGAGCGAACTGCAAAAGAATGCGAAGCGCATCTTCGGACGGATTAGACGAAACGACTTCAAATCGCTTGGAATCCTCAGTGCCCGTCACGGACACTTGTGGCAAGTCGCCAAAGATCTGACGATGACTGCGCGGTGGCCACGCATCCATGAGGGGCCCTTCTATATCGACCCACTGCACCATTAAGCCTGGGCCGGTATAGTTTTCTGCTCCGATCTTTTCTACCTGCGGCGGAATCGCCCCTAACCCATCAGCAATAATTCGAATCGTCAACCCAGCCTCCATCGCTTCGGTGAACTCAATCACCGACGGCTTGCCCGGTGGCACAGAGTAATAGCCGATCAAGTACTGTTGGGCGGCTGAATTCATTGGACCTGCCATAACGTGGAACGTCACAGGCTTATCCGTTTGATAGCCATAAGCCGAAATGCGAAACCGATGTTTTCCGCGAAAACGCGTTTGAAAGTTCCACATCGTGACTTGAATGTTCGCAGAAACCCAAGAGCTAAAGATCGCTACGCCATCATCTTCGTGACGATAGACGCTGCCGGTGCGTTTGACCGACGATTCATCTTTGATATCGAACCGCTTATTAATCACCCACGGTTTCGGGCCACTGGCAATCGCTGCATCCAGCACGCGGTCCGCAGCGGCCAGATAGCTTTCCATCAGGTAGGATGAAACGTGAAGAGCTTCGGCACTGTTATCGAAGCCCTCGGGCGTGGACTCCATCGGCAACAGGTCACCTAGATCGACTTCGACTCCCAATAGATCTCGCACTGTGTTTTCAAACTCAGGACGACTGAGCCGCCGCAAAACAACTCGTCCTTGCTCGGCATATTGACGCTTCATTGCCGCCGCAGCTTGATCTGCAATCCAATCAGCGGCGAACTTGGCGTCCTCCGGCAGCGGTCGCGGTTGATCGACCGGCGGCATGGTGCCGGTTTGAATTTGTTGCAGGACGTTCATCCAGTCCTTGCGATTGGCTGGATGATCAAAGTCTGTAGTGAGGCTGGAGGCAGCGAAACTGCCTTCAGGCTGGTCGCCAGAATGGCACTCGTGACAATGCTTGGTGAGAAAGTCAACGGTGCGCTGATACTCTTGCGTCTCTTGGGCCATGCCAAGCTCGGTGTTCCATAAACAACAGCCAGCCAGCAGCAGCGCGCCGCTGTAAGTCGCGCTACTAGATTTAAGGGATGCTAGGCGACAAAATCGCAATAGGGTAATCGCTCGATGGGACAAGCCGCGATATAGAGCATCCATCATGATGGACCAGTGCGAGAGGGCGAAGGTGGGAAGCAGGCATAGCAGGCGGGGCTAGCAAATTTAGCTAGACTGCTATTATGCCTCAGACTCACAGAATTTGCCACCAGAGTCCCGCAAAAGAGAGAGCAAGTCAGATATTCACATCGCGCATTATCCGAAACGCGATAGCGTCGGTTCTCTCGGAAACCGTGAGCTATGGCTCAATGGCTAATTTGCCTGAATTCAAAAACTGATTTAACCTGCCGCAAAAGAGAGGTTGCAGTGGCTCTAGAGTCAAAAATGACTCTCAAGATGGCTCGCCTTCGTCCGTCGCGGACCTCGCGGCAGGTACGACGGCCTGGAACAGACCATCGTACCAAATCGTTCGGCTCTATCAAGCGTTCGTCGCCGACAAGAAAGAACTAGCGAGCTTTTTTGTTGCTGGTCTTCGCCTTCGCCGCTGGCTTCGCCTTGGCTTTACTAGCCGCTGGTTTCACGGCAACGGCCTTTGTCGCAGCAGGATTGCGAGGAGCAGCTTTGCTCGCGGTCGCTTTTGGCATCGGCTTGGCTGTCGATTTCGCAGCCGCCTTACTGGGCTTAGCTGGCGTCTTTACCGTCGAGTTCGACGCTTTCTTGGATTTGCCTTTTCCAAATGCCAAATCCCAACCCGATGCATAGTTATTGTTTGTTCCAACACGAGTAATCGTCACGTCTTTAACTCCGAAGCAAAAAGTTTTCTAACCACCAACTGCTCGTTGAACATTCAACTTCGAAGGTCGTCATGGCAACTGAGAATCATCTTAAGGCGATCGCGAGCGGCCGTCGCAAGTGCCAAAATTCAAGTTCCAAGGATCCATCGAGAGAAGCAGCAGTACCCAAGATGAACAGCCTACACGGTAGCAGCAATTCCGGTCAAGTGATCGCGGTCCACAACCTGGCTATTTCATTCGCCGATTGCCTTACCCTGCAATGTAACCACAACCGAACGAGCCCCGCCCTGATTGCGAAACTCACACAGATAGATCCCTTGCCAAGTGCCCAGTCGCAGACGACCGTTGTGAACAGGAATGGTAAGCTGACAACCTACGAGCAAACTCTTTACATGAGCTGGCATGTCATCGTCGCCCTCCAACGTATGCTCGATCGGCTGACCCTCGGGCACGATGCGGTTCATCATCGGCTCTAAATCTGTTCGGACGTCAGGATCCGCGTTCTCATTGATCCCCAACCCAGCGGACGTATGCATCAGAAACAGATGCAACAATCCAACTTCGATCTGGCGCAATTCCGGACAAGCCGCTTCGATCTCACTGGTTACCAGGTGGTAACCGCGTCGACGGGGCTTTAAACGGATCTCGGTCTGATGCCACATGCCGCACCTGCCTGCAAAAAAGGATGGAACGAAGATCGACCAGTTTTGCATCGCGTGGTATGGAACGCTAGTGGGTATGTGGTTGAGCGGACCAAGGTGTGAAGCGGACATCAGTCCCGCACAGCGGAATTGCCCTGAGCTTGAAAACAATCAAACCACAACTGGCAACAACAAGCTTATCCTCCAGCATCGCGACAGGGCGGTATCAAAGTTTGCAAAAGTGTCCATCTGTCGAGTCCACCTGAGAATTCAACCCAAGATATTTTCCAATTATTTTGGAGCCTGCCGGCAGGCTTTGACATAGGCTTTTGTGCGCGAGACCGAACTCCATGGGATCGCCAACTTGTGTTGAAATCCATCGCCTTCAAACCTCCCGCGACAATCTATCCACGCCCCTAAAGTACAAGTGATCGCCCTTAACATGGACCCTAAGCACAGTGGAGTCGCATTCGCAATGAATGCATACCCGAACTCCCGTCAGCCTTCAATTTGGCACGGGAAAATAGTTTGTGCAGCCCCCTCACATTCCGACCCAGCGGCAGCAATTGCCTAGGGAAATTCCGGAGTCCCTAAGTTGCAGGATAGCTGGTAAAGCTCACGAAATTTTCTTGACATTGGGGTTGCGGCGCTAATAATCCATCGAATTCAGTTTCGCGATACCCAGTTAGCGCGTCGCGAAGTGCCTGAAAACCAACCAATACAATTTGTGTTCAGCCAAGTTCCTCCGACGTTCCCGTCCTGCTTATGTGAACCGCTTGACACCACCTAACGTCACTTTAGTGACACTAAATTCATTTCACTTAGGAGTTTTACTTGATGGCGAATGTTTGTAAGAATGTTTTCGAAGCGATCCTTAAATACGGTCACGACGAAGACTTCATCCCCAACGCGGATGATTCATTCCTTCCGACCGATGCACCGGCTGGGTCGCCCGAGAAGATCGACGTCTTGCGCCGTCGAGTCGAGCTGGGCCAACCACTGTGGCACGGTGACGATCGGGTGGATTACAGCGGTTTGACTGGAGCTATTCGCCCACGCGAGTAGAACCGAATACAGACAACCTGACGAGACAATTAGGCTCTGACTGGCAACGGTCGGGGCCTTTTTCGTTTACCAGCCACCTCTTGGCGTACGCAGAAGTTGCCAGCACTAGGTCCACGGAATCTTCCGCCTAACCATTAGTCCGACGACGACGGCGTCCAACCGCTTCAGCGATAAAAGTCAATCCACTCCAATGCAATCGCCTCTGGATTGTCCTCGAAGAACTTGCGCGGAAGATAGAACTCAATAGCCCCCTCTTGCAACGGTATCGATGTCGTCGCTTTGCCCTCTCGATCCAACACACGGACGGACATCCAATACGGATTTTCGGCATCCAGCAAGAGATCTTCCTTCCCATCCAGCCATAAACGAACCTCGGCCGACTGACTTGAAATCGAGGCTCGCAACTTCTGCTTGCCATTAGTAACGGCTAGATTCTCCAAGCCCTTCAATCGCAGTCGGACCAATAGCTTATCTGGCCAGCGTTCACCCAGTCGTTGCACCGTCGCACCATTGATTCCAGTCGGACTTCGGAATGTTATCTCTGTTTGAGCCGCAGTCGAACTTATCTCAACCTGATCTTCAGCTCTTCGAGTTGAGATTCTTAACGATGCTCCATCCTCCATTGCCAGTACCTCATTGGCACAGACCATCAAACATGCGATAGCGTAAAGTGGCTTCATCCAGTTGCCCCTGTTGGTTCCGACGGAGTACTTACCTGCAAACACCGATTGCTTTGGTATTGTAGTGAGATTTTTCCGCCGCTCATCCCACCACTAAAAATAAGGCCTTCTCCAATAGGAAATGGCTGTTTGAGCTGCCCATTTTGCGTAAAATTGTCTCCCTACGATGGCTCTGCTGCTGAATCTGCATGAATTGGGTTACGAGCGTCGCAGGCTCAATCCGCAGTCCTTTCCCAATGTTATGACAAGCAATCAAAGCACCGAAACTCTCCATTCCCGCGTTCGCGTTTTGCATACAGCGGATTGGCACTTAGGCAAATGCCTCTGCGATCGCTCTCGTGAGGACGAACATATCGCGTTTTTGAGCTGGCTTGCACAGCAAATCGAAAATCATTCGGTGGACGTGCTGGTTATTGCTGGCGATATCTTTGATTCAGCAAATCCACCACACAACTCCAGCACCATCTTGTATCGTTTCTTATCGCAGTTACATGCTTGTTGCAGTTGTGACGTGGTGATCATCGGCGGCAATCATGATTCTGCAAAACAACTGGAGTCGGTCGCGCCGCTACTGAAAACCCATCGCGTGCACGTCATCGGCATGCTGCCTCCGAACATTACCGATTGTTTGATCGAAGTAGGCGATCCGGTAAAGATTAGAATCGCTGCAGTTCCCTTTCTCCGCGATCGCGATGTACGAGTAGGCCAGCCAGGAGAAACGGCCGAAGAGATCCAATCGCAAATGATTCAAGGGATCAGTACGGTCTATCGAAGGCTCGCCGACCATCATTCGAATCTGCCTCGCCAAACCGTACCGCTGATCGCAACTGGTCATTTAACTACTCTGGGCAGTACCCAATGTGACAGCGAACGTTCAATCCATGTCGGTGGATTGGGAGCGTTGCCTAGCTCCGCCTTCCCCGATGCGTTTGCCTATGTAGCGTTAGGACATTTGCATAAGCCACAGATCGCTGACAAACAAGGCCGCGTGCGATACAGCGGTTCGCCGATTCCGCTCAGCTTCAGTGAAGCGTCCGATCAAAAAATTGTAGAACTGCTCGACTTCGAAGGTAACTCCATAGTCCAACAACAGTCGCTCGAAATACCGCAGCAACGCGTACTGCTGCGGCTGAGTTGTGAAGCAAATGCGGTCGAGCAATACCTAGCATCCTACAAATGGCCCGATCAACCGCTGGGCTGCTTCGTGGAACTGACACTGAGTAACAAAGGCCCAGATTCCGCATCCAGCGAACAGATTCGTGCCATGGTAGATCGACCGGATGTGAGCATTCTGCAAGTGCGCTCGGATCGCGAAACCCCACTCGCTCGGCTACGCGACGAGTACATGAACGTCGAAGAAGCGATCCGTTTTTTACGCGATGAGCCCCGCCGCGTGTTTTCGCAAAGGCTCGAACAAGCGACTGTTTCAGACGAACTGCAGGCCGCTTTACTGATCGAATTTGATCGAGTCGTAGAAGAGCTACGAGAAGCAGAAGCCGCCGCTGAGTTTGCTCGTGCTCAGCCTCTCTCCAAGTAAGTCAACATTCCACGTGCGGCAACATCATACGAAGCAACGTTGGATGAGTGCATAAAAAAACCGCCAACTCTCGCTGGCGGTTTGTTGATTTGGCTCCCATCCGTCTCAAGAAACGGTTGAGTGCGGTTTAGTAGCGATAATGCTCTGGCTTGTACGGGCCTTCGACGGGCACGTTCAAGTACTCAGCTTGCGACTTGGTCAACTTCGTCAGCTTGACGCCCAACTTCTCCAAGTGCAGACGAGCGACTTCTTCGTCCAGGTGCTTGGGCAATACATAAACTTTGTTTTCGTACTTGCCGTTATCTCGATTCAGCCACAATTCCAACTGCGCCAACGTTTGGTTGGTAAAGCTGCTGCTCATGACAAAGCTTGGGTGACCAGTGGCACAGCCCAAGTTCATCAAGCGACCTTCCGCCAAAATCAATACGCTGCGTTTGGTGTCAGCGAATTCCCACTGGTCGTATTGCGGCTTGATGTTGATTCGCTTGACCTTGTTGGCCTTTTCCATCTTCTCAAGGCCAGCCATCTCGATCTCGTTATCAAAGTGACCGATGTTTGCAACGATCGCTTTGTCCTTCATGCGGTGCATGTGCTCCGCAGTGATAACGTCTTTGTTGCCAGTCGTGGTAATGAAAATGTCGGCTGTTTCCAAGTAGTCTTCCAACGTCTTGACTTCGTAACCTTCCATCACGGCTTGCAACGCGCAAATCGGATCGATTTCGGTAACGATGACGCGGCAACCTTGGCCACGCAGCGATTGAGCCGAACCCTTGCCAACTTCACCATAGCCACAGACGACTGCGACCTTGCCACCGATCATCACGTCAGTCGCTCGGTTCAGTCCGTCCACCAATGAGTGGCGGCAACCATAGCTGTTATCAAACTTGCTCTTGGTGACGCTGTCGTTGACATTGATTGCTGGGAACGATAGCTCGCCGCGACGTTCCATTTCGTACAAGCGATGGACGCCCGTGGTCGTTTCTTCTGAAACGCCGCGAATGCGTTCGGCCATCTTGGAGTAACGATCAGGATGATTCACGATCGACTTACGCAGCAGATCGAGAATGACGCTCCACTCGTGCGGTTCGCTCTCTGCATTGAATGCAGGGACTTTGCCTGCCTTTTCGTACTCAGCGCCTTTGTGCACCAACATGGTTGCATCGCCACCATCATCGACGATCAGGTCTGGGCCTTCCCCGTCTGGCCATACCAGCGCTTGCTCGGTACACCACCAATATTCTTCCAACGTCTCGCCTTTCCAAGCGAAAACGGGAATACCTTGCGGGTTATCCAAGGTTCCGTTTGGTCCTACAACCGTTGCCGCCGCTGCGGTGTCTTGGGTAGAGAAAATATTGCAACTGACCCAGCGGACGTCAGCACCTAAGTGGACCAACGTCTCGATCAAAACGGCAGTTTGGGTCGTCATGTGCAATGACCCCATGACTCGTGCACCGGCCAACGGCTTGTCTTTGCCATGACGTGCACGCAAAGTCATTAGGCCTGGCATTTCATCTTCGGCAAGTTGAATTTCCTTGCGACCTAATCGAACAAGTTCTGCCGCTTCATCACGTTTGCCTTGAGCAAGAAGATCGAACGCTTTTACCTTGTAAGGCAAATGAACTTCCTTCGCTGATGTAGATGCTGCAGGTTTGGGGGCTGCGACCGCGCTCATAAAACACTCCTAAAAGGGAAAACAGATCCGCACGCTGTAAATTTGCGTACCAATCGGGTAAATCAATTTCGCTTAAACTTTTTTGGCCACGCACAGGAAAAGGTTAGGACCCTTTGCTTCCGTCTGTGGTGGCAAGTTCATACAACGCTCTACACTCCAACCGGCATCGCTCAGCATCGCTGAAACAGTCGCGGTCGAATACCCAAACGAGGTATGGTTCAACTCTTGACGATATTCATATCGATCATGGGGTAACAAATCGATAATCACCAATCGCCCCAAGGCCTTCGCTATTCTAGCAGCTTCGCAAAAGGCAAGGTGAGGCTTCTCCAGATACGGCAAGACGATTGACATCATGACCGCATCCACAGATTTGTCTTCAATAGGCAGCCGATAAAGGTCTGCTTGTTTTAACGTTACGTTATTTAGCTTCTCAACGCGACTCCTTGCTGCTTTCAACATCTCAGCCGAAGAGTCGATCCCAATCACTTGCTTCACCTGCGGTGCAAGCATTTGTACTAAAGCACCTGTCCCGCAGCCCAAGTCCGCTACCGACCAATCCGCCGGCATAAATGCTGACAAAAGCCAAGCATCCAGCCGCTGGCCAAACAATTCCACTCGCAAGTGATCCCACTTCGACGCAGCCGACGAAAAAAACGACTGGCTTCGATCAGATCTCTCCAGCAGCACTTGCTCTAACCTAGCGTCGTCTTGCAAAGAAACGGCATCTTCGGAAGTTTCCTCCCGCACCAATTCCCACAACCGACCACGCGTCTCCTCCAACCTTTCCAACGAATAATAATTGCTAGTGCCATCGCGACGAGACTGCAACCAGCCATCGTCCGAAAGCATCTTCAAATGGCGGCTAATCGTGCTTTGCGGCATTTGCAGGACCGCACACAACTCGGCGACCGTCAATTCCGCTCGATCCAAGACCCGCAATAATCGCGTCCTTGTAAGATCCGAAAGTGACTGCATCCACGAGATCATTATTACCACCTGAGCTATCTATCCGCATATCCGGATACATTATTAACACGAATAGTTTCAAGTCAAGATCATTTCTCGGATCGGGCTCCCATTACACGTAGATCAACGGGATTTGACATCAACGGAATTGGAGTCGGCTCTTGAGCAGCCTCCCGCCCCAAACCGACGTCTATTGCGGCGAACGGTCAGGATTTCTAGTATTGCACGATGAGGCTGCGAACGCTGGATAGTCGTCGATCGCTCCGCGATCGAAACAACCTTTATCGTATCGATCGCGGAGCGATCGACGACACTGCTACCCGACTTCTTGATAAATTCACAGCCCCGATGAAAAAGTCCCTCCTATCGCTGATACCACTCGTGGTTGCAGGTTGTGCTCCGCTAGGCAAGCTCTCGCCGCTCAGGCCCCTTGAGCAAAAACTGATCTATTACCCGCTTCCATTTCAGCAGGACGAATGGAATCCAAACGGGGTTGTCGTTGAAGAGGCGTCATTTCTGTCCAACGATAAGACACAGGTTGGTGGGTGGTTTCTAGATCATCCCGAACCAAGGGCCGTAGCACTATTCTTTCACGGGAACGCGGGCAATGTGTCTACGAACGCAGCTACCTTAAAGAATCTGAACGAGCGTCACCGATTAGCAGTCTTCGGGCTCGACTATCGAGGTTATGGAAAAAGCAAAGGGACGCCGTCTGAACTTGGGCTTCTATGCGATGCCCGAGCAGCTAGGCAATGGCTCGCTGCCAGAAGGAATATCCCAGAGTCGAGTATCGTCTTAATGGGGCAATCATTGGGTGGCGCTGTCGCCATCGATCTTGCGTCAAAAGATGGAGCACGGGGGCTCATCGTGGTCAGTAGCTTTACTTCGCTGCCCAATGTCGCCAAAGAAATTCTCCCTTGGACTTTTCCCGACTGGAACATGACGCAACGATTTAATTCACTAGCAAAGATCCGGGACTACCAAGGACCGTTGCTGCTGGCGCACGGCGACTCCGATAAAACGATCCCAATATCGCATGGAATAAAACTCTATGAGGCTGCCCCAGGCCCCAAAAAGATGGTAACTATCGCCGGAGGTGAACATAATTCGCCGATGCCAGAACAGCTACATTTCGCGATAGACGAATTCCTCGATGACTTGCCGTCCAATGATTGACGCTGTTGCACCACAATAATTGAGCAATCGCAGTGCGTCGTTGTTCATTGAAATATGTGTTTGATCGTTCGTTATCGTTGGACTGATATCGAAGATCGATCTCGCATCTACTTGTTACCAAAGCAGTACAGAATCTCTTGCCGCGCCTCCCGCTTGGCAGCATCCGTGGCGCGATAGTAAATGCGACCACCCACAATCGTTGGCGTGGCTAACACTTCTTCTCCAACTTCATTCTTTGCCAACAACTCAAACTTGGACGGTTGCGCTCGGAAGACAAAGAACTCGCCACCTTCGTTTGGTATGTAAATCTTGTCACCAACTAGAGTCGCTGAGGCAGTGAAGGTGCCACCGATTCGCCCCTTCCACATCTCCTTACCTGTGGCTGCATCCCAGCACATTGCAATCCCAGCATCCAAGACTCCATACAAATAGCCGTCGCGAATCACCATGGAGGGTACATACAATCGCAAATCATTTTTCCAAACTACTTCTTTGGAACCATCTGCCTTGATTGCTGACATGTGGTTCTTTGGGTAACCGCCGCTGGTGTAGATTAGATTGCCGTTGGTCAAAGTGGATGTGACGCACTCTGTCGTAGCTCCCTCCGTTTCCCACAATGTCTCACCCGTCATTGGATCATAACTGACAACTTGATCGCAACCGACCAAGATGACTTGATCTTTACCGGCCGCATGCAACACGATGGGCGAAGGATAGTTTGGCTTCTGCGGTCGATCGCGTTTCCATACCACCTCGCCGCTACTTCTACTGAGTGCTACGATCGCGCCTCCAGCCTTATTATCAGAGGTGACAATCACCAGATCTTTGTATAACGCTGGAGAAGCGCCATAGCCTTGATGCTCTTCATAGTGAGAGACAACACGTTGCCACACAAGCTTGCCCTCAAGGTCCAGGGCCGAGGTGACCAATGAGTCCTCATTGGGAAAATTGATGTAAACATGTTGACCATCACAAGCGGCAGTGCTGGAAGCACCTGTCGATTTAGGATTTTTACGCAGCGCACCGGACGCATGCACTGTAGTATTCCACAGTAGTTTCCCATCGTCGCGCGAATAACACAGCATCATTTGTCGACCAGTTGATTCATCACAACTGGGCATAAACAACCGATCACCGAACAACGTCGGAGAGCCGTAACCGCGCCCTGGAACCGTCGCCTTCCAAAGCAAATTCTTATTTAGTCCGAACTCCACCGGCGGAGACTGCTCGCTGTCCGCAGTTCCATTGCGGTCAGGCCCTCGCCACCACGGCCAATCGTTTTTCGCAACCTCGAAGCCATCGTTGGTTTCAGCAAATGAACCGTCAAGTGAAAATGGACATACTAGCGCAGCAAGCGCTAACAAAGTTCGGCAGGGAAGACGCAACATGGGGCTCTATTTGGCTGGTGAGATGGAACTTGGTTGGTGGGTACAACGCACATCAAAAGTGCGCCGAAGACGGCAGCCCATTATCATAGCCAAAATCTTCAGCCTAAAGTACCAGCGAACCAGAAACCGGACCAACCGACGTCACCGACATTGGCCCATCCGCAATTTCTAATGCCGCTGCATTGAACTGATCGAGCGTTACCGACGAATACTTGTCGATCACTTCCGACAGCGATTCGTACTTCTGCCGAAACATCCAGTTGTTGCCGACCGAAAACAAACGACTGCTGGGCCGTTCGGCCGCCAGAATCATCGATGCGCAAACTCGATTGCGAACCAATTCGAACTCGCGCTGCGTCAGCGGAGCAGTGCGTACCGACTGCAATTGCTGGACAGCTAAATCCCAGTTGGACTGCACGTCTTCTGGCGCGCAGCACAATAATAGCCCCAACACGCCGCTATCATCAAATTGTTGCGTAAACAGACAAGCGGTTTCGGCAAGGCCCGTATCAATCAAGGCCCAGAACAATCGCGAACCGTTCTCGTCGCCAATGGCGCTGGCCGCAAGCTTCATCGCATGACGGGCCGCACTATGCCGGGAAGGCCCAGACTTCAAGCCAATCACATACTGTTGGTTTGCGGCTGGGACAATCTGTTCGCGAAAGGTTTCGACCGTTTTAGGCTCAGGCAGCGATACACTTGGCAATTCAGAGGGCTGCCAAGTGGTCGTCAAGCGTTTGAGTTGTTCCACCAAGGCATCGAAGTCAACGGCTCCTGTCGCCACGAACATCAAGTTGTTGGCCGCATAACGCTGCTGATGAAAACGTCGCATTAGATCGCTGGTCAATCCCATCACGGAATCCGACGTTCCTAAAACTCGATTTGCCAACGGGTGTGGCCCGTAAAACTGCTCCATCGCTAGTTCAAACGCGCCATAAGGTGGCTGATCGTCATACATGGCGATCTCCTCGATGATCACTTGCTTTTCCGTTTCAAAGTCATCTTCACGCAGCGACGGACGCATAATATCAGTCAGCAAATCAACTGCCTGCGCTTGATATTCTGGAATCACATGCAAATAGTAGACGGTGTGATCTTCGCTGGTGTAAGCATTGGAATGCCCCCCCAATTCGTCGATCTCGCGATTCACTTGCTCTGCTGAACGCGCTGGAGTCCCCTTGAACTGCATGTGTTCGAGAAAGTGACTGACGCCGGCTAGCTCGGGGGACTCATGCCGAGCTCCCACTTTCACAAAGTAGCCCATCGAAGCGCTAAGTGCATCGGGGTTCACTTCGGTCACAATCTGCAAACCGTTATCCAATGTGGCAACTTTAAATTGCATCGAACGACTCCAACTTCTTTTCGCCCAAAGTTACCAAGCTTCGATTCTTCGGCGGAAACTCCGCCACGTGTGCCTTCAGTTGCTCAATGGTCAAAGCATCCACCCGCATCAACACTTCACGTCGATTGATGATGCGTCCCAAGTACAACCAATCTGCCGCGTTCTGCGAAGCGCGCGCGGTACACGATTCTTGTTCAAATACCAACGAGGATTTAACGCGACTTTTCAGCCGTCGCAATTCGTCTTCCGAAATACCGTCGGCCAGTCCAGCAACCGTTTCTAAGATCACTTGCAAGGTCTCGTCGGCTCGAGCTGTCGTCGTACCAGCATAAATAAACGCCGAAGACCGCGTTGCAATCGACTGCGGTGAGGCCGAAACGCTGTAGGCCAACCCACGCTTCTCGCGCACTTCGGTAAACAACCGCGAACTCATACCATCGCCCAAGATATTAATCAGCGCCCGCGATTCATAATACTTCTCATGATCGTACGGCACGGCATCGTAAGCTAACGTGATTTGGGTTTGGCTGGTCTCCTCCTCGATATGCTCATACCCCGCGTGGGCAGGAATATCATGCCTCGGACGACGTTGGTTTTGTGTCCAATCGCCAAACAGCCGTTCGACGCATTCAATCGTTTTCTCAAAATCGATATGTCCCGCGATGGAAAGGATGCTGCCAGTCGCATGCAAGCGACTTGAACAGTAATCCTGCACATCCGCGATGGAAACCGCCGCTACGCCATCTGGTTTACCCACGCTGCTGCGACCGTAGGTTTCACCGTAACGCAGCGTTCGCAACTTCAGCAAGCAACGCTGCATCGGTTCGTCTTGAAGCGCTGCTAACTCCTGCATCGCTGCCGCACGGGCATCTTCCAATTGCGAAGGATCCAAATGCGGTCGTCTTACAATGTCAGCGTAGATCGATAGACAGTCGTCAAGATAGTTGTCGATCATCGCTGATGAAAATGTGCTGAACAGGAGCGACATCGAGCAATCGCGTTCAGCTCCCAGAAAATCGAGATCTTCAATAATCTGCCGACTAGACCGCGCACCAGCTCCACGCTGCATCATCTCCGTTGCAATAGCAGCCAAGCCAGCGCGATCCGCAGGCTCGTCAATGGTTCCTGCAGGCAGCATTAGCGTAAAGGCGGCCGAACGAAGGTGTGGCATCCGCTCCATCAGCAGGATCATGCCGTTGCTCAGTTCATGAACCCGAACGACCTCGGAAATCTGTAGGTCTTTGATGGTAGTTTCAAGCATGCGGAGTTGATATCTTGCAAAGGTTAGTAACCGGCGACTTAATCTTTCGATTTGGATTTTGGCTTGGTCGCTTTAGGCTCACTCTTGGGTGAGGCCTCAGTAGAGGACTTCGCCGGTTCCGCTTTTGATTCGGACTTGGAACTGTCCGTGGAAGTCGATGTTTTATTTGAATCTGCAGCAGCCGACTTGCGATACGAATCGCTGCGATAATCGGTCTGATAAAATCCGGAGCCTTTGAAGACGATCGCTGCGCCGGTACCAATCAAGCGTCGTAGCTTCTTCTTCTTGCACATCGGGCATTTCTTTTCAGGCTCCGCCGTAATGGACTGATAAAGCTCGAAACGATGTTCGCAAGCATCACACTCATAGTCATACGTTGGCATAGTCAATCAAGCTAAGATGAAAAGGAACTGGGTTATTACCTATCCGAAGCGTTGATCACGCTCCGGTCGAAACGATTACCTGGCTGGGTCGTACCACGCGATCATGCATCTTGTAGCCCTCTGCGGCCACGTACATCACCGTCCCACTAGGGTAGTCTGCGCTAGGCGCCTGCGAGATCGCTTCATGGAAGTTTGGATCAAATTCCTTGCCCAGCGATTCAATGGGTACACAGTTATACTTCTTAAAGATGTTCATCAACTGTTGGTGTACCAGCGTGACGCCTTCCAGCAATGGACCGGCGTCCTTGTTGGCATCTTTGTTACTAGCCTCTAAAGCTCGCGACAGATTATCCACCACGTCCAGCATATCGCGCAGCACCGGCAGATGCGCATACTTGAGTTGCTGTTCGCTGTCGCGGATCATCCGCTTGCGGAAATTTTCAAGCTCCGCTTGCGCCTGTAACTCGCGTTTGCGATGCTCACTCATTTGGCTTTCCAAAGCGGCGATCAGTTGCTCCGGGGTTTCTGGTTCGGAGAAACTGTCCACTTGGCTATCCTGATCGTCATGCTCTTGATTATTCAACTGAGATTCCATTTCCTCGATGGCTTCTTCCAACGAGTGATCGGGGTTGGGTGATTGACTACTCATAATTTGCTACCTCTCTGATTATGCTTCCGTTTGGAAATACGATTTGATTCGATCCAAGAAACCTTTTCGATCTGGCGTCACATTTTCATGTTCAATTTCCGCCAGCTCTTGTAACAATTCTTTCTGCCGTTTGCCCAGCTTGGTGGGCACTTCAATATTGGTTTGTACCAACAGATCCCCTTTGCCGCGGCTATGAGGATCTGGCATGCCTTTGCCGCGCACTCGGAAGATAGTCCCGCTTTGGGTCCCGGCTGGAATCTGCAGGGAATGCGATCCGTCCAGCGTCGGCACATCTGTTGTTAGCCCTAGAGCGGCTTGTGTAAAGGTGATCGGCATCGAAAGCAGCAATTCCGAACCGTCACGACGGAAGATCGAATGCGGCTTGAGCGAGATAAAGCAATAGGCATCACCCGCCGGCCCGCCATCGGGACTGGGTTGTCCTTCCCCAGGCATACGGACGCGCATGCCGTCATCCACGCCAGCCGGAATGGTGACCTCCAACCGAACTTCTTTGGGCTCCATGCCTGCACCATCGCAGCGCCGACAGGGTGTTGTAATCACACGCCCATGACCTCGGCAACTGGGACAAGTCGTCTGCACGCGGAGTATTCCGGACGCCTGTACCACTTGACCACGTCCATTGCAACGTCGGCACATTTCAGGTTGCGAGCCAGCCGCCGCACCACTGCCTTCGCAGTCCACGCAGGCGACGTGACGCGTCAAGGCAACCGTCTTTTTCGTGCCCGCGTACGCTTCTTCCAATGTTAAAGTGACATCGCATCGCAAATCCGCACCGCGATGTGTCCTTGATCTACCGGACCGACCGCCGCCGAAGAAATCTTCGAAGATAGTCCCACCGAATGCATCACCGAACGCTTCAAAGATATCGCCGACGTCTCGAAAACCGCCGCCGCCAGGTTGCCCATCCACGCCAGCGTGACCGTACTGATCATATCGCGCCCGCTTATTCGAATCGCTGAGCACCTCATAGGCTTCGGCCAATTCTTTAAATTTGCCAATCGCCTCGGTATCCCCGGCATTGGAATCCGGGTGATACTTGATTGCCAGCTTCCGATAGGAACGAGAGATCTCGTCACCGCTAGCGGTACGTTCGACGCCAAGTACTTCGTAATAACAACGTTTAGTAGCCATCCATCGCCCGTCGCGCTCATGTCAAAGAAAAGGGGGCAGAGGTTTGCTCGATTCGAACACACCTCAACAAAAAATCCTATAGGTCGAATAATCGTGACCTATAGGACTAAAGTTATCGCAAGTCACTTCTCAAAAGAGACTAAGCAACTACGCCTTCTGCAAGCCGCTTCTTCTTGTCGTCTTTGTCATAAGTCGTGACCAAGGCTTCGGTCGTCAGCAGCAATCCGGAGATACTTGCGGCATTTGCAAGCGCCGTTCGTACAACCTTCAATGGATCGATAATGCCCGACTTCAACATGTCAACGTACTTACCAGCGTTCGCATCGTATCCGGTGTTGATTGGCTTCTGAGAGACTTCGTCCGCCACCACACTACCATCGATACCTGCATTGTCAGCGATCTGACGCAGCGGAGCTTCCAAGGCAGCCAGGATAATGTTCGCACCAACGCGTTCATCACCCTTGAGCGAATCAGCGAGCTTCGAAACGGTCTCACGGCAACGAATCAAAGCGACGCCACCACCGGGCAGAATGCCTTCTTCTACCGCAGCTCGTGTCGCATGCAATGCATCTTCCACGCGAGCCTTCTTCTGCTTCATGTCCGCTTCGGTCTCAGCTCCAACGCGAACAATTGCCACGCCACCAGCCAGCTTGGCCAATCGCTCTTGCAGCTTCTCTTTGTCGTATTCGCTGTCAGTCTGATCAATCTGGGCGCGAATCTGAGCCACGCGGCGATCAACCGCTGCACGATCCGATCCACCTTCGACAATCGTCGTGTTGCTCTTGTCAACGGTCAGCTTCTTCGCACGACCAAGGTGCTCCAGCGAAACCTTCTCCAACTGGATTCCCAAGTCTTCGCTGATAAATGTACCGCCGGTGAGAACCGCGATATCACCCAACATCGCCTTGCGTCGATCGCCAAAGCCTGGTGCCTTCACAGCACAGACATTCAAAGTGCCACGCAGTTTGTTGACAACCAAAAGTGTCAATGCTTCGGCATCCACATCTTCAGCAATGATCAACAGCGGCTTGCCACTCTGAGCGGTCTTTTCTAACAGTGGCACCATATCGCGAATATTGCTGATCTTCTTTTCGTAAATCAGAATCAACGCGTCTTCCATCACGCAATCCATATCCGCAGGATTGTTGATGAAGTACGGGGACACATAACCTTTGTCGAACTGCATTCCATCGACATACTCGACAGCCGTATCGGTGGTCTTGCCTTCTTCGACAGTGATTACGCCGTCTTTGCCAACTCGCTCAAGTGCTTCCGCCAGCAAATCGCCGATGACGCGATCGTTGTTCGCACTGATCGAGCCAACTTGAGCCACTTCTTCGCGGCTGCTAACCGGCTTGGCAATCGACGTCAAATACTCGACAGCCGCATTGACGGCCGCATCGATACCTCGACGAATCGCCGTTGGGTTCGCACCAGCGACGATGTTGCGAAGACCTTCTTTGAAGATCGCTCGCGCCAAAACAGTTGCCGTCGTCGTACCATCACCAGCGTTGTCGCTAGTCTTTTGGGCCACTTCGATCACGAGCTTACTGCCCATGTTCTCAAAGCGGTCTTCCAATTCAATCTCCTTCGCGACCGTCACACCGTCTTTGGTGACCGTAGGTCCGCCAAAGCTTTTGTCGATGATAACGTTGCGACCCGTTGGCCCCATGGTTACAGCAACCGCATCAGCCAACTTCTCGACTCCGCGGAGCATACGAGCTCGGGCTTGATCATCAAAAAGTAATTGTTTAGCCATTGTTCAATAAACCTGTTAATTGCGTGAGTAAATTGTTGTTGAGTAAGCTTGTGACCGAACTCTAGCCAATCTTGGCTAGGATGTCCGACTCACGCAGAATTTTATATTCGGAGCCATCGACTTCGACTTCACTCCCGCCGTACTTGCCGAAAATGACTTCATCGCCAATCGAGACGCTCAACTGACCGCGAGTTCCGCTGTCAAGCATCTTGCCAGGGCCAACCGCCACGACCTTGCCACGCTGCGGCTTCTCACGAGCCGAATCGGGCAGAACAATCCCACCAGCAGTGGTTTCTTCAGCGTCCACTGGGGACACAACGACACGATCATCAAGCGGACGAAGATTTACTTTTGCCATAATTAATACCTTTTGAATTCTAAAAATGTTTTGTTTGTTAATGAAACTAGGGAGTTTTCAAAACTCGGCGGCCAGCAAATCGCCAGCCAACCAAGCTATCGCAGACACCAGACAGCACGTTACATCATGCCGCCCATGCCGCCCATGCCTCCCATACCGCCCATTCCTCCCATGCCGCCCATACCACCCATGTCGCCATGATCATGGTGGCCGCCAGCGCCTTCTTCCTCTTCCTTTGGAATATCAGCAACTAGGGATTCTGTGGTCAGCAGCAACGACGCGATACTGGCAGCGTTCGACAGAGCGGTCTTCACAACCTTCGCTGGGTCAATGATGCCAGCCTTTACCATGTCGACATACTTGTCGGAATTCGCATCATAACCTTCGTTCTTGTCCTTCAACTGACGGACTCGGTTGACGATCACAGCACCATCAACACCAGCATTGTTGGCAATCGATCGCAGCGGGTAGTCCAAAACGTTCTGAACAATCTTGGCACCCATCGCTTCGTCGCCAGTAAGCTGCAACTTCTTCAGCGCATCTTCACAGCGGAGCAAGGCTACACCACCACCAGGAACAATGCCTTCAGCCAAAGCCGCTTGAGTCGCAGCCTTCGCATCGTCCATCAACGCCTTACGCTCTTTCATTTCAGTCTCAGTGGTCGCACCGACATGAATCTGCGCGACACCACCAGCCAATTTCGCCAGTCGCTCTTGCAGTTTCTCGCGGTCATAGTCACTGTCAGTGATTTCGATCTGACGACGAATTTCTTCCACGCGGCCATTGATTTCCGCCTTGGAACCCGCACCAGAAACGACTGTTGTATTTTCGCTAGTGATGACGATCTTCTTCGCCTTACCAAGGTCACTCAGCTTAACGCTCTCTAGATCAATCCCCAAATCCTTGAAGATTGGCTTTGCACCGGTCAAGATCGCGATATCACCCAACATGGCCTTGCGTCGGTCGCCGTAACCAGGAGCCTTCACAGCCGCAACACTCAAAATGCCGCGCATCTTGTTGATCACCAAAGTGGCCAACGCATCGCCATCCACGTCCTCAGCGATAATCAACAAAGGCTTCTTCGCCTTGCTAACGGCCTCCAACAACGGGATCAGCTTCTTGTTGTTGCTAATCTTCTCTTCGTAAATCAGAATATGGCAGTCATCCAACTCGACAGATACTTCGTCTTGATTGGTGACGAAGTGCGGCGACAGATAACCGCGATCAAACTGCATCCCCTCAACGACTTCGACAGTAGTCTCGCTGCCGCGGCCTTCGTCGACTGTGATCACACCATCTTTGCCAACCTTGAGGAACGCTTCGGCCAATACATCGCCGATCGAAGGATCGTTGTTGCCCGCAATCGTAGCAACTTGCTTGATCTCTTTTTTGTTCTTGTCATTGATCGGAATAGCGATCTTATCAATTTGATCGCAAACGGCAGTCACACCCTTGGCAATCCCTCGCGAGAGCGCCATCGGATCAGCGCCTGAGGCAATCATCTTAAGACCTTCGCGGAAGATCGCTTCTGCAAGGACGGTCGCAGTGGTTGTACCATCGCCCGCCACATCATTTGTCTTGCTAGCGGCCTCCTTGACCAGTTGTGCGCCCAGATTTTCGAACGGATCATCCAATTCGATTTCTTCGGCAACTGTCACACCGTCCTTGGTGATCTTCGGCGACCCCCAGCCTTTATCCAAAACGGCATTTCGGCCACGAGGACCGAGGGTGCTGCGTACTGCTCGTGCAAGCTTCGAAACCCCAGCCAACAGGGGTTGCCTAGCTTCATCGTCAAAGACCATTTGCTTCGCCACGTGCGAAATCCTTATCAAAGAGTAACGGAAAAAACTCGTCTTTAGGTCGAAAATTCATTCATCGCCACTTCGTCACGAGTCGGAAAAGCCCAGCTTCTCCAGGCGAAATGGCAGTAGTAAACCGTGTTGCGTGCCGTGTAAGCAATCGGCGTTCCAAAATCGGTTTCGCAGGCTCGCATCAGCCGCCAGGGGAACTATGATGGAGCTGTTAAAGCAGAATTTCTATTGCAAATTGAGGTAAACATGACTCGGAGAAATTTATTCGTCCGCTTCGGCGAAATCCTAGAAGACCAAGCTGGCTAAACGCCCTGTCAATTTGGCACTTGGCGATTCAGCCTTCAGACCGCTTGCAAATGTAACGATTACAACGGTAACTCCAACGCGACAGCCCGACACAAGCCGAATCTAACGCATGACCGTCACGCCCGCCCCTCCCCAAGGTCGATTCCAGCGATGGTTGGACGCTGGATTTATCGCTTGAACGGTTTGTATCGAAGACCATGTTGCATTCAAAAATGACTCGCTGGTTTGTCTATACGGCAATCGGGGTGCCGCTGGCTGGCTGCGTTTCACTTCCACCGCACCACATCGCCTGCATTCAGCATTCGCCGGATTCGCCACTGAGCCAATATGCATCCAGTGACGCGCCCGCTTACCATCAGCCTACGCCCGATGAGCCCCACGAATCGACAATCGCGGTAATTGCGGCCTCCGCTATTTCGCTGGTTGACCAGCCTGCACCGCTACTCAATTCCGTCTCGCTGAACTCAGTCTCGTTGGAAGAACTGGAGTCGATGGCGCTGAGCCATCATCCGGCACTTAAAGAACTGGCCGCGACCACTCAAAAGGCAGCAGGGTTTCGCAACCAAGTTGGACTGTACGCAAACCCAACGATGGGATACCAAGGCCAACAGTTGGCCGACCAAGGCACTGACCAGCATCTTGTATTTGCAGAACAAGAGTTCGTGACTGGCGGTAAACTAGAACTGAACCGCCGCGTACTCAACCATTCTCTGCGAGCTCAGTTGCAAGAACTTGAAGCGCAAAAGATGCGAGTCGTCTCCGACGTTCGCGTCACCTTCTTCCAAGCACTGGCCGTCCAGCGTCAGATTGAACTGATTGCTGAATTCCAAGCGGTCGCCAACAAGGGCTTCGAACTTGCCGAATTGCGTAGAGGAGCGGCCGAGGGCTCGCAGATCGATGTCCTGCAGGCCAGAATCCAAAAAAGCGAAATCGACTTGGCGCTTCAACAAGCAGAGCTACGTCTGAGCGGCTACTGGCGCGAGCTAACGATCCTCGCTGGCGTTCCCACATTGCCTCAATCGCAATTGGTCGGTCAATTAAGCCAGCCTGCAGAAGCAAAGGATTGGCAAGCCATGGCAAACATGCTTGTAAACTCTAGCCCAGAGTACGCCGCCGCCCAAGCACGCATTGCCCAAGCACAAGCAACGCTCAATCGCCATGGCGTGCAAGCGATTCCTAACCTCAGCATACAGCTTGGCGCAGGCGTCGATAACGGCACAGAGTCGGGCATGATGAACGTGCAAGTCGGAGCCCCCATCCCCGTCTTCAATAAGAACCAAGGTAACATCGAAGCGGCGCGAGCGGAGTTGTGCCGCGCACATTGGGAAGCTCAACGTGTTACTGCTGCGATCGCCGCTCGACTAGCCGAGCTTTCGCGGCAGTACGACACGGCTCTAGCCGCCACCGAGAAATATAAGAACGCAATTCTTCCTGATGCCAAATCCGCGCTCGAACTAGCTGAAGAGGCTTATCAGGCAGGTGTGACTGATTTCTTGCAAGTCCTGATCGCTCGACGCATGTTCTTCGATTCGAATCTACAGTACGTCGATGCTCAGATGCAGTTAGCAACGGCTAAAGCTCGCATCGATGGCTACACCCTCGCTGACTCGCTGGCATCGGTCATCGACGGCAGCGGTGATTCCAGCTTGCGCGACCTGACCTTTGGTCAGCAATAGATCTTAACTTTGGTCGACAATAACTGCTCAGCAATAAACGGCTCAGCCAAACAACAACCGCGCACTGCTCGGCTAATCACGCTTGCTTCCATAGTAAATACCAATGAGTCAGCATGACTGATTGACTGGAATGCTCCCTCACACGACGTCGTTCGCATAATGATGCTTCCGCAGCAGCAACGCTATCTTGCGAAAGTAATATGTAAGTGCAAGAATTACGCACTGCCCGCAACTTCTTCACTCACGTCCAGCGAGTCGGCAAGCGAATGAACTCCAAATCATCTCTCAATAGCGTTAGTCCGGAATCCGCCAAAGCTCAACTCGTCGAGTTCTACGCAAGAAACGGATACATGCGTGTCCCCAATGAGGATCGCCGTGAGAAGGAAGGTCTAAAGTATAAAATGGGATATGAGATCCGATTGGTCGCACAGACGAAAAAAGAACTCGCAACCATTCGTCGACTGCTGAAATTGCTAAAAGTGAACCCTGGCAAAGAGTACGCGAAAGTGAACCAGTGGTGTGTTCCAATCTATGGCAAACTGAACATGGAAAACTTCAAACAATGGCTGGATGAATGCGGCTATGTCGAGGAAAAGGAGCCTCCCAAAAAAGCTAAAGCCGCAAAGAAGAGCTAGTGTTTAAAATCATCGATATTAATGAACTCATCTTGCTTCACTTCAGGTTCAAACCACCGATAGATCGTAGGCAATACCAACAAGGTGAGCATTGTCGATGTAATCAACCCTCCAATCACCACTGTTGCTAGTGGTCGCTGTACTTCAGCGCCAGAACTGCTAGAGATCGCCATCGGAATAAATCCCAAAGCTCCGCAAGAAGCCGTCATGATAACTGGCCTCAACCGATCAAGCGCTCCGTGAATAACCGCCTGATATTGGGAATCACCTCCTAAGCGTAAATGACGGATGTGCTCAATCAAGACCACTCCATTCATCACCGCGATCCCGAACAAAGCGATGAAGCCAACGCCTGCTGAAATCGATAGCGGCATGTCGCGAATCCACAACGCAAAGATGCCACCCGTCGCCGCAATTGGCACATTTAAGTAAATCAACAAGGCCAGCCGAACGGAGTTAAAGGTCATATACAACAGCGAAAAAATCAACAGCAATGCCACTGGCACCGCGATCGATAATCGCTTGCTTGCTTGCTGTAAGTTTTCAAATTGCCCACCCCAACGTAGTGAGTAGCCTGCGGGCAAAGCGACATCTTGTTCGACGCCGCGTTGAGCTTCTGCAACAAATCCAGCCAAATCACGACCGCGAACGTTGCATTGGACCAACAAACGTCGCCGAACCGAATCACGACTGATCTCCACCGGACCATCTTCGATCACGATATCGGCTAACTGCGAAAGTGGAATCTGCCGGCCCTGCGGATCATCGATCTTCAACTCCATCAGCTTAGCGACGTCTTTTCGCCACTGCGGCATAATCCGTACTTGCATGGGAAAACGGCGCTGGCCTTCAAAGACTTGGCCAATTGTAACGCCACCGACCGTTGCGATCGCATCGAGCACTTCGCGGGTGTTGATGCCATACCGAGCCAGACTTTCGCGCCGCACAATGACACGAAAATACGACAGCCCAGCAATCTGCTGAGCTTGAACGTCAGCCGCCCCCGGAACCTTGTTCAATGCTTGCACGATTTGATCGCCTTTTCGTTTCAGCTCACCTAAGTCATCTCCGTACAGACTTAAGCCCACATCCGATCGCACACCGGCAACTAACTCTTGCACACGCAGTTCGATGGGCTGAGTGAAACTGAATGCATTACCCGGCACTTGCAACTCTAAAGCAGCTTGCATCAGCTCGATCAATTCCGGCTTGTTGGTCCCTTTAGGCCATACCGCCGGATCTTTCATGCGTACAATCACATCGGTTTGATAAACACCCATGGGATCATTGGCAATCTCCGGACGTCCAGTTTTTGAAATGACTGACTCTACTTGCGGGAACTCCAATAAACAGCGTTCCATTGCTTGCGTCATTTGAATCGATGTTTCCAGAGAAGCACTGGGCAATCGCGTGGCTTGAATTGCAATGTCGCCTTCATCCAGTTTGGGCACAAACTCGATCCCAAACCTCGTCGCCAGAAATGCACTAAGCGCAAAGATTGCTACCGCAGCACAGATCATGATGGTGGGCTGCTTCATGGCATAATTAAGCATCGGAGTGTACGCCGTTTTGATCCATCGCACAGCAAATGTCTCGCGCTCTTTAATCCGACGGGCTAGGAAAATTGAAGCCATCACGGGCATGACAGTCACCGCCAGCACCAATGCTGCTGAAAGTGCGGTCATGAATGTAAACGCCATCGGACGAAACATCTTTCCTTCCATACCTTGCAGACTGAGAATCGGTATGAACACGATGATCACAATCAGACCTGCGAACAAAATCGGCTTGCCCACCTCTTTGGCGGACTCACGAAAGACACCGATTGGCACGTGGTCGCCGCCGTGGTCGCGTTGATATCTGGTAGCGCGACGCACGCAGTTTTCGATCATAACGACCGCGCCGTCAACAATCACGCCAAAGTCGACCGCGCCTAGACTCATTAAATTGGCCGATACGCCTGCGTACTTCATTGCGATCAATGCGAACATAGCGGACAGCGGGATGGCAGCCGCCACAATTAAGCCTGCTCGTACGTCACCTAGCAATAGAAGGAGCATGATGACGACCAGAACCACTCCTATGCCAATGTTCTCGCCAACGGTAAAGATCGTTTTATTAACCAGTTCAGTTCGATCGTAAAACGTGTCTACCATAACACCGCTAGGTAGCGTCTTTTGTATCTCAGCGATTTTGGCTTTGACGTCCTGAACCACTTGACGCGAATTGCCTCCCATCAACATCATAACCATACCGATGACCGCTTCACGGTTTCCGTCGCGCGTGACCGCTCCTTGTCGAAGCATTGGCGCGAAATTTACATCCGCCACATCATCAATACGAATCGGCGTCCCGTTTCTGCTATCCAGCACGATATTGCGAATGTCCTCTAGCGAACTAACGAGGCCCTCAGCGCGAATCAACCGTTGTTCTGCACCATGGGTGATATAGCCGCCGCCCGAATTGCCATTATTTTGCTCCAAGGCCGCAAAGATCTGACTCAACGATACGCCGTAATTTTGCAAAGCACTAGGATCAAATTGAATCTCATACGTCTTCAACTCACCTCCAAAAGTGTTCACTTCAATGACCCCTGGAACGCTGCGTAACTGAAACGCGATCTGCCAGTCTAGAATCGTCCGCAGTTCATCCAGCGAGTGCTGCGAATCACCCGCAGACCGAACTTCGAATTGATAAATCTCGCTCATCCCTGTCGCAATCGGTCCCAACTCTGGTATCCCCATTCCGGCTGGAATATTTTCCCGTGCTTTGAGCAATCGCTCGCTGACTAAGTTGCGAGCCCAATAGATATCAGTTCCCTCTTCGAATGCCACCGTGACGGCACTCAAGCCGAAACGGCTGATCGATCGAATCTCTTCGACGCGTGGCACACCGCTCATCGCATTTTCGACCGGGAAAGTAATAAACTGCTCGACTTCGACCGGCCCAAGTGCGGGCGAATTAGTCAATATCTGCACTTGCACATTGGTCAAATCGGGCACCGCGTCCAAAGGGATCGTTGCTGCAGCGAACGCCCCAAGACCCAAAATCACGATCGACATCAACATCACTACGAAGCGATTGTTGAGCGACCACTCAATCACATGGTTCACCATTTTCACTCTTCTCCCATCAGGCCAGCGAGCAATCGCGACTTCAGAATAAAGCCGCCGCGTACTACGACCGCTTCTCCAGATTCAAGCCCGCTTTGAATAGCGACCATCCCGTCAGCGATCTGGCCAATTGCCACGTCACGCCGCTCAAACTCATCCTCTCCAGTTTGAACAAAGACAAACTTTTGTCCTTCATGCTCCTGGACAGCATCTGCGGGAACTGCCAAAGCGTTACTGCTGGTGGGTCCCGAGAATTCCACTTTGACAAACATCCCAGGCTTCAGCAGTCGCTTCGCATTGTCAGCTACGGCCCGCAGAGAAATCGTTCGCGTCGATTCGTCCATGATCTCACCGGTATAAAAGACCTTGGCTGGAAAGCGTTGATTTGGCCATGCGTCGTTGGTAATCCAAACGGTTTGCTCTGTCAGCGCACGCAGCAGTGGCAAATGCTTTTCATAGATGTCGGCTGTAATCCACACAGTCGACAAATCCGCGATACTGAGAACCATAACATCAGGGCGGACCTGTTCACGCAGCACGATGTCCTTGGTAATGACGGTCCCATCAAAGGGGGCCCGAATGGGATAATGCGATATCGATTCGCCTTCCGCAATCGGATCTGCCGAGTCAATCTGAGCTTGGTCGCATCCCAGAATCCGCAAGTTGGTCGCGATAACCGCCACGCGTGTGTCGGTCTCTTTGGCAGCCTGAGACGCAAGCAGTAAAGAAGTCTCCGTTTCATAGTCGATTTGCTCGATGCGAGCTTGAAAGGTCGCCAAGTCGGCATTGCGATTGGCGCGTGCAGTTAAAAGTTGGCTTTCGGAAATTGCGCCTGACTTGGATATCGACTCAAGCCGCTGGACGTCTGCCTGTGACTTCAGATAACTGGAATACGAGGCCAGCAGTCGTTCTCGATAGTCGCCCATCGAGCGATTTCGAAAAAGCGATTCGATCTCGACAATATCTCGCTTCTCACGCAGCAAGTTCAAGAGCTCATTGGTGTTCTTCGCAATATCCTCCTGCAGCCGAAGCTTGACTTGAGCCATCTCTTGCTGCAAGCGAGCTTGATAAAGTTCGAGCTTCGTTTCGCCTACTTCACGACTATGGATAACTACCAGCAAATCGTTCTGCTTCACTTCTTGACCAAGAGCGACATGAACTTCATCAACTGCACCGGTCACCATCGGGTAAATATGAGCGATCTGATCTTGGTTTAGAGAAATCTTTCCGGTTAGCTTCAGGCTTTGTGACAATGGAGCCACGTTTGCCGGTTCGATCACCAATCCGGCAGTGGACCATTGCGATTTTGGAAAGCGTACGTTGCGCTCGCTGTCAAGCTCTTCATCGCTCGAAGCTTCTGAACTCGCTGCCACATTCATCTTCTGATTGACGATTTTGTTATTGGAGCCGTCACTAGCTAGCCAACGCGTGGCCAGAGCGCCGACAAAACCGCCGAGCACTAACATCGCTGCGGCAATCACCAATTCACTGCGCGCGATAGCCGCATGGGGCGAGATAAGTGAAGCTAAATATTGTTTAGTCATGAAAGAATACCGTCGAGGAACGTGCTATGAGTTGGAGTGGAAGAATGCGCCGGTTAATTCGCAAACCGAAACATGTTGGCGCACGGTTCGTAGAACAAGCGGCCGCCGCTGCGTTTCGGCTTATCGCGCGATCACGATTCAAGGCCAGAAGTGGCCAGAGAGATTTGAATCAACACGTCATGACGCACAGCAGCACGCTGCGCGGATCAAGATGCGGCATGGATATAGCAGTTGCATGAGTTCCAGCACGGGCACGAGCTTGCTGAAAATGGTCAGCAATCGATTGACCAAGAATCCAACTGTCGGCAGTAAACTGCGAACTACAATCCTCGCTCAGCCAACTCGCCTGAGCAAAGATCGATCTGATTTCAACATCGCATCGCTGAGTATTCAAGACTTCGTCGACGACATCGGGCAAGACCCGATGAAAGTGCAGCCGATCAGATTCCATCGGCGTCAGACCGATAGAATCATGATAAGTCTGCAAATGCTCGATAAATCGAAAATCGAACGTCGCATGTGCAGGGGCGGAATCATGTGAATGAGCAATTAACCGCGGGCCCGGCCACGACAGCATGAGCAACAGCAGCATGCAGGCTGCACGATGCCCCAAGAGTTTGCTACGCTGCCCAAACATGACTGAGCCTAAAACATTCGGCTTCGGACTATAAACATGACTCCTTAGCAGTATGGCTGGTTTTCCCGCACCGGTCAAGTATTCAGGGGCTTAACTGCGAACCGCGGCGACGGCAAAACAACAATCCCGATAAATCAAAAACCATTACCGAATCCACGACCATACGATACTCGGGGGCGAGCTACCCATCGAACTACGTGGCTGAGCGCCCGTGGGCTGGTGGATACCGCCAATCCGCCTATCGCTGGCTTGAATAGCGTCTCGGTGGCCGACGGCCGTTCACTCGCCCCGTGATTCATTAGCGCTTTCGTTTAACCGTCAGCCGCCAGGCGTACGCGACTTTCTTCACCCTCCTGCGGGAGGGTCGGCCGCGAGCGACCGGGGAGGGCGAGCCCTTTTTACGTTCACTTGCCAAGTGATCCATTAGCGCTTTCGTTTAACCGTCAGCCGTCAGGCGTACGCGTTCTACTTCACCCTCCTGCGGGAGGGTCGGCCGCGAGTTCCGCGAGCGACCGGGGAGGGCGAGCCCTTTTTACGTTCACTTGCCAAGTGATCCATTAGCGCTTTCGTTTAACCGTCAGCCGTCAGGCGTACGCGTTCTACTTCACCCTCCTGCGGGAGGGTCGGCCGCGAGTTCCGCGAGCGACCGGGGAGGGCGAGCCCTTTTTACGTTCACTTGCCAAGTGATCCATTAGCGCTTTCGTTTAACCGTCAGCCGTCAGGCGTACGCGTTCTACTTCACCCTCCTGCGGGAGGGTCGGCCGCGAGTTCCGCGAGCGACCGGGGAGGGCGAGCCGCCTTCGCGTCCACTTGACTTGCCAATTGATTCACTCAGGACCATTCGCGGCGCTTGGGTCTTCAAGCCAACGGCTTGTTACAATTGCTGCCGTGGCCGATTCGGCCACGGTTTGCATCTGCAGTTGTCCCCTCAGGCCCGGAGGGCCGAGATAATTGATTTGTACCAGCCCTTCGGGCTTATCAGTCTCAAGGAACCTCAAAGTCCGGTGGCCTGCGGCACACCGGCAATAATTGCTACGGCCCTTCAGGCCGCCACCTCAAAATTCTGCCAAATTACCCGCCCATCTCGCACCAACGCCCCATTGTCACTCTCTAAAATGGCAAGCATGCCGTCTCAAGCCACGCTACTTCCGGTTAATCCCACATCGCATCGAGCAACCTCGACTAGCGATTGGGCCTCACTGTGCGCCCAGGATGATGCCACCTATTTGAACGCCACTGTTTCATTCAACAGTACTCGATCTACGCTATGACCAACTCCAGCAGCAGTGTCATAGAGCGTTACGCTTATACCGCCTACGGCCAGCCCACGGTGCTGAACGCATCCGCCTCAGTCCTAGCTACAAGTGCTTATGATAACCGGTGAGCTGGCTTTGGATTGCCATGCCATTTGATGTGTGAAGGCGAACTCCGGGCGACCGTTGGGCTTGCCCCAACGTGTCGCAATAGGATTGGTGTGCTAAGTTGTCTAGAACTCCAAAGCGGTGTCCGACGGGGCAAGCCCCAATCGGACTTGCGCGCATGCCATGCTCTAGCGTTCCAATCCTATTGTGAAGACTGGGCAAGAGAATGGGGGCAAGAGAATGGTCATGGAATCTATTCTACTGCCCTGATTCTGCTGCCCTAAGAAATTCGGTCGCTCTTAGCGCACCAATCCCATTGCGAAGACTGGGCACAAGGCCCAGCTTCGCGTCGATGCATGCACCGCAGCGCGATCCAAATCCCACTGGCTTGTCCAGTGGATGGTTGGGTTTCTCGCTACACCAAAGAGTCCGCCATAACGGGAATCCCACCGGCTCGTCCGGTGGATCGTTCGGCTTCTTGCTTTGCGGCAGCGCCCTCTAGCAAGAAACGGAAACATCTCCTGGACAAGCCGGGAGCATTGGAAAGACAGCAGGCCAAGGCACATCGTTCGGAGATCGCGACTTTTGAGCGACCGTTGGGATTGCCCCAACGTGTCGCAATAGGATTGGTGTGCTAAGTTCGCTGGGCCCGCTGTCTAGAACTCCAAAGCGGTGTCCGTCGGGGGCAAGCCCCAATCGGACATGCGCGCACGTCATGCTTTAGCGCACCAATCCCATGGCGAAGACTGGGCAGGAGAATGGTCAAGGAATCTATTCTACTGCCCTGATTCTGCTGCCCTAAGAAATTCGGCCGCTCTAAGCGCAACAATCCGATTACGAAGCCTGGGCACAAGGCCCCGCTTCGCGTCGATGCTGGCACCGCAGAGCGATCCGAGCCCCAACCGCTCGTCCGTTACTCAGCGGCCCAGCGCGAAATGAGCGACTGAGGCAGACCGGTACGTGCGAGGTTTATTCAATTCCCACCCAACTCGCCATGCTCTCCTCATTGGCGATGATTCTCCGATACTCAACCAATTCCAAATCCTTCTCATTAAACTGAATCCAATCCAGTTCCAGCGTATTTACTTCGACGTTAGGCAAACTCAATCCAGGCTCAAATTCGAACTGACCAGTCATCGAAAACCGACTAGCGACAGTGCGACAAACTCCGCCAACATTCTCGAGTGTATTATCGATCGCGTAGAAGTCTTCTGAGGGCGCTGCGTCCAGCTTGGTCAGCGCGAGGCGAACAGGCAGTACATACTCCGGTTGGAAGAAACGCGAGACACGAACGTCTTCCGTATCGTACAGCCAATGTTCAGTCCGGGAACCGTCCGCGAGCAATCGCGACGCGGGGCTTTTCGCCGACTGGAGAAACGCATAACGTGCGGCCTGAGTGTTTTTGGTATAGGTAGATTCAGAACACGGGTATCGAGTGTACCCAACATGCTCCAGTCGCGGGATTTTTGCAAGAAACATAAACTTGTCGAAGTCTATCTTTCCCAGATCCTGGCTCATACCGACGTTTGAAATAAACTCATTTTCATGGTACACGTAGTAGAAAATAAAGATGCTTGGATTGCCTTCGATTTTCTTCCCGTGGTGGCTTTGTGAAAGATTCCAAACTTTCACGTAAAACACAAACTCCTTTTCATAGTCGACCAACAAACGGGAACGCTCATGAAATTCATGCTCTCGTGTCCGTGGAGAGTCAGTTGAACTGATGCTCCTCCAGAAGTCAATTTTAACGTCGAAGTTTCGGTACGATTCGCTATTCACAATTGCGGCCTCCATACCGGGAAGGCCAACGGCAGTCGACTCATGGTGTAAAACAAAGCACAGCAATGCGATGCAGTATGCAAATTTAGGTAGATTTCTCATACAGCCCACTCCTCAAAGGCACATTGTTCGAGTCTTCAATTTAACGGATCCAATCGTAGCATGATCGCGGCTCAAGCGTTCGATTGAAAACGGCTAATGCAACAATAACCATCCAATGAAGAAATACATCCTGAACATTCCGCTGTTCCTTTTCAATTCAAGAAGGATCCAAGCAGGAGCAATACGGATTGTAACGATCCATTCACTAATTGCTATTGGGGAAATGGCAACTGACGCTATGAGTGAGAGCAATAAATTTTAGAGTGCAAACCCATGACTCTTGAAGCAACTTTGCCGGCTACACGTTACGGCTGCAGGACGCGGGCGGCGATGGAGATAAGGCTGCCTCGCTCATCCTCAAGTGGCCAGTACGCTTTTTTGCCCTATGTGGCGTCGTGGGCTGATTTAAATCAGCCAGTCTTGTATTCGTAGATTAGGGACAGATTGAAAGTCTGCGACGTTGTTTGTTACAAGTGTCAAGTCGCCGACGAGAGCGGTAGCAGCAATTAGCCCATCAAGATTTGGAATGGTTATTCCGTTATCCAGCATTTCGCCACGTAATACACCGAAACGGAGGGCCACTGCCAAGTTGATTTCAAGAACGTCGACCGTTTCGATAAAATCAGTTATCGCTTGTCGGGATTTATCGGATGCCTGCTTCCTAGAAACCCATGCCCAAAGCTCGCCCGCTGTTACCACCGAAATTGCAATGCTACCGGAGTATTGTAGAAATTTGCTCCATACACTAGCGTTGCCTTTGATGTACGCGGAACAGATGTTGGTATCAACTAGAAAGTTCATCAATCCAACCCGCCTCGGTCATGCTTGCGTTGCTGGTCATTCCACACCATATACGCGTCTAAGTCTGCGGCAGCGTCTTTGCAACTTCCAAACAAAGACAGCAACTTCTTACGTCGCTCGTCAGCACTCCGCTCTGGCCGCTTGATAACAACGTCGACTTCCATCCCATCGGGAACGTCAGGCGATTGACTAAGCTGAATGATTGTGCCGTGGACAATGCCACGAATTGTTTCCGGAATGGACATCAATAACGACTCCTACTTCGACAACTCACTTGTGATCACAAGCCGCTAATCTGTTGCCAGCAGCCCGAGCCGTTCAACCTGAATGGTTGACTGGAAGGTCACAAAAGCCTAACACGATTGATGTTAAAACTCAATCATGCACTAGCAGGAAAATCTCGTCAAATTCTAGGTTAAGTACCGTAGGCTGATTTTTCGAAAGAGCACGTTGCAGGTGCTCTAGATCGGCTGCAGGACGCGGGAGGCGATGGAGATAAGGCTGCCTCGCTCATCCTCAAGTGGCCAGTACGCTTTTTGCCCTCCGTACAATTTCAGTTTGCCGCCATGCTTGCGCGATAACTGTTCGGCTCGACGTTGATCTCCATAAGTAAATACCATGTGCTCTTCTTCTATGCCTATGTACCGCACCGACCAAAGCGTGGCATCGATCCGCAATTGCGCTATATCAAACAGACGTTCCGTCTCTTTAGGTATCTTACCAAAGCGGTCGATAATCTCTTGCCGCAATGTGGCTATCAACTGCATATCATCAATGCGACTCAGCCGCCGATACAAATCGATTTTATGTCGCATCTCTGGCACATAATCGCTGGAGATGTACGCTTCGATCGGCAAATTGACTTCCACGTCGATCGACAACTTGGGCGGCTGGTGCTTAAGCGCCCGCACGGCGTTCTCCAGCAACTGGCAATAAAGCTCATATCCGACCGCAGCAATATGTCCGCTTTGCTGTGTCCCCAATAAATTACCCGCGCCACGAATCTCCAAGTCTCGCATCGCGATTCCAAAACCAGCACCGATCTGCGAATACTCTTCGATCGCATGCATACGCCGCGCGGCATCGGGATTCAAATGCTTGTGCTTTTCGATCAACAAGTAACAATACGCTTGATGTTTATAGCGACCAACGCGGCCGCGCAACTGATGCAGTTCGGCCAGCCCATAGTGATCAGCTTGATCGATGAAAATGGTGTTAGCATTGGGAATGTCTAATCCGCTTTCAATAATGGTGGTCGCCAGCAAGATGTCAAAGCGATGTTCAATAAAATCGACCATCACCTTTTCCAATTGCGACTCTGGCATTTGTCCGTGACCGATCACGATTCGAGCTTCTGGCACCAGACGCTGGAGCCTGGAGGCAATCACGGGCATGTCATGCACTCGATTATGCACGAAGAAGATTTGTCCGCCGCGATTCAGCTCTCGCAAGATTGCATTGCGGACAATGGAGTCTTCAAAGCGAGTGACTTTCGTTTCAACGGCCAAGCGTTCTTGCGGTGCGGTCTCTAAGTTAGAAATATCTCGAACCCCCAGCAGCGACATATGCAGCGTTCTTGGAATGGGCGTTGCCGATAGCGTTAAGACATCTAGATTCGGTCGCTGTTGTTTGAGCTTTTCTTTGGCGGCGACTCCGAAGCGTTGTTCTTCGTCGACGATCACCAGCCCTAGATTGAACCAGTTAACGTCTTTGCTAACCAAGCGACTGGTGCCGATCACAATATCGACGTTGCCAGAAGTGATCCGGCGAATAATATCGCGTTCTTCCTGCGGTGAACAGAATCGCGACAGCCTCGCAATATCAAATGGAAAGTCGGCCATTCGTTCGCGGAACGTCTTGTAATGCTGCTCGGCCAGCACCGTCGTTGGTACCAGCACCGCAACTTGAAAACCATTATCGACCGCTTTGAACGCCGCGCGCATGGCGACTTCCGTCTTACCAAATCCGACGTCGCCACAGATCAAGCGATCCATAGGGCGAGCTTGCGTCATGTCCGTTTTAGTTGCAGCCACGGCGGTGATCTGATCAGCGGTTTCTTCATAGGGAAACGAGCCTTCGAACTGCGATTGCCAAACGGTGTCGGCCGCGAAAGCGATCCCTGGTTGGCTGCGACGCTGCGCATGCAGCTCTAACAAGTCGGCGGCCATGTCCGTGACCGCTTGCTCGGCGGCCTCCTTCTGCCGAACCCAAGACTGCGAGCCGATCTTCGCGAGTCTTGGCTGCGACTTGGTACCTCCAATGTAGCGTTGCACCAAATCGATCTTGGTTGTTGGCACAAACAGCTTGGTACCTTCTGCAAACTCAATCTCTAAGTGCTCATGTTTCTGACCGTGCTTCTCAATCATCTGCAAACCGCGGTAGATGCCAATCCCATGAGAGAGATGTACGACATAATCGCCCGCGCGCAAGTCTAGGAAACTGTCGATCGCGCGTGAGGAAGCTTTACGAACGGAACGTGGTAATGTGGTACGTTTGAGCAGTTGCGAAACGGTCAGAACGATGGAGCCCGCAGGGGTGATCTCAAAGCCATGAGACAATCGTCCCGTTTGCACTTTCAATCGCGACTGCTGATATGCGTGATTGATACCCAGCAATTCTTGGATGCGCCCCATCTCGGGTTCATTGATGCAAACAACAGCGCCTTTTCGATGATCACCTAACGCTTCGTCGATCCGTTTCGAAAGATTTTCTAAGTCGCCGGAGATCCGCTGCACATCCTTTAAAGGGCATTCCAGCGCATCGACTTGTTCCCCCTCGTCTGGAAGTTCGACCAGTTCAAGCTGGGAGAATTCGCTCACTTTTTGCAGGAGCTCATCTACCGCGCGATATCGCTGCGGGAATGGCACACGCTCCAAAAACGCGGATGCATAGTGTCGGACCTGAACCGGTTCCCAAAAGCAAATGACCGTGTTGGGATTGCAGTAATCTAAAAGGGTAGCCGTTTGATTCTCGACGGGACTGGTGGATGTTAAACTGATCGTATCCAACCTGTCATAGCTGCGCTGCGTCACTGCATCGAACGATCGAATCGATTCGATCTCGTCATCAAACCATTCCAAGCGCAAAGGATCGGGCGCATCGGGCGGGTACACATCTAGAATCCCCCCTCGTACCGTGAACTCGCCAGCATACTGCACGGCTGTCGTTGACAGATAGCCTGACTCCAATAGCCATTGACGTAGTTGTGCCATTTCGACGCGTTGGCCAACTTTTAATATTCGGCGGCCCGACTGCATTTCCGATGGAGACGGTACGCCGTGCATCATGGCTGGCAGCGTCGTGATCACAATCGGTTGCTGCGACACCGGCGATTTGGAACGCTTGGCATTCTGCAGCGACGATAGAACTTGCAAACGTAAGAGGATCTCGTTTTGTAATAGCGATTCTTCTTGACCATCGTCGGAGGCTTGCGGAAAGACCTCGACGTTGTGACTGGTCAGACTGCCAAAGTCGGCGGCCAAACTATCCAGTTCGGTAGCTTGCGGCACGATGACCAGCAACGGTCGTTTGCTGGAAAGATGTATTGCGGTCGCGATCGGCGGCAACGCGCCCAGCCAACATCTTTCGACAATCACTCGTCGTGGACCAACAGCTTGGTCATTCGCCAATTGCGTCCGACATTCATGGATGGTGGGGTGACCGCTGAGTTCTTTGACGATTTGCACCAGCGGAACGACCGCATTTTTGACGCTCGGTTGGTCCGCCGTTTTATCCAAGTGTTCTGACGTGGATTTTTCTTCGGCGGGCTTCTTTGTCGACTTTCGAGCCGCTTTGGCAACAGCGCCGGCGGCCGGAAGCGATTGCTCGGGCATTTCTGGCGGCGGAGATTTTGGCGTCGGCGCAGGAGCGACCACCTTGGTTGCGCGAAGTGCGACTGCTTTTTTGGCGGCCGCGACAACTCGCGCGGCCCGAGCTTTTTTGGCTTCGTCCGAGCTATCCGTTGTTGTCATGGCGGACAGTATAAATACGACTACCTGCGGTCGACTATGCCAAAACCGCTGCATTTGTCATCAACGGCACAATGTGAACTTTGGGGACGCGGTTGGATTTGCAAGCTAACGGCGACGATAACTTGACTGACGGTCATTTGCGCTGTGGAACGGAATCTCGCGCAAGAGCACACTCTCGTATTCGTTCCACCCCGCAGGAGTTCGTTATGGCTTTTTCCGATTCTTCTTTTGATCAAGCGGAAGATATTCTTGAGGAAGTCCGCACCATTGCTGCGGTACGTCGCGGCGGGCCAATCTCCGATCGCCCACAATCTCCGCTGGAAACGTATTTGCGTGAGATCAACGAAACCAAGCTGTTGACCGCGGAAGATGAGCGCATGCTGGCCAAATTGATTGCCAGTGGAGACGCACAAGCCCGCGATCGAATGGTTCGCGCCAACTTGCGATTAGTGGTAAATATTGCCCGCGGCTACGTCGGAAAAGGGTTGGCCTTGCAAGATTTGATCGAGGAAGGCAACCTCGGACTGCTGCGAGCCGTCGAGGGTTTCGATCCTGAAATGGGGACGCGTTTTAGTACGTACGCTAGCTACTGGATCAAGCAATCGATCAAGCGAGCGTTGATCAACTCTGCGAAAACAATCCGCATTCCAGCTTATATGGTCGAGTTGCTGAGCAAGTGGCGAAGAGCAACAGCCCGTTTGACCGAAGAACTTGGCCGCATGCCAACGCAAGAAGAGATCGCTCGCGTACTGGGCTTGCCTCGCAAGAAACTGCCGATTATCAAGAAAGCGATCCAAATCCACAACGCAACGCCGCAAAGCGACCAGACCGACGCAGGTTGGTCACTGGGCGAAATGGTGATGGACGAACGCTTGAAGTCGCCAGATGACGAACTGCTGGATCAAGACGTTCTGAATACCGTGCTAGGGATGCTGGACGATTTGGACAGCCGCGAAGCAACGGTGCTTCGGATGCGATTTGGTCTTAAAGACACGCAACCTCACACGCTGAAAGAGATCGGTGCGGAATTGGGGCTGACTCGTGAACGAGTGCGTCAAATTGAGACCGAGGCGCTCGCCAAGCTGGCGACCGGCTTGAAAGACCCCAAAGAGCGACTGGGCTTGGTTTAATCCTCTCGCGGGCGTTGCATAATTTCTCCACGCATCTTCGTGGCCCCAAATTTCTCGAAAAACGCTAACTTTACCAGGAATCGAATCAGCCCTCCCGCGGGCGGCCGAATCTTCCTATAATCCGCAAACGTTAAAGTTAGTTTAGGATCGAGCGATCGTGAAACGCTAAAGCTTGGTGGCAAGACGTTGCGGCCCTATGGGGTCGTTGTCGGCTCTGCCAAGCTTCGGTTTGCAGCGATCATTCATGGATTGTTAGCCAATAGGAAGTGTGCATGGTTCGCGGTCGAAGCGGCGCAGATGGGACCGATGGTCAAGGTGACGAGCTCAAGAAGCGAAAGCGACGGTCAAAAGGAGCCAGCCAGGACAATGATCTTTTCGCGGATCAAGAAGCATTCGAGCAAGTAATCGGCATCCCGCTCAAGGATGCCGCTCAAACTCGTTATCTCAATTACTCATTGTCGGTCATCACCAGCCGAGCGTTACCAGATGTACGCGACGGATTAAAACCGGTGCAACGTCGTATCATATATACGATGGACCAGCAGGGCTTGAATTTTACAACCAAGCATCGCAAGTGCGCTAAGGTGGTCGGCGACGTCATGGGTAATTATCACCCACACGGCGACATGGCGATCTATGACGCTCTGGTGCGGATGGCTCAATCTTTCGCATTTCGGATGCCACTGGTCGATGGCAGCGGGAATTTCGGATCGATCGATGGCGATAACGCAGCAGCGATGCGTTACACAGAATGTCGCATGGCAGCGATCGCCTCTGAAGTGATCGAGGATCTCAGTACGACCACGGTTCCTTTCAAACCCAACTATGATGGCTCCCGACAAGAGCCGGTCGTGCTGCCCAGTCGCTTGCCCAACTTGCTGCTCAACGGAGCGACCGGGATCGCTGTTGGCATGGCAACAAATATCCCTCCTCACAACCTAGGGGAAATTTGTCGAGCACTTTTAAAGCTGCTTAAAGATCCGGAAATTAAAGACTATCAACTGGTGGCCAACGATGCGATCCAAGGCCCCGATTTTCCAACCGGCGGCCAAGTCATTAACACCAAAGACGAGCTGCGTGAAATCTATCGAACAGGTCAAGGGACGATCAAAGTTCGCGGGACGACAACCCCCGGCGCGGCTACCAAAGGCGGCAAGCTGCTGCACATTACATCGATTCCTTATGGTGTCAACAAATCGCAATTGGTGGAACGTATTGCGGAACTGATTGTTAGCAGCAAGATGCCGTTGATTGTAGACGTCCGCGACGTTTCTACGGAGGATATCCGTGTCGACTTGTTGCTGCGTGAAGATGCGGACGAAGCCAAAGTGCTCGCCTACTTGCATAAACATACGCCGCTGCAGACCAACTTTAGCGTCAATATGACTTGTTTGGTGCCGACAGAGAATCCCGAAGTTGGCTCGCCAGATCGGCTTGGGCTCAAGGAGATCTTATGGCACTTCTTGCATTTCCGTTTGGCTGTTGTCACGGCGCGACTTGAGAACGAGCTAGCTTCGCTGGAGCGACGCATTCATATCCTCGAAGGCTTTGCAATTGTCTTTGACGCGTTGGATGAAATCATCCGCATCATTCGTGCTTCGGATGGGAAAGCAGACGCGGCACAAAAGATCATGAAACGCTTCCCGGCGGCCAAAGGGGGCTTGGATGAGGATCAAACCGACGCCATCTTGGAATTGAAACTGTATCGCCTCGCAAAACTCGAAATCAATGTTGTGCAAGATGAATTGCGACAGAAGCGAGCTCGAGCCAAAGAAGTCAAAAAGCTGCTTGATGAAAAGACCGAGGATACCAATAACTCGGGACGCTGGTCAATTGTCCGCGAAGAGATCGAAGCGTTGATTACCAAGTACGCTAAGACCAAAGAAGGGGCCCGGCGTACGGAACTGATCACGATCGAGAACGAGCCTGAATTCAGTGCCGAAGATTTTATCGTCGCGGAAGATTGCCATGTCATGCTGAGCACCGATGGTTGGGTGAAACGGCAACGGCAGATCGCTGATCCCAGCAAGAGCCGCATGCGTGAAGGCGACGAGGTGCTGACATGCTTGGCTGCTTCAACGCGCGCGACCATTGGCTTCTTTTCTTCATTTGGCGTCTGCTATACAGCGCGAGCGATTGATATTCCTGCATCTACCGGGTACGGCGAACCGATCCAAAAGCTTTTTAAGATGAAAGATGGCGAGCGTATCATCGCCGCCCTTTCCTTTGACCCTCGTACCATTGGTAACATTGCAGAGAACGTAAAAAATCCAGAATATAGCCCTGAGGTACATGGTCTAGCTGCGACCACTAACGGCTTTGCGATGCGTTTCGGACTGCAATCCTTCGCGGAAGTTTCCACCCGCAGCGGCCGTAAGTTTGCCCGCGTGGCTCCTGGCCATACGATTGTGAATGTGTTTGCCGTTACAGGTCATGAAACCGTACTTGCTGCAACAGCCGAATGTCGCGCGCTGGTTTGCCCCGCTGAAGAGATCAATTATCTGTCAGGGGCTGGCAAAGGCGTGACGCTAATTAAACTTTCGAAGACCGATCGCTTACTAGGATTTAAACCGTCAACGGGCGATCGAGATCTGCTGGTGGTTGAGACCAATCGCGGGGCTCGCAAGACCATTTCGACTGCGAAATATCGCACCACCGGCCGTGGTGGACGTGGCATTGAGATTCAGAAGAACGGCAAGCTTTCGAAAGTGATCTATCCAGCTCCGGGTGCACCGGAAGTATTGGATGACGAATAATCGAAGTAGGTACCTTTTACGGATAACAAGATGAGTACTGCAGCAAAATCATATAACGCCTCGGACATTGTCGCTTTGGAAGGGTTGGAGCCCGTCCGCAAGCGACCTGGCATGTATATCGGAGGCGTCGGGCTCGCGGGTCTGCATCATCTTGTATGGGAAATTGTCGACAACTCGGTCGACGAAGCGATGAACGGACACGCGTCCGAGATTATCGTGACACTCCATAAAGATGGTCGCACCATCACGGTCAGCGACAATGGCCGTGGCATCCCAGTCGACAAACATCCGAAAACGAAAAAGCCCGCGTTAGAAATGGTCCTCACTATTTTGCACGCAGGAGGGAAGTTTGAAGGCAAGAACTATAAGACCTCCGGCGGGCTGCATGGTGTCGGGGCATCGGCGGTGAACGCATTGTCGAAATCGCTTGAAGCGATCGTCAAACGCGATGGCTCGCAGTACCGCATGACGTTTTCTCAAGGCCGACCGACGTCGAACTTGGAAAAGATGTCCAGCAATGTCCGTGGCAGCGGTACGACCATTACCTTCACTCCCGATCCTACGATCTTCCCAAAGACAGACTTCGATGCTGAAACGATCCGTCAGCGATTAGAGGTGACCAGTTTTCTCCACCGCGGTGTAAAGGTAGTCTTTGAAGATCAGACGACTGGCAAGAAGGATACCTTCCTTCACGAAAACGGAATCGTCGATTATCTGGGCAAAGTGCTGGTTCAGCGCAGTGCGACTCCGATCCACGAACAAGTTTTTACGTTGCATCGCGATGCGGAAGAACGTATCGAGATCGCTATGCAATGGACCGAGTCGACCGATGAACATGTTCGTTCGTATGTCAACGGCATCCCCACCCCCAACGGCGGGACGCATGAAAATGGTTTTCGCAGTGGCTTGGGCAAAGCGATCCGCAACTTTATCGAAACGCACAATCTAACGCCACGTGGGATTAAGTTTTCGCATGAAGACATTCGCGAAGGACTGGTCGCGATCGTCAGCGTGTTTATCGCGGAACCACAATTCCAGGGACAAACCAAGGATCGCTTGAACAACCCCGAAGTCCAAGCGGTACTTGATTCCGCCGTGCGACCTGTCCTGGAACAATGGCTCAACAACAATCGCACCGTGGCCGAATCCATCATTGCTCGCATTATCGCCGCAGCGCGTGCACGGGCAGCTTCGCGAGCAGCATCCGAACAGGTGTCGCGCAAGACCAGCAACGCTCGTGGGACGATGTTACCGGGCAAGCTGAGCGATTGTTTGTCGGCTGGCCGAGGGAACTCGGAACTGTTCATCGTGGAAGGCGATTCCGCAGGCGGAAGTGCAAAACAAGGCCGCGATCGCAATCATCAAGCGATCTTGCCGTTGCGTGGTAAGGTATTGAACACCGAATGCGTGACACTGTCGAAGGTTTTAGAAAACAAGGAAATTCAAGACTTAGTGACGGCCCTGGGCTGTGGCATTGGCAAGAGTTTCGACATCACTCGCTTACGGTACGACCGAATCATCCTGCTGGCCGATGCGGACTCTGACGGGCACCATATCACCACGTTGCTGCTGACGTTCTTCTATCGACACATGGGACCATTGATCAACGATGGCCGCGTCTATATTGCCATGCCTCCTCTGTTCAGGATCGATATTGGCAAGGAACGTTATTGGGCCGCTGACGAAGACGATCGTCAAAGGATTTTGGCCGAACATAGCTCGCGAGCGAAACCGGAGGTCATGCGATTTAAAGGGTTAGGCGAAATGATGCCTCGCGATCTGTGGGAGACGACGTTGAACCCTGCTAGCCGCCGCTTACTGCGAGTCGATATCGACGACCAGTTGGAAACCGATCGCATTATGAGCGATCTGATGGGCAAGGATGCATCAGCACGCTTTCGATTTATTATGGAACGTGCCGAGGATGCTCAAGACATCGACGTGTAATTTGATAGTCGTCGATCGCTCCGCGATCGAAACGCCCATCGTATCGATCGCGGAGCGATCGACAACATTAATAACAAACTTAAAGTCTTTACTATGACGCAGCCAGCGATTCCACCAGTTTGTTATTCTGTTGATCTCTCAAAAGGTGGTCGTGATCATTTGATTGAGGTGCAAGCGACATTTCAAGTTGCGAGCCTCAGCGAACTGGAAGTCTTCATGCCAGTTTGGACGCCAGGCTCGTATCTGATTCGCGAGTATGCTCGAAACATGGAATCAATCTCTGTGGACAGTAAGGGACCGTGTGAGCAAGTTGCTATCGAAAAGATTCGCAAAAATGCTTGGAAGCTGACTTGGTCGCAGCATCGCGAATCGTTAACTCTTCGATATAGGCTTTATGCACGCGAGAAAAGCGTTCGGACCAACTGGGTCGAATCCGACTTTGTTTTCCTAGTGGGAGCTGCGACGTTCATCACTGCCAAGCGTTATTTGGATCAAGCTCACCGCGTGCAACTGTGGAACCTCCCGGCAGGCTGTAACGTCGATTGTACATTGCCTGTTGACTGCCATGCTCGTGAGTCTGCACATACCAATCAAGCATGTTTTCGAGCGGAGAGCTTCGACCATTTGGTTGATAGCCCCATCGTGATTGGTAGGTTGAGTGTCGGCCATTTCATCGTCGGCGGAAAACAGCATCGCTTGACCAGCGTCGGCCACTTATCCAAATGGAATCACCAGATTGCCACCGTGCACGCGGAAGCGATTGTGGCGACGGTACAAAAATTCTGGGACGATGTTCCATATGAAAATTACTCGTTCCAGAATTTGGTTCTAGGAGGCTATGGTGGCTTGGAACATGATGACTGTTGCGTGCTAATGTCTGATCCACATGCCATGCTTGACCGCAGCAAGTATCTTGAATGGCTGGGACTGGTCTGTCATGAATTCTTCCACACCTGGAATGTCCGACGTTTGCGTCCCCGCGCGTTGATGACTTATGATTATGATAACGAGCAGTATCTACGCGAGTTATGGATTGCCGAAGGCATTACCAGTTACTTCGACGATCTACTGGTCTACCGGTCCGGTCTATGTAGTGAATCGGAGTATCTGACGTTGCTCAGCAAGACCATACAATCGGTCATGAACGCGCCGGGGCGAAACGTGCAATCGCTGGCAGATTCCAGTTACGATACTTGGATCAAACTGTATCGACCTGACGAGAACTCGAACAATTCTCGCATCAGCTACTACACCAAAGGAGCAGTCGTGGCGATGCTTTTGGATTTGCAACTAGCGCGATTAAGCTCTTTCGCCGTCAGGTTGCAAGATGTGATGCGAGCACTATGGACAAGGTATCGATCCACGGGCTACACCGAGCAAGACTTCGAAGACTTAGTCGCGTCGCTAGTACCAGGGCCTTGGCAGCAATGGTTCGACCAAAACGTCCGAGGTGTCGACGAAATCGATTTCACAGAAGCCTTCGATCTAGTGGGCTTACAGTGGACCAATGATCAACCGCAGGACTATCGCAGCGCCTACGAGTTGGCGACGCAACAAGCCACTGCGAAAACCGATGCCAAGCCATCATCGGCTGGCTTGGGATGCGAAACACGCGAGGTCGGCGGACGAGTTTTCGTTGCCAAGATCATTCGTGGAGCCGCGGCCAGTTTGGCTGGATTACAAGTCGACGACGAAATAGTCGCCATCGACGGCCTGCGAATTTTGGCGTCGAATCTGGCAGCGATTCTGCAGCGACATCGGCCTGGTGATCAAGTGGAACTAACAATCTTTCGACGCGAGCTGATGTTGCAAATTCCAGTCGTGCTGGAACCGATCCGTCGCGAGTGGAAACTCGAGTTTTCGCCGGATGCCAGTCAGTTAGCTATCGAGAATCGCCAGCGTTGGCTGCTGGGCTGAACAGGGGGCGAACAAGTGGTTTCACGTCCGCTTTCGTTTTGGATCAATGGTAAGGAGCAGCGTCCAAAGCATCGCAGTCGTGAGGACTCCCAAGCCGACACCACAAACGAAAATCACAGGGCTTGGAAGCACCGCTGCGGAAGGTTGTTTGGTTGCTGTCTTACGTTTGAAAGGCACCCGCAATTCGAGCATCCCTTCAGCGAGATCCTCGCGATAAACGGTCTTCGACAATTGCATACTCTCATCGCCGTCGTTGTATCGAGCTCTTTCCATGCCTGTCACTTGCAAAGCATTCAAAGTTGAATCCGCGGCAAATTTGAAATCTAGTGGGCCTGAAAGACGTTCATTGCACCAGAAACCAAAGTTGAAATCTGAGCCCCGACTAGGACGATAATACCAGCGGAGATTGTAGTAGGTCAGGTGCAGACTCGTTTTCCGGTCCTGTTCACATCGAATCGTAAATATGTTGAGCGGCAAATCATTAGTATGGTCATAGATATCGAAGTTCCGAGACTCAATCAGTTCCTTCCGAATTGGCAAATCGCTTGATTGCACATGCACGTATCGCCGCGAAAAGGGAATTCCTCCAATACTGCTGACGTTGCCAAAAACGGCAAGCTCAAACGTTCTATCCGCCGATTGATTTACTAGCTCATAGTAGACCTCGATGGTCTCAAGATAGTTTCCAGAACCAAGGTAGTGCGTTTCTGCTTCAAGTTTCGTCGAGCGAATTTCGACGTGCTGGTAGAAATCATCGCCGTCTAGTGGAAATATATCGCCAATTAGTTTGGGGCGAGGTGTAGGTGGTTCGCCTGCATTGGACAGATTGCAAAACAAAATGCCCAAGTAAATCATCCCGCAAAACCTTACCCAGTTGAGGTATAAGAACTTCATGACTTCAACTCTCCTGCGAAAACGAGCGAGACAAGGCGCCGACACAGATGACAAGATAACGCGTTATTATACAGTTCCTACGAAAGCACTTGAGGAACTTGTTTCCAGAAAATCTATTGACCGGCAACCTCTATGAATAAGTAGTCATCTGATCCGTCCCGCGCGGGCATTCCGCTAGATTGTCCTGCACGGAAGAAGTGATCGCCGCGGCCTTCGCTACCAAATCCAACAATCGAGGCAGGTGCTGAAAGCAGCGAGTGGTTATTTTCAGCATCAACTGTGCTTTTACGCTTCCCCTGCCGCAAATAGCCTTCTTGCATCGTTGTCACGACCTTCCTCGATTCGCCTTTGGCATTCGCAACCTCTGCAGTTGTCGCGATGGATACTCTTACAAAAGTCCATATATATTCCGGATCAAGAAACGCCGCATTCGCCGCATCGTCCTGCTCAATTAATACGACTCCGCGGAGTTTAATGCTTTCTGGATTTTCTGATGTTTCACCGGTTGGACTAAGTAGAAAGAATTTATTAGAGCCTGAGTTTTCAAGGCTTAGTTCCTGCAAACCCGACTCAGTGTACGCCCTTAGCCAGCCGTGTATTTCGCCGTTCTCAAAACGAAATCCACGAACATTCCGCCCGAGAAGAGCTCCGACCCTGGCGAAGTCAGGTTCTTCAACCAACAACTTCTTTACTGAAAGTATTTCAGCGGGTGCCTCATTCTGTTGGCAGCCAGCGAGGGTTATCGCAGACAGCAAAACACTTAGGTACACGCAAATGCTCTTTATCATGTGTTGCCGTTTCCCGAAAAAGCGTATGGTCATAGGTCACCGCACTACCGATCAGCAAAGGCGAAGTCGCGCTTCGTAGTACCGCAGTTAGGGCGGCACCGTTTTTCATTTCCCCTGCGCAATGCCCCCTGAAGGCGAGATCACAAGCGAAATAGTCCAATTGCGGTTAAACAATCGTACTGCCTAGACTGCTATGGCGATATGATTTACTCACACTTGGAAGCGATAGCTGCCGGGTTGTGGGACTACCACCGCTGGTGCATCAGCGCTTTCATAGCTGGCAGGGCGGAAGTCCATCTTGCTGTTGGCTACTTGATCCCAAGTAAGTGATTGACCGGTATAACACGCTTCGCGGCCAAGGATCGACATCAGCGTGCTTTTGCACATGTAATCGCCGTTGTTGATCCGAGGGCGCTCACCCCGAACCGCTTTAAAGAACTCGTCCTGTTCGGCTTGATGCATCTGTACGACTTTGTCAACGTGCTTGTAAGCTTGCTTGCCTTCAATGATGCCTTCGCACAATCGAGCTTTACCTTCCGTTCCCGAGATGTAGTCTTCTACTTCGGTAAAGCAGTTGGGCATCTGTCGCGTTTGAGCAAAACATCGACGACCATCAGCCCACTCGTAGACCACGGAGAAGTGATCGTAGATATTTCCTTGCGTGGCATCGTCTCGTGTTTGGCGTCCGCCCATGCCGTACGCACGAACAGGAGGCACATCGTGCTGCATCCACAGAGCCTTGTCGATACTATGAATAAACTGTTCAACGATATGATCGCCGGATAGCCAGATGTAGTTGTACCAATTTCGCATCTGGTAATCCATTTCCGATTCATCCGGATTGCGAGGCTTCATCCAAACTGGACTGGTCAAATAGTTGGATTGAATCGTTACGACGTCACCGATCGCTCCATCGTGAATACGTCGAATTGTTTCGACCATCCCGGTGTGATATCGCCAGCACAAACCGCTGACGACATTCAAGCCCTTACCCTCCGCTTCTTTGCAAGCAGCTTCCACTCGACGCACGCCAACAGCATCGGTTGCCACGGGCTTCTCGCAAAAGATTTGCATTCCAGCGGCCACAGCGGCTTCAAAGTGATCTGGGCGGTAGAAGGGTGGGGCAGCCAGTAAGACCACATCGATGTCCGACGCCAGTACCTTTTTATAGTTGTCTAGTCCCGAGAAACAATGTTCGTCATCGACCAATAGTTGTTGACTGTATTTGCGTCCCAGCGATCGTCGGCAATTCTGAATCGACGACTCATACAAATCGCCCAGGGCCACAATGCGTACGTTCGGATCCGCATCCATCGCATTGACAGCCGCGCCGCTACCACGCCCACCACAGCCAATCAGGCCGACGCGAATGACCTCTTTACTATCGGCATGCACCATTCGTGAATTGATGTTGCTGGCGGCGATGGCGGAACCTGCAACGATGCTAGTTTTGACGAACGAGCGGCGGTCGGTTGCGGGAATTGAAATATCGGCTGCGTTTTTCTTCATCGAAAAAACCTTGATATGGGTAGGTAGGTGTGAAAGGCGAGACCTGGATTATAGCCGATCAACGGTAGCAAAGAAACAATCCGACACAGATTGTTGGCAGGCCCGTGACGCAGCGAGCTAACGAGGCTGAACTTCGCTCACTTCCTCGGAGGGTTCGCCTAAAATGATCGAACTAAATGCTTCGTCCGCCCAACGCGTTAGCCCTTTTCCCAGCCCGTATTGGTAGTAACCTAAGTGGCCGCCGCGGCGTGTTTCCAGCAACCGCACATGTTCAAGTTGGTTCCGATTTAATTCAGCAAACATACGAAATGGCACAATGGGATCATGTCGGTCGACAATGATGGTAGTGGGAATTTGTATGTGATGAAGTTTGCTGTGCACACTGGAAAATGCATAGTATTCATCGGCACTGGCAAAGCCCGCGAGAGGAGCCGTCACCTGTTGATCAAACGCTCGGATGGTCGTCGCTTGAAAGCCTGCTGACCTGGCCTGCCAGCTATCCCAACGTTCAGCTCTCATTTGAGCTGACCGTCGCAGCCCGCGCAAAAAGAAGTTGGCGTACATGCGATTGACCCCTTGTTCCATGTTGCTGCAGCAGTAGGCTAAATCGATAGGTGGCGCAAGGGCGTGAATGGACTCCACTGTAAAGTTTCCCAGTGCTGCTTGTTGGCTCAATTGCTCATCGAAACTCGCAGCCAAATGCAGCGAGATGTTGCCGCCCAGCGAAAAACCCACCAAGCGAAAACGTTCGATGCCCCAATGCTGATTGGCCCATTGTAAAATCTGTAGAACCGACGGACTGCTGCCTGCATGAGGAGGCAGGTCGGTAACTTGATGCGATGGGCCAGCACCGGGAACATCAATTCGAATAGTTTGATAGCCGCGAGCCAATAGTTCGGCACAAACGCCGCTCATGTAGGAACCAGAATGGCACGAGCCCAAACCGTGCAGGAGAAAGAAAGCTTCTCTTTTGCCTTCGCCGGGATTCCGATACTCCTCAGGCTCATTGCGATAAATATAAGTCGCTCCGCGCTCGCCCAGGGGTACCGTAGCCCGTAGAGCTTGAGGAACAACCGCTTTTGGACGATAGATCGCCGTGAGAATGGTTTGCAAGTGGCCGCTGCGAAGATACCATGGCGGTCGAAAAGGCGACTTCCAAGGCGCAACTGCGGTCGCTACGGTGCTTGTGGGCAAAGACTTTTTTTGTTTGTGCGGCAATGTTACTTCCACTGGGGCTTGCTTGAATCGAACATAGCGGTTTCTATTGCTACTGCATTCTCAATCCAACTCAATACTCAACGACATCCTAACACAGTATGGCGAAAGCTCCTCAAACTGCAAACGATTCCTCCCCCGAGCCTTCATCGCGGGTCATCACTGTCCGCTCACTGCAACAAGCCAAAGCGAAAAAGCAGAAGATTTCGATGCTGACTGCTTACGATTGCATCATGGCACGTTGGCTGGATGAAGCGGGTGTCGATTGCATCTTGGTCGGCGATTCGTTAGGCATGGTCGTCCAAGGCAAGCCGACCACGCTGAGCGTTACGGTCAATCAAATGATCTATCATGGACGCATTGTGGTGAATGCTGTCAAACGTTCGATGGTAATCGTGGATCTACCGTTTCCCGTCGGGCAGCTTGGAATTCGCAATACAGTACGGACTGCTGCGAGGATTATGAAGCGGACCGGATGCACTGCGGTGAAGATGGAAGGCGGAGCGGCCCAAGCAGACTCTATCGCCGCGCTGGTAGATGCAGGCATTCCAACCATGGCCCATATCGGCTTACGTCCTCAAAGCGTTCATGCGCTGGGTGGTTTTCGAGTTCAACGCGACAAGGATCAGTTGATGCAAGACGCCATCTCCGCTCAAGAAGCGGGTGCTTTTGCGGTATTGGTTGAGTGCGTTCCGGCGAAGTTGGCAGCGGCTATCACGCGAGATCTAAGAGTACCGACAATCGGCATCGGAGCGGGCAAGGGATGTGACGGCCAAGTCTTGGTGACTCAAGATATGCTGGGCTTTAATGACAAAGCGATTGGCAAATTTGTAAGACGCTACGCAGACTTTAACGGGTTGGCTAAACAAGCGATTGCGCAGTACCACCAAGAAGTCGTTAGCGGCAGTTTCCCCAGCGACGAAGAATCGTTCGAGTAGTCTTACCAATAGCGATCATGGCTAAATCGACTTACCTAGATCGACTTGCCTAGATCGACTTGCCTAGATCGACTTGCCTAGCTCAAGCATCTCTAGGGCATCAATCACACACCCACGCCGCTGGAAAGCATCTCGCAGAGCGGCTTTGTGGATCTTCATCTTCAGTCCGCCCACGCCGAGTGCTCCGTAGTCGACGCGTGAACCGCGCTGGACAGCTTTGTCAGTCACCTTAATGCCGGCCAATCCCAAGGGCGGTACCGCATTGAGGTCGATGGCGACTTGCAGCGCAGTGGCGCGATTCAATTGTGATTCGTTCAGGAGTTGGACACCCGCCGCGCCGCAAGCAAATAGAAGTTCGCACTGCGAGAGAACTTCATCAATTGATTGGTCGGAGTAATCGAATGCATGGACCGCAGTTGCTTGGCCGGTGCTTAGCTGATCTGCGGGTAATTGATCCGCGACAGCTTGAGCGCGAGATAAATCTCGCGAGCCGACGGTGACAACCGCTCCTTCAGCCAACAGCAAACGTGCAACGCGTTGGCCGACGGCTCCTGTAGCACCGAAGACAGCCGCTTTTTTTCCGGATAGCGAAACATGTTTGGCCGCACACAAGACAGCCGCACTGGCCGTCGAATTGCTGCCGTTGCAATCCAGGACCACCGAAACGCGTAGCGGATCAAAGAGAGTTTTCTTGACTTTGCGAAGAATCTCCTCCCCTTTGGTAACGCTGGAGCCTCCGATAAAAATTGCAGTGCTTTGTAGATCCTCTGGTCCGCGAGTAAACATGGCACCGTGAACTAGGCCAGCGACGTTTTCGGGATTCACATTCCCGTACGGCAGCAAGAAATCGACGCCGGAGTCGATGGCGACGACGGCGTCAAACGAGCTGGGATGAGCATCGGTGTCGAGTTGCAGTAGAATCTTCGACTTCACGGCAGTGGATCCTCGTGATGTGCAACAGCTATGATTGTTAAAGTAGTCAGCGACTACTAGAAACCTCGGAATGGGTGAGCAGCGGAATCCTTTTGGCTGATCATCTCGGCGGCAGATGGCTTGCCAGCCATAGCGTTGCTGATTGCATCCTTGGTGGCTTGGTAGTTGAACTCATAGATCTTCTTGTCATCGGCGGCTGCGGGATGAATGAAGACGCCGCAAACGATCACTAGTTCTTCGGCTTGATCCTTTGGTATCACTCCATCGGCAACGCTATCAGCGACCGCTTTGGCGACTGCCGCTTGGGCGGGGCCGAACATTTGGACCGCTTGCTTCATGCCTTTGATGGTGACTTTGGTGATCATGACGGTCGCAGGTTTGACAGCCACGTTTGGTGCTAGAACAGCAAGCAGGTTGGTGTGGCCAGCGGATTGGGTCGCCAACGCGTTGGCAAAAGCGGTACCAACTGGGCCGTTCTTACTGCCAATCATCAGGTCGATGTGAGCGATTTCGTTGCCTTCGCCGGTCAATGCTTCGCCAATAAAAAATGACATGTAGCTGTCTCCTAAGTGTTGGAATGATCAAGAAATTGAGTTGGAATCGCCTTGTTGCAAACTGCCGCTCATGGACTCTAAGCGGCGTTGCAGAGTGCTACATTCTGACGTCAGGTCGCAAGCTTTACCATGGGGCATACGGCATTTCATGATAGCCGGATTGAACTGGCGAAATCGGGCCTCAGTTGTGGAGTTTTGCGGCATTTTTACTGGAAATCAGGGATTCGGCGAGGTACAGTGTGTAGGAAGCGTCAAGGCTTGCACCCACTCTGGCACAGACTTTGCGTACATGGGTTTAAGTGTACGACTGATGTCTGTAGAGCTTTGCTGGAGCGAAACACTGGGTTTTGCCTTGAGCATTTAATTCAAATAGGAACCGCACGGATATGAAAATGCATCGCCTCCTCTCGCTGTCTTTGGCTCTTTCTGCCGCTTTCACTTGTTCGTTCGTTTCCGCCGGTGATAAAGCCGACCGAAACAATAAAAATGAGATTGCCGCTGCCGACATCAAGTCCGAAGATTTGGGCTTAGAGTTTTTCGAGGCCATGGACAATGGCCAAATCAAGGTTGAATTCATTGCCAAAGATGCCACCAAAGCGACGGTGATCATTCACAACAAGACCGACAAACCGCTCAACATTCAATTGCCTGAAACCTTTGCTGCAGTCCCAGAAGCGTTAGCTCAGATGGGTGGTATGGGCGGCATGGGTGGTATGGGTGGCGGTGGCATGGGTGGCGGCGGAATGGGCGGTGGTCAAGGCATGGGCGGTGGCATGGGCGGCATGATGGGCGGCGGCGGTATGGGCGGCATGATGCGTGTCGAGACCGGCAAACCCACCAAACTGCAAACGCAAACCGTATGCTTGGAATTTGGGAAGAAAGATCCTAACCCACGCATGAAGTACCAGATTATTCCTCTTGAAAAATTCAACAACAACCCAGAGGTCGCTGAGATTTGTGCTGCTCTTGGCCATAACAAGCTATCGCAGACTGTGGCTCAGGCGGCTGCTTGGCACGTAGCAAGCGATCTGACTTGGGAACGTCTGCAGCATTTGCCAAAGAAGGTTTCGCAATACACGGGCATCGAATTCTATTTCACCCAGTATGAGGTTGCCGCCGCACGTCGAGCAGTAAACTTTGTTCGCACTCAATCGCAAGAAGCCAGCCAGTACGAGCAAGAGTACAGCTCTTACCCCGTCGAGTAGCTCGCAGTAGTTTGAGCAGTTCAATACAAACATTCAACGCGGAGAGCCTCCGCGTTTTCTTTTGCGTCAGCGTTACGCCAAGCCTAAAGCCTGGGCATCTTTACCGTTACCGGCTATCCAGTTGCGCAGCGAAGTTTGCTGCCACGGTTCCCAGGCGACCTCGTTGAGTCGAACCGTGGACTTTGGTTCGGTATCCTGCGAAGACTTAATCTCGCGTGCGTACTTGGGCGACAAGCCAATCGAATTGAGAAACGCATCGAATTTCGCTAATGAGCTTTGGAACGCTTCATCGCTGGAAGCCAACATGGATTGCCTTTGAGCGTCGCCAACTTCCAGCGATTCTTCAGGCTCGGCCTGCGAGCTCAGTTTGCTGGCCAAGATTTCCGCAAAGTCCAGCGTTGCATTAGCGGCTTGGACGCCAAGGGTCGCACCTGCCGAAACCGCAGCAGCAAATCCAAGCGTTGTGATGTCCATGCTCAAGGTGGTTTCGAGAAAAGCGAAATTCGAAAGAGTACAGCGTCCCTTATATCGGCACGATCGCTACAGAGTTACATCGGCGTTCGGCAAAACTCGAATGAGCATTTCAGATAGAGCTTTGGAAAAAATGTTGAAGTCGCTTTAGTGAAGATGGGTAATTTGTTTCAGTTCCTCGCGCACCGATTGCAACGAATTTACCAACTACTCGCATGACCCGTGGGGCAACGATTCGATAGTCAATGCGGAGCAGTTCGTACACCGCATGCTCGATTTGCGGAATGAGCGAGAACCAACGTCACGCGGCGATGGCTCCAAGAACTGTCCGGGTTTGTGTGATTGGCTTGGGAAAAGGACCGTACGATGAGTCGTAAGATTGCTGCGATGTTAGTTGTTGGGCTAGGTATTTTCGCAAATGTGGGATGCCATACCGGTTGCCACAACTGCAAGAGTTGTACGCCCGGTTGCCGACCAGGTGCCATTGGCTGGCAACGTGGAGGCACGGATTACCAAAGAACACTGAACCATGGTTACAGCCACAGTGCTAACCATGCGGCTTATGCCAACCAAGCCACTGGCTCAGGAGTGCAGGCCGCTCAAGTCGGTTATCCTTACTATTCGCATCGCGGTCCACGCGACTTCTTGATGAATAATCCTCCGACCATTGGTCGCTAAGTCGCGTTAAATCGTTTCACGCACACGGCTTAGAAGCTCGATTGCTGTCCGCCAAAACCGGCAAGGACAGCACGCCTCGCTGGCTGCCATCGTAGCTAAACGGGTATCCCTACCTGTGTCGAACGCGTCAGTTTATCGACTGTAGAGTACATGGCGGTAGACTTCTGCCACGGCAGCGGCCATGGTTTGGTCAGAGAATTTCTCTCGCTGACGTTTGAAAGCGTTGGCAGCAATTTGTGACCACACGGGTCGACTAGCGGTAGCCGTTAGCATCGATTCCTCCAGACTCGCCACGTCGTTAGGCTCGGCCAGCCAGCCCTCAATACCATCGCGGACCACTTCAGGCGTTCCTTCGACCTTCGTTGCCACGACAGGAATTCCGTTAGCCATCGCTTCCAGAACCACCATCGGCATGCCCTCGCCAAAGGTGCTCGGCAAGACCAAGAGATCTAGTTCACGCATCCTTTGAGGTGCATCTTTGACAAAGCCGTGTAAGTGGATACGGTTTCGATGTCGCATACCGTCCAGTTGAACTTGTATCGACTGTTCATAAGCTTTAGTCTCGAAACCGCCAATGACATCTAATGAATAGCGACTTGGGTCGTCACTACTGCTGCAGAGATTTTCAAATGCTTGAAGCAGTATTTCGAGGCCTTTGCGTGGGCGAAATAAAGCGACAACGCCAAATTTCCATTCGCGACTGTTTAAACGTTGTTTAACGGAGATAGGATCGCGGACTGCGACTCCATTGGGCGCAACAAAGATTTTGCGGGAGGGCACTGACCGCGCCAACATTTCATCTCGAAGCGATTGCGAGACGGTCAAGACAGCGTCGCAACGGCGCAATGCCTGCTTCTCGACGATACCGTTGATGCGATTGATCAACAGACGACTTGAGTCTCGGACGGTCGGCGAATGCACATGGTAAACCCAAGGCAAATCCAGCTTGGCAGCGACCAATGCGGTGATCAGCGCGCTACGTGGTGTATGCGCATGCAGAATATCCGCTTTCATTGTCACGGATAAATCACAAAGTCGCTGAATAATTTTGTAGTCCAATCGATGCTGCATTGAGGCTTGATGGACATGGTCGTCAGGTAATTCGGCGTGAGTCGGAAACTTACCAGGCTTTAAACAAGCGAAATGCGCGTCAAAGTTTTCAGCAATCAAACATCTGCCCAGCAACTGCTGCACTCGTTCAGCGCCTGAAAAGTGTTCACCATTGATCACATGCAGCACTGTCTTTAGCGAAACATCGCTGGAGCGCTCAGTATTTTGCGCAGAGTTTACGACAACAGGTAGTTGTGTACCAGTTATACCGAATGTAGGCAAAGCAATAATTGAATCGGGCATGGAAGATCCACATGCTGGGTAAACTTTAAGTTGGCTCGATGAGAAATGTTAGGTCATTCCCAGAGTTTTGCTGAACCCGACTCTCATTTTTCGCGCACAATTCTGCGGTCATCTAACTTTCAGCCCGCGGGATTAGGAAAATGTCACGCTTTTCAAGAAAAACAGCAACAGGGCTTGGATATCTACTATTTGCAGTGGTAGGTAGTGCTGCTTATTGGTCATTCAAGTCTGACTCTAGCAATGAGAAGTCACAAGCGATGGTAAGCCGCAATGACACAACACCCATTGTGCTTGGCGCTTCGCTGGAATACGCGACCGAGCTTTCCGCGATAGTGACATCGAATCGTTTTGATGATCCCATTGTCGATCTCAGTCAGAACCGACGACCAACTTGGTCTCATGGAGAGTCTTTAATAACGATCGAAACACTGGCCAGTCAGAAGCCCGAAAAGAACTTACCGACTACTTATCCCTACGAGTCGGTCCGTCCTGTAGCAATCCCACGCGACGGCAATGCCGTTGTGCAAGAAGACAAGCGGACCGTACTATCGCTGGCGCCGCAACCCAGCCGCAGACCGGAGGCCTATGTGTCAGCGCCTGCCGTGGAATTCACCAACGCGATCCCAATGGTTCCACTCAACAATCAACCGTCTGCTGAAGTGCCACAATTGGCCAGTACGGAGCTGGCGCAACCGCAGACGGCAGCTAGTTGGTCTGAGCAAGGTGCGCGCATGCTTCAGCAGATCGGGAAGACCTTGATGACACCGCCACCGCCGCAAAGCAGTGTGACGCGTGCCTCATCGAGCCAGTTGGTGGTGAGCCAAAAACCAGTAATCAGCGAGCCCGAAATGCCAACGGCTGCATCGGCAAGTGCTGAGCAAGATTTACGTTGGCAGCGTCCTGGCGCAAGCTCTAATCGACAATTCATCGAGCAACCGCAGCGATAAGTGAGCGTGGGATGAACGGCGTTGCCTAGCGCTTTCTGCAGCCGAAAAAGCCGCTATTTATGGTGATGAGCATATTTCGCAACGCCTGCCAATATTGCGTGTCCCCTCCTGACAATGTCGAAATTGGAATAGCAGCGGCACTTATCCGCACACGTGCATCTTGAGATTCATCGTTGACTGAAGACCGAGCTTAATCCATGATAGGGAGTGCGTTCTGAATCGAGCGTTTCCTGCTTCGCTCCCCCGTCACACTCAACTAGGTCTTTCTCATGACTCGGCCAGCAGGCGACGAAGCAAGCGAACCGCAGAAGCCCAAGGGGCCTTCTCGCGGCACATTGGCCGCTGGCGATTCCGGTGACTTGCCTGATGGCCTCACGCCGGTGGATGACAGTGGCATACTGAGTGCAGGCCTACTATCGGCATCGATCAGCACCGGTGAGACAGTTGACTTTACTAAGCCAAGTGGAGACATTTCGGCGGCTCATGATCCTAAGGCAAAGCTGATCGACGGTTTGACCGTTGCCTATTCGTCGGATCAAGCAGTCGCCGCAGGACGATTGCCCCAGCCAGTCTTGGCTCCCGCCATACCGGGCTTCCGCATTTTGGAAGAGTTGGGCCGCGGCGCATATGGCGTGGTCTACAAGGCTCAGGATGAAATGCTGCAGCGACAAGTAGCCATCAAGGTGCCGTTGCTACGAGATCCTAAACTACGAGAATCTTACATTGCAGAAGCCCGCAAAGCAGTATCCCTCGAGCATACCAACATCGTGCCGATTTATCATGTCGGCGTCACCTTGGACAACCAACCTTTCGTTGTCCAAAAGTTGATCGATGGGCCAACTTTGCGCAAAGTGCTGAACGAAAGCAAGGGCCTGCCGATTCTGGAATCCGTGCGCTTAATCAAAGAGATTGCATTGGCAATCGATGCAGCTCATATCGCGGGTATGGTACACCGTGATTTGAAACCCGAAAACCTTTTGATGGATTCGCGTGGGCAACCATGGGTAGCAGACTTTGGATTGGCCCTTGGTGAAGAAGATCAGAGCCAGCACCGAGGCGAGATTGCCGGTACACCTTGCTATATGTCTCCAGAGCAATTGATGGGACGTGCCGATTGGCTGGATGGTCGCAGTGACATTTGGTCCATTGGAGTCATGTTGTATGAAATGCTGGTTGGCAAACTGCCCTTTGATGGCAAGGACTTCCAATCATTGAAGGAGCAGATCTGCGAACGTGAACCACGGCCCATTCACCAACGAGTTCCTGAAGTGCCAGCAGAACTGGATCAGATCTTTCGAAAGTGTTGTGCAAAGAAGATCACCGAACGATATGCCAGTGGTCGTGAACTTGCTGCGGCACTCGATGCATTCTTGGAACATACGCAGTTGACCGAAGATTACTCGCCCAGCAGTTTTCGCTCGCTATACACCACGCTAGGCGACGCCCGATCCACCAAGATCCTTGGCCAAATGTCGGCCAGACCGATGGCTTCCACCAAGATCCTGCCGGTTCAGTCGACATTACGAAGAACTGTTGAAATCTCGTCGCGGGCCGCATTTCCAATCGCTCTTCTGTTTTGTGGTATCTCGATTTTGGGAGCCGCATGGGTTTTCTGGAAAGTCAACCAATTGCCAGCCGACTCTAAGGTTGAATCGAATCTCGCTCAAAGTAGCCCCGTCCCAGATGAAACGACCGTTAGTTCCGCAAGCGTTTTGCCGAGTGTTTCGGAAGCTGACGCTCTCACGCTGCGGCCCAACCCAGCGACACCTGACATTCCGCCAAACCCAAGCGGCGGTGAAGCAGCCATGGAGTCCCAAACTGCTCAAGCAACCACAGTCGATGGCGGTGTCACCGACAACCTGTCTATACCGGAAACCAGCCCGACTATCGCTCGGCCATTCCGAGTCAACATCGATGGTTCGGGGACACACACGTCACTGCAACAAGCAGTCGATGACGCTGAGCCGGATGAAGTAATCTTTATTGCGGCTGGCGCGATCCGAGAATCCGTACGCATCAACAAGAATCTGGAATTGCGCGGAACCGGCATCACGACCAGTTCGATTCTGAGTGTGAATAAACCGTGCCTGATCATTGACCAAAACTCGAAACTAATTGTCAGTGATATGTCCTTGTTTAGTCAGGGCAATGAAACAAACACTATCGAAGTAATCGGCGGCGCGATCAAGCTCCAAAACTGCGAACTCTCCGCCACAACCTATGATTGCTTGAAGCTCTGGGAGAACTCTGTCGCGTTACTAGTAGACTGCACCTTAGAGACCAACGAGCATCCGGCCATTCGCGCTGAGTCGGGCAGTCGATTGGAGGCCCGCGGTTGCTCATTTCGATTCATAGGCACTGCGATTCGACACAAGGCTGGTATCCAAGCGGTTGCTAGCCAGTGCCGTATTACCAACTGCAATTTCCAAGGTCGCTGCGAGGCAGCTATTCACCTGCGAGACGCGATTGCTGAAGAATCGTTCATACAGGATTGCTCGTTCACTGATGCCAACGCAGGGATTTTTCTCGAATCTTGCAAGAATGCACGAGTGTCGGGAAGCCAGGATAGACCAAGCCAATTCGTGGACTGCGCTAGCCCAATCGTGATGCAATCATCGCAGGGCCAATTAGCACATGTTCGACTGGTTTCTCACGACCGCACGCCGCGTGGTATCGGAATGCAGTTTCTGAGCGAGTCAGATTTTCATGTAAACGACTTTTCGATCGATGGTTACGCGATCGGATTGGGCAGTGTCGGGTCTCGAATCAGTCTTGAATCAGGCCAGTGGTTGCGTTGCAGCAATGGGATCCTCGCGGATTCGACTCAAGGCATATTGCTGCACTTGGAGATGGACAAACTTGCAGAGATTGGATTGCTGAGTACAGGTTTAAATGGACAAATTGAGGCTCGTGATGTCCAGTTTTCAGGCGGAGCAGTCGGCATCTGGGCCATGGCGGGACAACATCAAGTCGACGACATCCGTTTTCAGAATCTCGACACAGCGATAATCGTGGGTTGCACCGAAGAGATCGTGAAGGAGTTTTCTGAATCGTCGATGTTGACTCCATTCCGCATGAAGTTTCGCCCTCAAATTGACTTTGAGAAACGGCCCCTGGTGGCGTCCCAAGGCTTGGCGTTCGATTCCATTGTGACCGCATTTCGCTTTATTGGTCCCGGACAAACCCGGATCCAGCGATTCCAACCGGAACCGGGAGCGGAACTTAAAGTGTTAGAGGTCTCCAACTACCTGCAAGCCAACGGTCAGGACCTAAAAAACTTGGACGTCCAGGCCAGAGCGAATTAATGGAATCGTACTCGCGTGAACCTGCCGTCATGCCACGATTTATGTGCGTTGGGTCTCGAACACAAGTAAGCTCTTTTTTTGCATAACCACTAAGTTTTTCCGATGCATTGCTTGACGACGGCAATGGCTGTTGTTAACGTCAAAAGGTCAAGTAATGCACTCTAAAGTCACTTAGTCCTGCCGCACGTCACACATCTTCGGGAATTTTCATCATGATCCGTGCACTCACATTTTTGAGTTCGCTTGTTTTCTTCGTGCAATCGATGCCTGCCCAGGCGGTCGATCTTGAGGATATGCCTGCTGGAAAAAGCGTGGCTGTTCAAGGAGAATCCATCGATTTGCCCCAAGATCTGACATCACGATTAGACAATGGCAAGCTTCGTATTTCGTTGGATACTCTTGGCGTCCCAAGCCTTGGCGATTCGGCCCGTTCAAGCCTGATCGTGCGATTGATTGGCGAAAATGGTTCGGAACAGCAAACGTCTGTGAATGCAGCGGGCATCGCCGAGTTTAATAATGTCACGCCCGATCAATTGCATGCCGTAGTCGTCAACGGCCCTGCCGCCCACGCGGTTGTACCAGTGATGCCCTTGAGTACTGCAGCCGCCGCTGAGAAAGGTGTCACATCGGACACGGTTAGGATTCCAGTATTGCAAGCCTCGTCGCAAGAGATCTTGAAGAACCTGGCAGGTTACACGCAATATGGCGCAGGACGTGTCAGCCGAACGGGCGTACCGTTTGGTGCTAGCCAAGTCAGCTCTAGTCGCACACCTGTTTATAGCGTTCGATTGACGTCAGATGGTATTCTCAATGGCCGCGTAATCGTGCCAGAAACCGAGATCGCTTCCAGTCTCAAGTTTGCCAACCTTACCTTGCTGTCGAACAACCGTCCTATCGCTCAGACAACTTCCAATGAGTTAGATGGTAAGTTCGCTTTTGCGAATGTATCACCGGGCATCTACGGATTGATTGCTGCTGGCCCCGCTGGTTACGCCGCCTATTCGATGGAGGTTATCGCCTCCAACGAAGCAACCGTCTCGTTTCAAAACTCGAACGTCCGTTTAGTAGCTGCCCAGCCTCCGGTGGCTGGACCATTTGCGATTGTTGTCCTAGTACCGCCAAGCCTTATGGATAGCGTATCCGAAGCCATTGAGACAGACTACGCCCAGCAGCCACCCGTTTTGGAAAACGTGCCAATGATGCAAGGCCCAATGGCTGGACCTCCAGGCTTTCCTGGCGGCGGTTTCCCTGGCGGAGCAGGTGGCGCCATCGGTGGAGGAGCTGCAGGCGGTGCACTTGGTGGCTTCGGGCCTTTAGCTGCACTCGCGGCAATTGGCGGCATTGCCGCTGTTATTGCCAATGACGATAGCAGCGACTTTAATAACCCACCAACAGCTACGACGACCCGACAGCAATAGAGTTGTAGCTTTTGACTTAAAGGTTCCCTAAAAACTAAAGTCATCGAGCCATCTACGTCAACAGGTCGTGCACCACGCGACCGTGAACGTCTGTCAGTCGATAGTCGCGTCCGGCGTGACGAAATGTCAAACGCGTATGATCTAACCCCATCAAATGCATGATGGTGGCATGAAAGTCATGTACATGCACTTGATTGGATGCCACGGTTGAGGCGATTTCGTCGGTCTCTCCATAGGAAAGACCACCTTTGACGCCTGCTCCCGCCATCCAAGACGAAAAACATGCACTATGGTGGCCTCGTCCGTCTTCACCATCGACACCTGGCGTGCGTCCAAACTCAGTGGTCCAAACAACCAACGTATCTTCCAGCATGCCCCGTTGCTTTAGGTCTTGAATTAGAGCAGCGATTGGTTGGTCGATCGCTTTCGCATGCCGAGCATGATCTTGCATATTCTTGTGCTGGTCCCAATTATCGCTTGAACTGCCGTCAATCAATTCAATGAAGCGGACGCCGCGTTCGGCTAGCCTGCGTGCAACAAGGCACTTCCAAGCGAAAGTGTTGGTAGCTTTATCCTGGATACCGTACATATCCTGGGTTGCTTTCGTTTCCTGCGCAATGTCAAACGCGTCGATCGCTTCGGTTTGCATATGAAACGCTGTTTCGAACGTGCGAATACGAGCGGCCAGATCCAGATCGCCTTCACGTTGTTGCATATGTTTTTGATTCAACGCATCGGCTAAATCTAGTTCAAGCCTCTGGATGCTCGCTTGCGGCGTTCTGCGGTTCAGATCCGCGATCGGTTCATCACCAGGGACAACGCGAACGCCTTGATGATAGGCAGGCAGAAAATCATTCGCGTAGACTTGAGTGCCTGCGTAAGGCAATTGAGCAGCCAACACAATGAAAGAGGGCAGGTTACTATTCACTGTCCCAAGACCGTAACTGAGCCACGATCCAATGCTAGGCCGAGAGAAAAAGAATGACCCGGTATGCATCGCTAAGGTAGCTTGATAATGCTCGTTGTCATCTGACTTCATCGACTTGATCAAACAGATGTCGTCCATTTGTTCGCGCAGATGGGGAAACAAGTCACTTACCAGCGTCCCTGACTTGCCACCTGGGCGAAACTCCCACATAGGCTTCAGTAATGTTCGCTGTTGATTTGAAAGTCCGCCTCCAATTCCTGTCGTCTTTCCATCCGCCTTAAACAATTCCGGTTTGTGGTCAAAAGTGTCCATATGTGACACCCCGCCATTGGAAAAGATGAAAATAATACGTTTGGCTTTTGCGGGAAAATGCGTTGCCTTAGGAGCCAATGGATCAGCGCCGGCGACTCCGGACTCATCAGCCATTAGCTGAGAGAGCAGGCCTGGCATAATCGCGGAACCGGCGACCATACTTTGCAGCAGATGGCGTCGAGAAATCTTTGCCCACATAAACTCGCCTCAATCGTTGGAAAAACGGACCTTGCAGCCGACGTCGGTGCTTTGGGACCGACTGGCTTTCATTGTAGAGCCGACCTAAGCAACTAACAAACGGGCGTTATCCGTATTGTGATCGTCTTTTGCAGCATCCTCAGAGGCCGTGTCGCGACTCAAGTATTCTAATCCAATTCTCACTACGCATTGCGTTTGGCCCACAAAAACCGCAGAACTGCCCAGGTCTTCCACATTTGACTTTTGGCGGCCGGCTAGCTGAAAATTCATAAGGGAAAAGCACTTGTGAAGTGATATACCTGATACTATTGTACAAAAGGGAAGTCCTATCCCCTTGCATTCCCCACCCTCCAAGTCCTGTGACTATCCAGATCCCTTTTCGCACTTAGTCATGTTCCCCCTTCATTATCATCATCGTATCCTGGGACTGCGGTTGCAGAATACTAGGAGCGCACGAATAAGCCGATGAAGAAAGCGGAGAAACGAACCAGCGAAGTCAGCCGAACGCTTGCGCCACCACCACAGGAGCCAGCAGACATGGACGTGTCGGATGATGGCTTGCAGGGCGATATTAAGCAACATCGAGCTTCGTCCGACCAGCAAGCGGACTCAGGCGATTTTGATGACCTGCCAGCCGATGCAACGCCAGTTGAACATGATTCGCAAATCGTCTCCCCTCCGCGAGCCGATTCTTTAGAGGATCATGACCATCGTGAATCAGACGGTTACGCGACGATCAACGTCCATCAAGCTGCGACCAACGATACCGATTCCGATAGTCATATCCCCAGCTATCGCCCCACGGTTCGACCTCCAATGGGAGTCGTGAAACTGATGTTTGACGGCGATCTTGGCTTTGCAACTTATCCCGTCATGACAGATCGATTTCTGATTGGTCGCAAAGAAGGAGATTTAGTAGTCCCGCATGAACTATGGATGTCCGGTCGCCATGCGGAGTTGCAGCGGCGCAAAGTTGGCTCCACCTACCGTTGGTTTCTAGTCGATCAGAACAGCACTAATGGCAGTTTCGTTCGTACCAATGCGATTGTTTTAAATCCAAACGATGAAATATTCTTGGGTCGCGAGCGTTACCGTTTCGTGAACCAGCCGCCTGACGTTGGACTGGTTCATGTGACGCGGGGCAATGCCGAAAAATGGGTTTTCACCAACATCACAGAAAACCTAGGGACGGCCTCAAACACCCCGATGCAATGCATGTTATCAGACCCGTACTTAAACCAGTACCATGCGCAGATAAGCCGTGCGAGCAACGGCAGTTGGACAATCCGTGACAACAATTCGCGAAATGGCGTTTGGTACCGCATCCGTGAAATTGAGCTTCACAACGGCGCGGAGTTCCAATTAGGTGAACAGCGGTTTTCGTTCGCCTGCGACAACCCTAGTTGAGCCTAAACTACTCTTTGAACAGAGTGTGCGATTGCATTGGCACCAAGTTCCCAGGACGTCCCTCACCCAAAGTGTAAACATCGGCCCATGGTGGAGTGTGGAGCATTTTAAATGGAACTAAAGGCACACTGACAAAGAAATGTGCCGACGACAACGCTGGTTGGTAGAAGCGTTTCGCACCGTTACCGTATCGCTCCAGATTAGGTTGCTCGAAGTACAACGGTCGATGGTAGAATACGGGGCTAGTCCAAGTATAAGCAGTGGCGTTCCACTGAAGGTAATCGTTTGTCGCTCGGGGGCCAGTGGGAATCACTTGCACATAGTGTCGCCAATCCTCTGGATTTTTGATACGTGAAAGTGTCGTGCTTGCATCTTCCATCGGACCAATCATCGATGCTGTGTTTAGCAAGTTGGAATCTTTACCGTTGGCAGGCGTTGTGATCGATGGCCCAGGAGCGGCAACCGCAGGCGCACTGGCGGCCGGAATCGATTCCAATTGGGCTAAGCGGGTAACTTGCATTTGCGGCGTTCCGGTTGCCGATGCGGTTCGGATTGACCGCCGCTCGGTATGCATATTTGCATTGAGCTCTGGACTGACCGACGGCAACGACTTCAGCTCCAAAGCGGGCAAATCGCGAAACTCCCGCTGACCAGTTTGTGTCTGCTGCCCCATCGCGGTTGCAGCCAAAGTTACTTGGGAACCTGCGATAATGCAAAGTACTAGATTACGCATGACGAACATCCTCTGCTAACTTTACAAGTTCCTAGGGCATCCAACTGGTCGCAATGACTTTGTCACGAACTGCAGGTGTACGATCACGGTCGTACATATCACGTTTTTCAGCAGCATCGTCGTAAGCGTCTCGGTTGGTCATCGCTTCGGCAAGCCCAACGTTGCAGTACTCTAGCAAAGTTCCCTTTTCAAAGTTCACATTGCGCAGCGATACGGCATACTCCACTTCCGCCTGGTGGTAACGCAGTCGAGCATCCAGCAGCCGGCGGTGAGTTTCCAGACGAACGTCTAGTTCTGCGGGCTCGCCACCCTCATACTTCGCTTCAATCGCGTTCAGTTGAGTAACAATCGCATCAAGACGTTTCTTCTGCAGGTTCATATTTTCGAACGAACGCTTGCACTCGGACACAGCATTGCTTAAGCCATAGTGCACATAGCGTTCTTGCTCTTTTAGCAGTTCGGCTTCGCGTGCCAAAGCCAGACGGGAGTTTTGAATGGCCGCATGAGCACGGCGAAGTCCCACGGGCAGATTGTACTCAAGCCCAACTTGCCATTCCTGGAATTCATTGTCCCATAGACTACTGGTAGCAGAATCGCTGCCAACCAAGTTTTCACCAAACCCACGTGCTCGATATCTCGAAATCAAATCCAATTGTGGCCGTAAGAAATTGCGATTGGCCAGCAGTTCCAGCTCACGTTGCTTGACAACCCACTTCTGACGACGCAACTCTGTGCGACGTTGAAGAGCTTCGCTCAAGCACTGATTCCAATCATACATCACTGGTCCCGCGAACGGGCTGTCGGTTGGTCGAATCAAAGTGCCATCGTTGATTGGTAAGCCAACCATCAAACGCAATCGTCGCTCGCTAACACGCAAGCCACCGAACCCACGAAATGTTCCGCCTGTACTACCGTTGTTAGTGCGAGTCGCATCCAACGGACGGCCATTCAAAGCATCAACAATTTCTGACTCAAAGCGATAGACCTGTTCTTCTGCTTGCGCCCGAGCGCCGCTGGCAGTGGTTGCATCAGGTTGGCGACGTAGCGTGTCTTCAGCAATGTCTCGAACATCGACCCGAGCTTCCAGATCGCGATAGGAATAATACAAATCCCAATATGCATTCTCGACATCGGCCAGCAAGTCACGTACAGCCTGTTCGAACTCGATTTGGCTGATGTCGGTTCGAACTCTTGCAAGCAGCACGCCATTGAGTTGTCCAGGAGTTGCCCCAGGCCCCGCAATACGATTGAATTCGGTGCCAGCGCCCTGCAGCAATGGTTGCCGCATTTCAGCTTCTACATATGTCTCGGATGAATCAAATGGGAAACGATTGGACGCCTGATTGTTGCGGTCATACGTTGTTACGTTGCGCATGGTGAACAAGCCACCGGTTGCCGATCGCTTGTTTACACCGACCTGTGTCACGTTTAGGTTTTGACGAAATAAACCGCTGCGGCCGAAGAATGCATTGTTCAGAGCTCGGTCGTTATGTTCAAACGAGTTGCTCACAAACAAGTTCGCATCGAAAGCACTCAATGCCGCTTCTTCACCCAGACGCGGATCAGTATAAGCCAACGCTGGGTTGGCCCGAGCGATCACACTACTGGGCGATCGCACGATGGTGCCGCCGAGGTCTCGCATAACGGTTGAATTGGAGAGCGCTAGCTGGATACACTCCTCCAAGGACATCGAACGTACGTTGTCAGATGTTAGGATGCCTTCATCGATACTCAGCGGCGAAAACGCTTCTGGAATACCCGGCTGGACGCAAGGCAATGCACAAGCGTCGGCAGGCGATATCTGTGCAGGACCACAGGTCGGCGGGCCTTCCAACGAAACGCAATCTGCTCCGCAAAATTTGTATTTCGAGCCGATGGAACAGCCAGCTAGAGCACATAGGCTCGCAGCAGTTAAAGCAACATGGAATGCACGCATTCCTCCCTCCAAAATGGCAGTCATTGCCCATTGGTACAAGCGCAACTTGGTGAACAACAAATGTTTCGGATTTAGCGTCAGAAGGAATTCAACGTTTCATACTATCCTTAGCGATAAAGCGCAGCTTTCTTTAAATGCATGCTATTAACGAGGTAAGGCAGCGAAATCTTGCGGGCGTTGCAATTTCGACTCAAGCCAAACGTTCCGGAACGTACTACAATCAATACCTGCGAGCTGATTCACTTGTTGTATCTTGCAAAGTCGTTGCGTCCGGCATATTCGATCACGCTCTAGCTCAAAAGTCGTCCAGCACGATTTTTTTGTATTTCCTTTCGCCAAGACTTGTTTAACGTCAGAGCAGATCCCAAAACGCCCAGTGCTGCTCCGTCAATTCGAGCCCTTAACTCCACCGCAATGATCACTTGGAAGGTTAGGCTGTTCGTGTAGTTGCTGTAGAATACCAAACGATGCCTACGAACAAACTGCAAAGTCTTGACACTGTACTCGATCGCCTTGACGAGATAGCGCATTCGTCGACCGGTGAAAGCGAATTCTACATCAAGCTGCTCGAGAGTTTGTGTGTCACCGTTGAAGCAACATCGGCCCTCTACTTGATTCGTACGGTTGAGAACAAGTGGCTGGTCCAATGGCAAACCGGCACGCTCGCGGACTCGATAGAGGAATCCATCTGCCTGGCGTTGCAAGAATCTAGGACGGAGAAGGCTCAAGAAACTGTCAGCTCACTTTCCAGTCCGGCCTGGTATGCCTTTCCTGTGTCAACACTGACGCCAGCCAAAGGTTTGGTGGTAGTCACCTTTCAAGAACCATTGCCAGACGCTGCACGAGTTGGCCTGAAAGAAATTGTTTCCGCGTTTACGGAAATCATTGCGGTCCGTCAGAATCTATCACTCGAAAGCTTCTTCGTTCACGATTGGAAGATGGCTCAAGAGACCTGCCATAGCATCAGCAAGGCAGATAGCCTTAGCCAGGCAGCAGCGATCTTGGTCGGCGGTTTAGCAAGTATCTTTGGCGATGTGCGAGTCAGCTTGCATGAGGTTCGAGCCTTCCAGAGAATCGGACTGACGGCCGTCAGCGGCGTAGCCAATCCCAGCAGAAAATCGCCAACCATCAAAGCTTTAAAGGAGCTTGCATCCGAGGTTGCACGGACCGGCAAGCCGTTAATACGACGCACGCCCACGTCGCTTCCGGCCGAGGACAGCGTTGTTGAAACAGAGGATGGCACTTTCAAGAACCTTATTTTTCTCAGGTTCAACCATTCGCCCTCGAGATCCGTCCGATGGATTTTAGGCATCGAATTTGCCGATGAGGCAAGCTTAGTCCGCGTGGCAACGCAGCTACCCCAACTTCTGCCCATGTTCAGTGTGGTATGGGACCAGAAGGTCCAGCTACTCCAGATTCCGACTGTGGCACGCAACCTTTCTCTCTCCGCATCGCGTTGGAAGGCGTGGGCCACCTCAATTAGCAAGACTTTACTTCTATTGGGACTGCTGGTTGGGATGGCCTTCATACTGATTCGCCCGCAAACCCTCATGATCGAAGCCGATGGCGCGTTGATGCCAGTCGAGTCGCAGACGGTATTCGCTTCACTAGACGGTTACGTAGTTGAGTTATTGGTGACAGACAATGAGGCTGTCCAGTTGGGACAGAAGCTGCTTCGCCTAAAATCTCCTTCGCTTGAGATTCAAATTGAGGAGTTAGAGAGCCTTGGTAGATCGTTGGATGAAGAAGCACGCGGGCTGCGTATCGCCATGAATCAGCTCAATCCTTCTGCCAACGACCTACTGACTCAGCAAAGCTTAATGGCATCCAAACTTACAGACATTGGAATCCAACAAGCATCGATCAAGGAGCGTTTAGCGATCCTTTACGAACAAAGGTTACAATTGGAAATTCGTTCTCCCATGTCGGGCAACATTATCGGCAGGGACTTGAAGCAAAACTTGCTTGGCCGCCCAGTGACGCGGGGTGATGCGTTATTCAAGATCATGAACTTAGACTCTTCGTGGGAAATCCGAGTTCAAATTGCCGATCGCGATTCCGCCTACGTCTTTCAACACTATCCACTAGAAGATCCGGTCCAGCGACCTGAAATTCTGTTTGTACAAGATGGAATACCAGATGTCCGGCATCGAGCCAACCTGTATGCAATTGCAAACCGCGTTGAGAACACCCATCGAACCGGTTGCTTCTTGGAGGCTCGTGCTTTGGTACAACCGCTTGATAAGCAACAGTTGCGAGTGGGTAGCAATGTTCGAGCGTACTTTGGTTGCGGAACAAGCCCGACTTGGTTTGTTTGGTTACGTCCGCTGATTGAAGCTGCACAGCGTAAACTTTGGCTTTAAGATCCCTAGGCATATGCGTCCTCCTATGACATTCACACGACCTCAATTCATCGTGCTCTTGGTGGCTTGTATCATAAGCTATGGGCTGGTAGCGAAACTTGCAAATGGGCAAGAGTTGGATACTGTCACTAGCCATGCAAATGAGACTACGCTCATAAATGTCGAAGGCGCTATTCTCAAAACGATTGATTCCGCTGTCATTTCTGCGCAGGTCACTGGAGTGATCAGCCAACTAAATGTCAAAGAAGGGTCTGTCGTTAAGCATGGTGACGTTCTAGCCAAGATCAAGGATGATGCGATTCGCCTTAAGCTTGAGCAACAAAAAACGCAGGTACAGATCGCAAAACGAAAAACAGAAAACCTCATTGATCAACAAGTTGCTGAGAAAAATCGCGAAGTAGCCGAAACAGAATTCCAACGCGCCGTCTTGTCCAATAAGAAGGTGGCAAACACTTACCCACTCAATGAGATCGATCGCCTGCGGTTAGTTGCTGAGCGAAGTAAACTGGAAGTCGAGCGAGCCCAGTATGACTTGCAAATGGCGGGACTCGATCTGAGCGTCGCGATGAGTGAGTATCAACAGACCGCCGAACTACTGGAACGCCACTTTGTACGAAGTCCTGTTGCCGGTACCGTCGTTAGCATTGAGAAAAGGCTAGGGGAATGGGTTGAACCTGGCAGTGAAGTGCTTCGCATCGTACGAACTAGCACCTTGCGCATCGAAGGCTTTATATCTGCGAACGAAGATGATGGGACATTGGTTGGAACCAACGCTTCGATCCTCCTGAAACGCAATGACATCGATAGCGAGTACTCAGGTACCGTAGTATTTGTTAGTCCCGATGTGAACCCAGTGAACTCTCTGGTTCGAATCTTCATTGAAGTCGAAAACAAGAGCGGTGAATTGCGGCCAGGGCTGGCCGTGCAAGCTGTGATCGACCGCAAACCTAATAGCCACTCGGAAAGCAGTCGATGACACAGCCTGCTGATCGTGCTGCGGACATCAATTTCCGAAGCCCCAAACCGCCAGCGTTACGCCGGGACCTTCAATGGGTGCATTACCCCGAACGGTTGAATTGGGTCGCGCATGATCCTCTGACGGGCAGCTATTTTCGTTTCAGCGAGTTGGAGTATGCTGCTGTCAAGCTTATGGACGGAAGGCATTCCCTGACCGAAATCTTATCGCAACTTGGTCGGAAAGCTTCGCTGTGTAGGATCGATAAAGCTTGGCTTGGACAATTGATCTTACGACTCCAATCGAACTTTCTACTGCAACCCAGTATGCGAACTAGCCAATGGCTAGCCAAGCAGAAAGAGAAGCAACAGCGAAACCAAATCCTGCAAGCACTGCTGAGTCCGCTAGCGATTCGAGTTCCGCTTCTCAATCCAGATCGGTTGGTAAAGTCACTCTTGCCACTGGCTGATTTTCTTTTCCGACCATTGTTTATTGTGTTGACAGCCTGCTGTGCCTTGCTGGCTGCAACTGCCGTGTTCTTAGCAGCAGTGTCGCGTGGAGTCATCCCCCAGATTGATCCACTTAGCATAACGCTCGATCGCTGGCTTATCTTCTTTCTTTGCTTCATTGCAGCCAAATCGTTGCATGAGTTGGGTCATCTCCTAGCATGTGCCCGATACCGTGTTCACTCCAGCGAGCTTGGCATTCTTTTTCTTTGTTTGATGCCCTGCTTCTATTGCGATACATCAGACTCTTGGAGACTGCCGTCGAAATGGCAGCGTGCCATGATCGCCTCGGCGGGCATCTACTTCGAACTAATACTTGCCACGATTGCGTCTATCGTCTGGCTGTTTACACAACCGGGCATCATGAATCTTATTGCCTTAAACCTGATGATAGTTTGCTCGGTATCAACGGTCTTGATCAATGCCAATCCGTTTCTTCGCTACGACGGCTACTACATACTTTCTGACTTGTGGAACGTACCCAATTTGCATGACCAGAGTCGAACGGCCATCCGTTATTTAATCCGCAAGTTTATATTGCTCAAGCCGACCAAGGCAGTTGCATTGGATGCCAAAATCTGGCAGCTTGCCTTGTTTGGAATTCTAGCAGCAGCTTATCGAGTTTTTGTCTTGGCAGCCATTTTGTGGCTTTGTTGGTCGGTGTTACCCCCTTTGGGTTTAGGCTTGGTCGCATTGGCCATAACCGCTTCAGTAATAGCAACGATGGCTCTGGTTCAAACGCGGAATATCAAAGAATCCCTTAATGACTTTGCCACCAGTAGCTTGAAGAGTCGCTGCTGGTACCTAGTTGTACTGAGTGTATTTTCGGTGGCAATCGTTGGTCTCGCGTTTGCCCCTTATCCTAAGTATGTCACGGCCCGTGCCGTTGCCGACTTTGACGATAAATCGCCGTTGTTCGTCACGTACGATGCCCAAGTTACGTTTGTGGCCAATGTTCATCAAAAGCATTCCCAAGGGGACCTACTGCTGCAGTTCCAATCGCGGTCCGCAGAACTTGAATTGCTAGAGCTGCGTGGAAAAATTGAGCGTGTTGCGAACGAATTACAGCAGTTACAGTTGCGGCGAACGACGGATCCCGAAGCCGATTCGCTTATTCCCATTCGGTCAGAAGAACTGAGCCGACAACAGGCTCGCGAAGCGGTTTTAGCCGCGGAAATCCAAGGCCTGCAAAAGGTTGCTCCCAGCGATGGATACTTGTTGGACGCACTTGCAATACTGAAGCCTGCTTTAGCCGAACCGACGGAGCAACGTTTTTCTTCGACGGTTCTTTCGCAAGAGAACATTGGCTGCTGGACAAAGCAAGGACAACTCGTAGCGTGGTTTTCTCCACAAACACAGCCCACAGTCGTCGCATTAGTTCCAGAAGAATCACTGGGCGCTGTCGTCGTTGGACAAGCAGCAGCGATCCGTTTCGATTCGCAACCGTCGGTCAATTGGAAAGGTAAAGTTCTGCGCGTCGCTCCCGATGCTGTGCTCAGTGTTCCTCCGTCGCTTTTGGGTGACGAGACGTTAGTTACCTTGCCAAACACCAATGGCTACTATGAGACAGAACAACCGCACTACGAAGTCGTCATTGAACTACAATCTGCAGACCGCCCAACTTATGCGGCCCTGGCTTCGATTTCAATTGAATTGCCAGCCAGACCAATCTACCAACACGTCATCCAGTACGTTCGCAAATCGCTCAAGCCAATCATGCAATGATCGACAAGACTAGGTGTTGCTGCTTGTGACTTGCAAGCGTTTTGGCAACTCGACAAGGAAGTTGCTTCCTTTGCCTACTTCACTTTCAACAGCAATTTCGCCGCCAAGCAGTTTGCATAATTCTTTGGTGATGGAAAGTCCTAGCCCCGTTCCTGTGACTTCACGCGTCAAAGAATCCCCACTATCTTTGGAGCGAACTTGACGAAATTTTTCAAAGATGGTTTCGCGATCTGCCTCGGCAATGCCCACGCCTGTATCCTTCACAGAAATGATCACGAAATCCTCATTTTGAAAGTCGAGATCAACTGTTACGAATCCACCCTCCGGCGTGAATTTGATTGCGTTGGACAACAGGTTGTTCAGAATTTGTTGCAGTTTGCCTTTGTCTTGATAGACAGTCGTGGAGTACTCATTTTCCTCATCGACCAAAGAATTCACTTTCACGTCAATGTTCTTTTCATCCGACAATGAATGAATTAATTCGCATTGACCATTCACGATATCCTTCAGGTCAAACTCCGAGCAGCGCACTTGCATCTTGCCTGCTTCAATCTTCGCTAAGTCGAGGATGTCGTTAATCATGTCGAGCAAAATGCGACCGCTCTTTTGAATGTTTGCTGCGTACTTTTTTTGCTTTTCAGTCAACGAATCAATTCCTTGCAAGACATCACTGAAACCCAAGATGCTGTTCAGTGGCGTTCGCAGTTCATGGCTCATGTTTGCCAAAAACTCACTCTTCAATCGATTAGCCTCGAATAGCTCAAGATTAACGCGAGCCATCTCGTCCACTTGGTGATCCAGTTTCTGATTTGCATCTTCCAGATTCGTTTGCGCGTCAATCAGATTACGCAACATATGATTGAGTGAATCCGAAAGAGACTGAAACTCGTCTTTCGTTGAGATCGTCGACCGAATCCCTGTTTCACCGCCAGCGACGCGGTCGGTGACATCCCGCAGATACTTTAAAGGTCGAATCACCAACCGCTTCAAGATTCGATGCTCTAGGAACAGCGCAATCGACAAAGTAGCCACGGCCACAGCGATCATCGACGAGTAAGTCCAGATAGTCCATACTCGAGTTGCTTCGTATGGCATTTGAATTCGAACGGCACGGAATGGTCGCACATTATTAGCATTAGCAACGTTTTCGACCGCAACACTATTGTCCGATTGCAACATATGACAAGCAGTACATTCGTTGCTGAAGCGAATCGGGTGATAGTAGTAATAGAAACCGTTCGCTGGACCATATTCCTCAAACGGCACCTCATCGGCAGCAGGTCCGCTTAAGCGAAACGCCATGCGGTCTTGACTCGTGAGCGCGAGTTCTTCTCCGGCATCCGCTTCATCCGACTCCATGACGGAAGTTGCGATAGCCGAAGTCCGGTATGGCGCGGGCAAAACACTTTCCAATTTAAACAGGGATCGCAAGTCAATTGGGTTGTCTGGGACTTTTCCGTTCAGGTTTTTCCATTGGCGACCATCGTCTAACCGTAGCAGCACATAGTCTTCGGCACTTAAGTTCAATTGAGACTGCATTGCCTGTAACAAAGCGTAATTGTCCAAACGTTCATTTCCAATTCCGTTTGGAGCACTTTTGCGGTTCGATCCAGGCATGTCCACGACCGGCGGCAGGGGGGCGGAAAAGGCGGTAATGTGGCGATTCACAATTACTGACAGAGCAAGATTCCTGGCCGCCACGCGAGTAGTTTCGCGGACTAACCGGTCGGCAATCCAATGCATCAAAAACATCGCAAAAACAAACGAGATCGCGAGCGCTAACCCCAAGGCAAATAAGCACTTGGCTTCCAGCGACCAGCCACGCAACAAGCTACGCGAATTTCGATTCAATCTACCAATGCCCGACAAGTTAGCGTACCCGCACAGAAAATCCGGCGTTCCTATTGGAAGTTAGCTCGCCCAACGCCTGCCAAGACTTTGGACCAGATAACGCAAAATCCGCTCGAAAAAAACTTCTCCTGCTACAATCCATGTAATAGTTATACTGTACCGAGATGTTAGAATTTATCAGCTATGGATACCAAAATCATTCGGCCGCTGCTCCAATTAGGCCGAATTAATGCAGTCTAGCACCGTTGAAAAGTTTAAAGAAAGCTCCCGCCCAAAGCTCGGCATTTACTTGCTTACACAAACGCCCCAAGTACGATGTCGAATTGCTAGAAATCCTCGCCCTGCAAGGCGAGTGTACACTCAAATTATCACCCACCGCACACCTGGTTTCACTTTTTAAGTTTGCAACAGTCCGGAGACTTTTCATGTCAAAGCCCTTCCAGTATTGGATTCGTTTCTCACTCGCCATCACGCTCTCAGCAACTTTGATCGTAAGTCCAGCCTGGGCCGGTCGGTTATTCAAGTGCCGCTCCCTGCCAAAAGCATCGAATGCTTGCTGCGAAGTTGTGCCAATGGATTGTTGCGTTGTACCAAGCTGCCCTGTGGAACAATACAGCACAAGCGACTGCTGTATCACTGAGGACGTCAGCGAAGCTTCCGCCCTAGAAGTCTGCTCTGAATGTACAGACAGCAGCGCTCCCATCGTCTCTCCTTCGCCAATCGTAGAGTCACCAGTTGCACCTGTGGCACCTGCCATCAACTCATCCCCCAGTGATGCGGCCCCGCAAGCTGAAGAACCAGCAGTCGAACCGGAACCAGCAGTCGAACCTGAACCTGCAGTCGAACCTGAACCAGCAGTTGAACCTGAACCAGCCGTCGAGCCTGAACCAGCCGTAGAGCCTGAACCAGCCGTAGAACCTGAACCTGCACCGGTACCGCCGACTGTCATTGAGAGCGAGCCAGCCACACCGACAGACGCTAGCCCATTTAGTGACCCAGCACCGGAAGCACCAGCGACCGAGCCTGCGGACGCTGCCGATGATTTGTTTGGAACCGATCCAGCGCCTGCGGCGGAACCTGCAGTTCCGGCCGACAGCGATCCATTCGGATCTGCTCCTGAATCCGCAAGCGAACCAGCCGTTGACGATCTGTTTGGAACCCCCAGCGAGCCAAGCCCCCAGCCAGCCGATTCGCTATTCGATACGCCAGCCAGCCCTGAGGCCCCAGCGGACTCTCTGTTTGACACACCTGCGGCTCCGGCTCAGGACAGCGTCGACGACTTGTTCGGCAATGCAGCTCCCGACGCTGCGCCGGCACCTGCAGCCGACGACCTTTTTGGCAGCGAGCCTGCAGCGCCTGCTAGCGACTCCATTGAAAGTCTGTTTGGCAATGGTGAAGCAGCAGCTCCAGCCAATGATCTGTTTGATACGCCAGCGACCGATTTGTTCGATGCTCCGCCAGCCACTGAGAACGCTGCTCCAGACTCGTTGTTCGATGCCCCAGCGACCGACACTAGCTTGGACGACCTATTCAACTCGTCGGCAGCTCCGTCGACCACCGAAGACGCCACCGCATCTTCGGCCAGCGGTTTTAATGACTTATTTGGAACACCGATTTCTACAGCAGATGAATCGGCTAGCGACGTTCTCGATAGCTCGACGCCCTACGTCGCCCCAAGCACCGATCAACAGCTTGAATTGGACCTGAATGACTTATTTAAGTCTACGATGAACGACGACTCCGACAGCAAGTTCCATGGAGCAGAAGTTCGCGTTTGGATCGACAACACCGGTAACTTTACAACGACCGGCCGACTGGTCACCATCTTCGCAAACGAAGTGCGATTGCTGAAAGACAACGGCAAGACCACCACTGTTCCATTGCGTCGTTTGAGCCAAGCGGACTTGGCCTATGTCAGCAACGTCTATGCAGCGTTGAATGGCGGGAATGATCGGCATCAGTTGTTTGTCCAGCACAATAACAATGACAACCCTAGCAGCGAGATTGCTCGGTAGATCTACCTCCGCACCTCAGTTGAAGCCACAGATTGCATCAAGTGCGCTCTACTTGGTAGAAACCGGATGATTACAAACGAAACGCCCGAGGAATGGAAGATTCCCCGGGCGTTTCTTTATGGGACACCGCGTATGCCTGCGAGAACGGTTATTCAACGCGCTGAGCGGTCCTGAGAATCAAAAAATTCGCGCCGCGGTACTCAGTCAATTCTCCGTTGACAACCCACTCTCCAAACTCAGTTTGGTCCGTAAGCACGTCAGCGACTCTCTGCAGCATCAAATTCTCAAGGCAAACTAAGCCCGTTTTGGCATTATCCTTGGGAGTGAAGGTAATGCGCCCGGAAGCTTGGCGGAAGTACCCAACGCTCTGGATTACTTTGGTACCCTCCCGTTGCAGCAAAGAAGCGGCAGCAGTTTTCGCCTTGGTCGAATTGGTGTTAGAAGCCGGTTCATCTGTTCCGCCTGGCGAAACATTGACCATGCATGCCAAACCGAGAACGGCAATTCCAAACCACAATCCCGACCGCTTGCTGTTTTGCGCTAAAACTTTTGCGACTCGCAGATTCATCTGTCCGATTCCCTAGAAGATAAGTTGATTGCTACCGGTTGGCTGAACCTCGCTGGCGGTGTCAGCAGCGTAGGTCACGAGTCTTTGGGAAGCATGAGTGCATGCAAGCTCATGACGCCACCAACCGTCAAGAACACCCAGCCCAACCATTCGGGCGGTTTGATCGTCTTGCGAGGATTGGGAGCAACTTGCATGTACGCATCCGCCAGCGGATCGGTCGAAACCATCGGGCTGTTCTTGGCCATCTTATGCAACGCTCGCGTACTGGACTCGTTGAGCACAAAGGAGTCTACTAAGCGGAACTGAAGTCCCAAAAGAAAAATGACCACACCGACGGTGAAGTACGTTTTCCGATTCCACTGCATAAGGGCACCGTTAGAATAGAAAGTCCGCTGAAAGATCGCCAATGAGCGATTGCAGCAATAACCGATTGCGGGTCCGGTCAATGCCCGGAGTGAACTCTGCTTATCGCTGGGATCGGCGAGCGAGCCAGGAGAATTCAGTTTCGTTCACTCAATGCGTCTTAGGCAAGATAGGAAAATTACGAGGGTAGATTTGAAGTGACCAAATCCGAACAACAATCTTCAAACCTCATTGCCCTTGAGCAATTCCCACAAATTGGCCAGGCGCGGGTCGAACTTTTCCGCCGGTTGGGAATCCGCAAACCGCTGGACTTGCTGTTCTTCTTCCCGCGAGAATATCTAGAGCCAGCACAACTGCAAGCCTACCATCAGCTCGTTTCCGACACTCGCTGCAGCGTCGTCGGCGTGGTGGATTCCATGGATATGCGCGTATCCCAAGAAGGCAGATCGACCGTGGGAGTGCTCCTGAAACTGGACAATGCAGGGTTCGTTCGGCTGATCTGGTTCAATCAGCCTTTCCGCTTGGAGAATATCTCCCGCGGTCAGCGAGTCCAAGCCACTGGCATGATTAAATCAACAGGGATTTCGTACGAAATGCGGCATCCGGAAATTCAGATCCTCGATGAAGGAGATGATTTCGAACCTGGCAAGCCTCGACCCGTTTATCGACTTACCGAGGGCTTGAAGCAGCGTCATGTGGCCGATGCCGTGAAGGCCGCTTTGAAGCAGTATCTGGCAACCATTCAAGAATCGATGCCAGCGCACTTGCTTGAACGCTGTAACTTGCTGCCGATTCAACAAGCTTTGATGACGATCCATCAACCCGAGAGCCTAGAGTCGGCTGAAGCCGCGCGGTACCGTTTTATTTTTCAAGAACTGCTGGTCTACCAACTTGCTCTCTCGCTCCGGCGAAAGAAGCTATCCACCATGCACGCGGCACCATCGATCAAGAATTCGGCCGCTATCCACCACCGCATTCTAAATCGATTGGCGGTAACACTTACCGCCGACCAACAACTGGCGATTGATGAAGTCTGCCACGACATGCAATTGACCGCTCCGATGAATCGCCTCTTGCAAGGTGACGTCGGTAGCGGAAAAACCGCAGTTGCTGTTTACGCGATGCTGCTTGCGATCGCCAATGGTTATCAAGCAACGTTTATGGCACCGACAGAAATACTTGCCCGCCAACACTACGAACGTTTATCACAATCGCTTCATGGAGCCAACTGCGATATCGCATTGTTGGTTGGCAGTATGACCGCCAGCGAGAAAAATGACTTGCAAACTCAAATCGCAATTGGCACCGTCGACATCGTCATTGGAACTCAAGCATTGCTTAGCGAAAATGTCACGTTCCACAAGCTGGGCCTGGCTGTCATCGACGAACAGCATAAATTTGGAGTCGCACAGCGAGCTAGTTTGCGCGGCAATCAAGTGCAACCGCATTATTTGGTATTATCTGCGACCCCGATTCCGCGTACGCTAGCGATGACCGCCTTTGGAGACTTGGACGTCTCGACGATTCGACAAAAGCCGCAAGGCCGCGCTGTCGTCCACACCTATTTGGCTCGCAGCGATGAAATGACCAGTTGGTGGAACTTTGTTCGCAACAAGGTGGCCGAGGGGCGTCAGGCTTACGTGATCACACCTCGCGTCGACGGCGATGAAAATGGCGAAGTGCTCGGTGCGGAAGGCGTTTACCGTCAGCTATCGCAAAATGAACTCAAGGGCTTGCGGGTCGGGTTGCTGCACGGGCGAATCGACCCTCAAACCAAGTACGATACGTTGAGCAAGTTTGATCGCGGCGAGATTGACGTGTTGGTTGCAACCACGGTAGTAGAGGTGGGAATCGACGTGCCGAACGCCACCGTCATGGCAATTTTAGACGCCGACCGGTTGGGGCTTGCTCAACTCCATCAATTGCGAGGTCGAGTTGGCCGCAGCAGCCATCAAGGCTATGTGAGCGTGTTTGCTAAAGCGAACACGGAAGTCGAAAACCATGAAAAGCTCAAAGCGTTTGCGGCCACTTCCGATGGTTTCGAACTTGCTGAAATGGACTTGAGAATGCGTGGCCCAGGAAATCTTCTAGGCACCCAACAAACAGGCCTGCCGCCTTTTCGAATTGCGGACTTGGTACGAGATGCCCAGATTCTGGTCCAAGCCCGTCAGGTCGCGCAACAAATCATTGAAGTCGACCCGGAACTAGACAATCCAGATTTCGCTAGGCTCAAACAGCAGGTGCACGCCAAACACGGCGGCATGATTGAGTTTGGCGACGTTGGCTAATAACCAGCGTTGGCTAACAAACCGCATTGGATTATGAGCCTTGCGAGCGCAGTTTACCGGCCTCGTCTTCAAATGCGGTGCGGCCAAGCACTAGATTGAAATTCGCAGCCAGCTCGCCAATCTTAGATTCTTCCATAGGTTGGAACGAAGCCATCACGGTCTCCAGCGCTTTGGGATCTTTGATTGCGCGCAACACGCCGTCACTCGCATTTTGTGGATGCCCCTTAATCAACATCTGAGTGGTCAGTACGCGATTCCCGCTGGTGCTTACTGCAAAATGAATGTGCGGTGTACGGCCAGGGTAGGGGACGGGCTTGATAGTGCGGAAGTAGTATTGACCTTTGGCGTCGGTCAGAAATCTTCCGTAGCCTTGAAAGTTGGAGTCACGTTTATCTGCGTTGGTGGTACCGGAATGCAGATAAGCGCCGTTGTTATCGCACTGCCAGATCTCTACCAAAGCATTGCGAACCGGCGATCCGGATTTGTCCAAAACTTGTCCAGTTAAGTGAGTGATCTCTCCCACCGCTGAGGTCAATTTGTCATTGATGATCAGCAGATCGTTGTCAGTATCCAACGGCAACTTGTCTGGATAAAACGGCCCCTCCGTCAAGGCCACAGTTTCCAGGAATTCTTCCGCAGAAACACGCTGCGACAAACACGCCAGCGCTCCAGCCCCAACCATGCTGCCCAGAATTCGCCGCCGAGTGAACCAATCGTGTCGCGTCGTCATTTTCCACCGCCATTTTTTAGTTAAGAAAAACCAAAGCTAACTGGAATTCAACCCAGCAAAATGGGCCAGATTCGCTGCCGAAACTAAATCTTACCGAAATCCTCTGCGCCAAGATACCTGGCGTGCTCCACAAACAAGCTGAATTATTCAATTGGCTGCCATTCACGATTTGCCTTTCCCTGACCAGATGCGTATAGTTCCCCAGGAAGCAGCACCCGGGTCGCTTTTGAGTAACCCCTTAAACCGATCCAATCTTGGGTGAGCGCACGAAGCGCATGCACGTTTCTCTCGACGTGCAATTCGCAATGTCTTGAATATGCCAACTATGACGGATACTCACGCTGTATGCATTGTGGCTATTTTGATAGCCACCAAATGCAACACCTAGCAGGGACTTCAACCACCCACAACGGCTGTAGCGACTGAGCGTTAGATACCTGAGTAAAGAACGGCATACTTGCTCAAGAGTTTTTTGACCGACGTTTTTTCGTGACCTATATTCCAAGCGGTGAGAATATTGACTGCATCCAAAGGGTGGCTCCCCGCAGTTCAACTTCAAACCAATGGAACTCTCAATGACCATCGCTCCAAATCTGTGGTCGTGAGAGCAAATCCCCTCCTGCTAACGTGGAACGACAATATGCCGAGGAAGCTGCTTGCGTGCATGGTTGCACTTGCATGGGTACTGCAACCTGCAATCATCAGTCCGATCAATCTGGTCCGCGCCCAAGAAGCGCGCGCACTTGCTGATCAAGACGATCCAATCGCAGTGGGTCGCCAGCTTGAAATCCAGCAACGCTGGCAAGAAGCGATTGCGCATTACGAAAAACTGCATCGCAAGCTCCCTGAACGGTCCGACATTACGCGTCGACTTCAGATCGTTCGCATTCACTATGACGTTTGGCGCAGGTATACCGACCAGACTTTCATCGCGACCGTTGACAACACCAACCCTCAAGCGGCACTCGGTCTGTTCGCCGAGATCTTGACCAAGCTGGAGATGTACTACGTTGACAAGGTCAAGTTCTCAGACCTTCTTCGCAATGGCACGGCTTACGTCGAAGTTGCCCTGACCGAACGAGACTTTCTACAACAAAATGTGAGCCGAGTACCGGCCGAGCGCGTAGAAAACTTCCGTGCGAATGTCCACCGCATGGTCCTAGGCCGCGAAATCAACAGTATCCGCGAAGCACAGCAGCTCGTGATGCAAGTTGCTACACAAGCACGCGATCAAATCGGTGTCGCACCCAATGCGATCATCTATGAATATATCGCTGGGGCTGTTGGAATGTTGGACCCCTACTCCACTTACCTAACCGCAGGTGAGTATGACGAAATGATGTCGCAGATTCGCGGCAATTTGATCGGTATCGGTGTTGAGCTTTGGGCAGAACAACAGGATCTTGAAATCGAAGAAGTCTTCGCCAACGGACCAGCCTATCACAGTGGACTGCGTCGGGGTGATCGTATCGTAAGCATCGATCGTCAATTGGTTTCGACCCTGGGCGCAAAACGTGCCGCAGACCTTTTGCGAGGAGAAGAGATGAGCACGGTGGTCGTTGGTGTTGAACGCCCCGACGGCAGCAAGCAAACTTTTGATGTGGTTCGCCGCCGCGTCGAAGTTCCCAGTGTTAACGATATTCGAATGGTCGATGCGCAAGCAGGAATCGGATACATTCGCATTTCCAATTTCCAAATGACGACACCTCGCGAAGTAGATGCTGCCGTGAACGATCTTACCCAGCAAGGGATGCGTTCTTTGATTATCGACGTGCGACGCAACCCAGGCGGTCTCCTGGAAGCAGCCGTCGATTTGGTAGATCGATTCGTAGAACAAGGCAACATTGTCTCCACTCGAGGACGCAATGGTGCTGAAAACCACAACTATGTGGCTCACTATCCCAACACGAACCGCTTGCCGCTGATGGTCATGATCGACGAAGACAGCGCTAGTGCAAGCGAGATTTTTGCAGGTGGCATACGTGATAACAATCGCGGAGTAATCGTAGGACGCACATCCTACGGAAAAGGTACCGTCCAAGGCGTCTTCCATAATGATTCCGGCCCCGGCGGAATTCGCTTGACTGTCTCCAAGTTCTACGCTCCGAGCGGTTACGCGATCAGCTCGCGCGGCATCGAACCTCATATCAAATTTGAGATCGATTCCAACGCGAAAGAGGTTTTCGTAGCCAAACCAATTATGGCTGAAGACCCCGCAGAACGTTCTGCCATGCGTCGCGTCAATCGCCAACAACGCCAACAAGCGGAAGACAAAGATTTGCAACGCGCCATCGTAGAAGCGAAACAACTGATGAACCACCACACAGCGCGATCCCACTAAGGCTCGCCGCCTCGGTGTCTTAAAAGGCGTCCTCAGGCCAATAGATCTTTGATAACACGGCCGTGGACATCGGTCAGCCGGAAGTCACGGCCGGCCCAACGGTAAGTCAGTTTTTCATGGTCAAAGCCCAGCAAGTGCAGCATCGTGGCGTGTAAGTCATGCACATGCATGCGGTTCTCGACCGCTTTGAAACCAAACTCATCGGTTGCTCCGTATGCTTGACCTCCTTTGACTCCCGCTCCGGCTAACCACATCGAGAAACCGTAATGATTGTGGTCACGTCCAGTCATCGTTCCTTGATTGCTGCCTTCCTTGGGCATTTCGACTGTCGGTGTACGCCCAAACTCGCCCCCCCAAATGACCAACGTCTCGTCGAAAAGCCCCAGGCGCTTCAAGTCGGTTAAAAATGCAGCCAAGGGCTGATCGGATTCACCAGCCAGCTTACGATGCTCTTGTTCCAAGTGGTCATGATTGTCCCAAGGTTGCCCTTGTCCATGCCACACTTGCACAAATCGAACTCCGCGTTCAATCAGTCGTCGAGCGATCAGCAGTTGCCGCCCCTGCAATCCATTGCCATATAGTTCTCGAATGTTCTGCGGTTCGCGTGTTATGTCAAACGCCTCTGCCGCTTCTTCTTGCATCCGGTAGGCAAGTTCCATCGAACGAATCCTCGCGTCAATCAACGGATCCTCAGGACGTTGCTCACGATGCAAACTGTTCAACTGTTGTATAAAATCCAGTTGCTTGCGTTGGGCGGCGGATGTTAAGTGATGGTTCTTGGAGTCCTCGATCAATTTCTCGATCTGTTCATGCCGGGTATCGACATAGGTTCCTTGATAAATTCCCGGCAGAAAACCCGATTGCCAGTTCTGCGATTCTTGAATTGGAAAGCCATTGGGACACATCGCAACGAACGCTGGCAGATTCTGGTTATCTGTGCCTAGACCGTAGGTTACCCATGAGCCTACGCTAGGGCGAACCTGCCGACTCTCTCCGGTATTCATGAGCATCAAAGAGGGCTCATGATTTGGCACATCGGCGTACATAGAACGGATCACACAGAGGTCATCGGCATGCGCCGCCAAATTTCCAAAGAGTTCGCTGATCTCGATTCCACTTTGACCACGAGGCTTAAATTTGAAAGGTGACTGCAGGAGTGTACCCGTCGGTCGTTCGGTCCGCGGGGTTTCTCCAGGCATCACCTGTCCCGAATATTTTTCTAAGGCTGGTTTAGGATCAAAGGTATCGACTTGCGAAGGGCCACCGTTAGCAAAGATATGCACGACATGTTTTGCTTTCGCAGGAAACTGGGGTTCGCGTGGCGCAAGCGGATTGATCATCATGGTATCCGCCGCGCTGGCAGTGCCACCGGCAGCCAGATACTGTGCGGCCACGGCCCCCAGTCCCATCCCAATCCGCCCCAGTGCCTGACGGCGCGTGGTTGGCATTTGAAGGCATGAGCACAACGTTTCGTAAGGCGATTTTTGCATCTCAAGTTCCTGGTTGAAGTTCTTCGTTCGTAACAAAGCCTAATCGACAAATGCGAATTCGTTGGACGCAAGCAAAGCATGGATCAACTGTTGCAATTTACCGGCAGGCTTTGGCGGCGGACCAGCGAACTCACGCTCCGATTGGAAGCGTTCGCCGTCTTCACCTTGATACCTTATCCTCACAGTCATCTCAAAACTGTCATGGCTAATCGTCTCGCCACTGTCGACAACAAAGTCGATTGAATCGCCAGCTTGCACGGCCACCTCATTCAATTCAATTGGCGACTCCGCGTTAAACACTTTCATGGTGTCGCTGATTGCGACAGCTTGCCTCGCGACAAAGAGCTCTACACCATCCCCTTGGTCAATAGGATGCTTCAACTTCCCACGGATGACAACCGTCCCTGTTTTTGGAGCGATCCAACGCCGGACAGCGGCATGTGTCTTGCTGGTTCCAGGATGACCGCCGTTTTTTGACAACGAACACCATCCGAGTTTCTCATCAGGTAATGTCGCTCCCCCTTTCCAGCGTTCTTCACCAAAGTAAGGTAAGTCGGTAAATGACGTGAGCCCCCGTGTCTCTGCATCCCAAACTCCAACCCCATAACGCCAATTGGAAGACACGTGATCGGGCGTAGCCTCCTCGGCATACTTCAAGAAGCGATTGGCTAAATCCGATTCAGAAGCAGTAGCACGCCGGCCTAATACCGCTTGAAAAACTTGCTGGACTATCTCGTGATCCGGCAACGTTCCATTGCTTGCAAGCCGTTGCGCAAATTGATCGGCTAGTTGGAACATGAATTCACTGTTCAGCAAGAAAAGTCCCTGCTGAGGAACGGTCGTTTGCGATCGAATCGGAACGTGCGTATCCGGATTAGCAAAATCAAATGCTCGAAATACGCCTGGCAGATCTAACCGGTCAATGTAAGCGTAAATAGTTCGCCTGCCCGGAAAAGGCGACTTCAGCACTCGTACGCTATCCCCACCAACTTGAAAATCCTGATAGGACGTCGCGACCAACATCGCGTCGCGTAACGACTCGAAATCCACTCGGCGGCGATTGGAACGCCACCAATACTCGTTGGTGGGATCAACCTCTGCAAGCTCGGTATTCCACTGGCTTGACATGCGGTAAGTGCTGCTCAGGACAATTCGTCGTACGAGTTTTTTGATTGACCAACCATCGTGCACAAAATTGCACGCCAGATGATCTAGAACATCTTGCTGCAGCGGCGGCGGGCATCGCATGCCAAAATCGCTGGGCGTCGCGACAATCGGAGCGTTGGTAATCCAGCCCCAAACACGATTGACAATCGTACGCGAAGTCAACGGGTTGGTGGGATCTACAATCGCCTCGGCTAAATCGATTCGCCCGCTACCTCTGGCGAGCGGATACTCTTTGCTCAACGAGATAAACTTGACGAACTTCTTATCCACTTGCTCGCCTCGTTGACGAGGATTACCGCGCTGAAAAATAAACGCCGGCTTAATTTCCGCTTTGTCGACCAACGCTAACGGAGCATGATCGGCGTTGGGTTCATCCGAATTTACGAACGCGGAATGCAGCGAGTAATAATCAGCCATCTCAATCGGATCATATTTGTGATCATGGCACCGCGCACACATCACCGACAGCGCCATAGTCCCACGAGTTACCACGTCGATACGATCGTCCGCGATATCATTCTTGTCATTGAGAAAGCGTCGACCAAGAGTAATCATCCCCATCGCGGCTTGATGGCCTTGTTCGTTGTTGGGGTCCAGAACATCGGCTGCAAGCTGATACTTCACGAATTGGTCAAACGGCATATCTTCATTGAAAGCTCGAATTAACCAATCACGATAGAGATAGGCGGACTTGTAACGTTGTTCTTCTTGAAAAACGTACCCTTTGGTATCTGCATATCGGACGACATCCATCCAACGCCGCGCCATCCGCTCGCCGAAAGCTGGGCTTGCCAAAAGCTGATCTACCAAAGTTTCATATCGATCGGCGGCCGGCGATTGCATAAAGTTTTCAATCGTTTCATAGGAAGGGGGCAGCCCGGTTAAATCATAATAAAGCCGACGGACCAACACGTCGTCAGCGGCATCACTGTTTGGAACAAGTTGCTTCTCGCGCAAACGCTGGTAGACCAGTTCATCAATGGGATCTCGAGACCACTGATCATCGCTGGCTCGCACAATGGTTTTCGAATGAGGCCGCTGGTATGCCCAATGTCCAGATGGATCAAAGGCTGGCGAACCTTCCAGTTGGCCCAACTCTTGGGTTCGAGGATCGTAAGCACCATCGCTCAGCCACTGCTGAATCAACTGCAGTTCATCGGCGGACAGTTTGCCGCTGGGGGGCATTTGCAAGTCCGCGTCGGTATAAGCGATTGCCGTCCATAAAACAGATTTATCTCCGCCATCCTTGAGATCGATCACGTTTCCGCGTGTTCCGCCGCGTGTCATTGCAGGCTTGCTATCGAGCAATAGTTTGCCTTCGGCGCTTCCATGCTCAACGGAATGGCACTCGTAGCAGTGCTGGATCAACAGCGGTCGAATCTTACTTTCGAAGAAATCGGTTCTAGCAATGGCTTCCTCAGGCGTCAGTTCTTCCGCTTGCAAGGGGGACAAACCAGTGAGCAACAATCCCAGCCAAACGGCAGCAAGAGATAGTGGAAGATCGCAATGCTTAGCAAGATTGAACATTTGCACGTTACGTCAGAGTGAGGTGGGTGGGTCGCTGCAGCAACTTCAACCCATAGGGGAGGGCAGGATAGGGGGGCAGGGAAGCGATCAAAGCACCATGGAAAATCTATCCCATCGGTTGGAATCGGTTTGAATCGCCTTCGCAATTATAACATGCTCCGGCTTCGTTTCGTAGTCCGTTTCATTGAATCCGGTGCTTTGCCTATCAGCATTGCAGAAGCAACTGCCGTTTGGCCAAGGCGACATTACGCTGGCGGCAGGGGGTGGGCCCTGCGGTTTTGTGCAACTGGATACATTCGCAGTCCGAAGTACCAAAGCAATCCAATCACCGCTAAAACAACGAAAATGGCGATCCCGAATTCACGTGTCATCGCGTTGACTAACTCTTGCACGGGTTCAGCGGTCTTACGAGCAGGCTCCTGAACCAGGACCAGTAACTCTCGTCCAATGCCATCACCTCGGCTCGCATCGACCGCTTTGTCGCCCCGATAGGGCAACCGAATCGTCTCCAACGTGGCAATCCAATCGCCTGAGAAACGATCCCCGGCTGGATGCGCTGACGCTGGATCACGGTAATTCAGAAGGCCTCCGCGCCGAAGTGCCGACAATTGTATCGGATCGATTCTCAATGACGCATTGATCGCTCGGTCACTTTCAATCCGGCCCTCCTCCTCTGACTGGTTGGCCAACACCTCCAGCAACGGATGCTGAACAAGGTCACCTTCATGTTCACCTATCCGACCATCCACCAAGACCGCGAATCGATCGGCAGTCGCACCTTCTACCGTTTTGGGCGCATCGCTTGCTTCTGCATCGTTGGCTAACAACCGAAAATCGCCAAGATTGATGGTCACGACCAAAACGCCCAGCGGCTCTCGTGATGGAGTAGACGGTTCGGCTGCATCATCAGCATCACCTGCATTGCGAGTAGTGACGACAGGTGTTGCAACAGCGATTTTCCAATTGCCCGTTGTCGTGGATTTAAATGGTGGGCTCAAATGAGTTACCGGAAAGACGGCGTACTTTTGCAAATCCGAACTGGCTCCGCCATCCTTCGCGCCGCCATGAAAATAACTGCGATAAGCGAAATTCCAGCCGACACGGGTCGTTTCGACTTGCTCGGCAAACGCCGTTGCGATCATGGTCCCTCGACTATCTAGCACGAACATCGAATCGAGTTGGGCGGCATCATTCGCCTTGCTGTCCACGGCATTGAATCTCGCGAACACGCTGATCAAATAATCTTTCAATTTGTGTCGCTCAGGATTATCAATTAGTTTTTGATACCACTGAGTCGGAGGCTCTGGAGCAACCATTTCATCCCAAGCAACCTGGGGCAGCGCATCAACGGTTGCGATCAATTGCTTGTGCAGCGCTGGCCGATTCGCTTCATCCTCGATCAACTGGTAAAGCGTTGCGATGTCGCGTTCCATCGTCCTGGCCGCTAGCCTAGCGGCAAACGCATTGGACTGGCTGGCAACTTGTTGTAGTCGCAAGGTGCTTTGCTGCTTGGCGGTAGATATCCCACGCCAAAAGAACAACGACATCACGGCTAGCAACAACACCGGCCCCACGATGCCCAACAACGTCAGTGGCTTTCTTAGACGTTGCGCATCGCGATGGGCTAAAGCGTCGATTACTTGCTGAACGTTCTCATACCGATCCTGCGGTTGAGGCGACAACATGCGATCAATGATTGCTGCCAACGCCTTATCGACACCGCGCACTTTCAAATGCCGCTTGGGCAAGGAGGAACGCTGCAACATCGTCCGATACTTTTCCAAACGTTCAGGTAGATCTTTTGCGGTCCGCAAAGTGGTGATGCGGTCCGAGGAAAAATAAGGCGGTTCGCCCGTCAACATGCAATAAAGAATGGCCCCCAGCGCATACACATCCCATTTGGAATCAGGCATCGCGGTCAAGTCCGCTTGCTCGGGAGCCATATAGAACAACGTTCCCAAGCTGGGAGTCTGTTCGTCTGACATCCTGCTTTGTCCAAAGTCCGCGATTCGTGGTTGCAATTGCGGATCCAGCAAAATATTCGCTGGTTTCAAATCGCAGTGCAAAATACCGCGTCCATGCGAATGCTTCAGAGCGGTCAGGATTTGCGAAAACATGTGCAGCGCATGCGGGACACTTAAATGCCCCCCGCGTCGAATCAAATCATCCAGCGAACCGTTCTCAAGATACTCCATTACATAGTAGGGAGGCTCATGATCCCAACCGACCGCTAATACCTGCACGATATTTCGATCTGCGGCCATGCTGACCAAATGCCGAACTTCTCGCGAGAGCACTTTCCAATCCATTTTGGAATGGTGCAGATAGAACTTGATCGCCACGTTGCGTCCCGTGTTCCGATCGACGCCCACCCACACTTGACCGAACGCGCCGCGACCCAGCAAATGGTCGATGCGATAGCCTGGGATTTGAGCGGGCGGAACCGTCGGCACGCGGCTCATTTCCTCGGCCTGCATCTGCTCGCCAGCGGTCTGGAATTCGGTGAAGTCTTTACTCATGAGCGTTCTTCCATCTGTTTTGCATCCATCCAATTGAACGCAGCATATCGCTCATTGGTTCGCCAATTTCTAACTCAATGGCAGTTCCTAACTCAATGGCAAGGTTGTCTCGCAAGAAACTCTCCATGACCTAGGCTGCCAACAAACTTACCGCCTTGCACTTGAACCTTCCCACGCACTGTTACCACATCGGCCCGTCCTTCCACTGGCCACCCCTCAAAGGCACTGTAATCCGTGGCCATGTGATGCGTCTTGGCCGAAAGCTGGCCGCGATAACTTGGATCATACACGACCAGGTCTGCATCGCTGCCGACAGCAATGGTACCTTTGCGAGGAAATAGCCCGAATAGTTTCGCCGCCTTTGTACTGCCACATTCTACCAATCGATTCAAGTCGATATGGCCTTTGCACACCCCGTAACTGTAGAGCACGTCAATCCGATGTTCCACACTGGGTATACCGTTAGGGATCAACGTGAAGTTGTCGCGACCCATTTCCTTCTGACCGTGAAAATCAAAAGGCGCGTGGTCGGTGCCAACCGTATCGACATCACCGCGAGCAATCGCTTTCCAAAGAAATTCTTGATGCTCCTTTGCTCGGATGGGAGGTGACATGACATACTTTGCACCCTCGAAATCAGGCTTTTGAGCGTAAGTATCATCGAAGACCAAATAGGGCGCGACGGTTTCCACCCAAACCTTCAATCCGCGCTTGCGGCCAGCCATCGCAGCATTCACCGCTTCACGACAACTGGTATGCACCACATAGACACTTGCGCCCGTCATCTCCGCAAATCTCAACAAGTGCTCGACACCGGAAGCTTCCACTACGGTCGGCCGCGACGGCTCATGCCATTGCGGCCCCGTCTTGCCTTCTGCCAGTAACTCTTGTTGCTTGCGTGATACCAAAGTTTCATTTTCACAATGGGCTGTGACGATGACTCCCAATTCTTTGGCCAACTTCAGCGTCTGGTAAAGTTCGTCGTCATCCACGCCAAAGAAGCCTTTATATGCGAGAAAGACTTTAAAGCTGGCCACACCCCGTCGGACAATCTCTCGCAGTTGCTGCTGGGTCTCTTGATCAAAACGTGAGATTCCCATGTGAAAGGTATAATCACAGGCTGAAATCCCTTCCGCCTTGCTCTTCCACAGCTCAAACGCTTCCAACGCGTTCTCTGTGCGGTTCGGGCAACACATCTCAATCAACGTGGTAGTTCCCCCCACCAAAGCCGCTCGAGAGCCACTCTCGTAGTTGTCCTTGGCAAAGGTGCCCATAAACGGCAGATAAATGTGAACGTGTGGGTCAATGAAACCTGGAAAAACGTATTTTCCTGTCGCATCAATCACCGTCGAATCGGGCGGTGCCTGTAATTGCGAACCAATTCGCGTAATAGTTTCTGATTCGCAAAAAATATCCGCCGTATAGCTGTCGGTGGCGGTAACGATATTCCCATTTTTGATTAGCAAGGACATGTCAAGAGGCTTTCTTTCAAGATTCAATTCTGTCAAATTGCAACGTCCGAACCAACCGCCGACTGTTTCGGATTGATCGCATCTAGTTTAGCTGCCAAAATACCATCTCGGCTAGCGGTGCAATTCAAAAGGCACGTTACTAGAGTCCGCTTTCTCATTTTTCTCTGCTTACGGTCAAGGATCGATTCGATGTCGCAGCGCCCGTTCGTCCATCTTCATTGTCACAGCCATTATAGTTTGTTGGATGGAGCCAGTTCCATCAACCGCTTGGTCAGTCGAGCCAAATCACACGGCATGAACGCCCTGGCCCTAACCGACCACGGAAATTTGCACGGCGCGTTGGAGTTTTACCGCAAAGCGAAAGATGGCGGCATCAACCCCATCCTGGGCTATGAAGCCTACGTGGCTCCGGGCTCACGATTCGAACGCGATGCGTCGTCCAGCAAAGAGGCGGCCTACCATCTAACGCTGCTGGCGCAAAACAAAACCGGTTTTCGTAACCTAGTCAAACTGGCATCCATGGCCTCACTAGAAGGATTCTACTTCAAGCCGCGGATCGACAAAGAGATCCTTGAAGCTCACAGCGAAGGTATCATCTGCTTGAGCGGATGCGTATCGAGCGAATTCTCGCGCACGATTTTGAAAGGCGGCGATGTTGAAACCATTATCAAGGATGCGAAACAAGTCGCTCATTGGTTTGAACGCGTCTTCAAAGACCGCTTCTACGTCGAAGTCATGAACAATGGCCTCGAGATCCAAAGGCAACAACTGGAAGGTGCTGTCGCCGTCGCCAACCACATGGGCTTGCCAGTGGTTGCCACCAGTGACGCGCACTATGTCGATCAAGAAGATTCCGACGTACAAGACGTGCTACTGTGCATCAGCACGGGTAAGTTCCGAACCGACCGTAATCGCATGCAAATGGAAGGCGACCAGTTCTTCTTGCGTAGCCCGGAACAGATGTACGAATCATTTCCCGGCTTGGAAGATGCCGTTGCAAGATCTCAAGAAATCGCCAACTCGGTGAATATCGAATTGGACTTGGGAGTCCGCAACTTCCCATCCTACAAACTACCGCCTCAGCGTACTGCCGATGATTATTTGCGTGAACTATGCGTGTTGGGTTTAAAAGAACGTTATGCCGACCAGCCTGATATGCTGATCGATGGCGAGTTGTCCCAGGTAGTCCAAGATCGCTTGGATCGCGAACTAAACGTGATCGCTAAACTTGGATTCTCAAACTACTTCTTGATCGTATGGGACTTTGTTCGCTACTCGCGGGAGATCAATGTGCCAGCCACCGCCAGAGGTAGCGGGGTAGGGGCCATCGTTTGCTACGCGCTATATATGTCGCACGTGTGTCCGATCAAATACGATTTGCTGTTCGAACGATTTTTGGATGAAAGCCGCCTGGAAGCTCCCGATATCGATATCGACTTTTGCCAGGAACGCCGCATCGAAATCATCAAGTATGTCCGCGACAAGTACGGCGCAGAAAATGTCGCCCAAATCGGAACTTTTGGTACCTTGAAAGCCAAAGGCGCCATCAAAGATGTGGGCCGAGCGTTGGGGATGCCGCTGAGCCGAGTCGCCGAGATTACGGAAATGGTTCCCGATGATTTGAAGATTACGGTCGCGACCGCTATCGAGCAGAACTCGGACCTCAAAGCGCTGTATGAAAAAGACAACGACATCCGCGAGTTGCTGGATTATGCCAAAAAGATCGAGGGCATGGCTCGCAATATCGGAACGCACGCCGCGGCTGTTGTCATCGCCGACAAACCATTGACTGAGTATGTGCCACTGGGCCGTGGAACCGGGGCAGACGACGTGATCACGCAGTGGTCGATGGGCGACGTTGAAGACGCCGGCTTGCTGAAAATGGACTTCTTGGGGCTGCGCAACCTTACAATCCTCTCCAAAGCCGTCGATCTGATCGAAGAAACGCGTGGGGAACGGATCGATCCACTGAAGTTCCCGCTGGAAGATTCCGCCACCTTCGCATTGCTACAACGTGGCGAAACCAAAGGGGTCTTCCAGTTGGAAAGCGGCGGGATCCGCGACTTGCTCCAACGCATGAAGCCCGACAGCTTTCACGACATCATCGCTACCAATGCGCTCTACCGCCCAGGCCCGCTGGAGGGGGGGATGGTCGATGACTATGTAGCGGTAAAACACAAACGCAAAAAAGCGGAATACATCCATCCGATTCTCGAAGAGATTCTGGCAGAGACCAACGGCGTGATGGTCTACCAGGAACAAGTCATGCGTATCTTAAACCGCTTGGGTGGAATCGAGCTGGCCAAAGCGTACACCTGTATTAAGGCGATCAGCAAAAAGAAAGAAGCGCTGATCTCGGCCAATGAAGCGAAGTTCATGGAGGGGTCCACCGCAAAAGGACTCACCGCCAACGAAACGCGCGAACTATGGAATATGATTCTTAAATTCGCTGGCTATGGCTTTAACAAAAGCCACTCGACAGCCTATGCCTTGATCGCTTACCAAACGGCTTACCTGAAAACACATTACCCCGTCGAGTTCATGGCCGCACTGCTGACAGGGGATATCGATGGACGAAACTTTAAACGCAAGGACTCGCTGGTCGAACACCTGGAAGATTGTTCGCGGATGGGTGTTGAAGTGCGCCACCCCAGCGTAAACCATTCGAACGTCCACTTTAGCGTCAAAGAGGGAGCGATCTACTTCGGCATGTCTGCGATCAAAGGCTGTGGCGCTTCGGCGGCCGCGGCCATTGTCGCTGCAAGACAAAAGGACGGGCAATTCGTAGATTTGTACAACTTCTGCGAACGCGTCGATGCTTCGTCCTGCAATCGATCCGCCATTGAATCCTTGATCAAGAGCGGCAGCATGGATTGCTTTGGCCTCAAGCGTTCGCAGTTGCTCGCCACGATGGAAAAGGCAATTCAAGCGGGTATGGCCAAAGCAAAAGATCGTCGCAGCGGTCAATCCAACCTGTTCGCCATGTTTGACGAAGTCGTTGAAGATGAATCGGCAGCCATCGCGGCCTCCTACCCAGACATGCCCGAGATTGACGAAAAAGATCTGCTCGCTGGCGAGAAAGAAGTCCTAGGCTTCTATCTATCAGCGCATCCTTTATCAGCCTACAAGCCGACCCTAGAACGTATCGGCACCACCTCGACATCCGAACTCAAACAAAAGAAACGGCGCGAAGAGGTGATGGTCGGGGGAATGATTTCATCAATTAAAATAGCTCACACGCGCAACCCGAAACCCAACCAACCCAGCAAATACGCTAACTTCGATCTCGAAGACTTCGATGGAAACGTGCGTTGTATCATGTGGCCCGACCAGTTCGAAAAGACCGGCGAATTGGTGCAGCATGATGCCGTCGTTATCGTACGTGCTAAAGTTGACAAACGCGGTGAAGACGAGTTGAACTTGATCATCGATGAAATGATTCCGATCGACGAAGCCGAATCGCATTTCACTTCCGGCATCCAAATCTTCGTCCAGGAAAAACACTCAGCGGACGAAGCACTGCCCAGTAAGCTGCGTGAAATCTTGCGGGGGTATCCTGGCAACCGCGATGTGACCCTAGCCATCCGATTGGATCGCGGCGAAACAGTGCATATGAAGACCAAACAATATCGAGTCTCCATCAACGACGAATTACGTCGACGACTGGACGATTTGTTGGGACCGCAATCGCACCGTTTGACAGTCGCCAAGCCGAAACTTAACAAAGCTCCCGCCGAAAACCAGTTCCGGCAGAATCGCCAAAACGCCTAACGTTCCTCTGCCAATCATTCACGATCTAGGTTGCGATCTAGATCGCTTCGGAACCGCGTTCACCAGTCCGGATTCGTACGCACTCATCCAGCGGCAAGACAAAGATCTTGCCGTCCCCGACGCTTCCATCTTGGCCACTTTTGGCCGCTTTCACGATCGCGGCAATCGTCGGTTCAACAAAGTCCTCGTTGACCGCAATTTGCAGTTCTACTTTGCGTAGCAAATTGGAGGCAAACGAAGGGCCTTGATAGCCAACATGCTGCCCTTTCTGACGCCCAAAACCCTGGCAGTCCAGCACTGTCAATCGTGAGACTTCAATCTCGGTCAAGGCTTCTTTCACCGCTTCCAGCCGACTGGGTTGGATGATTGCGATCAGTAACTTCATACACGTTTATTCTTGTGGCAAGGCTTCGAGACGTCAGAGTGTCGATAGTTTAGTTTGGCCAGCGAAAATCGACTACCGAGCCAACCGACCTAAATCCACAAGCAACCATCGCGGGCGTTCCATTTCCACCCAAGCTATCTTGAAAAGCAAGCTGGAATTGAACTTGTAAAATAAAAAAAGCTCGAAGACACCCCGACCTGGATAAGTGAGGCGGACACTTGTCACAGGTCATTGGGGCACCTTCGAGCTTCTGGGCAGAAGCTCTTGGCTTCGAGGTGTTTCAGATTATCGCCCTGGGCCACCACGTGGGCCGGTAGCACCAATGCGGTTTGAATCGCATCGGTGCTACACGGTCGCAACGCTGGGTAGTTCGTTGTTCGTTAAAATCTCCTTATGCAGTCTGCATGCCAATCCCGCATCACCATGCCACCAATTGTGCACAAACCCCAGCGAGACAAGGGTTTAAGGAATAAAAATTTAATTCGGAAGTTTGCAACCAGCATCGCCATGCACGCGATGTTTGCATTGCATCGCAAAGTTGCTTAAGAAGTAGGCACGACCGAATGAGCGCAGAAAAAAGCCATGCAAGATTTTTCGTGCATGGCTAACAGAGTTTTTTACTGCGTGCTTATCGCGAATTGGCTGCTATTCAGCGTTCGCATAGGCTGGCTGATAGAGATCGACGAACATCTCTGGCTTACGCGTCTCGGTTGGCACTCCAGCGGCCGCGAGAACTTTATCCAGGCAATCTTGCGCATGAGACACAATCGCATCTCGTGTCATGCCACTCAGCGTTGACTGATGACCAGCGGCAGCCACCGGGCCGTCATAGCCTTGTGCCGCCAAGTACCCGACGATCTCGGTGTTCTTCACTAAGCGGTCTTCACCGGGCATTAGGCGATGCTTGGTGCTGGCGTTTTCTGGATCGGTTTCCGGAGCCGCATCCGCCAAACGCAAAGCAACAACTTTGTCAGCCGGAATCGATTGCAACTGAGCCAACGTGCCTCCGCCCAAAGTCCATGACCATGTGTCGATGACTGCTCCGACGGCCGGGTGATTTATCGCATTGAAGAATGCCAAAAATCCTTCCGTATCAGCCACAAACTTGAACTGCTTGTCGGCCCGGAACTCCTTGGCCGCCGTAAAGTGCAATCCCAACTTCATGCCCTTTTCGCCCATAGCATCACCAACTTGCGTGACGCGTTTTCGCAGCACCTCAAAGTATTCATGATAAGGCAGCCGATCTGTGCCTGCGGGCAACCGCAGGTAGCCATTGGTCGCGTTTACCTTAGAGGCCGTTTCAATTGTGTCAGGAAGTTCGCCAATTGCTTTCTGAAATGACTCTTCATCAGAATCAAGATCGACAGGCACTTCGTAACCACTGACGCCCAGCTTTGCACTCTTCAGATAACGTGCGGCATGATCAAAGTCACTTCGTTTGCTGCGCTTGACCAAGTCCTTTAAGTCAATGTCCAGCCCCTTAAAACCATAAGTCATCGCCAATTCAATCAATTCGCTTTGCCGACCAGAAATACCCAACACCGCTGGGTTTAAATTCTTGTACATCCGTTGTCTTATCCTTTGAGGCTTCTCGCCAATGTTGAATAATGAGAGTAAAACAGGTAGGTAGTGGTATGTAACCACAGGGAAACCTTAAAGTATTGCACACTCAGGCTAGTATTCCTAGGGCTATTTCCCAGTGCAACGTCTCCGTGCTCAAGCTAGCTACTATGAGGGCCAAATGATTACACGATGGACTCTTGATTGTCTAGGTACCAACCACACGTGCTTGACGCAAGCATGTGCGATGACGCTCAGTCTTGTGGCCTTATTCACTCAGCCCGTGAACATCTGCGCGCAAGAAACGATCGGGACAGGTGTGGCCGATACGACATCCGGTTTGGCCCAAACGCCGCCGGCCCCCACGCCCACCCCCTTGCCAGAATGGGAAGCGATTCAGCAACCCCCGACGACGCGGCCAGCGGAACTTTTAGAGTTCATCTCCGGTATTGCAAAGCGTCAGCCTGCCACTCGCGATCAATATCTAGAAATGCAGTCGGCCATCAAAATCGCTTCTGAGGTGGCGCTAAAGAATCTGCCGGATCGATCAACTGAGCTAGCCTCGGAACTCGAGAGCCATTTTATGAATAGCTCCGTTCTCTTGATGGGTAATGACGGAAAAGATGCTCAGCAGGCAACGATGAAACGCTTTACCGACTATCTAAAGACGAAGACCGCTCCCACCAATAGTGATCTAACAATGGCCTTGCTGGCTGGCCAAAACCTTGAACAACTGGATGATCGCAGTATCGCCAAAAAAGCTTACGAAGAACTGGTGGTGATCCTCGAATCAAAAACCGGTGGTGACTATTCAACTTGGGTCCAAATGCTCAAAGGGAACGCTCAGCGGCTAGAATCTTTCGGCAAAACCATTGAACTGGCGGCTACAACTCTGGAAGGCCAAGCATTTGATCTGACCCAGTTCCGGGGCAAGTATGTGCTGCTGTACTTCTGGGCGACTTGGGACCGCGTCACCCCCACGGAATACCCGTACTTGAAGGAAGTTTATCTAAAAAACCGGGACGCAGGATTTGAAATCGTATCAATTAGTTTTGACACTGAACGAGAAGCGTTAGCCACTTTTGTAAAGGATAACGAAGTCCCCTTTACCGTTTTGTGGGAGGCAGGTGATGAATGGTCGCCTAAAATTGTCCAAAAGTATGGCATCAGCGCTATCCCAACGCCTATCCTATTAGATAAAGAAGGTAAAGTGATTCATCTGGAGGCCCGCGGGCTGATGCTTGGAAAACTCCTTAGCGATCTTTTGTCGCCAGACCCGAAACAACCAGTGGCTAGTCCCGCAGTAGGTGAATAAAACGCATGCCAGAACCGCTTTGGCCCAACCATGACAAAACCGATGAACTGCTCGCCAACGCAAAGGAAGGCGACAATCGTGCTGTCGATTTGCTGCTGGAACGGCATCGTAAAGCTCTGCGCCGGATGATCGAAATGCGTTTGGACCAGCGCGTTATGCGCCGGGTCGACGTCAGTGATGTGCTGCAAGATGTAATGATCGAAGCCAGTCGACGCCTGCAAACCTTCCTGGCCAACCCGCCAATGGCTTTCCATCTTTGGATTCGCCAGATTGCGAAAGACCGCATTATCGACGCCCATCGCCGACACGCTGTTTCGGCCAAACGCAGTGTCGAACGCGAAATGAGCTTAACGGCCCCAGCGAAACTGGACCAATCCTCCGTGGAACTGGCCGGTCAATTATGCGATCACGAATTGACTCCCGCCGCAGCCGCAACCCAACGTGAGATCGCTTCACAACTCGAAAGCGCGATCCATCAACTGCGAGATCAAGACCGAGAGATTATTTTGATGCGTCATTACGAGCAATTGAGTAATCTTGAGGTCGCTCAAAGCCTCGGTTTGACTGAGCCGGCTACGAGCATGAGGTACCTTCGCGCGCTTCGCCGACTAAGAGAATTGCTCAATCAACAAAACAGCGAATTGTTACCACCAGACCAAACCAAAGAATAACCCCTTCCAAGATTTGCTTCCGTTGCCTTCGCAACGCACAAAGTAGCCTCCATGACATCGCACAGCCGCGATCGCAATTCTGATATGGTTTCATCCGAGTCATCGGTCCCCCCCGCGGAAAACCCGCTGGCCGATACGGCGGAGTTTCCGAACCGGCCCTCCTTGCCTTTAATGAGCTATGATGTGCCTACGAAATCGTATTTGGATGGAGAGCTCGATGAGGAGTTTGACGAGCATGACGAAGCGCTCGCAAAATGCATTTCGGAGCTGACGGATAAAATTCAACGAGGAGAGAACATCTCGTTGATTGAAGCCTGCGATACTTATCCCGCATTCGCCGCTGATCTGAAAGAGCTTTGGGGAACTATCCTAGTGACCGATGCCATCGGCGGAGCAAGCTCCAGCCAGGGCTCTGCCCCCATCGAAGGGCACAGGGAAATTGTGTTGCCGACGATTTTAGGCGACTTTGAACTGTTGGAAGAAATCGGTCGCGGTGGTATGGGGGTGGTATATCGCGCGTTTCAACTTAAGCTAGGTCGCGAAGTCGCCATCAAAATGATCCAAACCGGCCGCTCGGGCTCCAGCGACGAAATGAAGCGATTCTTTGTCGAAGCAGAATCAACCGCTCGACTAAATCATCCGCACATCGTACCGGTCTACGAAGTCGGCGAGTTGCAAGGCCGCCCATTCTTTTCCATGGAACTGGTGCGCGGACAGACGCTGATGCATCGCATCAGCCAAAGCCCGATTCCCCAGCGCCGTGCTGTCCAAATCATCGCGCCAATTTGCCGAGCTATCGCCTACGCGCATCGACAGGGCATCATCCATCGGGATATCAAGCCAAGCAACATTTTACTAGACGAACATGGCACACCCAAACTAACCGACTTTGGTTTGGCAAAACTGATCGATAGCGAGCAAGATGCACTGACCAAAACCGGCGCAATCCTGGGCACCCCCACCTACATGTCCCCTGAGCAGGCCACGGCGCAGGAACGCGAGATCGGTCCCGCCTCCGACGTCTATAGCATCGGGTCGGTTCTGTACCACGCATTGACCGGACGCCCCCCGCTGGTCGCTAACTCGCCCATCGAACTTGCGATGAAGATTGTCGAGCAAGATCCGCCCGCCCCACGCTTGCTTGAGCCACGACTCGACCGCGACTTGGAGATGATCGTCGTCCGCTGCTTGCAAAAGCCACCCGATCTGCGCTACAAATCCGCGGATGATCTAGCCGATGATCTGGAAGCGTTTTTGCGTGATGAACCGATCAGCGCTCGGTCTGGACAGTTCACTCAGATTCTCGCTCGCATTCTGCGCGAGACGCATCATGCACCGGTCTTGGAAAACTGGGGCCTGCTTTGGATATGGCATTCGTTAGCCCTCTTGATCGCTTGCACGATGACCGAGTGGCTTCAATTTTCTGGAGTGACGAATCGATACGCATACACAGCGTTATGGACATTAGGCTTAGGAGCCTGGGCCGCAGTATTCTGGGCGCTGCGCCGGCGCATGGGACCGGTCACTTTCGTCGAGCGGCAGATTGCCCACGTATGGGGAGCAAGCATGTTTGCCATCGCGGCTCTATTTCCGCTCGAATGGTGGCTTGATTTGCCCACCCTGGCACTTAGCCCCATGTTGGGTGTGATCACAGGAATGGTCTTCGCAATCAAGGCGGGGATACTCAGCGGAGCGTTCTACGTACAAGCGGCGAGCTTATTCGCTTCGTCGATCTTCATGGCCCTTTATCCCGCTTACGCTCACGCAATTTTTGCCGTCGTAAGCGGGTTGGCTTTCTTTATCCCTGGACTTAAGTATTACCGCCAACGCAAGAAGCGAGAGCGGTAATAAGTTGGGCTTTAGCAGTCCGATACATAAACTGCACAAGACCGGTACATCATCTGAACATGTCGCGTCGCGGGCAGTTCAGGGCCATCCATATCCGGAAATATATCGTTCGGACTTGGTGACTGAGTGTCCATGAACAATCGCCAGCGAGTTCCACGCACCGATTCGGGCATGATAAACGTACGAGTTTCAGGAGTGCCATTAAATAGCATCAGAATATCGCGTCCGAAACCATTCGGATCAGCCGACGGAGCAGGTTTCGCTAACCAGCAAACAACAGTCCCATCAGGGGCATCCCAATTGATCGCTTGGCCAGTGGATTCAAACCAACTCACGTCAGGCACGCCGCGTTGATCTTGAGGTCGTCCCGTGAGGAATTGGTCACGCAACAAGGAAGGTTGGCTCTTGCGAAATTCGATTAAAGTCTGCACGAATCGCAACAAGTCTTTGTTGCTTTCGACCAAATTCCAGTTGAACCAAGAGATATCGTTGTCTTGGCAATACGCATTGTTGTTGCCCTTCTGCGTGCGACGTATCTCATCGCCCATCACCATCATGGGCACTCCCTGACTGAGCAGCAGCGTGCTCATCATGTTCTTAATCTGTCGCAGTCGCAATTCTTCAATCGACTTGCGCCGCGTCGGCCCTTCTACACCGTAGTTATCGCTGGCGTTATTGTTATCGCCATCGCGATTACCTTCGCCGTTGGCTTCATTGTGCTTATCCTTGTACGAGACAAGGTCGTTCATGGTGAAACCATCATGCGACGTAATGAAGTTGATACTGCAAAACGGAGCTCGTCCAGCATGTTCGTACAGATCGCTTGAGCCGCTAATGCGCGTGGCAAGTGCACCCGTCAGTCCACTGTCGCCGCGCCAATATCGACGAATGTCATCGCGATATCGTCCATTCCATTCAGCCCAACGCAAGTCACCGAATGATCCAACTTGATACGCACCTGCTGCATCCCAAGCTTCTGCGATGATCTTGGTATCAGCCAACATCGGATCTTCTGCAATCATCTCCACCAACGGAGGATCTGGCATCAAATTACCATATCGGTCACGCGACAGGATGCTGGCCAAATCAAAGCGGAAACCGTCGACGTGATAGTTGTGTACCCAGTGTCGCAAACAATGGAAAATCAGTTCGCGACAGATTGGGTGGTTCCCGTTGAACGTATTGCCGCAGCCGCTGTAGTTGTTGTAATACGCCCCCCCCCCACTCAAGATGTAGTAGACTTGATTCTCCAAGCCCTTGAACGACAGGACAGGGCCCCGTTCGTTGCCTTCGCAAGTGTGATTGAAGACGACATCCAGGATGACTTCGATTCCTGCTTGATGCAGCGCCTTGACCATTTCCTTGAACTCGTTGACCTGAGCCCCCGGCGTCTTATCATGAGCGTAACCACGGTGCGGCGCAAAGAAAGCTAGCGGATCGTAGCCCCAATAGTTCGCTCGTTCATGGACATGACCGTGAAAATCATTGGTAGGGAACTCATGCACCGGCATTAGCTCAACCGCGGTAATTCCGAGGCTCTTTAAGTACGGAATCTTTTCAATGATACCGAGGTAAGAGCCAGGATGCTTGACCTTGGCAGTCTTGCTCTGCGTAAAACCTTTTACATGCATCTCATAGATGATCGATTCTGACAAAGGCCGTCGCACATGGCGATCGCCCTCCCAATCGAAATGATCATCAACAACGACGCATTTCGGCGGCCGAATCAATCCATCGGTGGATTTCTGAAAAACGCCCGAGAGCGCTTTCGCATAGGGATCGATCAGGCGAGCGCTGCCGTCGAACCATTGACCAATTTCAGGATCAAAAGGACCGTTGGCTTGAAAGTGATAAAGTTGTCCTGCTTTGAGGCCTGGAATAAAGACACTCCAGACATCCCCCCAGCGATCGGTGGAACGATCAAGCTCAATGATTTCGCTTGGTTCACGATCTTCAACATCGTTATATAGGAGGATTCGCATCGCGGTCGCTGACCGCGAGAATATAGTGAATTGGACGCCACGATCGGAGACGTTCGCTCCGTATGGCAGTGTATAAGTGAATTGTAATTCAGGGAGCGGTTGCCGCATGAGCATGGCCGGTCTGCTTCCTTTCCGAGGGCGAGGTGATTTGTTCGTCGATGTGTTCGACCTAGACAAGCCAACCATAGCACTCCCCTTCCTAGGAAACGTGACTCAAATGTGGATATTGGTGCGAAAAAACAGAGGATGAAAGTCTAATGCGACAAGTACAAAAACTCTTCTAGCTTGGCAAACTTTAACGCTTTCGGTAGAACGCCGCCCGCCCGCAGCTTTCCTTCTGACCTCCAATTACGTTCAATATCTGCATCGTACCCACCTCGCCCCCCATGCAATAGTCTTTTTATCGACTTTTTCACGGATGATTGCCAGCAAGATTCTGCGGGTCCACCCTAACAGAAATGGCTTGTGTCGGTCATAATCTGGCTCGAACATATTCCATTTAGCACCTTGATTTGGTGTCAAACTAGAAGCCTGAAATGACAACTTACAAAGACAGCGGCGTAGATTTAGAGCTCTATGAAGACGCGATGCGTCGGCTACCGAAGTTAATGCATCGGACCTTTAGTCCACGAGTCATCCGCAATGACGGCGGCTTTGCGGGACTGTACGCCCTAGATTTTGCCAATTCCCTGTTCGCGCGAAACTACAAAGAACCCGTCCTGGTCTCAGGTACCGATGGTGTTGGCACCAAACTAAAGGTCGCTTCCATGTGCGGACGACACGATACCATTGGTATCGACTTGGTTGCCATGTGCGTGAACGATTGTTTGTGCAACGGAGCCGAACCGCTTTTCTTCTTGGACTATATTGCGATGTCTCGCGATATCCCACCCCTGCTGGAAGCGATTGTCCGCGGCGTTTCCGAGGGATGCATCCAAGCCGACTGTTCTTTGCTGGGCGGCGAAACTGCCATCATGCCCGACATTTATCATGGTGATGAATATGACGTTGCGGGCTTTTGCGTGGGCGTGGTCGATCGCAAAGATATTATCACCGGAAAAGAGATTGTCCCCGGCGATGTCCTGCTGGGCGTCGCATCGTCGGGTTTACACAGCAACGGGTACTCATTGGTTCGCAAAGTCGTCTTCGATAAAGCCAAACTCGCCATCGACGCGTATATTCCCGAGTTGGAGAGCACCGTGGCCGATGTCTTGATGACTCCAACGCTGATCTACGCCAAACTTGTTCGACGTGTACTACAACACTATCGAGTCAAAAGCGTTGTGCATGGCATCGCCCACATTACAGGCGGCGGACTGCTGGAGAACACCGAGCGAATTCTGCCCTCAACGGTCGATCTTGTCTTTGAGCGTGGCACTTGGAGCGTTCTACCAGTGTTTACCTGGCTTCAAGAACTTGGCCAAATCCCGCCTTCGGAAATGGACCATGTCTTTAACATGGGCTTGGGATTAGTCCTGAGCGTCAGCGAGTACTATGCCGACAACATCCGCAATATGATCGCCGCAGAAGGCTATGAGGTCAGCGTCATTGGACGTGCTGAAGCCGGTAGCGGCAAAAGCCGTTACGCGAGTTGATCGAGCAGAGCATAACGGCTCATGACATCCACCCCGAGTTTGCGCCGCATGCTTCGAAATCGCCTCTGCGGCTCGCACGGAACTGCCCTAAATCAATTCTGCTTAGATGAAGCCCAGGGCAGCCATCTCCTCAAGGTCAATACAGGACAGATCCATGATGCTCAGTGGTACTATCTCTCCGAAAGCATATCCCGACGCGGTTTGACTGGCCGTGACACGGATTCCGGAGATTAAGTCATTACTACTGACCGTCCCACCACCAGAGCCCACCGTTTCAGCTCCATCGATAAATCCTGCTGGTTGAACTTGTCTTAGGCTGTAAGTCCCAACCCTCAGATTCGAGAATGCAAATTGGCCATTCGCGTCGGTCACGACAGTGATCGGCGTTATAGGTGTGCTGGTACCATCGACAACGCCAGTCAACTCAATCGTCACCCCGCTCAGCGGTCGGTCAACGCCGGGAGTCGGCGAATTGCTACGATTTGCGTCGATATAAACAAGCCCGGTGATTGCGCCAAAGCTGCGTACGACAGTCGTGTCCGTTGCACTGTTATTGTTAGTATTGGTCTCTCCAGAACCACTCGCAACCGAAACTGACGTCGTATTGCTAATCAACGTTTCGTCAGGGACATCGTTTCGTACACTAGCAACTATGGTGATCGTTGCTCTCTGTCCTGACGTCAGAGTCGGAATGGTCCCACTGACGGTACCGGCGCTTTGCGTGAATGTACCAAGCGTACTTGCGACACTTACAAAGGTTAATTGCGCTGGCAGCACGTCGGTGACGGTAATCCCGCTGGCAGTCGATGGCCCACTATTGGTTACCACAATCGTGTAAGTCAAATTCTGTCCGACGGCGATTTCGCTGACCCCATCGGTTTTCGTGACAGTCAGATCAAAACTTGGATTAATCGTCGTGGTTTCCGTATCACTGACACCAACCGTATTGTCGGGACTTGTTAACGTTGCGGTATTGGACACCGATCCCACAGTCGTTCCCGCGGCGGTCACGTTTAGAGTGATCAGTGCGCGATTGACCGTCGAACTTCCATTCGCCAGCAACGTACCTAAGTTCGCTTCTAAACGATTTGTCGCCGAATTGAATGTAACCGTTCCCGTGCGAGGAACCGTTTCGTTGACGGTGAATGTACCACTTACAAAGTTCACGCCAGCAGGCAACGGATCGCTGAAAAGTACGCTAGGTGCATCAGCAGATCCACTATTAAACGCGGTGACGATGTAAGAGAAAGCTGTGCCTGCCAAAACCGGATCGGCCGTATCTGTCTTATTGATATTCAGTACTACCACGCGATCCAACGTGTTGACATCGCTGTCCGTGTTGGGACGAGTTCCAATCTCAAAGGTTCCGGCATCGTCTGCTGTAACTGTGGCCGTGTTGGTAATGCTTGTTCCCGTCGCGCTAGGCCGTACTCGGACAACCAAATCAATCGTGCGTGTTTGGCCAGATGCAAGCGTTGGAATAGTGGCGGTGAAATTTTGCCCAGTGATGGTTCCGATACTCGCTGAGTTACTGGTCGCCGAAATGAACTCGAGCGAAGCTGGCAATGCGTCAGTGACCACCACGTTCGTGGCTGCACTCGGACCATCGTTGTTCACCGTCAGAGTGTATGTTACCAATTGGCCAGTAGTGACAGAACTAAGGTTATCGTCTTTGGTTATTAGCAGATCAAAGCGAGGCTGCACGGTGACTGACACTGAGTCTGAGTTGTTGCTGGTCACGGTATCTGTAAAGCCCGTCAATCTGTCGACGGCGATAGTCGCCGAATTTACGAAAGCTCCAGGTGTAACCGATGTGCCAACGTCCACAATGACTTGCACTGTCGCAACTTGATCCACAGCTAAATCACCAACATTCCAAATGAAATCGCGAGTGGAAGTGACATCGCTCACAATGCTCGTTGGATTGCCGACCGTAGCTAATGTAAATCCAGCAGGGAGATCGTCATCGACTTCAACCCCTGTCACTGCCGAAGGACCGTTGTTGGTTACGGTGAGTGTGTAGGTCACTTGCCCTCCCACGCCCACTGTCGGTGACGAAACCGTCTTGGTAATTCCCAAGTCCAAATTTCTGACAATCGTGTTGGTGTCATCCGCCGTTACCGGTGAACTGTCGTCTGAGTCGGCAGTAGCCGAATTGGTGATACTGGTTCCCGTGATCGCTGGATCGACGGCTACCACAATCTCGACCACCATGGTTTCGTTGACGTCCAGCGATGTCACACCGGCCGTGATTTGATCGCGTCCGCCCACGTCAGCGACCTGCGGATCGCCTTCGCTGCCTGTTCCAAAGCTTACGAAGGTATAGCCGACGGGCAACAAGTCGGTCAACGTGACATTGTTCGCGGTAGAAACGCCCGTATTAGTTACGGTCAGCACATAAGAAAACTGATCACCGGGACTGACTGTCGTGCGAGAACCGTCACTTTTGGTCAATGTTAACACCGCATTGCGAGTGATGTCCGTGTCGGCGTCATCTTCGTTATTCGCTGGATTGGTATCGATTCCATCAGAGGTCACAGAAGCAACGTTGCTGAGCGTGGTGGCAGGAGCCGCCGGATTGGTTGAAACCACCACAGTCAATACTTGACTAGTATTGGCCGCCAACGTGGCAATCGTTGCAATCAATTCTGCATCGGGGTCTGTTTGCTCCGTCCAAATCGCAGAAGATGTACTGCCGTTCGTACCGTTAGGAACAAAGGTTACGCCAGTTGGAAGATTATCGGTTACAACGACATTCGTCGCTGCGATTGGCGAGTTATTGGTCACAGTCAACGTGTAGGTGATATTACCACCAGCATCGATTGTCGCCGTACCCGACTTGGTAATCGAAACATCCAACTCGGGTGTGAAACCAAAATCGACGGTTAGATTTGAGTTACCATTATTGGATGGTTCTGCGCCCGCCACCAAAACGATCCCGCCAGAAACGGTGTTCCCGCCAGATAACGTACCATTGTCGTCATCGTCAACGTTGTCGCTGGGGTCCGGTGCCGCTCCCGACACATTGTTCCCTGTACTGGTCGTGCGATTGGCTAACGCAGTCTGGCTGTTATCAATAACGATAATGTAGCTTTGCGATGGACTATTGGGTAACAGGTTCGTGAACAGATAATTCCCGTTGCTATCGGTCGTCGCGGTCACTGGGTTACTGCTTCCATCCAGTACCGCCGTTTCACCCGTGTCTAAAATGCCGTTGCCGTTAGCATCCAAGAATAACTGCAGTTGAACCCCCGCGATGCCAACTTCGCCCGTATCGAACAAACCATTATTGTTCGAATCCGCGAAAACCAAATCTCCGATCGACATCGGGTTAAGGTTTGGCAGATCCTGTGTGATGACCGTAGGTCCAACAGTCCCAGTGAAGTCAATCATCCCATCGACTGAACTGGTAACTGCAACCTCCAGAACGACAGCGCCAACGCTTTCGAGGTCAACGTTCGTAAATGAACTGAATGGAATAAGGAATTCTTCCAGGACGTTGGCCAACCCCGTACCGGCCACCAACTGAGTTACCGTTTGGCTATTGGTCCCGTCGTATACCGTGACTGCCACGAAAACGTCGAAATCAGAGAATGCAGAAAAGGCGAAAGCGGTTCTTGTTCCGCCTTCGGTAATATCGATCCCACCCAATCCATTTTGTTCAACCGTTTCTTTTTCCGCTGGTAAGGTATCTGCTGCTCCATCATAGATTACGAAAATGGTTCCAATCGCATCGGTCGACCCCTCAAATCGCAAACGATTCGCTGCAGCCCCCGCACCATCCACTTCGGCCGTCACATTTCCGCTAACGCCCGTATTGTCAATAAAGATGTCTCGCTGGCCACCAAGCACGCCTGGGATGTCCTGGCCATCGGAAGCTGTTGTACCCGGAGCGGCTGTTACCAACTGAGCTCCGCCGCCCGATAGACCTGTATTATAATCGTCGATGATTGTCTCACTGCCCTGAGCCTGCAGCGGAGTGATCACGACTGTGTGCACTGTTTCGCGGACTAACAGCCCGCTACTGTCACCAGACCCAATCGTCTGGCGCACAAAATACGTACCAGCTTCCAATCGATCGAACTCGTAAATGCCTTGCGCATTGGTCGTGACGTTCGCCAGTGCAGGTCCATCGTCACCGGTAGGTTCAAAGACACCGTCTCCATCATCCAAGAACAGACTTACCGATACGTTGGCTAGCCGCGTTTCACTACCAGAATCGAAGACACCGTTATCGTTGGCATCCAGAAATGCAATGCCGGTGATCGTCGCCAAGTCAGTAGCCAGCAATTGACGATTTTCCAGTTGCTCAAGCTTCAGCAACCGCCGGTCACGACGAGTTCGGATTCTGCGGTTCGATTTTGGCTCACGGCTGAAAATGCTGAGTAAATTTCGAAAAGCGGCAGGCAGCATTTTGAACGCTCCAAGAGGACTATTACGCATATATGGGTCGAAGCGAACTTCGGGCATCTATCAGGTTTATCGACGAAGGAACCCATCCCCCAAAGCTTCACTGGGACAAAGGAACACATTTTAAGACCGATTAAACGCATATTTTGCCTAAACTAACAAAACAAATGGCTTGGTACTTTCGACCCTTTTCGAGTGCGAGAGTTCCAAGCCATTCTGCTTTTTAGACAAAATCATTCGCCTGCACTAAACGGCAGCATCCGACATTCCTTACCAGCGGTATTCCGCTCCTACGTTGAAACCATGGATAAAGTAGTTAGACAGCTCGATCGCAGGCAACCCTGGCCGACGCAGTCCAACGCCACTTCCTGGACCGACTTCTGTAGGAATAAAGTTCCTGTTGATGTCCAAATCGATCTGGTCTCCAGGTCGAGCCACATTCGACCAGTAAATCATGGTGTATCCGAAGGTCACCCGCGTTCGTTCCGTAAGCTGGTATCCCAGAGTCGCTCCGACCTCAGGAACGACGCTGAACTGATTGCTGCTATAGGTTCCGATGTTCGATGGCAAAGCCAGTAAACCACCAACTCCCGCCGTCGTCGTCGTTCCTACGGTAAACTCCGATGAGCCTGCGATGTCGACTTCTGAGTTAGTGTTGCCGAACGCGGTTCGTAACAACAGATCCAAAGTCCAGTATCCGCGGCGTCCTTGCCACATGAATCCGATCTCTCCACCGTTAAAAATATTGCGAGCATCAAAAATGTCCGTTTGGCTGATGGAGCTTCCAGGCGCTGCCGTTGGATTCGTCGTCGCTCGGATACGGATACCTTCGTTAAGCTCCAGTGTTCTCCATCCAGCAGTTGCGTCAACACGTGCTTGAGTCGCTACGGGTGTGCAAAAAATCCAAGATGTCTTGCACGAGTCGCCGCAGCATAGTGCCTTGCGAAGCCGAACCGCTCCACCTTGTAGTCGACTAGTCGCGTCCACGTTGATTGAACCGGTTGAATTCCCTGTTTCTGCTATACGGATTGCATTTTCTTGATTTCGATCGATATCATAAAATGGACGGCCAATGAACGGTGCTCCCGTCGATCGTTGCTCGAAAGCAAACTCTGCACTGCTCATGCGGAAGTATTCAAGCTCGATACCTAGATTGGGGTTATTGGCAAACCACCAACCAAAACGCATGCGTCCTCCATCAATCGCATCGGTCAACAGACGGTCGTTGAGCGAAGAGGCATTGGTCGACACGTAACCAGGCGCGGTGCCTGTTACCAACTGAGGCACATCCATTCCACGCTGATACCAGTTCAGGTAATCGAACTGTGCCCAACCGTGGCTCGGCAAGCAAATCGCCAACTGACGTGAACCCGCTGGCGGATTGCAGATGTTGACGCCACCAAAACCAAGAGGTGCCGCACACCCGCCAACACCACATCCACCACCGCAACTATCGCAGCCAATGGAAGGTCCTCGGTCAAAAACGATTGGGCCACTGGCCATCGGCATCGGCATATGTTCGTCATAAATGACTTCACCAGCTTGCATTGCACTGGCTTTGACGACCGGATTAGTTGCCTTTTGCACGCCTGTTCCCACAGGCCGTCCAGCTTTGTCTTGAACAGCTACGGCAGGCTGTGCAGCCGTGGCGGCCGGACTAACCTGGCGACGTGAACTGCTCGTGGCCGGTTCAGCATTTCTTGCTGGAACGGTGGCTGCAGGCGAGCGACGGGCCGGCGTCGGCTGTTGAGCCTGTAAGTCCGCTGCAAAAGCGGTTAAGATAAGTCCGATGGCAATGAGACGATTCACTTTTCTGCCTTCCGTGCGGAAAATCAATGTATAACCCGAACATTCGCGTTACTGGTTGGGCTACTTGCCTCCAGCTCACGAATCCAGCCCCCGTCCTTTGGTACTCATCGACCACCCCAACCGTCAAACTTAATCAAATCGGCAAAATCTTTGCAATAATTAAACTCGATGCAACCAGAAAAGACGACTCATCCACCCCACACCACCCAGCCCTAGCAGCTTAACACCCACTATTGCGATGATGCAGCACTCCGCAGAGAACAATCTTCAACTGGGAATCGCGCAAGCGCTCGAGAACTTGCATCGAGCGGGCGTTCATTGGCTGCCCCGCGGCGATTCGAAAACGATCGAAGCATGGATGGTAAGCCATGGGCAGTCGATCGTTGCCGACGTTCCAGTCTCCAGTTCCAACGCCACCACAGCGGCCTCCCATGTGAATCCGCAATTGAGCTCCAATTCTCAAGAGCTCTCGCTCCCATCGCCGCCGCCCAAACCCGCCCCCGTTCAAATCGAATTGGCTCCCAAAGGAAACTGGACAAGCCGAAAACTGAAGCTGGCTGATCGACTAGTAGTGCTCAACGACGAAGCGAAGCTTGTTGCCGCTTGCCAAAAGTGCCCGCAACTTGTTGCTTCGCGAACCAAGACGGTTTATGGCGTGGGCAATGCAAATGCGGAACTGGTGTTTGTAGGGGAAGGACCAGGGGCCGATGAAGATCGTCAAGGCATCCCCTTTGTCGGCGCTGCCGGTCAACTGCTAGATAAAATCATCGCAGCCATGAATCTACGTCGCGACGATGTCTACATTATGAACGCAGTCAAATGCCGCCCGCAAAACAACCGCACGCCGACCGATGAAGAAATATCCAATTGCCAACCTTTCTTCATCAAGCAACTGGAGGTACTGCAACCACGATTTATCGTTTGCTTGGGGGCCGTCGCTTCACGAGCAGTGCTCCAAACGACCATGGGCATCGGCCGACTACGAGGTAAGTTCCATCCCTATGGAGCGGCCCAGGTCGCTGTCACTTATCACCCAGCTTACTTGCTGCGAACTCCCGAAGCCAAAAAGCTGACCTGGGAGGATATGAAGATGGTCATGGCCGCTATGAAATCAAACTAACATCAGTCTTCTGCATTGTGGGTCGGCTCCGGCAAGAAGAAGGTAAGTACCGTCCCCACGATTGCATAACTGCCCGCCACGATCGCTCCCCATAAAGCAATCTTGGCTGGGTCCGGAGGCGTCGATGCAGACAACGTCAGCGTAATCCAAGCAGCGGCTGTTCCCAAAATACGACCTCCAATGTTGGCTGCGAAACTCTCGCCCGTCCCACGCAAATGCAGCGGAAACGCCATCGGAATGTAGTTACCCCAGAAACTGAACTGAGCGACGGTAAAGAACCCCGCGGCAAAGATCCCCAACTTCAGCGGCGTTAGCGTGTCGGCATCTAAGTTATTGGACAGCCAATAGAACAAGCCGGGGACAACGAAAAGCGACGGGATTTGGAAGATGCGGAAAAGCTTTCGGCGAGAGACAATCCGAACAGCCAACATCGCTAAAGCAACTCGCCCAACCAAACCACCCATCTCTTGCCAAGTTTGAATGCCCGCGACCACTTCACCGCTGCCGCTGGCACGAATCTCTTGAATCTTCCCTGGGCTCAATGTCTGATTGTTTTCAGCGGCCTTTTGAGCTTCTTGATCGACCTTCGCTTGGCCAGCCGCTAACACCACTTTGTGACCTTTACCTGCGGCACTCAGAATTTGAGGTAACTGTTGAATCGCACCAAACGCCAATCCATAGCTGGCTGCAAAGACCAAAGTGGTCACAATCGTAGTGCGTATTAAGCTGGGCTGAAACAACTCCAAAATGCTTGGACGCTTCAACGTTCCCGCCGCACGCTTGGCGGCCCATGCTGGACTCTCCGGCAAGAACGGGCGTATGATAATCAATGGCAGAGCTGGAATGACTCCCGAAATCAACGTGTAACGCCATGCTTCATGCTGTCCATAAATCGCAGGAAAGTCATCCGCAAAACGGTTAGCGATCCAGGAAGCGAACGCTACCAAAATACCACCCAGCGATGAAAACGCTTGCGTGTACCCCAAGACTCGTTCGCGTTGGTCTCGCTCCTCAAACAGTTCGGCTAGCCAAGCCACCGCAGCCACGAATTCAACGCAAACTCCAATAAAGACCAAGCAGCGACATACCAGCAGCATCTCAATACTGGTCGAAAAACCAGCCGCTAGAGCGGAGAATGCATAGAGCAGAATACTGAACGTCAAAACCCGACGGCGACCAAACATGTCGGTCAAATAACCGCCCAACAACCCAAAGATACCGCCCATGATCGCCGGTACGAAAAACAGTGTTCTCGCCCACTGGGTATATTCCGGTGATCCAGGAGTCAATCGCGGTCGACCATCCACCATCCCGCCTAAACTGGCCAGCGCATCTTTCAGAATCAGAGGCAACATCAACAATTCGTAGATGTCGAATGCGAAACCAATCGATGCAATGACACAGATGAGAATGACAACCGAGCGAGATGTCTTGTTCATTTAGTTTTTAAGTGCGGGGGGCAAGTGATCTATCCGCAGAGCGGGATAGCAGTGGGGCAAGGTCTGCAAGTTTAGCCCATAACGCGTCGCGATTCTATAACCCCTCTTCAATCACAGAAGTTCTTGCCAATCGCATTTTCTCGCCAAACCTGTTTCGCACAAAGGATTGTTTGTGCATGGATGTCCACGATATCGTTGACATCCGGCGCATATCCGCCAGCCATTGTAATCGCCACAGGCAGCTTCTCTCGCAATACAAAAGTTTGCAAAACCAACTCATCCCGCCGCCGCAAACCATCCTTCGACAGCTTCAGTCGCCCCAGCCGATCACGCTCAAAGGGATCTGCGCCAGCGAGGTAAACCACAAAATCAAATGGACCTAGCTCCAGAGTTCGATCCAGCCCTGCCTGCAACTGCAGCAGATATTGCTCATCCTGCGTCCCGTCCGGCAGATCGATGTCGATCACACTGGGATGCTTTCTGGATGGAAAGTTCTTTTCACCGTGCATCGAAAAAGTGACCACACGAGAGTCACCGTCAAAGATCTCCGCCGTTCCGTTGCCTTGGTGCACATCGCAATCCACAACAGCCGCTCGTCGAATCAATCCTTGGTCCATCAAGCAACGTATCGCAACCGCTGCATCATTGAAGACGCAGTAACCCTCTCCCGCTGCTCGCATTGCATGATGCGTTCCGCCCGCGAGATTGACCGCGATCGATTCCTGCAAAGCCACTTTCGCAGCCGCTATCGTCGCTCCACTAGAGCGCCGCGAGCGTTCCACCATCGCTTCCGACCATGGAAAACCAATTCGACGAATCTCTTGCGAGCTCAACCGCCCCTCCACCACGCGCTGGATATAATCCGGATCATGAGCTAGCTGCAGTTGCTGGTTCGTGGCCGCTTGAGGCACCAACAACACGTCATCTCGATGCTCCGCATCCATCGCAATCCGATTGCGCAGCAAGCGATACTTCGACATCGGAAACCGATGTCCTGGGGGGAGAGGCAACTCAAAATGGTCGGTGTAGAATAGCTTCATGAATATTCCGGCTCACTGCCCGCTCAACATGCATCTTCCATTATAAAATCGCCTTCAAGCCCCTTAACTATGCAAGCCAACCAACCACCACAGTTTAATCCCTACGCTGCCAATCCCGACGTTGAATTGCGAAACGATCCCGGCATAGCCAACGTGGATGCAGAACTTGTTCGGCGTAAGCATATCGCTCACGAAGCTTCCATCAAATCGATTGGTTTCCTGTACGGATTGGGCGCGGTTTTAGCGATGATGTATTTCTTGTTTTCGCTTTTCGCCATAATTCAGACCGCGGCAGAAGTTGCAGGGGACTTACCATTAACGATCGGCATTGTTTTGCTGTCGGCCGCGATGGCCATCATCCAACTGGTCGCCGCCATCAATCTCCGTCGCTTGAACAAACTGGGACGATTCATCGGAACTATTGTGGCCGTGTTCGGTCTGTTAGGAATCCCCATCGGGACTTTGATCAGCGTCTACGTGCTGTATCTGCTTTGGTCGCCCAAGGGCTCAATGGTGTTTTCTGCTGATTACAAGAATGTGATCGCGCAAACTCCGCACATAAAATATAGAACTTCTATCATTGTCTGGATCTTCCTCCTTCTGTTGCTAAGCGTGCTATTAGTAGTTGTGGGAGCAGCACTTCTTGGTCGGTAGCTTAGCGCCCATCCAATTTACCAAATGCGAACAGCTTATCCACATCTACAGCGAGTGTTACGCTTGTGGATAACGTGTTGAAAGCGAGTAAGTTTCAAAGCCCGCTGCAAACTCTCGCTAATCGATTTAGGCGTATTGGTCCGCATAACGGACGGTCAACTTGGCCTTCGCACCACAAAATATCCCTTTGCATCTAGTCCATTTCGATTCGTGTCGCAAAACTTAACTCGCCGCGATGGTCTTCGAAGATGCACGGACCTCGCCAGATTCCAAACATGCAGACACATACACTCTTGAGGATTATGAGTAAGGGAACTGACAAACGACCTGTTTTGAAAAAAGTCACCTCTCGCGCAATCGATGCAGACACCGCAATGGACGATATTCCGTTCGAAGTGAATGTCGAATCAAACGCCGACACTATCACAGAAGAACCTCTTCGCGATACAGATCAAGAGGATTCCGTTGCCAGCGAGTACGTTGGGAAGTGGAATCGCTTGGTAAGCCAAACGAACTGGGAGAAGGGCCGAATCATTATCCAATGGCGAGAGTCGGCAGTCGCCCAATCGCTGGATGCCATGGCCTACAGCGATGAAGCTTGGGCTCGAAAGGTCGAAGGCGTATCGGCTCAGCATGTCGGTCGTTTGCGACGAGTATTCGCGCGATTCGGTGAATCCCACTCGACATACCCTCGATTGTATTGGAGCCACTTCCTTGCCGCTCTGGATTGGGATGATGCAGAACTGTGGTTGGAGGGAGCGACGCAAAGCGAATGGAGCGTTTCGCAAATGCGACATCAACGCTGGCAAGCGACCGGAGCCAACCCGAATGAAACTCCGGAAAGCAAAGATATCGTCTCGGTCGAAACCGATGACGGCTTCGAAGCCCTGACGGCCATCGAAGACCAAGAAGCCAGCGATCGCGAAGATGATGATCGCGTCGTCGCTAGCGGCCCGCTTGCCGAAGGCCCTGACTTTGGCGATGCCGATAACGACTCCGCCAATGTCGCTACCGCCAATGATGACAACCAAACCAACTTTGATGCGATCGAGATGGTCAATCCATTTGCTGGCTTGCCGCAAATGCCAGACGATGTCGCAGAGGCCTTTGAACATATGAAGCTGGCGATCGTTCGACACCGCTGCCGCGATTGGGAAGAAATCTCTCAAGCGGATATGATTCGCGTCACCGATGCACTTCGTCAGTTCGCGCAAATGACGTCACAGTAATGGCCGTCTTGGGGATCGATATCGGAGGCGCGAATCTCAAGTTCGCGGACTCTCGCGGCAAAGCACACTCGGTCGCTTTCCCGATGTGGAAACGGGCCCGCGAATTGACCGATGAGTTAATCGCGGGTCTACGCAGGTTCCATGATATCGATAGCATCGCTATTACCATGACTGGCGAGATGGCCGATTGCTTTGCCACTCGCCGCGATGGTGTGCGATTTATCGTCGAGGCCACACGTCATGCAACGTTCGGCCTTCCATGCGACTACTATTGCGTCGATGGAAAATGGATGAATGCGGACCAAGCCATCGCGGACCCGTGGTCCGTTGCCGCTTCGAATTGGCATGCGTTAGCAGCCTACGTCGCTATAGAGTTTCGCTCGCCAACACTGCTGATCGACATCGGGTCCACTACGACCGATCTTCTGAATCTACAAGCTGGCAAAGTGGTCACACATTCTCGCACGGATCTCGACCGCTTACAGAAAAACGAACTTGTCTACACCGGTATCCAGCGGTCTAACGTTGCGGGCTTAATCTCAAACTTTGTATTCAAGAATACCGTTTACCCCATCGTCAACGAGCAATTTGCCACCGCCGGCGACGCTTTTCGCATCCTCGAATTGGTGCCCTGCGATGCCGACAACACAGACACGGCCGACGGCCAATCGCAATCCCTGGCCAACAGTCGCCAGCGACTTGCCCGTACCATCGGTACCGACGCCGACTGTGTTACGGACGAACTGATCGTTGGTTTGGCCAATGCAGTGTTTGATCGACAGAGAAGTTTGCTGCGTACGGCCATCCAAGAGAGGTTGAAGGCGTTCCGCGAACCTTGCCAACAAGTTATCTTGAGCGGACACGGTGACTTTTTAGCCATCGCGACGTTGCAAGAACTGGGCTGGACCGGATCCATTGCATCGTTATCAATCACACTTGGGCGTGAACTGTCGCGAGCAAGTTGCGCTTACGCGATTGCCATACTTCGAGAACGTACAACTATCGTCGGATGATGAAACGGATCGTTTTAAAACTTGGTGGCAGCCATTTAGATCATTCCGATTGGTGCGACCGGTTGGTTCAGTACTTAAGCGACAACGGCGATCACGAATACTTCTTGATTGTCGGTGGCGGCGAAACGATTGAAGCGATGCGAAATTTAGATCGCATCCATCGTCTGGATGAAGTAAGCATGCACTGGCGGTGTGTCTGGATGCTGAAAGCAACCACGGATATTGCATGGGAAATCTTGGAACGCTCGAAGTTGCACCTTCCGCTTTTGCGCGTTTCAACACCAACATGCTTTCAAAAGTGCTGCGAATCCAAAGCGACTACTGCAAGCGTCTGCCTCGTGGATTCCAGCGCGTTTTACAACCCAAGCAACGAGCCTGCCAGTGCACTGAGTTTGAGCGACCCGACTCCGCAACCAGGTTGGCAGACCACTACCGATTCGATTGCCATCTACGGCGCAACGCTGCTAGCAGCGGACCAATGCGTGCTGTTGAAATCTTGTGACGTCGATGCGACATGGACAATTCCTCAGTACGTGCAAGCAGGGATCATCGACCCGCAGTGCACTGCCATGGCGTTGGCTTACAACCGCGTCCAACTGCACAAACTGTAGGCCAGGGCCCTTTAGAAACAAAGCCTAGTTCGCGATTAGCTCTGCAGCCATACTTCGTATCCGTTGGACTTGTTCGCTGCGCTCGGCGGCCGGTAGCGTGCCAGCGGAGTCAGCTTCTAAGACTCTGGCCGCCTTCAAGAGTAGCTCAGCGGCAAAGTATTCCGCCGAACTTTTCGCGCCAGTTAGTCCTCTGGGCTGTGGCGATTTAACTTCTGCATTAGGCTTTTGCTCTTGCTTGAGAAACAACTCCGTTAGCTCAGCCAGCAGTGGATCAGCATCAACCGTCAAAGGTTGCGTCAGGTCCAATGGCTGCAACTTCAGTTGCTGGTCGTCAAGCTCCGGATTTTCTTGGGAGCCAGGATCGGGCAGGGGAGGGGTCGCATAATTCGCGTTGATAGCCCAGCTACCTAAGCAGACAACCAGACAAGCAGACAACAGGGAGATGCGCATCATGGTTTCGTCCTTCCAGTTACTTTACTTGCGGTTCAGGTCGTCAATCATATCCAATGTGGCTTTGCGGACAGCACCTAGCCAATCATGCGCAAACTCTTGGGCACTCCGATAGGCGAAAATGATTCCGCGTGAACTGTTAACTACAGCCCCTAAACCATCGCTATTCCAAGCAGCGGCAAGCTCAGTCGCTTTGCCACCTTGGGCTCCGTAGCCGGGAATCAACAGCCATGCATTCTTCAGTTCGTCACGCAAGCGAGCCAGTTCATCAGGATAGGTTGCGCCTACGACCGCTCCGATCGGGCCATAGCTGGCATCCGTCCCCTCCATAAAGTGCGCATTGGTTCTAGAAATCCAACGTGCAACTTTATGCGAAACATCCTCGCCATCGGAAGTCGCTTGCTGAATAAAGCTGCTACCGGGATTCGACGTTTTTACCAAGACGAAAATTCCCGTACCGTGCGATTGGCAAGCTGCGCGAAACGGCTCCAACGTGTCATCCCCTAGAAACGGATTGACTGTTAGCGAATCGCAATGCCACAAACAATCTCGGCCGCTCAAATACGCCTCTGCATAGGCTTCTGCCGTCGAGCCGATGTCGCCGCGTTTAGCGTCCATGATCACGATCAAGCCGCGCTGCTGAGCATACGCATTTACATTGGCCAGCGCAATACATCCCGTGGGTCCAAGCGCTTCGAAAAACGCCGCCTGAGGTTTTACAACTGGAACTAACGGTGCGACTATGTCGATGATCCGATAGCAGAATTCCTCATACGCGCTGGCCGGACTTTTGCCCAGACGCACAACCTCAGGAAGCTGGTCCAAACGAGGGTCCAAGCCAACGCAAACGGCATTGCCTTTTGTCTGTACGGCATGCTGAAGTTTGGCACCAAAGTTTTCCATGCTAAAGCCTATTCGCTAAATCAAATTCCACCGTAGTCGATCTCGTTAAAGCTCGTCTTACCAATTCTTTAACGAAATCCGTCATGTCCTAGCCGTCAGCCCGCGCGGTTTAACTATCGCGACGAGGACGCCGACTGCGGTTGTCATTGCTGGAGCGACCGCGAAACGGACTCCCTTGCCCGCCAGCGCGAGGAGGTCGCCCATCGTCACGCCCTCGCCCACTGGGCCGTCGATCACCTGAATCATTGCCGCGTGGACCTTGCCCACCCCCGCGACTATCACCGGACCGAGCTGGCCGATCACCGTAAGGTTTGCGGTCACCATAGGGCTTGCGATCGCCGTATGGTTTACGATCACCTGACGAAGCGTTTCGATCGCCGTATGGTTTACGATCACCTGACGAAGCGTTTCGATCGCCGTAAGGTTTACGTTCACCTGACGAAGCGTTTCGGTCGCCGTATGGTTTACGTTCACCTGACGAAGCGTTTCGGTCGCCGTAAGGCTTGCGATCACCATAAGGTTTACGGTCACCTGACGAAGCATTTCGATCGCCGTAAGGCTTGCGATCACCATAAGGTTTACGTTCACCTGACGGAGCGTTTCGATCGCCGTAAGGCTTGCGATCACCGTAAGGTTTACGGTCACCTGACGAAGCGTTTCGGTCACCATACGGCTTGCGATCACCATAAGGTTTACGTTCACCTGACGAAGCGTTTCGATCGCCGTAAGGCTTGCGTTCACCGTATGGTTTACGTTCACCTGACGAAGCGTTTCGATCGCCGTAAGGCTTGCGTTCTGAACGGCCAGCGCCGCCGGAACGTTCGCCATAAGGTTTACGCTCTTTAGCACCACGTTCACCGCGTCCTTCAGGACGGCGATCATTAGTACGCTCACGAGGTTTCGAATCTCTTGGTCCACGTTCTGACTCGTTACCGATAACGCGGCCGCGCCAAGGCGAATCGGTTTCGCGAACTAAAATCGCTTCCGCTTCGATGCCACTCATCGGGTTGCTAGGATCGCCCGCTTTGATGTCATCAAGATCATCGTCAAGTCCATCGTCTCCGTCGACGTCTTGCTCCATAAACGGATTGAATTCATCATCGTCGTCATCATCATCGGAGTCATCTCCAATGATCATGGATGCAAGATCATCATCGTCGGCCATGTCCGAATCTTCTTCCGAATCATCGTCGGAGGATTCTTCGAAAAAGCTTTTCAGGTCTTCTTCCAGTTCAGGAGTTATTTCCTGGCTGACAATGTCCGCTTCGAAATCGTCATCCCAATTAGCGACAGGAATCTGAGTTGGATCGGTTACGAAACGCGCGTCATCGGTCAGATGCTCAGGCACATCGACTTGGCTTAGATCCACAGGCCTGGCTGCGACGGAATCTTGCTTGTCGCCTTTGGCTGCCTGCGATTTGTCTTTATGCTTCGAACTGGACGATTCGTCACGAATCGATTTCTTTTCCCCTCGGAGCCCAGACTTACCTTCGCTCAGTCGAACGGCCGTCTTCTTGAGCGAATCGATCTCTTGAGGTGTTAACGGTCGGTAATCGCCTTCGGCCAGGTTGGCCAGCTTAATCGGTCCGACTGAAGTGCGTTGCAACGCAAGCACCTTATGTCCGATCCTGGCCAGCACGCGGCGGATCTCGCGGTTCTTGCCTTCGCTTAAAACAATCTCGATCTCCGTGGAGTTCTTATGCGATTTCTTGATCGTGGCATCATCGGCTTTCGCCTTCCCTTCTGCCAGATAGACGCCTTTTCGCAGCACGCCTAGCTCTTCGCGGTCAATGCTACCAGCAACCAACACACGGTAGGTCTTTCGGACACCGTACTTAGGATGCGTCAATCGCTGCGCGACCGTGCCGTCGTTGGTCATCAGGATCAAGCCTGTCGAGCTGCGGTCCAATCGACCAATGCTAAACAGCCGAGCTCCCTGAGGAATCAAATCGATCACGCGCGGTCGACCTTGTGGATCGCGATTGGTGCAAACCACGCCCGCCGGTTTGTTCACGGCATAGTACGTAGGTTTGCCCAGCTTGATGGATTCTCCATCAACACTGATTTTGTCAACACTTGGATCAACTTGTGTCCCCAATCGGGAACAGGTCTCGCCGTTGATCTCAACGCGGCCTTCTTCAATCAATTCGTCAACACTTCGTCGCGAACCATAGCCAGCCGCAGCTAGCACTTTGTTTAATCTTTGTTTGCCGTCCAAATCGAGTTTCATCGGGCGGTTGCGTGGCGGTTTCATACGATTACTTGCATCGGGTGAAATGGAGAATAAATCGCACACGGCCTAGAATCTAGGCATAACATGGATCTCACGAGTGCGAAGAGCGATTCACAGAGAGCGGAGCCGCACGCTTCCCAGCGTTCGACAGGCTGCCAAGGCTAAATGCTTGGATCAATCACTGTCGAACATAATAAACCAGCGAAATTTTTTTAACAGATCAATTTCCCAAGTTTTCGCTTCCTAACTTGGCTTGCAATCAATGACGCTGTTTTCAAGCGTCGACTAACACAGCGTCTTTTCGACGAAGGCACGCCCCTTCCGCCAACGCCAAGCCGCACCGCCAACGGTCGTTAAAGCCAATATCGCGACCGAACCGGGCTCCGGAACGGCTGTAACGGCCAAACCTCGAACATTGAAAGGTATGACGCCTAAATTGGTTGCTGTACCGGATGCTAAATCAATTGAATACAAATCAGAAAGCACGCCGTTACCGAAAGCGGCATAGGCCGCTCCAGTTGACGAAATATCAAAGCCGCCAACATCGTTGGCATCAATACCTAAGCTTCCGACCGTGCGGAGTATCCCATCGTTGTTGGCTTGAGTTACCAACGCATCGAGAGAAGTATCAATCGCATACAACTGCGTCGTATCCGCTGTGCCAAAAATTACATTGTTTGTGTAAGCGTGATGAACCACATTGGGATCGACTCCTACATTGTCATCGTCAGCGGCATAAAAGACGGGTACGGTTGACGCCACGTTCGCCTCGCCCGTAATCGGATTGGCCACAATGTTCTGATTGGTATCGCTTACGATTCGAATTCGATCAATGACTGGATTAAAATCAAACCCGAATTGCGTGCCTTCTAGTGCAGTCGCGAAGCCTGACCCAACTTGCGTTGCAAAACCGAACTGCGATATCGTGTAAACCGCGCTGGAACTGCTCAAGCCATACAGTTGCGCTGTCGCAGGGCGATAATCAATTGAAACGATCGATTCACCAAACGCTAGTCCAGAAAGTAGTACCGGCGTTCCAATCAGCGGCGACGTACTATCAAAGTAGTAAAGCCCTTGACTGCCAAGCTCTGGTATGTCCACCAGGGCTGTCATCAGTTCGGCTCGCGATTTTATCGTTGGTATTAACGTACAAGCCACAACCAACAGTACACGAAATAAAAATGCCTTCATGTGGTCTCTCCAAGTGTGGGAGGAAAATGAACAGTACTAAACACACTGTTACTGTCCACACGCTCAGCAAAGGTTATTCCGCAGGCCAGAGGCGACCGCGAAAGGCATTGAATCTTTAGCTTGATACCAAGCCGCGCTGTTCCAGAAAACTAGCTTCGCCAAAGGGCGATAACATTAGGCGGCAATCAAGCGTCGCAGTAACAGCGTTTCACATACGCGATTGCATCTTGCCGTGAGTGCAACTGGCCGTCCAATTGTTGGTCTCGCACATCTTTCAAAATCTGCTTGAAGATCGGGCCTGGCTTTAAACCAATCTCTTGTAAATCACTGCCATCTAAAAGTGGTATCGGATTCAGTTGGTCGGCTGAGAGTTGCGTCATGCGCTCATTCAAAAATCGCCCCCCCTTTTCACTTAAGCCCAATACCAGAGCAATTGTGCCCGCAATACTTAATAGATCATATGCACGGCGGTGGATAGCAATCGGTTGCAGTTTCGACCAGGGCAGCCGATCGGCGGATAAAACGAGATCGATGTTGATTAGCAGATAGGCTACATCGTCTCGAAGTTGATTACTCAGCTTCAAATGCTTCGCAATCTCATCAACCAGTTGCAGGCGATGAAGCTGGCGATCGCCCGTCGACAGGTAATACAACAGAATTGCCAACAAGCTAGCGATGTCGCGGACAGGACATTCCTCAACAACGCGTAAACATGCACGCTTCAACGCAAGATCGTTCGTCCATGCATCCGCAATGCGAGGCCAAATCGTCTCAAGCAATCCATAAACATGCAAATGATCCAACGCCCAGGCCGCGCGGGGTAGCAGCGCGATCTTAGTCAATTCGTCTGCTAACCTTTCCTGAGAAACCTGACACAAGCCCGGGGCCGATGCAACGATGGCAGCTTCGGTTTCAGCTTCCAATAGAAAGTTCAGTCGCGCAGCGAAACGCACCGCTCGCACCATCCTGAGTTTGTCTTCGGCGATGCGTGAACGAGCATCACCAATAGCGCGGATCACACGCGTCTTCAAATCGCTTTGGCCGCCTACGAAATCATGCAAGCAGTTTTCCAACGGGTCATAGAACATGCCGTTGATCGTAAAGTCACGCCGCTGAGCGTCATCCTGGGCGGTTGCAAATCGAATACTGCTGGGACGTCGTCCATCTACGTATTCGCCATCGGTACGGAACGTAGCGACCTCGACATTGAAAACCAGCGAGTCCAATTTCCGATGTACGCACGCCACACCAAATGCTGCACCCACCATCAGGGTGTTGCGGCGACCAAAAATCTGTATGATCTGCTCTGGAGACGCGCTGGTTGCGACGTCATAATCCTTCGGCGTTTCGCCAAGCAATTGATCGCGAACGCAACCGCCGGCAAAATATGCCATGAATTGCTGAGCTCGCAGTCGAGCGACAATCTCCACTGCAAATTCGCGATTCAACTCATCCCAACTTTTATCCAACGTCATTACCGATGCACGATTCTCTGAAGAAAGCGGCTCGCTCGTGAATTCACCCGATCAGAATCGTGGACTAGATCAAATAAAAACGCAAGGTGTCCGACACGGAGTGGTGGCTGTTTGCCATGAAGCAAATCGGTTTCTAGTGATCCGCCGCTCAGCAAAAGTTCGCGCCCCCAATATGCTTTGCTTTCCCGGCGGACATATCGAAGCGAACGAAACTTTCGAACAAGCGATCATTCGCGAGATGCAAGAGGAACTCGCCTTGCCGATCGAAATTGTAGGGCATCTGTGGAGCTCAATCACCAGTTGGGGCACACACTTGGAATGGATTCATGTCCGCCGACCGGCCGCCTACGACCCCATTCCTAATCCCGAAGAGGTTGCCGCCGTGATGTGGCTGACCGAATCCGAACTGCTCGGTAGTCTGGATATATTGGGCAGTGTTTCGGATTTTTTCGAAGCGAAATATTCAGGACTTCTACGGCTCGATACCCTTACCGAAGACTAAGTTGTCGCTCCGCCGACGTGCGGAAAAGGTTGGTCGCCTTCCGCCCAGTAAAAATGCTGCGACATACTGCACGTTTCGCTCGCAACGCGAACATCAAACGTCGCCAGGGCACTATTTGCCGCAATAATCGATCGCTTGTGCAATCTCGGTCTTCAGTCGGCTGCGGTCTACAATGCGATCGATATAGCCATGCTCCAACAGAAATTCACTGGTCTGAAACCCCGGCGGAAGCTCGACGCGAATCGTCGCCTTAATCGTTCGCGGTCCGGCAAATCCAATCAGCGCTTTAGGCTCGGCAAATATCAGATCTCCCAACGACGCGAAGGAAGCGGCCACACCGCCCATGGTCGGATTGGTCAAAACGCTGATATACAATCCGCCGGCAGCATGATAGCGAGCTAGTGCCGCTGAAACCTTCGCCATCTGCATCAGCGACAGAATCCCCTCATGCATTCGCGCTCCACCACCAGAGGCACTGATAATAATCAGCGGTAAAGTCTGCTCCGTCGCTCGCTCAATGAGCCTAGTCAACCTTTCGCCCACTACAGATCCCATCGATCCCATGATGAAGGCCGAATCGGTGATCCCAATGGCGACTCTTCGAGCGCGAATCATCCCGCAGCCCGTGATCGCCGCGTCGTCCAGCCCAGTTCGATGTTGCTCGGCAACCAAACGTTCGGCATAGCGTTTCTTGTCGGAGAACTGCAAAGGATCCGTGGGCAAAACGCTTTCATCCCACGATTCAAACGTGCCATCGTCCAAAACATGCGAGATACGATCGCGGGCCGAAACATATAAGTGAAATCGACAAACCGGGCAAATGTTCAACTGCCGCTCAGCTTGTTTTTTATAGATCGTATTGGAGCAACCTGGGCACTTGATCCACAATCCTTCAGGCACACCACGCTTTGCAGAAACCGGAATGGGAATGACTTCAGTTCGATCGACGATGGACACGTTGAATTACCTTCAGCTTAATTTCTTTCAGCTTCCTTACTCCGCCTCGCTAGATGCGACGGAGCACACAGGGAGCTTCACTGGCACATATTCTAATCGCCAATCGCGGTCTCGTAAAAGCTCGATTTTAGACCAAAGCGGGCGTCACGCCATCTAATGCAATAATTTCCCAATGAGCCTGATCTTGTTCGACCTTCCATGGATCACCAATGTCGGTGCTACAGAGCATATGCCGAACTAAAGATGCCAACGGCTCAGGAATCACGAGCCCGACCGTCCCTGCGCCTCGGTGCTTTTTCAGCAGTTTTTGCAACATACGTCCGATCCGAACCGCAGCGGATTCCATGCTTTCTCCACCTGGCGGGCAGAATTTCAATGGATTGGACTGAAACTGCTTGTAAATCGTTGGCTGCAACCTTCGCAGCTCATCAATCGTGCGACCTTGCCACAAACCAAAATTCAGGTTCTGGAAACAATCAACCACCCGAATCTTCGCATTGGAGTTCCCAGCAATCATCGCCGCGGTTTCGCGCGCCGAGTCGCATGGCGCACAATAAATCACTTCTATTTCATCGCCGCCGTTAGACTCGGCCAGTGCTCTCCGCAATTCCTCGGAAGATTTGCGAACCTGATCCTTGCCGCTGGTGCTCAACGGAAAATCCAAGCACCCCTTTATGCGTCCTTCATCGTCGAACTGCGTCGAGCCCGGACGAATCAAAGCCACGTTTACCATATAAACCTTCAATACAAAGTTATGAATCGGCGGAAATCAATGCATCCAACCGCGCAATAGCCGCTCCGTACTGCGACTTGCCAAATATGGCAGACCCAACAACCAAAAGGTTTGCGCCTGCCTGACAGCAGTCCTGGATCGTACTTTCACCAATCCCGCCGTCCATCTCAATCAAAAAATCGGGGCCCATCTCTGCTCGAATCTGGCGGACACGATCCAACATCCCGGCATTGAACGCTTGGCCACCAAAACCTGCCTCGACACTCATCACCAGTAACAAATCGCATTCCGACAAATATGGCAGCACACGCTCCACGGCCGTTGAAGGGTTAATTGCTAGGCCAGCGCCCACTTCCGAGCGTCGAATTTCGGCCAACAACGGTCGCGGATCTTCCACCGCCTCAATATGAAAGGTAATCAGATCTGCACCCGCAGCAATGAAATCCTTGGCATATCGCCCAGGATCTTGAATCATCAGATGCACATCCATCGGCATCCCGGTAATCCGCCGAAACGCTTCCGCAATCGGCATCCCGTAAGTAAAATTCGGGACAAAATGTCCGTCCATGACATCCAAGTGGATGGCCTCAATGCCAGCTTCCTCCAATTGGCCGATTTCCTCCTGTAGGTTGCCAAAATTGCATTGCAGCATCGATGGCAAAATAAGTGGAGCAGCCTCCCGTAAGGAGCTTAACAACTTCTCGCGACTGTTCGGCGGTGTATTTGTCTGCGACATCCTGCGATGCGAGAGTCCTGTGACTGCGAAGCAAAAATCGAACTGATTTCTAAGCCAGTGCGGCCTAAGCAACCATGCCCCGACCACACTAAATTAGCTATCATTCCCAGTAAATCAATCAGGCGATGAGGATACCAAGCCAGCGAATCTTGGAAAGACACAAATTGTTCGGGAGACCGCAAACGCAACCTGCGTCCCGTCCCAAAGTTCGCTGTGACTTGGATTTACGCATCCAGATTTTTCAGATAAGCATAGCTGGTGGCGATGCTTTCCAACGGTGCTGGCGATTGATCTTGCTCGACATGGCACTGTTGCACACCGATTTTGCGTGCCAGTTGGATAACTTTGGCCATGTCAATCGTGCCGCTGCCGACCTCTTGAAAGGCGTCTACAGGCACTTTGCCTTCGTCGTAAATCGTTCCTACGCCTGCCTTTAGATCTTTGAGGTGCAGTTGGCTAATTCGACCATCCAAACGCTGCATAGTCTCCAAAGGGTCCCAACCACCAATGGCGGCCCAGAAAATATCCAGCTCGAACTTCATCGCACTGGAATCAAAACGTTCCATGAAGATGTCGAAGCCGGTTTGGCCGTTGTCTAGCTTCTCAAACTCAAACGCGTGGTTGTGGTAGCAGAGCTGTAGGTTGGCGGCCGAACACTGCTCGCCAGCTTTGTTGGCGCGGTCCGCAATCGCTTTGAGTTGGTCCGCTGACTCGCGGTGCCCCTTGCCAATGTACCCAAATACTAGGTGCTTCAGCCCGTGCTGGATGGCCTTATCGATAATCATCGTCATCGTCGGCGCATTTTTGGGATCCGCTTCCCCAATCGTGCTCCAATTGATGAAAGACGATGTGACATCCAGTTCATTTTCTTTGGCGAGGGGAACCAAGGTGTCCGCGTCCATAACTTCGCCCAATTCGACCTGTGCATAGCCAGCGGCTTTGATCGCTTTGATCGTTTCGGCTGGTTCTGCAGCCATTTGATTTCGAACCGTCCAAAGCTGCAGGCCCATGGTTTTCATGTACGGATCTTCAGCGGGCAAAGCGTTTGCAATCCGCGTTCTGCAAGCGGCAATGGCCGCGGCCGACAAGGCCGTTGTATGGATCATTTGTCTGCGATTGAACATGGTCGAATACCCCTCGGTATTGAGTTATTGAATAGAAATTTCGCGAAGTATTGGAAAATCTCTTTCAGTGTAACCAAATCTTTTGCTCGTGCTCAGACCTAACCCAAGTGTTCTATCCAGAAACGCTAGAGGCCCTAGGCATTCTGTTGGCGTTTCGCTACATTCTGGTCTATCGAGATTATCAACAACTCTGTAGTTTTTCGGTTTGCGAGCGATGTTTTCCACGTTCTCGCGATGGTTTAGTTTTGAGTTGGTTCAAAAGGTAGAAAGTTCTCCAGCACATGGCCCCCACATCCGACGAAGTTTATAGCAAAGTACAGGAAGCTCTTATCGATGCCCTCGGAGTCGATGACGACGAAGTAACACCGGAAGCGACATTGGTCGGCGATTTGGGCGCGGAGTCGATCGACTTTTTGGACATTGTCTTCAAGCTCGAAAAAGCATTCGATATCAAAATCCCTCGCGAAGACCTGTTCCCTGGCGACATTTTGACAAACGCTGATTATATCGCTGATGGAAAAGTCACTCCGGCCGGTTTAGCGGAGCTAAAGAGCAAACTGCCTTGGGCTGATTTGACGAAATTCGAAGCGAATCCTCGCGTTCAAGATTTCGGTGACCTTCTAACCGTTGGCGATTTGGTTCGATACGTCGAAAGCAAGATCTAATGCGTTGGTTTTGGATCGACCGATTTGAGGAATTTGTCCGCGGCAGTCACGCAACTACGATCAAGAACGTGACCATGGCCGAAGAACCGTTGGACGATTATCAACTTGGATATCCTCATTATCCGCACTCGTTAATGATCGAAGGCATGGCCCAAACGGGCGGTCTTTTAATCGCTGAGCCGTTTGGTTTTTCGCGCCGCGTTGTCCTTGCAAAAGTGGGCAAGGCTATTTTTCATCGCAGCGCTTTACCAGGCGATACACTAAGGCTTAAGGCAACGATTCAAAACGTCCAGGAGTCGGGCGCTGTTGTGGCTGGAGAAATTACGATTGGCCAGCAACGCGTCGCAGACCTCGAATTGTGGTTCGCGTTTTTGGATGAACGATTCGGCAGCGGCCCGCTGTTTCCGTTAGAATCTTTGCTCCGCACCTTACGCTGTCTCCGACTCTACGACGTGGCTCTTGATGAAAATGGCAACCGAATCCCTCCGCATCCTTCGATGCTTGAAGCCGAACGCAAATCGCTTCAACATCTCTCGCCGTAAGTCTACTGCTGCTTTTGCGAGCCGTTTTGGCCGGTTGAAGCCGCTGATGTTGTGTTGCCTGATCGCATGGCTAGCCGGCTGCAACAACTCAAACTCAACGGCAGACAGCAACAACGCGACTGACAAAGGCTCGGCGAGCACACTGCAAAAAGTCAAACTGCAGCTCAATTGGTTCCCCGAAGCCGAACACGGTTGCTTCTATGCAGCCAAAGAACTAGGCTTTTTCGCCGAAGAGGGTTTAGATGTCGAAATCATTCCCGGCGGCAAAACAACCGTGCTGGCACAAGAACTGACACTGGGACGAGTTCAGTTTGGTATCGGGAATGCCGATGACGTGCTCGTGGCCGCACAACAAGATGCACCAGTAGTGGCGGTGATGAGCACGATGCAACACACGCCGCGCTGTATCATGGTTCGCAAGGATTCGGGCATCACGAGCCTTGATCAGTTAAAGGATGTGACGCTGCTGCTCGATTCCTCCCGAGCCTACGTACCCTATCTCAAGAGCCTTGGCTATTTGGGAGACAGCGTCAAGATCGCGCCGTACTTTGGCAATATCGCTCCACTAGCCACCGACGCACGCTATGGCTGCCAAGGCTACAGCTTCAGCGAACCGTACTTGGCTGGCGAACAGGGGATTGAGGTCAACGTACTGCTGGTCAACCAGACGGGCTTTGATCCTTACTGCTCGCTCTTGGTCACCAGTCGTGACTTGATTGAAAAGCAACCGGAGCTTGTCAAGAAGTTTGTTTCTGCGTCCCTTCGAGGCTTGAACGCCTATATCGAGGATCCATCCCAGGCGAACGCTGCGATCTTGGCTGCCAACTCTCAAGAGATGACCGCCGGAGCTCTAGATTTCGGTGCCAAAGCAGTCGCAGAGCTTTGCCAAGTCGCCCCAGGGGAGACCATTGGCAGCATGAGCAGCCAACGTTGGGAGACGATCATCCAGCAGTTGGAAAAGGTGAACTTCATTACAGCGGGTAAACTCAAGCCGGAAACCGTCTTTACCAACCAATTCCTGCCCTGAGAACTTACGACGCGATCCCCCCGGCTGCGGCGGAAATCATCGCTCGTGGCCCGCGTTTTCCATCCAAAATCCTTTGTCAGCCCCGGCCATGATTGATCGAATTTGCCGGGGCTGCTATGCTTTTCGGCTAAGCGTCCGCTAAGGTGGCAAGCGGCTAACCTATATCTCGAATTGCTTCGAAAGAACTTATCCAAAGAAAACTATGAATCTGCAAACAGCCAGCATCGAACAGTTAGCGATCGACACCATCCGAACACTCAGCATGGACGGCGTCCAAGCCGCCAACAGCGGCCACCCAGGCACCCCGATGGCCCTAGCGCCGGTCACGTACACGCTGTGGTCTGAATTCCTGCGTTACGACCCCAATGACCCGTTGTGGCCAAACCGCGATCGCTTTGTGTTGTCCTGCGGCCATGCGTCGATGCTGTTGTACTCCATGATCCATCTATCAGGCATCAAGGCGACGGATAAGAACGGGAAAGTCCTCAACCAGCCTTCGTTGACACTAGATAACCTGAAGAAGTTTCGACAGATCGATAGCCCCTGTGCGGGACATCCTGAATTCAGTTACGCCGCAGGAATCGAAACGACCACCGGCCCGCTTGGACAAGGTGTCGCCAACTCAGTTGGTATGGCGTTGGCAGGCAAGCATTTGGCCGCAAAGTATAACAAGCAAGACGCCACTTTGTTCGACTACAACGTCTACGCATTGTGTGGCGATGGAGACTTGATGGAAGGTGTTTCCTACGAAGCCGCTTCCATTGCTGGGCACCTTAAGCTCAGCAACCTTTGCTGGATCTACGACGATAACAACATTACCATCGAAGGACATGCGGAACTGGCTTTCTCGGAGAAGGTGCCGAAGCGATTTGAAGGGTTGGGTTGGAACACAATTTCCATCTCGGACGTCAACGACTTGGACGCACTGCGGGCCGCCTTTGAACAGTTCCTAGCCAACGATGACAAACCTACTTTGATTGTCGTCAAGAGCGTGATTGGTTACGGTTCGCCCAACAAGGCGAACACGCACGGAGCACACGGAGCTCCTCTGGGCGAAGAAGAAATCCGACTCACCAAAGCAGCCTATGGTTGGCCTGAAAATGAGAAGTTTCTTGTACCAGCCGATGTACCGGAGCATTTCGCCGCCACGATGGGCAAACGTGGCGCTGAAGCAAACAAGGCATGGCAAAGCGTCTGGTCCCAGTACCAGTCGACCTACAAGACCGATGCGGCTGCAGTGCAGTCGATCATCAGCAAGAAACTGCCAGAAGGTTGGGACACCGGTCTGAAGGAGTTCCCAGCCGATCCAAAAGGCATGGCAACCCGAGTCTCCTCGGGCAAAGTGCTCAACATGCTGTCCCCTTATGTTCCTGCCCTAATCGGCGGCTCGGCGGATTTGGCTCCGTCCACCATGACTCTGATAAACGGCGAAGGCAGCCTCAGCGCCGAAGACTACAAAGGTCGTAACCTGCACTTCGGTATTCGCGAGCACGGAATGGCGTCCGCTCTGAATGGCATGTCTCTGTGCGGCTTGCGAGCGTACGGCGCGACCTTCTTCGTCTTCACCGACTACTGCCGTCCCGCAATCCGTCTGAGCAGTATTATGCATCAAGATGTGATTTACGTCATGACTCACGATAGTATCGGTTTGGGCGAAGATGGCCCAACGCATCAACCCGTCGAACACCTGGCAGCTTGCCGCGCGATCCCCGGCGTGTTCGTTTATCGCCCTGGCGATGCCAACGAAGTTCTCCATTGCTATAAAACGGCGATGCAGATCCAAGACCATCCTTCGATCATGGTCCTCTCGCGGCAAAATGTTCCGACACTGGACCGTACGAATATGAGCCCCGCTTCTGAGTGTGCCAAAGGCGGCTACACCCTGATTGATTGCGAGGGCACGCCTCAAGTCATCTTGATGGCGACCGGCAGTGAATTGCCAATCGCAATCGACGCGCATACGGCACTTACCAAAGAGGGCGTGAAGGCTCGCTTGGTTTCGTTGCCCTGCTTTGAACTCTTTGCGATGCAAAGCAAAGAATATCGCGATAGTGTTCTGCCGCCGGCAGTGACTGCTCGCGTTGCTTGCGAAGCAGGGATTCGCCAAAGCTGGGATGCCTTCCTGGGCTTTGATGGCAAGTTTGTCGGCATGAATAGCTTCGGCGCTTCTGGCCCAGCTAACAAACTATACGAACACTTCAAGATCACGCCTGAAGAGATCGTCAAGCAAGCCAAGTCATTGATCTGATTGGACTGCAGGCCCATCGATCGCAAGTCCGCTGTCGTCGAAGTACCGTTCGGCGACAGCTCTTGCGTTAGATTCTATCTGAGCGAAAACCGTCACGCGATTGACTTTCTTGTTCCCTGTCTGAAACTTCACACTGCCGCCTTTCGTGACGAAGAACTCCAACGGTATCTCGATCGACTGCTGCTCAGGCAAGGGTTTGGGATGGTAGTAGAAGAATTGCTTGTTCAACGAGACCGCCAAGTTCCGGTAGTCGCCGCGTCCCGTATTGGTAACCTTCACTGCCGATAACAGGCGAATATCCGATGGATTGTCCGGACTCATGCGATACTGCATGACGGTCAAATCCACTTGCACCTGCAACAGTGGTTCGGGAGCCGGGCGATGATATAGAAAGAAACCCACTACCATCGAGGGGGGGGTTAGCGTGACGGCCAGCACCAGACAAATCAGCCAGAGCCGCGGAATGGGTTTACGGCGATTCATCGATTGGGTTTTTCTTTCATTTGCCGATGAAAAGTACGAAATTCTTGAGGCCAGTCGGTCTGAAACTTCATCAGTTGCCCAGACTGCGGATGGCGAAATGTGAGACTTTCTGCATGCAAAGCGATTCGCTTGTATGGCCAGCGACGATGGATCGCCAGATCACTGCGATAACGTGGATCGCCCAAGATGGGATGCCCCAGTTCTGCCAAATGAACGCGAATTTGATTTCGACGACCGGTTTCCAATTGGACCTTTAACAAAGTTGCATCCGCATAGACCGATTCCTGCTTCCAGTGCGTGATCGCCAATTGTCCGCGCTCGGCATCACCGGTTGAATAACGATTGAGATCATCATCGGTTGCCAAGTAGGAACGCTGAGTCCCTGAAGCTTCGTGCATACGCCCGGCTACCAAACAGGCATAGACGCGTTCTGGTTTGCGAGCAGCGAACTGATCGCGGATTTGCATGGCAATTTCGACCGATTTTGCGAAGACCAGGACGCCTGAGACGCCACGATCCAACCGATGGACACAGTGCACTCGGTCCTGCGAACGTTTGCGTTCTTGATAGCGATTGAGCAGGCCCAGCAAAGTGTTGGCTTCGCGGTGCGGCGTCGGAACTGTCAGCAAGCCTGCGGATTTATTGACGACGATGATGTCCTCATCGTCATACAGAATCGTAAAAGGAGTCGCCGTCGCAATCGATGAATTTTTGGATTGAATCGCAGCAGGCATAGGAACGTAGTCAACCGAGATCTGATCGTCGATTTCCAATAGCTTGTGGTTTTGATTTACCACGCGGTTGTTGACCCGCACCAGCCCGCGATGAACTAACTCTTCCGCTTGTTTTCTAGCAATTTTCAGATGCGATTGAATCACCGCAATCACGGTCCGACCCGGCGCAGGGATGTTCGCTTGAACGCGAAATTTTTCTATGGCCATATAAACTCAGCTAACCGAAAAGGGGTCTGACCCATTTCGATGCGAACAGACTTCATTGTTATTTTTGACTTGCCGGAGAGGGTCAGACCCCTTTTCGGTCAGACCCTTACTCGTCTTCCCCACGCACGCTGAACTCCAATTTCCAGTGGCCGCCATTGGTCAACCCATGGCACCACAATTCAAACATGCCCAATTCGGTGATTCGACTCTGAAATCGCACTGGGACAACTTGTCGATTCTCGTTCGCTTCATCGGCGTCCAATTTTAATCGCATGGGCGAAGTCTCAATCAACTCTTCTTCATCCCAATACTTTAACATCGTGCCAACCTTGTCATCCGGCCGCAGCGTCGAAGCGAAGAATCGGAATGTCGCTTCTTGCCCCACAATCAAGCCGATGTCGCGTGACGGAACATCCGTCTGCGAACCTTCTTCCATACCTTTGGGAACAACGCACAGGGCCGTGAGCGGTCGCGCCATTCCGGGTACCGCCAATCCAGCACTTTCGATCCCCACATAATAGCTACGAGCCGTGCCACCGCGAATACGAATTCCGCCATGAACCTTCGACCACGCATAATAGGCGGCTCCGCATGCAACTGCGGCATCAAGATCTTCCACTCCGCCCAGAATCGTCACCGAGCTATCAGCAGCGCCAAAACCGTTAAATACGTCGACCATACGACGCCGCAAAGCATCCGATTTGAAGACGCCGCCGTTGAAAAGCAAGCGATTGGGCAGATTTAATCCAGAATCACCAACGCTGTGATGACTTAAGAACGCCGCAATATGCTTGGTGATCGCGGTGTCGTTTTCGTAGGGCAAGCCGATTTCCTGAAAACCACTGCTGGGCGCATGCTCTGGCTGAGCCGACAGCTCACACTTTGGGAAAAAGCCTTCGATCAATACTTGTTCGACTTCCGCCGCACTCAATTCCGTCGAAATCGTGCCACCAATCAGCTTGCTGCCGCGTCCCAAAACCGAGATCGAGTAATTCGCTTGCTGGCTGCCCGACAACAGGGCTTCTTTTGCATTCCGCGCTGCATGCCAGAGCGACATGGATTGCCAAGCATTCAGTTTGTGGCCAGCCTGCGCAAATTTGCAGGCCGCGAAGTGGGCAAGAGCTAGATCCATGTTGTCACCGCCCACCAGCAAATGGTCGCCAACCGCAATTCGCTGCAACATCAAATCGCCGTTGGACTCGTCGACTTGCATCAACGCTAAATCGGTCGTTCCGCCCCCCACATCGCAGACGATGATTTGATCACCTGCACTCAAGCTTCGCCGCCATCGATCGCCGGTGTTCGAAATCCAGTGGTAAACGGCCGCTTGAGGTTCTTCCAAAGCGATCAGACTGGCAGGTAAACCTGATTCGCGAGCCGCTTGAAACGTCAGCTCGCGAGCGGCCAAATCAAAGGAGGCAGGCACCGTCAAAACAACATGTTGGTCTTGAATCGGAAACTCAGGGAAGGCCGCCTGCCAAGCCGCCACCACATGCTCCAAGATTAACCGCGTGGCCTGTACCGGCGAGAGCAATTCGACGTCGCCATCGGTGCCCCAAGGCAAAATCGCTTGGTGACGATCCACCCCGCGGTGACACAGCCAGCTCTTAGCAGCCACTACCGTTTGATCAGGATTTTCCGCCGCAGACCGCCTCGCGAACTCGCCGACAACAAATCGGTTGCCCGAAATGTTGTTGAGATCCGAATAAGGCACCCGACCAAGGGCAGGTGCGATCGAAATGGTGTCCAGGGATGCGAAATCTTGCCTGGCGATATAGACAAAAGATGGCAGTGAACCAAGCGATTCGATTTGAGAGGTAGCGGTCAATTGCGGAATCGGCAAGCGCTGGATAGAAGTCGTTTCGCTATCCAGACGCGTATAAGCCACAACCGTGTTGGTAGTTCCTAAATCGATTCCAATTGCGAATGCCGCTGCCATTCCTCTGCCTGTCTACGTGGTGCGTACCTGTCGGTAAAGCCCAATCGTAACCGGACAGCTCAGAACGGAAAGCCGAAATGGGAGCTAGCGGGTCTCTTGCGATTCTTCGTCGTCAGCTTCGTCGTCAGCTTCGTCGTCAGCTTCGTCGTCAGCTTCGTCGTCAGCTTCGTCGTCAGCTTCGTCGTCAGCTTCGTCGTCAGCTTCGTCAGCATCGTCCAGTTCGACTTCAATCTCGCTTTCCAGTTCAATCTCGCTTTGGTATTCAGCAGCCGTTGGCTGACGAACGCCTTGCGGTTGCTCGCGATCTCCTTCACGTCGTCGAGACTCGAATTGGTTTTCGCGAGGCGGTGCGTCAGGGCGACGAGGTGGTTGAGGTGGTCGTGGCGGAGGAGGCGCTACATCATGGCTCTGACCATAGCTTGCACCATAGTCTGCACCATAGCTTGCACCATAGTCATAGCCCGGGTGGTAGCCCTTACCATTACCCTGACCAAGTCCTTCTCGACCCGGCGGTTTTCCGGAGCGTTGGGGGTCATTTTGCAGAGCTTCCATCCATGCCGGTGAGATACCGAAAGGCCCAGCGTTACCATCTAGCATCGCAACCAAAGACTCGATCGTCGCTTTGCGAGTACCTTCGGCCGCTTGAACTTGTTCTCGCAGACGCTGCAGTCGTTGTTCAAGTTCCACGATCTGTTGTTCGCGTCGCTGGATGTCGCGTTGCATTTGTTGATTCAATTGCTCACGAATTTCGTTGCGCAGTTGCTCTTTACGCGATGGATTTTGCTCGCGGCGATAGTTATCAACCGTTCGACGAAAATCCTCCAAGCGGCGCATCTCTTCCTCGGTCATCAGCACCGGTCCGAATGGTTCGCCCGAATGGACAATGCGAACCTCGCGCCTGATTTCTGGACCCGGTCCACCCATTATGTTTGGAATTGGTCCCCCCATCATTCCCGGAGGATGACCTCTTCTGTCATTCAAGCGATCATGCGATTCAGACTGCAATTGCATGACATACTCTTCACTCTGCTCAAGTCTCCTACTAATTTCTTCATTTTTCTGTCGTAGCTCTTCTAGCATACGCATCCGTTGTTCTAAATCTGAATAATTTCGAGCTTTCGGAAAATCTTGCTGCCCATGTTCTCGAAAATCTCGGGGACGACCGTTGTCATCTCGAGGTTGAGGTGGCCTGCGGCCCTCGCGATCTTGTTCAGCCCTCGGAGGCGGTGGACGGTCCCCAGGCGGTTGCGCCATCGCGACCAACTGCCACGTCGTAAGGCCAGCGGCAATCACAATGCCGCCTATGATCCAGTACTTTCTCATCTTCAAAACTCCTAGAGAGGAAACGGTAAATGGTTCAGACGCAAAATCAAGGTTGTTCTAGTTTCAATCGCAGATTGTCGATCATCGTGCGAGTCGATGGATCAAGGATCGGTTGCGATTCGATACGGTCGAATTCAGTTTGCAATTGTTGGAACGAATCCGAACCGCTCTCTGGGTAAATCCCGCTAGCCATGATCCATAAGAGTTCCGCTTCAGCTTGCTGACCCACATCGCTCGAAGCTGGGATGGTTTGATCCTCTCCAAGGTTCTCTTTAGCGTTGGTTGCTTCTGCGATCGCTCGATTGGAATCCGGCAGCTCGGTGCTTACCCCAGTCGAACGGACGCCCCAGACCCATAGTACAAGGGCAACCGTCAACACGCTTGCCAAACACACGGCGGCGGCGTACCAGCCATCGCTAGAGCGACCTAATCGCAAGCAACCGCTTTGATGTTTTGAAAGCAGTAACTCCAGCTTCTCTGCCACATCAGTTGCAGAACTGTAGCGTTGCTGCGGTTTTTTCCGTAGCAGTACATCCAGACAACTGCTGACTTCAAAGGGAACTTGGTGGTTCACTAAAGTGATTGTCTCGTGCGGATATTTGCAAATGCGATGCAGCACCGCGACGGCAGAACTACCGCGAAACGGAGGTCGCCCAGCCAGCATAAAGTACAATACGCTGCCCAGCGAAAACAAATCGCTGCGATGATCAAACGCATCTCCAGACGCTTGCTCGGGCGACATATACTGCGGTGTCCCCGCAACGACGCCAGTGCGAGTCAACGCCGCGTCGTCAGCGGTTCTCGCTAACCCAAAATCGCTCAAGACCACGCGATCGGTCTTATCTTCTAACAAAATATTCGCGGGCTTGACGTCGCGATGGATCAATCCCTGCTGGTGTGCGGCAGCCAGCGCGGCAGCGGTCTGTTTCGCGATCCGCAACGCTTCTTCAACAGGCAACGGCCCAACGCGATCAACACGAGATTGCAAGGATTCACCAGCCACATACTGCATGACCAGATAAGGCGAATCGCCGTCCGCTTCGACGTTGTAGATGGGCAACACGTTAGGATGCAAGATCGCCGCGGCCGCTCTGGCCTCTCGCGCAAATCTTAATCGCGAGGATGCATGATGAGCCAAATGAGCCGCTAGCACTTTCAACGCGACGACGCGATGCAGTTCGGTATCGTAAGCCTTCAGCACAATCCCCGTTCCACCAACGCCAACAACTCTTTCGATATCGTATCGCCCCAATCGCCCCATCAACTCGGGATGCGATGCGGGTTTTAAGAAGTGCAACTGCTGCTGCATATCGTCGGCTAACGCCTGCGGCTCATAGTCCCGTGTCCGCTGTACATCATCATGAAACGTCGCGTTGGCGTATTGCTCGATCTCATGCTCGCCCGAATCTCGCAGCGTTGTGGCTACTTCAGAAAAGACATTCTCTTGCTCGAACATCGAATCGAGTTTCAACTGGCAATCGCTGCAGGTCTGCAAATGCTCCATCGCAAACTTATATTCTTGAGCATGTTCGTGGCCGACCATGACGCACTGCAAGTCGACTTGAGCACAGCCCGCACCGGCCTCGAAGGGATATAGGGGGTTCAAGGCTTTATTGTTCATCGCTACACTCCCACATCAACTCAATCTGCTCGCGAACCCGACGCAACACACGGCTACGCGCTGCGTACACACTTGCGATATCCAAGCCCAATTGCACCGCAACCGTTTGACAAGGCTGACCTTCGACAGATGTCATCCAAAAGGCTTGCCAAGTCTTCGGATCTACCTGTTTACGCACGCGAGCCGCAGCAAACAAAATCAACTCGCGACGATAATCCGTCTGGTCACACATGGCTCGCACATCAGCGAACTGCGACAAGTCAAGTTCCATGAGGGCCGTTAGCCCCCCGACGGGCACCTCGTGCGATTGTCGCTTGCGTTCATTGATCAAGTGATTTCGCGCGATCGTAAACAGCCAACTGCGAAATCTCGGCCCGCCTTCCATTGGCGTCCAGCGTTCGATGGACTTCATGACGGACATCATGACCCGCTGCACGACATCTTGAGCGGCCGCATCCTCCAGCCCTCGTCGACGCATAAATCGATACAGGAAAGGTTCGTAGGTTTCCACGAATTCCTGCCATGCCTGCTGCTGGTCGGGCTTGGGCAACCGCAGGATCAGGCTAAGTCGAGTGTCGGGAATGGCGTCGTTCATTATGCAACCGTGACGTGAAGTGTTCGCTACCATGGTACACAGTGCAGCGACTTCTGTTCTGACACAAAAATTTGTTGAAGTTAGAAAAAAACGACCTTATTACCGGCCCGCTCGGCCGGGCTGAAATCGTAGGCCGGAACAAGGAAAGCCAAAGCCAATCCGTAACTTCGGGCGCTGGAAACTAGTCGACTTTACTAACACCAGATGCGATGAACGATCGGCTTGACGAAGTTCCGGCAATTTAACAGCGACCCTCGTTAGCGGCCTACAACATGCCACTCCGGCCCGCTCGGCCGGGCTGAAATCGTAGGCCGGAACAAGGAAAGCCAAAGCCAATCCGTAACTTCGGGCGCTGGAAACTAGTCGACTTCACTAACACCAGATGCGATGAACGATCGGCTTGACGAAGTTCCGGCAATTTAACAGCGACCCTCGTTAGCGGCCTACGACATGCGCTGCCCGACCGTTAAAACCGCTAGAACCGTGAATCTTTCGTCAGCCCTAAGAATTTCGCTGATCGTTGCCGATTCTCTAGATGATCCAATCTTCCATCATTTAGGACCAAGCCCGTGAATCAACCCAATCCATTACGAACGCAACGCTGGGACAGCGTCGTCGCCGATTGGCTTGGCGAAACAGCGGTCATCGACCCGGATCCGGTTAGCGTACGGCCTACTTACCGTCCACGGGGATTGGTTATCGCGGCCCAACGAGAGCTGCGGCAAGAAACGCAACTGCAATACAATCTTGCTGGATTTCGCATGCGGACCTGCAATTCGCTTGCCGATGGGCTGGTGCTGGTGGCTCGTGATCCCTGGGACATCGTCCTGATCGAAACGGCAATCTGGGATTCTGCTGATCCGATAGCTCAGAATCTGTCGGTCCTGGACGAAGTTCGCGTTGTACGACTTGTGGGATAAGCTCAGGCCCTTTTCGCGGCAGTGTTGACATTGAAGAGAATCCCAAATAGGATTCAGGCTGCTTGGAATTTCCCCATTTAAACGCAAAAAATGTCTGTTCGTCTTCGAATTATTGCTGTCGTGATTATTAGCACGGACCAAAGTCCGGCCGCGATTGGGTAGTGCTTCGAAGTTATCATCAAAAAATTAGCAAACCCTCGCAGGCCGGGCATCCGACCTTCGAGGGTTTTTTGTTACATTGTGGAACCAAAAATATGCCGACTACATCCGTCCAGTTGCCGCGTGCCGCTCAGCAATCGCCAAACACCCAACCAGAAATCAATATGCGAAACATTTTGGTCTACGACACCACGCTGCGAGATGGGACGCAGGGGGAAGGCGTATCTCTGTCGCTGCAGGACAAACTCAATGTAGCCGCTAGACTGGCGGAATTTGGCGTCGACATGATCGAGGGTGGTTACCCGCTATCAAATGACAAAGACGTCCAATTCTTTCAGCGAGTCCGTGAATTGGACTTGGGCCGCAGCAAGATTGCGGCTTTTGGCATGACGCGCCGACGTGGAGTCTTGGCTCAAGACGACCCCGGCATGAAAGCACTTGTGGCCGCCAAATCGGACGTGATCACGGTAGTTGGCAAATCCTGGGATTTCCATGCGACCGACGTCTTGAACGTTTCGCTGGATGAGAACATTGCGATGATCGCCGAGAGTGTGGCTTTCTGTGCAAACCATGCGGAAGTGGTCTACGATGCCGAACATTTCTTTGATGGCTATAAAGCGAATCCTGAATACGCTTTGAAGGCGATCTACAACGCGGCCTCCGCCGGCGCGCAGTGGATTGTGCTGTGCGATACCAACGGTGGATCGTTGCCAGAGGAGGTTGCGGCGATCGTGAAAGCCGCTCAGCAAAAGCTGGCAGGCACCAAAGCTAGGCTCGGTATCCACTGCCACAATGACGGCGATATGGCGACTGCCAATTCATTAGCCGCAATCGATGCTGGTTGCGACCACGTGCAAGGCACCATCAACGGCGTTGGGGAACGTTGCGGTAACGCGGACTTGATCGCGCTGATGGCCAACTTGGTTTTCAAAAAGCAAGGGTACACGATCAACTGCCGTGACTCGCTAAGTCGCTTGACGGAGCTTTCACGGTTCGTTTATGAAACTGCGAATCTGCAACTGCGGAATAGTCAACCGTTTGTCGGGCAAAGTGCGTTTGCTCACAAGGGTGGTATGCACGTGCATGCGATCAACAAAGCCGCGTCGACTTACGAACATATGAACCCAGAGCTTATCGGCAACGAGCGACGAATTTTGGTCAGCGAGCTATCGGGGCGATCAAATATTGTGGCGGTCACCAAGGGCAACATTGCACAAGATCGCGAGATGCAAGAAAAGATCCTTGCTGCGGTCGTGCAAGCGGAAAATGCGGGCTACCAATATGAGGCCGCCGAAGCTTCGTTTGAGTTACTGGTCAAACGCTGTGCGAATGAGTTTCAACCGCATTTCGCAGTCTCCAAGTACCGCGTTGATGCGGGCGACGCTTCCGCTGGTGCTTATGCGGAAGCCGTCTTGCAAGTTGACGTCAACGGCCAAACTCGCTTTGAAGGCGCGCAAGGGCACGGACCCGTGAACGCGCTGGACGCAGCTCTGCGGAAAGCGCTTCGCGAGTTCTATCCTACGCTCGAATCGATGCGTTTGCTCGATTACAAGGTTCGAGTCGTCAACAGTGACGCGGGTACGGCAGCCAAGATCCGAGTCAACATTGAATCATCAGACAACGGCAAGACTTGGCGAACCATCGGTGTTAGCGAAAACATCATTGAAGCAAGCTGGTTGGCCTTGATCGACGCAGTCGAATACAAACTTCACAAGGATCACGGAAAGATTTAAATATGGCTTCGGAAGATATTCCTAATCGATTTGACTTTGTTAGCGAGAGCGAGCGGATCTACGCCCAGTGGAACGACGCTGGCTGCTTCAACGCGGAGGTGAACCCCGCGAAGAAGCCTTTCACGATTGTCATTCCACCGCCGAACGTGACGGGTGCTTTGCACTTGGGACATGCGCTAAATAACACGTTGCAAGACATCCAAATTCGCATGCACAGAATGCAAGGCTTTGAGGCCTTGTGGATGCCCGGTACCGATCACGCTGGCATTGCGACACAGGCGGTTGTCGAACGACGACTCAAAGAACAAGAGAATATCACGCGGCACGAGTTGGGACGCGAGGCGTTGGTGCAGCGCATCTGGGACTGGAAGGACCAGTACGAAAAGCGAATCCTCGGGCAGCTTCAACGACTGGGAGCATCCTGCGATTGGCGAAGAACGCGATTTACACTGGATGACCAATGTGCCAAAGCGGTGCAAGCAACGTTTTTTGATCTATTCAAAAAGGATTTGATCTATCGCGGCAAACGATTAGTCAACTGGGACACGTATCTGCAAACCGCTGTCAGCGACGACGAAGTGTTTCATGAAACGGTGAAAGGCAACTTCTGGCATATTCGATACCCCGTTGTATCGCCAAAGGCTGGCGAGCCGAGCTATGTCGTAGTCGCTACAACACGACCAGAAACACTTTTGGGCGATACCGCTGTCGCAGTGCATCCCGACCCGGCGGCTGAGTTAGAAAAACTAACGGCCACTCTGAAAGAAAAATTGCAAGCGGCAAACGAAAAGGAAGCTCCCGCCATCCAAAAACAGCTAGAACAGGTCGATGAACGCAAGCAGACCGTTCTGCCGCAATTGATTCTACTTGCCAAGATGGCTGCCGACGGGCGACACGTGACGTTGCCACTGACGGGCCGAACTATCCCACTGGTGGCTGACATTTGGGCCAAGCCCGAACTGGGATCCGGGTGCGTGAAGATCACGCCCGCCCATGACCCCAACGACTACGAAGTTGGACTTCGGCAGGACTTACCGATGATCAACATCCTGCAACCCGATGGCAAACTGAATGAGCAGGCCGGTACCTATGCCGGACTCTCCATTCAAGAAGCTCGTAAGCGCGTGGTCGCGGACCTCGAAGCAGCGGAATTACTGGAATTGGTTGAAGACCGCGAGATTGAGCTTGCTCACTCCGATCGCAGCAAGACGCCGATTGAGCCCTATCTTGCCGACCAGTGGTTTGTGCGGATGGACAGCCTTGCTCAATCTGCGATCGATGCGGTGGAAGACGGACGAGTCAAGATCTTCCCGAATCGGTACGCGAGTGGTTACGTTGACTGGCTGAGCGAAAAACGAGATTGGCCTGTGGGTCGTCAGTTATGGTGGGGCCATCAGATTCCGATCTGGTCGCAGACATTTGATGCCGCAGACAAGCTTTCTCGTAGCCAAAAGCTCATCGAAACGCTGGCCAAGGAAAGCCAAGGCGAGATTGCATGGAGCCTCGAGGGCGAATCGATTCTGCATGTCTCGCTGCGCGGCGAAAACCCAACGTTGCAGACCAAGGTGGAGTCGCTGGGGTTCGTTCGCCAAGAGGATGTTTTGGACACTTGGTTTTCATCTGCCCTCTGGCCGCATTCCACCTTGGGCTGGCCAGAACAAACCGATGCGCTGAAGTATTTCTATCCCACCAGCACTTTGATAACCTCACGTGACATCATCACCTTGTGGGTGGCGCGCATGGTACTTATGGGGCTCAACAATTGCGGCGAGATTCCATTCAAGGAAGTCTTTATCCATCCGAAAATTCTCGATGGTTACGGCGAAACGATGTCCAAAAGCAAGGGCAACGGCGTGGACCCCATCGATGTTATCGACAAATTCGGTGCCGATGCGTTGCGATTCGGCTTGTGCTGGCTGACGACGGAAACTCAAGATGTTCGGATGCCCGTGCAGTTCGAATGTCCTCATTGTTCTGCGTTAATCAATCAGACGAAGCAGAATCGGCAACAGCATCGCTTGAAGTGCGAGAAGTGCTCGCAAGAGTTTTCGACGCAGTGGGCTGAATCGCCAGCCGACAAAGCATTGCCAAAAGCGCCCGTCGTCAGCGAAAGATTTGAATCGGCGCGTAACTTTACCAATAAGCTTTGGAACGCAGCTCGTTTTACGATGATGCACTTGGAAGGTTTTACTCCAGGAGCGATCGACCGATCACAGCTTGCACTGGAAGACCGCTGGCTGCTTTCTCGATTGTCGACGGTCAACCAATCGATGACTGCCGCGATCCAAGAGTTTCGATATGCGGATGCAGCAAGAGCCATCTATGATTTTGCTTGGGATGACTTCTGCAGCAATTATTTGGAGATTGCTAAGCCGCGACTGCAATCCGCTGAATCTAAAACTACGGTACAACGAGTTTTGGCTCATACGCTGGACCAACTTCTGCGACTACTGCACCCGATTATGCCATTTGTAACCGAAGCGATTTGGCAGCAGTTGGCTAAGTTTGCGCCGATTCGAGATTTGGATATGGCAAAACCAGCAGCAAACTATGTCATGCTGGCGGATTGGCCAACCTATCGAACTGCGGATCAAGCTCCGGATATCGAACAGCAATTCGCACTGTTTACGGCATTGGTCGGTGCTATCCGCGAAATACGGGCCAGGCAAAGCGTACCGCCGAAGGACACCGTGTCGTTTAGTCTACAAGCCGAAGCGTCGATCGCAAAGATCGTGCGACCGATGATGCCGTTTGTCGAATCGATGGCTTCTGCGGAACTTACTCAACTGGGTGACAACGTCCAGCCGCCTGCAATCAATGCAACTGTGACACTGGACAAGATGATTGTCTACGTGGATCTATCCAAGCTGATCGATGTCGAAGCGGAAATCCAACGCAACGAGAAGCTGCTTGAGAATCTGATTAAGCAGATATCAAGTAAAGAATCCAAGCTGTCTAACGACACGTTTGTTTCTCGTGCTCCGGCGGCAGTTGTCGAGAAAGAGCGAGCTTCGCTGAATGACCTGATCTCACAACGAGATATCGCTCAGTCATCGCTGGAACAACTGAAGCGATTGGGCAGCTAGCGGGCAGCACCGCTTGCTTATTAAAAAGCTCTGAATACTTGCCGAACGATCCGATTGACTCTAAAGGGTCAGAACCCTTTAGAAACCAAGCTCGTGTTGAGTGCAATTTCGTTGTGCGTCAACTCATGACTCAGAACGCCTTCCCTGTCGGCGGGCCGCTTCCACAGCGATTCCCAGCCTAGCCCCCGAAAATTCGGACCAACCACCGTTTCATCAAACCGAATCCCAGCTCGCAAAAGATTCCATTCAATGATCCTTGCTTCTCCCGCTTGGTCGATGCAGACATCCCACCCAATGATGTCCGAGTATGGGAACGATTGATGATGCTGCAAAAGCTCCTGTCGAACCGCTGAATAATTCGGAATCTCAAAGCCTTCAAATGCAAAACCAGTGTCTGGATGCTTGAGATGCATCTTGAATTCTTTGCCTGAGTACCCAACCTTGTGAAGTACACCGGTATTTTGGTCAATCGGTACGCAGATCTCCGAAGAAGCCTCGACAAAGGGAGAAGACAACCTCGCTAATCGCAAGCAAGTGGTCCGAACCGTGAGCTGACCGTTCGGTTCTCGGACTGTCAGTATACGAACAGTTGGCCCTCGATCTGGCAGAAGGTTTTTGAATGCGGGATGAACGCAAACAATCTCTTGAAACACCCCGTCTGGAAGGTGTTCCACGGCGGTTTGTTCAAAGTCTGCACGCGTGACTCGATAAACTCCTTGGCCTCGTGCAGACCGATTGCTTTTAAAGATAATCGATTCACGATTTGCGAATAGAATGTTGAGCGTCTGCGACTTGGACAGATGAAGGAACTGACGATCGTAAAGCTTTCCTCCGAGCACATATCCGATATCTGGTACGTTATCGACGTTCAAGAAGCGTCCAATAAACTGACGCTCGCGGTAAAGACCAGCGGCTCGATAGGTCGCAGGAAGGACATGCTGAATGTAGTATGAGTTCGGAATCCAACCTTCTTTGAAGACCCGCTGAATTGCCATGTAAGTGTAAAGACCGACGGCGTGTCGGCGATTGCCCAGTACGTCTTGCGCATAGTCGGAAGCTTGTCGCTTGAGTTGAGGGGCCAAGCTTCCATGTTCTTTTTGAATCAATTGCAAGTGCCGTCGCGCTTGACGGTGCGCAGCAGCGACTTGTACCCATTTGGCAATTGCGGAATAAGTGGTCTTTAGCCTTCGCTTGCGTTCCTTCTGCGCTAGTTGGCTTAGGTGTTTTCTCATGGGTCAGCGGAACGACGGCTTGGCTTGGAGATCTAGTTTCAAATGGATTTATTGCTCGAAGTATAATTCGAGTATCCACCGAAGCGACCATGGAAAGCAAGAAAGAACCGGCACGAAACAGGCGTGAGAGCCGCGACCGACAGGCAGCCCGCCGGAGACGCTTGCCTGCAATTTGGACAATCAGTTTAAATTCTTGGTGCGTATCATTTTGGCGAACGCATCCAATTGGCTTTCGATCTCAGCGGCACGCAAGAACACGAATGGTACGGCACGTTCGAAGGCCGAATCCTTGATCTGCGACCAACGATTGCTGACGATCTGGTCCACTTCTTCATGCAGCGCTTGCAACCATTCCGGAATCTCAAACCCCACGCCGGAAGGCTCTCGCATATTCAAATGTGCTTCTTGCAGCAGCAGTTCAAAAGCGGAGGAGACAGGACGTCCATTGTCCTGAAGCTGCTTCATTGCCGGGCGAACCAACGCTCGCATGCGACCGATACTCATCGGCTTAAGAAACCGTTCGTTCAATCGGTCTGCGACGGTTGGCATCTGCATGGCATAACGTTCTTGCAACTTGTTCAGCTCGCTCAAATAGGAGGCCGCTTCCCGTCCAACGCGTTCGGCCAGTGCGCGACGCCATTGCAAAGCGGTCTGTTGGCAACCATTTCGCACCAGTACTTCATGAGCGAAAAACACAGGTCGCAGGTTCCAGGAAACGCGTTCATACCGAACACGCAGCCTTAAGAAATCCAGGAACATGTAGATCATCTCACCGCGATCTGACTGCGTGGTCGTGCTGTTGTAGTCGCGGTACTCTGCGTGATGGTCAAGCACCGACTCCAAAATGATTGTCAACCATTTGGATGCTTTTTCTAACGGCAGCTTGCCCGACTCGATCGCGATCAAGATGGGATCGATCACTGTTGTTTCTTGTTGCTCTTGAGCTTGGCGCAACCAATTGGCGACCCCTTGATGCAATATCGCTCGCACATTGCCCAGCTTCAGGAACCCTTGCGTGAAAATGCCTTGGCCATATTGCTTAATGAACTCTGTCAATTCGGACCAGGTCGCAGGCGAATCGATCAACTCTAAAACGCTGAGCCGCAACGTGCGCGAGTGCATGAGCCAACTGTGCAGCAGCACTTCAATCGAACGCTCGATCAATCCTAGCAAGCGGGGTACCGCTGGTTCATTGATATCCGTTTCAACAATATCCTCCAGTTCCATGAATGGCGTAGCACCATTGTTGGGGCGGAAACTGTAGGCGTTCCGGACGACAGCTCGAGCGATCGATACAAATCCGATATGAAACAGTTCGTCGAACTCCGTCACCGCACCGGGCCCAACCGGATTATGGTGCTCCATATTTCGAGCGGTTTCCAGCAGCCGACAAGCGGACAAAATCAATCCCTGCCGGGGCAGCCAAGTCAAAAGATGCGACAACGAACGTCGTCTTAATCGCACGCGGAAAATCTCAAGAGGATCTCCGCCGCGTGCCATGGGGACATACAACAGTTTCTCTGCTCGCAAGGCAGTTAAAAACACATTGAACTGCTCATCGACACAGTCGTGGCGGCCAGCAAGTAGGCTGGCGTAGAGCTGAACAACGTCCCAATCATTTTCGCCCAAGTCGTCGCACTGCAGGTGGACCGAGTCAGGTCGATCGTTTTGGAACGCAGCAATCGCGGCCAACAGCATTCGCCTTGAGTCAGCAATTTCGAGAGCTGACTGAATGATGCGTTCGAGCAATGATTCCTTCATCAATCGTTTGCGGTCATAGCGAGACATGGAATCTTGATCGGCACCGCCACGCGTAACCGGAAAAACTTTGACTTGATCAATCAAACGCAGGCAACCGCGCAAGTGTCGGCTGCACTGGATACACCATTGCTGTAAGGATTCAAGGCGATCCTGCATGCACGTTTTGGTAGCATCGATGTTGCGATGATCCGCGCAGATTCGCAGCGCAGTATGCTTCCACATCTTAGCAATGGCAATCAAGAACGTGAGGTGTTCGCTTAGACGCCTCGACTCCGCAATGAGTTCATCTTGCGAATCGGTTTCCTCTTCAAAGGTTGCACCTTCGTGCCCGTCGTCGGTGCTATCTTCAAAGACAACGCCTTCGTAGGCCGCTTCGTAAGGTGATTCTTCGTCGGCACCATCACCTGCAGGCCACGCTTCGCTGGGCGGAGAATCCAGGGCATCTGTCGGCGCAGCTTTCGTTTTAGGATCACCCAAGTTGAACGACGGTGGCTGCCAATATTCATCCGCATTGGCTTCGATATAGTCAAAGAACCGCTTGCTCAACTTCCAGACTTCGTCGATGGAAGGATGCGGTACAACTCCTGACGCAGATTCAGCTTTGCGTTCGGTGTCAAAGGTCTTTTGAGTCTGATGGTCTAGCGTAAAGTGACCGTTGACCTGATAGAACCAAGTTTCGGCATGTTCAGCAAACGACGTCTCTCCACTGCGCAAGCCCGTCTTGCTAGACTCGCTCAGCCAATGGACCAACAGCGCAAGTGAAGCCACAAAGTCATGGCGTTCAAGCAGCGCTTCTATCACAAGCGCATACGCTCGAGGGGAATCAAAAAGTTCTGCATGTTGCCCCCAGAAGCGGACGTCGCCGGCAGAAGCTCCACCCGCATGCCAAAGCCGCAAGGCTCGCGCGACAAGTTCGGCACTTTGATAGCTGTCCAGCAGATTGATGCCGTTGATTTCCGTCAGTTCATGCGAAGCAAACTGATGCCACCAATTTGCCAAGTCCAGGAAGCATAAGCGGATCTTTTCCGAAACGATAGAATCATCAGCCGCCGCCGCCTCGCGCCAAATACGAGAGAAGAACGCTGCGATACGTTCCAGCAACTCGTTGATCTCAGCGATACGGTGATCTTCGCTGGCCGCGTCACTGCTGGGAAAGTAAGGGAAATTCCCAGCAAAGCCCAAAATGTTCCAAGGATCGACAAACGCACCACACTCAATTCCACGATGCAAGAGATCGATGATGTCGGACGGAATAGAGATCGCTTTTTGCAAATCCCCTTCTCGCAGCAAGCGCCGTCCAGAAGTCAACAAACAATCGATGCGACACATCATTCGCGCTGATGGAACTGCGACTTCGTCCGTTTCCGCTCGAGCACTATCGCTGCTGCCCATGCGAGCAAACAGACGTGCGAGCTGGACATGCTCTAGTTGACTAGCACGCTTTTTTGCCATGAATGAGTTCAAATACTGCCGCGCGCCACCGAATGGTTGCCGGCGTTTGGCTTCTTCCTCTCGCAATCGATCAGCATGAGGCCCCGTCATCTTGGCAAGCACATCGGTATAAAAGCGATCTCGATAAGCCGCGATGGGTGGTAACAAAGAGACCAAGGTCACGGTTGAATCGTTCGCAGTAGGCCCCCAGCCAGTGATTCCCGATGCCATTAGCATCGTACCGGCTAAAACGGTGGCGGCTTCGAACAACACCTCTTCTTCGGACAGTTCTTTTTCCGACAACACTCGTGCATTGAGCGCATCAAGAGTCACTTGCTGCAAAACAAAGCGACGGTAGTAGCCCTGTTCGTCAGCCGAACGCATATCCCATGAACCGAACTGGAAGTTGGGGCGTTTGTTGACTGGATGATCAAAATCGTACGCTCGAGGGTCAACAGCTAACTCTTGGAGTAAGTCGGGATCAAACGATGCACTGCGCAGGATTTCCGGGTGAGTAGCCCGCAGGATTTCGAGTGCAACGGTAATAATTCTTTCGTAAGGTCCAACCGCAACACCAACCTGTTCCAAATAAAGCGGAATCGGACAGACCCACTCGTGCGAATAAGGCTCCAGTTGCCCGGTTTCCAGCACCGCCACCGGGCGGTAGCCTACAAAAGAATTCAGTTCACGTATCGCGTTGGTAATGATCCGCTCAGTCTCATTCCACGGTCCGCCTTGTGCGACCACGGTCTGGATGGCTCGGCCCAAAAACAAACCGTTGAACAAGCCCTCGGGTTCTTGATGGAATAACAAATCGCGATGGAAGTCTAGGTACGATGGCAGAATGTCCAACCAAACCAAAGACAATACCTCGGCCGCTTGGCCTGTTTCCGCGAACGCAGGCTGCGATTGAGCCAAAGTCGCCAGTCGATCTTGCAACCATTGCTGGACGGTTAGCCAAGCAGGCATCCCAGCAAATGGCCGGTTGGTTATCGAACCTGATCGCAAGGCCAACCCGTACAAGCGGTTAACCGCCGAAAGCATTTTCGTATCCGGACGGCCCGAGGAGAAATTCATGTAACCAAGTACATGGACTAAGTCCTCGTCACGTTCCTTGGCGTTGTAGCTGTCACTCACTTAGCAGAAAACCATCCATTTGCGATTCGTCCTGAATTTCACTGACCGTTGACTATTGTGAGCATTCCCTGAGAATTGCAAAAGAGCTATCTGCCTGCCAAAGCAAAATCAATACCCGAGATTTTCCAACTTTGCTCGGCGCAGGGGATGCCAGCGGGCCGTTGGTTGCTTTTTTTGGACTAAATCCTGTTTTTAAAAGTACTTTGCCGGTATCATTGGAGTTCATAGCTATAGCCTGATGATGCGTATGCTTCTCCACAAGCCAGATCCTGCTGGCGGTGGACGCGTGGTGCCGAATTCAGCTAGCGATGCCGTTTTAAAATGTTCCTCTCTTATGCTTAACGGGTACTAATCCATGGCGAAACGTCATTTGCAGCGAGTAAAATCGGCAAGGCGTAAGCGGCTTCGCCCCCTGCTATTTGACACGCTAGAAGATCGACGTCTGCTGGCAGGACTCAATGTGTTGGTCTTTGAAGACATTGACCAGAGCGGTACTTACGACGAAGAACTCGATTCGGCCGTGTCGGGACGTGTCGTATTCCTGGATAGCAATCGCAACGGGCAACTCGATTCATCGGAGGCATTTGCCATCTCCGATGAAACTGGCATCGCGAGCTTTTCTGACATTCAACCCGGCACGCACTGGTTCGAACTTTTGGGCCGACCGGGCAACTCCTTCCGCATTGATATCAACGAACCGGACGACTTCCTGGATGTTGCCATCAATGTCGACGTTTCGCCAGACAATCCGCTGCCCATGTGGCTGTCCCCAAGTATTTTGCTCGAGGGGTTTGAGGATTATCCGCTAACAATTAACGCTGCCTTACTGGAAGCGGCTTTGGAATCTGCGGAAGATGAGGCGCTGTTCTACTTCGTTACCAAACAACCCGACTTTGGCTCGCTGACTTGGGCCATTTCAACCGGCGGCACATACCAACCATCGCAAGATTACTTTGGTAACGATTCGATTGTCGTCCGAGCTTTTGATGGACAGTCCTGGAGCGACGATTTAGTCGTCGACATTCGTTTAGAAGCTGTCGATGATTTGCCGACAGGGTTTCGAGTGAATTTTGTCGATTCAATTCCAGAGAATACCCCCAACGCAGTCATTGCCACATACGAGATTGATGACATCGATAACGGCGATGCGCAGATTCAAACCTCGAATCCAGCTTGGGTAGAAGCTGGCAACGGTGTCATCCGTTTAGCCAATGGCCGCCAATTGAATTACGAGGAGTCCGCACAGTTTTCGATCTCCGTCTGGCTTCATGGCAGTGAAGAGTCTGGCTCTCAAGCGTTCCTGGCGTCTGCCACAATCCCAGTCACCGATCTCAACGACCCATCGATCGGTATCGATTTCTTGGGCAACCCGCAGGTGGTCGAGTTCCGTGCCGGGCACAGGTTCGGCGAACTGCGCGTCATCGATGAAGACATCAATGAAGAATTCACTTGGGAGCTTTCCGACGATCGCTTTATAGTCGATGCTTCCAACATGCTTCGCTTGCGAGCGGGCGTGTTTCTCGCAACGCGAGACCAGTGGACCCTGCCGCTTTTTGTAACCGCAACTTCTGTGACAGGAGGCGATTCTGTTTCTACCGAGATCCTGATTTCGGTTGAACAAGCGCCTCCGCCGTATCAAAACCAATCATTCCCGTTGGATGTGAATGGCGATGGGGAGATCAATTCATTGGATGTATTGGCCATCATCAATGCACTCAACGCCCGTTCCAATCGCGATTTAAGTGTACCGCCACCGAGCCAGAATTACGATTTCATTGATGTCAACGGCGATCGCGTTTTATCGTCCCTGGATGTTCTTATCGTCATCAACCATTTGAACTTCATGCGACGCGTGCGAGGTTTGCAAACCGAGTCAACGCAGGGCAGTGGCTCAGAAGTGGGCGGTTCCGGTGATAGCGGCTACGGCAATGGCGGAAATGGTGGCGATTACGGAAACGGCGGTGGCAGTGGCGGTGGCGGTTATGGCCAATTGGTGGCTGGCCAAGGCGAAGCGTACCGTCAAGTCGACGCACTCATTCAGGAGTTCGAATTTGAGCCTGCCACCGCGCAGAGCCTCGCCGACTTCCAAGAAAAGCTTCGCAAATCAAGCTAACGCTCTGCCACAGCAGATTTTTGCGACATGAGGGATCAGAAGCCTTTTTATGCCCCACATCGTTTTGCCCCCCGAGCTCGCACCCGTGGGTGAATAACGTTCGCAAGCTGGACACCGAAGCTGCTCTTAGGACAGGGCAAATCAATTTTTGAATTTAGGCAAATTAGCCGTTGAGCAATAGCTCACGGTTTCCGAGAAAACCGACGCTTTCGCGTTTCGGCTAATGCGGAATGTGATTATCTGACTTGCCCTGGGGAACAAGCCAGCATGACTTGTGGAGTATCAAAAGATTGGAAGCCCGTCCAGCCGTTTCTTGCTACTTGGCAAAACATCACGCTTGCCCCGTACCGTGAAGAACTTCTTGAACACTTCCGCCTCGCGAAGTCGCGTAAGCGTATGGAACTCGCAGATCAAGCTTCGTCAGGAGCTCGAAAACTGTAAACCAACGTGGGCTCGTAAGCACAAATTTCGTTGCTTTGGAAGTACAAACCGATTTCACGTTGAGCTGACTCGGGGCTGTCGCTGGCATGAACCAAGTTCATTTGACGCGACGAACTGAAGTCGCCGCGGATCGTTCCCGCTGCCGCCTTCAGTCCGTTGGTCGCTCCTAGGATATCGCGGACAACTCGAATGACTTCCAAGCCTTCCAATACCATCGCAACGATTGGGGCACTGGTAATGAACTCTTCCAGCGAAGGATAAAAAGGCTTAGCAACATGTTCGGCGTAATGCTGTTTGGCTAATTCCGGCGAGACTTGCAGCATTTTCATTGCGATCACGTTGAGTCCCTTCGCTTCAAATCTAGCGATTACCGTACCCATCAGCCGTCGCTGGACACAGTCGGGCTTCAACAAAACTAAAGTGCGTTCCATGTTCATTCTAAATTGAGGTGGAAAAAGAGAGTGGCGGCGACCGGTAAGTCGCCGCGCGATCTAGTTGCAGCATTGTGCGCACTTCAGACGTCAATGCCAAGGGCACCTCACACGCTCCCAGGGCTAATCAGTTTTTCAAGATGGCAGTGGAATTCGCCAGAAGTCCTGGCGAAGAAAGGGGGACTGCTGGCGAAGTCCACTACGTTCAATTCTGTGTAGCTTGAAAAACTGACTGGCCATGCACTTGCTCCAAGCCAGCTTCCCAGCCCGGTTGCCGACGCGAATTCTTGCTTCCACCTACGTCTTCAAATCTGCCGTTTGTAACAGCCGTTGCTTAAAAACCAGTTCATTCTGGCAAGGCAAACGTGTACAATGCGGACAGCTAGCCATAGTTGCCAAAATGGGCTCGCAAATCCTTGACGCGAACGGTTCTTGCGATGAACTTGCCAAATATTCGATCTGTTAACTATCCTGAATCGGATGGACGTCCAATGGGAGAAACCGACGAACATCGTGACGCGATGATTCGCATCATCGAACTTCTAAAGAAGCATTTCTATGGTCAGAAAGTTTACGTCAGCGGCGACTTGCTATTGTATTATGAGCAAGGCAATCCCAAAAAATTTATAGTCCCAGACGCATTTATCGCCAAAGGACTCCTGCAACGTAGACGCAGGATTTATCGGCTTTGGGTAGAACGCGTGGTTCCCCAATTGGTCATTGAAACAACTTCTAGAAAGACCAAAAAGAAGGACTCCGTCGATAAACCCCTACTGTATCAACAACTTGGAGTACACGAGTACTTCTTGCATGACCCTACTAGCGATTACTTGGATCCGCCTTTGCAGGGTTATCGACTGCAGAACGGCGTCTACCAAGAGATCGCCGCCGAACCTTCCGGCGGACTTTATAGCGAGGAACTGGATTTAGAGCTTCGAATATCCGAGGAGGATTTGAATTTGTTTACTCGGGGCACCAACGATCGATTGCTGACCCATCAAGAACAAGCAGAACTGGACGCAGAAGCTCGCCAACGTGAATCGGAAGCTCGCCAACGTGAATCGGAAGCTCGCCAACGTGAAGCAGAAGCTCGCCGAAAAGCTGAAGCAGAAGTGGACCGGCTGCGAGCCGAATTAGAGCAATTGAAACGGCAACTTTGAAAATCTATCCCGGAACTGGCTGCGGTGCTCCAATAGCTGGCCGGCATGCTGGCTTCCAATTGAGTTCCAAGCACATTATCGTTCGTTCTCAGGCGGCCCAGGACGTAGAACTGGCGATCTTTAAGTCAGGTCTCGATGCGCGATGACGTTGCAAAGTTTGCAGGCACGCTTGATATACATCTTGCACTTCAATCGCCTTCATTGCGGCATTGGTTGTGTTGCGTCGGTAGCGAGCGGAACCTCCGTCATAACGCTTTTGAATTGCGACGTGCTGAGCGCCATAGGGGCCGCAGCGTTGAGGCAATGATGTTCCATACATGGCGACACAAGGGGTTCCAATCGCAGCCGCTAAATGCATCGGCCCGGTGTCTGACCCCACAAACAACGCGGCGCGATAGCACCATTGTGCCAGGCTGACCAAATCCGTGTCGGGAGCCACAATGCAACTGCCAGGTGCCAAGGCTGCGATGGTTCGAGCGTAGTCGTATTCGCGTTCTCCGCCCCAAGCGATCACCGACGGCAAGCCCGTCGCTTCTAAAATTTGCTCCGACAAGACGGCATATCGATCCAGCGGCCAACGCTTGCTCTCCCAACCCGCTCCGGGATTTAAGATAACAAACTGCTTTGCAGACAAGCCAAGTTGATCCATGTATTGGTTGATTTCGCTGCAGTCCAAGCGTCGATCGTCCCAACCAAAGTCGACCTTCAGCAATCCCGCTTGATCGCAGGCCGGCGGCTCCAAGTTGCACATCTCCAACAACTCTAATTGCCGTTCAACCAAATGTTGCGCCAAGGGGTGACGCCGAGCGGTGTAGAACCAAGACGCCCCCTCGCGGGCTTGGCAACTGTCAAAGCCCAGTCGCAGAGGCGCGTTGGACAGCCACGCTAAGACCGCACTTTTGGCCAACCCCTGTGGGTCGATCGCTAGCTGAAAGTTGCGAGCTTGCAGCTCTTTTCTCAAGGAGTAAAGTTCGCGAGGCCGCAACAAAAAACCTTTACGCAACCGTATCACCTCATCCACACACGGGTGCTGCTCCAGCAGCTTGCTCGCGGCGCAATCAACAATCCAAGTGATTTGGCTATGTGGCCAAACCTGCTTGAGGTAGGTAGCCAGCGGCCATGTCAATATGCAGTCGCCAATCGCACTCAACCGTGTGATGAGAATTCGCGGACTTTCTCCAAGGTCAATCGGTGCAGGTTTGCGTTCGTCGATGAAGGTCGGTTGCACGTCGATAGCTCCAGAGCCATTTGCCAGCAAAAACGTTATGAGAAACTCTAGCGATATGGTGGGTTGTATCGGCTACCGAAATCCAGCGAAACAGAGATTCACTCACATTGCAGTAGAGAAGTTCGTTAATTTTGGTTCAGTAGTGCTTTTCCCTTTGCACTCACAAATGCGGTTGTCCATTCTGTTATATTCATAGCGAACTACCGAACTGAGGAAGATAAGGAGCCATCCGCCGTGGGGATTCGATTTCGCTGCCACCATTGCCAAAAAAAGCTCAACATCAAAGCGAATCTGGCCGGCCGTCGAGGCATTTGCCCCAGTTGCAGCGGTCGCTTTCGGATACCCCACCAAGACCAAGACTACTCCGGGGAATTGGGGAGCGTGGGAGACGGCTTGAGCTCCGGAAGTAACGTGGTTTCCCCAGACGACCGCGTGAGCAATGTTGGGCAACATCGGCTTGATCGTCAACGGAGTCCTAACGGCGAACCGAGGGTTTCCCCCATGTATTTGGTACGTCCCCCCAGCGGCGGAGTCTACGGGCCGGCAGACTGGGCGACCATTGAAAGCTGGATCAGCCAACAGCGGATTACGGCCGATACGAGCCTATGTCCGGTCGGTTCCAAAGAATGGGTTGCGGCCGAAGAGCTTTTTCCGGCCGCATTTGCGAAGTGATTGGAGACTTCGCGCTAGTGGGCGCGATCGCCAGAACAGCCGCATTCGCTAGAAAAAGGCCGGGATAGTCTACGTGCGAAACGTCCGTTACTTTTTGCCTTGTTCTCGCTTCATTTGAAAAAAATGGCTCAGCAGTTGGCCACATTGCTCCGACAGCACGCCGCCGGTAGCAACCGTTTGATGATTCAGACGTGCATCATTTAGCAGTTGATATAAGCTGTGGACCGCGCCGGCTTTGGGGTCGCTTGCACCATAAACGACTCGGGTAATCCGCGATTGCAAGATCGCTCCGGCACACATTGGGCAGGGTTCTAACGTCACATAAAGTGTGGTTTCGGTTAAACGCCAAGACTGCAATAGCGAAGCGGCTTGTGTAATAGCGATCATCTCGGCATGAGCCGTGGGATCATTTAGTTGTTCGCGTTGGTTATAGCCCGTACCAATAATTTTATCTTTGTGCACAATAATGGCGCCGACGGGAACTTCATCCTGTTCAGCCGCTTGGACTGCTTGTCGAATTGCGTGTACCATCCACTGTTGATCAGAATCCATGGAAGCCTTCGGGTATAATCGGTTCAAGAATCAGGATAAGTTTTATCTTATAACGGCAATTGCAGTCCAGGGACAGCGTCTTGCCTAAACTCAAATGTTGCACTTGAAGAGATACGGAATTTAGCTTGCCCACAGCCATCGTTATCGACAACTTAGCGAAGACCTATCGCAGCGGCTTTCTATTTGGCCGGCGGGTACGAGCATTAGACGGTATCAATCTAGAAATCCCAGCGGGCGGTATATTCGGTTTGCTGGGCCCCAACGGCGCAGGCAAGACCACTTTGATCAAGATCCTGCTGGGAATTGTTCGCCCCAGTTCCGGCAAAGCATTGATCTTTGACCAACCGCACCATCGCCAGGCAGCACGACGCAGCATTGGCTACCTGCCGGAAAATTTCCACGTCGCCCGACACCATACCGCCATCACCGCTCTTCATTTTCTAGGGCGATTATCGCGAATGAACGATTCGCAGATTCAAGCTCGCATACCTAGCCTGCTAGATCTGGTCGGATTGAAAGGGCGCGAAAACGAATTGGTTCGAACCTACTCCAAAGGCATGAAGCAACGCTTGGGTTTAGCTCAAGCGCTTTTGCACGAACCCAAGTTGCTGTTTCTGGACGAACCCACCGACGGCTTGGACCCAGTAGGCCGCCACCACATCCGCCAATGTATCGAACGCTTGCGAGATGACGGAAAAACAGTTTTCGTCAACAGCCACATCTTGCAAGAAGTCGAACTGGTGTGCGATCGTTTCGCTATTATGTCGCATGGTCATGTGGCAGCCAGCGGAACCTTGAATGAACTGCTTTCCAACGCGAGCCAGGCAGGCAGCCGGACCACCGTACTAGTCTCGGGCAGCCGCGAAGCCTTGGAACAAGTCCGCGAGGCTACAGCCGCGAAATTTGCTGACGTACAAGTAGCTGTCCCTCTGGCTGCGGACGATGACAACTGGCAAATCGAATTGCCAAGTATCCAGCAAACTGATGTCGATGCGTTGGTAGATTTGATCCGCAGCTCCGGACTTAGCATTGTGCAACTTGCCGTACACAAGCCAAAACTCGAACAGGTGTTTATGCAATTAGTTCAGAACGCCACGACGCCCAACGGCGTGCCGAATATTACCACGTCCGACTCCAGCAGATTTGAGTAACCGATGGGACCTTACTTTGCGGTCATTTATGATTCCTTCTTTGAAGCCTTCAAGTCTCGGATCTTGTGGGTGTTGCTTCTCGGTTGGACCGTACTGCTGGCCGCCATCGCACCATTTGGCTGGATTGAAGGCAGCGATTTCTCGTTCCGCAGCGAGAGCATCACCAATCGCGATCGCTTGATCAAAGACTTGCAAACAGCCAGCGAAGGACGTGGCTCGCAAGCTCAACAGCGAGTCTGGAATGCCTTGGATGAAGACTTCAAGAATCGCATCAACAAGATCCCTAAGGATTCCAGCCCGCAAATACGCTTGGGAGCTTTAGCGGAAGGCCTGACTTCCGCGTTAAGCATCCCGGATTTGTATTCGGAGGAAGCTTGGCCGGATGCCAATAAGCGGTCAGAGTTAACCAAAGAACTTTCGGGCTATCAGCCAGGCAAACTGTCGGGCGATGATTTGACACGTGTGAATCGGCGACTGGTGGAACTTGCCTTTCCCGCCAGCTTACGCAGCTCGGCAAGCAACTCGATCTGGATCGGGTATGCGGGAATGAAGTTATTCAATCCAATTCCTGTAAGCCGCCAGCAACTGCGACCCTTCATCGATGGCTTTATTCTCATTGCTTTTTTGAAGATCGCTTTAGGAGTCGTTGGCATCTTGGTCGCAATCGTAGTCACCAGCAATTTAGTGCCAGACATGTTCGCGCCGGGCTCGATGGCATTGCTGTTAAGCAAACCTCTTTCGCGCAGCGGCCTACTATTGTCCAAATTCGTCGGCGGCGTTTGCTTTATCTTGATCAACGTGGCCTACTTACTAGTTGGATTTTATTTGCTGTTAGGTTGGCGTTTGAGTATCTGGAACAGCGGGTTACTTTGGTGCATCCCTTTGTTCTTATTTGTTTTCATGATTTTCTACAGTGTTTCGACCTTGGTTGGATTGATCTGGAAAAATGCGATTGTTTCCATTGTTTGTGTGGCACTCTTCTGGGGTGTATGTTTTATTTTGGGAATAACGTATGAACAATTGAAGTTGTTCTCGGTCGAACGCCCGCAGATAACGCGACTTACGGTAATTGATCAGCATCTGTTCGGTTCCAATCGCGATGGCGAGTTGTTGCTGTGGGATGAAGGCCAGACGCAGTGGAAGCAAATGGGCGGCCGTGGAGATTCCGAACGTCGCGTCCTAGGGCCGCTCTGGCTGCCAGAGCGAAAACTGGTCATCTTCGGCCGCCCAAGCTGGAACCCGTTTTTTGGCCTGCAGAGCGACGGGGTTCGTTTGCAATCCATCGATATGAATCTCAGTGCTGGAAGCTCCGGCAGCGAGCTTCAGGACGTACCGCTGTGGAGCGAAAAACGCGTCGATAGTTTGCCGGACCTGCCATCGCGAACGCGCCGACTGAAGTCGGTTGGCGACCAAGTCATCGCGGTTAGTGAAAATGGCATTTTCGCTTTTGATTTCGACGCAGCCAAACAACCAGCCGAAGGCCCTTCACTGTTCGGAATCAAATTGCCGCTGTTTGAATCCAAATCGGTCTATCCGAAATTGACTTCTGATGACGTCATTTTCCAATCGCCGATCGAGTTCTGCGCAATCCCGGGCACCAAAGACTTGCTGGTCATCTCTCGTTCGAAAATCCAGCGTTTCCAATGGAACCAAACCGACAGCCAACCGCGCCTTGAGTTAACCGATACCCTTGCGCTCGATATCCCCGATGACGCGCTGGCCTTAATGTCTTCGACTCCCGAGCATTGCTTGATCGTGACCAACAAGGAATCAGCACTTAGCCTTAACTTAAAAAACTGGACGCTGGAACCAGATATCGATAACCAGCTCAAAGCGATTAAACCACAGGAGATCCACCGACGCGGAGAAAATCAATTTGCAATTTTGACGACCGAAGGCGAGCTGCTGCTGGTCGATGCCGCCGGGCGATCGGTTTCTAAGCCATCGGTTCCACAGCGAGTCACAGCCATTGCTGTCGATAAAGACCAATCACTGATGGTCAGCACCCTTGGTAACGAAGTGCATCGCTTTAATGAAAGCAGCAACCAGTGGTCACGAATCTGCAAACCGCAATGGACTACTTCCCAATGGGTTTATTGGACGATTATTCGGCCAATTTATCTGGTGAACCCCAAACCCGCAGCGGTCGATAACCTCATCCAGTGGGCATTGAGCAGCGGAGACCCGCTAAACTTGGGAATGCAGACGGAAGATTTGGAGCAGCCCAAAGAAGAGCTGGATCTGTGGACACCGATTTGGTCCAATACATTGTTCATTATCATCGTGTTAGCGATTAGTTGCCTATATTTGCGAAGGCAAGACTCTTGATGCACAATGCGTCTGCACGGACAGAGCAGGGACTCTTTCGGTGCCCCCGCCTTCAGGCGGCTCAAGCGCACCGTTCGTAGTAACGCCTTCAGGCGGATCACGCGCATCGTTCGTCAAGCGCAACCGAAGACCGGCTAAAACCGGGACTACAAACCACGGCAGCTACAAGTTTTGGACAACGGCCAGCACGTCTTCGGCATGGCCGTCGACGGAAACACGCTTGTAAATCTTCGCAATCTTCCCATCTCGGCCAATGATGTAGGTACTTCGCTGAATTCCCATCGACTTCTTCCCATACATGTTCTTTTCGCGATATGCTCCATACTTGGTTGCGACTTTGAACCCTTCATCGGCTAGCAAGGGGAAGTTCAGCGAGTACTTATCGCGAAACTTGACATGCGAAGCGACATCATCGCCGCTGACACCCAACACGACGACATCCAATTTGCCAAGCTCTTTTTCGGCGTCTCGGAACGCGCAAGCTTCCTTGGTACAGCCGGGTGTATCGTCTTTGGGGTAAAAATAGAGCACAACCGGTTTCCCCGCGAAATTTGACAGCTTCACTTTGCGGTTATTGTCATCAAGCAAAGTAAAGTCGGGCGCTTTGCTACCCTCTTCAAGCCAATCCGCCATACATGTCTCCCAGAACTGTCATCAAAAACTTGTTAAATGTGTCCCCGGAGCTCAATGTGAGCTAGAGGACAATGAAATCACGATTATAATAGGCGGTTGGGCAAGCATTTTTCCGGCATATTGGTAAGCGATGAACCTTTCCCGTTGGAGTAACGTCTTGACAGTAATGATCAAAACACAGGAGTTGATGCTAACCTAATGAGCACAAAAGCACACCGATTATCTATTTTGGAAGATACACCCAATAGCGTTGTACCGATTGCCCAAGAACAACGCCAATCCAGTCTAAACGCCGCTCTTGAAGCGGCCAAGTGTGCTGCGGAGAATAAAGGACAGGATATCGTTGTCCTAGATCTATCTGGCCAAACTTCGATTTTCGACTTTTTCGTGATTGCCACAGGAGCTTCGCGGCGACAACTGCACGCAATTGCCGATGACATTGAGCGGACCTTGCGAGCGGTCGATTATGGACGCAGCAATCGCAGTGGTTATGACGAAAGCCGCTGGATTGTGCTGGATTTCGGCGGCGTGGTAGTCCATCTATTCGACGAAGAAACTCGAGCCTACTACGATCTAGAGAACCTTTGGGCCGATAGTGTTCAAATCGACATCAGCGAAGCGCTTAAGTCGACCGGTGCGACCATGGTCCGTGGCGTCTAACGCGACGTTCGCCGTACCGCCTGTAGGCGGATCAAGCGCATCGTTCGCAGTACCGCCTTCAGGCGGATTACACGCAACAAAGACCGGCTAAAGCCGGGACTACGAAACACGACCGTCCAACACCGGGATTACGATCTAACGGCGCGCCAATTGTGCTCAGCGACTGTTTTTTGTCCGCTTGTGCTATCATGACGGCCAAAGGTTGTGCATCGAACCAAGTGGTCAAGCGGAACGTTCTTGGATAGAGTTAGCTATAGTAACCGCTCGCGTCAAATGGTTTCGACGTGAGCCTCCCGCTCGCAATAGACGGTCGAGCTGGCGCGCACTACGAATCACTTCAAAGGCATCGTCAATCATGAAGAAACTCCTGTCATCCTTTACCTACGCAATGATTTTGGGAGCAAGTGTCTCCCTGGCTCAGCCCGCCCGATCCCAAGAAGCGACGGCATCCGCGCCTGCCGTCCAGCCAATTCCAAGAGCTGAGTTGCAAGAGCTAGTCGATCGCTCGGTCAATTACCTGCGTCTACGTGGCCAAGCAGCCGATGGTTCCTTCAGCACCAGCAGTAGTGTGGGAGTCACCGCGGTTGTCGCGGCTGGATTGACCGCAGTGGGTCTGAAGGACAACGACCCGATCGTAAAGAAGTCATTTGACTTCCTGCTCTCCCATGTTCAACCAGACGGTGGAATTTATTCGCGGGGGTCCACTCATGCAAATTATGAGACTTGCATCGCAGTATTGGCGTTTGTCCATGCAAATGACCAAGGGCAGTATGACGAAGTGGTGAAGAACGCTGAGAAGTTTATTCGCAAAGGCCAATGGGACGAAGACGAGGGAGTGACAGAAGAGGACTTGCGGTTTGGTGGTGCAGGGTATGGCAGCAAAGCGAGACCGGACATGTCCAATACGGCTTTCATGATGGAAACCTTACACCAATTAGGTGCTGGTAAGGATGATCCCGCTATCCAGCGTGCGTTGCTGTTCGTCACTCGTTGCCAAAACCTAGAGTCGGACCAGAATTCATCACCGTTTGCCGCTAAAGTGAACGATGGTGGATTCTATTACACGGTTGCAGCCGGTGGGGCTTCCATGGCCGGCGAAGATGGCAACGGCGGACTGCGCTCTTATCCCGCCATGACGTACGCTGGCCTCAAGAGTATGATCTACGCTGGCTTGGACGACCAAGACCCACGTGTCAGCGCTGCCAAAAAATTCCTGCACGACAATTACTCAGTCGAAACCAACCCCGGGCTAGGTAAATCGGGTTTGTACTATTACTACCAAACGATGGCCAAAGCACTGGATGCTAACGGCGAGCCGCTGTTCGACACCAAAGATGGCCAGCGAAACTGGCGACGCGAACTGTTTAGCCAACTCAAAGCGAACCAACAAGCGGACGGTTCGTGGGTTAACGAAGATCAACGCTGGATGGAATCCGATCCCAACTTGGTCACCGGTTACGTACTACTGACGCTTGGGACCTTACTTGAATCGAAGTAGTGTCGCATCTGCAAGAACCTGTGCCCTTTTAAGTGCAACCTTCGTAGTACCGCCTTCAGGCGGGTCACGCGCACCGTTCGTAGTACCGCCTTCAGGCGGATCAAGCGCCCCGTTCGTAGTACCGCCTTCAGGCGGACCACGCGCAACGTTCGTAGTACCGCCTTCAGGCGGATCAAGCGCATCGTTCGCAGTACCGCCTTCAGGCGGATCAAGCGCATCGTTCGTTAAGCGCAGCCGAAGACCGGCTAAAGCCGGGACTACGAACAAAGAAGCCGGGACTACAAACAAAATTGCGGCAGCTTACAATCTCAACTGAAGTTCATGCCCTTCGACAAAGTTGAGATTTGTGAGCAGTTTCTTTTCCAACCAAAGTAACCCGACGGCCGTTGCCACTCCACCGCACCGATTGCGCAGGAAGCGTTATGCCACGAAGCTTGGTAAACTAACGATCGCATCGTTATTGTTGCTGATTGTGGCAATCAGTTGCGGGGGGGCAACAATCGTACAATTCCGCGATGGAGTTTACTTCACAAGTCCGCTTGCTTCGCACGACTTTTGGCTGTGCCGGGGCATGGAACTGACACTCGGTTTGTGGCTGTTTGCTGTGGGTAGCAGCATCGCCAGTTTTCTCAACGTCGTTGCGTGGCGAGCTCCTCGCGGCCTGAGTCTCAATGGTTTTTCGTTCTGCCCGCGATGCCGCGTCGCGATTGCAGCGATAGATAATGTCCCCATCATCGGTTGGTTGCGATTACGAGGTCGTTGTGCAACATGCCAACTTCCTATTTCTCCCAAGTATCCGATCTTTGAAGCGATCGGCGGACTGTTGTTCCTTGTTTTGTACGCAGTCGAGTTCTTGAGCCATGGCGCAAATCTGCCGCTGCATCTTGCAGTGCACAGCAAGTACTACGGCATGCCTGTCAATTTTGCATTCCTGTCAGTCACCTTGTGTTGGATTTTTGGAATGCACCTTCTGTTGCTTTCGTGCCTTCTGGCGATCTTTATGACACGTCATTCGGGTGAAACGTTGCCAGCACGATGGATAAGCCTGGTCATGGCAGCAGCCTTGATGATCGTGTTGATCGAGCTTGGTGCCAGCAACGTGAGCTTACTTCGCTTACAGATTCAGCCAGCGACTAGCCCGCGTCAATTGTTAGTTCATTTGCTGATTGTCTTAGGTGCGGTGCTGATAATCGGCGCTGCGTTAAGCACCTTCGCTCAGCAGAGATTGTCGAAATCGCACAACGTGCCCGGAAATGAACGCGATGGCAACCTGCCAATAGGTGGTCAATCAGGCTCAGCATCCCAAAGCCGCGAGCTATCATTCTGGCTGCCGGTTCTCATTCTACTGGTGATCACCTTAGGCTTGCCAGCAGCTTGTGTTGTTTGCTTTAGTGCATTTGCGTGTTCTCAAGTTTACAAAGCAGGGTTTCGGGGTGACAATGAAGCCGTGTCGTGGCTTTCAGCGACGCAAAGCTGGCTGCTGCCGGTTACCTTCCTATTCATTGTGGCTTGGCGTTTTCTCGCCGAGGCATGGAATTGATATTGCTAGGATCACACACTCCCTTGTGGGAGGAAAGTTATAAGCATGCTTGGACAGTCGTATCTTCACCAGATCAAACTTTATGCTCAACGCTTGTTGCTGCTTTGTTTAGGGGTGTTGGCAGGTTGCTCCAAACCCTCCAACGAACCGATATCGGACCTTCCGTCGATGAGCGGACAGCGACAAATGGAGATGATGCTTGAGATAGTGCGACAGCGTGCACTGAGCATTGACCCATTCTTTGAGAATCGATCGATCACTCAGATGAATACGATGCTCAGTCAGATCAATGAGTCGGCTAATCCCGAGCAAGCTTACATCGCCAACTTGCAGTTAGCCATCGATCATCGCCGCTTGGGCCAAGACAAAGAGGGAGTTGCGCATATCACAGAAGCGGAGCGAATTTCGGATCAATACAACCTGCTGAAAATGGACCGTGCAAAAGCTGCCTTTTATTTCGAAGCGGGCTTATCATGGCTACGTTTTGCAGAAACTACCAATTGCATCCACTGCCGTACTGGAGAAAGTTGCATCTTGCCTATTCAAGCCGGCGGTGTCCATACGCAAAAAGAAGGCAGCACCATCGCAGTAAAATACTTTTTGAAATCGCTAGCGATTGATCCCACCAATCTTGAAGCCGTGTGGCTAGTAAACATTGCGGCCATGACTTTGGGGGAGCATCCGCAAATGTTGCCGCAGCAGTTTCAGATTCCACCCGAAAGCTTTGTTTCGCCGATTCCATTTCCAAAATTCATTGATATCGCACAAGACCTCGGATTAAAGACGCTCAGTTGCGGCGGAGCGTTGGTCACCGATGACTTTGACAATGATGGCTACTTCGATATCTACGCAGCCAGTTGGGCCCCCGATGACCATGGGCGCATCTTCCGTAACCTTGGTAACGGTACTTTCCAAGACATAACGAAAGCTGCTGGTATCGAAGCTATCACCGGTGGGATCAATGGCGTACAAGGTGATTTTGATAACGACGGTTACGTGGATATTTTTGTAACGCGAGGAGCGTGGCTGGGCGAATCTGGCATGATCCCAAATTCTCTGCTGAGAAATCTAGGGAATGGTCGCTTCCAGGATGTGACCATTGAAGTTGGATTGGAAATGATGGCTCCTACTCCAACGGCCGCTTGGGCAGACTTTGATAACGACGGCGATTTGGATCTTTTTGTCGGTAACGAAAATTATCCTTGCCAATTGTACCGCAATGATAATGGCAAGTTTGTTGATGTCGCGCGCGAAGCTGGCGTCATCAATGGCAAGTTTACCAAGGCAGCGGTGTGGGGCGACTACAACGGAGATCGCTATCCGGATTTGTATATATCCAATTTGGATGGGGACAATTGCCTATTTCGCAATGACCGAAATGGCAAGTTCACGAATGTCGCAAAGGAGCTAGGGGTTCATCGGCCGGAGACTAGTTTTGGGACTTGGTTCTGGGACGTCAACAACGATGGCGTGTTGGATATCTATGTTGCTAGTTACACTCGACAGCTAGACATTATCCCGGCCGAGTACCTGAATCGAGCGATCGATAACGAGACGGACCGATTGTATTTGGGGGATGGCAAAGGAGGCTTTCAAGAGGCGAGTCAAGCGTATGGATTGACGACAGCGACCGAGCCGATGGGTTGTAATTTTGGCGATTTGGATAACGATGGCTACCCTGATTTCTACTTGGGCACTGGCTTTCCAGACTTCCAAGCGTTGATGCCGAATTTGATGTTTCACAATCAAGGCGGCAAGTCGTTTTCGAACGTAACTTTTGCGGGTGGTTTTGGCCATTTGCAAAAAGGGCATGGAACATCTTTTGTCGACTTGGACAACGATGGCGACCAAGATGTTTTTATCCAAATGGGTGGGGCGTATAAAGGCGATTCGTTTGGCGACGTTCTGTTTGAGAACCCTGGTTTTGGAAATCATTTTTTGCGAGTGAAACTGGTAGGAACAAAATCCAATCGATCTGCCATAGGCGCTCGAATTCGCGCTGAGATTGAAGAGGGTAGTGAAGTGCGATCGGTTTATGCGTGGGTCAATAGCGGCGGATCGTTTGGAGCTAAACCGTTGGCACAGCAGTTAGGCTTGGGCAAGGCGACGGTGGTACGCAAGCTGGAGATATACTGGCCGACGTCAGACACCACGCAAGAGTTTACCGACGTGGCAGTTGACCAGAGCGTTGTGATTACCGAGGGCTCTTCCAAGTTGCAGGCTCAGCGATTGAAGTCCTTTGTGTTCCCCAAACTCGAATCTGTTGCACGCTGATGCACGCGCATCGTTTGTAGTACCGCCTTTACAGAACGTCCGGCTTAGAATTTTTCGATGCTAGCAAAAAAAGTGGCCTCGCCGGCATGGTGGGTTTCGCATTAATAATGCGAATGAATTGTTCCAGACCGACGGGCCACCAATGGAATTTAACCATGAATGCCGCAATTAAAAAGTCCACTTCTCCCAAACACTGCTGCAGTCCGGTTCGCAAGAACTCCAACTGCTCAATCAACGTTTCAAAGACGATGACCATGTGCAAGCTGTTCTGAGAACCATTCGCCAAGTCGACTTGGACGACTTGTACCAAGCCTATCGGGGAACTGGATCGGACGCATTTCCACCTCAGAACATGTTGGCGATTGCCCTCTACGAAATCCTCAACGGCAACACCTCGCCTGCTAAGTGGCACAAGGACGCGACAACCCGCGATCAGTGCAAACTTCTAGGGCAAGGCATCTCGCCAGCTCGCTCCACCTGGTATGCATTCCGCGATCGGGCTGCAAAGTTCATCGACAAAGTGCATCGCAGTTTAGTCCAAAGCGCCATTTGTGAATCACTCATCGAACCTGTAGAGTGTGCGATCGATGGCACCTTCACTGCTGCGCATGCATCTCGCCATCAGATCTTGAGTCTCAAACAAATCAGTCGGCGACTGAACAAGCTCAAACGTGCCATACGCTCTCTGGATCACAAAGATCAAGTTGCTTCGAATAAACCATTGTCGCCAGTCCCTGGGTGGATCGCATCGACCCCTGCGGGACGCCACGGCCAACTGGAGCGATTGCGGCGTGCCAAGGGATGCCTGCTGCGAAAAATCGAAGAAAACCGCGAAAAACACGCCCGCCATCGTCGTGACGAATCGAAGATGGTAGTGAGTCCGATGGATCTCGATGCGGTGATTGGACGAGACAAGAAGAATGTTCTTCGACCGCTGTATAACACGCAGTACGTCACCGATTGTGCCAGCGATGTGATCGTCGCCTATGACGTTTTGGCGCAAAACACGGATGCAGGCACCTTGGCTTTAATGATCGCGCTGACTCAGTGGATCGTCGGGTCAACATTCACAACACTGCATGCCGATTCTGGCTACTGCTCGATCCTTGAGCTGAAGGATTGCCAAGCTCTGGGCATCGACTTATATGCACCGGTTCAAGACGGAACGATGCTACTGGGACGCAAGGCGGCAAGTGGTCAAGTGCAGATACCTTCTCGCGAATTCGCATACGATGAGTCGACCAAGCAAATGACCTGCCCGGCTGGTCACACGATGAAACTAGTACGAGAAGCTCAGGTTCCCCGAGCTGACGGGCGCTGCGTCGGGGAGCTTCGTTATGAGCAACTTCCCGAGCGTTGTAGTGGCTGTGCGTTGGCGGCCCGCTGCCTTGGCGGTAGCGGTAAACGTCGCACCGTATCGCGTCAAACCGAGCAGGCGTTACTGGACGAACAAGCCGCGAAGATGAGTACCGACGCAGGCAAGCGCAGCCAACGCTTGCGTTCGCAAGTGATCGAACGCCGCTTCGCCGATGGCAAACGGCACCGCGGGCAAGAGTGTCAAAACGGCTGCGGCCTGGACCGTGTCAAAGCGGAAGTTGGACTGCTCGTCGTGGCTCAGAATACCTTGACCCTTTACAAACGAGAAGAACGCCGCAAAAACGAACCAATCTAAGCCGGACGTTCTGTTTAGCCGGTCTTCGTTGCGCGTGATCCGCCTAAAGGCGGTACTACGAACAATGCGCTTGATCCGCCTAAAGGCGGGACTACGAACGATGCGCTTGATCCGCCTGAAGGCGGTACTGCGAACGGTGCGCGACTACGAACGGTGGTAGCCTGCTGTTTAGTCGGTAGTTTTTCGTAATGAAACGCACTCTTGGACCCTTTGCAATTACCCATTCACAAAAAGTGCCATTATCCAACCAATCGACATCAAGCACCATAGTATGGCCCAACGATGTTCTTCTTGCCAAAAGAGAACGCCGGCTCGTAACGCGAACAACCCTGCTGGAAGAAACAAAAAGTTGATTCCAAACGCCGAACGATCGATGCTGAGTCCCTGAGCCTGTGCGATGGATGCGTGATAAACTGCGATCGATATATCGGCGATGGGAAGGATAGTACACAATGCGCCGAATGTAAGTGTGAGTATGGCAAGAACGCGGCTCAAGAGATGTGATGGGACGGGCTTCTCTTTAGGGCTCGTTGGCTCGCGTTCGGCCGGAGCGTCATAGGGATTGAGGTTGGACATCTGCGTTTCGATCTTGCTTGGCGGCTGATCTAGTTTGCTGTTTATGATGGGACTGGTAAGGCGGATGAGATTTGGTTTGGAATGAAGGAGGAGCGGTTTATTGTAGTCGAATAAGTCGGCCTGAAGGGGGTAGGGGTTCGTAGTCCCGGCTTTAGCCGGTCTTCGTTGCGCGTGATCCGCCTAAAGGCCAATACCGCTAAGTTAGTATTCCAAAAAGGCAGGCTTCCTGCGAGGATCGGAGGTGTTGAATTTCATCACCAAGCAAGGAAGCTGCCATGACTCATGTTCGCACGATCTCTCAATCAAAGCAAGATAAGTTACTTTCACATGAGCGAATTACTTGCCTCAAGAGGACTGTTCGCAGTTGCATGCTGAAAGCCGAAGTACGCCGTCGCAAGCTCGAAAAACGAAGCAGTCGAAAATGCCCGGCTGACATGATGGTGTGGTTTACGATCGCCTTGTGGCTATATGGCGACGATTGCTACACACACGTGTTTCGCTGGTTGCACCGATTCTCCATTGGGCTCATGCCCTCATCCAGCGCCCTGACTCAAGCCCGAGTGCGGCTGGGCGTTGCAATCTTGGCATTTGTCTACCAGAAGTTGGTTCACTGCCTATGTGATAGCCAGACACCTGATTCCTTTTACGCAGGTCGTAGGCTCGTGGCGGTCGATGGATTTGTATTGAACCTTCCTGACAGTGATGCCAATCGCCGTGCTTTCGGAAGGCCCAAAAATGGAACAGACTTCGGTGCGTTTCCACAAGCCAGGATCATCGCACTTTGCGAAGTGGGCTCGCACGTCTTTATCAACTTTCTTATTAAGCCAATGCGATGTGGCGAAGCGACCATGGCGAAACACGTTTATCGAAAATTGCCAGAGAAAAGTCTACTTTTGTTCGACATTGGCTTTTGTTCGTACCAACTAATGAACCAGGTCATTGATCAGAAGTCGGACTTCCTGGGGCGTTCGAAAATGAACCGTTGTTTCAAAATTATGCAGGTGCTTTCCGACGGAACGTTTCTGTCAAAGATCTATGCCAACGAGTATGACCGGCGCCATGATCGTAACGGCCAAAGCGTTCGCGTGATCGAATACAAATTGGATGACCCTCAGCGTACTGGCCATGGCCAGACGCATCGTTTGCTGACAACACTGCTTGATGAGCATGAGCACCCAGCCCAGGCACTGATAGTTCTATATCACGAGCGTTGGGAAGAGGAGATTGCTATTGATGAGGCTAAGACTCATCTTCGCAATTCCCCAAAACTCCGCAGCCATAGTCCGGCCGGGGTTGTGCAGGAAATCAATGGTTTACTGATAGCACATTTCGTGATTCGCAAGTTAGCACTTGAGGCGGCAGTCCAAGCTGGAGTGTCGCCGCGTCGGATATCATTTACAGGTGCGATCAAGGTACTGCGAATGTGTTTGGTAGAAGCTCCGCGTTCGCAAAAGTTGTTCCAGCCATGGTACAGCAACATGGTCTTGCAGATCAGCCTTGAGGTAGTTGAACCACGTCGCAACCGCCTCAATCCACGAGTGATAAAACGCACACAAAGCAAATGGCCCAAAAAACGCGACGAACACTGTAATTTGCCGCCTCCAACGCACACTTTCCCAGAAACCATTCGCCTGCTAACTTAGTGGTATTGGCCTAAAGGCGGGACTACGAACGATGCGCTTGATCCGGCTGAAGCCGGGAATACGTGCACCCACCTGTTCGTTCAACATTGAAGGTATAATGCAGATGCTCACATGAACCACGTTTACCTGTTTTGTCGAATACTTGGCGGAGTCTTATGAAATGCGTTGCATACTTGCGATCAGTATGGTGTGTGCCTGTCTAACAGTGGCATGCGGACAAGAATCGTTCCCAAATTTTCGTGAGGTCGTCATCGATCCGTCAATCGGGAAGGTTTGCTATGCCGTGACGCTGGCGGATGTCGATGCGGATGGAAAAACTGACATCGTTGCTGTCACTGAAAATAGTGTCTTCTGGTACCAAAACCCTAATTGGGAAAAACGAGTTATCATCCAAAATCAAACACCCTTGGACAATGTGTGCATTGAAGCAGGCGACATCGATGGCGATGGGCTCGTCGATTTTGCAATTGGCGCCGGATGGACTAGCAAGGGGTCTGTGCACTGGGCCTCTCGCAACAAATCGCTGGATGAACCCTGGGATGTACACTTCATCGCCGATCTCAGGTGGACTCATCGAATGCGTTTTGCAGACGTACTGGCAGTGGGCAAGCCTCAACTGGTCGTATCTCCGCTCAATGGTACAAGCGGGCAGGGCGTTGCACTGACTGCTTTTCAAATCCCGGACGATCCCAAATCGCAGCGATGGCCAGCAACAGTTCTCAATGATCAATTCAATCGCATGCATAATCATTGGCATGTTGAACATGAAGGCGCAGTCGAAACGATCACCGCCAGCCAAGAAGGTGTACATCGCATATTTCGATCTGGCACAACTTGGAAAGATATCAAGCTCTCGGAAGGCAACGTGTCTTCTGAGCCGACGCTTAGCGGTGCTGGTGAAATCAAGTTGGGACGCTTGACGCCCGACGTAAGGTTTCTTGCTACGGTGGAACCGATGCATGGCACGATGCTGGTCGTATATATTCCGACTGACGATGACGGTCAGACGTGGAAACGCTTGGTCATTGAAGATGGCTTTCAGCGAGGCCACGCCATATGGCTGGCAGACTTAGACGGCGACGGTAGCGATGAGATCATCTTTGGGCACAGCGATACGCCGGAAACCTTTGGAGTCATAGCGTATCGAGCCACTGACAACTCGGGGGCCGTGTGGCGCAAGCATGTGATTGATGCAGGCGGAATGGCAACCGAGGACTTGGTCGTTGCTGATCTGACAGGCGACGGGCGTCCCGATATTGTGGCTGGCGGCAGAGCGACTCACAACTTGAAGCTTTACATCAACGCCGCAACTGAGTAACTCAATCGATCTGATGAAATCGTAGGCCGGAACAAGAACGACACGCGCCTTTATAGTACCATCGCAAACCTAGGCTCAATTCTCTTGTGAGTTGAATGTCATGCGATATCGTTCGAAGTTCCGGCAAGAATTGACTGGCTCCTTTTTCCTCCGATCGAATCAAACTTTAATTTCAAACGATTGGAATTCGCCGGAGGCATTTGCCCAAGCAAGCTCTGCTTGTTCGATGTTATCTCCCAAGCGGTCGCTTATCGCGTCCACAACGGCCTGCAACTCGTCGCGGTCGCCTTCCGCGAGCAAAGCGACCGTACCATCCGTACAATTGCGGACTTGGCCTGTCACCGCAAATCGGCTGGCTATTTGTCGAGTCGTATAGCGGAAGCCTACCCCCTGGACATGTCCCCGGAAGATCGCTGATAATCTAACTTTCATGCTTTTTGTAGGGCGAGAGAATTGTGGCCAAATCCGAAGCCGAAGTATTTACTGCCTTTAGTGTAATGGATGGGAAGACCATCCCCAAGGTGTTGCCTTGTGTTGCAATGGTCGGTACCGATAGCTTTCTGCGCGAGCGGTCTTTGGCACTTATGATTGAAGCTTGGAAGATTGATTCCGCTTCCGTATCGTCGCATCATGGCGAAGAAGTCTCATGGGTAGATGTTCACGATCAACTGGCAACACGCTCGTTGTTTGACGAGGGGGGGCATAAGACCGTCATTTTGAGGTCTGCAGACGCATTTGTCAGCAAATACCGCGAACAGGTCGAACGGTGGGCTGCTGCTACGGCAATAGATGCCACTTTGGTTCTGCATATGAATCAATTGCCGTCCACTCTGAAATTGTACAAGCAGTTGCAGAACACAGGCGTGATCGTTGATTGCCGTGTCCCGACCCTCAAATCATTCGGTAATCCGCCGGACGATCGCGCGATAGAAAGCTGGGTGATAGGCTGGGGAAATCGGAATCATGGTTTGAAGCTGACGACTTCGCAAGCGCGTGTTTTGGTTGATCGCATTGGGCCGGTGTTTGGCTTGCTGGACTGTGAGCTAGCCAAACTGGCATTATTTGCCAACGAAAAGAAGATTGTCGCTGATGATAAAGTTGACGAGTTGGTGGGCGGCTGGCGAACCAAAACGGCGTGGGATATCGCTGACTGGATTGCAGAAGGAAAGATTGCCGCTGCGATGCAGGAGTTGGATCGTTTATTCTTGGCCGGGCAAGCTGCCGTGGGCCTGATGGCTCAGATTGGCTGGTCCTTGCGACGTTTTGGATTAGCTGCCAGCCTACTTCATCAAGCGAAAGAGGTGGGGTCCTCGTTGAAAACGACCGAAGCTCTCGCTCAATCGGGATTTTTTGCCAACAAGCTAAACAGTGCTGACCAACAGTTACGGCGAATTGGCCTGCGACGAGCGCTCCATATACCGCAATGGTTGGCCGAACTTGATCTCAAGCTCAAGGGCACGCACAGCCATGAATCGCGATCCCGATTTGCGGTCGAAGAATTTCTGATGCGATTTCACTGATTGCCGTGGGGGCTCGAAACCACTTGAATTGTTGCTACGATTGTTAGCCCAGTAGTCCTAGTAATTCAATTCCAACATTCCATCGCCAACTTCCGAGCCTGTTATATGATGAAAGCCGTCGCTGTACGACCAGGTACCCCCAATAGTGTCCACCAACGAGAGATACCTGAGCCGAAACTTGATTCTATTGCTGACGGCACGGGCGTGCTGGTCAAGGTTTTGAAGGTTGGTGTTGATGCCACCGACCGCGAGATCAATGACGCCTTGTATGGCAATGCGCCTGGAAAGGACGATTACTTGGTCATTGGGCACGAATCGTTCGGAATTGTCGAAGCGGTTGGTCCCAAAGTTCGCCGCGTCAAACCCGGCGACTATGTTTGCGCCACCGTGCGTCGTCCCGGAGGATCGATCTATGACCAGATTGGCACCTACGATGTGACCAGCGAAGAAGTCTACTACGAACGTGGCATTAATTTGCTGCACGGATTTCTGACGGAAAAATTCGTCGATGCCGAGGACTACATTGTTCGCGTGCCACAAGGTCTAAAGCACTTGCATGTGTTGATGGAACCGATGAGTTGTGCTGCGAAAGCCGTTGCCCATGCCTTTGACGCTCAGCGTCGTCTGAAAGTGTGGCGCCCTCAGCGAGCGTTCGTTCTGGGTGCCGGTCAGATTGGGTTGTTGACCACGTTAGCTCTACGCATGAAAGGTCTAGAAGTCTACACGTTTGCACGTGCCAAAGGGCCGCACCTTAAATCCGAAATCGTTGAAGGGATGGAAGCGACTTATGTTCCAACCAGCGAAATTTCTTTGGATGAGATGGCCAAGAAGGTTGGCAAAGCGGACATGATTGTTGACGCAACGGGCTCAAGTCATCTTGCGTTCGGCGCGATGAAGGTTCTTGGGCACAACGGCGTATTGGTTTGGACTAGCATCACCGGTGGAAGCAAGGAATTCAGTCTGCCCTCCGATAAAATCAACCTCGATTGGGTATTGGGTAACAAGCTGTTGTTTGGATCGGTCAACGCGAACCGCGAACATTTTGAATTGGGTATTCGCGACTTGGCGATGGGCGAAATGATGTATCCAGGTGTGATTCAGAAAATCCTGACAACTCCTGTCGATGGCTTGGATAACTATAAAGAGATGATGCGATTGTTAGTTGAAGACGATTCGGCACTGAAAGTCTTTGTGAATGTGGCGGAAGAATAACCAGTGGCAGATCGCTGGCCTCGCGTTATTACTGACACTGCTGGCCAATGCCGCGTGTCAAAAGCGGGTTCCAGATAATGCTGAGTCGAATACTCCGTCGCAGGGGACGCTCGCAGTTGAGCCAGTGGACTCGCTGGACGAGCAGATTGCGTTGGTTCGTGAAGGCCAAACGCGTCAAATACTGCTGACATATTTGCAGCCCTCGGCCGCGGAATTAAAGAGTTTGCAGGTTTTGGACGAGGCCGACTCGTTAAGGACGTTGCTGCTAGATGCAGGACTTCAGTCAAGCCAAGATGTGCTGGCGTTGCCCAACAACCACTCGCTGGTGCATCTTCGCATTCGAGATACGCAAGTAGACGATGCGGGGCTGAAGCACATTGTCGATGCATATCCAAATCTCCAGATCCTAAACCTACCCCATTTGGAAGTAACTTCCAATAGTCAACGCGTTCTACTGGACTTGAAGCAACTGAACTCCTTACGCATAGGCGGTCACAGTGTGGATAGGAGCTTTCTGCAGCAGGTGACCGAGATTGCAAAACTGCAACATTTGCATCTGATCGGCCCAAAGTTCACCGACGATGATTTGCAATTGGTCGCAAACTGCAAGTCGCTGCGATCGTTCTACTTGGATGACTGTCCGTTGAGTGATCAGGCGTGGGAGCAGTTCTTCTTGCAACGCCCAGATGTGCATGTACATCTGGACCAGTACCATCATGACCGCGATCCCAAGCAGCACTGAGTTGCGGCTGGTATACTGGCTGGCGAGATTGAATTCAGCGCACTTTCAGTCGCGCGAATGTTTCGAGCGAAAAACAACAAGAACGGTTACTCTATGAGCTCTACTTCTTTTGCTGGTCGTGTAGTCTTCATCTTCTTTGCAAGTCTGGGGAGCGTATTGGGGGCAAGTCATTTGGTGCGAGCGCAAGACGTGAAAGCTGCTGCAACATTCGGGTTACGCGATCGCGAGTTCGGCTGGGCTCAAAAATCCAAGAGTGTCTCGGTGGCTCAAAATGGCATGGTCGCCACGAGTGACCCGCAAGCCAGTCTGGTTGGATTGGAAGTACTCAAGAGCGGCGGAAATGCGATCGATGCGGCGATTGCTGCCAACGCGATGCTTTCGGTCGTTGAGCCATTTAATTGTGGCTTAGGCGGCGACTTATATGCGCTGGTGTGGGATGCGAAATCGCAAAAACTGTATGGACTGAACGCGAGCGGACGAAGTCCTTTGGCATTGAACCGTCAAGTATTCGCGGACGCTAAGCTTACGCAGATTCCAACCGAAGGGCCATTGAGTTGGAGTGTTCCCGGTTGCGTCAGCGGCTGGCAAGAACTGCATCAGCGATTTGGTTCGCAGCCGCTTGAGAAATTAGTTCAGCCGTCGATCCGTGCAGCTCGAGAAGGGTTTGCAGTTTCGGAAATCATATCGGGATACTGGAAGTCTACTGAAGAGGGCCTGAAGGTTTATCCGGAATCAGCGCGAACTTTTTTAATCGATTCAGAACGCGCACCGCAGCATGGTGAGATCTTTCGAAACCCAGACTACGCTCGGACTTTAGAGCAACTAGTTGCAGAAGGCTTTGATAGTTTCTATCGGGGCAGTTTGGCCGATAAGATGGTGGCTTATAGTCAGGCCAAAGGCGGTTACTTCGCTAAGCAAGATTTTGAACAGCATCGCGCCCAATGGGTTGAACCGGTCTCAGTCAACTACCGAGGCTTTGATGTCTGGCAGTTGCCGCCCAATGGCCAAGGGCTAGCGGTCTTGCAAATGCTCAACATTCTCAAGCAGTTTGACGTCAAGAGCCTATCGCCGCATGATCCGAACTATCTGCATTTGTTTATTGAAGCGAAAAAGTTAGCGTATGCCGATCGCGCTAAGTATTATGCGGACATGGATTTTTCGAAGGTACCAATCGACTGGTTGATCTCAGAAGATTATGCCAAGCAACGAGCGGCTAGCATTCGCATGGACCAAGCGAGTTCCGTCGTGGCTGCCGGTGACCAAACGCTTTCGACCAGCGAAACCGTATATTTAACGGTCGTCGATAAAGATCGAAACTGTTGTTCGTTGATTCAAAGCACGTTTCATGCGTTCGGCAGCCGCATGGTTCCCGAAGAACTCGGTTTTGCACTGCAGAATCGCGGAGCGTTATTTGCGTTGACTCCTGACCATGCCAATACACTTGAACCTGGAAAGCGTCCGTTTCACACTATCATTCCTGCGATGGTGACCAAAGATGGCTTACCTTACTTTAGCTTTGGCGTGATGGGAGGAGACATGCAACCGCAAGGGCAAGTACAAGTGTTGGTAAACATGATTGATTTCGGCTTAGACATACAAGCTGCAGGAGATGTTGCCCGTGTACGTCATGCAGGTGGTGCAAAGCCGACCGACGAACCATTGGAATCCAGCGTCGGCGTGATTGAATTGGAATCGGGCGTCAGCCAGGCGGCCGTGGAAGCTTTGACGTCGAAAGGGCACGTGGTTCGGCCAGCCAAGGGTGGTTTTGGCGGCTATCAAGGGATTCTGATTGACCACCAACGCAGGACCTTGCAAGGGGCATCTGAATCGCGGACCGATGGCATCGCCATCGGTTACTGATATAATTGGCGTGGGCAGTTTTTTATACACAAAAGAATTAGACGGACAACATGAACAAAACCATTGCATACCTTCTGGCGGTCACTATTGCATTCAGTGCAGCAAACACGCTGCTGGGCCAGGAAAAACTGAAGGTCCTTATTATTGATGGCCAGAATAACCATGTGATGTGGCCGAAAACAACTGCGATGATGAAGCAGTATCTTGAGCAATCGGGCCGTTTCACTGTCGATGTTGAACGCACGCAGTTCACTTGGCAAGGAGGTAAATTGCTTGAAGAGTACGCTTTGAAGGATGGTAAAGAGTATCAAGAATTGCGAGAGCCCAAGAGTGACCCCGATTTCAAACCTGACTTTTCGAAGTACGACGTCATCTTAAGTAATTTCGGATGGAGAGCCGCTCCGTGGCCAGAAGAAACGCAAGCAGCATTGGTCAAGTTTGTGAGCGAAGGCGGTGGACTGGTCATCATCCATGCGGCCGACAATTCTTTTGGCAGTTGGGAAGAGTTCAACAAGATGATTGGCCTAGGCGGCTGGGATGGTCGTAATGAACGCTCGGGGCCTTATGTCTACATCAACGTTGATGGTGAAGTAGTCCGCGATACCAGTCCTGGAACGGGCGGTTCTCATGGTCCTCAGCACGAGTACCAAATCGTGGTCCGCGAGCCCGATCATCCGATTACCAAGGGATTACCACGTGCTTGGATGCATGCCAAGGATGAACTCTACCAGCAACTTCGCGGGCCAGCGGTCAATATGACGATCTTGGCCACCGCGTTTTCAGCCAAAGAGTTCAGGGGAACTGGTCGACACGAGCCAATGTTGATGACCATCGATTACGGTCAAGGGCGTATTTTTCATACACCAATGGGCCATGACGACGTTTCAACTTCTTGTGCTGGCTTCATCACCGTTTTATTGCGAGGAACAGAATGGGCAGCGACCGGCGAAGTCACTCTAACGGAGATCCCAGAGGACTTCCCATCGGCGGATACGGCCAGCACGCGAGCATTCCAGCCCTAGGCCTCGTTCACCCGAACTTCATATTCGCATAACCGTTAAATTCTGCTTTTTGGGTAGATTTTGCCGTTGATTTAGGTAAGGTCATCAGCGTATCTCACGTCTTTTGATCTATCTTGTCACAGAGCGGTAATTCTAGTTTTGAAAGCAGAGCAGTCCTTACTGATGAAATCGACGTTATATGGGGTTAGAATCGCGACGGTTCTGCTGATTGTTTATTGGATCATTATCTTCACAGGCACTCACCTGCCTCGAGTGCCCATGCCGCGGATCACTCATTTTGATAAAGTGGTTCACTTTACGGCGTTCTCGATCCTTGCCTTTCTGATGGCGTGGGCAATACCGACGCAACTGCGACGACCGCGGTGGAATGTGTTAGTCGCCGCAGTCGTATGCGTGACCTACGCGGCCATTGATGAGTTCAGTCAAATTCCGGTTGGTCGTACGGCAGACTTGAACGACTGGCTAGCTGATTGTGCGGGAGTGACCTTTGGATTGACCAGCTATTTAATTAGCCGGACTTGGCTCTGGCGGCGTCAACGATTCTCGCCAGTTGGGTTACCCACGACTCGATAAGTCCAGCGGCGGTCAGATTGCGATCGATCAAATTTTGTGTCTCCAGTGTTGCATTAATCGCTTGAATCGCGATAGCCGGATGAAGCTTGCGTTGAAGCGGTGCCGAGCGATGTTCTCGCAGATAGCTTCCGGTTAACTCTCGTCGAAACACATCGATCGCGAATTGCATCAGGATGCGGAAGTAATCGCGTTTGGCTTGCCCATCGTCGCCGATCTGTTTGAGGGCTCCTTCGAAGCACTTCGTAAGCTTGACGATCGGCAGTGGCGATTGGGTCAACATGTTTGTGATGTCGGTTCGCAACTGCCTAGTTGTTTCGTTCTGAAGATGCCGGGCCAGAGCGAGCGTCCCATCGCTGTAACGCGCGATCTCGGACGCTTGCTCGATCGATTCACAGTAGCCCTTTTGGAGCAGCAATTTGGCCAATTCCTCAGGACGCAATGCTTGGAATCGAATCGACTGTGTTCTTGAACGGATGGTGGGTAGCTGTCTCTGTTCGGAAGTTGCGATTAAAAAGATGACCGATCCTGCCGGGGGTTCTTCTAAAGTTTTGAGCAGCGAGTTGGCGGCTTCAATCGGCAAGTAATCGGCGTCGTCGATAATCGCGATCTTGCGCTGCCCGTAAAAGGGTTTCATCCGAATGTCATGGCACAGCCCCTCTCGCATGCGATGTTCATCGCTGCCTACCAACAACTCAAGAGGCAAAGTCGATCTTTCTGGTGGTTTAGAGATCAATATCAAATCTGGATGCGTATCCGCATCTACTTGGGCACAGCCTTCACAGCGATTGCAAACCGAAAACGTGTCGCCGCTGCGACCGGTGCAGAACAATGTCTTTGCGACCAATCGCGCGAACGTCCGTTTACCGATTTGCGGCGGACCACTTAACAAGAAGGTACTGGCCAATCGATCGCGACTGATCGCAGTTTTAAACCAGGCTTGCTGTGTGTGATGGCCGATGAATTGCTGCCAGTCCATTTCAATTTATCCCAATACTAATTGGAGGTTTCCGTAAGGGGGTCTGCCAGCGTCTGAGTCCCGCTGCGGAAAACTTGCTCAAGCCGTTTCATGGATTGGTCCCATGATTGCCCGACCGCTTCATAGTTAACATCCAACAGTTTTAGTTCACCTGCATTTGGAAACTGATCGGATAATGGCTGTTCGGGCCAAAGATTAAATTGCGCGGCAGAGGCCATCGTTAGTCGGCTTGATGTCTGCGGGCTCGCGAGATAGTCGGCCAGCAATCGTGCTGCGACCGGGTTGGGCGAGTTATTGAGTATCGCTACGGTGCTTGGTATCAACAGCACGCCCACTTGATCTGCCGCCTGATCCGGGAATATGACTTCGCATGGGAGACCATTTTCAATTTCGATCAAGGCATCGTCGGTGTCGGTCAGTCCCCAAGCGACTTTGCCCTGGCTGACCGCTTGAGCGACTTGCTTGTTTCCCGACAGCACTACTGCGTTTTCTTTTGCAGAGGACAACCAGTTCCAGAAGGATTCTTGATCTTTGAGAGCTAGAGCGCAAAAATGCGTAGACGTAGAGCCGAATAATGGCGATGCCAGTGCGCAACGGTCTTTCCATTTGGGATCGCTGAGCTCTTGGACCGACTGCGGCCAGTCCGCTTGATTGGGTAAAAGCTCTTTGTTTACCAGCAGAACTCTCGCGCGAGCCGACACGCTGGCAAAGTGTCCGGTTGCGGATTGATAGTTGCCGCGCATGTTTTTCGGCAATTTCCAACGATGTCGCTGCAGCAAGCCCGCCTGTTGCAAGCGGATGGTCTGCAAGATTTCGCCATTCCAAAAGACGTCGCAGCGTGTTTTATTACGCTCTTCTAAGATCCGGTTGGCCAAACCGACAGATTTGGTCGACTCGACATCAAACTGACGAGCGATATCTATTTGCTCGTGGGTTCGTTCGAATGCATCCAAGATTGGCGCGGCGAACTCACGATCGACCGCACAGTAGAGAACGACTTGTTTTTCACTTCGTTGAATACAGCCTGCGACAACGACCAGAGCCAGGCTAACAAAGCACAGTAGAGCTCGACCTTTTCGAATCCGATTTTTCATCAAGCCGTCCTACGAGTTGCTGGTAGCGATTTTAGTGGTGATGTCATCATCACTTTCGTCTTCATCAGGCAAATCTTGGTAGTTGATCGGCGAGATCGCTTTCCGCAACACTTTGACCATATGTTGGACTGGCGCATCCTTACCGGTGAACAGCTTGTACTGATAAGCCGCTTGGCGAATAAACATTTCCAGCCCGCTGATCGCTGGGCAACCAACACCGCGAGCCATTTTCAACAGCAATGTTTGTTCTGGATTATAGATGGTATCAAAGACTAAGGTACGTTGATCTAAACCTTTGGTGTCGTAGGGAGTGCTATCGAGATCTGGGAACATACCAACGGGAGTTCCGTTGACGATAATGCCCGCTTTGACTTCGTAGCGATCGGCCCAAGCGACAGGGGTGGCGTTAAATTGTGCTGCGAGATGCTCGGAACGTTCCATGCTTCTGGAACTAATGAAAAGTTTCGCGCCCCGATTGCGAAGACCGTAACCAATGGCGCGGCTGACACCGCCAGCGCCCAACAGCAGAGCATTGCGGCCTTTGAAAGGCTCCGCTTCGCTAGTTCGAGTCTTCATCGCTTCGTTTAAGCAATCCATGGCAGCGCGATAATCGGTGTTGAAGCCTAGCATTTGGTCCTGTTGGTCAAACACAACGGTGTTGATGGCACCGATATCTTGAGCTGCCGATTCAGCGCGATCGAGGAATGGCATGACGGCTTCTTTGTGAGGGATCGTCACGCTGAGGCCGCGCACGCCGTTGGCGGGGCACCAAGCCAAAAATTCGCCAAGATCTTCGGGAGCAATGCGAAATGGCAGGTAGCGAGCGTTAAGCTGCTCGTGAGCAAACGCAGCGTTATGGATCAGCGGCGAGTAACTGTGCGCAACTGGATCGGCCACCACTCCAAACAAAGTAGTCTCTGCATCGATCGAATCGACGCGATAGACATTCTTCATTTGCTCGAAGGTCAACTGTCCCGGTGCAACTCTGCGTTCTGAGCTGTAGACGCAGTAAGTAAAGGGAGCATTGAAGCGATTTGCCAGAATTCGTGTAAGTGTTCCCGTCTCTCCCATGCTGATACCGATGGTGGGCACTTTTGCATTCTTCATCAAATCCAACATGCGAACCACGTCGCTGAATGAGTTGGCGTAGGTAGCGATTTTTACGATGTCGGCATCCATCGCGGCCAGCTCTTTGTGGATATCAGCGAGGTCTTCCGGCGTCCCTTCAAAGTTATGCAGGCTGACGATCCGTTTGGTCTTTCCGTAACGAGGGATCTTGAGCGCGATGTCGAATTCAAGGTCAACATACTCGGCGCCCATAGCGATCGCGGATCGCAAAAGCATGAGGCGTTCTTCCTCCGTACGATTCCAACGACCGCCATCTTCGCGTCGACGGCAAGTGACCACGACCGGTGTTGGCCGCGGTTTGATGAGTTTGGTCAAGTCGATAGATTTTCGACCGATGTAATCTAAGCGCAGTTCGGCAAGTTCGGCACCAGCTTCGGCCAAGCGTTGATGTTCGCTGATGGTGTGTTTGTGACGGGTTCTGGCTATCGTTACGCAAATCATTCGCTGTAAATCCAATCTCGAGTTGAAGAGTGTTTAGCCGCACCGGGCTACGCTTAAGCAGTATTGCTGGACCATCTTGGATCAGAGCAACCTTCGAACAAGCAAGGACGTTAGTCCGACGCTGTGATCGAGTGAGGCTGCAATGTAACGGTTGGCTGCTTCCATTCCAAGAATCGTTGCAACAAGATTTTTCCCGGTTCGGTAAGAAAACTTTCCGGATGGAACTGCCAGCCTTCCAGGGGCCACGTTTTGTGCCGCACTCCCATGATGATTCGGCCATATTGGGGATCATCAATCCAAGCGGAAACTTCCAAGCAGTCTGGCAACGTTGGAGGATCGATGACCAGAGAGTGGTAGCGAGTGGCAACAAAAGGGTTGGGAAGGTCGCGGAAAAAACCTTGATTGTCGTGCGAGATACGATCGGTTTTGCCGTGCATCAACCGCGGAGCTCGAACAATGGTCCCGCCTAAGCACTGGCCAATCGACTGGTGCCCCAAGCAAACTCCCAGGGTAGGAATGGTCGGCGCAAAGTTCCGGATGACATCAATGCTGATTCCCGCTTCCGTCGGCGTGCACGGTCCAGGTGAAATCAAAATGCGTTCGGGAGCCATCTCTCGGATTTCGGCCAAGGTCACCGCATCATTGCGGAAAATCTGAATGTCCAGGGAGTTGTCGATTTCACCCAGTCGCTGGACCAGGTTGAAGGTAAATGAATCGTAGTTGTCGATAACCAGGATCATACAAGGCGACTGTAGACAAAGGGAATTAAGCGAGCAGGGCAGCGGACATCCGAGCGGACGTCATTTTTTTTAAGGAATTCGCGACTATTAGAACACATTGGGAACATTTGTTGTAGCTTCGATTACCGTGCGTGCCTGTACTTCTTTAAAAACTTTGCGGCGGCGCAAGTCTCGTGGCACGTACAAAATGTGTCGATGAAGCTATGCGGGGGCGTTGATTCTTCTTGTCAGGCTGGCTATTCTATTTAGGAGTGCGCGGACTTGCACCTGTAGTTCGACGTGGTTCGACCGCCAGAAAAAAAGGACTCGCACAATCCCTCCCACCCCAAGGCAAGCCAGGTCCAGCCTGAAGCTTGCTCCCGCCCAGCCTTCGCGAGTTGAAATTGATTTGCTAGTTATGCAAAGGTCCACAGCTTTCGAATTCGTTCTATCGCTAATTTCGTGTTTCATTCAGTGAGCATAAATTTGGCGGTACATCTTCCCCAAAAGATCGCTTCATTACAGTTCACCGGTATTTTTCGTACCCAGTTGGAGTTCGGCAATGCGTTGTCATGGTAATTTACTAGGTAGACGTGGTTTCTTGCAGGTCGGCACCTTTGGAGCTGTAGGGCTCTCATTGGCTGATTTTTTCCGAGCCAAGCAGGCTCAAGCGGACCAGAAGCACTATGACTTTATCGAGCCGAAGGCCGATAGCGTAATCCATATTTTTCTGCCAGGCGGGCTCGCTCAACAAGAGTCCTTTGACCCCAAACCCTACAGCCCGATAGAATACCGCGGCGAAATGGGGATTGCGAAAACGAATACCGGCGAAATCTTTAGCGAGTCGATGCCGCGACTAGCCTCCATGGCTGATCGGTTAACCGTCATCCGATCGATGACGCATGGTGAAGCGGCTCATGAACGCGGTACGCACAACATGTTTACTGGTTACAAGCCCTCGCCAGCTTTGATTTTCCCGAGTTTTGGTTCCGTCGTCTCGCATGAGTATGGCCCAAGGAACAACTTGCCACCGTATGTTGCGATTCCGAATGTGCCCAACGAATTCGCCAGCAGCGGTTATTTGAGTTCCTCGTACGGCCCATTTGCGTTGGGGGCCGATCCCGCGAACAACGGATTCCGTGTGCAGGATTTGAATCTATCGGGCGGCGTTGATTTTGAGCGTTTCCAGCGCCGACGCGAAGCCCTGGATTATGTGAATCGACATTTCTCTGGTAGACAAAACAGCGATAACGTAATCGCGATGGATTCTTTTTACGAGAAGGCGTACAACCTGATCAGTAGCGAGAAAGCTCGCGAGGCTTTCAATATCGACGCCGAAGATAATGCGTTGCGTGATAAATATGGTCGCAATCAAGCAGGACAGCGACTGCTGTTGGGGCGACGTTTGGTAGAAGCTGGCGTCCGCTTTGTTACCCTCACCTACGGCGGCTGGGATCATCACCAACAAATCACCAGCAACATTCGCGGGCAGATGCCTCCGCTGGACCAAGCGCTTGCAACATTGATCGAAGATCTGGAAAGCCGCGGGATGTTGGAGCGAACGCTGGTCATGGTTAGCAGCGAATTTGGCCGCACGCCCAAGATCAATCCTGATGCGGGTCGCGATCACTGGCCTAAAGTATTCAGTGTCATGTTGGCTGGCGGCGGCGTGAAGCGAGGGCTGGTCTACGGTTCCTCCGATGCCACGGCTACAGAACCGGATTCGGACCCTGTCAGTCCCGAGGATTTGGCAACCACGATGTACCATCTGCTGGGAATCGTCGCCGACAAAGAGTTGATGGCTCCCGGTGATCGGCCTATTGAAATCTGTGACGGCGGAAATCTGCTGACAGATATCTTGGCGTAGTCATTATCCAATGAAGGTTACCTCGATAACCTTAATCTATCGTCCAGCGAGCAAGCTTATGTTACGGTTTCTGACTTCTAGTAGACGAACTTTCGTCTGGGCTTTCTTCGTTGGTTTAGCTTCATTCAGCTATGCTGCCGAACCCGTGGTCCGACGCATTACACCTGCGGGCGTGACGGCAGGCCAGCCACGCACGTTGACGATTCTCGGCGAACGTTTAGCGGACGTGACCAGCATTCAGTTTTACGACCAAGGCCTCAAGGCTTCAAACGTTGAAGTGGTCGATGACAAACAAATCAAGTTGCAGGTGGAAACGGAAGCGACTCTTTCGAATAACCTGTATGCCTTCCGCTTAGTGACCAAAACAGGGTTATCAAATCTGCGATTCATTGGCGTGAATCGTAATCCGTCGGTCGACGAGGTAGAGCCCAATAGTGATTTCGACACTCCGCAAATCGTAGCGCTGCGGACAACGGTAGACGGTACGGTTCGCAATGAGGATGTCGACTATTACGCAGTCGACTTGAAAAAGGACCAAATCTTGTGTGTCGAGCTAGAAGGCTTGCGTCATTCCTTTGATCGAAATTTCTTTGACCCGTCGATTTCGATCTATGACGAGGATCGATTCGAGGTTGCTAGTTGCGATGATTCAAACCTCCTCAAGCAGGATTGTTTGTGTACTTACAAGGCGACCAAAGACGGCCGCTTTGTCATCGAGGTTCGCGAAAGTGCGTTTGGTGGAAACGACGACTGCCTGTATCGGTTACACATCAACGATCAAAGCCGACCGGTAACGATCATTCCTGCTGGAGGTAAACCCGGCGAGATGCTGCAAGCAATGCTGATTGATGAATTGGGAAATGTCTGGCAGGAGAGCTTTCAGTTGCCCGCCGGGCCGAAGGATTCGTTTGCCGTCTGGTCCGAGCGTGACGGCTTCCAAGCGCCGTCGCCCAACTATGTGAAAGTCATGAATGCGGAGCACTATCTCGAATCAGAGCCAAATGGCGACGCAACCAAAGTGGCTGTGTCCCCAAGTTTGCCAGCGGCGTTCCATGGTGTGCTGCAGGAAGAAAATGACGAGGACTTCTTTGTGTTCCACGCAAAAAAGAATCAGCAATTCGAAATTCGGTCGGTTGCCAGGTCCTTAATGCGCTCGCCAACTGATACCGTGGTCAATGTTTTTAAAGTTGGCGGTGGGCATATTGTTGGCAACGACGATAGCCAAGGCCCCGATTCTTTTGTCGACTTCAAGGCGCCCGAAGACGCAGACTACGCAATCCGAGTTCGTGATCACCTAGGCCGCGGAGGCCAGGATTTCGCTTATCGCATCGAGGTTACGCCTAAATCGCCTGAAGTCTTTCCCACGATCGTAGATCAGGAACGATTGGTTTCTCAGCAACTTGTGATTCCTCGAGGAGCACGAACCGCCATCGAAGTAACGGTCAATCGCCGTAATATCGGTGGTGAGGCAGAAGTGGTTCTTGACGGGCTGCCCGAAGGTGTGACCTTTGAAACGATTGGTTGTGCTGCCGACCGAGGGAATGTGCCCGTGATTGTTTACGCCGCTGAAGATGCGCCGCTGAATTCCACATTAGTTGGGGTCCAAGCAAGCATCACACAAAATGAAAACAAGTTTGCTGGCCAACTAAAACAACGGACGCAATTGATCCGCGCGCAGAACGACCGTGATGTATTGGGATACGATTCCAACAAAGTGGCCTTGGCGGTAACAGACGCCGCACCATTTGATTTAGAAGTAGAACAGCCTGCCGTGCCTTTAGTACGAGACGGCTCGCTAGACATCAAAGTGAAGCTGATCCGCAAAGAAGGGTTTAACGAACAAGTTCGATTGCGATTCCTTTATAACGCTCCGGGCATGTCAGCCAGTGGTTCGGTCCGGATCGAAAAAGATCAAACCGAGGCTGTGATCCCAGTGACGGCTAATGGAAATGCACGGATGGGCACTTGGACTTTTGCTGTCTTGGGTTGGTCGCGTGTCAATGGCGGTGACATCAAACTTTCTTCAAAACCTTTTACGATCGAGATCGCAGATCGCTTGTTCGATTTTGCCTTTAACAAGTCCATGGCCGAGCAAGGTAAACCGGTAGATGTCTTGATCGGGGCACAATTGAAGCGTCCCGTAGAAGGGAAAATCGAACTTGAGATATTGGGCATACCGCCAGGCACTACTTGCGATCGCTCTAAGGTCGAATTCGATCCTGCCAATGACAAAGTTGTTTACCAATTAAACGTGCCCGCCGATGCCAAACCTGGCAGCTTCAAAACGATTGTCTGCCGCGCCACGGTGACCAGTCAGAGCGGTGTAATTACGCAAACCAATGGCAATGGTGAAGTTCAAATCGATGTGCCATTGCCTACCACTCCGGCGCCTGCCCCAGCGGCAGAAGTGGCGCAGGCAGAGCAGCCTGCTGCCCCTAAAGTCTTAACCCGCCTCGAACAATTGCGGGCCATGCGTCAGAGCAACTAGCGATCCTGACCCAGCCCGAAAATCCTACGTCTTACACCTTCCTAGTAATTGCAGACCCATCCGATGAATATCGTCCAACGATCCGCCGTTTTACTTAAAGGGTTGACACTCCTTGTCATGACCTCAGGCATGTTGGCTGCAGATCAAGCTGCAGAGGCTCCCGTACCTCAGACGACCAGCCAAGTAAAATGGGAGCGTATCAACATTTATCCGCCGGCCATTCAATTGCAAGGTAAAGGCGACTTCCAACACTTGATGGTCGTTGCCACACGCAGCGATGGCGTTACGCAGCATGTTAGTCAACAAGTTCGTTGGGATACGGATTCGGAAAACGTGTTCAAGCTGAACGATCGCCTCGTCACACCGCTGGCAGATGGCAGCGGTGTGTTGCATGCAAACTGGAATGGGCTTGCGGCCAATGTGACGATTACTGTTTCTGATTTCGCAGCCGAGCGTCCGATCAGTTTTATCAACGATGTGGTACCCATCCTAACAAAAGCGGGTTGCAACACCGGCAGTTGCCACGGAGCGGCCCGAGGCAAGGATGGCTTTCGAATCAGCCTGTTTGGTTATGATCCCCGTGGAGATTATTACCGCATCACTCGCGAGATTGGCATGCGGAGAATTAATCAAGCCATTCCGGAAAACAGCCTACTGCTACTCAAAGCGATTGGTGCGGTCCCGCACTCTGGCGGCAAAAAGATTGAACCAGATTCTGATCACTATCGCACCTTGCTGCAGTGGATCTCCGAAGGAGTGCCGCTGGATCAAGGCGAAGTTCCAAGTGTTACTAAAGTAGACCTCTACCCCAAACAAGTTGTTATCGAAGGCGAGTCGCAGACGCAACCATTGGTTGCAGTGGCAACCTATTCCGATGGCAAGACCAGAGACTTGACCGACCTTGCAGGATTCACGACGAACAACGACCGCACGGCCGCGATTGATTTGACCGGCAACGTCACATCAGGCGTACGAGGCGAAGCATTCGTGATGGCTCGCTTTGACGTGCATACTGTTGGCACTCAAGTGTTGGCACTTCCGGCCAGTTTGGATTATCAAGTACCCATGGCGGCTGGCAACTACATTGACGAATTGGTTGCCAACAAGCTCCAAAAACTGCGAATCTCGCCTAGTGATATTTGCTCCGACGAAGAATTCATTCGACGCGTTTACATTGATATCGTTGGCAAACTTCCGGAAATCGAAGAGGTAGTGGCTTTTGCGGAAAACTCGCTTCCAGAAAAACGTTCGCAACTGATTGACCAACTGCTGGATCGAAAGGAATTCAGCGAGATCTGGGCTGCCAAATGGGCGGAAATCTTGATGATCAAAAGCAATAATGAAGTCAGCTATAAGGCAGCGTTCCTCTACAATCGATGGCTTACCAATAAGATCGCTGGCAACGAACCTATCGACAAAATTGTTCAAGAAATGCTGATGAGCACCGGTGGTGTATTTGATAATCCAGCAACGAACTTTTATGAAGTGGAACGCGACCGTTTGAAACTATCCGAGAACGTTGCTCAAGTCTTCATGGGTATTCGGACGCAGTGTGCACAATGTCACAACCATCCGTTTGACCGATGGACGATGGATGACTACTACGGATTCGTCGCGTTCTTCTCTCAGATCGGTCGCAAACAAAGCGAGGATTATCGTCAAAACGTGGTGTTTGACTCTCGTGGAGGCGAGGTAAATCATCCTGTTGGCGGCGCAGTCGTTAAACCGAAATTTTTAGGTGGCGAAGTGCCCGAAATCAAGGGCGACCAGGATCGTCGTGCGGTGCTAGCCCAATGGATGACCAGCGACGCAAACCCGTATTTTTCGCTGAGTATTGCGAACCGAATCTGGGCTCACTTTACTGGAACTGGGATTGTCGAGCCAGTCGATGATTTCCGCGTTTCAAATCCACCATCCAATCCAGAGTTACTGGATGAATTAGCCAAGCGTTTGCGTAGCTACGACTTCGACTTCAAACGCATCGTGCGAGATATCTGCAACTCACAGACCTATCAGCGCGCCGCGCAGCCCACGGCAGACAACAAAGATGACTTGCGAAACTACTCGCATGCAATGCCGCGTCGAATTCCTGCAGAATCATTACTGGATTGCATCTGCCAGGTGACTAACACAAAAGATAAATTCCGTGGCTTGCCACTAGGAGCCACAGCGGTACAAATTGCGGACGGTTCAACCAGCACGTATTTTTTGACGACCTTTGGACGTTCCCCTCGCTCCACCGTGTGCGCCTGCGAAGCGAGTACAGATCCATCTTTGTCGCAGGCCTTGAATCTCATCAATGGTCAAACGGTAGGCGGCAAGATATCGCAAGGTAAATTGGTGCAGACTTGGATCGACGAGGGGCTAACAGATCCTCAGATAATCGAAAAGATATTCCTACGGTCCTTGGCTCGTAAGCCGCTGGTGGAGGAAGTCGAATCGCTGCAAAAGATTGTCGCAGCGTCACCGAATCGCTTGGTTGGTCTAGAAGATGTCTTCTGGGCGACTCTCAACTCACGTGAGTTTTTGTTTAATCACTGATCCGAACCACATCGTAGCTATGCAAGTTAGAATTCACGTCTGGAAAGTATTCGCATTGTTTGTGCCGGTTGCATCAGCAGCGCTGTGCGACGAAGCGGTTATCAATTACGAAGACCACATCAAGCCGATTTTGCGCGAGCATTGTGTGAGCTGTCACAGTGCGAGCGATAAAAGCAGCGGTTTGGCGTTGGATAGCTTCGCTGCTACGTTAGAAGGCGGGTCTGGTGGAGTATCCTTGGTTGCGAGTGACGCATCAGCTTCGCGGATGTGGCGGTTGATCAATCATGAAGAACAACCCACGATGCCTCCTGACCAAGACAAAATCGACGCTAAACAGCTAGAGCTGTTCAAGACGTGGATTGAGCAAGGCATGCCAGAAAACAGCGGCTCTCAAATCAAACGCAAGAAGGTACAGGTCGCAGCCGTAAACATGGGAGCCAATGGGCGTCCTGAAGGCGCACCTCCCATGCCAGGAGACCTACTGCTGGAAACACCTCGCCATACCGCCAAAGCAGCCGCGATCGCAGCATTGGGCGCAGCTCCGTGGTCTCCTTTCGTAGCCGTTGGCGGTCAACAACAAGTTTCGTTGTACCATGTCGAGTCAGGTGAACTGTTGGGCGTGATCCCTTTCCCAGAAGGCGAACCCCAGTCAATTACATTCTCCCGAGATGGACAATTAATGCTGGTTGGCGGCGGACAACATTCCAAACACGGGGTAGCGGCTTTGTTCGATATCACCACGGGAAAACGATTGACCACGATTGGCGACGAGATCGATATTGTGATGGCTGCAGATATCAGCGACGACAACACAAAAATTGCAATTGCTGGCCCTCAACGTGTCGTACGTGTGTTCGACGTTGCTTCCGGGGAATTGTTGCATGAACTCAAGAAACATACCGACTGGATATATGCGTTGCGATTCAGCCCAGATGGACTGCTTCTTGCAAGTGCCGATCGCAGCAACGGGATGGTCGTTTGGGAAACCGACACTGGCCGATTGTATCTTGATCTGATAGGTCACAAAAGTGAAATTCGAGCCATCGATTGGCGACCAGATTCGCTGGTTCTGTACAGCGGTTCGATGGACAACACGATCAAGATGTGGGACATGAACAATGGCAATGTAATCAAGTCGTGGGATGCACACGGAGGTGGTGTAACCGCGATCGATGTGGCTAACGATGGCATGATCGCTTCCACCGGTCGCGACAATCTCGTGAAGATTTGGGACGGCGGCGGCAATGCGGCCGGTCAGATGCCGAACTTAGCGGAATCTGGAATGGAAGTCGCCTTAAGCGTCGACAGCCAATATGTGATTGCCGGAGATTGGTTAGGGAACGTTCGTCGATGGAAACGGGAGCAAGTGGAAGATGAAAAGTCTTTCTTTGCCAATCCTCCCACTCTCGATATGCAGATATCGCAGGTGAAGGTGCAAAGCGACGCTTTATCGACGGTCCGAGATTCCTTAAAATCCGAAGTCGATAGCTTGGCAGCAGCGATGGCGGAGATGCAAAGCAGCAGCGAAAAACTAAAGTCATCGCTAGGACAAGTGGATCAGGCGATGGCTGCCGCTGAGCAATCGATAGCTGCCACAGAACCAAAGATCGCTTCGCTTCAGCAGCAAATCGCACAGAGTGTCCTAACCATTGAAGCCAAGCACAATGAACATTTAGAGTTGAGCGATAAGCTTGCAGTCATCAAAGCGCAGCATCAAGCGTTGCAGAACCAGTTAGCCGCCGTGCAAGTCGCACCGGTGGACGAAAATGCAACAGCGCAGGAATCCACCGCTGAAGACGCATCGGCCATAGCGGCGGAATTGACTTCGCAGATTTCGCAGATCGCTACTGGATTGGATTCAGCTTCTATGCAGGTGGCGGAAAAGCACAAGGAGATAGAACAACTCGAAGCCCAGGTAGAAGGAATGCGAGGCTCGCTGCTGACTGAAAGAAGTGCTTTGGCGGTACACAAGTCTGAGAAAGACGCTTTAAATCAAAAACGTTCAGAGTGGGATGCTGCACTGCAAGCGATTACGCAATCGCTCAACGAGAAGATTGCAATGCGTGACGCGGCGGCTGAAAAACTCAACGCGAATGAAGCTACACTGGTGACTACGCAATCCAAGCTAGAGCGACTTACAAGCCAGGTTGTGCGCATCGACGCGGAAAGAAATGCGTTGGTTCAACAGTCAGCAACACTAGAATCGAAGGTTGGGGAACTGAAGTTGACACAGTCCACATTGGAAGCGACTCGAAATCAACAACAGCAAGCTATGGATGCAAAGAACTCTCAAATGGCAGAATTGCAAAAGCAGATCGACGCCTTGCTTGCGAGTAAAGCCGCCATGGAACAAGAGAAGCTCGCCCTGGAAGAAACGCTGAGAGAAGTGGAGACGCAAATGACTGCCACTTCGGACCTCATGGCCGAAGTGATGGGTGAATTTAAGTCCAATGAGGAAGAGAAAGTTCGCTTCGAAGCAGCTTATCCTTTAACGAACTAAAGACTTTCTTTGCGCATTGTCGTGACCGCCTCAATGTCTTTATTCAAGCTGAACATCGGTTTCGGCAGCCAACTGATGGCTTGCGCAGGAACTTTGATTTCAACTGTTACTGGCGTTCCCGCAGATGCTTTCGTCAGGTCTGCTGGTGTTATGCTGACCATTGCCCCGGGAACCGAGGCATCCTTAAGTTGTTGGACGAGTGTCGACGTAATTGCCAAATTGCTGCTTCCAGGTAAAGAGGCCTGCCTTGCTCCTTCCCTGCTAGCGTTGACGATAATCTGCTTCACCATGACCAACCGGCCCACTTCCATCATGCCGACGGTCATCATGATCATCAGGGGCGAGACCACTGCGAATTCAACGACCGCTGCTCCTAGACGGCCTTGAGTTAATTTTCGTACAACCTGATTCCTGTTTCGATTCATGGATTTCATAATACGACCTTGCGAACGGAGAGTCATACAACGTGCTTTGTGCTTGGAGTTAAGAATGTCAGATGAATTCATGGGTCTCACTTCATGTATTTATTGAGCAAGATGGACGGGGGTTAGCACGAAATCGCTAAATTCACTATTGTCAGTTGTTGGGATGCCATGCTGCGTCACAATCGGAGCAGGTTGGACGATGAGTTTCTTGCCTGACATTTTCCCTGTCAGCTTGACTTCCAAGATACGCACACCGACCCATTTCGAAATGGTGTAGGTAGCGTTGTTTCCGTTGCCTGACACGGTAGAGAAGATAGGGATGATTCTCTTTTGCCCGATGATGCTCGCTAATTCATCCTTAACTCCTGCACTGATACCGGTATCACCGTTGAGTGTCATGGAACCATCCTGCAAGACGAGCGGCTTGCCCAAAGCAGCTAGATCCGCTGCCGAGATGCCGTGGATAATCTGCCTCGCAATATCGTTTGTACTATTGTTGCTGCCCCCAATGTCGACAGTCCCTCGGTTGCCTGGTGAACCGGTCCCTTGCGGGTAAAGATTGACTTCTAGAATTCCATCGGGAACATTGAGGATGCGTCCCGTTTCTTGGTCATAGGTATATTCGTCAGCGACATTTATACCGTTCTTCATGTCAATCCAAGTGTCTTGGTCCAGAGCGAATGGCAGTAGTTCTAGGGCTTGGCTGCTCCCATCTGGAAGTTCAAATCCGCTGATCTGCTTGGCCATCACAGCCGTTGCGGAAGTCGTCATGGGGCGACCACTGTTGCCAAAGATCCTGCCGAAGAAAAATGGTATTTCGCCGTTCTTTGTCAGAGTGCGCGCCACTTCCACTCGAACTGCAAAGTAAGGCAGCGAACTGTCACTACTGATCGCTTTCGAAGACGGATGACTCAAATATCCCACTTGGATGTCATCGCTGCCAATCGCCGGATCGACGAAAGGCGACGCGTTGCAGACGACATTCTGAGCCGCCATGGCACTTGCCGCAGCGTACACAGCATCCATATGACCGGAAAGTTCATTGCCTGCATCCAGTTGGTCGTAGATTTCCCAACCGCCAGCAAGGGCTGCCGCATCGGCAGTGCGACGCATTTCAGCACGCGCGCCCGCCAAATATCCTGTGTCGATACTGAAGGCCAAGAAACCAAACAGACTGAACATCAAGATGGAAGCAAGGATCAATGCAGCTCCTCGTCTTCGGCGCAAGCTGGCAAAAGTCCAAGCGACTTGATGGTGTTTCAACTGCTGGTTTTGCAATATGCGGCAACTAGTCATGATTGTTTCTCCCATTGCACTCGGCATTAATTCGCATTGATGTTTATATTCACGTCAGCATCCGAAACTTGCCCATCAGCACGTGTCAGGCGAACGGACTTCAACGTCAAAGAAGCAACACGGTTTCCCGCAAACGTGACCTGCGAGTTTTCGATCGAAACGAGGTGATCATACAAGCTGAGATCGCTGTATTCCTCGATACTGACAGGCACGTACGTTTCGTTGCCCCCAAAGCTGCCCCACGTCTGACTATCGCCTTGTACAATTCCGAATGCAAAACCTCCCGATAACTTTTGAACGACCTGTGTCCATTGGATCGTTTCGCTGGCATACTTCAGCTTTTCACCAGGAAGAATTCGATACTGTTCGACATCTTCGTCGTTATACGCGTATCGAACTTGCAGGCCGCCGGGTGAGAAGCTTGGCGCTGTTGCATGATTGATATCCAATTGCAAAAGTACGTCGCTGTACTCTCCAAACGGCATCATACAAGTAGTGATTTGCGGTGCATCAATTTGTTCGTCGGGAGCATTGATAGTCAGTTCCCACTTTTCCTCCACACGAACAATGGGCGATTCAACAGCCCTGGCAGAAATAGCCAGCAAGAGATTTAAGACCATAGCAATGCTGTGCTTCATTGTGACCTCGAAAAGACTTTGCAGGAGCGGAGAGACTAAAGTCCGTATCAACCGCATCTCAAAACTAGGTCAAGAAACCTAAGCGGGCAAAACAAGTATTCAAAAAATTGAAGCATGGTGGAATTTGAAGCAAGCCATTCGCTCGAATCGAGTTCATTAGCAGATAATTTGCTCGAATGGATAAGACCAACCGCTATTCCACCGGTGTCTTGTGGGGCTGGCCGGCAATTTCGCGAACGTATTTGGGGACTGCAAAACCCGGCAGGCGTTTTCGTAATTCATCGATAATTTGCAAGCCGGTAGACTCGCTAACTTCAAACCGCTGAGCCCCTGTAACTTGGTCCAACTGGTGCATATAGTAAGGGAGAATACCCATGTCGATCAGTTGCTCACAAAGCTCTTGTTGAGCTTGGACGGTATCGTTAATTCCTCGCAGCAACACACTTTGATTCAAAACCGTGCAATTCATCGATCGTAGACGTAGCACTGCCTCCTGTACATCCGAATCCAACTCGCGTGCGTGGTTGGAATGCACCACTAGCCAACGGGAAAAGCGGTTGGAGGAAAACCAAGCTTCGAATTCGTCGTCGATTCGGGAAGGTAGAACGATAGGTAGACGCGTGTGAATACGGAGCCGCTTGACGTGCGAGATCGATTCAAGCGATTCAATCAATCTGCTCAAAACCGAGTCGACAATCGACAATGGGTCGCCGCCGGACAAGATGACTTCGTGGATCGAAGCGTCCGTGCTGATATAGTCCAGTGCAGGCTGCCAGTCCTCCAAACGATGGGGGACTTCGCCATAATCAAAATTTTGTCGGAAACAGTAACGACAATGGACGGCACATGCGCCTGTCGTAACCAGCAGTACGCGCCCGCGGTACTTATGTAGTAAACCATTGGCCACTACGGCATCTTGATCACCTACTGGGTCGGGTGAATAATCCTCGCGAAGCGAAGCGGAATCGGCCTGCAAGTTCGGCGATTGGGAGCGGAACTCGCCGGGCCATACCTGCAGCAGTAGCGGGTCGAGAATGTTGCCCGGCTGCATTCGACGAGCAAAATGCCAGGGAACAAGGAAAGGGAAGCCTTTATCGGCCAGCGATTCCGCTTGTACAATCATCGCCTCGGGCAACCGCAAAAATTCGCCCAGAACCCGCGGTTGTCGGATCGCTTGCCGAAGCTCAGACCTCCAGGATCGCTGGCTAGGATCGATTGGAGTGGGGCTGAGCATAAAGACGGTCTGGTAGGAATTTAGCGGTTGAGACGACCAAAGCCGTTGTCTTAACCTATTTAGGACAACTTTTGAACCCCTCGGTAGCCAGCAAACCCCTTGACGAAAATGCCACCGAGAAGTTATCTTTTCTCAGCTTGTGGCAATTTTCATGCCTACACTGCAAATAGTTTGCAGCCAGCATAGCTTCAATTGGCAGAGCACCGCATTCGTAATGCGGGGGTTGTGGGTTCGACTCCCACTGCTGGCTCTTTCCTTTTTTGATCGCATTTTTGCGCAACAAATCGCTGGTATTTTGGGGATTAGCGAATGGTTATGGCTCACGCCGATATGGGTATCGACTTACGTGAAATTGTACTTTCGAACCAAAGCTTTGGACCGCAAGATGTTGAACGGATTGCGAACGCCATAGCTGACGATATGACGCAATTCGCCTTGTTGCGAGATGCCGTCAATGAATTACAGGCTAACGAAAATCCTTCACCGGCAACACTGACACGACTGGGCGTGTGCCAAGTGCTGGTCGGGAAGTTCTCGGAAGCGGAATCGTCGCTGAAACAAGGCGATGGCGGAGCACTTGCACAGTATTATCTCGGCAAAGTGTATCTGCAGCGCGGCGAACTGGATAAGGCGATCAGCTATTTCGAAGCGGCCGAGAAATCGGGCTACACTCCGGAAGTTTGCAATATCGCCATTGCAGAGGCCAAACGGTATCAAGGTGATTTGGAAACTGCTATGCGGTTGCTGGACAATATTTTTGGCCCCGTAGAACAAACCGCTGAGTATCTGTATCAGCGCGGAGCTACCGTCGCGGCGACGGGTGGAAATCGCGATGAAGTGATGAAGTTGTTTCAACGCGCAATTCAGGTCAATGCACGACACGCCGGTGCTTTATTCGGTTTGGCATTGATGTATGACCGTATCGGATTAGATGAAGAAGCGTTCGATCTTTACCAACGTTCAGCGTCGGTCATGCCCGCTCATGTCGGCACATTGATTAACCTTGGAACGATTTACGAGGATCGCAACGAGTACAACAAAGCTGCGGCTTGCTACCGTCGTGTTCTGGAAGTCGAACCAGATCATGCACGAGCCAAACTTTACGCCAAGGATGCCGCTGCAGGCGGTAACGTGCTGTTCGATGAAGATATGGCTAAGCGTAACGAACGTTTAAGCCAACTGTTGAATACTCCAGTAAGTGATTTTGAATTGTCGGTACGTGCCCGCAACTGCTTGCAGAAGATGGGAATTCGTACGCTGGGTGACCTGACTCGAACCACCGAGCAGATGTTGCTTTCCAGCAAAAACTTTGGTGAAACGTCCTTGGTTGAAATTCGCGATATGTTGACCAGTCGCGGATTGTCTTTGGGTCAGTTTGCCAACGATAAGCGAGAAACAGAACCACCATTGGATATCTCCGGTCTGACCGAAGACCAACAGGCTCTTCTAGAACGACCAATTTCGGATTTGAACCTTTCGGTGCGAGCTCGCAAGTGTATGGTTCGTTTGCAGTTGTCCAGCATCGGTGAACTCGTTCGCAAGACGGGCGATGATTTGCTCGAATGCAAGAACTTTGGCGTGACCAGTCTAAATGAAGTTCGTGAGAAGCTGACCGGCCTTGGCCTGAAGTTGCGTGGTGACTGATCCGTGTATTAAAAACGAAAACAAAATGACGGCGATGGAAACGCAAAGCTTCCTCGCCGTTTTTTATTGCCATGATGTCCAACAACTTCCAAATCCAGTGCCAGGACACCGCAACCGCTGCACGCAGAGGGGCGCTGACGTTGACGCATGGAGTCGTCAATACACCAGCCTTCATGCCAGTGGGCACACAAGCCACCGTCAAAGGGTTGCTGCCCGAGCAGATTAAGCAGACAGGAGCGGAAATCCTACTGGGCAATACTTACCATTTGCATTTGCGTCCAACCTCGGAACGTATCGCGGCCTTGGGTGGACTGCATCAATTCATGCGGTGGTCACGCCCGATCTTGACCGATTCAGGTGGCTTCCAAATCTTTTCCCTGAACGACATTACGAAGGTTACCGAGCAGGAAGCGATCTTCAAATCCCATATTGACGGAAGCATGGTGCGATTAGCTCCTGAAACCGCGATCGCGATTCAGGAAAATCTCGGCAGCGATATTGCAATGATCCTAGATCATGTGGTGGCGTTACCTAATGAGCCAGCGGTCATTTGGGATGCATGCCAACGCAGTATCCGATGGGCTGAACGTTGTAAGACGGCATCGAAGCGGACTGATCAATGTTTGTTCGGCATTGTGCAAGGCGGACTCGACAGCCAGATGCGGGTTTGGTCCGCGGAACATCTCATTCAGATCGGTTTTGATGGTTATGCGATTGGCGGTCTCAGTGTAGGTGAACCGCAAGAAGAGATGCTGCGCATCCTTGGCACGACTTGCCCCGCCTTACCGACAGATAAGCCTCGTTATTTGATGGGCGTCGGCACGCCACATGACATGTTGGAAGCGATCGCGCTGGGGGTCGACATGTTTGACTGCGTGATGCCAACTCGCAATGGTCGCAATGCAATGGCTTTTACGTCGCACGGACAAGTCAAAATCCGAAACGCCAAATACCAAGACGATCCGCGACCGCTGGACGAATCATGCCCGTGCGTTGCTTGCAAGTACAGCAGAGCTTACCTGCGGCATCTGTTTCAAACCAAAGAGATGCTGGGCCCTATTCTTTTGTCGCTGCATAACATCACGTATTACCAGACGTTGATGAAAGCTGCCCGCCAAGCCCTTGAACAAAATCGATTCCTCGATTTTCTAAGCGAGTTTCGAGAACGGCATTTGCGCCAAGCCGCCGACTGATTTGGAACGTTTAGCGTGGGCTTGGTAGTACGAGGAACGTGGGCAGGTTATAATAATGCTTCCTGCCTTCCCACCGCGTTCTTGAGTGTCTTATGTTCAGCTATCGAGTTTTTCTCATCGTTGCTGTTTTTCCGTTGATGTCCTTCGCGGCAAACAGCGGCTTAGGCGAAGAGTCTACGATTGATTTCAGTCGCGACATACGCCCCATTTTGAGCGACAACTGTTTTTTATGCCATGGTCCCGATGAAAGCTCGCGTGAGGCGGAATTGCGGTTAGATCGCCGTGACGATGCGGTGGCCGCGGGAGCTATCCGTGAAGAAGATTGGAAATCAAGTCTACTATGGGAACGCATTACTTCGGACGACCCGGATTTGAAGATGCCCCCCGCAGGCAGTGAGAAACAATTGCAACCTGCGCAGTTGGCTTTAATTGAGAAATGGTTGGCTGCAGGTTCGCCCTACAGCGGACACTGGGCATTTGAGCCCCCGCAGCGACCAGAAGTTCCAGAACACGACGTTGCACCGGGGTTAGCCGCCTGGAAGAACTCAGCCATTGATGCTTTTGTCTTGCAAGCGATGGTGAAACAGGGATTAGCTCCCTCGCCAGCCGCAACCAAAGTGACTCAGTTGCGAAGAATCTATTTGGATATCCTAGGCTTGCCACCTTCGCCACGGGAGATCGACGATTACCTTGCTGACACCTCGGAGAATGCCTATGCCGAAGCTGTGGATCGATTGTTGAAATCGCCGCACTATGGCGAACGATGGGGACGCTGGTGGTTGGATGCCGCTCGATATGCCGATAGCGATGGTTACGAGAAAGACAAACCGAGAGACGTCTGGTTTTACCGTGATTGGGTAATTGATGCGCTGAATCAAGACATGCCCTACGACCAGTTTATCATCAAACAAATTGCTGGAGATTTACTGCCAAACGCTTCTCAATCCGATACCATCGCGACTGGATTTTTACGCAATTCGATGGTGAATGAAGAGGGTGGGGCAGACCCAGAGCAGTTCCGTGTGGAAGGAATGTTTGATCGCGTGGATGCTATTGGAAAATCGATCCTCGGTATTACAACACAGTGCGCTCAGTGCCACACCCACAAATACGATCCGCTGACGCACACCGAATACTATCAGATGTTCGCCGCACTGAATGATTTTCACGAAGCCATAGTGACGGTGCATACGCCCGCACAACTCCAGCAGATCGCAACTATTGACGAACAGTTTCAAAAGATCGCTGGGGATTTAAAAGCGTCCTATCCGGATTGGCAGACAGAAGCTTCGGCTTGGTACCGTGATAAAATGGCTAAATTGCCGACATGGACAACAATTACCCCGACAGATTTACCCTTTGATGGTCAAAAGTTTCGTTTGCTGGAAGACGGCGCTGTGCTTAGTGAAAGCTACGCTCCTACGCAAACCACAGTCAGTCTGCCTTTTGAAATCAAGTCTGGCACGTTACCAGGCGATCGTATCACCGCGATTCGCTTGGACGCACTGAAACACCCGCAGTTACCGCACGGAGGTCCTGGCCGATCGATCTATGGCACGGGAGCTTTGACGGAATTTACAGCGTCTGTCACGCCGCTTGATGAGCCCGGCAAGGTCACGCAGATCAAATTTGTGCGAGCTTATTCCGACGTGGCGGCTCCTGAGCGTACTTTGCAACCGTGTTTTCGAAAGAAGGACACGGCCAGCGATGATCGCGTCACTGGCCCCATAGACTATGCAATCGACGGCAATGGCAAAACAGCTTGGACCACGGACCTTGGCCCTGGACGCCGCAATGAAGATTGCCATGCCGTCTTTATTCCTGAAGTTCCCTTGGAAATTGGAGGCGGGATTAGGCTGACATGCTCGTTGCAGATGAATCACGGTGGCTGGAATTCGGACGACAATCAAAACTACTTAATTGGTTGTTACCGACTTTCGGTGACAGCGGACGATGCAGAAGCCAAGCCACAGATACCTAGCCGAGTAGAAAATGCATATCGTTCGGTTCTGATCGATAGTCACAAAGATCGAATATTGTTGCACTACTGGATAAGTCAGCAGGAACGTTTCCAGAGCGTACACGCGGCGATTGAAAAACTTTGGAATGATTACCCCGAACCGTATAGCCAGTTGGCTGTCGCTCAGTTGGAGACGCCTCGCAACACCTTTGTAATGCTGAGAGGCGACTTCCTAAGTCAGGGGCCAGAGGTCCGGCCCGGCGCGACAGCGTTTCTGCATCAAATACCGGTCTCACAAGAGCCAGAGCGTTTGCGTTTTGCCAAGTGGTTGGTTGACCGGCAATCACCGACCACGGCCCGCGTCGTCGTAAATCGTATCTGGCAAACTTATTTTGGCCGTGGACTAGTGACCACGCCTGAAGATTTCGGCTTCCAATCTCCTCCACCCTCCCATCCTGCTTTATTGGACTGGCTAGCGGTGGAACTGATGGACAGCAATTGGAGTTTGAAGCATATTCACAAGCTGATCGTGATGTCGCAAACCTATCGGCAAAGCTCAGTCATTTCGGAGGAGCTGGCCGAGCTTGATCCAAGCAATATCTGGTTAGCCAGAGGCCCGCGATTTCGCGTCGATGCGGAGGTGGTACGTGACATTGCTTTAACAGCCAGCGGTTTGATGAATCGCGACATCGGCGGCCCAAGCGTGTATCCGCCGGCACCCGCGTTCCTGTTTGAGCCACCGGCGAGCTATGGCCCCAAGATTTGGGACTGGAAGAATGATCCGTCGCAATATCGCCGTAGCATCTATGTCCATCGCTATCGATCCGTACTCTATCCCACTTTTCAAGTCTTTGACGCACCCAAAGGTGATTCAGCCTGCGTGCGGCGTGAACGCAGCAATACACCATTGCAAGCGCTGGTCATGCTGAATGAAACTCAGTTCCTTGAATTTGCTCGTGCGATGGCTACTCGCGTGCTACGTGATTGTGATGGCGAAGATGAGCAGCGACTGCAGTATGCATTTCGCCTGTGCACGGCTAGATCCTTAGAGCCGCATGAGCTGCTCATTTTAAAAAACCTACTCGATCAACAACGAACAAGGATTCAGGCAGGCGAGTTTCCAGCAGAGGACCTGGTTGGTTTAGATGATGCGCAGTGCTTGCAACTTACTGGACTAAGCAGCAAAACCATTGCTCCATGGATCGTTGCATGCCGTGCGATTTTGAATTTGGACGAGACGATTTGCAGAGAGTAAGACAGCAGTCGCTGGCTTGGGTTCAACTGAGTTTTAAGTTATTGAAAGAACAAATATTCCCATGACTCCGATCAATCGACGATGGTTTGTGCAGCAATGTGGCTTTGGCCTAGGGCACCTCGCGCTGGCAACCATGGCGGCGGAGCAAGCGACGGCTGCCGAGCCGGCCCTAGACCCGTTGGCTGCGAAGACTCCTCCTCTGCCCGCCAAGGCCAAGAATGTGATCTTGTTGTTTATGGGAGGCGGACCAAGCCAATTCGAAATGTTCGACTACAAGCCGACGTTGGCTAAACTGGATGGCACACTTCCCCCAGCAGACCTCCTGCAAGGCTATCGAGCTGCTTTCATCAATCCGAACTCCAAACTATTGGGGCCAAAGTATAAGTTTGCTAAACATGGAGAATCAGCAGCAGAGATTTCCGAGCTGTTGCCACACCTTGCAAAGGTAGTTGATGATATCTGTATTGTGCGGTCGATGAAAACCGATGCTTTCAATCACGCTCCCGCACAGTTGATGATGAGTACTGGTTCGCAGCAGTTCGGCCGTCCAAGCATGGGAGCCTGGGTTACCTATGGATTGGGCAGCGAGTCGAAAGACCTGCCAGCTTACATTGTATTGAACAGTGGAAAGAAAGGGCCTAGCGCTGGCTCTGGCAATTGGAGTAGTGGCTTCTTACCGACAGTTCACTCGGGCGTTGAATTCCGAAGCTCAGGCGATCCGGTTTTGTATTTGTCGAATCCCCAAGGCATCGATACTTTGATGCAGCGTCAAACTTTAGATGCTGTGAATCAAATGAATAAAAGCCGCTTGGATGTTGTGGGAGATCCTGAGATTGCGACTCGTATCGAATCGTACGAAATGGCGTTTCGCATGCAAGCTAGCGCGCCGCAGGTGATGGCGATTGACAATGAGCCTCAGCAAATTCTAGACATGTATGGTGCTAAGCCCGGTGCAAGTTCGTTTGCCAACAACTGCCTGTTGGCAAGGCGACTTGTCCAGCAAGGGGTTCGCTTTGTCCAGTTGTTTCACGAGTCCTGGGATCAACACGGCGGTTTGACCAAAGACATAAAGAGCAACTGCGAAGAGACTGATCAAGCGTGCGCGGCTTTGGTACAGGACCTGAAACAACAAGGGATGCTGGATGACACGCTGGTTATTTGGGGCGGTGAGTTTGGAAGAACACCCATGGTGCAAGGTGGAAATGATGGGCGTGACCATCATCCCAACTCCTTTACGATTTGGATGGCGGGAGGCGGTGTTAAGCCAGGCTTGACATATGGTGCGACCGACGAGTTGGGCTTTAATGTGACCGAGCAACCGGTTCATGTTCACGACCTACATGCCACCATCTTGCATCTGTTAGGGTTCGACCATAAGCGACTTACGTTCCGCTTTCAAGGCCGCGACTATCGTCTGACGGACGTTCATGGAAATGTTGTCCAAGATATCCTGACGTAGCAACTCAGAGGTGGTACCGGTTTTCTGGGCGCACTCAGGGCTTAGAATGAACGGTCAAGGAGACCTTCAGGATGAGCGCAAAGAGCGCGAAGCAGACGTCAAATGTACGAAGACAGTTCACAGAGAATTTAAGAGAGATGCAGTTCAGATGCTTTTGAATGGACATTCTGCTCCGTCAGTGAAGTAAAGGTGTCAGGAACCGTTTATGTCGAATCGATTGATTCGGTTCCTGACACCTTTTCCATGCTGCTTGGCCGAAGACTTACTCGCGACCCGTCTGATGCGGCAGATTGGATCGCTGGGGGCGGTCTTACGATCACTGGACGACAAATCCCACATACTTTGAACAGCAGCTAAACAATGGGAATTTGCTTCGCTCCCTAAAACGACACGTAGACGGAGTCAAGAACGATATTGCTGTTGTGGATTCTTCGGGTCTCAACAGTTTTCAACTATCGCAATTGAAAAACCTTATCAACGGCTTGAGTGACATTGAACGCCGTCGAATCATTGATCTTCGCGGAAACTTAGGGCTATAAGGAATGTAGATGGCTGGAACAATTATTTTATCAAATAGCGATTGGGATGTATCGGGGGGCGGTTTTTGTGCGATGGCTCAAGGGGTACTCAGTAAACTTGGAAAGACGGAACCTGAAGAACGAGTTAAAAGTGAATTGAAGCTAGCCGTAGATTCCAAGTTGTATTTTATAGATATGAAAGAAAATTTTTCTGAAGACATGATAACCGCCTTTGCAAGGGCGTTCGATCTCTATTGGTTAGAGGTGCAGGCGATGAAAAAAGAAGATTCGCCTAATCCTGAGCTTTATGATGGCCACTTAGCAAGATTGTGCGAACTGCATAATTTGTTGGAGGGAAAAGTAAACGAACGCAGCAGATAGGCGCCACGCCCTGTCCAAAAATAGATTCAAGTAAAAATAGGTGTAACAGTGTAAAGGTGTCAGGAACCGTTTATGTCGAATTTGATTCGGTTCCTAACACCTTTTCCGTCCTATACCAACTGACTTATGATTTGGCATCTGCCAATCGATTGCAAGTGGTCGGTGAATCAGCCGCAATGGTCAATCGGGTCAATCTCGAACAAAGCGCTTTGGTTAACCGTGCCGGTCTCGTCGCGACCGCCGAGATTCTTTATCACAAACAGCAAGCGTTGGTTAGTCTTTCCAACGCCAACACTAGCTTTGATACGGCCTATTATTCTTCCAAGGCGGATTGGCTTGATGATATAAGCACTGCTTACGTCGTTTACGCAACGCAAAAGGCAACAGCCGATGGCTGGTTGGCTTACAATGTAGAGCTTGCGCGGCAGGTTCGCAACAACGCCACGGCATTACAAATCGAAACTCATCAAAAAGTTGCGGCCGATCAAGCCAGAGACTTGGCAACTACAACTTCTACGAAAGAAACCAATCGTGGTACTGCGCTGCTGGTCAGCGAAAATGATCGTCGGTTAAATGCGGCCGAGAACAAAAAGGCTTACGAAATTGGTACTTCGGGAGCCGAGAAAGCGAACGCCGTTAAACACGCCGAGGTCCAGTTGGCGTACCAGTTAGGAACCTATGGCGAAACCAGTTCCTCGACGCTGCAGCAGAAGGTAAAGGATCGTGACAACGGGCTTGCTGAAGGCGCTCACGATCGTACCGTAGCCATCGCGGATGCACGTAAGGCTTGGGAAGAGGCTGAGTCTACCAACCGTGTGGCTTACACGTTGGCCAACGCGACGGCCAATAGAACTTATCAACAAGAACTCGCTTTAGCCATCAAATCTCAAGCTGTCGCGGTGGCCGCTTCTGCCAAGTCTCGTGATACAAATATCGCCAACGCGGAAAGCACTTTTTGGGTTAATGAGACCATCGCACGCAATAGCCAGCGATCCTCGCTGGCCACTGCCGATGTTACTTTCTGGAACGCACAGGAGAATGCCCGTGTCGCCGCTCATCAATCTATCCATGATGATCTGAACCTTCCTTGGTCTCAGTATCTGGTGCAGGCGGCTCAAGCACGGAAAACTTGGTGGCAATCGGCATCAAGTGAATATATTGCATTAGCAAACTATCGTAACGCAGCCGAAACGGCCTATACCAACACCTTGATGGTCGCCTACGTAGCTCGCGAACATGAGATCGCTAACCGTCAAGAACAATACTCCATTGCAATCGCCAATGGTGCCTACAATCAGACGTTTCATCTAGCAGCGTCGACGGACAGCTACTTCCAAAGCTTGGGCAATCCTGGCAAGATCTACGCAGACGCGATTGCCGCCGCCCAGAATGCTCACGACAAAGCAGTCGCTGCGGCTGAAAAGACCTACGTCGACAATAAGAGTTCTTCCCAACGAACCACCAGCCTTCAAACGGCCGCAAACGACCTGAAAGACGCAACGAATGCGGCTGAGAGTTCCTGGTATCAGGCTGAAGGGACACAGCAGGCCACTCGACTACGCTCTGATGGGACCACCAACCGGTCTGCAACTCTCAATCGTATTTCTGCAGAAGCTGCGTTAGCCAACTACAAGACCACAGCCGAGCAAACCTACTGGAATACTGAATCCAACGCTTATGCGCAGTCAATCACCGACTGGGCCAACATCGACGCTTTCTTCAAGCAATACGAAGCGGATAGTTTCGCAACCGCAGCAGCCAGCCTTCATTCGTCCTCACCTTCACCGTGGGCACTGTACGATGCCTTGCAGTACGAAGCCCAAGCGGACTTGGTGACGGCAACCAGCAATGCTCGGAAGACACTGGACATCGACAAGGCAATCTCCCACGCCGCTTGGGAAATTTTACATACCAATGAAGATGCCGCTTCGAAGATTTCGCACGTCAATAGCTCTGCTAGCCACAACTCGTCGCTAGCTCAGTCTACCCACAATTCGGTTCATGCCCAAGCGCAACTCATCGACCAGCAAGTCAACCATGGTAGCTACAAGTCCGATTTGCCTTATGTCACCGATCCATCGGGTATTGCTTCGGTCTACACGGTGACGAACGCTTCGCTAGCGGATTTCCATTCGCAGATCTCAGCGCTACCCAATCCGACGGCCTCTACCATGTACTTGTCTTGGAACTGGGGAGCGTGGGGGCATTTCGGAAACGGCTTGTACTACAACAATCTCTTGTACGGTTATGGCTATTACAACACGGGCATCTGGGACTATGGCATCAATTCCCCAGCCCCATCGGATGTATCCCTTGCTCAGCTTACCGAGCTAGCTCTGCCCAGCGGTTTCTTCGACTTGAAAGCAACCGCTGACAACATCCAGTGGAGCTACGACATCCATGCTGGCTATTACATGGATTATGAGCTGTTCGAGCTGACTGACCCCAGTATTCCGAACCAAGCGTCCGATGCTGGTAACTTCAGCTCAGCGCCGATCACCAACGGATTTAACAGTAGTGCACGAGAGATAGGCAAGATTCTTTCATTCATGTCTTCTAGAGTTGGCGAGCTATTCAGCCTGTTGGGAAGCATTTCGCGCGCACCGGTCAACGATAGACCAGACATCAATCCAGTTGATCATTCCGCGGTGCTTAGTTCGACTGACTCTTTGAGTGGAAATTCTTTGTCCAACATATCCGACGTCGAGCCCATGCCAGAATCTTTGCCTCTGTCTGCCCGAGGACTTACGGTTCAAGTTCCGAATCATAAAACGTCGTTGGACATAGCAATTATCGTTATCGACAAGACCAAATTAAATCAGAGATCAAATATCGTATTGGGGAATCCAAATCCTCTTGCGGACGCTCAGCAAACTACTTCGATCGGTTTAACTACTACCTTTTTGAAAAACACCGCATATGGCTTCTTTGTCGATGGGATAGTTGGAGACGCGACAAACATTTATGCGATAGGAAAAGGTGTTGTTTCAGGAAGTATGACAGTGGTCAAATACCTGAATCCACTTGCTGCATCACAAGAGATGGCCAGAATGGGTTTGGAAACGGGCAAAGCTGTTTCGAGCTTTATCGAGGAGAATCGAGAAAGCATTGCCAATATATCCCGTAGCCTTGAAATAGTTCTCCGTGATTTGAATCGTCTTAAAGAACTTTTAGAGTACGACGATTTACGTGGCTACAGGGCACTGCTACGCGGTGATATGAATAGCATGTTAGTCCAAAATTCGATTAGCTTCTGGCAAAGGGGCATTTCGGATGAAACTCAATTTCTGTTGGACACGCTTAGCGGCGTTTCAATGAAGTTAGTCCTCGAGGTGGTAGAGAAGTATGAGCAGTTCAAGAATCTGCCCGCAGAGAAGGTAGCTGCTTTATCAGGACGTATCGCGGGCGTAATTCTATGGGAAGTCGTTTCAGACGCCGCTCTCGTATACGCGTTAAAGCAAGGCGCAACTGGTGCAATTCGGGCAAAACTGGCCGCTCGACTTGAAAAGGTGTTGGGACTTCCCGCAGTCAATCAGTTGTATGGAGCTTTGGATACCGCAGTCCTTACATTGTCTCGTGCGGTCCAGTTCATGGGATTCAATTATCGATTATGTTTTGTCGCTGGCACGAAGGTTCATACTCGCTTCGGATTGAAGAACATTGAAGATGTCGCCATCGGTGATGAAGTACTGAGCAGGGATGAGTACGAACCAAGCTCTGAGAATCGGTTCAAAGCTGTAACCAAGCTGTTTGTCACGAATCCAACTAAGCTGTACACGGTTCGATACCGAAACACATCGGCCAGTGAGTCATTGGCGTGCACCGGTGAGCACCCATTCTACGTGTCCAATCGTGGAAAATTCGTTGCAGCTAAAGAACTTGAAGTCGGCGATTCCTTGGTGTCAGTAGATCACCAAGCGGCTCAAATTGAATCGATCGAGATCAAGGAGGCTGAAGAAGGTGAAAACTTTACCACCTACAACTTCTCAGTAACTGATGATCACACGTACTTTGTGGGTGAAGCTGGCGTTTGGGTTCACAACGTTGGCGCAGCCTGTAGAGAAGCAGAGCAACTGTTCATTAAGACTTGGTCTGAAACTAATGACTTTTCGTCCGCAGCCGACACTGCTAGAAAATTCCTAGTAGATAAGTTGGAAAAACGCGCGATTACAAATGAGAATCTTGCTCGACACTTGCAAGATCTTGATAAATTAATTATCAAACGATTACAAGCAAACGCCGCGAAAAGTGTAAACGGTCGCAAGATCATCAATTCTGATTTGGCGGGCGTCACTCGTCAGACTTTGGGCGGGCCAGTTCGATTCGATGCATTTGGCTTTCCTGACTTCACTCCATATTCAGTTAAGACAGTGCGAGTGAATGGCCTGTCGGGGAAAATGTCGGATGACATTACAGCAGCAATGAAAGTTGCTGGGATGGACAGCTACGACGCCGCGAAATTTGTGTGGCATCATCACCAGGACGGCAAATCAATGATGTTGGTTCCAAGAAGCGTTCACTCCGTACGAAATGGTGGAGTGGGACATACTGGTGGACGTGCTGTAATTCAACACAATATCGCCAATCCCAACAATCCATTAGACTTCCCATCTCCGCCCGAACTATGACAAACACAATGAACAAACAACTAGCAATGTCTTTGATTAGCTCCGTCCTGCACCATTCCAACAGGAAGGATGTTCTTTTAAAACAGATCAAGGTTTCGAGATATGCTCATCTTGCCAGTGAAATCCCCGATGATGTACTCGTTATTGACGAAGTTTTTCCACTAGAAGAGTTAGATTCGATCAGCGAACGTTTTGAGCCTTACTTGGCAGAGTTTGGTGTGTTTCCGTTCTTAGGAATTCTCGGGGGAAACGTTGTTGCTATCGGTTGCAGCACTAACAATGAGGGTAAAATCTATTATTACGATTTCGATTTTGGCATTTTCGAGTTAGACGGCACCCTTAGGGAGTTCATTGACGGATTAGAGTTGAAGGCATGATAACTCGCGCGCCTTGTCGCCCTGTGCAATACTAAGTTCAAACAAAAATCATGAACCAGAAACGAGTTTTTCGTCGAACCGATGCGGTGCAAAGGTTTTTTCTTGGATGATCGCATCGTGACGCGGTAGGGGAAATATGCAATCGAAGCAGCAAGGCGCGTGACGATTCACGATCGATTCCAGATAGAACTCGATGCAAATGGACTTTGGCTTGCGCTCAGCCAAATCGGTCAGGCGGCTTTCGGAGAATAATGCTTCAGCAAGCCAAGTAAGCGCTCTTGGCAACTAGTGTCGTATGACTGTCACCGATCCATCGGATATTGCTTCGACGTACACGGTGACGAACGCTTCGACATTTACTACTTCCAGACAAGACTAGCCGAGTTTGGAGTTGCAGCGACTCAAATGGCCACGGCTATTCCGAAGGCCACTCCTGGAATTTTATCTTTGAGCCAAGAGTTACTCTCCATTTTGGGTGCGGAAGTGCCGCTGTCTCTGAGGATGGGTACAACTTCGTTAGTTGATAGAGGCTCCACGAAGACAGTAACTGCGCGTGCAGAGAAAATCATTGATCAGGCGAGCCCGGAAATGGTTCTTGTTCTTTCAGTTTTGGCGGATGTGATTAAAGGCATCGGCCCTAAAGAGATCGGTTACGTAGCGGGATCGGTCTTGTTTGAGGCTGTACAAGCTTCTGTCTTTTCCGCAATCACGTCCCCGGCAGGTGGTGCAGGAGGTGTTGTTAGCGCAGCGATGGCGCCGGCCAGGGTACTATCGCGGCTTTCACGTGTTCCTGGATTGGCCAAGTATGCTCATCAATTGACAAGGATAACAGATGTTCTTACGATCAAGCGTGTTGAGAAACTCGACCGAATAACGTCAGGCGGCGGGCTGACACAGATTCGCGAATTGGTACAGGACTCCACGAATGTTATCCACGGACGTAAACAATTAGCTGATCTTGCGCCAAAGGGCGTACTAAACGCTCTTGACAAGCTACCTCGCGGCGACGTGAGACTTGTTTCAGATTTTGGACCGTTGGTCGCGGCAAAGAACACGGCCGTCAAGATCGAATGGGGAACTCCGGCTGCTCGCCGTCGCTTGTATGAAGGAAACAAGTTGGCTCCGAACGAACCGAGCAATTTGGCACGCAGTTCAAAAACGGCTTTTGCAAAGTTCGGCTTAGACGATGCTGGTAATCCGACGGTATTTCTTCGAGCTGACGCAACCCGAATGGAGTTTCTGGAAGAATTCAAGCACTACAACCAGTTTCTTGAATGGGCAAAATCACGCCCTGCTGAGTCCGCATTGGACAGAGCTAGGGCTTGGAACCGAATGGGTGGAGATCGAAAGTTTGTCGCGAAATTGGAAATGGACGCTCAAGAACATGTGTTGAATTGGTTGAAAGCCAATGGTGGGACGAAGATCGAGATTGATTCTGCGACTACACGTTTGGCTGCTTGGCAAGATGAGTATTTGGCTGCTGGAGGAAGACTATGATGCAGAAAACAATTAAACACGCTTGTGCAAGTTGTAGGAGCATTGACTATATCCCGGTTGTTGAGGGCGATCCGACTGGCTGGCTTGGAGACCTTGTACTTCTTGGACTCATCGATGTTTGTGGTAGTTTTGAAATCGGTAACGGAAGCCCAATTTGGTCGTGTGGTACGTGCGGAGAACGGCTTATGGACGACGGATATGTGTATGATTCGTCGAATCGAGAGCTTATCGAGGAGTATGAAGAAGCCGTAAACCACGCACTTTCATCAAGGATTGAACTTTCGGAACAAGAACGTGTTGTCCTAAATGGCAAGCGGTTACTCGTGGGAATCGCATCGAGCTACCTTCGCGATTCCGTAGAGTCGATTGAGTTTAAGCGATTCGAGGAAGGCTTTAGAGTGATCCGACACAGGAAAGAAAACAGCGAAGTTGTTAATAGCACCCTGTTTTCTCAAACCAGATTTGACCAGATGATGGCGTTTGCAAATTCTTCAATGCCCGCAAAAGTGCGGATTCCTGTAGAACGAGCATGCGACGACGTAAGAATAACCGTTCAGCCAGACAGTTCGATTAAGGTTATGCGAATGAACTCATAGACTCATAACGTCTTGCCCGAGAAAAAGTAAAGGTGTCAGGAACCGTTTACGTCGAATCGATTGATTCGGTTCCTGACACCTTTCTGAACACCTTTGCCGACACCTTTGCCGTCCGTGATGGCGAGGTCGTTCGCAGAGGACTTACGGGCAACGCAGCGGACGCAATTCGAAAGAATGCCGATGGTCTTGCAGAGGCCATGAAGAGATGGCCGGACGCGCAGGCAATGGATATAAACAAGCTTGCAAATCTTGGTGGCATACCCGGCGGACATGAAGTGTTCGTCCCATCGAAACTGGAAAGCCTGGGTAAATGGGACTGGAGGAAGTTTGATCATCCGATCGAACTTGAGTTGTCAAATGGAGTCCTACGGGTATATGGCGGTTTGACTCGCATTCAAGCAGCATTGCGGGATGGAGTTTGGGCTCTTCCAGTAAGGATCGTAAAGAGATGAGCGAGCAATTGCTTCGGCTTTTTGGTGATGTTTTCGATGGAATCCGCGGTGCGGGACATAGAAAAGATGTGCCACGGGGCGAGTATGAGATCGAACTAGCAAAGTTCATGCTTGCGGGACTTGATAGCGAATTGCCATCGAGAGTGTTTTTGGAAGGCATTGAACAGTATGCAAAACACGTCGAAACTGAAAACGATGAGATCATGAAGTGGCGTGCCGATCGCTACATCAACATTATTCGGAATCTTGGCGATGTAACCGCTAAAGACTTGGAGAGAGTCAAAATGCCTTACTTTAACGCTTTATGCGAGATTCTCCGAGTTGGTTTAACGTACGCGCAAGGAGCATATAGGGAGGGCAACTTCCATAGGGTCTACATCGAAGCAGATCATTTGCACAATGTCCCGATGTACATGACCTCGGACGCAAACCGGAGTCTTGACTACTTCAAGGAGACAGAACATCCCTTCTATCTCGATCGCATCGAACAGTACTTTGGCAAAGAAAGTCGCGTGCTTGCCGAGGAGTCGTTTGGCCCCCACTGGAGATCCATTATGACTGAGTGATTTAGCCAAGCCCCAATTAGTGGTGTACTACGTGACTCATTGATGAGTCTTCGAAACAGAGTTCCAAGTAACCCGTTGACCAAAGCGGAAATGGAACAATTCGCCGCCGAACTTAGAGAATTCGGCGTCTTGGTACAGTATGGGGAAAAATACGAAAGTGGAAAGGACATTCTTCTCTTCATGCCGGTAGGGCCTGGACGAGCACAGCTCGACTTGTGAAGTGTAAAGGTGTCAGAAACCGTTTATGTCGCATCGATTGATTCGGTTCTTGACACCTTTTCCCACCCGTTGACACCTTTTCCCCCCGTCTACATTGCCGGTACCATCAATACGATCGACGCGTTACAATCAGCATTTCGATTTTCCTTTAGCGGCAAGGCATTCATCGAGTCTGCTCTCAAGGCTAGGAAAGCAACGAAGGTCGCTGTTGATGCCCCAAAGGGTGGACTAACGATCGCAAGCCCGCTTACGGGCAAGCCTGCTGCGATCTTCCACGGTTACGGACGTTTGAGCAGTAGGCAAGAAGGCCTTCTGGATCGTCTCTCGGAGTTCGGAAGTCAGACGCTAGTTCATAAGGTATCAGTGAGTATGACCGATTTGGCAGCGTTGACTGCTCATACCGGTGATGAGTTCTTAATGCTGACCTTGGGCGGCCGCCGTTTGGTTATTCGCGGAAGTACGCAAGGCTTCCATGGTGTTGTCACTGAACAGTGGGCACGCCAAATGGCATCGCAAGGATGGCGTCTATCGGGTCATACGCACCCAATTCTGCAAGGTCAAACATCACTTGGTTCGCTAATGTCATCGGAAGGTGATCGCATCATTCTCGAAATCTTTGGGCAGCGTCGCAGCGCAATTTACAATGCACGTGGCAGTTACAGCATCTTTACACCTTTCGGGGATTAAAATCATGGCAACTAACACAAAAAGACTCTCATTGGATGAAATCGAAGGAATTGTTCGCGCGATGGTCAAATCATCGGATGCATTTGCACGGCTACCTACGGATGAGCAACAACGAGTGACTCTTGGAACTTCCATGGACAAGGATGTGGCACGGTGTATGGCGTACGTGCCCGGTGAGCGTCCAGAGTTGGGTAGGATCGTCATCGTATACGACGTTGACAGAGGAACAGGTGCTGCTTCGTTAGTACCTACATCTGATTGGTAATTTGTCGTCGCGAATGTGAGTCAGCCCGCGCCCTGTGCAAAAAACTAAGTTCAAGCAAAAATCAAGGACCAGAAACGAGGTTTTCGTCGAACCGATGCGATGCAACGGTTTGTTCCTGAATGATCACATCGTGACGCGGTAGGGGAATATGCAATCGAAGCAGCAAGGCGCGTGACGATTCACAATCGACTCCAGATAGAACTCGATGTAAATGGACTTTGGCTTGCGCTCAGCCAAATCGGTCAGGCGGCTTTCGGAGAATAATGCTTCAGCAAGCCACCTAAGCGCTCTTGGCAACGAATGTCGCTTAGCCAAACCGTGGCATCGTTCGTTGGCTTTGCTCTAATCATTGGAGCAACTTGTTGGAGGTATTTTTGTTTTTGGTATCATGCTTCCATGAAACGAAAAACCCGGATTCTATACTGCTGGGAATGGGGGGCAGGTTCTTCTCACTTCCAAAGATTCTCACAATTAGCTTCGCGATTGATAGGTAATGGATGTGAAGTTGCGATCGCTGCTAAAGACCTGACTCGAATCTACCAATGGTTCCCACGCCAATCGGTCCGCGTTTTTCAGTCTCCAACACTAGGCGGCCTATCGGAGCAATTTCCTAAATTTGACTCTAGATCGTTGGCATCGATAGCCTGGAACTTGGGGTATAACCGAAGTGATCGGATCGCTGCGTCAGCAATCGATTGGATTATGTCACGACATAGGCGAGTTGCTGGGGCTAGTTAAGCGGCCATTGAATTTCCAACGAATCGAAAGAGACCGACGAATCTAATGGAGCAACGACCACTAGACTCTTATTCGAGGTCTCCCTGAATTCGTTATACAATCAAGCATAAGGCTTCGCTCGATTGCTCGCGCTAACACCGGACAGATCCCCCGAACCGCTTTCCTTTGCGTCCTAGCCCCTTTGCGTGAAGAAAAGACGCCGGCTGCCATCTCTTCAATTTTTCAGGATCAAGTAAGATCGGGTAGCAACATAAAGGTCATAAAGGTCATAAAGTAAAGCATAAAGGTGTCAGGAACCGTTTATGTCGAATCGATGGATTCGGTTCCTGACACCTTTTCCTCACCCGGTTCCTGACACCTTTTCCTCACCTTTTCCTCACCCAAAGCCGCAAGGAAAACGGGTTGAAATTGTACCTACGTCAGCAGGGCGAACACCCGATTTCATAATTGATGGGGTACGCCACGAGCTGAAGACGGTTTCGGGTGTCGTCAATGCAACGTCGGACGGAATTTCGGCAGCCATTGCAAGCCGAGTAATGGATGGGCGGGGGCAAGCCGTTCATATCTTGGTTGCTGCCCGATACCAAACGGGGATCACCCGAGAGATTGCTGAGCGAGGAATTCGGCGTGCCTATGGTGCTGATAACAGACTTGGTGGCAAGATTCAATCAATAACTATCCACGGCCCAGACTGGGTTGTAACTGTTCCGAGGACATAGCAAATGGAGATGCCTAAATATGAAGAACTTCGAAAACGACTTGAAGAAGCCAGATCAAAAGACGACTACGACGACAGGCATGCATGTTGTTGGCAAGGCTATTTGGCAGCTTTATTGGAATGGGGATTGATTACGCCCAATGAACATCTCGAACTCTCGCGCGCGGTTCCAACCATAGAGCCGGACCCGTCACTCGCGATCTTTCTAGGCTGATGGGGGTTGTAAAGTGACAATGAAAGTAAAGGTGTTAGGAACCGTTTATGTCGAATTGATTGATTCGGTTCCTGCCACCTTTTCCCCCTGCAATTGACACTTGGGAACGGACAAGCGGCATCTGCCGCTGGCGAGATAACCATACGCCCGGCTGGCGTGATAAGCGAGATCAACAACATTAGCTACACCTTCCAGTTTGGATCTGACGTACTTCCAGGCGTAAAGGCTGCACTTGAACAAATGGGATTCAGGGTCGCCCCAAATGCAGTTAAGCCATTTACCCACTAGGACTCGACTATGACTATAGCTACGGTGTCACTCTCAAGTAGTACGATGCGATCCCACTGCGTTGTCTCAGTCCTGGCGACAGAATTGAGCGAGCGGAAGCTGCAGTTGGAATTCAAGATGAGTCCGGAGCTGGAAAACGACGATGGCGAACGATTCGCAGAAGATTCGATTCGCTATTTCTGCGGAGAAGGATTGACACATGCACGGCGACGGCTCGGCCTGGCGGGAGGTCTATCATTGGATATCTACGAGCTGAAAGGAACTATCCGCAAAGGAGCCGAAGTTGGTGTCTCGTATGCCGTTGCGATGGCAATCGCTGAATCACTGAACAAGTCCGCCAAACAATCACTTCTTGGTGATACCGAACATTGGGAGGTAACAGCAACTTGATGTCGAGAACATGGGACGCATAGCGGCACTTATCCATGCTGTCGTTTTCGGCCTCCTTTCGGTGGCGGTGTTGGAGAACACCGGTTTTTCTAATTAGGGCTGTGCCCCAAAGGGTGGACTGCTCGACCTTCTGGCCAAAGCTGGTGTGAAACATACACCTGCGGATATCATTGATATTCGAAAACTTGCTGACGGGCGTATCGTGTTCCTTGAAAAGGGGAATGCAAGTGCGGGCCTTCAACACATCATTCAGCGTCATGCGGACGATTTCGCGAGAAAGGGAATTCCGGAAGACCAAATTCCGAATGCGATCTTCGAAGCACTTACGAACGGAAAAGTTGTTGGCACATCGGGAACTGGGCGAAATGTACGATCGATCTACGAATTTGTATTCAACGGTCAGACGCATCAGATCGGCATAGGTATTGCGAACAATGGATTCATTGTCACGGCGTTTCCAAAGTAAATTATTTCAAGAGTAACTATGACTACGACACTAAAGTTGATGGCGGATTACGGCGGCACGGTGCTATGGCAGGTAGATGGTGACCAACCTGGGCCAATTGAGTTTGACGCACTCGATGCTTTACAAATACCAGATGACATTCAGAAAGCTCTCAAGGATTGGGCCGACAGGTATGACGCCACATTGAATCAGGACTACCCACCCGATTCTGGCTTCGCCAACGCCTACGACGAGCAAGCGTTTGAACTCGAGGGTAGACGCCTCTGGGAGTTACTGAAATCAGCTCTTGGTACCGATTGGAGGGTCGTTTACTTCAGCAACAGTGAAAGTAGATTATTGCAATAAGGAGCCGACACGTGACTTACGACACACCTGTAGATTTTCTGCGAACCAAAAAGAACTTTCTGCTTTGTGTCGTAGTCTGCTTTGTTCTTTATTCAGTGGTTGCGTCTCGTTCCAACGCCTCTATCGATTTCGGCGTAGCCCCAGTTAAGGGATTGATCGATGATGCGTTCAGCGCGAGCAGGCAAAGAATGCGCATCCCGACTCGCGTTGCAGGCGAGACGATCCAGAAGTATATCGACAGTTGTTCCGTAGGGCTGGCGGACAATTCATTGATGTCGATGGTCCCGGGCCAAACGGTGGTTTAACTTTGGCCCAAATCAACTTCAAGGACAAGATTATCTACCGTTTCCGCGGTGCCGAGATTCAAGACACAGTCGAAGAGTTGCTGCACTTTAGGCAGGCTCAGAAAGGTCTTGGAGTAAAGGTGTCAGGAACCGTTTATGTCAAATCGATTGATTCGGTTCCTGACACCTTTTCCGCCGCCCGTGGTCGCACTAATAGCATTTGCAGGGCGAAAGTTGTTTGACCGCGTACTCAACAGGCCGCATTGATAGCCAGTCGTAGAACGTTGCTGCGTTGGGGGATACCGACGCAATTGCGTTCGATGTTTGTTGGTAGTTCTGGCTTCAGACTGCACTGCCTTCGGAATACGCAAACCGGCTCCGCCTAAAGGCGTTACAACAAACTTGATGTCGAAACTCGGCAAGATTTCAGTCAGCGGGTAAATGCAAGCAATCCTCAGAAAGTACCCTTGCAACAAGATAGGTAATCTGAGACCATCCGGCTGACCAATCCGAGAACATTGAGCTTGATGGCTTAGTTTAGTCGATGAATCCTTTTGGCCTTCCTTTCGACATCAGCTAAGACGTCAAAGATTAGCTGTACAATTACCCAATTGCATGGATGCAATGATGAAACGACGAAGCTTTCTATTGCTTGGAATTTCTGCTACTTCTTTTGCAGGGTGCCGCAGCTATCAGTATGCACATGTTCTGAAAAAGGATGATTCCAACATCGTGGGCTCACATGCGGCAGGAGCCGAAGTCTTCGATCCGTTGGTCGACGAAGCCGTCGCAAAACTGTTAGAGCGACAGTCCCAATTCTCACCGAACCAGTTAGTCAGTTACGATGGCCAACCAGCGTGCAAAACAATCTGTTTCGTAGGCATTGAGAACAAGAGCGCCGAAGAGTTAGGCGATTTCAAAGATCAACTATATCAGCAGATCGACACTCAGATTGTCCAATCGGATTGCTTTCAACCGATCAGTCGGCGTTTGGTCGATGCAGCATTGAAGGAAACCCGTCTGCGACCTGATTCTCTGCTGGTGCCTAGCAATATGCAGTTGTTCACCGCAACCCTCGAGCGACAAGGGGCTCCCATCGACTATCTGCTGTATGCGACTTTAACCAGCGGAACCACCGAAAAGAACAAAAGCACCCAGCGTGACTATCTTCTGACATTGGAACTGACTGATATCCGGACTGGTGCTTATGACAAACAGTCGGCGGAGGTGCGCAAGGGCTACCACAAATCGCCAGTTGGAAAGTTTTGGAATTATAACCCGCTGAAATCCTAATCCACTCTCAGACTATCTCTGGTGTAACGAAGCGTAGTCCATGGAACAGCCGCTCGCCGTTATACCTCATTGTCGAATTCATTGCCGTTACCGAGTTTCAACGCAGGTCGACACCTAAGCTAACATGCAACACGCGCTGGTCACTGTCGTTGCAATGTGCCTGCTGTTTACAGTGGGTTGCGCCACACATGCGAAACGGATTTCTGCCCCTAGGCAAGCTTTCTATTCCAACAACATAGAACAAAGCGTTTATCAGCTAGAGAAGTTAGCCAATAAACGCAGCGACAAAGATTGTGTTGAGTTGGATCTTGCCATCGTGGACCTGACCCGCGGGGATGCAGTATCTTGCGAGAATCGTTTGCGAAAGATCCGTGATCGTTTCGATCACTTGGAGCAGAAATCCTTTGCAGAGTCGGCAACGTCGTATTGGACAGACGATCGGACAAGGTCCTATGCGGGCGAGGAATACGAACGAATTCTGTTACGAGCATTTCTGGCACTCAGCAATTTATTCAATGGCGGCGTAGATGCGGAAAGCTACTCTTTGCAATTGGATAGCAAGCAACAGGCCATCTATCAAGCGGCCTATGAGCGGCTGGGAGAAGAAAAGATCTCTCAATACCCCATCGTGCCATTCGGATTTTACTTGCGAGGCATGCTCCGCGAAGCGACCTTCCATGACTACGACGAAGCGATTTCCAATTACGGCCGCGTGTGCGAACTTTATCCCGAAGTACGTGCTTTTGCTTTTGACTTGCATCGCGCTAGACAAGGCGTTCATTCGCAACCGGGCATGGGTGTCGTTTATGTCTTTGCATTGGTGGGACAAGGCCCTCAAAAAGTCGCGGTTACAGAACAACCGACCAGCGACGTACTTTTGATTGCCGATCGGATTGTTTCCGCGGCCGGACCTTACCACGTTCCACCGACGATTGCTCCTATCCAAGTTCCTGCCATTCAGATCACTCCGTCACCGACGGAACAAGTCTTTGTCAGTGTAGACCAACGCCCAGTGGGGCCAACGGAGACGATTGCAGACATCGACCGTTTAGCAATTGGGGCCTATGAGTTAAATCGAAAAGAGATCCTGGCCCGAGCCGTCGCACGTAGGATCATCAAGAAAACCACAATCGTGGCCGCAAAGGACACGATGAACACCGACCCGCTCATCTCACTGGCAATGGATGCAGCGGGGGTGGCGTGGGAAGCGACCGAAGTCGCGGACACACGGTGTTGGAGTTTGCTGCCAGGAAAGATTCAGGTGATTCGAATTGAGATGCCGGCGGGCCGCCATCGGATTGGCCTGAAGGCAATGAATCATGGTCGACCCTTCGGCAGCGAACACGTTTCGGATGTGGAAGTCATTGATGCCAGCAATACTTACATACTGGCAAATTTCCCCAATGACCGAGTGATCGGAAGTGTCTCAACCAGCCGCTGATGTTTTGACATGTTCCAGTACGCCCATCACCAGTTTGGTTAAACGCGGAGCCGCGGCATTCGCTGTGGCAATGATTTCTTCCACGTTCGCGGGCTGCAGCGCATCTGGCAAGCACATATCGGTGATCACCGAAAAACCGATGGTACGAAGGCCGGCATGCGCGGCGACAATAGCTTCGGGAACTGTTGACATCCCGACGACATCCGCACCGATCATCCGCAAGAAGCGATACTCCGCCCGTGTCTCTAAGTTAGGACCGGCGACTGCGACGAAGACTCCTTTATGAGCCACGATATCGTGTTTGCGAGCCACCGCCAACGCTGCGTCAATCAGCTTGCTGTCGTAGGGCTGTGACATATCGGGGAATCGAGGGCCCAGGCGGTCGTCATTGATTCCAATCAGCGGGTTGTCTCCCATCAAGTTGATTTGGTCGTCAATCAACATAATATCTCCGCCACGATAGTTAGGATTCAGTCCTCCACACGCATTGGAGAGGACCAGCAGCTTGGCCCCCAATTCCTTCATAACGCGAATCGGCAGCGTAATGTCCTTAAGTGGATAGCCCTCATACATATGGAAGCGTCCTTCCATAGCCATGATATTGAGCCCGCACAGTTTGCCGCAAACCAGCCGACCGCGATGGGAGGTAGCCGTCGACTTTAGGAAATTGGGGATCTTTTCGTATTCGATCGCCGCTTCAATCTCGATCTGTTCCACCAGCGGCCCAAGACCGGTTCCCAACACAATACCGACATCGACAGTTTGGCTCCATTGGGACCGAATGAACGCAGCGGACTCTTTGATTTTGTCGAACAAATCGAGCATTGTACTTGAACTCCAGGAATGATCATTGTGCAAAGTTGGATCGTATTATGTGTCTGAACACAGAAACTGGCAACGCAGGTTAGAAAAACGCGAGCATTAAGTCGTAGTTCTAGCCAGTTCCTGGTCCGCACCCTGCCTTGTGTAGCCTTTGGCTACCGCTAGTTTGCGAGCAGTTATGTCGGTGTAGAGAAGTCTGCGGGTTCGACCACGTGCAGTCTATTCATGGCGGCGGTAGACGCTATAATTTTCGCCGTTGCTTGGACGAGCCGGTGAGTTGAATTTGAGACGAAGCCTTGGTCGGTGGCAGCGAAGATGGCCGAGTGGCGAAATGGCAGACGCACAGGACTTAAAATCCTGGGAGGGTTATACCTCGTGCGGGTTCGAGTCCCGCCTCGGCTACTGAAGTCTAAGCAACTGTCTAGAACACCAAAGCGATGTCCGACGTGGACAAGAGCCCCGATCGGACATGCTCGCGAGTCAGGATTGCCTCAGCGCACCAATCCTATTGCGAAAAATAGGCACAAGGCTCTGTTTCGCGTCGATGCTTGGCTCTGCAGCGCGATCCAACTCCCACCAGTTCGTTAGGTGGATCGTCCGGTTTCTTGCTGCACCTACATCGCTCTCTAGAAATAGTGGGGTAAGTTTTCCTGCTCGTCGGCCAGCTTCGCTGTGAAAACGAAAAAGCCGACTTGCGTTACCGCAAGTCGGCTTTCTGCTTTTAGTTAGTCAGTCTTCCGGGAAACCCGTTCGACATCCGTAAACTTAGTTGCATCCACAGCTTGGAGCTGCTGCAGGTGCTGCACAACCACAGCCAGACGATGCTGCTGCACCGCAAGCGCTGCCGCTGATGACAGACGAACCACAGCTAGAACCGGTCGTTACTGGAACGGTAACGGTTTGTGGAACCATCTTGCAAACGTTGACAGTTACTTCTTCTTGAACGGTGTAAGGAACTTGGACCGTGTAGGTGTCGGTCTTTTCTTCGCTTACGGTGTCCATGATGGTCACGTTGTAAGTGTTGGTGCGGGTTTCGGCAACCATTTCGCAGTAGCTAACTTCGCGAGTACGTTCTTCGGTCTTGTACTCGGTCTTTGCAACCATGCGGGTCTTGGTTTCAGTATCGCAAACCACTTTGCTTACCGTACGAGTCTTTTGCTCTTGAACAACTCGTGGAACCTTAACGGTACGTGTACGAGTTTCGGTGTTGCAAACAACCTTGCTAACCGTACGAGTACGGTTTTCTGGTTGCATCACAGTCTTGTTGACCATGCGAGTGCGAGTTTCAGGAGTGCAAACAACTTTGCTAACGGTACGAGTACGTTGCTCGGTGGTGTAGCTGCACTTGTTCACGGTACGCATGCGTTGCTCAGCAACCATCGTGCACTTCTGAACGCTGCGAGTGCGTTGCTCAGTTGTGTAGGTGGTTTGGTTAACCATACGAGTGCGAACTTCGTCGTTATAAGTGGTGACGTTGTACGTGTAAGGTTGCTCAACTTGTTGAGTTGTATAGGTCGTCACAGGAACTTCTTCTGTAACGATGTTTGGAACCCAAACCTTCTTGCAAACGGTACGAGTTGCAGGTGCACAAGCACTAACTGCTTCGCCACATCCGCCGCCGCAAGCCGAAGTGCCACAACCGCCACATGCTGGAGCAGCAGGAGCTGCACAACCGCAGGAGCTGCTGACGCTGCAAGAGCTAGCCACAGGAACTTCTTCCATCACGGTTTGGTAGCTGCCCATGTCTTTGCAAACGGTCTTGGTCGTGGTGACTGGAACGCGTTGGCAGACAGTACGAGAAGCGGTACGAGTTTCCGTAACTGGAACCTTGACTGTGTAGCTTTGCTCAACTTGCGTTGTAACAGGCACTTGCACAGTGTAAGGAACTTCAACGGTCTCATACTTGGGAACCATCACGGTGTAAGGAACTTGTTCTTGTGTTACCACAGGAACGGTGACCGTGTAAGGAACTTGCTCTTGAACAACATTGCGAACCATAACGGTATAGCTTTGCTCTTCTTGAGTTGTCACTGGAACCATCACAGTGTATGCAACTTCTTCTTGCACTGTGGTTGGAACTTGGACGGTGTACTCTTCAGTCTTGTCGTCGTAAACCGTAACGTTCACAGTGTATGGAACTTCTTCGGTCACAGTGCGAGGCACTTGGACGGTGTAAGATTGCTCGACTTGGGTCGTCACAGGAACCGTTACCGAGTAAGTCTCGGTGCGAGTCTTTTGTTGTGGAACCATAACGGTAGTTTCACTAGTGCGTTGTTCAACGCGTGGAACTTGCTTGGTAACCGTGTAAGTACGGGTACGCTCTTCAGTTTTGCACATCGTCTTGTTGACCATGCGAGTCTCAGCAACCGTCGTTGGAACCATGACGGTCTTTTCGACATAGCTGATCGTTGGGCCACAAGCAGAACCCATGCTGCTGGCTGCTCCACCACAAGAATCACAAGAAGAGCTAACGACGGGGGTGCCGCTGCTGCATCCGCAGTCTTGTGCATAAAGCGGACTAACGCCAAGAATGGCTGCTAATCCCAGAAAATATAACGGACGCAACTTCATTGCTGTCTCCTCAAAAAAGCTTATAAACGGGGGCTTCTTCCCCCACCACCACACAAATATCCAACGACCAAAAGCGTTCGCTTTGGATCGAAGCGGAAAACCAATTCCTTGTTCGAATTCAAGAAATTCCGCGGGATTTCTAGTTGTACAGATGTATGCAGGCTTTCCTGAATTGAACAATGACAGAAGTTTATCTTGAAGAGCCTAACTTGGAAGACGATACCGGCAAAAATTGCCCAGTTTTTCTAAATTAACAACTGTACAATCCGACGCTGTTCCAACAAGCAATTCCCAGGGGCGCAGCGTGCCTATACTGTACAGCAATTTCACCAAAAAACTACGGAGACTTCACATAGTCAGGCCCCAACAGCCCTTTCCCAGCCAAGTGCCCGTCAGCAACAAAGGATAATTTTCCGGAATTCTTTACAGCCAATCCTCGGCGCGATCAAGTCGATCGCATGCGAACTGCCTGCCGTTGAAGTTGCAACGGAATCAACATCTCAGGCGTTGCAATTCTCTTTAAGGCTCTTTAAGGGACACGCACCGAACTAGAGCTTAATCCTGCCTTCCGCGACTGCTTCATGTCTCGGATTTTTCTGCCACACTATCGCCGACCCGTCAGCGGTTTTGTCTCGAAAACTGAATTGCTATCGCTGATTAACAACCATATAGTTGTCGATACTTAAGAATTTGAAGGGTATTGTTTGTTCTTTGCGTGGTTAAATAGCGTAATGACTTAAGGTGTTGTGTGTTTCGAACAACGTGATGCGACAACACTCTTGGGTGATCAATCATTAGGCGCGTTGGAGAATTTCGGGTAGGAATTTGAAAATGGTGGGGCAGCAAAGTTTTGAAGCGACTCGAGACGCAATTTTAGATTGCTTGCCCGAAGGCGTAGCAGTCGTCGATCAGCGTCTGAACGTGGTTTGGGTCAATCGCCAGTTGGCGAACTGGTTCAGCGAAGAGACTTTATTGGGACAAGCGTTCTATGAAGCATTGGACAACCCCGAAACGATGGGGACCGAGGTCTGTCCGCTGCAGACAGCTTTCGCTACCGATCGTTCTTCCACTTGCACGCTACAATGTTCCAATGGCAAATTCTATCACTTGTATGCGGTGCCATCTCCCAAAACCGCATGTTCTGACGGCAGCAGTGACGACAAGTATCTGATCGTCACACTCAGCGATGTAACGGCTGAGATTCTCCAACAGCAAAAGCTGGCGGCAATTCACCAGGCTGGATCGCAGCTTACAGATCTCAAACCTGACGAGATCTTTGCGATGGATGTTGAACAACGTATCGAATTGCTAAAAGATAACATTCGTCATTACACCCAGGACTTGTTGAACGTTGAAGTCATCGAAATCCGTCTGCTAGAACATGCCACTGGCAATTTGATACCGCTGCTGTCGGTTGGGATTGACCAAACGGCGGCCGATCGACGGTTGCAAGCAAGTCCGCGTGGTAATGGTGTGACAGGATACGTGGCGGCTAGCGGCAAGAGCTACTTGTGTCCGGATACCACATGCGATGTGCTTTACCTCCAGGGATTTCAAGGGGCTCGCAGTTCCCTCACGGTGCCGATCATTCTGCACGACCAATTGATCGGTACGATCAACGTTGAAAGTCCAGTGGTGGGTGCCTTTGATAAGAGTGACCAGCAGTTCTTGGAGATTTTTGCACGTGATGTGGCAGTCGCGTTGAACACACTAGAGTTACTGGTGGCTCAGGGCACCAATGCTGCGCAGCAAAGCTGTGAGGCAATTCACGCGGCGGTAGCTTTGCCGATCGACGATATCCTGCTGAACGCAGTTCACATCATGGAAAAATACATCGGGCACGACGTGGCCGTCACGGGTCGCTTACAGCGGATCTTGAAGCGGGCTCGCGAGGTGAAACGAGCGATCCATCGAATTGGCGAATCCCTATCGCCAGCCGAGGCTACTCCACCGGGTTGTAACGCGGTGCAATTTCAGAAATTCCGTGGCAGCCGCATTTTGGTTGTCGATGCCGATGAACAAGTTCGCAACGATGCCCATACGTTGTTGGAACGCTACGGCTGCATCGTTGAGACGGCTCAAGAAGGCGAAGAGGCGGTATTGATGGTCCGCAATTGTGCCGAAGGCGAAGCGTATGATGTGATCATCTCCGATATCCGTTTGCCCGATTTCTCTGGGTATCAGTTGATGATGCGTTTACAGAACTACATGTCTCCGGTGCCCATGGTGCTGATGACAGGTTTTGGATATGACCCAGGCCACTCTATCGTAAAAGCACGCCAGGCTGGGCTGCATCCTAAGGCAATTCTCTTTAAGCCTTTTCGTTTGGATCAATTGGTCAGCGTGATTGAAACCATCTTGGACGTGTACCAAAGTTCGGCAGCTTAGTTCTCCTCTTTAATTCGGCTAGTCTCTGGCACTAGAAATGTGACGGTTCATGGCAGCCCTCGGATGCATACTTGTACTGGCTGTCGTCTTTGGCCACGGCGCGCTTCATGTATTTGCTTTCAATCGAATCAATGCGACGGGGCTTGAACGCAGACAAATTAAACGCATAGAAAAAGTTATATTGGCCAGCTTTGTATTCATACCCATCCTGGTACTGACTACCGACGGTCCAGTGATTCTTCGAATGCTGCAAGATGTTCGTGCCCTGGCCCAGTTGTCATGGCCAGCTGTGATTTTCACGGCAGTCAACGTGAGCAGTCTGTGCTTGTTATTGCCAGGCTGGATATTGGGTCGAACGGAATATTGGTCGCAACGAAATCACGCTGCGAACATCCAGTCGGCGCTGATTAACACGACGGAGCGTCATGGGAAGATCCCGTTCAAACCGCGTTGGTTGCAGGGGCTGGCGAAGTTTCCAGGCAATGAGATTCACTGGATTGACGTGTCGACGAAACACCTTTCGATTCCAAGCTTACCTCAGGCATGGCACGCGTTGCGTATTGCGCATCTGTCGGACTTACATCTGACAGGCTGGTATGAAGACCGATATTATGTGGCCGCACTACAGGCGATCTCAGAATTAAGACCAGACCTATACATCTTGTCTGGAGACCTCATCGACCGAGAAGATACCATCTCTTGTTTGAGCAGGCTTTTGCGACCACTCCAAGCACCGCTTGGCTGCTACTATGTTTTGGGGAATCACGACACGCGAATAGCGGATCCGGAGCTAGTGCGACAACAAATGAATGAACTCGGGTGGGTGGATCTTGGCAAGACCAGCCATCAGTTCCATTGCACCAAGGGGCAGAGGCATCTGCAACTGTTTGGTAACGAACGCCCCTGGTTCGATTTTGCCGAAAGGAACATCAGCGAGCGAGAATTGCGTAACGAAAGGCCCACCAATTTACTTCGGATCGCAGTCAGCCACGGCCCAGACCAGTGGCCATGGGCGATAGAAAACGCATGCCAACTGACATTGTGTGGGCATACTCATGGCGGGCAAGTTCGACTCCCGTTGGTCGGCCCGATCATCTCCCCAAGTTGGCATGGCAGCCGTTTTGCCTCTGGTATCTTTCAACGGCAAGACTATGTGATGCACGTCTCGCGAGGGTTAGCGGGGACACAGCCGCTCCGCATCAATTGCAAACCAGAAGTTAGCCTGCTGGTTCTGCAGTCACCAGCCACCTAGACGCCTCGAAGTTTGTTACACTGCAGCGAGCGTAGCTGGGACTGCGAGTCGTTAGTTGGTACGACCGCGTTGTATGTAATGTAGATCTGACCGAGGCACAATCAGCAGGCTTGCCAATCCACGTCAGAAGTATTCAAGAGGCGATCATGCAGTGGTTTAAGATGCGTCCAACGTTCGAGTTGGTTGTGCCGTGCGAACCGCACACATTGTTAAATCATCTGGCGAGCGAATGCAAAAAAATCGGACGGCGCGATAGCTTCTTGATGCACGGCGAGTACGGTGAGCTTCATTTGCCCGCTTCAGAGCATCGTTTGTGGTCCCCGCATCTCTCATTTTATGTTCAAAACAAGACTGACCCTGAGCAGCATCTACAGACTGTCATTCATGGTCGATTTGCTCCGCGCGTGGACGTCTGGACTTGTGTTTGGATTGCATACTTGTTAGCCATTTTTTCTGCCTTTTTTGCGGCCATTCTGGCTTACTCGCAGTGGATGTTGAAAGAAACGATGTGGGGCCTATGGCTGGCGATACTTGCCATAGGAATTCTCGCTGTCATTTACGTAGTGGCGCATGTGGGGCAGCAATGGAGCGCAGATCAGATGCTACTGCTGCGTCAGCGACTGGAAACATTATTGGAAACAATGCCTCATGCAACGGAAGCGGGCGAAAATCCCGATGAAGCAATCGACGATCAAACTGGTGGGCGCGAAGCAATGACGCGGTGAAAATGCAATTGAACTTCGCGATCGACCACTCGACGCACGCCCTCCACCAAACACGCGGGTTCATTTTCGCGTTGTCCAATTTGGATGACTTCGTTCAGCGCAGTGCCATGCGATACCGAAAATGTTCGCTGATTGATGATCTGATTCCCGGCATCCAGTTCAGGGACAATAAAGTGGCAGGTCGCGCCAAAGGTTAACATGCGAGCGGCATACGCATCGTGGTAAGGCCGCAGTCCTGGAAAGCTGGGAAGCAATCCGTGATGTAAGTTGATAATACGGCCCCCAGCAAACTTCCAACAAGTATCAGGTGGCAGCACGCGCATGTATCTTGCAAGGACAATATAGTCGACATCGTATCGGTCCAGCAGTTCGACCATCAATGCATCGTCGGCCGATCCATCGTCGCGACCAATATACTCCCAAGGCACACTGAATTCGTCCGCAAGCTTAGAACACTTCGACCGGTTGCCCAACATGACGGTCGCTTCAGCGCGAATGCTCTGGTCATCCAACGCTTCCAACAAAGCTCGCGGAACGTCTTCCAAAAAGGTGGTGCAGATCGCAAGTCTCGGCTTATCGGCGCGAACGTTGGGCGACCAAACTCGAATCTCGAGTTTCTTGCGCTGGCCGATTTCGATCATCTGTTGACGAATAGGGGCTAGCTGACTTGCGTCAATGTGCAGTCTGCACATCATGGCAAAAACTGCCGCTTCATCATGGTCATACATCTGGATCTCCGCGATGTTTCCACCCCGTGTGCTGATGTCATGAATGATGGGGTCAGCTAGTCCAACATTATCTGGACCGACGGCCGTGATGACGATTTCCATAAGAGCTATTTTGCAGGCAAGTTGTGTCAAATGAGCGAGGGCCGGTCGACCATCTGCACGTTGTGCGATGTCGTCTGAAGGGCGGCGGCCAAGAGAAGTCTATCAAAACGCCGCAATGACGGACAATAGCTCAGCAGCTACTGTCCGTCGCGCGGAAACCGCGGGAAGGCTAGGTCCGTTAGCTATACAGTGTCGGATCAACGCCCAAGGTTGCATGAACGCGGTTGAGGTACGATTCACTTTGGCAATATGCAAGTCGTTCACGAGCTTCTTGCAGTCGCTCGTCCAACTTCAGCCGAGAGATGACGGTCTTGTGCGTTGTTCGCGCGCAATACTCGGTCAAATATGCGACGTGGCGTTCCCACAAGCGATGATCCACCTTTTGCTTCATTTGCAGCCGAGCTTTGTACCAATCGCTCTTGAGCATTTCTGCACGATCGAAAAGTCGTACGATTTCTGGATCGGTTTGATCTTTGCCTTCAAAGTGATCATGAGCCATGATTTCGAGGATTGCACGCAGTGGCGGAATGGCTTTGTCGATTGATCCATCTTCGAAGTAGCGCAGTGCAACTCGCTTTTGGACTTCCGTGATGTGGTCAATTCCGTCGACGTAGGCGGTCATATCCTGCTCCTCTGGCTTGAGGATCTTGGAATCGAAGACTTTGTTCGGGTTGTCGAAAACGCGACCAAAGAAACGCTCGACAAATTTTGCGGTGATTCGATATCCTAGTCGCGACTGTTTGATCGTTCTGCCTTCGTAATCGAAATCTTCGAGGCGTTTGAGCATTCCGTTTTGGATCAAATACTCGGGTTCGCGTTCGTGGGGGAACAGGCGACACCAAATTTCTGGGACCAACAAACTGATGTCATGGCTGACCTCGATATCTGGTCCAATATGTCCAGCAGCCGTTGAAAACCCACCCATACCACACAAGATCATGCTGACCATGGCAGCGTTTAAGTCATGGACAGGCAGCAGTGCGTTGAACGGACCTTTGGTCAGCGCGCCTTCGCTGCCTGCACCGGTCGTCGATGGGCTCTTGCCGGTCAACGAGCAGACGTAATCCATGAACAGTTCAGGCATCTCCTGATAGTGAATCGGATTATAGACCGCCAAGGACCGATACCCAGCTTTGGCATCTGGAGGATTGTTTCGGCGACCGGAAAGAATCGCGTTCACCGGAGTCGGCAATTCGACATTAGGTGGCGAGGATCGTGCTAATTGCATAGCACGCATCGCGACGTATCGATCCAGCGGATTTACCAAGTCGGGGCGATCTTGCAGATAGCGTGGGTTCTTGCTCGGCTTGCCATCCACCAGTCGAGGGTGAGCGTTGCTGACGATGAACTCGGAAGTCTCATCCAACGTGAACCCCTTCAACGTAGCCTTCATCGGATCGGTATACTGGTCAAAGTCCACGACCGCTTCTCGTTCTGCTTGGACATCGGACTTGGTCAGCGGTTGATAGTTACAGAAGAAGTTCCCTTTGGCGGCGACATCATTCTCCGTTTGTTTATCGAAGCCGCGGTGAACAGCATCGTCTGGCCTTTGGAACAAACGGAACTCGCAATTGGCGACAAACTTATAACTGCGGTCTTTGCTCACTGCGGGAAGATGTGGCAGCGAGGCACCTGGGGCGACTACGGAAGCCGTGATGTCGTCTTCCAATTGAATCTTAACAGCGGCAGCAAAATCCTGACGCAACTTGTAAGTACGCCAGCGGCCTTGCGTATCTAAGCCGACGCGGAGGTAGAGACCGACTATTTTTCGATTACCATACTTCAGCTCATGCCCATCGGAACCATTGACCACATCGACGCCAAAGTAGTTTCGCCAAGAATCGACCCAGTCTGGTTTTGCAAATCGTTTGACTGCAAAAACAATCGGGTAAATGTGGTTTGGGATCGAAGCGAGATACTTGTTGTACTCGTCCGTATATTCATCCGAGGGAGTTAGCAGTTTGATGACACTGCCCAGTGAACGTTTCGGATCGAGGATCTTACGCGTCTTTCGCTTGGTATAATCTGGTTTGTCAGCCGCATCCGGCTTCCAACGGTCGCTGTAATCGCGGGCTAGAATCTTATCGATGAGGTCAAAATCTTCATCGACGTTGGCGACGAAAATTGGCCCTGCCAGCATGTAGTCTCGCAACGATTTGCTGATTTCGCTTTTCCCACCACCGCTAACGGTACAAGGCTTATGGCAGACGGTACCTTCGCCGCTGGTGCCGACGATGCGCCACGAAGGAGCCCATGGGTGCTTCTCGATCTTCAAACGATAGCCACTTGGCGCGATATATGTTTTATCGGCTTCGAGCTTTAATGATTTCTCAAATCCGTTCTGTACCCAGGTGATCTGCTGATCGCGAAGACTGAAGTGCGCACTTTCGTTGACGTAAATAATGTTAGGGCATTGGCTGTCGACTCCATAACCGTCCGCATGTATTTCGATAAAGTGATTTCCGTAGTCGCGGGCAACATCTGCAAAAGTTCGACCGTTGTAACGACGGGAATCCAGTTGAAAGTCTTCACCTAAATGATGCGACGGGAAAGCAATCGCGCCGCCAGCATGTTCCTCTTCGACGTTCCCGAGCAGATTCGCGGCATAGCTGATCTGTGTCTTTACTTCTTTCTTGCAGTATCCAAAGTAATTATCTGCAATCAAGGTAACGATCACGCCATCGGCGGTACGGCAGGTTAGCTTGAACGCTTGTCCGCCATTGTATAACTCATCTTCTGTTTTCCACGCCATCCCATGCGCTCGCTGACGCTCGGTTGCTGCATCCCAATGCGGTAGTCCCAAATCCTTCTTTGGGACTTTCGTCAGATGCGGAGCCAGGATCACGCAGCCAGTATGACCAGTCCAATGCAAAACATCCAATGCCGCATCGTTCTCCGGTACTAACGGATCACCGGCATTACCAAAAATCGACTCCACAAAGTCCAAGTTTGCCACCAATGCGCCAGGTGCAAAGAATCGAATCTCCATGGTCTTGCGACGGCTAAAGCCCTCCACGCGCGGACAGACCAGCGGGCGAACAAGCAACGAGACAAATGTGTAAGCAGGAGAATTGCTTCCGGATGTAAACGGCAGTTCCAACAAAGAGTCTGGCGGAGTGACCGCGCGCTTGAACAGTTCCGCAAAAACCGCTTTCGGAACAGCGACCTTATCATCCGGAATTGGCAAGCCACCTTCAGTCACATGGAAGGTGCCAGCGGTTGTACGTCGGTCGGCGGCCGGATTGTGCAGCACGCCGTTGGCCAAGCGATAAGAACTGACATACTCGTTCTTGCAATAGTTGCCATTATCGGGCAGGGCAAGTTCGCGAGCCATGCCGTGTCTATCCAATACAAGAGTTTGGTCTGGAAGTCGTAGCGGCGAATCAAGTTTGAGATCAGCGAAGTGTTGATTCAGAAAGCCTTCGATGCGATTGTCGATGGGAGCGCGAAGCTGCGCTAACAAACGATTTTTTTCTTCGAGGTTGGCAAGAACGCCTTCAGGCAAATCCACTTTCGCCTTAGCCACATCATCTAAAACCAAATCGCTGGCAGCCATCTCAATATAGATGTACTGACGCAACAAATCCCCCGAATGTTGGTCGTTGTATTGAAGCCGCGACCAAGACAACTTGTTTTCGACTTCGACCATGCCTTCCCAACCATTTGGGATCGCCGGATCGCTAAGCTTCCCTTGATAGGTTGCATCATGCAGGCTGGTTACATTGCTGGAACTATGACCATTGGGTGGCGTATTGGGTTTAGCGTTCATATTTCGAATAAAGATCTCGTTTGAACAGAAGCGGGAACACGCCTGAATATAACGAAATCAATTGCACAGGAGAGCAACCAAGCTACCGGTTTATGGAACTTCTCACGAGTTCACTCTCTGCGATGAGCATTTGACAAAAAGTTCTCGGAACAGCCAAGTTTGGATTGGTGCGATATCTACCCTTGAAATATCATCTAGGGTCCCCGATCATATTTAGGATCACTTCCCCACCTTCCCAAATTTCCCTTGGCACAATTTAAGCGATGAAGAATTTCTCCATTTTTTTTCTAGCATTCGCAGTACAGTTTAGTCTCGTGCGACATGCTCAAGCCGAATTGCGTTCGACACCTCCTGATGCATTTCGAGTACCAGCAGGCTTTCAGATCGATTTGGTTTACGAAGTGCCACTCAACGAGCAAGGCTCGTGGGTAGCCATGGCCGTGGACCACGATGGCTCGCTGATTGTTAGTGACCAGTATGGGGGCTTGTATCGTGTCCATCTGCCCGGCGAAGGCAAAGAGTTACAAATACAGTCCATCGCCGCACCTGTAGGTATGGTCCAAGGAATCTGTCCCACCAAAGATGGACTGTATGTCAATGTGAATGGACGCGATGCTGCGGAGGGCAGCGGAGTTTATCGTCTACAAGACATGGACGGCGATGGAACGTTTGAGACTTCTGCCAGAATTATCCCGATGTCGGGCACATCGGAGCATGGGCCACACGCAATCATTGAAGGGGCTGACGGAAGACTCTACGCTTGCTCGGGCAACGACAGCGAAATCCCAGAAGCGATCCATCACTCACGCGTGCCTAAGGTTTGGGGCAACGACCATTTGTTGGGACGCATGCCGGACGCACGCGGGTTCATGGCGGACCGCATGGGGCCAGGCGGCTTTGTGCTCAGCTTCAATCCCGATGGCAGCGATGTGGAATTGATCGCGGTTGGTTTTCGTAATGAATATGATATTGCGTTCAACAAGCAAGGTGATCTGTTTACCTTCGACGCCGATATGGAATGGGACGTTGGAACCCCATGGTATCGCCCTACTCGAGTCAATCATGTCGTCAGCGGAGTCGACTTTGGTTGGCGAAATGGTACAGGAAAGTACCCCGAGTACGCAGCAGACTCGTTTGGTTCGGTGGTGGATGTAGGCTATGGATCGCCTACGGGCATCGCCTTTGGATACGGCACCAACTTTCCGGAACCTTATCAGTCCGCTTTGCTAATTGGCGACTGGAGCTATGGTGTCATCTATGCGGTTGAATTAGAGCCAAAAGGCGGGACGTACGAAGGCAGTCTGAAGCCCTTCATCAGTGCAGCCCCCATGGCGGTCACCGATTTTGTGGTACGGCCACAAGATGGTTGTCTGTATGTGGCTGTGGGAGGACGCAAAACACAGTCCGCACTTTATCGCGTAAGTTACCAAGGGGACAAGGTTACACCAAAATCCGTCATTGCTTCAGTCCCTGCCGAAGCGGAGCTTCGACGTCAGTTGGAAGCTGGTCACCATCCAGATGCAGATGGAGCTTACATTCGATTGGCTATTCAGCATTTGAGCAATCCGGACCGCGCAGTTCGCAGTGCTGCCAGAATTGTTTTAGAGCATCAGTCGCCTGCTGTTTGGCGAGCCGATGCAATGAAGCTGCAAGACTCACTTTCCCGTATCACCACCGCCGTCGCGCTAGCTCGAACCGGTGAAGCCTCCGACCTATCGCCCATGCTCGCTTCGCTCAGCAGCATCGCTTGGTCGTCGCTCAATGACACGGCAAAACTGGAACTGCTGAGAGCTTATCAATTGCTATACATTCGACTTGGCACGAGCACCGATGAGGACCGCAATAGTGTAGTTGCTCAGTTGTTGCCACACTATTTGAACGACATAAACGCTCCACTGGTCAACCGCGAGTTGGCTCAAGTGCTGTTGCACTTGAAAGCTCCAGGTGCGGTCGCTCGATCGGTTGAGTTGATGAAGACTAGCGGTTCAGCCGATGACCAAATTCATTATGCGCTCTGCCTGCGTGAAATAAAAACCGGGTGGGATGAAGCGAGTCGTCGCGATTATTTCCAATGGTTCTTTGATGTCGCTTCGGCCCGCGGAGGCGAGTCATTCGGCGGCTTTATCGACAATATTCGCAAAGCTGCGATCGCCACCTTGGACGATACGACCAAGGCAGAGCTAGGCGACCTGGTCTTCAAGATGCCAACAAAGATCGACCCAGCCGCAGCCTTGCAAGCACGCACCTTCGTCAAGGAGTGGCATGTCGATGAACTGGCCACCGCGTTGGAATCCTCAAGCGGTGCTGACTACCAGAACGGCAAGAAGCTCTTTGCAGTCGCTCAGTGTTACCAGTGCCATCGATTCGCAGGGCAGGGCGGTATCCAAGGGCCGGACCTGACCGGCGCTGGCGGTCGCTTCTCGGTGCGAGATTTATTGGTGGCAATTGTTGAACCCAATAAAGAAATAAGCGATCAGTATCAATCAACTCAGTTCTTACTGGAGGACGATCGCGTGGTGGTGGGTCGAGTCGCGAATATGAATGGCGATCGTCTAAGCATCGCGACCAACATGCTGGATCCTGAGAACTTTACAAGCGTTAAACGTAGTGAAATAGTCGAAACGCGTCCGAGCCCAGTGTCGATGATGCCAGGCGGATTGTTGAACACGCTATCGGCTGAGGAAGTACGTGACCTGGTGACTTATCTTCGCAGCGGCGGCCGCCCTGATTCACCGTTGTATGCGAAGTAAGCCGGCGGCGAATCACAAGCGTCAATCTATCTCGCGGTGTTGAGCGACCTTTGTTCTCACACCGCTGTAAATCACAAGTCGCGCTCTTCGCCATACTGATGATATACCTACGGCTTGACTTGCTTTAGGTACAAACTCTTAACGCCATTTCCGACGGTCAACGATCCTCCTGCCAACTCTTCGGAAGTGGTCTTGGCTTTGATCCATTCGGGATCAGCACGAAAGGCGGTGAAGGAAGCAGCACCAGCTTCTGCACTTTTGTGAGCCAAGAAGTAGACCAAAGTATTCTCAGCCGATTTCAAACTTGCCTCGACGTTGGCAGACTCTTGCCCCAGCGGTGATAAAGCTTTCAGAATATCCCCGACGGTCGCCCTTTCATCGCTGAGCAGTTGATAGTAAGCCAAGTTCTTCATGCCATGACGCTCGAAAAGCTTAATGGTATGATCGCGAAATCGATTGTGAATCGCAGCTAGATTCCCTTCGCTAGTAATGTATGTTCGCAACTCAATGACTTCATCTGGCTGAATCTCGTCCCAATTGGAAGGAGTAAAGTCAGTCGGCTGCAAGGCAAGAGAAAACATCGGTTGATGCGTATCGTGCAGCTTAACCAGTGCTTTGGAAATAGGTAAATTGCGTTGAACGCCAGTCCAAATAATAAAGACACGGTCGTCTTGTTCTGCTTCGGGCACCAAAGCGAGTTGGAGTTTGACGCGTCGATCCTCGAGCTCTTGATCGTTAATCGATTTCCACGCCGTGACAATTTCGCTCGCTTGTTCCGCGTCACCGCGATAGATATCCACTTGGACTGATTCGACTGCCATGGCCGCCGTCGATAGAGTTGAGAAACACAAAGCCAAGGTGGCCGCAAAGGTACGTGATTGGAACATGCGCTGCACCCCAATAGGAAAGCTTAGAAAGTAAAGTACGCCCAGACAGCAAATGCAAGGATCGACTTGCCGGGAAGCGTCATTGTACGTCATGGCGTAGGTTGCCGCTAGCAATCGCTCTGCGGTGATCAATTGCTACTGTAAAGTGAGATATGTACGTCTACTCAATTTTGAACGCAGTTTGCAGCCACTTTTTGGCGGTTTGCGTTTTCTCAGGGTGATCGCTGAAGATTTCGCACAGGGGTTCGTCGGCGGCCACTACGGCTCCAGGGCGAACGATCATGCGTAGTCCCACGCGATGATCAAGCGCTTGCCCAACTTCGCTGCGTCCGCCGCCTAATGCAATCACAGCCATGCCGACTGCATAGCAATCGACGCTGGTTAGACTTCCGCTGCGATCAGCTTTCAACACGGAACAGTCTGCGAGCTTCGGCAAATCCTTCAAGCGGCCTGATTGGCTGGCCACCATTTCTTCAAAGCGCTCGAAAGCAGAACCATCCGCCAGTGATGCTCGCAGCTTCTCACAAGCCTCTGCATGCGTTGAAGCAACCGAACAACTGACCAACAAGTCCGCGCATAAATCAATCGTCAAGTCGGTGACGTCGCGCGGGCCAACATTCTTCAAGATATCAATCGATTCCAAGACTTCGTTCAAGTTTCCAACCATATCACCCGTTGGAAAATTCATATCGTTGATGCGGGCTGTGGTGCGGACGCCAAAGGATTCGCCAACGCGGCACAGCGAAGCGGACAGTTGTTCGGCTAGCTCGCGTGTTCGCATAAACGCACCGGTGCCAAACTTGACATCCAGCGACAGTGCGTCCAACGTTTCAGCCATTTTCTTGGACATGATGCTGCTGGTGATCAATGCGACCGAAGGGACGGTGCCAGTCACATCGCGAAGCGCATAGAGGACTCGATCGGCTGGCACGACATCCTTGGTAGTCCCAGTAATCACACAACCAATCTGCCGTAATTGCTGCTCGATCTCTTCTTCGCTTAAGTTGGTGCGATAACCAGGGATCGCTTCTAGTTTATCCAGGGTTCCACCAGTGATCCCCAATCCCCGTCCGCTGAGCATAGGGACATCCAATCCGTGGCAGGCCAGCAGTGGCGCCAAGATCAAGGAGACTTTATCGCCCAGGCCGCCTGTCGAATGTTTGTCCACGCGAGGTCGATCCGTCACTTTTTGCAAGCGGCGACCGCTGCCCAGCATCGCAGCAGTCATATGGGAGATTTCTTCGCTAGACATGCCACGGCAGCAGATGGCCATGGTAAAGGCCGACATTTGGTAGTCTTTGACTGCCCCTTGCGTAAATCCAGCGACGATCGAATAAATCTCTTCGCGGGTCAGTTCGTGTCCGTCACGTTTTCTTTCGATCACACTGATAGGGTTAAACATAACGGAAATCGGCTCCAAAAAAGGTTGTTTACGAATCGCTCTTACGATAGGTGGCGTGAAAACCACAGGCAAGTAGGAGCCTGTGAAAAAGTTCACACCTGCCAAGTTTGCTCAAGCAGGTTAAACTAATGGGATTGTGAAGTCATTTTTATTCTGCAAACGTGGGTTGATTATGCGATTACCGCACCGCTTTATGCAATTGGTTTGTGGCACTTTGATAAGTACCCTCGGGACTGGCCAGTTCGTTTTCGCCCAAGACAGTGGACCGTCAACACCTGGGCTACCCAGTGTCAGCTCCAAAGATTTGATCGCCGATGTCAACGAAGCCAAGAATACTGCTAGAGATTTATCGGCGGCCTTTCGATTAGCTGCTTCCAAGGTCATGCCATCGGTGGTTGTGGTCTTGGCCAAACGAGCGGATGTCAATGAAACGTTGGACCAACTGCAATTGTTGGACGATAGCGCCACGAATTATAGTGCCGGCTCGGGAGTGATTTTGTCGGCAGATGGATTGGTGGTGACCAACAACCATGTTGTCGAGAATTCAAAAGAAGTCCGCGTACGTCTGGCTGATGGCCGTGAATTCCCAGCCAGCGATGTTCGCCGCGACGAGGCCAGCGATATCGCGATCCTGCGTATCAAAACGCCTGAACCTCTGCAGGCGATCGAAGTGGGCGATTCCAGCCAAATGTCCGTCGGTGACTGGGTGATCGCCGTGGGCAGCCCATTCCTATTAGAACAAACCGTGAGTGCAGGCATCATCAGCGGCAAGTCCCGCATCCTGAAAGGCTTGGTCAGCGGACAGCTCCTGCAAACGGACGCTTCGATCAATCCTGGCAATTCCGGCGGCGCGCTGACTAACTTAGACGGTGAGTTGATCGGGATCAACACGGCGATCGCTTCCAGTAGTGGCACCTTTGTGGGTGTTGGATTTGCCATCCCTAGCAAACGGATGCAGTGGATCGTCAGTGAGCTGGAGTCGCGTGGCGCGGTGCGGCGAGCTGCTTTGGGGGTAACCACGGTGGAATTGCCGCAACAGATCGCCGTCAAACTCAACCTGCCCATCCGAAACGGAGGAGCTTACGTCGTGCGAGTGCGACCGGGCTCGCCTGCTGCCAAAGCCGGAATCCAAAGTGGCGATACGATTTTGCAAGTCGCCGAACAGGCTGTTCACAGTCCTACCGAACTCTCGACAATTATCGAGCAATCGCCAGTCGGGCAGCCAGTAGTGGTTGGGCTGATTCGCAATGAAAAGCGAACGGAAGTCAGCGTGACGCTGGATGAACGCTCGTGATCGAAAATAAGCGACAACGCCTTTTCGCCTTGCGTATCGGGAGAATGCGACCATAATCTCGGACATTCGCTTGAAAACGCAGAGGCAATCGAGTCGCCGCGTTTGTTTTGATTCTTTGTGACCACTTATTACTACTCGGGAGTTGTCTGCATGGCTCTGGTTCCTTTGCGTAAAGTCCTCGATCACGCGGCAGAAAACAATTACGGTGTGGCTGCTTTCAATGTTAACAACATGGAGCAGATCCAATCCATTATGGAAGCGGCAAAGGAAACGGATTCTCCTGTGATCATCCAAGCGTCGCGAGGCGCTCGTTCTTACACCAACGATAACTTCCTGCGTCATTTGATGATTGCAGCGACTGAACTGTACCCACATATTCCAACGGTCATGCACCAAGACCATGGCAATTCGCCGGAAACTTGTATGTCGGCCATCGAGAACGGATTTACTTCCGTCATGATGGACGGATCGTTAAAGGAAGATGGCAAGACCCCTGCCGACTATGCTTACAACGTTGCTGTTACGAAGAAAGTCGTTCAGCTTGCCCATGCCAAAGGCGTCAGCGTCGAAGGCGAACTGGGTTGCTTAGGATCGTTGGAGACAGGCGGTGGCGAAGCGGAAGACGGCCACGGTGCGGAAGGCGTACTAAGTCACGACCAATTGCTGACTGATCCAGAAGAAGCAGCGCAGTTCGTTGCAGATACCAATGTCGATGCACTGGCCGTTGCCATCGGTACCAGTCACGGCGCTTATAAGTTCAGCAAGAAGCCAACCGGTGAAGTATTGGCTATGGACCGCATCGAAGCGATTCACAAGCGATTGCCTAACACGCACTTGGTAATGCACGGCAGCAGCAGCGTGCCGCAAGAACTGCAAGACATCATCAACAAGTATGGTGGGCAGATGAAGCAAACTTACGGCGTGCCTGTGGAAGAAATTCAACGCGGAATCAAGAGTGGCGTTCGCAAGATCAACGTCGATACCGATTGCCGTATGGCGATCACTGGCGCGATTCGCAAGGTCTTGGCAGAATCGCCTGAGAAATTTGATCCACGTGATTACTTGAAACCTGCGCGAGAAGCGATGAAACAAGTTTGTATCGCTCGTATGGTTGCGTTTGGCCAAGCTGGAAACGCCAGCAAGATCAAATAGCTACCGTGCTTTGTGTTGAATCAGCCTAACGCACCCTGCAAGCTGTTGATTTAATCCCAACCTGGAATATGACGATCAGCCGGAGTGCGTTAGCACCCGGTTAACGGGAACGAACCGGACTCTAACGCGTTCTGGCTGATTAAATCAACAGCCTGCTTGCGCGTTGAAGCTACATTGAAGCCAACTCAGGTTCGGTCTGTCCGAACTGAGTTGGCTTTTCTTCTGAGTATGCAAGAAAATGTTTGAGCCTGTCGTACGACCGCTACCTGAGCATCTGGTGCCTGCTCTGGCCCTGGAGAGACTGCGACATCTGCCGCATGTCTGCTTGTTGGAGAGCTCTCGCAGGCATCCGAATCTGGGGCGTTATTCGTTCCTGGCCGCAGATCCTTTCGATACGTTTCGCTTGGACGGCCGTTGCGTAGATCCACTGGCCGGTTTTGCAAAGCGATTGCGAGCTCTACCGACGCAAGCCGCTATTGCGGGACTTCCGCCAATGCAGGGTGGTGCCATGGGGATGCTGTCCTACGATCTTGGCCGTTGCTTTGAACGAATACCTGCGGCCAAGCATAATGAATTTGAGTACCCGTTAGCGCTGGTTGGATTTTACGATGTGGTCCTGGCTTGGGACCAGGTACTGGATCGCGGCTGGCTTATTTCCCAAGGGCTGCCCGAGTTGAATCCGCAATCTCGACAAGTTCGAGCCGCACAGCGTGCAAACCTTGTTTGGAGTTTATTGGAAAACCCAGTCAGCGATGAGTCATCGGCTGCTTATCCGAAATTCGCTGTGTCCCCGCATGCGACCGCTCATGGACTAACGGCCGACCAATTCGACACCCGTTTGGCTCGGAATTGGATAGGTACTTTTGATTCAGCAGGTTTGCAAGCAGCGATTGATCGCGTCCGAGCTTATATTGCTGCGGGGGATGTGTTTCAAGTCAACTTGGCTCAACGACTGATGCGGCCAGCGTTTTGCGACGCTGTGACTCTTTATTCTGAACTCCGCGATTACTCGCCTGCGCCCTTTGCGGGGTACTTCGACGGTGGCGATTTCCAACTGATCAGCTCTTCGCCCGAGCGTTTTTTGCAGATGAAGTCCGATCGCTGGGTGGAAACGCGACCCATTAAAGGAACGCGTCCTCGGGGCCAAAGCGAGGCAGAGGACCTAGCGCTGCGCGAAGAACTTGCTTGCAGTGCCAAAGATCGCGCGGAAAATACCATGATTGTGGATCTGCTCCGCAACGATTTGTCTCGAGTCTGTGAGCCTGGCTCGATCGTAGTACCAGAATATTGTGTGGTTGAACGTTATCCCCAAGTGCAACATCTGGTCAGTTCGGTTAAAGGACGCTTGCGAAGCGGTTTGGATGTTACCGACCTACTAGCAGCGACATTTCCAGGCGGCAGCATCACCGGTGCACCCAAAGTCCGAGCGATGGAGATTATCGCGGAGCTTGAGCCAACGCATCGCGGCCCTTATTGCGGCTCATTGGGCTACGTTTCATTGGACTCTAGCAGCGATTGGAATATCCTGATTCGGACAATCTTGTCCAAAGCCGGATGGTGGCAATTGAATGTAGGTGGCGGCATCGTCTACGATAGCAACAGCAAACTAGAAGAGGAAGAAACATGGACCAAAGCCAAAGGGATGGTGACTGCAATCGAGCGATTGAGCGCCCCGGCTGCCACCACCACGACTCAGTGACAATCCTGCTCTTTGCCGGAGCCGCCGAAATCGCGGGCACTCGCAAAGTCACGCTCGATGTTCCGTTGCCGGCCTCGTTGGACCAAATTGCGGCTACGCTGGTCGCTCAACATCCAGTGCTTGAGCCATTGGTTGGTCGCTCTCGATTTGCATTGAATGGCCAGTTTGTCCACAATACAGAGATGATCACAGACCCGCATTCGGAAGTCGCAATGATTCCGCCAGTGAGCGGTGGTTGAGATGGTTGAACTGGTTTATCAGAAGATTGATATTGCGGACCTCTTGCAAGCGGTCGAAGACATCGATTGTGGAGCGGCTGTGTTGTTTACTGGCAGTACACGGCGTTGGACCGGAGAGCAATTGACGACCAAGCTGGCATACGAAGCACACGAAAGTATGGCTCGTATCCAACTAGAATCGATGATTCAAACAGCAAAGGAGCGATGGTCCATTCGTCACGCGGCAATCTACCATCGCCTAGGAGAAGTGCCCGTGGGAGAAGTCAGTGTTGCAGTCGCCGTTTCTAGTCCTCATCGCGAGGCGGCCTTCCAAGCGGCTAAATGGTTGATTGATACCCTTAAACAAGATGCGCCGATTTGGAAAAAAGATTTTGATGCACAAGGCTCTGGGGCTTGGATTCATCCACAGCAGGACTTGAATTCATGATGCAACTTCCGCTTGTTGATCGATTTGATCGGCAACATCGATCATTGCGAATCAGTGTTACTGATCGATGCAATATTCGTTGCCAGTACTGCATGAGCGATGGACCGATTCGATTCTTGTCGAAAGATCGCTTGTTGTCTTTCGAACAGATCGCTCAATTCGTCGAAGTGGTTGCTCCACTTGGCATCACTCGACTGCGATTGACCGGGGGTGAACCGCTGGTCCGCATGGACTTGCACAAACTGGTCAGGGCACTGAAACAAGTACCGCTTGTCGACGAAATCGCACTGACCACCAATGGCATCCTGCTGGCAGCTCAGATCGACGATCTGCTGGCCGCAGGGCTGGATCGTATCAACATCTCGCTGGATACCTTGCGCGAGGATACCTTTCGCCAAATCTCGCGAAGAGAAGGACTGAATTCGGTGCTGGAGGGGATCGAAGCGGCGATCGCAGCCGGAATGCGACCGCGACTCAATGCACTAGTTCTACGGGATATCAATCTGTCAGAGGTTCTAGAGCTAGTGCAGTTCGCTACCAGCCGTGACTTGACACTCCGGTTTATCGAATTCATGCCACTGGACCAAGATCGGCAATGGAATGAAGAGCGAATGGTTTCTGGAGGCGAGTTGCGAAGGTTGATCGAAGCTCGGTTAGGAAAGCTGCAGCCTGTACTTCGCGATCGCGACGCACAGCCTGCGCAGGACTATCGCCTGCCTGAGGGGAATGGGACCGTTGGCTTCATTGACCCGGTGAGTCGACCTTTTTGTGGCAATTGCGACCGCATTCGCTTAACTGCAGAAGGCAAGATTCGAAATTGTTTGTTTGGACAGGAGGAATGGGACATCAAGCAACTGATGGACTCCGATTTAACGATGGAACAGATGCGACAACAAATTGAAGCCCAAGTCCGCGCGGCGATCGCGGCCAAGCATCCTGCTCATGGAATTGCACAGGTGGATTTCCATCCACCCGAGCGGGCCATGTATCAAATCGGAGGTTAGTGCCAGCGATGCAACGTGCTTACTTTGATCATGCAGCCACCTCTTGGCCGCGCTTGCCCGGTGTGGTGGAAGCTATGGCGGAATTCGAACGCGATGCGAGCGCATCGGCTGGCCGTGGCGGACATTCCAGTGCACTGGCTGCTTCAGGCAAACTGCAGCAGTTGCGTAGCGAGCTAGCAAGGTTCATTCATGCCACGCCGGATGAAATGGGCTTGTTCAGCAACGGTACGTCAGCGAATAACTATGCCCTAGCGGGTGTATTGAGAAGTGGCGATCACGTGGTCACCACCAAAGCCGAACACAACAGCGTTTTACGACCTTTGCAACTGCTGCAACAGCAGCGTGGCATTGCATGGACGGCCGTGGATGTGGGCTGCGATGGAGTCGTCGATCCTGCGGCCATGGACGCTGCGATACTGCCCAATACTAAACTGTTGGTTGTCAGTTCTGCCTCTAACGTTACCGGCGCAGTCAACGACCTTGATGCAATTGGTCGGATCGCGCGGGAACATGAAGCGTTGTTCATGGTCGATGCAGCACAGTCGTTGGGATATCTGCCGCTGGATGTGCAATCCAGCCACATCGACTTGCTGGCAGCACCGGGTCATAAAGGCATCGGTGGCCCATTAGGTACGGGTATGTTGTACGCCAGACAAACGTTGCACCCAGAATGGCAACCGCTGTGGATCGGCGGAACAGGTTCAATGAGCGAGCAGTTGGAGGGTGATTTCCAGTGGCAGCAAGTGGCAGAGTCAGGCAATCGCAATACGGCCGCTATGGTCGGTTGGCTAGCGGGCTTGCAGTATTTGAAGCTACAGCATGCGAGCCAGCCTGGCTCTCTATTCCAACTTCGGTGCAACCGTTTGTTCGAACTTTTAGCATCTACCTCAATGGGTCGGTTAGTTGGCCATGGTGAAGGGCAACTGAGCGTTCCCGTCTTTAGCTTGATCTGCGACCGGCCCCATTCTTCGCAAATGAGCCCAACCGATTGGGCTGCTATTTTGGATGCAACGTATCGCGTCGAGGTCCGCGCAGGGCTTCATTGTGCGGCCTTGATTCATGATTGCATTGGCTCGCGTTCCACAGGAGGAACGCTACGATTTTCGATAGGACACACGACTACGGATGACGACTTGGAGACACTAAGTCGAGCGTTAAAGGAGTTGGAACAGTGGAAGATTTAGCGGCCGACCAGCTTGACGATCTACCCTGGTATCAAAGCGGTTTGCAGTTTGAGTGCACGCAGTGTGGTAACTGCTGCAGCGGACCTTCTGAGGGATACGTGTGGGTAGATGACGTTGAAATCGCTGCTCTCGCAGCGGCCTATGGAATGGCCGATGACGTCGATGGGTTCGAGCGAAAATTCGTTCGACGCGTGGGCTTGAAGAAGTCGCTGGTCGAGTACTCCGACGGCGACTGCATCTTCTTGGACCCACTTTCGCGAGGCTGTATGTTGTATGCGGCTCGCCCAGTACAGTGTCGGAGCTGGCCTTTTTGGAATAAAAATCTTAAGTCACCCCAGCAGTGGGCGAAAGCAGCCGCGGGTTGCCCGGGTTGCAATCAAGGCCCACTTTACAGCCTCGCGGAGATACAAATCCGCAAAACGTCGCCTTAAATCTCTCAAACTGTGGATTTTCTCGCAACGACTTCTATTTACTTCAGCCGCCCAAACTATCTAACATAGAGGGCATTCCCTGTTAACCCACCGAATATCAGCATTAAAGTACTAGTCGTGCGCGTAGTCGTTTCGCGACGGGAGCCTAGTTTATGAACATCCTGAAAATTTTCATTCTCATGCTTTTGACCGCCCAAATTGCGTGGGGACAACAAGCATCCGTGCTCAGTACCGACCAGGGAATTGATGGTTGGAAGGTGCGTGATAACGGCCAATTGAACTATATCATCAAACTCACACCAGCCACGGTGCAACGACTGCTCGAAGGTAGCGAAGCGACGATCGAGCTTCCTGATTACATACTGGCGTTTATGTCGCATGTGACGATTCAAGCCGGAACAACCGCTGTTGATCGTGATCCGCCGATGGAAACGCTGCAGCAGGAGTTGCAGAAACAAAATGCGAGCAACGATCTGCAATTGAGCATGCTCAATGCCGACCCTCGGGCGCTGGACGACAAGTTCGCGCAGATTGATGGTCGCTCCAACCCTAGCAGTGCAATTCAAAACGTCAGCCAAAACACATTCGGCAATAATGGCAGTTCGCTATCGGTGCCGCCCAGCAGTCCTTTCACCGTGCCTTCCACATCTGCTCAACAGAACTTTTCATCCAATCCCGCCTTGGGCGGTACACCGACGACCAGTGCAAGTCAGCCAATCAATACCAACAACCCAGCCTTGGGTGGTCGTGGTAGTAATGCGACACAAAATCAGCCCCTATACCCTGTTGCACCGACGCAAGATCGATTTAGCAATCCGCAATCAGGCGTGTCCTTCGATCCACCTTCGCTGCCCAGCACTTCGCCCAATACGGGACTTTACCCAAGTAGTCCGGGTTTTCAGAACCAGAACAATCCGTCCCAGTGGACCAACTCAGGCCAGAACACGCAGGGGCAGAATACGCTTCTTGATGGCTTCACTCCTTTAGGCGGTTCCAACTTTCAGAACCAGAACTCCACGGGATTCGGCGGTGGCTTCGTGGGCACCAACAACACGCAGCTCCCAACCGTCCCCCCCATCAATTCAACAAGCCCTTTCAATAGCCCATACAATCCGAATCAGTTTAGTAGCCCAGATGCATTTCGAGTTGCAGACGCTGGACTGAACGTCAATCCGGCTAGCTTCAATGCAGAACGCAATAGCCAAGCGGCTGTAGCAGCGGAGTTGGCTCGACTTCAAGATTCTTATCAGCAAAAACTGAGCGAATTGCAGACGCGATACCAAAGCGAATTGCGTACTGAGCTGGAGCGTCAGCAGAGGACGCAGCAAGAGTTGAGTAAGAAAGAAGTGGATATGAAAGTACTGGATTCAGAGCGCAAGCTACTTTGGTTCCAGATTTTCTCGCTGATATTGTTGGTCGCTTGCTTCTATCTTAGTGTCTGGCTCAAACGTAGTTATGAGTCGTATCGAGAGTTACAAGCTCATTCTCGCAGCAATTTCAACCTTGGCACTTAAGAAACGGTTGCCGAGCGGATACCGAGTTATCTCGTTTGTTCACGAGCGGCGGTTAGTGTGTTTCGCAGCAGCATGGCGATAGTTAATGGACCGACACCTCCAGGCACCGGCGTAACCGCACCAGCGACTTGCAAAGCGACCTGGTAATCGACATCGCCGCAAAGCCCAGCGTCGGTTTGGTTAATGCCCACGTCAATCACCGCTGCGCCGGGCTTGATCATACCAGTGGTAATAAAATTGGGCTTTCCGATCGCAGCAATCAAGATATCCGCTTGTAAAGTGTGCTCGCTGAGATTCGATGTTTTCGAATGACAAATCGTCACAGTGCCATTGGCATTGGTGCGACCAAACGGCCCGTTGGGTAAAGCCAACATCATGGCGATTGGCTTGCCCACGATATCGCTGCGACCGACAATGACCACATGCTTGCCTTCGACGGGAATCCCGCAGCGACCAAGCAACTGTTGAATACCGTGCGGAGTGCAGGGTAAAAATCGTGGTCGACCTTGGCTCAACAAGCCAACGTTGACTGGAGAGAAACAGTCGACATCTTTCTCGGGGCTTACCGCATCCAGGACCGCGCGAGCATCGATGTGGCTAGGTAATGGCAGTTGCACCAAGATGCCGTGACATGACGGATCTTGGTTAAGTTCCATGACGGTTCGCAGTAACTCTTGCTGAGTTGTATCGCTTGGCAAGCGAAGGGCTTCGCCAGCAATTCCTGCTTTCGAGCACGCCAGTTCTTTGTTTCGCACGTAAACGTGGCTGGCAGGGTCATCTCCAACCAAGATTGCCATCAGTTTGGGAGCGAAACCTGTGGTCGCAACAAAAGTCCGGACTTCTTCAGCGATTTCGCTACGGATTTCCAAGGCTATTGCTTTACCATCTAGAATTCGTGCAGGCATAAGAGCGGCTTAATGTTGAATTCGGCAACGAGTCGCGGAATCAAGAGCGGCTGCGACCATAAGTCAGATACGTGAACCTTCCGTCGCGTGCCAAGCTCCCATCGATGACACTTAGGGAGATTGGTATTACGGAAAGCTCAAGAAAATCGTATGTTTGAGGCTCAAAAACAGCTAAAGCTGCGCGGTTACGTTGACAATCCGGGATAAAATTGTTAGCGATATAGGTCTATAAAGCGGGAATTGTAACTCGCTTGTTCCAATTGTTAAAGAAGCATATTCAATGTCTGAAGAAAAGCTAAGTCCCGTTGAGGGAATCAAATCTGAGAGCAACTACCTGCGAGGCACAATTGTCCAAGAACTTCTGCAAGATACGGCAAAATTTGAGAAAGCGGACGTTCAGCTTTTGAAGTTTCACGGTACCTACCAGCAAGATGACCGCGAACAACGTGTAGCCACAGAAGGTGGCAAAAGTCAAAAGGCGCACAGCTTCATGGTACGCAGCCGCATTCCGGCCGGAATCATGACCTCCGAGCAATTGCTGGGACATCTTGATTTGGCCGATGAGATCGGCAATACGACCGTCAAGGTTACGACTCGCCAAGGCATTCAATTGCATGGGATCATCAAATCAGACTTGAAGCAGTGTATTGCCCGTATCAACCATATGGCACTCAGTACTCTGTCGGCCTGCGGTGACGTAAACCGAAACGTCATGGCCTGCCCAGCTCCGTACAAGGACTCGATTCGTCCAGTGATCCAGCAGTTCGCATACGATATCGCGATGCACTTGGCTCCACAGACCAAAGCTTACTATGAGGCATGGTTGACCGACGATACAACGGGCGAGTCCACTTTGATCGGTGGCAGCGACGAAGAAGTCGAGCCCATTTATGGCAAAGTCTATTTGCCGCGCAAGTTCAAGACCGCAGTCGCTCTGCCCAACGACAACTGCGTTGATGTTTACACCAACTGCCTTGGCTTCATTGCGGTGATTCGGAACGGCCAAGTAATCGGTTATAACGTGACGGTTGGCGGTGGTTTAGGAACGACCCCAGCGAACAAAAAAACATTCCCCGCGTTAGCTCGCCGCATGGCGTTTGCCTCCGTCGAGCAAGCACTGGATGTCGCCGAAGCGGTTGTCAAGGTGCAACGCGATTACGGCAATCGAGCCGATCGTAAGGTCGCTCGTCTGAAGTATTTGATCGCGGAACGAGGCGTCGAATGGTTCCGGACAAAGGTCGAAGAGTATTTTGGCGAGAAGCTGCAAGACTGCACCTCCGATGATGTAACGGAACACAACGACCACATCGGTTGGGATCAACAAGGCGACGGTCTGTGGTTTTACGGCTTCAATGTCGAAAACGGACGGTTGTACGATGATGGCAATCGACAGTGGAAACGAGCACTGCGTCAGATTTGCACCGAATTGAAACCTGAGATTCGGTTGACAGCGCATCAAAGCATTCTGTTTTGCAACATCAAACCGGAAGACAAAGCTCGCTTGGAAGCCATCATCAAAGGCAATCAATTGCCGCTTTCCGAGGAGATTAGCAACGTTCGGCGTTGGAGCATCGCGTGCGTTGCCTTGCCAACTTGTTCGCTAGCGATTACCGAAGGTGAGCGAGTACTGCCTCAGGTGATTGACCATTTGGAAAGTGAACTTAATACACTCGGGCTGGAGAAGGAACGATTCACGGTCCGCATGACCGGTTGCCCCAATGGATGCGCTCGCCCCTACAATGCGGATGTTGGGTTGGTTGGAAAAGCGAAGGGCAAGTACACGCTGTATTTAGGTGGCACGCGAATCGGTACGCGACTCGCATTCATCTACAAAGATCTTGTACCCTTGGAAGAAATCGTCCCTACCTTGAAGCCGCTGCTTGTTGCATTCAAGAACCATCAGCAACCGGACGAGAGTTTTGGAGATTTCTGCAACCGCATGGGCAACGAGCGACTGCTTTCGTTAGAAACCGCGGTTTAGTGCTTTGTCACTGTTTGAAATTAGGAGTGCATTGTACGACGGAGCGGAAGTCCGTCGTACAGTGAACTTCCTGTCCGTCGGTGCAAGTTAAATCATATTTGCGAACGAGACAGCAGTTAACGCGGTTTGCCGAATTTCCTGCTCTGGGCAGGTAGAACAACCTCTGCGACAACTCAGTGATTCGCCACCCGAACTTACGCGACCTCTTCGCCGCTGCGTTTGTGGAAAAATGAAATCGCGGCGTGAATCGTAACAACCAGCGCTGCAATTGGTGCTATGACCAAAAAGTTCAACTGTTTGATGGCAGGCGCATAGGCCGAACCCGTTTCGCCAAGGATCAGTGCTGTTAAGAACATTCCGTACAAAAACAGCAGTAAGACGCCTTCAACTCGGGTGATTTTCGAACCGGAATAAAAGATCGGCAGACACAGAAATGAGATTCCCAAAACGATAGGGAAATCATGCTCAAGCACTTGAGAGACCACTGGTATCCCTTTAGGCGCGAGGAAAGCAGAAAGGCCTAGCACTGACAAGATGTTGAATAGGTTGCTGCCCACGACATTGCCCACAGCGATGTCTCGCTCTCCTCGAATAGCGGCCACCACCGACGCGGCAACTTCGGGCAAACTGGTTCCGATGGATACGATGGTCAAACCAATCAACAGTTCACTTACGCCGGCCAATTTAGCCAAAGTGACGGATCCCGAGACCAATAGTTTTGAGCCAAAGACCAGCAAGCCAATGCCTACGAATATGAGAATGACTTCCCATAACATGCTCTTGGCACCGACTTTAGCGCCTGGCAAATCGTCGATCGTGACGTCAAGCACCGCTGTCTTTGCAGATTGACGGCTTTGGCGAATTAAGACAAAGGTATAAGCGATCACGGCAGTAAACAGCAATAGACCATCGATGCGTCCCAGAATTCCATCCAACGACATGACGTAGGCCACCACTGTAGCAGCCACCATCAACGGAACGTCGACCGTCAGCAGTCGTCTAGCCACAATTAATGGCACGATGACCGCGGAGAGGCCAAGGATGACCAGCGTATTGAAGATGTTGCTACCCAGCACGTTGCCGACGGCGAGATCACCTTGGTTTTGTATTGCGGCAGCAACACAGGCTGCCATTTCTGGTGCACTGGAGCCGAATGCTACGATCGTTAATCCAATCACCAGCGGAGAAATGCGCGCACTGATGGCGAGCTTAGAAGATGCCTTCACCATCAAATCTGCTCCATAGATGAGCAGTACGATACCGATGGCGATGTAGAGAAAAGCTAGCAGCATGGATGAAAAACTAGAAATCTAACGGTTCGATGGACATCGTCGAACCGCCGAACTCCGGAGGTTGTTCATAGAACTCAGATTCTGAAAGCGTCGAGCCATACTCGGAATCTACCGACGAGGTAACAGTGCCTGTAAGCGTCGGATCGCTGAAGGGCGAGCCGACACGACCGTGCTGCTGATCAACTCTCGGCGTCCTTGTCCCATATGTCATGTATTCCAAGTCATAGGGTGAGCAGCACAGCGAACAACCTAAGCTGTTCATCAGGACAAGACCGAGGGCGGTAGAGCAAAGCAAACGCACGATTCGCATCCTTCATAGTTGCGTGGTGAAACGTCGGATCTGCCAACTAGCGCAAACCATGTTGACAGATAATCCTTGAATCGACCAGTCGACTTGGCGACTTAAGCAAACTTTGCCGGATAAGCCGAATTTGACGGTCTTCGACTGTCCACATGTCTGGTTACTGAATTTGCTCGTGGCCAGCTACGGTCAACATGGCACCGAGCACTCTGAAATCGATGCTCTGGGCCACGAAACGAACCGACCCATCACCGAAAGCCGCATGAAAACCACCGGGAAATACAGTTTTCGCTAGCAGATCAGCGGGACTGGGTGAAAACTCATCAGGCTGAGTCCACTGAACTTGTTGAACTGATTCGACGAAGGAGATCGTTAGGGATAATCCATCTTCAATTTCACGCAAACTTAGTCCCGTTTCCTTGGGAAACATTCCATTGGGGCCAGCAATCGCACGAAACGGTGTCATCGTTGCCTGCTTATCAACTTCCGATCGATAGAGGGCGGGCATTTTGTTCAGGACTGCCAGATTCTCGGGACTGTCCCAAGGCAAGTCTTTGCGATACTGACGGTATAACGCGTCTTGCTCCAAATAAGGTAAGATCTCGACCCGCCATGACCGCTCTACCCCATTTTCGACGATCACGCTGGGTGGTAGACGCTTGTTGGCTGCTTCGTAATTCAGTAATGCAAGTGCGATTTGACGCATGTTATTTGTGGTTTGCATACGAACTGCGGCCTCTCGCGCCGACTGAATCGCTGGCATCAAAAGTCCGAGTAGAATGGGAGCCGATTGGTCGACGCTCAATGAGACGCGGACTTGATCACTTTCAGTCTGGATCGTCGCTTTTTCCAAAACTGGTAAGGCCACGGTTTGCAAGAGGCTCGACAGCAATCGTAGCTCGTTATTTGCATTGACTGCGGAACTGTATTTCGGTGCGGAGGCGGAATCCATTTGAGCAAACAAGCTCTGCATCGCATTCATCGCTAGCGTCCGTGTGGCTTCGAGCGTCGAGCTAACTCGCTTAGCATCTTTGGTATCCAAGTACACGTTGGCTTGGATTGAATCGACAATGGCTAAACCGAAGCTAGCATCGGTGGTTTCTGTCCAGATTGGGGCAAAGCCCATCAGTTCGGGCGGCGTTGGAATACTCGCTTGAAAGCGTCCAACCAAAGCACCCCCACGAATGGTATCCTCTGGATGGCGATTGAGCAGTTCGGCTAGTGCAAGGTTTGGTTTTGTCGCCGCCGCTAGCTTTAATTGTTGGGCTCGAAGTTTGGAACGACTAGAGTCGCTTTTTGGGTCGATCAAGTAGGTTCTCGCGTCTAAACGTATCGCTTCCAGTTGTTCCGAAGGTTGCAAGTCTGCATCGGGAGACACTCGCGTCAAGATTTCCACTTGCTGTGGGTCGTTGGGATTCGACAGCAAGACCAAGACTTCTTCGATTTCAAACAAATCAATCGTTTGACCGCCAAATGGTCGTTGCCGCGCCTCTTTGGGAATCTGATCAAGAATAGTTTTGGCTGCTGGAACATTCAGCAACTGACTGACCTTGATTTGAATAGCCGCCACTGCGTCTGAGCCGCTGGCGTAGTCGACGATCGAGGGTAATGCTCTTGTAGATTCTGAAGTAGCAGCCGTCGAATCAGTTGACTCGCGAGCTGACGATGGCGGGGATGATTGGCCAAGTGATGGCTGTGCAAGGACTGGATTCCAAGCGGCGATGCAAACCGCAAATCCCATCAGGACGCAAGGCGCTAAGATGGCTGCAATTGTATTCCAGCGATCGTGTTGTAATTTCAACGAGCGAAACATTTCAAGCCTCCGAACGAAGTTACGGCGAGATGGTAGAAATGCAAGAGTCGCCCAACTCATCGGAGAATGAGTGCGCCGCAAAGCGATTCCGGCAAGGTTACATAGATAACTTTGTTGACCACCGACTTTTGGAGCTGCCAGCGTATCGGCCGCCAGCTCCTGTTCCATTCGCAGACGCTGCACAATGGCATGCGCAAATGGATTAAAGAATTGCAACGCAAGCAGAACTTGCGCGGCGAAGTTCAAACGATGATCTTGCCGCTGCAGATGCGCCAGTTCGTGAGCCAACGCAGTCCGCAGTTCAATATCGTTCCACTGGCTGCAGTCAGCAGGGACAAGGACAACGGGCTTGAAAACTCCAACAATTGCCATGCTTGTCAAACTAGGTGTAGATCGCAGTTCAATGACACCTACTTTATTTTGTCCGCCGTTGGAGTTGATACACAATTCGTCAACCATCTGCACAAGCTTCGGCGGTACCTGTCGCGTCGAGAGGCGATACAATTCTCGAACTTCCTGATACGCATACCCCAGTCGCAAAAAGCCGAATCCGATGAAAGCCAGTAACAGCAGCGGTAACGCTTGTAGCCAACTTGAATGATTCGTCGTGTTTGTCAGACCGCTCACCGTCGTCGCTGTTGTATTCAACCAAGTTGCGGATTGGTCCACCCATGCGAGCCAAACATTCTCGAAGCCGTCCATTGAAGCTGGCGATTCCATAGCTAGTGACTCTATGTTCGTTTCTTGGCTGCCAACAGTTGGCCTGCTAGTGGTAGTCAACGTCCATAGCGCCGCTTGTCGCCACGGAATTGTTCGCAGCAGGGGCAAGCATATCAAGGCGATTAGAGCCAAGATCCCCATCCAGACTTTAGCTGCAGGGGATACTCGTGGCGCAAAACTAAGCACCAACGTCGCAACAGCACCAAACAAGAGTGCTTGATATGCCAGCCATAGAATGTTGTAAGAAACCTCGAATGTGAACATGGTGCAGCCCTACTTCTGAGGATCATTTTTTGAGTCGTCGATCATACGTTGAAGTGCCTTACGTTCGGCAGGCGTCAGTCCTTGGTCTTCCATCAATCGCAACAGCATCGCTTCGCGTGACCCGCCAAAGACGCGTTGAACCAAGTCTTTGATCATTTTACCGGAAACGTCCTGGAATGATCGCCGAGGTTTGAAGCGATGCGGCCGTTGATCGCTTGTTTGTTTTAGGAAACTTTTCTCACACAAAATCTTGACCAAGGTCGCGACGGTCGTGTACGCCAAGTTTCGTCCCTGCTGGTCTAGGCACTCTTGAGCTTCCGCAATGGTCATTTCGCCATTTTCCCAAAATGGGTGCATGACCTCTAGCTCCCGTTGAGTCAATTCTTTTGCTTTCGGTCTTGCCATCTCAGCTCCATCACAATCTTTGGTTTTTTCGTATTTTGGTTTTTTAGTACTCAATTGAATTGCCGTCAAGCGGTAACTTTGGTTTTTTAGTAAAAACCACCCCAGATACTTCGTTGGTCCCGCTTTGGGTATAATTGATTGGCTGGTGTGCTGCACAGCGGCTCGCGTGAGCGATGGAACGGATCGAAGCTTATCGATTCCTCGTGGTCCTTCAGCACGTTGAAAGAACATTTATCATAGCAAGGTCTGCACTTATGGTTTTTGCGCGTTCTTTATTGGTGGTTCTTGCGTTTTGGTTCAACAGCGGGTTGGCGTTTCAATGCCAGGGGGCCCAGCAGACGCGTGTCATCGTCGATGCTGACACAGCGAACGAGATCGACGATTTATACGCGATCGTACGAGCACTGGTCGCCCCAGAGTTTCGCGTGGTAGGCATCACGTCCGCACATTTCACGCGTTCCACCGTAAGCAACGACACGGTGCATCAAAGTCAGGTCTTCAATGAACAAATCCTGGACGCAATGAACCTTCGATCGTCGATTCCACATCCACTCGGGGCCGACCGGTCGATGACCTCGCCGACCGAACCAGTGGACTCGCCTGCCGCGCGTCTTATCATCCAGCAAGCTCACGCGGGTGGCCCCGACGACAAGCTTCTGGTCATTGCGTTGGGGGCGTGTACGAATCTTGCATCTGCACTTGTGCTGGACCCAAGCATTGAACCAAAAGTCATCTTTGCATTCATTGACGGCGACTACAACGACGGTCAGTGGGGGCCAGGGATTTTTAATTGGCGAAACGACATCCACGCTGTTAAGGCAATTTTCGAGTCGCAAGTTGAGTACTTGCATATGCCAGCGCGATCTGTAAGCGTCGAGATGAAGCTTACCAAAAAGGATGTCGATCAGCACTTGAAGGGGCAGGGGGGCGTATGGGATTTGCTGGTCAATCGTTGGGAAACCTTCCCAAGAACGGCTTACAGTCAAAGCAAAGTGATGTGGGATATCGCACTGATTGAAGCCATCCTACGTCCCGCTTTGGCAACCGAGGTGAAAGTAGGTGCCCCCATCATTCATGATGCAGAGAACGTCGAACAATTCCCGGACAATCCTCGGAAGGTCAAAGTGTTTGAAGCGATCGACGCAGAAGGAATGCGATTAGATTTTTGGCAAGCGATTGAGGCCGCGATCAGAACCCCCAAAAGTTGATCGTTGACGCTGTTCCATAGTTTGGCGGTGAGAGCCAAAGCCAAGCAATCCAAAGCAGTTTGGCCTTAACCAACTCACTGACAGACAACGAGCCCCAACGTCCTCGCTCGGCGCTACACTGAGGGGCTCCGCCTCTATCTTTCGTCGTGGCATTGGCAACAGCACGTCTTTCATTGGTATACTATCTGCTTAAAAATTGTCAAAACGGAACCTAGAGCACGAGAAGCTCGCCTACGTCTTACATGCTCATTGAACGGACACCCACTTAGAGAATTGCAACTCGTAAAACTCGGGCCGCGGGGTTTCAAGAAAAAGTCGTTCGCCGCGGCCCGGTGAAAAGCGACATTTTTGATCGAGCAAATACTTATGCGCTACGTTTTTTTAATAACGCTTCTTGCAGCCGGAAATGTTGCGATTTCCCAGGACTTCACCTCGGACAATAGCTATCAAGTGTTTGCGAAAGCGAGAAACGGTCCAGATGACACTGTAGCGTTCTGGTGGCTCACGAAGGAATTCTCGAATACGACGCGTTCTTGGAGCGTGTTGCTTGATTTCCATCAGCAACATCAAATGCTTTTCCCAGATTCCCCACACGCTCACATCCGCGACAATCGCCTCCAAACCTTGAAACGCATGCTTGAGGAAAGCGAACCCCGAAAAGAAGACCTGATCGAATACCTAATTTGGGACCTACGTAATGTCAACGCAGTCCAGTACATGCAGCCCAACGGCGGACTTCGTGTCCTAGACTCATCAGTTTCATTGTTCTTGAAATCGCAAGATTCTGTTAATGCACAGTCGGAAAGAGCTCACTTCAGATTGAACGCGGCCGAAGCACTATATTTCGACGTTGGATTCGACTGCGTGGAACATTTAATTGACCACTTGGACGATCAAACTTTGACACGGTCTGTCGATTACTGGAGGGATTTCAAGTTTTCGCATCGCGTCTTGACGGTCGGTGAAATCTGCCAACAGATCCTGGATCGTCTTGTTAGTCCTGCCCGGTTATTCATACTGGAACCGGGGGAAGATCCTGCAGTACTGAAGAAGGCAATGAAGAAGTACTATGCGCAGCGCATACAAGAGATCAAAGAAATAAAAGAGCGATGAGATACATATTGGAGTCGCAATATCCAGCCCGACGTGTATTCGAACTCACAGAAGCTCGTCAAGTAAAATGACTCGTTTAACATGGGGCGAACTTGAGACAATGCAGTGGTTGTTCCCGAAACGCACTGCATAGCCACCCAAGGAGACCTGATGGTCAGCAGCGTTGTTCGCTTTTCATTGAGGAAAGTTTCATGATTAGATACGTAAACCTAGTTTTAGTGTTTGTACTTTTGTCCGTAGCAACGAGATTGCCACTCGCAACGGCGCAACCCGACACCGACATGGCGAAAGATGCTTTGGTGCAAGCAGATGTTTCGTCGCAATTTTGGGGCACCATCTTGTTCTCAGTCATATTCCCAGGCATCCTAATCTATTTGTACGTGTTCACACGCCGGTCGGGAGCATTGAAACAAGGTCAATATCTGGAACGTGCTCAGAAGCAGATGGAACTTTCTGAACAGCACATGGAGATAACCGAAAAGCACATGGCCGTAGTTGAGGCGCAAAATGCGCGAATTATAGAGCTTCTCGAATCGCACCTTCGGCGGGACGATGGGAGAAATGCTTAACCTGCCTTCTATAATTTAAGTCTGAAGCACAAGGAAAAGCACAGGCGATACTAATTTGCGAACAACGTAATCAAGTTATGCATATCGATTGCTACATTTCAACATGCACGACAATACACAGTTGATTTCTGAAAACAAAAAAGCCTGGAAGTAATTCCAGGCTTCAGTTGTTTCAGGTTAGACCGTGGTGGCAAGGACTAGTCCCACCACCATTGACCTTCTTTAAGATCCGAAGGAGCCGATGCAAGTTCTTGAGTATTGTTAAGCTCATCGCTCTTGGCGACTTGGTCCGATTTCAAAACACTGCGTGAATCGATCATCACACCGCCGCCGATCGGAGTCATCAAACGTCCGTTCTTCCAAATTGCGTTGACTGCGGTTTCTACTTGCAGTGGGCTTTGTGCGCCTTGGACAGGCAACACATCCTCGCGGTTGAATACACCTAAGTCCCAAGCGGCAATCGAGTACATGTCGGATTGACGAATGTAAGCGGCTGCGACACTGAGATCAAACAAGTTACGCATGACATGGAAAACGGGAGTAGTATCGGCTAACTCTTCAAACTTTTCAGTGAACTCTCTGGTGAAAGCTTGGCTGGCTGGATCACCCGCTTTTCCGCTGGCGGTACGTTCACCGCTGCGGCTGACGCGTTCAGCTTCACCCACCAGCTTGACGCCTTGGCCTTCTAACTTCAAAACCATGCCATCGGGGCTGACCTTTACGCCAGAGTAATCCGATTCGAACCACCAACGTTGCAGCGATCCGGCACTACGTGAACTGCCAGGCACGCGAGCGACCCAGCTCTTCATGCGAATGGGCGGTTGCTCCAGGCCAATCCCGATCAGCTTCATGCGATAGTCCGCTTCCACCAGGGTCTGCGCGAATCGAGTCGTCGTTGGGACTCCATGAATCGAGACAGTTTGGTAGCCAAGTGAATCCTTCATCGTGGCAGCGATGCTTTCGACCGAAGTATTCGGCGGAATGCGACCATCTAAACTGTGGAGGTAAGCTTGCATGCGAGCAAGACCTTCTTGAGTTGGATCGATCGAGCAACTGATGTAATCTACTCGCCGATCCGATGGTCCGTAGGCTCGCAGAGCGACAATCAAGTCGTCCAGCCGTAAAGCGGGCCGACCAGATTTGATTCCCACGGTGTAGCCATTGGCGTCCAAGGTTAAATCTTCAGCAGGTCCTGCGATGATGATGTCTTTGGAACCTGGCAGATACATGACATATTCGATTCGAGTCAGTCCTGCCACGCTCAACAGCATCGAATCTAGGCTGTTTTGATCGACTGCTTTAGCGACCGCTTCTTCATAACGATTCAAAGATACTTTGCGCAGTGGTGCGACAGCCACTTTGCCATGATTCTGGCGAGCCAGTTGCAGTTGAGCTTCGCGAAGTCGTGGGTCAGTCTGTCGTAGACGCAAAACGTTTTCCGCGTCGATATCAATACCGGCCAAGCCAAACGGGTTGCCCCCCCCAGCTTGTGCGAATACGTGGCTACAAGTCATGAAGGCAAAGGCAGCCGACAGAAGAGCTAATCTGGTTAAGGTTCCAAGCCTGGCCATAGGTTCCTCGTAAGGGACTTTTCGAATTCCGAGTCATTCAAGCAAATTTGCGATGTTGGCAGCCTCGCAGCCACCCACAAATACGATAGTTGGGAATAGAGCAAGTTGCAACTAAATGCCGCAAACGTTCTATATTACCTAGCGACATTGCCTAAAACTCTCCCCTTATTGGAAATTTCGACAAAATCCGGCTTTTCATTAAAGTCGGCTTGACCGCTTCGGCTGCCTCAAGATATGAGCTCTAAGCTGGCAGCAATTGGGCCTGCGTGGGCCATGCGAACTGTTCGGACCCAAGCATTTGCAACGTACGTCGACCTGAAGTCGGCGTTTGTGCGGTAGCCGCCCTTATCCTTATGAAAATCCACCGTTTTAGCTTTGAAATCCGTGTGCCTGCAATCGTTTTTGCGATGCTGGCTTGTGCGCTCGGGTTCTGGGTGCCGACGGGTGCGACGTTGCTGCTTGCCCAAAATGTTCAGTTCCCGTCCACCAGCGCGAATCCTTGGAACCCACCGCCCACCACGGGTTCGCCACTTTTCCCACCAGCTCCGTCGGCCAACAGCGGCTGGGCTGCCGTGGGCACGATTCAACCTGCGGCCCCTCCCCCAAATGCTGGCTTCAATTTCCCGACTACCTCGGGGACGTTTCCAACTGCCACCGGGGCGGTGCCCAATGTCACGTATGGACCTGCGACCATCACGCCGCTGGGGCCACAGCCCAATTTGGGTGCGATGCCACCGGGCTACAACTACAACATGCCAGCCCCGACCAGCGCGGGGGTTTACCCCAATATGGCTCCGCCAGCACTGTTTCCTTCGAATTCCGGCTTGGCGAATCCCTACACCTTTAATCAGGGACTGGGTACCACCAATAGTATCTTTCCAGATTCATGGGTGAACGGAAACAACTGGCGGCTTGGCAGCGGTTGGTTCAACAATGGCAGTACGCCGCTGTGGACGAACAATCCTCCGCAAGTAGTACGCTTCTTTCAAGGCGTCCGTTTTCGACATACTTGGCTGGCCGGCGATGGCGAGTCTAGCAATAACCCTGGTGAAAACCTAGAGATCAACGATAGCGACATCTCATTAGCGTTCGCAATTCCTCGGTTTTTCGGTTCAACAGAACCGTTGTACCTAGTTCCGTCGTACTCCAGCCATCTATGGGAAGGCCCTTCTTCCGCCACGGCGGACCTGCCAGGCGCGGCCTATAGCGCGTTCTTGGATATAGGATGGCAAACCGATCCGGCTCGCACCTTTGGCTTGGAAACGGGCATTCGTTTAGGCGTTTTCACGGACTACGATACCTTCAATGATGAAAGCTTTCGGATTCTCGGGAAGCTTCTCGGACGTGTGCGCCTGACACCCACCGCGGTTGGACGTTTAGGAGTTTACTGGCTGGACCGAAATCGTATCAAACTGCTGCCAGCAGGCGGCATTACGTGGACGCCGAATCCGGACACTCGTTTCGACCTGTTCTTTCCCGAACCCAAGCTGGCACACTATCTAGCGACATTAGGCCAAACCGACATGTGGTGGTACACGACAGGTTACCTGGGCGGGGGCGCTTGGACGATCACGCGTGCTGACAACACCGAAGATTCGATCGACATCAACGATTTACGCATCATGCTGGGATTGGAATTCGGACGCAATGAATTGATGCGAGCAGGTCAACGGACAGCATTTGTGGAGGCAGGCTATGCATTCAACCGCGAGTTGATCTATCGCGTCCGCCCTCAAGACAGCATCGATCTAGAAAACTGCTTTATCCTGCGGGCCGGCTTTGGTTACTGATCGCTAGCCAACACGAAGAGTGGATTCAGCGTTCTTCATCCACTCGCGAATGCTGATTTCGCCGCTGCGATGACTGAGTTTCTCATCGCTGTTGAGCCAATCTTCCACGCGTTTCTGAGCGGAAATCACGGTCGAGTGCTGCCGATTGCCAAAATATTGACCGATCTCGGAAAAGGCAGACGCGGTGTGCTTCCGCGCCAGGAACATCGCAAGCATGCGAGCAGCGCTCACGTTCTTGCTGCGATTCTTGGCCCGCAGCACTTTGGGATCCAGCCCAAAGCTATCGCAAACCACACGCTCGATATCATTCAATCGCAGAACCGGTTGACTAGCTTGAAATAGATCGTAGGTGCAACTCATCGCAAGCTCGTGTGTGAGCTTACCGCCATTGGCCCTTTGCTGTGTCATCAATCGAAATGCCAATCCGTAAACCGCTCGACCATCACCGCTGGATCTGGCGGCTAAATCGTCTAACGTGTTTGGCTCCAATTCGACTTGATGCCTGCGGCAAATATCCGCCAGTAACATTCGACGTATGTCTTTATCCATCGCATCCAGATAACAGGAAACGCCCCCTGATAAACGCGCATGCAGGTCGCCACCCATGCCAACCAATTCGGACATCGGCCGATCTGCGGTCATGACGACTTGCCGTCGCTTTCCAAGCAGGTCATCCAACGTGTTGCGCAGTTCGGCTAACGTTTGCGGTTTGCCTAGGAAGAACTGAGCGTCATCCAAAATCAACCCTTCAACATCACGATACTTTTTACGGAATGCGGTGAAGCCTGTCCCACGAGTCGATTCGGAAAAATCGATCGTAAACTGTTCAGCCGTCATGTACATCACGCGTCGCATCGAGTGTCTGGCTCGCAAACGTTCGCGGATCGATTTGCACAGGTGCGTTTTGCCAACACCGTTGGGACCATAGATAAACAGAAGACCCAACTCGCCAGGTTTGTCGACGACCATATCGACGGCGGTCGCGGCAAGTCGATTACTCTTGCCCACAAAGAAGCTATTGATGCTCTTGGCGGCAGGAGCCTCGGACGGCGCAGACTGAACGGAATTTTTTGAAGGCGATTGAGGCCTGCTGTTCACTGAAGCGATAGCCGCTTGGCGAACGCTGACGCGCTGGCCGATACCAGTCGATTGACTCAAGGGCCTCAACGCGACCACGTGCGGTTCGCCAGAAGCCATCGCGGTCTGCTCGCAAACGCCAACCGACATTTGACCAGCCGAATTCGGTTCAGCAGCCGCTGGCTGCTGCGCTCGGGCCGCAGACTCTTTTGGCAAGCCCACTGGCTGAAGGACTTGCAAATGAATCGAGTGCTCGGCACCGAAGAACTGCTCAACTGCTGTATTCAGTTCTGGCAAGCAAAAATTCTTGATGCAATCGACCATGAAGTCTGTGGTGGCTTCCACATAGATCTTTTGCTGTTCAACTCGCACTTTCGTTTGCGGCCCAAACCACAAGTCAAACGCACTGGAACCCAGCGTATGCAACAGGTGTGCCATAAACGGACCGAGTTGATCGTCGCCACTAGGCGAACTGGCATTCTTTGCCAAATCGCTCAGTGAAGATGGCTGCGAAAAACGACCCGGTGAAGCTACCTCAGGGGCTTTGCAAGACCGCTGAAGTGTCGCTTTCGGATCGATAGCATCAACCAGTTCCGCTTGCATCATCTGAGTTAAACCCGCGTTCCTATTACTACCGCGACAACAATTGAACTTGCAAGCTTCCCAAGCCTTCTTTCTTGCGTTGGCAACAATGAAAAGACGACTTATCGGCCTTAAACAGTTGCTTTTTGCTTGAAAAATTGCCCGAGCGGAGCCTGCAAACCTTTCCTTTGGCCTTCATGCCAATTTCGCCGTTGCGACTGCTGCGATAACTCGCGATGCATTCGTAAGCGACTTGGGCTGGATTGTAAGTGTGCTAGCTAAAACGTCAATTTTGGACTTTAGAAAATTCGAGCTTGGTTGTGCAAAACTTGTTTCGGAGCGTGCTTTAACCGCTACATTTGCTCCTGCGGGTGAAGTAGGAAAATTTCATCGACTGTTCACAAACTCCAAGCCGTCGAATGTGGAAAGCTTGTCGACAGCAGCGGGACCAATTGCCGCTTATTTTTAAGGCAAAAATCTTTAATTCGCCCTTGACGCGGTCCTATGATGCAGCAGCGAACGAAAGACGCGGGCAGCTCAGTTGTCTGGCCCGCCCAATTCGATTCGCTGGCAATTTTTTCCTTGGTTTTTCGGCAACTGGAGGCCTACAGTTTGCCAGCCTACCAAGGATCTGCACTGTCTTACACCACACATACCCAACCAGGATTTGATTAAGATGAAGAAGTTCCTACTCTCATGCGTCGCTGCCGTGGCTCTATGCTCCGCACCTGCATTGCTTTCCTATGCGGAAGATAAGCCCGCTGCAACACAAAGCGTTGTTGAAATCGCTGTCGGCAACGAAGATTTCTCGACCTTGGTCGCCGCCGTTAAGGCCGCAGATCTCGTTGAAACATTGTCCGGCAAAGGTCCATTCACCGTTTTCGCTCCGACCAACGCAGCGTTTGCAAAGGTCGACAAGGACGCTCTAGCGGACCTACTGAAGCCAGAGAACAAAGAGAAGCTTCAAAAGATCTTGACTTACCACGTAGTAGCCGGAAAAGTCATGGCTGCAGACGTTGTTAAGTTGGATGAAGCCAAGGCAGTGAGCGGCGACAAAATCACCATCGAAGTGAAGGACGGCAGCGTAATGCTCAACGGCAAAGCGAAGGTCGTGAAGACCGACATCGTAGGCACCAACGGTGTGATCCATGTGATCGACACTGTGATCATGCCACCAGCTAAGTAATGTTGGATGATAAGCGAGTTCGCTCCGGCGAATTTGACGAACAACTTTCATGAGGTCGCGCGGCTTTTCGCTGAGCGACCTTTTTTCGTTCTTACGCTGCTCAGTCCAATTTCCGTTTGCAGTCGGTCGGAACTACGAACGACTGATCCCGCCTGAATGCGGGACTACGAACCACGGTGACGTTCGGCAGGCGGGACTACAAGCGACTTGCAAGCTTCCGCTGCTCGGCATCCCACGATTGCAACAAGGACTCTGACCACTGCAGCCGATGAATTTGTTCGCATTTGCCGGAGCTGCGGTTGATGTCAAAATAGGTTCCGCAGATGCGCACATCTTCAGTGGCTACGTGAAATGCAACCGGTTCAAAGTTTACGGTCGCTTGAATCACCGCTTCAATGTCTCTGCCCAGCACACTGCGAAACGGCCCAGTCATGCCGATGTCTGTGTGGTAACCGGTACCAAGCGGTAAAACTTGTTCATCTGCCGTAGTAACATGGGTGTGAGTCCCGCAGACCACGCTGACTTTGCCGTCGGCGAACCAGCCAAACGTTTGTTTGTCACTGGTGGCTTCTGCATGCAATTCGACCAAACGAACGACCGGCAGCTCGGCAGACTCAGCGAGATATTTGCTGAAGGCTGCAAACGGGCAATCGACAGGCCGCATGAAAACCCGCCCCATCAGTGAGATTACACATATGGGTGTGTTGGAATAACGCGAGTTCACGACCGTAGCGCCTTTACCAGCCGAACCTTGTGGGAAATTCATAGGCCGCACCAGTCGATCACTGTGATGCAAGCGGTCGATGATCTCTTTTTTTCGATAAACATGATCGCCCAAAGTGACAACATCATAGCCAGCTTGGATAAGTCGATCGAATTCGGAGTTGCGCAACCCTGTTCCGTCGGCAGCATTCTCCGCATTGACGACCAAGAATTCGGCATGCAGTCGTTGCCGCAACCAAGGAGCTGCGGCGCATGCGACTCGCATTCCAGGCTTGCCGACAACATCTCCGATCATAACGCATCGGATGCAGTTTTCGACAAGTTCAGGAAAGCGATCAGATTGCATGTTCATTTCATTAGCGAGCCAGTTCAATGAATCGTGATTCTCGCACGACGGTAACTTTGATTTCCCCCGGATACTGCAGTTGTTGTTCGAAGGCGCGAGCAATATCGCGGCAGATCTTGGCTGCAGCAGCGTCATCGGTCGTTGTACTATTGGCGATCACTCGCAATTCCCGTCCGGCTTGAATAGCAAACGCTTGCTCGACACCATTGAAGCTGCGAGCGATCGTTTCGAGTTCTTCCATCCGTTTGACATAGCGTTCCAACGATTCGCGTCGAGCCCCTGGCCGAGATGCACTGCATGCATCGGCGGTGGCCACCAACAATGTGTATGGATATTCGGTTGTCAGCAGGTCATGATGCCCTAATGCAGCATGGACAACATGCTCGTTCTCGCCAAAGCGTTTTAGCAGGTCAGCGCCGATCTTGGGGTGGCCACCTTCGGTTTCGTGATCCGATGCCTTGCCGATGTCGTGCAGCAGACCGCAGCGTTTAGCCAGTTGTGGATCAAGGCCTATCATTTCAGCAATCATGGCTGACAAGAAAGCAACTTCGACGCTATGCCGTAGTACGTTTTGAGAATAGCTGGTACGGAAGTGCAGTCGGCCTAAGTGTTCTAGAACGCCTGGAGCAAGATTATTAACGCCAACTTCTTCAGCGGCTTCTTCTCCCTTGCGCATAATAAATTTCTCGATCTCTTTTTGAGTCGAAGCGAATAGTTCTTCGATCCGAGCGGGATGAATCCTTCCATCAGCGATGAGCTTGATCAGCGACTGCCGTGCGACCTCGCGGCGAACAGGATCAAAACCACTGACGATAACCACGCCTGGCGTATCATCGATAATCACATCGCAACCGGTGATTTTTTCGAAAGCGCGGATATTGCGGCCTTCGCGGCCGATGATTCGCCCTTTCATATCATCGTTAGGGATATCAACGGTGCTCGTGGTGTTTTCGACCGTGTACATCGAAGCGAACCGCTGCATGGTGGTTAACAAGATATCGCGGGCCTTTTCTTCAGCTTGTTCGGCGATACGGCGTTCATGTTTCAGCAGAACACCGCCGACTTCACTGCTGAGTTCCTTTCGCAAGTTCTCCATCAACATCTCGGTTGCTTTTTCTTTGGAAAGGCCGGTCAGCTTCTGCAGCTCTTCATTTTGCTTTTCGATCAGTGAACCATAAAGCTTGCTCCGTTTCGTGGCTTCTTCCAAACGTTCGGAGAGCCTGCGCTGGGTCTGTTCAACGAACTTCTCTTGCTTTCGAAATTCGTCGCTGGCCTGTTTTAGTTGCAAGTCTTTGGTTTCAAGCTGCTTTTCGCGTTTCTGCAACTCGTGACGTTGGCTGTTTAAATCGGAATCGAACTTGCTTTGCAGGGCGAGCAGTTTTTCTTTCTTTTCGAGTTCCGCTTGTTTGACTAAGTTCGCCGAATCGGTTTTGGCTTGTTCGATAATTTTGGCCGCTTGGGCCTTTGCATCACGCGCTCGCAGTACGCTGAGTGCGTGATAGAGCCCAGCTCCGACAAGAATTGAGATTGCCGCAACGATCAACAGCAAGACACCGCTGCCGCTGGAATCGGCAGCGAGTAAGTTGAGATTCCCATGCAGAAAGCATGTTGAAATCGAATTTGAAAAATGAAAATCTACCACGTTCTACGTTCCTTGATCTGCGTGGCAGCCCTGTCAGGTTGTTTTCTAGCATCAGATTTGACGAAGAATCTAAACAAACCAAGGCTGCGAAAGTTGGCTTTAGCTTTAGTCTCGAGTGGACTTTCGATGAGAACGCGGAGCTGGTTTCCGCAGTTGACGGGCACACATCCGCAGCCAACCGATGGTCGTCTGTTGGCACGTATTCGAATCTCAAGCAATTTCGGGGCAGACTGAATAGATCTTCAGTCGCTAACCGCAGCCAGAGTAAGAAAACTAAGATAGGAGGCATATCACTGCTTTCGCGTTCAGACCGATCGAGTCCCGGAGACTGCTGGCCGAACAAATGAAATTCGTGCCTAGCAGTCTCTGAAAATCGAGTTTTTGAACAAAATTTACGGGCAGAAGGCGATAACTTAACATTATGGGCCGCCGAAGGTTACTTCGATCGCCACACGCCTTGCCGCCGTCTGCAATATACTAGCAGGTATGAGGAGCATTTTGCAATCGGGGGCAGCCGGGGGAATTTTCCGTACCGGCACTTACCGTTGCACAAAATGCCGGTCAAATTGTCACAATAGCAGGGAAACCGATTGAGTTTCTCCCAATAACGCGATCGTCCATGCGAATACTCCGCAGAACTCTTTTTAAGTTTTTACAACGCCCCCTACAGGACAACCCAAAATGAAATGGGCTCGGCTAGTTGCAGGAGCACTGCTTGTGATGGGCTTTGTGCTGACCCTAGGCTTGGGAATGGTTCCCTCCAAGTACGATCCGCCGCTCCAGCTTGCAAGTACCGCCGCGTCGGTGAGCTTGAAAGCTCCTCGTGCAAAATGGAGCGAAGCACAAGCAAGCTTTTTGCAGCAGTTTGACTCGCAGATTGCTGCCCATGCGGAAGCACGCCATTTGGCCCTAACCCTTCCAGCAGATTGGCTGACCGTCTGCCGACGACTCTCGCTGGCGCTGCTCGGCTCGGGTCTGTCGCTCAGCGACATTCGCTCGTTGGAAAAGCTGCCGGAAGAACAACGGATCGACGCTTTTGTCAATTCCGCCTTGGCCGACAATCGGTGGTCGAACTATTGGAGCGAGCGTTTTACTCGAGCCTACGTGGGGGACAACAACGGGCCTTTTCTCGTGTATCGACGGCGTCGATTTCGATTGTGGTTGGCGGAACAGTTTGCCAATGATCTTCGTTACGACCAGTTGGTCCACAGATTGATCACGGCCAAAGGACTCTGGACAGATCGTCCCGAAGTCAATTTCTACACCGCCACTGCGGATGGTGATGAGGATGGTCGAGCGGACCCCGTCCGGATGGCAGGTCGCGTTTCGCGAGTCTTCCTGGCCAAACGAATCGATTGTTTGCAATGCCATGATGATTTCCTCGGTAATGTTTCTTTAGCGACGCAGGAGGGCTTCAAGCCAGGTACGCAAGAGGATTTCCATCGGTTGGCGGCCTTCTTTGACGGCGTGAATGTCAAGAATCCGTTGACTGGCGTATCGGATGATGCCCGCACTTACAAAGCGACCTTGTTGGGTGATGAAGAGCCGACGGAAATCGATGCGCAGATCCCCTTCGTTCAGGACTTGTTTGATGAGCAATTGCCGCGACGAGAGGCGCTCGCTAGTTGGTTGACGCACCAGCAGAACGATTACTTTGCACGAGCAACAGCGAATCGAGTTTGGGGGCTAATGACCGGCCATCCGATGGTTGCCCCGGTCGATAATATTACGGACGATGCCGAAATGCTAGAACCCTTGCAAACGCTGGCCAAAGCGTTGGTTGCTAGCGACTACAGTATCAAAAGTTTGATTCGATTGATCGCGAGCAGCGAGACGTTTCGTCGCGATTCGCGGGCCGAAGACTTTGAGATTACCGAGGCCCATGAGCTATGCTGGGCTGCATTCCCAATTTCGCGTTTGCGACCTGAGCAGATCGCGCTTTCGGTTTTTCAATCTGCCAATCTAACTAGGCTGAGCGATGATTCGAACATCTTGCAACAACTTGGGCGTAGCGATGAACTGAATAAGTTCACAAAGGACTTTGGAGACCTTGGCGATATGGAACTCAATGGCATTCCGCCGACGATCACCCAACGTTTGCTGTTACTCAACGGCAAGGCTAGTGGCGATTCGACTAAATCCGACTTGGTAGCCAACGCCGTATCGAGGATTGGAGCATTCGCATTAAACGATGATGCTTTAATCGAGCATGTTTATCTGGTCTTTCTGAATCGGTATCCGACAACGCAAGAGTATGAACAGTTGAAGAGCGAGTATCTACCGCAGGATAATGAGGTTGCTAAAGATCGCCAGACCAGTCGCCGCGATAAAGTGGCAGCCGCTTGTGACCTCGGTTACGCCCTGCTCAACAGTGCTGAGATGCAGTGGAATCATTGACATTCAACGGAAAGTGACGGCGAGTTAGAGATGATTAGTAAAATAGAAACTGCTGCGTGCGAATCCTATCGTCGATTTTCACGGCGACAGATTATAGGTACCGCATCGATTGCTTCGACCGGATCGATGCTATTTAACCCTTGGACAGCGCTTGCTGAAACCATTGCGGTACAGCCTGCCGAGAAACGCTCGGCCAATGCAACTTCGTTGATTATTGTCTGGTTACAAGGTGGCCCGAGCCAATTGGAGACCTTTGACCCGCATCCGGGAACACTGATCGGAGGTGAAGTGAAGCCGATTGCGACATCACTCAAAGGCGTTCAATTGGCGGATTCGATGCCGGGCACTGCCGAGCAGATGCATTTCGCTACCTTGATTCGATCGATGGTAAGCAAGGAAGGGGATCATGAGCGAGCGACCGTCAACTTCAAGACCGGTTGGCGGCCTGACCCAACCTTAGAACATCCCGCGATCGGAGCGATTCTCGCTCACAAGAGTAATCAAGCATTGGATCTGCCTCAGCATATTTCCATTCTGCCGACTCAGTTACCAGCTCGCGCAGGATTCTTGGGGCCGCAATTGGACGCATTTACGATGGGCGATCCGAACGAGCCACTGCCGAACTTGGTTGCTCGCGTGGATGAAGATCGCAGGAGCAAACGCTTGCGGATGATGGCGGAGATAGCCGATCGAGAATTCCTGCGAGGCCGATTGCGTGATTTGGAACAAAACCGATTACAGCAAAATTCGACTGCTCAAAGCGCGACCAACTTGATGGACACGCAACAGTTGGAGGCTTTTGAGGTGAACAAAGAAAGCGAGACGCTTCGCGCCAGTTTCGGAAATACGCCGTTTGGTAGAGGATGTCTGGCAGCGATTCGCTTAGTCCAGCAAGGTGTTCGATGCGTGGAGATTGAACTGAATGGTTGGGATTCCCATGTCGACAATCACAACTTGCAATATCGACGCGCGAAGGAACTAGATGCGGCTTTGTCCTCCATGCTCAAGCTGTTGCATGAGCGTGGCTTGCTGGGCAGAACGATTGTCCTTTGTTCGGGCGAGTTTGGACGTACGCCTCAGATCAATGTTGCCGGTGGCCGAGATCATTGGCCCACGGGCTTCAGCACGTTAGTGGCCGGCGGTCCCTTTCGCCGAGGGCACGTCCATGGAAGCACAAATCCTAGATCAACCCAATACGCAAGCGAAGTCGCTCAGCAAGTAACCGACCCGGTGACAATCCCTGAACTGCATGCGACCATTTTGTATGCTTGCGGCATAGACCCGGCGGCAGAAATGATCACGCCGATTGGGCGACCGATCGCCTGGAGCGAAGGCACGGTTCGCAGGGAATTATTGTCGATCTGAGGTTGCTGGGAAACTTGACCAGGAGTCGGTGGACGGGACACAGGTTGCCAAGGCCACAGGCCACAGGCCAAACCACCGCGATACCAAAAATGGGACGTCTATACCGATTTGTAATCCAAAAGGATTGCAAGCTGAGTATTCTTTGTTATGTTCGCCCATCAAGCACGCTAGCTTTGTCAGTTTGAGCACTATTAATACGCCTAATATATCCCAGTGGAGTCCCCTGATGGCCTACGAGTACGTCCGCATATCTAAGCTTATCGACCATTCTTTACTCAACCCAACTTTGACTTTGTCGCAAATTGATGCCGGAATCGATTTGGCACTTGCCTACGACGTCGCCAGTATTTGCATTATGCCAGCTTATCACAAACACTGTGTGGAACGAGTAAAGGGGTCGACCGTCTTTCCAAGCAGCACGGTAGGGTTTCCTCACGGTGCCAACCTGACGAAAACCAAGCTTTATGAAGCTGAACGACTGATCGAAGAAGGCTGCATCGAACTGGATATGGTAGTCAATATTTCGGCCGTACTAAGTGGCGATTACGGGCTGGTCGAGCAGGAAATCCAACAGATCGTCAAGCTTGCCCACCAAGCTGACCGAAAGGTGAAAGTGATTTTTGAAAACTGCTACCTCAACGATCAACAAAAGATACAACTGTGCAAAATTTGCTGCGCAGCGAACGCCGATTGGGTAAAGACCAGCACAGGCTATGGTACAACAGGAGCAACACTGCCCGACCTGCAACTGATGCTCGACAACGTCACGAGCCCGGTTCAAGTAAAAGCGGCCGGTGGGGTACGTGATTATGAGACACTGATCCAAGTCATGGAGATGGGTGTCACTCGTGTGGGAGCATCGCGTACTGCGGAAATGTTGAACCCGGCACGCGCTGCGGCCGGCCTTGATCCGATTGTGGTGGGTGCAACGGGCGCTTCCTCGTACTAATGATCTGTCGTCAGTAAACCGAAGCGACCGAAACTTTAGTGATTTCTTGCGGTTCTCATGCTATGGGACCCGCTTTTTTTATGGTTTCACCTTACCGTACGATCATTCGCCTTATCCACGTCCTGCGGCAGGATTAGCCTAAACAAGATCCCCTACCAAATTGTTGGTAGAAGCGACTTTTGCGTTTAGTTGCTTGTATGCTGTAGAATAAGGTTTAGGGTCCACGGCTCGGTCTGAGATCCGCGGCCGGTCAGTCGCAAAGTTTTACTGCAGTCGCCTACTTCCAAACGACACTCAATTATGAAACGCTCAATTCGCAACATTTTGTGCTCGGCCGTGATCCTGTGCGTGCCGCTGGCTAGTTCAAGTTTCGCTCAATTTGGTGGCGGCGGAGGCGGTGGCACGGGAGGCTTTGGCACCGGAGGAACGGGTGGAACCGGAGGCTTTGGAACGGGCGGAACCGGCGGTTTTGGAACCGGCGGTTTTGGAACCGGCGGTGGCGGTGGAACTGGTGGAGGCGGTGCGAACAGCTTCGGTTCCGGATTTGGAGGTGGCTCGGGTGGCGGTGGCGGTGGCGGCGCTCAAGGCAATTCTATGTTTCAACCGACAACGTCCGCTTTTGGAAATCAGAGTCTTGGCGGCCGAACTCCCTTCGGAGCAGAAAGCAATCTGCGAGGGCCCGCGTCAGCGACCGGAGCCGCCGGAGCGGCGCGTCGCACGACAGGAGCGACCGGACTTGGCGGCGTCGGCGGTATTGGCGGCATCGGCGGAATTGGTGGCATCGGCGGCATGGGGCGAAACAATCGAAATACAAATTTGAACCAGACCAACAACCAATCGCAAATCCGCACACGGCTGTCGGCATCGAATATGCGTCAAGAGCTTGACACGATTCCAGTGATTCCTGCAACTCAGCTCATGGCCAGGCTAGCTCGTATTCCCGAAGCCGCGAAGTATCAAGGTATCAACGTCGCAATCCAAGGTAACACGGCGATTATCGCCAGCTCAACCCTCGCTTCGACAGATCAGAACAAGTTGGAGCGACTATTGCTTTTGGAACCTGGCATTAATGAAGTTCGCTTTACTGGACAGACTCCCGAGACCATCGAGCCGACGGTGGCACCCATCAATAATTAGTCTTTAAGCCAGCCAACGGTCGAACCACTCCCACGCTTCCGCCTGCATTTCTCGGTCAAACTTGTGCGGGCCAGGATAGAACGATGCGCGGTAAGCATCGCTGGCACCAGCCTTCGCAAAGATCGCTTGCATCATTGCATCGGCGCGTTTCATTTCAGGCAATGTGAACAATGGATCTTCATTATTGTTGAGGACCAACGTGGGAAGCGGCGCTCGCATCGCCAAAATCTCTGGATAATCCAGTTCGCGAGGCAAGCCCGGTATATAGATCATCCAAGTGTGCGTGTAAGCTTTGTGCAGTAAGTAGTCACGCCAAGTTGACATCATGCCTGCACAGCAGGCGCACTTGATTCTAGGGTCTATGCCAGCCAAGTAAGTGGTGCGGAGCCCGCCGCCCGAAAGCCCAGCACAGCCAATTCGGTTTGCATCGACATCTTCACGTGAGCTGAGATAGTCCAGCGCTCGTTGATCTTCCGAAAGAAATACGCCGGGCCACGTGAGCCCAGCGCAAAACAAGCTCTTGGCCATAAGATGCTCATGCTCACCCGCAAAGCTATTGTAGGCTTGCACGGCCTCCACGCTATCGCCTTCCATCGGAGGCAATCGACGCGTAAGCACGGAGGGCAGATCCGACGGCAGAACGCGCCGCGACCCGAACGTGTATGTATCATGGACCAAAACGACGTATCCCCGTTTGGCAATTTCGTTCGCCCAAGCCAAGCCACCGTAATCGCTAGTTTGATGTTCTGAGATTATCGGATGCTGCGCCGCGTTCGTCTTGGTTATCTTCTCGTGGCCAAAGAATTTCATCCCACCGTGATCGTGCAAGCCTAGGATCGCGGGCAGGCGGCCGCTAGAGTTGGCTGGCTTGAGCAAGACAGCTTTCGTTCTCGGACCATACGGAAGCTGCCAACTCAATTGCTCAATGTGCAGCCCTTCAAACAGTTCGGTACCATGCGTTTGGACGTCCGTCATCGGCTCGACAGGCGGTTGGAGTAAATAGTTTTCCACGCGTTGCCGCGCTTCTGAACGCCAAGCATCTAAATCGGTAAACTGGTCCAAACGAAATGAAAAACTCGCTGGTTGATCGCCAACGATTTTAGCAGCCCACTCACCATAGACTCCGATCATATTGGGCTGGATGTTGCCGGTGCTCATGGCCGACGATTCTTGCGCAACGGCTGACCGAGCGACCGTTTGACCACTGAGCAGTAGGCCTGCTGCGGCCCCGCCAGCCTGCAAGACTTGTCGTCGATCGAGCATAGATTCTGGTTCCATCATGACATCTCCGATAATTCACATATGCAAGCGGCAAGCATCAAGTCGATTGCCCAATCTTCCAAGATAACCTAAGTCACCATCAATTTCAGCCCGTCGGCGAAGTGGTCTTTGCGCCGAGGGGCAATTCATCTAATTGTGCCCTGTACTAGTTGGGTTTCCGGTCACCAGCGGGCATGTTGTTAACGGGTTTTGCCGTGTTCTGGTTCGTTACCCCCCCATACTCCTGCATTCACGCCACGAAATGATCACTTGGATTCCACGAAAATGAGCGGTACGGCAAGATCGATACTTCGAGCAGCCTCATGGCGAGGAATCTGCGCCACCGTCATCATTTTGGCCGTCCTCGATGTACAGTCAGCGTTCGCTCAAAATGAACTAAGAATTCGCGACCTATGCCGAGTGAAAGGCCAAGAGACAAACACTTTGCAAGGAGTCGGCTTAGTCGTTGGCTTGAAAGGCACCGGGGATGGCGATTCCAAACCGATGGCCCGGGCGCTGGCTCGTATGCTGTCGTTAATGGGAGCGCCGATCGCAGCAGACGTGCAAGGGCAACTGCAGACAGCCGAAATCTCCGATGCAAAGAATGTGGCTTTGGTAGTCGTGACCGCAACCGTACCTGGAACTGGTTCGCAACCAGGCGATCTGCTGGACTGTACCATCAGCGCCGTCAAAGCAAAAAGTTTAGAGGGTGGCCAACTTTTGTTGACGCCTTTACTCGGTCCACGTGTCGATCAACCAACGGTGTACGGCTTGGCCAGTGGTCCCATCACGATCGAAACGAAAGAGATTGCAACCAATGGAAAGATCGCCAATGGATGCAAAATGGAAGCGGCCATTCAAACCACTTTTATCAGTAACAATAAGTTCACTCTGATTCTCAGCCAAGAGCACAGCTCATTTGGAACTGCCCAGTACATTGAAGATCGCATCAACGAAGAATATCGAATTGGGCTGGGCGTTTCTAACGGCAGTACTTCTCAGTTCGATGCTCCCGCAAGAGCAATCGATCAGATCCATATCGAAGTCGCCGTACCACCCACCTACGCAGACCGCCCCATTCAGTTTATCTCACTGATGCTGGACGTTCCCGTCATTAACCTGCGCGGCAACAAGCGTGTTGTTATTCGCGAACGAGAAGGCATTGTGATCATCGGCGAAGATGTGACCATTTCGCCTATCGCGATCTCGCATAAAAACATCTCGATCAGCGCCAATGCGAAAGGCGCACCCGGTGGCTCCTTTGTTGGCACGACAACGATTGGCGTGCCCGAAGAACAGCCAACTCTGCAAAGCCTGGTCAATGCGTTGAACAAGTTAGCTGTCCCCACGGATGATGTTATCGCGATCATCAAGGCGATCAAACGACAGGGCAACCTGTACGGCGAATTAGTTATTGAATGAATCAGTGGAAGTTTCGCTGGGTGGCACAGAGCCCCTGAGTGCGAGTCCTCGTAGTAAAATGCTTAGGTGAATGATGCAAATATCAGGTTCTTACTCGCTACCAGAGCTTCCACTTTCCTCCGCGAACCAATCTGCCAATACGCTCAATGAGTCCGAGGTAGGATTGAGCAACGCCTCGCGACTACTCGCCAATGATCGCAGTCAACCGTCGGAAGGCGATACAAAACTGCGTGAGGCTTTCAAAGACTTTGTTGGGCAAACGTTGTTTGGCCAGTTGATGAAGTCAATGCGTTCTACGGTCGGCAAGCCTGCGTATTTTCACGGCGGACGAACGGAGGAGATCTTCCAATCACAACTGGACGCGGTAATGACCGAGGAACTCACGGAATCCACGGCAGCGTCCTATGCTGACCCCATGTTTGAGCTCTTCCAGTTAAATCGCAGATAGCCACCCTAGCTCGATAGCTTCTTGAAGACGGCAGTAGGTGCCATGCGTAGCATACCCAAGCTGATCGCGTCTTGCTGTGTTAGAATAAAGTCCACTGTCTATACTTGTACACTGTCTGTATTTGTACATAGCCAAAGCGTGAAGACCGCTGTCTTTGCAAGACATGAACTGGGAACGAACATGAAGTTTCTTAAGAAGAACGCGTTTGATACGCCCCGCATTGCTGGCCGCTCGGCTGGACTAGTTCACTTGACGACTCTCGCCGCGATAGCTTGGACCAGTTGTTGCCTAGCTCAACAGTCGAAGAGTTCAGCAGAGGGAAAGTCCCCTTCGGCCAATTCAATCTTCGCTAAAGCGTCCGATGCACTGAGCCCTTCTCAGGCACTGCAAACGCTGGAAATTGTTGCTGGTTACTCGGTTCAACTCGCTGCATCAGAACCACAAGTGGTTGATCCTGTTGCGATGCGATTTGATGAGCTTGGTCGCATGTGGGTTGTTGAAATGCGGGATTATCCCACTGGCCCCCAACATGCAAACGAGCGGCCCAAGGGCCGCGTAGTTGTGCTCCAGGACAATGACCAAGATGGCTTCTATGAGACGTCGACGGTGTTCGCAGAACAACTGTTGTTTCCAACCGGAGTGCAACCAACGACCAGAGGAGCTTACGTGACTGCGGCAGGACGGCTAATCGAACTGCTGGACCTCGACGGCGACCTAAGAGCGGATCAATCGCACGATGTGTTGATGGAGCTTGCTGAAGAAAATCCACAACTACGAGCGAACGATCCGACTCTTCGTGCGGATGGTTGGTTGTACGTTTGTAATGGGCTGCGGTCACGAGAAGTTACGTTCCAATGGGGTGACCAAAAATCGAAGCTCAATATCGGTGGTCGTGATATTCGCTTGAACTTAAAGACCGGCGAATTCCAAGCGATCACCGGGCCCTCCCAGTTCGGCATGGCTTGGGATAGTTTCGGCGGTCGATATTTCTGCAGCAATCGCAATCCTTGCGTGCAGGTGATTTTGGAGCAAGATCAGATCGCTAGTGGCACGGTACTTACGGGATTAGCGGCAACACAAGATGTACTCCCCAGTGGCGAGCGTTCGGTGGTTTATCCTGTCAGTCCAACGTGGACAACTTCCAATCTGCATCAAAATCAATTCACGGCAGCCTGCGGTCTGGAGATTGCTAACTTGCAGATCCAATTTCAATCCCAGCCAACAACCTTTCAAGACTGGGTATTTGTTTGCGAACCTACCGGGAATTTGGTTCACGCTGGAGTGCTAGACCAATCTTCCATCGTCACGAAAGCCGAACCAATTCGATCCAACCAGGAATTTTTAGCCAGCCGCGATCCTTGGTTTCGTCCAGTCCACATCACGATTGGCCCAGATGGATGTATCTACGTCATCGATATGTATCGAGCAGTGATTGAGCACCCGGAATGGGTTCCTGACGAACTGAAGGATCGGCCCGATGCGGAATTTGGCAACGCGCATGGACGCATTTACCGTGTGTCCCCTACCTTGCCCGATGGAAGTCGGGATGAGCGAATGCAGTTTCTGTCAACGGATACTGCATTTGAGAAATTCATGACCAGTCAATCACCGCAGCAGCGTGATATCGAGCAGTGGCAGCAGCGTTTTCAAACTATCTCTAACATTCAACTAGCAGCGACGTGGAAGTCGGCTAGAGAGCGAGTTCCTGCCAAAGTAGAGTTCCTCGAAATTTTGATCGGTTCGCTTGCAAGCGACCATGCGAAAGTGGCTTTTGAAGCAGCATGGTATGCAGCCACACTGGTGGATCAACTCCCCGCATCAGACGCTGCGCGGTTGCAATTGGCGTTGTTCCAAACGGTACGTCGCCACGCAAACAATCCATATGTACTAGCTGCATTATACCCCGCGGTCTCGGACAAGGCGGCTTTCTTGCATGCGGTCCACGAGGTGATGATGGATTCTGACCGTGAAATCGATGGCCACCTGTGGTACGAAGATTTGGTGAAGCGAAATCTCAGCGATCTTCATTCAGTCGACTCCACCAAATCAATGATCTTTCGGGCAATCGATGCTGTGAATCAGGATTCATCGCAAGTATCGACTTCGCAGGTCGCTTGGCTAGCGACTCTACTCAACGGTTCGGTACGAAGCCCTGCCGGAAAGGAATTCGCGGAATTGCCTGCAACGCAGCATTTTGTGTTGCAGCACGGTCAACGCTATTTTGCAGAATCAGATTCGATCAATACGCAATTACAATTCCTACTGGCTCGGTTGCTACCCTTTATAAACCATCCCGACTTACAAAGATTGCAAGCGGACTTGATTCAGCAAAACCGGTTTCCTCACGCGACGGCTGCGATGTTGGCTACGAGCGCCGAGGGCGGAAGCTTTGACCAGGCGCAGTTGCTCAAGCGTTTCGTTACAGCCACTGGTGAGCTTCGCAACCAGTTGTTCAATGCTTTGATGGCTGGTCCCAGTGGCCGACAGAGCTTACTTGCGACGCTAGAGACCGGCGAGATAACGATTACTCAGCTAGATACACTGCAAGCCGATCGGTTGCGAAATGTTCGCGACGAGCAATTGAGATCGCGTATCGAGCGTTTATGGACCGCCTCTATCGACGTTGACCGAGCGAGCGTGGTGGCTAGTTACCAAACAAATCTCGACACCGTCGGCAATATCGCTAGCGGTCGAGACGTATTTCGTAAGCAATGTGCCGCTTGCCATCGCCTGGAGAATTATGGCACAGCCGTTGGCCCTGATATCTCCGACAGTCGGCAGCAATCGCCCGAGCAGTTGCTGACTTCGATCTTAGACCCTAATCGCGCCATTGATGGAGCCTATTTTCGGTTTATCGTTCTGCTGAACGACGGGGAGATCGTCGACGGGATTGTCAAGCAAGAATCGGCAGCGACGGTGCACATTCAAACCAGCAGTGGACTGGTGCGTGAACTCGCTAAATCGGACATTGAATCGATCAAATCAACAGGTGTCTCGCTGATGCCCAGCGGCTTTGAGATGCAGATCGATCCCCAACAAATGTCCGATTTGGTCTACTATTTGAAAAACTGGCGCTATGCCCCATGAACGTTGAGGGATCAATTTAGGGCTCATTCGGAAAGTTCGTTGCACGATAGATGTAAAGTTCTGCTGGTTGGCAGTGGGCGAACTTCCCGAACCAAGTACAATTCGTCATGGAAAGAGAGCTTTGGCCGCTGAGTGTGCTCGGCAACTGAATTGGTTGAAGCTCCAGTATTAGCACCATCCTGCCTTCACACGACGCGAAATGATCAAACTTCCAGCAGTCCTCGGCTTTACGGCTTTGACGTTCTTTTCCTGGGGAACCTACGGAATCTTGCTGCATAAGGGGCAAGACCTGATGGACCACGCGATGCTGAAGCCCTTTGTGTTTGTAGGAGTCGCTTATTTTTTCATCGCAGTCTTATTCCCGGGAGCGATGTTGACGAAAAACGGCGAGAAAGGATTTTGGTCCTTTACTGGCACCGTGATGTCATTTGTGGCCGGTGCGGTGGGCGCGTTAGGTGCCCTTGGGATCATCATGGCACTGAATTTTGGTGGCAAGCCAATCTACGTGATGCCTTTTGTCTTTGGCCTAGCACCAGTCGTTAATACCTTGGTGACGGCTACCATCAACAGAACTTTCAACCAGATTAAGTTTTTGTTCGTGGTTGGTTTGGGGCTGGTGATCTTGGGAGCGATCGGTGTCTTGATTTCGAAAGGCTCGCCGGAAAAAGCAAAGACCGCCGCCACCGTGACTGCTTCCGTTTCTCTCGACCAGACGGCTCCTGTGCTTCATTTCGCTGCGTTTCAGTCGACGGAAGTGCCCGTTGTCGAAGCGGCTGCGGTTCAGTCGGCCAATACGTCCGAATCCAAAGACGAACTCAACAGCACAACCGGGATCGTATTCTCGATGATCATGGCGGCATTCTGCTGGGGAGCGTACGGCCCAGTCTTGCATATTGGCCAGATGCGGATGGGCGGCTCTCGCTTGCGTCCATTTTGCTGTGTTGGTCTGGCGTATTTCTTCATTGCAGTTGCGATTCCCCTCATCTTGATTCAGACCGGCTTGGATCGTGGGCAGTGGGATTTCTGGGGAGCTTTGTGGTCAACGGGTGCCGGAGCCCTGGGCGCATTGGGGGCTCTTGGAATCATCTATGCATTTAACTTTGGTGGTAAGCCCATTTTCGTAATGCCGCTGGTATTTGGCTTTGCGCCGATCATCAATACCATTGTTTCAATGAGCGTATCGGGGACACTGAGCCAGATTAGCCCGCTTTTTGTCGGAGCGTTGGCTACCACCATTGCTGGAGCGGTCATGGTGCTGGTCTTTCAGCCCAGCGGCAAACCGCACGGCAAATCTGCTGGTGCTCCTAGCACGGCCAAGCAGGACGCGAAACCAACACCAAAAGCGACAGCCGCCCCCCCTGTGGCTCCCACGACTCCTGTAACGACATCTGCCGCCCCCTCGCCAAACCAACTCAAGCCAGCGACGACGGCCCCCATGTCGGAACCGCACACAGCGCACAATTCGCCTTCCGCAACTCAAGATCTTCCAATATCTGAACCAGAGAGTGCTCAACAAGCGGGCAAGCCAGATGAACCAACGGCTTGATGCATCGAAATTTGGAGTTACGAGCCGTTTTGAGTTATAATCGTTTAAGTTAGCCTCGTTTTTCGCCCACACTACCTGCACGTCGCCATGTCTTCTTTACAGCGTGCTCCCGCCAATTTGAAAGCCGTTCCGTTGCAGAGTTCTTCGCCTAGCCACTCCGTATCTGCAACGCATTCTTCCGAGAACCGTTCCGAGGTTGATCGTCCAGCCAGTGATCACCCAGGGTCCGATCGCGCGGAAAGCAATCGATTCGATATTGCTTTCCAAGTCCCTTTTACCCATCGCTTAAGGTTTACCGAGGATGTTTGCAGTGCGGATTTAAGCGTATTGACTTCCCTGCTGGATGGCGAGAGTGCGGGACCGGCTAGAACTTTAGTCCTCTGCGAATCAGCCATTCAGAATGCTTCTTCGGCTGCTGATGAATTGATGCAGGGCCTGCAAAAATCCGCGAGCGTGGAAGTGACCACCCATTTACATTGCTTGGCGGGGGGGGAGTCAATTAAGCAGGACTCACATGCAGTCGAATACGTCTTGCGATTGGTTAACGAGCATAACTTAGATCGACGCAGCTATATTGTCACGATTGGTGGCGGAGCGTTTCTTGATGCCGTGGGCTATGCGGCGGCCCTTGCCCATCGAGGCATTCGGCTGATTCGCATTCCCACCACGACGCTTGCTCAAGCAGACTCGGGTGTCGGAGTAAAAAATGCAATCAACTACTTTGGCAAGAAGAATTGGATTGGAACGTTTGCAGTGCCATGGGCTGTTATCAACGATGCAAGATTGCTGCGCACTTTGCCAAACGCGGAGTTCCGGTGCGGTTTTTCCGAGGCGGTGAAAGTAACAGCTCTGAAGGATCGAACTCGATTTCAGTGGCTGCTGACCAATGCGCATCGGATTGCGGAACGCGACATGGCAGTTGCCGTGCAAGCCATTAAGGATTCTTGCTTGATGCATCTAAGGCACATTACTGCCGGTGGCGACGCGTTTGAAGCCTTGGAGGCCAGGCCGCTAGACTTCGGGCATTGGTCTGCCCACCGCTTGGAGGCAATGAGTGATTATCGCTTGCCACATGGAGAAGCGGTTGGAATCGGAGTGGCTCTCGATAGCATCTACTCGCACTTAGCGTTCGGGCTTTCAGAGGCGGAGGCATATGATGTCTGTACTGCGCTTCAAAATCTAGGCCTCAATCTTTGGAACGATTTGCTGGGCGACCATGACAGTCTGCTGGCTGGCTTGGAAGAATTCCGTCAGCATTTAGGTGGTCGTTTGACAGTGACGATGCTGCGTCAAATTGGCGAGCCCATCGACGTGCATTCCATTGATCGAGCACTTATGTTAAAAGCTTTGACTCTGCTTGAGCAGTTCGCGACCAGCGGCCACTAGCCATTTTAGCTACATGGTTCGGGCGACAACGACTAGACATGCTACGGCTTGGTCTGCTTGTAAGCGTATGACCTCCTCCGTCAGGGAGCACAGCGAAAACTCTAGTTCAGCTAGGCATAGCTCAACATACTTGCGGTTATGCGAGTAGCGACCGGTTGGATTCAACACATAATCCGCAGAATCCGTTTCAACATTGTGTTCCAGAGTAAACAGAAGTAATCCGTTCGGTTTCAATGTTCGTTTGCATGCTGCCATCAGCTCTTTGAGCTCACCAAAATAATTGAATGTATCGCAGGCAACGATCCAGTCATAAGTTTGGTCTGTATGTTGCAAGTATTTTGTAAGCTCGTCTGCGACCAATTGATCATACAACTGACGCGTGTCTGCAACTTTAAGCATTTCGGTTGAGAGATCCACGCCAACCAGCTTGGCCGCGTACTTGCGCAGGATGTCGCCGCATTGGCCCGTTCCACATCCAGCGTCCAAGATATCGACCTGCGGTTGGCATTGGGCGTTAGGATGGCAGCCTAGAACCTCCTCAATGGCACGGCCGAGCAGTCCAGGGCCTTGGTATCTCAGATCATTGAGGGAAGAGTCGAAGCTGGGCGCGAATTGATCGAATAGTTGGCGTATATATTCGTCGCTAGCTCGTGGGGGTGGGGCAACGCCGTCACTGGAGGCGATCCCCTCCAACATGTGTTTGGCGATAGCGTTGTTGGGATCCGCTTTCAACCAATCTTCTAGCGATTTTCGATACAAAGGAATGTTTCCTGCTTCGCGGTAGAGCGAGCATAGCACGCGATAGTTTTCTGAATCCTTGGGGAACTTTTTGATCGCTTCCGTTAGTAAGGCAGCGGCCTTATCCATGTCATCGCAATCGGCCGCAATCGTTGCTAGTCTCCGAACAACTTCGACGTCATTTGGATCAGCTTTCATCAATAATTCAAAATGCGACTGTGCTTGTGTTAGATCGGAAGACGCATAGAGTTGGAATGCGAGATTGCGTCTCGCTAGCTGCAGATTGGCGTCAAGTTCAATCGCTTTTTGCCAAGCGCTGATCGCCTGATCGTTTAGTCCCTTTTCCGACAAAAGGGATCCATACTCACACCACAGTACGGAAGAATCGCAACTACTACCTTCGACTACCGTTCGCAGTGTATTAATCGCCTGGTCGATATCACCTATCGCAAAGAATGCGCGGGCTTTGATTATATGAGCTGGGTAACAATGAGGTTCGCAGGCGATGATTTGATCGCATTTTAAAACGCAATCTTTTGGCATGTCCCTCTGAAACAAGTCAAGTGCTTCATCCAAAAGTATTTGTAGGTTAGCCTTCGATTCAGACTTCAAAAGCGCGCGTTTTCGTTTCAATTGCGCCTTGCGCTGCGCATCACGTTTTGACTTCATTGATTGGCCCCCAGTGTTGGATGGGTTCAACTTACTTGAGAACTTCGCGGAACTTCCGGAGATCTAGATCTTTGCCAACGACCAATAACATTTGGTCTTCACCGAATCGGAATTCCCCATCCGGGAACATATGCAGTTTACCTGTCATGATATCCTTAACGCCCACGACCCACAAACCGAACCGTCTACGGAGATCCGATTCCATGAGCAGTTTGCCGATTAAGCTTTCAGGCATAGCGGCTTCCACGAAACTGTAGTCCGAATCGATCGGCAAGAAGTCGATAATGCTGGGCCAAGTCAGTCGATCGGCCAATTGCTGCGCGATCTCGATCTCTGGGAAAACCACGCGTTCTACGCCCAGGCTTTTCAGCAGCTTTCCATGTTCGCGCGTGACACCTTTCACAATCACACGTTTGGCTCCCAACTCTTTGGCGTGCAAAGTCGCTAGAAGCGATCGGGTAATGTCTTCTCCCATCGAGATCACGACCGAGTCCGTACGATCCAGGTACATCGCTGCCAATGTTTCACGATCGGTAGCATCCCCAATGATCGCCTCGAACAAAAAATGTTGACATTCTTCTACGCGTTCGGTGCTGGCATCAATGCCAGTGACACGAATACCATTTTCATGCAGTTTGCGAGCGATCGCGGACCCGAAAGTGCCTAGGCCGATGACAACAAAGCGACGATTTTCTGCCATAATAATCAACCTGCGATGGGTTCTTCGGAAGCGTACTGTAGGGCTGCTTTCTTGGGCGTGCTAGAAAGAGCTGAGAAGAAAGCGATGGGGCCAAGCCTGCCTAGAAACATCAAGATGATGATCACGAACTTGCTGCCTGGTAAAAGGTTCCAGGTCTCGTTGATGCTAAGTCCAACGGTTCCAATGGCGGAGACCACTTCGAACACGATTTGCAAGAACTCACGGCGTTGGGTATGTTCGTTTCTTGCAATCTCTTCAATCGATAATACCGCTACCATCCCCAGCAATGCGACTGCAACAAAGACCATGGCTGTCGCGATAGCGCGATCCACGGCTTGCTGAGGAATCGTGCGTCGAAAGATAGTAACCTTATCTCGCGAGCGAAATTTAGCGTACGCGTACAGTACCACAACGACCAAGGTGGTCACTTTGACACCACCGGCCGTAGAGCACGCACCGCCGCCGATCATCATTAGCATCATCATGACGATCAGCGTCGCATTTCCAAACTGAGTAACGTCGGCTGAATTAAAACCTGCGGTGCGGCATGCAATGCTTTGAAAGAACGCCGTCAATGCCTTCTCCTGAACTGGCAAATTCTTGGAAAGCGGGTTGAACCACTCCAAGTACAAGATCGATAAAGTGCCACCAAGAATCAAAATGGTGGTCCCCAATAGCATTAGTTTCGAATGGATATGCAAGTCTCCCCACCATCGCCATTGATTCTTCTTGATGGAAGCGCTCACATCAAAGACCACGGGATAGCCAAGACCACCAATGGTTATCAATAGAGCAATGGTGACCAGTACATATACATCCGTCTGAAACGGCATCAGGCTGGTATTGTCCAATGCGAAACCTGCATTGCAGAATGACATGATTGAAAGAAAAACAGCATTCCAGAATGCTGCTCCAATGGTCATGTCGTAAAAGAGGAAACGTCCGAATAACAGCACGACGCAGACCAATTCGCAGACGGCCGTAAACCACAACACGCGTTTAAGCAGCGTTTTGAGGTCAACTTTCGTTTCTCCGGCAATCGTAGAACTGATGACTAGTTGCTGACGCAAACCTCCTCGAGCGCCTGTGGCCAGGAGGACGAAAGTAGTCAAAGTCATGATTCCAAGGCCGCCGATTTGAGCCAGGATGGCGATCACGACTTGTCCGAATAAACTAAAATCGTCGGCTAGCGAACGCACCGACAAGCCCGTCACGCAGACAGCACTTGTTGCCATAAACAACGCGTCGAGGACATTCATTGGCTCGCGGCCTGGCGCGATCACCCATGGTATCAGCATCAAAATAGTGCCGACGATGATGAGGGCAGAAAACCCTAAGGTCGTAATTCGCGCAGGGTAACGGTTTAGTGAACCAGCAAGCTTTAACATAGAATGTTGGGCAAGCGCCTATTCTTCCGCCGCATGTTTTTGCAAGTCATCCAGTTCAACAAATTCTAATGCAGAAATATGCGTCGCCGACAGCTTAACCTTCGGTGCGCAACCTGCCTCTAACGCCTCTTTCCAGCGCAGCACGCATAGGCACCAAAAATCGCCTTCCTGCAATCCAGGGAACTGATAAGCCGGAATCGGCGTAGACAAATCATTGCCACGCGATTTCGAGAATGCCAAAAAATCGTCGGTCATCAAGGCACAAACAAGATGCATGCCGGCGTCTTCCGCGCCAGTATTGCAACAACCATCTCGATAGAAACCCGTCATCGGGCTCACACTGCAGGTTGTCAGTTGCTCCCCTAAGACATTAGCGGCACGTTTACTGGCCATTGTTCACCTTTGCGGTCCTCGTAAAATCCTTACATGCGGTCCGCAGGCGAAGAAGTCGGCAAAATCACCGCACATCGGCCGGACGCGTCATTGAGGAATCTCAAAAATTTGATCAGATAAGCATAACGTATTTTGGCGGAAAAGGGATTCCTGTTTGGAACGCACAACGCAACCTCTGCAGTGGCATCAGGTTGCAAGCTGATACAGTTCATTTTTTGGATAAAGGATTGGTGAACAGTTCAATGAGCAAGCTACTGACTCGCGATGAGGTCAATGCCTCAGATACCTGGGATCTGTCGCGGCTTTACGCATCCGACGCTGACTGGGAAAAGGATTTCTCGAACTACAGCGAAAGCATTATTGGATACGCGCAGTTCGAAGAGACGCTTGGACAAAACGCTCAATCTATTTTGGATTGTTTGGTCTTCGACACCAAGATGGATCGTTTGGGCGAACGCCTGAGTGTCTACGCGTTCCTGAAAACCACCGAAGACCAGAGCAACAGTCATTATCAAGGGTTGCTGGCCCGCTTTCAGTCTGCTGCCAGCAGGTGCAATCAGGCGGGTAGTTACATTCGCCCCAAGTTGCTGGCCATCGATCCAGAAACAATGAACGAGTTTCTTGCCGACCCGATATTAAAGGATTATTGGCTGGTACTTCAACGTGTCGCGCGATATCGCGAACATACGCTGTCAGCACGCGAAGAGCAACTGCTGGCGATGCAAAGCGAAATGGCACATACAGCCAGCCACACGTTCCGCCAACTCAATGATGCCGATCTCAAGTTCGGTATGATTGAGAATGAAAAGGGCGAGCAGGTTGAACTAACCAATGCAACGTTCACATCGCTGCTGCTATCCCCTTCGCGAGAAGTTCGACGAACTGCGTTTAGTCAATACTATGCTGAATTCGCCGACCATGAAAACACATTGGCAGCGACATTGGCTGGAAGCGTACATACCGATGTCTACTATGCGCGAGCTCGCAAGTACCCTTCCGCGTTGCATTCATCACTGTTTCCTGACAATGTACCGATCAGCGTGTACGATAACTTGATTGCGGCGGTCAGGAAGCATTTGCCTGCAGTCCATCGTTACTTTCAACTGCGTCGTCGTAAGATGAAGTTGGAGAAAATCCATCACTACGACACTTACGTCCCAATCCTTGCCGACAGTCAAACGCATCATACGTGGGATCAAGCGGTAGAGGTAATCATCGATTCGCTACGTCCACTGGGGAGCCAGTACACGTCCACCCTGCAAGCTGGCTTGAGCGGTCGCTGGTGTGATCGTTACCCAAACAAGGGCAAGCAGAGTGGTGCGTTCAGTTGCGGCAGTTTTGACGGTGAACCTTACATTCTCATGAACTACAAGCCTTCGGTGTTGAACGACGTTTTCACGTTGACCCACGAAGCAGGCCATTCGATGCACAGTTATTACTCGGCATCAACTCAACCATTCCAGTATTACAACTACACGATTTTTGTTGCGGAAGTAGCCAGCACCTTCAACGAACAGTTGTTGGCAGTGGAATTGATGAAGCGTGCTTCTGACCCGGCCGAACTAGCAGCGTTGATCAACCATGAAGTCGACAGTATTCGGGCCACTATCATTCGGCAAACCATGTTCGCGGAGTTTGAGAAGAAGATCCATGCGATGGCGGAAGCGGGCGAACCGTTGACAGTTGCCACTTTTCGCCAAACCTATCGCGGCTTGCTGGACGACTACTTTGGTCCTGAATTTGTGATCGACCCGCAACTGGAACTTGAGTGCTTCCGCATTCCGCACTTTTATCGTGCTTTCTACGTCTACAAATACGCGACAGGACTGTCGGCTGCAATTGCCTTATCGCGACGCGTGTTGGAAGGTGGCAAGCAAGAGTTGCAGGATTACCTGCGATTCCTGAAATCAGGCTGCTCAAAAGATCCTCTAGATTTGTTGAAAGACGCAGGGGTGGATATGACCACCCCCGAACCAGTGGATGTAGCGCTGCAACATTTTGACGAGCTAGTGCAAAAACTTGATACGTTGACGTAGAATAGAGTCCCAAGGGCGCCTCAGCCAACACGCTTGCACAAACTTAACGGCCAAGAAAAGGGATCGGATGCGGACTGATAATTTCCACGAAGAAATCGATCTGACCGCAACGGTGACCACTCCGGAGAATGTGCGATTTGATTACAAGCTAGCTGGTTACTCGCGGCGACTGCCTGCCTTCGTGCTCGATTTCTCACTGCGCGCTGGTTTCATGGTGGGCCTCTTTTTTATCTTGACCTGCAGCGGTGCGCTAAGTAATTCATCCCTCGCTTTTGCAACCGCAACTGCCCTGTTTCTGATTTCCTACTTCATTATTTCATGGTTCTACGGCACCTTGTTCGAATGCCTGAACCGAGGTCAAACTCCTGGCAAACGCTTGCTGGGAATTCAAGTTGTCATGGCTGATGGCAGGCCCGTCAGCTTCATCGCCGCGTTGATTCGAAATCTATGCCGGACGGCTGACTTCATGCCAATGTACCTGCTAACGTTTGACGACTTCAGTGGTACCCGAATTCCGATTCCGCTTTTTCTTTCGGCGATCGTGTGCATGTTCATCACGAAGCGATTTCAACGTTTGGGTGACATTGCGGCCAATACCATCGTGGTAGCCGTTGAGGCTGATTATGTAAATCGCTTTGCAGACTTAAGCGATCCGGTCATGGACGCCTTGGCGGCCCAACTGCCGGCTGATTTAATTCTACAACCTTCGACCGTTCAAGCGATCTCTCTGTACATCGATCGCCGCAATCGCATGAGCGAGGGTCAACGTGATGAATTGAGTGCGATTTTGGTCAACGCCATACGCAGTCGATACGACTTGCCACTAGACCTATCCAACGATCAAATTGTTTGCGCCCTTCATTACCGTGAATTCTATTTGCGAGATGAGAAAGCAGATTGGGAAGAAACTGCAACGACATTTTCCCCTGCAGCAACGATGAGTGGGCTGTTGACTTCGAGCACGGCGGCACTTCCCACAGGAATGAACTAGGTGAGTTTGCTATGAAGATTGGTGCGTACTTAAAAAAGCGTTCAGACAACTGGCAAGCACTGGAACGCTTGAATACCAAGATTGACGAAGGTGTAAAGAAGCACCACATGCGCGGCGAGGAGGCCGCCACATTTGCACTGCACTATCGCAGCACTTGCAGCGACCTGGCAATGGCTAATGAAAACAAGTTGCCAACACCAACGGTCCGATATCTACATAACTTGGTCGCTCGGTCGCACAATACGATGTATGGTTCTGGAGCCATCGCGTTTCGCAGCTTTGCACATAATGTGTTTGTCGTGACGCCGCGCAAGGTGCTTAACGATCTCTGCGTCCAGATCGCAAGCGTTTTGTTCTTTGGTTTCTTTGCGATCGCTGCCCTATGTGCGGCCAACGAATCTGCGTTCCCCAACTTTGCTGAACGCGTCCTGGGATCAGATCAAATCAACGGGCTGGAAGACATGTACGAGGAACCGATTGCATCTCAAGTCGGTCAAGAACACTACATAATGATGTCCGCATTCTATATCCAACACAACACATCGATCGGTTTGCGATGTTTTGGAGCGGGAATTTTAATCTTGCCGTGTCTATACGAACTGCTTTCCAACGCCATTGTGCTGGGCGCTTCGTTTGGGTATATGGCCCGTGAAACAGCCGTAGGCGGCGAGAACTTCTTTCAGTTTGTGACCGCGCATGGGCCTTTTGAATTAACGGCAATATCGCTTTCGGCAGCGGCTGGATTGCGATTGGGAGTTGGGCTTTTTATCACGAATGGGTTAACTCGGCTGGCTTCGCTGCGAAGATCCGCGATTGATGCGATACCCATTATTCTGTCAGCGGTCGCGTTGTTCATCTTGGCCGCCTTCACCGAAGCATGTATTTCTCCAACCAGTCTCCCTTACCTGTTAAAGGCTATGTGGGCGATCATGAGTTCGGTGGGCATGATGATTTACTTCGTCGTTCTCGGGAGCGCCGAAAGCGAGGAACTTCATGCAGCTTGATAACACTCTGATCGCAGTTCGCTCGCGTACCAATTATGACTTGCTGGATTTGACTGTCATTCTCTGCCGGACTTTCCCGGTACGCTTCATCCTATTGGCTGCCCTCGGTTGGTTGCCGTGGGTATTGATCGATATCGCGGTCCTGTATCCTGTTGCAGGTGTCAACGTTGCCCGAAGTGAATCGATATTGCTGCTGGATCAAAGCAGTTTGCATATCCGGTTCCTGTACTTGGCGACAGTTTTGTTCGTCTTGCAGCTACCCGTAGCGATGCTTCCATTGACATTCTCGATCGGCCAGCAGATGTTCCGAGTCGATGCCACGTGGCGGGAAATTTGGCTTAGCTATCGCCGCCTGCCATGGCTTAAATTTCTCGCGTTGGGTATTTACCGCGGCGTACTCCCAGCGACGGCACTCGTTGCGATGACCACATATTCAGGCGATTTTCAACCTGTTGTAGAACTCTTTCTACTGCCGCTTGTTGTTTGTGGAATTGCGCTGCTGTTGCGAGCCGTAAGACCTTTCTCTCCTGAGGTAATCGCTTTGGAGCAAGGTCTTGTTCAATCGGATAACCGTGCATCCATCCGGAAACAGTTGTCGGCCTATCGCAAACGAATCAAACCACTTCACCAGTTGCTTACCTCAGAACTAATCATGCGATTCATCTTCATGGCTTCAATGGGGACACTGATGCTGCTGTTGATGACATTCAGCCAGTTGTGGGCCTTGCAATTGTTTTTTGCGGGCAATCAATGGACTTGGTGGCATTCGCTGATTTTGTTTCCTGGCAACTTATTCTTGCTTTCGATCTTTGCCACAATCTTTCGATTTGTGAGCTATATCGACACTCGTATTTTGCTTGAAAGTTGGGAAGTTCGATTGCGTTTTATGGCCGAAGCAGAACGTATTAGATTGGACTAAAGTTGATGTGTAAGACGTATCAATATCGATCGCTGCTGCTGGTTGTTTGGCTGCTTCTGCAGGTTGGCTGCGGATATCTACCCAGTTCCAATCGAGATGCCAAGACGCCGGACTTGCGATCAGGAACGTCATCTAAATGGTGGAATTCCAGTAAGCAAGAATTGGCCGCGCCCGCGACGAACGCGTTACCTAATAATGAGAGTTACTTAAACAACCGAAATCGCATGGCCAATGACCCGCGGCAGCCATCGCCAAGCTGGAATTGGAACTGGCTGGCATTCTTTGACTTGTCCTCAATGGTACTTGTGATTGGTGTTGTGTTGCTGATTGCGGTTTTGACGATACTGGTACACGTTTTGCGCAGACCTGCAATCGAGTTTTTCCGCCCTGCGGTATCGGTCACCAACCGAGCGGTCCTGGAGACTGCCAAGATTGCAGAACTACCGTTTGAATTAGAGGTGGCTGAAGACGGATTTTTAGCAACCGCGAAACGATTTGCCAGCCAGTCTGACTACAACATGGCAGTTGTTTACTTGTTTAGTTTCATACTGGTAGAACTTGACCACCAGCGGCTAGTTACCTTGAGGCGAGGTAAGACGAACCGCATGTACCTTCGCGAACTGCGAGCTAAACCACAGATTGCATCCAGTTTCCGCACGATCATGCTCTCCTTTGAGCGAGCGTTTTTTGGGCAGCATACCCTGACTGAAAATGAATACACGTCCTGCTTGGAGGCGGCCCACGCCGTCACGGTTGAGATTTCGGCGTCCAAAACATCCGGCAAGTCAGGTGCGGACAAACCCGTATATCCTAGTGTGGTGTCAAGCGGGCTCCTGTTGGTGTTGATGTTCGCCGGTTGCACCAAACTCCCGTCAGAAACCTATGGCGATTCATCGAGTTCGGCCAACGTCAGCTTGAATGGTTTTAGCGCGTTCCGTCAACTGTTCGAATACTCAGGACGGCGGACTGTTCAAACTGCGCAACTGAATCAGCGACTTGATAATTTTGGGACGATCGTATGGACGCCGGACAATTTTAGCCCGCCCACAGCCCAACAGTCGGCTTGGATCGAGGATTGGCTGCAGAACAATAATGACGCCACATTTATCTATGTAGGTCGAGACTACCAAGCTGGGCCTGATTACTGGAAGGACGTTAGTCAGCTAGTCAACCCCGACGTACGACTGATGTATTTCAAACAAGCTGCGCAAAGTGCAGCCGATTATTTTACGAAGTATACCAACTCTGCTCCAAAGTCGCCTGAGTTCAGCCGTTGGTTTGTAGTTGAACCGCAGCTTGGTCAATTGCGGAAAACGACCGTAAGCGCTTTTGACGGGTCGGAGGATTCTGATCTTGAATGCCAAGCTTCATTGCGAACCAAGCTCGTTCCCATCACCGAGTACTCGCAATCGAAGCTAGAGTCGATCTTTATGGCAGAGTTACGGAAGGAAGTTGATGCCGAGATTAATAAATTGGTCCAGCAGCAAATGGAAGCAGAGTCCAATGCATGGACGACTTATGAGCATTCGGACGACCCCTACGCAGATTACGACGAAGACACGTTGCGTCCAAGCATAACGGTCGAAGAAGCAGAAGCTGCCCTTGAATCGCAGAAGAATCGTTTACCAACCCTCGAGGAACTGGCTGATCAACGTTATTCGGAAACCAAAGACTCGGAACGACTGGGCAAGTTTAGCACTGCCTCAACGCCTGCATATACTCCTGTCGATGACTCTGTGCTAAACCAACTCGCTTGGCAAACGTTGGATTATCTTTCAACAACTTCGATTTTGGAAACTGAGGACGGGACTCCTTTCGCTTTCGAGGTCCGTAGCGAACGTTGGCTGAACAGTAGGCTCCTGGTGGTGACCAATGCATCGCTATTTTGCAATTACGCGTTGGCCGACGTAGACAAGCGAAAAGTGGCCATGTCCCTAATCAAAAGTACAAAGTCTAGGGGTCGAGTCGCATTTGTTGAGTCCAGTTCTCCTACAATACGCTACGGAAAGCCCAAATCTGAGGACCCCTTCGGCTTGGCACTGTTCATGATTTACCCGCTCAACATCATCTTGGCGCATTGCCTGTTGTTGGGAGTCGTCGCGTTGATTGCTCTATGGCCGATTTTTGGTCGCGCGCAATCCCCTGTAGAACGAGGAACATCCGACTTTGGTAAACACATCGAAGCGTTCGGGCAATTGCTTCGTCGTACTAGGGATCATGGTTATGCAGTCCGCAGCATTGCTCGATACCATCGTGAAATACGCAAGGAAACCAAGTCGCTGTGGGCTGCGATAGACCAACCAACTTCCAATTCCGCAACGTTGCCAGCATCAAGCCTTAGGCCCCAGCAATATCCGGGTACTACCTCGCCGACGCCTCCCTCCGCAACTTCATCAAATCCTTTATCATCTGTTACAAACTCAAAGCAACAACTTCCCGTCAAGAAATAAGCAATCGCATGGACCAAGAAGAAAATCAGCTTCCTCACCGACCAGACATAGATACAGCATCCAGCGCTGAACAGCAAGCTGTCGGTATTCCGCCTGTGGTTCAGCCAGTAGCCCCACCGGTAGCGGCGTCTGAAACTTCCAGCAACTCGTCATGCCGCGAATTGTTCAATGCGATTAAGACGGAGATCAGTCGCATCTATGTGGGACAAGACGAATTGGTACTCACCTCGCTGGTGGCGCTTTTCTCTGGTGGGCACGTGCTGATTGAAAGCGTTCCTGGCTTGGGGAAAACGCTATTCGTGAGAACTCTTGGGCGTGTGTTGGGATGTGAGTTTGGACGCATTCAGTTTACTGCGGATCTAATGCCTTCGGACGTGACTGGTGCTCCCATCCTCGATTTGAAGACACAAGATTTCCGCTTTCGCCCTGGACCGGTCTTTACGCAGTTTCTATTAGCCGACGAGATCAATCGCTCCCCAGCGAAAACTCACGCGGCGCTTCTTGAAATTATGCAAGAGTACCGCGTTACCATTGACGGTACCAGCCACCAAGTCCCGCGACCGTTTTTGGTTATGGCAACACAAAACCCGATTGAAAGCGAAGGCACTTACAATTTGCCTGAAGCTCAATTGGATCGCTTCATGTTCAAGACCATTGTCGATTATCCAAACGAAGAAGAAGAAGCGAAAGTCTTAGACCTTCATTCACGACAACTGGACATCAATCGAGTGCTGAATGAAAGTATCAAGCAAGTGACGAACCCGGAAGGCATTTTGAAGCAAACGAAACAAAACGCAAAGGTTCGCGTGGAACCGAAACTGCTGAATTATGTCAACCAAATCGTTCGTCAAACTCGAGTTTGGCCCACGTTTTTTATGGGAGCTTCGCCCCGCGCTGGACTGGCGCTGGTCCAAGGTGCCCGCACGTTGGCAGCGTTTCATGGTCGCGATTTCGCAGTCCCAGATGACGTGATCGAAATCGCTTTGCCAGCCCTGCGACACCGCGTTGTGCTAACAGCCGAAGCGGAGGTTGAGGGACAAAAGGTTGATCAGGAATTGACCAAACTGGTGCGTAGCATCGAAGTTCCACGGATCTAGGCAACGCAGTTTTATAGAAAGCAAGCGCTCATGAGTGCTAATGCAATTGCAAACGTTTTGCCATGGGCACTGCTACTGGTCGCGCTGGTCTATCTGATACTTGTGGCATGGTTGGCCAAAATCTATCCAAATCGCCAATTGTTATGGCTACTTGCAGCCAGCTTTCTGATTTCGATTCTAGGCGTAATCGTAAGACAACCTGTGCTGTTTAGCTTGATCGGCGACTTGGTCATTTTTGCTATTTTGATTGCAGACCAAGCTAGTTTGATCGGTCGAGTAGATCTTCGCGCAACCAGACGGATGCAGCGAACCGCTTCTATTCGCAAGCCGCACGCGGCAAAACTGTCGATCATGAACTATTCGCGGTTCGCTTGGTTTGTTCAAGTCAAGGACGATTATGTCGCTGAACTGAATGCTAGTCCAAGTATGCAGGAAGTCCGACTGCCTGCTCGCCGTGCGATGGAGCTGGAATACTCGATGCGGCCTAGTAAACGCGGTGTTTATCGATTTGAGAAGATCTATCTACGACGATTCTCCGCTTTGCGATTCTGGTCCCGCTTTCACACCGTACCAGCCGTCGGCGAATTGAATGTCTACCCAGACATGCAACAGCTTGCCGAATACGCGGTGCTAGCCCGAACAAATCGGCTCAGCTTGATCGGTGTTCGCAGAACTCGACGATTAGGTCAGGATAACAACTTCGAACGAATGCGAGACTATAATCAGGATGACAATTACAAGCACATCGATTGGCGTTGTACCGCTCGCCGCAATAAACTGACAGTCAAGCAGTTTCAGTCCGATCAAAGCCAGCGCGTCATGTTCCTGCTGGATTGTGGTCGTATGATGACCAGCGAACAAGGCGACCTTACCATGGTGGACCATGCGCTCAATGCCATCTTGATGCTGAGCTATGTAGCGCTAGCTCAAGGCGACAGTGTCGGGATGATGGCTTTCTCCGATCGCGTCCATTCCTATGTTCCAATGCACAGTGGCAAATCGCAAATGAATCGATTGATTCACGCAGGTTTTGATCGCTTCGCCGAATTTGTCCCAACGCGATTTGATAAAGCGTTTCTTCACTTTTCAAATAGCTGCCGCCGCCGCTCGATGGTCTTCCTGATCACCAATGTCATCGATGACGTTTCGGCCACTGAAGTCACCAACTATCTGTCGAACCTCACACGTGCTCATTTACCCGTCCTGGCATTGCTGCGAGATAGCCGTGTCTTTGATTACGCTGACAATCCGGATCATGACGAGTTGGTGTTGTACCGCAGCGCGGCCGCGGCTCAAGTTCTCTTGTGGCGAGCAGACATTATCCGCAAAATGGAGCATACAGGCGTCTTGGCCATCGACGCCTTCCCCAACGATTTGACCAGCCCCATGGTGAATCAATACTTGGCCGCCAAGGCGAAGCATCTTTTGTAGCTAAATCCATTGGCTCAAGCTTTGCATTAGCCCTTGGACGACCTCCCTACTTCGCCGTATACTTGTCGACTGACTGCTGCAGTCGAACTATCTAGCTGAAACTACTGAGAAATTCATGAGCGAAATCGATCGATCCAATCGTTGTAAGGAAATTGCTGAAAGACTGGTCCAACTCAAGGACTCTCTTTGACTACGGTCGCAAGTCCTCTCGCGTCAAAGAGCTCGAAGAATCGATGCTCGCACCCGATTTCTGGAACTCCCAGGAAAGAGCTCAGCAAACGCTTTCTGAGTTGAAATCGTTGCGCAGTGTAGTCACGCCGCTTTCGGAAGCTCTTCAAGCGATTGTCGACGCCGAAGAACTCATTGAGTTGGCCGGCGAGGACGAAGCCATGGCTGCTGAAGTCGATGCGGAATTGCAACGACTTCACGACGCCACCGAACAACTGGAAGTCCAAAGTTTACTCAGCGGTGAACTCGATCATTGTCCAGCTATCCTGAGTGTGCATGCACGCGACGGCGGTATCGATGCAAATGATTGGGCCGAAATGCTACTGGGCATGTACCTCAGTTGGGCAAAATCCAATGGCTACGAAGTAGAACTGCTGGATCGCGCCGACAATGAAGAGGCAGGAATCACGCAAGCAACCATCGCCATCCGAGGCCCCTCCGCATTTGGTTACCTAAAAGGCGAGGAAGGTACACATCGATTAGTTCGTATCAGTCCGTTTAATGCGGAAGGCAAACGCCAAACTAGTTTTGCCGCAGTTGACGTTTCGCCCGAAGTTGGGGATTCAGCCGAAGTCGAAATCCTAGACAAGGATGTTCGCGAAGACACCTATCGCGCAAGCGGTGCCGGCGGTCAGCATGTGAACAAAACCGACAGCGCAGTTCGTTTGACGCATATTCCAACCGGGATTGTAGCTGCTTGTCAAACCGAACGCAGCCAACACCAGAATCGAGCTCAAGCTTGGAAAATGTTGCGTGCTCGACTAGCTAGAGTGGAAGTGGACAAGCGGGAGGCGGAGAAAGATGCGAAATATAAAACGAAAGCTCGTGTCGGATTCGGCTCGCAAATTCGTAACTATTTCTTGCATCCTGACCAGCGAGTGAAAGACGCTCGTACTGGCCATTTGGTGGGCAGCTTTCACGCCGTCTTAGATGGTGAGATTCAAGGATTCCTGGATGCCTACCTACGATGGCGCATGAAGTCCGATGGCTCAGTCGCCGAACCAGATGAAGATTAAAATAGAATATTCCAAATGAACGCAGAACAAGTGCAAGTAGACTTTCGAAATGAACTGACAGTCCGTTCCACCCCCATTGTTGTCCGTGGCTATTGGCTACCGGACCGATTTGGCCATAGCATTTTTGCCCAACAACCAGACGGGAGTGAGATTGAGATCCTACGAAGCGTCGAAGGCGATCCTTCGCAAGACATCCCGCCCAGCGGTCCAATGCAAGAATTGGTTGCGGAAGTTGCTAGTGTGGGCAAGGCGCCGGTGCTGATGGGATTAGGCTCTGCCGGCAAATCTACTTGGTCTTGTGCGATCGAAGGCGATGCCACGATCGAATCCGTCGCGTTTGATTTCGCTTGCAAAACTCGCTCGCTGGAACGCTTCGGTTCGACGTATCGACTTACGGAAAACTGCCGCTGCCTACAGAGCAGCGACCATATGGTTGAACTGGAGATTCAAGGGGCACCAGGTATTTGCTTGCGTAGTTTCGGACAATCCAAAATTGAGTTTCAATCAGCGGAAAAACTAGTAAGCATAGTTGCGCCCGTACCCGTTGCAGATGCACCCGCGAATCAGAAATCGCAACGCCGCTGGCGGTATGTGGTTGGACTCAAATCGAGCTTAGTCTTTGCTAGCGATCTCAATACCGATTCATAAGCTCTTGCAGTGCTAGCTTGATTTTTAGTACGGTCACCATTGATCGTTACGACTCAAGTTATCCAAAGCTTACCTATGTTAACCTGCAAACGCTCCATGAACCGCTGGCCGCTGATCGGGCTTGGCATCATTGTCATGATTGCGGCAGCAGCAGGGGCACCGCCCAGCAGTCGGGCGGACGAATCGGTAGTGCCTACTTACCAACAGTTGCTGAACCTGTATCTACAGCGAGAGTATGGACAAGTGATTGCAATGGTAGAATCACTGCCTATGCAATCGCAACCGTCAACCAGCGACCTGCAAAGTATCTATTTGGCAGCCGAGTCATTCTATGCGATGGGGAATGAAGGCAAGGCGCAAAAGTATTTCGAGTTTTGGTTGGCTCATGTGGCAAACTCCCAGGATGCCTCGCTAGGAAAGTTGCGTCCCTATTGCCGATTTCGCTTGGCTCAAATCCATGCTCATGCGGCTCAATCAAACGAAGCGATTCAGTCTCTGCGAGAGCTCTTAGCCAGTGAAATCCCGCAGCCATTGCGAGCTTCCACCAAGCTCCAGCTCGCTTGGATACTCGCTGAAACCAACCCTGATTTCGTAGAAGCGAAGGCGTTGTGCGAAAGCTCGATCCAAGATTCGCAGATGAACTCCCACGACTACTTGTCTGCATTGTTGCTTAAAGCGACTTTATTGCAGAAGGAAAAACAGTTGGATTCTGCGGCAGCGTTGCTGAATGATCTTCGTCAACGAAGCGCGAACGTGAGTACTTTAAGTGAACTGTCCTATAAAGCGACCGTGATTTTATTGCAGATCCAGAACGCACAAGGAGGCGAAGCGTTATCCGCTGGGCTCGTTGCGGAACTCAAAGCGATGAATCCCCCTAGCCAGCGACTGTTGGAGCTAGCCAAGCTGGAAACTATCGTCGCGGAACTGAAGCATACGGTTGCCGAATCGCTAGTGAGCGAGTTGGCGGTGCTGGGACAAACGGCAATGGATGCCCAAGTCCGTCAGCGTGCTCTCATCCATTATGTTCGCTTGCCTGATGAATATGTGGACAATCGTCAGCGAGCGAAGGCATGCTCCAAGCTACTGGAAGGGCCTCAACTGCCGACGGATTTACATTCCGAAGTAGCATTTCGCTGGGCGAAGTCGACAATTGACAGTGGAGATGCCGCACAAGGTGTCGAAATGCTTCAAAAAACGGTCAGCGTCTTGTCACTCACCGACCGCTGGCGAGCTCCGTCCGTTTTACTGCTGGCAGAAGGCAGTTACCAGTTGGAAAAATTCGAGTTAGCTCGTGAATCTTTTGCCAAAATCTTAGCCAGCCGTGAATTGTCCGAAACCCCAGAGATCCGATACCTAAGCACGCTGCGACTGGGCGAGATTGCCGCAATTGAAAATGATTGGTCCATCGCCGATCAGTTTGCAAGCGATCTGCGGGCAGCAACCGACGACTTCCAGTATGCAGCGGCGTCCAACTATCTGTTTGGTCGTATCGCAGTAGCGAAAGGCGAATTGGAAGCAGCCCGCAAGCTACTGGCGGCCGCGATCCAGGCAGCATCCAATGATGAAAATGAGATTGCTGCTCGAGCTCAATGGCTGATCGGCGAAACATACTTCCTGCAGAGAAACTATCCCCTCGCGATTCAAAACTATGAAGCTGTCTTGCAATATAAAGACCAGACGCAATGGTGCGCAGTTTCGCAATTGCAATCAGCAAAATGTCACGAGATGCTTGGGGATTGGTCACTTGCTATCACGACTTATCAACGTTTGCTCGCAGATTACCCAACGTCTATTCATGTGGACGAAGCAGATCAAAGATTACGCCAGGCTAGTGAGACTCAATCCGTCCGCGTCGCGGAGACGCAACCAAATGGCACACGCTAGCTTTAGCAATTTTGGAAGTAACCGAATAGTTTTGATATACGGTGCAATTGCTAACGCGGAATCGTCGATAGATAGATATGCTCCGCTCGTTACATTGTGTTTCAATGCATTTCCTCGAACCCAAACCCATGTTCTCCCTAATGCATGCCATCCGAGCTTTACTCGTCGGTATACTTCTCGCGATGATCGCTGAGCCGGTGGCCTTTGCGCAGTACCCGCAGTTTAACAGCCAGGGACAGCAGCAGCCTCCTGCCTTCAATCCAAATGCTCGCATCGCTTCGTTGCCCAACGCGAATGCGAGCTCCGGCGTTGGCGGAGCTCCATTAGCTCCCGAACCCTCCACGGCATCGATCCAAGCGGAAGCGGGCGAAGAAACTAGCAGCAAAATCCCAACGCGGAGTTTGTTGCAGATTTTTCATGACGGAGGTTGGATGATGTATCCGATTGCACTCTGTTCCTTTGTTGTCACGGTATTCTCCTTTGAACGCTTGCTGTATCTGCGTGGCGGGCGTGTGATCCCAAGACCTTTTGTGCGTCGTTTGATCGAAATGCTCGAGCAACAACAGATTGATCGTGAAGAAGCTTTAGAACTGTGCCAAAAGAACCCGAGCCCCATTGCCGAGATTATTTCCGCTGCGATCCGTCGATATGGGCGACCGGCAGTGGATGTAGAGCAAGCGGTGATGGACACCGGTGAACGCGTTACGTTATCGCTGCGAAAACACTTACGTTTGCTATCGGCAGTCAGCAACGTGTGTCCACTTCTAGGCTTGCTAGGCACTGTCCTGGGGATGATTGAAGCGTTCAACGAGATTTCAGGCGCCAATGCGATGGGCCGTCCAGAGCTTCTGGCTGGCGGCATTTCACAAGCTTTGCTGACTACGGCTAGCGGACTTTTTGTCGCGATCCCTGCGTACATCGCTTACATGTTTTTCACGGGGCGAGTTGACCGACTTTTGTTGGAGATGGATGGCTATGCGCAACAAGTCGTGGATACCATCAGTGCGGAAGGTTTAGCGGAGATTGAATCGAATCGTCCAAGGTCGCGGACTCGCAAAGCGGCTTAGTACATGTTCCACGTTCATTGGGAGTAATGGATCATGCTTGTTAAATCAAGAGACGATGAAGCGCCGACGATCAATTTGACCAGTATGATCGATGTCCTCTTTTTGTTGATCATCTTCTTCATGGTGGGAACTCGTTTCAACGAATCGGAGCGACAAATTAATTTAAACTTGCCGCGAGCCAATGCTGCCGCAGCAATGATTCCCGGTCCGCGAAACCGGGTGGTCACTATTACGCAGGCTGGCGAGGTTGCGATCGATAGCCGTACAGTGTCTCTATCACAATTGACCGAGGAACTGCGTCGAGCAGTCAGTCAGTACCCGGATACCGGCGTCGACGTCCGCGGAGACGGAAATGTTCCGTTGCAAAAATTCACTGATGTCGCAGATGCTATCAGTGCGGCGGGCGTGACGAAGTTGATGATCATCACGGCGCAAAGCCAAATGCCAGCGCGAAGGTAACGAGGGGTTTATGGACGTTTGTCTGGCTCCCTTAACGGTTCTACTCTGCTGCACCTCGGCGATGGTATCGAATCTGCTTCCGCTGGCCGCTTTTAACCACGGTTCGAAACTGTGGGCAGTAGTGCTTGGGATCGTGTTTGCCATGATTGCGATTTCGTTAGCCATCGCTTCATGGACCAAGTGGGGGCAGAGTAAACCGCTGACAAAATGCGTTGCACTTGCGGTTTTGGCGCACGTTTGGTTGCTGATGTACGCTTATGGAACCCGAGTCATCCATCCCGGCAATGGTGAAGGATCGGGTCCTCCTTCAACGAATCAATCCCCCGTAACTTTTCAAGTCTTGGCGTCGACTCCTGCCCAACAAGAAAAGCAAGAAGCGGACAAGCTATTTCCAGAACAAGTCACTGCACCGCAGTGGGCCAAGCCGATTGTAGCTCCGGTACCACTTGAGATTCCAGATGTCTTGGCCGACGAACTCTCGTTGCCGATCCATACAGAGCTTGCCGAAGTTCGACTGCAAGTACCGCCGGAATTCCTAGCGCCTTTAAGTGAACCCATCGTACCTCAGCGGACTGATGCTACGGCTACGAAAATACAGCCAGAGCAAATGCCAGACGTACTGCCACCAATACCTGGTGACATTCCGGTGGAAAAGAGGACGACTGCTGGGAGCTCGGAACAAACGGATGCACCGGCAATTTCGTTTAACAAGGCCGCTTTACTTGATGAGCCTCGCGGGGGACCAGCGACGCTAGTCAGCCGATCGACCGATGACAACCTGTCGTCGAATTTCAAACAGTTACAGCCTAGCACGGCACCCGAACAGCAACTCTCCAGTGAGATTTATCAGCTAAGGTTTTCGCCAATGCGGTCGCAACTAGCGATGGCCAACGGCGGCGATGCCTCATCGGAAGCGGCGGTCAGTGCTGCGTTGGCCTATCTAGCTCGAAAGCAGCAGTCTGATGGAAGTTGGAGTGCTGCGTTGAGTGGTGCTGGACGCGAAACGGGAGCCCTCAATGAGAATCGTTATGGAACAGGAGGCAAGGCGGACACTGCAATTACAGGGCTGGCGTTGCTTGCGTTCCTTGGAGATGGGCACACGTACCAAACGGGCACTTATCGCGCGAATGTAATTGCTGGACTGGAATACCTATTGGCGTCGCAAATGCCTTCGGGTGATTTGGCTGGCCCTAAGCAGGTTGGTAATCAGCCCGACGTGCGTTACGCGAGAATGTACTCGCATGGGATTGCACTTTTAGCTTTAGCCGAAGCGTACGCAATCACATCGGACAGCAGATTGCATGATGCGGTTTATCGCGGTTGTAGCTACACGTTGCAAGCACAGAACCCACAGACTGGTGGATGGCGTTACGATGCGAAGTACACTGGAGATCCAGGTGATCTCAGTCAGTTTGGTTGGCAAGCACTTGCGTTGCAATCCTGCAGGAGAGGTGGATTGCAGTTGCCCGGTAACACGCTTGAGAGCATGCATCGATTTTTGGATAGTGTAGCGGTGGGTCCCAATCGAGGACTGGCGGTGTATCGTCCAATTCCGGGACAGACGCCAACGCCTGCGATGACCGCCGAAGCATTTGCTTCTCGAAAGTTACTGGGTAGAGCTTGGAACGTAGCGGCGCAGCGGGAAGCGACGGAAATGTTGCTAGCCAATTTACCTGGACAGAGCGAAGAGAATTTCTACTATTTTTATTACGCTACGCTGGCGATGTTCCAACAGCAGGGAGATGCTTGGCTTCGTTGGAATGCAGCGCTCAAGCCGCATCTGGTAAGCACTCAGCAGTCAACTGGTCCAGAAGCGGGCTCATGGGATCCGACTTGTGTTTGGGGTGGTTACGGCGGCCGCATCTATTCAACTGCGATGGGCGCTATGTGCCTTGAGGTGTATTACCGATATCTGCCAATGTATGCTAACTTGCGTTAGTGCTGGACACCTTCGCCATAAGCGACTTTCGAATACGTTACGGGGGACCGATGACCGATTATGACAATCCTTGGAAAGAGGCGTTAGACGCCTACTTCCGTCCTTTCCTAGAGCTCTGCTTTCCGGCACTGGCTTCGCAGATCGATTGGTCGGTGGAACCAAAAATGCTGGACAAAGAGTTGTTGCAGATTGCACCGCAAAGTGAACTTGGCGTCCGAACAGTAGACAAGTTAGTAGAAGTCCAGTTACTAACAGATTCTGTGGCATGGCTACTAATCCATTTGGAAGTGCAAAGCCAGCGAGATACCGAATTTGCCAACCGCATGTTTGTCTATTTCTATCGAATTCGAGACAAGTATAACAAGCGAGTCGTGAGCTTAGCTGTGCTCGGTGACGTCGATTCAAACTGGCGTCCGTCCGGATTTAAAGAGTCGAATTTTAGGTGCGAGATTGATTTTCGGTTCCCAATCGTAAAACTATTAGATTATGAAGACAAAGTCGACACGCTACAGAACTCGCCTAATCCGTTTGCTGTGGTCATCGTCGCCCATTTGGTGACGATGCGAACCGCTGGCGACTTGGAGGATCGCTGCAAATGGAAATTGCGACTACTGCGACCGCTGTACGAGCAAGGATTTTCCGCAAGCGATGTCCGCATGCTGTTTCGTGTGATAGACTGGATGATGCGTTTGCCGGACGACCTGGAACTTGATTTTCGTCACAAACTAGAGCAATATGAGCAGGAGAAAAGTATGCCTTACATTACTTCTATCGAGCGCTTAGCGAAGGCAGAAGGCCGCGAAGAGGGCCGCGAAGAGGGCCGCGAAGAGGGCCGCGAGGAGGGCCGCGAGGAGGGCCGCGAGGAGGGCCGCGAGGAGGGCCTGTTGGCTGGGAAAATCCAGACCCTTCAGCGAGTGTTGAACCTCCCGGTGGATAGTGAGCAATCGCTGTTAAACCAACCGGTCCAGCAGCTTGTGCAAAGGCTCAGCGAGCTTCAGGAACTCTTCGATTCATCCAGGTAAGCTGAACCGCGCGTCCGGCACAAGGCACGCGGTTCAACCGTGGACTAGTCATGCTGCTCTAGGCTGGTGTTTGCTCTGCCGCGTATTCTTTCTTCGGCCAGAACAATGCGATGAAAGCTGCCAGTGCAACGAACAGCATGACGCTGGGCATGATCCAAAAACGATACCAGTCTGTGACGCCAGCTTCGTCTTGGTAGCGACTGTTCAAGTAGCCGCAGAACAGTGTTCCTAGCCAAGTGCCTAGACCGTACACCAAGAAGCCAAGCAGAGCTTGTGCGCTCGCCTTGAGGTCGCTAGGTGCAGATCGGTCTGCATGGATGAAGCCGCTAGCAAAAAAGAAGTCAAAACAAAATCCGTGCACGGCAACGCCGATGTATACCATGGCTAACGGAAATCCTGCAGGTCCACCGTTGGCAAACAAAAAGTAGCGTAAGGCCCAGCAGAACAGGCCGATGGTCATAACAATCTTGAGACCAAACTTTTTCAAAAAGAAGGGCAGCAACACTAGTAAGAAAAGTTCGACACCCTGCCCAATCGCGAGCGTAGATCCGACGTTTTCAATCTTCGCTCCCTTAGCCAAAAAATCACCGGCGGAATTGAAATACATGCCCATGGCGATCGCAGCGACCAAGGTCACTACGAAGAACACCGCGTAGGAGAAGTCCTTGAGCATTCCCACTGATCGCAAAAAGTCAGCCGCGACTGCGCCGGTTCCTGTGGGTGGCGTCTTTGGCAATGCGACGAGGCAGTAGATGGCAAAAACCAGCGATAGCACCGCCGCTTGCAATAAAGGCCCGTTGCCACCAATCGTATTGGAAATCTGCTCGCCAGACCTGCCCAGCGTGGTACCTGGAAAAATACGATCAATAGACAGACCAGCGCAAATCCAGCCGATTGTCCCCAGCACACGCAAGCCTGGAAAATCCCGAGCCCCGTCGGGGACATTTCGAAAGGCTAGCGAATTGACCACAGCCAGGGTTGGATTGAAAAACAGCGAGTAGCATAGGGTTATCACAAACAGCAAATTGTACTGCGCTGGGTCTGTTACCTGGCTCATGGCCAGCAGCAATCCTGCGCCGACAAAGTGGCAGATAGCCATGAGTCGTTCGCTGTTAATGAGTCGATCTGCGATATAACCCGCAAAGAGCGTCGAAATCATGGCTCCCAAGAATATGTTCGCATTGATGGAAGTCGCTTGTGCCGGCGTGAACCCCTTTTCGATTAAAAACGGGTAGTACACGATGACCCATGAGCCCCAAATCGCGAACTGCAGGAACATCATGATGGAAAGCACGATGCGATAAGGCATCGATAGTGGCGGCGCGGAGCTATTGGAAGCGGTTGCTTGCATAAGGCGGGGTTCCGAAAGGGGGGCGAGATTCGATCTATTTTTCCTGGCTCTATTTTGCAAACAGCCCCTTGGCGAGCTGGAGAAAATGGCTTTTCTGCTCGCAAAAGTCTGGAAGCGTCTCGGATTATACTGATCAATAGCCAGCGTAGGGGTAGGGCAGCCTAAAATCCGCTTTGAATTTGCTAGGGTCAGCCAGCTTCCAATAGCCTATAAGGAAAAATCCAGATTGCCGTTGCTTTCCTGGCGGAATTCGATAAGCTTGTCGGCTTCATAAACTAAGATTTAGCCTGTTTTACTTAGAGTTTTTAAATCGAAGATGAGTTCAGTCACTGCCAGTAAGCAAGAAATTATTGAGAAGTTTCGTCAGAACGAAGCCGATAGCGGGTCGCCAGACGTGCAGATCGCTTTGTTGACCACGCGCATCAATATGATGACCGAACACATGCGATCCCATACTAAGGATTATTCAAGCCGTCGTGGCTTGTTGCGTATGGTCAGTCGTCGTCGATCGCTTTTGGATTACGTTCGCAAACATGATCCAAACCGATATCTCGACATTATCGGCCAGTTGAACATCCGTAAGTAGGTTTCAGCTCAGGCGGTTCTGCGTCTGTTTCGATTGGGCTTGGAAGCTAGCTCAGTCTTGGTTTCTTGATGTGGTAGTGTGTGCTGGCGTCTTTTGTTGTTGACGCCAAGGTGTGTTTTGCTGTTCGTCTTGTAGGGATTGCCGCGTGTATTTGAGTCTTCTACTCGTCGCGGAAAGTTTATTGTGTGACTGATGGCAAGTGTTACCTTTGCTCACTCATCGCCCCATCAATCAAAGTCCAAGGGACTTTGCTTTATAAGTTTCTCTTCTCTTTTTTGGCTCGGCCGGCGACCGGTCCAAATTCATTTCGTTCGCTTGTTGTGTTTTGTTGTTTTGGACGCATCTGCACTGTGCTGCATTTGCAAACTTCGCGAGTCTGGCGGATATTTCTGCATCTGAATTTTGATGCATGCGGCTCGCATATTGTTAGGACTTTTGAAAGTTAGGAATTGGGTAAATCGTGAGATACGTAGTAGAAAAGAAAATTGGCGGAAATGTCTTGACCTTGTCCACAGGACAATACGCAAAACAAGCAGAAAGCTGCGTGGTAGTTCAGTATGGCGAAACGGTTGTCTTGACCGCCGTCGCCAATTCGGCCTCCCGGCCAGGGACCGACTTCCTCCCTATGACCTGCGATTACCGCGAGCGTATGGCTGCGGCAGGCAAATTCCCAGGTGGCTTCATCAAACGTGAAGGCCGTCCCACCAACAAGGAAATCTTGACCAGTCGCTTGATCGACCGGCCTCTACGACCATTGTTTCCGAACGGCTTCTTTGAAGAAGTCCAGATCCAAAGCATGGTCATGAGCAGCGACCTCCAAAATGACGGCGACGTACTGGCCATGAACGGTGCGGCAACCGCTTTATTGATCAGCAGCCTGCCTTTCCAAGGCCCTATTGCGTCGGTTCGTATCGGGCGTGTCAACGGCGAACTGCTGCCGTTCCCAACCGACGCACAATTGGAAGAATCCGACCTCGACATGATCGTTTCGGGGAACCAAAAAGAAGTCGTCATGATCGAAGGCTTCGGCCAAGAGATTCCCGAAGCGGAAATGTTGGACGCCATTCTTTTTGCTCAAAATGTCATCCGTGAAATTATCGATCTGCAGCTAGAGTTGGCCCAGAAAGCCCAAAAGCCTAAACGAGATTTTGTGGCAATTGACGACTCGGGACTGATGTCGCAAATGTGCGAACGCTACTACGAGGAAATGAAGTCCGCCAAACTAACCGAAGGCAAGCACGCTCGAGCCGATGCGGTGCGAGCCCTCCGCGACAAAGCAAAATCGGAACTCATTCCCGATCCAGCAGCCGAAGGCGCTTTGACTTCCGATACATTCCATCGCGTTTATCACGCCTTGGAAGAAAAAGTGGTCCGCGACCTAATTCTTGCGGGCATGCGAGCCGACGGTCGTGACAGCAAATCACTGCGTGCCATCGACTGCGAAACAGACTTGCTGCCACGTACGCACGGAACTGCACTGTTCCAACGTGGTGAAACACAAGCCTTCGTCACAGTAACGCTAGGTACCACGCGTGATGAGCAACGGATCGATGGCCTCATCGAAGAGTACAGCAAGAAGTTCATGCTGGACTACAACTTCCCATCGTTCTCGGTGGGTGAATGCAAGCCGATTCGCGGACCAGGCCGTCGCGAAATTGGTCATGGTGCCCTTGCCGAACGTTCGCTTGAACCCGTCATTCCAGACGGCGATACTTTCCCTTATACCATTCGCATCATCAGCGACATCCTGGAAAGCAATGGATCATCCTCGATGGCCAGCGTTTGCGGTGGTTGCTTGGCGTTGATGGCCGCCGGTGTTCCGATCACCAACCCTGTCGCAGGCATCAGCATCGGTTTGGTTCGCGAAAGATCAGACGGCAACGATCGTTATACGCTGCTGACCGATATCCTGGGTGATGAAGATCACTTTGGTGACATGGACTTCAAGATCTCTGGAACGCAAAACGGGATCACTGGCATTCAATTGGATCTAAAGATCGACGGTATTAGTGAAGAGATCATCCGCACAACGTTGAAGCAAGCTCGTGAAGCACGCATGGAAATCTTGCGTAAGATGTTGACTTGCATTCCACGTCCTCGGACTGAGATTTCGCGATACGCACCTCGCCTACTGCGAACAAAAATTGACCCAGAAAAGATTGGCTTGCTGATCGGTCCTGGCGGCAAGAACATTCGCGCCATTCAGGAAGGCACTGGAGCGACGATTGACGTCGAGGATGACGGCACCGTCACCGTGGCTAGCGTCGACCGCGATTCGGCTCACGAAGCACTTCGTCGTGTTGAAGCTTGCACCGCAACGGTCCAAATCGGCAAGATCTATGATGGTACTGTGACCAGCGTTCGCGACTTCGGCGCATTCGTTGAAATCCTTCCAGGTCGAGACGGGCTTTGCCACATCAGCGAACTGTCCAGCGGCTTTGTCCAAAATGTTGATAGCGTCTGCAAGGTCGGTGATACGATGAAAGTTTTGGTCATCGACATCGACGATCATGACCGCGTGAAGTTGTCGCGTCGCCGAGCTCTAGAAGAATTGGGCCTGGAAGATGAACTTGCGGCCGTAGCCGTGGGTGCTGCGGACGACGAAGAATTTGAAGGCGACGTCGAAGGCGAAGAAGGCGGCGGCGAGCGTGGTGCGGGTTACTATGACCGCGGCGGTCGTGAAGGCGGCCCAAGCAGTTCCGGTGGCGATCGCGAGCCACGCGGCAACTATCGCAACCGACGTGGTGGCGGCGGCGGGAGTGACCGCAGCAGTGGTGGCGGTGGCGGTCGTCGCGGTGGTGGCGGCGGCGGCGGCGGCGGTGATCGCAGCGGCGGCGGACGCGGAAACTACCGCCGATAATATCGCGACAACTTGTCAAGCTAAAAATTTTTAGACCCAGCGAGCCCAATTGAGTTCGCTGGGTCTTTTTTGTATCGTTATGTTGTATCCAACCGTAAATTTATCCCAGTGAAAGCATCCTATGTCAGAGAACGCACTCCCGTCTACAAATGAATTAGTTGCGGATGCTTTACGAAACGATCCTCGCATTCAAGAAGCCAAACGATTGCTGGTTGAAGCGGTCCAAGAACACAGTTCCAAGCTCAATGCGATATCAGCCTCCAAACCTTCGCTGAAACACAAATACAAACAACTATTGGACGATCTGGCTACTGGCCGAGGGGGGGCGACTTTCTTTCCATACTTGTCTAGTGGACTAGGTAATGGCCCGTTTGTTGAACTAGCTGATGGAAGTGTCAAATTGGACTTCATCGTCGGTATTGGCGTGCATGGCATGGGGCATTCTCATCCTGCCAACGTTGCCGCAACCGTGGACGCTGCCATTGAAGACACTGTGATGCAAGGCAATTTGCAGCAATCCACACCCACAGTCAGCATGATCAAGGAACTATTGAAACTAGCGAAACCGGAGCAATCAGAACTGCAGCACGTGTTGTTGACCACTAGCGGAGCGATGGCCAACGAGAATGCTTTGAAGATTGCGTTCCACGCAAGACATCCCGCCAGCCGCGTCATCTGCATCGATAACTGTTTCGCTGGCCGCTCGCTCGCATTAGCAGCGTTAACGGACCGAGCTCCCTATCGGATGGGTTTACCCAAGACGCTTGACGTCGATTACTTGACGATGTTTCATCCCCGCGATCCTGAAGGAACCACAAAGTCTGCGATCGAAGGTTTGAAGCATTTGATCGCACGTTACCCTGGCCAGCACGCTTGTATTTGGATCGAATTGGTTGCTGGCGAAGGCGGATACTATCCGGGCACTAAAGAGTACTTTACGCAGCTTTGCCAAATCTGTCGGCAGAACAATATCTCGATCATCTTTGACGAAGTGCAAACGTTCGGGCGGCTTAGTCAGCCATTTGCCTTTCAGCACTTCGAACTGGAGAAGTACGCGGATATCGTAACCATTGGTAAGATCACGCAGTTATGCGCGACGCTGTATCGAACTGGTTTAAAACCTAAGGGCCCGATTCTATCGCAGACCTTTACCGCATCGTCCGCATCGATCCATGCAGGCCTAGCAGCTCTGCGCGAAATGCAAAGCAAAGACTGTTTTGGCCCCAAAGGTTGGAACATGCGGCGTCATCAGCATTGGGTCAGGCGCATGGAGGAACTGAAGGCCAAGCATCCAGGCAAAATTTCTGGCCCTTATGGTGAAGGCATGATGTTGGCATTTACACCCGGTGATGGCGACGCGACCAAGGCGAACGATTTGACATTAAAATTGTTTGAGCTTGGATTGATGGGCTTTTTAGCCGGCAGCGATCCAACTCGCTTGCGTTTCTTGCCTTCGCCCGCAGTCGTCACCGAAGATCAAATCGACATGGCAGTCGAAATTATTGAGAAGGCGATATAACGGTGCTACTCTCTAGATGGGCACGTTAAACGAACGTCGGTATGGTCAGCTATCTGAGGAGTCTGTTTCACGTCTTTAATAGATCGCTGGTTTTCAGAGTTCGAAGGACAAACTAGAATCGGTGGGCCACGCTGGAGTTGTGACGATTTTCAACGATCAAAGTTTGCTGAGAAAGACTTGCATGACAATGCAATTGCCCCCGGACGCGTTTATCAATCGTGAATTGAGTTGGTTGGAATTCAATCAGCGGGTGTTGGAGCAAGCGATGTACGGCAAAGTTCCGCTGCTGGAACGCCTGAAATTCCTGGCAATTACGGCTTCGAACCTGGATGAATTCTTCATGGTTCGCGTTGGATCGCTGCAGATCCAAGAGGAACAGCGTCCGGACAGAATGGATCCTAGCGGCCACACGCCGGCAGAACAATTGGCAATGGTACACGATCGCGTCGATGAGATCGTTCGCGATCAATACAAGTGTTACCTCGAACAGATTGAACCCAATCTGCGAGCCGAAGGGCTTGAGCATGTGCATCTGGCGGAAGCAAGTTTGCGACATCGCGAAGCGGCTGAACGTGTATTTTTGGAAGAACTCTATCCGATTGTCTCGCCCATGAACGTGACACTCGAGAGCTTTCCACTGCTGAATAACTTAGGGCTCTATTTGTTCGTTCGAGTGCGACGCAATTCGTTGTTACCCAGCGATCCCAAGCTAGGCGAGACGGCAAGCACGCCAGAAGATGCGGAAACGGAAGCTGAGCAAGAGAGTTATTTCTTGTTACCGATGGGTGGCTCTACCCCACGCTTTATCACGCTGCCGTCTGATCGTGGTTATTGCTACGCACTGTCCGAAGACATCGTAGCCACCTTTATTGGTCAGTTCTTTCCAACGAGTGAAGTGCTGGAGTGCGTCCCGTTTCGAATGACTCGCAATAGCGACATTAGTGTCCGAGAGGATGGGGCCTTTGACCTGATGCGTGGTATGGAGAAGGTGCTGTCGGCCAGACGAGTAGCCGATTCGGTGCGAATCGAGATTGCCTCGAACGCATCGGAGACAGCAATTCAGTTTTTGCAAGATGCGCTACGCATGTCACCCAACGATTTCTTTCGCATTCCCGGACCACTGGATTTGGCCAGCATGATGCATCTGACGAATGCGGAAGGTTTCCCTGCCCTCAGGGATAGTGCTTGGACGCCGCAACGTTCGCCACTCATTGACCCGTCGGTCTCTATGTTCCAGACCATAGCGCAGCAGGATGTTCTACTCTGCCATCCCTACGAGAGCTTTGAACCGGTGGTGCGCTGGTTGGAAGAAGCCGCGGATGACCCGGATGTTTTGGCGATCAAACAAGTGCTCTATCGTACCAGCCGTGGAAGCGCGATTGTATCGGCGCTCAAGCGTGCTGCAGAACGTGGAAAGTACGTAACGGCCGTGGTGGAACTGAAAGCGCGTTTTGACGAAGCTCGCAATATTGAGTGGGCAAAGGAATTGGAGCGAGCCGGCGTGCAAGTCATCTATGGTGTCAAATGGTTGAAGACGCACGCGAAAATCTGCATTGTGGTACGACGCGAGCCGCACGGGATCGTTCGTTATTGTCACTTTGGAACGGGCAACTACAACGAGTCGACCGCTAGGATGTACAGCGACATTAGTTATTTGACTTGCGACGAAGAACTGGGGAGCGACGCTAGTGCATTCTTTAACGCTATCACGGGCTTTAGCCAACCGCAACAATTCCATCGTTTAGAAATGGCGCCCACTGGTTTGCGTCGGCGTTTGTTGATGCTGATCGATGGTGAGACGCAACGAAAGCGGCAGGGCCAGCGGGCTCATATTGCGGTGAAGCTCAATTCGTTGGTTGATCCGGAATTGATTGCTGCCTTGTATCGTGCCAGCCAAGCGGGGGTAACTATCCGGCTGAACATCCGTGGGCAATGCTGCTTGAAACCCGGTGTTCCTGGCCTCAGCGAAAACATTCATGTCGTCAGCGTGGTGGATCGTTTTCTTGAGCACGCTCGGGTACTCTATTTCTATCACGGAGGCGACGAACTGGTCTTTCTCAGTTCAGCAGACTGGATGCCCCGAAATCTGGATCGTCGGATAGAGTTGTTGGTTCCCGTCGAAGACCCAACTTCGCAACGACGACTAATCTCGATTTTGGATACCTACTTTCGCGACAATCAAAACGCTTGGGAATTGCAGCCAGATGCAACTTATATCCGTTTAAGCCCTGGACATGATCAGACCAAGTTCCGAGCCCAGCGAATACTGTATGATACAGCAGTTGCGGCGATCCAGCAGGTCGATCAAACGCGACACACTACGTTCCAGCCCCACCAAGCGACCGTTGCGAAACACAACTAAGCTTCCCCCCTCCTGAGGAGACCGCGATGTCGAAACAACAATCATCAAGCCTTTACTCCTCCACAAAATGCTCGACTAGGAAAACATGTTCCGCTAGTTGCTGGCGACAATGGTGTTGCTTTGGTGGTCTCACGCTGGCCTTGGTCGCATTCGCCGCGCCATCAGGACTAGCTCAAGAAACATCGGCTAGCGTGTTGCCTTTCAAACTTAGAACTCTGGATGACCATGCACCGTTCACTGTTCCTGCCAACAAAGAGGATTGGTTGAAACGAAAAAGTGAACTGAAGGACCAATTAGAGTTGGCTCTAGGTCTGCTCCCCGCACCGCAACTTGCACCTCTGGAACCTAAGGTCTTTGATACTTTGACGCGCGATGGCTTTGTTGTTCGCAAAGTGATCGTTGAAACATTACCTGGCTTTTACCTTACCGGCTCACTGTTTCTGCCCGAGGGCGATTTGAGTGACAGGCGACTGCCCGCCGTTTTGAATCCACATGGGCATTGGACCGACGGCCGTATGTATCGCAGTTCTGATAACGAAGTGAAAGCCTTGCTTGCTAGCGGCGCAGAACGCTTTGAGTCAGCCGCTCGAAATCATATCCAAGCTAGGTGTGTTCAACTCGCGACAATGGGATGCGTGGCGTTTGCTTATGATATGATCGGTTATGCCGACAGCCAACAGATCAGCATGGAGCGAGCACATGGTTACGGCAATAGCTCTGTGAACCCGACCGATGAAGACTCGAAGTACTTGTTCTTCAGTCCACGCGCGGAAATGTATCAGCTCAACATCATGGGTCTGCAGGCCATCAATTCGATACGAGCGATTGAATTTCTTCAGTCGTTGCCTTTTGTCGATGGCTCCAAGTTGGCGATTACAGGCGCCAGTGGCGGTGGCACACAATCTTTTATAACGGCCGCTTTAGACGATCGAATCGCTGGCGCTTTTCCCGCTGTGATGGTCTCAACGGGCATGCAAGGCGGTTGCACTTGTGAGAACGCGGCTCATCTTCGGACGCATACGGGCAACGTGGAAATGGCTGCCATGATCGCTCCGCGACCAATGGGCATTACTGCTGCCGATGATTGGACCAAGAACGTCAAAGCAGACGGCTTTCCTCAACTACAACAACTCTATTCATTGATGGGCGCGGGCGGAAAAATCGAGTTGTTCGCGGCCACTCATTTCCCTCACAATTTTAATCATGTAAGCCGCGTGGCCATGTACGGTTTTATGAATCGACTATTTGACCTAGGGCTTCGTGAACCAATTCTTGAAAACGACTTTGATTACCTCACTCGCGAAGAATTGACGGTATGGGGTGGCCAGTACGACGAGCCACTTAAGGGATTAGAACTGGAAAAGAAGCTCGTCAAGCATTGGCAAGAACAAATCGACACGCATTTTGCATTGGGCGGACGCTCAGAGGCAAAAGCCTACTTAGAGACTCAAGCTGGCCAACAGCTCAAACAAGGCTGGCAAGTTCTGACGTCCTTTGCCGAACCATGGGCAATGGATTGCTCAGCAGAATACTCGTGGCCTCTGGACCAACAGCATCCAGTATTGGTCTTGAAGAATTCCTCGGGAGTGGCGGTCGCAAGCGGGCGGATCATGATTGACGATCCCTTGAAGCAACGCGGAAGAGGGGCCGAAGTAAAGTTTGATTGGCCAAACATACGCAGCATCAAAGTTTACATCAATGCAAACAGACCATTCAAACCAAACACCAACGCGGACACCATGGTGCTGGAATTGAACATCGAGGACCCTTTGCTTAACGAGTTTGGCGGATCAGAAACTCAGCGGTTGGTGCCCAACCCGCGACCTGCCGCCGCGTTCACTTTTGGATATAACGCACCGGCGATACTGCGCCGTGCTGGTGTACTCATGTCTGCAGTCGATGATTTAGTAGTGAAACGTCCAGATGTTCAAATTGAAGTGAACGCGAATGGCAGCGACAGCTTTCTAGCAGCGGTCGCAGCGCTGCGCCGCCCCTCTTCGGTTCGTCTGATACAATTGCACTCTCCGGAAAGCTTTCGCTTCGCAGAACTAGATTCGATTCGTCATCGAGATTTTCTGCCAGGAGCATTGCGGTACCAAGATATGCCGGGATTGTTGGCCTGTATTCATGGTTCGAGCAAGGTGGAAATTCAAGAGTAAGGCGAAGGCATGAAAAAGACTTACCTGGTCAACCAACACGAGCATCAAGATACGCAAGCGTTGGAGTCCAAGTGGGAGCTTCCGTGCGGAACTGGAGTCATCTCATTGTACTGGCGCGAGTTGTCGGGGGGACGCAGTCACGGTGTGCAAATGCTTGCTGTCGACACCGGTGGCATACTTGTTGAAATCGTCCCGACACGAGGGATGGGAATTTGGAAGGCTTGGGCGGGCGACGTACACGTAGGCTGGATCAGCCCAGTACAAGGTCCTGTGCATCCATGCCATGTGCCTGTTCATGAAGCAAGTGGCATTGGCTGGCTGGAAGGGTTTGACGAATTGCTAGTGCGATGTGGATTAACCAGCAACGGCGCGCCTGACTTTTCTCCGCATGGTTCTTTGAAATGGCCATTGCACGGACGCATTGCGAACTTGCCAGCAACCCAGATGTGGATCGAGATCCATGAAACGGAGGGATACATCGATGTCGTCGGAGTTGTGCCCGAGACAAAGTTCCTTGTTGGCAACCTCGAACTAATGACACGTTATCGGTTTCGTGCAGGCAGTGCGAAGGTGGAAGTTTTCGATCAGGTCACGAATAGATCAACGCAACCAGCCACGATGCAATTGCTGTATCACATCAACGTTGGCCAACCGATTTTAAGCGAGGGGGTTGAGATTTTGACTTCAGCTAGCCGGGTGTCGGCCCGCGATGCCCGCGCAGCCGAAGGGCTGAACGACTGGAGCCAATGCCTTGGTCCAACGCCGGGGTATGCGGAGCAAGTTTATTTCTTGAAGCCGGCGTCGGACGCTGACGGAATGAACGAAGCAGCCTTGATCAACCAGCCTGATAGCTTGGCGTTTCTCGTTACTTTTGCGACCAAATCGCTACCTTGTTTAACGATCTGGAAAAACACGGCGGCTTTAGTAGATGGGTACGTGGTAGGGTTGGAACCTGCCACCGGATTTCCCAATCCGCGTTGCGTGGAAGAAGAGCAGGGGCGTGTCGTATTGCTAGATGCTCAGCAATCGGAATCTTTCTATGTTGCCGTGGAACCGATTGTTGGAGACCAACAAGTCGCGGCGCTTCGGCAGCGATTATTAGCTAAAAACTAATTCGATTTTACCTTCCTTCGCTCGGGATTAAGGGGGCTGCATGCTTCTTTGGCGAATCACGGACTCGGCTTGACTTCAGGTTATTCGACAGCCGCAGCAGTCGCGTCGTACAACCTGGATGCACCATCAATAAAGCCCGCGAAACGAAGCCAGGGCGTTATCACCTCTGCAATGACTACCATTTACCAAAAGGGCGTAATTGCGAACCAAACTAGTCGAGATTTCTTTTGCGTAGTGGCGTTGAATTTCCATTAGCCGCTTGTCGGATGCAATATTGCCAGCTATCGTATTCCAATCACGTTAGCTCGCTTGTTGGACAACAGTTTGGGTAGGCTGTTAAGCGACAAGGGCGGTCCGATGACTTCCGAGTGAAGGCATGCTGGCCGGAGTTTCGACTCGGTTGACTTGATATAGTGGCTGCTTCGGCAGCGTTACATCATTGTTTCCTGTTTTCATAGTCGAGATTTTGGCGAATGTCCTCAGACAAAAAATATAAGCTTGAGTATGTATGGCTTGACGGTTACCTACCCGAACCAAATTTGCGCAGCAAGACGAAGATCGTCGCTAAAGAGCCCAAGTCCGTTGATGATCTTCCGATGTGGGGATTTGACGGTTCTTCAACTCAGCAAGCGGAAGGCAGTAGCTCTGACTGTATCCTGAAGCCAGTTGCTATGTATCCAGATACAAGTCGCAAGAATGGTTTCTTGGTCATGTGCGAAGTTCTGCTGCCAGACGGTTCGCCTCACCCAAGCAACCACCGCGCAATGTTCGAGGACAGCGCAGATCTTTGGATCGGTCTTGAACAAGAATACTTCTTCATGGAAAACGGCCGTCCGCTTGGTTTCCCAGCCGATGGCTATCCAGCCCCGCAAGGTCCCTACTACACCAGTATTGGTTATAACCAAGTAGGTGATGTTGCTCGACAAGTCGTTGAAGAACACATGGATTTGTGTCTTGATGCGGGCATCGAATTTGAAGGGATTAACGCTGAGGTTGCCAAGGGGCAATGGGAGTTCCAAGTTTTCGCAAAAGGGGCCAAGAAGGCTTGCGACGATTTGTGGATGGGACGCTACCTGTTGATTCGCCATGCGGAAAAGTACGGTCTATCGGTTGAACTGCATTGCAAGCCGATTCGCGGCGACTGGAACGGTTCCGGTATGCACTGCAACTTCTCCACCGCTAAACTTCGCGATGAAGGTGGCAAGGAGTACTTTGAGAAGCTGATGGCAGCGTTCGACAAGTACAAAGACGAACACATCGCAGCCTATGGTCCTGACAACCACCTGCGTCTGACTGGACTGCATGAAACTCAGTCGATTGATAAGTTCAATTGGGGTGTGGCCAATCGTGGTGCGTCGATTCGTGTGCCTCACAGCTTTGTGAAGGACAATGCTTACAAGGGTTACTTGGAAGATCGCCGACCGAACTCGCAAGCAAACCCCTATCGCATCATTGCCCGCGTACTGCAAACGATCGCGTCAGTGAGCTAGTCCTTTCTTACTTAAAAAGTGAAAAGCAATTAACGCTTTGGTCGAGCCGACCAAGGCGTTTTTTGTTATTCTATGGTTAAGTGTTCAGACAGGTATTTTCAAGGGAAAGGGCGGCCAGTGATCAAACAAGAAGCTTTCGGTGAAGATGAAAAACATCGTCCACAGCCGATATTTGAACAAGAATCGATATCGTTTGATCACGAGCACTATTTAAACTTGATGAGGCGCACAATCGATCGCTTGCAGGCAGATCGAGCTAGTCGAGGCGATCTCAAACTACTTTCGCGAACTTTGCGAGAATTGCGTTATGCACTCAAAGTATTTCAGCCGTTTCGACGTCGACGCAAGGTAACCATCTTTGGTTCCGCAAGGACGCAGCCGGATCATCCAACCTATCATCTGGCCGAAAAGCTCGCGCACAGCATGGCCAAGCATGACTGGATGGTCATAACCGGAGCCGGCCCGGGGATTATGGAAGCCGGTCATAAAGGTGCTGGGCGTGAAGCATCGATGGGGCTGAATATCATTCTGCCGTTTGAGCAGTCGTCCAACGAATTTATTGAAGGTGACCCAAAGCTTGTTACGCTCAAGTATTTCTTTACTCGAAAGCTGATGTTCGTTAAGGAATGTGCCGCGGTCGTTTGTCTGCCAGGCGGTTTTGGAACGCTGGACGAAGCGCTCGAAGTGCTAACACTGATTCAGACTGGCAAGCAAACGATCTTGCCAATCGTCTTTCTGGACGAACCCAATGGCACGTATTGGAAATCGCTGGAACGGTTTATCAAAGACGCGCTGCTGGGCGGTGGGTTGATCAGCCCTGACGATCTTCATTTGTTTCGCATTCAAACCGATGTTGAAGGAGTCGTCGAAGAACTGCTTGGGTTCTATCGAAATTACCACAGCATGCGTTACGTAAACGATGAATTGGTGATCCGATTAAACCAGCGCTTGCCCGACGAATTTGTCGCTTCTTTAGCCAAAGAGTTCTCGAACATCTTAGTCTCGGGGACTTTGTGTCAATGCGGACCGCGAGAGCAAGAGAAGAACGAACCGGAAATCATCGATCTACCGCGTCTGTGCTTGCACTTCAATCGCAGGAACTTTGGCCGACTGCGAATGCTAATCGACCGCATCAATTCGATTGACCTCAGCAAATAAGCGTGCATGCCACGTCCCTAGCGACACTTCCGTTGCCGTGTTTGGCTATCGATCGATAACGTACATCATCATACTGCGACAACCGTGTGCACCGATCACCAGCGATTGCTCAATGTCAGCCGTCTTGCTAGGACCAGAGATGAAGCAATTAAAGCCTGGCCGTTGAAGCTTGATCTGAGCATAAGCTTGATGCAGTGTGTCGAGTATATTACTTCGATTAACGATTAATACCAAATGCTGAGCGATGAAGAAGACAACGCGATGACGCAACGCTTCATCGCTTGCCCAAACCGCGCCGTTTTCAGCCACCGCAAGATTGCTTTGGTAGATGGAAAAATCAATCGCCTCTAGGTCGTGAGGTTGTGCGATGGAAGCAAGATCGATATTACCCGCGATCGGATTAAAATTAGACCAGATCGACTTCGCTGAAGAGTACTCAGGATACAACTGCAGCTCTTGCTCAACAGATTCCTCGGAGGGCACAAGCTTGCATTGTCCACCGACAAAGCGAATGACTTCTTCGAGTTTCGCGTAGCGGTCTTCAAAGTGAATCCAATCGCCCTCGATCACCTCGGGCAGTTCTACTGCAGGGACATTGACAGCCGTGAGTCGTTGCAAAATCGCCGCTTTGGATTGCGTTTGGGGAAGATACGGTTTGCTCATAATCCACTAGCCTTCTTTGATTTTCTAGCCGCATACGCCGAACGGAATGTACCATTGGTTACTGGTGGCATCTCTCGGGCGTTCCCCCACGCATTCAATCGAGTATAAATCAGCCAGCGTGGTGCGATGCGCAATACCATGCGGGCCATCGCGCCGGACAATCTGTAAATGGCCGGCCTACGGAGAACTTGGCTGGCCAATCCCATCACCAAACGCTTCGACCAAGGCAGCACTTTGTCCTTGCCTAACTTACCCCTCAATAAAAACAGTTGGTGATGCAAATCGATTTTCACAGGACAAACATCGGTGCATGAGCCACAAAGGGAACAAGCAAACGGCAACGATTTGTACTTATCGGGCTCTGACAGCGGGTTCAGAATACTGCCGATCGGACCAGGAACTGCACTTTTATAAGAGTGCCCCCCACTTCGTCGATAGACCGGGCAAGTATTCATGCAAGCACCGCAGCGAATGCAGTTCAATGAACGACGGAAGTGTTCGTCAGCCCGAATCTCACTGCGGCCGTTGTCTACCAGAACGATGTGTAACTGGCCACCAGGCCGCGGGCCATGGAAATGCGACGTATAAGCGGTAATCGGTTGGCCAGTTGCACTGCGTGCCAACAGACGAATGAATACCGACAGGTCGACGGTTCTAGGGATCAGTTTTTCGATCCCCATGCAAGCGATATGGATGTTAGGCAGCGAGACACCTAAATCCGCGTTGCCTTCATTTGTGCAAATAACGATGCCGCCTGTTTCCGCGATGGCAAAGTTCACGCCACTGATCCCAGCTTGCCCCGTCATAAATTCAGACCGCAATTGTTTTCTGGCTGCTTTCGCGAGAAAGTCAGGGTCGGCGTTGCCTTTAGGGGTATTGATATGCTGATGAAACGTTTCCCCCACCTCCTCCTTTTTGATATGGATGGCAGGTAAGACGATATGGCTTGGCGATTCTTGTCTTAGTTGCACGATCCATTCACCCAAGTCGGTATCGACGACGTTGATTCCATTTTTTTCCAAGTAAGGATTCAAATGGCATTCTTCCGTCAGCATCGACTTACTTTTGACTACTTGCTGGACGTTGTTGGCCCGTAAAATCTCTAACACAATGCGGTTATGCTCTTCCGCATCTGCCGCCCAATGAACCACGGCCCCAAGTTCAGTGGCGTTCCGTTCAAACTGCTCTAACAATTCCGGCAAGTTGGCAATCGTGTGTTGCTTAACTTCCGAGGCCAATTGGCGCAGTGTTTCCCATTCTGGAAGAGATGCCGCTTGACGATCGCGCTTTTGCCGAACAAACCATAACGCAGCGTCATGCCAATGAGCGCGTTCTTCATCGCGAACAAACTCATTAGCTAATTTCGGATGGTCCATACGATTCAGGACCGGCAGTTCCACTTTGGCTGTTGGTGTAGCGGTCGTTTTGATCTTTGGCAACGCTTCGGTTGGGATACTGGCGTTCATTATAAATTCTAGATTTGTAAGTAGTTTATTTGGCTGCGGCAACCGAGGCGGGCTTTCGACCTGCAAGTATTTGAGCGATATGCATAAACTCCATTCCGTCTCGGTTTCGCTGCGAAAGCCCTTGTAAGTGCATCAAGCAACTCACATCCGTGGCCGTTACAACCTGGGCACCTGAACTGCGAAAGTCAGCCAATCGGTCCTTGCCCATCAGCACCGACACGCCTTCTTCTACAACCGCAAAAGTTCCGCCAAAACCACAACACTCATCGCTTCGCTGCAACGTGGCTAGCTCAATTCCTCGGACCGACGCCAACAGTTTCCGGATCGCGTCCCCTTGATCCTTCATGACTTCGCTACAGTTCCCCAACCGCAGTTCACGCAGGCCATGGCAACTGGGATGCAAAGCGACCCGATACGGGAATTCGACATCGATTGCTTCGATCTTCAGGACCTTGGTCAGAAACTCGCAGACTTCGAACGTCTTCGCTTGAACTTGGGCGTATTCTTCGTCATTTTGAAAATACTCGTCGTAATGATTTCGAATCATTGAAACGCAAGATCCACTGGGGGCGACCACGTAGTCGAATGGCTTGAAGAGCTGTACGAAATTTTTTGCCAGTGGTCCCACTTGGCTAGTACAACCGCTGTTGGCCATAGGCTGTCCGCAACACGTTTGCTGCTGAGGGTAATCGCAATCGCAGCCAAACTGCTCTAACAGTTCAAACGTAGCTAGTCCAACGTCTGGATAGAATTGGTCAATGTAGCAGGGGACAAACAATCCGACTTTCATACGCATCTACAGTATCGAAGAACCGACAGGGGAGGGGGGACGAAGATCAACTGGGTGGTTGATTCTTGGCTCTATCATATTCTAAGAAGTGTTCGAGGATTAGATGAGCAGCCACTCGATCGATCCTTCTTTTTCGCTGCTTCTTGGTGAATTCTCCTTCGGCTAGCAATCGATCTGCTAGCCGTGTGGTGTAGCGTTCGTCGAAAAACCGAATTGGCAGGTCTGTCAAAAAGTGCAAAAACTGAGCAAAGTCGCGTACTTCGCGACTTTTTTGGCTTTCTTGTCCATCGCAGTGGACCGGCAAGCCAATCACCCATGCTTCAATCCGTTCAAGCTTCACAAGCTCGGAAAAAAATTTCGCATCAAGTTTTTCATTCCGGCGGTTGTAAGTGGTCAGCGGACTGACCCATTGCCGCGTGGGATCACAGATAGAAAGCCCAATTCGAACGGTACCGTAATCGATCCCCACAATCCGTCCAGAGCTTGGCCAGTTGTCGCCAAGTTGTTGGACAGTCAGTTCGTTCAGGAAGGAATCGTTATCGGAATTTCTTGATGTCACGACTACATCCTAATTCAACGGCGAAATCCCGCTAGCGATGGCTACCACATCGGCAGCCTTCGGCCCTCCTACAAGTAGCGCAGATGTCCCAGTTCAGTCAATTGCTGGACGACTTCACGCACTCGTTCTTCTTCGCTTTTGGGAGCCACCAATGTTGCATCTTGTGTATGTACCACGATCATATCTTGCGTTCCAATGGTGACCACTAAATGATCCTTATCTGATCGCACGATCATGCCGCTGGAGTCAATCGGCAAGTAGGATCCTTGTACAGCGTTGCCCTTCTCATCGGGGGCCACCAAACGGGCCATGGCTTGCCACGATCCCACGTCATCCCAGCGAAATGTGGTTTCGACAACCACGACGTTTTTGTAGTGTTCCATGACCGCAAAATCGATCGACTTGCCATTGATCTTGCAGTATTCCGCTTCAAACTTGCTCGTGAAATCCAGCTTGCCGATCGATGAAGCGATCTCTTGGATATGGGCAAACATTTCAGGCTCGTTCTCTTCGATCGCTTTGAGGATCGTATTCGCCTTCCACAAGAAGATCCCACTGTTCCAGTAAAAGCTGCCACTGTCAATGTACTGTTGAGCGGTCTCACGGTTGGGTTTTTCGCGAAATCGTTCGACTTGAAAAGCCGAGGTGTTCAACGTGCTGGGAATCGATTGCCCACGTTGAATGTAGCCAAAAGATTCGGCGGGATAATTCGGTTTGATGCCAAACGTGACAATGCGAGATGGATCTTCTTCCACTAGCGCCAATCCAGCTTGCACGGTGCGATGGAATTCCTCGCGGGGTTCGATCACATGGTCTGAAGGCATGACGATCATAGAGCCATCCGGATCGACCGCCGCAATCAGAGAGGCCGCGACAGCAATACATGGAGCCGTATCGCGTTTGCATGGCTCGCCGATAATGTGCTCGCGGGGCAGCAGTGGCACTTGTTGCGCAACGGTATCACTCAGCGATTGATTCGTGAGGATCAGGACATGCTCGGGCGAAACCAATTTGTTAAGTCGCTCGAAAGTCGCTTGCAGCATGGTCTGTTCCCCAGTCATCTGCAACAATTGTTTGGGCATGGTTTGGCGAGAAGCTGGCCAGAAACGTGTCCCTGAACCACCTGCCATGATCACCGCATGCAACATTTTTCCACCTTTACCAATCGCACTGTAGATTCAAAACTAAGTATTGAGGTATGTATCGTTGTTCAATACCATGCCGCCCGCTTTTGCTTTTACTTCTTGAGCGTTGATTGCCCACGAAGGATGTATCTCGATTGTAGCCTCGTCAGAAACGATTGCCCCAGCCTCGCGTAGCCATTTCTTATGCAAATCGCTGATCGCTTTCTTGGTTGCGGATGGTGTATCGGTGGCAGCGCCTTCCGCGTTCTTGACAGGCGCGAACACTTCCGATGCGTCACCTTCGACCACCAATGCGGATTCTGCCATAGGCAGAAGATCGAAAATGAATCGCTCAAACTTGAACGCATTTGGCTGCGTTGGCTTGTGAAGCGCACCTTTTTCGTCCACGAACGGAACCGCCTTGAAGGCTCGGTGGAAAGGCAACGCGGTCGCTTGGCCTTGCATGTTTTCCAAGAAGCGACGATCAAATAAGTGGACCGCGATGTTTCCTGCCCACAATTTAAGGCTGCCGTCCGCATTGGTCAGCTCAGCGGCTTCTTGGGGCAAATCACTATATTCAATGATCCTTGTCCTGCCATCGACAGACACGACGTTGCCCACTTTCTCCATCGGGAATCGCTTCTTCACCACTTGGGTTGTCACTTGAGATTTCGCAAGCAGATGATAGCCAATCAACTGAGGATCGCAGATTGGAACCATCGGGTTATCGATTTGACAGTAGAAAAAATGCAAAATATTGCGGTCGGCTGCATCTTCCAAGCAACCGTTTTTGGTCAGAGCGGACAAAAGGCCTCCGTGACCATTAGGGCTCAGGGCAATCTCGTGCGGAGAACTCATCAAAACCTTGCCAGACGTTGCGTCCACTGCTGGCATCGTGCCTTGGCAGAATATCCGCAGTTGGTCTTCCCCCAAACCGAAGCGATCGAATTCGCTAAAGAACATCCGCGTGGCCGCATCAGTCGCCGGGCTGGTCATCACATATAGGGGAATGGAAGCATGATACTTTCGCATCAGCGCTCGCAGACGATCGATCAGCATCTCAAACAACGTTCGGGAGCTTACCGGCCCGATGCGAAACATTCCCTTAGGATGCTCAAAACCCAATCGAGTCCCCTGGCCTCCAGCGGCGAGAATCATTGCAACTCGATTTTTGCTGAGTGCCTCTTCCCCTGCCGCCAGGGCTGCCGCCTCGGTAAAACCTGTCGGCTGCTGTCCCAATCGGATGGCTGTAGGAGGTTCAGCTCGTCGTGCCATCTCAGCCCAATTCGGTGTGTCCTCTTCACCACGCCAAAGAGAATCCAACCTACCAAAATCAATGTCGGAAATTTGAGAAGCGAGCGTTGTTTGTTGCCCGGGAGTCAACTCTTTCCAGTGGGCAATAAGGTGCTCTTGTTTGTAGTCACGCAGTATTTCATGCCATTGTGCTGTAGTCATTGATCTCCGGACCTTCGGCCCAAACGCTTGGTAATCGCGTTTGGGAAACATTGCTTAGGAAGCATTAAGTCGAATGATTGCCACAGCATAAATGGCATCACGATTTTCTAAAAGCCTGCCTGCCACACTTTCGCCAATCGATTTTCCAGTTTTGCCCCACAGTTGCGGGCCATGTTGCCTTTCATGATGCCGCTTGGGAATTACTGCTTGAACGTCGCCAAGCGAATGGAGCTATTGCCGTATGTTCCGCTTACTCTTGCATTGGGGCGTCTAAGCGGACCAACGTTGACGTTTGAGGCAGCCATCCATCCGAAGGCACGCCGCCAATATTCTGCACCCCGACCATTGGAATCTGACGCCTCGCATTGACTGCGATTGTTTTTCCGCTTGCACCAAGCTCCATTAGCTCCTCAATCGGAATTGCTACCTCGGCCACCCAGACGTCAGACCGAGAGCTTTGGGCCACGTACCATTTCGGATTCCAGATGTCAAAATGGTTTACCGAATCTTGACGACTGCCATCCTTGGAAATGGTGAATTGATAGTATGTGGCATAGTCGCGATCGGTATCCAGTCGAATCGAAATGTGGTCGACGGAGTCAAACACCCTATCACGCTGCTTGGTGGAAAGCAATTGCGTGCCGCTATTCTCTCCAGCAACTCGATCATTTGCTTCATCGCCCACTGCCGCTTGTCCCGCGAAATCCAGCGGACAGGAAATGCCCAAGTAGATGAATTGCGAATCGTGCGCAAGCTTGATGGTCGAACTAACAGCGATGTCTTCAAGCCAAGCGGACCGAAGTTCCAACTGTGGAGCTTGTTCCCATAGCGGATCGTTCAATTGTCCATCAAGCACCGGTCGCTGACTCGCAAGGTGACTTCGAATCAATGCGGCGCTGCTAGATCGCCCTTGCTCACTGACTTCAGCATTTGCCAGTCGCATCCAGCCTAGAACTGACTGCGATTGCGTTAGAGGTTTGAGCAACAGCACGGAGCGATCCTTCGACATCTCATCACGTCCCTCGATCGCCCGGCGCATGAGCAACCATCGCGGATCCGATAGCTGGTTGGGCAATGCCAACTTGAGCAATGAATCGTCCACAAACGGATCGCTTGCGAGATTGGCTTTCTGGATTCCTGTGGCGGAACTTTCCGAGGCGCGCAACGCCGCAGGTGCATCGGTTTGTTCTGACACTTGAGTAGCTGCAAGCGTGCCCTGGAATTCGGCCGTTTGCACAGGGGGCGGTCCTTCGTCACTGGCTCTATTTGACACCGACCGCAATGACGACGGCTCGCTGGCCGATTCAAAAGGGCTTACAAAAGCAGCCGGCGCGATGATGGCCGATTCGGCTGGGTTCGATTCTTCAGCTTGGCTGCTTGAATGGCTGCTGGCAAAGCTGCGCGAGTACTCTTCACTGCGAGCAAATTGTAATGCGAGATAGCAGGCGATTTCTCGCCAGACGCTTGGACGTGGATCGATCAGCGCTGATTCGACGCACAATCGCCAGTGTCGCCAATCGCCCCGCTGCAAGTAAACCAAACTCAGCTCCACCAGGAACCGACACTTGTCGTCCGGTGGCAACGTATCGGAGTATGCTCGCATGTCGGACAGCCACTTCTTCCGCTGGGCTTCATTCTGTAGATCCATCACTACCAAAGCGTCAAACGCTGCACTCATCTTGGTAGATGCCATTAACACTTGCAAATTGCGAAGCTTGTTATCCTGGACACGTCGGCGCGAGCCTTCGCTCTGCAGAATCCCGGCATAGTATGACGTATTCTGTATCGCGGTTCGACGTGTATTGGAACGGTTGGTATAGTCGCCGTACAACTCGCTGCTATTCCAAATGATTGTGCTGTGCGGACTGATGCCACCTGCATTGCGAGGAAGGTTTTGGCCAATCAGCTTTTCGACTTCGAAGGGCGACTGTAAAAGACCGCAAGCGATCCGCACACGATCAGCCACCGTTTGGCCCGATTCACCCAACAAAGCGGCTGGCTCGATCTTCCAATCTGCAAGTGACCCAACAGTTCTCCGCGGCATGCGACTGAGCGTACGCTGGACACGCCAGCTAGGTAACTCGAAAAATGCATCGTTGCTAGAAAGTTGAAACTTTGGATCACCCGCGATTTGAATCGCATGCAGCACAGCGGTCGTGCATCGCGACACGAAAGGTGATTGTGGGTCCGCTCCCGCCACCACGATAATGTCAGGACGCCAAGCTCGAATGGCCAAGATGATTTCTTTCTCGATTGGCGATATCTGCTGCCCTGTGGCATCGTACCCAGCCAAATCGATCGCACGATGGGAATTGCCGCTGAGTGAACCGACCGGGAAGTTCTTTAACATTTGGAAATGGGCTGCTGCTGACACCGAAGCGATTTGCTGCGCTCGTTGTTCAGAATCTGGCCAGACGTCCGCTTTAGATATGGCGTCTTGAGAATGAACTACCAATGCCCCCACGTGTTGCTTCTCACCCAAAGCACTGTGGACCATCGCGTCCAACGGCAGATCATTCACGCGCGCTGCGATCACCAGCATGCCTAGCTTGCTTCCGGCTTGATGCTTATCCCACCAGCCCTCTCCACCATTGCGTGTTTCGACGATGTTGTTCATCGCACCTACCGCGATCACCTGCGTTGCAGAAACGCGACAGCAGCCATGCAAAGGAACCGCGCAACCGGTCTGGTTGGCATGAAAGCTTTGCCCGTTATGGCTACTGAAGACCAACCCGGGCCAGTCCGTGGTCAACCATATCGATCCTTCCGCAGCGTGAATCGAAGTCAAGGAAACGTTTAAACTCGCCAAAGCTTGAGAATCAAAATGAATGCGTTGCCAACTGTGGAGGCTGGTGGATTTATACAGTTGGCCTTGGTCGCCGCAAAGCCAGACAGTTTTTCCATCAGTGGCTGCCCCTGTAAGTGGCGATAACGGATTGGCAGGCAAATCGACTTGTTGAAAATCGCGGCCATTCTGCGTGACGAAAACTCGCGATAGCCGATCGATAATAACGCCTTGAGCCGGGTTAAGCCAAGCTGCAGCTACAATATGCGCACACGGTGTTTCACGGCGATTGAAAGTGACTCCGCCATCATTGCTTTCAAGCAAAGCGCTGCGATGCTCGACCGAGTAATCGCCCCATACAAACAATTGGTCTTTTGAAAATGCTCGAATCCCCATCAATCGACCAAGTGGAATCAACGATGGACTTTGCCACGTTTGGCCTCCGTCTTCTGTTCGCAGTAAACAACCGTCGCTGCGCCCGGTCACCGGCCAAATAAAACCGCCAACAATAAAACCATGTTGAGGACTCGCAAATTCGACCTGTCGAAGATCGGCGTTCGCACCGATTTGTCGCTGACTCCAACGATTACCAGCATCCGTCGAGTGCATCACTAGCCCTCGGTCGCCTACTGCCCACAGTTTATCGCGTGAAGCGGCAGTGATGGATCGCAACGGAGCATCTGCTGCATCCGATTCACTGGTCATCCAGGGTACAGTTGGGCCACCCATCGCACTTCGAAACGTCGACGTAGCGATCGCGCAGAAACAAGCAAGCAAAAGTAAGGAGCAACGTTGACCAAACGCCGACAAAATCTTCCTCGGTATGCAATTCTGGTGGAAACCCATGCGATGAAACGAATCATCAAGTTGCGGGAAAGCGGTTTTAGACTCCGTTGCGGAGTATGCCAACCTCGCAGATTTACCGCAATGCTGAATCGGTTATCATTAGCGAAATGCAATCTTCACATACAGACATAACACGCGACGCGTTAACGATTTGGCAGGCTGGAGTCGACGCCGTGCGAGCGGATTCTGCTAGCTATCGAGCCATTTCTTGGGATGCCCCCTTCCTGGCGATCAACGAAGAAGAATTCGAGCTCAAGCCAGACTCGAAAATCTTAATCGTCGGTGCAGGCAAAGCGGCACTGGGGATGAGTCAAGGAGTCTGTCTGGCGCTCCAACAAGCTGGCCTTGGAGAACGGCTCTACGGATGGGTCAACGTCCCAGGCCTAACGCTTCCGCAAGCCGACCGCACCAACAATAACGTTCCAGATACCGTTCATTTGCATCCATCGAGACCCTTAGGTAGCAATCTGCCAACAGAAAAAGCAGTACAGGGGACACAGCAGATCATCCAACTAGTGGCAAACTGTCGCCCGCATGATATGGTCCTGTTTCTACTGAGCGGTGGCGGCTCAAGCCTGCTGGTCGACCCGATTGACGGCATCTCTCTGGCCGACAAGATCCGGATCACTCAGTCACTTAGCTTCGCTGGCGCAAACATCCATCAACTGAACTGCGTCCGTCGAGCGATCAGCAAAATCAAAAACGGCGGTCTCCTGCGAGCTTGTCGCGCGCAACAACTAGCGACCATTGTTATCTCCGATGTGCTCGACGACGACCTATCAACCATTGCGTCAGGCCCTACATTCCCTCAGCCACAATCCTCTGCTCTCGACGCGGTGGAAGTCATGCGATCTCTGCTTGGCGGCTCACACGAATCAACCAAACAAATTGAACTAGCACTGAAGGGACGGCGTGCCAGTCAAATGGAAAGCACACCGCCTTTGGCCGTCACCAACCATGGTATTCATATCTTGGCCAATAACGCAACGGCAGTGGATGCTGCCGGCGTAAAGGCTGTGGAGCTAGGTTACCGGTACATGATGCTGTGCCATCGAACTTGCGAAGGCGACGCGCGACACGTTGGCCAAAAGATGGCAGGCAACCTAGCCGGGCTGCTAAACAATGCCAACGTTGATTGTGAAATCGTAGGCGGTGAACCGACGGTGGACATGCATTCGCTGCAAGCCAATGGCTTAGAGTTAGGAAGCGGCGGTCGGAATCAACATGTGGTGCTGAGCGCTGCGCTTGAGTTACTGGATAACCCCTTGTTCGATGGATCAGCGGAGTTCTGCTTGCTCTCAGGCGGTACCGACGGCGAAGATGGCAACACCAATGCCGCAGGCGCTTGGATAGACCACCTTTCTCTCAATGCCCTGCGTAAAATCCGAGATCGAGCGCACTTCGCATTGGATCGTTTTGACTCAAATTCAGTGCTATCGGAATTAAACTCCGTCATCAATTGCGGTCTAACGGGAACCAACGTGTGCGACGTACGACTAGCCCTGGTACGCAGAACTTAGCACGCAAGAAACGCGACAATACTTCCATGACAAGCGGCAATACCATCGTGCCAGATTTGAAAAAAACTCCACGCGGCAACCGCTCAAAACATGATGCATCGATGCCCGAGTCCATCCACCTGCGTGGAGCTCGCGTCCACAATCTCAAAAATGTTGATGTAGATATCCCCTTGGGCGCGCTGGTGGTCGTTTGCGGTGTTAGTGGCAGCGGCAAGACCTCGCTGGCTTTCGACACGCTCTATGCCGAAGGCCAACGGCGTTACATTGAAAGTTTCTCTTCCTATGCTAGGCAGTTCCTTCAGCGTCTGGACCGCCCTGAGTATGACACGTTGGATAACTTGCCCCCCTCCATTGCGGTAACACGTAAAGGCGCGTCACGCAACAATCGCAGTATCGTCAGCTCAACGTCTGAAATCGATGACTATCTGCGTCTGCTGTTCGCAAAGATCGCGACCTTGCACTGCATTCACTGTGACTCCATTGTCCAGCGGAGCTCTCCATCGCTGCTAATGGACTGGCTAAAGACCTTGCCCAGCGGGCGACGAGCCATGCCAACCTTTGAACTGCAGTGGGAAGACACCACGGATTTAGCACTTCAGTTCGCTCACCTTCAATCATCGGGATTTGTGCGCGTCGTCATTGATCAACAGACACTCAACATTTCCGACGACAATCGCGAACAGTTAGCACACAGTGTCAGTCAAGCGACAAAGGTCTTGGTTGTGGTAGACCGACTCAAGTCCGGCGGCGATGATGACCGCTGGAGCGAAGCGTTGGAGAACGCGTTCGAATGGGGAAACGGTTCCATTGTGCTGTTGATAGAACAACATGACGTGGAAGCGTCGCTGCAGGATCGTCTCCCTAAAGAATTTTCCGTTATCGACGGGATGAAATACTTTTCCTTTGAGTTCCACGAGGATCTAGTGTGTGGAACTTGTGGCAAGGAATATCCGCTGCCAGACCAGCGGCTCTTTTCATTCAATTCACCAATCGGTGCCTGCAGCCGCTGCCAAGGATTGGCGGAAGTCCAAGAGTTGGATATGTCGAAGATTGTGCCAGACGCTTCAAAATCGCTGCGACAAGGAGCCATCGCACCTTGGACAACACCAGCGTACTCCCACGAACTCGATGAATTACTAGCTTTGGCTTTATCAGAGAAGCTGGACGTCGACAAACCTTACGAGAAACTTTCCGCTCGTGAAAAAGCAATTGTGTTTGAAGGTAGTAAGAAACATAACTTTGGTGGACTACAAGGTTTCTTTGCCTGGCTTGAACGCAAGAAGTACAAGATGCACGTGCGGATCTTTGCAGCACGCTGGCACACGTATAAACCTTGCCCACAGTGCGATGGTCTGCGATTGCGGCCAGAAGCACTGGCATTCAAGATTAGTGGAAAAAGCATTTCGGAACTGAACCGATTGACTGTGCAAGAACTCCAATCGTTCTTTTCACATATAAGCCTGACTCCCTTTGAAAAATCAGCAACCACGTCGATCCTCAACCAAATCAGCAATCGCCTCGATTACCTGACGGCGGTTGGCCTTGATTACATTCAACTGGACCGACCGCTGCGAACGTTAAGCGGAGGCGAACAAACACGAGTCAATTTAACGAGCGTCTTGGGCTCTAACCTCGTCAATATGCTGTACGTCCTGGATGAACCAACCGTAGGCCTTCATCCATCAGACAGCCAGCGTTTAGTAGACGTCATCTGCAGATTGCGCGATCGCGGCAACACCGTCTTGGTTGTCGAGCATGAACCGCCGATGATCTTGAATGCGGACTATTTGATTGAGGTCGGTCCGCTAGCAAGTCGCAGTGGCGGCGAAATTGTATTCGCGGGATTACCTCATGATTTGAAACGTGCCAAGACGTTGACTGCGAAGTACCTGTTCCAGGCAACGCGTGGCCAAGAACTGAGAGCCAATCGTAAACTGGCAAATTTCATTCATCTAAAAAACGCGCATGGCAACAATCTCCAAGGCATCGACGTCGATATTCCGTTGGGCGCTCTGTGTGTGGTCAGTGGTGTGAGCGGCAGCGGCAAAAGTTCGCTTATCAACGAGACGTTGTACCCAGCCGTATTGCAGCGATTAAACCTGCCGACCGACAGCGTTCTGCCTTATGATCGCTTAGACGGCAAATTTACTTTTGATGAATGTATATTGATCGATCAAGGGGTTGCAACGCGGTCATCACGGAGTGTTCCAGTGACTTTGGTAAAGGCCTTTGACGACATTCGCAATCTATTTGCCCAAACCCGGGATGCTACCTCGGCCAATCTCAGTGCGGGAAGTTTTTCTTTCAACAATGCGGAAGGCCGTTGTTCCACTTGCGAAGGAAACGGTAGCCTCGAAATTGACATGGTCTTCTTGGCAGATGTGCAAGTCATCTGCCCAGACTGCAATGGGAAACGGTTTCGCCCCGAAGTGCTCGCGGTGCGTTATCGTGACCTAACGATCTCCGAAGTTCTAGATTTGAGCGTTGCAGAAGCGATCGAGTTTTTTCGCGGCGAGCCAAAGATCCAAGAAAAGCTCAGCGTGCTGACCGAGGTTGGACTCGACTACATCCAGCTTGGGCAAACTTCTTCCACGTTATCTGCGGGCGAAGCGCAGCGATTGAAGTTAGCCCACTACCTGTTAAACGCAGCCAATCGTCGAGCGTTTATCTTGATGGACGAACCAACCACCGGACTACACTTTTATGATGTCGAAAAACTGATTCGTTGCATGCAGAAGCTGGTCGATGCGGGACATAGTTTGGTGGTTGTAGAGCATAACGAACAGATATTAAATGCCGCGGATTGGATTATCGATGTGGGCCCCGGATCAGGCACCAACGGTGGTCGCATTGTTGCGTCCGGGCCACCTCGAGTTGTGATGCAGTGCAAGGAGTCGCGCACAGCCTATCACCTCCGAGCTTAACGGACTGGCGCTTCGTAGGGAGGCGAAGCCTGAGGTTGAAAGGCGCCTAGTATGTCCGGTTGCAAGGAGAACTCAGGTTGCTCAGGCGGGTAGAAGACCGGTCGCGCCGGAACCGGATGAAATCGCGGCCACGGCGGAGCTGACTTGGCTTCCTTGTGCTCTGCGATCTTGCGGCTGAGCCAATTGCTGTGAAGACGCCCGGTGAGACTTCCTGGCATACTAATTAACGGCGCTTCATAGTTTGGTGGACATGAAACTGACGCCAGATCGCCGCAGCCAGACCCCTGCAACGTATGTACGAACGGGCGATGAACGCTATGCTGAGGAGCATGGCAACCAGTAGTCGACGACAGCCCCGCTAGGGCGATCAGACTCATGGAGACTATGGCTCGAACTTGCATTTTGTCCGCTTGGTTGCTTTTCATTAGTGGATGGTCGAGCGACCGGTAGCTTGTGATACTCGCGGTAACTCGTCTGAGATGGTCATCTCTAGAAAACGGCCACTTCAGACCGCTTACCAATTGAATCGGATATCCGAATTGCGCAGATTAGGGGAACTTTAGCGGAAAACCGATTTCGTCTAAACTACGCGGCTTTGCGTAAGGCTTTGACAGGTATTCTACTTACCGACCTTCCCTAAAGCCCCCAGTACTTCACCAAAATCGTACCGATGAACGACGTAGAATTGATGCAAGCGATTGACGAACAAGTGGCCCACATTTGGATGGTTCGCACGTTCTTAAAACATTCTGATGAAGTCACTGACGACGAAGAGTTGGCCGAAGTCCACCGCGAGTTGTATGATTTTGCCCACGCGCTTGGCGCTCCCTTCGATACTCAAGATTCCAAGCAGTACTTGCATCTCACGCGAAAGAAAATGTCAAAGCTCAAGCAAGCAACGAACTTGTTCATCGAGATACAGCCCGAAGTTTCGGGACACATGAACTACCGGATGGCCGCCAGATCTTTGGGAGCTGCCGTAACGGTCATTGGCCAGTTACTAGCAGCCCCCGCAGTCTGAACGCGATTCGGTCCCAGGCATGCTTGGAGCGTAGAACGTCGCTTACCAATGTGATTGCCGACGTAGCGAAAACAGGGAAGCTGGCCTAGGTAACCAACCCCCGCGCCAATCGCAGTGAAGACCGATTACCCTCGCTCCAGCATCCGCGAGCGAGCCATCGCATCTTCGGCCAGTGTGATGTATTCCTGGTTCTGGGTCCCCGCCCATGCCTTCTGATAAGTCATACTCAAAGCGGTGAAGTTGAACCATTCATCTGGTTCCAAATCGCACGCGTTCTTTCCATGGGCCACTGCTTTTTCATGCTCGCCAGTCTGCGTGTAAAGTTTGGCCAACGCCAAATGAGTCAACACATGGTCCGGGAAATCCACGGCGATTTGCGCTAATTTTTCAATTGCAGCATCGATTTGGCCTGAATCTTTGAGTCGTTCGGCCTCGTTGTAACGTTCGTTGAGCGTAGTCATTTTTCCAATATGGTAAGGTTATCAAGAAGTGATATGCTATTGTTACGATTTCCAATTCGGTTGCAACCGGTTGAAATGGGGCAAGACAACTGCAGCCTTCGCAATTCCTTGCCGTCGGTAACTGAGCTACAATAGAAAAATGTCAATGCTTTCCGCCAATCATCTCGTTCGTTCAGGTCAGGGCTATGCAGTATAAGCTGGTACTTGTGAATACCGCCCAAGGCAGAGAGTCGGCCGAATGGATTCTTACCCCTCCTTCGATCGTTGGACGCGGGTCGGACACGGATATTTCTATCAATCATCCTTCGATCAGCCGTCGGCACTGCCAGTTTCAGTTGAATCCTGAAGGTGCTCTTACCGTTCGCGACCTAGGCTCTACCAATGGTACCTATATCGATGATCGTCGGATCAACAGCGCGACCTTGATGAACGGTGATTGCGTACAGTTAGGCGCGATTACACTGCGTATCGAGTTGCGATCAGACACGGTTGTCTACGATGATCCGCCAAAAATCACTGATGATATGCTGGAGACGCAGCGAGTGGAAATTCTCACCGCAGAGAAAATGGCCAAGATCAAGCGTGGTGAAATTCAACCTTAGCACGCTTGAATTGTTGCTAGCCAGTTCACCCCCACCTTTGCCGCTGGTATCCAACTGCCACTTATTTTGAATTGGCAGTGAACTCCAACTTGTGATCGCCATCGATCGAGATTGATATTTCGCCGGGAACAAAGCCTGGGTCGACAAAGTTCAAACGCAGCTTCATGTCATCCTTGCTTAAATCGTAATCGCCAGCGACCGACTGATCAAAATTCTTCTGGATAGTCCAGCCGTTGGATTTCTGCAATTCCAACCATTTGTCGACGGATTTCTTCGCCGTACCGCTGGCAACCGTGAGCTCGACTTTCGCATTCCCCTGATTGGCGATTTTTGAGCCTTGGATTGCAGCGATCTGGACGACGGGTGGATTCTTCTTTCGCTCCGCCATCTCGGCGGCTTGCTTGTTCTTCTCAGCAATAACCTCAGCTACACGGGCATCGGTCGCCGCCACTTGACTTGCATTTTGGTATGACAGACCGCAGCGAAGTTTACCGTCAGCTTCGCGGAACTTGATCTCGATCAAATCCTTGCGGTCATTTCGGAAGATCAGTACATCCTCAAAGCTAATTGTAATCGGTTGATCCGTGGTAGCCTTCCAGCCAAACTCGCCAAGAGCTTCCTTGTAGAAACGAATCAGGGCTTCCTTTGAAGCTAGGCTGGTAAACTGCATCGAGGTCGTGGCGTCGGCATACTGAAGCTGCTCAAACTCCGGTGGCACCGGCAGGTCGACGGACATTTGCTCGGCGGAAATTTGTACGTTCGTCTTACCGCCTTGCGCAGGCGCTGCGCTGACCATCACCTGAAGAATCACTGCATTTTTCTTCACAAAGAACGACACCGTCGTATCGCCAAACGGTTTCCAGCCTTCGTTCTTGAGGTGCTGCAGACACGCCTGACGAGTCTCCTCCACTGAAAGACCGCTGACATAAGCAGCAACGTTAGGAAACGCGTAGAGTGGCGTTAGCTCTTTGGGAACAGGCACTTTCGCCAAATCCAAATTCCCCTGGTTCTTCAGCGTCACGTTCACCTGATTCGGCTTGCCTGCTGGCATGACCATAAGGACAATCAGAAAACCCTTGCTTTGGAAATTCGCAGAAGTGTAACCTTCGGTGTAACTTGCGTTTTCTAGCTCAGTAAATCCCTTGGCCAGCAAGGCCTCACGAATCTTCTTGCCTACTTCCTCCGCATTGCCTTGGGCCATGTAACTCTGGCCCGCCACGTTTTGCAGGACCATCTTGTCCACCAAATTTACCGGTGGCAAGGTCGATAGATCCAACACATCAGCCGCTTGCTGCGCGGTGGCAGGGCTTGCCTCCTGCGCACAGCATGGTTCCAAAATAACACACACCGCCAGTAACAATGCGCAGCGCTGGATCAACATGGAAATGAGCCCTTGTAGCAAAATCAACTAAACAGACGTGATAAATTTAACACATCGTTGACGATAACAAAAACCATCAGACTTAAAAGTGCCAGCACACCGCCCATGGTCAGCTTCATCTGCAAATTTTCATCGACGGGTCGTCCCCTGATCGCTTCCACCGCGAGGAACATCATGTGGCCACCATCAAGCGCAGGGATTGGCAAGAAGTTAATGATTGCAAGGTTGGCGCTGAGCATGGTCAAGAACAACAACAAACGGGTCGGACCTTCCGAAGCCTCTTGCGTGGCAGCGTAGAAAATTACGCCAGGACCACCCAGCATATTGAGCTGAACTTTGTTGGTGACCAGCATGTAAAGAAACTTCACCACGTTCTTCATTTGGCGTCCAACTTCTTGAACCCCAAGCCCTAGTGCAGCCGCCAAATTGTCCTCGGCATAGACTCCCGACATCGGAGTGAATAGCACTCCGCGCTCAGGTGACATCCATTTCTTGTCCGGTTGCACAACCACGGTGGCCGCCAGCATTTTCCCGTCGCGCTCGTATTCGATTTTTAGCTGTGTCCCCAAAGGCAAACGCTGGATGGTTTCATTGACGTAAATGGCATTATGCAAATGGTCCAACGGTTGCTCTTGGAAGATGCTAGTTTTTCCTTGATAGGTCTTTTGAAAATAATTCGCGAGCTTTTCGTCGGATTGTCGCATGATCTGAATCTGACGTAATGAGTCGCCAGCTTTCATGCCTGCTTCCGACGCTGGCGATCCTTCTTCAATGTTTTCGACTTCCTTCAGCACGCTGACCACCAAACCGGAGCCTGGCAACTCGTAACCACTGATGGCAATCGGGCGACTAGATGTCTCTGCGAAAACAAAATTCTCTGGCACCGACCAAGTGAAATCGTACAGTTCGCCTTCCTGTGCGTTATTCATTCGTTTCAGGGTCAATGTGGCTGACTGACCAGCCAGCTTTCCAATCGCTAGCGGGAGCGTCGCGGCATCGTCGATCGAGTTTCCGTTTAAGGCAACCACCCGGTCGTTCAGTCCAACTTTGGCTTCAGCGGCCGGTGAATTGTTCTGGATTTGGACGACGGGACCAACAGCGAACTGAATACCAACGGTTCGGCGAGCGACAGGAGCCCATTGAAGTTCACGCGTCTCTGGCGACTTGCCCTTTACCGCTGCAGATTGGACAGTCACGCTCACCGTCTCGTCGAACTTGGCATCAATTCGACGATGCAACTCAAACGAAGCCGGCGCGCCCTGGGATTGGAATTCTGGCAACGCCTCACCGTTCACCGCAATGATCGTTTCGCCAATGTGAAAATCTGGCAATGTCGTATTGTTGGAAGTTAGCTGAGAATCAAAAACCACGGAGGGCAAAAAGACCCGATCGCTGGAGAACTTTGTCGTCGTTGCGCTGAGAATTCCAATCGTCATCAATGGCTTGTTCTCGTCTTTGATAATACTGCCTTTCACCGGGAGGTTCATTTCATTCCCATCGCGGCGCAGTACGATCGGAACTGGAACTTCGGAATTCGCGATCCCATGCATTGCGACCTCTTGGCGCATGTCATCAAAACGCAGTTGATCCGTTGGCGGGCGATCTGCGGAAACGCTGAGGATTTGATCGCCGGGTTCAATCCCGTGCACCCAAGCTGGATCACCGGGGATCGTATTTCCTACAACGCAAGGGATGTAAGGCACCCCCCACATAAAGGCTCCGGCAGCGAAGATCGCACCAAAAATTAAGTTCATCACAACGCCCGCCGAGATAATAATCATCCGGGCATAAACTGGTTTGGCAGGATACGAGCGGGGGTCCAGTCCCGTGGGCGTGAGTTCAACGCCGTCAACTTCCGCTTGTTCTCGAATACGTTTAGCCTCTTCTTCCGCACGACGAGGGTCATCGTCTTGGCCCAGCATTTTGACATAGCCACCCAACGGAATCGCGCCGATTCCATATTCTGTCTCGCCCCATTGAAAGTGAAACAGCTTGGCTGGCAAACGAATTGGTCCGATGCGAATAGGCACATCGAAACCAACGTAAAATTTGTCACATTTGACGCCGAAAGTTTTAGCGGCCAAAAAATGCCCAAGCTCATGGACGAAGATGACAAAGCCCAAACCTACAACGACCAAAGCGATGTTATAAAGCCGAGTTCCCCAAGCTTGCAGTCCTGATGGCTCGGCCGTTTCAATAACGCTTAGCAAGTCAAAGGAGGATTGAAGCAGGTCGTGGAGAGCGAGAAAAGAATTCATGCACAAGTGCCTTTACGGAGCTCGCTCCAACGCAAAACTTCGCGTCGAGCCCAAGCGTCCAGTTCTATTAGTTCTGACAGGGAAGGAGTTTCTACAAAATTATGTTGGTGCAATACGTCGCGTACTGCATCCGTGATATCGGTAAATCTTAGCCGTTCTTCCAGGAACAACGCTACAGCAGCTTCGTTGGCTGCGTTCAAAACCGCTCCGCTGGATCCGCCAGCCGCCGCGGCCTCGAAACCCAAGGACAACGCCGGGTAGCGCTGCAGATCCGCTGCATACCAATCCAGCTTGATCGTTTCGGTCCAATCCAGTTTACGAGCGGGTCCAGGTTTTCGTTCAGGATACGTCAGCGCATACTGAATCGGCAACCGCATATCCGGTGGGGAAATCTGAGCGATCACCGAACCATCAATGAATTCGACCATCGAATGTATCATAGATTGCGGATGGATGACGACCGAGATTTGTGTTGCTGGAATCCCAAAAAGCCAACGAGCCTCGATGATTTCGAGCGCCTTATTCATCATCGTAGCCGAATCGATGGTGATTTTGGCACCCATTTTCCAAGTTGGATGGTTCAACGCATCCTGCACTGTCGCTGTCGCCAGCCTTTCTCGCGGCCAGTCCCGCAGCGAACCTCCAGAAGCCGTAAGTACCAGTTTGCTGATCTCCGCAAGCCCACGCCCAGACAATGCGGACTGGAAAATCGCACTGTGCTCGCTGTCAATCGGCAGCAATTCAGCTCCTGATTGCATGCATTTTTTCGTAAGCAGCGGGCCTGCCACCACCAACGCTTCTTTATTGGCCAACGCCAATCGCTTGCCCGCATCGGCCGCCGCCAAGCAACTTTCCAGGCCAGCGGCCCCGACAATGGCAGCCACCACCACATCGACATCCGGTGATTGCACCATTTCGATGAGCGATTCCAGGCCCACTGAGCGGCGGCACGCAGAAAAGCCGCCTTGATCGCTTGGGACTTGGCTGCTCCAACCCGACTCTTGAGCGCATTGGCGATCAGTCAGGGCCGCCGCCACCGGCTGGTGCTGGTCTATGATTGTCCGCAGCTTGTCGACACTGCGATGCGCTGATACGGCCCAGAGACGGTAGGGGGGGCCCAGTTGCGACAGAACGTCCAAAGTCGCCGAACCAATGCTGCCCGTGCAACCTAAGACTGCTACATTTCGTCGCAGTTGGGTCACAGGCGGTTCCTTCACGTTAGTACACTCTTCAAATTCACGCTGACATCGAACACTTTTTGAAGTGCATCGCCAGCGTTACATAACTATCCACGCTCAAGATTTTAAGTCCATTACAGAATTCACTCAACCACACGCAGTTAGCTTTCTGCCGTCGACCGGACGATTAGATTATGGCGATTCTTCGATAGAACTGGTAAAAATGGAACCAGAATGTTTCGTGAATCCTTGGAAGCTCCGCTTGGAATGCGACTTGCCGACGACTGCTAATTACAGTTTCAATGGGTAGCGTGCGTTGAAACAACCGCACGCAGATGACCAAAACCGCTGACGCCTCACTTTAACCTATCAGAACCAGATGTCCGACGATAAAGACCTCGCTAAATCCAATCCGAATGAGTCGAAGCCCGGCAAGCGTGCTCCCGAAAAGAAATCTGAGTCGAAAAACAACAACTGGATTGGATATGCGGCGCTGACCGCAATTTCGCTCTTGGTGCTGGGCATGTTCCTGATGGACAGGACTTATCGTCTGTCTTATCCCAACTTGCAGGAGCTAATCCAAAACACCAAGTACATCGGGCGTGGTACAGACCAACTCGCTGAAGGCTACTCCGGCAACGTGGAAGTTATCTCGGCAACCAACAGCAAACAAACCGAAGTTTTCAGCAACATTCGCGATGTCGAAATTGGTACACAGTTCATTCGCGGAAAGGCCAAGTATGTGCTGCGCGATGCCTCGGGCAATGTCCTGACTGACAGCAAAGACCAGTGGATCACTTTCCGTACGACCAAAAACGATAACCCACAAACCAATGAAGCGTTGGTTCGATCGCTGAATGAATCCAATATCGATTGGAAGAATGCCGAACCTCCCAGCCCGCTGGCAGAGTACATTCCGTTTCTGCTGCCTTTCTTGCTGCTGCTTACGCTGGCCATTTTTATGATGCGCAAAATGAATGGTATTGGGTCGCCAATGCAGTTCGGACGCTCACGAGGTAAGCTGTATGCCGACGAAGATATCGGTGTGACCTTTGATGATGTCGCTGGCATTGATGAAGCGGTGGAAGAAGTGCGAGAGATCGTAGACTTTCTACAACACCCGGATAAGTATCAAAAGCTAGGCGGACGCATACCAAAGGGAGTACTGCTGGTCGGACCACCAGGTACTGGCAAAACGTTGCTGGCCAAAGCAATCGCGGGGGAAGCGGGCGTACCATTCTTCTCGCTCTCTGGCAGCGACTTTGTCGAGATGTTCGTGGGTGTAGGTGCGGCTCGCGTTCGCGACATGTTCCAGCAAGCGCAAGCAAAAGCCCCTTGCATTATCTTCATCGACGAACTGGATGCACTGGGAAAAAGCCGAGCCGGGAATATGCCGGGCTCTCACGACGAACGCGAACAAACGTTAAACGCGTTGCTGGTTGAAATGGACGGCTTCGATGCCAACACCAACGTGATTGTGATCGCGGCAACCAATCGTCCTGAAACGTTAGACCCAGCACTGCTGCGCTCCGGTCGTTTTGATCGCAACGTACTGGTCGATCGCCCCGACAAACAAGGTCGCGAGGAAATTCTGAAAGTCCACGTCAAGAACGTCAAGCTTGGGCCAAACGTCGAATTGCGTCATATCGCTTCGATTACGCCAGGCTTTGTCGGTGCGGATCTAGCGAATCTGGTCAACGAAGCTGCATTGCTGGCGGCTAGAAAAGGCAAATCTTCAGTAGGCCAAGAAGAGTTCAATGACGGCGTCGAGCGAGTTACCGCTGGCTTGGAAAAGAAGAAACGCATCATGAACGAATCGGAGAAGAAACGAGTTGCTTATCATGAAGCGGGACACGCTCTAGTCGCGTACTCACTGCCCGATGCCGACCCAGTACATAAAGTGTCGATCATCCCACGCGGTGTAGCTGCCCTGGGCTATACGATGCAGCGTCCCGAAGGCGATCGGTACTTGATGACACAAGCAGAACTCGAGGCGCAAATGCAAGTCTTGTTAGCCGGCACCATCACGGAAGAATTGGTTTTCCGCGATATCAGCACCGGCGCATCGAACGACCTCGAACGCGCGACCTCCATCGCTCGCGGCATGGTGATGGAATATGGCATGAGTCGACTGGGACGAATCAATTATCGCGAGTCCAACCGATCGCCATTTTTAAGCACCGCCACTGAAAGCTATGGTCGCGAACACTCAGAACAAACTCTACGAGAAATCGACCAGGAAGTGAAACGCATCATCGATGAAGCCGTCGTGCGAACCCGAGCAATCCTCAGCGAGCGACGCGCAGCTCTTGAAGCGTTGTCACAGCGATTGATCGACGTCGAAGTGGTAGATGCCGACGATTTGCAACGCATTATCGATTCCGCCTTGCCAGGCCCGCGCGTTGTACCCGGCACCATGAACGCGAAACCTCCCGTGACCAAAGACCCTCGCGAAGGACAAGTCATCGCACCGACATCGACGGAAGGGAAAACGTCGACCATCTAGGTTTAATCGCGATGCCGTTCAACGCTTGTTGGTAGTACCCGTTTCCTTGAACGCGACTCGTCTTAGTCCGCGTAGTTGGGTTTCCAGCCGCCGTTGATCGCGATGACCTGACCATTAATGAACTCCGCTTGCATGCTACTAAGCCACACTGCAGCACGCGCAATGTCCAGTGGGCTTCCCCAGCGTCCAAGCGCTGACTCGCCAACCGCACGCGATTGCCATGCTTGCGACGCTTCCTGGCCCCAACTGGTTTGGATCCAACCGGGAGCAAGGCAGTTTACACGGACCCGCGGCCCCACTGTTAACGCAAGCGATCGCGAAAATGCAGCTATCGCCGCTTTCGTTGCTCCAAAGAATTGCGCGCTGTCGCCAGCCATAGCTCGTTCGGCTTGGTCCCAAGAGATATTGATGATGCAAGGGCGAGCCGCATTCAATGACGACTGATTCTGCATCACCTCTGCCGCCATTCTGCTTAACTGAATCGTCGCTCGTACATCGACAGCCCAGAGTCGATCCAGCTTTTCTGCAAAGCTCCATTTGGCTGCAGCCCCCGTCAATACATCAGCCCCTGCCGCGTTGACCCAGACATCGATTCGCTGACGCCAGTTCAACGCTTTGGAAAAAAGCTCCTCAATTCCGATGTCCGTAGCAAGATCTGCGAGGCTGCCGTCACAAGTACTTCCCCCACCATCAGCTAAACCCAGAGATGCTTGTGAGAGCTTCGTAAGTTGTGCAAGTGTCTTTGCCAGTCCAACTTGATTTCGATTCCCGTGCGCGTAGACACAATACCCCGCTTGAGCAAACTCCCAAGCGATCGCCTGCCCGATCCCTGAGGACGATCCAGTAATGACGGCGACAGGAGCTTGGTCGATCATAAATTGCCGCAGCGAATAAAGAAGTCAGCGTACGTGCATCAGCTCGCAAGCCTACTTGCGTTTCTGCTTCATCGTACGTTGTTCGATGTCAAGGATTTTTTGCAGGCGTCTGGCATGACGTGCTTGAGGTGCATATCGTGCATTCAAAAACGCTTTGATAATCTCATAAGCAACCTCTGGCCCAATGACGCGAGCTCCGATACACAACACATTCATATCGTCATGCTCGACACCTTGCCGCGCACTGTAAGTATCGTGGCATAGGGAAGCCCGAATTCCAGGAAACTTGTTAGCCGCTACACTCACCCCCACTCCTGACCCACAGACCAAGATTCCGCGATCGACTTCGCCCGCAATAATCTTTTTCGCAACAGCTTCCGCAAAGTCTGGAAAGTCGCTCGGCTCGCTATCAAACGTGCCGCAGTCGACGAAGGTGACTTTTTGGTCGCCCAGCAACTTCGTCACCTCTTCCTTCATCGAAAATCCAGCGTGGTCACCACCTACCGCATAACGAAGTTTTGCGGCCAATTTTTTTGAACTCATAGCGTGCGGTCGGTCAAGAAAAGTTCGATCTGCCAAGGAAGAGCGAAAAATGTAGATGCTTTAGCCGAAATTGGCAAGCCGCCCGGCTAAAGCAACCATTTTGCAACCGCAGAATGCTCGATCCGATTTCGAGCCTGATCGCTCAACAAATCCACGCGATTCCAGGGCGCAATGCACTCTACCAGCCTGCTGCGAATCATCGGATACGCGTCATTTTTTTCCGCTGCCGAGCATGCCTTTAGCTTAGTTGCCAGCCCTTGAATTTGGGCTTGCAATCGCAAGTCAGACACGCTTAGAAAATCATCGGATACAAGGCTACTGGCAGACGTCGCCTGCTCCTGAGCAATCACAGCGACAAAGTAGGCCGCCGTTAGATCCATGAACAGCCTCGGGTTAGGCAAGCCGGCATAGCACAGCGATACCAACCTATCAATCCAGCGGATTTCTCTTTCCAGTTGCCGTTGGTAGCCTTCCAATCTGGCATCGATATCGATCTCCGCGCCTAACAGAATCTCTGCGAGCCTTCGAACGCCGATTAAATTGTGAGCGATGCCGGTACTGTGCAGAGGGTCAATAAATCCGAAGGCATTGGGCAGCGCAACCCATCCTGGCCCATACGACATGCGATTGACTCTCGCTAACGGCGTTTCCTGACGGTGCATGCGACCGATCAATCGCGGCTGCTTCGCGACAGAATCAATCAACGTTGCATCGCCAAGCAAACGCTGCAATGTTGGGTACCGAGCCAAGACGCCCGACCACTGCTGGTCCAACGGTGTCACACGATCACAACTCATCAGCCCGACACTGGTAATGTCTTGCTGAAAACGCAGGAACCACAGCCAGCCATCTTCAATGATATGATGCTGCGCTGCATGATCCGGATCGAAGATGGGGCAAGCTTCAACCTCGCTGTCGCAGGCCATCGAACCAACGCCCTGAAAATGTCCATAGATTGCGGACGCTTTGGTTTCCAATTCGCCGTCGCTTTGCCCTGCGTTTAGATGCGTCCGGCTGAACATCCCATTGCCTGTTGCATCGATCAACCAGCGAGCTTCGATCCCATATGGCTCTGACCGACCAGCTTGATCATGTACCAAAACTTGCCATCGATCGCCGCGACGTTTCAACTCAGTAACGCTTGAGTTCTGATACAACTCCGCCCCCTGTCGCAGGGCAAGCTGGGAAAGAAACAGGTCGACATCACTTCGCAGCCAATGTGTATCGCTGAAGTTATCGCTGATCGAGGCGGCGACCAAACTCGAATTGGAATGCTTCTGATCATCTTCGAAAGCACGATTGGGGTGATGACAAAAATAACTGAACCCACGCTTCAAGCCGCAGCGAACCTCAGGATACGCTCGCTGCCAACTGCCAAAGGAAGCCAGCGTTCGCAACTCTTCAAGCCCATATTGATCCCCTAATGAAGCGAGCGTGGCATCTGCGGTCGGAGTGCTCGATTCACCAATTGCAAATCTTGGATGCTGATCGCGGTCGATGACAACGACCGATCTTCCGGATTTGGCCAAGATAGTGCCTAGAATGCTGCCGCCGTAGCCGGAACCGATGACGAGAAAATCACACTGAAACATGCGTACTGTGACCAACGTGTTGAACCTTGCGATTCGAGCTAACCGAGCTATCCGGCTTCTGCATTCCCAGTGTGGGAGGTATCATGACAATTTTAGCAATGTTGCTAACCGTTGATGGGAATGGCTGAACAACCGCTTGGTTGTGGACGTTACCACCATTATTTCAGCTTCCGCATTTTCAACCAGCCGTCGCTCGGTCGACCAGAGAACCTGCCAAACTATGCGAATTGATTCTCACCATCACTTTTGGAGCTATGACCCGCAGCAGTACCCTTGGATCAACGATTCGATGTCGACGTTGCGGCAAGATTTCCTACCCAAAGACCTCAGCGATGTGGCGTACGCTACTGGCGTTTCACGCGTGATCTCGGTCCAAGCGCGGCAGTCTGTCCAAGAAACGGAGTGGCTACTGGATTTCGCACGGCAATATGAATTGATTGGCGGAGTGGTCGGCTGGGCTCCATTGAAAGACCCAGATGTCGATCGCATCATGGAACGATGGACACACTATGGATGGCTTAAGTCGATACGTCATGTGGTCCAAGACGAACCAGCAGGCTTCTTGGACTCCAGCGATTTCGACCAGGGCATCCAAGTGCTACCCCGGTACGACTTAGCCTACGATCTGCTGATCTACGCTCACCAATTACCCGAAGCGATTCGGTTTGTCGATCGGCATCCCAAAGTTCGCATCATTCTGGACCACATTGCAAAACCAAAAATAGAATCTGGCAGCTTTGACCAAGCATGGGAGACCAATCTCCGAGAACTGGCCAAGCGTCCGAACGTCGCTTGTAAGTTCTCTGGGGTGGCCACCGAAGTCCGCGACGAACAGTGGGACGTCGATTCTATCGCTCGCTATTGGAGCACGGCCTGCGATGCGTTCAGCCCCCAACGTTTGATGTTTGGCAGCGATTGGCCAGTTTGCCTACTGAAGACATCGTACGCGAACTGGATCGAAGTCTGCGAAACTCTGACCAAGCAACTTAGCGACGAAGAACAAAAATCATTTTGGAGCGGTGCTGCTACCTACTGGTATCAGTTGTAGCCCTAGCGTCACAACGTTTAATTAACCGTGTACCTATCGGGCCGCGTTTCGTTCAACCGCGTGCCCAACGGGCCGCGTCACAGCCATGGGGCCCCAACAAACGCGGGGTGCTGCCCTCGCGGTTCAACAAACCCAGCAGCGTCACTCAAACTTGTGTAGACAACAGCGCCGACCGTCGGGTTTCAGGTGGAAGGGATGATAAGGAAAGCAGATTCAATGTTGGTCACACTTGGAAGTTCAGGCGTCACGATCCCCCGCATCGTTTTTGGAACAACCTGCTTGGGAAATTTGTTCGGTGTGATACCAGACCAACAAAAGCACGATTTGATTGCCGCTTGGTTTGCCTCTCAACCAGGCCCCATCGCGATTGATGCCGCGGGGAAATATGGCGCGGGGATGGCGCTAGAGATCCTCGGCCGCGTTTTGCATGAACTGAACGTAGAGCAATCGCAGATCGTGCTGAATAACAAACTCGGCTGGCGTCGCGTTCCACTGACAAACGCTAAACAATCCTTTGAACCCGACGCTTGGTTTGGCTTGCAGCATGATGCCATACAAGACATCAGCTATGACGGAATCCTGCGTTGCTGGCAGCAGGGTTGCGAATTGTTGGGCCCTTACAAACCTCAACTCATTTCGTTGCACGATCCGGACGACTACTTGGCAAGCGCGACCAGCGAAGCAGATGCGGCCGCAAAACAAGACAACATTTTGGAAGCCTATCGAGCGCTGCAGTATCTGAAACAACAGGGGGCCGCGATCGCAGTGGGAGTCGGAGCGAAAAACTGGCGAACAATCCAGACGCTCAAAAGGGACTGCGATTTCGATTGGGTCATGCTGGCCAATAGCTTTACCGTCATGAATCACCCCCCCGAACTGCTTGCTTTTTTGGACGAATTGCAGAGCGACCACATCGGCGTCATCAACTCAGCGGTTTTCCAAGGCGGCTTTGTTGTCGGCGGCGACTTATACGACTACCGCCCACTCGATCTGAACGATCCGAACGACCGCGAGCGTCAGCGATGGCGGACCGAGTTCCATCAATTATGTGAGCAGTTTAGTACAACGCCGTTTCAAGCGGCCGTCGATTTTGGGCTCAGTCATCCGGCTATTGCTGCCGTGGCACTTTCCACCAGCCAACCCCAGCGTGTTCCTGGCCTGGTGGAATCTGCCTCGCTTAAACTGCCGCAAGCCTTTTGGGAACAAGCGACCCAGCGCGGCTTAATCAGCTATCTACCGCCTACGGATGTTTGATAACCGCAGTTCCGGCAAATCCAATGCAGCACGTCGGCCGGTAACAAGGTCGCCGCTCATGGCCAAAACTGATCGACACCAATTTGCGCCGACAAAAAGCTAGCGAGCTAGCTCAACTCCCAGCGACCGCAGTTCCGGCAAATCGAAGGTCACTTGCCGAGGGCTCTACCCCTGAACAATGTAGTTTTCCAAAGTACCGATTCCGTCGATCGAAATCTTGACGACGTCTTTTGGTTGCAACGTAAAATTGCTGTCAGGCACGATCCCAGTTCCAGTCAGCAGAATGGCCCCGTGAGGCATATCGTTGTCGCGGAAAAGCCATTGCACCAGATCCTCAACCTTACGTTTCATTGCGGAAACGCCAGTCGAACCACCGAAGACTTCCTGGCCGTCGCGCAGCACGCTTAAATGAATCTCGACGGACATCAAATCAGGCATCGACTCGATCAGCGTAACACAGGGCCCAAGGCCGCAGCATTGGTTATAAAGCTTTGCTTGAGGCAGATACAACGGATTATCGCCCTCAATGTCGCGTGAACTCATGTCATTTCCAATAGTGAAACCGACAATGCGAGCCGTGGGTGAAAGAACGAGTGCTAGTTCCGGTTCTGGAACATTCCACGTCGCATCTTTGCGAATTCGTAAAGGCCCGCCGTGACCACTGACACGACTGGGGGTCGCTTTGAAAAACAGCTCTGGTCGATCCGCATCATAAACGCGGTCGTAGCAATCCTTGGCCGCCTCCGACTCTTCCATTCGAGCGGCTTGTGAGCGTTTGTAAGTTACACCAGCAGCCCAGATTTCTTGGTGATCGATCGGTGCAAGCAACTTCGCGTCCGCAAGCGCAATTGGGTTTGAGCGTATGGCCATAGAGCCTACTTTGTCTGCAACCGCAGGATCAAAGAGCAACTCCGACAGACTTGCATAATTAAACGAGGTTAGATCCAGCGGATGAACATATCCGGCTTCGATCTTGCCAACGTCAGGGCCATTCTCGCCTTCAAATTTAACTAACTGCATGATGTTCCTCTTGAGATGATTATGCCGCGCGAGCGGTCTTCTTGGCTTCTTCGCGATCGGCGAACCACAACAACAGCGGAGCGGCCACAAAGATCGACGAATAAGTTCCAACTACGATACCGATCAACAAGGCATAGCAGAAAGGATGGACTGCTTCGCCACCAAAAATGTATAGCAACAAGATCGCAAAAATGGTCGTGGCGGACGTCAGCAACGTTCGACCTAACGTTTGATTCACGCTGTGATTGATCATATCAGAAGTCAATCTTGGAGCTTTGCCTTTCACTTCCCGGATTCGGTCAAACACAACGATCGTATCGTTCAGCGAGTAACCGATGATGGTCAAGAAGGCCGCTACCATATTCAACGAGATTTTGAAGTCATCGATCAGCAAGAAACCCAACGGTCGGAACAACCAATGGCTGACCGCGACAAACGCGAGCGTAATAAGAATGTCGTGCATCAACGCCACGAGAGCTGCCAAGCCGTAGGATATCTTTTGAAATCGGAACCAGATATAGGCCACGATTAAAATCATGCTGACGACCAAAGCCAAGATCGCTCGGGTTTGCATCTCGCCGGCGACGCGCGAATCAATCTTGGAAACCGATTGCCAAATAGGTTCGTCGGCCAAGTGACCTTCAAACTTCGCCATCAAATCTCGAGTGGTCGCGTCATCTAGCGGTAGACTGACAGTCCATTGCGGATACCCAACATCGCTCGCTCGTGTCCAGCTTTCCGCGTTCTTTGGGATGATTTGGATTTGGCTCTCATTGAGCTTCAGTCCGATATCGCCGCCAGCCACAATCAATTTATCCAATATTCCTGAAGCATTGATCCGAGCTTCTTTGTTATCACCAGATTGGAAAGCGATTGCCACGGAAGTTCTGACCGCAGCAATGTTTTCTTGCACCTCAATCCCAGGCACACCGCCATCCGAACTAGTGGGAGCATCCGCGGGCACCTCTGTTTCAATTTCGGTCACCTCAGCTTCCGCCTCAGCGTTTTCCGCCGGTGCTGGCTGTTCAACCGCCGCTTCCGCATCAGGGCTCGCCGGAGCTTCTGCGGCTGGTGCCGAGTCGTCCTGGGCCTCGGCCGCAGGTTCCTCTTGGAAAGCAACGTATTTCATTCGTAAACGATACGGCACAAGGTCGCCAGAGCTTGTCGGCGAACCTCCAATACTTGTTTGAACCTTGTATGTCAGCAACCGCACGCCCGCAGGGCTTTGCTCAAAACCATCCACCAAACGTTTCGTTACGGCTTCGACGTTCTGCATCGAAGTCACTAATTTATAAACGCGATCTTTTCCATACTCGTCCATCTTGACGCTGGTCAAGTTGGTCTCGATCGGCAGTTTGTTATCATCTTCGCTGAAAATCGACTTAACTAATGATCGTACTTGATCGGTCGGCATTTCCTTGTCCAGCACAAAAACGTGCATGGTTCCGCCGTTGAAATCGATATCCAACATCTGCGTTCCGCGAATCAACGGCGTAACGATACCAGCCAAGATTCCAACGGCAGAAATCGCATAGCAGATATTACGGAACGACATAAAATCGATGTCCTTCTCCCCCAGAAAATTCTTTCGCATGAACGCGACAATGTCCGACATGCCAAAGCTGACCCAACGCATGCGTTCGCTGATCTCAAAGATAACTCGCGAACAAAATACTGCTGTAAACATACTGGCCGCCAAACCGATGATCAGCGTAATCGCAAAACCACGAACTTGGTCAGTACCCACCCAGTAAAGGACAACAGCCGAGATCAACGTTGTTAAGTTCGAGTCAATAATCGTTGTGATCGCTCGGTCGAACCCATTTCGAATAGCCAGTCTCCCGGTGGAACGCTTAGCCATTTCTTCACGAATACGTTCAAACACCAACACGTTGGCGTCAACCGACATACCCACCGACAGTACCAAACCAGCCAGACCAGGTAGCGTAATCGGCTGGCGAATGATGACCATCGATGCCAGAATGATTAGCAGGTTGATACCCAATGCGATACACGCGACAATCCCCGAGAATCTGTAGTAAACCAACATGAACAGGACTGTGGCAACTAAGCCCATTACAGCGGCCATGAAGCCTTTGGTAATGGCGTCCAAGCCCATTTCCGCGCCGACTTGATTTTCGCTGATAGGCACTTTATTTAAGGCGGCTGGCAACGAGCCCGACTGCAGAATCTTCTGTAAAAACTCTGCTTCCGCTCGAGTAAAATTACCGGTGATCACACCACTGCTGGAAATCGGAGCGTTCAAGTTTGGAGCCGACAGAATTCGGTTATCCAGTAGGATCGCCATTTGCCGACTGAAATCACGTTTTGGGTCAGGTTGATTCCGCAATGTCAATTTCGAAAGCTTAGCGGCACCGTCGGTCCGCATATTAAATTGCACCTCATAGCCACCATTGGTACTGGCAGACACCCGTGCGTTGGCGATATCGGAACCTGTCACGACAGGGAAGGGCTGGCCGCCACGCTCCAGGGCCAGCAGCAATTCCACTTCTGGGATTCCTTGCCGCTGCAGCCAGCGTTCAAATCCATTGGTTTCGTTAGAGCCTGGATAGGGTGGCAGCAAGCGTCCCGTGCTGGCATCGCGAGCTAAGTTTGAACTTCCAATTGGACTACGCAACGCTCGCACGCCGTTCTTCACTTCGTCTTCGCGGCCAACGGTTCGCCAAATCGCGACCACGTCCCCTTTATCGTTGACGACATCGCGAGCCATTCGGTCGAACTCGACTGGATTTTCTGCTTGCTTGCGAGCAAACGACATGATGTCCGCATGGTCGCTGGCGTTAGCGACAATCTTGAACTCCAAAATCCCAGCCTGGGAAATCATGCGCTTAATCTCGTCCACTTCCATTTGCTGGACGTTCGGAATGATGATTTCGACTTGGTCATTGCCGCTGGGGCGAATCAAAATTTCCTTGGTTCCAGCCGGGTTGATACGTTCGGCCAGTGGCTTAATCAGATCTTTAGCGGTCACTTCCGCTCCGCCTTGACTGGCCTCCCGCATCGCCGTGCGGTCCAGTTCATAAATCAGGTCGGTACCACCGATGATGTCGATCCCGTATCGAAGTTCATTGGTTCCCAGAATGATCAAGCAGCCAGTTAAAGTTGCTAGAATGATGCCGATGGATGATCCGTGCGTCGGCATTTTGATACGTTTGGCAATGAATCGCCCAACGATGAACGGCAGGATGAAAACGGCAACAATCACCGCAATCATCTTCAATCCATTGACAAACGGCGACTCAAGCGACGCACCGGCGGAAATAGAGGAATTTGCTTGAGCGAGAAGATGTAGGGGGGAAGGCCACGACATGTGCGTAATTTTTGCGATTTCGTAAGATTGCTGTAAGTGATGGGAGAGGAAACCAGTGGCACGCCCATCCCAACGACTCCGAAAAGCCATCTCGGAAGTTGGTCGCAAATGCGCTTCCAATGCACACCGATATAACTCTTAAACAGTTCTGCGCGTCTGCGGGGATGATGCCTAGCCGCAATTTCCTGACAGAAACCCGCAAGTCTATGCTTGTCTCATCTTCCTGCCAAGAGCGGTTTGACAGGTATGGGCCAGTTGGATGCCTTCATTTTCTCGCTTTCGTGGCCTTCTTGCCGCTTAGGTCGACCTAAGCGGCAGTCCAATTCGAAGAACTTCAAAAACCACGGCAACCAAAGCGGACGTCCAAAACAGACGTCCACCGACCGTTGAAAACGTTAGCTGCGGACCAAGCTGGAGTTGGCCTAGCGCTGAACGCGAGCCGAACCGCCCTTGGCCAAGGCTTCGACTTCTGGCAGTTTGGCCATCGTGACGTCGCCGGGGAATGTGGTCAGCAACGCACCATGAGCCCAACCCAACCGCAACGCTTGCTCAGGCTCCTTGCCCGCCAACATGCCGTAAATCAAACCTGCCGCAAAACCATCGCCGCCGCCAATCCGGTCAATCACATCCAATTGCATTGTGGGACTGACATATTGTTTGCCGTCGTACCACAAAACTGCGGCCCATTCATGCCGATTGGTCGATTTGACTTCTCGCAATGTGGTCGCAATCATCTTGACGTTGGGGAACTTCTTGGTCGCTTTCTCAATCATTTGGAAGAACGAAGCGGGATCTAAGCTGGATGCTTTTTCGACGTCTTGGCCTTCGATACCAAGCCCTTTTTGCAAGTCTTCTTCGTTACCGACAAGCATATCGACGTTTTCCACGATCTTGCTAATCCGTTCTTGGCCCACGGAATCGCCCCCCAAAGCGGACCACAGCTTGGCTCGGTAATTCAAGTCAAATGAGGTGACCGCCCCAGCCGCTTTGGCTGCCTTCATGCCCTCAATGATCAAATCGGACGTGGTGTCAGAAAGCGCCGCAAAAATACCGCCACTGTGAAACCAGCGACAACCGGCAGCAAAGATCGATTTCCAATCGAAATCGCCAGCCTTCAGCATTCCACCCGCTTCATTGGCGCGATTGTAAAACACGATCGGCGGTCGAACTCCCAAACCCCGGTCACTGTACACAGTGGCAATGTTGGGGCCGTTCACGCCATTGTGCTTGAACATCTTGTAATAAGTCTTCACACCCATCTGGCGAATGCGCGCCTGAACTAATTCGCCGATAGGATAATCGACCATGGCGGTGGCGACGCCGGTGCTCAAACCAAAGCAATCCGACAAATTCGCCGCTACGTTGTATTCACCACCAGACACATGAATATCCAGTTGCTGTGCACGTCGGAACGGCAGAATGCCTGGGTCAAGCCGATGAACTACTGCTCCCAAGGATAGAAAGTCCAACGCACAATCATCTTTCCGAATGCTCAACTGAGCCATATCTGACCTACCTTTTTCAACTTACCTTTGCAAAGAAACGTGAAACGCCTTCTAATGTAACCAGCTCTGAACCAGATCCTAGTGGGGGTAGGTAACACCGCATGACGCCTGAAAATCTGAATATTCGTATCGCTAGCGTTAGCCTAGACTTCATTCGCCTAACGGCAGCTTGCCTCGCCAGCTTCCTATTCTCATGGCAAACAAGCGGCACAATTCAAGCCGGAGCCACCGCTTCCAGTTGGGTCGTCGTCGTCAACGGCGATTCACAGAACTCACGAACCGTTGCAAACCACTTTATCAAGTTGCGCAACATCCCCGCCCGCAACGTCATCGTTCTGCAGGCATTGCCCGCAGGCGAGACAATCTCACAGGATGTTTTCAAATCAACGATTCTCCAACCGGTGCTCACGGAGATTGAGAAACGCAACCTCACACCGCATATCCAAGGCATCGCCTACAGTTGTGACATTCCGACCCGCATCACCGTGACGCCGGCCGTCAATGTTCCTGCCGAACAACGAGCGTGGTTCTCGCCCATCGCAAGCCTGAATTCTGCGACTTACTTGTATCAACAAGTTCTGGCGAATCAAAGCATCGTGTCGCTGTACAACAACTTCTATTGCCGATTGCCCGTTCAGCAAACTTTGCAATTGCCCATCCCGGACGACATGCGGCCGCTGTTGCAATCCGCTTCCAAAGCAGCCACCGAAAACGATAACGCTGGGCCCACCGACGCCACAGAGCCCAGCAACGCGACAGAGCCCAACGATGCCACGTCAACTCCAGAGCCAACCAAAGAATTACGAGTGGATCGCAAGTTTCTCGAAGCCTACGTGAAACGTTTTCCCTACCAAAGCTCGGCTTGGTTCCAGCTTGCTGTTCTCGCGGCTCAAAGCGGCCAAGCAGATGAAGCACTCGACAACCTCGGCAAAGCAGTTGAAGCCGGTTGGAGCTACGGCAAACTAATCGACGAACATCCTGCTTTCAAAAGCTTACGCACCGAAAGTCGTTTTCAAACGTTGCGCATCGCGACCGAGAACGCGCCTATCGATTGGACCGAGCCACGCGGCTTTGACGCTCGATTGACGTACACTCCTAACGGAATCGAAACGCGGGACAATACCGGTGGCAGTCGCTATCTCATGTCCATCGTGCTGGCGGCTACTCAGCCCGTTGGAAACTCTCTAGAACAAGCGATCGCCGTACTGCAACGCAGCGTTACAGCCGATTTCACGCAGCCCAAGGGCACCTTCTACTTTACGTCGACATCTGACGTGCGAACCAAGTGCCGCGAACCGCTGTTTGATTTGGCCATCGAAAAACTTAAATCGGCCGGCTTTCAAGCAGAAAAGATCACGACCACGTTTCCCATCCGCAAGAACGCTGTCGCTGGCGTAACCATGGGTTCTGCATCCTTTTCCTGGCTCGCATCTGGCTCAACACTTCTACCTGGCGCCATTGGCGATAACCTCACCAGCTTGAACGGCATGATGAATCAAGCTGGCCAAACCAAGCTGACTGAATTTCTCGCTCATGGAGCCGCCGGCAGCAGCGGTGCAGTCAATGAACCTTATTCGTTGCAACAAAAATTCCCTCTTCCGCTGATCCATGAAACCTACGCGCGTGGTTCAACTCTAGCCGAAGCGTTTTACCAAAACGTAATGGGCCCCTACCAGTTGCTGATCGTGGGCGATCCACTTTGCCAGCCGTGGGCAACTCCGCCAGAATTCGATATCACCGGTGTGGCCGCAGACCAACATATCACCAACGCCATGGAAATACGCATCGCCTCAAAAAGCTCAACGTCGACTGCGGGCCCCGTCTCCTTTCTGGTTCTAACCGACGGAGTCGTCAAGGCCGCGGGAAGCAACCAAATCGCTGTGCGAATTGACGCCAAGCAACAAGCTTTGCAAGGGTACGAAGAATTGCGAGTGATCGCTCAAGACAATTCTACTGAGCGCGTGCGACTCGAAAAGTCGATCGAGTTCTGCTTTGGCCCCCCCGAAGATCAACTGCAATTGATTGTGCCGTCACAAGTGGCCGCTTCCAACTCCAATGCCGTCGAACTCAAACTAAGCAAAGCTTGGCCAACCGAGGTCACCATCATGCATCACTTTGAAACGGTAGCGACCATTCCCGCACAACAAGAATCGGTCACTTTGGACGCCTCAAAACTTGGTGTCGGGCCGATTCGCTTGCAAGCTTCCACAAAATTGAACAACCGAACGATCCGCTCGCGCCACGAATGGTTCAATATCCAGTAGGATGATATTGCATCACACTTCTTCACCTCTCTGGCGGAACACTATCGAATATGGTCAAGAAATTTTTAATCGGCGGTTTGCTGTGCGCGCTGATCTTCACCCCTAGCTTTGCTCAGCAGCGTCGTGGGCCTGTTGTCTCACCGGAAATCAGCTCTGATGGCAGCGTGACCTTCCGGTTTGCCGGCCAAGAAGCTCAAGCGGTTCAAGTCGCTGGACAATGGCCGGAAGGAACGGTCGAAATGAAAAAAGGTGAAAACGGTGTCTGGGCTACAACCCTCACCAACATTCCTAGCGGCGTTTGGGAATATTCGCTTCGCGTCGACGGCGTCCAAATGATTGATCCAAACAATTCCGAAATCAAACCGATGCGTTCGCCGCGCACCAGCATCCTGCACCTTCCAAGCAATCCGCCCGCCCCCCATGATTTCCAAGACGTGCCGCATGGCACCGTTCACTTGCATGACTACGCCTCAAAAGCCGCTGGCGATGTGCGCCAATTCGCGGTCTACACGCCGCCGGGATATGAGTCGGGCGATGCAACTTACCCAACACTTTATTTGCAACATGGCAGCGGTGACAACCAAGCCACTTGGGTCGCACATGGCAAAGCGCACTGGATTCTCGATAATATGATCGCCGCTGGCAAAGCGAAGCCGATGGTGGTCGTCATGCTCAATGGCCATGTCGCCCCGCCAGATCAACGCGGTCGAAACGTTGAACTGTTCGAAGCCGATTTGATGCAGCAAGTCATGCCCGCGGTCGAATCAACTTATCGCGTGGAAGCCACTCCAGCCAAACGAGCAATCTGCGGCCTCAGTATGGGCGGCGGACAGTCGTTGACTGTCGGATTAAACCATTCCGATGTGTTCGCTTGGGTCGGCGGCTTTAGCTCCGCCATCCCCAACGACGACGCCATCGCGACCGCACTGGCCGATGCGCAAAAAACGAACAAGAACTTGGAACTACTGTGGATCGCTTGCGGAAAAGATGACTTCCTTTTCGAACGAAATCAAACTTTCATTCAAACGTTGAAGGACAAGGCCATTGATCACAAGTGGGTCGAAACCGATGGCGACCATAGCTGGCCGGTCTGGCGAAGATACCTAGCCGACTTCGTGCCTGTACTCTTTTGATCGAGGAGACCTGTGAGTCGTGGCGAACCACAAGCTCCGCAAAATTAGTCATTAGGTTGGCTTTACAAGCCTCCTTCAGACTGATCGTAAGCTTCACAAATCACTTCTGCTGCACGCACCATCTCCGTTTCCGTGGTATTCCATCCGACGCTTAACTGCAACGCTGAGCGCCGTTGGTCCAACGACAAACCGGCGGAAGATAACGCACAGAAGTGACGTTGGTCCAAGTCGCTGATCGATGCAACTTGATGAGGACTCTTGGCTCGAGCAGCCGGTTCTTCCGGCAACAATGCAGGCAAGTCTTCCGGACCATCAAGGTCCACATGCTGAAAGCTCCTGAGACATAACTCGGGACATCGCATCAACAATAGATCGATATCGCAACCGTTCAATATGAACAACCGGGTGTTCGGCAAACTGGCTCCATTGGGCGTCAGATAAGGAAAGACCTTTCCACGACATTGATTCATCGTTTCATCAAAGATTTGAAACAAATCGCGACACCGCTCCGTAAACTTGGCCACACTAGCAGTGACCAACTGTGCCGCTGAAGACATAGCAATGACGCCAGGCACGTTCAGCATCCCAGGACGCATGCCTCGTTCATTCCACTCACCGTGCAGCAAAGGTCCAGCATTAACACCTCCGCGAATCGCCAATGCGCCGACGCCTTTGGGAGCATACATTTTATGTCCCGAAAGCGTCAGGAAGTCTGCTCCCAAACGGTCGAAGTTGATCTCTAGCTTACCGGGCGCTTGGCAAGCATCCACGACGGTCACGACATGGTCCTTTTGCCCCGAGTCGTCCAGCGCCTGAGCGAGCTGTTCAACCGGTTGAACAATCCCCGTATGACCATCAGCCAGCGTGACACACAAAACGGTCGGACGATCTCCAATCGCTGCTAATACCGCGGGGACGGACCAACCGCCAACCGTCCCACCACACAATACCTGTACGTCACAGCTTGGCCCAGCCATACTAGCCGCCTTCCGGTGGACCGCTTCGTACTCCCAAGTGGTCAGTAAGATTTGATGGCCGAAAGAATGACTTCCCTTCAGCACCTCCCACCCCATCTGCATTGCCGTATTGATACTTTCGGTTCCCCCCGAAGTGAAAATGACATCATGCGAATCGCACTGGATCATCGACGCGACATTGGCGCGCGCATCTTCAATCGCTTCCGATACGGCCGCTCCGGTCCAGTGAGTCGACGTGGGCGCCCCATAGAACTCGTACAAAAATGGCAACATCGCTTCCCGAGCGCCGCCTGCAATTGGCGTGGTAGTGTTGTAGTCGAGATAAATCAGTCGCATCGACAATCTTTCGTAGTGAACGCGTATCCGGAAGTGGCAGTCCGCCCTAATTCAAAACTGCCACGTGTGGTCGCAGGCGAAGCATCGTGACCAGCGCAGCCCAAAAATACAAGCCTACGCAACGGCGGCGAATATGCCAATCGCCCGGCCAAAACCTCGAAAAAATCGCAATTGACGCAAAATAGGAAATTTGGGTAAATTATTTTGATTAGGGAACGGCGTTTGTTGTTGCCGAATATGCCCCTCAATGGAAAAAAGTTGAGTCGATTTCAACGTCGTTCGAAACGCGAATTCTTTTGCAGGATTGATACTATGGTGTGAGCGGTTCTAATGCCCACACTCCTGCATAAAGTCTTCTGGTTCACGAATTTCGGACGTTGGAACTTTTCCCAAGACGGACGCTTTACCGACCTCTTCAAAAACACCAGTGACGAACCGGTGCTTTTGGCCCCAAAATTGCACTGCTCCAACGCCATCCAACTACAACGACGAGTCAATCCTATGAAGTTCTATTCAAGTTTTTTGGCCACTACGGTCCTTGTCGCCTCCGCAAGCATTGCACAAGCTGTTTCCCCGAGCGCGGCGATTTTCAAAACTACTAGCCATGATTTTGGCACCGTGGCCCGCGCCGCGAAAACCGAGTTTCGTTTCGAGCTGACTAACCCCTTCGATCAACCCATCCACATCGCTGGCGTTCGCGCAAGCTGCGGCTGCACCACGCCGATCGTCGAGACGCAGACCATTCAGCCTGGCCAGACCGGCTCGATTTTAGCTCGCTTCAACACCGGTTCTTTCACTGGTGCAAAGTCCGCAACGTTGACCGTCAGCTTTGACCGCCCAAGTTATTCTGAAGTGCAACTGCACGTGAAGGGCTACATCCGCAGCGATGTGGTCTTTAATCCAGGCGAAGCTAGCTTTGGCAACGTCGGCGAAGGTACCGGAAAAACCATCGAAATGACTATCGATTACGCCGGACGCAACGACTGGGCGATTGTAGGCCTCAAGACCGTTGATGGTTATATCAAAGCCCGCGCCGAAGAAAGCAAGCGATCGGCTGGCCGCGTGACCTACAACTTGCAAATCGAGATGCAGAAGGACGCTCCCGTTGGACCCATCATGACCGAAGTGATCATCCAAACCAATGACCGCAACCTCAAGACTGTCCCGCTAGTGGTCACCGGTAATGTGGAAGCCACCATCTCGGTCTCGCCACAAGTTGTCGAAATTGCACGTGATGATTCCCAAGAAAGCTACCAACAACTTTTCATCCTCAAGGGCCAAAAGGAATTCCGAATCCTAGAGGTTACCAGCGAAGAGTTTGACGTTGAGTTTGCTGGCTCCGACGAAGCGCAAGCGGTCCATACGCTGCCAGTCACGCTTAAGCCGAAAAAGGCTGACGCGTCGTTCGATGGCTCGCTGATGGTCAAAACCGACTCCGACGTGTTGCCGATTGTGAAACTGAATGTTTCATACCGCAACTAGCAGTTCTAGTCTCACGCTGCACGCATCACGCATCACGCATCACGCTTCACCCGCTAACCAAATAAAATGGTTAGCGGGTTTTATTTTTGTCCCGTTCGTTGAATCCCAATCTGGTCTAACGAACGCTAGGACGAAATCCGTTCAACGCCAGCAGCACCGGCTGATCCAAAACCAATCGATCAAGAAGTACATCGACACTCTGAACGATCTTCTCAACCCTTTTTAGCAAGGCGTTTATCCTAACCAGGATTCATCGGGTCGTCTTCATCCATGAAGAAATCCCCCAGTCCAAAGGTGCCGCCGTCCCCGCCAAAGGTTTGCGACTTGCGCTTCGCGGCCGCTTCTAAATCAAGCGCTTCATCGCCCAAACAAGAGTACAGCGCTTCACGCCAAACACTATCACTGGCTATCGGGTGATCCTGATTCTGAGCTAATCTCTTTAACGCATACCGCAACACTTGGATACCATCGCGAGCCGAAAAATCTAGCCGCAACGAGTGAGCTTGCTGCAAGAAGTCGACGGTCAAATTTAGAAGTTCACTGGGCGCAAATGGCAAGTGGTAACGCAAGATCTTCAATTCATCGTCACGCGACGGAAAAGCGATCTGCAAGGTTGGTTGTAAACGACTGAGAATGTAATCTGGGATCTCATAAGTCGAATCGTCCTGGTTCATCGTAACCGCACAGCGAAAATCCCGCGTCGCTTTGATTGTCACTCCTGCAACGATCGACTCAATATAGCGGCGATGATCCAAAAGGGGGGCCAGTGACGCCCAAGACTTTTCATTCATGCGATTGCCTTCGTCCAGAATGCAGACCCCACCTTTGATCATCGCGGTGACCAGCGGCGAAGCGTGGTACGCGATCGATCCACCTTGAGATAGAACCGGCGTGATCAACAGATCTTCCGGGCGTGTATCTGCCGTACACTGAAATATGTACAACGGCTGCTCTCGAATTTTTGCGGCTGCCATCGCCAGTGCCGTTTTGCCAATTCCCGGCACCCCGACCAACCTGGGTGTCAGCGGTTGATCTAAATCGTCCACGACCAACCAACAAGCGGCCAGTTGCCGCAGCACTTCGTCCTGCCCAATCCACTGGCCGCCATCTTCAATCGCTTTGCTTAAGTACAGCGAAACTCCATCAACGTTGATGCATTCCTGCATGTGTTATCAATCTATGTAAATGAACCAGTTCGGAAGTTGCCACAAGACCGTACATCGCTTGTTATAGTTGCAGGAGTTGCGGATGGTCAAGCAACAGAGCGAGACCAGTCAACGCAATCGCTCATTTGTAGCCATAGAATCGCTGGGAAAGGTTTTCCACCTCAATATCGGACGCGTCACGAATCCGGCCCACGATACATTGATCCCGGCCAAATCGCCCGCAGTATCAAAAATTTCAAACCCCAACAAACCATCTGCGATTTGATCCACACGATTAGGCTCTTCACCAATACTTAAACTGATCAAGTACCGGCGAGCGTTCAAAAACTTTGCTGGAATCTGGCAAGTGCAACGATATTCGCCCAACGGCATCAGCTTGCCGTAGTATTCGTCATGAATCTCGTTCATCGGCGGCGCGTTGATGCTCTTGAAAACTTGACATCCCGACTCATCGCTGATTTGCAATTGTAAGCAGACTCGATGCCCAGGCTCGTTTACGCGAAAGTGAATATCGATATCGATCGGGGAATCCAACGATAATGTCGAACGGCCCCCCGCATCTTTCACCTCAACCTCCAACACGCTGGCATATTCAGTCTGAACTTGCTGTTGGCCTGCTAACCACTTTTGGCTTTGAGCTACTCCCACGTTATGGTGCAGATGTTGCTCAATGATTTCATGTGGAGAACCGTCCGCAACCAACTTACCATCCTTCAGCAAAATCGCCCTGGTACAAAACCCCGCGATCATCGGTAGATTGTGGGATACCATCAGCACTGTTCGGCCTTGTTCGCGAAACTCGCGGGCTTTCCCTAAGCTCTTCTTCTGAAAGGCCGCGTCCCCCACCCCCAAGACCTCATCCACAATGAGAACGTCAGGATCCAAGTGAGCTGCCACTGAAAACCCCAAGCGAATCAACATGCCATTGGAATACCTTTTTACCGGCATATCCAGGAATTTGTCGATTTCCGCAAACTCCACGATCTGATCAAATCGCTTACGAATTTCACGGCGCGGCATACCCAGGATTGCTCCGTTGAGAAACACGTTCTCGCGTCCAGTTAGCTCAGGATGAAAGCCGGTCCCAACCTCCAACAAACAGCCAATCCGACCTGCCACGCCCACTCGGCCTTTCGTAGGTGTCACAATTCGCGAAAGGATTTTTAAGAGCGTACTTTTTCCGGCTCCATTGCTGCCTACGATACCCAGCGTTTCACCTTGATGAACCTGAAGGTTGATTTGGTCAAGCGCCAGGAACCGCCGCGGGCCCACTTGCTTTACTCCATACACATCCGCCTTTCGGGCCATTTCGACGGCGGGTTTGGAGCCAACTACTTTCGATCGCAGCCAACTTGCAAACACTTCCGTTGCACGTTGATAATCCCCCAGCCCATCAATGATGAACTCTTTGGATACTTGCTGGATATCTATTGCTAAATTCGACATGCGAGATGATTCAAGCTGCGTTTGCTAAAATTAAATACGGTCTGCCAAACGCTCGTTTTGGGAACGAAACCAAGCTAAACCGGTGATAAAGACCAGGATTGAAATCACTACTGCCAATACTGTCGTCAGTGCCATTGGAGCTGGTCCACCAAACATCATATGACGCATCCAACCAATCGCGCTGCAGATTGGATTGGATTCATAAATCAGACGTAGGACAAGTGGTATTTTCTCGCTCGCTTGCACCCGAGATAGATCGTAGATGACCGGTGACAAGAACATGCCTATTTGCAACAAGAATGGCAATGCATATCCAATGTCGCGATAAAAAGCATTCAGACTGGACAGCCAAGCGACACAGCCTACCACAAACATCAAAAGCACCAGGATCACCAACGGCGTTAACCAAAGGGTTCCCCACTGCAATTGGTCTCCTCCGACCCATACCACCACGGGCAGAAGCAGCGATGCGATCAACAAATCAAATCCAGCGCATAAGACACTTGCCAGTGGCAATAACAGGCGAGGAAAAGCGATCTTGGTAATGACATGTCGATAATTGACTAAGGATCCCGTGGCATCACGCAGGGAAGCGGCCACAAACTGCCACAGCAACATGCCTGAGTAGACGATAGTCGCATCGGACGCATAGTTTGCCGCAGCACTAGTCGGCTTGGCTTCAACCAGCCAGAAGATGGCTAAGAAAATGGCCATTCCCAGCGTAGGCTGTAACAAAACCCAGGCTAGGCCGATGAAAACTTGTCGGTAGCGAATCTTCAAATCACGCAGGAAGAACATCCACAGCAACTCGCGAAACGCATATAGTTCGCTCAAATCCGATAACCACCATGCACCGGGCTGCGGAAAAAAGCGCAACTCCGCTCGGCTGCCATCCGACCGAATGTCTAGCTGTTGTTCATCATGACTGGAGTTAGACAGTGGCAAGGTAGAGTTCTTCACAAGTGAGGTTCAGTTCGGCGAAGCTTGTTTCCAAAACGCGACAGACGTCGATGCGACGCATGTGGTGTCATAATAGGATTCCAACCTGAGACCGACAGATTTGTAATCATTGGTCCATTTAGGCGTAGGAACGATCATTCGGAATTCAATTCCTGCGCAGGTCAACGTTAGCATACGGCAGGCAACGTGTGCGAGCCTCCGCCAGTTCTTTCGCGGAAAATTCCATTGAAATGCAGCGATTTCGCAGGCCTGCGTCATAAAGGTTAATGTGAACCAAGCCAGATTGTTGTCAAGAACACATATTGAGTGCTTGGTTTATATCATTAGAATGGTCGCTTCACGATGGGACTGTAGCTCAATGGTTAGAGCAGGGGACTCATAATCCCTTGGTTGTCGGTTCGAGTCCGGCCAGTCCTACTTCTGCCTCTTTTCGGCTTGGATTCGCAAACGCAATAGTTCCTCTGCAACTTCACCGGTCTTAACTTAATCGCATCCCATACCGAAACGCTAAGCACCGGGATCGCCGCCGCTGAGTATTTCACCTGCGACCTCAACGGGCACAAAGCCACGCACACCGACAGGCGTACGCGTTCTTATTCACCCTCTCGCTTGCGGGAGGGTCGATCGCGAGTTCCACGAGCGATCGGGGAGGGCGAGTCGTCTACGCGTCCAGTTGCCAATTGACCGTGCGGCGTCTGCCTCTTCAAGCCGAAGGCTTGTCGCAATTGTTGCCGTGGCAGGTTCGGCCACGGTTTGCATCTGCAGTTGTTCCCTCAGGCCCGGAGGGCCGAGATAAATGATTTGTGCCAGCCCTTCGGGCTTATCGGTCTCAGGGAACCCCAAGGTCCGGTGGCGCGCGGCGCACCGGCAATAATTGCTACGGCCCTTCAGGCCGCTGCCCAAACTTCCGCCAAATAACTAGCCACTCACGCACCTCTCGCACCTCTCGCACCACCGCTCAACTGTCAGCTCTATAATGGCAAGCATGCCCTCTCAAGCCACGCTACTTCCGGTTAATCCCACATCGCATCGAGCAACCTCGACTATCGATTGGGCTGCGCTGTGTGCTCAAGGTGCAACCTATTTGAACGCCACTGTTTCATTCAATGCTTTTTTTTCTTTCCAGGCAAAGTCATCTGACGCGTCAGTCTCAAATAGCAAGTCATCACAACACGAGTCCGCAGCCGCCAACTTCACTTGCACAGCCTCATCGCTCATCAGCAACAGCGATTGGCCTTCAGAAGTTGCACTAGCGCAGCATCGCAACCAGCAGTACTCGATCTACGCTATGACCAATTCCAGCGGCAGCGTTGTAGAGCGCTACGCTTATACCGCTTACGGCCAGCCAACGGTGCTCAACGCATCTGCGTCAGTCATAGCTACCAGCGCTTATGACAACCGCTACACCTACACCGCTCGCGAGTGGGATCATACCGTCGGCTTGCACTACTTCCGAGCAAGATGGATGAGTGGGAATAGTGGAAGGTTTATGTCAAGAGATCCGATTGGGTACAGAGGCAGCAAATGGAATTTATTCGAATATGTTGGATCCGGTGTATTAAAAGTTGGCGATCCACATGGATTGAAAAAGTTCGCAACGCCTAAGGACCTTGAAGGTAGCGGTTTAAAGCGGTGCATAATCATACTAAAAGGGGCTCCTGAATACATGGATTATCCAGAGGATGGGGTTACTATTAAGGATGTGGCAACTCGCGAGCAGTTTCTAAAGGAAGTAGATGACAATCAGTGTTGCCAGGTGTTGGTCTTTGGACATCAGGGTGGCTCCGGAAATCCGGGGGGATTTGAGGCAAAGCCCGACAAAATATTGCCCAACTGGGATCTAGAAGATGGTTTAAGGATTGCATTTGAGGCGAATTGTGATAGATGCGAAATCCAGTCGTTTAGTTGTGGTGGTACCAAGTCAACTGATCCAGAACTTAGCTACTCTCACAGTGCCAACGATCGTGACAAGAACAGAAAGAAGATAGCTAATGGAACAGGCTGTGATTTCTACGGACTCAACTTCTCACCCTATATTGGTCGGCCTTACGATCATGGCATTGACCCTGAGCCGAAAAAACCGAAAGATCGAAAGAAGGTCAATTGTTTTGATGAGAAGAAGCACGGTCTGCCGGTGGAAGATTGTCCAGGATGGAAGTATGCACCTTTTGAACTGTATAAGACGCAAACAGATCGACCAATCAAAGGAATTAGCAGATGATAAATAAGCAGCTTGCCTTTTCGGTAGTCGTCTTGATATTTCATTTATGTTTAGATACTCGACTTGAAGGGCAGATTCCTAAGAATTTTGAATTTAATCAAGACTCCAGAGGGAACGTTTGGGAGGCGAAAATTGATAAAGAAGAAACAGTATTAAGTAAAATTTCGGTTCAGGGGAGGCAGATTACGAGAACAAGGATTTCTCAATTTGCCGAAGGAATGTTTTTTTCGCCTTGGAAAGAAGGAGCTTTTATTTCAATGAGCTATGCTGCTGGTGAAAGGGACGAATACTCTAAAATAATTAAATTGAACTATTGCGATGAAAATGGGTGCAAGTCCATTAGTAAAACTGAGATTCGCGGTCATGTCCTTGCCGATTTAATTGTATTGCCAGAACGGGATGCAGTATGCTTAGTCTTTCTGGGACAATCTGACACGCGACTGCCGAGCATGCCAACGTTGATGACGCTATTTGGTGATGTTCGGACTCCAGAAACTCTTTTGGCAATGCAAATAGAAATATCAAGCCCCTATCGGTTGCTCCATCAAGTGCGCTTTTCAGTCGACAAGAACAATTCCCTCGTTGCCTTCTATGACACTAATACTCCTCCGCGAGTCTTTGATATAAAGAATCGTGCAGTGTTGGAAAAGTCTAGCTTGAACCAGATGCAAAAAACAGCCGCGGTGTCTAATCTCGGCAAATGTTATGCAACTGCATTTCTTTCAAGCCCGTATCTTGTGCAGTATCTTGTAACTTCTCTAGCGGATGGCCATACACGAACGCATTCTCTCCGCCTTCTAAACTACGAAGACAATACGGTCGACGAAACCATTACATTACAATCACAACCTGAAGGGCCACTATTCAGGTTGGCATCCGATGCTTCAAATAAGCTTATTGTTTATAATAGTGACGCAACATATTTTTATGACTTAATGGATTCTTCACTCATTCTGGATGAAACGTCGCTGCCTGAAGTGTATCACAACCGTAAATGGGACAAGGTGTTTTTTCTAAACAGCGAAAACGTTTTGCTGGTAGATGCTAGCGATAGTTCGCTTTGGCATTTAACGAAGGATGATGGAAGTTATCTGTTTTACGCAGTAAACAGATAGTTCACAAAGTAAGAGATAGTAACGAGTGAGTGAAACGGCTGTGCACTGTGGATGGTCCTTCTCCTCAGCTTTGCATTTCCTCAATGTTTTTCTCTACAGAATTACCAGCTACTAAACTGATTTTGAGTAGCGGTTTGCAGGGCTCAAGAACGAGCTAGAACGCTGCTCAATGGCCACAGTTTGTGTTGATGATTGTTCATTAAATGCGGACTACTCTGCCTGACATGGATCTTCGAATTGCTCAGCCACTAAAGGCAAGTTGCGCTCGTAATTCGAATCATGAATCTCGTTAGCGACCGTCTCAAGACCGCAACGCGGTCAAACATCAAAGCCCAGGGTCGCGCAGCGCACCCTGGATGAAGAATTCACACACATGTTATCAACCCCAGCGGGGTTGGACGACGGTTCCACGGCGTTCTTGGATTGTTCATATGGATTGTTGAACCCCGTTGGGGTTCTCGTGGCCCAGGTCGCTTTTCCTGGGGTGCGCTGCGCGACCCCAGGCTTTGATGTTAAACCCGGTTGGGGTTGGAAGACTGGGCAAGAGAATGGGGGCAGGAGAATGGTCATGGAATCTATTCTACAGCCCTGATTCTCCTGCCATACGAAATTCGGTCGCTCTTAGCGCACCAATCCGATTACGAAGCCTGGGCACAAGGCCCAGCTTCGCATCGATGCTTGCACCTCAGCGCGAGCCAAATCCCACTGGCTTGTCCAGTGGATCGTTGGGTTTCTCGCTACAGCAAAGAGCCCGCCATAACGGGAATCCCACCGGCTCGCCCGGTGGATCGTTCGGTTCCTCGCTAGTTAACATCGCTCTCTAGCAAGAAACGGAAACATCTCCCGGACAAGCCGGGAGCATTTGAAAGCCAGAAGACCAAGGCACATCGTTCTGAGATCGCGAGCTCTGAGCGACCGTTGGGCTTGCCCCAACGCGTCGCAATAGGATTGGTGTGCTAGGTTCGCGAGGGTATCACCGGAGGCACGCAATCTAGATCTCCAAAGCGGTGTCCGTCGGGGGCAAGCCCCAATCGGACTTGCGCGCATGCCATGCTTTAGCGCTCCAATCCTATTGTGAAGACTGGGCAAGAGAATGGGGGCAGGAGAATGGTCATGGAATCTATTCTACAGCCCTGATTCTCCTGCCATACGAAATTCGGTCGCTCTTAGCGCAACAATCCGATTACGAATACTGGGCACAAGGCCTAACTTCGCGTCAATACTTGCGCCGCAACGCGATCCAAATCCCATCTGGTCGGGGAGCTTGACGACGGAACGAGAGTCGTCGTTTGGTCTGAAAACGTAAGCGTCCACCACAACCAGTTGTTGGGGTTAGTTGGATTGGCCCTGGGTTTGCTGTCGCTTGAGCTTGGCGGAGATGATTCTGCGGGCTCGTGTTATCTGCTTGCGGTCTGATTTATAGCGGCTTTCCTCTGCCCGGTACTCGCGAATCGCTTCGGGATGCTCCTGCTTCCATACGTCCGGCAAAAGTTTCTCGTATTGAGTCTCGCCTGCTAGTACGCGATCCAAAATGTCCTTCAAGTACTGCCAGACATCCAAGTGGTGACGTTTGGCACTGCTCACAATGCTCATCAACCTAGCCACCCGCTCGCCAGATTCCACGTTGCCAACAAACAACCAGTTCTTCCGTCCCAATGCCACCTGACGCATCAACTGCTCTACGCGATTGTTGTCGATCGGAATCTGGCCATGCGCCGTGTAGATCGTCAGAGCATCCCAGTGGTTACGGATATATCCCAACGCTCCTGCCATGTCCGACTTGGGAAACAATTGCCCTTCATCCAAACTATCAATGTACTTCTTCATCGCCTCCAACAACGGTACCGCATAACGCTGACGATGCTCCACTCGTGATTCCGCATTCATCCCCTGCTCGCGCACGTTCACATCGTAAAGCCCCTGCAGCATATCCAACAGCTTTTGCCGATACGGATTCTCCTTGGACACCTCGTAAACCTTACGACGCGCATGCGCACCAACAAGCCGCGAACTGCAAGCGATCGCGGTTATCAAGCACCACGGCTTCATTTCCTGAGAAACAATCACCTTGAATAATACAGCGACTCTCTCGAAAGAATTCATCCGGGCCATCCCGGTGACGCGATATCCGAAAGTCAAAGATGTTATAGGGCGCTTGATCTAGACCCCGATAAGCCCACATCTTCCCTATCAAGCTATCTTCACCCTTGCCTTTCGCTTCACGCATCTTCTCGATCAACCGCTGCGTCTTCAGGTCACCGGGTTTAACCTTCGGCTCCTCCTCTGGCATCAGCATTCGACAACTGCTTTCATCCAGTCCGACTGCGGAGTCCTTCTGCACACGCCTGGCCATGAACATGAAGAACCCAAGCAACGCAAAGTCCACTTGCACCATCAGATTCTGCAATGTCGAACGACTGGGCGTCCAACCACTGCTGGCAAAGACATCCGTCTGACGATACAGCGGAAGATGCAAGTCAAGCTTCTGAGCGACCACCACCGCACCGATACTCGAATCGTATTTGTTACCCTCAACCAATCCGGTTGGTCGCTCGGCAGAAACGATTCCATGCTCTTTGCAACATGGGCAGCCATACTTGGGGTTCTCGATCACTCGCTTATAAAGCTTGGCTGGTTCATAAACCAAGGTTTCGGTCCTATCGACACCGATCATCGCCATGGGACCATGCTCTGGACAGATGCGATCTTGCTCTGGAACATCGCGAAGTTCCTTCACTTCAGGAAGGTGCGACGGGAGCGATTCATTGCGTTTCTTCTTGGCTTTGGGCGTGCTTTTGGATTGAGCGTCATCCAGAACCTTTTGTGCTTCGGCCTCCGCTTCTTGCCGAGCTTGCTCAAGTTCTTCTTGCGAATCGAAGGGGAGCCAAGGAGTCGCACCGGGCGAAATATGCTTCTCTTTTTTCTTGTGCATGTTGGCAAGCATCGCTGCCAACTTGCGGTACTCTGTCTCGAACCATTGGAGCTTGGCCTTGAGTTGCTCGTTCTCTTTCTGCAGCAATTCGATTGCCGAGAGAGGCTTGTCAGATGGATGATTATTCGAGGTCGCGTCTTGCATACTTATTGAACGCATGAAGCCCTAAAGTGGTTCCGCAATATCTTCAAAAAAGAGTAACTTGATAAAGAGATTTTACAAGCCTGATGACGAGGTAGTATTGTTGCTAACATGAGCCTGCACCGAGAATCGTTTTCGACGCTTGATGTTGGAGACATCGATGCCACTGAGCAACATGGAAAGCTGAGCGTGATCAATGACTAGGCTCTTGGACTGGCTTGAAGTAAGTGGCACCTGGATGGTACCAGCTTCTAATCTTTTCATGAAGATGGCGAGCCCATCTCGATCCCACCAGAGTATCTTGACGCGATCACGACGACGATTGATGAACATGAAATAATCACCAAGTCGAATATCGCGTTGAAAGTTGGCTTGGACGATGGCGTGCAGGCCATCGTAGGAACGTCTCATGTCGACCGCTTGCATGTAGAGGTAGACCCGAGTGGTTGAGGCGACAGCGAGCATAGACGGACTCAATAAGTTGCGGATGGCTAATTGCGAACAATGAGTTGCTGGAAACCGGCGTCTAGATGATCGCCGGAGTCATGCTGTCGAGCGGCCCATGTCAACAAAGTCTCGACAGCGCTGGAGGAATCAGAGCGGCAAAGGATCTTGATGCCACGTGTTTCGATGGTGAAGTGAAGCGTATTGTTGCTTGAATCGGATTGCGTTTGGCTTGGTGACGTTGCGCTAAGAGTTGTTGGATTAGGATTAAGGGCTGTTGGACTGGAGTGAAGCTTCTTTCTCCAATAGTTGAAGACATGGAACGAAAGGTTTTCATTTCGACAGAACTGAGCGATGCTAAGACCCGACGACTGAAAACGTAGGAGTCGTTGAGCCCAGAGTTGGGACTTGGAAAGATCACGAGTCATGCTGTAGGTTCCTGGCATAGAGGTTTCGGCAACCCCATCGGTCGCCGTTATCAAACCCTACCCTCCAAATCAAGCCCCCGCCGACTAAAAACCCACTGGTTCTGATGTACGCTTACTGAAAACAACACGATACAATCCGCTTCTTTCGACGGAGCGAACGACGACGTGTCTATTGCAAAGTTAGGCCAAGATGTCCAGCGCAACTTTGCCTGCAACATCCGTCAATCGAAAGTCCCGTCCGGCGTACTGGTACGTCAACCGCTGATGGTCTAAACCCAACAAGTGCAAAATCGTGGCGTGCAGATCGTGAATATGCATTTTGTTTTCAACTGCATAGTAACCATAGTCGTCTGTGGCACCGTAGGCCATCCCCCCTTTGACGCCGCCACCAGCCATCCACATTGTGAAACCATGCGGGTTGTGGTCACGTCCATCTTTCGCTTCCGCTGTCGGAGTTCTGCCAAACTCGCCTCCCCATAAGACGAGCGTGTCGTCCAGGAGACCTCGTTGCTTTAGATCTTTCAAAAAGCCCGCGATGGGCTTATCGACTTCGGCGGCGTTTTTCGTATGGCCATGATACAGATTGCTATGCTGATCCCACTGTACCTCGCTGTCGCTATGCGTCACTTATACAAAACGCACGCCGCTTTCCAAGAAACGACGAGCGATCAAGCATTGGCGACCGAAATCCTCTGTCACAGGATCATCAATTCCATACTGTCGGAACGTCGCTTCACTTTCATTACCCAGTTCTTGGATCGCTGGCATGGACGACTGCATGCGAAACGCTAGTTCAAATGATTTCAATCGTCCTTCCAAGGCTTGATGGGGTCCAAACTGCGTCAGATGTGCTCGATTCATCTGTTCAATTAAATGCAGTTGCTGCCTCTGCATTTCAAGCGAAAGCCTGCTGTTCCGTAAGTGCTTCACTTTTGCGACAGCAGCCGACTGACTTGCGTTCCCGATCGGTGTACCCTGGCAATGTGCTGGTAGAAACGCCGCGCCCCAGTTGTTGACTCCCCCGTGGGCTAGCGTTGGGCAAATCGTTACAAACTCGGGTAAATCCTCGTTCTCTGTGCCTAATCCATAGGTCACCCAAGCTCCCAAGCTAGGACGCACGAATTGATCACTACCTGTGTGCAGTTTCAGCGCCGCGCCACCATGGGCTGGATTTGTGCCATGGACCGACCGCAGAATGCATAGGTCATCGACATGCTCAGACAAATGCGGAAATAGGCTGCTGACTGGCAGCCCGCTTTCTCCATAACGTTGAAACTTCCATGGTGACTTAAGCAAATTGCCCTGTTTGGCAAACGTGACCTTTGGCAAAGCAAACGGTGGTGCCTTTCCATCGTCGCGATCTAACAAGGGCTTGGGATCGAACGTATCGACTTGAGATGGTCCCCCTTTCATAAATAAGAAGACAACTCGTTTGGCCCTTGGAGCAAAGTGAACCCCGTGTCCCGAATCAACCGGAGAAGCCTTCTGTTGCGCGTTCAATTCAGACGCTATCAAGGCATGAAAAGCCATCGCTCCAAAACCAACTGCGGATGTCTTGAGCAAACGCCTGCGATCTTGAACTGTCTGGAATGTCATTGCGTTTACCTCACATACATGAATTCATTACTCGCTAGCAAGCCGTGGCAATAGACACTCCACGCGTGAAGCTCTGCTGCTTTACCCTCATCCTGCATGCGTTGCATCGCATCCAGAAACTGTACTGCAATTTGCAGTTCCGAAGTATTTGCTGGGCGTCCTAAAGTCTGTCGATACAGCCACTGAATGCGGTCCGATTGGTTTTGACTCGATTTCATCGTCCGTTCAGCTAGGGCTTCTGCAGAATCCATGATCAAGTCATCGTTCATCATCAAAAGCGATTGCGGAGCGATCGTCGTTGAATTTCGACTGCCTGTTGGCATCGTTGGATCGGGGAAATCAAACTGCTCAAACAGTGTGTAGAGATTGTTGCGAATGACCGGTAGATAGACAGCACGCCTCAAACTATCGTAAGTTGTATGGTCTACCGACGTATGGTTGAAGACAAATTGCCGATTTCGCAGGGGTAGTGTTTTTCCACCCATGGAGCGATCCAGTCGTTCTGAAACAGCGAGTACCGCATCCCTAATCTGCTCGGCATCCAACCTTTGAAGTGGAAATGCCCACAGCCACTTGTTCTCTGGGTCGGCCTCAAAACACGCCGCCGAGGTCGCATGTGTGGACGCCATTTGGTACGTGCTCGAATTCAGAATCAACCGGTGCAAAGCCTTCAATGACCAGCCTGATTGCATAAACCAGTTGGCCAACCAATCTAACAGTTCTGGGTGGGTCGGCGGCGAGCCCAAAGCACCAAAGTTATCGGGTGTCGCAACCAACCCTGTCCCAAAGTGCCACCGCCATACACGATTGACAATAACCCTCGCTGTCAAAGGATTGTTTTTGCTTGCGATCCATTTTCCTAGCTCATAGCGACCGCTCTGCTGCTCAGAAAACGATACTGGCTCTCCTTGCAGCATCACTTCGGGAAAACCTTTTGCAACAAGTTGTCCAAGGTTGTGATGACTGCCGCGGATATGAAGTGGTATCGCATAAACGATCTCCCCCTCCGTCACGCCCATGGCGGACGCTTCGTCTGCTGCATCGCTTTCTAGAATCCTCGCTTGGTCAAGCAGTTGGTGGTATTCCGCTAGGGCTGCTTCGTCGAGTGCATATTCTGCCTGAGGCGGAACAGCTAAGAACCCAGCAGGATCCTCGAGAGCTTTCCTAGCGATTTCCAATCGTGGGTCCGCTAACGAGGTCGCATTTGCATCAGCCAGTTTCGTAGCCTGCCAAGCTTGATTTGCCTGCTCAAAGAGCGACTCATAGTATCGCTTCACGCGATCAAATCTCAAATTTGAAGCCGTAGATGGTTCGGTGCCATCAGCATCCACTGCTGCGTCAGACGATTGTTGCAAGCTATGCCAAGCTTCGAAGAGAGGGTCATCGAAGTGATGATGCAGATGCAATCGGCAGTGATGTAAGATGCGAGGATGCAGGTCCAGGAGCTTTGCGATCTCGCTACATTCTTTAAGCGATGCTGATGGTGACAACATTGTCGACGCCGCAAGGTAGACGGCAGCATGCTGGCGGGCGGAATCGCGAATTTTAGTAAACGCTGCGTTCTTGAAGCTAGCCGCTGCCGCATTCTTTGCGGCAATTGCATCATCGACCTGTTTCAAGCGGGCTTTGTCTTCGTCACCGGCAAATGAGTGTTCGTACCAATGCTTGATCGCCCCGGTGTTGGTTTCTGCAAAAGTCCGTGTGCTTTGAAAGATTCCCGCTAGTGCGTAATAATCGCGCTGTTTGATCGGATCAAATTTATGATCGTGGCAACGCGCACAACCGAATGTCATGCCAAGAAAGGTCTTGCCTACCGTATCGACTTGTTCATCAATCGTATCCATGGTTAGCTTCATGCGATCCGGTTCGGCTAGCACCTTCGCTCCCAATGCAAGGTAACCCGTCGCCGTTCGCGAATCGATGGTTGGCCGCTCGATCAGATCGCCTGCTAACTGCTGAATGATGAATTCGTCGAAAGGCAGATCCCTATTGAACGCATCAACAACATAATCGCGATAACGCCATGCGTTTCCATAGGCCAAGTTTTCGTCGAGGCCATTGGAATCCGCGTACCGTGCAACGTCCAACCAGTGTCTACCCCAACGTATGCCGTAGTCAGGCGAAGCGAGCAACCGGTCTATGACTAATGAAAAAGCATCCGCAGACGTATCGTTTGCGAATTGCTCGATGTGCGTTTGGGTTGGTGGCAAGCCTGTTAAATCAAACGTAACGCGTCTTAACCACGTCAACCGATCAGCCGGTAGCGCAGGAGTCAGTTGAGCTGTTTGGAGTTTGGAGAGAATAAACAGATCAATTGGGGATTGAACCCAATTGGGGTCGTCAACCTCTGGCAACGATGACGTCGCAATTGGTTGGAATGCCCAGAACGTCTTCCCGTCTGCGATCGACATGCCTGCGGCTTCATGATCAGAATCGATTTCGGCATCCCGAGGATCGGGAGCACCCATTCCGATCCAACGGACAAGGATATCAACTTCAGACTTTTCCAGTTTTCCGTCAGGAGGCATTTGCAAATGCTCACTGGAATATTGGATCGCTTCGATCAAGAGGCTTTCATGCGGTTTGCCAAGCACTATCGCCGGACCGCTATCGCCACCAACGCTCAACCCCTGGCGCGAATCTAATTTCAAACCACCACTGCTTTCCTCACCCGCATGGCATTCGTAGCATCGTTGGATCAATAGCGGTCGCACCTGTCTCTCAAAGAACTCAAGCGCTTCGACCGAAATGTTTGCGACGTTTGAGTTGGGCGACTCGCCAGGTTCTCTGCTATGCACTGTGCATGGTTGGCAGAAACCAACCAAGACGCAAAGCGCTAGTGGCCATAAACGGTCCAAGCACGAAACACGCATACCAGTCGCTTGACTAGTCGATTTTTGAATTAAGCGATTTAACATAAGGCAGCTAAGCTGGGGGGTGGGAGCTGCAAGTAGGTAGATAGGTGGGTAGCTGACCGATGGCATCGATCGATACCGCTTGCGAAGGTTGACTTTGCCACAGTGGGCCAGTGTGCCAGCAGGCTGCAATCTGGTTTCCCGAATCCTCATCGGGCTGTGCGCTGCGATCAAGTCAACTTCGACGCAGTCCTCAGTTTAGCAGAAAGCAGCGTTAACTGCTTGCCCACAAGGTTTAGACTGCTGAGTACATTCGGTAGCTTGCTGCCATTGACCTGAGGTCGAACTTAATTTGCTAGGCTGCTAGATTGCAGAGTGTGAAATGAAAAAAGCGTCTTAAGCTCAGGGCCTAAGACGCTCTACTTGGTAAAGATCAAGCTCAACGCTTCGGAAATTAATTCCCGCTGAGCGGTCCTTGGGGACGCATCTGGTAACGATCGCTGTAAATGTCCGTTACAGCCCCGCGGGAAGGCGGCATTCGCTCTTGAATATCTAAATCGCCAGGCCGAGTTGCAGTCCCAAATGGGATGGAGCGGTCATCGACGTTGGAACGCAACCAGTTCATCAGCTTGTCAAGATTGATCGTCGTAACAGCCAAATCGCGGGAACGCTTCATCATGTCAGCATACTTGGCACTGAAGTCACCCTTGCGATTCGCCATTTCACCTTCGGTGCTGTAAGATTCACCAATGACCAGCCATCGCGTATTGACCGTCATCTTGCCTTGCTGTTTGCCATCTGGCGTCAGTTCTTCAACGACCACGCCACCGCTTTCGCGAATCAATTCTTTGACCCTTTCACGGTCGTCAACACCATCGTTATTTAGGTCCATTTTGCCCAGTAACGCGAACTCGACCACACGCCCTGGTTGCCAAGCGACGGAATAAACCAAATCGCCTTCCACGATGGGGTCGCGGTTGGTACCTTCCAAGATTCGAGCCCTTGCCATCTTTTCCTGCACTTCGATGATCTCTACTCGTGCTTTGGGCCTAGCACTATCCGACAAACGTCCTTGATCAGGATCTAGGACACTGAATCGAACGCCGGGGCGTAAGCCATCCTTTTTGCCCAAATTGATCCAGACATTCTTGCCATCAGCGCCGGCGGCAGCGACCTGACCTTGAGGTGATTGGAAATCTTCGCCCATCAACTCTTCAATTCGTTCTCGCAGGTCATTGTTCAGCCGACGCAGGTCCTTGTTCTCGTTCTGAGCGGTGGCAATATCGGCAACTAGTTTGTTCTTTTCTCGAGCGTGATTCTGGTTGGCAACTGTTAGGCTTTTGTTAACCTCTTCGATCGTCTTTTGGCTTTCGTCAAGCTTGGCCGTGAAGTCCGCTCGTTCACTGCTAAGTTGGCGTTCAAGGTCATCAGCGCGCTTCTTTTCGTTGGCAGCCGCTTCGCGTTCCCGTTCCATGACTGCGGTGTTTTCAGCGGCAGCCTCGGCTAGCTGGCGGTTCGCGTTGTCGACCTGTTGGTTACGAGCACGCAGTTCTTGCATGAGGTAAGCCACCAGTTTCGAGTAATTACGATCTTGCTCGGGAACACTTGGCCCAAACAGGCCCATGTCTCGAGCGAACTGGTCTTGGATCTTTTGCATTTCTTCGTCGCCAGCTAAAGTGTCTTTGAGCTGGTTGTATTCCGCTTCGCTGAAAGGCTGCGAACCCAACATTTTGGAAACCAACTGTTGCTGGTTATTCAATTTCGACACTTCATTCTGTGTCGATCTTGCTCGTTGCTGAGCGTCCGCCATCTGCTTGGATGTGGTGGAAGCCTGGAACGCGGTGTAGAGCCAACCAATCAGGAACAGTGCACCAAAGATGGAAACTGTAATAACATAGATCGATTGGATTTTCTGATCACGTGCCGCCATGGGCGATCCTCGGTTGTCGCGGTAAAACAAAGTAGATGAGTGAGGCAAACAGACATCTAGATGCCCCATCCATGGAAACTACGTCACAGTTAAGCCCGTGGTTCCTTTAGGAATAACGGTCCAACGGCGCAGATTCACACCTATGAATACTAAATAGGGCTTCAGTTCCCGTCAAATTGTTCCCGGTAAATTCGCCCAAATCCATCATTCTTCAAGTATGACTCAAAAAAGAAATTCTCCTCGGCAATTATCACTTGAGGGCTTCGATGAGCCTGCCGGACCGGTGGAGGCACGCGATTTTGCCGATTCTAACGACAAAAACTTGCTTTTTTCTTCGACTCAAGTCGAACTTCAGCCGCACGCGGCCGACACAGCGTCCTCCACCACGCTTCCAAAAAAACTTGTGATTTTGGTCGACTCTCACTCGCTGATTTACCAAGTTTTTCACGCCATGCCGACCATGACAGCTCCCGACGGCACAGAAGTCGGCGCCATTCACGGCTTCTTCCGTGACTTGATCGAGCTGAAGGAACGCTATGATCCCGACTATCTGCTCTGCTGCTTCGACCTAAGTGAAGTTACCTTTCGCAATGAAATTTACGATCAGTACAAGGCCCACCGCGAGCCCATGCCGCCTGCGTTGCACGCGCAAGTGGAAAAGATCCGAGATAGTATGACAACCCTCGGTATCCCGTCGCTAGGGGTGCCCGGTTTTGAAGCCGACGATCTGCTGGCGACCTTGAGCCACATCGCGGAGCAGGAAGGTTACCAAGTATTGTTGGTCACCAGCGATAAGGATTGCCGGCAGTTGTTGAGCGATCGAACCAAGATGCTCAATCTTCGCAAAGGAACCACGTTCGGTCCTGGCGATCTGCTTGAAGACTGGGGAATTCGACCCGAACAAGTAGTCGATTTCCAATCCATGGTCGGGGACAGTGTCGATAATGTGCCTGGTGTTCCGAAGATTGGCCCCAAAGCAGCTCGCGAACTATTAAACACCTTTGATAATCTCGACAATATCTATGCAAATTTAGAAGCGGTCGCAGGCGCGGCGCGGAAACAAACGCTGGCAGACCACCGCGAGAATGCTTACCTAAGTCGCACGCTGGTTCAATTGCGGCGGGATGTTCCCATAGAATTCGATTGGCAAGCATGGCATCGACCAAAGGCAGACCACCAAGCACTCGCGCTGATGTTTCAGCAGTTGGGATTTCGCAAACTTGCAGAAAGATATCTTGCGAAAGCCAACGATAGCGACTTAGTTCGCGAGCGTAAGGCTCAAAAGCAAATCGACCGCTCGCAATACCGCTGCATCGACTCTCTCGAAAAACTGAGTCAACTGCGCGACGAGTTGCAGCAGGCGTTTACTGCGGTCCAGACAAACGCAACGCAAGAAGTCGCTGGAGCTGGCCCCAATGGGGACACACCTCAATTCAAATCTGCTAGATTCCTGTCTATCGATACGGAAACCAACAGCACATCTCCGGCTCAAGCAGACTTAGTCGGTATCGCACTAGCCTGGCCTAACGCGGCCCCTGTCTATATTCCGGTCCAAGGCCCACAATCGCAACAACATCGCGTGTTGCCCTTAACAAACGTCCAGGAAGTGATTGGTCCCTTCCTTAGCGATCCAGCGATTCCTAAAGCGGGGCAGAATCTAAAGTATGACTTAACGGTCTTCGCCAACCATGGATTCCAAATCGCGAACGTTTCCTTTGATACGATGATCGCCGACTATCTCTGCTCGCCGGGCGATCGAAACCATTCCCTAGATGAACTATCGCGACGGAATTTGGAGCATGAAATGATTCCCATCACAAGCTTGATCGGATCAGGCAAGCAGCAGATCACCATCGACCAAGTCGATATCGATCGAGTAACGGAGTATGCGGCGGAAGACGCAGACGTTGCGCTGCAGTTGATACCCGGTATGCAAGAGCGCCTCCAATCACTTGCGGCATCAGAAGTGTTTCATGAACTAGAAATGCCCTTGGTCGAAGTCCTAGCGGAGATGGAACGAGCTGGTATTTCGGTCGACGTTGCAACCCTGACTGGCTTGCATGACGAATTCCAACTCCGAATTGACAGCTTGCGGACCGCGATTTTCGAAGTCGCTGCAATGGAATTCAACCCCGATAGTCCCAAACAACTAGCGCAGATTTTGTTTGAGAAAATGGGGCTGCGCGTAGTCAAGAAAACCAAAAGCGGTCCGAGCACCGACGTCGAGGTCTTACAGGAATTGGCCGCCGAACATCCTCTACCGGCGTTGATCATCGAGTATCGACAGATGACCAAACTCAAGTCCACCTATGTCGACGCATTACCTAAACTGCTCAACCCAAAAACCAACCGTATTCATACTTCGTTTCGCCAGGATGTAGCCGCCACAGGGAGATTAAGCAGCACTGACCCAAATTTGCAGAACATCCCCATTCGCACTGAAGAAGGAAAACGAATTCGATCCGCTTTCACAGCCGGGCAAACGGACTGGGTACTGCTAGCAGCGGACTACTCGCAGATCGAGCTGCGGATGATGGCCCATTATTGTGACGACCCTACGCTAAAGTCCGCGTTTTTCAACAACGAAGATATTCATACCGCGGTGGCATCGCAGGTGTATAACATTGCGCCTGAACTGGTCACTTCGAATCAACGGCGCAATGCCAAAGCGATCAACTTTGGAATCCTGTACGGTCAAAGTCCGTTTGGTTTGGCAAAATCAATCGGCATACCCAAGTCGGATGCAGCACTGTTTATCGATGACTACTTTGCGAAGTTCTCAAACGTCCGCGCTTTCATGCTGTCCACTCTATTACAAGCTCGACGCGATGGATATGTAGCCACGATGTCAGGTCGCCGCCGCTATCTAAAAGGGATTCGCGATTTTTCTTTATTGAATGAGTCGCAGCAGAAAACACTGCTTGAACCCGAACGAATGGCTATTAACACCGTGATTCAAGGTTCTGCCGCCGACTTAATCAAGATGGCCATGATCCGTGTCTGGCGAAAACTGAAGCAACAGACGTTGCGGGCCAACATGCTGTTGCAGATCCATGACGAATTAGTTTTCGAGGTTCACCAATCAGACGCCGACCAGCTTTCCGAATTGGTTCAGCAGGAGATGATTGGCGCTGTCCAACTATCCGTCCCCTTAGCGGTAGATGTTAAGTTCGGATTCAGTTGGGCTGATTGCTGAAGGTTCGTCCTTGGGATCGCTGAAGCTTACCGGACGAGCCGCTAACTTGCTGCCAGAAGAACGTGGCAGGTCCCGCGCTGCGATAACCTCCGGCTTCCGAACGGCCAGAACAAGACTGGTTCGATGTTGACTCAAGTATTCACGCGATTTGCCCGCAAAAAGTGCCTGCAACAGTTTGCTGGCGGAAAGTTCCCAGTAGCCATCTGGCACTTCTGTCAGTTGATACTCGGACAAATCGATGTGAAAAGTATCCCAAACCGTCAGCAACATGACGTCATGAGAGATAACATCGCGGTGGTTGCGAAGCTGCAGCCGCGCGTCTCCATGGTACTGGATAGGTAGTGTGCCACCTGATTGCACTTGAAGCCTCGCTCCGTGAGCTGGCACAGTCATGATTGCTACTGGCGTGTTTTTTGGTGCGTGCGCTTGATATGCCGCAATAACAGGCTGCTCAAACTGGCTATACGCAAACGACCAAAACGCAAAGTAAACCGTGGGAATCAAAGCCACGAACGCAACCATAGAAGCACCCAATGCGTGAATCGACGTGACATCTGTCCGAAGAAACCGTCGGGCATTCAACGCCGCCCAAAGGCATGCAGACAACAATACAGTCACGGTGACAAACTGGACCGCGGAGAAAAGATAGCTTCCCCAAAGCACCGTCAATGTGGCGATGCATAAACCAACAGAGGAGGTAACGGCCAGCCGACGAAACCAGACCTGCTGCCGAACTTCAGAAAGCGTACTCATCGCATAAGCAATCCAACATGCAACAAAAGGCACGATAGGACATTGATACCGAATATTGATTCGATCTACGCAGGACGCCAAGATGATATAGACCGCGATCCAAGTCAGTATCATTGCCTGTGCTGGCCACTTGGCAACCATACTTCCAGCACTGCAAGCCACTTGTCGCCATTGGAAGTCCTGCTTTTTGAACGCGATTCGTAATCGCCAATCTCCGCTGAAGATCGCTTCCACGACCGCAAGCGACCATGGCATCGAGCATAAAGCTAACAGCAAAGTAACCATGAAGACGTCCATGACTACTTGATGTGGTGGGTCTCGGAACCTCTGCCCAATTTGGTCGCCGAAGAATTGGAGCAAGAAATGTTCTCGATGCAATAAGAACATGTACGCAAACCAACTGATCGAAACTAGGCAGCAACCCACCAAGCCAATCCCGTGGCGAATCCAGTGACTGCGTACCAAATCCCAACGCGCAAAGCACAAGACCAGGACGGCGATCGCTCCAAAAACTGCCGCGGGGATTCCTTTTGATTGGATCGCTAAACTCAATCCCAAGTAAGCACATGCAATGGTCGGCCAGTCGTGCTGGGGCTTTTGAAACAAGCGAACAAAACCAATCGCGCTCAGCAACAGACTTGCCGTCAACACAACATCTGGAATCGAACGCATGCTGCTGGTGATCAACGCTGGTTGTATGGCAACAACGCAAGCAGCCAACAATGCCAACCGTTGATCTCGCCAAAGTTCCTTTGCTAGCAGGTAGGTTAATCCGACTACTAGTGTGCCGATGACGAGAAACGGCAAGCGGCTTGTTAGGGAAGATACGCCAAAGGTTTGGTAGCCTACAGCCACAAGCCAATATGTTAAGATCGGTTTCTTCAGTCTCAGCTCGCCTTCAGCCGTGCGTGGCGTCAATAAATCGCCGCCAGCGACCATTTGGATGGCAGCATCGGTGTAATGGCGTTCGTCTGGGTGATGTTTCATGAAACTGAGGACGTACGGAAATACTGCTCCGAAGAACATCGCCATCAGTATCGCCACGAGATAGCGTTCTTTGATGTGGGGCATACATTGCCAGGTATTTTGGTTGGGCACGGAAGTCCACATGTCGATCGATTACATACGCTTGGGTAGAATTTACGGATTAGCCCATACAGCTAGCCAATTTTCTTATCGGAGACAACAGCACCCGCAGATTCCGAAGACTTGAGAAGTTTCAAAAATTTTTCCAAGCTTGTTAACCTGGTGAAAATAGCGACTTCGGGCTTTTCGCATTGACGCGGTTGGCGTCGCATGGGTCTGTTGCTTTACAAAGGCCAGTTCTCGGGGGAAGTCCCCGATCATGGTTCGCTTCAGTGCAGGTTTACTAGCTCGTTGGCGATTTGGTGCCAGGCGGTTAAACTTAGGGTAACTTTCCTGTGCTTTATCCGTCGGAGTCGCTCTTATGCCAAGCTGTTATCCAATGCTGGGCTACCGAACCGTAACATCTGTTGCTGCCGCCATGGTGATGTTAGCGGGCAGTCTAACAGCTCAAGAGACCTTCACATCGAACATGACCAAAGTCGAAATTGATCATGTTCAGTTTCAGATCCCTGATGGTTATGAACTTCGCAAAGCCGCTGGGGAACCGCTAACGCGTTGGCCCATGATGGCCGACTGGAATCATGATGGCAGCTTGTTGGTTGTCGAATCAGGAGGTGTTTCATCCCCTATTGCGGAGCACAACAAGCAAGCCTTGCACCGCATCGTTCGCTTGATCGATGACAACTCAGATGGTGTCTTTGATCGCAGGGAGATTGTCGCCGACAAGTTGCCTTTCACGGAAGGTGTGTTGTATTATGGCGATGCGATTTTTGCTTGTGCTCCGCCTCATATCTTCAAACTTACCGATAGCGATTCCGACGGTTACTTTGAATCACGAGAGATCTGGTTCGATGGCCAAACGATAACTCATTGCGCGAATGACTTGCATGGACCTTATTTGGGACGCGACGGATGGATTTACTGGTGCAAGGGGGCGTTTGGGCAGCAATCGCATGAACTTCTGGATGGACGAAAGCAAACATCCAGCGCCGCTCACATTTATCGCCGACATCCTGACGGCGGAGCGATCGAACCGGTGATGACAGGCGGAATGGATAATCCCGTCGAATTCGCAGTAAGCCGCAGTGGAGAGCGATTCTTTACAAGTACGTTTTTGCATCACCCAGGCAATGGTGTGCGTGATGGGATTGTTCACAGCATTTATGGTGGCCTTTATGGCAAACCCCACAATGTAATTGATTCACATCCTCGCACAGGAGACTTAATGCCGATCATGATTGAGCTTGGTCCTGCCGCCCCTAGCGGACTGACCTTCGCGGATCAACTCGACTTCTTACCTGATGCGAGCGAAACGTCCGAATTTCTGATCGCGACTTTGTTCAATCTGCAAAAGGTTACCGCTCATCAATTGATTTCGAATGGAGCCAGCTTTCGGTCCATCGATTATGATCTTGTCACTGCGGATCGAATCGACTTCCATCCAACGGATGTAATTCAAGATGCCGATGGAAGTTTGATCATTATCGATACTGGCGGATGGTACGACTTATGTTGTCCGTCATCTAAGATCGATCAACAGACTGCACCTGGCGGTATTTACCGTCTCTCGAAATCCAATGCACCCCAAGCAGACGCGAGTGAAAAGAAGACGCCGTCGGATTGGTCTAACGTCAATCCTGTTTGGTTAACAGCGTTCATTCATGACCGACGCCCCTGGGTATCCAAAGCCGCTATGTATCAGCTTACGCAGCTTGATGATCAGTCCAAATCAAATGTGGTGGACTTGTTGGCAGTTCAGTTAGCAGATATCGAGCGACCAGTCAGCTTTCGATTAACTTCGCTGTGGGCACTCAGTTGGATTGGGAACGCGAAGTCGCTGAAGCTTGCGTGTGATTTGCTGGGAGACGACGATCCGGCGATAATTCAGGCTGCTTGCCACATTGCATCGCTACATCGGAATAAGCACGCATACGAAACGCTGATTGAGCTTCTTGCGCATCGCTCTCATGCGGTCGTGCGGACCGCGGCCGAGGCACTTGGCCGACTGGGGAATGCGGACGCAGTTGCTGCACTCATTCAGTCCTTAAAGTCGGAAGATCAAGATCGTATCCTGCAACATTCGATCTCATATGCATTGTTTGAGCTAGCTGACGTCGAACAATTAGCCGCGATCGTGAACGGCCACGAACTGACCGATCACCAGTTTTACGCGGCTTGCATCGCACTCCAGCAACTTGATAACGCTGACCGAGTTGATCAAACGCGATTGATGCAGGCAATCCAATCCAACGACTCAGCACTATCGAACTTGGCAGCCGATATCTTGGCAGCGAATCCTGCTATCTCGTTACAATACTTGGACTGGATTCAAACAACTCTGAATGAGGCAGCACAGCTTGGTTCCATCCCTCAATACTTCAAACAGCTTCTCGCAGGTTGGAGCCAAGTGGGCGAAGTGCAGAAGATTCTGGCAGAACACTTGCTTCAATCTGTCCAAAAGCCAGAGTCTGCGAGCGTTGCGATCAGGCTGCTGGAACTGTATCAGCATAAGCCATTGCCTTTAATTTTCGAGGATGCAATTTCGAGTTGTTTGCAATCCGCAAATCATGATCATGCAGTGGACTTGGCTACGATGCTTAGGGCCATCGATTTGCAGGCATCCCAACTCGTTCCTGCCGCACTTCAACAAGTGGCTATGCAATCCGAGCAATTGCAGATTACGCTCTCGCTTTTGGCTGCTATGCCAAACAATTCACGCATTGCAGCAGAGCTCGAACAGCGAGTCGTTAACTCGCTATCAAGTAGCGAGCCAGCCCTCAGCGAACTGGCTGGGGCGGCTTTGCTGCGATGTTCCGTTTCAACCAGCAGTGCAAGTCTGTTGCTTGATCGCCTTGATCAACTATCACCTCGTGCCCTAGCGATTGCACTGGAAGCAATCAGTCGCAATGCGGATGACGCATTAAACCAGCAGTTGCTGCAACGGTTGCAAGCCATGCCAACCGCAAGAACGCTCAGTGAAAGCCAAATCAAGAGTCTGTACCGCAATCGCAGTGCAACGCTTCAGCAACTTGCCTCGAAAACGATAGACATCATTAGCAGGCCAACGGAAGATATTGCTGAAAAGGTGCAAGCGAAGCTGGCCTCATTACCAAGTGGCGACGCAGCTCGCGGCATGCAACTGTTTCGAAGTCAGAAAGCTGCCTGCAGCAGTTGCCACCGCGTCGGATATGTTGGTGGTGACACTGGACCAGAGCTTAGCCGAATTGGTTCGTCGCGAACCAGCGTCGCCTTGCTAGAAGCAATCATGTTTCCCAGCGCGAGGCTGGAGCAAAGCTACCATTCAACCAAGGTTCTAACGACTGATGGACAGGTCTACAACGGCATCCTAAAGCGATATCTTGATTCGGAAACTTTTGAACTGTTGCTGACAGCGGATCGTTCTGTCATCATCAAATCGGCAGATGTCGAAGTACTAGAGCCTAGTACGGTTTCGATCATGCCTAACGGCATGGTTGACCTTTTAAATAACCAGGAACTGGCAGACCTAATCGCTTTTCTCGAGTCGGCGAGATAAGCTGTCGGGGGTGCAGAATCCACAAGAAGGAGCGTATTAGAATGTTTAGGATTACAAGGAGTCGAATTTGGGTCGTCTGTATTCTCGTTTTGCTTTCTGAAACAGTAACAGCCCAAGACGCAGCCAATCGTACAAACTTGAATCCCGCGCCGGCCTTGGAGCAGATAGCTGTGGCCGGTGAACCCTTTGGCGTTGGGCGCATCTCAGTGTACCTTGGCGAATATAAATCCAATCTTCCGCCGAGAGTACAAATCTTTGAGGCTGATAGTCGTACTTTTTATCCTGCCTTCACGCTTCGCAAATTGCCTCCGCCGCCTCGCGTTGGTCCAGCACCGGCTCTACGTCCTCTAGGCCGCGGCGGATTGGTCGAACGGTTACGTAATGCGGTCGACTCCGCCAGACAACGAGCGATCGAGCCGATTGCCTTGGATATCGACTTTCTATTCGTCGGTTCCAATCCACTGATGCTGACCGTAGCGGATACAAAAACTTCGTTGCAAACGGTAGTCCCTGTCCAGCAGCCTACCTCGTCGCCGATTGCTTGGAAAAATTCCGCAAATGTCTGGATGAAGAACTATGTCGCGTCTGCAAAAAGCGATCTGGACGAGGGCGACTATCCGTTAGTATTCCAAACATTTATGGTCGAAACGATGGCCCGCCGACTCGGTCTAGCCCCGATCGATTTGCAAGTAAGGTCGCAAGACGCTGAAGATCCGCTGGCAAAGCCGCTTTCAACTCTTGAACTTTTGGCAAGTACCGAGCGACTTCGCGACCAAGTCTTTCGCGAGACGCTCCGCTCGCCGGCTCGCAATGTCGACCAAGCCAATGTGACGGTTCCTGCGCCGCCGCTATGGATCTCGCCGCCAGTCCCACCAACGCCCGACACCTTACCCATCGAATCGATAGCGTCCAGCGTACCTCCCGAATGCTTATACATACGTTTTGGAAGGTTTGCTAACTACCTTTGGTTTCGAGAAATCAGTACTGGTAAGGGGGCGGGTTTAGCTCGCATGGTAACCACTCGCGGTTCTGATAGCGACGCAAACTCACGTATCGAGTTAATGCTCAATACACGCACCAACCTGCTAGCGAAATTGTTCGGCGATGCGATCATCGGTGACATGGCCATCATTGGGCACGATCTTTACTTGCAAGACGGCGCTTCTATGGGAGTTTTGTTTGAAGCGAAGAACATCGCTCGACTGCAATCTTCTATGGATGCAGAACGCAAAGCGACCGCAGAACAGCTAAAAGCTGAAGGAGTTCAGCTAGATATAATCGACATTGATGGGCATCCTGTAACACTGCTATCCAACAGAGACCACACCATCCGGTCATTCCGCGTTGTGCACGATAATTATTTGTTGATTACTACCTCGCAAACACTTGCACGACGGTTCCTAGAAGTACGGAAAGGTGGCTCGTCGCTGGCCAGTTCGCCAAATTTCCGATATGCCAGATTGTTGCTTCCGACGCAGAACAACTACGATCTATTCGGGTATTTCTCGCCGGAGTTTTTCCAAAATCTCATGTCGCCACAATATGACATTGAGTTGCGGCGGCGGTATGCAGCCAAAGCGAGGATTGCGGCTGTCGAAATGGCTGCTTTGATGGCCGATGCGGAGCAAATCCCTTACGATTCCATTCAATCTTTAATTGATGCCGACCTGCTGCCCGAATGGTTTGAGCGAACATCGGATAACAGTCAATTGTTGCGTGACGGCAATCGTTGGGTCGATTCTCGTCGCGGCGGACTGGGCGCGATGCTTCCCATCAGCGATGTCCCATTAATGGATTGCACGCCACAAGAGGCTGCAAACTACTTGCAAGATGCTGCTTTCTATTCCTCGCAATGGAAGAGTACAGAGCCGCTTGTGTTTGGCTTGCGTAGGTTTCAACAAGCGGAAAACGTGAACCAAGAAAGGCTGGCCATCGAAGCTTATGTTGCTCCGCTGGATATCGCCAAGTTTGGTAAATGGGGACGTTTCTTGGCTGGCCCCGTCAACACCATCATCGCGCAGCCGATCGACGACGTCGTCAGCGTGCAAGCTCATATGGCGGGCCAAAATCTTTTGGGCAGCCAATCGCCTGACAATGTTTTGTTTGCTGGGTTGAAGGACAGCGTTCCACCAGTACCGAATGAGCAGCCAGGATTGCTGGAGATTTGGCGAGCCCTGAATCAAACGCCTTTTTACCTTGGGGCATGGCCTCAACCCGGATACCTTGATCAATTACCATTAGGCTTGGGAGGCTCTCGTCCGGACTTCAATGGATTTTCTCGGGCCTTGCTTGGTATGTGGCGTTGGCAAGGAGGCGGCTTTAGTGTCATTTCATTTGACCGCAGCATTTTGGAGCATGCGATCGCTTTCTTGCAACCGGTCGCGTCGGAAGATCCGGCTCAGATTCGATTGCACGTCAAAGATCTTGAAAACACGCAGCTTGTCTCGTGGATCAATACCTTTTGGTATCGCCGCGCGTTTTCGGCAACACGAGGTAATCTGCGATTGCTGGATGCCATGCAACAGCAGTTTAAGCTAGAACCTCTGTTGGCCAAATCGATGACAGAATATCTATTAGATACAAAATTGATATCGCCATTAGGAGGCGAATATGTGCTGGATCAAGTGATCAAGAACGAGGAGTCCGTGTGGAATGAAACGCAATTGCGGGGTATCGGGATTCTTGATCCTATGAGTATCCAAATGAAATCGCTCCTTCCTACAGCGGACTACAAAGCCGAATGGTTAGGCTGGTTGCGCGGCCTGCAAGCGCATATGACTCAAACTCCGGAAGGGCTTACGTTGTTGGCCACAGTCGACCTTGAAAAGCTGGCCTTACCTGCAACCAAGGATGATCAGCTACAATTACCACCTTTAGACTTTAACCTCTTCGATTTGCCATCCCAGTTTTTTGGCGGCAAGAAAAAAGCAGAAGAGGTTCCTGCCAAAGAACAACGGTCGTTCTAAGGAATCGCTGTGACGCAACATGTAGATGTGCTCATTCTGGGTGGTGGCATTGCCGGAACATGCTTGGCCTGGTCGCTGCTGGAGCAAGGCAAATCGTTTTTATTGCTTGATGACCAAACCGCGTCCACTGCTTCGCGTGTTGCAGCCGGATTAGTTACTCCAATCACAGGCCGAAGGTTGAATGAAACCTATCGATGGAGCCAAGCGTTTGCCGTCAGTGATCATTTTTATCGCTGGATCGAAGAACGCGTGAATGCGACGATTTGGTATCGCTCCGGATCTGTTCGCTTGCTGGAATCTTCTGCTAACATTGAAGATGTGCAATTGCGGCTCGCAAAATTTCCGCAGGTGGAGACTACTTGGTTGGAGCCAGGCTGGTTTGATCTTAGCCTCGTGAACAATCCCTGCGGATTTTTCATGTCGCAAGCATCTCGCCTGGATACCAATCGCTATCTAGACGCGTCGCATCGATACTTCGAATCTCAAGGCTTGTATCGTAAAGCATGGGTCGATTTGGATGAAGACATCTTCTTGCACGCTGGTTCCGTTTACTTTCGTCCAGATCAAGTGACCGCGTCTTACGTGATCTGTTGTCGGGGCATCATTGACCAACAACACCGCTATTTCGCCGATGCTCGATTTAATCCAGCTCAAGGTGACATCCTACAAATCCGACTGGATAAGCCCATTGATAACTCGACGCTGCATGCGGGCTGGTGGATAACCCCTGCAAGTGCTGCACGGACTGTCGGTTGTTTGGATTTGATGCGACGTCCGAAGACGACGGACTGGCTGCTTGGGTCAACATATCAATGGCGGCCATTGGATGGTCTACCGTCTCCGACAGGACGCGATTCGTTACTGGAAGCGTTAGGCCAGCGGTTGAATATTGGTTGTGAAGTGCTCGAGCATCGTGCCGCAATTCGTCCCAGCACGTTCGACCAAAAGCCGCTGTTGGGAATGCATCCACAGTTTCCCCGGCTAGGAATTCTCAATGGGCTGGGTGCCAAAGGCTGTTACCTTGCACCTTGGTGCGCGTCGCTCATGGTCCAACATTTATTCTCGCGTTTACCAATTCCGAAAGATCTGCGATGGAACCGCTGAGAGTCTTGCAGCCCAATGGCTTCGCCCCCAAGAGACTCACACAACGTGCACACGAAATGTTGCAGGCGTATGTTCAAGCAGGCGACATCGTGGTTGATGCTACGGCAGGCAATGGCCATGATGCGCTGTTCTTAAGTCAACGGATAGGACAATCGGGAACGTTGTACATCATTGATATCCAAGACTCAGCCTTGCAGACAACGAAATCTCGATTGGACGATTATTACCAATCTGATTTCGTTCGCGAGAACAACCTCCGCTGCCCGACAGTGCATTGGGTCAAGCGCAGCCACGAACATCTGCCGGATCTGGTAATTCAGGAGCATCATGGGTTGGTCGCAGGTGTGGTATTTAATCTTGGGTATCTTCCGGCGGGCGACAAAACGATACGCACCAGCGCTGACAGCACGCGGCAGGCACTGACTCAAGCAGTCAAGCTTATCAAGGATGCTGGTTGCCTAAGTGTCATGGCATATACTGGGCACGAAGGAGGGCTACAGGAAGCAGAGTCAGTCGAGCAATTTCTGACCGATCTGGCTGACCGACACGTGATACGCTTTGAGCGATATCCGGTTCAACACATCCCTGGCTCGCCGATCCATTTCTTCGCGCAGCTTTGTTAAAGATCGCAACCAGATGTCGTGATTGTTAAAATTTTGTTTGCAGTCAGGACTTGAGAGGATTGTGCCGACTACAAGATGTCCTGGTACCGGCCGTAGGCATCATCCCAGGCCTGGCAGTTTTGCGGCATGTACTCTTTTGGCTGGATGGCACCTGCAAGCCATTGCCTTGCTTGGACGATCGTATCGAATCGCCCTATGCCCACCGCTTGCATCATCGCATTGCCAATCGCGGTCGCTTCACTGTGTGCTGCGATGACAGGGCGTTGGGTTGCATCTGCAGTCATTTGGCACAGCAATTCATTCTGCACACCGCCGCCAACAATATAGAGTTGCTCAAGGCGGTAGCCAATCAGTTGTTCTAACCAGCCCAGGCAAACTCGATATCGCATCGCCAACGATTCCAACAGCAACCGCGTGAGTTCGCCTTGGTTTTGTGGGACCGTCTGGCCGCTTTGTTGAAGTAATTCGAAAAGGGCGGTTTGCATATTGGCTGGGCTTATCAGGCTGGGATGATCCAGGTTGACCAACCGTTGTAATGCGCGGGCCGTTTTTGCCTGATCGACCATCTGCTGCCAATCCAAGCTTTGCCCCTTACGCACCTCTTGGTCACGACATTGCTGCAGAGGCCACAACCCCGCGATATTCTTCAGCAATCGGACCGAACCATTGGGGCCCGCTTCGTTAGTAAAGTTCAACTCCAAGGCCTGCTGGTTCACCACTGGCTGGTCAAGTTCCACGCCCATCAAGGACCACGTACCGCTGCTGATGTATCCCCATTTCGGTTTGCTCTGCTTAAACTGCGGTACTGGGACAGCAATGACGGCTGAGGCAGTGTCGTGAGTGGCAGGACAAATGACGTCAATGGGTTCGATATGATTGTGCGTGGCCACGGATTTGGATAGTTTGCCTAGATGAGTGCCTGGTTGCGTTGGCGAGAAGAACCAGTTCAAATCAAAATCCATAGCTTGGCAGATTTTTTCGGACCAAGTTTGAATGCCGGGCCTGAGTATTTGAGTAGTGGAAGCGTTAGTAGCTTCATTGATCAGTTGGCCACTTAACAGCCAATGCAGGAAGTCTGGTACCATGAGGAACGATTGAGTGCAATCCAGGACGCGGGGTTGCAACAGACGTTGAGCAAACATCTGGTATAGCGTATTGATTTGCATAAACTGGATGCCCGACTCTGCAAAGATTTCTTCTTTGGAAAGTCGAGCGAAGGCTTGTTCCATAGCATTGGCATTGCGGGGATCTCGATAGCAATAGCCTGGCCCGAGTGGCATTTTTTGTTTGTCGAGCAAGACATAGTCGACGCCCCAGGTATCAACTCCGATACTGCGGATGGCAGAGCCGAATTTAGCAGATGCGATGCGCATACCGTTTTGGATTTCGCGACAGAGCGACAAGTGATTCCAGTACAGGCTGCCACCAAGATCGATGGCTGAGTTATCGAAACGATGCAACGTATCGAATGTCAATTTGTTGTCATCGCAGGCGATCGCTAACACACGACCACTGGACGCTCCAAGGTCAACCGCTAAGTGCACTGGGGAGATAGGTTTATTCATCTGTTTGGAAATCTGCAATCGTGTAATGTGCTACAAGTTGTCAAGGGAAGTGCCGATGCTGCTGGATACCGGCCAAGCTATACTCAGTTTGTCGGCGGAGCAATTTCCATTTCATCTATTGCTTCTGCCTCAGCTTGTCTTTCAGGTACATGCTGACGGATTCTTTCAAGCAACTCTCTTCGCTTCTCCGTTATTTTGTCACCGCGATCAAACAAGTCGGCGTCGATCGTGTCCGAGAGACTTGTTGCGATCGATGTGGGATTTTCAAGGTACTCAATCACTTCTACAAACACTTCCAACTGTTCGTCGGTAAGATCAAGTAGAGATCTTGATGACCGTCGGAAATTGAGACCATGTGCATATCGTTCCACTTTATCTAAATACTGTAACCGTAACCAATCGGACGGATTGCTTTTAAGCGCGGATATCACAGTTTGTATAGCATCCGATTCATCTAACTTGTAACCAATCTGCGGTGGAGGCACCCAGCCAGGCGGAAGGTCAGCCAGCGAAATTTGATGGCTGAGACGCCCGAGCTCTTCATAATCCTGGTCTTGCAAAAACTTCTCGAATCGCCATCGGTTCTTTTGCTCCGCTTGCGTAAACATGAGCGCTGGTAGAAATGCGAGAAAGCACGTTCCGACACAAATCCAAGTGCTATTGCTGACGGATAAGTGACCAACATCCTGGTCAAACATCTGGAATTTCCAAGGACTCTTGCGCAGCAACACAATCAAGTAGCCGATGATCCAAATTGGGGCTGTCAAAACGCCGGCAACCTGAATGAGTAGCTTAGCTTGCACGATAATTTGCTCACTTTCAGTTATTCGGACACCTCCCATGATCATAAAAATCGGAGTGGGAATAAAAACCAGTGCGAGGTAACCAAGCCCCAGGCTGAAAACCATGACAGGCATCAATGCTTCGGAAAACCCGATTCCAAAAATAAGTTTGATTGAGTGGGTGATCAAGAGGACACGCATAAGCGAAACAGCAGCCAAGAAGTAGAGGTTCAACCAAGTAGCTTCGGGTGCCTCGAAAAGTCTCTCGACTGGAATAGCGTAAAGCAAAGCGAGGGGAGCTGTCATCCAGTAGGCGTTCAGGACACAGCGGTACGAGTGGGCAATTAAGGCTGGTTTCACCCCTCGCGATAGCGCAGCAATTCCCAGTAATAAAAATAGAACAGTTGCGCCCAAGACCGACGCAAGGAGAGGAAGAACCAAGTGCCATGGCTCTGCAATCAAATATTCGCCATCGTATTCCCTGGCTATGCCCGCGACAAGAACCATCATCATGCCCAACCATGTGGCGTGACGACTTTGCATAACCGCAACATGAGATGGCGAATGGAACACCAAGAACTTTAAGACGGTCTGGGGAGTTATCATTGATACCGGTGCCTAAAACTTGGGTGTTGCCTCCAGATTTTTTTGCGTTTCTCCGTTCGTCTGCGAGAACAGGAAGGGCTGAAGACATTTGAAACAACATCGCGGAATCTATCTTCTAATTCGCTTACGGTCATCCCAATAGGTTGATAAACAACGTCAAATAAATTGTAATGATTCCACGACCGCCCAAGTAACCGTCCGTCTCGCTCCAATTTGCGATACAGGCTGGTGCCCGGAAAAGGAGTCTGCAGCGTAAGCTGTATTTCAGCCAAACTACTCGAGTCGATAAATTCCACGAGCGAATCGATGGTGGCAGGACTCTCACCATCTGCTCCCAAGATAAAGCATCCATTGACCACGATCCCCGCGTCTTGAATTGCGTCTACCGCTTCCAGCATCCTAGAAAAATCCGATGCTTTTTTTCCCATGCCATGGTAATTCAGTGCAAGCGATTCGAATCCAACGAGCACTTGCACGCAACCAGCTTCGGCAAGGAGACGCAGTAATTCCGCATCTTCGCCAATCCGCCAATCACTCTCAGTAAAAAATCGTATTTTGAAGTCTTTAATTCGCCGCAACAATTCATAGGAAACTTTGCGGTCTGCAAAGGTATTGTCGTCGGCGAGCTCAACCCAAGGCGTTGGGTCAAGCTGCTTGATCTGGGCAATTTCATTGCAGATGTTTTCCAACGGCTTGAATCTGGGAGGGCCAAGTAGGCGACTCGCTCCGCAAAACTCGCAAGCCCAAGGGCAGCCTCGTTGGGTCTGGACCGTCCACCGAGGAATCTTTGCAGGATTGATTAACTTTAGGTTTGGCTGCGGTGAAGAAGAGAAATCGAATGCTTTACTCGCACGATAAACCGGCTTCAAGGTGCCGCTAGCAGCATCTCTTAAAATTTCAGGCCAACTCGACTCACCATCCCCAACACATACTGAAGTTGAATGGCGAAGTACTTCATCAGGTAGCGATGTAGCATGGAGACCGCCCACGACAGTCTTTATTCCTTGATTCTTCAAACTCTCGCAAAAGGCGTAGGCCTCTTCAATGGATGCAGTAAGAGCACTTACCGCAACTAAATCAGGCTGCGAAGATACAACTTCATGAACAAGATCCCCCGAAACGGCAGAGGGATGATACGAACAGGACCACTGTGAATCTAACATTCCTGCGAGTGTCAACAAACCTAGTGCGGGTAGTTCCTGTAGTGCCTCCGATCTGCTTCGCAAACCAGGTAAGCTCATTCCAATGTCAAACATCCGCTGATCTGCGACACGAAGGCCCGTGAATGGAACGAATGCAACGTGCGGCATTGAGTACTACTTTGGAGATTCGCCCGTAATCTGGCCTAGGTAATCGAAGAAGGCCCTCTTTCGTTCCGAATGGATCCCCCAGTCGACAGGCGGTGACTGGTAGCCGTCCTCTTTCGATTCTCCTTTACGACGATAATCAAACCAGCCCCACGAAACATGTTGCGAGATCGCTGCCGAAAAATTATTCTGGGCTCGATCAAAGTTTTCATGATCGTCTTCGTTGAACAAAATAGGCATCGTCCGGTAGCCCTCTACACCCCGCGTTTGCTGGACCATTTCGACAGTCCGAGCAGGATCTTTGACTCCGTTACCATGCAATAACAGAAAATCAGATGACTTCACTACGTTGGGCTTCGGTATGGTACCACCACCGTAGCTGGTACCGACCAACAAGCGGCGTCCATCGTGCGTAATGGTGCGTACCAACTCGATCAACTCATGAATACGAGCCGGCTTGAGAATCTCATGGTCGTAGGCGGCAACATCGGTCTCATTGTTTACTTCCACCAGCACATTACGCCAGCCGCCTTTTAGCAGCCACTGAGTTGCTTCCTCGGTGGCACGCACCACCGCCGCCTCGTTCTCCAAGTTTTGGTCTTGGCCGAAGTAGAAGTAGCCTACGATCGCGACCATCCCCAATTCGTCGGCTGCATTCAGGATTCGCGCCATCCGTTCGGCAAACGCAGGACGCAGTGTTCCGTCATTTTCAAACGCTCCAGTGATCCACGGCTGCGACTTGGAGTAACCCTCCGGCGAACCACCTTGAAAGTTGATGGTAAACGCCAACAAACCGTGGGCTCGCCACTGTGGCATCGCGGCTATGAACTCCGTGACGTTGCGTTCTGCATCCCAACGCCCAGTGTCAGGATAGGCCCACTGTTTGGCCGTTTCAGGATTCAAGTCATCAAAGATGCCTTGCACCATTCGCGAATTGAGGAGCAGGCCTTCGATGCGATGGCCATTCCATTGTCGGCCTGGATATGTCGGCTTGCCATTGATATGAAAATCTTCTCCGACAATGGATACGCTTGTCTTGGAGGTAGTCTGCGCACAACAAATAGGAGCGTATATCAAGGCGATGCAAAACGGGACTAGGCTGGCAAACGGTCTCATCGGAAAACCTTTGTTGACGGATAGGTGGGAAGGAACTTTAGAGAAAAAGTACCAACCCTTAGTCTAACAAACCTCAGCGGCAGTCGAAACTAGGGCAAGGGTGTTTAGGCGAAAACGCGAAAGCGATCTTCTGGCGATCCGGAGCTATCGTCCGGATTGCCTAGATTCACTAGGTTTTTTGAATTACTTGGTTTGTGTCTTTGAACTCTTTGGATTGCCTATTCCGGCCGATTCTATGAATTTCTTCTCGATATCTATCTGGCATTGGTTCGAACAAGTTTGATAGGTTCCGCTGGACTTAGTTTTCCTCCTGTCGACTACGATCGCTCCATGCGCAAGCATTACGTGAAACAACTATCGCTACTTATGCTTTTATCCAGCGTCGTGGGCTGCCTGGATGGCCCTACCTTTGCGCTGAAAAAGATGAATCCCTATTATCAGCGAGAGTGGGCCAAAGACGTGGCCCTCGGCCCAACGTACTATGAACGAATCGAAGAACTGCGTCTGCTAAAGAAGCAGTTGGTCAGCATGCCCAGCGATGAACAATCCAAATGGCTTGTTCATTTGGACGCCATACTGCAACACGATCCAAGCCCGGAAATGCGGCGCGAAGCAGCCTTGGCACTTGGAAGTGTACGATCAGATCGCGCAGCAGAACTGCTCCAAGCGGCGGCAGCCGATGAAAGTAAAAAAGTTCGTATGGCCGTCTGCCAAGCAATTGGCAAACAAGAACCAGCAGCCGCCTATCCCACGCTGCAAAAGCTCTTGAAGGATCCCGATGAAGATGGCGTTCAAAAAGAAGCAGTGCGGGCGTTAGGCAACTTTAATACACCAGAAGCAAAAGGCATGCTGGCGGCTGTCTTGCAAGAACGTTCACCCGCTTTGCAGTATGAGGCGACACAGGCTTTAGCAAAGGCGACTGGCATGAACTACGGCGGCAATGTCGCAAAATGGAAAGGCTACTTGGCGGGTGAAATCACCGAAGATGAGCCACCATCCCTAGCAGATCGGGCTGCTGGCTGGATTCCTTTTTATTGATAGCCCCCCCCTTCCTCGTCGATCATTTTTATATCCTGCAGTAGTGTAGCTTCAGTGTTCATTATTTGTGGTCGATACTAACCCCACCATCCATAGTTCCTGTTCTCCACCAGCCCGCTGCGAGAATACCGCTAGCCATTGAAAAAGATTACGTCATCAATGAAGTTCGCTATGCATTCAACCGTACGAACCCTAGCCCAGGTTTCGTCCATTGCAGCAGCCATCCTTCTGCAAGGAATGATGTTCGCTGATGAAAAAGCGAGCGGAGAAGGCAAAGAGCCGAACGCGTCGGCTGCCAATCCACTGCGAAGTGCTTCCGCCAACAGTCAAGAATCGACTTCAAGCAGCAATAGCTCTGCGCCCAGTGGTGAAAAGAAGCAAGTGATTCGAGGGAAAGCGGACGAAGCTGCATCATCTGGATCTATCGACTTCATCATCTTTGATCCAGCGGCCCCACCAAGCGATTCCACTCAACAGAAACCTCAATCTGCGCCCCCAGCGACAACCATTGCACAGAACCCCTCCGGGCCACAGTCCAAATTGGATCGGGAAACTTCGCTGTTGCATGCTGAGTACGAGCGGCTTCATCAAAGTGCTGTGGGCAAACCGACCGCGACAACCAACAACGCGAAGCGATCATCGACGGTCATTGTGATGGGCGAGGACACGGATAATCCAGCATTCGTGAACGACGGGACTGGTCAAAAATCAGCCGACCGCGAAGCTGCCCTCTCACTGGAAGGTGGTCCAGAACTGATGGAGGAGATCGTCGATACGGTCCTGATCGCGGAACTGCTCGACAATCCAATCGATTACCCCGTCGAAGATTTCCCGCTCATGTCGGATGCTGAGGGTGATTACGCTTTGGCGCAAGATGACGCAGCAACTAACGATGCACAGCCTGAGGAGGATGCTCTCCCGCTGCTCCCGAAAGAACCAGCGCCATCGAAGCTTGCCCAGCGCGATCGAGATGACAATGAAGCTGCGGATGCGACTTCAATGCCTGCAAGTGCTCCAGAACAAAGCGATGCACTGAAGGCGGATGTTGTCTCAAGGCCCACATTACGCCGCCCCAAGCCAATCGTAATTGAGCCTATCGCCGAGGATGGTCCGTTGCCATCCAACATCGCGTCCAGCAGTCCTGCCAAACAGGAGCCAGCGAAAGCTTCGATTAAGCCGGTTTCGCCAGATCTTGGTTTGGTATCTGTACCAAAGCCACCTCCGAAGCTAATGGTGGACCCAGTCGTTGAATTGAAGGCGAAACGGGCTACCGAGACGCTCGAATATTATTTGCTGAACCCTGAATCGGCCAGCGAGCGTAGCCCGTGGGCTGTGATGCACGCGCTTCTGCCCTTTGGTGCTGATGCGGAATTGATCTATAACAACCAACGAGTCAACGCCATCGCTTGGATGTGTGCAAACCGCATTTGCAAAACACAAACCATCTTCTCGCCAGTAGGAAACTCCTTCCGCCCTAATGTCGGAGGAGGCGTGCAAGGACACGAGGGACAATTCCTGGCCATTTTAGCGCAGTCTGGCGTGTCTTCGCAGTACCCGTTGCACGTCAACGGTAAGAAGTATTCGGTCGCAAACCTAGTCCAGTACGAGATGGCGACCTGCCGTCCTCGCACTGAACTGACTTTTAAGCTGATCGGTCTTAGTTACTACTTGGGAACTCAACAAAATTGGCGTTCCAGCGATCGCCAGACATGGAATGTCGAGCGGTTGCTTTCCGAGGAATTAGCGCAGCCAATCAATGGTGCAGCTTGTGGTGGCACTCATCGCTTGATGGGAATCCATTTTGCTGTTCAGCAACGCAAAGAAGAAAATCAGCCAATCAATGGAAAGTTCGCAGTCGCCGAAAAGTATCTACGCGACTACAGGGAATACGCTTGGACGCTGCAAAACCCCGACGGGTCGTTCAGTACCAATTGGTTTGAGTCGCGGGGCATGGAGAATAATGATGAACGAAAGGTTCAAACCACAGGCCATATTCTGGAATGGCTCATTTATTCCAGTACTGCACAAGAGCTGAAATCGCGGAGAGTCGATGCCGCGGTCGAATTTCTTGTCAGCAAGATTTATGACCGCCGCGAACACAAGTGGCCGATTGGCCCGCGTGGTCACGCCATCCGTGCAATTGCGCTTTATCGGGAGAAATGTTTAGGTCTCGAACCGTTGACGCTGTCAAATGTATCGATTGCAAATCAACGGTTAACCAAACCAGTAAATCGCTAGAGACAAGTCGCTACGCTTTGACAATGTCGCGCATCTTCGGTTCGAGATATTCGACCGTCGATTTCATGCTCGCCAAGTTTTTATATTCGTCTTCTGGAATTTGAACTCGATGGCGTTTACGCAATTCCATCACGATGTCCAAAAAGTCCATGCTGTCCAGCTCCATCTGCTCGCGGAAGCTTTGTTCATCATTCAGCGTGGTTAGATCTTCATCCGGTGCAATATCGCTAAGGATATCGACAATTTCTTCGCGGATTTCAGCGGGACTCATTGAGTTAGTTTCCTGATTTCAAATTTGCAAACAAAAACAAAGTATTACGAAAAACGCCGAACGATCAACACGGAATTGATGCCTAACATTCCAAAGGAATTGTTGAGGATATAATCGACTCGTTCCAGCTCTTTCGGTTGATTCAAAACCAATCCTTCGATCGCGCACTCGGGATCTAAGTTGTCGACGTTGATGGTAGCGTGGCACACTCGATCGCGAAACGAGGGGATATTGCCAGCCAATTCCAAAGCGCCAGCAGCTCCCATCGTGTGCCCGATGAAGCTTTTCGTATTGTTAAAGTTGGTTGGCCCATCGGGCGCGAACACTTTTCGCAAAGCGATCGTTTCCTGGGCGTCACCACTGGTGGTGCCGGTCGCATGCGTACTGACAATATCAATCTGCTCGGGACTCAGGCCGCCGCGTTGTAACGCTAACTGCACACACTGTGCCTGACGTTCTGGATTGGGCAAAACAAAATCGGTGGCATCGGTATTGATCGCATAAGAAACAATCTCCGCGATAATTTCCGCGTTCCGTGCTTTCGCATCCGACAGTCGCTCCAAAACATACATGCAGGCACCTTCGGAGACGACGATGCCGTTGCGATCTACGTCAAACGGGCGAGAAGCCTTTGCAGGATCGGCATGCGTGGCCAGCGCCCCTTGGCTCTTGAAGGACGCGAAAATTCCAAAGGTATGAATGCTCTCGGAAACACCGCCAGCCAAGGCCAAATCACATTCTTGCAACCTCAGCATCTGCACGCCTTGGATAATTCCCGCGTTGCCCGCCGCACAAGCCGCTCCGATCGTGTAGTGAGGCCCGGTGATGCCGAGATTCAAAGCGATTTCGCCCGCCGGATTGTTCGCCACCGTTCTAGGGTTGTGATGGTGTGACCAAAACTGCGTATCGTAGTCGAATCCTTTGATGTTATAAATTTCGTTTTCCGTCTCGACGTTTCCATGCTCGGTAACTCCAACATAGATACCGACTCGAGATTTATCGACGTTCGCCCAATCAAGACCACTTCGAGCAATCGCTTCGGCAGAAGCATAAATCCCAACCGCGCCAGCTCGCGTTCCACGACGAATATCTTTTTTCGACTGATACCGCGTCGCTTCAAACTCACACACACCGGCTAATGTCTTGCCAACATAGCGGATTTCATAATCGCGAACGCCGCTCACTCCGGCCAGCAACTTTTCGCGATACGCCTCCAGGCTAGATCCGTTGGGAGATGTTAATCCGATCGATGTAATCACCACTCGTTGCTCGTCGGGAAGCGTTTGAGTGCGGTCCATTGCGATCATAAGCTGGGTTTCAGGGCAGGTGAGAGGGGTGGCGATCGGAAACCCTTGAAACTACCCGCAAGTTGGCCTTTTGACAAGGGTTTCGCCTCGTCGGCAATAGTCGGTGCGGCAATTGTTCCTGTGCGACCGCAGCTTAGCCCGCCAAGACAACAGGATTCTCGTACCCGCCTCATTGCCACTTTCCACAGAATCTGCGGCCACTACATCCGAACACCAATGGCCAGCAGGATATTGGCATACCGCTGCTGATCAGCGGTTTGGATCGTTAACACGTGGTCGGGAGTGGCCACATGCTTATAGAATTCCCATTTATCCAACGGCTCCAACTTGACCTTTGACCCGATCGCAGCCAGGGACTGGCGATAATCCGTCCAGACCGGCGGATCTCCGTCCAGAGCATAAGGGCCAGAGGCTTCGGTCTGCATCGTATAGGCTGCTTCGATTGGTACAGCAGACAAAACCGCCTGCAAGGCTTGATTGCAAGTGATCACCCCCGGCGACAAATTCATGCTCACAACTCGAGCCGACGGCCCTCGCTTACTGGATGCCGGGTAATTCCCATCCGCGATCAAGATCAAACCATGATGGCCTGCTGCCGCTAGAACCGACAGTATCTCCGGATGGATCAATTGCTGAAGCAACATAATGAAGCGATCGTCTCGTTATTTAAGAATTCAAAAGTATGACAAGGCAGCCCATTCAATCGTTACCGCGACTCAAGGAATCAACCGGTCAGGGAATCTCGAGTTCGATTTCCGCAAAGCGATTCAAAGGCAAGCATCGTCTGCCGAGCCGCAGTTTCTGCCTCCGGCTTGGAAAATACCTCCGCAGACAAATACCCAGCATAGCCAATTTCTTTCAGTGCTTGAATAATGGAAGGGTAATCAATGTGCCCAAAACCAACAGCCCATCGATTCGAATCAGCAAAGTGAACATGCCCTAAATGCCCTCCCGCAATGCTCATTGATTTACTGATCGAAGCCTCTTCGATGTTCATATGAAATACATCGCACAATAAGCGAAAGTTGGACATCCCCACTTGGCTAATCAACTGCAATCCATCGGCCACGGTGTTGATCAAGTTGGTTTCGTAGCGATTCAGCGGTTCGATTAACAACTCGGTCTGATGCTGAGCAGCGAACTCCGCGAGTCCTTGCAGCGAGTCCGCCAAACGCTTGCGATAATCTCGAATATCGTCGGCAAGTTCGGCTTTTCCTTGCATCGATCCAATGATCACTCGCGTCGACCAAGGCGCCACTGCTTCGATGATCGACTTCACAAAATCCACAGCCGCCAAACGCTTTGCACCATCGGCGTCGGACAGTGATAGACGATGCACGACCCAACCGGCTCCCGTCCCTGCCGCCGCCAATTCCAGTCCATACGCGTCCAAAGTCGCCTGGAAAGTTGGTTGACGAAAGTAGTCAGGGCCACCGGCAAAGACTTCCACACCATCAAAGCCAATCCGTTTTGCCAGTTCGCAGGCGTTAGGGAAGGTATCCCAGAGAACGAAAGGGCCTCCATGCGCTTGCTCCACCGCACTGATCGTCAGGGCTGATTTCATGTTTAATTCCAAGTGAAATAGGAGAGGTCGAACCGCCGAGGGGCTAACGAAAGCAAACTCGCGGCGGTGGGGAGCCCCGACTTGCCCTTTCAAGTTATCCATGGCCGGGCTCTGGTCAAGCGGTCGGCCGGTGGATGCGGTTTCGTGTTACTGAGGATTGGGCGTAGCCATTTTTACCGCCGGACCTTAGAATCTGCCGTTTTTCCGGTTGGATTACGAAATCCAACCGCAGCTTCAAATTCAGTTTCCAGGAACTTAACAACTATGATGCGCAGCCATACGTGCGGCGAACTTCGATCCTCTCATATCGGTCAACGCGTGACCCTGTGCGGTTGGGTTGATACCAGCCGCGATCATGGAGGCGCAGTTTTCCTGGATCTTCGCGACCGATACGGGATCACTCAAGTGGTTGCCGCGCCCGAAAGCGGCCCCAACTGCGTCGGCGAGGCCAAAAAACTGCGGAACGAAGACGTGGTTCAAATCACCGGTACGGTTGCTGAACGCTTGGAAGGCAAGACCAATTCCAAACTAGCCACCGGGGAAATTGAGATCCGTGCCGAGTCGATTAAGCTGCTGAACGCGTCGGCCACGCCCCCCTTTGTGCCTAACCAAACGGAACTGCCCGGCGAAGATTTACGGCTGAAGTATCGCTACTTGGATCTACGACGCACTCAGATGCAAGAAACGCTGATCAATCGCAGCCGGATCATCAAGTCGATGCGTGACTACTTCGAAGAGAACAGCTTCATCGATGTCGAGACCCCGATTCTAGGTCGCAGTACGCCTGAAGGTGCTCGCGATTACCTAGTTCCCAGCCGTGTCCACCGAAATCACTTCTACGCACTGCCGCAATCTCCGCAGTTGTACAAGCAGATCATGATGGTCGCTGGCTACGATCGTTACGTGCAAGTTGCCCGATGCTTCCGCGACGAAGATTTGCGCGCTGATCGCCAACCAGAGTTTACGCAGTTGGATGTCGAAATGAGCTTCATCGATAACGAAGATATCATCGGCATGATCGAGGGGCTGATGGTCAAACTAGCCAAAGAATTCCTGAACATCGAATTGACGCTGCCGCTGCCACGATTGACGTATGATGAAGCCATGCGACGTTTCGGTCACGACGCGCCCGACCTCCGCTTTGGTATGGAAATCGTCGACCTTGGACCCGCTGTCCAGCCAACCGCTTTCCGTGTCTTCCGAGGAGCGCTCGATAACGGTGGCCATGTACGTGGTATCAAAGTGGACGGACGTGCCGAAGAGTTCTCTCGCAAGCGACTCGACGAGCTAACAGAGTTTGTGCAGCATGATTTCGGCGCTAAAGGATTGGCTTGGTTCCGAGTAGAAGCTGATGGTTCACTGTGGTCTCCAATCGCTAAGAATATTGAACCCGAAGTACTCGCCGCGATTAAATCCGCCTTTGATGCCCAACCGGGAGACCTCATGTTGATCGTTGCCGATCAATGGTCCGTCACCTGCAAAGGTCTCTATGGATTGCGACGTCGTTTGGGCGCGGAGCTAAAGATGTACGAGCCAAAACAGATGCACTTTTCTTGGATCGTCGAATTTCCGATGTTTGATTTTGACGAAGAAGAAAAACGCTACGTCGCAATGCACCATCCTTTCACCGCTCCTCGGCCGCAAGACGTCGCGCTGCTGGACTCCGATCCAAAAGCAGCTCGTGCCGTTGCCTACGATTTGGTTATCAATGGCTATGAAGCCGGTGGTGGCACGATCCGAATTCATGACAACGCACTGCAACAGAAAATTTTTGGTTTGCTGGGAATTACACCAGAGATTGCCAAAGACCGATTTGGTTTCTTGCTGGACGCTTTGCAATTCGGTGCCCCTCCACACGGAGGTATCGCGTTGGGAATCGACCGGCTGGTCATGCTGTTCAACCATCTGGACAACATCCGCGACGTAATCGCGTTTCCAAAGACTCAGCGCGCGACCGACATGATGACCGAGGCGCCTGGCACCGTGGACGCCAAGCAACTGCGAGACCTGGCGATTGCGGTTATCGGCACCAAACCTTAGCATTCCGCTGACTTCGACACAGTCCAAGGCGACATGAGAGTTCCTCCGCAACGGAACCGCTCCGCGTTTTGGACAGTTGGGTTCTTCGGCGAAGGTTGTCGTTCAACTTGTTGAATTGCGCAAGCTAGGAAAGCAGCAGTCCCCGCGGCAGGTAAAGATGGCTCGACTGCGCAAACTCTGCGTTCGATCAAAACGCCGCGAAAAAAATTTACTGATCTGACTAACCGCTTCGACGTAGAATACCTTGCACGAGAAGCAAGTCGATTCAGCGGGGGCTGCAATCGCTTCTCCAATCCATGACGGAAAGTTCTTTCGCAATTCTCACTGCGAAAGGAATGCAGGGATTTTCAACTCGCGATGTAAGAGGACTGCGTCTCGCAGGTAACCTCTGGTAGGCCTAAAGCCTTACGTCGTACATGGATGGGGGACTGCCATGGAAGTCTTAACTGCAATCACTTATATCTTTTTGAGCTTCACATCGGGCATCGATTTCGATGTCCCAGCAATTGTGCCGGCGCTAGCCGTTAGGGAACAACACGCCAGCTCGCAATTGCCCAATAGCCGATTCATCGAAGTCAGCTTTGACGTGTCGACCTTGGTCACTCCAACCTTCCACGGCACACTCAGCGAGATTGTCGTGGAGGCAAGAACTCAACATGAAGACGTCCAAATTGCGGACTATTCGCCCCGCACAGAAATGTACAGCCACATTGACGGCGCGATTCGAGTGACCCGCAGTTACACCCAGGAACGCCAAGCAGCCCTCAACGCCAGTGGCTTCTACCCGGTGTTCGCCAAAGCGGATGGACACGCAGGCTTCAACGATGCAACACATGAAACGGTCGAGCAGAACGAGATCGCAGCCCGCCAAGTCCTGACCGCTGCCGGCACGCTTGATCGGCGAACGGGCGTATTCTTCAAACTACGCTCGAACCCGCAACAATCGATCGAAGGAGCACGTCGTTTTACGCTGCTTTTAGAAGTCCCGATGACTTGGCAAGCAGACCTCCTGGAAGTGCGGGCCTATGCGTATGGCACAACTCGAGAACCACTGGCATCCAAAGCGGACCAACTGCTAATTGGAAAACGCTTCCATTTGGCGCTGTATCAATCAGGCGACGAAGACGCTGCTCAGTACGCTTTGGAATTTGCGCGGCAACATATCCAACTGCGTCAGGAAGCGAACCAATATGCAAAAGAAATCCAACGTCGTGCCAATCCAACTCCATTGCACCAAATCGGATCGGCGTTGAACTTGGTAAAGCCTGCAATCTCCGATAACTGGCTGGAAGAATGGGTCTTTGGCACCCAATATCAAAAGCCCGCCGCGTCGCTACCGGTTAGCTTAAAAGTCGTCATGCTTGATTTCCAAGAAGCTCGAACCAATCTACTTGCGATGGCCCATCGCAACCATCGCTCGGGCACAACAAGCAACTACGTGAGCTATCGGCCAGTTAGCAGTCCATCAGGAGCAAGCTCCTCGAATCGATAGTCAGCCGATCTGCAGACCGGTGCGAGCAAGCCATGTGACTTCAACGTTTGCGCCGCATGTTAAACGTCCCACTATCACCAGCGGCTTGGAAATTTGCATTGAAACTACCACCAGTGACTGCCGCTTGCATCCGATATTCGCCCAAAAGTGGCCCAAGTTGCTTGTTTGCATAGTAGCCTCCATCGCCAGCGGGCTGCAGTGTAGCGCGGTAAGCAAACGGAATCACCTTCGCAAAACGCCCAACGAAAACAGCATCGTAACTGCCATCGCGTTGCGGGCGCAGTGCCGCTCGCATGGGGCCTGAATGCCCTGTACTTTGGCTATTCCAAGTCCCTTGATATCGCGCAACCTCGGCCGCTCGCAATTCCATGCACTGCGACCAAACGGTTATCGAGATCATAGCAACAAAAGCAAGTCGGCTTCGCCTAAACATCCATTGCAAACTTCGATAAATCATAGTGATCAATGTTCACCCTGAGGATCTTTGGACAGCCAAGCATAGAGGCGATTCTTGGTATCTGCGGTGATGAGTGTTTTCCCATCCGCAGTGAAGTCCATCGTCGTAATCTCCGCTCCACGATGTCCTTCCAAGTCAAATAGTTGTCGCGGCCCACCCCAGGTCGGCATACAATACCAGACACTGACAGTTCCATTACTGGTTCCGGTCGCAAAGATCCCTTCGGCTGGCGAAACAGATACGACACTTGCTGGCGCGACAAGCTCTACTCTCACCATTTGATCATTATCATCGATCGCAGGAGCTTGTTGCAAGTCCGCGAGCTTCCCAGCCATCGCCTCTGGTTTCGGATCTACAGGATGCAGCGTCACAAAATCTTGGGCTTGATTCCGCGAGTGCACCAAAATATGACGTCTAGGATTGACCGCTTCACCAGCCCACGTTTCTCGGAAAAACTGTACGCTCAAGATGGATTCACCTTCGCCAAGCGGATGCTGCAATGATTTCTCTTCTTCAAAATCGTCATGGAACACACGCAAGTTCCCTTGCAAGTCACTAACCACAAACTCGGTGGGACTCAATGGATTCCAAGCGAATGCCCCCACGTTGTCTAGCTTCTTGACTACTTGCCCAGCATCAGCGTCCCAAATTGAAATTGAGTCGCCACTGGAAATCGCAAGTCGGCTACCGTCGGACGATAAGGCCAACTTGGACGCGTTTTCAACAGCAATAGAAAGCTTGGTCCAAGTTGGTTTGTCTTCTGAGTCAAGCTCGAATTTCCACATCGAACTGTCGCTCATGAGTGCGTACAATTTTCGGCCAGTTCGATCCCCAGTCGCCGAAACAACTGGGGTTCGTCCGTAGCCTTGCACTTCGGTTGACCCTTGCGAGATCGCATAAGTTTGCGTCGTGCGACTGGAGACAAAAATTTGCTGATCGACTTGGTGCAAGTTTTTAAGTCGTCGCGTATCGATCTCCAATTGATCGTGCAATTGGTCGACCAAAACGGTTTTGCCATCCGACGCTTGTTTCAACCATCGTGAACCGCCGAGTGTTTCATTGGTTGCAACGCGTGGTTCGGGGCTTGCTGCATCGAATTCAATTTCCCAGTGCTTGGTTTGGCGATCTTTGGTACCACCTCGGATTGCAACCTGCAGTCGGTCGGCATTGCCTCGAGTTACCACGGAAACATCCATATCCGCATGCGATCGCACTCGCCCCGCAAACGGCGACAACACGTCGCTCCATAGCTTCGCGTTCTTGGTTAAGCTGGTAGAGTTCCAGGCCAGTGAAATTTGTCCCTGGCCATAATCGACTTTAGCCACATTGCCACTTGCATAGACCACATAAAAACGTTTGCCATCTTCGGTCCATACGGCATTCATGGGTGTGTCACCAAAGAATCGCAAACCGTCGTCAGCAAGTTTTTGCGAGTCCCACTGAGATACATTATCGAGATCAAGGATGCGCACCGCCCCTGATCGCCTGACCAAGAGAACTACCGAATCGTCGGCAGGATTGGTGACGGCAAAGAAAGTCCCAAAACTATCCCTGCGAAAAACTTCCTCGCCGGTTGCGAGATCGATAATTCGCGTACTGGAATCAGAGGCAAACAACGCTTTTCGTCCATGGTCCAATAGCGAAATCCTTGGTTCAACTAAGCCTGCTTGTTGGTCACCAGCTTTCGACGAAGTAGATTGGGTCCAGCGACGTAACATGGCAGCCGAATCCATATCCCATAAACAAAACTCCCAGACCGCGTTAGGGTCCGTTAAGTAATTTCGATCAGCATTCTTTAAGCTTGCTGCAGTAACGAGGTATTTCTGTTCGGCGCCTACTGCAGAATCGACCAACGTAGCGCCCGGAGTATGACCGATATAGCTGAATCGTTCTTGGTCCAGCAGTTTGGTGGCCCCGTTGCGTAGGTTCCATAGATCCACGACACCGTTGGAATCAATAGCTAACGCTTGACCGTCAAAGCTTCCAGCCGCCACGTGTTGCACTGGTTTGCTGTAGAGCGCTCGATCTTGCCCCATCGTGCGTTCCATGCGGGCACGCTGTATCTGACGATCGATATCCCAAACAAGACAGTCTGCTTGAGAATCAACTCCTACGACCGTGCCATTTTTTAACGCGGCCACTCCTTTGAGATTCGTTGGCAATCCAGCCAAATTTGTTTCCGGCAGCCACTGCCCATCAGACTTTTTCCAAATCTGTAAAACCGGCTCGGCATCACTGGAAGAGATCAATCGCCCCGATTGATCTTGTAACATTGTCGTTACGTCGGCAGCATGCTTATTGTCCAACACGATTTCATTGTTCATGGTCAGTTTGTTGGCGTCGAACGCACCGACAAAAAGTCTATTGTCGGTAAGACCAACAGCCAATTCCTTTCCATCAACGGTTAGCCACGCGCTGCGAACTAAACCTTTAATGCTATCTGGCAAAACAATGGGATCATTCGTTCCACTTGCGATATCGACAATGCGCAGCGGCGGATTGTCTGGAAAAATTGTCGTCAGTAGAAATTTCGTGTCGCCGATCGGTTGTATACTAACCAGTCTACCGCGAACTTCCTCGAGCACCTTCGTGGGTTTCGATTGTGTATGCCAGTTGGGGGCTACGTTCCAGACCCAAATTCCGGCATTGATACCGGCGATCAAACTCGTGCCATCGTTGGAAAATGACAGTCCGTGGAAGACGCGATTCCCGGTGGCTTGAATTTCCACGGGCTCGCCAGCCTGCAAGTCCCAGTACTTCATCCCATTCTTTTCGTTGGTAGAGTAGGCGTACACCAACTGAGTTCCATCAGGCGAAACGGCCATCGCGACTGACTTGAGATTAGGTTCGTCAAACTCCTTCAATAGTTGCAACCCGTCCGTTGCTGGCTTTAGGATCCTGACTTTGCCATCGCTGGTTGCAATTGCGATGACATCCGCATTCGCTGCTGCTGCGGTAGCCAGTGTTTCTCCAGACAAATCCATCTGAGGTAAATCCGCGTTGCTTAGCAAGTTGATACGCTGCCAACCCCAGGTGTCGAAGGCCGGTAGGGCTCCTTGAGCGAACGTTGCTGGCGCATTCTTCAATCGAGCGATGTTATCTCGAGCTGACTTGATGTCGAAAGAGCTCAGTTGTGAAAGTGACAGAGCTACCGAAGACTTGTATTCGTCAAGCTGAATCTGGATCGCTTTCCGCTCGGCATCCCGTTTTGCGGCAGTTTCCGCAACGCGTGCCTCGACTGCAGCTTTTCGTTCTTTCTCGGCTGTTTTCTGCGCTTGCTCTGCGGCAATCTTGGCATTTGTCTCCATTTCCTTAGCGATGCGTTCCTCCTCTTTAGCCCTTAAGGCATCCATCTCTCGCTGTTCAGCAAGCATTCGGGCATTCTTGGCCTCCACAGCTTCCTTGTCAGCGCGCTCCGCTTCTTCCTTGGCTAAAGCGGCATTATTCACAGCTTCAAGTTTGGCTATTTCTTCTTTGTCTTTAGCAACTACGGCTTCAGCGCGTGCTTGTTCGGCGATTCGTTTCTCATTCAAGGCATACATCAGCATGCCAGTTAGTCCAAACACTGCCAACAGCACAATCGCGGCCACAGCTCGTTGCAGTTTTTTAATTCGCGATTCACGATCAATGCGCCGCTGCTTGGCAAGGACCGCTTTTTCATAAAGCTTGTTTTCATCCTCGTTGCTGCGATCGACGGTTTGCAAGACTAAGTCATAGTCGCCCTTACCATAGGCCGTTTCGCCATACTCCCGGCGAGCTTCAAGCAAACCCGTTTTAGCAACCGCATTCTCGGGCCACAACTCTATCGCGTCGCGAAAACCGAACATGGCTCGTGAATAGGTTTCGTAGTCACCTGTTACTTTGGCATGTTGCAATAAGTCATGCGAACGTTCGGCCAAAGAAATACTTTCCGCATGCCGTCGATACTGACGGACGGCATCCTGCATCTCCTCAACACTGCGATAGCGATCCTTAGGATCTGTCTGCATCGCTCGCAAAGCAATTCTTAGTAGCGCATCATCCGAGGCGTTTTCCGGTGGCTCAAGATCGTTTTCCAGGGCATTTTTTAAACAATGCGTAACGGTCGGACCGGTGTGCGGCGGGCGACCTGTTACCATGTCAAACAGAATTCCGCCTAATACATAAATGTCGCTGCAACGCCCCAGTCGATTCAATTGGTGTCCGGCCATTTCCGGTGCCATATAACAAGGCGTACCAGCCATGTTGATCGCTTTGGTCACACGCAATCCTGGACTTGGTTTGTAGTCATGCGCCAGCTTCTTCCTCAGCAGCAACTCTTGTCCATTCACACCGCCTACTTCGTTTCGCTCGAATACTTCATCATCACTTACGATGACAACCGAATCGCCCGCGCGGAAATTCTCAGCGTTCTCCAGCGTAACACGGCGTTCGCCCGCTTTGGACAAACCAACAATCAGCGAAGAATCCTTGCGGAGGTTGACTGCCGTCCCCCAGTCCGTCACGAACACTTCGCCGAACCGGCCTAACATCGTGTTCTCTGGCTTGAGATCTCGGTGGATGATGCCTTTGGAGTGAGCAAAAGCGACTGCGTCAGCTACCTTCATGAAGATATCAAGATTCTGCTCCCGCGTTCGTTCCGTGATCACGCGACTCCATTGATCTCCCTCGACAATCTTCATCGAATAGAACAACATGCCATCTTCGCTGACCCCCAACTCGTGAATTGGAACGATGTTCGAGTGATCAAGGTCGGCGGTAATTTGCGCTTCGTACAAGAACCGCCGCCGAGCGTCTTCGTTCTTCTGAAAATTCGGTTTCGCTGTCTTCAAGGCGACCAAACGATCGACGGCCGACTGTCTGGCGGTAAAGACGATCCCCATCGCACCTTCACCCAGCTTATTGATAATTTTATAGTCAGCATCTGCCGACATGGGCGCATTAGCATCGAGGACCTTGCGCGTCGCAACTCGTTCGAAGATCGAATCGGACGCCTGCAAGCTGACGGCACTTAAGGAGTGCATCGGGTTGGCGCTAGAACCAACTGCTCCCTCCCACATTCGTTTTAAGCGACCTTCAGTCCCGGAGTCATCAACGGCCAACGTTCCTTGGTCAGTTCCCTCTGATCCAAATACGATGGTTTGATCCGATGGGGTGGGCGATGGAGCCTCTGTTCCAAAAAGAATAGTAGCTTGATTATCGCTGACGTCATTCTTGCCGCTAAGGTCTAAATCAATCGTAGCACTGGAGCTCAAACTTCGCTCGTCAACCTGTAAGGTGCTGTCGATTGAGTCACCGTCGAGTCCTTCGATTTCATCAACTAAGGAGAACGGCGTTCCGTCGGTGACATCTATCGTTTCATCCACGCGACTGGTCGCATCGTCCGGGGCCACTATCGTACCTGACGGTGTCACCACAATACCGTCTTGGGTTGTCACCGTCTTCTTGCCAGGCTCGTCTTGAGCAATGCTGTCGGTTTCGAAATCCAATGATTCGGCAGTCGACTCTTGAAAAGGCATGGTCATGCGATTTTCATCTTCAGCGGTTGCCGCAACATCTGCTTGGTTTACCGTCGCAGAGACATCTTCTTGCTGCGGTTGCAGGCTCGCGCCGCAGGCACTGCAGTTCACTGCATCATCATCATTTGTGCTATTGCAATTTGGGCAAAGGCTCATAGGTACAATCTCGGACAGTTAAAACGGCTTTAGGAATTTGTATTAGGATGCGTCTGGGCGAATTTACGCGCCCGACGCGCCGAACGGTTAAGTTTGACGGGACTTGCCGCTGCTTGCGAGCCAATCTGCTCCAGCAAACGACTACCATCGCCGTGTCTGCGTCTGGCTAACCAAACGGCTCCGGCAAGGAAGCCCGATGAAGCTTGCATTCCGATACTCGAAAGTGAATCGTGATTGCGACGAATCAAAATTGCTCCGTCAGCTTCTGAAGGTACTTTGACTTCTTGGTTCTCTACAGAATCTTGCTCTGAATTCTCTTCGACGTTGGCTGGTTGACGTTGACGAATCAAAGGAATCGTTTCATCGTCCCCTTCCTCTTCGGCCACTTGATCACGCACAGAGAATACTTCGAGAACTAATTCTTTCTCATCGGCCCCCTTTTCAATGATCGCATATGCACCGGCGGCAACTTCTGGATCATTGATAAATGCTGCCTTCAATTGTTCAATCTGCTCGTTAGTGGGTTTTCCTGAACCCGTGGATAACGTTTGCTTCTTGACTCGAACACTGTTTTTCAGATCGTCCGATACCTCGGAATTGGAATCCTCAACAATCTGTAATTTCAAGATTTCAAGGCTGGTGGGCAATTCGCCATCTGCCGCATATCCATCTTCGTTTTCATCATCAAAGGGCACGCGATACACGGAAACTTCAAAACGTCGTTCCGTCTGAGTCGTTAATTCAAACTCGATGTTGGGTGCAGGATTGAAATCCACAAAGATTGGTTCTGGAGGAGCCAAGATTGGAGGCGGAGCTATTGCCGGGATATCTTTTGGCAGTTCAGCGAATCCAACTTCAGCGCCATTTGACTTTACATTTTCAACAACAAAGTTCTCGATCGCGGCATCGACAATCTGACTGGATGCATTTTGAAAAAGGAAGAAGTCGTCTGCTCGACGTATGACTCCTAGCGTTGCCAGAACCTGGTTAGAAAACAGGAACTGGTCCTGAAACGCAATTGCTCTTGAAAGAATTGCAGCCGCATTAGAACCAGCTAACCGTGCGTCAATCGCTTGCTCATTAGGAGCCAAATCGTTGCTTGCGTTCAGAATACTTCTTGTACCGAGATCCCCCAACGTATCAAACTCTTGTCCAAACCCATCTGCGTAGCGTATGAAGACATTGAAGCCAGCTTCCCCAACATTGCCAAACTGCATTACGACCCTTTGGAAAACATCCGTTCGTTCACGCAGCTTTGGATCTGCAAGTTGGAGAGAAAGCTTAGACAGCTCGCCTTCGTCGGCAATAACAAACTCTGTGGAAGTAAACGTTGCTCGAGGATCTATGCCTTCCCCTCCGTTGTAAGGCAACACATTAAAAATGAAGTCAGCCGAACCAAGCCGATTGACCTCTTGAACGCGGAACTGCCCTGGAGCAAGTTCAGCCTGAGTTAACAGCCTTGCGCCAGCCGCTTCGATGGAGAGGTTACCACCCGCCACTAAGACAATCAGACCTTCGTTGGCCGTCGAACTAACCGTCGAGATTGTGCCTAGCACATTCAAGTCACCTGCATTTTTCGTCTCAATGTAGACGTGAGGAGCGTCGCCTACCGCCGTCACCTTGGTAACCGACAACGCTTTCGAATTGACCACGAACAACGAGTATTCATTGTTTGTACGCTCAGAAAATCGAAAACGCGCTGCATCCACTCGATTGGCATCCGCTGGAACACCGGTGAAGAAATCTGTATTGGTTTCGCCTGGGATATCGATGCTACCTAGAAAATCATCACCCTTGTCGTTAGCAATTTGGTTGACCTGCTGAAACGCAAAACGCAATGCATCTGGCTGCATCACGGTTGCCGACAAGGTATTCACAGAGGTGTTGCTTAGGTGAGCAAACTCCCTGGTATCGATTCTCAAATCTTGACCAAAAACTTCTGCAGTCGCCGTTGTTTCCGATATCCAATTCAACGCTCGGAATTCGACGTTTCCACGACCAACTCCACCGTCCGTGCGAATGCTCTCTGCGAACGCAATCGATCCCGTATCAACCGTCGCCCCAGTGGCGGTAGTACGATTGGCTGCCAGGTAAATTCCACCATCACTGGCCAGAATCCCAACGACCGCCTCCGCGGGTTTATCAAGCACATTTAGCGAACCATTCTGAACTCGGATATCAATCGCTCGAGTTGTTCCTGCTTGTGAAGTTGTTGTCTTCACATACTCCAGAACGCTTGCCGTATCCGCTTCAGTCAAGGCAAGGCGACTACTATTAAAATGAGGTCTTACGACGGTTACCCCGACTGCAACGGAGGAAGCTATCGCGATGTTTAGATCTTGAGAACTTGTGCCAGCAACCTGATTCAGATAGACACCCGAATTCGCATGCGCAGCAACGTTCCCACTGACGCGAATATCTAACGCATTGACATTGACAGCACCCAACCCGATTGCATTAAAGTCATCGCCCAGCGGATCATTGCGACCAATGGATCCCGCTAGAGCGGATAACGATAGGTTTGTTGCCGTGATATTGGCTTGTGCTAGCTCGACGCCTTGAATATTGCCGATCGTCGAGATAATCGCCGCGTTCGCTCCCACATTTAAGCTAGAAATCACCACGTCACCATCGGCTCGAAGCAACGCGTTGCCGCCAGCATTGCTCACGCTATTTGGTGACATCACGTAGCTACCGTTGGAGGCATGAATTAGCAAATCACGGCTCGCAGTAACTGTACTGCTTTGGGTTATCGGGCCATTGGTTGCCAAGATACCAACGCTTCCGCTTACACTACGAACTTGAGCGGCCACCTGGACACTAGTAACTCCTTGCAGCAATACGTCGCCACTGGCTTCCACATTACCGCCAACCTGCAAGTTGATATCCGTCGCATGGACATAGACCGTGCCTGCTGCAGCATTGATCAAGCGACTAGCCGTTAGCGTCGCTCCTGCATCCAGTTCGACATGACCTGTCGTACTGGTGATCTGGCCAGCGATGGTCATATTCGCGCTGGCTCGCAGCAGCAAATCCCCCACCGCGCTGACTCCGAACAAGTCCGCATCAACGCCATCTTCAACGACCAAACTACCGTTCAAAACATTCAGCTTAAACGCTCCACCTGCAATCGCATTGTCTTGCGCAATTACGCTCTGCGGAGTAATTGGGAACAAGGGCGATTCGTTCCCTTCGCTGCTATTGAAAAACACTTGTCGAAAAGTAGAACTACCCGGACTCAAACTAACCGTGATCGCATTGACTGGGCCAATTCGCAAATCTCCGCCAGCGGCTGTTTCCTGCAAGTACGTGCTGCCCGTCGTGCTGCGTGTCGATAGAGTGCCAATTTCGGTGTCGATCGCTCGGACGTTGATGCCGGGGGTTCCGTTAAGCTCGTCCGATTGTCCAATGTTTCTGCCGGCATCCAGGATCGCGTTGGTTGCGCGAACATTTACCGAAAAATCAGGCACCTGCTCGACAATGTCTCTTCCCGCTGTAATTCCAATATTCGTCGCAGAAACAAATCCCAAAAGAACATCATTACCAGCACGGATCACTAGATTATTGGTTGTAGTGGCTGATCCCAAAATCACATCACGGCCAGCAACGATCGCTCCGTTATTAGTCGCACTTGCTGAACCCAAAAGTACATCGCGCCCTGCATCCATACTAAAATTCGCACTAGTCAACGTGCTGAGCGAAATATCGTTGCCCGCAATTAGCACCGCATCACTTGTTATCGTGCTGGTCACTCCAACAGCCATTGTGTAGTTTAGACCCGCTCGCAAAAACAAATCATCGCCAGCGGTAAGGTTCGCATTCTGAGTGATATTTCCCTGCGTCGATATCAAGCCAATGCTGCCAGTACTGCTGGTCAATGCACTATTAATCACAAGGTCATTGGTAACTTGGATTAGCAATCCTTCATTGGCCGTCACTGGGCCACTGAGCGTTGCACTCGCGCCGACGATGTATCCTGTCGCATCTGTCTCCAAGAATCCGCTGGCAGCGACGTTGATGTTTCCTGAAGATCGCAGGGTGATGTCACCCTCGACGCTTTGTACCCCAGACTCGATCACTACCGAAGTAGCCCCCCACAACAAGATATCTCCCGTCGTCGTGCTCACACCGATATTATCATTATCGCAACCATCGGTAACGATCAGGCTACCAGCATTCACCTTGACCTTGATCGGACCAGCGGCTTCCAAATCACTTAGCTCGCCGTCGGTATCACTGCCAACTACATCCGGTAGCGGCGTGGCATCAGAACTATTGAAGTTCACTCTGTTGACGACGGTTGCCATCGTCACTGTCATTTCCGACACGCAGCCAATCACCAAATCGCCGCCTGTTGCCACTTCTTCCAAGTAAATCGCCGTACCAGCAAACGCGGCAACTGTCGTCACATTCAAATCAATCGCCGCTGGATTCTCGTCTACGGGCGAAGCTAAACTGCTAGCTCCAATCGCGCGCCCTGCTCGCAATTGCAATTCCGAAGCAACCACGTTTACCTCGGCGAAATTGCCATCAGTGATATCACGGCCTGCTTCTACCGAGACAAACGTCGCGTTGACACGTCCCAAGCTGATGTCGCGCACCGCACTGAGCATGGCTGTATTGTTCGACGCGGTGGCAGTGCCACTCATCAAGATGTCATTCCCAGCTTCGAGCAGTGCAGATCGAGCCGAGCCGACGACGCCCGTGAGAGCGAGGTCATTTCCCGCGCTGATATACAATCCATCGTCCTTCAAGTCATTGTCCTGGATACTCTTGACACCATTGGCTTGAACCGAACCAGTTCCTACAATCGTGATATTCCGATCGGCAACAGCAGCGACCGAACCCGTGTTCGAGGTCACTACTGATGCGATGGTGATGTCATTGGTACTTCGCAAGAGTACATCCAACGCGCCCGTCACATTACCGCCAACCTGCAAGTTGATATCCGTCGCATGGACATAGACCGTGCCTGCTGCAGCATTGATCAAGCGACTAGCCGTTAGTGTTCCACCTGCATCCAGTTCGACATGACCTGTCGTACTGGTGATCTGACCAGCGATGGTCATATTCGCGCTGGCTCGCAGCAGCAAATCCCCCACCGCGCTGACTCCGAACAAGTCAGCATCAACGCCATCTTGAACAATCAAACTACCGTTCAAAACATTCAGCTTAAACGCTCCACCTGCAATCGCATTGTCTTGCGCAATTACGCTCTGCGGAGTAATTGGGAACAAGGGCGATTCGTTCCCTTCGCTGCTATTGAAAAACACTTGTCGAAAAGTAGAACTACCCGGACTCAAACTAACCGTGATCGCATTGACTGGGCCAATTCGCAAATCTCCGCCAGCGGCTGTTTCCTGCAAGTACGTGCTGCCCGTCGTGCTGCGTGTCGATAGAGTGCCAATTTCGGTGTCGATCGCTCGGACGTTGATGCCGGGGGTTCCGTTAAGCTCGTCCGATTGTCCAATGTTTCTGCCGGCATCCAGGATCGCGTTGGTTGCGCGAACGTTTACCGAAAAATCAGGCACCTGCTCGACAATGTCTCTTCCCGCTGTAATTCCAATATTCGTCGCAGAAACAAATCCCAAAAGAACATCATTACCAGCACGGATCACTAGATTATTGGTTGTAGTGGCTGATCCCAAAATCACATCACGGCCAGCAACGATCGCTCCGTTATTAGTCGCACTTGCTGAACCCAAAAGTACATCGCGCCCTGCATCGATACTAAAATTCGCACTAGTCAACGTGCTGAGCGAAATATCGTTGCCCGCAATTAGCACCGCATCACTTGTTATCGTGCTGGTCACTCCAACAGCCATCGTGTAGTTCTGGTCTGCTCGCACATGCAAATCATCGCCAGCGGTGATGTCTGCATTCTGGTTGACGTTCCCCAACGTCGATATCAAACCCACGCTACCCGTTCCGCTGGTCAATGCAGCATTGATCACTAGGTCATTGGTGACCTGAATCAACAGGCCTGCATTAGCCGTTATCGGCCCAACCAGCGTGGCACTGCCGCCAATGATAAAGCCTGTTGCGTCGGTCTGCAGCGAACCGTTGGCCGTGACATTGATATTGCCAGAGGAACGCAAAGTGATATCCCCTGTTACGCTTTGCACTCCAGCGTCAACCACTACGGAACTGGAACCCCACAACAATATATCGCCCGTTGTCGTCGATACGCCAACCCCGTCAAGGTCCAGACCGTCCGTTACCAACAAGCTACCAGCGTTCACTTTGACTTTAATCGGGCCAACGGCTTCCAAATCACTCAACGCGTCATCGGTGTCACTACCGTTTACAGTCGCAAGAGGCGTACTAGGAGAACTGTTGAAGTTTACGACGTTTACATTGGTTTCAATGCCCACGGTCATTTGCGACACACCGCCAATCACCAAATCGCCGCCCGCTGCAATTTCTTCCAGGTAAATCGCTGTCCCGGCTCTTGCGGCAACTGTCGTCACGTTCAAATCAATCGCCGCTGGATTCTCGTCTACGGGCGAAGCTAAACTGCTAGCTCCAATCGCGCGCCCTGCTCGCAATTGCAATTCCGAAGCAACCACGTTTACCTCGGCGAAATTGCCATCAGTGATATCACGGCCTGCTTCTACCGAGACAAACGTCGCAGTCACGCGTCCCAAGCTAACATCGCGGCCTGCATTCAACATCGCAGTATCGTCCGATGCTGTCGCAGTACCACTCATCAAGATATCATTGCCTGCTTCCAACAATAAGTCGCGTGCAGAGCTGACGCTGCCTGCCAGCGTTAAGTTATCGCCTGCACTGACGTAAACCCCATCGCTGGCCGCACCCCCGCTGGAGGTGACTACGCCTGTTGCTGCAATCGTGATATTCCGATCGGCAACCACAGCGACTGCGCCGCTGCTGGAAGTTACCTGCGATGCGATCGCAATATCATTGCTGGCCCTCAAATGAATATCGTCTGCGGCCGTCACATTACCGCCAACCTGCAAGTTGATATCCGTCGCATGGACATAGACCGTGCCTGCAGCAGCATTGATCAAGCGACTAGCCGTTAGCGTCGCTCCTGCATCCAGTTCGATTGCACCTAGGTCGCTAAGCACATCGCCGTTGACGATAATATTCTGAGCTGCCCGTAAAAGGATATCGCCAGCGGTACTAACACCTAGCGTATTCAGATCGGGACCATCCTGAATGATAAGGCTACCCGCCAAAACGTTAACTTTGATAGGTCCGTTGGTAGCGATGAGGTCGTCTCGAATCAAAGAGTTCCCGGCAGCAGTCCCTGTAATTGTCGGCAAAGTAGAAGCCGGCGAACTGTTAAAGTTCACGCGATTCACATTTGCGAGGACTAGTACATCGAAGGTTCCGATCACGCCGATGATCAAATCCGGTGTGCCAGAACTGATCTCTTCCAAGTAGATACCGTCCACGGCTCGAGCAGCAACCGTGGTAACATTCAGATCAATCGCCGCTGGGTTTTGGTCGATCGGTGAGAGCAAACTGCTAGCTCCTATAGAGCCGCCAGCTTCCATTTGCAACTCGGACGCAACAACATTGACGACGGCTGCGTTGCCATCCAAGATGTTTCCGCCCGCTATGATCGAGACAAACGTCGCAGTCACGCGTCCCAAGCTAATATCGCGGCCTGCATTCAACATCGCAGTATCGTTCGATGCTGTCGCAGTACCACTCATCAAGATATCGTTGTCTGCTTCCAACAATAAGTCGCGTGCAGAATTGACGCTGCCTGCCAGCGTTAAGTTATTGCCTGCACTGACGTAAACCCCATCGCTGGCCGCAACCCCGCTGGAGGTGACTACGCCTGTTGCTGCAATCGTGATATTCCGATCGGCAACCACAGCGACTGCGCCGCTGCTGGAAGTTACCTGCGATGCGATCGCAATATCATTGCTGGCCCTCAAATGAATATCGTCTGCGGCCGTCACATTACCGCCAACCTGCAAGTTGATATCCGTCGCATGGACATAGACCGTGCCTGCAGCAGCATTGATCAAGCGACTAGCCGTCAGTGTTCCACCTGCATCTAGTTCGACATGACCTGTCGTACTGGTGATCTGACCAGCGATGGTCATATTCGCGCTGGCTCGCAGCAGCAAATCCCCCACCGCGTTGACTCCGAACAAGTCCGCATCCGCTCCGTCTTGGACGATCAAGCTACCGTTGGTCACGTGAATCTTGATAGCGGCATTGGACTGGACATTACCCTGTGGACCCAACGTGGTGGGCTGAGCCGACAAATCGACGGCTGGATTGCTGCTGTTGAATTTCACTTCGTTGACCGCAATCGTAGCAACGATCGCATTGATTGGTCCCAGAGTAAGATCCCCGCCTGCGATCACTTCGCGCAAGTAAGTTCCACCAATCCCACTGCGAGAGCTCAGCGTGCCAACTTCAAGATCGATGGCGTTGATGTTTACATTAGGAGTACCATTCCCGCTATCGCTTTGACCAACCGCAACACCAGCGTTGAGGATGACATTATTGGCGCGGATGTTGGTGTTCAGATCAGGAACTGTTTCAAGTATACTGCCGCCTGCATCTAGACCCGCGTTGCTGGCGATCAACAGCCCCAGCCGAATATCACCGCCCGCAACCAACACTGCATCGTTGGTCACATTGCTGCTGGTCCCCGCAGCCATGGTATAATCCAAACCAGAACGCACAAACAAATCATTGCCAGCGGTAACATTTGCATTTTGGCTGATATTGCCTGATGTTGAAATCAAACCCACGCTACCCAAGTTACTGGTCAACGTACCATTGAGCGTTAGATTGTTGGTGGCTTGTATCAGCAGGCCAGAATTGGCCGTTATAGGCCCAGCAAGCGTGGCACTAGCGCCAACGATGTAACCCGTGCCATCTGTTTCCAATGTACCTGCGGCGTTAGAGAGTACCGCTCCATCGGAACGCCATGTGATATCGCCCGTCGTGCTGACTACACTCGCTTGAACGTCTAAACTGGTCGCTCCCCATAGCAGAATATCGCCGGTGGTCGTTGAAACTCCAATGCCATCGCCATCGAGGCCATCGGTGATGACCAACGAGCCCGCGTCAACACGGACTTTGATGGGGCCAGCCGCGGTAAGGTCATCTTGCGGAGCGATTGCAGCTACCGCTGTGGTTTGACCGGCAAGTGCTTGAGTTACCTCATTAAAGCGAACTCGGTTCTCGCTGACGGAGACCGATTTGCTAATCGCTCCAACATTACCGACAGTGACGTTTCCTTGACCGCGTAAGTAGATACCTGCTGCTGCACTGGCGGCGATTGTACTGCTGCCAATCGAAATGGCATTAGAATTCAAGTCAGGTGTGCCATTACCCTGGTCGTCGTTTCCAATTCGCCCCGTCGGGCTCGACGAAACCAATTGAATTGATTGTGCATCAATGTTCAAACCAGCGACACCAGCATTGATTGCTTCGATGTTATTCACGGCTTGCAATGAAACGGCAAGTGCTTCGATATGCCCTAGTTGAATACCTGCGTCAGACGCTATGGCAACCGTTCCGTTGGCGGCCACGATATCACCTGAAATTGTGCTATTGCCCTGCGACTGTGCAGCTAAGCCGTTGGTTGCGACGATACTACCTGCCGCGGTCCAACTGCCATTCAAAGCAGAAACTGCTGCTTCCAACGCGCTGATTTGCGAGCCCGCTAAGAGATTGATGTCACCGCTATTGGAAACCAGCCCAACTTGTTCAAGATTGGAAGTGATCGATGCGGTGGCCGTCAGTTCAAGCGTTGTTTCCGAACGGATGAGGACATCGCCATCTGCGGCAACAGTCCCCGAGATCAGGACACTGTTACCGTTGATCAAAATTGTGCCAGTGTTCGAAGTAGCAACAGAGCCACTGATATCAATCGAGTCCCCAGCGAGCAACGTAATGTGCCCTGAGTTGCTGAAGATACTGCCAACTACGGTTACATCATCTTGAGCTTCCAGCAAAATATCTCCATCAGAATTGATCTCTGAGGCCACAATGGAGCCCGCGGGGTCCGCTGTTGCAAGAAGCTTAACATCACCAGCGTCAGCAGTTAAGGAACCAGTCCCTGCCATGGTGATGCCCGTTCCAAGCGATTCAATAAAGATAGATCCTGTTGTCGAGTTGATCGTGCCTTCAATGTTCGCATTCAAGTCAACTTCGATATCGATCGAATCAACAGATTGGAGACTGCTACCGGCGGCCTGCGTAAAACTACCAACGGAAATCGAAGTTAAGCCGTCGACGGAAATCGCACTAGTACCACTCAGATCAAAGCTAGAAGTAGGACTGGCATTGCTCACTGTCAGGTTGCCCGAGTTACCGATGGTTAGAGTTCCATCAATCGTCGTGCTCAGCGCATCAATAGATACGTTACCTTGTGGAGAGGCCGTTGCCGCAATGTTCACTTCGGCTAGATCGCTTAGGGCGATTACGTCAACGGCGGGCAGATTCAGCGCAGCGGGTGAAAAATCATCGAACCAATTGAAGATACCAACGCCTCCATCACCAACCACTTGTATCTGACGCAAGTCGGCAAGCAGACCAAATGCCTCGGTCAATGGATCATGCAAACCATCGTCGTTCTCATCCAAGAAGAATTGGTCCGCATCGATCAGTTGCAAGTTAGCCGTCGTAGAACCGATGCCATCATTCAGAATGGTTACCGACAACGCTTCTCCATCGAAAACGCCGTTGACCGACAGAACGCGTCGAGCTTCCAAACGCATGAAAGACAACGGCGCAATTTCAGTCGCTCTTGGCTTGTTGGAGCGACGAACTCGCTGGACCTTTTCGATCAGGTCGTAGATAGCACTTACGAACGTACCCACTAAACTTTTTGTCATCGATAATTCGTATGAAAATGTGTGTACGGCATCCCAGATGCGTGGAAAGCCGTGGGTCGATTATGATGCTTTTCGCACGAAAGCGATTTAAGTCTAATCAGACTGAGACCCGATTTGAACACATTTGTACCTATATATCCACGCGAAAATCTGCTACTACCTGCTTCCAAGTAGGTCTTTTTGTCCTAAAGTTAATTATGCTGCGAAAGTGCCGGTCCTCCACCGGTATCGCTAAACCCCGACGCTGACAACCGTCGAAAAGGTGTCCTATGATTTGTGTGATTGATGTGGTTGCTGGCCCGGCGAAAGGCAAACGCGTTTGGATTCGCAGCGATGGGATTCTGCAAATTGGCCGCCATTCGACGGTAGATCTGTCCATCCCGTCTGATCCGCATCTTTCCAGGCGTCATCTGATGATCGAAGGTGCCGGTGGGAAGTTCCGAGCCCGCGATTTGGGTAGTGCTAATGGTACATTCGTGAATAGGGCCGAAATCTCCGCTGTTGAACTTTTTGACGGAGATCAGATCCAAGTCGGGACAACAATGCTTGCCGTCGCGTTTATGGCGGACGGCACCAACCCCCATGCCAAGGACGGTGTTGTCTTTGGTAACACAGCCAATTTCGATTCAGAAAACCTACAGCCGCAAATTTCAGATGAATCAACTAAACGGTTCCATCTCACGGAGCGTCTAGAGCGAGAACTTCAAGAAAATCCCAATAAGAACGCTACCGGTTCCGGCACGCACGTTCCATAAGGCATCGTACGGGCAAGATGGCCTGACCATTTGTGCTGTGTCCCCAGATGTACCACGTAGTGGTTCGTCGTCCCACCTGAAGGCGGATTTCGTTTGAGTTTTCCCCAGGCGTTTTTGCGCAATGGCGGTACAACGGACTTCCGCTTAGAGGCGGTGCTACATACAAAAACGGAACAGGTGCTGTTAATCCCAAGCGACCGGTAAGTCCTCGAGCGTATCTAGGCCAGCTAAATTCAAGAAACGCTGCGTCGTGTAGTGCCGCCGAACAGCCGATTTCCCTTTTCCCTCGATCTTTAATTCGACTAAGTTTCGCCGAATTAGCATGCGCAGCACAGCCCCTGCGGGCCGGTTCCAATTCATCTCCAACTCTTCTAACGTGACACCGGGGTTGTAGGCGACCAGAGCCAAGCAATCGATGGCTTGCTGGTTCAGTTTTGCTGGCTGAACCTTTCCTGCAAAGACCGATTTGATCTCGTTTAATTCAGAAACCATCGACAACAGGAAGCCCTGTTCTTGCTCTACGATACGAAATGCCTGCCGACACTTTTCATACCGATCATTCAGTCGCGCGACCACATCCGGGATTTCCGCGGAACTTATGCCACGCATGAGACCGGCAAGCGTGGTCGCGCTGACCGGCCGGTTCTTCGGGTGCCCAACAAACAGAACCGCCTCGAGGATCCCCTCAGGTGTCGTTGGGACCGATTCGTGCAGCAAGACCTCGTCGTCGCTCCAAAGGGGTTCATTTTCGCCACCTTCGGCCGCATGCGGTTCATCCACCGTCTGGACAGAATCGGTTGGCGAGTTCTGGTCTATAAAGATTTTTTGGTACGTACGACCTAAATCTTCGAGCGATATTTCGACTTCTTCATCCATGACAAACAACCGCTTGCATCATTTCCCAGTTCGAATTGCATCCATGTACTCTTTGGAAATATCTCGTTCGCGTTTTGGCAAACGGGCGTGCTCAATCGGATCGGGCTCTTCGACTTCCGCGCTCAAAATCGCTTCGCGAACATCAATCTGAGTTGGCGTCTTTTTATTCTCACCGCCGATTTTGCCACCCAGAGCCGTTTCACCTTGGCCTACATTGCCTCGCACTTGGGAATCAAAGCTGGAAGTATCGTTCTCTTCCTCGGGGCGCTCGCCGCCTCCTCGGCCCTCACCTTTGGCATTCTTGCTGAACGTTGTTTGGTCTGACTTCATCTGACAAGTAGCACAACCGTTGCCTTGGCACTGGGCGCAAGTCGAGGATCGTTTGCTGTTATTGATCTTTTGTTGCAGTTCCTTCAATGACTCGGCTTGTTTAGAGTTCTGAGCCATCTTGGATAACTGTTGGCTCATCTTTTCCATCGCTTCTGCGGCAGCTTGCTGATCCCCGTTGGCAAGGTTCTCGGCAGCCTGAGCTAACGCTTCCTGCAGTTCAGCCGCCGCTTTCATATCTGCGTCGGCTTGTTTGAGAGCATTCAGTTTTTCGGCCAGTTGAGCGGCCTTATCTTTATCACCGGCTGCTTCGGCCTGTTTGATCTGCTCTTCAAGGTTCTTTTTTTCGGCTTCATGAGCTTTGACGGCCTCATCCAGAGCTTTCTCCATTTGCTTTAATTGCTCAGCCAATTTCTTCTGCTGCTCTTTCGAAAGCTCCCCTTTTTGTAACTTGTCCATCATCTGTTGGACCTGCTCACTGGCTTCCTCCATGTCGCCATTCTTCATTGCGTCAGCGAGATCTTCAGCGGGGCCATTGTCCATTTTTTTGATGCTTGCCAACTGTTTTTTTAGCGACTCACCGGTCCCCATCTCTTGGCGTTTTGCCTCCAGTTGGTCTTGCATCTTCTTCAGTTCACTCATGAATTTTGCGGGGTCTCGCGGAGGCTTGGAACGTAAGTCCTCTAATTGGCCTTCCAACGATTTCAACAGATCCGCATCCGGCAGTTTTTCTTTCTCGGCCGCTTCGCGTTGCTTGCGAACTTGTTGCAGTAGCGGCTCAACGCTGTTCTTCACTTGCGCAACAGTAAGCGGCGATGGCTGGTCGCTGCCAGCAGACGAGCCAGTTGGGTCTGCCAACAGAAAGCTAAATGCGACCACTGCCAGCGGTGCAACCAATCGAACAAAATGCGATTGAATTCGAACCGGAAATGCGTCGCGGACATCAAGGCTTTGAGCCTTCTGGTTCGCGTCATTCCAAAGCGCTTCACCCATGGGCGTCAATCGTTCCTCGGCAGTCAACTGGGCCGCAGAACTAAGTCGTTCGCGAAGGTTGAGTCGCAAGTCAATTGCGGTCGCGACCGCATCGCGGCTTGGTCGCCACCACCACGCAAGCAGTGGCGCTAGCACCAATGTTAAACCGCCAGCGGCACTCAACCATATAGTGGTCCAATCCTGGAAAGCCACTGGAAGCTTTACAAACTTCGCCGTGACAATTGCCACCGCCGCTGTGCAAAATGCTACCAACGCAATTCGACTGCACCAGTCCAGCCAATTTTGCATCACGATTCGCCGTCGAGCGATTTTGATAGGTTGCTGGATAAAGTCCATAATCAGCCTCGAGGATAATTGCGGGTCCAAGTGCGGTACTGCTTGCGATTGTTAGATTGTGACAGTTGTTACCGCCAAAAGCAATCGAACGACCACCCACAAAGCAGAAACTTCAGCGAAAACGCCGTTGTTCCATCTGCATGCCGTTTCAGAAAACGTTTCCCTACACGCTAACCGGCGAAAGAGCGCGTTCACCCGATTTAATCAACTCGATGACTTCAGTCGGACTACTTGCCTCACGCAACTGCTGAAGCCACTTGCTGTCGCCAATCAAGCGAGACAATCGAGCCAAAATCTTCAAGTGGACCGCGTCGTCCGTGCTGCAGATTAAAAAGAAAACATCGGTCAAATGGCCCGCTCGGTTCCCGAAGGGTATCGGTTGAGACGAGAGGCCAAGTGCAATCAAGGGCTGTCCCAAAATCGAGCCACGCGGACGCCGAGGGTGCAGCATCGCAACCCCATTCTCTAATGCCGTTGGATGCAAGTCCTCGCGGGCAGCCACAGCCTGCATCATTTCGTCGGCATCCCACAACAGGCCAGTCCTAGTCGCCAACTCGCACATCTCTCGAATCACAGAATTGCGAGTACGAGCAGGCAGCGGTGTCGCAATCGCCTCTTCGAACATGAAATCCAAAAGAGATACCGATGGGCTCGGTTCCCGAACACGGTGCAACATCTCTTCGACCTTCAATAGATCTTCCAAGCTGCTTTCACCAATGCGATCTTCCATCCAATGATGAATGTCCGACTCCGAGAAACGCCACTCGCCACTCACGCGGCGGCCTGGTAGCTTATCGCGCGAAGCGAGCTTTGCCACTTGCGCAGGCGTAATGTGCAAGTAGACCGCAAGTTCTTCGATAGTCAGGTCGCGGGCGGCCATGGTTCCGTTCAATCACAATGAGGATGAAGACAGTCATGGAATTTAGTTAAACGAACCGATTCCAAGAATGTCAATTTTGCAAAGATTTAGAGAAAATCCGCAAAAACTGTGCCTGCATGAAGATTGCTGTCCAATAAATCCGCGATTTCGACGCAAGGAGGTCGCCAGCGGACCAAATAGAGTGTTCCTGCCTCGCTAGGGTGAAGTGCTAAGCAATGCGAGGCGGAATGTGACGCGTCGGACGAAACAGACTTTTATTTGTCCCGTCCATCGTTGCGAACACTAGCTTGTGCTAAGCGGCAGATCGCTGCTGTCGACGCATGTGCTGATAAGCAGCCAACACTTCATGCAAATCTTTGCTGATGACGATGGTTTCTTTTTCGAAGTCATCCAGCCAAGCGCTTCGATCCACAGTGGCTTGCAGGATCACTGGCAGGAACTCGTCCAATCTGACGCGGACTTGGTCACCTTCCCAGCTTCGTCGGGTCTTTGCTGCAAACATCTCTTCAATCTTATCGGTAGCGCCCTGTTTGCCTTGGTTTTTATATTCTGCGATAACAGAACGAAGAAGCATGCTTCCAGCATCCTCGGGCAATGATTTCTGAGATGGATTCGACTTCATAAATGACTTACCAGTCTAAAGACCCACAAACCTGTAATGACAGACCAACTGTCAGTTTGTATCGGCTAGGGCGACTTTGCCGGTTAAGCGATTCTTGCAAAATGAGCGAATTTTAGTGAACAGGCTGTTAGAACAAATGATTTGTCCACGCCAGACTTGCTATGCAACCATGCGGATCTGCATGCTACCGCGCAACGAGCTTTCAATCGCCGCCCGGACCGTGTCGACTTCGATTTGCCGCATGCAATGATGATGCTTCAGAGGGCATTCCGATTTGTAGCAAGGACGGCACTCTTGGAAACTTTCCAGAACCGTTTCCTCAAGATTAAAGGTTCGCGTCCGTTGCGGCTCCGTAGAACCAAACAGACTGACCACCGGGCGATCGAGCGCGACAGCCATGTGGCGTGGCCCTGAATCGGTACTTACCACCACATCAGCTTTCGCCAACACCGCCAGCGACAACGAAAGTGGCAAGTCATGCCATTCACCCATGCTGCGTACCAATGGACTGTTGACTTGTTCGGCGACCGTATTGCATTCCGCTCGGTCGTTTGGCCCACAGTGCAACAGCACTTGAGCTTTCATGCCCCAAGCAAGTTGCCTAGCCAAATGAACAACATACTGCGATGGCCAAATCCGAGACTTCGCACTAGCCGCTGAATTGTTGATAACAATCAAGGGACGTCGACTATCGAATCCAATGACTTTGAAGATCTTTTCCAAACGTTCCGTTTCAACCGGATTGGCCGTAAGTTCCATTTTCCGATCGCTCGCGTCGACGTGGAGCGCGCTTGCCAACTGCAGATAGGACTCGATCAAGGAAGGCGAAGCGAACCCCTTGGCAGCGATTGGCTTGGCCACTTTGGTCGTTAGCAAAAGTCCGCGATAATCGGTCGCATAACCAATCCGCGAGGGCACCTTGGCCAACCACGCAATCATGGCGCTGCTTAATGAATTGGTAAGCAACAAAACGGCATCTAACTGTCGCTCGCGAATGGCGTTCACCAAGGACATTCGACGGCGAATCGCCCCACCACGCGGTTGGAACTTTACCCACGAATCAATTAAACGCGAGTTGTCCAAGAGAGCGGTCGGCCCCGGTTTAGCGATTCCAACCACTTCCGCGTCAGGAATCCCAGCGCGAATTGCTCGCAAAGCTGGTGTTGCCATGCACGTATCGCCGATCCATGACGGTAAAAAGATTCCTAATCGCATAAACTGATTTGACCAAGAAGAGTTGCAAGTCTCGCCAGTGCTCCTAGCGATCTGCTTTAATAAGTGACTACAGCATTGCAGGCGAACAGGTCAAGGGAGAATCCACAACAATGCACGCTCCCCTCGTTTTTCTTCCTTGCTGCGTCGCAATAGTAGTTGGCGGCATACTGGAAAAATCCGCCTAAAGGCGGTACTACGAACTGATAAGTACGCCGACAGTGGTACTACGAACCATAATTTCTACGCCTCAGAACAGCTTGCGATAATCCGCAACTGCATGCCCCAAGGCCGCCAATTGCCTAACGGTACAATCTCAGAAAATCATCGGTCGCTTGCGTAAAAACGTCTGGCCAAGCATCGATGTGCGTTGTTCCCGGTGACTCGATAAAAGTTTTCCTAGCCGACGGCGAAGCAGCAAACAACTGCTTGGCAAAACGAATGTCAATCACTTCATCTCGGTCGCCGTGCATCTGCAACAGCGGGCCACCGTACCTCGCAATTTTTTCACTGGATTGAAATCGGTTGCGAATGACCCACCGCACAGGCACATACCAATACCTCGAAGCCGCGACATCCACTACTGAATTAAAAGTTCTATCCAAGATCAATCCCGCTGCGTCGTACTTTGATGCCACGTGTACCGCAACACCTCCGCCTAACGAGCGCCCAAAGACAAAGATTCGATCTGGCCCTAACGCAGTACGTTTGGATAGCCATTGCCAAGCCGCTTCCGCATCCGCAAGCACTCCCGCCTCATAAGGCGTCCCTGAACTCTTTCCGAATCCTCGATAATCATAGATGAGCACATCCATGCCATGTAGGTCGCGATAACGAGCCGCTTCCGATAACATGTGTGAAATGTTTTCACCATTGCCATGATTCATCAATAAGGCTCTTGGTGAACGATCGCTTTGCCCAGCAGGCAAAAACCATCCATGAATCCGAACACCATCGGTACTATCGATCCAAACATCCTCATGCGCAATATGCTTCTGCTCGAAATTGCCATGCCTGGCTCCGGGGTAGACCAGCGTCGTTTCCAAGGCCATGAGTCCAACCAAAATCGCCGCGTAGACCACCAATGCGAACCGCAGCATACGCCGCAGTCCGACGAACATTGATCGCCAAATATTGCTTGATTGCGGCAAGCTCGAAGGGATGGAATGCTTTTCTAAATGCATTTTTGGTAGCTTTTCGCTTTGAACAATGCCGCGTTAAGGGATGTGCTTTCACGAATTTTATTTCGCCGAAGCTGCCTCAAATGGTGTGTTGGCTATCAACTGAGCAAATAGCGGCAATAGTTGCTTCTTTCTACTTACTACATTCGCTAGCTCGTACAGATTCTTGTCCAAGCGCGGATAATTAATGTCTTCCCAAGCGTCCGACTCATGCGACAGCAGCAGCAACGAGCCGTTCGATACGATATCGGTTACCAATAACGCCGCAAAGTCTAGCCCGCGTTCATTAGCTTGCTGCTCCAAGACCGACCGCAGCTCTTCTTTACGTTGCCAAAACAAATCGAATCCGATCTCTTCAATCTGCGATATCGAGAAGCGTACATGACGTTCAGTAAACTCTTTGCAATCTTCGTTGATTACTTGATGCGGCGTGCACGCTCGAAGGGCGGAACCGACTTCGAAGAATTCTCGGGCGTACGCTTCCAGATCTTGGCCTGTCAGCGGTTCTAACCAAGCCAAAATCTCTCGATCAACGTCGGTCGCGGTGGGTGAACGCAGATGCAACGTATCGGAAATGATGCCGGACGCCAAACACAGTGCGATGCCAGCGGTGGGTGTGATTCCAGCGGCACGAAACTGTCTCGCAACTAAGGTACAAGTCGAACCAACTGGTTCATTGATAAATCGGATTGGTTGACTGCTCTTCAATCCCCCTCCCAAACGATGGTGATCCAACACCTCGAGAATGTCGGCCTGCTCCGCACCATGAACCGCTTGCGCTAGCTCGTTGTGATCGACTAAAATCAATCGTGGCTTGGGCAAATTGACTAAGTCCGATTTTGACATGACCCCAATCAATCGATCGTCATCGTCAGTTACGGAAAAGATAGGTTCACTTGAACGTTCAATGATCGGCCTGGCCTCTTCCATCGGTAGATGATGCGATAAAGTGTCAAAATGGCTATCGATAGCTGGATCAATAATTTGAGCAGACCGAATGCGGATCGTTGTCGTTGCCGTATCATAGGGGCTGTTGATCACCGTCACGTTCTTGGCTCGAGCTAACTCAACCAGTTGCGGCGACAGTTCGTATCCACCGGTAACCACCAAAGCGCGGACACCTTGCTTCAGCGCTGGCATATGGATCGTCGGTCGATCACCGCTGACCACAATTAATCGTCTGGCAGGATACTGACTCAATCGCCGCGTAAATCCTTCAGCACTCATCGCGCCGACCATTGTGATCAGCTCTTCGCACTCATCCAGATCGACTTCGTGCTGATACTCGCCTTCCAAGACCTGACAGACGCGATTAAGACTGGTGGTTACCGTTCGGGCTCGCAAGTTGTCTCGGTCATGCTCGAACACCAAGCTCATCATGTCTAGCAGCGAAAGCTGGCCAATAATCTTTCGCTGATTGTCCACAACGGGAATCGCGCGCAATTCGCGTCGTTTCATCTTGATATAGACCTCGAAGAAAACGTCGCCCGGGCTCGCCGTTACAACATCTTTCTGGCATACATCGCCAACCTCTGGGCGAACGTCCATCACAATTCTAGGCAAAGGCAGATTGGCGCGTCGAAGCGCAAATTCCGTTCGCTGATTGGGCGTTCCGCAGCAGGCGGCCACCGCGGTCGGCCTAGTCGTTCGCTGCAACAAATCGGCATAAGCAATAGCCGAACAAATGGCATCGGTATCGGGATTACGGTGACCGAAAACCAGGATCGAAGAGTCTTTTGGTAACACGATGTCGGTCGAGTCGAGGTGCGATAGGGTGAGGAGCGATTGACCAAAGCCAGTAGTGCATTGATCAACTATCCAAAATTATGATAACAGAATTAAACTTTGGAAGTCAGTCTTTGTTGCGATTGCTCAAGCAGTTCGGCGATAGAACGTCCAATTGAAGGCTTTCGCTTGCAATGACAGAAGGCACCTGCCTTCAAAACCAGCCCTGTTTTCTGTCGTGGCTGCCCGAGTTTGATCCGACGATCATCTTGCTCCCATCCACAGGTGTGACCAAATGCCCTATCCCCGGGCCAACCAGAGCAGCCCGACGATATCAGGAAATGGTGAGCTTTGCAGGCTACTGCGGAATTGGCCTGAAACCTTGGATACGCCCGCGTGGGGCCAAGCCTTCCAAGTCGACGGGCAACTCCATGCGGTCGGTAAATACGTTGCCCGCTTGGTCGTAGGCTTCCATTTTCAAATAGACACGGCGCGGCATGTTGGGATTGCCAGGCCATTTGTATCGGCCAGTGTTTGGGACTTCGGCTTCAATCGTGGTCCAAGGCCCATCTGGAGTTGTGCTGTAGTAGAACGCGATCGGTCGGGCCGATAGAAATTCATCTTGCGCGCTAAATTCGATAATCAGGGCACCGGCGTCGACGCCTTGCCCATACTGTGCACTATGAATCCGCGCGGTGGGCAATTTCGTATCGACTTGTATCCAAGCATCCGCATCATCGCCCGGCAAAGGACGGTGATTGGCAAGGCCATTGGTTCCAACCACGACCATTCGAAAGCCAAACAGGCCATCGGTTTGAACTCTCACGTCAAACGGAGAGGTCCTGTCTGGGTCGCTCCCCCACTGCGTCCACGTTTTTCCGCCATCGGTCGTCGCCCACAATTCAACATCAGCGATGCGGTTTCCCGGATCTACCTCCACGTTGTAGTCGAGACTGAAAGCACGCGAGTTGCTGGCAAACGCGTTGGGCTGCCGTGGAGGAATACTGTTGGATGGATCACTAACCGGAGGGCTGTTTGGCGGTATGACGTTAGGCGGCGCGACACTTGGACTTAAGCTGTTGCGCGATTCGTCGACACTTTGGAATGTGTAGCGGGTGTTGCCGGTCGTACTTGATGGTTCAATCGTTAAAAACGAAGACGATGGATTGCTGCTTGGCAACAGAAGCGGGTCGACACTGGGCAGTTGTGGGAAATCGGTCCGGACCGGCAATGGACGTGAAGCCACGGGCGGAGCGGGCAGCACCTCAGGGCTATGCCCGATGCCGTTTCCAGCTAGCGACGTACGCGGTGCATTGACGGAAGAACTTATGGTTGGTCCTGCCGCCGGATCGGTGCTATCGCTGCCGGGAAAAAACTGGCTGAAGACCGAATTGCCGCCGCTGGTCAGCGTTAACCCCGATCCCGCACTGGCCGTTCGCATCATCGTAGGCAATCGAATCAGCTCAGCTTCGTTGCCAGCAAGATCCTTCACTACCAATCGAACGACCATTTGTTTTGCATGGAGAGGAGGTTCCCAGATCCCCTTGCCAACTATCTCCATAGAATCACGCCCAAACTGCGTTTGCATTTGAACTGGAACGAAGCTCGCGTCCAATTCCGTCTGATACTCCAAACGCATATCCAATGCTGATAAATTCGCATCTGCGATTCGGAAATCGGCTACCATGCGAGCCTGCTGATCGGTGTCGACGACCAAGTCTAATTGCGGGCGATTGGTGTCGATGACAATGGCCATCGGTTGTGAGCTGCTGTCGAACGCTCGCCCCTCTGCGTCCACCGTCTTGATACGAAACCAATAGAGGCCGTCGCCACTAGAACGAAATGTGAATTGACGCGACGATAAGTTACTGCGCTCAACGGTCAACCAGTTTTGTCCCAGGTCAGTGGAAACTTCGAGATCCACCGCCTCGGGCAAGCGTCCTTGGGTTCCGACGTTGAATGGTATGAGGAACTCAGGCTTGTTCCAATAAATGGGTTTGATACTGCTCATTGCGCCACTGTATCCAGCGTCGCTGCCTGGGCGCATGCCACCGATGGATTGCCGCTGTTGCTGCTGCATTCGCTCAGGGGCACGCCAGCTTGGACTTTCGATGCTGGCCGGGGCGGCTGAAGGACCGCGGTCGGGCTGATTGCCCGCGAATTGAGCGGATGCATCGGAGGCTGCGGTCCAAAAAAGAACGCCAATCATTCCGGATTGCATGCTTTTTGCAAGTTGATTTCGCTTCATGGCTCTGATCGTCAATTGCATAACCGCAGAAAAGGCGTCCGACTGAACTTCGCACAATCGATCTCTGTCGACTTTGCGCACTGTAATAAAGTTATCGGCAAGCGGACTTTTGAATCCAATCTAATCAGCATGAACTGTCCTAGATTGCCAGGAACACCTAGATTTCAGCTTTGCGAATCTTGCTGGCATTGTTAAGCTCCAAGGTTAAGCTCCAAGACACCCGTTACAAGATCGCCAATTCCATTCCCAACGTTATGACTAATTCGACTTTTTACCAGTACGACGTGATTGTGGTCGGCGCGGGGCATGCGGGAACCGAGGCGGCCGCCGCGGCGGCTCGAATTGGGGCCAAAGTCGCGTTGCTGACAGGCAATCTGGATACCGTCGGACAAATGAGCTGCAATCCGGCGATCGGCGGTGTAGCCAAGGGTCAAATCGTTTGCGAGATCGATGCGTTAGGCGGATTGATGGGAACCGTCATCGATCGCACGGGTATTCAATTCCGAATGCTTAATTCGAAGAAGGGCCCAGCGATGCACTCTCCGCGGGCTCAAGCGGACAAAAAGGCTTATCAATTTGAAGTTAAACGCCTCATCGAAGATGCACCCAACATCGACCTGCGGCAAGAAACCGTATTGGATCTGATTACGGAGCCGTACAAGGATGACTCTGGGCTGGCTTCGCATCGCATCGTCGGCGTGGTGGTCAATGGGGGCGCCGTCTACAGAGCCGCTGCAGTCGTGCTGACCACGGGCACGTTCCTGCAAGCGATCATGCATACCGGTGAAGCCAAAACCCCAGGCGGTCGGGCCGGGGAAGGGACCACCAGCGGTATCAGTGGAGCCCTGCAACGTCTCCAGTTCGCCATCGAACGATTCAAAACGGGCACGCCCGCCCGCATCAACGGGCGCACTATCCAAACCGCTGGACTGCAAGAGCAACCCGGTGACGAGCCAGCGATTCCGTTTTCTTTCATGACCGATGAAATCCATCAATCGCAAGTTCCCTGCTGGATTACGCACACCAACCACGCAGTCCATGAACTGATTCGCGCGAACTTGCATCGAGCACCAATGTACAGCGGCCAGATCCAATCCACGGGCCCTCGCTACTGCCCAAGTATCGAAGACAAAGTCGTTCGCTTTGCCGACAAAGAATCTCACCAATTGTTCTTAGAACCCGAAGGCCGAAACACGCACGAAGTCTACATCAACGGTATCTCCACTTCGCTGCCTCGCGATGTGCAAGATGCCATGATGAAGCAGATCGCCGGCTTGGAAAACGCTCAGATAATGCGATATGGCTATGCGGTGGAATACGACTATTGCCCGCCAGATCAATTGAAGCCTACGCTGGAGACGAAAAAGGTCGCTGGATTGTTCTTCGCCGGACAACTCAACGGCACCACAGGATACGAAGAGGCCGCCGCCCAAGGCTTGATCGCTGGAGCCAACGCGGCGATCAGTCTAACTGGGAAAGAGCCTCTGATTGTTTCACGCGACCAAGGCTATATCGGGGTCTTGATCGACGATTTGGTAACTCGATCGGTGGACGAGCCCTACCGAATGTTTACCAGTCGAGCTGAGTATCGACTGCTGCTACGCTATGACAACGCGGATCAACGCCTAACGCCGCTTGGCCGCGCTGCAGGGCTTGTCGACGACCTTCGTTGGCAAGCGTATCAGGCAAAACTGGAGACGGTCGCCACGGCCAAAAAAGTACTTCAGGCGGTCCGTGTCGGTGATGTCACTGGCGACAAGTATTTGAAGCGTCCCGAAATAACCTGGACCTCGATGGCTCAGTCGTATCCCGACCTGCAAGCGTTCCCCGCTAAGATCGGATTGCTAGTCGAAAACGACACGAAATATGCAGGCTATGTCGCGCGGCAACAAGTCCAAGTGGATCGCCAAGAGCGAATGGCAAAGAAGCGAATCCCCGATTGGTTCGACTATGAACAAATTGTGAGCTTACGTTTTGAAGCCAAACAAAAACTGGGCAAGATTCGACCGGTCAGTATCGATCAAGCGACGCGCATCAGTGGCATTACTCCCGCCGATATTGCTTTGGTGCTCGCACATTTGGAAAAGCCAGTACGACCTGCAACCTAAGCGTTCTACTGCAAGAGCGCCTCCTCGACTTCTCGCTCGAGAATACTCAGCGGCATACAACCATTTCGCAAAATCACGTCGTGAAATTCCGGCAACGAGAATCGATCGCCTAACTTTTCTTCGCATCGGCTTCGCAACTCGCGAATCTTAAGTTGGCCGATTTTGTAGGACAACGCTTGGCCCGGGTATGCCATATAACGCTCGACCTCTGCTACGGCGCTTTGCTCGCTGATCGGTTCCTTGGACATCATGTACTTGATCGCCTGCTCTCGCGACCATCCTTTCCAATGCAAACCAACATCAACCACAAGACGAATCGCTCGATGCATTTCGTCCCCAAGAGCGCCGATCTTTTGTTCCGGTGAGCCATACATCCCAAGCTCCGGCCCAATCGATTCGCAATACAATGCCCAGCCTTCTCCGTAAGCACCGTACCACAGGAACCGCGAGAACTCCGGCAAAGCTTCATTCTCTTGTTGCAAAGAGATTTGATAATGATGCCCTGGCAACGCTTCATGCAAAAACAGAGACTCCATGCCACTGGTAATATTGAACTTTTGAGGGTCAGGGATCGGGCAATAGAATATCCCCGGACGACTGCCATCAGCACTCCCCGGCATATACTCTGCACTTGCAGTCAGCTCGCGAAAGGATTCGGTGCGACGTATTTCAAACGGCGTTTTCGGCTTGCGCAAGAATGCTCTATCTAGTTGCGGTTCTAGACGAATCTTTATCGAACGGAAGAAGTCTAAGATCTCATCGGCCGACTGGAATGGTTTGAACTGGGGGTCTTCTCTCAAGTAATCAAAGAAGGCAGGAAGATCTCCGTCGAAACGCATCGCTTGTTTCACGGCTTCCATTTCCTGCTGAATACGAGCGACCTCATTTTCGCCAATCGCGAAAATCTCGTCCGGTTCAAGTGCCGTTGTCGTCCAACGACGTACACAATGGCGGTAGTATTCTTGGCCATTTGGCAACGTACCAACTCCCGAATCAGCGCGAGCTTGCGGCAGATACTCGGTTTCAAGAAACGCTAACAACTCGCGATAAGCGGGCATGAGCTTGGAGGCGATGACGTCCCGATACGCTTGCTTCAATCGATCTTGATCTGCCGAACTGATAGTGCGAGGAAACTTTTGGACTGGTCCGTAGAAAATAGAATCCTCGACCCGCTCGCTCAGGATCGTAGGGTCCTTGATCTGCGTGATCATGCGTTCCACTAAGACTCGCGGCAAGATAAAGCGATCGGCCATTCCTTCTCGAAAACGCGTCATGGCCATTCGCAGCCAGTTTGGATATTGCTCCATCCGTGAAAGCCAGTTTTCATAATCGCCCGTAGACCGAAACGGCTGACTGCTCGAACCACTGCCAAACTGAGCGAACGTAAGGGGCAAGCCTTCGAATTGATTGAACGGAATGCGCTCCGCGTTAAATGACAATCCTTCAAGCCGCAATGCTAGTTCATACTCAAGAATCGACGCGGCCAACCGATTGATTTCACTTGCAGCATCGCGATCGACGCTACGCAACAACTCCAAAGTAGTTGCGTAGAACGCTTTTTCCTTCGCCACAAAATCAATCGAGATGTCGATTGGCAGAGAGTCGTTAAAACGATTGTCGCCAAACCCGGTCGCTTCTAGAGGAAACAGCACCAGGAACTGCTCGTGATAATCCTTGAAAATCTTTTTGAGGGTTACGTCAGACGCCTCCTCCGCTCCCGCTCGGACGTGCAACGCGAGCACTATCGCCAAACATCCCAGCATTGCCGGGGCGATTCGCTGCCAAAAAGGTAAAACTGGCATGCGAAATGTAGGCTCAAGCCAATCTGTTCGTATCATCCAAAGCCACGCTTCTCTGGTTGAAAGCATTGCAAACCCTTTATCTTTTGCCAATGTCGACATAAACTGAGAAATCTAAACACGCGATCACAGTGTTCAAAAACAAACTGCCTAACCGATTTTCCTCTTCATTGTAGTCCGTTGCCTGCGCTCGTAACCCCGCCATACCGATTTCTATTGAATCCTGCCGGATCAGCAGGAGACGTTCACCCATACCTGGGGATCGCCAAGGAATTACAGAACCGCGGGCATGAAGTTTTTCTGCTGACCAATGCCTCCTTCCAAGCCACCGCATTGCAACTTGATATTCCTTTTGAACCCGTTGGCGAATTGGTGAATTGGAAATTGGTCGGCCGCGACGACAAACTAAGAAAGCCCAATACCGCTTGGAAAGAATCCTTGGGTTGGGCCGCTATCAATCCCATGCGCGAGACGTATGCAAAGCTCATGAAACTCCATGTCCCTGGAAAGACATGCATACTTGCTCCAGTGTGGAGTTTTGCAGCGAGGCTAGTCAACGAAAGACATCAAGTACCGCTGGTCAGCGGAGTCTTAAACGCGATCATCCTTCGCTCGACTTATAAATCTCCCATGACTCCCATGATGTATCTTCCAGACTGGATGCCGAGCTGGATGAAGCATATCGAGTACTTTGTTGCAGATCACTTTTTTGTTGATCCAGTCTTGCGAGCACCGCTGAACGTTTTTCGGAAAGAACTAGGTTTGCAGCCGATACGTCGTATCATGCACCGCTGGTGGTTTTCACCGGAGAGCGTACTGTGTCTATTCCAGAATTGGTTCGCTCCGCCTCAACCCGATTGGCCAGCTCAAGTGAAGTTTAGCGGCCATCCTACGTGGGATCCCCCTGGCGATTCGATCACTACCAGCCAAGCCATTGAGTTCGCGCAGGCAGGCCCCGCCCCAGTGGTATTTGTGCCAGGTTCCATAGGGCCTGGCGGCCATTCATTTTTTCAGTCCGCAGCCCAAGCTTGCCAGCGTTTAGGTTACCGAGCGATCTTCTTGGACCGAAATGCGGATTACATACCTCGCGATTTGCCTCGCAGCATGCGACACTTTTCCTATGTCCCGCTGGGCAAACTGATCGGTTCGTGTGCGGCGCTAGTCCATTGCGGATGCATTGGTACCTTGCAACATGCGTTGAAGGCTGGAGTACCTCACGTTGTCTGGCCGCGAGTCAACGACCAATTTGATAATGCAGCAAAATTGAAAACGTTGGGAGTCGCCACAATTCTTAAAGGCCCCAAACTGACTTCTGAAAAGTTGATCGCTGCATTGAAAGCCTTGCTTTCCAATCGCGAAGCGCTCGCCGCCACAGAAGCCATCAAGCAAAAACTGAGCACCTCTCAGCCTTTGCGTGAGATCTGCGACATCTTGGAGTTACACGCAGGAGCGGTTCTCGAGAATGCGTCCATTGCTGATCGGCGTTCTACATAATCGACCGAGCGTTTGGTCAGTATCTACAGTTTTGCAAACTGATAGTCCGCTGCCAGTAAGTTTTCAATCAGTTGTGGTAAAGCGGGCAGTATCCTCGCGGCCGCAATTGCAGAGTCATGCAGCAATACAATTGAGCCTGGCTGGACATGACGCATCACGATCTGGCACACCTTTGCGGCATCGAGGTCTTCTCGATAATCCTGTGCTACAACATCCCACATGACGATGCTATTCGACCACCATAAAATAGTGCCTTGCAGGGGACCCAGTTGACCATAAGGGGGGCGAAACATTTTCACTTGCGTTTGCAATTTGTCTTCGATGATTTCCTTGCCTAACCGCACGTCCTGAAGGTATTCAGACACCCCACTTTGCCAACCGCTGAGGTGACTATACCCGTGATTGCCGACGCTGTGGCCAGCCTGCAGAACCGCTCGCCCCAAATCGGTATGCGTTTCAACCATCCTCCCCAGCATAAAGAACGTAGCAGGGACGTTATACTTCTCCAAAACCTCCAATATCGGCAGGGTTACGTCAGGAGTGGGGCCGTCATCAAATGTTAAGTAGACTTTCTTTTGCGATGCAGACCGACGCCATATCAAAAACGGCAAGGCATAACGCAACCAGTCAGGAGTACGCTCAAATTCAAACTTCATCGCTACACTCTGACTTACTGAGCCCATGACCAATGCGATGATTCCACAACAGCACCACGGCGACATAGAGCGCTGGCATCGCGACAGCCCGCATCCGCATGTTGCTCCAGTACACTGCATGCACCGATGTCAATGCGACCAATAGCAAACCCGCTGGCGCATACTTTAGCCAGTAAGTTTTGTGGAGCGAGCGTAATGACCGACATGACATTGCAAGTCCCGCGAGCAAGCATAGCGACACGATTCCATACCACGAGCCAATCGCTAGTTGCTGAATGCGACTCGCTTGGTTCGCGGCTGGCCACCAAGCCCACAGCCAGCCCACTCGGACCAGTGCAGCTTGCAGAAAGACCGTGGGCCGCCGACGGATGGTCGACCATGCAGCATCCTTTGCCAGACGATCTTCGTCCAACTCTTGTAACCATATAGGGCGGGACTCTACGGTTCGTTTATTCTGGATTGATATAAGTTCTTCCGTTTTATTCTCAGTCGGTGATTGCTCATAACGACCAATCTGCCAGAAATCTTGGCTTGAAGGCTCTCCAACTTCCCGCCGCGACCAAGCGGTATGAAAACGGTCTTCATCCCAATTGCGTCCCCAATGGCCTTGCTGGATGTGATCAAACAAGATCGGATTGTTCGCCAACAACAAGGTGTAACCTCCGTGTGTGGTAGTAACGATGGGACGACCAAACGTCAGCATGTTCCTTAAAATCCAAGGTGATAAGGTGACACATAGCATCGTCGTAAACATAATGAGGTTTTTTGCTGATATTGAGTGTCGCTGGAGCAATCGATATAGCAACCAAGATAATAGAAGAGCAGCCCACACAATTCCGGTGGGGCGACACAGGATATTCAGCCCCAGCAAAAATCCACCCATCGCATAGCTCTGCAAGTGCTCAGCACGCTGGCACCACCAAGCCCAAAACAGAACCGCTAAGAACGTGGCCAAGGTTTCTGTCATAACCAAGGTCGACTGCCTGAGCAGGATTGGGTCAAACGCAACCATCAATGCGGCAAGTAAACTTAGATTTCGATGGCTGCCCATCGAACTGACAATTCGAAAAACCATCAAGCAAGTACAAACGCCTAGCAACCATTGGAAAATGGCGACGGCCACCGGCGATAGCTTCATCGGCGTGATCGAGCGACCGGCCTGATATCGCTGATAGTCCATTCGAGTCAGCCAAGACAGGGCATAGGGATAAAGCGGGGGGCGGTAAGCGGTCGGCAGAACAGTCGCTGCCCCTTCTCCAGATTCTGAGATCCGTCCAAAGGTGCCACTAGCGGCCCACCCCTCTGCCAAAGCAACATAAGCGTCCGGATCGGCCTGCAAGTCGTCAAAAAACACCACCATCGGAACCAAGCGCACACCACCGACCATCAGGCAAAATAACAACAGCATTGGCTTCAAGCCCGCTCCTGCCGAAGTATGGTGTTGTCCAAGCATAGTTTAGAAGTAAGTTTTGCGCGAGTTAGTGCCGATTCGCGTTGCGTTGAGAATTGGTTACAATGGGAGGCTTCCTACCTAAATCTCCCTACCGCCTCGAGGGCTTTATGCAAGTTAGTTTAAGTGCTTTCTTCGTCTTGGCTATGACTCTTTCCATTCCGTCACTTTCCCTGCAAGCCGGCGAAACGCTAATCCTAAACTTGCGTTACCAAGTCGAAACGCAAAGCAATAGCGGACGTTTTCATCAACTGACTCGCTCGGAATCTTGGAATCCATCATCGACGGCAGTAATCGTCTGCGATATGTGGGATAGTCACCACAGCATCAATGCGGTACGACGAGTTGCGGAAGTCGCGCCGCGGATGAATGTGTTTATCGACAAACTGCGTTCCCAAGGCGCGACTATTATTCACGCCCCCAGTGATTGCATGGAAGCATATGTGGACCATCCTGCCCGTAAACGCGCCATGGAAATTGCGATCGGAGAGGACACTCCCACTGACATCTCGCGGTGGTGTGACCGCATCCCGGCCGAAGAAGCGGCAGCCTATCCACTGGACCAATCCGATGGCGGTGAGGACGATGATCCACAAGAGCATCTGCAATGGGCCGCAACATTAAAGGCCCAAGGCCGAAACGCAGGCACACCATGGACCAAGCAAACGTCGATGATCGGAATCGATGATGTGAAAGATTTTTTGACCGACCGTGGCCCGGAAGTTTGGAACATTTTATCAACGCGAAAGATTAACAACGTAATGCTTTTGGGCGTTCACACCAACATGTGTGTGTTGGGCCGTCCCTTCGGGCTACGCCAACTAGCTCAGCATGGCAAGAACGTGGTTTTAGTGCGTGATCTAACCGACACCATGTACAATCCTAATTCTTGGCCCTATGTAAATCACTTTTCAGGCACCGATCTGATTGTGGATCATATCGAGCGTTTTGTTTGCCCAACGATTTCCAGCGATCAAGTTCTGCACGATACGGCTTTCCAATTTCGCAACGATGATCGAAAGCATATCGCGATTCTGATCTGCGAGCATGAGTATGATACCAGCCGCACGCTTACGGAGTTCGCCAATACTTATCTACGGAAAAACTTCCGTGTCTCGATCGTATATGGTCCTGAACCGACTTTAGAAGCCGACCCAAAACTTGGGCTGCCAGGCCTTGAGGTCATTGATGAAGCCGATGTGCTGGTTGTAAGTGTCCGACGAAAGCCACTGCCGCCAAATCAACTACAGCGCATTCAAGAACATGTCCGTCGCGGTAAACCTGTTATCGGAATTCGCACAGCGAACCATGCATTCTTGTTGCGTCAAGGCGAGGCTCCCGAAGGCACGGAAAATTGGAGCAATCTGGACGCTGAGGTTTTTGGCGGCAGCTATACCAATCATTACGCAAACAACATCGCAACACAAGTTTCGGTGAGCAACGACGAGGCTTTAGCAAAATTCTTGCCGGAAGCGACCAACCGCGAAGCTTTCAACCAATTTGTATCCCAAGGCTCACTCTACATGACAGCCCCCGTAGCTCCAGGTGCCCTAGTACTGCTCAACGGCTCTATTACCGACCAAGCCAGCGAGCCGTTGGCTTGGACTTTTATGCGACCCGATAGCGGTCGCACCTTTTATACCTCTTTGGGTCACGCGAAAGACTTTGAATCACCAATATTTAATCAGTTGTTATTGAATGCCATCCGCTGGTCTGTCGACTTACCACCCCAATCGCAAGCGTCGTTGGAAGAACACTTCACCAAAACAAAATCTGGCAAAGGCAAACAACGCTAGAAGTAGATGACGTTAAAATGACAACTTGCTGAATGGTGACATGATCAGTTTCAGCTACGAATGGCTTACCATGCATCCAAATCTTTCCCTTCACTTTCACTGAAAACAATTGCCCGTATGAAGACCTACCGTTATCTAATGAATGCCCTGATACTGTCAGCAACTATGTTTCAATGGGCATTGGCTGAGGACGTCGCTGGAAAAAAGGTATTCCATGAAGACTTCGAAAAAGGAATCGAACGTTGGGAATTGCTTGATCCAAAAACTTGGAAACACTCCGAGAATGACGGCAACCATACCTTGGAAATTACGGCCCGAGAAAGCGACTATGCTCCGCCTCATCGCAGTCCGTTGCACATCGCTTTGATCAAAGATTTAGAGCTAACTGATTTTGAAATCCGGTTTCGCGTCCGCAGTACGAAAGACACTGGCAACCATCGTGATTGCTGCGTCTTTTTTGACTACCAGGATGCCAAACATTTTTACTACGTACACCTGGGAGCTTTACCCGATCCACATAGTGGTCAAATCATGATTGTCAAAGACGCGCCTCGACTTGCTCTTACCGAAAACAAGAATCCAACTCCTTGGGATGACAACTGGCACCAAGTGCGACTGGTACGCAAATCAAGCACAGGGGAGATTGCGGTCTACTTTGACGATCTGGAGAAGCCTATTATGGAGGTAAACGACAAAACCTTCCAAGGCGGCCGAGTTGGCATTGGATCCTTTGATGATATGAATGAATTCGATGACCTTGTGATTTACGATTTGACTCAGCAGTAAACTCGGCAAGGCCTCACGGTTTCCACACCGTAAACGATTGAAACGCATCCGGAAAAGCCTGCTAGTCGCATGTTGGCCATGCAGGCTTCTGGGCAAATAATGCCGTCAAGTTCGAGCGTCGTCCAACCGTACGACCGCGTCAATCGATTCAGCCCCTGCAAACCTACTTGAAATTCCAGCCAGCCCCCTGAAAGCAGCGTAAAGTTTGGCGGCGTCGCGCCCTCGTAATTAACCTAGCTATCGGTCTTTGCCAAACCTTCAGCACTTGGGTTATTTTATGTCGCAATTCCGCTATCACGCTTTCGCTTTACTGTTTGTCAGCTTGATCAACCAGTTCGCACCGCTTGCGTGCGGTCAAGAATTCGCTGAGTACTTTGACGCTCGTATCGTGGCCACACACAACACGATCATTTCTTCCGAAGCTCCAGGTATCGTCAAGGAAATTAACATCCAACCTGGCCAAAGCGTGGCAGAGAGTGACATTCTGATCCAACTGAATGCAGAGATCTATCAAGCGGAACTGGACGTCGCTGTAGCAGAAGAGCAAATTGCAAAGCTGCAAGCGACGAACCGAGTGAACCTGGACTATGCTCAAAAGTCTGCCGAAGTCACCGAAAAAACCTTGGCGAAGAGCATCAATGCAAATCGACAGTTCGCCAAAACGATATCAAGCACAGAGATCGAGCGATTGCAACTGCAATTGGAGCAATCTCGTCTTTCAGGTGAACAAGCGGCCATGGAATTCGAAGTCGCTTAGTGGACCGCGAGCTTGCGATCTCGCACAAAACTAGCAGCACAAGTCAAACTGGATAACCGCGTCATTCGAGCTCCTTTCCAAGGCACCATCGCTCAGATTTACATTCAACGCGGACAGTGGATCAACGCCGGTGATCCAATCGCCCGCGTGATCGATCTGAGTAAGCTGAGAGTAGAAGGCTACTTCCAGAAGGACCTTCTAAGAAAGATTACAGTCGGAGCGGACTGCAGTTTTGAGTATGCGATTGGCGCGGAACTGATCCAAGTTCCAGCGAAGGTAGTCTTTGTCAGCCCAGAAGTCGTGGAAGGCATTTTCCAAGTCTGGGCACAGATCGACAACTCCCAGGCAGTCCACATCCCCGGCCTACAAGGAAAACTGTCGATAGCCATTGCGGACTAAAGGAGTGGCGTGAGCGATATCCGGTACTTGGATGTTTTTTACAATGCGGAACCGGACAGCTTACGATCTACCGCTATCAGACGTTGCTGAGGTAGGATCGATTAGCCGCTGACGCCGTGCAAGTAGGGGTCTTGTCCCATCGCATAGTGAGCTTTCTTTTGCTCCAAGTCATTGCGCAAGAGGACCAGACGATCGACCAAGTAGCGTCGTTCAATCGCCCGCTGAGCCCTGCGGAACAATGGAAACAGCGATTGGAGTTTCGAATCGCTGGCACTTGCATACTTTAGTTGAAAGCGACGGGCTTTTTGCGGACCGAAACCGATCTTCAAAATCTCGTCATCCAAAGCCACGAATATTTGATAGCTACCGGGATCGCCTTGGCGAGAGCCACGACCAATCAACTGCCAATCGATGCGTTCACTTTCATGAATCTCACTTAAGATCACGTGCAGGCCGCCTGCCACCCGCACGCTCTCAGACAACTTGATATCCGTCCCACGACCCGCCATATTCGTGGCGATCGTGATGCCCGGATTTTGGCCAGCAAGTTCAATAATTTCGGCTTCGTGCTCCAGGTGATTTGCGTTCAATATCTGAAAATCTAAATTGCTATTTCGCAAATGTTCCGCCAGTTGTTCCGACTTGCCGACACTGCGTGTGCCAATCAAAACCGCACGCCCGTTTGTTACCCATTGTTGAGCTGACGCGGCGATTGCATCAAACTTTTGATCAACATCGGGAAAGACGCGATCCTCGAACTGGATTCGATTGATCTTGCGATGCGTTGGAATTCGAACAACGCGTTTTCGATATACTTTTCGAAACTCTCGGCGTGATGTCCAGGCAGTTCCAGTCATGCCGCAGAACATTTGATATCGTTTGAAATAGGATTGAATTGTGATGGAAGCAGCTTGTCGAGTTGCGGGGGTGATCTCCAGCCCTTCTTTGGCTTGTACCGATTGGTGGATTCCGTTCTGCCACTGTCGGCCTTCTGCAGGTCGACCGGTGAATTCGTCGATAATAACAACTTCGCCATCGCTAATCGCATAATTTTTATCGAGTTGAAAATCTCTGCGGGCCTTAATCGCTTTTTGCAAGTAGTCATAGAGATCCTGAATCGATATTCTTTGAACTGCATTGCATTGCGGCAGGCTGCGTGCAAGCTGAATACCATTCGCATTGAGTGTCACGCGTTGATCCGTTGGATGGTATTGATAGTGCTCCGATTTATGAAAGCGTGGCGCTTGCTCTGCTGCCCAGCGGTAGCAATCCGTGACCGCTGCGGTTTCCGCTTCGTCTCTCATTCCAATGATCAATGGCGTCCGCGCTTCATCGATCAGAATACTGTCAGCTTCATCGACCAGTGCGTAATGCGTGCCGCGCATCACTCCTGCGTTGGGTTTACCTGAAGCGGCTTTCTCGATGCGATCGCGAAGAAAGTCAAAACCGAACTCTTTCGCGGCTCCATAGGTGATGTCACATTGATAAGCCCTTGCGCGATCGGGAACTAACATCCCTTGCTTTAGGACGTCGACCGTCAGCCCCAACATGTGATAGATGGGTCGCATTAGTTCGCAGTCACGCTCGGCCAGATAATCGTTAAAGGTGACAAGATGCAAACCTTTGCCGTACAACGCAAGTAGGTAGCCAGCCAATGAAGCGGTCAGCGTCTTACCTTCCCCCGTCTTCATTTCAGCTAAGTGCCCTAGGACCATTTCGATGCCACACACCAACTGCACATCGTGATGGACCAGCCCCAAACAGCGGCGTGAAGCCTCGACGACTAGTGGAAAGCCATCCAGGACTAAATCTTGAACCGATCGTCCCGTCATCGCAGAATGCTTTAGCGCTAAACTTTTTGAACGCAGTTGCGGGTCAGAAAGCGAATGCAAAGCACCGGTTGCGATCCGAATTTTGGAAATGATTCCGCTGTGGTTCATTGCTTCCGCATTTCGTAATCTATAGTCCTATGATGCATTTGCCTTGTACACCTGTAAAATCGGGGAGCAAAGCCACTCGAAACCCATACTTGCAGAAGCTTAGCTTCCAGTTTTATCGATAGTGAAAATCAATTTTGAAGAATTCGATCAACTAAAATCCGCTTCCAATGGCAGTGGACTGGATTCGTATTCGAAAATTATCCAGCGGTTGGTCGAGCTTTCCGAAGCGCGTTCCGGAGCGCTTTGGAATTGCAACCAACAGCCATTTTCTCCAATTGCCTATTTTTCTGCAGCGAAGGAAGCGGCCAAAGTCAATTTTACGCAAAGCGAACATGAACGCGTACTTTTGCAAGTGGCGCAACAGCAGCGCAGCGCAGTCCTCAAAACCACTCCAAACGTTACCGACGATCTCACTTATCCATCACCCGTGATTTTCCTGGCACCGATCAAAGGAAAACCGGGGCAGGTCTTGGAGTTGGTCTTTCCCTGCGAAAATCCAACGAACCATACCCAGGAATTTTTCCGAGAGCTGGATCGAATCAGTAGCATTTTTGAGTCTATCGAATCGGCTCAACCTGCAGTAAGCCCCCCCCCGAAACCCGTGGCTCATCCTGCCCAGCGAATTGCGGTCAACGACTTCAGTCGTTACACGCAGGCCCTGCATCAATCGATCGACCTTTCACTAACGTGTTTAAACATTGCGAATGAAACCAGGCTGCTTCTGGACTGCGATCGCGTCAGCGTCGTACTCTTGCGCCGCGGTCGCTTCCAGATAACTTCTATCAGTGGTCAGCCTACGGTCAACCATCGCAGCAACACGGTTCAGCTTCTTGAACGGCTTGCCTCCGAAGTGCTCAAGGCCAAAGCTACGTTTTGGTACCCTGGGCAAGCCGAAGTCGCGCCTCAGATTCAATCCGCGTTGGAGCCTTATTTATCAAACTCAGCATCACGCAGTTTGGTGATCGAGCCCATCTTTCAACAAGCCAACGCTCTGGCCGAAGATCCCGAAACAGACACCAGGCTTAGTAACCCGCTGATCGGCGGAATTGTTTACGAACATAGCCGCGAGCAGTGGACCCGAAGCGATATTGAGCCCATCCTGCAATTGACGACGCATCACAGTGCAGTTGCGTTGCGCAATGCGACAGAACATCAAGCATTATTCTTGTATCCACTTTGGAAATTGCTGGGGAAATCCAAGTTGTTGACTACGCCCCGGGCGTTACCAAAGACCATCATGGCCGCAAGTTTAGCGTTCATCGTCGGGCTTGTGCTTACGTTCTGGCCTGCAGCGTTTTATGTCTCCGCGTCTGGCAATCTGATGCCACAATACCGGCGATTGGTGTTTCCTAAAACAGCCGGTGAAGTTGTATCGGTACCAGTTACGCATGGTCAAATGGTTCAAGAAGCGGATCCTTTAGTCGAACTCAAGAGCGAAGAACTCCAACTGCGATTAGCGGAAGCCTCAGGTCGATTAGAAACGTTGCGTCAGCGTAAAAGTGCCATGGAACGCAACAAGTTCCAAAGTACCGGCAGTTCAAATGCTGCGTCAATCGAACAGAACTTAGGCTCATTGCAAACCGAAATCGATTCATTGGAACGACAAAGCGAAAGCCTGCAGCGCATGCAAGCTCAACTCGTTGTCACCAGCCCGATGAAAGGTCAAGTCATCACTTGGGACGTGCAGCAGAAGCTTACCGGTAGATCGGTCGCACCGCAAAACGTATTGATGGAAATCGCGGATATCGATGGTCCCTGGCAACTAGAACTGGATGTAGAAGATCGGCACATTGAGCATCTTCTGCGAGGTTTCGCTGCTGCGGACAACAAGGTCCTGAAGGTCAAATTTACATTGGCAGCAGATCCCAACAAGTACTACGAAGGCAGGATGATTGAAGTCGCAAACTCAATGCAATTGACGGCCGACCATCGGCAAATGCTGCGAGTAAAGGTCGAGATTGATGAAGATGCCATCGATTTGAAACAAGCCAAGACGGCAGTATCAGCGAAGATCTACACTGGTGAGCGTACAAGCCTGGGCTATCTGTGGCTGCACGAGATACCGCGTATGTTGAATCGATATGTGTTCTTTTACTTGAAGCAATAATGTCGATTGTCGAACCAGCGATGATTTCCTCTGAGCAGAGGCCTGTAGGGCTGCGAACGCGGTCCGATCTGATTATCCAGGAAAGCGTTTATCAAGGCGAATACTGCTGGATCGTGAAAGACCCACTGGCCATGAAGTACTTCCGGCTGCGGAAGCCAGAGTTTTTGATTCTGTCAGAACTGTCGAATTCCGTCAGCTATCAAGAATTGAAACAGATGCTGACGCAAGCGTTCCCTGAATCACGCATCCGTTTGGAATCTGTTCAGCGGCTGGTAACCCATATTCATCAAAATGGCTTACTGATTTCAAACGCCAGTGGACAAGCTATCCCTCTGCAGCGTCAACGAAACAAGGAACTGAAGCAAAAAGCGGTCGGTATACTTTCAAGCCTAGTGTCGTTGCGTTTTCCTGGGTGGGACCCCGAGCGTCTACTGAACTGGCTCTATCCTAAATGTCGATTTGCATTCACCCCTTGGTTCACCGGGGTCGTCGCCGCAGTTTGCTTGGCAGCTCTGACACTATTGCTTACCAACTACGAAGCCTTTCTCGCAAAGCTACCTGACTTCCAAAGTTTCTTTGCGTTTGACAACTTGCTCTTTATGGCGGGGATCTTGATTTTCACCAAGTCCATCCATGAGTTGGGGCATGGATTGATGTGTAAACATTTTGGCGGCGAATGCCATCAGATTGGCTTCATGCTATTGGTGATGACTCCCGCGATGTATTGCGATACGTCGGATTCATGGATCTTGCGCAATCGTTGGCATCGTATGGCGATCGGCGCTGCAGGAATGTATGTCGAACTGTTCTTGGCTGCAATTTGCACTTTCATCTGGTGGTTCACGCACCCAGGTTGGCTTCATTACCTCGCTTTGAATGTTATGTTCCTGAGCTCGGTAAGCACCGTGATTTTCAATGCGAATCCATTGCTACGATACGATGGATACTACATCCTATCTGATTTCCTAGAGATCCCCAACCTTGCGCAAAAAGCCAAAATGACGGCCATCTCCCTATTGCGGGTCTGGTGTTTGGGTATGAAACCTTTGCCAGCTCACTTACTGCCCGCAAAAAACCAGAATGCGGTGGCAATCTATAGCGTGCTTTCGTTTTGTTATCGGTGGTTCGTGACTCTTTCTGTGTTGTGGTTCATCAGCAAAGTGCTTGAGCCCTACGGGTTGGCGGCCATCGCACACTTATTGATCGCGGCGTCTCTGGTCAGCATGCTCGTGATGCCAACCGTGAATTTGACTCGTTTTTTTCTTTTCCCTGGAAGGCTTCGCGAAGTGAAAAAAGGCCGTTTCTATTTGACCAGTATGCTGGCCTTGTTGGCAACGCTATTTCTTGTTTTCTTCCCGCTGCCGCATTTTGTATGGGCGACCTTTGTGGTGCGTCCACATCAAGCGCAAATGGTTGTTCTGCCGCAAGCCGGTCGGCTTGAGTCGGTGCAAAAGTCCGAAGGCGATACCGTCAACCCGGGCGATATATTGGCGGTGCTCTTGAACGAAGAACTTGTGATCGAGCTTGAAGAACTGCGAGGCGAACTTGCGAGGCTGATTGCAGATCGCGTAGCCTTTGAGTTCATCAGTACATTACAATTGGATTCCGCTCGAAAGATCTCCGAAACCGTAGCCCAAATCGATAGCCTCCAGCGTCAAGTTGCGATCAAGGAACAACAAGTCAATCAATTGACATTGCGAGCAGCCAAGGCAGGTCGACTTTTTGCGCCTTCTAATGTTGTCGACAAGCCAACCAACGAAGTTGAACTTGGGACCTGGGCTGGCACTCCGCTAGATACACAAAATCGTGGCGCTTTTCTTGAAGCGAACACCTTATTGTGCATGATTGGTCAACCAAAGGAGATGGAGGCGATTCTGGTCGTGGATCAATCTGATGTTAAACTACTTCAGGTAGGTCAAAAGGTGATTGCCTTGGCGCGACAATTTCCGAACGGTTATCTGGAGACCACGATCAATGGAATCTCGCAAGAAGAATTGGCCTATGTGCCACGCGAGTTATCGCAATCAAATCATGGACCGGTGGCTGTCAAGCCTAATGCCTCGGGCGCGGAAGTGCCTGTATTAGCAGCCTTTGAAGCTTATGCAGAATTGCCAATCCATTCCATGTCCGCCAGCGATCTGCAGCTTCTGCCTGGGATGATTGGCCAAGCGAAGATCCATGTCGGCAGTAGTTCGCTTGGTGGTCGGCTGCTGAGATATCTTTCGACTGTGGTCCATTTTCGATAAACTGCTGCACGCGGGTCACTTGCCTGGGGCTTCAAAAGATCAGCGAATCATTTCCGATAGCATGATCTGATTGTTAGCCAACAATTGCCCTGACTCAAACTGCAGTTGAACGTGGCTTTGCTGAATCGCGAGCAGTGCATCAAAATAAGCGCGTTCAGCTTCCAAAAGTCGTTGATGCGATTCTAGCAGTTGGTCAATGGTGATTGTGTCGGCGTCGTAAGCGGCCTCTCGAGCCTTCACGGCATCGCGGGCGGCCATGACGCGATTCTGCTGGAGGTCCAGATCAATTTGATTGCGATAGACCGACCGCATTGAATTGCCCAATTCGAATACGACTTGCTCTTTTTGCTCGTTCAAGATTGCTCGTTCACGGGCCAACAAAAGTTCTGCATTTCGGACCGCAGCATGGGCTTGATGATACCCTACCGGAAAATCGTATACCACACCAAAATCCACCTCGCCGTGATCGTTCGAAGCCGCATCCTTCAGCGCGCTAGAAAATCGTCCACTGCCGCCACCAGCCAAATCGTCTCCAAAGCCGTTGTTGCGATATGTAGCGATGAGATCCAAGCGTGGAAGCAAGAAGTTTCGCGAGGCCAAAAGCTGTAACTCTCGTTGTTTGACGCGCCACGCTTGTTCACGAACCTCGATTCGGGAATTCGATGCATGACTCGCTAGGTAACTCCAATCATAGACGACAGGCGCAAGATAAGGCGGATCAACAGGGCGGATCAATCGATCGTCACTTTGAGGCAACCCAAGCAAGCGGCGTAAATTTGCTTCGGCTTGTAAGATTCCAACTTGTCCATTACGCAAATCGCCACTCACATCTGCTACGACTTGAGATTGAAACTGATAGAACTGAGCGCGAGCGAGGGCTTCTTGATCCGCGCCTCCACCGGGCAGCCCGTTTTCATATCGCGCTCTTGTAGCGCTCCAAGTGGTGAGGCCTAGATCGCGAACTCGCTTGGTTGCTTCGAGCCTTCGATACGCAAGATCTAACTGCCAATAGGTGTTGGAGATTTCGCGAATCATATCTCGCACACCTCTTTCGAACTGTGCGATCGATATTTCGTGATTGATCTGGCTAATCACAATACCATTTGCATTTCGGAAGCCCGGCTGAGTAGTTGGCCCAGCGATTTGATTAAACTGCGTTCCGCGGCCTTGCATCAGAGGCTGTCGAACACTCGCTTCCCACAGAGTGGTCCAAGAGCTTGGAAACAAAAGCGCTGGATTCGTGCTGTTGGAATGCTGTACACGATTCTGCACGGAAAACTGAGTACCAAACGCATTCGTTTTCCTAAGCCCAAGGTTCGTCGCCGCAACGTCGTCGCGAACCTCGGCCGCTCCACCACCGAGGACTGGGTTGTTGAAGACATCGTCATTCTTGGTGTACAGCAAGCTCGAGCTCATTTGAGTGTCGAACTGCGACAACGCAGCTTCTTTCCCAAAGATTGGATCCGTTGACTGAATCGCTGGATCGAAGTTGCCCGTGATACTCTGCGGGTTCAATATGACGGTGGCACCCAAACTGCGAAGAATCTCTGGGTTATAAAGTGCGATCCGAACCGCATCATCCAGTGTGAGATCCCAAGTGACTGAAGGCAGCTCGGAAAGATCCGTCAGCGGCGCTGCAGCATCGACATAGGTAACCTTGGGACGATCGAGTTCATATCTAGCCTCGATCGCTGAAATCAATTGGGGGGAAAGTGGCGTAGAATCCAATTGCACCGAATTGCTCGACCGACACCCGGCAGCCCCCACCCAAAACATCACTGCACAAGTCAGCGATGCTAGGCTAGTCAGGGACTTGTCGAGAAACACGGTCATCAGGAATGTAATCAACGAAGCAATTGAAACGGATTCATCGGTTCTTATCGTTCGTCGACCGTTTGCGAGCGATAAATTCTGTTACAGACCAAATGGCCCGAAGATTCGTTGTGGAAAGCATCACTCGCAACGCCTATTTAATCGTCAAAGTCTAACGTCCTAGGCAAGGCCTTGGCTTCGTCAACTACCGCTTACCTTAGAACCAGAAGAATCCCTAAGTTTATTGAGTGATTGATTCATGATCAGTTCGCAGGCCGATGAATGATGGGGGAGCGTCTCAGATCGCCAAACGAATGGAAGCAAAGTTACTGATGAAAACAACGATTACGATTTTGGCAATTGCTTTCTGCTTCCGAATCGACACGCATGCACTGGGACAAGACTTTACCATTCCGCCGGGGACGCGATTGGAATTCGACGAACCTTCGCCCCCGCTAACTGATGCCACGTTTGCGGGTGACAATCTGCAATCGGAACTTCCACCAACGATGATAGCAGTCAAACCGCCGATCGCTGTGCAGTTTCAGTCGGACGCCTTTGGTTATCGAAAATTGTTGTTTGAAGAGCCCGGCTTGGAACGGCAGGGTTTGAGCAGTGCGCCGCCGATTCAGTTGGCGGAATCCTCATTTAAATTCTTTTCGCGCAGCATCATCTTCCCAATCAATCTGATGCTCGGCCGCCATCGCAAGACACAAGAGTAGTCTCGAACAAGAATACTCTTCGAATTCGATGCGCCGTCGATTACGGGCTGGCCACATCTTCGCTGCTGTCTTGCCAGAAACCTGTTAATGCTGCCAAGAAGTTCTGAATCTAGCAACGTACTACTAGTCCAATGGTGGCTCATACTGCGATCACTGACCGATGGAATTTCCAGCAACCATCTTTGCTTTCCTTCACTTTAGTTAGCAAATGTTTAGTGCAGATTGATTTTGCACTTGGATCTGTCATAATGTACTGTTGTGGTGGACTTAAAGTCCACTGCCTATCCCCCGCCTGGAAATCTGATTCCGCCGACGGCACAGTCGATGCCCTGGAGAACAGCTTATTTTATGAGAGCCTGCCTCAGTCTACTTTTTATTGCAGTTGTCGCGCCAAACATCGTTTCCGCTGACGGTTTGCTGGAAAACGTTCCGGCCACGGTTCGCTTTGATAGGGATATCAGTCCAATTTTGGCCGACAATTGTTTGGCTTGTCACGGACTGGATGATTCAACCCGCATGGCTGATCTACGTTTGGACGATCGAGATGCCGCGATTGAATCGGGAGCGATCAAGCCAGGGCAACCAGAAGCAAGCGCGATTCTAGAACGAATTCGTTCGCAGGACCCCGAAACGGTCATGCCCCCGCCCGAATCGCACAAGACATTGTCCGAAGCACAAATCAAGCTGGTCGAGCAATGGATCTTGGAGGGCGCAAATTACTCCAAACATTGGTCCTTTGAAAAGCCGCTCGTTCCTAAGGTACCAGAAGTTAGCGAGCCGAACTGGATTCGAAATCCCATCGACAGCTTCGTCTTAGCCAAACTGGACTCATTAAAACTTTCCCCGGCGAAAGAGGCCGATCTGCGAACCTTGATTCGACGAGTCTGCTTGGATCTAACGGGCTTGCCTCCCACACCCGAGGAAGTCGAATCCGTACTTTCCAATCCTCATCCAGAACGATATGAGCAATACGTTGATCAATTGTTGAACCGCGAATCATGGGGTGAACATCGAGCTCGCTATTGGCTCGATTACGCTCGGTATGCCGACACGCATGGCATCCACTTTGATAACTATCGCGAGATGTTTTCTTACCGCGACTGGGTCATCGGTGCATTCAACCAAAACATGCCTTTTGATCAATTCACCATCGAACAATTAGCAGGTGACATGCTACCTAACGCCACGTTAGATCAAAAGATTGCGACCGGTTTTCATCGTTGCAACATTACCACCAACGAAGGCGGAATCATCGATGAAGAGTATGTGGTACTGTATGCCCGAGACCGAGTAGAAACAACCGGCGCGGTATGGCTGGGGCTGACGGTTGGCTGCGCTGTCTGCCATAACCACAAGTTCGATCCTATCAGCCAGAAAGAGTTCTACGAGTTTTCAGCGTTCTTCAATAATACAACGCAGCCACCTCGCGATGGAAACCGCAAAGACACTCCGCCCATTGTCACTGTCCCGAACATGGAAGATCGAGAACTGCACGTACAGCTAAAGACAAAACTGGACGAATTGAAGCAGAATGTGCAACAACACCGGCAAGCGATCAAGCCGGTTTTTGAAACGTGGATCAGTTCTGGGCAAGCGCTCAGCAATCTTGAGCATTCCATTAGCCAGAGCATGGCCAAATCTGCAACGAATTTAGTACTGCACGTACCGCTGTTGGAAGCAGCCGGCAACCAGATTGCTTACACCATGGGTGAATCCAATATCTTGTCGAAAACGCTGACTGGAGCGTCGAAGACTCAGACTGGAATCTTGGGCCAGCATGCCTGGAATAATCAAAGTGACGTGCTGCCCACTTGGGATACCGCAGGTAATTTCGATAGTACCGATAGTTTCAGTGTCGCATTATGGATTCGTCCGCCGAAGAATTCGGGGGGGCGTGCAGTTGTTGCGAAAATGGATGAAGCCAATGGCCATCGCGGTTGGGACGTATGGCTAGAAGGCGATAAAGTTGCCATGCATTTGATCGATCGCTGGCCAGAGGATGCCTGCAAGGTTGTCTCTGAAGTAGCGCTGACAGCAGATGCGTGGAATCATGTGGTATTCACGTACAACGGCTCAAAGAAATCGTCTGCATTTCAATGCTTCCTGAATGGTTCTGCCGTCAAATTAATCGCTGTCCAAGACTCGCTCAATGGAACAAGCCTAACCAAAGTACCTTTGAAGCTTGGCGGACGCAGCCAGGGGGCAACTTCCGATGGAGTGGGTGTCCAAGATTTGCGACTTTACTCCGGTGTCGTGGAATCCTCGCTGGTCCAAACGCTCGCCAAAGACCTGCAAACTCACTATCTAGTCAGTCGACCTCAAAGCGTTTGGACTGATTCAGATCGAGCGTCGCTGTTTGAATTCTATTTGAATCGCATCGATCAAGTTCACCAAACGCTCGCCGCCGAATCATCCAACGTGGAAGGGCAATTACGCGCGGTCGAACAACGCGGCACGATCGCGCACATCATGACGGAAAAGGAAGGTACCCCGGTCGCATTTCTGCTTCAGCGCGGCGACTATGATAAACGTTTGGACCAAGTCAATGCGAGCACACCAACGGTCCTGCATCCCATGCGCGATGACTGGCCTCGCAACCGGTTAGGGCTGGCGATGTGGCTAGTATCGGAAGACAACCCTCTGACTGCTCGCGTCACCGTCAATCGCTGTTGGCAAGAATTGTTCGGCCAAGGGATTGTCTCAACCAGCGGCGATTTTGGCGTGACGGGAACAATGCCGACCAACCCAGAGTTGCTGGACTATTTAGCGATCGATTTCCAGAAAAATGGCTGGGACATCAAGCAACTGTACCGGCAAATGGTGCTTAGCGCAACCTACCGCCAGTCAGCACACGTTACTCCCGAGAAACTAGCGGCGGACCCCGACAACAGTTTCTACAGCAGAGGCCCTCGCTATCGAATGGATGCCGAAATGCTTCGTGACTATGCCCTTGCCACCAGCCAACTGTTAAACCCAACTATCGGCGGCCGCAGCGTTCGACCATACCAGCCCGAGGGCGTATGGGAAGCCGTGGCAATGCCCGAAAGCGACACCCGATTTTACAAACTGGATGATCCCGCGATGATTTATCGTCGCAGCATGTATACGTTTTGGAAGCGAGCCGCACCTCCCGCATCCATGGACATCCTGAACGCCCCTAATCGGGAAACTTGCACGGTCAAACGCGAGCGAACCAACACTCCGTTACAAGCGTTAGTCACTATGAACGACCCTCAATTTGTGGAGTCAGCTCGCGTACTTGCTGGCGATGTTCTATCCAACCCCAAACTAGACAACTGGATAGCACGGTTCCAAACGCTTGCGGTTCGTGTTTTAGCCCGCGAATTTGACGAAGATGAGTTGCAGATTGTTCAGCAAACGTTGGACGCAGCATTGCAACATTATTCGCAAGATTTGCAAAGCGCGGAAGCTTTCTTGCAAATTGGAGTTAGCCCCCGAGATGCCAAACTGGATCCAATTCAACACGCAGCCTTGACACTGGTTGCAAATCAAATACTTAATTTGGATGAGGCTCTTTGCAAATGAGTTTTTTACGCCACAACCCGAACACTCCAAGCGTACATCCAGAATTAGCAAATTGGGTCCGAGCTGAAACGAGGCGACAATTCTTTCGACAGGGAGGCAACGCGCTTGGACTTGCTGCTTTGATGCGACTGGGCCTGGGACAGGGCCAAGCTGCCGAGACCGCGGGCTTTGAACAATCTCCGCTGGGGTTACCACATTTTGCTCCAAAAGCGAAACGAGTTATCTATCTACACATGGTCGGCGGCCCATCGCAGATGGATCTCTTTGACTATAAGCCGCAAATGAACGAGTGGTACGATAAAGATCTGCCAGAATCGATTCGCAACGGTCAGCGTCTCACCACCATGACCAGCGGACAGTCAAGGTTTCCTATTGCTCCCAGCATCTACAAGTTCGCTCAACACGGGCAAAGCGGCATGTGGATCAGCGAACTGCTGCCATGGACCGCAAAGATTGCTGACGACCTGTGCTTTATCCGAAGCATGCACACCGAAGCGATCAATCATGAGCCTGCCATCACTTACATGCAAACAGGCAATATGGTCACAGGTCGCCCCTGCATAGGATCGTGGATCAGCTATGGATTGGGGTCAATGAACGATAATCTGCCGACTTTTGTCGTACTGGTCGCTCAACCAACCAACAAGGAGCAGATCCAAGCGATTTCAGCGAGGCTTTGGTCCAGCGGCTATCTCTCGGGTGAACACGCTGGCGTCAACTTTCGATCTAGCGGCGACCCGATCTTGTACATCAACAATCCGGATGGCCTACCCGCTGCCTTGCGCCGCCAAATGCTGGATGGTTTGAAAGCGTTGAACGAGCGTACGCTTGCGACAGTCGGTGATCCGGAAACGCATACGCGAATCCAGCAATATGAACTAGCGTTTCGAATGCAAGCCAGCGTCCCCGATTTGACCAACACCAACGACGAACCAGAGAGCACCTATGAACTGTACGGGGATGAAGCGAGAAAACCCGGTACCTTCGCCAATACGGTACTTATGGCAAGGCGAATGATTGAACGCGATGTCCGGTTCATCCAAGTTTATCTGAATAATTGGGATCACCATGGCAATGTTGGCGGGCGGCTGCCAATGCAATGTAAGGACATCGATCAAGCGACTTATGGCCTAATCACGGACCTCAAGCAACGAGGTCTGTTAGATTCGACGCTGGTGATCTGGGGTGGCGAATTTGGTAGAACTATCTATTCGCAAGGTGGCCTAAGCAAAACGAATTATGGCCGCGACCACCATCCACGCTGCTTTACGATGTGGATGGCCGGCGGTGGGGCTAAAGGCGGGACGGTATACGGTGAGACCGACGACTTCTCGTACAACATCATAAAAGATCCTGTACACATTCGAGATTTTCATGCGACCGTACTACACCTGCTGGGGATCGAGCATCAGAGGTTTACCTTCAAGCATTTAGGCTTGGATAACCGCCTGACCGGCGTCGAACCAGCTCGGGTGATTACGGATTTGGTGAGCTGACTTCGGAATTGGTTTGAACAAAGCTGAAAGGCGGACCAACTAAATCATTCCACAGTTGGCGTTGGTCGGGAGTAAGAATCTGTAGCAGTTCTGCCATAAGCATTCTGTCGTCCTCACTGCTGGTCATTAAACCGTATCGGTTGTTGGGGTCCATGCCGTCCAACGGTGGTCGGAAGCCGTCGCCCGCAAAATTATCGAAGTCTGATTTACCCCCGCGAGGCCCGCGTTCTGGCGGGCGTCTTCCACCGGGGCCTTTACCGAAATCCGGCGGACCAAACTTGCCGAACCCGCCGTGCCTTCGCTGCATTAGATTAGCGATAGTCTTGTTTTCAATTGCATCTTTCTGAGCTTTGGTTAGCCCAAGTTGGGCTGCGATATTCAAGTCTCGCAAGGCCGTCGGTCCTTGAATCTGAAGTGAGATTTGTCGCAAGCGTTTGCGCTGCGAGGTCGTGAGTATCTGGCTGAGCCGCGAGTTATTCAATTTGGCTTGCTCTAATACTCGTTCGTACATCGACTGCGAATCATTTCCTACATCTACATCTCCTGCGCGAAATTGATGCCGCCAGTGCATCCACTTACTGCGATCATTTTCGTATTCACTGATAAAGGCATTGATCTGATCCGATTGCTCCTGAGTCATTTGAAGATCGGATTGCACGGCAGGTTCACGCAGCAGGAAGGTATCCCGATCCGCTTGCACAAGCTCAAGGTCGGCAAGGATTTTGGCGATCCGATCCCGAGTCACTTGTAATTCGGCCTGCGCGGCTTGATCGCCAGAACGTTCTTCGATAAAGGCTTGATAGTACTTAAGCGCAGAGTTGAGCAGTCGCTGCCGCAGGACCTCTTCGTGCGGATTGTTGGATAGTTCATCCTCCGCCAAAGTGAACATTTCATCGGCCGCTCGTTGCGCAAGATCTAGTCTCTGTTCGGCTTGCACGGCCCGCTGCTGCTCGCGATCTAGCGAAGCTTGAGTTAGCATCTTCTGTCGCGTGACTGCCGCTGTGGTAGCACCCAAAGCTAACACGCAGATGGCTAACGTGCACAAAATGGAAACCACGGCCGATGGGTGTCGACGCATCCACTTGCGAGTTTGATCGAACAAAGTTGGCCGTTTCGCAAGGATTGGGCGTTCGTCTAAGAATCGACGCAAGTCGGCCGCAAGAGCATCCGCGTTGGCATAACGATCAGCCGGAGAATGTTGAGTTGCCTTCAGCACAATGGTCTCTAGCTCGATGGGGATGCCTGGATCTATTTGTCGTGGCGATTTGGGGTCGGAGTTCAAAATCTGATTCAGCAGCGCATGGCGATCTTGAGCTTCAAAAATTGGACTTCGGGTCAGCAATTCGTACATCGTGGCACCCAAGGAATACACATCAGCTCGATGATCGATCACCCCTCGCTGGCCCGACGCTTGTTCAGGGCTCATATAACGCAGCGTCCCCACCAAATCCCCCGTTCGAGTTACGCTGTTGTTAGCCGCTACGTGGGCAAGTCCAAAATCAGTTACCCAAATTTTCCCTTGCGAATCCAGCAAGAGATTGCCAGGTTTCACGTCGCGATGGATGATCCCACATGAATGCGCATACTCCAGCGCGTCAGCCACGTGCGACATTAGCGTCGCAATTGCGCGATAGCGATCGCGATACTTGCTCAGCGATTGCAGAGTTTGAGTCATCTCCAAGGTTGGCTGGTGACTTTCCATCACGGTAGAAGCGTGCCCCGCCTCGGACTTCTTTGGAATGGTCGCGGCCGCACTATCAAACAGCGCGGCTGAAATTGGCTGGCCATTGATCAACTGCATTGCATAATAATGAGTGCCGCGTTCACAACCCACTGCGTAAACTGGAACGATATGATTGTGGTGTAATTGAGCCGCAGCTTGCGCTTCCAAGCGGAAGCGTTGCAGATGGCGTTCGTCGAGCGAAGCGGCGAAAGGAAGAACTTTTAATGCGACAAGACGGCCCAAAGACAACTGCGTTGCCTCATAGACAATCCCCATCCCGCCACGGCCAATTTCGCGAAGGATACGGAAGTCTCCTAAGGGCTGAGCATCGATGTTTGGATCGGGATTATTCTGAGCTTTGCGAGGGCCTTGCAATGTAAATGCCAGATCGATGCCGTCCAAGTATTCGCTGGCTTCATCGCGAAGCTCGGGATAGCGATTGAGATATGCCGCGCGATCCGGCGTACGGCCTGCTTCCAAGTCCGCTAGATAAGCTCTCGATATCTCGACCAGTCTTGGATCGCCTTCATCAAGGCTGGGTTGAAATGCTTCCGTCTGATCAAATTTGTTTGCGCCGGTCATGGTTCATCTCCGACAAATTCTTTTTTGAGTTTTGCCAAGCCGCGTAGCCACAGCTTTTCAACGCTATCCACACTGCGTCCCATTTCAACAGCGATCTCAGGGAACGTTCGCCCTTCAAGGTGCCGCATAACGAGAACGTCGCGATAATCATCGGGCAACTTGTATAAGGCTTCGACGACCAGTTTCGACATCTCGCTACGCGCTACATGCTGGCTGGGTGAACTGTGTGGATCGACGAACATCCCCCCCAGCGACATAGTCGAGCGATCCAGCGCCTCATGGATCTGCTGTTCCAATCGAATGTCACGAGCTTGCGTCCCAACGTAGTGTCGCATGGTATTTGCAAGCCGAGTCGCAAGAATGGCTCGCAACCATGCTGCCAGTTGAGCTTCATTTTCGCCCTGGAAGCGGGCGATGCCTCGGTGTGCTTCGAGAAAGGTTTCTTGAACGACATCCGATGCGTCCACTTTTCCCTGCAAGCCTCGACCAATCTGAAGCTGAGCCAACAGCTTCAGATACTTCTGATACGAGGCGAGCAAACTTCCAAGTGAACTTTCGTCCCCTCGTTTGGCGAGCGATATCTGTTCCGCGATTTCCATGTAAGTGTTACGTTCCGTTCGAGTTAATCGTCTAAAAGGGTAGTCGCGGGCGAATGCACAAAACCGCCGAGCAATCCTTCAAAAAACAATGCTTCCGCCTGCTATTACGACTCAAAGGTGGCTTTGGCGTCGCATCGCGAAACCGGTGACATCGTAGCAAAATGCAAGTATTAAGTTTTCTTCACAATTTTTTTTCTTGTTGCGGCGGTAAGTCGCGCGAGCTGGTGACTAGGCAGTTATGCGATGAAGCCGAAGCAACTCGGCACTTGCGAAAATTTGTCCATTGATGGCTGGAAACCAAGTATATGTTTAAAAAAATCCTGCTCACTTCGATTTTGGTAGTACCACAGCTAGCGGCTACAGGAGTTCTGCATGCTCAAGCTCCTGGCAATGAACAAAGTCCTGGCGGACCCGGCTTCGGCGGACCGGGCTTCGGCGGTCCCGGCTTTGGTGGACCGGGCTTTGGTGGACCGGGCTTCGGCGGACCGGGCTTCGGCGGCCCCGGCTTTGGTGGACCGGGCGGCATGAATCGACCTAATCTGGAGATCCTCAAAAAGTTTGATGCAGACGCCAACGGCTGGTTGGATCAATCGGAAAGAGCCAAAGCTCGCGAGTACTTGAACTCTGACGAGGTCGCAAACAGCCGCCCGCGAGGCGGTTTTGGCGGACGACGTGGTGGCGGGTTCGGACCGCCGGGTGGCGGTCGCCCCGAAGGCAACGCTCAAGGGAGAGAGCCACGCGCTGAAGGCGGGCCACGCGGTGGAGGCAATGGGCGAGAAGGAGGCAGGCCTGAGGGACGTCGCGGCGGTTTTGGAGGCGGACGTGGTCCCGGTGGGCATGAACTGGAGCCTTTTTCCGAAGGCCCCAAAGTCAATGTGTCTGATGTCCAGGCTTCCGATGCAGCGCTTTACGATGCCAACACGCTGCGCACTATCTTTTTGACCTTTGAAGAAGCCGATTGGGAAAAAACGTTAGAGGACTTCCATGGCACCGACGTCGATGTGCCTGCCACGTTGATTGTCGATGGCCACCAATACCCTGGCGTCGGAGTCCGATTTCGCGGAATGTCCTCTTACATGATGGTCGGTACTGGACATAAACGTTCGCTGAACTTATCGGTAGATTATGTTGAGAATGGCCAAAAGCTGTATGGTTACAAAACGTTAAACTTGTTGAACGCGCACGAGGACGACTCGATGTTGGGAGCTGTCTTGTACTCCCATATTGCGAGGCAGTACATTCCGACCCCCAAAGCGAACTTGGTCAAGCTGGTGATCAATGGTGAAAGCTGGGGCATCTATACCAACATGCAGCAGTTCAATAAGGAGTTCTTAAAGGAGAACTTCGATACCGGCAAAGGAGCGCGTTGGAAAGTCTCAGGATCTCCGATGGGTAACGCAGGTTTGGCGTACATGGGCGAGGACTTGCAGGCTTACAAGAGCAAGTATGAAATGAAGTCTGGCGATGACCAGGACTGGCAAGCACTTGTCAGTCTCTGCCGCATCTTGAACGAAACACCGACCGAGTCGCTGGAGGGCGAATTGCGAAAGGTCGTCGATGTTAACGGATTGCTTTGGTTCTTGGCGCTCGATAACGCGCTAATCAATTGCGACGGCTATTGGATTCGCGCAAGTGACTACAGCATCTATCGCGATCCCAATGGAATCTTTCATATGATTCCAGGGGACATGAATGAAGCATTTCGCAAGCCGATGGGGCCTGGCATGGGCGGCTTTGGCCCTCCTGGCGGTATGCAAGCAGGCGGACCACCACCTGGCTTCGATCCACCACCTGGCTTCGATCCACCACCTGGATTTGGACCACCACCTGGATTTGGACCACCGGAAGGATTCCCCGGCCCCGCAGACTTCGCTGGCGGACCTCGAGGTGGTTTCGGTGGCCGCTCTGGTATCGCGCCGGTAGAAGGCGTCAAATTGGATCCGTTGGTCGGCTTGGACGACCAGACCAAACCACTAAGGAGCAAGGTTTTGGCGGTACCCGCCTTGCGAAGCCAGTATCTGGCTAACGTAAAAACGATCGCAACCAAGTCTTTGGCTTGGGACGCGTTGGGACCCGTCGTTCAGGAGTATCGCGATTTGATCGATGCGGAGGTAAAGGCCGACACGCGGAAGCTGGGATCCTATGACGCATTTGTCCATGCAACGTCTACTGGTGAAATGCCAAAGGCGAACCAAGACGTTGATCGCGAGCCTGGGAAACCATTCTCACCTGGCGCTGCGATGCGATTACGAGATTTTGCCATCGAGCGCAGCAGCTATCTAAACAGCTACCAGGAAGCAGCGAGATAATCAGAGGAGAAACGCACCACTATGAGTGATTTGATTGCCAAACGCGTTGAGTTGAAGTTTTCAATCGACGCTCAACTCTCGCGTGCCATTCGACAATGGGCTCAAGAGCATATGGATCGTGATGAAAACATTCCAGACCAGGCAACGGACGAGTATCGGATCAATTCTTTGTACTTGGACACGCCTGCTTTGGACATCTTTCACAAGAATCCTCAGTGCACCAAGCGCAAGCATCGCGTTCGACGATATGGTCACGAACCAGTCATCTGGTTGGAAACCAAACGTAAGTCGAATGACGTGGTTGGCAAACGCCGGACGCATTTGGTGGAAAATGAATTTGCGAGTCGGTTTCTCGCGGACTTGAGTAAACCAATGGAACCTGCGTCCCCGGCGCTTACATCGCTTGGTAGCGGCGAAAGTCCATCGGAGCCTGAGTTCGCATGGTTTCAAGAGCGAGTGCGAAAGTATCAGTTGGAACCATCGACTTATATTTCGTATGACCGATTTGCTCGCGTTGCTAACATTTCAGGTGCGGCGATGCGATTAACTATCGATTGCAACATCCGTGGAGCTGCCGCCAAGGACTGGACAATTCCAAAACAGTTGGACCAGCAAGATTCGCGGATGCTATGTGACGAAGAAATACTGGAGCTAAAGTTCACAGAAGTACTGCCACCATTGTTCAAGCAGTTAATGCTCGAATTCCAACTGGCACGTAGCAAGTTTTCCAAATATCGAACTTCAGTTGTCACCTTCCGACATGATCTCATGTTCGGTTTGGTTGCCTGAAGGGACACAGATTTTAAAGAAAGTCCTTAATCGGATGCCGGACGTTTTCTCGTTGGAACAAGTCGACTCCACTGACTTGTATGTGATGTTGATTCGATTAGTCCTCTCTGCAATTGCGGGAGGCTGTATCGCTTGGATTGCAAAGCATCGTAGTGGCAGTGCGACTGATGAAACGTTGACACTGACGTTGGTGTTGATGTGTGTGTTGATAGCCATGGCAACGCAGATCATTGGCTCTAATGTCGCTAGGGCATTTAGTTTGGTGGGGGCTCTTTCGATCGTCCGCTTCCGAACGGCCGTCTCTTCAACTCAAGATGTCGCCTTTGTTTTGGCAACGGTGGTAACTGGAATGGCGATCGGGGCAGGGCAGTACGCTATAGCTGCGTGTGGGGTAGTGCTGGTGATGATCATCTCTGCTCTACCTTTCGCCAGCCAGCTTACGAACCAAGCGAGCGATACGAAACGACCGTTTTGTTTGACCTTACAATCCACGTTAGGCTCTGATTCCACTTGGTTAGGAATTCTTTCGGAGATGACAACTTTTTTTGATTTGATGGGTGTGGAAACGGTGCGACGCGGCAGTGCAATCCAGTACCAGTATCATGTCGTACTGAAGGAGGATCTCGATGCAGCACAAGCGATTCAAAAGCTGACGATTGTTCCGCAAGTAGAGTCTGTTGCATTGAAGGTCACGACTTAGCCGGCGCTTCTTTACAGCGTACCTGTGGAGGCATTCGCAGCCAGAAGCGCCCCTTTCGGAAATTACATTTTTCGATTAATCTTCAAGGAATACTATCTAGTTTCTGCGATTGATTAACGGAACGCCCCATGATTTCGATGACCCCTGCGTACTTGCTGTATTTTATACCGGTACTGCTGGCGGTTTCGTTGGTCATTTCCGCCACCAGGCATGAGCAGCGACCGCTGATTCTGCGGAACTGGCTGGCGAATATGGTGTGGACCACAGTATTTTTGCTGGTAGTAGCTGCTTTTATGCAACTGGCACTGTGGCTAATCTAAAGAGTGTAAGAAAAATCCTCCGACCGTTGGCGGCATGAATCGGAGCCGCTGCGAGACTGGCGAAAATCGAGCGTACACTTGTACGAGCCCTTAGTGATCTTGGCCAACGCAAATTTATGGTCCCTCTGCCTTTATGACGGCCGGAGGTTGTGTGGTCTTCCGACCACACTTTCACTATAGAATCAGACGTTCATAAAGCATAGTGCGAATACCCTCAATTCGCATTGAATTCCGATTTCAATCCATCGGCCCATCGCGGTCTTTTATTGATCAGCAGGGACCGTAAGATAATTGCTGGTTGGCGTGAGGGTGAGCGATTCCAATGTCAAACCGTCGATCCTTGCAGCAATCGCGCCTCGCACGTCGAAGTAAAATTGCAGTGGCGTTTCCTGGGTAGCAATACGAAAAATTTCGAAATCTTGCCATACACCAAGTTTACTTTGATCGGCCGCAACTGGAACTCCAAGGGCTGAGCCGCCAAGTGAGTCGCAACATAGAATCCCTGCCAGTGGTTGGTCGCTGGGGTGCTCGATCATAACTCGACCACTTAAGCGAATCACACGTCCCGGCCAGGCTTCCATCGGGGGCGTACGCACGCGCATGGTCGAGCCTGCAAAACCACCTGGAATGACTTCGCCATTTCGGCTGCGGGCGGCAACCAACATGGTCGACCGATTAACCGAAGTCGCGTCTTGCATCACAGCGAACTGGTGGTCGACTCGGTCGGTCATTCGTCGACTGTGCGACCACCCTAGGTCTGTCATCTGCTGTAAATTTTCGAACTGTGCCGCGGGTATTTCGTGTCGCTGCCATTGACGACCGGCTGTCATACGGACCATTTGCCAATGCAACGGCAAACTACTCAAATTCGCTAAGAATGGGCTGCTGCGTGGATCGACGAAATTCGACTGCGAGCGCAACCAACTGCTGCGCAAGATCTCCAAGCTTGTGTTCAGCGATTGATCGCTATCTCGAATGGCAGCCGACAAGTTGTTCTGGGATTGATAGGTGGTCGCGTTGCGCAAGACCGATTCGGCTTCTTGCAAACGCGTCCACCAGGGATTGTTAAGCGCTAAGCCCTCTTGATGCAGTGTGCTTTGCGCTAGGGTTAGTATTTCAGCGGCGGCCTCCACTCGATTGGACGCGATCTGCCGGGCGTAGTTGGGCAACGAAGATTGCAAATACTGAAGCACCGCTCGGTCATTGGTTACAACCACATACTCGACAATGGCGGGATTGCTAATTCGAATCCCCCAACCTTCTGGCTTTGCTGTCAGGGGCAACGACTCCAACGTCCCGTTAGTTAGCCGATAGGCCTGTTCGCCAGTATTCTGTCTTGGAATATCGAAGTCCAAGTTGGTACGTTGCGGAGAGACGGGCGCGATTTGGTCGAACTCGCCTTGAGTAAGCAGTGTGACCAGCGAAGATCGTTCGGTATTGATGGCCGCTCCGGTAAACAGCGAATTTGCAATCGCCGCAATGGGTTGAGGTTCTAATCCGCTTTCGATCCAAGGCCGAAAGAATTCCAGTTCTGCATTCGCGGCACTCATCATCCTGGCACGGGCCAGATCTTTTTCAAGCCCCGAGTCCAGGGCAGTGGTTGAACGAAAGAAAGCCCCTTTGAAACCAAGCATAATGGTACGGGCAAGTGTATGACGAAGTTGGACCACGCTTGCAGGGTCGCTTGCTGCCCCCAAGAATTGCCCACGAGCATTGAACTGCGAAGTAAATACTTCACATTGCTTGGACCAAGCGTAAGGTGGTTCAACAACAATCGATGCAATCGGCAACGCCCGAGATCCTGACTGACGCAATTGCTCGCTAACCATTCGATTGGACTGTTGGTTTGAATTGATGGTGGTAGGCAGTGGCATTGGAAAGGCGACAATCTCTGCTAATCGACTGTAGAGTGCGTGCGACTCCATCGCTTCGACGAAACGAGGATGAGCCATGTGCGATGGAAAGTTGTTTGACTCAACGGCGATCTTCCGCGTATGCTCAAGGTCATCCAGTGATGCGGCCGAGGAAAGATGCCAACTGGTGATCGCTGCGCCAAGACTTTCTCCGCTGAGCGAATGCAGGTGTAACGGCGGAGGAGCAATGAGTTGCAAGCCTGTCCTACTGGCTTGCTGAACCAATAGCGAATCGGCTTCGTTCTCTGTGAGAACCGCGGTGAATCCCAATGACTTCAACCAGTCTAAACTCTCATTGCGATATTGTGCGATGCGTGGCACCGTCCGCTGCATTCGCGCCAACTGAGTTGCGATATCCAATGCCTCAGGAACCGCACTGGCCGATGTAAAGGTCGTTGGGAAGTCTTCGATGGGACCTGCGTTGGCATCGACCAAACCATCGACGGCCAAGTCATCGATCTGAAACTTCGTAGCCCCCGGACCGCTGTAGACATCAAACACAATCGCATCCACATACGCGTTGGATGCATCAACGACGTAGCCAACAGCTTGATTAAGGATGCGGAGCTGAGCGTCAAACTCGGACTTGATGTTTGTTACCGCAAGTTGCGACCACTTGCCACGGCCTTCATTGCTATTGCCAAATACCAGCACATGCGCGGGTGTTCCGCTGGCCGGATGGATTGACCTGGGCAAAATCACTCGCAACCCCATTCGTAGACCACGAGGGGCGGCTCGCATGTAGGCACTGCAAGTCAATTCAGGAATGAGGGCGGCGGGACGGATTGGGTAAACCATATAAATGAAAGAACCACCCGCGCAATTCACCTCTACCGACTCGCTGCTTTGGCCTGAGTAAGGCATGACCGTCGTAAGTTCGCTGGACGTTATGCGTGCGTTCGCATCCGAGCTCCATAGTAGAATTCGAGGTGGTCCCGATTCAAAACCATCCCTGATCTGGCCCTGTGCGATGGAAAGCACCAGCCCTTGGAAGATAAACAGCAGCGTAAAAACGAAGAACTGACGGGACACGGTAACCATGAACCCAACCGATGGTAATAAGTGTTGCGAAAACGCAACATCGGCCGGTCGATGGAAGCTTTTGGGCTGGGTAAATTGGTGCGACGAAGCTCGAAAATGAAAACATTTTCGCTTTTCGCTCAAGTTTGAGGCGTCGAGTTGTAGCTTGCAAGCGTCCATGAACTGTCCAGCTCAGCACAAATTCGATTCAATCTGCACAATGCGAATTCGACCTGAATTTTTCAAGTGGCGTGTGGATTTCGTGCAACACCCGGAATTCGAAGCTCCGGAAACACGTAACTGCTTTAAATACTGGAAGTTAGGTCGATAACGCAAGATGGGTTAGGTTGCGATTTTGCAACAAGCTGAAACAGGCAGGAAATCTGTAGCGACTGCGTAGAAAACTCTAAGTCCTTGACTTTCATTCATTTAGGTACGATTGTTAGCTGTCACAACGACGTTTGGCATTCGAACTGCGATAGTGATAAAACATCAAACTTGATGACGCGAATCAGTCAAAGATGTTGACTGACCGCAACCTTCCCTTGTTGAATTAGAGAGCGAACCATGAGTGCAGCAGCCAAGACTAACGAAGCCTTTGCAAATGAAACTCCAGTAGAACTTGCCGAGTTGCAAAAGGCAATTGATGCACTTCCAGTCGCTCAACGCGTGACGCTTGTGCCAGCCTTTCAGCGAGTTGTCGAAAGTACCAATCGCCGCCGCAAGATTCTGAACTTAGTCCAAGAAGCACTTGGCCAGTTGCGATTGGACATGAAGTATCTTGTGTTCGATTTGGAAGCAACCCGTCGCGAACGAGACTCCTACCGTGAGCAACTGCAAAGCTTCAATTTTGAAGACGATACCCAAGAGCCTCGCGACGAAGACGAAATGTTTTAATTGCCAGCTCTGAGTGATTCTTTGTGGAATACAGAGAATCGGCACCCAATATTTGAAAACTTCATCGCAGACCGTCCCTTTTTATAGCTGATAGCTTCTGCAGAGTTCAAGTCGCCACTTGATTCTGGATGATCGCCCGGAAGCGTTAGTGACTCATTTAGCCGGCCCAGTGAACACCTCCTCGCTGGGCTGGCTATTTTTTTGCCTCGACATTTCTCAATCTCTTCGCAACTCTAGCGACTTCTCCCGTCTGACAATTCCGCAGTCTAGAATGCGGCCGCCTGCGTTCGCGTCAAAAAAATTGCAATCACTCTTGGCTGGAAGCGTAAAAACGACGTTGCTTCAGTCGGCAAATTCTGCAATGGTGGCAACGCACCAAGTTCGGCGAAGCTTAGGATTTCTACTTCTGCCCCGAACCGAAAACAGCGGTTTGGTAAACAATGAATATTTTTGATTTTGTTCAATTCGATGAGAGTCGCTTTTCGCCTTCGGCGACCGATTCCGCTGCGTACCATCGCGACGTGCAAGCTGGTTACGACCGGATGCGAAACTCGACGGTGGTCATTGCTGGGCTTGCGCGAAACGTCTCCCACATCCTCCCAGCGACTATTTTGCGAATTGAGTCACTTGGTAGAAGCTTCGCTGACTACAACGTCGTCGTTTACGAGAACGACTCGGCAGACCACACGCGACAGTTACTACAAGCATGGTCAGGCATGAATCGGAAAGTCCAGTTGGTCTGCGAGCAATTGGAAGCACCAGTAAATCGTCCAATCCGATGTAGTTCACGAGCTCGTTGGATGGCCTATTATCGTAACTGCGTCCAACAGTACATCTTGGAACACACGCCCAAAGCTGATTACGTGGTGCTTTTGGATACAGACTTGATAGGTGGTTGGAGTCCTGATGGTATCGCTCACTCGATCGGCCAAACCGGCTGGGATTTCGTCGGCTCCAATGGGATGATCTACAAGCGAAAAGGTCTACGGAGCAATCATCTGGCACATTACGATGCGTGGGCCTTCCGGATGGACCAGCAAATGACGCCGATGACAACCAGTGAAGTCAATGCGATACATTTTCAACGTGGCGAAGCCATGGTACCTATTGCGTCTTGCTTTGGTGGCTTAGGCATTTACACCTATGAGGCGTTCGCGAATGGCACCTACGAAGGCGAAGATATCGAACATGTGGGCTTTCATCGCTCGCTGATCAAGCATGGCTTTGATCGCTTGTTCCTTAACCCAAGCCAAATTGTTTTGTACGGTCGGAAACACCGCCGCTTCGATAGATACGCTTGCGCTCTGCAAACCAATTTTTTAATCCGCCAAGTGTTCCGCTGCGAGCCTTGGATGTTTTATCGACGAATCGATTTCTCCCATTGGGGTGCAAATCAGTTGCAGCAGATGCTGGAGACCTCCGGTTCGGCCCCCCCCGACTTGGCGCGACGTTCTAACGCGGCTTAGTCAGGTATCGACCGAACGTACCGTTTTAACTCCAATCTTCTTAACCTTTGAACCACTAGATACGTTTTACAATGCGAAACTTCCGCCGAGCACTTAAAGACGCACTCAAGCACTGGCCGTCCATCGCGGTAGCGACACTCTGCTCCGTTTTTGTTGCGATCCTTTGGTCGGCGAACATTGGAGCCTTCTACCCTATTTTGCAAGTGGTCCTTGAAGACAAGTCAATCCAAGAGTGGGTCGATGAACAAGTCGTCAACAACAATACTTTGGCAACGAATTTCCAAGCGGAACTGGAGAGGCTGCAAGCGGCGCAAGCCAATGGCGAACTGTCCGAGCAAGACTTCACCATTCAGTCGACCGCTGTGATAAAGAGCCGCGATAACGCACAGGGCTCGAGCGACTACTACAAGAAGTTCCAACCCTTTGTAGACCGTTGGCTACCGAAAAATGCATTCCAGACGATTGTCTTGATCGTTGGCGTGCTCATGATCTCAACTGTGGTCAAGCATGTGTTTTTGGTAACCAACGAACTGTTGGTCGCTAGAGTAGCTATCGATGTTTCACGGAATCTTCGTTCCAAGCTGTTTTCGACGGCACTTTACATGGATCGGGCAAGCTATTCACAGCATGGCATCGCAGGCTTTAGCGCCCACATCACACATACTACAGAAGGTCTGACGGGCGGATTGGTGAACGTCCTTGGATCTGCCGTCCGAGAACCGCTGAAAATCATCGGTTGCGTAATCGGCGCGGCATTGATCAATTGGCGTCTATTACTGCTGAGCGTCGTCATTGCGCCTTTCGTGGGCTATACACTGATTTGGATTACGCGTCGTTTAAAATCGGTAACACGGCGAATTCTTGGACAAACCGCCATGTTCCATGAAGTGATGCTCGAATCACTGCACAATATGCAGACCGTTCAAGCGTATGGCATGGAGGAGCATGAATCGCAGCGTTTCAATGACTCGACCATGATGATGCGGAAGATTGGACTAAAGGTAACATTCTTTACCGCCTTAGCTAAACCGGTCATTGAGTTCCTTGGCTTAAGTATGATTTGCACAACGATTATCTGTGGCTCGTATCTGGTGCTCCGCCAGAAGACATCGCTGTTCGGGGTTGTTGTCGCCAACGAACCCATGACCGTCCATGCACTGTTGACGTTCTTCGGCATGCTTGTTGGAATGAGCGATCCGCTGCGAAAGCTTAGCTCCATCTATTCCAGCATCTACACTGGCAGTGTAGCAGCCGATGCTATTTATTTGGTCCTGGATCATCAGAATAAGATCGTCGACCCGGTTGAACCTAAGACGGTAGCTGAACCTCATCGCAAACTGGAACTATCGAATGTATCATTCGCATACCGCCCTGACCATCGCGTATTGAGCTCAGTAAACTTGGAGATTCCGTTCGGGTCGACGGTTGCGATCGTCGGTGCAAATGGAAGTGGTAAATCCACCATGATCAACCTACTGTGTCGTTTTTACGATCCAATTGAAGGCACCGTCAAAATCGATGGCGTTGATTTGAAGGAAATGAACGTCCAAGACCTTCGCCGACGTATCGCTCTGGTCACACAACAGACGGAATTGTTCAACAACACTATCCTTTACAACATCACTTACGGTGCAACGGAATCGACGCGAGAGCAAGCGATTCAGGCTGCGAAGGAAGCCCATGCCCATGAGTTTATTGCAACGCTGCCTGATGGCTATGAAACACGCGTCGGGCATGGCGGCCACCGGTTGTCCGGCGGCCAGAGGCAACGCATTTCGCTCGCCAGGGCTTTGTTGCGAAACCCCGAGTTCCTTATCCTGGACGAATGCACATCGCAAATTGACATGCACAGCGAGTTATTAATTCGCCAGTCATTACGAGAACACCGTGGCCGACGTACAATGATCATCATCACGCATCGCGAAGCTCTGTTGGAGTTGGCTGATGCAGTGTACGAAGTAGATCATGGTGTGCTGCAAGCGATCAGCCTTTCGGCGTTGGAAGCGCGAGCAGCGTAAGCAACGTTCATTAGACGGGCCGGCTTTGAGTCAGATTCCATTTCTTCAGCGATTGACGCTCCAGATGCTCGCTGGCGCTTCGCTGCTAGGCGACGACATACTAGAACCGCATCGCAGTTTCGTCCTGCAGAGTCAGAATCCCGATGGCGGTTGGTCGGGCCGCGAAGGTAGCAGCGATCTGTACTACACCGGCTTCGCTTTGCGCACCTTGGCCATCCTCGGCGAACTGCAAGGTCAATGCGCATTGAAAGCCGCGTCCTTTCTACGCGATTCACTCAACCGGTCGCAAAGCATTGTCGATCTCATTTCGCTGATCTATGGCGGACAGTTAATCGCAGCAGCAACGGACATCGACCCTTTTGCACAATTTGCTCCCGATTGGCCAAATCGAGTTGTTGCCTTCTTTGATACGCTGCGCCGCGAGGATGGCGGTTTTGCCAAATCGCAAGAAAGCTTGCTGGGGAGTTCCTATCAAACCTTCCTGGTCGTGCTGTGTCGACAATTACTCGAATTGCCAGTTCCCACCGACGATCCTTGCATCGGTTTCTTAATGGCACAACATCAAGCTGACGGCGGTTTCCTCGAAGTTCGAGTTGCCAAACGGTCTGGCACTAATCCCACAGCCGCTGCAGCGGTCGCCCTTGAATGCCTATCGGCCATGGACCCACAAACACGCATTGGCGTTGTTCAGTTCTTGCTGGAAATGCAAACCGAAGACGGTGGCTTTGCAGCCAATCAACGCATGCCTCTGGATGACCTACTGAGTACCTTCACAGCATTGGTGACTCTTTGGGAATTGGAAAGCTTGGAGCTAGCCGATTGGAAAGGGGCTGCGAAGTATGCTGCAAAGATGGCTCGAACCAACGGTGGCTTTGCTGGATTCGCCTTGGATCCTGCACAAGACGTTGAATACACTTTTTACGGCTTAGGGACACTCGCTCTACTAGCAGGTTTCTCGGATTAAAAACCACCGCGACTCCCCATCAATCACGGATTGCAAGTGGCGCGAAGCGCATGTGCTTCGTTCCAGCAAGCTTGCATCCTTTCGGTAACGATCGCCACCACCTGCTTGTCGTCTAGCTCACGATAGTCGTCAATGGAAATAGGCTGGCCTACGATCGCGGCCACGGGCCTGCGCTGCGGCAGCAGTTTTCCTTTTTTCAATATCTCACAGCCACCCACCACTGCCATTGGCAAAAGCGTAGCGTTACTCCGCTTGGCAACAGACAAGAAACCTCCCTTGATCGGCAACAGCTCACCGGTCCTAGAGCGAGTTCCTTCTGGGAAGATTAACACCGCCTTGCCATCTTTTAATCGTGCCAAGATCTCACGCAAGCCTTCCAGTCCGCCTCGTTCTCGATCGATGGGGATCGAATCATAGCAACGAATCAAGAATCCAAAGAACCGATTGTTGAACAATGACTTCTTTGCCAAATACACCAGCCGCCTTCGAAACAGGATACCTGCCAATACAGGATCAAGCGTCGACTGATGATTGCAGAGGATCAATACCGCCCCCTCGTCAGGCATATTGTCTTGTCCACTAATGCGGTAGTCCAACAGCAATACGGTCAGTAGGCGACATGAGCCATGTGTTACTCGATAGACAATGTCGTTGAGGATGCGTCGAGGTAAAGATACGTCAGCCATTTAGTTGATTCGTCGAAAAGTTAAGAATTACGAAGCCCGCTCGTTTTGACACTGTTGGCGACATTGGTTAACAATTTCAATCAGCCGCTGCAGCACCTGGTCTTCGTGCATTCCATCGGTGTGTACATAGACCGCGTCTTGCGCCACTTTCAGTGAACCATGTGGGCGATTGATATCATCAAAATCACGTTGTTCCTGCTCTGCAAGTATGGCTTCCACCGGAATATGCACTCCGTTTGCTGCCAGTTGCATATGACGTCGCGTGGCTCGTTCAAGTGGCGACGCAGTAAGGTAGATTTTGCATTGAGCGTTCGGAAACGCGACAGTGGCCTGATCGCGACCTTCCGTTACATAGTCGCCGGCATTCACGATTCGTCGCTGCCAATCGACCATAAACGCTCGGACTTCCGCATTATCGGCAATGGGTCGAATTACGCGACTTACTTCAGGGGAACGAATTTCCTGCGTTACATCTCGACCGTTCAAGCGAATGGAATTTTCTGAATACTCGATCGATGCGGACGTCACGCAGAGCGCAATCTGGGCACCTTCAGCGAAATCGATCCTTGCTTCCAGGCAGGCAAGCGTCGCTACCCGATACATAGCACCCGTATCGAGAAACCCGAAATCCAATGCGGCTGCAAGCTTGCGCGCCAGCACGCTTTTTCCCGCTCCTGCTGGGCCATCAATTGCAACGATCATCAACAACCAATCTAAGTGGTTTAAAATGTGTTAGGAAATGGAGACTTTGCCTAAATGACGAGGGCGTCCATCAGCCAGTCGTTCCAGGGCTTGCGTCGCCGCTTCAATCTTTTGCCATTCGGCTTCTTGAATCGCGGCGTCAAAGCCAAAGCGTATACGGTAATAAATACTCGTCAAGAATTGAACTTGTGGTTCGATATTTCCCAAGACCTCCCTGCGCTCTGCGAAAAACGCTTCGACTTGCTGAGCGAACTCCAGCGGCGTCTGATTTGGTTTCCGCCGAAGTTGAAATTTTGCCAATGCCTGAATCACTCGACGGTAGAACCTGATTTGCGTCGATCGCTGCAGGTCAGTTGCTCGACGCTTCCGATTTAGCTTGCTGTAATACTTCAAAGCAAACAAGATTCCGCGATAGAGCAGGACTAACGCGAATGCGAAGACGACCATGGCCATCGCCCCTTGCAGAGAGAACCAGTTTGTCGGCGTCAGCACGCCACCGACCAGTTGATTATTCTGCAACGCAAACATCATGCGTTCTAAACTCATTTTAAATTGACCGTACAACCCTTGGCTCTTGGCATCAAAAAGTTGAAGCATTTGTGGCTGATCGGAACTATCAACTCCCATCACATAATCTTGCCACAGTTGTTGAAGCGTTTCAAACTGCCCCATGCGACTGCGAATCGAGCCGCCTGCGTTTGAACCTTCGCCAGCGGGAGTAGGATCCAATCGCAGCCACGCTCCCAAAGTCACTCCGGCAGGCAGATCAAGTCCGGCTTCTTCCAGTTGCTCTCGCGTCAAAAACGCCTCAACCCAAGCATGGGCATGACGCTGTCTGACCACGAAATACATACCCGTTGTATTGAAATCGCTAGGCCTGAAACCCAACACAATCCTGGCTGGAATGTTCATCGAACGCAGCATCATCGCCATAGTCGAGGCAAAATACTGGCAATGACCAGTTTTGTGGTTTGACGCAAAATCCTCAATGGGATCAATTTCAAACCGCCTCTTAGGACTTGGTGCTAATGAGTACGTAAAATCAGGTGAGGTCACCAAATGATCTTCTAACGTCAAAACCTTTTCCGCAAGGCTTTTGGAAGCATCCTTGGCAAGGATCTTATCGCGTAGTGCCGTGATGCCAGGAAAAAGCTGATGGTCAAATTCTGCCAGAATCTGATAACGATTTAGCGATGCACGCTGCAGGGTCGAATGATTCACCATTTCAGGCCGCAAACAATCCGACATTACGGGCAAAATACGCGACTGCACGCCCGACTTAAACGCATAGGATCGAAAGCGATACTTTTGCTTCACCCGCGAACGAGTACGACGGTCTTCATCCAATATGGTCCAGTCCGTTGCCAATACATCCAGCGATGAACCACGCGTGTTAGTGCTGGAAAACGGAGGAATACTGAAGGTCGCATTTTCAAAGTAAGTCTGCTCCTCCACCATGATTTCGATCCCATCGGTGCTGGCTGTCACTTCCGGTTTGACATCGTTTGTCGAGGGAGCAGAGACGACAATTTCCGAAGGTACGTTTTCACGATCCAGGTTTTCCCATCGCCCAAGTCCGGTATACACATGGCAAACCGCGCCGCGAATATACGGTGGCTCGATCGGCCGCATTTCCTTGCCATCGAAGACACTGATAAAACGAATCTTGAGCGCCGCTGCATTGGTCTCCAATAATTGCCCGACTTGTTCCAGAGTGACTTCTCCAGAAAAACCTACGACAGGTCGCGTCAACCCGGCACCTTCGTACGCGCCGCTCTGAAGTCGCGGCATGATATAAAAGAAAGCGGTCGCAAAAAGCAGAATGTTAAGCACAAAAAGTAAAGTGCGACGTATTCCCAATAAAGTGCCCGCTAAGTTTTCATTATCAGAAACACTTACCATCGATTTCAGTTGGATCGTACCACGCGGTGCTTTAAGTTCCGCATCTCTACCAAGCCATTTGAGCATACGAGAGAGGAACGCATTCGATTCAAAGCCAGTCTGACCTGCCTTGGTGTTGCTAACGTACGATGCATACGACAATAAAGTCGAACATCCAACCAATAGCACAGGGATCAACAACATGCCATACAGCAGGTTGTCATTGACAAGCGCAGCCACGATCAACTCAAGCAACAAAAAGATTCCCCACTGTTCGAAAACACGTCGGTCTTTCTGCTGAAACATCAAACCAAATTGCACATAGATCAAAAGATTGGCTACTGCGTGCAACTGATCAATACGCTTGGTCAAGAGCCATTCGGCAATCGCAATCATGGCTCCTGCCAACATCGCCAGGTAGCCAGCCAAGCGCGGTAGCACAAAGACCTGTAATCGATCCGTCAGCACATAGGACAACACCACCCCCAATATAATCAGCCCAGGCATCGCAGATGAGCGTTGCCCTAGCCCCAGCAGACACGCTGCCGCAAATGCCAACAACGCAAAGTTCACGGTCAGCCGATGCAATCGAACATCATTCATCGTTATCCGCTCCGCGCGTAAAGTACTTTTTCCAATCGTCTGAGCGCATCGAAACCCATCGCAAATTCTTTGCCCGAATCGATGAGTCTTTCAGAGCCGGTAGACTGTCAATGGCGGAATCTTCCCGGTTGCGAAGACTGATCACAATCACCGGATTCCGAGGAGAAACGCTCAACAGCAGTTTATCTGCCACTTGCGCAAACCGCGATTTTCGGCTGGCCTGCGAGGTTGTCAATCGATTGAGTACAGCAGCCATTTGAACGCTTGATACAACTCGAAAACTTTCATTGATCCCACCATCGGCAATTGCAAAATTCACATCCCCCATTTGCTGACGAAGGATCTCGCGAATAATCGAAATCGTCATTTCCAGACTGACTTCCGCAGCCTCCGTGATTCCGCGTTTGAACTGCTGGCGATTTGCTGAATTCTTAGATTCTTCCGGCGATGGCTCCGGCACTGTCAAATCCAGCAGTATTGCTACTTCGTAGTTCTCCTGCCGCTCGTACTGCCGAACAACCAAGCTATTGCGTTTTGCACTGCTGCGCCAATGAATGGTCCTCATAGGATCCCCAGGGCGATAATCTCGCAATCCAAAGAACTCACCATCGCCACCACTCATCGGCAGTCGTCGTTGCTGTTCACCGACTCTGGGCAATTCTAAAGTCTCACGCCAGTTGGAGTCCAAACGGCCAAAAGCAGGATGCACCAAGAAACTTTGCTCATTATCTAAGGTACGGATGCCCCGCATGAGTGCCAACGGAAAACGCGTTGATAGCTCCGCACGACGAAAAAAGTATTCGCCGCGATGCATACACGTGCAGAGATAATTGACCGTCGTTGTGTCCTGTGGCAAAACCCTTTCTACATTGATCAGCAGTGATTGCGTTTCATTGCTACCCACGGCATTTTTCCGACTAGCGCGAACCGACTCACTGATAATCAACCACCAACAGCCCAACCAACGTTTTGGATTCGCCACCGCCAACTCAACGCTGAATGGCTTTCGAGCTTCCACTAGCGATGGCAGTCCGCGATTGACGCTGATCCTATGGAGCGTGCGAGAGCAAAGTCGCCACTGAATCAACAACATGCCGGCTAAAGATCCTGCCAAGAGGACCAGCAGATTAATGTTTTGAATGATTGCCGCGATCAATGAGAAGGTCAGTAGAAAAACAAACTGAAAACCTTCTCTCGTCAATCGCGTACGTACACGAGATGTTGGATCTGAGAGAAATCGCAGCCATCGCTGCAGCCCCTTTTGGGAAGTGTTACTGTCCGTCAAAGAAGCAACCGGCCGCCTGTACTGCCAGCGTTCAGCGATCGGACTTAACCAAGCTAGAGTACCACTAACCCATGAGTTGTTTTGCTCACGCGAGCCAACTACATCAGTCCCCTCGTTGGGCAAGGCCACTGACGCTTTAGCCAAGCGATCGATTTGGACGTTGCCTGCCACAATCAAAGCCTCAAAAAAGATAATTTACCGTTCAGCAGAACCGCCAACCAGCGGAACCACCGACCAACAAAGCCTACTGCCGCCCTACGCACAATTAAGTTGGAATCTTCACTGTATCCAATATGCGACGCACGATTGCCTCAACCGCTTTACGGTCCGTTCCTGCCGCCAACCCACGGGGAACCACTCGATGCGCTATCAGCGGAATGGCCAATTGCTTGACATCGTCAGGTGTCACATAATCGCGATCATGGATGGTAGCCATCGCTTGCGCGGCTCGATAATACCCCAACGCTCCTCGCGTGCTGACTCCTACTTGCAGGTCAGGCGCGTGACGCGTTGCATCGACAATGTCTTGCAGGTAATCCAAAACAGATTCTTCAAACTTGACTTGCCGTATCTGTCGCTGCGCACTACTGACTTCTTCAAGTGTTACGACCGGTTCTAGTTTGTCGACCGGTTCACCCATGTTGTGGCTGAGCAAGATATTCCGTTCAAACGCTCGATCAGGATAACCAATTTCAATTCGCAGTAAAAACCGATCCAATTGGCTCTCAGGCAACAGATACGTACCCTCAAACTCGAACGGGTTCTGCGTGGCAATCACCAAAAAAGGACTGGGCACTTGATGTGCATGACCATCGACACTGACCTGGCGCTCGCTCATGCACTCCAGCAGAGCGCTTTGGGTCCGCGGTGGAGCTCGATTAACCTCGTCGGCTAGCACCACATTTCCAAATACGGGGCCAGGCGCAAACACAAACTCGCCTGACTTCGAGTTATAGATACTGGTTCCCAGAATATCGCTGGGCAAGAGGTCTGGCGTAAACTGAATTCGAGAGAAATTACCTTGGATGCTTTTGGCCAGGGCTTTGGCGATCAACGTTTTGCCCACGCCGGGCACGTCTTCCAACAGCAGATGCTCGCCAGCCAGCAACGCAACGACCACCATCTTGACGACATCATGCTTACCTAAAACAACCGACTCGATATTCTTTTCCAACCGTTCAACAAACGGCATCACCACATTCGTCATGTCTTGTTGCTGCTCTCTAGCGTCTTCTCGTTTTGGCGTCTACGAAATCCCCTCAATCTGCGAATAATGTAGCAGATCCCGACAGAACAAAGAATCGGGGCGGCTCAGCTTTTAAAGGTTAATTCGCTGCCAGCCACCTCCGCCCGAGGGCAGTGCCGTTAGATCAGCCCGCTCAAATCGCTAAGCCCAATCGGTTCGCGACTCTGAAACGGTTCGCCGTAGAGTGTCCCGATTAGGCGTCCCCAATTCAGATCCTCATGCTCGACACGATCGATAAAGGTGGGCCACTGCGTGCTGCGGCCAAGCACCAGTTGACTATGGTAGCTCTCCAGGGCTGCTTTTTTGGCTGCCCAGTGCTCGCTGATGTCGACGACAAACGTGGGCTGTATTGCTAGTCTCAAATGGATGCAGAAGTAGTAGAAAATCCGCTGAGGGTGATAGGGCTCTCCCAGCAAATCACTTTTGGTCAGCTTGCTCCAAAATCTCGCCCCCTCAACCAACTGCGTAGCCGCCGTATGATCTGGATGAGCATCCTCCCAGTAGGGTGCGAATAACCAACGCGGCCGGGCAAAACGAAAAATGTTCGCTAGGATCGCGCGATTCTCTAACGATGGCTCAAGAAACCGATTGCGCAGCCCAGCGTTGTATCGCCACGTCAGACCCAAATGAGCCGTCGCTGCTGCCGTTTCCGCAGCGCGTAGCTCCGGTGTTCCATAAGGCGTCGGCTCCCCGTTGGTCAAATCCAAAACTCCCACTCGCCATCCACCGGCAATCAGCTTGACAATCGTACCTCCCATGCCCAACTCCGCGTCGTCAGGATGCGGAGCAACCACCAAAACATCAAGCGGCTTATCTAACGGAGGAAGATTAAGTGGCTGCATCAAGATTCTCTCGCATACGACGACGGACAATAAACAAGAAATAGAAACCCAAACCGACTGCCATCCAAACGATAAATCGAATCCAAGTATCCCACGGCAAACTAAACATCAAGATCACGCACATCAATGCACAAGTCGGGCACACTACGTTCGCCAGCGGAACGCGAAACGACCGATGCGTCGACGGTTGACTGTAACGCAAGAAGAGCACTCCTAATGCGACTACTGCAAACGCAAACAAGGTTCCAATGCTCGTCAAATCCGCTGCCACACTGATATCAATCAAACCTGCAGGAATACCGACCATCAACCCACTGATCACCGTTGACCAGATGGGCGTACCGAGTCTTGCGTGAACTTTGCTGAACTTCTTGGGCAACAGACCATCCCGGCTCATCGCATAAAAAATGCGAGTCTGCCCAAACTGAAAAACCAACAGTACGCTGAACATCGCCAGTACCGCTCCAATCGAGATGATCGTGGCAACGGAACCTTCCCCCACTGCTCGTAGCGCGGCCGCAACGGGCTCAGCATTATTCAACGCTGCCAATGGCACCATCGCGGTTAATACGGTCGCCACTAACACATACAAAACAGCACAAATCGCCAACGAGGCCAACATTCCAATCGGGACATCTCGCTGCGGATTTTTACATTCTTCCGAAGTTGTTGAAATAGCATCGAATCCGATGTAAGCGAAAAACACAACGGCCGATCCAGTGAGTATGCCTTTCGTTCCATTGGGAGCGAAACTGGACCAATGCGACTGAAAATCGACATGGCGTACCCCTACATACAAGAACAATGCAATCATCGCAAACTTCAACAACACCAAACCGAAGTTCGCGTTGGCCGACTCACGGATCCCGACCAACAATAGGACTGTAACGAACACCACTACTAAAAATGCTGGCAAGTTAAAGTACAACTGAAACCCAAGATTTGGCGAAGAACCCACTGCGCTGTCAACAAAAGCCACCATCTCTGGCGTGAACTGCTCAGGCCTCGCAAGCACGTTGCTCACTGTCATCGGATCAATGGTTAGCCAAGCTGGTAAATCAACGCCGATCCCGCTCAATATTGGCACCAAGTAACCTGCCCAACCAATCGCTACTCCGACGTTGCCAATCGCATATTCTAGAATCAAGTCCCAGCCGATGATCCAAGCAAATACTTCTCCAAAGGAAGCATAAGCGTACGTATACGCACTCCCAGATACGGGCACCATCGAAGCAAACTCGGCATAACAAAGCGCTGCCAAAGCACACGCAAAAGCAGTAATCAAATACGATACGACAATCGCTGGCCCAGCACCTAAGCGATCTGCTGACCCCACGGCCGCTGTCCCAGTCTGTACGAAAATGCCCGTACCTATGATCGCACCGATCCCTAAAAAGGTAAGTTGCCATGGCCCCAAAACTCGCCTCAGATCGCTGCTGTCTGCCGCCTTGCGAATTTCTAATTTCCGCAGCAATATGCCTTTCAACTGGCCCATGTGTTAACCTAACTGCAATCAGTGCAAAATCCCCTGTCGTTCGTCTCCAATCTCATGCAAATGCCTGAAACCTTCCCAGCTCAATTCGCTAGAAGTTGGCACGCTTGCGATTGTTGAGACTTCTCTTCGGCACGCTCGGGTAATCGTACATCGGCGACGGGGTTGAGCAATCCCGTTTCCGTCGCCCGACTCGAACCACATTCCAGCTATACTATGATCTCCCGACGCAGCCCGCCTCAAAACCCACCCCTTGCTACAGGACTCTACTATGCTCCTTAAATCATTCCTTCTGATCGCCCTTTGCAGTCAGCTTCAAGCCGAGTCCCTGGAAATTTACCGCGAAAAAGCAGAAGCTTGGGAAAAGGACATTGCTAGTTTGGTGGCCAAGAATGAGCAAAAAATCGCAGGCCCGGAAGACTTCTTGTTTTTAGGATCATCCAGCGTGCGTCTTTGGGACACTATCGACCAAGACATGGCCAACTACAGCATCTTACGCCGAGGTTATGGCGGCGCTCGCTATAGCGACTTGGCGATCTATGTCGATCGACTCCTGGAGCAGCATCGCCCAAAAGCCATCTTGTACTTTGTAGCCAACGATATTGCCGGCGATCACGACCGCGATATCTCACCAGAAGAAGTTGGCCGCCTGACGCAATACATTGCAAAGCGTACGCGAGAAACGAATCCGACTACCCCCATCTTTTTCATTGAAATCACTCCAACTCCCAAACGCTGGCACTTATGGGATTTGATTTCGCAAGCGAACCTCGAAATTCAAAACACAACTCGCAACACAACCAACTGTTACTACATCCCGACGAAGCATCTTTATTTAGACTTAAGTACGGGTGAACCCAAGCCAGAATTATTCCGCGAGGACAAATTGCACTTGAGCGACGCGGGTTACGATTTGTGGTCGCAAGCTATTCAAGCGGTTCTCAAGCAGAAGCTGGAAAACTAATCGCAACCGAATTGATTTCATTGTATTTGCATAGCCACAGTGAGAGACAACTTCCGCATCGAATAGGCTCCAATTCCTGCCCTAACAGAACTAATCTATCGCCATGAATGTCGTCGTATTAACAGGAGCAGGTATCAGCGCTGAAAGCGGCCTTAAAACCTTTCGTGGCTCAGACGGGTTGTGGGAAGGCCATCGAATCGAAGATGTCGCTACGCCGGAAGCGTTCGCTAGAAATCCATCTCTTGTTTACGACTTCTACAATCAACGTCGACGGCAATTGCAGGATAGTCAAGTCGCACCTAACGCGGCCCACATTGCATTAGCCCGTTTTGAGCAGACGCACCACGGCGGTTTTCTGTTAGTTACCCAAAACGTTGACGATTTGCACGAACGAGCGGGCAGCCAACAAATACTGCATATGCATGGCGAGTTGCTTTCGGCCCGTTGTTTGTGCACCGGAAAACGCTATCGCTGGCACGGGGATTTGGACAATCAATCAATCCACCCCGAGAATTCCGAGTGGGTCGGTCAACTGCGACCAGACATTGTTTGGTTTGGCGAGATGCCTTACTACATGAATCAGATTGCATCCGCACTCGAACGCTGTGATTTGTTCTTGGCAATCGGTACGTCCGGACAAGTCTACCCGGCCGCTGGCTTTGTCCAACAGACACCCCGCAATTGCCGACGTGTCGAAATCAATTTAGAAGCGACTGGCATATCGTCCGCCTTCGACGAACAAATTACAGCACCAGCAAGTACGGCCGTTCCCAATTTTCTCGACTCGCTTTCCAGAAAGTAAACCACAGCGGTCGAAGACTATGCGGGCTCGCCCGAAACTGGCGAAAAGACGGCGGTTTGCAGCACTCTCCATGGTAGCAAGCAACACTTTTGGCGGTTGGGAGTCAATTTTGGGCCAAATAAGTCCAACATTTCCGTCGCGCCCATGGCAGTTACTTCGGCAATGGTTTTGCCTTCGACAGCTTCCATCAGCATGGACGCGCTCGCTTGCGAAATGCAGCAACCTTGTCCGTCGAAGTAGGCCTTGCGAATGACACCTTGCTGGTCAATTTCTAGATTGACCGACACGACGTCACCGCACAACGGATTTTTGCCATGACTAGTATGTGTCTTACTGTCTAAATCACCGCGATGGTATGGATCTTCATAATGATCCATCACATGCTCTTGATAAATATCTTCTTCAGTGCCACTCATAGTATTAGAATATTCCAAGCTGATCGCGAGCGTCTTCCGTCATGCGATCGGGTGTCCAAGGCGGATCCATGACGACTTTGATTTCGACTTGCCCGGTCCCTTCCAGTTGCTCTATCACCGCCTGAGATTGACCGACAAGCTGCGGGCCTGCAGGGCACATGGGACTGGTCATTGTCATTTCGACCTTCACCGATTGCTTGCCATCTTCTTGCAAGTCAATGGTGACGTCATAGATCAGCCCCAGATCGACAATATTGACAAACAATTCCGGGTCAATAACCTGCTTTAGAGCATCACGAACGCGGTCTTCCGAGAGATTAGGTGGCGATACCGGTTGATCGCTAGGTGTATCCGAAGCTGGAACATGCTGGGTGCTGTCATTGGCGGCAGGTACGTCAGGGTTCCCGCCTTCCAAAGTGACGTGGGCAGGATCTTGGTCGGGAGAGAGGTTTGAGTCACTCATGTTGGCATTCCTATCGGCTGAACGGCATGTGGTCACACCTGCGCAACCGACTGTGTGGTTGAGGTATTGATTGCGGCTTTACTTGTACTGTCGAACTTGCCGAGCGATCGCTTCGCCAAGCGCCTTCCGAACACTTTCAATCGTAATTCGGTCAAAAATTTGCTGGAAGAAGCCTGTGACAATCATACGGATCGCTTCTTGTCGAGTGAACCCTCGTGATTGCGCATAGAAAATCAGTTCTTCATCCACGCGTCCTGAAGTACTGCCGTGTGTACAACGAACATCGTCAGCTTTGATTTCAAGACCTGGAATGGAATCAGCCCGACATTCGTTGCTCAACATCAAATTATCGTTGCGTTGATAACCATCCGTTTTAAATGCACCAGGTGCAACTTTGATCAGGCCACGCCAAACAGTCCGTGACTTGTCTTGCAGCGCCGATTTGTACAAGAAATCGCTACGACAATTCTTTGCCACGTGTTCTTGGAGAGTGTTGTAGGTCAATTGCTGATTCTCGCGAGTGAACATAACCCCGTTCACTTGACTGTTTGCGTTTTCCCCCACCAAAGCGACTTGCTGTGACACTTGGGAAAACCTAGCACCCATTGCTGCAATCGTCCATTGGATGCTGGCATCGCGGTGAATGATGGCTTTTTGATGAGCGAACATCCACACGTTCAAACCTAAATCTTGTAAGTTGACCAGCCGCAAACGACCGCCAGGTTGAACGATGATTTCAAGTCCACCGCAAAGCAGACCGCCATCGGTTTCTGTCGGGCTCGCAGACTCAAACAGCACCGTTGCCTCCGCATTTTCGCCGATCACGATCAATTGATGGCCGCTATCGTAGCCTCCGCTGGATACAGCCGCGTGAATGTGAACCGGCTTTTCAAGCACTTGGTTGCGTGGCACATGCAGAAATGAACCACCTTTCCAAGTGGCTGCATGCAACGCCGCAAATCGATCTGCCGTTGAATCTGTAATAGTCCATAAGAACTCGCGGACCAACTCTTGATGATCATGCAGGGCCTGTTGCAGACTGCAGAAGGCAATGCCTTGCTTGGCCGCTTCAGGCGATAGCCACTCTTTGGTCGTTATGCCGTCAACGCTTAAAATCTGTCCAGCCAATTCCACATCGTCGATCAAACGAACTGGCGATTCAATATCAGTACTGGTTGAATCGGCAGTTACCGAGTAGGCATCGAACTTGAATGGTCGCAAATCACTACGCATCCAGTCTTCATCGCGGCGATCAGGCCAATTCATCGACTCAAACTGCTCGAAGGCTTCTTTGCGTAAAGCGACAATCCACTCAGGTTCATTTCGACTCTCCAAAAAGGCATCGAAACTGACTGAGTTGAACTTGGACGGAGTGACGGTAACAGACATAAATGTTGAATAGGTGGAATATTTGAATGGATACTAGGACGTGCTGATTTTGCGGCTTAACCGACGGAACCTTCCATTTGCAATTGGATCAGCCGATTCATTTCAACGGCATACTCCATCGGCAGTTCTTTGACCAGCGGTTCAATGAAGCCATTGACGATCATCGTACTGGCTTCCGGTTCGCTTAAGCCGCGGCTCATCAAATAGAACAATTGCTCTTCACCAATACGTGAGACACTGGCCTCGTGACCAATGGAGACGTCTTGGTTCATCACTTCGATGTAAGGATACGTATCGCTCTGCGATTTTGGATCCAAGATCAAGGCATCGCAAACAACATTGCAGCGTGTCTTGGCAGCGTCAGCTTCAACACGAACCAGACCACGGTAGCTGCTGCGACCACCATTTTTGGAAATCGACTTGCTGATGATCTGACCGGTCGTATGTGGAGCAGCATGAACCAGTTTTGCTCCTGCGTCTTGATGTTGCCCCTTGGACGCGAACGCAATCGACAGAATCTCACCACGGGCACCTGGTTCCAACATATGGACCGCAGGATACTTCATCGTCAGTTTACTGCCTAGGTTACCATCCACCCATTCCATGGTTGCGTCACCGTACGCATAAGCACGTTTGGTAACCAAGTTATAAATGTTGTTAGCCCAGTTCTGAATTGTCGTGTATCGGCAGCGGCTTCCGCGTTTGCAAATGATCTCGACCACTGCGGAATGCAAGGATTCGGAAGAGTACATGGGAGCCGTGCAGCCTTCTACGTAGTGAATGCTCGCACCCTCGTCAACGATGATCAGCGTGCGCTCGAACTGACCCATGTTTTCAGCATTAATGCGGAAGTAAGCTTGCAGAGGAAACTCGATCTTGACCCCTGGTGGCACATAGATGAACGAACCTCCAGACCACACGGCAGAATTAAGTGCCGCGAAAGTGTTATCACCGGGTGGAATCACAGTGCCGAAATACTCGCGCACCAAGTCGGGGTAGTCTCGAACCGCTGAATCGGTATCAGTAAAAATCACGCCTTGATTTGCCAAGTCTTCTTTCAGCGAACCATAAACCACTTCGCTCTCGAATTGAGCCTTCACTCCAGCCAAGAATTTCTTCTCAGCTTCAGGAATTCCTAGCTTGTCAAACGTATCCTTAATTTCCTGAGGAACATCATCCCATGAGCGGCCTTGCTTGTCGGTTGGCTTCAAGTAATAGAAAATGTCTTGGAAGTCGACCGCGATATCTCCGCCCCACTTGGGCACAGGACGCGATTGAAACATCTTTAAGGACTTCAAACGGAAGTCTCGCATCCACGCAGGCTCGTTTTTCATTTCTGAAATCTGGTTCACGATTTCAGCGTCGATGCCTTTCCGAGCTTTGAAGACCGCTTTGCTTTCCGTACGAAAGTCGTATTTGTTGATCTCACCGATCGAGTCGTTGGATGCTAAGTCAGTTGCCATGGTTTTCGTCTCTTAATTTGTATATTGAACAGATACCTGCACTCGTTGGTAGCATCGGAAACGCTCACACCAATCGTTGCATTCAAATTCGTTGTTCGGACAGCCACTTTGGGCCGTCGGAATCATTGTCCAGTTGCTAATGCAAGCTAGGGAGTTAAACAGCGGCGACGGGCTCGTCGCTTGTAAGCATCTCTTGATTCGCGGCGTCGGCCTCCGGGTACGCTTTGCGAATTCGGTCATAACCTGTATCGTGCAACTCACGAGCCAGTTCAGGACCGCCAGTTTCCACAATACGACCACCCAACATCACGTGCGTCGCATCGGGCCGATTGTGCTCTAGCAATTTGTCATGGTGGGTAATGATCAGCAGACCCATCTTCTCGCGACCAATCTCAGCGATCGAAGTCGATGCCAAGCGGACTGCGTCAGCGTCCAGCCCCGAATCGGTTTCGTCCAAGATAGCGAACTTAGGCGACAACATCGCCATGGTCAGGATCTCCGCTCGCTTCATTTCGCCGCCCGAGAAGCCATCGTTCACGTAGCGACGCGCGAACTCGCCATCCATCCGCAGTTGCTCCATCTTGCCACGTAGCTCTTTGCGAAACTCTCGCATCGGAATCAGCTCTTCGCCTTCCTTGCGGTCCGGACGGCGGACGTTGGTAGCGGCATGACGCAAGAAGTCAGCCATCTTCACGCCTGGAATCGCAACCGGCCGCTGGAAAGCCATGAAGACACCCGCACGGGCTCGCTGGTCAGCTTCCATCTCGGTGACATCGACACCATCCAACAGGATCTGACCCTGGGTGACCACATAATTGGGATGCCCCATAATCGCCAGCCCCAGCGTGCTTTTGCCTGAACCGTTTGGCCCCATCAAAGCGTGGGTTTCCCCATACTTTAATTCCAGATTAACGCCTCGCAGAATTGGCTTATCGTTAACAGACACGTGAAGATCGACAATTTGCAGTGTGTGACTCATAACAACTGTTGAAGCAGTAGGAATAAAAATGAAAGTAAAATTAGGATTGTTTTGATTATGGGTTCGCCATCGGTTGCGACACCGATCGATACTGGCACGATTGATGACCATCCAAACGGCAACAACTAAGTTCCAAGGGCTGCCCAATGGCTTCGCTTAAAACCTGCTGTTCCAATTCGCAGATCGATCGATTCTGGTCATCGTCCATAAAGTCGGGGAACGGACAAGCTTGCACTTCTATGACTGGCAAACTGCCGAAGTTCGCAACTCGTGTCGGAACATTCCGGTCATTCAGCACTTGGACCATCGCAAAAATTCGTTCTGTCAATGTACCCGTAGGCAGCAATTGACCATACATTCGCCCCATCTTTTGCGAGACCGCATCCAGCAACTGCTGCCGCACCGCTTTATCTGGAAACTTTTGCACCACGTCCCACATCGCCGTGGCGAACTCCATGTAGTCCACCCCTACGCGACGCCAGCCTAAAGTCGTCAAACGGTACTGGAAGACAGGACGCCCTCGCGAAGTCGAGCACTTCTCGCGTTCGATCAGGCCCATTTCCTCTAGCCGGTCCAGCCGCTGCCGAACGGCTGTTGCCGTCACCTCTAACCTCTCGGTGAGGTCAGTCACGGTCAACCCAGGCTCCTTACGCAGCAATTCCAGCACCAATTGATCAACAGGCCGGATCGAGTTCTGCGCACCCGTCGTTGAACTTGACTTGTCAGCTTCCGTATTTTGGTATTCAATCGTAGACATTCGCTAGCAATTCTTGCTTTGCTTGACCGACAAAAGTTTCTTCCGACTCCTGTACTGTATACCTCTATCGATTTTTGACAACCCGCGTTGTGAAAAATAAGCACCCGGTTTTTGCCTTTTGATCCGCGTAGTGGGCGGTTGTTCTGGATTGCAAGCAGCCGCAGTCCTGCTACAGTGGAAGTTACGGTATCGCTGGATGGCATCAGCGGCTTATTTAATCGCAATACCCAAAGAGAGCAAATTGCCATGGGACATAAGACATTAAGTGACAACAAAATCGAGACAGTGGAAAAATCGAGCGATTCGCGGCGAAATTTTTTGAAGAACTCTTCAGCACTGATTGCTGGCGGTTCATTGGCTGCAGGCACTTTGCCTATCTCCCGCTCCGCGTACGCCGCTGGAGATGACACTATTAAATTAGGGTTGATTGGCTGCGGAGGGCGAGGAACGGGAGCCGCCACGCAAGCACTGGCGGCTGATGCAAACACAAAGATTGTCGCTTTCGGCGACGCGTTTGAGAACCGATTGAACAGTGCCAAGCGGGGTATTCGCAGCCGATATAAAGATCGCGTCGATTCGGAAGGCCGTGAGTTTGTCGGAGTGGACGCATACAAAAAAGTGATCGAGTCCGATTGCGACATGGTGCTTTTGGCAACTCCACCAGGCTTCCGCCCCCTGCATTTTGAAACTGCGGTGAAGGCCGGCAAGCACGTGTTCATGGAGAAACCGGTTGCCAGCGATGCCCCCGGAGTGCGACGCGTACTGGAGGCCAACAAGATCGCCTTGGAGAAAAAACTTGCTGTCGCGGTTGGTTTGCAACGCCATCATCAAACCGGTTACCGTGCCATTATTCAAGAACTGCAAAATGGAGCCATCGGCGATATCATTCTTGCACGCGCTTACTGGAACTCCGACGGCGTTTGGATTCGCAATCGCGAGCCCAACCAAACGGAACTGGAATACCAAATGAATAATTGGTATTACTTTAATTGGTTGAGCGGGGACCATATCGTAGAGCAACACATCCATAATTTGGATGTCATCAACTGGCTAATGAATTCGCATCCTGTCGAGGCTCAAGGGCAGGGGGGCCGCGAGGTCCGCAAGGGAGATGACACTGGCCAAATCTTTGATCATCATATGATTGAGTTCACTTACCCCAACGGCACCAAGATGTTGTCGCAATGCCGTCACATCCCCAACACCTGGGGCTCGGTCGAAGAGTTCGCTCATGGCACCAAGGGCTGGGCCGACATTTCAGGCGGCAAGATCTACGACTCCAGCAATAAAGTCGTTTGGACCGCACCGGCAAGTGAAAACGGTTGGGAACACGAACACGTGGACCTATTCAAAGCGATTCGGAACGGGGAAATCCCTAACGAAGCTGAGTACGGTGCTCACAGCACCATGACGGCAATCATGGGTCGTATGGCAACTTATTCCGGTAAGAAATTGAGCTGGGACGATTGCATCAACAGCAAACTCGCTCTGGCGGATTTCGATAGCTTGAACTCGTTCCAAGACCCTGCGCCATTGCAACCCGACGAAAGCGGGAAGTACTTCATTCCAGTACCTGGCCAATCGATCGACAAGATCCTGTAAGCATTCATCGTTTGCTAACAAAGTTTAAAACGCCGAGCCTCAACGGGCTCGGCGTTTTTCGTTAGAATACGTGCTTCGACAAGGAACTGATCCCTACGTCTTAGTCCATTTTCCCGTTTCCCACGAGAGACAATGAAATCCGATCTTGATCTGTACAGTTACGTCCGAGATATCCCTGATTTCCCAAAGCCTGGAATTCTGTTTCGTGACATCACGCCCATGCTGGGCAATTCAATTGCATTTACCGAGATCATTCGGCGACTAGCAGCCCCATTTCGTGAACAGGACATCGACGTGATTATCGCCGCAGAAGCGCGAGGCTTCATATTTGCGTCACCGTTGGCAGTGGAGCTGGACGCTGGATTTGTACCAGTGCGAAAGCCAGGAAAGTTGCCTCACGATAGGTATTCCTTCAGCTACGATTTGGAGTATGGGCAGGACACTTTGGAGATTCACAAAGACGCGATCGTACCAGGCCAAAAAGTACTTGTTGTTGACGATTTGCTGGCCACCGGCGGGACCGTGGAAGCATGCTGTCGGCTGCTACAGAACAGCGATTGTGAAGTAGTAGGCTGCGCTTTTGCAATCGAGCTTGAGGGGCTTCGCGGTCGAGATCGCTTGAAGGATTACCCGGTCTACAGCGTCTTGCAATACTAAGCGTTACTGATCTTTAGTGTCATCAATCGAAGCCGCATCTGAATCGATTTTGCGGTTGCAGGCGATCAATAACCGGACATCTTGTGACGGATGGTTGTAGCGGTTGTAGCAAGTTTTCCTTTGCCTAACTTCAGACGATGCAGTTTTGTGCAGCATTGGAGACCAAGCCAGGGGCTGCACCTGCATCTGCAACCTAAAACTATCTGTCTTAGGGCTTCCCGCTTGAGCTAGTTGCACGAAGGGAATCACATTCCTCCAAGAAGAACAACTTCATCGGCATACGACCACGGAGGACCTGGGAGTAGGATTTCAATTTTGCATTTCGATAGGTTGAGCAGTGTACACGGTAGAAACAATCGAATCGGTTGATGCGTGGCAATCACATCGCGATTCGTTCGATTTGTTGGCTGGCACGTACTTCACGCGACGGTTTGCATGGCTGAACGCTTGGTGGCAGGTCTATCAAACCAATCAACTCCAATTGTGCATACTTGTCGTTCGATTTGAAAGAACGGTTGTAGCGTATCTGCCTCTGTATCGCGACGCATCGCGTTCGGGCAGGAATCTAGAACTTCTGGGCAGTGGTAGAGTTTGTAGCGACAATTTAGGTATATATTGCGCAAGCGGTCATGAACAGCAGGCATCCGAGTGCATTGCACAGCATTTGTTTGCAGAAGGACTTGCAGGCCAGTGGGACACCCTGCGATTGGAGGGTGTGCGGAACGATTGTCATGCGATGAACCGTTTCTTGTTGGCGATGCGGAAATACTTCAACTCAGATTTCGCCGAGACAACCGATCAAGTTTGTCGAGAAATCACGCTCGCGGACTCGTTAGATAACTGCATTCGCAATTCGATGTCTCACGGGCAGCGATGCAAGGTACGCCGCGACATAAAAAATTTCTTGACCACAGGACGCTTTGTGCAACAAGTCGCTCAGACCTGGGAGGAAGCGAAGTCGCACGTGAGTGCCATCAGTTTGCTGCACCAATCGCGATGGAATTCCAAAGGCGAAGGGGGCTGCACGGCGGCAGCGGGATTCAGCGAATTTTTGCACGCAGCTTGCCAAGCGTTATGGAAAGAGAAATCTTGGTTTTCTGCTCTCTATTACTTGGATGGAGAGCTGGCTGCGGGGATGCTGGGAGCTGTAAGCCAGGAACGGCTGAGTGTCTATATGACGGGGATCGAGCCGAACTTGCTGGAATTCCGACCGGGTATTCTGATGAATTTGGCGGCGATGCAACATGCCACTCGACTTGGCTGCAAGGCCTACGATCTAATGCGCGGAGACGAAGAATACAAGTCCCGACTAGGAGCTCACGCGGTCTCGCAGTTCGTCTGGACTGCCTCGGCCCCGCGAGTTTTACCCAGATTACGGGGACGCGTCCAACAAACCAAGGACATGCTGCGATTATGGTTCAAGGAAACGTACCAAGAAACGCCGACTACTCGTTAAAGCAGGGCTTTGAAGTCGATAAGCAGTACAGAGATCGCCTCCCTTGGATTGACACAGTCGGGTAATTCAAGGTAAATTCTCAAGTTTTTCCCGCTGCACATGCACGTTGCCCAACCAGTTAAAATTCTCAGTGGATTGTTGCTGGCGCAGGCGTCCCCGCGGGCTGGTACTAATTAAAATCATTGTCATAGCGTCTAACGCTCGGCCCTCCGAGCGTTATTTTGTTTTGAACCGCCACACCCTCAGGAAGTTATTCATCGTGAATGAAGCGATCGCCAAGGCAGACACTCTTATTGAAGCCATGGGATGGATTCGCCGATTTCGCGGGAAAACTACGGTCATCAAATTAGGTGGTTCGATGATGGATGACCGAGTGGCCATGCATCATATTCTCCTGGACATCATTTTCATGGAAACCGTGGGCATGCGTCCGGTTATCGTGCATGGTGGTGGCCCGTCGATCAACAAGGCCATGGAAGCAGCCAAGATTGAACCCAAATGGGTCAAGGGACGTCGCGTTACCGACGAGAACGTGCTGCGAATCGTTGAAGCAACATTGGCGGGTACCGTCAACGAGAACGTAACGGCGGATATTGAAAAACTTGGCGGCCGCGCCATGAACTTAAGTTTCAAAACGACGAACGTTTTGTTTGGTGAAAAATTAACCGTCGATGAATCCACGGGCGAACCACTCGACTTGGGTTTCGTCGGACACGTGACCAAGGTCGATCGACAGCCAATCGAATCGTTGACCTATACCGAACAGATCCCAGTGATCCCGTCGATGTGTATCGATGCCAACGGACAAAAATATAACGTCAATGCGGATACTGCAGCGATGGCGGTCGCGGAAACATTGGGGGCCGAGAAACTTATTTTTGTCAGCGACGTCAACGGCGTCCGACGGGACAAGGATGATCCAAGCAGCGTCATTCATTCGATGTCTGCATCTGAGGCCAAAAAATTGATCCATGATGGTGTCATCGTTGGCGGGATGATTCCAAAAGTAGAAGCATGCTTATCGACGTTGAACCGGGGCGTGGGCAAAGTCCACATCGTTGACGGGAAGCTTCGCCATTCCTTGTTGCTAGAAATTTACACCACCGCTGGCGTTGGAACTGAGATCACTTCCGACCGTTCAAAAGGAGAAGTTCTTCGGTAGGTTGCAACCTCACAATGTATGCTCAACTGTAAGAGCTATGATATTGGGCTGCCGACGAAGGCTCGTTTTCACATGAAGAATCGACATTTACGAACTCTGCACGATTTAACTGCATCGGAATTCCAAGTCATTCTGCAACTGTCACATCAGTTGAAGGAGATGCTGCAGCGAGGCGAGCGTCCCAGCTTGCTCAAGAATCGAGCCATCGCCTTGTTGTTTGAAAAACCTAGCTTGCGAACACGACTCAGCTTTGAAGCTGGCATGATCCAACTGGGCGGTTCCGCAATTTATCTGACCAACGATGTCGGCTGGAAACAGCGAGAGTGTGTTTCTGACTTTGTACGTGTTTTAGCTCAGTACTGCGATGCGCTGGTTTGTCGCGCAAATTCGCATGATACCGTACTCGAACTGGCCGAACATGATTGCATGACCATCATTAATGGCCTGACCGATCGTTCGCATCCTTGCCAAGCGCTGGCGGACTTGATGACCATGCAGGAATTGATGCCGTCGCTGGCAGGCAAACATCTTGTGTTTGTGGGTGACGCTAACAACGTCGCCCGATCCGTGTTCCACGCGTGTGCTTTGGCAGGCGTTCATTTCACCATGCTCGGCCCAACCGAATATGGTATGCCAACGGAACTAGTCGATTCGATCACTGCCAAGCATCGTGTCGACTTCCAACAAACAACCGATGCTCAGCTAGCGCTGAAATCTGCGGACTTCATCTACACCGATGTTTGGGTGTCGATGGGGCAAGAAGATGAAGCTGATCAGCGTAAACGTGACTTTGCAACTTTCCAAGTGAACGAGGCGCTAATGTCACATGCGCCCAGCCACGCCAAGATCTTGCACTGCTTACCGGCGCATCGTGGTTTAGAAATTACCGACGGCGTGATCGACAGTTGCCAGAGTATCGTCGTCCAGCAAGCAGGCAATCGTATGCACGTGCAAAAAGGTTTGTTGGTTTGGCTTGCTTTGCAAAATGGTCAGATCGATTACGCCAGCTTGCAAATGCACGGCTTGAGTATTTAGGGCGTTTGTCGTTGAGCCACAGCAATTCCCTTGCCCTTCAATTGCTTCGTCTCAAATAACGCGACCAAGCAGCCTGCAATGGCACCCGCCAAGTGTCCGTCCCACGAGACAAAGACGCCGGCCGTTGGCAAAACTCCGAAGATCAACGTCGATCCGTAGAGGAAGAAGACAACTAAGGCGACCAAAATCGATACTAGCCGTTTCTCTAGATAGCCTGCCAAAAGCAGAAAGGTGATCAAGCCATAAATCAGTCCACTTGCACCGACATGGATGCTGTTGCGGCCGATGAACCACAACAGTCCGCCACCCAAAATCGCGATAGAGAGGATGGTCGCGGTGGAATTGGCTCGAGAACCCGCCATCAACGAAAGCAAGACGATCAATGGAATAGTATTCCCGATCAAATGTCCTAGTGAACCATGCAAGAACGGCATGGTGAAGATTCCTACGACACCTTGCAACGTCCGAGGAATCAAGCCCCAGGAAGTAAACTGGACTGGCAAGAGCCGATCCAAAAAGTAGATCGCCCACAGGATGGCGACAAACCCCAGAATGACTTGGAGTTCTTGGCGGATGGTGTGTTTCGTCATGGCGAATGTTGAAGAATCTTGAATTAGCTATAATGATCGCATCTTTCGATTGTACCCCTTTCAGTTTCTTGCAAACTATGCACACGCATCAATATTTGTCTCGAGTGGAAAACCTGATGGATCCATCCGGGAATGTTTTGCTCAATATCGATTATGCTCAGGCGGAACATCTGGTCCGAACCGGCGATCCTTCAAAAGTGCAGCAGATCTCGGGACAATTCGCAATTGCAGCGATCGAAGGACGTAAAGTACGCATGGCCAGATCGATTGGTCGACCTATGCGATACTTTCTTGCCAAACAAATCGACGGGCCATGCCTGATCATCGCGGAGAGGATGGAGCAAATCCGGCAGCGGTTGATCGAGTTGGGCCTCGGTGACCAATTCCACCCATCTTATACGCGGATGGTGCCCGCTCACTACGTTACCGAAATCGAATTAGTAGGTTGCCCAGATCCGAATCCTAAATACCAACGCTACTTTACGCCCAAGCGAGACCGGTTGAAAGCGGACGTAGCATCGATCGGACGTGACTACATTGGCGCACTGCGAACGGTATGCAACGCATACCTGGACACGATCGACACAGCCCAACCGCTTGGCGTTTTGTTTTCGGGTGGAATCGATTCGGGTGCGCTTTTGCTAACGCTGAATCAATTGCTACTAGAACGTGGCCAGAGTCCGGCTCGATTAAAAGCATTCACACTGCGTGTTGATGGGCAGTCGAGTGACGCGGATCAAGCGGCTCGCTTTGTTCAAGCCTGTGGGATCAGTATGCTGTGGGAGGTGATCGATGCTACTCAAGCAGACATTGATTGGAAAGCGACCGTGGCGGTGCTGGAAGACTACAAGCCACTTGACGTCCAAAGCGGAGCGATGGCTCTTGCGCTCTGCCGCGGTATTCGCAAGCGTTACCCACATTGGAAACACTTGATCGATGGCGACGGTGGCGATGAAAACTTGAAGGACTATCCCATCGAAGAAAATCCGGAGTTAACCATTCGCAGTGTGCTCAACAATCTCATGTTGTATCAGGAGGGTTGGGGTGTGCATGCAATCAAGCATTCGCTGACTTACTCGGGAGGTCAAAGCCGCGGCCATATCCGGACGTGGGCGCCAGCGGCAAGCTTGGGATTCGAAGGCTTCAGCCCATTTGCGGTTCCAGAAGTGATCGAAGTGGCGGAAGGGATTCCTTTTGTCGAACTTACCAACTGGGATCACGAAAAGTTATATGCGTTGAAAGGTCAGGTTGTCGCGGCAGGTATCGCTCATTGGTGCAACATCGACATGCCTATCTTTCAAAAGTGTCGGTTCCAACATGGCAGCGTTGCACCAGAGCGTGCTGCTACGCTATTCCCATTGCACGAGCAAGAGTATCGCGACGCATTTCGATCCATGTGGGTCTAACGTATGGAGCTACGTGCAGACTCTTCCTCATCGATCAAGCGGCAACGAGTAAAGTTTCCGGCCGCAGAGGAAACTCATACGGCACAAGCAACGGACGTCCAGTCGATTATCGAAGTCGAACGCCGCGGGCCTCATTTGTATTGCACGCGGACAGTTTTCTTGCTGGGACGTCAATGCCCGCTGGCGTGTACGATGTGTGACCTTTGGCAACACACGATACTTGGTGCGACCCCCCAAGGAAGCATTCCCGATCAACTCCGCCGAGTGCTTACCGATGGAAAGCAATCGGATTGGATCAAACTGTATAATGCCAGTAACTTTTTCGACCCGCTAGCGGTTCCAGTCGAAGATTACTCGCAGATCGCAGAGCTTTGTAAAAACTTCCACCGCGTGGTCGTCGAGAATCATCCTCGCTTTGACAATCGACATATTACTCGATTCAACGATTTGCTGGACGCCCAACTTGAAATCGCGGTTGGTTTGGAGTCGACCGACGACGACACTCTTAAGCTTTTGAACAAAGAAATGACTTGCGATGGAGCTCGCAGATCGATTGAGAAGTGGATGAGCATGGGCATTGATATCCGCGTGTTTGTCCTGGTAAAACCACCGCACCCAAAGGGACGATTGATTGACTGGCAGCAACGGAACATGCAAACAATCCACCACGCGATTTCATGGGGTGTTAAGCACATCAGTTTGATCCCTACGCGAGCCAACTGGGGACCGCTGCAGCGATGGGCTAGTAACGGTTGGTACGCACCACCGACCGCGAGCGAAGTCGAACAGCTTGTGATCCAGTGCCAACGCGAGCTGACAAGTACACAGTTGGAGCAATGCACAGTATGGGTAGATCTGTGGGATTGGGACCAATTGCTCGGGCAATGTGATCTCTGTCGCGGACCGCGTAAGCATCGGATGACACAATGGAATGAAGCGGGGAGATTGCTTGCGTTCGGCGACGATTCATCAGCCGCCAAACAATGCTCATGCTTTTTTGGTTGAAGGCTTACGTTTGGGATAGAGGGTTTTGCAAATTTCGCAAACGGTCCCGTCGCAACCACGGGCCGAGCAATGTTCGCGACCGTAGTAGATGATTTGCAGATGCAGCTTGATCCAGGCATCCTCCGGAAACAGTTTCTTGAGGTCGCGTTCGGTTTGCGTGACGCTTTTTCCGTCCGACAGGCCCCACCGGGCCGCCAAGCGGTGGATATGTGTATCGACAGGAAAAGCAGGTTGCTGGAAAGCTTGGCACATCACCACGCTGGCTGTTTTATGCCCGACACCGGGTAGTGTTTCCAGTTCTTCCAGCGTCGTAGGGATTTTGCCTTCATAATTGTCCACTAGGATTTGAGACAAAGCAGCAATGGCCTTTGCCTTCTGAGGGCTGAGTCCGCACGGTCGAATGATTTCGCGGATCCGGTCTTCGCCCAACTCGATCAGTGCTTGTGGGGTTCGGGCAACGGCCCACAAATTCGGCGTCACCTTATTGACCATTTTGTCGGTGCACTGGGCGCTCAGCAAAACCGCAATCAACAACGAAAAGTCATCATGGTGGTCCAGCGGTACAGCCGGATTCGGATACAATTCGCCTAGGCGTTGCAGCACATAGTTCGCTCGATCTTGTTTCTTCATGAATGGTAAATGTGCCTGAAAATGTGCATTGTACAAGTCGAAACGGCGGCCGTTTGTCAAGTAAAATTTTGGCTAAAGTATGCGGTAATCTCGTTTCGCGGTTTGAAAAAATTTCTCACTTTCCTTGACGCAACGCGGTTGCTGTGAGCGACTCTTGTTAGAATAGGATGATTGATTGCTCGGATAACTTCGAGGATGTATTCGATGGACAATGCGGCACGTGACTGGGACGGTTTCGAAGAACCGGGCTTCGTAAACCAACAAAGAAAAACGTTGTTGTCTTCAAAGGACTGTAGAACGGTAGATGACCTTATCAGTTGGATAGCTGACGATGCGCAGTATCAAAGCTCGCAATACATCGCTGAAACGAAAGCCGATTGCGAAGGCGAATGATTCGCAGTTGCTGAATCGTTTGATTGGAGTCGAGACGGAATATGCATTCCGGTATTCATTTCCGACTCGACGAAACTCTCAAGCGCTCTATCAAATGCTTGTGAGTTCTTTTGCCGCACGTATGCCACTGGTGGAATCTCATCGCAATCCGAATCGCGTCTTTCTTGCTAATGGTGGCGCGATTTCTTGGGAGCCCAGCTTGCATTCGCTGTTGGGCTATCGTGGTTTTATCGAAAGTGCAACGCCACAATGTCGCACTCCGAAACAAGTTGTCGCTTATCTCACCGCGTTTGATCATATGATTGCCGAAGCGCTGGATGATCCGTTGGTGTGTAGCCAAGAGTTTGTACCACAAGCAGTCATTCGCAACAGTTGTGATGCTTACGGCCAACGCTATGGCCAGCAAGAGAATTATGACGTTCAGATTGCCTCAGGCTTTTGGCTTGTGTTGTGGTGGATTGGCTTAGTCCTGCTATTTCCCGTCCTTGCTATCCATCGCTTGATGTCGCGCGTGGTGTTGATGATCACGATTGGCATTTCGTTGAATGCGAGAGGGACTCAACTGGCCGACGATTTAAGCGAGGAGTGGGAGATCCCGAAGGAAGATCGCAGAATCAAGATCGCCACGTGGCTACTGCAAGTTTGTCATGCTCCCTTGGAGATGCTGTTCCATCGGCTTTGTTGCGCCGTGTTATTGCGAAAACATCGACGCGTGTTGGCTGCATTTTTGGCCTCGCGAGTCGCATTTGATGGCAGTGGCTTTGTCGATCGCACGGGAGCTTTTCGACTGAGTAGTCGCGCCATGCAAATGAACGCTTTCATCGGATTTTCTGGCAATGGCTATCGCAAACCAATGATTGACCTATCGCATTGGTTTCGAGCGATCTGCTTGGACGACTCGAAGTCGTTTAAGTCGTATCGCAAATTGTTTGGTCGCAGGCAACGGATTCAGATTTGTTGCGGAGACACCTCGACCAATGAGTTTGTGCGTTGGTTACAAATCGGCTCGACCTGCTTAGTGCTAGATTTGATCGAAAGTGGCCAACACTTTGAATTCCCTCGATTCAGCATGTCCGCTGACAAGCTCATTCAGCGATTTTCTAAAGACGTCGAACTTTCCCACGTTATCACCGCCACCAATGGGACCAAATGGACCGCGCTGTCGATCCAGGAGAATTTGATCAAACGAACTCGCAAGTTCTTCATGAGCCGCAATCGAGTGCCTTTGGAAGCGTGGGAAATCTTGAACGCTTGGCAATTGCTGATCGGACGCTTGCAGCGTCGCGGTCTGGATCCGAACGATGGGCAGTGGTTGCTGGCACGTTGCGATTGGTATACGAAAAAATCGTTGTTATCGCGTTTGCCGGCCAACGCTTCTTATGCGTCTCAAAAGAAAGTTGACATTCGATACCATGAGATCGGCGTAGAAAGTTATTTCCAGCGTATTGCCAAGTACCGAGAAGTCTCACCGGTCGTAGACTCTGCCATGCTCAACCGCGCTACACGCAATCCACCTAACAATACGCCAGCTACTCAGCGAGGCTATCTGATCCGTGAGTTCGCTCATAGCGGACAGATTCTGGAAGTCGATTGGGATCGCACGGTGGTGGCTCCTTGCGCGAAGGAGCCATAGCGATTGGGTGCATACAGTTTTCGCGACGATCAGGTTTCGTGCCTGAGCAGCGGGAACAAGATCACATCGCGGATCGAACGGGAATTTGTCAGCAGCATAACCAGTCGGTCGATGCCGATTCCCAAGCCGCCCGCTGGTGGCATTCCGTGTCGCAGAGCGCGTACGAAATCATGATCCATTTTGGCCATCGAGTCCTCTTCCGCTTGTCCGTCCAATTGAGTGCGAAACAATTCCTCTTGCAAAATCGGATCATTCAATTCGGTGTAAGCGTTGGCTAATTCCATTCCGTGCACAAACAATTCGAAGCGTTCCGCAACTTCCGGTTTGCCCGTCTTGCGTTTGGTCAGTGGGCAGATGCTGGCGGGATAATCGATGACGAAGATCGGTCCTTTCAATGCGTCTTCAACTTTCTCTTCAAACACTTCGCTCTTGATGACATCCGGATGCTTACCTTGGATATCGATGCCAATTTTTCGAGCCAGTTGAGCGATCCCGGCAGAATCCGAAGGCTCTAGGCCGGTGTTCTCTAAGAACAACTGATCGTACGTCTTGCGTTGGAAGGGAGGGGTGAAGTCGATTTCCAAGTCACCCCAATGTACTTGGTACCCTTGGCCTGTTGCTTTAAGAGCATTGCAAATCAGTTCCTCAGTCAAATCCATCATGGTTTCGTAGTTGGCATAGGCCCAGTACAACTCGATCATGGTGAACTCAGGATTATGCCGAACACTAACGCCTTCGTTTCGGTACACGCGGCCCATTTCGTAGACGCGTTCGATTCCGCCCACCATCAACCGTTTGAGGTGCAGTTCCAGCGCAATCCGCAGGAACAACTGCATATCCAGCGCGTTGTGATGAGTAACAAACGGCTTCGCAGCCGCTCCACCAGCGACCGTATGCAATGTTGGCCCTTCGACTTCCCAGAAATCATGCGCGGCCAATGTGTTGCGAATCGATTGAATGATGGTGGTTCGGCGTTTGAACGTCTGCAGCGATTCTTTATTGTAAGTCAGATCCACGTAACGCATACGTTGGCGAAGCTCTGGATTCTGAAGCCCGGCATGCTTCTCGGGCGGTGTTTCCAGCGATTTGGTCATAAAGTGCAATTGCTTGGCAAATACGGTCAATTCTGCCGTGTTGGTTCGGCCCAAGCGGCCATCGATACCGATAAGGTCTCCCAAATCAAACAGCTTGATCAAAGCAAACTGATCGTCGCCAACTTCGGCTTTGCTGATTGCAATCTGGATATCCCCAGTCCAATCGCGCAATGTAATGAAGACCAATTTGCCGGCGGTGCGCAGCAATACAATTCGTCCAGCAACACGCACCTCGGGACCTACTTCATGTCCATCGCCTTGCTCTGCTTTCCACGCCTTGTAGTCGACCGGTTCAGCAGCTTCAAAATTTGGGAGCGTCACCAACTGCCCGTCCGCTTTTTGAAACTTCACTTGTTCGAACATGCTACGGACTGCGTTGATCATCTTGCGATCATCAAATCGTTGTCCCCAGGGATCGATCCCTAGTTGCTCTATTTTGCGTAGTTTCTCTAGTCGTGCGGCTCGCAGAAAATCGTCGTCGGGAATTGATGGATCCATGAATCGATTGCCCTAGCGTTGGATTGCTCGGGTAGCGTAACAAAAGGAGGAAGCGGTCTGCGGCAGGTGCTGGCGGACCGGAAAAGGGTGAGATTGTAGAGGATACTGATGGAAAACCAAGCGGCAAAGCGACCAATGGTCCTAGTAATTGAATCGGACCCCTTAATGCTGACGGCTTTGGCTGCTGTGCTCGATTCAGCAGGCTTTCGCTGTTTTTTGGCGAGGACACAAGATGTTGCAATGACCGCCGTCAAAACCACGCACTTTGACCTCATCGTAGCTAGTATCGATGAGAATATTTTGGTCGCGGCGGCGGACGTTGCTAGCTTGCGGACCAATCAAATCAATGAACATTTGCCTGTCATCTTCATAGCGCCACGGCTGGATACCAGTTGGATAGAGCCGCTCAATAAAGCTGGCGGAGTTTACTGTTTGACTCGACCGTTCGAGCCTGAAAAACTGATCGAGCTATCCGAACAAGCTTGCACACTTCCGCATCTGAGCATCACTCGCTTAGCGCCACCCCGAGCCCATTTTGCCAACGACTGGGTCCGATTAACTTAATTTATCGTCTTCCTCGTCGTCAGAAGACTGATCGTCTTCGATGCGATGATCTTTTGGCTTGGGGACGTACAGCGTGCATCCAGCGACCGGTTGCCGCGGATATTTAGGCAGGGAAGGTTCACGGCACATCAGAAAGATTGATCCTTTGCCGGAAACGATGACCCGACAATTTTTGCAAGTGCTGCAAATTGATCTAGCGACGTGACTGGGTAAGACACTCATAGGCAAAGTGACGATAGCGTTAGATTCATGAAACTCTTCCACTGCGTCCCATCATAACCAATCGGCTAGGTTGTCAAATTGCTAAATGCCAATCCCAAAACCCGAGAAGTAGGATGGGCTTCCAACCCGTTGAGGGATTGCGGATAGGCTCTAAACCGACTTTCTATACGTCCATCCGCTTCAATTGGGCAGAGGTTCGTCGCAGCATGGCTGGTCGTGCAGGCTTCTGGCGAGGTACCTCTTCCGGCACCTGCGGCGTGTCGCCGTCCATATTGCCGAGGTATTGACGACGGACTTCAGGATGACTGCGAACCTCGTCTGGCGTTCCTTCGCACAGAACCTGGCCTTTACTAATGACATAGCATCGATCGACAAAAGCTAAAATTTCTCTGGCGGCATGATCGGTGATGAGGATTGAAATCCCCAAGCGACGTAGACGTTCAACAATTTCTTGAATGCCTTGAACAGTTACCGGATCGATCCCTGCAAAGGGTTCGTCCAACATCACAATCTGGGGATCGGAAACCAGACATCGGGCAATCTCCAATCGGCGACGTTCGCCGCCAGACAACTTCGAGGCTTTCGATTTTCGAATATGCGTAATATCGAATTGTTCCAGGAGTTCCTCGGTACGCTCCAGCCTTTCGCGACGTGGGACATCCAGCAGTTCAAACATGCTTGAAATATTTTGTTCGACTGTCAGTTTACGAAACACACTGGACTCTTGCGACAAATATCCCATGCGACCGTCTCTAGCGCGGCGGAACATCGGCCAATCGGTAACATCCAAGCCACCCAATGTGACTTTGCCGCGATCAGGCAAGACAATTCCGCAAGTCATCTTGAAGCTTGTGGATTTCCCCGCTCCATTAGGTCCTAACAGCCCCACGATTTCGCCTTCGTCGACACGGAAGCTCACACCGTTGACAACGCGTCGACGACCGTAGGTTTTCTCCAATCCGACTACATCGAGGATGGTTGACATTTGATGGATTTTTCCGCTAATTCAGGCCAGAAGGAATGCTGCCCGCGGTTAGCCGTAAAAAGCCAACCTTGAGAAACTCCTAATCGATCGAATGGCGAATGTAGCGAAAATGGGTTTAGAACGACAATGTCAATCGCGCAGCAAAGCCCCCTAATTGAAAGCAAATCTGCTAAGGATGCTGCCCCTCGCCCGCCAAGCCAAACAGCAAAGAGATCCAATCGCCTCGAAAGGGTCAGCCCACCTTTTCCAATAGATCCCAATGTTTCTAAGGCTGATTTTTGTCTACGAAATCCAAGTTGCTACGAATTGAGATTACACTTAGCGCTTTCTCGTCAAAGTGCTGATTTGAATAGTCGTTCCATCTCCCAACTGAATCCAACTCATGAAATTTTGGCTCAAGTGGCTTGTCGGTCTCAGCGTAATGTTCGGTCTCATCTTTCTGGCTGGCCGAGCGACGCAACAATACTTCCAAGCCCGAAGTAAGCCTGTTTGGCGAACAGTCCAAGTGGCCAAGGGCGATATTACGTTTTCCGTGAATGCCACCGGAAAAGTGCAACCATTGCATCGCGTCGCAATTGGAGCGTTCGTGAGTGGGCCGGTGGAAGAGTTGCTCGTAGACTTCAACGACCAAGTCAAACAGGGACAACTGCTTGCCAGAATCGACTCAAAAATCTATGACGCGGCTGTGCGGCGTGACGAAGCTCTGCTCAGCACGCGCCGTGCAGAATTACAACGCATGGAAGCGTTGCTGGAACAAGCCAAGAACGACGAAGTTCGTGCCAAACAGTTGCGATCTGTCGACGCAAACTTTATTAGCGAAACGGAACTGGATTCTCTGCGCTTTAGCAGAATCGCTAGAGAAGCCGACGTGGCAGTAGCGAAAACAGCGATCGACCAAGCCGAAGCGAACTTAGAGAACTCCGTCGCCAACCTGGACTACACGAGAATCACAGCCCCCTGTGATGGCATTATCGTCGATCGAAAAATCGACAGCGGACAAACCATCGCGGCATCTTTCCAAACCCCCGAACTGTTCACCGTTGCTCCCGATTTGGACAAATTCGTCAATATCGAAGCATCGGTAGATGAAGCTGATATCGGATTGATCCGTGAAGCACAAGAACGCAATCAACCTGTCATCTTTAACGTCGATGCTTATCCAAACATTCTGTTCGCTGAAGGTATTATCCAACAGGTCCGCTTAAGCAGTTCGGAAAGTCAGAACGTGATCACTTACCCAGTCATCGTCAAAACACCCAATCAACAGATGCGACTACTTCCTGGCATGACGGCGAACTTGTCATTCCAGATTTCCTCAAAAAGCGATGTGATCAAAATCCCCAACGCTGCGTTAAGGTTTTATCCTGACAAAAAGTTCGTCCATCCCGATGACCATCCGATCCTGGAAGGTAACACGAATCTTATGGACGGAGCCAAAGACTTAGTGGGCAAACAGTCTGCGGAAGAGAAAGTCCAGCAAGGTCGTGAACGCCGAAATCGACACGTTTGGGTGGTCGATGGAGAGTTCCTGCGTGCCAAAGCGATTGTAACCGGTATCTCAGACAACCGTTTTACGGAGCTGGTAGAAGGTGATTTGGATATTGGTGCCGTGTTGGTTACAGGTGAACAACCTAAGCAGTAACTTTAAACAATTGCGAGCATCCATCGCGCCGCAAATGTTCACTATTCGCGATCGGCCCGCCATACAATCAATACAGTTGCGCCAATCCTCAGCTTTTCTTTGTCAAGCTTCCTGACTACCGACATTCAAAACAGAGCTTTTGCTCAGCGCGCACTACGGTTTCTGCGTAGTCACCTCCAAATTGCGCAGTTTTTTATCGATCAAGTATCTTGTACAGTTCGAAGCCACGTTCGATCCTAACAACCCATCGGCGAGTACCCCGTGGTACGGCCGTCATGGAGTTGGCGATCGTCTTACCAGTTCTCGTTCTGGTTTTAATGGCCACCATCGAGACAACATCGATGATCTTCTTGAAGCAATCGCTGAAGATAGCGGCCTACGAAGCAACTCGAGTTGCGCTCGTGCCCAGCTCAAAAATAGAAAATGTCCAAGCAGCAGCGACGGAGATTCTTAACGTACGACGCGTCAAGTCATACACGGTCGAAGTCTCGCCGGCCAATTTTTCAGATCAACCCTACGGCACACCCATTACAGTAGCAGTTCGAGCCGAATGCTCTGCTAATAGCCTTTTTTCGCCATGGCTCTACCAGAGAAAAAATGTTCTGGCCAACGTTACGATGATGAAGGAAACTGAATGAGTCGTCCTTCACAATCCCGATGTTCTACGTCGGCCACTTTGATGATCGACCACTTTGAAGCGCAAGCTTGCCTGCGTAACGCTCACGTTGCCAGACGGAGCTTTGGCAAAAGGGCCCAGCGTCAAGGCGCGATCGTAGTTTTGGTCGCATTGGTCCTTCCCATGCTGCTTGTGCTCTCTGCCTTCGCCATCAATTCGGCCAACGTTGAGCTGTATCATACGGAGCTATACTGTGCTGCAGATGCAGCTTCACGTGCCGCTGGTCGAGAGTATTCCGTAACACGCGATCAAACTTTAGCTAATGAGTCGGCCAAAAAGTTTGCTGCCATGAATACCGTAGCAGGTGCTCCGCTGCTAGTCGCGGATTCCGATATTATCTACGGGACTTCTAGCCGAACTTCGCCTTCAAGCCGATACGAGTTTGTCGCTGGAACCGCGAACCCAAACTCGGTCAAAGTGACCGCAAACCGAACAAAGGGTTCATTGGGAGGTCCGCTGCCGTTGCTGCTGTCGAACGTTATCGGTATCAAAACCATGGATAACAAGCAGTCCGCTATATCTACACAAGTCGAAGTCGATATTGGTTTGGTTATAGATCGATCTGGATCGATGGCTTATGCCGCTAATGAACCAGCGATCTATCCGCCTGTTCCAGCGTCCGCTCCGCTGGGTTGGGACTTCGGTGCGCCAGCTCCTCCCGAAAGTCGCTGGCGAAATCTGGTTTCGGCGGTTGGCTTCTTTCTAAGTGAAGTCAACAGTTCGCCGTTAGATGCACAAATTGCAGTTTCCACGTATGCTGATTTTGCAGTCACCGACCAAGCACTGACTTCCAATTTCGCTAAGGCCTTTACGTCACTAACGCCCTATACACTGAGTTTTCCGTTGGGTGGCACCAACATTGGTGATGGAATTCAACAGGCCGCTAGTGCGATTGTTCATGGTCCGGGAGCGCGTCCCGGTGCAGTGAAAGTCTTGATCGTCATGACGGATGGGATTCACAACCTAGGGCACAGTCCTCATTCCGCAGCATCCGCTGCAGCGTCTTCGGGTGTCCAAATTTTTACCATTACATTCTCTGACGAGGCGGATCAAGGCGCGATGGCCGCCGTTGCAGCCAAGGGCGGCGGCATGCACTTCCATGCAAGCAATGCCAGTGATTTGCTGGCCGCTTATGAAGAGATTGCACGTCGATTGCCAGTCCTGTTAACAAAGTGATGTGTATGGCAAAGCAATCGTTCATGAACTCATTTAGAAATAGTACGATTCGGAAACGCAGCGGCGCGACGACCGTTGAATTCGCGATCATGCTGCCAGTGCTGGTCTTGTTTATCGTTGTGGGCATTGAGTTCGCTAGACTGGCCACTATTCGGCATGTCGTTGACAACGCATCGTATGAAGCTTGCCGACATGTCATTGTCCCCGGGGCCACAGAAGCCGAAGCAATTGCAGTCGCCGAGAAAGTCTTGAACAGGTTCCACATTTCCAATGCGACCATTGAAGTCAATCCGTCGCCCTTGACGCACTCGACCAGTCGAGTCTCAGTGACCGTGAGTGCTCCAGCCCTTGGCAACGGTTGGGGGCTCTTCCGATTCACCAAGCAAGCCGTCTTAAGCTCTTCCACATCCCTGCTGACTGAACGTGCGCCGATGGTACAAGCAGATGCTTTACCTGAACCACCGCCACCGCCACCTCCTCCGCCACCGCCGCCCAGCAGTGAACCGCCACCACCCAGCAGTGAACCGCAACCACCCAGTAGTGAACCACCGCCGCCCAGCAGTGAACCGCCGCCGCCGACTTCTCCGCCACCGCCGCCACCTCCAAAGCCGGTTTTGTAGCTAGCGGCAATCGCGAGGAACCTGCGCGCCGTTGCTACTCAGTACGCTCCAAGGCCTGGAAACAGCATGTCTCCCGCTTCTACTAGGGAGAAAACGACTGCTCGGACAGCTTGATGTTTAACACATTTGCCGGCGATTCTTGCAATCGAGCGCCGCTCCTGCGGATAAACGTTTCGGTTGATACAAGCGTTTATTCCGTTAAGACGGGCAGAAGCCGAATAATCGCTAAATTTTTGCACTCGAGTTGGCGATAAACACAATACGCTCATTTTAGGCTGGTGTCGTGCGATGCAAACGCACGCAGCTTGTACCTGAATTGAATTGAGTGAAAGATTCAATTTAAGCTTCTTTGGGGGGAAGCCTGATGGCCCATCAAACTTCCAGATCGCGCAAGTCGAAACGAATTCTACAAGCTGCAAAGCTTGCAATTGCCATCACTACCTCGTCGCTATCGCTTGCGGTCACGGGATGCGGGAGTATGCAAGTTGCTGAGAATTCTTGGAATTACAACTCATCCTGGAATAACTTCGTGATGAAGCATCGCAACAACGGGATGTCTGTCAAAGCATGGCATCGCCGGAAGCATCACTTCTGCAACGAAGCCCACTTGGATGCATTCTGCGACGGCTTCAAAGCAGGTTATTTAAGTGTCGCTGACGGCGGCGATGGTTGCACTCCGCCTTTTGCGCCGCGAGAGTACTGGGGTTGGGAATACCAAACCGCAGATGGCCAGCGCAAAGTATCGTCCTGGTTCGCTGGCTTCCCGCACGGTTGCCGAGCAGCCGAGGAAGACGGCATTGGCAATTGGACTCAATTACAAACTAGCTATGGCATCCAGCGCGAATATCATCAGGCTGGCCTAATGGCACCCAACCAGAATCCAGGCATGTATCCAATGCCTGAACGAGTCCCACCGGCAAAATCATTTTCAGGTGCCGAAGCGGTACCAGCAGCTCTCGGAGCTCCAGGTGTCCAAGAAGGCACTCCTGCATTGGAAGCAATACCCGGCCAAATACAACCTGAATTGCAACTGCCGCGACCAGGCTTGGAATTACCTACGTCGGACCGATCATCCAATCAGATTCAGAATAGCCGATTGGTTCGCTGAACCTAGTCGGGCTGATGAATAACACGCGTCGCACTTGTCGGACTTTGTGAGTCAAAAACGAACTTAGTCGATTTCCCAATAACTGTTTATCCTTTTTAAAAATCGACCCCACAGGGACGTGAGGGACAGAAAATGAAGTTTCTGAACGGACTCGCACAACAAGCATTCGGAGGGACGTCATCGCAGAAGAAGCGATGCCGGCTGTTAGGCTTGCTTGCTTTGATGACTACAGGCAGCGCGCTGACCGGCTGCTCTAGCATCACTACACCGATAAGTGGCATACCCGCTTCGCGCATCCCACCACAGTTTTTGGCTGAACCCAAAAACAATTATGTTCCAATTGACATTGGCAGATTATCGCAGCAACCGCCGCGACAATACTTGCTCGATGGCGGGGACATCCTAGGTGTGTACATCGAAGGCGTTTTGCCCTTCACTCCACCTGACCAACCGCCAGAGCCACCGCCGGTCAACTTCCCAGACAAGGGAAGCACTCTTCCACCATCGCTGGGCTATCCAACCGCTGTGCAGGAAGATGGTACGATCGCGCTACCCTTGGTTCGACCGATCAATGTTCGCGGCATGACTGTAGAACAGGTCCGCGAAGTGATCCGAAATGAGTATCTTCGTGCTCAGATTCTGCAAGAGGAAGACGGCCAAGTCTTGACTCCTATTGTCACGCTGATTCGAGAGCGAACCTATGACATCACTGTCGTACGGCAAGACGTATCCATGATGGGCGGTATGATGGGCGGTGGCGCTCAATTCAACCGTATGGGTTATCTGCGCGGCGCTGACGAAAGTGCTGCCGGCAACGTAGTCCAATTACCCGCTTACCAAAATGACGTGCTGCACGCTCTAATGGCCACCGGTGGACTCCCCGGATTGAACGCAAAGAATGAAGTGAAGGTGATCAAAGCCAGTCGCTACCGTCCTGCAGAACGAGATCTTTTCGTGCAGAACTTCTATCGACACTACTATGAGAACCCAGATCCATGCGGATGCCCTCCGCCATTGCCCGAAGATCCGAACATCATTCGTATCCCACTCCGTTTGCCTCCTGGAGTTATCCCCAACGTACGTCCTGAAGATGTATTGCTGGAAGACGGCGACATTATCTTGATCGAATCTCGCGAAGCAGAAGTCTTTTACACTGGCGGTCTGCTGCCTGGTGGAGAATGGCCGATCCCTCGCGACTATGACCTGGATGTTTTGGGCGCGATGGCGATTGCCGGTAGCGGTGTGGCCTCCGCTCAACGTGGCGGCGGCGGGGGCGGTGTGTTCGGTAACCTCACGAACTCTGTTGGGGGCGTTCCGCCAGGGCGGATATACATCCTTCGCAGAACACCTTGCGATGGACAGATCAACATCGAAGTCGATATGGCCAGAGCGATCAACAATCCACGAGAACGCGTGTTGATCCAGCCAGGTGACACGATCATCCTACGCTACAAGCCAGAAGAAGAAATCCTGAACTTCAGCCTTGGAACCTTCTTCACCTTCGGTATCCAGGAATTGATTCGCCGATAGCCTAATCGGGAACCAGTCAGGCCAAAAGCAGCAAAACGCGGAGTTAACACCTCCGCGTTTTCTTTTGCGCGACAGTTTAAGTAATTCCTGCCCTACATTTCTGCGGTAGCTTCTTTTCAAGCTATACCGCGACGGGCTATATTACCTCAAACTGTGCCGATATTTTCTATTGTTTTTTGTTCCGAATTCAGGTTACCGAGTGGTTGACGATATACAACTGGTTCTATTCCCGCATCCAACTCTGCGATTCAAAAGCCAACCGGTCGCGCGCGTCGACAGCCAGCTTGCTGCCGTGGTCGATCGCATGTTCGATGTCATGTATGCCCAACATGGAGTTGGGCTTGCCGCCAATCAAGTCAACGTTCCACTCCGCCTTTTCATCGCGAACCCCGCTGGGAGAAAAGGAGAAGGAGAGGAGTTCGTTTTTATCAACCCGATCATTTCGCGCCAACGAGGGACCGAGGAAGCCGAAGAAGGATGTTTGTCGCTGCCAGGCTTATCTGCCAATGTAAAACGCAGCCGCTCGTTGCACGTCAGCGCATACGATGTCCAAGGCCGAGAAGTCGAATTGGACTGCGAAGGCTTTCTTGCCAGAATCATTCAACACGAGACCGACCATCTGGACGGGGTGCTGTTCGTTGACCGACTGGCCGAAAGCGATCAACGCTCGCTGGATTATGATATCTCCACTTTAGTAGTCGACTTTGAATCCCAACAGCGAACTGGCAGCATTCCCAGCGATGATGACCTGAAAGCTAGTGTGAACGATTGGTTATCTCGGTACGCATAGCTTGCCCAGACCATGCTTGGCAGAAATACATTTCGCTCAAGTGCTAGGCTAAGACAGATTCGTTTGCGTTTCGATAGCTTGATGAAAGGCCTCTGGCATGAGATTGATTTTGATGGGCACTGGCCCGTTTGCAGTTCCTGCCTTCGAGGCGATACGGCAATCCAACGATGAGATTGTGGCGGTAATTACAAAACCGTTTTCATCGGAAAAGAAAGCTCCGGTTAATCCCGTTGCCATGTGGGCTCAGCAAGCTGGCTTAAAGATCCAAACGCCGATCGACCTGCGGGATTATGAATCGATCGTGGAATTGAGAAGCTACGCTGCCGATCTAGCTGTCGTCTGCGATTATGGCCAGATCCTCAAACGCGAAGCGCTGGAAGCCTGCCGCCTAGGAGCAATCAATCTACATGGTTCGCTGCTGCCCAAACATCGTGGCGCTGCGCCGGTCCAATGGTCGATCTTGCTTGGCGACCGTCGAAGCGGTGTCTGCGTGATTCGCATGACGACGGGATTGGACTCAGGGCCGATTCTGGCTCGAGCAGAAACGGACATTCTTCCTGGAGAGAACGCGGCAGACTTGGAATCGAGACTTTCCGCCATGGGCGTGCAACCCACCTTGCAGGCGATCGATCTACTGCGTACTTGCCAGACGCTGGACGAGGTCAAGCTGTTGGGCGAAAAACAAGATGCTGGCCAAGCAACGAAGGCTCCGCGGCTGAATAAGTCGGATGGCCAACTCGATTTTCGCTGGCATGTAGATCTGCTGGACCGAGTGATCCGAGCAATGCAACCTTGGCCCGGTGCGTTCGCTGAATTGCAACTAGCAAATGGCAAACCTTTGCGCATTGCTATTCAAAAAGCACAGCCATTTCGATTTCCCTCGCTGTCGGCGCTGGCTGATGAACTGCCAATTGGAGCGTTGGGAACTTACTCAAATTGCCTTGCGATAATCCCAGCCCTTAGCAGCCAAACTGTCGAAACCGCAGGGGCTCTGAAGTCGCAGGATCTGGTCGTAGTCGCCGGCGATGGCTTGCTGCGAATCGACGTGTTACAACCCGCGGGCAAACGGAGTTTAGCTGCCAGCGATTTTACAGCAGGCTATTGTCGTCAGAGTCTCCTGCATTTTTCACTGCCAGCATCGACGAGCTTAATCGTTTGAATGAATTGAATTGGTTTACACAACGAGTGGAGCATTCGCTTGACCAGCGCAGGGCAGCAGGCTTGCTGCGCACTGCGGCGGAGTTTACTCATCGAAGTCCCACGGCTATTGAACTGTCGGGAAGAAGCCTTACCAACTTCGGCTCGAACGACTATTTGGGATTGCGCTGGCACCCCGAAGTTGTTTCGACTTCCATCATGACTCCGCAGTCTACATCCAGCGCAGCCAGTGACGCTGAAGCTTGGGGCAGTGGCGCCAGCCCGCTGGTCAGTGGTCGCACGCCAGCTCATGCAGAGTTGGAGCAGGCGCTCGCAGATTGGAAACAGTTTGATGCGGCCTTAACCTTTAGTAGTGGCTACGCAACCAATCTCTCCGTCTTGGCAGCGATCTCTCAGGAACAAGACTTGCTGTTTAGCGACGAACTCAATCACGCAAGCTTGATTGATGGTTGCCGATTGGCCAAGGCTCAGAAAGTTGTTTACCCGCATGCCGATTATGACCAACTAGCAAGCTTACTGGCGATGGCTTCCAAGAATCGGATAAAGTCACAAGGCTTCTGGATCATCAGTGATACCGTTTTTAGCATGGAGGGAGATCTAGCTGACCTACAGCAGCTCGTCGATCTAGCAAGACGATTTGATGCAGGCTTGGTATTGGATGAAGCCCATGCCGTTGGCGTATATGGCGAGGGGGGGCGTGGACTGGCCGTACCGGGAGTTGCTCCAGACGTTCCCATCGTGTGTATCGGAACTTGTAGCAAAGCGCTCGGGTCGATCGGTGGCTACGTTGTCTCAAACGCCGCGACGATTGATTACTTGCGACAGTTTGCTCGAGGTTACGTTTATTCGACAGCCTTGCCGCGGCGGACAGCCATGGCAACCCGTCAAGCGGTTTTGCTGTGCCAGTCGATGGAATTGGAACGCCAACGTTTGCGTTTCAGCAGCGCAGGGTTGCGCAGCGAAATCCTGGCTATGGGCGCTCAGACCAGTGGCAGCGACAGTCCTATTATTCCCGTTTACTTGGAAACGCCCGAAAGAACCGTGCAAGCTGCCCAGCGATTGCTTGAGGCCGGATTCTATGTTCCAGCAATTCGTCCCCCGACAGTTCCAAATGGACGAAGTTTGCTCCGAATCAGCCTGTCGGCGGCCCATTCGCAACAGCAAATTCAGCAGCTACTGGCAGCTTTGCGGTCAATATTCTAAGGTTTCGTCTGATGGCGACGCTTTTTTGCGACCTCCCAGCTAGGTCTGGGGGCTTGCTTACTCCGTTCCAGCAATCGACACTAACACACCGGCAGGTGTACCATTTCGCCTGCCGATCAGAAAACCGGAGCAGTTCGTTCAGGCGATAGGATTCCAATTCGCTTGCCAACCTTGTATTGATGAGAAATTGAATGAGTTTTTTAGAGGGATTCGGACACATCGTACGTGAAAACGTGATGCTGGCTGGGTACACCACATTGGGCCTTGGCGGACCTGCGCGTTTCTTTATTGAGCCATCTAGTGAAAAGGAATTGATCGGCGTCGTCGTCGCTTGCTCAAAGGCTTCAATCCCGCTGAGGATTATCGGCGGCGGTTCGAACTTGTTGATCCGCGAATCGGGATTTGATGGAGCTGTTCTTTCCTTGTCCGCACCTGTTTTTACTTCGATGAGCACGGATTCAGAGAAGGTTCACTGCGGTGGAGGAGCCAAACTAAGCCACCTGATCAGTTTTTGCATTGGATCGAAACTGGGTGGGCTTGAACATCTGGTTGGTATTCCAGGAACCGTTGGTGGCGCTTTGCATGGCAACGCAGGGACACTCAACGGTGACATTGGCTCACTGGTGCAGAGCGCTCGATTGCTGGAAAGCGATGGGACGATCTCAGTTATCGATCGTAAACAGATGCATTTCGGGACGCGACAAAGCTCCTTAGATGCTCTGGCCATTTTGGATGTGGAATTGAAGCTGCAATTCGGTGACCCAGCGGCCCTCACCAAACGCATGCAGACTTTGTGGATCTTAAAGCGGGCGCAACAGCCATCTCAGTCAGCCAGAACGGCGCTTGCGTTTATCGATGCGGGTCCAGGTTCGGCAGCGAAACTAATCTCCGAGTGTGGTTTAGCAGGCTATCGTAAAGGCAATGCTCAGATTTGCCCAGCTTTCCCAAACTATATCATCGTCGATGGCAAAGCGACCTCTGATGAGGTCTTGCTGCTGCTGGACTATGTTCGCAGTACGGTGGAAGAGCGAACTGGAGTGCAATTGCAGTCGCACTTGCGAGTTTGGTAGTATGGCAAGATCGACTGCATAAAGCAGCGAGTACAAAGACGAATGCTTTGCCTAATTTGAACGAAGGACCGGAGTGACAGGGATGTCCAGAGCGGAACCAGCACCAACGCCGCCGCGATCGTTTGTGAGTCGTAGTTTCGAGACTTGGTCTCGAATTGCCACTCGCATTCCTCGCGCCGCTGCGCTTAGCATGGTTGGCCCTGGATTGTTGATCGTAGTCGGCTACATCTTCTGGATAAGCTTTGGTGCGGAACGATTAGATCGAACTCTGTACGGTTTACAGCCCGAGAATGTTAACCTGTCCAACGTTCCCACTTGGATTCGCTCAGACATTGTTGGCGAAGTCTTTAAAGGTAGCCAACTGGAGTATATTTCGCTCCAAGACCGAGAGGCCTGTTCGACCATCGCCGCAGCTTTCGCAAGCCATCCATGGGTTGAACGTATCCTCCGCGTTCAAAAAATGGCTGGATCACAGGTTAAAGTGGACGTGGAATATCGACGCCCCTTTGCTTGGGTTTATTACGAGAAGGCAAGTCGCGCCAACGTTCGCTCCGAGACTGACGCCATTTCCACCTCATCTAAATCAGGTCAGCAAGTTGACAAGTTTTACTTTATTGTCGATGAGAACGGGGTAAATTTGCCCTGGAAAGACTTCGACTCGACTGACGTCTTGCGGTATTTTCACATCTACTGTCCCGACGTCGATCCACCGACCGGTCCAGTCGGTTCGGTCTATGGCGACCCTCGCATCTTGAACGCTTTGAAGATTTGCTCGATGCTGGAGCCCATGCGTGTCGAGTATGGCATCCAAAGCGTGAATGTCTTGCCGGAATCACCTGGCCAGGCCAACTCGCGCTGGGTCTATCAAGTCGAGCTGAAGGACAACCGTCTCATCTTTTGGGGACACGCGCCTGGCGAAGAACTGCCTAACGAGGACAATGCGGAAGCAAAGTTAGCGAAGGTCCGGCGACAGTTGAGTGGCGAGTTGGCCAACGCAAAACAATAAGCTTTCTGAGATAATATTCCAATCAAGTTCAACGTGGCCTTGAAGCCCCTCGCTGGGCAGCGGCCCAGCGGAATCAAATCCAGTATCGAACTGAGCCAAGCTGCCCTTGTTGTTCGCTCTCTTGAGCATGGACCGTGTTTACTGTACGGTCTCTTGAGCATTGACCGTGTTTATTGTACGGTCTCTTGAGCATTGACCGTATGAGCAGGATCAATATCGATGCCATCCATAAAGCTGGTCAAAGCTTTGCAACGTCCTGGGTTTTGCAACTTGCGGACTGCTTTGCTTTCGATTTGACGCACGCGTTCACGGGTCACGGAGAATATCTTGCCAACTTCTTCCAAGGTGTAGGAATATCCATCCGCCAAACCATATCGAAGCTTCAAAATCTCTCGTTCACGATAATTCAATGTTTGCATCGCATCATGAATATGGAACTTCAACGACTCTTGGTTGGCTTCGTACAATGGATCGTCATCACGATGGTCTTCCAAAAATTCGCCGAAAGTGCTTTCTTCATGGTCGCCAATGGGTTGGTCGAGTGAAAGCGGTTGCCGAGCCATCTTCACGATGACCTTCGCGTCTTCAATCGTCAGTTTCGCTCGTTTGGCCAACTCTTCCACCGTTGGCTCGCGACCTAGCTCTTGGACAAGATCTCGCGTGTACTGACGAACCTTGCTCATCGTATCAATCATGTGAATTGGTACTCGAATGGTTCGACTCTGATCCGCGATGGCTCGGGTGATTGCCTGACGAATCCACCAAGTTGCATAGGTTGAAAACTTGAATCCACGAGCATACTCAAACTTGTCGACAGCTCGCATCAGACCAGTGTTGCCTTCTTGAATCAGATCCAAAAAGCTCAAACCACGATTACGATACTTCTTGGCGATTGAAACTACCAGTCGCAAGTTGCCAGCCGAAAGTTCACTCTTGGCTTGTTCGTAATCTTCGCGGAATTGGGTAACACGTTCAACGCGACGTGCCAACGTGGCCGGAGTTTCAAAAGTTGCCTTCATGAGCTGATGCAATTCAGCTCTCAATGCGACGACATCTTCTGGGGATTGATTTGGGTTGGCTTCGGTCGCGGCAATACGCTCTCGAATGGATACAATTTGATTGTGAATCGCTCGCAATTTCTCAAAGATCGGTTCCAGTCGATTCGCTCGCAGATTCATCTCTTCCACCAAGCGTGTTGCTCGGTTGCGTCGGCGAACCAAGTTCTTCCAAGCGACGCGGCGATCAGCCATCGAGTTCTTTTTATCGATTGCAACTGAGTAATCTTTTTGATTGCAGGCAAGCAGTTTACGCAGTGTCTCGATATTGGGGCCAATGCGTTTCATGATGGCAGTTTTCTCAGTCGCGTTGGTTACGCTGACTTCGATCGTACGATCCAATCGCAGTTTGCCATCGCGGACTTGCTCCAGCAACTTGGTTGCTCCCAACAGTACGAAATCGGTAGAGACCAACCATTGACGATAGTGAGCTCGCATCATCTCGATACGCTTGGCATGAGCGATTTCTTGATGGCGGTTCAGCAAGGGAATTTCCCCCATCTGCATCAAGTACATGCGAACGGGGTCATCGGTTGCATCGACCGATACTTCCAACTCTTCTGGATCGATCAAAGCTTCTTCGTCGTCACCGTAATCGGAGTCTTCGATGGAGGATTCATCGTCGTCCACCAACTCTTCTTCTTCTTCGTCGACGACTTCGAACTCGCCATCAAAATCGCCGTCCGCACTGGTTTTGCGTTGAGCACCAGCATAGGCCAAAGTACTGCCAAATTCTTCTTGGAGAAGGATTTCATCACGATCGTATTCGCGGGCCGAGGAGTTCTTCATAGCTGCGGAATTCTTAAAGGACGCTGAGAAACTTGGATGCTGATCGATGTGATCGAGTTCCCGTTGGGGAATGACTAAATCAATTGCAGTCGGCGTACCAGAGACGGTTTCCTGGCCTCAGAAACAGGGCTAAGCCATTGAAAAACATGGACTTACGAAAATCGGCAGGGCATGACCGATAATTACAGCGTTGTAGAAAGTCAACATTTTCTTGGAAATAATGTTGAATCAGAGCAACATGATGCTTATTCGAATCGTCAAAAAAGCTGGGGCTGCTATCGGACCAAGTAACGTTCTTTAACTTGATCGAGTAGAATGAGTAGCCGCATCAGTCCTACCGTTGTATCTCTTGATAGTAATTGCCACAAATCACTTGGGAAGTATGAATACACTTACAAAGTTGGCTTTTTTCGCAGTGTCACTTTCGGCTTCTCTACCATTGGCTGCCCAGGATCATGCGGTTGCCAAGTACGCCGTTGAGAAAGCTTGGTCGGCAGAGCAACTGGCGGAAACGGAAGGTTGGGCGTGGCCTCAATTTCGAGGGTTGAGCGGCAATGGTTCAGCAGAACCGACTGCGACGCCTCCCACGACATGGGGCGAGCAAACGAACTTGCTCTGGAAAACTCCGCTACCCGGTCGGGCTTGGTCCTCACCGCTGGTCTGGGGCGACCGAGTTTGGGTGACGGATGCCGATAGTGAAGGCCATGAACAGCGGCTAATCTCGTTGGATCGAAAGACTGGACAGATTGTTTCAAACGATGTCTTGTTTCGCAATGACAGCGTTCAACCCGACTACCACGTAACAAATTCTTACGCTTCCCCCACCCCTGTCTGCGATGGCAAGCTTATCTATTGTCACTTTGGTGCATATGGAACCGCAGCCGTTGCAATGGATGTCGATGGTCCTGCAAAGATCGTTTGGCAACGCCGCGACTTGCCATGCAATCATTATCGTGGCCCAGGCAGCTCGCCAATTCTGTTTGAGAATTCGTTGATCATGCATTTCGATGGCTACGATCAGCAGTATGTGATTGCATTAGACCGCTTGACGGGAGAAACCCTGTGGAAGACGGACCGGCAAATTGAGTTTAAAACAGACAACGGAGACTTGCATAAAGCGTTTTCAACTCCGCACATCATTCAAGTCAACGGCCAACCCCAGTTGATCAGCCCGGCGGCCAATGCTGTCGAGGCTTACGATCCTCGTACTGGCAACCGGCTTTGGTTTGTGCGATATGAAGAACACTCCAGTGCGATTCGTCCACTTTTCGATGGCCAGCGAATATACATTTCTACGGGCTTTAGCAAGGCGAAGATGATGGCCATCGAACCGAGTGGCTCTGGAGATGCCACGGATACACACGTCAAATGGTTGGCCACAAAAGCGATTGGCTGCAAACCTTCACCGCTTTATGCAAACGGCAGGCTGTTTGTAATCGAAGATCGCGGAGTCATCAGTTGTCTCAATGCCGATGATGGTGAAATGATTTGGCAAAAGCGACTGGGAGGCGACTTTAGCGCTTCACCCATTCTGGCCAACGGGCACATCTATGCTTTTGACGAAATGGGGAAGGGGTATACAATCGCCGCTGCCGATGAAGCTGAAATTGTTAGCGAAAGCAGATTGGAGGCAGGCTGTATGGCTTCGCCCGTGGCCGTAAAAGACTGCCTTTTTGTACGAACTACCGCTGCTTTGTACTGCTTTCAAAACAAGAAATGAACAAGAATTAGCAGCAAGTAGTAACCATAGTTAGCTTGCTGTTTATTGCCGACAAGAATAAAGGTTGATATGGGAATCTATGACCGTGGGTACTATCGTGAGTCGCCTCCACCTGGCTTGGAATTGGGCTGGAATGGCAAATCACCGGTATCGATGATTATCATCATTTGCGCTGCATGCTTTGTAGCCAATCTTTTTTTTCAAACGGCGGACGGACGACGATTTTCCGACCTGATGGCTTTGCATACGGAGGACCTGACTCGCCCCTGGATGTGGTGGCGGATGCTGAGCTATGGTTTTGTACACTCATATCAATCGATTGGCCATATTCTATTCAACATGATGTCTCTCTGGTTCCTCGGACGTTCCGTGGAACAGCGCTACGGCTGGGGTGAATTCTGGCGGATCTATTTGCTCAGCGTCGTGTTTTGTGGGGCCGTGTATCTGGCACTTCACAACTTGGTCGACCAATCCGCAGGAGCGGTATTGGGAGCGTCGGGTGCCGTCCTAACCATTACGATGCTATTCGTTTTCAATTTCCCAAGACACGTGCTGTATCTGTTCGGCGTTGCTCCAGTCCCGGCGTGGGCCGTCGGTGCGTTTATCGTGGTCATGAATTTGCTATTCAAGTCGTCGCCGGATAACCCCGTCGCCTACGATGTGCACTTGGCGGGTATTGGCTTCGCCGCGGTTTATTTCTATGGCAACCTAAATTTCAATTTCCTTGAGAACTGGTCGATGAGTTATCGGCTTTGGAAGCGCAAAACGTTCGGTCCCAAGTTGAAGACGTTTACCGAGCCGGACAACAGTGTGGATACCGAAGCGATCGAAGCGGACCGGATCCTGGAAAAAATCCAGCAGTCAGGCTTAGACTCGCTGACCTCCAAAGAGAAGAAGTTTATGGAGCAGTACTCAAAAAAGGTCCGCGCTAAAAAGAACTCCCTCTCTTAGGCGAGTTGGTAATCCTACTTGTCAATTTGTTTCGGCAGCCGCAGTATGGTGCACTTAAGTCTGCCATGCATGCTCTCACGAAACGACAGGCGGCTAAAACGATCGCGTGCTTATAGATTCAACTCTTTTTGAAGCTGCTTCACAAATATCTCATACTCAGGTGCCTTGCCGCTCAGCTCATAAGCTTTTTGGGCTGTAGCGAGCGCTTCCTCGGGTTTACCTAAGCGATGTTGCAAGTGCGCTAGCGTGTCCAGTACGGTCGCGTGGGAATTATCGGCAAGCTCGGGTAAAATACGAGGGACGACATCTGCTGCAGCTTGTAGCAAACCTGAGTTCACGACATCTTTTTCCATCGAGATTTCATATGCCTTCCAGGCCATGTCGTGCTTGAAGACCGGGGAAACCGATTCATCGGCCATGATCGCCTGGAAAAGCTGTGTCGTAGAATCCGCTTCTGGCGCAAAGTCCATTACTAAGGTCAGCTTTGTGCCAGAAACATTCAGCTTGATCTGCTTGGTTTGAATCGACTTTTCAAACTTATCAATGACTGGTAGGGCGGCTGCGATGAAGGCCTGACGGTCTTGAGGATTTTTCAGACTCCTGGCGACTTGATTCAATTCAAGGTCAAGGTCGATCAGACGTTGCTCATCTTCAAACTCGCGTTTGAACTCGGCACGATCCCAGGTACCTTCAATGATCGCGTCCAAGGGTTCATCCATCACGGCTGGATTACCAACCCACTCTAGCAATCCATCACGGCCAATAATGTACGCCGTCGGGATCGTTGATTGGCGAGTAGCCAGCATGTAATCCCGCTGCACAGATTGGTCAGGATCGCTGCCCAGGAGGTAATGGCCCGTGATCTCGGCATACGTTTTGTCGTTGCCAATCGCATTGGGAGCTTCTTTGCTCAGCAACTTGTCAATCGCTTCTTTATCATCGTCGGTAACCGAAACGATTTGCAAACCTTTATCGTAATATTTCTTCTGCAACTCGGCCAAATGCGGCATACTTCGAATGCATGGGCCGCACCAAGTCGCCCAAAACTCAACGATGTAAACCTTGCCCTTTTCGAACTTCGTCACCGGCTTGAATTTATCACCGCCTAAGCTGATCCACTGATCTACGTCGATCGCAGGAGCTTTATCCCCGATCGTCAGCGTGGGTTCCGCCTGGGAGGATTGGCACCCAAATAGCAAGGCAGCAGTAAACGACAACGAGGCAAGAGTTTGTTTTTTCATAACCGAGCAGTGGGGTAGGGTGGGGCGCTGAAGATGAAGGATGTGAACTGTCACAGCCCCTTCAGATTAACAATTTCAATTCCGATGGGGAAGTTACCAGCAATTCCCCGTTTATGTCGATACGATTTTACAGCACAAAGGTTTACTTTTGACCGGCGCACTCAGCGTACCTGACTCCCTGACCTGCGTGGTACCGCACAGTTTTTTGCCATAGAAACGGCGATTCACAGGCATTTTAAGAGGTAACCACCGCCATACCGCTAATCTTCCTCAACGGCGATCACAACCCAACCCGTGTTGCCCCCGGTATGATTTTCCCCACCGCGGTCGCCAGCAAAATTTCTACGACCGCGAATTTGCACGGGTTCGATAGCCGATAACCGGCTTTTCTGGTCCACCGGGTCGAAAAGAGATTCGACAATGTTGTTGCGAGCCGACTTCACGAGACCATCAGAACTGCGGTCACTGGCAATTTGGTTGACAGTCGCAAGATCCGAAGCCAACAGATATGGCGTTCGGTCTGTCATTCCTTGAGCAGCTAGATTGGCATGGTTCAGGATCAATCCAGCTTGTCCTTTCAACAGGTCAGGTCGCGTATCTACTAAGATTGCCCGTCGCCCCAAGGAAAACTCTCCCAGCTCGACGGGAAAGGCCAAAACGCCAATTCGCTGCCGATCAGGCTCATCGCGCGGCGCACTCCAAATCGGCACGGCAAAGGTAATCAACAAGGTCTGCGTATTGGAACCTTGATATACAGAACTGGCGTAAACTTCCTTGCTCCCCAATGGGAACACCGGACCTTGTGTTGCTAGCTCCTCCAAGGTTAAATCGCGGCCCAGCGCATGAAAGTAATCGCGGTGCGCAAAATTTTGACCGATACTGCTGGCCTCAGGAACACGAGCAAGCTGAGTTCCCTCATAACCGCTGACGACCCAGGCCAACGCTTTGACCGACGAACCTGCAGAGATATAGCGTTTTTCCAGCCATCTTTGCAGCTCGTAAGTTGTTGTTGGACTGTAGCTGCCCGACGAACGCTTTTCGCTTGTCGCTTGCAGCAACAACGCCCGCAAGCTAGGAGATTCCGCTTCAGATTCGAGTATCTTCCAGTACAGCTCAATTTCGTACGCCACCGACTTGGCTAAGAACATCGCTGAGGTGCTGAGGTTCTCTCGCCGCGACTGTTCTGCGATCGCATGTGCTGTACGTTCTTTACTGTTCGCGCTGGCTAACCAAATCGATGACAACGCTGCCAGAAGTAAACAGCCCGTGAGACCTGCTAACGCGACAAAGGTTGCTAGACGATGACGGCGAAAAAAACGACCAAACCTTTCGGTTCCAGACTCCGAATAAGCGCTCACTGGCTCGTCAGCCAAATAACGTTCGACATCGCTGGCCAAATCCAACGCAGTGCCATAGCGGTCATGAGGCAGCAAGGCCATGGCCTTTTGGCAAATCGCATCCAATGCAGGGTCAATCGCCTTGTTGAACTCGGACGGATTGGTGATGCGACCTTCCAAGATCTTTGTACGGATCTCGATCAATGATTCGCCTGCGACGGGCGGCAAACCGGTAAGAATTTTATAAAGCGTTGCGCCCAAACTATAAATGTCACTTGCAGGCGTCGCTGCCAAATTCGATGCTTGCTCAGGACTCATGTAAGACGGAGTACCGGCAGCATGCTGCGAACTGTGCGAGTTACTTCCACTCATTGGCATCAGAGTAAGTTCGCCACTCTGGCGAAATCGTTCTTCCCGCGCGACCGGTAGAGCTAACCCCCAATCGACGACAATCGTTTCTCCATATCGACCTAGCATGATATTGTCAGGTTTGATATCGCGATGCACTATCCCGCGATTGTGCGCATAGGCAATCGTTTTGCAGACTGACACGAATGCTTGTAGCATCCCGCGAAATTCGACATGCTCGGTCCGCCCACTCAGCTTTTGCTGGGCATAGTAGTCGCGGATGGTGGCATCCAAGGTTTGCCCATCAATAAACCGCATCGCATAGTAGGGTACGCCGGTTGTCGTCTGGCCAACGCCGTACAGCGGAATGACACCAGGATGCTCCAGCCTGCCAGTAACCTCAGCTTCTAGTTCAAAAAACTGCCGGCCGACACTGTCACTTGCGCGTTGGGCATGCATGAACTTGACCGCAACTTGGCGATTCAACTGCAGGTCTTTTCCAACATAGACAGCACCCAAACCACCTTTTGCTAAAAACTTTAAATCCGAAACCCCCGTCTGAAAAGAAAGCTCGGCCGGGCTCTCCAGTGGACCACAACTATCCGCTGGCGAGTGCCGCTGTGCTACAATACGAGTCTGCAGCTCATCGAACACGTGCGGATGCTGCTCGCATAACTTGACAAGGTCTACTTGCTCTCCGCGCTGACAGGCATCTTCATAAACATCAAGTAGCTTTGCAATCGTGGATTCATCGGACATCAGGCTTCCAAAAACGATAGGAAGAAGTTGGCTTACCGAATAAGAACTGGACACGGTATCGGTCCAACCAGTGGGATTTCGTCCAGGTCCCTTTCATTATGCAGCAATTCATCGCCGCACTAGGCGGTCCATTTTAGTTGCGAACAACTATTGGGACTAGCCATTATCCAGCAGCGGTTACTGAAACTTGACTTAACAGTTAGCAAGCATTTCCCAAGTTCGCCCGCAAGAAATCAGAGGTGTAACGCAACTCTCAAGTTTGCCCTGTTATCGGCCAGTGATCGATTTCCAATGGTCCAGAACATCCTTCGCACCAGCCTTAGCCAGTCGATGCAGAATGATATCCGGATGCCCGGCAATCGGTTGGCTGCGCTGATGCACCAATTTGCCTTGATGCCAAAGTTCAATCTGAAAGTCCCCCTCGTAGTGAGTCTGGTCTGCAATCTTTGGATAAGGCCCCAAGACCAATGCCCACTCGCTCGCCTGTTGGATTGCGTCTTGCGATGGTCGTTCCAAACTCCAGTGCGTTGATTCCACCAACTGGCTGACGGATACTTCGCTAGCTGCCGTCGTGATCAAGGGGCCAAGGACACTGGTAGAGCCGTACTCGAAAACTTGAATTGTTTGAGCCCGAGCAGAAAGAACTTCGACGACAGCATCCCATGGTTCGTCTTGATCTACTCCAAAGATATAAGAAGACAAGTGACTATCAATTTCGCACACGGTTGCTTCCATGGTTTCTTCCGCTTCTCCCCAAGTTGAAGCTAGCGTTGCGATGCGCAAGTTAATCGTCGCTTTAGACACGGTAATGCCTACGATCGGCTGTCGTTGGCGTGCGATCAGATCGGGAATCAAGGCTTCTACATCGCTTTCTCCAATGCCAAACAAACGCAGGTTCTTGTAAAACCACTGCTGTTTCCCCAAACCCATTTCTTGAATCAAACGAGGGCGAACAACTTGCATGAACATTTCATGCATTTCTGCTGGCACACCCGGCAACGCAAAAATACGGCAACTGCAATTGGCTGAGGATGGGTGGGAGAAATCGATTCCAGGTGCGGTACCGAATTGATTGTCAATCAAGCGACTACCAGCCGGAAACATCGCTTGAACTCGATTTCGCTCCGGCATCGGTCGTTTGCGATTAGCAAACAGACTAAGGATGTGCTGCATTGCTTCCTCGCGAAATTCAAGCGGCGCATGGAAGGCACCGGCGATTGCATCACGCGTTAAATCATCGGCCGTCGGCCCCAGTCCACCCGTCGACACAATCAGTTCAACACGCTGGGCAGCCACACGAAAGGCTTGTAAGTTATCCTCCAGGCGGTCCCCGATCGTCGTATGGAAGGCGACCTGAACCCCTAGGTTTCCCAATTCTATCGCCAACCATTGCGAGTTGGTATCGAGTCTCTGCCCAGATGTAAGTTCATCACCGATGGCAATGATTTCAGCGCGCATTCAAAGTATCTTCCTTAAAGTACAAAAAAAGACGGACGTCATAAACGTCCGTCGCAGTTTTTCCGGTTGATTTCATCCCGAAGGAGTCAAACGGTGCTTAATCCAACGCGATGGTCACGGTTTTCGATTCGGTGTAAGCCTTTAGGCCTTCTTCTCCCAGCTCGCGTCCTTGACCGCTCATCTTGAAACCACCAAAAGGAGCCGCTGCGTCAAATACATCATAGCAGTTCACCCAAACGGTTCCAGCGCGAACGCGCCGCGCAAAGTCATGCGCTTTACTGATGTCACGAGTCCAAATCGCGGCCGCTAATCCGTAGAAGGTGTTGTTGGCTCGCTGAATCAGATCTTCCCAATCATCAAATTTCAGGACGCTGAGGACCGGTCCAAAGATTTCATTGCGAGCGATTTCCATGTCATCGGTGACGTTATCAAAAACAGTTGGCTGGATAAAGAAACCTTTATCGCCAGCACGCTGGCCACCACTGCGACATGTCGCTCCGGCTTGCTTGCCTTTTTCGATATAGGACATGATCTTGTCGAACTGAGCTTTATCGATTTGCGGACCTTGCTCAGTCGCACGATCAAATGGATTCCCAACCTTGCGATTGGTGGCCAGCTTCACAAGCTTGGCCGTAAACTCCTCATGCACATCTCGATGCACAAAAACGCGCGAGCCGGCGCAGCAGCATTGGCCTTGGTTCAAAAACAAACCAATGTAACTGCCTTGTGCCGCCTTATCCAAATCAGCGTCGGGCATGATCACGTTGGGGCTCTTGCCTCCCAATTCGAAGGTCACACGTTTAAGCGTGTTGGCTGCTTCCTTCATAATGATTTGGGCGGTTGAGGTTTCGCCGGTGAAGGCCACCTTATCAACACCGGGATGCTTCACCACCGCGGCACCGGCGGTTGGGCCAAAGCCTGGCACGACATTGATCACACCGTCAGGAAAACCGACGTCTTGTGCAAGTTTTGCCATTCGCAAACAAGTCAGCGGCGTTTGCTCGGCTGGCTTCATGACGATGGTACAGCCAGCGGCCAGAGCAGGGCCCCATTTCCAGGCCACCATCAACATCGGGAAGTTCCAGGGAATAATCTGCCCCGCAACGCCCACGGGCTCACGCCGTGTGTAAGAGAAATAGTTCCCTCGCACCGGCAGCGTAGCTCCCTGAATCTTGTCAGCATAGCCTGCGTAGTAACGCAAGCAGTCGATGACCAGCGGCAAATCGCCATTGCGAGATTCGCTGAGTGGCTTGCCATTGTCCAGCGTTTCCAGTGCAGCCAGATCATCGATCTGATCTTCAATTGCATCGGCCAGCTTATACATTAAGCGTCCACGATCGCGAGCATCCATCCGAGCCCAAGGCCCTGATTCGAATGCCTTCCGCGCCGCTTTTACCGCTTCATCGACATCGGCCGCATCGCCTTCAGCCACTTCCGCAATCACTTCTTCGGTTGCGGGATTGATTGTCTCAAAGGTCTTACCGCTCTTGGCAGCGACCCACTTTCCACCAATAAAGCATTCGGTTTGTTCGATGCTTACTTCGGAAGGATTTTCCAAGACAGACGCCATGGGAATTTCTCCAGCTCTTGAGTGCAATTAAGGGGGGATGGATTTATCTCAAGCGTATCCGATCGGACAACCTTGAGAAACCCCTCCAACGAGCTGATTTTCGCTGTTTTGGTTTACTAAAGCCGGAAAACGGCTGGTTAGCTAACCAATTTCCAATCGGCGATCAACTGTTCGGCACCTGGGGTCAACCGACGCAGCTTGCCAGCGATCGCTTCTTTCTCAGACTTGGTCGCCTTTGCCGCTTTCGCCTTCCACAATGCGACCTTCTTGGTTCGCGTACGACGTCGTTTCAGTTCCCGTTTTCGCTCAGATCCTGCCATTTTGAAAATTGCTCGTACTAAAATGTCTAGTGTGGTTGCCGTCGGAATGACGGCGGAATAATGAATTCGCAAGGCAGAGAGGTTATCGTGGACCCGTTATGCCGTCAACTGAAGCAGGGACAGATACTTGGCGAACCAGAGCAATCATGCAAAACTGTGGCCTGTTAAAGCAGACACGCCGGTTTGCACTGGCAACCTCCAATCCCGATCTTTTGGACTTTCATCGATATGAGTTTACGAACCGCTATTGTCCTTGCCGCTGGAAAAGGCACGCGGATGAAGAGCGATCTGCCCAAAGTCCTGTTCCCCGTGCTCGGGCGTGCAATGATTCACTGGGTCTTGGATGCGCTCGAAAAGGTGGGGGTCCAAAAGACGACGGTCGTTGTGGGCTATCGCGCCGAGTTTGTCCGTGAGGAGCTCGCTGGACGCAGGAACCTGACCTTCATCACGCAGGAACAACAGTTGGGCACCGGTCATGCCGTCGCCTGCTGCGATGAAGAACTGCGTAAATCCGTTGGCTCGGTTTTTGTGCTCGCAGGCGATTCCCCCCTCGTACAATCCGATTCTTTAAACCGTTTGATAGCCGAATTCGATACGCAACGTCCAGCTTGCCTACTGGGCACCCTGTGCAAAGATAATCCCGACGGACTTGGAAGAATTGTTCGCGATGCATCAGGCGAATTTGTCGATATTGTCGAGCATAAAGATGCCTCCGATACTCAGCGTCAGATAAGGGAGGTTAACATGAGCACCTACCTCTTTGACTCCGAACGCTTACGCTGGGCCCTCAGCCAACTGCGTAACGATAATGCTCAGAAAGAGTACTATCTCACAGATTGTCCTCGAATTTTGAAAAATGCCGGCGATCTTGTTCAAGCCAAAAGTGTCTTACAAGCATGCGAGTCGCTGAGTATCAATACGATCGATGAATTAGCCTTGGTAGAAGAACGAATGCGCGAAATGGGGTATCCATGCAAGAACTAAAGATTTTTTCCGGGCGAGCCAATCCAGCCTTGGCAAAAGACATCTGCGAATTCTTGCATCTTCAATTGGGCTCCATCGCATTGGGGAAATTCCCCGACGGTGAGAACTTTTGCAAGATCGAGGATGATGTTCGCGGCCGCGACGTCTATCTGATCCAGCCCACTTGTCCACCAGTCAACGATAACTTGCTGGAATTGCTGATCATGATCGATTCGTGCAAACGAGCCAGCGCTGCCCGAGTCACCGCCGTCATTCCTTATTTTGGTTACGCCAGGCAAGATCGCAAAGACGAAGGGCGCGTACCCATTACGGCCAAACTGGTCGCGAACATTATTACCCGCGCCGGTGCCGATCGCGTCTTAGCGATGGACCTTCACGCTCCACAAATCCAAGGTTTCTTCGATGTCCCCGTCGATCACTTAACCGCCGCTCCCGTCTTGAATTCCTACTTTAAGAGTTTGGATATTCCGCAAGAAGACTTGGTCGTCGTTAGCCCCGATGAAGGCAGTATCAAACGCGCCAGCGGGCACTCCAAACGCCTAGGAGGTGCTCTAGCGATCGTCGATAAACGTCGCACCAGCGCGTTTGAAACACAACAGAAAAACATCATTGGTGGCCCGGTTGAAGGCAAGATTTGCTTGATGTTCGACGACATGATCAGCACCGCTGGCTCCATCTGCGGGGCTGCAAAATTGGTTCGCAAAGCAGGAGCAAAACAAATCCACTTGGCCGCTTCACACGGCGTGCTGTGCGGCAAAGCTATCCAAACGATTATCGAGACCGAAGTCGATAGCGTGGTTATCACCAACTCGATCCCCCTTTCGGCAGAAAAGAAGATCGACAAGATTCACGTGCTTTCCGTGGCTCCACTGCTGGCCGAAGCCATCCGTCGCATCCACTCCAATAAATCTATTTCGCAGATGTTTGGAGATTAGACGTTGGAATCGTCGCAGCCCGATCTGACCTTAGCCCAGTTGCAAGCGACCGTTGACCAGTGGATCAAAACCGTCGGCGTTCGTTACTTCTCCGAACTAGGGAACCTCGCTCAGTTGACCGAGGAAGTTGGCGAGCTTGCCCGCGTCGTATCGCGGACTTATGGCGAGCAAAGTTGGAAAGCTTCCGAGATTCCAGGTGATATTTCCGACGAGCTTGCGGATGTACTATTCGTGCTAGTCTGCTTGGCCAACCAAACCGGCGTCGATCTAAACGCCGCGATCGGGCGAAACTTGGAAAAGAAGACGAGTCGCGATCGCTCGCGGCATGCCTCCAACAGCAAACTGACTTCGCCCCTCGACCCAGCTTCGCTACCCCAAGACACAACCAAGGAATCATCATGAGCTTAACGATCATGCGACGCATCAAGTTTTGTGCAGGCCATCGGTTGGTCGGCCATGACGGCATGTGCGCTCACTTGCATGGACACAATTATGTAGCCGACTTTACGGTCGCCGGGGACACACAAGATGACGTCGGTCGAGTGATCGATTTTAAAGAACTGAAAAACCGCTGCAAAGGTTGGTTGGACGAGAACTGGGACCATGGATTTGTTATCTGGGATAAAGACGACAATGCCATCGAGGTTCTCAAACAGGCCAAACCCGTTCGATACTTCCTGCTGCCCTACAATCCCACATCCGAAAATTTGGCAAAGTACTTGCTAGAAGTGGTGTGCCCCAAAATCCTCGCTGGGACCGGCGCTCGAGCCGTCGCAGTACGAATCTGGGAGACCGATGAATCGTACGCCGAAGCGTTCGTTGAATAGTCCTTGACGCTTCCGACTGCTCAACGCGAATCACGCTAACCAGTCCGCAGAGAATAAAATTTGAAGGGACGGTAGTCTGCTGTTCATGGAACCAACGCTGAATTATTCTGCGGATCAGCAATGACGATCGCTTCGATATCATCAATCCAAATGGTGCCATCTCCAGTGGCACGGAACTCCAAGCGAAAATGATGCGCCATTGGGCCTAAACGAAACTCACCACTTACGAGCTCCCATTCGCTAGGCTCATCTGCGGCAAGTTCGGTTGGCTGGAACTCTTTACTGGCCACCGTCTGCTCCGCTGCGGGTGTGAAATGAGCAACGTAGGTCGTTGCAACTAGATCGACTCGCATTGCGCCTTGCACTCGAACCCGCGCCGACAGCCTCAATGGCGTTTGAGTGTCAAAAACAAGTTGAGCCACCGATGCCACTTTATCAGGCCCCACCCCTTTGAATCGCATCGATTGAGGCGGCGAGTAGAAATGCTTGGCATCCACAGCCAACTCGATCTGCTCTTTACTAGGACGAGCAAAAAACCAGTTTTCAGGCAACAGGAGCCCATCGGTCAAGTAGCCATTCTTCAGCGGAACAATCTTCGAGTTTACACCGGCGTACTGTGGGAACGTGGCAACCGATTTCGGCATGGCCGTAGCCCTGCGCGTGCCGCTACCACCGATGCTCATTGCAGTATTATCCTCCACCACTGCCAACTGCGAAATGACGGCCTTCATATCCTGGACGATTTTGTCAGGAAGCGACGCGGCAATTCCCTTTCTCGAATCTGCAGGTCCGTACTTCGCTCGTAAGCCCCTCGCATACTCCGGTGTCATGCACAATCGAACATGCTGATCGATGGAGCGATCTGCTACGTAACCACCATACTGATAAAACGCTTTACATAGCGCACGACCAAAATCGGTTTGCAACTCTCCCGCTAATTGCTCATACGCATCACCACTCAAAGTCAACAAACACCCTAGCACCAACGCTTCATTGTCTCCCAACAATTTGTCGGTCAAGGAAAGCTTCGCACGTGTTGCTGGCCAACGGAAACCAGTTTGCTGAGAACCCAAGCTAAGCTGAGCAAGCGGCAAACAAAGCTTCACCGCATGATCAATATCTTCTAGCCTGTGGACGCCATCGAGGACCAGTGAGCCGCCCAAGATCGACATGCCAGTGACAGGACGTCCGTCATCACGACCATCGCCGTCGAATAAGTCCCACGACTGGACGCTCTCGCCGTACACCGGCCCCGTTCGATAAGAACGACAGAACGCGGAAATGTTCTTCACCGTTCGCTTGTCAGGCATCAACAGCGCAGCACAGGCTGTTGGAAAACGCAGATCTCTTGGATCTGAGCCCAACAGAAAATCGTCGATTGGAAACTGGTCTAATTGCACTTGGCCACCCAAACGTTGATGCCATGATCGCACCGCAAACAACGAACGAGTAAATGGCACGTTGCTGATGCGATAGATGTACTCCAGCTCTGGTTCAATACCGGCATCACAATCGATCGTTATAGGAACAAGCTGTGCCTGCGTTCCAATCGGCGTATTCCAGATGCTGCTGTTTCCAAAAGGCTGCATCCACGGATCCGCCGCGAACTGCAATTCAGTCGCTGCAGGCTCAACCTGCGCAGACGCCGCAGATGCCAGCAAATGCGGAAGCAAGCCAACCAGAACTCTTATACAAGATCGCTGCGGTTGGCTCATAGGAATCGCCTTTGCTTTGGAGGGTTATTTGACTTGTGCTGAGTGAAAGTAATCTGGTTCCATGCCTGGTTTCCACTTAATGTTACACCCGATGCTGGGCTTCTGTGGCTCTGGAATCGGTTGCCCTGCAATCAACGCATCCAAAGCACTTCGCAAATCGAGGCCAGTTAAGGGACGTTCTGTTTTGGGTCGACTGTCATCGATTTGGCCGCGATAAGCCAGCTTCAACGATGCATCAAACACGAAGATATCAGGCGTGCAAGCCGCCCGATACGCCTTGGCCACCGATTGGCTCTCATCATAAAGATACGGAAAATGATAGCCTTGTTTCTCGGCTTCCACACGCATCTGCTCGGGTGCGTCTTCCGGATACTCAGCTACATCATTGCTGCTGATGCCAATCATCGAAACACCCTGGTCGCGGTAGTCGTCAGCAATAGCAGCTAGCTGAGGCGCGACATGCTTAACGTATGGACAATGGTTGCACATGAAGATCACAACCGTGGCCACGTCGCCTTTCAACGACTGCAATGATTTTGTGCTGCCGTCCAAATCGGGCAACGCGAAATCTGGGGCCGTTGTGCCAAGCGGCATCATGGTCGAAGCTGTTTTCACCATCGTGTATTGCTTTCCTATTTCGAAGTAGTCATTGGAAGTAAATCACCCGTCATTTTAGCGAATAATCGGCGAGCGTTGAGTGTTGTTTGTTCGGCCAACTGAAGAAGGCTGACTCCCAGCACTTGCGCCAGCGTGCCTGCAGTGTAGATCACGCGCGCCGGTTCGTTAGGCTTTTTGCCCCGGAACGGCTCTGGCGAAAGATACGGGCTGTCAGTTTCAACCAACAACCGATCCCGACGGACAACCGCCGCTGCTTGCCGCAAATCTTCACTTTTCTTGAAGGTTAGCATACCGGCAAAGCTAATGTACAAGCCTAATTCCATGAGTTCAATCGCTTGGTCGGCCGTCCCCGCGAACGAATGCATGACGCCACTGAAGTCGGCCTGCTGCTTAAATCGTCGGAGCATATCGATCATCTCCGGATAACAATCACGGGTGTGGATGATCACGGGCAATTGACTCTCCGCCGCCAACTGCAAATGTTTCTCAAAATTCGCAAGCTGCACATCCCATGGGCAATCATCCCAATACTTGTCGAGCCCCGTTTCGCCAACAGCGACAACCTTGGGATGGCACATCGCCTCACAAACAATGCCAAAATCGTCATTCGTCGCTTGGCTAGCGTAATTGGGGTGAATGCCCGCTGATGCAAACAACCCGGAGCTACTTTCCGCAGCTTGCACAACCAACCGAGTGGATGCGGCCGTGGTTGCAACGTTGATGACTTGACCAACTCCCGCCAACGCAGCTCGCTCCAGAACAACGCCAAGATTATGGCTCAACGATTCATCAAACAAGTGGGCGTGCGTATCGATAAAGTGCATGAGGGATGTACAGACGATGGCAGCGAAAAAATCGCTCTAAGTTGAAAAAAAGAAACGCGTTAAATGGTAGAAAATTGGAGCTGCGAAGCAAAGCGAATCGATGCGGTCAAGCACACCAGCATGCCCCATCACCAGCGTACCGTAATCTTGCACCCCCCGATTGCGCTTGATTGCCGACATGGTCATGCCGCCCAAGAATCCCATAAAGGCAATGATGATGCTCAACATCGCCGCTTCCCATATCTGAAATGGTGTGACCCAGTACAGCAATCCGCCACAGACTCCCGCCGTCAACGAACCCGCGATACATCCCTCCCACGTCCGCGAACTGCTAATTTCTGCTGCCACTACATGCTTGGCCGAAAGCTGACTCCAACTCCATTGAAAAACCTCCGACAATTGCGAGATCAACACAAAGAAGAACAACAATCCAGCTTGGCTGCCACGCCACGGGCGGCCGTCGCTGGTAGATAACTCTAAATGCAACAACGCTGGAGCATGCGATAACGAATAGACGCATATCAACAACCCTAAAGTAATCTGCGCCGACCGTTCTAAGAACTTCTTGTGATCTCCAGCGATTGCAATACGTGCTGGAATAAACAACGATGCATACACCGGTATCATGATGCTGTAGATGTCATACAAGTCTAAGCGTTCTCCATTTGGCATCTGGAGATCCGTCTTGCCGATGCCAATCAGAATGTACTGCAGTGGTGTGAAAAGAATTAGACTCCAGAATAACGCGCGATGGTCTCCGCGACGGGTGGGTGTCATCGTGATGAATTCGCGGAAGGCCCAGAAAGAGATCAATCCGAACAGTACGATCGTTCCTACACGGTGCAGCAGCAAGCCGAAGATCAACATCGCGACCATCAGCCACCACACGCGCAGCCTCATCACAAATCGCTCGACCAACGCTCGATTGATCGTCGGCGTGCTTTGCCGACCAAGATAACGTCCGATGATCGTGGCAATCGCCAACGCTATGACAACCATGGCAAACAGCATTAGCGTCTGGAAATTCAGCCACTTCGCCGCCTCCACATTTGCTGCGGCCGCCTCCGCTTGGCTGCCCGCATCAACCACCACCGATTGACCCAACAAAACAAAATTCATGCAGTGTTCCAGACTATTACTATCACCAACGTTTTCACTCCCATGCTTAACGCCGCTCCAATCCAATAAATCGTTACCACTTGAAACGCAAGGTCAAGCGAGTCCACTTCTCGTAAGCCGGAAACAGTAGCAAAGCATGCTTCGCAGCACCGCCTCCATCAACACTTACAAGCCCGAGCGGTCGGTTGCGTTGGCTTCACCGTTTTCGCCGTGGGCATTTATAACGTAGTTGCAACATTCTGCGAGTGCCACAAAGCACACTTTGCCGCCCAGAAATGACGGGTCCGCACCAACGTAAATTCCTCCCAACTATAGCCTTGCGTTCCACCGTTAAGCTTTACCATTTCCGGTGAGGACAGCCGCAAGTTTTGTGGTAATTCGCCAGAAAAAATTGTTAGGCTTGCCTCAAGTGTCCGATGGATTCGACGGCAAACTCGCCAGTAGCGACGAATGCGATTCTTTGTGCGGCGACGCACATCCTGATTGCTCGAACGAGCCAGTGCAGCGGTGCAGTAGCGTTGTTTGCGATGTTTTAATGTATCACGGAAGAGGTTACTCATGAAAATCACGAACATACTTGGTGTCGCCGCGCTGCTTTGCTCCACAGCAGCCGTCGGCCTGAAAAACACTCGAGCCGCTGAAGGGATTCACGGAAGCTTTATCCAAGACAACTTACGCTTCGCGACAGCAACGAAGTCCGTTGACCAGCCACAAGACGACATCGTTCCCATCAGTTTCCAGAGCTGCAATTGCACAGATGCAAGCTGCGACAACTGCAGCGATCTGGGCTGCGACAGCCTGTGCGACGGTGGCTGCGACAGCAGATTTGGCAGCCGCGGTGACCTGGGGCTACTTGGTTTCGGAATCATCAAGAAAAGCGATGTTTGCTTCAACGACTTCATCAGCCCAATGACCAATCCAGTGTTCTTTGAAGATCCAAGAACGCTAACCGAAGCCCGCTTCATTTTTTTAAACCACAACCTTCCCAACGCATTGGGTGGTAACTCGGTTCAAGTCTATGCTTTGCAAGTTCGTGCTGCATTAACAGAACGATTGAGCATTATCGCGACCAAGGATGGTTTGATCTACACGCAAAGCCCGATCTTGGATAGCGGTATCGCGGACGTTGCTGCAGGCCTCAAGTACAACTTATATCGCGATGCATGTGCAGGGCGTTTGTTGAGCGTCGGTGGAACTTACGAGATTCCTCTGGGCTCAGAAAAATCGCTCCAAGGCAACGGCGACGGACTGTTCCATTTCTTCGCCACCGGTGCCACACGGATCGGCGATCGGATGCATTGGATGAGCGCCGTGGGCTTGATCGAACCTGCTGATGACGCAGCCGAAAACCGAATGATGTACTGGTCAAATCACTTGGACCGACGCTTGGGCCGAAGCAACGTGTATGCCTTTACGGAAGTGAACTGGTACAACTACTTAAGCTCTGGAACGGCTTTCCCATTGCCTGTTGAAGGCGGTGACTTGTTCAACCTGGGCTCGCCAGGAATTACCGGCAATGACTTGGTTACCCAAGCTGGCGGGGTCAAGTGGAAGCCACGTTCGAACATTGAAACCGGTGTGGCCTATGAAGTGCCACTCACCGAACGCGAAGGCATCCTAGCCAACCGACTGACCGCCGATTTGATCATCCGATACTAATCACCAGCCAAACCAATGCAGCAGCCTCCAACAAACGGATTCCTGCATTACTAACGCTCTGGGAAAGCACGATAAGCTGTCCAATCTCGCGGTTGGACAGCTTCTTTTTTTCTCGCCGTGTCAAACTATCGATCTTTGAGTCGTTGGACCGTTTGACGCGCTCGCTGCAAGAACTCATTCTTGCTCTCGCCCGCTTCCAAGAATATCGGATGACCGATCGTAATCGACGACAACAACGGTACCGGAAAAAATTCGCCGCGCGGCAAGATTCGACTCATGTTGTCCATGTAAACGGGTACCAATTCCAAATCGGGACGCTTCTTGGCGAGATAATATAGGCCGCTTTTGAACTCCCCCATTTCCAGTTCTGACGATCGGCCGCCTTCCGGAAAGACAATCAGCGAATACACATCGCCAATACTTTCGATCATCATCTCGACTGGACTGTGATGCACTTTGATCTTCTTGCGATCAATGAGCAATGCGTTGAACGAGCTGGCTAAAAATCGACGCCAGCGCGTTGTGCCCCAGTAATCGGCAGCCGCCACTGGTCGCGTCAATCGACGCAAATTGACTGGCAGCGCGGACCACAAAACCACCGCATCCAAGTGACTGGTATGGTTCGCAAAATAGACGCGCTGGACTGCTTCCGGTTGACAGTCGATCCAGCGCACAGAATAACCGCTGACCAACCGAGCAATCCAAGCGATCGAGTTCCCCGTAGCCCGGCTCAAAAACGAAGTCGCTTGGCCCGGGGCAGGGCGGCGCGTCGAGGTTTTCACAGTGGGCGTCACAAAGGTGCTCAAGATTTCTACTCACAAAACACTCTTCCAAGAGTCTCGTATTGTAGACATCCAAACCAGAACTGCGTAGTTCTAATTTCGCTTGGAACGAAATGAACACTCCACCTTTCCGCTTGGCTATCGCAGATTGGCAGCCACATTTCCCTTGGTAACCGGCGAAATAATCCCCTTTTCCGTCACAATCGCTGTGATCAACTCCGCCGGAGTTACGTCAAAGGCGGGGTTGTAAACCGCCACACCTTCCGGTGCCGTTCGCTTGCCAAGCCCGTGCGTGATTTCTTCCGCGCTACGCTGCTCAATTGGGATCGATTCGCCATACTCCAACGACATATCAAACGTACTGGACGGTGCCGCGACATAAAATGGAATGCCGTGGTACTTTGCCAAAATCGCGACGCCATAGGTACCAATCTTGTTGGCCGCGTCACCACGTGATGTAATGCGATCTGCGCCTACAATGACCGCTTGGATCTTGCCTTCTCGCATCACTTGCGCTGCCATGCTGTCACAAATCAAAGTCGCTGGCACTTCGTGCTGCACCAACTCCCACATAGTCAATCTTGCGCCTTGCAACAGCGGTCGCGTCTCGTCTGCATAAACTTGCAGCGACTTGCCTTGATCCACCGCCGTGAATATAGCCGACAGGGCCGTGCCGTATTCGGATGTAGCCAAACCGCCGGTGTTGCAGTGCGTCAATACTCCGCTGCCATCTTTCAATAAAGATGCTCCATGGGTTCCAATCGCATGGCACATTGCGATATCTTGTTGCAAGATCGTATGAGCTTCCTGCAACACTGTGTCAAACAAGCTGCCATCGTCATGTTGCAGTCGGATCGAGTTTCGCATCCGCTCCAGCGCCCAAAACAAATTGACCGCTGTCGGACGCGAACCTGCCAGATAGTCGATATCGCGTTCAATCGCTTGACGATCCACTTGCCTCGCATTCGGGGATGCCTGACCCTCAACTCGCTGCGTGAAACCATCGGACAGCAGGACGCCGTATGCGGCTGCTATACCAATCGCTGGAGCTCCTCGCACTCGAAGCTGCTTGATCGCTTCCCAGACGGTCCCGACCGTTCGACAATCGATGTATTGGGTCTTGTCCGGCAGGACTGTTTGATCCAGCAGGCGCAAGCAAGGGCCCGCCGCATCACAGAAAAACTCCACTGATCGATAGGTTGGTGTGCGCATAGCTCTCGGTTCAAGTCAGCCCGAATCGTTCTTGTAACGACAACACGGTCATCTCATTGACGCGAACATCTCGCATCGCCCCGATGGCCGCTTCCGCAGCAGGGATCGTTGTAATACATGGCACACCAAACTGCACCGCTGCGGCGCGTATACGCCCCTCATCGGTCCTAGCACCTTTGCCATTGGGCGTATTGATGATCAACGATACGTCCTGGTTTTTGAGGTAGTCAATCAAATTGGGATTTCCTTCGGCCAACTTACGAACTCTCGTAACCGGGATTCCCGATTGCTCGATATGAGCCGCGGTCCCTGAAGTGGCCAGCAGTTTGTAACCCATCTCATGCAAACTTTTGGCTAGGTTCGGCATATTCGCGCGATGCCGAGCCGAAACACTCAGGAAGACATTTCCGCTCTCTGGCAAAACGACGCCGGCCGCGATCTGACTTTTGGCAAACGCAATCGAGAACTGTTCGCTGGTCCCCATGACTTCGCCAGTCGAACGCATCTCAGGCCCTAACACGATATCGACGCCGGCAAACTTTCGAAAAGGAAACACGCTTTCCTTGACCGAAACGTGCTTTGGAATCGGTTCGGATGTAATTCCCAACTCTTTTAGCTTCTTGCCAGCCATCACTTTGGCTGCGATGTTTGCGACCGGTACCCCTGTGGCCTTTGCAACAAACGGCACCGTTCGGCTCGCCCGAGGGTTGACTTCCAGAATGTAGACCACCTGCTTTCCATCTTCGTCCTTCACTGCGAACTGCACATTCATCAGCCCGATGACGTTCAATCGCTTGGCCATGGATATGGTCGCTTCGCGGATCTCTTGCAGGACGCTTTGCGGCAGATGATGGGGGGGAATCGTACAAGCAGAATCACCGGAGTGAACGCCCGCCTCTTCAATGTGCTCCATGATACCCATGATCACGACATCGGTACCATCTCCGATCGCATCGACATCCACTTCGGTGGCATCTTCCAAAAAGCGATCGATCAAAACCGGCTGACCTTCCGCGACCACAAAAGCCTCAGTGACATAGCGGTCAAATTGACTCATGTCGTAACAGATCTCCATCGCTCGTCCGCCCAGCACGTAACTGGGACGCACCAACACGGGAAAACCAATTCGCTGAATCGAAAGCCGAGCCTGCTCCATGTTCCTGGCAATCGCATTGGCCGGTTGCTTTAGTCCTAATTCAACCAAGAACTTCTGGAACTTCTCTCGGTCTTCAGCAGCTTCGATGGTGTCGACACTGGTTCCAATGATCGGTACCCCGGCCGTGGAAAGCGCTCGAGCTAGATTCAATGGCGTCTGACCACCAAACTGAACGATCACGCCATCGGGTTGAGTCCGCTCGTAAATGTTCAGCACATCTTCGGCAGTCAACGGTTCAAAAAACAACAAGTCGCTCGTGTCATAATCCGTGGAAACGGTCTCAGGATTACTGTTCACCATGATCGATTCGATGCCCAGCTCGCGCAATGCGTACGATGCATGGCAACAACAGTAATCGAACTCAATCCCTTGACCAATTCGATTGGGGCCACCTCCTAAAATCATAACCCGTTTCTTACCGGGCACTTTGTCGGGCACTTCATCTTCCGACTCATAAGTGCTGTAGTAGTAGGGTGTGTACGCTTCAAATTCCGCGGCACAGGTATCGACCGACTTAAAGACCGCTTTGATTCCATGCCTGATTCTCCAAGCGCGAATCTCATTGTCGTAACTGCCAAGCATGACAGCCATTTGTCGATCGGAAAAACCCATCTGCTTGGCAGAAAGCATCATCGCTGGCGTCAGCGCCGACAAAGATTGAACGCCACGGATCTCGGTTTCCATCTCGACGATTTGCGAAAGCTGGTCCAAAAACCAAGGATCAATATTGGTTAATTGATGAATTTCGGCCAGGGAAATACCAGCCTTCATCGCATACCGTAAAAACCACACGCGGTCTGCATTGGGTCGAATCAGCTTGCTGCGGATTTCATCTTCATCGGGTTGATCTTCCCGTCCCCAACGGTCTTTGTTGTCGCAGCCAAAGCCAAACGCACCTACCTCCAAACCACGCAACGCTTTTTGAAAGGACTCTTTGAAGGTCCGCCCAATGGCCATCGTTTCGCCAACGCTCTTCATCTGCGTCGTCAGCGTCGGATCAGCTTCAGGAAACTTCTCAAATGCGAATCGCGGAATCTTGGTGACCACGTAATCGATCGTCGGTTCAAAACACGCTTGTGTCTTTTGCGTAATGTCATTGGGCAACTCATGCAACCGATAGCCAACCGCCAGTTTGGCTGCGATCTTCGCGATCGGAAAACCGGTCGCTTTACTGGCGAGAGCACTACTGCGCGAAACCCGAGGATTCATCTCGATAACAATCATCCGCCCATTGGCAGGATCGATCGCGAACTGAATGTTGGAACCACCGGTCTCTACGCCAATCTCGCGGATCACGCGCAATGAGGCATCGCGCATGCGTTGGTATTCTTTGTCGGAAAGCGTTTGGGCAGGTGCGACTGTGATGGAATCGCCGGTATGAACGCCCATCGGGTCGAAGTTTTCAATCGAACACACGATAACCACGTTGTCGTCGGCATCGCGCATGACTTCCATCTCATACTCTTTCCAGCCAATGATCGATTCTTCGATCAACACCTCGGTCGTTGGCGACAGCGAAAGTCCGTTCTGCACCAATGTCTCAAAATCATCACGGTTGTAGGCAATGGCATTGCCGCTGCCGCCCATCGTGAAAGAAGGACGAATCACGCAAGGCAATCCAATATCGGCCAGCACTCGCCGTGCTTCTGTGAGATTGTGGACTACTTCGCCACGACAAACCTCCAATCCGATCTTGTGCATCGCCTCTTTGAATTCGTCGCGGCCTTCTGCCTTTTGGATTACATCAGGCCGCGCGCCGATCATTTCGACGTTGTATTTCTTCAAGATCCCGTGCTTGTCGAGATCCATGGCAATGTTCAACGCTGTCTGGCCACCTAAAGTCGGCAGCAAAGCGTCGGGCCGCTCTCGCTCGATCACCTTTGTGACAAACTGCCATGTCAACGGCTCGATATAGGTCCGTTCCGCGGTTCCTGGATCGGTCATGATGGTTGCAGGATTGCTGTTGACCAGCACGACTTCGTAGCCCTCCTCGCGCAACGCCTTACAAGCCTGGGTTCCCGAGTAGTCAAACTCGCAAGCTTGACCAATAACGATAGGGCCTGATCCAATCAGGAGAATTTTCTTGATGTCTGTTCGACGGGGCACTTCCAGCCTCTAAAGTCGCAATAAGGATTCAATAACCAACCCGCCCCACCAATCGCACGATGAATTGGAAATGATGTTCCCATTGGAACGCCGGACGAGCCCTGTGCAAAATTCCTCAAAGCCTAACACGGACTAGCAAATATGTTTAGGGGTCTTTGCACGGATAAACGTCCTACCCAACTCGCCCCGCATTCACTATCCTGCATGAGCACAAGCTTTTACTGCTGAGGGCAATCCAAGATTCGTCAACATTTACCGACCACACACCATGCTAACCAAAGCCGACATTCGGAAGGCCGCCCACGAAAACCGCAAGAATCAACCTAATAAAGACGAGGTTTCTCAGCAAATCACCGACCGCTTCATGATGCTGCCGGAGTACGCAGCAGCTTCCACCGTCATGTTTTATGTCGATGTTCGCGATGAAGTCCGCACACGCCACGCATTGCCAGCGGCGCTGCAAAGCGGAAAACGTATCGTCGTTCCGTATTGCGTGGACGGCGAACTGGAACTGTTCTGGCTGGAATCGATGGACGAATTGGAACTGGGCATGTATCGCATCCTGGAACCGCGAGCAGATCTTCGCGATGTGGCCAGCAAACGACTCCAGCCTCCAGACCTCGATTTAGTGATGGTTCCCGGTGTCGCTTTCGACCGATCGGGCGGCCGCACCGGACATGGAAAAGGATACTACGACAAACTCCTTCAGCACGCTCGGCAAGACGCGCCGCTGATCGCTTTGGCTTTCGAATGCCAACTGTTTGAGCAAATTCCCGTCGAATCTCACGATATTTATATGGACGCCGTGGTCACCGAAACAGCCGTCTACCCTGGCAAGGGACGAAAGTAAACGCGGCGACAGCAGTCGACGATTGGAAGCAGACCAGCGTTTACCATTTCGGCGAACTAGTTCAGCAAAGCTTATGCGAAATCTTGGCAAGAGTCTCTTGGAGTCGAAAAAGGTCGCTCGGTTGGGTGGCTATTTGTTTTGCTCGATCATGTCTCGCTGGATGATGACTCTGAACTATCGCGTCGCATACTATGACCCCGCGTGCGACGTTGGTCGCATCGAATACAACGAACCAGTCATCTATCTTATCTGGCACGAATATCTGACGTTGCCATTTTTCGTTCGCCGCAACACGCGTCTGGCGTTACTGGCCAGTAAACACCGCGATGCAGAAGTGCTCACTCAAGCCGCCTATTTGTACGGATTCAAAGTATACCGTGGCTCTAGCGGACGCGGCGGTGTCCAAGCCCTCTTGGGGATCATGCAAGACGAAGAGATGCGTGGCCTGGTGATTACGCCCGACGGCCCCCGCGGGCCCCGGCGCAAGGTCGCTAGCGGAGCGATCTTTCTTGCCAGCCGTTTGCAGTGGCCCATCGTGCTGCTGGGTGCAGGCTTCAAACGACCTTGGCGTTACACAAGCGTTTGGGACCAACACGCCTTCGCACGCCCCTTCAGCCGCGCTCGATTGATCATGAGCCCCAAGATCCACTTGCCCCACGACCTCAATCGCGACCAACTTGCCGACGCCTGCCGGTCGCTAGAATTTTCGCTGAAGGAACTGACTTTCGCAGCCGAATGTTGGGCCAACTCAAAACAGTCTATGCAAAACGAAACTGCCTTCTATCCAGGTCCGCTGGGCTGCGATTCTAGGATTTGGCACCAGCAACCGAAATAAGCAATTGCTCGTACGCCGCAAGCTTGTCTCGCAAATCAAACTCCGATTGACAACGCTGCCAGTTCCATTGCCCCAGCAATTGTCGTTTAGACTCGCTACCCATCAGCTCAAAAACCAGATCAAGCCATCCGTCACGATCGTCGGGCTCCGCTGTTTGGTCTGCGGAATGATCGCCGAGCAATTCCCGTATGCCATGTACGGCCGTTGCTGCCACGGGCTTGCGACACGACATCGCTTCAAGCACCACGTTTGGCATGCCTTCGTAAGCGCTTGGCAAGAGCAGCAGCTCGCAAGCATTCATCCAAGCGAGTACATCGCTTTGGCGACCTACATTGACGATCAATTCCGGCTTCGACTCAGCAAGCAACTGAAGCCCTGATCCCAGTGGGCCATCGCCAATGGTCACAACTTGCCAGTTACTGTGTAGCATACGCTCGTCGTCAGCCACTCGCATGACCCACGATATTCTTTTCTGTGGTACATATCGACCAACAAAGAGCATGAACGGCTGGCGTACATTCCATTTCGACAGGAACGTCCCCACTGATTCATGCGCTGGCACATCCTGCTGCTGTACGACATCGATTCCGTTGGTAATCACATGAACTTTCTGAGCTTCTGCACCTTCAAATTCGATTACGTGATCGGCCACAGATTGACTGACGCAGACCACGTGAGCTGCGACCTTGTACACGCCTCGGCTAACCCAAGCCCGCACACGAGATCCATCTGCCACACGAATTCCTACAATTAAAGGAACGTTGCATTTAGGATAAACCAGACTACTCAATAAGTTGGCATGAAAAAGAAACGACAATGCCACTTGCGGAGATGATTTATGAACGAGTTTGCGCAGTTCTGACCGTACGCGGAAGAAATCAAATGGGCCGCGAGCGTTGAGAAAGATTGGTTCCACGCCAGATTGACGAAGCTTTTCAAATAGCTCGTCGCGATCGCGTGCAGGAAGCCGCCCCAAGGCAATCACGCGAACCTCATGCCCCTTGCGACGTAAGTAGCAAGCGATCTCCACCAAGCACTTTTCAGCGCCCCCCATGTCTAGTTCGGTAATGATTAAGTCAATGCGCATGTCACTTTTTCGATCGATTAAGCGTTCGGAGCCACCTCACAGGCTTGTATCCTTTCACGCCAGCCCCCTTTGCCCTCGCCAGAATACTATAAACTGAACAAGCCCATCGGCTTGGGTCGCTTCAGTTAATTCGCTCGGAAAACTTCCTGCCAGTGCAACATGATCATTGCTTCTCAAATCAGCAAAACTTTCGCCGCTCGCCAGCGACGCATTCCAGCAGTCCAACATGTCAGCTTTGAAGTCGCTGCCGGAGAAGTTTACGGCTTACTAGGTCCCAATGGAGCTGGAAAAACGACTACCCTACGAATGATCATGGGCTTGCTGGCGCCCGATGAAGGTTATATCAGTGTGGGCGGCGTTCGTCATGACGGCGACCGACACCTGTTGCGAAAACAGTTGAGCATGATCTCGACCAACGATGGTTGCTATCCGTATCTGACCGTCCGCGAGGTCTTGTTATATTTTGCAGATCTCTATGATGTCCCCCGTGCTATCGCCCAGCAGCGGGTGATGAAATTCGCGGAATTATTGGGGCTGTATACTTACTTGGACCAACGATGCAATTCACTCAGCACGGGGCAACGCCAACGTGTGGTCTTAGCTCGCGGACTGATGCACGATCCACCGGCGATGCTGCTGGACGAACCAACCCGCGGCTTGGACGTGGTCGGCAGTCGCACCATTTTCCAGTTTATCGATCAGTTGCGGCAGCAAGGCAAAGCGGTCTTGATCTCGACCCATCGGTTAGATGAAGCCGAGCGGCTTTGCGATCGATTTGGACTGCTGTACGGTGGCAAGCTGCAACTGGAAGGCACACTCCAACAACTGCAAACTCAAACCCACCAAGAGCACTTAGTCGACATGTTTATCGATCTGATCGATCGCCAGGAAAGCGTGGCGGCAACATGATTGACTCCAATTCGATCTCGCGATTCACGCGACTAGCCGCCAAAGAGCTGAAAGAAACACTACGCGATCGACGCACACTCATCACGCTGTTTCTTATGCCCGTCCTGCTGTATCCCTTGCTCAGCCTGATCATGAATCGTTTGATTCTGACCAGCGGCAATATCCAATCGACCGCGTTTCGTCTTGGAGTCGCCAACGAGTTCGAAGGGCGTTTACTGCTGGACGCCATCAGTGTTGGCAAAATGGTCTCAACGACCGACTACGCGCAACCGCTGAAGATCCAGTGGAGCTCAAGCAATAACACGGCTGTCATCGAAAGCTCCCGCCAGCCCGACGATGCCACCAGCAATACGGCTCGCGATCAGGAAGCACAGCCTTCGCTTATCGACGCCCCAACACCAAGAGTCTCAGCGACCCCGAATCCCACGCCAAAACTTGCGCTGGCTCAGGATCCCGCGCCGCAATTCGATATTAAAATTGTAGAAGACGGGGACTTAGCGTCGGCCTTGAACGACGAACTGATCGACATCGCGATTATCGTTGTCCCACAACAGGCCAAAAACAACATCGACTACCAGCCTTTATCCTTCGAGATCGAATTTCGCGAAGGCGACGCATTCAGCGAAAATGCCATGATCGAATTGCGAAAGCTGTTCGCGTTGGTCAACGAAGCAGCCGCGTTTCGCCATCGAACCATGCTGGGGATTGCTGATGATGTACCGATTCGCATGTTGGCCAAACCATCGACTTCGGCCAAGGCACCCAAGTCGGCCTTGGCAGGCATCATTCCCTTGATCTTGATTCTGATGACGATCACTGGCGGTGTATACCCGGCGATCGATTTGACGGCGGGGGAACGCGAGCGTGGAACCTTGGAAGCATTAATAGCGTCGCCTATCTCTCGCTTTCAATTGGTGGCTAGCAAGTATGTGGCAGTCGTCAGTGTTTCGGTACTGACGGCGCTCATCAATTTGGTAGCGATGGCCGTTACGCTCAAAGTCACCGGGGTTGGTGATGCAATGATGGGCCAAGCCAGCATGGACTGGGGCGTGCTGTTTCGTACCTTGCCGCTGCTGATTGTTTTTGCGATTTTCTTTAGCAGCATCCTGGTGGCCTTGTGTAGCTTCGCGCGCAGTTTCAAAGAGGCACAAGCGTATCTCATTCCGGTGATGCTACTGTCCCTAGGACCTGGCATTATCAGCTTGATGCCAACAGTCAAACTCTCAGCCGGCTTGGCGGTACTGCCCCAGGTGAACCTCATCCTGCTGGCCCGCGATACCCTAGGCCGCGTCGAAACCCCACTGGCCATTGTGGCCATCGTACTGCTGACGACGCTGTTTTATACGCTCGCCGCACTTGTCTTGGCTTCGAAAGGCTTTGGCGACCAGGTAGCCACAGCGGGGGACGATTTCCGTTGGAGCGATTTACTCAAGCGTCCCGAACAACCGACCGACACGGCCACGGTGGGGCAACTGGCCACCTACTTAAGCCTGTTTTTTCCATTGTACTTTGTTATTACCAGTTGGATTTCAACGCGAGGCAACACTTCTCTGCAGTCCAACGCGATTCTGAATGCGGTTGTGCTGCTGAGCCTGTTTTTAGTCCTGCCCTGGCTCTACGCTCGAATGATCCGCGTCAATCTGCGATCGACTTTCCTGCTGAAACTGGGACCTATCCCCATCACTGCGATGTTGGTTGCTGGCGTATTGGCTTGTGCATTGTGGATGTTTGCCGTCGAAATTTTGCGGTGGTCCGATCTGCTGGGCATCAAGACACTCAGCGATGAAGTCTTGGAAAAGACCAAAGACCTCCGTGAGCAATTCCTTACGTTGCCTTGGTGGTTAGTGATCCTTACGATGGCCATTGCACCAGCGATTGCTGAAGAGTTTTTCTTTCGAGGATTGGTGCTGTCCAGTTTACGCAGCAGCCTAACCGCTCATCGAGCTGTTCTGTTTTCAGCAGTGTTGTTTGGACTGTTCCATGTTGTTTATGGCAGCCTGCTTTCTATCGAAAGGTTCCTGCCCACCGCGATGCTCGGCGTTTTCCTCGGCTACTTGGCGGTCCACTCTGGCAGTTTGTTGCCGGGCATCATCTTGCATGCTGGGCATAACGGACTGTTGTTTTCGTTGCCTTATGTGGACCAAACGCTGAAAGCATACGGCTTTGATCGCGAAAACGGTCGCTTGCCGATCGCGTGGTTAGTCGGTGGTATCGTGGCCGTCGTATTGGCGATGAGCATATTGGCATGGCGATCGCGCCCAAAGTAGCAGGCATACTCCGTGTGTCGTCAGCAGGGGGCCTTTGTTATGGCACACGGAGTGTGCCTACTACCGTGCTGCGGCATACGAACCACCGAGTAGGTTGGGGTTTAGCGGGGAAAGAAAGAGGCGCCGGTGGGAGTCGAACCCACGGTGGCGGATTTGCAATCCACTGCCTTAGCCACTTGGCTACGGCGCCATCCCCAGCAAGGATGCCGAAGCACCCGTTCTGAAGCATGTTTTTTAGTGACTCTGAGCGCTCGCGTCAAGCTCTACTCATCCGACAGCTCTAAGTGGATTGCTAGATTTGGCTGGAGGATTAGAATCCTGGCTGTGTTTGATTGCAGGATGATTTCATTTCCGTTGGGCCGCTAGTACCGAGAAAAGCCAATAGGAATAGAGCGATTCCTCATTTTCCCGCTTCCCGAACGTATCGAAGATTCAAAATAATGAGCGAGCAGTGTGATTTTGGTTTGATTGGTCTGGCGGTCATGGGCGAAAACTTAGCCCTAAACGTCGAAAGTCGCGGTTTTCGCGTCGCGGTTTTTAATCGCACCACCGACAAAGTGGACGCGTTGATGGACGGCCGAGCCAAAGGAAAGAACTTTTTCGGTGCTCATTCAATCGTCGATTTCGTCAAATCGCTCAAGCGTCCGCGTTTGGTCATGATGCTGGTGAAGGCAGGCCCAGCGGTGGACGATCTTATCGAACAATTGCTGCCGCATTTAGAGCCCGGTGACATCATTGTCGACGGTGGAAACACACATTTCGCCGATACCGAACGACGAACAAAGTACATCGAAGAAAAAGGCTTGCTCTTCGTGGGCAGTGGCGTCTCCGGTGGCGAAGAAGGGGCACTCAAAGGCCCCAGCATGATGCCCGGCGGTTCCAAAGCGGCTTGGCCCACCATCAAGCCGATCTTCCAAGCCATCGCAGCTAAAGTTGGCCCCAACAATGATATCCCATGCTGCGAGTGGGTCGGTCCCCGCGGCGCTGGGCACTATGTCAAAATGGTTCATAACGGGATTGAGTACGGCGATATGCAGTTGATCTGCGAAGCGTACCATCTGCTCAAAGACGTCGGCGGGCTCAACAATGATGAGCTTTACGATGTTTTCGCGGAATGGAACCGAGGCGAACTGCAAAGCTATCTGATCGAAATCACCCGCGACATTTTCAGTGCGAAAGATGATCAAGGCAAAGGCGGACATTTGGTCGACAAGATTGTCGACGTCGCTGGCGCTAAAGGGACGGGAAAATGGATGAGCCAATTGGCTCTCGATCTCGGTGTGCCCAGCACGCTGGTAACGGCGGCCGTTTTCGCTCGCACTATTTCTGCCATCAAGGAAGGCCGTACACGAGCTTCCAAAGTTCTTAATGGCCCAACCACCAGCAAGCTTCCGGCCTTTGATGCGGCCGTTAAGTCGATGGTCGCCGACAAGAAAGGCTTTGTCGAAGCAGTCCGTCAAGCATTGTACGCATCCAAGATTTGCTCGTACGCTCAAGGTTTTGTGCAGTTGCAAGAAGCGAGCAAGGAGTTTGACTGGGGATTGAACTACGGTGACTGCGCTCTGCTATGGCGAGGCGGTTGCATCATCCGAGCCCAATTTCTGGATCGCATCAAAGAAGCGTTTGACAAGGAACCTAACCTCGAAAACTTGCTGCTCTACCCGTACTTCCAACAAGCGATTGAGAATGCTCAATCTGCGTGGCGTTCAGTGGTCATGGCAGCATCGCACTTGGGCATTCCTGCTCCCGCTTTCACGACCGCGCTGGCTTACTACGACAGTTTCCGCCTTGAGCGACTGCCAGCGAACTTGCTGCAAGCCCAACGCGATTACTTTGGAGCCCATACGTACCAACGCTTGGATATGCCTGGCACTTTCCACAGCGAATGGTTAGACCTGCGCAAGCAACCTACCTAACCATACCTAGCCCCAATGCAACTTGTTGCATGCCACCTAACCAGTCAACCCCAATGCGATTGCACGGGGTTGACCGCCCTTTCAGAACTATCGCCTCATCGCCGTTGGAAATGTGAATTATGGATGCTATCTCACACACGATTGTTATCTTTGGTGCCAGCGGCGATTTAACCAGCCGAAAGTTGATTCCGGCGTTGTATCGTTTGTTTCAGCGCAAGCGATTGCCTTTGCCGACACGCATTGTCGGAGTTTCCCGAAGCCATTTTTCGAGCGAAGAGTGGCGTACGCAACTGCAAGAATCCACAGCGACTTTTGCCAAACGTGACTACGATCCCGAATCGTGGGCCGCGTTCGCTGAGAATATCTTCTACCACCCCGGCGACATTTCGGTCAAAGAAGACTTCGACGAACTCGCCGATTTCCTCAACAAAATCGAAGAGAACAAACGCACCGATCGCGTTTACTATTTATCGACAATGCCGCAGCTTTACGAGCCCGCGATCGCTCAACTGGGCAGCAGCGGCCTAGCTTCCGAAGAACATGGTAAGCGGCGGATTGTGATTGAGAAACCGTTTGGGACCGACTTAGCTTCCGCCAGACACCTCAACGATGCAGTGCACCGCGTTTTCCAAGAAAAGCAAGTCTATCGCATCGACCACTATCTAGGTAAAGAGACCGTTCAAAACATTTTAGTGCTACGGTTCGGCAATTCAATTTTCGAACCCTTGTGGAATCGCAACTACATTGACCACGTCCAGATCACTTGCGCCGAAGAAGTCAAAGTCGGTCGCCGCGGAGGCTACTATGACAAGGCAGGTATCTTGCGAGACATGTTCCAGAACCATCTGCTGCAACTGTTGATGATCACCGCCATGGAAGCCCCAGTTCGCTTTGATGCCGATATGGTGCGTGACGAAAAAGTGAAAGTCCTGCGTTCGGTCCGCCGCTTTAAAGGCAGTGATTTTGCCGAGTGCGGCGTGCGAGGACAATACATCGGGTACACAGAAGAAGAAGGAGTGCCGGATGACAGTCAAACCGAAACATTTGCCGCTTTGAAACTGCAGGTCGACAACTGGCGCTGGAAAGGTGTGCCGTTTTACATCCGCTGCGGGAAGGCGATGAGCTGCCGGACGACGCAGATTGTCATCCAATTTAAAGAGCCGCCGCATGTGATGTTCGCCGATCGCAAGTCATTCAATCCAGAAGCAAATCGGTTGGTCATTCAAATTCAGCCGGCCGAAGGTTTGCAATTGCATTTTCAAAGCAAAGTACCTGATGAAGAAATGCGGATGCGGCTGAGCGATCTAGATTTCCGCTTTGATACGCGCAACAAGGAACTGCCTGACGCGTACCAGCGACTGCTGCAAGATGCGATCCTTGGCGACGCTAGTTTGTTTGCTCGCAGCGATGAAGTCGATCAAGCTTGGCAAATTATCGACCCAATCATTGGCGCTTGGCGAAGTCCGGCGGCACCTACCTTATGGCAGTATGAACCACAGTTCTGGGGGCCGAACCAATGTGCCGAGTGGATGCAAGCCCAAGGCCGGGAATGGTTCGACGTCTGCCCCGTGTTGGGTTGATTAGTAGCCTGACTTTGGCGGTGATTTCTGGTATACTGGGGGGCTTGGATTCGAACTCGTTCTTCCTTCCCACCATAGACTCACCATGCGAAACCTACCTACCTTTTTGCTATTAGCGGCTGGCTGCACTCTGACTGGCTCGGCGATTTATCTGGCGAACTCCCAGAACGCTACGTTCTACCTAGCACAAGACAAATCGCCAGCAGCCGAGACCCTCGAAGCATCAGCTTCCAAATTTCTCGCGACACTTTCTGGCGATTCGTTGGCCAAAGCGGTTCTCGCTTACGACTCCGCTGAACGCACCAAGTGGGCATTTATTCCGCTGCCCACTCGAAAAGGTTTGCCTGTTCGCGAAATGAACGAATCGCAAAAGGAAGCGGCTTTTGCATTGATGAAGAATGTACTCAGTTCGGTCGGCTACACCAAAGCGACTTCAATCATGTCCTTGGAGACGTTGCTGCGGCAATTGGAAGGGCCAGGGAAAGAAGAGTGGCGTGACCCCAACAAATACTACTTTACCGTCTACGGCCAACCTCAAGCCTCACAAATTTGGGGATTGAGCATTGAAGGGCACCATGTATCGCTAAACTTTGTCATGAAGGATGGAGCGATTGTTGAATCAACACCTCAATTTTTTGCCACGAACCCCGCTACGTTGCAAGCGGACTACTCGGAGACTTTTAAGAAGGGCATGCGCGTGCTCAAGGGAGAAGAGCAGTTCGCCTACGACTTGCTTGCCAGTTTGGACGACAAGCAAAAGAAGGTCGCCATCTTTGCAGAAGAATCGCCACCCGAAATCCATTATACGGACGTGCCTCACGCAGAATTCCATGAGCCCAAGGGTATCTCCGCATCACAATTGACCGACGCTCAAAAGGCGACGTTAAAGACACTGATTTCAACGTATACCGAAAGCATGTTGGACAATGTCGCTGCCGAGCGTTGGAAGAAGATCGATGAAGCGGGCTTTGACAAAATCCACTTTGCGTGGGCAGGCGGTACAGAGACCGGGATTGGGCATTATTACATCGTCCAAGGGCCTACTTTTATGATCGAGTTTGTGAATACGCAAGCCGACGCGGCAGGCAATCCGGCCAACCATATCCACTGCGTCTGGCGCGATGCAGATGGCGATTTCTATCTCACTCGCTAGTCTCCATGGTCCGCAGACAACCAAGCGACCTAGTTACCGGCCTACGTCGCGATGTCGCAGCGCTTCGATTAACCTCGGGCCGTTAGGCGCAGGCGAACGCAGCAGTTGCCGTAGGCCGGAACAAGCAATGCCTACTCCTGCGCCGGAACTTCGGTCGCAAAAAACCAGTCAACTTCACTGGTTCAACAAACTATTCCCTAGAGGCTTTGCGCAGTTCCGGCAACAACCAAGCGACCTGGTTACCGGCCTACGCCGCGATGTCGCAGCTCTTCGTTTAACCGCGGGCCGTTAGGCGCAGGCGAAAGTAGCAGTTGCCGTAGGCCGGAACAAGCAATGCCTACTCCTGCGCCGGAACTTCGGTCGCAAAAAACCAGTCAACTTCACTGGTTCAACAAACTATTCCCTGGAGGCTTTGCGCAGTTCCGGCAACAACCAAGCGACCTGGTTACCGGCCTACTTCGTGATGTCGCACCTTCTTTCGGCTCGCACATTCATCGCTTGTGACGTAAACTCCATGCTTCTCCACGTTCGACGTCTCAGCCAGAATGCCACTCCATGGTCAACACGCTCTTCCTGCCAGAACTTCGCGAAATGCTCTCAGAGACCAATGAGATCGAGCTTCGTGAGTTCTGCACCGCTCTGCACCCTGCGCGGACGGCCGAGTTCATGGAAGGGCTGGAAAACAATGAGCTCTGGCGAGTTTTGCAGTTTGCCGAAGCACCTCTACGCGCCGAAATCTTCAGCTATTTCGAATGGGATCGCAAGGTCGAACTGCTGAATGACCAAGACGCACGCCAAGTTGCAGATCTGCTGACCGAAGTGTCCGCCGACGATGTCGTCGACTTGGTTCAAGAACTGCCCGAAGATCGCGTCGACGAGATTTTGATGCTGATGCCAGCCACTGTCCGCCGCGATATCCGTCGCCTGCAAACCTTCAAGGAAGGGACAGCCGGCGCCCTGATGACCACCGAAGCGGTCCGATTAGCCGAAGGACTGACGGTGAGGCAAGCGTTAGAACAACTGGGACGCGAAGCCGAATCCTTTGAGACGGTTTACTATTTGTACGTCGTCGACGAAACAGATCACTTGCGAGGCATCGTCAGTGCGCGATCTTTGCTGTCATCGATTGGGCGGCAGGATACCAAGCTTTCGGAACTGATGGAAACCGACTTGGTCTGCGTCCAGGCTCAAGATGACCAAGGCGAAGTCGCCAGGAAGGTCGCAAAATACAATCTGCTGGCTATTCCCGTGGTTGACGACCAGCGGCATATGCTGGGCATTATCACACACGACGATATTATCGACGTCATCCATGAAGAAGCCGCTGACGACTTGCAACGTATCGCGGCCGTAGAACCGCTGCCTGATTCTTATATGCGAACCGACGTCCTGACGCTGTCATGGAAGCGGGGCATGTGGCTGATTTTGCTGTTCTTTTTCGCTTTGCTGACCGCCTTTATGCTCGACCAATATGACGCGGAACTCGTGCGTTTCACTTGGCTGGTCGCCTTCATTCCTCTGATTATCAGCAGCGGAGGCAACAGCGGAAGCCAATCGTCGACGCTAGTGATTACGGCACTGGCCACCAAAGACGTCGAGATTTCTGACTGGTGGAAGATCCTCAAACGCGAAATCGCGACGGGACTGCTGCTGGGCAGTTTGCTAGGCACATTCGGTTTTGTCACCGCGATACTGATCGCGCCGTCGGTCTACGCGGCGCTCGTCATTCCGATTACGATCCTCAGCGTCGTTATCGCCGGTACCAGCATCGGCGGCATCCTGCCACTGGTCTTCAAGCAATTAGGCTGGGACCCGGCATTGATGAGCAACCCATTTGTCGCGGGCATTATTGACATCCTGGGTATCTTGATCTATTTGAACGTGGCCATTTTGTTGCTGACATAAAAAGGGCTGAAATTTCGAAGCGCCCGCAGCCAAACGCAACTAGAATTAGAATATACTACTTCGAAATACCCCTAGGCAAACTCTTTTCCCTTCCTCTGCAGGCAGCAACCTATGAGCAAGACCATGCAAGATTACACGGATTTGTTGATCGCACGCGGTATCATATCCAAAGAACAACTGCACGAAGCCGAACGCATGGCCGCCCGCGACGACAAGCAGGTGGGGGACGCTCTGGTTGGTCTAGGGTACGCATCCGACGAAGAAGTTACGATGGCCCTGGCGGAGTTCCACAACTTCGAATATGTGGATCTGCCCAATATTCGCATCGATGACGCGGTTATCCAATTAGTGCCCGAATCGGTCGCCCGCGAAAACCGCATTATTCCGTTTGCCGAAGAGGACGACACCATCCGCGTCTTGGTTTCGGACCCCTTTGACCTGGAAAAGATCGAAGGTCTGCGGTTTATCCTCAACCGCAAAGTCGACACGGCCCTGGCAGCCAAAGAACACATCCAAGAAGCGATTAACCGGTACTACGGGCAGACCGAAGGCGAATCGGCTGACTCGATGTTGCAAGAATTCACCGATACGCAAATCGATTTTACCGAAACCGAAGAAGACAAACTGGTCCAGGACGACCACATGGACCAAGACAGTGCCCCCGTGGTGCGTCTGGTTCACTATATGATTCAGGAGGCCGTCCAACTGCGTGCTTCTGACATTCACGTCGAGCCGTTTGAGGACCGTGTTCGCATCCGTTATCGAATTGACGGCTCTTTGGTGGAACGCGACAGCCCGCCCCGCCGCTTGCTGGGTGCGATTATGTCACGCATCAAGATTCTGGCGAAAATGGACATTTCCGAGCGCCGTCGACCTCAAGACGGACGCATTAAGATTACCGTCGGCGAGAAAGAACTGGACCTTCGTGTCAGCATCATTCCGACCAACCACGGACAATCGGCGGTCATGCGCGTTCTGGACAAGGACAATATCAAGGTAGGGGTCAAGCAACTGGGGCTGGCCGAACATGACTTCAAGATCTTCTCGGGACTGATCCGGCGACCAAACGGCATCTTCCTGGTCACCGGCCCAACCGGTTCCGGAAAAACCACCACTCTCTACGCTGCACTCAATGCGCTGAACCGACCTGATCGCAAGATCATCACCGCTGAAGATCCTGTAGAGTATTACTTGCCAGGGATCAACCAAGTCGAGGTTCGCCACAACATCGGGCTGGATTTTGCTCGCATTATCCGTGCGATGCTGCGACAAGCACCCAACGTCATCCTAGTCGGCGAAATGCGAGATACGGAGACGGCGCAGATGGGTATCCAGGCCAGCCTGACTGGACACTTGGTTTTTAGTACGCTACATACGAACGATGCGCCCAGTGCTGTGACGCGCATGACCGACATGGGTGTTCCGGCGTACATGGTGGCAAGTAGTGTGGTCGCGGTGCTCGCGCAACGCCTGGTGCGCAAGATTTGTACACGCTGTAAGGTCGAGTACAAGCCGACCGCCGCGATGCTCGAAGAGGCTGGAATCCCAGAAGACCTTGCTCGCGACGGCAAGTTTTCGCGCGGTAAAGGGTGCTCGTACTGCCAAAAGAAAGGCTATCGTGGCCGAATCGGGATCTACGAACTAATGGTTGTCAACAACCGCATCCGCGAAATGATGTTCCGCGAAGCGTCCGGGGCGGCACTGCGAACGGAAGCCATAAAGACCGGCATGACAACACTTTACTGCGATGGTATCCGCAAAATCCTGGCTGGTATCACCACCTTTGACGAGGTCTACAACACGGCCAAACGAACCGAACAGGAACCGCTAGCGATGGAAAATCTGATCCGCGAGTACCGGGCGAAGGCCTAGGGGCTGGTTTGAGCGACGCCAGCGGAACTTCCGCATGGGCAGATCGCCGTCAATCGTTAGTCGGCCGACTGGTCTCCAGCGAGCCGAAAATGGCCCGGCCAAGTCACAGGCTGGGTCCGATGGAGCCAATTGCCGTAAGCGGTGGTGCCCTACCAAACCGCTAATGACCTAAAATTCGGCAATAATTGGAGTTCCGTCGCGATGTGGACTACAATATTGGTGGCATAAGGACCAGTTCTCCGTGTTTGGCCTGCTTTCCTGTGCCAATCTCATCTCCGTTTAACTTACGTTTGCGGGTCGTCGAGCCCTCCTCGGCGGCCTGCAAACCTTGAGAAATAACTTATGGCAACAGTTCTGATTGACAAACTGCTCTCAGCGGCAGTTAAACAAGGGGCAAGCGACATTCATATCGTCGTCGGCCAACCTCCCGTCTTTCGCTTGCATGGCCGAATGCGCAAGCTGGATACTAAGACGTTGGAAGCGGACGACACGGTTCAGTTGATGAAGAGTATCGCTCCGGAACGATGCCAAAGAGAACTGCAGGAAACCGGTAGCTCCGACTTCGGTTTCGCGTTTGGCGAGCTGGCCCGCTTCCGCGTGTCGATCTTCAAGCAACGCGGCTTCATTTCGATGGTTCTGCGGCAGATCCCCAACGATAAACTGACGCCTGAGCAGTTGGGGTTACCCGAAGCTGTAGTCAAAATGGTACAGCGTCCGCGTGGTCTGGTATTGGTCACTGGACCGACGGGCAGCGGCAAGAGTACGACGTTGGCCAGCTTGATCAACTTCCTAAACGAAACCCACGATCACCATATTATTACGATCGAGGATCCGATCGAATTTTATCACGAGCACAAGAAGTCGACGATTAACCAGCGCGAAGTCGGTGTCGACGTGCCAAGTTTTGCCGAAGCGATTCGGCGTGCGTTGCGTCAAGATCCCGACTGTATCCTGGTTGGTGAAATGCGCGACTTGGAGACGATTCAAGCGGCGATTAGTGCGGCGGAAACGGGCCATATTGTGTTCGGCACACTGCACACCAACAGTGCCCAAGGAACCGTCAACCGAATCATCGATGCGTTCCCTGGGAACTTGCAAGATCAGGTCCGCACACAGCTTAGCTCTTCGCTTTTAGGCGTGGTCGCCCAGACGCTGTTGCCACGAGTCAACGGTGGACGTGTGGCGGCTTACGAGGTTTTGATTGTTACGCCGGGCGTGGCGAACTTGATCCGCGAAAACAAGACCTTCCGAATTAGCTCGGCCATTCAGACCGGGGCAAAATTCGGGATGAATCTGATGGATGATGCACTGTTTAAACTATGGCGTGACGGCTTGGTCACCGTGGAAGATGTGCTTTCCAAATCGCATCGTCCCGATGATTTAGCGAAACGCATTGTGAACGCTCGACGCGGCCTGGAGGATGATGGCGCGGAGATCGATGAAGACGAAGGCGAGTAGGCCTTGGACGCTTGCCGCAGCCATTGCACGCGGACGCATGACTTTGAACCGGCTAAACCACTTTTTATTTAATAGATCCTCACCAAGAAACGCAGAACCATGGCATCTCGTCGCATCGGCCAAATCTTTGTCGACCTTGGCTTTATCACCGACAAGCAATTGGAGTTGTTGCTGGAAGAACAGCAGCAGCAGCCCGGCATCTTGTTGGGCAAGTTGGCCGAGGACATGTCGATCATCAACGAGGACCAACTTGCGACGGCATTAGCCGAACAATGGAATATGCAAGTCGTGCCGCTGGAGAGTACCAGCTTGGCTCCCGACGTGTTGGATAAGATCAGCGAGTCGATGGCGCAACTGTACCGCGTCATCCCTGTCCGCTTTGATGGCAACAGACTGACGGTCGCGACCTGTGATCCACAGAACTTGAACATTCCCGACGAACTGCGCACGTTCTTGGGATACGATATTGAGATGGTGGTTTCGACCGAGCGTGCGATCTTGGCGGCCATCGAACGTTACTATTCTTCGGAGTCCGAAAGCGTTGAGAAGCTGGTCAAATCGCTGGCCGATGACGCGGAGTTGGAAGAAGCCGCTCGAGCGATCGGAATGGACGGTCCGTTCGATTTGGATGGAGCCGAAGCACTCGCCGATAGCGTGCCTGTGCGCAAATTGTTGAACTTGGTGTTGTTGCTTGCGATCAAGGACCATGCCAGCGATATTCACTTTGAGCCGTTCGAGGACGAATTCCGCATTCGCATCAAGGCCGAAGGTGTCTTGTATGAAATGGTTCCGCCACCGCGTCACTTGGCATTTGCGATCACGACGCGGATCAAGGTGATGGCGAATCTCGACATTGCAGAACGTCGACTGCCACAGGACGGTCGCATCGAGTTGATGGTCGGTGGTCACCCGGTCGACTTGCGGGTCAGTATTCTGCCGACGATGTTCGGCGAAAGCGTGGTTATGCGAGTGCTAGACCGCAGCGTGGTATCGCTGTCGCTGGACAAGGTCGGTATGAACGAGCATTCGATCACTGAGTTTCGCAAAGTAATGACGCGTCCGAACGGGATCGTGCTGGTAACGGGGCCGACCGGAAGTGGTAAGACGACGACGCTTTACTCGGCACTCTCGGAGATGAATGAGATCACCGAGAAAGTGATCACGACAGAAGACCCTGTTGAATACGACATTGATGGGATTGTTCAGATCCCGATTGACCACGACGTGGGCATTACGTTTGCGGCTTGCTTGCGAGCGATCTTGCGTCAGGATCCCGATATTATCCTGATCGGCGAGATTCGCGATTTGGAAACAGCGGAAATTGCGATTCAAGCTTCGCTGACGGGCCACTTGGTCTTTAGCACGCTGCACACCAACGATGCTCCCAGCACGATCACTCGTTTGAAGGACATGGGGATTCCAACGTTCTTGATCACGGCGACGGTCGAAGCGATTTTGGCTCAGCGGCTAGTGCGACGCATCTGCGCTAACTGCCGTGAAGCGACCGAAGTCTCGCGGGAGTTGCTATTGGACTTGGGTGTGCCACCAGAAGATTACGACAAGCACACCTACTATCGCGGCGCGGGCTGCAATAACTGCAACAACACAGGTTACAAAGGCCGCGTGGGACTGTTTGAGCTCTTGATCATGAATGACGAAATGCGTGACATGATTATGAAAAATGCACCGACCGATGAAATTCGCGAGGCGGCCAGGCGAAACGGCATGATTCCGCTGCGTGACTATGGACTGAAGTTCGTTTTTGAAGGAATCACGACGGCGGATGAAGTCGTCCGTGAAACCGTACTGGATGCATAACACAAGGGTGGCTGAGCCTTCCGAGGCGCGGCCCACTCTGGACCGACGCTCCCGCTGGCGGGGGAGTCGAACAACAAACCTAACAACACCTTTTCAAAGCAATTCGCAGGTCTACAGGACCGAATCGTAAACAGGACGCACTGCCATGCCAATCTATCAATTCGAGGCTATGGACCGCACTGGTCAAGAGATCAAGGACGTTATTGAATCGTCCAGCGAAGAAGAAGCGCAAACTACGATTCGGCAGATGGGCTACTTCGTTACGAAGATCTCGCTCAAGAAAACTGCCGCAGGAGCCAAAGCCAAAGGACCCAAGAAACGCAAACGCAGTTTTGCCATCGGCGGTGGCGGTGCGAAACACTTGGCAACGTTCACTCGTCAGCTTTCCATCCTTCAAGACGCGGGGCTTCCGATTCTGCGTTCGCTGAAGATTCTGGAGAACAACCAGAAGCCCGGCAAGCTCAAAAATGCGTTGATGGATGTGTGCGATGAAATCGAAACTGGTTCGACGTTGTCCGAGGCCCTTAGCAAATCACCGAAGGTCTTCTCGCGGTTGTATGTCAACATGATCAAGGCCGGTGAAGCTGGTGGTGCTTTGGAAGCGATCCTGCGCCGCTTGAGCGAGTTCTTGGAAGCAGCTCAATCGCTGAAACGCAAAGTCGTCGGGGCAATGATCTATCCAGTGGTGGTCACCTTGGTTGCGATCGCAATTTTGGCATTGATCATGGCCTTCATCGTGCCGCAGTTTAAAAAGATGTTCGAAGATTTCGAAGTCGAGTTGCCTGCGATGACGCAGTTGTTGATTGCGATCAGCGACTATGTGGTCCAGTATTGGTTCATGTTAATTTTGATTCCAGTGACTTACCTGTTGATTATTAAACTGGGCCGCAAGTTCACGCATGGCCGGATGGGTTTTGATCAATTCATTATCAAAGTGCCCGTTTTCGGATCGTTGATGGAACGAAACATCTTGGCCCGAACGACGCGTACGCTAGGGACCCTGGTGACCAGCGGTGTGCCGATCTTGGAAGGCTTGAACATCACGCGAGAAACCAGTAACAACGCGGTCTTTGAACGGATCTTCAATAAAGTCATCGAAGCGATTCGCGAAGGTGAAGTGATCGCTAAGCCGATGAAAGAACACTCGACGTTGGGGATGCATCCCATCGCCGCTTTATACTGGATGCTGATGGGATCGTTTCCAGGAGTGATGATTATGTCAGTTGCTTTGACGGCCGGACGCAGTGTTGGCAAAGGCGGCAAGAAGCAAGATCCTTTGGCAGCCACGGAAAACACCGACATGGCGTTGATTAATTTGGCGCTGCAAGTGATGGCGGTTGGAGCTGGTATTTGTTTGGCCTTATGGATGCTCAAGACTCGTTCCCGTGTCATCAACGACTTGGTGGTCAACATGGTCGACGTCGGTGAAGAGACGGGCGAACTGGACACGATGTTGTACAAGGTTGCGGACAACTATGACGAAGAAGTAAAGGTCTTGACCGAGGGTTTGACCAAGCTGGTCGAGCCCCTGTTGGTGGTCTTCCTTGGTACGGCTGTCGGTTTCATTGTCATCGCGTTGTTCCTGCCGATGATTGAACTGATCCAAACGTTGAGCGGCTAAATGCACGTCCGGCTAAAGCCGGTACTACGAACAATAGTTCAACGAGGCAATGCGGTGATAGCCCACAGAGCACTTTATTCTTCCGCTTGCGGGGGAGTTGAGTGACAGCGAGGAGGGGGGAACTTCTTCTGCTTTGTTGAATTTGGAACGCGATTAGCGAACCTAAAGTTTATTGATTGAACAGAACCATTTTTGAAACCTTATCGCTGGCACTGACAGACCCAATCCAATGTGGAGGCAGGTTGTTGGTTCAGCACCTAGTACGGAGTGCTCCAATGAAACGCTCGTTCCTCTCATCACGATCAGGGTTCACTCTAGTTGAATTGCTGGTAGTCATTGCGATCATTTCGATCTTGGCAGGAATCTTGATTCCCACAATTGGCGGCGTCGTCAACAACACCAAGCGAGGAGCGCTCAAGTTGGAAGTAGACGAGCTTGCACGAGCGATCGAGCGATACCGTGACAAGTTCGGTGATTATCCGCCAGACGGCAGCGACTGGGGCGTTTTTCAGCGTCATTTGCGCAATGCGTTTCCACATATACTCGATTCGGAGTTAGCACTACTTAATCCGTCGCCAGCGGTGGAAGCTGCCTCACAACGGGCAACTACGCCATTCAATTACTGCATTCGCAATAGCAGTGACACCCTGATCGCGCCGGGGACTTACACCGATGCAAACCTTAAGGTAATGGACCCTGCAGAAGCTCTAGTATTCTTCTTGGGTGGTTTCAGTTCGGATCCCAAGCGACCGTTTACTGGCCGCGGCGGACCGTTCGTCGCTTGGGGCACGCAACTGCAATACAACGTGGCCCGCGAAAATGTCTTTTTCGAGTTCGAGATCTCGCGACTTACGATCAACCCCGGTGATTTGAACGTTCCAGTGGTTAGCACAGATGAAGAGCAATTCTTTGGCAACGTCGCTCCGGCTGGCACTAGCCAAGGGCCTGATCTGCTACCGGTGTATCTGTCGGATTATGCGGACGAACTGAATCGTTCTCCTTACGTTTACTTTGACAGTCGCACCTATGTCAGTAACAAAGGCGGGCAACCCTACTTCAACTTTTATCAACGAAGCCCAATCAACCAACAGGACTCCAGCGATCTTAATAAGATCGGGGCTATCTATCCGGTTTACTCTGACGTTGCAAACTCAACGGGCAAGCTGCTACCGGGCGTAACAACGGCCACTGCCGCCAGCTTTGTTGCTTTCCAGCGATATCAATTCATGGAGCCAACCAAGTTCCAGATCTTGGGCCCAGGGCTTGATGGCAAGTACGGTGGCCGATTGGTGCGAGAAGTGCGTGGTGCAAGTGATCCAGCAGCCTCCTTGGCAGATACCATGTTTCGCTTCCCTTCGGGCGAATCGATTGGCGGTATCTACAAGAACTTTAAAGTCTCCCCAGCATTTGGTGTGGCCATGACTGCCGTCGATCCACAGCACACGACGCGTATGGTCGATAACGTGGCCAACTTTAGTGCGGCGACTTTTGAAGCAGGGACTCCTTAACGGCTTTTTGAAATGCGTTTCAACGAGGGCTGGTCGTAACATCGATTTGCTTGGCAGATCAACTTATCTCATCGAGTGACATATGTCTCATTACTATACAAATAGGCGAAATGGAAGCGGCGGCGACGCGGTCCGGTTCTTAAAAAACCGGAAACAACTGCGACCGGCGTTTACGTTGATCGAACTGCTGGTGGTCGCGGTGATCGCTGGCATCTTGATGAGCATGGTCATGGTTGCTTTGCGAGGAGCTCAACAAGACGCCAACGTCGCCAAAACACGAGCGACGATTCGTAAGATCGACGTGATTATTCAGGATCGATATGAAGAATATCGTTATGCAGCAATCGATTCGATTATTAGCCCGGGCACACTACCATTTGGATTCAATCGACGAACGCTTCCCAAACAACCTGTTTTCACACCGTTATTAACCGATCCAGTTTCGGGACTCGCGGAGAGCGACTCACGTATCCACTCTCGCATTCGCCTGCAGTTAACGCGTGATCTCATGCGATTTGAAATGCCCGACTGTCCAGGTGACTTGTTTACCGCTTCGGGCGGTGGTTTTGCTTTTCGAACCAAGCCAATATTCTCGGCTTACTATTCGTTTGGGGGAGCTCCTGTCAACGTGGCATTGGATGACTCAGCACGATACGCGCAGTTGAGAACTATGCTTGCAGCCAGGGCGATTATCCCTGGAACCAATCCCGCCCAGTTAGCATTTAATGGAACCATTTTTACAGATACCCAATTCACCGAACAGAACTTCAATGCAGAACTGCTTTTTCTGATTGTGGAAAGCTCGTACGTAGCAGGCAGCTTTGGCATTGAAGCGTTCTCGAATTCAGAGATCGCGGATACCGACGGCGATGGCTTGAGAGAGTTTGTCGATGCCTGGGGACGCCCGATTCAATGGCTGCGGTGGCCTGCAGGCTACTACGATGATATCCAAACCTCACAACTGCAAAGCTTACGCTCTCTCGGGAATGCAGCCGAGCTTGATCGGTACAATCCGGACCCTTTTGCGAAGTATTACAACAGTGGAGTTAACAGCACGATTGATGGGGGAGATCCCTTCGATCCCAACAAAGCGGACTTGGGATACATGACCAATAACGCAGCGGACCTGCCGCTGGGTACGCTTCGACCCTTGATTGTGTCGGCTGGACAAGACGGGCTGTTTGGCCTGAGGTTCTTCTGGACTGGCAATAATGCACGCACCAATCCCGTTCCTTCCCCTTTGTTTTCGCAATCGGACTCCATCATCACAGTCGGAGGCAGTCCCTATCTATGGCCAGACCCCTATCATCCACGCCAGTCTTCCACGAATGGTTACATCGCCGGGGTTAACCAAGCACTTGGTGGGGTTTTGAACACTGACGTCGACGGCAACGGGAATAACACGTTAGATGTGGTTACAGGCGTCAACTCGGGTGGTTTTGTAAATGCACCTGAATTGCTGTACCGAGAGACATCTCCGGCAAGATTGAATCAAGCGATTCGCGAAAGCGTTTCGGACAACATTACAAACTTCGATGAAACAGGAGGAGCGTTGTAATGAGTCACCGACTATTTCGAACGATCCGGTTGCGTACGCAAGTACGAGGGCTGACGCTGATTGAGTTAATGGTGGTCGTAGGTATCGTAACGCTGCTGTCCGCAATCACGTTGCCAACACTGCGCACCATTATGAGCCAACGTAAGACGAGCCAGGGTGCGATTCTGGTCAAGAACATGTTGGAAGCCGCGCGAGCACGAGCGATCGCTCGTGGCCGTCCAGTGGCTGTTGTTCTGGAGCGATTGTCGTCGCGAGCCGAACGCAATCCTGCATTCGATGGTTCGCAACCAATCACAGCGGCCAACTTTCCATTGATTTCAACCACGGCTTCGGCCACCGATTTTGAGGGGAATTATGATGCGTATAACACTTGCATTCGATTGAGTCTGGCGGAGACTCCGCCACCTTTGGTTTTTGAGAATGTAACCTTCAATGTGAACGGTAGCATCCTAACTTTGGGCTCTACGGTTGCTAACGACTCTCGATTCGCTCAAGCAGTCCGTCCAGGAGCGGTGATTGAGTTTCCCGATGTGCCGGCAATGCACCGCGGATTGATGGTTGTCAGCGTCGACGCGAACAATGACCAGACCCGAGACGTGGACGGCAGCGGCAATCAGTTGATAACTGTCGATAATTTCTCTTCAGTACCTGCCACGATGAAAGCGGAAGTGGATGGATTGGTCATTGCTCGGCAAAGCATTCGCCCCCCAGTGCAAGCCATTCCTCCCGTTGGATTTTCAGCACCTACGCGGATGTTAGTGCAAGCTTTGCCTCAGCCTATTGCGTCTCAGATTATCGATATGCCAAGAGGCACTTGCATTGACTTGTCGCTCAGTGGATATGCGTCGGACACACGCTGGACCTCGCCGATTGCATCGGTCCAAGAAATCATCAATCGTCGTGATACGCGTCGTCACTTTGCATCCGATTGGATTTCACCCACTGCGGATCCATCGCCTGTGGCATTGCGTCCGGTATACATCGTGTTTGGCGGAACTGGCTTGTTGGAATCTGTGATCATGAATGGCATATCGGGAACTGCGGGCTTGCCGGTGATCAACAAGTATGATGCGCATGAAGACATTTACCTTTTTGTTGGCAGAACAGACCAGATCGTGCGCGTGGCCGAATCGAGTGCCACGGGTCTGCTGACGCCAAATCAAATACCAATCTATCCGCGAAATTTGGAATCCGAGCGTATCACGGCGAACATCAACGATAGTTCGAGCACTTGGGTTCGAGTGTCACCTCGCTCGGGCTCGATATCGGTCTCGACGGTAGCTTCTGCATATGACACGCCGCTACCGGACGGAACGCTGCCGACGGCGACGACGTTCCGATCGATCGGTGAGGTTTTGTATCGCTCGCGAATGTTGTCTTTTACTGATGGGGCGACGGCGCAATGATCAATCACATGAAGAACGTATCAAAGTTTCGCTTGGCCCAGCATCGTTTAGGTGTTTCGCTGGTGGAAGTCCTGTTTGCGATGATGATCGCACTTTTCGGACTGGCAGGCGTGCTGGCCATCATCCCGTTGGCGGCCCGACAAGCCAGCGACTCGTACGCGCTTAACCAGGCGACTGGTGGAGCCATCAACGCGGCGGCCATCTCGGCAGCGGCTGATTTAGTGCTTCCCAGCGACAAGTCGCCATGGGTTTTCGACGACGACTTAGTTCCTTATCCCAACAGCAATAGCCCTGACCCCTATGATCCACCGTTGACAAACTACAGTGCTGCTCCAGCTCATCCTTATAAGCCCGTGAAATCGATGGATGATGTGTACGTTGGATTACAGCGTAAACGAATGAATGATCCATATCTGCCTGCTTTCAATCAAGAGGCAGCATGGCGGCGTGTCATTGGTCAAGGTTTTTGTTTTGACCCGCTGTATAGCAGCTACGTCAATCAAGCTAACTGGCTAGCCAGGGGTAAATCTTGGACGACTGACTATGCGAATGCCTTAATCCGTCGTAACCGGATGCCGTTCTTCAACGATCACATTTTAATGAATGCGGCTTCTGGACAATTCGCCGTAGGTGGCGTCGAAACGCCAAGGTTAATACGCGTCTCTAGCCTAGCAAGACAGAACGTTAGCGCCATGACATTGCCGCTGCCAATCTCAACCGTTGCAGCCGATTCGCAGAATGCAAATTTAGGTGACTTAATCCAGGCGACGATTCAACAAGACAAGAGTTTTGGTGCGCTACGAGAATTCGACGGTGTGGACGTTGGTAGTTTGATCTCTTCGGCAAAGAAATCTGACTTGAGTTGGTTTGCGACCATAGTTCCAATTGAAACCAAAGCGTTGGAGTTCCCGCGACAGTTCACTGTTTCTATTGTCGTTGTCAATAAGCGAGATCGCTCTTTCGACATACCAGACACGGCGGCGTTTGATGTCCTGCCGGAAGGAGAGCGAATCGCACTTGCAACGCAGCAGTCCAACTACAACTTACCTCCAATCAGCGCTGGTTCGTTGTTGAACGCGACTCTTCATTTTGATGTTCGCTCTGACGCGAGGCTAAGAGCCGGTGACTACATCATGTTGTCGCGTTATTTGCAATGGAATCTACCTGATACCATCGCCAATGGGCGTCGGTTGGTACATCGTCATGCTTGGTATCGCGTTGTTGCTATTGGTGAGGCGAGTGATGCCGCGCCTGGCACACCGCAGATCTCACGTGATGTCGTGCTGCAAGGTCGCCCTTGGGATTTCCCTGATTTGGATCCGTCTCTCAATGGACCGGCCATTGGCCTCCCGGCAGTGCCCACAGCGGCGGAACTTGAAACGATTGCAACCGTTGTCCAAGGCGTGGTCGCGGTTTATGAGTATCCAGTGACTGTGAAGTAGCTGGATACCTTTTCAAGACTTATTACCTCGGTTGAATTCACAGCATGACAAGCTGTGCGCAAACTCCTCAATGCAAAAGCAAACTCCTCTCGACGTTTAGGAAACAAAGCCATGAGAACGAATCAAAAAGCGAAGCGTGGTTTAGTCCTGCTAGTGGTCCTTGGCATGCTCGGACTTTTCAGCTTGCTGGCCGTGACCTACATGGTCTTTTCCGGACAGTCGCGGACCAGTGGATTGATTATCAATCGAGCGAAGTTGCAGAATACTGGGAAAATGCTCTATGACCCAGATATTATTCCGTTGATATTACGAGGCACTCGAAGCACTGCATCCGCATTCTCGATGCACTCCCTGCTAGGGGATGTATATGGTCGCCGAGCAATTGAAGGATATATCAGGTCCTATCAAGTTGCAGGCAATCCAACCGGCTATGATGGCGCGCCGGCTAACAATACTTGGGTGAATGCACCGCATGGAGCAGTTTTAGTTGGAGCTCAATCGCCCCCAATGCCCAGCGGCCTCTTGGAAAGCGATACTTCATTTTGCAAAGTGCCACTGCGTGAAAATGACATTGCGATCACGACCGAGTTTGTTACCGGCCAAGTGCTGAGCCCTATCGATGATGCATACAACGCTCGCGTCTTTACGATGCTTGAAGGGCCGCTAGCGAATCAATCGTTCCGTGTATTGAAATATATCGGTTGGGAGTCAATCTTAACGGGCCCTCCAACACCGGACCCATTGGCATATTCGATTCTGATCGATTTGGCAGATGTGCCAACAGACTTGGAACTAGAGGGAGCCGTGACTGGAGTTGGCTCGTTTCGAGGAACGTTGAACGCTTGGCTGTCGACTCACGGCCCAAACTCCCTGTTCTATAATGCGACGGGGGCTCCTTATCGTTACTTGATTAATGACGCGGTTTACAATGGAGTTGGGTTCGGCGTTCATCCGGGCGTCGATGGAAGTCCCGATCCCATAGATGCAGGTGGAAACCTGACACAGTACTGGACGGGCGACTTCAATAATCGAGCTACTACTGCTCTACCACGTCCTGATGGCCAAGTCGTGCCGATTGGACTGTTGCCCAACATGGACTACATGGAGTCCCGTAACGTCTTAGGTTCTACGAATGAAGGCGTTGATGTTGCAGATTTTCGAGACTTTTGGCTGTCCTGTTTGGATCCCAACGGCGACTTCCGCGATCCTAACGGCAACCCTGGACTTGATCCAAGAGAAATCATTCCATCTTATCACCGACCGGAATTGGTGAATTACATTTGGCAACTTTATGAATCAGGAAGTGGACTGGCTAGTCGAACCCCAGCGGACATCCAACAACTTCTGAGGCTGGTCGATTTTGCGTGTGCTCGCCCGTTAGCGGTATCGTTGAACAACAATCCAATCCGCCCCGGTGTACCCGTCAACAATGGGTTTAATGTTGGTTCAAGTAGCTTCAGCGGTCTTTCACGAGACTTTGCTAATCTAAACTGGACCAATGGCTCCGCCGCGGAGCAAACTGCGCTGCGAAATTTCTTAGGATCGCTAGTGCAAGGGCCCTGGGATGTGGACAACGATGGCGATGGGATCGCGGAAAGCGTTTGGATTGATCCAGACCTCCCCACAATCGTCTCACCCGAAGGCAAGATGCTAAAGATTATGACGGCGGTTCACATCGCGGATTTGGATAATCGGATCAACGTCAATTTGGCAGGCGATATTCTGCAAGGGCTTCCAACATACACGGACGTATCATCGCTTTCATTTGCAAGACGACAGACTTCGGCTTATACCAACAATGAGATTTTGGCGCAGGGCAGTGGCGTTGGGCCCGGAGATCTGAGCTTTCGCCATCTGAGAGATTTCTTTGACTCGACGTCAATGAATCGCTTTCAAGCTCAACTAGAGTTTACGCAAGCAATGATGCGACTGAGGAATGGTAATGATGCCCCGCCTGGCGACCGCTACTCACTCACAGGCGTTCCAGGCCGCTACCGTGACCAAGTCTCAGTCGACTCGATCAATAATGGGGGAGGAGATACCGGCGATGATTACTCAAGCTATTTCTTTGAGAGAGGCTTAACATCGCTCAATCCTCAGTGGGCGTTTGACCTTGGTGGTAACCAATACATCTATCCTCGTGCGGGCTTTCCGGTGATGACACGAGGGCGTTCGGCCTTTGGTATCGATTTGAATGGCAATATCGCCACTTATCGTCCGCCACTATTGAACCCCAACAACGGCACCCCATTCGAGCCCGATGAAATTGCGGACGATCCCTACGAACTGTCGCAAGAGTTGTTTGGGCAAGACACGCCATTTACTTTAGAAGAGTTAGAGCGATTGGTACGGCGTTACGACGGGGATATCCGTAATCTTTCAGATCGACTTGCGAAGGTTGTGGAGTTGAATAACGATCCCAACGGAATTCGTTACAACCTTGCCATGCAGATCAACAAAGTGATTACCACGCGCAGTCAAGAATTGCGCAATGCTCCGATCGGATTTGCAGGTCGAATCCAATCCAACGATCCTAATGTTTTAGCCCAAGCAAACACAACGAAAATCCAACCGGTCGGCAACCTGCTGGAATGGGTCACGCTGCTGCACGAGCATCATTACCGTACCTTGGATAACAATCCACTCGAAAGCGCTAACAACGACCCTTCTGCAGTTCATCATCCAATCGATTCCAACTTAGTGCCGCCGTTGACGCCGGATATCTTACGAGCTCTGTTCCCGATTGAGTTTCGTCAAGGCTTGAGGATGAACCTCAACCGTCCTTTCGGAAATGCTTTCGTCGAAAACACGAGCAGTCCCTACTTCGTAAATGATGACGTTACTGGTACGGGTGCTACAGGAATCAACTTACCTGTTGTAGTCGATGATCCGCGAGAACTCGCATGGAACAACGGCCAGAACGAGGTTATTCGTCAGTACCCTTACGACGGCAATATGATTGATCCTCCGCCAGCGGGATACTTCAACTTGCTTGGAAACAAGAACAACATTGGATTGTTCTATCCCAATGATGGCTCTGGAATTGCGCCGACATATCGCACTCTTCCGCAATTGGCAGCTCCACCTGCTTCGCAGCGTCCGCAACAACTCGGACTTGCCTCGCGTCAGTTGTACGCTCGACAACTGTATTGCTTGGCGCAACTGTTGGTGCCACAGGACTATCAGTTTGTCACCATGAACGGTCATACGCCCAATACCCGGGACTGGTACAAGCTGCGTGCTCGAACGTTGGCTCAATGGGCAGTGAACGTTGTTGACTTCCGCGACTCTGATTCGATCATGACGCGATTCGATTATGACTATTTACCTTTTGGTATACGAGCCGGAGTCGGAATCACTCAAACACCACCAAGTGCGTTAGGTTTTGGAAGAGATCCAGGCTGGAGACCCGAGCCAGGCGATGTGGTGTGGGGGATGGAGTATCCAGAGCTATTGCTTACCGAATCTCTTGCATTCCACGACAAACGAGTACGCGAGACAACGTTGTATCCCAGTCCCATGGGGGCTAGGCCCACACAATACCGAATCCCACAAGGTTCGTTGTTTGTTGAGCTGTACAACCCACGCACACAAACCGGCGCGGCCTCAATCCCTGGCCTCGGCGAACAAACGGCCCCTGCGTTCCCCAAAGAGCTGTACGTTAACTCCGGTGGGGTTGTCGGTCTGCAGCTTGCCAAGCTCGCTCCGCCCTCGACAACAGGTGCCTACGGACGTCAACCCGTTTGGCGAATTGGCGTCGGTCGCACTAAAGGTCAAGACCCTGCAATGGTGACTTATAGCGAGATGCTAAATGACAACAGTGTTGGAGGACCGGCATCTGAATTGGTCCAACATGCCACGAACCAAGCTAGCGAAGAATTCGCCCCTTCGGTGACAACCGAATCTGGTGAGACGGGCGATCCCGTTGTCGCCAACGGTCTGTACAGCGACTTGGAAGATGTTGGAACCACAACCGGTACAACAAACATTGAATTTGAACGGGTGATTTGGTTTACAGGATCGAGACCAACTGATCTCGGTATGACACGAGTCCCAAATCTTCGAAATGGCACCGTGAATATCAATCATAAGGTCTATTACAATCGGACTGGCGGTGTTAATGGAGCCACGTTCGGATTACCTGCAGGTTCGTATGCGGTGTTAGGTCCAAGGGCAGAGACCGTTATTGGCTCTCGTGACACCATGGCGGGCAGCACGCGCGATCCTTACTATGAGCCTAGCCCTCAACGAATCCGATTGAACGCCAACAGTGTCGAACACATTCGATTAGATAACTCGATTGCGAACGATCGATTCAACGGTCGTATCAAGCCAGTTGTTACCATGATTACCCAAGCCGATCCGCCTGATCCTATCTGGCAAGGTAACAACCTAGCCACAGACCCGCTTGCTCCCGACGAAGGTATCGGTATCAGCGTCTCCGAACCGCTGCCAACACCTGGCGGAAATTACTATCCGCGGCCAACGCACCAGTTGAACACCAACCCACCCTCAGGCTATGAAGTTCGACGTCCGGATGCTTATGCAGATCTCTCTGATGCAGGGCAGTTTTTGGACACGGATATATTTGATGACGAAGATATGGACGATCCCACGGACGTAAGAGTCAACGAGTATCTACAAAATGGAATTTGGAATTCGCACCGCACGCACACCGACTTCTGCGAGCTTTACTTGCAACGATTAGCAGATCCGCTGCAAGGTTATGACCCCTATTTCAACCCGTACATTACGGTCGATACACTCAGCGTCGACTTAACGTTGTTTACTGGCGAAAACACTAATGGCGATTACCAGAACGTGACACTAACGGCCAATCAACTGGCGTTCGAATCACGTTTCAAAGATGGCCGAAGTGTCCATGAATTGGTTAACGCAGTACCGCCTGCCATTGGGGTGAATCCTCTGCCTGTTACGCCGCGGACAACGCAAGTAGGCTCTTACATGTCGGCATCCACTGCGCCTCTGTACCAAACCTTGCGCTCGACGACGCCGCCTCAGCCAGTCTATTTTTCGTTCGAACTTGGATACCAGAATCCTGACGATCCATCTTTCACGCATTCCAGTTCGACGCTTGGTTATTTGAATGTCGGCCATCAAATTGTGCCTGATGCGACCGCCTTCTTGGCTGACGCCACATACCCTGGCAACTTCCAAGCAATAAACGGTAGCTTTGATGGATTCGGGCCGCCTCGTAATTTTGGATTGAACCCTCCGCAGATCAATGCGGATTATCGAGGCACATCCAATCCAGAGTTTTGCATGATGGCTTCCCTGTTCTGGCCCAATCGCCAGTTCGCTAATCCATCTGAGTTAAGCTTGGTGCCATTTGTAGGCCCGGGCCAATTGGGTGGCGCGTTCACGGTTGGCCAGACCGGCGGTGCATTGAATCCCTATGCAAATACCGACGCAACAGACCGCGGATTGGTACTGCCATTTGGACACTTAATGAACCTCTTTGAAACCAGCGCCCGATTTAACATTGCTGCGGGTGCCAGTCCGGTACCTCCAGCGGCCGTCAATACTGGCGAAGTTCGCGTGGCTCGACGGGAACCATACTGGATGCGCCGCAATCCGGCTCAACAACCAGGCGCAGAACTTGGGCTATTGATGGAGTTGGTGGAGACGCCTCCCCGCTATGCAGACACCGCAAAGATCCTTAATCCTGCTGCAGTTGACGTTACTTATCGTCCGTCGGGCAACGCGGGAATCGATGCGATTCGCAATCGAATGCTAGCGGATTATCTCACTCCAAACAACGTCGCTCCAACCTATACCAATCCAGGTAAAATCAATATCAACACGTTGGTCGATGAACCGGTTTGGAACGCAGTTGAATGGAACATGTTCCAAAATGCAACCGCTCGACTCAACACCGTGGGTAACATTCCATGGACTGAGCCGTTCAACACTGCCACAACGAATGCGACAATTGTAGGTCTACGCAGAGGCTATCCTGTGAATCCGGCGTTCGTTAACCCTATCCTAAACAACGCGACTAATATCTATTCATCGCTGAACCCAAACATTCACCACATGTACCCAACGCAGTTTGCAGGCGCCTACCGCTCGCCGTTTAATGCAAACATCACGCCACCGATCGGCAATCCCTATGATACTACGCTACTAGAGGATTATCGCCCGGCGCGAAGTGCAACTGTCACGACTCGAAGACCGGCGGATGCCAACTCACCGCTCAACCCCACTGTCAATACGATGGCATTCCCGTCGTTTGCCCCAGCCAACGAACAACTGTCGCAACCGCTGATGGCATACAACCGGCTGAATCGACTTTCGAATTTGGTCACCAACCAGTCGAATGTGTTTGCGGTTTGGGTCACGGTCGGTCTGTTCGAATGGGATCCGGTCAATGGGCTGGGCCGTGAGTACATCAGCGTCGATGGTAAACCCGAACGACAACGTTCGTTCTACATCATCGATCGTACCGTCCCTGTTGCCTACCGCGAAGGTGACTCCTTCAACTCAGAAAAAGCGATCCTCCTAAGACGCAACATCGCGAGGTAGAGGCTGGAGCTAAAGCACTAAGAACTAAGAACTAAGCACAGTCTTCAGCATCGCTCAAGCTTCAGTCCGGGCCTCCAACGGCGGAGCACTCACTTGCAGCCCCACCGGGACGAGACCGTGCGGAAGAGGCCCATGCTCTGTTTAAGTTTAGGTTTAAGTTTAAGTTTAAGCTTAAGCTTTTAGCCGACAGCGATGAGCACTCAAGACTCGAGACTCATCTGGTCAGGCAGCATCTTGTCCAAGGTGGTCTGTTTAAGCTCGCTGGCACGGGTGGCGGCTAAGGTGCCGTAGAAAACTTCTAGCCGAGAAGCAAACTCCGAGATAAACTGCCGACAAGCTCCACAGGGCGAAACGCCCGTCGGTGATACAATGACAATCGCTTGCCAGTCTCGCTTTCCAGCAGCCACTGCTGTACAAGCCGCCACACGCTCGGCGCAAATCGTCACGCCAAACGAAGCGTTTTCCACATTACATCCTGAAACAAGACTGCCATCTGTTAGCAAAATGGCTGCGCCGACCGTGAACTTTGAATAAGGAGCATACGCTTGAGTTGCCGCTTGCTGGGCAGTGGCCAGCATCCGTTCCACGGTCTCTTCGGTCGTTTTCATCTCAGCCAAGCAATCTTTCTAACCACAAATGTCGCACAGGCCTAGGCAGCCAAACCAACCATAGCCGGAGTGCTACAGCCCAATAGGACCAGCGGTTACCGGCGGAAATTTATCGCCATACATGAAGCGCTCCCACAAATTTGCTCGACGCAATCGTGGATCATTCGTCTTCACCAGATGCTTTTTGCCGCGTCTAGTCACCAAAACTAGGCTACCGTTGGTCACTTCCTGTACTGTCCAAAACTTGTCGACCTCGTACGAATACAGCTCACCCAGCGGTGCTGGATCCACATTCCTGGCCCGTGGGCCCGGATGCGTAGAATGCTTCTCGCGTCGATAGATGACTCGGTCACCAACAGCAAATTGACTCATTTCTTTCACCTGCAACAATCACCAAGTAGCAAGGAAATTCCGATAATCCTTCACAACTTTAAGTATAGGTCGTAAGTTCGCGTTGGGTAAATGCATTTACCTGCATATTTTTGCTGAATCGCAAACTTATTGGTCTAACACCAGTCTTCGAAACCACAATCCGCCGCAACTATCGTTCCATATCATCCGTTGTTTGCTGAAGCATGACGATGTGGTTAGCAGATTTGTTGACAGATTAAACGTCAGTCGCTATTCGTACCCGCTTGCAGGCAAGCAGGAAGTGTTTCCAACAGATTCAAAGATGCCCACAGATGAGATATACGTTCTCGTGAGCAAAAATGAAAACTCCTTGGCGATTTACAGAATCTGTTGGCACCCCTGCGACAGCGCCGGAACATCGGTCGCTTAAAACTAGTGTCAACGTTACTGACACAATTGGATATTACTTGATTGGCTGTGCGCGGTTCCGGCAATAACGTAGCGACCTTGTTACCGGCCTACGGGACCTCCCAATTCGGGAGGGTAGAAGGCGGACGGCACACGGAGTGTGACTGCTAACGACGCGTACGCCTAGCGGCTAACGGTTAAATGAAGATGTGCTCTTCGTAGGCCCGGTAACAAGCAAAGCTAACGACAGCGCCGGAAGATCGGTCGCTTAAAACTAGTCGACGTCACTGACACAATTGGATATTACTTTGTTGGCTGTGCGCGGTTCCGGCAATAACGTAGCGACCTTGTTACCGGCCTACGGGACCCTCCGAAACGGGAGGGTGAAGGAGGCGGACGGCACACGGAGTGTGACTGCTAACGACGCGTACGCCTAGCGGCTAACGGTTAAACGAAGATGTGCTCTTCGTAGGCCCGGTAACAAGCAAAGCTAACGACAGCGCCGGAACATCGGTCGCTAAAAACGAGTCAACGTTACTGACACAATTGGATATTACTTGATTGGCTGTGCGCGGTTCCGGCAATAACGTAGCGACCTTGTTACCGGCCGACGGGACCCTCCGAATTCGGGAGGGTGAAGGAGGCGGACGGCACACGGAGTGTGACTGCTACCGACGACGATCGTTGCCGCCGCGTGGGCCACCGCGATGACGGGGGTTGTGGGGCGGGGTGTGGCGATGATTCTTCATGTTCTTGTCAACAATCACCGATATCGCGTCTACCCACGGAATCACATTGCTCGCTTGCAATGCTTCGACTTCGTCCGCTTCGTCTTCGGCCTCGTCGGCGTGACGACCGTAGATTTGGCGGCCAGTGGATGCGACTATGTCGTCACCTTCTGGCGCTTCAACATCTCCGCGTGAACGACTGCGACGACGGCGACGGCGACGGCGTGGGTTCCCTTCGTCATCCAAAACGGTCTCTTCGATGGGAAGCTCGTCATCGACGAAAGCAACATCGTCGACGAATTGCGGATCTTCCCAAGCAGTCGATTTGCCTGCAGGTCGATCGTCTCGGGCTTCCGATCGATCAAAGCTGCGTTCAGGCCTTCCTCCGTGCTGGGCGGCTGGCGCACGTTCTGGACGTGGGCCGCGTTCGGGCCTTGGACCACGTTCGGGGCGAGGGCCACGCTCAGGCCGAGGTCCGCGTTCAGGTCTCGGAGCACGCTCGGGCCGCGGAGCACGCTCCGCGCCAAATTCACGTTCTACCCGCGGCGCACGTTCGGGCCGAACATCCTCACGCTCGGTTCGAGGCGAGCGCTCGGGGCGTGGCTCTCGATCAGCCCGCGGCTCGGCTGCGTCTCGACTAGACTGGCGACGGCCGCCTGTCCCACGACTGTCGCGATCGTTGCTCCAACGACGACCACGGCGGCTTGGCGAATCGATAGCAGAATCGTCACCGACCTCGTCTAAACGCTCATCAATGATTTCAATTTGGTCGTCCAATGATTCGAGCTCAGGTGCTGTCGAATCGGCACCAGCGACAACTTCACGGCGAGGCCTGCGGCGAGGGCCACGGCGCTGAGGTGATCCGCCTTCGCTGTCGTCCAATTCGCTGCTGCGAGGTCGACGAACATCATCTGCTTCGCTTCGAGCAGGACGTCGTCCGCGGGGCGCAGCTTCGGAGACCGCTTCGTCGATGTCGGCATCTTCGCCAACAAAGCCGCGGGGGCGTCGGTCGCGGTCTTCTGCCACGGGTCGTTCGGAAGTTGGGCGTTCGGGGCGTCCTCGTCGCGGTGGTTCCTCGCGAGATCGACGCGGCGGGCCATCCGGTCGGACAGGGCGCTGTGCCGCTGGCGTTGGGATTTCCGAGGTGGCAGGAGGTGCCGGTTCGCTAGGCCGTACGTTGAAGCTGGCGAGAAGCGTTTCGAGATCATCTTCCGCTTTGGTCGAGCCTTCGCGTTTTCCAAGCAACTCGTCGGAGACTTGCTGGGGCGACAACTGTTCTGCCGGAGCCGTTTCTTCTTCGGTCCCCCAGAACGATCGCTTTGGCTTTGGAGCTGCTCGTTGTGCAGCCGGTGCTTCCTTGGTGACTTGTGGCGAAGTCGAGCCAAAAGTCGTTTCGGGGGCGGACGGAGCTTCTTCAGAGGCGGGCGCGGCCACGCCGAAGAATTCGGCGACGGCGTCCCAAGTGCTCTTGCTTCGAGGTTTGGCCTCGACCGCCGCAACCGCAGCCGGTTCGACACTGGAGCTTTCCGCTGGAATGTCCACATTTTCCGAAGTAGCGGGTGCGGTTTCGACAGCCGCAGGCTCTACGGCTTTCGATGGTTGTTTGGGAGGCGAAGGCTTACGTTCGATCGGGTCGATTGATGGCGTGCCGAGGAGGTTGGCAAGCTTATTCCAATTATCTGGCATGAACTATCTGGTTACTGAGAAAATGTATTTATGGGGCCACGCACGTAAACGAAAGGCGATGGCTGAATTGAACAAGAGCGGCTTATACGAACTGGTGATCATGCCTACATCGATGATCTTGACCTGGAAATCTAGCTCGCTCTTTGGTCCACTGAAAGCTCAGTATACAAGTAAGTTCGCTTCGGGAAAAGGAAGGTTTGGGCCTTGGCTGCTTATTTCGAGCGCGTATTTCTAACGTCTAGCCCCTTGTCGGATACGCTCAAAGGGTCCATGATATGTCGGTCGGCCCATTAGGGCTCTCGCAAGGGGGAAGCGTGAACCTGGTCAGGACTTAACTGGAGCAGCCATAAGCGTCTGTACTCTTGTGCGGGGGCCGCTTGTGGGCCGACTTTCTTCCTTTTTCTCGAATTCAAGCTGAATTCCGACGGCAAATGATCTAGGGCTCGCCCGCTGAGATTGCTAGACTCCGCCCCAGCAGCCAACATGGTGGTTGGCCTTTATTACAAGCAGCGAAGGCGTCACGGATGAAACGCAAACCAGTTCTACGAAGCTTCCATTCTGTCTTGAGAGCATCGATTGGTGCATTGGCACTCGCAACACCCATGACCGCGCTAGCGCAGCAGTTTCAGCCCGGTGCCCAACAAGCCATCCAGCAACCGCTCAGCCCCGCCCAGCAATTGCAACCAGGCACCCAACAACTACCAGGCGGCCAGCCACCGGTCGCTCCCCAAGCGCCGATGCAACCTTTCCCGGCTCTCAATCCTCAAGAAGACAAGTATCTCAATGACGTTTTGAACTACTGGAGCCAAGAGACCGAGAAGATCGAACGCTACCGATGTGACTTCCAGCGTTGGACCTTTATGGGGAAAGAATCGCACGAACAATACGCTAAAGGTATTGTGCGATTCATGAAGCCGGATCAAGGTCTCTTTAAAGTCGAAGAGTTGTACTTTCTGAAAGGTGTCAACCCAGACGGAGCCCCTCAGTTTGGCCAAGTGGAAGGACAGTACGGCGAATGGTGGATCTGCGACGGGAAGACGTTACACAATTTTGATCGTACACAGAAGGTCGTCACGCGTTATCCGCTGCCGCCAGAAATGCAGGGCGCGGCGATTATCAATTCGCCTTTGCCTTTCTTGTTCGGTGTCAAAGCGGCCGACGCCAAGGCGCGTTTCTGGCTGCGACCTGTTGCTTCCCCCAACGATGCAAGTGGCAAACCCCGCGTGGACATCATTGCCATCGAAGCTTATCCGAAATACCAAGTCGACGCCCAGAATTACTCGAGAGTCACTATCTATCTAGATCGAAAGCAGTTCTTGCCGCTGTCCTTAGAAATCTACTTGCCGAACTGGAACCCCACCAATAATTCGAAGGAAGTTTTCGAGTTTGCCAACAGAGAGATCAACTGGACTTTGATCGACCGCATCCAAGAGTCGTTGAAGTTCAAAGAGCAATTCATTCCCATCGCTCCTCCCAAGGACTGGAAGATTATCGACGAGCCTGCTCAATTGCCAGGCGCGGAGAATCGGGCGGCGGAACAAGTGGACCCCAACAGTGCTAAGCGATAAAGCTCGATGAACATTGGTTAAGGATCTATCTGCGTCGTCGTTCGCTCCGTCGAACGAAACGGTTATGATCTCAATCGTTTCGATTGCGGAGCAATCGACAACTGTGTTGGACGGATGAGCGTTTCGATTGCGGAGCAATCGACGACTGTGTTGGACGGATGAGCGTTTCGATTGCGGAGCAATCGACGACTGTTTAGCCAACGGGTGAGGTACTGACCAAGTTCGCTTCAACGATATCGGCCGCTGTGGTTGCGCCGCCACAACTTTGCAAATCTGCGCAGACCACACGCAAGCGTTCTTTAAAACTATCGTCGCTCAAAACTTGCTGGATCATCATTCGCAACTGCTCCGGTTTGAATCGCCGCATAGAAGCCCGCAACCCGATCCCCGCGTACTCAATCCTGGTCGCCATCGCGGGATGATCGACATTGCGAGGCAAAGCAATCATCGGCACCTCTCTGGTGATGGCCTCTAGCACGGTGTTGACGCCTGCATGCGTAATCAACAATGCAGCTCGATCAAGCAATTCAATCTGGGGAGCAAAACCGACTAAGATTTGATTGTTCGGCAGTTTGCCAAAGGAACTTATCAACTCTTGCGTTTTGTCTTGAAAGCGGCCCAGCGACATGACCAGTTGAGCTGAAATGCTCTCGCATGCCTTGGAGATCTTGCGGAACACTTCTACGTTTCGCTGGCTGCGCACCGTTCCCATCGAAGCGAAAATCAATGGTCGCCCATCTAATTGCTCCCAAGGAAACGCAGGGGATGCCGCTTTGCGGTCCGCTCCCAGCGATCCAACGTAAGTGAACGCAGCGGGCAATTGCGTGCGCGGAAAATCTAGAGCCGGGCACAACTGTGAAAGTTGAGCTCGGCCAGAGAACGTATCGGCAGTCTGCTTCAGCAGCGGCAGCTTCCAAGCTTTGCGATAACTGTTGATCGCTGCCAGCACCGGCCGCATATAGACTTCAAAGCCCCGGTTGAAAAACTGATTTTTGTACTTCATCCATGTCGAATTGTCGTAACGCCAACCGCTGAAGTGCGGAACAACGTTCGCTTCCGCATGCCAGGGCACCGATGTGGCCAGTGTGACAAAGGGGATCTTTAGATGGTCACAGAGGGTTGAGCCTGCGACCACATTCTGATCGACCACAACCAAATCGGGTTGCAAAGCGGAAAGGATGTCCGGTCCTTTTGTCAGCAGTGCTTCCGCCAAAATCTGAAACATCTTGACGCGCACTAGATCAGCCCGGCAGCCCAGGATAGTTCCGACTGTGGGCAACATACGAGTTAGCAAACGGGGCGCGGTGTCATCGCTAGATAGCGGTACAAACTTTATGCCAAACTTGGCAGCAATCTCGCAAGCCTTCTCTGGCTCGGTGACCAGCGTGACATCATGCCCCCGGCCGATCAACACTTGAGCCAAGCTTAACGCCTGAAACAAATGGCCCTCGTTATTCCTCGACAGAAAGACAATGCGAGCCATAGATTGAATTCGAAGCGATGATCAAGAGAGTAATTATCAAGTCAATCGCAGGCGATACACAACTCTCCTGCGATAGACCTTGATGAATGACGCGGCAAGCTTCGATTGCGAATCGAGCCAGACAATCTGTTATTTGAGTACTAGCAACAAATCGCCGGTTTCCACTTGGCTGCCTGACTGCACTAACAACTGAGCAATCTCACCATCACGGTCCGCATTGATCATAGTCTCCATCTTCATCGCTTCCAGTGCCAAAAGCTTCTGCCCCTTGGTCACGACGTCGCCTACTTTTACGGAAACGCCGATCACCATACCAGGCATGCTAGCGGCCACATGCGTTGGGTCATTGGAGTCTGCTTTGACGCGAGCTGAACCACCAGCTTCCAATGAGTTATCGACGACTTCGACTTCGCGTGGTTGCCCGTTCAGTTCGAAAAAGACCGTGCGTGTGCCGTCTGGACGAGCTTCGCCCACTGCCAAAAACTTGATGATTAAACGCTTGCCAGGCTCAAGCTCAACGCTCAGTTCTTCGCCGATTTCAGGACCGAAAAAGAACGTTGGCGACGGGAGTCGGCTGACGTTTCCGTAATCCCGTTGATGAGCTGCGAACTCGTCAAAAACCTTCGGATACAAGACGCTGGAGATAATCTCCTGCATCGAAAAATCGCGACCAAACTTTTCTTTCAGTTGTTTACCGACTGCGTCAAAATCCGCTGGGGGCAAAGATTCTCCGGGCCGACCAAGAACCGGGGGATGGTCTTTGAGGATCGCTTTTTGGACATCGGCCGGGAAGCCTCCAGGGGGCTGGCCCATCATGCCGCTTAACAAATCAATCGCGGAAGCCGGATAAGCGATTTCGCGAGCACCCGACTTGATCTCTTCGGCCGTCAATTCGTTCGCGACCATTGCGAGCGCCAAGTCACCGACTGCTTTACTGGTCGGCGTAACTTTCACAATGTCACCCAACATTTGATTGACATCCGCATAAGCCCGACAAACCTCAGGCCAGCGGTCGGACAAACCTAACGCTTTGGCTTGTTGATAGAGATTCGTGTACTGGCCGCCAGGCATCTCATGTTCGTACAGGTCGCCACCTGCCACGAGTGCTTCGCTTTCAAACGGTTGGTACATTTCGCGAACCTCTTTCCAATAGGTCGCGATGGTGGTCATGGCATCGGTCTGCAGTTGGCTAGCGCGATCGCTATCGCGCAGAGCTTCGACCAAAGTGTTCAAGTTCACTTGCGATGTACCACCAGACATTGGAGCAAATGCCCCGTCGGCGATTTCAAGCCCTTCATCGGCCGCGTTCAGAATCGAAGCGGCTTGGATACCGGCTGTATCATGAGTGTGGAAATGGATTGGCAAGCCCACTTCTTCTCGCAGAGTCTTGACCAGTTTGCGAGCAGCGGCGGGTTTGCATAAACCAGCCATGTCTTTGATCGCAAGAATCTGAGCCCCCATCTTTTCAAGATTCTTCGCCAAATCGACGTAGTACTTGAGGTCATACTTCTGACGTTTTGGATTGAGGATATCGCCGGTATAACAAATCGCAGCTTCACAAATCATCCCGCTGTCGACAACTGCCTCCATGGCCACCCGCATGTTGTCGGCCCAGTTCAATGCGTCAAACACGCGGAAGATATCCATGCCAGCTTGAGCCGCCTCATTGACGAACGCTTTCACCACATTATCGGGATAGTTCGTATAGCCCACCGCGTTGGAAGCACGCAGCAACATCTGAAACAGAATGTTGGGCACGAGCGCTCGCAAATCGCTTAAGCGTTGCCAAGGGCTTTCCTTGAGGAACCGCATGGAGGTATCAAAGGTCGCCCCCCCCCACATTTCCATCGAGAATAACTGCGGCATCATGCGTGAATAAGCGTCGGCGATTTGGACCATATCATAGGTACGCAGCCGAGTCGCCAGCAGCGATTGATGCGCATCGCGCATGGTCGTATCCGTTAGCAGCAACTCTTTATGATTGCGCAATGACTTGCAGAATTTATCGGCACCCATTTCCAGAAACTTGGTTCGCCAACCGCGAGGTTGCTCTTTAGTTGCAAGCAGGGTAGGGACCGTCGCAGGCTCGCGTCGCACCGTCTTCATCGCGGCTTTCTGCGAACCGTTGACGATGGTCTCACCAATGAACTTTAACAATCGCGTCGCTCGGTCGCGACGTTTAGGCAACTCGAACAACTCCGGTGTTTTGTCAATCATCCGCGTGGTCGCTTCACCATTCAAGAACGTTGGATGTGTGATCAGCGAAATCAAGAATGGGATGTTCGTCTTCACACCACGAATGCGGAACTCTTGCAGACAACGTTCCATACGACCAGCAGCTTCGACCAGTGATCTTCCACGTACAGACACTTTCACCAACATCGAATCATAGAACGGATTCACGACCGCTCCACTGAATGCACTACCTGCATCTAAGCGAATCCCCATACCACCGGCCGATCGGTAATGCGTGATACGACCATAGTCAGGCCGAAACGAATTGGTAGGATCTTCCGTGGTCACACGGCATTGAATGGCAAAGCCGTTGGTGACAATCTGAGGTTGAGGGGGCATATCAATCACTGGGTCCGTTAAGTTATTTCCCATGGACACCAAGATCTGCGCTCGGACTAGATCGATACCCGTAACTTCTTCGGTGACCGTGTGTTCGACTTGAATGCGGGGATTGACTTCGATGAAGTAGAATTGATTCGTATCGGTGTCGAGCAAAAATTCTACGGTGCCAGCGCAGTAATAGCCTACTTTACGCGCGATTGCCAAGGCCGCTTCGTGTAATTGTGAGGCTACTTTCTTTTCCAACATTGGGGCTGGCGCGATTTCAACTACTTTCTGATGACGTCGCTGCACAGAGCAATCGCGTTCATGCAGGTGGACGATATTGCCAGCGCGATCGCCTAAGATTTGCACTTCGATATGCCGAGCTCGCGCGACCAGTTTTTCAAGAAAGACCTCATCGCTGCCGAAAGCGTTTTTGGCCTCGCGTTGAGCTTGTTCCAATGAGGAAGGCAGTTGGTCAGGCGTTTCCACAATGCGCATCCCGCGTCCGCCACCGCCCTTGGAAGCTTTTAACATGATGGGATAGCCCATCTTCTCCGCAACACTTTGCGCTTCGGCTAACGAGGCCACCGCCGCAGCCGAACCTTTCAGCACCGGCACACCGACTTGTTCAGCGATGTTTCGAGCAGCAACTTTATCACCCAACATCTCTAGTGCTTGAACACTGGGACCGACAAAGGTAATTCCATTTTCTTCAAGAGCGCGAGCAAACTCTGGGTTCTCGCTCATGAAGCCATAACCTGGATGAACGCCATCGACACCATTGCGTAAGCAAATATCGATGATGCCCTGAATGTCCAGGTAAGAACGAATAGGTTCACCAGGCTTGCCGATCTGATAAGCTTCGTCTGCTTTGAATCGATGCAAAGCAAACCGATCTTCATGCGAGTAGATCGCAACGGTGCGAATCTTTAACTCATGGGCACTACGAAAAATCCGGGTGGCAATTTCACTGCGATTGGCAGCCAAGAGCTTTTTGATTGGTTTCATATCTGGGCGATTGGAAGTCGTAGAATGTTCGGGATAAAGTGAAGTGAGTAACGCTTAAGATGCAGTCGGTGTACCGTATAACGCTTGCATGGAAATGCCCGTCACGCCTATGAAGTTGCAAAACATATGCGCCGTCAAACTTGGCCATATCCGGTTGGTTCGTTGATAAAGCCAACCAAGAACACAACCAAAAAACACAAGTGGAATCCAGCTTACGCCATAATCAAAATGAGCTAAGCCAAACAAAATTCCACTCAGATAAATCGGCCACTTCTTCAGTTCCCGCGATTCAATGACTACTTGCCCAGGTAGCGAATGCGACGGAAGCTGTTGCGACAAACCTTGCTCCATTACGGAATACGGATTCGTGATTGCAGCATCGTAATCGAAACTGCTGGCAGTGTCATCTGCCGGTCCTTCAGAAGTTGAATTGATTTCGCCAGATCCGTTTCCGCTGCGCTGCATCTCAGACGTGCTTAATCGCCCACGCCCCATGAAGGCTACTAGCGGCTTAGGTTGCGATGACCTCTCAGCTAGCGACTGAAAAAAGCCCTGCAGCAATACGCGAAAACCAAATTCTTCAACAACAGGAGCAACTATGACTGCGACCCAGACCGCACTCCAGATGTTGCTAGGATCGCGGTTGATTGCCTCCATCAAAGGATGACTATACTGCACTTTGGTCAGGGCCGTAGAAATGGCCATCAATGCCCACAAGATCGGTGCACATAAGACAAAGACCGCTGCTCCAAGCAACACGTCGTAAACCAGACTGCGAACCGACCAGCCTGAATATTGAGATGCCGATCCAAACCAAGCTAGCAACCAACCCGATGCCAAAAGTACGCCCAATAAAGCGAAGAACTGTCCCAAGGCCATGATGAACAACGACCGAGTATCCGCAGCACCTGCTGAAATAATACCTAACTTGCGCATCAACACGCCAGCGATCAATTGCGTTAACAGCCAAGCGACCGTCACTACGACAAGATCAAGGGCCCCCCAAGGCTGCACCTCATGTGACTCCCTGCGCAGAGGCAGCGGATATCCGTTCAACTTTGCAATCAACAAGGCAATCCATCCAGAAATGGAAACGCCTAAGATCGCCAACACAAAAAGCCCAAAAAATATAACCGGTAACGCCACCGTTGTGCCGGGCATCATTTCCGTCTTGGAATCGATAGTCGATAGAAAGTTAATGAGTTCGTTCATGCCCCCAGTGTAACGCAAGCCCTCCGTGATGCGAATGCGCTTATTTCAACGACCACTGGGTATACCGACGGCCGTATCCGAACTGACGACTCCAATGCACATTCGAAGTTCCACCAAACCAGCCATAGGCATAGGGCTGCGCGACTTTCGCTTCCACTGGCAAATGATCGAATGCGGACATTGCATTTTTCTGATCGATAACGCGTGGCCCAGCGATCACTTTGTATGGTTGGACGCCATGACTGGACTGATGGTGAAAGGCCGCGAGATCAGGATCATGGCTGGAAGAGGGTAACTGCCCAACCGGCCAAGTTGGCACGGGTTGCTGAGAAAAGCTATAGTTCGAGCCAATTGCCACAGCAAAAACAAATACCACACCCAGCGCTGGGGTTCGTACGGAGCTGTATTTCATATCGCGTCTGGCCCAATTTCTACTTGCGGATTCCTACATGGAGCGAGATTTACTCGGACTGCTGTTTCGCACGGCCCAGCGTCATCGCTCGCTTTTGTTTTGATCGGCAGCGATCGCTCAACACATCGCAGAATCCCCGAAAGCAGTTGCAGAATGTCAGCGGCTCGTTTCACTGGCTGCCCCATTCGGCAATTCTCAAGCGAATTAGACCCATGTAGCTGGCCAATCTCGCGCTCGGCATGCGAGTCCTGCGGCTGCCGTCGCAGAAAAGATTGCTGGCTAGACTGTGTGGAATTCTTCATCAATTCTGAAAATGTCTAACGAGCTTGACACGGCCAACCGATATCAATTATTGGTTACGGTCGGACTCACAGAAGAACACGTTCGAAACGCCAAGGTGAAACCAGCTACCTTTGTCAAACGATTAAAGGAAGCATTCGCCAGACGAACCCAACGTACCAGATCATCATCAAGAACATCGCCGCCAGTATTTCTTTTGGACAGTCCACTGTTTTGTACATAGGATGTTCACGACTTGGCACATCAGTTGTGTCGAGGTCGCTTCGCTTACTAGACGAAATGCAGATGATCGCGACGCGGTGCCCTCTCCCTCCGCCAGCACGGAACGCTTGGCTATTAACCCTACGACCATTGGCCTGACCAATTGCCGCATTTGATATTCAAGTAGCTACGTCGCCTTAACTGGTTTCCCAGGCGTTGGACCCCGACCAACGCTACGAGTGTCGAGCCAATCGATCTTCGAAGGGAAACGATGAGGGACTAAGATGTTGCATTGGGCTTGCTTACCGCTCTTGATGGTTACTATTGGCAATCTTGACATCAATACGACGGTTCAGGAGACCGTTGATTTGATTGAGTTGAATCACTTTCACGATGAACAAGGTCGTCCGGTATACGATCAGGTTATCTTTTACCAGTGGTCGGCCAGCCAAGGGAAATACCACGTGCGAGCGTGGTGCTTGGTAGAGCCCAAAGAGGTTCTTTCACGCAGACCTGTCCACACCTACCACGACAACCGCTACCACGTGCGTTGGCTGGATACGGACCAAAATATCCACCGCCATCTTTCGAGCCCACTCTACCGCGAGACGTGGACGCAAACCGATCCCGAGCGGGCCAACAAAAAGATCCTGGACGAGCGCAATCGAACGGCGTTATACAAACGAGCGGAGAAGGGGACTTCCACGGCCGCCAAACAAGCAGCCGCCCAGGCCAGCAGCGACGCGGAAGTCGCTTTGCGTTGACTCTAGCTCACGGCAGGGTTGGCATTTCAATCGAATGTCCAACAAGCCCAAACCCAATTCAAATGACCGGGTGCAGTCCCTTGCTCAATGCAAAACTGCACCCGGTCAATCGGACACCGCGCACACCGGACGGCACGTCCCGCTCCTGTGCACAGGGGCCGGTTGTACGAATTGCGTTACAGGGCATAAAAAAACGCCAGCGACTTGTTACCAAATCGCCGGCGTTTCGTATGGGGCTGACAGGAATCGAACCTGCACGTCCTATGGACACAAGATCCTAAATCTAGCGCGTCTGCCAGTTCCGCCACAGCCCCTTGTAATCACTTTGTATTAAAGCTTTGGCTCTAGCCTGCTGCTGGGACAACCCAGACCTTCAGGTCTGTTTGGATGTCCGTATGCAAATGCACCTTGACGGTGTACAGACCAAGCTCTTTCAGTGGTCCAGGCAAGCGGACCTGCGTTTCATTGACTTGCGTAAAGCCAGCTTGATGAAGAGCGGCGGCGATCTCTGGAGCGCCAACGCTACCGTACAAGTGACCTTCGTCATTCGCATTGGCTTCGACGTTGATCGACTGCTTGGTGATCTCCTCAGCCAGCGCACGCAGACCAGCCAATTTCTCTAGCGCGAGCGCATTGAGCTTAGCTTTGTGCTTCTCGATCATACGTTTGTGGTGATCGGTTGCAACGATTGCCAAGCCTTCGGGCAGCAGGTAATTGTTAGCGAAGCCAGGTTTGACTTGAACAACATCACCACTGCGACCAAGATGCTCGACGCTTTGAATGAGCATCAATTCAATTCCGTTGTTAGCACCGCGGGGCAAACGTTGGAATTGTCGAATTCGTTTTTTCTGAGTAACGGGCATGAGGAAAATCCTAAACTAAATCAAATCCTAAAATGGAATGTTTTCGTCGTGATAAACGTCGGGGGCATGCTCCTCGACGGTCGTCACATGGTTGGAATCTAAATTGGAGTTGCCGGATTCAGTGCTCCGCGACTGCGAGCGAGGCCCACCTTCACCCTTAGGTCCGATGAACTGCAAGCGATCACAAACCACCGACAGCTTGGAAAACTTTTGACCTTCTTTCTCCCACGTTTCGTAGCGTAACTTACCTTCTACGAAAATTGGAGAACCTTTGGCAAGGTATTCCGAAGCAATTTCTGCGGTTCGACCGAACATGGTGACATCGACATAGCAAGGGTCATCGACCCATTCGCCAGTCTGATTCTTCCGTCGATCATTCACGGCCAATCCGACCTTGGTGACAGCAAGACCACCTGGTGTGTATCGCAATTCGATATCACGAGTGATATTGCCCATTAAAATTACTCGGTTGTAGCTGGCCATAATGCTTACTCCCCAGTGACTTAAAGTTTACTCAACAACGTCTTCTTCGTCTTCGTCTAACTCGTCGTCATCGGCCACGCCGACCACAACAGGCTTCTTGTCATCGCGATCGGTGTGAGGTACGACGCCTTGAGCGTGTGCCACCAACGCATCGATCAAGCGAGCATCAATGCGGGTAAACAACCAACGCATCAACGATTCATTCAATTGGTAGACGCGATTCAGCTCAGTAAGCTTCGTCGTTTCCAATTTGAAGTAGATCAGCCAATAGGTACCTTTATGGTGCCCATTGATTGGGTATGCCAATTTTTGCTCAGCCCACAAACGACTGACCAAGATCTCGCCGCCCAATTCGGTGATTGCATCCTGAATGGCAGCAGCAGCACTATTGGGATCGCGAGCGTAACGATTTGAATCGAAAAGGTAAAAACCTTCGTAAATTCCGACAGCCAACTGACAACTCCTGTAACAAATTGATAGTGATTAAGACTCGCGATTGTAAAGATTCATTGCCGCATCCAACCCTTGCGACATCCAGCAAAAGACCGCATCGACGGCTTTTACACATGCCAAATCCACCAGAGGTTGATCTTTTGAATCGAACCTTCCAAGGACGTAATCGGTAGTTTGCCAATTCGCCGGTGTGGCACCAATGCCGACACGCAAACGCGGAAACTCCTGACTACCCAAGTGCTTGATTGTGTCTTGTAAACCTTTTTGGCCGCCACTAGACCCGCTGCGCCGCAACCTGAGCTTGCCAACTGGCAAGGACAAATCATCGCAGATAACTAACGTCTGATCTAGAGCTACCTTAAAAAACCTTGTGGCGGCGGCTATGGACCGACCGCTTTCATTCATAAACGTTTCGGGCCACAGCAAGATCAGACTTTTCTGGTCAATCTGAACCTTGACGTAACGCCCATCAAATTTTCGCTGTGGAATCGATCCTGGAAATCGCCCCAACAACACATCTAAAACATCGAAACCAATATTATGGCGAGTTCTCTCGTACTTCCGACCTGGATTCCCAAGGCCCGCAACTAAAAAACAACTACGATCGCCAGCATCTGCGGACAGTTCCATAGGGCAAAACCTGTCGCCGAAATACTAGCTAGCAGTTTCCGCCTTTTCCTTACGAATCAATTCTGGCTCGCCCGCTCCGCCTTCAGCACCATCGGCACCGCCAGCAGCGACCGAAATCTGAACAATCACCACATTACCGGCCGTCACCGCCGACATGCCATCGACCAGCTTCAAATCGCTAACATGAATTGCTTGCCCGCGTTGCAAGTGGCCAACATCCACGGTGATGTATTCTGGAATCGACGCCGCAGGGCACTCAATTGTCAGCTCATGCGTGATAAACCGCAACTGGGCATCAGCCGACACCCCAGGAGCTTCACCGTGCAAATGAATCGGTAAGGCAACTTGAACTTTTTCCGTCTGGGAAACACGAGCAAAATCGACGTGAACGACCGAGGAACCAAACGTATCCCACTGAACGTCACGCAGCAAAGCCGTTTCGTTTACGGCACCCGTTAGCGAGACCATGCGCGAGCCATGACGAACTAGACCGGAAACCGCCTCTTTCTTGACAGCTAAGCAGACATTTTCTTCGCCGTGCCCATAAAGAATTGCTGGAACTAGCCCCTCAGCTCGTAGCTTCCGCACTGCGAGGGAACCGACTGCGTCACGTTTTTCTACCTGAATTGTTTCGATCATATTATCACACTTAATTGCCACATTCCGGTGCAGCCGAAGTCAAAATCGATCCTCGAATAATTACTCTTCACTTACACTCTTCAACACTATGGCACTGTTTTCGCCCCATAGGTGACCGCAAGGAACGGCGAAGTATGACGAAACCGCTATTTCTATCAAGGCCAAATCTGCCCAACTACGCTTCATTTCGTGAATCAATGGCTGGAAAAATCACTCGATCACTCAATTTTGATCCCTCTGTCGCCGCGAGTCGAACGGCGCTCATCCCGCTGGCCTGCCGCGCTTGGGCTGAGCAAAGTCGAGAATGGGCGGACTTTCGTGACCCAGTCGCCGCGACTTTTGCCAATATAATACACCTCGACCTACATCGCTTTGGCGGTGACCGCACCACACGAACGGCCGTCATCCTGCGTTCCCAATGGTTTCAGAGGCAAACGCTAGATTCAGTGATGGCCGCTTCCGCACAAAATCGCCCAATGGTGGTCTTGAATCTCGGCAGCGGATTTGACTCTGCCGCCCAGCGCTTTTGGGGCACCTGGCAGCAATCAGTTCAAAAACCACCTCCAATTGCAGCGTGGATTGACGCTGACCTACCTGCAGTGAACTCCTTGAAATCGGCGGCCGAGGTTTTCACGCTAGCCCCAGACGCTTTCCCGCTGCATTTGCAGGATATTGACTTGAATAGTCCCGCACCGGCTTTACAGAATGTCAAGACTTTTGCGACGCCCGACACGCAACTGCAAGTCAATATTGAGGGTGTGCTCATGTACCTTACCCCGGCTCATGTGCAGAACTTGTACATTTCGCTCGGCCAACTGGCTGAATTCTTTGCAAGTACTACCATCGCTTTCGATTGGTGCTCGCCTTTGCTCACCCGCTTTAGTCGCTTTCATCCCGCGTTTCTCAAATCGAAGCTCACTGGTATCCATTTCCAGTGGTCCGTTGGCCGCACCCAAGACCTTAACGATCTAGCACCAGCACTCACGATTGTTCGCTCGGACGATCCGGTTTATCCCGTTTGCACAGCGACTACGAGACTTCTACAACGGCTCCATTCCCTATTCGCTTCCAACGACAGCGCTGGAATTTACGGCTGCACCGTCCTGAGCAACCGCTAGTTAAGCTAAAATGCTCACTAAATCGGTTCCCACCTTGGAGATTATGATGTCCAGAATTCACTTACTGCTGCTTGTTTGCGCGTCACTACCTTTTGCTACAGCTACTAAGGCAGCCGCTCAAGAGCGTCGCTCGATCCTGGCAGCGGACTCTTCCAAAGATCGAATCGCTATCATCAATGAAGATGGATCAACCGCTTGGGAGCACAAGATCGGCCCTCTGCACGACTTGCACCAACTAGACAATGGTCATCTCTTGTTTCAAACAAACTGGACTCACATCGTCGAACTCGATCCGCAAGATAATCGCGTCGTCTGGGAATATGATGCCAAGAGCTCAAAGAAGGATCGCGTCGAGATCCATGCTTTCCAAAGATTGGCAAGCGGCCACACGATGGTTGCTGAAAGTGGTCGCGGCCGGATTATCGAGCTTACGCCATCGGGTGAGATATTCCACGAGTTGAAACTGCAAGTGAGCAAGCCCGACCCACATCGCGACACGCGGCTAGTGCGTAAACTGCCCTCCGGAAACTATCTAGCGTGCCAAGAGGCCGAAGGTCTGGTCCGCGAGTATCAAGCGGATGGCACCATCGCTTGGGAATATCACGTCCCTCTTTTCGGACGCATGCCAGCCGGCGGACATGGCGTCGAAGCTTTCGGCAACCAGTGCTTTGCCGCCCTGCGTTTGGACAACGGCAATACGCTGATCAGTACTGGGAACGGCCACTCCATCATTGAAGTGACCCGTGATAAAGAGATCGTTTGGGAACTTGACAGCAACGATCTTCCCAACATCCAGCTCGCTTGGGTGACGACTTTACAAGTTCTCCCTAGCGGCCATATTGTCTTTGGCAATTGCCACGCAGGACCGAACAACCCACAAGTTATTGAAGTCAATCGCAACAAAGAAGTCATCTGGACCTTCCATGACTTCGAACGCTTCGGTGATTCTCTGACCAACACGCAGGTACTGAGCGTCAATGGCAAGTCGCTCTAGTCGTGGCGCTATGACTGACGCCGTTGACTACCGATTCTGGCGCGAAATGCATTGACGTCGCGGATATTGACTACTCCATTCAGGTCAAAATCAAATTCCGACCTGCTCAGCCCGATAGATCGCCTGAATTCGTTAATGTCTAAGATGTTGACTATGCCATTACCATCGTAGTCGCCAAACAAGCGAAAGAACCGATCGGCAGCTTGCTCTCCAACGACATAATCGCCCCCAGCATCACCATCGAGATTGCCGTCCAGCGCTAAACCACTTGCATGGATGTGATCTGCCAGCAGCCTCAAGCGATAATCACCGTCGGGCAACGAACCGCCAATAATACTGCTTCCGGAAAACGTAAGCAACACACGCGTCTGAGAACCGTGCGTGGCATCAAAAGCGTTCACTAAAATCTCTTGACTGGGAATCGATGTAAAACTACCGCTACTCCAGCGTTCTAACACAAACGCCTGTGATGAATATTCGACTTGCGAATCAAACGTAACCTGGATTGAATTGACCATGGACCGCTGAGCAGAGTCATCTCCGAAGCGTATGCTCTGGACTGTCGGTGGAACTCTTCCATCATCCACATTGATTACCGTGAGACTGGGAAGTGATTTCCCTGCATAATTTCCGTCTTCACTGATCGATGCACCAAAGTGCAATTGCAATGTTTGATCGCCATCGCGACGGTTATCATCGATACCAAAAATCGTGAGGACCTGCGGATTGTCCCATGTGCTGGGACTAAAATGTATGATCGAGGAACTGAGGGACACTTCGCCCAGTTGGCTTAAAGTTATTGGAATGAAGACATCCGCAGCAGGTGGAGTTGCCAGCACTACGGAGACGGACGATGTCAGTCCCGATTCACTTACGACTAAGCTGGAAACTGCCTCCACGCGTATACTCGGTTCGGTAAAGTACACACGCAATTGTGGACGTTCTCGCAGTATGGCAGATTCCGACGATTGTATGCCCCAGCCATCCGTACCGTTTAGCCAAGGGATCACCGCCCAGCCTTGATTATCCCATTCGTTACGTACCCACGCTTGGACGTCTGCAGTCACGTCAAAGTCATTCCATCCGCCACCAACCTTCTTCGATAATTCCGCGTTTCCGGCTAGGGCAGTCGGTGTCGCGGCTAGTTCAAAAGCCGCATTGCCTATCCCACCAGCCATCGAATCCCAAGTCGCGGAATCAGTCCAAGAACGACGAGCAGCAAAGATCATCCCGCCATGGCCAGGCGCATTGCTCGTATTGCTTGCCAGCGTTAGTGTCGCAGCATGGATAATTGAGCCTGCAGGAACTTGATGTAAGCCGTCGCCAAAGATCTCTTCGAATTTGACGAGGACCTGGGCTTGATCATTCAAACGGTTGGAAGAATTCGCTGGATCGGGACTGTTATAGTCGCTAAATAAAGTCGCTGTTGTTGCATGTGATGTAGACGGACTGTCCTGACGCAGTTGGGTGTCGCGTGTATTGGAGTACCCGTTTTCACCATTGCGAAACGATTGGGACAAAACAGTGGACGGAATCCAGTCTACTTCTAAACGAGGTCGCATTTCTACTTGGTTGAACTCAGCCGACGCAAACGCCCAACCGTTCGTGAAACCATCCCAGCCTTTGAAAAGCCAACCATGATTCGCAATGCCATCCGACCAAGCTTGCAGATCGCTGGTAACCCCAATAGATGTAACACCGAGGTCTGGATCTCCATTGCCGAACAAGGTGCCCACTTGAGCATTGTAAATCTGCTCCGCTTCCACACCGTCGGCCTGCACGCCCCCGATGTTATTCCAACGGCCGCGGGTGCCGAAACTATTCCATGTAGCCGTATCTGCCCATTCAGACTTCATTCGATGAATGCTCGCCCCATCGCCAGCATCTGTCGTGCTTAAGATCAGCCTCGCAGAAACGATTGTTGATCCTAAAGGAATCTGTGCGAATGAGTCCCCAAACAGCGAATCAAATCGTAGCAATGCTTGCGTGTTGGCTCCTGCCGAATCAAAATCGACGAACAATGATCCATCTCTGGCCCCCGAGCCAAAGTTCTGATTAGGTGCAGCTTGAGAGATCTGCACATCTACGGTGGACTGATACGTTCCACTTCCAGTATTCAACCCGTTCTGATACACATGTCGACGGACCTGCGATTGTAGAACGGTTATACTTGCTGTTGTCGCCCCCCCTTGTGAATCATTGACTATAAATTCGACCGTACGACTTTCAGGCAGTAACCGTGCGTCTTGTGTTTGAAACGTGATCGCTTGCAAGAGTCGACTCACGATTAACAAAGTCGCATTCTGCGATAGATCGATAGTGATCTCCATACCACTATTTGCGTCCGATATTACTCCAAAGGGCGCACCGTCGTAGAGCAATTGATTTCCGGTAACGTTGAGCCCTAGCGTTTGGGAACCCATCGCTAGTACCACTAATCGATCGCTTGGGTGAGCTGGGTCAGCCAGTCGCACTAAGATTCTACCGCCATCCAAATGGCTTGAGTCAATATCGGTCAAAATCATATTAGGGTCCAATGCGATCGCATCTCCCTGGGCAGCGTAGTATGCAATCGACCGACTAATCTTTAATTCCGGTGGATCATCGGTAGGTATGAGGCGAATAGTGCTCAGCCGGGTGTTACTGGTGACGCCAAGGTCGCTGGTGAAGCGAAGCTCAAGGGACTTAGTCGATGAACTAGGAACATCGGATTGGTTTTGGTAACGAATGTTCTGAATAAGCGACGTTATCAAATCATGACTCACGCTTGAGTTCAACTGAATACCGAAAGGCACGTGCCCGCGCCCACCTCCGGCAACCCCGATGACTTCCTCGCCAAGATAAATGGCATTACCTTGCTGGCGCAGCAGCTTTCCATCAAACTCCGTCTCTGCCAAAAACAAGCGATCGTCTCGATCAGCATGTGCATTAATATTGACTTCGATTCGGCCACCACTGTTCTGATTCGCTTGCAGTTGAACTTGAGCGAACGGACCGATGGCTGGGCCATCTTCAATGAACTCGAATTCACCGGACGCGCCGATCAGTGTGGGACGATCGTTTGAAACCGCCGGTGGTAGCCAGTGAACTACTAATTGCGGACGTCGATAAAGCGACGCGGCTTCCGATGGACTAAAACTCCAGCCATCAGTGCCGTTGTCCCACGGCAAGAAAGCCCAACCGAAGTTTGCTTCTCCATTGGCCCATGCTTGAAGATCGGTCGTGACATCGATTGCAAACGAGGCTTGCGTCGGCACAACCATCAATTGGCTTGACCCAACACTTGCAAAGTATTCACTGCTAGCTTCAATGCCATTAGCGATTACTCCAGCAACCAACGTGTTCCAAGTGTCGCTCTCAGTCCAGTTTCGCTGCATGCGATGCAGCGAACCGCCGTTGCCCGGATTGACGGAATCAAGCAACAGCGATGCACTTACGATCTGACTGCCCAGCGGAATCTGGGCTGAACCAACACCAATGATACTTTCAAAAGCGAGTAAAGAGTGGCTGGCATTGGCTTGCCCTGGTGAGGCCGCATCGACCAGCAACGTTGTCGATAAACTGCCATAGCTGGTGGTTGGGTTGGATTGCCGTAACTGCGTGTCTTTGGTTGAACCATAAATCACGCCGTCCACCACACGCCCATCTTGATAGCTGAATGTATGAAGTGCCTCGAGCCGAGGCAAACCAAACCTCCCAACAAAGTCCACTGGAATCGAGAATGCGCTGTCGCTGTCTAACTCGTAGGCGTCTAAAACTGGAGAATAAGTTGAAAAATCGATGCGGCCTTCGTCAGTATTAAATTGCAATAGACGCATCCATCCATCGCCGCCATTGGCTCGCCCTTGATAGTCCGCGACCATCTCAATTACATCTTCACCAGCGACATTCTTGGAAACTTGATGAAACTCGCCAAGAAAATGACCGTTCATGACAAGCATGATTTGCGGATTCTGAAATACAAACTTGTGAAAGACATCTTCACCTGCGTTGCCTGGGTTGGGGGTCCCAGAGGAGTTGCCGGTAATACTTGCCTGTCGCCGCTGGTTGGTCGGATGCAGATACGAATGGGTTGTCAGGATGGTTGGCAATCCGGAAAACCGATCAATCATGGATTGAGCCCACGCGAGATCTGAATCCAGCGGTTCGTACTGGACAGTCAAATGAAGAAATTGGTACCCGCCGGCTTCAAAAATTTGAGCATGCGCGCCAGTGCGATTGGAATCTTCAATATACCAACTTCTTCCTTGATAACGTCCGGCACCAAAGAACTCGTTATATCGACTTGAGCCACTCAGTTTATCGGATACGACACGATAGTCATGATTGCCTAGTGCAGCAGAGTAGGGGACTAAGCCATCAGGGTTTGATGTCAGATTGCCATCGAGCAGATCCATGGCAGCGTCAGCGCGTTGCCACTGCAAGAGATTTCGAGTCGTACCCGACTCACCGCTTTGCACGATATCACCCAAGTGTGACACAAATGCGATGTTCTCTTGAATGCGATTGTTTACGATCCATTGCGTCTGTGCATTAAAGTTCTGCGGAAACGACTGCGCGTAGAATTGCGTGTCAGGCAGAACTGCGATCGTGAAAGGATCCGCTGCAAAATACTCGCGGGCTTCTAGTTTCTCGATCGATAGTTTCTTTCGCTGCATGCGACAAGTTGTTCTGAATTGAAAGGTGTATTGAAAAACGAAAAGACCGAGAGCACTTTGCATGAAAGTGCCCTCGGCTTTCCGAGAAGAGAAAAGTTGCCGCTAGATGCTAAGCTTGTTGTGAGTTGGCAACTTTATTTTTTTGACGACGACGTAAGTAAGCGCCAACGCCAGCCACAGAAGCAAGAGCCACCATTGAGCTTGGCTCTGGTACTGCCGTTACGCTTGCACCGACAAACGTGACAGTGTTCGTAACCTCGCTGAAATCGCTCGCGAAGAACGCATCCGCTCCAGGATCGAAGATCCCAGGGAGAATGTCGATGTCAGATGAATCGCCAATCGGATTGTTCGCGGTGAAAACCAAGCTTGCAACACGAACTGGTCCAAAAGGAGCGAACGTCCCGAGGGGTGCGAAGGTTGCACCATCAATATTGATTACAAGACCAGCGCTTCCTGGAGGATTCACCGGGTTCTGAAAATCAAGATTTCCAAATTGGAACTCTTGGCGAGAAACGAATGTCAGTTCGCTTGCATCGTACTGAATACCAAAGTTGTAAACCGCGACGTCACTAGAGCCCGTCAATTCCATGAATACGTCAGCAGTAATTGCATCACCGTTATTGGCAACTATCGTTGACGAACCTGGGGCCACTTGGACACTTACAATGATGGCTGCATCAGCTTGCTGCATAGACAACATGCTCGAAATTGCAGCAAAAACTCCAAAAACAATCTTTTTCATAAAACGCACCTTAAAATAGAAAACTGGTTAATTAAAAGTTTCTTGATTGTCCCACACGGGCTCGGAAAGCATTCAAGTCAATAGCATTAACGCCCTGAACTGAATTGAAGTCAAAAACAGGATTGGTTGTCCCCACAGCGCCTCGGAAGGCATTGATGTCAATGGCGTTGACTGTGCCAGTTCCGTTAAAATCTCCGAACAAGCGGAAGAAGTTGTCCGTGGAATCATTCCCACGAACAAAGTTGCCGCCAGCAGATCCGTTGTTGTCGCCGTCAAGATCGAGACCGTTAGACCTAACGCGATCAGCAAGGATGGTGAGTCGATAGTTGCCGTCAGCCAGCGACCCTCCGATTACCGTCGAACCTGAGAACGTCAGCAAGAACTGCGACTGCGTTGGCGTACCGATATCCGTGAAGCTAATCGCTAACTCGGACGCAGGAATCGGTTGGAACACCCCACCGACTCGACGCTCAAGTACAAATGCACCGGTATCCGCCGTCACCACATCACTGAAGTCCACGCGAATCGACTTAACCATGGAACGTTGGATGGTTCCATCGCCAAAAGTCACACCGGTGACCGTGGCTGGGGTCGCCGATGTGCTGTCGTCATCGTTATTCACGACATCGATCGCACCGATGACCAGCCCGTTGTAGACAGAATCGTTACTAACGGCCGCAGAGAACAAAATCTGATAAGCGACGTTGCCATCCACGACTGCGTCATCGACGCCCGAGATGGTGACGATCTGAGGCACATCCCAGTTCTCTGGCGTGAAGACTAAAGTACTAATCGATACAGTGCCTTCCGTAGTGTCACTGGAGCTAACGCCAATGGTCACAACGTCCGCAGGAGGTGTATCTAGTACGACCGAGAACTGCGCTGTACCACCAGCTTCTGTCGTTTCCAGTCCAGGAGCAGCATCTACAGTCACACCGGGCAACGTATAGAACACTCGCAGTTGCGGACGGAATGCGACGTCGGTGGCTTCTGAAGTCTGAATACCCCATCCGTCTGCGAAACTCGTATTGGTCTCCACAATGTTTGGATAAGGAATAATGGCCCATCCAAAATTGCCTGCAGTGCCAGTCACCCACGCCTGAACGTCACTCGTTACATCAAAGGAATTGAAGCCCGCTTCCTGCTTGCGCCGAGCTGCTAGATCGTTGCTACCGGCTAAAGCAGTCGCTGCTGTTCGTGCTTCTACATCGTCAGCTTGAACTCCGTCACCGAAACTATTCCAAGTGGCCGTTTCAGCATCCCAGTCATTCAACAAGCGATGGAAACTTCCACCATCCCCTTGTGCGTTGCTTGCCGTACTTGCTAAATCCAAGTAAGCCGCATGGATCAGGGCTCCAGCCGGAATCTGACTTCCGAAACCTCCTACGATGGACTCGAATTTGAGAAGCACTTGAGAGTTATTGCTAGACCCAATATCGTTGGTATCAACGAAGATGTTCGCGGCTGTCGGGCTACCGCCATCTGGATTAGCCTCCAAGATGGCAGTATCGCGAGTTCCTTCGTAATCATTGACTCCGTTTCTAAAGCTAGAAGCTGCAACACCGGCAGGAATCCAGTCAATCTCTAACCTTGGTCTAGCCGCAGGATTAGCCGCTTCAGAAGAACTGAAACCCCATCCGTCGGTCCTGCTAAACCAACCTTGAATCATCCAGCCAAAGTTAGCTTCACCATTGGCCCAGGCTTGAATGTCTTGAGTAACTCCGACAATTGTGGGGCCGACGCGAGTATCGCTGTTGCCAGCGGCCACGCCAATCTGGGAATCGAATGCAGCTCGCGCCTCAACGTCGTCAGCTTGAACACCTGGCAAAAAGTTTCGTGGCGATGCTCCGCTACCGAAACTATTCCACGTGTCGTTGCTGGCGTCAAAAGGAGTTAGCAAGCGATGAAAGGTTCCTCCATCACCAGGATTCAAAGTATCGAGCACGAGCCGAGCCGATGCGATTTGAGCGCCAGCCGGGATTTGTCCCGGCCCATTTCCAAAGAGATCTGCGAACTGAAGCAAAACTTGAGAATTTGCCGTACCGTTGTCGTAGTCGACCAACAGCCCCTCTAAAATTGGCGAGTTGCCAGCAGGCAGCGGAGTATTAGGCTGGTTCTCAGCCAATTGAACATCCGCGGCGCCTGCATACAGAACGCCTTGCCCGCTGTCGACGCCTTCTTGGAAGGCAAATCGTCGAGCCAAAGATTGCCTAAGCAAAATCGAAGCTCCCGCCGCTCCGCCATCCCCGTCGGTCAGATCGTAACTGACCACTCGGTCCGCAGGCTGCACACGCGAGTCAGACGTATCGAACGAGACTGCCCTTAGTACCGCCTCAACAGCCGGATCGTCTGCCGAACTGTTGAAGGTCACTACTAGCGGCGAGCCAGCGGTTCCACCAATGAAGGATCCTACAGCGACGCCTTCAAAACTAATAACGTTACCAGCTACGCTCAGTTGCCCCGGGCCAACTCCGTAGCTTCGAATGAATAACTGATCCGAACTATGTACGCCACCGGCAATACTGACCGTCAGTGTCCCATTATTAAAGTCTGGCGAATCCACATCCACCATGCTGACAAGACCGTCTAATGTCACTGGTCCGCCGCCAACACTGTAGTAGGCAAGCGATTTGGTCATCGACAATACGGGCGCATCATTCACAGGGATGACACTCACTTCGACCACCTGTGGCGATGTCTGACCGCCGTCACCATCGTTGACCACGAATGCGACGTCGCGTGTCAGACTAGTTGGAGCCTCGGAGCTGTTTGAGAACTGAACGCTTTGTACCAACGCTTGCACTGCAGGCACGGTTGCATTGAGGTTCAGAAGCACCACCAAAGGAGCTCCAGCAACTCCACCCGACCAGCTTCCAATGCTCACGCCTTCATACTGTACTACAGAACCAGACACGGAGATCTGACCACTACCAACTCCTTGCGACTCGATCGACAGGATGTCTTCCAAAGAACCGTTGCTCGCAATGGCCACAGATACAAATCCGTTCGAGAAATCGCTAGAATCGACGTCACTTAAAACAGCGCCCATCGAAATCGAGACCGGCATTCCATTTTCCGTGAATGCAAACGGCCCCATCGGCAACGTGAGTTCAGGCGCAACGTTTGTATTGGGCTCGACATTAATCGTCACCACAACGCTATTGCTGAACAACGCAAGATCGGTCGCTTCATAAACGAAACTATCCGTGCCGAGCGTGCCGTTACTTACATAGACAAACGAACCATCAGCATTAAAGGTTAACGATCCAAGCACTGGCCCAGACACCAAACGCGCCGACAGAATGGAGTTGATGCCATCTGGATCGGAATCATTCGACAAAACACCTGCTCCAGCCGAAACAACCAGACTCTCGCCGGGCTCAACCGAATAAACATCAGCAACTGCAATAGGCGCTGTGTTACTTCCAGGAACGTTAGCCGACGCTGGAGTCAACTCACCACCTTCCGGAAAATTCGCACTTCTAGCTGCGGCATATGTCACCGATGAGTTTGGAGCTGCCATTACACCGTAGTACCAGGCAGAAGCTTCCAATGGCCGGTTGTCGTTTAGAAAGCGAGTTGCGGCACCAGGACGCGCCGTTCCACTCAATGCCAAAAGTGGACCATACACTAAATCCCCAGCTCCACCGTCAGTAAATCCGATCGAATCCAACAGGACTGCTCCTGCTGGCAAATCGATATTGCCGTCGCGATCTGGATCGAGGTTACTTCCCTGAACAATCGGCGTTAGCGGACTGTAGACGAGTGCAAAACTATTGGTACCGTTTTCCAGAGTTTGTGATGTTCCAGAGTTAAACGCCTCCGTAGCGAACAAACTGGTCGCTGGATCGAATCGAGCCGAGTGACCAACGGCATCCGCTACGATGGCAATTAAACCGTTGCTTCCAAACGAAACATTGCTCAGATTAAAGACCAAATCAGCCAGCCCTTGCACACCTGCATCGCCTTCGATCGATACAAAATAGATGTCGCTTGCTTGAGCTCCAGGAATCCCCTTAATCTCGACGTATTCAAAAGGTTGATCTCCACCGCTCGGATCGACACTGATTTCGTTCAAGATCGCAGCCGCAAGGACGCGGCGGTTTTCCAAGCTTTCGATCTTTAAAGTACGATCACTATCCTTCCTTGAAACACCGCTTTGATTCCGCCGTCGTTTGCCCATCAACGACAAGCTATGGAAACCTAGCTTCCTCAATAAATTCATACTATCCCCCAAACGTTAGTACCTTTAAGCAACAAACCGAACAGTCTGTTCCTGCTGGTTGCACCAGTAATGAGGGAGCATTAAAGTCTCCGCAGGTTAACTATTGATGAAGAGCAAGCTTAGATGTGATAAAGATTTGAATCTGGGCGTATGGCTACCCGCAGCGGCCGCTGATCAATTGCATACTTGATAGCTTGGTTTATCTCACTGAGCATATATGTCTTGTTAACCATGCCCAACAGATGATAAACACTTGCAGAGGTCGAAACGAACTTGACCGCATCCATTAGGTTTTGTGGTGTGTAGTTGTGAACACCAAAAATAGAAAGGCATTTTCGAGTTATCTTTTGCGGATCGACGGCAATAGAATTAGTCGGTGCAACGGCGCCCAATAAAGCGATCGATGCCCCGTCGCAACCGCTGTGCAGCGCCATCTGAACTGCCTCTGAAGCTCCAGTCACTTCGATAACAGAGTCATATCTTTCGGTATCGCAGGCACTCGCGGCAAGCTCATCGACAAGCGTCGAAAACTCAATCGTCCGTACACCGGAAATTCTGGCAGCAGCTTCACGACGCTGGCTATCTGGATCTACAACAGTAATCGATGCTGCTTTCTGCGACACTGCAACCATGGCCGCAGTTAGGCCAAGCATCCCCGCTCCTAAGACTAGGACTCGCTTCTTTTCAACGGCCCGAAGTCGTTGGTACGCGGCCATAACCGTCGCTGTCGAACAACTGACAGGACTAACAACCTCCAATGGGACCTGAGTATCTAGTTTAACCATGGCAGTTCTCTGTCGCAGCAAGATGTATTCCGCGAACCCACCGCTCAGAGCGTATCGACCTTCGGCAATCGAATGCCCATACTTTTGAAGCCCTTCACATTTTTGCGGAAGATCGTTGCCGCAATTCTTACATTGCCCACAGGAGACGCAGTTTGACCATGTAATCCGATCACCACGCGATAGCTCATGCCCTTGAAAATCCTTGATACCTGAAGAGCCCAACGCGACAATCGCGCCAACCGCCTCATGCCCCAAAATCGTCGGCGTTGGCTCGATGCGTCGGCCAAGAATCGTATGCAAATCGCTGCCGCACAGCGTACAGCATTCGACCCGCACAAGCACCTCACCTTCCCGCGGCTCCGGCAATTGAAATCGCTGGAGTTGCAAGGGCTTCCCAGCGCCTAAGAACACAGCGGCTTCGCAGGTCTTGGAAATTGCATTAAGCCCTTGATGCATGAATGGAATTGTTAGCCAGCGCTAGGTCATTTCTTACCTATTGCGGCCCACCCGTTGAGCAGTCCGACTTGAGATCAAAATTCATAGACGAAGTTGAACCCGAAACGTTCGCTTTGAGCTTTCCAATCTGCTTGTAACAACTTGGAATCTTTGCGCCTGTTACAGGCTCTTCATCTGGGTCTTCCGCATCACCCACTTCTTCTAACTGCATTTCGCTCATCCCTGCCGGTTGACCAGGACGAACGCGGATTGCTTTCTCCCCTGGGATAATACCCTTGACCCTGGAATCGAACATCAATGAATAATTTCCGTTGGAATCAAGCGCACCGAAAGAGAAGGTCTGATCTTCTTCATTTACGAATTCGATAGTGGCATTGGTCAGCGGTGAGCCGTCCAGCGTAACCCTGCCCGAGACATTCACCAAACCTAGCTTGCCATACTTCGGTTGCGAAGCAACAGAGCAACCAACCAACAACCCTAAAGCGGTGAGCAACAAAGTTGCCTTCACCGAAGACAGGCATAGCTTCCAATTCAAATTAAATAATAACATTAATAACCGCCGGTTCTAGGAACGAAATAATTACCAATACAGTGCTGCTTACCTAGAATCAGAACTTGATCTTCGGCTTTTCTTGCCCGGCACGTGTTCCCATCTCTTGGTAGGCCTTGAGATCGACACTATCACTAACAAAGTGAGTTGATCCGTCGGCCAATACAAAGGCTGTTCCGCCAACGTGCCAACTTCCGAACGCGACCTCCATCAAATACCCATTGGTTGCTGGCTCGTTCACAGCAATATTCGGCTTTACTAAGGTACTACCTGCAGCTTCGGTAAACTCCGTACCGCCCGTGCCACCATCACATCGGCATGGGTCGATTTGGGGTGAACCAATCGCCCAAAAATCCATCCCCTGTCCGTCTTTTACAAAACGAGGGTCCAGTCGTGACTCTCCAAACATAAACGTGTTGCTCGTTCCGTCGAGGATATCGCTGTTGCGAATCTCACTACATCCGTAGAACATCCCATTCAATTCTTTGGCCTCGAACGATTTGGTCCCCGGAATTGGCCGCGTGCTGTTATCGTCCGATGATACGTCAGATGCCCCAACACCACGATAACTGACTGCAAATCGATCTTGGATTCCGTTATAAGTGTAAAACTTTTCACCTGGGACACTGGGGCATCGCATGAAGGACAGTTCAGTCTGGCACGCTGCGTAATTTGGACTATTGATATTGTCCCAATTCCCAAGGCCTTGCTCGACAAAACGCAGCGTATTGAATACCGCAGATTGCTCAGCAAATGGCAACAGAGCCGCACTCCACAAAGCGCCATGGGTTGTCCACCCGGGAGGGTATTTTTTGTGAGCCGCTTCATACTCGAGTGCGGCTAGACCGACCTGCCGAATACCGCTTTTGCATTGTGCAAGCCTTGCTGCTTCGCGAGCTTGTTGTACTGCTGGCAACAGTAAAGCTACTAGAATGCCAATGATGATGATGACCACCAGCAATTCGACCAGAGTAAATCCATTTCGCTTCATAGTTGTTCCTTTTGGCTTAGCAACTTGGGAATGTGCATCGTATCCCTGATTCAGGGACACAATCGATAATGACGACGCTGGGGCGATTCAACACGCATGCGCTGAGTCGTGCCCGAACGAAGCCGCGAGTTGTAAGCGAATGACAGCAAGTGTAAATGCGAACTAGGCTTTCTTCATAAAGCTTTCATATTGCCAACGATCCAGACTCGAATCTTCATCGGCATTTCATCAAATCTACCCATTGGCTTCTTGATTTCCTTGATGATCATGATTCGAGGCGATAATCTAACTATGGTTTGCTTTTTCATCGCGAGTCCAATCGATCACCCCACCCCACAGGAGCTTCCCCATGGCCAATCCTTGCATACCATCCCAACCATCTGCATTTTGGTTTTGCGGATTACTTGTAGCACTCGTGCTTTCAGGAACTAGCCATGCCCAGCAGTCTTCGAAACACGACCATCGCGAAGTCTTCTCAACTCGCTCTCAAGCAAAGTTGCTTGCTTTGCCAAAAGAAGACGGCGTGTTCCACTTTGTAGTCTACGGCGATCGCACGTCCGGCATACCTGAAGGGCTTAAGTACTTACGACAAGCGGTCATCGATACAAACTTGCTAGCCCCTGACCTCGTAATGACCGTCGGCGATTTGATCCAAGGCTACAACCAGACGCCCAAATGGCTGGAAGAGAAAGACGAGTTTATTGGCATCATGAAGGGACTTCACATGCCTTGGTACCCAGTCGCAGGCAATCATGACGTATATTGGGAACGCAACGATGCGAACAAACCGCGCAACCAGCATGAGTCCAACTACGAAACCCATTTTGGTCCCCTGTGGTACTCCTTTAAACATAAGAATGCAGGATTTATCGTGCTGTATTCGGACGAAGGCGACCCTGAAACCGGAGAGAAAGGTTTTAATGAAGGACGACTGCAGCAAATGAGCGAGGCTCAACTGGACTTCCTTGCCAAAGCGTTAATCGAATGCAAAGACATGAAGCATGTTTTTCTGTTCTTGCACCATCCGCGTTGGATCGGCGGTGGATATTCTGGGAGCAATTGGGATACCGTACATAACCTGCTCGCTTCAGCCGGCAATGTATCGGCCGTGTTTGCTGGCCATATCCACCACATGCGCTACGACGGAGCTCGTGATGGAATCGAATACTTCACGCTAGCGACCACCGGTGGAAACTTGGAAGCTGACTTTCCCGCCGCGGGTTTCTTGCATCATTACAACGTGGTCACCGTTCGCGATGACGCATTTCATGTAGCCACCATTCCCGTGGGTGCCGTCATCGACCCGCGGACTTTCACGCCTGAATTTACGGCTGATTTGGCATTGGCAAAGAATTCAGCTAAACCAACTCGAACGCTGGAAGCCTTCCCTTTAATGCAGGAGTCAGCCAAGCCAAATCAGTGCACTTTTGAATTCAAGAATGCGTCAAGCAAGCCATTGGAGTTGACCGTAGAACTGACTCGCCTGTCGGAAGGCTGGCGTGCCTACCCAGATCACCAACACGTTTATCTTGAGCCAGGTGACACACAAATGACCAGCTTTCGGATTTGGGCTGCGCTCGAAACCGACTGGGACAACTTCTCAATGCCCACAGTGCGCGTTTCAGGTGACTATCTTGCCGATACCACACGCGTCCAACTGCCACCGACCGAAAGTTCAATCCCGATGCGAGTTGGTGCAGAAACGATAGCTGAACTAGGTAAAGCCACCCAAAACAAGTACGCTATTTTTGAGGATGAATCGAGTTGCATCAAAGTTAGCCCCGCTAGCCTCAGCATCCCTGACGGCCCATTCACCGTGGAAGCCTGGATCCGACAAACAGACCAAACAGGGCCACAAGCAGTTATTGCAAAAACTCAGAACTCTGAGTTTGCGATCACCGTGAACTCTGGCAAACCGCAGTTTGACATTCGCATTCAGGAAAACGGTAACCATCGCTATGTGCTTGTAAAGGCACCAGAAGCTATTGCCAAAGATGCGTGGACGCATCTGGCAGGTTGCTTTGATGGAACAACTGCAACTTTGTTCGTCAATGGAAATTCCGTTGCAAGCCTGCCCGCTGCTGGCACTCGTGTGCAGAATTCGCTATCTACATTCATTGGGGCCGATCCTGACAAGAACGATCAACCCAATCGATTTTTCAAAGGACAAATCGATAACGTTCGATTTTCAAGGTTGCCGCGTTACACAACGGATTTCACGCCCGACTTAAATTATGTGGCCGATGCAGACACGTTAGCGCTGTTCACCTTTGACAAGGTGCTTGGACCGTTCGTTGTCGATGAATCCGAGCGTCATATCATCGGTGAAGTTGTTGGCAAGCTGACACTGCAGTCGAGCGAACGCTAACCCGCGCGGTATAGAACTCAAGAAGGCGGGTTGCAACGAAACCACTAGAATACGTTGCGTGCCTGCTTGCAGGACCAACGCACAACGGTTACAACGCAGCCCGTATAAGATCCAGACTGTAAACGGCATTGGGTACCACTTCGCATTCTGCCCAACAGCCTTTGCAGTTGGCAACCCACTTGCGTTGAGTAGCGGTCTGATGCGAAGCCCAAATCTCTTGAAACGTTTGGCTGCGCAAGTTGCCGACAATATGACTATTGAATTGGCAAGTTGGAACATCACCATTAGGAAATATTCGAAGATGTGACCGCAAGGCAGTGCAGGGGGGATTGAGTAGCTTTTGATTTTCACTATGAGCTAGTACCCGCTGTTTAATCCCCTTCAAGTAGTACCTTTTTGCAGACTGAGCGGTCATTGCAAACTGCTGAATGTCTCTTTCCATCTCTTGGAATAGCTCTTGGTAGTCCGCCTGGTCAAACACGCCAAAGGTTGTGAACTGACCGAACTCGCGAGGCGCAAGATCAAGACCACTTTCGAGGCTGTAGGTTGCGCTGGCGTCGTAGGCTAAGACAGCCTGATGCCTGACATTCATCGGCTTCAGGGTGTCACGAAGCAGCTTGTATTGCTCGATTCCATCCCGGTCTACAATTGTTTGATTGACAACCAGATCAAGATTCAGTGACTTTGCCCGCGGTGCTAGGCTTTCCAAAGTTGCCAGTGCAGATTTCCATGCAATAGAGCTTCCGCGTATGCGATTATGATGCTGTTCAAGACCATCCAAACTGACCATTAACTGTAACAAGTTTGTTTGATCGCGAGTTTCACAAAACTTGATGATCCGATCGGTTAGAAAACCGTTTGTGGTAATGTGCACGACCATAGGCCGCAAATGCTCGATGGCCAGTTCGTAAATCTGAGGCAAGTCCACTCGCACGAACGGTTCCCCACCGGTGAGTCGTACTGCGTCTAGAACGGGCAACTGTCGGAAGACTTGCTGAACTTCGTCAAGCGTCAAATCCCCCTCACCCGTTTTCTTCCATGAGTCGCACATGATGCAGCGTGCATTGCAGCGGAAGGTGACGGTGTATGTTAGCAGTCTAGGTCGCACAACATGACCAGCTCGCACCCTTACCGCGTCGGTGAGTATTCCGGGAAGTCTACCAATCGCTTGTTTTATCATGATGATCTATCGCTCCTGTGATGCTGTGACCGTTGGTACTGCAAACTCGTTTTCAGATCGCTCGCTGGGAACGCCACCCACTTGTTCCAGGACATTCTTGATAAACGCGATGGCATGCTGGTTCCCATTGAAATCTAAGCGCGACATCTGATTTCGAAACCCGGGAGCGGCAAGTAGGAACTGTTGTAAGATGTGGGGCGTGAGCGAGCTGAATGGAACAGTCCATCCACATTGCGATTTTCTTATTAGCCACCCGTTCAAACTTTGTTCAAAGTTGCCTGGTTCGGGCAAAGCTAAGACCGGTTTGCCCAAGTAGAACGCTTCTCCGATCAACTGATTGCCGGCCGTGCTAACAAGGCATTCACATCGTGCCAGATCCTCGACGAATCGCTGTTCCGACAGTTCTTGAAATTCTATGTTGTCTACTGGCGGCTGGTTGCCCATGCCGTAAACGATGCATCGGCGACCGCTACTCCGGAGAACCGACATCAAGTTGGCCGGGGCATGTCGACGCACATAAACCAAAATATGGTTTCGGGCATGGCTTAAGTCTTTGGCCGCCAAGACGCTCGCTCGCAGCAGAACCCCCAGTTGTTCGACATCTTTTGCGCCTGATCGCAGGGGCAGATGAAAGAATGAACTGACAGCTTCGGCTATCTGACCACGATAAAATAGAGGGATAGACGCACGCAGGAAAAGCGCTCGCCAACGATAGGTCCAGGGTAATGAACGAAAATCGCACGTGGACAGAAAGTGCTGATGGTCAAGCGAAATCCATGGCACGCCATTACGATTTGCGGCTCGAGGCAAGATAGGCTCAAAATCCGTAATTGCCAGAGTCGGTTTCTCGCGTTCGATCATTGCACTGACATAGCGTACCATGGACGTCAATTTAGCAAGGTATGGCAAGGTATCCATGACGGATCTAGCGTAGTCGACCTTCTGATTGCGATATGAGAAGAATAGACCAGGTAGCCTGCGCACACTGACCTGCGGGTGATCCTGGTATCGCTGGTATAGCTGCGTGTAGGCGTCGCGAGCAGCCAGCAGTACGAAGTCATGTTCAGGCAGCAATAACTCGACAATGGTTTGGCTGCGAGTTGCATGGCCTCTTCCTTCGCCACACATACTGTAGAAAATTGTTGCCATGAGTACTTCAATTCCTTGGTTTGTTGGATGAACAGCGTCGTTGTCACGTAGCCTGACGGATCAGTTTGTGCGTGCTGTTGAAGGAGACTGCTGAATCAATGAAACGGACTTCCAATTTCCCGTCGCTTCGTTCTGCGACAAACGAAAAATGCTCTACCCAGTCGCCGCAATTCAGGTAATGGATGCCACCAATGCCCCTGTTTTCCGGTCGGTGGATGTGTCCGCAGATGACTCCACCACAATCGTGACGACGGGCCAGCTCGGCCATAAATGATTCATATTGGGCCACATGCCGATTGGCGCGACGGCTCAACTGCTTCCACTGCGTGCACCAGTGTCGATTCGTTTTGGGCGGTGGCAGACCGATCTGCACCAAAGACGCGCCGATTGCCAATAGCGCCGGGTAGAGAGAGCTGCCCAAATGAACGGCAGGGGTCCAGTGATGGGCGTAGCTGAGGTCAAAGATATCGCCATGGATGATCAGGTAACTCGTACCGTCAACAGCATGATGAATATAGCTAGAGCGTACTTCAAAGTCATGATAGGTGCGTTGATCCGCCAAACCCATATCATGATTGCCGGGAACGAAATAGACGGTTGTCCCATTCGTAGCCAACCGATCCAGCGCCCAAAGAAATGACTTGATTTCCTGATCGGCTGATGAAGTTGTCTTGTGATACCATTCGAATGTATCACCGACTAGGTATAGGTACTCTGGCTGCATTTGGCCGAGTAGTTCAATTAATGCGGCCGACTTGGAAAACCGCCATCCCAAGTGAATGTCGCTTAAAAAGACACTTCGTGTGTCCGTCCAGTTAATCGTCAATGGAATCTCGCAAATGCTTAACTCAAAGCGTACAGGGAGAGTCGTTTGCAGTCCAACTCTCTTCCAACTGGACCATCAGCATAGAAAAGTATCTTTAACACTTGATGAGCGACTGATGAAGATCCTGAGAATTTGACGTCCTTTTATGCTACGCTTTTGAATTGCAGCCGACAGCTGATTTCCAGCGTTGTTTCCGATGCCTACGATTTTGATATCGGACTAATCGAAAAGTGCTTCGAGTGCAACAATGATTCCGTCAAGATCGCCAAGATCAAATATATTGTCTGCATTGTAATCTAGAGCTTTTGAAGGATCGAAAAGAACATTGCTAAAGTCGCCTGTGAAAAGTGCGTCGATGGCATTGATTATCCCTTCTAAGTCTCCAAGGTCAAAAACGTTGTCACCGTTTGTATCACCAATGGCAAAGCTTTGCGGTTCCGCCTCGATGAGAATATTGTCGATGGCGAACCACCAGTTGTTCTCCGCGTTGATCTTAGCGATGCGCAATATCATCTGGTTACTATTCTGTGCTGGCAAGGAACTGAACGCGTCACCAAATTGAAAAAGCTGTGGTGCATTGAAGGTCGCAAAGAGAGGGCTGCTTCCGTCAACGAGTAGATAATTTGCGAACTCAGTACGCATCGAGGGAATATCTGCTGAGTTGAGATCTAGCAAAACTATCCAACTGCGCCCATTATCAAACGAGACATCAACAAAGCCGCGTTGCGAGTCTTCGGCACGAAACTCCCAGTCAAATGTAATCTTCAATGTGGTATTCGCGTAGTTTGTCAAATCATAAGTACGACTAATGTATGAGTTAAACTCCTTCACGTCAGTTCCTCCGGGAACCTCGACATCAAAGTCATCGTGAGCATCTGAATCAGCAACCAGGACCGTGTTCCGGAGGCCAAAGATGCTCGGCTCGTTGAAAAATGATCTCCCTTGACCACCTTGCTGGTTGATCCAAGATTGAACATCTAGCGCTCGCCATCCCTGAAATGCATTTTCCGCGCTTACTGTAAGCATGAACGAGTTGTCGATGACCCAGTTTGGAATTTCGTCAGCGTAGTCGGTTCCGTCTCCAATTGGCGCTGGTGTCGCAAGAGCAGGGACGCCACCGTCTGCAAAAGGCAGCAGAGCTAAGCCGTCAAAAGTTTCCAACTCACTGAACGCAGCACCGTCATTGACCGCGACATTGTCTACGGCAAACCACCAATTGTTTCCGGCAAAGATACAGCCAAATCGCAGAATCATCGAGGTCGCGCCCGGAGCGGGCAAGAAGTCCACTCCAGCAAGAAAGTTTTTCTGTGTGGGCTGAACAACGTAGTTCAGAGGGTTGGTCGAAAAACGAGTGTTATCGGCCCAAGCGAAAGGACCGTAAACCGGATCGTTGAACCAATTATCCGACGCAACAGTTACTAAACTATCCCATGTGGCTCCACCATCAAAAGATACTTCCGCAACGCAGACTTGGCTGTTCTCTGTAACGACATCCCAATCAAAGGAGATCTGCAGGCCCGCTAAATTTGCACCGGTAATATCGTAGGTCCGCTGTATGTAAGAGTGATATCGCGATCCCTTGCCCGACGGTGGAAAATCATCCCATGCATCAGGGTCGGCAACCAGCGCAATATTACGCTCCCGGCCAAGCTTCATTCGGTTGCGTCCTTCCTGAACACCTTGCTGCCAAATCCAGGAGTTTACATCCATCGCTGCCCAGCCATTGTATGCATGTGTCACAGGAGTATTACTGATATGCATTGGTCCATAGCTGACAGTCCAGCCAGGAATGTCTCTCGTCCAATCGGTACCATCGCTTACATCACCAGGTAACTGATGAGCGACGCTATATGGCTTCATTGCCAGTCCTTCAAAATCATCGAATGCTACCACCGACGTCGTCGCACCGCCTTCAACAATGGAGAAGTTGAGATTATCTGCTAAAGCTCTGGGACCAACCATGCTCAACATAAGTCTTGCTGTTCGCGCGCCATGTGGAATACTCCCGGATTTAGTCCGTGAAAGAAACCTAGTCATAGAATTGCGTTCCTGTGTTGTCACAGGTCCAACACCTAGCTCTCCTAACGATCTTCCCGCGCGGTCAAAGAAAGTCGCTGAGAATGATGCCCTATCTGCAAAACTCCCAACGCCTCCGAGCAACGCGGAAATCTCTGCCTGAGCAAAATTGGCGTCGATCAATTCGCCCAGCGAACTTAAGTCAATCCATTGTTCCATTGAGCAGAACTGATTTGCGACCGTCCCACCGAAGTAGTTCTCGCCAACACCCTGAATTTCGCCACCAATGCTCGGGAGTTCGACGCCACTACTCGCTCCGTAGCGCAAAACAGTTACCGATTGATCACCCGTGCGGCTACTGGTCTCTGCATCGAAATCGGCATCGCTATGCTCATTCCAGCCTGCAACACGTTGATCGAATACATTTGTCGGAAACCCATAGTCGGCTTCCGCATCGCCGTTTTCCACGAGATTCAAACCAAGTTCAATTTCTTGATTCTTCACGCTATCAAATCCAAGCACTTTTCCGGCAAGATGACTTGGGGCGGGGATGTCCAAGTGGTGCAGAACGGTTGGAACAATGTCAACGTTGTGAGAGCCAGATGTATGCTTCTGCACAACACTGTTTCCGCCGCTGACGATGATGAATACTTCGCGATCCCATGGCCTATTTCCCGAGTGACTACGTCCGAGATTACCGCCGTGGTCCGTACAAACTATGAACAACCACTCTTCTGTCGCATTTATATAGCCAGACCTCGAACGAATCGACGACAGCAATTGGCCCACCAATCGATCCGTATCTTCAATTTCAGCTAAGTAATTGCCAATTCGCGGATGGAATCCAACACTGTGACCAACAATGTCCACATCGCCTAAATAAAAGAAGCTAACATCGGCATTGTCTTGTTGAAAAAATGTCACCGCATTCTGCGTTACCAATGCGTCGCCATTTCGATCATAAGGGCGAAAGAAGCTATAGTCCGTTCCCCCTGGAGACTTCGTCTGATCTAACGGGGCCCATGTGGTCCATCTTGCAGTACGCAAGCTAGGACGCGCAGCCTTTACAATCGCAAGCAAATCAGGAAATGAAGCTTGGTTCGATCCAGTAAACACATTGCCCGAGACGCTATTGGTTGCTACACGATGCTGGTCGCGATGTACACCAAGCAGTATGTCTGACCAACTGGGACCCGAGAATGTCAAATCGGAAGTGGCCGCACCCACACAGTAGGTTCCGGAATCCGCAAGTGACTTCAAGTTCGGAGCTAATCCTTGCTGAAACGTACGTTCTAATGCGCTCGGCCTTAGTCCATCAATTCCAATCACGATAGCTTTTCTGGACTGCGCCGCAGCATCAGTGATCGACAGCACGAACAATACTATAACCGAGCAAACACGCACAAGCATTGAATCCCTCTTCTTTAAATCAACCCCGCACTCCAGCATGGCAAAGAGGCTCCTACTACTGCTTGGTGATCCGAGTCGTGTCAAACAGATTGCCCTCTAGATCAAATGCTTTGAATTCAAGGGTTGTTCCGTTGATGTACACCATCACAAAATGATGCCCACGTTTGACATTATTTTGGAAGAACGGACGTATTGGACCTGCTGTTTCAAGCCCCCCGCCACCGCCACCGGTTATGACGTAAATCGGCGAATCTTTTTGTACGGCGGCACCTTCTCGAATGGGCCAAGTCCGCTCATATGAATGGATGTGTCCATTCCAAACTATATCGACCGCATACTTCTCATAAAGAGGAACGAGTTCACGTATTCGCGTATCACCCCGTGTCGACTGATTCGACTTCCATAAATCACCATAGTCGTTCTCGTCAGATGAGTAAGGAGGGTGATGGTGACAAACGAACTTCCAAGTTGCAGTCGATTCCGAAAGCTTTTTATCAAGCCATTCATACTGCTCGGAGCCAGGATTCACATTGCGATTGGAATCGATCATAAAGATCTGTGAATTACCAAATCGAAAATCATAGTAGTACTCGGGATCAGGCAGAACCATGTAATCGAAATAGTTGCCTGCATTTTGCTCGTGATTACCCAACACAGGATAAAAAGGAACTCTTCTTATCAACTCATTCATACTTGGGAAGAATTGCTGCGTCCAGTCTGTGTTACGCTTGCCAGTATCCACCAAGTCTCCAGCATGCAAGGCGAAACTAGGCCGCTGCGCCCAGGCATGGCCAGCAATCCTTGAGGCAACTTCAGGGTTGCCTTGAGTATCACCAATCACTGCAAAAGCAAATGGGGTCGACTCTTGCACGGCTGTCACAAACGTAGACGTATCCGAATCAAGAAAACCCTGATCTCCAATGCTAGCTTCGACTCTGTAAAAGTACTGCGTCTCAGGTTTAAGCTTTGTCAACGTCACATTCTGTATCAAGCCATTCGATGTGCACTCTACAGATGAGTCGCAGCTCGCATCCTCGCCGTAGAAGACATTTACTTTCGCAGGGACTGAAAGCTGCCAAGCAACGGAAATTTGTGTCTGTGTTGCATATTGCAAATAGGGATTCACAACAAAATGAAGTTCACCCCCCTGATTGCTAGTAGGAGAAAACGCTACTAGATGTTTCCCATGTTCGAAATCGTGAACAACCCAAGCCGCTTTTGCCGCCCGATCGTAAATAGCGATCTCGCGCAACGTACCTTTCATCGAATAACTCTCATTTCGATCCTGATATGCACCCAATACGAATGGTGACCATTCTGGATAGTAGATAATTCCAGACTGTTCATTGGAAGTTGCATCGAGAATCCCGTTCACATAGAGTTCCATCGTAGCGCCGTCGTACACCGCAGCAACATGATATACCTTGCCCTTTTCGTACTTAGTTTTGCCCTTCAAATAGGTCAGCATCCCATTCCCGTCGTTAGCACCCTCGGAAGCTAGACCAAAAACGAATACCTCATTGTCGTATCCCAATAGCCAACCTGACTCAGCATCGCCGTTGTCTTGCAGGGCAGACACAATCCCACCATTCTCTTCACCTTCATCAATTGATAGCCAAGCGGTAACTGTCAGATCTTTTTCGGGAAGTATTGACCTTGGATTTTCTAGTCGTTCATAAACAACACACATTGCTCCCGCGCCTCGGAGCATGAGCGAGCCGCCAAACTCGTCGCTGAGGACACGAAAGGGCTTTTGAATCTTTGCATCAGGCCCAAGACGGGCCGAAACAGAACTTTCCTTTATAAATTTGTTTGCAAACTTCCAGTGCATGATTGGGTCCGGGCCATCGTGCGCATTCAGAGTTAGGGAAAACAGACACAGACAAATTTTGACGACGACCAACTTGAATAGCGAACGCACTGAAACAATCTCCTGAAGTTTAAAGCTTTACCAAAGAAAGCGAGAACTGCTTCGAAAAGCAGTTCTCGCAGAAATGAAGGAATCTAAAGGTAGTTGACTATTCGCAAACTACATTCGACTGCTTGGTTTTGCTGCGTCGTCGACGCAGATACGCACCAGCGGCACCAACCGTTGCTAGAACTGCCACAGAACCTGGCTCAGGGATTGCAGTGACGGAAACGGTCGCAGATCCATAGGTTGCATCGAAACCGGGGCTCGTGGGCGTAACAGATTGAGTACCGTTGGCGATCACACCAAGGGTAGTTACCCCTTCGTTTGTCGCGGTAAAGTCTAGCCGACTCAAAAGCACAAAGTTATCGAGGCCACCAGTTGATATACCAGTTGCGCCGATTAAAACGACGCCGCCTGTTCCAGCCACTAGATTCGAAATCGCATTTGGACCATTCAAAGTCCCATTGAACGTATTCGTCCAACGGGTTCCGCCCGGATTATAGACAAAGTTCGATGTCGCCGAAATAACCGACGTGTCGGAACTATTCAAATGCAAATTGATTCCACGCTGTGTCTGTCCAGTTCGCGTCGATGCCCATAGATACAAAGAGGCTGAATCCCCTGGTTGTAACTGCAATTGACTGCCAGCACTAGCATTGACATCGCTGGTGCTGAAAATAATTGCAGCATTTCCTTGAACTTGGAATCCGACTAACACAAGAAACAAAAACGCACCGAAAGTAACGCTTTTCATACTCATAATTTTTATCCTAAATCTGTAAAACGTGTAAACAAAACAATTAGCCAAACAGCAAATTGATGGCAGCAATAATTCCATCAAGATCCCCAAGATCAAACACGCCATCCGCGTTATAATCAAGGATTACCGACGGATCAAAATTCACATTGCTGGAATCACCGGTGAATAGAGCATCAATCGCATTGATGACTCCTTCCAAATCCCCAAGGTCAAATACGTTATCGCCATTTGTGTCACCAACAGCAAAACTTTGCGGCTCAGCTTCGATAAGAATATTATCAACAGCAAACCACCAGTTGTTTTCCGAATTGACTTTCGCAATACGAAGCGTCATTTGATTGCTGTTCTGAGCAGGCAAAGCACTGAAAGCATCGCCAAACTGGAATGACTGTGGAGCGTTAAACGTCGCGAACTGCGGGTTACTACCATCAATGAACAGGAAGTCGGCGTAGGCAGTACGCATCGCAGGAATATCTGACGAATCGAGATCCAACAGGATCGTCCAAGTTTGACCGCCATCGAAAGACACATCGATGAAGCCTCGCTGAGGATTCTCAGCTCGGAACTCCCAGTCCAACGTGATCTTCAAAGTTGTATTGGCATAATTCGTCAAATCATATGTACGAGTGATAAACGAATTGAATTCTTGAAGGCCATCTGACACATCAACGTCGAAGTCATCCTGAGCATCGGAGTCCGCGACCAATACGGTATTTCTGAATCCGAAGATGCTCGGCTCGTTAAAGAAAGATCGCTGCTGACCACCTTGCTGGTTGATCCAGGATTGAACATCTAATGCACGCCAACCTTGAAAGGCATTCTCCGCGCTTACCGTGAGCATAAGCGAGTTATCGACCACCCAATTTGGAATCTCGTCAGCGTAGTCAGTCCCGTCCCCTGGTGGCTGCCCAACACCACCCTCTGGAAACGGCAACAACGCCAAACCTTCAAAATCCTCGAATTCATTCAAGCTCGCACCGTCTGTCAAACCAACATTGTCGACCGCGAACCACCAATCATTACCGGACTCAATACAACCAAATCGCACCGTCATGGTTGTCGCACCGTGCGTCGGCGTGAAATCAGTACCAGCCGCGAACGAATTCTTTGTCGGCTGAACCGTATACCCAAGTGGATTAGTCGAGTAGCGGGTGTTGTTCGCAACGGCAAAAGGACCATACACAGGATCCTGCTGCCATAGAATCGAGGCAATTGTGACTAAATTCTGCCAAGTTACACCGCCATCGAACGAAACATCGACGACGCCGATTTGGCGATCTTCGGCCACAAAGTCCCAATCGAAGCTCAACTGCAACGCCGATAGGTTTGCAGCGGAAACATCGTAGACTCTTTGAACATAAGAGTTATATCCTTGCGATGGCTTGCCCGATGGAGCAAAGTCATCCCAAGCATCTGGATCGGCCACCAACGCGGTGTTATTCTCAACACCGAACTTCATTCGATCGCGTCCAGCCTGAATCCCTTGCTCTTGAATCCAAGAGTTGACGTCCATGGCAGCCCAACCGTTATAGGCATGCGTTACAAGCGTGTTGTCTACATGGTTCGGCGCATTAAAAACTGTCCAGCCCGGAATATCCCGTGTCCAGTCAGTACCATCTCCAATAGTAACATTCGCCACGCTAAAAGGCTTCATCGTCAAGCCTTCGAAATCATCAAATGCAACAGTCTGCAACTGTGCAGTCGCTGCACCTCCGCCCAACGCAACTGCAAGTACGCTTAGAGCGGCGTAGGAACATGCTCGTCCCTTCAGAAAACTAAAAATATCAAAAGTCATAAAAACCTCTAACCAAAGTGAATAGAACTAAGACCACAAACCCAGCAAACTCCCCCCTCCCAAGCTCTTCAAAATTAACACCACTCAAAGATGCGAATCTAAGATTCATGCATTCGCTTATCATACGAATGAAAGTGAAGATCTATCGTTTGTAACAATGAATACGACGTGAAGAGAGTATAAAAATCAATCAATATCCAAAGGCGCATTTTTACTAAATTACAAAAACTACGAAAAACAGATCTGAGTACCGCATTCGCTGGATGCAGTGAATGTGAGCTGAAGTTCAATTCAAAGCTCTTCATTAAAGAATTCCATACGAAAAGAGCCCCATGAAATATCCATAGGGCTCTTGAGACACTCTAAAGATTTGACTTATTAGCTGAACCTTGTTTTGCAATCTTTAGAGATAGGTTTAGTGAGACAGGGTTTTTCGAGATTTCTACAGTAGGGGCAGTAAGCTTCAATCTTGGAGATTTATTGCACGTCCGGACGCTGTGTCGACTCTTGTCCTGCTCGTGTTCCTAGCGCACTAAAAATCTTTAGCTCAATGTTCTCCGATATAAACTGAACAGAACCGTCACCGTAACAGAAGTTTGCTCCGCCAGCATGCATACTGCCAAAGCTTACTTCATAGGCAGCCCACTCTGCACTTGCGTCAGAGTATCGAGTCGTAGGCTTTTTATAGTTGATTTGTACAGCTGTCGATCCTCCCATCTCAGACCAGTCCGTTCCTTCCCAGTTATCGAAATCATCACCGCCTACAGCCCAATGGTCCTTGCGACCAGTGTTTGGATTTTCTTGCCGGGCTGAATCGATTGCCAAATCAGGATCTGGTTCGGCTTCACCGAACATCAATGTGTTTGAAAATCCGTCGAGAACTTGGCCAGCCTTGACAGCCCCCCCCGGACCGCCGGGTATTAGACGATTCTCAACCCCTGAAGTGCCACGGGGCCTCGTAATAAACAAACCGTCCAACTCGGAGTGGTGCAGCGTTCTTTTCCCGCCTCCCCAAGTTGGCCTATTCGGACGCCCCCATCCAAAGTCGGGTTTCCAATCATTCGGCTGAATGCCCGTTACTACTGCCAAGTAATTTGCAGGCTGCCTTGCTGCCACAAACCAAGGTGGGGTGTAAGTCGATGCATCAAAAACAGGCTCGCGAGCCCTCGTCGACGGACAATGCATGAATGGCAAATAGGTTTCGCAAGCAGCGATCTGACGTTCCACTGCCGACGCTGACTCCATCGTTGGATTTGTCACCGCCACTCCTGCAGCCCAATCAGTAGAACCGAATCGTAGCCCAGAGAAAATTGCATTTTGTTCGATAAACGGCAGCAAAAATGCAGACCAGTGCCCGCCTTCTTCCGCTTCGCCTAACATTGGCAACTGCTCTTTATAAGCAGTCGAGAATTGGATTGTCGCCAAGCCTAATTGACGTATATTACTCGCGCAACTAGACTTCCGGGCCGACTCTCGCGCATTCTGTACTGCAGGCAATAACAGCCCTGCAAGTATTCCGATAATAATGATCACTACCAGCAATTCAACGAGCGTAAAACCCCGCTGTTTTTTAATGTGATTTTTGGAACGCATAAATCTTGTATCCTTTCGAGGCTTAAAACTAGGGTGACTCGCAGCGACTACTTCGCTGGAATGTCGAAAACAAATTCGTTGTTCGAGACTGGCTTGACGACGAATGACACCTGACTTGTCTCGTCAGTCAAATATCTCTCGGGAACTAACTCGACCACTTTTAGAAACCGATCGTCGTCAGCCTTTTCTTTTGCCAAATCAATTTCCAATTTTTGGCCTTCCGCCTGAATGCATGAAAATGAAACCAAGTACTCACCTTCCGCAATTCCACTTCCAGCAGAACTACGCAATGTCAAGTTGCCATCTTTATCTGTTTCCCCAACGCCCATATTGAACCTTGTTGCAGGCACTCCAGTTCGGCGGAAGTAGACGAGCAGTCGCGGGTACGATTTCCCACCAAGAGTTACCTTACCAGTGACCGTGTACAGAGGCGGTTCAGAGTTGCACCCACACACCGACAACATCAAAGTTGTCACGAAAATAGCCTTTGCCCAAACACCCATTAGATTTTCCTAAAAGATTGCAGGTTGATGATTGGTCAAGAAGATACCAGATGGACTTTTTGCTATAAGGTTCAATTCATTACGTTTTGGTGATGTATTGATTAAGAAAACCTACATAGAATCTAAATGTCAGAGTCGCTTAAGTGAATCGATGTCAAATCTGTACTTAACAAGCAGCCAAATTCTTTAGCAAAGTTCACCGATATACGCGCGTGGACTCTTCCTTGACGGTCGATGAAACGCTGCCTTCCAGACAACGCAAAGACGCCTTCATGCCAAACGTTGGGATGTATATAGCAACCTTCGTCACCATGAAAAAGGAAGAACTTGAAGTCCTCAATGGCGACGTCGTCTCCGGGCAAAGCTAGTGGAACGAGATAGGGGCGATTGTCGAGTGGGGTTCTTCGTGGAATTTAGTGATTAAGGGATTTCCAAGTCGAGGTTGAGTTTACCGCAAAAGAACAGGATCCGAGTACGGTAGTTGTCGAAGTTGCGAAATCCGCGAGCTGAACTTTTGATGGATTGGATACGACTGTTGAAGCCTTCGCTGATCGCGTTGGTTATTCGATGGTCTATGTAGGCCATAAGACCCTCATAGTGCCTCTTGAGCATCTTGGCGACTTTCACCATCGGTTTGATTTGGCAGCGTGTGGCCCATCCGTACCAGCCAGCGAACGTCATCTCAGCAGTGTCTCGATCGGTACATTCCCAGAAGTGCCTGAAATTCTCCTTAAGCGACCATGCTCGACCTGTTTTGATGTCCGAATGCTGCAACTGGTAGAGATAGTTTCGATCCGCCTCCGACAATTTCTCACGTGCAAATAGCAGTAGTTGCCTAGTGCCCTTGAGTCGCTCATCACCTCTCTCGGCAAGCAATCGACTCTCCTGGCGGCGGACAAGATCAACTGCTTCTCCAAGGTACTTACTGACGTGGAATTTGTCGTGCACAATAGCAGCGTTTGGATACACTTCCCTGATGGCAGCTAGGAATGCCTTCCACATATCAGCGGCAACCGCTTTGATCTTCGCTCTTTGTGGTTCGGGCAAGGTTTTTAATAGCTTTTCTGCAGACTGCTGCGTCCGCTGAGGAACAACTTCTAGCACGCGGTGCTGATCCAAGTCGGTCAAGACCGAAACGTAATCCTGCCCTTTACCAAAGTTCTTTTCATCGATACCAACATGCTCAATTTCGTCCATGTTTCGGCGTTGGAGCCCACGCTCCACCGCACGCTGCATGATGCCATTAGTTGCCGCCCAATCTATTCCCAGTAGCTTAGCGGCCGCTGAGAGCGATGAGCAAGCTTGAATGACTTCAATGGCAACTTGTTCAAACATAAGCGTAAAACGTCCGTGCCTTTGGGCCCATGGAATCGCTATGGTCAACACGCCGCACTGAGAGCATTTGCTTCTGGGAACCAAGGCGTGGATGCGAGTCACAAATTGCATCGTATCCAAATGCCTCCAAGTTCGCTCAGGGGCAAGATCGGCTTGTGAGCAGGCGGCATCACAGCGAGGACAACGCAGAGTTGTTCCGGTATGATTGATGTGAATGTCTACGGCCTTCTCAGCAGGGCGAAAATCAACCGATTGCACGCTCCAGTTGTCGTCCAAACCAAGTAACGCATGATAGTGAGTAGTAGTTGCTTCTTTCATAGACAAAGAATACGCTAACGGCCAAATCTACGCACCTACCCACTAAATTCCACGAAGAACCTCGAGTGGAAAGAAAAGTTGCCCGCCATCGGGATGATAGTTTGCATGCCACAGCATAAGTCGTTCTGGAGTTTGATCATGCCCTCGCTGGGCCTCGTTAGGCATCTGGGAGTAGCCGAGGATGTATTGACCATCGACTGCGGCATTGAAACCAAATAGGACGTCGCCATCCCAGCTACTGGCAAAGATTCCCTCAGTCACGCCACCTTCATCTCCACTGTCTTCATCGACAGGACGCCAGCCCGCCGCAGGCCACCGCACGATCTCGATCTCAACTTCATCAACATGATGGATGATCGAGCCGTAGCCTTCCAAAGAAGCTTCCGTCGCGCGAACAATCGGAGCCGAAAACAGGGTTAACCCAGTTGGAAGCTGGGGGTTGAGATAGTCCGTTGCCATAGTAAATCCTTGCTATTTTTGCGCAGTTGATGAAGTGGCGAGCGTAGGCTCGCGAGTATCGGTAAGCAGCCATGCTGCGACAGTACATAGCAACGCGGTACTACCCGCTATGTATGTCAGTGGCCAAAGAAACGTCGAAAAATCCGAGCCGGGCGTGAAGAAGCTTTTTCCTAACAGGACAAAGATGTATCCGAGGTAGCCTGCGAAATCCGCAAGGCACATCAAATAGGCGAGATTGCTACTCTCCTTGGTAATCGCAATGAACCGCTCGAAAATAGTGGTGTGCACTGCAACATACGGCAAGTAAAGCCCAATCCCAAAACAAATCATAAATACTAAAGGACTAATCATCGAGAATTGAGCTAGGCCTGTTGAAATCAGCACGAGCCCTAAGCCGAAAACACACAATAGCATCGAAAACCTTATGGCACTTCGATTGCTGACCCATAGCACAGCAGCACCATTAAAGACCGTCACCGCCATCCCCACCCAGAACTCCGTAATGCCGAAAAGTGCAGGCGTCGTCTCCACCTTCAAGCTTCGCCAAATCTCTGGTGCAAAGTCCGACCGAACGCTTCGCAATACAGTGACCAGCACAAACATAATGACGATCGGCAACAGACTTCCGCTGTACTTCCAGAAAAACTGCCTGCGATCGCTGGCGGTCATCGGCTTGCGAATCGACCGCACGGCCCTGTCATGCTCGCTAGGCTGCGGGATCTGCGTCAGCATCCACACAAAGAACATCGCTGGCATCATAAACAGCATCCCGACGACCGATGGCATCCAAAATTCGCTGACACCATTGACCAATAGCCACTTCCCACAAGCCTTTGTAAAGCCATCGGCCAGAATAAAGCTGGTACAAAGGATGGCCGCCATCGCCTCTGTGCTGCGGCGGCCTTCCAGAAAGCCAACCACAAATCCAAACACCATGCCTAGCGGCAGACCATTGAGTATCAAACAAAACAAGTTGTATGGCCTTGGGACGATCGCGAATCCGATAAGAGACAACTCGGCACTCAACAATAAACCAACAATCCACACCGCGCGACGATGAGGAGCAACTTCGGATGCATACTTGATACTAATCAACTTGGCGAGCACATAACCAACCAGTTGCGACGTCACGGCAAGCGTCTTGAACGTCCATACAGACACCGAAAGATCTTGGAACTCTGCGACGGACAACGGCTTGCGAAAGGCATACATGCAGAAATAAGTTCCGAACGCAGCCAACGAGGCCCATACAAACATTGGAAATTGCGAGCCAGTCGGCCTTGGCAGCTCCAGCAAGTCTCGGCCAGTTGCCTCCAAGACACTCGAATCCAAGTGAACATGATTCACGATGCGTTACTTCCTGTCTCAAAAGATCCTACTAGCATCGAACTGCAGTTCATCGTGGCCGAACCTAAACGATCGTTATGAATCGACTACGTGAAAGCTATCAGGCCGTAGTAAAGCACCTACAAGACGGCTTGAAAACTCGTTTGTCGTTAGCTTCTCATGAAGAAAATGCCCATCCATAATCCGTGTGAATTTCACGTGATGTTTCCATGAAACAATGGGCTTGCTTGTCGTAGCACCGTCGCAATCTACCGGCATTTTCCTTCATGAAAGAGCTACGATTTTCAATACCTTGACTGCGATCGATGAATATCGTGATAGAGGTCTTCGCTTGGACGATTGACGAAATGCAGACTAGTCATCATCGTGTGCGTCTGAAACTCCCCAAACATTTCCAAGCTTACGACGTGCTTTGACCGAGGTAACCTTTATGAACGCCGCTGAAACGATTTTGCAACTCTTTAAAAGCCGGGGACACAGCGAGTATGGAGGGGAAGACGTGACGCAATTGGAGCACGCGTTACAGTGCGCTGCCCTTGCAAAGCAGTCTGGAGCGTCCTCCGCGCTAATCGTTGCGGCACTGCTCCACGACATCGGTCACTTGCTGCATGAACTACCCGACGACGCGCCGGATCAAGGAGTGGACGACCATCACGAAAACAGTGGCAATCGATTCCTGCAACAACATTTCAATGATGATGTTTGCGAGCCCGTTCGACTGCACGTGGATGCCAAGCGTTACCTATGTGCTGTTGACCCGAACTACGAATCCCAATTGTCTCAACCATCGCTGCTAAGCCTTCACCTGCAAGGTGGCAAGATGAACACTGACGAGATCAACGCATTCGAAAGCAACCGCTTTTATCGTGAAGCAGTTTCGTTACGGAAATGGGATGACCTTGGCAAACTTAAAAGCCTACAAGTTCCAACAGTGGAGACATACCTACCGCTGATTGAGCAATTAGCCCAAGAAAAATCATCTGCTTCGACGTTGGCATAAGTGACAGAATGGAAGACTCAGGAGCTTGCAGATTCCTATGAAAAACTATGACATCGCCGTGGTCGGTGGAGGAATCATCGGACTCGCCCATGCGTGGCGTGCTTGGGTAAGAGGCTATAAGGTTGCAATCTTTGAGCGAACTCGTCGAGCGAGCGGTGCATCGGTACGCAACTTTGGCATGATCTGGCCGCTGGGCCAACCGCAAGGAGAACGGTTCCAGCGAGCATTGCAATCAAGAGAACTCTGGATTGAACTCGCTTCTAACGCCGGATTCTATCTATCGCCCTGTGGATCCTTGCATTTAGCTCACCAAGAAGATGAATGGCAAGTGCTGCAAGAATTCGCGACACTTATCGCAAATGACACCGAAGTTGAAATCCTCGATGCACAAGCAACATTAGCGAAATCACCTGGTGCAAACCCAGAGGGACTGATCGGCAGTTTGTGGAGCCCCTACGAACTGGCAGTAAATCCTGTTGAAACCAGCGCGGCGATCGCCAAATACCTCGAACGACAAGCCGTCGACTTACATTTTGGTACTGCCATTCAAGCGATCGACGACAATTGCTTAATTGCAACCGATGGCAGGTCTTGGACGGCAGAGCGAATTCTGATTTGTAGCGGCGATGACGTCGATACGCTCTACCCTTCGTTGTTACGCTCGTCACGATTACGCAAATGTAAATTGCACATGATGAGGACTGTTCCGCAACCCAACCAGTGGCGCTTGGAGACTCACGTGGCAAGTGGTCTTACACTGCGACATTATCAAGCGTTTCAGGCATGCCCATCCATAACGCAATTGCAAAATCGTATTCACCAACAGTCACCAGAACTAGACCGTTACGGAATCCATGTCATGCTTTCACAAAATCAACATGGAGAAATCATCGTCGGGGACTCGCATCAATACGACGATGACATTGAACCATTTGATCAAGAAGAGATTGATCAATTAATCCTCCGCGAAGTCCAGCGGCAGTTTGCTATCCCAGATTGGCGCATCAGCGCGCGTTGGAGCGGCCAATATCTCAAGTACACGGATGCAGCGTACTTTACTGCGACGCCAGCAACAAACGTAGAGATTATCACCGGTTTTGGTGGAGCCGGAATGACTTTGTCGCTGGCTGCCGCCGAGGAAACCTTAACTAGGATATTTGATAAGGAGATTGCTTGTGCCTGATCCCATGATTCAACGTCTGAAAGCCATTGTCTTCGACTGGGCCGGGACCACTATCGATTTTGGCTCGTGCGCTCCGACGGAAGTCTTTAAACGTGCATTTGCAGAGCATGGAGTGACAATTAGTTCTGCGCAAGCTCGTGAACCGATGGGACGTGCCAAGTGGGATCACATCCGCTGCATCACCGACATGCCTGAAGTCGCGCAACAGTGGAAGGCTACGCATCGAGCGACAGTGACCGATCATGACATTGATGCGTTGTACGAATCGTTCATGCGACTTCAGGGAAACTCGCTAGTGGATTTTTGCAAACTGATCGATGGTGCGGCTGAACTCAACCAATGGTGTCTGGCGCAGAATATAAAAGTTGGATCAACCACTGGATATGTCCGCTCGCAGATTGCTGTTCTATTGGAGCACGCTGCTAGACAAGGCTATCATCCAGCCTGTGCAATTGGAGCTGATGATGTTCCTCGAGGGCGTCCAGCGCCATTTCTGCTCTTTGAAGCCGCCAAGCAGTTGGATGTTTATCCGATGAATCTTGTGGTGGCTGTCGACGATACACCGGTTGGAATCCAAGCCGGCCGTAACGCTGGATGCTGGACGATTGGTATTTCGCGCACTGGTAATGAAGTTGGCCTCAGCGAAAACGAACTTGCAAGTTTATCGTTGGACGAGCAAGCCCAGCGAATTCAGGTGGCGGCAAAGAATCTCTTTGCGGCCGGTGCGCATTATGTTGTAGAGAGCGTAGCTGATGTGCGACCTGTTTTGCAAGACATTGATCGCCGCATTGCAGGCGGTGAAAACGCCTGTAGTTAACCTTTCTCGATTACGCCACACACGACCTGCCATCGATCGGACTGGCCCTTCTATTTCCCCAATTGAATTTCACGCAGAGTCGCATTGCTCGCAAATTCTCACTAGTGGTGCGTCTACATCTAAAGTTGGTGACAGTCATTGCGGTGCGTAGGAACCTCGCCCGCTTTTCCGAAGGCTTGCGAACGGGACGGTAGCGAGCCAACTCTGAAATCGAATCCATTGACTGGTGCGTTTACCTGGAAATGTCGAAAAATCTTGAAAAACGCTCTTCCCTTTGGCCATATCGCCACATACGATATCAGTGTGTCGCTACACCAACACACCAAAACAGCATGTTCACTTCTTTTTTCACAGTGGACCCAAAAAAATGCAATTCCGCATTGATGTCGATAATGGCATGCCAATCTACGAACAGTTGGTACGTCAAATAAAATATGCAATCGCTGAAGGGACGGTCGTCAGTGGCCAATTGGTTCCGAGCGTGCGGGAGCTATCCAAATCGCTGGCGGTAAATCCCAATACGGTCCAGCGAGCTTATCAGCAGTTGCAAGCCGAAGAAATCGTCGAACCTCTGCGCGGCCGGGGCATTGCCGTATGTTCGGGAGCTAAGCAACGCTGTAACTCTGACCGACAAAAATTGTTGGTCGATCGACTTGCAAGCGTCTTAGCCGAAGCGATGCACTCCGGGCTAGATGAAAACCAACTTCAAGATCTGTTTCATAAGGCACTGCAATTGGCGAAGAAAGGGCGTAAGTCATGAACCATGTTATTGAAATCAAAAATGTTACCAAGCGTTTCCGGCGTAAGGAAGCTTTGCATGATGTGAGCTTGAATGTCCCTGCAGGTTCGGTCTTCGCTTTGCTTGGCGAGAACGGAGCTGGAAAATCGACGTTGATCCGGGCCTTGTTGGGGTATCACAAAATCGATGTCGGTTCCATTTCCATCATGGGTCTAGAGCCGTTCAAACAACCGCTGGAGCTTCGTCGCAAAGTCGGCTATCTAGCAGATTCCCCAGCACTTTACGACTGGATGAAAATTTCCCAAATTGGCTGGTTCACTTCTGGTTTCTACCCTGAGGGGTTTTTAAAGCGGTTCGCGACACTGATTGAAGAGTTTGAGCTGTCTACCGACGTTAAGATTCGCCATTTGTCCAAGGGGCAAAAGGGCAAGCTCGCTTTGGCGTTAGTCATAGCCGCTGATCCTGAACTGTTCATCATGGACGAGCCCACTTCAGGGTTAGATCCACAAGTGCGACGGCATTTTCTAGAGTCGATGGCAGACTTGGCTTCTGCCGGGAAAACTATTTTGCTCAGCAGCCATCATATCCCTGAAGTCGAGCGCGTCGCCGATTGGATAGCGATCTTGCATCAAGGCAAAATTCGCGTCTGCGGACCTTTGGAAGCGATCAAGCAGTCCATTCGAAGCTTGACGTTTTCGCTGCACGATCCACTAGCACCTCTACCAATTGAGTTGGATGATTTGGATAGGCTTTCGACGACGGTCCAAGGGCGATCCGTTTCCGTAGTGGCTCAAGGGATAAACGAAGAGTTCTTACGTCAATTGTCAAACAACGATCGAATCTTTGATGTTCAGTCGCATCGCATCAATTTAGAAGAACTGTATTTGGCAGTCACCAGCACCAACTCGGATTGGACAGGTTCGATTGCGTTAGGCAACGAATCGATTTTATCCTTTTCGGCCGATGAATCCTTCACAGTCAGCCAAGCCTAAGGAGCGGAATTATGGACTCATGGACCATCTATCGTCATCTGCTGTGGAAAGAGTTTCGCGTCTTGTCGCCGTTGGTAGCACTGACCGTTGGCTTGACCGTCATGGTGCAGTTTTTGGCATTCTCATCACAGAGGATCATTCATTCTTGGAGTTTGGACTTGCTCCTGGCAGAAGCGATTCCGTTTCTTGTTGCCATGATTTGCATCGGTGTATCGATCGGATTTGAACGCGATAGCACGTCGTGGAATTGGTTAAGTTCCCTGGCCGTACCCTGGCAGACAGTACTCTATTCGAAGGCCTTCGTATCGATCGTCCTAGTTGTTCTATCAACCATAGTGCTTCAGATCTCCGAGTACTCGCTCTTGACATGGACGGAAAATAATGTCAACACGAATTCGCCTCTCTCGGAAACAATCTTTTATCCGAGTACAGTAACGATTAGCTTTCTGCTCATATTTTTTGGCAGCGTCCTGCTGACGCGTCAAACGCTAACAGGCATTGCAACAGCATTGTTCATTTTAGGTGGAGCACTAGCGGTTTTACCGATTGTGGTCGTGGTGATTCTATCCATCGCAATCGCAGTCGGCGGTATACGGCTATTTCAGTGGCGCTGGACCAGCGGTCAGTTTGCGGATATCTTTCAGTCGTTTTCGGAAACCTTCTCATCCGGAAAGCAAAACTGCAGTCTAGTCACTTACAGTTCTACGCTGATAGTATCGCGACCGAACTGGTGGCAGGCCTTTCTATGGCAGGTCGCTCGGCAATCATTTCCTATGCTGACAGCAGCCATTCTTATTTGCTTGTTCGTTCAATGGTTACCCGAGTCGTTGAAGCTGGCAAGGGCGCTAGGCTTGGTTCTAGCGGTCCTACTTACCGGAATGGCCACTCTTCATGTCGATGTCAGCCAGCAGCAGTTTCGATTCTTGAGTGATCGGGGACTGCCGATCTGGCGATCGTTTTTCCTTCGAATGTTCGTCACGCTGCTTGCATTTAGCACGGTCGCTTTCCTGGGCGCTCGAACTGGTGCTAACTTGCCGGAACTACTGGCCCTTTTCATGCTCCTAGCGATGGCTTTCGCTGGGATTGCGACTTCCAATTCTGCCGTTATCGCTGTCATGATTAGTATATTAGGGTCAATAACCTATATTTTTTTGTTCGGCTATTTTTCTTCTATGGGAACTTCCCTCGGCGATTCAAATCATTCAAGTCCCGAAACGTGGCGTATTTGGTTTGACTGGAATATTGGGTTTCACTTTGGCGTATTTGTAACTTTAATGTTGCTTGTTACGATTTGGATATGGAGCATTCGCTACAGACGTTCTAATGCTTGGCTGCTGATCCGATTCGTGGCAGCTTTTTTCGCCGCATTTGCAGCAGCTTCCCTATTAGCGATACCGCACGTTTTTTACGAAGTCGCATATGTTGATCCACAAGTCTTACTTAGCAAGCAGACATCTCCAGTTTTTGTGTATCCCCATAACGCCGTGATACGGCCCACATCTCTCCTTACCAACGACCGAAACTCGGGCTTTATCAACTACTCACTCGGTCGCGAACAACTTGAACGTGATATTGCGGAAAGCAATGAAAGACGGGCAGCAAGGTTCACAACAGAAGCGGATGAGCGAACGTATGTTGACTCTTTAGGACGCATCCGAGCCCCAACCAGGGCAATTTCAGATCCCCAACGAGACGAATATATCAGCAAACTGTTGCATCAAGTTGGCAACGTTAGACCTATTGATATCAATAGCCTCGAGGGCATTACTAGTGGATTAGGCCTTCAGTCGCGAAAGTATGCACTTTATTCCTCTGGATCAGGCTATGGACTTGCAGAAGTGGTTGCTACGGAGCTAGCGGAAATTGTCTTTGCAGGTGTTTACTTAAAGCAGTCAGACTTGGTGACTGCCGCTATGAATAAGTATCTGGACATTATGGAACTTCCAGAGCCCGCTTTTACAGATGATGCCTTAACACCTTTAACACTGATTACAAATGACGAATGGAAAGAGTTTATTGCCGACGAACAACGATCCAGGCTATTACGTCTTCCAGATCAAACACGCCAGCGGTTGGTAAACCGTCGCGCAAGCTTAATGAAAAGTCGATACGAAAATATTGGAAAGGACCATGCCTGGCCTTGGAGTAAAGCGCATGAGCAACGTCATTTATTGAGGAGTTACGTTCTCTTTGAGCAACACCAGGGGCACAGTTATCTCCAATTCAACAACGTACTTGCAACTTTGAAGCGTACTATCGAAGAAGTTTCGAGAGCAAGTACTCCGTAAGTTGAGTGTCACGTGTTCACTGAATGCGGCGGTATAAACAACTCAACCGAATCCTATTCTGTCGTTGCTTGCCCGCGGTTGCGAAAGATTCCTTTGAGTGCATCACGGATTGGGGTGCCGCTAGCGGCAGGTTGCTCGCCACTGGCCGCTGCTTCTTTCGCTGCCTCCTTCGCTACACGTCGTCGCTCGATTAACTCTTTGGCAATATCCGTCGCCGCATTAATCACCTGGTCCGCTTCTCCGCTGGCCAGTCCTTCCAACGCGCCCACCACGGCTGCTGCAGCAGGTGCTTCTTCGGTCAATTGAGCTTGAATGGTCCCCAGCAGCACTCCAGCATCGCCCCGCAATACTTGCCAATCCAACCGCGGCTGGTCCAATGTGCCCGTGATCGGTAAATCCATCGTGGGTATACCAAGCGCCTTCACCGAATCTCGCCTCGCAAAGTTCTCGATCGGTACCGGAATCTTCAACTGCAAATCCAAAGTGCGATCAGCCAAGCCAACTGTGCCACTGCTGCTGATCTGTAAACGTGGGTCGACTCTCGGTAGCCCAAACTGCAAACCGCTATGAGCTACCTTTTGATCGGCAACGGTAACATCAATCTGCGAACCATCGACAAATACAATTTCTTGCAATGGCTCACGACCTCGGATGCGAGCCAGCAACTCCAATAATTGAATAATCTGCGGGTCTGATGGCCCACTGCGAACCTGATGCATGGTCAAGCGTGCGTCACCGGTCGACAGCAGCGGTTGGTCAAGATCGATATTTAAAGCACCCACCTCCAGCGAGACCTGGCCGTCAAACCAAGCGGACTTCGCTAGCAACGGGACGGCGTAACCAAGCCCTAATTGCATAAGTTCCTGAGTTAATTCCACTTGATCCAGGATGGTACTGGGCTGCACCACCAATCGAGCCCCATCAGCAGTCGCTTGATATCTGAATTCCGTACTAAACGGTGGCACCACGACCAACGGTGCATCACTGGCTTGCTGCTGGACTTTCGCGGAAAAGTTACGAACGTCGACATCAATTTCGAACTGCGGCCTCGCAGTCACGCTTGAACTAGTCGTGGCAGTTGGTCCCTGCAGGGCATCGAGGAACTTGGTGAGGTTGGAACCATCGGCCAGCAACTCAATGTCCACGGTTGGTTGGTGAATCGTGACCTTGCCTAAACGCTTGCCTCCTATCAAGTAACCGAATAATCCGCGATGGGCGACGATCGAATCAATCTTGATCAAAGGAACATCACCGTCCTGCTTCATCGTGATCCCATTAAACTCCAGTGGCGCGAACCAGCGAAGTTTGACCGCATCGATTGTCAACACAAATCGGTCTTGTGCCAAACGTTGAATAATCGGTTCCGTGATCCATCGCGAACCAGCGATCGTGGGCAAGAAGGCCAAGAAGACCACAAAGCCTATCACCAATAGCAACAGCAGATAGAACAGTTTTCGCATCAGCAAGTCTACTCGGCGGTATCCAGGTAGGGATCTTGGCCCATTTCCTTCTGGACTTTGGTTCGTTCCTTTTCATGATACAGCAACGACATACGATCGCGAAAATGTTTGCGTTCCACTTTTCGCTGAGCACGTCGCAGAGTGGCGACATACTTTGGCAGCGGGCCACTGGATTTCTCTCCCGTCTTGCGATAGTTAGCCGCTCGCTTCAATCCAAAAGCGTTCTTTAAGATGTCATCGTCCAGCGATAGGTACTGGCGATAAGTCCCCGGATCTCCCTGGCGACCGCAACGTCCGATCAATTGACGGTCGATACGCGCGGCATCGTGCAACTCGGTACAAATGACAAACATCCCCCCCAGCTCTTTGACGTCTTCTTGCAGTTTGATGTCCGTTCCACGACCGGCCATATTCGTCGCGACCGTGATTTGTCCTTTTTGACCAGCTTGAGCGACGATCTCTGCTTCGCGGGCAATCTCGTTGGCGTTCAAGACATCGACAGCGAGACCTTCCTTACGCAACATCTCTGCCAAGATATTCGATTTGTCGATGGACCGCGTTCCAATCAGAATCGGTCGCCCTTGAGCATGAATCTCTTTCACCTCTTCGACAATCGCAGCGAATTTTTCTAGCATCGTTCCGTATACGCGGTCGCTCAATCGTACACGCCGGGGGGGGCGATTGGTTGGAACTTGAATAACGGGCGTTTGATAAATGCGACGCAATTCCTTGGCGCTAGTGGCCGCTGTTCCGGTCATGCCTGCCAAGTGTTCGTAACGCAGGAATAGGTCTTGGATCGTGATGCGAGCCGCTTGGCCAGTAGGCACCGAGACCTCCAAGTTCTCTTTTGCCTCGACCGCTTGGTGGATACCGTCCCGCCATTTTCGTCCGTCGGCTAAGCGACCTGTGAACTCGTCGACAATCACGATTTCACCTTCGCGAATTACGTACTGTCGATCCAAATGATAATCGCGAGCCACACGAATAGCCCGCTCGGTATACTCGTACAGATCGATTAGCGGAGCCAAACGCATTTCTTCGGTACGGGGCAGGGCGCGTACCAACTGGCGACCGCGCGAGTTCAACTCGATCTTGCGATTCTCGGGATCAATTTTATAGTGCTCTTCATCGACAAAATTCACGGCATTTTCAGCCGCCCAACGATACATCGCAATTACCATCTCACGAGCTTCGTCCCCCAACGAACCGATGATCAGCGGCGTTCTCGCTTCGTCGATCAAGATACTGTCAGCCTCATCGACCAGCACAAAATGCATGCCTCGTTGCACCGGCGAATCGCCGCTATTGGTCCATCGCTGTTCGCTGCCTGCTCCAAGAAAGCCATCGACCAAGCGACCGGCGGCTCGCAGCAGCAAGCGGTCTCGTAAGAAGTCAAAACCGAACTCTTTGGCCGTACCATACGTGACATCGCATGCATAGGCCTTGCGTCGCTGGTCTTGCAAGTCAGGTGTAAGGACGATGCCAACGCTCAAGCCTAACACTTTAAATATGGGAGCCATCCATTCCGCATCACGCTGAGCTAGGTAATCGTTGACGGTGGCCAAGTGAGCTCCTTTGCCGATCAGCGAATGCAAGATCAGCGGAAGAGTTGCCGTCAGGGTTTTGCCTTCCCCTGTCTGCATTTCGGCGATGCACCCGTTGGCGAGTGCGACCCCGCCCAAGATCTGCACATCGTAGTGACGCATGCCCAAAGCACGACGTCCTGCTTCGCGAATTAAAGAGTACGTCTCGGGAAGCACTTCCAGAGGCGATTCGCCAGACCGGACTCGGTACTGCAGCGATTTAGCCTCCTTCTTCAGTTGGCTGTTGGTCATTTCCCGGCGGCTAGCTTCCAAGGCATTAACCGCTTGGACTTGGCGAATCCACTGCGCAATCTTCACCTGAGCAACGCCAGGAATTCGCCAACCGGCTGTGACTCGCGGGCGACTGGGTAACTGAACCTTTGTGGTCAAAGGCGATGGCTGGACGTCAACACCAGGCGATTGTTCAGCGGGCGCTGAAGGAGCAGCAGCATCTGGCGGAGAAAGCAGTGCTTCCGTTTGTTCGCCGTTTTGTTCAGTGGAAGTAGCCAAGCGGAAAAGTCTCCATCGAGCTCGCGGGTTGTTTGCCCTAATTCTACAACTTTTCCACCGCCCTCGAATACGAATGCAGGAAAACTGTAAAAGCAGTTTCGATGTGGTCACGCCCATCGAAGAAGCCCTGCAAGTTCCCTAACGGAAGCGTTCTGCTAGATAAAGGGAGTTTAATCTCCGTAAAACCGACGCCACTCATCACCTTAGGCAATTTAGGAAGTCTGTAATGTTCTGGAGGAATGTGACGCAGCTAGGGTTTTTTTGCGAGGTAGGGATTGGATTAGTCGATCCTTGAATGCGTACAGTAGGTTTGCTGACGCTTGACGGGATTATGACATGAGAATTAATCGAATACTGTTGACTCTGACTATTGCAGGGTTCACTGGTCCGTTCCTCAACTGGGCTCAGGGCCAGCAGATGGAGATTCCTCCATTGGCAGGCATCCCGGCGTCCAGCGTTGGCCGCATCGCTGACGCTCCTACGACGATCGGTGATACATCGCTCCTTCCACGTGCCGATTTCGTGGCACCCGATATTCGCCCAGAGGAGTTCCGAAGTAACGCGGTTGACCCAGCTCGCATGGGACAACGGATCGTCGATGACCTGGGAGGGTCGATATCCGATAACAAACTGCAATATACCACGCCCGCTCAACTCAGTTCATCCGTCTTATCGACGTCTGCAGGTGAGCTTGATTCGGAAGTGATCATTGGTTCGTCGCCATCAGACTATGTTGTCACCGGTTCCAGTGTAAGGAGCACCCGCAAAGGTGCCTTCAGTTCCAGCAACGACTGGTGGGCGGAGACCGAAGCGTTACTCTGGTTCGCTCGACAAAACTCCACTCCCCCGTTGGCCGTTACGGGGCCAACCGGAGTCCCCCCGACGACTGTTCTGGCTGGCGGAGACCAACTGACCGGCGGTAATCTTGCTCCTGGTATGCGAGCCAATATCGGCAAGTGGTTAAACTCAGAAAAAACGATCGGAATTGGCGGTCGCGTGTTCGGTCTGTTCGATGGCGATAGTACGCAAACCTTTAGCAGCGATGGAAGTACTTTTCTAGGCGTGCCCGTGTTCGACATTTTCAGCGGTACCAATCAAGTGTTGGCAGTCGCATCCGACGCTGGAGCTTTTGGACGTGATTCTGGCTCGATCAGCGTGACGGATTCATTAAGCTTCTTCTCAACCGAAGCTTACGGCAGAGTCCTGCTGGCTTCCAGCGGCAAGAGTCGTGCAGACCTGATCGGTGGATATACGTTCCTACGACTAGACAACGGAACTACGTTGCAGACGGTCTCCGTCGACGGCATCGATAACTCCACCGTCGATGGCACGGTAACTACGACCATCGATTCCTTTGGAACGAAGAACCAGTTCCATGGCGGTCACATTGGAATCATGAGCGAAGTCCAAAGTGGCTTCTGCACTTTGTCCACGCTGACCAAGATCGCTCTGGGCAACATGAGTACAACGACGAATGTGTTTGGATTGACGACGGAAGCGGTGCCTCCACCAGCGCCTTCTTTCTCATCGACCAATCAAGGACTATTCACAGGAACCAATCTGGCAGGCAGCCAAACTCGCGATCGATTCACGTTCATTCCTGAAATCGGAGCTAAACTGCGTTTGGACCTCACGCAGCGACTGCAATTCTCGGTTGGTTACACGTTAATTGTCATTCCGGAAGTTGGAGTCGGAGCCGACCTGATCGACACGACGATCGATTCGTCAGGTTTTATTGGTCTACCTCAGAACCCAGGCGGTGTGCTTCGGGATCAAGTGACCTACATTCAAGGCGTCGACTTGGGCTTGATGTTTAAGTTCTAAAGTTGGCCCGCTCTGGTTGCTTCGGTAAACCAATCCAAAAGCCCACCTCGCAAGGCTGCTGATTTTTCAGCAGCCCTTTTTTGTTTGTATCAATCGTGACTAGAACCGATGGCTATTGAGTCTATCATAGCACGGATAGGGCTGCCGCGGATTGTGTAGCGGTACGGAGCAGGCCGTCCGGTAGCCATCGAAAGCCAGGCGGCTTGCGCCCGATCCGCTGAAGCACTAGTAGACCACTGCAGACCCGAACTCGCATGATCTTATTGCTCGACAATTACGATAGCTTTGTATTTAATCTTGACCGCTACCTCCAACAGCTTGGCCAGACCACTTTGGTTGTACGCAGCGATTCGATGACGGTTGATACGATCGAGAAATCCGGCTTTGAAGCCATTATTATTTCGCCTGGACCACAAACTCCCGATGAAGCGGGTTGTTCTTTAGAAGTGATCCGACGATTACACACACGGATCCCGATACTTGGCGTGTGCTTGGGCCACCAATGCATCGTACAAGCTTTAGGCGGCCACATCGTGCGATGTCCGCGCCCGATGCATGGTGTTAGTTCGCAAGTCAACATCCAAGCTTCCTCATTATTTCAAAATCTCAACAGCCCATTGACCGTTGGTCGCTACCATTCCTTGATGGCCGATCCATCGACGATTCCAACTTGCTTGGACATCACGGCGACCAGTGACGACGGTGTGATCATGGCTGTCGAGCATCGGCTTTATCCGGTCTTTGGCGTACAATTCCATCCTGAATCCATATTGACTCAATTCGGACACAAGCTGCTTGCGAACTTCCTGGCGTCTGCCAAGCTACCAGTCCCTGCGCTCGATATCCCAAGCGATCTTGATTATCCTGTGATACCATGATCCTTGAAGCGTTGATCACGACAGAAAATGAAGATGGCAGCTTGCACGTTTCTGCGTTGGGGCCTCATGTCGACGAAGCTCTGATTGAATGGACGCTGAAACCTTTCTGCAGCTCGACCACATTCAAGAATCTGCATCGCACGAATCGCTGCATAATTCATGTAACTGACGACGCCCTGCAATTGGCTCAAGTCGTCACTGGCCAAAGCGTCCGCTTTGCCACCCAGTACGAGCAAGATGCGGGTTATGTCCTTACAGATGCCTGTCGTGTCTTCGCTCTGGAACTATTCGACTGGCAAGTAACTCGACCGCGATCGACAGTGCGTGGGCAAGTTCGATGGCAGCGTGAGTTGCGTCCTTTTTGGGGCTGGAATCGTGCCAAGCACGGAGTCCTTGAGCTTGCGATCGCGGCCACTCGCCTGACTCTGCTCAGCCCAGAGGAAATTGCGAAAACGATTGAGTTTACGCAAGTACTAGTCGAGAAAACTGCAGGCGATCGGGAACGCGAAGCAATGCAGATGCTGGTGGAATTTATTGCACGACAACTAGCGTCGATGGGCGAAAGAAGTTAGATTTCGCGTACTATTTCATTGTCCATCTGTTGGTTTGAGCGTCATGCGGCTACGAGTTTCCGCGCCGGCTAGGTTGCATTTTGGTCTGTTACAAATCGATCCGTCACAACCCCATTGCTATGGCGGTTTGGGATTAATGTTGCAGTCTCCACGAACTCTAATAAGTGTCGAAGCTGCCAATCAAACGGAGATTGTATTTGCGTCTGCTGTCCATTTGAATGACCTGCAGAAAGCTTCGATTGCGAGCAAGTTGCAGCAAGCCATCCAAACATCGAGACAGTACTTCCAACTGCCTTCGAATCAGAACTACCGATTCACCGTAGAACAAGTCCCGCGTCTCCATTCTGGCCTTGGGACGGGTACTCAGCTAGCCTGTTGTGCTGCAACGCTGATCGCTGCGCAACTTCTGCTACAGCGCAACTTGGCCCCTCCGATTGCAGGAAACGCCATCGCAGCCAGGCAGGTCTGGCAGCATTTGCAGGATGCCGACCATTCACCGCATTCCAGCCTTGCTCTCGCAAGTGGCCGTGGGAAAAGATCGCACATTGGTATTGAAGGTTTCTTGCAAGGAGGTTGGATTTTTGACGAAGGCCAAAAGCGACTTCCTTCAACGAGCACTCAAGCCAAGCCCAGTCGCGGCCAACGCAACGTGCTTCGACTAGCATTCCCAGCAGAATGGCAGGTGTTACTTTTCATCAGCAATCACGTCGAAGGGTTAAGCGGCGATCAAGAACAAGCTTCTTTCAACGGCAGTGAAAATCGCCAAACCAAAATTCCTGAGCAAATGCTTGATCTAGCTCAGGCCGAAATTCTACCTGCCCTCCAAACTGCGGATATCGCTCGGTTTGCTCCAGCGATTAAGCGTTATAACCAATTGGCGGGCGGACTGTTCCACCCATCAGATTCCCCAGTTGCTGCTCGAACGCATATTGATCAACTTAGTTGCGTACTAGCAAGCAGCCAAATCAGCGGATTCGGACAAACCAGTTGGGGACCTACCATGTGGGCGGTGGCAAGCCAGCAGACTTTCGACGCAGCGTATGTGGATCGACTGCAACAATTGATACATCAAGCAGACCTACCCAAGGTTGCCGTCATACCGGCTCAGATCTGCCACAATGGCGCTCAAGTTGAAATACTAGACAAAGAATAGACAATCAAAGAATAGACTTCTCATGGAAAAAAGTTTTATCGCCTGGGCACATATGCAAAGTGCCAAGCTCCCCCAAGTCGCACTTGGGATTGGGGATGACGCAGCCGTATTGAGTCCTTCGGCGCATCCCGTTGTTATCACATGTGATTCGCTGTGCGAGGGCACACACTTTCTATTGGATCAATGTGGTGCTCGGGCTGTAGGTCGCAAACTAGCGGCCGTCAACATCAGTGACATTGCTGCGATGGGCGCTGAGCCTATGGCGATTTTTTTGTCCTATTGCTTGCCTCGTGCCAACGCGACCGAATTGGCTCAAGAACTCACCCATGGCGTGATTGAAGTTTCCGCCAAGCATAAAGTTGCTCTGGCCGGGGGCGATACCAACGTCTGGGATGGGCCACTGGTAGTCCACGCAACCGTGGTCGGCATTGCCTCGTTGGGCCCGGCTTGGCAACGAGCTCACGCGCAAGTCGGCGATGCGATTGTGGTCAGCGGTCACTTGGGAGGCAGTATTTTAGGTAAACACCTCGACTTTGAACCCCGCGTGGCCTTGGCCCGCCGCTTGAGACAACTTATTCCCATCCGCGCCGCTTGTGACGTCAGCGACGGCTTGGCGACCGACCTGCTTAATGTCTGCTCTGCCAGCAAGGTTGGCGCAGAGCTTTGGATCGAAAAGATTCCCACGTCAAAAGCGGCGGAGGCACTTGCGAGCCAAGATGGAAAAACGCCTGTGGACCATGCATTGAGCGATGGCGAAGATTTCGAATTGCTGTTTACTATTGCAAAAAGCGATCTTGCTCAGCTACCTGAGGAAGTTGACGGAGTGCCGCTGACCATGATCGGCGAGATCGTTTCTCGCACCGGTTTGTGGCATCGCACCGCTGGGAAACTGCTACCACTCAAAGCGACGGGCTATCAGCATAAATGAAACCGGAATCCGCTCGTGTATCGTTTTCAACCCATTGGAATACTCTTGAAGATTGCCAACGGTTTGCCTATGCGCTTGCCAATGCGATGGAAGAACCGCTTTGCCTGGCATTGATCGGCACCTTAGGAGCGGGAAAAACGCAATTTGTACGTTACTTCGTGGAAGCCATGAATGGCGATCCCGCTGCAGTCTCTAGTCCCACGTTCGTGCTAGTGAATCTCTATCAGGCTCGGTTACCGATTGCTCATCTAGATCTGTATCGTCTAGAACGACCGGCAGAGCTCGACTCTATTGGCTTTGATGACCTTGTATACGGCAACTCCGTCTGCTTGATCGAATGGGCTGATAAATTCACTGAGCAGATGCCCGCAGAAACTCTTTGGTTGACCATTAGCACCATTCATAATGCTCGCGCCGTTACGCTGACGGCCAATACAGATTGCTATGCCGCAGCGGTTGTGAAAGCGATGGTCAATCCTGAGGCCGCTCCATGAACGCGCCTCAAGTAATATACGAGGACAACCATCTGCTGGTGCTCAATAAGCCTGCTGGCTGGATCGTCCAAGGTGCCCAAGCGAACGATTTATCGTTGCTGGAATGGGGCAAGGCCTACATCAAAGAGGCCTACCACAAACCGGGTAATGTTTTTTTGGCCGCTGTCAGTCGGCTGGATCGCCAAGTCTCGGGCGTTGTTCCTCTTGCTCGCACAAGCAAGTCAGCCGCTCGGATGAATGAACAGATTGCCTCACGAGACGTCGTCAAAGAGTATGTGGCCGTCGTCTCGCCAGCCCCTGCCCAACAGTCAGCTCGGCTCCAGCACTATTTGACCCGAGACGAGCGGCTGGGAAAATCAATCGCTCATCTAGAACCGACTGTCGCCAGCGATCATGCGGTCTTGAGCTATCAAGTCATACATGCCTTCGACAACACCGCGATCGTGAAGATCCTTTTAGAGACCGGGCGCAAGCACCAAATCCGTTGCCAAATGGAAGCGATCGGCAGCCCAATTCTGGGCGATGCCAAGTATCATTCCAAGCGGCGTTTTGGAAGCCAAATCGCACTGCATTGCTTCCGCTTCGCGATGCAGCATCCCACCAAAGCAGAAACAATGGAGCTGACTTGTCGACCGCCTGAAAATTGGAACAATTTTGGTTTTGCTTTTGAGACTTTGTTGGCAACTGGGCGACATGACTAAACCATTCCAATATCGCCCCGCAACAATCATTTCTGGTGGTCAGACCGGCGTGGATCGAGCAGCGTTGGATTGGGCGATTGCGGCCAATATTGACCATGGCGGTTGGTGTCCACTTGGTCGACTCGCGGAAGATGGTCGCATACCAATGGTTTATCGATTGCAAGAGCTGCAAAGCCGAAACTACGCTGATCGGACTCGGCGAAATGTCGACGATACGGATGCGACCTTGATCCTTTACGGCCGACGTTTGGAAGGAGGCACACTGCTAACAGCTCGCCATGCCGAACGAGCTGGCAAGCCTTTGTATAAAGTCCGATTGTTTGGCTCGCGTCCAACGCTCAAAGTGCGAGATTGGCTTGAGCAATACCAACCTCGAAGACTTAATATTGCAGGTCCTCGCGCCAGTACCCATCCCCGCATTTACGAACTTGCATTTGATTACCTAACAGACCTTTTTTGCCGCGATGAAGCGAGATTGTTTTGATGCATGGCCGAGGCAAATTGTTTCATTGCCCGTAACACTCATATTTCAACACATTCATAATTCAACGGATCCGATCAACAACCAGCTCACCCGCCTTGCGTGTTGCATATGCTCGCCATACCTCAAGATCAATGCTGTCTGAGACACTCAGAACTGCACCGTCACCAAATAATGCGTTGACGGTACTACCATGATAGCTTCGGGCCGCTTTCCAACCGAAAGGTGTGAACCGAGTATCTGGGCCGCCGCCAAGCTGAGCGCTGATGCAATCATGCTCCATTGCATTTGGACGGTAGAAGTGGTTGTAAAGTGTCGTACGGTACTCACCGTTCGCCCAAGCGAATCCCCGAGGATCAGCGTAGTTCCACTGCGCAGGGGTACTGCAAGCATTTACCGTTAGCGGTGCTCTGAAAACGAATTTATAGGAAGTTCGTGCATCGCGACCGCGGGTGTCTCGCGTGCCTAGAATGGACTCGGAAAGCATGATCGTGTTTGCCATACCGTCGCTGACGTCCGAATCGATTGTGCTTGAGTTAACGTAGAACATGCCGTCGGTATCAAGGGGAGTTCCCCCATTTAAGCCTGTTCCCGTGCACACCGCATAGTTGGTTGGACCAAAAGATTGACTGAGCCTACGTTTGGAATCACTTGGACACAGGAAGATGGGAACCATAGCCTTTATTCCCTCACGATTCTCGGGCGTTATTGCCAGATTGATGGAATACAGTGGCTTTTCGGTATTCAATTTGTTGTAGATAACAGAATCATCCAGAAAGGGTGTCAGTTTGGCCAAGGCTGACCAACGATAAAAGGTCCACGGAGTCTGCGGTTGCTCTAGATATTCCTTCGCTACTGCGCCTGGTGGCAGCGACTTGTTCGCGACACGGAAAGACTCCATCGCGATACCAATCTGCCGCATGTTGCTAGCACAGGTCAGTCGGCGAGCCGCTTCCCTCGCCGATTGAACTGCAGGCAAAATCAGGCTTGCGAGTACACCCATGATCGCCAGCACGACCAGCAATTCTACCAGCGTGAAACCCGTGCTAAATGATCGTTGATAATCCTTCTTAAGCGACTTGTTCAAGTTGACTTCATCCCACTTCGTCGCGAATGACTAGACACCCTCCGATGACCGCTTCTGCTTGCTGCGACTGCGTTGCCAGCCTGCAATACCCGTCGCTGCAGCGAGAATCATGATGCTGGTTGGCTCCGGAATCGCTGCAATATATGCTACCGAGCTGAACGGCGTTGTCTGGGTCGCAATAGTCTGAAGGAGAGTTCCGTCCGGCGAATAAATAAATAGTCCGCCGTTGTTTTGAAAGTTGTCTGTTCCGTTTATCTGACCAAACAAACTGAAATCGACATTGCCATTCTCATCGAATGGTCCGCTGAATGGATTGGTCCTTCCGAGTGCTCCAACAATTACGTTACCATTCTCATCAATTGCGATGCCCGAAGGACTAGTGAAGTCTGGTGAGACGAAGGGAAATGGCGGAGCGGGAAGTTCATTTGCGGAAACTTCAATCGCTCCTATCACATTTCCATCGGAATTGAATCGAACTGCCGCATTGCCAGTCGGAGCCGTTCCAACAATGACGTTTCCGTCGCTTTCAATCGCAATTTGCGCAGATGCTGCAGGCGTAGTAGGCTGACTGAAATTGGTCGTCGTTCCAGTAGGCAAATCATGGCTCAAAACGTTGCCGTTCCCGAGGGTGGAAATCAACAGACGATCAGCGGATGCAAAAGCTAGACCACTAGGCAGATAAGCTTGAATACCTTCCTCATCTGGATCAGCATCTGGCAAATTGATTGTGCTCTGCAGAGTAAATGCAGAGTTAAACACGCTGACTGAGTTGCCACCGTTGTCAGCAACATAAAGAAGCCCATTATTCAACGCCAAACCGACTGGGGAGACGCCTGCACCAAGCTGGTGAAACCCAAGCTGATTCCCAGAAAACGAATCGAAATAATAGATGCGGCCCGAAAAACGTGCGGCGGCATAAATGCGGCCTGCGTTTGCATCGACCGCGATTCCTGCAAGTCCTGGAAAAAAATCGTCCGGTGCAGAGACGGTCGCGAAAGGGGCCAGCACTCCGGTGGCATTCGTATAGCGATAAATCTCACCAGTGAAAATGGCAGTTGCAAGAATATCCGCTTTTGAACTCGAACACCAACTAAGCGTGACTGCAACAGCCAGCAACACGAATGACCTTAACAACTTCATATCCGCTAGCTCCTCGATGAAACAACTTGTCATATATCATGCAAAACCAAACACTCAAACCTTCGTTTGATCGTTTGACTATTATCTGCAGAGCTGTTGGGCGACGTCAAGTAGCAAGATTGAACTAATTCCGCAGAATCTAAAGGCTTTGTGGATTGTCCTTCAGAACAATAAAGTTAACATTCACACAGACGCCGCAACATCCGTTTAGAAATTGAGATGTCTATGCAATCATCTTCCACAGATAACACAAACGAATCAGATTGCGCGCTCTATTTCAAAGCCTTGGGCGATCCAATTCGCCTTAAGATAGTACGCACGCTCACTTGCGGGCAATTGAGCGTCTCCGATCTTGCAATTCTCTTGGAGTTGCAGTTGGCGAATGTTTCCCATCACTTGCGAGTTCTGCATCATGCTGGGATCGTAGAAACAGAACGTGACGGGAAGTACATTTACTACCGCTTGAGCCCTGAATTGGCAGGCTCGCGAAAGTCAATCTCGCACCTTGATTTTGGCTGTTGCCGTTTAGATTTACGATAGTTCGATCAGCTACTTCGATTCGGTAATCTTCCATAAAAAATTGTCGCTACGGACAATCAGCGCGTCGTTGGTTACCGCTGGGCTGCCGTAAACAGCATCGCCCAATTCGTTGGTGGCTAGCAATTCCCCTTTAGCCCCGCCAACCTTTGCCACAAAACACTTGCCGCTATCCGCAAATATATAAGCCTTATCTCCGCACACGACGGGCGTCGCCCAGATCGATCCGGCATCGGGCAAACGCAACTTCCAATCTTCTTCCCCATCAGTCGACGAACCTTGGACTAGCACCGAACCTTTGACAACCCAGACTTTGTCGCCGACAACCACCGGCGAGCCATTGCTGGGCTCTAACTTTTTGGAACTCCACAACTTCACCGGTTCAGTACCAGGGCTGCCGACTTGATAAGCGGTCAAGCCATTGGTAGGTGCAAAAAATCGATTGCCCACCGCAGTCGCAGATGGAATGGTTTGAGCGGAATCACTCATTCGAAATAGCAACTTGCCTGTACGCGGTTCCACGCCAATGACATCTTTGCCAGAGGTTGCTAGAACCAAAGCTTGTTCGTTGTCGCTAGACATAGCAATCGGACTGCTCCAGTTCATCATCTTTGGTCGCTCCATCTTCCATAACGTCACGCCCGTCGCCGCATCCAAGCCGAACAAATATGCATCAGAAGGCGCTTCAGCTTGCACGATCACCACGTCGTTGAGAACGATCGGGGAGCTACTCATGCCAACGTCATTCATGAGCTTGGGGAAATCAGAGGCCAGCGAACGGTACCAGACCAGTCGGCCCTCCAAATCTAAGCAAATTAAATCATTGGAACTATAGAACGCATAAACATGCTTTCCGTCAGAAACAGGTGTCGGCGCAGCATTGGTGCTGGTTGGATGAGAAAACGGACGACCGCGGCAAACCATTTCTTGCTGCCACAGACGCTGACCAGTTTTCAAATCATTGGCCGTGACATAGATCCGCTGGTTATCTACACCGCTGCTCGCGGTAGAAACCACCGTCTCACCGACAACAATCGCACCGGCCACCGAACGACCGGGCATTTCGACTTTCCAAGCGATATTAGCCATCGATTTGGCATCGAATGTGACGGGCACATTCGCTTGAGCATTGAAGCTCGATCCGTTGGGGCCTCGAAATTGCGTCCAATCCGCGCCGTGGAGATTGGACACAGTGACCAGCATGACTGCACAGGAAAATAACCAACGTTTCATATCTATCTCTTGTTTTGAAAGGACAATCCAGAATCAGGCGACCTACGACGAAAGTAGGCCTACATCGTAAATCCTTTACTCGGGGCTTACGAAATCAATCGCTTTTCCGGTGCGATCCGTGATGCGGCAATGGAACTGATAATCCTGAGCCCAGTTCTCGGTTTGTTCATTCTGCAGGATCTTCAAGACAACCGTATTGGTTCCCTCTTTCAATTCCACATCGGCAATATATTGATCTAACCTTGTTCCCGCGTGATAGACGTTGTTTGCCAAGACTTCCTCGCCATTGAGCCAAGCTTTATTCGCATTGATACTAGTCAGCCGTATCTGAGCCTTTTGAGCCTTGTTCACCATCAAGCTTGTGTACCCATACACAACAGCACCCTTTTCTCGACTGTAGATATTCGCAAGGTTCACCATGCCTTCATCGTCATCGGTGCGATGTTGCTGCCAAACGACCTGCACGCCATCTTTTCCTTCGTACTTCTTTTCCAAGTCAACCTTGCCAGACAACACGTCCTCTTCCACCGCATAAACAGTATCAAAATGTTGTTGGTCTCGATTGTCAAATGGACCGATCAGTTGCCACTGCAAAAGGAATCCGAAATGTTTCGCTTGGTCGATCGACTCGCCGCCATTGTTGAGTTTCTTAATGATGCTGCGAACTTGATCTGCATGCCGAGCGCTATCAAGCAATCGTTGAAGCGATCCCAAGTCCGGCTCGCCTTTTTCTAACTCACCGAGGGCTTGAGCGATCGCGGCGAACCGCAACTCCGGACTGGCGTCGTCGATCATTGTTTGCAACTGAGCGGACCTCAGTTCCGGATTGCCATCGGTCAGCCAGTGGAACACCAGCGTACGAGCTTCGCTATCGTTCGTTTGATCCTTAAGAAACGCCTCCAGATCAGCTTGCAAATTGTCCACACTTCCGCTTGCCACCGCATGTTGATATTGCATCGACGCGATTGACGCGAGCCAATTCTTTCCAATCGAAGTCGCCTGATTCATGGTCTGCAACGTTTTCAACACCTGATTGGATGCATCGGTTTGTACTTTTGCAGCAGCAGCAACGGCCCCCGCAAGCTCTCCGTCGCCGGACTGAAGTTTGGACAGGGTTCGGAGTGCTTCATCAACAGATGTCTCGGCCGATGAAGTACCACATACCAGCATGAACCCACACGCAACAGCGATTAAATGTTTCATAACAATCCTGTATCTCGGTTTCTTATGTTCAAGTAATTTAAGTGTCCGAAGAGAGTTCTTCTGCTCCATCGAACCGTTTCAGTTTTCTATCGAGTGTCGAGCGTTCTATACCTAAGATCGTAGCGGCTCGCGATTTTTGCCCCAGCGTAAACTGTAGTGTCGCCAAGATGTGCTGCTTTTCAAGCTCGGCAAGCGTCATTTCGCGGTAAACATCGTCCCTTTGAGGTGGCGACGTCGATGCCATGGGTTGGCCGGTTATATACGACAGGGCAAGATCTTCTGGTTCGGCCAGATCATGGTTGGAGAGCACAAAAGCTCTTTCAACGCTGTTTTTAAGTTCTCGAATGTTTCCTGGCCAATCGTATTTCATCATGGCGTCCACCGCACGCTGTGAAAAACCTGTTGGCCCGTAACCCGTCTTGGAGCGAAATCGAGCCAGAAAGCTTTCTGCCAACGGTATAATGTCTTCGCGGCGTTGTCGCAGAGCTGGTACAAACAATTCCACCACTCGCAAACGAAAGTACAGATCCGACCGAAAAGCGCCCTCGTTGACCGCTAGCTCTAAGTCGCGATTGGTCGCAGCCACAATCCGGACATCGACGCTGATCGGCTTACTGCCACCCACGCGTTCAAAAGGCTGGCCCTCTAACACGCGCAAGAATTTGGCTTGAATCTCGGGCGACATCTCGCCGACTTCATCCAGCATCAGCGTTCCACCATTGGCCATTTCGAACTTACCAATTTTTTGATCAGTCGCACCGGTGAACGATCCTTTTTCATGGCCAAACAATTCACTCTCAAGTATGGAACTGGTCAATGCGGCACAGTTCACGGCCACAAATGGCTTCGCAGTCCGGGAAGACTGCAAGTGGATTTGCCGCGCTGCCAATTCTTTCCCAACACCGCTTTCACCCCGCAAGAGCACGGTCGCATCGGTGGCTGCAACGCGAGCTAACTGCCGTCGCAACTGCTGGAGGGCAGGGGAACTGCCCAGCATCGAGTCGCTGGAGATCACTTCATTCAATTGTTGCTGCAACGATTGTGCGCGACGACGTGTTTGATGCAGTCGTTTTTCAAGCTTGGCTCGCTGCTTCAAATGTGGAATCGCAACGGCCAACACTTCTGCCGCAGATGAAACCCACTCTAAGTGTTCGCTTGATAATTCCGCTTCATCGGTTCGAGAGTACAAATGGATCATGCCGATGACTTGCGTCGCATCAAAAATCGGCACACAAATCACGCTGGAACTGTTGACATTCAACGACGATTCGACGTCAACAAATTGCTGGTCCGATTGAATATTGCGAGCCAGAATAGAACGTTGTTCGGTCAAGCAAGTATTCAGTACAAAATCGCTGAGCCGGTGATAAGCCTTACCCGGCCGCTCGCGTGTGGCCTGCAATCGCGAGACGCCCTCGGAATCGGTCAACAAGATCGCCCCGGCTTGAACACCGCATCGCTGTAGCAACAGGTCTAACGCAAACTCAGATGCTTCCGTGTGACTTCCGCAGTCCAACATTTGCACTGCCAGTTCAGCCAGCCACCTTCGCGGTTGGCTCCGCTGCACGATAATGGGGTCGGCAGCCACATGCTCCGTTAAATCAGCGGTTGCTTGTCGTTCCGATTTTTTTCCCGTCGGATCAATCGATGCAGAATCGGCCGAAACTGTCTTCAAGTTGCAGGTGAATCGATAAGTCGATCCGGCAATGTGGATCTTGTCGCCGACCTGCAACGTTCGTTCACCTTGAATCGTCTCGCCATTGAGCTGAGTGCCGTTGCGAGAACCCAAATCCCTCAAAATCCAAGCGGCGTCTCGCCAGTCAATCTGCGCATGATGCCGACTACTGCGGTCGTCAGGAACCACAATCTGGCAACTGCTAGAGCGACCAATCAACGTCGGACGATCTTTTGGCAACCGAAAAACATCGGACCACCGTCGATTTTGCTCGATGATTAGGTAAGCATTCTCCGCATTTTCTTGCATCGAAGTCATGAACGAACTATCTTATCCAAAGGTGCACGTGCGTTTTACCAAGCAGCATTTGCGCATAAAGTGTATCATATCATCATTATTTTGGCAGGAACGGCACCGTACTTCGGAGCAATCTGCCCTAAACGTCGTCAGCAACTCATCTGCGGGAATCGCTATGAATCGCAAGTGGAACTTGGCAAAAGCATTGAATAAATCAAAGTTCGCAGGTCATAAAGGACTCGTGACACTCGCGTCTTCTATCGCTCTTGCAGTCAGCCTGCAAGGCGTAAGTCTTGGACAACTCATTGGCGGCGGCCTTATCAATCGCGTAGTCGGAGGGGTCAGCGTTGACGCCGACGGCGTCGCTCGCGACGTCCTTGCTACCGATGCCGCTCACTGGGCGGCTGAAATGCGTCAAAAAGTAAATGGCGCCGATGGCGAACTCAACGCCGCCACTCAAACCCGACACATTTCGCTCAAAAGCTTGACCGCCGCTCTGGTTCAAGCTCACCAGGATAATACCAGCCTGAGCGAAGAGATCGCCTTTATGGGCGGACTCACTCGCATCGAATACATCTTGCTCTATCCCGAGCAAAATGACATCGTCCTGGTCGGTCCAGGCGAAGGCTGGAAGGTCGCCGATGATGGTTCCGTCGTCGGTATCAAATCTGGCTTGCCGGTCATGAACGCCGAAGATTTCATCACCGCTTTTGCGAAACTCAACACGCCAACGCCTCAAGTCATCTCCTGCTCGATCGAACCTACCAAAGAGGGCAGCGAAAACCTGCGCGCAGTTCTTGATCAAGTCAAATTGGTCAAAGGCCAGTCCCCTCAAGTCTTTGAACCCGCCATGCGAGAAGCTTTCGGGCCGCAGCAAGTTCTGATCAACGGCGTCGAAACCAATTCCAACATGGCTCGCGTCATCTTTGCTGCCGACTACCAAATGAAACGCATCGGCATGAAGCTCAAAGAGTCCCCCGTCCGAGGATTGTCCAGCTATGTTGATATGCTGCGTCATGCCAACTCCCCGTCCAACCAATCGCGCTGGTGGATGACTTGCAACTATGCTCCAGTAGAGAAAAGCGAAGACGCTCTGGCTTGGCACATCCAAGGACCCGGCATTAAGGTCTTGACTGAAGAAGAAGTTGTCCAGTCTGATGGAACACGCTTGGGCACCGGCAAGAAACAAGCTCTGGCCGCCAAGTGGGCCGACCAATTTACCGCCAAGATCGAAGAACTCTCGGCCGCAGAACCTGCGATCGGTCAACTGCGCAACATCATGGACCTCTGCGTCGTGGCTGCGATCATTCGCACCCATGGCTTGGAAGAACTAGCGCAGTGCGATCTGTCCGAACTGCGAAACCTGATTGTTGAGCAACCGCAGGATGCGATGCCAGCTCCTTCCACGGTCGATCCACAATGCAGCTTTGTGCGTGCAGGCAACAGTTGGATTGTGACCACCAGCGGCGGCGTCATGGTCGACCCTTGGTCTATCGTCAAAGAAGCTAAAGTCAACTCCGACTTGAAGCCAGTCCATGAAAAAGGCCAGCCAAAGGCCGACAAGTGGACTTGGAATTAACAAAAGCGACGCCACTCAAAGCTTTTTTGAATGGCAATGAACTTCATTGCCAACGTTGGCCGCAAAAAGCCGGATAACCGACGTTTTTGCACAATGATTTCGATTGCCTTGGCTGCATTTTCTTGCATGCAGCTCATCCGCAGATTACTGTATAAGGGAATAAGGTACGTTTTACCAACCGCTGTGATTCATCATGCGTATTGTGGAACGTTGGTTGTTTCTGGCAGAACCTCCGCCATCCTTCGGAGCAAATTCGCCTGATCGTCTTCAGCAACTCATCTGCGGGAATCGCTATGAATCGCAAGTGGAACTTGGCAAAAGCTTCGAATAAATCAAGTGGTTCCGGTCGCAAACGACTTTGGACCCTGGCAGCATCCCTCCTGGTGGGAGTCAGCATTCAAGGAACAAGCCTCGGACAGATTATTGGTCCTGGTATTATTCCATCGGTGGTAGGGGGAGTCAGCGTCGACGCCGATGGGGTCGCTCGCGACGTCTTGCCTGCCGACGCAGCGCAAATGGCTTCGAAGTTGCGTCAACTGGTGCAAGGCGCTGGCAAAGAACTCAACGCCGCCACTCAAACCCGACACATTTCGCTCAAAAGCTTGACCGCCGCTCTGGTTCAAGCTCACCAGGATAATACCAGCCTGAGCGAAGAGATCGCCTTTATGGGCGGACTCACTCGCATCGAATACATCTTGCTCTATCCCGAGCAAAATGACATCGTCCTGGTCGGTCCAGGCGAAGGCTGGAAGGTCGCCGATGATGGTTCCGTCGTCGGTATCAAATCTGGCTTGCCGGTCATGAACGCCGAAGATTTCATCACCGCTTTTGCGAAACTCAACACGCCATCGCCTCAAGTCATCTCCTGCTCGATCGAACCTACCAAAGAGGGCAGCGAAAACCTGCGCGCAGTTCTTGATCAAGTCAAATTGGTCAAAGGCCAGTCCCCTCAAGTCTTTGAACCCGCCATGCGAGAAGCTTTCGGGCCGCAACAAGTCTTGATCAACGGCGTCGAAACCAATTCCAACATGGCTCGCGTCATTTTTGCCGCCGACTATCAAATGAAACGCATCGGCATGAAGCTCAAGGATTCGCCCGTTCGCGGACTGCCAAGCTATGTCGACATGCTACGTCATGCCAGTTCTCCTTCCAACCAATCGCGTTGGTGGATGACTTGCAACTATGCTCCAGTTGAGAAAAGCGAAGATGCTCTGGCTTGGCACATCCAAGGACCCGGCATTAAGGTCTTGACGGAAGAAGAAGTTGTCCAGTCTGATGGAACACGCTTGGGCACCGGCAAGAAACAAGCTCTGGCCGCCAAGTGGGCCGACCAATTTACCGCCAAGATCGAAGAACTCTCGGCCGCAGAACCTGCGATCGGTCAACTGCGCAACATCATGGACCTCTGCGTCGTGGCTGCGATCATTCGCACCCATGGCTTGGAAGAACTAGCGCAGTGCGATCTGTCCGAACTGCGAAACCTGATTGTTGAGCAACCGCAGGATGCGATGCCAGCTCCTTCCACGGTCGATCCACAATGCAGCTTTGTGCGTGCAGGCAACAGTTGGATTGTGACCACCAGCGGCGGCGTCATGGTCGACCCTTGGTCTATCGTCAAAGAAGCTAAAGTCAACTCCGACTTGAAGCCAGTCCATGAAAAAGGCCAGCCAAAGGCCGACAAGTGGACTTGGAATTAATCGTTGGCAGCGGACAACGATCAATCGTTACTCCGCGTCTGCAAACAATAAACTTCTGGTTCGTTCATCCAGCGCGACCAGAGTGCATGGACGTCTCTTGCGACACATCCACTGCTGTCGCTCGCCGTTATTGCAGCAGGGTCAGCGGCGAGCTAGCAAGCAGAAAGGATTTGATCTGGCCATCTTCAAATCGAACACGTGCCATGCGTTTGGTGCTGCGGCCATCCAACGAGACAACGTGGCCGTTGCCATACTTGGGATGATACACGCCTGCTCCGACGCGAAAGTGGTCAACTTGGGTACCACTGGTCGTCAAAACTGGAGCGATTTGCGTCGCCGGTTTCAAGCTGGCTAAATTCAGCTTTTTCAGCTTCGTTAACTTTCGATGCAGCGGCTCTTCATCCTGCTCTGGCGGTTGGCCTTCCTGATTCTCTGGAACACCAATCTGAATTTCAGCGAACTCATCTTCCACGTAAGCGTCCGAGGACCGTTTCGATTTTCGTTGACTAATTCCGCTGACCGGTACATCTTGGTTGATGTATTCATCCATGAAATCCGAGCTATGGTCGCCGTATCCATCGCCAGAATCAAAAAATGGGTCCGAACGATCGCTGATTTCCATATCGATGCGCGGCAACTCCATCAAGAAACTACTTGGAACGCTAAATCTGCTGAAGCCCCGCTTCTTGGCGAGCGATAGTTGCAAGGTTTGTTGTGCGCGAGTGATTCCCACAAAGAACAGGCGACGTTCCTCCTCGTACTGATTTGGATCATCCAAACTGCGAATGTGCGGCAGAACGTTTTCCTCTACCGCGATAATGTACACATGCTTGAACTCCAAGCCTTTCGCCGCATGGAGTGTCATCAATGTCACTTGCCCAGAACTGACGTCCAACGAATCGGTATCAGAGAATAAGCTCACTTGCTCCAAAAAGACTTCGAGTGCATTGCCGTCCTGGACCTTGGCGTCAACTTCGGACGCATCCGCTAAAAGCTCGTTCACGTTGTCTTGAATGGATTCGTCTGGATCCGAAGTTTTCTTGGTGTCGATGTAGGTTACATAATCTGTTTCCCTAAGGATCACCTTCAGCAGTTCCACCAACGAACCGGTGGCCATTTTCGCAAGTTTCTCAATCAAGCTCAAAAACTGATTGGCACCCCGTGTAGCCGCCTTGCTTAAGTCTCCACGTTGAGCAACTAGACGCAGAGCGGATAGCATTGGCAAGCTGCGCTCGTTGGCCATATCGCGAACTTTCTCGATAGATTTGTCACCCAAGCCACGCGTTGGCGTATTAACCGCTCTTGTAAAGGCAACATCATCCGAGGGGTTATATAACAATCGCAAGTATGCTAATAAATCCTTGATTTCTTGTCGATTATAGAATCGGAAGCCGCCAATTAACTGGTAGTTCAGACGGCGGGCTAATAGCTCGCGTTCCAGCAACCGCGATTGCGCGTTCGTTCGATAGAGAATCGCAAAATCGCTCAGCGACGCCCCATTCTCCTTCACCGCCATTAAGATCTGATTGGCAATATCTTCTGCTTCCATGTGATCGTCGATATAGGTCACCAATCGTACGGGGGAACCATTCGCTTTGGTGGGAATCAGCGATTTCTCTTTTCGATTCCTGTTGTTCTTGATCAATGCATCGGCGACGGAAAGAATCTCGGGGGTACTGCGATAGTTCTGTTCCAAACGGACCGTTTTGACATTCGGATAGTCGCGTTCGAACTTCAAGATATTTTCAATGTTCGCCCCACGCCAACTGTAGACCGATTGATCCGGATCACCGGTCACGTTTAAGTTAGGATAGTCAATGGAAAGCGCTCTCACGATCAGGTACTGTGCAAGATTGGTATCTTGGTACTCGTCAACCAAGATGAATCGATGTCGTTTATCAAGATGTTGCCGGATTTCGGGACAAGTCCGCAGAATCGTAGCAGTGTGTACCAACAGATCGTCGAAATCAACGGCTGCATTTTGTAGTAAGCGTTTTTGATACGCCGGGTAAACTTTGGCAACGACCGTATCCAGGGCAGTTTGCACGTTCCCTTGCACCATCTCCGGCGTGACAAGTTTATTCTTAAGATCGCTAATGCGATGAATGATCTGCGAGATGTTTAAATGCGTAAGTGAGACTTTCGCATCATCAACGGCAAGCTGCATCACCTTTTTTGCATCGTCCATGTCGAAAATCGTATAGCTTTCGATTAGTCCGACATGCCGAGCGTAAGATCTCAGAAACCTTGCACAGTAGCCGTGAAAGGTGCCTACCCAAACAGGAGAGTTTGGCGCGTAGGCCTCCACCCGCTTGCGCATCTCCGAGGCGGCTTTGTTAGTAAAGGTTAATGCAAGAATCTCATAGGGCGACACGCCTTGGTTAAGCAGATTAACGATCCGCTGCGTCACCACGCGAGTCTTCCCACTTCCAGGCCCAGCCAAAGTTAGCATGGGACCTTCGACGTGCAAAACGGCTTCAAGCTGCTGTGGGTTTAGAGTTGACAGTACGTCCGTGGTCATAATGATTTCTTTTTTCCAAGCCTACAAACTTCTTGGACGTTCATTCTAAGGGCAACTTCTGCATTTGGTAACCTCTACCTAGCCAGCACCTTTAGAAACAAAGCTACGCTTCGTTGAGCAACATAGCCGCAAAAGGTAGATCTGCAGCCGTCGTGATTTTTAGATTACTGGGCGAATCCGGACATAGCTTGACCGGAAAACCAGCGGCCGCGATAAGTTGCGCGTCGTCTGTAATCTCTCCTTGACGACTGGCGCGTTCAATGTTTTCAGGCCGGTAAGCAGATTGCAACCAGTCCCATCGACACGCCTGAGGCGTAGTGGCTTGAAACAGGTTGTCACGCGAAACCGTCTCGATAATCTGGTTCTGCCCGTCCACGCGTTTTATGGTTCCCCACAACGATTGCCCCAAAATGGCTGCACCACAGGTGCTCGCGGCGTTCAGCACGTCACGGATTGCCGTGACCGAGACGCAGGGCCTGGCAGCATCATGGACCGCTACCAAGTGGTTTGTGGAATAGTCGGCGAAGTCCTGCTGAATTCGTTGTAAAGCATTCCGTACGCTTGACCAACGGTGCTGACCGCCGACGACCAAGTGGATATCTTCGCATTGAAGGTAATCACGATGCCGCGATTCAACCCAAGATTGCTCTTGAGCGGAAACCGTCATGTAAATGCGACCGACCCTCGGGGACTTGCGGAAGGCAACCACGCTGTGTTGCCACACTTCTTTCCCATTGAGCTGGAGAAACACTTTGTTCTGGCTTGCGAATTCCGTAGCCGACGCGCGAAATCGATTCGCTTGCCCGGCTGCGGCAAGGATCACTAAGGTATCGACGACATCCAAGGTTTGAGGCATACGTAAAACGCGGCTGGCAGTAAAATTACTTTCGCTTGATGCTGAAGCTTGTGAAGTGCAAGCCGCTATCGTCTTCGCTAAGAAACCCGCCTGAGGGTGTCATGTGTTTTCGGATCACATCGAAGGGCGGCAACTGGTGCTTGGTTAATCCTGCGTTCAGCGCTCTGAGCATGGGATTGGATTCAGCGAACTCGGCCAATCGCTCGCGATTTTTGGGATCAGATGCCATATCGTAGAATGTTCGCAATGACTCTTCTGGACGCGACATAGAAAGGCCGCAAAGCTTTAAACCTTGCACTTGCGAGTTGATCCGCTGCTTAATCACCTTGAATTCCAATGACTCCAGCAACAAGTTCGTACCTGAATCATAGGTATCGCAAACCTGTTCTAACGCCTGCAGCGAATCGGCCACTATGAAACGACCGTCCAGGACCGTGAATGCCGGGTCTGGAGTTCTAGGTGCGTTATCACGTTGATTCTGAGGCCTATGATAAATGCGTCGTGTACCATGATCAATTTCGACAAGCTTGGAGTCTCGCGATTTGATATAAGTCACGATTCGGGGCAGCGTATCATTTTCAAACTTATTAGGATCCTTAAGCTTAACGGCATAGATATTCGATTGCGAATTGATGCGCAACGGACGTACAAAAACGGAAGCCATCGTTAGTCGATCATCGATCTGACCCAAAACATCCTTCCGAAAATCCATCTTTAACTCGTCCGAGACTCGTTTGATGAAGTCATTGTCAAATGCGTCAGGACCGCGAAATGTGTCCACCAATTCCCGAATGGCTTGGATAGTCGGTTGAGTCTTCCAATTAACCGTCATATAAGACGCGACATCCTCCGGGACCCAAGTCTCTGGATCGGTGGGCCCTTCTGACGGCCGAATCGCAGATAGAATTACGCGGCGCGGCGAACTGAGCAATAAATGAAAATGCGCGATTGAGTCGAAATCCTCGGGGGCCAAAATGACACTGCCCCCCAATCCCTTGATGCCATCGATTCCCAAAGGAGGCAACATAGCGAAGATAAAGGGCGCACCTGGATTATCCTTCGAAACTTCTTTGATCGCCGACAAAGGATCAAAGTAGAAAGACAACTGCGGCCGCTCGCCTTGCGAACCCGCACAACGAGATAAAATCTCTACAAAATCTGATTTGCTAGCAAGTGACTTATGCGATGCTTCCATGCCCTGCCATACGCGGGCACAGTATTCAATATGTTCGCTGCTGTTCCCACATACCAATACATCTTGATCAATGAAATATGCAAGCCCTTGATTTGGTAGTGAATTTGGCATCCGATCATGAACCTTGATCCCTTGGACTTCGCGGACTACGCCTGGAAGCGCAAACCCCTCACTAAATGCTCTGTCCAAGAACTGCAGTAATCCATCGATATTTCCTTTGGCTTCAACCATCATGCACAACGTTGGCGGTGAATCGGGAAAGCCTGGCATCACGGCAATTGCCGCTTCGCCGCTGGGGATACTCAGTGCGTCGGAAAGCGTCATGTCAAAACGATCCTCAAATCGCTTGCTACTTTCCAGCAGGGACCCATAGATCTCCTGCAATAAAGGGCTGACTTGTGGGTCGGCCAGCAACTTGCCCAGCGTGGTCTGATTCCACTTTAGCGTCAGTTCCGTTGTATCGTCGACACGTGCATAGAGAAACGTGGAATCGGAAAATAGCTGTGGAGCCGTGGGGCGCTGCGCTGCCACTTGGCCGACAAAGAAAAATACAAGACTTAGTCCAATACAGGTTTTTGCGAGTCTACTTATCATTGAACAATTACTTTAGAGAGAAAGGAAACTGGGCTAGCACAGAGGTCTTGCGGTTTTCCAGCGGCGAATTGTGTCGAAACCCTTGTCTTATGGTACCTCCCCAGCCACAAAATAACTACGACGGCCGCGAAGTTTTGGCGTTTGGCAAATTCTGCCGACTAGCAAAGAACTGACAGCTAATTCGGCTGCGCATTTCAGGTATTGGATAACAATTAGCAAAGTTTATCACGCACGGGTAATTGAGTAACGATGGCTTCACCGTTGTAGCCGATACAACTTGAGCTCATTGGCGAGCCGACCAATCTTGCTGCACCTGTACAGAATGATCTTTTCCGATGGATACCGACGCGTTCTTAAGCCAAGAAATTGCCTCCAGTTCTCCAGCCCGATTGCGATTCCTACTCATTCAAAAGGCCGTCGGTTTGTGCCAAGTCGTCGAAACGCAATGGAAGAACCAGCAATTCGCGGATTCGGATCAATGGGTCTTACGCATTTTCGAGATCCTTACCGAACTGCTGGAAGGCATCCGCGGTGACCAATCGTCCCTCACCAGTTCCGTGAGCGACATCTACGTCTACTTGTTGCGCGAGATGCTAGCTTGCAGTGACAAATACGATTTGTCTGGGCTGTCAAACGTCCGTGACGTGCTAGAGATCGAGCTCGAAACTTGGTCGCTGTACGTTCAAAACGAGAACCGTCAGAACAACCCCAGCTCCGGCAGACCTCATTTTGCGGACGCCACCGATGAAGTAGAAGAAGAATCACACTCTGGCTTCGACTTCCAGATGTAGCTGTCTCGTCGATCTTGGAATGGCAATCTGCTTATCCCAATCGGAGAATCGTCGGAAGTGCGGCAAGCCTTCTATCTTAAAATGAGTCCCGCTCACTGTTTGCTTGAGTCCCGCGGACTGTGCTGACGGTGTGCATGATCGAGACACCTAGTCACAGTCCGTGCGAGTGAGCTCATCTTACTATGAAGCAATCGAGTGGCTCGCCACACATAGCTAGCACAAGAAATATTTGATTATTCGTGCCGCAATGTGTTGGGGGCATCCTATAGTTCGACGGAACGTGTTAGAATCGATCCTTATAAGCCTGCCATCGTTTCAGTGCATGTTTCCTCTCCGCTCTTGCGACCGCTTGGTTGTTTGCCTGTCGAGACATCTTCTGTTCGGTCTGCAGTAACCACAAGATGCACTACAAGACATACTGCGATTGATCGGTCGATTACCCGACACCAGACCTTACTTGCCAATGCCAGAAGGAGAGGTAGCAAGCACGTCTTCATCTAAAAGGAGTTTAATCATGTCGCGCTCTGGCAATTGCACTATTGCAGTAATTGACCTTGCCGCTCGTTGTCCGTTGCAGAAAAAACTATTGCAAGCGGATATCATTTCTTGGCGTTTGCATGGCATGACCTTGCTCGAGTGGCTCAGTCGCCGATTGTCGGAAAGTATGCTGCTGGATCAAATCGTGATCACTGGGGCAGCTCAGTATCTTGGCAAGGTCCAATCATGCAGCTTGGGTGGCACTTGCTGGATGCCAAGCCCTCATAAAGATGCGGCTCGCCGGGCTTACGATATCGCTCAACGCACGGACGCCGCTTGGCTCCTTTTTGCCAGCCTGGAAGCTCCTCTGATCGACCCCAGCTTGACCGATCGCATCGTCAGCCAAGGCTGGAAGAATCCAGGTGTAGACTACATCGGCTTTATGGGTAACGACCACTCCGACGTAGGTGCACAAACCTACGGACTTACCGGCCAACTCTGTTCCACACAAGCCATTGCAAAGCTTGTCGACAAACAATTCCACGATTGTGATGATGTCGCCAGCAGCGTGCGATACCAGTTGGACGCAGTACAAATGCGACTGTTGCCTTTGCCCGAGTCGTTGACCAAATCCAGTAAACGCTTCGCCATTCGCAATTACAGCGACTTAGACCGCGTTGAAATGTATCTGGAGTCGGATGAAGAAGACCTGACGTGGCAACGACTTCTGCAACTTGCCGAAGTCACTTGTTAAAACCTTGTCGCAACTCAAAACTTGAACTGTACGACGGACTTCCAGTCCGTCGACTACGGCTCACAACCAACGAGAAGTTTTTTACACCCCACAATTTGTCAGACCGCGTGCCCCGTGTCAGCTTGACTGGTACGAGCGAAAGTTGTGAATTTTTCAATGATGCGAATTGGATCTAACCACAGAGCTCTTTCATCATGATGGATGCGTGAATCTTGTCGAAGCTCCTGCAAGCGGGAGATCGAACAACCTCTACTATGCAATCGCAACACAGCTTCGCGTTTTAACTGACCTCTCCACTGCTTCGCAAATCACGACGGCATTCCTGGCTAGCCCCGCCGACAGTGGATTTGAATTCTGCTCAGTCCCATCAACGGCAGCAGCAAAATCATCAATCTCGTCACGAAAGGCGTCAATCTCATCTTGCTGCGGTAATTCAACTCGCTGCGTCTTCCCATCGGCATCGTACAAGAACAAGCCGAATGTATCAGCTCCAGCGCTATGAGCGGCAAACTCAAAACATAAAGTAGCTTTCTCGAATTGAATCTCAAAACCATGGGTAAACATCCTGGCACTCGAAGTACAAACGCCCGAGGAAGCGCTAGCGACAATCGCTGCATCTTCGAATCGAAACAAGGCTTGTGCGTACTCAACCACATCCCCACGCAGCCAACCTGCGGCCGTCACATCGCGGGGAACACCACATAACAACTGAATAAAATGCGCATCGTGAATGTGCAAGTCTATGATGGGCCCCCCCACTGTCTTGGGATTATAGAAATCTGGAATCCAAGTTGGATCGGAAATTACACGCTTCAACTGTACGCTTCGCACCTTGCCATAGGTATTGGACTGCGCGGCTGCCAACGCAAAACGGAACGCGCCCATGTAAGGTAATACGTGAGCCACATTCAAGACGCGTCCACTTTGCTCGGACGCAGCGACCAACTGCGAGGCTTCTTCTGAAGTTAAAGCGATAGGCTTTTCGCACAACACATGCTTGCCCGCTTTCATCGCCGCAATGGCAACCTCGGTATGAAGCGCTGGCGGCAAACAGATATCGATCGCATCAATGTCCGCGTTCAATATCGACTGCCAATCATCACACACCGTAACACCAGTCAAGTCAACTTGCTGACCAAGCGGGCCAAAATTACCACGGATATCGGTCCAATCCCCCGTTTTCTTCTTGGCATCCCGAGTGCAAATTGCCGCTACCTTCGCTTTCTGAGAACGCTGATATGCCAGGTAGTGAATCCAACCCATGAAGCCAATGCCGACCAAACCTACTCGTATCATTCCAATTCTTCCAAACTAACTTTGCCTGCCACCATCGAATTGAAAGTGACTACCCATGAATCAAGGAACTTGACTGACACTTCTCAGCCAGTCTTACGTCCCAGTATATCGCAGAACGCGGTGCCTGGTGACATCCCTCCGTTGAAGCATAATCGCCCCAGTGGTTCTGGCCATCCAATCAGATATCATGAAAGGAGCCTTTCGACCGCTAACTTTCACTATCAGTATGCCATGTCCAGTGAATCAACTTGGTACAAGATTGCCAACGAACACGAAATCGCCAGCCCAACAATCTTGATCTACCCGCAGCGAGTCCGCGAGAATCTTGCACGCATGATTGCGCTGATCGGTGACGTGCAAAAGTTTCGTCCGCATGTAAAGACTCATAAAATGCCTCAGATCGTTTCCATGAAACGCGAACTGGGGATCGACAAATTCAAGGCCGCTACCATCGCCGAAGCAGAAATGACGGCAGCCGCCGGTGGACGCGATGTTTTACTGGCTTATCCGCTAGTTGGGCCAAATATCGATCGCTTCATTCAACTGACGCGAGTCTTTCCCAAAACGAATTTCGCCGCCTTGGTTGATAACCATGAGATGCTTACAGAAATCTCTGGCCGTGCAGTGCAAAACAATTCCACAGTCTCTCTGTACCTTGACCTCAACGTTGGCATGAACCGGACGGGGATCGCCCCGGGCGAAGAAGCTATTTTGCTGTACCAAGCCATGTCGTCAACGCCGGGTATCCATGCCGCAGGGCTCCACGCATACGATGGACATATACATGAAGCAGATATAGAGGAGCTACAACGCCAGGCCCAATCGGCTTTCGCCCCCGTTTGGGAAATGCGAGAGCAATTGAACGCTGCCGGGTGCAGCGTAGCCAATATGATCGTCTCAGGCACCCCCACTTCCAAACTGCTTGCCCATCGACCCGATGTAGAAGTTGGAGCGGGCACGATTGCACTTTGGGATTTTGGACAGCCTGAGCTTTCTCCCGACTTGGAGTTTTTGAATGCCGCTGTCATCCTTGCTCGTGTTATCAGCCGGCCCAAAGGAAACCTACTTTGTATCGACTTGGGACACAAAGCGGTCGCATCGGAAATGCAACCTCCGCGCGTTCGCTTTTTTGGACTCGAAGATGCAAAGCCAGTCATGCATAGCGAAGAACATTTGGTACTTGAAACTCCGCACGCCGAGCACTTTCCGGTTGGGACTGTTCTGTACGGAATTCCTCGCCATGTTTGCCCCACGATTGCACTGCATCAAGAAGTCTGGGTAGTGAACAATTCCATAGCCAGTACAACTTGGTGTGTCCCCGCTCGCAACCGGAAGCTGACCATCTAGCAAAGCTGCTCGCTTGAAAGTTCAACTTGTACTGATTGTAGGGATCGACTGGAGTCGTGGTTTCAAGGAGTCCTGCGACAAACTGCGGGAAACCATCCTTTCGGTTTCTTCCTGACCTAGTTTCATTGATATCGGCCATCAGTTTGTAATCCTGAATCAGCCGCTTCTCTATGTCACTATCAGTGCGCTGAACATGCCATTCCAACCCGATCGCGCTCGTCAGAAGAACAAACATCGCAAGTCCCGAACGCTCGGCGTCGAGAATCTTGAAGCAAGAATGATGTTTTCGATTAGCGCTCTGGAAAACAACTTGCTGACGTTGTCGCAGAGCCAACACTTAGGCTCGACTCAACTGGTCTCCAATTCTACCAATGCATCACCTACGATTGCGCGAGCACCCAGCGTTTCGGCCAGCGGCAATATTACAGGCACTAGCGTAACGGCAAGCGTACTGGGAGCCGACGATCGTGGCGAATCAAACTTGCGATACAACTGGCAAGTTGTCAGCCAACCTTCCGGCGCCTCCACTCGTTTTTCAGTCAACAACTCCAACGCAGCCAAAAACACCACGATCACGTTCAATTCCGCTGGCAGCTACAGCTTTCGCGTCACCGTCACGGATTCCCAAGGTGCTTCCACTGCTCGAACTCTACAAGTGAACGTTGTTCAAGTTTTGCGAGGCGTCGGCCTGCGCTCCGGCGAGAACGTGAATACTGCACTTGGCAGCAGCAGGAACGTCGCGAGCACTAGCAGTCGATTGACTGCCGTCGGTCTGGATCAGTTCGGCAAGGTCATGACGAGCTCGCCGACATTGACTTGGAGTATAGCGAAACCACCCGGTACGAACCCCAGAATGGTTGTTTCAGGCAGGAACGCCAATCTTACTTTTGATAAACCAGGGGCCTATACCGTAACCGTTCGATCCGGCACCCTCACCGCGACGAGTCGACTGAATGTGAATCAAACTGCTTCGTCACTGAACGTAACCAGTAACGGAAGACAGATCACGAACAACACGACTATTGCAGTGACGCAAAGAACTCAAGCCGTGCAGTTGGTTGCAAATGACCAATTCAACCAACGGATGAGTGTTCAGCCGAGAAGCACTTGGACGCTGCTATCAAGCCCAGGCGGTTCAAGGCCCACGGTCGCTCCTGGAACTGGTGGTGCATCAGTAACGTTTGATCGCGCTGGCCAATACACTTTCCGCGTGACGTCAGGAAGCTTATCGCGGACCCTCTCATTTACCGTCCAGCAGCAGTTAACGCGAATGACCGTTACTGCACCTACGCGAAGTATCAGCGCCAACCAGACCGCTCAATTCCAAGTAGCTAGTACCGACCAGTTCAATCAGCCCATGACCAGGATGCCAAATATCACTTGGTCCACATCGATCGGCTCTATCAGTAGCTCTGGCTTGTTTAACCCAAACGGCGCAACGGGTAACGCCGTTATTACGGCTCGAGCTGGCAGCATCACCGCGACTGCAAGTGTTACCATAACCGCGTCCTCAAATACGACGCATACCTCTGTCCAAACTCCAGCACTGCGCAACCTCCTGCAAACGATCTACGTCGACAATTCCATCAGTCGCGCCGAGATGATCCAACTGCTGCGTAGCGTGGGCGCTGATGGCGTGGTGGATGCAACTGAACTGGCAGATTTGCGATACATTGTCTCCACAAACTCGAACTATCTAATGCCTAGCTATGTTCGGGAACTAGCAAAGGATGTCGTCAACGCGAATCCAGCCAATCTTAGATTTCGAGGTCAAACTGCAGGCAATCTTGCCGCGGGCAGTTCAGCCCAATTGCTCTACAACCTAGTCGACAAATGGTTTATGGGAGCCGACGAGCCAATCCTGGTCGGCGCAGGAATCTCATATCGCGTTGCTACGGGCAACCTCTTCAATGGCAATCCTACTTCCAACGATATGAAGCAGGGCCAACTGGGTGACTGTTATTTCATCGCTGCCGTAGGTGCCATCGCAGATCGAACGCCCCAAGCAATCCGCAATCTGTTTATCGACAATGGAGATGGTACATTCACCGTACGTTTCTATGCAGGCGCTCTTGGCCAATTCTACAACAATGGAACCATTAGCGCAGGTTTCTTGTCAGGCTCAGGGACCGCTGACTATGTCACCGTCAATCGCAGACTGCCAACCTATTCCAACGGTTCGCTCGCTTATTCGGGAGCCGGACAATCAGCGACTAGTCCGTCGACAACGCTGTGGATCGCGTTACTTGAAAAAGCTTATGCGCAGTGGAACGAAACTGGCAACGCTGGTCGCAACGGCACGAATACCTACGGCGGTATCGAAGGCGGATGGATGTCTAACGTCAACGCACCGATCCTTGGCTACAATTCAACTAATTACGTCATGAGTTCGGCGTCCAAGCAATCGCTGACAAGTGCTTTGGCCAATGGCCTCGCCGTGACCATCGGTACCGCTAGCTCCGCTTCGTTCGGTGGCCTAGTCGGCTCGCATGCGTACGTGATTACGGGCTACAACAGCTCGACCGACACCTTCAGCTTGCGCAACCCCTGGGGCATGATGCACCCCATCAATCTAACCTGGGAGCAACTGCGAGCGAACTGCACCATGTTCACCGTTACGGGAACGACGGGCACATCCGCCATCAGCACACTGAGCGTGAGAACCGAATCGGCTGTTTATGCGTCCGCTTCAAACTTCATCGTTGGACAAAATAGTGATCTGGCGTCATTCGTACTGAACACCAGTGACCAGCTTTCGCCCGATGAAGGAAACTCGGTAGCTTCCATCGCTGATCAAAGCGATCTCTCATCCAACAGCCCGGCGTCAGAACACCTAAGCTGGATTACACTGGACGATGATAACAGCGATCCACCAACGACTTCCGCCGTCGATTTCTGGGTTGCAGAATCGATGCTAGATATCGAGATTTCGAACTTCTAACGCATGCTTTTCAATGAACTCGCGACGCGGTTCGACTTTGTCGCCCATCAGTACGCGGAACATTTCGTCCGCCGCCGCAGCATCGTGTAGGGTCACTTTCAACATCGAACGATTGCTTGGATCCAGAGTCGTCTCTCGCAGTTCCTCGGGGTTCATTTCACCCAACCCTTTAAAGCGGGTGATCTGCAGTCCGCGTTCGCCTGCTTGACGAATAGTTGGCAACAACTCACGCAAGTCGGCGATTCCTGTTTCGACATCATCGCGAGAGACACGGAAGCGAGCTTCACTGCTTCCGGTCCGTTCCTTGGGTATCAGATCGTTGATCGAGTACCCCATGGTTTGCAACTCTTTTAACCCGGCATTAATCGTGCGCACTTCGTATAATTCGATCACGTGGTAGATCGGCAGTTCGGGTTCTTCTGCTGGCACTGCAGCGGCACCATTGGCTTCGCCATTGCTTGGCAGTGGGGCTGCCGTATCCAGCAGATTTTTTTCGCGTAGATACTCATCCAATTGATCGCGGGTGACAAACCAGCGATCTTCCGTATCCATTTCGAAATGAAATACGGGCATCCGATTTGTAGAAGGCTCCATACGTTCGGCATGAATACGCAGCGGAATACCCCGGCGTTCAAGCGACAGGAGGCCGTCTTCCATCGTGGAAAGAATTTTACACAGCTTCCGCATATCGTCCCCAGCGATTCGCCGGTTGGTATCGTCAATGAACGTGCAGTCGGAAAGTCCCTTCTCCAAAAGCTGGGACTTCATTTCCTCTTCAGTTTGGATGTAGTAACGTTCCTTCTTGCCGCGGACCACGCGATACAGCGGTGGTTGAGCAACGTAAACATGCCCGCCTGCCACCAGTTGATACATCTGTCGGTAGAAGAAACACAACAACAAAGTTCGGATATGGGAGCCATCGACGTCGGCGTCAGTCATGATGATGATGCGATTGTATCGACGCTTGGCAACATCCTGATCCGCACCGATTCCGCTACCGATCGCCTGAATCATGCTCAACACTTCTTCGTTGGCCAAGACCTTATCATCGCGGCTTTTGTAAGCGTTGATAATCTTTCCACGCAAAGGCAGAACTGCTTGTGTCTCGCGGAACCGCCCACCTTCAGCCGACCCGCCTGCCGAATCACCTTCGACCAGGTACAGTTCGCATTCTTCCATTTTATTGCTGATACAATCGCGCAGCTTGCCTGGCAGGCCACCGCCACCCAGTACGTCTTTGCGTTTACGCATCGCATCTTTTGCTTTGCGAGCCGCCTCACGAGCTTCAGCCGCCAGCACCCCTTTTTGCAAAATTGTCTTGGCTACTTTGGGGTTCTCTTCCAAATACTTGCTCAACGATTCGCCGACAACCGTGTTGACGATACCTTCGATTTCACTGTTACCCAGTTTGGTTTTCGTTTGACCTTCGAACTGTGGGTGGCCAACCTTCATGCTGATAACGGTCGTCAGCCCTTCGCGGAAGTCTTCGCCCGTGGGCGTAAGGTCTTTGAAGATATTCTCTTTACGCCCGTAGGTATTGAGAGTACGAGTCAACGCAGAACGGAAACCGCTGACGTGCGTACCACCTTCGATCGTATGAATGTTGTTGACGTAAGACTGCAAGTTTTCGGTGTACTCGTCGCTGTACTGCAACGCAATCTGATAGCTTAAGTCATCCCGCTTGCCTTCAATCAAAATCACGTCGGAATGCAAAGCGTTGCTCGCGCGGTTCAAGTGCTCCACGAACTCGACAATCCCTCGTTCATAGAAAAACTCATCCGCCTGTCCGATACGCTCATCGCGAACTTTGATGCGAACGCCGCTGTTAAGGAACGCCAACTCCTGCAATCGCTTGGCGAGCACCTCGTAAGCGAACTTCGTATTTGGAAATATCTGGCCATCGGGCTTGAACGTTGTCTTCGTTCCGCGTTTGGTGGTCGTTCCCGATTCATGCACCGGTCCGTTGGGGACCCCGCGTTCATAGGACTGAGTATAAATTCGTCCATTGCGATGCACTTCCACTTCACACCACTGGGAAAGGAAGTTGACTACCGTGACTCCGACGCCGTGCAAACCACCTGAAGTCTGATAAGCCTTTTTCTCGAACTTGCCGCCGAACTTCAAGACGGTCATGACCCCTTCCAGCGTGCTGACTTCCCGCTGCAACAATTCCGACAACTGGGCATGATGATCGACAGGAATTCCGCGGCCATCGTCCTCAACAGTGACGGAACTGTCCGCATTGATGATGACACTGACCGCTTTGGCGTGTCCAGCCATCGCTTCGTCAATCGAATTGTCGACGACTTCGTAGACCAAGTGATGCAGCCCCTTCAGGGTCGTATCCCCGATGTACATACTTGGGCGCTCGCGGACGTGCTCTAGATCGCTCAAGTGCTTGAGCTGATCGGCATTGTAATCTGTGCTTTCGAAATTGATCGATTCGGCATCGTTATCGCCAGCTCCACCATCCTGCGAACAAAAAAGAAGCGATGGGATAAAGCGTGGTAAATTGAAAATCATCGGGGAACAGACTTGCACAAGGAATGGAATACTTTGGAAGCGGTATCGTAAGGTCTTACTTGGCAAGAACTTACAACCAACCTGCAGGATGCTTCCTTAAGCGCCGCATTGTACCAGATTTTGTCGCTTTCCGGCAGATGCCTTTACAAATGCACAGCAAACTAGCTTGGTGCGTGACAGAAACTCCAGGCATGGAACGCACCGGCCAGCAGTCGGAACGCGGCGTTGGCCGACTGTGTGGGGGCCAAAATGGCCGAAAGCTGCGCAATTTGTACCGCCTAGCCCGAGATTGCGGGGATTTTGAAGGTATCGCCGTGCAAACTTTGTGGTCTGTATCGATGTTTCCTGCTTTTTTGAGCGAACTTTCTTTGCCGCGTTTGCCGATATGTCCTGTAGTTCGGAATATCCGGTTTGTACGAGCCAGCTACCCGCTGGGCATGTATCTGCTGGATGCTCCGAACACTGACGAGCCACCGATTCACTGCAATTCTGCAGTGGCATCAAGGGGGGTGGCCAATAGATAGCGATGTTGTGTCGCGACTTGTTGTGCCGGTATTGCATGCCGCTGGAGATAGATCGATGACGTTGTTCTGCGGTTGGACTAAGAAATTTTCTTTTGGGCTCGCTGTCCTCGCGTGCGGACACACTGCGAGTGCAGGAGGTCCGTTCAAGCCGGCTAGTTACGGCCAGCATGTTCAGAATTCAAGCCCATCGCCGGTTGATTCCGGAATGATGAGCGGCCCCATGTACGGTGCGCCTATGGGTGGCTACGAAGCCTACCCTGGCCAATACATGGAACCAACGACCTGTGGCGAATACGTCCAGGGCTGTGACATGGGCTGCGGACCAGGAGGTGGCCTCATGGGCCATCAATTCGGTGCCGGACTGGGTATGGGCCACGGTATGGGTCACGGTATGGGTGATGGCGAAGGCGACATGTGTGGCTACTGCGGTACGCCCGGCTGCACTTTGGCAGGACATTGCATTGGCAGCGGTCGCTCGCTAGCCTTCATGGTCAACACGGCACTGATGAAAGCCCACGGACTTGCTCGCAGCCTAACACCCTACGGTGAAGGTGGTGTAGCCACGCCACGTTGGTTTGACTTCTCAGCCGAAATGATCGCGCTGCGTCGCTCCAAAGACGCCGCCAGTTTCCCGCTGACGTCGCTAGGTCGATCCGGTCCCATTGTGCTTAGCAGTGGTGATGCTGCTCAAGACAGCCTCGAGCCTGGCTTGATGCTGCAAGCGAACTTACAAGTCGGCGTTGGTTCAAGCGTCGAAGCGATCTATTTTGGTTTGAACAAGTGGAACGAAACTGCACAAGCAACTTCCGCACAACCTAACCTGTATTCCTACATTAGCGGTTTTGGTACCGCTCCGTTCGATGGCTTTGACGACACCGACCGTTCATTCTTGCAAAGCGTAAACTATACGTCAGCGATCCATAATGCCGAAGTGAACTTTCGACGTCGATGGCAAGAGCCAGCGGGTTACTTCCAAGGTTCATTCTTGGCCGGTCTCCGCTACTTCGATTTGGATGAAGACATGATCTACTCAACTCGCGGTGAGAATAACGACACCGCAGCCGCGAACGGACTACGATTTGCCGACTTCTCGACGCAAACACGCAACCAGCTTGTGGGCTTCCAACTCGGAGCGGATGTTTGGTGGAATCTGATGCCGGGAGTTAAGATCGGTACGGAAGTGAAATCAGGTATCTACGGGAACAATAGCGAACAAGCAACGGAAATCCGAGCTAACAGCGTCGACGTACTAGGCAACACCTCGCCGACCTTCTTTGTCAACGAGACCGCTGCCGACGGACGCACCGCTTACCTAACTTCGTTCAACACGCAACTGTGGTATCGCCTCAGCTACTCGTGGGCTTTCAAGACCTCGTTCCAGATGATTTATGTTGACAACGTTGCTCTAGCTGGCGAGAACATTAACCCAGTGCCACTGTCGCTAGCAGTACAACGCCAACGAGCAGTCGGAATCAACAACGACGGCGAAGTGCTGTACACCGGATTCACCCTGGGTGCCGAGTATACTTGGTAATACGCCAACGAGCTCAGCGAGCCGCTCCAATCCAAAACGCCCGTCAAATCGACGGGCGTTTTTTTATGCACGAATAGTCGAGAGGCATTCTTGCTTCCGCCTACCGATCATCCCGCGTCATCCAAGTCACCAAACGGCAATTCTGCTTGACGCCGATTCGCTAACCCTTCTTTGAAATGCTGACGGCAAACGGTTATGTATCGATCGTTGCCGCCAATCTGTATCTGATTGCCTTCCCGCATCGGTTGCCCGTTGGCGTCCACGCGAAGGACCATCGTTGCTTTGCGCCCACAATGACAGATCGTCTTAATCTCGACCAACGTATCGGCCCAAGCTAGCAGTTGCATGCTGCCTTCGAATAAATTCCCTTGAAAATCAGTCCGCAAGCCATACGCTAGGACTGGGATCGATAACACGTCGCAGACATCGCTCAACTGACGCACTTGCGCGTTGGTCAGAAACTGCGCTTCGTCCACCAGCACGCAATGAATCTCGTGCTGCTTCAACCACTCTCGGGTCGTATGCAACAAATCGGTTGTCTGATTAAACGTTTTTGCGTCCGCGGAAAGCCCAATCCGCGACGCTACTTTTCCAACTCCAAATCGATCGTCAAATTCCGGCGTATAGACGATCGTGTTCATCCCTCGCTCTTGATAATTGTAGCTGGATTGCAGCAAGATCGTCGACTTGCCAGCGTTCATCGTGGAGTAGTAAAAGTACAGCTTAGCCATGGAACATATCGAAAAGCGAACGTCGTCCGAAAACCGCTTAACTTACCGCATTGGTTAAAGGTTCGCCACGCTCAAACTGCGTGAGACTCGCGGCCGTCACGCGGGAGATCGCTTCGAGCGCTTCTTGCGTGAAAAACGCTTGGTGTGCAGTAATCAACACATTGGGAAAAGTCAACAAGCGAGAAAACACATCGTCCTGCACTACCCGTTGCGACAAGTCTTCAAAGAACAATTCGCTTTCTTCCTCATAAACATCTAACGCCAACGAACCAATCTTGCCGGACTTCAGCCCTTTGATGGCCGCTTGGGTATCGATCAGTCCACCACGACTGGTGTTGACGATCATGACACCGGCCTGCATCGAATCGATCGCTTCTTTGTTGATCATATGCCGAGTGTGAGCGTTCATTGGGCAGTGCAGCGTAATCACGTGCGAGTGACTCAGCAACTCTTGGATCGCTACGTATCGACCATAAGTTAGGCATTCCGAGTCTTGCTTGGGATCAAACATCAATACTTCGCAACCCAAGCCGTGCAAGATCCGCACAACGCATTTGCCTATCTCACCGGTACCGACCACGCCGACTGTTTTGCCATGCATATCGAACCCCAACAATCCATCAAGCAAAAAATTATTTTCGCGGACACGTTGGTTTGCTTTGTGCAATTTGCGATTCAAACACAACATCAGTCCGAGGGTGTGTTCCGCAACGGCATGAGGGGAATACGCGGGTACACGCACCACCGCAATCCCATACTGCTTGGCCGCTTCCAAATCAACTTGATTGAACCCCGCGCATCGCAGCGCAATCAACTTTACTTCCAAGCGATTCAGATCTTGCAAAACAGCTCGATCAATATGATCGTTCACGAACGCGCAGACACTGGAAAAACCTTCTGCAAGCTTAGAGGTCATGGCGGTCAAACGCGGCTCAAAAAAGGCCGCTTCATGGCCAGCAGCTTCCAAAGCCGGTTTGAGAAATTGGATGTCGTATGGTTTAGAACTAAAGACAGCGCAGCGCATACTAGTTTGAGCTTCCAACGTAAAAGGGAATTCGTTTAGGTTGCTGGATGAAGTTCCGGACGCAGGTAGATGAACGACTTACCCAGTCGTCCTCCGTAGTTTCCTGCTGAAATTCGAACCAATCCTGGCGTGGACTTCGCCGCATCGACGGCTGCCAGACAAGCGTTTGCTACCGCAGGCAAATCCTTGCCATTGACGATGATTTCCATCACCGATTCGACACCATCTGGCACTTTCGATTTATCGCCAAGTTGGCTCTTTAGAGTGGGACAGAATTCGGCATAGGTGCTTGCAATCATAAAGCTGTAGCGGCTGCCCGCCTTAGATCCACTCGCTGCGACTCCGCCCGGGAACGTCGTGATGACGTCAGCGGCGAGATCCGCCGCTTGAGCGGCTTTTTCTGCGGCCTCGAGCGCCGCATCTTGACTGCCCATGAACCATACGTTGCCTCCCATCAATCCATCGGCATAACCAAAGCGCCGCGTCAAAAAGAACTCACCACCTAAAATGGGAATTACCCAGCCCTTTAAACCATATCGCTCTGTACGGTACTGATAACCGTCACCAAAAAAAGAGATCTTTCGCCCCAGCTTAAAGTACTCCGGTGTATCCAAACCATTAAAGCAACTGGTCGTGGGACACGTGAGAATGTTCTGGCCAATACGAGCCATCATCACACGTTCCAAATGTGGGACTCGATCTTTGCGAAACCGCGGCACATGGAATTGCAAGTAGGCACCAGGACGCCCGTCTGGTGTTCTTTGCCCGGTAGAAACTCCATCGACGTAACCTTCGATGCCCGCTTCACAGTCGCACATGATAGTGCTGCTGGCGTGGCCCGTAGCAGCCATACACGCGGCATCTAACCACTTCCGGTTCTTGGCGGTCACTAACACGCGACCGTAGATGCTGCGAAATGCTTCGGCATAGGTGTCTTCGATCAGTTCTGTCGTCATAAGGGCCTTCTGCTTACTGATAGTGGACTTCTTGTCTGTAGGATCGACGATTTCGCGTAGGTCTTCATTTGCCACCGGCCGATAACTTAGGCTGCAGTGGGCCAGCCATGGGAGGGGTCTCAAAGAAGCGACCGTCGTCGATCATGCGGGGATCGCCGCTATCGCGAAGTTCGGATTCTAGATTTTCCAGCAACTGCAAGCGGACCTCGTTATATTTTGGATCGTCAGCCAGGTTGTTGACTTGAGCGGGGTCCAACGATACGTCATACAACTCTATCTCTGGGCGCTTCCCATATGCCAACTGATAATAGTGACGATTATCTGGCTCACCGCGATGCAATACCACCCACGCTTTGGTCGGGCTGGCATCTTCATCAGGTAACGTTGCAAAGGTGACTAGCTCTAGATTGGCGGGGGTTAGCTCTACGATTTCCTGGTCAAAGATCTTCACGTCTGGATCTTCATCCAAATGATAGGGGTCTCCCATCGGATAGCGTTCAGGTTGGAAGTTCTTGATCAACAGATACTGCTCGCTGCGGATGGACCGCTGAGGGTATGGCAAGTAGCCGGCGCGCGCAGTATCGACATGTCGCTCTCGACCAGCGAAAACATAATTGCGAGCGAACAATGCTTCGTCCTCGGGGCTTGCCAGCAGAGCCTTCAATGACACTCCATTCATCCGCTCTGGAACGGAGATGCCAGCGAATTGCAGGATCGTCGGAGCAATGTCGATCAAGCTCACTAGCTTATCCGTAGACCGTCCACCGCTGATGTTGGGACCGGAGATCATTAAGGGGACGGCTGTACCGAAATCATATAAATTGCATTTGCCTCGCAGAAATCCTGGTGGCCCGTGATCACCAGAAATAATGACGATGGTATTATTGAGCAAACCTTGCGAGGCTAGCTTTTCCTTCAACAACGCAAAGGCGGCGTCAAGTGCCGCAATCTCTCCCATATAATCCGCGACATCTTCACGGACCTCTGGCACATCGGGCATAAATACCGGTAGCTTGCCTTTCAGATCATCAGGGTTGATGTTCCATAACTTCTGACCACTGCCTTTGGTCCACTGACGATGTGTGTTCGTAGGTCCGAACCAATAGCAGAATGGTGTGTCCGCCGGCTTGGCTGACAAGAACGATTCAAAATTCGCGACGACTTGTCCTAGGACTTCCGCCTTCGCATCCTTGATCGACATTCCATTTTCAATACGCTTGGTGACTTGTTGGGAAAAGTTATTGATATGAGATCCAGCCTTCTCATAAGCGAACTGCTGTTTGCCATAAGGAGCGTCCACCGGAGTACCCGGGCTCCAAACTTTATGGCTTTTTCCGATATGGTATCCCGCATCATGCAACATCAGCGGCCAGCTATCGAGGTTCTCGTTCCAAACAGCGCCGCGCAAGATCGATGCACTTCCAGCTCGCCAAAAATATTGCCCAGATAACAGCGATGATCGGCAAGGCGTACACGAGGGAGCGTTGACAAACGCGTTCTGAAAGACCACCGCTTGCTTCGCGTGCTGGTCCATGTTTGGGGTCTGAACAACGTCATGCCAGCTTGATCTTGCTGCATCGTCACGATAGAAGCCCGCAAGCTTGCCCCAGTCATCCGCAAAAAAGAACAGAATGTTAGGTCGAGCCGTCGCGTCAACATGCTGAGCAGCGACTCGTTGAGTATTGAGCATTCCCAGCAGCAAGAAGGTGCCAAGCAACGAGCCCCAAGCGAGCGTAGACGATTTCCTCATATGCATCGACTCCGTATTGACCGTGTAATTTAATGCATGGATGCATTATGAATGGCATGGAAAGTCACGTCAGGATTTTCGCGAGTTAGGGTGCGAAGGTCCCAATCGGACTGCAGCAGGATGGCGTGGTTGCCGAACTGATCCAAGACGCGCTTGCCCGAATGCGGCAACTTGATTTTACCGTTACCTTCTGCTGGCGGGACGTACCAGCGTGCAAATTTGTAAGAGCGCCAACTGAGCGTCGTTGGAGCGTTGTATTCAGATTCCAAACGAAATCGCACCACATCGAATTGCAGTTCTCCCACGGCTGCCAAGATGGTCTCACGCCGGGTGGCGTTGGCATCATGGAAAACTTGAATTGCACCTTCCTCGACCAACTGTTCGACGCCGCGATCGAACTGCTTGCGTCGCGAAGTGTCTGCGCATTCGAGCACGGCAAAAAATTCCGGCGAGAACTGAGGCAATGGTTCGTATTGAACAATCTCTCCCTCGCACAGTGTATCGCCCAATCGAAACTCGCCAGGGCAGACCAGGCCAATAATGTCGCCGGGATAAGCCTCATCCATGGTGAATCGATCTTGTCCGAAAATACGTAGCGCTCTGGGTAATCGCAGTTTCTTGCCGCTGCGTGCAACAGTCACTTCCATATCACGTTCAAACTTCCCGGTACATACACGCAGAAAGGCCACCCGGTCGCGATGGCGTGGATCTAGATTCGCTTGAATCTTAAAGACGAAGCCTGAAAAGCGTGCTGATGAATTGCTTGTAGATGATTGATTTGTGGCTTGCAATTTAGCTGGGGCTGGGCAGAGCTTCAAAAAGCCATCCAAAAAATACTCGATACCAAAGTTCGTCAGCGCGCTTCCAAAGAAGACAGGCGTTTGAGCTCCACGCAGAAACATCTCACTATCTATTTTTGGACCAACCGATTGGATCAAGTCCACCTCTTCGCGTGTAGTGATCGCCGTTTTTTCATCCACATCATGCGACGCTAGATCGGACCAGCCAATCACCGAAGAATCGATCCTGCGGCTGCCGCTTTTGTCCTCGAACAAGTGAATGTCTTCGGATTTCAGATCGATAAAGCCTCGAAAATCGTTGCCGCTGCCAAGCGGCCAGTTCTGCGGAATTGGTTCCACGGAAAAACGGCGTTCAATTTCATCCAAGATTTCCAGTGGACTGCGTCCTGGCCGGTCGACTTTGTTGACAAACGTGATGACCGGCAATTTGCGCAGCGCGCATACCTGGAAAAGTTTTTCGGTCTGAGTTTCGATACCTTTTGCAAGGTCGATCACCATCACCGCGGCATCAGCCGCCATCAGGGTGCGGTAAGTGTCCTCGCTGAAGTCATGGTGACCCGGCGTATCCAGCAGGTTAATGTGGCAGTCCCCATACTGAAACGTCAAGGCGGTCGAGCTGATGGAGATCCCGCGTTGCTTCTCCAATTCCATCCAGTCGGAAGTAGCAGATCGCTGCGTTTTGCGACCTCGCACCGCACCTGCGACATCGATGGAACCACCGAAAAGCAACAGTTTTTCAGTCAACGTGGTTTTACCCGCATCTGGGTGCGAAATGATCGCAAACGTTCTTCGTCGCTGGCGTTGTTGGTCTACTTCCGAGGCGCAAGCGGCTTCATCATCGGTTGGAAGAGTTATGGAAGAAGCCTTGGAATCGTTCATGAAGGTAGTATTCGGAAGCTAAATTTTGGGACACGGACAAGAGACAATGTTATAGCAAGTTCACCGATTAAACAGAGTAATCCTGAGATAAATAAAGCCGACGACAAGTGCTGCGTACGACTTTGGCGATTGGCTAGTAGATGCTAGAATGCAAGACTCGCGATTTCGCGTTGCCGTGACGACGAACCGTATTTGCCGCATTTTTATCGCTTTCCCAGTTACCATGAGTTCCGATTCTTCGCAGCCTGCTGTCGATTCCAACCCGAACGAATCCACCGCGCACGCTTTGCCCGCTTCCTCCGCGGCCCAGGCCCCTTCGCACCACACTTCTGCGGCCTCCATCGCGGGCCAAGACGGTCCGCTGAACCTGGAAAAAATTCGTGCCATGCGACAGGCACTGGAAAGCGCTCAGTCGTCGCCCAAGCAGCGTCCAGATAACCGTCCAGCGAAAAAGCAAAACGCAGGACCTAAACCAAAAGCGACTACGGAATCGGACGAGACTTCGGATTCGGATTCATCGGACGCTTCGGAAGCTGCACCGCAAACTTCTGCCGACGCATCTCCAGCTTCATCGGAAAAAGGCAAGGACAAGCGAGGCAATCGTCGACCAGAGCGTGACAAGCCCGAAACGGATTCCAATCGCTTTGTCGCGCCACGCATCGCCGTGCCAACCGCTCGGACTCCATTGAGCGACGATCAAATGAGCGAACTGGAAGCGGCGATTCAAGATGCCGACCTCGATGCCCTGATGATCGGCGATAAGTCGCTGCAAGTAGGCCGTCGGTTGGAAGCTGGTCAACGCTATCCCGCCAAAGTCCTGAAGATCCACAGCGATAATGTATTTTTCTCTTTGGGTGGTCCCGATGAAGGCGTCGTTCCGCTGCTGCAGTTCATGGACATGCCGCAAGTCGGTCAACAGTTGGATTGTATTGTGCGTGGCTTCGATGAAGCCGAAGGGCTCTACATGCTCGCAATCCCCGGCGAGGCCGTTTCGGTAGACGATTGGTCCGATATCGAAAGCGGCTCGATTGTCGAAGCCAAGATCGAATCAGCCAATACCGGCGGTTTGGAATGCAAAGTCGGCACTATCCGCGGCTTTATTCCCATGAGCCAAATCAGCGAGTATCGAATCGAAGACGCTAGCTCCTATGTCGGTCAAACTTTGACTTGCGTCATTACCGAAGCGAACGAACGCCGTGGCAACTTGGTACTTTCCCATCGTGCAATTCTCGAACGCGAACGCCAAGCGAAGAAATCAGAACGTCTCGCGGCAATCTCCGTCGGTGATATGGTCGAAGGCACCGTGCGTTCTATCAAGGACTTCGGTGCGTTTGTCGACTTAGGCGGTTTGGACGGCATGATTCACATCAGCCAAATGTCTTGGGAAAAAGTCAAACACCCCAGTGAAGTGGTCAAAGAAGGGGATAAAGTCAAAGTCCGTATCGAGAAACTAGACGCCGAAACCGGTAAGATCGGTCTCTCGTTGCGATCGATGGACGATCACCCTTGGACTGGCATCGACGCCCGCTTTCCTCTTGGCGCGGTGGTGAAGGGGACGATTACTCGTATCGCTGCTTTTGGTGTGTTTGTTAAGGTCGCGCCGGCGATCGAAGGCCTTGTGCATATCTCTGAAATCTCTCACCGCCGCATCTCCACGGCCTCTTCGGTCGTTCAAGAGGGACAAGAGGTCGAAGTCAAAGTGCTGTCGATCGATAGTGAAGCACAACGCATGTCGCTTTCGATCAAACAAGCAATGGCTGCACCTGTCAACGAATCGGAACAACCCAAGGAAGAGGTGGCTGAGGAACCTGTCCGCAAACCAGCCGTGGCTAAACGTCACGAAACGCTCAAAGGTGGCGTTGGTACCGGCAGCGGCGGCGAACAATTTGGACTAAAGTGGTGACGCTATGCCTGTGCCTCGCTTGATCAGTTTCCTTCTGCTGTGTTGCTACGCGACGGCGGTCTTTGCCCAACCGCAGCCTGCCGCAGAAGAATCGCAGTTGAAGATCCAAGAAATGGTTTTGCAACTGATCAATGATCTAGGCGACGGCTCAATCGACAAACGCGACACGGCCCGACGAAGGTTAATTGCCATCGGACCGGCCGCTTTGCCAATCGTCCAAACTGTTTTCGAAGACCAACGTTTACAAGGCGACGCCCAACAACAATTGGCTTTGGTCTTTGAAGCTCTGCAAAGCGAAGCGATCAAAGAGTTTCTACGCGAGCGCACAGTTTCGCTCAGCGGTTCGTACTCGTTGACCACGGCGATTCAAAAAATTGCGGCCAGTACCGGCAACAACATCAGTCTTGACAGCGAGAGCTTCTCGGCCGAAATGCCGGAACCTAAGGTCATGGTGGATTATCGAAATGAGTCCTTTTGGAAAGTCATTGACGACCTCTGCGACAAACACCAGCTATCGGTCTTCCCGTATGGTGAACCGGATACACTGGCGCTTCGACCAGGACGAGCGTTCGGCCTCAATCGGTCGGAACGAGGCCAATACAGTGGCCCATTTCGCATGGAAGCGGTCAGCACAAATGCGACACGATCTTTCGAGAACCCAACCTTAGACGCATTGCGAGTGACGGTTCAGTTAAGCTGGGAACCACGACTGCGTCCTTTGTTGTTCAAGCTGGACAAGGAAAGCATCCTGGGTGAATGCGATACCGGTGCGTTGATTGAATCCGTCGAGAACTATCAATCTGAGATCTCGCCTACGCAATCTTCTCAAACCGAATTTGAGCTAGCCTTGGCCCTGCCGCCGCGTACCGCGAAAACTTTAACTCGATTGACCGGTAAATTCATCGCGTCGATCCCCAGCTCCCCTGTCGCAATCAAGTTCAAGAATCTCGATCAACGCGTAACCAACCAGCGACAAATCGGGAACATTATCGCCAGCATCGAAGACGCCCGAGTCAACGGCGAAGTCGTTCAAGTCGACTTGCTGCTACAGCTTGGCGAAAGCGAAATACGCTTGGATTCCTTTCGAAACTGGCTGATTTTGAACGAAGCATACGCGATCAATGGCCAAGGCGAGATTGTCAAAAACTTCGGTTGGCAGACTTACTTGATGAACGAATCAGAAGTCGGCATCACGGTCAATTTCGAAAACACAGGCTCTTTAGCCGATTACCAATTCGTGTTTTCTGCTCCGGCTGCTTTGGTGGAACACCCCATCGAGTTTTACGTAGAAGACATACCGCTTCCATGATCGAATCGATACGTCAGGTTCTCGTTGTTGGAGCGGGTTGGACCGGTCGCCAAATTGCGGCGCAAACTGCAGCTCATGGAATCCAAACCTGGATCACCGATGCCGACCCAGCCACGCAAGTTCGAGCGATCGAAATGACGCTGGAGTATGCTCAGGAACAAATTCGCGACGGCGTGTGGCAAGCAGAACACATCGATGCACTGAAGCGATCGCTGACTTCTGCGCCAGCCCACCAGTTACCAACGAACATTGATCTGGTGATTGAAAGCGTTTCCGAACAAAGCTCAGTCAAACGCAAGGTCTTGAAGACATACTCGGAGCGGTTTACCAACCCAACCATTATCGTTTCGAACAGTTCTTACTTCTTGCCCAGCCAACTGAGCCGCTATGTCGTGTCGCCGAAGCGATTTGCTCATCTGCATTTCCATGTGCCCGTGGCTTATGCCACGCTGGTAGATATTGTCCCCGGGCCAGTTTGCGAACCGGCGGTTGTCTCCCTGCTCGTGGAGTTCGCGGGCCGTATTGGCCAGACGCCCCTAGTACAACATGTCGAGAATTCGGGATATGTCTTCAATTGGATGCTGCAGTCGCTGCTCAAGAGTTCCTTGGAATTGATCGATCGCAAAGTGGCAACGCCTGAGCAAATTGATCTAGCGTGGAAGACTGTCACCAAAATGCCACTTGGCCCCATCGGCATCATCGACCGCATCGGCGTGGATGTTGTCCTGCAAGTCCTTCGCAACGCGCGTTGGGCACAGGACGACGCTTCCATTGACCGTATGATTCAGATCTTAGAACCATTGGTCGCTCAAGGTAAACTAGGTTGGAAGTCCGGCGCGGGCTTCTTCGATTACAGCCAAGATAAGTGATCTTCAACAACTTTCTTTTCTCACTAACGTCATGTCAGAACCCATTATCAGCGTCTCCGGTCTGCGCGGCATCATCGGTACCGAACTAACGCCCGCGACCGTCGTTCGCTACATCTCCGCGTTTTGCAGCCAACTGCCACCCGGTCCGGTTGTCATTTCGCGAGACGGTCGTGAAAGCGGCCTGATGCTCAAACATGCTGCAATCGCTACGCTGATCGGACACGGAAAAACCGTCTTGGACGCCGATGTTGCCGCGACGCCAACGGTAGGCGTATTGGTCCGATTGCTGAAGGCCACCGCAGGCATTCAAATCACTGCCTCGCATAATCCACGACCTTACAACGGTATCAAGCTGTTTAATGAAGCAGGACGCGTTATACCCCAAGCACCCGGAATGGCGGTCCGCGATGCGTACCTTGCCAACCAATCCGCCTGGAAGTCCGTTACCGCGATTGGAACGTGTGAGCAAATCGACCAACCGCATGCGGGCCACCTTGCTCGATTATGCGAGATTGTCGATGTTGAATCGATCCGCAAGCGTCGCTTCAAAGTGCTGCTCGACAGCAATCATGGCAGTGGAGCAGGGCTGGGACGCTTACTGCTGGAAAAGCTCGGTTGCGAAGTCACCATCTGCGGCGAAGCACCGACGGGCCAGTTCGCTCATCCCCCGGAACCACTAGCCGGTAACTTACAAGCCATTGCCGATCAAGTTCGTGAGCAGAGCTATGATATCGGCTTTTGCCAAGACCCTGACGCCGATCGGCTGGCCATTATCGATTCCCAAGGCCGCTACATCGGTGAAGAATATACGTCTGTGCTCTGTATGCTGAATGCACTAGAGATTCGTAAGCATCTGATGACGGCCGATCCCCAGTTGAGTTTCCCCGGCGCGATCGTAACCAATTGTGCCAGTTCATCGATGTCCCAACGGCTCGCAGAAAGGTTCGGCGTTCCGTTTTACCGAACAAAAGTCGGCGAAGCGAACGTCGTCGATGGCATGCTGCAACATAAGGCGCTGTATGGTGGCGAAGGCAGCGGAGGGCCGATCGATCCTCGCATCGGCTGGGTGCGAGATAGCTTTGTAGGTATGGCCTGCGTCTTGGAGTTATTGGCGCGTCGCGATCTTACCCTTGAGCAAGTCGTGGCAGAGCTTCCTGCGCTAGTGATGCTCAAAGACAAAATTGACCTGGGCTCGCTTTCACCCTCAGCGGCTGCCGATGCGATTCAAAGCAAGATGTCCGCCCCCGAGTGCTCGAACCTGGACGGCCTGCGTTTAGATTGGCCCGACGCTTGGCTGCTGGTCCGCGGCAGCAACACAGAACCGATCATTCGTTTCATTTGCGAAGCGGAATCCGAAGCGCGAGCCGAGCAGCTAGTGAGCCAAGCTAAAACAATCGTGCAATCGCTGTCGTAGAAGCCTAGTAAATTACTCCAACCTTGGCGTCATCATGAAGTCTGCTCAACGACAAAAGTTCTCCAACGGTGACGTGCCAGATTTTTTCCCACTGCAGCGTATGACCATCGCTGACCAGATGGTGACGATTCCTGATTCCGCAGAAGCGACGCATTTGATGTTTCGTCGTTTTGCGGGTTGTCCGATCTGCAACGTGGCACTGCGAGCTTATCTGCAGCGCGTGGACCAATTGCGAGCGGCCGGTATTCAGTCGGTCGTAGTGTTTCATTCGTCGGTGGACGAGACCAAACGCTTTCAAGACCAGTTGCCGATCGCGGTGATCGCTGACCCCAACCGCGAGTTGTATAAACTGTTTGGAGTGGGAACGTCGCTGCGATCTGTTGCGGATCCAAGGACTTGGTGGACTGCGGTTCGAGAAATCTTTCGTACAGGATTGCGGTTGCCCAAGGAGCAGCAGAATCCGTTTGTTTTGCCAGCAGATTTCCTCATCGACTCATCAGGCCGCATGGTTGCCTGCCATTACGCTCAGCATGCAGCCGACGTTTGGCCAGTGGATTACATCCTGAGCCAATGGAAAAGTAGGATGGAGTTGCCAAAGTAGTAGGCACACTCCGTGTGCCGTAACCAAGCCGAAGGGCCACTCCGTGTGCCGTAACCGTTGTAACGATTTTTTGCGGACGGCAGTCGGAGACTGCCTGCTACCCAGGGCGGATTGCCAAATCTGCCCCGCCTGCCCATAATCTGCCGGTTTCCACGACCGTTAGACTCACTTGACGAAAGAGCTTGGTGGAAACACCCGGCTATATTGGCGCTATGGAAGACAAGCTCGCCTATTCTGGCATCACTTTTGACGATGTTTTGCTTGAACCTCGTTACAGCGAAATCGTGCCCTCAGAGACCGATGTTAGCTCGCAGTTAACTCGCAACATTCGGCTGCATATCCCGCTGATCTCCTCCCCGATGGATACCGTGACCGAAAGCGAAATGGCGATCGCTTTGGCGAAAGTAGGGGGCTTGGGGGTAATCCACAAGAACATGTCGATTGAAGCTCAAGGGGAGGAAGTCACGAAGGTCAAACGCAGCGCCAACGGCATTATCTCTGACCCCGTGACCCTGCAACCGGGGGATAAAGTCAGCCGAGCTCAGGCGATCATGAAGGAGCAAAATGTTTCGGGCGTACCGATTGTGGATGCTAGCAATAAATTAGTTGGAATTTTGACGCGGCGCGATTTACGTTTCTTAGAATCCTCAGATCTTGAGATTTCCCAGGTAATGACCAAGGAAAATTTGGTAACGGCCACGGGGAATGTAACGCTTGCGGAAGCTGAGCAGATTTTAACGAAAAAAAAGGTAGAGAAACTTTTACTGGTTGACGAAGAATACAAACTAACAGGACTCATCACGATCAAGGACATCGACATGATGAATCGCTACCCGCGTGCTTGCAAAGACGCGAAGGGGCGATTGCGTGTTGGTGCCGCGATCGGCGTGTTCGACCTAGAGCGTGCGGAGCACCTCATTTCACGCGGCGTGGATGTTTTGATCGTGGATAGCGCTCATGGACATTCCAGCAATGTGATTGAAACAGTGCGAAAGCTGAAAGAGCAATTCAGAATTGACGTCATCGCTGGCAACGTAGCAACCCAAGAGGGCGCTGCGGACCTAGCCGACGCCGGAGCTGATGCGATCAAGGTTGGTATTGGCCCTGGCTCGATTTGTACGACGCGAGTGATCTCCGGTGTGGGTGTTCCCCAAATCACCGCGATCTACAACGCGACCAAAACAGCCAACGCGGCCGGGATTCCAACTATCGCCGATGGCGGTATCCGCTACAGCGGCGATATCGCCAAAGCGATTGCTGCGGGGGCGAACTGCGTCATGATCGGAGGACTGTTTGCCGGGCTGGCCGAAAGCCCTGGACGTACGATCCTGTACCAAGGTCGGACGTTCAAAGCGTACCGAGGAATGGGTTCCTTGGGAGCAATGGTCAAAGGCAGCAGCGAACGCTACCGACAAGGCAGCCAGGATCAGCTTTCCAAGCTGGTTCCTGAAGGTGTCGAAGGTCGAGTGCCGTTCAAAGGCCCGCTTGCAGACTATGTATACCAGTTGGTTGGTGGACTGCGAGCTGGGATGGGTTATTGCGGAACTAAAACAATTGAGGAACTACGCAAGGATGCTCGCTTCATCAAAATCTCGCCTGCCACGGTTCGCGAAAACCATCCGCACGACATTGCAATCACGCAAGAGTCGCCGAATTACAGCCCTGAATTCGGTTCCAACGATCAGCACAACTAAGCTAATTGATCATTCTACGCATTCAAAGGCAAGCCGCATGACGCTGCAGGGGGGCGCAGCGTCTGCGGCTTGCTTTTTGATTTTAACCGCTGGCAGCTCGCTCGCCCGGGCTCAAACCACCTCTTGGTCTCCTGAGCCGTTTCAAGCTAGCCAAAACATCCAGCAGCTCAGCAACCCGCGTACGGGCAGTTCGACTCCATCTAACTCGCTACGAGCCAGCTCTAGCACGCCGGCCAACAGTGGCGAGACAACGGTTGTTCGATGGCGCAGCGTTTCGGAATCGTCAAATCGCGCAAACATTTCCAATGCGGCCGCGTTCGATACAACGCAAGCTCCGCGACCTTCGCAAGCAACCAGCCCATCCCCCTCAACGACCTCAGCCGCTGCAACGCAAACGAACATACGGTCGTCCCAAGAAATTCATCAACTGCGACAACAGCGCACTCAGGCCAGTCAAGCCGCGCATGTGCAGCCTGGCAATGCGACGTCAACCACTCCGGTCCAAGACGTCGTCTGGGTTTCACGCAACAGTTCGTCGGCCAGCAACGTACGCCCTGCGCAGTTTGAACTGCCCTCGCAGGGCTTGCAGGATCCGCCATCGGCGGCCGATGAGTTACAACTGCCTGACCCCACTCCCGCAGCTCCCAGCCGTGAAGGCCAACGCTCGCTGCTCGCTCCACAAGATGGCGACTTCAATCCACCGACTCCATTCTTGCCCAATGGGCGCAGCGACCGTCCCGATGCAGAGAATAGCCCGTCAGACGCGCCGGCTCAACCTCGCGCAGCCAGTCCATTCAAACCGCCGCAACAAGGGCAGGGCAGACTGGAAGATTGCGACGCGATCCGCAGTGAGCTCGTCAACGCAAAGATTCAAAAGATCAATTTAGATGTGTCCCCAGGCTTCGGCGTTGGCCCCAAGAGTTCGGAATCGCCAACACAGCGCCGAGACAACTTCGCGGAAAAGGCTCCGATGCGAGCTTGGAAGGATTACCGCGGTCGGTTTATTGTCGAAGGCCGCTTGATTGACTTGCGTTACGATGCGATCGAAATCGAAACTGCCGATGGACAACGTGAAGCGATCTTCTTGCGAGACTTAAGCGATGAGGATCACGTCTATGTAGCAGAAGCGTGGTGGCTGCCGGTAAGCTGCGGCGTGTCTGGCGATGAAGCACCCCAACGCGAGTATGTGGCATCGACCGTGACTTGGCGAGCCTCTGGCCTTTGCCATAAGCCTCTGTACTACGAAGACACACAGCTTGAGCGTTATGGACATGAGTTTGGTCCAGTCGCGCAGCCGTTGATCTCCACTGCACATTTCTTTGGAAACACTTTGTTCTTGCCATACAAGATGGCAATCAATCCGATGAGCGAATGTCAGTATGCTTTGGGCTACTATCGCCCAGGCAACTGTGCACCTTGGACGGTCGCTCCAGTGCCGCTGAGCCTTCGCGGAGCGGCCGCTCAAGCTGGGGTCATCACCGGTGCAGTCATGATCCTGCCATAGAAAAGGTGTCAGGAGTCATTGTTTGGGTTTTGGATTGTCCAACGAATTTGAGGAGACCTCAATTAAGAGCTCCTCTGTTCGCGGGTCCATGCGAATCTATCTCGGTGAGACGCATGGAAATCTGGGCTAAAATGGCCGCCTAGAAGGCCATTCATTAGCGGTGGTCAACGACAAGTGCTGGGCATGGGCTGCCGACCCATTTGCTTACTGCTGGCAACCTGTAGCTACTTTTTGTAAATCTCGTCGCTTTTCTTGTGTGATTTGATGCGGTTCGGCAACTACCTTGTGTAGACAACTGCGGTTGGAAAGCACACAGGAGCAGGGCACGTTGGACCTTCAACAGAGTATCGATAAGTTCGGCAGCCCGCTGACAGGGCTGTTAATCTCTTGGGGTGTTCCCGCGTTCGAAGCCGTCGAACTTGCGCAAGACACTCTTGCCGATGCATTTCTTAGCCGCTCAAACTGCCGTGGAGATACATGCGACACTTCGGTGTACGGACGCTGGCTGCGCGGCATAGCCAAGAACAAGTTTCGCAACTGGGCACGCAGTCAGCACAGACGCAGTCAACGCGTGCTGCTCGCACCGACTGAATCTCTTGACGCATTCAACGCCAAAACATACGACGCGGACCCACGCCTGCTGCGATTGCAAGCGGAGATTGAAAGGTTGCCATCGAAGTATCGACAAGTTGTGTTGATGCATTATTTAGATGAAACATCCGTTTCTGATGTCGCAGCATTGTTGTCTATATCATCAAAAGCAGTCGAGGGGCGGCTGTACCAGGCGCGAAGGCTTTTAAGACAGCGATTAAATGACGTGAACTCGGAAATCGAGATAAGCAAGGCACTATTGTTATGAAACCAGCACTCCTGATAGATGAGTTGGAAATACGCAACGCTCTCGAGCGTTTTCGGCCTAACAAAGAGTCTTTTCGTTCAGCGATTCTGCGTCGCGTTGAAGCGGCAAAGACAGTGAAAAGTCATGCAAACTCAAAGGGCGATGTCGCTCCCAACAGTAGAAACGATTGGCTTCGCGTCGCTGCTTCCTTTGCGCCTCTTTATCTCTTGTCCGAAAGCACTGCAAACAAAGTCGCTCCAATCGCATTTTCTGGGATGACAATTGGGAAGAAGCTAGTCGTGGTGATGGCGTTTCCCATGCTCTGCTTTCTCATGAGCGGGCTGACCTTCTTGGCGATGGTTAGAATACGCTTCTCCCAAGAAGGCCAAGCTACCAACACTTTTGATCAGCAGCAAGCAAATCTCGTAATCAAAACATGGTGGTTACGCTATGGATGGATAGCAGTGGGTGTTTTCACGGTAACGATCGTATCGCCTTTTTTGGGCTGGTCATCTCCGATGATACTAGCCCTTCTATGTTCAGGGGCTGCCGCAGTCACCTTGATTCGCATGCTCGCCAATGCGAACTTAGTCGACCGAGGAATGATTGGCGGAATGTGTGCCGCGACACTGGGGCTGCTTGCGCAAGTGAGCCAATCCAGGAACAGTACTCAATTGCTCGATCCCAATCTAGTTACTGGAGTGTTAGTCGCGGGTGCCTGTATTCTGTCGGCAATCGCATTGCACTCGAGACAGCCTCAAACTGGTCAACGGCAACGCTCTCAGCTGGCCGCCAATAACAAGCTGACGCCGTTGGGACTCATTCTAGTCGCGATCTTGATTGTTGCTGGATGCAGCTATTCGTATTGGGGCAAAGACAGTGTCTCACGTATTCGTAATTTTGCAGAAAACTTTGATAGCAGCCGTGGAGCTTCATGGTCAGATTGGGCGGATGCAGTGAAATGGATGAATGACAGCGGTAACAGTTACCATTCGTCCACAGTGAATGATGTACTAGAAGAAGACCTCAAAAATAACTTTTATGCCGCGATGGCTGCTGCCAGACTGGGACTCGTCCCGCCAACGAAGACCTGGACGAAGCAAAATGAAGCCTTGACGCGACGACAACTGCTGGAGCCAGCGTTAGGGGGTCGACCAATTTCGAGTATCAGTGGTCTGTACGCGAAGATAGCAGCTTATGCAGACACTTCGTTAGGCATTGATGAGCGAAGAATTCTTATTGGACGACTGCGAGCTAGCTGGCGTCAGCTAGACACAGAGCGAGGAGATTATCAACGACTGCGTAATTCGCTTTTGCTTACCGAACTGCTAAATCGATTTGACTCCACTATTGATTTCCAAGAACGTCGCCAGGACGTTCATGCTTGGCTGATTGCACATCAGGTAACGAACGCCGGGCCATTTCGAAACGCTGGCGGCTTCTCACTTTCGGGAAAGTGGAAAGACAGCGATCTACGAGCTACTCTAGCAGCGGTAGAGCTAATTGAGCATTATGGAGTGCCTGCAGAATTGCAACTTGGGATGCTCCGTGCCTACTTAAGGCCGAATGCTCTCTTTGATCTATCCGAGTACCACGACATTCCCAAAACTATTGCCCGAGAACGCCTCAACAGACTTTCAGATGCACCAACCATGACTGCGCTGGACTACGTTCAAAGCGATCTAGTCTTGTGGTTATCCCTGTCGCTAGTGCTACTTTGCATCTATGCTACCGCCAGCTCACCCAATCTCTCTGGTACATGATGTGCTGAAGCAACAGGTTCGTTGCAGGCTTTCGCACGTCGCTCACGTTCTGTCGGCGTTGAACCTGCTACCTTCCGAATGGACCTTTGACTGCACGAGAGTTTTGGTTATGGCGACGCTATCTATTCAATTGAAGCAACTTGCGTTTGGTGCGCTCGTAATAATCCCACAAGTTGCCCGAGCCCAACAAGAGTCACCGAACAGCAACCAATCAAAGAGCAATCAATCGAGCATTGAGCAATCTAATCAGACGGCGAGCAAAGGTGGATTACCGAGTGAGTTCAAAGCCGTCGATACCAGTAGCTTAATGCAATCCCCGAATCCACTTCCGCTGGAACCTGTTATCGCTTTTCCCAATTTGCAGTTTAAGCGACCTGTCGAAATAACGTACGCGCCAGACAAATCGGAAAGGCTGTTTGTCGTTGAACAACAAGGCTTGATATGCGTGTTTGAAAATCGAGAGGATGTCAAAGAAAAATCTGTCTTTCTGGATATCCAAGAAGTGGTCTCTCGCGATGGCAACGAAGAAGGTTTGTTGGGTTTGGCTTTTCATCCAGACTTTAGCTCAAACGGTGAGTTCTTTGTTTACTACTCCACAAGGCCACGGGCTACAGTGCTGTCCCGCTTTCGGACTTCGTCGAGCGACCCCAATCGCGCTGATCGAGACACGGAAGAAGTTATTTTGAAAATCGATCAACCTTATCCCAATCACAACGGAGGAAGCATTCGCTTCGGACCGGATGGTTATCTTTACGTTGGATTAGGTGACGGCGGTCTGGCCGACGATCCTCATCTGCACGGGCAAAACTTGCAGACGTTGTTGGGGTCGGTTTTAAGGATTGATGTTGATCGTCGAACCGGCAACTTGTTGTATGGAATACCGGAAGACAATCCATTCGTGAATCGTGTTGATGCGAGACCAGAAATCTGGGCCTACGGTTTCCGAAACATCTGGCGTTTAGCCTTCGATTCCACGACCGGTCAACTTTGGGCGGCTGACGTAGGCCAAGATCGCGTCGAAGAAATCAATCTCGTCGAACGGGGCGGCAACTATGGTTGGAACATTCGAGAAGGCTTCCAACCTTTTGAACCTACCGGTATGCATAAACCGCTGGAGTTGATTGATCCGGTGGTTGAGTACTCGCGACAAGATGGCCAGTCCGTTACCGGAGGACTGGTCTATCATGGAAACGAGCTAACTGAATTTAAGGGAGCTTACTTCTATGGCGATTACCTCAGCGGCAATGTCTGGACCCTCCGACTGGACGACAAGCGAGCGAAGCAGAATCGCTTGGTTGCTGAATCCAAACTGCAGATCGCCGCTTTCGGCGAAGACCATCTTGGCGAAATGTATCTCTGTGCTTTTGATGGAAATATCTATCGACTCAAACCGAAAGACGCGGATCTGCAGGCCGTCGCGGCTAAGTTCCCGCGACTTCTTTCCGAAACGGGGCTCTTCGCATCGGTAGCTGAAAACACACCTGCAGATGGTTTAATTCCCTATGAGTTGAATGTACCGTTTTGGTCCGACTATGCCGTCAAAGATCGTTACATCGCTTTGCCAGAAAAAGGGGAGGTTGTCTTTGACGAGCGAGCGAAGTGGCAGTTTCCCATTGGCACGGTTTTCGTAAAAACGTTTTGGATGCATCTAAATCGTGCTTCGATGACCGATGCAAAACGATTGGAGACTCGACTGTTGGTGCATTCGCCCAGCGGGTGGGAGGGATACACGTATGAGTATAACGATCAACAGACGGATGCTCATTTACTGGACGGAGCCAAGCTTCAGCCGATCGACATTCGAACTGACAGCGGGATGATGACTCAACCTTACTACTTCCCATCACGATCGGACTGTTTTGGATGTCACACACAAGCGGAAGGGTTTGTTCTGGGAATGACCACGCGGCAGATGAATCATCAACTGCAGTACCATGGCGATACAGAAAACCAAATTGAGCTGCTTGCTCGATTAGATGTGTTTCGGGAAAAGCCCAAGGTGGCACCGCCGGATCTAGAAAAATTTCCGGACTGGCATTTCGGAAATTTCGATCGGTCCCAATCCAATTTAGCAACGCAGGATGATCCTTTCAGCGTGATCAAACTTCCGGAAGGTGACGCCAATGAGGTGGCAAGAGCGTGGCTGGAGGTCAATTGTGCGGTTTGTCATCGCCCCGACGGGATCGCCCCTCATAATCGCGATATGCGTTTTCATTCCCAAGACGATGCGATGCGTTTGGTGAACGAGCTACCTTCTCAGGGACAGTTAGGGCCGCCGGAAAGCTTGCTCATCAAGCCAGGAAAACCGCTGGAATCAGAACTTTACTTCCGCATCAACCAGAGGGGGCCTCGGCAGATGCCTCCGTTAGGCACCCACCTGGTCGATCCGATAGGCAGCAAGGTGGTCCGGCAATGGATTCAAGAAATGCGGTCTGAGTAACTGGAGTACGCAGGTCTAGTAAATAACACACATAGTCAGGCTCGCTTGCGACCGTAGAATTGCTAGAAAAACGATTTTACACCGAGCTCAGTTGCAAACGAATTGCAAAAACGGGGAAGGATGGTACACTTTTGAGATTGGTCGACGCGGTTTGGCAGATTCTGCTTGATTTCGCTGGCTGAGAAGTCGTACCATTGGCTGGAAAGCTTCGTTGTCTACTTGGAATGGATTGATTCAATGGCGGATAACCATGCAATAACTACTGGAAGTCGCAGTACCGACATCGTCGGCGTTGTCTGCTCGGTCGGTTGTGCCATCCATTGTGCAGCCACCCCTATGTTGTTGGCCGCCTTACCGTCGATCACCTCCGTACGATGGCTTGCAGATCCGCTTTTCCATCAAATTGTGGCTGTTCTGTGTACGATTTTGGTGCTTCGAGCCATTGTGCCGGGTTGGCGGTCGCACCGCAGTCGGTCGGTGGCCATTTTTGCTGCCGCTGGGCTCAGTCTGCTGATGATCGCTGCCTTTGTTTTGCCTGACCAATGCTGCTCGGATGACCACGACCATACCCACTCTCACGCGGATGCTGCCCCCCCCGCGGAACTCAGTAAATTCCGTTTGGTGTCGACTGCCAACGCCGCTTCGGCTCACGACCATGCTCATCACGACCATGCTCATCACGACCATGCTCATCACGACCATGCAGGGCACGATCATGCAGGGCACGATCATGCAGGGCACGACCATGCTCATGGCAAGTCCGGGAGTGAAGTCACAAAAGTTGCAAAAACGGTGACAGTCGCTGGGGGTTCTGGTGCCGCGAGTTGCGTAAGCTGTTCTCAATGCGAGAGTTGCGAAGCTAGCGTGGAGGGCCAAACTGGCGGTCACTGGAGTCGACCGCTGATGGCCGAGAGTGATTTACAGGCAATATTTGGCGCACCGGCGGCGTCGAAAATCGTACAGGTGCAACCCTATCTGACTCCCTTGGGCGGTATCTTTTTGGTGATCGCACATATCTTGAATATTCGCTTCAGTTGCTGCAATTCGGCTGGCTGCGGCGAAAAAGTCCGTTCCGATGAACCAGAAACTGAGTTTCTCACTTGACAATTTGATCAAGTGTTCTCATTATTCAATCATTCAATCAATTGGTTGATTGACGAGGTGTATATTTTGTCTGGTTCAGAAATTGAAATTGTTTGCGAAGAGTCATCTCATGCGGAGCGCGACCCTAGCGTCCGGCCTGCTGAGGTCGATTCGTGCGAAAGGGCTTCTGCCATCTTTCGCGCTTTGGGCGATGTGAATCGACTGCGTTTGCTGTCGTTGCTCGCCAAGCAAGAATTGTGCGTATCTGAACTCACGGGGTTGCTTCAAGATAATTTGTCAGCCATTTCGCAGCGTTTGAAACTGCTGCGAGCCGAACGCTTGGTTCGGACTCGGCGTCAAGGCAAACACATCTTTTACTCGCTCGCGGACAAGCATATTGCCGAGTTGATCGCCAACGGGCTTGCTCACGGCGACGAGCCTGCGGAATAACAACTATGTAGCAATACACAAGGAGTTCGCGATGAGTCACACTCATGAGAATCACCCCCACGTTCACGGCACCAATTGCGGCCATACCGGCATTGTGCACGGCGATCATGTGGATTACTTACACGATGGCCATTTGCACCACCAAGACAACAGCGGCGTTGTCGTTGAGCACAGCCTAGATGTCACTGACACCAATCCTGCATCTTGTACCAGCGGCCACGCTTGTTCGGGCCATGCAGCGGACCATGTACACGGTCCCAACTGCGGTCATGAGGCGGTGCCACATGGTGATCATGTCGATTACTTGGTAGATGGTCACTTGCACCACCAGCATAACGGGCACTGCGACAATCATGGACCTGTCAAGCTAGCGTAGCTTCCACAACTCCATTGACTTCAAAGTGCTACATCACGAACCGGTTAGCAACTGCCTCCGGTTCCTCCCCTTCATTTGTTACATTTCACAGCTTGCTCAACGTGGTCGGCAATGAGTAAAAAAGAAAATGACATCGAGATTGCTCGGACTTTACTGCGAGCGAAAGATCTGCGTGCAACTCCGGCGCGGATGGCGGTCATCAATTTGGTTTCTAAAAGTTCGCGTCCGATGACGCATTTAGAAGTAACCGAGCAATTGGCGGCCAGCGGTTATGACAAATCGACGCTGTTCCGCGCACTTGGCGACCTTGCCGATGCGGGCTTGTTGCGACGCATGGAACTTGGTGACCATGTTTGGCGTTATGAACGTGTCCACAATGAGACCGGCACTGAATCGGCACATCCGCACTTGCTGTGTGTCGATTGCGGCAGCGTCCAGTGTTTGGATGAAAGCCAAGTGGAATTGAAGGCCGCTAAGTCGATCGGACGCATTGAGGACGTGTTACTCAAAGGGCACTGCAAGGACTGCCGATAGGCCAACGGTTTCCGCTCGCCGTTTCTGAATGGGTAGCTACTCCAGCAGAATTTCTCTATTGAACTAGGCTGGCAAACTCGCGTTGCTCCCACAATCTTGTGTTCATCCCATGCGGTCCGCGTACCGCTTTTGCTACATGGGATTTTTCGGCGTATCGATGAGCAAAAGCTGCTAGCGGAAAACTTCCCAACATTTTCTTGAACGCCCCATATTGCAAATCGTATGCATTTGCATATTGTGTAATACTGCCGAATCGGCCGGGCCTGATGAGTCAACTCAGCATCCTGGATGAGCAGGCGCCTGTTATGGGGCTTCGGGACTGAGCCAATAAACAATACTCAAGGATTTATCGCTCAAGGTTTACTATGGATGCGCGTAAGGATGTGATTGTGATTGGCGCGGGTGCAGCGGGTATCGGTATCGCGGTGGCCTTGAAACACGCTGGCATCGAAGACTATGAAGTTCTGGAACGCAACGGGGTTGGCAGCACGTTTCGCAAGTGGCCTGCAGAAATGCGGTTCATAACGCCTTCGTTCCCAACCAACTCCATTGGCATGCTGGACTTGAACTCCGTAGCGATCGGCAGTTCACCGGGCTATAGCCTAAGCGTTGAACATCCCTCCGGGCCGCAATTCGCAGCGTATTTGCAAAGCGTCGTTGATCACTTTGAATTGCCTGTGCGCACCCAAGTTGCAGTACTGTGTGTTGAACAAGTGGAAGAGGGCTTTCGCGTGACCACTTCCGATGGCGTGATACATGGCAAGTGTGTCGTCTGGGCCGCAGGGGAATTTCAAACACCTCGCACCAACGTTTTTCCCGGCGCAAACGATTGCCTACACACCAGCCAAGTGCAATCGTGGCAGTCGCTTGCCGGAACGTCTCACGTCATCATTGGTGGTTATGAAAGCGGTGTGGATGCAGCGTATAACTTGGCCAAACTCGGTCATAAAGTGACGTTGATCGATCGTGGGAATCCCTGGGATGATGAATCCTCTGACCCCAGCGTAGCGTTATCTCCTTACTCGATTGAACGCCTGCGCCAGCCCGCGATACGTTCCAAGATACGCTTTGTTGCGGATGAAGAAGTGTTTGAAGTGACCAAGCGTCGTCGCGGCTACAAGATTGATTGCGTATCGGGAGCAACCTTCGACACATTCTCACCGCCCATCTTAGCGACTGGATTTCGGCCCAGCATCGGCCCCTTGCATCCCTTTTTCGACTTCCGCGCGGACCATTATCCGCTGCTTAACGAGAACGACGAATCCACGATAGCCTCCGGGCTTTATTTGGCTGGCCCCTTGGTCCGGCATGACTCGCATATCTTTTGCTTTATCTACAAGTACCGGCAGCGATTTGCAGTCGTGGCAAAATCGATTGCCAACAGCCTCGGCTTGCCAGCCGAGGAACTAGAAATGTATCGCAAGTGGGGCATGTACTTGGATGATCTATCCTGCTGCGGCGAAGAATGTGTCTGTTAGTTCGAACGCACGTTCATGCTCGTTCATCGGACTTAACCATTGGAACTATCCATGTCCCTAGCTCTCTCGGAATCTTCGCCAACGGATCACTGCGCAGCATCTCGCACCTTGCCGATAGAACTCGTAGCCGTCGGCAAAGAAAGTGTTGGCAAAACACAATTGATCGCGTCGTTAACGGGGCGGCCGCCCGAACACTCTAATTATGCGGGTGCGACCATTTTTGTTGAATCGTATCGAAGTAACCACATCACTTATGTGGACACGCCCGGTATCCTACGCAAGTCGGACACCAAGACGACGGAAGTAGCATTAAAAAAGCTGGCTGAATCAACCGCGATCATGCTGGTCGTTCAAGCCACGCAGCTTGACGATGATTTAGCCGAATTGCTTCCGCTGGTGCACAACAAGAACGGACTGGTCGTCGTCACCTTTTGGGATAAAGTTCAGCCCGGACCGACTGCGACCGATATGATCGAACGATTGAAGCGGGACTTAGGCGTGCCCATTCATTGCGTCGATGGCAGGAATCTAAGTTTGGCTGATACCCAAGCCCTTGAAGCGAGCGTGACATGCAAAGCTCGATTTCTGCGACCTGCTGCCACCGTTCGTGCCGGATGGCGAATCGAACCAAAAGAGGGATGGTTAGAAAACAGGTGGCTTGGCCCTTTACTAGCTTGCCTGCTCGTAATTCTGCCTGCCATGCTAACGATCTTTGGAGCGAACCGAATTGCTGACACCTTGCATCCGATCGTCAATGGTTGGTTCGAGCCAATGATCAGTTGGGCAAATCTAAACCTACCTGCTTGGCTCAGTTGGGCGCTGACCGCCCAGCAAGGGGATTTCGGATACGGCCTTTTGAACATGGGCCCTTTCTTGTTCGTTTGGGCATTTCCCACAGTGCTAATGTTTGCGTTGATCTTAGGTGTTTATAAATCGACGGGCTTGATTGAACGAATGAATTATGCATTGGATCCGTGGGTCCGACCCATTGGGCTCAGCGGGCGCGATATCGTTCGTGTGATGATGGGATTCGGATGTAATGTGCCTGCTGTAATCAGCACCAGAGCGTGCTCCAATTGCTCAAGGAACAGCGCAATTGCAGCAATCTCTTTCGGCGCCGCATGCAGTTACCAGTTACCAGCGACACTAGCGGTGCTGTCTGCTGCGGCAGTTGCAAATGGAAACTCCAGCTTACTTCTAGCCATAGCATTCCTATGCTATTTATGCGTGACCACACTGATCTTCGTTCGCTTGACGACACCTCTACCAGCACGGGATCGGTTAAACGTTCTTGTCACCCCTCGTAGGCCATTTATGCAGTGGCCTTCAGTCGGGGGATTGATGCGAGAAGTCCGTTCAACATTCATGCAATTTTTAAAGCAGGCGTTGCCAATCTTCTTTCTGATATGCATTGCGGCTTCGTTCTTGGCAAAAATTGGCTTCTTGGATGCGCTTTCAGCTTACTTGAGACCAATCATGATACTGTTTCATCTTCCGGCCGAATCCGCATTGCCAATCATCATGGCTTCGATTCGCAAAGATGGCATCTTCTTGTTCGCCAGCGACTCAGGACTGGCTTTTCCCATGACGTCGTTACAAGTTTTGACCGGTGTTTATCTTGCAGGTGTTTTACTGCCCTGCTTAGTCACCGCCTTAACGATTGCGAAAGAAACTGGCATCAAGAACGCGTTGAAGCTGGTAGGCGTACAAGCGATGTATGCCCTTGCATTCTCGCTCATACTGGCCTGGGGTGGAGCGCTGCTATGGTAAGGCAACAATTGCCGTTTTGTTTCGAACATGACTTGGCATGCGCAACCGCTCTGCTGGACCAACAGATTTGGTGTTGGGGCCAAGATATCGAACATGAGCAAGGCAACCTGCTTTGCCAGGCCGGATTTGAAAAGCTGAGCCCACCGGTAAACTATCATAGATGCATAAGTGTGTATCGACGAATGCTGGACAACGGGGACGTTCTCATCTTACGCGGCTTTGGAGTTCTGCTGCAAAGAGGCAAACGCGGGCTATTCCTAAAACGTTATAGTTTTCATCCATTGCAGTTCGACGCCGGACATGAAGAACTTCTTCCTTGGAAACTAGATCTCGTACCACCCTGTCGCCGTGTGGAACGAGCTGACTTGCCTGTGATGCGCCGGATGTGCATGTCGCTGGTGCAATGGATCTTGGACTACGAGTCGTGGATCATCGCTCGGTTCCGCGGGACTGCGTACCGGCAGCGAGTGCTCCACGACTGGGATGACGACAGTCGCATGGTGGTTACAGCAGATCAGATTGCTTCCGCTTGGAGGTCGCTGAGCTTTCACATTGCGGACCACTTCGACGCATTCGCTAACCAGCCCCAGACACAAGATAAACTTCATTGCGTTGCAAAAAATCTGTTTACTCGCCCCCAATCTTAGTCGCCCACTAACTGTTATGAAAAAACTTCCCGTTACCGTATTGTCGGGCTTTCTTGGAGCTGGCAAAACAACCTTGTTGAATCATGTATTGGCAAACCGCGATGGCTTACGCGTCGCTGTCATTGTCAACGACATGAGTTCAGTCAACATCGATTCGCAACTGGTCGCTGCAGGTGAAGCAAAGCTTAGTCGAACGGAAGAAAAGTTGATCGAAATGACCAACGGTTGCATTTGCTGCACGTTGCGAGAAGACCTGCTGCTGGAAGTAAAGCAGCTTACCTCAGAAGGACGTTTCGATTACCTGCTGATTGAATCGACCGGCATTTCAGAACCAGCTCCGGTCGCAGACACCTTTACGTTCGCGATCAGCGAGAGCCAGGCCCTCAGCGATCTGGCTGAACTGGACACGATGGTCACCGTTGTTGACTGCGCAAACTTGATGCAAGATCTTCGTAGCACGCGCGATCTGCAATCGGCAGGACAGGCGGCAGGGGAAGGTGACACGCGATCGATTGCAGATCTACTAATCGATCAAATCGAATTTTCCGATGTCCTGATCCTCAACAAGGTCGACCTTGTGGACGCTGAGCAACTGGGCGAGATTGAAGGTTTCTTAGAACACTTGAACCCTTATGCCTTAAAGCTGCACAGCGAGTTTGGACAAGTCGAACCCAAAAGAATTTTAGGCACAGGACGTTTTGACTTTGAGAAAGCCAAATTGTCACGTGGCTGGCAATTGACCATGCGTGGCGATGGAGCCAGCGAAGTGGAAGAGTATGGCGTCAGTAGCTTTGTTTACAAAGCACGCCGGCCGTTTCACCCACAGCGATTCTACGATCGATTGCACGGCGATTGGAGTGGTGTATTGCGATCGAAAGGCTTCTTCTGGCTTGCATCGCGACTTGATAAAGTCGGCGTGTGGTCGCAAGCTGGCCGAGTGGCTCGTTTGGAAGCAGGGGGATTCTGGTGGGCATCAATCCCCCAAGACCAATGGCCTGATGATCCGGTTTTTCAGAAAGCGATGGAACGGAATTGGAACTCGGAAGTTGGCGACTGCCGCCAAGAGCTTGTCTTTATCGGTATCGGGATGGATGAACTACGAATCTACGACTCCCTGCAAGAGTGCTTACTGACCGATGAAGAGATGGACCGCGGACCTGAGAAATGGAACTACTTTCCGGACCCATTCCCAAGCTGGAATCTTGTTCGTGCTTGACTACCATCCGCGATGCATCAAAACTGACTTCCGACCGTGATGAAAATCCACTTCCAGAATGGATGATGCAGCCAAGTCAGCAAGAATAGGAGGCTAGTACCCGTGAGTATAGTAGTGGATTGAATGGCAAGATTCAGAATCAAAGCAATCGATCTCACCAGCAGCCACAGGCATGCAATGGCCACGACAGCTTGCCAGCCCATCACGCCCCCCACCAGCAGCCAGGCAGCGAAAAAACCATTCGCGGCACTCCAAGCATGCGTTCCAACTTCATCGACGGTGTGACTTTTTCGCCAAGCATATTTTTCTAGTACTGCCAAGCCTGATGAGCATACCAAGGCCGCAATCATCCCGATCAGCGAGTTGGCCAAGCGACCCACACCCGACTGGCTGGATCCTGTTCGAGCTGCGACCACCGAGTCATTGAAGTTGATTGGCAACAGCTCTGGCACAAAGATAACCGCAGATACAAATGCAAACAGGACTGCCATGGCAAACCGCATCGGCAAATTTTGGCGATCAAAATCGATCAACGAATACAACATCAATGTCGATAACAGCGCTGCGTGAATGAAGTACAGCCCTAAGACATCCCATTTGGTATACAGCACAATCCAAACAACCCCAGTGTAGGTATAACCGTGAAAGCCAGGCACGTTCGCAGCACCGGTCACCAATTCGAACAAGAACAAGGAGCCGAAGATTGCCGCTCCAATCACTTCGACCCAAAAGTAGCGAATCGGGATGGTGACTTGGCAAGCTCGACACTTGCCGCCAAGCCGCAGATAGCTGAGGATAGGCAAGTTATCGATGCGAGAGATTTTGGTTCCACATTGTGGGCAAGCAGACGAACGTAGCGCAAAGGGTTCTCCGCGTGGGACACAGTAAGCAACCACGTTCAAAAAGCTGGCCACAGATGCGCCGACGTAAATGAAGATCGCGAAAATCGCCAGCTTGGCTGCTCGAATTTGCATTTCTTGCCCCGCGGAAAGCTCATCTTCGACGACGCTGATCATCGGCTTATCTGTCGATTGCTGGCGGACCCACTCGATTGTGGGCATAACCACCATGTACAACGTCAGAGCGGCAAGCACTAAGACTGCCGCAATCCAACGAAACATTACGCGTGAGCTCAAGTTGTCCATGAAGGTGATCTGTAACTCAAGTATTATGCTATGACAAATAACGCAGTCCCGTTATCATAACTGGAAGGCGTGGCCGTCGCGCGAAACCATGTTTATAGAGCATCTGGGTTGCTAAAGTAACGACGTAACAAGATTCCTCTGTTGGTCCAACACTACTTCAGGTAATTCGTTAACGCTACAATCGATTAGAAACTTCTTTAGGACGACAGACCCGAGGGTATGCAAAGGCGTAACCCATCGCGTTGTAATACGTCAAATGCAATGGCGCAGTCCCAATCGGCTTGGCATCTTTCTTGATCAAGTATGTTCCCAGATAGCAATCTCGCAACGACTGACCTTCAGTGTCCGCGCCCAGCCAAAGCAAATCCAAGAGTATATTAAAGGGGCCAAAAAGCCACAAAAGCATACGTATTGTCATATTAAAGAGCGAAGGACGTCCACCTTTGGCTGAGACTAACCTCACGCGTAGTAATTGGTATCCAAAGGTCCCAAATTGAGAACGTTTAACCGGGGCTAAGTAGATCCAGGTTGCGATCACACTGATTAACAAAAAGTATCGAATCTGATTGTGGGGTTCCAGTATGGGGACCGCCAATGCTAAATAGGGAACAAACAGCGTTATGCCAATAAGTACTAGGACAATAGAGTCCACGGCGATCACCAATATGCGAGTTCCAAATCCAGCGTAGTCCTTGCGGTCGTAGTAGTTTGCGATTCCAAGCGAATTATCTACCAACCTAGTCCTCCAGTTTCATTTCGCATGAAAATGTAATCGTCCTAGAATCTGCAATTTCATATAGTTTACAGAGAGCACACTAGCGGGCAATCAGAAAAGTGCGTAGGGAGAAACGTCGGGGGCTTGCTCGCGGATCTTTTGTGCTATCTCACGTTCCATTTGGCGGAGCAAGAACCAACGCTTAATGAGTCCTGAGCGATTCCACTTTTCGGCGTACTTCTCTTCCACCTCTTTTTCGATCTCAGTCCCCACTTCCCTCTCGACTGCGTCCAGAAGGCGTTCAAGTCCGTCAGCCACGATGCCCATTTCTTCAGAGTCAGGATTTAATGCACGAGCCATCGCATTTTCATTCAATAGAGTCGCAAAATAGTCCACCCTCAATGCCAGACGGTAAATTCGTCGATAGCATTTTGGAGCTTAGACTAGATTATACTGAACTTCGTTGCTTTTGGGTTAGGGTGTCAATTGGCTGACGATCACATTGATTAAACTAGAGTTGACCGCCGAAACCAACCCTATCTGAGCGGAGACCGGGATCGTGCCGCTGATAATTGCTGCGACAATTGCGTTTGGTCTAACGCAACATGCTCCGCGATCAGGCTAAAGTTCGCATCAAATAAGAGGGCTACTGAACATGGAGATAATATAATGCTTGACAATCCGTATCAGCCGCCAGCGGTGGAAACGGTCTCACGCAACACCAAGCGTGGTTTTCAACTTCGCCCAAGAAACTTGAGACTGTTTATGGCACTCGTTTGCTTCTTTGCTTTTGTTGGCCTCTTCATTCCCACAATTGAACTTCGCATGTCCCCCAGCAATTCGCTGGGACGAATACCATTATTCATGGCCTATCTGGTTGGAATTTTCGATCCATTCTATTTCCTCCTCTCGTTAGTGATCATTGTGTTGCATTTGTCGGGATCAATTCTGCTCTCTGCCATTGCCGAACGGTGGTTGAGTTCATTAAGGGATGATCGCCGGCAGCAATCTCCAGAATTTGACACCGGGCTAAACGAACAGGAGAAGGATGCCACTTGAGGTAACCGTTTATGCGTCGGTTCAAGATTTTATGCTGCATCCGCTGCCGCGATGGAATTGCGCGGCAATGGTGAGGGGGCGAGTTCACCTGTGAATTTTGCTTCCATCGCGGATGCTACGTATCAATATGCTGTCTAGAACACCAAAGCGGTGTCCGATGGGGACAAGCCCCAATCGGACATGCTCGCGAATCGCGAACGCCGTTAGCGATACAATCTCATTGCAAAGACTGGGCAAGAGAATGGGGGCAGGAGAATGGTCATGGAATCTATTCTACTGCCCTGATTCTCCTGCCATAAAAAATTCGTTCGCTCTTAGCGCACCAATCCTATTGCAAAGAATGGGAACAAGGCCCAGCTTCGCTTTCCCAACACAGCGTTCTTTGTTGTGTGAAGGCGAGTTCTCGGCGACCGTTGGGCTTGCCCTGGGCTGTCAAAAACTCGGTATTGACACGCTACTTTTTGCGCAAGATTGAATCCGATAGCGACCGCCTCAAGACCGCAACTCGGTCAAACATCAAACCCCGTTGGGGTTGGAAGACTCTATGTTGGACCTGCACTTGAGGAACAAAACTCACGACCGTAGAAAAGGTTTGACAAGAAGCCGTCCAAACGAGACTTACTACAGCTCTGAAACTTTGCCTTAGTAGTCACCGCCTTCTTCCGAATCCTCCTCGTCCCAAGATTCAAACGGATCTTCGAACGCGGACCAGACCGCAGGACCAGCTTCCATCTCTTCATCGCTCAAGAGACAATCGCGGAGCGATTCTTCCACGGTTACTTGAGCAAGTTCTTGACCGATAAGGACCAATTCAATGCGACGATCGCCCCACGGTTCTTCCCATACTTCGGCAATCTCCTCGGCAAACCCAGGATCTTCGTCTGGCCACTGCTCGCGGTCGACTGAAGCGGCCCAGATACCGGCCTTGTAGAGCGAGTAGATGCTTCCGGCTTGTGAGATTTCGCCTGCATCATCGTGACGACTAGCCAACCATAGGCAACCTTTACAACGCACGATTCCATCGGACCCATCGCCATTGAGCCACTCATAAAAGCGTTGTGGATGGAAAGGGCGACGAGCTGTAAAAACCATGCTGCCAAACCCGTATTCTTCGGTCTCGGATGTCTCTGATCCGCGTGGCACTAGCAGCCATTGCTGATGATTCGCGGCCCACTCTTCGCTGAATAGATTGGTATTGAGGATCTCTTTGAGAGGCAAGTTTCCACGATGAGCTCTGACAATCCTGGCCGTTGGATTGAGTCGACGCAACAAGCTATCAATCGCATCGGTTTGCTCTTTGCCTGCCAAGTCTTCTTTGCTGATAACAATGACGTTAGCGAATTCAATCTGATCCATTAGCAGATGCACTACATCGCGATCGTCGGTTTCATCGACGCCTAAGCCACGGTCGCGGAGTTCATCCATCGACTCCATTTCTGCAAAGAAGTTTACAGCATCGACCACCGTAACCAGCGTGTCCAGTCGAGCGACTTCCTGTAAGCTCATCGCCTCTTCATCGGCAAAGGTGAACGTCTCTGCGACTGGCAGTGGTTCGGAGATTCCCGTCGACTCGATCAATAGATAGTCGAATTTTCCTTGCCGTGCGAGATTGGAAACTTCTTTCAACAGGTCTTCACGCAACGTGCAGCAAATGCAACCGTTGGACATTTCGATGAGTTGTTCATCAACGCGGCTGAGTTGTGCCGCGCCATCGCGAACCAATCGTGCATCGACGTTAACCTCGCTCATGTCATTGACGATGACGGCCACTCGCATGCCTTCGCGATTGGCGAGAACCGCATTGAGCAGCGTTGTTTTCCCTGCTCCCAAGAAACCAGAAAGGACTGTTACCGGCAACTTGCTGAGCGTCATCGTTTTTGTTTCTCTTGACATTGTTTTACCCGGATGGATCGTTGAGCTTAGATACCAACACAAGCAGACCAATGATCCGCTTGATCGATTGTTCGACCGATCAAGCATACCTCTTGGAAGAGTTGCCTGAACCTAGACCAACCAACACATACGCACATCATATGCATATGCACCTTTGACGCAATAGCGCTTTCCACGCACCGAAGTAGCAAGTGTCTATGTCTTGCAGTTCCAATTTCCAAAATTGCTTTTCGAAGTCAGATTCCCGCATGTTTTCATGCCGAAGGGATTGCTTGAGCACGACGCCCGTATCACAATCTGTGACAGTCGAAATTGCACTACGCTGACTTGATGGTTGATGTATCGTTGAAGAGTCCAAGATTGCCACCGCCCGAAGCCTCGCCTGCTAACTCCATGCACCGCCATCCACATCTGCTGGCCGTCGCAGGTTTGCTGTTCGCTAGCGGCATGGCAGCATTGATGCATCAAACATTGTGGACACGACGACTGATCGATGTTCTAGGTGCTAGCACGGAGTCGACCAGTCGTGTTTTTGGCTGCTTCTTTTTTGGCCTGGCCGCTGGTGCCGCTGTGGCTGCGTTGGTTGCTGAGCGCACTAGACGCCCGCTGCTTGTGGCAGGTTACATCCAAATCCTAGCGGCAACTCTCACGCTTCCGGTTCTTCTTTTAGAAGCCTGGACCGATTGGATTTGGCCTTATCTGGGGCTTGCGCAACTCAGTTCCTGGCAAGGGAGCTTCACCAAGTTTGCCGTTGCCTTTGTTGCAGTTTTTCCACCCGCGGCGGCGATGGGCATTACCTTTCCAATGCTGACCGAAGGCCTTTCGCGTAGCAATGCGAATTTCACCGCGCAGAAAAGTATTTGGTTGTATGCCTCCAACACGCTTGGAGGCGCCGCAGGTATCCTGCTGTGTGTTGTCATCGGCATACCTCTGCTGGGGATAATCAACAACATGCTACTTGCAACGCTGATCGACTTTGGCATCGGCATTTTGATACTGCTATGGGCTGCTGGCGACAAAACGAGTTCGCCGCATGTGACGTCTAATCAACTCCAACTCAACCTTGCAACAAGCGGGCAAACGCTTGACGCAGAGCTGCGCAAGCCGTCGTTTTTTCGAAATCTACTGCAGCATTATGGCTGGACGCTGCCCATCGCATTCATCTCTGGAGCCATTACGATTGGCTTAGAGGTTTTAGCCTTGCAGCACGTCTACCTGGCGACCACGATGTCGCTGTTTGTACCCATTGTCGTCTTACTAGTGGTCATCTTTGCGTTAAGTATTCCAGCCTTCCTGTTGGCAAGCCTTGGTCGATTGAGTTTCTTGGATGCGAACGTTTATTTGCAGCGAGCTCTGCTTTGGAGTTCCGTCGCAATCGCCATGGCGCCCGCCGTGTTCTATAAGCTTTGCCGCAGTAACGCTTGGCTTATCATCAACGACAGTCTTCCCGAGTATATCTTGCAACTTGGACTCTTCGTGGGTCTCTCGTACGGCCTAGCTTGGTTCGCATTAGGTTTCGTTTTTCCACTTGTAATAGCCGTACAAACGAACTTAACTGGTACCAATGGAAAGTCGTTGGGACTGCTACTGGCAATCAATGGCTTGGGAGGATTCGTTGGAGCTGAACTTGCCTTACGATTGGCTTTTCCGGCGTTTGGACTATATCGGTCGATTATTTATCTCGGATATTTATTGCTGGCTGTCGCATTGGCTCGAGCAACGACGGCCATGTTCAAACGGCCCATCGACAGCAGAATGTTGATTACTTCGCTAGCAGTACTGCTGCTGGCATCTTACATCGCAAGAAATTGGACAGAGCCACTCCCGATACATAATTTGCCAGAGACACTGAACGTGGTAGACGTCAAGTTTGGGCGAGAAGGCGTGGTTGCCACTGTCGACGACCAGCAGCACGAACGTTTCATACTTGTCTCCAATCAATACAGCCTGGGCGGCACCAAAGTGCGGTATGCGCAAGAACGGCAAACTCTGCTGCCCTTTGTGCTGCACGAGTCTCCAAAGCATGTCGCTTGCATTGGGCTAGCAACTGGTATCACCGCCGGGGCGGTCATACCCTTTGAGGAATTGGAGCAAGTGACGGCCATCGAATTGTCGCCGCTGGTCGCAGAAACCGCGGGCCAATATTTCTCTGCATACAACCATGGAATATTACAGCATCCAAAAGCTAGCGTCCTGATTGAGGATGGGCGGACGGCGATTGCCGCGAGTGTTAGCCAATTCGATGTGATTGCAGCCGACTTGTTCCTGCCTTGGGCTCCTGGTGAAAGTCGACTTTATTCCAAAGAGCACTTCACTTGCTGTCGCCAAGCGCTTCGAGATGGCGGAATCTTTTGTCAGTGGCTCGCAGTTTATCAATTAACTCAACCACAAATTCAACAAATCATGGACACTTTCCATTCCGTTTTTCCCAACACGCATCTGTTCATGAATGGATTCGAAAGCGGAAACCCAATGCTAGGCCTGGTAGGCTTCACGTCCGGCAACTCTGAGTCGGAGGTCGATTGGGATTCGATCCGTCAGCGATGCCAATCACTGTCGTCGTCGAACGTGTTGCAGGATCCTGTACTGAGAAATGTAGAAGGCATCCAACTGCTGTACCTGGGGCGTGTAGGTAACCAAGCGAACCGACGCAAACATTTTATTTCGTTACGAGATGCCTCGTTCGAGTACTCGACGGTTTACCAGCGCATCGTGAAAGCTTCCAATAACAAGTATCTGCGAGAAGGAGCATGGATCGAGTACTGCCGTGGCTTGCGAGCAACGCTAGTTTCACCAACCACTGCAGCCTCGATGACGGCTCTTGCAAATGGACTTCAAGAGTATGATTTTGCGGTGAAGACAAAGCATCCAATCGTAAAGGAATTGGAGGTCAAACTTTCGAGAATGCTTCCTGACACCATCTTAAATGACCAATCGGCGGACTGGACACGCTGGCCATCAGCAAGCGCAGCGTGGCGTCGCATGGAATAATCACGTCTCAATGATCGGCGGAGCTCAACAATTTCCCGTCAACAGGTACGTGCTCATGGTGGCTAGCAAGTTTAGCAGTCGTGATTGCAGCCCCGATCCATTTCATTCGTAAAAATCAAGGCCAGTGTTTCATATCGATCCACTCCGCATCATCAGCCTTGTCGCAAGCTCGCAAATTCCATGATGCGAGTTTCGACGGGGCTGTTTCCTTTACCGATCGGCTGTGCATTGAATATCGCATGCAACACCAATTCTATGGACTGGTGGATGATCTTCAGCAGGTCTTCGTGCCCAAATGCCATCATCGCCGTGATGGCTGCAGACAACACACAGCCAGCTCCATGCGTATGCAGCGTATCAAACCGGTTGACGTTGATTGCAAGATTTTGCTGCCCGTCACCAAAAATGTGATGCGATGAGCCGTCACGCGGACCCATTTTAACAAGAACATAACGGGCACCCAGAATATGCAAATCGTGAATCGCCTTTGCAACCGCTTCTTCATCCACTAGTTCGATTCCAGTCAACTGCTGTAATTCAAACCGATTGGGAGTGACCAAAAACGCTCGCTTCATCAAGTTCCGATAAGCTTCGATGGCGTCATCTTCCACCAGCAATCGACCATGTTTGCTAACCATGACAGGGTCGATGACCAAGGGAAAATCAAAGGCTGCTGAACGTTCACAAACAGCATCAATAATCGATGCATTTCCGAGAGCGCCCGTCTTGGCCACCGCGATATCCAGATCGCTGACGATCGCTTCGACTTGGTCCAGCACAAGCTGCGGCGAAAGCATTTCGATGCGTTCTACGTTCTGTGTGTTTTGTACTGTCAGCAAAGTCACCGCGCTGGCACCATAGACACCTAACTGTTGGAAAGTCTTTAAATCTGCTTGTAATCCAGCGCCACCGCTGGGGTCCGAGCCAGCGATGGTCATCGCAATTGCTCTAGGCTGGAACTTTCGATTCGTTGCGGTACCTTCTTCGGTCATATATCAAATCCATTGAGTAGCTTTTGTACAGACTACTGACTCTAGCCGATTAGCAGAAACGGGCAAGCCCGTTGAATTGCCAGCCTCAGCGTGGAATTCGAAGATGCAAATACACCGACCATCGCTTGATGAACTTGCCGTGAACAGAAGCATCACTTCGCATCGGACCCGTGCAAATGTTTTTCCTTTGCCGCCTCTGGATCTTTACGAATCCGTTCCACCACTAAAGTTACGCGGTTTTCCTTTTCCGGCTTCACTTCGACAAAAAGGCCTGAGGTCGCATAAGAAAAATGCTTTCGATCAATTACCCCGTAGGTACTGGGTTTATGACCGGTCACATCTTCTGCCACAACCATTTGCACGACGACGCAGTCATGCAAGCCAACAACGGCACCGTCGCCTTTTCGGTAAGTGGTCAGCGTGAAGGTTCCATCGGGTTGAATTGAACCCCGAGCGTTAATCTTGGTGTCTCTGGAACGCAGTTCAATGTTACCAACATGTACGGGTTGGCCATCCGGAAAGACGACCTTGCCTACAACAGGAAATGTCGTTGGACTTTTCGAGCATCCTGTAAAGGCGAACAAAGCCAGCATCAAAACAAAGCATTTTCGACTAGTCACGACGTACAATTGATTCACCATCGCGTCGATTGCATAGGTAGCCCAAGGTCTCTGTATCGATGCTGGTGCCGATAGACCGAACGCTGCCATCCGCAAATGCAAAATGGCACAAACCCAAATGCCAACTACCCCATGAGACTAATCCGTTTTCTTCGTCGTAAAGGTCTTCGACAATCGGAACCGTCGGCCCACCGACGCGGGTTGAGTTTTGGAACTGATCGCCGTTGAAAATAAAGGCGTCTTGCGGCGACTGCGTTAACTTGCCAATTGGAACATGCATCTCACCAACGACGATCGTATTGCTTAAGCCGTCGGTAATGGAGGCATGGTTTACGCGATCTGCCCAGTCATAAGGTTTGTCACCGTCGCAACGCGCATGGCTGGTGATGATGACGCCTGTGCCGTTACCACCATAATAGAAGTCCGTTGGTAATCCAAATGACCCCGGCGATAGATCGCCATGATTGCCTCCATAGTCCCCAACTGCGCCACGAGCCGAAGCGGTGCTAATCCCAGGTTTCGGAATCTTGCAACCACATGGTAGCCGTATAAATTCCGTCGTGGCGGTAGTCACAATGCCTTGCCCAACCGACTGCGAGCTTGTGCGGCGGGATGGGCAACGATAAACCGCCGTCGCGATGCTGCGAATAATATCGGAGTTGTCTGAATAAGCCTTTGACTGATCCCATTGATGCGTCACAGCCGCTTCATCCAAAAATGGCATGATGCGAACCAGCCAAGTTGATTCCGAGCCACCGCAAGCAAACTCTGGGTCGCTGCCTGGTTGTGCTTGATAACGTGCTGGCGGGTATGCTTTGAAGGTCTCGCAAAACAAGTCAGTGGCCAGCGAAATCTGATGCAGATTGCTTTTGCATTTAGCTGCCCGTGCTGCTTCACGCGCACTGTTCACGGCAGGCAAAAGCAATGCGGCCAAAATCCCAATGATCGCAATGACGACCAGTAGCTCAACCAGTGTAAATGCCGACTGAGCCTGCGGTCGACGTGGTCTAGTCAGTGAGGTCGGCGAATTCATAAACGCTTTCATGGGCACAAGGGGTCTTGGAGGGGAATGCCGGATCTCGATATCTAACCTTGTTTGCTTGACAAGTCCAAGTCAAACCTTTGGCCAGTCAAGCTTTTGGCCAGACGTATATTTTGCTTGAGCAGCAATCTGTTGTCGAGCGAATCCGGCGGTCGCGAACGAAAAACGGAGCAGCAAAGCTCGAAAACTGAGCGAAATGGCTCAATTTAGTCCCGCCAAAACGCGTTCCGCCACAGCGATGGTTTCATCAATGTCGTCTTGCGTGTGCTCTTTGGAGAAGAACAATGCTTCAAACTGGCTGCAAGGCATGTAGATTCCTGCTTCCATCAATCCCCAAAAGTATTTCGCAAACAGTTTTCGATCCGATTGATTCGCTGTTGGCCAATCGACAACGGCGCCGGAATTGAAGAACAACGTCATCATGCTGCCAACCCGCTGCATCACATGCGGCAGACCTGCTTTGTGGGCTGCAGCGGCCAAGCCATCGGCCAACCTTGCCCCCAATCGCTCCAACTGCTCATAAGGTGGTTCGGCTTGCAGGATTTCCAAGGTCGCGATACCGGCCGCCGTTGCCAGTGGGTTGCCGCTCAGCGTACCTGCCTGGTAAACCTTCCCCGCTGGCAAGACGCAGTTCATGATTTCTTCGCGACCGCCATACACCGCCAGTGGCAGACCTCCTCCAACAATCTTTCCTAATGTCGTCATATCAGGTTTCACATTCAGCAAGCTTTGTGCGCCACCATACGCAACACGGAAGCCGGTCATGACTTCATCGAAAATCAATACCGTACCATTAGCCTTGGTCAATTGCTGCAACGCATCCAAAAACTCAGTCGTTGGAAGCACGGTGCCCATATTTCCGACGACGGGCTCCAAAATGACAGCCGCTAGCTGGTCTGGAAACTGAGCAAAGCATTCGGCCAGCGCTCGATGGTCGTTGTAGTTCAAGACAATCGTGTCAGATGAAGTCCCCGGCGTTACGCCTGGTGAGTCAGGCACCGCGAGGGTAGCGGCAGCGGATCCTGCCGCCACCAACAGCGAATCGACATGTCCATGATAGCAGCCCGAGAACTTGATGATCTTGTTTCGACCAGTGAAGCCTCGTGCCACCCGGATGGCACTCATCGTCGCTTCGGTACCGCTGTTGACCAAACGTACTTTTTCCATACTTGGCACGGCATCACAAATCATTTTTGCAAGTTTGGACTCGCGGAGAGTCGGAGCTCCAAAGGATGTTCCATCGCAGGCCGCTTTAGTGATAGCGTCAACGACGTGCGGATGAGCATGCCCCAAAATCATAGGCCCCCATGAGCCGATGTAATCCAAGTAGCGGTTGCCGTCGATATCGTACAGGTATTGCCCTTTCGCACGAGCGATAAAGACGGGTTCACCGCCTACAGCCCCAAAGGCGCGGGCGGGTGAGTTTACGCCGCCTGGGATCAGGGAGCAAGCTTGATGATATGCGTTATGCGACTGAGTTCTAATCACGATTATTTAATGAAGGTAAGCGAAATGTGTGAAACGCTGCGAAATTCAGCGTACAATTGTTTTTAATCATTGAGCGGTTGAGAGCTGCGTAAATAAGCAAATAGATCTGCAAGTTGTTGTGGCGTGTACTTGTCTAAAAGCCCTTGTGGCATCAGTGAATTTGCCTGTGGTTTCATGGCTTCGACGGAAGCACTCGCAACCACGTGTGATTTCCCATCGATGGCTCGGATTCGCAGTTCACTGTCGGACTCGCTTTCGAGAAAACCATTCAGTACGTTTCCCTCTTCGGTCATCACCGCATACGCCTGATAACCTTCACGTATTTCTAAGCTCGGTGCGACAATGTTCAACGCCAAAACAGCCACCTGGTCGCGTTGATAGCCGGTAAGCTCCGGCCCTAAATCGTCGCCTGAGCCAAACAATCTGTGACACCGACCGCAACTTTCCATGTACAGCACTTTACCGCGATAGGGATTACCTTGTGTAGTCGAAATTTGCTGGATGATGCTTTTCACCTGCTCCTGAGCGTCTTTCAGGCTCAATCCTGCAGTCTCAGGAAACAATTCCAGCAAACGCTTTTGAAACGCGTTGTCTTCATGCCAACGCATAGATCGCACTACTTCTAAAGGTAAGTCGTCTGGTTTGACCTGATGTAGCTCAATGGCGTCCAGCAACTTACTTGCTGTCTCAACTCGCATGACCAGCCCACTGGCCACTGCGGTTCGGATGTTTGAACTCAGTTCGCTCCAACGTTCCAACAGTGTCGAACTAATCTTGGACTGCGGATACGCTGATAGCGATTGAATTGCGGCGGTGCGTACCGATTCAGGCAGCGTACTGTCAAGCGCGATCTCTTCGAGAGGTTCGGTCGCCAGTTGGTTAGGAACTTCGCCGAGGATGGCGAGTAGCTGCAAGCGTACTGGCAGCGCGGTCTTTCTATCGCGAATGGTCTGAATCGCGTCCGCCACCACGCTTTGATCGCCCCGACGCAAACGCAGGCCTGTCGATGGCTCGCCAAGCAACGCCAGGGCATCGAGAATACCGTCGGGAACACCTGCCAAGGAACGCCCTTGGTAGGCTTGTTCAAATGCAGCCGTAGCAGCTTCCGCAGCTTGCTTTCGAACCATTCCGTCCAGCGCAGCGATACGATGCAACAGCAAGCTCGCTTGTTCCATGTCCTGTGACCTTCCGATCGCTAACCATTTACGAAGCAGGCGCGGCGCTAACTCGGTACGATACATCGGACTACGCCAAACTTCATCGGATTGGACTAACTGCTTAGCGACAAGCTCGTGTTCGTCTGTGTGCGCTTCGATCATCCACCACAGCATTAGAGGCAAGACCGCATCATCGGACTGACTTACCGATTGACACAACAGCGCTGCCAGTGCGATCGATTGCTCCGAGCTTAAACGGCGAATCGAACTCGCCAACTGGACCAACACTTCAGCATTCCGCTCAGTTGCCACCATGCGTCGCAGCCCATTCATACTGGCTGGCTCCAGCCGGTTGTCATCGCAGGCTAATCGAACAGCCCATCGACGCACATCTGGATTGGTATGCATAAAGTAGCTTTCGATCGCGACCGTAACCGATGCATCCGATTCAGCAGCAATTGAGTCACTTAGCCAACCGCACTGGTGGAGTGTCCAGAGTGCTTCCAAAGCCGCTTGCCCTTCAAGTTGCGACATTGCAATCAACTCCTTGCGAACGCGTTGGCGCAGTGGGTGATTCGCGATCAGTCGTCGCGCAGCCCAACGCTGCCAGCGATAAGGATGCTCCAGTTTTTTGACCAGAGCATCCAGCGTGCGTTGATCAATCCCTATCGCCAACTTGGCATCCCATGGCTCAACCTCTTGTGCGGCAACTGCCAATCGATAAAGCCGACCGTGCTCTCGATCCAAAGTGCCTTCGTGGGCGTAAATGTGAGCAACTTGACTATCATACCAATCACATACATAAGCTGCTCCGTCGGGGCCATCGGTGATCGCAACGGGGCGAAACCACTTGTCTGATGAGCGGACTACGATCGTTTGATCTTCGGTCTGATAAGTCGAACCTGATGGCTGCAATTTGGTTTGAATCAATGTGCCATGCAGCGGATCGATTGCAAGAAATGCATCCGCTGCGTAAGCCTGAAACATGGTGCCATTGGTAAGCAGCATGGCATGGGTAAACCGCTGGATGGGGTCATGTTGCATCGGACTGAGGTAGCCAAAGGCGTATGGGTTAGAAAGTTCGCCATGCTTGCTGAACCCTTTGCGATAATACCCGCCTTGCTCATAGTGAAATCCCCTTGTATCACCACCATTGTGACCGGAGAAGATGCGACCTTGGTCATCAAAAGCAACACCAAATGCATTGCCGCCGCCTTCAGCGAAGACTTCATAGCGATGAGTTTGCGGATGATAGCGCCAGATCAATTGGCCCATGGAACGCACCGGTTGTTGGTCCGACTGATATCGACGGACTGCACCAGACACGGTGCTCCCTTGAGCAGCATACAGCCAGCCATCCGGGCCAAAACAAAGACTATTAACAACTGAATGAGTATCTTCGAGACCAAATCCATCAAGATGAACTTCTGGCGGCCCGTCTGGCTTGAGGTCTTGATTTCGATCCGCGTAGTGCAATAGGTATGGTGGATTCAAAACCCAAACACCATCGACATCCGGTGCGACGGCTGTCGCAATATTCAACTGATCGGCGAAATCGACGCCAGCCGAGTAGCCTGATTGCGCTGGAAAGAATACGCTCAGCTTATCTCGCCCTGGTACATCCTGTCCTGGCGGCAGCGGTTTTCGATCGTATACTGCTCGCCAGTAGTTATCATGACTGACCAAGTTTAATCCAGCAGGTTCAGGATATTGCAAATACTGCACAACCCATAATCGACCTTGCAAGTCAAACGTGGCCATGACGGGTTGACGAATATCGGGCTCTGATAGCAGGAGTTGCCAGTGCATTGATTCCTGTGTGACAAATGTTTGTATTGCTGCTTGCGGCTCAAGGGCGGGACCTTGCGGTTGGTCTTCCACAGACTGCGCTTGTGCACCTCGACCTACAACTAGAATCAGGACCAGAGCCAACAGCCAGCAGCATAGCCGCAGGCTCAACAGTAAAGCATGGCGCAGGTACAAAACGAGTGACCGGGAAAGCAATTTCTTGTCGGTTGGAGTCATGGCCATGGGCGAACGTGGGGCAGGGCAGGAGGACTGCTGGAGCGGGAGCTTTCGCAACGTCAGGTGCTTGAAGCGAAAGCTTCTCACAGTGCCTAGCCGCGAAAGCGATGATAAAGATCCGTGGGGTCTCTCAGTATACAAGCTCAAGCAGAGCATGCAGAGTGTTGCAGCCAAACAATTCTGGCATGCACCAAGAATTTGCCCAACGTTGCTACATAGCAGCGTGAGGAAGCGAACTACCAGCGAACTTCCATTTGGTCCACGATATGGTCGGCGAGTCGTTCCATCGCCCGGATATGGGACGTGGTAATCGACTGTCCACCTTCCGGGACCATATGAGTCTGCTCTGTGAAATAGAACGTAGATTCTCCGGGAGGCAGAAATCGATTCTGCATCAAGACGTTCCCAAATCGATCCTTCCAGTTCGTTTCGACGGATAAGCCGATTTCCACATCGCGGGGATCATCGAATCGTGTTTCGGTCGTTACCCGTTTGGTATCAGAGATAATCCGCACCACAAAAGTTGAATCAGCAGTATCGCTGTTAGCAATTTTGAACGAGGTCCGATCTTCGATTCGCTTCTGCAAGATTTCGGTAAATTGGGCGCCCAAGCCAGCGCGGAAAGAATCGCAGCGAACCATCGGCACATGCACTGTCCGAATATCATTGCGATAGAGGCTCGCAGTTCCATAGCGATACCCAGCACAGCCTGCACAGATCATCACCAAATTGGTCAAGACCATCATGCAAACCAGTCTTTGGTGGATCGCGAAAAAGAACATGGTGGTTTGAAGCACGCGGGGTCGGTTCTTTCAACTACTAATATTTACCAGTTTGATTCGCCGGAGTCTCTGCGACACGCGTCTCTTGCGGGACTTCGCCGAGGTTTTGTAATGGTTCAAAAGGGTCAAGCGGTGGCACTTGACGTCGTATCTGTGAGATTCGGTCATTTTGAGGAACCATATCGGCTAACCATTGAAGATGTTTCTCTGCCTCAGGCGGCAACTCTCCGATGCGTGCCAGTTCCGCGTTTGCCTCGTCCGCAAACGGAGTTGATTCATAGTCAGTGGCGATTTTTGCAAGATAACCCTTTGCCGATTGGTATCCGCCGCGATTGATCCAATACTTTGCGGTGGCCATAAGCCGTTCAGCGCGTTTGTATTGAATCTCGGCATATAGTCGACGTAGATATTCCTCTTGCTCTCGCGCTTGATCAGGAAACTGTCGTTGAATTGTCTTGAGCAACTTTTCTGCTTGATCCAATGCCTGACCGTCATATTCATGACCTTGGTAGGTCTGCATAACAGCTTTAAGTCCTAAGAAATGCGCATCGAATTGGTGTGGCGAGTCGGGATAAGTAGTACGCAGATCTTCATACATGTCGGCGGCATCTTGATACAGTCCTTTTTGAAACGCGTTATTCGCTAGTTCCATGGTTGCGTCGTCGGCCAATCGACCAGTTGGGCTGTCGAGCCGCATTTTTTCGAGCACTCGTTTACCGTGATTTCCTGTATCGTTCCAGGGGCGACGTTCATCAAACAAGTTCAACACATAAAATGGCTTGGGAGCTGCACGATCATGTCGAATCCAATACAGACCAATTTCCATGCGTCGCTTGTTGATCAAGTCTTCATATTTCGTCCGGGGGTAGTTACCGAACAGCTTGACATACATATCTTCTGCTTCCGGATAGTTTTCCGCGAAGAAGAAACTTTCGCCGGCCATCAGCCACGCGTCTTGCTCCAAGGCGCTGCTAGGCCAATATTTGGCGGCCAGTTTGTACTGCTTTGCTGCTTTGACAAACAACTTGTTTCGCTCAGGGCTTGGCTCCATGAGGCTCGCTTGAGAGAAGATTTCGTCTGCTTTCGCAAACTCTTCGCGTGCTCTTGGACGATCTTCTGCTTTGTTGCCAAAGAATGGCACTGGCGGCAGCTTTACAAGTGACTCTTTATTCTTTTGTGCTTTGAGTCCTTCGGGGCGGACGTAGTTCCCTTCGCTATCTTCATAGCTTTCGATAGCATTTTTCGCCGCGCGATATTCTGGCGAGGCTTGTGCATCGGGGCGCAATGAAGAGCAACCGTCGAACAATCCTACGGCGCACATCAGAACCAGGACGAGTGCTTTGGAGCGTGGTTGCATACAAACTAAAACGGAATGGAATCGAGGAGACTTGCTAGCCGAATGGGGCGGTCGAGCAACTGCGTGAATATGCTATTCATCAGTTGTCGAACTTCCGCCTTTCGATCTGTAGGCAAAAGCGGGACTTCACCGCTACTCCAATCTGTTCCATTTATCGTGCGCAAGAAAAATATCACCTCTTTTCTCAGTCTTAAGATGTGGCTTTGGCCAGGCAGGCAAGCTTGGCAAACTAGGCCTCCTGCGGAAACTGAGAAAGCTGTTCGAAGCTGATCACCTGTTAAATCGGCTTCACAAAGGACACACTTGTTAAGCTGCGGGGCATGGCCAAGGATCCGCAAAGCCTGCAATTCAAATTGCACCGTAGAACTCAGTGGCGGCAGGCCCGCATCCAACCGCTGTAATGTGCGATCGGTGAGATCAAATAATTCGGACAGATTTAAGTCCGTCTCCGTCATGCGATTCAATAAATCCGCGATATAGTACCCGCAATTCAATGCGTTCAGATTTGCGGAAGCGGATCGAAAACGCCGCAATAGCTTCGACTCCGTCAAAATGTCCAAGACATCGCCGCTCTTGTCGATGTAAACGATCGAGCACAGCGACAATAGATCCAGGGCACCGTCAAAAGGGCTCTTTAAACGTCTGGCTCCTTTGGCTACCGCAGCGATCTTGCCAAAATCACGTGTCAGCAGGGTGACGATTAACGATGTCTCGCTCCAAGGCACCACGCGCAACACAATCGCTGATGTTTTCTCGCTGTGCAATGCAATAAGTCCTAAGCGGCATCACCTAGCATTTGCAAAAACTCGCTCATCTCGCCAGCCGCATGATGATCGTTCTGCCGCCGCGCTTCTTCGATCCCATCGCGCAGTAGCGCTCGTGCTGCTTCCGTTTCCCCTTGCTCGGCCTGATACTGGGCTGCCATAAAATAAGCTGGTACGTGGGGCGGATCAAGTCTCGTCAACTCGCTCATCTTTTCAATCGCAGTCTCCAAGTCCCCCTCTGCCTTTAATTCCATCGCTAGCGCATAGCGTAAAAATAGATCGTTGGGATCGTCCGCTAATAGAGCTTCAATTTTTTCGCGACGTGACATAAAAAGTTATCCTCGAAATCAAACAGGAAGTTGGATTAAAAGTTCTGGCGGCCCGAAAGCGCATCAGCAAGTATCTCTCGATTAGTGAACTCCAAGACGCTGCCGCTGGTCACGCCACGAGCCAATCGCGTGATCTGGACTGGAAAATCTCGAAGTGCGTTGGAAATGAAAAGGGCAGTGCCATCACCTTCCACATTTGGATTGGTGGCCATAATCACCTCGGCCACATTTCCGCTGCGAATCCGCTCTATCAGCGAATCGATGGTAAGCTGATCTGGGCCATAACCATCCAGCGGAGCAATTCGTCCCAACAGCACGTGATACAACCCGTGGTAAACGCCTGCGGCTTCTAACGCGAGCAAGTCGCGAGGTTGTTCGACAATGCAAAGCTTCGTCTCGTCACGTCGTGCATCGCTGCAGATTGCGCAGAGTTCCGATTCGGCCAAGTTATAGCAGCGAGAACAATAACGGACATTCAATCGCACGCTGCGAATAGCATCCGAAAGTGCGAGCGCTTCAGATTCCTTGACCCGCAACAAGTGATACGTCAATCGCTCGGCAGACTTCTTACCGATTCCGGGCAGTTTGCAAAGTTGATCGATCAGTTCCGCTACTGCATTAGAGCTGTTGGACATTCGCAATGATACTTTCTCGGCAGCCTACTACTTCGCAAGCTCTTCCATAATGCCTTCCAAACCTGGAAGCTCAAACCCGGCAGTTAACTCACGGATCGAGTTCATGTGCATCTCTTTCGCTTGACGAATCGCATGATTGGTGGCCACTTGGATCGATATTTCCAGTTGAGCATGCATCTCTGGCGTCAGCAAATGTTCTTGAATATTGATCTTCAACAATTCGCCCAAGCCATTCATTTCAATGCGAACCGAGCTTGCTGAATCTTCTCCAATGACTTGTTTGGTGGCAAGCTGTTCTTTCGCATCTGCCAAACGCCCTCGCATCTGTCCTAGATTTTTGAACATGCCCGCAAGCTGAGTCAGATTTCCAAGGTTTTTAAACATGATCGCACATTCTGTAAGGAGGGATATCGATATGGGTGGTTAAGTATTCACTCAGGAAGCTGATAATTCGCCGGCACATCTACTTTGGTCACTTCGGCATCCAATGACTTAATGATCTTAGCAATCAGGCTATGGCTGCTCAGCGAACGAATCAATTGGTTCTGGTTGACGGCCTTCGATGGTCGCATCGCTGAGTCAGATGAGCCCATGCTGCCAGCGGGGTTCGCCGCAGTGCCGCCGGCGGCTGTCTTGAAACGCAGGTTTTTTGTCAATCCATAACGGCTGAGCAGATTTCCACGGATCGCATTTAGATTATTTGCTTCCATCAAAATCTGCAGCGCAAAATCGCACCCCGGCGGCAACACGACCTCCCAAGTGTTTGTGGCCATATCGACGTCGATCGCGACTGCCATTTGCGCACACTCGCACGTCATGCCATCACAGCCAACGGCCGCCTGACGCCAAATCTCTATCGGCGACCCGTCTGATGATAACTGCGATGCAGAAGCGTCTTCCGCTGGGCCACTGACAACACTGGAAGATGCAGGGGGCTGCGGCGTTGCAAGCTGAGTCCCAATGGCTTGCTCCACCAACGTTTCGACCGTGGATACCACTTGCATTCCGATCTCAAGCGGAACGTCGGTTTCCAAGTTCATCTCCGACGACGAATCGAAGTCGCTTTGGATATTCGAAGGCGGAGCGACAACTACTTCAGCGTTTTTTTTTTCGTCGACCGTTGCGGCTTGCCCGTGCTCATTGGCCGCTGGAGCATGACTGGACAGCGAACTGGAACCGGGCGTAAAGCGAGCTGGAATGACTGGCGGCATCGGCGCATTGTCGCGAATGGATTGGACCAGGTTGGCGATACCTTGCAGGTCTTGCAAGTGGCAAATCTGAACCATGCAAACTTCCAACAAGATTCGACTCTGCACGCTGTGTCGCATCTTCACCAGCGTTTCATCCAAAATCTGGATTGCCGACAGCAATGTCTGCGTACCCCACTGTGTGGCCATATCCTTAAGTTGCGCAACGTCTGATGGGTTTGCAGTCTTGAGAATCTCCTCACTAGCTCCGATACCGATTGCCATGATATCGCGCAAGTACCCCAACAACTGCTCGGCCATTTGACCAGCATCCACACCAGCTTGGCTCGCTTGCTCGATCAGCATCAATGTCCGACCTGCATCGCGTTGGATCAGGCAGCTTACCAACTCGCTCAAACGTGAATCATCAGCAGTCCCTAACATGCCATGGACAGTAGCGATGTTGATTGAGTCTCCCGCGAAGCTTAATAGCTGTTCGAGCAGCGATTGGCTATCGCGCATTGAACCGTTCGCTCGGCGCGCGATCAGACGTAAAGCATCTTCGTCGATGGCGACGCCTTCAGACTTACAAATTTCGGCCAACCGATTTTTGATTTCATCGGTTTTGATGGGAGCGAAATCGAACCGTTGACAGCGCGAGAGCACCGTGATCGGGATTTTTTCTGGGTCGGTTGTACAGAAAATAAACTTCACATGCTCAGGCGGTTCCTCAAGCGTTTTGAGCAACGCATTGAATGCCTGTAAGGTCAGCATGTGCACTTCATCGATGATGTAAATTTTATAGGCCGCGCGACTGGGACGAACCGTTGCATTGGCTCGCAATTGGCGTATCTCTTCGATGCCGCGATTACTTGCACCGTCGATTTCGATGACATCCATGTCTTCGCCGCTATCGATTGCAGCGGCTAATTCATTGTCCGCAGCGAGGTCATCGGTCTTCGAAAAATTCAGTGCCTTGGCAAATATTCTAGCTGTACTGGTTTTGCCTACCCCGCGAGCCCCGGTAAACAAGTACGCATGCCCAACGCGATCGGACTGAATCGCAGTTTTTAAAGCGGCTGCTACCGTTTGCTGGCCAACCAGTTCGTCAAACGTGCGCGGGCGATAGCGCCTGGCGACTACCGTATAGCGCCCTTTGGCGTGCGGCAAAGTGGCTGAACTGGGCTGCGAGGGCTCGACAGCCGAATCTAAAGCGTCGCGAGTTTCTGCCGTGCGGCTTGCTTTCTTTGCCATGGACAATTCTTGCGCAGTTGGAACTCGCTACACAATTCTAGTGGAGTGAACAGAATAGCTGAAGGTGCTTCAAAAGAACCTTTGCAGCCTAACCAACGGACGATTATAACGATATCAATCGGATTCGAAACAGCAGACAGCTTTTTGGCTGAATTAATCTTCGCCAAGCAGACTCGAACTACATCGATATGCCCAGCGGTCGCTTGGCAGCGCGGACAACTCTCGCCGGCAAGCCTCCCTTAAATGCCAAAACGCGTCGACCAACAAACCAACGCGGCAACACAGCGACTGCCGGATCTACCGCAATGGGGAAGGACTGGATCGAGCGAGACGTTAGAATCCCGCCAACCGTCATCCGTCAAGGGGTGATTTCCACAAGTGAAATTTTCGATTCGCTAAACTGAAAGAGAATCTGCCTTTTTTGCTCCGTACGTGTTACATTAGTGAGTGTTGGCATCCTATGTGAAGTGATACTAGGCACCGCATGAAACCGGCCTCACCGCCGGCGCGGGCTTGCCGATTGGCATTACGACGACAACTCAACAACTTATCAATCAGGTTCAGTTATGAGATTATCTTTCGGTCTGGAAGCGAAACAGATTCAGACGCAGAAGTTAGCTCCAAAGATGATCCAGTCGATGGAAATCTTGCAACTGCCAATCTTGGCGCTGCAAGAACGCATCGAACAAGAGATGAACGAAAATCCCATGTTGGAGATCGAGGAGCAAGAGGCATCATCTCTAGCCGAAAATGTCGAGGAAGATGACGCAGAAGGTTCGACACGGCCCATCACTGAAGATGAACGAGAATTGGTCGTGAAAGACGATCAATCGAACACGGAAGATTTCGAACGTTTGGCCAACATGGATTCCATGATGCCCGATACATTCGATGACTTTCGTCCAAGCAAAGGGCGAATCCAAGAAAGCATGGACCGCCAACATGACATGATGGCCAGTACGCCTGAGCGAGCTGAATCCCTGAACGATTTCTTGTTCCACCAGCTTGCGGAAATGGATGTTGACACCGACGTCGAATTGATTGCAGAGAAAATCATCTCTAGCCTCGATGCCCGCGATGGCGGTTACTTCAAAGGCTCGTTAGGCGATATGCTGCCGCCAGACTATAAGCCAGACGATATGCGTCGCGCTGAAGAAGCCTTGCGAGTGGTCCAATCACTGGAACCCGCAGGCATCGCTGCTCGAAACCTACGCGAATGCTTGTTGAACCAGTTGCGTCCCGACCTGCCGATGGTCGACAAAATGCAGGTTATCATCCAAGACTACTTGGATGATCTGGCAGAAAACCGATTACCCGTCATTCAAAAGAAGACCGGCTTTACGATCGACCAAATTATGGAGATCCGTGAAGCACTCCATCAACTCAATCCAAAGCCTGGTTCAGCTTTCATGGAGACCTTCGTCCCCATGGTCACGCCGGACGTCATTGTCGAAAGAGACGAAGATGGCAAATGGACCGTACGACTTGAAGACGACTCATTACCACCTTTGCGCATTAGCGAATACTACCGCCGTCGTCTTGCAGACCCGACGGCTACCACAGAAGAAAAAGAGTTCATCAAAAAGAAGATCAACGGCGCACAGTGGTTGATCGATGCTATCCAGCAACGACGTTCCACCTTGCTGAAAGTCACTGAAAAAATCGTCAACTATCAGCACCGATTCCTGGAGGAAGGCCCCGAAGCCATCGAACCTCTCAAGATGCAACAAATCGCAGATCAAGTTGGCGTGCACGTAACCACCGTATCACGCGCAGTTGACGACAAATGGGTGCAAACACCACGCGGTATCATGCCATTACGACGATTTTTTGTCGGCGGCACTCGCAGCGAAGATGGGGAAGATGTTGCATGGGATACCATTCGAATTAAGCTGCAAGAGATCATCGATCAGGAAGACAAATCGAATCCTTTAAGTGACGACCAATTGGTCGATTCCCTTAAGAATCACGGTTTGACCGTCGCGCGACGAACAATTACCAAGTACCGTAAAAAGATGGGGATCCCGTCGTCCCGTCAACGTCGCGTCTGGACCTGATCTGCATCCAAAAGAAGTCTGATACTCGTTGGCGACGCAATCCTTGAAAAGCAGAATGGCGCTGATACTCTCAGGAGTACTGCTGCTGATTGCTACTGGAATCAATATTGCCCGGATCGTTCGGCAATATGACGAAGTGGGTGGTGCTTATGATCGCCACACAATGGGCTACTTCGACTTCCACAATGGCATCTACTTCCCAACACAAGCCTTCTTGGCTGGCATAAATCCTTACGGACAAATCATTATCGACCGAGGCTATCCGGTCACTCGCCCGACGCCCATTTATGGGCCATCTCATTTCGTGATCCATGCTCCGCTTGCGATGCTCCCACGCGTGACTTCGGAAATAGCCTACGGAGTCATCACCTGGATCTCTTACTTTTTGATCATCGCGATTCCTCTACGCGAGCTAATCCGATTACCAAACCAAGGTACAGAAAAGAAGCCGATCTGGTCGCACGGCACGTTTTGGATGTACTCCATGCTGGCGATGAGCTTGTTGTTGGTAAGTCGTCCTGGTCACATCAATTTTGTCAGCGGATATTTCACCGCCGAACTGGCCCTAGGTTCTATTGCGACGCTAAGCCTTGCGCATCGCAGTCCATGGGCGGCAGGCTTTGCGTTCGTGCTCGCTTGCGGCAAGCCAACTTATGCGATTCCGCTTTTCATCGTGCTTATCCTATTGCGTCACTACCGTGCTGCCGCAGCAGCAGGAATCTTGGGCGGAATCGCGAACGTGGTTGCCGTAGTTTGGCTGCTTCGCTTTGATTCATTGAGCGGCATACTCGAATCAATCCGGCAGGGACAAGCCATGCACATGGCAGACCCCATCGAACTACCGGTAAACACCTGGCTTCGGATCGATTGGACTGCGATCATTGCCAAGTGGTTGGGGGCAAACCCCTCCGAACTTCTCCAGTTGCTCGTGATGCTATCGCTTTATGTTCTCTTGGCTGCTGTGATTGTACCGCTGCACTGCACGCAACTTCAGCGACGCGAGGGAGTGACTTCCGCACTCGTCTCAGTTTGCCTGGGATCCATACTGCTTTTCATCTATCACCATGTCTACGACGCGATGCTTTTGACGCCGCTGCTGCTGACGATCTTTTTCTACCCAGGAAACTGGACCGAGAAGTTTACGCCTAAGACCCGCGTCATCCTGTTTGCCTTGATCAGTTGTCCCTTCTGGAACTACTTTGGATCGGAGAGTTTTCTGACGCGTTTGCCCGACTCGACTTGGCTAAAGCATGGATTGACCAGCCTGAACTGCTTGGCGGTAACCGCCGGTCTAGCATTCATTTTCCCTGCAATTTTCCAACTAAGCGAGACTTCTTCCATCGAGCCAACTGCCCCACAGGGAGACTGACGGCAGGTTGCAAAAACCAGGGAGCAAGGCACTTACGTGTCCTTGCGAGAACTTAAACCGATACTCACCGTAAGGCAACCTGGATTCAGCCTCGACCAAATCGCGGTGCTGGAATTCCGCGGAATTCACACTTTGCAACAGCGAGGAATGCCGCTAAGATACTCGACCCTTTGGTGGCAGAAGCAGACCGCTGGCTACCGAAGGAAGGCCCTCAATTGCAAGCGATTTTCGTCGTTTGGGTGAGGCTGATAGCAAGTATTTGAGTTCACTATTCCAACGTTTGAGATCATTCGATGACCAAGCCGCATAGAAAATTAAAGAAGGCCAACCACGGCCAACGAGCCGCAAATAGCAAAGCCCGCAAAGCGAAACGCAAGAAAATTAAGACCTAATTGGCTGCTGTTGACGATCGCTGTTGGACCTTTATTGAGCTCCCAGTGATCCGTTTTGGCAGTCATGTAGCCGGCTATGGGTCGGCTGCTGCGTTGTCTCGTAACGATACGCCAAGCGGTTTGTGGAGCGACCCTCGCTGGGCGGTATCAGAGCCTAACCAATCCAACCACACTTGATGGTCTCTTTGGCGCTGCGCGTACCAACTCTTGAATACGCCGTTGGAATTTAATCGCCGCATCGGGTTCCGATTGTCCAACGCTCAGCAAAGCCCGCATTTATTGGTGATGCCGTATTCTCTGGAACGAGAATCCGATTACATTTAGGGGAGTCGTTAAGCCAAAGATTCGTGGTTTCTACATCATCGTTTCCAGGTTGCGACACGCGAGTTTTAGTCAATGTTCCGCTTTGATGTTCCTGGACGAATCTGTGGCAGAGAAAGAATATATAGTCGACCCATCTACGCTGGACGATTCCAATATTACGGCTGATATCGAGGGAATTCGTAAGTACAACGCTCAGCGGTTTGAAATGGAGCAGTTGACAGCCATTATCTATGAAGATCCCGAAAACAAGATCTGCGTAGGCTATAAGGACGTCACCGATAGCGAATTTTGGGTTCGTGGCCACATGCCCGGTATGCCCTTAATGCCCGGCGTCGTCATGCTCGAATCGGTCGCTCAATTGTGCAGCTACTGCGCCACCAAATATGACTTATTGGGAGCAGAAATGGTCGGCTTCGGCGGCCTGGAAGACGTTCGCTTTCGCGATCCTGTTGTTCCTGGCGACCGCTTGATTGTTATGTGTCAGCAAATCAAAGTTCGGCGTGGACGGATGATCGTCAGCAAGTTCCAAGGGTTTGTCCGCAACAACTTAGTCTTGGAAGGCATTCTCAAAGGCATTGCAATTCCGATCGCAGCATTAACAGCGGCCTCACAAAAATCGCCTCAATAGCCCAAGCTGCCTAGAAGGATATCCATTGGTACATTTTTTCAGCACGGTTGCCTAAACCCAATGGCTCTTGGCAAATTTTTCCGTTTAGGCAGTTTTTGCTTAACTCAAGGCCCCCGTAAAGACGAAAGAATATTAGCCCGGGGGGGCGGTTTACTTTAAATGCAACTTCAGTGTTGTGGCGAGCGGCAGATGGGTTAGTTCCACACCAGCCGCCAATGATCATTCTGCCATCTTCACGTCTGCTTGCTTACTTCGCTGCGGCAATCTGCTGCGTGTCGAGCGGTTGCAGCTTTCTGCCAGACGTACGGCACAAGGAACGGTTCCACAATCCGTTCCCACAAATCAGAACGGTCGCAGTGCTGCCTTTTCGGAACCAAAGCGAATCACCAACGCTCAGCGGCGAACGAATCTCTTCGGCTTATGCACACGAATTACAAAACGTACCAGGCTTTGAAGTATTGCCAATTGGTGCGGTTCGCAATCAAATGGTCGCTTTCGAGCAGCAATATCTGCGACGCAGCATTGCTACGCCGGAAGACTTTCAAACCTTCGCCCAATATCTAGGCGTGGACGCAGTCATCCAAGGTGCCGTGACGGACTACGATCCCTATTATCCACCACGGATGACACTCAAAACCAATTGGTATACCGCCAATCCTAATTTCCATCCCATTCCCGTGGGCTATGGACTACCCTGGGGGACCAAGGATGAGAAGAAGATCCCCGAATGGGTGCGTTTGGAAGCCGAACGAGAACTGGCCAGCGAACAACTCGTTTCGCAGACGCCGATCAGTTTGCCTAACGACTCACGCTCCAATACCAATGCTCCGACCACCGTGTCTCCCACCGCCGACGCACCGCCGGCTAGCCCTGCGACTGTCAAAGACAAACTAGCGTCGCTGACGCCAAACGCCGTTAAACCAGCAACACACAGTGTGCCCCCGCCAGATACACAAGCGGTAGGAACATCGGTTGCAAACGCAGCTTCGTCTTCTCCCACTGTGGCCAAAGCGACGCATGTCGAAGTCGTCTGGCAAGAAGCTTCCTCATCCAAGAGATCAACGCCGACCGCTGCACAAGTCTTCAACGAAGATGAAGCAACGGGCATTCAAGCCAACCAGCCTTCTGATCATGAGCATGTCCAGCCTGTTCCTACGCAAACCATCATTCATGAGGGTGAACAAGTCGCGGGTAACCGATCCGCAGACAATCAAGGTTGGCTACCGCTGTCGCCGAATCAGGAAACCGCAGTCGATCCAATCCAACCTGTACCGTCCATCCAATGGCCTGATCCGGAAGGCTTCATCCCTTCAGCACCATCAGCAACTCCGCCGCAACCGATCAAGTTTACCGGGCCGGTTATATCGCATATGGCCAGCTATAACGGTGCTAACGAAGATTTCACAAGTGAGCTTGAGGAGTACTATTACTTTCGTGACGATGGCAGGTTTGGTGGTTGGGAATCGTATCTCCAACGCAGCGAAGACTTTATACGCTTTTGCTGCTTCCTGCATGTGAAGCAAACCTTGGTTGCGCGAGGTGGCATGTTAAAAAATCGCACCGTAGTTCGCTGGCCTATTAGCCGATATGAGCGTTAGTTTGGTCCGTCTGCCTGTTCATGGCCGCCGGATCCAGAGGCGTAACGTGAGCAGGGAGGCAGCGGAATATGCATCGCGAGTTGAATGTGCTGGCACTTATCAAAGGTGAAGACCGATATGTCTTCCTTTTCGACGACGCAAATCGCGTCGAGACGCTACGCATGTTAGGTCGTTATGCAGCAGACCCTGACTTAAATTTCTCGTGGTATGACGCGGCTATGCTCAGTCAACGTATTCGAGATATGGCGGCCCTTGAGCAAGCGTCGCAACGGCCGCTTCCTGATGTGAAGCCTATCAAGAGTCCATCGCGCTTTCGCTTGCCATCCCGCGAAGATCGCTAGCAACCTTAAGTACCTGCATGCATTCTCACATCGCTCAGTTTCTTCGCTATCTTGATATTGAACGCAATGCTTCAGACTTAACCATCAAATCTTACCGCGAAGACTTGATGGACCTTGCAGATTACCTTTCGGACGATGGCAGCAAGTCTGTCGATCCAGATGCAGTCACGCCAACCGATTTGAGAACTTACGTCTCCGCGCTGCACGAAGCGGGCTATGACCGCAGCAGCATCGCCCGCAAACTCGCGTCCTTGCGCAGCTTCTATCGCTTTGCTCAACGCCAAAAGTTTGCTTCGGGCAATCCGGCCAAACCGCTAAGGAACCCGCGGGGATCACGCAAACTGCCGCACTTCCTGACGGCAGAGGAAGTACAAAAGCTGCTGAACAGTCCGTCACGAACGGACCCAGCAGGGCTTCGCGATCGAGCTATGCTGGAAACGATGTACTCCGCAGGGCTGCGTGTCAGCGAATTGGTCGAAATCAATGATGGCGATCTGGATTTGCTGGATGGTTCAGTTCGAGTCCGCGGTAAAGGTCGCAAAGAACGCATCGGGGCACTCGGGAGGTTCGCTGTAGATGCGATCAAAGCTTACCAACGCGTGCGAACCCCATCCGCTCGCACACCGATTGGACGGGACCAGCCTTTGTTTCGCAACAAATTCGGCGATGGCTTAACCACGCGCAGTATTGGCCGCATGCTGGAAAAATACATCAAGGAAACCGGTCTAGATGGTCGCACCACGCCCCATACACTCAGGCATAGCTTTGCAACCCATCTGCTAGATCGCGGTGCTGATATTCGCAGCGTACAAGAACTGCTCGGGCATAAATCGCTGGTGACCACGCAGATTTACACGCACGTCTCGACTGCGAATCTCAAACAGGTATACCAAAACGCTCATCCAAGAGCGAACTAGTTGGCCCCAATACGATAGAGCGCCTTGTCGGTTCGCAGAATCAAATCGCCCTCATGCATAGCTGGCGAAGCTAAAATCCTCTCTTCAAATGCGTGCGAGGCGAGAGTCTCCGAGCGCACCTGGTCGCCTTCTATTTCCATTTTTAACACAGTGCAATCGCCTTGCTCACTGGAGAAATAGAACTGATCTCCGATGCGAAGCGGGGAGGCCGAATAGTTTCCGCCCAAGCGTTGACGCCATCCAGACTGACCAGTCGTTACGTCGATCGCGGACGCGATCCCATTGTCGCTGACCATCACGACGAAACGATCATACGCTAACATGGACGGAGTATTAGGCACATTAGAACTGACACTCCAACGCAGATGCGTTGACGTCACATCACCTGTTCCCGTCGGGTCAATCACCAGTAGCTTGGGAGAGTTGTAGCTTGTCGAAAAGCAGACCAGCCCCTGCACTTGTACTGGCCGTGTGATAAGGGAGTAGCCTTCATAGGTGACGCGCCAGATCTCTTTACCTGTCATTGGATCTAGACTTTGTACAACGTTAGACCCTGGTGTTATCAATTGCGGTTGGCCGTTGACGTCAATGACCAGCGGTGTACAGAACGAGAACTGATTGCCGACTTCCACGTTTCGTGCTTGCTGCCAAACAATCGCGCCACTGCGTTTGTCAAGTGCAACTGTTTCGCTGACGTTCGCGCCGTCTCGGGTAAAGATCAATAGATCCCGAAAAAGAACCGGCGAGCCACCGTTGCCATGGACCGGCGGATATCTCAGGTTATCTAACTTCCAAACGATATCGCCGCTTGGTGTCAAACAGGCAGTACCTTGATGACCAAAGTGGACATAGATATGTTGCCCATCATAAATAGGCGTTGGGCTAGCATGACTATTCTTCTTGTGGATGGAAGCCGTCGCGGAAGTCAGTTCACGAAATATCTCAGTGGTGGATTCAACATTCCCTGTTTTCGCGTCGCATGCAACCAAAGATAACTTCAGCAGTGAATCGCCTTCGCTGCTGGTGGTAGTCTCCGCATTGGTGAGATAGATCTTGCCCTGTACGACGATTGGACTGGACCAACCTTCGCCAGCGATTTGGCTTCGCCAGCGAATCTTGTCTTGGAACGGCCAGTGTGTCAGCGGCAAGCCGGCTTGCACAGTTCCTTGCCCGCCGGGTCCACGAAATTCGGGCCAGTCGCCCAGTCCAATTTGAGGGAAGAAGCAAACGCCCGCGAGGACGAGCATGCAGTATCGTTGAATGAAATCCATACCGTGGCTGGTGACTGACAACGAAAGGCCCTTTGCTGAGTTTGGGAACTGATTCTATATCTTTCGCGTTGAAGCGACACACTTAAAGCGGCCGTTCACGCGATAACTTCGTTCAACCGACGGCCGCAGGCGTACGCACGCTGTGAAGGGAACCGCCAAGTTCGCGAGCGAAAAATCGACTGGTATCTCCCAGGCTATTGTACATGGCTAACGGTGCTTTTCACACGTCCTTCATGCAGAATCGTTTCTAGTTCTGTACCCGCAGCTACCTCCGATGAATTGCGCACAATCTGCTGAGTTTCAGCGTGCCTCGTAATGGAATATCCGCGAGAGAGTACCGCTAGGGGGCTAAGTGCCTCAGTCGCTGCGGCCAGTGTGGCAAGCTTCTGTTCTTTGAAACGCAGCAACTGCAAGGCAGCCCGCTGCAATCGAGAACTCGTTTCATCCAAGAGTTGCTGTTTCCGCAGCAAGACTTCTTCAGGCCGTGAAAGCACAGGTCGATCCGCAAGGCCATCCAACCGTCGTTGCCAGAGCTCAAGCATATTGAGCAAGACGCTTTGCGACCGCGAGCCAAGGTTCTCAAGCAATCCGCGTATCTCCGCCACATCGGGGACACAGCGAATCGCAGCGTCGCTGGGAGTCAACGCGCGAACATCTGCGGCCAAATCGCTGAGAGTCACATCGATCTCGTGACCTACCGCGGAAACCGTAGGCAGCGAACATTCAGCAATCGCTCGAACAACTCTTTCGTCGTTGAAGTGCCATAAGTCCTCCATCGATCCACCACCGCGTCCGACCACAAGGATATCGAGCTTGGGCTGTAAACGCTGAGCGGCCTGAATGCCAGCGACAATTTCCCGAGGAGCATTTTCGCCCTGCACGCTGGCTGGAATCACCAATACATTGGCGATAGGCCACCGCGATCGCATCATCTCTAAAAAATCGCGAATCGCAGCTCCCGACGGGCTAGTCACAAAGCCAATCCGTAGCGGAAATTTGGGTAACGGTTTCTTTCGATCCGCTGCAAATAATCCTTCGCGATCCAGTTTGGCGTGCAGCTTTCGCAGCGCTGCCTGCAACCCACCTTCACCGACTGGGTCCAGAGATCGAAAGACAATCTGATAACTGCCACGCGGCACATAGACATCGACCTTGCCACAACCAACCACGCGTTGTCCATCCTTGGGAGCAAAGCTCAATCGGCTGGCCGATGTCCGCCACATAACTGCTCGCACCGTACTTTCCGCATCCTTGATCGAGAAATAAAGGTGACCGCTCTGAGGTCGAGAAAGGTCGCTAATTTCTCCTGCGACCCAAACGTCCGGAATCAAGTCATCGACGACTCCTTTGACGATGGAGTTGACCTGCGTAACCGAAAGCGGATTCTCTCGTTGCTGCCCCGGAATCTGGTCCGCGGCAGCTTCACCGAAACCCAACGCTTCATCAGCATAATCGTCCAAAGTTATCCCCGAGTCTTGATTGTAGATTAGCGTCCGAGAGGTCCGTGCCCCACTCCATCGAAAGTCAACTGTGTCCACCGATTGTTATCGAAAACAACGAACCTCGCAACACAAGGACGCGATACAGGAGCAACTCTACAATGCGATTTTGCCAGACTGGACGTAACCAAGCTCTTCACTAATTCCGATGGCATCATTGACCAAAAACTCGACTTGTCCCGATGCAACATCGTAAATCGCGCCTACTAATCCAATCTTGCCTTCGTCTGCCAACCTGCGGATCGTCGGGCTCTCGTCAACAATTTGTCGAATAGAATGCAAGACATTCTCCCGTGTGACTGCTTCTATAAAATGCCCCTGATCCTGTTCGGAAAGCTGATGCATGGATTTACATTCGACAAGATTGATTGATTTTGCGATACGATCCACAATCGCTTCTAAATGCCGACAGCCGGTTGCATCTTCGGGCCGCACAGAAGTGGAGGTAAATTTCACCGACGCGTTCACCGCTCCGCACTTGGTGTGGCCCAGTACGACAATCAACTTCGATCCAGCAACACCACAGCTATACTCGATGCTTCCTAAGACTTTCGGGCCCACGACGTTGCCCGCGATACGAATGCTGAAGATATCGCCCAACCCCAAGTCCATGATGGTTTCGACTGGTGCGCGGGAATCGATACAGCTTAAAACGGCGGCGAAGGGAAATTGGCCTTGCGCCGCAGTACTTAACTGGCTAGCGAAATCGCGGAACAAAGGCGTTCCAGCTTGGAACCGACGATTCCCCTCTTGCAGTATTTGGAGCACTTCACGAGGCTTCAAATCTTGTTGCAATTCGCGGGTCGAATAATCGATAAAACGTGTTTCGTCATTCAAGCTGTACTTGTTTTTGAAGCCCCGCAAACTCACTTCAATGTTATATTTCGGTGCGATCCGCTCTTTGTAATCTCGGATCAAACTAAGGATATCTGGATCGATGTAATCCGTGTTGCTTGCATCAAGCAACAGGTGAGAACCAGGCCGAGTTCCCCGCAACGCGCGTTCTAGCATACCGCGATTTAAGAAGCTGACTTGATTGCTCAACTCAATACGGATAAGTTCGCCGCCAATATGTTTCTCGACTACCTTGCGAATTGGACGACGTAGATTGCTGTTTAAGATAAACCCAATACCGACCACCAAACCGATCACCGCGCCAATCAGCTTTTCAGTAAAGATGATCGCAATCACCGTCGCCAAAAAGGGAATGAATTGATAGCGACCTTCCATCCACATGGCCTTGAACAATTTCGGACTGGCCATCTTCGCCCCCGTCCAAAATAGAATCGCCGCGATACAGGCAAGCGGTATATGATTAAAAAACGTAGGCAGAGTCACGGCGAAGATCAAGAATAAAACACCGTGGAAAATCGTGGCCAACTTTGTACGCCCGCCCGCATTGATATTTACGCTGCTGTGCACTACGCGTGAGGTTAAAGGCAAACCGCCCAACAGTCCCGATAACGCATTACCCACGCCTTGAGCCATCAGTTCGCGATTGGGAGGCGAATGGCGACGCTCAGGATCCAGTCGATCAACTGCGTCTAGGTTCAACATCGTCTCCAATGACGCTACCACCGCAATCAACAAGGCCGCCATGTAGATAGCTGGCTTCTGAAACTGAGTGAAATCCGGAAAGTTAAAAAAGCTCGCTACCGTTTCACCAGGATCGACAATAGGGATTCGAAAAAAATGTCTCGGCTCAGCACTCCACGCATTGTCATAGCGACTTAAAAAAATCGCCATCAGGCTACCTACCACAATTACCACCAAGGGGGCGGGAATCGCTCGAATCGAAGATACTTTGATATAGTTCCATGTCCCCAAGATGATTAACGAGACAACGCCGATGGCTACCGCACCAACGTGCGTATCTCCGGAAATCTGAAGAAACTCGGAGAAGGTTGTTTGTCGATCGGGTTGCCAGAAAGACATCTCGCCCAATGGATCGGTATCATGTCCGAGCAAGTGAGGGATCTGCTTCAGGATCAGGATAATCCCCACCGCCGCCACCAATCCCTTAACAACACTTGATGGTAAAAAGTCTGATAGTTCTCCAACGCGCAAGAGTCCAAAAAAGATCTGAATGACCCCAGCGAGGAACAACGCGAACAAGAACGTCTCAAAAGCTCGCAGTGAAGCAAGCTCGATCAAAATGATCGCAGTCAAGCCTGCGGAAGGACCACTAACACTGGTATGCGATCCACTCAATATACCAATCACGATTCCACCGATGACACCACCGATGACGCCAGCATAGGGCGAAACCCCAAAGGACTGCGCGATCCCCATACTGACCGGAATTGAAAGCAGAAATAGCACGACCGATGCAAAGAAGTCGGGCAGCCAAATGCTTTTTGCGCCTTTTAATTCTTGACTCATAATGACCACCTCAATTCCAACCGTTAGTTCGTAACTGGGCCAGGGCTTGTCCAGAGTTCAGCACTTAAGAGAGCCTCAACCAGCCTGAGTTGCGGCCCTTGGTGCTTAATAGCTAGGACTGGAATCATGGTCTCGGTGATGACTTGCAGCGTCTCGCTGCCAAGCAAAACAGATGCCGCCCGGCTTCGCCCCCGCGTGTTCATTACGACCAAGTTGAACCCTTGCTCTTTTGCTACACGAAGGATGGTTCGAGCGACATTGCTTCCTTCCTCAACCACCCGGTGGACTTCCGCTACTGTCTGGTTGGCAGCATCTACGAATTGATTGAGGGCAGTCATTTCACTGCCTTTCTTGATCGCATCATGATCATCAAAACGATGCACGCTCTGATCGTAATACACGTGCAGAGCAGTGCATTCGGTCAGGGCTGCGGTCGCCGAAATTTGCATGGCAACAGACATGCTGTCGGCCGAATGGGTCGAGAAGTCCACGGGCGCTAGCACCTTGTCGATGCCTGACGCAGAATTTTCAGGGACCAACCAAACTGAAGCACTGGAGGCCATTGCCATGCGTACTGCCAGCGACCGCTTACCGCTAGTGCCATAGATGCTATGGCCCAACAAAACCAAACCCAGCTTCCCTTGTTCGACAAATCTCAAGATCTGGTCTTCACGCGTGCCCTCTCGAATTAATATCGATTGGTTGGCAGGAGGTAACTTAGGCTGAAACTCTCGCTGCAGAATGACACGAATCTGATCCACCAGATCGGACAACTCCGATTCAGGATCATCCGTTGTCGTTCGAGGTATCACATGGACAAATGAGATACTTTTGATGATGCCCAAATCCACCAGTTTCGCCGCATATCGCAATAAATGATTGTCGCTATTGCGGAGCGCTAGCGGAATACATACGTTTTCTAATGTCTTCATTGTTCAATTACATCCAATTTTTAGGTGAGTTTCAAAGTCAGCTTTACCACCAATTGCAACTAACTGGGAACGTGCACGTCGGTTGGAGTTTCTGGGTTGGTTTTGGGCTTCTCAAAGAATCGATACAGCACACCGTAGATAATCAGCGCCGACAAAACCCCGACCAAGAAGTCGGTCAACGGCACCATCACGGCCGTGTAGATCATCAAAGCAACATGAAAGCGTCCATGCTGCCAAACTTCCCGAACCTCCGAAGGTTTAATCATGTTCGTTGCGACCCACAGGAGAATGCCTCCGATGCAAGCCATTGGAACCATTTGCAGATAAGACGCCAAAAACATCGCCATGAGTATCTTCAAAACCCCTTTGAAATAACCCGCAAATGGCGTCACCGCACCCGCTTTGATACTCGTGGCCGTTCGCGCCAACGCTCCAGTACACGGAAAGCCATTGACCAAAGGTGTGATAATCTGAACCAGACCTTGTCCCCAAAACTCCTTGTCGGGATTAAAAGGCGTCTTGCGATTATCCGCCAAACGATCTGCCATCGCCGAGCACAAAAGGCTCTCTACGCCTGAGACAAACACAATCGCGGTCACAAAATAAAAGATGTCGATAATCACGCCGGTAGTTACCGGGGGAAGCTGAGGTGGTGTAAAAACGAAGAAGTTAGACGGAATCGTTCCGTACTTATCAAACACCACCGCGATCCCTTTGTCAGACCACACCGTGGCAACGATTGCAGTACAGACTCCCAACGCTAACAGCGGAGCTGGTATAAAGACAGAGATCCTCAGCAAGTATCGCGAGAGCAAGAAAGTGACCATCGCCAGGATGAACGCGTAGATATTGAACTCGCCCAAGTGCTCGAAGATCAATTTCATCTTCTCAAAAAACTCGCCACGAATTTCTTGCTTCAGTCCAAGCACCTCGCCTATGTTCGATAACGCGATCGCCACCGCGATACCAATCGTGAAACCAACAATGATCGAGTTAGGAACCAGCTTCGCATACTTACCAAGCCCAAAGATTCCCATAAATATCAACACGACGCCAGCGATAATGCTGCAGAGCACTAGAAAGCCGTGAGCCACGTCAAAGCTGCCGCCGTTGGCTTCTCCATACTTGAAGATCAACGCTGCAATCACCGGAATGAATGCAGCCGTTGGCCCATATACCTGATATTTCGAACCACCCCAAGTTCGGCCTACAATACAAGCCAACGCTCCCGCGATGATTCCCTGCTCGGGACGCAACCCCATCGCGATTGCAAATCCCATTGCCATTGGAATTGCCGTCAGGGCAACGATCAGCCCCGCACTAAAATCACGATATAGTGTCGAAAATAACGTCTTACGATTGATATCTTCAAACCGACTATCCCAAAAAGTATTGAACGATTTAAGCCGTTTTAGAATAAGGTTCATTTAAATCCGATCCGCCTAGAAATTGAAAAACGATGAAGCTGGAGGCTTCCATGGAGTTTGGCGTGCTTCAGAAAATACCGTCGGTACCATCGAAGCTACTGCAGTGGACAATCGCCATCAATGCAGCCAACAGATCACGTACAAACAAGCCTGAGAACTAAACAAACCCAAAGCAACGCTCTGGTTTCAAAGACTCACGGCCAGCGCGTACTCAAATTTTCCCCGTACAGCCGCTGGCGAACAAGTAGCGTCTGACTCAACAGCGTAAGACCGCGCCGCACCCATTTCGGTGTCGGAATTCCGTCTTACAAAACACCGACCAATCAGTTACGGAAACGCCCTGTGAGGTATTGCGTTGAACAATGCTAGGTTGGAAGACTTTTCGATTCTTCTTACGAACCGAATTTTCCGAAGTGACGGCAGACTGCTCTTCCTTAGGTAACTCCGACGGACAAGTGGACTCTGAATGCGACTCAGGCACCGTCGGCACTTCTTCCACGGGCGTTTCTGTGCCGCTCAATAGCCCATGGGAAATGACTGACCCCCGGTAGACGGGATCAACCAAACGCAAACTGGCTCCAAACCCAATCGAAAAACAAATCAGGACAAGCAGGCCCCGTAAGACCTTTTCGGGCCCGCGAGGTTTGGAAGCTAAACGCGCGTAATTCAACATAGAGCATCTTGTCTTTACCTTCCCGCTCCAGACCGAATTCGCTTTAAAATAGCCGGGCTTTTTCACGCTTTACAATGCGTGCAGTTTCGCAACCGCTCAACCGGCCAATCCATCAAAGCAAAATGCGCAGGAAGTTCTTAGAACGCGATAGTATAGCATATTTCAATACATCACGTCGACAGGTACAAAAAACAAATAGCCCAAATGAAGCCGGTTGCTCAGTCCGCAAAAAGCCGGCGCGGGTCCCACCAGCCAAAATTTGGCGTCGGGCCATCGGCCAGCTTTGTGTCCGGCTTCGAAGAGTTTGCTAATTCGGAAGTTCCTAATTCGCGGTTGTATTTGATGCCCAGAGGGGGCAGAGGATTGAACTCCACCGGTGCCGTTATCCAGCCTTGCTGTTCAGCTTGGTCCAGAAACGCAATCACGTCACTGTAGGTCGCGCGAACATCGTACATCGATTGCAAAACACTACGCAAATTGGGTTCCGCGACGGAGACTAAGTCTTCATCGCCCGGTCGGAAATGTGCTAACCGGATCGCGCCACCTTCGTTGCGCATCGTCATGCGAGAATTCACTTCGTAGAATTGCGTCAATTGAACAGGAATCGTGCCCCCAAAGGCAGCGATTTCCGGTTCCGAGGACAGCGATACGGCCACCATCGGGTGGGGGCTCGCAATTTCGGTAATGCGGCCAATCCCATCCAGCATTTGACCGGCGGCAACGGAGTCCAAGGACCGTCGTTTCCGCAGTGATCGCAACGCGCCGTAACACAGTTCTGGTTGTTTTTCCAGCATGAGGTTGCGTAGGGCTTCATCACCATTTCGATGATCGATAACAGTTAAAGCGATCAACGCATGTGGCCTGAAGGCAGCTTCGGTTTTCGCAAGCTCGACTAGAATGGGGATTGCCTCCGCTTCATCTAGATACGCCAAAGCGTAAGCGGCGTAGAACTGAATTTCTTTATCGGAGTGGCGGATGAAGTCTTTCAAGATTGGAATGGCATCCGTTCCGATCGCTTCCAACTGATTGGCGGCACTGCGAGCGGTAGACGCTTGGCCCATTCGCGTTCGGCATACTTCCATTCGGTTTTTGCGATCTTTGTCAGACTCCATAAAGCCGACGCTGAGTACCACATTGATGAAGTGGTCGATGTCTGAGCGGTATTTGGCAGGCACGGCTAATTGGATAGACCGATCGCTCTTGGCTTCAGCGATCCCTTTTCGCACATTCTTGTCATAGATATCAAAGCGTGTGTTGATCGCATCGGCTGCAGCGGTCGACGACATAATATGTTTGACCGACTCGTTCATACGAATAAAGACCAGATGGTCAGCCATCACCTTGGCTCCTCCCAAGATAATCGCCAGATCGGGGTCCGCTTTCTTGGTACTGTTTAACGAGGGAGGCATCGTAACCAACTGACCTGCAGCAAGCGCCTTCATCTCACTTTGCCGAATCTTGCCTTCGATTGGAACCAGTTCCAGCAATCGGGTAGCCATCAACTCTCCGTTTCGCAAGTCCTTGGACTCACAGTCCATGGACTTTTCAACGATGACGTCGATTCGATCCCCAGGCATTGCGCCGGCGGGCACGTTGGCTCGCAGTTTGACAATTGCCGTACCCTTGGACGCTACCACTGCGTTCGGATTTTCCACTTCACGCACACGCAATTCGCGCAAGACGTACTCGCGTGGTTCTCCAGGTTTGGTATCACCTCCGGTGCCTGGCAACTTATGTACTAACCCAAACGCCTCGAACTGCTGTGGCACCAACCCTGTAATGGTCGCCGCGTCGCCCAAGAGCCGAGGGCGATTCTCGCTCTTCATCAGCTTTTTGACTTCTTTCGTTCGCTTGGCAAACTCATTTTGCTCTTCCGTGCGATTTACCCAAGGCGCACTGCAGCCTGAAAAACAGACGGAGATCAGCGCTAGTCCTAAGGTTCTTCGGGAGATCTTTATATCGATCATTTGTGTCGCATTGTTGTTACGCATCGCCATCTTCCTTGATCCGATTTCGTCTATCGCTCGCTAGCGAGTCTTTGCTAGTGGTCACTGTAGACATGTGTGCTTTCCTCTTTGACAACCGCGACCGGTCTCAAATCACTTTTCACCGCAACACGCAACATCTGCATCCCTTCATCGCGCTGGGAAACTGAGAAGCGAATCAACTGCTCGCCTTTGGGTTCCAACGAAGGAATTGGACTGAAGACAATCGTATTTTGCCGTTGTTGATAATCCACCGGAGCAGACATCGAAATCAAAGTCGCACCTGCAGGAATCTCAGCAGACACCTGAATATTCGAATCGCGACGAGTACCGATATTCATCAACCGGATGAGATAAGTCGTCTCACCGTTGACTTCAATCGGATCGTTGTCATCCTCCACCGTGAAAGCAAGCTCGCTTTGTCCCTCGACCCGAACCTGTTTCTCGAAAGGTTCAGCGGTCGATCGATCTGCTCGAGATTGAAACCGAATCACAAAGTCGCCTTCTTCAACTGGCAAAACGACAAGGTCGGTTTTGGCGTTTCCGTTTGCAGCCAACTCTTCCAACATCCAGACAACCGCATGCTGGTCCGCTAAGTACTCTCCCCGATTACCAGCGGAATTAAAGCGTAAGCCACGTGGGAGATATGCTATCAGCTCGATACTGCGTGCTCGAGCCGTACCTTGATTTTGAATCTGTACATTATAAGTCGCCTGACGTTCAAGATAACGCAACTTCGGTCCATCTGCTTGTACTGCAAGCTTCGGCGCTACCACTTCGATAGGCGTTTCCGAGATCACTTCTTCGGTGTTGGAAGCAATAACACGGATGACGTTAGATTTACGACCCGCCTCGACAGCTTCCAGTTCCAAGTCAACAGTACGCGACTGGCCTGGGGCAAGATCGTTCAGCCCTAAACCAAGATAATCGCCTTGTGGATGCCGAAAGCCAGCAGGCACGTCTTCTTGTAATTTAACGTCGTAAGCAACGCCTGTTCCATCATTGGTGATGGTGATGCGAACGCGGGCAACTTCGCCAATCAGTACACTTGAATCCGCTTGTTGATTCACAATTAGTTTCGGTTGCGTCGCGACGGTGCGCACACTAGCTTGCGACGCGAAATGCACAGTGGCTACAGACCCTAGTTCGCCTTCGCTTTCAGGTATGACTTCCATTGTCAAGACTTGCTGACCGCCGGCAGGCAAGCTGCCCAAATTCCAAACCAGTCGACCATTCCCAACAACTTTCGCAGGTGGATTGGTCGCTTGCAGTTTCGTCCCTTGCGGCAACATGTCTTGTACGGTCACGTCATGAGCTGCCGTCCGTCCAACATTCTTCACCATGATTGTAAAGGTCGCTGGCCGACCAACTTGAATTTCAGCCGCAACCTCTTTCGTGATTTGCAGGGCTGGTGATTGTACACCGTCAAGTAACCGTTCGCCGGGGCGATCGCTGAGATGTTCGCTGCGGGCAGTTATATCGTCCGACCTTGCCGTGCCCGCCGATTCACCGCGAAACGACGGTGGTGGCGATGCAAAACCAGCCGCACCAGAGTTGGCTGCACTTGATTCCGGGATCGTCGCGCTATCTAAGCTTGGGAACCCAGGGCTATTGCTTTCGCGGCTGGCACTGGTCAACGTCGCTGGGTTGACAGATCGTGGCGGAAAGCTTGCGCTGGGCATCGAGGTCGGTGGCGTCTGCTGGATCGGAACCAATTGGCTGTTGAATGCTGGTGGTGGAGCCAGTGCATTACTGCTTGAGTTGGAAGGGACCGCAAACCCATTGGGCGAACTAGCACCGCTGGATGAGTTGTTTTCGCTGGGTAACGGTTCTGCCGCCGTCGGTGGCAGCAGGGTGGCTGTCGCTGCGCCAAAGGAAGGCGGCGGCACCATGGCTGAACTCGAAGGATTCGTGCTGGGCAACTGCGTCCCTGGCGAGAGACTTGGCAATGGCGGTGGCAAAAGGGCAGGGCGTGCAGCGTTGTCTGCTGCAGGCGGTAAATCATAGCCACCTTTTTGTACCACTTGCGAATCATCGTCCATTGCATCGGTTTGCCAATCGGCCCGCTGGATCTGTTCGTCCGCCACTCGTTGATATTGGGCAAGCGCAATCGCCGGCTCTGGCATCGCTCGCAATTCATCTTCCATCAGTTCCCTGGCGTCTGATTGGTCTGCGGCGGTCTCTTCGCTATCCAAGTCGGCTTGGGGCGCAGGCATCGACGTGCGCAAAGGGTTTGCATAGCCATCGATCCGCACCGACTGTCCACCGGCAATTGCCGGACCTGCGGCCGCTTCGAACTGAGAAATCAAACGCGTAGGAGCAGTCGCAGACGATGTACCTACGTCCGTCGCGCGAGCGTAGGGAGATTGTGGCATTTCGAAACCGCCCGCCAGATCGCTGTCAACGGGCAAGTCTGCGTGCGGAAATTTCGTTTGTGCTTCGCGATTGATCATGCCCGCTGGTATTGGCAACGGTTGCACCGCCTGCTTTGCGTATTCAGGCTCTCCTTTGATCGCTGGTGTATCCATGTTGCGTGCGTCTCGCTGCGCAACAGCGATAGCGGTCAGCACCAACAGCAGTGTTAAGGCAACGACAAATCCGCCAACGGCGGTGCGTTTCATTTGAGGTGACATCCGTGCCTGGCCTCGGCAATTTAGGAATTTGAGCGTGGAACACAAATAGGCAAATCAGGAAATCTACCTAGCTGTGCATGTTGTTTAGCGATTCCAGGGCACGGGGTACAGATCAATCCGTAGAATACGCAGCTAAGTAAAAGCTAGCTCTAGCTGGACAACACATACAAAAATATTGCAGCCGCATTGCTTACATTCAGTGAATCCACTTGGTTCTGCATCGGAATCGTCAACGGGTCTGAGCAAATCGAACGAACCGATTCGGGCAAGCCATGCGCTTCATTCCCAAGAAACAGCGTCCATTGCGAAGGAGGCTGCCACTGACGTAGCGACTTGGATCGATCCGCCAGCGTGGCTGCGACGCTGGCTACCGAATGTTGACGCAATAACTCTAAGAAGTGCTCGGGGTCGCTGTCAGACATCAAATCCAATTTCAGCGATGTCCCCATCGCTACGCGAATGACTCGCCGAGCATAGGGATCAACACACGAACGCCCGATGATCACTTGGTTGATACCCAACGCCGCGCAGGTGCGGAAGATGGAACCCATATTCTCTGGAGCTTGCACTTGATGCAGATAGACAGCTTGCCACGATTGGGTTCCACGCTGCATATGATCCAGCAGCGCTTGCGACGCAGACACTAGCGGTCGACGCAATCCGCAGGCTAATGCACCTCGATGAAAATGAAACCCGATCAAGCCACTGAGATCGGGTACACAATAAATCGGCACTCCGCGCTCCTGCCAGGACGAGTCAATCGCCTGATCGTTATCCACCAGTATCGATTCAATCGCATAAGTGCTATCCACTAACCGCTGAACCAGTAGATCGCTTTCAACGATAAAGTGCCCTGACAGAAAAGTTGGATTTCGATTCCGGAGATCGTGGTAAGCAGCAAGTCGCTGATCGTTAGGATCTTCGATGTGAACGATGAACGGCATGAGTATTTTGTAGCGAAGCGGTGCGATTGTCGACTCGTCAAATGGTGATCAACACTTCGCTTAAGTTAACACGCGTTCTCAGTCAACGTAAGCAGTCACGATCAGTCGTGTAGCGTCGCAAGAAACTCGTCGGGGCTTATGCCGTAGCGGTCTAAAACCACCAACAGCAAATCGCTGATGTGTTCAGTCCGATTCCTGCGTGAGTTGTCTAGATTGCGAGCGACTAGAATTTCGTCCATCGGCTTTGCCGTCACGGGCACCCCCAAGTTCACTTTGGTTCCCGAGCTTCTTTCGGTTCGGACGATGCTCGATCTTTTAGCCGACGGTTGTTGAAGTGGCAGGACGATTGGAGCTTCCGCAGATTGATCTTGAGCCCAATCGAACGTTAGTTGAGTGGTGAATGCAGCCGACATGATAAGTTACCCTCCTGATCAAAAATCAAACTTTGCCCAGCGACTGGAACGGTCGGTCGCTTGGTCTGGTTAATGATGCGTTGGGGGTGTGACACGTCTGGTCACAGCCTTACAGAAATTTTTTTGGCTACGGAAAATCCTGGCTTTTCCAGTCCAATTGCTAGGCTGTGGGCAGAAATCGAAAGGGCTTTAAGCTGCGAGCGTCGCGAGAAAAACGCGGATAAGAAACAGATCGAGCTTGGTTACTAAAGGGTACAGGCCCTGCTCGGCAACCCAGTATCATCGAGCGATCCGATCGCCTTCCAAGGGCCAGACTACTTGGGAATCAAAGCCTGGTCCTAAATATTGTGTTACGATACATGCTATAGTCTAGACACTTCGTCTCCCCAACCCGCTGCCATGCCCGACGCTCCATTGAATCCTTACCAAGCGCCTGCGATGGCGGCCGAGGCCGAGGCCGAGGGAAAGTTACCGGGCGGATTGTCCATTTCGACCTCGTACGCATCCCTGCCCAAGACAATCTTGGTTTGGACTTTGGTTTGTTCGCTCAGTGCCGCCCCCAGTTTTGCGCTCGGCTATGATGTGGTGGGAGCCAACCGCGCCATCGGTATGGTGATTGGCGTATCCATTTTTATTGCTGGCTACATCCTAGGGGACTACCTAACGCGAGGCTCTCGCTTCCGCGAAAGTAAACGCATTCGCCTGACTCTGCTGATTGGCTATTGGACTCGAATCCTCATTTCGCTGGTCTACCCCATTGGCATGTTCGTGGATTTGATCGCAGGGTTGTTAGCCTCTCCTGTCGCCGGATTCGACCCCCATGTGGAACGCAGCTACCCGATTCTGCATGTAGTCGTGATGACGTTGGTCACCGGCACGATCATCAATATTTTTCTGTCCGGGTATATGACGTTGGTCTATTTCGTGCTGTTTCTAGTCCAACGAACTGGAGCGAAGTCCCGCCGAAGTTCATCGAAAAACATTGACGTCTCTGGAAGCGAGTTTTAGACTATACTGTACATTGCCACTTCAAAACCTCTTCTTGATCATCAATCATGGCGAACTTTGGACGATTAATACCTACTGGCGGCGGAGAAGAAATTCCGCTGCGCAAGGACCGCATTGTGATCGGACGTCGCGAAAATTGCGACATCGTTTTGCGGTTCGCGAACGTATCGGGCCAGCATTGTCGGCTGACGATGGAAGGCGGCTACTGGTTTGTTAAGGATCTAGATTCGCGAAATGGCACAAAGGTAAACGGTTACCGTGTTACCCACCGCAAACGACTCGATCCGGGGACGTTGCTGGCAGTAGCCAAACATCAATACGAGATTCGCTATGATCCTGAAGAGTTAGGTGCCGCTGGCCCGCCACCGGCCGATGATGATCATATTGAGTCTGTGTTGCGGTCGTCGCTGCTTGAACGTTCCGGTCTTGAGCGACGCGACGGTGATGCTCACCAAAACAAACCCAAGGAATTAGACTAGCCTTTGGCTCCAAAGAGGTCTAACCCTTTGGAAACAACAACTAGCCCACTGGGGTTTAAGTCTGCCTTGGCTGGCCAAGGCTTCGTCAAATGGAAAGCTGGGTTTGAAATGCCCGATTCGAAGGGTGTAATGGAAGTTCAGATTCCTTGTGACGATTTACTCGTGACATGGGCAGTGCCCGACCATGCAAATCTAATCCATCGGCCAAACGCTTGTTTAGTCGATGTCGATTCAGCAGTGCGTCGAGCCTTGGATGACCCTGATGGCTTCCCGCCCGTTCGGCATGCTGTAGTCAGCGGTGATCGAATTGTTATTGCCTGCAGCGCGTGTGTCCCCGATCTAGAACGACTGCTGGCGATCACCGTTTCTTACTTCTTGGAGTCAGGAATCGCGCCGGAGCAATTGACATTATTGCTGGCGGAACGCTGTAACTTCACTACCGATCAGTTCCTTGGTCTGCTGGGAGACGTGCTGGATGAACGGATGCTGGACCAGTTGCCGCGAGAACGCTTGTCGGACTTGCAGGTGAAGCAAGGGCCGTTTCAGCCGGAGGACTTTGCCTATCTGGCGGCGGATACAAAAGCGAATCCGATCTACATCCATCGACTACTGGTTGACGCCGACTTTGTGCTGCCGATCGCTCAGTACTCCTCTCCTCATGACTTTCAATCAGCATCCGTCGGAGGCATCGTTCCATGGTTTTGCGACCGCGAAACCGTCAAGCGATGGAACAGCCAGCATGTAGCTTTCCAGCATTCGACTGCCGAGCGTTCCGCGTTAACCAAAGACATCCAGTGGCTATTGGGGCCCATGATATCGATGGTGGTAGGCTGTCATTGGAGCGAACATAATGCGGCAATCCGAGTGCAGATCAATGACCACATGGGAAAGAGCCTGTTGGATGTACCAACAAGCTCTGCTGCGTCCCAGCCCTGCGACGTCATCGCAGGTACGCTTGAGCCAAAGAACGTTCAAGTAAACTGGTCTGTCTTTGCCGAGATGCTAGCCTGGTGTGTTCCTCAATTAGGAAACGCACACGGCAGAATACTGCTCGCTTGCCGAAAACTGCCGACCAAAACGCCCGCCTTGCAGGTCCTGCTGGAGCATGCTTCCAACGAGGAAGAGTTGCTGAGTCAACTATCGCGTTTGCACGACCCATTCGCGACTGATGTGGCCGTGATTGCTGGCGTGTTGGCAACGCATTCCATCTTTACCATCGAACTGTCTTCGGAGGGCAAACGGTCAAGCTTGCCTTGGGAAGCGATGGAGAACGTCCAACAATGTGAAGCTCTGCTACGCACCGCGAAGTCGCCGCTGATTGTCACATGGACAAGTGGCGCTTGATAGCTTACGGTCCCCAGATCATGCAGGATAACCCGGCTAACGGGGAATCGAAAAAGAGACCTCGCCAAGTCTGATCTAACGCGAATCGCACAACGCAGATCGACACACACATCAGTACAATCCACTCGCCCAGGCGATACGCAACAAACTGCCGCTGAACTACTAATTGCAACGATTGGTCGCTGATACCCATTTTCTTGACTTCGACCTCACCTAAACCAGGCAGGATGTCGATGTCCAGTCGCTGCATGGTGCGGTAGAAGCCATCAGACCGCGAACGAACGACGAAGGTAGCGAGCTTTTCTGCATACGTAATCGCAAACGCGAGCAAAAGCGCGGCAAGGATGCTGGCTGACAATTGGGGCCAGCCCGTCGCCACGATCAAAACACGGGAACGCCATGGTTTTGAAAATGAAAGGATACCACTGGCAGCGGCTTGAGACTGAGCCAAATTTATGTCCGCGTTTTGCTCCTCTTGCTTCAATCGCTCTAGCTCTGCTTTCAACTGGCCGGTCCACTGCTCCGCGGTTGATGGAGATACACTGGCTGAAACCAAGCGATATGGACTGGCGGCCGAGTTTTCTGCGAGCGTGTCGTCGTCATTGCCCTCAGAGTCAGAAACTGGTGGAGTCCAGTCATTGCGAGCCAACTGGTGCTCCAAAACGGTTATTTTCCATCGGTTCCATCGAGACTCCCGTGTTCGATGCGCGTGGGCAGACGCTTTTGCTGGCGTCGAGAGGGCGGTTACCTTTTGGGTGAGTCGCTGAGCCCCCAGGGCTTCAAGACTGAGAATCGAAATTCCTTGAACTTGCAAACTAGGTATTGTAGACGACACCGAAGCTCGGAATGGCAGTTCTCGCAATAGGCCGTCACTCTTTGCCAGTCGAAACCAAAGATTCTTCTCGATGGCGCCGTTTTCAGCCTTTCGAAGCGCCGCCAAGCGATTATCCGACGCGATAACTTCCGCACTATGCTCAAATGCATATTGGAAAGGTCGTGCGACATTGATGGCCACAAGTAGCGCAGCGACGAACCAAACGAACAGAATTCGCTGCTTTTTTGGTAATCGCGTTGTGCTTGTTCGCATTGCAAACTTTGACAATAGCTGTATATCCATACGGACAGTCAAGAAAAACATGACGCCCCTGGTTGTCAATCGGCCGTTGCATACGGACAGCTTCAGAGTTTTGGATGGATAAATTCGCTCTGCGACTCCAAGCAAAATAGGCAATGTGGGTAGCTTAGTTTTTTGTGGTGTTCCGTTTAACAAGCTTTCAAAACTATATGCTCGACTTTCGAATCAAGATCTGTGGTATCACATCCGAAGAAGATGCTCTGCTTGTAGCAGACGCTGGAGCAGACGCGATTGGACTAAATTTTTACCCCCAGAGCTCGCGGTTGGTTTTGCCGAAGATGGCCCACCGGATTTCCACAGCCTTGAAGGGACGCGTCAAATTGGTTGGGCTATTTGTCAACGAAGATTGGGATGTCATCCGCGATTTGCACAGCGAACTACATTTCGATTACCTGCAACTGCATGGCGATGAAGCTTTTGCGGCTGACCACCTGACCAACTTGCCTCCACTGATCCGAGCCTTGAAGTGGCCGCCCAAAACAGCAGCTCAAACTCATTTCGTTCAGCAATGGACAACGCCCAATGCCTCCTTAAGCCTCAAAGCAATCCTGGTCGATGCCAACACTGAACTGGGCTATGGCGGTACTGGCCATCGCACCGACTGGGAATCCTGCTATCCGCGCCCGGCAGAATTGGCCCCAACCGCCCTAATATTGGCAGGAGGACTCACCGAATCGAATGTCGCATTTGGAATAAATGTCGCTCGACCAGATGCTGTAGATACTGCCAGCGGTGTAGAATCAGCCCCGGGCAAAAAGGACAAGACGAGAGTAGAACGATTTGTGCAAGCAGCGAACGACGCCTTTTTGAAACTTAAGATTTGAGGTACGGCATATGACTAAAGTTCGATGGGGAATCCTCTCTGCAGCAGCGATTGCAAAAAAGAACTGGCGAGCGATTTCGATTGCCGATAACGCGGAACTCGCCGCAGTTGCCTCCCGCGATCTCAGCAAAGCTCAGAACTTTGTATCAGAATGTAATGCGCAATTCCCAATGCCTAACCAAGTAGATGCATTAGGATCTTACGAAGAACTGCTTGCGCGCAGCGACATTGACGCGGTCTACATTCCACTGCCAACTGGTATCAGAAAGCCATGGATCATGGCCGCTTTGCAAGCTGGCAAGCATGTACTGTCTGAAAAGCCGGTCGCGATCTCTTATGCAGAAGCAAAAGAAATCGGCGAAGAAGCTCGCAAGCGAAATCTGCAGTTCATGGATGGAGTCATGTTTGCTCACTCAAAACGCTATGAGGCATTGCAGCAGTTGATTCATGGTGACTGCCAACTGGGAACGGTCCGCCGTATCGCAACTCAGTTCTCATTCGTCGGCGGCAGTGACTTTCAAAAGTCAAACATCCGCAGCCAATCCAACTTCGAACCGTTAGGCTGCCTTGGGGATCTCGGTTGGTACTGCGTGCGTATGATCCTGTCGGTGAAAAACTGGGTTCAGCCCTCCGCTGTGATCGGCCGAACTCTGAATGCCTTCGGTGCTGATGCGTGCTCGCGTGTGCCTTCCGAGTTTTCGGGAAACATCTATTTCGAAGATGGAACCTCAGCCAGCTTATTTTGTTCCTTCTTGGTCGAAAACCAACAATGGGTTCATATCAGCGGTGATCGCGGACATATCCACATTGATGACTTCGTACTCCCTTATCACGGCACACAAACGACGATCTATACCAATTCGCCAAAGTTCATTATTGACGGTTGCGACTTTCGCATGATGAACGAATGTAAGAAAGTGGTGCAGGACGAATATTCAGAAGGGCACGCAACCGCTCAGGAAGTTGGACTCTTTCGTAACTTCTCAAACTTTGTTCTGCAAAAGACCGTGGACTGGAAATGGCTTGAAAAATCCTTAGCTACTCAGCGCACGATCAGTTTGTTGAAAGATTCCAGTGATGAAGGCGGCTCGATCAAGGAATATCACTGAGCTGGCTGCTGCCTGACGCCACAATCGTTGTTACCTAGCTGTTTGTCACAGCTTCTTTACGTCCACCGCGTCGACCGTGTCGCCGCTAACAGGACCATCGAAACGCTGGCTGTGACCAGCACCTTCCGGTCCGCTAAACTGCTCAAAAACCGTGGACCAATTGGATCGGCTGGCGTCCTGACCTTGCATCTCCAACACGCGGCGAAAACGCGCAGACCATAGCTCTTGCAAACTAGCAAGGATGATGAAACCTCCCAGCAGAACCAAGAGCCACGATAGGAAGGGAGCCAGCAGGATTAATGCAAAACCAATCCAACGACTTATCCGGGCTACGGCCTGAGTCGCAGCCAAGTGCCCCATGCGCATCGCAGCCAGCGCACGGAATATCCGCCCACCATCCAAAGGCAATGCAGGCAGTAAATTCGAGATTCCAAGAATCAAGTTGATTTGGATGATTTGCCCAAAAATCGTCGCGCTAGGCCAACTGCCCCAAATATCCAAGCTGCTCATTGAGACCAACGCCGCAAGCCATGCGGCAGCGGCTATTACGAAATTGGTGGCTGGACCAGCCGAAGTTATCCACAACTCTTTACGAGGCGAAAGCAACGAACTTTCGATTCTTGCCACGCCGCCGATGGGCATCAGCAAAATGTCACGCGTTTTTACATCGACCGAGCGAGCAGCCAATGCATGCCCTAACTCATGCAACAACACAGATCCAAAGAGCACCAGTAGCAGACCAAAAGTGATGGCAATGGCCGCCAATCCGTTGACGAAAAACGTGGTCACGAAGATGTAAATCAACAATGGCCACAATGTCCAATGGAGGAAGACATCGATTCCGAGCAGGCGGCCGATTCTGATAGTTTGAAACATTGTACCAACATGAAAAATGGCAGGGCTATCAAGCCCTGCCGAAGTGACACTTGCATTGCACACTGAAAAGATATGCAATGCGGGTTCCAGTCAAGAAGAATAATAGGCTTACCGCAAAGCTGCCTTCGCATTTCGCACCAAGTTGCTTTGATTGAGCAACTCAAGATAATCGGCTGCGATGTTCAGCACTTCGCGATTATAGTATTCATCTTGGAAAACTTTGTTCTTGGGGACATCCGCATCGGTCAGTTGCTTTTCTTCTTCCTTCTCCAAATCAAACTCTGCACGACGTGCCAAAAAGTCAGACTCTTTCAAGGAACGATACTTCTCGTCCTTCTGAGCTTTGTAGATTTCGACTTTCTTCAGCAGTTTTTCGAAGTCCGTCGACTCCAAAACGCGAGCGGAAGAACGTTGTTGCAGTTCCATGCGAATGGCAGGATTTACCATGCGATAATCCATGTGTGGTTGCGGCGGTACTTGATCAACCGGCAAAGCGTAATCGAGATCAGCTTCCGAGATATCCGCAAACGCTAAGATCGAAGGCAACACGACATCGGCCGCAACTCCATCGCGCTGAGTACTCTTGCCGTCCGGCAGATAGAACTGCTGAATGGTAACCTTCAGGGCTCCCAAAGATTTCTTCGCTCCAGCACCCAATATTGGCTGATTTACATCGACCAGTGTTTGCACAGTGCCTTTGCCATGAGTCTGTGGATCGCCGACCACAATCCCACGATTGTAATCCTTAATTGCCCCAGCAAAAATCTCGCTGGCGCTGGCACTCATCTTGTCAGTCTTCACAATCAACGGACCATCCCAAGCGACGCCAGGCTTATTCTCGTCCATATAAGGAGTGATCCGGCCGTCAGAATCTTTCACCTGCACTACCGGGCCTTTGTCGATAAAGAGACCGGTACAATCGATGGCTTCTGTCAGCGAACCGCCACCGTTTTTGGCAAGATCTAACACCACAACGTCAATAGACTGCTGTTTGAACTCGTTCAGGATGCGCTCCACATCCGCCGTCGTAGATCGGTAATCACTGTTGCCGCGACGCACAGCTTCCATGTCGAGATAGAAACTTGGCAGATTGATATAGCCCACACGGATCTTCGCTCCGGAAGGCGCAGTGTGTTCTACGATTTCCGAACGAGCCGCACTGTCCTCTAGTTGGATTTTAGCGCGCGTGATTTCTATGATCTTGGTTTCGCTGCCAATCTTTGGTCTTACGGTCAATCGGACTTTGGTCCCTGCCGTACCGCGAATGAGAGAAACAACGTCATCTAGCTTCATGTCAACGACATCGACGTTCTCTGCAGAATTCTCCTGCCCCACAGCGACAATCTGATCGCCAATCTTCAAGCGTCCATCTTTGTCGGCAGCACCGCCTGGTACTAAGCCCCGGATGGTAACTACCCCGTCTTCGGGAGACAACGTCGCTCCAATCCCTTCTAACTTCAATCCCATCATGATGGTGAAGTTATCTTGGGCACGAGGCGCCATGTACGAAGTGTGCGGATCAAAAGAACTGGTGAAAGACGACAAAAAGAGTTCCAGCAACTCATACACGTCTTCTTGATTGCGATAGCTTTCTACACTGCGGTAACGGCGATGCAACTTCTCGCGGATCTCTTCGTCGGTTTTCTTGTCTGCACGCAACGCAAGAAACTCAAACTTGATTCGCTTGCGCCAACGATCTCGCATTTCTTCGTCAGTGCTGGCGTATTGAAGCACTTTGGGTTCGACAATGATCTCTTCATTCTTCTCAAAGTCGAATACGCCGTCGATCAACTCATGAGCCATCGGCATCCGTTGGCTGACGCGTTCTAGCAGCCGCTTGTAAACCATATAAGCGAAAGAGATATCGCCGCGAGAGATCTCATCATCCAAGGTCGTGATGTGTCGTGAGAAATCTTGGTAGTCCGCGGCCGTAAAGTACAATTTATACGGATCAAGCGCCTTCAAAAATTGCTCGAACGTTCGACGCGAAATTTCATCGTCTAATTTTCGCTTGCTGAGGTGATTTCGCTGCAGCAACCCTCGAACCGTATGCGTAATTAAGCGATCTTCGGCACGCGGCCCTTGCGATTCACTTACACGAGGAAGGCTATCTGCCAACGTCACACTTGGGCTCGCAAACCCACTCGCAACTAGTGCCAATAATGCCCAACGGAACTTCTGTTTCATCTGGCCAGCCATCAAGTGAACCTTTCTCTGTGTTTCTTTAATATCGTGGTGCTTCACCGCCACACGGCAGAGCCCCTCCTCCTGGTCTACTCAGCTTAATCATCGAATGGTTGACATGGAGTCCTGGAAACTTTTTGGTTCTCGATAACTCAAAACCTTCCACCATTCAATTAACTAAGTTGGCTCCGTTCTGCGACGAAGGACGTCAATCGTTCTTGCAAAGTCGAACTTTGGATAACCTATGGTACGGATTCTGAAAAGCCGCAGCAACACGATTATCGTAGCAATACGTAAATGGGAATCGATTCGTTCAAGTCGCCAGAGCCCTCCCCATCCCAGTTTTCGCCATTTTCCCGGCTATTGCACCACATTGCAGGCTGGATTTTGGCTAGTTTTCCAAACCAACGGTTTTCAACCACCCCCGCAACTGCGTCTCTAGCTCAGGCTCGGTACCAGGATTCGTGATGAAATCGGTTGCACCTGCACGCTTCTCATCCAAGGACATTTGCGAGCGTTCTCGTTTTTCCAGCTCGCCCGCGGTCCAGCCGCGCGTCGCCGCATACCTCAGTCGCAATGCCAGAGGGGTATCGATAAACAGAATCCTGTCGCACAGGTTACGCCAGCCGCCTTCCAAAAGTAAAGGCACGTCCAAAATCAACCATCTGCCTGGGGCTTCTTGTCTGGCCGCCTTCATCTCCACCATCGCCTTCTCGCGAACCAGCGGATGCACAATCGCATTCAACCGCAGGCGATTCTGCTGGGAGGCTTCGGTTTCCGCAAACACCATCTCCGCTAGCGCAGAACGATTCAATGCTCCGACCGGGCTTACGATGGCTTCTCCAAATTCCGCTCGCAAACGATCAAGCACGTGCCCCTCGGCCATCACCTCACGGGCAATTCGGTCTGCATCAATCACCACGCCGTCGGTTAGCGCGGCAAGCTTCCTGCCGACATAGCTTTTGCCCGCCGCAATGCCGCCGATCAGACCGACGATCACCGCACTTGCCCATTCATGGTGGCAATGTACTCGCGGACAACTCCCTCACGATAGCCGTTCATTTGATTCAGTCTCGTTGTCCACGCTTGAAGGGCCTGTGGCGTCGCCGGCCGACCGCTCAATACCTGAATCATCTGCCCAATAAAAGCACTAGGATTATTTCCCGCTCGATCATAAAAGCTGGCATGCGATAACAATCGAATTCGCATCTCTTCCAAACTGTTTCCTTCGCTCAAAAAGCGAGTCCAACCGCTCCGTTCTTCATTGTTTGGCGATCGACCTAAAACGGTCTGAAAGATCCGCTCCATATCATTGACATAGCTTGCCTGGACCACTTGTCCATTATTGCTGGTGCCGTTACGAGCCATCCACTGCGCATAGTTTTCCAACGTCAATATCTGCGTGGGCAAGGTTCTATTGAGCAATCGATTGATATCGACATCCTGAACCGTCACAAATTGAATCGCACCACGTGCGTCATCCACTTGCGCTACAAATTGATAGAGATCCGTAGCCACGACCGATTTGGGATCAACCATCATTTTGATATTGATCGGTCCACTTCCTGAGATTGTCCCCGCCCAACGAGCTCCTATGACCTCATACTGCGGGCGGCTTCGGTTTCGCAAAGTGACCGTCAAGTACGACGTGGGCAAAGCGACTCGGTCGGCAAGCCGCACCGTGATATCCAAGTTGAGCGTAGTTTGCTCCATCTCAATACTCACGTTTCGCAACTTGCCAGTAATACCATCCGCGATCAACGCAATCACGCGCCCATTGACCGCCGTGTTGCTTGCTTGCAACCCCACATCCACATAGCCGTTGGATGGCGTATTCCCAACCTGCTGTCCGTTGATCGAAACAATCAAGTCATCTTTTTTCAGTCCGGCTCGTGCCGCTGGCGAATTAGATTCAACGCCTGTTACCAGCGTCCCCACATCAAGGTCCTGCTTGAAGACACCCAGACGCCAATTTTGGATCCCCGCACTGCTGGTTGCAAATTGAGTATTGTTGCCAAAACTCGATCCAGCCACCGCCCCCGAACCGGTCGAGGTCTGTGGACTCCACGCCCGAGGTAAGGCTTGATTCTGCCAGTCTTGCAACACGCCGCTGGTATTGAATTGAGCTTGAAGCGATACAGGCAGCAATACAAGCAGCACAGCGGCCTGAATGGGAGATCGAACTGCTTGTGAAACAAGGCGGATAAGTGAAAAGATACTCATGATGTTGAATTCGCAGAAGGTTGTTTCGTAAATCCGTTTTAGCGTACTGGTAGGCACTCGAACACTGTCGGCTCGGGATGCGTGCAATTCGCCTCCCAAGCCTTCTTTCAACTTGGAACTAATTATCTCAACTGAGACTTGGAGAAGCTAGCCATTTGCTGAGCGATAAAGTTCGGGTTGACAGGAAAAAAGCCCGCTCGCAAGACTTCCTCCTGCCCTTGGCGGCTTAGTACATAGTTCAATATCTCGCGTCGCAAGCCGTTATCGTGATCCAACAAACTCTTGTCAAAGACCAAGATCAGCGGCCGAACCAACGGGTAGTCACCAGCCATGAAGGATTCTTCCGAGGGAACGACGTTCTTGCCATTGAGCGTGAGGGCTATCGGACGCACCCCAGTGGCATCGTGAATGCCACCAATCGCGAGTGCCGCCGGGTCGTTGGCAACTTCCTGCAACATCTCGCCCTGCGAACGATGCATGGCAGCAAACGGCGCGGCAGGCTGTCCGTTCAATATCGTCATTTCAATGAAGTTGCGACTTGAGTTCTGATCGCCCCGACCATGAATGCGGACTGGCTTCTGAGCGAGTGGGCCAGAAACTCCGACCTGCCCCCAGACCGCCGGTCGCTCGGCTTTTGCAAACAAGCTTTGCACTTGCGCTGGAGTCAAGGCTTGCAAAGGATTATCTTTGTGGACCAAAATCGCAATGGGCTCAAGCGCTACGACGATCACGGCAGGGTCTTTACATTTGCCCTGACGCAAAGCCTCAATCTCCTCAGCGGTAATCATGCGGCCGACCCCCGCAATGGCCGTCGGGTCATTCTTCAGGTCTTCCAACGCCGAATCCGCACCGGAAGTGCCACGCGTAAATTCGACCCCGGGATGAAACTGCCGAAAGCGGGTGGCCCACTCCTGGCCAAGCTCCTGCATGGTCGACGATCCCGACAAAACCGCTTTCCCACTGACTCCAGCTTGTGGATGGTACGGCGCTACACAGTCAAGCATCATCGAAAGCTGTTTTGCGGCGTTGGCGTTAGCGTCCAAGTCATTGTCAGCGACGGCTTGTGACAATCCAACTGTTGTCCACACGGTTAAACCTAACAGCCCACTTACCAAAGTGGTAACGGTTCGTTTCATAAAATGGTACTTCATCAGAACGTTTGCTTTCCGCTGGAGGAATAAAATGGCTCAATCAACTAGTTAGCACTACTTGATTCCACTTTAGAGTTATCTTTTTTTGGTGCACTCGCTTTCGGCGATCCATGCACAATCGATTCAATCTTGATCGCCTTGCGACCTTTGAGGCTGCCTGCACTGGCTTGGAATTTCACCACGTCGGCTATCTCAACATCCAACATGGTATTTACGTCGTGGTCCGTGGAGATAATGTCACCGACTTGCAACTCGAAAAGATCAGCAGTGGATATCGTCGATCTTGCAAGCGTAACGGTTAACCCAACCACCGACTCATCTAAGCGACGTGTCAGATTCTCAATACTGTTCTTGTCGGCCTTGGTCGACGTGTAGCCAACCCAAGAGTTGTTCGTTAGTTTTGTACCAACACGCTCGATAGTATTGAACGGGATGCACAGATTGGTCATGCCACGCACGGTGCCCATCGTCAGTTCGAAACTGATCATGATGACCACTTCGTTAGGAGGTACGATTTGTACCAATTGCGGATTCGATTCAACGCGTTCAACTTCTAAATCAAGCTCGATGACATTTCGCCATGCATGTTCCAGTTCACGCAAAAAGGTGGTCGTAATGCGACTGGCTAGTCGTAACTCAATTTCAGAAAGAGGACGCTTTATTGAAGCTTCTGGCTTTACGGCCCCCCCCAACATGCGGTCGATGATTGGGTACAGCAGGGAAGGGGAGAAGTCGAGAATCCAATTGCCTTCCAACGGCTTGGGCTTGAGCAAGTTGTAACACGTTGGCACTTCTAACGAGTAGATAAACTCGCTGTAGGTCAACTGATCAACGCTGATCAGTCGTACTTCGGTCATGGTGCGTAAGACCGCCGACAAAGCCGCTCCGAAACTGCGAGCGAGCGTTTCATGCAACGACTGCATGGCCCGCATCTGGTCTTTGCCGATGCGTTCGGGTCGCTTGAAGTCATACGCCAAGATACGAACTCGAGGCTCCGGCCGCGACGTCGGTGCCGCACGTGGCGCAGCACCAATGCCGCTGGATTGCAGCAAGCTTTCGACATCCTCACGGCTTAATACGTCGTCCGACATCCCTTGGACTTTTTGAATCAAGTTGAACTGAAAGAAAACAACCTGGGCGTTGTCACTTAGTTTAGCGGGGAAGGGGTCGGCGAAGTCAAGCTCGGTTTGCCTATTTTTCCCAGTTCCTCGACGATCCAAGCTTTGCAAGCTTTTCTTCAGAATTAGCTCGGCAGCGAACTGACCGGCAAAGCTCCCTCCCGAAAACGCTGAAAATCTGTTAACTTTCAGCCTACGAAATCGCGGCCATGCCGCATGACCTCTTTTTACAACGAGAACTGACCGCATAAAAATGTCTGAACGCAGCATCCTTGACGAACTTCAGTGGCGTGGCCTGATCCGACAAAGCACGGACGAAGCAGGCATCCAATCTTTGCTTGCCAAACCTGCTTCCATCTACGCGGGATTTGACCCAACCGCTGAATCCCTGCACGTTGGGCATCTACTGCCGATGATGCTGCTCAAACGGTTCCAAGAATTTGGCCACAAACCGATCTGCCTAATCGGTGGCGCTACAGGCATGGTGGGCGATCCGAGCGGTAAATCGGCCGAAAGGAATCTACTGGATCGCGATACGCTGCTGGGGAATGTCGCGGCCATCAAGGAACAAGCCAAACGGTTCCTTGATTTTGATGGGCCAAACGCGGCGATCTTGGTGAATAACTTTGACTGGATGGAGCACTTCAGCTTTCTGGATTTCCTGCGCGATGTCGGCAAGAACTTCCCCGTCAACGTGATGCTGGGCAAGGACAGCGTCAAAAGCCGCATCGAACGCGACGACGGCGGTATCAGCTACACGGAGTTCAGCTACATGCTGCTTCAAGCCTACGACTTTGTGTATCTGGCAAAACACCATGAATGCCGACTCCAGATAGGCGGCAGCGATCAATGGGGCAATATAACGGCTGGCATCGACTTGGGACGCCGCATGTTGGGACAACAACTATATGGCATGACTTGTCCACTGCTGGTCAACAGCGAAGGTCAAAAGATGGGCAAGACCGAACGCGGGGCCGTTTGGCTGGACGCCGATCGCACAAGTCCCTACGAGTTCTATCAGTACTTCATCAATGTCGCCGATAGCGACGTCTTCAACGTGCTCAAATTGCTGTCGGATGTATCCCACGATGAATACATGGATCTAGAGTCGTTGCCGTCCGAACGCGCTCACGAACGAATTGCACAGAAGCGACTTGCCGAGTCACTAACCAAACTAGTTCACGGTGAAGAAGGATTAGCATCGGCCAAGAAGGCCAGTGAAATTCTATTTGGTGGAGAGATCAGTGCGATCAGCCAGCGAGAGCTGAGCGCCATTTTCCACGATGTTCCAAATGTGAGTTTGCCAGCCAGCAGTCTGAGCGACGGGGCTGCGGCACTTTTGGATGTCTTGGCATCGAGTGGCTTGTGCAAGTCGAAAAGCGAATCGCGTCGAGCGATCGAGGCTGGCAGTATCTACATCAACAATCGCCGTGAAAGCTCAACAGACCGTGTGTTGACCGAGTCAGACCAAGTCGCCGGCAACGCGGTCGTGCTCCGCAATGGCAAGAAACGCTATGCCATCGTCCGCTTCGACGGCTAAGTGCTTATTTAACGCTAAGTCGCAAAGCTTGCAGACTGCCAGCCTGCTTGATATCCAAATAGCTGGCAATGGAATCCGATGCCCGGGAACTCTGGTGTAGCGAGAAACCCACCCACCCAGCGGGCGAGCCAGCGGGATTTGGATCGCGCTGCTGTGCAACCATCGTTGCGAAACTGGGCCTTGCGCCCGGTCTTCGCCATGGAATTGTTGCGCAAAGAGCGACCGAATTTCTTATGGCAGGAGAATCAGGGCAAAAGAATAGATTCCAAGACCATTCTAATGCCCCCATTCTCCTGCCCAGTCTTCGCAATGAGATTGGTGCCCTACGAATTTAGCGCACCAATCCTATTGCGACACGTTGGGGCAAGCCCAACGGTCGCTCAGAACTCGCGATCTCAGAACAATGTGCCTTGGTCTTCTGTCTTTCAAATGCTCCCGGCTTGTCCGGGAGAGGTTCCGTTTCTTGACAGAGAGCGATGTTGAGAAGCGAGAGAGTGGCCTTAGTTGGATGTCGCCTTTTGGTAGTTCAGTAAACGACCCTTCAATTTCCAACGAATCGAAGGACACGGCGAATCACCGGGTGCCACGAAGTGCGGTGGTCTTATTCGAAGTCTCGCTCAATTCGTTGGACAATCTAGCGGCATCTCAAACTCTGACTCCTGACACCTTTCTTAAGCTCGATATCAACGAGTCTGTTGACCGCGCTGCTATTCATTGTATATCCAGGCCGGCGGATTCGCGACTCTTCTTTCGCAATTTCAGTCGGCCACAGAAACAAAGTGCCTTACTGGTTTAAAGCTTCGAGATGTGCTTTTGTAAAGATTCGGATTTCTGTCATGTCGGGATCATGACCAATTACACCATAGCAGAAAAATTGGCTGTCCTGCTGCATGAATGCGATTGACGGAGAGCAAGGTACACCAATCGCTTCTTCAACATCGCTTAACTTGTGAAGAGAAATCAGACAAGCTTCAGGCTTAGTATCGGCAATGTGATCGGTTGATGAATAACCATACACCAGCTCGTCACCATTTAGCTCAGATGGCACAACTAACTCAAATCCAGATTCCATTAAAGCATCGAAATTCGTGCTCGATTTCAACATAGGGAACCCAACAAGTGAGAACTGCTGATGTAAATCGATGCTATTTTGCAGGTCAAACGCGGAATCAAATAGCACAGTCCTTGCAACCCCATGGTGCTCTACCAGAACAATGGAATCATGTTGAACCAACGGTAGGGTAGCTGACGAAACTAGTAGAATCACGTTATCGTCGGATCGTACTAGGCAAGCGGGAATTGAATATCGCTTGCCATTATTGGACTGAAAGTCACCAACTAGTCTTGTGTATTCCTTTCCACGAAAGATCCGCGTCGATAGATCGTCAGTCCCTAGCGGTTGCCACTGATCAACGAAAGATTGAGTATTTCCGAGATTTGTGATCTGATGTAGAGCTATTGACGGCATTCGAGGCAGGGCCCTCGCAGGCGGCAAGGTGTGTACTACCCAATCTTGCAAATCAAGAAGTGCGTCGACATCCAAGAAAATGTCACCATCTTTGAATGGAATGTGTTGAATGGTAATGCCAGCGAGTGTCGGTTTCTGCTGTGGATCTAATGCATTGGATTGATAAACCCAGCATAACGACGGAGCCATGTATGATGGTGGGAACAGCACGCCGTATGGCATAGGTGCATACACCGGTTGATTATATGAGATGTGACGATTGGCAGCTAAATGTGTTTTGTGGATCACTGGACTCGTAGTTGATGATATTGATCGGCAATAAATGCTCACTTCGGTTCCAATGGATAAACGGGGGAGTTCTGCTAACCGGACTGCGCTCTTGCAAATTATATCTCGAAGCAGATCCGGTATTTGGTTCTCAGTGAAGCGGTACGCCTTTATCCAGGGCCCAAATACTGCGATAGTTTTGCAGCTTGACTCACTTAACCAGCTTGCATCAGCAAACTCGCCCTTGCTTATGTTCAAACAAAAGTCATGCCCTTCCATTGATACGGCTAACTCGGTCAGTAGTATAAAATCTCCAACCGAATCCTCCAGCACTACCGCAGGAAAAAGATGTCGGCATTCTCTGTCAGTCTTTGCGGCTAACTGGACGGAGCTAGCTTGTAATACGTCTTCTGGCGGCGCTTCAGACTTTGAATCTGAAGTGCAAAGCATGGCACTCATAACAAACAATGGCAAAATTAGCATTGCCTTGATTCGTTCGCCACAAGCAATCTGCAACAATCGGAGTTCAGTCATATTTACCGTTTCCAAAAACTTGACGGGGTTCATTTGCAGCGGACACCTTGGCACCGCTATGAAACGCGAACGTTTAATTCTAGCAGATGCAGAACCCTTTCGCCGAAATTCCTGTTACTGCCAAGAGTCGTTTCTAAATTAGTGCATTGAGATCGCTTAACCACTATTGGCGACGATCGAAAAGGTTGCGTAGGTGGAAGCTAAGGCTTCGCTAAACAATAAGTGTCCGGATTAGGGTTGATTCCGATGATTAAAATTTGCGATGATTTCGGGTATGCCGGATGCACAAGTCATAACATGGATCGCACAGAAGTATACCGCAATTGAAGCGGATTTGGATGAACGCGCCCGTCGTCGATGGGCAGCCGCAGAAGCGCGATCCTTGGGTTGGGGAGGAATCTCTGCTGTTGCTGCGGCAACGGGGGTTTCGGAACGCACTATTCGTCGCGGCATTCTCGAACTCGATGATCCCAACGCAGCATCCTCCAACAGACAAAGACAACCGGGGGCCGGTCGTAAATCTCGGGAGGTTGAACAGCCGAAACTTAAAAAGGCTTTGGATCGACTCGTTTCATCCGGCACTCGCGGCGATCCGATGTCCCCTCTTCGGTGGACATGCAAAAGCACCAAGTCCCTTGCCGTTGAATTGCAGCGGCAAGGATTTCAGGTCAGCAGTGTGAAGGTAGGCCAACTGCTCAAGGCGGCTGGCTACAGCCTTCAGGCGAATCGTAAGACCATCGAAGGCAATCAACACCCAGATCGAAATGCGCAGTTTGAATTCATCTCAAAGCGAATAGTCCTACTTCAGAAGAAGCATCAGCCAACCATTTCGGTTGACACGAAAAAGAAAGAAGTCTTGGGAAACCTGAAAAACGCAGGGAAAACGTACCGACGCCGAAAAGATCCGATCAAAGTCGAGACGCACGACTTTCCCGATAAGGAATTGGGCAAGGCAGTCCCGTATGGCGTGTATGATATTGGGCGAAATGAAGCAGGCGTGACGATTGGTATTAGCAGCGATACAGCCGAGTTTGCCGTATCGGCAATCAGTAGATGGTGGAAACGGCTGGGTTCCAAAAGCTACCCGAAAGCCATGCGGGTACTAATCACAGCCGATAGTGGCGGGAGTAATAGCCCGCGCACACGACTTTGGCGAACCGAGTTACAAAAATTGGCCAATGCTACTGGGCTGATCATCGAAGTTTGCCACTATCCTCCCGGCACAAGCAAGTGGAACAAAATTGAACACAAACTGTTTTGCCACATAACCCGCAATTGGCAGGGAGTTCCTCTTGAAACTCTAGAGGTTGTTGTAAGCCTCATTGGCAACACACGTACGACCACCGGCCTAGAGGTGCATGCATGGATAGATGGAAAGACCTACGAGAAAGCTCGAAAGGTTACCGACGAGGAGCTCGCAGAAGTTATAATTCATCGGAATAAATTCCATGGAGAATGGAATTACGAAATACACCCGGCAAAATAAATAATTACGGACAGTAATTGTTTAGCAAGGCCTAACGAGAACTTGTCGGTAACGATTACTTCCCCCAATTTCGGCTTGAAATACCGGGCTATACTAGAATGAAAGCTTCCTGGAACGACTTACGGTCAAATCTATCTCGGAATCTTGGCGTTTCGGAAAGAAGACGCTTTAGAGGAGACGTCAATGAAAAAGAGAATTCTGATCTGCTTCGGTTTAATAGCATTCTTTCTGGTAGGGCTGGTTGCAGTCCGCTTCGTGCAACACGAGCTTAAGCTTTTCCACGATCACTACAGAAAATACGACTGCGGCGTTAACGTGCGATCGATTCAAGCAGCGTTGCGATCATATCATAGCGAGTTCGGTGTTTTTCCGCCTGTCTATTCAACAGACGAGCATGGGCATCGGCTGCATAGCTGGCGTACATTGATATTACCCTATCATCCTGAAGCTTCGATTTTTGCGCAATACGTAGACTTTTCATCTAGTTGGAACAGCGACTCCAACGCACACGTGAGATCTCTTCCGCTAGACTACTACTCCTGTGATGACCACAACCCCATTGGATCTTCGTATAGCCTAGCGATACATGATGAACCACATCTGCTTGATCAGTTCGATCGACGTGGTGGTCAAGTTGAACCATCGACAACCCGCGTGCTGGTGATTGCATATGACTCTGGGGGAGTCAGCCACTGGATGGAACCGAAGGACCCAAATTTCAATCAGACGACGGCACTTTTCTACTTACTGGACGACGGCACAATCGTGCGCCAAAATCCCAAGGGAAAGGGAGTATCCCAAAATGAGAGATAGGGTTTGCAGAAGATTTTTGCCGATACTCCCGCTAGGGCCAAGAAACGTTTCCTAATGAGTTCCTCGCTATCGTCTGACCGCTATTGGCAACGGCGGCCGAAAGTATTTCACTGCGGCAGGCTTACTTCACCCTAACCCTGAAACCGAAGGCGAACCATTGCCTAGATTAATGAAACCCTTTCTTAATAATCGTTTAGAAATTGAACGACGTAGAAGCATTGTCTTCCAAGTACGGGTGAGGACCCGAGGATGACTGGTTTTGAATCAGAATTCAACCGCACCACGACCGAGAGGTTGCTTCTCGGGCTGGTCTCTTGATTGTCAACAACAGAATTTTCGCTAGGGGTCACCTGTACGAACAACTGCACATCGAACTCATCGGACCTCACGGATCCTACGCGTTTTATGACACTACCGCGCATTTCGAAATCAAATGATAACTGAGCCCTTCCTTTGACTTCAAACTCTGGCGAAGAGCTGGCTGCGGTTGCTCCCAATTCACAGCGAGTCATCAACTGGCCAGCGATGACCAGATCTTTATAGCCCAGTGCCCCCAGTCGTCCGATCGCCGCGTTCAGGGTTTCATCAGATCCAAATAAAGCGTCTCCTGAACCAATATCTTTGGGCGCCAACCATGTAAGTCGAACCATCGTTTTGCGATCAACGACCTCGATACTTTCGTCAATTTGTGATCGTATTTGACCCATCATTTCTACAAATTGCTTAGCCTTCTCCTGCGATGGTGACCTGATAATCATTATCCCTAACTCTTCCATAAACTCCAAGTCAACCTGTGAAGTCCTTGCCAAGTCTTCGGCTAACTTCCTAGTGTCTCCGCGAATATTCTCAACTTGAATGACAGATGTCACTGGATTACTATCCAGCACATTCAGCAATGTAGCGACGCTTTCGATTGTCGACACTGAGCCCATTACGATGAGCTGATTAGTACGCAAGTCTGCCGAGACGGCGAATCCGTTGTGATTTCCGTACAGATCAGAAACTGTACTTAATACGTCCTTTGCGTCAGCGTAGGCTAGCGAAAAAATGCGTAACTCAAGCTTTGGCTTTTCCACTTGAGCAGGTACCGCCGTGGGCGACTGTTGAGCCCAGGAGCATTCTTGGTTGCATAGCAACAAAAGAATCACCAAAACAGAAGTGCTAAGACAGATCTGACGCATAATAGTTCTCCAGGTAAAGGTTTATAGTCCTGCTAATTACGGTGAATGGGAAGCACCCAATAGAGTTCGAACGGCTCGCCTATATCGGGGTGTTTAGCCACAAGATAGTCACCCTCGGCGCGAACAGTCGGAACGGCTCTCAATGTATTCAGTTCAACCGAGGCTTTGATTGACACAACACCAGCCCCTCTATTCTGTGCAACAGCCGAAGATTGTTTTGCTGTGAACAATTTGCCGTTGTCTTCGAACTGCTGTCTCGCAACGTACGTGACCAAAATAAGCAAAGAAACGGCAACCGCACCCAGGCCAAATTTTTGGTGGCGTTTCGTAACCTGAATATGCGTATAATGCGAACGCGGCTGTTGGACGGCTAGCGAATGAACCGTTTCCTGCATACGAGTCAGCCATGCTTCGCGCACGTCGATCGAAGAGTATGACTGGCAAAGCCGACGATCCCATTGCTGTAACTCTTCAAGCGATTTTTGACATTCTTCGCATGTAGACACATGCAAGGCAAAGTGTTGATGCTTGATCGGATCGAGTAAACCATCGTAAAGCGCTTCGATCTCTTTAGTTGTAAGACACGTCTTCATGATTGATTCTCCTTTCTAAACATCTTCCTCATTGCCGCCTTCGCCACCGATAAATTGGACTTAACTGCATCGGTATTAATGCCGAGCACGTCGGAAATTTCCCGATGCGACAACTCTTCACACACGGCCAAGGTCAAAACCATCCTCTGGCGTTCGGGCAATCGCATCATCGCTTGTCGAGTCTGTTCAACTTGCTCACGCAGATCGAAAATTGCTGCTGGGTCGGGTTCGACCGCTCCGGCGTAGTATTCTAGTACCTTCGTTCCCCAATCCTGTTTTATCGTCTCGAGTCTGTTCTTCCTCCGACAATGGTCGTGCCAGACATTCATCCCAACCCGAAACAACCAAACTCGAAGTGCAGTGGAATGCTCCAATTGCGCCAGGTTTTTCATAGCCCGTAGAACCGTTTCCTGTGCCAAGTCTTCTGCTAAATGTCTTTCGCCGCACAAGTGATATAGATATCGGTAGAGGCTTGGAAGTTGTTCGACGAGCTGGTCGCGCACTTTGCCTCCCAAAGCCTACTTAAACGTTATCCACACTAGACTGTCAAATCTTATCGCGTTTGCTTTTTTGCAATGTAAAGAGAAAGACGTATGGCAAGCAAAATGGTAAAAAGCAATTCTCGAATATTGTTCTACTTGATGATCCCAGATTGAGAAGGGCGGTGCCGCTAGTGGAATCTGCCCGGTGTAGGTATACATATTCCCAGGAAATACAGGGCGGCTCGCGCGCCGCTTCTAACTTGAATAGCATTAGGCTCGCGCCGTCCCGCTACTGTTTCCAGCCGGCGATTGAACGGTATCAACTTTAATCGTGTGTGGGAATCGCTCTCGCTGCTGGCGGGTAACTTGGGTACAGTGAAACGTTAGGATGGTCCGTTAAAGTAATACTTTATCAATTACGCCCCAAAACTTTGTGTTCCGTCTATGACCAGCTTTCAACGTTTGCTGATTTTCGGTTTGGCCTTGATCTGTGGCTCCATCGGCAAGCTGATATCGAACGAAAACGCGTCCGCACAGGAAAACACGCCACTTCCAGCTCAACAAGCAGCCATCGTTGTGATTCCAGCAGGCTGGGAGTCCGCGGTCGAAGACTGGGCTCAGTATCGAACGTCCCAAGGCTTTGACGTGACTGTGGTCGCCGCAAAAGAGTCCGCGGATGCCACCCGCACCCTTCTGCAACAGACCGCTCGCCAAAAACATTGGACCGAACCATTCATCTTGCTCGCGGCCGATGCGATTCCGATCGACCAACTGCATCTGCTGGAAGCCGGCGAGCCTTATATTCCCACTTTCTACCTACCTTCCCAAGCGGTCGTCAAATTTGGTGGCGAAGCAGAAATTGCAACGGATTACCCTTACGCAGATTTAGACTTCGACGGAATTCCAGAATGCGCCGTCGGACGACTACCCGCTACGTCTGCAGCTCAACTGCGTGAGATGTTGAACCGCTCGATTGCCTATGAACAAGATGCCATTCGAGGCGATTGGCAGTACGAAATGAATATGGTGGCCGGCGTAGGTGGCTTTTCTTTGATTGCAGATATGGCTATCAGCAGTTTTGCTAAAGCGCTTTTGACGAAATCTCTTCCAGCCGAATATCAACTGCTGATGACCCATGCCAGTTCCTCTAGTCCGTACTTTCCACCGCCAAATCGCTTTCGAGACACCGTCATCCATCAGTTGAATCGAAACGGCATGCTATGGGTTTACATTGGGCATGGGAACGTCCAGCACCTGGACCAAGTCCAGTACAATGACCGCTACTATCCCATCCTTTCTCATACTGACGTGAATCAATTAGCTAGTACCCATTCGGGAAGCTTAGCTTTCTTGTTGGCCTGCTACAGTGGAGCGATGGATGCACCGCAACCTTGTTTAGCCGAACAAATGATTCGTCAACCGCAAGGTCCGATCGCGTCGATCGCTGCATCACGAGTCTCTATGCCCTATGGTATGAGCGTGCTGGCCAAAGAGATGTTGTACGAAGCTTTCGACTTGCGGACTTCAACGCTAGGCGAAATCTTGCGAAATGCAAAACGAACAACGGCCGCCTTCGCCACCGAGAAGACGCACGGCAACGGCGATGCGTTGGACAGCATGATGTTGTCGATGGCCAGTGCTCTCAGCCCAGCAGATCATAATCTGGCTCAAGAGCGAGAAGAGCACTTGTGGCTGATGAATTTGCTCGGCGATCCAACACTGCGTTTGCCGCAAAGCCAATCTTTGCGGTTTGAAGTAGAACAAGACACACTTGCCCGGCAAATAGAAATCGTTGGCGATGCGGACTTTCCTGGCGAAGTAGTCGTTCAGATACAGTACGAACGGGGCCGAATCCCAAGGGCTGCGCTAGACCTCATCAGTCTGGAATCCCGAGCAAAAAAAGAAAATCGCGAAGTTTCCGAAGCAGAATCTCTGTTGCGATACCAAGCAGCCAACCAGATTGTTGTTGCGGAAATAAACAAAGCGGTGACGGCAGGACCATTTGCGGTTAAGCTAGATCTGCCGGAGCACGCTTCGGGCAATTTTGTCATACGTTGCACTTTGTGTAACCGCTCACAATCGGCCGTAGGTACTACGTCGCTGAAAGTCGCTCGCTAATCGATTCGACACCAGCTCGCCTTGAAACGTCCGCGGCCTATGACGATGCTTACTTCATTGGTTACTGAGTCGTATTCATGGATTACGTGGAACTCCATTGCAAAAGCAATTTCTCGTTCCTCGAAGGCGCATCGCACGCAGACGAACTGGTCGACCGCGCGGCAGCGCTGGGATACCGTGGTATCGCTGTCACCGATCGAAACTCATTAGCCGGAATTGTTCGAGCTCATACCGCAGCCAAAGACGCGAACCTACCTTTAGTGGTCGGCAGTGAGCTTCATTTTGTCGACGGCCCCCCCCTGGTCGTTTGGCCTCAAAATCGCGCCGCGTATGGCAGGCTATGCCGCTTACTGACGCAAGGACGTGCTCGAGCAGCGAAAGGCCAATGTCTGCTCTATTGGCGCGATATCGCTCCGCTGGCTATGGACATGCACGCAGGCATCTTACTGCAACAACCGCCAGCAGAAAATGCAACCAAAGCAGATCTAGCGCAAGGCGAATGGTATGGCGAAGAAAAATTCTCCATTCGTCGCGCACTACCGCCAGCTCACTTCGATCCGAAGGAAGATGAGACTTGGCTGGCATGGTTAAAACACTTCCGCGAGATCTTTGGGACGTCGGCTTCCCTGATGACGACCCTGCATCTAGGCGTAGATGATCACGCTTATTTGGCCCGCTGCCAATGGCTGAGCGAACGAGCCAACGTTCCGCTGGTCGCTTCCGGCAACGTGCACTATCACATCGCCGAACGAATGATTCTGCATGATGTGCTGGCTGCCATTCGCAATCGTACAACGGTGGCTGAGATTGCCAAACTGCGGCCGTGCAATGCGTCGTTTCATCTTCAATCGATAGCCGCCATTGAAAAAGCATTCAGCAAGTATCCAAAGGCTATTGAGCGAACGATTGCGATCGCTGACGCTTGTACATTCTCATTGGATGAACTTCGTTACGAGTACCCCACCGAATGGGCTCCTGATGGCATGAAGCCAATCAATTTTCTCAAGCAAATCACTTGGGAGGGTGCGAAGAAGCGATACCCCAAAGGGGTACCCGATAAAGTCCTCGCTATGTTGCGGCACGAGTTTGAGTTGATCGAAGACTTGCATTATGAAGCGTACTTTTTGACGGTATGGGACCTAGTTCGTTTTGCTCGCGAGCGTGGTATTTTGTGTCAAGGGCGCGGGTCGGCGGCCAATAGCGCCGTCTGCTATTGCTTGGGTGTGACCAGCGTTGATCCCAATGAGCTTGATTTGCTATTTGAACGCTTTATCAGCCGTGAGCGCAACGAAGCGCCGGACATCGATGTCGATTTTGAACACCAACGTCGCGAAGAGGTCTTACAGTACATCTACGAAAAGTATGGACGCCAGCGTGCAGGTATGACGGCGGCCATTGTGACCTATCGCACGCGCTCGGCGGCTCGAGAATGTGGGAAGGCGTTAGGTATTTCACTGGACCGTATCGACGCACTTTCCAAAATCCTTGACGGACGATCAAGCGACGAGTCGATGGCGGAAAAGTTCTTGCATGTAGGGATCGATCCCACCAGCGAGGTTGGCCAACGATATTTGTATGCCATCCAGAACTTGATCGGCTTTCCACGGCATTTATCGCAACATGTCGGCGGGATGGTGATGACACAAGGACCTCTGTGCGAGCTTTGTCCAATCGAGAATGCTTCGATGGATGGACGGACGGTGATTCAATGGGATAAAGACGACCTTGATACGCTGGGAATTTTGAAAGTCGATTGCTTGGCTTTGGGCATGCTCTCGGCGATCCATCGTTGCTTTGATTTCCTGAGTTCGCATTACAAGAAGCAGGTCACTCTCAGTTCCATTCCGCATGGCGACAATGATGTCTACGACATGATTTGTCGAGCGGACACGTTGGGTATTTTTCAAATCGAGAGCCGAGCTCAAATGAGCATGCTACCTCGCCTACGCCCTCGATGTTATTACGATCTAGTCATCGAAGTGGCGATTGTTCGGCCAGGTCCTATTCAAGGCCAGATGGTGCATCCTTATCTCAAGGCTCGCGAGACGGGCATTCAGCCAACTTACCCAACGCAGGAGATTCAACAGACGCTAGCCAAGACGTTAGGCGTCCCGATCTTTCAAGAGCAAGCGATGAAGCTGGCCGTTGTGGCCGCCGGCTTTACCCCAGGCGAAGCCGATCAGCTTCGTCGGGCGATGGCGGCGTGGCGGCGGCCTGGTGTTATCGATCGCTTTCATCGTAAATTGATCGATGGCATGCTGGAGCGCGGACTATCGCGAGAGTTCGCCGAGCAAACGTTTACTCAGATTCGTGGCTTTGGTGAGTACGGTTTTCCCGAATCGCATGCAGCTAGCTTTGCACTGCTAGTGTATGTCTCTTGTTGGCTCAAGCACCATTATCCGGATGTGTTTTGCGCTGCGATGCTTAATAGCCAACCACTGGGATTCTATGCGCCTGCACAGTTGATTCAGGACGCTCAGCGCCATGGTGTGGATGTTCGACCGGTTGATATCAACTTCAGTGATTGGGACTGCACGTTGGAGCCGGCTGGACGCCAGTGGCAACGCAAACCAGGGGGACGCTTAGATGTCCCGCAGTACGCGCTGCGGCTTGGCTTGCGGATGGTCCGAGGACTTTCACAAGAGGACGCTCAAACTATCGTTCGACATCGAAACACAGCGGGTGCTTTCCAAGATATCAGTGATTTGGTGAAACGCACTCGTTGTACGCAAGCCATCATCACCACCTTGGCCGATGCAAGTGCTTTGGATGGCATCGCTGGCCATCGTCGCGCGGCATTTTGGCAAGCGCTGGCCCAAGAAAAATCAGGTCAAACGCCGCCACTGATCGAGGCAGCCGATAACGACGAAGCGTTGCCGGTCGAGCTTGGTGCCATGCCTCGCTTGGAAGAGGTTTATGTCGACTACAATACGCTGGGCGTTTCGCTGAAGGGGCATCCGATCCAGTTCTTGCGGCCGGAACTTTCAAAGCTTCGAGTGCGTACGGCTTCCGAGTTGCAAACGCTACGCCATGGACAGTTCGTCCGAGTAGCGGGGATCGTCCTGCTGCGTCAGCGGCCGAGTACCGCCAAGGGTATCACCTTTGTTACGCTGGAGGATGAAACCGGATCGATCAATCTGGTTTTTCATACCGAAACCTGGAAGCGACATTATGTTATTTGTCGTAGCTCGAATGCCTGGATCATTCATGGCGTATTAGAAAACCGTAACAACGTGGTGCATGTGGTGGTTGGTCGCGTAGAAGATTTGACCGATCGTATGCAAGGGCTCATGACCCGCTCGCGTGACTTTCAGTAGACCACCGCCCCCTGGTAATCTTCGTTGCTCAATGTGTTACAATCTCGCAACCATGCAACCAATCCCATTGGAAGGCAGTGCGACGATCCTACCTACTTTGGCACAGCAAAGCGTCAACAGAGACTTTCCAACAAATCGGAACATCGGCGGTATACCTTGTCGGAACAAGTTACAACTACGAACGAAACCCATTGGATCGCATGGCTAGGATTTCTGGCGGGCCCGCTTGCATGTGTGGCTTGCATTGCATTGCTGGCAGGGGATTCGCCTCAGGGCTTACCAACATCCACGGAAATGCTGACTGACGCTCCAACAGACATCCAACTGTCGTGGGCTGGTCGCGCAACGTTGGGAGTCATGATGTGGATGGGGATCTGGTGGCTGACGGAAGCCGTCGAAATTAGCGTGACCGCGTTGCTGCCTATCGTGCTGTTCCCCTTACTGCAAGCCACCAGTGTCGAGGCGGCTTGTTCTGCCTATGCTGACCCGCTCATTTTCTTGTACTTTGGTGGCTTCATCATCGCACTTTCGATGGAAAAATGGGGGCTTGGAAAACGTATTGCTTTGCTGACCTTACGAACCATGGGGACTAGCGCCAATGGTATGGTGGCGGGCTTCATGATCGTGACGGCGGTCCTCAGTGCGTTTGTTTCTAACACGGCCACAACCGCGATGATGCTACCGATTGCAATCAGCGTCATTGGGCTTATCCATCGCGAAACGCAACAGAATGACAACCCTGAGTATTCTCAAGCGACTCAGACCCCATGGCACAATTTCGGAGCTTGCCTGCTGCTGGCAATTGCCTATTCCGCTTCCATTGGCGGCGTCGCGACGATCATTGGCACGCCTACGAACACATTTCTAGTCGGATTTTTAAGCAAGAATATCAGTGAGCCTTATCGTATTGATTTTTCATTTGCCAGTTGGTTGCCTATTGGCGCGACCTTCGTTGCGGTGTTTCTGCCGATTATGTATTTCGTGTTCACGCGTTTCTTGTTTCCGTCCAAAGGTTTGAAGCTCGTTGGGGGAAAACAATTGATCGCCAGAGAACTAGTAACGCTTGGTCCCGTACAGCGCGGCGAGTGGATCACGTTGAGTGTGTTTTTTGCCACCGTGCTGTTGTGGTTACTGCGTCCACTGATTACGCCGCTCGTAATTCAGTGGAATGGGCAAGCGATTCGACCTTTCGCTCAATTAACAGACCCTTGGATCGCGATGTTGGGTGCCATTGCGTTGTTCTTGCTTCCCGTCCAATGGACTGAGCGGAAATTCACGATGGACTGGAAGACTGCACAGAAAATGCCGTGGGGAATTCTGCTCCTATTTGGGGGGGGGCTAAGTTTAGCGGACGCCGTGCAAAGCAATGGAGTAGCGGAATTCATCGGACTGCAAGCCCTGAGTCTTGGGCGGGTGCCACCGATTGTTTTAGTGCTGGTAGTGAGCTCTTTGATTGTGTTCCTGACCGAACTGACCTCAAATGCCGCGACCACGGCATCGCTGGTACCTGTCCTGGCTGCCGTCGCTCCAGCCGTCGGTGTTCATCCTTACCTGTTACTCATTCCTGCAACCGTAGGATCAAGCTGCGCGTTCATGCTGCCTGTAGCAACGCCGCCCAATGCGATCGTATTTGGAAGCGGATTGATCACTGTTCGGCAGATGATCCGAGCAGGCTTTGTCTTGAATTTGATCTCAATAGTTTTGGTCACCTTGCTTGCATTTTGCGTCGTCAAACCATGGTTTAACATCTAATGCGACGCTAGGGCGAGCGGCAGATGAAAACATATCCGATGCAGTGGAATTCGCCAGGATTCTCGAAGTAGAAATGGAATTCGGGCGAATCCCACTAGGGCAAGATAATTGCTGCCGCTCGCCTACACGCTCCATTATCGAATCAGCAAAGATGCATACTCGGGCTGCTTGTTCCAGTGCATCTGTCGTTACGGAGTTGGCTGAGGCCCGCGGTAAACGTTGGCAGCGTTGCGATTGGGATCACCGTATTCTTTGACCAACGTTGCTTGCAACTGATCCGGCAATTCCGGTCGAGACTGTCGCGGATTGATGACGAGATAGTCATAGGGGATTCCAGCGGCTTGGAAAAATCGCTGATCATTAAGACCTAGCGTTGTATCTCTGCCAGCCAAGTAAAAATCAAACACGTAGCTGCGATCCACAAGGTACTTTGCATCTTGAGGAAGTTCCGACAACAGTTGTTGCACTAACACTCGACTATTGAATCGAGCGTCATTCCAGTGCGTGAGGATTTGCCACCATGCTCGAATACCACTTCCCGAAACAAATAACAAAATGACTCCGGTCGTTAAAACGTACGTTGCCATTTGCCGCACATGCAAAATTTTGATCTGTTTGAGAATGTCAGCCATAGCTCGGACAACGACCAGTGTGATAAAGATCGCTGGATAGCACCAATAGCCCATTGATGGGTGTTTGCCTTGTAACGCCACCAGCAAATAGATTGAGGACCAAGCCCAAAACAGCTCGCCGCGCCAAACAAGCTTGCCGCGAAATGCAAGCAACGTCCCCACCAGCAAACCGGCGATGCTAAACAGCATTTGAGGCCAATGCGTACGCTGGTTCAAGAAGAAGACATGATACTGCAGCGGCTCCCAAAACAGAACAAAGCGTTGCACCAGGCCAGCCTGCGTCCGGCTGAGCACGTTGTTGCTGAACTGAGTCACGAAAAGTTCTGGATCTCGAACAATCAATAATCCCCAAGGTGAAACGGCCAGCAAAGCAATACACGTCAGTCCACTCGCATTTGCCAAGCGTGATCGAAGCGATATACGTCGTTGCAGTAGAATCCAGATTCCGCACTGCAAACAAAAGACGATTGCAAAGGGATGCGTCAGCAGACCAAGTCCGCAAGCAATACCACTGGCAACCAACCAACGCCGCTGACTATTCTCAGACCATTTCAAAATGCTCAGTACACTGATCGCCCCCAACATGGTACACAGCATATCCGGTCGAACTGTGGTCGCAGGAAAGTAAAAAACTCGAGAGACTGAGTAGACGGCTGCCGTGACTAGTGCAACGCGAGAATTCTCAGTAAAGAGCTTACTCATCCAATAAACCAAGATGATCGTGATTGCGCCAGCGACCATCGATGCAAGTCGCCCGGTTGCGTAACCGCCTGGAAAGATCCCAAAGAAAACCGCTTCCCAATAGAAGAATGCTGGGGGCATTCCAAACAGTATCTCGTCTCCCCGATAGAAAACGCCCGCAGGATCGCGATCAGGTGCGTAGGGAATTCTTGGAATGCCCTCATGTAGCACGGTCCACCCAGGCACCGTAAACCAATCTTCGTCAACTTCCCCATTACTGCTGATCGCCAGTGGAACGCGTATCAGAAAAAAGACCGCAACAATGGCCGCAACAAACCCTGCATTAGCCCAACGCCGGTTGAACAAGAAGCTTTTGATCGATAAACGGTTCGAATCTGACATGCTGCCGCAACTGCACTTCCCAGGCGACTGGTTCGTTGTACCGCCGCCAGGCGGAATGGTTTTACAGTTTAGCAGGCACTGCCGCATGATGGCGGCACTACAAACACTTATTCAGGGATTTCATCGCTTGCGGCGCGGTACCGAAATGGCTCGCTGAGCACCATTGCTTTGATAACCGATCGCATTTCGTAACCAGTGGCTCGCGACGACTCTAGTACCGCGTTGATGCTGCATGAATCTTGGCGAACCAAGCCTCTTCCTAAACCAAACGTCAATAACTTACTGACAAAGTGCTTGGCAAATTTTTCTTCGTCGGTCAACAGCAAGGTTAGCAATTCTCCCGAGCCGCGAAACTCTCGGCCGTCGGCCAATTGGCCAGCGGAATCGATCGGAACCTTGCCGTCTTGTTCACGAAACTGGCCGACCGCGTTGAAGTTTTCTAAGCCTAAGCCAATGGGATCCATCACTTTGTGGCAGGATGCGCAACTTGGATTCGCGCGATGCAATTCCAACTGCTCCCTTAACGAAAGTTCTCCTTTACCTTCCGCTGACTGTTCAAGCGATGGAACTCCCGGCGGAGCTGCCGGTGGTGGATCGCCAATGATGTTTTCAAGCACCCATTTACCGCGTTTGACCGGCGAGGTCCGCGTCGGGTTGCTGGTTAAAGTCAATATCGAAGCGTGGGTCAGAATGCCTTTGCGGTTGCCGTCTAATTCCACTTTGACGAAACGATCTTCTTGCTCGTACGCTCCGCTGCGTTCAGCACCACCGCCACGTCGGCGACCGCCACGATAAAGATCGCGGGGAACCTGTCCTTCGAAGGAAACGCCGTACAACTCAGCAAGCCTAGGGTTCACAAAGGAATAATTTGCGGACAGCAAATCGATCAGTTTTCCGTTCCGTAAGACATCAGCGCAGAACATCGTAGTTTCTTGCAACATCGCATCCGAAAGTTTAGGGTTGTACATAGGGAAGCGATCTTGATCGACTTGCAGTACCTTCAGATTTCGCAATCCCAACCATTGTCCGAAGAACTGTTGGACCAGCCCTGTCTCGGCACGCGGGTCATTCAACATGCGATCCACTTGCTGGTTCAGTACTTCCGGTTTCGACAAAGACCCGTCGGCGGCCAATTGCAAAAGCTCTTGATCGGGAATCGAAGACCATAGGAAAAACGACAGTCGGCTAGCTAAGTCGTAAGCGTCAACATGTTGAACATTAGCTGGAAAACGAGAATCCTCAACGGGCTGGCCGCTGTTGACTTCGAGACGAAAGAAAAATTCTGGTGATACCAAGGCGACTTCGATTGCTTCTCGAACCGCAGTCTCGAAGGAACGCCCGTCGTTCACGGCTGTCTCAACAGCTTGCACCATCAAGCGGATCGAATCAGAACTTGGCGGACGACGATATGCTTTTAACAAAAAGTTTTCAGCGATCTTGGTTGCCGCTTCATTTACCGAGATTCCGTCATCGGGATGCGCGACGACAATAGCGCGATGTTCCTTTGGGTAACGGGGCTGACCGTCGACTGGCCCACGAACCGAGACACTTTCAATGCGAATTTGCCGCCGCGTACCTCCTTCGCCACCGATCTTTTCATTATCTAGAAAGTGTATCGAAATCGTATGTTCGCCTTCGCTTAAATCCCGTGTCCAACGAAAGGTCTCACGCTTTGGTGGCACTTCGAATTGTTCTACCACTTCGCCATCGATAAGTAATTGCGCATCAACGGAAAACTTTTGCTCGAATCCAAACTCCATCCGAGCGTTGATGTCGTATTGACCAGCCGCACAATCAAAAACGGCATCGAAGGAGGTGCCCCTTTCGATGCTTGTACCGCTTTTTTGCTGACGGCGCAAACTATCACGGTTGGTGACAATGATCTTTTCCGCGACATAGTTCGCGGCCGCAAAAAACTTTTCCAATGCCAACGGGCTGACCGTCAGCACTTCGCCTTGATTGTCAAAGCCATTGCCAACTTCATCGGTGACAAATCCGATTACTCGACTAGGCTGCAAATCAACGCCAGTTAAATCTCTTACCGCGTGATCATATTCAACAGCATTCAGTCGGCGCACGGTGATAGGTGCCGGTGTGTAGCACTCATTGCAATCGACGTAGTGCAGTGCATCTTGAATAAACTGAGTCGCAACGCTGCGTTCTTCTTCGGACGGCAGCGTAGAGCTATCGGGCGGAGGCATCGCACCAATCTTAATCAGCCCCCGGACCTGCTCCCAGACCGATGTAGAGCTTCTCAGTTCATCCAGCGTTTTGTAACGCTCCAAATCAACTCCCGCTTCCGCTTCGTCACCGCTGTGGCAATCGAAACAGTATTTTTCCAATAAAGGTCGGACGCTGCGTTCCAAGTCTTCTTGAAGGACGGTGTCGTTAATCGGACGAACCACCGCGGTTTCGTCTTGAGCCGAAACGGTCAAGCATGGAAGAAAGATTGCGGTGGTAAGAAGCGAAGTAAGAATCTTTGTGGAACGAATATGCATGGCAATTTAATAATGCAAGGCGATGCTCTTACGTAGCCAAAACAACTACCGTGCGAGCGGTTGGGACAGAACCCAAGGTGGGATAAAGTAGTGCTGGCATGGACTGCCATGACAAACCATTATAGCAAGGAAAACTAATTTAACTACTGAGAGAATTTTCAACCCGTGCAGCACACCACCCGTCGACCAAACCTGCCACAATTTCGACATCCGCTGGATTTTGAGCCAATAGGTGATCCGCCTGCGACAAAGTATACAGGCTGACGTCGACCGAGCTTTTCTGTTGGTCGGTTTGCCGCAACAAATCATACAGGGTCTGCGCGTGCGAAAATGCCACAGTGCTATCTCGCAAGGAATGGATCACCAGATTAGGTACATGAGCCTCCTGTCGAGCCCGCAACAAACGTTGCTGATAGTTCGTTTTGCGAAAGTTCTGAATCATTTGTTCTCGGATTAAGAACTGCTTGCCCCCAATTTCGACCACCCCCTCGCCGTCGGATTCGATCCGCGGCTGTTTCGCGATTAGGATGTCAGCCAGATGTGCTGTGTCGCTGGGAGCTGCTAGTGTGATCACACCACGAATTCTTGCGAATGCCAAACGACTCATTTCCGATGCAGCCAGCAACGACGCGGCCCCGCCAAAACTGTGGCCAAACAGAAAATCGACGCGTTGCCCGAGCTCAGCCAACGCGCGACAGACATGCTCCAAGTCTTCGAGATTTGTGCTGAAGTTTGACTCTGCAAAATCGCCTTCGCTTTGACCAATTCCGCGGAAATCAAAACGACAGGTTGTCCAGCCTCGGTCGCTGAGTTGACGAGCCAGACGGACAATGGACTTCAAATCCTTAGAACATGTAAAGCAATGCGAAAACACGATCAGCCCACGTGAATCGATCGCAGGCCGTTCGAGAATCGCCGCCAATTGCAAGTTGCCTTCAGTCTTGAACCACAGCCTTTCGGAATTGCGAGCCATCTTATCGACTTCCTACCGCACGCAGCCCCGTGCCAACTTTGTCCTGCAACGCATCCCCTAGATCGCTTCGTGCCGCCGTCGCATGCTGCATCATCTGTTGCACTACATCGGGATGATCGGCAGCCAGATTGTTTGCTTCTCCCGGGTCACTTTCCAGATCGTACAACGCTAACACCTGCTGCTCGACTCGATACCCATGTCGTGACGCAATTCCACTTACTCCACTTTGCTCAATCGATTGAGGCTTTTGCTGGCCCCAACCTGCTGGCTTGCCATCATCTCGCGTGGGTCCCAATACGGTTAGGTAAGGATGCGGAAAATGAATCTTCCACTTGCCCATACGAATGGCATGCAACTCCCGGCCTGAATAAAGATAGATCGCAGCATGGGGGGACGGTTTGCCTTCCAACAAAACTTCACTGATATCAAGTCCATCGATCGGATTGGTAGGAACTTTTGCACTTGCGAATTTCGCCAAGGTCGGCAGAAAGTCGAAACTAGCAATCGGCGAATCGCACACTTGACCAGCGGGAATCTTATTCGGCCAAGCAGCCAACATCGGCACTCGCACACCTCCCTCATACGCCGTCAGTTTGCCTTCTCGCAATGGACCAGCACTGCCAGCATGCGAACCATAACTCAGGAAAGGGCCGTTGTCACTGGTTACGATAATCAGCGTGTTCTCAAGCAATTGATTTCGCTCCAAGGCTGCCACAATCTGCCCCACTGACCAATCTAATTCCATCATGACATCCGCGAAAAGCCCGCGTTGACTTTTCCCGCTGAAATCATCCGATGCAAAGATGGGCACGTGCGGCATGACATGCGGCACATAGCAAAAGAACGGTACATCTTTTGAATCTTCAACAAACCTAATAGCCTCTTGAGTCAGACGTTGTGTAAATAGCTTTTGGTCTGGGTCCAGTTCAATCACATCGCGATCGCGATACAACGGTAAAGCGGGCATGGAATCAGCCAGCACTGGATGATACTTTGTATTGTCATTGGAGTAGGGGATTCCAAACCAAGTGGTAAACCCATGGTCCAGCGGATTAAAGAGTTCCGGATTACCCAAATGCCATTTCCCAAACATCCCCGTGCGATATCCCGCTTGCTGCAACAGTTCCGGCAATAGTTCTTCATCAGGATGAATGCCAGTGCGACTGGTGTGATTCAGTGCTCCTTCCAATCCAAGACGATTGGCGTAGCAGCCACTCAGCAGTGAAGCCCGCGAAGCAGTGCACACCGCCTGAGAGACGTAGAAACTAGTAAACCTAGTCCCGATTTCTGCCAACGCATCAATGTTTGGAGTGGGCATGGCTTCCTGCCGAAAGCAATGAAAGTCCCCGTAGCCAAGATCATCGAAAAAAATCAGTACGATGTTAGGCTGCCGCTGGTCTTGTGCATAAATGTCGACTATGTGGAAATTCTGCCAAACTAGCGAAATCATCGCCAAAAACGCGGAACGAAGAACAGTGGGCATGAACGTATCGCTCCAAGTGGTAAGCCGAAAGTATGTATAAAGCGGTCTGAATGGTTTAACGATTATGACCGTAAGCGATTTCATTTCAACCAGCAAGTATGGTCTTCATCTTTGTAGCTGCCTAAAAATAGATAGGGGTCAAAAGAGCTTTTCACACAAGGCGGCCCATGTGGGCTATACTTGAGTTCCCACCTTGACCCTGCCAAAATTGCTATTGCAGTCTGCTATGCATCGTATTCTTGCTCTACTAATCCTACATTTCACTTTTACCTACGTATCCTCGGCATGGGTAGTCGGCCAGCAGATCGCGGCTGACGAGGCAGAATGGTTTGAGAATCATGTCCGTCCTATATTGGCTGAGCAATGCCAGTCGTGTCATAGCCGCGAGGTCGGCAAGTCAAGCGGTGGATTGAGTTTTGATTCGCGCCAGGACTTGCTCAAAGGCGGTGAAAGCGGACCGGCTATCGAACTGGATGCTCCTGAAGATAGCTTACTGATTTCTGCGATCCGTCGCGAATCTTATGAAATGCCACCCGAGAAGCCATTGCCAAACGACCAACAAGCAATTCTGGTCGAGTGGGTGAAACGCGGTGCCCCCTGGCCAACTTACGATATTGATCCCGATTCGCCAACCGCTTGGCAACATCAACGCGCCCGTCAGCATTGGGCATGGAAGCCAACCGCGAAAGTGGATTTGCCTATGTCACTGCTAGAAGCAGCCCCCCCCATGGGTCCGCCATTAGAACTGCGACACGCCATCGACGCGCTGATCGACGATAAACTCAAAGAGTTGAACTTGAGCGCTGCGGAGCAAGCCGATGCGCTCACCATTCTGCGACGACTGCACATCGACCTAGTCGGTATCCCACCCACGCTGGAACAAGTCGAAGCATTCAAAGCCAAGCTCAACTCGGAGATCTCGATTGCTCAGTGTCTTGCCGACACCGCTGACCAACTTTTGCAATCAGACCAATTTGGAGTTCATTGGGGCAGGCATTGGCTGGACCTGGTTCGTTATTCTGAAACGATGGGGCATGAGTTCGATTACCCCATTCATCATGCATGGCGTTATCGAGATGCCATTATCCAGGCATTGAACGAAGATGTTCCTTATGACCGACTGGTTCAAGAACATATTGCCGGCGACTTGCTGCCGCTGCGACGTTTCGATTCAGCTAACGGCACGGACTCTTCTCTAGCAATGACAGGCTGGTGGTGGTTTGGCGATTCCGTCCAAGCTCCCGTGGATGTGCAACTGGACTATGCGACGCGTCTAGACAATCAGATTGATGTCTTCTCGAAAACCTTTCTCGGAATGACCATCGCTTGCGCTCGCTGCCATGACCACAAATTCGATGCGATTTCGGCAGCAGATTATTATGGGGTGGCAGGGATACTCAAATCTTCACGACGCTTGATTCGCCCCACCGATCCGCAACACAAGATTGCCGCACACGACCTAGAACTCAACGATCGCATCCGATCTATCGAGCGCTCGCTGCAGGACGAAAGCCTGTTCCAATCGGTTGATAACTCAACTGTCCACCAATGGCTTAATACTTTGCTGTCCAAGCTAGAAGGTGACGAAGCTCTCAATTCTTCTTTGGCGAACGTCAGCCATCCGCTGGCCTGGCTCCGTGTACTTCCAAGCAACGACCCCAACCAAGCCTGGCAACAACTTGCCGATTCGATCCGCAGCGCAGAAATGTCTTATCAAGACTGGATCAGCCGTAGCTCACTGATGGCAGATTTTCGACAAGGACTGCCAGTCGGCTGGAAGATCATCTCGGATAGTACCAGCAGGGTCGACCAGACCTCGCGATTCGATTGGCTCCAAGAAATCATCCCTGTGCAGCGAGCTTCTAATATATTCCGAAGCAACTGGATAAGCCCGCACCAGCAAATCATCGTCCAATCCCCTGAATTCGCTGTCACCCATCCGACGATAAACATTCTTGCACGTGGCGTCGACAGCACCAGCACGATCCATGTGGCTGGCTTTTATATGCAAGAGTTCCATCAACTGCTTTTTGGCGACATGCGGAAACCGATTCAAGCTAAGCATGGCAGCCGGTGGTTGAATCACCAAGGTGACCTGCAAAAGTATCTCAATCAACTTGCATACCTTTCGTTGGAAGATCGCGGGGCAGGCTGGTTTGCGATTGAAGAGATTCGATCCGCGGACTCACGACCGCCAGCTTATGTCTCCAAATCACTTCGAACACTTGTGGACGCAGTGTCCCGGTCGAAGGACTCGCTTCCCAACGCCGTTGCTGCTTATCTGCGTCAGCAACTGGAAGCGTTTGAGCAAGACCAGTCCGCAGTTGATTCCGATATGCTGCTTGCCTTGCACGAACTGAGTGTCCAACTCCAAGTCCCCAGCATTGTTAAGCTGAATGAAAGCTTCGAACGTCAGCAGTCAGAGTTGATCGCTTTTGCGAAACAGCGCCCGGAGCCTGTGCCGATTCTTTCGATCCATGATGGTTCGGCCATTGACTCGCCGATCTATGTTCGAGGTGATCCGCATCAGCATGGCGATCTTGCTCCTCGTGGTTGTTTTCGCGAGATACTGAATCAACCACCGATGCCCAGCGACGGAAGCGGCCGCTTAGAACTAGCTCAGTTTTTGGTTCAACCCGAAAATCCACTGACGGCCCGCGTGATGGTGAATCGAGTTTGGAGCAAACTGTTGGGCAACGGATTGGTCTCAACGCCTGATAATTTTGGCGTCCTAGGGGCTCGCCCCTCGCATCCCAAGCTGCTGGACTACATGACACAGCAATTCATTCGCGACGGCTGGTCGGTGAAAAAGTTGATTCGCGATATCGTACTGACGCAAGCGTATCAGCGAAGTTCGGCTCCGACTGCGCAGCAGCAACAATGGGATCCCGATGGAAAATGGCTCAGCTATCGCAACGTGCAACGTTTTTCCGCAGAATCGATTCGCGATAGTTTGACTCAGTTCGCTGGCCGACTGGATCTAAGTCTCGCTGGCCCCTCGGTGCCTGTCCATCTAACTTCGATGATGACAGGCCGCGGGCGGCCCGGCAGCAGCGGGCCGTTAGATGGCAATAACCGTCGAGCAATCTTTATTGAAGTGCGTCGCAATTTCCTTAACCCTTTTCTACTCGCCTTCGATTATCCACTTCCCAGCACGACCGTGGGGCAACGCAGCCGCGCGAACGTACCAGCGCAGTCGTTGAGTATGCTGAATGATCCGTTGGTCGAGCTGTCTGCAACCCGCTGGGTGGAAAAAAACATCAGTCAGTCAGAAGCAATCGGCCACGATGAGTCGAAGCGGAGTATTCAATCACTATTTAAACAGGCGTTTAGCCGAGATGCAGACGATGCGGAGATCGAAGTTTGCTTAGAGTCCCTTCGCGAACATCCCGATGGTGCATTTTCACAGCCCGCATGGATTGATTTGGTCATGGCAGTGCTCAATTCAAAAGAGTTTATCTTTGTTCGTTAGAACGTTGAGCGAAAGATTATGATGCAGGACTTTACCTTGAAACACTCTCGAACTCATACTCGACGTGCATTACTGCAACGCTGGGGCTGTGGTTTTGGCAGCGTCGCTTTGTCTTGGTTGTTAGCTAACGATCAAGTTTCCGCTAATGAAGCTTTGCAGGCTACTTCGCGTACGCATCATCAGCCGCGAGCCAAGCGGGTCATCTTTTTGTATATGGATGGCGGTCCAGCTCAGATGGATACGTTTGACCCCAAGCCCGCGCTGGACAAATTGAACGGCCAGCCTTTTCCTGTCACTAAAGAGCCTACTCAGTTTGACAACAACGGTTCGACGCTGGCTTCTCCGTGGAAGTTTCAGCAATATGGCCAAAGCGGACTGTGGATTAGCGATCTGTTTCCAAATCTCGCAAAGCATGCCGATAAACTTTGCGTCGCGCGATCAATGACCAGCCAGTTCAGTGAACACACTAGCGCCAATTACTTCCTCCATACGGGACTTGGCATTGCCGGTCGGCCAAGCATGGGAGCGTGGGCAGTATACGGACTTGGCAGCGAAACAGAAAACCTTCCTGGCTTTGTCGTCATCAATGGCGGTCTGACGCCTCCCGGAGGCTTGGATAATTTCGCCAGCGGATTTTTGCCGCCAACCTTTCAAGGCTCCACGTTCGCACCGAGCGGCGAAGCGATCGCTAATCTGAAAGCGGCCAGCCACGTAACAGCCGATCGAATTCGCATCCGCCGCGAAACTTTGGCTCGATTGGACTCGTCATTTCAGCAGCGCAACGGAGCGTCTAGCGCGATTGACGGAGCGATCGCGAATTACGAACTAGCCTATCAAATGCAAACGGCAGTTCCAGAAGCCAGCGATCTAACGCAAGAATCCTCCGACACTCTTCAAATGTATGGCGTTGATCATCCCAACAAAGCACTCGCTGTCTTTGCACGTGAGTGCCTACTCGCAAGACGCTTAGCGGAACGAGGCGTGCGTTTCATCGAACTGACTTGCCCGGCCATTGCGGGCCACGATCGCTGGGACCAACACAGCAAACTGCAACAAGGTCATCAGGATAACGCAACTGCCGTAGACCAACCCATGGCCGCTTTGCTTCAGGACTTGGACCAACGTGGAATGCTGGATGATACCCTGGTCGTGTGGGCAGGCGAGTTTGGGCGAACGCCATTTGCACAAGGCTCCGATGGTCGGGACCATAACCCTTTTGCATTTTCGATATGGCTGGCAGGGGGTGGGGTCAAAGGCGGCTTTGCCTATGGCGCAACCGACGAATTTGGGTACAAAGTGGTCGAGAACCCAGTCGAGATCCATGACTTGCATGCCACTATGCTTCACTTGCTGGGCATCAATCACGAGCGATTGACCTTTCGCTTTGGCGGTCGCGATCACCGACTGACAGACGTGCACGGTAAAGTGATCTACGACTGGCTGGCCTAAGCCCATACAATCGAGTATTTCGCTTCCCTTCTGCAACAGCGTCATCCGCTCAAAAAACATGAGTTCAACAACATTGCAAGATATCACGGTTCCCAACCCAGACAACGTTCTAGAGTTGCTAGAAAACTTCCGCAGATCCAAGATCATGTTCGCAGCGGTCAAGCTAGGTGTGTTTGACGCACTGCGAGAATCGCCACAGAGTGCTGCTGCGATTGCAGATCGACTACATTGTGATGCAGATGCCATGCAACGTTTATTGAATGCGTGTGTTGGCCTGAACTTGTTGACCCAGCAAGATGGCCTGTATGCCAATACGGCCAGTGCGACCGCTTATTTAACAGCCGATTCGCCCAGACGTATGACGGGCTATATCAACTATAGCAACGATGTAATGTGGAAGATGTGGGGCAATCTCGAAGGTGCGATCCGGGAAGGCACTCATCGATGGAAGGAAACATTCGGCTGGGATGAACCAATATTCTCGAGCTTTTTCAAAGACGATAATGCAAAACGTGAATTCTTGATGGGCATGCATGGCTTTGGCAAGATAACGTCGCCCGTCATCGTCAACGCAGTAGACCTCAGCCAATTCCAACATATGGTTGATCTTGGAGGAGCAACAGGACATTGGACCATAGCGGCCTGCGAACGTTGGCCCAACCTGCGTGGCACAGTGTTTGATCTACCGGCCGCGATTCCATTGGCTCACGAAATGATCTCGCAAAGTCCCGCTGCTGAGCGCATCCAAGCGGTGGGGGGCGATTTCTTTACAGATGACTTACCCGCTGGAGATTTATACGCATTGGGACGAATCCTGCACGACTGGAGTGCAGACAAGATTGATACGCTTTTACGTCGAATCTTCAACGCGTTGCCCAGCGGAGGCGCGGTGATGATTGGAGAAAAACTGTTGCATGAATCGCTGGATGGACCTCGTTGGGCAACGCTGCAGGACATCAATATGTTGATCGTCACCGAAGGAAAGGAACGCAGTTTGACGCAGTATGCAAACCTGCTTCGTCAGATAGGATTCAGCCAAATCCTAGGCTGCAAAACACAAGTCCCGTTGGATGTCATCCTCGCATACAAGCCGTAAACACTGCAGATTTGTTCCGCTTCTGACTGCCGACGCAGATGAGCGCATAATTCTACCGTCATTTTCGACCACGATTTCAAAGCTATAATCGGGATATGAAATCACTTCCGATTGTTTTGAGCTTTTTGGCAAATCCAGGTCGACGACGCAACCTACTTGCGCTTGGGAAACTGCTGATCGTCTTTGTCATCATGGTCGCCGTCTTTTCGGTTGTTTTCCATCTTCTAATGAACATGGAAGGCCAAAGCCACTCTTGGGCGACGGGGGTCTACTGGGTCATGGTCGTCATGTCGACCCTCGGGTTTGGCGATATCACTTTCCAGTCAGACATGGGCAGACTGTTTTCGGTTATTGTTTTGCTGTCCGGTTCAGTGTTCATGCTGATGCTGTTGCCATTTATGTTCATCCAGTTCTTCTATGTCCCTTGGCTGGAAGCTCAAGCGTCCGCGCGCGCACCGCGTGAACTTTCCAGCAGGATTTCGGGGCACGTGATTTTGACCGGCCTAGGATCTGTCGAACGCTCGCTGATCCGAATGCTGCAACGTGAAAGCTGGAATTATGTTTTGCTGGTAGGTGAACTCACCGAAGCGCTGCGTCTGTATGACGAGGGTTATTCCGTCATGCTCGGCGAAATAGACGACCCTAACACTTACTTGCAAGCGCGCGCACAACACGCGTCGCTGGTCGTTGCAGCCCAACACGATACGACCAACACGAACATTGCATTTACCGTCCGTGAAATCTCCAGTGCCGTGTCGATCGTCGCGGTGGCTTCAGCCCAAGCTTCTATCGATATCTTGGAACTGGCGGGATGTAATCAAGTCCTACAGTTGGGCGAACTGCTAGGGCAATCTTTTGCCCGCCGCGTGTTCGGACAAGATGCCCGCAGCACCGTCGTCGGGGAGTTCGGGAAATTGTTGATCGCCGAAGCATCCGCTGTGGGAACACCGATGGGCGGTCGAACTTTAAAAGAGATTCGACTGACCGATCATGCCAAAGTCAATGTCATCGGTGTCTGGAATCGGGGGCAGTTTACGATTGCGGGCCCCGACACCGTCATCGAATCCAGTACCGTGTTGTTGCTTGCGGGCACGCGTGCAGAACTGGATGAATACGACACGCTGTTTTGTCTTTACCGTGCCCAAAATCCATCAGCCATCATTCTGGGCGCTGGCCGCGTTGGCAGAGCAGTCGGCAAAGTGTTGAAGGCGAGGGGAACGGACTATCGAATCGTAGACAGAAACCCCGAACGCATTCGAGATCCGGAGCATTACATCCTGGGCGATGCAGCAGAGTTGGACGTCTTGGAGAAGGCGGGCATCATGCACTGCACCTCGGTCGTCATTACAACGCATGATGACGACGTGAATGTCTACTTGGCCATCTACTGCCGCCGTCTGCGACCCGATGTCCAGATTCTTGCACGGGCAAACTTAGACCGCAACGTTTCGACACTCCATCGTGCTGGAGCGGACTACGTGATGTCTTACGCTTCGACAGGAGCCAGCCGCATCTTCAACATACTTAAACGCGGCAACTCGATATTGCTAGCCGAAGGCTTGGATGTTTTCCGAGTGCCAGTTCCATCCGCTCTGCTTGGCAAGACGTTGGCGGAAAGCCGATTTCGTCAATCGACAGGCTGTAATATAGTGGCGATTGAAGCGAACGGAGATTTCAATGCTAGGCCAGCTCCCGACACCGTGCTCAGTGGTGACATGCAACTGGTAATCGTCGGTGACACCGAAGCGGAAAAGAAGTTTTATGAAACCATGAAATTTGAGAACAACCAGCATTAAGCCTGTAAGTCTGGCATTGAGAGTGAAAAATCGTGAAGTCCAGAAGAACGCGTCGCCAGGCATATTACTCGACTTTTGCATGCACCTAGGGACACATTGACTAGCTTTACTAGTTGACTTTTTGTCTTGTAAAAATGATGGTGCCGAAGCATGTCCCCCATGCAGCCAGCAACACTAGCGGGATAATCAAGAGATCGATTCGAATGTTGTATTTGTTCGGCATATAGATGTTTGAAACCAGGAATGCAACGCTGGAAATCGATGAAAGACTAATTGCCAAGACAACCGCTAAGATGCGATTGACCAGGAGAATGATCCAGGGAAATATCACGGCAAAACTTCCACAGATTAAGGCGATCCACATCGACGCCAGAGCGAATCTTTCACCGTCCATATTTCCAACCACTTGTCAAACGACCCTACTCAGTAGATTTGGCTAGCACCAACTACTTGGAAAAACTAAGTGAAAAAAAAGCACGCAAAGGCGCAGAGCTCGCCAAGTCCCAACAAGCGACAGTTTGCGAGCGTCGTGCCTTTGCGCAATATTTGGCGAGCGGAAATACGACGCTCGTCACGACAATTACAATAGCACGGGTTGGCATTCACTCAGGAGTCACCACTGAGGGCAATCTTAAAAGAAGACGATAGCTCCCGCAATCACTAACGTATTCGCTATTTTTGTCTGTCGCAAGCCCCATAGAATCGCTTGCTCAATTGGCTTTTAAAGATGAAGACCGTGGCCATCAGGAATACTCCAAGCGGGACATGGGCGAGAAATGTCAAGTCGTTCACTCGGATCTCGTTGCGTTTCTGCCAGAAAGCAAGATGAAAGGTTCGCCTATCGTTGACAGTAGGATCATTGGTAAATTCGAGGCGAGTCAAACGACCATCCCGCTTGTCATACTCTAACAAATACGTCCTGTGGATAAGGGTTGTAAAATATTCATAGGTAATGGAAGCCCCAGGATGGCCTCCAACGACGCTAAAGTGAGCAGGCTTCCCGCCGTGACGCATAATCGCAGAAACAGCTTCATCGAAGCGATCGCCGACGCGTATCGTCGTCGGACGAAAGCAATACCCCGCAATCACGTAAAGAATCAAGGCGAGCACAGCAAAGCTTTTCTTTCCCAATATCACTGCTTGCCCACTCTTTCGATTTCTTTGCAGCTCACGGCCCGCTGATCTTGCCCTTGAAATTGAACTCGATCCCTCACCGAAACCTGCGCTAGCTTAAACGTTTATTAGATGACGCAATCCAACAGATGCGTGCCGACCGCGACAGCGGCCAACGACCGCACGAGTCTGTCTTGTTCGTCTATTTGATGCTTAGGCAAGTTTTGCTTTTGTCTAAGTTCTAGTATACCGGCAAACTGCTTGCGATGCGTTGTAATCGGACAACGGTAGACGAATCCGTCGTCACTGCGAACTTGGACTGGTCGGGTGAACGATTCAAGTTTCGAGCACACTTCAGCGTTTGGAAGCTGAATATTCGAACGCCCCCAATGAGCAACCAGTTTCAGTTGCCCCCCCGTCAAAGATTTGTGTTCCATCAACATCAATCGGATCGACTCAACTTGCAAAAATGTAGCGACGCCATCAACAAGCAATTGGCATAATTCTATCCGTGAACTCGCAAGATGAAGGCTATCAAGGAATGCTGGAAGCCGTAGAAACTGCTCGTCTGAAAGAAGAGACTTCGGCTTTTCTGGGATCTGCACCCAAGCGAAATGTCCGCAGCTTGGACACACCGAATCCGACGGCGGATCAGAAACCAGCACGAGACTGATCTTCCCACAAATTTTGCATTTTAGTGGTTCGCCCTCAGGCGTACGCGTTGCAGGCATACTCAAAACTTCGGAACATACGTTGATCGTTTGGAAAAAGCCACCTTGACGCAAGCTGCGTCGACAAAGTCGCGGCAGCTATTGCTAGTAACCCCGTCCGAAAAGCTTAGCTGAATGTTGCAGTATGCCCGAACGCGTCTCTCGAAAAAATCTTCTGGTCATCGCCACTGCTTGCTGCGTTGAGACACGCGCCGAAGCGTCATAATTAAGACACACATTTGTGGGCTTTGTTCGCGAGGTTTACAGTCCAATCCGTCATTATAGTAAAGCTCTCCTACGCCGTTTGAAGCTTTTAAGCAATCGCCGTCGGTTCCATGCCTTCCACTTTGAGCTCCAGGTCTCACGGAAGAACTCAGGCCAGTGAAAACAGTCTCATGTCTCGAACACATTATTCGATAAACATTTAGGCTGGCCGCACCGTAATACACTCAAATATCGCAAGTATCTTGTTGTCTCGCAAATAGATCTCAAAACCAACCCTTCCGTGGACTCCTTCTACTATATTAGCGGGAGGTTCAAGTGCAAAATATAGGCTGCGATCACCTTCTTGGAATTCAAGATCTACGTATTGCCCAGCAGAGTATATAGTTGCAGTTCGTATTTGATCCGTACTTTTGATCTCCAGTGTGTTGGGTGATGCAAGCCGCTTGTAAGAACCGTTATACAAAATTCGCTCCTTGCTATCGAGCTTATACGATGCGAGTTCTTCAAGATCTAAGTGATCACCGATGTCAGCACCAATCAGGGCCTGATTCGATTGCAATGCTTGGAGTAAATATGCATTTGCGAGCTGACTCTTACGCAGAAAAAGCGACTTCGCAATCTCGGCATTTCGAACTACCAACATTGTTCGCAACGACAGAACGATACATGCCGCAAACATGACGGCAACTAACATGGTGCGAAGAGAAAATTGTGGGGAGGCTGATTTCATGGGTACTCTTAAGACTCTCTTCTCTTTGAAAAATACTACTTTCGTAAGTGGGATATCGTTCCCCAATCCCCCCGGCCGCCATCCACGGTTCTATCGAACCGCGTTGCCAGCCTATATCGATGCAAGCACAGCTAAGAGAGGCGAGAGCCTACGGGAAATGGAAACTCGCAATGCCTAGCCCTAGAACTTCAAAGAGCCATTCTACTCTATTGAACTGCTCGCAAGATACAGACTAGATACGATGGCGCCTGCGACCAACATTAACTTAACGCCGCGAGTGAACCGACGAGTGCGTGGCGACCAGCTTCGCCCGATGAAATCTCCCATCTCGAAGCAACTGATTTGTCGCAACAATGTCAATCCTGGCTCCACCGCGACTCTTGGGCGAGTGGCAGGAAAAAATTTACCATAGGGGATTTGTCAGAATTCCATTCGCAGCCTAAGAGGGGCCGCGTCACAGCCAACAGACACAACAAACGCTGGGAGATGCTCAGGCGGTGAAACGACACCTTGCAGTTTCACTTAGCAAAATACGCTGACAACTGCTATCGTGTCACCCATCCTTGCTTGCACGTACTCTTGATCTCACAATTTGACAGCGAAAAAGCAATTCTCCGTCATTTTTCGCCACTGCGTCGAGCGAAGCCTGCGAACTTGCGACACGTGCCGCCCAAGACCTCCAAGGGGTCCTAAACCCACTAGAAATGACTCTTGCAGCGAATAAGCCGACCTAAAGAACTACGGGGGAGTTCGATAACGCCCGTAAAAAACACAACCCGTTTCCCTCGATTTACACGAGGAAAACGGGTTGAGATGGAAAAAAAGTCAAGCGGAGAGGACAGGATTCGAACCTGCGGACCAGTTTGACCCGGTCGCTTCATTAGCAATGAAGTGCTTTCGACCACTCAGCCACCTCTCCGTGTCGGCTTCATCGACCTATGGGCCGTGCCAACAGGTGCGTATTCTTCTCGAATTTCCGCCAAGTTGCAAGTCGACTTCGCTAGCAGTTGGCAATTTTCATTCGGACGGCTATATTTTCGACCTTTTCCACTCCCGATGTTGCCGGAGCAATCCGCGCTTCCGCAAACTTTACTCACTGAGACTAGGTTGATGTCCGCAAAGATTTATTACGACGACGATGCAGATTTAGGGGCCCTTAAAGGAAAAACCGTAGCGATTCTGGGCTACGGCTCGCAAGGACACGCACAAGCTCAAAACCTTCGCGATAGCGGCGTCAGCGTCATTATCGGACAACGCCCAGGCAGCAAGAATTACGATCTTGCTGTCAGCCATGGCTTTCAGCCGATGTCCGTGGATGATGCTACCGCCAAAGCTGACGTCGTGAATATCCTCCTGCCGGATGAAGTCCAGGGCGATATCTACCGCGAGAACATCAAGCCGAACTTGAAGCCAGGCAACATTTTGATGTGTTCACACGGCTTCAATATGCATTTCGGCCAAGTTGAACCGCCGGCTGGCGTCGAAGCCATGTTGGTTGCCCCCAAAGGCCCTGGGCACTTGGTTCGCAGCGAATATGTCAAAGGCGGCGGCGTACCAAGCTTGCTGGCACTCTGGAAAGATGCGGGCGAAAAGACCAAAGCTGTTGGACTTGCGTACGCCAAAGGCATCGGTGGCACGCGCGGTGGCGTTATTCAAACCACTTTCGCAGAAGAAACCGAAACAGACCTCTTCGGCGAACAAGTGGTTCTGTGCGGTGGAGTGAGCGAATTGGTGCGTGCTGGCTTCGATACCTTAGTAGAAGCTGGCTATCAGCCCGAAATGGCATACTTCGAATGCTTGCATGAACTCAAGCTGATCGTCGATCTTTTCTATCAAGGTGGCTTGAACTACATGCGTTACAGCGTGTCGAACACTGCCGAGTACGGCGATTACACTCGCGGACCGCGAATCGTCACCGAAGAAACTCGCAAGGAAATGAAGAAGATTTTGACCGAGATCCAGAACGGCACTTTTGCTCGCGACTGGATTATGGAAAACAAAGCTGGCGCTCCGTTCTTCAAATCGACTCGCCGTCTCCAACGCGAGCACTTGATCGAGAAAGTTGGCCGCAAACTACGTTCGTTGATGAAATGGATCGACGCGAAAGAACCTGAGTAATCAGCCGTCTTCGGCTGGTAGCAGCCTCGCTGAACGTTTGTTAAAATTGCCAAGGCTGATTCACGTCGTGAGTCAGCCTTTTTGCATTAAAGGTTCTCGGCAAAGGGACGTGCGAAGATGAACAAGATCGATCTTAGCCAACTGTCTAAGTACAAGCAGCGTGCACTGAAGCTATCAACGTTGGCTTTAGAATCGATTCGATTGGCGATCTACCCGCCGATCTGTCAAATCTGTGACAGCCCCTCGGCATCGTTACAAGCTGTCTGCCCTGCTTGTGAAGCGACCATCGGAATCATTGACCGCCCCTGCAAACGCTGCGGAGCTCCCAAGCATGCCAGCCAACCTGCGCACCAAAATCACCGAGTCGGTTGCATCCACTGCAAAAAAGGAAAATGGCCCGCTTATCAAACGTATTGTTTGGCGGTCTATCAGGGAGTTATCAAAGACGCCATCGTGGCGATGAAGCAACCGCATTCGGAAGCGCTTGGCATGTATTTTGGCCGACGCTTGGCAACCGAAGCCAGCCAACATGCCAAGCTGGATGACGCTGACTATGTGCTTTCAGTCCCGCACCACTGGTGGAAACGCATTACGCATCGCCATAACTCTTCGGAGATCTTGGCCTTGGCCGTAGCTCATGAGCTCAAGAAACCGCTTTTGATCAAAGCGCTCGATCGAACCAAGCTCGGTGTCAAGCAAGGGACGTTACTGCGTGCTGAACGAGAACGCAACATTGCGAACGCTTTCCAGTGTCACCGCGGCAGCGAGAAATTAAGAGGCAAGCATGTGGTGGTTGTCGACGACATCGTGACCACCGGGGCTACTGCCAGTGCGATTTGCAAACCGCTGAAATCCGCTGGCGTGAAAAGGATTACTTTCCTGGCCGTTGGCCGCGGCTTGAATGCCCGCTCGGGACAGAACAACCAAAAGCAGACGCAGGATATTGATGCTCACACGTAAACCGCTCCGTCGTTCGAGCCGCATTGGTTGCGTTCTAGGTGTCGGCTTTGACAAAGATGCATCTGCAAACTAGCGGTCTACTTGGTCGGCTGCAGTTGGCTTTGAATCCAAGCTTCCAACTCTTCCCAATCTACCGGAGGCAAAGTCGACAGGTCGGGCCGCAACTTTACTGCTTCCCGAACGTAGATATGTTCAATCTCCGACTGGCTTTTTGGTGTATTCCACAGCAGTAAGATACGGATGCAACGCGGCAGCGATCCAGGAACTGAAATCTCGTAGCCGCACAACAACGGCACATCCAACCAGCCCAACTGCCGAGCGGCTAATGCAGGAAACTCGGTCTTCAAATCGCTGGTGACAGTAAACGTAGCGCTCGCAATATCCGCAGAATCGATTTCATTCATACGAATCATTAGCGCCAGCAACTGACGAGTTGCTTTCAAGATCTCCTCTTTGGAATCTTCGGGCACCGTCGTTGCGCCTCGCACTCCACGACAATACATATTCATTTTTCCACCAGTAATCATCTATAAAACCGACTGTTTCCCACAGTTACCTGAATTCCCAGCAAGATAACACGCATTTCCAATGGTGGCTATCGCTGACGCACCCCAGAGAGGGCTGCAATCGACACTGAGGCCCATTGAAATCTTGAGTTCGACCGGGTTTTCCGTAAGTTCCTTCGCACTGCCTGTCCCCGTAAGTTACAATAACACGGTCTGGCCCGTCGTCTCTTCCATCTCGCAGACACATGAAAACCATGAATATCGTTCGAAGCTCGGCCGTTTCCGCTTTGACTTGCTGCTGCGGATTCCTGGCTGCTCCCATCACCAGTCACGCTCAGGACCAAATCTATTTGTCCAACGGCACCCACATGGTTGGAAAACAGATTTCTGAAGATCCAAAGACGGCAATTTCTGAAGTGGAGCTAGAAAACGGAATCCAAATCGCATTGCCTCGGTCGCAAGTGAAAGCGGTGGTCGTTGCCAACGACGCCGCCAAATTTTATTTGAAGAACGCTGGAGTAGCCCCCGACACTCTGGAAGCTCACCAATCCATTGTCAATTTTCTCAACAAAGCAGGACTGAGCGACATCGCTGCGGCGCATTACCAACGCATCGTCGAACTGGACCCAAGCAATCGCAGTGCGTGGCGGGTATTGAACTACAACCAAACGTCCGGTGGTTGGGTGCCCAGCGAACGGTATTGGAAAGCCAAAGGGATGGTGCGCGATGGCATCCGTTGGCGCACCCCCCAAGATCTTGCCATTGCGACGGTACTCGAAGAACGCAAGCGGTCCGCTTCCGAGATGAAACGTAAGATCGATTCAAGTCTTCGCGAATTGAATTCGACGGGGCGTCGAGCGGAGGAAGCTCAGCGGTTCTTCGCTGACCTACGCGAGGCCGCGGCGTTGCCTCACTTAGTAAAACTCATGGAGGACGAGCCCGATGAGAAACGGCGATTGTTTCTGCTGGACGTCATCATGCGATTGGATGCCAAATCCCTTACCACCGCCGTGATTAAAATCATGGTACGTGATGATAGCATGCAAGTTCGCGATCGCTGCGTTGATTACTTGTTGGCCAATCGATCTGAAGTCGCGATCCAGCAATTGCTTCAATACTTGAGCAACAGCAGTCCAGACAAGGATCGTCCTGAAACGATTAATCGCGCCGCCGAAGTGCTGGGCATAATCGGTGACGAGCGTTGCATCCCCAGATTAATCGATGTGTTGGTAACCAAGCATATTGTAGAAGTTGGCCCTGACACCAACACGAATGTGGCGTTTCAAAACAATGGCGCGATGAATTTTTCGCCTCAGTCGAAAAAGCAACGCGTGGAAAGACAGAGTCGAAACAACAGTGTCTTGGGTGCGTTAAATTCGATTACCGATGCGGACCTAGGCTACGATCGTCAAGCTTGGCTGGAATGGTTCGCGAAATACTCGGCTGACACAAATCTGCAGTTGCGTCGCGATCCGTAGGCGGCAGCAAGGTCGCTCTTTTACTTGCCGGAACAGCGTAAAGCCAATCGATCAATGTCCGATTGGGTTAGTGATGTTGATCGAAATTAAGCGACCGATGCTCCGGCTTTTGGCGTTGGCTTTACTCGTTACCGGCCTACGGAGATACCGTTCGACCGCGCGGGCTTCGCATCGCGTTTCTTCGTAGGCGGCAGCATGGTCGCTCTTGTTCTTGCCGGAACAGCGTAAAGCCAATCGATCAATGTCCGATTGGGTTAGTGATGTTGATCGAAATTAAGCGACCGATGTTCCGGCTTTTGGAGTCGGCTTTACTCGTTACCGGCCTACGGACGATTGCGCGAGTTGACTTCCTAGCAGTTGCTTGATCAAGGCAACTTGCCCTGTTCGACCGGTGCAAATGAGCCCGTCAAAGCCTTCATGAATTCGACCAAGTCGGCTTTCTCTTGAGCGGTCATCTTGATCGGTTTCATCTTGTCACTCAGCCATGGATTGGCATGGCCTCCGATATCATACCACTCGACAACTTCTTCCAAAGTCTTCTGTGACCCATCGTGCATATAAGGGGGTGTCAATGCCACATTCCGAAGTGTTGGGGTCTTGAATGCGCCCTTGTCTTTTTCCTCTTTGGTCTGTGTGTAACGTCCCAAATCGGGTTCCGGTTGATTCATGCCAACGCCAAGGTTGTGATAGAGTTCGTCGGTAAAGTTCGGTCCGACATGGCATGCGGCACAGTTAGCACGGGCGGTAAAGAACAGCTCACGACCTCGCTTGGCCGATTCGCTCATCGGATTAGCGTCCGATGCTTTCTTCAATGCCACGTACCTGTCGTACAACTCTTGATCGTCCTCTTTCAACGCCTCCAAATCTTCGATGTCGTCTGCGAATTGTTCTTCAAAGCGGCGCAGCGCTTCAAAATAATCGTAGGGAGCTGCACCCGTCACAATTGTGCGTTCGAAAGCCGCAATCGCTCGGCCAACATCATCGATGTTCACGTCGCGTCCGAAAACCTTTTCGAACTGCACCTTGTACACAGGGTTGCTAGCCAACATCATGACTGCTTTCTCGTGCGTGTTCCCCATTTCAATCGGATTCGCAATGGGGCCAACGGCTTGAGCTTCCAAGGAGTCGGCTCTTCCATCCCAAAATTGAGCCTTACTCAAGATACGATTATATGAAGTCGGCGAATTGCGATTTCCGGTTTGGTCGCGCACACCAACACCAAACTGTGTTTCTTTAGCGTACCCAGAATCTGGGTGATGGCAATCAGCACAAGATACCGTACCGTCGGAGGACAACCGGCGATCAAAATATAACTGTCGCCCCAACTCGATTTTCGCTTTGGTCAACGGATTATCCTCTGGGATATAAACCGACTGCTTGCCCGCATCCAACCCAACTGGCAAAACCACTTCTAATGGCCGGTGGTTCGATTCGTCGGACAGGTAAGCTCGAACCTCATCCAACGTCAATTGGTCACCCTTAGCGATCCCCAGATGAGTGGCAGGATTGCTTAGGTCCAGCGTTTCGGCTTGGCTCGTCGTGCAGGAGAGAAAACCTACTAGGAGTACAGATAACAATCTTTTCATAGCGAGATAAAATTCAGAAGGAAACAAGGCAGGAAAACCAATATCGTTGCGGTTCGAGATTAACCCAAAAATGCGTCATGTGAAGCCCCGAAACGAATCATAGTGGCCGATGTATAATATACCGAGCCTCAAGTCTGCCAATAGTTACAATCTCGGCGGCAGATTGATCCGATTGATCCTGCGTCGCTTTGACGCAGCAAGCAGCATCCACCAAATCCGCAACCAGATTTGGCGAGGCTTCCTATTCTGGCTATAACTGCTCGCCATAGGACTCACGCTAAAGAGGGTCTGGGGCTCTGGCGACAAAGCCTAGCACTGAACTTTTCACGTCATTAATTCGGGTTGGACACGATGCTTTTAAACTCAATTCGTTGGCTTCGGGTGATTGGACTGGCAGAAGGCGTCTCCTACCTCGCGCTGCTCGGAGTTGCCATGCCCTTGAAATATTTGGCAGGCCAGCCCATGGCGGTCAAGATCGTGGGCATGCTGCACGGTGTGTTATTCGTGATGTTCGTTGCCGCCGTGTTCTGGGTCGCCTTTAAGCGGCAGTGGCCCAAGCTGAAGGTTGCCGAAGCGATTTTTGCTTCGTTGTATCCATTCGGCACCTTCATTTTTGATCGCAAGCTTAAGCAGGATGAACAACAACTGCTGGCAACAGCAACCAACGGCTAACTGCTTCAGCAAGTCGGCCGCTATCAAGGCTTCTGAAGCTCAAAAATATGGATATTCGCATCCGAGCTTTGGAACGAAACCGCCAATCGATTCCCGTCGCGGGCGAACTGGAGCGCTTTAACGGTCATCGTCGAGTCGAAGACCACTCTGGCTAGCGGCTCGCGCTGCAGGACGTCCAACAATAAAACATTGCCGCGTCCGGATACGGCGAGCCAGCGATTGTTGGGATGAAAAACGAGGTCCGTCAAGCGATCAGGCTTTACGTTATAAATCTTGGAAGCAGGTTTTAGCGTCCTGCAATCCATCCAGTAGATATCCTGATACTCCGCCAGCACGCACTGGCTGCCATCGGGACTAAAGCATGCGGACCGAGCACTGCGCGCTCCCACATCTTGCTCTGCCACGATTGACGCATCGCGCAGCGAAAATTGAATTAGCTTCTCGCCATTGATCGCCAACGCAGTGGTACCTTCGTTGGGCAACCAAATCGCCAAGGGTTCGCGTTTGAAATGTTGCAGCAGCTTTGTTTGGCTAGGAATCGCTAGCGTCTGCCACGCAATCGTACCATCTTTGCCCCCACTGGCGACAAACGGATGACGAGGGCTGCGTGCTAGGACATGGGCACCTTTCGCATGGCGGTACATCGCTCCGCCGTGCTGCAAGCGACCTTGCTGGTTCACTTGGAACATCGCAGTTTCGCCGGAGTAAGTTGTTGCAATCAAGTGGCTGTCATCAAAGGAAAATGTGAGTGCTGTAAAGTTACGCAAGCCATCGAGATTCTTTATTTCCGAGATCGTCTCGCCGCTGCTTGCGTCAAACAATGTGAGCGTATCGTCGATCTTACCTGCCGCTAGCCACTTCCCGTGATGGCTCCACGCTAGCGATTCATAGCCCCAACTATTGCGGGGAACTTTGACGGTGGGCTCAAGCTTCAGCTTCGGTTCAAACGCTTCAAAACGCTCGCGAGTGGGCCGTGCCAGTGGCGTCGGATCAGTTTGCGGTGGCTCGGTATCCGCTGGCTCGATAGCCGGTGGCGATGATAACATCGCTTCCGCATTTGGTGGTTCCGCGGCTTGGCTAGGTGGTGCCATGACACTTGCGAAAGGATCGCCGACTGCTGGCTGCGTTGAGTTCGGTTCGACAGTCACGCTGGGTGACGGCACCGTAGGTTTCAAGATATCCCTAGCGACTGGCTCACTGCTACGCACTAGATCTGGCTGCAGTTCGGAAGGAGTTTCAAAAGGGTTTTGTTCAAGCGCTCGCTCGGGAAAGAACGCCAGCAAGTCCTCCTTCTTTCTTAAGCGATAGTGGTCTTGCAGTTCCTGATACTTCGTAACGTAGCCAGTCATAATGTCGCCATACATCACGGTGCCTTTTAAGGCTACGGCCAAGTCTGCATCTTCTGGCAACGAATCTTTTACTGTTAACTGAGCGACGGTCCATGCGAACTGAGCCAACTGCTCCTTCGCCTCCTTGGAGAATTTCCGATACTCTGGAACATGGACCAGAAACAGAGCTCGATCCTCATGCAGTTCTACATAGGTGATGAACTGTCCGCTTGTCAATTGAAACAATGGCTTCTTGCCTTTCGAGAACGCGGACTCTCGAACATCCAGCATCATCTCGGAAAACGATTCGGCTATTCGAATCGCTTCTGGGCTGTTGCCCCGGCCGGGCGAGCCCCCTTGCAGAGCTAAGATCTGGCGTTCCGCGTTTTGAAAGCGAAGCTTGGCGTCGGCATCTGCATCAACCGGAAAGCCATCAGAATCGGTCAGCCTCGCTTCTGATGAGTTCATTTCTTGAGATGTGCCACGCTGATATACCATCACCAACGATGATCCCACCAAAACGATAGAACCTAAGAGCACCGGATAAGCGATCGCTAACGATGCGATCGACAAACCTCGTCCGTCCAGGCGACCATCGGATTTCGCGATCTTGCTAAGAGTTAGATGGCCCAGCACAATGGCAACGATTGATGCGGGAATCGAACTGTAGCACAAGCAGATCAACGCCGGTGACAGAACCGCCAAAATGAAGGCAACAATTGCAGTCGAAGATGTTTGCGATACGGGTTGCTGTGCGCCGTTGAAATAGAGACTAGGCGCAGGAGAGTTTGGATCGCTGGTAGGAGCAACAAAAATGCTGCCGCAATGCGAACAAACGTTCTGACAACTAGTTGTTTTAACTGGGAATATCGGAATGAAGAACAGCGTGAACCAAACCTTGTTGGTCTGGAACTGGATATCTCGACTAGTCTGACAGACGGGGCAATTGCTGTGATGGACGTGCGAGACTTTTCCGCGTGTTTGCCAGCCAAAAATAATCATGATGTTGTACTCTTGGACCAATCGCTCTAGCCGTACGGCCTACCAGTATGCCACTCAGTTAACCGGACCTAAATTCTACTCATTTCCATCTCCGGTTGGGATCGCGTGGGAATAATGGACGCCGTGCTTGGCAACACTGGATTTTGTTACACAATGGCGAACTCAATTCAGACAATCAAATCTCAAACAGCTACCCTTCATGACGAAATCTACCAGCGAATTGCGAACCATTCAGCTTTACACTGACGGGGCTTGCAGCGGCAACCCAGGGCCGGGCGGTTGGGCTTACGTATTACGCGATGGTCCAACCGGGAAAGAGCGCGAGGACAGCGGTGGCGAACGAGAAACGACGAATAACCGCATGGAGATGACGGCTGTGGTCATGGGACTTTCAGCGCTTGCGAGGCCTTGCCGTGTCGAACTCTACTCGGATAGCAAATATGTTTTGGATGGACTCAAGTCGTGGATTAAAGGCTGGAAGAAGAACAACTGGGTGCGTCGAACACCCAAGGGGCAAGAGCCGGTGAAGAACGTTGATTTGTGGAAGCAGCTAGATCAATTAATTTCGAAACATCAAATGGTTTATCATCACGTCGCTGGCCACAGTGGACATCCCGAAAACGAGCGTTGCGATCAGCTTGCCGTTGCGGCAGCGGCCAAAGTTCGGCGCTAGCCATGACAATTAATGCCCTGCAAGGTCAGCCCTCTTCAAACGCTTCTTTAATAGCTTGCACCACTGCAGCTCGAGTCAGGTGCCGGGCTAAAATTCCTGCCACATCGACTCGCAGTTGCTTACCGATCCAAATGGCAAGATCGACGTCTCGTACCCCCTCGAACTGATTCACGGGTTTGTCTTGGTAAAAAATGGTTTGAGCGTGATCGGAAAAACTACTTTCGTACGCATCTTCTAATGCGTCAATTAGATAGTCCGGTAAACCTCGTTGTTTACAGTACTCTAGACTCCAAATCGACTCGCCGTCGCATTCAGAGAGCCAATCAAGCAATCGGAACGCATCCATGCTGTTGTTCACTTTCCCGTTAAACTTAAAAGTGCTCGTCGCTCTCATCAAAGGCAGGCGAGCAAAGGATGACGACCTTCATCTCCCCCACCGCTCGATGCTTCACACCCGGCGGAATTAAAATGGCATCCAGCGGCTTTACGGAATGCAACTGACCATCCAATTCGATCGCCGCGTTGGTTTGGCATTCAATGATGATGTAAATTTCCGTGTGCGTTTGGTGATAGTGCGCTACGGCATCGGCGGTGATCTGCGTCAGATGCACGGTGCCGGGAAAATGGGCTTGGTCAGCGAAAGCTCGTCGAGCCAGTCCGCAAGGGCAGGGCACAGGAACCAAGTCGGGCAATGACACTTTCCGCGATTCCATCGACAACCTCACTCAACCGGAATTCGCGAGGCTCTAATGACCATCAATACATATTCCAAACCTGAAAGGATGGTCAACAGTATCGCTCCCCAGACCAAAACCGCGCGTGTCCAGTACAGCCATAATGGGATTGCGGATGTCATCAACGACAGAAATACGGCGACGATCGCCGCGCACTGCAACAGCATTTTCCATTTACCAAGTTGCTTTGCGGAAAAATCCCCCCCGGCTCCTTCCACCAAACCTCGCAGCGACGTTACGAGTAGTTCTCGAGCTGCCACTACGGTCACCATCCACGGTGCAAGCCCTGCGTTGGGTTGAGCACACAAGGCGATCATGGTGCCAATGATGATCACTTTATCGACAAAGGGATCCAAAATTCGCCCCAACTTGGTAACTTGCTGGTACTTTCGAGCATACCAGCCATCGATCCAATCGGTGGTCGCAGCGATCAAGAAACAAATCATCGCTGCCATAAATGCCTGATACTCGATCAAGCCAAACACGATGCAGGCCAATACCAATCGTGCAGTCGATAGCGAATTCGGTACATTCCAAACCGTGGTGGCCATCTTTTTTGTCTGAAGCATAAGGATCCTGCACGTTTATCTGCGTACAACAGCGGCGGTTGACTTGAGGACTGGTTGCCCAGCGGTCATCGTTGCCGATGATGAATGGTTATTAAACCTCAAATCACTTTCGTGAACAGGGATGGAGTGCAGCGGCAATCAAATCATAACCTTTACTGCCAACAATCTCTGACCGGTACATTTCTCCCACGGTAAGCGCTCGCTCCGGTTCCCCGGTTAAGTAAACCACCGCGTCTACATCTGGGGCGTCGGCAAACGTTCGGCCAATCCCAACGTTTTGTTCGGCGTCCAAAATCTTGTCGATAATGACATCCAACTGCTGACCAGCCTGGGCCTGAGCCCATGCGAACCCTGCTTGTTGTTGGACAGCCATCAATGCCTTTTGACGCTCATTTTTGATTCGCTGAGGCAAATGATCAGGTAGTTTAGCCGCCGGTGTATCGGGTTCAAACGAGTATGGAAAGACGCCCAATCGCTCGAAGTTTGCCGTCGCGACAAAATCTTCTAAATCCTGGTATTGTTCGTCGGTTTCGCCCGGGAAGCCAACAATCATGGTGGTACGCAGTACTAACGAAGGAATACCTGTTCGCAAACGACCAATCAATTCTGAAATCTGATCGCTCGTCACTCGTCGCGACATGCGTTTAAGCATCGTGTCATTGTAGTGCTGCAGAGGAATATCGATGTAAGGTAGGATTCGCTCCGAACTTGCAATCGTTTCAATCAAGCGATCATCAATGTACATCGGATAGAAGTACATCAATCGAATCCAATCGATACCGTCGATCTTGTTAAGTTCCTGCAGCAGTTCGTTCAGGCGTGGTTCGCCGTACATGTCGATGCCGTAATAGGTCGTGTCCTGCGCGACAATCACCAACTCGCGGACGCCTCGATCGGCCAACGCTCGCGCCTCGCGGAGCACGGAATCCATCGGTTTGCTGGCGTGCTTGCCTCGCATCTTCGGAATCGCACAGAAGGTACACAATCGGTCACAGCCTTCTGAGATCTTCAAGTAGGCAAAATGGCGAGGAGTGGCCGGCAAACGTACCTCGTCGGCCAGGGCTCGAATCGGAGCTGGACGGAAAATCGTCCTTTGTTCTTTTAGTCCATGGATAAAGGAATCGGCCAGCGAGACTATTTCATCGCGTCCGAATACGCCAACCAAGCCATCGATTTCTGGCCGTTGTTCCAGCAGTTGCTCGCGGTTGCGTTCGGCCAAACACCCAGTGACCAAGACCCCGCGAATCTTCCCCTGACGTTTCAGGTCCAGCATTTGGTCGATTGTTTGCATCGATTCCTTGCGAGCCGAATCGATAAAGCCACAGGTGTTGATGACGACAAAATCGCAATTATCCGGCGCGTCGACCATCTGGTAGCCATCTTGGTGCAGAAGTCCCAGCATCTGCTCGCTGTCGACCAAATTTTTCGGGCAGCCCAAAGAAATGAAGCTGTAAGTGCCCTTGGCGGCCGAACTGTCAGCGGCGCCTGCTAAATTGCGGTTCGGTCGTTGTTCAACTGCCGGAAGTATCGGTAAACTGTGCATTCCAAGTGATCGCGGTGCAAAGAGACCAGGAAAAGCTCATAGCATAAGCGAATTCCTTCAAAACAAAAGCGAAATTACGGACCGATGCTGCAGCGTGAACTTGAACCGGAAATAATGTCCCAGTGGGAGGACGCCGATTGCTATGATCAAATGGACCATAGTCAGGTGAATACCCAGTTCGTCTCCGACCTATTGGTCCAGTGCAATCGAGCCGGAATTTCGCTGGGCGAAGACATCTGCGACCTGGGCACCGGCACGGCTTTGATTCCGATCGAATTGTGTGCCAGAGTCCCGAAAGTCCGCGTCATGGCGGTCGACGCTTCGATTTCTATGCTCGAACTGGCGAAGTATCGGATCGAGGTCGCGGGGTGTCGCGAACGCATCCAATTGCATCACGGCGACGTCAACACTTTGGGATTTGCGGATCAGTTTTTCGACGCGGTCATCTCCAATTCGATCGTCCATCATTTAGCGAATCCAGCGAGTTTTTTTCGGTTGTGCGGTCGCCTACCTCGTGCCGGTGGCTGTATTTTCGTGCGAGACTTACTGCGGCCAGACTCGCCTGCAGCGGTCGAGTCGCTGGTCCAGTTGCACTGTGGCGATGAAACTCCACTGGCACAACAGCTTTTTCGGCAAAGCTTGCATGCATCCCTAACGCTTGAGGAAGTGCGCCAACTGATTACCGATGCCGGAATGAAGCCGACCTATCTGGCAGCGACCTCCGATCGGCATTGGACTTGGTTTCATGTCGTCGAAAAGATTGGCTAAGTCCATTTCCCTTTAACCTCCATGATGGAATAAAACACCTCTCATGCAACAGTACCACGATCTGTTAAGTGACATCTTACAAAATGGCGTCGACAAGTCCGATCGCACCGGGACCGGGACACGGTCGGTCTTTGGCAGGCAGATGCGATTTGATTTAAGCCTGGGCTTTCCCCTTTTGACGACGAAGAAACTGCACGTTCGCAGTATCCTGCACGAGTTACTGTGGTTCCTCAAAGGCGACACCAATATCGCGTATCTGCGCGAAAACAAAGTCAGTATCTGGGACGAGTGGGCCGATGAGCAGGGCGAACTAGGGCCCGTCTACGGGAAGCAGTGGCGATCCTGGCAGTGTGCCGACGGTCGAACCGTGGACCAAATCGTGCAAGTCGAACAAGCGATCCGTCAGACGCCTGATTCACGCCGGTTGATCGTTAGTGCGTGGAATGTGGCGGATATTCAGCAGATGGCTTTGCCTCCCTGCCATTTGCTCTTTCAATTTTACGTCGCTCGCGGACGCTTGAGTTGCCAACTGTACCAACGCAGCGCGGATGTTTTCTTAGGTGTCCCTTTCAATATTGCTTCCTATGCCATGCTCACGATGATGATGGCGGCAACCACCGGCTTGCAACCAGGAGAGTTCATCCACACATTGGGGGACGCTCATCTGTACTCCAACCATTTTGATCAAGCTCAATTGCAACTCACGCGGGCCCCCCGGGGATTACCTAGCTTTCAAATCTTGCGTGTCCCCAACAGCATTGTCGATTTTCAATTCGAAGACTTCGAGCTGACCAATTACGACCCTCATCCCCACATCGCAGCCCCCGTAGCCGTTTAATGTCCATTTCAGAAAAGAACCGAATTTGCTTCATTGTCGCGGTGTCGCAAAATCAAGTGATCGGCAACAACAACGATCTACCATGGCGACTGCGCAGCGACCTGCAACGTTTCAAGCGTTTGACGATGGGACACACCATCGTGATGGGCAGAAAGACCTTCGAGTCGTTACCCAAAGTGCTACCTGGTCGAAAGTCGGTCGTGCTAACTCGTCAAACCGCATGGAGCGTCGAGCATGCGGACGTACAGGTCGCAACGTCAATGGACGAGATCCTTCGCACCAGACAGAAAGAAGACCCACTGTTTGTGATTGGTGGTGCTGCTATCTTTCAACAATTCTTACCGCTCGCCACCGAAATATTTTTGACCCGAGTGCTAGCGGATGTCGTGGGAGACACGTACTTGCCAGCCTTTGATTTCCATGGCTGGGAACTTCGGGCCACGGAGTACGTACCGATGGACCCTCAGAATCAATATCCAACGCGGTTCGAGCACTGGAAGAAGGCGTAAGGGTCGCTTATACCCCACACCCGTTTTCAAGACACCAATGAGCATGCCTCATTGGCGAATCAGTTTTGAAGTTAGAACGTGCCACCTTTCCACTTATTTGTGGAAGCTGTATTGAGCGTTCTTGGGATCGAAGTCTGCGTCAGTCAAACCAACGTTCACCTTGATGTTCTGATAGGTGTACTCTTCAATGACTTGTGGTTCAGCTCCTGGCGTTTTGGGCCAATCGTACGCCGCGTAACGCACAGGGATTTGCAGTTCTTCATCCATAAAGATTTGGGCAATATGGAAGTCGAACGGACCAGCCTTCGCTGGGTGAGTCACTTGAATGACGCGGCAATCACGCCCGCTGACTTTTGCACCTTGCAAGAACTCAACCTTGCAATCGCCATGCTTTCGATCGCGTTCACCTCGCTCAATCAACTTGGTAAGCAGGTTTTCAATACCGATGTCGGTGATTGGGTAACGCTGACCCTTCATCGCTAGCCAGCCGTTGGGTTCTAACGTGTGTGTCCCCAACATGCGTTTCATGCCGCCTTCATGTGCGATGACTTTACCTTCATTCGCATTTTCGACGAACAATACTTCGCGGCCTTTGACAGTCGCAGGCTTAAGGAATGTTAAATACACGCTGAATGGCGTGGCAATCTGTCCGTTTTGAACATCGCGATTGCGGATCTTAGCGAACATGTATTCGTAATCGCCAAGCTGTCCGTCAATCAGTTCTCGCTTGATCAGAATCGCGGTGTAGTCCTTCACCGTCGATCGCATGTGAACCAAGCTCTGCTCGGCCAATTGGATCGCAGGATCCAGTGGATGCGGCTGGGCAAACCCTGGTGAAAGCGGCTCATTCTTGCTCAGACGAAAAACTGGCTCGGTGGCGTTTCCAGGTGTTTGTGCATGAAGGTTAACGCAGGCCAGTGCGGATAATGCTAATGCGACTGCCGTTGTATTCAAAAGATTCCACACTCGTTTCATAACTCTGCCGTTTCCTTCCGTGCTAAGGCAAACACCGCCTGGTCCAGCGGCGAGGGCAACAGTAGACGATCGCTAACCCTCACTGCAATAGATCATCGAGAAATCTAGACGGCGGCGATAAGTATTGAGCAACCATTTGCGGGCAAAAACTCAATCGCTGGCCTCCATGGATGAGTTGTAGAACGTATAACGGTTGCGAAGGATTTTCTGCAAACCATCATCCGCACTCAACAAACAGCGGCTTTCCGCCGCCGAGGTTCCAGGCGATAAAATTCCCAATCGAACCTGGTTTAGCAAGATTACTGGAGACCTTACTCGGCCGGGATGCCCAAATAATCATTGAGCGGACGGGCATTGGGCCAATCTTGAGGCCACAAAGTCCAGACGTTAGTTTTCTTCTGCAGATCGGCAAAAAGCTTCTTGCGCATCGAGTCGCGTTTTTCTTCGTTGAGTTTCTTGCGAATCTCCTCGGACGCCTCGGCAAACGGCAGCACATGCGCTTCCTCACGTTCCAACACCACAACGACATGGTACCCGAGATCATCCTCGATGATTTGGCTTAGTCGATTTGGCGGAATCGTGAAAATGGCTGTCTCGACCGCTTGGCTGCGCAAGACCCCTTGGCTAGTCCAGTCAAAGTAGCCGCCTTCTTCCGCATTGCTCGCTTGCGAACGTCGTTTAGCAACACTGGCGAAATTCGCCCCCCCCGTACGCACTTCTTCGAACATGCTTTCCATTTCGCGATAAGCTGCCGCCTTGTCCGGAAACTTGCTAAACAGCACACTCATTTTCTGAAAGCGCACACGAGCAGGCCGTTGCCATTGATCTAGCTCTTGTTCATAGCGGTCACGGATCTCAAGCACATCGATGCGGACCTTGTCTGGTATTTTGCTTTTGACGTATTCATCTGCCAGTACGCTGTCCATGAAGGTTAGCTTTTGACCTTCCAGCGAGGAACGTTTGGACCGCAAGATTTGATCCAGTTCCACTTCGTTGGCCGCTTTGTACTGCTTCAGAAGAATAGGCACATAGGATTCGTAGAACGCTTTGTTGACTTGGATTGCGATTTGTTGCCGCGCGTCTTTGCGATCGTTGACCGGTTTGTTGGCCGCCATTTGGATAAAGAATTGCTGCGAGAACATCTTCATTTTGATGACTTCAACCAGTGCCTGGCGAAAAAACTTATTCCGCATCGCGGCTACTTGGCTGGGCGGGGCATTGTCAGCCATCTCCGCCAGCTTGAGTTCGAACATCGACAGGACTTCACCAGCCAGCACGTGCTCTTCCCCCACCACTGCTACCAAACGGCCAGGGGTGAATTCAACTTCGTTCTCCGCGCCCTCAAATTTAACATAACCCGCTTCCAACGCCGGTATTCCAGCGGCAATCGATTGCTGCGCTTGGGCAACCGAACTTGGTTGAAGTGAAGTCATTCCGACAAGCGTGCAACATGCCACACTTCTGACCAGTTTTGAGTATTTCAATTGGGATAAGTGATGCATTTGGGTTGAGTTCAGCAGCTATTGGGTTCTAATACGCCAACTTAGACAGCTAAATATCTAGCAATCCGCGACGTGACCACGCTTCCAGCTTTGGAATCAGGTGGTTTATAGTCCTGTTGATTTCGTCGCAGCAAGATAAATCTGGCTTGAACCCAACTATCCCGACTATTTTTTCCACAGGCCATCGACAGTGAAAGTTATCGTCCAAGAAACCCCGGAAGCTTGCGCAAAATACGTAGAAGAGCAAATTGTCGAAGCGATTCACCTATCAACCCTGGCCAGACGCCAATGCAATATCGTTTTGGCCGGTGGCTCGACCCCGAAATTGCTTTATGAAAGGCTAGCGAAACTCCCACCCAATTCTCTCGATTGGTCCCGCGTCAACCTCCTGTGGGGCGACGAACGCAATGTGGCCGCCGACCATGACGACAGCAATTTCCGGATGGTTAAGCAAGCGTTGCTAGATCACTTGCCTGAACCCCAGCGACCACAGGTCCATCGCATTCCCACCGGAGATCTGCCCGCCCCCGAAGCTGCCGCGGCGTACGATAAATTCCTGAAGAATCTGATTGCCAATGAACCTAGTTCCTTTCTGGACGTGGTGCTGTTGGGCATCGGCGACGACGCTCACACCGCATCGCTGTTTCCGGAAACCGAAGCCCTGAATGTTGAAGATCGCTGGGTTGTTGAGAATTGGGTCGATAAGCTCAATACCTGGCGCGTGACGCTGACATACGCTGCACTGAACCGAGCCTCACAGGTCTACTTTTTGGTTTGCGGCGCTTCCAAGACGCCTGCACTACGACAGATTTGGACTGAGCCGACCAACGTGGCTCTATACCCAGCCCAAGGCATCCAGCCAGTTTCGCGGCGAGTCACTTGGGTTATAGACAATGCCGCCGCCAGTGGGTTAAACGACATTATCAGCTAACCTTTATCAGTTGGCATTTCGCTTTCTGTCGATGCTTCTACGCTCGTAATCAACGGCGCACGAACATTGATCGGCGTCTCTGGGGCAACATGCACACTACCCACTTCCGCTTCCAAATCCTTGAAGCGATGACGCAGCGAACGCGGTGAGCCGATGCTGTAGTAGGCCCAAACAAAACATGCCAACCGCGCCACGGCCGTGATTGCAAACGCAGCATGATAAGCGCCTGGCGTCTTACCCAACATATCAATGCACCAACCACCGAAGGCAGCTCCCACAAACCAAGCCACCGAGTTTCCAAAGTTGTAAAGCGTCAATATCTGAGCTCGGCGGGCTAACGGAATCGCTTCGAAGAACACCAACAGCATCGCAAGTTCAAAGCCTGCCCATGCAACACCTGCCAGAGCCTGCACGCCTAAGATCCACCAAAAGTTGGGGGAGATGATCCACAGCGGAGCCAGCGGAATAATCGCTATACCAGCGGTCCACAATAACCTTTGCGTCCCCCAACGTTTTGCATACAACCCCCAGTAGTGCAAGGTACAGATACGTGTCACAAAGGCGCAAGCCACGATCGCCACAAAGTGCGGATATGTAAACTGCAATTGCACCAACATATAAGGTGCGAAAAATGGACCTGAAATCTGCAGTGAAGCGGTCAGCATGATCAAATAGAAGATCAGTTTCTTGGACGACGTATCCAACGCGACCCAAGCTTCTTTAGTACTCACGCCGTCAAAATGAGCCCTATCGATGGCTGCCGTGGTCTTATGCTGAATCAGATACCAAACACTTGCCAAGCGCGAGGCAAACGCAAACGAGAACAGCAGCATGAACCCGATCAATCGCAGCTCAACACGCGTCAGTTGCTCCAGAAGAATCCCACCGATCAAAAATGAACTGAGCGTTGCTAGCTGGGTAAACCGAGTCCGTTTGGCAAAGTAGCGGGGACGGATTTTACCAGGCACGATCTGCGAAATCCAAGCATTCCAGCCAGGTGCGGAGGCCATTCCGCCTGCCCAATAAATCGATACCGTCACATAAAACAGCCACGCTGGAATACTGCCCACGGCTGCCGCGATAATCAGCGGTACAAATGCGAGTGCTTGGATACCCACAAACAGCAAGATGGTCTTTCGATACGAACCACCGGAGCGCAGTAAACGCAAAGCGATCAATTGCGAGATACCGCCGCACAGGATTGGCAAACTGGTCACCAACCCCGCCGTGACTTGCCCTAAACCAACCGCCAGCGCGAACGCAGAAAAGTAGTTTTCGCCAAAACCGACCATGCCCCCGTAATATGTCCCATCCAACGTCGACGAGCGCAGGTTGTGCTCTAGTTTGTTGGTAGAACGTTCAGCGGGAGGCATTTTGCGTGGGACGCTCACAGGCGTCCGTGGTTCGACTTCCAGTGTCTGCATGATCATTGGGGCAAGATAGATAGCGCGGTATTGTTCCTTTCACTATGCGCTGTAAACGGCGATAGCCAAAGCCCAAACCGAAAGACGTCGTTGAATTTGATGACTGAATCAAGATCAGACGCTGCGGTGCGGCAGAAGTTCACGCGATTTTCTCGCAAAGCTTCTCCAAGCGTTTGGCCGAAACGCTGATGATGGTTCCGAGTTGTTGAGCGAACAATGACACGCGGAACTCTTGCAACATCAACGCCAATTCGGCGAGATCCCGCAGCAAGCGCCCTTGATGAACTTGCAAGGGTTGGTCGGCAGCCACAATCGATTGGTGGTTTTGCAGCTTCTGTTCAAAGAACTGCTGGAATGTGACGAGCGATTGAGTGGCTTTCTGGTCTGCGGCCAGCCCTCCGGAATTTATTTTTCGAATGCGATGTTCTATCGCTGCAAAATAGCGTGGAAACTCGCGTAGCAATTCCCAGGGGTGTATTGTTAAGAATTGTGGCTGCAGCATCCAAGAAAGCTGTCGCTGGATATCCTCCTGGGCGGCCGCGTAAAGCTTGCTGCCTTCCCACTGTAATGCTGCCGCCTGATAGGATTCGGCAAGTTTAGGTAGCCAACGCCCAACGTCAGCGGCCGCCATCGAGATGCGTTCAAAGGCACGGACCTTCCGCAATTCAAAATCTTCTTTGGTACGCACCGCCGGTTGCTTGTGAATCAGCGCAAGATCGACAAGCAGCCAGGCCAAGCCGCGTTCCAAATCGGGAGTGGCCAAACGCCGCCCAAGATTCAGCTTTACCTCACGCAGGCCCGGTAAATGCCGAACTTGGCTCTGCACATCACGGTGAAAAACCTGCGTCAACAATTGAGTAACGCCCAGCCGCAATTGTATCGCGGCAGCCTCGGGATGATCGACGACAGCCACATCGACCGCATCGCCAGCGATGTCGAAAGTTGGGTAGAGCGTGAGGGTGCTGCCTGACTGCTCGACCACGATTTTTTCCGGCAGGGCTTCGACGGCGAAATCCTTCAATCCCGTACGATACCAAGGCTGCTCTGTCAACTTAAAGCTGCTTGCAACGGCCGCAGATCGCTGTGGGGCATGGACGGTTGCTCGCAGCGCAGCGACATCGCGTGTGGTCTTGGTGACTTTGCCATCCGGTGCGACCACGGCAATTTGCAGATTGAGATACTCATCTAGTTTATCGGGCTGAAAGTCCTGCCGCTCGATTTTCTCTCCAGCCAACTCCGACGCGATGCGGCAGAGCACAACCCAAAAGGAAGCCGAGGGCGTCTGCTGCTCCAACATTTGGCGGGCGATTTTTTCGGCCGCATCCGGAGCAGGGCTCAGATTGCGGCGCAATCGTTTTGGCAGCGATTTGATCAATCCTTGCACTCGGTCACGAAGCAAACCAGGCACTAACCATCCAATACGATCTTCGGAGATTTGAGCAATTGCCGATTCGGGAATGAAGGCGGTAATACCATCGTTCTCCGTTCCAGGGGCGTATTGATATGTAACGGGGACATTCGCGCCGCCCACATTCAATGATTCTGGGAAGGCATTGAGGATCTCCTGGCGATTCAATGACCTGACCAGCTCGCTGTGACGCAGATACGGAGACGCGTCTGCTTGCGATTCCGAATCCAGGCTACGATCCCATTGTTCTAATAGATTGCGGTCCGTAATCTCCAAGGGAATCCGCTGATGATAGAACGCTTCCAGTTGAAAACGATCCAAAATCAAATGCTGGCGGCGCGAACGATGCGCGAATTCTTCCAGTTCTTCCAGCAACTTGAGATTGTCCGAGACAAACCGTGCCCGGGTCTTTAATTGCCCATTGACGATCCCTTCATCGATCAGCAATTGCCTGGCAGTGACCGGATCAATCGGCGACAGCGCAATTCGATCGGCGGGCAGAGCAGGTAGGCCGAAGAGGTGAGCTTTGCGATGAATCATCGCTTGCCCAGTCTTGCTGCTGAAGTGCGGAGAGTCATAAGAGTACTTGATCAAGTGCTGCGCCAAGTCGCTTAGCCAAAATGCTTCGATGGCCGCAACGTTGCGAGCATAACGTTGGGAGGTTTCAACCAGTTCAGTGGCCACGATCCAACGGGGCGCCGCTTGTTTGACGCCGCTGCCAGGCCACATTTGAACTTCCAAACGATTCGCCGCCCAGTAACGCCCATCCTCACGACGCATGGCGATACCGGACAACAAGCCAGCTAACATCGAGCAGTGGATCGATTGATAATCGGAATCTCGCAGCAGTCGTTCGACTTCTTCTTTGAAAGGATTCTTTGGCTCTGCGTCACGGTGCTTGACCTGTGACGATCTGTTCTCACGTGCGTTCGCTGATTCGGCAGCTAACTGGACCGCGGGCTTGGGAAGCCATCGTCGCGGACCGATCTTCATCCCGTGCAGTTCCGTCAAGCGTTCTAACTGGTGATGCACATCCAGCCATTCGCGAAAGCGAGCGGTCGAGAGGAAACGTTGCTGGCAAGCCTTTTCCAGTTTAGACCTACTGAGCGTTGACTTCAGATGGTGATAGAAATCCCATAGCAGCAGCAGACTACCGTAGTCGCTGGCCGCGTGCTGAAATATTCCGTGGGCTTCGTCCGCAGCCGCTTGTTTCTCGGCAGGTCGCAAACGCGGATCCTGAATCTCTAATCCCGAGGCAATGATTAAGCAATCGGCCAAGCAGTGATTGTCATGAGCCGCAATCAAGATGCGAGCGATGCGAGGATCGACCGGCCAGCGGCCGAGCTTGCGTCCCAGTTCGGTAAGTTTTTCATCTTCACTGATGGCGTTTAACTCATGCAGTGTTTTTTTCGCTTCGCGCACCGACTCGGGTAAAGGAGCCTCCAGCCAGTCCAGTGATTCTAGATCATGGATGCCAGCGAGTTTGACTTGCAACATCACATGCGCAAGGTTGGCGCGTCGGATTTCGGGAGTCGTAAACGCGCTGCGGGAAGCGTAATCCTCCTCGCTGTACAACCGAATGCAGATGCCGTCTGCCACGCGACCACAGCGACCTGCGCGCTGATTGGCGCTGGCTTGTGAAATCGGCTCGATTGGCAAACGTTGCACCTTACTACGGGCCGCGTATCTTGAAATTCTCGCCAGACCTGAATCGATCACATAGCGAACTCGGGGAACCGTAATAGACGACTCCGCCACGTTGGTTGCCAAGATGATACGAGGTTTTCCGCCCGGATTAAAAATCTTGTTTTGTTCCGCTTCGGTCATTCTGGCAAAGAGCGGCAGGATATCGATTCGCTGTAGTTGCCCTTGGTCTGTGAGATGCCCGCGCAGTTGTTTCTCCTGAAAACGAATCTCGCGTTCAGTGGGCAAGAAAACCAAAATGTCGCCCGTGCCTTCAGCCATCAATTCATCGACCGCATTGGACAATGCCTGCCAGTCGTCGGACGTCGGACGATAGCGGACTTCTACGGGAAAGGTGCGTCCACTGACAAAGAACACCGGAGCGGGCCCCGCATCGGTGGCAAAGTACTGAGCAAACTTTTCAGCGTCGATGGTCGCACTGGTTACGATGACGCGAAAGCTGGGGCGACGACGAAGAATGCGTTTCAGATGAGCCATCACGAGATCGATGTTGATCGACCGCTCATGAGCTTCGTCAATAATCACGCAATCGTATTGGTGCAGTTGATGATGGTGCTGAACTTCGGACAGCAAGATGCCGTCAGTCATCAGTTTAACCACAGTGGTTTCTGAAACGCGATCGGTGAATCGCATCTTGTAACCGACGAAGTCTCCCAGCGGCGATTCCAGTTCGCTGGCGATACGACTTGCCACCGATCGGGCAGCCAAGCGTCTGGGCTGCGTATGGCCGATCCAACCGGTGCGGCCCAAGCCCGCCTCCCAGCAGTACTTTGGCAATTGAGTGCTCTTACCCGAGCCCGTCTCACCGCACACGATGGTGACGGGATGATTGCGAATCGATTCGACGATGGCAATGCGATCCGCTTCGATGGGCAAGCTAGGATCGTAATTTAATGGAAGCTGCAATTGACTGCGCCGCTGCAGTTCCGCTGGACTGAGATGTGGTCGGTTTGAGCGACCTTTGCGGCGACGTTTCTTCGCAACCGGTTCGCCTGGCGAAGAGGAAGGCGACGCTTGCGGATTATCACTGGACACAGTTTACAAGTCCAAAAGTTGAGCGACCACCGCAGCGGTCTGACCATGAGGCGTCTGCGATAACTTAGCGATATAAGGACGCTCCATCTTTCGGCCAGGTTCATCCAAGACTACTTGTCCGTGGAGAGCCGGATCGTGTTCGCAAAAGTTCACCGTGTAAGGTGAGCTTTGCGTTTGAAATGCGCCCACGAGCGAAGCGATCAACTCGCATAGCCCGCTGGCCACTCCAAGATTCCCCATTCCCCCCTGAACCGAGACCACAGGTAACTGGGGGCTGAGCTGACTGACCCCTTGAGCGAAAGCGGCATCGAGCTCCACCGAGCCACAAGCCCCGGTGTTGACGTGGTCAAGTTGTTCATGTGTGATATTGGCTCGTTCCAGTGCACAACGCAGCGCCGCGGAGATGGCCGAACTGCTTCCAGCGCGATACGAAGGTGGCTTGGCAAACGTACTTGCCACCGAAGATAGCTTGCCCAATGGCTTAACGCCGCGAGCAGCCGCATGGTCGGCTCGCTCCAGTATGATGCAGCCAGCGCCTTGACCTCGCGCCATGCCGATTCGATTCTTGTCGAAGGGTTTGACCGACGTGCTCGCATCAACGTCCTGATGAATGTAATGCTCCTTGGGGATCTGAAGCATGCGAGTTGGATTGACGTACGACGAACATGCGCCAACCACCACGACATCGGCCGCGTCGCGTTGCAGCACCAGGAAAGCTTCATGCAAGGCCATCAAGGCAGAGGTTTCATCGGTGGTGATCGTGTTGACCGGACCACGTGCATCGAGCGCGATACCAATGTGACATGCGGCCATGTTTGGCAATGATTTGAGCATCCACAATGGGTAGATATTCGACATGAATGGTGGCGCCCATTTGCGGTAATCGAATCCCGAATCATCCGAACACAATCGGACCAAATCACGCACTTCTTGAATCTCGCTGAAGACAATCTCGCCGCCAAAACAGACCGCTAAACGATCCGGGTTGACGGTACCATTTGTGATTCCGGCTTGCTGGCAAGCGGTCATGGCAGCGCCGAAAGCGAACTGGGTTTCTTCGCAGATCAGCTTGATAGTCTTGCGGGGTTGGACGAACTTTTTTGCGTCGAAATCTTTGACGGTCGAGCAATAAAAATGTTGCTGACCGACGGGTTCAGAGAGCGAAACTTGCTCTACCGCAGAGACGCCGGTCTCTAGAGACTTCCAATAAGCCTCTAAGGTCTGACCTAGAGGTGTCACGACTCCAGCGCCGGAAATGACAACCTCTTGATTTGTTCGCATAGGGATAGAATTGGCAGCAGCGTCAGGGAAGGAAATTCCAAAGTTGCAACCGCCGTCACGATTCTAAAATGTTGACTGGCGGCTACTGACGCGTCCAATGTAAGACTTTTTTCGACACGGTCAACTCAACAAGTTGGCACGCGTGCCCAGCTTCAAGCGTTATTTCAGTGTGGTCAAATCGCTGAGCCGGTTGGGTGTGGACATCGGCCCGCTTTCGACCTGATCGATTCGAATTCGGCTTTTCTTAAGCGGATCTCGCAATTCGACCAAAGTCACCAGAATGCCGAACTGCACAATTTCGCCGTGCTGATTGAAGAGTTTTCGATGCCAGTGGACTTCACCGTGCTTACGTCCGTGCGGTTTCAAATCGATCACTTCGGTCTCTACGGTCACGCTGTCGCCCACCAAAATAGGTTTGATGAACTTCCAAGAATGAACGTCCAAAAGGGCCGCGGTTCGCATCCGCGGCCGCTCGGAGGACAAACCTGCAAGAATCGATAGTCCAAGCAAACCGTGGGCGATGACCTGGCGAAAGGGTGTATTCGCTGCGAATTCCGGGTCTACGTGAATCGGTGTATGGTCGCCAGTCAGACTAGCAAAGCCCTGGATGTCATGCTGCGTAATAATACGCGAGTCGCTGGTCCATTTCTGACCAATACTCAAATCTTCGAAGGCGAGCAATTCCATGTCGACCATGACGGGTCCAGCCTCTCAGACAAAATTACACTGGGATCGATGCAAAAGTTCTAAGACCGGAAAGTGGCATTCACTTTTCAGAGGTCTAGAAGTGGACAATTTAATAGCGTTTGCGATTCCAACGCAAGACCGATGAAGCACAAGTGCATTGAGATTCGACGTATTCGCGGGTTTCGGTCGCTTTAGGTGAGTTAGGAAAAATTTGACAGGCCCCCAAATCCCACGCCCCTAGCCAAGATCCTTTTTCCAAGAAGTGGATAATACGGAAACTGAGTACAATTCCAGCATGGCAGTCGCATCGACAATCTGCCCGTACATTAACCCGTTTGCAACTGACACCGTCCACTGCGGGTAGTCGCGTGCGACCAAGTCCACGCGATCCCCTGGCTGCAACTGCCCAGGCTCCAGAACTCGCATATACCAGCCAGTGTAGCCGCACTCGGACACCCATTTGACCATGCGATGTTCCTTCAAGTGGGCGGCTAACTTCAGGCATGGTTGCCGAGGTTGCGAAACTTCCAGCAAGCAAGATCCGATGGCTAGGCGGTCACCGATGCATACGTTGGCTTCGTCCAGTCCAGCGAAGGTCAAGTTCTCGCCGAACGCGCCCGGCCCCAATTCTCGACCTAGACGCTCTGACCAATACGCATAGTGTTGGCCACTGTAAGCCAAAACCGCTTTGTCGATCCCCCCATGCAAACGTTTGTCCGCTTGAGCATCGCCCACCACGCCAAGCGTTGTCAATTGCTGCGGGCCAGCGACCGGTCGCTTGGCAATCGCCGAACGCATGATGCGAACACTGCTGTTGGACTTGACGGGAATCTCCAAGTCCTCGACTTGGCCGACCTGAATAGACTGTACCCTGGCGTCGTTTGGCAGTGTCATGAAGCGTTCATCTCCGATTGCCCATGAGTTAGGAAAACGGTTTTAGTAAGGCAGCTTCGCCTCAGGGTCCAAAGCCTCGTCCAGCATGCGATCAAAGATCTGCGAAACGCTTTGGTAGCGAGTCTCTTCATTGAGTTTAAACTCGCGACGATCCAACATTTGTTCGGCTCGCTGCATATAGCTAATGACATCGGCATGCGTGATTTCGGGCCGGAGCACTAACCGCATCGACTTGGATTCTTGCGTGGCCAAGTTCTGGAGAAGGAATCCCAAATCTTCCATGTTGATTTGATACATCGAACACGCTTGCAACAAACGGTCGCTCGTAAGTTTCAATTGCTCTCGTTCGGCATCGGTAAATTCGTCATTGCTTTCGGCAAAGGCAATGGTCTGCTCGACCACAGCCCACTGCAGTATGGGATTTTGAGTCACGCGTGTTCGGATACGAGCCAACTGCCGATCATCAATTTCGCCCCGTTCGATTTGGGAACTCAGCAGCGTCAGACGCTCGACAATCCGATTTTTGTCGGTCTCGGTAAGTTCGGATTGTTCCACCCAGGGAATAAGTTGCGTTTGAATGGCTTGGATCGCCATTTCATTCTGTTTACCAAACAACAAATAAGCGGCGATGGCCATTCCGATCGCAAATATGACACAGCCAAAAATCATCACGACCCCACAAGCAGGTCCAAGCGAGACGTTTTCGGGCTTCGCTTGGTCGGATGGTAGATTGGGATTGTTTGGTTCTTTTTTGGCCATGTTCGATTTTTATTCGCCTAACTCGATCGACAAAACTTCGTAGCGCAGCACGCCCCGCGGGACTTGGATTTGCACGACATCGCCGACTTTTTTGCCCATCAACGCCGATCCGATTGGGCTGGTGGTCAAAATCTTCCCGGTGTCGTAATCCTCATCGCCCGCACCGACCATGGTGTACTCTTCTTCATCTTGGTAGTCCAAGTCCTTCACTTTGACCTTGGACCCAAAGACGATCTGATCCTTGGGCAGTGTACTGACATCGACAATATGTGCATTGGCTAGTTTTGCCCGCAGAGCGTTAATCTTTGCCTGCAACATGCCCTGATTTTCACGTTGAGCGTGGTATTCCGCGTTTTCCTTGAGATCCCCTTCGGCTCGAGCTTCCGCGATCTTTTCGGCGATCAGCGGCATTTCCTCGTTCTCCATCCGATCGATTTCAGCTTTCATACGATTGTAAGCTTCCCTGGTCATTGGGACGTAATCAGGCATAACTCTTTCTCGCTCGGGATAGGATTTTGGGAAAAGAAAAATGCGATTGCCTGGGCGGCTGCCCAAGCGGATCGCACTTCTGAGTAGAACCAATTTCAATTGTGATAGGCAGTATTGTTGGACAAACCGCAGATATTGTCAACGGATTGCGACGCTTGCGCTAGCTTACGGCTTGGCTTTTGGATCAGTTCTGGTCATAATCGGCGGTTTTCGGCAGACTCCCACACCTCTGGCATTTTTCCAACGATTTGCCGCGGTTAAGAATGCCATCGAATTACAGTTAAGCTTGCTGCAGAAATGCGGAAGTCGGCTAGCCCTTTCGTCCAACTCTCTCTCGATATGCGTCCTTACACCCAGATTAGTTTTGTTGCCATCGTTGCCTTAGTTGTCCTGCGCGTGGCCGTCGGTTGGCACTTTTTTCAAGAAGGAGCATCCAAGGTCCGTGAGGGAAATTTCTCCTCCGCCGGCTTCCTTGGCGCGGCCGTTGGCCCGATGGCTCCATTCTTTCATTCTCTGATACCTGATCACGACGGGTCACTGCGCACCGACGAATCGAAACTGTTTGAGAAAATCGATCAGTACGCTTCGCAGGCAGCACGATCTTACGCGATGAATGACGCTCAAAAGAAGCAGCTCGCCGCCGCCGTAGACCAGACCAAAGCCTCAATTCGAACGACTTACAGTGGCTACAGTAAGGAACTGACCGAATACCGAAACGGCTTTGAGCGAATCGAGAAGATGAAAAAGGACAAAGCTCGCGCGGGGACCGAATCCCTCGCAGCTCAACAAGCTTCCATCGAGACCGAGTGGAAAGGCAAAGTCAAGCCTGTACTCAAGGATGTCGATGCCGCTTTGGGCTTGTTGGTGGCAAACACATCGCGGATCGTGACTCCAGAACAGCGTGCTCGAGCGGGCGTCGTGAAGGTAAACTTGGGTGACGAAGGTTTGATCAAAAACTCAACTGTGGATCGAATCATTCCAATTTTCGATATGACGGTTGGGATTCTGCTGGTGATCGGCTTGCTCACACCTGTGGCAGGTATTGCTGCAGGCTTGTTTCTAGTGTCCGTCGTTCTCACACAATTCCCCGGTGCGACAGGCGCTCAACCGACGTACTATCAAGCGATTGAAGCGGCCGCATGCTTCGTGCTCGCATTCGCAGACGCTGGCCGTTACGCGGGACTCGACTTTATACCATGGTCGTTTTGGCAAAGTCGGAAACCAGCAGCGGCAGGCAACAAATCTTCCGTTGCGACCGTATAGATAAATAGCTGTGCGATCCAACGGTCATTTTTAGTTCCTCAACTACAATACAAAACTCACTCACTCAAACATTATTTATCGAACGAAGGGCCTCTGATATGGACCAGCTTTCCCCAGAAGAAAAGGTTGTTGGCAAGGACAACTTTGACGAAGCCGTTGGCTTTACTCGACGCGAATTCCTCCAAGGCGTTGTTGCCGCCGGTGCTGTATCCGGTGCCGGCCTAGGAGCCATGTACTTCGGTTACAGCAAAGTTGCTGACCCTGTCCGCGTTGGCGTGATCGGCGTCGGCGATGAAGGCAACGTTTTGCTGGGCGGTTGCTCACCAGACTATGTTCAAGTCGTTGCGATCGCTGATGTCCGTCCATCTTCCATTCACCGCGCGTTCTACGGCGACTGGTCTAGCCCTGCGGCCACGTCGGCTCGCCCCGGCTTGATCGCAAAAGCTGGCTACTCTTCCTACGAAGAAGCTCGCAAGAACGTCAAAGTCTACGAAGGCAAGTCGGCGATTGGCGACCTGCTGAACGACGACGCCGTCGAAGCAATCATCATCGCCCTGCCGTTGCACCTGCATGCACCGATCGCGGTTCAGGCGATGCTCAAGAAGAAGCATGTGCTAACCGAAAAACTGATGGCTCACAATGTTGCACAGTGCAAAGTGATGTCACGAATCGCCGACGAAGAGGGCCTGCACTTAGCGACCGGGCACCAACGCCATTACAGCGTGCTATACGATAACGCCGTGCATTTGATCCGTTGGGGGTTGCTAGGCCAACTCCACCACATTCGAGCCCAATGGCACCGTGGCAATCTGCCCGGCAACGACTCCTGGGCTCCTCCGATCCCAGGCGGTGAAATCGGTCCCAAAGGCGACAAGATCGATACGATTGCCAAACAGCTTAAGAGTTTTGAAAATCAACTGAAGGGTGCTACTTCGGCAGCGGATCTCGAGTTGCTGCAAAAGAAGGTGATGCAGTGGGAAGCTTGGTCGAGAGACAAAGACATCGACGCAGAGGAATTGGGATATATCTCCAAGACGCTTGCCTCAGGCCGCGAACGCAGCGCGATGGAAGAGTTGATTCGTTGGCGATTGTGGGACCGCACCGGCGGCGGCTTGATGGCCGAACTGGGCTCGCACCAACTGGACGCTGCCAGCATCTTCTGCAGTGCGCTAAGGAAAGATGGCAGCAAGGCGCACCCCATTACCGTGCATGCGGTTGGCGGTCGTCATATTTTCCCACATGATCGCGATGCGGAAGATCACGTTTATTGCCAATTCGAGTTCCCCGGACCAGAGTACGACGGAAAATTCGACGTCGGATACCCAACGCTCAAAGGCGGCAACGTGATCGACCCTTACACGGTCGATCCTAATAAGAAGATTGTCGTTACGTATTCGTCAATCAATGGAAACGGCTTTGGCGGCTATGGCGAAGTCGTCATGGGTACCAAGGGCACGATGATTCTTGAAAAAGAACAAGAAGTGATGCTGTATGCAGGCTCCGACACCAGCGCCACCGCTGGCGTGAAGCCCGCTGGCGGCGGCTATGCTCTTGATACGCAAGCCAGCGGTGGAGCGGCAGCGCCTGTCGCCAAGGCTGCCGCATCGACCGGGCCAATAAGCCGTGGTTACACCGAAGAAATTGAACATTGGGCCTATTGCATCCGCAATCCAGCTCCAGAAAACAAGCCTCGCTGCTATCCAAAGGTAGCCATGGGCGATGCCGTGATCGCACTGACAACCAACGTCGCTATCCAGAAAAACATGCGTGGCGAACCAGGCTATGTCAAGTTCGAGGAATCCTGGTTCGAGATTGATTCCGACGACACGCCAGACGGCAGCGATTGCAAGAAGGAACGAGAAAACCTTCTAAGCTGGAAGGTCTAAGCGTTTCTCGACAACTTGCTTCATTATCCTTGATCCAAGAGCGTTGTGGCTATTCCACAACGCTCTTGCTCTAGGTACACACATCGTGCAGTCATTTGAGTGTACAATCCCGTGCTTCAGCGAGATCGTTGCTCTCACGCGTTGGACACCGACAGCCTTGAGATTTTCGGTCCCATTTTCGATTTCCAAAGCGTCCGACATGTTAGCTGCGCAGGTTTTGGGCTGCGTTTATTATGCGAGTGAATGGCAAGTTTTTCACAATTGGTTTTGCGTTAGTTACAGCGGCGATTCTCGCGTTCGGACTGGCAATCCATTCCCGCCATAATGCGATTGCCGCCATCGTGCAGCAGCAGCGGTCCGCATGGCCGAAAACCGCAGAAGCAATCGAACCCGCGTTGGTGGCAGTGGATAGTGCGATTCGAACTTCATCGGACGACAATCGATCCATCTGGCAAGCAGAACGGTTCGATTATCAATCCTCCACCGTGTATGACAAACAAGCTCCCAAACTTGCAAGTTTAACACGATTAGTCATGGCATTTAAAAACATGACCAAAGGAAAAGGATCGACGATCAGCGACGAAAGCAAAGAGCGCATCCAGGCTTTTATCGAACTGGATAAGAGCAGAGATGACCTTTACAAAGACGCTCTTGGGATCGTGACATCGAGAGTGCTGTTCCTGAACTATCCACCAGCGATTCATGACACGCTGGAGTTTTATTGCGAGTAAGGCTTGTTGGCAATCGCTCGCCAATTGACGATTGATTTACTGCCCACGTGTTGCTTCCGTGACCGCCTACTTTTGGTTAGCTGGCCGCAACCGTTGCGCGTGCAAACGTTTGCAATCGCTCCACAGCAACCTGGTCACTGAGGTGGCATATCCATCGCTGCAGTTCCGCTAACAACACCTCACGGTCCTCGGCCAGTGTCGCCAGATGATCCATGTGGGGATAGTATTTTGTTTGGATGTTTGCGTGCCCACTCAAGCTGGGAAACATATCGGCGAATTGCTTTTCATAACTGTAGTAGTCGATGACACCACCTGTATAAATCAACTGAAATTGGACATCGCGATTGATCAGGTTGCGAAGCTGCATTTCGGCCTGCGATTGCTCCGGAAACTCACGGATGTCTTGCCCAAATGGCATCGTTTGCGATTGGGTACTTCTGCGGCCTGAGATACTTTTGCATAAGGCCAACCATTTGGACGCTCGCAACATCTTCGGAAGCTGCTTCTTCAAAAACCAGTTTAGATAAAACTGCTTCGTGCGATAGCCAAGTCCATCCAGCATCGACATACCAACAATGCGGCTATCGTTTTGCGCAATAGCGAGTGCATCGTCTGCACCAGAGCACAATCCGAACAAGACAAATTTTTGGATTCCATGCTCACTTTGCATCCAGTCCATCGCTTCGACCGCCTCCTGCGTCGCACGCTGCAGCGAACTTCCGGCTGTGCCGACTGCTAGACTTTCACCAATCCCTGATAGGTCATAACGCAGCGAAGAGATGCCGGAGTTTGCGAGTCGCCGAGCTAACTGCACGTGCAAACGCATCGGCCCAACGTGATGCAACATACCCGGTGTCAGTATCAGTACCGCCAGCGGGGAAGGCTGAGCGAACGTGGGACCACAATAAGTCCCAACGAGGTTTTCATATTTTCCAAAGACTACGGTAGTTTCCATCTTAGTTCTGGGTTCCATTAAGCAGATCGATGACCATTCGATACAATTGGGGTGACGCGAATGCCGCATTGGTAAAGCTATAGTCGTTCCAAAGAATCTCGTCATGAATATCCTGGAAATTCCAATCGCGTCGGAATGTGTTTCGCAATGCCTCCGAATCGTCGCCCTTGCTGGATAGAATCCAGTTCGATTTGGCTTTGGTCAGTGAAACAACGCTACTGCGGCCTAGATTCAGACTTGATACGCCTTCGATCAGTCGCTTGGGCCATGCGTACCCTAACATTTCGGTAGGCGAGGAAGTTCGCACGGTAAGGTACTTGGTTAAGCTGGTAAGTTCCAACGCGTGAAAACGCTGCAGCATACGGTAGTAAGCGTCGCCTTCGATGACAGGATCCCAACCAATCAACGTTTGTAGATTCTCGATCCTTGCATGCAGGGAAAGTGTCGCGCCCAATCTTACTCCTAGGACGGAAACCGATTCAAACCCCATTTGCTCGCGTACGGCAGTTACAACCGAGCGAATGTCTGTTGTAAATTGATTCACTGTCAACTCGTCGAAGTCTCCGTCGGAGTTGCCCGTACCTGCAAAATCAAAGCGAATGGCATCGTACCCCTGCTTGGATAGCTGGACCGCCAACTGTTGCAAATTGCGATGCGCCCGAGCGTACTCATGCCCCAACGATGGCACCAGCACGACCGCGTGTTGTTTGCGTTGCGACTGGCGTCCTTCATTGCTCGCACCATTTGGCTGATAATGAATAGCGTGTAGTCGACAGCCGCCGCTAAGGACATCAAAAGGACGTATGCGAGGCAGTTGAGTTCGAAGTTGCTGACATGCTTGGTCGATGTCTTCAGCGCTGGAGTTTCCGACAGACATTCGGTCGATGTGCCTGGCCAAGGTCGCAATTGTTGGATTGGCAAAGAAGTCGCGCACTGGTATCGCGAAGGACAGTTTACTTGCAATTTGTGCGATAACACGGGTCACCAGCAACGAACTGCCGCCTAGCAAAAAGAAATCATCATGCACACCGATTTTGGATACGTTGAGCACTCTTTCAAAGATGGCAGCCAGTTCCTTCTCAAGTTGCGTGGAGGCTTGCTGGGCTATTCCGACGTGCGCAATTTCTGCGGTGGACGGCGGCGGCAGGGCCGCGCGATCGATTTTTCCATTGATGGTCTTTGGCATGTTATCAAGGAAAACATACCGAGCAGGCACCATGTAGGCAGGCAACCGAGCACGTAAGAAATCGGCGATTGCGGATGCGGTCGGTCGTTGGCATTGAGCGACGATGTAAGCCACTAAGTATTTTTGGCCGGCGACTTCATCACAAATTACCAGCGATTCGCGAATGTCTGTGTTCTGGTGGATCACCGCTTCGATTTCACCTGGTTCGATGCGGTAGGAGCCGATCTTCATCTGATGGTCAACTCGGCCGGAAAACTCGATATCACCCGATGGCAACCAACGTGCTAGATCGCCGGTCCGATACAACCGGCGATATGTTGTCTCTCCCGGCAATTGCACTTGAACAAATGCTTTTTCGGTAAGGTCTGGACGATCCAAATATCCGCGAGCCAGTGCAGGCCCACCAATGAATAAGTGTCCGGTTGCTCCGTCGCCTACGGGCACCATCTGCTCATCCAGGATAAAGGCATCGTAACCCATGAGCGGTTTTCCAATCGGCATTTGCGGCTGGTCCCAATCCTCCGGCGGAATGAAGACCGTACAAGTTACCGTAGTCTCGGTTGGACCGTATGCGTTACACCAAAGCAATGGCCCGTCACATAGACTTTGCCAGCGACGATAATGCTCAACGGAAATCTTTTCTCCCGTCACGATCACCAGTCGCAGTGAACTTGGCACTCGGACTTTGGCCGCCAGCATCAGATCGATCCATTCGTTCCAGTATGCCGTGGCGATATGCAACGCAGTGATGGAATTCGATACGATCAAATCCGACAACTCAATTGCCGCGGTGGAACGCACGCGAGGGCGAACCACTACGGTACTGCCGACTAGCAGCGGTGGATAGATTTCTTCAATTGCGACATCAAAGTTCAAGGTGGAAAATTGCAATGTCCTATCGTCTGCGGTCAATTGATAGATGTCGACATCAGCAAAGCAATACGTCAGCAAACTGAGATGTTCAATTTGCACTCCTTTAGGCTTACCAGTCGAACCCGAAGTGTACATGACATAAGCGAGCCAGTTAGGTCCAATTGGCAAATGCAGATTTTCGATCGACGCACGCCATAGCTCATCGGAGTCGGGGTTAACAATTTCAATCGCCGCGTCGATGTTACCGTCAAATAGTTGCCGGTAGTTTTCATCGCATAGAATGAAACGAATGCGTGCGTGATCTACGATGTAAGCCAACCGTTCGGCCGGAAATTCCGGGTCCAGGGGCACAAAAGCGCAGCCTGATTTCAGGATGCCCAGCATTGCTACGATCGCAGTTGTCGAGCGGTCTAAGCATATGCCGATCCGATCTTCCCGTTCAAATCCTCGTTCGACAAGATAGCGTGCGAGTTGGTTAGCCCGCGAATTCAGCTCGCCGTATGTAGTTGTTTGACCTTCGAAGACGACAGCAGCAGAATCGGGCGTCCGACTCACTTGCTCTTCAAAGCGGCTTAAGAACGTGTCTTGGCCTACAGTTTTTTCCAGTGTTGCAAGGTTGCTACACACGTTATCTGCCAACCTTTCGGTTTGAAAGGCCAGCTCAGAGTGTTTAGCGTCGAACAGGTTAGTCACAGATGCCATTAGAGACAGCTCTTAAAATTAAGATTGGATAAGTTTTCGACTTGATTTCAAAGACTACTAATAGTGCCAACGGCACTGATTTGCCATTCGCTTTGAGTAAGCGTCGGAATGACTGATGGATGACGATTTTGCTGCTGCACAACAGCTTCGATCGATTGGTGCAGCAACTTTAATCCGTGCATGATCTCATGCTGATCAGAAGTCAACGGCGGCAATAATTTAATGACTTGGTCATGTGCGCCAGAGGTCTCAATCACTAGCCCACGTTCGAAAGCTTCTTTGCAAACATGGGAAGCAATATTTTTCTTGCCAGTATCAATTCCCCACACCAAACCCCGTCCGCGAACGTCGACGATGTAGTCAGGGAACTCAAGTTGCCATTGTTTCAATCGAGCTTCCATCAAATCGCTTGAGGATTTAATGTGCGCCGTCAGGTCACTGTCCCGCCACAGTTCTAGTAGCGCGCGGCAGGCGACGAACGCCAAGTTGTTGCCTCGAAAGGTTCCTGTATGTTGCCCAGGTTTCCATTGATCCAACTCTCGCTGAATCAACAGCAGAGACATCGGCAAACCTCCACCAATCGCTTTGGATAAGCAAACGAGATCCGGCTTGATTCCTGCAGGCTCGAAGGAGAAAAAGCTTCCTGTACGACCATTACCTACCTGAATGTCGTCGATGATCAACAGAATATCGTTCTTGCGACAAATCTGCTCAATACTTTGCAGCCAACGGTTCGAGGCGACATTGATTCCACCTTCGCCTTGGACGGTCTCCAAGATTACTGCAGCCGGTAGAGGCAGGCCGCTGCTGGGATCGCTCAACATCTTCTCTAGCACGATCGACGTATCTTGATTGTCCAGATAACCGTCGAACGGAAGATGTGAAACATTACTTCGGGCTCCATAGCAGACATCGTGATAGTATTGATTTCCCGTCAACGCTAAAGCCCCCAAGGAGTGACCGTGGTAAGCATTGGTGAAGGCCACAATGTGAGAACGTTGTTTGACTTTGCGAGCGAGTTTGATCGCCGCTTCTACGCAGTTCGCACCGGTCGGGCCTGTGAACTGAACTTTAAAGTCCAACCCGCGTGGTTTAAAGATGATTTCATCCAAGGCCAACAATAAATCTTGTTTGGCTTTCGTACCCATGTCCAATCCATGCATGATCCCATCGCGAGATAGATAGTCGATCAACGCCGCTTTCACGCGAGGATGGTTATGCCCGTAGTTGAGAGTGCCTGCGCCGGCGAAAAAATCCAGATACCGACGCCCTTGCGTATCGGTCAACCAACTGCCGGAAGCCGATTCAAAGACAGTTGGAAAGGATCGAATATATCCCCGAATATTGGATTCCAACCTGTCGAATACACTTAGGTCCACTTGCACACCTCAAAAATCAAGAAACGCAGAATCGTCTCATGGAACTTAGGTTTTGGGCTGTGAAAGTTCCTCGTTGAACATAAAAATCACGTGCAATTCCTAGGTTGCCGCATCCGAATAATGCTCGTGATCAGATCAATCGTTACAACAGGAGCTATCCGGCCTCGGACTATGGCGCGCGGGTGTCAGCCGATCAGACGGAAAAGCGTGCGAATCACCTGGCGGCAGCGACGGGCTGGATTTTTCGATATTGGGTGACAACAGGGCAGTCGTTCGGATAGCATGTTGAAATTCCTTCAGTTTTTTGAGCATCTAAGGAGATTGGATGAGTCTCGCACTAATTGTTTTGTTGCCGATCTTAGGAGCAATTCTACCTGCGTTGATGATCCGATCTGGACGAACGGCGGCTTCTATCACCGCAGCGTCCCTCACGGTACTCTCGCTCGCCATTCTATTGACAAACACCCCAGAAGCAGTTCGTGGAGAGACCGTCCAGGCTTCATGGCCGTGGTTATCCGCGGTAGGTTTGAACGTAAGCTTTTTCGTGGATGGATTAGGTTTACTGCTGGCAGGTTTGATTCTCAGCATTGGATTGCTGGTCATTCTTTACGCTAGATTTTATTTATCCCCATCCGACGCAATGGGGAACTTTCTTGCTTATCTGTTGTTGTTTCAGGGCGCGATGGTCGGCGTTGTCTTGTCGAACAACATCTTGCTCATGTCGATCTTCTGGGAGCTAACGAGTCTATCTTCATTTTTGCTGATTGGATTCAAGTACAAGTATGCCGAGGGACGCCAGGGGGCACGCATGGCGTTGACGATTACTGCGGGCGGCGGACTTTCGTTGCTGGCAGGCTTCTTGTTGCTGGGAAGTGTGGCTGGCACATACGAACTGACGGAGATTTTTGCGAGAAGCCAACAAGTCCAAGACTCTCCGTATTACTTGGCGATATTGATATTGATCTTGATTGGTTGCTTTACGAAAAGCGCGCAGTTCCCATTCCATTTTTGGTTGCCGCATGCGATGGCCGCACCGACGCCAGTGTCAGCCTATTTGCACTCGGCCACGATGGTGAAGGCTGGTGTATTCTTGATGGCTCGACTGTGGCCAATACTTTCCGGTACGCCCGAATGGTTCTCGATTGTGACCTCAGTAGGACTAGTAACGATGCTCGTTGCGGCGATCATCGCTTTGTTCCAAGACGACCTGAAGAGCATCCTGGCTTATTCCACGATCAGTCACTTAGGTATGCTGACGATGCTGCTGGGTTTGAATAGCCAACTGGCCGTCGTGGCTTGTATCTTTCATATTGTGAACCACGCAGTCTTTAAGGCGTCGTTGTTCATGAATGCAGGGATTGTTGACCATGAAGTGGGTACACGCGACATTCAAAAGCTAGGTGGACTGGCCGTTCTTATGCCTGTGACCACATTTATGGCATCGATCGCAGCGCTTTCGATGGCCGGAGCTCCGCCATTCAACGGATTTATATCCAAAGAGATGATGCTGGAGGAAGTGGTCCATGCGCAATGGCTAGGCAACGGCTGGGCATTGCCTGCCGTAGTAACATTGGCTTCCGTATTTTCGGTTGCTTACTCGCTGCGTTATCTGTTCTTCACTTATTATGGCCAGCAGCGTAGTGATTATCCCAAAGTTCCTCATGACCCCAAACGCGGCCTGTGGCTGTCGCCAATGTTTCTGGTGCTATGGGTAATCTTGATCGGACTGTTTCCTGAAACTTGGGCAGGGCCAATGGTCAGGATGGCTAGTGCATCGGTACTACAAGGTGCGGTTCCTGAATTTCATTTGTCGCTATGGCACGGCTGGACCATACCGCTTTATTTATCGATCGTTGCATTTGCAATTGGTACCATTGTCCTATTCAATTACCGCCACCAGCGATGGATATGGAAGACGCTGGCTGTGATTCCGGCCAAGCAAGTTTTTGACCGAGTTGTAGAAACCGTAGTAGGCTGTTCGGCCAGGGCTGGAACATGGTTGTTCAATGGATCCTTGCATCGCTATCTGTCGGCCGTTATATGCACCGCCGCTGTTTTAGGGGTTACCGCGTTTCTTGGGTCCTCGTATGAGTCCGGTACCAAGCCACCGTTGCCGCTCAATCCGGTGATGTTTATCGGTTGGCTGCTCATCGTCGGCGCGTGCGGTTTGGTAGTTGCAAAGCATCGCGATCGTTTGGTTGCATTGATCACGGTCAACGTAATTGGGCTAGTCAGCGCTGTAGCTTTTGTTTATTTGTCCGCACCCGACTTGGCATTGACCCAGATTTCTGTCGAAGTCGTGACCTTGATTCTGATGCTACTAGCTTTGTATTTCTTGCCTAAACAGTCGCTGGTCGACTCCAGCCATGGACGCAAACTCAGAGACGCAGCACTTGCTGGCGTGGTTGGAATTGCAGTCGGCGCAATATGTTGGGCAATGATGAGTCGCGAGGGGAACTCAATTTCATCCTATTACCTCCAGCAATCGGTTCCAGGGGGGGGAGGAGCGAACGTCGTCAATGTGATCCTGGTCGATTTCCGTGGATTTGATACCTTTGGGGAAATTACAGTGCTTGGTATCGCGGCCATTGCAATTCACGCCATGATCAATGGAATGCTCCATGGCAAACTCAGGAAGCGGCTGGCCAAATGGACAACCGAGACTCGCAAATCGCCGAATCGACATCCGCTTTTTATGGTGGTGATCACGCGCTTGATGCTACCTTTAGCACTGATGGTTGCCGCGTTTATCTTCCTACGTGGACACCAGCTTCCTGGCGGTGGATTCATCGGTGCACTGGTGGTCGCAATTGCTTTGATAATGCAGTACATGGCCAGCGGCTTCGGATGGGCAGAAAAGCAGGTGCGGTTTGATTATCACGCGTTGATTGGCGGCGGTGGGCTGATTGCTGCAGCCACTGGAATTGGATCGATGGTCTTGGGGAAACCATTTTTGACCAGTGGTCATACTCATGTTCACTTTCCGATCATCGGCGATATCGAATTGGCGAGTGCGACTGCGTTTGATTTAGGCGTATTCCTGACCGTAGTGGGCGGGGTGATGTTGGCACTCGCAAATTTCTCAAATCTTGGGCGGATGACGGCAAGAGAGACGATTAATGAGCAGCCGATGGACTTCAATCCAACGGGGCCATCTCCTACCAAAGAAAGCTTCACGACCACCCTAGCAGATAGTTCTAGGACTGCCAGCGAATTACAGCCCAAGGACACGTAAATAGGGTCTCCCGAACGTGCTGCGTATAAAGCTCGTTGCCAAGTCCCATTCATTGAGAATCAGATTCAATTGCATCTTAGAAAGAACTTCATGGAAATACTCATTGCAACAGCCGTAGGCGCTATGACTGCGGCTGGAATATTTTTGATACTTCGCTCGCGTTCCTTCTCCATCGTCTTAGGGCTGACACTGTTGACCTATGCAACCAACTTTTTCATTTTTGCCAGTGGACGTTTAAAGACCAACCAGCCAGATATCATTGTGGCAGCGCAAACGAACTATGCCGATCCTTTGCCGCAAGCTTTAGTCCTGACCGCGATTGTGATCTCATTTGGGATGACCGCAATCATTTTGGTGATGTCGGTGAGAAGTTACTTTGAAACTGACAGCGACGAGGTGAGCTTGCTGGGGCCTGAATCGAACATAGCGAGGGACCGCGGATGAATCATTGGTTGGTATTGCCCATACTGTTGCCAGCGGTCGTTGCGCCCTTGCTGTTACTGGCGGTGCGACACGACATTGTTTTGGGACGGATTTTCTCCATCGGATCGATGCTGGCTACGCTGGGACTTGCGATATTGCACCTTGTACTGGCCAGCGATGGTAGCGTTCGGACGTACTCCCTAGGGAACTGGCCGTCACCGTTTGGCATTGTACTTGTCATGGATCAACTCACTGCTGTGATGCTGGTGCTTACGGCCTTGGTTGCGTTGATAGTTTTGCTTTACTCACTCCATGGATGGGATGAGCGTGGGCAGCATTTCCATCCGTTGGTGCAATTCCAGGTCATGGGGATTAATGGAGCATTCTTGACGGGTGACTTGTTTAATCTGTTTGTTTTCTTCGAAGTGTTGCTGATTGCTTCGTACGGATTAATGGTGCACGGCGGTGGTGCCGCAAGGATGCGAGCCGGAGTACAATTCGTGGTTGTAAACTTGGTCGGATCGACCATTTTTCTCTTGGCCCTGGCCATGATCTACAGCGTCAGTGGAACGTTGAACTTGGCGGACCTCTATGCCAAATGCGATGCGATACCGGCCGGTGACAAAGCGATCTTCAACGTCGGTGTGATGCTGCTGTGGGTGGTTTTCGCGTTGAAAAGCGCGTTCTTCCCTTTGAACTTTTGGTTGCCAGCCACCTATGCAAATGCTCCTGGACCGGTGGCAGCGTTATTCTCCATCACGACCAAAGTTGGCGTTTATTCTATCTTTCGTGTGTATGAACTATCGGCCTCGTTCTTGTTCGAAAGCCAATACGGTTACTTGGTCATTAATCTGTTTGCAATTGCAGCGTTAGTGACGATCTTGATCGGAGGTATTGGCGTCTTAGGGGCATCCAGTCTGGGTCAGCAAGCAAGCTTTATGGCAATTAGCTCGATGGGTCTAATTATGATTTCCGTAGCCTATCCAAGCTTGGCCATGAGAGTGGCGGGATTCTACTACATCATCCATTCGACGCTGGCGATGACGGCCCTATTCTTAGTAGTTGACTTCCTGATCACACACCGCAAGTCGTATGGAGATTCACTGGAAGTCAGCCCAAGCTTTCGTTATCAAGCAATGACCGGTGGTCTTTTTTTCATCGCTGCCATTGCGGTGGCAGGCCTGCCGCCACTCTCCGGTTTCCTCGGAAAGCTATTGTTTATGCAGGGCATTAAAGCGTTTCATGTATTCCCGATCTTTTGGATCGCAATATTGGTTTCAAGCTTGATGATTCTCGTTGGCTTAAGCCGCAGTGGAAGCATGTTGTTTTGGAAGAGTGGCTCCGAGAAAGAGGCCTTGGAAGGAAACTCTGCAACGGAAAAATTTTCTTCTGAACACGTCGAGCGCGAAAGGCGTTCTGCAACAATCGCGCCGATCACGGCGATCTCGATTACCTTCGCTTTATTGATTGCGATTACCTTTTTTGCGGGCGTACTGACCGACCATGCGGAACGGACTACTTTGCAGTATTTGAACACCGCGCAGAACATACAGGCGGTTTTGAAAGGAGGCGAGTAACTATGGCTAAATCTCGTTGGGTTGTTTTTGCAGAGTTCGTCAAACGCCAACTGCAAGAGTGGTTGCCGCATCCATTGATGACATTAGTACTCATCATGCTTTGGATTGCGCTTGAAAATAGCGTCAGCTATGGGAACCTGCTGCTGGCCTTTGTGCTGGGCATCATGATCCCGATTTACACAGGTCACTTTTGGCCTGACCGTCCTAAGATTCGCAGTCCATTTTTGGCGGTCTATTTCATCTTTATTCTGCTCATTGATATTGCGATCGCGAATGCACAAGTAGCGTATTTAATTCTTTTAAAACCGGCCGCTCTTCTACGCAGTCGCTGGATTAGCATGCCTTTAGATTTGCAAACACCAGAAGCGATTACAGCATTGATGGCGACGATTACTTTGACCCCTGGCACGGTCAGCAGCGACTTGTCAGCCGATGGACGGTTTCTACTGATCCATTGTCTGGACCTTGAAAGCCCTGAAGTAATGATTGACAGAATCAAGAACCGTTACGAAAAGAGATTAAAGGCGATCTTCCCATGATTGATAATGCGCTTGTATTTGCTTTTTCGGCTGTCTCCATCGCACTGCTGTTGAATCTATGGCGTTTGGCGGTGGGTCCCACGCAACTCGATCGCGTTTTGGCCGGTGACACCATGGTCATCAACACGATCGCGTTGATCATTCTGTATGGCATCCAGCAGGACACGACGCTCTATTTTGAGTCCGCGCTGCTACTAGCCATGTTCAGTTTCATTTCCACAGTAGCTTACTGTCGATTTATTCTGCGTGGCGACATCATTGAATAGAACGACTGTACCAACTTCCTCGATCGACTGATACCATGAACAATATCATAGAAAACTTGGTTGCATTCCATATCGTCTTGGGTGCGTTCTTCATTCTGGTAGGTTCTGTAGGCATCATCAAACTGCCTGGACTGATGGAGCGTCTGCATGCACCTTCCAAAGCGACTACGCTGGGAGTGGGAGGGTGCTTAATCGCGTCGATGATCCAACTTTGGGGAAAAGAAGGAGTAATCTCCATGCAGGAAATCTTAATCACCGTTTTTCTTTTCATCACAGCCCCCGTGACGGCACATTTCCTGGCAAAGGCCTATATCCATCTGCATTTGAGATCCCCGTCCCAGCTTCCACAGCCTGCTTCCGAAAGCAACTGGAGCACGCTGGAACCTTCGACTCAGCCCTGCGAAGAAACCTATCAGACGGACAGCTAAGTAGCGGGGCAACGAAGCTTGAGGAAAAAAGCGAGCTTAGCAAATCTGCAAGCCCCGATTCAGGTTATACTTGGAGCAGTATGATCATGGCCCAGAGCGGTTCTTTACCGTCGGTTACCCCTATCGTGTCCGACGCTATCGAGCCTATTGCCAAACATGAATTGAATCTTCGAAATCGGAGCTAGTTTCAGCATGCGTTGTTTTTCCTTTATCGTAACCTGCTTCGCCATCTGCTTTGCAAATCTAGCCGCAAGTTTGTCCTCCCCTGCCATACTGACCGCACAAGAATCGACGCCGGTCATAAGCCTGCGACTGGAAAATTCCGACCCAAAATCGCCCGCCATTTATGTCGGCGATCAATTGATCACTCAGTACCTCCCGGAATCAAACACAAAACCAGTTTTCTACCCTTTGCAAACGGTGCGTGGCAACCGTGTCAATCGCAACTATCCGCTTACAGATGCTCTGCCATTTGAGAAAAGTGACCACCCACACCATCGGTCGTTCTGGTTTAGCTTCGGCAACATCAACGGAGTGGATTACTGGTCGGAAGAAGCAGAAGCCAAGCAAGGCTACATCATCAGTTCTGACGTTTCCACCAAGACCGACAAAAACGGTATTGTTTTGGAAGCCGACTGGGAATGGCTGAATGCCGACCAAGTGCTACAGGCCAATTCAAACCAAGTTTTCCGCTTTACCCTCGTCGATCAAGTGGTTCATTTTGAAACGACAATTCGATTAACAGCAACTCACGGCGACCTGCGTTTTGGAGACACAAAAGAAGGCGCTTTTGCTGTGCGAGTCGGCGAATTAATGAAGGTCGATGCAAAAAAGGGGGGGCACATTCAAAATGACATTGGACACCAGGACGATGCGACTTGGGGAAAAGCTGCGCGTTGGGTCCAATACACTGGACCGGCACAAAGGAACGTCGGGCCAGTCACTAATACGCAAGAACTGGAAACCGCCGGAGTGACAATGCTGGTCCACCCCGCCAGTTTTGGTTATCCTGGACGCTGGCACGTGCGAACCTATGGACTATTTGCTCACAATCCCTTCGGCATGCACGATTTCGTTGTCAGTCAACCCGCTATGGACGATCTGGAGAAAGGTCGCATGGGTGGATTTACCCTGAAACAAGGCGATGAGATTTTCCTTCGCTATTTAGTTTTATTGCATGATGGATCGCTGGAATCTCAGCGACTGGAATCCATCTGGAAAGAGTTTGCGAACAGGTAATACGTTGGACGATAAAGCAGATTATATTCGCGTCAAATGCCCGACATGCGACAAGCGTTTGAAGGTTCCGCCGAAACTGCTGGGCAAATCGGTGGCTTGCCCAAGCTGCTCTTCGCGATTTCCTGTAGTGCAGGAATCTGCTCCCGAGCCGAACAAAGCACCCTTGGTATCGAACAACGATTCGCAAGACGACGACTTTAAGTTCATGGACGATGCGCCTTCAACCCAACCGGTGAAGAAAAGTAGTCTCCTGGGCGATTTAGACTTGTCCGAATTCGACCTGACGGAAGTCAAACCCACAGCCAAAGCCAACGATTTTGCCAAAAGCGAACTGGATGCAATTTCTGCGGCTCTCCGCGCTGCCGAAAGTGTCGACGAAGAGTTCCGCTTTTCATGCAAAGTCTGCGGAACGGCAATGTATGCCAAGACCAGCGAGATCGGCAATATGGCACGCTGCCCAGATTGTTACGCAGAATTCTCCATCCCCCGGCCAATGCCTCGCCCTGCCGCCAAAAAAGCAGCTTCGCCACCTCGCGCCGATGATGGAGCTGATGTCTCGTTCAAAGAGACAGCGGTCGATGCCGCACGTGATCAGAAGCGAAACAAGAATCAAGCGGACGAGTTTCTGCGTCGCGCCGAGCAGGACTTGGAGAAAGACGAGTCAACACAAAAATTTGAATCCTACGATTTCGATACCTATGGCGCTTTCCAAAAAGCCTTTGGCTTCCTAAGTGATCCCGCCGTGTGGGTCGTCGCTGCCATCCCTGGGCTATTTCTGGGCATTACGTTTGTCGTCGCACTTCTGATCCAAAGTAAGGCTGGCAGCGCCAATGCACAACTAGGGTTTGTCGGGAGCACGCTCGTTTTAGTTTTGTTCGGTTTGCCGCTTCTGGCTAGCACACTGGTCAACGGCTTAGCAGTTTTGGAGACCTCCGCCAATAAACAACGTCGCGTCAGTCAATGGCCTATGTACAACATGGGCGACGCCATCGGCGATGTGATTATGCTGTTGATCGTTCTAGCCTTCGCGGCGGTACCAGGCGGTGTCCTGGGTTGGGCCACTGCGAGCATGGGTTTCCCGCTGATGGTCAGTTTAGGCGTTACACTGGTGAGTGCCTGGTTCCTGTTCCCCATTCTCCTGTTAGGCGTTTTAGACAACGGAGCGGTGATGCAACCCTACAGCGCCGAAGTGATCGGATCGATGAAACCACGGGGAGATTCGTGGGCAGCAATGTATCTCTGGAATGCCCTGGCAATGCTCTTGCTGTTTGGCTTGCTGACTTTTGTGATTGGGAAAGGAACCCCGCTGACAATCCTTGGTTCTATACTAATACCGTTCATTGTTTACTTTGCCTTTCGCCAAATAGGAAACTTGGCTGCTGCCATATCCGATGTCACCGATCTGAATTTTGACGAGGAAGAGGCACTTGAAAAAGACGATGTCGCTGATCCAGTAAAGGAACTTCATCGCACGAACTGAACCTTTAGCCATCGCAGACCATTCGAGGTCGCTATTGGCAACCCATTCCATCGTTACTTAACCCGCCCCCGACCAGGAAACTCATAATGAAAATCCCTCGCATTGCTCTCGCTTTGGCTCTTAGTGTGGCTGCCCAGCCAAGCCCAATGTTATCTGTGCTGCATGCCGACCAAAGCGACTTTGTGTCCTGGCGGGGAGAGAAGGGCAGGGGTGCGGTGTCGGAAGGCGAATTTCCTACCAATTGGAGCAATGATAACAACGTTGCTTGGCGAGTCAGCTTGCCAGGTCGCGGTGCTTCTACGCCGATCCTGGTGGCAGACAAAATCCTGCTTACTTCCGCTGACGATGCCACCAACCACATTACATGCATTAGCACCTCAGGTAAAGAACTTTGGAAGCTCCAGGCTGGCGTGGCTAGGAAAGGCAAGAACGCGAAGGCCAGCGGCGCCAACTCTTCACCAGTCTCGGATGGAAAATCCGTATTCGCCTACTTTAAAAGTGGTGAGCTAGTGGCCTGCGATCTGAATGGCACCAAACTATGGGAGCTCAACCTGCAAGAGAAGTACGGGGAGGACACCCTCTGGTGGGATTTAGGCACAAGCCCCGTCCTGACTCAAGACGCGGTCGTCATTGCGGTTATGCAATCCGGTCCAAGTTACCTGGTTGCATTGGACAAAACCTCTGGCAAAGAACTTTGGAAGACCGCACGACAGTTCAACGTCAATGATGAATCCAATCAAGCATATACGACACCGGTGGTGGCGACCATTAACGACCAACAAATGCTCTTCACCCTCGGTGCTGACCACTTGACCGCTCACGACAGCAACGGCAAACAGATCTTTGCTGTCGGCGGCTTTAATCCAACGAACCAAAGATTCTTCCGCAGTATCGCTTCTCCAGTTATTGTGGACGACCTTATCATTTGTCCCTACGCGCGCGGTGAATCGATCACAGCGATACGTACTAGCGAGAATCTGGAAAGCAATGACCGCGTCGCATGGAAACGCGAAGACATCGGTACCGATGTGCCAACACCCGCGGTCGCCGATGGTAAGATCTATCTCCTCGGTGACAAGGGAAATCTGACTTGTCTGGATGGAAAAACGGGCCAGACCTTGTTTGAAGGTAGCTTACCCAAAAACCGAACTCCTTTCAGTAGTTCACCAATCCTGGCCGATGGCAAGTTGTACTGTGCCCGCGAAGATGCAACTACGTTTGTTGTCGATGTGACCGATGGCTTCAAGCTTGTGGCTGAAAACAAAGTGGACGGCCAAACAGTGGCCACTCCTCTGCTGCATGCGGGTGCAGTTTATCTGAGGACTTACAGCGAACTGATTTGCATCAAGTAAACACGACTTTGCTCTGCACCGACAAATTCAGCTAGGCTGGCTTATCGAAAGGTTGGCTGCAGTCGCGACAGACTGCAGCCAATTTACGATATGACAAGGCATTGATCGCATCAAAGCTTATTTCACAGCTTTCAAGGAGACGAGTTTCTGACCGTCGTAACCAGGCGTTTTCAACAAGGTCGGCTTTAGATCGGTAACGTCCCAACTCAACAAACGCTGTTGGCCGGCGTAGTACGTGTGATTTCCGTCGACGACGCAGTTGAAAACCTCAACTGGTTCTTGAATGCGCTCGTTAGAAACAACTTCGACACTGGCACCAGCAGTTCGAATTAGCATACCGGCCTGCAGGTCTCGGCTACGTGTCCAACCGCGACCGTTGACCCACCAATAGTGCCCACCAGTGGCTCGCATGCTTGGCCCGTCGGTAAAGCCGATCTGGTACGTTTCGGCGGCCATACGCTTGGTGGTAAGATTCAAAGGCTTTAGCACGTTTTCACCCGTCACGACATCCGTTGAGACGATTAAATCCCCCACTTCCAACGACTCTACAGGACGCAGCCCGTCTGAAGTTTGCACCAGCGTGCCAGCGACCAAACACGACCCGCGAACAATGATCGGCCGAACCTGCCGTAGGTTCGACGCTCCCCGAATTGGCGTCACGATAGGCCCTCTTGTCGTTCCAGGACTCGAGTAGAGTGTCTTGCGCACTTCGGGGCCGTACGCCCTGGCAACGCCAACGGTAGGCTGGGAAACCGAACCTGAGTAATCTAAAACTCGCAATGTGCTTTCACCCTTTGCTACCTCAACGCTCGATTCGTTGTAGGCGGGCCACCAATCCCAATAGGCTTCCGCCGTTGTATCGGCTGGCAACCCAGAAACCGCCGACAAGACGATTTTCAATCTTGTTTGAAAGTCCTGACCTCGTTGAGACACCTCGTCTACTTGGTTTTTCATGTGTTGGGACTCAAGATCAGCTACAGTATCGAGCGCTTTCTTGGCTTGCTCGTTTTGTGCAACTTGGATTGGAACGCCAACAACTTCGCGACTTATTTCCTGATTAGAACTGCTATCGAAACCGACGATAACGCGTCCAAGGTAGCCAGAGGCAAGATGTCTTGGGGCAGTAGAAACCGAGATACTCTTTTCCAACTGCAGTGCGCTTTTTTCGAACCGAGATTCTGTCAGTACAATTTGTTGTAAGGAAAGGCTGCCGTTATTGGTTCGGACTACTTGTTGACGGACCTCCAGTGGCAGTGTGAGCATATCAAGCAAGTCGGGCACGTAAAAATGCTCGTCGTACTCTTTGAGCCCTTGAATTGCAGATTGCCCTGACTGACTAAGCGGACTCTTTAACGCAATAAGGCACAGCGCTTTGCAAGCGGTTTCACTGCGGAATTTTTTGATTGCAGATACAATCGGCAGAGCAATCGAGTCGTCGACTTGCAACGCAGCGTACTGGAGAGCGGGCACCGCGTCTTTTGAAGCAATGCTCTCTAATAAGTCAGCGCCTTTGAGCTTTGTCTTTACATCGCTGGACTGCAACATGGACACAATCTTTTTCACTTGCGGCATGATTTTCTTGGCTGCTTCAATCTGCCTTAACTGCTCTTGCTCCGCAGTCTCAAGCTCTGCTTGCGAGACCCAGCGGCTGCCTAGCCACGTATGTCCAAGTTTCCCACGAGCGACTTGATCGTTTGGATCGTAAGCCAGTACTGCGTTCCAATGAGCGGTTGCATGCACTTTCATTCCGTTCTGGTCACACCATTTTGCAAGTCGCCGATGAGCATCAGCGTCCAACAACTCAACATTTCGCAGCTCACGATACTTTCGCATTTGAGGTGAAAGCTCATCGTCATTGAGCGTTTCGATATCGACCCAGTTTCCTTGGTACAATATTTGGCCCGACTGCCATTTTGCAGCGAGATCCTGGTCGTTCTCCAAAGCTTTCTTGCGATCGATTGCCAAGCCTTTGGACTCGGCCTCGAGCACCTCGGATATCGCCATTCCTTGCTCTCCGGCACTCACAAGTTGGTGTGGGCAGGAGGTGAGACCAACCAGTAAACCGAACATGGAAGAGTAGCCAGCAAACTGCTTGAATATCTGCATACGTAGACAACGCATCGTCTTTAACTCCAAAGAAAAGAGAGGAATTCCGTTGCTTCTCGGACAGGGAAGCACATCCGACTGCTCCTGATTTTACGAAATCGGAAGATGCTGGTGGCAAAATCATGTCGATTTCCGGATTATTTCTTGACGGATATCCGTCAGCCCACTCTTCCCAGGGCCAATTCCCCAACTTATCCGCGATGCAGTTGAGCGAGGTTTATGGTATGTTGAGCTCTAGCGGAAGAAGCCAGTTGCCGTGAACCGGCTGCGGCTACGAACTCCTCTCCTAACCGTCAACCCGAGTGCCGCCATGTACTATCAACGTACTCTTTGTCATTGGTCGATGTGCATCCTTGCGTGTGCTTTGAGTGGCAGTCTACTAGGCCAGAGCGATGGCTCGCTCGCCAGGGCAGTCGTCGCGAAAGCAGCTCTCGCCGAACTGCGGCAACTGAATAAGAACATCAACGACAATAAGTTTGCGATGATTCAGAATCAGCGAAACTTGGCAGAGATCGACAAGCAGCTTTCGATGATTTCGGAATCGCAAAATGTCTTGCAATGGATTCGATTAAGCAACGAGATGTACCGGCAGATGCTGGACAACGACCCGATGCGTAACACCGCTTTTGGCCGGCGACAACAGACCGACGAGGCCATTGTCATTGGCATGCGAAATATGCAAAACAGCCTTGAAATGCAGCAGTTAAGCGCTGCGGGTATGGCCTTGGCAAGGAAACGCATGGACTGTCTTGAGATAGGGCGCAAGCAGTTTGAAGCCCGACACGAATTCATGAAAAGTGCCTATGAACTCCTCGAAAAACTTTGGGACTTTACAGACCTTCCGCGCTACTACGATGAAGCGATCAATCGACACGTCCTAAACGAATTCAAAGATATCAGTGCAGAAGATCCCGTTGGCTTGATAGTACGCGGCATGCTTTATCACCGGCTCAGCGAATACGAATCCGCTGAGAAGGACTTTAGTCACCTGATCAAGAATGAAGCTTGGGTGACGCCTGTGGCGTTGGCCGCTAGAGGCCGGACTTATAATGCGCTCTCGCAGACCAAGAAAGCTCGCGAAGACTTAAGCCAAGCCAAGAAGTTAGCTCAAGATGAAGTGCTCGTACATTGGGTGCTGGCCGTCGGATTTGCGGAAATTTCAGACTGGAAATCCGCGGAAGTGCACTTCCAAAAAGCGCTGGCAAGCAAAAAGTTTTCGCAATCTCTCCATAGAGGATTAGCCTTGGTAAGTTTTGAACGCAGCAAGACTCGCCCGCTCTCGAAACGTGATGCTCTCGAAAATGCTCGATTAGCCAAAGCGCTCGGTACCCAAGAGGATTGGCAAGCCAATGTTGCGCTTGCCGTTGCAGTTGCTGGCAGCGATAAAGCATCCGCCATCGACCACATGGCCAATGCATTGAGCTATACGGAAGGATCATTACAAGAAAAGTGCCTGAAGATCTCGCGAGCCATCGAAGCCGACCAAACGATCGACACAAGCATCCTCTGGACCAATCAATGATCCTCAAGTTCATGCATAAAACAATTTTAAAATACTTCGAGGCTCTTAATTGCTCCTCGGCCTTGTAGCAATGCGCCTTGCAAACAACGCTCGGCAGAGTTTGCGAGTTGCTCAAACGTGAAGGCTCGTGTCGGACAGCTTACCGTGGCCGCTCCGCATGAGACTGCACATCTTTCGGAACTGTGATTCGACGTTGCAATGGTATACTCATTCGACAAAATAGACTCGCGTGCAAGCCGAGTCACCTGAGTGCGGTCTAGGTCTTGAAAAAGTATCGACAGATCGCCCGATGCGTTGAGGAAGGAAATCAATACAGGAGCGGTGGTCGCATTCTTGAGCGATCGGTAAGCCTGAGAATGCCAGTCGAGCAATTGAGCTCCATATGCAGGAAGCGCAAGCCCAGTTGTCAGAGAGATAGCTCTGACTCGTAATAACGAAATGGTTGATTGCTCCATTCGACAGTTATCGACAAACTGTTCAAGCAGTTTTGCCAGTTGCGGATCGTTGGCGGCGCGAATCTCACTGCGAACGGGCTTGTTCTGGTCCTGTGATGTTGCCAAGACCTCGATATGCAATTGATCAAGATAATCTTGGGTCTTGTCCAGTGTTTTCTCGCAGGCAGCCGCGCCAGAAAGTTTTTCTTGAGGGACTTCCGGGCCATCTTTTCGCACAAAGCTTGACTTACTTTCAATCGCTCGCTTTTGGTCTGGAAGCTCGGCGCAGTCGTTGCCCGACGCAGCGTTGGAATCTTGAAAAGCGTTATTAATACATTGTTCATTTAAAAGCTGAGGCTTGCTCAAGTCGCTCGCCAAGCATTTAATCAATTTCGAATTTAATTCCGATATTTGTTTCCAATCGATTCGATGGCAATTAATCGAGCTGGGGATCGTAATGACATCACCGCCACTGCACCAATGGTAAACCACAGACCAATGCGATTTCTCATGGCCAGCAAAATCCATTTCGACAGCCCACTGGGTACCAATGGCAGCAACGAATTGTTGGGTGATGGCCGGAACCGATAATCCAAAATCCCTTTCGATCGCGGTATGAGCGTTGGTATTGGCGTCTAGTGCATGGTCGAGGTAGGGGACGAGATCCCCGCCGACTTGGCGATTGATCTCATACACAACCAAGTTATCAACGCATGCTGCCAGACAACTGCGCAGTAGATCGGACCAAGTAGCGGACTGTGATGGAAAAAACAGATTCGATAAACCTCTGCCGGTCATCGATTTAGTCATGAAATGCTGGGACGTTTGTGAGGACCGCTTTAAGGCCCACTGCAGCAATTTTACCAAAGACTGGATCTGCGCCATCGCAGTTTTTGCATCGCTGCCTTGAGGACGCTGGTGGCTTTGCATTAAACCGAACAGGCTCGCGATCACTCGACTCGCAGGGTGAATATCGTCCGCGACCCATGTGGAATTGATTTGTCCATAGCCATCGACGGCTAACAACAACTGACTCAACTGGGGATCTTTAGACAAACGCGCAGCCAAGGCGTTTGAACGCAATTTGGTGTCAGCGATCTTGGCTTCAGCAGTTGGTACGGGAACAGCTAATGCGGCTTTCGACTGAGTCATAGATTGTAATGAATTTAACGATTAATTGGCCTCCATGGACCGACAGTCTCAAAGACCGCCCAGTCCTAGTATGTGCAAATCGTAGGTCATATTAGCGGCAACGGTTAGAATTTTTGCAACTGTTCGCTGGATCGATTGGATACCGCAGTTACTACATAATTGAAAAGTAGTTATCGACAGCGAAGTCCATGAGCTCAGGTTTCATTTCCATAGGTACTTGGTTGTAGTGGCAGTACGAGCGGATTTGAAGCAGCAAGTCTCGTGGATGGCAGTTGCGGAAGGGACGATTCAGTGGCTTGTAGTGCTTCTCGATCAGATAATCCACACAGGCTGGGTCATAGGGAATCTTGAGTGCTTTGGCCATGATTTCGAACAAGCGGCGAAACACCTCTTCCGAAGGATTAGGCACTTCAATTTTGTAGGGAATGCGTCGTAGGAACGCGTCATCTACAAGATTTTTAGGTTCAAGGTTCGTACTGAAGATGACCAATTGGTCGAAGGGGACCTGAGTTTTCTTGCTACCTGAAATGCTAAGGAAGTCGTAGCGTTTTTCTAGCGGGACGATCCATCGATTCAGCAGTTCATCGACGGTCATGCGTTGGCGACCGAAGTCGTCGATCAAGAGCACCCCGCAGTTGCTTTTCAGTTGCAAAGGTGCATCAGCGATATTGGTGTCGTGGTTGTGATGAACCTCCAACATATCCATGGTTAGCTCTCCACCTGCAATGATGGTGGGGCGGCGGATTCGAACCCAGCGATGGTCGAAAGGACTATCGATTAGCAAACCGTCACCGACAGAATGCGGACACTCTTCGTGAACTTGAGGGTCAAAAATCCGCATAATCGCACCGTCTTGTGAAACGGCGCGTGGCACCCAGATATACTCACCGAAGGCGCGGGTAACGCGTTCTGCGATGCTTGTTTTTCCGTTGCCCGGATAGCCATACAAGAACATCCCGCGCCCGCTGTTGACGGCAGGTCCCAAACGCGAGAGAAGCTTGGGTGGAATCAATAGATCGCGAAAAGCGTTTTGTAGATTCTCGCGGCTTGGGTGTTGCTTTTCAACCGATTGGAGTCCGACTGACTCGATATAGTCATTGATTGGAACGGGAGCCGCGCCGAAGTAGGTACAGGCGGCATTGAAGCGTCGTGCTCGCTCGCGGCCAGCATCGGTCAATACGTGAATGTAATCATGCACGGCGGTGGAACCGACATACGCCACGATTTGCTGAGCTTTCATCCGCAAGAGCGTCGGCTCAAGCAAACGAAAAGGCAGTCGTAGTTGGTCGGCGATAGAGCGGCCAGTGGACTCACCGACGCTAAGTAGATATTTGGACGCCAGCTCTTCGACTAAGCGATCATGAATTCCAGCGTGCTGCATCGACGTGGGCTCGACAGGCACGATAGGTTCGTCGCGTTGGTCGGTTACTTTAAAAAGCTTGCGTTTTTGGGGCGAAATCAGCTCCGCGTTTCCAGCGCTGGCAGCTTTGTTGGTGTGGCGGGCTTCCTGGGGAGATTGAACTGCTGGCGTATCCGTTAGCTCGGACAAGCGAAGCAACGAATCGGCGGCGTTCGCGGAACGAAGTTCGGCCTCGGGACTGGAAGGGGACGAATTCTCGTAAGGATTGGAGCCAGCGTTTTCGCGGCGTTCGCTTTTGTCACCTGCAAGGCGTCGAATGCGATCGATAGCAGCTTCAAGAGCTGCGTCTTGGTTTCGAACTGAGTTTTTGCCGTCCAACATTGAAAGCCTGACATTTTTGGGAGAAGAAATGGATTCGACTGAAGTCAGCGGTCACCTTGGTCGATAAATGGGGCTCGCAACATGCGACAAACCTTGGAAATGCTTCATTTCTCAAGTTATCGGTCGCGTTTTGCGGAATGCTTTGAGAGCTAGAAGAACGCAGGAGTGCAACGTTTGCGTAAGGTGTGATGGGGTTAGAAGCTTGGAAGATTAAGTATCGGAAAAGAATTTCCCCAAAAATCGAAAGAGCCCCTTGCACAAGCAGGCCGACATTCGTATCTTCTTGCCTCCTCGCTGACGGGAACAGTCGCAAGCGAAAGCAAGCGATTCAGTTGCTAACGAAAGTTAGTAACGAAAAAAATTCCCGAAACGTGTTGACAGCCAAACTGTGAAGCGATAAACTGTCTGACCCGCGAAAACGATCGCAAGATCGAATTCAGCGAGTAAACCTAGAACTGGCAACGGTTTTAGTAAATTGATCTTTGACAATCTGGTAGATGACCTCTTGTTGAAAACGTCAAGTTTTCTTGAGTAAGTTTTGTTTGAATTTAAGTCGTCGGGTAATGACCATGACCGACGCAAAGGCTCAAGGCCTTCTTTGGTTAAAAGCAAACCTGGCGAGCAATCGTTAGGAATGAAAACACAAGTGAAGGGTTTGATCCTGGCTCAGAATGAACGTTGGCGGCGTGGATTAGGCATGCGAGTCGTGCGCGAATTGTAGCAATACAAGGAGAGCGGCGAAAGGGAGAGGACAACGTGGGAATCTGCCCTCGGGACGGGGATAGCGGCGGGAAACTGCCGGTAATACCCGATAATATCTTTGGATCAAAGGTGTGATTCCGCCCGGGGATGAGCCCACGCCCTATTAGCTTGTTGGCGGGGTAATGGCCCACCAAGGCAATGATGGGTAGCTGGTGTGAGAGCATGACCAGCCTCATTGGCACTGAGACACTGGCCAGACACCTACGGGTGGCTGCAGTCGAGAATCTTCGGCAATGGACGAAAGTCTGACCGAGCGACGCCGCGTGCGGGATGAAGGCCCTTGGGTTGTAAACCGCTGTCGTAGAGGAGCAAAGGTATTGGGGTTATCCCCTTTATTTGAGTGATTCTAGGAGGAAGGAGAGGCTAAGCTCGTGCCAGCAGCCGCGGTAAGACGAGCTCTCCAAACGTTATTCGGTATCACTGGGCTTAAAGAGTTCGTAGGCGGCTCTACAGGTGAGATGTGAAAGCCCACGGCCTAACCGTGGAATTGCGTTTCAAACCGTAGGGCTAGAGGGATGCAGGGGTATGCGGAACAGATGGTGGAGCGGTGAAATGCGTTGATATCATCTGGAACACCGGTGGCGAAAGCGGCATACTGGGCATTTTCTGACGCTGAGGAACGAAAGCTAGGGTAGCGAACGGGATTAGATACCCCGGTAGTCCTAGCCGTAAACGATGAGCACTAGTCTGGGGGGACCCTCACATCCTCCCGGACGTAGCGAAAGTGTTAAGTGCTCCGCCTGGGGAGTATGGTCGCAAGGCTGAAACTCAAAGGAATTGACGGGGGCTCACACAAGCGGTGGAGGATGTGGCTTAATTCGAGGCTACGCGAAGAACCTTATCCTAGTCTTGACATGCTTAGGAATCTCCGTGAAAGCGGGGAGTGCCCTTCGGGGAGCCTTTGCACAGGTGCTGCATGGCTGTCGTCAGCTCGTGTCGTGAGATGTCGGGTTAAGTCCCTTAACGAGCGAAACCCCTATCTCTAGTTGCCAGCGCGTAATGGCGGGGACTCTAGAGAGACCGCCGGCGTTAAGCCGGAGGAAGGTGGGGATGACGTCAAGTCCTCATGGCCTTTATGATTAGGGCTGCACACGTCCTACAATGCAACATACAAAGGGAAGCAAACTCGTGAGAGCAAGCAAATCTCAAAAAGTGTTGCTCAGTTCGGATTGCAGGCTGCAACTCGCCTGCATGAAGCTGGAATCGCTAGTAATCGCGGGTCAGCATACCGCGGTGAATGTGTTCCTGAGCCTTGTACACACCGCCCGTCAAGCCACGAAAGTTGGGAGGGCCCGAAGTCACTGAGCTAACCCGCAAGGGAGGCAGGTGCCGAAGGCCAGCTCGATGATTGGGACTAAGTCGTAACAAGGTAGCCGTAGGGGAACCTGCGGCTGGATCACCTCCTTTCTAAGGATTTCTGTCTCGCTAGTGGTGACACCAGCAGGCAACCGTGAGACACGACTTACTCGTTAGAGGTCATCAAACAGATTTTATAAGAGACCCGGCAGTGGAAACACTGCCGGGTTTTTTTATTTCCATTTCGCAAGCCTCCACTTTGGCTCTGCTATACTATCAACTCGCAAGTCTCTATAGACTCGCTAGCCGAATAGTTTCTTTATCCCTTCGTAGATCATGAACGTCGCTCACTGGACTGATCCACCCGAATCCCGCATGCTTCTGCATGACATCTCTTGGGAAACTTTTGAAGCACTAGCCGACGAGCGCAGCGGTAGTGTTCCGCGTATGACTTATGACGAAGGTCTGCTTGAATTGATGAGCCCCCTGAGACAACACGAAAGCATCGGTCGTTTAATTGGACGGCTAGTTGAAACGTACACAGAAGTTCACAATATCGAGATTCAGTCCGTTGCGTCGACAACATTCAAACGCAAAGACATGAAAAAGGCATTTGAAGCGGATGAAGCCTACTATGTGACGCATGCAGAATTAATCCGGCCTAAAGAGGAAGTTAATCTGAATTTAGATCCGGCTCCAGACCTGGTCGTTGAAGTCGAATTAACTTCCTCCGCAATATTCAAGATGAAACTGTTCGCCAAGATGGGAGTTCCCGAAGTCTGGCGACATGACGGAGAACACTTACAAATGAATCGTCTGACCGACGGCAATTACCGGCCTATCGTTTCAAGCACCGAGATACCAGGGCTTACCATTTTTACAATTGAACATTGGCTGAGCAAACGATTTGAAATCGGCGAAACGAAACTTATTCGGGAATTCCGGAAGTCGCTCGGTTAATCGCGGTGAGACAATAACTCGAAAGCGACTGCGATTGTCAACTCTCTAGGGATTTCTTTCTCGCTCGTTGTGGTTGACACTAGGCATCCGCGAGACACAACTACTCGTTAGAGGTCATCAAACAGATTAGATTCTATTAGAGAACTTACAGCAGCAACTCGCTGCAAGAAAAAACCACCTAGACTCCCAACGGATACCAAGATTTTCAATGAGCCAAAATATTTTCTCAGGATGTATTCCCGCCTTGATGACGCCTTGCAGCAGCGATCGCAGTGTGGACTTTGATGCGTTGGTCAAAAAAGGACAAGAACTGATTGCGATCGGAATGCGTGCTGTCGTATATTGTGGTTCGATGGGTGACTGGCCGTTGCTGAGCGATGACGTACGCATGGAAGGGGTCGCTCGATTGGTCGATGCAGGCGTTCCCGTCGTGGTCGGCACCGGTGCGCAGAACACATCGCTGGCGGTTGCGCATGCGGCTCATGCACAGCAGGTTGGAGCAGCAGGATTGATGGTCATTCCCCGCGTCTTATCCCGCGGCAGTTCACCAACAGCGCAGTTGGCTCATTTTTCTGCCATTCTAAATGCCGCTCCTAAAGTGCCCGCGGTCATTTACAACAGTCCCTATTATGGATTCGAGACCAAAGCGGATATGTTCTTCTCGTTGCGGAAGAAACATCCGAATCTCGTTGGCTTCAAAGAGTTTGGCGGAGCGGATTCATTAACCTACGCTGCGGAACACATTACAAGTGGCGATCCTAGCTTGGCGTTGATGGTCGGCGTGGACACTCAGGTTTATCATGGTTTTGTTAACTGCGGTGCCTGTGGTTCCATCACCGGAGTCGGCAATGCATTGCCAAAAGAAATATTGCGATATGTGGCGCTATGCGAGCAAGCCGCTGCCGGCGATGCAGTTGCAAATCGACTTGCATTAGAACTTCGAGACGCGTTGCACGTGCTATCGACTTTTGATGAAAGTCCTGACTTGGTGCTTTACTATAAGCGTTTGATGGTACTGGAGGGCAATGCGGAGTACGAATTGCAAATCAATCCCAACGACTATCTTTCGTCCAGTCAGCTTGCTTTGATCGATCAGCAATGGAAGCAGTTTCGCCAATGGTGGAAAAACTGGCCTGGCAAAATTTAGCAACAGGCCCGCCAGACGGAAAACGCCGTTCTGGAAATTCTCCTCTTTTGTTTTCATTGAGTCCCGTCATGCATTACATAGATTCTCATACCGCAGGCGAGCCGACGCGGGTCATCGTCAGCGGTGGGCCTGACTTGGGTAGCGGCCCCCTTTCGGAGCGCTTAGTCCAATTTCGCGAAAATTTTGACGATTTGCGCAGTTTCATAGTGAATGAACCTCGAGGGTACGATGCATTGGTGGGAGCCTTGTTGTGTGCTCCGGTTGATCCAACTTGTGACAGCGGAGTGATCTTTTTCAACAACAAAGGATACCTTAATATGTGTGGGCATGGCGCGATTGGAGTCGCTGTGACGCTCGCGCATTTAGGCCGCATTAAGGCACCGGACTGTAAGTTAGAGACATCCGTCGGATGCGTTCATGCGAAATTGCATAACCGCAATCGAGTGACGATTGAGAATGTGCCCAGCTTTGTTTATCGCACCAACATCTCCGTAGAAGTGACCGGTTATGGAATATTGGTGGGCGATATTGCTTGGGGAGGGAATTGGTTTTTCTTGATTGAGGCCAGCCCCGTGCTGATCGAGCCGTCAAGAATAGCGGAATTAAATTCGCTGGGCCAGAAAGTCCGGGATGCATTGGAACGAGACGGGATTTGTGGCGAGGGCGGAGCTTTGATTGATCATGTTGAATTTTTTGGTCCTCCCAGCCTACCGCAGGCACACAGCAAAAATTTTGTTTATTGCCCTGGGGGTGCCTATGATCGTTCCCCGTGCGGCACAGGCACCAGCGCGAAACTTGCTTGTTTGGCAAAGAAAGGAACCCTGCAAGTTGGCGAGACTTGGATTCAGGAAAGTATCATTGGCAGCCAATTTGAAGCGAGCTTTCGGTGGCACGGCGATGGTCGCATTATCCCCAGCATAACCGGCGAAGCATACCTTTGCAGTGAAGGTAAGCTGATACAAGAAGCCAATGATCCATTTCGGTTTGGAATTGTGGTCAAATAGGTCCGCGGCCTAAAGGCCCCTTGAAGTCGGATCGACGAGTTCTAGCACTATGAATCGGTTAGCGTACCGACTGGCTGGACGTCGGCCACCGATCCGTTAATCAGCGGTATGCACGCCCGTCACTTTCGTGTCGATAGGGAGCGGTGTCGGGCGAATCGTAAAACTTAACCCGGGCGTCTTTTTGCGATTGATCGCGTGCGCGATCTCTGCACGCAGTCGCCCAGATTGCTTGTTGAGGGATTCCAGAATCGACGGCAAATCGTTGATGGGGACCGGCTCCAAGGGCTCAACGACAACCAATAAATGCCCGGTGTTGGGAGCTGGCAAAACCTCCGCAACACGAACGGCAAGTTCCTCGCTCAGTTCCTCGTTGACGCAATACTCCAGCGTACGTTGAACTTGGCTGCAGAGTTGCAGGGCCTTATAGTTATTTGAGTTTGATGAGCGTTTCATAGAGTTTTAGACGCCGCCCAGGCAGGCCAGGTTCACTGCTACTTCAGTCGGAAATCTGCAGGTTTCTTGTTCTGCTTCTGAAAAAAGTCGGGGGTTTGGCTAAAACCAAAAAAGGTTGGTTCGTAGCTACCGGGTATTTCGACGGAGTTGGATTGGGGAATAAGTTCTTGCCACCCTAAGGCCCAATAAGTTGCATTGACCACTAATCGCCGCAAGCCTTCATTTTGCAAGTCGACAGAGGAACACATCGTGGAACAAAAGATTTTTCCTTCTTGCCCGTCCTTGAACTGGTAAGGCTTGGTCCAAGCCAACGGCATCATAGGCTCATTTCGCCCATCGGTTACTGGAGGGTCGGTTGGTTCCATCCCCGCGAGCACTTGGCCGCGCAGCAGAATATTTGCCTCTGCTGGCAAATGGACGACACCGTAGACGTCACTAGGTGCCCACACGTCGTCGACGCCTTTGAGAATTGGGTGAGCTTCTTGGCCCGGTTCTACGACGGCTCGAGCGGATTCCGATTTATGCTTCCCATGATGTGAATGCCAAGTCTCACCGATAATGTTTTGTCCAAATCCACCAGCCCAGTTTCGATTATTCCAGGACCACTCTTTGTAGGAACTGTCGCTGTTTCTTGGAAAATCAAATGGGTGTGTGGCCGTCCGCAGCGCGATAATGGGCTTACCTGCTTTGACATAATCCTCGAACAGCTTCATTTGTTCGTCGGGCCAAGAACGAAAGCGAGTGAAAAGGATCATTGCATCCGCGTCGGCCAGATGCTCCAACCCGGAGTTATGAAAGTGGTAGTTGGGGTCAACGCATTGGCAATCCGGATTGATACTGAATGAAACGATGCAATTCATACCATGTTGTTCGGCCAGGATTTGGGCCAGCATGGGAAGCGCCTCTTCGCTGCGGTATTCGTCATCGCCACTGATCAGCACTATTTTGGGCGGTTTTTCTATGCCTGCCGGAAGTTTGTCGAGGTTACCATCAAACTCCAGAATCGAGAAATCCGCGGCCGCTGGCTCGTTGCGAGCAGCGGTCTCTTGTGCGGCGGCCAGATGAAAATTCGCGGCAATTAGCAGAGCGAAAATAGCCAATAATCTGAGAGGGCGAAGCGAATCTATGGAACTCATGGGGTTGTGCGTGGTTTGAGAGGAATACGATCGTTATGGAACTTTGGCGGGAAATGGGCGTCGAAACAGCAGGGCCAGAACATCCTTCCAGCGAAAATCTTCCGATTACGTCGATTGTACTGCAAAATTTGGCAGCCGGATGCCGACATTTATAATTGCACGAGTGTAACAATCGTCCCCTGAGGGTCGCTTAAGTAAAGTAGGTAATTCTGGCTAGCTGGGCACTAGCCGCCGTCTTGATACTCATCATCTGGTGGTTTTCCGAAAGTTCTTCGAGGTTTATCCGATGTCGACGAGCCACTTGGCACGAACACGTTCAATGAAGCGATCTTGGTTAGCGCGACTATTGCGATTAGAGGATCAGGTGGAACCTCGTCGCTACTGTGTAGAACCGCTGGAACGCCGCGAGTTGATGGCGTCGGATTTAAGCGATTTCTTAGGCAGCAATTTCCACCAAGATACGTCGCTTGACTCGGCCTTTTTTTCGCTTCACGACGACTCGTCGATCACTTTGACTGCGCAAGGTGAAGCGGGGCCAGATTTAGTCGCGTTCGCGACGCTGCTTCGCGATGCTGGCGTGACGATGTTTGGCGCTGCTTGGTGCCCAGTCTGTGCGGATCAAAAGCGACTGTTTGAAGACGGAGCGGATTTCTTAGACTTTGTTGATGTCACTAATCCTGACCGCACTCCCAATGCAATTGCTACGGCCGAAGGGATCACCACTTATCCAACGTGGAAGTTTCAAAACGGCACTCCTCCACAGGAAGGTCTTCTAACGCTTCAGCAACTGTCGACCCTGTCGGGCATCGCGATACCAACTTCTAGCACACCCTTTTTGAACGCGATCGCTAACCAGACCGTTCAGATTAATTCGCCCTTGCACGTCCCGGTCGACGCCTATTCGCCTGGCGGCGGCCCATTGACTGTTACAGTGCAAAGCAGCAACCCTAGCGCGATTACAGCGGAAGTGATTCAAGGCGGGCGATCGGCTCGCATCTCGACCAACTTTGGTGATATGACCTTCCGTCTGTTTGAAGCGGAAGCTGGGCGGGCTGCGGCTAGATTTATCGAGTTAGCTCAGTCAGGCTTCTACAATACTACGTCAACAAACAACATGATTTTCCACCGAGTCGACGATGGATTCGTCATCCAGGGTGGCGATCCAACGGGACTTGGCACTGGTGGCTCTCCGTTGGGTAACTTTGACGATATCTTTAACGTCAATTTGCAACACAATCGTTCAGGCGTTTTGTCTTTTGCAAAAAGTACCGATGACACGAACAACTCGCAATTCTTTATTACCGAAGTAGCGACTCAGTTCCTCAACGCGAATCACTCTGTGTTTGGGCAACTCATTGAAGGCGAATCGGTCCGCGAGGCGATCTCGGGAACGGCGGTGAATGCGAGCGATCGTCCAATCAATCCTGTGGTAATACAATCGATCACCATCTTCGATGACATTGAAAACGGATTGTTGCGATTGCGAGCAGTGGGTGCGGCCGGAACATCGTCGATAATAACGGTGACTGTTACCGACGCTGACAATAATTCAACTTCGCGAACGTTTACCGCGACCGCAGCCAATAAGACTTCCAACGATCCTCCGTTTCTGAACGACTTCAATGATCGGTTGAATACGTCGGTTGGCCAAGCAGTTTCAGTTCAGTTGAGCGCGCAGGATGCGGAAGGCGACGCGGTAACCTTCTTCGTGAATCCGCCAGGCAGTGGCGGTGTGCAGTATACTGCGAATGTCAATTCCAGCGGACTGCTTACAATAACGCCTCCAGCTAACTTTGTGGGGACCTTCAATGTTGTTGTGGGTGTGCGAGCCGCCAGCGGCGGTACTGGTTCGCCAACGGACTTGCAAACCGTCGTGGTTACTGTTGCAGACAATCGCCCCCCAGCTCCAACAGGCATCGACTTGGCAACCGAGAGCGATACTGGCCTCAGCTCGACAGACAATATTACGAGTGCCACATCAATGGTTTTCGTAGTTTCGGGTACGCAGACCGGAGCGACGGTGGAGATTTTGCGAAACGGACAGGTTGTTGCTTCACAAGTTGCCACCGGGACAACGACGACAATTACAACCTCAGCGATTTCGGCGGCTGGCCAAGGTACTTCCACATTGACCGCTCGGCAAACGGTGGGGACGGAAACCAGTCTGTTATCGCCCGCCTTGTCGATCACATTTGACAGTATTGCTCCTTCGCAACTCAGTCCATCTGTGTTTCCGAACACTGCCGTGGTCGGAACGCCGCTGAACTTAAACTTGGCACACAGCGAAGAAGGCAGCGGTCTACGTTATGCATTTACGTCTGCTCCTGCGGGGGCTTCCATTGATGCTGTCACCGGGGTTGTGACTTGGACGCCGGTATCCAGTCAGCTTGGTACCAGGCCTTTTGCTTTAACTCTGACTGATGCTGCTGGGAATGTAACAACCCAGAACTTTAGTATCGATGTCGTCGAACCGCCATTGGGTTCAATCTCGATAAGCTTTGCCGACGAAAATGGCAATGCAATAACGGAAGTCGCAACTGGGCAAGTTTTTAAAGTGCGGTTTACGGCGGCGGACTTGCGTGAAGATAATCCCGAAGGCGTTTTTTCAGCGTACCTCGATGTTCTGTTTAACCAAAATTTAGTCGAACCCTTTGGTACCAATCCAATCGCGTACTTCGGCGGCTTTAACTTGACTCTATCGGGTGACTTCAATACACCTGGTGTCATCAATGAGCTGGGTGGTGCAAGATCGACTTCGACAATTTCAGGATCTGCTCCCTTGCTTTTTGCTGAAGTCACGATGCGTGCACTGGCTAGCGGTCAAGCAGTCTTCACTGGTGAGCCAGCCGACAATTTGGGATCCAGTTTTGCACTCTACGACCGAGAGGGAGCTGTTCCGCCTGAGCGTATCGTCTACAACTCCGCTAGCTTGTCGATTGGTCGATCATTTGATGCCATCAATGACTCTTTCACTGTCAATGAAGACTCCGCTAGCAACACACTGAACGTGCTTGCGAACGATATTATTCGCACGGGTTCGGTAGCGAACCTAACCATAGTAGCTGTCAGCACTCCAAGCGCCGGTGGTTCGGTCTCCATTTCCGGCAGCACTTTGCTGTACACTCCTGCTGCGAATTTCGCGGGAACTGAAACGTTCACTTACACCGTTCGCGATACCAGCGGTGCGGAAGATACAGCCACGGTCACCATGACTGTAGTCGATGTGAATGACCCGCCGGTTGCGGTTGCCGACACGTTCAACGTAGATATAAACAGCACAGGCAATTTCTTGAATGTACTGGCCAATGATAACAGCGGACCAGACACGGGAGAGACTTTGCGAGTCCTAGCCGTTAGCACAACATCCCATCAAGGCACAGTGACTCTGGCAGCCAATGGAACCGGCATTATCTACACACCTCGCGCTGGCTTTGATGGCATAGAAACATTCACCTACACCTTAGGCGATGGGCGTGGTGGAACGGCTACTGCCATGGTGACTGTTAATGTCGGGCCGCAGGTACCTCCGCCAACGGCAGTGCCGGATAGTTTTACGATTCTTGAAGATGCTGCGTTGGCAACCTACGACGTCTTGGCAAATGATATACCAAGCATATCGGGCGAAACATTGTCGATCGATTCGGTTACAGCATCGCACGGAGGAATTGTTTCGGTAACTGCCGGTGGTGGCAGCATCACGTATCGACCAGCGGCCAACTTTAATGGTGTGGAGATAGTCACATACCGTTTGGTAGGCAGCAATGGTGGTCGCACCTTTGGTACTGTGACATTTAATATCACGCCGGTGAATGATCCACCAACGGCGAACGATGATGCGTTTACCGTTCTTTCTGCACCGAACCAAATCATTGATGTCTTGGCTAATGATACCAACGTTGATCAGGGTGAGATATTGTCGATCGCCAGCGTCAGCAGCATTCCTGCATCGCTAGGTACGATCACGATTAGTTCGGATTCACGTTCGCTTATTTACAATCCTCCAAGCGAGGGGTTTGAAGGCATTGTCACGTTCACCTACACGCTCAGCGACGGGACGGGCTTGACTGATACAGCCACCGTGGTGCTGGATGTGCGAAATTACATACCGCGCTCCATTGGTGGACGTCTTTCGATGCTAGCGCCTCTCACGGGTGGAACGTTCAGTGGCTTTGCCCTGAGCCTGACGGGGACCACTTTTACTGGGGAAACAATTCAGCGTCAGTTGGCAACCGACGCGACCGGTGCTTTCCAAGCGGACGACCTTCCGCCGGGCGAGTACTCGGTTGCATTAAGCCCGTTGCCTTTCCGCCGAGTCGCTGCGCAGTCGATCGCGATTAGTTCTCGTCCTGATGACGGCAATAGCCTCAATAATGTACTGAGCATTGGCGAAGTCTTGCCGGAGTTAGTGAACTACAGAGATTTCTTGGGTTCGTCGATTGGACAAGGCTTTACTGTAGCCGCAACTTTAGGCTCGACCCAGCAGTGGCTTGAGACCAACGGTGCGTGGCGCGGCTTTAAGTCGGTGACAGCGAGTTTGAATGCAACCGGAACACAGCTCACGATTAGCACTACCTCGAATTCCAATCAGGTCAGCACGCAAACAGTCAATGTTTCCGCGAGTTCGCGAGTCTTGCTGCGGGCAAGCGAAGGCAACCATCGCTACCTTCAGATTTTGGGAGAGCCTGTTGATTTCGGTTTGCCGACTCCAACAGCCGCTGAAATTGCAGCCAACACGTCGGGCGCTAGCGAGCTTAATAGTCTAAGCACGCTGAGCGCGAGTAACTTCAGTCAGTCGACCAGCCAAGTCAACTCCAATGATTTAGCGTTACTCGATTATGTCACTGACCCGATATCGACCGCGGGCGCGGCAGACACCAGCGACGATGGGCAGAGCTTCCACGACTTTTTGGCTTCTCTAGAGAAGTTCCAATGAAGCGACCGCTTACTATTCTAAGTCGCCTTCGGTAACCATTCGGAAACCCTTGCGACTGAGTGTCTCTAGGGCTGCATCCGTATTGTCTACCATAATCGCGACGGCTGGCCCACCATTGGGGTTCACCATCAACGGGTAAGCCTGGATGATGTTGATTTCTGCTTGGAGCAAGGCCGTACAAATTTGCAACAAAGGCTGTGTACTATCGGGCAGTTCAACGCCAATCAAGTCAGATTCAATAATTGCCAAGCCCGCTCGCTCCAGAATCTCGCGAGAACGTTCTGGCTGAGAGACCAAAAAGCGGACAAAAGCACATTCGGCGGAATCATTAATTGACAACGCCACGATGCGAATGCCCGTACCTTCGAATCGACGAACGACCTCCAGCAATTGGCCCACGCGGTTCTCCAGAAATACAGTAAACTGGCGAATCGTAGGATAATTCCTGCCTCGAGCGGTTTGGTAACCAACACTCGATCCTTCTCCGCTGCTCATAGATTGTCCGGCTGAGTATGAAATGGTGGAATAAATACAACTGAATTGATAGCATCGGTATAAGCTACTGGCGGCACAAAATCAATTACGTAGAGTCGTTTCACCTACAAGATTAGCGTTTTCTCTTCACTTGGAGCATGCAGTGGAACAACAGGTTGAGATTCTCAGGAACTTTACGACTGAAATTCGCGTCCGCTATCACGAAGTCGATGGGCAGAAACGGGTACACCATGCTCAGTATTTGAACTACTTTGAACGTGGTCGAGTCGAGATGCTGCGAGCCGCTGGAATCTCGTACCGACAGATGGAATCTGATGGATGGATGTTGGTCGTCCGCAGCCTAAAGATCACTTACCATATGCCAGCCGAGTTTGACGACGTCTTACTGTTGCATGTGGAAACAAAATCGGCGAAGGGTGCTCGTGTGGTACATGCGTACCGTTTAACTCGAGCAGACCAGCTATTGGTCGAAGCCGATAGCGAACTGGCTTGCTTGAATGCAGAAGGCCGCGTTACGCGTTTACCCAAGCACTTACAGATTGTTTGAGCCAGAGAATTCTTCGCTAACTCGGTTACGATAAGCTGCGTGAGTCGCTCACCCTGCCTGCACGAATCGGCTAAGATAGGTTTTAGGAGTAACTATGAAACAAGCCTCTTCTACGCTCATATTGCTGATTACCATCTCGCTGATTGGAGTGGTCATCTACGCTTGGAGATTGGCCAGCGAGGGTTCAAGAACCGGGATCACGATGCTGATCTTGCTTACCCCTGCGGCAGCCTATTGCGTTTTCTCCTCTGTGTTGTTTTTGATTCTGTATCCGCTGGGCATTCTAAACAAATACATCACGACGCAAGTTGCTGGCCCCGAGAGTCCTTTTGCGAGCGAACGCTTGCCGACGCAAATCATTGCTCCAATTGACCAAGGGGATGCCAAATGACTTCCGAGCCCAAGTCGCCAATCGGACACCAGTTCCTTTCAAAATTTGGGAACCTTGCAGAAGGTATTCGCTCGCGCTCACCCGCGGTGCTGCTACCGCTGCTATTGGTGATTTTCCTGGCGACCGGCTTTGCATATGGCCAATATGATGAATCGGGAAGATTGTTTGTGCAGGATCCGTTCGGCTTTCAGATCGACGACCCTTACTCTGCCACTCGAGCAGGCCTCGCGGGCATGGTGACTCAGTTGAATCCGCCGGGTTCGGGTTACGCTCGCTTCTTAGTCCAATTTGAAACAGCGTCAGGCGCCCCTGCGGTATCAGATATTGATATTGAGTTTTCGCTGACGCTGGATGGTCCGGGACGTGGCGCACCGAGTGTGTCTACCAAGCTTGTCATCCCACAAGGTAGCTCCGTGGGCTCGGCGGAGTTTGTAACGCCGATCCCAAACATCACAACGTTTGTCAGTTTCAGTACCCGAGTCGATGGGAATTACGTCGCGGGATTGTCGGCCAATCAATTGTCAAAGCCCTATGACAATACGCGATCGTCGATCGTATTCCTGGGTGATAATTCAGATCTGGCAGCATTTGAGTCGGACCGACGCATTCGATCGCCCGGACTCAACAGCTTGCGCCGAGGAGAAGTTTGGCACACACCTTTTGAGCGAAGCTTTGAGGCCAATCAAGCCAACTATCGCTCGTATCGATCCAGCGAAAGCTCAATGCAATTAGCACGCATCGATACGGCTTCCACTGAGCTATTGGATTGGACGACGGTGCGTAAGGTGATTGTTCGTAGCGATGCGTTGGCGAGCTTGAATCCGCAGCTTTCCGCCTGCCTTCGACAATACATTCGAAATTCGGGCCAATTGATTCTCGTTGGTCAAAGCAATTTCCGATCGACCGAATCTCACTTCAAAGATTGGTTCTATGCAGATCAATCAGCGCCCCCATTGACTTGGTCGACCAATAACCTGACTGACGTAAATGGCTTTTCGACCAGTATTGGTCTGGGAGTTGTCGCGATTCTTCCCCACACAAACATGAACAGCGTGGTCAACGATCCGACCTTGGAAGTGTACCTTCTCAATTCCCTTGTTTCGAGATCCAGTGCCAGCATGAGCCGAGTTGACGCTTTCCAGTTTCAAGACTTTTGGTACTGGTCATTACAGAAGTTGGGACAGCCGCCCGTCGCCGCATTCAGCGTGTTGATTGGGTTGTTTGTGGGAGTGTTTGCTCCCATCTTTTTGATTTACTGCATTCGGACCAATCGCTCCGCTTGGCTTTTGGTTGTTTTTCCGGCCATGGCGATCGTAGGTACGTTCTGCTTAGTTTCATTCGCGGCGCTGAGCGATGGATTTGATACCTATTCCCGCGTACGTTCGCTGACAATCCTAGACCCTGGCGGCACTGCAGGCGTTTGCTTAAGTCGGCAGGTCTTGTTCAGCGGCCTGCAGCCAAAAGAAGGCGTGCAATACAATAAGGATTCCGAAGTTTGGTTAATCGAGCCAAACTATACCAATCTGTCAAAGATGGGCAGCGGCGGCCAACTGCAATGGACACCTGACAAACAAGTTTACCAAAACGTTGTTCGTGCTCGCGAACAGTTTCAATTCTCGGTATGCCAGCCAATTGCTTCGTTGCAACCCTTTCAGTGGCTTGGGTATCCGAGGACGGCGGCTGCTAGTGCCACAGCGGAGCGGTCTGCAAGCACTACGTCCAGCGTCCAAGTTCAAAATTCGCTTCCAGAAACCATCCTATTGCTGCTGGTATGTGATGGGCAGGGCAAATATTACCTAGCGGAAAAAATCGCGTCTGGTGTAACTGCCACACTGATGCCAATCGACGAAGAGGGTGCGTCGAAAGCAATAAAACGCATGGAGTCGACGCAACCGCTTCAGATGCCTGAGGGCCTGGATGGAAGTGCACAACAAGACGTCCTCAGCGCGCTTTTTGGCGCTTCCAGAAATCGATACTTTGGCAAACAACAATCGGACCTTTTTATGCGAACACGTGATTTACTCGTGAGTCCGGATTTCATTGCCAAACAACAATGTTACTTTGCATACGTTGAGGATGGCCTGCATGTGGATCGCGCCATCGATCTATCGAAAGAGCAGGATTCGCTTCATCTCATCTTTGGACATTGGAGCCCTAATCCATGATTGGCGTTCATACCAGCGAGCCGCCGATGCTCGAGTTGCGACGGCTTCATCGCTACTTTGGAAAGACAGCCGCCGTCAATGATGTTTCCTTTGAGGTTCAACGTGGTACCGTATTTGGATTCATTGGCCCCAACGGAGCAGGCAAAACGACAACGATGCGCATCCTAGCAACGTTGGAGCTGCCTACCTATGGCGACGCATTAATTGCGGGAGTGTCATGCATTAATGACCCAGACATTGTTCGTCAGCGAATGGGTTTTATGCCAGACGGTTTCGGCACCTACCACAACATGAACTGTGTCGAGTACTTGGATTTTTTCGCCCGCGCTTTTGGCCTAGTCGGTAAGGAGCGGGTGCAAAGCCTTCGCAGAACGCTGGCTTTCACAGGCCTGGACAAGATCGCCGCCAAGAACATTCGCGGTTTATCGAAAGGCATGCGTCAACGCTTGTGTTTAGGCAGAGCGATGATTCACAACCCAGAAGTGCTGATCCTTGATGAGCCGGCCAATGGCTTGGACCCGCGGGCGAGAATAGAATTGCGGCAGATGATTACTCAGCTTGCCACCGAGGGCAAAGCGGTTCTCGTTTCGTCCCATATCCTGACAGAGCTAGCGGAAATGTGCGACCAAGTCGGCATCATTGAACGCGGAAAGCTTTTGGCAGTGGGTTCGGTCGATGATATCCAAAAACGACAAGCTGGCAGTGCCAACATCCATATTCGTACTTTCGGTCCAGCCGATCAGTTGTTCGCATTCCTGCAAAACAGGCCTCAAATCGATCAATTGCAAATCAATCGCGACCTGCTCGAGTTTATATGGCTAGGGGATCACCACGGACAAAGCCAATTGTTGCGTGAGATCGTCAACCATGGACATGAAGTAGTTGAGTTCTCATCGAAAGCGATCTCGTTGGAAGATGTTTTTATGCAGATCACAACAGGAGCAGTGCAGTGAAGCTCGCGCGACAAAATGCTGATGAGGCTGCAGAAATCGCTATTCAATCCAAATTCAATCAAAGCATAACCAGTCGGTTGTTAGATGGGGATAACGCTTTTGACCAATGGTTGATTCGTGGTAGCGAAATTCTCAGCCCTATCGTTGTCAAAGAAACCAGACAAGCATTGCGCAGTAAGCAATTTGTGTGGACCTTTGGGTTCATGCTTTTGTGCATCGTCATATGGACGTTTTTATCGATCACGGCACTGTCACCGGGCATCTACTTTTATCCGTCGGGACGAAGCTTGCTGACCGGCTATTTGGTGATGCTGGCGATCCCCGCCCTGGTGATCATTCCGCTGGCCGCCTTCTTTTCCATGTCCAGCGAACTAAACAGCAACACCTTCGACGTGCTTTCCATTACTCCACTCAGTTCTCATAAGATCGTTTTAGGAAAAGTGATCGTCGCTGGCGTGCAGTTGCTGCTGTACTTTTCTGCGCTCACACCTTGCATTGCGTTAACGTATCTGTTGCGCGGGGTCTCATTAACCAGTCTGCTCATGATTTTCCCAATCATGATCGTGGCATCATTTGTGACGATTTCCTTCAGCGTGATGCTGGCGACATTTTGTCGGACGATGTTCCATTCCGTCTTATTGTTGCTGGTACAACTAGCGGTCTCGATCGCGGCGATGGTAACTACATTGCGAGTCGTCTTAGATGCGGCGGCCAGCGGCGATGCCGCCTTTAACACAGCCAGCGGCATTTTAGCGGTGTTGGCAGCGTTGGTACTCCTGGCAAGCTATGGTGTGCTCGCCATTTTGGTAGGCGGAGCATCGATCGGCATTCCGGGCGAGAATTACTCGCGGCCCATCCGAATCTGGTTGGCCATTCAATCGCTGTTGCTGTTCTGGTTTTGTATTTTCGAGCTGCCGGAAAATTACAACTGGAATCGAGAAACATTGGGCGTGACGTTATCGCTGCTCAGTTTGCATTGGGGTGTCGCTGGCATGTTCGTCGTTTCGGAACCGGGCGTGCTGTCGATTCGTGCACAACGCTCACTTGCGGAAACAACCACCGGACGCATGTTGGGTGTGTGGTTGAACCCCGGTGGTGGCACCGGCTACTTATTTATCTTGATCAACTTCGCTGGGTATGTGGCCACGCTGATAACGCTGATGATCCTGACATCGCAGGAATGGATGTCGTTTTACTTTGTAATAGCCGTGTGGTGTTATCTGGCGTTTTACCTAGGACTGCTCCGCTTAATCATGATTTTTCTGCCAAAGGCAGGAGCGGGCAGCGCTGCTTTGCCGTTTTTGTTCGGCGGGCTGTTGCTATCGTTGGGCAGTGGGCTGCCCATGTTCTTGTCTTTGTATCTCAATAACTTTCGCCAGCCTAGCTATGAAGTGTTCTGCTTTACCAATCCCTTCTGGACGTTGTTGGATTTTCGAAATGTAGTCCAAATGCAAAGCCCGCTATTGTTGCTGTATTTCACCACCTTCATCATCTTGTGCGTTAATGCCGTGATGGTAAGTGGCGACGTAACGTTAGTTCGCGTGAAATCGCCGATGGAGCTGGATTTGGATTTGAAGCAACGTCGATCTAAGGCTACAACCGATGACCCGTTCGCAGCCGATTGAATTTGAGTCTGTTTGCACACAGGTCAATTGACCTTACTATCACACAAAACTAATTGCTATGGCCAACGTCCACTTAAACCCTGACGACCAACCTGCTTTGCGCGCTCGCATTCCTGCCAATGTAGCCAGCGGTCAGATCAGCACTGGCGTTATCATCGTCACGGGACCGATGGAGTTTCTTTTGGATTTTGTGCGTAGCCTTCCTCGCCCCAATGCGATTGTTTCGCGTGTGGTATTGCCGCACGGTGTCATGCCGCAATTCATTCAAGCATTGGAGAAGAATCTAGAACTCTACCGCAATCGCTTCGGGCCCATTGCCGGTGAAAACCAAGCCAACGTCGGCTTGGTCTCTCGCGATTTGCATGGCCAAATCAAGTCACCTGAAGGCTTGGCGAACCCAACCGATCCACCACCGCTTGTACCGCCTGCGACAGCGCAAAGCGTACCATTCGAAACGCCGCCACTTGTGCAGCCCGCCGATACGCAGCCAGCTCGCCCAGCCAGCTCACCAGCGACAGACTTTGGACAGCCGATCGATGTTCTGCCTGGTGCCAGTATTGAACCCCCGGCGAAACCGCCAGCCGACTCAGAACACTCGCCAGGGAGCGACAGGGCTCCTCACGAACCAAGGCCACCTCGCGTTCAAAATCCACAAGAGATTTATGACGAACTTAAGCTTCGCGACGAATTGCTCAGCGGCACGTACGCTAATGCAGTCATGATTGGTCACGGGCAATTCGAGTTCAGCTTCGATTTTATCACCAACTTTTATCCACAGTCGGCTGTCAGTGCGCGAGTGTTTATGGCCGCAGGGCATGTCCCACGGCTGTTGGAATCGCTGAAAGCCTCTTGGGACCAGTTCCGACCACGAATGCAGGGAGGAGGCGGTTTTGAATGACTCGGTTGATCCTTGCCAGTACTTCCCCCAGACGCCGACAATTGCTGACCGAAGCTGGCTACGATTTTGAAGTCGTCCCGCCGGATGATTCGGCCGAATGTGGCATATGTTCACGGGAATCACCCGCGGAACTGGTTGCCAGACTCGCTTATCAGAAAGCTGCGAACGTCATTCAAAAGATTGACTCGGGCTTGGTCATTGCCTGCGACACCGTGGCGGAGTGTGGCGGATTGATTCTAGGCAAACCCGTCGATCGCGATCATGCTCAACAAATGTTGAAGCGGTTGTCGGGTACTCGTCATCGCGTTTTTAGTGGCCTGTGCGTATGGGACAAAGCGAGCTCCAAGCGTACGATCGACGTCGACATCTCGGTTCTACGCATGGACGGCTTGACTGAAGAACTGCTTGAAAGCTACTTGGATACCGACTTATGGGTCGGCAAATCGGGAGCGTTCGGCTTTCAGGATGGACCGGATTGGGTTCATTTGGAGACAGGCTCGGCCACCAATGTCGTCGGGTTGCCGATGGAGTTGCTCGAGAAAATACTGCCGAACTTTATGCCTGATTAAAGTCGGCAATGCGTCTGCCATATCTTGGTTTCACTAGGGTCACGGATGTAAAGCTTTTCCGATTAGGCTGAAGTTCCGGCTCGCTGATGGTCGATTTAATCGTTCGATAGAGGTCCCCCGTTTTGGGACGCGGCGGCTTTTATAAAGCCATCATTCGGTTCTTTTTACACCGCGAGCGCTCGTTAGCATGATGATGTATAGGATTCTAGCTACCGTTTTCACTCTAGTGGCTATCTGCGATTGCGCCATTCCTGCGCGTGGGCAATCTTGGGCGGCGAACATGTTCAGCACAACCCAACACGATTATGGGACGGTCAGCCGTAATGCCAAGGCGGAGTTTATCTTTGAAATCGAAAACTCGTACGAAGAAGACGTTCATATAGCTTCGGTCCGTAGCAGTTGCGGTTGCACCACGGCCAAAATACTCAAGCCGACACTAAAGACTTGGGAAAAGGGAGGAATTCTCGCCGAGTTCAATACAAAGTCTTTTATTGGCCCTAAGACTGCGGCGATCACCGTTGTCATTGATCGCCCGTACTACGCGGAGATCCAGTTGTTGGTAATGGGGCGAATTCGTTCGGATATCGTAACTGAGCCTGGCCAAGTCGACTTTGGGAATGTAAATCAGGGTGAGATGAGGAACCAAATAGTCAAAATCTCCTATGCAGGCAGACCGGACTGGGCCATCACGGACGTTCGCGGAAACAGCCAGAATTTGCAGGTGCGCATTCAGAACATGGAACGACGCGGCAACCAGACCACATACATGTTGGAGTTAAGGCTATTGGATTCGACGCCATCGGGCCCGCTGCAAGATGAGCTTGTCATCGTCACCAATGATCCTGTAAATAACGCTTTTACGTTGCCTGTGGCAGCGAGAATTAGTGCCCCTATGGAGATCGCACCGGCGGTGGTAGACCTTGGCAGGCTGACTGCTAGTGAGCCGGCCAATCAAAGGTTTATTGTCAAAGGAAGCCAACCTTTTGAGATTAAGGATATTCGCGCGGCCGATGGTCGACTAAAATTCGCGCACGACGGCGGCAAGAGGCTGGTACACGTCGTTACGGTGCAAGCCGAAATGGGCTCCACGGAAGAGAAAGATATTGACTGCAGAATAGAAGTCATCAGCGACCTCAAGGCGCAACCTACTTCTAGCTGCAAAGTGGTCGGGCAAATTCATTAACTTGATCCAATTCCTCTCCCCATCAAACTTAGAATTTGGAACTCAATTTTGCACGGAAAGCATTTATGGCCCTTAGGGCTATCGCTTAGCGATTCTGGAGCAGCCAGTATTCCAACCGGCGGTCTCCTGAATTCCAAATCCACTTCGACGGTACGGACCGACGTCCCTGTCAAACCAGCCAAGCCCAAAGCAAACGCTGCAAAACCAGTGGTAGAACAAACCACCAGCACGACCAAGCCTGATGTACCTGCTGCCAAACGGCCGGCGGCTAAAGGCAAGTCCTGGATGTAGCCATTGCCCGGCGTCAGCGGCAATTTCAGCTAAAGCTGCACTTTTGCCCAAACAACAAAAATCGGGGGCAGTTCGGTATCGGCGGATTCCACCACTTTACCGATCAAGACGAATCGCTGGGCGGCCGAAGTCTCGAGCTGGTCATCGTTCGGCGTTCTGTTGGCGATCACTTGCATGCTCCGGACTGGCTCGCGGGTACGTGACGAGGGCAGCCAGCGCTCAAATTCCATTTCGTTCAAGCCCGTAGGCATGCCCGAGTCAAGCGGTACAACAGCTTCGCGTTCGAAAGCATCGATGTACACCTGACCTAAGTCAAATTCGGCAGCGCCGCGGAAGCGAGCTTTAGCAGCCGCAACCAGTCTGGGCCATAGCGAACCGTTGCCCGCTCGACCAAGTTTGTCTTCGATACCTTTCATCTGTAATCTGCCAGCGGGATCAAGGTTTGCGGCCGAGACTCCCTCTACAACTCGCTGCAAGTCATCCAAAAATTTTGTGATCGCGGAAGTGTCTTTGGTCAGCAGCATTTGGTCGACGGAACTGCTTAGATTTTCAAGCAGCAGAATTTGATCGGGGCTTGTCGCTGGGATTTGGAAATCGCGAGCGAACGGTAACGTGACCGCTTCAGCGACGGCACTGTCTGTCGTAGGAGGACTTGCGTCCGATGGTTTCGATTCTGCTGGTAAAGCAGGAACTGGTGTGGCATCGACTTGCGAAGCGGCGGACGGCCTCTGCTGAGCGTCACGAAGAGACTCGTCGCTGAAATAAGTCCCTTCTGTGGGGTTGGATTGCGATGGGTTCGCGTCTGGCCATGTGCTGCTGGAATCGTTCCTAGTACGGGAGTGGTAATCAGCAAAGGAACGTCCAGCCAGATTTTCAGGCACGATCCACGGAACATACTTGGCGATCGTGGGCGCGACGCGAAATGGGTCTTTACCCATTGCATACCACATGATTCCGGTCGCGATTGGAAGTGCAGCCAAGCCACCGAAGATTACGCCAACCATGCCTCCCAGCGGCGAGCTGGACTTGCGGCGGGAAGCGTTGGTGGGCGTCTTGAGCTGAAACGCTGGCTTGGGTTGCGTCGCTGGAGCGGTCGCTGGCTCTAGGGCGAAATCCAGGGGCTCTACTTCGCCCGATTCTTGGTCATCATCCAGGACGACAAGCTGGTCGGAATCATCGAATGAGACCTCTGGCAAAGAGTCAGGCAGTAAGCTTGCATCCGAAGGATCTTGGGTTTGCGGAGCAGGGTTGCTATCGACCGTTGAGCTGGCCAAGCGAAAGGAAATGATCTGTGAAGCTGCAGGCTCGGACAGACTGACGTATTGCGCCAGTGGGAAGCGGATGAGGCAGTACGGGCACTCCAAATCACTACCTTGCGAAAGTTCAGAACTCGCTGGCAAGCGGCTGGGATGGTAGCAAGTCGGGCAGTAAAAAATCATGAAGTTCTGGCGCAAAAAACTCGATGAGGAAGCGTTGAATAAGCGAACGAGACCTGCAAAATTCTAGTTCACAGGAGAAACTCTGCCTGCCAGAATTAGCTGCAAGGCTGAAATTTGCACGCACAAGCGTCCTGAATAGCACCTAAATCACCATAAAAACCTAGTTTTTCTTGGTTTTTCCATGATTTTATGCTCTGGCCTAGTTGCAGTATTTCTTGACTGTTCGTTTAATCTTCGAAGCATGATGTCCGCAGGGACAACCAGAAATTTCGCACTTATGATACGAGGTTTGATGAATATGGCCAAAGCAGCGCCAGCAAAAGAAAAGCCACTCACCAAGATGCAATTGTTCGCAAACATTGCTGAAAAGACAGGGCTTACCAAGAAGCAAGTTTCTGATGTATTCGAGTCGATCAAGGAAGAGATTGCTACCGCGGTTGGTAAGAAGGGCGTGGGCGTTTTCACATTCCCAGACATTTGCAAAATTGTTCGAGTGCAGAAGAAAGCTCTACCGAAACGACAAGTTCGCAATCCTTCGACTGGGGAAATGCAGTGGGCTGATCCAAAGCCTGCTTCAACCGCAGTGAAGGTTCGACCTCTGAAGAAGCTGAAGGATATGGCTTAAGCAAAACCCGAGGGTTCCTGTGCGCGAAACATCGCGGATTTGGCCCTTGGATTTGTCACCCATCAAAACGTCGCTAGTCTTTCGAGCTAGCGGCGTTTTTGTTTTTCACTGCAGCAGTTTGCAGCCACGTAAGAAATCCTTCGTCCTCCAGGGACGAAAACATTGCCCGCACGTTGGCAAAATCTGAACCTTTTGTGTGTTCATTGGGCACCGCGACGGTATAAGCTCCCGACGCGACGCCAGCTCGAACGCCGATGCTGGAATCTTCCAACACCAGCAGTTCGCCAATCTCTACTCCCATACGTGCTGCGGCTGCCAGGTAGATGTCTGGCTCCGGTTTTCCGTGGGGGACATGTTCGGCCGTGATCACGAAATCGAATCGGTCGCGAAGCCCAACAATTTGCAGCGTACGTTCCGCAAAGGTGAAGCGAGAGCTAGTGGCTATACAGCGTGGCAAAGACCACTGGTCTAGTAAATCCAACAACGCATGGACGCCGGGCATCGGGCGCAATTTTTGTTCCAAGATGCCTTCAAAGATTTCGTCGCTTTCGCGTTGCAGTTGGTCCACCGAGTCGCTCAGCATTTTGCTGCCGATCAAAACTTCGTAGGCTTGCGGGGCAGGCAACCCCATCATCCGGCGGCGGGTTTCCCAATCGTACTCATGCCCACGACGACGCATCAATTCCGAGCAAACTTCTAGATAAAGATCTTCGCTGTTGAGCGTGGTGCCATCGAGATCAAATGCAACTGCAGAAATTGTGCTCATCAGCGTCTAAAAAAGTGTAGGTGTTCGACTGCGGGAGTATAGGACGCCGGTTCGCAAAATTCCAGTAGCATCCGGAATTCAATTGTCCGCGAAATCTCGAAAGGGAAACCAAGCATCAATCGGTTGCTGTGCTAGTTCCACCAGGAAAGGCACGAGGCGATCGCACAGGATCTCCAACGACTGGTGGCCTTTATCGGCCGTTGCACGATGCGGGTTTCCACTACCCGAATTGGTTGTCAGAAGATGCCAGGGCCGAGTCATGCTGACCCAACCTTTGCTGAGCGCGTCAAAGCGAAACTCGCGAACTTCACCGGCATCTGCGGCAAGTTCGCCGGTTGAAGTACGGGCCACGAGGTCTGGACGTAACGCCAGGATCAGGGACGTTTCCATTTCTCCGGCATGGTCTTCGGGATGCTCGAACAACTGGTCAGAGACGTCTTTGAGCACGGTAAACCAATTGCACAAGAAAGCCTGGACTTCGGTTTTTCCATAGATTTCGCGTAACCACGGCTTAATCTCGTTACCGCCGTGACCGTTAAGTATCACCAGCTTGCGAATCCCGCTGTGCTGCAGACTTTCCAGTAGATCGTTCAACACCGCAAAGACGGTCGAGGGGCTGAGGTTCATTGCCAGAGGGAACTGCCGCAGGTTGGATTCGGTCCCGTAGGGCAGGGTAGGCAGAACCAAAACTTTCGCCCCTTGGCTCCATGCTCTCTTACCAAACTCTTGAGCGATTGCATCGACTTGGAGCGTGTCGGTTGCATAGGGCAGGTGAAGGTTATGCGGTTCGGTGGCACCCAAAGGAAGCACTGCAACCTCATAGCGATGTGATCGAACTTCGCTCAAGTTAGATTCTGCGAGACACCAAGGACGATGTGGCGTGTTTATAGTTGAGGTTGTCATATCAGTAGAATCGTGAGGGTTCGACATTGCTTTGAGCTTAAACGTATTGATATACGCAACGTAGACATTGCGTCGGATGAGAAACTGTAACGATCATTCCGCGAATGTAACGTTGTTGACGTCGCTTGGATGGCGAAAGTTGGTTTTTTTACTCGCTTGTTAGGTAGGAACACGGAGCCTAGCTCCGTCTTCTGCCGATAACTTGGAGTGCAATGTTTGCGGAAATCGAAAGGGATTTTTGATTCATACCGCAGACAAGTTCGGACTGGCAAATAGAATAGCGCATTAGCTGAAAATTGACTACGCTCTCACTCGTGTGATGCATAGAATCAGACATTCAGCCCGCTATCATTTTTCGATAGTAATTCCTCTGCTATGATCGCACAGAGCTTACCGGTAATGGCCAAGTCGCGACGCGACAATAATCAACTGAAAGCCCGCCAAAAGCTGGGCAAATATCGCATTGAGCGACGTTTGGCCGAAGGTGGGTTCGCCCATGTTTATCAAGCGTTTGATACCATCGAGGGCGTCCACGTCGCGTTGAAAATGCCTCATCAAGCCAATGTGACCTCCTCGCTACTGGATTCTTTTCAGCGAGAAGCACGTTTGGTCGCCCGTTTAGACCACCCCAACATTCTGCCGATCAAAGATGCCTCCTTTATCGAAGGCCGCTTTGTCATCACCTCCCGACTGGGAGCTCAGACTTTAGGGGATCGTCTGCGTAAACGCATCTCGTTTGCAACCGCTATTCATTTGATCGAGCAAATGATCAATGCCGTGGCTCATGCTCACGAAAACAAGATCATTCACTGCGATATCAAGCCGGAGAACATGATTGTCCACCCGGATGGACGTTTGCAGTTGATGGATTTCGGCATCGCAAAGGTCGCTCAGAAAACGATCATCCGCACGATGATCGCTTCGGGATCTGGCACTGTAGGCTACATGGCCCCCGAACAAGCGATGGGGCGTCCTAGCGCAAGATCGGATGTTTTCGCTCTAGGGTTAATGATGTACAAGATCTTAACGAACCAGTTGCCGGAGTACCCTTTCGATTGGCCCCCGCCCGGTTATGCCACGTTGCGTCGCAAGGCCCATCCGGACTTTATCGAATTCATCCGTCGCAGCTTGGAAGTACGCCCCAATCGGCGTTTTCGCGATGCAAATGAGATGCTGCATGCCTACCAACGGCTCAAGCCTCGGATCAAACGATTCGAAGCAACTCGCCGCAAGCGTGCGGCTACCTAATTCAGGCCGCACAAAACGCAGTCTCCATCGCCCATCCAGCCCGGCTTCGTGCCAGGGTAGCAAAAGGCGTAGATCACATCGTTTTGGTGACATGTCCACTGGGCAGGTATGATTCGAACGTTTCGCGGTAACTATCTTCCTCTTTGCGAAGCCAGATGCAACTGAGCTGATTTTCTGCGTATACTAACGCTCTGTTTATGGTCCGCCATTCATTACTCGGTAGGAGTTCCAGTACGTGGGCAACGCAGACGTTAATCTTCCAACTAACGAAGTCCCTCAGCAAACCAGCTACCCGTTTTATACTTCGCTAGCGCGAATCATCAATTCCGGCCAAGCTCGAGCGATTGTTTTGTCCGGCAATATCTACGATCTGTACTTTGACGGCCAAGCCTATGTGCCGTTGATTACCTTCCTGCTGGCCAAAACGAAAATCGAAGGCTTAATCCAAGTAACTTACGAATTGAATGGCCCCGTGCGAGTCGCTGAAAGCGATCGCGTAAAACTGAGGGACGCGTGGGCCGCCTGGAAGAACGGCACGACGATCGACAAAATCCCAATGCAGGAAATTTTGCCAGACGGTTCAAAGTTTGAACTGCGCCGCAAGGAATTCGATCAGTACCTACGCGACGCGTTGGGCAATACGACGCAAGCGCTCGAGTTTCTCAGGCAACTTACGATCTGCTCTCGGGCGGCCTTACGCGAGAACCTAATGATCATCGTCGAAGGGGCCGACATGATCTTGCCCGCAGGCGATGGCGATGTTGCTCGCATGAACGACGCCCAGCTCCGCCGTATCTCGATTGTCAGCGACTGGCTAAGCGACCCGGCTTTCTACAGCGGCAAAGACACATTATTGGTATTAGCCGAAAGCCGATCGTTAATCCATCCACGGGTCTCCCGTCTGCCTCAAATGTTGTCGGTGGAAATCCCGTCACCTGACACCCAGTCGCGACGGCACTTTCTGGATGTCCATGCAGCACGCCAGAACCCTGGAAACGCAGGTACACCAGAGAACCGCCAAATCGTGGCCGGTGCCACCGCAGGCCTCACGCTGCACGCCCTGAGGCAACTAGTCTTGGTTTCCGATTATCTCAACAAACCAATCGACCGGCAGGACACCACGCATCAAGTCGAAGCTTTCATCCAAGCTCAACTTGGGGAAGACGTTATCGAATTCAAGAAGCCGGAACACTCGCTGCGAGAAGTGATCGGTTTTTCCCAGTTGAAGAAATTCCTCGATGACTACATGTTGCCACGATTGCGACTGGGAGATGATCGCGCTCTGCCTGGCGCTGCGATCGCTGGTCCCATTGGCAGCGGAAAAACGTTTATCTTTGAAGCCGTCGCAGCGGAAATGGATATGCCCGTTCTGGTTCTCAAGAACATTCGCAGCCAATGGTTCGGCCAAACCGACGTTATCTTTGAACGCCTAAAACGAGTGCTAGAGTCGCTCGAAAAAGTAGTCATTTTTGTCGACGAAGCGGATACGCAATTCGGCGGCGTGGGTTCGGATGCCCACGAAACCGAACGCCGCCTAACCGGAAAGATTCAAGGGATGATGAGCGACAATCGGTTGCGAGGCAAAATCATCTGGCTGTTGATGACCGCTCGCATCCATCAGCTCTCGCCCGACATCCGCCGCCCGGGGCGCGTCGGCGATCTGATCATTCCCATCCTTGACCCAACCGGCGAAGACCGACTGGAGTTCATTCGCTGGATGCTCAAGCCAACTGGCTTGGTCAACGATGACTTGGTTCAGTGGTTGGACCAAGAAGGTTTAGAGCAAGACATGTCATCGGCTGGTTATGCGGCTCTGCGCAGCCAGTTTAAAGCGATTGCGCCCAAAGATGAAGCGGAACTTAAGGCGGCTATCTTTGATTTCTTGCAACCAGCTATCCGTCAGACACGACGCTACCAAACGCTGCAAGCACTGGTAAATTGCACGCGACGATCCTTGTTGCCTAATCCGGATGTGACCGACCAGGAACGGATGCAGTGGGAACAGGAGATCCGAGCCTTGGAAGCAATCGGAGTTCGGTAGCAATTATAACCGCAGCGAAAATGCAGCAACCGCGGCGGCAGGTACCTAGTCTGCCGTATAGCGGCATGACTGCATTCCGTTGTCAGAGGTAAAGGGTTTGCGCGGTTTTCTTTTCCAAGACACTGCAGTCCAGTGACGAATCTGCTATCATCGTCGGTGGTGAACACGATAACTTCAGGCACTTTTCATTCGTTGGACCAGCTATGACCAGCCCTGCATTCAAGCTTCGTTTCATTCCGTTGGTTGCTTGTGCAATAATCACAGCCACCATTTCTTGTAACCGCACCTTTGGGCAAGAAAAATTCGCCGATCTCGTAGGCAATATCAAGACGGCTCCGGTCGCAAACGGAAAGACGATCGAAGTGCCCTATATTACCTGGGGCGGTGATGTGGCAACTTTCTTGGCCAATGGCGACCTAAAGACCAAACCGGGCTCGTTTTATGCCCAACAACAAATGGATCTGCAACTGGTCGGTGGCGACGATTTTGTCGAACAAGTTCGCCGCTACGTCACCGGCAAGTCACCTTTCCTGCGTGGAACGATGCATATGCTGGGCATGGCCAGCGAAGTCATCGGAAAAGATCCGGCCACCAAACCCGTGGTGATCTTGCAATTGTCGTGGAGCGCCGGAGACCACATTGTCGCTAGGCCTGGCGTAAAGAACCTTAATGAACTCAAAGGCAAAAAGATTGCTGTCCAGCAAGGTGGTCCCCACGTAGGACTGTTGTACGACTCCATGTCAGCCGCTCAGTTGGCCAAAGACGACGTCACGATTGTATGGACTAAAGATATTACCGGTGCTAACGGACCAGCGGAAGCCTTCCGAAAAGACCCTTCTATTGATGCGTGCTGTGTCATCACCCCCGATATGATCGGATTGACTGGCGGAAGCAATGAAGCCGGCAGCGGCGCAGAAGGCACGGTGCAAGGTGCTCGCGTAATCAACAGTACCGCGCAAATGAGCCGATCAATCGCTGACGTAATCGCCGTGCGATCTGACTGGTACAAAGCCAACACCGATTGGTGCAAGAAGTACGTCGCAGGTTATTTGTCGGGTACCGAGAAATTGGTCGCCATGCGGCGTTCGTTCGAAGAGACTCAGAAGCTGAGCCCGGAGTACAAGCAGATACTGTCGCTGAGCCAAAAAATCTTTGGCGTTGAATTCCTGCCGACATTGGAGATCGATGCTCACGGACTGTTGCTAGATTGCTCTTTCACAGGGTTACCCGGTCAAATCGCATTTTTCAACGACGCCAGCAACTTATCGAACTTCGAACGCAAGACCGATGAAGCGTTGGACATGGCCATCAAGTGGGGCTATGCCGTCAACACGCAAAAGTTCGAGCCGCCAGCGTTCTCCAATCAAGTCTACGAAGAGATCGCCAAACTTGGTGGAATCAAATATGTCGAACCCGAAAAGAGCAACGCATTTGATAAAGCCGCAGAGACTACCGAAGAATTCTTTGGCGACAATTTGGACGAAAACACGATCGTCAGTTTTGCGATCTCATTTCGCCCAAATCAAACGGATTTCCCGATCAATCAGTACGGTGCGGATTTCATGCGAGCCCTTAAAGCCGCCAGTACTTTCGGAAACGCTCGCGTGGTGATTCGTGGTCATGCGGATCCAACCAAGACGCTTATCGATTTGGTTAAAGCGGGCCTCACGAAAAAGATCATCCAGCAGAACGGTGTTGCAGGAAATTATCGCTACTACTTCCAAGGCAAAGAGTTAAGCTTGGACGACACCAAAAAAGTTGTCGACCTGATCAAACAAGGCGCGTTCTCCGGTGGTGACCCGGACCCGAACATCACAATGCAAGCCGCTTTGTCGCTTTCCAAAGCGCGTGCTGATCAAGTGATGAAGGCGCTTGAGGATTTCGCCAAGCAATCAAAAGTCACTTTGGACTTGTCGCAAATCGCTCCAGTCGGTGCTGGCATCTCCGAACCGCTGATTGCCAAGCCGAAAAACATGACCGAAGCGGAGCAGAACATGCGCGTCGAATTCCGCATTGTAAAAGTCAACGCCGAAGCACTCGCTCCAGCGGACTTCAATTTTTAGCAGCATCGATTGATGATGCCTTCCAACGAATCGAAAGAGAATTCGAATCGTATCGAGCCATAGGGTGCCGAGGTCTTATTCGAGATCTTCTCAGATTCGTTGGACAATCCGATCTCTCTAAACAATGACTTAAACAATGGTTCCTGACACCTTTTTTATTGGATCAGTTCTTCGTCCAAACGAGCGGAATACTCAAGCAGACTGCCTGGGCCGGAGAAGCCAATGACGGTTGCGTCCCAGTTGATGCTTTTGGACAGCAGACGCCCTTCGTCGATATCAAATCGTATTGTGCCATTGTTCAATTGCTGCATCACTTGCGATTCAATTTCAGGGCTGCGGATAGGTGTCAACGGCTCGTTGCGGACTTCAATTACCGCTACGCCGGCACTGACCTTCTGTAATGTAAAGACCTCGCGCAAATTGACTCGCATCGGAGATTTGTCTTCACGTCGCACTTGGATCTCACGAGTGGTTTCCCACTTCTCGCCCACTGCGACAGGCTCTTCAGGAAACTGAATTGCAATTTCACCAAGATTTAAACGAGCATAAGGATCGTTGGTGCTGCGAGTAACCACCGATCCGTTGGGGCGAATCGTAATGGTCGATATCACTTGATCAACTTTCGCACTGACGTCTTTAAACTGCATCGGCACTTCTTCGCTCTGATTGCTGTTGTAGCGAACTTCGTCTTGAATACCAATCTGCTGCGAGGCATCGACATTCTGAACACTGTGGTCGAACGTCATGTGGCCATCTTCGCTCACTTCTTTGACGCGCCAAGTCTTAGTGCTCACCGTCCGGCTGGTGCTGGGTTGTTCCTGGTCGTCGACTTTCGTCAGCGTTTTGGCCATGTGCGTTACGCGAGTTTGAACCGTTTCGCCGGGCTGTAGTTTGTATTGCAGCAACACGCGGGCATCTGATTCTACTTCCGTGACGCGGCTAACGATTTTCACCGGCGTGCTTTTGGATGGATCCGTGGCCTCCTCTGCCCTCAGACAACTTGTGGCGACCGAGGCGGACAGGCAAGAGGCGACAAGCAGTCTTCTGATCTGTTGATAGCGAAAATGGTGCATGACCCCAAGCTCCGTAAAAATCCGGGTATTATCGAAAAAAGCAAGGTGCTTTGTAGAAAAAAAGCTGGGTTGGGGTCTAGCCGAAATGGCCTAATTCTTGAACACTCGTCGCAGAAGAGACCAATTTCTTGACAGCCGCAGTTTCAGGCGCAGCGCCCTTGTCAGCAGCGTGGTCAAATGCCACCATACGCAGGGAAGAATCGATTCCACTTGAGCCCCGCCTGTCACCACCACGGACTTTATCCAAAGCTAGCTTTGCCATGCTTGATCGCAAACTTATCGTTGAACAACCAGACCTCATCGCTAAAAACTGCCAAAAGCGCGGCGTGCACGCCGATGTCGCGAAATTGGTGGAGCTCGAGCACGCTCGTCGTGGGAAGTTGCAGGAGACGGAAGACCTGAATCGTCGCGCCAACGAGTCCAGCAAGCTGATTGGCAAAGCAGCCTCGCCCGATGAACGCGAACAATTGAAAGAGGCCGGCCGGTTGCTGCGCGTGCAAAAGGATGCTGCTCAAACCGAACACGACCAGTTAGAGCAGGAAATCTTGGCGATCCAGATGCAGATTCCGAACCTTACGCATCCCGATGCTCCCATTGGAGCCGACGATGATGCGAATTTGGAAGTCGCTCGCGGCCAGACGCCTGTCTCGGTCTTTGATTTCCAAGCGAAAGACCATCTCGAACTGGGCACGCAACATGACATGATCGACTTTGAAGCCGGCGCGCGTGTCAGTGGAGCGGGCTTTTATTTTCTTAAACGCGATGCCGTATTGTTGGAGTTGGCTCTGCAGCAGTTTGCAATCAGCTTCTTGGTTGGCAAGGGCTTCATTCCGGTAACTACGCCGGACGTGGCCACGACGGCTATTTTGCATGGAATCGGATTTAATCCACGCGGCCCTGAGACTCAAATCTACAGTATCGAGAATACGGAATTGAATCTCGTCGCGACCGCCGAGATCACGTTGGGCGGAATGTATGCCGGGCAAACCTTTGACGCGGAACAATTGCCGCTGAAGCTGGCCGGAATCTCGCATTGCTTCCGCACGGAAGCAGGCGCGGCGGGTAAAGCTTCCAAAGGACTTTACCGCGTGCACCAGTTCACCAAGGTGGAAATGTTCGCATTCACGTTGCCCGAACAAAGCGACGCCGTGCACGAGGAATTGCGTCAACACGAATGTGAAATTTTTGACCAACTGGAAATTCCCTATCGCGTTGTCGACACGGCAACCGGCGACTTGGGAGGCCCAGCTTACCGAAAATATGACTTGGAAGCGTGGATGCCGGGTCGCGGTGAGTCAGGCCAGTGGGGCGAAGTCACCAGCACGTCGAATTGCACGGATTATCAGGCTCGGCGGCTTAACATCCGTTATCGCAACAAGAATGAAAAAGGAACGCACTTTGTCCACACGCTTAACGGTACAGCGATTGCCTTGTCGCGAGCGATCATCGCGGTCCTGGAGAACTACCAACAGTCTGACGGCAGCATCCTAGTTCCTAAAGTCTTGCAACCGTGGATGGGCAAGTCCAAAATCGGTTAGAGCGCCTCCCTAACGCGAGAAATCCAGTTTTGCGTCGTTATTCGCTTGCAACTGGGCGGGGCCGCAGACAGAATTGTCGGTAAACTCACTTTAGATTGCCACTGACAATTATCCTATGCGTAACCCCTATCAAATACTGATTGCATGCTTCGTAATCGCGTTCTGCTTTTCCGGCCACGACCGATGCAATGCCCAAGAAGTGGTTATCCTCAACGAACTAGCTCCATCATCCAGCGATAGTTCGCTGGAAAGCGACCCAACTGGGCTCGAAGTGGAAGCCCCCGCCGTTGAAGAAGCAACCGCCACGGTCGCGATTGAGATCGATCCCGAGGACCCACCGTATCGAAATCTGGATGCCGCACTTTTCATGCAGTCGTCCGCTGAATACCACGCCATCTGCTTACAGACTTACAACATGGCGACCGAACGCGTGGAAAACCTGATGGCTAGACGCGATGACCCGCGTCCCGCAGCGGTCGTCTTGGATTTGGATGAAACCGTTTTGAATAACGGCGCTTTTCAGTCATGGCAAATTCAAGCCAACTCGAAATTTGTACCTGATCTGTGGAAGGTTTGGGAAGACACTGGAATGGAGCAGGTTGTGCCAATCCCTGGTGCGGTCGAGTTCATCGCTAAACTGAAATCGTTGAACATTCAACCAATCTATATCACCAATCGTGACGCTCGAGCGACCTTCCAGACGATGGCCATTCTGGAGAAGTTTGGCTTGGAGGTTGACGACAAATACTTGCTGAGCGCCGACTCGAAAACGGGTTCCAACAAGACCAGTCGCCGAGCGGTTGTGGCTGCGAAGTTTGACGTTGTCATGCTGGTTGGCGACAACCTTCGCGATTTTGACGAGATGTTTAAGTACTCTGCCAGAGAAGGTGTCGCGGGGCGCAAGGAGCTTGTCGAGCAGCACGCGGAGTACTGGGGCAAACGCTGGATCATTCTGCCGAATCCGGCGTACGGTGAATGGACGAAACCGCTTGGCCGCGGCAAAGAAGACCTGCAGCATTTGATGCCTGCATTTCCACTACCGATCGAAAGTAAATGATCGCCGCGTAGGCCGGTAACAAGGTCGCGTTGCTCTGGCGGATACCGCGTAATGCCCCGCAAGCAACCTTCATTTCGCACACAGAGTTCATCGCCATTGAGCGAGCGATGTTCCGGCTAGTTGCTCCGGGACGATCTTAATGAAACGATGTTTGCAACGCCGCCTTACGCAGGTTTTCCGGTGCGAGGCATAGCTTCGACAACTTTGTCGATCAAGCCATACTGCACGGCATCCTCAGGCGACATGAATCGATCTCGGTCGGTATCTTTTTCGATATTCTCCAAGGATTGGCCGCTATGTTTGATCAAGATTTCGTTGAGCCGTTGCTTGAGTCGGCGGAACTCTTTCACATGAATATCGATTTCTTCGGCGGTCCCTTGCATACCAGCAAGTGGTTGGTGGATCATGATTCGGGAGTTTGGCAGTGAAAACCGCTTGCCAGCCGCACCGGCGGTTAGCAATACGGCCCCCATGGAAGCAGCTTGGCCGATGCAGTAGGTCGCCACATCGCAAGAGATGAACTGCATCGTATCGTAAATCGCCATCCCAGCACTTACCGACCCGCCGGGGCTGTTGATGTACATGTGGATGTCAGCTTTCGGATCATCCGATTGCAAAAACAACATCTGCGCGACCAATGCATTGGCAATCTCATCGTCCACTTGTGAACCCAAGAAGATGATGCGATCCTTCAGTAGTCGCGAATAGATATCGTATGCTCGTTCTTCTCTTCCGTCTCGCTCAATAACATATGGGATCATCGGCATGGCAAATCGACTCCGTCGTTGTTCTAAAAACTAATTGCTCTGTATGAGGAAAGGTGCAGACTGGGATGCGCCCTTAGTGAAAGACGCAGCGTGAAGTTACGAAGCGGACTCAACTTCAACTTCGTTCTTGGCCAAAATGTCGTCGACCAAGCCATACTCTTTAGCAGCTTGGGCGGTCAAGAAAAAGTCACGGTCTGTATCCTTGGCGATTGATTCTACTGATTTCCCTGTGTGGAAAGATAGAATCTCGTTCAAACGCTGACGCAGTCGTAGGATCTCGTTAGCTTGAATTTCGATATCCGAAATCTGTCCACGAACGCCACCGTGGGGTTGGTGAACCATCACGGTCGAATTAGGCAGACAGTAGCGTTTGCCTTTCGCACCGCCGGCCAGGAGCACTGCCGCACCGCTGGCCGCTTGACCGACGCAGTACGTAGCGACGGGGCAGGACAGCATCTGCATCGTGTCGTAGATCGCCAGAGTCGAAACGACTTCGCCCCCCGGCGAATTCAAGTAGAAATGGATATCCTTGCGGCGATTTTCGCTCTGCAAGTACAGCAGTTTCATGACGACTTCATTTGCATTCCCGGTGTAAATCTCGCCTTGCAAGAAAACGATGCGGTTTTCAAGCAATAAGTCACCCAGGGTCATTTGGCGTTGACGCTGGTAACTTTGATAAGCGTGAGAATCAAGAATCGGTGGCATGAGTGATGAATTCACGACGACTTCCTTTATCGACCTATGGTGGTTCTGCACGGTACGAGTTCGCTGATGCAGATGTGGAACGTTTGTAATGTTACGTACTTTCAAATTCTGACAAGTCCACGTCGAAAAATGGAGCTGTTGCGACGCAGAGCGCCAGCTAAAAATGTACCGCATAGGCAATTTGGAGTTTGAGCGTTATCTTATGCACAGAGTGTTTAGCATCGCAGTCGGCCAGCCACTGCGTTTTCCGGTATTTGGGCTTGAGGGATATTCAGAAGATGTTTGAGGGTAAAAAAGGGCTAATTCTCGGTGTCGCCAATGAGAACTCGATTGCTTGGGCTATCGCCAAACAAATCATGGAGCATGGTGGAACCTGCGGATTTACCCATCTGCCTGATCGACCCGATGACGAGAAAAAGAAGAATCGCATGCGTGTCAGCAAGTGCATTGACAAGTACGCCGACAAGGCCGCTTTTCTTGAGCCGCTGGATGTCCAAGACGATCAAAACATCACGCAAGTCATGGCGTTAGCCGCAGAAAAATTAGGCAAGTTTGATTTCTTGCTGCACTCGATCGCGTTTGCGGACCGCGATGATTTGTCGCGTGAAACCGTCGAGACCAGCCGGGCCGGCTTCAAGCTGGCCATGGACGTCAGCGTCTATTCGTTGATTGCAGTCACCAATGCCGCCCGACCTTATTTCAACGAAAACGCGTCGGTCGTGGCGATGACGTACTTCGGCGGTGAAAAATGTGTACCGGGCTACAACGTGATGGGGATTTGCAAAGCGGCCTTAGACGCCACCATCCGTTATTTGGCGTATGACATGGGCCCCGCCAGCGTACGCGTCAATGCGGTAAGTGCGGGCCCTCTTAAGACACTGGCTGGCTATGCCGCTGGTGTAGGCGAGATGCAAGAATTCTACGGGCACGTGGCGCCTTTGGGGCGTAACGTCACCCACGAAGAGGTTGGTAAGTCAGGCGCCTATTTGCTCAGCGATTTCAGCAACGGGATCACTGGCGAAATCCTGCATGTCGATGCCGGCTACAACATCATGGGCAGTCCGGGCCGTTTGTTGGACAAGATGAAGTCGTAGTAGTTGGCACAACCCAGGGTACTTGCTTCAAAAACCTGGTACTTCAGACGCTTTGAAAACCGTTTGCACGGTATCAAAGCCTGTCCGTTGATACAATCGAATCGCACTGGAGTTGTGCGTTGTCACCTCCAGAAAAACGTGTTTGCAACCTGCCGACAAAAAACCGTGTAGAGCGAAGGTCAAGAGCATGCGTCCGATCCCTCGACCTCGCATGTCTGGCACCACGCCAACGTTCTGGATGGAACCGTCAGTCTGATTGTATCGCAGCCCTTGGATAGTCCCAACTGGGACATGCGCGCCAGTCGTTTTGGACACTTGCACCGCCAAAAACGTTGCTTCGGGTACAAAATTATTCCGCCGCCGAATGTCGTTCATCAACTTCAGGCACCCGTCGGCTTGGGCCAAACAGGGGAAGACAATTGCGTCCAATTCCTGTCGAAAGGATTCGTGTTTGACTCTGGCGTGATTTCGCAGCAGATCATCCCGCCACGGAAGCATCATAATGTCTTCGGGCAAATCAAGGTCAAAGTCAGAAAGATGCCCCAACTCGTACCGCATTTTATATCGCTTGAAGTAAGTCAACATTTCCGGACAATGCATGGATGCGATGAACAAAGCGAACGAGGTTCTTATTATGAGCTGACACGCTTGGCCAGCCAACAGTCTTACTAGGTAAACTTTATATCTATGACAATTTATTTCGCCCACGGTGGAACAGATGTGATCATCACATCTGACATGCTGCAACAAACGCTGGCAGCATTCTTGGATAAACTGAATCCAAAACGGGTACTAGCCCTGCCACCAGACCAAACTCGATCTGATTCCCGCGCTGGCGAAATAACCGATTTGTGCCACCAACACTTGGGCGACAAACTGGTTGATATCATGCCAGCCTTGGGCACGCACGAGCCCATGTCGGAAAAGCAACTGGACAAGATGTTCCCTCGCACTCCTAAATCGCTGTTTCGCCCTCACCATTGGCGCTCCGATGTCGAAACGTTAGGTGAAATCGACAGCGAATTCGTGTCATCGGCAACCGAAGGGATCTATACCAAACCCTGGAAGGCTCAAGCCAATAAGCTGCTGCTGGAAGGCGGCCATGACTTGATCCTTTCCATTGGTCAAGTTGTCCCTCATGAAGTTATTGGGATGGCAAACTACACCAAGAATATTTTCGTCGGCGTTGGCGGCCCGGAAGGCATTAACGAAAGCCACTACTTGAGCGCACTGTATGGCATGGAACGCGTTATGGGACGTTGCGACACGCCGCTGCGACGCATCTTGAATGAGGCCGCAGACCGATTTTGCCGTGACCTTCCCATCGTCTATGTCCTGACAGTCATCGACTCCCAGCCTGATGGCTCCAAAGTCATGCGGGGGTTGTACATCGGAGACTCGCACGATGTCTTTGAACAAGCGGGCGCTCTTTCGGCGCAAGTGAACTGCTATCGGCTGGAGCAAGCACCAGAGACTATGGTTGTTTACATGAATCCGGACAAGTACTCGAAAACTTGGATCGCCAACAAAGCGATCTATCGTACGCGAATGGCCATCGGCGATGGCGGTCGATTGGTCATCATCGCTCCTGGCGTCAAAACATTTGGTGAGGACGCGGAAGTCGACCGTTTGATTCGCAAGTACGGCTACATGACCACGCCCGAGGTGCTTGATGCAGTCAAGAACAATGACGACTTGCGAGCTAACCTCAGCGCTGCTGCTCACTTAATCCATGGCTCGACAGAGAATCGTTTTTCAGTGACCTATGCGACGGATCTGTTGAGTGCCGAACTGATTGAGAATGCACGCTACGACCATTCGCCGGTAGCACCAATCATGGCGGAGTACTATCAGGCGGATCGCCCGGATGGTTGGTACACATCGGCCAGCGGTAAAGATTTCTACTTCCTCAACGACCCGGGCTTGGGGCTTTGGATGCACAAACAACACCAGCACGCTTTTTGATTTCGTGCACAGATTTCCTAGAAACGGCGGCCAAGCAAAACCACCTTGTGGTCGCCGGCTTATTTTCTAGCGAAATCTTTCCATTCCATGAATCCTTCAATAGCTTCATACTCAGCCAGCCCAAGTTGATCAATGATCTTGGCTGTCCCACGATTGCGATCTTCGGCTCGCTGCCAAAACTCTCTTGGATCCGAACCAGGAAATAGCGCGCGGTCTTTTTGCGACTGATGCCGAAAGATCGCCATGCGTTTTCGCATCAGTTCGTCAGGACTAATTGGTACCGCCATTTCGATTTGATGCGGTTCCCACTCTTGCCAAGCGCCCCGATACAACCAGATGCGACAATTCTTGAACCAGTCGTCTTCATCAATGGCCTCCAGCGCACTACCGATGGCCGATAAGCAGGTGCGGTGTGTACCGTGGGGATCGGAAAGATCGCCAGCAGCGAAAATCACGTGCGGTTGGACTTTACGCAGCAGGTCGACCAAGATCTGCACGTCGGCGTCGCTTAATGGCTTCTTGCCTACGCGTCCTGTTTCGTAAAATGGCATGTCCAGGAAATGCAAATTCTCTTGCGGTACATTGCAGCAGCGCGCCGCCGATATCGCCTCGGTACGTCGGATCAGCCCCTTGATAAAGCGAACTTCTTCGTTGTCGATTTGGCCAGGCTCTTTATGCTTCAAGAATTGATCGACGTGGGCGAGCAATTCGGCAGACTTCTGCGAGTTGAAATCGAACTGATGATTAAAGTGCGTCACAAACTCCATGAACCGAATCGCGTCCTCGTCAAAGACCGCGATATTGCCCGATGTTTGATAAGCGACATGCACCTCATGCCCTTGGTCGACCAAGCGAATCAGGGTCCCCCCCATGCTGATCACGTCATCATCGGGATGTGGCGAAAACACCATCACGCGTTTCGGAAAAATGTGATCATCGCGTTGCGGTCGATCGCCAGGCTGCTTGCGACGTTCGGGTTTCCCACCTGGCCAACCGGTGATTGTGCAGTGCATCATGCGGAAGACTTGCAAGTTTAAATCGTAAGCGGTCCCACGCGTGGCCAGTAGATCCTGCAAACCTTCTTCGTTGTAATCTTCGGCCGTGAGCTTCATCAGAGCTTTGCGGCGTTTCAATGCCAACCAGATTACAGCTTTGCGGATCATCGCATCAGTCCACTCGATGTTCTCTCGACGCCAAGGGGCACGACCATAGGTCAGTTGCTCTGCGGCTGCCTCGTCAATCACAAACTGCACATTGGGATGCATTTGCAAGAACGTTGCTGGAATACCGGGAGAAACATCTCCTTCGACCGCTTTGGCCACGATCGATGCTTTGCCCTCTCCCCATGCCATCAAGACTACGCGTCGGGCTTCCATGATGGTTCCCACTCCCATCGTAATCGCTCGACGAGGGACATTCTCTTCGCCAAAAAAGCTGGCGGCGGCATCGCGTCGAGTGACTCGGTCCAGGGTAATTAAACGAGTGCGAGAGTCGCGTCCTGAGCCAGGCTCGTTGAAACCGATATGCCCCGTGCGGCCGATACCTAAGATTTGCAAATCGATTCCGCCCACATCGCGGATCTTTTGCTCATACTCGTGGCACCATTGCGGCACCGCTTGAAGGTCTAACGTGCCATCGGGGATATGGATATTGTGCCGTTGGATATCGATGTGGTTGAACAGTTGTTCGTTCATAAAGCGAACGTAGCTTTGCAGTTCATCCGGCTGCATTGGAAAGTATTCGTCCAGATTAAAAGTGATAATGTTCTTAAACGAAAGTCCGTTCTCACGATGCAAGCGGATCAGTTCATCGTACACGCTGGTCGGCGTGCTGCCGGTGGCTAAACCAAGCACACAGGGACGTCCTTCTGCAGTACGATCGGCAATCAATTGGCCAATTTCAGCGGCCACAGCGACACTGGCAGCCCCAGCGTCGCGATAGATCTTCGTCGGAATACGTTCAACAAGCGAGTTGATTTCGTGAGACATGTAGGATTCTGCGTAGGTGGGGGGATCGATGGAAGCAATCGGCGGAGTCTTACTAAGTTAGCTTTCTTGCCGACGCTTACCAGACCACATGATGAAAACCTTCAGCCTGAGCAAACTGCTATTTCGCGGCCCCCTCGATCTCTATCCATCGCAGCACCACGGCGGCTACTTTACATACCGATTCGCCACTGCACTTGTCTGGCGTATCCTGCATGGTGTGCCAGTAATTTGTCCCACGCCGCCCGCGACTTGGATAATCGAAATCGATAATGTCAATGACTGGAATACGCGCGATTTCGTTCAGCGGCAAATGGTCGTCACGCAACTCATGCCCCAATTTGGGTATAAACTCTTTGATCTTTAGTTGGGCGGCGATCTTCCAAATCTGCTGAGTCAACTCCGGTGCAAAACGAAATGAATTTTGTTCGTAGTATAGTTCCAAGTTCTTGTCAGCAATCATATCCACCAGCACACCGGCACGATACTTAGGATCGCTGGGTTGACGCATCAGGTAGGTCCGCGCGAAATGTGCCGATCCCAAAAAATATTCGTCGCGATCCTGAAACACAAACTCTTCCGCATCAAACAATACCATGTCCACACCAATCTTGGGTGGTTGAGCAGAGAAGGCGTGAGCCATTTCGATCATCAACGCAGGCCCACTGGCGCCATCATTAGCCCCGACAAACTTTCCGCGAGGATTCACCGGATCTAAATCAGGAAAAGGTCGAGTGTCATAATGAGCAGCCACCAACAAGCGTTCTGGCGTTGCCGGACCAAAGCTGATGATCATGTTCTTAAGATTCACGGTATCACCCGTCACCGGATGTCGAATCGCAAACTCTTGCCAGCGAACTTCGCCGCCCAGTTTGGTGAACTGCCCACGCAACCACTCTTGTTGCAACTCCATCCCCTTAGAGCCACTCATCCGCGGACCAAAGCTGCATAGTTTTTCTATCGATTCGATTGCCCGTTTCGCATTGAGCGGCGCTGGTGGTTTCCATTCCGCCGCCGAAGAATCGCCGTTGATCAGAAAGAACAACGAACCACAAGTAACGGCGGCAATCCCTAACAATGAAACCACCGCCAGCCAGCGACGAACCGGCGTGGCAGATGGAGCAGTATCCGCAGTGGCATTCGAGTTCAGTTGGCCGTCCATGAGTTTCATTCGCCTTCAAAAAATGGATTCAGTAACACGATTGGATTAACACGGTATCATACGGCATCCCAAAATTGAGAGCGATACCATACTGTGATTGCTATCAGCGCCGAATTATCCAGCAGCTCGCACATTGCAGCATGCGCCTAGCGTAACGCTTCCAAGGAACACCTCAGCCGCTACATGAATGCCGTATCAACCATTTTACCAGAATCTCAGTGGGCTGCTTTCGAACAAGCTTTGGAACGCTATCCGCCTCGTTGTATTCGGTTGAAGCGTGACGTTAACCACGTGCCCTTTGACGTGCAGCCAGTGGATTGGCATTCTGCTGGCAGATTGCTGGCGGATTCGACGATTCGCCCGTCCCAGTTTTTGGAATATGCGGTTGGAGACTACTACATTCAAGATGCGGGGTCATTGCTGGCGATTGCATTGGCCAACGCGCAAGCGGAAGACCTGGCGTGCGATTTGTGTGCGGCTCCTGGGGGTAAAGCTTCGGCGGTCCTGGAGCATCTGGACGGTTCTGGCTTCCTGCTCGCCAATGAAGTGATCGCCTCCCGAGTAGCCGTACTGCATTACAATTTGGCTCGTACAGGCAATCCAAGGTTCATGGTCACCAGCCTTGATCCGGCTCAGTTGGCCGACAGTTTCGCCAACGCGTTTGACCTTGTCGTGGTTGATGCCCCGTGCAGCGGGCAAACACTTACAGCAAAGGACAAACGAGGTCAAAACGCTTTTGACCTCAAGCACATTGAGCATTCCGCGGCCAGACAAAGCCGCATCTTGCGTGATGCACTTCGGCTACTGAAAGTTGGTGGCCGACTGGTCTATTCGACGTGTACTTTTGCTGATCTTGAAAATGAACTTCAGATACAAAGCTTGCTGGAAGAGCATCCTAGCGCGCTGAAAATGTTTCCTGACGAGAAGCTTTCGGCGTGGCAATCGCCAATGCTCGAGGGCTGTTATCGATTGTGGCCTCATCGCGACCCAACCGCCGGAGCTTTTGCGGCTCGAATCTTGAAGACCAATGAAATTGCGTTGAGCGATAGTCAGGGGACTTCATCGCGTCGCAAAAACAAGCTTGCTCCTTCGGCTCGAAACGCCAAGACTGTAGCAAACGCGGAGACCAAGCTTACCGATTTTGGCCGCTTGGACGAAACTTTGTTGCAATTGCCCAGCCCCACGCATCTGCATGGCTGCTCGTCAAAATCGTTTGGCCGTATTGAACAGGCGACTGGAGGCAAGCTGCCAGCGATCGGATTCCCTAAGTTGGCGGAACTTTCGAAAAGTCACACCGTCCCCCTGCATGATTTGGCGATGCTGGCTCACCGGAGCTTGACTGAGTTTAATTTTGTAGAACTCGATGATCGTGCAGCGAGAATGGTCATTTCAGGAGCGGCAATCCCGTTGGACGCCACATTGGCCGTTGAGACTTCACGGCCAGAAACAAAGTACTACGTGGCTTGCTGGCACCAAAAACCGTTGGGCTGGCTCAAGCTTGCAGGCAATCGATTCAACAACTTAATTCCGCCGATCGCGAGGGTTTCCATCGCCGACTATCCTTGACCAATTTTGAAAGCCCTCCAATAATCCGACAATTGTTTTAATCATAACTACAACTAGCCTCGGATTATCTGACGGATGAAAATTCACGAGTATCAGGCGAAGGATTTATTTCGCGCGGCAGGCGTGCCAGTTCTACAGGGGATTGTGGCCAAGTCGCCCGAAGCGGCTGCTGAAGCCTTTAAAACGCTGGGCGGCCCACTAGCCGTTATCAAGGCGCAAGTTCACGCCGGTGGCCGTGGCAAAGGCACTTTCAAGCAGAATGCAAATCAACGCGGAGTCCAATTGGTCAAATCCGCGGAAGAAACCGCTCAAGCAGCCAAAAACATGCTGGGCAACGACCTAGTGACCATCCAAACCGGTGAATCGGGAACCAAGGTCAACCAAGTCTTCATCGAACAAGGCTGCAAGATCGCTCGCGAATTGTACATGGCCGTTGTCTTGGATCGCGCAGCAGCCAAACCGTTGCTGATGGTCAGCAGCGAAGGTGGCGTGGAGATCGAAAAGGTCGCCGAAGAGTCCCCCGAAAAGATTCTGAAGGAACACTTTGACCCAGCCTACGGTTTGCAAAGTTTTCAGGTCCGTAAGCTGTGCAAACAACTCAATATCTCGGGCCCAGCGGCCAAGAACGCCGAGATGTTCATGAAGAAACTGTGCAAGTTCTTCGTTAGCTATGACTGCTCGATGGCCGAAATCAACCCGCTGGTGATCACCGAAGATAATCAGATGATCGCGTTGGATGCGAAAGTTACCTTTGATGACAACGCTTTGTTCCGTCACCCCGAAGTCAAAGAGTTGCGGGACTTGTCCGAAGAAGAGCCTGCGGAAGTCCGTGCTGGCAACACCGGCCTATCGTATGTGAAATTGGAAGGCAGCATTGGCTGCTTGGTCAATGGCGCCGGTCTGGCGATGGCCACAATGGACATCATCAAGTACCACGGCGGTGCTCCGGCCAACTTCCTGGACGTTGGCGGCGGTGCGAATACAGCTCAAGTTACCGAAGCGTTCCGAATTATCCTCAGCGATCCAAACGTGAAAGCCATTTTGGTCAACATCTTCGGCGGTATCGCGCGTTGTACAACCATCGCGACGGCATTGATCGAAGCTTCCAAGGAAGTTGGCTTTGATGTACCACTGGTCGTTCGATTAGAAGGTACTGAAGTCGAAGAAGGCAAGAAGATGCTCGCCGAAAGTGGTCTGCCGATTATCTCCGCCGACGATTTAACCGAAGCAGCTCAAAAGGTCGTAGCGGCTATCGCCTAAAGATTCGAGAGCCACGTAGATCATACATCTTACACAAGATCACTTGGCTCCAAACCAGACAAACCCCAGTACAGCTTGCATACTTGCTAAAGAAACAGCGAACCTCACATGAGTATTCTTGTAGATAATCAGACTAAAGTTATTTGCCAAGGCATCACGGGCAAGGCGGGTGAATTCCACACTCGCGGTTGCAAAGACTACGGCACCAAGATGGTCGGCGGCGTCACCCCCGGTAAAGCGGGCGAGAAAGTTGCCGATCTTCCGGTTTTCGATACGGTCGCTGAAGCGGTCAAGGAAACGGGTGCTAACGCAACCATGATCTTCGTCCCCCCCGCCTTTACGGCTGACGCCATTCTCGAAGCGATCGACGCGGGAATCAAAGTAATCTGCGCGATCACTGAAGGCATTCCTGTCTTGGACATGGTCCGCGTTTATGAAGTCGTACGTGCGAGCAATTCCGTTTTGATCGGTCCGAATTGCCCCGGAGTGATCACGCCCGGACAATGCAAGATCGGCATTATGCCAGGCTATATCCACAAACCTGGCAAGATTGGGATCATGAGTCGCTCGGGGACTTTGACTTACGAAGCGGTCTGGCAAACAACGAAGATCGGCTTGGGGCAATCCACGTGCGTCGGTCTGGGCGGCGACCCAATCGTGGGCACATCGTTCATCGACTTGTTGAAGCTGTACGAAGAAGACGATCAAACCGAGGCGATCTTGATGATCGGTGAAATCGGCGGCGATGCAGAAGAGCAAGCTGCGGAATATGTCAGCAAGCATGTTACCAAACCAGTCGCCGCGTTCATTGCTGGCAGCACCGCTCCTCCCGGAAAACGCATGGGACATGCTGGCGCGATCATCACCGGCGGCAAAGGAACTGCCAGCGAAAAGCAAGCAGCACTCGAAGCCGCTGGCATCGTTGTCGCTCCATCACCAGCCGATATGGGCAAAGCTGTCCAAACAGCGATTGCGAAACATTCCTAAGCATTGATTTGGTCCCTGGGCAGAGCGACCAAGATTCCTCCTTTGTTTTTCACTTCATTCTAAAGATTGAAATCATTTCATGAGCAAGAACGAGATTAAGCGCGTTGGAATATTGTTCGCTGGTGGACCAGCGCCCGCAGCCAACGCAGTTATCACCGCTGCTGCCTACACGTTTCTCAATGCGGGCATCGAAGTCGTCGGTATCAAGCATGGTTATTCGAACTTGATCGATTTCGATCCCAGCAAGCCACTGCAGGAAGGCAAGCAGTTTATCCGCTTCACACGTGAAGGCCTGGACATGATGCGATCCTCACCAGGCATCGTGATCGGAACAGCTCGCAGCAACCCAGGCAAGAGCGTTTCCAGCCCAGAGCACTTGAGCGATGCAGAACGCACCGCGCCGCTCAGCCGCGTTTACAAAGCGTTGCGATCCATCGAAGTCGATGCCTTGATCAGCATTGGCGGCGACGACACGCTGAAGACGGCTAATAAAATGAAAATGTACCAAGACACGCTGCCTGCAGATCAAAAGCGATTGCCTGTGGTGCACCTCCCAAAAACCATCGACAACGATTATTCGGGAATCGATTTCACTTTTGGCTATTTCACTGCCGCTGAATTCTTGGCCATTGAAATCCGTAATCTCAACCGCGATGCCTCGGCCGGCCAAGCGTACTTCTTGTGCGAAGCGATGGGGCGAGCAGCAGGATGGCTAGCTTATGGCGCTGCCATCGCTGGTGAAGCTGCGATGGTACTGAGCGTTGAAGACATCGCTGGCGAGTTGCGTGGTGAGGAGAACGTGACTGATCCGTCAACTGGCCAAACCAAAAAGCGACCGATCATGAATGTCGACTTGGTGGTTGAGCAAATCGTCGATGTCATGCTTGCTCGAGAGAAGCTAGGACAAAACAGTGGCGTAATCGTGGTTGCAGAAGGTTTGGCGGAGTATCTGCCCAGCAAACACTTGGAGGGCATTGCCCGCGATGACCACGGACACATTTCTATTGCGGATGTGAATCTCAATCGCATGTTGGCCAAGTTGATCTCTGCAGCGTATAAGAAACGCACAGGCGGTTCGCGGAAAGTAACGGGCCTGCAGTTGGGTTATGAATCTCGTTGCACCCAGCCAAATGCTTTCGACATTATCTTGGGTTCGCAGATTGGCATCGGAGCTTATCGTGCGTTGATCGAAGAAAACTTAAATGGAGTTATGATCAGCGTTGGCGGTCAGATGGATTTAACCTTTGTCCCGTTTGAGGAACTAGTTGATCCGGCAACTTTGGTGACCAAAGTCCGCTTCATTGTGCCTGGCAGTGACTTCCATCGCATGGCCAAAATGCTGGGCACTCAAACGTAACTTCGATCGTTTGAATAATGCTAAGAGCGCTACCAGCGTTTGTGGATGTACTCAGGCTATCGACTGCTTTCTTCGCTTTGATAGTCGCTGCATCGTTATTTCTATGGGGCGTTGGCAAGATCGCAGTAGTTGACGGGGTACTCTACGTGATCTGGTATGTAAGGACAGAGGAGAGCTTGGCGCCGGATTCCTACGGACTCGGCATACCTTGGCAAAGTTTTCTGATCCTAACAGTCACATTCGCTGGCGCAGTTGGAATGGCTGTCGCTAGCCTCTTGAAGGCACGCTCCTTATGAAAGTGGCTAGGTCACTACTCGCTGACGGGTTGCGACTGAAACAGTTGCAAAATGGTTTCGCGCAATTCACGGACCTTTAATGGCATGGTGATAATCTTGCGATGCTCTGCCACACGAGCTCGGTCCACAATATGCGTTTGGCGCTGATCGGCCAACAACAACATGGGTAAGTCTTTCGTATGAGGTTGCTCGCCCATTTGGTTAAAGAAGTCAAGCGCGTCATTGCCCAAGTTCACGGCACTTACAATAACGCAGTCCGCCGCTTGCTCGTCCGATTGTGTAAATCGACTCATGGCCCGTTGAACATCGCTTAACACGAGTACCCGATAACCACGGTTCTTCAGCTTCTCTCGCAACAGATTCTGGAACTCAATTTTGTTCTCGACGACCATGATCGTTTTGCCTTCGCCCTCCTGGCTCATATCGGCTTCGTCCAGCGTCGGTGCATCTAGAGCGGCCGCGGTCGTGTCGCCTCCGGTCTCGAGAAGATGAATCGCTTTTTCGATATCGCGAAGCATGGCTCCTGGGTTTTGATATCGTCTTTCTGGATCAAATTCCAGCGCCTTATTGAGAATGATCATGACCACTTGGGGGATATCTTGAACGATGCCGCCAATGGGTGGGATTTCGCGCAGACGCGACACGTTCAGACGAGCCATACGGTCACGAGTTTCCGTTAGCGGAGCAACCCCCGATAGAATGTGGTAAAAAATCGCGCCAGTGAAATAGATGTCGCTGCGAGGATCGCCCTTGCGAACGCCGGTCCCTCGTTCCAATGCGGCATAGTCAATCGCTCGTGCACTCGGGCAATCAGCGATGGCTTCGTTGGAAGAGGTGTCTGCCAATGCCGCCAAACCAAAATCCACCAACTTGCAGCGTCCCGTCGAACTGACAAGCACGTTAGACAATTTCAAGTCGCGATGCGTGACCCCTTGGCTGAACGCGAACTCAAGCCCCGCACAAATGTCCTTCATGACTCTCAGAGAATCGATTGGACTGAATCTCCCTCGATTTTTCAGCACATGCCGCAGCGTTTCCCCTTCGACGAATTCCATGACCAAGTACGGCGTACGTGGATCATTTTGAATTTCGTATACGGTCACGATATTGGGGTGCCGCAATTGCAGGCCCATGCGTCCTTCCCGCAGAAACTGCTCGACCTGCTTCACTTCATTGCGATGCCGCCTTCGCAAGACCTTAATAGCCACCACGCGTCCGGTGTTTTTGTGAACGGCACGAAATACGCGAGCGAACGTTCCGGCGCCGATGAGGTATAGGACCTTGTAAGGACCATAGAAGTACCCCAGCCTTTCCCCTGTCAGCACCCGATCCAACTGGAAGTTGGTTACCAACTCTTTTCGCAGGGCCAAGGATTTGAATTCCTCCAGATCGTCCGCGGAGCCGCGTTTCATTTCGCTCCAAAGTTGCTCGATCCGCTGCTGAGGGACCAAATTCAAGTCGACTAAGCGTTGGGCTAGTGATTGAGGCGTGAATTCCATAAATTGCTGTGGGCTACGGTGGCTGAGAGACTGGAGATTCCGTAACGAAATGGGTTAGGACGCTGAGGTCGCCGAGTGGAGGCAAGCTGCAAGGCCCTACTTTATTGTATTCAATTATGTTGAGAATGACACAAGTTCAGTGGCAACAAAACCCAGCTTTCCCCCACTGAATCCGCGCCGCGGGGCAAAAACCGGCACTTCACAGCCAGTCGCCGACGGCTGACAACATGTTAGTCAGTCTGCTGGGGCAATCTGCACTCAATGAAACTAGTAGCTCAGGCCCTCGATCTGGACGGAGAGCAACAGCCAGTATTCCGCGATTTTTTCCACGAAAGTCCGCAGTCGATTGGATCTAGACTAAAATGTCGACTTCAAAAGCACCAATGAGGAGAGACATCTATGGCCAAACACCGTTTCAAACCCAACGATTTTCTGGTTGAGCACGAGTCGAAAGTCAATCTTTCAAAGATCGCGACCGCTCCGGGTACCGAATTCGAATCGCAGGAACATGCCGTACGAGCGATGGGAGAAGATCTGCTGTTCCTGCAACAACAGCAAGAAAAGCTTTACGCGGAAGACAAGCAAAGCTTGGTCATCATTTTGCAAGGAATGGATGCGGCTGGAAAGGACGGTTGTATCCGTCATGTATTTGGCGGCATAAACCCGCAAGGCTGCCTTGTCCATTCGTTCAAAGCTCCTTCCGCCGAGGAACTTGAGCATCATTACCTGTGGCGGCCGATGCGGTTTCTTCCACCGCGCGGCAAGATTGCGATCTTCAACCGGTCGTATTACGAAGAAGTTCTCGTGGTACGTGTACGTCCCGACTTCTTGAAACCCCAGCGTTTGCCCAAGCTTAAGTCGCTGGACCATTTGTGGCCAATCCGCTTTGATGAGATCTGTGAATTCGAACGGATGTTGGTCTCGCACGGGACCAAAGTGGTGAAATTCTTTTTGCATGTCTCGCCAGAAGAGCAACTTAAACGACTCGCCTCCCGCCTGGAATCTCCCGATAAACACTGGAAAGTCAATCTTGGGGATTTCGAAGAACGCAAACTGTGGTCAGAATATCAACATGCGTTCGAAGAGATGCTACCCGCGACCAGCACCAACTACTCGCCTTGGTACATCGTCCCTTGCGATGCCAAATGGTATGCCCGCGCCGTAGTCGCCGATTTGATTGCCCAGGAACTGGAGTCGATGGATGTGAAATACCCAGTCGTTCCCGCGGAAACATCTCAAAAGTACTCGGAGATGTATTTTGGACTGCAAGACCAACTGGCGGCCAACCAAGCTTTAAGCCGTGAGAAGTCGCCGAAGAAGAAAAAGAAACAACGCAAAGAGTAAAACGCCCTTAACATGGAAACCCGAGTATGCGCTCTATCACTGCCATTGTGCGACCGTTTCTGGTCGACAGAATACTCGAACGGCTAAAGCTGGAACCGATTGAGGCTCTTCAGGTCAGCGAAGTCCAGGGCTTCGGCCGCCAGAAGGACTATTTGGAAGAATACAAAGACGCTGAATTCCACTCGCTGTTTCTCCCCAAAGTGGAAATCAAGATCTACGTCGCGCAAAACCGGTTGGATGAAGTGATTGACGTTCTGCTGGAAACAGCACGCAGTGGACGGATTGGAGACGGGAAGATCTTTGTTGTACCCGTCGAACGAACGATTGATATTGCGACTTACAAGTCCGAATAATGCTACCAGGAAAACTCCGAAGTTTCTCGATCAAAGAACACTAACCAATTCCATCATGGACGTTACCAATCAAAACGAATATCAGCGCATTCTTCGCCGTGAAGCTGCCCGTAACAAGTCGACGGTTAAGCCAACGGGTGTTCCAAATTCACCCCGCAACGGATTTCTACGAATCATTGGTGGCACCCACCGTTCGCGAAAGATCCTGTTCAAAATCGAAGATTCGACGCGACCGATGAAAGATCGTACGCGCGAAGCGATCTTTAACCTCTTGGGATATACCGTCGAGGGTACGCTGGCCGTCGATTTGTTTGCCGGTACTGGCGTTTTAGGTTTTGAAAGCTTGTCGCGAGGTTCGTTGTACGCTGCGATTGTCGAGAAGCAATCTTTTCGAGCGAACGAGATCATCGAAAATGCTAAACGAATCGATCTGGCAGATCGAGCCCGTGTCTTCAATGGCGATGCGTTTCGCATCTCACACAACCCCAGCAAGCTCATGGCTGCCTGCAGTGAAGGCGTCTTGGTGGACGAAACACCATGGCTTCTGTTCTGCTGTCCTCCCTACAGCATGTGGAAATCGCACGCCGTTGAACTTACCAAATTGATTGAGCGCTGGATGGATCGCGGGCCAAAGGGATCGACCATCGTAATTGAACTGGAAGACGTAACGGCCGATCAGTTTCTGTTCGAAGACCCACGCTATGAATGGATTCGCCGTGACTATCGACCTGCAACGATTGCTATTGGGACAAAGATTACGTAGATCCATATCTGGTATCGGTAGCATCCCTGCAACTGCTTTATAGAACGCTGTCCCGGATCAACGATTGATAGCGATTAAAAATCTCGTCGATCTGCAGATCTGAAAAAACGGATCGATCAAAGACGGCGGAAATGCTCAGCCGATGATCGTATCGGCACAGGCCAATTCCAATTTGCGTACCAGACCGAATGGGAGGCCAACCATAGATCGCACGCAATCGCAGATCCCCCGCAGATGATCGTCCGTCTGCATTGTCACGCCCCTTCCGCTGACGAGCTGTGACATCCCCCAAGTTGGTGATGATTGCCGTTGCAAAACACGAATTGCGTTTTAAAAAGAAACGTACCAACGCCCCGAGCTTACCCAACGGCTCGAAAATTCGCACGAAATCAGCCCCTAAGCAAAGGCTGCGGACCATTTCCACTTGTTCCTTTACACTTTGCGTCAGAGCTTTGCGGTCGGCTGCCAGTTTGGGTTCCGCGACCAAAAAGCCGAACCCTATCTTGTTACAAGCTGGCGCCCGCAGGTCATCCCAAGTGCGTAAATCCACTGGCATAGAAATGCGTGCTCGGCGATTCGCATGTTGAGCGGATTGCCAATTGTGGATCGTGGTGAATAGACATGCAATGGCCCAATCATTGAAGCTCATTTCGCGTTCCAACAAGAATGCCTTTAGTTCCTGCAGCGCATCCATGTCTAGTTCGACAGATCGAAACGCAAGTGCAGTGCTACCGTTCGCTCTCTGGCGCGACGTTCTGCTCTCGATAGGGTAGGGACCCCTTAGATGAAAGTGGTAAGCGTGAACCAGTTTCTCCCACAGCGTGGTCTTTCTGGTAGCATCCTTCGCTTTCGGTTCCGGCAATTCGCCTCGATAACGCAAGCGATTGAAATCAAGCTGTCGCCAGCGAATTTGTGCCTGCCCTTGTTGCATCAAGCCGTTGTAGCATGACGTAACCTCCTCGATAAACACTCGCATTCCCAGGCCATCACAAGCGGGATGGTAGACATCAAATGCCAGTGTGATTTGTTGCGAACCTTGAAATACGGCCACTCGAAGATTGGCAAGTGAACCGCTTGGCTGCCCAGGCTTTATATCACTGCGGACAGCTTCAGCAATAGCTGCAGGGGTATGCTGGCCCGATGCATGAACGGTATCTTGATTGCCAATGAGTGCAACTTCGATAAACGGTTCCTTTGGCAAGCACCATTGGCGATCGTAAGTTTCGACCTCAGCCAATAGCATGGGATGCCGTGGAAGCGTAGTTTGTAACGCCTGATGCCAGCACGCAAGGTCTAGCGATCCATCACAGTCCACCACGATTTGAAAACGCTTGGGATACTGCGGCGTGTGATCCCATATAAAAAACTTTTCCATGACCGTCAGAGGCAGCGGAAAGTGCTCCAAGCCCTGGATTGCATCCCGATCGATATAAAGCCTTTCCCAATCGATAGGACTAGCCATGCAACGACGCACCTCCGTCGACGACAATAGTTTGCCCCTGGATTAAGTCCGAATCGGTACTCAGTAAGAATCGAATCACCGACGCCACGTCTTCAGGTAGCAGTTCGCGATCATCAGGCAGCAGCATACTTTGGTTTACCGACGAAAACAGGGCCTCTGCATTGGGCAAATTGGAGGTTGCATCAGTACGAACCAGTCCTGCCAGTACGCAGTTGAAGTAAACCCCTTGCGGACCTAGCTCTAAAGCCAGATGTCGAGTCAATGCTTCGAGTGCTGCTTTCGAAGCACCAATCAAACCGTAAGCCGGCAAGGCTCGATGCGACCCATGACTGGACAGCGAAACGAACTTGAATGGTTCGACCCTATTCTCGTAGAACAACACAGCCGCTTTGGCCAGCAATGCTAACGGTCTTGCATTGATGTGCATGGCCCGATCGAAATGATCTGGTGTTGACGAAAGAATCGTGCGGAATCCTCCACCGGCCGCGTTACTTACAATCCCATCGATACTGCCCCACGCGTCGGCAATACTATCAATCATTTGCTGCACATCGGTAACTTCGGAAACATCGGCCTTGATGACTAATGCTTGCTGCCCGCGTTTTTCGACTTCGTCGGCCACTTCGAGCGCGGCCGCCTCGTTGGTCAAGTAGTTAATAATCACGTCGCAACCGCTATCGGCCAACAACAAAGCGGTAGCCCGGCCGATGCCCCGCGAGCTGCCTGTGATCAGTATTCGTTTGCCTTCTAAGTCTTGCATAATCGAAGATTGTAATGGGTCTGGCTTCAAATTCCATCGCCTGAATAGGGTTCCAACATCATTACGTCGGCCCAGTAGTTCTGAAAAGAAGCGATTCGTTCTTCGCATCGACCTAATACGCCCTGATGCGAGCTGTGTTCCAAACCTGCCTGAATCTTGGGCAACATGCCAAAATCCTCCGCCAAGATGCGTTGGAGAATCATCGCTTCCAATTTACCCCAGCGTGCTGCCACCCAACGCTGAAGCTTGCTTGCTTTCATCGGGACAATGCCAAACTGATAGACAAAGGATTGGCTGTGACTGGCAGCCATGGGTTGTACCGACTGGATGACCGTTACGGCATCGGTGAACGACACTAGCAAGTTGGGGTATAAGTGGTGATGCTGGTACTCACGCTGAGCCGACCTGCCCAGCCACTGCACTAGCCTGGACTGCATGCCCTGAAAGAACAAGTCCACTCGATTCTCCGCTGCAAACGGTACATCAGTTTTGAAGGAGGATTGATTGGTATGGAACGTGTGGTCCGATCGCATTTCGCCCGGCTCTATCCGAAACGTTTCTGGATGCACAGACTGTATATGATACGCTTCCAAAGTATTTTCGACAGCAGCTTTCCAGTTAGCACGATACTCATAATCCCTTTGCAGCATAACGCGATAATCTTCTCCACAACGTTCTTCTAAGACAGTCGCCAGCGGTCCAAGGTATTCTCGCAACACAGGGACACCTGGATGAAGGGCGACAAATACTAACTGCCCAATCGACTCACAACGATACTTGGCAATTCGCAAAGTGTCGCGATCTACAGGCGCAAAGTCTTTCGCGCAAGGAATCCGCCGCGTAAGCCCGTCGCTGCCATAGCACCAGCCATGATATTGGCACTTGAGCTCCGCTTGATTCCCGCGTGGTTCGGAACGAATCATGCTGTGTCTGTGAGCGCATACGTTCGAGAGCGCTGAGAGTTGCGAGTCAAAGTTGCGGATGATTATCGGAACCCCTAGCACCTGACGCGTAACGTAGTCGCCAGCATGCTTTAGCTCGCTGGTCGATCCGACCAACTGCCACGTATTTTCCAGCATCCACTGCCGCTCGCGCTGGAACACATCCGCCGAACAGTAGGACTGTGGCGCAATGCGATGCGGTAGCTTCTGTTTAGCAACAAACGTCATGACAAAGCGATCGACGGCTGACAGTTATAGATGGTCCGTGAATGAGATTTCGATCTCAGTCTATTGATTATTGATGAACAAAAGTTGCACGATAGCCTTTTGCGGCGATATAAAGGTTTCCTTGTTCATCGAAAACGTCAAAATCGAAATAAGCCATACGATCGTCCGATTTTACCAAACGGGCACAAGTGATAAGCCGTTTTCCCGGCCGCGGTTGCTGAATAAAAGCCAACTCCGCAAAACCTGTTGGAAGACAAACTTGCGGACAGACTTCATGCCAAGCCAGAATGCCGCACGCATAGAGAGCGGCGTCTAACAACGCACTGGGCGTACGCCAACCCCTAGCGTTGCGATGAAGTCCCGCTAACTCGACCAGGGATGGGGCGGTCATTTCGGCAAATATTTGCGATTGTTCCAGCCCGAAGCGTTGCATCAGTCGAAAGGGAGCCCCCGAATGAAAAGCATCCGTTTCAACCGAGAATTGAGGTCTGCACCAAACCAAATCATTGGGATAGATCGATTCGACTTCGCGGTGCTTCCATGCGTTGTTGATATAGCCGACGACTCCCTCGCACAACCGCTTCTCCTTCGTAACCAAATGCCCCTGTCGGTTCATCGTATCGCCGGTAATCGTAACCACCAAGCCACCATTCGAAGCCCCAGATGCGGCTAGAACCTGCAGTTTGTGCCTTTGATCGCAAAAACATTTGAACGGCGCATGGACGACAACATCCTTCATCACCAAACTCAACTCACTCAGACCATCGCTGGTGCGGCGGCGATTGGGCGGTCTATCAATCTTGTGCATTGGATGCCAATGCTCATACGCTGCCTCCGCCATCAACTCAATCTCGACTACGACCGGCAACAGCGGGTAGTTATTCAGACGATGCTCGATCAAAAATGGATCTTGAGTTGGTTGCAGGAAGGCACTGTAACTAGTTGCTCTCGACTGTCCTGCGGAAGTTCGCTCAGCGGGAGCTGCTGGTTCTAGCAGAGCGGGCGGTGAATACTCGCTCAAACCACCTGACTCGGCGGCCACAGTTTCGGCAGGATAGAAAGCGCGGTAATATCTGTCATCGGTAATCAACACTTCCGTCGCTGAAGATTCGCCTTCAAGCTCGCCAATCAGATGCCCCAGCCCTTCCTCAGCAGGCATAAACTGCATCCCGATACTTTCTAGCGCCAACTTCGTTTCGGGCTTGGTCGCCATTCCAATATCGCCCCAAGCATGCCAATGAAACCCGATCGACTTCACATGCGGTGCCACGGTACGCAACCAATCGCAGACCTTAAGTAATCCGTCATTGGCGGCTGAATAATCCGTGTGACCATTGGCTCCGAAACGACCACTGATGGAACCAAAGCCAATGAAGTATCGCAACTCGTTTCGATCGACTGCTTGCACAAGGTTCAGCGCGCCAGTGATTTTTGCATCGAAGCACTGCTTTACTTTCAACGGTTGCTTTCGATCAAATCGAGAGTCTTGACCAATCCCTGCGCCATGCAAGATCCCTCGGATCGGCCCTTGCTCGTTCTGAATCTTTTTAACGACATCATCGACCGCTTGCGCGTCAGCACAATCGCAAGCATGATACTGAACGTCAATTCCCAGGTCGCGAATCTTTTCTAGCGTCGCCTCGATCTCCATCGCTTTCTCGACATCTTGCCACACTTTAAGTGGATTGCGATTCCCGTAAGCCGCTGGGTTCTCGCGAGCTTGTTGCATGACCTGAAGCTTCAGAGATCGCAGGCCAGCTTCATCCAGTTCTTTCCATTGTTGGGGGATTGGAATCTGCGAAGTGACGCCGACCAAGTTCAATCGGATCTTATATCTTTCCGCCAGCGCTTGGGAGACAAACGATGTGATTCCTCGTGCGCCGCCAGTACAGATCCAGACGTCGCCAGCTTGAGGTCGGCTCGCGGTTGGGCGAGGCAGGGCCGATGGTACCGCTCGCACGACGAAACGCCCCTGATCGGTAACCCCAATCTCTGAGTCGTAACTGCCATAGCTGAGCTCTGTGAGGATCGCTTCCACGCTTGCTTGAGCACTCAACTGGGGCGCAAGATCAATCGACTTGAAGTTCAATCGTCTTTGACCAGCCATCCAGCATTCGATAATCAATGCCTTCAGGATTCCTCCAACTACGCCGCCTTCAATTGATCCTACCTGAGACTCAAAACCAAAGTCCCCTCCCAAGTTAGGTGTCACCACCAAGGAGCAATCTTGATAACAATCCGATTCGTCGACTAATTTGAACCATTGTTGACACAACCAAAAAACCGCGTCGATTGCGATCTTCGAACGATTCGGCCACCACTTGGGATGCATCTGTGGAGCGGCTTGTGCATCGTGCGGCGTCGTTACAAACAGATGAGGCAACGGCGAGTTTTGCCATTGGTCACTCAACTGCTGAACCCAATTGGAGGAATCTTGGTTCCGCAATCGAACGCACTCCACCCCCAACCAATTCAATTGCTTTTCCAACGCATCCGCAATGGTGTTTTCACCGACAATCACGGCGCGACCAAAGAACCGCGGGGAGCCAACGGATTCCTCGATCGGTTTGGCCAACATCCGCAATTGAAAACGCTGGGTGATAGATGGAGGCAAGACAGCAGGAAGGTCTTGCGGCACTAACGATTCATCCGCATGACCATCAATGCGAGGCTCTAACAACAGCATACCGGAGGCTGCTAACTGCCGTTTAATGCGAGCTTCGATATCGAAGCTATCGATGACGGCCAGTGCTTTGGCATGCTCATCGAAGCGATTAAGTAAGTTGAGCGTCTTGGACGCGGCATTCTCAGTTAGTTTGCTTTTGATGCCCTCTTTTTTTTTATGCGCAAGCGGTTGTTCGAAATGACTTTCAGTCGTACTGCTGCGCAGCGAAGCATCAGTCCCTTTCGCCATCACGTGATCGTCCGCAGTCCCAACAACGACCGCCGTGTCCGCATCATTCTCTACCTGTGAAACAATTGGCCGAGCGACTAAATGATTACTGATATCACGCAATGTACGGCTTTGCAAAAACGCTTGGCGATCTTCTTGAGACAATTCGATTGCAAACGAGGATCGAATTTCTCCGATTAGCTGAGCGAGCTTGATACTATCCAGTCCCAGGTCTGATTCAAACTCTGCATCCAAGTCAATCATCTCACGAGGATAGCCTGTATGCTCCACCACAAAATCAATCATGAACTCGTCGAGGACTGCAGCGTTGAGTTGTCCGCCGTCTTCGAAACTGGATTTGATATCGTTGGTACTGCTCAGTGACGCTTCTGCGTTTGCCAAGAGACCGTGGTCGGATAGCGTTCCGTTGATCTCGATTCCAGCAGCTTTCGGTTCAACAGCAGAAACACTTGCTTGTTCAAGACTACCAAGAATGACATCGCAGATTTCATGAATGGTCCGTACGACAACTTTCTGAAATTGGGTCACATCAAGGTTAAATGTTTGTCGCAACTCGCCAAACAACTGCGCTTGCTTGATGCTATCGATCCCGAGATCCGCTTCTAGATCCCAATGTGGTTCGATCATTTCCTGCGGGTAGCCAGTATGCTCGACGATAAAGTCGATAATGAATTGCTGAAGCGTTTCGCGGGTAATGCCGTCGGAGAACGCTTGAGCCGTCGGTGCCTCCGACAGCACTTGCGGGGTCGGAACGATGCTCGGCATCGTTTCCGTCACTACGGAATTTGGCACAGGTTTTTTGGCTGCTGAGTCAGACGCAACAGGAGCTTGTCCTGTAGAACCTATCCCAAAACTCTCAACGGTCTGGAAGCCCATTCTACTTCTCGGGTTTTGGGAAAGGCTCTTAGTAGATGTTTGCGTCAAAGCACTACTTCGCGACTTCATCTCCGCTCTTCGTGTGGTTGTCGCATCGATAACGACACGAGTGTTTTTGCCAGCAACCTTTTTGGAAAGTACACTCCCTGTCCTCGTCGGTGCAGAGCGAGGCAAGCCTTCCGACGGAACATCACCGACGTTCGCAGTCATTGTGATTTGGTCATAGTAAGCTTCCGCCGTCAAAGCCTGAATAGCAGGATTCATCGTTCGATGCATTTTCGTTAACACATCGCTGGGTCCCAGTTCCACAAAGCTAGACGCACCTAACGTGACCAGACGCTGAAAGTCGCGAACGTAATCGATCGGCGTGGTCAATTGATCGACCAAATTACGACGAATAACTTCTGGGTCGGAAGTAAACTGTCCCGTAACAGTACTTAGAATTGGGATCCGTGGTGGATACAACATTGCACTTGCCACGTAGTCGATCAACTCCCAACGAGCAGATTCTAGAATCGGGCTGTGATATGCCGCTGGAACGTTCAGGAGGACACTTCCAATTTTCTGCGTCTTGCAGGTTTGCTGTAAGGCATGCAAGTCTTCAAGCTTACCACCGACAACCGTTTGCATCGGCGTGTTGCGATGGGTAATTCGAAGCGTCGTCAGCTTTTGCTCGATCAGGCTGGAAACGGCAGTGCTTGCCGCCGCAATCGATAGCAGTCCGCTGCGCATGGCACCGGTTGCTCGTTGAACCGCAATGGCGCGAGCGTGAGCGAACCGAATCGCATCTTCGAGAGACCATGCCCTTGCAATAACGAGAGCTGCGACTTCGCCCAAGGAATGTCCAATGATCGCATCCAGTTTGAGCCCAATCTGCATCAAGCTCTCTGCATGAGCGATATTCGCGATCAGGACAGACGCCTGAACAGACCAAATTTGTTTCGCTGGATCGGGGTCTTGCGCTGTCAGCAAATCGTTAAAGCAGGGACTTTGCAGTTGCTTGAGGATCACGTTGGCTTGCGAGACGACGCTTTGAGCAACATCGGTCTGCATCGCTCGTTGAGACATTATGTCGTAAGATTGCGAACCTTGGCCGGGTATACAACCAACCGTCTGCAGACCAGCGAGCGGGCGAGTGTCATCAGAATGCGAAACAAGGAAAGAAGGCTTTGCGGGCATATCCAATTGGTTGTACTTCGTTGATGGACTAATCTTGATTTCCAATGCATTCGGTTTGGCCTGAGTATCTCTGGGGCCAATGGAAAAATGAATTGTTGAGCTCGTGTCGTCGCGATAGCTATTTTGCAAACTAAGTTCGTTTCGTTGAACGCCCGATACTTTATTTACAAGTGCAGCCGCTAAACCGATGAGCGATTCGGAGCCAGTAATACGTCCGATGCGACGTTCGAGTTGTTTAAGCTGGCGATCCGCATCGGACGGAGTTGTACTTGTGCGATTACCATGGAAGCGGACCTCATCGATCACGCCTAGGATGTTGCGTCCCTGCCGCCGCGCATCTGACAAGCGCTGCAGCGCTATGGTTACGACACCTTCGGCAGGATAAACGCTGTCATGGTTTTTTTGTTGGCCAGGCAAGCTGCCTTCGGCAAACATCCGCGAAAATGAATAATAGTCAATTGAAGAGGAGCCACTTGCGCACAGCATGGCATCCACGCAGCCACACCGTAGCATTTGCATGGCTACATTGAGTGCATGGGCAGATGATTTTTCGCCACCATCCAATGCAAACGCGCCGCCCATTAAGTTGTAGTGCTTCGTAATTCGCGATGCGAGCGTGCTGCTTGTGAAACTTCCTGTTTCATCCAGCAGCGCTGGCAAGTGCTGCAGCAACGATGTTTCGAAATCGGCAATCAACTGCTGCCGCTTGGCTGGCTCCAACTTTATACGCAACATCGCTTGATCAAATTCAGCGATGGCATTTTGCAGACGCAGGCCAATTTGCAAGCCGTGCGCAAACTCGCCTCCAAAGATCGTTCCAACTACAACGCCAACACGTTGCAGCAACTTACTGGAATCTAACCAAGAAGCGTTTTCCATCGCTTCGCCGGCCGCTTGCAACAACATAAACTGCAAAGGGTTCGCATTTTGAATCTGCTTGGGCGGGATCCGATTGCTTCGCCAGTCGAATTGGAAGTTATCGATATAACCGGCCTTGATGGATACCGATGATTTGCCGCTTGGATCGCTGAAGCTCATCGGCAACGCATCTGACCATCGCTTAGTAGGCGGCGACTGAATGTAAGCAGCCTGGCTGGCTAGCAACGATGTGAGCTGCCGTACCTGTAACGCTCCCGGCAGCACACAGCCAATGCCGACCACAGCGATCGGCTCTCGGTCGCTAACTATACTTACAGGCGAAGACCGGGGGGGGATGTATTGAATGTTAGAGGCGTGCTTGCTGCGGCTAAACTGTTCTACCACCAAATGTACGTTCAGTCCTCCGATGCCAAACGCATTGACCGCCGCTACTCTTGGGGCTTGGTCAGCGACCTTCCATGCTAAAGGAGCAGTTACCACTTGGAATGGCGTGTGCGACCAATCAATCTGTCGATTAGGTTTGCGGAAGTTAATGCTTGGCGGAATCTGCTCATGCTGCATGGCTAGGACCGACTTTAACAGCCCAGCCAAGCCCGCGCACTCTAAGGTATGACCCAAGTTCGATTTCACGGAACCCAACGGCAGTCGTTTACCAGGAACGGAGGCACGAAAAAGCTCCGACAGAGCGGCGGTTTCGGTGGCATCACCCACTTGAGTGCTAGTCGCATGCGCTTCAACATACTGAACACTCGCAAGATGTTCGACGTCTCGATACGCTCGACGCATCGATTCCAACTGACCTTCACGCCGAGGAGCCCACAGGCTTTTGCCTTTTCCATCCGATGCGATCCCCGCACCCGTAATCACTGCCTGGATCGAATCCTGGTCGCGAACCGCATCGGCCAATCGTTTTGCAATGAAGACGACAAACCCTTCGCTGCTGATCAGCCCGTCGGCGTCGTCATCGAACGGGCGCGAATCGGTTGCGCTGCATGATTTGGCTTGGGAAAACAAAATCAAGCTATCTGCTTTGTTGTAGCTCGCGCCACCGACAATAGCAGCATCGATCTGATTTTCATTCAGAGCCAATGCGGCCAAACAAAGTGCCACTGACGAAGATGCACAGGCGGATTCGATTACGATTTGAGGCCCTGAAGTACCAGTCACTTTCGATGCAAGTCGGGCGATGTCATTGACATCCCAGTTGAGCTTTTGGCCGGGTTTGCGATGCGGGCGTCCAGCATTCATGTTCTGCTGAAACATCAGCCGCAACTGCCCTTGTACTTCGTTTGGCAAGCAGTTGAATGACTCGCAGTCCTCTAAGTATGAAGCTGTGGCGGGTGACATGGTCGCGTAGACAAGCTCACCGGAGTCGACACCGCCGCTATGGCCAATGTAAATCCCACAGCGGTGCTCCTGAACCGCTGATGCCTTCTGAAATGGTTTCTGCCAAGCTGCCAACGCAACCCGCGCGAATTGCAAATGGCACTGGTCCCACCCAGCGAGTTCCGCCGCAGGTAAACCCAAGTCATCAGCCGAGACGGGGCGCCTGGCGGTCACTGCTCCCACATCGCTATAGGAGGTAGCTCGCCTAGTCTCGGTCGGATCAAAGAAACGTTGCCTTTGGATGACGCTTTCGGGCAGCGGTCCAACTGCAGATCGACCGCTGATGAGTAACTCCCAGAACTCAGCCAAACCTTCCGCTCCTGGCAAGCAGCATTCCATACTCACGATGGCGATCGGTTCGTTGATCAAGCCACCGCCGAACTGTGGCTGCTTCAATTGCATCGCATCTTCAAGCATCGGATGCCCCCCCCGAATGGCTAAATGCTGATGAAGTGTTCGCCTTGCCGGTTGCCTCGCCGTTTGCCGCAGCACCGTTTATCGTACGTCGGAACTCTTGGATCAGTGAGGTCAATGCATTGGCTATTTCAGGCACGGTCAACTGATTGGAGTGCAACAAGTCCATCCTGCTTGAATCTTGAACTGTCATTTTCCCTTCCAGCAGCGCGTCGAGGGCCCAAGCTGGAAGATGGATTTGTGCCGGGCTCGGCAACTGCGGTTGGTCCAAACACCAGATTCCACCGCCGGGACCAGCGACTGATAGTCTCAATTGGGACGGTGCAACGCCAGATGCGATTGCCATGCGGTCCAAGTAACCCGTGAATTGACATAGCACAGCGGACGCCGCGCTGGTCGCCCAGCCGGTTGTGTCGCAGAACTTACTTTGAACAGCAAAGCTGAACGCAGTCGTCAAGATTTCGAAGTCCATGTCGGGAGCTGGATTAACGCCGGGGACCGAATTGAGGTTAGAAACGTCAAAGGCCGGATCGTTTTGAAAATAGTTAGCGTATGCCCCCAAATGAAACTGAAATGCGTCTTTACCGTGGCTTTCCTGGCTCAGCAAAGTCGGAAGATTCTGCCATTGCGTAATATTCCGTTTCGACGCTTCGTAGATTGCACGGACTATTTCCGAGACACGAGCTGGCTTTTCGTTCGTTAGATGATAGATGCGTCCCCACTGGTCGGGCTGGTTTGCAATCTTGCAGATCGTGTCAGCGACCCAATCCACGGGCACCACATTGTTTTCTTCTTGCCCTCGCAGGCCAGCGTTATTCATCAAGGTTGGAGCATCCGCAAAATCGATCTCTCTGGCGAACCGCAAGCTGGAGTACAACGTGTGAAACGCGTTGGCCCAACCATCCCGATAGCGGCCAATGACAATGCTGGGCCGATAGATAGTTTTGGTCGTAAAGTTGGAGTTTAGTACCAGCCGTTCGGCCGCAGCCTTCGAATACTCGTAAGGATTACGAAACTCAGCAGAGCGTGCGGTGGGCTGCTCGTAGACCTTATCTGCCGAATGTCCGCAAACATACGCGGTGGAGACATGATGAAAGTGTTGAATGCCGATCCGTTGACACAACTGAATTAAGTCGGCGGTGCCGTTGATATTGCTGTAGAGCGGTTCCACGCCGTTTTGATCCAAGTCAAAACGTACACTGGCGGCACAATGCAGGACGTTAGTGTAACGACCACGCAGTCGATCCAAGTGCAAGGCGATCGAATCCTCGCCATCCTCCGTGTGCAGTCCAGTTTCCAAAATCTGCGGTCGGACCAAATATTGTTGCAGTTCGCGTTCCCAGAATTGCACGATCGCTTCGATACGCGCTGCGGCTGAAATCGGTCCACGACGTCTCGCTATCACACAGACATCCTGACCTTGGCGCAGCAGTTCCCTGAGCACAAATCGCCCAACCAGCCCCGTGCTGCCCGTCAGCAACCAACCGCCAGCGGTGGTATTTAAGCAGGGGTTTTGAGTGCGTGTTGCATCAGTTTTAAGTCGTCGGGAAGACGAGTTTTGAGAGAAATTTATCAAGGAATCTCAGGATGTCGAATTCGAATTGCTAGGAACGTAAGTATAGTTTAGCTCGCCACTTTGCGCTGACAACGAAATCTTAGGATTGTTCACTAATCGCAGGCGAGGGAGCTCGGACGGACGCTAGCCATGGCATTCAGTATGCCAATTGAAACAAGAATGAAATCGATTTTTTTGCGACTCGCCCAGTTATGGCTTGAACAACGGTCGCCAAAGCAAGTTCTATAAACTACTCTTTAGCTCTTAGGCTATTGTGGCTGGGAAAAATAAACGTCACACCCAGAAGAGAAGCCGATTCGATTGCCAAGATAACAATTATTTTTATTCCCGACCGTCGCATTTTGGTTCAATTCCAAAATACACATTCCAACTTTTATTGAGATTCCTCGCGTTTCATGCAAATCGTAGAGCTTTTTACTCAGGTCGACAAACATCTAATCGAGGTCGCCGGCTGGATGGGCCCTTGGCTCTATGCCTTGTTATTTGCGATCATCTTTTGTGAGACGGGGCTGGTAGTGACCCCATTTCTCCCGGGGGATTCCTTGCTTTTTGCGGTTGGCGCCTTGGTCGCTTTACCCGATTCTCCCGTCTCTCTTCAGTTGCTCATTCCGCTGCTAATTGTGGCTGCGGTGGTCGGAGATGGCGTTAACTATCTTGCAGGTCGGATCATTGGACCTCGCGTGTTTCGGGCAGAGTCTTCTTGGCTGTTCAATCGCAAGCATCTCGATCGCGCCCAGGCATTTTACGAGCGATACGGAGGCAAGACGATTATCCTTGCCAGATTCGTGCCGATAGTGCGAACGTTCGCCCCCTTTGTGGCTGGCGTTGGGAAAATGAATTACGGTAAGTTCTGGATCTACAATTTTGTCGGTGCGGTAGCCTGGGTCGTCTTGTGCGTGCTCGCTGGCTATGCGTTTGGCAACATCCCCTTTGTCAAGAAAAATTTCGAACTGGTAATATTGGGCATTATCGCATTCAGCGTCCTTCCGATTGTTTATGAAGCATTTCGAGAATGGCGCCGCAAAAAATACACGCCCGAGAATATGGCTTCCTAGGGATTGAACAGGCACAGCATGAAAGAGTTCAAACAGCAAACGATCGATGCCGCTCTTTTGGAAGACCTGGAGCTGATTGTTCGCCTTGCGATCCGCGAAGACTTAGATCGACTGGTAGACCTTACGACGGCCGCGCTGGTACCTCACGGGATGCAAGGTAAGGCCGCGATCGTATCCCGAGTGGCAGGAGTAGCGGCCGGTTTCAACTTGATAGAACCTATTCTGAATGAGTTCGATTGCTCGGTTCAATGCGAAGTGTTGGTCGGTGACAGCCAACTGTTTGAAGCCCGTACGACTCTCGCCACGCTTGAGGGCTCCACGCGAGACCTGCTGACCGTGGAACGAACGCTGCTGAACATCCTCGGCAAGATGTGTGGTATTGCCAGTTGGACCCAGCGATTTGTCAAACGCGTCGAGCACACGGCGACTCGAGTCTACGATACGCGGAAAACCACACCTGGTTGGCGAAGACTGGAGAAGTACGCGGTACGTTGCGGCGGCGGCTTTACACATCGTTCGGGATTGTACGACGCGGTGTTGATCAAGGATAATCACTTGGCTGCAAACGCAGATAAATTTGGCCAGCCATTGGACACTTTCGCGGCGATCCAAAAAGCTCGTGCGTATCTGGCTGGCAGCGGCACTCCTAATTTCGAAAACGTTATTGTGGAAATCGAAATTGATCAGGTAGAACAACTGGAGAACGCTCTACGCGGAAATGCCGATATCGTTTTACTGGATAACATGTCGCTGGCAGAACTACGATATTGCGTTGGTCTAAGAAACAACCGGAATCCTCAAGTGCAATTGGAAGCTTCCGGGGGAGTCAACTTGGATACCATTGGTGGGATCGCTGAGACAGGCGTCGATCGCATCAGCGTTGGTGCTCTAACTCATTCCGCAGTGAATCTAGACTTGGGGCTCGACTGGTTATAACCCCAAGCTTCGAACATGACTTCGAACATGACAAAGACAGGTCGGTTATCACAGGAACGATAGAATCGAAGGACGAAGGTGGAACCTAGATGGCAACTAAAACCACGAATCATCGGGACTATACTTTTCGTGGTTTAACTCAATCGCTATGCCCGACTTGCCTGCATGTGGTACCAGCCAAAATCATCGTTCGGCGGGGACGAGTGTACTTTCTAAAGGAATGCCCAACCCACGGCACTCGAGAAGATTTTATCTGCAGCGACGTGCGTTGGTTCGATCGCTTCGAAAATGCCCAACCAGCGAAATTACCCAAGCACACAAGAGCTCAATCGAATCGCGGTTGCCCTTTGGATTGCGGTTTGTGTGACAAGCATGAACAACATACGTGTGTGGCTGTTGTTGAGATTACCGACGCCTGCAATCTGGCGTGTTCGATGTGCTATGCCAACAGTCGCCCTGGCTTGAAGCATAAGTCGTTGGAGCAAGTGAAAGCAGCGATCGACGCGTTGGTCGCATCGGAAGGTCGACCGGAAGTAATGCAGCTTTCCGGTGGCGAGCCTACGATACATCCTCAACTGTTCGAAATCTTGGATTATGCCTTAGCACAACCCATTGACTTCATCATGATCAACACCAACGGAATTCGGCTGGCGTCGGATGATCGACTGATTGCGAAAATCGCTGAGAATCGCCGGCGAATTGAGCTGTATTTCCAGTTCGATGGCTTTGATGATGAAATCTATCGGCGTTTGCGAGGCGAGGACTTGTTGGCGACCAAATGCAAGGCACTTGAGCGGATCGGTGCGGCAGAGATTCATGCGACGCTCGTCACAACATTGCAAACGGACGTTAACGACCAAGAGTTAGGTAAGCTGATTGCTTTCGCAGCAGAACGTCCGTGGATTACGGGATTGTCGCTGCAGCCAGCAACTTACAGCGGACGGCACGAATTGCCCGATGTACTCGAGCGACGCATCACCTTCCCCGACGTAATCAACGGATTGTGCGAGCAGACAAGCGGTCAGTTTACCCAAGCCGATTTTTTCCCACTGCCATGCGCACACCCTAATTGCCATATCTTGTCGCTGGCGACGCGTCATGAAGGCCGGTTTGTACCATTGTCTCAGCTCTTTGATATGGCCAATCATTTAGACTTGCTGGCCAATGGACTTGCTTTCACTCGCGAGCAAGGCATTCAACTTGTTTCGCAATACTTGGCTCGTCAAAGCTGTTGTGGTCCTGGCGGTTGTGGCCCCACGAATGATACTTCCTTAGCTGCTGACGAATTGGTGCAGTTGCAAACAGCTTCGCGGAATACCGTTTTGCAACCCGTGAATCAAGCCTCTCGCCAGGAGCAATTGGCAGTGCAATTTGTGCAGCGAGTCCTAGCAGGCCAAGCGGGGGCCCGCGATCTTTTCCGGATCACCATCACTTCTTTCTTGGACGTTTATAATTTCGACGTTCGCCGCGTCATGCAGTGTTGTACGCATCACGTATTGCCATCGGGACACATCATTCCGTTTTGCGCTTACAACGTTCTGTACCGTGATGGACATGTCGCTTTACCGGAACTTGCTGAACAACTTGCAGAGCCCGCGAGGTTGCCACCATGAATGCAGAACCAGGATCAGACCAGCCGGATGTTACAGGCGTAAGCAACCCCTATGCAGTCGGTTCGAATCCATACCAAGCAACTGGCCCCCATCCATCGCAGATGACCTTCAGCCAAACTAGACGCGTCTATCCGACGGAGTTCTGGATTTTGTGGGTGGTGTTGATAAGCGTGCTTTTTTTGATGTCCTTTATGGGTGCCCACGTGTTCGCGTTTTTCGGATTCATGGCTGCTCTCAGCGGTTTTATCCGCAGCGTTGCGTTCAGCCGAAAGCAGTATTACAGCGGTTTTACCGACGAACAAATTCGCTGTCCACCATTTCATAGCCAAGGCACGATGGCTCAACACTTCCTGCTCTCACTGTTCCTTGGCGTGGTGATAGCGATCGCAACGTGCGTCTGTTTCGTTATCTGCTGTGTTCCCAGTGCTATTGCCATCAGTGAGATTGACAGCCCCTTGGTTTGGATCGCGTTTGTTCTGAGCGGCGGCGTTTCCATTGGTTCTGGAATAGCGCTTTCGATTTGGAGCGCAGGGAGCCCAAGAATATTGAACCACGAACACTTCTCGCCGCCCAAGCCACCAGGTGCAGCCTAGCAGTCAGAAAGCAGCACAAGAAGGACAAAGCGACCTATCCGCAACTTGATAATCGTGGTTTTCTGCCTGAGGCATCAGCCGCGATATCTAGCCAGAAACTCGCCGGGCGGAGTAATTTCATCGTAGGCTCGCATGCGGTTCTTAAGCAATCGTCTTCGCCAAACTTTCAGCACGGTGTTCGAGAAGACATCGTGCGCTAGCAGAAAATCGTGGTCTGCAGCTAGCCGAGCGACGGCTCGTTCCAGGGTCATTGGCAGACGTAGATTCGGTTTCGACGATCGCTCGGCCCCTGACACAAGACTGCCGGATTCATCCAATTGCATGTTCTCTTCCAAACCATTCAAGGCCGACATCAGAATCACTGCGATAGCCAAGTACGGATTGCAAGTCTGATCGCAAACGCCCAGTTCGATTGTGCGGTCAATCAATTGGCTGGTGGAAGCCAGGACGCTGACGAACGGATGGATCGCAGTTTTTGATTTGGAGTCGCCATTGTGTTTCGCATTATGTTGTATCCGGCGATAGCTGGTTTCGGTGGGATTCGTGAATGCCATAGCGGCTCCCATATGACGCAGTAAACCGGCCGTGATCGAAACGCCTTTGTCGGACAGGCCGAACTGCTTCGAACCCGAAACGATCGATTCATTTGACTTGAGCGCACTGATGCGAAGATCCCAGCCCAACATGGGGTCCTTGGCACTGATCGCCGGCAAGAAACAAGCGATCAGTCCATATTTTGCGGCGGTCACTCGAATGATCTCACAAGCCAGCAAGTGAATGTCAGCAGCGCGAACCGGCTCGACCGGTGCCAGTTGAAAGCGACAATGCCCAATCGTAGTTCCGGAGTTGTTAGCGTACTCAACTTCAATTCCAACGTCAGCTAGATGTTGGAGCACTTCGCCGCAGTAGGTCGCTACATCATTGACTGGTAGCCCCTCTGGCCAGACCTTCGCTGCGGGTTCGATGAAATTCGCTTTGCCTCCATCTGACTTTGAGGGGTCTAGCGCGAATCCCAAGACGTTGTCATCGGCCAGCGGCTGGATCCGTAACTCCGAGCTGCGGTCGGCTTGTTTGCAATCAAGCGATTGCAGTAGGAGAACTTCGCACGTCTGGCCGATCAAGACCTTATCGCACAGGCCGGTCGACTTCCAAGCTTCGTTAGCTCGCTGCAAAATGCCTCTGGGATCAAAGTCATCGTCGCGCCGAGTAACCACATCTTGAATTTCGGCCAAGAGCACCAAAGTTGTCTGCGAACGAAAGGGAGCTAGATAAGCGGTATCGGCAAGCGGAACCAAGGCGGCGTTTTGGGAAGCATACGTATCGTTCTGCGAAGCGGTGAAGGGGAGGCCGACTTCGAACAGTTCTTCCGACAAACGATCGGCGGGAATATGAAATCGCTCCGTTTGACCGTTCAAGCACATGTATCGTACTTCAACGCATCTTACGCCTTTTTCGCGGCATAGTGCCATCAGAGTGCGTGGCGTCACAGATTGTCTCCAAACCGCTGTCAAAAGGTTACTGAGTAAATGAGAACACAAGCCGCTTTGATGTAGCTTGAGTTCGAATGATCGATTCGGATATTTTAGCTGACAAACGCAATTCCTTCGACTGGTACTTTTTGCAGATCTTGATCGGAACTTGCGAAACGGGGGATTTTTTCTCCAGTGACCTGCCGAATTTGCCGAACTTAACTGATAAGCGGACACTCTGAACGAAACGATCGCAGCAGAACCTGGGAATCATCACCAAAATGCACTATACGCAATACTGGCGAATTACGCATTCACCATTCGTGGTCTCCAGCCGCTCGCGTATGTACGAGGGCGGCACGGTCGAAGAAGCGATCGCGAGGGTTCGTTTCGTAGTAAAAAACCACGGCGCCTTCGGTCTGCTGGTTGGCCCGTCCCTAGTTGGCAAATCGGTATTGCTCCGCAGCCTGGCAAATCAATTCAGTTGGTCTTCCACTTCTACCCGTGTGGTCTATTTGTCGCTCCTGGGACTCGATTTGGACTCGATGCTCAGTACGCTAATCGAGCGACTTTCGGTCAGCGAGACGCTGCTGCAGAACACCATCTCGATGACTCGCGAGCGTCGCTGGACATTGCTGGAAGACGCGCTGCGTGGTGTGGCGGCCACGAAAAAGCATGTGACTCTGTTTATTGATGACTCCCACCATGGCTCGGGCGATATTTATTCGATCGTACGACGCATCACAGGTAGCCTAGTGCCGGTAACTTGTGTACTTGGAGTTACGGAAGATCGAATTTTGGATCTACCACACGGACTAATTGACCGCTGCCAGTTGCGAATCAATTTACCAGCCTGGGATTTGGGTCAGACGGCTGATTACTTTGAATTTTGCATGGATCGCTGCAAAGGCCGCGATAGTATTTTTGAAGCTCAAGCGATTACCCGCATACAAGAACTTGCCGACGGTCTACCCTACAGGATAAATTACCTAGCAGATTTGAGCCTAGTCGCAGGTGCTTTACGCCGCGTCGACCGGGTTTCCTCAGAATTGGTGGATGATGTTGCCAGCGAGCTATCCATGCACGTTGGCCAGCCAGATTTAGAGATGGCAAGTTTCGATCCCAGTGAACCTGTTTGAGAACTTCGCGGTCTGTACTGAAACCGATGGCCGATTTAGCAAAATCGGCATTGCATCAGTCTAAAGTTCGAAACATTATAAGAGACAGTGACGTACTGGCTGTAAGCCGAGGACGCCACTGTAAAGGTTTTGCGGATGTTAGCCAACTACTCAACAGAGATCACGCGGATGAATTCGCATGATTCACAAATCGATGTCGTTTTCTCTTACGCTCAAGCGAGCGCTATGCTGCCGTTGTTGCGCCTGATCGTGGCGGACATTTCCCTGGCACACCGCGACCTTACCGACCGCAAAATCCAAATGCACCGGATTGCACGACAACGCGAAAGTCGGAAGTCTCGTGTCGATAAATACTTCCTTGACGAAATCGAAGTCACCCGCGAAGACCTCAAGATTGAAGAAGCTCAATTGCAGGAACTGATCCTCGAACTGGAAGCACTAGGCGTAATCCTGCAGTCCGCACATGATGGAATTGTCGCTTTCCCGGCACTGATCGACGATCGACCAGCTTACTACTGCTGGAAAATGGGCGAGGCACAGATCACGTCTTGGCACGCACCAGGCGAAACTTATGCGGACCGGAAACAACTTGAGATTGATCCCGAGTCTGGATTAATCTAGTCCCAACGTAACTGCGACAAACGCAACCTTGAAACCCGGGTTGCGTTTTCTACTTGAACACGGTCTTCATAAATAGCTATACTAAACACAGGTATGGCCATCTGACGAACTCCGCCTCGCAATGCGAGTTCAACCGCGTTCCGCTGGCCGACCGATTTTATTGCCCTCGGACTCAAGTTTTTGCAGCACTGGAGTTCGAACTCCTCGAGGTACGCCGTGGACACAGTCATTTTTGATGGAAAGTGCAACTTTTGCACGCATGGCGTAAAGACTCTCGCTCGATTGGACCTCCTCAAGTCGCTGGAGTTTGTGTCGCTTCACAGTTCCAGCGTTGCTGAAAAGTATCCGGACCTGACGTTCGATATGCTGATGGAACAAATGTGGGTCGTAAGTGCGAGCGGCCACCGATACGGAGGCGCTGATGCAGTCCGATATCTGACTCGCCGATTGCCGCTGTTGTATCCGTTCGCCCCTTTGCTCCACCTTCCAGGAACACGAAGTTTTTGGCGGTGGGCGTATCAAAAGGTAGCCGAGCGACGATACCGCCTTGCGGGAGAGAACTGCGACGAAGGCGGCACCTGCTCGCTCCATTCACGCGTCAAAACTAAAGCTAACTCCGTCGCAAAGTGAAGAATGGCTAGACACGGCAGTCCCACTTCTTGGCTATCTCGCTTTCGCTTCCGATGCGGCAACTACTCGCGCTGCACACTTTTTTTCGTAGCGATCAGCTTGATTACAAGTGCTTCGCTGCCGCTACCCGCGCAAACTGCTGACCGAGATATTGTTGCGGCCGATCGAGCGTCTGCTTTCGGTTATCATTCCAGCAAAGCCACTTTGGATCAGCTCATCGATCGTTTGACTGATGCAAATGATTTCGATTCCGCGATCTTGATTCTGGAAAGACGTCTTGCCAGTCCATCGACCGATTTGCGGCTATCGATTCAACGCGCTATGCTATTGATTCGAACACAGATGCTGAAGCAGCTTTCGCAAGCGACATTTACAGCGGATTCTTATGCGTCGGACCGGCAGCGTTTGGCCACCGCAGCGAAATCAGCCATGGCGGCAATCCAATCGAATCTTAACCTTCCTGATTCATCGTTGCCGTCCGCTCCTGACATTGAACTGTATACCGAGTTCGCTTTGCAAAAAGGAAACTCAGAACAAGCTCGACTCTTTGTTGCCGCAAGCCTGGCGACCGTGGGCAACCAACGACTTCATGAGACTGCCGTCAGATCCATTTTGGATACGACGGATGCTTTAAATGATTTGCAACGCCATGCAGAAGCCCGAGTTTCCAGTTTGTCGGGGAAACCAACCTCCATATCTCTACAAACCTGGATCAACGAGCATTACCGATTGATTAATGAAATCCTGCTTTTAAAAGTCGATCTGCAGGCGATGCAGCTAGACCATACGATGGGGGGCAACGAAGCAGATCGAATCGCGGCGGCTACCAATCTGAAAACCGAGATCGACCGAGTGACTAGCACACTGGGAAGCGAAGCGTCGGAGAGTCCACGCTTGAACTTGCTGCGTGCCAAGAGTTTGTCGGCATTGGGCGAAACCGATGCTGCACTGACATTGTTGGAAGCCGACCTGTCGCGTTCGCTCAGTGGTTCGTTGCGCGATCAGAATCGACTGTTGGCAGTCGATGTGCTCTTACGATCCAATGTGGCCCAAGCAACCGATCAGGCGCGTGCAATCTTAATGGAGATGTTACTGGTCGCCGACCCGATTCCCCCCGAGCTGGCCTTTGCTGTTTTCCGTTACAACTTGCAGCAAGTTTCTGATGCGGCATCCTCAAACACTGTTGGCGAACTTAATGCGTTGGACAACGCGGACAAATTGGCCGCGTCAATGACCGTTAGGAATTCAATGGCCGAGCTGTTGAAGCTCAAAGAGGCCGTGGGGAAAAAATATGGTAAGTATTGGAGATTGCGTGCTGAAGCGCTGCTGCTCAACAACCGTTCATCGCTCGCTGCGACCAATGACACCTCCAGTGCAAGCCTAGAATTGCTGGATGCGCAAGTACAACAGGACTTACTAGCGGGACGTGTGGCAGAAGCTGTTCAACGTTTGCAGAGTATCGAACAACAAGCCCTCCAAACTCAGCAGTTGGGAAAAGCGTTTTTGACCGCGCGCCAACGCAATGCGCTACTATACAACCTGCTGCGCAAGCAAGAGGCGGTTGCAGTCAATCAACAAACGATCATGGCTAGATTGCGAATCGCAGAGAACTGTCGAGACACGGCCGTGAAGTATGCCACGGAACCCGACGCGCCCAAAGAACTTTTACAAGCTGTCCAAATCGCACGCGATGCAATCGGCCAGGACGCGACTCTCAATGCGTCAGCTCACCAATTGATTCTTGAGTTTGCAGCATTGACTGGCGAGCCTATCTCCGATGTCACCGCTGTCCGCCAAATCCTTGCTATTGCCGAGCCGATATTAATAGCACAACGCGATTTCGCAAGTGGAGTTCGATTGTGGGAACTGCAAGCAACCGGGGCTAACGACGACAAGATTGGCCTCGATCACGCTTGGCATGAGGAGATCCGTCGCCATCGTTCAGTGCTCGTTGCACTTGGTTTGCTGTCGTCAAACTTGCAAAAGATTGAATACGTCTCAACTCATACTTCTCAGTTGCACAGGGACTTTCAGCGAGACGATCAGATGCTGTACGATCTATGCCGCAGCACTTATTGGTCAGATTTAATCGAGACCGATGGGGCTTCGCACAATATCCCAAGCGATACTTCCAACGACCATGCGTCTGAGCCTCTTTCGGTTAAGCAAGGAGCTTCGCAGCCCCACAGTGCGTTGCCATGGCTGGTTGCAACTAGAGATCAAGTCGTAGGTGTCCAGCAACGCACAATCTCAGCGGAATCAAGCGACGACAGTCCCTCCGATACGCTGCCAATACTCGAGAGAATGCTGCAATGTCAGATCATGCTCCGAAGAACCACTCGCAGCTATCTCAATAGTGGAACCCCTAGTCCGGCGAACACACTCGAATCGCTGGATCAGCGGACCCAAGAATATGACTTGCTTTCAAGATCGAGCCCGACGCATCAACTAGCGGCGGAGGTCTTACGCGATACGATGGTTTTAGACCGAGCACAATTGATGATGCTCCAGGGCGACTGGGCAGCAGGACTTGCCCTATGGAAAGAACACGTCAATGGGCAACAAAGCAAGCAGAATTTGCTCTGGTTAGGACGGCTGTTGACTGCCGCAGAACCAGAGCGACAACGCGAAGCGGTCAATCTACTGACTCGTTTGGTAAACCGAGAAAAGATAGGGACTGCGGATTGGTATCGGATCAAGGCAGACTGGTTGCTGGCAATCTCTAGATCGGCGGGAAACAATAAAGCTTCAGAGGAATTAACTGTTTTAAAAACGTTGTACCCACAAACACCAGTAGCATGGATTAAAGCAGTCGAACAAGCGATTGCGCAATAAATCGTTTAGTTGAAAACACTCTTGCTGGCTGTATGAGCGGGTTGTGTCATTCTGCAAGGCGGCGGTATTTGGTATCATGCTGGAAACAACCCTGGTCCACCATTCATTTACGCAGATAGTAAGCCATGAAGCTTGGAGTTTTAAAGGAAAGCAAAGAAGGGGAGTTTCGAGTTGCAGTCACCCCCAATAGCGTTTCAGCTTTGATCAAGACCGGTCTGGAAGTTGTCGTTGAGCACGGAGCAGGGCAGGCGGCTGGTTTTTTAGACCAGCATTATCAAGAAAAATCGGCCACGGTCGCTTCCCGCGAAGCCGTTTTATCTTGCGAAATGATTGCCTGCGTTCGCGCTGCTGGAGCCAATCGCGATGGTGATGCTGACTTCGTAAATCAGTTAAAACAAAATCAGATTGTGATTGGCACTTGTGATCCGTTGGGGGAACCTACGGCAATTGACCGTTGGGCAAAATCTGGTGTTACCTTGTTCTCGCTAGAAATGATTCCGCGAATCACGCGAGCTCAAAGCATGGATGTTCTGTCGAGCCAAGCAACCATCGCAGGTTATCGCGCCGTGCTGCTAGCGGCGATCCACTGCAAAAAAATGTTCCCTATGATGATGACCGCAGCGGGTACGTTGACTGCAGCGAAGGTCTTTGTGATCGGGGCCGGCGTGGCGGGCCTTCAAGCGATTGCCACGGCGAAAAGACTAGGGGCCATTGTCCATGCCTATGACGTCCGGCCCGCTGTTAAAGAACAAGTGGAAAGTCTCGGCGGTAAATTTGTCGAGTTGCCGTTGGAAGCATCCAATGCGGAGGACAAGGGCGGCTATGCCAAAGCGATGGACGATGATTTCTATCGCAAGCAACAAGCATTGATGGCCGATGTCGTTGCCCAAAGCGATATTGTTATCAGCACCGCTGCTATTCCTGGCAAGAAATCGCCCGTACTGATCACGGCTCAAGCGGTGGAACGTATGGCGGCTGGAGGCGTGATCATCGATCTAGCCGCCGAGCGGGGAGGCAATTGCGAATTGACTCAAGCGGATCAAGTCCAACAGGTGCATGGCGTGACGATCTTTGGCCCAACCAACATTTCGGCCGAAGTGCCTTATGATGCGAGCTCCATGTTCTCGCACAACGTGACTAAGTTTATTCAAAACATGTTCAAAAAAGGCGAGCTCGTACTCAATCGCGATGACGAAATCATTCGCGATTGCATGATGACAAACGCTGGTGAAGTCGTATCATCGCGAGTGCTTGATTTGTTGGGACGCAAAGTAATCACTGAATAAGTGGGCGAAGTGCTTTCGCTTTTCACTGTGGACTAATCGTAAAATCGACTATGTGTGAAGGAGTTTTTGAATGTTGAGAATCATTTGGTTTTGCATCATCGTTTGCGGTATGACTTTGGTTTCGTCGACCGACCTTTCAGCACAGGAAAGTGTCGATAACGCCGCTGCAATGTCCGGTGCAGTCAGTGCCGAACCAACGTCAGCCATCGCGCCGCTGCCAAAAGATGCGGTGAGCTCCCAATCCAATCGAAATCTTGTCTTGATCTCGAGTTTGACAATTTTTGTGCTGGCTGTTTTCGTGGGCTTTGAAGTGATCACCAAAGTGCCACCTACGCTGCATACGCCGCTAATGTCTGGTTCAAATGCAATCAGTGGCATTACAGTATTGGGTGCAATGATTGTTGCTGGATCTGGCATCGGAGGCTTTTCAGCCATGCTTGGGATGCTGGCTGTGGTCTTGGCGATGATCAACGTGGTTGGAGGATTCTTAGTTACACGTCGCATGTTGCTGATGTTCAAGAAGCGATAAACGTGTTAGATAAACCGCAACGCACTTTAAGCAGACTATAATTTATGGCCATCATCTCGCTGACTTACCTGATCGCTTCCGTTTTATTGATTGTCGGCCTCAAGCAAATGTCGCATCCGCGCTCTGCAGCGCGAGGCATTGTAATTGCAGCCTTTGGGATGGGACTGGCGATCTGCATCACTTTACTGGATAGAACAATCGGTGGTTATGTTTACATCGCGTTTGGCTTGATTGTTGGAGCGGCGGTAGGTGCGACTCTGGCTCTCCGTGTCCAAATGACATCGATGCCGCAGTTGGTTGGATTACTCAATGGACTAGGAGGAGCCGCATCGACGCTGGTGGCTTGGGCAGACCTGATTCAAAATGGAGAGCACCATGCGGCTGATAGCTTGATCGCCATCGGTTTGTCTTGCTTGATCGGTACCGTAACTTTTTGGGGAAGCTTGGTTGCCTATGCCAAGCTCGAAGAGTTCAAGCAGTTCAAGAAACCTTTTAGCTTTCCGTATCAACCGCTGATTAATGGAGCGATTCTGTTGGTAGCTCTGATGTGCATTGTTCCGTTGGTCCAATCAGAGGCCTTGTGGTCCGCGAATTTAGCCTACATCGCTATCATTGTACTGGCCTCTGCGCTGGGAGTCTTGTTGGTCCTCCCTATTGGCGGTGCGGATATGCCGGTCGTAATTTCCCTGATGAATTCCTATTCAGGACTTGCTGCTGCCGCGACGGGCTTTGTCATCGACAACAATGCGTTGATTATCGCAGGCTCGTTGGTGGGCGCTTCCGGAATCATTCTTACGCAGATCATGTGCAAAGCGATGAATCGTTCGCTGACCAACGTTTTGTTTGGGTCCATGGCGTCAACTGGCGCTGCGACTGCGGATGATGACGTCTATGCGAATGTCCGGAGCACCAGTGCTGATGATATCGCGATGATCTTGGATGGAGCCCAGCGTGTTGTGATTGTCCCCGGTTACGGCATGGCAGTCGCTCAAGCTCAACATGCCGTGCGAGACCTAACGAATCTTCTCGAAAAGCGAGGAGCGCTCGTTGAATTCGCGATCCATCCAGTTGCTGGACGAATGCCAGGCCATATGAACGTTCTTTTGGCGGAAGCAGACATAAGTTACGACAAACTGAAAGAGATGGAAGAAATCAATCCGACCTTAGAGACCGTTGATGTCGCGATTGTGATTGGAGCGAACGATGTCGTGAACCCAGTGGCCAGAACCGACCCCAAAAGTCCAATCGCTGGTATGCCGATCATTGACATCGATAAATGTCGATCGGTGATCGTCATTAAACGCAGCTTGAGCCCCGGCTTTGCCGGTATCCCCAACCCGTTGTTCGCAGCCCCTAACACCTTGATGTTCTACGCCGACGGTCAACAAGCAGTCATGGAGATTACCAAGGCGGTTAAGGAATTATGAAAGCAGTTGTCATCCGAGAATTTGGAGGGCTTGTGGAGGTCGCTGAAGTTCCTGACCCTTCTCCTGAAGTTGATGGCGTCGTTGTGCAAGTTGAGGCGACTGGAATTTGCCGCAGCGACTGGCACGCTTGGCAAGGGCATGACCCTGACATTAAGGACCTGCCTCATGTGCCAGGGCACGAACTAGCAGGCCGAATCGTCGCGATTGGCTCAGGCGTCCGGCGCTGGCGGGTTGGCGAGCGGGTGACGGTTCCATTTGCGGCCGGTTGCGGTGCATGCGATAGCTGTAAACTTGGGGACACACATGTTTGCGACCATCAGTATCAACCAGGCTTTACCGGTTGGGGCTCGTTTGCTCAGTTCGTTGCCCTGCGCTATGCCGACTTGAATTTGGTACCTATTCCGGAATCGGTCAGCAGCCCAACCGCGGCCAGCTTGGGATGCCGATTCTCGACAGCTTATCGCGCAGTCATGCAACAAGCGCGCTGCCGCGAGGGGCAGTGGCTGACTGTGTTTGGTTGCGGTGGTGTTGGACTTTCAGCCATCATGATTGCCAAAGCGCATGGTGTGCAAACGATCGCCGTGGACATCCGCGACGAAGCGTTGGCCACAGCGAAACACCATGGTGCGGACATCATTATCAACAGCAAACAAACAGACGATTTGCCGGCTGTGATTCACGACTTAACGCAGGGTGGATCGCACGCCACCATCGATGCCATCGGCAACTCCAAAGTGGTCATGGACGCAGTACTCTCGCTGCGTAAACGAGGCAAACACGTACAAGTAGGCCTGATGACGGGCCGCGATATTATTGCGCGATTGCCGATGGCGCGAATCATTGCTTGGGAATTGGAAGTCCTGGGAAGCCATGGATTACCGATCGGCGGCTTCGAAGAGTTGATGCAGTTAACCGTGGATAGTAAACTTGATCCCAGTAGCTTGATTACGAGAACAGTTGGCCTAGACCAAACCCCCGCAGTGCTATCGGCTATGACTAGTTTTGAAGATACCGGAATCGTCATGGTCCACCCGTAGCATCGTGCCACCGCGACCGTTAAGAGGAATTGATCTGATGAAATACTTCGCTGCTTTCCTGATAGGACTTTCGGCCACCACCTCAATGCTGGCAGAGGACCCCACCAGCGAGCACTGGAAAAGTGTTTCTCAGTGGTTAGAGCCGCAGATTGAAGAAGTCGTCAGAACTTATGTTGACTTCCATTCTTCACCGGAGCTGTCATTCCAAGAAGCACGGACCTCGGAGAAATTCGCCGATCACCTTCGTAAATCAGGTTATGACGTAACTCAGCAAGTCGGCGGGTATGGAGTGGTAGCAGTATTGAGCAACGGGCAAGGGCCAACGGTCATGCTTCGAAGCGACCTGGATGGACTGCCTGTCACAGAGACCACGCCGTTACCATTTCTTTCTAAGGTCACAGTGGCTTTGCCGGACGGTAGCACCACGGGAGTTATGCACGCTTGTGGGCATGACGTTCACATGACGAATTTGCTAACGGTGGCCGATTTCCTAGCTCAGCACAAACAGCTATGGTCAGGTACATTATTGCTGATCGGCCAACCGGCGGAAGAACGCGGATCTGGAGCCCGCGCGATGCTGAAAGATGGATTATTCACGAAGTACCCCAAACCTGATTTTGCAATTGCTTTTCACTGCGCAGGGGAGTTTGAAGCAGGAAAAATCAAGGTCATTTCGGGACCTGCTTTTGCAAATGTGGATAGCGTTGATATTGTGGTGAAAGGTCGAGGCGGGCATGGTTCAGCACCTCATACTACAATCGACCCAATTGTCCAAGCAGCCGACTTAGTCATGTCCCTGCAAACGATAGTTAGCCGTGAAATCAAACCCTCACAACCTGCAGTCGTTACTGTCGGGTCAATTCATGGCGGTACCAAACACAACATCATTGGTAACGATTGTCGCCTGCAACTCACGGTTCGTAGCTACACCGACGATGTTAGGCAAAAGGTCTTGTCCGCCATCCAGCGCAAGGCAGAAGCGATAGCCAAAGCATACGATGCACCGATGCCTGAGGTGACCTTTAGCGAAGGTACCCCGTCGCTGGATAACAATGACGAGCTTGCCTCAAGGATGAAGTCTGTGTTTGGCGAAGTGCTCGGGCCTGAAAATGTCTTATCTGATGAGCCCAGCATGGGCGGTGAAGACTTCAGTGAATTTGGTTTAGCCGGAGTTCCGATTTTGATGTATCGCGTGGGAACCGTTCACCCCGAACGAATGGAGAAGTTCACTCGCTTGCAAGCCAATCCGCCTTCACTTCACAGCAGCGATTACTACCCAGACTTTGAGCGTACCATCTACGTTTCGGTCGCCACGATGACCGCTGCGGTTCTTGATTTGATGAAAAAGCCGTAAGCTAAAGATCCGAGAGAGCTTGCGGTGGGAAAGCTGTTCGCAGAGCATTGAGCACTGCGACGACGTCGATCAACTCTTGACCAATGGCCCCCGCTGTTGGTGGCAGCCAACCAAACGCTGCCAAGAACATCCCAACGATACTCAACGTCATTCCACCAACCGCACTTTGCAGGGCGATGGAACGCATGCGATGGCCGATATGCAGGAACTCATCTAGCTTCGTTAACGAAGAATCCATGATAACCGCCCCAGCCGCCTCACTAGTGACGTCGCTGTGCTGGCCAAACGCAATACCAACTGACGCGGCTGTAAGAGCTGGTGCGTCGTTGATTCCATCGCCGACGTACAATGTTTTTCGCAGAGCGGTTTCTTGTTGAACGATATGCAGCTTTTCTTCGGGACTTTTTTCTGCGTAAACTTCTTTGATGCCCACTTGGTCTGCCAAGTATTGAACCTCTGAGAGCCGGTCGCCTGACAGCAGGACGACGCGATCGAAACTATGTTTAGGACCTAGATGTCGAATAAAGGATTCGCCATCGCTTCTGGGTGCATCGCGAAAGCGCAGAGTGGCTGCATATTGGTCATCAATCAACACGACGCATTCCAATCCACCAGCCAGCGGAGGTAGCAAGTGAATGAGTTCTGGCGCTTGGGCTTGCAGCTTATTGCGACTCGTAATTTGAACTCGTCGCCCTTCGACCAACCCGGTCATGCCACGGCCTGGCGGTTCGCTGATTTCGGTTGCAGATTGGTATGCGATGTTTCTTGATTTTGCGGCCTGAATAATAGCGGATGATAATGGATGCTTTGAGTATTGTTCCAGGCTTGCTGCAAACCTTAGCACCGCACTGGAATCCCAATCCACTGCCGACAGAACTTCCGTCACGGCTGGCTTGCCATAAGTCAACGTGCCAGTCTTGTCCAAAATCATGACTTGGCATTTTGGAGCCTGCTCTAAAACAGCAGGATCTCGGATAATGATGGAACGCTTTGCCGCCAATGAAATCGATCCAATGATGGCGACGGGAATGGCAATCAGGAGCGGGCAAGGCGTCGCCACGACCAACACAGCGAGGAAACGCACGGCATCCCCGGAAGCCATCCATGCTGCGCAGGCAATGACGATCGCAATTGGCGTGTAGATTGCTCCTAACTGGTCTCCTAATCGGCGAATCTGCGGTCGATATTGCTGCGAGGACTTCATGACCTCCATGATCTTGGCATACCGGGAATCGATCGCTCGCTTGTCGGCACGAATCGTCAAAGCCGACTCACCATTGATCGCCCCCGAAAGTACTTGCGAGCCAGGAGCTTTGGAGGCGTCGTAGGGTTCACCCGTCAAATAGGATTCATCCATGCCCCCTTGGCCTTCGAGAACCGTGCCATCGACGGGACAAGTCTCGTGCGGAAAAACGACGATGGTTTCGCCGATTGCAATCTGTTCTATCAGGATATCTTCGAGGCTCCCATTCTGTTTGCGGTGCGCAGTGGATGGAATCCGAGCAGCCAGGGCCTCAAGCACTGAGGACGCGCTGCGAACCGCATATGCCTCGATCGCTTCTCCTCCTGAGAGCATTAGCACGACCAAAGCACCTGCCAGGTACTCACCTAGAATTAGCGAAGTGACGATTGAGATTCCCGCCAAGATATCGGAGCCGAACTCACGCCGGATCGCCTTCTGAATCAACCCCCAGACCAACGGCAAACCGCCGCCGATCAATGCCACCCATAACGGCAAATCATAGACTCTCGCATCGGTCGTCAAACCAAAACGCAGAATCAGGTGTAGAACAATCGCAATGGTAGCCAGCGCGGCAATTGCATTATGCAGATTCCTCAACCAAAGCCATACATTATTCATTCGCATCCAACTTCTATCGACGACTGCTAACACTTTCATCTTCACGTGATATAATCGAAAGTGCCGTCGGCATTATAGAGCAAACGCAACGGGGCTTCGCATTCAAAGGTCGATCCATGAAGAATCATTCGCCACAATTTTTGAAAATCGCCAGCGAGGCACAGGCCAAGGTTCAGCATTGCTCGGTCGACGATGTAAAGCAGGCGATCGACGCACAAGACGACTTTACATTGATTGATGTTCGCGAGGAAAGTGAGTTTGCGGCTGGAAAATTACCAGGTGCTATTCATCTTAGCAAAGGCGTAATTGAACGGGACATTGAAAAAACTATCCCCGATGCGAACCGCAAACTGATCCTGTATTGCGGCGGTGGTTTCCGTTCGGCGATGGCAGCCGACAACTTAGGGAAGATGGGCTACACCAACGTGCATTCGATGGATGGCGGTTGGACGGCGTGGAAGAACGCTGATTTTCCAACAGAGTAAATTCGCATAGCGCATGACTCAATTGCCAGCCACCACACATCCACCCCCGAAGCCATTTGCCACAATCCTGCTCTATGGCATCCAAGGTTGCTTGTTCATTGCATTGGCCGCCACAGCAGGCCTGCGTTGGCTCTCCTTCGACTGGCTAAAGCGACAGTTAGATTCGTTTGCTGGCGACGGTTCAGCAGACGCATTCACACTAGAGATTTATCAGCAGACCCAATCTGCTCTGCTGGTCGCCTTCATCGTTCTATTAGTGATGATCTCTGGTATCCACATCAGTCGCAGGGCAGTCAAATATTTTATCGCCGCCCGTTGGAATGATGCGACACTAAACATCAAAGAGCTTAGGCAAAGCGCGTATCGTCTCAGCGGTTGGGTGCTCCCAGTCTGTATCGCAATCACATCGCTCTATGCATTAATTGCGTTTCAATTTATGGACGAGCCGATTCGCTATGACGAAGCACACACCTATCTCAATTACGTCGCTCCTCCGGTCTTCATCACGGTTACCCGCTACGACGCACCAAACAATCACGTCTTGCATTCGTTGTTTGCCAAGGCGAGTATCGCACTGTTTGGAGACACGGTGACCACGTTGCGATTACCCGCATTCATCGCCGCGTGTAGCTTAGTTTTTATCATGTGTTTGGCGGGCTGGCTCTTTATCCACCCTGCGGTCGGTATTGGCAGCGCACTGTTGTTGGCAGCCAACCCCACTTTTGTGGAGGCCGCCTCCAACGCCCGTGGGCATGTGCTGAGTGTTCTGCTTTTAACAAAAGCTCTGCTGCTAATGGAACTCAGCTTTCGCAGTCGCAGGCCTTTCTGGCCGTTGCTGTTGTTTTCTGTACAAACCGGTCTTGCGCTGTATACGGTGCCGACCGCGATCTACGGCGTCTTTGCGTTAACCGCTTGGGGAACCACACGTTTTGTCTTGGACGCCAGAGCGTACGACAGACCGTTGAGGACGGAACAACGACATGTGAGTTGGATAAGTCGCTATTTTCCAAATTCCGTGCTGCTTGGGATCCTTCGTTTAGCGATCGCTGTCGTCTCAGGAATCGTCATTGCGGTTGCCCTCTATTTACCTATCATTCTCGCCAATTCACGCGGGCAAGTCGCTGGAGTGGTGGTCGCTAGTCGAAAACCGATAGCTGAACTGTTTGGTCAGTTGCCTAGTTACGTATGGGAACTTTGGCAGTATTTCCATTGGGAGATTCCTTGGGCCATTCAGATTATGCTGCTTAGCGCAAGCACCGTCTACTTGGTATTTTTATTCCGATTCCGCAAGTCCGATGGCCATGAACTTGAGGTACGCGGTTGGCGAATTACTGGTGCGGCAACCCTTTTCAGCATTTTGGCAACATGCATCCTAAGCCTAGTGCACGGTACATTACCGCCACTGCGTGTACTTATCTTCCTGATGCCACTTACGAGCGTCATGTCGATTGCAGGCGTATTCCTGATGTCGAAATTCTTGAATAGCAAACAGCAAGCGATCTTGACCGTGGGTTTAGCTTCAATGTTCTTCCTTTACCAGACGACGCAAACTTTCGTCACCCAAGCGATCCATCATTCTGATCGACACGCCACAGTCCGTCAGGCAGAGCAGATTGCGCAGTGGCTGTCAGAGAATGCGAATGCAAAACAGCCCATCATTGCGGTAACACCCGAGTCCGCGTCGATCGTTTACTTCTTCCATCAAAATCGATGGTCTTTAGACCACTTCTTTGTCCCAGGCTTGGGAAAAACCAATGATGACAACGCCTTATTGTTGACCAACGATGATTTTGGCCAAACGCCTTTTAGCGTCTTACAACAGTTGCAGTTGGACGAGCTATTCGAGGTTGACTCAGCGGTTGAGCTAACTAAGCTCGACCAAACCAGAATTTGGAGACTTGAGGGCAAGTAGAATCTCAGACTAAAAGCGACCGACGCGGAAACGATACCCAGCCGCAGGGAAGCTCCCTTGTTCACCAGCATCTACAGAATGCGATAATGCCGTACCATGCCGATAACCGAGCGACTTGAGTCGATTCCAAAGCCAGATCGTGTTTCTGTCGAAGAGTTGTTTCAAAAGATGGAGCAACCCGTGGCATTTGTAGGCAACGGCGTGATTAGCGACGACTACGGTGAGCTGATTGACAGCCATGCGACGGTAATACGATGCAACAACTTTCGGTTAGCAGGATTCGAAAAGCAGGTGGGTACGCGCATCACTCACTGGTGCATCCACGGCAAAGTAGATGCCGTACCTTTTATGCCTAGCTGGAAACGATGGATCGTGAGCCGTTTTAACCGCTTTCGATTGTTGGGAGTTTACCCCAACGCGTATGTCAAAGAGCAGACGATTTGCTTTATGCCAAAGGCGTTTGAGTCACTCGCCGTCGAAGCTTGTCAAAAGCATCTCAATCTCCAACTTCATTGCGTCCGAGACGCTTCGCTTTTGTATCCGATCTATGAAGTGTCACATGCTGCGACAACCGGCTTTACTGCGCTATACATTTTGGTCCAGTTTGTTCCGATGGTCAGTGTGTTTGGCTTCAGTGGTTTAAAAGGCGGTCACTACAGCGACCCGAGGCACACGCACAACCCTCGGCATTTGGTCGGTGCTGCTCGAGAGCTAGAACTCATCAAGGCGTCGCAGCGTGTCCGCTTCTATGCATAGTAGTGCGGGTGCGGCACGAGCGATTCTTTCAAACTGACAGACGGCTGCACGAAGCTATTGACCCGGGCACCAACAGATGCCCCGATTTGTTATACTTATCCGGTAGAACCGCAATAACCTGATTCATAGGAGATAGTAATGAATATGTTTTCGATGCCCTGGAAACTCGCTTGTACGCTGCTTGCCTTGGTGCTTTACCCGAGTTGGCACGTCTCGGAAGCGAAAGGCGAGTCAGACTCCACCACGGTGATGACTTACAACATTCGCTTGAATACTGCTTCTGACAAACAAGATGCTTGGCCTAATCGGGCGAGCAAAGTCATCGAGACGATAGCACAAGCCGATACGGTTGGCCTGCAGGAAGTGCTCAAAGGTCAGCTTGATGACATTATTAAAGGCTTACCCGAGTATGAACATTTTGGCGCGGGACGCGATGACGGTCAAGAAAAGGGCGAGTATGTGCCCATCTTCTTCAAGCGAGAGCGTTTTGAGAAAACGGATGGTGGTCACTTTTGGTTGAGTGAATCGCCAGAATATCCTGGCAGCAAAAGCTGGGATACCGCGATCACTCGGATGGTGACCTGGGTGGTTCTAAAAGACAAAACCAACAACAAACAATTCGTACACATGAATACCCACTTCGATCATATGGGCAAAGTTGCCCGGCTAGAAAGCGCGAAGCTGATTCGCAAAAGAGCTGCCGAACTTCATCCAGAATTGCCTTTGGTCCTTACCGGCGATTTCAACTGCAATCCTACTTCGGAACCTTATCAAGAGATGGCCAGTGAGGAAGGCGCTGCGATCCAACTGAAAGACACGCTCAGCGGGTACACGGCCAAAGACGGTCAACCTGAAGGCACTTGGAACAGCTTCAAGAAAATTGAGCCCAACCGCATCGACTTCATTTTTATCGCCCGGGGTTTCACTCAAGTTTCCGCTGAGATTCTTGATCCGAAAACGGACACAGGGCGTTTCGCCAGTGACCATCAACCGGTAGTCGCTGTATTGCAGTTGCCCAAGTAAATTCACTTGACTGCCCAAACAACTCGTATTTTTTTAAAGCAACGTTTCCTTCCTTCTAATTAGATTGAGTATCGCTATGAAGTTTCAATTGACTGATTTCCTTGCCGCATGCATGAGCGTGGCCTTGCTGATCGTGCCGCAAGCCTTTCTACAAGCTCAGGGCTTTACCCCAACACCTGAACTCCAGAAGCTGATTGCAACAGCCAAAGTTGAATTGGTGACGGATCAGTGCAGGTTTACCGAAGGCCCAGCGGCCGATGTCGCGGGACGCGTTCTGTTTACCGACCAACCAAACAATCGCATTATGTTGATTGACTTGGAAGGTAACGTCTCAACTTTTCTAGAGGATGCTGGACGATCCAACGGCATGTACTTCGACAGTGAATGGAACTTGATCACTTGTGCGGATGAAAAAAATGAACTGTGGATGATCCGCGGAGACGGCTCGCACGAAGTCTTACTGAAAGATCCAGACGGCACGAAACTTAACGGACCAAACGACCTTTGGATTTCAAAGGACGATGTCATTTATTTCACCGACCCATTCTACAAGCGCGAGTGGTGGGAGCATAACAAAGCGCCGCGAGAGACGCGGGGCTTGTATCAATGCCAGATTGACGGCAGTGAATTAAAGCTACTAGATGGCGAATTCAAACAGCCCAACGGAATTATTGGCGATTCCAAGAGTTCGCTGCTTTATGTGGCAGATATCAATGACAATAAGATTTACGTCTACCCGTTGAAAGCGGATGGTTCGCTGGGAGAACGAAAACTGTTCTGCGAAGAGCCCAGTGACGGGATGACGATCGATGAACAGGGCAATATCTACTTGACCAACAGCCAAGGAGTCTGTGTTTATTCACCAGATGGGACAAAGCTTGGTGTCATTCCAACAGGCAAGCGTTGGACGGCCAACGTCTGCTTTGGAGGAAAAGACTTTAAGACGCTTTTCATCACAGCTTCTGACAGCGTCTTTAGTGTAAAGATGAATGTCAGTGGCAAGCGTTAATACGCATTGTTCACGTCGAAGTGGAAGTGACCTGGAACGATTCATTCAGCTTTACGATTTGATCGACGCTTAATTGTTCAGCACGAACGTCAGGCGACAACCCTTCGCGTTGAAGCAACTCTTGCACATCCACAGCCAAACCAGCTTGCTTTGCAAACGCGGCAAGCTGGCCTTTGACTGTCTTTCTGCGATGGGCAAACATCGCTTTCACCAATTCATGAAAGCGATTTACATCGCCTAAGCGACTTCGCAGCGTGTCGTTGCGAACAATCCTCAGGACAGCCGAGTCAACATTTGGTTTTGGCCAGAAGACGTGGGGCGGCAACTTTCGAATAATAGTGCAATCGGACTGCGATTGCAGCCAGACCGATAATGCACCGTAGTCATTGGTCGATGGCTTGGCGACAATTCGTTCGGCGAGCTCCAACTGAATCGTGACCACCATTTGAGTTGGGGGATCGGGCAGTGCAAAAAGGTTAGCAATCAAGGGCGTCGCAATATTGTAGGGAAGATTCGCCACGAGTTTCCACTGGCCATCGTTTAACTGCGAACGCTTCTGCTCAATCAGCTCTAAAATAAGAGGGTTAACTTCATGCTTGGACGCCAGGGCGTCGCATTTCAACAGCGTGACATGAGGATATTCTTCTAATTCTTCGGCCGCGATCTCCTGCATGAATGGGTCGAGTTCTACAGTCACCACTTGCCCGGCAAGCTCCGCAATGTGACTGGTCAACGAGCCAGTTCCCGTGCCCACTTCCAAGACGATGTCTTGCGAGGAAAGCTCGGCGGACCGGGCAATAAGCTCGATCAAGTTCAAGTCGATCAAGAAGTTTTGGCCGAACCGCCGTTGCGGTTTTGTCCCAGCCAGCCCGAGGCGATTAGTGAGATAAGAAACTGTATGGCGGTTTTTCATGCGGACCTATGAAACGTCGGGAACGGAAAAGCCCGCACGATTTGTTATGGGTATATGCCAGTTAAGATTTTAACTGAAATTGGAGCAACCGCTGAACATACTTGGCAATGACATCGGTTTCTAGATTTACGGGATCCCCCGGGCGAAGCCGCCCCAAATTGGTTGCGGCCAAGGTGTGAGGAATCAGAGCAACGCTGAACCAGTTTTCAACCACATCGACAATTGTCAAGCTCACGCCGTTGATCGCAATCGATCCTTTAGGCACTATTTGACCCAAAAACGCGTTGGGAATCGTAAAGCTAAAATCAGACCACTCATCGTGGTTTAGGCGTGATCGCACGGTTCCCACACAGTCTATATGCCCGCTGACTATATGGCCACCCAAACGATCGGAAAGCCTCATCGCTCGTTCAAAGTTCACTAGCTGGCCAACGCGATATTTCCCCAGACTGGTTTTCGCAAGAGTTTCGGAGCCTGCTTGAAAAGTCAACTCGCCAGCGTCGATCTTTGTCACAGTCAAGCAACAACCATCGATCGAGATACTTTCACCCAGTTCTACTTCCGAATCGAACTCAGGAAACAGAATGCGTAAGTCTCGCGAATCGATTCCTTCCGCAATGTCGACCACGGAAGCGATACCTTGAACTAATCCAGTGAACATAGCGACTCAATTGAGCGAGTAAGTAAAACAGACATGTATGTCGTAACTAGATTATGGTTCTGCGGCTAGGGCGCTGCGCGGTGGGAAGCGTTTAATGTCCTGTATTCACGCGCGGCTTCGATTTGAGTTGCTCTTCGTCGACTTCCGCTTGTGGAATCCATTGTGGCAGGTAGCCTCCCGCGAGCATGCCGACCAGAGCGCCCGCCAAACCAATCAATTGCGGAGGAATCAACTGAAACGTCGTTGGCGTTGCGTCTGCGGCAGGTTGCAAAGCTTCAGCATTGAGCCAACAGAGCATTCCCAATGCGATTGAAAAAATCGCAGCCTGTGTGGTGGCCCTCTTCCAGTAAACACCGAAGGCCAATGGAATAAACGCTCCCACCAAAGTCACTTTATAGGCGTTCTGAACCATCTCATACATGGTGCTGGTAGAGTTAAGAGCCACAATGGTTGCGCATAGCGAAAAAACCACAAGGATCGATCTTAGCGTTTTCAGCATCAATTGATCGTTCATCTTGAAGATTGGCTGCAGCACGTTTTCGGTAAAAAGGCTTGAAGGTGCTAACAGAGTTCCACTGGCCGTGGATAGAATCGCCGAAAGCAAAGCACCGAAGAACAGGATCTGGGCAGCGATCGGTGTTCGATTAAGAATCAATTCCGGCAAAATTCGTTGGATCTCGCGACTATCTTCGCTACCAAACAGCTTCATGTAGTTTGGGTCAATCACAACGGCGGCGTAGGCGATGAACATCGGGATAAAAGCGAAAATGAAATAGAAGCCCCCGCCCATGAGTGTTCCGATGACCGCAGTTCGTTCGTTCTTGGCGCTAGTAACGCGTTGAAAAACGTCTTGTTGAGGAATCGAACCGAACGCGAATGTAATAAAGGCCCCTATAAAAAGCATCCAATTCCCGAATGCACCTTCGCCGGCCATGTCAGGAAAAAGCTGGAACTTCCCCGCCTCTCTGGCGTGCGAAATTACGTTCCCAAATCCGCCAGCTTGGCCGCTTAAGATCCACGCGACAATAAACAGTCCAATCACGATTGCGGCAGTTTGAATCAAGTCCGTTAAGGCCACGGACCACATCCCACCGAAGATAGTGTAGATCGTGACCACAACCGAACCGATAATGATACCTTGGCTCAGCGTGATGGCTGGGTCGGTGGAGATTTGGTCCATGGTTAGGCCACTGTTGCCAAGCACGAAAATGACCAAGCCAAGGGCAGTCATCTGGGCTGATGTCCAGCCGAGATAGGAAATAGTGATCGCCACGGACGTGAATACTTCAACGACCTTACCGTACTTCTTGTGATAGAAGTCACCGATGGTCAGCAGGTCCATCCGATAGAAAGCGCGAGCGAAAAACAGAGCGACCAACGTCAAACACAGGGCGGCTCCGAACGGGTCACCGGAAACCCCTTGCAGCCCGTCTTTCGCGAAAGTTGCGGAGATGGAAAGTAGCGTTTCCGCTCCAAACCAAGTAGCAAACACGCAAGCGAAGTTCATGTAGAGCGGTAAGGATCGCCCCGCCACCATGAAGTCTTTGGACCCGTGAACCCTAGTCGCCGCGTACAAACCAATGCTGACCGTTATCAACATGTAGATAATGATTGCGACGATCAGCATTCCGCACACTCCAATCCAAAACGATAAAACCGCTAATTCGCTGGAAACCACGCGGTGTGCATCTTAGCAAACAGAATTTGGCTGAAAATGCCAAGCTGCCAACTTCTGCTACCGTCGGTTCCATTTTTGCTTGACGAGCCACCCGCAGGTCTCTGAACGAACCCCACGCGTCTGATTGACAGTTAGACCAGCGTCCTTCATTCTTTAAGCCACTTGAGCCAACGCAACTGGCCCAAACATGGCTCGCTCTATAAGCTTGTGCAGTGCGTGCTCCTTCCCCCAGCAGAAGTCCCCAACCGTTATTCGCGTGCGAATTCAAATACAAAATCCGACGTTAGTTTGGCCGAGCCAAGTCGGAAATTCGGTGGTCGAGCATGTCTTGGTCGATAACGGGCGACTGCTTTCCGTCGGCGGAACGCTGCCCTTCACGCACAGGCATTCTCCGGACGACCGCGTCATTGACGCCAGCGACTGCGTCTTGATGCCCAACGGCGTCGACTTGCATACGCATATCGGCGGCGGCAAAGCGAACCTCACGCGGTTGCTGCTGCATGAACGCGACCAAGCAATTCGGCCAAAGTTTACAGGCTCGCACACACGCGGGCTTAGTTCGCCGATGCCCAGCACGCTGGAAACTGGGCTACGATATCTGCAGTTGGGCTATACGGCGTGCTTTGAGCCCGCGATAGTCCCCAGTGGTGCGCGTCAAGCTCACTGCGAGATGATTGACACCCCTCTTCTCAGCACCGGCGGCTATGTGCTTTTGGGCAATGACGAGCTGTTGTTGGACCGACTTTCACATGGGGCTGGCGATGACGAGGTACGTGACTACGTGGCCTGGATATTGCGAGCAACCCAGTGCGTGGCAGTGAAGGTTGTCAACGCTGGCGGGATTAGCGCTTTCAAGTACAACCAACGCGAGATGGACTTGGAGACGCCGCATGTGCATTGGAAGATTACACCGCGTCTGATCTTAGCTCGTTTGGCAAAAGCCATCGACCAACTGGCGCTGCCCCATCCGCTGCATGTGCATTGCAGTAATTTGGGTATGGCAGGCAACATCGCTTCGACACTGGCAACTATTGATGCGGTGGCAGGTCATCGGCTGCATTTGACGCATGCGCAGTTCCATGCGTACGGTTCGGAAGGACCTTTCGGCTTTAGTTCGGCCGCATCCCAATTGGCCGATCGCGTCAATCGTCAGCCAGAGATTTCGATCGATGTTGGCCAAGTTTTTTTTGGACAAACCGCGACTTTGTCGGCCGACACAATGCATCAATTTCGCAATCGGCGGCTGGCTCGTCCGCGGAAGTACATCTTCCAGGATGCGGATTGCCAAGCGGGTTGCGGTGTGCTGCCGTTTCGCTATCGAGAAGATCAATTTGTCAATGCGTTGCAATGGGCAATTGGCCTGGAGTTGTTCCTGCTGGTGAAGAATCCTTGGCAAGTGTTTCTGACGACAGACCACCCCAATGGGGCTCCGTTTACTGCTTACCCGCATTTGATCAAATTATTGATGAGTTATGATTTCCGTATGGAGATCTTGGAGCAACTCCATCCTGAGGTTCGAAACTGGACGCAACTGCCCCATTTGAAACGCCAGTACAGTTTGGAAGAGATCGCTATTATTACGCGAAGCGGCGCGGCCAAATCGATGGGCTTGAAAAGTCAATTTGCGTTGACGCAAGGCGCCCCAGCGAACTTCACGCTGTTTCGCAAGGACCGCGATGCAGAAAAGATGTTTGCCGAAGCGGTACTCGTGGTCTCACAAGGACAAATTGTCTGGGAGAATGGACAGCCTACGCACCCAGGCTCCGTAAAGAAATCGATTGTTACCGCAAGCTTACCTGAGCAGCTCCGACTGGCAGGTCCGCTGCAGCAACAGTGGTCGCGTTACCATGCAGTAACCGACAGCGCGTTTTCAATTGCTGATGACGAACTGCTGCGACAGGGCGTCGATATCCTGCCGGTCACTGGTTAGACGCGAGGAAAGGCATAACCGATGCATATCCATGGAATCGAGATCACGGACACGTTTGCGGAAGCCTTTGACATGAAGGCGACAAAAATCGTGATCACGGCGGCAGACAAGATCTGGGCCCGACGCGCCGCGGAGTCTGCCGTCGGCTTTGGCACCAGCGTCATCGGTTGCGGCGCTGAGGCGGGCATAGAGCGCGAGCTTACGGAGCTTGAGACTCCCGATGGTCGCCCGGGAATTGCCGTCTTGATGTGCGCGGTCAGTACATCGGAACTGGAGAAGCAACTGGTCCGGCGTATTGGACAATGCGTTCTGACATGCCCTAGCACGTCTGCCTTCAATGGACTGGACAGCGACAAGAGAATCGCGATGGGTTCGCACGTCCGATACTTTGGAGATGGCCAACAGATCGCCAAGAAGTTCGGCGCAAAACGCTACTGGCGAATCCCTGTCATGGATGGTGAGTTTGTCTGCGAACACTCCGCCGGTGTCAGGGGTGCAGTTGGCGGCGGCAATTTCTTGGTGCTAGCCGAATCGATCACCGGGGCATTACAGGCTTGCGACGCCGCAGTCCGCGCAATCCAAAACGTCCCTGATGTGATTACTCCGTTTCCTGGAGGTGTAGCACGCAGCGGTTCGAAGGTCGGCTCGAAATACAAAAAGCTCAGAGCTTCAACCAATGAGTCATTTTGCCCTACCTTGCGACATCTGCATGGCTCCTTGGTTGGCGAGAACAGCAGCGCAGCCTTGGAACTTGTGATCGACGGACTAACCGCTGAGGGAATTGCGGAAGCGATGCGGGTAGGCATTTTAGCCGCCTGCGAAGTTGGAAGGCACTGTGGCGTGCGACAGATAACCGGAGGAAACTATGGGGGCAAATTGGGCCGCCATCACTTCCATCTGCATCAACTGCTGGGCTAATGACGAGTGGACTTTTCGCGATGTGCCATTGGTAAAATGTGGTGTTTGCAGTATGTTGTGCAGGTGATGAAAAGTTTGTCATTGCGGTTAGCCTGCGACGGCTTTCCTGTTGATAAACACGTAAAATTTCGTTTATTTCTTCCACCAGCAAGCGATTGCTACTTCGATGAATTCGTTCTTTTTGCGGCATGAGTTTCTTATACGCCGACTCCACTCGTTGAGCGGTCTTGTCCCTATTGGTGCTTACATGACAGTTCACTTGACGGTGAACTCCAGTTTGCTGTTGGGGACAGAGAGGTTTCAATCCTTAGTCTATGGCATCCACAGCTTGGGAGCGATTCTCCCACTGATTGAGTGGACGTTTATCTTCTTGCCTATTATTTTCCATGCGGTGGTGGGAGTTTGGATTGCTCAAACGGGCCAATCTAATTCTCAGATGTACGGATATGGCAGCAATATTCGGTACACTTGGCAGCGGTATACCGGCTACATCGCGATGGTCTTCATTTTCACCCACGTATTTCATTTGCACGGCTGGTTCCATGCCGACTGGTGGTTGAAGAATGTCGCCGAGCCGTTGGGGATGGCTCAGTTTCGACCGTACAACGCGGCTAGTACGCTGGCGTACGCCATGACGGGGATCGCTTGGCCTATTTTCTACGTCATTGGCGTGGTGGCGTGCTGCTACCATTTGGCGAACGGCGTTTGGACCGCGGGAATCACTTGGGGAGCTTGGGTTTCAGCCGCTGGCCAGCAGCGAGCATTGAAAGCGTGCGGCGTTTTTGGCGTTATTTTGACGGCTTTAGGACTCTCCTCCCTATTTGCGGTCAAGACTGTTGACCCCGAGTTGGCCGAAAAGACAGAGATTCGAATGTATGAGAAGGGTGTCGAGCTTGGGACAGTGCCCGCCAATCCTCACAAGCTAAGCAATCCGCCGGCAGGCCACAGCTCTGGGCATGCCAGCGCCGCAGCAGTTATCGCTGCTCCCGAATAACAGTTATTAGTTAACAAAGGCAAACGAAGCGTTCCTTTCGAAAAGGTTGAATGTATGGCTAGTCCGAAGGTAGTAATTGTAGGTGGCGGTTTAGCAGGTCTGGCCGCCGCTTCGAAACTGGGCGAATTAGGCGTCAACGTCGATTTGCTCAGCCTGACCCCCGTCAAACGCTCGCATAGCGTGTGCGCCCAAGGCGGCATCAACAGCGTTAGTGATATGACGCGGCAAGATGGTGACAACGAGTGGAAGCATTTCGACGACACGATCTACGGTGGTGACTTCCTGCAACACCAACCGCCAGTGAAAGAGATGTCGTACTGGGCACCCAAAGTGATCGATTTAATGGATCGCTTGGGAGTGACCTTTAACCGCACCGCTGAAGGCTTCATGGATCGCCGCCGCTTTGGTGGCACGCTTTATAAACGAACCGCTTTTGCTGGTGCGACCACCGGGCAGCAACTTCTTTATGCTTTGGATGAGCAAACTCGCCGCTGGGAAACAGCAGGCTTGGTCAAAAAATACGAGTTCTGGGATTTTTTGGGACCTGTCCAGGATGATGCTGGCAATTGCGTCGGAGTCGTTGCCCAAGATATGGTCTCTATGGAGATTCGAACGTTTCCCGCAGACGCGGTGATTGTGGCTACGGGCGGTTGTGGATTAATTTTCGGCCGCTCGACCATGTCTGTATTCTGCACCGGAAGCGCCGTCAGCCGCGTCTTCCAAGCTGGTGGTAAGTACGGCAACGGGGAGTTTATTCAAGTCCATCCAACGGCCATTCCAGGTGCTGATAAATTGCGTTTGATGAGCGAATCGGCACGTGGTGAAGGTGGCCGAGTTTGGGTTCCACGTCGGCCTGGCGACGTTCGCGAACCGAAGAATATTCCCGAATCTGAACGCTACTACTTCCTGGAAGAACGCTTTCCCAAGTACGGGAACTTAGTTCCGCGTGATATCGCAACGCGTCAGATCTTCAACATCTGCGTCAACGAAGGACTTTCCGTTGACCCAAATCGAATGTGCGTTTATTTGGATTTGACGCACATTCCTCGCAAAGAACTCGATCGCAAACTGGGCGGTATCTTGGAAATTTACGAGAAATTCCAAGGGGTTGATCCTCGCGATGAACCGATGAAGATTTTCCCGGCCGTTCACTATAGCATGGGTGGTTTATGGGTGGATTACGAGCGCAGTTCAGACGGCGGATTGGTAGCTGGCTCACCCAAGAATCAAGTCACGAACATTCCTGGCTTGTACGCGATTGGCGAGTGTGATTATCAGTACCATGGAGCAAACCGCCTGGGAGCCAACTCGCTCTTGAGCTGCATCTTCAGCGGCCTGATCTCTGCGCCAAGTGTTCTCAACTACATCAACGCCCGGAAGAAAGTCGCAAAGGAGTTGCCATCTAGCGTGTTTGATTCGGCTCGCAAGCAGCATCAAGAACGCCACGACCTGCTGCTCAAGAACAGTGGCAGCGAAAACCCCTACCTGTTGCACCAAGAACTGGGCGACACGATGACTCGGGCCGCGACCGTTGTGCGTGAGAATTCCCAACTAGCCGCCGCTTACGAAAAGGTACTTGACTTGCAAGATCGTGCCGCGAAGTGTTCGTTGAGCGACTCGGGCAACTGGACGAATCAAAATGTGATGTTCACCAAGTCCTTGCAAGACATGATTCCAATCGCTTTGTGCATTCTAAAGGGTGCTCATATGCGTGACGAATGTCGCGGAGCTCACTACAAACCAGAGTTTGAAATGCCGGCGTTAACTGCGGAGGACCGTTCCGAGCGAATGCAGCAGGCCGAAGAATGGTGCGATCGCTTCGAAGCTAACAACGAACGGTTCCTAAAGAGTTCTGTCGCCAGTTGGGGCGGCCGCGAACCAGAAATCGTTTACGAAGACGTCGACACCTCGCTGATACCTCCTCGCCCACGTCTGTATGGATTAGTCGGTGCCGAAGAGATTGAGGTCGCTTGGAAGAAACGTCAAGAAGCAAAGGCCAAACCAACCGAAAAAGCACTCGTACACGTTTAAAGTTGAACGAGATCCAGTTTCACATTAGCCATTTAACTCCATTACTGATTAACCATGATCGCTCCAATTGACAGCAAACGTCGTAAGCCTGAAAAAGTTAACGTTCGTGTGCTCCGACAAAATGGTCCCGGGGAACAACCTTACTGGGAACACCACAGCGTTGATTACGAACCCGATATGAATGTGATTAGCGTTCTGCAAAAAATTGCAGCTCAAGCTAGAACCGTCAACGGGAATGGAGTCGCGCCGGTCGCCTGGGACTGCGGCTGCTTGGAAGAAGTTTGTGGTTCTTGCACGATGGTCATTAACGGCCGCGTACGCCAAAGCTGCTCCGCCTTGGTCGACCGTTTGCTGGAAGAAGAACCGGGCGAGATTGAACTTCGACCGATGACCAAGTTCCCCGTCTTGCGCGATCTGATGGTGGACCGTAGTCGATTGTTCCGCAACCTGCAACGCGTCAAGGCGTGGGTGCCGGTCGACGGCTACTACGACATGGGTCCTGGACCTCGCATTCCGCAAAAGACGCAAGAGCAGATGTATCCGCTCAGCCAATGCATGAGTTGCGGCTGCTGCTTGGATGCTTGTCCACAATTTACCAAGATTGAATTGGAGCGACTGCCCGACGAGTCGGAGGAAGCATTCCAACAGCGTAAGAACGCTGCCTACGACGAGTCATTTGTCGGTGCACACGCCATTTCTCAAGCAGTGCTTTTCAACATGAATCCAGTTGGCCAATCGATGGCCGGTGAACGTATGGAAGCGTTGATGGGGCCGGGAGGAATCCAAGCTTGCGGTAACGCTCAAAACTGCGTCGCAGTATGTCCGAAAGAGATCCCGTTGACCAAGTCCATCGCTCAAGCAGGTCGCGCGGCCACCGTTTATACGATCAAGAAATTCTTTGATCGCTAACTCTTAGTCCGTTCGTCTGAAATATATCGTGGAGTAGTCGGGTGCGAATTGCGATAACGGGTGCCACCGGGTTTTTAGGGCGAGCACTCGTCAAACTCCTACACAGGGAGGGGCATCAACTGCGATGCCTCGGACGCGAAACATCCGATATCAGCACTCTATCAGCCTTCCAGATAAAATGGATCGTTGGCGAATTGGGGAATCCAGCAGTCTTGCCTGACCTCCTGCTGGATTGCGATGCATTAATCCACGCGGCCCTTTGGCGGCCAGGTGCTGGTTTTCGCGGAGCCGAAGGCGATGTCGTTAAGTTTGCTGAGCAGAATGTGATCGGTTCGATCCAGTTGTTCCAAGCAGCCGTCCAGCGAAAAGTAGGCAAGGTTGTCTACGTCAGCTCCTGTGCGGTGCACGAAGAGATTTTGCAGGACCGCCCATTAGACGAAACGCACCCGCTGATTGCCAAGTCGCACTATGGTGCGCACAAAGCAGCCGTCGAGGCCTTTGTCCATTCCTTCGCGAGATCTGAAGGCCTTGATATCTGCGCCATTCGCCCTACGGGCATCTACGGTGTTGCAACTCCTCCGGAATCCAGCAAGTGGTTCTCGTTGATTCGCAATGTCGCTCGAGGCGACGAAGTTGTTTGTAAATCGGGTGGGAAGGAAGTGCACGTAGATGATGTCGCCAAAGCGATCTTACTGCTATTGAAGCAGTCGGGCATTGCTGGCCAAACATTCGCTTGTTATGACCGATATATCAGCCATTGGCAGGTTGCGAAGATCGCTAAAGAGTTGAGCGGCAGTTCTAGTACCATCCAGGGGCAAGCTACGGTACCTAAGAACGAAATTGACAATCGTAAGATCAAGCACTTAGGGATGAACTTTGGTGGCGAACCTAAGCTACGGTCCACTATTCAAGAACTATTGACTTTTGTTGAGCCAAATGACTAGGTTCGCTGGGCACCACGTCGTCGGCCTCCAAAGCGAATTCCTTAATGACCTCTAGCTTTTGCTTCCCAATGCCTCGCATATGAGCGATGGCGACTAAGGGGTCAGGGTATTGACGCAGCAGTTCATCGCGTTCTTGGATCCAACGAGTGGCGAGTGTTTCGCCGAATCCAGGAATCAGCAACATCTCGCCGAGTGAAGCCGTTGCCAGATGGAGTTTGAACTGGTAGTTAACCTGAGCCGGATTCGAAATCGGAGGTCTCAACTTCAGCCAGACAAACTGCAGCATAGGCTGAATAAACAGCACGAGCATAAACAGGCAAAGCCCCAAACCGATTCGCTTGAGCAGAGTTGTCTCGTCATTTGGTGCCGTTGGCTGGCTGTCGTTCACTTCAGCCCACCTTTCGACGAGTCGAAGTCTTCCAAGTTAAACTCCTCGGGAGCAGAATTCAAAAGATCCGTATCGCCCGAAAATTGTTCAGTCGCCAAGCCAGCCTGTTCCGCGTCGCCGTCGATAGTTTCCATAGCAACGCTTGTCTCATAGCGTTCGACCGTCGCCACGTTCATTTCGATGTCGATAACGATAACGGCGGTTCCTGCCGGAATGATTCCGGTTTCACTCACGGCTTCAAAGTCGGTCTCATCAATGGTGATCTTTCCAGCCGGTTGAAGGTTTGTTTTGGCCAATCCGACATCCCCTTGGGCCAAGACATGACGGAACTGAGAGTCATTGAAATCGAAAGGAATTGCTTGCGGACGATTCATGATCATCTTTTTTCCGATCGCAGTGGACGGGTAGATTTTTACAAAGATGACCAAGGTGACTGGAATTGCTAGCAGTACAATTAAAGTCAACCACCCGCCAGCAATTGCCGAGTGTGCAAAGCCAAATCCCATGCCAGCCAGCGCGAACAAGGCGGCCGTCACCATGAGAATTCCGCCTGTAGGCAAAAACAGGTCGATCCCTAGCAAGAGCAGGGCGATGCCTACTAAAAAAATCGCGATAACGAGCGTACCCATAATGTGATCTCTTGAAGTCCTTTCGTTCGATTGTATCGACTGTACGGGTTTTTTCTATAGACGCGTATCCTTCTGACGCTCATTGCTTGACGGAGATTTGATTTCGCCTATCGAAAAACGTACCGTCTGGCAGGTACGTTTTACGTGCACAACCACACAGTAATTTAATAGACTAGGCTGATTGAATGCGACTGAGCGAATTGGTTGAACGGCTTCATCGTTTAGAACCCGAGGCTGACGACACCTACCTTGCGAGACTTGCACTGCTGCTGACAAAGGCAGAAGAGGATCTTTCGGTGCTTGCCGACGAGCAGTTGCTAATGCAACGTTGCTCAACGATTCGGATGACCATGGACGCGCTTCACGACCAACAAGCGGCGGTCGCAGAGGATTTGCGCGATTTAGCGGCATCGCAACCCTGCGAGTTCAGCCCAACTCACGTTTGGACGTTAGTCCGCGGCATCAAGATCCAAAGCCAGATCCTCGACCACTACCTCGATTAACCGCGTAGGGAATCTGGCCAAAACTACAAATTATCTTCTAGCAGTTTGGCTAGTCTTGCAGCGGCTTCCACAGCACGCACCTGAGCAATGCGTCCGGCTTGCTTTCCATATTCATCGGAAATCGAAAGCCGCGGTAGCTTGTCACGTTTTTCTTCGATGGCAGCCCGAATAGCTTGCTGGACTTCGCCAGTGTAGAGATACTGTTCTGCCACAGAACGACTTTCTTGGAGCCACTCGATGGGCTTCATGCGGGCAGTTGCCTGCTTACTGCGGGCGACCAAAGCTGGATCACTGCTCAGTTCATAGATGCGTCGATTGACGTCACCTCTTTCATAATGATTACCGAGCAGTTGATCCCATAAACCATGCAAACGCAGGTCACCGATCACGATTCGATTCGCGCCTCGATCGCCGTCGGGCTCAGTGAAAAGACCTTCTGCATAAAGGCTTCCAGAGTGGCAAGGCAAATGGACATCGCCAACCAAATGCGCAACCCAACATAGCGCAATGGCGCGCTGATCAGCCGAATTCTGGCGGTTAGATAGTTCACGAACATTCAATTCCAATGCTTGAAGAACATAGAGTTCCTGGGTTTGCGTCGTTGCATCGTCAGGCAATGGCCCTGGCTCATCGGGTACGGGGATGCCATCGATGTTGCCCATCGTCATGGCAGCGCCTAATTGATAATGCCACGTAGGTCGATCGTATTGCTCGTAAGACCTAGCGACATCAGGCCAATACCCAACGCGTCCAATCTTCCATTTGTCCCGTTCTAGTTTTGTCGGAAGATCGTCTATTGGAACAAAGTCAACTTTATAATTGGGATGCGAGCGGACTAGTTCGTCGAAAAGCTTCTGCTTTTTATCGGACAGTTGCCGATAAGCGAGGTACGCAATGATGGCGTGCCCAGACTCCGACCACGCGAGTAATCGCGTTGGCATCGCCACAGCAGTAACCAGTAAAACACAGAGAATTTGACTTCGGCAATAAAACATTGATTCGTGAACACTAAGGAAGATTCTCAACTGGCGGCGAGTGTTCATCGGACTGAACCGATGAAGATTGCTCCTGATGTTCCGACACCATGCCATCCAATATACAACTAACATTAACATCGCCTAAGACATTGACTGTAGTCCGACAGCGATCAAGAAACCAGTCCACAGCCAGCAACGTGGCTATCTTTTCGGTTGGCAAACCAACGGCAGTGAACACAAGTGTCATCGTTACTAAACCTGCTTCTGGAATCCCCGCCGCACCAACCGACGCCACAATGGATGTCAGTACGATCAGCACTTGTTGAGTCAAACCCAATTCCGTCCCGATCGATTGGGCAATAAAGATGGCAGCCGACGCCTCGTACAACGCGGTGCCGTCGTTATTGAAATTCGCGCCTACCAGCCCCCCTAGACTAGCCGACTTTTCTCGTAGCTTCACGTTCTCGCGCAAGCACTTGTAAGTGACAGGCATAGTGGCAGTCGAACTACTGGTAGAAAACGCCATCAACAAGGCATCTCTCATGCCAGCGAGAACCTGCAATGGCTTACACCACGAAAAGTATTTAATTCGAACTAAATACCAACATGACTGTAGCACCAAAGCAATAATAACCGTGATGACAAAACCGCCTAAGGTCGCAAATGGCATAAAGCCTTCGGTGCCAACGATATGAGCAACAATGCACAGCACCCCAAAAGGCACGATATCGATAATCCAGTGCAAGACGATGATGAGTGCGTCATATACAAACTGGACAAAGTCGCTCGGCGTTTTTAAAGGTCGATCCTTCAGCTTGCGAAACGCGATCCCAAAGGCAATCGCTATAAAAATCACGCCGATGATGTTTGCTTGATCGCCCAGTGGTCCCAGGATACTTTTTGGGATGTTGCGAACAATCAGTTCAACGGGAGTCGATGAACCAGCGCCACCGTGAGCAGCAGCCGGCACATCCGTGGTCGATGCCAAGGCCTCTACCACACTGACATTTTCTTTGGCAAACCATTTCCCTGGCTGCAATATATTGGTGATCGTCAAACCAATTAAGATTGCCACCACAGTATTCAGAATCAATAGAAACACCAATCGTCCCGCCGATTTCCCAGGGATCTCGGTCGTCATCAAAACATGAACAACGGCAATCAAGATCAGTGGCGGCGCGAGTGCTCCCAATAACTGCAGAATGATTTTGCTAAAGAGCGAAAGCGTTACTAACGTCTGACCTGCCAGCATCGCCACAAATTTGGAAATCTTACCAGCAAGGACAGCATCTCCGAAAATGGATTGACCAACTGATATGGCATACGTTTCCGTCCATCCAAGCATGAGACCGATCAGGACACCTAGGATTAACGCATAAACAATGCGCAGATAAAGCGGAGTATGGTGGTAACGCTGAAAGAGCGTTTTGCCTTTGGATTCCGATACCGTGTCGATCATGGGTTACTCCTGCTGCGATAAAGAGACCTCTTCGAATCCGTCCTTCGTTCAGGAAACGGTCTTTCAATTTTGGAGGCTGCTATCGGAATGTACCAAAAATCAATGCGAGATTGGAACTCGAAAACCGGTCGCTTCAAAAGAAACATGCAGATTAAACCCGCAGTTTAGTGAGCTGAATTCGGCTTAGCACTGAGAACTCAAGCCAATGGCAAGCTCAGTCGCCGCAAACAAGCTCCTAGGGTCGGCAACGCCCTGCCAAGCGATATCGCAGGCTGTGCCGTGATCTACACTCGTTCGAATCACAGAAATACCTAAGGTAGTATTCACCGCAGAATCAAAGGCCAAGGCTTTGACCGGTATATGCCCTTGGTCATGATACATGCACACAAAAGCGTCTGTTTGCTTGCGGCGCGTTGCTAAGAACGCGGTGTCTGGGGGCAGGGGACCTTCCACGTTGATCCCTTTCGCTTGAGCCCTTGCAATCGCTGGCATGATGACCAGTTCTTCTTCTCGATTGCCAAACAGCCCATGCTCACCTGCGTGAGGATTTAAGCCGCAAACAACGATCTTCGGCGAACGCTTTCGAATCTTCATCAGTGCTTCAAAGGTCAACTCGATGACATCCAAGATTCGATCTACAGTAAGAAGCCGAGGCACTTCCAGATACCCACAATGAACCGTCACAAAAGAACAGGTGATCTCCGGCGAGTACTGCATCATGCACCAGCGATCTTGTTCGTCTCCGGCACAGCGTTGGGCAAACATTTCCGTATGACCTGGATAAAGGTGCCCAGCCGCATGCAAGGCTTCCTTATTGATGGGGGCCGTCACGACCGCTTGCACTTTGCCAGGCAACGCCAGATCGATAGCACGTTGGATAAACTGGTAACTGGCCTCGCCAGTGCTGGCGTTGGTTATGCCTGGTACCATCGATTTCAACGACTCGAAATTTAAATCGATAACTTGGTGGCGGGCCGAAGTTTCTTTTCCCGCGAGGAAGTCGTCCCAAGTTAGCCGTGGGGGAAGCTCGGCATATTTCAACTTCTCCCGACATCGCTCCAGGACTTGATAATCGCCCACCAGTACTAGCCTACATCGCTCGGCCAGCTCTACATTTTGAAGCGCTCGCAGGCAAATCTCTGGCCCGACTCCGGCAGGATCGCCCATTGTCAACGCGATAGTAGGGAGATGGGGCGTGAGTGCTTCAGGCATAAATATGCTTTGGTCGTTGGAATTAGGGAACTGAGCGAATCACCTAGTGTGCCAAAAGCAAAAGCTGGTGACCAGGGCTAAATCCCAATCACCAGCTTTTACGATTCTTTGAAATCAACAATTCCGCCGAACCTACCAGTTGTAGGCACCGCCTAAGGTTAAGCCATGCAACAAGATGCTGCTGTTGCGGTTGATATGCATCGCGTCGTTCATCAAGCCGAAGTCATTGGGGATTTGGCCAGGAGCTGTCGCCAAGCCACCGATGCCGATGATGCGATAGCCGATGGTCGCGGTTAGGCCTTTCCACAGACAAACACCCAGGCCAAGGTTTCCTTCGCCGATAAACGCAAGGTCAGTATCATTGACGCTGAAAGCATAATCTTGACCGTAATAGCTGTTTGGAGACATAACAGTCGCAGCGCGATCGCTAAGTCCAGAGTACGAATCGTACGAGATATGGTTCGCGAAGATACCAGCCTTGGTGCCTGCCAGCAGGCTCAAGCGTTTACCCGTGCAGAAGGTGGCGATCCCACCCAATTGGAAACCGTACAAATCATTGGTAACATTGTTGCGATAGTACACATCGTCAGCGGTACCACCGTACACGTTGTCGGTCATGCTTGCAGCGTATTCCAAGTCGTCGTCAAATCGGAACCAGCGGAATCCAGCAAGTGGGGCAAATCGCAGCTTGCTGCATCGAGCACCATAGATGGGGGCACATGCTCCGGTTGGTCCTCGCAAACAAGATCCGGCCGAACCGCACGCGGATTGTCCACAGCCAACATCACCGCAGTCTCCGCATCCTCCGCCGCAAGGCACAGCGACCGACGCAACACCTGCTCGAGCCGCTCCACCCAACGCAAACGAGAAGAAGTTCAGCTCGAAGTTTTGGAAGTCTTGGTCGCGTCGAACACGTTGCGAGAACGTTCCATCGTATCGCGAGTATACGTTGGAAGTGGGCAATTCGATCCCGTAATAAACGTTCGGGTCAACCATGCTGCGAGTGGTGAAGGGCACATTCGTCCGCTGATTCACACCTGGCATGGAATCATACTGAGCCATCTGCGGGTCAGCAAAAAGCGTCCAGTAGTTTGCGATAACCGCATATCGACCACAACCGAAGTATCTTCCGCCGAACAGTTCGTAACCGCCAGCATGTCCGAAGTCGACGTCGTTGGTCGATAGCAACGAGCGCGATGGCATGTTACTGTCCGAAGCGAATCGCACGTACTCGTCATCGATTCTGCTGAAGAGCAATGCGTTGGCACCGAAAATCCAAGGCTTCGGATTCACAACTGTTTGAACGAGCTGTGTTGGAGCTGGTCCGCAACCAGGAGCAGCACCGTAACCAAAGGATGGAACTGGAGAATAGCTGGGGGCCATTCCGTACGCTGGCTGCCCCGTACCACAACTGGCACAACCTGCCCCAGAGTCCTGCACGGCAAAGCCACCTTCATACCCGTAGCTATGCGGAAGGTTCTGGACTTGAGGCTGGGGAATTGGCGCATATTGCTGGGTGGTCCCGGATGCTTGGACCGTCCCTTGGTTAGGATATACCGTTTGATTTTGATAGCCGTTTGGTGCTGGCAGTGCGGACTGGATTTGTCCGTTGACGCTCTCTCCAACACTGTAATTTCCAGGCGGTATATGCACATGGTTGCTACCGACTGCCCCATTAGCGTTTTGAGCTAGACGTGACTGCACGCCCGTACCAATGGTTGTCCCAGTCGTGTGGAAGTACTGCTGTCCGACGGGTGCTCCGCCCGTCTGGACAGGGTATGCACTTCCAGTTAAACCGTTGTTGTAGCCCATTGACTGGCCAAATACCGATGCCCCAGTAAATGCCAGCGACATGGCCGCGGTAATCATTCCAGGCAAAAAGACTTTCTTCACAGCAATACCCTCCGTGCGTGTGTTGCGGCAGATCGCCCCAAGTCGCTACCATGCGATCTACGGGGCGAGCATCCCTGCCTGTCATCCGCTGACATTTATTGGTTGGCGAATGCAACTCCGACATTCGCTGATGATTCTTAGTTTGAGGGCGATCCGTTCACCCACAGCCAGACGTTCTGTTCATCGGATTAGCAAGCCTTCCTTGCCAGCGTCAATTTCGCGTTTTGTAACCGGTTTTTATCAAGCTTGTCTTCCAATCGTTGCAGGCGTTACTTTTTCCGCCGTGAACGCTCGCTGTTGCGGAAATACGGCGTCGGAGTGCAAGTTGTCGACAAATCCAGCAAAAGTGTTAAATTTTAACGCTGTACCCGGAATGCCTTCAACCAAACATCCCATCATGTTCGACGTTCGACGCAGACTCTTGGAGACGATCATCGTACGATTCAGCATACAGGCAAGCAGTTGCTGCAGAAGCATGAGGATGGGTATCACGGCTCGTTTGGTCGCAGTCCTGTTCAGCTTCGGATGGGCCTGGCAAACCGATTTTGCTTGCAGTTACGCTCAGCAAGCAGATCAATCCGCGGTCGAAGCACTGCAGGCGGAAATACAAAAGCTGGATGCTACCTCGTACGCCAGTCGCGAAGCCGCCACCGAGATGCTGCTCAAATACCCCAACGAGGCGGTTCCCTTAGTCATCGAAAACTTGCTGCAAGAAAGATCGGAGTCTGGACAAGCTCTTCCTGAAGCCTCACTGCGAATGCTAAGACTGCTCTCGATGTGGGCCAACGATCCCGATTCCTCTTTAGGCAAAGAAGCGATGCACGGCCTACAAAAGCTGTCTCGAAGCGCTTCCACGGTGACCGCGATCCGCGCTCAAAACCTATTGACCGAACTTACGCTTGAGCACTCGGTAGAAGTGACGCAGCGTTTGCGCCGCCAAGGGGCTTTCATTGGACGAGATTCAATTCAAATCGTTACCGCCCAAGCGCTCAATCGGTATCTGTTGAGATTAGATGACAATTATCGAGGCAGTTCAGATTCGCTCGAAAGCTTGCGATGGCTGGTCGATGTTGACATGGTGCATGCACGTGGCAAGTTGATCAACAGCCAAGCACTAAAACACATTGTGTCATTGCCGAACCTACGAGTGCTTCAACTGCGTGATGTTCAAATGACGACAGAAGATGTCGAGTTGCTGGCCAACATCCGCAACCTCGAAACACTAGAGTTCATCTACACGCATCTTGACTCAGCTTCCATTTCTGTACTTGCGGACCTGCCTGTATCCAGAAGCCTGCGATTGTTCGGAACCGATCTTGATCCAAAAGCGCTTGAAGAATTAGGCGAGCAGTTAGAAGGGTTGGAATTTATCCATGGACGAGGAGGTTTTCTAGGCATCATGGCCAGCCAACCCAACTCCAACGTGATTGGCAACGTCCTGCCTTCCAGCGGCGCTGCACTGGCGGACTTGCGCGCCGACGATCGAATCATCTTGATTAATGACGCTTCCATCACCAAATTTGACGACCTGCGAAACGAGTTGGCCAAGTACGCTCCTAATGAATCCGTGCAAGTCGTTTTCGAAAGACCAATCATGCAATTAAACGACTCTGGGAAACCCAGTATCGTGTGGCACTTGATGACCACCGAAGTGACTCTGGGGATGCAAGACTAAAATGCACCCTCAGGGACATTTGACTAGTGCCAACGCTGTTCTTGCGCGGGATTGAAAATTGAGCCGACCAATCCGCCTGCAGAGTTCGTCGACGATCGCCCCCCCTCTTCCGGATTGGATCGACAAAGCTTGGTTAACCAGCTTCCGGGCGCGCTTGCTTGCGTGGTATTGCGGTCATGGCAGAGATCTGCCTTGGCGTCAAACTAATGACCCTTATCGCGTGCTGGTCAGCGAAATCATGCTACAGCAAACGCAGACGTCAACCGTCATCCCTTACTATCACCGATTCCTCCAGCGGTTCCCTGACATTGCGACCTTGGCAGCGGCCTCCGAAACCGAAGTGTTATCACACTGGGAAGGATTGGGCTATTATCGCCGCGCTCGTTCACTGCACCAAGCAGCTCAGCATGTGATGGCAGTCCACCATGGAGTGTTTCCAGATAGTCTTGAAGCAGTTCTGCAACTGCCCGGTATCGGCCGTTATACCGCAGGTGCCATCACCTCTTTTGCGTTCGACCAAGCTCAGCCGATCGTAGAAGCGAACACACAACGTTTGTACGCTCGCTTGCTCAAGTTAGAAGCTCCAGTTGCAGCGTCCGCCAGCCAGCAGCAATTGTGGCAATTCGCAACTGCGATCCTGCCCAAGAAGCAACCCGGTTTGGTCAACCATGCCGTGATGGATTTAGGGTCCATGATCTGCAAACCGAAAAACCCCAGTTGCCTTATTTGTCCGGTCAACTCGCAGTGCCCGACGTACAAACATCGGTTGCAGGATCAGATTCCTGTCGCCAAGCCTAAGAAACAGTTCGTGGACCATTTCGAGATTGCCGTCGCATTGCGGGACGCTCAAGACCGACTGCTGGTTTGGCAGCGGCCCGAAGGCGGGTGGTGGGCTGGCCTGTGGGATCTCCCGCGAAACTCCTGTCCAGATTTTGGCAGCGTTGGCCAAGATCGCTTTCGCGAATGGTTCCGAAATCATTTTGATCTCGAGTGTGCCCTTGATGAGCCACTTCATTTATTTCGTCATTCCGTCACGCACCATCGCATCCGGTGCCAACTTTTTTCTGGCAGATTGATTGGGAAACCGAAAAAACCGAAAAAATCTAGCCAATCCTTAAAACCGCAAGAGACTGCGGAACGTAGCGCCAGCAGGAGAACAGAGGTTTCTGCGCAGCCTTCGCTGGGTTTACCGCTTGCAAACGGTATTTCTTGGGAGGGTGATCAGAGGTTACAATTGTTGCCGTTTAGCAGTTCAGGGAGGAAGATGTTACAATGGCTTTTGAAGAAAAGTTGAAAAGTCAGACTCGGATTTGCTGGCTAACTTTGTCGGAAACGGCGTTGAACGAGTCTTTTACACGCCCCAATCGGTTGAGCGTTGCTTTTTCGTCTTTCGGCCCAGACTTTGCGGTTGATTGTTCTGCGAATCTTCAACGTCAGGTTGACAGCCCAAGCGGTAACCTTTTTTACGAACTGATCTGACAAATGCACAAACTCAAAGACAACCAAATCGCTCACCAAACAGATGTCTGTCTTCAAGATTTGGCAGACGAAGAGTTGGTAGAACTATTCCGAAACTCATCCAGCGCGGAAGCTTTTGAGATTCTTGTTCGCAGATACCAAAGGGAACTGTACGCATATCTAGCTCGCTACATTGGCGATCCTGAATTGGCAGAAGACGCGTTCCAAGCGACGTTTATCACTGTCCACGACCGGCTGGAGACTTTCCAGCCCGGCCGACGTTTCCGGCCTTGGCTCTACGCGGTCGCAGTCAATAAAACAATCGATCTGAAGCGGTACCACCGAAGGCGTCAAGCGGTCTCGCTGGACGCTCCGCTGGACAGCAGCAGCAGCGCTGGCCGCGAATGGTCGGGCGCAGAACAGCTTGAGTCTCGCGAAATGGACCCTTCCATCGAGATCAGCAAGCAAGAAACCGCCCAACGAGTCCGCGATGTCATCTCGCAGATGAGCGAAAACACACAGCAACTGCTCAACATGGTTTACTTCCAAGGGATGAAGTATGCGGATGTGAGCGAGGCTTTGAATATTCCTATTGGGACAGTGAAAAGCCGGGTATTTAATGCTATGATCAAACTAAATGACGCTTGGCGTCGTATGTATCCTGATCAGTTACCCGAACAGCCCTCTTGATTCGTTTTCAAAGTGAATCGACCTCGAATCGACGAAACGCTATTGTTAGGCTATCTACTCAATAGCCTAGATCCTGACGAGTTGCTTCTTATCGAAGAAGCAATTGCTGCGGATCCTTCCGTTCGCCAGCGGTTAGACCGGCTGAGCGAGGATTTCCAAGGCTTGCTCGACTCCGCCTCTGACGACGTTCCGGAACCACGCGGTGACCTTGCGTCCATCACGATGCAGGCCATCCAAAACCAAGGGCTTCGTAACGAACTATCGAAACCTTCCCGTTGGGCCAAATTTTGCGATCGCACCAAACTCTTGGGTGCTATGTCGCCATCGGAAACGATTGACCGCGGCGGTGCATGTCTGTTTCGCAGCGCCTTAGAACTATCAACTGTAGCTGTCTGCATCCTCGTCTTTGGAGTGGTCATTCTCTCCAACACCCAATTGGCCCGTGAACAAGCTCGCCAGAATCGATGTGCTTACCAACTGATGAATCTCGGTCACGCGATTCAGGATTACGCATTTCATGGAAGCCGGCAAGTTGCCCCAGAGCTGGACATCGACGGGCCTTTTTCGTTTGCTGGCATCTATGCACCAAAACTGAACGACCAAAAACTGCTCACCGACGACGACTCGCTGCTGTGTCCTAACTCCCAGATGCAGTCGGTGGCAATGAATGCGACTTCGGTTCGCTCATTGCCTTCGCTAAGGCAATTGATGCTAGCGGACTTAGAGGAGTTGGAGGTTTGGAAACGTTGGATTGGCGGATCGTACGCCTACAACTTGGGTGTTGTTTCTCAGGGTCAATACAGGATGCCTCGGTATCTATCCCGGCCCAACTTTGCAATCTTAGGCGATTCGCCTCGGATTATTGATAACAAGTTGGACTGGAGCAACCATGGCCTTAACCGTTGCAACATCCTATACGAAGATGGGCGAGTGGTACTGCGAGTGTGTGGACCTAGCATCGAGATGTTGAATCACCCTTATCTCAACGAAAATGGCGAATTAAAAGCGGGTTGCAACGAGAATGATTCGGCCTTGGGTCCAAGCTTCTTTGGCCCGCTAGGCAATCAAACCATGGTTCGCGTTAACTTCAGCAAGTAGTCTCTTGTCTCCATGTGGACTTTGTCGATATCGGTTCGGCAAGTATCCACTTTCTCAGAAAACCGCGATTAGCCCCCAATGGCGAAGAACGTCACCGATCGAGAGGACTTGCTACGAGATGGCGTCCAAATGCCCGTGCGTGGCCAGACGATGGTTGGTGAGCATGAGCTTTTTGTGGGCTTTCGTCGCGCGGGCCAACTCAGTTTGTATTGGAACCAGGATCCTGTTTTTCAATTCAATTCGCAGCAGGAGTTACGGCGCGTTTTCATTGACGCTCAACGATACGCCGCGACTGGTCGACGACTCCAACGGCTAAACGCTGCAGAAGCGTCAGGCAGCGCAGAGGTCAGTAAGCTCAATTTGACGGCAGTGACGACTGCCGATCTCACACAAAGTGAGATCCTTGGCCAGTTTTATGCAATCCGTGCTCGGATTCTGGAGACACCCCTGGTGTGGCAGGTAGTCGGGCTCGAATCCCCTGAAGCGTTTGATCAGCGTGTGCGGCAGTGGTTGCGGGACCTGGGAGATGAAGTGATCCTTGCGATGGTCCCCAACGCCTAGCCGGTGGCTGGCCCGACGCTTTAGTTAGCCCGACTCTTTTTCCATTCCATGCGTCTCGACACAACACCGCGGCGTCGACGTTGTTAAAATGGTCGTCAATGGCTGAAGATAATGAGATTCAAATCGCAAGACGAGGGACGCGCTGGATGGCATCACAGTTTGATCAACAGCAGACAACTAACCGACGCACTTTTGCTTCAGCCACTATGGCTGCGGCGGGAACTGTAGCCAGCTCGGCCTTACACTCACCCGCCGTGCACGCTGCTGGCAGCGACGTCATCAAGGTAGGGCTGATCGGCTGTGGAGGGCGTGGTTCGGGTGCTGCCACAGAAGCATTGATGGCCGATGCCCATGTACAACTCACCGCAGTGGGTGATATGTTTGAGGAGCGATTGCAGCAAAGCTTGAAGGTGCTGCAGCGTAACAAAGAATTGGCAGTGAAAATCGATGTCCCTGCGGAGAGGCAATTCATTGGCTTTGACGCGTACCAACATGTGATCGACAGTGGGGTAGACGTCGTCTTGCTTGCCACGCCGCCTCATTTCCGCCCTTTGCATTTGCAGGCCGCCGTCGCAGCGGGCAAGCATGTCTTTGCAGAGAAGCCATGCGCTGTCGACGCACAAGGGGTTCATTCCGTATTGAAAAGCTGCGAGGAGGCGAAACGAAAAAACCTCGCTGTCGTTTCGGGGCTCTGCCTGCGATACCACTACCCATACCGAGCCGCGATTGACCGTATCCAGTCAGGTGCCATCGGTGAAATCCGCACGCTACTGGCCAACGATTATCGCGGTCCAATTTGGGTAAAGCCCCGCAAACCAGAGTGGACCGACATGCATTGGCAAATGCAAAATTGGTACTACTTTACTTGGCTCTCCGGCGACTTCAACGTCGAACAGCATGTACACAATCTAGACCTGTGCGCATGGGCGATGCGAGATGAGTATCCGATCAAAGCAATTGGCATGGGAGGCCGCGAAGTCCGTAAGGGACCAGAGTATGGCAACATCTATGACCATCACAGCGTCGTCTATGAGTATGCCAATGGAGCAAGGCTGGTGAGTAACACGCGACAGATTGAAGGCTGCAAGAGCGATATCAGCGTCGACATTTTAGGCTCGGCAGGGTCCGCTCGTTTAACGGAACGTTCTCGGGGCGTTAGTTTGACAGGTGCCTACGATTGGACCTATGACGGTGACGAGAAAAGCTGCTATCAGGTAGAACATGACGAATTATTTGCCAGTATCCGATCTGGCAAACCCATCAATAATGGCGAGTACATGGCTAAAAGTACGCTATTGGCAATCATGGGACGCATGGCCACATATACCGGGCAGGAGATCACATGGGATATGGCGTGGAACTCGCGTGAAGACCTGACCCCGCCCAAATATGAGTGGGGCGAACTTGCAGAACCCGCGATTGCCGTTCCAGGAGTTACGAAGTACGTTTAGCTAATTAGCTTAACCATTCTCTATCCGCTAACTTTCAGAACACAGCGATGCACCCAAGCAAGATTGAATCAATGCAGTCCACTCGATCGCTCGATAGGCGTTGTTTGTTAGCGACAGGCTTATCGACCGCTGCAACACTATCGCTTAAGCCTTTAGCTTCGAATTGTTTTGCAGCAAGCCAACTCGAAAACCAAGATCGTGAAAATTCAGCAAACGCGGCTACCATCTTTCAGCACGCCTGCATGACGCTTCCGTACAGCGCGTTCCCTTTGCAACGCGCGTTACAAGGTATCCAAGCAGCCGGGTTCACTTTCGTCGCTTGGGGGGTATCACACCGCGAAGAAAATGGCCAGCAGATTCCAGTGATGCCAGAGGATGCGTCTCCCGCTGCTGCCAAAGCACTAGCCTCGCAATGCCGCGACTTGGGCTTGCAGCCCATTATGATGTTTTCCACGATATATCCCGAAGCGCCGCTGGCAATAAAGGTTTTGAAGCAACGATTTCAACAAGCGGCAGCCGCTGGCATCCAGCAAGTATTGACTTTTGGACACACGGAAGGTGGCAACCGCGATCTATGGGTCCAGCGTTTTCGAGAATTAGGCCCCATTGCTCGAGACTACAACGTTACCTTAGTGGTCAAACAACATGGTGGTGACACAGGAACAGGACAAGCTTGCGACGAAATCATCCGTGAGGTCAACGATCCGAATGTATGGGTCAATTATGACGCAGGGAACGTTATGGATTACTTGAACCTGGACCCAATCGAAGATGTCCAACGATGCAAAGAAGAAATCCGCAGTTTCTGCATCAAAGACCATCGCAACTGGCCCCAAGATCAAGACTGCGGCCCTGGCTTTGGCGAGATCGATCATTACCGCTTGTTAGAGCCTTTTGCCTTCACAGGCCGCTCTCTGCCACTGGCTTACGAGAACATTTCCGCTCCGCTGGTTCCGCGGCCGACATCCGCAGAAGCCATCGACGTACTTGCCCGCCGCGCTCGTGAGTTCCTTGAAACCGTGATTGCTGGACTTCAAAATAAAGTTTGATGCTGAAACCCAGTTACTCATGAACCGAGCAAGGCCCTAGCGGCCGTTTAAGCCCCCCTCCCACCTCCACCACTTCCCCACCTTGGAGCTCGCGTCATGGCGATTGCTAATCCTGCCCACACGGGCGACCGTCCCTATATTTGGTTGCTATGTTTTGTCTTGGCACTCAACTTATTGTGTGTTCAGTCGGCTGCGCAGGAAGACAGCCTGGAACGCTTCTTCGCTGCGCAAGTGGAACAAATCGAGCAACAAACGGCAGCAGAACTCGCTGGCGTTAATCCAGAGAACTGGTCGCAGATTCAGCAGCAGTGGCGATCGGAACTCCGAGAGATGCTTGGTATCTCCTCCGATCTTCCTCGCGATCCGATGCAATTGACGATCACCGGCAGCTTGGCAACTGAACAAGTTCAAATCGACAAACTACATTACCAATCTCTGCCCGGATTGTACGTAACCGCGAATTTATACAAACCTGCTGCGTCACCGCCCAGCGAAGGTTGGCCAGCAGTTTTATATGTTTGTGGCCATTCAAAGAACACAGCCAACGGACGACTGCTTGGAAACAAAACGGGTTACCATCATCACGGGCTTTGGTTCGCGCGTCATGGAATTGTATGCTTGACCATCGATACGATCCAATTAGGCGAATTGCATGGCGAGCATCATGGAACCTACCGCTTGGGACGCTGGGACTGGATCAACCGTGGGTACACGCCTGCTGGCGTCGAAACATGGAACGCCATGCGCGCCATCGACTTATTGGAAACACTTCCGTATGTAGACAAGACGAAAATTGGCATCACCGGGCGCAGTGGCGGTGGGGCCTACAGTTGGTTTACAGCAGCTTTAGACGATCGCATCAAAGTAGCCGTACCCGTCGCTGGAATCACCGACTTGCGCAATCATGTCAATGATCGATGCGTGAATGGTCATTGCGACTGCATGTACTTCGTGAACTACTACGGCTGGGATTATGGCAAGCTAGCAGCTTTGGTTGCGCCCAGAGCATTGTTGCTAGCCAATTCCGATAATGATTCCATCTTTCCTTTGGACGGCGTCATGCGAATCCACAACCAACTGCAGAAGCACTACAGCAATCTGCAATCGTCAAAGAATTACGGTCTTTTAATCACACCCGGGCCTCACCAAGATACCCAAGAACTGCAAGTCGGCGCATTCAAATGGCTGCTGACTCATCTGACGGGAGAAGTTCCCGTGATCGAAAAGGCTGCCACCAAGGATCTGGAGCCTGCGGCCTTGTCGGTTTTTTCAACGTCGATCCCACAAGATGAAACGGTCACATCACTGCCAAGCTATTTCGCTTTACCGCTCCGAGTTGCAAACCCAGCGAGCTCACTAGCGAGCTTTCAAAGTGACGTTTTACCCTGGCTGAAACGCTATCGCATTGTTTCTGATTCCAACCAGCCTTCACAGCAAACTACTTTGTTGAGCGAGCGGCAGTTAGGCCAGTACCAGCTTCAAGTCTTCCAAATTCCTGGAGGCGAAGACTACTTGATTGGAATTGGTCGCGATTCGACAGCTCCGACCGTGCTGCAAACGGATCAACTAACCACGCCGGTGCATCTAACAAATTTAGAGAGCTTGTTTGACGACGAAACCCTAAAACTTTGGCTTGACGCGTTTCCTGATTCATTCCATTACTTTGTTCATTCAACGCCTGCGAGCGCCTTTCGTAAAAACGATGATTCGAAAAAGCGAGTTCAATATTTACGCCAGTTTTATCTGCTGGGCTTGTCTCCCGAGACATTGCATCTACAGGCTCTCCAGAGAGCCTATCAGGCGCTTACTGCAACGCTAAAGACACCCAGCATGGCCATTGCTGGATCGGATCAGCATGCGATCCTTGCCATGCTCCTAGCGGCTCAAGCTGACTCCAAAGATGGACAACTCGATCCCATCAAGATTTACGTTAATCACCCTGCAAAAAGTTTGACGGATGGAGTCGTTCTGCCTGGCTTTCATCGCATCACATCGATAGTTGAATTGACCACAGCGATTGAGTCTGCATTTCCGGTGCAACGACTTGAGCTAAAGAGCTTGCCAGCTTCTTCCCACGCAGCGAGGCCTGTGGGCCCATATCTAGCTAGCGGTTTTCAAATGGAGTATCTCCCTGACCAAACGTTCGCTGTCAAAGTCCGCTCGACGCAGTGGCCACTACCCAACCTAGGTGACTTACCTTCGATAAGGGACGTTTGGCTAGAGGGAGATAATCAAAGGGATTTTGGAACGATGTTTCGCCAAACACCAATCGCCTTTGCAGTGCCAGGCACACCGGCATTGGCCCGGGTTCTGTATCGTTCGACCAATGCGAGTTGGCAGGAGACGGACTGGGCTGTTTGCAAGGCGGATACTGACTTTACGACCCAGTTTGAACTCCAGACTTTGCTACCTGACACGCGATATGAAATCCGAGTCGAGGTGCGGTCTGCTGATAACGCAGACAATAGCAAGTCTCAATTGGCTGGTGAGTTTCGAAGTCTTCCTGCTTTATCGGACCCATCGGTTTTCAAACTTGCATTGCAGTCCACGCCCTGGAATTTTCAACAGCGAGACGGGCCGTTTGGCTTTCAAGCACATAGCAACATGCTCAATCGCAAAACGGACTATTTATTGGCAATTGAAAGCCAAGCTTCCCTTCAAGAGCAAGACCGGCTCGCACTTCAACAGTACCTGGGTTTGCCAACGACGATTGAATTCAATCGTCGTGTACCAACTGTTTTGGTTCCAAAGTTCGCTCCCACAAACCACCAGCAGCCATCGCTGCAAAGTTTAACATTAGGCCGTGACGTAGAGCTCTGGAATCTAGATTCATCATCGTTGGATGAACCTTCAAATCGCGATCGCTTCTACGCTTCTATTCATGGTTCGAGCGCAAAGATCCGCATCGTGTATTTTTCTAGTCAGGCTTACCGGCAAGCTAGTGTTGAAACTGGGGATTCAGATTTAGAAAGGTCGATGCTGCAAACGTTAGCCGGAATTGAGGCATCGGCGCGAGGCAAGATGCTGGTCGTCCATCATTTGGAATCTAGCGAACCGCTGCTAGATGATTTCGAATCAATCGCTTTACCCGATACGCGACCGCAACGCAATTTGGACGGCAACAATCCCGCGCGGCCTTATCTGGAACTGCACTTTACCAAGCAAGATTCTCGCTCAACATTGTTAGCGAATCTGATTGACGCTGCCGGCCGTGCAAGCTTGCTCCGGCAAGTGAATCTGGAGTAAAGCCGTTCGAACTGCAATGCGTGAGAAACGCTTACCTTCCGACACGCAATGTGCAAACAACACAATGACTTACGACGCGTTGATCGGTGAAGACATGCGTAGGCTAGCATCGGTTTCCGATTGCAGGAACGTCGAAGTCGTGCCAGAAGATTGCGCAAGAACTTCATAGGCTAACGCTAGGTAGTCTTCTGCGCCGTGCGATGTTGGTGCGTATGCGAAAATAGACTGGCCGAAGCTAGGAGCTTCCGCTAGACGGATGTTGCGACGAATCTTGGTTTCAAAGAATCGTGCATCAGCCCAAGTGGAAGAGTTCGCCGATTGATGCTCGATGAACTCAGCAACATCTTTGGTTACTTCTGCAGCCAGCCTTGTTGCCGTTTCATACATGCACAAGACAATACCGCTCAAACGAAGTTGGCCATTAAGTCGCTTGGCAACAATTTCGATGGTCCGCAACAACTTGCTGAGCCCGTGCAGAGCGAGAAAGTGAGGCTGCAACGGCAAGAAGACTTCATCGACCGCCGTCAACGCATTCAAAGTCAGCACGCCCAACGATGGCGGACAGTCAAAAATCATGAAGTCATACTCTTCACTCGATTCTTCGAGACGGTCTTTCAAGATCGTCTCGCGTCCAACTTCATTTGCTAATTCCAACTCCGCTCCTGCCAGATCTAAACTGGCAGGGACAACAAACAAACGCTCATTAATTTGTTGGCGCACCGAGTCGATCGATGCGTTCCCACACAGCACTTCATAAATCGAATTATCGCTATGTGCGACGACTCCTAAATGCAAAGACGCATGAGCCTGCGGATCGAGATCGATCACGCACACCTTTTGACCACAGTCAGAAAGCGCTGCAGCAAGATTTACCGAAGTCGTGGTCTTGCCTACGCCCCCTTTTTGATTCAGCACTGCAATCCGTCGCATTTTTCTATCCTGCTTTTAAGTTTTCCAGAATTACCAAGGAACTAAGCCGACTGGCGAAGCTGCTGCTTGTACAAGTAAGGATTCATTGTCGGATCGTTGTACATCTTGAACTGCCGATACGTGCGGTGGCGTTTGACGCCCGCTTCGATATCCGCTATCAGTTCCATAAAACATGTTTGAAGATCTTCGCGCTGCAATCGGCAGATCGCTAGCCGGTTTGCGACTTTCTCGCGATGATCCTCATCGCAGTCGGTGCGCTGCAATTGTTCTTCCAAATGGTAGATTCGCAACGCCATGATCGACATACGATCTACGATTGAACCAGGTGTTTCTGAGTTTTGTCTAGCATTCGGTGCAGCTTGAATTCCACGCTCCGATACTAAGACAGATAGAAAGTCATCGAACTTTTCGATCCAATCATTCCGCTGTTGATTCAGTTTATCAATCGCTCGTTTTACATTAGCGATTTGCGTATCTGACACCTCTTTGCTGCGAGCGATATCCTCTTCGTGCCATAGATCGTAATTGTAGCGGTGCTGCTGACATGCGATCGCCATGATGCCAGCGAGACTGTTTTCATAGGGTGACTGATGCCAAAGTGCTGTCGTGGAGATTTGCATTTCGGCAATCGACTTAATATCAATCATGTCGTTGTTGATTGGCGTAACTAGAGTGTTGGGTCGATACGGTTGCGGCTATGCTGACCGCAACTGTTGTAGACGATTTGGAACCTGCCGTTCAAGATGGATTCGTTGGGTTTCCAGAAATAACAGCTAATCGGGAGCTGGCGTCCTTTCGAGCTCGCTGGGCACTTAGCAACAACAGCGCGACGCCAACTAGGATACCAGCAAAACTGACCCACTGACCGATACTGAAGGTCGTTCCAAACTGTCCCGCTTCATCTATGCGGATAAATTCTTCGATAATGCGACTGAAACCATAAAGGACAAGCCCCATTCCGAAGATGTAGCCACGACGAGCATAATACAGAGCGACGCTGGCTAACACCCCGCACAACAAGAATGCATTCACGGCAGCATACACCTGCGATGGATGGACCGGCAGACTTCGCTTAGGCAGTATGCTTCGATGAACTCCGCCCGAATTAGTGTACACAACGACCACCTCGGGTGGACTTGCAGGACTTTGTAGGTTGGGATAGCTTTCGAAAGCTAACTGGTTACCCGGCATGATGCCTTGTTTTGCGGCCCAACCGTCGGGCTGGACCGATTCTGCGACAAAACTAGTTTTGGATCGCTTGAGTTTGGCATCTAATAAGGCACCCGTTTCCAACTGATCCATATAAGGCGGCGAACCTGGCGGAAAGACAATCGCAGGCAAGTCCTGCATACAAACTCCGCCGTAACAGCAACCATTAAACAAACATCCGATGCGACCAAGCGCAAGCCCTAAAAGAAAAGGCGGCGTGACGATATCCGCAAGCATGAGATAAGATCGCCCTCGAAGATAGCACCACAATCCAGTGGTCAGCAGTCCGCCGATCATCCCACCGTAAACCACCAGCCCGCCTTCGGTAAAGCGCAGGGCCTCGGCCAATCTTCCCGCCAGAGTGCTAGCTTCAAACTCCTCCCACTTTTGCACAACGTAAAAGAGCCTCGCGCCGCCAATGCCTCCGATCATGCCCCAAAAAGCCAAGCTAAACAGAATATCTAGATCGATTCCAAAAGGCTGACCGCGGCGGTAAGTCCAGTAGCTTCCAGCGACCACGCCACTGAGCAACATTAATCCGTAGCCGCGAATGGGGAGCCCCAGCGTCATGCTTGTTTTGTCGGCAAAGGTGATTTTCGTTTCCAGTAATGGCAGCACAAAGACCACTGCGGCCGCAATAAATCCCCAAACGCCCAACGCGGAAGTCCAGTCCAAACGATGTTTTGTCCAGGCCACGATCCGCGTGGCTACCCATGCCAACACAAGAGCTAGCAATAGCCAGCCCATGCCAAAAACAGGCAGCGGACCAATTTCGTGAGGGATGTAGAAAAGTGTCGAACGCAAATGATTTCTCGCTGTGTGACTCCACACGTCACAGAAGAAAGAGGACAGACTTGCAAGCTTGTACTGCTCTTATAACAACTCTCCGGCTCTTGCGGCTACGCACGTTCCTAAAAAAGATGTCCGTCTAATGCATATAGGATCTTTTGCGGATCGCAATTATAACAATCGGGCACTGTTCAACTTGAGGTCTCCATCGCTTATCTTTGCATGCATCCGACAACACCGAATTCGTCCGCTCATCCCCACGAGCTTGTTTCTTCACAAACCATCAGCACGGAGCAACTCTGCAGCCACGCCAAGAGCTTGGCTACGGATCTTGACATCGAGCAGCCTCGCAAGCGTCGGGACGGGCGTGCGCTAATTCGCCGGTTCCGAGATAATGCTGAGCGATTAAGGTTCTTGAATCGGACTTTTCGGCAAGCCGCGCAGCAGGGAAACTACGTGCCAGCGGAAGCAGATTGGATTCTGGATAACTACTTTGTGATCGAGGAACAACTGCTTGAGATTGACAACGACCTTCCGCCGACGTACTTGGACGAACTTCCACGCATTAAAGGAGGCGAACCTCGCGTCTACCTCCTTGCGCATGAACTGGTCACGAAGCTAGACTCGGCACTCGACGAAGACTCCCTGTCGCAGTTTCTAGACAGTTATCAATCGGCAAGCACGTTATCGATTGGCGAGATGTGGGCCTTTCCCATTATGCTTCGCATTACACTGGTGGAGCGTCTGCGCCGACTGGCCGAACAACTGTGGCTCATCCAGCAATCGCACCGCTATGCCCAGCGTGTCGTCGAACGTTTCCAACGTACAGACCGTATGGATATCGATCCCTCCAAACTGATGCAAAGCGCGATTTGGATCGCACTGCAAGTCGAGCAGATTTCGGGAATGGATGCCTCACGTTTGCTTAGCCTGCTGCACAGTCGACTAAATGACGTGGGATGGAAACTATCAGATCTTGAAAAACTGCAACATCAGAGTGTGGCTAGGTCGCAGGTTTCCTTTGCCAATACCATCACTAGCATGCGACTGATGTCGGTCATTGATTGGGCCACTTTTTTTGAAGACCACTGCGTGGCTGAAAAGACCTTACGCAAGGACCCGGCGGGGATTTATTCACTTTGCGATCAAACCACTCGCAATCGATATCGAAATTCCGTGGAGAATCTTTCCAAGCGAACAGAGTACAAGGACCACGAAGTTGCTGAGATCGTCATTGATATTTGCAAGCACCATAAAGGGGTCACTCATTCGGATTGTGCCATTGAATCCCATGTCGGTTACTGGCTGATCGACAAAGGATTGGGGCAGCTTGAGAACAAACTACGTTATGAGCCCATCGTGCGAGAGAAACTCGTTCGTTTCCTGCAGGCCAAGCCGTTCTCTGCGTATTTTTTCGTAATGGGTGGACTTTGGCTGATCGCCATGATGTTTTTTGGCAGCTTGTTTGCGTCCGCTGATGGAACATGGCTTGTATTTCTATCGGTCATGGCAGCTTGTGGAGTCGCGTTAACGGAACTAGCGATGCAGATTGGTAACTGGCTATTCACGCTTGTGTTGCCGCCACAAACAATACCAAAGTTGGAGCTCGAAGAAGGCATCCCGGCGCAACATCCCACGATGGCGGTGGTACCTTGTTTGTTTGGGTCACTTGCCGAAGTCGACATCATGATGCGGCGTTTGGAGAATCACTATCTTTCGAACGGCATCCCGAGTCTCCGTTTCGCATTGCTGACCGATTTTGCGGATGCGGATAGCGAGACCACAAAAGCCGATGAAACGATACTTAAGGCCGCCGTTGAACGCTTACAATTGCTGAACCATCGATACGGCACTCATGGAAAAGGGCCATTCTACGTTTTCCATCGCAAACGTAGTTACAACGCTCAAGAAGGAAAGTGGATGGGGTGGGAACGCAAACGCGGCAAGCTGATGGAGTTTGGGCGATGGCTGTTAGGCGATCCGAGCATCGACTATTTACTGGCTGAAGGCGATCTTGAGGCGATGGCGAATTTCCAAGGCTCCAACGCCGCCCCCTTTGTAATCACGTTGGATGCAGACACGCAGTTGCCGCATGGCGCAGCCCTAAAGCTAATTGGCACGTTAGCTCATCCATTAAATCGGCCTGTGTGGAACGAATCCGAACGTCGAGTGGAAAGAGGCTACGTTGTCTTGCAACCGCGCGTAAGTATCGATCTGCAGTCTCGCATGACATCAACTTTTGCCGCTTTGCATTCCTCCGGCGCGGGTGTTAGTCCTTATGTAACGGCGGCGTCAGACGTTTATCAAGACTTGTTCCAGGAAGGAAGTTTTACCGGGAAAGGCATATACGACTTGAAGACATTTGAGCATGCCTTGCAAGGTGCTTTCCCGGAAAATGCGATTTTGTCGCATGATTTGATTGAAGGAGCACACACGCGGGTCGCCATGACAAGCGATATCGAAGTCTTCGATGGTTACCCCAGCCGATATGATGGTGATGCAAAGCGCATACATCGTTGGGTACGCGGAGATTGGCAGATTCTGCCGTGGTTGTTTTCGCGCGTCCGCACAGAGAATGGTACGCGAGCCAACCCAATCAACGCGCTTTCCAAGTGGAAGATCTTCGACAACATTCGTCGCTCGGTCGTGCCACCTGCGATTGTCCTATTGCTTGGACTGGCGGTGGTATTTTTATCCAATCGCTCGCATTGGGCCGTGTTGGCAATCTTGACGATTTTCTTCGTTCCGATCTTGCTACATGCAATCTACGGAATACTCCACAAGCCGCGTCAGATTCGATTTACGGACCACGCGATGTCACTGACCCGCGCGTTCCAACACAATCTGATATTGGCTTTCTCTGACCTGATTTTCACCGGTCACAAGGCTCAACAAATGCTTGATGCAATTACCCGAACACTGTATCGCATGAATGTGAGTCGCAAGAATCTCTTACAGTGGCAAACAGCTCAAGCGGTCGAGATGGCCAACAAAGGCTCTCTGCCAAGCATGCTGGTCTATTTGTGGGCAAGCCCTGTCATTGCGGTAGTCATCGGTGCTTTCTCGGACCAACGCTCATTTTGGATCGCATTGCCGATCTTGGTTCTCTGGTTTACCGCTCCACTTGTGGCCTATGGATTGTCGCGACGCCGGCCGAATGCAAATGGAAACATAGACGCGGTAGACCAGAAGTACCTACGTCGAATCGCGCGCCGCACTTGGTCTTTCTTCGAAGCGTATGCCACCGAGGACTATAATTATCTGCCACCAGACAATGTCCAAGAGATTCCAGATGGCCGAATTGCAACTCGGATATCCCCCACTAACGAAGGCCTCTTTCTTCTCACAGCCATGGGGGCTCGTGACTGCGGTTTCGTGTCCATCACTCAACTAGCAGAAATCTGGCAAGGCAGTTGGGCATCGTGGCGACGACTAGAGACACATCACGGTCACTATTACAACTGGTATGACACGAACGAACTGAAGCCCCTGTTGCCACGCTATGTATCGACCGTGGATAGCGGTAATCTGGCAGCTTGTCTATTGGCTTGGCAATCATGCCTCACAGAGCTTGGCGAACAACCTTGCTTTCACCCGCGAATGCTGTTCGGACTGCGTGACACTTTGGATTGTCTGCTGGAAGACTTGCGAAAGGCACTCTACGGAACCACTGAGCTTTCGGCTGGATACAGTAGCCATGTTGCCTTACTGCTAGAGCAAACGGAGATTGCGCAGAAGTTTATTGAAGCGACTCTACAACGTCATGTCCGGATTCAAGAGGAGAGTGTTGAGTATGTGGATTTGAGCTTCGAACAATGGGATGCGATTTTTGTCCGACTAAGAGAACAAGTTTTGTTGCCACTGGAGCAATGGAACCTGAGTGACGTTTCCGAGTGGCTACGTCGCAAGCTCAATGCGTTGCGTCTTGCATTGATGGGTTTTGAACGCGACCTAGACCTTATCCGCCCAGTGGTTGATCGTATTAACTCGCAACCAATGCGCAGTGTTTCGCTGCGTAAATTGCTTGCAGTCTATGCTCAACATTCGCAGTGTGGTTGCGAGGCACACCAAGCCATAGAAGAAATCCTGACAAGCTTGGAATCCAATCGTATTGATGCCGAGAAAGCGTTTCTGGAAATGGACTTTAAGTTCCTACTCAATCGCAAACGCAAACTCTTCAAAATTGGCTACAACGTTGATTCCGACCGTTTTGATCGCAGCCATTATGACATGTTGGCATCGGAGTCACGGTTGGGAAGCTACATTGCGATCGGCAAAGGGGACGTACCGGCCTCGCACTGGTTCCGCTTGGGCAGACAATCGACTTATGCCGCTGGATCTATTTGCCTGGTCTCATGGGGCGGCACGATGTTTGAATATCTGATGCCCTCGCTTTTGCAAAAACATTTTGAAAGATCGTTACTGACCGAGACTGCTTTGGCGGCTATCAAGCGGCAACAACATTACACGCGGAATCGTAAGATCCCTTGGGGGATCTCCGAATCGGCCTATGCGGCCTTGAATGTTAACGGCGACTACCAGTACCAATCCTTTGGCGTTCCAGGTTTAGGTTTGAAACGCGGCTTAGCTCGGGATTTGGTGATTGCACCCTACGCCACGCTACTGACGATGGACTTAGTGCCTCAAGCGGCCGCCGACAATCTCAGGCGACTTGAGGCCCTGGGAGCACTTGGGCCCTGGGGCTTCTATGACGCGGTTGATTTCACCGCAGGTCGAGCTCCGGCCAAGCATACGCCGGTCATCGTCCGCAACTACATGGCTCATCACCATGGTATGAGTGTGCTGGCGATCATCAACTGCTTGTTTGAAGGAAAGATGCAGGAACGCTTTTCCCGCCACAGCATTGCCCGCTCGTGCGAACTGCTGTTACAAGAAAAGTATCCTACAGCAATCCCCAGAACCGAAGACCTTACACAAACGTGGGATGAGATTGCGCCCTCGCCGGTCGACAACACTTTAGTAGTGCGGCGATTTGAAAGATTTGACACTTTACGTCCACGCACGATGCTACTGGGCAACGGCGCGTTTAGCGTCATGCTGACGCATCGCGGAGAAGGGTACAGTCGCTGGAAGAACGTTTTGATCTCTCGTTGGCGGAATCGATCGCAAGCATCAGGGCAGGGGGCGTTTTTCTACCTGCGTGACCTGCACTCTGAGGAACGATGGAGCCCGACATATGCACCGCAAAATCACTCGCAATGTGATGAAGCATCCGCTACTTTTGCAATCGACAAAGCAGAATACCGCTGCCGACTCAACAATATCGAATCTCTCTTGGATGTTACCGTTAGCCCTGACAGCGATGCGGAAGTGCGTCGATTGCGTCTTACCAATCATTCGGCAGAGAAACGTCGTATTGAAGTGACTTCGTATGTCGAATTATGCATGGCCAGCCAATTAGCCGATACAGCTCATCCGGCTTTTCAAAAGCTATTCGTTGAAACATCGCGGATGGCAAACCGCACGGCGTTGGTGGCTCAGCGCCGCTCGCGGGAGGGAGCCGCATCAGACCTTTGGGTTGGACAGGTCATTTCACACGATTCCAAAACCGCTATTGCGTTTACGTATGAGACATCCCGCGAGCACTTTGTAGGAAGGTTGCGTGATGTCGATGCGCCTGTTGCCTTGCAACAGGAACGTTTGTCGAACACAGTCGGCTCAGTTCTTGATCCAATATTTTCATTTCGTTGCATCATCGATCTTGAACCCGAACAAACAATCACGCTCGCTTGTGCAACTGTGGCGTCGGAAAACAAGACCGGTTTAGAGAAACTGCTTGAATTATGGAGCGACTTCAAGACCGTTCAGCGTACTTTTGATTTATGCTGGGTTTATCAACAAGCCGAGCTGAAGGGACGACGAATTGATGCAACGCAGTCACATCTTTACCAACGACTGGGCTCTTGCCTACTGTATCCCTCTTTGGCCCTGCGTGGAAACCGTGACTCATTTGAAAACAATGAGTTATCGCAAAGCGGTTGGTGGAGATTCGGTGTCTCAGGCGACTTACCAATCTTTACTCTTCGCGTCTATTCGCTCGAAGACAAGCCGATGGTTGTCGAAATCCTCAAGGCTCAAGGTTATCTGCAAGCCATGGGGTTTGATTTCGATTTAGTGTTTGTCGATGAGAATTCGGGAAGCTATTTCAATGACGTTCGTGACATGCTAGAAGACCTGCGTTCACGCATGCTAACACCACAAAATGCGATCGGCAAAGTGGTAACGATTCCAGGTATCAACCTCAGTCAGCAAGAACGCCTCTTGATGGAGTTGAGTTCTACAATCTTTGCTGAATCAAGTGAGGGTTCGCTTGCGGCAATACTTGCAAAAGCATCAGTCTGGGAAAAAGAGCAAACGCAATTCCTCAACTCGCAGCCGACACTCGCAATTGATTACGATCCACGACATTTCGCTTCAAAATCGATTGAACCCCATCAAGCTTACTCGATGTCGGCGTTGCCAACTGTGGCCAGTTCCCCTTTGCCATCGCTTGACAATGGTTGGGGAAGCGTCAGCCACAATGAAGCAGGTTACGAAATTGATCGAACGAATCCACTTCCAACGCCCAGCCCTTGGTCGCTGATATTAAGCAACCCCATATTTGGAACGCTGCTTACTGAATCAGGCGGCGGTTATACGTGGTTTGGCAACAGTCGCCAATTTAAACTTACGCAGTGGTCGAACGATCCCGTGGCGGATCCTGTTTCAGAGGACTTGTGGATTCGCGACGAAGAGACTTTACAAGTTTACCATGCCTTTCGAGACGCAGAACAGACGCATTATCGCCCAGGTCTCGCGACTTTTCATTACCAACAGCATCAGTTGGCCTCGACAGCCGAAGTATGGGTGGACACCGAACTGCCAATCAAGTTTGTGCGATTGCGTTTCCGTAATCGAAGCGACAAGCCGAAAAAGATCAGTGCTACTTACATCGCTGACGTTGTTTTAGCCGACCACGTTGACCATTCGCTGAACTTTTTACAGTCAGGCGTTCTGAACGATCACGCCACCGTGTGGGTTCGCAACAGTTACCACGAAGATTATCCCAATGCGCGTTTTGTTTTACTGAGCGACTCAGACCATTGTTCGATGACTGGCAATCGTTTGTTTCTAAACAAAACGGCCAGTGATTCGCCATTGCCTCTGGCTATGCAAATGGCCGATTTAGACAGCGCCGACGGCATTGGTGCCGACGTGGGAGCAGCCATTCGTAGTACCGTGCAGATTGAACCTCATAGCACCGGCAGCATTTGTTTTGCAATTGCGGTTGTCCAAGACTTCAGTGAATTGCCAGCCCTTGCAACAAAACTGCGTGAACAACGCTCCAGTGATGAAAGTTTGCAAAATGCACTCTCACGGTGGCAGCAATTGACCCAGCCGTTTAACGTTCAAACACCCAATCACGCACTTAATCGTTTAGTCAATGATTGGCTTTTATATCAAACGGTAGCGTGTCGGCTGTACGCAAGAACCGCTTTTTACCAAAGTGGCGGCGCGTTTGGTTTTCGGGATCAATTGCAAGATATCATGGCAGCCGTTTACGCGGATACTGCGCTTGCTAGATCGCATTTATTGAAGGCGGCCAGCCGTCAATTCGTGCAAGGGGATGTTCAGCATTGGTGGCATGAACCGTCAGGCAAAGGCACGCGAACGCGATTCTCGGACGACCGATTATTCTTGCCCTTTGCTGCATTGCATTATGTGGCTGTCACTGGAGATGAAACCATTTGGGAACAAGACGTGAGCTTCTTGGACTCCCCAGTTCTCAGTCCAGACGAAATTGAACGGTATGAACAGCCGCAAGTCAGTCAACTGCAAGCTTCCTTCTTTGAGCACTGTGCCTTGGCGCTGGATGTTTCATTGCAATTTGGTGCTCACGGACTCCCGCTGATGGGTTGTGGTGATTGGAACGACGGCATGAATCGTGTGGGAGTGCAGGGCAAAGGCGAATCGGTGTGGGTCGCTTGGTTGTTAATTCATTTGTTGGACCGCATGCTGACGGAACAGGCCAATCGCTTGTCCAGCGACCGCAAAGCAAATTACACGGCGGCGGCAAATCAATTGCGAGCTGCCGTGGATCAACACGCCTGGGACGGCGATTGGTACTTGCGTGCATTTTTTGACGACGGATCGCCTTTGGGTTCGCAGCGTAACAAGTCATGCAAGATTGATTCGATATCTCAATCATGGGCTGTTTTGGTCCAAGGGGAAAAATCGCGGTCAAAGCACGCGTTCGAAGAAGCGATCCAACGCTTGGTGGACCATGATCAAAAATTAATTCTCTTGTTCTCACCGCCTTTTGATCGTCACGATCCAGACCCAGGCTATATCAACGCTTATCTTGCCGGTGTTCGTGAAAATGGCGGGCAATATACGCATGCCGCCGTTTGGTTGGTTCAGGCAGCAGCCGTCCTTGGGGAAAATAATCTTGCAATGCAGCTACTGGACTATTTGAATCCATTGTTGCGTTGCCAAACACCGGAATCTAGTGCGGTATACAAGCTTGAGCCGTTCGTGATAGCGGCCGACATTTATTCCAACCCGCAGCACTTGGGGCGTGGCGGATGGTCTTGGTATACCGGCGCTGCCAGTTGGATGTATCGAGTGGTCATTGAAACAGTGCTGGGAATCGAGCTCCGTGGCCGGAAGATTCGATTCAATCCTCAAGTTCCGGATGACTGGAGCGATTTTACCGTCGCCATCAATCTACCGGACAAGCAGTTCACGGTTCACTTCGTACGTAGTTCGGTTCTACCGAGTGTCGCAACGATGCCACTGGGACAGGATACTGAGCACGAATTCGACGCAGGTCGAGAGCTCGAATTGGACGCTTTGCACAGCGGGCAGACGATCCGAATTCGATTTGGGAAGAGCAGTTAGCAGTCCCAAAGAGCTGCTTTCTGACCGATCTTCGAAGCTTGCAGGACGTGGATCATGTGGTTGGATGGAGAGAAAAAACCGACGATTCCTGCCAAATGCCATGGAAATTAGACGAGGCAAGTCGAGAAGATGAGGCAAGCGGCTTGACCAAACAACCTCTCCTTCCCTAGACTTTTCCGTTTCGTTACATTGCAAGGCCGGAATGCCAGGCTTCTGTTACTTTGATTTTTAGAGAGTTTCGCGATAGTGCCAGCAACTTGTGTAATTGGACTGCAATGGGGTGATGAAGCCAAAGGGAAGTTAGTTGACCTACTAGCTCCGCAGCATGATATCGTGGTTCGCTACCAAGGTGGCGCCAACGCTGGCCATACCGTCGTATCGGGAGACCAGGTTTACAAGCTGCATCATATCCCCAGCGGCATTTTACATCCCAACGTGATGAACATTATTGCTCCTGGGGTCGTTATGGCTCCGGCAACGTTCCTCACCGAGTTGGATGGCTTGATGCAACGTGGCATGGACCCGCGAAAGAACTTGCGAGTTAGCGAACGGACGCATTTGGTCATGCCTTGGCATATTGTGGAAGATCGCATATCGAATCGACAATCCGTTTCCGGAGAAAGCATCGGTTCCACTCTGCGCGGTATTGGGCCGTGCTATCGAGACAAAGTTGGACGGACCCATGCCATTCGGTTGGCCGACATCTTGTCGAGCGATATTGATGAAAAGATTGCCAGCGTCCTAGAGTTCAAACGTAAGTGGCTTTCGTCTCTTGCCGAAGAGGGCGAATTAGAGACGTTGGATTTAGATAAGATTATCGGCGATGCCAGGAAGTGGGCTGAAGCCTTGCGGCCGTTGGCATTGGATACCACCAACTATTTGTTGGATGCATTGGACGATGGCAAACAATTGCTTATGGAAGGCGCCCAGGGCGCTCTATTGGACATCGATCATGGAACTTTTCCGTTTGTCACCAGCAGCAATGCGTCGGGAGTGGGCATCAGCGCCGGTTCAGGCGTTCCGGGCAAATGGCTAGAGAATGTCATTGGTGTAGCCAAGGCTTACAGCACGCGAGTTGGGGGAGGCCCTTTCCCGACCGAACTGCATGATGACATTGGGCAAAAGATACGCGATATTGGCCGAGAATATGGTACCACCACAGGTCGCCCACGACGTTGTGGATGGTTTGATGCGGTCGCGGTTCGCTATACCGCCCGGCTCAGCGGCATCAACACACTCTCGCTGATGATGATGGACGTGCTAGGGCATTTGGACGAAATCATGATCTGCACAGCTTACGAAATCGACGGCCAGATCGTGCACCGTTTTCCTTCGCATGTAGAGCAGTTGCGTAAGGCAAAACCGATATATGAAAGCTTCCCCGGTTGGAAGCAAGACATTAGCGGTGCTCGCAAATTGGAAGATCTGCCCGACGGCGCTATCGCCTACGTCCAGCGAATTGCCAACCTAGTCGGCGTCGATGTGGGAGTTATTTCGATTGGACCGGATCGAGCCCAAACCATATTCCTGGATCAGTCCAATCGCATTCGCGCCTCGAAGTAGTACGCGTTAAAACCATTATGAGCAATCTTGATAGCCCACAGCATGTAGCCATTATTATGGACGGTAATGGGCGTTGGGCTCAAGCAAGAGGACTTCCGCGAATCGAAGGCCATCGCCGCGGGGCTAACGCAGTACGCCAAGCGATCGAGGGAGCCATTGAGTCAGGCTGCAAGTTTCTGACGTTATATTGCTTTTCCACAGAAAACTGGAAACGACCAAAGCTTGAGTTGGATTTCCTAATGCAGTTGCTGCAGCAGTATCTGACTTCTGAACAGAACGACCTAATCAAGCAATCTATTCGTTTGAAGACCATTGGTCGTATCCATGAGTTGACACCAAAGATCCAAAAGCAATTGGCGACTGCAGAGCAGGCAACTGCTCATTGTGACCGACTAACGCTGACGTTGGCGATCAATTACGGTTCAAGGCAAGAGATTACCGATGCGGTTCGCCATATTGCAGAGGATGTATCGGCCAATAAGTTGACGGCATCGGCAATCGATGAAAGCACGATCAAGTCCTATCTGTATACCGCAGATCTGCCGGACCCCGATCTTTTGATTCGAACCAGCGGCGAGTTTAGGATCAGCAATTTTTTGCTGTGGCAACTAAGCTATGCAGAAATTGTTATCTTAGACACATCGTGGCCCGAATTTACCAAAGAACATTTCGTAGATGCCGTACAGCAATTCGGCAGACGCGAACGACGCTTTGGCGGCTTGGCATCAACTTAAAGCTCGCATTGGATTGCCGAAGTACCGATGCGCGATACATCCTATTAATAAGTTTTGACCACCGCATTCAAACAACCTACATACGCTCCGCACCTTGTTGTCCCTTCGCTTACTCTCTGCCGCCGTCTTAATCAGCAGCGTTCTCGTCTTTGTGTTTGCAGACGCATACTCCCTTTGGGGGGCTACAGCAGGTTTGTATTTGATCCCGGTGCAAGCGTTTCTGGTGCTAGGTACGACGTATGAATTCGCCTGCATGGCTCGCCAGAGGCATTCAATCTCAGTTACTCTGTGCGTCGCGGTAGCAGCCGTCGTATTGCTGCTGAGCACTACTCCGGTGCTTTATTCGTTTGCGACGAGTAAGGCGTATCCGGCAGACTGTCCGATTGGAATGGTTGGTTGGTCCAGTGTCGGGCTTTTCGTCGCCTTTGGAATTTTAGTCTTGGATGCCATGAAGCACTATCGGGCAACCTCAGCGGATGCCACCGGTCGCTTGGCGGCAAGCTTTTTGGTCGTCGCCTACTCAGGCCTGCTAGCGCATTTCTTGCTTTGTATTCGGTTGACTCCACCCAATTACGAAGGCTTGATCACCATGGTTGGGGTTGTGATCGTCGTTAAAATGTCCGACGCGGGAGCGTATTTTTCTGGCCGTGCAATTGGTCGCCGACCGCTGGACCCGGTAATCAGTCCGAAGAAAACGGTGGAAGGTGCGGTTGGTGGGATTCTGGTTGCGGCTGGAGTCAGTTCGCTTTTCTTCCTGTTTCTCAAGTCGAATCTGTTCGGTTGCGAACCTGCAGCTTCGGCTCAGCTTCCATTATGGGGGCCTGCGGCAGCCGGAGTGCTGCTTGCAATGGCAGGATTGGTTGGGGATCTGCTGGAATCGGTGATCAAACGTTCCTGCAATGTCAAGGATAGCAGTAAGCTTTTGCCGGGTTTGGGAGGGATTTGGGATGTGACCGACTCCCTATTTTTTGCTGCCCCGGTTGGTTATTTTACAATTCTGGCTGGCTGGCTGGGCTAGCGAAAACCGAATGTCGCAACCGTCGCAACCGTTCGGGTCGCTTAACTCAGACAAGAAAAGCTCGTGAATTCGGCGCCACATACTTTCCCTAATCGTTTCGCCAAGCTAGCCTTAGCAGTTGTAAATTGCACGTTTGCGAAAACCCGCAAGGATCACCAAACGGTACGGGAGTTGTTGAAACAGAACAATCGGCTGTTCGTTACACTATATTGACGCGTAGCGACCGCCGACGAACAAGTTACCATTTGGAAAGGAGCACAAAGCTGCCGTTTTATTATGGCAGCCCGCCTGCATGTCAGAAGCAATTTTAAGTCTACACGACCCGGCCATCGCCGTTCAGCTATTTGGCCCCCAAGATTCCAATCTGCGTGCTGTACGCAATCAGTTTGGAGTCGCTATCACTCACCGCGGAAATCAGATCCGCGTCTCCGGAGAACCAGAAGCCGTTCGCTTAGCTACCGATATCCTTGAGCAACTCAAGGATCGAGCGATGCGAAACGCGAGAATTGGCCCAGAGACAGTCGCAGAGGTGCTTGGCACTTCAGGCCCGAAGGAAGCCTCTTTCGTAAACTCGGAAGTAGCGATTGGTTCGGCTGCCAAACGCATACGCCCGCGCACGGAAGGACAATCGCGGTATGTCGATGCAATCCGTAAGCACGACATGACCTTTTGTATTGGTCCGGCTGGCTGCGGAAAGACTTACCTTGCGGTAGCAACTGCCGTTGAGGCGCTTAAGTCGCGTCAAATCAAGAAGATCGTTCTGGTTCGTCCCGCCGTTGAAGCTGGCGAGAGCCTAGGATTTTTACCTGGCGACTTGCAAGCCAAACTCAACCCGTACTTGCGCCCTTTGCTCGATGCGATTCACGAGATGGTGGATTTTGAGCAGATCAAATTCTTGATGGAACAAGAGACGATCGAGGTCATCCCCTTGGCCTACATGCGTGGCCGAACACTGAACAATGCCTTTATCATCTTGGATGAAGCTCAGAACACGACCGTGAGCCAGATGAAGATGTTTCTAACCCGCATGGGCGAAGGGTCAAAAGTTGTTGTTAGCGGCGACGTCACGCAGATCGATTTGCCTGGGGGTGTTACCAGTGGCTTACGCGATGCAGTCCAACGACTTAGAGGCATCCAAGGCGTATCCTTTGTCCGATTGAACCAAACCGATATCGTGCGGCATGCCTTAGTTCAAAGGATTGTAACCGCGTATGATAGCTCCAGCACCATCCCGCCTAGCGTTATCTTTGATGACGATTCCGATTCAGCGGACGGAGCTCTTTAATGACTTCGCAATAAAACATGTCAACCGCGCCTATTCGAACCCGAAGTGACCGAGTCGCTTCGCTTCAAATTGATTCATTTTCTTGGTCTGCGCTTTGGTCGCGATTAACGCAAACGCAAGTCTTGATTCGTTTTGGATTTGTGCTGGCCGCTCTTGCGCTGGTCACAATCAGCGTGCGGGCATGGAATCCGCCATTTCCTTATCGCGAAGGCTACGTCCCAGCTAGGGCAATCGTAGCTCGCGTCCCCTTCGAAGTCCTGGACCAGAAGCAGACCGAAAACAAAAAAGCACAAGCCGGACGCGAAGTACTATGTTACTACCGACACGACACCAAACCGCTAGCTCAGTTGCGCAGCGGCGTACGCGAACACGTCCTGCGGTTCAAAACCACCACCAGCTTTGAGGCGTTGAGCGAAGAGCAGCGCAACGTGGTCAATGGAATACTCAGCGCTCTGCAAGCGACTGGCACGGCGGTCAGCGCCAACGATGCATTCACCGCCATTCAATCGATGCTGGCCGACGATACTCAGATCGCCAAACTGGACAATGCGTTGGACATCGTTTTTCGCCCGTTGGAAGAAACAGGGTTGCTTGAGAATCTAAAGCACACGTTCGAAGAAGGCAACCAGCGCGCGATCCGCGTATTTACCTCAGGCAAAGAAGAAGATGCAATTGAAGTAGATGTGAAACGCGTTCGCATCGTCGAAGTATTGCCCGTGTTGCACGAGAATCTGAAGCGAGAACTTCGGCGACAATTCGCAAGCAGTTCGGAAACACCCATTTTCGCGGAACTAATCTTTCAGTTCATGCAATCGCGACTGCCGGTAACGCTTACTTGGGAAAAGAACGAACAAGAACTGACTCGCATGGCGCGTGAGAAACGTGAATCTGAAGTCAAACCGACCATGATTCAATACTTCCCTTCGATTACGACCATGGTCACCGGTGGTAAACCCCTAGTGGCCAATGACATTGATTTACTGCGAGCCGAGTATGATGCTTGGGTTGGCCAACAAAGCTACGGCGAACGTCTGGTTCGTTTGATGGCCTATGTAGGGATGCTACTGGCTATCTGTCTTTTGTGCGGTCTGTTCTTCTATTATCAAATTGACCGCACGCTGCTGACGGATAATGGTCGCCTGATACGCCTCCTTGGATTATCAGTAAGTTGTATTTTGTTGTGTGTGTTTGCCGCTCAAGATCCTTGGCGAGCGCGAGTCTTACCGCTAGTCTTTTTCGCAATGACTGCAACCATTGTCTTTGGGCGGTCCGCAGCCTTGATCCTACTTATGGTCTTGGCGCTGGCAATTACATTAACGCTGGGCATGGATCTCGCCGAATTTGTCATCTCTTTGTCTGTCTGTGCTGCTAGCATCTTGATGCTGGGACGAATTCGAACGCGTGAACGCCCGGTGTACGTCGCCCTGGGAGCGGCTTTGGTTGTCGCAACCACCACGATGGGCGTGGGAGCGATGGTCGGACAAGTCAATGGCATCTCCCAAGAGCCAGAACAAATGTCGGTTGTGTCCAGCAATTCACCCGCAGCCGAAAAATCACCAGAACGCCAACGTCCGCCTTTGTTTCGTCAATTGGCTTGGGAAGCCCTACGTCATGCTTCGTACACTCTGCTGGCAGGTATCATTTTGGCCGGACTGCTGCCGCTGGTTGAACGAGTGTTTGACGTCCAAACAGACATGAGTCTGCTTCTACTTGGCGATGCTAGCCACGCTTTGCTGCGACAGTTGGCTCAGCGTGCACCTGGCACCTACAACCATAGCATCACCGTCGCTGCCATTGCCGAAGCGGCTGCAGAAAGTATCGGTGCCAATGGTCTGTTAACTCGCGTCGGTGCTTATTTCCATGACATCGGCAAGATGTTCAAACCAAACTACTTCATTGAAAATCAATCCCAAGGCGTCAACTGCCACGACACACTGCAGCCAGCGATGAGTACTTTGGTCATTATCGCTCACGTTAAAGACGGGGCTGACCTTGCACGTCAACATGGGTTGCCCAAATCGATCATCGACTTTGTCGAGCAACACCACGGCACGACCTTGGTTGAATACTTCTTTAAGCAAGCAACGAAAAAACACGAAGAGTCCAATCAGGGATCTTCGCAAGTCTCCGAAGCGGCGTTTCGATACCCTGGGCCGAAACCGCAGACGCTGGAAGCTGCCGTCCTAATGATTGCAGATGCCGTAGAAAGCGCTTCGCGGACACTGGTCGAACCGACGCCAACCAAGTTGCAAAACCTGATCGAATCGATTTCGATGAAGAAGCTAACCGATGGCCAGTTCGATGAATGCGGACTTACTCTTACACAACTCAATATCGCAAAAACAGCAATCTTGAAATCGCTGACGGCGATCTATCACCATCGCGTAAAGTACGACCAAGCGGCGGTTTAGCTGTAGACGCAGCCTAGATCTTTTGACGCAAGGCGATCAAGAGATCTCTGGCATGCTGAATCTCTTCCTTCTGACGGTCAGCTTCCTGAGGGATCTCGCGTTCGATGGTCAGCGGTCCGTCGTAGCCGATCTCCTGCAGCGTTCGCAGATACAGCTCCATATTGACATCACCGTCGCCCAATTTGACTTCGGTGCCCCAGGTCACCCCTGGCTGATCACTCCATTTACCATCCTTGCAATGCACCGACCGAACATAGCGGCCAACGCTCTTAAGTGCCTCAATAGGGTTTCCTGTTCCGTACAAGATCATGTTCGCAGGGTCGAAATTAATAAACAAATTGGGACGTTCCACAGCTTGTATGAACTGCAACAATGACTCGGCAGTTTCCTGGCCGGTTTCTAAGTGCACGGATTGCACGTTGGATTGCGCATGATCACATAACTGTCGAGTGACAGCGACCACGTCTTTAAATATAGGATTGGCTGAGTCATGTGGGACAAAGCCAAGGTGCAATCCAATCACACCACATCCTAGCAAACAAGCAAAATCGGAGATCTCGTACATCTCTTTCAGCCTGGCTGCTCTAGTTGCTTCTGGCACCAATCCGACCGTCTTTTCGACCGTTGGTATATCCGCATAGCTTTCGCCATCGAAACCGCCAAAAACACAGGTCAGTCGAATATTGTGCTGGTCAAGTTTTTCCAAGAAGGCACTAGCAGAATCCGGCGTTCGGCTGGCACGCGCGGGGGCGTGAAGCTGAATGGTAGGAATCCCCAACTCGACTACGACCGGAAACTGGACACCTAAGCCAGCATCGATACTAGTAAACACGCCAATGGGCCACTTTTCTGCCATCTTTTCACCTGAAGCTGTAATCTATTTGTAAAACCAACCTTGATGCTGCAAGGCATCAATCACCTGTTGTGCGGCGCTATCTATCGACTGTTCGCTATTTTTTAGCACCAGTTCAGGATTGAAGGGGTGTTCGTATGGATCATCAATCCCAGTAAAGTTTTTGATCTCGCCAGCGCGAGCCTTTTTGTACAGTCCTTTGGGATCTCGCGATTCGCAAACTTCTAGTGGGACATCGACAAAGATTTCAAAGAAACTCCCGGCCCCATGCTGCTGCTCGATCGTTTTGCGTACACGATCTCGGTCGGCCCGATACGGTGAAACCAGCGCCGTGAGCACAATCAATCCCGAGGCCGCCATCAATTCGCAAACGGCACCAACGCGACGGATATTTTCCCGTCGGTCTTGAGCAGGAAAACCTAAGCCGAATCGTTGAGCGAACTCTGGATCGTAGTCGCTTTGCAGTTGAGTAGGCGTAGCACACAGTCCGTGGCGAATATTATCGCCATCGAGCACCGTGGTATGCCGCTTCTGCTGAAACAGAAGCTCATCCACTCTGTTAGCGATCGTGCTTTTTCCCGAGCCGCTCAATCCAGTAAACCACAGCACGCCCCCTCGATGGCCGTTAAGCTGTTGGCGCTCGGCCAGCGAGACACTTGCGGCATGCCAAACTACATGCGGTTTTTCTGTAGAACCCTGGGGATGCATTGATTCGCTTATTTTTCGTACCAAAGTTGCGTTGATCGTGACTTTACCACAACGGAAAGCTCTTTGCCTGAGGCGACAATCGCTTGATCAACCGAGTGCCTTCATGATTCGTTTCATGATTTCACTCTCCCCTTTGGAGATTGCTGCCCAGCCCAAAACGCCTCCGGCGGATTGCGCCACATCTTTGATCTCTTTTTCTATACTAGAACGCAGTGCATCCGCATCGTCTGCGTTCAAGCGTGTGACCAAGGCCTTGGCGTAGGCTTCCCAAGCATCAAAAACAGAATCCGCTGGCTTGTGATTCAGCCATGAGGCCAACAACATGCCTGCCGGGCTGTCCGCCGATAGACCTTGTTTGGCCGCGGCCAGCACGATCTTCTCTCGTTCTTCGGATTGCACAATATTGTCTGCCCACGCCACTGCAATCAGCGGGAAAAGATGCAGCACGGTCATTGATCGAGCGGTAACGCCCGCATCGACCAACGCGGTCAGCACCGCTTTATCTCCGATGCCGGAGAGCGCGGCTAGTTCGTCTGCTGTCTGCTCTTTTTCGAAACTCGATCGAAGTTGGTCCAATAACTTGGCGTCCACTTCCGCAAAAAATGCATTTTCTAAAGCATCTGCTCGATCTTTAAAGCTCTGTTGATTCATTCTTCGTTTATGCCCAGAGGACCTCTATCTACCAAACCCAGAGTCCATATTTTAGTAGGTTTCGCGAGAAACAATAGCGGTCTTCGGACACGGTTTGCAAGGTCCTCGACAACCCAGAGGCGATTACTCCAAACCATACAATCCAGCGGGCGGAACTAGCTTGCCGCCCACGGCTCCCAATCCTCGAATCGGCAAGAATCTTGGCTCGAAATTGAAGTTGAAGATGGCATTGTCGCGCCCTCGATCAACCATCATGCCCACTTGAAACAAGAAGGATTCGCCAATTCGCGTCAAACCGAAATTCTGCCCAACGCTTCCGACCTCGCCAAAGTCAAAAATCATCCCCGCCGAAGCAATGTACTTTTCGTTCAGCCGATAGTTTGCATTGCCCGTCAACACGGTCGAATCGATCGGGCCCATCAATCGCGTTAATCCAACAAAAATCTGCCCCTGACCAGGTCGCGAGACCATCACGCCAGATCCTAAAACTCGCAAACCGTCTTCAAACATATCGGCATAGCCGTCTCCGAGCAAAGTGACTCGATCTCCCAAATGAAGTCGCGACGCATAGGTCAACGCACCGACAGTCTCTCCAAAATTATCTCGCTCCGATTTGGGAAACAATATCGCAGACATGTCCACTTCATAGAGATCGGCGATTCGTTCGCGACCAGGCAACCCTCGCTTGGTTTGCCACCTTTGATCCAAGCCAACCCGGAACTGCATCTGATCTTCTACAACATCTAAACTAGACGCAGTGACATAACGTTGCAAACCTTGCCGAATGGCGAAACTGCGGGAATCGAATTGGTCCGGCATGACTCCACCAAAGGTATTGAAAATCATACGTCGGCGAAAGTGTTCCTGAGCGTTATCGTCCAGCGGGTCATAAAGCGGAATACGATCGACGTTCTCGCTGGTATCGGCATAGAAAAATTCCGAATGCCAATTCATCTTGTGCGCCAAACCATTGACGTTAAAGATCCGGCTTTGCACATCTTCGTAAACTCGCCACATCGGCATCGATGCTCGAACACCAGTCTGACCGGTTAAGCGAGTCAAGGATTCGCCCGTCAGGTCCTCGCCATAGGTCATGACCTCGCCGTTGATGTAGGGCACGAACTTAAATGGACCAGCCGCAATTGGCATAGCCAATTCTTGCCGAGTGCCAGCCCGAATCCCTGAGGACTCGGCCTCCCAAGGCAACAGTTGGAAAGTTGCAGCATCTTGAGGATCCGTCGGCGTACTAGCGATCTTCTGACGTGCATAACCAACGTGCGAGTTTGAATACCATGTCAATCGATCGAAGAATGATTGCCCCAACACAAAGTAATCTAGTCGCGGCAGCCATTCCGACTCCGTAAAGAAATCGTTCAAACGCACTTGGCCCCAAACGTCCAGCATTTGGTTGTCGTTGTACCGACGCATGCGTAAGGTGGTCGTACGATCTTTCTCCTGATCCCACTCTTGTTCGAAATACTGTTCAAGAAAGTTGCGATCCGAGAGATAGCCCACCTCGGCGCGAAGCTCCAAGTCGCGACTTAGCAACTGACGATGCTGAACAATCGCGCGTCCACGCAACGATTCCTCCGGCGTGATATTGATGCGGTCTGCCCCCAAGAGGTCGAGCCCTTTGTCTTCTAGCCCCCATGCATCGATAAAACCATTCGCTGGGCCATCGAAGATAAATGTGGGAACGTTATAGCGAAAGCTAGTTCCAAGTGCGAACCCTCGCTTGGAAAGATAGTCTGTCGACATCCGCCAATCCGTTCCGTCGCGACCGTTGATGCCTAGCAATTGATACAGATCGGAATCCAGGTAAACTTGTTGACCGAAGATCTGATCGTTCTTAATCTTACCACCGCGGATAAAGAAGTTTGGCGAATCAACATTCGAGTTGAAAAATGGCCAGTAGAACACCGGTATCTGTTCGATGTACACGAAGTTATTGCGAGCCTTAGCCTGCATGTTGGTGGTGCCCGTACGCTGCGCATTCATGTATTGATTTGGATCATCTGCGTCGCGCTGGTCAGACAACTCTAATCGATCCGCTTGCAACCAGTAACGCGGCACGCCGAGTCGCGAACTGGTCATCGCGGCGTCGTACGCTAGGAAATTCTGTCGCGATCGCTGCTGTACAACGTCTGCTTTCAATCGCAGGATGCCTTCGTACAACGGAACTGGCGTCAGAATCTCGGCATTCAAAATCGTCCCAATTTCCGCTTGAGCATTATAGTACATGCGGTCAGCGTAAACCTTGCGCAGGCCCTGCTGAAAGACAACATTACCATCCAAGTACACCTCGATGGGAATCTCGCTCGCATCGCCACTCATCAAACGCTGCATGTCCGAAGTCCAAATCACCACGCGATCGGCTTCCAACGAAACAGCCCCCAGTGGCATCGGCCCTTTAGACGTTTGTTGAACTGCGCCAGCGAAACTTAATCGCACACCGCGCGTAACGACAATGATCGACTCATTACGCAACGGGTCCGATTTGACTTCGATCTGATAGGGACTGTTTCCGCGACCGGTCATGGAAAATGTTTTGGCGCCGATTCGTGGCGGTGGCGTTGGAGCAACCGACAAAGTGCCCGTTGTGGCATTAGGAACAATCGTAGGATTGGCGTTAATGCTAGGCCCCATGGTCGACGGTATGGAACCCATCGTAGGCGGCAAAAAGACCTCAGGTCCAGCAGAATTGAAACCGCCTCCAGGTGCTGGTAATTGGAAGGCTCGTTGCTCGGTAACAGGTGCACCTTGAATCTCTTCAATAATGTTCCCAGCATCGTCAATCACAATCCCGCCCAGCGGTGAAGTGGGAACATTGAAACTACCCTCTAGGGATTGATTCTGAGTTGCGAACTGAGCAGGCTGAACTCCGTTAGCTCGAAAGTCACCAGTCTGCTGATCAGGAAGTACAAAGGCGTTCTGTAGCGGTTGCTGCCAAAGTTCGGGTACAGCGAAAGCCCCAGATTCGATCGTCTTATTCGCTTTCAAGTCCAACGGATAGACCGTAAACAGCCGCCCCGACCATGTTGCATCTTGCAAGCGATCGGTTTCAGACCATCGTATGTTGACCATACCATCGGCCGTCATAATGACTTTGACGGGCGTCTCTCCATCAAACTCACTTGCTTGGTCTACCCACAAAGTTAATTGATTGGATTCGCCAATAAACGGCCCTTGCTGAATTCGACAATGCCCAATCAACTGATAAACATCGTAGTTGCCCTGTTGCGTTACACGCGCTTCATCTGCCGATACCTGGATCGGCAATTGAGTACTCAAAGTCGGCGGAACGACTTCAATACCCTGAGCAAAACTGGTACTCGGTAGGCAGAGAAAGACCAGACAGATCAGCGACCGGAGCCAGCTTCGCGTTGACTTGACCACATCTCGCGCTTGCCCTGAGCTAATCGGTTTGGGCGCAGCAGCGACCAAACTGCCTTTGGCAGGCTGAAGAAAGATCGAGATGTCCTGCGACCAGTTCACCAAGTTGTCATTTTACATGAGGAGACGAAACGCCAGTGAGTTTCCATCCATCAAAACATGCCCAAAGGAAATGCTGGCATGAAAACACACTTGGCAGCGAGTATAGGAAACGAAGGGAGAGCGTCTCAATACGAGCCAAGCCGCTTCTGCGAACTTTCGACCAGCATTCTCTGCCTGCCGTCGCTGGAACTGCAAAGATTGGGTAAGATTGGCAAAACGCGGGACTTAGAGAACGCTCCGCGTCTTCCGATGATCGATCTTGAAATGGAATCTACCTCGTTACGAATGCCTACATTAGCAATAACGGATATCGAAAGTGTGCTTCGTAGTCGCTTTGGTTTGCAGGATTTCCGTCCTGGGCAACTGGAAGTTATCACGCGGCTACTTGACGGCAAAAGCTCCTTGGCGATCTTTCCAACCGGCGGCGGAAAATCGCTCTGTTATCAATTGCCAGCCGTGTTGATGCCCAATCTGACGATCGTCGTTTCGCCGCTGCTAGCGCTGATCCGCGAACAAGTTGGCGTCTTGAACTCGCTGGGAATTTGTTCGGTACGCATCGACAGTACGTTGACGATCGACGAATATAAAAACACTGTTGAACAGTTGCGTAGCGAGAAAGCCAAACTTTTATATGTAGCTCCCGAACGTCTATTCAACGAACGCTTCCGCGAGTTGCTGCGCACTTTAAAAATCGATTTACTGGCCGTCGACGAGGCGCATTGCATCAGTCAATGGGGCCACAATTTCCGTCCTGATTACTTGCGACTTGGCGATGTCGTTCGCCAGTATCAGATCCCTACGGTCTTGGGATTGACCGCGACGGCCACTCCGCAAGTTGCCTCCGATATCCGCACGACACTTGGAGTAGCGGACGCTGACGAAGTGCGCACCCCTTCGTACCGTCCTAACCTGCATCTAAAGTTTGAGAATGTCGCGTCCAATAAAAAGAACCATCGTTTATGCCAAGCGATCGATGCGAACGTCGGTCCTGCGATTATCTACACTACGCTGCAAGCCACCAGCGAATCGATTGCCGAGTTTCTGGTATCCAAAGGCTATGAAGCGTACGCCTACAACGCGGGGATGGAGGATGCTGACCGTCGCAACGTTCAAGACCGCTTCATGCAATCTGACTCAGCCATCGTCGTGGCGACCATTGCATTCGGAATGGGAATCGATAAATCGAACATTCGGATGATTTTGCATTACAACATGTCTAATGGCCTTGAGAACTATGCTCAGGAAATCGGCAGGGCAGGGCGTGATGGTCAAGAATCGCTCTGTCTAACGTTTCTCGATGAACAAGATCGAAATGTTTTGCAAAACTTTGCCCATGGCGACTTACCAGCAGAAGAATCCATCACCAACTTTATGCGGTTCATTTCAGGCCAACGTGATGAGTTTTACGCCAGTTACTATCATTTGTCGCACGAGCATGACATCCGCGATAACGTTCTCAGGACGATCTTCACTTACCTCGAGCTTGATGGCTACTTGGAATCGATCGGTCCGCGGTATGACAAGTACGAATTCAAGCCCATCAAGCCGTTGCATTGGATCGTGCAACAGTTCCAAGACGAACGCAAGAGTTTTGCTGATTCAGTGCTATCGATGTCAGTAAAAAAGAAGATCTGGACCGAAATCAATATGGCGGTTGCAGGTCAGCGATTAAACCAGCCTCGCCAACGCATCATGTCGATGTTGGAATACTTTGCGGAGAAAGGTTGGATAGAGCTGCGTCCCTCCGGATTAATGTTTGGCTACCGGGTCGCCAATCGCTTTGAGAACGCCGACCAAGTCGCAACGGGTATTTATCAACGCCTACAGATCTTGGAATCGCGTTCTTTGGAACGCATCGAACAATTGCTTGGGTTAGCCACAACGAATAACTGCCAGGCCAGCAGTCTTGCAAGCCATTTTGGCGATTCCCCGGTGAAACCTTGTGGCAAATGCTCGTCTTGCCATCAGCAAACTCCGAATGCAGCCGAACTATCCGCAGCACCGGGAAAGCTAGGAACTTCAACGCTATCTCTGTTGCGATCCCTGCGCGAGCAATCACAAGAAGAATTGGGGACACCGCGGCAGGCAGCCAAATTCTTGTGCGGTATCACTTCGCCGACGCTTACACGCAAACGATTGACACGCCATGAATCATTCGGATGTTGTCGACACTTGCCTTTCAACTATGTTTTAAGTGAGCTTGAGCAATCAAGCTGACCAACCATACCAAACGAGCTGACTCCATAAAAGCAAAATGAAATACCCTGCAGCGATTTTCGATTTAGACGGTACGCTTCTGGACTCTTTGCAGGACATCGCCAGTTCGGCCAATGATGTCCTGGAATCGATGGGACACCCTACGCATCCACTTTCCGCATACGCCACACTGGTTGGCGACGGGGTGCGAGTGCTGTTTGAACGAGCATTGGGCGCTGATTCGCAAACTCAAGCCGACCTGCTAGATGACTGCATGCGACGTTTTAATGAAGTGTACGACACGCGTTGTACCGAACATTCACGTTTGTATCCTGGCATAGCGAACCTCATCGAAGAACTGTCTCATCGAAACTGCAAACTGGCCGTTTTGTCCAACAAGCCAGATCATTTTACCAAGCGGCTTGTGCGACATTACTTCAAAGATTCGATTTTCGAGATAGTGCTTGGGCAACGCGATGCGGTACCGCGAAAGCCTGATCCGGCAGCGGTTTATGAGATCGCTCGCGACTTTTCGGTCTCGACGGATTGTATCGCTTATATCGGAGATACCAATACCGATATGTTGACCGCGCAAAATGCAGGTTGTTTCGCGATTGGAGTTACCTGGGGATTCCGATCTAAGGAAGAGTTACTGCGCTGTGGCGCTGCTGCATTGGCAGATAGCGCCGACGATTTGTTCAAGCAACTATTAATGGATTAATGGTCATGAAGACTTTAAATTCTTCGCGTTCTGGTGATTCGTCGAAACAAGAAGAATTTGAAAACATCAAACGTCGCATTCACTCGCGACTGGTCGACAAGTTAGACTTGAGTCGAATTGGTGACTTAAAAGGAGAGACGCTTCGCCGCGAGATTCGACTGGTTGTCGAACATCTGTGCGATACAGAAGCCACATTTCTCAATCGCAACGAACGTGAGCGGATCGTCGAGGAAGTACTCGACGAAACATTTGGACTTGGACCGCTGGAATTCCTGCTCAAGGATGCGGCCGTCAGCGATATTCTCATCAACGGCCCTAAAAATATCTATGTCGAACGTCGCGGACGCCTGGAGAAAACGGACGTCGAGTTCCGCGACAATGCTCACTTGATGCAGATCATTGACCGCATCGTGTCCCGCGTTGGACGACGCGTTGATGAGACTTGCCCGATGGTCGATGCGCGTTTGGAAGATGGCTCGCGTGTGAACGCCATCATCCCGCCGCTCGCATTGGACGGTGCAGCGGTTTCCATTCGACGATTTGGATCAAACCCGCTCAAACTAGAAGATTTGCTAAACTATGGTGCTTTCACGCCAGAAATGGTCATGCTTTTGGAAGGCGCGATCAAGGCCCGTCTAAACATGATTATTTGCGGTGGTACTGGCTCTGGTAAGACGACTTTGCTAAACACGCTCAGCAGCTTCATCCCGAATGACCAACGCATTGTCACGATTGAAGATGCCGCGGAACTGCAACTGCAACAGGACCACGTTGTACGCTTGGAAACCCGGCCACCGAATATTGAAGGCACCGGACAGATTACCGCTACCGACCTGGTAAAAAACGCCCTGCGTATGCGTCCTGAACGAATCATCATCGGCGAATGTCGTGGTGGCGAGACACTGGACATGCTACAAGCCATGAACACCGGTCACGACGGTTCGCTAACCACCATCCACGCCAATACTCCACGAGACGGAATCGCTCGTCTGGAAACGCTGGTAATGATGGCTGGTTTCGATTTGCCGGTCAAAGCCATTCGCCAGCAGATCGCTGGGGCCGTCGATCTCATCATCCAAGCCAACCGCTTGCAGGGTGGTCCGCGACGCGTCACGCACATCACTGAAATTGTCGGAATGGAACAAGACACCGTGGTGATGCAGGACATTTACCGCTATGTGCAAGATGGTGTGGATGAAGCGGGCAAAGCGATTGGTTACTTCGAATGTACCGGTGTTCGCCCGAACTTCATGAGCCGTTTGGAGTCTGTCGGAGTTCGCTTACCGGCCAGCGCTTTCCGGCAAAGAATGATCATGCGAGCTTAGTTTAGCCAGTCGACTTCTACCAACAGCCAGCACAACCGCTACAAGCGGATTAAGTAGAAAAGTAGCCTTACGCCTCAGCCTTCGCGTTAACTGCGAGTTAGACTTTTACCGAAAGTTTTCTCCAGTAGGAATATCGCGAATGTCCCCAGTTATTTTTTTCAGTATTGCTGTAGGCGGTCTGGTTGCCGCAGTAGGCGCTGTGGTCGTCATGTTGCTTCAACGACAACCTGAAAGCGTTGTCGAAGATCGCTTAGCTGCGTTGACCAGCGGTCGCAGTTCTAGCGCTGACAAAGGTGCTCGCGACGGTTCAACGCTGCTGTCTTCCCCGCTCAATGATACCCAAACATTGGTTGAGGAGTTTTGCAATCGACACCTTAACCTTCAACGCTTGCTGGACCAGGCCGATATAAAGATGGAATTGGTCAAGTTCGCGGCCATCGTGCTCTTCAGTGGCATCGCCTTAGTGGGCATTGCCGCCGTCGCGGGACTGAGCCTTTACATCGCCCCGGTGCTGTTTCTATTGCCGCCTGCAGCGGCCTACTTCTTTCTCAATTTCAAGAAGCAGCGACGTATTAACAAATTCGTAAAACAACTTCCGGAAGCCTTGGATCTACTGGGTCGCTCGTTGCGCAGCGGTCACTCGCTGGGAGCGGGTTTCGGACTGATCGCTGGCGAGATGCAAGAGCCTATCAAACGTGAATTTGGTCGCTGTTTCGAAGAACAAAACCTGGGTATTCCTATCGAAGACGCGTTGCGAAACATGTGTGCTCGCATCCCGAGTATGGACTTGCGATTCATGGTCACGTCGATCGTTCTGCAACGGCAGACTGGCGGTGACTTGGTTGAAATCCTAGAAAAGATTTCACGTTTGATTCGCGAGCGATTCAAGCTGGCGGGACAAATCCAGGCGCTGACCGGGGAAGGTCGATTGTCTGGGATCGTTCTGTTCATGCTTCCACCAGGCTTGTTTGTTTCGACCTATTTCCTCAATCGCGAGTACGTGATGAGTCTGTTCGACGAACCCGTAGGTCGTTGGATGGTGGGTGGAGCAATTTTCATGCAATTGCTAGGTGCTTACGTTATCCGCAAGATTGTCGATATTAAAGTTTAGGTTCAATGATGTTGTTTTTAGCCGAAATCAATTACGTCATCTTATTTGCGATCTCGATCAGCATTGCGGTCTTCTCCATCGCATGGCTTCTGATGGATCGTGGCGGTGATAAACAAACGCGGACTGAAGAGCGTTTGCAAGTTTTGTCGCAGATGCAGAATCGCTCGCAGAGCCAAGCTGCAAAGCCGGAGACGAATACATCGGAAGCTCTGACCAAGGCGCTGAGCAAGGCCGCCCCTCAATTATCAAAAGCATTAACACCTAAGACGGAAGAAGAGTCCAACAAACTTCGACAACGTTTAAGTGAAGCTGGATTTCGTAGTGAAGCAGCGTTCGGCATGTTTCTCTCCCTGAAGATTCTGTTTGCAATCGGTTTCTTGATCATCGGCGGTGGAATTGGAGTATTCTTAAATGGATTCTCCAGCGGCGCTGCACTCAAAGCGATTTTTGGTGGTGGTATCGGCTTCTATCTCCCAGAGCTCGGCTTGAACTATCTCCGGATGACTCGCAAGAAAGCACTCTTTTTGGGACTACCTGACGCATTGGACTTGATGGTCGTTTGCGTGGAATCGGGTTTGGGGCTTGATCAAGCGTTACGCAAAGTGGTTGAAGAGATGAAGACCGCTTATAAAACGATTGCTGAGGAATTCGGCCTCTGCAACATGCAGCTACAAATGGGCCGCCCCAAAGCACAGGTCCTTCAAGACCTCGGCAGTCGCAATGGTGTAGATGAGTTGCGAGCCCTTGCGTCTCTGCTTATCCAAGCCGACAAATTCGGTGCGAGCGTCGGGCAAGCCTTGCGTGTACAAAGCGATTCAATGCGAATTCGTCGCCAGCAAATCGCCGAGGAGAAAGCAGCCAAAACGGCTGTGAAGCTGATCTTTCCTCTGGTTTTGTTCATCTTCCCTGGCGTTTTCGTAATCCTGGTTGGCCCCGCCGCCATCCAAATGATGCGTGACATGTTTCCAGCGATGCAAGTCAAATAAGTTTCCGCTTGGGTACAGACGTACGGAGGCCTTCATTGAACTTGGTTGCAGTTAAACGATGCGATGCGGTGCGGTGAAAGGTCAACTAATTAAAGACTCGTTCCGCATTTCTGACCCAATCCCCCTTGCCAGAACGCGCTGAAAACGCACGATGTAGACTCCCCGTCGAAGACTTGGGTTCTCGACAGCTATTTAACAAAGGTGAGCAGTTTTCATGAAGCGCGAATTTGCCGTTTGTGGCCTTGGCAATGCAATTGTAGATATTTTCCTGGATGTCTCGGAAGACGAATTTGCAACATTAGGATTCGACCGTGGCACGATGCAATTGGTCGCACACGATGAACAAACCCAACTGCTTCATCAGTTCGAGAAGACTGGGCACATGCTACAACTGGCTAGCGGTGGCTCCGTTGCTAATTCAATCATCGCGATTTCTCAGTTGGGCGGCAGCGCGGCTTTTATCGGTTGCGTCGGAGATGACCGCTACGGCTTGCACTATGCTGAGGAGTTCTCGCAACTCACCATTGACATCGGTAACCCCATCCTCGTGGGCGAACAGACAGGGACATGCCTCGCATTGATCACCCCCGATGCCGAACGCACTATGCGAACTTGCTTGGCGGTATCCAGCAAGCTATCGGCCGCGCACGTCGAAGCCAGACGCATCGAGAACTCCGAATGGCTGTTTATTGAAGGTTACGTATTCGCTAATCCAGAGACCGGCCAACATGCAATCCGCGAAGCGATTCGTATCGCCAAAGCAGCCGGTACCAAAATTGCCATCACTTGCTCCGACGCTTTTGTACCGCAAGTCTTCGGAGACGCTCTTCACGAAGCTCTCGCCGATACCGATCTGTTGTTTTGCAACGGGCCAGAATCGATGTCGATTACGCAAACTGAGTCGGTTGCCGATGCATTCGAAAAGTTAAAGGACCTGGTACCCAATTGTGTCGTCACGGATGGTCCCCATGGTGCTCACGTCCGCTACGAAGGCAAGTCGTTTCACGAACCTGCTTGCAAATGCACTCCCAAAGACCTTACCGGTGCGGGCGATATGTTCGCAGGTGCATTCATGTATGGCATCACGCACCAATGCGCGCCAGAGTTGTCTGCCAGAGCTGCAAATTTTCTTTGTATGAAAGTGATCACTCAAGTGGGAGCAAGGCTGCACCACGGCGTGAAAGAGTTCTGGCAACAAGCCGGCTGGTAGCTCATCTACTAATCTACTAAAGTTGGCTCGCAGGGTCGCGTTGATACAGCTTGGTCAAGTACAAAAGCCGATCTGCAGCATCTTGACTTGCATAGTCTGGTGGCATCCGCCATGACCAGTTTCCACCAGCTACCGACGGCTGATTCATTCGTGACTCCGAGCCTAAAGACAAGATGTCTTGCATCGGCATTATCGCAGTCCGACAGACCGAGGCGAGTGCCATCCGAATGAAGTCCCAAGCTGGATCGGTGATCGATCGGCCGTGATACTCTTCAATTCGCTGCTTCGTATGATCACTGCTCTTCTCGTACCAACCTACAGTCGTGTCGTTATCATGAGTGCCTGTGTATACGACGCTCGCAGGCACATGATTATGCGGCAGGAACGTGGTACTTCCTTGATCCATCGAATCAAACGCAAACTGTAAAACTTTCATCCCAGGAAAATCTTGGCTAACGCGAAGCTGCTCTACCGCGGGTGTGATTAAACCCAGGTCTTCCGCGATGATCGGCAGTAAGCCCAGGCGTTTGCGAACCTCCCGAAACAATTCTTCGCCGGGGGCCTTCACCCACTCGCCATTGATCGCGGTTTCTTCATGGGCAGGAATGGCCCAGCCAGCTTCGAATCCACGAAAATGGTCTACCCGGATGATGTCGACCAAAGTTCGCGTGCCCTCAAATCGCTTTACCCACCATGTAAAAAAGTCATGGCGCATCGCATCCCAGTTGTAAACGGGATTCCCCCAACGCTGGCCGGTCGCACTAAAGTAGTCGGGCGGTACTCCTGCCACAATCGTCGGACGACACTCCTCGTCCACGATAAATTGTCTTGGCGAGGCCCACACATCCGCACTGTCTGCCGCTACAAAGATCGGCAAGTCTCCAATAATGGAAACACCTCGATCATTCGCGTAGTGCTTCAACTCCAACCATTGCGTGAAGAAGTAGTATTGCAAGACTTTGCGAATGGAAATAGGACCCGACAACTGCTTTCGCCAATGTGCCATTGCCTGAGGTTCACGCAACTTGATGTCGCGGTCCCAGTAGACATTCCACATTGAATTAGAAGCATGTTCCTGTTGAGCCTTTGCTTCAAAGTGACTCTTCAATGCGATGAATAAAGAAAAGTCCTCAAGCCAGCTTGCTTGCTGCTGACAAAAATGTTCGAAGGCAAGCTTCCGCGATTGGCTGCCTTCGCGCAAAAATCGCTCGGCCGCTCGGTACAACAAATCCATCTTCCAAGAAATGACCGAACCATACACAACTCGGTCATCACGAAAGTCATCGCGTGGAACAACTTCTGTCCATTCCAAATCGCCATCTTCTACTAGTCGATCCAGGCTAATCAACATCGGATTCCCCGCAAAGCTAGAGAAGCTCGCGTAGGGCGAATCGCCATAGCCTGTCGGCCCCAATGGCAACACCTGCCAAGCCGACTGTCCTGCAGCGATCAGGTAATCCACGAACTGATAAGCGTGTGACCCGAGGTCACCAATTCCATAGGGACCGGGCAGCGATGTTGGATGAAGTAGTATTCCAGAAGTGCGTCGTTGCAGCATAGTTCAAACGTCTTCGAGCGAACTGAAAAGGACATGTTTCTATCGAAGATAACGATCCAATTGACTTCTGACGAGTCGCAATTGCGTGAACTGCTACAATCAACCTGCAAGCTGTTAAGCTAGGGGGACTTTGACATCGAGTTTACCGATTAACTAGAGCTGCTCGCTGATGCAATGCATTGATTATCTCCACAGCCAGTGCATTGGCCGCGTCCAACGGAAAATCGTTATCGCTTGCTTGCAGCAGTTGTTCACACTCTGCCTTCCATTTATTCGCTGACTGCGCTAGCCAGTTGCGCTCTTCGACCGGCAACGCAGCATGATGCTCTGTCGACAACCATGTTAGATTGTTGTTCATCGCACCCAAACGTATTTTTAACTGCGTTGCATTAGCTGGCTGGTCCCTAAACCACTCTTGGGCCAACACGGCCAACGCATCCAAATACTCGCGGCTATCTACTGCTTGCGTGTCCCTGAGTGTGTTACTCCAATTCGTGACTTCGGTCGCTCGACGATTGCGTTGCCATTGCATCCCCCCCCATACCACAATCAACGCCACACATACAACAATACTCACAACAACGAACCACCTAGCAAACCTAGCTTGGTTGGCTGAGAATTTATCCTCAGCGAGATCTACTTGCTCACCACCAACACTTTGAAGCTTTGCTCGCACGAGCCCAACCGCTTCAGGTCCTAACGTCATTTCCATCTTGGTTTGCTGCTGGTCAAAATCCTCACCGACTAGTTGGGCATTAAACGTGTCCAGCCACAATCGCCCTCCTCGTTCAATCATTCGAGCTTGCAGTTCCAGCAACAACCAAGGTCGTTGTAACAACCGCTGCAACTGCAAGCGACTCAACCCAACCAGTCCTTGCTCGTAAATTAACTCCGCTTGATCACCCAGCAATATATCTAGATCCATCAGAGCCAGCACATCGTTGGAGTCCGCACATTGAAGTATCGCAGCGAGCTCTGAAACCCACTGACGCATACTGGCGGAGCATAAAAGACGCTGACACCACCAAGCTAGGTCAGAGAGAGGCTCAGGGGTATCGACTACCAACAGCCGCGCAGTGGCCCCCTGCCCAGATCCCTCCAACTGCTTGACGCTTGCGGCAAACCATTTCTCGGCCCGTTCTGCGTCAATTCCAAAGTTCCCTTGAATGCCCGCTGCGTCCACTCCCGTTGCTTTCGCTCGAAAAAGTCTTCGATGATCGTCGGTCAGCATTCGGCATGACTTCTCAAGTTTCGCAATAATTGATTGATCAAGCTGGCAGATAGCATCGGTCTGGGGTACCCCCGGGTCGATCCAATGGACCAGCGGAGTCATCGCCGAAGGGGCAGGGGACCTAGTCACAAAGGCGTCCAGTTCGGCTCGGGCAAGATGGAGCAACCACGTTCGATAGGTGAGGCCACTGTGCAAGAATTCCGCCGCTGTCCGCCAAGCGGAATTCCACGTGCGTTCATTTAATTCAACCGCACGATCTTTCTCCAAACGAGCCAAGAAGTAGGCGTAGAAAAGTGGCGAGTAGCGTGTATAAAGGACCAGGAACGGCAAATGCGCAGCCGCACGGTGCGCGTTGCGTGCGACAAACAAACCGAGCTCAGAATCTGCGGACTTTTCCCATGCCATGTCCTGCACTATCGCCGCTAAATCGCACCATGTCAACGCGTGTGGTGTAACTCGCAGAGAACGGAGATAATCCCCCACCCATACTACTTGCCATTTCCACCACGCCGTTGACAAGTGCGCGGTTCTGCACGAATCTTACACCAATACATTGCAGCTCGGGATCAACAAGCTTCCATTCCCTCAACACGCGAAGTTTTCCGATGCTTCTACCCATCGCAGAAGTTCAAAAGTACTACAAACTCCAACGAGCGTTTTCATTCTTCGTCAATAGACGACTTGGTATCTTAACCGACCAAGTAGATTCGGCAGACCAGTGGAGTCAACTTGCCCCGGAAAAGCAGGTACAAGTACGAGATGCTTGGCTCGCAGACCGAAAACTCATCGACCAATTTGTTGAAGAAAATCCTGCGCAGTTATCTTCTGAGGAACTTGAAATCGTCGCAGCATGGAAGCATGCGGTGGCTGGACAGTTTATTATGTTACAAGAACTGCAAGACCATACACTTTTCATTTCATCGACGCCACCTTATATCCCTTATGCCGTCAAAGCTTTATCAGAGCCTTTTTCCAAATTTGTACGGTCGATGCCCAAATTAGTCGATTTGGTTCTGCTGCCCTACAAGAATGAAATCATCTATGAAGGAGCGATGATGAGTTATGGAGTTGAAATCACTCCCGAAATGCATGACGGGTTGATCAAGGACTTCCTAGTTGCTTCAGAACGGTACGGTCTCGTCAAAAGTCTACCTCGGCTCGACGCCGCTATACCGAACCAAACCTCGCCCACCAAACCGTTGAAAAAATCGACAGCCAAGCGTGCTGCGAAAGTCAATGCAAATGATCAAGTCGACTCAATCCTGGTTTTGCTAGACCAGTTTTGCAAAGAGCAGCTCAATGAAGAGTATGCTGCCATGTGCCAAAAACTGGCAATGAAATTAGCGAGGAAGCGTCCCTCGCCACTTCTGCAGGGAAAACCAAACGTTTGGGCCAGCGGTATTGCTCGAGTGATTGGATGGGTCAATTTTCTGGATGATAATAGTCAAAAGCCGTATATGCGATTAAAGGATATCGATCAATACTTCGGAGTCAGCGAGAGCAGTAGCTCGGCCAAATCCAGAGATATCCGCAAGCTGCTCAAGATCTGTCAACTAGATCCCGAATGGACTTTACCTAGTAATCTAGACGATAATCCATTGGTTTGGATGCTCTCGATTAACGGCTTAATCGTAGACATTCGCGAGGCTCCCAGAGAGATGCAGGAAGCGGCCTATCTCAACGGCTTGATTCCGTACATTCCAGCCGATCGCGACTAGTGGCCTGTCGAAACACCGCGGCTGGGTGGGCAATGCCTAATCCGCCCAAGCACGGGAATGACAAGCACGTCTAGCTGAACTATCGGCAAGTTGCGATGGTAAATCGGGTACAGATAAGTTGTCGGTGTTGCTTAATCGACGGATTCTCCAAGCCGACGGTCGACTGCGATCGCGATCTTTCCTTGAATACCGTGATTGGGACTCTCCAGCCTGGTATGGGCGAGCGGAATATCGGCGAGCGAATAGACGGCGCCGACGTGCGGCTTCAACTGACCACGCTCGATCAGTGCGCTCAACTCATCAAGCTTGCCGCGGTTTTGTCTTGTAAAAACGAAGTGATAACTCGCGTTCTTGCCCCAAGCGCCAATGACGTTCTGTGGCTGTGCAGTGTCTACGATGGTGACGACGCGGCCAAGCTGCGTAAGTGTGTCGGGGCTGCGCGATAATGTGTTACCGCCGACGGTGTCCAGTACAACATCGACTCCCCGGCCACCCGTTTCCTGCATGATGGCGTCGACGTAATCCTCTTTCCTGTAGTCGATAGCTACTTCGGCCCCCAAACTTCCTACGAAATCAAAGTTTGCTTCGCGCACCGTGGTAAACACCTTCGCTCCTATCGCTTTTGCGAGTTGGATCGCCACATGCCCGACTCCTCCTGCGCCACCGTGAATAAGAATGCTTTCGCCTACTCTTAGCGCCGCACGTACGACCAGCGATTCCCACACCGTACCGCCTACTAAAGTCAGGCTTGCCGCCTCAAGATGGCTCAACGAGGCAGGCTTCTTTCCGACAATGCTTTCGGCAGCAACGTGGTATTCGGCATAGCTTCCTGGCCCGTCAAATATTTGCGGCGTGTACCAGACTTCGTCTCCTGGAGAGAAGCTCGTCACCCCGATCCCGACTTCTTCGACAACGCCAGATACGTCGTGTCCGGTGATGGCTGGCAGTGGCACCAAGTCCGGATAATCGCCACGTCGAACCTGGTAATCCAACGGATTGATGGAGGTTGCATGGACTCGGACCAGGACTTGGTCCGCCTGCGGCACGGGCTTGGGTACGTCACAAAGCTCGAACGATTCTGGGCCGCCAAATGATTGAAGCACTATCGCTTTCATTGCAATCCTCACGTCACGAAATCGATCAACGCTTGCGTTCAACCACCGGGGCCGCGTTTCGACGATGAACGCAACAAAGCGAACATGCGACCCCGGTCAGGTGCAGTGTCGGGTTGGGCTTCTTGGCTAGCTCAATGAGCGTGAAGCAATTCTTCGCTCGTGTTGGCTTGGTACTTGTCCAGCTTGGTCTCGTGGCCGACCCTCTGCACGCTTTGCGCCTTGTCGTAGCTCTCGATCAGCGCCCGGTAGTGCGGCACGAGGTCGACCATGACTGCCGCGAAGTCCATCGCGTCGGGGCGGTTCCAGGTGCTCATTAGCTCGCCCAGTACCGCGAACGTGTCGATCGGCATCGCGCCAGCCTGAGTAATGCGGGCGAGCGTCAGGTCGGTGGCCATTTGGGAGTGATTGCCAGATGCGTCGATGATACAGAAGACTTTGTATCCAGCGACGACGGCGCTGAGCGAGGGAAACGCCATGCAGACGCTCGTCAGCGTGCCGGCGATGAGCAGCGTCTTGCGGCCAGTCTTCTCAATGGCTTGGACCCATGGCGGGTTGTCCCAGGCGTTGACTTGGCCTGTCCGCGGAACGTACACAGCGTCAGGATTCTGTTGGTGGATTTCAGGGATGAGAGGCCCGTTCGGCCCGTCGGGAACCGAGGCCGTCGTGAAGGTCGGAACCTTGGCGAGACGGGCTACCTTCGCCAGGGCGACGACGTTGGATCGCAGGACGGGAAGCTCGATGTCCTTGACCAGTTGAAACAGCCCGCTCTGATGGTCAATGAGCAGCATCACCGCATCGTTCGGGTCGATCATCCACTTGTTGACTTTGGCCATGATTTTCTCCTAGAGAGAAGAGTACTCTATGCTGCATCGCGACACCGCGATGTCTGCATGAAAGAGTAGATGACCGAATCCGGATGGTATCGGCGGTTCTTGCTGACTTTTTAGCGAATCTTGCTCTCATCAGGCGAATCGCTTGGGGGTGACGCCAACGAGCCGTTTGAAGTGCCGGGTGAGTTGGCTTTGATCGCTGAAGCCGACTTCGAACGCGATCTGGGCAAGCGAGAGCCGTCCCTCGGCAATGAGACGCTTAGCACGCTCGACGCGCTGGTGGATGACGAACTGATGCGGCGGCAGTCCAGTCGTCTGTTTGAACAGTCGGGCGAAGTGGAATTCGCTCAGGTGGGCGACATTGGCTAGGTCGGCGAGGGCGATGTTTTGATCGAGATGAGCGTGGATGTACTCTTCGACTTCCCGCAACGCATGCCGCGCCAGTCGGCCGCTCGCCCCGCAGACTCCCCCGTTGGAAAACTGCCTGTTGGACATCTGTCGAATCAGTTGGACGACCAGCACGTTTGCCAGCGACTCGGCACACAGCCGCGTGCCTGGCCCGCCGGTGAGCAGTTCGCGGCGAAGAGCGGTAAGGGTCTCAATCACTTCGGGGCTGGATCGGTCGTAGTAGCGAACTGGAAAATGAACGCGAGCCGGGTCGAGATCGAATGCCTCTTCAGCGACTTTAGCGACCAAGGCCGGGGACAACTGGTAGTGAGTCGAGTCAGTAAAGTCACCCGTGTTGCGCCACCGCCATCGGCTCTCGACGCCAGGCGGCAGGAGATTCATTGCGTTCGGCAAGCCGTCCCCGTTGTACCGAGCATCCTCGCAACGGTGGTCGGTTTGCTCTGGGACGATCTTGCCCGTTAGGACAAGCCATAGACATTCGAGGGGGGGGTGAACAATTTCGCTTGCGGGTTGCCGCGTGTCGTGTTCGACTCGAAGCCCATGCCAGCCGAGCGCCGCGCTCGTGTACCTGAACGCATAGGGAATGTGTCCCAGCCGATCATCGGGTGTCAACGGCTTCAGTGGATGGACTGTCTGCGTCATCATGCTCCACTCCAGATTAACGCCTCCCTCGCCGAGTGTTAAAGCTCGGTGGCCGGGGATGGCTGAGGAACCTCTGAACTCCGTAAAAGCTGCGTGGCCTACTGCAGCACCACTGCAACGCCATGTTCGGCATTACTGACGATTCACCGACGCTCTTCAGTATAGCGTTACCGGGGCCAGCGTCATCGCATTGAGGATGGAATACCCAAACAGCAGACAGAATTTGGAGGACGTATCGTGCGACCGCAAAACGAGTTATGAGATCTCATCCAGAATCTCAAAAAATCCAGCTCGATCATTGAACTTTTAGGTCGAGTCTCAAATCATGCTGTGCAATGAGAAAGCCCTTCGACGTTTTGGCCGAAGGGCTCATTTCGAAAAATAGTCGGGGTAACAAGACGGCTATTGAACTTTTTCTGATGGGGACCAGGGCACTGGCATTGCAGTCATCCATCATTGACGCAGTTCGCATTGCATCGCGGTGTTTATCCTTGACCGACGGGAATTGACAAAGCGAATAGGCTCAATGCATGTTACGTTCAGCCCTTGGTGGTCCTAGAAGCTATTGTCGCTCGGATTGTCTGGGAGACTGGCCGCTTCGGGAGGAAGCCCCACCGGGGCGAGCGTGACGATCTCATTGGCGGTGATTCGCCATAGACCGGTCGGGTTCGTGTTCGTCGGATCGAACACTCCGAGATAAACTTCGACGGTCGTTCCGAGCAGGAGCGACTGGATAGCGTCAGTCGCGTGCAAACGTTCGGAACGCGGTGACCAGTCCCTGGCCGATGGTCGCTCCTTCACTGCTGACAGACGGAAGAGGTGAGCAGCAAAGCCTTGGTATACGTTCGAGTCGGCGTGCGCGAGACGCTTAATGTCATCCTGGAGGTGCTCAAGGTCGCAGTTCAGCCCGAACTCGACGACGGTGGCGAGTGAGAGGTGATCGCACGGGTACTGGATGCGAGGCAGCTCGTCCGCCTTGGCAATCAGCGATACATCCCAATGCTGCCGGCGGGACTTCGATAAATCCTTATGGGTTGGATACTCCTTCTGGACCCGGCATATCCGAATACCTCCGATTGTTTGGTATCGCTCATCCTCTTGGATTGCCTGGTAGAGACGGGAAGCAAAACGATAATGCTGGCCGTGCTCGGTAGGTACGGATGCATCAAGAACTCTTCGCAGAAAGCGACAAGCTCATTTCGGGTCAGGTCGATAGCTTCGTCATTCGTTGGCATTGCAGCTTGCTTTCATGCACCAGGATAACGGTCATCCCACCATGCCATCAGCGAATCCCGCGCAGCGTCGAGGTTCGCGGCCAGGTTCGGCAGTGCTGCCCTTCGAGCCTCAAAGGAAGCGACGAGATAGTTTCGCGTAGGACCATTGCGAGGCCTTTCGCACAAACTAGGGGACGACGCCGGGTTCTGCGTCAAGTTGGGCAGGTCGGCCGCATGGGCCTGGGTTAGGTGGTTCGACCCGAGTATGCCATGCAACCTCCAGAGTTCCGGTATGGTTGCACGAATGAGCACATTGTCCCAGTCCGTTCGGGCCGGAGGTGAAGTAGCGGGGTCATCAATCCACGCCGAGAGTTTTTCAACAAGGGCGGCGAGAAGGCCCTGCAAATCACCGTACCTATGCCAAAGTCCCGGTCGGAATTCGCGTAAACACCAGATGATTTCCGGCAACACGGCCTGCATGGCGGTGGGACGGTTTGCCGCTGATGCGGCATTCACTACCTCGATGCCGAGTGTCATCCCCCATAGAAGTGCGGTGACCTGTTCACTCCATTTCCCGTATTCGCGGGTGGGGTACAGCGGCGTATCGACTGCTCTGAAATTGAGGCGTTGTAGGATGTCCCCGATATAACTTACTGGCGTTTGATTACCGTGGACGTGCCAGTAGGACCGGGCAAACGCTTCACGGACCGCCACGTTGTCCCACGGTGGACTGTTTGATGATCTCTCTGGCACAGCAGCGTTTCGGAAGTGCAGGTTCTGTGTAACCCTGTCAACGCACCATTGATGCAATTCGATCGCAACGGCCGGATCCGGGATGAGGTGTGCGAGCGCACCGACACGCACAATGCTGTGGAGCGGGCCGTTGGTCGAGAGAATCCCGATGAGCCGTTCCAGCGACTGGGCGTCAAGCTGCCGAGGTGCTTGAGCGATACTTGCAGTAATTGACTGATGAAGCTCGGCTGCCGAACGGCTACCTGGTACGGTGAGCGAAAGCTCGGCGAGGTAGCGGTCGAACTGCGAGATGTTGGCCGCTACCATCGCAGCCTCAATCGCCGCGATCCGTGCCCCGGGCAGGGCGAGGTTATCGAGTGTCCGGTCCCATAAGAGTGTGACACCAAGTGCTACGACTCGTCCGTTGCCGGACCGGAGGAGAGCTTGGCTTTGCGCTTGAGTAAGATTGCTGGCTTCCGCCGCAAGCCAACCGGTAATACAACTGCCTCCTACCTCTTCGGCGACAGCGACGAGACGTTCCGGGGCCAAACGCCACAGAATGCCGGCGGCAAATTGTAAGCCTGATGAGCCCCGAGGCTCCATGTCCATCGGCGCGTTCATGTTAATGTAGTGATGGACACCATCCAGGCATTCGGGGAATAGTGCTGGTCTCCGAACGTCGAGAGGGCCAGAAACTACAGGGGTGGGCGCAGAGCGGAGGACATCACGTAGTGCGACTTCGGCATGTGGGACGACGGCCATGTTAAAAGCATATTCCGTCTCGCCGAGTCCTCCGTGGTACGCCCATTCTCCGAGGGCGCGGAGGACTTCCGCAGCGCGGTCACCAGCCGATAGAACGGCAAAGACGCACTTCGCTGCCACTTCCGCGTGCTTCGCAGTCGGCACCTTCCAAGTGGTGCTTCCCGAGGCAGCGTCTGGTTCGAGTAGCCCTTGAGCTACGGCCTCACTGAGCCGCTTCTCGGGGGAGAAATCTGGGAGCAGTATTTTCAATACGCGAGGACCTGCCTGGAATTGAACCATTTCTGGCCTTGCAGGTGGTGACTTGGTCGCCTGTGGTGTTGGCTTCTCCCATAGAACTTCTGCGCGTAGGTTGGTTTTGCCTGGCACCTGTCCTCGTTGGAGTTGGGAAAGATGGTCGGCAACGGCGCGTCCAACACCGGGATCGACAAGCGTGACCAAAAGTGGATACCGCCTCGCCACCATGCTTAGCGAATTTGTCAGACTCCACACCTCGCGTGCCTCACTGCTCAGCTCTACAACCACATTGCGATCATGAAATTGCTGCCCCTTCCCGTCAGCATGGGAGACATTCAATACACGCACCTTAGCAGGCAGAGCGTTTCTGTGCTGATTGCACGCCTCAATTAGGGCAGCAATCGGCTCCTCCGGAGGAGACGCGGTGGGTTTCAGGCACCAGTCGGCGATGCTCACTACCCAGTTGTGAATAGTGACCTTTAGGCTTCCCTTCCACCACCGCTCTGATTGTCTCAAATCGGGCCGGTCATGGCTCGACAGCAGCACCACTTCCGGGACCTCTCGGACGCGAACCAGCAGCGAGTTTATCGCCGTCTTGTCGAGGTAAGGGTCGGCGATTAGAACTTTCGTCACCCCATGCCTATTGAACATGCCAGCCAAGAATAGAATGGTTTCGACGTGGTGTTCATCTCCTGCCGGAAAGAACCTTCCAGGCCCGGCCGCTGGTCCGAGTTGGTGGATTATTGCCCTCTTTTGATCCTCCGCTGCAACCCACGGGTCATTCTTGTATCCGCCGACCACAATCTGCGAATGTGAGACTCCCGTCGCGGCCGCAACTCTTTGCCGGAGCGGCACCGGCAGACCACGGTCCCATGCCGTGCTAACCGCCCTTGACGGGTCGTTCATTGCGAGATTGGTGCCAATAAGTCTCATCACCCACTCGTCTTGACGTGCTAGCAGACGGCCGTCCGCCTCGGCCCACACAGACAATTCGTATGAGGAGATAGGTTCGGATGCCGTGAATCGGAGCGGCGGTAAACCAGGTGCCGGCCAACGCTTGATTTCATCGAGAACGAGTGTGCGGCCATCCCGCGGGTGTCCGTTAAAAAGGCGGCACCCGATGAGTAACGGTGACAGGGCCGAGAGGGGCGGCTCGACCCACACTACGACGGAGGCTCCGGCATTGTCCGTCGGCCGCTCCGGGCGGTGGCACAACCCGTCGGGCTGATCGTAGGAGCCGAGCAGGTAACGCATGTCTTCAAAGTTGCCGAACCGCCCGGCGTCATGGCCCAGGAAGTCGATGCCTGTTGCGTCGCTTATACAGTTGAGGATGCGAACAAGACACTCTTCGCGCTCGTCAGCGGGAAGTGCCGCATGGGACGCAAAGGCGTCGAGGAGTAAGTCAGCCTTTGTCTGCCAGTGTGTAGCGGGTCGTGTGAGTTGATCGGAAAGGGAGACTGGTACTCCAGCCGAGTCGGCTGTGGGGAGGGCGGACAGAACGTCGGGTCGGGGAATCAGCCCACCGTGTTGGACTGCTACTGTTTGATGATTAGCCAGGGTGATTGTGGTCGATGCCTGTGACAGGTTACCTCGAAAGACCAAGACAGCAGCATCATCGGCTGCCAACTGGTATTCGACCAAGTTAACGCCACCGTTAAATGTGCCAATCTGGTGACGCCTCCAGTGCGCGAATGCGGACAGTCCATCCGCGCGTGTCGAATACCCATACAAGAGCCACGGGACTCCGCTTAACTCTGCGCAATAAAGGCAAACCCAGTTCATCAGAAACCTACCGTTTACAACTCATATCCGACCTTGGTTAAATGTAACGCCTTGAACTCGGGCGGCAGTCCATGATGGTGCGGATGGAGATCAGATTCACCCCAACCGCCTCCGAAAACCTGACCGTCACCGGCTGACCTCCCGCGACGTCTCAAGAGGCGACTGGTTTGGCCTCGTTCGCCGCGTAACATCGCTGTTCGACTAAATTATACCGGCATCCGTCATAGGCGACGGTCTGTGGTCGGACTCGGAATCGCAGCGGAGCAGAATAGAGGGACGGTGGAATCTGGCAGTGGGAATCTGGGCCATTGGTTCCCACCACGGGATACTCGGCGGTACGGTTGGAAGGCTGCGAGTCGCTTCAACACCACCTCAACAGGCATGCAATGCCACTGCAATGAAATCGAGCCAACAAGATGCGAAAGCAATTTTCCGATGGCGGTTTGCGTTTGCCCCCCAACCAGTGCCAGACTCGCGTTTCTTGAGTCCTGACCCACTGCGAGATGGCAGCGCAGCCAGTTGCACCACTGAGAAGTCCACAAATGACGGCTGCGAGCATTGCAGCCAAAGGATGGCGTCGTCCCTGTCGCCCACGAGGATCAGGGAGTACTGCTAGCATTGCCAGCAGGCTTCCCGAAATCGGGGCTTGCAAGATTCTATCTCCGTAGAGCGATTTCACATTCCATTAAACACGCAAATCAATACTACGCACCAACTCCCACATAGTCAAATATTGCGCGACCCGGGTTAAATTAGGGCTTTCAAAAGCCCTAGGGCGGGTTTCCGTCAATTTGATCTAGTGGAGGGACGTGGTACCTTCTGCGAATATTGGAAGCGTTTGGAGGAACACCGGTTGCATAAGGCAGTGAACTCCTTTAGGATACAAAATTGCGCGATTTTGATACGAAGCTACCTTAACCTGCGGTTTTTGCCCATGATTACGGCCGAATTGCTTGAAGATGTCAGTAAAGAGGTCAGGACCGCAGTCGGCAAATCGAGCGGAACTTTTTTCGGTAACCGTCTCAACGACATTGCCATTGATCAGATGAAGCTTAGTGAAAGTGTCTTGACAACGCTTAAGCGGTTAATGCAAACTGGTCGTTCTGCCGATATTCAACGTTTTTTTTGGTTCAGGTTTCAGATCGACTGGACTGCTACCGTCGCCGTGCGACAGCAAGTGTTGCGAAACGGTAAGTTTGCTCAAGTGGTTAAATCTTCTCTGAACCCTTTAGTGCACGATATGCGTAACATAGAAGAGTTACACGTATCCGATCCTGAGATGTTGTGCAGCTTAGATATAGAGTTTCATGCATCCTTAGCAGAATTAGGTGGATTAAAAGCGTGGGCAAGGTTTGGACGTGAGCTCAAACTAGACTCAGCCTTTCCCTGGTTGGCGGAACTTCTCGCAGATGAGTCCAAGAATCATCCGTTGTGGTTGGCACACGATGATTTGATTCGGGCAGTTTTGAATATTGAAATCCCGGTAAGGGAACTCCGAAAACTTGTTGACACTCATTCAACGAAGGGGGCATGGCAGAAATTTGTATTGCAGTTTGCTCACGCACGTGCTATTGAAACTATAGTCTCACCACCGGTGCCGGTGGAATCAGACGGTTCGGAGGTGACCGTGGAAGATCAATTCATGGAAGAATTACTGCAATACTATTTCAAACGGGCTGAGGGGATTATTGGCAAAGTTCCCTTTAAACTGTACGAAGAAATCAAAGGGCGTTTGGGCTCCATGCTCGAAGACCGACAATACCTCCCGATCAGCATGTTTGACGCGATCGTGGATCGCACCATTTGGGAGCATCAAAACAAGGGTCACAAGACTCTATTAAAATGGGTTGAGTTTGTAGATTCTGAAGGCCGGAATCGAGTTCGATCAGAATGTCTGGCCGTTGATCCAAGCCAACAAGAGGTTACGGAAGCGAAATCTCAAGTTCCCGACCCCAGAATGGTATCAGTTGAAACTTATCTGCCATGGTTAGAGCGAAACGCTATTACCCGTTAATGTATCGTATCTCTACGTTACAACGTGTTAACGAATCGCAATGCTTTGTGACAATGTCGGCAGACAACGATACCTTGGCTTACCGTCGAATATGTACACCCTTGAGATTGAACTTCACCCAACGTTTCCTGATCCCGATAGGTGGGATGAGAGAAAAAACGGTCCAAAGCCTCCGAAGAACGCTCATAAAAAACCTAATAAGATTCACGGCCGACTTCCATATTTTGAACATATGTTGATTAAGGCTCATGACGGACAGAATTGGATCAAAGTGCCGATGATTTTTGATACGGGCTCAACTGTTTCCTTGCTGCCTTCTCCAGTAAACAAACTTCCCACAGGCGATAAAATCCCCAAACTCTGGGCCGATAAGTCGAAACAATACTTGCTGAAAGTGAACACTCCTGATGAAACGTTTGACACATCTATTAGAACATTCTTCTTAAAGTTCGAAGAGCATGCACCACAAATTCAACTGAGAATGGGGTTTCGTCCTACCATCGCTAGAGACGAGTTGAAGGATTACGAAAAGAAACTGAAGGATGTCGTGGTCGGCGACCCACTTCCAGTTCACCCAGTGTTCGGACTACTTTCATTGTTTGACGTCATTAAAGAATTTAATATTCATTTCTATCAAGCGAAGAATCAGTTCTATATGAAAATTACTCAGCGAGAGAAACAAACAGATCTGACGGTTGGAAGCACTTAGGGACAACTAACATTCACGTCAAAGTCACTCGATCTCTTCTTCAAGTCCATCCTCATTCTTGGTGAGCTCATTTCGTCGACGCTCAGCGGTAGTTTGAATTGCCTGCTAATAGGCTAACTCAGTTTGGAAGACATCGTGCTTAGGACTTCGCCTCAACGGGCGGCGACGGTTTCTCGCTTAAATCCAAAGTCGATGAGGTGCCCCAGGTTCAACGGGGCACGGTAACACCTAGCGTAGTTGGCTGAAGTCATTCGGTATGAATAATGTAGCTACTCTTGGTTGCAATTTTTCTTGACGTAACTTGCCTGCACGCTCAAGCGTCCTATCGCGTTTCTTCAATCACCTTGTTGCACCCGTCAAGCTCAGCTCTCAGACGTTATTACATGTTTGATTGAACTATCCCGCCGATTCTTTTCTGAAACCATTTCTTACAGAAGCCTATGAAGGCTGCATCGGGATCGCGTGGTGACTCTGTAATCCAGCTCCGCCACTCTCGCTCAAGCACGTAGATGTCAATTCCAGGGGCTACCTTCCTTGCTTCGTCGTATGTGTTAGGCATGAGCGGCAGTACGAATGCACTGGTCTCAGTCTGCGGTTCATGCATCGTTCCTCGGTTGCGAAAATGAATCATGTCGCTATCGTCGATTGAGATCGCATAGTCCGGCATGTGGGCATGATCGGCGTCCTCCTCAGCTATCGTCGCAACTAACCTGCGGAATTCTTTCAGCGTGGATGCTGAACCGCACTTTTTCTGAAGGGTCTCTAGCGATATGCACCATTCGTTCTTCTGGCCGCAGTGCTTCCGTGCAATTTCATATATTCGTCGCTCCAGCGGTTTACGAAGCCGGAAGTAGTTTCGATGCAACGTCAACACCTCCGAGCCCATCACCGCATTGAACACCCAATCAGACAAGTTAATCTTTAACTCAAGCATCCGACCCGATTCGCAGTGTCGGATTATCCGCCAACTATCAATCAGTCCGAAACCCTCTGTAATCTCATCCCCGCCGGTCTTCAGGTTGGTTTTGATACGCGTTCCACTTAAGCGATCAAACGCTGCCACAAGCTGCTCATATCCCCGGCCATCAGTCTTACGATTGGTCGCAATAAGAAGATCGTATGCTTTGAGGTGCAACGTTCGTTTGGGTTCGCCGCCTGCATTCATCTTGGCGATGAGCTGGCTGATGCAGTAGATTAGGATGTCCTTATCGTGAATGGTGGCCAGCCCTTGTGCACTTGGTGAGACGGTGATGGATATACTGTTATGCTGGTACTCCCGTATACGGGTATCCGGTTTGGTCGACAAGCTAAAGATCGGATGCTCCATTGATCCGAGATCGTCTTTCGGGATCGCATCCGTTACATCGCAGATAAAGAAATCGTCGATGGGATAGCGATCGGGAAGTAGCGGTGTCTTGAGTTTCGTGTTTTCACCCACCATAGGCGACTTATCGTGCTTTCACACACCAATGTCAAGCGCTTTGTGTTTTCACCCACCGACAGTCTGCTTTCGTGCTTTTACACACCCTTCTTCGTGTAATTACCCACCGCCTTTCGTGCTTTTACCCACCGATCAAAGTCAGTCGTCCATATCTTTGAGTACCTTAGAAGCCGCTATCCACAGCGTAACACATTATTAACACCTATTTAACACACAAAGCAACCTCAACGTTGCTGTGGATAAGTTTGATTTAGGACCAGCGTTTAGCATCAACGCGGGTATTTGAAAACCCAGATTTCTTTCATGCGATCGGTCGGCTTCAACTTGCCTTCGAAGATCTTGGTCTTGCGACCATACTTTACGACGATCGTATAGGGTGTATCGTCAGGAACTCCTCGCTCTGTGTAGTTGTCGAGAGAAATCGTGTACGTGGCAGACTTCGGTACTGACGTAAAGATGATGTTCTCGCAGGGGTTTGCCATGAGTCCATTGGCATTGGCGTCCACATCCAAAGTTGCATGTTCACTCTGCTTACAAGCGAAGTGTATATGACGAGCATCATTGTTGGGGAAAAATCCAAACATAGTTTGATTTCGAGGTAAAGTGCGGCCTTTGGGGACATACGACACATGCAGATCAAGATCGTCGTCCCCATCGAATATAAGTGAGATTCGAATTGGGCCCTCCAATGCGCCTCCAGCGGCAGCGATCCTGCTATCGACGGCTCGGATAAGTTGTGATTCAGCGAGTGAATTCGCACTCTCGATTGCATCATTAGCTGCCATGGCCCCTACGTCTGTTCCCAATTCAACCGTTGTCGGAAGGAGATCAGATAGATCAACGGGCATTTCTGCAAGTTGAGGCGTTTCCAGGGGCACTTCAAGAGGTTGGGTTTTCATAGTTTCAAATTCTTCGATCGCCGAAATATCGACGCTGTCAGACAGATCGAATGACACTTCGGATTCCATCCCATCGGAGATCCTGAGATCTAAGACGATGCCAATGTCTTTTCGTGCATGCATCGTGATTGCCGCCAAAAGAAGGATAACGCAAAGGTTTACACTAATAGCCCAGTAGTATCCTTTGAGCTGGTGCCGTTGCTGCGGAGTAAGGCTATTCCAGAGGTGCTGGATCCGCCGCGAAAGGCTACGTGGTTTGTAAATCCTACGTGAACTGGCCGCTTGCAAGTTTACATTCATAGCTAGTGCTCCTTTGGTCCGGTAAGAGTTAAGTCGTAGACCCGCCCCTGCGAGGAAGTCACTTGTCTGGGTCTTTGGCCATTGGGTTCTTTCGAAACACATACTCGTAGTCGCTTGCTTTGCTCAAGAGGCTGAATGATGCCACGATAGACTTGCTGCTGAGTTTCCTTCATGATTACGATGTCGAACTCACTTGCATTCGTTCCTTCCTTGTAGGTGCCACTGGACAGAATCTTGTCATTTCTAGTCCAAACAAAAGTGCCGATACCTTCTTCCAGGCTTGTGAAGATCCATGACTGTGCATTTGAAGAAGCAACTGCTTCAGAATCGATCTGGTCTATCGACCAAGTCGAGCCTCGGCCGTTGGAAGGGTCGAAGCCAACGAAGTCTTCAAGATCCGAAGTCAGGACGTCGTCACGTTCGGTTTTGTCGGGCCTGCTTTGTGCCCAAAGATCGAATTGTTCAGTGCTACCACTGGTCCCTTCCAGATGCATGCCATCCTTGCTCACCTCCAAAGTAATGGTCATCGGGGAATTGCTGTACCAAGGCATGTAAGTCAGAAACGTCCCAAATCCGCTTCCTTCGCTTTGGGGCGTCAAGATCAGGCGCGGAGGATTGTTCACCACCGTACCTGCAAATTTTTTGCTGGTTCTAGGCGCTTCCAGCAAGGTAAGCTTCGCTTGAATGTTAGTGCCGCGATCACGAATTTCGCTAATCGACAAGCTCATTCGCTTGGACGCTTGACCGGACATTTGGCAAGTACCGAGGTACGTCTTGCCGCGACGAAGATCAAACACGGCAGCATCCATAGGAGGCGATGGATTTGGCACTGCTCTGGCGAATGGACTGTGTGCAAAGTCGGGAATGCTTTCTGGTATTGGTACGGGTAGCATTCGCATATTCGATTCGAGAGTGCTCGGAGTCGAGATTGGCGGTTGCGTTTCCAATAGCGACGACATGAGAGGCTGTGAGGCCTGGAGATCTGAGAAGTCCAAATGCTCACCTTCCATATCAAGTCCCCGTTCGTGCGGGACCTGCTCAGCCAGCATCGTGGCAACTTGGTTGGTCTCCTTTTTTTGCAGTGAAGGTGATAGGACGCGTTGCGGTGGACTGAAAGTTGGACTAGGTACGTACGCAGAAGCGTTTTGCATGGTGGCCGATTGCAGCGGTATGGGAGCGGGTTGAACGCAGCCGCGGAACAGTAGAAAGCTGCCGAGCATTGCTGCCAGCAATGCGGGCGCAGAATGGATGAGGATCGAAATCAGCGTCGTTGCCGCTGCTACTTTCGCAGTAGTTCGCATGCCATCGCCGATTGTAGCACCGGAATGTACGACTGATCGCGAGGTCCGCTTCGCCCGGCTTGTGGCTTTAGCTTTACGATTTCTCGTGGGTCGATTCGCCCTATTGTTTTCCAGTAATTCTTCAATTTTCATGATTGGCTCCAGAGGTGAACTGAATGTGAAACTAACGACTTAGCTCTTGCTCCTGGCTCATCTGCGGTTCATAGGATGCAAGTTGATTCATGAACCCCGCCAAAATGGCCTTATCGGACTGAGACTCCGTAGCCTCCAAAACAGAAGGTCCGTGGACAGTGGAAGTCGACGGAGACACTTCGGTCGCCTGTGGGCCATGAGCGGTAACTTGCGGCGCCGTGGGGCCAGTAACCACCGACTGGTTCTTCGATTGTTTATCAAATTCAGGAGTGGCCGCCTGTTTGTCCTGAGCGTCAGGTTGTTCTGACCGCGGTGCTTCGGCCGGAGACATCGAATGGGAATACACCGGCGCTGCATGGCCGTGCAAAGCCATATTGGCTAGCTCCGTCGCTCCATGCTGCAACCATTTGCCGAACGTTCCTTCATAGGGGACGCTCAAGCCCTTGAGAATAGCTTTGCTAAGGGCTTCAATATTGCGCCCTACTCGCTCTCCCAGGGAGGCTTTCTGATTTTGCTTTTGATCTGTCTGCTTACTACTTCGCTTGGACATGAAAACACCCCTTAATGTTTAATTCGGTGAGACCACTGCGAAGCTTCTACTTGCGAGTCGATCCAAATCTGCTTTTGCCGAGCATCTCTCGCAATGATCCAGGCGTGACCGATGGCAATCCAAACGCACATCGCGGAGTACCAACCACTTTGGATCGGACATCTCAGGCACCGAAACATCACGCTAAGCAGAATGGCCATCGCAATATCTGAGATCACTGCCGCATGCTGCGGCGTCAGCCTGCCTAAAAACCAATCAAAGAGCCCGATACCCGGCTCGTATGAATGAAATCGTACGCCCTGCAGTTGCCGGATAGCGCGTACCACGCCGTGGACTCCGAACCACATGCCACTAAGGCCTGCAGTTACACGCCACTGGATGAAATCAACAGCTTGGGTGGCTTGAACATTCACCTCGTAGTACCAAGCACTCAATGCGATGCCGACCGCGAACATCCAGCCATAGAACCAGTCACCGGTCGTACCGGGAAGTCTCGACCAGATTTGAACGGTGCGACTGAGGCTAAAAATGATCGTAAGACCAATGCTCATCCCGTCTTTGAGATTTACTAGCGATTCTTGTTTCTCTCCAGGCATAAGAAGTTACCTTTGTGCAAAAGTCACCAAACGATAGGGAAGCCCTGTTTCAGGGAAGATACGTCCAGCAATATATGCGTCGACCAAATAATGAGGTGGCCCACCACGCCGCAGATGTAGAAAGTGATCTGGTGGCACGCGATCGGCGTAAGATGTCGAGGCTCCGAAATTGAAGGCTGATTGACCGAAAACAGACTCCATCAAACTGCCGTTGTCCTGTCCAACTTGCTGCGACTGCTGGCTGAAGTTGTAGAACTGCTCCTTATGCTGACCAAACATGGTACTGAAGAAACGATTGGTAACGTCCATGCACGAATTAGCTAATACAAACTTGGTCCCGTAATTAGCTATCAGCGACTTCATTTGCGTTTCCGCTTTTGCATCACCTCCAAAGCTAGTGGATAGCAGCGGGAGATTTTGAACCGCGGACCAGAAGGACAGTCCATGACTTCTGGCAACGCTATGCGCCAGCGTTTCAAACTGTGGATCTGCTGCCAGCAACTGGATCTCGTCGCGGACAATGAGCGTAAAGTGTTTTGGACGTACCTGACGAAGAGCGGCCTCGATCGTCATCATTGAGATCAGGGCCTGGGCTAACTGCGCCTGAGGGCCATACACCAGCACCGGGAAATCAAGCACGGCATAGACTTGTCGCAATGGCAACTTCGGCGTAAAGTCCGATTTCGAACTGCAGAAAGTTTCATAGAACGGCGAGAGTAGGAATGGACTCAGGACACTGCTACACTCCTGGACGCCAGCGGCGCGGGCTTTCTCTCCGAGGCTATTCTGGATCTTAAGGTAGAATTCAGCCGCTCGCGTAAACGATCGGATATCTGCTGCAGTAGAGACGTTAGCTTCAGCATGTTGTAGGATCTTCCAGCAGGGGGAATCCAGAAATGTCTTAGCTTTCGCCGCTTCAATAGAGGCTGGCGATGTGGAGATAACTTGATAGATATGCTCGAGCGTTGATTCTCGGCCATAAGCATGCCAAACGATGATGGCAGCAAAGTGCATGTAATCAAAGAACAAGTTCTTCCAGAAGTTCTTTTCTGAACCGTCACCCGAAGTCCGATTGCGTAGATCATTTAGGCGCTGGAGCAGGCGTGTAAGGCTTTCGGGGCTGCCCCCTACTCGCCCCATTTCATAGCCAGCGACGTTGAAATGAAATTTGCCCAGTTGGAGATGAAGCAGTCGATCACGCATCGAAGTGGATTCTACTAGATCACAGATCCACTCAGCTTCGTCTGCTTTCACGCAGCAATGCAGGCCGCCTGGCTGGTACTGATTCAGGACCGCTTCAAGCAAAATGCGAAGTACGCTGGTCTTCCCGGATCCTGTCTCGCCACACAGAAAGAAGTGGCGACTCAGGTCTTGCGCTGTTATACCCAGGTATTGGAGAACGTCAGTGGTAGGATGTCCTGCTCCGTTGCAGAGTGCTTGTAACCATTGAAACATAGACGCTTCCTGCGGAAGTGTTGAATATTCAAATAGTTAACAGTCTTACGTAAAATTAAACGAAAATCTGCGTGGCACGCCGGGAAAGCGAAATCGCGGATCTTAGCCATGTTAAAGGCTGGTCGTACCGGTCCGAGGTGATAGGTGCAAGTTGTTGCGTCGACGGGTTGGCAACTTTTTGTGGCTAGTCTTGATACGCGGCTCGAAACTTCGATGACTCGAGGAACTGTGCTCCATTCCGCTATAAGGACACGCCCTCCTTACGCGTTGGCAGTTCGTCACCGCGGCCCCGTTGCTGCCAAAGTGCTCCAAGCTTTGGTGAACTTCAACCGCGCTACATAAATTAACGTTAAAAATTCAGCTTACAGGCATGCACGGCGCTCACATTCAAAATAAATTGCTAAAGTATTTGTATGGTAACGTCTTTCCAACCAGACGTTGATGGCGCGGCGTAATTCTTAAATAACGGCAGACGATTAAGGATAGGCTCACCAAAATCATCATTTACATTCCCTCATTGCGGATTGCGGAACAACATCTCGACCGAGTTCGTGCTCATCTCAAATTGGAAAAACCGTTATGGCTATTAATAGGCTGCATGCGCTCATACTCGGCGTCAGCGAGTACTCCAATCTTCCTGATCCCGGTCAGCCCGATACTCCTAACGCGCTGGGAATGACGAAGCTTACTTCTCCCGCAATTTCGGCCTTTCGTGTGTACGAGTGGTTGCAGCGGGTCAATGCGTTGAATGAGCTGCCGCTACCACTTGGGCACGTTTCTCTGCTGCTGTCTCCATCTCAAGCCGAGCTTCAGGCATTCCCAGAACTGGCTCAGGCCCAAGCCGATGGAAAGTTTCAAGAGTGTTCATTAAATAAAGTGCTTACCGCCGCGGCTCATTGGAGAGAGGCTGCAGCCAAGGATCCCAACGATATGACCTGGTTCTATTTCTGTGGGCACGGCGTTCAGCGAACGAGCAATGACGCAGTCCTTCTCCTTCAAGATTTTGGCCAGACTACGGGCGGCGGAAGGCTTTTCAACGCGATTGACGTCGCCAATTTAAGCAACGGTATGACGCCCTCGCCGCTGCGACCCAATATTGCTCGGTCACAAGTGTATTTCATCGATGCTTGTAGAGTACGCCCAGAACGGTTCAAGGAGATTGCAAATCCCAGTCCGACGGAGGTGTTCGACAACGACCTTGGAGGCTTAGACGATCGTAAAGCTCCAGTCATATTCTCAAGCATTTCCGGTGGGGAAGCCGTGGGCTTCAATGCGAGTGAGAGCCTGTTTACTAAGACGTTGCTGCAGTCACTAGACGGGGCGGCCGCTGACTTCTTCGACGACGAGAGCGGGAATTCTCAATGGCTTGTAACGACGGGACGACTACCCGAGGTCTTACGAATGCATTTTGAGAACGATCTCTTCGATCAGAACTTCACTGTGGGCGGGCTTCGACCGGGCGACGTTCCGTTAAGGAGACTGGCGGGACCGCCGGATGTGGACGTTTTGATCGATATTAAGCCGGAATTGGCCCGGATGCTGGCAAGCGTCAAGGTTCTAGAGGTGGCCGGCAATATCGAACGCCATTCGAACGTCGGCGCACCCGTAATTGGACGTTGGCCTGCGGGGCTCTATCGATTTCAGATCAGCATCACACCTCCCTATGTCAGTCCTAATCCCGCACCGCGTTTTGTACGGCCGCCAAGTCATCGCTATATCGGAACGGTGGGACAATGAACGGTGACAAGGCAAGCGTACAATTTAAAACTCATTTCGCCAGTGACGAACTCGGCCTGTTGGAACTTCCCGTTGAAATCCGCGACACGAGAATGCATCTGCAAATGCGGACATTGACGACGAAGCGAGTGGAGCTTCCGGCGGGTGGGTATTTTTTCACCTCTCGACTTCCAGCCGGTCAAACACTCGAGGCTTACTACGATTTAAAATCTGGTGAATCGCGAGTGGTGGACCTCAGGCCGGAAGATGTCGACGAGTCTCCCTCCGAATCATTGGAGGTACAGCACTTTCTGCGGCGTTCCATCGATCAGGTAGGACAAAGCATTGGGATCCAAAGTTTGCCCTATTCGATGGAACCCATTCTTAAAGAACTCGAATCAGCTTCGGATGATGCGGCGGAAACTCCTTTCCATTTACTCATAGAGTGCGAGTGGTGTGTGGGTAATCTGTTGGCGGACGATCCGAAAGTCGAGTCGATCCGCACCCAGCAATGGACGACGAAGTTTACTCAACCCCTGGAAATTGACGTCCCTGAAGAGTTGAGAGGCGTTTCGGAGCCGGTCATTTGCCAGTTGCGTCAACCGAAACGCGATCCTATCAACATCCGAATTCCTTTTTCTCAAGTAGGTCCTCAGCCCACCGTTTCTCTGTTAGTTCCGGAGCATACCGCTCCTGCCTATCGGATTGGGATTCGTCTTTTTCATAAGACGGCCGATCTGCTCACTCGGTATATGCGCCGTAGTATGTTCTCGGAAGCGAGCGACTCGATAGCTTCCGATTCAATGACCGGCGAGTATCTGCTAATGAACAAAGCCCAAGATCCAGTTGCAGCAGCAGTGGGCGCATACACATTGCTGAGGCTTGGAAAACTTGAGGCATTGCATGAGTGGACAGCTAACTTGATGAAATGGTTTGAGTGGCTACCCGATGGTGCGACGATTCGCGGCGAGCATGAGGCACGGCGTGGTAATCACTTGGATGCATGCCGTGCGTTTCTACTACTAGAACGACGCGGTCTTCCTTTGTTTACCGACGGCATGTCCTATGCGCTCGATCGGCTTCGCTTGTATCACGCTGCTTCCTCGAAATTGTCCGGGCTTGAGTCCTTCGAGCGGGACGCCATTTTGCGATTGGTTAGGAAACTGGAACGATTCACTCCCTGCCTCGATTTTGATCGCACTTTTGTGACCTACACCGATTCCATTGTACCCGGGATGGTAGACGCAAAAAAAGATGACCTTTCTGGCGCAAGTTCGCGTCGAGTTTCCCCAAGTGTTCCATTTATGCAAAGCGAGAATGCCTCCATGTCCGAAGAAAACCAGATCGACCAACAGTTTTACTTCAATGGTATCGATGCGACCACGGGAGAGTATTTGGAAGCTCCTAAGTCATCGAAACAACTTGCAGCGATCGCCTTGAGCGACCCGGGACTCACGCGAAGCCCCTTCACGATCGATGCCACCACGCGGCATTTGCAGGAACTAGATTATCGCTCGCAAGCCAATAAAGCGCAGGCCTTTGGACCCCGTTTTGGCGTCGATGTCGGAAGTGTGGCGTCGGCGGGATGGGCCGTGGTGTTCGCACGCGACGCAGATCCACGAATAAAGGAAGCTCTGAGTCCGCTACTTAACTTGCGCAAAGATCAAGCCGGAAAACTTTATAAGGAATGCCTTGGTACAAAGGGTTACGTTCCAGGTGAATCCAAAGACGATTTTTTGACACGCAACGGCACCGGCCCTGGACCAGCAGTTCCAGATCGATTTCCCTTCTATGTGTTGCTAATCGGCGATCCAGAGTCGATTCCTTTCAAGTTTCAGTACCAGCTCGACGTCATCTATGCTGTGGGACGCATATGGTTCGAAACAATCGACGAGTATTCACGCTATGCCCACAGCGTCGTTCATGCCGAGTCGGGCAAGGTCATCCTGCCCCGACAGGCAGCCTTCTTTGGTCCACAAAATCCCAACGATCGCGCGACGAAGCTAAGCGCTGAGCAACTGCTGAGTCCTTTGGCCGATCGCGCGGAACAACGCGGCGCGGTAAGTAACTGGAAGATCGATCGTGTCATCGGAAGCGATGCATCTCGCCTTCGTTTAACGGAATATCTTGGTGGAGCGAAGACACCAGCTCTCCTCTTCACTGCCAGCCACGGCATGGGGTTCCCGTTGAACGACCATCGCCAGAACGCCTATCAAGGAGCCCTTCTGTGCCAGGATTGGAACGGCCCCGGGAACGGTCCGATTGATCGGAGTCAGTACTTCGCTGCGGAAGATATCGTCGATTCCGCCACGCTGGCCGGATTAATTTGTTTTCACTTTGCATGTTACGGGGCAGGTACGCCTCGCTTGGATGATTTTGCCTATCAGCAGTTTCAAAAACCTAGTGCGATCGCCGCAAAATCTTTCGTCGCTGCTTTACCTCGAAGGCTACTCGGGCATCCATCTGGCGGTGCCCTGGCGGTCATCGGCCACGTCGAACGAGCCTGGGGGTGCTCGATTGTATGGCGCGACGCAGGCTCGCAGATTCAAGCGTTCGAGGACGCCGTCGATGTGTTGATGAAAGGCATGCCGGTCGGCTATGCCCTGGAATCGATCAATCAACGCTACGCGGATTTGTCTTCTGCATTGAGCAGCGAACTTTTGGACATCCGCGAGGGGCGTAAGCCGGTCGATGACTACGCGATCGCAAATCAATGGACCGCCAACAACGATGCTCGTTCATATGTGATCATCGGCGATCCGGCCGTCCGGCTGCCGCTGGCACCAGTTGGAACAGCCGCCCCCAGTCGAACGGCGATCAGCATCGCGCCGACACAATTGGCGCCAGAAATGCCAGCGGACCAGACACCATCCGGATTGAGTGTTGCTGCATCCACTCAAACAGATTCTCGCACCATCCTAAATCAAGAAGAACCTAAAATGAAAGCTCGCGAAATCTCGGTAACCATTCCATTGAAAGTAACGGTTAGCCTTTCCGTCGGCGATGTCGTTCAGTCCCATATCGCCACCGATGCGGCCAGTGGCGCGGTTGCGGAAATGGAAGCCTTCAAGGTCGAAATCGACCCTGACTACGACGCTCGTGAAGGTTACGACAGCAAGTTCCTCGGCACCGGTCGGATGGTCCCATTGCCACAGCTTTCATCTAGCCAGCTCGCCAACGCTGCCAAGTTTGTTTCCGACTCAGGCGAGGAATCGATCGAACTGAAATATCATCACTATAGCGTCGTGCATAATGGCAAGCGAAAACTGGCCTTCTTCACTGCCGTGAACATAGATGGAACCAAAGCTGGTAGGCCAAAACGCGAGACAGATAAGTGGTTCTTTGATCCGCGAATTCCCGCGAACATGCAAGTCGGCGAAGATCTGTATTCGGACAACGATTTAGATCGCGGGCATTTGGTTCGCCGCCTGGACCCTGCGTGGGGACGTTCTGCAGCCATCATCAAGCGTGCAAACGATGACACGTTCCATTTCACGAACTGCTCTCCGCAGCATTCCAGATTCAATCAAGGGAAAAACTTATGGGCCGGGCTCGAAGATTACCTACTTGATAAGGCGACCGATGAGGATCGACGCTTGACTGTCTTCACCGGACCGGTGTTTACTAGCGCCGATCCAATTTATCGAGACATTCCGATTCCAATGAAGTATTGGAAGGTGGCGGTTGTTGCCCGACCCCACCGCAAGATTGCCGCGCTAGGGTTCATCGTCGATCAGGAAAAACTACTGCGAAAAATGATGTCGTTCGGTCCCGAAGATGTCGCCAGAACGTTTCAAGTTCCAGTCAGCGAAATCGAAACGCTCACGGGCCTCAACTTCGGTCGCTTGACACAAGTCGATGTAGGTTCAGTCGATAGCTTTGCCGTGGGAGCCTCGCCGCTACGGCAGCTCGATTCCCTGCAAGATATCGTATTTCCTCGTTTAGGTGGCGAGACTCCTTCGTTCAGTCCAGCTGAGACATCTTCCTTCGGCCTGACCGACATGGTCGAAGGCACGGACGTCGGCTATTACCTAGTCGCGTATGATAAGGATGGCCGAGAACGCATGGATCATCCGGCTGGCCAAGTCAGCCGCCTTGTCACGCAGGCCCTCAGCGATACGAGCGTCACAGACGTCGTCGTGCTCAGCCACGGCTGGCAGGGTGATGTGGCTGGGGCTCGTCGCCAATACCAATCTTGGATTGGGGCCATGGCAGCCAATAACGACGATCGTCAGCGTATCCGCCAGAAACGTCCAGACTTCAAGCCAGTTTTGGTTGGCATTCACTGGCCCAGTCAGCCGTGGGGAGATGAGAATCTCGGATCTACTCCTTTTTCAACCCCGCAGTCTTCAAATACATCTCTGGCCGCCGAACTGGAAGCGTACACCGAGCGCCTCGGCGATTCTCCCGAGGCGCGGGAACGGATTCGACCTTCGCTTCGCAGGGTGCTCGAACTTACTCAGAATATGTCCAGCAATCCTGACGGCGGCATGTCTGCAGAATTGGAAAATGCCTATCGCGAACTCGACACGGCGATCGGGCTCGGGGCTCAAGGGCTCGGTTCCAACCCCAGTGCCGACCGCGATCCGTTCGATCCCGTCGCCGTCTATCAGGGTTACCAGGAAATGTTCCCGCAAGGAGAAGAGACCGCGCCGCTGGCGTTCGGTGGAGACGGCGGTTCGTGGCGCGACCGGTTCCTTTCGCCGCTGCGGGCTCTTTCCTACTGGAAAATGAAGGATCGTGCACGGTTGATTGGCGAAGGAGCTGTGCACGAGTTGCTCGTTCGATTGCAGCAAACAACTGCCGACCGAAACGTGCGCTATCACCTGGTCGGGCACAGTTTCGGCTGCATCGTTGTAACCGCCGCCACGGTGGGGGCTGCCAACACGGTGGCGCTTCCGCACGCGATCGAAAGTTTGACGCTGCTGCAGGGAGCCATGTCGCTGTGGTCGTACTGTTCGCATATACCGTTTGCTCAGGATACTGCCGGTTACTTCCATTCCATTGTCTCCCGCCGCCTAGTTCGCGGTCCGATCGTCACGACTCATTCTACGCACGATTCCGCCGTCGGACGATGGTATCCACTGGCGTCGCGTATGAACCGCTCGGTCGCCTTCGACGCCCCGAATCCGTTCCCCAAGTTCGGCGGAATCGGATCGTTCGGGATCCAGGGACCTGGGCTCACGATCGCTAATTTGGATATCGCCGCACAAGGAACAGGTTACAAATTGGCTGGCGCCGGCGCGATCACTAATGTCGAAGCCAGTCGCGTGATTTCCGGGCACAGCGAGATCAGCAAAACGGAAGTAGCTCACCTATTATGGTCTGTCATTGGCGGTTGAAACATCACTCTGTGTGAAAGTGTGCTCCAGTGCCGAACTATTAATAGATTCCGAAAAACTTATGAACTGATACATATGCCAAAGAAGGTCCCGCCAAAACTGATTCAGCTCATGTGCAATTACTATCCGGACAGCGACCGGGCACGGGTGTTCGTGAACAGCATTTCCGTTCCCACTGAATACCTGGATTTCAGCGGACCACCTAAAACAATGTGGTTCAAGTTGCTTTCAGAGATAGGGAAACACACCAGCTTTGATGTGGTCCTGAGCCAACTGAAAGCCGAATTCCCAAACGCAGATTGGGATTACGCAGAGCCAATTATTCTTGACCCAGCGCCAGCCGACATGCCCCAGGATATTGCAAAAGATGATTGGAGAGGAAATGTATCTGCACGTGAACTTGAAAAAATCACAGGTAAGCAGTCAACTCTACTTCCGATCAGCTTTCTCGAGCGTGGCATCGAAGCGGCGCGTGCCGTAGTAAAGATAGAGATCCCAGGCGTCGGCTGCGGCTCTGGCTTTCTAATTCAAGAGAATATCCTGCTTACGAACAACCATGTAATCGACTCAGTAGGTACTGCCTCATCTGCTCACGTGCTCTTCAACTACGAACTCACACACGATGGGCGAGATGTGAACGTGACTCGACTAATTCTTTCTCCCAATGAAGTGTTCGTGACATCGAAGAAAGATGATTGGACAGCGGTTCGTGTCTCGGGAGACGCAAACACTAAATGGGGAGCTGTCGCATTGTCGCTAACTCCTGCAGTAAAGGACCAGCCAGTGAACATTATTCAACACCCCGGTGGCCAGCCAAAACAGATTGCACTATATCACAATCTCGTTCAGTATGCAGACGAGTCCTGCGTGCAATATCTGACTGATACAATGGGGGGCTCATCGGGCTCGCCGGTCTTTAATTCGAAATGGGAAGTTGTTGCAATTCATCGCGCAGGAGGAATGCTACGTGAGCCCAATTCCCCTTCGTCCCGTGAGTTCTTTCGAAATGAAGGCACACCGATCGAAGTTGTAAGACGCGAGCTAATCAATAAAGGAATCCTCTCTTGAATCTCCTACTTGAAAAGGACAGGTTTCGATCAGTGTTTTCATGTCGTCATTGTTCCAATAATCACGTCGGCACTGAAACATGAGTGAAGGCAGCGTTGCATCTCCATAACCAGCACCTTTGCGCAATTGCTTAAGCAGCTTTCGCCATTGTTCACGACCAGATTCGCTGTTTTTCAGGTCAGCAACGTCTCCGCCAATTCGCTCCCACAAGTTCTTATCGCAAGGACCTTCTGGATAAAGGTAGCAAAGCGTATTCTCCAATTCCTCCCACCATTCGTTGGGGGTCGGGGGATCTTTAGAGAGCGAGAACCTTAACCGATGGAGCCAGCCAAATAGAGCGGCGCACTCGCAAAGAGCGGGGTGCAGGTCGCGCCGCGAGTAGTTTACGTAGTCCGCTAGAAGCGCCTGCGCTGAACTTCGCCATCCATTCTTCGCAACAAACGCGCCGATACTTCGTGATTCCGAGATAGAAAGATCCCTTCGGTCAGTAAGTAAACGAACTCGCCACCGATCGAAGTCCGCCGAACTTAAGTCGGGGAACAGTTGGAGAACGTGCAGAGATTTGCGAATTGCGTCTGCGTCTACAGTGGGTAGAAGTTCGTCGCGAAGGTCGGGACTGAGGATTTCGCTGCTGAGCGGCGGCTCGGGCTTTTCGGTGGGAGGATTCCCTGAGATCGCTCGCTCGACCCAGGCTCTCGCGGTGGCCCTTAAGTATTTCTTCCTCGTTGGAGGCGGCAGAATGTGCCAGATCAGTGTCCGATTGTCTTCATCTATAAGATTTGCATACTTTGTTTCGCAAAGAGCTGCAATGAATTCGTCATCCTGAAGCTTACTATCTATTAAAAGCTGCCAAGTCGAGCGAACTGCGTCATCAAGAATTGCTGTTTGATTAATTTCACGCAACTTCCGCGGGATAACTCTGCTGACTACTTGTCGCCATGGGGCGCTCGTGACGTCCACCAGCTCGAGCAGTTGTACATCTGCGATGCATTCTTCAATCACCTGATTGCGCAGCGGCTGGGAAGTATTCGATGTCAGCGCGTCTACAGCTAATGGTACAAACATTCTAGGCGTTACTACCTTCGACAACTCAGCAAGCCCGAGTTTCGTGTTGCGAGGAAACGCTAGTTGCTCACGTAAAGCTTCTGGGGGCGGTAGCAGACAAATCGCCGCGTGCGCATGTAGCCGCGACCAATTTTGGGTCTTGCAAAATCCAGCGACGATTCTGACATCATCCAGCGGAGTGGTTTCGCTGACGTGTTCGATAAGTGACTCTTCGATTTGCTGAGCGCTCTTGCAAGCCACTGATAGCCACTGCTGGATTGCTGGCTGCTTACACTGAGTAAGGAGCTGCCAAAACAGCTTGACTCCCAGTCGCTCTGCATTTTGTAGCAACGTCGCGAACGCCTCCAACAATCCTAAGGCCCACGGTCGCGAATTATCGTCGATCGCTTGTTCCGTAAGCGATTGTGATTTAGCGAAATCATGCTGCAACGCTTTCGCGAATCTCGCACGGACCGTAGTACGAATTACCTCAGGACCGCTCTCAAACTCAGAAGCAGTGATGTTCCGAAGGTAGCTTACGACGTCCACCGGTTCTGACGCGATTCGGCGCCTAAGTTCAGAAAGCGTCGCCTCTTTGACTACTGCTCCGTCTTTCGGGTCCGGGGCTAGGCGACATAGATTTCGAACTAGGACCGTTACATCCAAATTCGTCGCGGACTTGAGATTGTCATAGAGACTACGCGAATCCGCCAAAAGGCAGAATATCTCGAAAGAACCTACGTCTACGTTCAGATCGTCTGCCCAACTAAGGACAGAGGAGCGGGACGCCTCGTCGCCGATGAGTCGCTCAATCTCTGCGGTTGGCGTGCCATCAAAAGGGGGCTGCACTGTAAGATTCTCATTCCAGCGTGCACGAAATTCTAGAGGTGTATATATCAAGCTCGCACCTCGACTGCGGCCGTCCCGAGGCGTGCAGCAAAATCGAAACGTAAGACCACGTCGCAACGGGGCTGGAATACCACGCCACAGGCCATCTACCGCCGTGGCAAAGCCCTCTTCACCGACCCAGACCACTGGTTGTGAACTCTTGTTCGCGATCAATGCTCGCACTAGGGCGATGGTACCCGCGTTTGCAGTCATAGTCGGATTGTCGTCAATTTCGATCTCTATGGCTTGAGTGGAAGAAAAGTGGCGTGAATCGCTGCAAAGCTGTGTGAATACTGAAGAGAGCGTTACTATCTTCCCGGCGTTGACGAGTTCCGTGATTAACGCAGTCGTTCTCGCCATTCCGCCACGAGACGCCGCTGTGTCGCGGATAGTACTAAGAAACACGTAGTGATCATTGTATGGGAATCCGCTCAGCATCGGCAAATTACCGACAGCGTTTGGTAGGTCGAGCGGCAAATCTGTAATCGCAGTCAGCGATTTTGCGATCCCAGGTTGCGACGAGGATAGAAGCGCATGAGCGTTACTGCTTTCGCCGTAGACTGCCGTTTCGAATTTAATTCTCATCAATAAGTTCGAGCATCTTAAGAACGGACGATGTTAAATCTTCATCTCGGGAGCCATCGGGATGTACGATGTAACCAAAAGACTCTGGCCCGTGACTGACAAAATCCTCATCGCGCATGTTTTTATCGAGCGGCCGCTCCAGAGCAGAGAGCCCCATGACAAAACAGCTGTCGTCCTGCCAATTGGCGCGGATGAATTGCTCAAGCAGTGGAGCGCGCTCCGCGAATAACGCACGTGGTTCCACATGCTCAACCCCAAGCTCGTCCCAACAGGAGAGAAGCACGCCTAGCTTTGGCGACCGCAGCCGACGCGACGTCTCGCAACGTGCGGCCCAAATCAACATCTGCAGCATCTCGACGATTCCGACCTGAGAAGATAAATCTGCATCTTTGAATTCGTGCGGTTGCGACCGATGCTCAAGTTCCGCTGCAATGGGGTGTTCAACGATGTTCTTGTAATCGACTACCTCTTTAAGCCGAATAAAAACTAAAAGTCCCTCAGCTGCTTCAAGTCGCTGCTTCCAGCTTGCATCTACACCGCGCTTCTCGAGGATCAGTCTGATTTGTTCGCCGCCGTAGTCGGGCCAAAGTAGGTCAAATGGCTTGCCACCAGGTCCGACTAATCGTAAGTCGGCATCGTCATACTTCTCCATGCTAGTATGTTCTGCAGGCAACCCGTTGTTTAATTGCTCAAGACCTTCTTTGAAAAGCTGCAAGTTCGGCATTTCACGTAACGTGAGCTGACCAGACTGCTCGAAAAGACGACCAAACAGCTGAAAAGTGAAATGCGACTTGCCTGTATTCGGACCGCCGATCATAACGATAGCAGTCCGTTCTGAGTTAGTGCTCATCGCGATTTGCCCCGATACGAAAGGAATGGGTCTGTAGGAATTGTAGGACAGAGTTCGATGTCGAATGTACTCGCTGTTACTCCACGTTGCATCGTGAACATAAACGACGATACAAGTGGGTCGTGTACCAAGTGCGCATCATTTCCGTTAGACTTGAACCTCGTGCGAAAATGTGGGGCATTCGGAAATACTCGATTTACGGCGTTTTCTATTGCCGCTTGCATTTTCGGATCTACAGCAACGTCACTCTTTGACCATACAACCGCCACTGGCCTGTCCTCCAGGTATTCTGCGAGGCGTCCGGCTAGCGTATTTATTCGGTGACGTGCAATGCCGCGATCTGCACCGGTCAATGAATCGCAGTCAATAAAAAAGAGGAATACGTCAGCATGCCTAATCGTCCACGCCGCGCCAGGGTATTGAGAAGGCTCAGGACTAATTGCCCATTCGGTGAACCATTCACCTGGGGCGTCCGTGAAAAGCATGTTGCGAGTTTTCTCGTCTTCTCCTCTGAACGCGTAGTGGAGCAGTCCAGGTGTCCGATCTATCGAGACGGGAGTGTGTGGAGGGTACGACGGGCTAGTTTCTTGAGGATACCGCATAAAGTCGGCAATTCGCTCCCATCCTCCAAGCGTCAGTGAACCGCAAAAACAAAGGTTGGGATCGATTTGTTTCCTTACGAAGAGCAAATGGAGAGCGGCTAGGTAAGTGGTTTTACCAGCGTTATGCGGCCCGATGAGGGCGACGACTCGCGGCCTTTCGCGGGCTGAAAGCAAGCGGATGTCGTCCAGGCCGAATGCGTTACCGCTCCAGGGAATGTAACCTCGCGAGTCTTGCTCGGCGGCGGGTTTGGACTCGTCGATTGCTGACCAATTCTTACACTTCGACGGGTCTGGTTCACCTAGAATGCAACCCGTATCAGGGTGGCAATGTGCCTGGCTACACGTGCCATTCATTTCCAGAGATCCTCGTTGATGGACTCGATGCATTTGATTTCCCGAAACACCAGTCGCGCAAGCTCTCCAAGAGGCATGGCCTTAGATTCGGCAACACCGGTCTTGGCTGTGAGCTCCTTTGCTTCGAGGGTATTTTTTTTGAGAGCCCCAGCGAACTCGAGCAGTCCGAGCCGACAGGTATCTTCGAACTGGTAAAATACACCCGGGGGAATCTCTGCGAATGCTGCAGACTGCGATATCTCTCGCACGAAAACCTTAAGTTTGATTTTATGGTCAGGAAAAGTGCGATTAGCGGTTGCTTCTAAGAAGTATTCGACGCTTTGTGGTGAAGGTCCGCGAGCAATCTGAGCGGTATCCACAGCCAACGCAACGACTGCTTCGGCAGGCGTAAGTTCTCTATAGCCCTTCCGTACGCTTGGAGAGTACATTGATTCCGATAGCCACAATAGCTCAGTCCTGTGGCTTTGTGCGGCATGGCTGCGCGTAAGCTCGGAGCAATTGCCGTGATCTTTTTGTTGAGATCATCCAGAGGCGGTTTCACCGTTTCAATCGTCGCGTTGGCAAGCTGTGATAAAGCGGTGTTAATCGATGCGGCGGCTTGTTTTGAAAATGCGATGGCCCAAACTCCATCTCCTGGCGAGTGCTGATTACCACCCTCAATCGCAGTACCTGCCGCATCCACTGATGAACTTGCTCGCAACAAGTGGTTGCCCAAAGCATTTTTAACTTCAATCTGTCCCAATTGCTTAACTTGCTTTGCAGTTTTTGAAACGTGTGGACGCCACAGAGTGGCGGCGAAATCCTCTAGCGCATCCCCTTGAGAACGAATGAAATCAGTCACCGCGCTCATGCGTGGATTGATTTGGGAATCATTCAATATGTTTACCGCTCCGTACCAAACCGCTGCTGACAGTTCAGGCTCTCGTTCCACGGCGGTCTGTACAGCTTGCCAGCCGACAGCAAGTAAGATCATGGTTGGACGCTCGGGTTGAGCGCTTCGAAGCGTGGGCCAGTCGCTCTTTACATGCTTCTCGATCCGAGCAAGAGCGGGTGAATCGTCGTCAATCTCGCTAACGAGGGACGCTCTTAAGAACTGAATTAAGAGAGCCTTATCCTCAACGAACGACCCGGCTAACGATTCGGCGGATGCCTGCAGCTTCTGCAGACGCTCCTCGTTATCCGCAATGTTGAAGAGCCTCGCGTCTAGGAATTGCTGAATGAAGTTCGCCAAGAGTTTCCCCACCTTTCTACCGGGTTAACAAGAGTCACAATGATAACAGGGAGGGGATAGGGTGGTCTATTCCCCAAGCCGCTATCGGACAGAATCAGGGGACTCATAGAGGCTAAATCGAGATACATTAAAAAATATTTCGGGTATTTCTGCGTTGTCGCCCTTCGTACAAACGCGTCGTTCTAGGGTCTGTGTGTCCCGCAAGGTTCTGCACTTTTTAAAGCGGCACGCCCCGGCTGTGAAGGTCGGTTTTGCAGCTCCCCGAAACGAGTGAGGCGAGAGCCGTTCCTGAAGCCAGGCTTCGAGTATACGACGTTTGACCATGCGGCTCAAGTCGCCTGCGGTTAAACCATTTTTAGTGAGGAATTTCGTTCGTCGGATGGTTGGGCGGAACAGCGGCGAAACTTGTCGGAGTAGTGCATGCCGCCGGATTGAAGGTACAGGCTTGACCAGGAGTGCTCTTTTGAACGAAAAATGACAGATTGCGCCATATTAGCTCGCCACTCAGGACGAACCGTCCGTGCCCGTTCTTGGGCATGTGATCGAGGGTTGGCAACTACAAGTTATTAGAATCGCCGCCGGCAACAGGGACATTGTCCTTCAAAGCCCTGTGCAAGTGACTTGAAGGCAGAAGGCTGCGGCAAACTGAGAATTGCGCGGAACGCCAGTGGCGCACGATGGGCATAGTGTCGGTACGTGATACCACCTGCCGAGTGTCCAAGTATTTCAATCGAGGATTCAGGCATGTGCTCGTCATAGTAGGTCGCACAAGTCTTACGAAGGTCCTTCAACACCCATTCTTGTTCTGCCCCCGATTCGATATCTCGTTTTGTCGAAACTCTAGCCAACTTACAAAGCTCCCAAAAACGACTATTGGGACGAGTGCCGCCGCCATGAAAGACATGCGAGTCTGGGTCGACAACAGCGGGGCACAGGCTTTTCAAGTGAAGCCGTACAGTGCGATTCATTGGACGCCAAAACGATTTTTGCGTTTTCACGCGTCGGTAGTATAACCACCCCCAAGGCGACGACTCTTTCATCTCTCGGTCTGGCGACTGTCGCCCCCACGAAGCGTGACGCCAAAGTATCGGTTCATGGAATGGCAATGTCTTCCACACTGTCCCTGTATCAACACCGTAGTTGAAGAAGATGACTAATGCAGCTCGCCAATATCTCCCGACATGTAGTGCTTCGTTCCAACCTCGCGGCTGTTTGAGTTGGTGTGTTGCGAAGTAAAGCGCGTTGAGTTCTGCTTTCGTCAGGTAGTGCTTTCCAGCAACGTCGCGCTGTGGTTTGAGCCTGGGGAACTGTGGTAGAGCTTGCAAGACATCCTGTTCCCAGGCCCAAGATAATACTGCTCGCAAATGAGAGCGCACTTTGTTAGTTGTTCGCCCTGGATTGCTACCATCACGCGTTGCCGCGTCCTCATGAACCCAATCGAGAAATGCACGAAGTTCTTTTTTGCCAATGGCTTCGAGCGGGACGGCGCCGTTCCAACGCGACCACTTTCTAATTGTCGTAGCGTATTCTTCGCGGGTACGTTGAGCAGGGCTGCCTGATCGAAGGTAGTCACTAATAACTGATTCTAAAGTGGTCGGCATTGAAATTTTCCAGTGCCGCCGGCGCTAGGTTGTTTGAAGGATCCGTCTCACCGGCTACACGTTAATGCGTCCTGCCAATGATTGAAGTGATGTCCGTCGCTCAGCCAGTTTCCTGAGCGACACTCTTTAGGATAATTGTCGTGCCGTAACAATGAACCGTAAAAATCGATCAGGACAGCAGCGGTCACGCGCTCATGAGGGTCGAAACGCATCAAGGACAGCTACACTCGGAAAACAATTTGATACGACACGCTGGTTCGGTACAATGCGTCTAAATTGCTGAGTTTTGTATTGATACTTCGAATTACGCTAGTAACCGATGACGCTTCTACCCATGGTTGCCATAAGGGAAAGTGCGATGTACTTGTTTTTTTTCGCGCGCTACTTATTGGCGGTTGTTCTATGCGGCTTTGTTGCAGCACAATCTTGCTACGCAGACAACTTCTTAGAAGGCCGCGTGATCGACGAGAAAGGTCGCCCGATAGAAGGGGCTACCGTTCAAATTCTCGACTGCATTGGCACTTGCTTTAGTGGCGCAACGCGGCTTTCTGATGCGGACGGACGTTACGTTTTTGAGACGAAGACGTTTCAAAATTTTCCATCTCTTTCTGTCTCTATGCCAGGACGCTACCACAAGTCAACCGATTGGAAGGGACCCAAGCTGCACGAAGCTGACACGGACATTTCACGTCGCGCAGATTTTGTATTGGATACTCCAGCCGCTGCAACAATTAAGATCAAAAGCGAGACGCCCTCTGGTTGGTCACAGAAAGTGCTGCTACGCGCCGGTCGGGATGCCACCCTACATCGCTATGATCAAACAGGAGAATACGTTCAAGGATGGGACGAGTGGCGCTTCGACATCGTCCCGCGATCCGAGTCCTACCATGTTGTAGTTGTTCGACAACCAGACATCAAACCGAGCGATGATCGAAAAATACGTCCAGAAGGCGAAAGAGAAAGTCGACTCCAAAGCATAGAAGTTGTTTCCCACGCGATAAATTTCGTCGCCCCGCAAAGATACAAGCTTCAACTGGAAGTACTGGAGTCCCCGGAGTCAGAAACACCCTACTTCATTGTGATTTCGGTCAAAGACGCAACCTCGAAGGACCGTACAACGGAACTGCTGATACCCAGCCCGATCTTCGGTTTACCTGTTGACGAAGAAACTCAGAAACGAGCAATAGGTCTTTTGGATCGAGTTGCCCAAGCCGCAATGCCTTGGAATGCGCGTCCGCCGAAGTCAATTGCCTATCAATACGATGCAATCAACGCAAAGGGTGAGGTAACGCACGTGCTTATCGATGGGGATTCCCCATCGGGCCCCGCTTGGTCTGATATTGCACGTCTACGTGGATTTGCCTGGATGCCACCAATACGTTGGCTGTTCTCTGAACCAGAGAATGTGCGGTTCTATAAAGTCGAGATTTTTGAAGACCGTGCAGAGCTTGCGTACCGCCTTAAAACAGATCGTGGTTTTAGCATCGGACTTGGCGTTGGTCCCAAATGGAACGGCTTTTTTACTCAAAGATTTTCTACTGGAAGCATCCTGATCGATCCGAGGACCGCTACGGTGCTTGAGCACAAATTTTCGTTAGGCCCGGTCGGTAAACAATGCATCGAAACTTTCGGGGATTATGTCGCAATTGAGGAAGGATATGCACCGACAAGCCTGCGGATTCAGTCAGAAAGCTTCGATTCTATTTTGAAGTTTCGAGTTCATGGCGATCGATTATGGATGTTGAACGAGGCGAAGCGTGGAACTTCAGGGGATTCGTTGATGCGCATCGAAAATGTTGTCGTGAATACTTCGCAGCCCTGAAGGCACTCTAAAATGGCGATCTTTTCTCTGAACCGATGCACAGACACGTCTACTAGCACCTTTCTCGTAGCTTATAGGGTGTTGAAGCGAACATAGCTTGTCATCGATTGCTCAAGAGCTCTTGCGAAAACCGCTTTCAAAGAGCAACGAGCAGTATACAGCCCCCTAGGTCACGCCCTCCTTTTGCCCGAAACGCCGGTTCGAGAATTCGTACGATGCTTACGGAAATGTCTTTGTCGAGTTGATAACGCAACTGTGGTTGGAATCACCGCGAGCAGATTCGACGGAGCTTTGGAACCGCCGGATTGTACAACTTCAGTGGATTTAGTCCCATTTAGGCTCGCCTCGGCCGCTATGGAAATCCGGTTGCGGTGGAGTTGACTTAGCTTCGTTGACGTGGCTAACGGCTATTTGGATTGTTTCAGCCGTAGCACAAGTGTGTCCTGCTTGTCATGGGGAAGGAATCGCCAGCCGTTGGGGTACGAGAAACCAGTCTCAATATCTGATTCACTTAATACGCCCTTTAGTCCATTGGTATCCCAAACCTGAAACCCAGCCTCACGACGGCCAACAATTGTAAACATGTGCCATCGTCCGGCCCGAGATCCATTTTCGCGACACAGTTCCATCGATAGTATTACGACACCACCATCAATCAACCAACTGGTTACCTGTTCTGCGCGCAGCGATGATTCTGGTTGTTCGTGAGTGTGATGGAAAAACTCGATTTCGTTCTCAACTCGAGTTCGCGCTGCTGTAGCTACGCCAAAGTCAGAGGTACGCCCGCCAGCGCTCTTATGAGCAGCCAGTAGCTCATTCGACTCCCAAACGGTACGATTCAGCAGATGATTACATGCGCTGGAAATAGCGGCGTAGACACAATGAGGAAGACTTCCTTGCAACACCTCAGGGTACGGCAACCAATCCGTTTTCCGTTCATACCAAGGCAAGTCATTTGTGGCTTGATGCGACGGTTTATTATCAGCTGGAAGTTCCGCGTCATCTACCCTCAAACCGAAAGTGATTGGATTCTTATTTAGCATTCCCGCTGTCGCGTGGTTCGGAGGAGTCTTGGAAAAAGCTCGAACGCGGAATTTGGATGGGGGAAAGTTTGCAACGCAAGGAACGGATTTTGCGTGTTCAAGAAGCACTTCAATCTTAGCTCTTAGCTTTTCTCCAGACGAAACAACGAGTTCTGAATCGTCGACCAATACTACTTTCAAGGAGAGCTTTTCAGCAGGCCTTGAAATCAGATACGCAATGGGTGCTGCGAGAGCAGGAAGAATGAATTCCCCGGAATCATCAAGCTCAAGCTTGAGACCGCCGTTTATATTAGGCGGCTGGCGTGGATACAGATCGACAGCCAATTCTTCTTCCATACCTTCAACGGGATCATGTTTTAAAGTTTCTCCAAATCCACTTTGGAGTGAAGCCATAATTCCTTGATCCTTAAGAGATAGTTGAACGGTTGCGATTTTTGCTGGGCGTTCGCTACGACCAATGATTTTTACAAGCAAATAAGGACAACCGACACTGACTTCACCGAAGGAGACAGTGACTATCGCTTCAACCTTGACTTCTTTCTTTCTGCCTGACTCCACATCGGGACTATATTTGTTGACGATCGTATTTGCTACTTGGCCGCCTGTCACTGTACCAGCCTGACATATGCTCGAGTGGTTGCCAGCAGTAGCTTCAAACCTTGCTACGAAAGCTTCGCAGTCCTCGCTATCAATCGCAACGGGCGATTTGCTGCGCTCATGATTTTTCTTCCATTCCGTGAGTGTTACTGTCGGATACTCTTCTGGATAGTCATCAATGACCTTGTGATGAATGTTGCAAAGCAAAATCAAGTTCTCGAAACTATGGCGGTATGCATTGTTCTGAGAAGGTTCATATCGTGCCGCCTTGGGTTTTTCACCACATATGTGGCAGACTTCGCCAACTATTGCGCCTGTTTCCTTATCTACTAAGCGTGTGCTGCACGCGGGAAAGGCGCATGTATTTTCGGAAAGTGCAAACAGGCGTTTTACTGTTGGTCGCGAAGGTGACTTCGGCCCTTCCTCACTTGCCATCTTTTTTCCTTTAATTCTGAATTCTTCCAATTGACCGAGCCGAACACCCAGCGTCGATTTTCCAGCAAGAGGTCGCCAAATCAAGTCACGTGGAAAGCGACGTGTTGTTGAAAGCCGTTGCGGACGAATATTGTAGCACGACAATGCTCTTCCTGGGTTTGTGGTTCCGTTTCGTTGTCGTGTTATCAATTTAGTTTAAGCAAGACCATTGCGGACTAATTCCAGCTTTGATGCATTGGTCACGTTCGTGGCACTCGCGGGTTTGTGCAGCGTCATTTCTAATCGGTAATGAGGCTACGTTTCTCGACTTACCGTGGCTAGGCAAGAGCGCTGGAGGAAAATCTTGGAATCGGATCCTTTGGAGTACACACACCGATGCGAGTCTTGGGTCGAGATCGGACGGCGGGTGCATCGACCGACCTCTGCAAGGAATTGCCGCGAGTAGGGTCGGTTAATTCACGGTCATGTAGGTCGAAGCTGCCAAAATCGCTGCCGTAGACGCCTGTAGGTAACCTTCGGCGTGTCGGTATTTGCGACCAATAACGAACCGACATTTTGCTGTACCTGTCCAGCGTAATGACACGCCCTCCTGTGTAACCTGGCGATCGTCAAACTGACATCTCGGCGCGCAGTTTAGCAATCGCATAACTCCAACGAACCAAGCGGAATTCTAGTAACTTTTCTGAGAATTGATGAGTGGGTCCAAACAGGACGATCCGAATCGAATCAACTAGGCGAAATTGGGTGCTGGAAAGGCTCGGGGGTAACTTCGAATTCGCCTAGCCAATGGTCGCACTGATTGAGGATATCGTCGGTCCAAGAGTATAGGCCTTCAAGGAAGTGTTCTCCTTCGCTGTCTGGCTGAGCATGTCGCTGGAGAACGTTACGGCCGAATTCGATCTTTGGGGCGATGATAGCCAACGAATGCTGCACGATGGCATCGTCGCGATCGCGGTTCAATGCAGCCTCCAGAATCCGCAAATCAAGCTGAAGAATATAGGTATACGAATACTGCGCGTGCAGAACGGCCGAGATCGGGCGAAGGCAATCGTAGCGGATTGGACTGGGTAGTAGTTCGGCTGGATCGTTTAGCAGTAGTCGATTGGCCGACTCAAAGTCGACTCCCAACGTGCGGAGCTTGTGATGTCCCATTTCATGCACGATTCCTTCGGCGCAACCAACATGATGGTCGACCGTTACCGCGATCGATCCGAAGCCTTCGGTTCCGGGGCCGCAGATGGAACCGATAACCATGTCACCGTTGCTGTCATTCATTTGAAAGAGTGTAATGCGATGCAACAGCTGCTGGCATTGCGCCGCGGCTTCGGGCCACAGCCGCAATAACGACTCGGCCGTGGCTACATTGGCGTGACTAGGCTGGGCTGGATGGCATATATTGGGAAATAATAGGTCTGGGTCGGCCTGCAACGAGATCGCTCCGTTCAGAAATGTGGGTGCCGGGATCGTAGTTGGACGACAGTATCCCTGCTCTGCCGCCAGTGCCAAAGTAACCTGTGTGTCGTAACCGTCCGCTTGGGGGCGTGCCATTCGCACCCAGTCTATTGGAGTCTGATTCATGGCGTCTCTTTTCTTTGCCTTACATTCAATTTCGTTAGGTCCGCCAGTCGAACGTTTGCCGCCAGTGTGCCTTCAATCAGCGGCAGCTCGACCTTCGCTGCCATTGTTTCGACGGAGCCGTTGGTGGCGATGTAGTCGTCGTAGGCATACAGAATTAGATGCTGTACCTTCCTGCGAATTCGGGCTAGCAGGCCCTGGGCCGATTCGCGGGACGCTTCGGTCAATCTTCCCACCATCAAGACCACCAAATAGATCGACTCGAACCGTTCCAGCAATTCGGTCTCGAACATGTCGCCTTTTACGAAGTGGCATTGTGACGCCGAGTTGTTTAACAACTGGGCATGAGCAATTTTGTCTGCATCGAGGTCGATCCCGCCTGGTTGCAAGAGCGGGTTAAGCTGTGCAATCTTACGAACCAACGCACCATTGCCGCAGCCAATGTCAAACACGAGATTGGTTTCGCGCGGTAAGGTTCCACGCGAGACTATCTCCTTTGCCACATCGACAATCGGTACATGAGCACGATCCATTGAATAGCGGGACGCAAACCCGTTGTCCGCACAGTACCACGGAGCAAACCTAAGTGGGTCATCGCTTCCTGGTTCGATTGGGTTTTGCAATCCAAGCTGGAAGCTCCTGCTTTCTGTGATGGGCAAATGATTGCCGCGGTTGTAGGGGAAGACGAGGCCTGTCCCGGCTTCCCGCGGGATGCCGTCCTGATGTCCTAGATAGCGAACGGTGTACTTTGCTGGAGTCGCATCCGTGCGCGTCACGATCTTCACCACAGGGGAGCGGACCTCAGCAATGCCGTGGAGGGCACTCCACTCGACCGGCCATGCCAGCATGTCGCGCAACCAGTTAACCGCATCGGTAAACCCAGCCTCTTCCGCAAGTTTCAGGTGCCGCTGGGCAAGCGCGATCGAGGGTTCGCAGTCGAACGCACACGGAAGATGGAACACAGCGCGAACGCCAAGCCAACGCAGTTGCATGCCGCAGAGCGACGTCTTGCCGACCACGATGCTGTGCGAATTCTCGTGGCATGCAGAAGACGTTGCGGCGGCCATTGGCCAAGTCGTATCAACCATCCCGGCGTCGACCCAAGTACGCTGAAAGAATTCGTTGCAGCAGTCTGGATACGCCAGCAAACGCCCGATGGTCCGTTGGTCGTTGTCGCGAAAAGCATTTTCCATCTGCGACAGAAACGGCTCTGTCCCCAGCGCGCACCAGTAGGCCGTCGGGGTTTCGCCACGGCACGGTTCGAGCGTCGACGAATAACTGGAAGACATCCGAATAGGTTGAAGGGCGACAAGGCCGACGCCGCGTCCGTCGAGCATGGCGCGGGTCTCGTCCAGTTGATCGACTGTTAGGCTGCGTAATGCACACTTTCGATCGCCCTCAGCGATTGCTTCGGTTTCGACTGCTAACAGCATGTCAGTTACGCGCTGAATGCGCTGCTCCCAGACGGTACGAGCTTCGTCGCTGACCCATGCGAAGCGTGTGAAGTCGTGCAAACGAAACGGCAAGAGTTCGGGAAAATGAGCGCAAGCGGGGAGGGGTTCCTGGCGGCTCATGCGTCGGCCACCTCCAGTTTGGCTTGCTGCTTAGCGTATACTTCGTGCATTTGCTTCAACATGTTGGCCAATGAAGGATTCGATCCATCGGCCCACGCTCCCAGCATATTCTCTTCTAGGTAGTTGAGGTTCGGATTCTGCGAGATCGGCTGGTACCCATCCGCCATCAAGGCTTCTTCGACATGCTCGAACAATTGCATCCAGACTTCGCAGTGCTCAGTACGGTTTCGCCAGTCACCCCCGATCGCAGTACCGGGACACTGCCCTTTGCACATCAAAAAGAAACGGCATCCCTGGCATCCACCATGTTCGTAAGGCGTGTGATACAGCGCAATGTAACGCTCATATCCACGTTGATCCGCTTTGGCGTAGTCAATGCCGTCTTTGTTGGTACGCCCGCAGTTACTGCGTTGGCCGAAACCCTCGATGCCACGAACGGCGTCGGTGGTGAGTGGGTCACACCCTTTCCAGATACAGGTCGCCAAATCATCTTGAGCAAAAAGCATGGACTTGACGTCTGTGAAGACATCGAGAGTCATTCGTGTAAGCGACTTTTCAAGTTCCGCGAACTGAAGCAAGGCGTTGGCGTTTTCCACGGCCGAAAGAGCGTACTTGTTGCGGACCGGGTCGTGCTCTACTTCGAGAATGTGAAGGCGTGCTGAAACCACACCGATCCGGTCCAGGTGGATCACCCAGTCTTTCAAGATCGGTAGCTTCTCGGCGGTCGCATTGCAGCGATGGAGCGTGACGATGACGCTCGGGCCGAGCCCTTCCCGGCAAAGCTGTTCAATCACCTCTTCGACTCGCCCAGTCCGCCCGCGCGTCTTTTCGAGCGTGCCTGCCCAGCGCACATCGTTTAGCGGACCTGGCCCATCGATCGAGATTCCTACATGCACCTTGTATTTGTGAAACATGCGAATGTGGTTGTCGTTGATCAGCGTGGCGTTGGTTTGAATGCCATTGCGCCCGAACTTTTCAAGGCCCCATGCCCACAGGTCTTCTAAGTCACGTTCGGCCATCATTAGGGGCTCTCCACCGAACAGAATAAAGTCCCCTCCTTCCGCAACGATGGCCTTTTTAATCTTGTCTAAGTCGTACCTCGCTGTCACGTTGCCGGCGTCACGCTGTGGATTCTGGTAGCAGTATTGGCAGGCGATGTTACAACTTACGCCAAGCGGTCTCACTTCAATTCCCATTGGAGTCCTTCTGTGTAAGCGGCTATGGAGCATCGACATGCGTGGAAGCATCACCGTGCGCGTCTAGGTGGCCGCGGCCAGGTTCATCGTTGTGCGCGTCAAGATGGCCTCTGCCAGCTTCGTCGTTATGTGCGTCGAGATGTCCGCGATGGGCTTGATCGTTGTGGGCATCAAGGTGCCCTTGGCCGCGTGTATCGGTGTGGATGTCGCCATGGCCTACATGCGGTGTATCTGTGTGCGTGTCGAGATGCGGCCCGGGCACGTCCTGATGTGATTTGACAAAACGAGTGTCGACGTGGTTGGAAAGGCCCGGTCCTCGTCCGTCGGTATGCACGCGGACGCCAGGAATGAGTGGCGTATCCGTATGTTGTCGCACAGGTGGAATCGCGCGGGTATCGGTATGCTGGTCCACGTGCGGGATGACTCGCGTGTCGGTGTGCTGATCGATGTGCGGAACCAACGGCGTGTCGGTATGTTGCCGAATCGGTGGAATGACTGGCGAGTCGGCGTGAGTGTCGGTGTGAATCGTTTCGTCGAGATGTGGAATGCTAGGAAACACTTCGCGCATGATCCGTCCCACTTCCGCCGCTGGGATTCCGATCCGCTCTAGGGCCTCGCGCACGTTCGCGGCGGGATCACCCAGATCTCGCAGGACGGTGGCGATCCGCTCGGGTGCCTCGCCGATTCCCTTGAGGGCCTGTCCGACTTCGACGCTCGATTTGAGCAGCACTGTCTTTAAGTGACGGCCTATGAACTCGGCATCTTTACCAAATCGTTCCTTCAGCTCCTTGGCGACATCTTCGACTTCGCGGATGCCCTTGGCGGCGATTGCCTGGACCCACTTGGCCGGATCTTCCAGTACGGACTTGAAAACATCTTGGGCCCGATCGATCACCATTTGCCGAATCTTCGGTGGGATTTCTTCCAGCGAATCGATCTCGGCCGTGATCCTCAGCCGAGGGATCTTCAGAACGTTCCCGACAAAAACAAAGCTACCAGTCGCGTTGAGTTCAAAGACGGCGTTTTCCATCTTCACTGTCAGCGCACCAGTGAAGCCCGCGTCGAGGACGATTTTGCCGAGATCGGTGTTGATGCTTGCGGAAAGGCCGAACTCGAAACTGCCGTTGGCGTGAAATTTGCTTGCCGATCCAAACTTGAGATCCAGGGCGTAACGCCCGACGCCAAGGTTGCGTTCGAGGTGAAGCTGGAAGCCAGAGCGGTCGACCGAGGCCTCGATTGTTTCCGACAGACCCAAAAGGGACAACTGACCGCTCAATTGCAGCATCGGTGAACCGGTGGTGTCGAGCAGCATTGATGGCGGGCCATCGCCAGCCGCGTTCGAGATGCGGAGGACTCGGCCAAGTTCGACTTTCTCTTTCAGTGCCCCACTGGCGAAGACGCCATTATTGGGGCGAATGCGCACGTTGACGAGCAATTCCATCCCCAGAATGCCAAGCGTTCCGCGGACCGACAGCCCCGCCTCGAAAAAGACATTGCCGATCGTCACACCGAGCGGGTTCGAGACGATCTGTAGGCTAAAGTCTTCAATGCTCAGATCGAGCGCCGCTGGCAGCGTGAGCCCGACCAAATCTTTTACAACGTCGGACAGGGCTAACTTGCCTTGCAATTCGCCGACGATAGCGCTCGGTGCGTTACCGACAAACTGGGCTGCCACCAGGATAATTCGGCCTGCTACCTCGACTTCGCCCAAGATTCCATAGGCCGGGTTCGGGGCGGTTTGGATATCAAGTATCAACTGTCGGATGGTTAGCCCCGAGATGCCCAGCGGGTCGACCCACGGTTCGGCCGTTTGCAATGAGAACTTCTGCGTGGCATCGCTGATGCCAGCCGCGACGCGAAATCGAGGAAGTTCCGAGCCGCCAATCACAACAATTGCGTCACTACGAAGGAAGACGGATAGAGGTCTGGGGGTCAGCGCAACCTCCACATTTTCAATCGTCAACACCGATGGGATCAACGACCTTTGCCCCTGAAGCGATGCGATTATCTCCGCTGAGGCGAGGTCGTTCAACGCGGCAAGGCTCAGCGGCAGTTCTGTGAAACCAATCAGGTCGGCGACGAAACCGAGCCCTCCTCCTTCCAGAACCAGCGTTGCTTCTAATGCAACCCCTTCGCGCACACGTCCGGCCAAGTGGATTTCGCCTATCGCGGGAATCTCGAACTCGGGCTCGCTGAACGATGCAATGATGACCCGCGGTGTTTTCACCTTGAAGATGTTCAAGGGCGAGAGAACCGGGGAAAGATCCGAAAACTTCCAGTCGGTCGGCGGAATTGCGGCAACCAAGACTTCCCATTTACCTTGTATCTCGGCAACAATAAGCGCTAACCTACCGAAACGATCAATGGTCGTTTCGACATAACACCTAGGTGATTCGCCACCAAACACAAGTAGGAACTGCGAAGTTTCGAATCGCAGGTTTGGAATCCCTGCAGGAATCGAAAGTACTGGACCAACTATATCGCCGACGAAATCGAGCAGATCGAATGGGGGCAGCGTGCCTGCGATGGTGAATTCGCCGGGAATCGTCCCTTGCACGTTGACCGTTTGACCGCCAAGTTTCATACTTGCGGCGATTCGGCCTGAAACATTACCTTCAATTTTTTCTACGACGAAAAGAATATTGGATAGTTCTGGTCCGTCGATTCCCAGCGGTATGCTGAAGGTCCCCGCTGCAGCTGCGGACAGTGTGAATGCGCCGGAATCGAAATCAGCCAACAGGTTGAGATCGGTAATGGGCAGGTCAGGAAGGTTGGAAACGACGCCACCAATCAGGTCGAGAATTAACTGCTCACTGGAAAGCAGAGCCTCCGTCGTTGGAACAATCGAGAACGCACTATCTTTGCCGACTTTTGCATCGATACGAAATGGGACGTTTGAAACAACTAACAAACCCGAGAAGTGGGTAAAAAGGTCCGGAGTGGCTTCGGCCAGCTTCGTGATTTCGATCGTCAGCTTCGGCTGGCGAACCTTTAATAGGCCAGCCAGCTTCGTATCGCCTGTGTCGGCTATTTCGAGCACTGCCTTCTTCTTAGCTGCGAAAACGCTGATCGTCACTGTCTTAATCCGCAGGTCGGCCAAAGCGTTGGGAATCGAAACTCTTCCGCCGACGAATCGCTGGACGATAGCGGATGCCAAAGGAGTCTGGGCGGGAACTCGCCCGGCAACGTTCACAACTAATCCGTCGTCATCGACGAAGGTGACCTCGGTTGGAATCGCCGTGTTGTTGAGCATTGGAGCCACACCGCGCACCGTGATTCGGTCAGGCTCGGTACTGACCGTAGCATTCTGCAGTGTGAGTGCCGGCGTTCCCAGCGCCTTGGCAAGCATGCCAGACGTTTCGGCGTCCCCCAGAATCCCTTCATCCAGTTTCAGTTGATTGGAAGCGCCAACCTCTGGGGCGAGCTTCTGATAAATCCAATCCAGAATTCCTGTGAAAGGCGACGTATGCCAATCCGACGTGGGATGAAATAGAGTCGGTTTGAAATCGTCCCAGTCGATCCGCTGGCTAATCCGATCATCGATCCGAACCTCGGCCTGACCTGCATGTTCGTTGACAAAGGCGGCGAACTTTTGCTGGAAGCTAATCCACAATTTGTCAGCACCCTCGAACACGAGGCCCCCAGACCATAGGCCTGAGGTTGCGTTAGCCGTCAAGTCCAAAACCCCAGTGAGTCGATCTGCAGCACGGACGAAGTAAACAATTTCACTATCGACTTCCATATATCCGAACTCGCGGTTTCCGCTAACCGGATGACCTCGATCATCGTGAGTCCAGATAGTCGAGAAGATCCACGACTTCGAAGTGAATTCAGTTAGTGCGACCGAACCATCGTCTATATTGATCGGAGGAGGGGAAAAGATTCGAAATTTACCGATTGCAGATCGCGGGTCAATTCCTTCGATAAGAGGCTTGTCGATTGCGGGATCATACGGTTCAAAAGTCGCAACGGAGTGGTCGAGGAAGTCGTTAAACCCAACGCGGAACAAATTTAGTAGTTCCATCGCCGTGACTTGCGTCCCACTGACGGTTGGCAACTTTGAAACTCGTACAGGGTAGAAGTCGATATTCAGGTCGTCGTAAGCCGACTCGATTCGATGGAAGTGCCAACCGAGCCCCCGATCCACAACTTTTTGTTGGAGTTCTTTCGGCGGACGAAAGCTAGTCAACCGAGGCCACGCGTCAAGGGCGCTTTGCAGCAATCGTTGATCGAAACCAAGTTTCGTCAATGTTCCCGGATCTACGACGCCCGTCTCGCCAAGCCCTGTTGCCAACTGAAAGCTCTTGACGACCGATTCGGTTTGCGAGCCGAAGATCCCATCGACGCCTATGTTGTAGCCGCGCTCTTTTAGTCGTTGCTGGACCACTGCCACAGCAATTTCACGCTTAGTTCCGCTCGGATCACGCGTAAGTATGATGTCTGCCATTGCTGCATATCCTGTTCGGTGACCTTGTGACGCAACTCCGCAAGACAGTTTATCTTATCACCACGCACAAAGAATTTGTACTACCAGGGTGTCGCCTCACACAGAATTCTCTAAGCGTCGGTTCCAATCGCAGCCAGCACGAAGAAATTGTCGCTCGCTACTGCGTCGGTTTCGACCGTTCCCAGACCGAGAGAGTGAAAAGCGTGGGCAAAGTGTTTGGGCAGGACGCCTCTTGGCGGACTTTGAAACGCCGCAATAGTAACACAGGACGAACCGTCCGATGCATGCCTGGGTTTGCTCGAAGGACACGCCCTCCTAAGCAACATAGCTAGACTATGTGGTCCGACTTATCCGATCACGATGGCAATTGGCACGACTAAACGTCAGAACATGAGGGGGGACGGACCGACGATTCCAGACGACACGATGGGCCGCTCCGGTGTCGGCCACCGGAGCATGAGATTGAGTCAATAAATCTAGTAGCTACGTCAAGGAAAGTTCCCGGTGTTCTTATCGTTTCCAGTTTCCGAGAAGCTTTTGAAGGTCGAATAGTTTCGTTTTAAATGTTAGGCCTGCCTTTACGGCTCTCCCGAGCCTTCGGATGACTCGCTCGGCTGCTGTGGAGGCAACTGTTTGATAACCCGTCCCTCAATGGGCACTAGCGAATGCGGAAGCCCCGAGAGATGGCCCTGCAGGCGTTCGAGATTCTCACTGGTGAAGAAAATTACCTGCTGTGAGAATGTATGTGAGGTGGACGCTCTGCGCAGAAGCTCGACGAAGCTTACATCGCGCGTACTTTGCTGCCGTGGCTCATCAAAAAGAAGGAATCCAGGATGGTTCGTACCTCCAGTACGTCCAAGTTCGAGCATGCCGTTAAGATAAGCCCATATCGTTCGGATTAAATCGCTGGCGGAGATGCTGTTTTGCAGTTGTGTCGTGTTCGGGGATGCGGCAGCGCCTGGTGGGGATGCCGAATCTGTACGAGTGACATCGGCTTGAATGTCGAAGCCATCATGCTCGGGCCGGTAACTGTCTTCTGACACATTCACCTGCGAAGGCGGGAAGCTTCGAAAGCCAAATTGAATGAGTTGCTCACGAATTAAGTCTGTCCAAGCGCGGAGTCTTTGCCGATCCTGTTTCGTTGTGTCCTCTCGTGGCAACCCTTCGATTTCCTGCAAGCATCGTTTCCAATGCGTTGAAAGGTCGGCAAAGGAGCCGATCACTCTATTAAACTGTGCCAGATACAGGTCATCTCGTTTGATGGCGTTCTCTAGTTCCATACGGTTGCGAATTGCTGCGACCGATGGGAGTCTCGCATCGGAAACGAGTGTTTGCCGTAGGCTTCGAACGCGATCTCGCAACGAAGATAATTCTTGGTTCAGAGATCGAACCTGAGTGGCCCTTGCGTCGGCTACTCGTTTTGAGTTCTGCAACACCAGTTCGAATGTTCGCTTCTGTTCCGTAAGGAACTCGATATTTTCGTCAAGCGACATGACAATCTGGTCGCTGTCGAGTGGTAACAGGCTGTCCTGAACGGCCTGATGGCAGATTGGGCAGTGGCCTGCGTCTAGTTCAGAACCCTGCCTTGACCCTAGACCCTGCAACGTCTTTACGTCTTTGTGGCGCTGAATATCTTCAGCAATGGTCGCGAGCCTGTGTTCCACCCGCTTTACTTCCTCTTGCTCTGTCTCAAGAATGTGAAGCAATCGGGAGAGTAGCGTTTGCTTATCGCGGGTTTCCCGCTCAGTCGCGTCTAATTCGGCCTGCGCCGCCACAGCGATCTCCTGAACACGGGGAGTCTCCTGTTCAACGAGTTGGGCAAGCTCGCCCGTTCTGGCTTCGAGCTTGTGTGTCAGTGGAATCCAACTCTCACCTGAAGGCACTACGATTTGTGGCGGTACCTGCGGAGGCCACGAAGCAACTGGCTGTCGAGGTAATGATTGAACGGTGCCAGCTGCTGACTCGGCTATATCCGAGACTTGCGCGACCTTCGCTTTCCATTCAGTTTCAATGCGAGACTTCTCCAGTTGCAACTCTTGTCGTTTCAATGCGACTCGATGAGCATCAAGATTAAGCAGGAACTCGACAACGCGCTTCTGGGCATCTCTGATTCGGAAATGAGTCGGGATGGGAGGCTGCAATGAAGACCAGCCACGTGTCTGCTCGACGACAACGTATGGAAAAATGCATTGTAGATAAAGGGGCCGTTCCGAGCCGTCGAATGACTGAACGGCCGGCAATGTCCAACCAAGAAAATCTGCCAGGAAATGATGGAATCCAAGCACACGCGTGGCGCTTCCCTGCAAATTTACGAAATAGTCTCGGGATGTCGCGACACAATCCGGTTGTGTCAACACAGGACCAGAATGCACCGTAATCAGATTCTTGTCTCGCTGCCCTTTAATTGTTCTCTGAGTAACGATTCGCTGGCCGGAGGCATTTTCGATCTCCAGAAAAACTTCCGATTCCAGAACGAGGTGCTCCCCGCTGTCTGAGTCGAGTCGGGACTTCACCGCCGGTGGAAGCGGCAAGTCAGTTCGGCTAAAAGTAAGCATTGCCTCCATGCCGAGTGCAATGAGCATCGACCGCACGCAAGTTGACTTGCCCATCGAGTTATCTGCCCAAACAACCACTAGACCATCTGCAAAATCAATGCTGGCTCCGTACGGCCCATTGGGCGTCTGGATGTGGATTTGAAGCTTTCGGAACTTCATGCGTCTTCCCTCCATCCAAACATCCGTTTTACAAGGTCTTCACTGACGCGAGTGCGAAGAGCTGCCATCACAGTTTGCTCAGTGACAAATGCTGACTGATCTTGTTCAAGCTCCTCAGCCAACCGCAGTCCGATATCGGTGAGCTCGATTCTTCCGCCTCCGTAGCGTCGAATCAGTCCCTCGCCGATTCCATAGTCAACGGCTTGAAGCAGAAACGGCTCAAACCGAATCACGAGAGAGTCCGGCGACAATGTGCCAGCGGCAGCGGCCAGCAACTGCGATCGGCCTTCTGGGGAAACAAATCCCCAACTAAGCACATGAAGTCGCGTGAGACTCGTTCTTCGCTGCTGACAGCACTTCTTAAGAAGAAGCACAATCAATCCAATTCGCCATGCCGGGCGTAGATCTGCCGGAAGAGATACAGGTCGTTGGCGAAAAACGAATGGAACGCGAAGTTCCGGAATATCGATTGGAGTTTGGGCTTCGTCAGGCATTGGCCACCTCCGGAAAATCAAGTGGACAGCGAAGGAGCCAGTCTGCCACGGCCTCATATGCCAGCGATTCTGAAGAGAACCGATGGAGTTCACGGACCTCTAGCTCCAGGGCTTCGCGGAGGTCGTTGACTGACCGCATCAGATGTTCCTGCGGCGGTAGACCACTGACAATTCCGGTTACGAGAAATGATTCCCGGTGCGACTTGGCTGATTTCACTTTCGCAAAAGTGTCCGGATACGCTCGAAGTCCGTCCAGAATGTCCTGCCCCCTTAGATACCAGTCAAGAACCTGAGAATGAAACTTCGACCGAGCCTCGTCATTCGTAAGCGTCGGTAATCGAAGGAGCTTGTCGGCAAGAACTTGGGAGGGACCTTCGTTCTCCACGTTCCATTCCGCGATTTGCTGAGGCGTCGGTGATTCTGCGGAAACGCGAAGTTGCCGCTGGGCGGCGTTGAGGAGCTGACTCTCGGCGACCGAAAAATCGGATTGTTGACATACGCACACCTGGAAGGTGTCTGCCACGTATGGAAGCGCTGCCGACTTCACTTCATCAGTTTTCCTGGATGCATGTGCGACCATATCTTTGCTATCGCAGTGCGGTACGAAGAGCGCCCATCGAGTAATCTGTACTGTTCCAAAGATCCGCGTCAGGGTCGACCTGTTGTTGATGAATTTCCCGATGTCCATTGTCATCTTGTTCCGCTGCTTTTCGTAGCGGTCGGCGGTAGTGATTGGTTCCTCGCAGCCATAGGCCTGATAAGCATGCCCGTTCCCTCGAGTAAAGCCTTCTAGTCCGGCATCCCCACGATCATGGTCGGGAACTTGCTGATACTCCGTCGGTCCATAATGAACGGAAAGAATCTTGTTGGCCCAATTTTGCCATTCCTCACCGCACAACCTCGGGATATGTGTTCCCATTACTCAACCTCCCTGTGTGTACGGTCGAATGCGATCTGTAGATTTAGACTGCGGCGTATTGCATCACGACCTCGGAAAATCAGATGACCACCGTGTACGGGCAGCAAGCTGGTGCATTTTTCAAACTTGACTGAAGTCATTTGTCCCCCGCCCCAGTCTTGTGGATCAAATAATTGACCAGCGTGGCTGAGATGCCGACGACGAGCATTGCCTCTTCGCGAGTTGGGTCGTTTCCTTCTCTTCCGTGCCGAGCATTCTCTGAAGCGTAACCCCACAGTTTCTCAACCGCGTTGTCCACAGGCATAGGGAATAAAGTAGGATGTATCTGCATCAGCTTTCCAAACGTTGGCTTCGGATCGTTGCTGACATCTCTCGCGACGCACTCAAGTGCCGCCATTGCGTGTTGAATCGCTCCCGAGGTGTCGGGTGCGGGCCGTCGTGAAACGTCGCGGATTGCTTCCTGAAGTTCACAAAGTGCCGTCGGTTTGTTCGCCTCTTCAAGTGCCCCCTCTGCCGCTTTCAGATATGCTTCGTAACTGTCCTCCCCGCGTGCCGTAACAACGCAGGCCTCAAGTTTCCATCCGATTCCAGACTCTGCCAACAACACATTGACTTCGTCCTCAAAAACATCTTTGGCCATTACGTACTTGCCTTTCTTGGAAATGCGCTTTTGAACGAGGTCATCTCCGATCAGTTCGAGGATGTCGTACACGCGATACCATTCGCAACGAAAGATTAGGGATTGCACTTCATCCCAAATGTTTGGGTACTCACTCCAATTGCTCGCGTCGGGTTGCTTTCTGAGTGCACGGCAAATGATGTCTCTAAGGCGGCTAGGCGATAGACCACAATCTTCATTTGCTACTTGGAGGATTGCGTAACGGAAGTCCTGAGGTGCATCCTCCCAAATGGAGATCGGCGGAATTTGATCTTTGTATCCATATCTACTTGAAAACGAACCACTTGGCATTTTCTCAAACCTTTCCTACTTTCTGCGATCCACAGGTCGAAAGTCTCGCAAATTTTCACGGTGATGGGAGCGTGGTAATCTTTGAGCGTCTTGTCAGTGGCTTAGTGAATAGCAGACCTCGCGCAGAATTCCACTACATCAAAGATAAAAATCAACACAGATTGTGAAATCACTTTCATCCCCTCTCGAATCTGGCTCATCGATTGTTTGGAAATCTCAAACTCAAAGTCAAACCGGAGTTTATGTAAATTTTTAATCGACAGTGCATGTTAGCCAAAGTGCGTTGTGTGTGCTTGCGAAAGCATACGAGAAACGCCCGAGAATTTGATAATTTTCAAACCTCAAGACTCGCAAACTTGGTACAAGGCTCCCTACTTGACTCTCGCCAGCTTCCACTCCGGAGAGTTTCAGTAGCCGAAGCCGGAGCAATCTTGAGTTGAGCCAGCCGTCTAGCATGCCCCGCGTTCGTACACCAGGACGAACCGTCCGGTGCACTTTCTTGTAATTGGAAATGATAAGCACGCCCTCACGTGTAGGCTCCCCCATCCTCCTCCAGAATTTTGGAATACCGACAGACGCTTGAGGGGTAACGAAGTCGCTACAGGACGATCGGCAGGCCTCACTGACCAACCGGCAACGCCCCCGGTTCCTTCGGCAGGTTGCGGATCATCGCAGATTCCAAATAAACGGATTTTCGCAGCCGATTGATAGAACCCAGAGGTTGGTGCTCCTTGAGGCAATGCCATGGCGTAAACACGAGAGACTCGCATGCAGCCTCGTCGAGCAGCGTCTTACTCAGCTCTAGGTCTGCGAACTCTTTCCACGAGTCGTCCCATTCGCGACACGCGTTTTCAATTTGAGTTGCCGTGTCGGTGATCTGTTCCCTCGAGCGAACTTGTACTTCGAAAACAAAGCGAACGGAATCCCCTGCCTTCAATCGCCTCACCAGCCCTTCATGCAAATAGTTGGGGCTTTCGATGTCAGGTTGTTTTCCTGCCGCGTCTTCGCCGACTGGTCTCACCCGAAACCGCATCACATGTCCGGAACCAAGCAAAAATGGCGCAGCTCCGAAGTAGCTGTTTTCGACTGGATTGGTTGGAGGTGTCTGGTATGGTTGAGGCGTTCCCGTAGAGCGGATTTTCGCGGCAATCGCTCCACTTTCCTGGGCTCTCATCTTTTCCTCATCAGTAGTCCCAGGTGCACTCCGTGCCTGGAAGAACACACCAGGTCCTTTGTCATCGCCGTGCTCCGCAATGAGTTTGCTGCCCAACGCATAGTCTTCGACGTTGGCGAATACGAACACTGGCGAATTGATCATGACAAAGTCCTGGGTTAGTGCCCCGTGAAGTGGAAGCAGGGCCTCACCGCTTACACGTAGCACCTTAATCGCCATACCACGACTTCCATGCATTCGCACTCCCGCTGCGACTTCAACTGAATCGTTCCGAACTCGCGAGTCCGCGTTCGAGAAGCGTACTATGGCATCGTACGATTTTGGGTTGGCAAATACTCCCACACGATATGGAGCGTCAATGTCATTGCGAACGGTGAATTTCGCTGCAACGCATCCGTGACTTTTTGCATGTTGATTTCGTAGAGCCTTTTGACTCTCCCCATACCGCTTGGCCATTTGTTCGCCCGTTGCGACGACAATCTGCCGAATAAGCTCCTCCTCACCAGGGGCAACCTTTTCGAAATCAGTAATCTGTATGTCCGTCTTGAGGAGGAATGAGCGTTCATTAGGGGGGTCTACAGCTTTTGCTACCGCTCCTCCTAGAACCAAGCTAGCGACCAAAGCTCGTACGAACATTTTGCGACTCCTCGTATGGACTGTGTGAGACTTCAGGAAGGAAACGTGTCCGCAGCCAATTGCGATTTGGAACCGAATTCTGTTTATCATCGCAGCTTACATCAGGCTCAGGCACTGCCGCCCATTCTAGCCGATATGGGGTGTCTTTGCTGATTCAAAGTGTGGGTCTGCAAGCCACTTTTTTCGACACACGCTCTTGTGATTGCTGCCAACCCTCATCGTCCACAGCTGTGACGCCTTCTTCCTGATGCCAAAGCCATTGGAGTATCTTGCAGTCCGATTCTGTATGAGCACCATGTCGTCCCAAAACTTCGACTTGAATAGTTCAGGTTTGCGAACCCCAAATCGACGAGTCTGATCTCGCAGAAATTCCTGCTTGTCGGCAGAAAACTCAATTCCGTCGGCAATTCCGAACAGTTTCGATTTGAGTTCCGCAGGGGCGTCACCCTGCCGGTTGCCCACTTGCAGAAACTGCTGAGGTGCTTCAATGCTCTGAACCTCGGTGATGAGTGGGAAGATTGGAAGATCATCAGGCGACTCATTGCGTGCTCCGCTTGAGTTGTCCATCAAAACCTTCCATTCCAATTCTGTCTCTAACGCTTTCATCTCGTCTGGCATCTCCAATGCTCAGTCGGTATGCGGTAACGATTTCAAAGGTTGTCACCGTCCGATAGCAATTTGGCATATATAGCAGCCAAGCACTGCGATCATTTTGACTGCACAGGTCGGTCGACTTCCTCCCCAATCGCGGCTGCCTTTCGTGCCCCAGAAATCGTACTTGCGGGCGAAGTCGTCCATAGTTAGAAAAGGACATCGTGAGGCCTCCGTGTCAGAAATGGGTGTGTGATAACTCCATTTAGGCATGAGAGGCCTTTTTTCCCTATATCAATTCAAAGAAACGACTTACGTAGAATTACGTGCCATTCGACGAACCGTCCTGTGTTCGAGTCCAACCGAATGCTTTCAAGCGCTAAGACGCTTTCGTCTAGTACTCTGCAACAATTGAAGGCTTGACCAGGTTGTGCCGAGCGGCAGTGAAACCCAAAACGTGATTCGACCTATTCCTCCAGTAGCTCTTTAATTGAAGGCAATCCACGATTGGCGAAAAGCAGATTTAGGGCTTCTATACACAGATCATGCATTTTCTTCTCTTCCTCGAAAGCCAGCATCCGGAGTTGTCGGTGCACAGGATGCTTTAAGTACAATGCCTGCTGCTTAACATGCGGACGCGCTCCAGCGGGCTTGGCGCTGCCCTCTTTTTTTTCTGGCGGCAATGGTATTGATACCGATTCAACCGTCATGGAAAGCGGTTTGCTGCTGGGAAGCACGGCGTCGAGGGACGTACGTTTCTTAGACATTCTCAAGCTTCTTCATTCTGCGAGTGATCCATTCCCAGAGCTGCTTGATCTCAGCGGCCGCTTTGGAATGATGTTCATATTCGATGACTCCCTGCCCGATGCCCTGCGCGTCTTGGAACGCCGTTCGTGAGGTAATGGAAACGTGAGCAACTGGTCCGAGCATTCCGAGCCCTACCTGGGCCTCACGAATTCGTGGGCCACGAGGTGGCGACTGGGTTAAGACAAACGCAAAAGGTTTCCGAAGCCTTTCAATAGTTGCAATCGTTGGCGGGATGGCCTTCATGTCTGCAGGAGACGGTCGACAAGGAACCAAGCAAAAATCCGCATGCTTAACTGCGACAGCAGTGGCTGGTTCATCTCGTCCAGCAGTGTCCAGAATCACAATTTGAATCCCCGACTCGTGGGCACGCTTAAGTACATCTGGCAATTGATTGGCCGTCGCCGTGATCAAAGCGGGCTCTTCTTCCTGGCGATCTTGATACCAGGTTTCCGAAGTATGCTGCGGGTCTAGATCGATCAATAGAACGCGAAATTTGGAGCGGTAAGCTGCGACAGCCAAGTTGATGGCAAGCGTCGACTTTCCTGCGCCACCCTTTTGAGATACCAAAGCAATCGTCTTCACCGTCACCTCCGTTGCAACATGGTGTACCCGTTAGCGGACAGGCTGGCATACGGGTATTCTTGTAAACCCTGAAACGGTTCCACAATTAGCCCAGTGTGTCCAACTCCCCGTGTAACATCTGATAGGTATGTCAAGATATCCGTAGGTTGTTAGACCAAGCCACACGCCTGCCAAGCAGTGTGTGTGTCCGTGTCCCTGGGTACAAGGTTACCCGTATAACAGTTTTCAACTTCGGTCAAATCCTTTCGTCCGACAACCTTGCCAAAAATCGATCAAGCGTGATCGAGGAGACGTCTGATAAAAATTAGCCCTTCTGAAAACACCCCTCTTCAACCCCTAAGTCGGGCAACTAACTTACGAAATCTTCTCATCGCTTCTCTGACTGCTGGGGATTTCTACTTTCATCGACCGAGGGCAAATCCGTCGAATCCGACGGATTTGAGATTACGGCTGGCGTTCCACGCAAGCAACATTGGCTCGTGATTTTATTCTTTAGCCAGTGATGATTTAATTCGTCCATGGTGTACCCGTTTACGGGCATACCATAGGTGCCTACCGTCTTCGGAGAGAAAGCCAATGTCAGAGAACAATGCGACAGAAACGACTTCAGGCCGGGAACTTGCCCAAGAAAAACACTTGGCAACCCTCGCGGAAACGATCCGCCAAGAGATCGTCAAAGTAGATGACTACGCCAGGAGGACAGTGAAGCATGCTCTGTATGCTGGTAAGCTCCTGTGTGAAGCAAAACACAAGGTAGGCCACGGGCAATGGCTCAACTGGTTTCAAGGTCAAGGATTCGCCTTTAGCGAGGTAACCGCTCAGCGGTACATGCGACTTTTTCGCCAATGGCCAGAGTTGCAAGAGCGACTCGTGGAACTTGGAAAACCGTCGAGCTTGACGGATTTGAGCTTAGATAGTGCCTTGCAACTGCTCTCGAACTCCAACAAGCTTAAATCAACGGACGCGAAGAAAGCGGAGCGGAATGATTCGACCGCTGACGCAAACGGGACTATGGGAACTGCCCAAGAACTCATTCCTCAATGCTCGGTACATTTCGTAGAAGGAACACCTACTCCTCTGGCCTTCCTCAACGCTGCAAAAGCTGTGTTCCGTTGCATCGAGATGCCGCAGGGTTCGAAGTTTGATACAAATCCAAACAATCAACTACTCGTGGAGGCTTCAGCGGAATCCTCTGGACAATGGTCGGGCAGAGTCTTTGTAAACCCGCCCCGAACCACAGAGTCGTTGCAGGCAGTATCCCAAGAGCTTTACTTGGCCTTTATCAAAGGAGCCGTAGTGGAAGCAATTCTGCTTGTGCCAACAACGGTCGATGCCGCTTGGTATCGTCGCTTCCGCGAACATGCCCGAGTCCATTTGGTCAAACCAGATGATGAAACCGGAGTGCACTGGGTCGAATCTCTGACCGCATTCTATTTGGGTTGTCGACAAGAACTCTTTTTCGAAGTGTTCCAATCGATTGGCGATGGCTATGTACCCTATCGAACGTACACTGCCACAACTCGATGATTTAGAGTTCCCACATGATTGCAAGGTATCCTGTCAAACCCGTATACATGGACAACCGTACACGCGTATGGCAGCGAACCTCCATTTCGCGTACTAGATCTTGCGGCACGGAGCACGTGCCTTCGCAAGCCAAGGGCGATTGATTCGCAGCAGAGCTTGCCGATGGCAACACTTTGCTGCGTGCCACCCGCTCGGCAATGGAAACGTACTTATTGCCTAGGCAATTGGGTGGGTGCTAACGTGCTGTTTGAGCGATGATTGTTGGTTCAGATGATTGAGTGCCAGGATGAGCAAGCGAGTGCAGCGATAGGTTTCATCTTTTTGGCTTCCGTATTCGGTATGCACAATCTCCTTTGTCGTATCGTCGATAATGAGATGACACGGATGCAGAATATCCGATTCGAATTGGTAAACGAAAGGACCTGGGAAGTCCTGACGAAACTCCTTGATGAGCTTACGGCTGAATAGCTTGTCAGCTTTGTAGCCGTAAAGATACGCATTGAGGGCGATTGTTAATAGCTTGGCGTCATCATGGGCGGCGTCGCGTGCTTCCCAGTAACGGGTTCGAGCGACGACTTTGCCGCTGCCGTAGCCGATAATCTCAAACGTATTGTCAACGCCGTCGGTGCTTTCAGCAATGTAGAATGGACCGCCGGCAGAATAGGTTGGGAATTGAAGGATTGTTGCCATGATCGTTTACTCCTGGTGATGGCAGCCAGTCCGGAGACCGGCTGCCGTGATTGGGGTTAAGCTACTTCTTCTGTGTCGAATGGAGCCTCAGAGTCACTATTAACTTCAGTGGTGTCTTCTGAACCATTTTCAACCGGTTGCTCAGATTCTGCGAAGCTTGTTGGCGGCACGCTGTTTAAGAAGTTCCAAACACCTTGCAATGCTTCCTGCACGAATGGGATATGCTCGTGATCCAGGTACAGGCTCATACGGTTCCATTTGCCGTCACGTTTGTAAGAGCGTTGGAGGTTGACGCTTCGGTAGGTGCGACCATCGCGGACATTTTCGAAAACGGCGGCACTGATGCCATTGGGTAGTTGCTTGCGAAACTTGGGTAGTTTTGGCGTAGCGGTAGAAGTGTTTGAATTGTCAGTCATAAAAGAAACCTTTCGTTGTTTGTTACATCAGTCCACAAAACATCGTGTCCTGATGACGAGCCAAGAAACTCAGCTCAGTCGGGAGCGTAGCGAGGTTGCAAGTGCTAAATTGGGGGAGACCTTTAGGGGGAACCGATTTAGCACTTGCAAGCCCCGACGCTGAGTTTAAGCCGTCGATCAGCCTGGACACGATTTGCTGGACAGATAGAAGTTAACGTAGAAGGTGCATTGACTGAGCTCTTCAGGCAGTTCGGTTAAGACAAAATTAACTTGAGGATGCTAAGGTCATTGGTAAAAGGAGCCGCAACCATGAACAAGAAGGACTGGCCATGCCGCAGAAATCACCAGAGAGAGCTTGAAGGCTTTACGCTGATTGAGCTGGCGATTGTGCTGGTGGTGATTGGATTGATTGCGGGTGGAGTGTTGGTGGGTAGGGACTTAATTGAAGCATCTAGGCTAAGGCAAGTCGTATCCTCGAAAGAGAAACTGGAAACTGCTGTCAACACTTTCAAGCTGAAGTATAACTGTATGCCCGGAGACTGCAAAAACGCCAGCACATTTTTCACTAGTGCGACGAACGGCAACGGTGATGACATGATATGGTCACAAGGCGAAAGCTTCGGATTTGCTGCCCAAGGATTGGAACGATGCAATGCATTCCATCATCTCTCATCAGCGAGTCTGATTGCTGAGACATTTGCCGTTTGCGTAAATGGCGATACACCAAACCAGAAGTTGCCTAAGTTGCCGACTAATTCGATGACCAACTATTATATCACTGCCGATTGCAGTGCTGACAATTGCTTAAATCCACCAGGTCCAAGCCCCATTCACTATTGGGTGACAGATGGGGTATATAACGGTAATTCGGGGCCATGGCTAAGAAGTATGTCACACGCCTCGATCCAGCAGCATCCGTTCACCGCCAACGAACTTCTCTGGCTCGATGCAAAAATGGATGATGGTTTTGCTCGTAGTGGAAAGATGGTTGCAATACGAGGCGTTAGTGGTCAACGGATGTGGAATGCAGCTGCAGACAATGACTTTTGCATCAATAGTGGCGTAGGAAGCGAGTATAAGCTTAGTGAGTCCCGTCGGTTATGCCATATGCGTTGGCAGTTTGGGTTTTGAGTCTGGAGTGCAAAGAAAGTAATTGCCGCAAACCGTCGATCAGCCTGGACACGATTTGCTGGACAGATAGAAGCTAACGTAGAAGGTGCATTGACTGAGTTTTTCAGGCAGTTCGGTTAAGACAAAATTAGCTTGAAGCGTATGGGCATCACGTAATGCAAATCTGCTTCGATTATGAAGCCGAACGCGATTCGCTTTGTAACCAATGCTCGATGGCCAATTTCAGTTGCTCGGTATCTGAAACTACCGGCCACACGCCTGGTTCGACAAACTGCTTATGCCAGCGTGCATTACTCGCCACGGCATGCTCGTCCTTCATGACCTTTAGCTGCTCGAAATCCCCAGTACTTTTGCAACGATCAAGGATTTGCAACGCAGGGTCGAAGGTCGGTGGATTTACCGCAACTAGTTTGTCCGGCAACGAAGGTAAGTCTGGTCATAGATCGAGTTGAAAAATGACAGGTAGCGTTCTCGACTGTTGTAGCCGACACCTTGCGTCCGGATTAGAATGCTCAACAGGCACACAAACACGCGAAAAAGTATGCAATCCCGCTGCAGTGAAGTAGAAAGATTATGACTTGGAACTCGCCGAAAGGGCATCGAATACTCCATGGCGAAGAGCGGACGATCATCGGAGCAGCACTTTGCTCCATGACTTATCAGCTACTACAAAATTCTGACATGGACAATCTGACCGTTGGGGTCCCTGTGTTCGACATGCTCACCGGGTGCCAACAGCTAGTCATGCTAGATTTGGTGAGAACATACCTTTTTGATGACACTCCTACAAGTAACCCGCTTTCGGCAGTGATTGAAGGCACGGCGGCCGCGATTGTTTACTATATCCAAGGTGAAATTGAAATCGAGCTGGATATTGCCCGTGACTGCAAGAATGACAAGTCGTTGAAATCTCTTCGCGATTGGCGAAAGCGGATGATACGCGTCATACGCGAGCTGAAATGGGAAGTTGATTGGAAAAAGGGAAAAGATGAATGGGAGTTTGCCATTCAATTGCTGCATGATCGAATTTTGCACGATGACGATTATCTTTACGACAGTGCTGACGATCCACCTGAAGTCAGCGAGGGTCGGAATGCGTTGCTTGGCATACCGACAGGTTATTACCGCGGTATTCCAGCTGTTGAACCGGATGGCCCTGGAATGTTCGAAGTGATTCGGAGGCTTTTAAGCTAACGCCCCCAACATTGCGGGAAATGCTTGACTTTTGGTGCCGAAAATGCGTAAACTTGTCTACAAAAGGAAAGGTGCTTAAGATGCAAATTGAGATACATGGCGAGGCCGAGCAGTTGGTAAAAGCCGCGTTGGCAACAGGGAAATACGCTTCTGCGTCTGATGTGATTTCAGCATTGCTCAACAGCATTGCGACGTATGAAGCGATAAACCTTCCGGTATTGCCTGAGTCTATCGACTTAGATGAACTTGCTCGATCTCAATCTATTGGTGAGCTTGACGACTTTCGGAAACTGAACGCAGACTTCTGGCCAGCCGATACGACAGCTGATGAGTTCCTAAACGTTATTCGCGATGGGTTTGATGGCGTCAGTCAGATACGGATTCCATAGTGGCTTATTTGGTCGTTGACACCGACGTTGTTTCATTTGGCTTTCGGCAGGACCAACGCTTTACGCAAAACTATGGCCCATCCCTTCAGGGATCGCGGCTCATCATCTCCTTCATGACGGTGGGAGAAATCTATTTTGGTATGCTTGTCAAAGGATGGGGAGAGACCAAACGAAATCAAATGGAGCAGTTTCTTGCAAAGCATTACGTTCGATACGGCGTTTCGGACGAACTCTGTAGAAACTGGGCCCGCGTTGCTGCGGAAGCTCGCAGTTTTGGACGAGAAATGCAGGTTAGTGATGCTTGGATTGCAGCAACGGCTCTCACGGTAAAGGCACCATTGGTCACGCATAACGCGAAGGACTACCAACATATCTCGAACTTGCAGCTCATAACATTTCCGGATCAATGATTTCAATCCAGTCCAACGTTTGACATTCTGCCGAGTGTGTTCTAAGTGTCACTAAGCAATATGTTTACAGTTACCGGCTTTGATCCGCTGCATTGGAATTACCCGATATCTTATTGGTCTGCTGATATGCAACGTTAGCCGCATCTTCTCTTGAAAGCTGCTCCTCCATCGCCAAAGCGTGTAGGTACTGACCGGAACTCACGGCTTCCTGCTGAGCACGGCGAAGCAGAGCAGGGTGATCAAGGTAGGTGCTCCCGCAGCGTTTGAGTAGCAACGCGACTGCTTCAAGCTTCTTGGAGGAAACCGCTTCATCAAGCGGTGAGCGACCGGCAACATTGACGAGCGAAGCATCGGCACCCGCATTAATTAGCAATTTCATGATGCTGGCTCGCCCATGGCGAGCAGCGAGATGAAGAGGCGTATCACCTTTTTGGTTGGCGACGTTAACGAATGCCCCAAAATCAATCAGGGTTTTCGTGAAATACTGCAAATCACGCTCGACGGCCATAAGCAGGGGAGTTTGACCTTTTGCATTGCTGACATCCGGGTGGATGCCGCTTTCCAGCAACAGCTTGGCGAAGTGCAAATTGCCATTGGCAATCGCACGATGCAGCAGTGAATCGCCATTGCGGCCAATCGATTCAGAGACATTGGCACCTCGCTGAATTAGCATGCGTGCTATGTCGTTTCGGCCGTGCTTGTCGCAAAGCGACAGTGCGGAGAGCCCATCGACATCGCGTGAGTTTATCGAAACGCCGTCATCGAGAAGACGCTTTACTTCCGACTCATTGCCGCTCTTGACGGCTTCAAGGAATTGATATTCTGGCAACACATGGTCTGTATACCGGGCGGGATGTGAGCGTCCGGCGGCAGATACATAAACATTGGATGAATTAGATTCAAGCGAAAAATTGCAGACGGCCATTCATGCTTTATTAACCTTTGTGCGTTAGTCTGACATTCAAAGGAGCAACTGCTATGCACAGGAAGGACTCGCTATGCCGCAGAAATCAAGAGAGAGAGCTTGAAGGCTTCACGCTAATTGAGCTGGCAATTGTGCTTGTTGTGGTTGGATTGGTCGCGGGTGGGGTTTTGGTGGGGAGGGATCTGATAAAGGCAGCAGAACTGAGAAGTCTCATGAGTCAAATCGATTCCTTCGATACCGCAGTCAATACTTTCAAGCTGAAATATAAATGTTTACCGGGAGACTGTTCGACAGCGACAAATTTTTTCCCCTCAGCTGCATGTCCCGATGGTGATGGCGATCCTGCGACCACTTGTAATGGGAACGGAAACGCAAAAGTAGATGCTCAAGGATCTACTGCGGAACGCCGAGAACCTTTGAAGTTCTGGCAGCATCTTGCTTTAGCAGGACTCATCGAAGGACAATATACGGGAGTAGGAGGTCCAGGTGACCCTGACATCCATGTTGTGATTGGCGTGAATGCTCCGAAAACTGCCATGTCACGTTTAGGAATATCCATATATCCCTACGTGAATGACCCGGTCTGGCTAAACATAACCGGTGCACTTAGGCCAGCACATTCGCATGCACTTTACCTTGGTGGAGAATCAACGATAGGAATGACTCAAGAGGGTAGATTAACAAGAAACGATGTGAAAGGCATAGATGATAAGTTTGATGATGGTCGTGCCAACTCTGGACGTATTGGAGCAATGTTGGGATTAGTTAATACCACGTCAGCGGGGTGCACCCAAGGAGGCAGTTTTTTCGATCCAAACTATTCGTACGGTACGTTAGGCCATGCATTGTGCGTGATGGTGATTACGAAGGGATGGTAGTTCAATCTGACACGCGTGCAGTTGCCCGGGGAGTCGGAAAAAATTTTAAGGCGTTTTGCAGAAAAATATTGAGGTAGTACGACAAAAACTAGAGCTGATTCTCAAAGCTGGATAAAGAAAGGAAACAGAATGTGGAGTAGACGAAAATTGCGAGAGCTTGAAGGCTTCACGCTAATTGAGCTGGCAATTGTGCTTGTTGTGGTTGGATTGGTCGCGGGTGGGGTTTTGGTGGGCCGTGACATGATCGAAGCATCAAAGATCCGAGCGGAGCTGCAACAGATCGATCAGTTTCGTGCCGCTGAAACCATTTTCCGATCGACGTACAATGCATTACCAGGCGATATTCCCCGAACACAAGCTCTACGATTTGGGCTTTTCTCAGACCCCCAAGGCAACGTGTCATATGGGAACGGCAATCTAAATGGAGTTTGGTGTGGAAAGGGACAAGACTGTTTTGGTATCCCATTCCCAGAAAGCTATCTTTACTTTTCTCAACTAAGCGATGCGGTTTGTCCCGCCAACTCAAATATCAAGGGTGCCAATCTGCTGACCATAGACGTTAACCCCGCGATCGGATTCAATTCGACTTGCACCAGTGTCAACCTGAATGGAGACGTTGTTGGAAAGTATCCAGCATCCAAAATCAATGACTCATTTAATATCATCCCCGTGACTGCTAGCGAATTTAGTATGTCCACTTGGTACATATTAAATGGAAGAAGGGTTCTTCGTGGAATTTAGTGGGTAGGTGCGTAGATTTGGCCGTTAGCGTATTCTTTGTCTATGAAAGAAGCAACTACTACTCACTATCATGCGTTACTTGGTTTGGACGACAACTGGAGCGTGCAATCGGTTGATTTTCGCCCTGCTGAGAAGGCCGTAGACATTCACATCAATCATACCGGAACAACTCTGCGTTGTCCTCGCTGTGATGCCGCCTGCTCACAAGCCGATCTTGCCCCTGAGCGAACTTGGAGGCATTTGGATACGATGCAATTTGTGACTCGCATCCACGCCTTGGTTCCCAGAAGCAAATGCTCTCAGTGCGGCGTGTTGACCATAGCGATTCCATGGGCCCAAAGGCACGGACGTTTTACGCTTATGTTTGAACAAGTTGCCATTGAAGTCATTCAAGCTTGCTCATCGCTCTCAGCGGCCGCTAAGCTACTGGGAATAGATTGGGCGGCAACTAATGGCATCATGCAGCGTGCGGTGGAGCGTGGGCTCCAACGCCGAAACATGGACGAAATTGAGCATGTTGGTATCGATGAAAAGAACTTTGGTAAAGGGCAGGATTACGTTTCGGTCTTGACCGACTTGGATCAGCACCGCGTGCTAGAAGTTGTTCCTCAGCGGACGCAGCAGTCTGCAGAAAAGCTATTAAAAACCTTGCCCGAACCACAAAGAGCGAAGATCAAAGCGGTTGCCGCTGATATGTGGAAGGCATTCCTAGCTGCCATCAGGGAAGTGTATCCAAACGCTGCTATTGTGCACGACAAATTCCACGTCAGTAAGTACCTTGGAGAAGCAGTTGATCTTGTCCGCCGCCAGGAGAGTCGATTGCTTGCCGAGAGAGGTGATGAGCGACTCAAGGGCACTAGGCAACTACTGCTATTTGCACGTGAGAAATTGTCGGAGGCGGATCGAAACTATCTCTACCAGTTGCAGCATTCGGACATCAAAACAGGTCGAGCATGGTCGCTTAAGGAGAATTTCAGGCACTTCTGGGAATGTACCGATCGAGACACTGCTGAGATGACGTTCGCTGGCTGGTACGGATGGGCCACACGCTGCCAAATCAAACCGATGGTGAAAGTCGCCAAGATGCTCAAGAGGCACTATGAGGGTCTTATGGCCTACATAGACCATCGAATAACCAACGCGATCAGCGAAGGCTTCAACAGTCGTATCCAATCCATCAAAAGTTCAGCTCGCGGATTTCGCAACTTCGACAACTACCGTACTCGGATCCTGTTCTTTTGCGGTAAACTCAACCTCGACTTGGAAATCCCTTAATCACTAAATTCCACGAAGAACCGGAAGAAGAAATACTAGTAATAGTAAGTGGCTTTCCGGCTACACGGCTAGCTCGTCGCTTTCGCCAACTCAAGCATTGCAGATGGACTTTAAAGTAGACGATGGGGTTCCTTCAGGCGGAAACGTTCGTGCGTTTCGTGTTCAGAATATCGCACCAGGAATTTATGACCAGTATATTTTTAATGATAATTCACCTGGAAATGGCTGCGTGGCCGACGCCGCGGGCACGGCCTATGCCAAAAGCGATGAGTTAAGATGCAAGATCATTGTTAAGAAATAGACTTGAATTAGCGAATTCGCTGCCCTGCCACATACCACTCATTAAGATCCTTGTACTCGCCGTAGAGCTTCGCCTGGCTCACAAGCTCAACATCGGGCAATTTCTGGCGGAAGTATTCACGCGTTGCCCGACCCGGAGCGTCATTGTCGTGGTATAGAAGTACGGTCTCGGGATGCAGCGATTCAATCAGCTTAATTGCTCTGCCTTTAAGCGATACGGAATTCAGAACAATGACGGTTTCTGAGAGCTTTGCACCGCCATTCATCATGATGGCGGTTAAGTAATCGATGAAGCCTTCGAACACTGCTATGCGTTTCGGATCACCGTCAATTGTGGTGATGTCTTTAGTACCGATGCTTCCCTTGAACATGGGATTTCGAATCTCTGAGCCGCCAGAGTCGCTTGGGAAGGCGAGGCCGTAATATGAGTTTTCACCCATCGTATAGTGGGCCTCAAACACATGGCCTTTTACCCGTCCCGGCTCGATGCCACGGCGTTTGAGATAGGCAAGCAGGGCTTTCGATTTGATTGGGCCGATATCGTCCAGGGTGATTTTCGGCTCAGGTATGACTTCCTGCCTGGACGGTGGCTTGGGGGCAGGGGGCAAGTCGCTACCGACGATTGACTTGATTCGGGCTAAGGCTTCCGACGTTGAAGTAAGCGACTCGAATCGCTTAATGAAGTCGATGATATCGCCGCCCGAGCCATCACCAAAATCATACCATGAGTTAAGTGTCTGGTTGATCTTGAAGGACGGAGTCGATTCAGCTCGAAGTGGGCTTAAGTACCATAGCTCAGCACGCCTGCGACGCGTTGGCTCAAAGCCAATGCGAGACAGGAAAGCGACAAGATCAATGGATTTGGCTTGCTCGATATTCATTGAGCGACGATAGATGATGGCAATCATTTCGTCAGCTCATTTTTTTTGGTTGCCATTTGCAATGAGTCAGCATTTGGCGGTAAGTACCGTTCATAAGGATTCTCGCCACAGAGGACGGCCAGCGGTACGAACTCGTAGGCGGCATCGCCGTCGCAGACGAAATTGACCGCACAAACCAGCAGGGCTGGCTTACTTTCGACGGTGTCAAACGCACTCATAAGACATATGCGGTCCGACTGTACAGCGGATACAAGCGATTGAAAGTTCAGTCGTTCGTTGGTGGAGATTGGGGAGGTAAGCATATTGAGTCCTTTCAAATGGGAGGGGCAAGGCGATACACCTTGCCCGCTAGGTTAGTTAATGCTCGCTTGGCAGGTAGAGCGTCCAGTGATCACCATCGAATCCAGCCCAGATGTCGACTTTGGGAAGTGGAAAGTCAGTGTATGGAATCTCTTGCGTAATAAATGGCGTAACGCCTGCGTCCGCTTCGGCAGTGAGTAGGGTGGCACCGTCTTTGACAGTAAGCCGCCAGAACTGAAGCACCTGAATGCGATAGTCCTCGGCCATCGCCTTTGTCATTTGCTTGCTGCCGAAATATGAAGCGATGGCATCGATTAGCCAGTATGCACCGGCTTGATCCGCCAGATACTTGACGCCTGGCGTATAGATAACTTTGGGGTTGAGTGGATGGCGGTAGCGTTCTAAATCGCCAGTGAATTGCAGCAGGTCGGTCTCAAGAAGCATGGGTGTAGCAGTTTGTACTGATGAGATCGTAGACATATCGAATCCTTTCGAATGAGTTAATCCGGCCACATTCCGCGACCGGATGGCTCATTCAGCACGGCAGGCCAAGACGCCGGTGCAAGTTGAAAGGCCGAAGGCTTCCTTTAGGAAAGCGGCCTTTCTGCTTGGGGAGCAAAGCGACCGAACGCCGGTGGCTGTATGCCGTATTCAGCCCATCCGGAAGGTTGCGGATGTGGGCGGTGAGAGGGTCATATAATAGTGTTTATTTCCAGTGGCCTGAAACTGGTCAGAGAACTGGAATGGCGAATTTGCATGGGGAAAGACAAGAGCCTTTGTCATCGATACTTGCTCCGGAAAACCTCAAATCAATTTGGATTCATGGGCCCAGTCAACTGTGCTACGGTTTTCTTATCTCGACGTTGTATTGTCTTCCTCTACTCCATATTTCGAGAAGTATGCTATTACCGGTAGACTCATTTAAGAGAGCTCTAACTCTTGGGATATCGTTGCTCCCTACTTGTTCCCCGTTGATAGCAAGTATCGAATCCCCGGCGCTGACACCCGTGGAAGCTGCGGGCATATTGTCAGCGACTGACAGTACATATATTCTTCCAGCCGCAGTGGAAAGAGACCACTCCAGTTTTCTGGAAAAGCCTTCGTAGTGTCGTTGGTTTCGCTCAACAGAATAATCTGTCTGGTCGGATCGATTTGAAAATCAAACCTCCTCAACAGTTCCCAACCAATCCGGTTACCGGTTCTACTCACTGCAATTGGAACATTAGAGAACTCAGTTCCGAATACTTTAACATGGTTCAGCGTAGCTGACTTACTCGGAGTAACTTCATGGGCAGTCAACGTGAAACTGTCCTGCAGATTGTTCAACTGGGCATTTGCGTTCAAAAGATTGAATGTATCAGCACTTACTGTCAAAGGATGATCGAAGCCAGTGTCAATTAAAAATGGACCAACGGCATTGCTCAAGTCGACGTCCTGTGTCCAAAGCAATCCATCCTCTCTTAACGCTAGCGGAAATGCTTTCTCAAAATGGCGTACCGAGTTTTTCCCAATATAAAAAGAACCGTCAGATGTACGGTAACCAAATGTGTCTCCCGTTAAGAATGGGAAACCCATTACTCCCTGAAAATTCCCTCCGCAAAACTCGGCAATACTTCTCATGTTCCCAACTATGACAGGCGTTAAAGTCGTAGATATTGAGTTAACCTTAATGTCGAGCTTGTCATAGATCAAATGCGGGCGAATACCGCTCGGAGTCGCGACTTCCCAAACGCTTCGCTTGCCAACAAGATACTTTTATAATTCCAAGTCCACAAAATTCGCATTGCAACCTGTATCGATCATGAACTCACAGCTAACATGACCCGTCACTACTTTAGCTCTAATCAAGTCGTAGGGAATTGCGGTTCCAATTACTTGCTCCCCCGTCATTTGTGTTGGGTTGTATCTTTGCAATTGAAAGCCCTGTCCGGATACTTCTCCTGCCAGTTGACTAAGAGCGGTGACTATTACTGCAAGCCGAATCGGACGATGGCCAAGCATCCTCATATGCGTCTCCTCTAATTCAACACAGGGCTTGTCGGTTGTGCGCGTAGAAATTGACCTCAGAAGTCATTTCTGTTATCGCGGCTTACGTAGCGGTTTTGCGGTAATAACTTGTTGTTTCTCCGAACTGCGAGTACAAGCGTCTCTACGGCAATTTGGCTGTCGCGATTACTCTCTTAGCTGGATAATACCCGCATCTGCACCACTGGGCAAGTGCTGCAAATCATTCTCTATTTCAGAGAATCTCGCTTCCATAACATACTAAACAACTCTAAGCGAGGGGATTGCTAAAGTTACATTTTCTGCACTCAGTAGCCATCTAATTTCAAGCGATGCGAGATGCATTTGTTCAAGATCGGTCGGAAAACTGGTTGTTTTTGGGAAAGCAAGCTGTTGGTCTGACGTTAGCGATCCTTTAGACCAATACAGTCATCTTACGTGTTTCTTCCAATATCACTTGCGGGCATTTGTGATGCGGACAGGGGGAAGCGTGGTTTCAAGCTGGAGACGTTAACCATCGGCGAGAGAACTCTCTCCCAAGGGTAGGCCCAGGTTGGAATCATGCCTGATTGGCGGTCCTACACCTGTTTATGATGCTTAATGGTTATGGAATTCGTATCCTACGCAGATTGTAAATACGCGACCAAATCCCGAACAGCGAGTATGCACCATTGCAATCAAAGCAGCTTGGTGATTCTTACCGACCCATTGAACAAACCGCGTTCGATTTGGTGTTGGCGGTTGCTTCACTTCTGCTTAAGCTACGCGAAATCCTACTGACCACGGATTCTTCAGGCTTCGATACCGACTTTTCAACGGAACGCTCGACTTGATGTGTCTGACTTTGCTCAGACTTTAAAGCGTTAATCTTTGATGCAATGTCGACTGGATCAAGTTGCGGCTGACTTTCCGTTGGCACTGTATTCGATTCCGAAAGGGAAAGCCGCAATTGATCACGTAATTCACGTAACTGTTTCAGATATGATTCCTGAGTGAATGTCGCATCCTTCCGGCTGCTGTAGTCGGTAAGTTGCTGGCGTGAGAGCTGTAGATCCTGCTCAATTTCGCTGATTCGCTTCTGATACGTATCGGCCATACGATCAAGGGCATTGAGTATCGCTTTGGGTCCGATCGACTCGCGAGCGAGATTGGCAGACCGATGCGTGGCTCCTTTCAAGTAAACGTCCTTCGTCCCGTACGGCGTAACCTGAATTCCGAACTCAAGACCGTGAAATTTGCCAATCGGGAAGTCGCGGACGGAGTTTGTGCGTTCCGGGATGCGAATTAGCATTTCATCCAATGCACGATAGATATCATCCTGAAGGATGCGGCGTCCGTCGATTTCAAAATCAGTATGATCGAATGATTCGATCCGCTTCCTGTCTGCTCGAAGGCCTTGGACATAATGCTCATTGGTTTCAATATGCTTGGGTAATTCTTTGAGTTTCCGGCGAACCAGAAATTGTTCGTCGGTATGGTTCTTCTTAAGGATATGCAGACGTTGCAATTCTGCGTCCGCTTCGGCCAAGACCTGTACCGCTGGATTACCCGAAGCAATCGCTTTCACTTCGGCATAGGACAATTCTTGACCACCAATATCTTCAGCACTCCTTGTGTTGATATCGCCGGTCATGATTTGCGAGATGAAGCGTGCTTTGGTCTCAAGAGCTTGCCACATATAGGCATCGAAGCTTCCCTGCGTAACATAACGATAGATGGCTACTTCCTCATTTTGATTGCCTTGCCGTAGAATGCGGCCATCGCGTTGCTCAACCTCTGCTGGCTTCCACGGTGCATCCAAATGATGCAATGCGACGAGTCGCTTTTGCACATTGGTGCCGGTGCCCATTTTCTGAGTGCTCCCGATCAGAACGCGAACCGAGCCGTTTCGGACTTTCTCGAATAGGGCCTGCTTCTTCGCATCCGATTCCGCGTCGCCCATAGTCGCAATTTGATCTTTGGGGATGCCGGAGGCGATCAGCTTGCGTTCGATGTCCTGATAAGGAGAAAAGCCCCATGCTGTCGTATTAACGCCCATGTCGGAGAAAATAAGCTGCGTGCCGCGAAAGGAAGAAGAGCTTTTCCAGATTTGGTAAACATTCTGCACTAGTTGGTTGATCTTCGATTGTGGATCATCCAAGGAACCTGCTTTGAGCAACCGGGCATCGAGTGCCAGTTTCCGGCCATCGGTGGTAATCGCCAATGCATTATCTTCGCGTGGGTCCACTTTAGTGCTACGGATGCGATCATAACGTTCCACCAATTCCGATTGCAAAGCGGATTGGTCATCGGACATTGGGCTTGAAATCGTAATGGGCCTGCCGCCTTTGAGCTTCGGTCTTGGCAGGTTCAGCATCTCAGCCGTTTGCACGTCTGCAAACGCACGGAACATCTGCTGTAGTTCCGGCAGATTATTAAACTTGGCGAAGCGGCTACGCGGGCGAAGTGATTTACCGTCAGGCGAGATCTCCATCGTATCGACGACTTCACCGAAATTGGCTGCCCAGGCATCGAAATGCTCGATGCCGCGATCAATCAGACCTTTCGGATCGAGGAAGCGTTGCATGTTATACATCTCAACCATGGTGTTACTGATTGGCGTACCCGTCGCAAAGGTCACACCATGGCCTGAATGGAGCTGATCCAGATAGCGGGACTTCATGAAGATATCGAAGGCTCGCTGGCTACCCCCGGTTTGGATGCCGGCAACCCGTTCCATTTTGGTGGGCGTTTCCAAATTCTTGAAGTAATGGGCTTCATCAATGAAGATATGATCGACACCGAGCTCATCAAAGACAAGCCCGTCGTCTTTCTTATCTTCTGCGGAAAGCTCTTTCAGCAGGTTTTCACGGTTGGCTTTCTGCTTTTCAATCGTCTTGATGATATTGCGATGCTTGCCACTGGTATTGTTGGCAGCAGCCTCGGATAGCAGTTCGGAATATTCGTGAATCTGCTCCTGAAGAAACGCCTGCTGGCGTTCTTTCGACATACCAATCCGCTCAAAAGAGCTATGGGTCACAATGATGCCGTCCCAATTGCCGCTGGCAATCTTGGCGGTCAAGAATTTGCGGCGTTCCTTACTCATATCCTCCTTGCTTGCAACTAAGAGATGAGCATTCGGATAGAGCTGCATAAACTCACGTGAGAATTGCTCAAGCATGTGATTGGGAACGACATACATCGGCTTTTTGATCAATCCAGCCTGCTTCATCTTCATGCCAGCGGCAGCCATGGTAAAGGTCTTACCGGCTCCTACCGTATGGGCGAGTAGGGTATTGCCACTGCTCATTACCCGCCAGACGGCATTCTTCTGATGCGGGCGAAGTTCAATGCCCTGGTTCAAGCCAGGGAATTCCAGATGCGAGCCATCAAACAGGCGTGGGCGAAGATTGTTGTAGGTGTCGTTATAAATCCGAACCAGACGTTCGCTACGCTCTGGATCTGCAAATACCCAGTTCTTAAACCGTTCTTTGATCTCCCGCTGTTTCTCACGTGCTGCAAGAGTCGCATCCTGGTTCATCACCCGCTCTTCGCCATTTGGGCCGTCGATTGTGTCGTAGACAATCGGCGTTTTCATGTTGAGTGCAAGCTCCAGTAAATGAATGCCGTTCACCCTGGGTGTTCCGAACTCCGAAATGGCTTTCGCTGAATTTTCAGCCACATAATCAGGAGCGACACTCCATGTTGCATCCTTCTTTAAATGGGCGATTGGAATATTCTTCGGCTCCACGCCAAAGAGTTCAGCGGCAAATGCCTGGATATCACTTACCGGAATCCAGGGCGAGCCAAGCTTGGCATCAATATCGCCTGGCAGAACGTCCGGCGGCTGAACGCTCCGCAATCTACTGGCGTTAAATTCAAACGCCGGTCCCGCAGCTTCAGCAACCTTCAGTTTCTCGCGGACATTGCCTGAGAGATAAATATCTGCGGTTTCATACTGTTGGGTTTCCGGATTCAGGAAAATCAGATCGCCCAATTCCTGAATGATGGTCGCTTCAGGCTTGTGATAGATACTCGCCATGAAGGGCAGATCGATTGTGCCGCGTTCATCAAGCGATACCAACAAGCCTTCCTCCGCAGATCGAACCGATGTCACGGCATGTTTCGGGCCGACCACATCACGCGTGAAGATCGATGCTTTTTCAGCTTTGCCCGTGACCTCATCATATTCTTCCAGCGACATGACCAGCATGGCATCAGGGTCATCGCGGAATTTCACCAGATTAGGCATGCGGCGGATAATGGTGCCGTCAGCGGTTTCACTGAAAGTGGTCTTATTAATCGGACCGTAAAGTGCAACGAACTGGTCGTATTTGAGATTCAGTGTTTGGCGCGTGGTCTCGCGTTCTGATTCCGGCCAGGATTCGTTTTGAGCCTGAAGCACGAGTCGGGCGGCATCGCGAAGTCCAATCAGGCTTGCGAGCCGTTTGGACATCATGGTGCCGTCGGACTTAAGAATGGTGCTTCCGTGCGTGACCGGCTTGGATTCTCCGTCTTCAACTTGGTAGATGATCCGATCATCACCAATAAAGAAGCTGCCTTCGCTGATATGCTTTGATGGCGGGGGCCGTGTAAAGCGAGCAGGCGCTGGCTCGAAGGGCAGCAGTTCGGGAACGTTGGTTGCAAACTGTGGCAACCTCGCAACAGCTTCTTGAAGCTGCGATTTCAAATCGCCATTGCTTTTGATACTGAAGCCGTCATCGCCATATAGCTGACTGGCACGCGTCCAGTCGCCGAGTACCATTTCAGGGTGGTTCAAGAAATATTGATTCACCGTAACTTGCTTTCCGTCGACTTCCTTCTCACCGACTTTCATCCAATCGCTATCAACATGCTGAGCCGGGGAAGAGACATCGCGTTTTCGAAGGAACACAATGTCGGTTACGACTTTGGTGCCTTCATTCTTAAAGGCTTCAGCGGGTAAGCGAATCGCTCCCACGAAATCGGCCTGCTCCGCCAGATACTCACGAATAGAGGCATTTTGCTTGTCCATCGTGAAATGCGAAGTTACCAGTGCCATGACGCCGCCTGGCTTTAACGCATCCATTGATTTTGCAAAGAAATAATCGTGAAGTGCAAATCGATTGCCCTTATGTTCATATTTGATATTGGCGAATGGTACATTCCCAATCACCGCATCGAGGCTATTGTCGGGCAGCTTGGTATCGCGAAAGTTTTCAACGCGAATATCCTGGGTCGGATAGATCGCTTGCGTCATCCGGCCAGTAATGGAATCAAGCTCAATTCCGATACAACGAGCCTTCTCAGCCAGATGGTTTAAGAAATTTCCAGTACCGCAACCGGGCTCTAAGACCCGGCTTTGCTCAGGCAATCCGAGCCTGGATAGTGCCTGATGCATGGCATCAATGACCAATGGCGATGTGTAGAACGCATTGAATGTGGTGCGTTTGGCACTTTCATACTCGTCGGCGGTGAGGATTGATTTAAGTTCATGGCCCAGTGCTTCCCATGCAGCATCTTTGTAAGTGCCTTTCACCGGGTCAGGGAAGAGCGACAGTGCCACGGCACCGAAACCGCCAAATCGTTTCATGATTTGGCGTTCGGCATCAGTCGCCAATCGCTTTTCAGATTCAATCTGCTTTAATGTTTTGATGGCAGCGATGATGTTCCGGGCTTTGGCCTTATCGCCAGAAACACTTCCCTTCGCACTCGTGATCACTGGATGGCCATGGTCAGCAGTGCCAGGATGCGGATTCAACGGAGTTGACTGCGATTCGATTGGTGAATCGGGAGAAACGAGCGGGTAGGGGGCAGCGAAGGTGGGATTTGGAACCAGATCGGCGATCAGATGTCTTGGGATGCGTTCAGAATCCGCTCTTCGATTTCCTGCAATGCGATCTCGAAGGCTTGCTGATTCAGGATTTTGCTGTTCGTGCCTGGAGCTGAACTCGTGAGCTGCCTGAGTGTCTGCAGATGCGACTCGCGAAACTCTGTCGCGAGCGTCGTTAACGTCGAATGCAAAGAGTTGCTGGCCTCTAGGCTTTGATAGAGGGTTGGGTTTTGTTGAATGAGTTCGAGAATGATGGTTTGGTATTGCATGGTAGTCATGAACCGTGTCGGTGGGCTGTGGCAGCGTCGCCAATCCTGGAGCCTGTGCTTCTTCGAAATCGAAAAGGGATTGCTTTGAATGAGTAGACATAGCGTTTGGATCGGTGTGAACTGGTTGATGCCTCATGCCACAATTGCCACTGCTTGGCGAGAAGTTTTTCAGATCGTCATGGATAGATTTAAAATGGATAAACAAATCGAGTTGATGCTGGTTGGCGATTGGCTTTCGATGAATGAAGGTTTGCATGGATGGTCCTTTGGAAGAAATGGCTGCACCAAATGATGCAGCCATGATTAAGAGATGGGATTACAGAGCTTCGACCTTGCTTAAGACCTGCTGTTGCAGCTCGGTGCTTTCGTCGCCCAGCAACCCTGCAAGTTCGGACCAGAGGCTTCGAATCTGCACCGGCGAGGTGGCAAGCCAGATCGTGTCCAGCAGCGATTCTTTCTCTTGCTTTAGCTTGAGAATCTGTTGCCCTTCCGGAAAGTTCGAATAAAGCTCGGCTTCAACTTGTTGCATTGCTGTAGCCAGTCTGGATTTAAGTATCTGCTCACGATCGTATCGATGCGTGACATGCGTGGAGGAGGGATCAACGGCGTGATTGAGGATTTCGGTCTCAATCAAATCTTTCTCTTCGGAAAGCAGCTTTATCGATTGGTTGATATCCAGAACGCGTTGGTATTGGTCGATCACACCCAGCTTTCGATGGGCTTCAATTTTCAGACCATGCTGAATATCTTGGAATCGGTCCGGCCGAGTGGCTTTGACCTTCTCAATGGCTCGAGTGATGCGAGCTTCGATGCGTTGTTTCCAGTGTTCCTTTTCTGCAACAGTTAGACGAGACATAATAGAATCCTTTCAGTTGTGTGTGTTCGGATGCAACATGCCCCCGAATCAACTCGCCAAAGAAACCTGGCATAGGCGGGAGCGGAGCCTTGCTTGCAAGTGAAGAATTGGGGGGACCGCTTGCGGGGGAACCGATTCTTCACTTGCAAGTCCCGTCGCCAGGTTTAGTCCCCATGCATTCGGGGGCTTGCAGTCGATCAGATTGACAAGAGTGTATGCCTGGAGCGTGGACCCAAATCTCAGGAACTGGACTACGCTTTCGCTCCATAGTGAATATGTAGTGATTCTGCTGGCAACAGAGGTGAATGCATCGACTAGTGTGTGACGGTATGCTTACGATCCGAAGAGTTTTAGGGGAGACAGAAATGTAACGCTTTTTGAATCTTGGCATCCTGCGAGAAGTCCTTGCAATGATCGTGCATCTCAATCACGTCATCCTCGTGGATCCATGGTGGAATGTAGAGTTGGGGTAACGCCGGTGCATCTCTTTGTTCTGCTAAGATATGGTTGAAGTGCAAGTGCAAAAATCAACTACCGGCACGCTGGAAATCGCGAAAAAAGTCAAAAAATCACACGAAAGAAAAATCGGAATTTCGTCTTGATTTTAGTTGCAATCAGATTTCAAAGTCGTTCTACTTCTCCTAATCACTCGTCAAGGCAAGCCGCGGGGACCTTGCCTCAAACAGACTCCTTTCTAAGTGTGATCGAGGTTGCGTATGGGATTGCGTATCTCCTGGCTCAGGGACCATTGGGTCATTTGTGCGTTGGCATGTCTCATGAGTCTTCAGGCTGGACTTTTGGTCTGGTCTGCAAAAGTTCACTCTCCAACCTGGGATGAGCCGGGGCACTTAGTGGCAGGTATATCGCATTGGAAGTTTGGGCGATTTGATCTGTACTCTGTCAATCCTCCACTGGTCCGGACCATTGCATCAGCCCCTGTCTACTTCTTCATGGATCCGGTCGTGGATTGGTCTCTGTACTCGACCAACCCATCTTACCGATCCGAAGTGAACTTGGGACGGGCTTGGGCTGAGGACAACGGGGCAGATATTTACCCAATGATATTCATCGCCCGAATGATGGTGATCCCCATTGCTCTGCTCGGAACGTTGCTCTGCTTTCAATTCGCGCGAGAGCTTTTCGAGAACAATGTTTCGGGAGTTCTCGCCGCAGCACTCTGGGCGTTTTCGCCTGATGTTCTCGCTTATGGGAGCGTCATCACTCCAGACTTGGCCAGTGCCGTTTCGGGGCTCGTTTGTGCGTATGTGTTTTGGAAGTTCCTGCTTTGTGCTAATTGGCGATGGATGCTCGCGCTGGGAGTCGTAACTGGAATGGCGATGCTTTGCAAAAGCATCTGGTTGATTTTGCCGGTTGTTTATCTTTTGGTGCTTGCAATCGCGTCGATCGTCCCGGGGTTTTTTGGAGTTTCAGATCGTCGTTCGGACCTTAAAAACCGCTTGAGAGCCCCTGCCTACTTGGCTGCATCGTGCTTGGTTGCATTTCTAATCGTAAATTCGTTCTATGGATTCAACGGCAGTTTTCAAAGGCTTGGAGACTTCAAGTTTGTAAGCCGCTCATTTATTGGTGAGCCGCTTCCTAGTCTCGCTAAGGTAGTAAATTTTCAGCATGGTGAGTCAAGGCTTGGGGGTAAACCTTTTCACGACTTAACGCCGGTGGTGTTCAACGCCAAGATCAATCAAACTGCCGGTGACTGCCCAGCTTGTGCTGCAGCTAGTGCAACTGCTGCAGCGGCTATGTCTGGTCCATATTCGCCAGTCTGCGAATCGTGTCAGTTGCCTTCCAGTTTTGGTAACACAATAGATCGCTATATTCCTGAACCATTGCCTGGCAATCGCTTTACAAGCACTGCTCTTGCAGCCCTCCCGGTTCCGCTTCCTGCCCGATATTTGGAAGGGATTGATATTCAAAGACGCGATTTTGAAAGTGGGATGTTCAGGCCTGACTGGGCAAGCTATTTTGCAGGTGAATGGAAGCAAGGAGGGTGGTGGTATTTCTATCTGGCAGGTATAGCCTTCAAGACCCCCGTCGCGGTATTGGCTTTGTTTGCCATTGGTGCGTTTGGTATTGGAACGCTAAAACTCTCGATGAACTCCCGGCTTGGGTTTCTTTCATTGCTGTTAATGGCAAGCACCGTGATGGGGCTTTTGAGCGTGAATACTGGATTGAATAGGTATCTGCGATATGCGCTTCCCGCACTTCCTTTGATTGTCATCGTTGCGAGCTCATGTCCTGCAATGATTGCAGGCATGCAGAGTCTGGTGACTCGAAGAATAGCAGTTGGGTTGCTTGGTATGGCCTGGGTTGCATTGATTGGTTCGTCGCTCGGAAGTGCTCCGCATTGGTTGAGCTATTTCAACGCGTTTGCGGGCGGACCGGCCAATGGCCACCGTTGGTTTGCTGATAGTAATGTCGATTGGGGGCAGGATCTAAAGTACGTCGAGGAGTGGATTGAAAACCACCCGGATGTAAAGGGGCAGCTTCATCTAGCGTATTTCGGAGGTTTCAGTCCTGGAGCTTTGGGAATCGAGTATTCGATTCCTCCGGCATACATTGAGGGGCTTTCAAAGAATACGATTTTTGATGAGGCTTCCAGCGGTCCTCTTCCAGGTTGGTATATCATCAGCAAAAACTATTTGGTTGGACACCCTATGCCGCTATCTGCGCAAGACGGGAAGCTGAAGCATCGTAGTTGGGAGCCATTCACTTACTTCCAGATGTTCGAGCCCGTCGATTCGATTGGAGGCTCGATGTTGGTTTACCATTTGCGCCAAAGTGAGGTTAATTCTGTACGGAAAAGCCTTGGAATGATTCAGATATACGACAATGACCTCAACGTTCCGCACACACATTCTACTCTTCTGCCTCCTTCATCGATTGATGGAAAATCTCTCACTCAAGTTTCAAATGAGGTGCTCTAAACATGAAAAAGTTTTTCTTGAGTCCTATAGGAATCTGTTGCCTAATCGGGTTACCGATGTTGGTATTCTCCTACTACATTTCCACACGAGAGCCAAATACGGAGTTGAGCGATCATGACCCTCAAATTCGCAGAAGTACTTCACAGGTTATTGGAGGAGTTGAGCGACCCATTACGGATATTGCGACGGTTCGCTCTGTTTCAGGTTTAGCTAGGACGCGGGCTCGAACTGCCCCCGATAACTCGAAGGTGGAGTACCAGTTTGGGCAGGTGACTTGTCCAAAAGTGCCAATACTTTCTTGGGGCCAGAATAAGCAGATGGACTCCGTTATGGAAGCAGCTTCAACTGGGAAGTATCCAGAGCGGCTATCGCCAATTCATTCTTCTCGACCGTTCGATGTTGATGCATGGAAAGCAAATCCCTCAGTTTATCAAGTTCTTGGATCGGACGATCTTACACACACGGTTCAGCCTGCAACTAAGCTTGTTGCACTGCATGAGCAGGAAGCGAGTTACCTAGACGTAGTTGAGCCAGCGAGAATTTACGACGTTTCTCAGCCAGGAACCAATGTGCCACTTCTTGAGAGTGCCAGCGACGCCTTTTACATGATTAAAGATGGTGAAGCTGTGCGGCTAGGTGTAAAAACGTTGGCGAAGGCGCCGGTAAATCTAACGGCATTTGGAGTGGGCACGTTTGAGAACGGACTATCGGCGATTACTACGGTGGCTGACCAAAACGGGATCGCGACTGCTGTTTTTACGACAAGCACTGGTTCGGATACGATCCATATTCTTGCTGGTAGCCCTGTCGCGTCTGGTAACGTCCGATTTATCGTAAAGCGGGAGCGACTCGCGCTGCAATAGACTCATTTCCGGAAACATCCTTATCTACAACAGCTCATCTCTACTACAACTTGGTCGCAAGGGAATTTGTATCATGTTAGCTCTACGCTCACACCAATTCTTTCCTGTCTTATTGATGTTGTGGCTGCTGTCCACCCCAACGGACGTAGCTCGTGGGCAAACGGGTGGTACGTACGGTCAGACTTTAGGCACCTATGAGAAAGGTTCGGGTACAACTCCTGTTGCGGACTACGTGCGATATGGAAGCGGCTGCACGTGCTCCTCTCCTCGATTTTGTGTGCCTTGCAAAATACTTGAATTATTTGACTGGATTGGAGGGTTCGGTGGTGGTTTAAGTGTGCTTCGTTCAGACTCGTCAGACGGCAACACTTCTTGTTCAAGTTGCGTTGGTTCCGGTAATTCCTTGCTGAATAGCTTAATTGAACGAAGCTACCCTCAAGACTTTCAGCATTTTACTTTTAATCCAAACAATGGTCCTATGGTACGCGTACCATCTATTCAATCGTCCGGGTCATTGATCGATGGCATGTCTCTATCATTTTATCATTGGGGGTGGGATTATCCGCGGCTTGATCAAGACGGGGTGGGTATCTGTCGAATCCACCGACCACTAGACATGTCGTTTGGGGGAAGTTTTGGGCCCGGTGTGTTTTCCAACTACGACCATACAATTATTCTGACTCAAACAGGTAGTAGTGGAAGTTTTACGATAAACGCAGAAGTATTGGACCCAATGATTACCCAGATTCGGCCCTACAGCCGAATTTGGTCTGCCCCGTCCCAAGATTACGCCGTCCTGAAACCGACCAAGCGAGACCCGATGAAGAAGCTAACTCTGCTTCAGAGCAATCAGACTCCAATAGTTTCAAGCAACACAAGTGATTTCAACGGAGCTCAATATGTTCTTGCGGAGGCCTGGGACGGGAGTTCAATGCTTTTTCAGCTATTCGATGTTGGGCAGTCAAATCTCCGAGTTGGAAAGCTTAAGAAGTTATCATCATCCCTTGGAGACACAACGATTGTCTTCAAAACTTTCACCAGCGGTGAACTGGCGGCATCTCCGTCACGTGCTTACCAGATCGACACGGTAACGGACCATTTTGGAAATCAACTTACATTCTCGTACGGAACGTCGCAACAGTCGGCTCAATGGGTTGTAAGTTCTATTTCAGTTCCAAACGGTCAATCTCGTACCTACAACTATTCCAGCGGCAAGCTAGCAAGTATTGACTACCCAACGGGTTTGCAATCGACCTTTTCATATTCGTCAGATACACCCACTATTACGACAACCATCTCCATACAGGATCGCGCCGCCGCACCAAAGCACCAAGAGAAGATTGCGTATTTGTCCAATATGCAAACGGGGACATGGACCGATTACAACACCAGTACCACCTACTGCAATCAAATCCCGTTGAACTCTATTCGGATGCTCACCAATGGAGATGATGAAGTTCAGTATCTGGGAATGCGAGGTACTTCTGAATTCCTTGTCCAACATGAAGGGGGAGGTAGGACTAAAGTCATCGGTACCGAGAGCTCCGGCAACCAGTACGCTACATACTTGGAAGCTAGATCCAAATATATGAAGACCTGGTCCATTACCCCACAAGGCACCGACAGCTTCAGTTCGTGGTTCGCACTCTCGGGAACTGCAGATACCGAGGCCGGTCTTCTGCCCGACTATAACACAAGTCCGATGGGCTTCAACACTGTCGCAGAGGATGGGACAGAATGCCACTATAGCTTCGATACCGACAATGCAGTGATTTACAAAGAGTATCCTGACGGTACTTTTGAGACCTTCTGCTATAATAGTTTCAAGAAGGTTACACGTTATCGCGATAGGCTCAAACGCGTCACCAAATATGTTTACGATTCCGACGGTCAAATGACTGAGAGACACGTGGGTTTGGAGGACCACCCCACGAACCTCCCCGGTTCTGGCAGCTATACAGGAATTCAATATTACAACCGTTGTGCTACTGATGATGTACAGACCTCGGCATACTCTATTGATAAGTGGGAGTACGTCGCTAGCGGGGCTGCCAAAGGACGAGTATCGGCATACATTGACCCGTTGAATAAACAGACGGATTATGAATACAATTCCGAAGGAAGGTTGTGGAAGATCAAGCAACCTGCAGACACGTCGGGCGGAACTCGCCCAACAACAATTCTGACTTATGATACGGCCGGAAATATAGCATCTATCACGGACCCTGAGTCGAGAGTTGTAACTTACAATTACGACAACCTCAACCGCCTAACCACAACCACCTATGGAGATAGCACCACCGAGAAGATCGAGTATGGCACTAGTGGATCCAGCTTGGGACTAGTTACTAAGCGCATAGATCGAATGAACGTCGTAGATACGTTTGAATATGACGACTCGCAACGTTTGGTAACTAAAGTCAAGGCGGCGGCAACACGGAGCGGTTCAACTGATACCGCTACCGATCAGGGAGTTGCCGTTACAGAGACTTTCACGTATGTCGTTGGGAGCGACCAAATTTGGAAGCATATAGTAAATGGTGCGTTGACTGAATATATTTATGACTATCGAGGACGCGTTGCAGAAACGAAAACGTATCCGAGGGCTGGCAAAACTCTGATTGCGTCAAAGCAATTCGAGAACAATCAACTTTACAAAACAACAGATCCTTATGGCCGTCCAACCTATTACGCTTATGATGCCACCGATGGAAGACTGGTACGCACTGTCACCGGAACAGTTCCAGAATATACGCCTCCTGCACCGACGGGCGGTCAAACGCTCAGCCAAGCACTCCTCGCAATCAATCGCGATACCGCTGCAAATGCAACCTACATCATTCAAGACATTGTTTATGATGCGGAAGGGCAGGCTTGGAAGCAGTTCGATGGCAGGAATACCGAAACCCGATTAACCTACGACGGTCGGGGCCGCAACACGATCCAAGAGGCGGCCTATGGCACTAGCTTGGTGGCCAAGACGCAAACCATTTACGATGCTGCCAGCAACGTCACAGAAGTAAGATCGCCGCGCTACTTCGATAGCACCGATAGCGAAGGTGAGAACAACGCCAGAGAAACTTGGACCTATACGGGTCGCAACTTAATCGCCTCCCATACCGAAGCGCCAAGCACCGGCATCGCAGCCACCGAATATTTTACTTACGATCTCAACGGCCACAAAGCGACGCACACCGACTTTGCTGGCAAGGTCTGGACGATGATCGAAGCTGGCTGTTGCGCCCTGACACGGGCCAATGTCGATCCATTGGGCCATGGGTCCATCGTCAATGCCGATTCACGCGGCAGGCCAGTCCATCAAATCACCGTCTCGGATGTGACCAGCCACTCTAGCAACTACAACAATCCGGATAACTCCAAAACCATCACCGAATCGACCACTAAATACGATGCTCGCGGAAGAGCAACCCACCGGACTACTTGGCTAAGCGCCAGAGGTCTGGTCGATACCGCCAATCCTCCGATTGCTGGCTTGAATAGCGTCTCGGTGGCCGATGGCCTGACCAGCATTACTCTTTATGATGATAACCTGACCGATGGAGTAGGGCTCGACAGTTCCGGTGGGGTCGCTGTTTTCAAGCAATCGGGCGTAAGCCCCAGCGGCACTTTCAGCGTCAGCCTCACCAATGCCCTAACCAAACTTGCGGACACACAGGTCAATGGCGGAGCTGGTATTAGCTTCAACAGTTCCCAAGGGGCTGTCGGCCGAGCGGTCGTCAGTGTCAACTCCGAAGATGAAGTCAGCTTCTCCATCAGCGATTCGGCTGGCCGCACGGTTATGAGCGGTAAACTCCATAATTACAAAGGCTCCGGCGCTACCGCAGTCAATACCCTGGCCTCATGGTCAACCCAGTTGCACGATAATACCGCTAGCCTATCGGGCTACGGTACCGTTTTGGAAAGCAAGTCGATCGATGCTCAGGGCTACGCTACACGCACCTGGACCGATGCGGCGGGCCGTACTCTCAAGAGCTTCGACCAATTGGACAAAGCCACCACCATAACTTACGACGCTGCTGGCAATCAGCTCACCGTCCGAGATCCCAACAATGTGGGAGCTGACATGGTTTATGATGTTCTGGGGCGAAATACTCAGCGGACAGACACCGCCAGTGCGGTGACCAAGACTGCTTATGACAAGGCCGGTAATGCCATCAAACAGACCGATGCCAAGAACAACGACACGTTTATCACCTTCGATGCTCGGGGACGCCGAAAGCAAACCACCGACCGCATCAGTGCCACGACGACGTTTACTTTTACCGCTTTGGGCCAACAAGCCAGTTTGACTGATGCAGAAAGCCACGTAACCAGTTATACTTACAGTGACCGGGGCGAGAAGCTTACGGAAACCTACCCGGATCACAGTGGCGGCAATCCTGGAGATTCCACCTACGGCATCGTGACCTTTGTGTACGACAATGCTGGTAGGTTACTGCGCAAGCAAGATCAGCTTGGCGACACCTGCACGTTCAACTACGACTTGGCTGGAAGAATGACTCAGCGTGACTATCGAACGAAAGTGAACTCGCCCTCGGGCACGATCGCCGATAGCGATGCGTTCACTTACAATCGTATCGGAGCCATGCTCACGGCTGTCAGTGGCCGCTACAGCAACACGGTTACTTATACTTATGACCTAGTCGGTCGCAAAGCCACCGAAGCGATCACCACCAACGGCCAGACCTACACCATTGGTACTGAGTACAATACGCGTGGTGAACTGGTGAAGTACACCTATCCTGACAGTTCGATCCAAGAGCGGACCTATCACGCCACGGGGGCTCTCAATCTACTTAAGCTGGACGGCAATACCGTTAGCACTCGTACTTACGACGATGGCACCAGGCTCACAGGTGAAACGCTGGGTAATGGCGTAACCGAGACCAGGGCTTATTCCAATGACAATTTGCTAACCTCGATCACCTTCGGTGGCACTGGCACAGCGATTGGCAATCTAAGCTACACCTGGGATGCAAACAAGAACAAGACCAGTGAGACCATCGGCGGCACCATGGCCGATTGGGGCTTTACCTCCGGTGGCACAAGCTACGATGATGAAGATCGCTTGACAGGTTACGCTCGAGCCGGAACATCGGCTCCATCGCAGTTATCACAAAGCTGGAGCTTGACCAGTGTCGGTGACTGGAGCAGTACGACGATCAATGGCACGGCACATACTCGCACCCATGGTCCGACGCATGAACTGCTGACCAACAAGATTGGATCGGCATCAGCTCAGAGCGTCACGACCGATGTGAAAGGCAACATGACGTCGATACCAGCGAACTTGCGAGAAGCCGGAGCAAGCACGGCGCTCAATCTGGTCTGGGATTTTGACAACCGGATGAAGTCTGCGGACATCAACGCTGATAGTACGCCGGACGTGACGTTTACGTATGACGCACTTGGTAGACGCGTTACGCGCTCGCACAGCAGCGGTTCATGGGTCTTTGTGCAAGCAGGTCAGCAAACGCTGTGTGATTATGTGATAGGTCAAGGACCAAGCAATGCCTTGTATCGCTATGTCTACGCCAGCTACATCGACGAACCAGTGGTACGCAAAGAGACCGGTACTGGCGGCACGATTCTTTACTATCATCGCAATCAGCAGTACTCGATCTACGCTATGACGGGCTCCAGCGGCAGCGTTGTAGAGCGCTACGCTTATACCGCTTACGGCCAACCAACAGTGCTCAACGCATCCGGCTCGGTCATAGCTACCAGCGCTTATGACAACCGCTACACTTACACCGCGCGCGAATGGGACCATACCGTCGGATTGCATTACTTCCGTGCAAGGTGGGTCAGTGGTCATAGTGGAAGGTTTACCGGCAGAGATCCAAAGGGCTATGTTGATGGCTATTCAATGTATCTTGCCAATATGCAGTTAAGCAAATTCGATCCCTCTGGATTAAAGTGCTGCTTGCATGTCTGGTACAAGAGTACGGACGACGATGGTGAAAAACTATATGGCCATGCCGCACTAAAATGCGATAGTGGTTACTTCTCGTTCTGGCCTGACACGGACAAAAAGGTTTGGGCGGTCGGATGCCATAAATGTGGTGGGCATACAGAGCTTCAGGACCAGGACAAGCACGTGGGAGAGGGTAGACAGCCTGACGAAATTAAGTGCTTCGACTGTCAGCTAGACGAAGCGGCGATTGCAGAAAAATGGAATCAAATAATGTCTGAGTGCACCTCTGGAAAGAGAGAGTTTTGCGTAAACGGTTCTAACTGTGTAACTACCTTCGGTGAATTGATTAAGGCTGGAATGCCATCTTGTGTGGATACTTGTAATAAGCCTGAAGAAGAGTTTCGCGGCTGTGCAGACGCATGTGGCGGCCAAGCGGGAAAGGGTGTCGCTGGATTCGACAACCCAGTCAATGCAGCGAAGTACTTTGATTGCGTTCAGCGTCGGAATTGCAGTTCGCAATATCCACGTTGCATGCGAGTCCATTTTGATACTCAAGGAACATGCTTCTGAGTGGAGCTATTTCAAAATGAAAATGCATAAAACGTTTTTGGTGTCTTTCCTACTGTCTTTTGCGGCAACGGCATTCATTCCATGCATTCCGATAAAGTTTCGTGCCGCGGGTCCAGTTTCCTATTTCCCACTATTTTTTGTATATACTTATATTTTTGATGAGACATTCTTTTCATTTGATATGTTCTGGGTTGTCCTCCATGTATTTTTCTCTGCAGTTTTAGCAAGTACATTGAGCTTTTTGGCTACTCGACAAAGTAAGAGATAGTAACGAGTGAGTAAAACGGCTGCGAGTTGTGGATGGACCTTCTCCCTAGCTTTGCGGTTGTTCAATGTTTTTCTCTACAGAATTACCAGCTACTAATCCAATTTCGAGTAGCTGTTTGCAGGGCTCAAGAACAAGCTAGAACGCAGCTTAATGGCCTGAATTTGTGTTGGTGATTGTTCATTAAATGCGGATTTCTCTTGCTGATTCGGATCTTCGAATTGCTCAGCTACTAAAGGCAAGTTGCACTCGTAATTCGAAACATGAATCTCGTTAGCGAAGCGGGCTATGATTCGAACGCCCCCTCTCGGCTCGCAAGACTCGCCACTCTCCCGCAAGGGAGAGTCAAACAACTCTTTCAACTTAAATCTCCGGTAACGGTAATTGAGTATCTGATTGATTGATGCAGCTCATGCGACTGCAAGCGGTAATGACGCGAACATCATCTGTTAATAACTTCACATCGAAAGCAGCGAAGACATTGGCTTCTGATCGAAGCAGCCGAGCATCTTCGAAACTCAGTTGCTTGAATCGTATGTTCTTGCGTGCATTGGTACAGACCTCGCGCACGCGATCGTCCAGAGATGTCCAAACCATGGCGAAGTAAGTAATCAAGTAATACACTGAACCCATATCGCCACGCGTATGCCAGGGACTGCGATACTCTTGGAAGCTCATCCCTTCCGCACCACATTGTTGGCATCGCGGCGCATGGTCATCGACTTCTGCTTGGGCACTTGGCGATTGGCTCTGCTGGATCAGCTTGCTTGCATCCCTAATGCTCGATTGCAGTAGTGACTTATGTCGAACTATATTCACATCGTCATCATCGTCCGTATCATTATCTGAACGCGGATGGTTAAACGCGTTCAGCGCGGCACGTGTCTGCTGGATGTTTGCCTTGCGGTTTTGAGCCTGGAACAAGCCTGCATAGCGAATGCGATAAACGCTTCTAGGTACAATATGCCACAGATAGCGCCGTACGAACTCGCCGCCGGGCATCGATTCCTTCTCGTATTGCTTCTTGCGATAATTCCACAAGCTGATCGTAACCTCTTGTCCGTCATCGCTGACGATCCGCTCGTCACTGATGGCCGTTCCTTGCACATACTCCGACAAGTAGATCGCGCATTGTCGCTTGGTGGCCAGTACGTCCGGAGTGAGCTGAGCATCTGCGACCCAGCTCCTGGCCGCGATCGGTGCTAACCATTCTGCCAACGACTGAGCATCTGGAACTTCTAATTGCTCAGCAGTGGATTTTAGTAATAACTTGCCACGTCGAAAGAGACTCTTGAGCCCTCGGATGAACTTCTTTCGAAAGACCTGCGCCAGACGCTTGGGCTGGATCGCCGGTGCATCGGAAGGGATCTCAGTCCACTGTTGGCTTTCCAGATCGATGCCACCGGCAGTCATCATGACGTGGATGTGAACATGCGGCAGCATCCGTTGCCCCCACGTGTGCAGGGTCATCAAGATCCCAGGACGGTGTCATCGAGCATGAAGAAATGACCCAGTAGCGAGCAATTAGGAATTGACCCACCAAGCTGGGATTAGAGAAGGAATTTGCCCTAGCTGCTGCGCAGCAGCTAGGGCGACCCAGACCACCCAGCTTACCACGGCTTCCTAGGTCGCCTGATTTGGTTTCAGGCAACTTCGACAGGAGGTCTTCATTCCTATGATCTTGGTGGATCAATACATGGATGTTAAATCACGATTGGCCAATAAGCAATCTATTCGCTCTATTGCCAAAGATACAAACCTTTCACGAAACACAGTCCGCGCAATTGCTCGCGGCGAGCATCCCTTGCAAACAGCAAATGCTCGCAAACCGCGAAAGCCACGAGCAAAAAAGATTGACCCTTTCTGCGAGTATATTCGCTCGCGGGTCGAGCAATTCGATCTGGATGCGACGCGCGTACTCCCAGAAATTGAAGCCATGGGCTACAGCGGTGGGATTCACTCCTTGCGACGCTACATCAATAAGCTGAAGGCTCGCTCCAAGCAGCTTGCCTCTGCCACCGTGCGTTTCGAAACGCCGCCTGCCAAGCAAGCTCAATGCGACTGGGGCCACGTGGGCAAATTCCCTGACGCCACCGGTAAGCTCATCAACATCTACGTCTTTGTGATTGTCTTGAGCTACTCACGGCAGATGTTCATTCGCTTTACAACGAGCATGAAGATTCCCACGCTCATCGAGTGTCACCAGAAAGCCTTCGAGTACTTTCAAGGAGTACCGCAGTCGATCCTCTACGACAACATGGCCCAAGTGCGTTCGGGTGCTGGTCGACTTAACAGCACTTTCGCGGACTTCGCTGATCATCACGGCTTCGAAGTCAAAACGCATCGCCCCTACAGACCTCGCACCAAAGGCAAGGTCGAACGCATGGTCGATTACATCAAAGGCAACTTCCTCAACGCTCGCGAGTTTACGGGCCTTGACGAGCTCAATCTGCAAGGTCAGCAATGGCTTGATGAAACAGCCAACGTACGTACCCATGGCACGACTGGTCAACAGCCTGTGCAACTCTGGAAGCAAGAGAAAGACCAACTTCTACAGCTTGATCCCAATAGGCCATATGTGTCGAGCATTAGAGTCGAACGCAAGGTCAGCAAAGATACGTTCGTATCTTACAACCGTGCGCGATACAGTGTGCCACCGCAATACATTGGTCAATGCGTGCAACTTCAAATGCAAGGCACGCAGATTATCATTCGGTGCAACGACACGATTATTGCCGAACATCCATTGGCCGAGGGTATCGGACAGAGTGTGGCCAATGACCAGCATATCGAAGAGTTATGGCGATGCACGCTGGATCAACACCCCGTGGTGGGCCAGCGGCACTGCAATGTAAAGCTTGATGAGTCGGTAGAAGTTCGCAGTTTAAACAGCTTTGAGGAGGCATGCGCATGAGCACTAAGATTACAGAACAAAGAACTGCACCAGAGTTACACGCTGAAGGCGACGGTGCGAGAGTCTACCAGGAGCGAGCCAGCGAAGCACTTGAGCTACTTGGCTTAACTGTCGCTAGGGGGCATCTGGATGCGACTAGCCAAAGGGCGGCAGCCCAAGACTGGTCATACACGCACTTCTTAGGGTATCTGCTTGATGGAGAACTCAAAGAGCGACATCGCAAACGAGTGCAACTGAACCTTCAGTTCGCGAAGTTCCCCTTCATCAAGCGATTGAGTGAATTCGACTTCACGGCGCAGCCAGGTCTGGATAAACGCTTAATCGATGAACTGGCGACCTGTCGTTATATCAGCGAAGGACGTAACGTGGTGTTCTTGGGCCCACCCGGAGTTGGTAAGACGATGCTCGCAGTATCGCTGACGGTGATGGTCGCTGAGTTGGGACATCGCGTGTACTTTACATCGGCAAGTGACCTGGCCAGTAAGCTGAGCAAGGCGATGGAACGAAATCAGTTGCATCGTCAGTTGAACATGCTGATGCAGCCCAAGGTGTTGCTGATTGATGAAGTGGGATACTTGCAGTTGGATAAGGTGCAAGCGAGCTTGCTGTTTCAAGTGATCTGTTATCGCTATGAACGCAACCAGCCGATCATCTTGACGAGCAATAAGGCGTTCGGTGAATGGGCCAGTGTATTCGCAGAAGATTCAGTGATGGCCAGTGCGGCGTTGGACCGATTACTTCACCGCAGCACGGTGGTGAACATTCGCGGCGAGAGCTATCGCTTGCGGGAAAAGCGCAAGAGCGGAGCAGCCAGTAGCTGTTCCGAAGCGGATCGCAACTAACTGCTCGCGAGCGGTAAACGCCCCGCGTTGGTCGAGCACAAATAACCTCTAGCAAAAACAACGAAACTCGAAGAACAGGAGCAATCCCGAAAAGCAACGCTATCAAAACCCCGGGTCAAAACTAAATGCTCGTAAGTGGGTCAAATTTATCTGCTCGTTGACAGAGTGCATTCCTGTGGATCACCCCGTACGCTTGGTCGATGAGATTCTCGATCGACTGGACTGGAAACAGTGGGAAGCTGCCTACCATGGTTCCTTCGGCCAACCCCCGATTCACCCCAGCGTGATGGCCAAGATTCTGCTGTTCGCCATGATCCGGCGAATTCGAAGCAGTCGAAGTATCGAGTACCAACTCAAGCACTCCATCGATTTCATCTGGCTCACCAGCGGACGCCAAATCGATTACTCAACGATCAGCGAGTTCCGACGCAAGCACACCAAAGAACTGCGTGGAATCTTTCAGCAGATGATCAAACTGGCGATCAACCTCGGCATCGCTAATCTTTCCGAACTCTGCATTGATGGTACGCGAGTCCTTGCTGATGCTAATAAGTACAAGACATGGACCGCCGCTCGATTGGCCAAGGCCTTGGAACATCTGGATTCGCAAATTGCTCAAGCGCTAGAAACGCTGGAAAACAACGATGCATTGGATCAGGATCTCCTGGGTGAGGATGTTTCGGCCGATCGGCTTCCCGCTGCGATCAGTGATCTGAAAGCTCGTCGTGAGCAGCTTGCCGATGTGATGCGAACCGCACAAGCGATGGACGAAACTCGCAAAAAGAACGGCAGCAAGGGGCCGGCACAAATCCCCAAAACAGACACCGATGCACGCATTCTTCCGAATAAAGAAGGTGGCTATGCACCGAACTACACGCCGATGGTGACGACCGAAACTCAAGGTGGCTTGATCGTTCACTGCGATGTAATGATCGGGAATGTGGAGCACGATCAGTTGAGTATGATCTTGGACTGCGTGGCAGAAGACTTTGAAGTTGATATCGAACGAGCCATCGCAGATACAGCGTATATAAATGGCGAGAATCTTACCGCTGCCGAGTCCAAGTCGGTCGAGTTGATCGGGCCGTTGGCCGAACCCAAGTGCGCCGATAATCCTGCGATTCGCGAGGACCTCACACAACCAGTTGCTTCGGAGCGAATCAAAGACCTGCCGATCAATCCGCAGACCAAGCGATTTGACAAATTGGCCTTTGTATATGATGAAATATCGGACTGTTATTACTGCCCAGCTGGTAAGCAGTTGCCTCATCGAATGACCGAGCATACACCCTCTCGTGGTGACAAGCGGTTGCAGCGAAAGGTTTATACATGCCAAGAATGTGTGGGTTGTCCGTTGGCGGCGTTGTGCCGCAAGAACCCAGATTCCAAAGGTAGTCAGCCCAACCGCCAAGGCCGCGAGGTCATGCACGACGAACATGAAGGCGCACGTCGTCGCCAGCGGGCACGAATGAAAACTCCCGAAGCTCAAGCCGCGTACGCAAAGCGGCAGCATATAGGTGAGTTACCCTTCGCGGTGATCAAGACGATGTTCGGCCTGCGTCGCTTTCTGCTTCGAGGGCAGGAGGGAGTCAGTCAGGAATGGCGATGGGCATCGACGAGCTTTAACCTGAGCAAACTGATGAAGCACTGCTCAGCAGCCCCGGGTGTATTATCGGCCACAACATCGATTGCGTGATTGAGGACCGTAGAGCTAGAAAAGTCTCTAAAAACCATCGCAGAACGCCTCGAAACGAACTTTCAAACAGCTCCAGCGCTACTTCAACGCGTAAGATGCGGAAAAGCCAAGCGATGATGGCAAGAATTTTTAACCACACCAAAAACACGCACTAAACCAACAGCCTGCTATCGCGTTGCGGCTCATCGTTAAATGCGTTCAGCGCGGCCCGTGTCTGCTGGATGTTCGCTTTGCGGTTTTGAGCTTGGAACAAGCCTGCGTACCGAATGCGATAAACGCTTCTAGGTACAATATGCCACAGATAGCGACGCACAAACTCGCCGCCGGGCATCGATTCTTTCTCGTACTTCTCCTTACGATAATTCCACAAGCTGATCGTAACACTTTGACCGTCATCGCTGACGATCCGCTGGTCACTGATCGCCGTGCCTTGCACGTACTCCGACAAGTAGACCGCGCATTGTCGCTTAGTTGCCAGTACATCGGGAGTGAGCTGAGCATCTGCGACCCAGCTCCTGGCCGCGATCGGTGTTAACCATTCTGCCAACGATTGAGCGTCTGAAACTTCTAATTGCTCAGCAGTGGATTTTAGTAATAGCTTGCCACGTCGAAAGAGACTCTTGAGCCCTCGGATAAACTTCTTTCGAAAGACTTCCGCCAGACGCTTGGGCTGGATCGCCGGCGCATCGGAAGGGATCTCCGTCCACTGTTGGCTCTCCAGATCGATACCACCAGCGGTCATCATGACGTGGATGTGAACATGCGGCAGCATCCTTTGCCCCCACGTGTGCAGCGTCATCAAGATCCCAGGACGGCAACCAAAAGCTTCTTGGCAGGTTTCCAGAAGCGTCTTTTGCGCACACTGGAAGAACAGCTTATAGCTCTCAGCCGCATTGTCTCCGAATAGCTCAGTCAGTTCGTGTGGCGCAGTGAAGACGATGTGATAATACTTGGTATCCAGCTCCCAAGACTGGATCGTATCGAGCCATTTCTTACGCTTGAGCCAGCCGCAGTTGGGGCAATGACGATTGGAGCATGGCGAATACAGAATGCGTTTGGAATCACACTGGCCGCAGCGGAACCAACTGGAGCCATACGCACCGGAACGACATTCGAGGATCTTGTCCAGCGCATGCCGCGCATATCGTGGAATAGAATCATCGTACAAGTACGCTTTGCCATAGTGACGCAGAGCTGCAAGTACATTCTCGCTGGGTTCCCCTGGTAATCGACTTGCTCCAGAACCTAGACAATCGACGGAGTAGTTTTTCTAAAGACGGTCTTGTAGGCGGTTGTTTAACCGAGTCCTCTTGAGCACGTCAAATCTTGAGCGAGCAAAATGCCATGATTTTGCAACTGTTGCTCTTGACCCATGTAAAGCTCACTTTACAATACGAGTATCAAGCAAACTTTACACATGGAGTCCCTCAACATGCACTCAATTCCTGAAACATCGCCCAGTCCGTGGCCGGTCACCCGTGTCGGGATTAAGTCCCTGGCTTGGGGCATCTTGTTCGCCTTGGCACTCCGCGGGGTGTTTTTCATCTTCGATCACCATCAGGTTTCCCCGGCGTTTGCCGTCGCGTTGAGTCTGGCGACCCTGGGTTTGGCTTCGGTCTGCATCTTCTACTTGAGCCGTTGGGTAGGCGGGCTCGACGAGTTGCAGCGCATCATCCAGCTCAAATCACTCGCTGTTGTCTCTCCTGGATTTCTTGGAGTCGCCTTGTTTTGGGACTTGCTGCGAGTGGCAGGGGTCCACGCTGGATTCCAATGGCATTTGCGTCCGGCTGGGTTTGTCATGCTGTTCATTTACGGCTTGGCCTTTCTCTGGTTTTGGTGCAAAAGCCGGTAGGCGTGATTCTTTGCTTAAAATCGTCAGACCCATACTTCCGCACATTTTCCCCAAGGCCTTAGTCATGAAGTCAAACACATTTACTCTGCCGGAAGCCGTGCAAATGTCGTATCGCGATGCTTTCAAGCTCAACGCTTGGGCGCCAGCGGCAGTGCTGGCGGCATTTGTCTCGCGACTGCTACTACATGATCCTGATTTGACGGGAACCTTGCGCGTTTGCGTCGCATTGCTGCCGCTGTTGCCGGGAATCCTCTACGTTCGCGCGTTGTGGCGTTGGCTGCGTAGCCTTGATGAGATGCAGCGTCTGATCCAACTTGAGGCCGTCTGTTTCGCGGCACTCGCGATGTTGTTTTTAGCGCTAACCGTCGACCTGCTTCAACTGGCTGGCTTTATCTCCAAGCTGCATTTTGGCTGGGAAGGTTATTTCGCATTCACCTTTTTACTGTGGACTGTGGGGCTTGCCCGCAGCAATCGGCGTTTCCGATGAAAAACCGACTCCGAGAATTGAGAACTCAGCACGAATGGTCGCAAGGCGAATTAGCTGAAATGCTTGGCGTCTCACGGCAGACCGTCAACGCGATCGAGACGGAAAAATACGACCCCAGCTTACCCCTGGCATTCAAGATTGCGAGACTCTTCAAACAACCGATTGAAAAGATTTTTGACGACAAGAACTAAACCAAATTGAAATGAATTTGACATAACTATGAAACAAAATACCCTACGCAACCTGTCGTGGACTGTTATCTGCATCCTAATCCTAACGTTAACAAATTCGGCGCATGCTCAGCCGCCTGCGTCGCCCGCCGGACACTGGGAAGGAGAGATCTCATTGCCAGGGGTAAAACTCGCTGTCCGCATCGACTTCGAGCTAGTCGGCGACGCGTGGTCGGGCACCATTGATATTCCGGTTCAGGGTTTACGTGGATTCATGATGAGTCCGGTGACTGTAGAGGGAGCCAATGTTAGCTGCGCGATGCCCAACATTCCGGGTGATCCTAAATTCGCGGGAGAAATGACAGTCGACGGCAACACCATTTCCGGAGACTTCTCTCAGGGTGACCAAAAGTTTCGCTTCATCCTGGCCCGTAAAGAACGTACGGGCGCGAACGCCGGCGACACCCCAGCCAAAGGTGTGCCCGGTAGCGGCCTAGCTGGACATTGGCAGGGCGCACTTAAAGCCTCGCCACTAATCGAACTGCGGCTCGCACTCGAGTTCACCGAAAATGACGGCCAGTACGAGGGAGTCATGATCAGCCTGGATCAAGGGGGCACGCCCATTCCGATGATCGTCACGACTGACGACGCCAGCAACGTCAAACTAACGATCGCCAGCATCGGAGGTTCGTACGATGGCAAGTTCAATGCTGATGGTTCGGAAATCACGGGCGACTGGCAACAGGGCGGCCAGAAGCTGCCACTGGTCTTCATGCGGCTGGCGCAAGCGGCCAAGCTCAACCGCCCGCAAGAGCCAAAGAAACCCTATCCATACAAGGAAGAAGAGGTCCGTTTTGAAAACAAAGTCGCGGGCGTCACTCTTGCTGGGACGCTCACGCTCCCCTGCGGTGCGGGGCCGCACCCGGCGGTGGTGCTCATTACCGGCTCCGGCCCGCAGGATCGCGACGAGACGGTTATGGGACATCGTCCTTTCCTAGTGCTGGCCGACCATCTCACGCGACAGGGCATTGCCGTCCTGCGTTTCGACGACCGGGGCGTCGGTAGATCGACCGGCAACTTTGCCGAAGCCACGCACAATGACTTCACGGAAGATGCGCTTTCCGCCGTGGACTGGATGAAATCTCGCAAGGAAATCGATCCCGCTCGAATTGGTCTGCTGGGGCACAGCGAAGGCGGCGTTGTGGCGCCACTGGCGGCAGTGAAGCGGCCGAACGACATCGCATTTATCGTGCTGTTAGCGGGCGTAGGGGTGCCGATGGACGAACTGCTGGTCCGTCAGGGCATGGACCTCGGTCGAGTGAGGGGCCAAAGCGAAGTGGAAATCGCTAAAACTGCAGCTGTCCAACGCGAAGTGTTTTCGCTTCTGAAAGATGACGTCGACACCGCTACTGCCGAGAAACTAGTGCGCGAGGTGACGATGCGCCAAATGGCCGACTACACGCCAGAGCAGCGAGAGGCTATGGGGCTGACCGATACTGTCATCGACGGTCAGGCAAAAGTCGCGGCCACACCGTGGTTCCGGCAACTCCTCGCCTATAATCCGCGTCCCACCCTGCTCGAAGTGAAATGTCCAGTGCTGGCGATCAATGGGGAGAAAGATCTCCAGGTCGCCGCCAAAGACAACCTCGCCGGAATCCGCGACGCGCTCACCGCAGGGGGCAACACTGAAGTGCGAATCGTCGAGTTTGCCGACCTGAACCATCTCTTTCAGCACTGCACCACGGGTGCGGTAAGCGAGTATGGAGAGATAGAAGAGACCTTCTCACCCGAGGCGCTCGCCACGATTTCAAAATGGATTCGAGAACGGACCAAACTCTAATCGGCCAAGAGGAGCGGAAACGTGTCAAGGTTAACCAAGCAATTGACCAGGCGCGAGCGTTTGTCGCACCTGGTGGGAAGTGTGGATAGGGAACTCCTTATTGTTGCGTTCCCATATTTTCATCCGCGATATCTTCCAAGCTCGTAGGCGGATTCAATGCGGCATCTGGCGCGTTTTCAAAAACCGAAATATTCGGATTGTTGAACAAGATGATTTTAGGTGTGGCCGATGCGAGTTCGGTGCCTCCACTTGGTAGGTCCATTAAGCCGGCTTGCGACCAAGCCGTTGCGGACCCCATTAGAGCGCCTGGAAACGAGCAATTTGACGTATTCGTCGAAGCCAGAGTGTGATTTGCAATTGGCATTTCGATCACGACGAGATGGTTGACGGAATTTGTTGTTACACTTGTGATAAGCCCCTCTGGACCAGTTAATCTCAACTGTGGAGCGACGGGGCTGCCACCAACGTTGGTAACCCAACGAAGTTCGTAACCAACTCCACTGGCCCCAATATCGAAGTTGCCGTTTCCTCCAGATGCCGTGGAGTATATGTTTCCAATAACATATAGAAAAACCGTCATATTGGCAGGATTTGTGTTAACTGCTGTTAGACCTACACTGACATTGGAGTTTGCGATCCGCCCAGTTGAAGGATTAGGACCATTTTGAAACCCGACTGCTCCGGTAGCAAATGAGCCACTCAACAGTGCGGTACTTGGTAGATCGAGCTTAGTGGCACGTGCACTGGTCAGTGCAGTCCATTGGGTTGAGCCGTAATAGACGAAATTAGCGGCATTCAGCGATGCCGCGTCCATTGAATGAGTAAACGTGCCAGTCCAAGTCGTGGCGGTTGCGTCTCCTCCGCCGGAACACGTGAAGAGCAGATTAGTTTGAGAGTAGCCTGATGCACAAGCTGCTATCGACATCAAGGCCAGAGACACTCTTCTAAAGAATCGCATCGAGCACCTCCAAGGGAGCTAGATGGGAGAGAAAGATGCTTTACCAAGCGCACATACGCTTAGGCAAAAGACCATTTTATGGGGGCTTCAATAACAACTGTCGGCACGCTCATCTGCTTTTCCCATCGTCTTTCCACCGCTAGCAAATCCCCGTACGGACCGGTCAAATGAAATGCAGCGGCGCATCAAATTCGTAGTTCGCAACGCTCACCATAGGCGAATAACTCTTTCTGTGTACCCCAGTCGGTGTCGATCATTCGCTAACAAGATTTGATGAGGAAATAGATACTGTCAGTTAGCTCGTTCCATGGTCGCTTACGAAGGCCGAAAATCGAGTATGTCACTCGGCGAAGGACCGCTTGCGAAAAACTTCGCTACCTCGTCAAACAACAATGCGGCAGGCTGATATGTTGACATGTGTAGTCCCGTAAGATTCTATCCACATGCCCCAGGCAATAATCGTTTGACTTAAGACAGTTCTCATTTTGCACGCTATTTCATTAGCAACGGAGAACTCGCTGGATAGTTGTGACCCTCCTTGGCTCGAATGGCGTCCCCTTTGCTCAGATACAGCAAGTCCCGAAACTTGTCGTCGTCGACAATCACCGGTCGCAGAAAAACGAACAGCGTACTCTCGCTAAAGTTGTCGGTCGTCAGGCTAGTGAGTTCTCGAATCAGCGGAATCTTTTCCAAATAGGGAATCCCATTGAGTGTGCTACTTGCATTCTTCTGAGTTAAACCACCTACGATGATTGTATAGGTGTCTGGGACAGTGACTCGGGAGCTGACCTCATTGGTTTGCCTGGGCGGCGGAACGCCTGCCGAACCGGTACCAGTAAATGAGTTGAGCGTGACGATGTACTCCAAGTTCACATGACGCTCTTCACTGATCGTGGGGGTGACTGTGATGGTGGTACCTGCCTCAGCAAACCCTGCAAAGCTTGTCGTGGCGACTGTCTGCGACGCATTGACGCTTGTAAAAGGTACTTCGTTCACACTAGTTAGAGTGCCTTCCGCATTGTCATCGACCAAGATTTTGGGGGAAGAAAGGACACGTGCCCTGCGATGAGTCGTTAATGCCCTGACCACCACATCGGCGGTCGAAGGGTCAACAAGCGTTGCATTAAGACCAGGGCCTGGGTTAATTGTGAGTGCCCCAGTTACAGGATTCACCGTTGAAAGCCCATAGCTACTGAAGGCAAACAGACGTCTTGCGCCTGATCGATCGCCACCAGAAATCTCAACACCTAATGTGTAGTTGTCACTTGTGTCGACGATGATGATACGAGCTTCGATCATAACCTGTGGCCGCCGCTTATCGAGAAACTCAATAAGCTGCTCATAAGCTACCTGCACTTGCGGTTCTGCGATAATGATCAATGTGTTACTTCCAATGTCCGCTGTCACCATTGCGTTGCCAAGTGGTGATTGAATCCCGCGTTCATAGGGCAAACCGCCTGGAAAGTAAGGAAACCCCGAGGGGAAGTTACCAATTTGTCCGGTCGCGAAACCTGGCCCGCCACTTGGAAACATTCCTTGGTTGAAACCACTTGTTGTATTCTGATTGAAACCATCAATAAGCTGCTGAGAATTCGCGTTATTCTGTCCTGAGCCTCGAAAGGCGGGAGGGCTTGGCGGAATAAGACCTGGCTGAGCAGTCGCACCATTGACGAGAAACGGATTGTTTTGACCAGGAACGGCTCGGTCGTTTGTCGTTCTTGAACGATTCGAGCGATTGTTGCTGTCGGAGCCAGAGGCGAATGGGTTCAATCCAAAGCCCCCTTGCAATGTATTTAAGGTCTCAAGGATATCCTGAACTCTCACGTTGCGAATCTTATAGAACCTGATTGGGCTTTGCTGCGTCGAAGTTTCTCGTGAATCCAATTGGGGAACGATACGGTCAAGCTGTACCTTGGTGGCTTCTGTCGTGGAGATAATCAAAGAAGCTCCCTCGATGCGTGACTCGTAGCTTGGAGGTGGCGCAAGGGAATCGATCCATGATCGAATGATTGAATCTAGTTGCTGAGGCGACAAGTACTGCGGTCGGTAAGTGGCGGTAATTGTGCTCAACGGCACATCAAGTTCACTTAGAATCGCAAGCGCCGAGTCGATTTGAGCTGGCAGTCCCACGAGAATCAATTGATTCAGTCGCTCATCAGTCGCAATTTCTACTGAGGATGCGCCAGAACCAGAGTTACTCTGAGCGTCTAGTCCACCTCCAGCATTTCCACTTTCCATGCGAGCTCTGGCAGCCAATATCGCTTGCAGCTTTTCGGCAAGTACGACGACTGAAACGTGCTTGGCTTTTATGAATCGAACCGAAGATGTGAATTGCTCTGCATCTAATAATTCGATGAGTCGAGCGATCCTTCTTAAGTTGGACGCAATATCTGTTGCGATAAGTGTGCGGTTCGCTTGAACTGCAATCACATTTGCACCGGGGTTGGTCAAGAACGGTTGGATTAGCGACCGAATCTGAGCTGGATCTCCTCTTTTCAAAGAGAATACTTGAGTCACCGGTATGGCGGGCCCCGAGTTCCTAAGATCTTCGGCAGTCTGGGACGGCAACGCGACATTGGGGATTTGAGATGCCGGAACGATTCTGTACCAACCCTGCGTTTCTGTCTGAGCAATGGCCATGGAGTTGATCAGCAGTGCACTTTGAAGAACATCGAACAGGCTTTCCACTGGAATCTCACCAGGCACTTGAAGAAAGATTTGTTTTTGTCCCAGCGAATCCTCATACATGAACCGATACCCGGTCCGCTTGCTCACATATTCGACCAGCGTCGACAATGGGGTAGGGCCTGCAAAATTAACCTGCACCTGAGCTGGCGGTTGTGCCTGAGCCAGTCCCTGATGCTCACCTAGCAGTAGCGTTAGCAGAGCCAGTACAAAATGCAGCCCAGTCGTGCTCTTCAATTGCTGCTGCATCATTCCCCACGCGGATGAATTGGTGTGCCTGTTCATTGTTCGGGAATCGCTATAGGGAGAGCATGTTGGACAGGGAATTCCATAGAAGGGAATACGAATGGAGGTTCTAATCCTTCGACATTTACAGCGCCGTGCATTGATGGGAGCATAAAAGTTTGCCCGGTTGGCTCGCCAGCAGCACTTGGAGGCGGCGGAAGCACCTCTAATTGTGGCTCTCCGGAACCGGTTGACCTTGCTTCTTTGTCTTGGTTTGAGTCCATCACCGAGACACGTTCAAGCGCGTAACGCGTAGCTAGTAAATCGTTGGCCCAATGAACCCACTCTGGACGACTATCAATGAAAACGAGGTGTCTAAGCATGTTCTGAATCTCTACCGGGTCGCCGTTTTGTTTGACGTAAACACGAACGAGGTTACCCAAGGCAATGCTATTGTTTGGCTCCAACTGCAAAGCTTCAATGTACCTCGCAGCAGCCTCATCGAACCTACCTGCTTCGTCGTAGACCAGCCCTAAATTGATCAGCGGTGAAACATCACGCGGCGCGAGCGACGCTGCACGTTCGAATTCCCATGCGGCAAGATACAGCTCCCGACGCGCAAATAGAACGTTGCCTAGATTGTTGTGGGCGGCTGCAGAGTTTGGGTCCAACTCCAAAGCCTTCTGGAAATGCACTTCAGACTTATCTGGTCGTCCTTTCGCCAGATACTTAATGCCTCGCTCATTCTGAGAAGCTGCGCGATGCTTGGCTGGGCTGCGAAGCATCGTCAAACTATCCGTGTCCGTCCACGAAACGGCACTACAGCCGAGAGCTGAGAAAATAATAAGCAAAAGTAGTGATGGCAGCCATCTCATTCACTTTTGATCGCTGTGTAACAAAACGAGGCTATCAGGTAACGGGAATCACCATTGTGAGCCGCAGCCATTTACTTTCCAAGCCAGTATTTCGCGGCAGCGTCCACTTCTTAAAGACTGCTTATAGGAAGTAAACTACCAGGCTGGCAAGACCGATTGGGGGCACTACCTACTTTCCTGCTTTCGAAACGTCTGGGTTATAGTAATGTCTGCATTCCACAGCGATTCTGTTGGTGCAGAGCCTTCATCTGCCGAACGAACATCGAGTTTGGTGCAAACTGCGTTTGGTGCGACTGATTCCAGGTCTGCGATGAAGTTCAAGACGTCTCGTAATGGCACTTTGCTCAGTACCACGCTGGTGTCCATCCGCTCAAAGGCGGTTTTGCTGATCGCAGACTTTCCACGATCGGTCACACTCACGATTGCCGTTTGCGTTATGTTTGCCGCCTCGAGAGAAGGCCTGAGAAGGCTGAATCCTCGCTGGTTGCCGCTATCGGCTATCGAATCGCTCTTGGGTAGGCTTTCTTTGAGTTGCTTGATACTGCCTGCTAAGCTTTCGCAACGACGCAACTCGCTGACAGCCAGCCCAGTTCGGCTACGTACCGTGCTTGCCCACCAGAAGGCCATGCCGTTGGCCAGAGTCAGCAGGAACAGTATGGCCGCCACCCATTCGAAATGTTTTGGTAGGTATTGGTTCATGGAGCCTGCGACCCTTGCTTGAGGTTCTCAAAACGCATCGAGTATCCATCTAGCATCTGTGCTGTATTAGGCGGTGAAAATGAATACCCGCTTTCTTTCAGGGCATTGACCGTCGCTTCATAATCATCCAGTGAGGCAGCGGCACCGCTGATCTGGCGAATCAATTTCTCTTCCACTTGGATGCTGTCAACTCTAATCTTCGGATCATCAGGCAATGCCACAAGCAGAGAGACCACAGTCGGCAAAACGGAATGGATTGTGGGAATGGTGGTTAGGCTTGCTAACTCTCCTTGCAGCTTTCGATTCTCGCTTGCGAGACGACCGGGTATATCGCCGGGAAGGCGTTGCTTCGGAAACAGGTCCGTAAAGAGTGAAAGCTGCTTATCTCTGGCTGCCATCTCGGTGTGACTCAGCTGCGCAATGTGCAATAGCATGACCGCCAAAGTGGAAACCAGACTCACCATCAGGATTAACGCACAAGTCAGTAACGTTCGTGCGTAGGGCAGCCATCGTTGTTGCGTCGGACACTGACGGGAACGAAGATCGATTGACGGAGACAGATTGCCCGCAAGTATTTCCGCTGCTGCCTTGCTCGAAATATCTTCATCCTCGATGAAATGTACGTTCCCGCAATCAAGTTCATTTGCGTAGGCATCAAGCATCTTTTTGTTCCCAATCCAGTAGACGGGGATTAATGACTCATTAAGTCGAGTGCTATTAGTCACTGCTTCGTCCTGGGCGATCCAGTTCCATGCCACGACTTTCGATCCCTTAACCACTATGTGATCAACCGTCGCAGAATCGTTAAACCCATAGACGACACATTCTGGCGGCAGCCGATCGCAGGAGATCAACCAATCAATCTGAAGAGTCGCTTTTGGCGTTATGGCGGCGATCCAATGCCCCTGATCTTCATGTAACGCAACCTGTGCCTGGATCCATTCACGCTCCACTCCGATACATAGCCCCGACATGTGCTTTAGCCTGCCTCGCCGCAGATTATTCGCAACCGCAAGGTCTTCTGCGTCAAGCGGAAGGTACCGTTCCATCTCGAAAGCAAGCCTAGATTGTGATTGGCACGCTTGGGAATCTAGCTCCTCTGACGGTATGGCATAGCAATGAAAGGACTCAACAAGGATAACGCTACCGTTGCTCAAATCAATCCTGCCAGGCGGCCGGCTATTTGCTTGATGCGACTCGTTAAATTTTTTGCTAGCGTCGTGGTTTTCAGCGACCTCACTCATCATTGCAGCACCTCAATGGTGGTTAACGCTGTTGTGTCCGCTGGCTTTAAGTCAACGCTATCGGCACGTATGGCCACAAGCTGCACGGAGTTTGTTGGTGGATCAATGAAATCCCAAAGCTTCACTAATTGAACTGTGCCAGTTCCAACACGCAGGACTGCATAAGAATGCTGAGGCTCACTATCAAGCAGCGTGCCGATCAACTGACCATTGAAGCGGTAGGGAGGAACAACGGGCGTGGCGGGGGGCTGGGGCGCTGGCGACGGAGGGGCCACGGGAGTGGGCTTTTTCATCCTATGCAAACTGACGATTCCCGCTGCCACGAGTTGCTCGCGTTGTACACTCAACTTTTCTGAGACTTCTTCTGATCTTACAACCTTGCTTGTTGGCACTTCCGCAAAGGACTCGCCGGTGTCCCCAGTCATCTGGTAAACACAAAAGAGATGAGCCGCGCTGACCACCACCGTAGCAGACGCTATTGCGAGCTTGATGAGTTTTCGTTGTGCCATCACGGTGCATGAAATCCAAATTGATCGTCGACAAATCCTGACACCTGCCGACGATAGTATACTGCAGTAAATCCAAAACCTTGGTTATTTGTGTTTTCAATCCACAGCGAATAAGTGTTTGAGTTCAGCGAGCAATACTGTTGGATGAAACTAGCTTGCGTGGTGCTGAGATTACAGGCTGAAGTAAGGGCTCTAAGATCGGCAATGGACGTGTTCAATCGCAATTCGTGAAGGGGCTGCGGGGCGGTGACTCCAAACTTTGCGATCCAAAGCGCGTCCAGTGTCGAGGGCTCGCACATTCGCAGGTTCACTTTACCATCGGAGTAAAGTGTTAAGCGAGGCACCAAGGCTTGTAATTGGGCGAGAGAATCGCGAGGCGACATCACTGTACTACGCTGGAAAACCTGAGACCAATGAGTCGGCTTTTTGGGGATCACAACTTGCAGCAGAGATGACTGTGGCACTAACTCTCGAATTGCAGACCGCAACCGCGAATCATTCTCGTCAGTTGCGAGCGTATGCAGCGGCAACTTCGCGGACTCATCTTCTACTTGGGCAGAATAACGCTGCTTGCCTAGTACGACATTTAGCCTTACAACTTTCCTCCCAAGACCGTTCGAAACATCGTCGACCTGGCTTTCAAAGAAGTGTCCTGCATTCGTGAGTAATGAACGTCGCAGTGATATAACAGCCCAACGAGACTGGAGCAGTTTCTCCGCCGTAGCGGCCTTGGCATGCAATCGCAGTACTTTCGAGGCATACTGTCCACACACCAATCCGCAGACTGCCAGTAGCGTTAGCACAAAGACAAGAATTACCGCGTGTCGTTGTTTGGCAGAAGAGGCAATCGCTATCGAACGCATATAGCCCCTTCCATAATCTGCGGGGCACCTACTATTTTTAAACGAAAGCGTAGTGAATTGGGTGCGGGGCCCATCGTTTGTGGGAGAGGCTGTTCTACTCCTTGTTGGTCCAGTCGTTCAAACAAAACAGACTCTATGTCCCATAAGACTGTCTGCTCAAAGACGTCAAACTTGCCCATGGGCTGTACCGCTGATTCGCGGCGGCAAAGTCGCATTGGCAACCCATCTGATTTTAGTAGCTCATAAGTCACCAGTTGCGGACCGCTTTGCGCTGAAAACTTAGAGGCCGGGACGGACAGCATCAGCACTCCTTTCTGCATGGCAGCGCTCTGTGCTTGAGCTAAATCATTCCACAGCAACATCCGAAACGATTGCAACACATCCTCCAATCGATTGGTCTTGAGTGCACTGTTCTGACGTTGAAGTGTAGAGGTAATCCCACTGATCGCAATCAGTAGCATTGATGCGAGACTCAATGCAAGCGTGACTTCGAGCAATGTAATACCTTTGCGGATCTTCATTTTGTTATCAGTAACTGCACAGAGGACAGGATTCGGTCGTTTCTAAAATGGTCGATGATACTCACCGTTCCGATGTCAAACTTTTCAGGGCTACCGTCCCACGGCCTCCGTTGTACATGCCAATACCAATCTTTTCGTTGATTGACTTGGTGCATCTGGTCATCCTTTGGAAACCCTTCACGATACAATTGGCTTAGTAGTTCATCGAGTATCTCTATCGCAGCAGATTTTTCCATGGCAGCCGTCCGGACTTTGGTAAAGCGACCAGCGGATATCATCATTGCCGTCAGCAAGGCACCAAGCATGACCAAGCCAACCACCACTTCGATCAACGTTACACCTAGCTGACGTCCCGCTGGCGACCAACGAATTGACATTGATTGCGACAGCCTGATTCTAATGACTCTGAAGGATGGCATGGCCTGTTGCCCCCGCAACTAGCATGGTCTTCGAAACGGAACCGTCAGTGAACTTTATCTGATAGTCGCGACAACCGCCTGATAGAGGGAAGTCAACTGAGCTGACATCTTCGCCGATTCCGTTACGAAGGAAAATCGCGACCGTTGGAGGGAACGCCCATGAACGCAGCGCTGCTCCGTCCAGATCCTCGACCTTCAATAACCAACAGTTGGTACTCTTCACCGTCTGGAGGCGTACGCTTCTCGAACTATTGATGGATCGGGCATACTGATCTGCATTTAGCCACTGCTGGGTGGCTGTATCAACTCTGGCTGTCCGCAAAGGTGTCGCCAGACGCAAAGTGATGATCGAGGCGGACATTGCCAATACGGCAAGCACTGCAACTAGCTCGACTAAGGTAAACGCCTTTCGAGTCAACATTTCATGAGCCCCGACTCAGTTCCATACTAGTTATATCTTTGTCCGCGCCCGTACCGCCTTGTCGCTTGTCCGCACCAAAGCAAATGATCTCGAAAGGTTCCTTTTCGCCAGGGCTGCGGTATTCGTAGGGATGCTTCCACGGATCTTTCGGAATGAACGGAAGCAGGCCTTCGCTGAATTCGTCACTTGGCTGTGCCAGTACTTCCAATCCCTCCTCGTTGGTGGGGTATCTGTCAAACGTAGTGTAGAACGTATCTAGCGCTTGCATGAATTTGCCAATTTCGATCTTCGCCACATTCTGTTTGCTCTTGGTCAAATAGGTCCGTACGCTAATGCCCACAATTCCGGACAGCAACGCTATGATCGCAATGACCACCATCAACTCTACCAGCGTAAAGCCGGACTGGCGTGCTAAAGCAGGCCGACCGAGACTGCGTCGATTCGCAATAAAACTATTCCGATAAAACATTGCCTGACTCCAGTATGGGTAAGAGTGTCGCCAGCATTATAAATCCAACGATAAGCGATAAGCCGACAATCAAGACCGGCTCCATAATCGTCGTCAATCGATCAGCCAATGCATTCACTTGATAATCGTAGTCTTCCGCGATCCGAAAAAGCAATTCCTCAAGCTGCCCCGTATGCTGCCCTAGCGAAAACACCTGGATCAGTGCGGGCGGAATTACGCCGTTTCCAGCCAGAGCACTCCCTAACTCAACACCAGAGGAAATCTTAGCACGGGCATCGGACAAGATTTCACGCATCTTCGCGTTGGCTACCGAACTTTCTGCTATTTCCAATGCTCGGACCAACTCCACACCTGACTTCAGCAATGTCGCCGTGACCAAACAAAGCCTAGAGGCGTTTTGTTTGATGATCAGTTGCCCCAGCACAGGAATTTTGAGTAAGGTTTGGTGCCAATACATCTTACCGAGATCGGTTCGAATAAACGATAGGAAGGCTATGCCAACAAAAAGGGTGAACGTGGCCAAGTACACGCCATAGACTAACAGGAAATCACTAATCCCTTTCAGAATTGCCGTGGGCAGGGGCAGTTCACGCTGCAACTCCGCTAAGCTTGTGATAAGTGTTGGCACTACGACTGTCATGAGGAAAACCGTGACGGCAACGCTTAAGCAAAGTACAATTGCTGGGTACAGTATCGCTGACAACACACGGTTTTTCAACTTGTCTTGTCGATCGCGATAACTAGCTGCCTGAAACAGGACTGTTGGCAGTGACCCCGACTGTTCACCCACGCGTACCATCTCACAGAGGATTGTACCGAACACGTGCTGGTGACGCGCAAACGAAGATGCGAGTGACTCACCTTGCGTGATTCTTTCTCCAAGGTCGAACAAAATAGTTCGAAACGCTCCGCGGCATTGTTTGGTTGCCATCTGCACCGAATCAACCATAGGTGTTCCGACTTGGCACAACGTGGCAAGTTCCCGGATAAACCACGAGACCTGGGAGTGATGACGGCTTTTCCATGAAACAAGCGACTTGGCTGAATCTCTGACTATGGAGCCTGCGGAATCCCGGCGATCGGCGGTCGTGGCAACTGCCTTAATTGTTTCAACGGATTTGCCTTCAGCCCGCAACTGGTCACGTGCTTGCCGCGGAGAATCCGCAGCGAGCGTGCCTCGCTGTGTACGGTGTCCATCACGGACGGTATATTCAAAGATTGGCATAGCAGGGTGATGTGTAGACTTCCCAAGCAACGACAAGCTGTGGAATGTTGGAAGGCATTTGGAGGATTAATCAATGGTCAGGTCAATAGTTGCAAGAGCCTCACTGGGCATATTCGCCTTGATGTCTCCTCTGAGTATAGCATTGTTAGCGCAAGAGAATCCAGTCAACATACCAGAAACGAAAGTAGAGAAAATCGCTCCATTGCCTCTGCGATTTGAGGTAGAGACGGCTTTTTCCAATCCAGACGATGTTGCGACAATCGAACTGGGAAAAGTAGTTTGTGGATCCATTGTTGAGGCTCATCTCACGATCAAGAACCTGAGCGACAACCAAATTGAGCTGCCGAGACGGACCTTCTCATGTGGTTGTATTTCCGGGCTCCCTGATTCACTCTCAATCACCGCTAGAGGTTCCGTCTCAATCCCCATTAAGTTCGACATCCCAAGGCGAACCGAAGAAATACATCAAAATTTTGCATACTGGAACGCAACGGGTGAGCCAGTGCTTCAGGTCCACGTTCACGGCCAATCTATACTGGCGATTGAAATCAACAGTGGAAAGCCCGTGCTTGTTAGTTCGGAACGTGTGCAGCAAGTAATTGTGCCCATAACGCCACGATCGCCACTGATCGATTTGGCACAAACGCGGCTAGAGGCCTACGGGGATGAGATTGAGCAATGCAGCTTTGACCCAAAGTCCGGCGAGTTAAAGTTGCGACTGAATCCTTCCAAAGGCTTAGCATCGTCGTCAAACACGACGATCAATCTGACAATGACTAATCCGCAACAGCAGCAGTTTCAAAGTACGTTTCTAGTTCAATACACACACCGCAGTGTTGTAGCAGCAGACTCGGTTGAGTTCCGGCGCATGAATAAAAGAACTGTGATGCGGATCATCGTTCAAAGCGAGTCACTAGCGTCCTTAATTAGAAAAGGTCATCGATTATCAGTAGAGCTCGTTGATCCTACATTCAAGGAAGGCAAAGCAGAAATCGTTGGTGAGACGATTGTCGCAAATGGGCAATCAGAATGCACCATTGAAGTATTCATGCCATCTGCCTCGAGCACTCCGCCAGCTCGAGCAGTCATTTTGCACAACGAGACCCTTGTAATTGTAATTCCACTCTAACCGAGAAGTAACACGTCTATGCGTGTCGTCCAGTTGACTTCATCGACCTTGCATGCGGCGCACAATGTCAGGGAACGTTTAGGCTGACATCTATCAACGGATTCATAGCGCCGGTGCATCTCTTTGTTCTGCTGAGACATGGTTGAAGTGCGAGTGCAAAAATCAACTACCGGCACGCTGAAAATCTCGAAAAAAGTCAAAAAAATCACACGAAAGAAAAATCGGAATTTCGTCTTGATTTTAGTTGCAATTAGATTTCAAAGTCGTTCTACTTCTCCTAATCACTCGTCAAGGCAAACCGCGGGGACCTTGCCTCAAACAGACTCCTTTTCTAAGTGTGATCGAGGTTGCGTATGGGATTGCGTATCTCCTGGCTCAGGGACCATTGGGTCATTTGTGCGTTGGCATGTCTCATTAGCTTCCAGACCGGACTCTTGGTCTGGTCTGCAAAAGTTCACTCTCCAACCTGGGATGAGGTAGGGCATTTGGCGGCAGGCATATCACACTGGGAGACAGGACGTTTTGATCTCTATGCCGTTAACCCGCCATTAACGCGTGTTATCGCTGCGGCACCGGTCGTCTTCTTTGACAAGCCACTAATGGATTGGGCTCCTTATAGATCCGATGCTTCTGTTCGTAGTGAGGTTTATGTTGGTCGCCGGATGATTGAACTAAACGGCGTTTCGATTGAACGTCGATTCTTTTTCGCTCGCCTTGCCCTAGTGCCGATCGCGGTGCTCGGGACGTTGTTGTGCTTTCAATTGAGTTCGATGCTTTTCGGCGTATATGCCGGTTTTATGGCTGCCTCGCTATGGGCGTTTTCACCGATGGTGCTGGCGTATGGGAGTGTGATTACTCCAGATCTTTCGTCCGCGGTTGTCGTTCTCTTTGTGGCTTACGCGATATGGGGATGGCTTTTTAATGCGAAATGGTCGAGTGCCGCTGTACTGGCAATGTCCTTCGGCGTGGCAATGCTGGTGAAGAGTGTCTGGATCTTTCTGCCCGTGGCGGCGTTCGTGTCTCTGTTACTGCTGTCGGTCTCTCGTTTGCTGTCTCAGCAAGTCGAGACCGACGCCGGGCAAGCTGCCTCGACGCCTAAATTCAGTTTTGGGCTGCAGATTGGGCAGCTAGTAATCGCATCTGTGACGGCACTATTGATAGTCAATGCTTTCTATGGCTTTCAAGGCTCTTTCCGGACGCTAAAAAGCTATCAATTTGTCTCCGCATCACTGTCCGGTAATGAGCCGTGCGTTGATTGTGCTAGCCTAGCCAAAGGAAATCGCTTTGCTGGGAGTGTCCTCGGGCATCTGCCAGTGCCGCTTCCTTCGGCATACATGGCGGGAATCGATGTACAGAAAGCCGACTTTGAGAGGGGAGCGTTCGATCCCGCATGGAAAAGCTATCTTTGGGGCCGATGGCAGCAGGGAGGGTGGTGGTACTTTTACGCAGTCGGCCTTTTCTTTAAAGAGCCTTTGGCGATATGGGCATTGTTAGCAGCTTCATTGGTGGCAGTTTTTGTGATTCCAATGACAACTAGTCAGAAGCAATGGTTGTTTGCGATTGCGATCCCAACTGGCATGCTATTTCTCCTGATCTCGATCAATACAGGACTGAACCGATACGTGCGTTATGCGCTTCCGCTTTTGCCCCTGCTATTCATCTGGGTCTCACAGCTAGCTAGGTTTGTTTCGGCTGAGACTTTCCAGCATCCCGTGAGTCGAAGGATTGCGACGGCAGCCTTAGTGTTGACAACAGGATCGTATCTCGCATCATCCCTCGCACAAGGGCCCCATTGGCTTAGCTACTTCAATGCCGCAGCCGGTGGTCCCGGCCGAGGGGCGGATGTCCTGTGCGATGGTAATATTGACTGGGGGCAAGACTTGTATCGACTTAAGGATTGGCTTGCAAGAAATCCTGATGCCTCCAATGACCTAAACCTAGCTTACTTTGGCTCGTACGATCCAGCTAGTTTTGGAGTGAAATATAAGCTCCCAGCGCAAATTGATTCGAATCATCCCAATCTTGCGGGCATTATAAGGAAGTTATATTCGCTGGAGGATGGTTGGTACGTAGTCAGCAAGAATTTCCTCATTGGTCATTCAATGCCTGTTCCGGATGGCAACAACCGACTTCTGTTTGAAACAGTAACGCGACCAGTATTTTCCTACTTCAATCTCATAAAGCCAGTTGACACTATTGGACAAGGCATGTTGGTCTATAGAATCGACAAGGAGCAGCGCAATCAGTTGATCGCAGCATTCCAACGAAGTCCCGGATCTGGGATGGCAGGTACTAAGACGAGCGCGCAAGCGTCTCTAAATACGTTCGGCTTGGTCTTGGCTGAAACTGACTCAGAACTCGCTACAAAAAGCGATTTACAGGCGGCGAGATAGACTTGATCAACATTCATTTGCCTTCACCTGCTTTTTGGGAGATTCCTCATGAGCTTGCGTAAGATTCTGTTTACTCCACTGGGCCTTGCATTGACTGGAATGGTGTTCCTCGCCGGCTTGTCACTACTCATCATTGGCCGCTCGGAAGTCGCGGTCGAGGAATTCGCAACTCGTGATGGCGGCAGCGTTTTGCCCCGAGATCAATCTGTGGAAATAGGTGGAGTAAAGCGTCCGCGTAGCGATATTGAAGGAATCGGCGATAGAGTGGTTTCTAATCAGGACGAGGGCCAAGGGCCTTTTACCATTGGCTTAGAACGGCCAAAAGAAGAAACAATAACTCGCACTGGTGGGCCATTTGGTATCGCTCCTCTGATTGACCCAGGCTCCGATTTAGCATTGAAAGAAGTGTTTCGAAGAATTACGGCGAATGATGTTGACTCACATCAGGCGTACAGTGCGTTCGCTCAGATTAAGGAGTTCGACGTCCAAGTATATTTGCAGAATCCCGAGGCCTACCTAAATACCGTTGAACCAGCCCGCGTGTGGCAGTCAGCTCAGCCAGGCCCAGGAGTGCCACGCCTTCAGCGACTTGGCGAACGTAATCAGTCGATCGTGCAAGGCGAGTCAATCCGCTTGCAAGTCAAAACCCTGCCGGGCATGCCCGCGAGTTTTTTGTCGTTCGATCTTGGCGCGTTTCAAGGAGGATTGGCCGCAATCACTGTGGCTGCCGACAGCACTGGAATTGCTAGAGCCGAATTCACTGGTACTACCGGCACTATTTCTTCGGTAAGAGTTCGGGCTGCATCGCCTGTCGCCAGTGGATATCAGGAGTTTATTGTGCATGTTCTTCCGCAGGGTTCCCGTTTGTAATGACGCCGACGTGTCAGTAGACGAGTATTAGGTTAAGTGAAAGGAAATTGCGATGGTTCTAGTCTTAAGGCCGGTACAGACTCTTGTGGCAAGAAGTTTGTTTTGTTGTTTCCTATGCTGTTTGGCAGTTTCACACGGCGGCGACGTTCGAGCAGAGTATCTAGGCCCGCCCTTTGATCCTGATAAACTAGGAAACAACCCTGGCGGACAATGCCAGAATGAGATACCGCATCCGTATCCAACCTGCGATATTACAGATCCAGGTCCAGGAATGGGACCTGGTGGGCCTGGTGGGCCAGGACCGGGTTGCACAAGTTGCAGTGACGGTCCAGAACCAGGATTCCCGCCAATTCCCCCCCGTCGTACATCCCCTAAAGTTGGAGGCGATATACATGTCACAGAAACAGGTTCTTACGTGCATAATCGCAGTTTCACGTACGTTCATTGGGCGGATGATTATCGAGATCCATCTGGTGGAGGTGCTCTCAATTTGCGGAGGTTTTTTAGAAGCCGTCACGGCGGAAGTGGATTAGTGAATGGTTCTTTCGGACCGAATATGGCGTGCCAATTCGATCTGCGCTTAGACCTCGCCGCTTTCAATTCAACAAGCTTTTACAACGCTTATGCAAGTCCTTATCAAAGTCACCACATGGCAGGGGAATTGGTTGGACAACTGTTCGATGGTTGGCAAGTTCAATTGCATTTTGCGAACACCAATGCAACCTCATTCGAAGAATATGGGTATCAAACTCAGTTTGATGAGCCGCCCTCGCAATGCCAAAAAATTGAAGTCCTCAACAGTTCATTCGCGTCTGCCACTCCCTTGACTGGCGATTATGGCTACACAGGTGAGTTTGACGATGCAAGATATCTACGCTTCACTTTATTGGACGGACGCGTTCTTACTTTCGAAGTAATTAACACCGATGTCCATCCCCCTCCATCCACAGGAAACAGTCGCTTTACGCACGGACGACTAATCAGCTACGTATATCCCACAAGGCACGCAATATCGATCACCTATAAGAATTTTACAAGCACGGAATTGACGAATGATCCAACGCTACAGTGGCAAATGGATGCAATCAGTGATGGTGTTCGAAGTATCAACGTTGAATATCTAAGCACCCAAGTTGCCGGAGACTGGGTGATAAGTGAATTGACATTTCCTGGTGGCCGGACTGCAGAATATACCTACAACTCAAACCACCTTACGACAGTTACTCATGCAGATGGTAGTGAATCTAGCTTCACTTACAGCAGTGGACCAAATGGCTTGGTAAAGTTGGAAATCGAAGATCCGGTCGCGGCACCGGGACATCGTTATAAAACGCTATGGCACTCTAGTACCGCTTCAACCATTGATGGAAACCTTGTTGTAACTGCTTGGGGCTTAATGCGACTGATTCGCAACGGTGAGGCTGAATCAACGTATGCGAGTTTCTACGGTTGGGAGGACCAGGCTAATGAGATTGGCATCATCTATGAAGGCGCGGGCAAGCTTCAAACTCCTCGTCGTAGTGGTCAATCACGCCGTTACTATTCTTCTTGGTCACTTGACACGTCAAATACTCAACCAAGTATCTCTGGCACATTTGAACCGAAGTACGCCGAATCCTTGATTTCATTGTCCTACGGGCCAGAATATACGAGAGACGATGCCGGCTTTCGCACTCGTTACGATGTTGAAAGTGGGAATAAGTTTAAACAGATCCGGTTTCAGGTATATGACGACGAAACTTTTGAGGCGTTTTGTTATCTCAGTGGTTCTACTCTCTTGACACGATATCGAGATCGCCAAGGAAGGGTAACAAAATACTCTTACGATTCATCAGATCGGCTAATTGAAATTGCTGTTGGCTTGACTGACCATTCGTCGAATGTCGCAACCATCGATCCTTACGCTGGCGTTCAACTTTACACTTATAATCGATGCGCCACCAATGATGTTCAAACATCTGAGTATGCGACCAGGACATTCGAGTACTATGGTTCTTCGGGAAATGGCGCGAACCTTCTCAAAGCCGTTATTGACGAGAATGGTCGACGAACCGATTACGAGTACGATGGTGCTGGCCGTGTCACAAAGGTCAAGCAACCGCCAGATGTCACAAATGGGACTCGCCCAGAAACTGTCCTGACTTATGATTCCGCTGGACGTCTTTCCACAGTAACCGATCCCGAGGGCCACGTTACTACTCGAACTTATGATAGCATGGATCGCGTGACATCGATCGCCTATGAAGACGGCACTAGTGAGCAATGGATCTATGGAACCACGTCTGATGGCAATAGTGTTGGATTGATTTTGAAGAAGATCGACCGTGCGGGTGTAATAAATAGCTATTCGTACGACGATGCAGATCGCCTAATCACACAAATTAACGCCGGTTATGTTTTGGATGGCAGCACTGAAGTATCAACAGGAATAGGATTGACTGAAAGTTTCACATACATCCCTGGAAGTTATTTGGTCGCGACTCACACAACCGCCGGGGCGCTTGAAAGCTTAACTTACGACTACAGAGGACGGCAAATCGAATCGCACGTTTTCCCTCGTGAAAACAAAGAACTTATCAGCAAACGAGTGTTCTTAAACAACCTGCTGTTTTATTCTGAAGATCCCTATGAACGACGAACATATTACGGATATGACGCGACGGATGGTCGAATGATTCGTACTGTCCAATATACGATTCCAGGCTTAAGCCTAGCCGACAACGCGGCAGTGTTGGCCGTCACACGTTCCACGTCCCCAAATGCGACGCACATCGTCAACGATATCATCAATGACGCAAGTGGCCTTTCGGTTGAACAGATCGATCCCCTCGGAACAACCACCAAGCTAACTTATGACAGCCGAAAGCGCAACACGATCCAAGAGGCTGCTTATGGCACCAGCCTAGTTGCCAAGACGCAAACGATTTACGATGCTGCCAGCAACGTCACAGAAGTAAGATCGCCGCGTTACTTCGATAGCACCGATAGCGAAGGTGAGAACAACGCCAGAGAAACCTGGACCTATACCGGTCGCAACTTGGTCGCTTCCCATACCGAAGCGCCGAGTACCGGCATCGCTGCCACTGAATATTTTACTTACGACCTTAATGGGCACAAAGCGACGCACACCGACTTTGCCGGCAAGGTCTGGACGATGATCGAAGCTGGCTGCTGCGCCCTGACGCGGGCCAATGTCGATCCATTGGGACATGGCTCGATCGTCAATGCCGATTCACGCGGCAGGCCAGTCCATCAAATCACCGTCTCGGACGTGACCAGCCACTCTAGCAACTACAACAATCCGGATAACTCGAAAACCATCACCGAATCGACCACTAAGTATGATGCTCGCGGGCGAGCAACTCACAGGACTATCTGGCTGAGCGCCAGAGGTCTGGTCGATACCGCCAATCCACCGATTGCGGGCTTGAATAGCGTCTCGGTGGCCGATGGCCTGACTAGTATCACGCTTTACGACGATAACCTGACCGACGGAGTAGGGCTCGACAGTTCCGGTGGTGTCGCTGTCTTCAAACAATCGGGCACTAGCCCAAGCGGCACTTTCAGCGTTAGTTTGGCCAATGCACTTACCAAGCTGGCCGATGCGCAGGTTAACGGCGGAGCTGGCATCAGCTTCAACAGCTCCCAGGGTGCTGTCGGCCGAGCGGTCGTCAGTGTCAACTCCGAAGATGAAGTCAGCTTCTCCATCAGCGACTCGGCTGGCCGCACGGTCATGAGCGGTAAACTCAACAACTACAAAGGCTCCGGCGCTACCGCCGTTAATACCCTGGCCTCATGGTCAACCCAGTTGCACGATAATACCGCTAGCCTTTCGGGCTACGGCACCGTTCTGGAAAGCAGGTCAATCGATGCCCAGGGATACGCTACACGCACATGGGCCGATGCGGCGGGCCGAACTCTCAAGAGCTTTGACCAATTGGATAAAGCCACCACGATAACTTACGACCCCGCTGGCAATCAGCTTACTGTCCGAGATGCCAACAATGTGGGAGCTGACATGGTCTATGATGCCCTTGGAAGAAACACCCAGCGCACAGGAACTGCCAGTGCGGTGACCAAGACCGCTTATGACAAAGCGGGTAATGCCATCAAACAGACCGATGCCAAGAACAAGGATACCTTTATCACCTTCGATGCTCGGGGACGCAGAAAGCAAATTACAGATCGCATCAGTGCGGTGACGAACTTTACTTATACGGCTTTAGGACAATTGGCCAGTTTGACGGATGCAGAGAGCCAGGCCACCAGTTATGCTTATAGTGACCGCGGGGAGAAGCTCACTGAGACCTATCCGGATCACAGTGGTGGCAACCCTGCGGATGCAACCTATGGCATCGTGACCTTTGTGTATGACAATGCCGGTAGGTTACTGCGTAAGCAAGATCAGTTTGGCGACACTTGCACGTTCAACTATGATCTGGCTGGAAGAATGACTCAACGTGACTATCGAACTAGAGTGGACTCGCCCTCGGGCACGATCGCCGATAGCGATACATACACTTACAATCGAATCGGCGTAATACTCACGGCCGTCTCTGGTCGCTACAGCAACACGGTCACTTATACTTACGACCTCGTCGGTCGCAAGGCGACCGAAGCGATCACCACCAACGGCCAGACCTACACGATTGGTACTGAGTACAACACGCGTGGAGAGCTGGTGAAGTACACCTACCCTGACAGTTCGATCCAGGAGCGGACATATCACGCCACCGGTGCACTCAATCTTCTCAAGCTGGATGGCAATACCGTCAGCACTCGTTCTTACGACGATGGCACCAGACTCACAGGCGAAACCTTGAGCAATGGCGTGACTGAAACCAGAGCTTATTCTAATGACAATTTGCTGACGTCGATCACCTTCGGTGGCACGGGCACTGCGATTGGTAACCTAAGCTACACTTGGGATGCGAACAAGAACAAGACCAGTGAAACCATTGGCGGTACCATGGCCGATTGGGGCTTTACCTCCGGTGGGACTAGCTACGATGACGAAGATCGCTTAACAGGTTATGCCCGAGCAGGCTCTTCGGCTCCATCACAGTTATCCCAAAGCTGGAGCTTGACCGATGTCGGTGACTGGAGCAGCACGACGATCAATGGCACGGCTCACACTCGCACACACGGTCCAACGCATGAACTTCTGACCAACAAGATTGGATCGGCATCTGCCCAGAGCGTTACGACCGACGTGAAGGGGAACATGACGTCTATTCCGGTCAACCTTAGAGAAGCCGGGGCAAGTACCGCTCTCAATCTAGTCTGGGATTTTGACAACCGCATGAAGTCGGCTGACATCAACGCCGATAGCACGCCCGATGTGGCCTTTACCTATGACGCACTCGGTAGACGCGTTACGCGCTCGCACAGCAGCGGTTCCTGGGTCTTTGTGCAAGCAGGTCAGCAGACGCTGTGTGATTATGTAATTGGTCAAGGACCGAGCAATGCCCTGTACCGTTATGTCTATGCCAGCTACATCGACGAGCCCGTAGTTCGGAAGGAAACAGGTACAGGCGGTACGATCCTTTACTATCATCGCAACCAACAGTACTCGATCTACGCTATGACCAATTCCAGCGGCGGCGTTGTAGAGCGCTACGCTTATACCGCTTACGGTCAGCCAACAGTGCTCAACGCATCCGTCTCAGTCATAGCCACCAGCGCCTATAACAACAGGTACACCTATACTTCCCGCGAGTGGGATCATACCGTCGGTTTGCATTACTTCCGAGCTAGATGGATGAGTGGGCATAGTGGTAGGTTTTTGGGAAGAGATTCCCGTGGCTACGCCGATGGCTGGAACTTGGCAATCCCGTACTTCGGTTTCGAAAATGTTGATCCTTTGGGAACTAGCATAATTGTGCAAACAAGAGATGGAGGCAGTGAACGGCATAAGCGCGATTGTCAAGATAATTTAAACATTGACTTTTATGTCAGATTTTCAGCACCTTGCGAAGGGTATTTGATTAAGTTCATCAGGGCAACTTGCAAGAATGCACCATGCAACGGTGGTGAATGCGGCGGCTTTACCTCCCGACGCACTGAAGCAATGCAAGTTCAAAAATTCGCAAAAGATCAGAGCTACGACTATCCTTTCACAGAGAGCCCAGCACAAGGTGGTAGCCCTAGTGGCTGCGGCAGCTTTACACTTTCTGTCACTCTGCGGTATTATTGTTCAACCGATCTACCGCCGGATTTTTCAAATAAACTCGTTCCTCCTTCTAAGTATCCGACAAATTGCTGTTATTTCCCAGCGGGAGGAGATGGGTGGGAAGAAAACCCGAAAACTGGCAACCGCTGGATACAGGATTATCATAAGGGCGAAGGACAAGGCGAATACAAAATAGATCTTGACTGGGAATGTTGTAAGGATTTTAGCTGCTCGTTTGTAGGAGAAAGTAGTGGAGACCCGAAAAGATAATGTCAACAGTATTTTCGATTGGCATAATTACTTGGGTAGCGATTTTCCTGGCGCATCCTGCAGGGGGATATGCTTTATCTCTCGCGATTTGCGTGTTAAGTATGGCGATTGCAATACTTAGGTGCACTTGGAGAACGTCTATTTCATGGATTGCTATAGCCCTTAGGATCAATCATTTGTGCTGCTCGTTGCTAAACTTTGTTGTATTGTTGGCTACGCAAGTTGTATTCATCGCGTTTTATTATCCACCAGACAGTAGGCTACTTTTCTCGCCGGGAGGGGTAGAGATCTCTTTTTACACCGTGCCATGGGATCGACAATCAGATATTTCTTCTGGTGAGTATTTTCCGCCATTTCGGATTGGAAATAGTGAAGGGGCCGCAGATATTACGAGCACAAACATTTTCCGCGATGAGAATCATATCGCAGTCGTTAGCATCAGATATATAGTTATATTGATAGTAGTTGTTTTATCGTCAATTGTGTGGATCCCTCCGAAGCAATGTTCACCAAGTAAGAGATAGCAACGAGTGATTAAAACGGCTGCAAGCTGTGGACGGTCCTTCTCCCCAGCTTTGCGGTTGTTCAATGTTTTTCTCTACAGAATTACCAGCTACTAATCTAATTTGCAGTAGCTGTTTGCAGGGCTCAAGAACGAGCCAGAACGCAGCTTAATGGCCAGAATTTGTGTTGATGATTGTCCATTAAATGCGGATTTCTCTGACTGATACGGATCTTCGAATTGCTCAGCCATTAAAGGCAAGTTGCTCTCGTTACTCATAATGCAATTCTTGTTAGCGAAGCGGGCTATGATTCGAACGCCCCCTCTCGGCTCGCAAGACTCGCCACTCTCCTGGCCGGGAGAGTTAAGCAACTCTTTCAACTTAAATCTCCGGTAATGGTAGTTGAGTATCTGATTGATTGATGCAGCTCATGCGGCTGCAAGCAGTAATGACGCGAACATCATCTGTTAATAACTTCACATCGAACGCTGAATAAATATTGGCTTCGGATCGAAGCAGCCGAGCATCTTCGAAACTCAGTTGCTTGAACTTTATGTTCTTGCGTGCCTTGGTGCAGACCTCTCGCACGCGATCGTCCAGCGATGTCCAGATAACAGCGAAGTAGCTGATCAAGTAATACACTGTTCCCATATCACCACGCGTATGCCAGGGACTGCGATACTCTTGGAAGCTCATGCCCTCCGCTCCGCATTGTTGGCATCGCGGCGCATGGTCATCGACTTCTGCTTTGGTACTTGGCGATTGGTTCTCTTCGATCAGCTTGCTTGCATCCTTAATGCTCGATTGCAGTAATGACTTATGTCGAACTATATTCACATCGTCATCATCGTCCGTATCATCATCTGAACGCGGATGGTTAAATGCGTTCAGCGCGGCACGTGTCTGCTGAATGTTTGCTTTGCGGTTTTGAGCTTGGAATAAGCCTGCATAACGGATGCGATAAACGCTTCTGGGAACGATATGCCATAGATAGCGTCGCACGAACTCGCCGCCGGGCATCGATTCTTTCTCGTACTGCTCCTTACGATAATTCCACAAGCTGATCGTAACACTTTGTCCGTCATCGCTGACGATCCGCTGGTCACTGATCGCCGTGCCTTGCACGTACTCCGACAAGTAGACCGCGCATTGTCGCTTGGTGGCAAGTACATCTGGAGTGAGCTGAGCATCTGCGACCCAGCTCCTGGCCGCGATCGGTGTTAACCATTCTGCCAACGACTGAGCGTCTGGAACTTCTAATTGCTCAGCAGTGGATTTTAGTAATAACTTGCCACGTCGAAAGAGACTCTTGAGCCCTCGGATGAACTTCTTTCGAAAGACCTGCGCCAGACGCTTGGGCTGGATCGCCGGCGCATCGGAAGGGATCTCTGTCCACTGTCGACTTTCCTGGTCAATGCCACCGGCAGTCATCATGACGTGGATGTGAACATGCGGCAGCATCCGTTGCCCCCACGTGTGCAGGGTCATCAAGATCCCAGGACGGCAACCGAAAGCTTCTTGGCAGGTTTCTAGCAGCGTCTTTTGCGCACACTGGAAGAACAGCTTATAGCTCTCAGCCGCATTGTCTCCGAATAGCTCGGTCAGTTCATGCGGCGCGGTAAAGACGACGTGATAGTACTTCGTATCTAGCTCCCAGGACTGGATCGTATCGAGCCATTTCTTACGCTTGAGCCAGCCGCAGTTGGGGCAATGACGATTGGAGCATGGCGAATACAGAATGCGTTTGGAATCACACTGGCCGCAGCGGAACCAACTGGAGCCATACGCACCGGAGCGGCATTCGAGGATCTTGTCCAGCGCATGTCTCGCATATCGTGGAATAGAATCATCGTACAAGTACGCTTTGCCATAGTGACGCAGAGCTGCAAGTACATTCTCGCTTGGTTCCCCTGGTAAACGATGATTCAGCGAGCAGGAGATCGTCTTGGTGCTCACGTTTGTTGACTGATTCAGTAAAAGTACCGTCATAACTGCGACGCATGTAGCTGCATTGTAGAGCATGACCTGCACTATGATGCCGACGCTGATCGATGGCCTCCAAAGAATTCTTTTGATTCTTCATCATCAGCCCTTGCACAAGGCCTTGCTGGCCCGTTCTGCTGAAGGGGCCTGCTTTGAAGAACTTCTGTTTGATTCCATCTATCGCCCACACAAACACTCTTGATGGACCCGCTCTCATGCTTCAACGATCACGAACTTATCAAGATAGCTTTCCACGCTTAGAGGTCTTTCTGACAGCCCCATGGCAAGCGACCGTCGAAGCCTATGCCGATAGTCTGCAAGGGATGCTGGATCGACCGGCGCTGATAACTTTCTTGCAGGAACAGTTTGGGCTTTCGATCGCTCAAGCGGCTCAGTACCAAGTCGGCTTCTCCGATCGCTCGCTGGGCAGTGAAGTTCCAAGCAATCGCGTGAAGCTGGGCCAAGAGATTCGCAATCGACTAACGCAGTTGGGGATCTACAAGGACAATGGCCGAGAGACGATGCGTGGTTACGTGACGATCCCGCTGTGGGATGAAGCTGGCGTGATCTCGGGCATCGAAGGCTGGCGGCTGGATGCCAAAAGCAAGAACCCCCAGCGGCTTGTGATTGGTACGGGATGCAGCAAGCTTGAGAGAAGGGATCTGAACAGGGATCAGGCTTCAGGAGTCAGACTTCAGGAAGAGGAAGTGTTGCAAGATGCAGTGGCTGTACAAGAAGTGACGGGCGATGGGTCGAGTACGAGTACGAGTACGAGTACGAGTACGAGCACGAGTACGAGCACGAGCACGAGCACGAGCAAGAGCACGAATGAAGTTCCGCCGGGCAGCGGCGTCAGCTTCACCGTGGAATCTGAATCGGTGTTGATCACACGCGGTGACCGCAGCTATCGCATCCGAGGGCTGGATCGCAACATATCCAGCTTATCTTTGAAGGTCAACGTCACCGCAGCGCGAGCGGACTTGATTCACGTCGACACGGTCGATCTGATGAAAGCTCAATCGCGCAATAGCTTCCAACGCGCAACCGCTGTGGAGTTGTACTGCGAGGAGGACACCATCAAGCGTGATCTCGGCCAAGTCTTACTCCATATTGAAGAGCTGCGCAATCGCCAGATCGAAGCGGCCAAGGGGATTACTAAACCCGTCGAGCTATCGCCGCAAGAGCAGCAGCAGGCACTGGGCTTGCTGAGCGATCCCCAGTTGATCAGCCGCATCATTAGCGATCTGGATCAGTGTGGCATGGTGGGCGAGCCCTTCAATAAACTCGCTGCGTACCTGGCGGCAACCAGTCGTTTGCTAGACAAGCCACTGGCGATCCTCGTGAGGTCCAACAGCGCAGCCGGTAAGACCACCTTAATGGACTCGATCCTTCATCTGATGCCACCCGAACATCAGTTGCGATTAAGTAACCTTACCAGTCAATCGCTGTACTACCTACCAGCCGGCTCGATTGCTCACAAGATACTGGCTATTAGCGAAGATCAAGGCATCTCCGAAGCAGCGTACGCTTTGAAGCTGCTACAGAGCGAAGGTAAGCTGACGCATGCGACCGTAGGCAAGAACGCTCAAGGGAACTTCCAAATGCAAACGCATGAAGTCGAAGGACCGGTGCAATTGTTTCTGACTTCCACACGCATGCAGTTGGATGAAGAGCTGGTGAATCGATGCTTTGTCCTCACCGTGGACGAATCGAGCCAACACACGCTGGCGATCCAACAGCGCCAACGACAACTCGAAACGCGAGCAGGTAAAGCCTCATTGGAACAGACCCAGCAGATTCGCAGCCTGCACCGCAATGCCCAGCGGGTGATTCGTCCGATGGAAGTCGATAACCCACTGGCCGAGACGATGCAGTTCCCTTGCAGCCGAACTCGCAATCGCCGCGATCATGAGAAGTTCCTCACATTGATTCGCACGATAGCTTTATTGCACCAACACCAGCGTCCCGTGATTTGTGACGAAGCTGGCGTCGAACGCATCGAAGTGGTTCAGACCGATATTGATTTAGCCAATCGTTTGGTCGAACGCATTTTGAAGCTGAGCATGGACGAGCTGACGCCGCAGACACAGAACTGTCTGACGTTGTTGCAGCAACTGGTGGAATCGATCGCAAAAAGGGACGGCGTCCGCAACTGTGAAGTGCGTTTCACAAGACGCATGCTGCGTGAATCGATCCAGTGGAGTGATTACCAAGTATCGACGCATTTAGACCGCTTGGTATCGTTAGAATACGTGCGAGCTCATCGCGGCCGACAAGGGGCCACGTACGTCTACGAACTTCTCTAGTTGCCCGTAGACACCCGACTTCCAGGGAAGTTCCAGGTAACTTCCAGGGGTCAGCAGCCATCATCTAAAGCCTTCTAGGATCTGATCTTAGTGCCTCTCTCCTGGCTTTCAAGCCAGATTGCGAGAGCCCCTGCCTGTCGCCATAGGTGCATCTGCCATGGCCAGGCTTAAGGCATTGGTTACTGGTTTCCCATTTCAGACTTTTTATTTCTAGGTTCCAACCATGTTGTATCCATCTTTGCTGCAAGCGTACTATCTTGATCTTCGCGTATTGAACTGGTCAGAGTCGACCATTGATCGCCGCAAGTCAAGCTTAAGGCGTTTCATTAACTGGCTGCAGGCGCGTGCCATCGATCACATCGGACAGGTTACTGCCGAGCACGTGGCCGCTTATCAACGCAGCCTTTATCATGTAGGCCATCTGCGCAGCGGGGCTCCCTTGGCCAGTTCGACGCAAGCGTCCTATCTATCGACCCTGTCGCACTGGCTGCAGTGGTTATGTTTGAAGGGTCACTTGCCATTCAATCCAGCGGTAAGTTTGGAACTGCCCAAAGCGGAAGTTCGCTTGCCCATGAATTACTTAACGGAGCCCGAGGTCGAACTGTTGATCAATCAGCCCGATGTGAAAGACGAGCTTGGCATCCGTGACCGAGCATTACTGGAGATCTTTTACTCTAGTGCGATTCGTCGCCAGGAGCTACTGTCGCTTGGGGTTTATGACATTGATCGCAGTCGTCGGTTGTTGATGATCCGCTTGGGCAAGGGGCGTAAGGATCGCGTGGTACCGATTGGTGTGCGAGCCTTGCAGTGGCTTGAAAAGTATTTGGCCGATGTGCGTCCTTGGTTGCTGGCCGGTCATGGTCGCAAGCGATTGGGGCCAGCGGCAATGCCAACAGATCGAATCTTCTTGAGCAACACGGGCAAGCCGTTATTGCCCGGTCAAGCTTCGAAGATGGTGCGAGACTATCTGGATCAGGCGGGGATTCACAAGAGCGGCGCGTGCCATGTGATTCGTCACACGACGGCAACGTTGATGCTTGAGAACGGCGCGGACTTAAGAAGTTTACAGACGTTGCTGGGTCATGCGAATTTGAATACGACTCAGATCTACACGCACGTGACCATCGATCGCTTGCGTAAAGTGCACGACGCCACGCATCCGGCTAAACCAGATGTCGAAGGCACCTCAGCAACTCCACCCGCTGAGTAGCTCAGCGACTCCGTTCGCTGAGTAGCCAGTAGCTCAGCGACTCCGTTCGCTGAGTAGTATGTAGCCCAGCGACTCCGCCTTCTTCGTTTAACCGTCAGCCGCCAGGCGTACGCGTTCTTCTTCACCCTCTCGCTTGCGGGAGGGTCGGCCGCGAGTTCCACGAGCGACCGGGGAGGGCGAGCCGCCTACGCGTCCACTTGCCAATTGACCTCGAGGCACCTGCCTCATCAAGCCAACGGCTTGTCACAATTGCTGCCGTGGCCGATCCGGTCACGGTTTGCATGCGCAGTTGATCCCTCAGGCCCGGAGGGCCAAGACAATTGATTTGCGCCAGCCCTTCGGGCTTATCGGTCTCAAGGAACCTCAAAGTCCGGTGGCCTGCGGCACACCGGCAATAATTGCTACGGCCCTTCAGGCTGCCACCTCAATATTCTGCCAATTATCCCGCCCATCTCGCACCACCGCTCAACTGTCATTCTCTATAATGGCAGACATGCAGTCTCAATCCTCATCACTTCCGGTTAAACACTTATCGCATCGAGAAATCTCGCTTAGCGATTGGGATACGTTGTGCGATCAGAATGCCCCTTATTTGAACGCCACTGTTTCATTCAATGGTTCTTTTTCTTTCCAGGCAAAGTCATCTGACGCGTCAGTCTCAAATAGCGAGTCATCACAACACGAGTCCGCAGCAGCCTGCTTTACTTGCACAGCCTCATCGCTGATCAGCAACAGTGATTGGCCTTCAGAAGTTGCACTAGCGCAGCATCGCAACCAACAGTACTCGATCTACGCTATGACCAATTCCAGCGGCGGCGTTGTAGAGCGCTACGCTTATACCGCTTACGGTCAGCCAACAGTGCTCAACGCATCCGTCTCAGTCATAGCCACCAGCGCCTATAACAACAGGTACACCTATACTTCCCGCGAGTGGGATCATACCGTCGGTTTGCATTACTTCCGAGCTAGATGGATGAGTGGGCATAGTGGTAGGTTTTTGGGAAGAGATTCCCGTGGCTACGCCGATGGCTGGAACTTGGCAATCCCGTACTTCGGTTTCGAAAATGTTGATCCTTTGGGAACTAGCATAATTGTGCAAACAAGAGATGGAGGCAGTGAACGGCATAAGCGCGATTGTCAAGATAATTTAAACATTGACTTTTATGTCAGATTTTCAGCACCTTGCGAAGGGTATTTGATTAAGTTCATCAGGGCAACTTGCAAGAATGCACCATGCAACGGTGGTGAATGCGGCGGCTTTACCTCCCGACGCACTGAAGCAATGCAAGTTCAAAAATTCGCAAAAGATCAGAGCTACGACTATCCTTTCACAGAGAGCCCAGCACAAGGTGGTAGCCCTAGTGGCTGCGGCAGCTTTACACTTTCTGTCACTCTGCGGTATTATTGTTCAACCGATCTACCGCCGGATTTTTCAAATAAACTCGTTCCTCCTTCTAAGTATCCGACAAATTGCTGTTATTTCCCAGCGGGAGGAGATGGGTGGGAAGAAAACCCGAAAACTGGCAACCGCTGGATACAGGATTATCATAAGGGCGAAGGACAAGGCGAATACAAAATAGATCTTGACTGGGAATGTTGTAAGGATTTTAGCTGCTCGTTTGTAGGAGAAAGTAGTGGAGACCCGAAAAGATAATGTCAACAGTATTTTCGATTGGCATAATTACTTGGGTAGCGATTTTCCTGGCGCATCCTGCAGGGGGATATGCTTTATCTCTCGCGATTTGCGTGTTAAGTATGGCGATTGCAATACTTAGGTGCACTTGGAGAACGTCTATTTCATGGATTGCTATAGCCCTTAGGATCAATCATTTGTGCTGCTCGTTGCTAAACTTTGTTGTATTGTTGGCTACGCAAGTTGTATTCATCGCGTTTTATTATCCACCAGACAGTAGGCTACTTTTCTCGCCGGGAGGGGTAGAGATCTCTTTTTACACCGTGCCATGGGATCGACAATCAGATATTTCTTCTGGTGAGTATTTTCCGCCATTTCGGATTGGAAATAGTGAAGGGGCCGCAGATATTACGAGCACAAACATTTTCCGCGATGAGAATCATATCGCAGTCGTTAGCATCAGATATATAGTTATATTGATAGTAGTTGTTTTATCGTCAATTGTGTGGATCCCTCCGAAGCAATGTTCACCAAGTAAGAGATAGCAACGAGTGATTAAAACGGCTGCAAGCTGTGGACGGTCCTTCTCCCCAGCTTTGCGGTTGTTCAATGTTTTTCTCTACAGAATTACCAGCTACTAATCTAATTTGCAGTAGCTGTTTGCAGGGCTCAAGAACGAGCCAGAACGCAGCTTAATGGCCAGAATTTGTGTTGATGATTGTCCATTAAATGCGGATTTCTCTGACTGATACGGATCTTCGAATTGCTCAGCCATTAAAGGCAAGTTGCTCTCGTTACTCATAATGCAATTCTTGTTAGCGAAGCGGGCTATGATTCGAACGCCCCCTCTCGGCTCGCAAGACTCGCCACTCTCCTGGCCGGGAGAGTTAAGCAACTCTTTCAACTTAAATCTCCGGTAATGGTAGTTGAGTATCTGATTGATTGATGCAGCTCATGCGGCTGCAAGCAGTAATGACGCGAACATCATCTGTTAATAACTTCACATCGAACGCTGAATAAATATTGGCTTCGGATCGAAGCAGCCGAGCATCTTCGAAACTCAGTTGCTTGAACTTTATGTTCTTGCGTGCCTTGGTGCAGACCTCTCGCACGCGATCGTCCAGCGATGTCCAGATAACAGCGAAGTAGCTGATCAAGTAATACACTGTTCCCATATCACCACGCGTATGCCAGGGACTGCGATACTCTTGGAAGCTCATGCCCTCCGCTCCGCATTGTTGGCATCGCGGCGCATGGTCATCGACTTCTGCTTTGGTACTTGGCGATTGGTTCTCTTCGATCAGCTTGCTTGCATCCTTAATGCTCGATTGCAGTAATGACTTATGTCGAACTATATTCACATCGTCATCATCGTCCGTATCATCATCTGAACGCGGATGGTTAAATGCGTTCAGCGCGGCACGTGTCTGCTGAATGTTTGCTTTGCGGTTTTGAGCTTGGAATAAGCCTGCATAACGGATGCGATAAACGCTTCTGGGAACGATATGCCATAGATAGCGTCGCACGAACTCGCCGCCGGGCATCGATTCTTTCTCGTACTGCTCCTTACGATAATTCCACAAGCTGATCGTAACACTTTGTCCGTCATCGCTGACGATCCGCTGGTCACTGATCGCCGTGCCTTGCACGTACTCCGACAAGTAGACCGCGCATTGTCGCTTGGTGGCAAGTACATCTGGAGTGAGCTGAGCATCTGCGACCCAGCTCCTGGCCGCGATCGGTGTTAACCATTCTGCCAACGACTGAGCGTCTGGAACTTCTAATTGCTCAGCAGTGGATTTTAGTAATAACTTGCCACGTCGAAAGAGACTCTTGAGCCCTCGGATGAACTTCTTTCGAAAGACCTGCGCCAGACGCTTGGGCTGGATCGCCGGCGCATCGGAAGGGATCTCTGTCCACTGTCGACTTTCCTGGTCAATGCCACCGGCAGTCATCATGACGTGGATGTGAACATGCGGCAGCATCCGTTGCCCCCACGTGTGCAGGGTCATCAAGATCCCAGGACGGCAACCGAAAGCTTCTTGGCAGGTTTCTAGCAGCGTCTTTTGCGCACACTGGAAGAACAGCTTATAGCTCTCAGCCGCATTGTCTCCGAATAGCTCGGTCAGTTCATGCGGCGCGGTAAAGACGACGTGATAGTACTTCGTATCTAGCTCCCAGGACTGGATCGTATCGAGCCATTTCTTACGCTTGAGCCAGCCGCAGTTGGGGCAATGACGATTGGAGCATGGCGAATACAGAATGCGTTTGGAATCACACTGGCCGCAGCGGAACCAACTGGAGCCATACGCACCGGAGCGGCATTCGAGGATCTTGTCCAGCGCATGTCTCGCATATCGTGGAATAGAATCATCGTACAAGTACGCTTTGCCATAGTGACGCAGAGCTGCAAGTACATTCTCGCTTGGTTCCCCTGGTAAACGATGATTCAGCGAGCAGGAGATCGTCTTGGTGCTCACGTTTGTTGACTGATTCAGTAAAAGTACCGTCATAACTGCGACGCATGTAGCTGCATTGTAGAGCATGACCTGCACTATGATGCCGACGCTGATCGATGGCCTCCAAAGAATTCTTTTGATTCTTCATCATCAGCCCTTGCACAAGGCCTTGCTGGCCCGTTCTGCTGAAGGGGCCTGCTTTGAAGAACTTCTGTTTGATTCCATCTATCGCCCACACAAACACTCTTGATGGACCCGCTCTCATGCTTCAACGATCACGAACTTATCAAGATAGCTTTCCACGCTTAGAGGTCTTTCTGACAGCCCCATGGCAAGCGACCGTCGAAGCCTATGCCGATAGTCTGCAAGGGATGCTGGATCGACCGGCGCTGATAACTTTCTTGCAGGAACAGTTTGGGCTTTCGATCGCTCAAGCGGCTCAGTACCAAGTCGGCTTCTCCGATCGCTCGCTGGGCAGTGAAGTTCCAAGCAATCGCGTGAAGCTGGGCCAAGAGATTCGCAATCGACTAACGCAGTTGGGGATCTACAAGGACAATGGCCGAGAGACGATGCGTGGTTACGTGACGATCCCGCTGTGGGATGAAGCTGGCGTGATCTCGGGCATCGAAGGCTGGCGGCTGGATGCCAAAAGCAAGAACCCCCAGCGGCTTGTGATTGGTACGGGATGCAGCAAGCTTGAGAGAAGGGATCTGAACAGGGATCAGGCTTCAGGAGTCAGACTTCAGGAAGAGGAAGTGTTGCAAGATGCAGTGGCTGTACAAGAAGTGACGGGCGATGGGTCGAGTACGAGTACGAGTACGAGTACGAGTACGAGCACGAGTACGAGCACGAGCACGAGCACGAGCAAGAGCACGAATGAAGTTCCGCCGGGCAGCGGCGTCAGCTTCACCGTGGAATCTGAATCGGTGTTGATCACACGCGGTGACCGCAGCTATCGCATCCGAGGGCTGGATCGCAACATATCCAGCTTATCTTTGAAGGTCAACGTCACCGCAGCGCGAGCGGACTTGATTCACGTCGACACGGTCGATCTGATGAAAGCTCAATCGCGCAATAGCTTCCAACGCGCAACCGCTGTGGAGTTGTACTGCGAGGAGGACACCATCAAGCGTGATCTCGGCCAAGTCTTACTCCATATTGAAGAGCTGCGCAATCGCCAGATCGAAGCGGCCAAGGGGATTACTAAACCCGTCGAGCTATCGCCGCAAGAGCAGCAGCAGGCACTGGGCTTGCTGAGCGATCCCCAGTTGATCAGCCGCATCATTAGCGATCTGGATCAGTGTGGCATGGTGGGCGAGCCCTTCAATAAACTCGCTGCGTACCTGGCGGCAACCAGTCGTTTGCTAGACAAGCCACTGGCGATCCTCGTGAGGTCCAACAGCGCAGCCGGTAAGACCACCTTAATGGACTCGATCCTTCATCTGATGCCACCCGAACATCAGTTGCGATTAAGTAACCTTACCAGTCAATCGCTGTACTACCTACCAGCCGGCTCGATTGCTCACAAGATACTGGCTATTAGCGAAGATCAAGGCATCTCCGAAGCAGCGTACGCTTTGAAGCTGCTACAGAGCGAAGGTAAGCTGACGCATGCGACCGTAGGCAAGAACGCTCAAGGGAACTTCCAAATGCAAACGCATGAAGTCGAAGGACCGGTGCAATTGTTTCTGACTTCCACACGCATGCAGTTGGATGAAGAGCTGGTGAATCGATGCTTTGTCCTCACCGTGGACGAATCGAGCCAACACACGCTGGCGATCCAACAGCGCCAACGACAACTCGAAACGCGAGCAGGTAAAGCCTCATTGGAACAGACCCAGCAGATTCGCAGCCTGCACCGCAATGCCCAGCGGGTGATTCGTCCGATGGAAGTCGATAACCCACTGGCCGAGACGATGCAGTTCCCTTGCAGCCGAACTCGCAATCGCCGCGATCATGAGAAGTTCCTCACATTGATTCGCACGATAGCTTTATTGCACCAACACCAGCGTCCCGTGATTTGTGACGAAGCTGGCGTCGAACGCATCGAAGTGGTTCAGACCGATATTGATTTAGCCAATCGTTTGGTCGAACGCATTTTGAAGCTGAGCATGGACGAGCTGACGCCGCAGACACAGAACTGTCTGACGTTGTTGCAGCAACTGGTGGAATCGATCGCAAAAAGGGACGGCGTCCGCAACTGTGAAGTGCGTTTCACAAGACGCATGCTGCGTGAATCGATCCAGTGGAGTGATTACCAAGTATCGACGCATTTAGACCGCTTGGTATCGTTAGAATACGTGCGAGCTCATCGCGGCCGACAAGGGGCCACGTACGTCTACGAACTTCTCTAGTTGCCCGTAGACACCCGACTTCCAGGGAAGTTCCAGGTAACTTCCAGGGGTCAGCAGCCATCATCTAAAGCCTTCTAGGATCTGATCTTAGTGCCTCTCTCCTGGCTTTCAAGCCAGATTGCGAGAGCCCCTGCCTGTCGCCATAGGTGCATCTGCCATGGCCAGGCTTAAGGCATTGGTTACTGGTTTCCCATTTCAGACTTTTTATTTCTAGGTTCCAACCATGTTGTATCCATCTTTGCTGCAAGCGTACTATCTTGATCTTCGCGTATTGAACTGGTCAGAGTCGACCATTGATCGCCGCAAGTCAAGCTTAAGGCGTTTCATTAACTGGCTGCAGGCGCGTGCCATCGATCACATCGGACAGGTTACTGCCGAGCACGTGGCCGCTTATCAACGCAGCCTTTATCATGTAGGCCATCTGCGCAGCGGGGCTCCCTTGGCCAGTTCGACGCAAGCGTCCTATCTATCGACCCTGTCGCACTGGCTGCAGTGGTTATGTTTGAAGGGTCACTTGCCATTCAATCCAGCGGTAAGTTTGGAACTGCCCAAAGCGGAAGTTCGCTTGCCCATGAATTACTTAACGGAGCCCGAGGTCGAACTGTTGATCAATCAGCCCGATGTGAAAGACGAGCTTGGCATCCGTGACCGAGCATTACTGGAGATCTTTTACTCTAGTGCGATTCGTCGCCAGGAGCTACTGTCGCTTGGGGTTTATGACATTGATCGCAGTCGTCGGTTGTTGATGATCCGCTTGGGCAAGGGGCGTAAGGATCGCGTGGTACCGATTGGTGTGCGAGCCTTGCAGTGGCTTGAAAAGTATTTGGCCGATGTGCGTCCTTGGTTGCTGGCCGGTCATGGTCGCAAGCGATTGGGGCCAGCGGCAATGCCAACAGATCGAATCTTCTTGAGCAACACGGGCAAGCCGTTATTGCCCGGTCAAGCTTCGAAGATGGTGCGAGACTATCTGGATCAGGCGGGGATTCACAAGAGCGGCGCGTGCCATGTGATTCGTCACACGACGGCAACGTTGATGCTTGAGAACGGCGCGGACTTAAGAAGTTTACAGACGTTGCTGGGTCATGCGAATTTGAATACGACTCAGATCTACACGCACGTGACCATCGATCGCTTGCGTAAAGTGCACGACGCCACGCATCCGGCTAAACCAGATGTCGAAGGCACCTCAGCAACTCCACCCGCTGAGTAGCTCAGCGACTCCGTTCGCTGAGTAGCCAGTAGCTCAGCGACTCCGTTCGCTGAGTAGTATGTAGCCCAGCGACTCCGCCTTCTTCGTTTAACCGTCAGCCGCCAGGCGTACGCGTTCTTCTTCACCCTCTCGCTTGCGGGAGGGTCGGCCGCGAGTTCCACGAGCGACCGGGGAGGGCGAGCCGCCTACGCGTCCACTTGCCAATTGACCTCGAGGCACCTGCCTCATCAAGCCAACGGCTTGTCACAATTGCTGCCGTGGCCGATCCGGTCACGGTTTGCATGCGCAGTTGATCCCTCAGGCCCGGAGGGCCAAGACAATTGATTTGCGCCAGCCCTTCGGGCTTATCGGTCTCAAGGAACCTCAAAGTCCGGTGGCCTGCGGCACACCGGCAATAATTGCTACGGCCCTTCAGGCTGCCACCTCAATATTCTGCCAATTATCCCGCCCATCTCGCACCACCGCTCAACTGTCATTCTCTATAATGGCAGACATGCAGTCTCAATCCTCATCACTTCCGGTTAAACACTTATCGCATCGAGAAATCTCGCTTAGCGATTGGGATACGTTGTGCGATCAGAATGCCCCTTATTTGAACGCCACTGTTTCATTCAATGGTTCTTTTTCTTTCCAGGCAAAGTCATCTGACGCGTCAGTCTCAAATAGCGAGTCATCACAACACGAGTCCGCAGCAGCCTGCTTTACTTGCACAGCCTCATCGCTGATCAGCAACAGTGATTGGCCTTCAGAAGTTGCACTAGCGCAGCATCGCAACCAACAGTACTCGATCTACGCTATGACTGGCTCCAGCGGCAGCGTCGTAGAGCGCTACGCTTATACCGCTTACGGCCAGCCAACGGTACTCAACGCATCTGCCTCAGTCATAGCTACAAGCGCTTATGACAATCGCTACACCTATACCGCCCGCGAGTGGGATCATACCGTCGGATTGCATTACTTCAGGGCAAGATGGATGAGTGGGCATAGTGGAAGGTTTGTAGGAAGAGACCCGATTGGGTACAGAGGAGGGGATAATCTGTACGGTTTTCTTGTTTTAAGAGTTCTAAACAAACTTGATCCAAGTGGCTTGGAAACGGTTTACACGCCGCCACGGCCAGTTCCAGACAACTCCTGGGGATTGCCTAGCCACAATCCACTGGATGGTCCGCTAACTTTCGATCATAAAGAAAAGAACAAACGATGCGTGTTTTACTTCCCTCCCTATAATGAAAATGGTTATTGGTCTATGGGAGTTGATTCAATACCGCATAATGACGGATATAGCGGTGTCGTAGAAGATCCCTCCACGATTCCGTCGATCATTTCGTCTCGTGGATGTTGCGAGATACTGTTTGTCGGTCATCAGGGGCAGAAGGGTGGCGTGAAAATAAAGAAACCTGGTTCTGAACCTATTCAGGTCTTACCAACTCAAGACAAAGCTCTTGAGACTGGCATTCGCACTGCATTGGAAGGAAATACTTGCTCTGGTTGTTCGATTTTTTTCTACACTTGTGGAGGTGGATATCCTTGGGAGCAGACTGAGGTTCGAAAGAAGATTGCCTCATCAACGGGTTGTGATGTGTATGGCCAGAAAGGAGAGCGGCGACCGTCACCGATTCATCCACGAGATCCGCTCGCATTAGAGGATGGTGGCGAAGGATATTTCTGTACTGCAGATAAAAGTAAATGGTATCAGAAGCCATTCGTAGACGGGTGTTCTGGAAAACCCTTCCGATTCTTTAAAGACTCAACTGACAATCCGATTAGAAAATGAGTGAAATAAATGTCGATTACGCGATGGATGCTATTATTAGCTATGGCAATCGGATGCCGGTCTTCCGACAGCGATTATGCTAGCACGATATTGCTCAAAAACTTTGAAGAAAAGAGTTTTAACGCGAGACCCCACGTTCTGACGGTGAATAGTTTTTCAACTGTTGAAAGCAATCCCACCGCGGATGGGACCATATATACGAAACTGCGTATGACGGATGACCCTAACCGCTTGCAGATTCTAAATACTAAAACCTTTCCTGCATATTTCGATGACGTCGTGTATATGCCATCAGACAACGCGTGGCTGTGTTTCAAGTTACGGTATCGAGAATCTCCGGAGCTTTACCTAATAGACAAACAAGATAGGTCTCACAAGCTGCAATTATCACCTGAATCGAGTCTGTTGACGGGAGTATTTACCACAATTAATGCGTTTGTGTTTTTTGACTATGGTAGGCCTCCAAATGACCATAAATTGCTTCTCTACCAGTTTAAGGACCTCAATTCTGATCCACGACAGTTTAACGAGTTTGAACTAAACGTCGAAAATCAAGCTGGCGACTGGTTTTTGCATGCAAGCACATTCGTGGACGAAAGAAGGAATTTGGTTGGTCTAATATCAGCCGATGGATACCCTTGCGTCTGGCGTCTAAGCGCTTCTGGACACAATCGATTAGAACGCAATGTGCTTGAATACACGAAGCAATTACACAAAAAACAAGGCCCAGGACGGATGGCTGTTTCGTCGAGTAACCGATTCGTTGCAGTTGTTATTTCGGATGACTTAAGCGAGCCGATGCATCCTCTGCACGAGCGACGTTCAGATTTAATGATTTGGGACCTCGACTCAGGAGCGATGACCCATCAATTCTCAGACCTTAGCACATTAGACAGTCAGTCAGTCGAATTCCTAGGTGATGCAAGTATTGCGTTACTTGGTGAGGCTTCGTATTCAACAATCGATTTATCAACGAAGAGGATCGAACGTGTGGAACGTCCAGATACAAGGAAATTTTGCGAATTGTTAGCAATCTCCAACCAAAGGATTTTGCAACTGTGTAAATCCTCCAATGGAAAAATAAAAATAAGTATCGACCAAATTAAAGACGACAGTGAGTGACATTGAAAGATGGTGAGAGAATGCGGAGAATGAGTGTCGATGGCCTATAACAAATTCGTTTATGATCGCACTGGCTGCAGCGGAACCAACTGGAGCCTTACGCTCCGAAGCGACAATCGGAGTTCTTGACCAAGTAAGAGATAGCAACGAGTGATTAAAACGGCTGCAAGCTGTGGACGGTCCTTCTCCCCAGCTTTGCGGTTGTTCAATGTTTTTCTCTACAGAATTACCAGCTACTAATCTAATTTGCAGTAGCTGTTTGCAGGGCTCAAGAACGAGCCAGAACGCAGCTTAATGGCCAGAATTTGTGTTGATGATTGTCCATTAAATGCGGATTTCTCTGACTGATACGGATCTTCGAATTGCTCAGCCATTAAAGGCAAGTTGCTCTCGTTACTCATAATGCAATTCTTGTTAGCGAAGCGGGCTATGATTCGAACGCCCCCTCTCGGCTCGCAAGACTCGCCACTCTCCTGGCCGGGAGAGTTAAGCAACTCTTTCAACTTAAATCTCCGGTAATGGTAGTTGAGTATCTGATTGATTGATGCAGCTCATGCGGCTGCAAGCAGTAATGACGCGAACATCATCTGTTAATAACTTCACATCGAACGCTGAATAAATATTGGCTTCGGATCGAAGCAGCCGAGCATCTTCGAAACTCAGTTGCTTGAACTTTATGTTCTTGCGTGCCTTGGTGCAGACCTCTCGCACGCGATCGTCCAGCGATGTCCAGATAACAGCGAAGTAGCTGATCAAGTAATACACTGTTCCCATATCACCACGCGTATGCCAGGGACTGCGATACTCTTGGAAGCTCATGCCCTCCGCTCCGCATTGTTGGCATCGCGGCGCATGGTCATCGACTTCTGCTTTGGTACTTGGCGATTGGTTCTCTTCGATCAGCTTGCTTGCATCCTTAATGCTCGATTGCAGTAATGACTTATGTCGAACTATATTCACATCGTCATCATCGTCCGTATCATCATCTGAACGCGGATGGTTAAATGCGTTCAGCGCGGCACGTGTCTGCTGAATGTTTGCTTTGCGGTTTTGAGCTTGGAATAAGCCTGCATAACGGATGCGATAAACGCTTCTGGGAACGATATGCCATAGATAGCGTCGCACGAACTCGCCGCCGGGCATCGATTCTTTCTCGTACTGCTCCTTACGATAATTCCACAAGCTGATCGTAACACTTTGTCCGTCATCGCTGACGATCCGCTGGTCACTGATCGCCGTGCCTTGCACGTACTCCGACAAGTAGACCGCGCATTGTCGCTTGGTGGCAAGTACATCTGGAGTGAGCTGAGCATCTGCGACCCAGCTCCTGGCCGCGATCGGTGTTAACCATTCTGCCAACGACTGAGCGTCTGGAACTTCTAATTGCTCAGCAGTGGATTTTAGTAATAACTTGCCACGTCGAAAGAGACTCTTGAGCCCTCGGATGAACTTCTTTCGAAAGACCTGCGCCAGACGCTTGGGCTGGATCGCCGGCGCATCGGAAGGGATCTCTGTCCACTGTCGACTTTCCTGGTCAATGCCACCGGCAGTCATCATGACGTGGATGTGAACATGCGGCAGCATCCGTTGCCCCCACGTGTGCAGGGTCATCAAGATCCCAGGACGGCAACCGAAAGCTTCTTGGCAGGTTTCTAGCAGCGTCTTTTGCGCACACTGGAAGAACAGCTTATAGCTCTCAGCCGCATTGTCTCCGAATAGCTCGGTCAGTTCATGCGGCGCGGTAAAGACGACGTGATAGTACTTCGTATCTAGCTCCCAGGACTGGATCGTATCGAGCCATTTCTTACGCTTGAGCCAGCCGCAGTTGGGGCAATGACGATTGGAGCATGGCGAATACAGAATGCGTTTGGAATCACACTGGCCGCAGCGGAACCAACTGGAGCCATACGCACCGGAGCGGCATTCGAGGATCTTGTCCAGCGCATGTCTCGCATATCGTGGAATAGAATCATCGTACAAGTACGCTTTGCCATAGTGACGCAGAGCTGCAAGTACATTCTCGCTTGGTTCCCCTGGTAAACGATGATTCAGCGAGCAGGAGATCGTCTTGGTGCTCACGTTTGTTGACTGATTCAGTAAAAGTACCGTCATAACTGCGACGCATGTAGCTGCATTGTAGAGCATGACCTGCACTATGATGCCGACGCTGATCGATGGCCTCCAAAGAATTCTTTTGATTCTTCATCATCAGCCCTTGCACAAGGCCTTGCTGGCCCGTTCTGCTGAAGGGGCCTGCTTTGAAGAACTTCTGTTTGATTCCATCTATCGCCCACACAAACACTCTTGATGGACCCGCTCTCATGCTTCAACGATCACGAACTTATCAAGATAGCTTTCCACGCTTAGAGGTCTTTCTGACAGCCCCATGGCAAGCGACCGTCGAAGCCTATGCCGATAGTCTGCAAGGGATGCTGGATCGACCGGCGCTGATAACTTTCTTGCAGGAACAGTTTGGGCTTTCGATCGCTCAAGCGGCTCAGTACCAAGTCGGCTTCTCCGATCGCTCGCTGGGCAGTGAAGTTCCAAGCAATCGCGTGAAGCTGGGCCAAGAGATTCGCAATCGACTAACGCAGTTGGGGATCTACAAGGACAATGGCCGAGAGACGATGCGTGGTTACGTGACGATCCCGCTGTGGGATGAAGCTGGCGTGATCTCGGGCATCGAAGGCTGGCGGCTGGATGCCAAAAGCAAGAACCCCCAGCGGCTTGTGATTGGTACGGGATGCAGCAAGCTTGAGAGAAGGGATCTGAACAGGGATCAGGCTTCAGGAGTCAGACTTCAGGAAGAGGAAGTGTTGCAAGATGCAGTGGCTGTACAAGAAGTGACGGGCGATGGGTCGAGTACGAGTACGAGTACGAGTACGAGTACGAGCACGAGTACGAGCACGAGCACGAGCACGAGCAAGAGCACGAATGAAGTTCCGCCGGGCAGCGGCGTCAGCTTCACCGTGGAATCTGAATCGGTGTTGATCACACGCGGTGACCGCAGCTATCGCATCCGAGGGCTGGATCGCAACATATCCAGCTTATCTTTGAAGGTCAACGTCACCGCAGCGCGAGCGGACTTGATTCACGTCGACACGGTCGATCTGATGAAAGCTCAATCGCGCAATAGCTTCCAACGCGCAACCGCTGTGGAGTTGTACTGCGAGGAGGACACCATCAAGCGTGATCTCGGCCAAGTCTTACTCCATATTGAAGAGCTGCGCAATCGCCAGATCGAAGCGGCCAAGGGGATTACTAAACCCGTCGAGCTATCGCCGCAAGAGCAGCAGCAGGCACTGGGCTTGCTGAGCGATCCCCAGTTGATCAGCCGCATCATTAGCGATCTGGATCAGTGTGGCATGGTGGGCGAGCCCTTCAATAAACTCGCTGCGTACCTGGCGGCAACCAGTCGTTTGCTAGACAAGCCACTGGCGATCCTCGTGAGGTCCAACAGCGCAGCCGGTAAGACCACCTTAATGGACTCGATCCTTCATCTGATGCCACCCGAACATCAGTTGCGATTAAGTAACCTTACCAGTCAATCGCTGTACTACCTACCAGCCGGCTCGATTGCTCACAAGATACTGGCTATTAGCGAAGATCAAGGCATCTCCGAAGCAGCGTACGCTTTGAAGCTGCTACAGAGCGAAGGTAAGCTGACGCATGCGACCGTAGGCAAGAACGCTCAAGGGAACTTCCAAATGCAAACGCATGAAGTCGAAGGACCGGTGCAATTGTTTCTGACTTCCACACGCATGCAGTTGGATGAAGAGCTGGTGAATCGATGCTTTGTCCTCACCGTGGACGAATCGAGCCAACACACGCTGGCGATCCAACAGCGCCAACGACAACTCGAAACGCGAGCAGGTAAAGCCTCATTGGAACAGACCCAGCAGATTCGCAGCCTGCACCGCAATGCCCAGCGGGTGATTCGTCCGATGGAAGTCGATAACCCACTGGCCGAGACGATGCAGTTCCCTTGCAGCCGAACTCGCAATCGCCGCGATCATGAGAAGTTCCTCACATTGATTCGCACGATAGCTTTATTGCACCAACACCAGCGTCCCGTGATTTGTGACGAAGCTGGCGTCGAACGCATCGAAGTGGTTCAGACCGATATTGATTTAGCCAATCGTTTGGTCGAACGCATTTTGAAGCTGAGCATGGACGAGCTGACGCCGCAGACACAGAACTGTCTGACGTTGTTGCAGCAACTGGTGGAATCGATCGCAAAAAGGGACGGCGTCCGCAACTGTGAAGTGCGTTTCACAAGACGCATGCTGCGTGAATCGATCCAGTGGAGTGATTACCAAGTATCGACGCATTTAGACCGCTTGGTATCGTTAGAATACGTGCGAGCTCATCGCGGCCGACAAGGGGCCACGTACGTCTACGAACTTCTCTAGTTGCCCGTAGACACCCGACTTCCAGGGAAGTTCCAGGTAACTTCCAGGGGTCAGCAGCCATCATCTAAAGCCTTCTAGGATCTGATCTTAGTGCCTCTCTCCTGGCTTTCAAGCCAGATTGCGAGAGCCCCTGCCTGTCGCCATAGGTGCATCTGCCATGGCCAGGCTTAAGGCATTGGTTACTGGTTTCCCATTTCAGACTTTTTATTTCTAGGTTCCAACCATGTTGTATCCATCTTTGCTGCAAGCGTACTATCTTGATCTTCGCGTATTGAACTGGTCAGAGTCGACCATTGATCGCCGCAAGTCAAGCTTAAGGCGTTTCATTAACTGGCTGCAGGCGCGTGCCATCGATCACATCGGACAGGTTACTGCCGAGCACGTGGCCGCTTATCAACGCAGCCTTTATCATGTAGGCCATCTGCGCAGCGGGGCTCCCTTGGCCAGTTCGACGCAAGCGTCCTATCTATCGACCCTGTCGCACTGGCTGCAGTGGTTATGTTTGAAGGGTCACTTGCCATTCAATCCAGCGGTAAGTTTGGAACTGCCCAAAGCGGAAGTTCGCTTGCCCATGAATTACTTAACGGAGCCCGAGGTCGAACTGTTGATCAATCAGCCCGATGTGAAAGACGAGCTTGGCATCCGTGACCGAGCATTACTGGAGATCTTTTACTCTAGTGCGATTCGTCGCCAGGAGCTACTGTCGCTTGGGGTTTATGACATTGATCGCAGTCGTCGGTTGTTGATGATCCGCTTGGGCAAGGGGCGTAAGGATCGCGTGGTACCGATTGGTGTGCGAGCCTTGCAGTGGCTTGAAAAGTATTTGGCCGATGTGCGTCCTTGGTTGCTGGCCGGTCATGGTCGCAAGCGATTGGGGCCAGCGGCAATGCCAACAGATCGAATCTTCTTGAGCAACACGGGCAAGCCGTTATTGCCCGGTCAAGCTTCGAAGATGGTGCGAGACTATCTGGATCAGGCGGGGATTCACAAGAGCGGCGCGTGCCATGTGATTCGTCACACGACGGCAACGTTGATGCTTGAGAACGGCGCGGACTTAAGAAGTTTACAGACGTTGCTGGGTCATGCGAATTTGAATACGACTCAGATCTACACGCACGTGACCATCGATCGCTTGCGTAAAGTGCACGACGCCACGCATCCGGCTAAACCAGATGTCGAAGGCACCTCAGCAACTCCACCCGCTGAGTAGCTCAGCGACTCCGTTCGCTGAGTAGCCAGTAGCTCAGCGACTCCGTTCGCTGAGTAGTATGTAGCCCAGCGACTCCGCCTTCTTCGTTTAACCGTCAGCCGCCAGGCGTACGCGTTCTTCTTCACCCTCTCGCTTGCGGGAGGGTCGGCCGCGAGTTCCACGAGCGACCGGGGAGGGCGAGCCGCCTACGCGTCCACTTGCCAATTGACCTCGAGGCACCTGCCTCATCAAGCCAACGGCTTGTCACAATTGCTGCCGTGGCCGATCCGGTCACGGTTTGCATGCGCAGTTGATCCCTCAGGCCCGGAGGGCCAAGACAATTGATTTGCGCCAGCCCTTCGGGCTTATCGGTCTCAAGGAACCTCAAAGTCCGGTGGCCTGCGGCACACCGGCAATAATTGCTACGGCCCTTCAGGCTGCCACCTCAATATTCTGCCAATTATCCCGCCCATCTCGCACCACCGCTCAACTGTCATTCTCTATAATGGCAGACATGCAGTCTCAATCCTCATCACTTCCGGTTAAACACTTATCGCATCGAGAAATCTCGCTTAGCGATTGGGATACGTTGTGCGATCAGAATGCCCCTTATTTGAACGCCACTGTTTCATTCAATGGTTCTTTTTCTTTCCAGGCAAAGTCATCTGACGCGTCAGTCTCAAATAGCGAGTCATCACAACACGAGTCCGCAGCAGCCTGCTTTACTTGCACAGCCTCATCGCTGATCAGCAACAGTGATTGGCCTTCAGAAGTTGCACTAGCGCAGCATCGCAACCAACAGTACTCGATCTACGCTATGACCAATTCCAGCGGCAGCGTGGTAGAGCGCTACGCCTATACCGCCTACGGCCAACCAACGTTCCTAGATTCCAGCGGCTCGCTACTCGCTTCTAGCAATTATGAAAATCGCTACACCTATACCGCTCGTGAATGGGACAGCACCATCGGTCTACATTACTTTAGAGCTAGGTGGATTAGCGGGCTCAGTGGAAGATTTGGTGTTAGAGACCCTTTAAGGTTTATTAACGGTCCTTCCTTATATAACATGTATTTTTCTTTGGAAAACGCCGATCCACTAGGGTTACATGAACTTGCACCGGGTGTTCCTAGTACTGGCGGAAACTGGATTGATCCAGAAATTGAAACACAAGACTTTCTTTGGCATTACGAATGTGGCGGAGGTAAAAAACTGCTAGTTCCAAGTAGTGACATAGTCAAGCTTTTCAATGATAGCTATATCATGAAAGAATTAAATTTTGAAACGGTCATGACCAAGATGAAAGACAGTAGTGGATTGTCATGTTCAGGAAACAAGACTAAATTTGGTTCTCTTAGAATAGATTTCACTCCAAGTTCCTATGGCGGATATGTGGGGAATCAACCATACTCGATCCTCACAGATGATTTTCACTGCTATGGGGCAACATCAGTGATTATGATTACCACGGGCGTTAGTTCCATCGTTTGTGGATGCTGCACGGAGCAAATTACTGAATATAATTTTAAGGGCGTTATCGCATATCGCGTCTGGGATAAGTTTAGGAATCCTGGAGATTACAAAGGTTCTAATTATGAGGGAGAAGATGCTGATCAATACGGAGGTCCATACGAGTTCACAGGCACATTTCACACGGAGGAGTTAGATGTGAGTATTAAGTATGGTTGTGATAGCGCTGAACCACCTGTAACCGAAAGCAACGGCGGTCGGCCAAGCAGACCCAGAGATCGAGGTCCCCGCCGAGTAAGGCCAGGGAGCGAAGATCGCCCTCATAGATGATCAACCTCGACAGTAAATAGAAACGAAATGTATTGTAGAAATTTATCGTTGCTGCTAGTTTGCTGGTTCCTTGTAGTGCCAGGATGTGAATATCCTCTGCTATCAGAGAACCGAGTTAATTTTCCACCTTGGGAAAAGTTTCCCCCGAATGAAAAAGTAAGTTATGTAAAAACATTCACTCGTGATTCCGGGCACGATCCGATGTATCTAGCACTTTTAGAATACACTGACCCGGAATTAGTTGATGAATTTGCTCAAGCGTTTCATGCAAGCAAAGTAGTTGGCTTGAAGGCTTCAACGACATTTGCGACCGGTGACAGAGTTCCAAAGTGGTTTATCCCCGATAATGCTACTGAACTTTATTGCACTCCGGATTCGGTGCAGTATCACGTTACAAATATTTGGGTAGACACCGTAAACCGTAGTATTCTTATAGAGCGATCCTGGTATTGAGAAAGCCGGTGAGCTGTTTCGGGCCGGATTATTGTCGCAGTTTTTAGCCGAATTGAGACGGTAGAGATTTAAGGCTGCTTTTGTTGCGTTTGGCTGAATTTGTCATGAAGTTTGGAGAACCAACAGAAGTTTGAAGTGCGATAGGCCGAATTCGTATCGTATTTGCATATTGGCCGAGCTACGATCTTATTTGGATGTTGGCCAAAGTGTTGTCGCATGTGCACGTTGGCCGCGTTGGAGTCGCATCTACTTATGGCCGAGTTATTATCGCATTTACGCTGATCGAATTGTGGTCCTAGTTCTGACGCTTCCTTTTTCTTTTGCTATGGTGCTGTAGACTCCGTGAATTTTTTGGCGTGTGCCTGCTGCTCTTGCGATTCCAAAAGGAAAAAGTGCAAACGATCGCACCTTCTTTGGTCTTGATCGGATTGCTGCAGCTGGGCCGCTGGCTAACCGATGATTTGCGATGCTTGAGCTCACCGAGGTATTGCTCTGTTTACGAAGTTGTCTACCCCGAACTGTTACGATTCAGGTTGTTTGCTATACTGTCCCGAAATCCAGTGTATCTGCATTGAACGCACGTAATTCGCATGGCACCAGATCCTATTCCGTCCCCGCCCGCTAAATCGGTCACGCTAGTAGGAAATGTTGGTGCGGAGAGTCATAGAAAGCACTTTCGCCCAGTGCAAGTGCTTTTCTTAACCGCAGTTGCGATCTCTGCCATCGCACTTCGGCTGCCTTATCTGGTAACAAGATCAATCTGGTTCGATGAAGCCTACGCATGGAAGCTAGCCAACCATTTTTCTTGGCTTGAGATGATTCGGCGCACGGCGGCAGATGTACATCCACCTTTGGATTACACCATATCGCGAGCAGTTCAGACGATTGCTTCTACCGATTCGATTATTGTCTATCGACTCTTGGCACTAGTTTTTGGTATCGTTACCATCATTGTCACGATGCGTCTAAGTGTCGCTCAGAACTCGAAATCTTCCGTAAGGACGTGGTTGATCGCAGGCTGGACAGGCATGATTCTTGCCGTTCTACCTGATCATGTGCGCTGGTCACAGGAAGGGCGAATCTATTCATTGCTAGTCTGCTTGGTGGTCGTATCAACGTACTTTCTATGGCAGGTGCTGCAGAACCAGTCTTCCCGGCCCTGGGCCAGGTACGCTTATTTTATCTCGGCCGCCATGTTGTTGTACACGCATAACTTTGGCCTGTTTTACGTCGCCTCACAATGTGCGTTCGCACTGGCCTATTGGCTTTCTCAGCGAGGGACCCCCGTCTCTTCTTTCAAGGCAGACTACACATTGTTGTTGTGCCCATTTGTCCTATACCTTCCGTGGGTGCCGGTGTTGTGGAGACAGATTACGTCGGTCAAAGAGGATTATTGGCTCACACCGATCACGCTGGAATCGGTGTTAAGAACTTTGCCGGATCATTTTCTTAGCGACTTTCACTCAAGCGTATTGCCTATTTGGTGGTGTGTGGCAATCAACGGACTGGTGTTGCTGGCAGCCGGATGGGGTATTTTCCGAGGAAGTACACTAGAGAAATACTTGGCGTGGATGGTTATTGTTCCATTTGTCCTTGCCATCGGGGTGTCAGTCCTCTTAACCCCCGTACTCACACCGCGATATTTGCTCGCAACTTCAGTGCTCTTTATTCCTCTGCTGGTGAGGTTCATCTTTCAGATTATGGACTGGCGGCTCGCCAGTATCGCCTGCATTGCATTGCTAAGCTGGCAAGTGACAGTATGCACAAAACAAATCGCTGAGATTCCAAACAGTCCTGGGATGCGTGGCATATGTGAAGTAATCTGCGAATCTAGCCAAACGAATCAACCCGTCATCGTGCTTCGATCGTTCTTGCTTTTTGAGGCCCAGTATTATATTCGAGACCAATTAGGTCATCGTCCAGTATTTGCTCTAAATGCGTGGGGCAAAGCGATGTTTTACGGTGGAGCTCCATTGATGCGAACCGGCGAGCTTCGCAAACCAATTGCTCTTAATGAGTATCAGGGACCAGTTTGGATAATTGACTCGGATGCCTGGGGTTTCGGCAACGAAGCGGAGCTACCTGAAGGCTGGGTACCCACTGGACATGAAGTTGTTTACTCAAAATGCTTATTAGATGGGTGGGGCCGTATTCGATTGCGGGAGTTTACACGCTAAAATGGCCATGTTTCTGTACCGGCGTCGTGTATGCCTCTTTTTGCCATGATTGTACCACGCAAGCATGATTGTTGAATCTATCGATACACAGCATGAAGTATTCGACAGATTCTTCTCAAGAACTCCGATCGAACTTTGTCGCCGCGAAAAGGTCTGCTTATCCAGAAATGACCAAGGGCAAGTCTCTATTGCCGTCACATCTGAGACACAGCCATTTGTCATTGATGCGATCCGTCGATGGGTAAGATCGCCGTTACCAGTCGTCGCAACTGACTCAGCGAAGCTGCTGCTGATGATTGACAGCGCCTTTGAGCTGTATAGAAGAGGAAAGAGCGAGCAAAGCCAAAAAGTCGCTTCTACCAGTGACGTCAAGCTTCTCGCTGTGGACGCTGGAGCCGATCTGTTGCAGGATAACAGTAATGCGCCGGTCATTGAATTGGTAAATAACGTGTTTTTCGAGGCGGTGCAGTTGCAAGCCTCGGACATTCATTTCCAACCTAGAGCGGATTCAATGGTGGTCCGGATGCGGCTGGACGGAATCTTATTCGATGTCCGAGAAATCTCCAAAGAGCTGCAAGAAGAAGTGCTGACACGAATCAAGGTCGCCGGGCGAATGGATATTGCCGAAAAGCGACTGCCGCAGGATGGTCGCGCAACAGTTCGCGTCGGTAGCCGTGTGATCGACCTCCGCATTGCGTCCATGCCTGCTAGCAATGGCGAACGCATTGTGGTTAGGCTACTTGATAAGAGCGCCCGATTGTACACACTGCCCGAGCTGGGCATGGACACGTTTACCTTGCAAGCATTTCGGCAAGCAATCTCAGTAGAGCACGGACTGATTCTGGTTACCGGTCCAACAGGCAGTGGCAAGAGCACGACTTTGTATGCCGCGCTGCAGGAACTCGATACGACGCAGCGTAATGCCGTAACGCTTGAGGATCCGATCGAGTATCAATTGGAGAAGGTGTCGCAGACTCAGATTAATCTTAAGAAGGGGATGACATTTGCGTCTGGATTGCGAAGCGTTTTGCGACAGGATCCAGATATCATTATGGTAGGTGAGATTCGTGATGCGGAAACCGCGATTATGGCAGTTCAAGCTGCACTTACCGGGCATCTGGTCTTTAGCACCTTGCACACCAATGACGCTGCCAGCGCCATCACGCGAATGCTGGATTTGGGGATTGAACCTTATTTGCTAGCCAGTAGTTTGGTTTCAGTCCTTGCCCAGCGTTTAGTGCGTAGAGTTTGCGCTGATTGTTCGTCCGCAGACATTAGAGGTTGTTCGTCGTGTCGGCAAACGGGTTACAAGGGACGGTTAGGCATTTACGAACTCATGGTGGTCGATGAGTCAATTCGAAGTCTGATAACGCGTCGAAGTCATTCCACAGAGGTACGTGAGTATGCAGTTTCAAAAGGGATGAAGCTCTTAGCCGACAGCGGCCAGGAACTTGCCTCACGTGGATTGACGACCCTGGAAGAAGTTTCCAGAGTAACAATGAGAGCTAGCATGTAACGCCATGCCGTGGTTTTCGAGCAACTGATTACTGCAAAGGGACCATCACTTAAGCTACGAAGGTGTCACAGATCTGGTGGCATTGAAGCCTTTTCACGTCTGCTTTGGCTGGGATTGTTTGCGAAAGTAAATATTTTAAAGATTGACCAGGCGCGAGCGTTTGTCGCACCTGGTGGGAAGTGTGGATAGGGAGCTACTTATTGTTGCGTTCCCATATTTTCATCCGCGATATCTTCCAAGCTCGTAGGCGGATTCAAAGCGGCATCTGGCGCGTCCCCAAATACCGAAATATTCGGACTGTTGAACAAAGTGACTTTAGGTGTTGCCGACACGAGCACAGTCCCCCCATCTGGCAGGTCCATCAAGCCGGCCTGCGACCAAGCCGTTGCGGACCCCATTAAAGCGCCTGGAAACGAGCAATTTGACGTATTTGTCGAAGCCAGGGTGTGGGAGGCTATTGGCATTTCGATCACAATGAGATGGTTTGGAGTGTTCGTTGTTACACTTGTAATGAGCCCCTGGGGACCAGTTAATCTTAATTGTGGAGCGACGGGGCTGCCACCAACGTTGGTAACCCAACGAAGTTCGTAGCCAGCGCCGCTAGCTCCAATATCGAAATTTCCGTTTCCTCCAGATGCCGTGGAATAAATGTTCCCGATGACATATAGAAAAACCGTCATGTTCGCAGGATTTGTGTTAACCGCTGTCAGGCCTACACTGACATTGGAATTTGCGATCCGCCCAGTAGAAGGATTAGGACCATTTTGAAATCCGACTGCTCCAGTAGCAAAAGAGCCACTCAACAGAGCAGTACTTGGTAGATCGAGCTTAGTGGCACGGGCACTTGTCAGTGCAGTCCATTGGGTTGAGCCGTAATAGACAAAGTTAGCGGCATTCAGCGATGCTGCGTCCATTGAATGAGTAAACGTACCAGTCCAAGTTGTTGCGGTTGCGTCTGCTCCGCCGGTACACGTAAAGAGCATATTCGTCTGAGAGTAGCCTGATGCACAAGCTGCTATCGACACTAAGGCCAGAGACACACTTCTAAAGAATCGCATAGAGCACCTCCAAGGGAGCTAGATGGGAGAGAAAGATGCTTTGCCAAACGCACATACGCCTGGGCAAAGGACCATTTTATGTTTGCTTCAATATCAAATGTCGGCACGATCGCCTATTTTGTCCGACGTCTTTCCACCGCTAGCAAATACATTGAAGCAATGGTGTTTCAAGAAGCAGCGGAGCTTCGAACTCCTTATTGGCAACGCTCACCATAGGTGAATAAAAGCGTTCTTCTTTCAAGGCCACCTCATCAGTGGTGACCATGCACGATGAGGGAGCTTGCACACCCAATACTGATCCACGCATTTCGCAAGGCGAACAAGTGCGAAAGCACGCAGTAAGAATCTCTGACTGAACGATGCTCCTTCGAGGATTCTCAGCCCGTTTTGCTAACAGTTGACAAGGTCGAAAAGAAGCGATAGTTACGAAACGCTCATTAACAAAACGTAAGGAGATGACATGGAGCAAGAAAACGAACAAACTGAAGCACAACAAGTTGGAAACTCTCGACCAGTTGCACGCTTCAACGGTAGCGGTGGCCTGCAAGTTTCAATTTGGAAGGACAAGGCCGAAGGGGGTTGGGATCGGTATACGATCAAAGCGGACCGAACCTATAAAGATGACAATTCTGACTCGTTCAAGACAACTTCGTACATGCGAGATTCAGACCTGCTACGCCTTCGCCAACTCTTGCTAGACGCCGATGCATGGATCGAGCAAGATAAAGGCAAAATGCGTGGTTCGGTAGCTCAGTCAGCGAACGCTCGATAGATCGCTAACACCACAACTAGTATGGAACGGCGCGGAAACGCGCCGTTCTTGCTTTTAAATCGCTGCTGGGATTCTCTGCGTCTCACGCCAAACCACTGTCATCAAATTGTCATATTGAACTGCTAGGTACCGAATCGAGCAAATTCTGACTGCTCAATTCCATGCAAAGGGTAGTTCATGCTGCGAATAGTTGCTCAGCGGTCGAGTGCTCAGGTCAAGTCCTACTACGAGCACAGCGACTATTACGAGGAAGGTCCAAACGCTCTCAAAGGGCACTGGTTCGGAAACGGTGCGGCAAAACTGGGGTTAACCGGCATCGTCGACAAGGAACAATTTGACCGCCTTGCAGAGAACAAGCATCCCTTCGAAGATCGCAGTCTAACTCCGCGTACACGTGTCGATCGTCGCGTCGGCTGGGACCTCACCTTCTCCGTCAGTAAATCCGTAAGCATTCTATGGGCCTTGAGCCAAGACCATCGTATTCTCGATTTAGTTCGGGAATCGGTGAATGAAACACTTGGCGAGATCGAGCAAGATGTCTTAACCCGTGTGCATACCGGAAACACGATGCACACTGAGAAAACGGGCAACATTATCGCGGCAACTTGGCTACATACCACCTCGCGTCCAGTAGAGGGCTTAGCAATGCCCCAGATTCACGTCCATGCATGGCTTGCCAATGCAACATTCCGCGGCAATCGAGCTCAAGCCATGGATATCTCCCTGGTCAAAAAGGATGGTCCATACTACGAAGCTCGCTTCCATAGTCGTCTGGCAGACAAACTACGCCAGAAGCTCAACCTTTCGATAGAGCGGCAAGGCAGTAAATGGTTTGAGATTGAAGGAGTTCCGCGTCATATTGTCGAACGATACTCCGAACGCCTAAAGCAGATTGAACAATATGCTAAAGACCACAACATCACCGATCCAAACAAAAAGGCAGAACTAGGCGCCAAGACACGAGAAGCGAAGTCACACACTATTTTGCCTCAAGAACTACCCTCTGTTTGGCGAGAAAAACTACAGGACAAAGAGCTACAAGATCTGTTAACAACCGTTCGTTTAGCCGTTAGTCGCCGTGCCGCCAAAGAAGAAGTAGGCTTGGCGGTCGATCACGCCATTGCTCATCGATTTGAGAAACAATCCACGGTTCGCGACCGAGAAATCCTCACAGACGCCATTTGGCGTGGTATTGAAGGCAACAGCGTAGGCAGTGTTGAGCTTGAATATCTTCAGCGTCCACTTATCCGGGAGGGCAAAGACGAACAGGCCTGGGTCACTACTCGCGAAGTCCTGCTTGAAGAACAGTCGCTGTTAAGGTTCGCTCGACAGGGATTGGGAACTGTGAATTCTATGGCGCCAAATCGTACGATTGCTCGCGGCTGGCTCTCCGACGAGCAAAAACAAGCTGTGAAGAAGATCTGGAACAGTCACAACCGAGTGATGATCGTTGCTGGAAAGGCGGGAGTAGGAAAAACTACGCTCGCACAAGAAGCGATCGAAGGAATCCGCGAGAATGGATCGGAAGTTATCGTACTTGCACCGACGACTAAGTCGGTAAATCAGCTAAAGAGTGACGGCTTTGCTCCAAAGACACTTGCAAGCTTCCTGGAAAGTAAAAATCCTGCGAAGGATGCTCATAAGCCCGTAGTCTGGCTTGATGAAGCTGGATTGGTATCCACGATTGACATGGCTAAGCTCTTCAAGATCGCAAAGAACATTGATGCTCGGATCATACTCGCTGGGGATCGATATCAGCATGGTGCGATCCAGCGAGGAAATGCTTTGGCATTGCTAGAGGAAGAATCCGGCATCAAACCGATAGAAGTAAAAACGATACGTCGGCAAGTCGACGAGAATTACAGAAACGCAGTCCAGCTACTAAGCCAGGGAAGTGTGGCCGCCGGTTTCAACGCATTGGAGCAATTGGGCGCAGTCAAAGAACTGCCCAACGAGTCTCGCAATCAGGCATTGGCAAAACGCTATGCCGACACGATCGAAACTGGCGAAACAGCAATCGTGATTTCTCCGAGCAATGCCGAAAAGGAGATCGTCACTCAAGCGATACGAGCCGAGCTTCGGACACGGGGGAAAATCGATAGCCGCGACCATGAGCTTGTCACCCTCACACCCTACCATTGGACAGAGGCTCAGCGACAGGATGCTAAAATGTATTCTGTCGGCGATGTCGTTGAGTTCCATGCGCGTGGTCAAGGTGGCTTTAAGCCGGGGGATCGTCTTGAGGTCGCAAGTACCGATCAAAAAGATGTGTGGGTCCGAAAAGGCAATGAAGTAGCCCGACTTCCGCTAGCATCTGCTGGTGCCTTTGCCACGTTCCGACCGGTGGCTAGAACATTTGCGGTCGGGGACAGTCTTCGCATTACGCGCAATCGTCGTGCCAAGGCTGGTCAACAAAGGTTAACCAATGGCGATATTCATCGCATCAAGAATATCAAACCGGATGGTTCAATCGAGTTGCAAAATGGAATCAATATCGGATCGAACTGGGGGCATTTCACGCATGGACTGGTGACGACCAGTTACTCGGCACAGGGCGATACAAGCCAGCGTGTTTTCATTGCCCAAAGCTCCCAGAGTTTTTCTGCATCGAGTGCTGAGCAACTTTACGTATCTGCTTCGCGTGGCCAGCTTAAGAACGGAATTGAGATATACACCGACGACATAGCGGGACTTCGAAACGCGGTTTGCAAAGACCGATCGGTGATGTCCGCGATTGAACTCGATCGCAAGTCAAATGCCCATCCAGATCGAAAGTCGCGTGTGACGCAGCGGATAGAACGGCTACGTCATATCCTATCGAGTACACACGAGTATGTCGTTGACAAAGCTCGTCGAATCGCCGAAGTAATACGTCCAGAACCGTTACCTCAAATTTCTCGATAGATTTTTGTATGGAAGATACGAAACCCCGCAGCGTCGTGGATAAGCTGAAGTTATTGCCGTCGGTTGCTTCCGAGTTGGATTACATAGAAGATGAGGAAGACTACGAAGATCCTGAACACTACCAGGCCTTCGTTAGCACTCGCCAGCCCACGCGCAGGGCAGAAATGCTGGAGCTAGTTTTTAAAGATGGGAAGCGTGAGAGTTTTGCCTATTCGCATCTTTACCGGATAAGCTACGATCCAGAGACCGGCATCGTCCTTCACTTTTCTGAACACACTGTGACCGTTCACGGTCTTCGCTTATTGCCTGGAGTTCGCCGTCTTCAGAACTTTCGAATCGCTAGCATCTACGAAGCCGACTCCAGATCAATTCTCCTCAGCGAACCCAGCGATGCTGTCGTAGATTCGGTAAGAATCGACTTGCGAAAATTGGAAGTCTTCAATGACACAAAGTCAACATAGAAGCTATTGTCGGCAATTACGAAGTTCAAGGACTGGCTGCGATCAGCAAGTCGTAAGTTGTCTTCAGTTTTGCGTACTCGCCTTGACAATTATTGTTCTGCAGCTTAGCTCTTTTCCAACTTCCGTAGGCCCGTTTGCGCGTTCCGATGCGTCAGATCCGCTGGCTAGAATCAGAGCGCTTACTCGACGGGCAAGAGATAGTCTTGCTCGATTTAAGGCAACGTCCAGAAACGTGTACAAAAGTCTAAAGGCTTCAGAAGTAAGCTCCGATATGCTTAATCGATAAGCGCAATTTCCATCTGGTACGGTTCGCTTCTCAGGACACGCCCACCTGAGCAACTTAGCTTGACTGTGTGATCCGACTCATCTGATCACGATGACGATCGGCACGACTAAACCTCAGAACAAGCGAGGGGTGATGGACCAATGATTCCTGCCGACGCGATGTGCTGCTCCGGTGTCGGCCACCGGAGCATGCAAACTCACTATAGAAACACTCATCAGTGGAGTTGCATAAGCTCATAGAACGGCGATAATTCACGTCATTGGACTACGACGAGAACTATCCATTGGGCTCGAATGAAACTCTCTCTGCCTCAGAACGACACGCTATTCCTCAATCATGGTCCCGCCACCAAATCTGTGCCCAAAACTCTCCCCAAGGTACACGTTTCATTAATTAGAAAGTGCGACGTCTATTTGCCACCGTTTGTCGATCAAAACAAAGCTGACGAAAGTATTGACGTGCTACTGAAACCGAATCATTCCTCAATACTATCGATGAGTCACTATCGATGAGTCTTCGACGAGTTGCCTGTGATGAAACGACGAATGCCACATGACGGAAGAGAGCCAATCCTCCCCAAGCCAAGCGATTTAATGCGGGCGAATAGCCCATACCTTTTTTCTGATTCTCAACGTTTGTCGGCTCCACGACTGGAACGATCGTTGCTTGAATATCATCTCGAAACCTTGGTGAATAGAAAAGAAGAGTATCTGTTTGAGGATTTCTGTCGACGCATTGCGGAAGCTGAACTTTGCCCAAACCTCAAGCCCCAGGCGGGGCCCTTAGGCGGCGGCGACTCGAAGACCGACTCTTCGACTTACCCAGTTTCAACGACGCTACTTGAGCGTTGCTATTGGGGTACACCGGCAGCGCCAGCAACGGAACGCTGGGCATTTGCATTCAGTTGCCAGAAGACCTGGACCAGCAAAGTCCGAAGCGACTGTAAGAAAATCGCCGAACTGGATACCAAGTTCTCCGTTGTCTATTTCATCACCAGCCAGTTTGCCCGAGACAAGACCCGTGCAAAATTGGAAGAAGAACTTTCAAAGACGTACGAATTCGAAGTTCATATCCTTGACCGCGAATGGCTTTGTGCACGTGTCCTGACGTTCAACCGAGAGCATATCGCGATAGAAACGCTCAGGATCTCGGTGCCCTTAGCACCGGAGCTCAAACGTGGCCCGAGGGATACCGAACGTCAGTTGGAACTCGACGAAGTGCTTAATAAGCTTCGTGAGCCGCTAGGCAACTACGCATCTGACGATGGAATCGTAAGCGCTTACCTTCAAGCTGGCTTTCTCTCTCGCGAACTTGAACTGCCAAGACATGAAACGACGGGTTTCTTTCAACGTGCTCGGTCAATCGCTAAGAAATCTCAAAACACGTCACTTATTGTCCACTGCGCTTATCACCACGCGTGGACTGACAATTGGTGGTACGACGACGTATCCACTGCCATCGAGGTCTACAACGAGATCGAGCGTTTTCTCGATTCCGCGCCTGACGCGCACGCCGTTGAAAAATTCTGTAACTTACTTTCCATGTTATGGTGCTCCGTCGTTCGCGGTGAATTCGATCGCGACGAATTACGTTTGCTGGAGCGCGATGCGGCCATACGTCGTAGGCTAAATGAGCTGGTAAACGATCATCTCGACGAGGCAGTCCGGCTACAAGCCGAAACAATGCTCGCATTTGGGGAATTGTCGCCTTGGCAACGTGATGACGTTTTCGATCTTGATGAGATTCTACGAAAACTCACCTCATGTTTTGCACGTTCTGAAGGGATCATTTCCTATCCGTTAACGCGATTCACTGACACGGTAATAGGTCTTTCTGAATACTTAGTTGAGAGTCCCGAATTTGATGCAATTTTTGACTTGATTCAGAAATTAACGTCAGGGCGTGATGGAGAGATTGCAGAAGCAAGGTTGCTAATTCGTAAGGGAGAGGCTCTTCAAAAAGCGGGTCGGCTTCGCGAAGCGGCGTCCGCATACCAACAAGCAAGATACAAAGCGGCGAAGGAAGAAGGTCTTGAAACAAGTGTAACAGCAGCCGATCTAGCTTCCACTGCATTCATCTCACTTGGCCTACCCAATGCATCGCGTCAGGAAGCGCTCTTCGGAGCATATCACGCCTGCAAGTGGACGGGCGACTGTTACCAATCTTCATGGTATGGATATCGCGCTGCCCGAATGCTCGCTTGGACAGACCTAAGCCAAGGGCGTTTGGCATCATTCATAAGATGGATGCAGCTGGCGACGAACTGCTTCTGCGAACTCTATGATGCAGACATCGAGCTTCAACAATTTGCAGGTGTCTACCAAGAAATTGAAAAGGCGTTTTGCAATCGTCTCTACACGCTGAGCAGCGACCAGGTTAAGAGACTTGTACCGTATGCCAGCCAGCTTCAGGATATGCAGTTGCCCATGTCTCGATTCACGGTTTTATTCTTAGCGGGGCTCGAAAACGAGATGGCAGAGGAATTCACAAGGAAGTTTGAGGAAGATGTTGAATGGATGCGATCATTCTTCGCAAAGTGGGAATCTTCCGTGCGCAAGGGGTTCCCTGAAACTCTACTGCATCAATTCGGGACTAAAGTCCAAGCGACAGGTAACGTCCGGGATGCGGTGATTTGCCTAGAATGCACAGCTAATTTCGAGACCATCACATATTCCGATGACCTTTTGGGTACGCTTGAGAGCCTTGCGTCTCTCTGCGTGTTTGATGAATGCGAAGCTACCGATCAGCTTATTTGCGTCGAGGTCTTAATGGACGACCAAGCTGTCTCACCACCTCAGATTCTCGTTTGCGAGTCGACGGAATATGCAAAGGTACGAGTCAGAGTTAGTCCGAATTTTTCCAAATGGATACCTGATCACATCGAAGAGTTCCGCTCGCATCTAGTGAGCGTCTCAATTGCGGTGCTCTGTTGTGCCTTTGGTAGGAACCACGATGAGATTGCGGGCATGATGCACGACGTAAGCGAGACCGATGCTTTTAATCGGGCTTTGGATTGTGTTGGTTCAGAGGGGGCAGTTGAGGCAATGATCGGTCGAAATTGCTACTTGCTTCAAACGACGTGAGTGGTCCCAGTTCCGTGCTGGGCGTTTGCACCGGTTCATCGCCCCTAGATTTACTTGGATTTTACCCCCCCCCACGTGTTAGCCACGTCGCGCCCTGGAACGACGGTCGCTTGCGTTTGTCTGGTCGCGGCGCCTAACTCGCGATCTCCGACGCCGTTGACTGTCTTGGCGCGGGCGCAACTTGACTCCGGTCGATGAAGACGGTGAGCGCGAACGTCTTGGCAACACAGGTCGGTTCGTCATGTGCCACTAGCCTAGCCCCTCCCATCGTCGCGGCTCTCGTTTTGCAAATAAATTCCAAAACTCTCATGCATCAGTTCTTTTATCTGCTCTCAGGTGGGGGCGTTTCCTCTACGCCTTCTTCATTTGAACTCAGCTGTAACTCCAAGGTTTCAACAAGAGCACCAGCTTTACTCACGAAGGCTTTAAGTCGCGCTATTCGCCCCTCCAATTGCTCACGCAGTATTTGGTTAAGGCTAGACTCATCCTCCAGGGAGACAAGCTTTATCACAATCTCGAATGGGCCATCATCTAAGCCGGCATCCATTGCGTACTTAACCCACTCTTTGGATTTGTCAGTAGCCGAATTTGCGGCCTGTGTTAAGCAGTGTCGGATTAGTAACTTAGCCGAATAGTCGAGGTCATCTGCTAGATCCAGCCAGCACTCTACGTCAGATTCCTCTGCATTGGATTCTTTGCGATGACGCATCTCGCGGAAATAACGTGGGGTTTCGTCTTCTGGGTCTAAGCTCGCAACAGCCCTGACAATCGGCACCATGTCCTCAAAGGGTCGCTTGCCATTGGGCAACTCGCGGCGATGCCTCCAAAGCGTTAGAATGGCGTTAAAGCATTCCTTTTTTGCTAATTCTTTGGCTTCTCCGTCTTCCGTTTCGCACTTGGTGATAAGTTCAGCTAGGTGGTGCGACATCCAACGGCCAAGGGTATCAACTGACGGCTCTAGCCCAAGTTCATCTACGAGTTTACGCCCCAGTTTCACGATAGCATCAGAGTGTTGTGAATTGACCGTCTTTTCCGAGGAGGTAGAGCTTTGCTTTAGTTGGGATTCGTTCATCGTCATTTTCAACTCTGCTTTCATAAGGTCGACGTTGACGCCGACGATCTATCTGGAGCTCAATTATCAAATCACGACCAAGCTTCGCCAGCAATTCAGTGATAAAGTCTAAATTTGCTTGAAGTCGACTACCGCGTTCAGGATTGCTGTTCTCGTGACGCTTTGCTTCATCGAAATGGCCCCAGACTTTCGAGGTCATCACAACTAATGCTTCAGAGTTTCTCCAATATCTATCGTCTAAGTCAGTGGTAAGAGTCATCAATTCAACTATGAAACGTGCCGGCGAAGGTGGAGGAAAACTGATTCCGCCGGACCAAGGATCCATACCATCTAATCCCTGGTCGCGACAGTGGTCGACTATCCATCCCTTGAGAGCAAAGCCGAACTTATCGATTTCCATTTCACTTCCTGCGCTCGGTATGGCGTAGTCATAAACATTTCGGGCTGTCCCAAGTGCTCTGAGAAGTGAATGAGATTTATCTGGAGTTACCAATGCGCTGTAAACTCGGTTCGACTGCTCAAACTTAGAGTCAGCCGTTGTCCAGGTCCCCCATACGTTGAACATGCCTCCGATGTTAAGAGCCTCGTCGAAATCGTTTGACGTGATGCGATGGTCTGTGTCGTCATCCTTCGTTCGATCCTGCCACGAATACCGTTCCAATGGCACCGGATCACGTCTGTCCCAAAGCCAGCGTCCATCGACGCGCGACAATTCATGGCGATCGAGCCAGTCTGCGAACTCGTCATTCTCGCCAGACTCAGAATCACGATGAGTGGGCGTCCTAGCCAAGAGATTTCCCGCAACAATCATCATGGCATGATAGGCGTGATAGAAATGCAAATTGTCGGCACGGGGATACGACCCGTGAGAATGATGCGTGTGCCCTTCTTCATAAAGCTGACGTTTGCTGCGTTCGTCGTCATCCCAGCGCCCATGCGCATTGTAGCCGAATGCGTTTCTGATTATCTTCAACGCCTCGGATTCGATGTCGTCTCCAGACAACGCGAAAATTCGACCGAGAGATGGATACCAGTAAGTCCCAATGTCGTAGTCAAAGTAGTATCGATCATCGTCGTTCGCGGGTGTGTGAACTTTTGCCGTGGCACTGATACGTCCATAGGACTTTGAATCAACAATGGGATAGGGGGATTGGTTGATGTTAACGAGTCGATCCTTGAGACCATTCGTGTCAGCAAGCCACCCATTATTCATCAGCGCGAGCGCCGAGCGTGCAGCCAAAAGCCGGAGTAGAACATGAGTCTGATCTTTGATCGCCCAATCCGCGATTTGACCTGCAAACGGCACGAACGCTTCTGGGAACTCAGTCGCGGCACGCGCCACGCCGAAAAGGAACCATTGGAAAGCATGGAGGCCATAAAACGGTAGCCTTGCGTCGACAAAAGGACCGCCCTGCCTTCTTATTGCAAAATTGAATAAATGGCCAATAAGATCCTGCCGCCTCAATGTAGCTAGCCCGAGAACCACATGCGACCCTTCCCATCGCAGGGCGGCTTCCGGCGCTGCCATTGATGTCCAAATGTAGCCTGCTAGAGCAACCTTTGCATCCGCGGGAGGCAGTAGCCCATTCGACCATGGGCCATCCCCATCCCGATCCTGCAAGATTGGAGTAAGAAGGTCGAGACCGAAATCTAGCGTTTCAAGCGCCTCATCTTCAGAAAGCTTAGTCGCGAGAAGGCCGACCAACGAGAATAACCTGTCCGAGTTTGCCAGGGCGGACGATTGACCGACCGCGTCGAGCACAACGTCGAATAATTCGCTTTCACGTATCCCTGCAAGTGTACAAGCAGTCGTGAAGGGCAATACTTCAAAGTACCTGTTTCTTGCAATTTGCATGCAGTACCGACGACAAAAGACTTTGAGAGTAGTCGCCAAAGCGCGTCGAGTAGCTGGCCGGTCCTTCCATCCGATGGGTGCAACTTCAAAAAATTCCTTTAAGTGAAAGAGTTCGAAATCAGGAACTTTTGCGACAGCTTCAATGAATAATGCCTCGGAACCAGCGGGTACACGCGCTATGGCTTCCTTGAAAAATCTCTCGTGTATCCAAGGTGCTTCCGTCTTTTTGAAATTTCCATAGGCCTTTACCAGCCCATCAGGTTCGGCCAAATTCTGGCCGGAGAAAACAGCGTCCCAAGTCCCTGCTGGCGCTGCTTTCGCGTAACTCATCAATTCTGTTACAGCTTCGGATTCTTTACCTTGGACGACTAGCCTCTTTGCCTCTTCAAACTTAGTGATCTCATCCAGAGCTTTTAGCTCAATTCCATGCTTCGAGGTACACCTCATTACAGCAGAAAAGTCACCTCCACTAAACTGCATGTAGCGAAAGACGTATGCGGCGGTGGTAGCACGCTCATCTATCGACGTGCATTCCGATAACGCACTGCCGAGCAATTGATCGTATCTCCAATTTGCACGAAATCCGATAAGGGGTAACGTATCCCGCGCTCCCAAAACGCCGTTTTTGATGAGTTGGTTTATCGCAACAGGAAGTATACGCTCGGACCATCCGAAACTTCGGTCTCGCCATCGGCTCAAAATGGCCAAGGTAGATGCCGGACAAAGACCACAAAGTGCCTCAATAGTTGCTTCCCAATTGAAGTACTTATCTCGGACGACATAGTCGTAAGTCAACTCAGCACAGCGTGCGAAGTGGTACGCGGTCTCTGGTGACGGGCGATCACGACGAGCGGCACGATCTGCTAAGTCCAAAATAGAGTCCCAGCGAGACAGGTTCTCGTCGCCAATCTTGCTCGCGACCTCAACAGCTTCATTAAAGTATGCAGCTGCATCGGCTTGACTCACTAGAAAGATGGCGCGTGCTGCATTGACGTACCCCTCTGATTTGTTTTCGGCATCTGACCGCTCCTCCTTCGTGAGGTTAAATGCCTCAAGAGCAAGATCGATTGCACTTTCTTTGGTGCTCTCTTTCTGACCGGACAGCCGAGCGAGACTGGTCAGCGTAGGAGTAAAGAGCGGCCTTTTTAGGCCGCTCTTCCATTCAGTAAACGCGGCGAGGTTGCTTGCATCGACTGCGTCAAGCCGGTGCATAATGTCCCACCATAAATAAGCGATTTGGTTCGACGTGTGGAATTCGTCCCGATAAGCGTTTTGTTGCGCGCTGTCAGATGCCTGGCGCGTTCGTTTCAGTTCGTCGTCAAGAGTTGCTTTCGCAACACGGCCGAGAAGCGTCGAAGCCCAAAGCTGGTACCAGGGAAGCAGTGCGCCAATGTCCTCTTGAAATTCCACCAGATCACTTGACCTAGAATAGTGCTTCTTCTCGTCGATCTCGACACGCAGCTCAGAATGGGCCAAATCCCGGAGATCTAGTACCTGTTTTCGCAAGGCAGCCCGTAGACAATATGCTCGCAAAATTGGCACCCTGGCTTTGGAGTATTGTGATGCCAGAACCCTGGGCGGCTCAGCAGGTAAGTAGCGAGAAAGAATCTCGGATGCTTCGACATGGGTGCTTGCCCCAAGCTGCAGGCCAGCTTCGACGATTGCTGTTACAGCATTAAGCGCGGATTCACGGTCATCCCAAGCATGGCCATCTGAGAGTTTAATCCGCGAGTTTGCCAATAACCGGAGGGCACGCTGCGTAACGTCCATTGGAGGCGTACGTTGGACTTCTCGCAGCTCAACGGCAATTGCAAGTATGAGGCAAAGATTGTTGCCAGCGGCCAGTGCAAGTGCTTCCACTTCGTCAAAGCGACCATGGTCGATTAGACGCCTTGTTACTGACTTGCCGACGCGGAACGACACGTCGCGTGGCCGCCAGGTTCCAAGGTTATGTGCCCCACTTTTGCAACCATGAATGTTAATGTCTGCCAACGTAAGTTCGACGATATCCTCATCCGATATCTTTTCATCACGTCGCTCGTCCGGCGGTAGTCGACTCCAATTGCGCAACCATTCATATGCCATCCGCAACCGACTTCGCGCATCGCCCAAAAGCTCTCGACGGCCCGACAACAAAGAAGCCTCATAGGCGTGATGAGCCCCGATCCAGCCTGATCCGAACGTCCGGCGCGATACCAGTTCCTGAATGAGTTCCGAATCTAAAAAAGCAGCCGCTAGATCGGTGTTCGCTTGCAGAATTCTCCGGCTCCGGTCGTCACCCGCCATCTCGCCTCCAGCTTTCAATGCCAATTTGGCTGCATCGAGATGGCGTTTAACTCGAAGGCATGCTTTCAGCGCGAACTGCAACCGCTGTAACTCAACGTCTCGCTTTTCCAATGGACTTGTTTCAGGAAGAGCTGAAGAGGTGAGAGCGAGCTCGACCAGCTCAGAAAACCTTCCGGATTCCAGTAATAATTGAGGTAGCACTGACGCAACATAGGCACTCGTCGTGGCAAGGGGAGTAAGACCTGCTATGTACCCCTCCATCGTGTCTTTCGAAGGCTTGAATTTCTCCCGAAACCACGTTTCGGCAGGCTCATCAAAAAACTGAATTGTATCGCCAGCCACAAGTAGCGGACGACCGATGTCGATAGCGAAGCTCTTTATAGCTCCCTCATCAACGCCTGACATTTGCGACAAGATAGGAATGGGAATTAATGGACGCATGACAGCTAAGCCAGCGCATATCTTGTCAATCTGGACTTTCTCTATGGGACCCGTATCGTCCTTTAGCTTAGCAATGGCACTTTCCAATAAACTCCCAATTGTGTCATCCACGGTTGTGGGATTGGGGCCAAGCAGTCGCAGCGTCTCAGAAAGAGAATTATTGCGTGATAGCGCGAGTGCCTGAACACGTGGGTTGTGTGAACTTAGGCGATGAAACTCCGAAACATCGTGTTCGTTTGCTTCCGCAAATGTCTGCTGAAGGTGCGCTGCTGTTTCTTCTCGGCTGAACGGCTCTAACTCGCAACGTATCGACTCTACAGGTGGATCAAGGGCGTTCTGACGATGCGACCGGCAAAGGAAAACAAGGCGAACATTGTCTGGCACTTTAGCACGTATGAGGTCGCGAACGAATGATCGGGATTCACCGATTTCTTCTGCAGCCATTTGCGCATTGTCGGCAGCGTCGACCACGAGACATAGGAGTCCACTTGCGTTGGCAAGCCTCACTTGCGTTGCAGCTTGCTTGAGCCTGTAAATGAACGCTCGCATATAGGATGAGACGTCGGCATGATCGGCAGGAATCAGGAGATGACAAAGTCCCTTAGCTGCAAGCTCATTAGCGATTTGCACGAGGGCATCTTTGTGTCTGTGGCGATAGCCCATCGAATTGCGGTATTGGCCGTTGCCAAAGCAATCATACAAGATGCCCATAGATCCGTCGGGAAGACCGCGTGTGATGCGTGTCGCAAAGACAGTCTTGCCCACTCCAGCTGATGCATGAACGATCACCGGCGATTGTGCCTCGACAATTTTGCGAATCAGGTTTGCTTCCTGCGCACGCGGTATTGCGGAATCGAGCAATTCGATCAGGCAATTGGCTGGAAAGAGAAGATCCTCATCGGTTTTCAATGCTCTGAGGACATCAAACTTCGTGATAACTGGATTGCCCTCTCCCTCAGAGAGCGCTCTTCTGGTGACAAGCTCTTTCAGTTGTATAGGTGCATCAACATCCGCACCGGGTAGATAACCACTTACCTCCTGAAACAGAATGTTTCGCTGATCCCAGTAATCATCTTGCCCGCCTTTGAAGTGCAGGAGTTTCGAGAACGCCGCGAGTTCATCGCCGTGTAGACCAACGAAACGTTCTAACTTACTAAATTCATCGAGATTACGCGGGACTGCTCCAGCCGCAGCGTCAGCGACGGCGTCCGCGAAGTCCGAGCTGATGGGCCTGTTGGTGACGAACCAAAATTGGACCTTTTCCGCTAGCGCATCAACGGCTAATCTTTGAAGCAGGTCTTTATATCGCTTTGCAAAACCTTCAATGGACTTTTGAAGACCGCTTGCAGTCCACGGATCGGCTGAACGCACCGTTGAATGTTTGAGCTGCATGTATCGGAATAGCCGAGCATCTTGGATGTTTTCACTGCCGAAATATTCTGCAATGTCGATAACTTCCTCACCCACATCAGTTGGAGGTTCACCTTGTCGCTCGTTCGGAGATGGGCCTTCGATGCTGATAGAAACCAAATCGCTTTTTGATGATAGGAGTAGAAGGCATCGCCGAGCCGCCCACAAGTAATGAAATTGGTCTCCGTCACGGCTATAGCGAACAAGGTTTGCATTCGACATTTTTGACTTAAACTATTCGGTACGCACTCAAGACACAAGCTTATGGTGATCATGGATTGTTGACAAAGGTCACGGCTGACTTTTCGTCTTGGCAATAGTGTCCCCTCGTGGGGCTTTGTGTTCGGTTTTCAAAAGGGATGTGTTGGTTGCGTACTGCTTAACCGCATTTCGCAAAGGGGCTGGTTTTCTATGTCCTACCCTCCATGGATTCATTTCTTCGGCTAAACAACATCATACCATAACGTGCGGAGACGGGCGGCGCTCGCTGTTCTAATACCAGGAATGCTGCCACGGCATCAAGAAAGTACTTCACGACGAGGTGGCACGCAGTTTGTGCATTCTGCTGCGTGCTACTTGCTGCCAAATTACATCCACGCCTTGAACCAACCCTTGGTGCCGAATCGTGCTCAATGGATACGGCACTGGTCATCCGAGCCGCTAAGTTAAGCTGAATGTGTGGACAGGGCGTCTTAATTTAGGTCGCGCATGGATATCCATTGTCGAAGTCATGGGATGCCCGCTGTCGCAGTCGTAAGCCACCTCTGACTGAGAGGTCAATTTCACGATGACAACACAAAAGCCATTGGCGTGCACGGTCCCGTGTTACATAGTAGAGCGTGCCTTGGGTCAAATAACGACAGAGAATTCAGTCCCGTGAATTTGCCCCGGTGGCCGACGCCGGAGCAATCTTGAGTTTACCTAGCCGTCTGGAATGCCCCGCGTTCGTGCACCATGACGAACCGTCCTGTGTCTGAAATTAACGCAAGTCCTCTAAATGCACCAGTCGCTCAAGTTTGACACCGGCCCCATGCGGGTGATAAATAAAAGGGGTTATTTGCTGCAGGTTAACAGTTGGTTAACGCGAGCGAGAATGCCACCACTGCAGATAACCCCGTTTTGCTTGTCTGGTGGCATCGCGGAAAACACCGAATTTGTCAGAAATGGCTCTCGCGCACCTTTTGGTTGACCCCATGTGTAAGCTGTGGCAATATTGGATTTCGCCACCAAAAAAGAAAGGAAGCGGTATGGGGCAAGTCAAAGTTAGGAACCTGGACGATTGGGTCGTGGGAGTACATCGTGACCTTGCAGATCGACTCGGCTGCTCGCTTGAGCAACACCTTCGCGCTGTGCTCAGACAGTCGGCACTGGATTCGCAACGTGCTTTTGCCCAGGAATCCCTCTCGCAGCTTGAAAAAGCTCGTAAGAAATATGGAGTTTTGCCTTCTTCCCTCGATCTCATTCGAGAACAACGCGAGTCGTTGTGATGCTGGTCGTAGATGCCAGTATTGCCGTGAAGTGGTTCTTGGTTGAGGACGATTCGGCAGATGCAATTCGCTTGCTGAGCTGTAGCCTTAAGCTAGTAGGGCCCGTTTTGGCAAAGTATGAAGTCGCAGGAGCAATCACACGTAGAGCTCGTGACAAACAGATTACTGCCCCTGATGCATTGGGATACCGTGACCGCTGGCTTCATGCTGTCACCACAAACGTTTTGCGGCTCGAAGACGATCAACGTGACGTCGCTTTCGGGCATGAGATTGCGTTGAAGCTCTCACATGTACTTCCGGATTGCATCTACCTCGCTATGGCGCAACGATTGGCTGTTCCGCTAGTGACTGCCGATGATGCATTTGGGAAGAAGGCAAAGAAACACTTCGAAAACGTTCTTAACATCACAGAGGCTTTGTCAGTTGCCGCCTAGTATGCAACGTAAGCATGTGCAACGATGAAACGGCAAATGACGACAAAGGAATTGTATGCAAGAAGTTCTACCCGCGTTGACCCATCGTGATCTGGCAGGTCTCATCGAATCGCTCCCGCCGAGTATCGCTCAATTCGGAGCCCAGGGCCGCTATGCTTGGGACGAATTCTTTGTCGGGAAATTGCGAAATCCGCACACCAGGAAAGCCTACGCATACGCGGTTCGGCGATTCCTGAACTGGCTAGAACTTCAACAAGTTGATTTGCAGCATGCAACTCCTGGCATAATTGGTCGTTATTTTGATGAACATCGGGGAAGCATTCCTACCAAGAAGCTGCACATGGCTGCCATTCGCGGGTTGTTCGATACGCTCGTGCTCCGACACATCTTGATCTTGAATCCGGCGCTGTCAGTTAGGACAGAACGCTACTCGGTTACTGAGGGTAAGACACCTTTGATTACAGTCGAGCAGACCCGCAGGCTACTTCGATCAATTGAGCCCCGAACCGCAATCGATCTGCGCGATCGCGCAATTATCGGCATCTTGAGTTTCACGGCCGTTAGGGCGGGTGCAATCGCCAAATTGAAGATCCGTGACCTTGTCGATGAAGGTGCTCAACGCGTGCTTCGCTTTTCGGAAAAGGGATCGAAGCAAAGGGTGATTCCTGTGCGCCTGGATCTGGAAACTCTGCTTCTTGCGTACGTCAATCATGTCCATCATTCCGCCAGTCAGAAAGACTTCCCGCTCTTTCGAACTTGTAAGGGGCAAACGGGGCAACTTACGGAAACACCGATCTCGGGAGTTGATATTTGTCGCATGATCAAACGGCGACTAAAAGCGGCAAATCTTCCGACGTCCTTGTCGCCACACTCCTTTCGGGCGAAGATAGCAACAGACCTTCTTGAACAAGGCGTGTCGTTAAGTGAAGTGCAATTGTTGCTTGGTCACGCGGATAGTCGAGTGACCGAACTATACGATCGCCGACAGCGGCAAGTAACGAGGAACACGGTGGAACGAATTTCGACCTAATTGGCAATCGCCGTCCAGAATGAAGGTTAATTGCCTAGAGGATTGTGGTCGCCAGGTCCGGACAACTGGAAGGCTGCCCAGTAAACCGGCGGCAAATAATTCGGTTTATTGACGAGGGGCTGTTCGTTGCTAGTAGTGCCCTGTCGAATAGAATTCGGATCGATTGGAAAGCGCTGGTTGGACTTAGTGTCAATTCCGAGTTTCCCGCGATAGGCAGCCAGTTGTGTTTGGTGGAATGCTTCTGACACAGACTTTCCTCGTGCAAGTTCTTGGTACAAACATATTGTGAAAACGGCAGCTGCTTGGTCATCCACATTCCAAATTGTTGATATTACATCCCGGCAGCCAGCAAGGTGGAAGGCTCTCGGCAGTGCGAACCCACCCTCGCCATATTCCATCTCGCCCAAGTCAGTTTGGCAGGCGGCCAGGACTGCCAACTGCAGATTTGATAGATCGCATTCGGAAATCATGTAGCCTGAAAGCGTTGAGGTCCTATAGACAGCATCGTTGCTTGCTTCAGCTAAAAACAGCGCTGAGAAAATCAAACTGTGTTGCGTAGATAATGTCTCTAAGAACTGCGATTTCCTGGCGCTGTTAAGCGCAGACTGAGAGTACATGCCGTGAGTATCGAACTGAACTACTGAAGCGTGGGGTAATTCTTCCATCACGCGGTCGACAGTCGCTTGCCCACCGGAAATAATGGACAAACGGTCGGAAGGTATTTGAGACTTCAAGAAGTCCGACGTTACTTGACCAAAGGCGAGGTCTTTCGCAACGCCGCACGCACTCACGATTTTGCTTTCGTGCATAGGATCTGGCCACGCCACCTGGTCAATACAACTTTCTGCACCTGCCTGTGCTATATAGTCCGAAAAGGGAAGCTCTATAAAGCAATGCTTCTCAACCAAGGCACTCTTTCCGTTGCGGTCGGGTAGGGCGGCCCATGGAAGATGATGAAACATTCCTTCAGGCACCACATAAATCTTAGGTGTGTCCTTAAGTACGGGCGCCAGTGGTGCCCAAATCTTTCGATACAGCTGAGCAGACGTTGCTACAGTGTCTTTCTGTGCAGTGATCTCCGATCTCCATAGCTTGATGAGATCGTCGATTTCCTTCGATAGCCCCATGTCAACTCGCGTCACATTTGGCATGTCGTAGTTCGTCTGATGTCCATTAGGACTGTGTATTTGGTAAGGAAGCTGATTGGCTTTCCTGGTTGGAAATGAGACGAATGCAACATATTGCCTGTTGTTTGAAACAGTTGGTAGATCGGGACGCGTAATTGGCTCATATTCGACGAGTTCAATCACCGCACTGCCATGAGGGATGGCTGTACTCCATTCGGCAAGACTTGCACTGTGCGTCTCGCGAAGTTCGTCTATCACACCAACGCCCATCTCATTGGCACTCTTAGCTAATGAACTATTGATTTCTTCGATTTGGCGTGCAATTGCTTCGCTTTTTAAATCTGAAGAATGGAACCAAAGCTCCTCAGTCACATCACACCGAAGCGACTGCCGCTTCGACCGGCCTGTATCAACATGGCGTTCCATATGTCGCAAACACGCAAGATTTTGGTACAACGACTTTGTTGAGCGTCTATTTTCAGACCTAACGAGTGCGTAGAGTTCACCGTCGCTGACACTGGGCTTCTCTTGATAGAATGTCAATGCTGCATCAACCCAACGCTTGCTTCGCGATTTTGCAGCAGTTGAAAAGGATTGCTCATCATCCAAGACTTGTTCAAGGTTTGCGTGACTGCGTCTATTGGATCGATACCTTCCTACGTACTCGATGAGCGAGCGACAATCGTCTAATTGTTGATTAAGCCCAAGTGAGATTGCTTTTTCAACGATTTCATCTTCCGTAACCTGGAGCAGAAATCCGTGCGTTAGACAACTTCCTTCCCAGATTTCCGACACAGAGCACTCGTCGACACTTTTTGGAAATGGAGCATCGAAACCTTGGCCGACCGACGCTCGAGGAGCCAAAACTAAAAGGCCAAGGAAAATCAGTCGTTGAAGACTCACTCTCGCTCTCCAAATGCAAACAAAATCGCTTTAGTTGAGACGTCACCGTCAAAGGGAGATTTACTCAAAGTTTGCCGTATGACTTCTAAGGGATTATTGTCTTTTCTAGTTTGCATAGAATCAAGTGGGAAACGATTCAACGACCTTGCCGAGCGGCCGTTGCTTATCTCAGCCATCAGGCTGCTGGAGACTGGAAGCAGTCCATCCTGCATGTAGTCGATAGCGGCTAGCGTTTGTCGTATCTTTTCGAAGTCAGTAATCGGGTTGCGAGCGTACAACAATATGACCGAGTGAAGTCCTTCGTGATCCGGCTGCAACTGAAAGTAATCCAGCCCTGCTGGATACGTGAGTTCGAGTCGCGGTCGATCATCAAATTTGTCCTGCCAAGTCATTTTCGGCCAAGGCCAAAGCGGCGTAACCTCACCCTTTGCATCCAGCCAAAGTAAATAATAGTGATAGGGTTCTTCTGATCTCACACGGAATTGCATAGCGTCACCCGGGGTAATTGGCAATTCTACTTCGGTAACAGGCCTGGAAGTTTGCGAGCTCTTGGGAAGAACAAACACTTCGAACTCCGGAGCTTTTACGGCCCCGTTGTTGCTCACGACTGCATTTCGATTGATGCTATAGCCCCAAACTATCGCAATGCCGATAAAGGACGCGAGAGAGAGTGCAAGTAGTAGCCATTTCCGTGAAACACGCGAGGACGCAACAGGAAGTTCGGGTTGCCCATTTGCATCAAACTTAGCTTCAAACGTGCGGAGAAGTACTGGAATCTTCTCCACATCTTCCTTCACGCAAAACTGGTCGTACGTAAGGTTCGTCCCTAGTGTCTCATTGATGAAGCAACAAAATCTTTGGTATGTTGAAAAAACTGCTCCGCATTTATCCTTTGACTTCTCCGTCGGGACTTGAATGAACATAAGCCAGACGCGATGCCCAACTCCAAGTTTTGTAGAGTTCTCAGCGATATGGAGACGCAATCGCTCGGCCGTCCATCCGGAGTCTTCGAGCATTTTCAGCACATTCGGATTAACTCGAAGCCGCGGTTCCAAAGTTGCCTTTTCCTTGCTTGGTAATGAATAGGATGCTAGCGACTGAATTCTGCTTTGTTCTTTGCGTGGGGAAACGCATTGCCTTCGATTGTTAGGCCAGCTGTTGATGCCTGCTGGAGTATATCGCAGAGCACGCGGATTGTATCTGACTGTTCTGCGGTTGAGTAGCCGGAGGGGTCGAATAAGGAAATCACTTCTACAATATTCGATCGGATACGTTCTTGTCCGCTTGCAATTCTACCATTTGCAATCCCCATAAGTATACCCTTCGTGTCGCTCAACAAGGCGCATTGTGCCGGAGTGAAAGCAGCCCTAGCGACTGCTGCCGAATCGTCGGTATGCTTAGTCAGCAAACCGTATACGGCTTTAGCACTATCGGCAGGGGTTAGCCATCGATCCAGCCCCGATTCGCCGACAGGTGTCTGTTTGAAATCCTCTGTCATGCATAACTAAATAGCACGTTTAGAATCGTTAGCAACATTTTTCTTTCGGGTGTCTTGTTGGACACTTTGTGCGAGTCGGGGATATACCTCACCAGTGGCCAAAGGCTGGTGAAGCATAAATGACATCGGATTGTCGTGAGATCGCAGTGAGTGCAGCCAATGCGAAACGCCCGTGAAACGCAGTTGAACCGTCGTTTCACGCAGGAATTTCCAGTTTTATGCCACCTTGAACTCGAAAAATTCAGGTGCCCGCGGGGCAATGGTGATGGCCGGGAACTGGAAAAGAAAACCCGGACATCGCCTACGTAATTGAGGCAAGCCGGGTCTTCCCGATTCGTCGATTTCTCGCTATCCGTTGCAAGGCATGATGAACCGTCGCACATGCAATTATGCCACACGCAACGTAGGACGAGAACGAGGTCGGCGATGGCTTGCTTCATTTAGTATCCCTTTTGTTTGAAGGATAATGAAGATGATTACAGACGCCAAAATTGCGAAACTTCGCATGCGCCGAGTTTTGCTGGACAATAGTTCCGATGAGTTCGAGAAACTGCTACCCTTCGTGCCGGATGAAGTCAAGCGGCGATCTCTGATGTGGAAAGATATCGTATGCTACAATCAGCACAGGGCAAAATCTGGCATCGACGAACTGGATTGCAATTTTAGAGTCGCCGTATCGTTCGATATCGCGAGGTCAATCAATCGATTTTCACGATGGATGCGTGATCGCACAGCGTCAGAATTTCTGGACCAAGAAGCGTTCGCGGCGCTCTGCTATGAAGTTGGCTTCCATTCTGCATTGACGCTGACTAGCCCCGTTGTTCGGGCTCTTTGTCCGCGACGAATTGCGATGCTGGTGAAGCTCAAAAGCACGGGCGAGGGATACCGACCACGGAAGCGGGATTTGGTAGGAATTGGCGATTCGCTCATGCTGGATTGCTTGTTGAACGAATCGTCGCTGAAAAGCGATGTGATCGAACTTTTCAGCTACGAGTCTCTCGACGGCGTACCGAACGCACTAAAAAAGCATCTCGCTGAGCGAATCGTTTCCCTTACGAGTGCGAAAATGGATGCCGTGGACAAGCAACTTTTTGGAAGCCTTCTGCCGAGCTGGCAGTACACGTTTAATCAACTTTGCGAAACGTGGGACAGAATCGGCCCAGAATGGGTCGTTGCATTCGACGCCGTTCGCGAATTCATTCCGCGATAGCCTTACCTTTGAGTCGGGCGGGCATAAGCCGTCGCGCACCTGCCTTCGGGTGCACGACGGGCACTCTTGACTCGTCCCCAGAGACGCGGTCGTTATAGCGGTTTTTGGGGGTGTGACTCGCCACTATCCAACATTCGTCAAGCAAATAATCCAATTCTCGGACCAATACGGTCCCGAATGGATTTTCTCGAGGGAGAAACTTGCTGAATTCTCACCGAGCTAAATGACGGCATTGCTGCTGGCCAACTGGACAGATGGCGACCTTCAAGCATGGGCAATCGTAAGACTATCGCAATCCATGGGCTGAGCAAGTGAACCAGCAGGCAATGCCACAATCTGATTCAAACGTAACGGTTCCGTCCGGTGCTCCCAACTGGGTCACCGCCAACCTGGTCGAACGGACTATACATATTTGGCAACCTTTTTACTCCGAACAATTGTCAGCTGAGGATGCACTTGCAATGATTATGAGTGTGGGCCGACTGATCGATGTGCTTTCAGGAGTAAGCGATGTTGAAGCGATACGCAGCGTTGGCGAGAGTCAGCAGCCGTGAACAGGAACGCGAAGGCTTTAGCCTGGAAGTTCAAGAAGAAGCATTGCAACGCTATGCCAAACAAGCAGGAGGCGAGATTGTTAAGTTGTTCCGCATCGCGGAAACAGCAAGTAAAGGCGATCAACGCAAGACATTTCGCGAACTGGTCAGCTATGCCAAGAAGAATGCTGGCCTCCTGGATGGCTTGCTCTTCTACAAGGTAGACCGGGCCGCTCGTAATCTATTTGATTACGTGGAACTGGAGCGACTGGAATCGGAATACGAACTACCATTTATCTCGGTATCGCAACCAACAGAAAGTACGCCCGCTGGTCGTATGATGCGACGTACTCTAGCCAATATGGCTAGTTTCTACACCGAACAGCAATCGGTGGATGTACGCGAAGGTCTGGCCCGCCGCGTCCAGGAAGGTTGGTTCGTAGCGCGTGCGCCCTACGGCTATAAAAACATTCGTAAGAATGGGCGGGGCATGGTCGCCGTGGAGCCGAAGACCGCTGACAATGTAAAGCGAATTTTTCATCTATTTGCCTATGAGAACCACACACTAGATACGCTGGTCAAGCAGTTGAGCGATGAGGGGCGACAATTTCGCGATTCGGTACCCAAGTTTCCACGGAGTTCAGTTCATACTATTCTACGAGATCGATCATACATCGGTGAAATCGAGTTTCACGGACAGTGGTATCCAGGAAAGCATGAACCACTGGTTGATAGAGCAACTTGGGATCGAGTACAAAACTTACTTGGTGGACATATTTATCACTCACTTTCAATTACCTATGCCGGTGAATTCATCCAGTGCGGACATTGTGGCCATCCAATCACCGGTGAACGGGTCACAAAGAAAACCAAGAACGGAGAGCGGTATTATGTCTACTATCGCTGTAGTCAATACACTAAGCCTGGACATCCACGCATACGTATTCCGGAAGCTCACCTTGAAGCTCAGGTGATGGCGATCTTCGATAAGATGCGGGTAGAAGATGAAGGAGTGCGGGATTGGTTCCGCTTAGTTCTCGCTTCACAAACGCGCGATGCACAGGCGAGCTCCATTGCACAACGAGCAGAGCTTCAGCGTCAAGAATCGCTCATCGTGGCTCAGCAAGACAAACTGCTCAACATGCGATTATCGGAAGACATCGATCAAGAGACATACGCTCGGAAACATACGGAACTGCGAGACCGATTGGCTTCTATCAAACTCCAATTAGACGTTTTAGACCGGTCGCATGATGAAACCGCGGAACTAGCTACCAAAGTGTTTGAACTTTCGCAAACCCTTAAAGAGAAATGGGTTATAGCAGATTATGCTACAAAACGTAGATTGCTCGAAATTGTGTTTTTGAACTGCCGTCTTGATGACGTAACTCTTTGTTCCACAATGAGAAAGCCCTTCGACGTTTTGGCCGAAGGGCTTATTTTGAAAGAAAGTCGGGCTGACAGGATTTGAACCTGCGATCTCTTGGCCCCCAGCCAAGCGCGATACCAGGCTTCGCTACAGCCCGAAACTTTCAATGAGATCCGATTTTAGTCAAAAAGGGGAATTCGACTAGGGGCTTTCTAGCCTACTTCACTTGCTCAGTCGTCCGCTTGGCTGAATTGACGCCAATTAGCCCGTGCTGTCCGGCTCGCTCGATTTCCTTCATACCCTGCGACACGACGCTTAACGAACCATCCGATTCCAAGACTATCGCGTCAACTGCAGCCAGATCACCGAAACCTTGCTGTCGGAGTCCGCATAATAGATCGTCCCTAGTGACACGCTCACGGCGCATTTCGTCGAGCAAATATTCGCCGCGATAGAACAGGAGGGTGGGCTTGGCCTTTAGAAGTCCATTTATTGATTTGAATCGTACCGCCAATGCAGAACTCAGGTACTGCAGCGCTAACAACAGAGATATGGCTGACACTCCTTGTGCGAGTGAGACGACTTGTGTCAACATCACGCTCGATGACGTAGAGCCTAGTGCTATTGTGATCAAAAGGTCATCACCTTCAACCTTGCCCCTGCCAACCCAGTCAGCGCTCCAGGATTCAAGCGCCTGTTACAAATCAAGATGTGTAACCAGACGCTCAAAAATTCCGAAACAGGTCTTACCGAGCGTTACCTTCGACGATGCGACTGCTCGGTATTGCCAATGTTGGGCACTTCGCCAGTCGACTCGTTTTGCATGTTGCCAGCGGGTCGATTCTGTTGCAAACGACAGTAAGCATCGCGGGCAGCGTGCTTCGCATCGTCCCAGGCAAGACTGCGGTTGGTCGCTTCATACTCATGTCGCGCCAGTTCCTCGCGTGTCTCCCAGTCGAGCGGTTCAGCGGGATCATACGCCGTGATACCAGCACGGTACGCTGGCTCATAGTCGTCGAACTTGCGTTCTTCGCTATAGTACTCGCGATTGGGATATTCATCTCGCCAATAGTCAACTTCGACTGTTGGATCGATGTTCTCGGCAACGCCTTTGCCTGCAAGCCCACCAGCCACACCACCAATAACCGCGCCTGCGACAGCACCGATCGGACCGCCTGCAACGCCGGCGGCAGCGCCAGCAGCGGCTCCACCTAAAGCGGCCCCTACGCCCACACCAACGGGATGAGCCCCGGACTGGCCGGTGATTGGATCTTCATTGCGAAGCCGTGCTGCTTCGTCTGAATCAACTACTTTTTTTCGATCAGCCATTTGCATTCCCCTTGTTGAAATCAAAGCCGCCTAGAAAACGTGTCCACCAAAATTCTTGATGGGCTACGCATATCGTCTGCTTGATAAGACATCAACCATAGTCAACGCTTTGAGCAGACTTGATTTGCTTTGGGAGATACGTATTGCAGGTAACATGCCAAGTGAACGCATTGGTTGAAAAGCGACTGCAAAATTGGGAATCTTTTAGCGATGGTTAACCGCCCCGTCTAAACAAGAATGAGGCTCAAGGGTATTATGCACGAAGAGCCTTTCCCAAAACCCGAGAAGTAGAATGGGCTTCCAGCCCGTTGAGCGTTTTGGGATAGTCATGAAGAGCTTCGATACAATCATCTACGTTAACTTATCCCAAACGCCAGTTTACTCATGCGAATTGCCGAACTCTTTGCGAGTGTTCAAGGAGAAGGTGTACTGACGGGTACTCCCAGCGTTTTTGTACGTACCAGTGGTTGTAATCTGCGTTGCTGGTTCTGCGATACACCTTACGCATCCTGGAAGCCTGAAGGGGAAAGCTATTGCGTTCAAGACGTCGCGCAAGCGGTTCTAGAGTTTGAATGCGAGCATGTAGTTATCACAGGTGGCGAACCGTTGATCGCCGTCGGCATTGAAGAGTTGACTAACCGTTTGTCCGAGCAAGGCAAGCACATCACGATCGAGACTGCTGGCACGGTGTTTCCCAAACAACCGTTCGTATGCGATTTGATGTCGATCAGTCCCAAGCTCAGCAATAGCGCACCCGATATCCAGTCGGAACCGCTCTGGCATCGCAGGCATGAGGAGACGCGTCACCGCCCCCAGATTGTTCGGGAACTGATTGCCGCATCGAAAGACTACCAGTTGAAGTTTGTCGTAGGCTCGGTGTTAGACGCCGAAGAAGCCCTTGAGTACTTGACCTTGTTACATGACATCGATCATTGCAAAGTGTACTTAATGCCGCGAGGCACCAGCCACGACGAACTAAAGATGCAAATTGAATGGTTGCAACCATGGTGTACCGAACATCGACTGAAAGTCTGTGACCGGATGCACATCCACTGGTTTGGCAATACACGTGGAACTTAAAACCTAGGTTTACAAGGAGTACACTGAAAATGATTACTGTCAAAGTCACTGCGCCGACAGCCACGATCATTCTTGATCGCAAGGCAGCCCATAACGCTTTGAACGAAGAGATGGTTGGGCTGTTGCAAGAAGCATTTGAAGACCTGCGACAAGAAAAGCAGGTACGATCGGTCGTTTTAACTTCGACCGGTGAAACGTTTTGTTCTGGCGTTGACGTGCGAGCTTGGCATGAAACGATGCAAGATAGCGATACAGCGTTGGAAAGCTGGCAGGAGTTGACCCTGGAACTGCAAACATTAATTGAGCAGATGTTGCGGTTCCCAAAAGTGATTGTGGCTGCCGTCGATGGTGGCGCGATGGGCTTTGGATTAGCCATGTTGCTTGCGAGCGATTTAGTTGTCGGGACCGAACGCGCTTATTTGGCTTTGCCAGCTCCGCGGTTGGGTTTAGTTTCCGGGCATGTCGCTCCGCTCTTAGCGTTTCGCTATGGAGCAAGTTCGGCGGCCAGGTTGATGCTGGGCAACGAACGAATCGATGGCAAAACAGCAAGTGCGTTGGGTTGGATCCATCGTTTGGTCCCCAGCGATCAATGCTGGGTTGCTGCAGAGCAATGGGCGCGTGATGCTGCCGAGTCCGCGCCGGAAGCGATTCAAATGAGTAAACGCTTGCTGAATGAAATGATCGGCGAAAGCGTCTTTACTGCTTTGTCCAGCGGCTCAAGTGTCCTAGCAACAATGTGCTCTACGGAATCTGCCAATGAAGGGCTGACTGCTTTTCTTGAGAAGCGTAGCCCAATATGGTAGCCTCCGGTTGAGCGTTGTGCTTGGTCAACAATTTGTTGAACGTTTGCAACATCGAGACTGAAGCTTACAACCGAAGCAGACCGACCAGGAATCCATTAGGCGGGCAACCAGCTAACTTAAGCCGCTATCTAACAAGCACTTGCAGTTGCCCTAAAAGCTTCGATCGCACCTCCGCATGGCTGATTGGTCTGGGATATGCATAACGCTTATTGTCGTCTCGGTGGCAAGAGAACGCTGTGATTTCCGCGTAGGTTTCAAGCCCCCAAACCTGGAGTTTATCGATGCATGCAAGATGGTTAGTAGATATTGCGGCTTTGCTAACATACCACTCGCAGACCATGATTGAAAATGGAGTGTGCTTGCCGCGCGAAGCGGTGAATCGGTATTGGATGGCCTCCAGACAGCGCATGGATACCTGGAATCGAACATTACGCGAGTATCGCGAGTGCTTGGAAGAAACGGGAGCTTCGTATCGCGGATTGATATGGAAGCAATTGCAATCGACCATTGAAGAAGTCTTCTTGAGCGATCTGCTGGTCCGATCGATTTGTGCTGTGGCCAAACGACTTGAAGATCACCGAATTGATTTGGACTCCCATGCGGTCGCAGCAAGCGTTTTTTCTGGCCAAGAAGACTCTAGGAATCGCTGCTTGCACTTGATGAGCAACGGGATCGGCCAACCGCTTGACCTTGCAATGCGACTGAACCGCATTCGCCAGTCGATGGAGACCTGGAGCGATACATTGATCAGCATGATTGATGCCCCGGAAAGATCTACCTGCTATCTATTTGATCGTAAGAACAGTTATGCCCACGAAGTCAGCGACCAAGGCGCACGTGACCGACAGTCAAAGCTGCGATGGCAGTTCATGATCTCGGGATGCCAGCAGTGGGCAAGCCAACACTGCACATCAATTTCCGCGAACCCCGAATTGAATGAATCGATACATCGGTCAGCGTACAACATGCTTCAGCCAGAGTGGATGGAGTCCATGCAGTACAACTCGATGGAGATTACTAGCGGTGAGAAACTGCTGATTAAGCTGCAAAAGATCGTCGAGGATTCGTCGAAGGAAGAACTGGCGAACAGCTTATCTTAAAAGTTAATTCAGCCGGTCGGCGCAGGATGCGATTAAGCTGGATTTGGTAATCGGAGAGTTGCGGTTGTTTTTGTTACGGCACTCGGAGAGTGCCTACTACCCTGTTACGGCACTCGGAGAGTGCCTACTACCTTGGGTCACGGGAAGTTGTAGTTGGGATTGTCGGGATTAAAGTCTTCCTCGGTAAGTCCGACGTTGATTTTCAAATTGCGATAAACATAGCGTTCTTCAATGGGCAGTTTGCCGTCAGCAGTTGGCCATAAGTAAGCGGTATAGCTAACGGGCAATTGCAATTCTTGGTCAAAAATGATTTCGGCTTGATGAAAATCAACGGACTCGTTCCTTACGGGATGAGTAACGACAATCTTGCGTGCGGGACGATCTTCCCAGGTGAGGCTATCCTCGGTGTCCACTGTGCAGTCGTTTTGCGATCGATCGCGGAGGCCTTTCTCAATCAGCTTTTTGAGTAGGTTTTCGAGACCAACTTGGTTTGCGGGATACTTGTTGCCACGCATCGCCAAGGCGCTGGTGGGCGCTAAGTTGACTCGCATGACGTTCATAAAGCCCGATTCGTGTACGACCAAACGATCATTGTTTTTTCCTTCAATCCAGATGACTTCGCGACCGGCTGAGCTGGAAGGTTCGATGAATCGGAAGTAGGCGTGCAGCGGATGAGGCTGATCGCTGCCGGGTCGCGGGGATCGAGAGAGAACCTTCAGTTCCATAAACTGCGGTTCTCCCAGTTTGCCGTTGATCCGCTCTTGCTTTTCCAGGGTGGCCGTGTAGTCCATCACCGTCTGCTTCATATTTACTAAAGCTTCTTGAGCAATGACCAGGATGGGGTCCAACGGATGTTTATTGGCGTCTGATTGGATAACCCAATTTGGGTCGATGACCTCTGGTACAGGGCGGTCGAGTCGAGCCTTGTTGCGCTTGGTGTAAAAATGCATCACCACGAAGAAGAAACTGAAGCCGATCGCCGTGATGATAGTAAACTGAATTAATCGTGCAGACCAAATTCGGTCCCTTTCGCTAGCCATTCTTTGACATCCTCGAATTCAATTAGGCGTGCTAGGTGAAAACCTGCCGTGGAAAGCGAGAAGTCTCGATGCAAGTGATGGATCACCAGTCCGAAGACGCATAGCTCGCGGAAGCCCTCCAAGAATTGTACGGTGATTTCGGGATTGCTGGCATCCCGAAAAGCGATCGTAAGACCTTCTTCGTCCTCGATATATACGGCAACCAATCGAGACGGGGCTTCAAAAGCGGTATGCAGCCCTTTGATCTCGACGATTCCGCGATTTCGAGCAGCGTATAGAATTGCGCGTGCTTCATGAGACAGTTCCGATAAGTCGGGAATTCTTGGCCGATCGACAATCGCTTGTGAACATAACTGGGCTAACGCGACCAAGATTGGAGCTCCAGCTCCTAACGCCTCCCAGGATCCCGACAAATACGAATCGACCGGATTTAAGGCCGTCGCGCGACGAATCGGACGTGAGAATTCATAAGTATCGTCGTTCATTCCTCTGACTTTCGAATCTTCAATGGCTGCGAACCCCACCTTACACTGGGCAAAAGTAAACGAATCTTAGTTAGTATAGCAATCGACAAGCGTTGCGGATTCGTTTTGGGACGCAACTTGGCCCTAAATCGAGGCTGATTGCAAGGTATGGTTTGAGCCAAAAACCAGGCGGAGTCGTAGAGATTTCGCCAGGATTCGTCTACCCTCAATTGGGCTAGGCTTATAATCTGTCCCAAGAAAGGATTCTACCATGCCAAGCCGTTCTATTGCTCCACGATTGCGTTTGTTGGGGCTCCTGCTCATTTGTGCTTCGATCATCATGGGGCTGCTACTGTCGGCCATGGGGGTTGATTCGGTAAATCTCAGTTCGCCGTTCGCTCAACAAGTTGCCGACAATGTGCAGCAGTTTAGTAAAACGGGCGAATTGCAAACTTCGCCATTTCGCAGCCAGTCGATCTTGGAGCCCGGGCTCGCAGATCCTGCGTTTGCTGGCAACACAATCGATTTGTCAGGCAATAGCCAGGTTTTGGGAATTCACACTCCGCCGCTCCAGCCAATTCTACCGGTAGCGACTTCGGCGAACTTTCCGTCAGAAGCAGGCTTGGAACCGGCGGCTGAAAAAGCGGAACCCTACACCGTTTCACTGTGGATGCTAATCACGCCGCTATTGTTAGTTGGCATTTTACTGTGGATGACGCCAATGCCAAAACGCACTTCTGCGGCTAGCTCAAGTCGCCGATCCAAGCGATAATCGATTCTTGAAATGCGATTCAGTTCAATTTTGTTTTTGGTCCCGCTAAAAGGCGACAGTGCCCGCAAAACTCTTGGCGATATTGCGATTAATTGAACGCTATAGGATGAAGCCGACTTTGAATCAACCCATGCAAACCAAAAGGGTTTGGCACAGTTTGCCAGTGCTGGTACTAGCGATTGCTCCTTTGGCGGCCATTGCAATCGCCTCTCAGGACAGCGCTATTGTGGCTTGGATGTCGCAGCGTGATTTGCCAGGTGACATTGAGAAAGCCCTCCAGCTCTCCGAAGCCTTTGCACATGGCAGTGGCGTTCTAGCGATCTTTGCTGTTTTGTTGACCGTTGATAAAGCGAACCGCCGTAAGATTCTCTTGATGCTGGCGTTGGTCGTGACCAGCATGGTCGTAGCGAATCTCTCCAAAAGTCTGATGAGTCGAGCTAGACCGTATACGTTTGAAGATGTGACGGCTATTGCGGGAACTTGGTTTCCTGAGCAGACACGTAAGGGCTGGGACACGGGCGTGAGGTCATTCCCATCGGGGCATTCCGCGACGGCAGCAGCGATGGCATTTGCGTTATCTCAGCTTTATCCTCGCGGCAGATACCTCTTTTTTGTGATTGCGGTGGTCGCTTGCTTGCAGCGAATCGCTTCACGATCGCACTATCCAACGGATGTGCTGGCCGGAATTAGCATTGCCGCTTTCTTTGCGGTGATTTGGCAACTAGTATTTTCTGCGCAGATCGAGGAATATGAGGACGTTGCTGAAGCTCACTCAAGTGACGATCGGCGGCACGATGCTGCCTAGTTGTCCGCAATTGAAAAATGAAGCAGTTGGAAAATGAATAGGTCGAAAAACGGTAAAAAACAGCCCGCCTCAAACACGCTGGCTTGCCCGACATGTGCAAAACGCTTCGTATTTGATGTGAAATCGTCGTTTATGCCATTTTGTTCGGAGCGATGCAAGTTAATCGATCTGGGCCGCTGGATGAACGAAGAAATTGGAATGCCCCACATTCGGTCAGAGGACGACGAAGAGGAGCCAGAGGAGCCGCCGCCACCTGTTCGAGAATGGCGATTCGATTAGATTTCAGGTTCCTAGTTGGCGGACATTTGCTTTTGTCCCGAAATTGCGAATCTACTTGTGGTTGAAGAAAGCTCAATTCCACGACTAGAATCTTGGTTTTCCAAAACTGCGAACTGAGCTTTTTTCAATCCAGATGCCAAATTCAACTGATGCTGACCGATCGCTTTCTGCGGAACGCGGCGACGACATTCTCCACGCGGTCGGTTCTACTCGTGTAACTATTGATTGGCAGCGATCGATGCCATGGTGGTTTTTCCTTTCCGGTTTCGTACGACTGGGCTGGCGTCTTTCGCACGTTTTGTTTGCAACGTTGGGGGTTTGGCTGTCCTTTTTAGGTTGGCGGCTAGCCGCAGGTTTGCTGACTGTTCCGCGGGAGATCGGCGACAGCGGCCAGGGCTATCCCGACATTTGGAGTGTTTCGTCTGGGCTGGGTTTGGATTTCATTCGCGTACTGGGCAGTATCACGTGGAAGTTCGATATGCGTGGTATCGCAGCGTTGGGCTTGTTGTTTGTTTGGCTGGTGCTGGTGTGGGGCGTGGTAGGTGGAGTGATCTGCCGCCGTTCGGTTGTGGAATTAGGAGCTAGGACCACGATTGGCTGGACGAGCGCTTTCAAGCTAGTGTTGGCCAGACTACGAGCGATTTTCGAGGCGGCAGGCTTGCCAGCTCTCGCAGCGATCAGCCTGTGCGTTATTCCTTTTCTGTTGGGGTGGGTTGGCCGCTTTGGTACGATCGGTGAAGTTCTGGCTGCGATTGGTGTACTTGGTACCTTTGTGGTGGTGATTCCGATCGCGTGGTTGGTGCTCCTAGTTCTACTGGGGTTCCCGTTGATGACCGCTGCAATCGTGACGGAAAAAGACAGCGATGCTTTCGATGGATTATCTCGTGCCGCAGCTTATTTGTTCCAACGGCCTGTCACGGTCCTGATTGCAGTGGTGGTGGCGGGTACGATAATTTCGCTTTTCACGTCCATCGTGGCAGCGATCTATGCGGCTGGCTCGTGGGCGTACATTGCCGCTTATGCTGCGGGTTCAGGAATCGAAAACTTCAGCCAGCTTCGTACGGGCTTTGCCAACAGCATATGGCAGTTCGTGCAAGTGTTCGTGGGACTCCTTATCTATGGATTAGCCGCATCATTGTTCTGGGCTGCGGTCGCTGCAACCTATTTGATCGTTCGTCGCGAAGTCGATCACACGGAATATGATGAGTTAGATTTGCAAGAGACCGGTTCGCCGCTTGCTTTGCCTTCGTCAAACTATGATCAAGCGGGCGTCTTGGAAATTGGACGTCAGGAAGAAGCCGCACGTTCATCCGCGACGAACGCTTCAGCAGCCACTCCCACTGCACCGCCAACTACCCCTCCCCCCACCACCGAGCCCGCCAACCCAGCCAGCGGCGATACTGTGTCGTAATGCGAGCAAGTCAGGCGGCTCGCATTTCGTTTCGACGTCCTTCGGAATCAAAACAGCGACACGGCAATGAATGAGACTTCGAAATGAACGCAACGGCCCTCCTTGGAAATTCCGGTACCGCTTTACCTTCCGCGCAGCCTCCTCTTAGCGATGCTGCTGCGACAGGGCCCAGTCCTGCCAAGCGTGTGATCAGTATCGACGTTTATCGTGGGTTAGTGATGTGCCTAATGTTGTTGGAGATGACCCAACTGGAACGTTTTGCGCATGCGATGCATGGAAATTTCTTTTGGGACTTTATCTACTTTCATACTTCGCATGTAGAGTGGTTTGGTTGTTCCTTGCATGACTTGATTCAGCCAGGATTTTCATTCCTGGTTGGGACAGCGTTGGCGTTTTCAATATTCTCGCGTAAGGCTCGCGGGCAATCGTTCCAACAGATGCTGATTCACGCGGTCTCCAGATCCTTGATTCTTATCTTCTTGGGTATCTTCTTACGCAGCTTGGGACGCGATCAAGTCAACTTCACGTTCGACGATACGCTAACGCAGATTGGACTGGGTTATACGTTCCTATTTCTAATTGCTTGGTTACCCAGTGCCTTTCACTATGTGGCAATTGGAGTCATCTTAATCGGCTACTGGTTGGTGTTTGCTACTTACCCAGCGCCGAGCATGGACTTTGATTATGCGTCGGTAGGCGTACCTGCAGACTGGCCGTATCATCGGCCAGGCTTGGAATCTCACTGGAACAAAAATTCGAACGCGGCCTGGGCGTTTGATACCGTTTGGATGAATTTGTTTCCTCGTCAAAAAGAGTTTACGCACTCTTCAGGCGGTTATGCAACGATCAGCTTCATACCCACTCTTGCCACAATGTTGTTGGGGTTGCTGGCCGGCAACTGGTTGCGAACGATAGAGACCGTTCGTACTCGTCTTACACGTTTTGTCTTGGCCATCGTGACGTGCGCCGGACTTGCTTTGCTGGTGGACTACGCAGGTTGGTGTCCGATCGTTAAACGGATTTGGACTCCCACATGGACGCTTTACAGTGGCGCATGGTGCTTTGCGTTTCTACTTGGATTCCATATCGTTTGCGATTTGCAAGGCTGGACCCGTTGGTCGTTTCCTTTGCGAGTCATAGGAGCTAATTCGATCGCGGCTTATTTCATGAGTTGGACGATTGTCGATTGGTTTAATGAGAACTGGCAACGTTACCTAGGCTGGGCGACTGTGAGTATCCGTCCAGAAGCGAAGGAATTGCTTTTTGGAACGCTGACGTTTCTTGCAATTTGGATGATACTGTATTGGATGTATCGCAAAAACATTTTACTGCGAATCTAAGCACAGAACACGCAGGATGTGTTTTGATGATTAGCGCCACACGAAGACTTGTTGACAAATGGTATTTTGGAAAAAGAAACCTGTTGAAAAATCGGTAGCGGAGAGTGCCACGGATGCTGTCCAGTCCGCCTCGGCCGATGCTGCGTCGGGCAATTCGCCGTCCGCTGATAGCGTCGAAGAAAAATCGGGGTGGATGAGTCGACTGAAGACCGCTCTATCAAAGACTAATGAATGGTTGCACACCGACATTCGCGATTTGCTAAAGACAGAAGGTCGCGTGGTCGACGAAACCTTCCAGCGCGAGCTTTATGCGATGCTGATTAAAACAGACATGGGTGCTCAAGTAGCAGGCAAGATTCGAGATCGAATCGGCCATGACTACCGTGCGCGAAAGGTCCACATGGAAGACATTTTGCAAGTTGCCAGCGAAGAGATTCGCAGCATGATGCAGGACCGTCCGATCGCAATTCAAATGGCTCCAACGAATCCTACGATTATCCTTGTGGTGGGTGTCAACGGAGCTGGCAAAACAACTTCCATTGCGAAACTTGCCAATCGTTTCACCAAGCAAGGGAAACGCGTTATTCTGGGAGCAGGTGACACGTTTCGCGCTGCTGCGGTCGCTCAGTTAAAGATTTGGTCCGAACGCATCGGATGCGAGATTCAGTGCGGTGAAAGTGGCAGTGACCCGGGGGCGGTTGCATTCAAAACCGCTCAGCGAGCCAAGGACGAAGGCTTCGATGTTTGCATTATTGATACTGCCGGACGTTTGCAAACCCAGGTCAACTTGATGCAACAACTGGAAAAAATCCGACGTGTTGTTGGCAAGCAAGTGGAAGGAGCTCCGCACGAAGTGTTGCTGGTGCTGGATGCGACGGCCGGACAAAACGCAATCAGCCAAGCTCGCGGCTTTTCCCAAGCCGCCGGTTGCACAGGAATCGTTTTGGCAAAATTGGATGGCAGTGCTAAAGGTGGCGTGGTAGTCCCCATCCTGAACGAATTCCAGTTGCCGGTGAAGTTTATTGGGATTGGTGAATCACTGGATGATTTAGCTGAATTCAATCCGGAGCAATTCACGCGGGCCCTGCTGGATCTGCGTTGAAGCAAGCAAATTACGCCTACGAAAGATCAAAAAGTCGACAAAGCGTCTGTCAAATCTTGCAATCTCCTGTGTAAGAATCGTCGATTCTCGCATGAGAAGTTATGATAAGACTCCGAGGTCGTTTTACAAAGTTTGAGTTTTTGATTCTATGGCTATTCAATTTCGCTGTTATCGTTGTCAAAGCTTGCTGCAGATCGAATCGGCTGCTCCGGGCCAAATGATCCAATGTGGCAAATGCAAAAACATGTTGCAGTTGCAACCGCCCAACAAAGATGCCCCGTTGACCAGGGATCGGATGCAGATTTGGCGAACGTTGCCATCCACTCCTGACCCCAAACAAGTACAAGCGACTCGGGAGTCCACGGACTACTGGCACCACGTTGCGAAAGAGACGAAGCATGCCCAAAGTGCGCGTGCAAGTGGATCGGCAGCCCAACCAAATCCGTTCGAGGACATTTCCAACATGTCCCGAGAGAATTCTCCCTTGGTGGTTGTACCTGCATCCTACTTGGACAAACCCAAACGTCGTAAATCACGCGCTCGTTCTAACAGCGTGCTGCATGGGCTGTTCATGCTATTTGGATTCGGTGCTGTGATACTTACGGTAACGGGGACAATTATTGCCATCAAGTACAATCCGTATTCACGCACCACCGAGTTGAAACTGCAAGGCTACGCAGTGACTGGTCCTGGTGATCGCGTTGCGAATAGACCGGGAGTATCTTCAAAATCAGAAATGTCGCAAAACCCCATCACTAAATCACTTTATGAATTGGGATATGTCTACTTAGAAGGCCTCAATATCGAAGCTTACATCGCTGGCATTCGCCAACTGGGAGCCAGCGACATCTATCCAGTCGAGCGTGCGAATCTAGCGGGCTATCATTATCAGTTGGCGGGTGACGCAAAGACCCCCAAGCATGAAGCGGAGATATTTCCAGTTCAAGGAGGAGTGCTGATCACGGCTTATATGAATGGCGCTGACCGAGCGGCAGCGATGGGACAGCCTCATCGCTTGAGCGCCGAGGAGTGTCGAGCGAAAGATCGCGTTCAAGATTTTTTCCATTCGCTCAAACGCGTTCCATAGCTTTCGCCTATCCGAAAAGGGGTCTGACCCTTTCCGGCAAGGCATACATAATATTGATAACGACTTGCCTCAAAAGGTTCAGACTCCTTTTCGATGGACTCTAAGGTTGGCGACTTGCGTCTAGCAGCGTGACAGAATTTTATGGCGTCTCAAAAGCGTACTTTTAAGCAAAAGGGATTGGACACTCAGCAATGGCTGCTGCTGGGAGTGTCGGCTTTGCTATTCATGGTTGCTTTGATCCTGAAATTACCCTTGGACATTGATGAATCGATAAAAATCTGGGGGTTCAACATTCTGATCAAAGTCGCATTAGTGCTAATGGCAGTCGCCCTGGCGTGGCCGCAGTTGCAAAGTATGCAACATTCTTCTTATGGCCGAGTTGTCTTAGTCGGCTTGCTTGTCGCGGCGATTTTCTTTTTAATACGCCCCAAAGCAATGACGGCCATCGTACCGCTGATCGTGATCGGCATGGTGATTTTTATTGCAATAACGTTTTTACGCAACCTGTTCTCCTCTCCGAAAGATTGATCTGGTCGCGAAAACCAATGGATTGAAGCGTTACAAACACATGAAGTTAATACTTGGAATCGATGAAGCCGGGTACGGTCCCAATTTAGGACCGCTGGTGATCGCATGCACTGCGTGGCTGGGGCCTTCTACGTTGCCCGTCGATCAATGGTCGGAGATTTTAAAGCCAGAGTTTTCCACGGAGGTTCGCGCCGGTTCCGACGCTCCGATTGCGCTGGGCGATTCCAAACTGCTTTATTCATCGACACGGAAACTTAATGTACTGGACCGCACGGTAGGATTCTTCTTAAGTCGGCTCAGTCGCGATAATGCGCTGATGCTGAATCGGGCGGACTTGCTGGAATCGCTGGACGTCGAATTCAAAGAACAAATCAGTCAAGCCACTTGGTTTGAAGACAACCTAGCCCCTTTAGAACCAGTCTTTGCACCGGAGCAAATCCACAGCAAGCTTCGCGAACAAGCGTTGTTGAAAATGGAGAGTGCGGGGCTACGGTTCTTAGATGTGCGTTTGCGAGTCATTACCGAACCACTCTTCAACACCTTGGTTGGTAAGCACGGAAACAAAGCCACCGTGCTCACTCGTGAATCTCTGCGATTGGCAAAGACCATGCTAGCGAGACTGATGAGCGTCGAGTCAGCGACTTTGATGGCCACTCCATTGGATGCGATCGAACTGTATTTCGACAAACATGGGGGACGCTCGAAATACGTCGCCGCCCTGTCAGACTGTTGGCCAGAATGGTTCTTTGCAATCCAATCCGAAGCCAAGGAACTCAGTCGCTACTACGTAACGCCCAGTCAACTGCCCAAAGAATTCTCTTTTCTTGCGAAGGGCGATCGCTTGACCCCATGCGGCCTAGCGTCCATCTTTGCCAAGTGGACACGCGAGCTACTGATGCTACGCTTAAATAACTTTTGGCAGAGTAAGATTGCGGATTTGAAGCCGACGGCAGGCTACCCCGTGGATGCCAAAAGATTCGCTAGTGAGATCGAACCCACGGCAATGAGTTTGAATTTGAGCCGTGACCAGTGGTGGAGAATCGTTTAATGAAGACATTGGAACAACGCGTCGAGCAGCTTGAGTTTGTGATTTCCCACATGCAATCCACCGTCGACGATTTGAATGCGGTGGTGATTCAGTTGGGAAAGACGCTGGACCGACTGGAACGCGAAAACACGGAGCTTCGGCGTGAGCAGGAGTTTCTGCAGCAGCATGTCGACTCCAACCGGACTCTGCCTCACGAGAAACCGCCGCACTACTAGCGGCACAGTTCAGTGACGGCACAGCTTGGCAACCGCACAGCTTGGCAACCGCACAGCTTGGCAACCGCACAGCTTGGCAACCGCACGGCTTGGCAACCACATGGCTTGGTCCGACTGCTTAGGATTCCTGTTTGCTCCGGACCAACGCCAGATTTTAGTGAAGATTTGCAAACGCGATCTCGACATTCTTTTACAGCAGGCAGCTTGGCGAGTACAATGTGTGCGGATACGGGACACACCCAATATCTTTGCGGCTCGTACTTTACCATAAGTCTCGTCAGACCTCTTCATTTCTGGACAACCCCACATGAGCATATTGTCCCGAGCGATTTGTATGTTTCTGCCTAAGGCGATGCGTGAAATGCAAATCGGACTAGGCAAGCGATTAAAGCGGCTAATCGGTGTCACTGCGACGATGGCTTTCGCCTTCCCGCTAGTTCCCGTCGCAGCACAAGATCAAATCATCAAGATGCCGGATGGCACGACGCAAGTCGTTCGGGCACCGCGTCCGGGCCAGCCTAACGCGACACCTGGGGCACCGACGCCCCCATCACCAGGGGCTCAACCGGGAACTCCAGGGGAAAAACCTGCCGACGCAGCAGCACCTGCTCAGGCAGACGCCGCTGGCGGTCCTGTTAAACGACCGACGACGCCGCCGGAGCCACCGGATCGAAAAGAATTCAACATCATGCCTGACGCTGACGGCAAGATTCAATTCAACTTTCGAAATCAGCCTTGGCCAGATTTACTACGATGGTTGGCCGGCGTTTCCAACATGTCACTCGACTGGCAAGAGTTGCCCGGCGATTTTGTCAATTTGGCGACAACGCGTCCTTATTCGATCGAGGAGACTCGCGACTTGGTCAATCGCCTGTTGTTGCTGCGTGGCTATACGATGCTGGAGTTAGGCGATGTTTTGATGGTAGCCAAGACCGAGGGTATCAATCCGGCCTTGGTCCCGCAAATCCCCAGCCACCAACTCAGCTCGCTTCCACCCAATCGTTACGTACGAACCTCTTTCGCTTTGCAAAGCTTGCTGGCAGAAATCATTGCGGAGGAAATCAAAGATCTGAAAAGCAACAACGGTCGTATTACACCGCTGACCACGACCAATCGACTTGAGGTGATGGACGCGGTGGTCGTCTTGCAAGGCATACAGCAATTATTGGAAGAAGAGCAATCATCCGCCGTTCGCAATCAATTAGCGAGTGAATTTGTTTTAAAGTACGTTCGTGCGGCGGAAGTAAAAGAGCAATTGGAAGTGTTTCTTGGGCAGCAGAAAAACGCGATGCCTGACCTGAGCGATCCACGGCAAATGCAGCAGTTCCAACAGCAAATGCAGCAAATGCAACAGATGCAGCAACAAATGCAGCAACGCGGAGGTGATCCCAACGCCAATGCGCAAGCCAAGCGACCGCCCAGACCAACCGACGTTTTCCTGGTGGCCAGCAAACGACAAAACAGCATCATCGTCCACGCTCCACCCGATAAACTGGCTATCATCGAATCGTTCATTAAGCGGGTGGATGTTCCCTCCGAAGCCAACGATAACCTGCAAACGATGCTCAATGGGATGAAGGTCTATCGACTATCATCACTGAACCCCCAGCAGTTAGTCACAAGCCTCTTGGCCATGGACGCGCTCGAGCCAACGACGCGACTGGAGGTCGATGAGAAGAACAAAGCCGTCATCGCATATGCATCACTAGCCGATCACTATGCGATTGGTAAAGTCATCGAACGTTTGGATGGCTCTGCGCGAGAATTCGAAGTGGTCCAACTGCGTCGTTTGGACGCCGAGGAAGTAGCTGGCACTATCCGCTTTCTGATGGGCGTGGAACAAGAGGAAGAGAGCAATAACAACAACAGCTACGACTATTACAACTACTACTATGGCTCGCGCAATCGCAATCAACAAGACAAAGGAAAAACGGACAAGTTCCGTGTCGGTGCAAACTCCCGCGATAATCAATTGCTGGTTTGGGCCAATGACATGGAGCGAGAAGAGATCAACAAGTTACTGATCAAGTTAGGCGAGATTCCGCCCGCTACAGGCTTTACTTCCCGCGTCCGAGTCATCGAAGCAAACCGATCGGCAGATACTTTGGAATACCTCAAAAAACTTCAGCAACGCTGGAATGAAATCTCCGATTCACCGCTGATCTTGCCGGGCGAGGATGAGTTTCGAACGCCCATGCAAGAGCAGCCAAAGAATGAAGAGCAGCCAAAGCCGACGCCCAATTCCGACCCGAGCGCGCCACCGCCAGACGCCAAAGATGGCGATGCCCAGCCTGAAGCCCAACCAAACGCTGACCCCAACAATGAAAAGATCACTCAATCTTCCAAGTTGCGGACCTCAACTCTGGTCGCCGCGCCAAACGATGAAAACACAGACCAGTCACCGCACGGCCCGACTTCTCAGGCTTCCCAGCAAACGACGCAAGCAACCGGACTGACTAGTCAGAATGCGAAACAGTCCGCACCGCCCATCTCGATTAGCTTTGACGAGAATGGCAATCTAATTGTACGCAGCGACGACACCAAAGCCCTTGATCTGCTCGAAGAGATCATGCTGCAGCAACCGCCGCCCAACAAACCATTTACCGTTTTTCAAATCAAAAACACACGTGCAAGCTGGATCGTCTTGAATCTTAAAGACTACTTCAGCGATGAAGACAAAGCCCAAGAAACTGGTTCCAGAAGTGTTTACTATTTTTACGACCGGCCGCAGGACAAAAAGAAGGAAGACCCTCAACTGAGCGGTAAAAAGAAAATGCGGTTCGTCTACGATCCCGACACCAACACCGTGATTGTCCGCAATGCCGATGCGCAACAACTGGAGTTGATCTCGGATCTGATTAAGTTATGGGACACGCCTGCCAAAACGTCGGACAAAGATCTGCGATACACAGAATTGGTCCGCGTAAATTACTCCAAAGCCGACGCGATTGTGGAGACTATCAAAGATGCCTACCGTGACCTGTTAAGTTCTAATGACAAAGCCTTCCAGCAGCAGCGAGGTGGAGCAGGGGGAGGCGGTGGCGAAGCCAAACGGGATAACGACGAAGATGTAGTTCGCAATGGAGCGGTCAACTTTACCTTCGAAGGCAAACTGTCGCTGGGTGTCGACCGCGTTACCAACTCTGTCTTAGTGTCCGCTCAAGGCAAAAGCTTGCTAGAACTGATCGTGAAAATGGTGCGACAGCTTGACGAAGCCGCCAAACCAGCCGGTTCGATGGAAGTTGTCAAACTGCCTGGTACGGCCAACAACGAATCGATGCAGAAAGCTCTGCAAGCTCTGCTGGGGATGCAAAAACCAGGCAATAACCAAGGCCAACAGCCCAACGATCAGCCCGGGAATGACCAAGCGCAATTTACGCCCCCGCCACCCGCGCCAAATCGCGGAAATGGACGACGGTAGCAGTGTCCTGCGGCAATTTGCCCAGGAAATGCCCGCTTAGGAAGTTTTCTGACGCTGGGTCTACAAACATTTACGGCCAGAAGTTACCATAGGGCCTCACGTCCATACTTTAAGGGTACTCTCCATGGCTCAAATTCGCTGCACCGTTACCACTCCAGAAAAAACCGAACTCGACTTGGTGGCTGACGCCGTCAATCTGCCGCTGTACGACGGACAAATTGGTATCCTGCCAGGGCACTCGCCGATGGTCGGTCGACTGGGTTATGGGATCATGGAAGTCAAAACCGGCAGCAAGACTGACCGCTACTATGTCGATGGCGGGTTCGTTCAAGTCACCTCCGAAGGCGTCGCCGTTCTCACCGATAAAATGCAGTCGCCCTCGACCATCAAGCTGGCTGACGCGGAGGAAGAGCTTCGAACCGCATTGGCTTTGCCATCCAACCAGCCTGCTTTAGCCGCCATCAAGGACAAGGCGCTAGTTCGAGCGCGCATGCGGAAGTACGTTGCGGAACGCAATTAGTTTGAATGCACGATCGCCCTCGGTACCGATACGCGGCCGCGAGAAGGACGACATTGTGGGCATTGTTGCCAGCGCTGCCGATCGCTTTCTTGCTGATGCCACTGTTGGTTCAGGGCCAAGTGCTGGGTTTTCGCGATTCCCTTCATTTCTACTATCCGCTTTGGAGCTATCTGCACGATAGGTCTTACGCGGATTGGCTGTGGCCTCAGTTCAATTTTCTGGATCGCGCCGGTGCGTCGATCATCGGTGAACCGACCAGCATGATTTTCTATCCACCGCGGCTGCTACTAAAGCTGCCTTGCATCGGTATCGAGCAGAGTATAGGCGTATTTCTTGCATTCCATTTGCTGCTGGCTTGGCTGGGTATGTATTGGGCCAGCACGCGTATCTTTCTGCGTTCTCCCCCAGTCGCGGGCATCATGGCTTGCAGTTATGCATTCAGTGGCCCGGTTTACTTCTATATCTACAACCCACCTTATTTGGTATCTGCGGCTTGGCTCCCGCTGGCGATGACGGGTATCTATCACTACGTTACTGCAGTCCGTTCCTCTACGCTTGGCAAACGATCATTCGCTACCACGCAAACACTTACAATGGTTGCATTGACAGCGATGTATTTAGGCGGGGACATTCAGATGCCTTATAACCTGGCCATACTCGCGATCGTCCTTGCCGCAGTGGTCAGCGTCTTGCAAAAGTTGCGACATCGACGCACCTGCGTGGCCCTCTCAACAACTTCAAAAGCTCGCGTGGCTTTCATTTATCTTTTGCAAGGCTTCTTACTTCTAGCTGCCCCTTTCATAGCCGCGACGTTGTTAGCGGCGATTCAATTAGTTCCTACGTATCGCTGGCTACACGCAGGTGGACTTGCTCCGATTGCGAGTCGAGGTATCTCGCATGAATTTACATTTCGATTGAGCGACATAGCAAGTTTGATCACCCCGCTTGCTCTGGGCAACTACACGCCCAGCCACACACGCTGGGCGGCTGCGGTGGACCACGCACCGATGTGGACGCCGTCGATCCACATCGGTTCGCTATTGTTAGCAGCGATCTTCGCAGGCGGAAGACAACTCATCCTGCGCAAAAATCGTTGGCTTGTGGTCGGTATTCTGTTTTGTACGATAGCAGCGACGGGAGATGCCTTGGGCGTCTACTCCATCCTGCGAATGGTAATGCCGTTCTACGATGGCTTTCGTTTCCCTATGAAGTGGTTCACCGTCTCAATAATCCTGCTATGCATGTTGGGTGGTCAGCTTCTGGATTACCATTATGTCAAGCGGCGGAGATCACAAAGCTGGGTGGTGGCACTTTTGAGCCTCGCAATAATGAACTTAGTGGTCGTGATCTTTTGCCTGTCTGCGCAGCCAGGAACATGGTTGTTCAGGTTACTCGATACGCAACCAGTTCCATCGGATGCCCTGTGCGGAGCGTTCCATCTAGCCGCTTGTTTGCGATTGATTCTCTCTGCCAGCGTTTGTACGGCAATTTGTTGTGCGTGGATGGCCGTTGCAGTGCACCGATCCAGGTCTCATGATCAAAAACATCTCTGGTGGCAATTGCTGATTGCTACTTCTGCGCAAGTGCTGTTTTGTGCTTGGCTGGTGACAACAACGGTTCCTACAGAAGCTTTGGCAATACAGATTCCGTCACAGGCCGTGTGGACAACACAGCAAGGGGAGATTCCCATTTATTGGAAGTCTGCCGCCCCAGCGGACTCAAAGCCGTTAGCCCGTTCATTAGTGTTTCGCTCGCAGCCCAGATCCGCAGCGGAAGTCGCCGCATTCCAGCGTTTGCAGTTGGTCGGCAAGATGCACTTACTGTCGCCCGGCCGATCCTTCGACGCACAGCTATCCGTGGAGCCTGAGGCGTATCGGCAGGCAAACAAACTCGCCTGGCTTAAACCTATCATTACGCCATCCCAGCAGACAGCCAACATTCAAGTGCAATTGCTGGACGACGAAATCCAAATCCAGCGAATGCCCGCCGACTCGGAAGTCACTGTAAGTTTGCCCATTCTTCAAGACGGTGGTTGGCGAGCTAACAACGCTCAGGCACGTCTACAATTTAGCGAGCAGCATATGTTGACGGTACACCTTCCCGCGACGGTGAAGGATGTTAAATTGACGTACTTTACGCCCGGATTAACCTTGGGTGCCTGCGTATCCTTGATTTCCGTCTTCGTTTTACTCGTTTTCTATTACATTTGCCATGTTCGAAAGCTTACCAGTCGCACCCCCTGATTCCATCCTCGGCCTTTCCGAGGAGTTTCAGAAAGATTCACGCACCAACAAAATTAATTTGACGGTAGGTGTATTTAAGGACGACCAAGGTTTGACTCCGGTACTGGCATCTGTCAAAGCTGCCGAAGCAAAATTGCTCTCTAGTGAAAAGACGAAAGGCTATCTCGGCATTGATGGTTTGGCATCATACACCAAACAAGTTACCCAGCTAACGCTGGGAACCGACATACCAGCGAGCCGAGTCGCAACGTTGCAAAGCCCTGGTGGTACCGGTGCGCTGCGAATTGCAAGCGACATCTTGAGCAAGTTTTCGCCCAGTAAGCGGATCTGGATCAGCGATCCTACGTGGGCAAATCACAAATCAATATTTGAGACATCGGGGTTAAATGTCCAAACGCATCCGTATCTAGGAGCTGACAAGATCTCTGCAGATGTCGATGCGATGGTAAGCTTTCTGAAGAACAACGCAAACCGTGGTGACATGATTTGCTTGCACGCTTGCTGCCATAATCCAACTGGCATCGATCCGACGATGGAGCAGTGGCAAGCCATCGGGGAGACCATCGCGGAAGTGGGGATGATTCCGCTGATTGATTTCGCTTATCAAGGTTTTGGTGATGGGCTGGTAGCAGACCAAATGGGTCTCAAGTCAGTTTTGAACTCTAGCGAAGAAGCGATCGTCTGCGCTTCCTTCTCCAAGAACTTTGGTTTGTACAGCGAGCGTATCGGCGCGGTGATGTTCATCTGCAAAGATGACGCGGCAGCCGAGGCGACGTTGTCTCAAGGCAAGGTCGTCGTGCGATCGAACTATTCCAACCCGCCTCGTCATGGTGCGGCTATTGTGGCTGAGATTCTTGGTGACGCTACATTGAAGCAACAATGGACCGAGGAAGTGGATGGTATGCGTGATCGTATCGATCGCATGCGTAAAAGCTTTGTGGCAACGATGCAGGAGAAAGATTGCGGACGAGATTTCAGTTTCTTATTGAGTCAGAAGGGAATGTTCTCGTATTCCGGTTTGAATCCAAAGCATGCCGCTTGGCTTAAGGAGAACAAAGCGATCTATATTTTGGGGACAGGGCGAATCAACGTGGCCGGCATGTCGAGCAATACGATGGAGTACTTGTGCGACAGCTTCAAGGAATGCCTAAGCGAAGTCCAATAGGTGGGCAGTCGTGATTCCGAGTTGCGATGGGACTTACAATTATCTGTACGATAACGAAGGGAACACGATTCGTCGGACCAAGATCTCCAATGGTAATGTCCGAGAGATGGCTTGGGATCATCGCAATCGCTTGGTGTCGGTGACCGATCGAGTGAGCCTGGGCGGCGCTATCCAGAAGAGCGTTCAGTATGTTTACGATGCGTTTGATAACAAAGTCGGTAAGCTTTTGGATGCGGACGGCAACGGGACGATTGATTCGGAGACGGCTTGGGTTTACAGTGAAGGCCATGCGCTGCTGCAATTCAGAGATACCGATGGCGTAGGCAGTGCACAAAATCTTCGGTTATCGAATCGTTACTTATATGCGGATATCGTCGACATGCTATTGGCGGACGAGCAGTTCTTGACCAACAATGGTCCGCTGTTGAGCGCCACGTCGGCAAGCGGTACTGCTGGCACGACGCTCTGGCCGCTAACAGATCACTTGGGCAGTGTGCGCGATGTGGTCGATAACAGCAAAGTTGTTCGGCAGCATGTGAACTATGATGCGTTTGGTAACCGCATCAGCGAAGTCTATCGCAATGCAAGTGGCACTGTGGTAGGAGCAGGCACTCCTGGCAGCATCCAGATGCTCTTCGGCTTTACTGGTCGCGACTGGGACACCGACAGCGAGTTACAATACAACCGCGCCCGCTGGTTCGATCCTAAGACCGGAAGATGGCTCAGCCAAGACCCTATCTCATTTGCCGCTGGCGATGCGAATCTATATCGGTATGTATTTAACCAATCGACGAGATACACCGACCCATCAGGAATGATAGTTCCTCTGTTCGTTCTAGGCGGTGCAGTGGGCGCAAACATTTACATCTGGTGGAATAACTCGCAAGTCGCGGATGACATGTACAATGACCGTCCAATAGATTTGAATCAAACACCATATAGCATCAGTTACCACAAAGGGCTGGTATGCTCAACTGCAAAGGGTGGGACCATCGCAGTTGCGGCACCATATGTTGCAAGCGCCTTACCTAGTGCAGCCACTACTTCGATTGCAGTAGGCATTGGTGGTTACGGCGTTTACCATGGCGGCTCGCAGGCGATTGAAGATTTCTCAGAGGGAAACATTTTCTCTGGAACATTCAATACAGGAATGGCGGGTTTGTCAGGATTCGGAATCGCCCAAACAATTAAGCCAGGACTTGGGATAAGCCCTCAAGGAACTCCGATGCAGGAGTATCAGCGCTATAGAAGTCAAGGATACTGGCCGCGTCAAGCGAGAAGTTTGATGGAGCCGCTACCGAGGGTATCACAAGGCAATCACTTTATTCCCCAAAGATTTGCGTCAGATCGAGGTGGTGTTTTGCCACGATCTTTGATCGAAAGCCCATTCAACGTAATGCGCCCCACGAACATTAGCAAAGGTCGATTCTATGAACGACATGCTCTGGGTGATCCTTTTTGCAGAACTGTACGCATCCCTGGGGGAGACTCTTGGTCCCGTGACAATTTCTTACCTGGACAGTTTCCATTAAATGGGCATACGACTTCTCAGTGGCTAAACTCGCCTATCTACGGTATGGCAGACGCGATGCAAGGCGTCGAAATTATTGTAATTGTTTCCGGCGTAAAGGAGTGAGACAATATGAGAGTGGGGCGTCATGTCCGAGTTGAGCTAGACGTCTTCGATTCTATATTGTTTGAATCGAGTGATTCAGAGACTCCTCACGGCAGGTACTTGGCGGCAAAAATTCGCGACTGCCTCGCCGCAAATCCACAACTGAAAGTAGAGCAGCTATTCCAAAGATCCTTTTATGGTTGGGAGTTTGTGTTGGTATCTGAAGGAAGGCGTTATGTGTGTGTCATCCAAGTTGGCGATTACGTTTCGCTATCGATATCTCAAATTGGATTTTTCAATTGGTTTTACGGTAAGCGGAGTCCAAACACCTCAATTGATGCTCTCACGCAGATAGTTTGTGAAGCGATTAATTCAATTGCAATCACTAGTCCGAACGCCAAGACTGAGCTTGGCATGTTTGAGTTTTCGCTTTGAATTATCATTGTTACGGGCCGAATTGTGGACGTAGTTTTGGCCGAATTAGCACGAAGGCTGGAGAACCAACAAAAGTTTGAAGTGGGAAGTTTGAGGTTTGAAGATTGGATAGACCGAATTCGCGTCGTATTTGTATATTGGCGAGTCGTTACTGAAGTGGACGCAGCAATGACTTCCTCCGTGTGCTTTGCGTCTTGGTGTGAAATTTTGCTTTTTGTCTCACTCAAAGACGCTAAGGCACAAAGGACGGTTGCTGAGCACCGATGGGACTTATGACTATCTCCGACAACGAAGGGAACACGATTCGTCGGACCAAGATCTCTAATGGTAATGTCCGCGAGATGGCTTGGGATCATCGCAATCGCCTGGTGTCGGTGACGGATCAAGTGAGCTGGGCGGGGCGGATCACCCACGCCCCTGGCTCCCTTCTCCCCTGTCTTCAGGGGAGAAGGGCTGGGGATGAGGGGCCAACCGCAGCGTCCATCAAGCAACCAGTGCCCAGCGACATTACGGCCAATACTCTGGCATGTTTAGCACACCAATCCTATTGCGACACGTTGGGGCAAGCCCAACGGTCGCTCAGAGCTCGCGATCTCCGAACGTTGTGCCTTGGTCTTCTGTCTTTCTAATGCTCCCGGCTTGTCCGGGAGATTGTTACGTTTCTCGCTACATGCCTACGAACAAACGACCCCTCTACCACTAATGCTCCTGGCTTGCCCAGGAGATCGTTCCGTTTCTTGCTAAAGTCGTTACTGCAAAGCAAGAAGCCGAACGATCCACCGGACGAGCCGGTGGGATTCCCGTTCTGGCGGGCTCTTTGGTGTAGCTAGAAACCCAACCATCCACTGGGCAAGCCAGTGGGATTTGGATCGCGCTGCGGTGCAAGCATCGACGCGAAACTGGGCCTTGTGCCCAGTCTTCGCAATAGGATTGTTGCGCGAAGAGCGACCGAATTTCTTTTGGCAGGAGAATCAGGGCAGTAGAATAGAATCCATGACCATTCTCCTGCCCCCATTCTCTTGCCCAGTCTTCGCAATAGGATTGGTTCGCTAAAGCATGACGTGCGAGCTTTGTCAGAACCAATCGCAAGAATGGCCAATAAGCTCGATGAGTGCACGGGCAGATTCTGGGAGGGACGCCTCAAAGCGCAACGGATTGCCGACGAAGCGGTCGAGCTTGGTCCCGTGGTCAACGATCGGCCGCCGCTTGCTTCGCTGGTGGCTGAATCGAATAAGACCACCGCCCTTCTTTAAGTACTTCTGCCGCGCCACTGCGAACTCAGTCCAAGTATCGATCGAATATAGGCCACCCATTGCGCCGCCACAAACCAGCTTACTGCTAACGGATTGAGCAGCACGCCCAGTAAACTGGACTCCAAACGCTGGGCAATCAGCAGGCGTGGCAAGAACGAGAGCGATGACGCTATGCACAAGATGAGCTTGGGCAACAATTCCCACTGCCAATACAAGCTGTGCAAGAACATCAAGAACGGTAGCACAAAACCGCCGAGTAGCAGCACCGTAAAAATGTAAATCAAACGACTGTTGGCAATACCTTCCGTCGCATTTTTCAATAGCCCAACATTGACCTCGCGAGTGTTCGTATACATGCGACACACAGCAAGATCGCTCGCATCAAATAAATCTGTGGTGGCCCCTTTGGCTCGAAACGCTCGCGGAAACCACAAGCCGTCATGACGAGAGGCGGAGATGAGCGAATGGCCGCCCAATTCCAGATATCGATCCCGCTTGGCAAAAAACATTTGACCACAACCAGCCGCAAGAGAAGGACTGTTGTCTTTGCGAGCTCGACCCAATGGCAAGTATCCCAACAACACCAAATACATCATCGGGATCAGCAATCGCTCAGCAAACGTCTCCGTTTCTTGCCACGGGAAACCGCTCAGCAAATCGACATCAAGCGACTGTTGTATCGACAAAACCAGCTTCAACGCTTCTGGGTGCAGTCGCACATCTGCATCCAAAAAGAGCAGGTAATCTCCAGTAGCAGCTTGCCCTAGCTGCCAACAAGCAAACTGCTTGCCATTCCAACCACTCGGCAAATCTTGGGACGACAGTAGTCGAATAAAACTGACCTGTGACTGAATCTGGCTGACAATCTCAGCGGTAGCGTCTTCGCTATGATCGTCCAGCACGCAGACCTCTAAGTTGGGATACGTCTGCCTGGTAATCGATTCCAAGGCGTTGCGAATCGATTTCTCCTCGTTTCGCGCCGGAACAAGCACGCTGATCTTGGGCCATTGAGAATCAGACTTCTTACTTATCTCCGCGACGGCTCCTGCGCGTTGAAACCGTTTAAGGTTGGCGATGACCATGACTGCTGGCAACAGAGCCAGGCAGAGCAGGGCGATACTAATCCAGAGGTGAAGCATGTTATTGATCATCATGACGAAGCCGAATCGACTGGCGTTTAAAAATCGCCTTGGTCATTCTGGCTACATCGTACAAGTTTCCTGGCCGCTGAGTAGCTTGCTTCACTCGGTGAAATGGGGCCATCGAACGCGCAAGCACAAGTTCTCTAAGCTGCTGTTGATTAGCTCGAAACTGCTGAGCCAACAATTCAGAGACTTCCGGTTTCGATCTCCCTTCCAGATCTTGTGAGAAGATCGGCTGACCCAATCGCATCAGCATGTACGGTAAACGTTCGTTCCAAAACGGATACTCGATTGCCAAGGGCACGGCTACAACTTGTTTTTGAGAGACAAACAGGTGTGCCAACCCAGGCATGAGTGGTCGTGAGTGATCACGCGCATCGGTGAATTGTCCCTCGGGAGTAAGCCAAATTGCGGCTTTCTTGGAATCGAGAATTGCTTTGGAGTAACGCAGAAAACTGGCAGCCCCCGTATGAGAATTCATTTGTGTTGGATAAAAACCCAACTTGCGAAAGACTTCATACTTCTTCAGCGCTTCCGCATCGATCGGTGCATAAAACATCCGCTCGGGAAATACAAACTCGTGCAACAAGATCGCCAGGATCGGATCCCACCAGGAAGGATGATTGGCAAAAACGAGTGCCGGAACATCAGCCGGAATGGTCCGAGTTCGAAACGCAGAATCATCGACAGCCATCGTTTCAAACGACCGCCGGACCATACGATTGGCATACCATACAAAGCCTTTGTACAACCAATCTATCCGTTGGAGCAACTCGTTTTTTGGCTTCGGCATGAGCGGAAAACAAATCGATTAGTGCGCTGCAGTCGTCGCCAGCTTGTTGGAATCTTGATCAACTACATCCGCTGCGATCCAGCCACTCATCATGACCATGGGCATCCCAGGTCCAGGGTGAGCGGCACCGCCAGCCAAGTACAACCCTTTCAGGTCCTTACTACGATTAGCGGGCTTAAATGCTCCCAGCCATCGACCATGGCTGGCCAATCCGTAAATCGCGCCGTTCAATACACGATAACGCTTGTGAATACCTTCAGGGGTTAGCGACGCTTCGGTTACGATGCGATCGCGAAGGCCGACCATTTTTCCGGTGCGTTCCAGTTTATCGAGAATCACTTCGCGATATTTCGGCAACATCTCGCTCCAGTTGTGATGCTCTCGTAAATACGGAGTGTGCACCAAGATATACAGCGCTTCGCCACCTTCCGGTGCAACGGCTGGTTCGGTTGCGGCTGGAGCACAAACATAGGCGGTTGGGTCCGGCGCGGGCTCACCACGACGATAGATGTATTCAAATTCTTCGTGCGGGTCCTTGGAGAACACAAAGTTATGATGCAGCAAATGGTCGTACCGCTGCGACAAACCCAAGTAAAGCACCACGCCTGAACAAGCGGGCTCGTATTTGCGTCGTTTGTTAAAGCGACCCGTAGCGGGCGAACCGGTCATCAATTCCGTATGCGTTCTGACTGCATCGCAATTGCTAACGACGGCATCGAATTCGAAGCTACGGCCATCTTTCAACGTCACGCCTTGAACTCGCTGGCTGTCACGGTTGATCGTCGCAACTTCCGCGTTGGCGACATATTCAACGCCTAACTCTTGGCCCAACTTGTACAGAGCTTCCGGCACAGCACGTGTTCCGCCGATCGGGTACCAGACACCCTCTTCGGTCTGCATATGAGCAATCCCGCAGAGTACGGCCGGCGAGGCTTCGGGCGAAGAACCTACGTATTGAGTAAAGTGGTCGATCATTTGAGCCGCACGCTCGTCACTGACGCAAGATCGAACCAGTCCTGCGACCGATTTGCCCATTCGCAGCGACAAAACATCTTTCAATACGTCCAGAGAGAAGGCTCCTCCCACATCCATCGTGTCGGCCAACCCACCGATGCTGCGCCAAAAGAAAAACTTCTTGGATACATCATGCAGTTTTTGCGAGATACCAATAAAGCGTTCGTAGCCATCGGCAACTTCCTTGCGGCCTGAAAGTGCGATCAAGTTCTCTTGCATCACTCTGGTATTTTCGACCAAGTCCAGTGTAGCTCCGTCATCGAAAAAACATCGCCACTGCGGATCTAAGCGAACCAAGTCCAGATACTCTTCAACATTCTTACCAGCTTCGGCAAAGATACGTTTTAGGACCGATGGCAGCGTTAGAATGGTTGGCCCCATATCGAATCGATAGCCACCTTCGGCGTGCACCGCTGCTTTGCCACCGAACCATTCGTTCTTTTCGAAAACAGTGACGCGATGCCCGCGTGCAGCCAACGTGCAGGCCGATGCCAAACCTGCCAGACCGCTTCCAACCACGCCGACTCGTAAACTGCTTCGTTGCTTGTCAATCATTTTCAACCCATGTTCCTAACAATGTGCGATCTCGAAGTCCGCTCGCCACGCAACTGTCAACGTACTGTTATGATGCTTTTTATCACTTTGACAAGCTCTTGAGCTTCACGGCTTGGACCATTCGACGAATTCCCGCGATTCTTTGCCTTAGATTTTGCCCGTGCAACCAAGCGAAAAGGCCTTGAATCAAGTTATCATCGGACGCATGAGGCGCATCCAGATGCGGCAAAAAGTTCCCTTGGCGAAGCAGAATTGACTTTTCCCGCGTCATTTGTCGAAGCCCCTCGGCTCCACGCGAAACGCCAAACCCGCTCTCACCACGCCCGCCAAAACTCAGACTTGGCTCGACCGTAGGTGCAATGACGTCATTGATCGTGACCATACTCGCGTTGATACGTGTGGCCAATTGACGAGCCGTTTGTGGATCGCCAAAAACACTTGCCGTCAGAGCGTACGGACACTGCTCATTGCACTGCAGCCACGTTTCCAGGCTCGCGTCTTTCTGCCTTAAGATCGAAACTACTGGAGCAAAGATGTCTGCTTGCGCGATAGCCATCGCCCTATCGACGCGATCGACGATCACAGCGGATACATCTGCTTCACTCGCAAACGAATTCCACTCGATCGATTCCGCACCAGCAAACGCGGTCACCACAGCTCCTTGCCTAGTAGCACTTTCCAACAGGCCATGCAGGGACTGCTGCGTTGGTAAAGGCAACTTTCGCGCGGCGAGCTGAGGCATATGGGTCAAGAGCAGTTCGACCAAGCGGTTCGCTTGTTGCTCGTTAATCAACACGCGTCGCGGTGCCATACAGGTTGCTCCATGATTCAGTCGCAAACCAAAGGCAATCGCGCGGGCCACTTTCTCCAAATCCGCCCCCTCTAGCACAAACATCGCATCACAACCACTCAGCTCAGCTATTACCGGCACCAGTTTCTCCGCCGCCTTGGCCGCCACTAAGCGCCCGGTCTTGCTCGACGCCGTCATGATCAGCAAATCAACCCCCGCCTCCAGACATGCATCGACCGATTGCGCCGCCGGGTCAATGACACGAATTAACTCGCGAGGAAAACCGCACTCAATAAACAAGTTCGCTAACGCCTGCGTCACTGCTTGAGCACCGGGAGCGGGCTTCACCACAACCGCATTGCCAGCAACTAAAGCTTGGAGCATCTGCACGCCCGTTAGAAACACTGGGTAGTTCCATGTTCCAATTACCAGAACGATCCCATACGGTTCACGAATCACCTCAACTTGCATGCGTCCAAGATAAAAGTCGAGCCCGCGATGTTGAGTGAATCGCTGCTTGAGAACAGACGGGGCATTTCGTACATGCCATTTGGCCGCGGCCGCTAACGAAAGCAATTCGGACGAGATGAACTGCGACAGCGAACGCGCATTTCGTTGATCCAACTGGACAAAGATCGCTTCAGCATTGCTTTGCAGCATGCTGGGTAGCATGCGCAGCGGAGCGACGCGAGCTTTTACATCGCGGGAGGCCCATTGTCGTTGCGCATTTCGCAAAAGCTCCCAATCAGCGTTTGATTCAATCGATGGATTCATTACGAAAAGGGACCTAAACGTCGTACGCGAAGCGGTGCTCAATGCGTCGCACAGCCGCTTCCATGCTCGTGATAGTTTCGATATTACAACTGGATTGGCGGAGCTTCTTGGGCGGCAGCATACTTGGGAATGACCGGTTCAGGTACTTCCTTTAGCAATCGCTCTAGAATCTTCTCTGTAGACATACCGTCTGCTTGGGCTTGAAAATTCGTCGCCAAGCGATGACGCAGAATGGGAATCGCGACGCGACGGATGTCTTCGATCGCGACTGAGAATCGACCATCCATAGCGGCCATCGCTTTACCGCCAGCCAGTAAGAATTGTCCTGCACGAGGCCCTGCGCCCCAGTCCAATAGCTCTTTGATAAAGCCAGGTGACGCATTGTCGTGCGGCCGTGTTGCACGGACCAAGGCTGCGGCATACTTAATGACATAGTCAGTGACAGCCACCCCTGCGACTAGTTTTTGAATGTTCAAAATCGCTTTGCCGGTAAGCACTTTTTCAGCAACCGGTTTTTCCGCTCGAATCGTGTTGGTCAAGATTTGTTCTTCTTCGTCGGCCGAAGGATACCCCACCTTGATGTTAAACATAAAGCGATCCAACTGGGCCTCGGGCAAAGGATACGTCCCTTCTTGTTCGATCGGATTTTGAGTTGCGATCGTAAAGAATGGGTCCGGCAAATCATAGGTCGTTGTACCAACTGAGATCTCACGTTCCTGCATAGCCTGCAAGAGAGCCGCTTGGGTCTTGGGAGGCGTACGGTTGATCTCGTCGGCCAGCAATATGTTGGTAAAGATCGGCCCTTCGACAAAGCGAAACTGCCGACGACCATGTTCGTCTTCATCCAACACGTTGGTGCCTGTGATGTCCGATGGCATTAAGTCCGGCGTGAATTGAATACGTTTGAACTGAACATCCAGGATTTTAGCTAGCGTACTGACCATTAACGTTTTCGCTAGGCCAGGCACACCCTCCAGCAAGCAGTGTCCGCGGGTGAAGATGGCAGCAAAAATCTGGTCGATGACTTCGTCTTGCCCCACGATAATCTTTGCCATCTCATGCTTCATTCGATCGCGATGTTCGCGAAATTCCCGAAGCAAATCACCAATATTGCGGGGCGGTTTTCCTGACACGTGGTTTTCCTTGATAAGTTTCGTTCAATGCAACGCTGCCTTAGATTGTAGCGATGTTCTAAACTTCGCGGATAGTCTGCCAGCAAAACTCGCACGTTCTTTCGGTCGACATCGACTGCTTTCCTACGTGCAGTCCGCCCCTGCAGGCCTAGTAGTTATCGCAGCGGAGATTTAGCGGTTGCGTGGTTTTCTGGAACCTCTCTTGACGCTGAGCAAGCAGGGGGCTTAGATTCCAACAAGTAATTCTACATGTGGCTGCCGCGATACTTTTCAATGCCTGCCGCGAACAAGCAAGGATGCTTTCATTCATGAACACTTCTCTAAAACCCAATCCCGTTCCACTTCTTGACGTCAATCGCGGCAACCAAGCGCTGCGCGACGAAATCCTGCAAGCAATCACGGCCGTCGTGGACAGCGGCAGGTTCCTGCATGGCCCTCAAGTCACCGAGCTTGAAGGCAAAGTCGCTGAGGTTTGCGAGACCAAGCACGCTATTGGTTGTGCTTCTGGCAGCGATGCTTTGCTGCTGGCACTGATGGCGTTGAATGTGCGGGCTGGCGATGAAGTTATCTTGCCTAGCTTTACATTTTTTGCAACAGCCTCCTGTGTCGAGCGTTTAGGCGCAAAGATTGTTTTTGCAGACATAGAACCCGACACCTACAACATTTCCGTTTCGCATGTGGAATCATTGATTACATCGCAGACCAAGGCGATCATTCCGGTGCATTTGTTCGGCCAGTGCGCCGCCATGGACCAACTATGCGATCTTGCTACACGCAAGAACATCGCTGTGGTCGAAGATGCTGCGCAAGCCATCGGCGCTCGCTATGACGGCAAACCTGCGTGTGCTTGGGGCGACATCGGTTGCTTAAGTTTCTACCCAACCAAAAACTTGGGTGGGTTTGGCGACGGCGGCATGCTGACCTGCCACGACGATATGACTGCAGCCAGACTGCGATTGTTTGCCGCACATGGCATGCAGCCACGTTACCATCATCGTGAGGTTGGCATCAATTCGCGACTGGACACCATTCAAGCGGCCGTACTGAGTGTCAAGATGGATCACTTAGCCAGCTACACCCGGGCTCGTCAATCCAACGCGGCTCGTTACAGAACGCTTTTCGCCGCAAACCATTTGGACGATGTATGCGATCTGCCTAGCCAAGACGTCAAGGCGTTTCACGTCTACAACCAGTTCGGAGTTCGCGTGCATGAAGGACGTCGCGACGCATTGCTGCAGTACTTGCAAGCACGAAATATTGGTTGCGAGATCTACTATCCGATTCCGCTTCATCAGCAACAATGCTTTAAGCACTTGGGGTACACCGCCGGCAGTCTGCCTCACACCGAGAAAGCAGCTCGCGAGATTCTTCATCTCCCGATTTATCCGGAGCTAGCGATCGAAGAGCAACATCGGGTCGTGGAAGCGATCGATCAATACTTCCATACAGGCTCGCTCCGCAAAGTAGCCTGAAGAGTTCCGCAACAAAGCAGCAATGAGTTTTAGCTTATTGCTGAAGCTCCAACGAAATCTGCCATGGCACTGAAGATAAAGGCTTTCGCGGTCGCTGTCCGAGGGCTGAGCCATGGCATCGCGACGGAATCGCATCTCCGCTTCCAAATCTTAGTCGCGATTGCGGTGAGCACACTGGCTTTGCTACTGCGTGCAGACTGGGACGATTGGTGTTGGCTGGTATTGTGCATCGCAATAGTATTAACCGCAGAGCTGTTTAATACCGCGTTGGAAAGACTCGCGGATCGTATTTCGTTGGAGTATCATCCGCTGGTTCGCGATGCGAAAGATGTAGCCGCTGGGGCAGTTTTGCTGGCCTGTGGTGCCAGTGCCACAATTGGAGTGCTTCGATTCTGGCCCCTGATCACGCGAGCGATTACACTGGAGTGAGCCCAAACGCTGATTATCCCTTTTCCATGCTCTCATGTGCGGTCGATTCACGCTAAAAAGCAATCTCGCAGATTGGATCGGCTCGTTATTCAAAGACCCGATCGATCTGGTACCGTCATCGATCACTCCCAGTTACAATATCGCTCCAACGCAATTCATTTGGACGGTAGCTTGCAGCACGGACCATCACCTGCGATGCCAAAAAATGTTCTGGGGACTGCTGCCAGCTTGGGTCAAGTCGAAGGCTGAGGGAGCCAAGCTGATTAATGCACGCAGCGAAACCATCTTGGAAAAGCCCACATTCAAGAAAATCGTTCAGACCAACCGCTGCTTAGTCCCGACTGACGGTTATTACGAATGGATGAAGATGCCAGATGGCTCCAAGCGTCCTCATTGGATCACTCGGGCCGATCAGCAACCTTTTTTCTTCGCTGGGATTTGGCAAGACAATAAGCATCTGGCGGAAAACCCTGAATCGCCCTTGCGATCGGTCAGTATCATCACGACAACCGCCAATGAAAAGTATCAATATCTGCACGACCGTATGCCCTTGTTGCTCATGGATGAACCGCAGCGGCAACGATGGCTCAGCGAGCAACCCTTCGAGGCTGACGATATGTTGAAGTTTGCAAGACCGCCTGCCAATGACGACTTAATGGCTATCGAAGTTTCTTCTAAGGTAAGCAACGCAAGGAATCAGGGGCCTGAATTGATCCAACCGCTAGTAAAGAACTCGGATGACTGACACCAGTATCAGCGAGATTTACACGCAGCACGCAAGGAGAGTTTTTGCTACGCTAGTTCGCTTGGTAGGAGACTTTGATCTTGCCGAAGAGTGTTTGCATGAAGCATTTGCAGCGGCCTTAAAACAGTGGCCGGTCGAAGGCCAACCCGCCAATCCAACCGCTTGGTTGGTATCGACAGGCAAGTTTAAGGCAATCGACTTGGTTCGCCGCCAAGCAAAACTTAGGCAAATGCAGCCTGACATTCTGGCCAGGATGGAGGCGATTCAAGAAGGCAATCAGCAGGGGACACAGCACGATGTCACCGACGACCGGTTGCGATTAATCTTCACTTGCTGCCATCCCGCGATCGATCCCAGCATCCAAGTGCCTTTAACATTGCGAGAAATATGTGGTCTAACCACCGAAGAGATTGCCAACGCCTTTCTCACATCCACGTCGACGATGGCGCAGCGGATTGTGCGCGGCAAAGCGAAGATTCGTGAAGCGAAGATCCCTTACGAGATCCCGAGCCTAGCGGATTTGCCTGAGCGTTTAGACGCTGTGCTATCGGTGATCTACTTGGTTTTTAACGAAGGTTATTCGGCGTCGGTTGGTCCCGTTCACACACGCAACGAGCTTGCCAGCGAAGCGATCCGATTGGGTAGATTGCTGCTGGAGTTGCATCCCGCGCCGGAAGTGCAGGGGTTACTCGCATTGATGCTGCTGCATGAATCGCGAACTCCGGCTCGTACGACGCCGCAAGGTGAGATTATTCTGTTAGAAGCACAGGACCGATCGCTTTGGGACCAAGCGCTGATCCGGGAAGGCCTTCATTTGGTCGAACAAGCGTTGGCCTCGCGTCGCTTTGGCAGCTACACCTTGCAAGCAGCGATTTCCGCGGTTCATGCTGACGCCCCATCTGCTGATCAGACGGATTGGGGGCAGATTGTCGCGTTGTATGATTTACTGAAGCGATGGCAACCATCGCCGATTGTAGAGCTGAACCAAGCGGTCGCAGTCGCGATGCAGCGAGGCCCTGAAGCGGGTCTAGCTGTGATTGAAAAAATTGTTTCTGAAAAAAGTCTGGCCGATTATCATCTCTTGCATTCGGCTAAGGGCGAATTGTTGCGCCGCGCGGGGAGATTCACTGAAGCGCTAGCCTGCTTTGAAACCGCACTCTCGCTAGTCAAGCAAGCTCCAGAGTATCGGTTGTTACAAGACCGAATCGCTCAAATCAAGTCGTCATTGGCTCAAGAAGGTTCGCTCGACCAAAAAGAATAGGGCAGAGCGTTTGACTTTTCACGCGTGTCGTAGATTATAACCGAGTGATCCATTTGATCGTGTTTTAGATAAAGGCCCGGAATGACATTCTGTATTGCTACGCGAGTTCAAGACGGCATTGTCGCTTTGGCGGACACACGCATCGTCAAAGGCGGCGAGCGACTGAGCAAAGCGAAACTCGCACTTCATCTTGCTGCTGGAGGATCGTTTTTTACGATGACCAGCGGACTGCGGAGCATTCGCGACAAGATGCTGATCTACGGTGAAGAAGCGATGTCCAGCAGCGAAGGTTCTTTCACGCGGTTGTACCAAGTGGCCAATGTCTTGGGCGAACAATTGCGACGTGTCCGCTCGGAAGATTACGAAGCACTGCACCAAGGGAACTTAAGCTTCAATTTGCATGCGATCATCGGAGGTCGACTGCGAGACGACCCCAATCCGACTTTGTTTCTGATTTACCCCGAAGGTAACTGGATCGAAGTCAACGACGATTCACCTTACTTTGTCATCGGTCGCACGCCCAATGGTCGCGCGGTTTTGGATCGACATCTGACTTGCAAAACATCGCTGGCCCAAGCCGCAACGCTATCTCTGTTGGCCTTTGACATGACAGCCACTAGCGTGACCGACGTCGATTATCCAATCGATATGGCCATCATGCAAAGCGATGAAACTGAATTTAGGCAGCAACGCTTTCAGGAAAGTGACCTTCAAGCGATCACTCAAACTTGGCATGATGCCATGGCAGCGACACTTCAAAGCGTTTCCAAAAGCTGGCTAGACCCGTTGATTCCCAACAGAAAGGTAGCGATGCATGAGTAGACTGAAGTTAGCCCCTATTGAGGTAGGCTGCTTATTGGAGTACCAGGTTGCCAAACCGACGGTACTGTTGCTGAACATTGCTTGTGCAAGGACAGAACATCAGGAAGTTTTGCAGGAGTCTTTGCGAGTGACTCCCGAAGTGGATGCGGTACCATGCCAGATCGGACAAGCGAAAAACCGATTCCATCGCTTGGTAGTGCCCCCAGGTCCGCTGAAGATCGAGTACGACGCCACGGTGCGATTGGCGGCGGCGATGGAGTCGACAAAAACCGTTGAGCAGTTGGATTACGCTTTCATTCCAGCAGAAGTGCTGATCTATTTAAATCAAAGTCGATACTGCGAGTCGGACAAACTGACTGATTATGCGGAGCAATTGTTTGGTGGATTGCCCGCGAATTTTGATCGTGTAAACGCCATCTGCCAGTGGGCGCACAAGAAACTCACGTACCAAGCAGGCACAACGACGCTTTCCACCACAGCCTGCGATGTCCTGATCCAGCGCAAAGGAGTATGCCGCGATTTTGCTCACGTGGCAATCGCGTTTTGTCGTGCGCTAGGCGTGCCTGCACGCTATATCTCTGGATATGCCTGTCGTTTGAAGCCACCTGATTTCCATGGCTTCTTTGAAGCGTATCTTGGCGACCGATGGTACCTGTTTGACCCGACAAAGCTTGCCCCACCGGCAGGCTTGGTTCGTATCGGTGCTGGCCGAGATGCCGCCGATGCAGCGTTCGCAACGATCTGGGGCGACGCGGAACTAACATTGATGAATGTCTGGGCAAAGGAAACCAAAGAAAATGATCACTTGATGACGGAAGCAGACCATCTTGGGTTCAGCACCGCTTGACCAACTTCACCAATCTCGCTGGGTGTCGGCAAAGAGTTCAAGTGAGCCACATCGAACCATGACGCGATGTGATCGAAAGCGATTTCGATTTCGAGCAGAATGCCGGGAAACTGACGTTCTCGAATTCAGCAACTTTGGGTAAATTGAGGCCTCTGGAGCAAATAACGAATTTCACCAGCGAGTGGCTGTAAAGTCACAACTGCACACGGAGTCTCAAGGATTCATGAAGAACCAACCAAATCGCCGCTCTCCAATTGACCGAAATACTTTGTCCGCAGCATTGGGAGCCATCTTTGGCGGCAAACGCGCAACAGCATCGCCAAATCCTCTTGCGGCTCTTATGGATGATCCATTGCTGGTTCAACAAGTTTTAGATGATGACGTCCCGTTAACGCGGATCGCTGCGATGAAAACAGCAATCAGCCAACCCACCAAATCAATTTGGCTGAGCAATTATGAAATGTTGCAGGGGGCTTTCCCGAAGCAGTCGCGAACCAATTCCCAAAAACTTAAGGCGACGGTTGATATTGATTCCGTTTTCAAGGACGGGATGGTCTGCGGCCGAGTGGTTGTCGGAACAGAGAGGCACGCTGTGTTCGCTCGGTTCATCAAGGGAGACGCTAGAGAAAACAGCCCCTGTGGCTGCAGTTGTGAAGATTCCGACGGTCAATATCCTTGCCCTCACGGCTATCTTTTTGTATCCCACATTGTCCGATTACTGAACGACAACAAGTCTGCGCTCAACAAGCAGATTCAAAACTCGGACTTTGATCCTGATCAAAAAAAACCGGCGCTTTCTAGCTTCGCTTACTTTGATGTCCAGCAGGTCGCTTCATTACTCGACTTCGAACTCGGCCAAGCAGATTTACTTTCTATGGAACCGGACGATTGTCTGGGTGACTTCCAGCCCTCTGCGCCTACCGGACGAGTTGTTTGGGATTTTTCTTGCTCTTCAGAATGGAAAGTCATCCCGATTTTGCAAACGCCGCGCAAGAAAGGGGGCGGTTGGACCAAAGGTAAAGCCCTCTCTTTAGACTCGCTGCATATGCGAAAGGACTTGAGCGAGAAAGTTAAGCAAATTGCTAGTCTGATTGAAATGCCAGAGAACTACTATGACTCACCCTACCTGTCGCTCACCCAAGTGGCGGCAGCCCTAGAAGGCTCAGAAGAAGCTCTTATCAATAGTGTGCCCGCAAAAGTCGTTCGCTCCGATGTCTATATAACCTTCGAACTTGAGCAAGATTGCTACCACCCAAGTTTCTACTCCAATGGCCTCTGTTATTCAGCGGAAGACTGTGAAATTGAAGATGAAGGTGTGGTCTGTTTGGATACAAACAAACTTGAAATTCAATTTTGGGAGTCCGACGAGATCACGACCGACGTGGTCTCCGCTGTCATTGGATTGCCTCCCATTCCTGCTCAACACTTTGAAACGCTTCTGCCCAAGCTAGTCGCCGCACAACGTACCATCGGTCTTCTGTTACCCGAGTCGACTCATGGCCCCAAACGAGATGACAATCCCAAAGCCGTGCTGCTGCTCCGTTCGCGAAAAACAGGACAACTGGATTATGGTATTCGATTGAAAGACACCTTAGGGACGATGCGACGTCCTGCCAAAGGCCCGTCAGTTATCCAAGGTCTAGAAGATGGCAAACCATATCAACTACTGCGATCCTATCGAAAGGAAATCCAGCTCGCTCAGCAAACACTGACCGCATTTGGACTGAATCCCAGAGAACACCAAGGCACCATTGATGACTTCGAGACAGCCTTCCAGTTACTTGAGCGAATCCAAACCACGCCAGCAGAACAACTGCAATGTGAAGTGCTGTGGGACAAGACTTCGGAAGAGCCGTTGCGTATCCTGGGCACGATCAGCTCCAACAATGTCCGAGTCGAAATCGGACAAAAAAGAGACTGGTTCAACTTAAGTGGTCAATGGAACAACGGCCAAACGTCGATTGAGATTTCCAGCCTGCTACAAAGCTTGCGTGAGCAGGCCGAGAATCAAGTCCAAGGCAACTTTGTTCGCATAGGTGACCAGGGGTGGGCTCGGATCTCAGACGATCTGCGGAACGGACTGCGTCGTCTGGACGATTCCACCCATCAAGACCGAGGGACACTGCGTTTTGATAAGACATCCGCGGTTCACCTGCGCGAGTTGAACGAGTTGTTCCATTTCGAAAGCACTCGAGCCTGGAACAAGTGCCTGGAAAAGCTAGAGCGTGCTGAAACGATCGATCCTCAGTTGCCCGCGGGATTGAACGCTACGCTACGGGAGTATCAATTCGAAGGCTTCCAATGGCTCAGGCGATTGGCCGAATGGGGTGTGGGCGGAGTCTTGGCCGACGATATGGGACTGGGAAAAACAGTCCAAACACTTGCCGTGCTGCTGGATCGCGCCCATGAAGGACCAGCCCTGGTGATCGCTCCGACTTCCGTCGCATTTAACTGGGTTCGGGAAGCGAAGAATTTTGCACCCGAAATGAACGTGCATCTTTATCGCGAAACCGACCGCGGCGATTTCCTGAGCTCGATCGGTGCTAACGATTTAGTCGTCTGCAGCTACGGCTTAGCGCTTCGCGACAGCCAAAAATTAGCGGAGGTGCAATGGTCTAGCATGGTGCTGGACGAAGCCCAAGCGATCAAGAATGGACGCAGCAAAACGTCGTTGGCTATCGCAGCGATTCCATCGAATTGGACGATCGCCCTGACCGGTACCCCGGTGGAAAATCATCTTGGCGAACTGTGGAGCTTATTCAAGGTCGTCGCTCCAGGCGTGTTTGGCAGTTGGGAAAATTTCCGCACGAGATTTGCGGCTCCAATTGAGAAAGGCAAAGATCCTGAAAGGCAAATGGCACTGCGCGAACGACTGAAACCCTTCGTCTTGCGAAGAACGAAAAAAGAAGTCCTCAAAGACCTGCCGCCGCGAACTGAAATGAATCTGTACGTGGAATTGTCGCCAGCCGAACGAGCTATCTACGACTCGGTTCGCCAATCCGCAATGGGCGAGTTGGATTCGATTGCCAAATTGCCTGACATCCAAGATCAGCGTTTCAAGATCCTTGCATTGCTTACTAGACTACGGCAAATTGCATGTCATCCACGGATTGTGCATGACACTTGGAAAGATCGGTCTGCAAAGCTGGAACAACTTGCCGAGAAACTGCAGGAGTTGAAGGAGGAGGGGCACCGAGTATTGATCTTCAGTCAGTTTGTGCAACATCTTGCCTTGATCCGTGAAATGCTAGAGCAGGAACAGATCAGCTATCGTTATTTAGACGGATCGACCCCGGCGGCGAAACGGCAAACGGAAGTGGATGGGTTCCAAAATGGTGATGCGACAGCATTTTTGATTTCGCTGAAGGCTGGCGGCACCGGATTGAACTTAACCGCAGCCGATTATGTGATCCACATGGACCCTTGGTGGAACCCGGCCGTGGAAGATCAGGCGACTGACCGTGCGCACCGAATCGGACAAGACAAGGCCGTGATGGTCTATCGCATCATCGCCAAGGACACGATTGAGGACGAGATTCTCAAGCTGCATGAGAGCAAGCGAGATTTAGTCGCAGGAATCCTAGATGGGTCGCACAGTGCTGCCAAACTATCCACGGAAGACTTAATCGACATGATCCGTAAAAGTTGAGGTTGCATCTCAAACTTTGATGATGGAAGCCTACGACAGGCTTTTCATCTAAACGCAATACCGTTCAACTTTGTAGGCAGTCCCTCCTTTAGGCCCATTTAAGTCTTCCGCAGGCGTGTCGGCTTTTAGGCGGCAGTGCCTGCAAATAGATCCCGCCTGAAGTTGGTATTGCGAACTATTGTCGCAGGTTGTGCATGTTCCGGCACGTCGCACGCCCACCGAGCCTGTTCAATCGAGTTGGAAATCTCGCTGACGGACGCGTTACAACAAGTGCTTAGTTCCCCGGAATCAAAATTCCGGAAAGACGAGTGGTCGCATTCATTCTTGAAAAACCGCGACACATCACGAAAACGGTGGTGTGAGACCAGCCGAATACAAAAGAAAACAAAAGTGAGAGCGGCGCGACTCGAACGCGCGACCCACGGATTAAAAGTCCGATGCTCTACCGACTGAGCTACGCTCCCATTTTTTGGAGGGGTTAATCTACCAATATCTGTCCCTACCGCAAGGGCTATCAACGCGCAACACCAGAAGCTTTTCGGATCTCCAGTTCGGGATTTCAACCCCGCATAGACCACCCTAAACACGCCGCAAGCTCTGCATTTCCCCTAACTGCGATCAACGACCGCTAGCGATTCCAATTATGGTCGTTCATCCAGTTATCCACCGCGTTGGATACCGTTTCGCCCACCGCATTGGACGCCGATTGGCCAAAGACTTTCGAATTGCCAGCTTTTGCCATCGCGGCCGCCAATTGCGAGTGATTCTGCCAGTCGGTCACCGTGAATGTGCGTATGTCGACGTAAGGAAAGGCAACTTGGGGCGAAATTTTTCGAACGAATTGCACTCCATCATTGGATCGGACAACATAGAAGTGCATGCTGCCGTACAACCCAATCACTCCCACCACGATTCCTGCTAAAAAGGACGTAAAGCGATTCATCTTTTGTTAACTTCTTTTGTGATTGCCCTAAGCCCCAGTACTAGTGTGATGACGGGCCTTGCGTGATATAACAAACGTCCGTCCACTGAGTCAAGTTCGCCAACTCAATACCCAAACATGCCAGTATTTAAGAATCTAAGTTGGAACCTGTGTGCCGAGTTCGTTGTCGAGTGCCGCGCGAGAGCGAAAAACCTTCGGATTGCCGATTCGACCGGCGTTAAATTAAATGGCTCTGATCTGCTGACTCGGACGTTAGTCCTGCGCCGCGTGCTGCGAAGGACTTTGGGCGTCGATGAGCAAAATGTAGGCGTCTTAATGCCACCTACGGTGCCCGGAGCCGTCGTGAACTTCGCTTTGGCTCTCGATGGGGTCACCGCCGTAAACCTCAATTACACCGCAACCTCAGCAATTTTGAATCGTTGCCTGGATAATGCTGAGATTCGCCACGTGATCACTTCGCGCAAAGCGATGGAGAAGTTTCCCCTGGAACTCAAGACCTCCTACATCTACTTGGAGGACATCCGTGAGCAAGTGGGCTTATGGGACAAGATAGTGTCCGCAATTCAGGCAAAGTTTGCTTCGGTCGCTGCGCTGTGTAAGCCTCGTTCGGGGCGGGAAAGAAACTCAAGCGACCCTCTGACAATCATCTTCACCAGCGGCTCTACGGGCGATCCCAAAGGGGTGGTGCTTACCTATGAAAACATTCGAGCAAACATCAGTTCCATACAAACAGCTCTTTCGCTAACCGAGAAAGATTTCCTGATTGGCATTTTGCCGTTTTTTCACTCCTTCGGTTTTACCGTCACGCTGTGGACTCCTTTTGTGCTGCCACTGGGGGCCGCCTTCCATTACAGCCCATTGGACGCAAGACAAATTGGCAAGTTAACTCAAGATTTCCAAGCCTCCGTGCTGCTTGCGACCCCGACCTTTCTCAGAAACTATTTGAGACGCGTAGAACCAGAGATGTTCCGCTCGCTGAATCTTGTGGTGGTTGGTGCCGAGAAAGAGCCTCAATCCCTGTCCGATGCATTCGAAGAGCGATTCGGCGTGCGACCGGTAGAAGGGTATGGCATGACTGAAATGGGACCTCTCGTCTCGGTGAATATCCCCGCCAATCGATGCACAGATGCAGACCCCAGTTCAAAACTGCGAGAAGGCTCTGTCGGCCAGCCTTTGCCCGCTGTCGAAGCGAAGATCCTATCTCTGGAAGATGGCTCGGTGCAGCCACGCAATGTCGACGGCATGTTGTACGTCCGAGGACCTGGCTTGATGCCTGGTTACCTAAATCAAAGCGAGCTGTCTGCTAAATGCATCAAGGAAGGCTGGTACGAAACGGGCGACATCGGCCACATCGATGATGATGGCTTTATTCACCTGACCGGTAGGCAAAGCAGATTTTCTAAAATCGGCGGTGAAATGATTCCGCACGGCGTGGTCGAAGAAGCAATCCACGGTTGTATCGGTGAAACGAACGAAGATGGCAGTGTGACAGCGGTTGTCACTGCCGTGCCCGACGAGAAACGCGGCGAACGCTTGATTGTTCTGCATCGCGGATTGAGCAAGCCCACCGAAGTCATCTTAAAGCACTTAAGCGACATCGGCTTGCCGAACCTGTACCTGCCCTCTAAAGATGATTTTTTGGCAGTCGAGGAGATCCCAGTTCTAGGTACCGGTAAGCTCGACCTCAAAGCGATTCGCGATCTGGCTTTGAAAATCACAGCAAAGTAGCTTTGAGTGCGGCGCTGCGAAGTCTCGGAGACCGACCTGAAATCAATCGCTGATTTCTCGGCACGATTCCAGCGGGTGCGTTTTTAGCGAACCCGCCGGATTAGCATTGGCGATCAGTTTCCACTCGCTTGAGCGAGGGTTACCCAGTCGCTAATTAAACCGACTGCATCGCAGATTCAATTTTCGATTTTGGAACCAAGCCCATAAATCGCTCGGCAATTTCGCCATCCTTGAAAATGATCAACGTAGGGATGTTCATCACACCGTACTTTTGAGCCGTTTCAGGGTTGTCGTCTGTGTTGATCTTGCCAACCTTTACCTTGCCTTCATATTGGACAGCAAGTTCTTCAATCAACGGAGCAATCTGGCGGCAAGGACCGCACCACGGGGCCCAAAAATCCACCAAGACCGGTTCGGTCGACTGGAGGACATCCGCATCAAAATCGGCGTCATTAAATTCTAGTGCTTTCCCCATCATGTACCTTTCTTCGAACAAATAGTTCACACGCGATTATGTCACGTATCAATATTTTACGCCTGTCAAAATCGACGTCTATGCGTTGTAGTGACCATGGTGGCAATTTCTGTTCCAGTTGACAACGGGGGCAATTCGGATTGCCAAGAAGTTTTTGCCAATTCGGGCTCTCCGTAAACAGGAAATGCTTTGTTTTCAGGCCTGGTACGAAAAACGGATCCAGGTTTTTGGCCTGAATCCGTCTTTCAAAATCTGACTTTCGTTGTCTAGCGATCGCGATTAACGCGGCTTGCGATTAGAAAGCTCTGCAAAATCGACTAGTGCTGCATCAAAGTCAGACTCACTGACTGACGCAGAACTGAATTCGAAATCCAACTCATCTTCTTCGCCAAAACCAGCCAACGCAGCATCTAGCGTCTGAGTTGGCGTTGCAGCAGAACCAACGCTCGACAAGGTCAACATGCGATTCACCTCTGGTGCAATCAAAGTGTTGACCGTCTCTTCTGCAATGGCACGCGTCAAACTCGCTGTACTTTCGACCATTGGTCCAACCAAGATCGATTGAGAGGCCTGCGAAACTTCCTGGGAAGCTGCGCTGGCAGACGACACCACATTCAGCGTCGTCGTGCTTGCCGACTCGCCCTGTCCTGCGAAAATGCCCAACCGCGACTGCAGATTCAATACTCGAATAACTTCGGCCACATCCAGCGAGCTAATGATGAAGTCATTATTGACGTCGCGGAAAGGAGGTGGTGCATATTCGAGTTCTTCGATAGGCACAAAAGTGCGATTCGGATTGACCGCTCGATTTTGGTTGAGCAGGTTGATGATCGACAGCACGTCAATGGACGAAGTGATGCCTGGTGTTGTTCCCGGGACAACGTCCGTTGGGAACGCTCGATTGTGATGCGGCGAGATCGCCGAAGCAACAAATCGAAGCGTGACCGTAACCGTGTTGGAGACGCCTCCGTTACCATCCAATGCTTGATAAGTAAAGGTATCGGAATCACCGACAACTGCACCGGCAAACGGACGATAAGTGAACGTGCCATTAGCCCGTAGCGTTAACGTACCTTTCGTTGGTGCAGAGACCAGCAGCGCGGTCATCGCGTCTCCGTCGACGTCAATGTCGTTGGCTAGCACGCCGTTGTCATTTAGACCTTCTGTCAATTGCCCCGTGATGTCGGTAGTGACCAAAGAGCGATTTACGGCGACGTCATACACATCCGGGAACGCAACAGGAGCATCATTCACCGGTTGAATATCAACCACAAAAGAATCGCTGACGCTGAAGTCAGTCAAATCGGTGGCGGTTACCGTAATCGTAACCGGTCCGTTTTGATCCTTCAGCAACCGAATCACCAATTCATTGCCTTCAATGCTGACAACCACTTTGCTAGGATCGCTGCTGGTTGCTGTGAAGGTCAACAAGTCGAAACTGTCGGGATCTGCAAAATAGGTGGGCGACAGCGCGATGCGAATCGGATCAGCATCTTCGTCTGGCGCGATATCTGGCAGAGGTGTCACCACAACAGGAGGCCTGCTGTCAGGCAGAATCGTGATGCGATAGTCTTCAACTTCACCGCTAGTGGCGACTCCGATTGGAGTTAATCCACCTTCAGCCGAAGCACGGAAGCGAGCAAAAGCGAATTGAGGATCCGTCGGCGCGACAAAACCTTGAGGCACTGGAATATTGAAGGTTCGAGTTAGGTTGCCCGCAAAGAACTCCTCACTGATCAGGATTTGCTCACCTGGATCATTCCAATCGCCGTCATAGTTGAAGTCGATCCATGCATCAACAAATCCAGGACCGGACAATGTCACTGTCACTGAGTTTTGGAGTTGACCGCTGATGATAGCCGAGCTTTCAAAACCGCTTGGGAACACCACTGCGGAATTGAAGACCACCCCATCATCAAATGTATCTCCCAAACCATCGGCTGACGCATTCGCATCATCTTCGGTCGAAACACCCACTCCCAGTCTGACGCCACCCTCAAAAATCACGTGAGCTGCCCCACCGCTGGCATTCAAGGTTGGGTACTGTCCGGGAACAAGTCTAAATGGATCTGCAGCATCGCCGTAGTCCAGTTCAATTCCCGGCATCAAGATCGTAAAGATCGTTTCACCATTGACGCGATTGGGCCGCAACAAGTTACCCGCCAAATCCCGGATGCCTGGCAAAAATTGCGTTCCAATAACGGAACTGTTTACGCTGGTCGCATTCTCGAAGAGTACCTGATTGCCGCCAACCACGCGAGCGATTAGCGAAGTATCGAATCGATCTGGGTTACCAGGCAAAGTAGCATTGCGTAATGCTCGCACGATCGCCGCGGCCACTTCAGCAGGGTCTACAGAACTGTCGCTCGAAATAAACACAGGTATGACACCACCGGCTATTCCAGAACGAGTCAAAGACGGGGATGTACTGAAGTCGTAGGTTGTTCGTGCGTTGTCGTCGAACACGATGGTGTCACCATCTACCGTACTGTTCAAGGCCAACACCGAAGAACGCAGCGCTGCAGCGATTGCCCCTGCAACATCTGCCGCCGTACTTTGATTGTTGTACAGAATTGGCCTGCGGCTCAAGACACGGCTGTTGTTAACCGTCGTGTTCTCAAATTCGAACGTAACCGATACTCCGTTATGAACAACCGTGAAGAACTCACCATCCACTGGCACAGTGGTAACCTCCAGCGTAGTCTGAGGAGTCACTCCCGGCTCGCCATTGACGTAAATATTGGAGAAGCCTTGGAAGTCAAATGTCAGAGTCCCTGTAGTCGCAAATGACAAGCCACCGTCTCGCAACGCTGTTGCGACCACGCCTAGGTTTGAACCGTTAATCGCTTGAGCGAGGGCCGCAGCAAGCTCGAATGGCGTTTGGCTGGAGCCAATTGGCACTCGCACATTGCCAGCAGTCACGCTGTTGTTGGAATCAAATTCATAGGTAACAGTTTGCAGACCGTTGGTAATGCTTAAGGTTTGCCCATCAACCACATTTTGATTGGTGCCAACCACGGTCATGGTGGTGTTACCCGTGTTTACACGTCCTGCAGTGGGCAAGCCCAATGCGACAAACGTGCCCAAGGCCACTGGATTCACCAGCAACTCCGTCGAATTGATCGCGGCCACGATACGCTCTGCAGCTTCTTGTGTCGTGGTAACGTCGCTCAGATTCACTCGCGTGTTCCCAACCGCAACATTGTTGTTGGTATCAAACTCAAAAGTCACCGTCCGACGGTTGTCGGAGACAGTGAATGTCTGTCCGTCGGCCAAGGTGGCAAAGTCCGGCAGAGACAGCGTCAGCGATTCGGCTGGTTGTGTCAAAGCGCTGTTGGACAAATCAATTTGAATGTCCGCCGCACCATCCAGTGCAATGCTGTTATCGCTCAAGACCACCGGCGTCAGCCCCAACACACTATCGCGTATCGCGTTTACGATCTTCGTCGTGAGTTGAGCTTGCGTGTCGGTAATCAAGTAGGTTATCCCCACATTGCCTGTAACAACAAAGTTATTGCTGTCCAGTTCGAAGGTCACTCGCTGACCGTTGGCAATAATGGTAAAGCGATCTCCGTCTTGGATTCCGCTTTGACGTCCTCCGGTAACAGGCACAAAAAGTCTTGGGCTCGTCGGCAAATACAACTGGTAGCCAGTATCGAACTCAAATACCACTGTACCGCCGAGCGAATCGACGACCGAGAATTGGTCTTCGTCAGCGATTGCCGCGCCAAAGGGAACATTGAACACGAACCGATTGCGATTGTTTAAAAGGATCTCGTAGACATTGCCGTCTCGCCAGAATCCAGATAGCGGCGTGATTCGAATGGTGCGGCTGTTGGCGCTGTAACCAAACTCGTAATCCACCCCCGCTTCCAAAACACGACCATTTTCAGTCACGATCACATTGTCTGAATTGATCGACGCGGGATCAGGCCCTGTTCCAGCTCGTTCATCAACAAGTATTTCGAAATAACTGATTGGATCGGAACCCTCCAACAAACGCACGTACGTTGGACTTGGATCGGCATCCACAAACACCAAATCATTGTCCAGCGGCGTAGTCAAGGTAACGGTTGGTCCGATGAAATCGGAACGATCAACAGCTCCGCGATCGATGAAGACGTTCCCACCCTGTGCAGGTGGCGTATTGACCGACAAATCGTCGACACGTCGCAGTCCACCGACATCAAACTGCGGAGCCAGTATCGGACTGGTTGGCAGTTGTACGCCAGACTTCACCTGTGTCAGGCCAGTTCGCTCTTGGAGCGACGCAGTACTGCTGTCGATTGCTCGTGAGTTGGGCGCTAGGTAGAACCGGTTGTTTGCAGTATTGACAAACAGAGGTTCATTGGCTCCCAAGACAACGTCAAACGTGCCTGCTCCGATACCGTTGCGGTTAGTACTATTGCCTTGGAACAAGTTGGCTCCCGTGACCGCGGTTGCACCGTTGATCACAGAAATACCCGTTGCAAAATTCGCAATGATATTATTCAGCAAGGTAGGACTGGTGGCGCGTTGAACCAAAATGCCCGTTCCAGTAGCACTGTCCCCTCCATACAGCGTGTTATTTAAAACACGAGCGGTTGAGACCGGAGCGATAGATGGCCCTCCACCAAGATCACCCGCGATTTGAATCCCGCCAACGCCACTTCTAGCGACGATGTTATTCATCACCACAGGACCAGGAATCAAGTTTTCGGTATTTAGGGTCACCAAGTTGCGAACGGCACCTGGATATGGGCGTGGTTGCACGTTCGGCCCGAGATCGTTCCTCAACTGCAAGCCAGCAGAGACCAAAATCCCATAGCTGGCGCTATCCAATATCGTATTAGAATCGATGATGATCTGGCCTTGATCGCGGACGATATTGCTATCAGTTACCTCCTGACCAAAGGGGAAGTTCAGAAAATTCAAGAATAGCTGCTGCAATGCGGGGCTATTCGTGAAGGTCGACGATCCATACAGGTCCCCAGCCGCGTTTCCAAACAACTCAACGATGTTGGATGCGTCAGTGTGGATGTCTTGGTTCAGTCCATTCTTGATTTGCCCTCGCAGTGCTGCGGTCACTTTAAGAATGCTTTGAGCAACTGGTCCATTGATCGCATCACGCATCGCAGTTGCAACAATTCCGGCTCGCGCATCCGCACTTAAGGTTGGCAATACCAATGGAACCGCTACAGCCCCGCTACTTACCCCATCCCCATTCAAATCAAACTCAAAAGTCACTGTATTCGCACCATCGCTGATGGTGAATTGCTCACCATCTTGGACATTGATCGTCCGACTTACAGCAATCGACGGTTGCATGGTAATACGATCGTTGGTGTCGACCACACGTCGACTTACTGCGTCAGGAATAATACGTGTTAGATCCTGAATCCCATACTCTAAGGCGACGCGGATTTCGAGCTGATAAGCACCTAGTTCTACCTCTTCGGCGCGAACGCCGCCCGGCCCGCCAAATGCTTCGTAGAACGGATTGGCGACAAAGATTGTTCCACCGGCGGTGACAGGGTTAAAGACCTGCTCTCCACGCTCAGCAAACCCAATGATGATGTCGTCGATATAAACACCCTCAAAACTATTTGCCAGCGCGGCTTGCATGGCGCGATCAAAGTTCTTGGTGGCGATTGGATTTGCACCCACTGGGAACGCAACGCTACCGTATGGTCCGAATATATCTCCCGTTCGATCGAACGCAGTCGTAGCGCGAATAGCTCCTGCATCCAATACAGTTGCTTTGTAAAGCACGACCGTGTTTCCGTAGACCGGATACGGAATCAAATTGCTGTCGCCATTGATTCGCTGCGCCAGAGCTAAGCGAATTGCATCGCGAACCTGTTCTGCTGTCATTGCTGCAGTGACAGGGATTGGAGTCGCACCCGGGAGCAAAGCTTCACTGCCAACCACGAACTGGAACACATCCGGTGTCACCAAGCCGTTTCGCAAAATCGTGAATGTATCGCCAGCTTTGAACTCTCCACCCGTCTTCGCAATCAGCTCTACCCCACCGCGCAACGGATCGCCGGTTCGGAATTCACCGCCCGTGCTAAACTCAAACCGAATCATCGTATCCTTCATGCCTGCCAGGGCAGACAGATTGATACGAGCTTGACGCCAATCACCGGTTTTGCCCGGTTCGTCGAACAGCTCTTGCGTACGACGACTTTGCCCGTATGCATCTTCGTTCTTCGAAATTGGGACATCGAACTCATGCGGATTGACCAAAGTGGCTAGGTTCTGATCCGTGTTTCCAGAAGAGTTGTTCGTGCCAAGCAAGATCCAACCGTTGGGCCCCAAACCGTAAACACGGAATGCGTCTCGCATGACTGCCGTATCAGCGGCATGGCTGTTGGAACCCTCTGTCTCCAGGAAGTAGTTAAAGTACAACATTGGCAGATCGTCAGGAGCATATCCACTCAAGTCGATCGGATTACTTTGCAGCGCCCCGCGTGCTCCACCGGGAACGTTGTAGTTACCGTTGCCTGCATCAGCCCCAATATCGGCGGCAATGTTGTAGATACCACCCCAATCTCCCGCTTGTCGCAATCCGACGTCGTTGGCGCGGAAGCCAAATCGCAAACTCTGCCCACCAGGCGAAGCAGCTCGCGACAGATTAAAGGTTTCTAGTATTCCATGCCCTTCATCATCAGCCCGAGAATTGGTGTTATGCCACAAGTTCACATCGATCGCACTGAAATCGAGACCAGCCACGTCGGTTCCACCAGCTCCTGCATTGCTCAAACCGTTCGTTGCGTCGGCAGTCAAGCTAGAAGAAAGTCCGCCTGGGAATATAAACTGAGGCAAGCCGTTTGTATCAAAGGCATGCAACGTTCCGTTAGGGGTTATCCCAAACAGAATGTCGTTATAGTTGACTACTGTTTGTCCGTTAGTGACCGTCCCGTCAACTTGCACGCCCAAGACCGAAGAGCTTGCAAGGGACAATGGACCAACCAATTCAGCTAATGGTCCAGCAAACACAATATCGATTCGCTGCGATGCCCCGCCAAGTAGCGTTGCTGGTGTAACCAGCAGAGTGATGTTTTCACTAGCGATCCCCGCGAACGTCGGCAATGCAGCTATGGCATTGCGGATATTCGTCGCTGTCGCAGGACCGTTCACTACGCCGAACGGTGCCACCACCGTAATCGGATTGGTCACTTCTGTTCCCAAACGCAATTGGAATGTGCCACCCGACACCGAAGGATGGAAGGAGATTCGGTAGCCTTCTGAATCCTGACCGTCCACTTGGCTAACGGTCGCTCCACCAGTCCCAATCACACGCAAATTGCGGTTGATATTCGCTGGGTTTGAAGTCTCGGTAAACGCAATTCGAAATCTGCCGTCCGCTAACAACGTTACCGATGGCGTCGCGTTCTGCGCTGCTGGGAGCGCCGCTGCGATCGCCGCGCGAATTGCGATCGGACTCGGATTTGCTGGCAAGTTTACGAGCAAGTCAATGGTGTTATTAACATCCCGAATTCTGACTTGCGACGTTTGCGTCGTGTCTGCAATCAACAAATCGTAAGCATCTACAGTTGTCGAGGTGACGGCTGTCGAAGCAACGAAGGATAATTGCGGTGCAAACGCTCCTGCGAGACTAATAGTAAAGATCCCCGGCGTGAGAATCGGGTCAAAATCGGTAACTGTGGCTACCGTTCCAGGAAATGCATTGTTCAACACTGTAGTGATCGCAGTTTGAATCTGTGCCGCCGTTGCATTCGCGGGAATTGGTACCGCAATATCGATGAGCGGATTGGAAACATCACGCAACCGAATCTCAGTGGTCAGTGTCTCACTGCCGACCACGGAAAACGTAAACGACTGAGGACCAGAGCCAAAAATCAAACTATTGCCAGCCGGAGCATTAGCTCCTTCAAGATTCAAATCGGCCGCTTGGGTACCTGAGAATGTAACTCGGAATTGTCCTGGGACCGTTCCATTAGCTACTGCAACAGTGGCATTGATCGCGCCACCCCTCGCTAAGGCCGCAGCAATCGCATTTTGAATCTGGACGATATCGGCGTTCGCAGGAATGAAAACTTCGCGCGTCGTATTGTTCGCTGTATTGCGAAGAGTCAATCGAGATTGAACGGTGGTGTCTGCAATGGCAAACAATACCGCACTTGACGAAGTGCCCGCCGCTGGAGTGGCTATTTGGATCGCAGGTCCCGTGCCGCCCCCAAAAGAAACACGATACAGCCCACCGCCGATATCAACGACCACCGCATTAGCAGCCACGGCTGGTGCCACTGCCAAGACGTCATTGATCGCGGTCGTCATCATCGCAGCAGTAGCATTTGGCGGAATGGTAACCACACGATTCGTTCCACCGATCAATTGCAGCGGAGTTGGTTGGGACGGATCGCTGATACGCAAATCAAACGCCTGCGTCACGCTGGCAGGACCGGCCACCGTCAAATTCAGTGCCGCCGCATTGGCCCCCACAAAAGTCACTCGGTAGAAGCCGTCTCGCACGACGGTTACTACAGCGCGAGCCGATCCAGTTGTGACAGGTGCTAAACCATTAATCAGGTTTTGCAGTCCTATTGCAGTGGCAAATGCCGCGCCGTTGGCTGGAGCTTGAACTTGAGCGCCATTGACGTTCAAGGTTACGTTGTCACCACTGGCACGATTTACGAACAGATCGATAGTGCCAGTGTTGAGGTCAACCGGCTGAGTAATCACTGGGTCCGGTGCACTTGCAATCAGCGTATCGCTGACAATGGCGATCGGTATCACACCCAGTCCATTCAGGAACTCAATTCGAATCGGGCCAGTCGACAATGGTCCGCCGGTCACGCTGACGTTGCCCACACCGATGCCGGGCACGGTTTCCAGTGCAGTTCGGATCTGTGCGGCTGTGGCGTTGTACGCAATCGTTCTGGTTGAGCCCAAGATGCTTAGAGTAAGCTGACCTGAGACCGTGTTGGTTGGAACGGTCAGAACGGTTTGAGCACTTCCTCCCAGCACTGGCAAATTGCGAGGACCGTGGGTCAAGCCTGTCAAGCCGTTAGGAAGTCCAGTCGCAATTCGAACTGCCCCCTGGAAACCCGATTGCCAGTTAGTCGCCTGCATTCGCCAAAGTTCACCGGACGCGGTTACGCCATAGATAAACGTACCGATTTGGGTAATCCCAATAATCGGGCCGTCTGCCTCACGAGTAACGACAATTCTGTCACCAAGAATATTGTCACGAGTGTAAGTGGAAACTTCCGCGAAAATGCCGTATTCACGGATTTGAGTCCCGGTACCTGTTGCAGTTACCAGCCCGTTTCGATTCCCTGGCTGTGGCGGGGAAATACCAGCCTGGGTGTTCGGATCCAAGCGGTACAAGATGTTCCGGAAACCACCAATATAGTCTGTATTGGTCGGATCATTCTGTGCTGGAATGATGTAAGCCAGATCGGGCAAACGTGGATCGACCGGTTGGAAAGCAGGAGCATTGTTAACGTTAATCAGGACTGCGCGATCGAAGTCCGAGTTGTTAGCGCGGTGAGCCACGCCAAACATGGCCAATGAATTGGTATCCGACGCAGCGAATGTGAGCGCCGTGAAATCCAATCCCACACCGTTTAGCAAACCATTAGAAGAAACCGACTGGATGACTTCCGGATTTCCGTTATTGAAACGGGCATTGAAGGTCTGAATTCCTGCATTGGTCGTAGTTGCAGCGCCGCCACTGACTTGCACACTTGTAAAGTTATTGGTGGTCGCGTCATTGATGATGCCAGTCGGCAGCACGTTTGCACCAACGATCAAGCCCAGTGGGCTAGCGGCAATATCCTGGACCCGGCCGGCTGTGAACATACCGCCAAAACCACCGCTGCCTTGAGCTTCTTTGGCCGCGGTCATACCGTTGCCGATCAGCAGTTGAGACTGATTTCCATTGTTAGGATTCGTTCTCGCAACATATAGATTCACATCTGCCAACGTATACGGCACAGCATTGGTCGCCGCGTCTTGGAAAGCAACTTGATATGCAGGTCCTGGGTTAGTTACCACAGTCCCACCAAATCGATCTTCCGAAATTCGAAGTATCGAATCGATTGGCTCAATTCGAGTCAATGCACTTGCTGTCCCATCCAAGGTGTTCTGCTCGTAAATCTGCAGCACGGTACTGGTCAACGAGTTATTCGTCACCGCGACCATATACTCGCCTGGCGGCAACTCAACCATCCCGATGAACGGATCTCCCGAACCGAACGAACCGCGCGATAGATCCCCCGCAGCAGAACCTTGACCAATTACGCCGCGATCATCGGTAATATTCGAATCGCGACCATACATAACTAGATTAGTCGGAACGCCGTTGTTGCTTTCAAATAGCCACAAGTTTGTATTTGGCCGACCTAGACCATCCGCGTAATCGATGTCGAACACTACCGAAGTGTGATATTGCGACTGGAAGTTCGAGGCTAGCTGTCGCTGAACGGTGAAACGGAACCAATCGACGTCCCCTGCAGACGCAATATTTCCAGCAATAGAGGTCGCACCTCGATCTTGCGAAAGGATGTTGCCGATATTAATCGCCGACGAAGGATCAGCATTTGTTTCCGTCGGGTCAGTCTCAGAGAATTCACCAATCAAAGGCGAATGCATAGGTCCACCTAAAACTTCGATACCGGTGGTCGCGTAGCGTACGGTGGCGTACCGAACGGTAGAACCTGGCACTTCGTCCGTTTGACGCAAACGAATCTGCATCCGGTAGGAACCGGTCGTCAATCCCTGATTGACGGCTGTCGGGTCTTGAAGCTTGCTGGTTGGGTCGCCGGGCAATAGATTGCTACTACGCACGCGGACATAATAATCGTTGGTCGTTCCAGGCGCTCCGGGTAATACCATGCGGAAACCTGCGTCCAACGGATTCACCGTAAAATTATCGACGGCTGCTGCCGCATTCGCGTTGCGCGGGGCGTAGGCGGACTGATCTAACGGGAATACTTGCCCATTGTCGACTAGTTCTGGATCGAACCAAACATTTCGCGACAAAGACTCTGCCATCGAATTACTGCTTTGGGCAATGATGCGGCCCTGGGCATCGATCAATTCAATCACCGAATCAAGTGTCGATGACGTCTGGTCTAAGTCTAGCCAAACCATCGTTCCCGCCACGGCCGAGAACTTGTATACATCACGATCATTTCGTGCTGCGATTGTACCCGTGACGGTCAAACCTAACCTTAAGTTCTCGTCACCTGCATTTAATGCGGGGGCCAAGCTACCGATTTCCTGAGCGCCTCCGACTACCCCATTCACGCCGATCGCGTTGGGATTTCGCGATTCGTACTCGTAAGAGGCAGAGACATTGCGATCATTCGAAAAGGCATCGATTCGAATGCTACGCCAGTCACCTGCAGCAGGTGCTGTAGCACTGCCATCGTTGTTGGTGTCCGACATAGACCGCCCAGCAAAATCAAAGCCAGCACCAATCGAATCATCTCGGAGACTGGTCAACATCACAGGGAAGCCCGGTGAACCTACGACATACAGACTACCGCCGATGCGATCGGTGATATCCAACGGACGTCCGTTGGCCGTAAAGCCCGCGTTGGTCCCCTGCAGTTTAACGACCAAACTCTCACCCACGGAGCTTTGCAGCCTCAATCCGCCATACGTATGGAAGTCAGGAACAATGATCTCTTTCTGAACGACATGGACGATATCCGTGTCATCCCATACGCCTTCGGTCGTCATCGTGCCACCGCGAACACGCATCCCGTTGATAGCATTTCCACCTAGCAAGTTGCCTTTGACGAGCGGACCTTGGTTACCCGCATCATTGTCAGTTGCCAAAGCGAGCCCGATGCTGCGACCGTAATCTGTCTTAGGAACGAACTTCATCGAATTCGGATCGATACTGATCGCTGCGGTCTCGCCATTCTGCTGGAACTGAGTCAAATGGTTCGGCGAAACGCCAGCGTTATTGCGAATAATGTTGTCGACAATGATGGGCTGACTACCCATGACGAAAATCGCCGCCGCATCATTGATTCCACGAGCCGCGCGACGATTCGAACTTGCATCGTCGACACCCGATGCGTTATTCTCGATCAATGAATTTGCAATGCGTGCTTCCGCTTGGTGGATTTCAATCGCATTGAACGATGCGAAATCCCCAGGAACACGCGAGCTACCACCGCCAAAAGTAATGACTGCCGAGTCGATGCTCAGCTTGGACAAATGTCGTGCCAAAATACCCGACCAATCGCCAGGTGCAGCAACCGTCACATTAATGCCGTCCCCGTTGGTGTCGAAGGTTGAGCCCTTGCCGTATCGGTCATCGCGTGTTGACGTAAAGACAATCGGCTTGGCATCCGTACCTTCAGCGATCATCGTAGCGCCAATGCCAACTTCGATGCGAGAACCTTGTGATTTGACAACCACGCCCGGATCGATCACGAGTGTCGCATCGCGACGAGCGCGTTGAATGAACGACAAGCCCATAGTCGTCGGCGATATGTTTTGCGTCACACCTTGATCAATAAAGGTCCCCTGCTGGCGATTTAATTCAGCGACCAAGTTGTAAGTCACTCCACCATCGGACGTCCGATATAGTCGACGTCCAACATAATCACCACTAGCCGCCGGAAGATTGCTCAAGCGAATCGAGCGAGTCGTCGCAAGTGTCGTCGTTCCAAAGACCGCGCTGGTCATGCTTTCGCTGCCGAAAATGTCGACGAAAGTCATAACGTAGCTATGGGTGCCTGCCGGCAAACCTGTGCTTCCAACTGCAGGAGCTACTGGTGTTGGCACAACCAACGAAACGCCGTTAGGACCTGTTCGCTCTGCGATTGCCCCCCCCGGATTTCCGCGAATGAACAGATTTTCTCCAAGAACAATTGTGATATCAGTTTCGTCAATTCGGCCCGTCACCGTCAATTCTTTAGGATCTTGACCGGCCAGCGTATCGACACGCACAAATAAGCCATTAATCGAGTTCTGCGATATTTCGTTGCCTCGAATCACTGGCCCAACCCGCACATAATCTGGCGTGAACGGAGCATTGCCTTGGTATCGAGGTTCCGTGAATAACGTTTCCTCAAACGTATTGGGGTCAGCCGAAATTGCGGCAGCCGCAGAGTTTGTAATACGGTTATTGATAATGGTCGCGCGGGCTTCCGATAGGTCAATTGGATTGACAGACCTTTGTGAACCACCCACAGACACGATGCCACCACCGTAACGGAAATCGGCATTCGAGATAAAGTTCATGAACGCGCCTTGGCGTTCACGATTGGTGCGGCCCTGCGAGTTGTCAAAGTCATTTCGAATCTCAATCCCTCCCCAATGCCCCTTGTCAGGCGACGTGGTAAGCGGATTGGTATCAATCCCGACAGACTCATCGGTGTACGAAGTAAAGATTACGCGATGCTGCGGCGTTCCCAGCACTTGAATCGCTGCCCCACTGCGGTCAGTCGTCGTATCATTGCTTCCTACCAAAATTCGGCTGTTACCAAACTTGAAGATCGCGCCACCATCAATCATCAACGTGACACCAGCAGGCACAACCAAATCTGCGCCATCTGACAAAGTGCCAATCACATTGCCGCCGTTTCCGATCTCATAGGCAAAGTTATTCCCAACGGTCGACATGTTGTTGTCCAAACCACCGTTGCCAACAATACGAATGATGTCGCCAGAGCGTGAAGCGCTCAAGGCTGTCGCAATGTTATTAAACGGTTGTGAAAGCGAGCCCGTTTGCGTTAGACCGTTGAATGCCTTGCTCACATACAACGTACGTGGCGCACCTGCTGCCGCCACTCCGGCCGGAGCCGCTGCTCTGAACCAGAAGTCAAATACGCCTCCCGCTAAACCATCACCGTTACCATCGATCGCAGTCCCAGCCACGTCGCGCAGCGAATTTGCTGGCGTTGGAGTTGGCCTAAAGTCCACTCGCAATTCATATCGACCTTGGCTTGTTCCACCAGATCCTGAGCCTGCAACATCTGCATCAAAGTTCTGATTCCCACTAGCGACAACCGCGATGTAGTAAATCCCCTCGCTCAACTCAAGCCGCAACAGCGAATCCCTGCTGAAGTAATCATCGTTAGTCGCGATAACCTGCGTTCGCAATCGGCCAAAACTGTCGGTATATTCACGCAGCAGTGTCAAGTGCGTATCGACATCACTGGAGTTCATCAGCCGTTCAGCAATCGTCTCCGCCGTGAACATGCCAGAAAGACCAGCGGCAACTTCAAAGCGATACAAATCGATATCTCGATTATCTGGCCGATACAAATGGCGTCCATGAACGATATCATGATCCCCTGGGAAAATCTGCTCTACTGGATTTTCCACCCGGCCCAGCAATGGGTCAAATCCTTGGACAGTTCCTGGAGGCAACTCATTAGACTGCCCCAAACCCAGCAATGCTCCGATGGCTCGCATCGCTTCAATAAAGAAGTTGGGACCATTGAGGTCTTGCGGTAAGCTTAACTGCTGTAAGTACAGCGAAGACAACCGCCAATCGGCAATCCAGCCAATACTGGTCCGATCAGGCAACGTACCAAACCCAAAGTCATTATCCCATGACTCCGAGTTGTCTAAAATCGCCAAATTGATCGTAAAATCCAGCGGATTGTCATTAAGCGCCTTGGTAACCGAAGACACAAAATCCCCCGGCCCACTAATGCCCAATACCGGTCCTAGCAGGTCACCCACGACCACTTGCAAAGCGGGCCCTGAACCATCCGGCGAATCAAGCCCTGTGGTCTCTACAAAATCAATTCCAAGATAAGCCGAGTAGAACTCGAACACTTCTCGAATACGTTGCTTCTGAATCTCACTGATCGCAGTCTGCACAGGACGCCCTAATGAGTCGGTCCCGTAAGGTTGATTCTCAACAAACGAGTAGAATCGCTTGGTAATGAAAGGACTGCTATCGGCCTCAGCGCCTCGCCCCAAATGGCCTTCATCCTGTATATCGCGATTTCCGGGTTCAGCACTTGAACCTGGATAGTCGTGCAGCAATTGATCGGCAGGATTAACCGTGCGAACTTCTTGCAAAATGATCGCCGAAAAATTCCCATCGATTACACCAATAGACGTATTGGAATTGGTCCGATCGCCTGCAGGATCGGCCAAGGTCAGATCAATCGTTCGAGGAATACTTGGTGACGCCTGCGATGGCGCAACTTGCTCAACTCCGACCTTCAATCGGAATGTCCCAGCTCCACCCGCATACGATTCGATAGGATTATCAAAAATCAACGACACCAAATTGCTCACTGAATCATAGCGAACTTCGCTAGGAAGTTGAACGACGTCGTCATTAGGCGTCACAGTGTCCTTGGTCCAAATTAACTGGAACAACTGCCGTGTGGCGAGCGATGTACTTACCGCAGGCAAAGCCAACTTGTCATTGTTGCCGTCAAAGTACACATCGATTTGATTTGCAGCGCGAGTCACAACACCGGCGGCATTCGAACTAGTAGGCTGTGGCACCACGGCAACTACTTGCACGCCTAGCTCAACATTAAAGTAATAGGTGTCTCGATCTGTACCACTCACGCGAGGCACTAACGCTTCCCCGTTAATGTTGCGTAGGGCAGGGCGACCATTAACGTCTTCCGCCAAAACTTCTACGCGATAAAGATCATCGGGCAGTGCCGTCGCAAAACGAGCGATCACAATTCGCTCATTCTCCCCAAAGCCCAAAAAGCCAGGGATGATTTCAACATCGCTTGCACCATTGAACGCACCGTCCCCTCCAGCTCGGAAAATTCGAATGCCTGTCAACGTCGCTGGATCCAACTGCTGCGCACCATCAAAACGGAAAACCAATTCCGTGGGCGACTCGTGCTGAACATTCAACGTTGTCAGAACCGTACTTACATTCGGCGTCAACGACAAAATCTCGCCAGAGTTCGGCGCGATGGACAACAAACGCGGTGCACGCGATCGTTCGATTGGATCTACCACCCCCCTCAACTGGAGTCGCAGGTTATACAACTGCGGATTCACACCAACGGCAGAAACCCGAATCGAGTACTCACCACCTGCTGGCAACTGGAACTCTACAATCTCTTCCGCTGCCCCTGCAAGCGTTGCATTCCGCGTCGTCAAAACCGTCCCTGAAGCATCGACAATCTCGACCGCCAAATCACCATAACGCGATGAATCTACGGGAACTGGCGCTGGACCACCGTCATCACCGACCGTGTACTGAAAACCAAGCGGGGAAACGGTCACACTTGCTTTTCCGCCACTAGCAACGCGAAACTTGAACCAATCGCTATCGGTAGCGTTATTGATGGCCATCCCACCTAGATTCAAAACCCCATTGGACAACTCGCCCAGATCGGTAGCCGTCGCTCGCGTATTATTCGACTCTCGAGGATCACCATACAAGGAAATACCACCCAAGAGATCATCATGCTGAACACCAAAGAACGAAGTGTTCACAAAGGGTTCCATCAACTTGGTACCGTTGACCGGCAAGACGTGCCCAAGCCCAATGCCGTGGCCAATTTCATGCGCTAAAATGTTGACCAAGAAACGATTCTCGCCACTGGCGGAGTCCGCATTATTCGCGTAGCTATTGTCCCCAGTATCAATCACCATGTCCCCGTCCGAACCGGTTCGCCCTCCGTTGTTCGGGTAGAAGTTATACGCCAGGATGCCGCTATTCCCGTCGATGTTGTTGCCGCCAATACGCATGTCGCCGCGCACGCCCAAGACACCGCGGTTGCCGTCCCCGCCCGCGTAGGGTGCGCCGTCATCGGCTGGCTCATAGACGAAAGTCAGTCCAGTTTGCTGAGCCCACTGATCGTAAGCCCGTTGAAACAAGTTGAACCAAGGCCGCTGAGAAATAGGCCCGGTGCCGCCGCCGTAAATCCCATCCATAAACGCCACCAAGTTACTTGGCGCGTTATCGTTCTGGTTGATCGTTCCATCAGGAACAATACTCCAGGTAACGACCGCTGGCTGACCAACGTTAGGCGAAGCCCCACCAGTGGGCTCTGTCCAACGGGGCCCCAAATTGAACGCGCTGCTACCAGCCGGCGCCCCCAAGGACGTCCCCAGCGTCGCGGCCGCTTGCTGATTCAAATGCTGCGTCATGTGAGCACGATAGGCCTCTGTCGTACCCTGAGCGAAGATGCCACGCAAGAAGTCGTTGGCCATCAAATCTCGTCGTTCTAATTGCTCGACCAACAAGCCTCGCAACTCATGGCGGCGAGAAATCGAAGAACTTCTTCTTTTTTCACCGAAATTTACTGCCGAAAGCGGAGAGGAATTGGATGCATTGGACGAGTTGCGCGACTTGCGGTTGGTCATTACCGTTTCTCTACTACCACAAAAAGGGTGTTTGCTGCCGAGCTTGCGGAAGAACTAACCGCACCGGAAACCGCCTTACTTGCTTTCGCAAAGCCTTGCAGCATGATGAGTTAGATCTTCTCTCGCAAACCCCAGCGGGGATTATGCGGACGTTTGCCTAACGGCGACGTAAAATCCCTTCCCCTCAGGCAAGGTCTAATAAATCGCAGTTGGGTTCGAGTATAATTTGGGGCTTTCTGACTGCAAACTTCCTGTGCTCAGGAAATTACACACGTCAGCCCTTGGACGATCGGCATAATCGGAAGTTCCAGCAGAATACGAACTTTTTCGTCACTGCTGGTCGCGCCATGGCATGTTGAGTACCATTACAACGTGCGCCAACACTGGCTCGCTAGACTCCTATTGACGCCCTTTCTGCCGTGATGATCGCCAACCAACTGCACGAATACCGTTTTGCGATCCTTTGGCACTCAATGCCCAGCGAGATGACGGCTGGCTCTGAAGGCGAATCGCTGCTTCCGCGAAAAACAGCTCTAGCCGCCATCCCTCCCAAAGCAGCCCGCGTAAGCCATTTCGACCTCATGTTGCAGTTCGGCGACGACCTGCGGACTTGGGAACTATTGCGTTTGCCCATGGAAGGCGAGCAAAGCATGATCCGTCGCCTGCCTGACCACCGACTTGAATACCTTGACTATGAAGGCCCTTTGACCCAAAACCGCGGGCATGTCATCGGCTGGGAACGCGGCAAAGTCATCTGGAATCTTGCTGGCGAAGAACGCATGGAAACGCTGCTGTTCGGACCACGTTTAACAGCGAAACTGATCCTGGAAACACATGCCGCCAACGATCCGCTTCAAAGCCAACCGCTTCCAACGCCAGAACACTGGTTGCTGACGGCGGAAATTTGGCAACTGCAAGATTAGAACGGTACGTTCTCACCGTCGTCGTAGCTGGCACTGTCCAAATCCGCGTTAGGATCTAGCTTGGCACTCTTGGCCGCGCTACCCGAATTACCACCCGCTCGCGAAAAAGACATCGCTTCAGCCGACAGGAAGTATTTCACTTCGCTTTGCGGATCCTTTTGCCACTTGCGCCCGGTCAGTCGATACTGGACGGTGATTTCTTCGCCTACCGACAAGCCGTCGACCTGGTCACAACCGTCTTGAATAAACTCCAGTGGTATGTAATTGACGAAACGACCATTGTCTTGCTCGATAACCACCAAACGCTTACGAAAGCCTTTGGCTCCGAAAGATTTGGTTTCTTCGATTAGATGCACAATGCCGGTTATTTTGGAGTCACTCATCAACAGAATCCAATCAGAAAAGCCGTTTGCAGGCGGTGTCCTAAAATGCTGGTTGAAAAGGCTCTTTGTAGTATCAAAACCGGCAGTTTACAACCACTGTTACCCAGCTTACGACCACTGCTGCCCAGCCGCTTGCAGCCTCACAATTCATCGTCGGGCAACTCGTTGTACATTTCATCGCGAGTTTTCAACTGAAAGAACAACGCTCGCTTTTGGTCGGGCAGCGAATAATCGAACCCCAAACTGCGAAACATACTTTCCGAAGCACTGATGGCCATGACTTCCAATACGCCTCGTTCGCGAGCACGATCCACACACAATTTGACCAGCTTTGAACCTAAGCCTTGGCCCTGAAAATCGTCCCGGACCGCTAGACATTGGACTTCAGCCAGCTTGCGTGAGTAAATCTCCACTGCCGCAAATCCAACGATTTCGTATTCGCCGGTCGGCTTGTCGACCACTGCCACAAAACCGTTACCCAATAAGCCAACCATTTCTGATCGCGATCGCTTGAGCAGTTTCCGCGCTACGACGTACGGCCGTAGCAGCGCCAAAACACCGCTTAAATCATCCAACGCGGCTGGCCGAAGATCGATCGAGGCCGCTTGCTCCTGCATCCCACTTTTGAGAGTATCTCGCTCGTCCAATCACAAAGCCTCGCTTACCGAAATCGCACACTGGTCTGTCTTAATGGCCCATGCAGCCATTGCATTTGGCATCTAATCCGTTAGCCACTCGCTTTAAACTAGCAGACGGATGCTGATTCGAACAGAACCTGCTTGATCAGGAATTCCAAGATCGCACTTTGTCAGTTCGACCAAAATCAAATATCTTACGTGATAGATAGAAATCCACCTTGCGAACACAACTGGTGCAGAGCCCACTGGCTGGTTTCATTTGTACTTCTGACACCTTCCGCATAACGACTGATCAAAGTGACGACCTGCGACCAAACTTCGGATGCTCCAACGAGCACTTTCGATATCCTCAACATTTCTGCGTACAAGTTTGTGCGCCTGGAAGATTTGCCACTGTTGCGGCAGGAACTGAAGGCGTTGGCTGTCGCACATCGACTCAAGGGCACGATTCTACTGGCCAGTGAAGGCATCAACCTGTTTGTCGCAGGACCAGAACGCGACGTGCGGCCCTTCCTGGACACGCTGCAAGCCGACCCGCGTTTCGCGAATTTGCCGATCAAGGAGAGTTGGAGCGAGGCGCAACCGTTCAATCGCATGCTGGTAAAACTGAAAAAGGAGATCATTTCCTTTGGCGTCGACGAAGTAGATCCCGTGGTCAAAACCAGCCAAAAGATCTCCGCCGCAGAACTGAAGCAGTGGCTGGATGAAGGACGCGAAATCCTGCTGCTGGATACGCGAAACACCTACGAAGTCGAACTGGGAACCTTCAACCAAGCGGTTGACCTGCAAATTCAAAACTTTCGTGAGTTCCCAGAGCGAGTTCGCCAACTGCCACCGGAGACCCGAAACAAGCCGATGGTCATGTTCTGTACGGGAGGCATTCGCTGCGAAAAAGCTGGCCCATTTGTCGAACAAGCTGGTTTTCAAGAGGTCTATCAATTGGACGGCGGAATCTTGCGTTACTTTGAGGAATGCGGCGAAGCTCACTACCGTGGCGATTGCTTTGTCTTTGACGATCGCGTTGCGGTCAAACCCGATTTGGCTCCATCGGGAGCCGTGCTGTGCTATGCTTGCCAGCATGTTCTGACCCAGGAAGATATGGATTGCCCGCAGTATCAACCACCCCACTCCTGCCCGTTCTGCTTCCAGTCGGAAGAAGCGAAAAAACAGCAGACGATTGCCAAACGCCACGCGTTGTTTGCCGCTTTGGACCAGCAACAACCGGGCTGCAAACCGTACCTAAACCTTCGGCCAATTCATATTCCTCGCAAGTCTGCTGGCCAATCATTGCTCCAGTGCCTGCTGGAGATGTTTCCGCAATTCGACCAAGACCACTGGGTCCGGGAAGCCGAAGCTGGACTGCTGCGACTTCCCGTCCGATTGCCTCGACACAATATCGTAGTCGCCAGCGAACTGGCCCTCTCCGGCGAAGTTGCTTCGCTGGATCAGATCATGAACGAAGGCCAACGCATCAATCATTTGGAAAAGAATTGCAGCGAACCGCCGGTCAACACGAACATCCAAATCCTGGACGAAGATGAGGTGCTGGTCATCGTCAACAAGCCTGCGGGTCTGCCTTCGCATGCCAGCGGTCGCTTCAATCGCAACACGCTGGAACACTTCTTGAATTTGGCTTATGCCCCAGAGAAGATCCGGTTGATCCACCGACTGGACGCCAATACCAGCGGCGTGATGGTGCTAGTCCGGCGACATGCGGTGGCGAAAAGACTTCAGGATCAATTTGTGTCTGGCACCGTCCAGAAACGCTATTTGGCTCGCGTGCACGGGCACCCCGAGCAGTCTCGATTTTCTTGTAACGCCCCCATAGCGCGCCAGTGTGAATCGGGCGGTGCTCGCCAGATCGATGCCGTCGATGGCTTGCCAGCACAAACTGATTTCGAGGTGGTCGAGCGCTTTGCAGACGGTACCAGTTTGTTGAATGTCTGGCCCAAAACAGGTCGCACCAATCAGATCCGTTGCCACCTGTGGCATTTGGGACTGCCAATCGTCAATGATCCGGCTTACCAGCCTGACGGGCAACTTGCCAGCAATTGCACCCTAGCTCCAGAAGCTTCCGAAATGTGCTTACACGCCGCTGAAATCGAGTTCCAACATCCGACGAAAAACCAGACTTGCCGGTGGGTTGCTCCATCGCCGAACTGGTGCCAATCCCCAGATGGAAAATCATGAAGTTCATCAGTTTTGACGGCATCGATGGCAGCGGCAAGTCGACGCAACTGCAACTCTTTGCGGACTACCTCACGGCTTCTGGGATAGAGGTCGCTTGTTTTCGCGATCCGGGCACCACGCGCTTGGGTGAAGCGATCCGTGACATACTGCTGCATCGAGAAGACATCCCGCTGGCGATGACTGCCGAAATGTTGCTGTATATGGCCGCTCGGGCGCAGTTGGTCCGTGAGCAAATCAAGCCCGCTTTAGCCGCTGGCAAAGTCGTTTTGTGTGATCGCTTTCTCCTGGCCAATGTGGTCTATCAAGGGCATGGCGGTGGCATGGATCCGCAAACGATCTGGCAAGTTGGACATGTCGCCACCGAAGGTTTAGAACCCGATTTCACCTTCGTCTTTGACGTTGACCTTGGCACTGCGATGCAGCGAGTCGGCTCCAACCAAGATCGCCTTGAGAAACGCGGTCAGGAGTTCTTCGAACGCCTCCGCCAGGGCTACCTCACTGAGGTATCGGAACTGACCCACTACCTGATTGTTGATGCCACCGCACCGATAGAACAGATTCACGAGAAAGTCTGCGAGACCGCAAAGGCTTGGCTGTAAAGAGCCAGCCTACTGGCAGCCGGCCGGCCCACTTCGGCTCTCGCTGCTCTAATACACTCGATCGCAGGCAGTCGCTTAAATGATCTCGCGGAGCGAATCTTCTAGTTTGCGAATCTGCAAATGGACGGGTTCCAGGTCTGGATACACCGCAATGGCTTGTCGGAAGTAATCCAACGCCATACGTGGTTGCTCTATTTCCAAATAACATTGTCCCAGACCGACATACGCCATGTACTCGAATTCATTGAGTTCTAAAGCTCGCTCGCAGTCGGCGATCGCCGGTTCAATCTCTCCGTTGGCATAATATGCAAGGGCTCGCTGGCAATACGCCTCTGGAAGGTTGGGCTGCATGAATACCAGTTTATCAGCGGTATCAATCGCCGCGTCAAAGTCCTCAACACCCAATTTGGCCACGATTTTGTCGAGTAAAGTTTTCCCGATCGGGGAGGTCGTCCGTGCCCAAATCGCTTTCATCGAATCGTCCGCAATCATGCGTACAGCTCGATCGTTGTCGCATAACAATTTGCCTAAAACGGATATCGTTCGGCGGTCACCCAAGATCCCAATAGCTAACGCAGTAGCCCTTCGTACCGCGGCATCAACCGAGCCCGTCAATCGCACGAGTGTGTTTACGCCGTAACGCAAAGCAACATCTCGGACGAAGCGTGCTGAATCGCCGTCGCTGAGGTATACTTGGTAACAATTCAGGATGTGGGGCGGTCGATGGGATCGCTGCACCATAAAACTCACAAGCGGTTAAGCATTCGTAGAAGCATGTCATCGTTGCGTGAGGCGGCTTGCAGAGCTTACCGGCCATCCTTGCATATCCATCCGCTCATCCTTAAGCTCGACTCAGTCTAGTTACCACGCCTACGTCAGACAATGTATCGAACAAAATGCTTACCGTTTTTTTCGCTGGTATACACCGCTGTGCTAGCAAAGCGATGCGTCGTTTTGTCGTTTTTTGTACTGGTTTTGCCTCTGTCAAGTCCGTTGCTCTTTGCGCAGTTTACCTATCCTTATGCAAACCAAGCCTTTGAGTCGAACTATAAAAAGCTCCAAAAAAATTTCCAACAATTACTTCGCGGCGTGACATTGCGTTCCGCTGTTGCGCAATTAAGCGAGACTTCCGGCGTAACCATCTGGCTGGACCGTCGTATCGATGCTGAACAACTGGTAGATCTATCTATCCAGGATCAGAGTTATCATGAAGCACTTGAGACACTGAGCACTTCATGCCAGCTAAGCCAGACTTGGGTTGGCGCTATACCTTATTTATGTCGGCCCGAGAACTTGCCAAACGTCGAGTTGTGCTACTGGACACTGGCAACCCAAGCCAAAGGCAGGCTTGTTTCGACGTCCACCGCGGCCTGGGCTTGGGACAGCACAATAGAACCGCGTAGCCTTGTAATGCAACTTGCGCAACGGCAAAACATTGCAGTTAACGGCTTGGAGAAAATCGAGCATGACCTATGGTCGCCACGCCGATTACGATCCGCAGACACAGCGACCCATTTCGGACTGCTGCTGGCCGGTTTCGATTTGACTTTGATCGTTCAACAAGACAACGTTTGGCAATTAGAATCCGTTACCGAAGATGCTGGCCAAGTCGTATTTCCGTACGAAAAAAAGCTGATCAACTCGATTCCGATTCCGCAACATTCGGCCTGGCAAAACAAATGGAGATCTACAACCGAGATCCGTGAAAGCGGGACCAATCAATGGCTCAAAGGCCCAGTCGCCGCACATCGTGAGTTATTTATCAGCTCGCTTTCATTGCCGCCCATGCCACCCAATAACGCCGCTGGGACGCAGCAAGTTCAGCTAGACTCCCGAGCATCGCAAGCCGCACTACGAAGCTTGGAACAAACTCGCTTTACTACGCATCTGCGGGGCAGGCTGATCGATATCTTTCCAACCTTAATGCAACAATTGAAACTACACTGGATTCCATCGGAGCTAACCAAAGAACTAGGCGAAAGATTTATCGACGTAGAAGCCAAGAACTTAGACATTGACCAATTGTTAAAAGCGTTGTCCGATGGAGCCGAATGCAACATCACGAGAAATCGCCTGCAGGTTTCAATCAGTTCAAAATGAATTACAACCATTGCCCAATCGCTCAATGTCGTTTCAGTTCGATGCACCAACCGTTAGTAGGCATATTGGTTTTATGCGTCTGGGTCATTGGTGGGACTAGTGCTTTCGCGCAAGAGCTCGGCAACACCGACAGCCCGCCGGACATATCGATCACACAGTTCACGCCGCAGTCAAGACTGATGACACCGCGTACACCGATCGTAGCGGCGCGTTTCCCTGCCGTCGATGTACACACTCACTTGATGTATCGCACGCGTCATGATCCCGACGCGCTCAAACACCTCGTGGCAATGCTGGACGCAAACAATGTAGCTGTTTGCGTTTCACTGGACGGAAAACTTGGCGATCAACTGGAGCGTCATCTAGAGTACTTATGGACGGACTATCACGATCGGTTTGTTGTATTTGGGCAAATTGATTTTCGTGGAGCAGGGGCCACCGACAATCCTGCGTCTTGGGCCTGCAATCAACCTGACTTTGTAAGAAATACTTGCGAGCAGATGAAGCTTGCTCATCAACGCGGCGTCAGCGGTTTAAAATTCTTTAAACAGTTTGGCTTGGAGTATCCCGCTACCGACGGCAGTTTGCTGCGAATCGATGACCAACGTTGGGATGAGATTTGGAAGTTATGCGGCGAGTTGAATTGGCCAGTCATCATGCATACGGCGGATCCGAGCGCCTTCTTCTTGCCGATTGACTCCACCAATGAGCGAGCTGAAGAACTACTGCGACATCCAGACTGGAGCTACTATGGGAAGGATGTACCTTCACGAGACGAACTGCATCTGGCTCGCAATCGCGTGATCGCTCGGTTTCCGAAGACGACTTTTATTGCTGCGCATATGGGCAACGACGCAGAGGACTTACAGCAAACGGCCCAATGGCTGGACATGTACCCAAATATGGTAGTCGAGTTTGCTTCGCGCATCAGCGAACTGGGACGGCAACCTTATTCAGCGCATGCGTTCCTGATCAAGTACCAAGATCGCGTCCTGTTTGGCACCGATGGTCCTTGGCCTGCTCAACGGTTGAATGCTTACTGGAGATTCTTGGAAAGCAAAGACGAATGGTTTGCTTATTCAGAAAAGCAACCGCCGCCACAAGGTGCATGGAACATTTTTGGGGTTGGTCTGCCCGACGAGGTCTTAAAGAAGATCTATTATCAAAACGCCGCCCGCATCATCCCCGGGGTTGCTGAGCGGTTAGCAAAATCGCCAAGGGCGTTCAAAAATTAAAGCAAGTTTTCAGTCGCGACGGAAGTTTCCGCACACACCAAGGCCTCGCCCAAGTTGTGAACTGCAGACAAGTTTGGCCGTTGCAAACATCCATAAGGTCGCTTTGGGAACGTGCGTAAAACAATCTGCAAGCTCTTTGCGAATGAAATCCAAATCGCAAGGCTGATTCAGTTGATTCTGTTCACGATAGATCACTGGCCAAACGGCAGCCCACGCGCGTCGAATCCACAGATTGGAATTGGATTTGGTGCCCGCTAAAAAGCTTTTATGCAATGGGGCAAGGCGTTCGACCGAATCAGCCCACGGACCCGCAGTGACAACCGCTGTACCGGGTAAAGCCTTTGGCAACAAATGTGGCTCCGCACTCATCAGCGCCGTGAGCACAGCTTCTTCGACATCCAGCACACTGGGACGCTGCGTTTCAAAGGGCTCTTCAAAGCTCAACACAACCCAATCGGCGTCGACAAACTTTACGGTCCAAGCATTGTCTTTCCACTGGGCGATTGTTTGCTTCTCCATGGTGTTGGAACTCTGCATGGACTGGGCACTCATGGTGCGACGTTGCCTGACCGCTTCGCGTCGCAGCAGTTCCCCCCAATCGCCGGCCGTTATGGTCGCCGTCAAGCGAAACTCGCCAGTTTGCAGCCCGATAGCTTGCAGCCAGACTTCTTGGCTTTCAATAGCCGTTGGCGATTCATTTCGAAACGCATAGGTATCTTGATCGGGAAACGCCCATTCCAACTGCTGGGCTGGAACAAGCTTCAAAATATGCAGCAAGTGGTGTTCTTGAGCGAACTCCCAGGCTCGCTGAGCCGCCGCAAGCTGCTGATCTGGCTCGCGACTTTGGCTGATTGTATCGATATCGTTGATCAAGGGTTTGACGAGGCGGGCCGATGGGCTACCGACCGATAACGTTAATGCTTGCAGCCAGTTTTCTTGGAAGCTTTTGCCGACTGGAGTTTTTGCGTTCGAATTGATTTTTGCAGACACTGATACCGAAATTCTAGCTAGATGATGGAACCGAAGAAAACAAATAAGCGGGGGGGCCAAACGGCTAACTTAGCAGAAATCCGGTATCGTCGCACGTGCAAGTCGGGCTTGAAATTGGCAAGCGATTCTTAAAAATGGCAAACTCTGCGATAGCCAGCAGTTTTCGTAACACTTAGACTAAGCTTCCTTTTGTTCCCAATCCGCAGGCCCACAGTTTTCATCAATGGCAGCCAAAAAGTCCAAAACCTTTGAATATGTCGAACCGATCGGCCCACGTGTTTTGGTTTTAAAAGACGAACCCAAACGCGAAACCAAAGGTGGAATCGCTTTGCCCGACGCTGCGGAAATCCCCACGATCACCGGACGCATCGTGACGATCAGCAAAAAAGTCGAACACGACGAAGATATGCCGCTGCGTCAGTACGACAAAATTTTGTTCCACCCCAAGAACGCCATCCCGGTCGATTTGGAACAAGACAACCAATTGTTCGTTATCCCTGTAGAAGATGTCGTGGCCGTCTTTCGTCGCGATCCACCGACGACTGGGGAAGCCGAATGATCGGCCTACCCGCTCCCAATCGCCCGACCATGAAGTCGCTAGCGGCAAACTAAGTCGTTAGAGGCAGTGGGCTAGCAGCAAATAACTGGTAATGCTGATGCAGCAGATCATCGCTGATTGGTTGCGAACATACCAGCAGACGCAAGCGAGCGCGGCGGATGACCCCTTTTTCCATAAAGCGATCAAACAGCCTTAAGATTGCGACCCCGGTCACATCCGCTTGGTCACTTCCACGAATGCTGAAGTCACTGTCGCTTTGATCCAGCGGATGAACCAAAACGGCAATCGCAGGCTGGATCTGCGTTGGCTGCGCGACAACCGCGGCAATACTTGCTCCGTCGGATTCAGCCGTCGCCAAAGGCACAAGCTGCTGGTCCAAATCCTGCCAGACTTGAATCGCATCGACCGAGTCGTGGAAGATGGGAAACAATTCCACGTCCAACTGGGGATGGCTGTCGAGGGTAAATGTGTAATTGCTGATCCACTGTTCTACCAGCAACACCCGCGTTTGTTGGTCATGTTGAGCGAAGACTGGTAAGGTCGACTCCAATTCACCGCCGCCGAACACGCGGTACTGCAATTGGACATTGAATGGGCGATGTGATGTTTGCGGATAAATGACAATCAGATCGTCGATACGTTCGTAGCAATCTTGCAAACGAACACGGTTCGAATCAGCGAAAGTCACGCCCAAGAGCGGGCGGATCGAACCTTGAAATTCATCGCTATGGATGGTCAGGCCTAATTCGGGAGATTCAAGCTGGAGCGTCCCGCCAAAGCCTTCTACGGTAAACTTCGCAAATTGATCTTCTAGCTTCCAAACCATCACTTGACTCGCTTTGACAAAACCCTATTTCGCCGGATCGGCGCGACGGTCTTAAGGATAACCTGAAGTCCTGTTTTCGTCAGCTACAGCTCAATGGGACGATGTTTATCTTTCGGAAGCTTCACTTTCCAACGCTTCTTTGAACCGGTAGCCCACTCCACGAACGGTTTCAATTAGATCTGCGTAAGCGTCCAACTTGCGCCTCAGCGCGCGAATGTGGACGTCGATGGTTCGTTCTAATACGAATGTATCCTCGCCAAGTGCTGAGTCGATCAGCTCCGTGCGGTCAAACGCCCGGCCTGGTTGCCGCATCAAGGTATCCAGCAATCGAAATTCGCTTTTGGTGAGATCGAGGTTTTCGCCGTTGACCATCGCACGATAACGACGTCGATCGACAGTGATCGGCCCACGGGCTACCACGTCAGGATTGGTATCGGCATCGTCGCTGCGACGGCGTTCCAAGGCCTTGAGGCGTTCTAGCAGAACTTTGACGCTGAACGGTTTTACCACGTAGTCATCAGCGCCAACGGAGTAACCGACCAACTGGTCCGCCTCTTCCGATTTGGCAGTTAGCATAATGATGATCGCTTTGGCCGTATCGGGATTGGATCGCAACCGTCGACAAACCTCTAGCCCGTCGATGACAGGCAACATCACATCCAAGAGAATAATATCGGGCAGCTTGAGCTTGGCTTGGTCCAACCCATCACCACCATCGCTAGCTCGCGTGATCTCGTATCCCGACTTGCGAAGATTGTATTCCAAGATCTCCGCTAGCGAACGATCATCTTCAACGATTAAGACTCTACTCTTGGGCATTCAATGATTCTTCAGACAGGGTTCGACGGTGCCGCACGATATCACCATCGGTCATGTAGATCACATCTTCAGCAATGCTGGTGGCATGATCTGCAATCTGTTCAAGGTGTCGTGATGCGGAAAAACAATGCAGGGCTTCAGAGACTTTTTGATTCGATCGTTGAATCGCTTCCTCGATCGCGTGGATGACTTTGACATTGAGCTGGTCGACGCGGTCGTCGGTCGCTAACACGTGGTACGCCAGTGCAGCGTCCGAGTTGATGAAAGCATTTAAGCTCTCTTTCACCATGCCTCGCACTAGTTCGGCCATTGGTGCCACGTCTTCTGGAATTTCAAATCCCGATTGCAACTCCAGCGATCGCGTTCGCTGGGCCACGTTGCAAGCAAGATCGGCCATTTGCTCTAATTCGTTATTGATCTTCATCATCATGGTGATGCGTCGCAAGTCCGCGGCCACCGGTTGATGCAATGCCAACATGGTCAAGCAGTTTTCCTCGATCTGAACCTCGCGACGATCTACATGCGAGTCGCTTGCAATCACTTGATCTGCCTTTGCTCGGTCTTTGCTCATCAGCGCTAGGACGGCTTGATCAATCATCTGCTCAACCGATCCCGACAATTGGATCAGTTGCAGATAAGCGTTTTGTAAATCTTTTTGGAAATGACCTGCCACTTTGTATTATTCTCCTGAGCCAAGCTCCCGCGTGCCTTGCACCTGCCGAAAGCGGCCATGCAAACGAAGTTCATAAGATGGCTCAAAACGAGCCGACACTGTAATCATAACGTGTTAAGAAACCGTTAAGAAAATGTTAAGGTTCAAAAAGGCTAGCTCTTTATCGCTCGTCCAAGACGGCTAGGCCAGCCGCGTGCGCGGTGCCAGCCTGTGGACCTTGGAATGTTCGGAGCGTCACGTCGAAACGGGAGCCTTCCCCCAGCTTGCTGGCCAATTGAATCGTGCCGCCCATCTGCAACACCAAATGCTTGACGATCGCCAGCCCTAAACCAGTCCCGCCAGCATCGATGCTCCTCGCCTTGTCCACACGGTAAAAGCGTTCGAAAACTCGGTCGTGAAGATCGGGGGCGATACCGACGCCATTGTCGATGACCGAAAGCAAAATCCGATCGGCGGACACCGTGATTTCGACGCGAACAAACCCGCGTTTGGTGTTGTAGCGAATTGCGTTGCTTACCAAGTTATTCGCAATAGCGCGCAGGCCTTCCTCGGTGCCAAAAACAAACGCCGACTCCACCGTCGGCGACCACTGCAAATCAATCTCGCGGGCGGTTGCGATTGGCAGATGCTCAGCCAACACTTCGTCAACGATTTGAATCAAATCAACTTTCCCCAGCAGCACATGCTCCGGTTCGGCGTCCAATTTGGCTAATTGCAGCAGGTCATGAATCAAAGCGCTCAACCGGTCGGCCTGCTTGGCAATCCCCTCCACAAACCTTCGATTCGCTTCTGGATCATCGATGGCATCGCCATCCAAAAGCGTTTCGGCATAAGCTTGAATGGCTGCCAGCGGCGTTTTCAGTTCATGCGACACGTTGGCGGTAAAGTCACGGCGCATCGACTCCAGCTTCGTCAACCGCGTCACGTCACTGACCAGTACCATGACGCCGCAATCATCCGCCGCATCGCCTTGAGATTTTGGATCCGCCAGCGGCGAAACGCGTAGACGCAGCAACCGACCTTGCCCGGTCCCCATCGGCAGTACCGACTCGGCCGCTTTCTTGCTGGCATGCGCCGACTGAACCAATTCCAGCACTTGCGGCTGACGAATCAGTTCCACTAAAGGCTTTCCCAAACGCACAGGACCGTTGACATCCAGCAGTTCCCGAGCGGCATCGTTGATCAACAGCAACTCCAGATCCGAATCCAAAGCGATGATGCCTTCACGCATCCCACGCAGCGCATCGGCAGTCCTTAATCGCTCGTCCAATAACTGTTGATAGCGAAATTCAAGCTGGTGGATGCCCTTGGTCAGTTTCTCGTGCAAGCCATCTATCGAGCGGTTTTGCGTTGCCGCTCCCCCGCTGATCGAACCTAATTTTGGAATCGGCTGTGTGCCGCGGCGTTTCGAGATCTCTTCGGCCCAGAGAACATATTTGCGTAAATCCAGCACAATGCGTCGCTGAAAAAAATGGTAGAATGCAAACAGCGCAACAACTCCCACCACACCCAGCACCAGCAACAAACCGATCGTCGCCCCGTCGTGCAGCCGAATTTGGCTTCGCAATAACCGTCCAGAAGCAATGGGCCGAGTCCAAAGATAACTGCACACCAGAGCACTTGCGACCGTCGCGATCCAGCCAACGATGATCCAATTACGGATTTGACGAAGCGGTGCGTAGTAGTTCATAGATCCCAAAACAATGGCCATAACCCCGAAGCTTGCAGGCGATAGAATGCCGTCAGCTTACTTTCCCATGAATTCAGCACAAGTGAAATCGAACATGTGTCGCTTAAGGAACCTGGGGGCCCAACAACTGCTTCTGGCAATCGTTTGCCTCCTCAGCACAGTCGCCTTGGGGTCGCCCGCAGCGCATGGGCAGACTACCACGCTCGCGCCAGGCCTAAGCCCAGTGGACAATCCACTCAAGGGTTTAGTGCCGTATTCGGCCGCGAATGTCGAGCGATTTCCGCATAGCGTTGAATTTTTCTACGTGCCCCTTCGCGACTTGATGGTCGGTCCCAATGAATATAGCTGGGAGCCATTGGAAAGGGAGCTAAACAAGGTTGCGGACCGTGGTTGCCAAGCCGTCTTGCGAATTTGGATTGAGTATCCTGGCCAAGAATCGGGACTGCCAACTTTCTTGCGAGACCAAGGCGTGAAAGTAACCCAATGGGTCAATGAGCAAGAGAATCCGCCCAAAAGCCAGTTCACGCCGGACTATGAGGATGAACGCTTGGTAAGTGCGATTGAGAGCTTCATTGCCGAATTTGGACGCCGCTATGACAACGACCCTCGCTTGGGTTTTATCACGGCCGGAATCCTTGGGGAGTGGGGCGAATGGCACAACTGGCCTCGCGATGAACTGTTCGCTTCCAAGAAGACGCAAGCTCGTGTATTGAACGCCTATACCGCAGCCTTTCACAACGTGCCGGTGTTGCTGCGATATCCGGCCGGCAAAGCTCACAAGCAACATGTCGACAATTCCGAATTGCCTTTCGGTTATCACGATGACTCGTTTGCTTGGGCCACGCTCAGCACCGATCGGGCGGGAGACTACTGGTACTACATGACTGCGTTAAAGCAGGCGGGACGCTCCGCGCTGGACAAGTGGAAGGCACAACCGATTGGTGGAGAAATCCGGCCAGAGATCTGGGGCGAGATTTTCGACGACCAACCCAAGCACCCCAACGCTCAGGACTTTGAGCAGTGCGTACGACAAACACATGTGACCTGGCTAATGGATTCAGGCATGTTCAACCGCCGGCAAAGCGAGCAGCGTCAGCAAAATGCAATGAAGTTCGTTCGTTTGATGGGCTATGATTTCTGGGTTCAGGCATCAACAATCGAGCCGGCTGACGACGGCCAAACCAAACTTTCCGTCGCGATCGTCAACCAAGGCGTGGCACCTTTTTACCGAGACTGGCCCGTGGAATTGGCTGTTATGGATCCAGCGGGCGCGATTGGCCCGGCGTTGAAAACGGATTGGACGCTAAAGGGTATTCTGCCGGCCGACCAGCCAACCGTATTAAGTGTGCTGCTGCCGTCCGAACCGTTGAAGCCAGCCAGCAAGATCCTGATGCGAGTTCGCAACCCGCTGCCCAACGGCAAACCGCTGAAATTCGCCAACGAAAGTCAGGACCGTGAAGCTCCAGGTTGGTTGACGTTGAATTGAGCAGTCCAGCTTGACCGGAGCCGACTAACAGATCCTGATTCAACCCAAAATCCCATGCCAGCGTAATAATCTATGCAGCAGGTTATTCGATTTCACCGAGAGAAGCGGAGAGCATCATGGCGTCCGAGCAGACGAAAATGCGTCCGACGGGGAATAGAAAGAAGTGGCCAGGGCCGGGATCGAACCGGCGACACACGGATTTTCAGTCCGTTGCTCTACCTACTGAGCTACCTGGCCATCTTTCCTCAAGCAATAATTATGCATGTAGAAGTGGCGAGTGCGCGAGATTGCTTTTTTCTGCCCGGGTTGTGGGAAAAGCAATCGCTTTCGCTTAGAATGCTAGTTTCTAGGCGATTGCTTCCTTGTTGTCAATTGACCTTCCTTTTTCCCATCGATCATTCAATTACTTTTCCTTACCCTGAACTGGTAAAGAACTCAGACTCATCCAATTTCCCAATCTCTGTGTAAGTCAGCTTAGATCCATTTGGTAGACCTGAACTTAGTAGACCTGAACTTTTCCGTTCGAATTTTTTCGCAGCAGGCAAACTTATGACAACCTCTTATCACGTTGCCGCAATCGCGACTGGCCGCATGCGTCGCAAGCTGGGCATTGCCACTCTGGCGCTGGCCAGTGCCACACAGGCTTTTTTGCCATCGGTTGTGCAGGCTGAAGATTACACCCCTGACTCGCCTAAAGTAAAACAAATGGTGGCTCGTGGGGTCGAGTTCTTAGAATCGCGGTACACCGCAACCTACGGCGTAGGTTACGAAGTGCTGGTCGGCTACGCAGTCTTCAAGGCGACCGACGACCCGGAACATCGTTGGGTAAAGAAAGCGCTACTGTACGCGGAGAAAGTTGCCGCCACGCCGGTTGGAAAAGACATTGAACAATATGACGAATATGTATACGCAGTCAGCGTATCAATTCAGTTGATGGCCGCGGTAGATCCGGTGAAGTACGCTCCGCAATTGCAAACCATGCTCAAATATCTGCAAGATCGACAGCGCAGCGATGGGGCCTATGGCTACAAATATAAAGAGTCGTATGCAAACACGGGCGACACTTCGCAAACTCAGTACGCGCTTTTGGGACTTTGGTCGTTGGACCATGCGCAGGTCAAGGTGCCTACCGAGATGGTGGAAAAGGCATTTAACTGGCTGCGTACAACTCAATACTCCGATGGCGGTTTTGGCTACCAAGCCCCCTCCAACTCGTATCCTCCCAATCACGTCATGACAGCCGTTGGAATGTCGGCAGTTATGATCGCAGGGGACATCTTGCAAGTCTTGCGACAAGGGGGCGGGTCAGCCGTCGCAGCGCTCAATGATTCAGAAAGCAACCAAGATTTCGGTGTTCCGGTGGCCTTTCGACGCGTGGTCGAGGACCCGGCCGCAAAATTGAAATCGAAAGTGAACCAAGGAACCGTCGCTTCTAGCGCCGATAAGGCGGATCGCTGGATCGCAGCTCGAGCTTATCAACGTCAACCTTCCTTCGGCTGGCATTACTACTGGCTGTACAGCATCGAACGGTATCAAGCATTCCGCGAAGCGATGAAAGGGCGACGCGAGAAAAGTCCGGCTTGGTATAACGAAATTGTAGAACAACTTGCCAGAACACAATCCGACGAGGGCGCGTGGGGCCGAAAGGACCCTGACGCGGGATCGGCTGAATCCTGCACGGCTTTCGCAATTCTGGTCCTGCTGCGAACCACACAAAAATCGATTGGTGAACTGAGCGAAGCGGTCGCGACCGGCGGTTTTGGCCTAAAAGCCGACATGAGTTCGGTCGACTTCAGCAGCGGTAAGGTCGAGGACAAAAAGCAATTGACCGACATCGAAGCGGCATTGCAGATGCTTGAGAACGAAAAGTTCGACAAGGATGTTTCCAGCGATTTGGCCAAACGAATTCGCCTGGACCCAGATCCTGAGAAACGCAACCAGCAGTTGGACCGCTTTGCCCGATTGTTGCGCAGCGACAGCGCCATTTCTCGTCGCGTGGCCGCCAAGATCCTCTGTCGCGGCGACAACTTAGAAATGGTGCCACACCTTATTTACGCTTTGACTGATCCCGATGGCATCACGAACATGAACGCCGAAAATTCGTTGCGGGTACTCAGCCGGCAAATGGGGACATATAAGATCCCGAAAGAGTTGCCTGACAATTCGCTGGAATTTCCTCTTGGCGTCCGCTTGGATGCCCAAGCATATTGGAAGAACTGGTATTTAAGCGTTCGGCCTGATTACATCTTTCTTCAGAACAACTAACCCTCTCCTCGTCACTTGTCGGTTTTAGGTGCCCTTATGAGCCAAGTAAATTTGGAAGCTCCAGTCGGTTCGCTATCGTCGCTGAGGACATCCAAGCGGGATAAATCCTCCAGCTTTATGTTTGCCTTGATCGTGTTTTTTGGACTTGGCGTCGTCATGCTGGGCGCGCTGTTCATCATGAAAATGCCTCGCAGTCCGGATAATTCTGTCTTGATCATCGAACCGACGCCAGCAGCTACTGAGAACCCGCCAGGGTTGGAAATGGATCCTGAACCGCTGGAAGAGCAGATTGAAGATTTGACCGAGCAGACATTGGACGAAACGCTATCCAACATCGAGGACTTTATTTCCGCAGCCTTGGATGTCGGCGGACGCAAAGCGGGGCAGGGCGATTATAGGAAACCAGGGCCCCCCGGCGAAGGTGTTGATGTGATCCCTCCCTACGAGCGTTGGGAGTTGAAGTTCTCTGCGCGAGATTTGAACGGTTATTCGCGAACTTTGGATTTCTTTAAAATTGAACTGGCGGCCGTTGGCGGCGGAGAACCACTGGTGGAATATGCAGCGGAGTTTAGCGGCACTCCCAAGACGCGTAAGGCCTCTGGCGATCAAGAACAACGGCTCTACTTCATGTATCGCAACGAAGGTCCGCTGCTGCAGTATGACCGCCAACTGCTGAAGAAGGCGGGCATCAAGACCGATGGCAGATCCATCCTCAAATTCTTGCCCCCTGAACTGCAGGCCCAGATGCAGAAGCTCGAACTGGACTATGCCAAGAAAAACAAAGGCGCGAACGTCACGGTGCTGGAGATTGCCAAAACGATTTACGAATGCCAAGTCGTCGGCAATAAAGGGTATCAATGGGTCGTCATCGACCAAAGATATCGAAAACCCAAGACAACCGCAGCGGTAGCAAATCCGTTTTCGTGGGTTAGTACAATCGAGAACGTTCCGTTCGAACTTGTTAGATGATTTTCGCACGACCGTTTTCGACAATTGCAGACACGTTTTGAGGAATCGGCCAGTTGTTTTTTGAGATCGCAGGTCGGGAACAGCGTTCGTCAGTACGGCAGCGCTGCGTGACTTGAAATCATTCCAACTGAGTCGTCTTTGAAAATGAATCCTCTAAAGTTTCTGGCGTTTGCTCCCGTGCTCGCAAAATTCAAATTATGCTATAACGTGCTCGTACACGGGCTACACTCTTTGTCCTCCTCACCTATCTTTAGCGTATGAGTCTAGAAAAAGTCTTTAATTGGGTCGGCTTCCTAAGTTATTTTGCGTTGGCTGCGGTCGCGTTGCTTGGAGCTTATTTTGTGATTTTGGTGCTCCAGCGAGTGGCTAGCAACCGCTTTAAGAGCGAAGCGGCCCAAGATGATTTCTTGGATGCAATTGAACCGGCCTTGGCCGAAGGCGATTTTGAAAGTGTGCAAGAAGCTTGCAGCGGAGACAACCGAGCGCTGGCCAAAATGGCGAACCTCGCGATTGCGAATCGACATTTGGGCCTCGCGAAATCCAAGCAGATCGCTTTAGATCGCTTTTCTCGAGACGTGCTGGCTGACCTCGATGAAAAAATCGCATGGGTAGTGACCGCGATCAAGACCGCTCCGATGTTGGGCTTGTTCGGTACGGTAATGGGGATGATGGGTGCGTTCGGCAAATTGGCCTCGTCAACTTCCGTTGAACCCTCGGCACTTGCCCAAGATATTCGGGTCGCTTTGGAAACGACGTCGATTGGATTGGCGATTGCTATTCCGTTGACGATGTGCATGGCGTTGATCAACAATCGCATTCGACAAATGCAAGACTTAGTCACCGCAGGGCTCAATCGCTTTTTTGAAGCTTACAAAATTGGCCTGAACCGTCAGCGATAGCTTTGCTGCTTAGCCTCGCGGCTAGGTCCGATTGCGGCAATTGAACTAGTTGTAGCCAAAGCCTTCACAACAGGGCAAACTTAAGCCTAGAATCCAATGAGCACAGTGGTTAGCAATTTCGACGAACAACTGCAGGAAGAGCCAGTTGCCTTCGAAAAGAAAAATTTAGCCGACGGCGAGATGGATATCACGCCGATGATCGACATCGTATTTTTGTTGCTGATCTTTTTCGTGGTCTGCTCCAAAATGACGGCCGAGCAAGCTCCGAAGGTACCGGCAGCGAAAAATGGATTACCGACCAATGTGCAGAGTTCCGTTCCGCTGATCATTACCCGCGGCAATGGCGAAACAGCTCGCGTCACGACGGAAGAAGGCCGCAGCTTTTCCGACGATGTTGAACTGCAGACGGCAGAAATTATTGAGTATGTGACCGCGGCTCTCGAACAAGGGAAAACGGACATACTCCTGCGAGCCGAAGGCGATGTGCGAAACGGTGAAATCAATCGTGTGAAAGAAGCCGTTTCCGAGGTGCTGGAAGAAGGCGCGATGATCAACATTTCCGTCACTCAAGAACAATAATCCAACTTCATTTTCGATTTTCGTAGTCACCGGGTGTAGGCAGAGTAGTCATGGCAGGAATTCGCTTCCAATGTCCAAATTGCAAAAGCCAGCGAACCGCTAACGCTCGCATGGTGGGACGCACCATTCGTTGTCCCGATTGCGATAACATGATCACCATTCCGGAGCCAGAAGCGCCCATTCCGGTGATCAGTGTGGTCCCGCTCGATCCGGCCACTCAGCCTCTCTCCAGTCGCAAAATCGCTTCCGCTTGGGCGGAAGAAGATGCGACCGGTGCCAGGACAAGCGACACCGCTCACCATGCGGACTATTCTCCCCAAGACGAACCTACCGCCGACTACAGCCGAAGTAATGATGAGGATGAGGAAGCTCCAGAGCAAGTTAGCTTGGGGGACCGACTGCCGATGGAAAATGAGATGGACATGACGCCGATGGTCGATGTCACTTTCCTGCTGCTGATTTTCTTCATGGTTACCGCGTCCTTTGCTAGTGAAAAAGTCATCCAGCAGAAGACGGCTAAAAAGGACGCTTCCAGTTCGCCGGTGGTCGAGGTGGTGGATACGCTGACGGTTCGTATCGATGACTTGAATACCTACTTGGTAATCATGCCTGATCAATCCGAAATTGATGCGTCCAATAAACAAGACTTGCTAATCGCCTTGAGTGATGCTCGAAAAGAAGGCCTTTTAGATGACGTGGAAAACGTCAAAGTAGAAGCTCACGAAGAAAGCATCCATGCGGCCCTGGTGGCTGCCCTCGACGCTTGCCGAACCGAAGGTTTAGCAAACTTTCAAGTAAAAGTTGTAGAAACGTTTGACTAATTGTGACGGAAGATGGGAACAGCATAAAAGCATGCTCGCGAATAAATTCATAGACTTATTGGAAGCAGAAAAGCTACTCGATCCAGAGATGATTGAGGAGCTGCGTAGACAAGTTGCCCAGTCTGGCAATCGCTTGCCCGTGGAGACTTTGGCCAAACTGCTGGTGGACAACGAGCAACTGACCAAGTTCCAAGCAACTCGTTTGGTGTCGCAACTCAAGAGCGGCCGAAATCCGAATCCGCCGACCGTCTCACCCGTCACAGATGCCTCCGAGGATGACGACCTGACCATCGCGAGCGTGGATGAAGATGACGAAACTGCGGACGATGTTTCGCCACGTCATCGCAACATCCCCAGCGTGGCTGTCATCGTAGACGATGATTCCGCCGAAGCCGTTGAGATTATCGAGGATGAACCGGAGGTCATTGTGGCTAGCGTCGTGGAAGACGACCGACCTGCTGCCGCCTCGGCACTCAAACGTCCCGTCCGAGTGACGACGGAAACCGCCATCGAGCCGCCTAGTCGTTGGGAAACGTTCCGAACCATCGGGGCATTCGGGATCCTGTTGTCGGTCCTGGTCATGTTTGTGTTCTTGGTCATCTGGGTCATGAAGGGCAGCGCGGAAGAGCAGCTAGAAGCAGCCAAGTCAGCCTATGAAAATCGCGACTATGTCAAATCCGTGAAGCTCTACGAACAGTTCATTTCGTCCAATGCGGCGCATGAAAAAGTAAGCTTTGCTCGCAGTCGAATCGGTATCGCGAAGATTCGACAAGCGACCGAGAACTCGGCCGACCCCTTTGCTGGCACGAAAACAGCCAAAGAGATCCTGCCAAACATTATGGACGAGTCAGGACTTTCGTCGGAACGAGCGGACTTGGCTGGCGCACTGGTCAACATTGGGGACAAACTGGTCAAAAGGGCCGAGCAAGCGAAAACCCTGGAAGAACGAAAGAGCTTCGTTGATGGACTGACTGCTCAACTGGAAATCATCCAAAACCCTCAATATATCGCCAGCCAAGAGCGACGACAAAACGAACCAAAGATCAACGCCCTGGAAGAATCTCGCCAGCGATTGCTGCGAGACATTCAACGCAGCGAGGACCATGCTAAAGCTCTTGTCGACATGAAATCTGCACTGGATAACGCCGACGCCGTAACCGCCTACCAAGTTCGACAAGTTTTGGTACGCCGCTATCCGCAGTTACAAGCCGACCCGCAGCTTTCGGAATTGCTGTTGGGAGCATCCACGATTGTACAAAACTCGGTCAAACCGTCCGCCCAGCCCCCGCGTCCTTACGAAGCCCCCGCTGCCAACAGTGATGTGAAACGCGTGTTGTTGTCCAGCAACTCAGGATCTGCGGTGACATTGTCGGAAAACAGGACGCTGTTTATCCGAGCCAAGAATGGGTTGTATGGCGTCGACGGTTCGACGGGGAAAGTCAAATGGCGAAAGTATGTAGAAGGACGCGACCAGAGCGAGGTTGTTTATGTTAGTGATTCCGCAGTAGTGGGTGATGCACAGTCGGATTGCATATTGACCGAACCTTCCATTGGACGCGTATCGCGACTGGCGGCAGAGACCGGTGAACCCGTGTGGTCTCTTGAATTCGGCAGCCCGGTATTCGATCCGTTTTTGGATCGCAATGTCTTATTCGTCACCGACAAAAGCGGCGGCGTGAGCTGCGTGGATACCGAAACCGGTGCCGTCCGCTGGAGCCAAAAGATTCCACAGCCACTTACCAGCGGCGTGAGTACTGGAACGTTGCGTCAATCCATTTTTGCAGTTGGCGAAAACGCAAATCTTTACACGCTTTCTAAACGCGATGGGAATTGTTCATCGGTATTTTACTTGGGACACGAGCCAGGAACGATTGCCGTAGCCCCGGTCGCTTTGCTTGGTCGTTTATTGGTCTTTGAAAACGTAGGGCCTGGCTACTCCCAAATCCGCGTGCTGGCCGTCAGTGACGATGAGAACTCTGTCAAAAACTCCCAAGACCCTTTGCGTTTGAAAGGCCATGTGGTTGTCGCTCCTCAAGTCGAAGGGCGGCGAATCGTCGTCGTAACGAACTTGGGCGAGATCTCTGTATTCGAGATTGAGACGGTCAATGGAAACGCGGAATTGGTCAAGATGGCGACTTTGGTTGCCAGCGAGCAACGTCCCAAAACCGCTTGGCCTCTACTGGTCGCCAATGACCTTTGGGTTGCGGCCACGCAGCTTACCAAGTACCAAATCCAAGCTTCACGGCAGCAAGTGATTCGAGAATGGGTACGCGATGATGAAGATATCTTTTTGGGCAGGCCATTAAGCTTGGAAGATTCCGTCGTGCATGTTCGCAATGTCCGCGGAACGGAAGGTGTCCGTATTACGGCCATGAGCAAAAGCAATGGCGAGCCGATCTGGGAAACCAACGTCGGCGTGCCTGTGGTGGGTTTGATCCAACAAGGCCAATCGTTCCATGCGATCACGTCTCAAGCAGCCCTGTACGTTATCGGCCGCGAGAACTTAGCCAGCGGACGGCTGGAAGGCGCAACCTCTAATCCGGGACGCAATCAACGTCAATTGATGTTCGACCGCGTCGCACGCAACGACAAAGGTGGCTTTGCGGCAGTCAACAGTCAGCGTGGCAGCCAGACGGCTTACTACAATCCATCGGCTGCTCCCGATCGTATGCTAACCATCCTTTCAACCGCTGGCGGTGACGCTCAACCCAGCGGCGATCCTGTCTGGCTGGAAGACGGCATTGCGGTGCCTCTGAATAACGGCCAACTGATGGCGATCGATCCGGGCACAGGATCGACCATCGGCTCCCCCATTCAACCACCGCTGCAGCCGGGGCAAAAGGTTTCGTGGGCAACGCCAACACTGCTGCAAGATGGTAGAACCTTGTTGGCTGCCAATTCGGATAACTTGTTGATTCGCGTATCGACCGGCAAGCAATTCAGCAAAATCAACGAAGTAGCCACTGCTAACAAAGTCGCTGGTCGCTTGGCATCGATTGGCGATGTGGTCTATGTTCCAACGGCCGGCGAGCAGTCTAGTTTCGTCGAGCTGTATAATGGCACCGACTTGTCACGCAAGAATACGCTTGCCATTGAAGGTCGTATTCCTTGGGGAACTTATGCGGTGGATGACTTCGTGCTGCTTTATAGCAACGTCGAAGGCCTAGTCGCCATCGGGTCCGATGGCCAGCGTCGCTGGACGACCAAGGTCCCGCGAATTGCCCCGATAGGATCGCCGCAACTGCAAGATGGAAAGCTTTTGGTATCGTCGGCAACTGGCGAGATCTACAAACTTGACCCAGCCAGCGGCAATATCGAAGGCGTCTTGAACGTCGGCGAACCGATTAGCACCAACCCGCTATTTGTGGGCAAAGGCATGCTGGTTCCTGGAGATGAAGGAAACATCATGGTCTTGAATGTCGTCGATTTCCAACCTTACCAAGCGGCCGAAAGCAATTAGCAGAACAGCTTCCTCCAGCAAGTTGTTTTGAACTCACGTTATCCTTATGTCAAATTGCACTTCCGATACTATTGTTCGCCAAGAGCTTTCACTCCACAGTGGATCGCTTTTTGGAATCCGCATCCCGCAATGGCTGGTTTGTCTTGTCTGCGCGTTAACCATGATGTTGGTATCTTTGCCAGCCCAAGCGCAGACGGGTGCCCTGCCTGAAGGCCAATCGCTTCTGGATGTTGATGCATTTGATTTGGTAGTGCTCACTCAGGAAGCTGGCGGGGAATCGGTTCGAGTTTACCCGATTGAATTTCCAGACCGCGTGGTGCCCAAGAACCCACCGGGAGACAGCGAACTGGAAGTCACCTTGACGATCTATCCGGACCGCAAGTACCGCGTTTTCTGGCGTGACATTGCCGAAGTGAAAACTTACGAGCTGATGATTTTGGATGCGGCGAAAGACTACATGGCTAAGGAAGATTATGCCAACGCTTTTGAACACCTGAACTACTTAATCGTCAACTACCCACGAACGCCGATGCTTAACGCCACACGGCAAGACTTCCTGATGGAAAGCGCGATGGGTTTATTTCGCAAACAGAAACTTGCCCAATCGCTGGCCGTTCTCGAAGAGATTCGCCGTTCGGAACCAGGACTCAAACCTCAACAAGTCGCCTCAGCGATCTCGCGTGTTGCGACCCAGATGCTGGAGACCTACTACAACAATGGCGAACTACAGATCGCTCAGCAGATGGTGACACGATTAAAGAGAGACTATGGCACACAGATCGCCGCGGTCGCGGAATGGGAACGACGGTTTCGCGAACTGGCTTTGCAGTATCGGCAACAAGCTGAATCTCTACTAGCACAAAAGAATTTCCGTGAGGCGCGCGAAGCAGCCCTCAAGATGCTGGAGGTCGATCCGACGATGCCCGATGGAATCGGCTTGCTAGATCGAATCGAGATGTCCCATCCGACACTGCGGGTTGGAGTATTCCAAACTACACAAAAGCCTGCTCCCACTTCTCTGACCGATTGGCCAGCTAGGCGTATCGGTTCGCTGGTGACGCGTTCGCTGTTCGAATTCCAAAATACTGGCCCCGAAGGTGGAAAGTATGACTTCCTGCTCGGCAGCTATGAAACCAGTGCCGATCAAACGGAAGTCATGCTGCAATTGAAAAAAGAAGCGGTGGCAGATTCCAGCTTGCCGGATGCTTTTGAAGTCGCCCAGTGGATGCTGCGCAAAGCGTCACCACAGAACTCAGCTTATGATGCTGGCTGGGGAGCTATTTTCCGCCGCGTCGAAGTGGATGGACGTGACTTTTTGCGAGTACAGTTGCGACAGAGCCACGTGCTGCCAGTGGCTTTCCTTCAATGGCCGATCGACGACGCCAAATCCACTAGCGCCGAGTTGGTTGCCAAAGGAACTTATCGATTTGGTCTCCAAGCGGGGGAAGAAACGTCACGACCTCAGAAGATCTTCGTGTGGAATCAAGATAACCCGCCTGCCGATCGCCAACCCATCGATGTCATTGAACAGCAATATGAAAAGCCCTATGACGCGATTGCTGATTTGCTGAGCGCTCGCATCGATGTGATTGATCGCGTGTTCCCTTCTGATGCCAAACTGCTGGCCAAAGATAAGCGAATTCGCGTGGAGCCCTATGCGCTGCCTATCGTCCACATGCTGGTACCCAAGAGCGATAACAAGTACCTCGCTTCGATCACTTTCCGCCGCGGATTGTTGTATGCGATCGATAGAGTTGGCATCCTGCAAGGACCATTATTGGGTGGCCCCATTACGCCAGAAAGCCGGCCTATCAGCGGTCCGTTTCCTGTAGGAGCCGACACCAACGATCCACTTTCTTATGCATACAATGAAAAGGTGAATCTGCTGCCCTACGATTTGAATTTAGCCAAACTGCTAGTGGAAAGCACGAAACGAAGCTTTGAAATGATGTCGGAAAAGACCAAGGAGCCGGTGCCGGAACTCACGGAACTGATCTTGGGTGTGCCCAATTTTGAAGCGGCTAAGGTCGCAGGGGAAGAGTTTGTTCAACAATGGGCGAGAATCGGCGTACCGGCCAAAGTGGTCGTGATTACCGACGAAAATGCGGATGAGAAAGTTGACCTTCTTTATGTGTCCGCAGCCGTTTGGGAACCAGCCGTCGACGCCGTGCGATTGATGGGCGAGGGCGGAGTCGCTCAGTCCGACAATCCTTTCATCGTACAAGCGCTGACCAGTTTGCGTTTAGCCCGCAACTGGCGACAAGTCCGTGCGGCATGCCAAGACATTCACGAATTGGTCGACGCTCACCTTCCGATTATGCCTCTTTATCAAATCGGCGAAGCGTTCGCTTACCGCTCGACCATTAGCGGCGTTCCCAGGCGGCCAGTTACGCTCTACCAAAACATCCATCGTTGGCGATTGACGAGTAATGCAGGAAATTAACACGCTCTACCCACCCAAGCTTCCATCTGTCCAGAGCACGACCGCGGGTCGTTCGGTGCGATGGCTGCGCCGCGCGATGGCTGCGATAGGCTGCCAGCGGGCTTGCATTGCCGCAGATGCGCTTTGGCGAGTTGACCACGATGGCCACAATCTCTGGAGAAGAAGTTCAGCCGCTAGCGGCGCTGGGGCAGTGGGGCTTGTGGCTTTCATCTGCCTGATGCTGGCTCCTAAGCTGCACGCGCAAACGCCTGAACGCAATGTCCTGCCGTGGGAGTTCAAACCCTATGAGGTCCACTGCTGGTTGGGTGTGGATCCTGCGCTCAATTGGGGCGCAGAACGTCGAAAGGCCGTTCAAGAAGCAATCATCGATTCGATCGAATCCAAATTTGGTCCGGTGGTAACGGTATCTGCGGAACCAGTTCCTATGACCTTCGAGGGTGATGTCCTGTACTCACCCGATGCGCTGAGTATCCCGGCACTTTTGGGACGCGAATTAATCGTCGCCACTTCACGAGTCCATCCTGAAGGAAAAGAAGCTCGTACGTTCGTTTCGGCCATGGAGAAATTTGATACCGTGGCGATCAATCCGGCATATGCCGATCGAGTGCGAAGCGCTCTGACAGCTCATCCCGATTTCGAAGGCGGCGATGAATTGCTGAAGCGACTGCAGGTTGCTCAAGGTCCCTCCACCGACACCGATGGCAACGATCCTGTGGCTGTCGCCCTTGCCAAAGGCGAAATCGGGATCGCTTTTGTGACGCGTTCATTTGCCAAAGCAAACGCTAAGGACGTCCGTCCGTTGCCGCTGGTCTATCCGTGGCACTTGCAAAGCGAACTGGCCGTGCATGACAAAATCCACACGATCAATCTTCGCCGTTTGGACTATGGCATCGGTATTGAAGTCCGCGAGATTGATTGCTTGTTCCGAACGGTAGGGCCTTTGTTGAGCTACATGGCGATCAGCGAAAACGAAATTGCCGAACATGTGGCATCGCTGTCAGCGGAAGCGTTTATTCCGTACGTCCGCATGGAATCGGCGGATGACAAGGTCGCCAAAGTCCGTGTCCGCGGCGGAGAGCTGATTCCGAAAGATAACATGACCAAGAATCCTTGTTTCATCGGCAAAGGAGACGTGCTGCGACCGACGATCCGCCGCGATGCGTTAAGCGGCGAACCGACGTTGATACAGACCGTCCCTTGGACTTATCTGGTCGCTTTTGAGCAAAACGAAGCGAATCTGGAATGCGCGATCTATTCAGGTGTCCGCGGAGCGCTTTTGGGACGCCCGAACCGACGACTTTTCCGCATGGCCACCTTGGTCAAACCTACCCACAGTTCGACCGACCTAAAACTGCGCGTGGCCAATTCGCCAACTCGCATCGTTCCTGGCAGCAGTATTTATCGCCGAACTCCTGGTGGTGACGATTTGGAACTAGTGGGTCGCTCCGATTGGCGTGGGATCATTGAGATCCGAGAGCAAACCAATCCTGAAGTAATCTTTGAACGCTCGACACCAACGCCGACTGCAGCCAAAGACCAGCCATCGGAAGCTCAACCAGCAGTCGCTGCCGATACAACACCCGCAGCAACGGACGCTCCTGCTCCTGCCAACGCGACGCCGGAAGCGGACAAGGTGGCGACCGCTTCTAGTGGGAACACCACTTCGGCAACGCCCGCTAAAACTGCCGCTGCGGCCGAGGAACCGCCCAAGGAAAAGATTCAAGCCAACGCGCCACTTTACTTTTACTTTGTCAAAAGCGGCAATAGCTTATTAGCAAAATTGCCTATCGTGACCGGTGACGAGATGACGCAGATCGCGGACCTTCCCGACGATAGCAAGCGTCTTGAGGCCGAAGCGTTTGTCAAAGGGCTGGAAGGTCGGATTTTCGACATTGTGGCACTGCGTATGATCCTGGCTCAGAAGATTGAGATGGCGATTGAAGCGAACACGCCGCAGAAATTGCAAGAAGCTCAGGAACTGCTCAAGCAACTCAGGTTCACCAAAGACTATGAATCCTTCTCGGAAGATTTGAATTCGATCCAGAGCCGAATTTTGACGTCTGGGACCTCCATTCCTCGCGGAGCACAGAAACGCATCGACAAAATGTTCGATGATACCCGCAAAAGCCTTCAAAAATACCTTCAGGGCAGCGGCAACGTGCGGGAACTTGAAGTCCGCATTCTTGAGAAGCAAAAATCGATGCCCGCGCCTGAGTAGAATCTCGCGTCTCCAGCGCGGAGCGTCGCTGGCCAGAGGAGCTCTCACTCGCTGCATTCTTGGCGATTAGTATGCTTGAACGGAACTATTGGGCCAGCTACAACAATGCAATAGTTTCAGCGAACCATTCCGGCAAAGCTCTGGAAGCACTTCGCCCCGCCTGCTTTCTTTCCATCGAAACCTCTCAATCTAACCATCCTTGCCATGACGACCACCAAACTTGATTCCAAACTTGTCAAAGGCGACAGCGTTGCCGCGATCCTCGACCGAGCGTTCGATGCTGGCCAAGGGTTGCTGCGACTGACCCCCACCTGGGTTCCTCGCAGCTTTTTGCATCCTGGACGGCGCATTAAACTGCATCCCGACGACCTGTATGCGTTCGGAGCTGATCGCGGAGGGATTGACGAACGTTGGTTTGGTTCGACGACAGAAGCGGCTAATGAGGGGCGGGTTTGGCACGAAGGCTTAAGCTTCTGTAGCTTTGAAGGTAAACATTTTTTGCTCCGCGATGCGATGCAAGAACTCGGCGATCGCTTGATCGGCAAACCGATGTTCAGCAAGTACAACCGCTGGCCCGTCTACTCCAAATTCTTTGACAACATGGGGCCTATCCCTCACCACATGCATCAGCGAGCCGAAGACGCGGCGCTGGTGGGACAAGAAGGCAAGCCCGAGAGTTATTACTTCCCGCCGCAGTACAACAACGTCGACAATAACTTTTGCTATACGTTCATGGGGCTGGAGCCAGGCACGACGAAAGACCAATTGCGAAAGTGCTTGGAGAACTGGAATCGTGGTGACAACGGAATTCTTGACCTGTCGAAAGCTTACCGATTAAAGCGTGGCACCGGCTGGCTGATTCCGCCCGGTGTTCTGCACGCTCCCGGTTCCTTGTGCACGTACGAGCCACAGTGGGGCAGCGATGTTTTTGGGATGTTCCAATCGATTGTCGAAGGGCGTTATGTGCCTTGGTCGCTGCTAGTGAAAGACATGCCTGCCGACAAACACCAGGATTTGGATTTTATCATTGGGCAATTGGACTGGGAAAAGAACATCGATACCCATTTCAAAGACAACAACTACATCGAACCGATCGTAGACAAGGCACGCAGCGGTGCTGGCTACACCGACCGCTGGATTGTCTACGGCAGCATTGATGGGCAACAGTTATTCAGTGCCAAGGAACTCACGATTGAACCCGGCGCGAAATGCATTTTGAAGGATGCAGGTGCGAGCAGTTGGATTACCGTCCAAGGCAAAGGTCGCATCGGTCAATTGGCCTTGCAAACGCCTGCTATGATTCGATTCGGACAAGAGACCCAAGACGAAGTCTTCATTAGCTTTGAAGCGGCAACTGCGGGCGTTGAAATCGAAAACACCGGCAGCGAACCATTGGTCGGCTTGCGATACTTTGGCCCAGATGTTCACAGCGACATGCCCGCCAATGGTGCCTGGCAAAATCAGCGCTAGCTCGCACCAAACGTCAGTGGAAGTATCTAAATAGATGCGTTGAAGTTCTTTCGCGCATCGTCCCCCAACAGCACTCTTATAAATTCCAACAAACAACGAGGATAAGCGATGAGCCTGAAACTCCATAATGCAATGTGGCCCGGATTGGTAGGAAAAGGCGACGGCCCCGATCAAGAGCCACCTATTTCGCTCCAGCGGATGCTCGAATTGACCGCTGCGGCTGAAGTCGACGGCCGGAAGTTTGATGGAATCGATTACTTCCTATTTCACCCACATACCGACCCCAACGCCAGCGATGATGACCTACGCAAAATAGCCGACCAGATCCAGAGCTTTGGTTTCAGCGTCGGCTCCCTAGTGGCTCCGATTTGGCCGGGGACTGTCGGCGATTCGGCCATGGGCGACGACGCCGCGCAAGCCAAGTTCCTGGATGCGATCAAGGTTGGCTGCCGTATTGCCAAGATTTTTAATGAGCATGGTGTGCGTAAGTATGGAGTCATCCGGTTGGATTCAGCGGAATTCGGAATCGAGAAATGGCGAACCGATGCCAAAGCCAATACGGCTCGAATTGTCGACACGTTTCAAAAGGCGGCCAAAATTGCAGAGGACCACGGCGAGCGGTTGGCGGCCGAAGGCGAGATTTGCTGGGCTGGCATCCACTCATGGAAGGACGTCCTCGATATCCTTGAAGGGGTCGGCATGCCCAAGACTTTTGGCTTCCAAGCCGATCTTGCTCACACCTACCTGTACTTGTTGGGATACAACTCGCCCGAGCATGCGTTGCTGCAACCCAACTACAGCGAAGAAGAATTCTATGCTGCCTACAAGCAGATGACAGATAAGCTTCGACCTTGGACAATCGATTTCCATGTGGCGCAAAACGATGGCGAAGTCCATGGTGCTGGGGCTCATGACAAGACCGGTAAGCATTGCCGGGCAGATGACCCCAACGGCAAGCTTGATATCGTCCGATGTTCCAAATATTGGCTGCAAGACTATGCCCAGCGAGGGATCGAGCATATCTGCTGGGACGGATGCATGTTTCCGAACGCCACATTAGAAGATCCTAATACATGGAAAACGATCTTGGCGAAAATGATCGACGTTTCAAAGGCCGTGTAGAGACTCGACGTCGACTCACATTGTTACTTTCACCGTTCACTCCATTTCATTTCTCACGCGAACATTACTTATGAGCAAGAAGAAACCTCTCCGTATTGGCATGATTGGCTACGGCTTTATGGGCCGCACCCATTCCAATGCTTACTCGAAAGTGAATCACTTTTTTGACCTGGAGTACCAACCGGTTCTGCAAGCGGTTTGTGCTAGGAATGCGGAAAAGGTCCAAGCATTTGCGGATCAGTGGGGCTACCAAAGCATTGAAACGGATTGGCGTAAACTTCTGCAACGCTCCGATATTGATGCGGTCGATATTTGCACACCGAACAACCTGCACAAAGAGATCGCTATCGAAGCAGCCAAGGCAGGCAAAATGATCTTGTGCGAGAAACCGCTGGCCATGGATGTTGCGGAAGGCGAAGAGATGTGCGAAGCGGTTGAGAAGGCCGGAGTCGCAAATACCGTTTGGTATAACTACCGCCGAATCCCGGCCGTCACGATGGCCAAACAATTAATCGATGAAGGACGCTTGGGACGGATCTTCCACTATCGCGCCCTTTTCCTGCAAGACTGGACGATCAATGCGGATGTACCTCAGGGGGGGGCAGCAACCTGGCGGTTGGATGTTGAGGCCGCTGGCTCTGGAGTTACTGGAGACCTGTTGGCTCATTGCATCGATACCGCCATTTGGCTCAATGGCAGCATCAAAGACGTTTCAGCGATGACCGAAACGTTCGTGAAAGAACGCGTCCATGCGGAGACCGGTAAAAAACAAGCGGTCGGAATTGACGACGCGGCAGCCTTTCTGGCCCGATTTGAAAATGGATCCTTAGCGACTTTTGAGTCAACACGTTATGCACGTGGACATAAAGCTCTGTATACGCTGGAGATTAACGGCGAACACGCTTCAATTTCGTGGGACTTGCACGACCTTCACCGCTTGCGTTGGTTCGACCACCGCGATGAAGGTAAACTGCGTGCTTGGAAGAGCATTCACGTCTCCGACAGTGATCAGCCTTATATGAAACACTGGTGGGTGCCTGGTCTGCAAATTGGTTATGAGCATTCCTTTGTGCATCAAGTCGCCGATTTCTTGCAAGCGATCTCTGAGGGCAATCCATGCCCGCCGACTTTCCGCGATGCTTTAGAAACGCAAAAGGTTTGCGACGCAGTGTTGGCCAGTGCGAAAACGGGTCAGTGGAAAAACATTTAAGTAAAGGTTTACAATATGAAATATGGAATGAATTTATTGCTTTGGTCCGGCGAAATCACCGAAGCGATGCTGCCGACTCTAGAGCAACTAAAGAAGATTGGCTTTGACGGGGTTGAGATTCCCGTATTCAACCTAGGTTTGGACTACGACAAACTGGGGAAGCAGCTCGATAACTTGGGCTTGGAACGCACTGCGGTCACCGTTCGCAACTTGGAAGATAATCCCATTTCACCCGATGCCGCAGTGCGTGCCAAGGGCGTTGACCTCAATAAGAAAACGCTGGACTGTTGCGCGGCGATGGGAGCTCAAACACTGGTTGGCCCCTATCATTCCGCCATTGGACATTTCTCGGGCAACATGACAACCACCGACGAATGGAAGTGGGGCCTTGAGAGCATTCGAGCAACCGCTGAGCATGCGGGCCAAGTCGGTGTCATGCTCGGGCTGGAACCCCTCAATCGGTTTGAAGTTTATTTCCTCAACGCCCAAGCCGATGCAGCGAAGTTCTGCCGTGAAATCAACCACCCCAATTGCCGTATGATGTACGATACCTTCCATGCCAATATTGAAGAGAAGAGCATCTCGCAGGCATTGCACGCGGTAAAGGACATGCTGTGTCATATCCACATCAGCGAAAACGACCGCAGCACACCAGGGTACGGTGGCGTGAACTGGAAGCAAACATTCGACGCCATTCGTGACATCGGATACGACGGTTGGCTAGTGGTGGAAGCCTTTGGACTGGCACTGCCGGAGATTGCAGCGGCTACTAAGATTTGGCGGAAGATGTTTCAGGACGAAATGCAGTTGGCTCGTGAAGCTTACGCGTTTATGAAACAACAAATGGCCATGCGTGGGATCGCTTGATACCTTTAACGAAGCATTCACATTCGAATGACTAGCTTTCACAGTACCGCGAATGCCGAAACGCTGCAAAGGCGTTCGGCCATGCTACGCGCGGTACGTGGTATTTTTGATCGCTACGATTTTATCGAAGTTCAACCGCCGGTGCTTTCTGCCGAATTCGTAATCGATCGGCATATTGACCCAATTTCCGTTCGCATGCCCCATCCGGAAACTCGCGAAGAAGCAGTTTTCTATCTGCAAAGCTCACCGGAGGCGGCCATGAAACGCGTCATGGCCAGCACGGGGCTGGAACGCATCTACTCCATTGGCCCCGTGTTCCGGATGGATGAATCAGGCCCGCTGCACAACCCTGAGTTCACGATGGCCGAGTGGTATCGCGTTGGGGATACGCTCGAGAGCGCTTGCAAGTTCCAAGAATACTTATTGCAGATCATGGTGGGCGTAAGCTATGTAACACGAGTGCGATTTGCCGATGCTTTCCAGCAGCACACCGGGTATGATTTGTTTGCCGCGGACCTTGAAACCTTTGCTAAAATCGCCACCGATTTTGACCTTGGCGTTGATCGCAGTTTTTCTTCGGACTGGGATGACTGGGTCAATCTGATCTTCTCGCAAGTTCTACAACCGAAACTGGGACACAATTGCCTTACGTCGGTCACGCACTTTCCCGCCTCTCAAGCTGCGTTGGCCAAAAAATGCGACGCAGACCCGCGGACTGCCGAGCGTTTCGAAGTCTTCTACAGCGGTGTCGAATTGGCCAACGGCTATTGCGAACTACTGGACGCGGACGAGTTGGAACAGCGCTGCGAAGAAGAGAATCGGAAACGTGCTCAAGATGGCAAAGCTCTATTGCCTATGCCCATGCGTTTGCTTGAGGCAGTCCGCTCGGGTTTACCTGCCATGAGCGGCTGCGCGATGGGAATAGATCGCATTCTGGCACTGGACGCGGGGCTAGCGACCATCCGCGAGACCATGTGCTTTCCTACTGAGCTAGCATAAGATTGTTTATTTTCTGACAGCTCCAACAATTTCTTTTCGTGCGTGACCAGACGTGTCAAACACCTGCCGTTTAATATGTTAGTCAAGCATGCGGCAGCGGCGGTGAACGTCGCAGAATGAATTTTCAATGATTCATTTTGCAAACTTTGAAACCGCTATTGTAAGTTCTGACCATTGTTTCCTAGAATGCTAGCACAGCGTTCAGGCGTTATCAGTAATAAAGTGTGACAAGTTCAACGAGCCAAAATGGCACTTAGGTGTGCGAAGACGAAGCGCGCTGTGCTTCGCATGTCAACGGTGACCGGTAAATACCTCAAGGAACTTGATAAAAACTTCAATTTTCAATTGAACAACACCAATATTTTTAGCGTCCTTAACGAAGTAGCGAAGATAACAGGATAAGACGTTTTTGTTTTTTTCGAAATTGGGCTCAAGATTGCGGATAAACTTGGCATCAAGTTTGCATTTAGGTTCCTTTGCAATTTTTGGCACAATTGAAATCACAGCATTATCGCTCAGCAAGAGCACGGAATTCACGGAGGTTATGATGTTGGTATTAAGTCGCAAAGAAGGTGAACGAGTTTCCATTGGCGAAAACGTGACCTTGGTCATCAGCAAGATTTCTGGCAACCGAGTGACAATCGGAATCGAAGCGCCCAGAAACGTAAAAGTGGTTCGAGGGGAATTGGATTTAACTCCCGCAGATTTCGGCGATTTAGCCGTCTCGGTTTCCGCTGGCACAGAAAGCTCTGGAAAGAAGAGCAAAGTGACTGTGGATATGAAATCCTTGGTTAATGCAGCCAGCACCAAGCTTCGTCACGTTGGCTGATAGAATCTGCCACGGTCTACAAACTTGCTGCTGAATTCCCGTTGATAACAAAAAAAGCCGTGTCATCGTTTGATGACACGGCTTTTTTTGATGGAGCAGATTCTTAATTTCGCTACAGTGCGAGCAACGCTGATCGCGGTGCTTTGCACGCTTGTCTTGGGCGCCGGCGGCGGTCAACCGATGGCCGAGCGACTTAGCCAATAGGCAGTGGGCCGGTGCTATCGCCGATTTCTTTAATGGGAGCCCCAGCCATTTCTGCCATACTTAAGAACAAATTGTTCAGCGGGGTGTTCTCGCCAGTTTCGACGATTCGGCCGCCGCTGACTTTGCCGCCGCCATGGCCAGCTAACATGATCGGCAAGTTGTTGTGGTCATGACGATTCCCGTCGCTGATCGAGCCGCCATAGACAATCAAAGAATTGTCCAGCAAGCTGCCTGATTCCCCGTCAGGAGTTTCGCTCATCCGGTCCAAGAAATAAGCGAATTGTTCGCTGTAGTAGCGGTCAATTTTGCGAATCTTGGAAATGCTGTCTTGATCATTTTGGTGGTGGGACAACTGGTGATGACCTTCCTTCACCTCAATCATTGGGAACGTTCGATTGCTGCCTTCGTTAGCCAACATGAATGTGGCCAACCGAGTCGTGTCGGTGCGGAAGGCCAACACCATCAAGTCGTACATTAAGCGAATCTGTTCGGTGCAGTCGGCAAATTGCTCAGGTGGCTCATTGACGTCAATGCCGCGGAGATCCACGGGTTGAGCCAATCGATCCATTCGCTTTTCGATTTCACGGATGCTGGTGAAGTATTGATCCAGTTTTTGCCGGTCGCTGATACTGACCGTTCGCATGAGTCGTTTCTGGGAGTCCAAAACGCTATCGATAACGCTGCGGCGAATCGTACCAGTTTCGGCATCATGTCCACCAAACAATCGCTTGAACGCACTATGTGGCTTGACTTCCTTGGACATGGGCTGGCTTTCGGAACGCCAGGAGATGTTGTTCGAATAAGCACATGAGTACCCCGAATCGCAATCGCCAGCTTGGCGACCTTCCTCGGTTCCAAGTTCAATCGAGGGTAATCGAGTGGCTTGTCCGTACGAGTCGGCTAAGACTTGATCAACGCTGCGGCCAACTTTGATTTGACTGCCAGCAGTTTTCAGAGGATGCACGCCGGTTAGGAACGTAGCGGCACTGCGAGCGTGATCGCCTGGTCCATCGCCTAATGCAAAGCCGTTCATTTGAGCCAATCCGCGGAAAGCTGTCAGATGCTGATGGTGGCGGGCTAGCGGTTCCAAGCTGGGCGTCACAGTCCAGTTTTTGTCGTCTGATTTCTTTGGCAACCATTGTTCGGCGTTGGTGCCGTTGGGAAAGAATACCCACGCCAGTCGCACTGGTTTCGATTCGGCGGCAGCCGCACTTGCAGCGAGTACTTTGGTCGCGGGTGCCATGACTTCCAACATGGGAAGGCCCATTGCAACGCCAGCGCCCCGCAATAGAGTCCGCCGAGATATTAGCTTTGCAGTATTCATAAAATTCCTCGTAATCCGACTAGATCGCACTCTGGCGAGTGCATCGGCATGGTGGGGTAAGGAAAGGCAGGGATTAAGGTTTCCTTGGTCTTATCAGACTTTAACCGAGGAAACCTTCACAAGTTTCACGCAATTATAGCATTGTGAGCCTTGCGATGGTAGCAGCAAACCGCGTGTTACGCGATTTCGCGGATTTGGGACGCAGAGTCTTTACGCACGAACCAACTGCCGCGCTGGCGCTGGGTGCAATACTGAACGATATCGCTTTTCTCAGCAAAAAACTCATCGACGGCTTTGGCGGCTCCAGGCCATTTGGATGAACTATAATCGTCGAAAACGACCACTCCGCCTGGTACTAGACGGTTGTAAAGTACTGACAAGCACTCGCGATAGGATTCGTAAATGTCGCAGTCCAAGTGGATAAAGCAAAAAGAATGTTCGGAAAATTGGGGCAGGGTATCTTGGAAGTAGCCTTTTACGGTTTGCCCTCGAATACCAAAAGCTGCGAAAAACCGCTGCAGCCGCTCGGGCGTGTCATTACACATCTGAAACTTGCGCTGCACCAGCGGCATGAATCGCAAGAAGCCTAGATCCACGCGGCCTATGCGATCGCGAGGAAAGCCTTCGAAACTGTCGAGCCCGTAGAGTGACTTTGCGGGGGCTTTGGCGGCCAATGTCAACCCAAGGCGTCGCAGCGACATGCCGCGAAAAACACCGCACTCAATGACGTCGCCAGGCAAATGCAGGGTAGACTCCAGCAGCGCAATTTTGGAATCTTCGCCGCTGAGTTGTTCGAAATACCCTTTCGCCTGCTTCCGGCCGCTTTCCGTTTCCAGCAAGCCATCGAGCTCGTTGTCAAACTCTAGACGTTTGAGATCTTCACGACTGCGGGGTACGGGTTGCGTCTTCATGACATTGCTTTCTGAAAAACCGGGGATTTCTGACGCTTTGATTAGCAGATCCCGCACACAAGAGTCAATAGATTTGGCTTCTCAGCTATCCTGGGCTGCTTTGGCCCCTACGATTAGAACTTGTCGATAAAGTTTACTTCTTCAGCGACGCCGGAATAATTGGTTGTTGTGGTTTATCGACTAAGATGGACACAACCGAATTCCGCTCGACCGGCCATCATCCTTCGTTTTTATTCCGACTCTATGCCCATCGCAATCCAAAAAGCCGTTATCACCGCGGCCGGTCCCGGCCAAAACACACTCCCATTACAACGCTTAGTCGACCGTGACGGCGTCGAAAAATCGGCTCTCGAATTAATCATCGAAGAAGTCGCGGCGGCTGGTATCGACCGAATTGGAATTGTTATCCGCGACGGTGATCAAGATGCGTACAAAAGCGCCGCCGGCAAAGCGGTCGACCAACTGGAATTCTTGATTCAACACGAACCGCGGGGCTATGGCGACGCGATCTTGTGTAGCCGACGTTTTACTGGCGGCGAAAATGTTCTCCATTTAGTCGGCGATCATATCTTTCTCAGCTACTCTCAGCGTCGCTGCGCACAGCAGCTTTTGGACATCGCTCGCCTGGAAGGATGCTGCGTTTCAGCCGTACAGCCCACACGCGAAACCATGTTGCCTTATTTTGGTGCCGTGGCAGGACAACGCTTGCCCAGCTTCGACGACTTGTTCGAAGTCAAAATCGTGATGGAGAAACCTACGCCAACGCAAGCCGAACAGTACCTGACCAACGCAGGCTTTCGCAGCGGGACCTACTTGTGCTTCTTCGGTATGCACGTACTAACTCCGGGGGTGTATGCTGCCCTCGAAGAACTTGCCGAAAAAGCCGACCAACCAGTCCCCTTAGCCAACGCTTTAAATCTGATCGCATCGCGTGAACGTTACCTTGCGCTTCAAATCGACGGCCATCGACATAACATTGGTATGAAGTATGGCTTGCTGCAAACACAACTTGCTCTGGGCCTTTCGGGCGTTGACCGCGACGTGATCCTGCGAGAAGTGGTCGAAGTCATGGCGACGCAACCGCCAGCGGCCAACCCAGCGGCCAACATTGCCTAAACGCCTTGAATTGCAGTCGTGCCAACTACGCAAACGAGTGCTACAACAACATTCCCGATCGAATTTCATAGCCACACTGAGGAGTTCACCTGGTGGTGATCACAAAACCCAATCAAGCGGAACGATTCATCAGCACAATTACGGCCGAAGAATCAAGCCTGCGTGACCAATCCTTTGAATCGCTGTGCAGTAACTTATCAGCCGACGACCTATTGTCCGTAGCCGCTGGGCTTGATTCCTTCCGACGCAGCACAGGAAACTTGTATCATCAAGTCCGCGCGATCTTCTACTTGACCGCTTTGTATCGTTACCAACTGCCCAGCAAACTAAGCGAATCGCGGACCTCCCATTTACCCTACGATGCCTATGAAAAGATCCTGCAGCGTCATAGCGGCGAAGCGATTGATCGTCTGTTGGAGGAACAAGCCAACCAAGGGCCATCGCATCTTCTCTCCAGTAGCCTTTCGAAGGCGTACCATCAGCTCGCATTTCAACGTTTGGCCGACCAAGTCCGTCGAAGCGTCAAGACTGTACGCGGCAACCAATGGATGTTTCGCATTGGTCACCCCGCCGACTACCCACTGCGTCTAGACAAACGCCTTTTAAAGCGAGCTGACGAGCAAGCAGCCTATCCGCTGTTACATGAACAAACCAGCGTCCGCATGGACTTTTCGCATTCGGGCTGGAGTGACATTTTCTTTTTGGGCATGGATTTCCCCGAAGGCGCTCGCGTGGTTAATGCTTCGATCGATCTAGCAGTCGAAGGCCGCGATGCGACACCTCAGCCTCCGGTGCAGGCGTTTGTTCGGGTCATCGATCGCCCTGTGCTCCGTTTGGTCAGCGTCGATTTACAAGCCGAAGTAGAACTGACCAAAATTGATGACGTGTTCGATTTCGCCAAAGACTACTTGGGATTGCTAAAAGCCGCCGTCATCGCGTCGGGCGTAATCCCCCCCGGCATGGAAGGCTGTCATCGTGATATGTCGGAGCTGCTGCAACAGCTCACAGGTGCGCCCAACTTGGGATTGGAAGTCGTTTCCATTGTGAACAACATTCCCAAAGGATCGCGACTTGCAGTTTCCACGAACCTTTTGGGCTCCCTGATCGCGGCGCTCATGCGAGCGACCGGACAAGTAGCAGGCTTCACAGCACCACTTACCACCGATGAACGCCGTTTGATCACGGCTCGTGCAATCTTGGGCGAATGGCTCGGCGGCTCCGGTGGCGGTTGGCAGGATTCCGGAGGCATCTGGCCGGGAATCAAACTGATATGCGGTGCCGTTGCTAGCCAGCATGATACGGAATACGGCATCAGCCGCGGACGTCTGTTGCCGCATCATGAAATTCTAAGCGAGGATCGTATTTCCGCTGATGCTAGACGCAAACTGGAAGCAAGCTTAGTTTTGATTTACGGCGGTATGGCTCAAAACGTGGGGCCGATCCTGGAAATGGTGACCGAGAAGTACCTGCTGCGATCAGAGAAAGAATGGAAGGCCAGGCAACTAGCCATCACGATCTTGGATGAAATCGTCAGTGCGCTCAGCCAAGGGGACATCCGCCGCGTTGGGGAACTGACAACGAAGAACTTCACTGACGCTTTGCAAACCATCATCCCTTGGTGTACCAACAGCTTTACCAATCGTATGATCGCCCATTGCCGCACGCGATACCAAGATCGCTTTTGGGGATTCTGGATGTTGGGTGGCATGTCCGGGGGGGGCATGGGTTTCCTGTTTGATCCGGAGGTGCGTGATGAAGCTCAAACGTGGCTGCAATCCACGCTGGTCGCCACCAAGCGAGAGATGGAAAAAGAACTACCGTTCGCGATGGATCCTGTCGTCTTTAAGTTTGCCATTAACGACCAAGGTACCGCAGCCACTTTGCTCGAGAACGACGCAGCCATGCTGCCACAGTCGTACTATGGTATCTGCGTACCCAAATGGATGAAGTCAAACTTGAGAGATCTCTCGCCGCAAAGCCAACGCGAGTGGATGCGATTGAGCAAACGGATGCGGGAAGATGCTCAGGCTTCGCAATGGATGCTTGACCGAGTTTTACCCAGTTTGAGTTCCGCATCGGGGACACCGCAGGAATTGAAGAAACTGCTCCGAGAGAATGGATTTGATTCCATAGCCCACCAAGAGTTGCGTGATGCGATGCTGAGTGGTCGTATTGGGCTAGCACAAAACCGTCTGCCACCGCAAACCACAATTGAAGACGTATCGAGCGAACACATTTTGGATTTGCGCGACGCCTCCTCTATTTCATCGTTCCGCGAATTAGGCCAACGCGCAATCGTCGATGGGCAAATCGCAGTCGTAACTTTGGCGGCAGGCGCTGGCAGTCGCTGGACAGGTGGCGCAGGCGTGGTAAAGGGGTTGCACCCTTTCTGCCAGTTCGATGGACAACATCGCAACTTTATTGAAGTTCATCTTGCAAAGACGCAGGCGGTCAGCCAACAGTATGTGACGCGTATCCCACACGTGTTCACCACAGGCTATTTGACGCACGAACCGATCCAAGCCTACTTGAACCAGCATCTCAGCCGCCAGCAACACCAACATGTGTATCTATCCAAGGGCATGTCGGTCGGATTGAGACTCATCCCAACGCCGCGTGACTTACGCTTTCTATGGGAAGAGATGCCGCAACAAATGCTGGACGAACAGCAACAGAAGGTTCGACAAAGCGCTCAGTCAGCTTTGTTGCAATGGGCTGAATCGATGGGGCCAGCCAATGACTACACCGACAATGTTCCGTTGCAGTGCATGCATCCGGTCGGCCACTGGTACGAAGTCCCCAATATGCTGCTCAATGGCACGTTCACCAACCTGCTACAACAACAGCCGCAGCTCAGGTATCTGCTGCTGCACAACATCGACACTTTAGGAGCATCGATCGATCCTAGCGTATTAGGAGCACACATTGACAGTGGAGCGACATTAAGTTTTGAAGTGATCTCTCGTCGTATCGAAGACCGTGGCGGTGGCTTGGCGTTGGTCAACGGTCAACCACGCCTACTGGAAGGCCTCGCGATGCCCGATGAACGAGACGAGTTTAAGCTGACTTACTACAACTCGATGACAACCTGGATTCACATCGATGGCTTACTTCAAGCGTTTGGTTTAAATCGAGACTCACTGCAAGACAGCGACGCGGTTCGGACGGCAGTGCGTCGCATGGCTTCGCGGCTGCCAACTTACATCACGATCAAGGATGTGAAGAAGCGTTGGGGACAAGCCCAAGAGGACATCTATCCCGTGGCCCAGTTTGAAAAGTTATGGGGTGATATGACCAGCCTCCCGGATATCGAAAGCCGCTTCTTTGCGGTACCGATCCAACGCGGGCAACAACTGAAAGACATTGCTCAACTAGATGGCTGGGTTCGCGATGGCTCGTGGGCTTACGTCAACAGCCTCTGTAGATGGTCTGCTTCGTGAACGGGGCATTGAGCCGCTTGCGGGAGCAGATGGTGCGACGGAGGACATATTCCCCAGCGTGTGATAGCGTCTGTTATAATGGGCTGCTGATCGACCAAACGCTATCATCCCATTCCGCACTTGACCGTCGCCATTGCGACCGGAGAATCGTTAAAAATCCCCGGTAGCAATCGCTCCAATCCCTCCCACAAGGCCCCCATCATGCCACGTTGCCTCTCACTGTCGGCTCTGGTTCTCTGTCTCGCTGCTTGCACCACGGCGACAGCTATGGCGCAGGAAGCGCCAATGCACAACAAACCCAATGTCTTGTTGATCTGTGTGGACGATTTAAAGCCTACGCTGGGATGTTACGGCGACTCATTTGCAAAAACGCCGCATATCGATCGCTTAGCCGCCAGGGGACTACGATTTGACTTTGCGTACTGCAACCAAGCGGTGTGTTCGCCGTCACGAAACGCTTTGATGACCAGCCTAAGACCACAGACATTAGGCATTTATGATTTGCCAACAAACTTCCGCAAGTCTGCGCCCAACGCCGTTACACTCGCTCAACACTTTCGTAATTCGGGTTACAGCGCCCAGGCTCTTGGCAAGATCTTTCACGTCGGACATGGCAATACCGATGATGTGGCTTCTTGGGATAAACCACTCTATCGTTCGAAAGCGAAGACCTACGCCGAAGCTACCCAGTGGAAATCAAAGGATGAAGCCAACCCCAAAGGTGCCGCAATCGAAAGCGCCGATGTCGCCGACGAAGTGTACATTGATGGCGATGTTGCGATGGAAGCTTGTCGTCGAATCGAAGCGGCCGCCGCAGAGTCAACTCCTTTCTTCATCGCAGTGGGCTTCGTTCGTCCGCATCTGCCATTCACGGCTCCTAAGAAGTACTGGGACTTGTATCAGGCAAACCAGATTCCGATGCCGCAGGTCACACAAGCCCCCGCACTAGCGCCAGACTACGCAGCGACCAACTCGGGAGAATTGAGAACGTATTCGGGAGTGCCGGAAAACGGGCCAGTGGATGAAACACTGACACGACAACTGATCCACGGTTATTACGCAGCCACCAGCTTTACCGATGCTCAAGTCGGCAAAGTATTGGATGCATTGGATGCTAGCCCAGCGAAAAACAATACGATCGTTGTCTTGTGGGGCGACCACGGCTGGCATCTAGGCGACCATGGTCAATGGTGCAAACACACTAATTACGAACAAGCCGCCAGAATCCCATTGATCGTTTCTGCCCCTGGCCTAGCTTCCAACAAGGCCACTCAATCGATGATCGAAACGGTTGATATTTATCCAACGCTGGCAGAGCTTGCGGGCCTGCCTGCTCCTATCAATGTAGATGGCATCAGTTTCGCGAAGGTTGTGGAGTCACCAACCAAGTTGACCCGGGACAGCGTGATTCACGTTTACCCTCGCGGAAACCGATTGGGACGAGCCATTCGCACTCCGCAATACCGGTTGGTCCAGTGGAAGGTTATCAATCAACCTGCAGAAACCGCAGAGTATGAGTTATACGATTACTTGAATGATCCACTGGAAACCAAAAACATCGCTAGTGAAAACTCTGCCGTCCTGAAACAACTGCAAGCGATTTTAGCACAACATCCCGAAGCCAAACCGCAATTAAAGATCGAAACCGCAACTCAGCCAACTCCCGCGGTAAAGCCGGATCGCAACGCGATGTTTACGCGACGGGACCGCAATAACGACGGCCTGCTGACCTTCGAAGAATTCATGACTGGCCAGCCAGATCCAGAACAAGCCAAAGGACGATTTGGCAAGTTCGACAAGAACGGCGATCAAATGCTGACTCGAGAGGAGTTTGTGGGACAATGAAAGCGGACCGTTAGCGTTCGACTTGTGATGCATGACAAACTGTGCCAGAATGCCACCTCATTTTGGCGGCCAGCTCCGATGCACGCATTGGTTAGGATCTGATTGAAGATGTTTTTTGTAAAGCTGATAGCAGCTTTGGCCTACATCAGCTTAGGTTTACCCGATGCCATGCTAGGAATTGCTTGGCCGGGTCTTCGCCGTGACCTCAACATTCCTCTGGATTATCTCGGCTTTCTCCTAGCGTCAACGTTTGCTGGCTACCTTATCTCCAGTTCACTTGCACACCGATTAGCGAGAAGCGTTGGCATAGGCTGGCTGCTGGTGCTTAGCAGTGGCACCATGACGCTCGTTGTCACAGGCTTTGCGATCAGCCAAGAGTTTCTATGGCTTGTCATCTTAGGTTTTTGCGGGGGCTTTGGTGGCGGTGCCATCGATGCCAGTTTGAACAGCTTCACCGCCCATCGATTTTCGATGCGCATGGTCAACTGGTTGCATGGTTGTTGGGGTATCGGCGCGTTTTGTGGTCCATTGGTGATGACCTTTATTTTGGTGCAAGGTTACTCCTGGCGTTGGGGCTACGCGTTCGTAGCGACCGTATTGGGGTGCACAACCATCCTGCTGGCCAGCACGCGCAAACAGTGGGCTTACGCCGATGAAGATGACCATGACAAACATCCGTTATCGTCACTGAAGACCGTCCTGCTGCATCCACAAGTCCTTGGCCAATGTTGGCTGTTCTTTATTTACACGGGAGTTGAGTCAACCGTGGGGCAGCTATTGTTCACATTATTTACGGAAGGGCGGGGCGTTAGCGACGGAGTAGCGGGCCTTGCCGTCACCGGCTACTGGGTCGCATTCACTGCAGGTCGCTTTGCCATTGGACAGTTGAGTATCCATTGGTCGGGCAAGCGCATCTTGCTGATCTCCGGTGTCATTACGCCGCTGCTTGCGACGATGATTGCATTCCCACCCCTGGCGCATATCGATTTGGTGGCCGTTGCCTTGTTGGGAGTCTTTATTGCGCCCGTGTTTCCAACGTGGATTGGGCTTACCCCTCAAAGCGTTCCGGCCCAGTATGCTTCCCAAGCGATCGGATTTCAGGTGAGTTCGGCGGCTATCGGAATCGCCGTTCTGCCGGGCTTGATTACGGGCATTGCTAGCCGCGTGAACCTGGAGGCCATCGCGATTGCGCTGGTGCTGTTGACCACATTGCTGTCGATTGGACAATCCAGACTGCTACGATCAATCACGTAGCACGAGTTACTTTTGGCGATTCCTAGCAACATATGTCGCGTTGGCTCGACAACCATTCAATCGACGTCCCATTTGAGTCCATTCTCTCCAGCACGCAAGCTGTTTATGCTCCATATGGGATACGCGTGGAATTCGGATCGGGTGAATCACTGCTGTTAACTCCCGCCGAACGTGCGAAATTTGAACAAGTAGACGGTCAATGTAAATGGAAGGTGACCGATGGTGAATACGCAGAATTACAACGATTGGGTAGCCCGGTATCTACCAGCGATGTGCTGATTTACTTTGTAGATAGATTTTCAGAATCGCTCAACGGTTGCGGTGGGCATCTGGTCAATCGCCCCGCTTGCATTGTTGCCAAAGCTGGCACGAATTGGTGCACGGCCCATGAAGTTTGCCATGTGCTGCTTACATCCAGCTTTGCACCAGTCCACATCAATGACAATGCAAACTTGATGCACCCCGTAGATTTTGCACGAGCCGCAACTCCTAAGCTCACCGAAGCTCAAGTGACCAAGATCAAGGCCTCGCCGCTTCTCCGCAGGATGTAGTCAATGCGAAGCAAGTTCTTAATCGGGAATACCCGCACTAGTCCATTCAGTGCATAAAAAAACCCGGGAACCAAAATTCCCGGATTTTTCTTTGAAGTGCCCCCGCAAGGACTCGAACCTTGGACCCGCTGATTAAGAGTCAGCTGCTCTACCGACTGAGCTACAAGGGCATCTAGCCCGATGATAATAAAGAATGCACCGCTTTCTTGCAACCTCTTGCCGCAAAGTTTTCAACGCAAATCTCGGGCAAGCGTTTTCTCGCTAAAATAACGCCTTGGGCAGATCACTGGCCAATCACTTGACTGGCAGTTCGAAGCCAGCTCACTTTCCTTGCCCCTCTCCTTGCCTTACCAATCGAATTCGCCATGCATTGTCAAAAACCTTACCAAGCAACACCTAGCCAACGTGCCCTCATGACGGTTGCTATCGCACTTGTCACGTTCCTAGCTGGCTGTTCCCCTTCGAACTCATCGTCCACTTCCACGACCGCTCCGGCCAGAGCTCGCATTGCCGTTATCCCTAAAACAACGGCGCATATCTTCTGGAACTCGGTCAAAGCCGGAGCCGAACAAGCGGCCAAGGAACTGGACGTCGAAATTGTCTGGAAAGCGCCGACCAAAGAAAGCGACCGAGCCGCTCAAATCCAATTGGTCCAACAGATGGTAGCCGATAACGTTCAAGCCGTCGTCATCGCACCGCTGGACTCGAAAGCTTTGGTAATCCCCGTCCAAGAAGCAACTCAAGCGGGCGTCCCTGTCGTGATCATCGATAGCGGATTGGAAGGCACCATCGGCACCGACTATGCAAGCTATGTAGCCACCGACAATCGCAAAGGAGGCGAGTTGGGTGGTCAAGCGCTCGTGGACGCATTGGGCGGCAAAGGCAAGATCGTGATGATGCGCTACATGGTCGGGTCGGCCGCCACGATGGAACGCGAAGAAGGCTTTCAATCAGTCGTCAAACAAGCAGCAGATATCGAAATCATTTCCGATTCACAATACTCGGGCACGACGTCCAGTGAAGCTCAAACCAAGGCACTCAATATGATCGACACTTTAAAGCAAGCCGATGGGATCTTTACTCCAAATGAATCATCCACCGATGGCATGCTCCAAGCGCTGCGCAAAGAAGGCTTGATTGGCAAAGTGAAATTCGTCGGCTTTGATTCCTCGCCGCCGTTGATTGACGCGCTGCGAAACGGCGAGATCGATGCCCTGGTCGCTCAGAATCCAACCAAGATGGGCTACATGGGAGTCAAGAATGCAGTGGCAGCGATGCGCGGCGAAAGTTTTGAAGCCACCGTCGATACCGGTGTCGTGGTCATCACGAAAGAAAATCTGGATTCCCCTGAGATTCAAGATTTGCTGAAATAGAAGTGACGGTTACAGTTTCTGGAGAAGCTGGCGATGCAACGCAACAACATGCTGATGCAGTTTAAGTCACGGAAGGGTACAATGCGGTTATAAATCCTTTGCTCCATACTTTGATTCTATCATCATGACTCCGTTCGACCGAATTACGATCAACCCCAACCAAATGAACGGACAACCATGCATTCGCGGAATGCGTCTGACTGTTCGTCGAGTGCTTGAGACACTTGCTCTCTATCCTGACCGTCTAGAGCTAGCGAAAGAATACCCAGAGCTTGAAGAAGAGGATATTCGTCAGGCTTTGGCATATGCTGCTGCTCATCTAGACGACAAAGTCCTCGAACTTCATAGCTCATGATAAAGTTTTTGCTGGACCAAGGAATTGCACGTTCGGCAGTTGCCCACCTACGTGAATTGGGAATCGAATCCGAACATGTTGGCAATCCATCGATTCAGAAATGAAACAACTGCTGGAAAGACATGAACTCTGTCATCTTGCAAATGCGCAACATTCGAAAGGCGTACGGTGCCACCCAAGCGCTTGATGGCGTCGACTTGGATGTTCGCGCTGGCGAGATCCACGCTTTGATCGGCGAAAATGGAGCCGGCAAAAGCACGCTCATGAAGATCTTGTCAGGCGCCATCAGGCCCGATGCAGGCTCGATCACCCTGGACGGCAAACCTTATCAACCAACCAGCCCCAGCCAAGGTCGTCGCAGCGGCATTGCGATGATCTATCAAGAACTTGCCTTGGCTCCGCATCTCTCGGTGGCTGAAAACATTTTTCTAGGTAATGAACCGAAGCTTGGTCCGCTGGTCAATCGTCGCGAGATGCTGCAGCGATCTCGCGAAGCTCTCGTCCAAGTGGGTCGACCGGATATTGCCCCCAACCAGCGCGTGGACCAGTTGAGTATCGCGGATCAACAATTGGTTGAAGTCGCGCGGAGTGTCGCGACAGGTTGCAAAGTCCTGGTGCTGGACGAACCAACGAGCAGTGTGACCGCGCGCGATGTCGAAAACCTGTTCGCTTTGATTCGCCGCTTGCGAGATCAGGGGATCGCGATTGTGTATATCTCTCACTTTCTCGAAGAGATCATGGAAATCAGCGACCAGTACACCGTGCTGCGCGATGGCCAATCCATTGCGTCAGGACAAACGCAACAAACCACGCCGCCAGAGATTGTATCCAAAATGGTAGGCCGCCAGATTGACGAACTTTACCATCGTTCGCCGCGTGAGCCGGGGGAGCTTCTGCTGGAGTTAGAGAACGTCAACGGCTCGCATTTGCCACAAGATGCTAGCCTTCAACTTCGGCGTGGTGAAGTATTAGGCATTGCGGGTTTGATTGGTTCGGGACGAACCGAGTTGCTGCGAGCACTCTTTGGATTGGAGCCCGTTCAAAATGGAGTTGTCCGAATTGGGACATCGACCGCCCGCTCGCCCAATCAAATGTGGGGCAGGGGAGTGGGTATGGTCAGTGAAGATCGTAAGCGTGAAGGGCTAGCGCTGAATCTATCGATTGCTGAGAACATCACCCTGCCTAAACTGTCCGGACTTGGGCCAATAGGCTTGGTGTTACCCAGCCGTCGACGCAAGGTTTGCTCACCTATCGTCCAGCAACTAGCCGTCAAATGCCGTTCGGTTGACCAGTGCGTCAACGATTTATCGGGCGGCAATCAACAAAAGGTCGCGCTGGCCAGATTGCTTCATGCCGATGTAGACGTCTGGTTGCTGGACGAACCCACACGCGGTATCGATGTCGGTTCGAAAGCGACCATCTATCGACTGATCGACCAACTGGTGACCACGCCCGGCAAGGACGGAAAGAAGAAAGCAGTACTGATGGTCAGCAGTTACCTACCCGAATTACTGGGAACCTGCGATCGTATTGCCGTCATGCAGCGTGGCACATTGATGCTCGCCAAACCCGCCTCGCAACGAAACGAACACGAAATCATGCTGGAAGCCACTGGAGTCACGATTTGAATATGCCACAGCCAGCTTCGCAAATGAAACGTCAAAACACAGCGATACACTGGATCAGCAAGCTAGGCCCAGCGATCGGCTTAATCGCAGTATGGTGCTTGTTCGCCGCGCTCAAAGGCAGCGGTTTTACAGCTTGGTCCAACCATCGGCTGATGCTGTTGCAAACGGCGGTGGTCGCTACCGCAGCGATCGGCGGGACCTTAGTCATTATTGCCGGCGGTATCGATCTGTCGGTTGGATCGGCAATAGCCTGCGGCACAATGGTCTTGGCTTTGTTGCTGCAGGCCGGCGTGCCCGCAGTGCTGGCAGTATTGCTGAGTATTATGACAGGCTTTGCCATCGGGCTTGCTATCGGAGCCATGATCACAGGCCGGGTATTGACTGTTGCATCGGTTGGGGCGGGAGTTTTTTTAGGATATGCAATCTTAACCCGCGTACCATTTCCCGTGGCAGTTTTAGTAGGCCTGGGTTCAGCCATCGCATTAGGGATATTGGCTTATCGATTTTCCCCCAAGATTGAATTGTCTCCGTTCATTGTCACGCTAGGCTTATGGGGCGCGCTGCGTGGAGTTGCGAAGGGGTTGGGAGATAACCAACCGATCTATCCAGCTCAAACATGGATCACCGACCTCATGCGAACCGGCAATGAAGGCCTGTTTCAAATCTTAGCGCCGGGCGCGTGGCTCATGCTGCTGCTAGCTGTAATCGTTGCCGGTGTCTTGCGATACACGCAGTTTGGTCGGCACGTGTATGCAGTGGGATCCAATCAAGAGACCGCTCGACTGTGCGGCGTTCATGTGGAGCGAACGAAGTTGCTGGTGTATGGGCTGGCGTCTGCGCTCGCGGCCGTAGCGGCGGTGTTGCAATTCGCTTATATCAATGGAACAGGTGACCCAACGACGGCGGAAGGTTATGAATTAAAGGTCATTGCATCGGTAGTCATTGGTGGTGCGTCGTTATCGGGTGGCGAAGGCACCATCTTGGGCACGATCTTAGGTGCCTTGATCATGACCGTGGTAGATAATGGGTGCACTAAGTTAGGCTTGGACAATTGGGTACAAGAGATTGTCACCGGCGCGATCATCGTAGCTGCTGTGGCGCTGGATCGCTTGCGACATCGCGGCAAGTAAGGTGTAAGGTGTAAGGTGTAAGGTGTAAGGTGTAAGGTGTAAGGTGTAAGGTGTAAGGTGTAAGGTGTAAGGTGTAAGGTGTAAGGTGTGAGGTGTGAGGTGATGGACACCCCCCAGCGAAGGCACTTAAAGCCACGTTAAAGAAATTCTTCGGTAATTCCGACACCGCCATTGTCAAAAAAAAAAAACAGGTGTACAATTTCGTGCTCATCGACAAGTCTTCCATCTGTAGGAGGCCCTTATGGCACGCGTTTGTATCGTTGCGATGACCGTACTTTCATGTTTCAGCATACTGCGGGCTGAATCCTCCGATGAAGTTCAAATTCGCAAGATCTTCGTTGACGTAACCACCGTCGCTTCTCCGTATTCAGCCGGAAATCTGGCGTATATCGGAAAAGTCAAAGCGGGCGCGAAATACCAATTCGAGATTACATTACGGAATCAAATTGGCAAAACGCTTGACTTGGTCGCCGTTGAATCATCTTGCGACTGTGTCGATGCATTGGTACCGCGAGGGCCGTTCCCTGATGGCGGCGAAATCAAATCGGTCGTACGAGTCAATGTCCTCCGCGCTGAAGACAAAGATTATGTCCAGCACTTCTCTGTCACGACCACTGACAACCAGCGAATTGCTGTGCAGTTGGTTGGCGAACTGGAGGGCATGGCCACCATCAAACCACGGACGGTCTATGAAACCATTGGGGAATCGGAAGAGAACATCACGTATCGAATCCCATTGCTGATCAGCCAGGATGTCGATGTTAAAAAACTGAAGCTTGAAGCCAGCGGTGAACTGGCGACGGGTGACTATCGAATCGAAAAGCAAGGCGATCGTTTCTTTGCGGTCTGCGAAACGTTTGTGGGCGACGCCGACGGACTAACTGGGGAACTATGCCTGTCGTTTGATGAGCCTGAGACGACAAAGTCTTATACGATGGTTGTGATTTCGCGGGATAGCCCAGTCAAGCTAGTGCCTGAAACAGTGCAGATGACGCAGGCCACCGTCAATGAGTGGACTGGATTTGTGATACTTAACTTTCGTGGACTGTCCAAATCTAAGAAAGCGGCTGTGAAGGACTCCGACATCTCTGAAGCCGTCCCCACGGTGACGCTGAGCATTCCAGGTCAGTCCGATCTTAAGATCAAACCCGAACTTCAAAGATTGGGCAGTGGAATTTACCGCATCAATCTGAGCGGTGATTTCCAGCCTTGGTTTCTGGCTCAGCAAACCGCCAAGGCCGATGCGAAGGAATCAACTAATTCAAGTCGATTAAAGCTTAACTTTGATGTCGTTGTATTAGGACAGTCATACACTTTTTCGCGTTCTGTTCAGTTCTAATCTTTTGAGGGTCGTTCACTATGGTTTATCGAATCGCAATCAGTTTATTGGTAGTTCTTGGATTAACGCCCTACGCAGATGGACAACAATATGGCGCGGAGTTTTGTTACAAGATGAAAGGGGGCGCATGCCATACCTTTGAAGCCGCAACTTGTAGTTCCAACCCATCGGGCTACAAGTCCAATCCGCCTGGCTACGGAACAAATTGCAATGCTGCAGCAAACAGCGGACATCGATGCGGTGTTGTTGAAAATTTCATCGGGAATAATAATTGGATTTCACGACCAGTCCTGATCGCACCGACGGAAAGTGGACTTGATACGCCATATAATATCAACAATTATTATAATCTTCCGCCCGAGGATAAGATCCATTGCGGATCGTACAACAAGTGTTTCTGTTTTTACGCCGAGGGTGCCTCTCCGCCCGGTAGTTGCCAGACGGTAGCAAATCCGCCCTCGTTCCCGATAGAATTCGAGGCGGATTTCGGAATCCAAGGCCAAGAATGCCATGGCCCACAAAGCGGTTATGGAGGCGGGGGGTATGGTGGAGGTTATGGTGGTTAAAGGATTCGAAATTCATGTCAACCTGTTGGTAGCTCAGACAGAATTGGTGCTCCTGTTTAGCGAAAGGTGGTAAAGCCGTGCGAATACTAGCAATTTTTTTCCTTTTTGGAGTTGGTGCTTGTTTGGAGAGCGTTGAGGCCCAAGAGGATTTAGAGTATCGCAGCCTGCTGGAACTTCAGCGAGCTAATATATTGGCAGCAGAAAGGTTTGAGGTCATTGGATATCATCATTTTGTGCAGTCGCCAAAGCAACCAGATGATCGGTATTTGAATAGCAATGTCGATTCTTATTTCCACTTGTACGTCGATAAGCCTGCAAATTTTTGTGTATATGGTTCGTACAAGATCCTCGAATGGAACGGCAAGGCCTATCAGCAGTTTGCATCGCCCGAAGTCAGAGGCGAGTTGACTTATTACGCAGATAATGCAGATCACTGGATACAAGATGTGTCGGCGGGACATCAACGATATATAAAGAAGGCGGACAGTTTTGAGGATTTCCTCATCAACTCGAACGTCCCAGCAGTGGAAGCGACACAGTTTAACGGGGGTGTCGACAATCCGAGACCCCGTGAGCCACTGGAAGTGTATCTCGACAAAGTAGTCGACTCACAGAAGGTCGCCAAACTTCGAAAATTGGCGGACGGAACACGACTTCAGACGTACGAGCCGGAATCGTCCATTCTTCATCAAGAGTCTTGGATCGATAAAGTCACTAACCATACCACCCGTCGAAAAGTTTACCTCGTCGACGGAGGCAAACGTGAACACATTATCGACACGCAATATGAGCATCGAATCATCAACGGATTGGTGGTACCCATCAGCATCAAGCAACACCGGCTGAATGATAAAACGCTTTTGCCAAACGGCAAGGATTTTCTGTTTACCGAAACCTTCAACAACACCACGCTCAAGTGGGTTCAATGTAATCCAGAAGAGTTCCAGCGACCGTCAGCCGACCAAATCAAAAAGATGACGCAAAGCTTGCTGGAATTAAAAAAATTCTGCGAAGGTAAGTCAGACGAGGAATGAGCCCCATGAACAAGCTGTGCCTTCGATGCATAACTTCATTCAGCCTCTGGATTTCGCTTGCTTCAACAACCTTCGCACAAAGTCAACTCGAAGGTCTGACCTTATTGCTCATCGGCGAAGATCCTTCTCGCACAACGCAAATCGAAGAATGCGTCAAAAGACACGGCGCTGAGTCCGTCACGACCCAAAGGGTCAGCGAATTTAAAGTTCCTGTTTCCGATGCATTTGATGTCGTCGTCCTAGATTGGCAACAGAGAGACTACCAACGCTTTTCCAATTTTCTTGGCCCCCGCGCTGAATGGACCAAACCGATGCTCCTGTTGGGGAGCGCGGGACTCAATGTCGCCAAGGATTGGCAGACCCTAGGAGGCGTCGGCTGCACATGCCTTCATCCCGTCCTCATCAACTGGGATGCCGAACACCCGATCTTTCAACAAGTCACTAGCAAAGCTCAAACCTCAAGGCTGGAAGATGACAAAGAAGAATTAACCGATCTGAATCCAACCAGCTTGCGAATCTCCAACAGCGATGACTCGTCAAGTCTAGGATGGTGTTCCTATTCGCTTACATTTGACGATTATCCAGAGGTAGAAGTTTTTTCAGGTGGCATCAATGACAAACAAGCCAGATCTGCGGCCATTTGGCGGCAGGGCAATCTGATGCATTTCAGCTTCGCGGAACTGCCTAATCAACTAAACGATCTAGGCATTGAACTCCTCGTCAATTCGATACGCTATGTTTCCCAGTTCACCGAGGATCGCCCAATAGCTCACACCCCGAGTGTCTTCAAACAGCGCATTGTCCACTGTCGCGAGGTCAGCGCATTTGAATTATCGCAGCTAGTTGAAAGCTCCTCATCGCAGCTTGAGCTTGTATTGCATTCAGCCGACTTAGCGGACATAAACTCGCTTCCGACCAAGAGCGACAAACTTACCTGGATACAAAATCATAAACGTTACTTTAGCAAGGCTGAAGGCAATGTGATTCAGGTAGACAGGGTGTTGATGAACCTTGAAAGGGAGTTTTCCGATATTGCAACAGTTGAATACTGGATTGAAAGACTTGACGCTCCCGATTCCCAAGAGGTAGCAAACGCAAAGCATTTTCTTGCGCAATACGTAGCGTGCGGACCTTCCGATAGCTGGGACAGGGGGGTGTGGGATACGTGGTTGAAGGAAAACAAGGATTACCTATTTGCTTCCGAAAATGGAGATTACCAGTGGTACATCGATCCACTAGCAAAGAAACGCCGAATTCCACTCAAGTACTTCATTGGTGAACAGAGAATGGATGGCGCAACGCCGGTAACGAAGAATGAATGAGTACCTGATGCTGTAGAGCCGTAAGCAGTTTATTCGCTGGCCCGACGCCTCTGCGTGAACAATGCCGGCAAATCATAGTCTCGGCTTATTAGACTTCGTTACTGTTCTGGATTTTCAATCAACGACTTGAGCCGTTCGGATAGCGGTTCGGGAAACTTCGTGAGCCAGCTTTCGTCAATCAAGCCAACGTGAATCATGTCTAAGATATGCACACGATCTTTGAGCCGAAACGAATTGAGCTTCATTCGCACCAAACGTTCTAAAGGAAGGGTCCGAATACCATCGCCATATGCAATTGGATCAATGTCAGGATTTGCTTCAAAGTCGTCGACTTTCACCATGCGGTTTGCCAGAACAATATGAATAGCATAGCGAACCGAATCCGCTTCGCCCTCCAGGAACATATCCAGCCCAGCCGCCTTGCGATAATGAAAGCCATGCTCTGACATCACGTGTTTGACGTTTTCTAAATCCTCGGGGCGAATGAGCACGTCGACATCATTGGTCGCACGCACTGCACCGGGATCAACCTGGGCAACCCAAATGCGAACCGCATTCCCGCCCACAATCGCAAACGTCATTCAGTAACCTCTAGTAAGATGCCTACCATCATAACACTTTAATTCGGCGATTGCACTATTGGCTGTCGTCCAGCTTGCTCAGTCGAATGCCGCTGGTGGCGGCGTTGATGATCGGTGTGGCGATGCCAGCGATCACAAATGCGGCCGGCGTCCCAAACTGCTTGGCGACCAACCCCCACACGACCGCTCCAATGGCGATCCCCAACGACATCGTCGTCAAATACAAGCTCATGCCACGTGCCCGATAGCTGTCCTGCAAGTTCAACTGGATCGTGGCGTTGAGCGTCGTTAAAACGCCCATCCAACCTAATCCCATCGCGAACATCGCCACCGCCGCCAAATACACATTGGTGCTCTGCGCGATAGCCACACAGGCCACTCCATAAGCCAACGAAAGAAATGTGATGATCGCGTTGGAACTAAACCGCGCTCGCAGCGATGGAAGAATGAACGCTCCGACGACCGCTCCCAACCCAAAGGCGGATATCAACATGCCTTGGCCAAAGGTATCCAGCCCATACTGCTGTTTGGCGATCAGATAAATCAATGACCAAACAACTGATGCTGGCAAGAGAAACAAGATCAATCGCAGATAAACGTTCCTCAAAACGCTTTGCCCTAGCAGGTAGTACAAGCCTTCCACGATCGAGCGCGACACCTTCACTGTGGGCCGCTTTGCCTCATGTGTCAGCTTGGTTCGCTTCCAAGTCAACAGGACCAGCATCACTCCCACAAAGGACAACGCATTGAGCCCAAATGCGATCGCGAAACCAATCAAACCAATCACCAGCCCGCTGACCGCCGGGCCTAAGCAACGTCCAAGATTAAAACTCAAACTGCCAAGCCCCACCGCCGCCGGAATCTGGTTGCGTGGCACAATCTCAGGAATGACGGACTGCCAAACTGGGACATGAAAACACATCCCCAGTCCAATACAAAACGTACACACCAATAGCAACACGGGGGTCATCAAATTAGTAGCCGTCAGGATGCACATCATCGCGGTGACAAAGCACAAGTACATCTGCGTCGCCAGCAACATCCTGCGTCGATCCATGCGATCAGCCAGAGTCCCTGCCCATAGCGCACAGCAAAAGATCGGCAGCGACATAGCGGTTCGAACCGACGCTACCCACAACGGCGAGGGTTCTAGATGAGTCATCAGCATGCCGGCGGCCGACTCGTGAATCCAAGTGCCTAAGTTCGAAACACCACCTGCCACCCAGAACGACGCAAACAGCTTGTTGCGCAAGGGTTCCCAAGGAGACTGGAGAGCGGGTTTTGATTTATCGAACAACACGAAACTTAACTGCCCAGCGGCTCGGCCGGGTGCTCATGAACATTCCCGTCATCGGGCAAAGCTTCCGGCTTGGTAAACACAGACCATACCAGAAACGCCACAGCAGTTAAACTGTAACCAGCGAACAACCCCCACATGTACTTGGCGGTTTCAGCGGACAACCGCCATGATTCAGAAATGGAAGCATTGGTCGTCGGCAGAAAGAGCCCCGAATCGGCTCGCGGTGAATGGATCACACCAAAGAGCGTGAGTACCGCCCCAATCCCAAAAGCGATCGCCGCAGCTTGCAGTCGTCGGTCAATCGCGAACGCGAGCCCCGAGGCCCACACCAACGACACCATAATAAAGCCATTAGACAGCAGAATCGCGGTTGTGATATTGTGCCCCAGTTCCCCGCCTAACGTCTCGGGTGTGACGCCCGCTTCCACCAGCAGCGGATGCCCCAACATTTGTTTGACAAAGTGGACCGACAAGAAAGCCAACGCGGGGACACACGCAAATGCAACCGCTGGGTAATGACGCTTCGGCGTCGCCAAGAAGCTTTGCGATGTAATTTCTAATCCAACGAAGACCAACAGGGGATACACAGCAGCTTTGGGTATGTACGTGTAAAACAAAGTGAACAGACCTAACAAGCCAATTACAATCATGCAGATGGCAGTCGCCAGCGAATAGGCCGCTCGACCACCCATCGCCTTGTAAGCTGGATGTCCGATGTACGGTGTGGTTTGGATCACGCCGCCTAGACAGCCTGCCGCGATCGTAGCGAACGCTTCGACTCCAATAACGTGATTGGTTTTGTATTCATCTCCAACGGCTGCCGCACTTTCGGTGCAATCAATGCCTCCGACAACGGTCGCCAAGGCAAAAGGCAATGCGACCGGCAAATAGTTGACTGCGATCTTCCAATCGTTAAGCCACTGGAATGACAGGGCTGAAAGCCACTCGGTCGATGCTAATGCCAGTTCCGTCGGCGGCGGTGGCGCGACGGGTAGTAAGTTAGTCCACTTCATCACATAGTAAATAAAGCCGCTGACGACCAGCGCGACTACCGACCCTGGAATCTTCCACGGCATTGGGATGTGGCCAAGCAGCGAAACCAAGACGATCGAAAGCGCGACCATGCCGACCGCTGGAACCAACATGATGTCCAGCAAAGGCAGGAAGCTGATGACGACCAGCGCGATCGCGGTCAATGAACCCAACAAGCCTGCTCGAGGCACGATACTGCGCACCCATTCGGAAAAGAATGAACACACCAGCTTGAAAAAACCGCTGGCCACCATGCACAGGATGCCTACGTGCCACGCTTGGGTGGCCGCTTCCGTTTCGCTTAGTCCGGCAGCTTTGGCCGCCACGAAAGCTGGCCCGAGCACCAGAAACGTAATGCCAAAAACGCTGGGCGTATCCAGGCCCAGTGGCATTGCGGTTACGGTTGTCTTGCCGGTCCGCTTGGCCAAACGAAAAGCCATAAAGAAGAACCAAATGTCTCCGATAAAGACACCAATGGCGGTGCCGGGGATCATATGTTTAATAATGAAATCGGCTGGGATTTGAAAGACGCCGTTGAGCAGCGACAGAATCAAAAACAATCCGGCAACGTTATCCAGCAGTAGACCAAAAAAAGCGTTGATGTCACCAAGGGCTGCCCACTGGTACTTCTTGTCTTGCATACGCGGTTCTCACCTAGAGTTCATAGAAGAAATTGGATTGGCATCGTACAAAGGGCTAGGGAGAGGAGCTTTGTCCGGAGAGGGCCAGCGGTTGCCATCATAACTAGCAAAATGCGACTTGCCGACGGCTTAACGCACAGATTTCTAGCCCGCAACGTAAATAGTGTTCGAGCTATCGACCAGCGGACCGCTAGATGGCTTGGTAGACCAACCGTCCGCAACTGGTGCAGCGGACTGCTTCACGCATATGCAACTGGTCTAAAAAACGTGGCGAGAGTTGGGTGTAGCAACCGCCACACGAAGAACCGTCTTCCAACGCCGCGAGAGCATCGTCACGCATGGTGATGACCAAGCGATCATAGGTTGTCCGCAGTTCGCCCTGCAAAGCTTTTTCGGCCACGGCCAGTTCCGCCATGACTTGCTGAAGGTCCGATTCCAGACGAGCCTTCGATTCCGCCACCTTGGAGTCAACTTGGCTCAAATCCAACTGGCTTTTGGCTTCTCGATCCAAGAACTCTTGCGTTTGGCCTTCCAGGCGGTCGATTTCTTCGAGGGTCTCGAGGATTTCGTCGGCCAGCACACTGTTGGCTTGTTGATCGGCAGCGATCTGAGACTTCAGCGCTTGGTATTCGCGATCCCCCTTGGACATGTTCATTTTGACTTCCAAGTCATACAGTTTGGCTTCCCGCTCGCGCATCTCCAGTTGTTTTCGGTCGGCCTCCATCCGCTTGCTCTTAATCAGATCGCGATGTTGCTTCAGCGACTGGGCAGCGGCGCTCAATTGCGATTGTGCGTGAGCCAGTTGCTTGGGACCGCGGGCTAGCTGCGATTCAAGATCTGTCCGCTGACGCCAAACACGATGCAAGCGTTGGACAATTTCAGCCGTATGTGCCATGTACCGAAAACCTAGTCGAGGGTGCAAAAACTTTCAGGCTGATTGTAGCTCAAAACGGCGTCTTGCATAATCGGTACTTCAGAAGGTGAGAACGCCCAGACCAGCGGAGTAGCGTTGGTCAGGGCGCTCCATGAAAAGTGCGGACCCTTTCAGCAGCGAGCGTGAACCCGATTACTCTTCAATGCGGCGCGGCGTAGAGCGGGCTAATGAATCGCGGATTTCTCGCAGCAGCAGAACGTCTTCGGTCGGAGACGCTGGAACCACCGGTGCCGGTACTTCTTTTTTCTTCATGCGGTTCAAAACCTTGATCGCAAAAAAGATCGAAATGGCAACTAGCAAGAAATCGACGATGGTCTGGATAAACGGACCATAATTTAGAATTGGATACTCTTGCAGTTTCATAATCGGCGAACCATCTGCTGCTAATTCCTTGCTGCCGTCGGGTAGTACATTAGGTGCTTCGGTCGTAATTCTCAGTGCCAGCTCGGAAAAGTTTACTCCGTACTTGGCGGTGATAAGGTTCAATGGCGGCATGACAATGTTGCTCACGAAGGAACTGACGATTTTCCCAAACGCCCCTCCGATGACCACCCCGACAGCCAAATCGACCACGTTGCCACGCATGGCAAACTCTTTAAACTCTTTGATAAAACTCACGGTTGTGCTCCAAACTCGACTTTGTATTTCGATCCACGATAGATAAAGTCTATGTACAAACCACAAGCAGGCAACAACTGTTTAGTAAAATAGAACTCAATACCGCAACGATCATCGCGAATCCAATTACAATCGCTTCAAACTCTGAAACCCTATTTATCTTCCCAGCCTCTCACCCTAAGAGCTTGATGTACATTGAAGACCTTTGACTATCCTGGGCGACGCGCCAAGCTATTAAAGCGAATGTGGGACGCGGATGCGTCGGCGATGCTGATCTGCGATGAAGCGAACGTCACTTACCTGACTGGCTTCACCGGTGGCGATTCCTACCTTTACATGGACGATACGGGGAAAGCTGCTCTGCTTAGCGATGGACGATACTCCGAACAGATCGAGCAGGAGTGTCCGGACATCGAATTATTCTTGCGGCCCATGGCCAAAACACTGCCAGCTTCGGCATCGATGTTTTTGAACAAGCAATACTATGCCTCGATTGCGGTGGAAGGGCATTCCCTGACGCATGTAGCCTACAAGCAAATCGAAGAGAGCTTGAAATCCAAGACCATATGGTCAGCCCCTGGACTGGTGGAAGCCTTGCGTGAAAAGAAAGATCCGCTGGAAATTGAGCTGATTGAGCAAGCGATTCTGGTCGCTGAAAACGCGTTTCTCTCGGTCAAGGCAAGTTTGCGGCGTTCCATGAGCGAAAAGGAAGTAGCTGACGATTTGGAATATGCGATGCGAAAGCTGGGGGCTAGCGAATCGAGCTTCAAAGCGATCGTCGGCGCAGGCCCTAGAGCCGCTTTGCCGCATGGAATCCCTAGCCAAAAGAAGATCGGCGACGAATCTTTCTTGCTGATTGACTGGGGAGCCAAGGTCGGTGGGTATGTCAGCGACTTGACCCGCGTTTTGTCCGTCGATAGGATACCCGCCAAATTTGCCAAGATTTACAAGGTCGTCCAACGGGCTCAAAAGGCCGCGATCGAAGCGATTGCGCCAGGAGTAGCGATGGAAGAAGTAGACCGAATTGCTCGCAGCGTCATCGAAGAGGCTGGGTTTGGAAAGCGATTCACGCATTCACTCGGACATGGATTCGGTTTGCGAGTCCACGAATCGGTGCGTTTGGCAAAGGGTCAGACTCGGCCATTGGAGCCGGGGATGGTCGTGACGGTCGAACCTGGCATTTATATCCCGGGTTGGGGCGGAATTCGGATTGAAGATGACTGTTTGGTTACGAAAGATGGCTGTCGGGTACTTTCCAAATTGCCGACGAATCTAGATGATAATTGCGTAGCTTGGATTTAATGCACAAAAGAAGGTGGGAAATCGATGGCCGAAGGTCAATCTAGCGAAGGTGATGTGTTCTCCGTTGAGCGAATTCGGTCTCTGATTGACCTGATGAAGGAACACGATTTAACGGAAATCGACTTGCGGCAAGACGCCCAGCAAATTCGATTGGCTCGTGCGGTCGCCACTCCGGTAACTATTGCACAGGCCCCGATTCCCGTTCAAGCGGCTCCCGCAATGGCTGCACCAGCCCCCGCAATCGCAGCGCCGCCCAACGACGACAACAACCCTAATATTATCACTATCAAATCGCCGATGGTGGGCACGTTTTACTCGCGTCCCAACCCAAATGCCAAAAATTTCGTTGAGGTCGGATCGTCGATTCAGGCCGATTCGGTCGTGTGCATTATCGAGGCTATGAAAGTTTTCAATGAAATCCCGGCGGAAGTTCGTGGTCGCGTTGTTGCCATCCTTGTCCAAAACGAGGAATCTGTTGAATTCGGGAAACCGCTGTTCAAGGTTGATACGCGAGCCTAACTCTCGGCTGGCGTCCAAGCTTCAATGCAATAGAACTCGAATGGTTTGTGAATGTTCCAACGTATCCTGATAGCAAATCGCGGTGAAATCGCACTTCGCGTCATCCGCGCCTGCAAAGACTTAGGCATCCAAAGTGTCGCGGTTTATAGCGAGGCTGATCGCGACTGCCATTATCTCAAACTGGCTGACCAAGCCATCTGCATCGGGACGGTCAAAAGCGCCGACAGTTACCTGCGCATAGACCGCTTGATCTCTGCAGCCGAAATTGGCAACGCCGATGCGATCCATCCTGGCTATGGCTTCCTGGCGGAAAACTCGCATTTCAACGAAGTCTGCCGCTCGTGCAATATTGAATTCATCGGACCAACTCCCGATGCCATGGAACGCCTGGGCGACAAGAGCACCGCTCGATCCATGGCAATCGCAGCCAAAGTCCCGGTTGTGCCCGGCAGCGATGGCTTGATTGAAAGCGAACTTGCAGCCGTCGAATACGCCAACAAAATCGGTTACCCCGTGCTGATCAAGGCAACTGCCGGCGGCGGTGGTAAAGGCATGCGAGTAGCCACCGACGATTCTTCTTTGAAAGTTGGTTTACAACAAGCTCAAGCTGAAGCCAAAGCGGCGTTCGGCAACGCAGGCGTCTACCTGGAAAAATTTATCGATCGTCCACGACATATCGAAGTCCAAGTCATTGCCGATAAACATGGCAACGTCGTTCACCTGGGCGAACGCGATTGCTCCGTACAACGCCGTCACCAAAAATTGATCGAGGAAAGCCCTTCTTCAACGCTGAGCGCCAAGACGCGTGAACGAATCTGCGAAGCGGCCGTACGGATGATTCGCAACGCAGACTACTACAACGCTGCGACTGTTGAATTCATCGTCGATAAAGATGAAAACTTTTACTTCATCGAAGTTAACGCTCGCATCCAAGTGGAACACCCCGTCTCCGAAGAGGTCAGCGGAATCGATTTGATTAAGACGCAAATTTTAGTGGCCGCTGGTGAGAAACTACCATTCACACAAGACGACATTCAGTTCCAAGGCGCTTCGATCGAATGCCGTATCAACGCGGAAGATCCCAACAAAAATTTCCAACCAAGTCCTGGCAAGATTCAACAGATGTTCGTCCCAGGTGGTCCTGGCATTCGGTTCGATTCGCACGCTCATGCCGGCTATACCGTGCCACCTTATTACGATTCGATGATCGGTAAATTGATTGTGCATCGCAACACGCGTACCGAAGCGATTGCTGCGATGCAGCGTGCTTTGGCAGAACTTCGTATCGAAGGGATTCGAACCACCACGGACTTCCACCGCGAGATCTTGAGCCAACCAGAATTCATCGATGGCAGTGTGGACACCAAATGGGTCGAGCGAGATTATTTGCCTCGCCGTAAACCTCAATAAAACAATCCGCTTTTTACGTGTTTTAAACGGCCCCCACTTTTTCGGAGCACGTGCCCCGTGCGAGCAATACGCTTGCGGCCCTATTCGTCCTCGATGATTTCGCGGAAGACGGGCATTTCGTCCGCTTCGTCCATCGCCAAATCCACCAACTGATCGTCGGTCAGGGCCTGCTTTCGGCGGATCGCGGCTGCTTTGGACTCCGGCGATTTGCCGCGAGACGGACGGCTGTCTTCCAGAACAAGCGTCTGCACCGGTTCGTGACTTGGTTGATCGGATACGGCTAGTTCACTTCCTTGCGAGTCCTTCGTGTCCACGTCCACTGGCATATCGATTCCGAAGAACTCCAGCCGTCGCAATAGCTTCGCTCGCGAGATACCTAAATGCTTCGCAACAGCAGTCCTGTTTCTTGGAAACTGCCTTAACGCCTGCTCGATCAAGCGTCGTTCCACATCCATCAGCACTTTTTCCAATTGGATCGGCTCTGGGTCGGCGCTTGGCGTAGCTGCAGAAGGATAAGTCCGAATGCACAGAGGTAGATGTTCGATTTCAATTTCGCCTCCCTGACTTGCCTTGACGGCATGCCGGAGGCTTGTCACAAACTCCGCGAGGTTCCCCGGCCACCGATACGCAAGGAGGCACTGCTTGACGGTCTCGCTGACAGTCGGTGGCGTCTCCATCTTTAACTCCGCGCACACTTGCAACAAGATTTGGCGAATCAACACCGTATGGTCAGCCGCTCGTTGTCGCATGGGACATAGCTGGATATGAATCACGCTGAGCGCTTTGAATAAGTCGTTGCAATGCCATGGCCCGCTAGCAGGGTGATTTGGAGTATTGGCGGTGGCCAGAAACATAGCCTCCGGAACTCGTTTCAATAAACGCATTGTTTCTTCCATGCATTCGGCAGGCAGCGCGTCGATCTGGTCCAATAACACCGCTGGGGCTGGCAATTGATTTTGCTTAGCAAAATGGATGCGTTGGTCAATCAGCTCGGCCAGCTCGCGCAGCAAACTCAAATCAACCACTTGGCAACTGATGACCGTCGGTGGTTCAGCATTCTTGTCGCTACGAGTACGTTGAAACAAGATCGCCTCGGCCAGCTTTCGCTTCCCCGCACCATTCGGCCCTTCGATTAAGACAGGCACTCGATTTTCAATAGCCAATTGAGTTTGTTGCAACGCCAGCTTGGTTGCAGGTTCGGGCCCAGCCAGGCACAGCAAACGTCGCAAAGCATACTGCTGGGAATTTAGCTCGGTGATGTAATCCCGCGTCGATTGCTCCAAACGCCACGCCTTAGGCAATCGTAAATACTGCATCAAAGGTTCGTCTTGATGCAACGCAAGCAATTGAACCAAACGCCGCTGTCGCTGATCCGGTAGACTTGTGGCCAGCCAGAACAGATGCGGCTGCCGTGCACTTCGAATCAAACCGCTGGCCGCACCATGCAAAACCGAATCACTGTCATACCAAGCCTGTACTTCGCTGATGAAAGGCGACGGCACTTCCTGACTGGCCGATGCATTTTCGACAGCGTTTACCGGTTGCAGTTGATAGCCAAGCAGTTCATCTAACTCAACTCCGATCAATCGCGCAGCAGCGTCATTGGCAAACACGACACTGCCTTGAACATCCATAATGACACAAGCTCGCGTAGCATCTCGCAAACTACCGATTAACTGTCGACCATTGAAAACGTTTTTGCGATCCATCGACACCCTCACTGCCTGTTCTATTGCTTCTTGGTTTCTTCATGACCTTCGTCGCCGGGACGGTCCAAGAAGTGCGGTCGGCGTATATGCGAAGGGGAATGGTACGAATGAGATCGCGGAATATGCTGCTCGAATTCATCGTGCGTTACATTGAGATCTTCCGCTTGGTCAATCGCATCATGATCCACCGTGGGCGGCTGATGTAGCTTCGGCTCGATGGACAATGACGCTCCGGTCCATTCATCGGGGATCGGCGTCTGCGGGCCAATGTATTCATCGGCCAAGATCCCGCTGCTGGGCGCATCGTTCATCGGATAGAAGGCCCGCAGCGTGTCCTGGGGTTCGTCCTCTTGCAGCCTTCCACTCAAGCGTTCTGGCTGCATCTGCTCGCTCCCATGGCCGTGATCATGCGAATGACTGTGATCATGCGAATGACTGTGATCATGCGAATGACTGTGCGAAGGGTCGATGGCTGGCGGCGCAGGGGGCAGAGCGGCATTCAAGCCGGTTTGCTTGTCGCTTTGGGCGAACACGGAAGGCCCCGAGAAGGCCAACCTAGCTTCATCCACCACGATACTCAGTCGAACTTCATGACGTTCAGCGAGCGCTTTGCAATCGTCGTATTCTGGCGAGAAATCGACTTCGCCGCTGGGCAAGTGCGATACCTTACCTCGCACGCTTCCGAATCTAGTGTCCACGCGAACGATCGAACGTTTGGCTATGGTGCGTTGCTGCTCGCGGTAGCGAACCCCCAGGGTGCCCGATTCTTCGAATAGAATGCGTTCCAGCCTGGAGCGATCACTGGGTTGTGCCAGCACGGTCAGCAGAACTCCGGGGCGTCCTTTCTTCATTTGCACTGGCGTTGTAAACACGTCCAGCGCGCCGGCCTTCCAAAGCCTTTCGATCGTGAAACCTATCTGCTCGCCGGATACATCGTCCAGATTTGTTTCAAGCACAGCGACGTTATCATCGTCGCGTTGGTCATTGCGACTGCGAACGCGCAAGGCATCCCCTACGATGACGCGGAGCAGATTCGGCCGTTGGGGTAGGTCACGCGTGCCAGCGCCGTAACCGATGCGTTCGATTTGCATGGAGGGCAGGGGACCAAATCCGCGGACAAGTTCCGCAAGAATCGCAGCCCCGGTGGGCGTGGTCAGTTCGGCCGCGATGTTGGTTGGCGCGATCGGAATTCCTTTGAGTATTTCGGCCGTCGCGGGAGCGGGCAGTGAAACCAAACCGTGAGCGATGTTCACTTGGCCATTGCCGACCGGAATCGCAGAGGCGTAAGCGGCTTGCGCACCGATCTCTTCCCAGGCAATCGCGGTTCCAACAATGTCAGCGATGGAATCGATGGCTCCAACTTCATGAAAATGGACTTCGTTCAGATCGCTGCCGTGGACCTTGGCTTCTGCCACCGCAATTCGCGTGAAGATCGCGATGGCCAACTGTTTGGCGTTATCGCTGATGGCCGCGTTGCTGATCATTTCTGTGATGTCCGAAAGGTGCCTGTGCGCGTGCTCTGGCGGGTGCGTGATCGAAATATAGTTCGCTCGGAATCCATTCTTCAGCACATTTTTGCAGCCGATTTGCAAGTTGGGCAGGCCCAGCGATTGAATGCCCTCCTGGACATTCTTCAAGCTGGCACCGGCGTCCAGCAGTCCTCCCAGGACCATGTCTCCGCTGGCTCCGCTAAAACAGTCAAAATAGGCGATACGCATGCCGAAATAAACCTTTGCGTTTTGGCATTGTGGAATAGAACTCAGTTGCTATGATACTCGCCCTAATCGATTTTCCGAACAGTGGCCTAGGAAAGCTATAGTTCCGAGGTTCGAATGTTGTCAAATATGCCGGTTGAATGAAGTCGGCTAGGCATGAGGAGCAGAAATGAAGGTTGTATCGTCAATTGGTGCGTTAAAGTACCGTCACCCCGACTGTCAAGTGGTCCGTCGTCGCGGGCGAATTTACGTCATTTGTAAAAGTAACCCGCGCTACAAAGTGCGTCAGGGTGGCGCGAAGGTGAAGCGTACCAAACGCTAATCGCATGCGGGAAACCGCAAGCCGCGTTTTCAAATCATGAATATCCTGCGAAGTCCTTATGGTATTTCGCGGGATTTTTTCGTTTTTGCCATCGGCAATTCGCTTGGTTCGGCTAGTTTTCTGGGCGGCGGCCCGGTTGTCCAAGTCGCACTTCCTAATTCCGCCTGTCTTGTCATCGGTACCAACGACGCTTACAACTTTAGTGACGTAGAGCCGTTGGAGCTCGCAGGTGGTGATAATATTGTAGGCAAGTTAGCTAAGGGATTCATTATGTTGTATCGGATTGTAGCGATGTTCGCGATCGCTTCTGGATTGTTGCTGAGCAGTGCTCAGGCAGAAGAAAAACTGAAAGCAGACACCGAGAAGTCGAAGATCGAATTTCTTGGAAAAAAATCTGACGGAGAGCATTCCGGCGGCTTCAAAAAGTTCACCGCCGAAGCGACCGTTGTGGAAGATGCCCCAGAAAAGGGCTCGCTGAAGATTACCATTGATACCGAATCGCTTTATTCAGACGACCAACGTCTGACTGCTCACCTGAAAAACCCCGACTTCTTCGACGTCAAAAAATATCCCTCGATCACTTTCGAAAGCAAGAAGATCGAGATGAAGAATCCAGAGCAGCCCACGGCCACGATCATCGGCATGCTGACGATGCTTGGTAAAGAGGAAACACTAGAAGTGCCCGTGACCGTAGAAGCCGATGGCGACCAAATCGTGGTCGTCGCCAAATTCAAGCTGGATCGGACCAAGTGGGGTATGAATTACGGCCAAGGCAAAGTCAACAACGACGTCGATATTACAGCGACACTGCATTTCGATCGCTAAACAGTTAACGCACCAATCCTATTGCGAAGACTGGCACAAGGCCCAGCTTCGCGGCGATGCTTGCGCCACAGCGTGAACCGAATCCCACTGGCTTGTCCAGTGGATCGTTGGGTTTCTTGCTACAGGACCTCTAGCAAGAAACGGAAGGATCTCCTGGGCAAGCCGGAAGCATTTGAAAGACAGAAGACCAAGGCACATCGTGCTGAGATCGCGAGTTCTGGGCGACCGTTGGGCTTGCCCCAACGCGTCGCAATAGGATTGGTGCGCTCGGCTCGTGCTGTCAACCGCACCCCTCTGCTGCTGGAGCCAATCGCCTTACTGCTGCCAAAAATTTGCAGGTGGCACAAGCATGAATTGTTCGATGGCGCTGTTGGCCGTTTGAATTCGCTTGAGATCGTCGTCGCTCAATGTCCATGATGGCGTCGAGATCGCGTATACGGCTGACTGACGACCCGTTCGAATAATCTTTTTAGGCATCAGGTTCTTCTCAACTAGTTTTGCGTTGAGGTGCAAGCGTATGTACGGAGGTAGTTTGGGAGGATGAACGGCATTCAGACGAGCAGACCAGTCGGCAAAGGAAGCGAACTGTTGTGCGGCCCCATCCAGTGGTGCTGTCACGGCAGTTGCTATGTAGCTGAGGTCTTCGTTACCCACTGTCAACGTTGGCTCACTAGCATCCGCCGCTTGCCACTGCTCGATGGAGACCTGACGCATCGATGCGGGCACTTGGCTGGCCGCTTGGTCGATCTCGCTTTGCAAGCTGCTGAGTAGAATTTCGACCTTCACCTTCTTCTTCTGATCCAATACTACGACATTTTGCAGGCGCGGATTGATGACCGTGATCATGCCGTCTTTGTCGCCGCTGAAATCATAGTAGACTCCGGATGAAAACAGCGTCACAGTTCGCTTGACCGGCGGTTGCTTTAGATCGACGTAGATATCGGTATCGACGCGAAAAGCGGCTGGAGCTTGCTGAGCCGAGGCTACGGAGAAATCGCTACCGGATATCAACATACTGGCACAGATACAAAAAAGTGGAATGATAACGCCGCGTGAATTCATAATGCTTGATCGATTGCTATAGGAAGCTGCAGCCCAACGCTTGGCGAGTGCTCGTACCCGAGATATCCAAGCCAACGTCGCTGGAAATGCCAGACGCAAACCGCTCCCATGCCGGAAACCAGAACGGCTGACGCGGCTATCTATAGCATTGCAGTTAACTTGAAGGCAACAGAGCTGCCGTCTAAAAACGCGGGCGGCCCGATAATTCCATAACTACTGCTCGCTGGCGGATCGGTAGAGCGAAACCGCCAAGAAAGTCAGAGGCAACACAAACAAAGGCGTTGGCTAGGCTTCGACGCCCGTCAAAGCAGGCTCTTCGCTCGCTTCCTGCGTCAGGGGATGGCTGCCGCGAACCATCGCAATTCGGCCCGTCCGGGTCAGTTCAATGATTCCGTAGGCCCGCATTCGTTCAATGAAGGCTTCAACCTTCGATTCGCGACCCGAAATTTCGATCATGATGTCCGACGCGCTAACGTCTACGATGCGACCGCGGAATATTTCGACTAATTCCCGTAATTCGCTGCGAGTTTTGCCAGCATCACACTTTACTTTGACCAGCATCAAATCGCGCTCGACGTAATCGTGCGAGCTGACGTCCTGAACGCGGACAACCGTTACAATTTTTTCAAGCTGTTTGCGGACCTGTTCCAGAACGCGATTGTCACCAGCCACCACCAAAGTCATGCGAGATAGCTGGGGGTCTTCGGTTTCGCCCACCGCGAGGGAGTCAATATTGTAACCTCGGGAAGCGAGCATACCGGAAATGTGGGCCAAGACGCCGGGTACGTTTTGAACTACCGCAGACAATACATGTCGCATTAGACTGATCCGTTTCCAAAATAAAGCGAAGCGAACGTGCCGTCTGGGCACGTGGGGCTCCGAAACCTAAATTCAAGTCGCGATGATAGCTCCGGCGCTGTGCTTTCTCAAGTCCATCGAGGGCTGGATCGCCTATTTCCAAACCTATTTGATGCTCGCATGGCACCTTTGAAAGCTTCTGACGGCTACGAACTCATCGACTTTGGCCAGGGACGCAAGCTGGAGCGGTTTGGTTCGCTGGTGATCGATAGGCCGAGCGTTGCAGCCGGTCGCCGTCGCAAATCTTCATCCCAGGCGGGCGAATTTTGGCAGCAAGCGGACCTAATTTACCAAGACCACTGGACGGCTTGTTCCGCCGCCGGCCAGGATGCGTTGAAGAATGGCTGGGTAGCGACAATTCCGACAGCTCAAACCGAACTGCGGGTCCTGCTTCGCAGCACGCCGGCTGGCCACGTGGGCTTATTTCCCGAACATCGGGCCAGTTTTGATGGCATGATGGAAAAAGCTTGCCGTTTTTTAAGTCCAGGCTCTCGGCCCCGTGTCTTGAATCTTTTCGCGTACACCGGATTCGGATCGCTCCAGTGTGCGGCGGCTGGCTTTCAGGTAACGCATGTCGACGCCTCCAAACCCGCGGTGCAGTGGGCTAAGCGTAACGCGGAACTAAACCAAACTGAACACATGGCCAGAGGCAAATCGGCTGGTTTTGAACAGAATCCCGTACCTTCAGACACGGATGATAATCGATCGCTACCGATTCGCTTTATCGTTGACGATGCGATGGCCTTCTGCCAGCGGGAGCAGCGGCGAGGAAACACTTACGATATGGTCTGTTTAGACCCGCCAGCCTATGGTCATGGGCCTCAGGGGAAAGCTTGGCGGCTGGAACGGGATCTACCGCGCATGGTGGCCGTGTTGCTAGGATTGCTGAGCTCTGATCCGGTCGGTGTTTTGATATCTGGGCACAGTGATCCAGAGCTGTTTCAGGAGATGATCACGAAATCTCCGGTGCTCGGAGAACTTACGACACGGTTTGACCAGACTGAGTTCCGATGGGTGGATGTTCCTAGCGTATGCGGCGGTAAACTGAACGCCGGGCACTGCCAACTGTGGCATCAAGGCTAGGCTGTTTTTTGGCTTAGATTGACGAATAACTACACCGTTAAGCTGATCCAGCGACCATAATGACCAATTAAAATTGCTGGCTAGGCTAGTTTTTGCCTACCGCTGCAGTCAAAATGAGCGTTGAGATTTTTTAAGTCGCACGCGAAGCAATTCAAAATTGTTTGGGTTTCTTTCCTGTTTCGGGTCAAAGTAACCAATCAATTGGAAATAGTTTCCCGGCCACCCGCCTGCCTACTCCGCAAACCCACCTAAAGCAACAACTGCCCCTATGCTTTCGCTTCGTATTCCGTCTGCTCTCCGGCACTGGGTCTTTCATCCAGTGGCCGCTGTTGTGTTCTTAAGTGGATGCTCAAAAGAATTGGATTCCCAGTTCACGTCGGTTCCTAAACCCAAAACCGCTCAAGAGGTCGCTGCTGCCAACGCCTTGCTCGACACGATTGAAGCAGAAGTGCTGACCGTCAATCTTCAAGATTGGCCCCGCATTGTCAGATCCCAGGGTTCGTTGGAGGCCGATCAAATATCGACGGTGGCCAGCGAAGTGAATGGCCAGATCCTTGAATTGCTGGTCGACATAGGCGACAAGGTGAAGGCCGGCGACGTCATCGCCAGAGTCGACCCGTCGGATTACCAGTTAGTCATTGAGCAGGCGACCGCGCGACTTCACCAAGCCAAATCGGCGATTGGATTAAGGCCAGACCAGGGCACAGAATCGCTCGATCCACTCAACGCTCCGCCCAGCCGCGAAGCCAAAGCGGTGTGGGATGAGGCCAAACAGCAAGTGGCCCGCATTAGGCAATTGTACGAGCAGCGAGCGATCGCCGATGTCGATCTGGACGCGGCGGAAGCTGCCGAGCGTGTGGCCGAAGCCCGTTATGCGTCGGCTCTCAATGGCGTGCGTGAGAAGATGGCGGCGATCCAGTTGCAAACGGCAGAACTGGACATTGCCAAACAAGGTCTAGCTCGGACGTCCGTCATTGCTCCGGTAGATGGTCGTATCCAAACACGTACTGTTGCTCAAGGCAACTTTGTTAGTCCAGGTCAGCCGATGTTCACGATCGCGGTCACGCAACTGCTGCGATATCGATCTTCGGTCCCTGAAAAGTATGCCCAGAGTTTGTCGATTGGCCAAACGGTGCGTGTCATGCCTGTAGGAAGCGTTTCGCTGCGAGAGACGACCATATCTAGGATTGCGCCGACACTGGACCAACAGAGCCGGTCGCTTTATTTTGAAGCTTATGTGCCTAATGAGGACGAAGCGATTCGACCTGGTTTGTTTGCTGAGTCAGAAATTACGCTGGACTCTCAGGCGCAGTCGCTTGTTCTGCCCAACACGGCGCTGATTCGTTTTGCTGGAATCGATAAAGTCTGGAAGTTAAGCGATGGGATCGCTCGTGAAGAAGTGGTCAGGATTGGCCGTCAAACAGAAAACTATTCAGAGATTCTCAGCGGTCTGGCCCCCAATGACATGGTATTGAAAGATGCTGCCCGCGGTCGCCTGGCGAAGATTTCGCCGAAGAATACCAAGCCGGTCTCGCAGCTCCAAGAAGACGCATCATCGGCCGCTCCCAAATCGGCGCCGGCCAGTGACAACACGCCGCAGACGACTGAGCCCGCTGCGAAAGCTTCTACTACACCAGCGACCTAAGGAAACGAAACCATGTATGGATTAGCTCGCCTGTGCGTGCAACGACCGGTCTTTGCGGCCATGATGATTGTCGCTTTAGTTGTGGCTGGCATTGTCGCCTTCCCAATGCTAGGCGTGGACCGTTTGCCTAACGTCGATTTGCCGACGGTGTTTGTTCGCACCAGTTACATTGGAGCCGCTTCCGAAGAGGTGGAATCGGAAGTCACGCAAGTCATCGAAGATGCGGTGGCCACGGTGGCTGGCATTGATGAGTTGCGCAGCATCTCTTCGGATGGATCTTCATTTGTCATCGTCACGTTCCAATTAGATCGCGACGTCGATGCTGCGATCCAAGATGTTCGCGACCGAGTAGCAGGCATTGTTAATCGACTACCTCCGAACATTGACCCGCCGATCGTTGCCAAATCGGATACAGAAAGCTCACCGATTATGAGCTTGGCGGTTTCTGGTCCGCGATCAGCCACGGAACTTTACTACTACGCGGATCGTTATGTCAAAGGAGTGATCGAATCGAGCAAAGGGGTGGGAGCGGTCAACATCGCGGGTGCGGCTGAACGCGCCATTCAAGTTCAAATAGATGCCAGTCGCTTAGCAGCTTATCAAATGTCTATCTTGCAAGTGCGAGATGCTTTGGCGATGCAAAACGCTGAATCGCCGGGCGGGCGTGTCGATGAAGGCGTTCGCGAACGTTCGCTGCGCACCTTGGGTCGCGTGCAAGACAGTCGCGATTTCCCAGACTTGGTAATCGACACCGTCAACGGCACGCCGATTCGATTAAGCGACGTAGGTCGAGTCGAGGATACGACGAAAGAAGTCCGAACTCTGGCGAGACTCAATGGACAGCCCGCCGTAGTGCTACAAATCCAGCGGCAAAGTGGAGAAAACACCGTTGCTGTCATCGACGCGATCAAAGAGCGACTGCCTCGCTGTGCGTCATTGCTGCCTGACGATGTACGGATCACAGTCATCCAAGATCAATCTCGATACATCTTGGCGGCGTTGCACGAAATCCAAGGTCACTTGGTCTCTGGTTCGATCCTGGCGTGTATTACAGTGTTCCTCTTCATGCGGTCTTGGCGTTCGACCATCATTGCATCGATTGCGATTCCGGCGTCGATCATCGCAACGTTTGCGTTCATGAAAATGTTTGGCTTTACGCTGAACAATGTAACCATGTTGGCGTTGGTCTTGATGGTGGGTGTTGTCATCGACGACGCGATTGTCGTGCTGGAAAACGTATTCCATTGCATCGAAGAGAAAGGCATGAGCCCTTACGATGCTGCGATTGAAGGTACACGCGAAATCGGGCTGGCTGTTTTGGCAACCACGATCTCATTGGTCATTGTGTTTTTGCCGGTGTCCTTTCTATCCAGCGTCACGGGACGATTGCTGTTTGAGTTTGGTGTGACGGCTACCGTTGCGATCTTGATCTCCATGTTTATCAGCTTCACACTAACACCGATGATGTGTTCGAAGTTGCTGGTACCGATTAAACAAACCGGGGCGACAGCGAAATCGCGACAAGGCTTTTATCGTTATATCGAAGCAAGCTATATGTTCATTCTGCGTGGCGCGATGCGATTTCGGCTGGTCACGTTGTTCATCGTATTCGCGGTCCTCGGCTCCAACCTTTATCTCTACCAAATTGTACAGAAGGACTACATTCCGACCAATGTTGATGAGTCCGAGTTTGAAGTCAGCATCAGCGCCAACGAGGGCACAACGCTTACATCGATGAACCAAGCGATGCAGGCGGTCGAAAATGCCATTCTGGATACGGAGGGCGTTGAATTCATTCTTACGACGGTGGGAACTCGAGGATTCGGAGGAGTGAACCGGGGCGAGACTTTCGTCCGTTTGGTGGATGCTGAAGAAAGAACATTCAGTTTCGGTCGCTTGTGGAAGGGACTGCTTGCTGGCGACCCCAAAGCGGCTTGGCGAGGGAACTTCAGTCAACAAGACATCATGGGGCAGATGCGAAAGAAGCTTAATGGCATCGGTGGCTTACGTGTTGCGGTCCGAAACTTAACTTCGCTGCGACAAGGCGCGAATGTTGATATCGATTTTTCAATAACCGGTCCTGATTTAGCGAAGCTTTCGAAGTTCAGCGAAGATCTACGAAATGCGGCCATGAAGATCCCCGGCATCGTTGATCTCGACACCACTTTGCGACTGGACAAACCCGAGCTGCATGCGTCCATTTTGCGAGAGCGGGCCGCGTCAGTGGGAGTCAGCGTGCGTGAAATTGCCGATACGCTGCGAGTCGCTGTCGGAGGCGATGAACGTGTATCTCGCTATCGCGACGTAAGCGTCGATGATGCGTATGATGTTGAATTGCGATTAGTCGGCATCGATCGCAGTAACGTCAATGCCATATCCCAATTGTATGTACGTGCCAATCCTGCAGCCGCGCGCCCTGAAGCAACGCAAATGACCACCGCGCCGCGAACATCGGCGATGGGGAGTTCGCAAGTTTTAACGCGATTGGATAATGTGGTAGAGTTTAATTTCTCGAACGCCCCAGCGCGGATCGACCGCTTAGACCGTCAGCGGATGGTCGCTGTCCGCGGTAACATTGCGGCCGGATATGCTTTGTCGGATCGCATTGCAGCCTTGCAAGCGGTAGCCGATGAGCTAGGTGTTCCGTCTGGATTTGAAACACGAGTCTTGGGCCGTGGCCGTGAGTTGGACAAGACGCTGGAAGAGTTTAATTCGACGTTTATCTTGTCATTTATCTTTATGTACATTGTGCTTGCGGCGCAGTTCGAGAACTTGCTGTTCCCGATCACGATCCTATTGTCGCTGCCACTGGCGATTCCGTTTGGTATTATCAGTCTATGGTTGGGTGGGGAGTCGTTAAATGTGTATTCAGCGTTAGGGATTTTGGTACTTTTTGGGGTGGTCAAGAAAGCGGCCATTCTGCAAGTGGACCACACCAATGCGTTGCGGAAGCAGGGCATGCCACGCGCGGAAGCGATTCTGCAAGCCAACCGAGATCGTTTGCGACCAATTCTGATGACCACAATTTCGTTCGTGGCAGGTTTGATGCCGTTGTTGATTGCGAGTGGACCGGGCGCAGAGGAACGTCGCAGTATTGCGGTCCTTGCCGTTGGCGGTCAAAGCCTATCATTATTGTTAACGTTGATTGCGATTCCTGTGATCTATTCGTACTTAGACGACCTGAGCGAACTTGCCGCCCGTGTCTTCAAGAAGAAGAAGGTCACTTCCGAACAACCCGAAATGGCTGCGGCACCAGCTAAGTAGTTCTTGGATGGCCTCTAAAAGTTCTATAAGCGGCAACATCTCAGCTCTCAAGTTTGCCAACCTGCTAAGTATTGGCATCGCCCTTGACTTCGACTTGGGGCAATGTGTAAAGACACTCCGACGTTAGAGATTGATGTCGTTTTAGAGACGACTTCACGTCTTACGCGTCTTCATGGATCGGCTGATGTTCGAGGATTTGCGGGAATGCTTGAGCAGCCAATAACTCGCAGGTGAACAGCCTGCGGTTCGACTTGATCTCTGGGTCATTCAGGTCGATTGAGGTCAGCGGGTCTTTGACTATCGACTACGGGCGGTCGACTTCATTGGAAGCGACCGCACCGTCGTCGTTGTCAGCGTTGAAGGTGCCGACTTTCCGGACGTTTTCTCTACGTTTTCTGGAGCAATTTGACTGGCAAGCTGGTGGTACAAAGCCCCAAGAGAGCCTAAAATCGTCGGGATTCTATCCGAGACCTTCGCTGGAAGACAAAGCAGAGAATGAAAGACCAAACCCTCCAAAAGATTCAACAGACCTACGGCATCGAGAATTGGGGGGCGGGTTATTTTGATGTGAATGCCCAAGGTAATGTGGTGGTGCGTCCTGATCTGGAATCTTCAGCCACGGGCGAACTGCTGGAAATTACCAAACATTTGATTGAAGAAAAAGGGCTTGCCACGCCGCTGGTCCTGCGTTTCCCGCAAATCCTGCAGCAGCAATTAAAACTTCTTTCCCAGGCCTATAGCAGCGCCATTGCGGAATACGAGTACAAGGGATTGCACTATCCCGTATTCCCCATGAAGGTGAATCCCCGAAAAGAAGTGGTGCACGAGTTTTTGGACCACAGCCAGCAACTGCGGGTGGGCCTGGAGTGTGGCAGTAAAGCGGAGTTGTACGCGGCCATTGCTCAAGTGCAATCCGATGATTCCTTATTGATCTGCAATGGCTTCAAGGATGAAACCTTCATGCGACTGGCTACGTTGGCCGTACAGATTGGCAAGCGGGTGGTGATCGTGGTTGAGAAACTGAACGAATTGCGGATGCTGTTGCGAGTCGCGGAGGAGTCGGGCGTCTGTCCTTGGATTGGTCTGCGGGCCAAACTTTATTCACGCGGTTCTGGGAAGTGGGCTTCTTCCGGCGGCGATTCCGCAAAGTTCGGTTTGACCACTTCTGAAATTGTGCGCTCGCTGCAGTTGCTACAAGAGACCAACCGAGTCGACCAACTGAAGTTGCTGCACTTTCACATTGGATCGCAAATCACCGATATCAAACGCGTCAAAAATGCGATGCGCGAGGCGGCTCGGGTTTATGCCAAGACGACCAAGCTGGGCTTTCAAATTGAATTCTTAGATATTGGCGGTGGCTTGGGAGTTGATTATGACGGTTCCAAAACACGATTTGAGTCGTCGATGAATTATACTTTGCAAGAGTTCGCCAATGCGGCCGTCTACACCATTCAAGGTGTCTGCGACGATGAAGAAGTCGCGCATCCGCACTTGGTCACCGAATCGGGTCGCATGATGACCGCTTATCACAGCGTTCTGGTGGTTTCGATTCGCGAGGAAATTGAAACGTTTGCCGACGACGAGCCAGAAGTCACCATTGATGAAGATGATCCGCAGGTAATCAGCGAATTGAAATATTTGCTGGACGACATCAATGGTAAGAATTACGAAGAGTACTATCACGACGCGCTTGAACACAAAGACGACCTGCATACCGAATTCAACCTTGGCTTGATATCCTTGGAGGACCGCGCGAAGGGGGAAGTCTTGTTCTGGGAGATCTGCGACCGAGCTTTGCATGAATCGGGTTCCGCTCGCTTCCGCAATGAAGAGTTTGAAGATGTGGAGAAGGTCCTGGCGGCAAAATACCTGTGTAACTTCTCCCTGTTCCGATCTTGCCCCGATTCATGGGCCATCGGCCAACTGTTTCCGATTGTCCCCTTGCATCGGTTGACCGATCCCATGACGGATTTAGCTACACTGGTTGATGTAACCTGCGATTCCGACGGCAAGATCGATCAGTTCGTCGACTTGCGCGATGTCCGTCAGACTTTAGAATTGCCCGAATGGAGGGACGGAGAGTCCTATTTCTTGGGTATCTTCCTGGTGGGTGCCTATCAGGAAGTGATGGGTTCGCATCACAATTTGTTCGGAATCCCGGACGAAGCCTTGGTAGAGATCGATGACCAAGGATTCCACATTCGGACTGCCATCCGCGGTAGCAAGATCGAGGACATGGTCCGCTTTGCGCGATATGATGCGGGAACGTTGGCCGATGAATTCGGAGAGCAGCTTAACACGCAATGCGACAAAGGCAAACTTCAGCGAGCGACGGCAGAAAGGCTGTTGGCACAATACAAAGAGGCCGCAAACAACCGGACTTATTTGGAGTAGAGCCCAAGCTAGCGAAGGATAGCAAGCGGAATCGTGAGCTATCCGTGAAGTTTAACACTAGGCGAGACAGCATGCGTGGCAATCGGCGAACGCATGGCTGCGGCAATCGGCTGATTTGCTGGCGAGTAAGGCTTTCTCGTTGCAGCAACCGCTGCTTAGCGAGTTTGTTGGGCAGCCTTGGCTTGTTCACGAGCCGCTTTTAGAGCAGCGGTTTCGTTGGCTAGTTTATTCTCAGGTCCGGCTGGGAAGTACTGAATGTCATCATACAAGTAATAAGCGCTAGGCAACGTTTGCCCCGCGACACTTACTTGGCAACCGGTAGCCGAGCCCAAGACCGACGCGACGGTAACCAGGAGCGTAACTGCCGCAAATGCTTTGTTTGTTTTCTGACTAGCCATACTTCGAAGGCTCCACCCTTAGTTACCACAAGCTTTGCTAAGACTCGCAAAGCGCCTAAAACTCCTAAACCTGCAGCGAATGCCTTGAACAACCGGGCTACGGTCCGTTCAAAGCGACTGAGGCTTGTTCTGGAGTTTGTATCGGTTACAGGGATGGAAACGCTTGAATGAACCTTGCCAATTAGTTTCAAGGATTTGATTTTTCCTGAACAACCATCGAGGCAGAAGTATCATAGAATAGTAGTCCCAGCGCTTCGTTTTCTCCCTCGTCCAATAGCGATTCCCATGGTGAACAGAACCTTGCCCATTTTCAGTTACCTGCGTCAGTTCGCAGGGCGATATCGAGGGATCGCTAGCGCACTTGCTGCGATCATTGGTGTCCTACTAATTGACGCGGCCCATTGCCGAGCGCAAGCGCCTGCGGCTCGGATCATCTACCCGATCGGTGATTATCAAGTTGGAAAGCGATTGCTGTTTGAAGGTCTGACTGCCGCTGCATCCCACACTTTTGAAACCTCGTATCGTCTATCCCGGACCCTGAATGATCAGCATGGGATCGATGCCGTTCCATCGCTGTGTCGTAATGGCCAAGCTTTATATTTGGCAGGGGATCTTCCGGCAGCGTTATCGAACATCAATGCTGGGTTGTCGCTGGCCTACGCGTCGCGCTTTTGGGTGGCCTATCTTGACCGGATACCGATCACGCTGCGGCCCATTGAATTGTCGGATGGTCGCATTGGGTGGTATCCAGAGCAACGCGTATCGCGACTAGCGATTTACCCCGACGCATGGCCGGTTGCCATCGGCACTCAAGCGATGTTGGTGGAAACACAAGATCCAACTCGGGGATTGGTATTGACCACGGAAGTGATTTGGATTGACGCTATTGAAACGTTCCTTAGCCAAGCGACAGCGCTTCGGTTGCGAAATGAAATGCTAGGCCCGCTCGCACAGCACTATGACTTGACTCGCCAACTTGAGTCGATGTATGCAGACGTTCGACCGACGATGCCCGAGTTGTTGCAGCGATGCCAAAACGTTTGCCACGCGATCGCTTTGCGAGGATCCGGGAATCATCGACGAGCCAAAAGCTTACTAGAGCAGAACCTGACGTTGGACAGCGGATTCGACCACCCGTTGACGGCTACTGCCCTGTTGGAGTTGGCCTCGATAGCCGCGACCGAAGGCAATGTGGCCCAAGTTGAACTACGAGCTGGCCAGGCCTCACTATTGGCAGCACGCCTTAATCAAATCGATGTTTTGGCCGAGGCGGCGATGTTCCTTACGCGCGCCACCGACTGGTTGACACCAGGGCAGGGGCTAGTCGTCACCGACAAAATGATGAGATGGGTTGATACTCGCTTTGGGTTGATGTATCTCACGGTTCTAGCAAGTGGTTGCGAGTCGGCTTCGCGAGCTCGCAATGCGACATCATTTACTTCCTTCGAATCGAAGTTCGATCGGCTCACACGCAGCGGCGAATTGCGTTTACCGCATTTGAGGGCTGCTGTGCAAGGCGTGCGAATCAAGCACTTTGCGGCCAGTGGCAACATGACCGCATCGCAAAATGCATTGCAACAATTAGTCTCACTGGGCACCGGTTCCGAATCCCCGTCGCCGTTGTTGTCAAAGCTGTTGCAAGCGACGTCGATTCAAATCGCTATGCGCGAGGGGGGGATGCCCAAGCGTACTTTGATGGAGCGTTTGGCAGGCTTGGTCCAGCGACCGCAGTTCGCAGACTGGCTCAGCAATCCTTGGCAAGCGATCGTTTGGGACAACTTGCCTCTCAATGATTTGTTTGTAATTCTGGCCAACGACTCCTATCAAACTCAACCAGCGGAGGACTTTATCCAACTGCTACATGACTGGCATGAGAGGCAATTAAGAATCAACCAACCCCTACAAGATCGGGCGCTTACATTTCGAAACCAACTTCGAAATGACGGATTGAACTGGGATGAAGAAAGCAAGAAGCAGTTACTGTCCTTTCAAACTCGGTATGCCAACTTGAAAAACAGGTTAACCGACATCGAAACCCGCTGGAAAAACCTGAGAGATAACTCAGATCCAGCAGGTTCCAACTGGAAGCAAGAGAACTTCCGAGAATGGCAACAATTGACTGCCATGTCGGCAAAGCAGTATCAGGAATATGCAATCGAATCCACCAGTTTGATTGGATTGCCTGCTTCAAGCGCAAGTCGCTTAGATTTTGAGTCCATCCGACAGGCGTTCGATGAGAAGCAAGCCATTTTAGGTTTTTTCAGGCATGAGGACCTTCTTTGGGGCTACTATCTGGATAAGTCGATGACTCAGATTTGGCAAATCCCCAATGCGAAGAAGCAAGCTGAAACGCAGAACCAGTTGCTCAACGCAATCAATGCTTACGCGGATATACCCACGCTCTTGGCGAATCTCGACAAAAGCAACTGGATCGAAATCTCGATGTCTTTAAGCCAAAGCTTAGTCCCTGCAGAAGTCCAAGAAGCATTGGATGGCAAAACGGCAATTAGAATCGTACCTCACTCGCAATTGTGGTTACTTCCTTTTGGCGTCTTGCTCAGTCCAGGAGCGAGCATTAAAGATTGTTGGCAAGCAAAGTTTCAAATCAGCTATGCAATCAGCCTCGCATCAGCGGGTTTCTCGGAACTCACCATGGCCGATACTCGACAGATCACGCTGTTTGCGCGACAGAATTTTTTCTCGCAAGAGAATGCTGTGGACGAACAACTGACTGCCGAAGTTATCGCAGCTTTACCCGCGCAGCACAGCAGCGTCGTGCGGCTACCCAAAGATCCGATCCAAAACTATCCGTTCTCGATTCGAAACGCGGATACGGTTGTCATTGCCAGCGACTTGATACTAGCCTCTGGAAATGCAGACTTCCTGCGGACAAAAGACCAAACGCTGCGGCTAGATGCTGTGGAACACATAGAACTGAGCGTACCGAAAATTGTACTTGCGCTGGATATCAACAATGCGACCGCCACGCAGATGTATCGCGACACGACACAACTCCAAGCCTGGTTGCAATTCCACCGCCAAGTGGGGACTCAGCAACTCCTTTGGAAACAATGGCCAGTTAATGGGGAGAGCACGGCCGTAGTAACACGCGAACTGCTTGACAGGTCGGATCGAAAACTAGCGTCCACGATTCAGAGTAGCATCTTAAGCTTGTGGGAATATGAGTTAACTTCCTACCAAGAGCCAAGGTTTTCACAGGCCAATCGCCGCGGAGAAGCACGGTTGCTTAGCGGCAAGATGCCGATATTCTGGGGAGGCTGGAAATTAGTCACCCATGTTCCTCTAGCAACCAAGGTTCCGAATGCAGAAGCAGTTAAGAGAAACTAATTGGCCGGAAGAAATTCGAAGGTTCTTCCAACAGCATGCGCAAGACCCACTAAATCCAAATGAGAGCGACGCTCAGGTCACATCGAACTTGGTTGGCGAGCTAGCCTTGATTTGCCGCGGAACGCTCGCGCAACGATCGCTTCAAGCCGCTTTACTTCTGGTTGGCAACCAATTAGATGCGTCGCATTCAATTTCCCAAAACTTGGAGACACCTATTGGTTCGTACTTGCACGGGATCATGCATCGACGTGAAGGCGACTTTGGAAATGCCAAGTATTGGTTTCACCGAGCAGGGAATTTTGACTTTTTTCAACACATCACCGCAGAGCTTGCAGAGAACGAACGACAATTGTTGATTGCCAAAGGGGAATCGGCCTGGGCTTTTGACCCTTGCGAATTGACTGATTGGCATCGCACGGCCGTTCAAAGTAAACTTGCTGCAACTGACAACGCTTTTTCCCACGCCGTCGTTGAATTGGCCTGGTTGGAGTTGTACTGTGTTGTCGATGCCATCCTCGATAGTCGCGATCGCTAAACCTTTATGAACATCATTTTCAACTGTGAGTTCTGCAATGCACAAATGCAGACATCATCAGATGCCCTCGGGCTGCAGTGTGTTTGCGTGTCGTGTGGCAAGAAGACAACGATTCGTGATAACTCACAAAGCAAAAAGCCGACGCCGACGCCCTCAAACAAAAAGCCCGCTACGCAAACACTTTCGATTGCCTGCCCGCGGTGCGCCAAGGAGTTGGATTATGCTCGCGCACTGGTAGGCACAAAAGGCCTCTGTCGCAACTGCCACGAACTCTTTGTGCTACCACCTGCAGGCCAATCGGCCACGATTCTGAAACGAGCCGCTGACGCGATCGCTTTTGAATGTCCTAGTTGCTTGCAACTCTTTGAAGGCCTGCGTGAACAGGTAGGCCGGAAAGGGCGTTGCACCAACTGCGCAACGGTCTTCCCTATTGTAGCAATTGAACCCAAAGAGCCGACCGAAGATTCAGGAGCAGCTCAAGCCACCTCGTCAGCCAAGACAAACTTGGTGAAACAAGCTGCCAGCCGTCCAAGCTCCGGTTCGAGCTTCCAAAACAAACCTCCCGGCCCGACAAGCTCAGCAAAAGAACTTGCTAAACCTAAAGTAACCTCGGAAAAGCCGACCAGGGCCCTCCCCCCAGCCGCGAAAACCAAGCTAGCCGATCCGTATGCCGCGGCAGATCCTTATGCCCCGGCAAGCAGTCCTCAGGGGCGCACGCCCAGTTCGGCAGAGGCGTTCACTACCGCCATGCCGATCGCTGACAGTCTCAGCGACTTTCATTCTACGGTCCCGGCGCAAACGACCTGGGATACTATCGACCTTACGGCAGGACTACCTAATGACCAATTTGGGGCTCACGGTGCATCGCCTTACTCGGCTCCTAGTTTTGTGCCATCATCGCAAAGCGGAAAAGTACGACTTGGAGAGCTGTTCCAAAAGACGTTTGATAACCTCTTCCCGGCTATCTTCTACATGTACTTGCCGTTGCTGGTTTGCGTCGTGGTGGTGGGGTTAGGGTTTGGATTCCTGAACGGGATTGCCTACATCAACCGAGAATGGCTGACCGATGTGGATCCATGGGTGAAAATTATTAGCGGCACGATTGCATTGATTGCATTTTTCGGTTCCTACCTCGTTGGAATAATCATTCTGATCACCTCTAGTTGCTACATAGCGATCAATGCAGCACGTGGCAGAACCATCGATGCCGAGATGGTTATTGTGCCCACAGAGATACGGCTGGGGATCATTGGGTATTTCTTCCTGCAGATCATCATGTTCATGCCGGTGTTCTTGATCATTTATTCGCCGTTACTTCTGGCGGCGATGTTCAGGGGCAACGGCCAGCCACCTGTGGCTTTATTGTTCTTCGTGATCGTTCTTCAGACGATTGTAGGCACGATCTTATACGCGATTATTCTGATTGGTGCGTGCGCGGTAGCTGATGGCAAACCTGTTGGCAAAGCTATCAGCATTTCGTTTCAATCGGTATTTGCAAACTTTGGGGTCTTCATCGCAATGCTCGCAATCGAGATGTTTCCGCTGATCGTCATCTCGGCCACAGGCTTGGGCGCGATCTTCTTTGTCCCCCAATACTTGTTTGTCCGAAGTGCAACATTTTATCGATTAGCGAAGCGATGATTCAGGGAGCTTGGCCGCTATTGGGCAATCATGCATCGGGCTGCTGCACGACCATCATGGTATTCAAGCTTGGGATGGCTACGGTCTGCACCTGCCCGTTCGGCCATTGAATTTTCATTTCCTTCGGCTCTTGACTGCCAAAGCCAAAAGTAGCAGGTAACTCGCATTGCGACAGGTAGCTTCGAGTCGGTGAAATAATGCGTCGGTAAGTTTCAAAACCGTTATTGATAGAAATGACGGCTCCGATGGCTTCGGTGTTTCCAGGCCGTCCTTTCAGTTTGACCCTTAACCACTTTTTCCCGGCGGCGAGATCATTGCGATAGAGGACAGCTCCTTGGCCGTTGCCGACGAAAATCAAATCCAAGTCCCCATCACCGTCCAGGTCGGCATAACTGGCCGCTCGGCCGACGAAAGGCCGCGGGAAATCTCGCCCGACTTTTGTTTCATTTAGCTCGATCAGTTCCGTGGAAGCCTCCGGGCCAGCATTCCAAAACAATTGCGGAGATTGCTCGTAGTGTTGTGTGGGTTGGAAGTTTGCGATTTCATCTTCCAAGTGACCGTTGACGCAGACGATATCCTGTCGGCCATCCAGGTCCATATCGGCAAAGAACAAGCCAAACGTCAAACGAAGCTTGGTCTGCGGACCAAACCCCGTTAGAGCGGCTTCATCGCGGAAGTAGGGCATCGCTCCACGCGAAACGTACAAGCTGGATGGTTCGTTCGCAAAATTACCAATCGCAATCGCAACGCGATCGTCATTGCGATAATGCGCGACATCGACGCCCATCGCACCGGTCGACATCCCGTTTCGATCAACAGCCACACCAGCAGTGTAGCCGCTTTCAACAAACGTTCCGTCTTTCTGGTTAATCAGTAAGAAGTTCTGCACAGTATCATTGGCGACGATCACATCCGGCCAGCCATCTTGGTTCGCATCCAGCAGTGCAAAAGCTAAACTTTTCGCAACAGGCACATCGGTATTTGGATCGCGTACGAGAATTCCGGCCGCCTGGCTGACGTCCTGAAAATGATCACCCATGTTGCGATAGAGAGTCAGGAAAGTGCCACCAAACGCGGTTGGCTGGCCATAGGCTCGCCCAATTCCAGATAGCGTGAAGCCCTGCTGCAGATCGGACTGGCGGTCCCACTTCACATACTGACCAACGAGCAAATCTAAGCGTCCATCGCGATCATAGTCAAACCACATCGCAGGACAGCTCCACTGGTCATCGCTGCCTCCCAATCCGTATTGGTCGGTGACATCCTCGAACCTTTGTCCCTCGATATTTCGATACAACCTATTTTTGCCGACTGCAGTAATGAAAATGTCGGTCCAGCCGTCGCCATCAAAGTCTCCAAATGCAGGAGCCATGCCATAGAAAGTGACGTCCAATCCCACTTCTTGAGTGACGTCTGTGAAATTCCCGCGTCCATCGTTGCGGTACATTTGCATCGAAGATGGCGCGCCATCTTGTTGCGACCAAGGCCAAGGGCATGAGTTTACGAAGAAGAGATCTTGGGCGCCATCGTTATTGAAATCCAACACGCCCACGCCCCCCCCCATCGTTTCAGGCAACAGACGCTCGCCAGCTTTGCCGTTAACATGTGCAAAATGGATTCCAGCAGCGGTCGTGACATCCACCAGCGGAATATCAGGCAGTTCGCTTTCAGCGATGGATTCGCGCACGGTGGGGACGATGATTTCGGTTCGTCTTTCTTCTAAGGGCTGTCGATTGAATGAAGCGATCAAGAAGACTCCACCGACAATACATGCAAACGCGACGAGAACGACCAGCGATCTCCAAAACGCGCGTCCGATGACTTCATCGTTTTGTTCGTTTTCACTATCTGGATTCATAACTGTTTTCTGACCGAGTGATGGCACTGCTTTGGTTCCTAGTATAGCCTGCCCACAGATTTGGTAAGGCAGATGTTTACTTAAGCTCAAGTGGGATACGCTTTAAACAAAATTCGTGAACGGGGGTTTCGCGTTGGGCTATGGTTCCAAGTGAACAGCCTCCGGGTTGATGTTGGCGGCTGACTGTTGCCCAACTTGCGATTTCGCTGGCAAATCTTGTGTGTTATCGCGATGCAGGTCGTAGATCACGACACGTTCGGCCGCGTGGTCGGCTGGTGGGTATTTTTGGCGAGCTTTTGGAATAGCGATATCGGATGCGTTATCATCCGGCTTGTACTTGATATTGTTAGCTTCCGCTCGCTTCGAGAGCAGCATCAGGTTCGCTGCTTCCTCGGTACTGGCAGCGAATTCTGCCAAGCGAGAGTAGACCTCGCGAAGATTCGCGTAAGCCGTATTGTTATCAGGATCAACATGTTCCTGGATAACAAACTCAAATTCAGCACGTGCCTGACGCAGCAAAGCGACAGCTCGATCTGGCTGTTTACGAGACGCAGCTTTGTCCGCCAAATCGATAAGCACACCTCCGAGTGAATTACGAACAATGTAGTCCATGCTGAAATCAAAATCGCGATCAATCCTTTCTTGCGTTTGATCGTACAGAACACTTCGATATAGTTTCTCCGCAAGCTCGAACTGGCCTTGTTGCACAGCAATTTCACCGCTCAGCCAAGCAAACGTCCAGGCTGGAGGTGGCGGGTCCATCTTTTCTGCTCGCGACAATGCTTCGGTCGCGCCGTCAAGATTCCCTTCGGCCAACAAGACACGCGCACTGTTTAAAGGCCCATCAAATCGCCCCAGTTTCTCCACCTCTCGGAACGCTTCCCCGGCTTGGCGCAATTGTGCGTTTCCTGTTAGCAGTAAAGCGATTCCGTAATCGTTCCAACGTTGCCATAAGTCTGGCGAGTTTTGGTCGTTGTTATAGTCGGACTGGGCGATCGTGCCATCCTTGCGTTGAACGCTCAACACGACAGTATCCTCTGCGATCACGGTAACTGGCAGCGTATTCCTGCCGTCAGCATGAGGGGGACCATTAACAAAAGGGCGATCCCCTTCTTTGAATGCAGAATTCATATAATCGATATAGCTTTGTGCAAACTTGCGATACTTAAACGCTACATGAATAGTGATTGGGTCTTGAATATCGTCCGGTACTTGCAAGCGATAGTGAGCTATCTGGCCTGCGCCTGGCGGAATCTGGTGATTATAAACGGCCGTGAAGATATCTTGAGCGTTGCGTCGTATGATGCGATCACCATGGCGATCGATGACAAAGTTATTGACGAAGTGCGACCAAGGGTCAACTTCCCCTCGCGAGTCGATCTGTCCAGAAGCACCTATTAGGCGATCGCCGCTTTTCACGGTTACGTCCAGCCAAAGTTCATTGGAATCGACGGTTCCTTGGGTAAGGTGATGCCCTAGTTTCAAAGTTCGAATAACGGTTTCAAGCAAATAGGTTTCGCCCGCGACCAAAGTGGGATTTTCCGGACCAATGGGAGCCAGCAGTTCGCCAAAAACCTCGCCATTTTTCCGAACCCCGAAGATATCGACACGAGCACAGCCTTCTAGGATTTTTTGCTCACGTCGGACAATCTCCTGATCGTCTCGCCAGTAGGGCAGGGCCGTGTTTCCGCCCGGGAAGAAATGGTCATGAACGACTCGTTTCCCATTGATTTCCAACGCAGCCACATCATTGGACTCTTTGAATTCCATGTGGCAACCGTTGCAATTAGTTTCCGCTTTTGGCGGATAGTAGAAGCTGCGTGCACCGTGCCCTGAGACACCGCTTAACAGGTAAGAATCGTGATGATTTTGACCGCGCAAAAACTCCCTGTAGTTGGTTAACTCTTTCGGCAGGAACACTTTGTGACAGGTGCTACAGAACTTTTCATCTTTATGAACAGGCTTGAGCATTTCCTTCTTGTGAAAACCCGGCTTGGCTTTGACCAGCAACTCGTTCACCTTTTGCAAAAGGGGATTTTCGCTGTAAACAAAAGGGTAATGCACGGGTTCCTCAATGACGTAGTCCGCATTTCCGCGAACGGAATTGACATGGGAGATTGCATGACAAACGGTACAAGTAATTCCAGCTTGGCTGGTGGGGTGATTCACGTCGTCATAGTTGGGGTCATCAAATGCACCACTAAAAAACGGGACCGGGTCGTGACAACCCGCGCACCAACGCGACGCTTGGATCGACCCATCTCGCGTACTGACCGCTTGACGGGTATCGCGAACGGCGTAGAGGTAAGCCGGATTATTAAACGAGCTGAAGTGATGCGCGCTGTGAAACCAATCATCGTAAATATCCGCGTGGCATTTCTTACAGTAGTCGTCATTTTGAAGCACGCTGGCAGGGATAAAGTTCCCACTTCGAGTCCGTGCAAGCGACGGCTCAAAGTATTTCGCGCCTTCCTTGGGCGCTGCCGTATTCCAATCGCGAGGGTCCTGCATTTGCGCCATCACCATGGCCCCCACGCAAACGGCCGTCGCGATCGCGATTCTCCGTCCGACATGCCATTTGATGCGAGGTCCAACCAGTCTATGCAGCCAATAAAGCCAAATGGCCAGTAGCGGCGAAACCACATGCGCCCAATAGATCAATTGCCGTTTGGTAGCCCCAGCGGCGAATTCAAAACTGCCTAACCGCGTTAGTAAAACACCTGAAACCAAAACAACAATAGCAATGGCAAAAAGCGCATAACCAATGCGAATCGCTCGTTTGTTCCGCCGATGTCGCGAGGAATTCCAGTGCACCAGTCCGAAGACGATTACGGGTACCGTAAATAAGAAACCTAACACCAAGTGGGCAAGGAACATAAATTGATAGAAATAGTCCTCAATCACAATTCCGCGCCACCACTGCACCAGCGTAATTGCTGACAAGTAAATACCATTGGCAGCCAACAGTGAAAACATAGTGAGAACTATGATCAACACCACGCGCAAACGCGGCCCCACGGCTCGTTGAGGCTTCTTGCCCAATATGGGCTTAGGGTGTGCTATATCATCTTGCGCCGAAACGATTTCTTCTCTGCTCATCAGATTCAATGCGATTTCAAATAAAGGTAGCTCTAAACAAAGGCTTTCCAAGGATGGAACTCACAGCAACCGCCAAAGTGTGTTGCTGTTGCTCCAGATAAGGTTGGTTCTTGGCCTGCGAATGCGATTGGCAAGCACAAGTAATCCCACTATTGGTCAAATCATTCTGCCAATGGCTGGACGGCCCGCTGCTCTCGAATCATCGAAAGCTTGGCCAGCCAGGAGAGTAGCAGGTACGATCGTGGGCGTCTGAAAGCGCTAGAGAATTGGAGGCCTGAATTGCGGCTGATCTGGCATCTGGGGATAGAAGAAATCGCCAGCTACTATTGGTTGATAATCCAAAAGGCTGGGTCGCCAACCACTGCCTCGAAAAAACATGCCATCGCTTGGGCCAGACGAATGATCAACCGCCAAGCACGAAGTCGAAAAGTGCCCGAGCGGTTGCGGCCTGCAACTTGGGCCATTACATGGCTTGGGCAAACCCCCGTAGACAGCTTTGATCGTACCTTCATCGTAAACGAGGTGCATGGAGGGCATGAGAACCAGTTGTGACTTGGCATATCCAGTCACTTTGGGCAGATCAATTAAGAGGGCGTCAGGGTTGACCAGCCCACAACGTGCTTCCGCTCGCTCGAGCCATCCGCAACAGCCCAGGAAAATCGCGAGGCACACGCTCAAGCATTTCAGCAGCGCGAGCCGACGTGGGCTTTGCATTCGACTTGCTTCAAGCATTAGCATGGCGATTTGTTCGAAACGAACGAGAGAAAGTCACTACACAATAAGAAGGGCGGACTAACACGCCCTTAGTTCAATAATAGGGCCAGGGTAGGGATCAGTCAAGCGATTGCATTTCACAGATCGTCGCGATTTGCCCTTGAAAAAGCTCTCCGAACGCCCCAGCGATCCAAGGCCCCAGATCGCAGCCTGAACGCAAACTGAGCCGTGCGGCACCGTAGGTAAGACTCTAATCTTAACGCGACCAACGTCCAGCCCGGCTGAATCTGTCGTTTGAGACAACCTATCATGAGAACACCCCACAAACAAAAAACACTTGGCTTAAGCGAGCGCTAGACCAACGCTCAAGCTCATTCTTTGGCAATAAAATTAATTGCGACGTTGGCAGGGCAGGGCAGTGAACGCGACTGTAGCCACCCTTTATTGCGGCCGACATGCAACAGTCCACATTGCCACTAGCACCCCGACGGAAGCGATGCGGGAACGTTAAATACAATTAAGTACCAGCAAGCAAATGAACAACCGATCCGTTGACAATACGGCGTCATCGACCATTATGGAGGATTGGCCTTGATATTTGCTATTAGAGTTTGAGTAACCTATAGTAGTTTTGTGACGTTGCTAACACAGAATTGACGGTTTTGCTCAAGCTCTCTTAAGCTAAAACGCTGATTGAAAAATCTTGTTAAGTTAGCCTCGCACGCAAATTATCGGTCAAAATTGAGTTTAATTTTTAACGTCCCTCCACCTAGATTACAAAGCAACCTGAGAACAATGGCGAAAAAAAGCAGTAACAAAAGCAAGCTGATTCGAGACTACTTTGGGGCTCATCCTGAGGCCGCAAACAAAGAGGTACTCGAAGCATTAGGCAAGTCTGGAGTCAAATATCATGACATTGCGAACGTCCGAAATGCTTTGAAAAAGGCAAGCTCTCCAGCAACTCCTAGCAAATCCAAAAGCCGTGGAAGACCTCGAAAATATCAGGTTGCGTCAACCAAAGTCACGACTAGCAATTCGAGCAATGCTTCAGCCGCTTACGATGCTGCATTGCAGTTTGTCCAACAAGCTGGCGGCGTCGATCAAGCAATAGAGATTCTACAAGTGATTCAAAAAGTGTCGCAAATGCTAAAAAGCTAACTGGCTAATTTGCTCGACAATGGTTAACTCTCTGCGCGATACACAATTCTCATATTAATCGCGATTGTGGTCATTGGCCGAAGGGCACTTGTGTTGTCGGCAACACAACGAACAAGTGTTTTTCGGTGCTTATTATTTACCGAATTCATCTAGCGATTTCGGCTTGCCGCACAATAGTGGCGGCCGCTTGACTCAACCCATTGTCTTGCTGCAAGAGTCGCGAGAAACGCTTACTTTCGGCGGCAGTCTGTGGGTCAAAGAATGCCAACTTCATTTTATTCATTAAGCCGCGGGTGGTCATCTTGGCCGCGGGCAGCCATTGGCCAATGCCTAATCGGGAAACTCTTTCGGCGTTATCGAATTGATCATGAGCCAGAGGCACTACGACCTGAGGGATTCCAGCCGCAATGGCCTGAGCCACAGTGCCGACCCCTCCGTGGCTGACAAGGCCAGCGCATCGCGGCAGCAGCGAACTCAGAGCGACAAATGGAGACGCGTACGCATCTTGCGGTATCGGTTGCGGCAACTGGTCGGGCGCGGCCGCTAGGTACAACGGTCGCAGTCCCAGAGCCTGGCAGGCGACCGTGGCCGTTTCGAAGAATTTCTTGGCATGCAGATTCGCCGACCCGCCAGTGAGGGCGATGGGCGGAGTCCCACTGTCGAGAAACCGTACTAAATCAACTGGCAAAGATTCGTTGGAGTTTCGTTCCCAAAGGGAGAAAGAGGTTTGAACCGAGTTGTGGGGCCAATCTTTAGCGGGCCGTGCGAACCAATTGGGAAACATCAACACATTGAGACGCCTGGAGGTCCACCAATGCAAGACGTCTCGTATCGGCGGCAGATTCTTGGACGCTCGAAAGGAATTCAGGGAGGGGCAAACCACGGGATCAATCGCAATTTTGCCTCCCATCCATATCAGGCATCGGCGCAGCCATTTGGGACCAGCCACTTGCGGCAGGGCAGGGGGATCCTGATAGCTGGCAAGCACCGAAGGCTGAAGATGAATGCTGAAGATGTTTGCTCCTGGGTACCGATCGCTGGCGCACAAACCGCCGAAACCAAAGCAATTCAGCAGGGCTACGCTATGGTCATTGGCACACCAGTTCGCGACAGTTTGGTATTGCTGTTCGAGGCATGGCAGGCACATGCGTTGGTAAAGGTAGCGAAAGCTACGCGTGGGATGCCACAAATCCGGGTGCTTGATCGACTCCTGGTAGACCCCTGGCAGCCCAAGTGGTTGAAATGCAAACCCAAGCCGTTGGGCATCTGTGGCAAAGTAGTCCGAAGTCAACAACGTGATTGCGTGCCCTTGGTTTTGAAGTTCTTGGCCGATGCCCAGAAAGGGGAACACATCTCCGGCGCTGCCCATCGGGCACAACAAGACATTCATAGTTAAGCGACCTAATCAGAGCGATTGCGGTGACTGCAAACTTTACCTTTGCCAGAGCCCTTGCAGAACACAAGCCAACTGACCCCAGCGGAGGAAAGCAAACAGTGGTTAGTCAGCCAGATACTTTAGCCAAAGCGGGCAGCTCTGAGAAATCGACGTCTGGAGAATCGCGTATCCGTGCATTGCCCGCGGCAGGTGAAGTTGGCCGGTATGCTTAAAGAGTCCGGTGAAAAATGCCGAAAACAGTGCGACACCGAAGGCGGGAAAATAAATCCGGAAAACTTTTGCGTAGCCTATTGCATTCGCGACCAAATTCTGGATGATTCTGCCTCCCATGTGGGACAGGAAACGACGCGAGTCGGAACCTGACCCAGATGAAAAATCTTTTTGAAGATGGCTTGACGCGAGTCAAACACCTTCTTAAGATGGTGGACCCTTCGCAACGAGCAGTAATGCAAATTGCGAGGGAAATTGTTCTTTGACAACATGGTTGAAGTGGTAGTAATGACATCTTAAGTTGATGCATGAAGCCTTTGATTTCTTAGGGAATTGGGGTGAGTGTGCATTCAATATTAAGGTTCGAGGTCGATTTGAATATTAGATTATTAATCGATTCGAACGAGCGCAATGGCGAACCACGGGACTTGAAATTTGCTGTGAAGTTAAAGTTTGAGATTCCGATGGTCAAGTTACTAAGGGCGCACGGGGGATGTCTTGGCATCAAGAGGCGACGAAGGGCGTGGAAGTCTGCGATAAGCTTGGGGGAGCTGACAAACAAGCTATTATCCCGAGATACCCGAATTGACATATGCTGAATACATAGGCATATGTGGCAAACCCAGGGAACTGAAACATCTAAGTACCTGGTGGAAAATAAAGAAAAATCGATTCCGTCAGTAGCGGCGAGCGAAATCGGAACAGCCCAAACCGAAGGGGTTTCCTCTTCGGGGTTGTAGGACCTCAATATCGGATTGTGTCGTGTTAGTGGAAGGGTATGGAAAGGCCCACCATAGAGGGTGAAAGTCTCGTACACGAAAATATTGACACACTGTAGAGGCACCTGAGTAGGACCAGTCACGTGAAACCTGGTCTGAATCCACGGGGACCATCCCGTAAGGCTAAATACTCCTTGATGACCGATAGTGAACTCAGTACAGCGATGGAAAGATGAGAAGAACCCCTACTAGGGGAGGTATGTGAACCTGAAACCGTGTGCTTACAAGCGGTCGGAGCACTATATAGAGTGTGACGGCGTGCCTTTTGCAAAATGATCCGGCGAGTTAGTGTTTGCAGCAGGTTAAGGCCTTACGGGCCGAAGCCAGAGGGAAACCGAGTCTGAATAGGGCGATTTATTGTTGCGGGTACTAGGCGCGAAACTGTGTGATCTACCCATGAGCAGGTTGAAGCGCGGGTTAAACTGCGTGGAGGACCGAACCCACTTGGGTTGAAAACCGAGGGGATGACTTGTGGGGAGGAGTGAAAGTCTAATCAAACACAGAGATAGCTCGTTCTCTCCGAAATATTTTGAGGGATAGCCTTGAGGAACTATGCGACGGGGGTAGAGAGACTGAATTGGATGGGGGCCCTTTCCTGGGTACCTCACCGAACCAAACTCCGAATACCGTTGTAACTATCTCGGGAGTCAGTCTGCGGGGGATAAGCTCCGTGGTCAAGAGGGAAACAACCCAGATCGTCAGCTAAGGTCCCGAAGTTCCATTCAGTCACTAAGGAAGTTGAATCTCTGAGACAGCCAGGATGTTGGCTTAGAAGCAGCCACCATTTAAAAAGTGCGTAACAGCTTACTGGTCGAGAGATTCTGCGCCGATAATGAACGGGAGTAAATGGAACACCGAAGCTACGGGTTCTAACGCAAGTTAGAGCGGTAGGAGAGCGCTGAAGGGCAGATACAAGACGTACCGTGAGGAGCGTTGTCGGGCCCTTCAGGTGATTATGCCGGAATGAGTAACGATTAAACAGGTGAGAATCCTGTTCGCCGAACACCTAAGGTTTCCTGGGCAAGGTAAATCCGCCCAGGGTTAGCCGGTACCTTAGTCGAGGCCGAAAGGCGTAGACGATGGATGGAAGGTTAATATTCCTTCGCCGATTCCATGGAGTGATGGAGGGACGGCGTCCGAAAAGCATGCGGACTATTAGATTATGTCCGTTGCTTGGCTCTAAGAATGGGGGTAGGCAAATCCGCCCCATTAGGTTCAAGGAGCCGAGCTAACAGCATTTAAGATCTGGATGATGTTGGAAGGACGTCCAAGAAAAGCTTCTAAACTTTGAAGTGGAATTGACCGTACTAAAACTGACACAGGTAGGTGAGAAGAGTATTCTAAGGCGCTCGGGAGAACGGTGGTTAAGGAACTCTGCAAAATGGCTCCGTAAGTTCGCGATAAGGAGCGCCCCCGATGGTTTATGCTTTTGGGGGCCACAGAAAATCGGCACTAGCGACTGTTTATCAAAAACACAGGTCTCTGCGAACTCGTAAGAGGATGTATAGAGACTGACGCCTGCCCGGTGCTGGTAGGTTAAGGAAGAGGGTTATCTACCTTGAGTAGAGAAGCTCGCGACCGAAGCCCCAGTAAACGGCGGCCCTAACTATGAGGGTCCTAAGGTAGCGAAATTCCTTGTCGGGTAAGTTCCGACCTGCATGAAAGGCGTAACGACTGGTGCACTGTCTCAACCACCGACCCGGTGAAATTGTAGTTGTGGTGAAGATGCCACATACCCGCGGTTAGACGGAAAGACCCCATGAACCTTCACTGTAGGCTGATATTGGGTTGAGGTATGTATTGTGCAGAATAGCTGGGAGGCTGTGAACTGGGGACGCAAGTCTTCAGGGAGCCATCGTTGAGATACCAGCCTGTATATGCTTTAATTCTAACTTTGTCCCGTGAATCCGGGCTTAGGACATTGTCAGTTGGGCAGTTTGACTGGGGCGGTCTCCTCCTAAAAAGTAACGGAGGAGCGCAATGGTACACTCAGCCTGGTCGGCAATCAGGCAAAGAGCGTAAAGGTATAAGTGTGCTTGACTGCGAGACAAATAAGTCGAGCAGGAACGAAAGTTGGTCTTAGTGATCCGGTGATTCCGAATGGAAGGGTCATCGCTCATCAGATAAAAGGTACTCTGGGGATAACAGGCTTATCGCATCCGAGCGTCCACAGCGGCGATGCGGTTTGGCACCTCGATGTCGGCTCATCACATCCTGGGGGTGAAGAAGCTCCCAAGGGTTTGGCTGTTCGCCAATGAAAGTGGTACGTGAGCTGGGTTCAGACCGTCGTGAGACAGGTCGGTCCCTATCTGCCGTGGGCGTACGAAACTTGAGGAGGGTCAACTTTAGTACGAGAGGATTTGGTTGGACGTAGCTCTGGTGTACCAGTTGTCGCGCTAGCGGCACGGCTGGATAGCTAACTACGGAAAGGATAAACGCTGAAAGCATCTAAGCGTGAAGCCCTCTCCAAGATTAGGTTTCGTAAGCTTTTTTAAGCGAAAGTCCCCATGTAGACGACGTGGTTGATAGGCCAGATGTGTAAGCACCGTAAGGTGTTCAGCTTACTGGTACTAACGGACGAATGCTTGACCATCGGTATCTTGCACTTTGCCCAGCAAAGATCAGATCCGATGACTCGTCATTGCAATCAAAGATTGATCATTACAATCCACTTCAACAGCTTGGCAAGCGGGAATACGGCTTGCCAAGCTCTCCCGGTGACCATATCAGAAAGGTCCACCTGTTCCCATTCCGAACACAGTAGTTAAGCTTTCTGAGCCGATGATAGTGTATACCAATGCGAAAGTAGGTATCGCCGGGTTTTTAAAAAGCTCTTTGAGTGCAAACTCAAGGAGCTTTTTTTTTGGTATAATTTCAGGTCAACCATTGTCCATTGAATTCCTCCGTTACTCCGCCCGTGACCTTACCATTTGACTATCGAGCAATCTTCGAAATACTCGACCGGCATTGCGTCGACTACCTATTGATCGGTGGACTGAACTTCTTCTTACTGCACCAGTCCGTATCTACTCAAGACGTCGATATCTTGATCAAGTCGTCTGCAGAGAACGTGTCTTTGTGCGAAAAAGCACTTTGCGACATGAAGGCTGAATGGGGCGACTCAGATGACGACTGGGAGCTGGTTTGCAATAAGCCAAATGGTTGGCTAACCAAACAGAATGTCTTCTGCATGCTAACGGAGTTCGGCCCTCTCGATGTCTTTTTATCGGTTCCAGGTATCGATTCGTATGCTCAAGCAAAGCGAGCCGCGGTTCGGTACAACTATGCATCATCAAGCGAGTCGCACCTTTTGTCTGCAGCCGATTTGTTGGCTTGTCAACTCGCAATCCCAGAGGAGTATCGCAGACGTGACCGAGTTAAGTATCTCCAGGAGTTGCTGAAGAAAGATGCATGACCAATTTCGATATGAACACGACAAACGGGATAGGAGAATCTCGCCTGAACAAAAGCAAGCTTGGGCCGATGGACTGCTTGCTTCGCTTCCAGACTCCGTTGCCTATCAGCGCAAGTGCACTATAGAAGCAAGGTTGGCCGAGCAAAAGATTCTGCTTAAGCTCGTGAGCGACTGGGAGACGCAACAACGTGTAGCCCGAAACAGGTCGTCGAACTAATTCAGCTTGCGAAATAATTATTCCATGTCGATTCGAAGTTCGCATGAGTCATGTAGCTGATGCGGCTGGCTCGGATCTGTACCTCGTAACCTCTGTCTAGTTTTATGGACAACCATTCGATTCTGCGTGCTTCTGGATCAACAATCAGGTAGTGCGTAACTTCCTCGCCAGCATACAGCTCGTTTTTTTTAGCCCCAATCACGATGGGCAGTTGTCGCCGATGTGATTTCGCAAACTAGATTCGGAGCACAAGAAATATGCTTCGTCGGAACTTCTCCACGAACGATTGAAACATCTTGGCAATCAACCGTATTCCGATTGATTATCCAATCAATTCCAGCCAGCCCGCTGGAGTCATCGCAAGATTGTTCCACAAGTTGATGGCTGAGCTGCCAAGTGACAAGCTATCAGATGAACGGTCGCAACGTTAAAGTTCGGGACCATCCAAGCGTCGATAGTCTGGCGAATCAATAGTGCTCTCCGCGTCATCTTCTTCGCCGAAGTTTTCATCGTCGCCGATAATGCTTTCCGAGTCGGTCCAATCCATGCCGTCAACAGTATAGTTGCGGTTGTTGGCAGCAACTCGGACGTTACCTTCGCCAAGATGGGCATTCATAGTTGCAATGATCGCATATTGTCTGGCTTCGTCTTCAAATGGGCCGTTCATGTAAAGATGCTCACCTTGATGGCCCATCTCATAATGCCCTTCGATGGAACCCCTGAGAATGTCACCCCAAAGTGGTGCTACTTTTTGATAGTCAGGATGAGGAGAAAGCCCCGCCTGTTTCGCAAACTCAATGGCTGACTCGACTAAGCCGCGTGCAATAGACGGTTCCTCAGGTTGCAGGTTGGACTGCTCGATGGTCATCCGAACACTCTCAGGAGATCGCAGGCCACCCATTACCTGCTTTACCCCAAGGCAGTATGTGTCGACCAGCACCATCATGATGGCAATTGCTCCTCCGGGAGCTCTGCGGGCCAATGCGACGTAGCCCAGGCCACTTTTTATCCCTGCGCTCACGCCGCAGAAGGTGATTTCTCCACGTGCGCTATGAACCATTTGTCCCTGCAAAGACGCCAGTTGCTGCCGTTTGCGAGTTTCCTGCTGATGCCGTTTGCGATCCTTCGCGTTCTTGCGAGCTAACTTTTGTTGACGTTTGTGATCCGACTTAACCATATCCCCACTCCTTAGTTCCTGAAAGTTGTCCAGCAGATTCGCTCTGCTAAGTCAAAATTTACGGTTCCTAAAGAGACCGTAAAGGTACGAGCCCGTTCGGATGATTAGAGTTTGCGTACAAACTTCAAAAGCAATTCGAGTTTTTGACGTTTCGTACCTTAGCTGGTCCGTTTTGCGCAATCCAACAGGAGGCGATGGCAAGCTTGGCAGACGTCCAAAACAGAAATTGAATCCATAATTTCTTTTGGAGCTCTGCGGCGTTGAGATCTAGGGCCATTGAAAATTTCCTTTTGAACCGCAATGTTATGATCGCCATAAGGGCCATTCCGTTCCGCAGGCATCGGTCCAAACAAACCCACGCACCGCGCACCGACGGCTACCGCGATGTGTAGCGGGCCCGTATCGGAAGCGATAAAGATTTTGCTGCGACGCGCAATCGCAGCAACTTGGCGTAATGTTGTCGGCGGCGCTAGTTTTGCGTGGGGAGTCAGCTCGCAGATTTTACTGGCAGTTAGCTTTTCATTCTCGCCTGACCATAGCACTAGCACCTCCAGCTTATGTTCTGTTCCAAGATAAGTTGCCACTTCCGCGAATCGTTCCGCTCGCCAAAGCTTGGATTTCCAACCAGCTCCAACATTAATCACTCCATAAGAGTCGTGGATACTAAGCGACGATAGTAGATTGCTCGCGTCCTGACTTTCCTGAGGAGTTTCTGCAATTTGAAACCTTGCGTTCTGCGGAACTATTCCAAGCGGCTTCAGTAATTCAAGGTTGCAATCGACGATATGCTGAGAGACGGGTTGATGCAACGAGTTATTAAACAGCTTGCTATACCCACGGGCATTTTCTCCTGCGAATCCTATACGAAGCTTGGCCCCGGAAAGCCAGCCAACAAAAGCGCTTTTCGACAACCCTTGAGGGTCAATACTTACGGTCGGACGAAATTCCCTGAGCTGGCGTCTCAATTGAAGAATCGCACGCAGCGATTTCCTCCAATTCTTGGGGACAACGATCAAACGATCGATCAAAGGATGGTGCTGCAGTATTTGTGAAGGACCTAGTTCCGCAACCCAGGCAATCGGCGCTTGCGGATAATGTAGCTTGAGTTCCTCGAGCAACGGCAGTGCATGAGCCACATCGCCGATCGCGGACATACGCGTGATTAAAAATCGATAGTTATCTCTCGAGATCGTGCGCATCACTCGAAAATCACTTCTCGTTTTCCACTGGCAAAAGATTCGATCGACAATATTCGCCATCCCTCGCTCTGGAGGCCTAATCGAACTCGGAGTTCTGATGATTGGCCGGGTAGTGAATCGTACTTGCCAACAACAGTGGCTTGGTCGACGGTATAGTTCACCATGTTTGTGTCGAAACTGGATTGCCCCTCAGTCACGAACTCTTTTTTGAACCTTTTCTCTCGCACGCTTGAGTGAATCCAATGCGTTGCAGTTTGTTCGTCGGATTTTGGATTAGAGCTTGCAGATAATGATTGAAAGAACAATTGCACGACCGTCGACGGATCGAGCAAGTCCGACTCCAAGATGCCATCAATCCAGCGGTGCATGATAAAGGCAATCGCGATTTCTTGGTCTTCGCTTGCGACCACTTGCAGCGAGCCATCGTTCATGGAACGTTGAAGCTTCATATCGTAAGTCCATGATAGGCTTGACCATTCTCCGCTAAAAATGTCCTTTAATTTAGGGGTTAGAACGAGGTCTTTAGTTTCGAGCATCGTTCTAACTCTCGCTAAAGAAGCCTTAGGGCGATTTGATTCCGGTAATCGTTGGTATGCGAATAGCAGTTCAATCGATTCAGAGACTTTAGCATCAGTCCCTGGGGGCAACCCGCTAGTAAACGCCTGGCCCATTCCTCCCATGCCACCGCCTCCCATGCCTCCATATCCATAAATTTGCTTGGCGGCCTGCGATCGAACGCTCCATGAATCATTCCCATAAGAACTCAATTGAATTTGGATCATGTCGCCAAGCAGTGCCTGGTTTGATTCAGCCCACCGAGTCAACCGCTGGTCAATAAAGTCTACGACAAGCTTCCAATACTCGGATTCTTCGCTTTTAGCTTGCACGTCAACCGACTTCAATTGCCAAAACACGTTTTCAGCGCTGCCATTGGCAATCGCATTACGAGCCAATGTCAGACGAGCGTTTAGGCGATCTTTGTCGGCCAGGAAAGCCTTTCCAGAACTATAGTGGTAGTAAGAATTGGCGGGATACGTGTAGTACTGAGCAATGCTGAACGCCGTATTCGGAAAGTTGGAATAGAGGAAATTATTCAGAGGGTGTTCGGTTTTGACATCTACGATATTGCCTCCCATTGTTTTTGCCTTTTGCACCATCAATCGCCGTTGCAAATCATGGTCGTTTACAAACCAATCTTCGATATTTTGCCAGGTCGATGCAAGCTGCGTCCATTGAACATCATCAACGGGAGTACGAGTGGGATCTACTTTCAAAGTGCATTCCGCTAAAAAAGCGAAGATGCGATCATCATCGTCATGCAGCCAGCCCGCAATCCGCTGGTCCATGAATTCATAGGAAAGCCAATGCGTGAGCTTCAAACAATCAAGCCCTGCGAGGAAGCCTTTCCGATCTGCTGCCATTTCGATAAACGAGGCAAGTTTTGTTTGGGCATCTTCCGGAATCGCTTTCTCAAGTATGCGTACTGAAGCAAGCCAGGTTTGATAATCGCGTTCTAAGTGGATTTGTCGTAAATGGTCCAAAATTGTTTTATCTTTGTACGTCGCCTTGAGCAACTCTTCGGAGATAACCCCTGCCGGCAACCATTCCTTCGTGTCCATCTTCGTTTGGCTTATAGCCTCCGACTGCACTTCACGACGAATCTTTGCAATCACGGTTTCTCCTCGCTTCAACACGATCGTTTGAGGTTCCATCTCGATTCCATCGGCGGGGCTATCCAATTGAATTTGATACTCGCCAGCATTCAATTTGGTCAAAGAGTTGCCTTGTTGTATTGTGAGGGAGTCGGACTTGGTTCCGTCAAGTTTCGTAATATGTACCTGCAAATCGTCCAACTCTGACTGAATGACCAAGTTGCCATGGGAGTCGTTGATAATCACCGTCCATCCAAAGTACACCAGAAAAGGCAGCAGCGCCGCCGCGATGGTAGTCCCCCACCGAGCTTTTCGCTTCGACCCGCCGCTTACCTTGTTATCAACGTCGTCAAGCGACCTTAGAGGTTTTGGTGTAAGCAAGTCATCCGGTATTTCGCTGGGCATTTGCATCGCAAGTGAGGCGAGGCGCTGCAGGTCTGCCCCGCCGCAATATGGCATAAGCGCTTCGGCCACATGAGCGGCGCTGGCGGGGCGAGAACTCGGGTCGGATTTCAACAATTGGTCAATCCATTTCGCCAACCCGTCGGGAACATCAGGCCGCAAGGTCTTAATCTTCAACGGTTCATGTCTTGCCAATATGCGAAGTTTTTCGAGTGGCGATTGGTGCGGCAACATAGCCAACGGTAGTTGGCCCGATAGCAACCGGAACATCGTTGCCCCTAACGAGTAAAGGTCGCTGCGATGATCGACGCTGGCACTTCGCTCGGCTTGTTCAGGTGCCATGTAATCAAGCGTTCCCAGGAACTGTCCGACAGTTGTTAGCTCGCCCAACGGGCTGTCCCAAGGACTCAATAGCACCAGTCCAAAGTCGAGCACTTTTACGTTACCGTTTTGGTCGAGCATGACATTGGATGGCTTGATGTCGCGGTGCACCATGGCTTTCTGATGAGCATGAGCCAGGCCTAGTGCGATTTGTCGACCGATCTCACACACATCCGCAATGTCCAAAGGCTTGAGTTGTCTCGCTATTTTGCCCAGGTCTAAACCTTGAACTAGCTCCATGGCAAGGTAAAGAAAATCCGCATCCGTCCCAGCATCCGTTGCCGTGACGATGGCCGGATGATTTAGCTTACCTGCTGCTTGGATCTCCCGTTCAAATCGTTCGACCGCATAAGCGCTGGCCAAACCCAGCGGCAACAACTTGAGAGCCACTTCTTTATGAAGTTTATTGTGTTCTGCTCGATAAACGCTACCCATGCCACCGCAACCGATGGCTTGAAGCAAGCGATAGGGCCCAACATTTTTCGGGACATGATGCAGCATGCCAGAACGCCACGCCAAATGCTCTCTGCTGGCGGGCTCTTTGCTTGAAGCGATGGCGTCACGAATAATTTGCGCCTCGTCGCCCTCTGCTTGTTTCAATAAATCAATGTCGGTGACGTCTTGAATCTGGTCGATCGTAGGTAACAGTTCTACTTCCAGTCGACTCAGTGCCTCATTGCATACACCGCAGGATTCCAAGTGTAGATCGACGCTTTCGGACGTCGCTTCATCCGCTGCGCCTTGCAAGTAGTCACTCAAGACCGACTTGCTGGGACAGGTGCTTTGGTGGCTTGATAAATTGGACGCTGGCAGTTTCATGGTGACCATTTTATCCTGTAGATGATTGGAATACGTGTCGAGACGGCGTAAAATCGAGCTTTCCAGAATGCCGCTTAATAGAGAGTCGTTTTGGACGTGACACCAAATTCGATTTTTTTGAGTTGCTAGATGCCCACGCCTAAAAACTCCGAACCACCATATCAGCCGAGGCCTGACATGACATCATCCACGGGCACACGACCTTCGCTAGTGGAAGGTGTTCGGGCTGGCAATCCAGTGGCTTGGGAACGCTTGGTAGCTTGCTATCAACCCCGTTTGGTAGCGTTGTGCCGAACCTCTGGTTTGGATGAAGCCGCTGCCCATGACATCCTGCAAGAACTTTGGATGTCGGTATCCAAATCGCTGCCACATTTCTCGTCTTCGGTAGGACGAGGGGCATTCCGAGCCTGGATGTGGCGCATTTTGCAGCGTCGAATCGTTGATTACCGTCGGCAGCAAGTTCGATCGCCGATTGGAATCGGTGGCTCAACCATGCTTGGCCGTTTAGCGGATGTTCCCGCACAACTGGATTCGGACTCTAGCAACGCAAGTCATTCGGCCCATGGACCGAGCGAATTTCGCAGCGACTTGCAGCAAATCTTAAAGCGGATTGCGAATGACTGCGAACCTCGAACGTGGCAAGCCTTTGTGCGTTCCGCAATGGACGGTTGGCCTACCGATCAAGTGGCCATCGAGTTTGGGATGACCACCGTCGCAGTCAGACAACTTCGCAGTCGGATTCTTCGCCGCATCCGCCGCGAATTGGCACCGCCGAAAGCCGAGCCTTAATTAGTTGCTGGAAAGAAAGGGAACAGCTTACGAATTTCGTCGTCCGTTGGTTGATGTCCAAATTCGCAGATCTCGAAAGCTTCAGCGTAGGTGATCTTTGCCGCGGCGTCTTTACCGTACCATTTCTCTAGGGACGAGCGATAAAGGTTCGCTTCGCTGGTTTGGCGGTTGTTCCACCGCGACCAGAGCCATTTGCGGCGTGCTTCTGGGTCGTTTGCTGCGGGATTACTTTTCATGAAAGCTTCGCTTCCCAGTGCCCCGCCTTCGAACGTTTGTGATTCAAGAGCCAGCAACGCATCGACCTTTTGTTCAAATACATCATCGATGCCAACAGTGATATCTGCTTGAAAGGGGTAGGGCTTGCGAAAACGATCGCTGGAGTACAAGAAGACAGGGTTTTTATCGAGTGGCTTCACATCGGGACAAAAGAAGGGGACGGCAACCATATAAGCGGCGTCTTGCACTAGCACGCCGACATAGCGATGGTCAGGATGATAGTCCCAAGGTCGATGACATATCACAACATCCGCGTTCCACTCACGAATCGTCTTCGTGATCAGCTTGCGATTTTCTAACGTGGGAAGCAATTCTCCATCGTGTATGTCCAGTACTTCGTAAGTGACGCCAAGGCGTTTTGCAACTTCATTCGATTCTGCTGTGCGTCGCTGAGCGAGCGGGCCACCCGCCATTTGCCAATGTCCAATGTCACCGTTGGTTACCGAGACTAGCTTCACATGATGACCTGCTTTGGCCCACATTGCGCCGACCCCGCCTGCCTTGTACTCCGCATCGTCAGGATGAGCACCGAATACAATCACTCGAACTTTCCCATCTTCGTCGGCGCAGATTGTAGAGTGACTAGTTAGCAATGCAGACAGAAGAAGAAAAGCAGTAGGCAGACAACGCATGGCGGGACCTCTTGGTGGAAGGCGTAAGAAAGTAATCTCGGCGAGACTAACATTATAGCAAGTTCTTCGAGACTTCGGTGTCAGCAATGGCGACACATCCGCGCGGCGTCGTTGCAGCCGTTGCGATTGGCCTGCGTCCAGCAAACAGTAAGTCACTGGCATCATTACAAAAATGTCGCCTCTAGTTGGCCGAGATCAGTTGTGCAATCGCGTTGTTCAATGCAGCCTCCGAGGCTACCCCGGTGGATTCACCAACAATTTCGCCCTTATGAATGAAAACCAAGTGCGGAATGGACGAGACGCTAAACTGGCCAGCCAAGTCCTGCTCTTGGTCAACATTAACTTTGACCACTTTTGCAATTCCCGCGTTCTTGGCAGCAACACGGTCTAGAATTGGTCCCAATGCACGACACGGTCCGCACCAGTCGGCGTAAAAGTCGACAATGACTGGGACCGAGGACTCGATGACTTCTTCTTCAAAATTGGCAAGTGAAACTTCTAATGCGTGGCTCATATTTTTGCTCCTAAGAGTTGCGGGCGGGTTCGGTATACAAGATTGGACCCACGACAAGCCTAGAAGTTACAAAGAATCAAATGCTCTTGAACCGTTAAGTTCACTCGCCAGAACTTCAGCGAAGCGGAGAATCTAGGCGGGGCAAGATAAGCCTGTTGGGAATGCGATTGCTTCGCTGATCGTCCAGAAGCAACCACATGTCAATAAAACGCGATGAGCGTTGCGCTTCGATGTTATGATTGTTACTTCTTTTCGCTTGGAAAACCGGCCTTGACCAGTTCGTCATAGCCTGGCTTGAGCGGCCTTACTTCAAAACCATAATCCGCGATGATTTTACCAGCTCGTAGTGAGCGATAGCCTACGGCACAGTAAGTGTAAACGATTGCATCTTTGGGAATCTTCGCGAGAACGTCCTTTTCAGTCAATGTATCTTGCAAATCTCGCCATGGCAGAAAGATAGCATCCTTGATGTGTCCGTCGTTCCATTCTGGGATCGAACGGACATCAACCAGCACCGCTTTTTTCTCCTGCACGCGTTCCTTAACGGTAGGCAGGGAATCGGAAGTGTGCTGCAGTTCAGCTCCCTTTTCTTTCGCTTGCGCGTACGTCAGTGCGATCAGTGACAAGCCTAATAATGTTACTAACGAAAAAACACGAATCATTTCTCAGTCTCCACTGGTAAGTACATTTTGATCAAGGTTCGATCGGAACTTCCGTTCCCATTCTACCCTCAATTTGGCCTGTAATCGATCCTTGAACTCCTTTGGCATATCGTAAGGAACACCTGACTTGTAGAGCGAAATGGTTTGGCGAATATTGTCCACCACAATCTGGCATGGGTTACATCCCGCCAGATGCTCAGCAAACTCATCACAGATTTCCGTGAGCTGCGCACCATCTACGTAGTCATTGAGAGCTTTTAGCAGTTCTTCGCAGGTCATTGTTGGATTCCTTACGTATGGTCACGTTTTTATTATGATCCATGCCGCCGGGGAAAGTTACAAAATTTCAGGAATGATTGTGGTCCGGGACGACAACTTGCTCCGGATCCCCGAACCGTCGCGTCAGGACTTCGCGAAGTGCGAGTCTCGCGCGAAGCAAACGAACTTTAACGGTGGACTCAGTCAAATCGAGGGCTTCTGCAGTTTCCCGAATCGACAATCCTTCCACATCACGCAGCAAAAAGACGGACCGATACTTTTCATCAAGGTCCAACACCGCCTTATCAATTTCTTGTTGAATTTCAGCACGCGAGACAATCTCGTCCACCGAATCACGCCAAGGCGCGATAAATTCTGGATGAGGTATATCGCCATATCGATCCTCGGCTCCAGCAACTTCGGCCATTTTTAGACCATGTTTCTTCCTGAGAATCTTCAGCGCGTTGTTGCTTGCAATCTTGAGTACCCAAGTCGTCAGAGAAGCTTCCTCGCGAAAGTTTTCAAGATGCTCTATCAGAGCGACGAATGTTTGTTGCGTTGCATCTTCGGCATCTTGGACTTGGCGCAGCATGCGGTAGCAAAGCCCATAGACGCGGGGCTGTAATTGCTGGATCAAGCTGTGAAATGCGTCAAAGTCGCCAGCTTTGGCGAGATGCAACAACTCTATTTGGGTTGGCTCTTGAACTAAGTCACCATCCATTCAATTGTCGATTTCCCTTGTTTGACCAGAGGTACCAAGTCAGTGCTCCAAGGAGCGTCCACATTGTAACGCATCGAGTGGTGCCTTTGCTACCACGCTATCAATTCTCTTCCCGCAATGAGACTTATTGCACAGTGTATCAACGAAAACAGTGTACCAACGAAAACAGTCCACGTTGGGAAACGGGGACTGTCTAAAATTACGTAAGGAATATCCAGCTACGTTACTACAAGGAGGTCGTTGGTCCTACGATCAACTGACCAAGGGTGTCGGGCAAGGCTTAGTAGCGCGAACCACGTCCGCCGCCGCCGCCGCTGCCGCCACGGCTTCCACCGCCGCCGCCGCCGCCACCACCGTAACGGCTACCACCGCCACCGCCGGATGGACGACTTTCACGCTCGCGTGCTTCGTTGCAGGCGATGTTACGATCTGCGATCGAAGTTCCATTAAGACCAGCGATTGCTGATCGGGCTTCCTGAGAGTTTGGCATTTCAACGAATGCGAAACCGCGTGGTCGATTGGTATCTCGATCTACGATGATACTAACTTTGGAAACTTCACCGTAATGGCTGAAAGCATCACGTAAATCGCCTTCTGTCGCTTGGAACGACAGATTTCCGACATAAATATTTGTCACAACAAAAACCTAAACTTCCCGCGGCGCATGCAAGGATACTGCGTCTCTCATGGGTCATGGATAGCCAAAACCCATGCAAAATCAAATCAAAGCAAGCTCGCGAAACAAAACCATAAAATCTGCTACCAGGGCGAATCCTAAAACCAAAGCTTTGAGAATATCGCGTGTAGACTTAAAACGCTCGCTAAAACAACCACGCAGGAAAATAGAACTGGCTAGAGATCAAAACTTGCTTGAGAAATGCGAGCACCAACTTTGGCAAGTATCTACGGCTCGAAGGGGAAAGTCAAGAGAAGACTTCACGATCTTGCAACTTCCTTCGAAATGTTATTCTTGCCTCACAATTCGGAGGAATAAGCGGCTCAGATGGAAATCCTCCGCTTTCACTCAACTTGGACTCAACCGTCTCGAGAACGAAGGCAAGTTCAAACAAAGATTTGCAGCGGCATGCCAGAAAAAAAATTTATTGGGTATTCTATGCAAGTTTGGCGTATTGGGGTTGTGGCAAAATGCAACTTCGCTGAACCTGAATCGCCATAGCTTCGTACGTTGAATGCGTGAACGCATGGCAATTCCTTGCTACGACATTCAGCCATGGAAATGCTAGCCAGTAAGGAGACGCGTTGGATGCGTTCAGAGAAAGATCTTTTAATTGCGACAAAGGCCTACGCCAGCGAGATTCGTTTCAAGAGTTGGTGGGTGCTGTGGTCAACTCTCGCGTTGTACGGTGCAGTCACACTGCTGTGCGCGCTGAATTTATCGCTTTGGATTCGCATTCCGCTTAGTATTCTTAGCGGTCTGTTGATTGTCCGCATGTTTATTCTTTACCACGACTTCCAACATCGAGCGATCTTGACCAAGTCCTGGGTCGCAAAATCGGTGATGAATTTGTACGGCATGCTGGTCCTCAGCCCGCCTAGCGTCTGGAACCGATCTCACGATCATCACCATAAACACAACTCGAAAGAAACGACGCTGAATTCGATCGGCTCGTTTCCGATCATGACCGTCGAACAATATCAACGGGCTACTGGATTTGAACGATGGGCCTACGCGGCTTCTCGGCATCCACTCACAATTGGCTTAGGCTACTTCACTATTTTCTTGGGTGGTATGTGCATCAAAGCCATGTTGACGAATCCTCGCATGCACTTCGATGCAGCGGTCGGACTGGTAATGCATCTGGCGGTCGGAGCCGGGTTCCTGATGCTTGGGATTGACGCTTTTGTTTTATGCTTCGTGATTCCGCTCTTGTTGTCCTGTGCATTAGGCTCTTACTTGTTTTATGCCCAGCACAACTTCCCCGGCTGCAAACTTGAAAAGCGTGAAGACTGGACGCACACCTCGGCCGCCTTGCAATCATCTAGCTATCTAAAGATGAACCCGATCATGGAATGGTTCACTGGCTACATCGGCTATCACCACATCCATCATCTGAATGCAAAGATTCCCTTTTATCGACTTCCCGAAGCGATGAAGGGACTACCCGAGCTACAAAAACCGCCTTCTACAACCCTGCGATTGTCAGATGTTTACGGTTGTTTCGCTCAGAACGTCTGGGATGCAGAACAGCAAAAGTTCATACCTTATCATCAAGCCCTCCAAACTCTGAGCGCTTAGTGTGACTTGAGCTTCAGGCTCTCAGTGGTAGACGAACCATGCGATGATCGATTACCTTAGAAGATCTCGCTTTCGTTCCTCCACGACTGAACTTGCCTGATGCAAACTAGACCTATCTCTGTCCAACGTCATTTTACCAAACATTCCGCAGGCAGCGTTCTGTATCGCTGCGGGGACACAGTTGTTCTATGTACAGCCAGCCTGAGCGATCAAGTTCCAGGCTGGATGAGCGGATCGGGACGCGGTTGGATTACCGCCGAGTACAATATGCTGCCCCACAGCACTTCCCCTCGCAAAGCTCGAGAACGAGCTGGCAAGACCGATGGCAGAACCATTGAGATTCAACGACTGATCGGACGATCGCTTCGATCCATTGCCAAACTAGATCTTTTGGGCGAACGAAGCCTCACGATTGATTGTGACGTTCTGCAGGCCGATGGCGGCACGCGTACAGCAAGCATTTGCGGTGGATTCATCGCCATGGTCGACGCTTTGGCAGAAGTTTTCCCACCCAGTAATCGCGATGCATTTCCGCTGGTAGATTCCGTCGCGGCCATTAGTGTTGGATTGCTTCAGGGCGAGGTCTTGCTGGATCTGAACTATGATCAAGATTCCGCTGCAGACGTCGACATGAATGTAGTGATGACCGGACAAGGTCGCTTTATTGAAATCCAAGGTACTGGCGAAGAAGCGACCTTTGATGATGAGCAACTAAGCCAATTGCTGGTTTCCGCCAAAAAAGGGATCCGAGAAATTACTGCGATCCAAAAGCAAGTCTTGGGCGATCTCTGGCCATTTCAATAGCGAACATCCAAAAAGACAAACTTCACGATGGATATGTTTGCCCCTCGCTTTGGCTGCTCTCAGATGTACTTCGAAGCGGATTGGCTTACCAACTCTTCCTGGTCCGCTTAAACGAGCCAGCCCTCTCAGCTTAACTATAAAAGTCTCACCAATCGGAAAGGTTTGCCTAAACTCAAAGCTTCCGGATGTCGATGAAGACGATGGGCCGTTGTTTTTCTCCCATCGTCGTCATTGGACTGTGCCATGCAAAATTCTCGCCGCGCATTCATGCTTGTTGGTATCGCGGTAGCGGTTTCACCGGTTAGTGAATTGAGTCTACTAGCAGACGACCTAGTCAAGTTCGCGTCGATCAGTCAGCCATCTAGCGCCAACCAACTCGTGGAATCTGCAGTCAGCCTCATCCAGTTGGAACCGCTGGCCAATTCGACACGCAGTCCCGTAGTGACTGCGATGGCGCTGCACAAGGCTTCCGAGACTTTGGCTGCTGCGGGCGATGACCATGCGATTCGATGGATCGATTTGCGGACGGGCCAAACGCTCGCGGTTCTAGAAGGCCATCGCGACTGGGTGCGACAGTTGAGGTTTGTCGAATCTGGAATCGGCGACATGCAATTGCTCAGTTGCGGCGATGATGGCAAGCTATATCGGTGGGAGTGGGACCTTCAATCACCAAGCCCAAGTGTCACAAGAAAAAACGTGTTTGAATGCGAGCATACTCTGGCTTGCCTTACGCTTTCGCCCGACAACGACACTTATGCAGTAGGAGGTTTCAGCCACGAGATCTATCTTGGCAAACTCTCGACAACCAACCAAGTCAGGCCAGTCCGTTGCACCTGTGGTGATCAACGTGCAATCTTGTTCTCGGCCGATAGCAGCCACCTTTTCGCTGGAGGCCGCAATGGCATCGTACATGTCATTGATGTTGAGAAAGCTAGCACGATCCACGAATTCGCTGTACATCGCGGTCGCCTGCGATCACTGGCTTTAAGCGAAGATGGCCGCACGCTTAGCAGCGTCGGCGAAGACCGTTTCGTCCACTGCATAGATTGGAGAACAGGCGACACCAAATTGTCGATGCGATTATCCGCAGGCAAACTGCTAGCGGTAGAGCACCTGAATCCCAACCGTTTGGCAATCGCAAGTGCGGACAATACGGTTCAAATTATTGATACCTCCTCAGGTAAAGCTTTAAACCGCCTAGTTGGTCATGACGGCAGTGTTGCTGTTTTGTTATATCAACAGCAGCGTTTATTCACCGCCGGGTTCGATACCACCATTCGAGTTTGGAACTTAGACGACAACATGATTGAACGCGGCTCGCAAGAAACGCGGCTCATTCAACACCCAATTCACGGTAGATTCATGGACTCAGGTGTTCTTGAAGCAACGAATTGATCCTGAAACAACTTTTCCTGTTTCCGTTTCGCACATGGAGGTGCGACAGTGATGCGATTACCTTCGCTTTTTTCAAATCGCAAGCGTTCAAGCTTTAATCTTCGCAAGGCAATTCGCGACGATGTGGCCAATGACGTAATCGTGCGTCCTGCGGCAGTGAAGCAGACAACGCCAACGCGGCATGACGTTCGCAAACGCGCTCCGCTCAATCGTATCAGCCAACTGGAACGCATGGAGCAACGCAATCTATTTAATGTAGACCCAATCTGGGTTGGAGGAGTCTACATCGAAGAAGACCAAGGAAGCGATCTACATCCGGACACGTTCTACATCTCTTTCACAGGCGGGGCTGCTGGTACCACGCTAAAAAAGATTGTTATTGATGGCGACCAACGCGAACCTGGCTTTGGTGTGGGCGATGTGTTCTTTGACACGCTTCCTACCGGTTATGGGGCGGACTACAGTCACCCCTTTAAAATCGTGCGACTGGAAACGGCCAATCCCAATGCCAAGGTTACCGCGCAGGTCGAGGATGGCTCGACTTTACTTGTACTCCACTTCGAGAACTTTCAAGCTGGCGACCTGTTGGTCTTTGAGATCGACGTCGATGAAGTCGAATTTTACGATCCGAATGAAACCGACCTCTCAGTGATTAATGACGGCTTCGATCCAATCACCTCAGGTCTTGAATTTCAATCGAGCAAATTTAAAGCTTACTTCGAAGCGCCTCACTACCAAGATATCGACGGGCAGTCACTCTTCTGGAATCGTTACGATTCCTACTTGGTGGGTAGCAACCTGCAACTGCCGGAAGACAACTTCAATGGCCTGCGCGATCGTACGACAGGCACAGCGTTTAGTGTCACCCAGGTCCCCAAGCCCATTTCGATCGCTGGTATTGTCTATGTCGACAACAACCTGAATCTTGTAAGAGATGCAGGTGAGCAGTTACTAGGCGGCGTTAGCCTGGAGTTGTATCGCAAAGAAGGCAGCCTGTTCATCAGTACGGGCCATCGCACGACAACCGACAATAACGGACGTTATGAGTTCGGTATTGATCTCAACCTCATGCCGGGGACTTATGAGATCCGTCAGACTCAACCTAACGGCTACTACAGCGTCGGCGCAACTCCTGGTCGTCTCAACACCGGCGCTAGCGTAGGTTCCACCGTTTTAACCAACGCGGATGTTCTGACTCAAATCGACATTCTACTTGGCGATTTGCATGCGACGGAACTGAATTTTGCGGAAGCTCAACCGACGACAATCAGCGGTTTTGTTTATCAAGATTTGGATGATGATGGAAATCGTGACAACGGCGAAGCAGGCATCAGCGGGGTGCCTATTCGTTTGGAGTCGATTTCCACGATCACTGGCGAGGTCATTGTTCGGAACACCACGACGAACGCCAACGGGGCATACAGTTTTAACAATTTGCCGCCGGGCCGCTATCGCGTGATTCAAGTCACGCAACCCGCGGGGTTCTTTGACGGTAAGGACACTGCTGGTCGTGTAAACGGCCAAACACGTGGCCAAACAATCGTCAACGATGTTATCAACGAAATACAACTGTTCGGAAATGAGCAAGGAATTGAGTTCAATTTCGGCGAACTACCGCCCAGCGCACTTTCAGGGTTTGTTTGCCTGGTGAATCCGGGCTTTAGTTGTGATTCGACCGAGCCTGGCGCTAAGACCCCATTGGCAGGCGTAACAGTTCAGTTGGTTGACATCAACGGTGTTGTTGTTATTTCAACTCAGACAGATGCACAAGGAGCTTACAAGTTCGACAACCTTCCTGCTGGCATCTATCAGATCCGACAGGTCACTCCCGCTGGCGTCATCGATGGCAGCGCATCGGTCGGACGGATCAATGGATCGGCTGTGGGATCCGTGTTTGGCACCAGCGAGATACGCGCCGTGGAACTGCGTCCGGGGCAAACCGGTACAGACTACAATTTCTGCGAGCTACCGCCCGCCCAACTGTCAGGACACGTTTTTGAAGACTTGAACGATGATGGTATCCGCCAAGCAAACGAACCGCTGCTGTCTGGAGTGCGCATCGATCTTTACAACAGTAGTGGACAACTAGTCGAGACCGTGACGACCAATGCGAATGGTTTTTACTCCTTCAGCTTCCTTGGGCCGGGGGTCTACGAACTGCGTCAGACCCAGCCTGCAGGCTATCTGGACGGGCGTGATAGCGTGGGCACAATCAATGGCCAAAAGGTCGGTGTACTTACTGGCAATGACACGATCAGCTCAATTGAGTTGCCGTTCGGACGAGCAGGCATCAATTATGATTTTGGTGAAGTTCGACCTGCCACTCTTTCCGGACGCGTGATAGTCGACGTAAACAACAACAACTTGATTGATATGCCTGTCGAAAGACCATTGGGTGGCGTCACGATCCATCTACTGGATTCGAACGGCAGTATCATTCAAACAACTACGACCAATGCCAACGGCGAGTACCAGTTTACTAATATTCGTCCAGGGCAATACAGCGTGCATCAAGTTCAACCTGAAGGCTTCTTCAATGGGGCAACCTATGCAGGCAGTCGAGGCGGCGATACATCGCAGTTGGATTACATCCGCGGCTTTCAAATCGATAGCGGCGCGGTGCTGACCGATTACGACTTTACGGAAATCCCTCCCGCTCAAATCGCTGGTTATGTTTTCATCGATAGCAACGGCGATTGCCTGGTGCAACCCGGTGAACCGGGCATCGCCAACGTAAGAGTCGATCTGATCGACAGCAATGGCTTTGTGCTGCAAACCACGAGAACTCGTGCCGATGGTTCGTATGAATTTACAGGTCTGGCTCCCGGCCGGTATTCGGTCCGACAGTTCCAACCGGAAGGCTACTTCCAAGGCGGCCAACGAGCCGGTAGCGGCGGAGGCGATGCATCCATCGTTGACCTAATTAGCTCGATCGACATCCTTGGTGGTGCTGACCTGGTCGACTACAACTTTTGCGAGGTCCTGCCTGCATCGTTGAGCGGTACGGTCTTTGCCGACTTAGACGGCGATTGCTTTCAAGATCCCGACGAAGAATCACTTGCCGGGGTGCGTGTTGAATTGCTAGATGGTTCCGGGCAAGTCATCGAGTTTCGAATTACCGACAGCCAGGGGAACTATCGATTCGAGAATCTTCAGCCCGGGCGCTACACCATTCGACAGATTCAACCGAATGGATTCTTTCAAGGCGGTCAAACCGCTCCTGCGGGCCGAGCCAACACCAGCGTCGCAGACTTACTGAGCGATATCGATCTACAAGGCGGTGAATCGCTGGAAGACCTCAATTTCTGCGAGGTCCCACCGGCGACCATTTCAGGCTATGTGTTCCAGGATGGACCAGCACTGGTCAATGAAACGGGAGAAGTTCCAGACGCGCTTCGACCCTTCCGCGATGGCAGCCGCAAACCAAGCGATATCCCGATTGCAAACGTGGTGTTGGAGCTGCGATTAATCAATGGCCAGCCATTCCCCATTGAAAACACGCTGCCAGGTGTTTACAGCGGCGACCGCATCCGCGTAACCACCGACGCCAATGGCTACTTTGAGTTCACCGGCTTGCGAGGTGGTGTTTATAGCGTCTATCAGATCCAACCTGACGGCTATGTCGATGGACTGGACACCGCAGGCTCGACAGGTGGTATCACCGTCAATGCGGAAGACATCGCTAATGATCCTCAAGCAGCAGCTTTACTTTCGTTCCTCGCTCTTGATGAAGCGACTGATCCGCGTGGCGATGCCATCTTGCTGATTACCGTACAACCCGGCCAGCGTTCTATTGAGAACAATTTCTCGGAAGTCTTGATCGTCAAGAATACGCCTCCAGTTCCGATTCCGCCGATCAGCAATCCACCGCCTCCGCTCATTGTGCCACCTTACTCGCCAGCGCTTTTTCCACAAGCAATCCTGCAGATTCCGCCCGCTCTGCCTCCAGGCTATCTTCCAGATCTCTTGATCGCGGGTATGGCGTCAGCGGAATATACGTGGCACTTGAGCATCATCAATGCGGGGACACCTCGCGGTAGTCTAAACGCGAAACTTATCAACAAAGCACAACTGGCCGACGTGGCAAGCATGCTGGATGTGTACCACTGGAAGGTGGCGAAGATGAAGGATTCGAACTGGTCGTTCGTGTCAACAGAATCCAATAAAATGCGATTGGTCTCGCGCAATGCATTTGATGTCCCAAATGCGATTCCGCTGGCGGGCGATTTCAACGGCGATGGCGTTGATCAACTAGCCCTCTACCTGGAAGGCGAATGGCTGATCGATATCAATGGCAATGGCCGCTGGGACGATCAAGACATGTGGGTCAAGCTTGGCGAGAAAGGTGACCTTCCCGTCATCGGCGATTGGGATGGAGATGGCAAGGATGACATCGGCGTCTTCGGCCCACAATGGGCGGGCGATGATGAGGCTATCGAACGAGAGTCCGGTCTGCCAGATTCTGAAAACCAACTGCAGCGTCGTCCGAAGAACATTCCTCAGGAAGAGGTCGCAAACAAGCAGCGTGAGCGTTGGTTACAACGTGGCACTGAAGGCCCTGGACGTACTGACGTGATCGATCACACTTTCCGTCATGGGGTACGTGGCGATAAGCCTATCGCTGGTGACTTTAACGGTGACGGCATCTCCACCGTAGGCGTTTTCCGAGACGGAACCTGGCGCATCGACCGCAACGGCGACGGCAGATGGAACCGCGAAACCGACGACTTGTTCCAATTTGGACGCCCTGGCGATGTGCCCGTAGTGGGCGACTTCGATGGCGACGGCATCGATGAAATCGCAGTCATTCGCGGCAACAAATTGATTGTGGATTCCAACCACAATGGAATTGAAGACGTTACCGACCGCGTATTTGAACTGGAGTCAGAAGTTGGACAATACGTGATCGGCGACTTTGATGGCGATGGTATTGACCAAGCGGCCTTGCATCGCGATCAAACGATTGTCGATCAACTGCGTGTGGTTGAAGGTGGATCGACGTCCACACCATCGACTCGCTAGTCCTGTTTTCCTTTTTCACCCCGCCAGGATGGCTTGCGTTGCCTGGCGCGGGGGTGGTGCTTGTGCGAGAAAGAGTTGAGAACGCCTTCTTCAATTTTTACTTCTTGTGGGCGGTCGGAAAGACGTACGAGCGTAGCTCGCAATTGTTCGCCTTCCATGCGTTTCAGTTCGTCCAGCTCGAATTCAACTTCTTGCCCGAACTCCCAATAATCGGCCCGAACCCCTTCTTCGACGGTCGAAAAATGAAAGAAGACATCCTCGCGTAAATTGTCGGTTTCAATAAAACCAAACTTTTTCTCAGGGAAAACACGGATAACGCGACCAATTCGCATACGAGACGGGACCTTAGTTCAACAGCGGGGATTCGGGCAAATGTTCTGGAGCAAACACAGATTGTATCACCGCGGTGCCCACAGAGCGAATTCCTATTGGCCACATTTCGCTTTCGTGAGCAAAAACCAAGTTGCTATCCAGCCCAATCGGATACCAGTAGCCTTCCGCAATTTCATTTTCCAGTTGGCCTTGTTTCCACGCGGCGTGGCCGACGAATAACCGGTAATGCTCCGGTGAGAGTTGCGTCAGCTTCTTCAGGTTTTCGACTTGCGCGGCCACGTAGACGCCCGCACCGCCGCCAGCTTCCGCCAATGTTTCTTGGTCGTGAATCGCCAACACTGGTCCCGATACAGGACCACCAAAATTCAGGTGGTTTGGGGGCAAAGATACTTTGTCTTGCCCTTCGGTTAAGTGGCTCCACAGCTCTTTTACATCCGATGAAAACGCTCGGTTGAGAACAATCCCGACGCTGCCAGCATCTGAATGCTCTAAAATTAGGCACACCGATCGTCCAAAAACTGGATCGGTGAGCATAGGTGCAGCCACCAGCAGGAGTCCCGAAAGTTGGAACCGAACGTTGGCTGCTTGCGGAGTGTTTGGCACACGTGTATTCATGCTTTGCCGTTTTGCCTTCCCTTAACCAATTTCCCGATGAACCAAATATACATCATCAAACAATCAGAGTTGAGAACATTTTTGACACTCCGAGCTTTCGCCTCCTATCGTAGATGCAAACTGCGGACCGAAGCGCCTGCTTTTTAAGCGGTCCCATCACCTTCGGGCAGTGCTGCTGCGGCGGTTTGCTAGTTTGCGATTCGCGATCTCTACGGTACAACGTAAGCTCTAACGGTCATCCCGACTAGAACTTAACTAACGGATATAGCTTTCGTTATGAAAATCCAAGAATTGCGTCGCAACTACGGCTTCGGAAACTTAAAGTTCGAAGACTTGGCAAAATCCCCATTCGATCAGTTTTACACCTGGTTCTCAGAGCTTCAGACGCAAGAGTTGCCTGAATGGTTCGAAAAAAATGTCATGACCTTGTCAACTTCGGCCAACAACCAAGTTTCTAGCCGTATCGTACTGCTGAAACACTTTGACTCGCAGGGGTTCTACTTCTTTACGAACTACAACTCCGAAAAATCGAAACAAATCGAAATCAATTCGGTGGTTTCGCTGAATTTTCACTGGCCGCACGCTGAACGCCAAATCCGAATCGATGGCGTCGCAGAAAAAACTGGTCGCGAAACGTCGGTCCAATACTTTGAATCTCGTCCCAAAGACAGCCAGGTTGGTGCGATCGTCTCCAACCAGTCGGAAGTCATTGACTTTGAACTGGACTTGGAAGCGATTCGCGATGCGAAACTTGCGGCGGTCCAGCGAGGTGAAGAGCCGTTGGTTTGCCCAGACTGGTGGGGTGGGTGGCGTGTCAAACCAACACGATTTGAGTTTTGGCAGGGGCGTCCCTCGCGTTTGCACGACCGCTATCGCTACCGCTTGGCAAAAGATCAAAGCTGGAGCATTGAACGACTAGCTCCCTAGAAAAAACAAACTTCGATACCCAATGGCCCATACGAAGGCGACTCGCAGGGCACAACAACATCAGCGTCGCACCTCAGCTCTCTTTGAAAGCGCACTATTTTGTCAGGCGAAGAAACTTACAGTAACCCTCTCATCACTCGCTATGCTTCGCGCGAGATGGCCTCCCTGTGGAGCAACGCTCGGCGCATCCGACTTTGGCGGCGTTTATGGATCATTTTGGCCCGCGCTCAACAGCAGTTAGGGCTGCCCATTACCAATGCCCAGATCGAGGAACTAGAACAACATTGCGACAACCTGAATTTGGATGTCGCCGCCCAGCACGAAAAGAGACTGCGGCATGACGTGATGGCTCATGTCCATGCTTATGGTGACCAATGCCCAAACGCCCGAGGAATTATCCATTGGGGAGCGACCAGTTGCTATGTCACCGACAATTCCGACTTGATCATGATCCGCGATGGATTGAATCTGGTTCGCAAACGATTGGTGCGCTGCATCGAATCGATTAGTGATTTTGCGCTGCAGCACGCGTCCCTGCCTTGCCTGGCGTACACGCACTATCAGCCAGCGCAGCCCACGACCGTTGGAAAGCGAGCGACATTGTGGGCGTATGATTTGGTTTTGGATTTGGAAGAAGCAGACCATCGTCTCGATTCGCTGCTAGCGCGCAGCGTAAAAGGAACCACTGGGACGCAAGCCAGTTTCCTGCAAATCTTTGACGGCAACCATCAAAAAGTCCGCGAGTTAGAACAACGTGTCTCAGCGGCAATCGGTTTTCCAAGCGCTTACGCAGTAACCGGTCAAACGTACCCTCGCAAGATCGACGCCCAGATTTTGGATTGCCTATCGCAGATCGCGCAGAGCGTCCATAAGATTGCGACCGATTTGCGTCTGCTTGCACACGAGAAGGAGATTGAAGAGCCGTTCGAAAAGGATCAGATCGGCTCCTCTGCGATGGCTTACAAGCGTAATCCGATGCGTTGCGAGCGAATATGCTCTCTGGCTAGGTTTGCGATGAGCCTGCAGAGTTCGCCCGCTATGACAGCGGCGACTCAATGGCTAGAGCGAACTTTGGATGATAGTGCAAATCGTCGTTTAGTCATTCCGCAAGCGTTTTTGGCGATCGATGCGTGTTTGATGCTGATGCAGAACGTCTTCAGCGGTCTAGTCGTATACCCCAAGACAATTCATGCAAACTTAGCCGCTGAATTGCCTTTCATGGCTACCGAAGCAATTATGATGGAAGGCGTCAGGCTGGGCGGCGACCGCCAGGAACTGCACGAAGCCATTCGCGTCCACTCGCACGCAGCAGCCGCCGTCGTAAAACAAGAAGGTCGCCCGAATGATTTGTTGGAACGTATCAAAGCCGACCAAACATTTGCTGGTGTGGATATTGACGCCTTGGCTAAACCTGAATTGTTCGTTGGCCGAGCTCCGCAGCAGGTTATAGAATTTGTGCAAGAAATTGTTGATCCCTTGCGATCGGAAGAGCCAAATGAGCTTTCGATCGAAATTCATGTTTAATGAAAGCAGAAACCAAACGATGCCAAGTCACGCAATGAACTTCAACCCTTCGATATCCCAAAAGTACTTCAGCCGGTTGCTCCAAGCCATTTCGGCTTGTATGTTCTGCACCCTAACTTTTGGAGCTCTTCCCCAAACATCGCAAGCCGAAGAAATAAAGGTTGGCGCTTGGAATATCGAATGGCTTGGGTATCCCAACATGCGTGGACGCCCCAGCAAAGACATTGCTCAGAAACCAGCGGACTTGGCCGAATGGATTCACAAGTCGGAGGTCGCGGTCCTGGCGCTGGAAGAGATTGGCGTGGAATCGACCGAGACGCTCCGAAGCAAAGAGCTCGATGCCACGTTCGAGGTCATGCAGGAGAAGTATGACCAAAAGTGGACTTACATACTATTCCCCAAAACAAAATACACCGAGCCGATGGAAGACTTTATTGTCCGCGGCCAACACATCGGACTTGCCTGGCGCACCGACAAAGCCACATTGGTTGGCGAACCTTACGCAGTGGAGTTCGAGCCTAACGAAACATTCGGTTACAAATTCTGGGAACGTCGGGCCAACGCCGTCAAGCTTTCGTTCGGCGAAAACAAGACCGATGTGGTCTTTATTCCAATCCATCTTAAGTCAAACCGAAACGAGAACAAAGACGATCCCGACTGGACGAAGAAACACAGGGCCGAAGAGGCAAAGGTTCTGATAGAGAAAATGGACAGCCTTAAAAAGGCACTCAAAGACGAAGACATTGTTCTGTTGGGCGACTTTAACTTCCTCGCTGATGACGATGTAGGCCCGACGATCCTGAAAGAGGGCGGTTTCGAAGACTTGAATGAGGCTGATGAAGGCACAACGGCCAATTGGGGCGAAGGCTACTCAAGCGCACCTTTCGACCGAATCTTCATCCCCAAGGGTCAGCCTGAATTCCAAAAGTCCACTCTCACGGTGATGCGCGCGGGAAGCAGCGATGACGAAATCCGAGGCTATCGTCGCAAGTTTTCCGATCACTATTTGGTCTACACTGTGATCGAAATCGGCGAAGATGACGACTGATCACACGCGATCCTGAGCACGACGGGTTCGATTGCGACTGCGTGAACAGTCTTCGCAAACACCTTCAATCACAAAGCGATGGGATTGCACTCGAAAACGGTGGCTACGAGCAACCGCGTTTCGTAACTCAAGCAATTCTTCGCTTTGGAATTCAATCAGCGTCTGGCACTTGACGCAATACATGTGATCATGCTGCGGGTAACCATAGTCGTGCTCATAGACAGCTCGACCGTCCAATTCGAATGTGCGGAGGAGCCCCGCGTCAACAAACTCCTTTAAGGCTCGATATACCGTTGGACGCGAGACATAATTCGCGCGACCTTTTCGCGGTAGCTGGTCCATCAGTTGGTCAGCGTCAAAGTGTTGGTGCTGCGAGAAAACCTGCTCCACCAAAAACTTACGTTGTTCTGTATTGCGCAGGCCACGGCTCTGCAAGTATTCTTCGAATCGGGCAAGCGGAGTTAATGCAACATCAACGCTTCCCAAGGATGCCGAACTATCTTCAGTTACGATTGCGGGATCGTTCATCAGCGGGTATTTCATTTTATGTTTGATTGGCTTCTTTTTGGACCACGGTATTTTACGCCCTGATCCCCCGAATTCCAACCAACAAATTCGCCAAGGGCGAAATCATTCGGCCATCGCGAATTAAAAATTAGCCGTAAATGTCAATAAAACGATCCAACGCAGCCAGAACTTTTTCGTCAGAATCGTAACTGCCATCGGCAATCTGCCGACGAATATCAGCGATTCGCTGCGTGCGATTTTCGGTGTCGGTTGCTTCGCCCGCCAAGATCGCTTGCGCTTCGGATGAGAATTCCACTTGATCTGTCGGATTGGAAATGCCAGTAGCTTGGGCCGCTAATTCGGCTCCACCTGCCGCACCTGCCGCGCGATTGGTGTTCTGCAAAGATTGTAGCGCGTTGAGTCCGAAATTGTTGGTGATTTGCATCATGCTTTCCCCTGTGTTCGAATTGTCTTCCAAGACATTGATTCTACAGCAAACTGACCTATCTGGCAGCCGCGATTCTTTTGCAACTGTAATGCAGCCTGCGTGCCAATCCGTGTTTCTTCCAGCAAGTTGCTCAAACAACGCCGCGAATTCCTCTCGCCGCTTCTGGAATCCTCTGGAAATATCTCAAATCAAGCCCGTCGGCGTCAATAGCGATAAGACAGGCAGGCTGGATAAAGGTTCTGAAAAAGACGCTTTTGTCAAAGCCTTACAATCGGTGGAAGATTTTTCAATTCGCCGTCGTATTGGCGAACCTATTCCGAGTCGGGTTCGAAAGCTGAGCTGAACGCAGCATATCTAAATGGGCCAAGCCCCATACTGTTCCCCTTCGGTAGGCGCATCGGTCGCTACAAGCCAGCTCCGTACTCCAGAAACACTTCGCGAGGTTCAAACCTGACCTTCTTCAATGAGCTGGTGTAATCGGAGGCGTCTCGGTAGCCCAATGCGCAAGCGACGACCGTCGAGTAATCAGCGGACTCCAGCCCCAGCAGCTTGTCATATTCCTGCGGGTTAATCCCCTCCATAGGGCACGCGTCAATTCCAAGCATGGCAGCGGAGGCCATCAATTGGCCAAGCGCAATATAGACTTGCCTAGTCATCCAAGCCGCCCTCTGATCAGCGGTCAAACGGTCAAGGAACTGCAAGATGACGCTACGATAAGCGCTTAACTTTTCCACCGGCAAGTCTCGCAATTGCGCCGTGCGATGCATCAAGCGGTCGACAAAATCTGCATCGATTTGCTTCCGGACCAAGAGAACTACCAGATGAGAACAATCCTTGGGTTGCGATTGCCCCCAAGAATGCTCGACGAATTGGTTTTTGAGCACCGGGTCGGTTACTAAGGCGAACTGCCAGGGCTGCAGACCAAAGCTGCTAGGAGCCAGCAACAGGGAGTCCTTCAGGATCAACCAATCTTCAGTAGGAATCTTACGCTCAGGATCAAACTTCTTGACGGCATAACGCCAGTTCAATTGTTGTAATAAGTGGCTACGTCGAATCTCTTGATCCATAGACAACTGACATCTTTCTACTGCTGGCTTGGTGGAACAGCCTCGTGACCATCAAAAATCCGCACGCCAGCTTCCTTCAGTTCACTGAGCTGCTGGCTCCTGGTGGCTTCAGGCAACGGATTATCTTCAATATATAGGCGAAGGTAAGGCGCAAACCGTCGGCGATCCTCTAAATCCGCGCGACACATTTCGATCAAGGTTGAAAGATCCGTCAGTGAATTGTGGCTAAGGTTCAGCATTCGCACCTGCTGCAGTGGCATCAAAAAATGCAAATCTGCAATATTGCCATGTTGCAAGTCCAACGTGCTGAGCCAAGGGAGATTTCCGATCGCTGCATAATCGCGAATTGGATTAGAGCCCGCGTACAAAGAAGTGAGCTTTGCCAAACCAGCGATAGGCTCCAAACTTTCGATCTGATTGTGATCGATGTAGAGCGCTCTCATGTTCGACATTTCAGCCAAGGCACCGATGTCGGCTAGTTTGTTGTTGCTGATCTTCAAGTACTGGACGTTTTTTGCGGACCGCAGCGGTTCAATCGAAGCTACTTGATTATCGGCCAAATTGATCGATTGCAGCCGATTTAGATTGGCCAGGGGGCTCAAGTCGCTGATTTTATTATTGGGAAGATCAATCCGCATTAATGCTTCGCAGTGCTGCAAGCCCTCCAAGGATTCGATACTCGCGTTGCCAGCGACCACTTGCGATATCCGCTTCACATCCTCAGCAGTCAAGGGTTCGCTGTTATGTCGCTTTTCGAAAACTTCGCGGCGAACGGCAGCCTCTAGATTTTTGTCAGGAAAAACCGATTCGGCTGTGGCGCTGTACATGGTCCATAGCGACGCGAGACTCAGACAACAGAAACCGAGTAATTTGCTAATCATCTTTGCGGGTAGGGTTGGCGGGAGGATAGGCAGGGCGGGGAACCGAATCAGCCGACATACTGCGGCGGCATGAGCCCAAAAGGCCGTTAATCCGATATCAATCCTTGCATAATAGTTGTGGACGCTGCGTTTTGCTACCCTCAGGATAGCTGCTCGACGCTCGGACCGTCCAAGCTACGCATAAAATCCGGTCCATACCTTTGGATTATGCCCTAGGCCCGTTATGCTGAACGCTAAATGTCAGAACTAGAATTGTCCTTGCAATTTTGATTTAAAGCAATGAATACGAACGAATTTGATTTGGTGGTATTGGGTGGTGGCCCCGCTGGCTATGTGGCAGCCATCCGAGGTGCGCAACTTGGGATGAAGGTCGCCTGCATCGATGACAACCCAGTCTTTGGTGGTACCTGTCTTCGCGTCGGTTGTATCCCTAGCAAAGCGCTGCTGGAATCCAGCCATCTGTACCATGACATCGCACACGGTATGGATGAACATGGAATCCATACCCCCACGGTCCAACTGGACCTCCGGAAGATGATGGAACGTAAGGACAAAATCGTCAAAACGCTGACCGAGGGCATCGGCATGCTGTTTAAGAAGAACAAAGTCCAAGGCTTCCATGGCCGTGGCAAGTTGCGAGACATCGACACGGTGGTGGTCGAACAATCCGACGGCCAAAGCATCTTGCTGCGAGGCAAACACACTCTGATCGCCACTGGCTCTCGCCCATCCAGCATGCGTGGGATCGAAGAAGATGGCGTCCATATTGGAAATAGCACCATGGCCTTGTCCTTTGACAAAGTCCCTGAGCGACTCGTCGTCATCGGCGGCGGTTACATCGGCCTGGAACTCAGCAGCGTGTGGAGTCGCCTGGGCTCAAGAGTCACTATCCTGGAAGCGATGGATCGTATGCTTCCCACCATGGACCAAGAAATTGCGAAAATCGCTCAGCGCATCTTTGCTCGGCAGGGCTTACAAGTGCAGTTCGGCTCATGGGTTGAAAGTGCCAAAGTGGTTGACGATCACTGCGTTGTGAAGTGCAAGGATCAAGACCCAATCGAATGCGACAAAGTCCTGCTCTCCGCAGGCAGATCTCCCAACAGCGACAACATAGGACTGGAAAGCGTTGGCTTAGAAACTGATAAGCGTGGTTTTATTGCAGTCGATCACAACTTTCAAACCGGTGTCAAAAATCTGTTTGCCATCGGCGATGTGATCGGCGGAGCCATGTTAGCTCATAAAGCAATGGAAGAAGGCGTCGTCTGCGTCGAACGAATTGCAGGTATCAACTCGCACATCAACTATGACTGCATACCGGCAATCATCTACACTCATCCAGAAATCGCCACCGTTGGCAAGACCGAAGAACAGTTGATCGACGCCAAGATAGAATACCGCAAAGGCGTTTCGCCCTACGGGGCCAACGGCCGCGCTCGCACTCTGGGCGATGTCGAAGGTCGCGTGAAGATTTTGGCCGACGCAAAAACTGATCGCGTATTAGGTGTCCACATCATTGGAGCCAGGGCAGGGGACTTGATTGCCGAAGCGGCAACCGCGATTGAATTCGGAGCCAGCAGTGAAGACATCGCTCGGACCTGCCACGCTCATCCTACGCTTGCTGAAACTGTGCACGAAGCCGCTTTGGCTGTCGACGGTCGAGCAATACATTCAGCCTAAGACCAGCCACACGCCATAACGAACCAGAGCCAGCGGCACTCTATACGGCACCTGGCTTGATCCCCTTTACTATTCGACTCGATCGTTCATGCCAGTCAAAATACATTTTGTCGACCAACAAACGCAACGGCCTGTTTCACCAGCCGAATTCGATCGCATCCAACGCGTGCTGGTGCAACTGACTGCCGACCACGGTTTCGACGAAGGCGAAATCTCGATTGCTGTGCTCGATGATACCACCATCCAAGATTATAACCGCAAGTATTTGGAACACGATTACCCGACCGATGTAATTTCCTTCTTGCTGTCCGAAGAAGATGAAATGTTGGATGGGCAACTGTTGATTAGCCGCGAAACGGCCGACCAGGTTGCGAAAGAATTGCCCTGGGATGGGGACACAGAACTTTTGCTTTATGCTATTCATGGTACTTTGCATCTTCTGGGTTACGACGACGACAACGAAACCGACATCCAATTCATGCGTGCCCAAGAGCGAGCTTATTTGTTATCGCAAGGGATCACCGAAGCAGCGAACCACCCTCACTTCGATGAACGCGCGAAATTTGACCCAGCAGATGAAGCTTAGACTTTATCGAAAGTAAAAGTACAACCAGCATGAACCACTCGCCCACCGTGTCTCTGAACAGCCAAGTTGCCAGACTACTCGACTCGGCCGAAAACCACCTTGCCGAATTAAGAGTCAACAAGCATGTCCTGAAGTCCGGCGCGACGCTATACGATTTCGGAATTCAAGCTTTGGGATCGATCCAAGCGGGCATCTTGTTGAGTACCGTTTGCATGGGAGATCTCGGTAAAGTACAAGTGCTTGCACCCAACTACAGCCTTTCCAACGCTCCCATTTTGCAAGTAACTACCGACCACGCATGGCTCGCCTGCATGGGCGCTCAGTACGCAGGCTGGCCGATTAAGTCCGATTCATTCTTCGCCATGGGCTCAGGACCGATGCGGTTGAAAAGAGGACGCGAGGCCGTATTGCAGGAACTCCAAGTGACCGACACCAGCAACGTAATCGTCGGAGTTCTGGAAACGGAAAAGTTGCCAGATGATTCAGTGGTCAGCCAAATTGCCGACCAGTGTGGAGTACAACCGCAACAAGTTATTCTTTGTGTGGCCCCCACAACATCGATCGCTGGCTGTATGCAAATTGTGGCCAGGAGTATCGAGACGGCTTTACACAAAATCCACACCCTGGGCGGTGATATCAAGTCTGTCGAATCAGCGATTGGATGGGCACCGATCCCACCGACCGCGTGCGACTTCTTGTCCGCTCTAGGCAGAACCAACGACGCTATCCTGTACACCGGACATGTGACGTTATGGGCACAAGATGCAAGTCAACTGATACCCATACTCGATCGGATTCCAAGCAGTGCCTCAGGTGACTATGGCAAGCCATTTGCCGAGATCTTCGCGGCGTATGGCCATGACTTTTACAAGGTCGATGCCAATCTTTTTGCACCGGCTATGGTCACAATCAACGACATGAAGACAGGCCAGTCGCACACTGCTGGCAGACTGTCGACGGGTTGGTCGTTTTAGAACTTGCTACTTGCTATTAAAAACTCCGCCAATATCGCCTGATTATCGTTGCAATTCTTTAGCCACGATTTCATCAAAGCGAGCTTGCAGTTTTCGCTTGGCACCTTCGATAGCTGAAACCTCTGGCTCAGGCAAGTCACGTGACTTGACTTCCTCGCTTTTGGCAAAGCGAGCCTTCTCGGGATCGCCTGGTTTGCCATACGGTTCACAGATATTACCGTTGTGCAAAAACACGCGATTCCGTCCGGCCATTTTTGCAGCATAAAGGGCTTCATCGGCGCGTCGAAAGACATCTCCAACGCGTTCTTCGGAACGAATCTCCGCCACGCCACACGATACCGTCACACGCACGTCCTGCTGCTCGATCACCACAGGTGCTTGAGCAATCGAAATTCGCAAACGCTCGACATGCGCCGCGGCTGTCTTCAAATTGCAAACCAACAGGATCGCGAATTCTTCTCCACCGTAACGCCCCACTTTGAATTCCGTACCAGCAAAGCTTCGCAGGCGATTGGCTACTTCGACCAACACCGCGTCACCGGCGGGATGCCCTAAGTTGTCGTTGACACTCTTGAAGAAATCGATATCCAACAGAGCCAACGCGAAAACGACTTTCTTGTCCTTCCAAGCTTTAAAGATCTCATCGATACCTTGATCGAATGCTCGTCGATTGGCCAGACCCGTCAGTGCGTCCGTCCTAGCTTCGGTAAGGTACTCCGACAATTCGCGTGTTTGCTCTTCCAAACGAACTTCAGCCGAATCCAGCCGAGCCTGCAGACTGCGATTAGCATCCAAAATTTCGCCAATCAGCGATTTGACATCGTCGGACGTCGCTCCGTTTGCTTTTGCTTCAGCGTGCTGCGACAACGTCGTCAATTTGGCTTGGTACTTCGAGAAATCGCCCGCAAACTCACTGGTAAACGAAGCGAAGTTACGAATAAAGTCCAACACTTGCCGCTGTTCACGCGACTCATGTTCCACCGTGGCTAAACCAACAGCGCGGCGTCCTAAGTACCAGCCAATGGCCAAGCCGACTATCAGCAGCCCAGTTCCAATGAAAACGCCCGTAAAGAAGACCGCTGGATCGACGTTCACACATTCATCCCTGTTTAGGTCGCTGGAAAGTCTGCATGCTGCGCGGACTTCATGTCGATTGTTGTTGAATTCAAGTGCATATGCAATTGATGTTGGTCATTGTGAACATTGCTCAAGCTTCCAAATCGACTGGCCTTGGGGACCACGACAATGCCCGACTCCGTTACGGTGAAGCCTCGCGCACGGTCTGCGTCGTGGTCGAAACCGATCGAGACGCCGGGTGGAATCTTCACGCCCTTGTCTATAATGGCTCGACGAATCTGAGCGTGTCTGCCCACATTCACTCCATCACACAAAATGCTTTCTCGAACCGAAGCGTAACTGTTGATCCGAGTGCCTGGTCCCAAGATACTTTGTTCGACGATTCCCCCACTGACAATACAACCACAGCAGACCATCGAATCGATAGCGACCCCTTTGCGATCACTGTCCTGCGCAGAACCAAAAACAAACTTTGGTGGTGGCAGATTGGGTTGAAAAGTTCGAATCGGCCAGTCTTGGTCATACAAGTTCAACAAGGGATCAACCGACACCAAATCCATGTTTGCTTCGTAGTAGGCATCCAAGGTGCCTACATCGCGCCAATAAGCGTCTTGCTTGCCATTCTCATCGCGGAAGGGATAGGCAAATACGCGGTGGCTATGGATTACCGAAGGGATGATGTTCTTTCCGAAATCACGATCAGTGTCGGGCTTGGCAGCATCAGCGCACAATTGTTCCATCAGGAATTTGGCGTCGAAAATATAGATCCCCATGGATGCCAAACAGGCATTTTCGTCGCCGGGGATTGTCTTTGGGTGCGTTGGCTTCTCTGCAAAGCCCCGAATGCGACTGTCGGAGTCGATTTCCATGACACCGAATTGCGTCGCGGACTCGGGATCTACCTTCAAAGCACCAATCGTTAGCTGGGCCTTGCTTTGAATGTGGAAGTCCAACATGGAACGATAATTCATCTTGTAGATGTGATCACCGGCCAGCACGATAATGTGCTTTGGGGCCTCTTTCTCTATCGAATAGATATTCTGATAGACTGCATCTGCAGTCCCGCGATACCAACTCTCATCAATCCGCTGCTGCGGCGGCAAGATATCCAAGAACTCGGAAAGTTCACGACAAAAATACTGCCGCCAGCCTGCGTTGATATGACGATCAAGACTTACCGCCTTGTACTGCGTCAGAAGAAGGATCTTACGCAATCCGCTGTTCAGACAATTCGATAATACAAAATCAATGATTCGGTAACAGCCGCCAAATGGCACCGCTGGTTTAGCACGGTCTAATGTCAAAGGCTCTAAGCGAGTTCCTTTTCCACCAGCCAAAATTACGGCTAACGTATCCTTCATAGTCATCAAGCCTTTCCATCATGTCCATGCCTGCAGATTGCTATCGGGCGACGCTGATCTGACTGTCCTAATTCCATTCGGACTTAGAAGCAGTTCTTATGTGGCGATTCATGGCAGCTTGCATGCTTAAACGATGCTTCCGATGTCAAATGCATTCTGAGAAAGCAGTAACGCATGGATCGACTCTTACAGTTGTAACAATTTTTTCTTAGACGACTAACCCTTCCACCTGCGTATCCACAATTCCAGTACAAAAAGATTCCACAATCGGTAGCCCTCATTGGAGGCTCCCGAGAGGTGCCTTTGGACCAAACGCTGTATCGCCTCAGGCCGTAAGAATTGATTCAAGCGACAATCAGCTCCGCAAAGAGTCGCTTGCAGCTTCTCACGCAGTTCGCCACGGAACCATTTCGCGATGGGAACGCCAAACCCCATTTTCTTGCGAGTCCAAATTTCTTTGGGCAATAGGTCCGAGAATGCCTCGTGCAATAGGACTTTCCCGCGTCCCCCGCGCATCTTCCAATCACCGGGGATGCCAATTGCCAATTCCATTAAACGATAATCCAAAAAAGGCTGCCTAGCTTCCAAAGAATGAGCCATCGAAGCAATGTCCACTTTGGTCATCAAATCGCAAGGGAGATAGGTTTGCAGATCCGCCAGCGACGCTTGGCTCACCAACCCTCGATTGCCTATTCGATTCCAGCTTTGCGACAGAAAACCGAATGGATCCTGTGGCGGCAAACATGACAGGAATCCCTCCTGATACAACTCCGACCTCATGCTCTCACCAAAGATTTGCAGCCAGTTGAGGTAACGTAGCGGCGCGGGTTGATCGATCGCTTCACAGAACCGACGCAACCTGCGGACAAACGAACGTTGCTTGCCGCGATCAGGAAACCGTTGCAAGATACCAGTTGCAAGCAACGCTTTTGCCGGAATAAAACGTCGGTAGCGTTGCGACAATAGCAACGCCTGATAACGCTCGTAACCGGCGAACAATTCGTCTCCACCATCGCCACTGAGGGCTACTGTGACTTTCTCGCGTGTCTTTTGACATAAGTACCATGTCGGTATCGCCGATGAGTCGCTAAAGGGTTCATCGTAGTGGTACACAAGCTGGTCCAAGATACCAACAGCATCCGGAGTAACCTCAAAACGCTGATGGTTTGTCCCAACGTGATCCGCGACCATTTGAGCGTAGCGAGTCTCATCAAAGTCCGCTTCTGGAAATCCAATCGCAAAGGTGTGCAATGGCTCCTGCAACTCCCGCTGAGCGACAGCGACAACCAACGAGGAATCGACGCCTCCAGAAAGAAACGCCCCAATAGGTACATCGCTGCGAAGCCGAACTTTCACGCTATCGATGAATGTTTCGCGAATCGCCTCAATCGTCTGCTGGCGATTCAAGGAACTATCAACGGCCCAGTCCACATTCCAAAACGATTGTTCTTGAAACTCTCCTTGCTTGATCACCGCAAAACTACCTGGCCGCAGCTTGCGAACCCCGCGATAGATCGTCATCGGATGTGGCACGTACTGGTAGGTTAAATAATGGTCGATAGCCGTTGGATCAAGTTCCAAATCAATGCCCGGCACATCCACCAAGCTCTTCAACTCGCTGGCGAAACTGAAACGTTCTTTCTGCTGAGCATAAAACAGCGGTTTTTTTCCAACGCGATCACGCGCAAGCACCAGTTGATTCTTCCTGGAGTCCCAGATCGCAATCGAAAACATGCCATTCAAATGCGAAAAACACTCCGTGCCTAGATCTTCGTACAAATGCACGATCGTTTCGGTGTCCGAGTGGGTAGAAAACTGATGCCCAGCTCCTTCTAACCGATTTCGCAGAGCACGGTAGTTGTAGATTTCGCCGTTGAAAACGATCCAAATCGTCCCATCTTCATTGCTCAGCGGTTGATGCCCACCAGCCAAATCGATGATCGACAATCGTCGAAAACCAAGCCCAACCCCAAGCGGATGGGGGTTCAACGAACTAGCCGACGGCAATTCTTGGCGGTAAATCCCACGGTCATCCGGCCCGCGATGCACCAAAGCATCTGTCATTCGATCCAACAAAGCCGGACTGATAGCGTACTGGTTCGATGCCCAAATTCCTCCGGCGATTCCGCACATATTGCTTTACTAACTCATCCCTTCCCATCCCACAAAGCCCACTGGATTCCCTACAATAGGGAACTGCCCAAACTGGGTGTGCTGCAAGGCACCTTCTTCATTTTAGTATTTTATTCAGGTTCATGTATGCCGCAGTTTAGCCCAACGCCACAAAGATCACTAAGTCCACTCGCCTTATTTTGCTTGATCATTCTTGGAGGTGCTCCCCTAATGTCATCGGCCCCAGCACAGCAAACAACCTCGGCCCAACCAACATCCAACACACAACAATCATCGGAGACGACCGTCTTCCCGTTTCTGATCGGCGGTTATGGCAAAGGCTTATACCTCTCGGAACTCGATGTCACAAAGCCTGCTCTTGCGGATCCCAAACTGCTGATCGAGTTAGATCGTCCTTCATTTTTCTGCAAACACCCTTCGTTGCCAGTTTGGTACTGCGTCAGTGAAGCGGCCAGAAATGACGGCGCTAAAGCCGCACCGGTTCTGATTGCTCTACGTGCCAACCAGCCATTATCCAGCCTGGAAGAAATCAATCGACAAGACACTCAAGGCCAAGGCCCCTGTTATGTCGGAACCGACTCACAAGGCACTTTCGCATTCGTTGCTAACTATGGCGACGGATCGATTTGCATGTTCCCCATCAACTACGATGGTTCCTTGGCTCCATGCTCTCATGCCATCCAACATGAGGGCAGCAGTGTCAACGCCTCACGTCAAAAGGAACCGCATGCCCACTGCGCCGTCGTCGATCCATCTGACAAGTACGCGTTGTTCGCCGATTTGGGAATCGACCAAGTCGTCGTATACGAAATTGACCGAGTCAATAAGAAGCTCATCGCCAATCCAGAACGCAATTTGAGGCTGCCAGGCGGTTCAGGCCCCCGCCACCTTGCATTCCATCCCACGCAAAACGTTTATTATGTCATCAATGAACTTCTATCCACGATCACTGTCGTGCGCTGGGATGAAAACTCTGGCAGTTCAAAGATCGAGCAAATCGCTCCTACGCTCCCATCAGATTTTGAAGATGGAAATTCGACCGCTGAAATCCTAGTTCACCCCAATGGCAAATTTGTTTTTGGATCAAACCGTGGACACGATTCGATCGCAACCTTCGCGGTGAATCCAGAAGATGGCCACCTGCGCTTAATCGGTCATTGCAAAACGGGTGGTCGTACGCCCCGCAACTTTCGGATTGATCCCACCGGCAAGTTTATCCTTGCCGAAAACCAGCAAAGCGATTCGATCTACATCTTGAAACTAGACACAACCTCCGGCGACCTTACCAACACGGGCAAGCACATCACCGTTCCAGCCCCAGCTTGCATTAAATTCATTCCTGATTGATGCAGCGAACTTTGACCGACCAAACGCTACGCAGCGAATCGGTGGGGTTGACCACGCTGCTTGATTTTAAGACCTAAGAGATCTGCATACAGAAGTTCAAATCGGTCGATCATGCGGCTTAAATGAAATCGGGTGGTAGCTGAGCGATAAGCCTCACGAACGTACGATCGACGTTTCGCTACCTGGGACAAGGACTGCTCCAACAATTCCACCAAGTCCAAAGGGTTGTCCGTTCCAAGTATCCAACCCAATGGACGAGAAGTCTCACTACAACGCATCACTTCTCGCAATCCGCCTACTTCTGTCGCTACGATCGGAGTCGATACCATCTGGGCTGCGATGGTGACAAGCGAGAGCCCTTCCGATCTGGTTGGATGCACAAATACGTCGGACGCTGCGATCCAAGAGGTTGGATCATCCTGAAAACCAATCAAGCGAACATGACGCTCCAAACCGTGCTGACGTATCTGATGCTCCAGTTCTCCGCGCATCGGCCCCTCACCACAAACGACCATACAGAACTCCGGTATCCGAAGTCTTAAATGACGAGCCGCCTCAATCAAGGTGTCAAAGCCCTTGCAGGAAATCAAACTACCAACCGCAGAATAAAGCGGTACGCCGGGATCGATCCCAAGCTTCTTGCAGACATTGGACCGCTCTTGCAATCGATCATAGACCGGTGGATTGATACCTCCGTAAATCACCTCCAAACGCTTGGGGGCAATCTCGGACTCCAGACATAACTCTTTTACAGCGCGAGATACGCAGACCATTTTGTCCAGAAACCAGTTGTACTTTACGCTAGAGCGAATCGGAAACACCGTATGCTTCATCCCGACCCGCTTAATGTTGGTTCGTGCGATCGCCGACAACGCCCCCCATAGAACCGCATGCGAATCATTGGCGTGCAGAACCTGTATCTTCTGTTGTTGCAGCTCTCGTCTTAGCCCGTACAGAGCAACTGGCGACGGCTTGCGTCCGACCAAGTTGAGCTGATTGTAATGATGCTGCTGAATTCGTTCACTCAATTTGCTTTGCGGCGGAGCAACCCACAGAATCTCATGTCCGCGCTCGATCAATCCCTGACCTAAAGACCAGAGGTATTGCTCTCCACCTCCCCAATCTTTCTGGGAGGACATCAGAGCGATTCTCATGGGGGCGAACGACATCCGCGGGCGTCCTTTTCAAGTGACCAGCTTCCAATCCGAGTTCATTTCGATGAACCCCAACGACCGGAATGAAAGTACGGCAGATCGCATGGCGATGTCCAGCCCAGAATGAACATCCTTTCCCCATTTTAACGCTTCGCAAACCTGAAATGCCAGCAAACACGCAGTCGTTCCAGGCCGACCGCCCGCGATTTTTCCTGTTATACTGTTAGCCCCACCCAGCATTTCTGCCGCCAACAAGGAGCACATCCATTATGACAAGTCCCGCCCCTAATCGACGTACCTTCCAAACCACCGCCCTGGCCGGCGCTTCACTGCTTTCACTTGCTACACACAAAGCTCGAGCCAATGCTAGCGAACGAGTTCGACTGGGATTTATTGGGACCGCTAACCGCGGCGGTCAACTGATTGATGCATTCAAGGAACTCGCGGACGCGGATATCGTCGCCTTCTGCGATATCGACACTCGCTCACTTTCAAAAGCCGCCGCCAAGGTGGACGGCAAAGTAGAACTGTGCAGTGACTTCCGTACGCTGCTAGACCGCAAGGATATCGATGCTTTAGTCATCGCCACTCCCGACCACTGGCATGCAATCCAATCCACTCACGCATGCGCCGCTGGCAAAGATGTCTACGTGGAAAAACCGCTTTCGATGACGATCCGGGAAGGCCGAGCGATGGTCGATGCGGCTCGCAAGTATGACCGTGTCGTTCAAGTCGGCACCCACCGTCGCAGCAGTCCTCTGTACTTGGAAATGGCCCCGCGCATCCGCGAAGGCTTGATTGGCAAAGTGAGTGTCGCTCGCGCTTACCGCGTCAGCAACATGGCTCCAATCGGCATTGGCAGATTGCAGCCCACCGAACCTCCCGCTGAACTCGATTGGAACACCTGGCTCGGACCGCGTGCTGAGCGACCTTACCAAGACAACATTGCTCCTTATAAGTTTCGCTGGTGGCAAGACTACTCCTCACAGATGGGCAATTGGGGCGTTCACTACCTGGACGCAATCCGCTGGGCCATGGGTGAAGAGGCACCCAAAAGCGTTTGCGCCATGGGCGGAAGGTTTGCCGTGGATGATGACCGAACCATTCCTGACACTCTCGAAGTGACCTTTCAATTTGCATCCGGAGCATTGGCTATTTTCGGCCAGTACGAAGCCAGTGGCATCCCCATGCTCCCACGTGGGGACGTTGAACTGCGAGGCACCACCGGCGTTGCGTACATTGGCGAACAAGACTACGAAATCATCGCAGAAAAGCCTGGGCAATTCCAAACCGCTCGGCCGATGAGCAAACCCGAAACCGGACGTAAGGGTGGCAACAACCACGAATTGACCGTGTTCCACGCCAGAAACTTTCTGGATTGCGTGAAATCCCGCAAGCGACCTAACGCGGATGTTGAAGTCGGCCATCGCTCCACGTCCTTTACGCTCATTGCCAACATCTCACTAGCCTTAGGTCGCCGACTGGAATGGGACGCAGCCAACGAGCAGTTCGTCAATGACGAAGAGGCCAATCGTCTGCTGCATTATGAGTATCGCAAGCCCTGGGAGTTGGCGGTCTAGTGCACTGTTTGCGCAGAACCAAACGCTGTATTACTGCCCGCTGAATCTTACTGCCCGCTGGTATTTCGGCGGATGGCACGCAGCATGATGCTCATACCAAAAACCTCTTCAAATAGGTTACCGGTTTGACGCACCATCAACTGTTCCAGCGACAGATCCTCGACGTCGGTCGTGGTCAAAATCCACCGATCACTTTCACGTCGACAGCGAAAGTTCACAATGCGTTGCGACCGCGTTTCATCCAGCGCAATAGCAATCCGCAAGATAGCAGCCAGCTTGGAAACCGCAACGCGCTCCGATCGCTCCAAAGTTGCATAGCCTTCGTGGTCCGACTGCGGACTGGACCGACGATGGTAACGTGCAACCAAAGCCACTAACAACACGTCTTTTCGTGAAAGTCCAAACAGTTCACTATTGCGAATCAGATACATCGCATGCTTGTGATTGGAACGCACATTGATAAACTGCCCGATGCTATACAGCAAAGCGGACAGATAGAGTACCAGTTCCATCCGTTGATCCAGTTGGTGCTCTTCTTGCAGTTCCGCAAAAATCTTGCGAGCCAACATTGCGACGTGCTTGGCATGCTTTTCATCGAACCCAAATTTGCGTCCCAAATTGATCGCTGAACGAATGATTTGATTCCGGAACTCAGCCGTCCACTTTTCAAGATTGGCGAAATCCGATAACAGTCCATCGCGTAAGTTCGTCGGTGCCGCGTGCACTTGGGTGCATCCAAATCGTTCTGCTAGTCGAACATAGCACAGCAGGGCAGGGCCTACCGTTTCCGCGTCGGGAAAGCTGATGTCATACTGTTGAACGGCCTCTTCGCCGGTCTTATCCAACACTTCATTGGCCAATCGGGACAAAGCGGCCACTGACAATGTTGCCATAGCGTGGACATCTTCTTCCCTCTTTAGATTCTTCAGCGCAAACCGGATATCGCCGCCCATCGCGACAATCTCAACTTTCGAGTCACCGTGCACTTGATCATGCATCAGTTCCACAAAGCGGCGAATCTGCGTTTCCATAATCGATCGATACTTGGCGCCCGGCGTCTTCAATCGATCCAACTGTTCGATCATCCGCAACGATCCAAGTCGATAGGAATTAGAAAACAATACGTTTCCATGCCGGACAACCAGGATCTCCGTGCTACCACTTCCGATTTCCACAACGACATTTTTGGTATTGGCCAGCGAGGGATCGGTTTGCAGAAGCGGTTGGATGCCCATGTAGGTTATGCGGTTCACTTCGGCCTCATCCAGGGTTTCAACCACTAACCCCGTCGCAATATAAATTCGATCGATGAAAGCCAACCGATTGATCGCTTCGCGAACCGCCGAAGTTGCGACGACGCGCATGTACTCAGGACGATTGATGCCATACTGCTGCATGGCGCGCCGATAGCTTCGCAGCACGCGCACACATTCCTCAATCGAGCTGCGTCGGATCCGCTGGGTGGTAAATGTGTCTTTTCCAATCGCAACCGCTTGATTTAGGCTCTCCAACAAACGCACACGACCGCCAGCGGAAATCTCAGCGATCGCCATGCGAATGCTGGTGGCACCGATGTCGATGACTGCCACTGGCGTTGCGGTTGGTTCTTCGCGAGTTGGACTACGAGGGACTGAGACAGCGGACATGAAGGTCTCTATCGACAGGAGCGATGCTTGGTGATGCTTATGGAGCCACTAAGTTTGGCTTGTTGAACCGAATTGGTCAACCTACTTTGGCGGCAAGCCCAAAAAGCCCGCAATGGCAATATCTAGTGGGCCGTAAGTGGCCGAGAAGGCGTCAGTGAAACTGCGGGAGTTCTGCATCGACTTGAGGAAGGCATCATAACGTTTGCGATTCGCACCTTGATTCAAAGCTCGTACAGTCAAAAGACCAATCGCGGCTGCGTCCTCTTCATTGATGCTGTTTTGGAGCAACGGCTGAACGGTCTTCATCGTGGGAATGGTACGTTGTGCGTTCTGCTCCAGCTTGCTCACCAAAGCGTCATTGCGGGCGGCTCGTGCGGCATGAGCATACGCCCCCATCCCGTCCGCAAACCATCGCGGCATGCCCTCAAAAGAGCTGGCCCATAATGATGCGAGGTTGATTTTCAAGTCTCGCTGGATCGCCGAATCGTCTGAACTTCCAATGGTCAGTGCGACATAGGCATTGACACCTTCGTTACGCCAATGCGCAGTCCAGTTAGCAGGTAAGGAACGGTTTTCAGCCATCTTTCCAAACTCACTGTAGTCGTATCGTTTTTCAAAAACAAAGATCGTCGCTCCACTGGGGAAAAGGACCTTGTTCTTGACGCCCAGTGCTCCTGCCAAATTGTCGTGCAACGCGGCAGCGATTGATTGGATTCTTTCAGCCGTTTGAGTGCTGGTATCAGACAGCACCACAAAATGATCGCCACTAGAGGAAAACGCCTCCCTCGCCCCGTAAACTCGTTTCCAATTTGCTAGTGCGGTCTCCAATCGCTTGGCTCGCAGTTCGTCCGGCGTTGCACTGGCGACCCAACCCAGTTCTGCGACACGAGCCATCGCCATGTCAGCACTTGGACCGTCAAAGCTTGCTCCTTCTGCGATCCAAGTTTCGAACTTAGAAATTACCTCCTCAGATAGAGCGGGCCGATTCACAGGCATGCGCTGCCCAGCGGTACCTCTCAGCTTCTGGACAATAAGGCTCTCCTGGGGCTTACCTCGCTGAAACACCACTCCGCTAGCACCACCGTTTCGCATCTGAGCGAAGGTGTTCATATTAAAGTTCCCGCGGACCATCTGTGCTTCAACATGACAACCTCTGCAGTTCTCCGCGAGCACAGGAGCAATATCGCGGGCGAAACTGACCGTTAATTTCTCCGGCGCTTTAAAATCATCTGCCATCATTTCTCGTTCGGGAGCGGCTGCAGCGTTTAAATTGCTGATGTTTGCCGTCAAACTGGTGCCATCAAAGGCCGCTCCGTCGTCCAACCATTTGCGAAGCGCCGCTAACTCTTGCGGGGTCATCTTTTGATTCCCTTGAGGAGGCATACTTCCATCTTCAATGACCTCCATGATTCGCGAAGCCGACGCATTTCCTGGCGTAATCAACGGCACGCCGCGAGCCCCCCTTTGGATCGCTTCAAAAGTTGCCATCGAAAGCTGGCCTGAAGTACGACGAATATGGCAGTTCCCACAGCGTTGCACCAAAATCGGCGCGATATCCTTGGTGAAACTAACGCCAGCGGTCGACGTTGCCGGTGTCAGCGGCTGGTCATCGGTCTTTTCCTTTTCCGCGAGAGACTGTTTTACGAAATCAGCCCAGGTAGGAAAATCCTGTACCTGACCGCCACTACCTTTGACCATTGAGGCCGCCTGCAACAGGCGTTCGTAATGGGGCTTCAAGCCATTTCGTTGAGAGGTCGATTTCGTGGCCAGCAACAGTTGCTTCATGACCGCCTGGGCACCGGCCAACTCCTTGCCGGCATCATCAAAAGCCTTTTTTTGAAATGCTTCCCCGGCTTTCGCCAAACTTTGCTGATATGCCGCAAACTGCTGCTGCAATGCGGTATTGGCTTGAGCGAGACAAACTGCGCTGCTTGCGGCCGACGTCAAAAGAATCATTGCAAACTTGACAGCCCAGTTTGGTTGCATCATCAATTTAACCATGATTTCCCGACTTGCCCGGCGTTGATAAGCGTCACTTTTCCCAAAGGTAGAACGATCTTGTGGTCAAATTTGGACCGAAGATTCTGCTCAATTATACTCCAAAACTTTTGGAGCTAACCGACCCACTTGGCAATAAAGAAACCAAGCACCACCGCGGCGATCAACATTCCGACCGCCGCGAGCGTGACCAGTAAAGTAGGGAAGGGCCGCTGGTTGGCAGCCGCCCCAGCTCCAATGGGCTTGGTCAAGGGATTAGAGTGGCCCGGCGAGATGGAGGCAGATTTTTGCTGTACCGCTTGTGTGCGTTTGGCATTGGCCTGAGCAATTTGGCTGATTCGTTCAACAGACTTCTGCTGCTCTTTGGCGATGTCCTTAGACGAGCCGCCCTTCCGACGGTGACCGAGCGGAGCATTGGTGTCTTTCTCCAAGTCAATCTGGCTGCTGATGAACGAGCCGCTAGATTCCGCTATCTTTCGCAGCACGCCGGAGTCGCTGGCCGATAATGTCGTCAGGGGATTAATGCCACTGCTGCTGGAGGCCAGATTACGGCCACTGGAAAGCGAGGTGCCCGAGATGCTGTTTGAACTGTCACCCATCTTCGTGAGGACGGCTGTCCCACCACCTGCACTAGCCCCCAAACTTGCCTTCGCCGGCATCACGTTTTGGCGATAGTTGGTCAGCCATTTTTGCAAGACTTCGACTACTTGATTGCAATCGGCATAGCGGTACCGAGCATCCTTCTGCATCATCTTGACACAGATTCCGTCCAGTTCACCCGGACAATCGGGACGGAACTTTCGAATATCGTCGGGCATTACTTTCTGGTGCTTTGCAATCCGCTGCGCGATACTTCCTTCGGGGAAGGGGGGGCGTCCCGTTAACATGTAATACATGCTGCAGCCCAGCGAATAAATGTCGGCGCGATAGTCAATATTGTGACTATTGATGGCTTGCTCTGGTGCCAAATAATCCGCGGTGCCCAACACTTTATCGTTATGCTCCATGGTTAGCGAAGATTGCTCTTCATCAGCAAACAGAGCCAAGCCCAAATCCAGGACTTTAACCTTCCCCTCGCGATTGACCAACAAGTTCGCTGGCTTCACGTCGCGATGGATCAGCCCCATTTCATGAGCATGCTGCAGCCCAGCGGCCGCTTGCATCGTGTAATCTGCCGCCAGATCATAACTCAATGGGCCATTTTTTTTGACAACGTTCTGAATATCGGCCCCCTCCACATACTCCATTACGATGTAGTGCGTGTCATTTTCATTATCGATATCGTAGGCTCGAACAATGTTGGGGTGGTTCAACGAAGCGATCGCTTTCGCCTCTTGCTGAAATCGTAGCAGATATGAATTATTTCCCAGCTTGCTTTTTGGGAGAACCTTGACGGCTCGCTTGTGATGCATCCCCATGTGCTCCGCGAGATAGACCGTACTCATACCGCCCGAGCCAAGATGCCCTAGCAACTTATGTTTGCCTAAGAAGAAGCCTCGGTATTTGCCTTGAAGCATCTTTTCGCAATGCCATCGTGTCAGCAAGTTCGCTTTCTCGAACGCCTTGGCCACTTCCACGGGATCAGCGGGCAATTCCCCTTGGTTGACCGCCTTCAGCTCATTAACGCATTTGTTGATCGCATCTTCAGCCGCCAACTGACTTTTATGTGCGAGTTCAACAAATTGTGCGCTGGTAACTTTGGCCATGGTTCTACACTATACCAAATTGCTACCGCGTCAAAAGAAACGCGGCAACCAATTCCGTAGCCTCCAAAAAGGGGATCCTTCACTTGCGGTTTTTTGCGATTCGCGGAATAAACCTCTTCGCAACCGACTTGAACATGCTATCGTCGTCTGTCAAGTTTCATTAGTCTATCCTGCTTGTTCCGAAATTCTAGCATACACGTAAATTCCACGTATTGCACCGCGCCATTCCGCCAACCATGTCCTATTCCGTTGAAACTCCGTGCGAAGTCACCGTGGTGGGTGGCGGTGTGATTGGCCTTGCGGTCGCTTGGCAGCTTGCTTGCAGTGGTCGACAAGTCCGCGTGATCGATCAAGGACTTTTTGGCGGTGGGTCAAGCTGGGCTGGTGCTGGAATATTGCCTGCCGCCGCAGCAAACCATGTAGCAGCTTCTGAGCCAATCGACCAACTCAGGTCCATATCGCACCAACTTTACCCGCAATGGACGCAGAGAATCCAACGTGAGACCGGTATTGATCCTGAGTTTCGGCGATGCGGCGGGGTCTATTTGGCCCGATCGCTTGGCGAAGCCGCCACATTGCTGGCGCAACAGCAGCACTGGGACGAATTGGGCATTGAGCATATGCGGTGGGAACTTGGACATTTGAGCTCGCTCCACCCTGATTTGTCTGGGATGGTTGAAAAACTGCGTGCCAACAACGCACAGATGAACGTATGGTTCACTCTAGACGAATGCACCGTTCGCAATCCACGACTTGTCCAAGGACTCGTGGCCGCTTGCCGCCAACGTGGTGTTCAACTGGTGGAGCATTGCAACATCACTCGTGTGACTCAGGATTCAAACAAACAAGTCAATATCCAAACGCTCGATGGTGCTTGGCAGTCGCAATTTGTCTGCATCACGAACGGGGCGTGGGCTCAAACACTGCTCGCGCATCTGAACATCCAAACTGGCATCTTGCCAGTCCGTGGCCAGATGTTGCTGTACAAGTTCGCTAAGCCACCGTTTACTTGTATCATCAATGACGGCCATCGCTATTTTGTACCGCGTCTCGACGGTCACGTACTGGCTGGCTCTTGCGAAGAAGAAGTGGGCTTTGATGCGACCACCACTCCGGAAAAAGTAGCGGAACTAAAGGAGTGGGTTGCTGCCACCATGCCGATTTGCAATGAACGCAGTTTTGTTAACGCTTGGGCAGGCTTGCGTCCTGGCTCCTTTGATGGCTTGCCTTACATTGGACAACTTCCCGATCAAGATCGAATTGTCATTGCCTCAGGGCACTTTCGCAGCGGGCTACATTTAGCCCCAGCCACCGCACAGATTGTGGAAGCGATTATCAATAAAACCAATCCACCTTTGGACATAGCTCCGTTCCATGTAAGTCGCGGTGCTATCCTCCGCGGTACAGCTATGCGTTCTTCAACATACACCGTTACGGAACAACAATCGATATGAACTGGGATGCAGAAGTCGAATCGCCCGCCACCATCGCGATTATAGGGGCCGGGCCAATCGGTATCGAAGCGGCGTTATACGCTCGTTTTTTGGGCTATGATGTACTGCTCTTTGATAACGGCCGTCCGGCGCGCCGCATGAAACGTTGGCACCAGCGCACTCTAAAGGCCAGCGTGGATCAGCTAACGACCCCGCTGGGTTGGGCTGCTTTGGCCGCTCAAGATGAATCCATCGTTAAACCCGATGGCAACGCTGTCTGGACTGGAGCTGAGTTTGAATCTCGCTATTTAACGCCCCTGGCCAAGACGGACCTATTGCACGACCACGTACAATTCAATACTCCCGTTACAACCGTCGGGCGGCTTAATTTCCACTTCGACGAACTAACTGACATCCAGGAACGATGCAACGATGAATTTTATGTTGCGGTGGACTCGAGAAATCGCGGACGCTACACCTCGCGTGCCGACGTCATCATTGACTGCCGAGGCTATGCGGGCTGCAAGAAAGGGCTTGGACCAGGAGGCACTCAGGCTATTGGACAATCGGTCTGCGAAGCAAATTTGCTAAACGAATTCCCACTCGATGACCGATTTGAACAACGTCGTTTTTTGGAGAAGAAAACTTTGCTCGTTGACTTCCACGAGGACAGCCAGCGATTCTTCCAGGAGTATTACCAACTGAATTGGGATAGCCCGACAACACTCATTTGGCTAGTACGCCCCCATCAACAATCCGCCGCCAACTCGTTTCTCAAAGACATCTCCCAAGCGGCCAGCAAGCCAAAAGTAGCTGCCAACGTGCTAGTGGGTTATGGCGTTACCGAAATCAAAGCGCTGGGCGAACAACTCCATTCAACGCTGCTGCTGGCCGATGATTCAACCGTTGAAATTGTCTTTGATCACGTATTCAACTCGAACGCCAAGTTGTTTGATGATTCGATTTTACGCCAAAGCCTCTATGTGAATCTGTCAGATCAATCCGACCGCTGGCCTCTGCCAGCATCTCCGCAAGAGCAGTTATCGTTTACGACATCCGAACCGCATTACTACGTCATGCCGTCGGTCAGTCCCAATGACTACGCTACGCAGTTAAGCGGCGCTCATGAAAAGATTCGACAATTGTTTGCACTACTGGGCGGCCGCGAAGACCTAAATCTTTACGCAGTGATCTCCAGCCAAGCATAAGCCAACGCCAGGGCCTTCGAGTCACTCCGGAGCTTCCCCCGTGATCAATCGTGCCGAGCGATCGCGACTAAAAAAGTTCCAGCCCCACTGCATCGCGACAAGCAGACGATTGCGGAACTGCGTGATCATGAGTATGTGAATGAAGATCCATAGGAACCATGCAAACAGGCCGCTGAACTTGAATCCTTTTACTAGTGCGATGGCATGATACCGCCCGATAACGGCCATCGATCCACGGTCCTTATATTCAAATTTCGTTGCGGAGGTTCGCCCTCGGATCAGATCTTCGATTCGCCGAGCGGCGAATTGGCCTTGCTGCATCGCAACGGGAGCAAGTCCGGGCAATGGTCGGCCTTCCTCGGTTGGGAAATGACTCATGTCCCCTATCACCATCACATGCGGATGATTGGGCAGCGTCAAATCAGGCTGCACACTCACCCGCCCCGCACGATCCACACTCGCGCCTGACGCCTCCCCCAGCTTTCTAGCAAGCGGTGTGGCGGAGACTCCAGCAGCCCAAATCACCGTCTTGGTCAACACTTCGCGAACAGTTCCATCCTTGGCGGTAATCAGCACTCGGTCCGCGCAAACATCTGTGACTTTCGAATTATTGACAAAAGTGACCTTTAAGTCGGTCAGGTTTTGCCTCACCTTCTTCGTTAATTCCTCAGGGTACATGTCCAGCGGATTCTCGGAAGCTTCGACCAATAGGATTTTTGTATCAGTTGGGTTCATGCATCGAAAATCGTAGCGCAGCGTATGATTGGCAATTTCCGACAACGCCCCAGCGAGCTCCACGCCAGTCGGACCACCGCCCACGATCACAAACGTCATCCATTGGTCGCGTTTCACCGGGTCATTTTCTTTCTCGGCTTCTTCGAACGCAAACAGGATGTGTTTACGTATTTCTGTGGCATCTTCGATTGTTTTTAGTCCTGGGGCATAAGGCTGCCATTCATCTCGGCCGAAGTAACTGTGGGTCGCACCGGTCGCTACAATCAGATAATCAAAGGGAATTACTTGCCCTTCAGTCAGTTTCAGTGTGTTGGCCCTTAGGTCCACATCGCAGACTTCCCCCATGAGGACTTGTGTGTTCTTTTGTTTCCGAAGGATTCCCCGCAACGGAGAAGCGATATTGGCAGGCGATAGTTCACCGGTCGCTACCTGGTACAGAAGTGGCTGGAAGAGATGGTAGTTTCTTTTATCCAGCAGTTTGACATCGACGTTTGCGTGACGCAGTTTTTTCGCTGCGGCCAAGCCGCCAAACCCGCCGCCGATGATGACGACCTGTTTTTTTTTCGTTTGACTATCTTTTGCCATGAACTTTCCTCGTGGGTCCTTCTCTAGTTGGGATGCCTATTGAGCTTGCTCAAGCAACAGTTATCCTACTTATCTTATCCGATCGGCGAATTACCGAACAAACCACGTTTCTACCATCAGACCAGTTTCCTACCATGTCGAAAGCTCTCAATCGTTATTCTAGTCGTATCACTCAGCCCAAAAGTCAAGGCGCTTCTCAAGCGATGCTGTACAGCACCGGTCTGAGCAGCGAGGACATGAATAAGGCACAAGTGGGAATCGGCTCGGTCTGGTACGAAGGCAATCCATGCAACATGCACTTGCTGGATCTAGCCAATCATGTCAAAGCGGCTGTTACGGAAGTCGGCTTGGTCGGCATGCGGTTCAACACAGTGGGCGTCAGCGATGGTATCTCGATGGGTACCGACGGCATGAGCTTTTCGTTACAGTCGCGAGATCTGATCGCTGACTCCATTGAAACCATCATGGGAGCACAGTGGTATGATGCCTTGATCGCGCTTCCGGGTTGCGACAAAAACATGCCTGGTTGCTTGATGGCCATGGGACGGTTAAACCGCCCCGCATTGATGGTCTATGGTGGTACCATTCGCCCCGGTCGCTGGAACGGACAATCGTTGGATATTGTGTCGGCGTTTCAATGCTATGGACAATTCCTATCTGGCGAGATCGACGAGGCCACGCGCGCGGAAATCGTTCGGCGGTCCTGTCCGGGAGCTGGCGCTTGCGGTGGGATGTATACGGCCAACACTATGGCTTCCGCTATTGAAGCCATGGGGATGGCACTGCCTTATTCGGCTTCGATTCCCGCCGAGGACCCTGCCAAGGTCGATGAATGCAAACGCGCTGCCAAAGCGATTTTGAACTTACTGGAACTGGATTTAAAGCCCCGTGACATCATGACTCGCGCGGCTTTTGAAAATGCAATTGTAGTGATCATCGCTTTAGGCGGTTCCACTAACGCCGTCCTCCATTTGTTGGCGATGGCTCGTTCGGTCGGCGTAACGTTGACTATCGATGATTTCCAGAAGGTCAGCGACCGCGTTCCTTATCTCGCAGACCTCAAGCCTTCTGGGAAGTTCGTTCAAGAGGATCTCCACAGCGTGGGCGGCACGCCTGGAGTCATGAAGTATTTGTTGGCCGAAGGATTCCTGGATGGTAGTTGCATGACCGTGACAGGAAAAACCTTAGCCGAAAATCTTGAAGATCTACCTGGCTTGAAAGAAGGCCAAAAGATCGTGCAACCGGTTAATAACCCCATTAAACCTACCGGACACATTCAAATCCTGCGAGGGAATCTCGCTCCGGAAGGTGCCGTAGCCAAGATCACGGGCAAAGAAGGCCTTCGCTTCTCCGGACCAGCCCGCTGCTATGACAGTGAAGAAGACATGCTGGCGGCTTTAGAACAGAAACAAATCCAAAAGGGTGATGTCATCATCATTCGATACGAAGGGCCTAAAGGCGGCCCCGGAATGCCAGAGATGCTCACGCCCACATCAGCCATCATGGGAGCAGGCTTGGGAGCACACGTCGCGTTATTGACCGATGGTCGATTCTCCGGCGGTTCTCATGGTTTCATCGTGGGACATGTGACTCCCGAAGCGCAAGTCGGCGGACCACTGGCGTTAGTTCGAGATGGCGATATCGTGACCCTGGACGCTTCCAAGAACGAACTCTCCGTTGCCGTCAGCGACGAAGAAATGAAGTCCCGTCTGGCACAATGGCAAGCCCCCCCCTTAAAGGTTTCTCGCGGCACACTCTATAAGTACATCAAGAACGTCAAGAGCGCTTCGGAAGGCTGCGTCACCGACGAGTAAGACTCGTAGAGCGTTGCAATGTCGCTGCCCTAGCGTCACGGTGCCGATTGAGTTTCCATTTCTTTGAACAAACCAAAGAATGGACTGTCGGTGGAAAGAATGATTTGGGTATCGGCTGTAAACGATTTCTCGTAGGCTTCCAATGTACGTACGAAAACATAAAAGTCGCCGGTACTCTCGATCGCTTCTGCAAAGCGTTTGATAACCTCGGCGTCGGTCTTCCCTCGGATTTCGCTGGAGCGTTGCTGGCCTTCGCCCTCGATTCTCGCAACCTCTGACTTCGTTTGGTTAATGATTGCGGCTTTCAGCCGTTCGCCTTCGTTGATGTTCTTAGCCGAGATCGCTTGGCGTTCGGCGACCCATCGATCGAATGTTTTCTTGCGAACGCTGTCCACGAATCCGATTTCTGAAATACCGACGTCGATCAGTTCAAGCCCTCGCCCAACGGCCTCGGTATCGCCTCCGGTAGATGCCAAACGACGTGAAGCTTCAATCTTGATGCGATTTAAAATCTCCGCTCGACCAAAGCGCACGCCTTTGGGTCTACTATCGGCCACCGTTTCGATCAAATCTGCGGCGATACCTTCTGGCAGTTCCTCGACGGGCGTCGCCACTTCCGATTCGCCCGTCTCGATCGCTCGATTGGTACTGCGCACGATCTCTTCCAAATCATACTGAGTTACGATATCGCGAATCGAACTGCGCACGATCTGAGCCACACGTTGTTCTGCATTGTCCATCGTTCGCAAACGCTGCACGAAGATCTTGGGATCGTTGATTTTCCAAACGGCCCACGGGATCAGTTCCACTTTTTTGTCGTCCTTGGTAGGCAGATCCGGCAAGAAATCGTTGCGATCGTCGCCCCAAAACTGCAAGTACTTTGGAATGCGTTGCACCGAATCCATAAAAGGCATTTTGAAATACATGCCTGGACTGGTATATGACTCCTTTGGATTCCCAAAACGTAGCACGACAGCCATTTCGCGTTCATCGACAATGAACACAAAGAACGGCGCAATAATTAACCCGATCGCCAACGCAGCTAGGGAATAAACGACATATTTCATAAAGGGGTGATCCATGATGACTTGGAATCCATGACGACTTGGAAGGAGGTATTTCTAACAGTACGAGCCCTGCCGTTTTTTATTGGGCCTTGGGTGACAAATTCAACAGCGGTAGCGGGCTGTTGACGTTACTGTCGAGGATGATTTTCGGGCCGCTTTGTTGCAGCACTTTCTCCATCATCTCGATATACATTCGCTTGCGAGTAATCTCGGGAGCGAGTTTGTAGCTCTCATATTTCGACAGCAGTGCAGAGATTTCCCCTTGAGCTTCAGCCAGTTCACGCGATGCATAGCCTTCCGCCTCGCGGATCAAGCGATCTCGCTGAGCTTCCGCGGTAGGGATCAACTGATTGCGTTCGCGGTAGGCTTCATTGACCGACTGATCTCGCTGCTGAATCGAAGCGTTGACATCGTCGAATGCTGGACGCACGCGTTCAGGAGGGGTCACGCGTTGCATTTGCAGATCAGTAATCGAGATTCCGCTACCAAAGCTGGCCAATCTTTCCGACAGGGACTTCAGCGCGATTTGAGTGATCTCTTCACGTTTGCCGGTTAGCAGCTCCTCGGCGGAATAATCGCCCACTGCGCGATGCATCACGCTGCGAGAAACCGCCACGATCACATCTTTTACCTCACCTTCATCGCCAGCAAAATTGATAACGTAGTCTTTGGGTTCGGTGACACGCCACACGACGGTCCACTCGACGACTGCGGCGAATAGGTCGCCCGTGAGGATCAGTTTGTCTTCTTGGTCGGAGTAAGCGGTGGAAGTCTTGCGAAAATTATCGGGGCCAGCGTCGGGATGAGGAAGTCGCAACGACCGCTCGGATTGATCGACGACAATCCTTTGATCGATCCACGGGGCTTTAAAGTGCAAGCCTGGTCCAACCGTACGATGGTACTTTCCAAAACGCAGCACGACAGCCTGCTCAGAAGCGGAAACCGAGTACATGCCCGTCACCACGACGTAACCGATCAGCATTGCCGCCAAGCCAAACAGCAGGAGACTGCCCATTTGTTGTGGCGTGAGCTCGATTTGGGGAGTTTGTTGACTCATGTTGAAGCACTACAAAAAAGAATCGACGTGAACGTTGGATAGATAAACAGAATCTCAGTAGCCATTTGGGAGCGGGCGCCCACCTGGGGGGGCTCCTGATTCTTCTACCTACACACTGTAGGCCAAATTAGTTCGCGTAAAGCGCCCAAATCTTGAAAACTAACCTCTCAGGTCAAAATCCGCATTTTGCCGGACTGTCAAAAAGAAAAATTGCGTGTGGCAAATATTCGCGACGGGGATGCGAATAACTCGCAGAATTCATTCAATGGCAAACTAAACACCCTCTGAGCAGAAGCGACCGGTTTGCGGCTAATCCAGTGAACCAATTCAGTCTTTAATCGAACTATGATTGGTCGATATGACTGTTGTAGCAGACCCAATTTTCGCGTCGAAAGGCCTCGCGTCTTGGTCTGCCCGGAATCGGCTCGGAACTTTTTTCCGGCCGTTGGGTTTGAAGCCCACTGGTGTAAGGAGGTACCAAATAAAGAAAACATCATGAACGCCGTTATAGAACAAGTTGTTCGTCCTAATCCTGCTCAATCGCTCCAAGATTATCGCTTGCTGGAAGTCCGCACGCGTGAATCGTCGGTTGAATCGATTCGCAATGCAGCGACCAGACAGGTTCGCAAACGCCGCGAACTCGCGATGTCCATGATGTTTTACGATGGTAGCTCGCATGTTGCCTCCATATTAACATCGGCCTATCGGTTGCTTGATCCCCGACGACGCAGGTCTCGCTCCGAGCGAGTCAATCTGTCGCCATTGCTGGTTCGTGACGACGAAGAATCCCTTGGCCTTGCCCCCGAACCGCTTCTCGCCTTTGAAGCAAATGGCCCCGATGAATCGTCGGCCTTGGCAGACACCGCAATTCTTCGGGACAGTTCGACCGACCCCACGCTCAGCGAGATCCGTGGGATGCTGGCCATGATCAAAGCACACGACGGACACTCTAAATACGCTTAGCGATCTGCTGGCGACTCCAGGTTGCGGTTACCGCCGGTCGAGGTGGAATTCAGCAATGCAATCAATGTAGCGGCTAGAAAACAGCATCGGTTTTGTGTACAGCCGACCGATTGCTGGAACGGAGACTAGCCAAGCATGATAGACTAGAGGAGTGCTACGGTTCTTGCTGGTGGCGGATTCGCCGAGTTGCTTTTCGGTTGCCAGCCTCTATCGTTGTGTGCATGCGTCGTTTGCCGTCGTATTTTCGAACAGGCTACAAGGAGTCTTTTGTGAGCCAGACTATGTCATCTGTTGAGTCTTTGCCATCAAACCTATCTGAACTGGTCGCTAGTGGTTGGCAAAGCAAAACTGTTAAGCAAGAAATGCGGGATAATTTCCTGCGCCTCCTGGCGGCCAACGAAGAGCTTTTTCCGGGCATTGTTGGATATGACAACACGGTGATTCCAGAAATCAACATCGCTATCCTTTCGGGACACGACATGTTGTTTCTCGGAGAGAAGGGTCAAGCGAAAAGTCGTCTGATGCGATTGCTGGTGCGTTTTCTGGATGAATGGGTGCCTTACTTAAAAGCACCTAACTGTCCGGTACATGAAGATCCACTGGCTCCCATTACATCAGCCGGCAAAGAGTATCTGTCCAATCACTCACCAGAAGATGTTCAAATCGGTTGGTGGCATCGTGACGACCGTTACGCTGAGCGTCTCAGTCCCGGAACCAAATTCGCTGACATCATCGGTGAGATCGACCCCTCGATGCTAACCGCAGGGGTGGGGATGGGTACCGAACAAGCCCTGCATTTTGGACTGATCCCTCGCATGCATCGCGGCATTTTCGCCATGAATGAGTTGCCCGAATTGGATGAACTGGTGCAGGTGGGCTTATTCAATATTCTGGAAGAGCGTGATGTTCAAATTCGCGGCTATCCAATTCGCTTCGATTTAGACGTATTCATTTTATTCTCAGCGAATCCTTCGACTTACAATCGCAGTGGCAAGGTCATTCCACAGTTGAAGGATCGAATTGGCAGTATCATCCAAACGCACTATCCTGACGACCGCGATATGGGAATCGAGATCTTGCAACAAGAGGTCTCGCACGAATTATCGGGCGATTATCCTGTGCAAGTCCCTTACTTTATGGCGGAGATCATTGAGGAGATCACGATGCAAGCGAGACGTAGCAAATACGTGGATCAAGCATCGGGTGTTTCGGCTCGGTTCTCCTTAGCCAACTATCGCGTTATGATCGCATCGGCACGTCAACGCGCAGCGGTGCTCGGTGAAACCGTTGCAGTGCCGCGTATTAGCGACCTTGGCCATCTATACGCATCGTCACTGGGCAAACTTGAAGTGGATATGATGGGCTCGCATCAAATGAGCGAACGTCAAATCTTGGATGCCTTAATTGCCAATGCGATCAAGGAAGTCTTCAAAAAGTATGTAGATGAGTTTGGGTTGGATGAGATTTCCGAGATCTTCAGTAAGGGTGTTCGTGTCGAAGTCGGCGACATGTTGCCCAGCGAAGGATACGCCGAACGCCTCAAACATGTACCGCCAGTTTGGGACAAAGCGTTCGATGTCAATGCGACCGAGAACCCTGCCGTTCGCGCATCGTGCGTTGAATTCGTCCTGGCCGGCCTCTACAGCATGGATCGAATCTCCAGAGCCGCCAAACGCGGCAAAATTCACTACGAATTCTAACGAGAACAAGCATGGCAAAACGCAACACATTAGGCGGTGTAGTTCACACTTATCAGAAGTACAACCCGACCGAATTTCCATCTCCAACCGAGCCCCCCCCAGACTTGGTCTCTGGAGCGTTTGAACATGCGTTGGCATTCGGCCAGCAACGAGAGTTGACCGATGAAGAACTTGCTCGTGCCGTTCATCTAGATCCCAGTCAAATCGCCAATCTAGGGCCTAGCATCGACATGCTGACGGCAATGCTGGAACAGCGGAAACGAGCGATCTTAGAGAAATACGAAACCGATTCCGTCGTGAAAAAAGTGGACAAGGAGTTTCGCAAAACCGCCAGTGCTGCTCAGCTACCAAAGCCACTGCGCGGCCCATTTCAATCTGCAGTTCGTGGCGAGCAAATCTATCAACTGGAACGATTATGGTACCAGTCGGATAACGACGCAGGAACAGCCGCTCGCGATATCATGCGGACAATTGACGCACTTGGCAACAAGTACCAGATCGAAGAACTCGCATCGAAATACGCCTTCTTCGGACATGAGTCAATGACGATTCCGCAAGCGTTGGAAATCAAAAAAGAACTGGAGGAGATCGACGAACTACTGCGGCAATTAAAGGAAGCCGAGAAGACCGCTCAAATCGGTATCATCGATATGGAGGCCATGGCAAAGTACGCTGAACCAGGCGACATGCAACAGTTGGAAGAACTGCGTAACCAAATTGAGAACTACGTCCGTGAGCTTGCCGAACGCCAAGGTCTCGACCGGCAAAGCGACGGTGGCTATCGGTTAACTCCCAAAGCGTACAAGATTTTCCAGGCGAAACTGCTTGAGAGAATTTTCAGTGATCTGCAGGCTTCCCGCAGTGGCCGACATATGGGGCGAATTGTCGGGGACGGCGCGGTCGAACTGCCATCGACCAAGCAATACGAGTTTGGAGACTCGTTGGCCAACCTGGACACAACACAATCGGTAATCAATGCCTTGCTTCGCGATCCAACCGCCAATCCAGTGCGACTGCGCAGTGGGGATCTTGAAGTCCATCGCACTCGCAATAATCCAAAATGCGCCACAGTCGTAATCATGGATATGAGCGGCTCCATGCGATATGACGGTCAGTATATGAACGTAAAACGCATGGCGTTGGCACTTCAAGGCCTAATCAGTCGCGAGTATCCGGGTGATTTTTTGCGATTCATTGAAATGTACACGTTCGCCAAAATGTGCCAGCCTGGTGCCATCATCGATTTGATGCCCAAACCGGTGACGGTACATAATCCGTGGGTACGATTGAAGGCGGATATGAGCGATGAAAGCATCAATGAATTTCAAATCCACCCACACTTTACCAACATCCAACATTCCCTGAGGCTGGCTCGGCAAAACTTGGCTACCGCCGATACAGTCAACAAGCAAATCATCTTGATCACGGATGGGCTGCCGACAGCCCACTTCGAAGACGAGATGCTGTACTTGCTGTATCCACCCGACGAACGAACGGAAAAGGCCACGATGCAGGAAGGAATCGCATGCGCCCGCGATGGCATTACCATCAACATGTTCCTGGTTCCCAGTTGGTCGCAAAGCGAAGAGGATATCCGATTTGCCTATCGACTAGCCGAATCAACGAAAGGCCGAGTCTTTTTCACCTCTGGCAACGACCTCGATCGCTTTGTTGTCTGGGATTATGTCAGCCGCAAACGCGAGATTCTGCGTTAGTTCATTCTATGCCCTAAAGTGCATCCTAGTGCTTTGCTACAGCTTGAAGTGAGCGTCGAATTGTACAACGGACTTCCAGTCCGTCGGTGAAATGTTGTTAACTTCGACGTGCTGGAAGTCCGTCGTACCCTGAAAATTAGCTGTGACAAAGCACTAGAGCATTTAACGTTGCCGGACTTGGACTCACTGCGGACTGAAATCACGCGACTCTGGCTTAAACGCCGCGGCCTAGCTGCTGGACTACCGGAAAGCTGGGCGAATAACCGTTACCACCCTCACAGCCAGCCAAAGATGAGCCGGCTAGCGAAGCTTTAACGAGATTTTCTAAAGCCACGAAGGCTTCAAGTTTTCCGCGCTGGTAACTTCTGATGGGTAAATCAATCTACAGGATTTAGCCCGATCAACTCATCACCCTGACTTTTCGCAAGGTTTTTCATGTCTACTGAGTTTCGCGCTGGTGAAAGTATCGTTACCGTTGACCGTCGTCGTGGCGAACGTCGTGACGAACATGGAGTGGTCAATGTAACTCGCAATTCAGGCAACGTCGAAAAGCGCAGAAAAGACCGCCGCCGACAAATCGACCCAACGACTTGTGAACGCGACTACTCCAACGATGAAGTCGAATTCATGAAGGCGGTTGATAACTACAAACGCAAGCATGGACGCATGTTCCCAACCTGCAGTGAAATCCTCGAGGTCATCGATCTTCTGGGCTACACCAATCCAGGCAAAGGGGCCGATATCGACGAGGTATTTATCAAAGCTATGGATGAATACAAACGCAAGAACGGGCGCATGTTCCCAACTTGCAGCGAGATCCTCGAAGTCGTTCGCTCCCTAGGCTTTCAAAGGCCGCTTAGCTCCAATTGCGAGCTAGCTACTTGCGACGAAATCACCGCCTTCTAAGAAGTCGGGCGTTCTTGAAAGAGCATATGGCACCTGTGGTGTCATATCACACCAAGCACACAACTTTCGACAAACTCCATCGCACGTTTGCAGAACCTCGAGTTTGTCTGCCCTCTTATCGCTGGTGCTGCGAGCGGATCGATGCAACTCATAGCAGCCTCTACCACCGTCAATCCAGTTCATGGATAACCCACGACTCGCCGAATTGGGTAAGCAAGCGGTTTTAATGCTTAGGCCGCTGATCTGAGTCAGCAGTTTACCATTTGCGCAAGAGTAGCACTTTGCGATTCCTGCAACCGAGCGACGCTCTCTTTAGGAAAACGACGTACCGATTTTTACTGGGCAGATCGAACTGCACGGCAAAGAACTGTGGTTAACTGGAAACATCGGATGGCTTGCGCGATTCGGCTGCGACCTCTATGTTTACTGAAACATGATAGCTCTGAAAAGTATATTCCTTCACGGGTAACAGCAGTCCCGGGTAGTAGCATCGCTGCCCACCAGTCTTCAGCCCTCGCTTCTCGCAGATAGAAGCTGATTTCGCCAAACAAGGTCATCCGCTGGGAACGGACCTAGGAAGACCCCTCATATACCGCTTCAGGATGATCGCCCAGGCTCACAGGCCACAAAGATGTCAGCCGAATGCCAAATCGATTTAGCAGCGGCAGTAAGGCCGAATCTAACGACTCTCGATCTTTAGCATCAAGAATCCAATCGGTTCGACCTGCGATCAATAAAAGTCCGGCCAACAAAAACACATTCAGCAGAAATGGAAAAACGATTGCGATAGGCAGGCACATCAGCATAGCCGTCTGCCGGTCCGGCTTGATAGCGAACTTGGACAGCACACTGGCATTTACGACCATCATTCCGATAGTAGCTACCAAGGTAGCCAGCATCGCCCCGGCCACTCCGTACACCGGGACTGCATAGTAGTTGGCGACGACGTTGACGCTAAAGGCAAATAGGAGAACAATCACCGAATAACGGTTAGCCTCTACGCAGCGCATCGCGGAGCACTGCAACATCACGATCGCTGCAAAAACGCAGTGCGTCAAAGCCAACGGAAAGCACACTTGGCTAATCGTGTAACGATTCTGAAAGATGAACTCAAACAACAATGGCGAAAAGAAGATCGCGATCAATGAAATCAACCAGCTCGACAGCGACGCCATTTTAACGGACATATTGAAATCCCTTTCAACTTTATCGCGTTTCCCCGATTCCCAGTCACTACTCCAATACGGCAGCAACATACCAGCCATCATGGACGCCAACGACAAGAAGAGGACGGGCAAGATGCGAGCGGTGTGAAACTGACCTACGAGCCCTTGATTGATCGCGTTGTCGTTACTAGCCATATGCAGCAACATATATCGATCCACCACATCGAATAAGTTAGTCAATAAATCGGTTAGCCAGACCGTCACTGCGAAAGGGGCCACTCGCAGTAAAAAGGTTCGATGATGAACGATATCTTTGGCTTGAAAGGCAGAATGGCAGCGTTTACGCAAACGGTAAATCCCAGGCACAATGCCAATGGCCATCGAGATGGCAAAGCAGGCCACGACGGTAGTCCACTGAGGCTGCCATATCACCAGCGGAAGACTGAGGACCGAAAAGCCAATTGAACTTACTAATTGCATTTGCGAGACCGCCGTCGGTTGACGCAATCCGCTCAGCAATTCCATCACGGTGTTGAATGCGACAACGGCAACCAGCGTCACGATGACCAGCAGCATCTGGCTGAACTCGATTTCATGCCCAAAGATTAAATTAGACATGGGGCTGGAAAAACCCAGCAGAATAAAACTCAGTAGCAGCACGCCGACGATGGATATCGCTAACCCTCGACGGACAAAGCTATAGAGTTGTCCTTGCTGGCGAAACGTTTCCACGTAACGGCCAAAGCAACCTGGTAGACCGAGAACGGATAGCGGTGCAGCTAGCACGAAAAAACTGCTGGCCAACGCCCAAACGCCAACTTCGCTTTTGTTTAAAAAGTAGCAAAATGCCAAATTCCGCGCAAAACCGATAGCGCGTTGCGCTAGGTTCGCGACGGCGAGAAAACCGATCCCCTTTGCGAGAGAATCGGTCTGCAGAGCATTTTGTCGATGAGGCATAGTTTCCAATTTTGCCTCATAAACAATCCGTAGGCCTGTGGTGAGCAACAACTCGCGACCATTTTGTCGGCAAGCTTTACGGAATAGATCGATTATTCCGACTAGTCGGAGAAACCCTCCATTGAAAACTATTCTCGGGCCAGACGCTTAGCTATTTTCCGGATCAAGCCCGGCATCGAGTGCTCAATCAGGCCATAGTTCGGCTTGGCATGTGCCTTCACCCGAACCACCAAATCCAACCCGACAGGTAGTTGTCCGCGATGTTTGCGATAGACTTCTCGGCACCAACGCTTGAACTGATTGCGTTGATGAGCTTTTCCATATCGGCGGCCGATGGAGATACCGATCCGACTGTAGTCCAATTCATTCGCCACCGCATGGACTACAAGCACGCCGTCGGCTGCCACTTTGCCCGCCTTGAATACGCGGTCAAAATCACGCTTTAACTTCAGTCGCAGCTTAGCCGGAAAACGCTCATCGCCCTTGGGATTCATCATTGTTTTCTATGTCGCGATGGCATGCATGGTTAGATGCCGCATCACCATGCGATGTCTTTTCGGACCGATTGCGAGTATGACTTTTCTACCATCGAAATGGCTTCCAGTGCCTGAGCATCCAGGGCTTCTGGCAATTTGATCATCAGCTCGATGTACAGATCTCCCGCTCCCCCCTCTCGTTTAGGCAAGCCTTGTCCACGGACCCGCAATCGCTTGCCACTGGAGGAGTTCGGAGGAATTTTCAGGGTAACGGTGCCGCCTGGAGCGGCAACATCAACCGCGGCGCCGTGGATGGCTTCTCCCAGCGTGATGGGCAGCTTAAGTTCTAGGTTATCCCCGTCCACGCGATAGTTAGGATGCGGCTGGAAACGAACCGTCAGCAGCAAATCTCCCGCTCGACTACCTAGCCCTTTTTCACCTTGCCCACGCAATCGGATTTTTTTCCCATCGCGAATCCCTGCGGGTATTTTGACTTCGATCGATTCCAGCTTGCCGCCGCGATCGATTTGCAACGAAGTGGTACCGCCCGAGACAGCTAGTTTGAGTGGTATCGCAATCTCTGCATTGAGATCGCCGCCGGCCGGAGCCGCATTGCGAGCTGAACCGCGCCCGCCGCCACCGCCGAACTGCCGCATCAAATCTTCCAAATCGATACCGCCAAATCCGCCGCCGCCACTGCGTTTGCCGCCGCCGAAGATGTCACCAAAATCAAACGCCGCACCTCCACCAGCTCCCGCATACGGATTTCCGCCAGCATAGGGATTTGCACCAGCACCCATTTGTTCATAAGCCGGCCCGAATTGATCGTAAAGCTTGCGTTTCTCGGGTTCATTGAGCGTGTCGTACGCAGTTTGAATCTCTTGAAATCGTTTTTTTGCCGAAGCGTCATCAGGATTCAAGTCAGGATGGTACTTCCGCGCTAGCTTGCGGTATGCTTTAGCTATTTCCTCGCTGGAAGCACTTCGCGATACACCTAACGTTTTGTAGTAGTCGTCTGCCATGTACGTTTTCAGAAAACAATCAATAGTCGTCTTAACTGCCGTAAGCTTAATCGCAAGCAGCCTGCGAGCTCAATCGCTGCAGTTAAATTTTATCGACAAAGATACGGGCCAGCCGGTTTCTTGCCGAGTCGAACCGACGAAAGCTCCCAAAAGATTTCCAAAATCAAGGGCGAATCTTGTCAGCGGTTTTACGATCCTCTTCGAAGATACCGTAAAACTCAAGCCGGCTCCCGGTGAATATGAGTTTACGGCCTCACGCGGGATCGAGTTCGCCGATATCGAAGGCGGCTTTCAGCTCGATAAGTACGCTCAAGACCAATTCGACGTCATGTTTGTCCATTCTACCAAAATGAACAAGCTGAATTGGTTCAGCGGCGATTTAGCCAGCCCGCTGCCTAACAAGGAACTACGTCGTTGGGCGGCCGCCGATGCACTCAACCTCAGCGTCAGCTTGGCGAGAAACGACCTTTCGGCCGATGCGGAAGTCGTCGCAGCAACGTCCGACACGCTGGCGGCGACCCTGAACTCGTTTGTCATCCCCACCGCCAGCGGCGGCATGTCGATCGTTTTGCATCCTGCATCTGCTGACGCGCAGTTGCCGGAATCGATCGCGGCAGCCACAAACGCCCTCGACTTCCTGGAACACTTCCAGGACTTGGATCGAGAACAGTGGACCGTCGAGTTTTCGGAACTGTGGCAACGCGATCTGCCCATTCTGCTGGCCGTCGCTCCACCTGACGCCGTTCAAATCCTCTCAAGTCATCTGCAGCGAAGTGCCTCGCTGAACGTTCAACACGCCTTTTATAATCCTGACCCCAAAAGGTTTACTGGAGTCAAAGGATTGGGACGGCTGGTCGAGTTCATCTATTGGCAACTACTCGAAGCCGGATTTCGCGTTACCCCGTCAGCAGGCAGCCATTTCGATGCCCAAGGCAAAACCATCGCGGGTTACAATCGCGTCTACACCTGGATTGACCCAGACCAACCCAAAAACCCGGAAACCTGGTGGAAGAACTTCAAACATGGCTTCACCTTTGTGACCAACGGGCCTCTGCTTAGGCTGACCGTCAATGGCCTACCCCCAGGAACTATTTTGCCAGGGCAGGGCGGTCAAAGCGTCTACGCGGACTTGCAAGCGGACCTGACGGTTCGTGAAGAGGTCGATTATTTGGACGTCATCTTCAATGGGCAGACCATGTATCAAGCGAAACTTGAAGAACATGCACGGAGAGGAAAATTCCCTGAGCTACCCTACCAAGAAAGCGGGTGGATGTTGGTACGCGTCGTGACCGCTTATCCAGACAGCTATCGCATCGCCAGCACGGCTCCAACCTATATCGAATTCAACGAGCAACGTCGCATCAGTCGACAAGCCGTCCAGTTTTTTCAAGATTGGCTGGCCGCCGCGCAGAAACAAATCGAAACCGATCCCAATCTTGCCCAGCAGTATCAGCCATGGTTGACCAAAGCCCAACGTTTTTGGTTGCAACAATCGCTGCAGGCCAATGCACCCTAGCCAGCAAGACGCGCCCCGCTGCGTTGTTGCCCCACTCGTTTGGTAAGCTCGGACACCACGGTGCTGTTCAATACTTCTTCCAGACTTACCAACGCACGAGCCACAACAGCTCCATCCACAACACGGTGGTCCGCTTGCAAGGTCACTTGGCTACAGTAGTTATCATCTAGCGGACCGTAGCTCAACGAAGTGGTGACTATCAAAGGATGCGCGTGATTCGTTGTGCCGTAAGTCGCTAGTGTCGACAAGCTGCACGTGCCTAACAAACGAGCCCGCTTACGCCCCATCCATCGCATCATCAAATGCCATGAAAACTTTCGCAGGGGCGCTGGCATCGCTTCCAAACGACGCCCGTCGCGAAACAAATCTGCTGTGTCCCCATGCTGATACTGGTCAATCGCGGCCTGAATTTCTGCCAGTGACAGCGTTTCCAGATTGCGAATACGAGCCCACAATAAACGGTCACAGCCGATCTTCTCGTCAAATCGATTTACCGTAATGCTAATCACACTAGTTGGGTGCTGGTACAACCGCGGCCATGGATACGAAATATAAGTCTGACGCAACTCGGGTACGTCAGCAGCAACCAAAGCGTACGCTCGAGCGAAAATAGCGGCCCAGCCGATTCGTGTTGGAGCAGACTTCCTCGCTTGGAATACTCGTTCCAACTGAATCTTCCGATCCACCGCAAACTTGGGGACCGTCTTCGAAGCGTCGCAAATGTCTAGCACAATCCGCCGATGCCGCGGAAATGACTCGTATTTGCCTTGATCTGCTTTCTTCTTTAACATCTAGTATCGTGACCGCTTGAGAAAAAACCATTGCAAGCTGCGTAACCAACGTGCCAAATGACCTTGTTTTGCGCTGCTGAAATGCCCAAAGCCTGTTGGCAACCGCATCGTAAATGGATTCGACTGCCTACGTCCAGATGATTTCAAGAATGCGTTTGATTAGCTTGCTAAATAAACTATTTGTGACCGCCTCGATATTCGCGATCCGGTTTTACCAACGTGGGATCAGTCCACTGTTGGGAGCGCGATGCAAGTACTATCCGAGCTGTTCGGCCTACACGCTCGAGGCGTTGCAAAAGCACGGTTTTGTCCTCGGCACACTCAAAGGGATATGGCGAATTCTGCGCTGCAACCCCTTCAGCAAAGGTGGCTATGATCCACCATGAGCCTAGTAACGCTGAATCGCCGGCGATGGGTTGGATGGCACCAATTCATTCTTTTCTTCGGCGGGCTTGAAGCGATCGTCTACTTCTTCCCCCGAGGGCCGGGCGCCGACATTGAGCACTTCCCAAGGCTTAGGATAGTAATAGCCGCGAACCGGAGTCGGTCGGTGGGTCTTGTAGTAACCCAACGCATGATTCTCTTCCCAGGACATTGCTTCTTGACTGGTGGGTTCAATCACATGAGCCGCTAGTCCACCCAAGTAGGAAGGGCGATTGTACTCCTTGCGATAAGGCACCCAGGCGTTGTACAACCCGCGAGGCAGCAAATCAGGTCTAGGATTAGAAGGGTTGTAAAACGGAACGCTCGTATGCCAGCGTTCTTGTGCGGGAACGCTCGATAACGACGTCAGCATGACTGCGGTGGCAACTCCTCCGACCAGCAGAAATCGATGCCTGATTCCTGGACGTGTCGTGGTCAAAATGTTTACGAGCTTGCTGTGGATCCGCGTCGTGAACGTACTCATAGAACTTGCGCCATGTGATAGAATGGAAACTCCCTTTTCCGCATTGTCCAGCATCGGTATTTGCAGCTTGCCCCTGCCACGTTTTCTCAAGCTGCTAAACCTCAACCGTAAAATCGATACAAACCTCCTCCGTGCGAGGAACGTTGATATTGCAACAGGCATTCGCACCGGACCAAAAGCTTGACGGTATTGCGACTCACCTCATTCCACTTCCAGTTCTTTGCGGATTGGGGCATGCGGGGTGATGATCCAAACTCAGGTAATTATGATAGACTTGGTGATGTTGGTACTTTAAACATTCGCGAGGCATTTTCTTATGAACTTTCGACAAATATTGCGATTAACGGTGGTATCGCTGGTCTGCCAATGCTCGCCAGCGGCGGCCCAACAGCCCCCTCAATCCGCATTGCCAACCAAGCCGCCAGCTCAGAAAACACCCGTCAAGCCTCCGGCCGCTGCGCCGGTCAAAGAGCAGAAGCTAGATTTGTCGGTGGAAGCAGTCGCCGGACGCATTCAGGCCAAATTGCCTTCGCTAGTACGCAGCGAGTTAGGCCTGTTGCAGGCAGAGCGTGACGAGCTGATCAACCGAATCTTGATTCCGGGCGGATTGAAAGACCCACGCGCGATAGAAGCGATTCGCTTTACGCCTCGCCACACCTTCATCCCGGACGCGCTTCGCGATCAAGCGTACCATGACAAAGCATTACCGATCGGCGAAGCCCAAACCATTTCATCTCCTTACATCGTTGCGGTGATGACCGAAGCAATCGATCCGCGGCCCACCGACAAAGTGTTGGAGATTGGCACCGGGAGTGGCTATCAAGCTGCCGTCTTATCGCCGTTGGTCAAAGAGGTATACACGATCGAGATTGTCGAACAGTTAGGAATCGAAACGAGTCAGTTTCTCAAAGGCCTAGGTTATGAGAATATCTACACCCGAATCGGGGACGGCTATTTAGGATGGCCAGAGAAGGCACCCTTCCAAAAAATTATTGTGACCTGTTCGCCTGAAAAGGTCCCGCAACCGCTGCTGGAACAATTAGAGGAGGGGGGGCTCATGATCATCCCGGTCGGCAAGCGACATCAACAACTCTTGCACCTTTTCCGAAAACGTGACGGAAAGCTGGAGAGCCTCTCGGTCCGGCCCACTTTGTTTGTTCCCATGACGGGCGAAGCCGAAGCAAAACGTGAAGCAAAAGACGTCAAAGGCGTGCAGATTGTCAACGGCGACTTCGAGGAAAAAGTGGTTACGCCCGGTTACATCCCAGGCTGGTATTACGAGTTCAACGCCAAACTGGTCGACGACCCCAAATCCCCATTCGGCAAACGTTGCGTGGAATTCAGCAGCCAAAAGGGAGAGCTCCCGTCGCTCTTGATCCAGGGCTTCAAGCTAGATGGACGCGAAACGCCAATGATCAAGATCCGAGGTGCAGCGATCGCTGAAGACGTCAAGCCTGGCAAGTCCGTTACCGATGTGCCTATCATCAACATCCTGTTGTTGGACGAGAATCGCGAACAAATCGGCACCTACTGGCTGGGACCTTACACGGGGACAACGAAATGGAAAGTGGATCAACAAGTCGTCCGAGTCCCTCCCCGATGTCGAGAAGCGATTGTCCAAATTGGTCTGTTTGGTGCCACAGGCACTGTCCGCTTTGACGGTATTTCCATTGAAGCCAACCGCCGCTAGCTCCAATCAATCGTCGCTTGAATAGGTCGCTCTGTCTGATATTGCTAACGCGCCTCAGGGAGCCGATACGCTTGCCAGAGCGATGGCGTTACGATGCTGAGCACCGAGTCGCTTATTGCAAAAGAAAGCGGCTCTGCCGACTTGAAGTTCATCCGATCAAGTTCTGACATGCGTCGCATCGAGTACGGTTGCGTAGGCTCCGCAGAAATTGCGGGATGAGAAAAGATCGTCTCACCATTAGTCCAAACAATCTGATCGAGATAAAGCACAGCATGGCCGCTGGGCGGAACACTGACGGCAGGCAATTCGGCCACTCGTTCGACTTGCCCCGTATCCACGTTCAGCCAACTGATCCGATCGCCAATACAAACGACTTGGTGATCGATAACGCCAACAACTTGCGGACTTCGCTCAAGCAGTTCATCGTCGCTGCTCCAGTGCAGGTGCCCATCATTCCAATCGATGGCAAAAGTATGTTGACTATCGCTGGGACTGCAAATCACAAGATCTCGAGTTGCCACTAACGTACTTCGCCTAAAATGAATCAACAGGGGACGAAAGGAACTGCTGCTCTTGTCCACATAGTTCCACTGAAACAGCAACTCCCCGCTTTTGGCTTCTAACGCGGCGATCGTACCTGCCCCTGTCGCAACAAACAAGCGTCCATCACAGAGCATCAAGCACACGTTGTTGGCGACGCTCGCACTGGCTATCGCGCCGCTCCATCCAAACTCGACTGAACTCCATATCCGCTGCATGGTTATTGGATTGACACAAACAACCCTGTACGAGGATCTAGACTTCGCATCCAGTTCCGTAGCAAGCAAGTACAACTTCTGATCGGCCCACAGCGGTGTTCCAATAAAGCGGCGCTGCGCTCGTTCTGTTGCGTTGTTTGTGACGAGGCTTTGATAAGTCAAAGGTGTCTGCGGCAGTTGCGTTGCATGACGACTCAAGTCCACGCCGATCAATTCGCTTTGGCGCAGCACATCGGATGCAGCAGATGAACGCAGACCGGAATCAATGAGTCCGTAGACGATTTCGCCGTCGCAAGCCAATCCGCCCATCGACGCGTCATCGACCAAACTCAATGGCAGTCCGCCAGATCGCAACGAGTTTGGCAAAGCTCTGGTTGCAGTGGCTCCCGTCGTCCCAGGGAACACTTTGTCGTCGATGCGACAGTATATTTGGTTGTTACGACGAACCGCCATGAGTTGCCTTTCGGGCTTTCCAGACGCGGCAATAATCAATGGCGGGCTCGGATAGCCTGGCAAAAAGGCCTTGGGCGCATTGTAGTTTTGATCCTCAAAACGATACTCCCACAAAGGTTCGGCAATGGAAGCTAATAATCCCAGTCCCGGTCGTTTTGTGCCAGTATCCTTATTGAATTCTTCCCTTTCAATGGCATCCTGAAGCCGCGAGTTTTGGCTCAATCGATCGCGCCAGCCGTCAACGACATCCGCGACGGTTGGCAAGGAAGCGTTTGAGTTGAATCCTGGTAACAATGCGTCTGGCGCGAACGGCAGTTGGCCCATAGCAAGCTTGACCAATTGCGATTCAATTGTAAAACGCGGAAGATCGCGTTCTAGCACGGAGCAGTAAATCAATCGCAGCCAGCACTGTACAGCAAGCGCTTGTCTACTTTCAGAACGGCTTATGGCTTGCCAGATTTGCGTCGACGCTCGGGTATTGAATTCTTCAAGGGAACCTTTTGGCGGGGCTTTCACAAATCGAGACTGCGCCTCCGCCCAAGAAATCGCCCTCCAGCGGTGCAGGGCTGCGTCTTCTACGCCTGCTGCTGCATTGGCTTCATCACTGCCACTGGCTGGTATAGTTGATCGCAAACTGGGTTCCATGTTGTAGAGCAGGGCTCGCGCTCGTTTGGTCCAGCCGATCTCAAGGTAGCGGTCAATCGTTCGAAGTGGTTCTGCTTGCGAGGTGCCGCGGGCCGCTAGTTGATACAGCGATGGGACTTCAAGCCAACCAGTCCCCGTCGGCGGTGCATCGGCAGCGAGCGGCAGCGTTGGATGCTTCGAGGCTAATTGTATGAGTTGACTGGCCGCCAGATAGCGACCATTGATAAACCGTTGCATCGCCATCTGTGTTGGCAACAACGGATCGGGCACAGGGACCAAACCCGCATCGGCGTTCGCGGCCACCGACTCCAAGCTAGACAAACTCAAATCGTCGGAAGCAGTAACGTCCGCAGACTGTGCCCTAGCCAGGATCGCCGCGGTGCCCATATCCAGTCGTAATGCGTCCGGTACCGAAATGCCTTGAGTCGATTGCTGGGCGTGAGTGGGGCACCAGTCTGACGCAGGCCAAAACCAGCTAAAAAGAAGGGTCGCAAGAGTTTTGGAGCGAATCGACATTACCAGATTCTTCCAACGTAGGAGAAGGCACATGGGAGGCAGGCCACGGATCAAACCACGCGATGTCCAGTTCCGGTAGTCGGGTTGAATCGCTGTGGTTAAATCACTGGGGCGAAATCACTCGGCCACCGGGAGCTTTGATGCCGTGTTTGTAGAACCAGTCTTCTGAAGCAGTTGATCGATGTGTTGATGCAAGGCTTGAATCTCTCCCAGGTCATGCCAGTTATACTTGCCTTCCAGAACTCCTTCTGCATTCACTAAACACAATCGGTCGGGGTGAATGTACTGGCGCATGCCACCGATCAAAAACATCTCGCCGCCAATTTTCGAGATCTGCTTCATATCTCCGGTCAGGAACAGCCATTTGCCCGGAATCGCATCGGCGGCTACGGCATAAGCAGCCAGAGCTTCCGGTGTATCGTGCTCTGGGTCCACAGAGATGCTTACCAAGCGAAGCGGGTCATGCTTGTACTTCTGCTGCAACAATCGAACTTGGTCCGTCTGTTGTTTACAGGTCGCTTGGCAGTTAGAAAAAAAGAAGTTGGCGACATAGGGCTGGCCTTTGAGATCGTCCGACGAAAGCTCCTTACCATCGCTTCCGGTCAGCACAAAACGTTTAGTCCACTTGTCGTCGTCCAAAGCGGAGATCTCCTTCATCATTTCGGCAATTTCACGGCGCTGACCGGGATCGGCTGGTCGATCAACCAGAGCCGTCATTTGTCCATCATCGTTCGAGGCGACGTAAGCCAGCGGCGGCTGGTTATCCTCTGGACCGCGAAAGATACGTTGATAATTTGTCGTTAACACGACGGCGATTCCAGCAATCGCTCCCAACACCACCAAGACCAAACGTCTCATTGTGCATCTCCTAACTTGTTCTTTTTTACCACGATCGTCGCTGCGAACATTCCGACGATGGCAGCCAGGATGGTAACCACCCATGCGGCAGCTAACGAGGGAGCCCAGGTCGATGTCGAAGCAACGGCCGATGGCTCAACCAACAGATGTCGCATACCAGCGACTGGATAGGTCATAGGATTAAGTCGCATCAACCAATGAATAATTGTTTGCCCAATCGATTGATCGGCAGCCATCGCAGGGATTGGAAAAAACGCACCACTAAGCAACCACATCGGCATCAACACAAGGTTCATCACCGCATGAAAGCCTTGCGTACTGTCCATTGGCCAAGCGAAGCAAACGCCAAGCGTCGTTACGCCCACAGCAGCCACAGCCATCAAGAGAATCAACCAAAGCGTATCGGTGGAGAACTGGGCCGTACCCACCAACAGAGCCAACCCCAGAAAAACGAGTGCTTGAACCCAAGCGATAGCCCCACCCCCTACTGCTTTGCCCAGCACAATGGTCCATCGCGGTGCTGCCGAGACCAGGACGCTTTGCAGAAACCCCTCGCGGCGATCTTCGATGATGGAAATAGTTGCGAAAATGGCGGTGAACAACAAAATCAGCGAGATCGTGCCCGGCAAGTAATACGTCATGAAGTCCTGGTCACCGTCGCTGCGAAAAGCGCCGTGCAGACCAGTCCCAAACAAAATCCACAGCAAAATGGGTTGTCCCAAAGCCGCGATCACACGATGAGGTTGGCGAAAAAAACGAATCCATTCTCGCCATGCCAACATCCACGCAACATCCAATGCCCGCGGTACGCCAGCAGAAATCGCCGCGGATGGCCGCGAGGAACTTGCGGACCTCGTCGAACCGACTTGCGGCGTGTCGCGATCTTGGTCTGCAGCGAGAGTCGAATTGCTCATGAAAAACCAGCTTAGTCCAGCAAAGGAAGTAAAACTACTTCGGATAGTAAGGGGAAATCATCAAATAAACGATGACTCCAGTGCTCGATACGTACAACCATATTGGCAAAGCATACTTTGCCAGTGATCGGTGGCGATTGAACTGCCGCGTCACGGCAAACGCAAATGCTCGCAGCACAAGAGGTAATACGACCAATGACAATAGCACGTGCGAGATCAAAGTAAAATAGTATACACCACGCCATATGCCTGTCCCGCCGTAAGCCGTCGAAGGATTCGACAGATGGTAGATGACGTAGCAAACCAAGAATATGGCCCCCAGAGCGACCGCAGTCGTCATCAAGAGACCATGCAACTGAAACCGGTTTTTCTTGATAGCCACCCAAGCAGCTATCAACACCAGCGTGGTCAAGGTGTTGATCAAACCGATGCCATGGGGCAGCCAAGCCGTCCAGGCCCCAAGATTCACTTTGGTGCGAATCCCCAGCAGTAATGCCACGAGGATGGGAACCACAATCGAAATCAGATTAATCAGCAACATCGTCGACTTTCCATCGACGGATTTGGTGGGTACGGCCGACATCATGCTCCTCGATCTACCGACGATCGGACAAAACTCTCGCCAGTTTTCGCAATAAACACATCTTCCAAGCTGGGCCTAGCCAACGTCACGCTTTCGACCGAATCGCCCAGTGTGCTAGCCACTTCCGAGATTCGTGCCGACGCGTCCGATTGCTGGATTCTAACTTCCGTATTGACAATCTCACTGGCCCAGCCAAAACGATCTTGGACCAACTTTTGAGTACCTTCCGGATTGCGACTGCGAAGCGTCAGGACACTTTGCCCCATCGCGCGTCGAAGGCTTTCGGGCGCATCCTGTGCGACAAGTTTCCCGTGATTCATAATCGCGATCGTGTCCGCCTTTTCCGCTTCTTCCAACAAGTGTGTGGTCATTACGACAGTTGTTCCGTGTTGATCGCGCAGTTCTTGCAAAGCAAACCACAAGTCGAGTCTGGCGTTTGGATCTAATCCAGTGCTTGGTTCGTCCAGCAGCAGCAGGGCAGGGTGGTGCAAAATCCCTTTGGCCAGTTCCACACGACGCTTCAATCCACCTGAAAGTTTCTCGGCTCGCTCATCTGCACGATCGGTCAACTTCATCAATTTCATGCACTCCGCGATGCGCTTGCGCCTCTTCTCGCCTCGCAAACCAACTAAGGCAGCCTGACATTCGATATTTTCTTGAACCGTTAATTTGCGATCCAAGCTTGGATGCTGGAAGACGACTCCAATTCGCTGTCGTACTTCAGCAGGACGTTGGCCAACAGAAATGCCATCAACGAAGATTTCGCCCTCTTGCAACGGTATCAAGGTCGAAACTAACTTAAAGAGCGTCGATTTTCCACTGCCGTTGGGCCCCAAGATCACGAAGACCTGCTCCCGCGGAATCGACTGCGTTAAAGCTTCGATGGCAACACGTTCACCGTAGCGATAAGTCAGGTTGCGAATAAGAATTGCAGCGTCGGCTGGATCAACCATTGTTATCGTCCTATCAAACTTACACTAAAACCAAAAGAATTAACCCAGCAGCGATTGCAGGACAACGCACAACATCAGCAATGGTAAGACAAGCAGCGAACTACGCAGCAGCTTCCTAGCCGTTACATCGTTGCGATGTTGATGAAAGCGAATGGCCGCAAGCAACTGCTGGCCACTGACTAGACAGGAGATTACAACCAATACCCACCCCAGCCCTGAGGCAGGCAACATCGCAGCAACGCTTACGGCAATAAGGGCCGCGGCTCCAATCCAAGCGTGCCAACCTGCGACAACGCCCGAGGATTCCTCTGTGGTCCACATCCGGTAGCCAGCGTTAGCATAATCTTCGCGATACAGCCAAGCGATACTCATAAAGTGTGGAAATTGCCATAAGACAACGATGCCTGTGATCGCCCAGACGCGCCAATCCGCCAATGAACCGTTTAATCCGCACCAACCAATCAGTACAGGCATTGCACCGGGCAACGTTCCCACCGCTGTATTCCAGACCGAAGTGGTCTTCATCGGAGTATATACGCCGACGTAGAGCAACCAAGTCATGAACGCCACCAACGTCGCAACCGCGTTGGTGCCTGTTGCGAGAATCACGAGCCCGAATGCGACGCAGGCAAAAGCGAACACGGTCGCTTCAAACTCCGTCAAGCGACCGGCTGGCAAGGGCCTATTCTTCGTACGTCGCATCGCGGCATCATTATTCTTTTCGATCACTTGATTCAGCACCGACGCACTAGCCGCGACAAACATCGTACCAATCAAAGTTCCAAGCAGCGTAACGGAGTTTTGAAATGTCAAAGCAAAGCCGGGTACACACACCGCGCCAGCGCCGACCGTGATAAGGATCATCATCAGAATCCTTGGCTTGGTCAGTGCAAGATAGTCTTGCTGCCACGAGATCGATGCCGCTTGCACAACAGGTTGTGGAGCTTTCAAAAATGGATCTTGCACCGCGCTCGCAGACGCATCGGCCAAGGTTATTTCGAGCCGCGCTGGCTCACCAGGATACGCTTTGGTTGCGACACTCTCGTCCATTGTGCAAGTTAGACTATTCATAGTAATAAAGGTCGTTCCAAGCGTTCCTAAAATCAGGCTCAGCCAGCGGTCGTTGCAGCTTGCGAGCGTTCCTGAATACGAAGCACCAAATTAAAAGCAGACACCAAAATCACAGACCCGACGGCTTGATGGGCCGTCACGATCATCGTTTCCCAGATCCCTTTCAAGTGATTTACATGAGTCGATAGTGTCGGCGACAAGCCGCTCCATGGCAACGCATAATTTACGTACCACGTTAAACAACCCAATAAAACTTGAACAATCACCAACAAAAGCAGCCAGTTCGTCAATCTGCCCGACAGCGGAGGCACAGGACGCCGAGCGCTCAAGGCCCACAGGATGAACAGCAGCATGATCGCCACGGTCAGCAAGAAGGCCCCCGTCAGATGCAGATGCGTCAAACTCATAAACTGCACCGGTCTCAAGTTCACGTTGAGATGCCTCAGTGATGCCCCCAAGACCAATTGCACAAACGCCAATAATGTAACCAGCTTTGCGAACCGCGCATAACCACGAAAAAGCGGTTTCGGTGTCAAACCACTTGCCGCTGCCCGACGAGCGGCCGCGGATCTCTCGCGACCCGCCAAAACCACCACATAACAAGCCAGCACAAACACCAGCGGGCCCGTACAACCATGAACCATCGCCATCACTCGGTTCACTTGCAGAACACGCACTCCGCCTAAGGTGCCTTGAGCAATAATTGCCAGCAGCAACAAAATTGACCAACGTTTCAAGCTCGCGGAAGAGCCATGACGAAACGTCGACCACACAAGCCCAATCGCTAAAAACCCGGTCAGCGCGACCAGCAAGCGATGACCATGCTCAACAAACAAATCGAACGGACCATACACCCAAGTACTGATCGGATATAGAAAAAGGTTGTATCCAAAGGTGCCTGGCCAGTCAGGCACAGCCATACCCGCGTCATGCGTCGTAACCAAACCACCCATCCAAATTAAAGGGAAGATAGTCAAAGCGACCGCCAAAGCCCATCTCCGCGGCGAATTGCCTCCGGCCTCTTCTGAAGAGGAAAGAGTATCGTTGGCACCGACCAAAGTTGGCTTGGCTTTCACGTCCGAGGCGCTCATGGTGCAACCTCCACAACGTCATCGTAGGCTAACGATTGACAATAATTAACCAAGTCCCAAATCTGATCATCAGTCAAACCGATCGGCGAAGAAGCGGCCCTCGGCACTGCGGGCATCGGAGTACCGTCTACACCATATGCAATCCGATGAAAGATAAAGTCCGGGTCGGTTCCGCCTCGAAACGCGCCAAACTTTAAGTTACGAGGCTTGTCCGCTACTGGCTTGAGCAACCCAAGTTTCTTGAGCGGTTGCCATTGCTCTTTGATTCTTGGATCAATGCCAACTCGAATCGTCCAGTCCTTGGTCCACTCGTCATAGTCCAGCAACCGACCTTGGCCACTGCCATCCACCCCGTGGCATTGCGCACAAGCCGTTATTTCGCTTTGAAAGAGCTCTTGCCCACGACTAGCTGAGGCCAACATCGGGTCGCGCTTCGGCCCATTTAGATCCTCCGGCCATCGGTACGCAAGTTCGTTGGGAGTGGGTTTAAACTCGCCCCCGACTACCGCCTGCCATCTGTCGGCAACAGCGGTCGTCACGCCATCGATTTCGTCCTGAACACTGGCCGGAAAGGGCTGGGCGGCGCGGAGCTCCCGCAGCGGCATCCACTGGTCTTCGTCCAACTCTGGCACGACTTTCAGCCACATCAACCGCTCGACTTCTCCCCGCATAGCCAAAAACTGCACATAGTGAGCGAGCGTTTCGGAATCGTCTTGGAAGTGAGTGCTATTGTCCAACGTCGCCATGGCTGGCATCCCAGTCCCGGGAATCCCTTGTGAAATGATGCGGACCAAATCTGCATGGCTGGGAGGTTTACCAGAACCTTGGACCCCAAACTTGAATGTTCCACGGCGGAAATCACGCGGATAAGGATCTAAAAGGCTAGCAGTTGCGCCATAACCATCTCCCGACACGCCATGGCAAACTGCACAGTGCTTTCGGAACAGTCCGTATTCGACGCGATCCTTTTCGCGACGGACGGGGCCGGCAGACCGACGCACGAAATCCATATTGATCAGCGAGCGATAACGTTCCGATTTGGCTATCACAGTTGGCAGTTTCGGCTGGTCCAATGTCCCGAACTCGCGTTCAAGAACATTGGAAACAAATTGAGTCGCAGCCGAGAGCTCCAAACTCGACTCGTGCTCGGCGCGGAATTTGGCAAGCAGGTGATCTTGATATGCCAGAGGTTCTGGGGAGCAGCCCGCGCAGATGATCGCTGACGCCAAAACGAGCAAGACTCGTTGTAACCGCATCGCGTTAACTGGTTGAAGAATGCGCCGCCCCATCATTTCTTCGAAAATCTTTGGAAAAGATGTTTTAAGACCAAACATTGTGACCGTCAGAGACAAATATCATTTTGAACAGTAACCACCGCATGCCTAGGCGTAAATGGTCGCACGCCTAGAGAAACGAGACAGGCAGTGACAGCCCACACTTCCGATAGTTCATCAGTGGAAGTGGAACCAGCAGGACTGCCGGAGCAGTCACAACCGTTAAAGGCTGCTGCAGGCAACGTTTTTACGGCCGTTCAGTAAAAATCGTCGTGCGTGCCGCTTTTTTGAGAACTAGGATAGTAAACTGTTCAGTAAGCAAGCATTTTGCGGTTTTGTGGGTATTCCACAAGAGGCGGTCCGAAACTTGCTCAGGCGACTTTTGTTGAACAGATGCAGACTAGTGCCCCTTAATAGAAGAAGCCGCCTTGCGGACTGCTAGATGTTAAAGCGAAAGAATCCTAGTAGAGAGAATTGGCCGGAGATGCTCTCCCCTTCCAGCGACGCGTGGTCTATACCTCGTGCTTCTGCACTGAGAGAGTCGGCCATTGAATCTTCGTTGTTTGCGATTGCCATTGGCGAGGCCTTTGGATTGCAATTTGAAGGCTGCACTAAAGAGCAAGCCGGGCGACTTTTGAGCACGATGTGCGGGAACGATTTAGCGTTTTTGCGAAGCTTTCCGCGGCGACATGGAATAATGACGCACATCGCGATTTCTGCTGGCCAATCGCTGCTGGAATGCCGATCCAACCCGACCCAATTTTCGACCTCGCTGAGCTGGCGATTGTCAGGCCACCGGCTTGCCCGAATCCTGCCGTTTTGCGTCGAAAGCGTCCAGCGGCTGATCACGATGCAGATCAAGAACCCGTTTATCTCGAGCAAGACCGGTTCGGTCGATCGACTGCTGCCAGCAATTGTCTTCATGAGCACCTCGCTTCAGGGCACCACCAATCGTATTTCCACGTGGGCCAAGGGCTTGCTGGAAGCGGCAGGCGTCGATGCTGAAAACGAGACATTGGACTTGGCTGGATTTATCAAATTGGCGGCCAGGGCGACGCAATTTGCGACATTTGAGCAAACTCCAGGCGAGTGCAACGCCCTGGACACCCTCGCTTGGCTGACGGAAGGCACTTATGAAAAGACGGTCCTGCAGTGGCTAGAGGCGATGCACGAAGCCCTTTCGGCCGGCGAAGGCGTTGAAAACTTATCCGCATATTTGCAGCCATTGAGCGACTGGGCTGTGGTCGCAAAAGACCCTCGGTTTGCGGTCTGTTCCGCGATTTACACTTGGCTACTCCACTCAACCGAATGGAGCACGGGCATGGTGGAAGCGGCTAAACTGGGCGGACTGGCAGCAGCCCGTTGTTCGATTTATAGCGGACTAGCGACACTTTCAAGCGAAGGACGCTGCCTGCCGGTTGAAATTGTTCGGCGACACCACTGGTGGCCCGTCTCCGCAGTATGGCTTGACGCTTTCATCGACCGGTTGCTGCAGTGGCCGCACGGCGAAGACGATCTAGTCAATGCTCATGGAGTTCGGTCGCCCGCCGCCAGCCTGCTGCTTTCACACCATCTGATCGGACTGCGTACTCTAATGCGCAAGATTCTGACGTCCAGTTCGTCTTTATTCGCTCGCAAATAGCCCTCAGCGGTTGACAAATTGGCCTCCCGCCGATAATTTTGCTCGATTCCTGATGCTTGTAGGCTGCCGCGGGAGTCTAGTTTCATTGACAGCAATTGATGAAAGTGGGAGGCCAGCTAGGGGTGTACTAATAGAATAACAATTGCCCAACCAACGATTGGATCGTCGCAGGCGTCAACCGTCTGCGAATATTGCGCATGAATCCTCAAGAACTGCTTAGAATCGTCGATTCGCTACATCGCGAGAAGAATATCGATAGCGAGTTTGTGTTTCAGGCGATCGAGTCAGCGCTGGTGACTGCTTTCAAAAAGTTGTTCGGTGAAACCGCCGAAATCTTGATTGCGATCGGCCGACAGAACGGAGTGATTTCCGCGACCGTCGATGGAAAAACGCTGGACCAAGAAGAAATCGGTCGAATTGGCGCACAGACAGCCAAACAGGTCATCATTCAAAAAGTCCGCGAGGCCGAACGCGATGCCCGGATGGATGAGTTTCAGGACCAAGTGGGGCAATTGGTGACTGGCGTTGTGCAACGTGTTGAACGCGGTGTCACGGTGGTGCAGCTTGGAAACATCGAAGCGATTTTGCCAAATAGTGAGCGAATCCCTGGTGAATCCTACCATAACGGCGAGCGGATTCGAGCTGTTATTTATGAAGTGAAAGCGTCCGGCAATCGGGTCAAAATCATCCTTTCCCGGACTAAAGCGACTTTGATCCAGCGGTTGTTTGAACAAGAAATCCCCGAAATTGCCGAGAACGTCATCGAGATCAAATCGGTGTCTCGCGAGCCTGGTTACCGTTCGAAAGTAGCGGTCTTCAGCAGCGACCAGCGAGTGGATTGTGTCGGTGCGTGCGTCGGGATGCGTGGCAACCGAATTAAAAATATTACCAGTGAACTAGCCGGTGAACGCATCGACATTGTCCGCTGGAGTGACGACCCTAAAGTATTGATACCGAACTCGTTGCAGCCAGCCGAAGTCGATCAGGTTTTGCTGTGCGATATGATTGGTCGTGCGATTGCTTTGGTTGGAGAAGATCATCTTTCTCAGGCAATTGGTCGATATGGTCAGAACGTTCGGCTGGCCAGTAAGCTGTGCGGCTGGGATATCGAGATCATGACGGCCGACGAGCTTGAGAAGCAAATCGAGCGAGCTGTGGGCGACTTCATGGCGCTGGACGGAATGACCGACGAACTGGCGCAAAGCCTAGTGGAGCAGGGCTATTTGTCATACGATGATTTATCGGTGATTGAGCCCGACGTTTTGATGGATATGGGTGGATTGAGCGAGGAGGAAGTGGACGCGTTAGTGGAGCAGGCTGAGCTTCGAGCTGAAGAGCAAGAAGAAGCAGAAGCCGAGCGAAAGCGGGTCGAGAAGCACGAGAAAGAGAATGCTTACCGCGGTGCCGCCAGCCCGCAGGCAATTGCTGAAGCCAGTCCACCACCTCAGGAAGAGCCTGCGGCGGAACTGCCTTCAGGGGAAGAGTCAGCAGCAGAGGAGCCTGCGGGACAAGAGCCCGCATCAGAAGAGGAAGTAGACGAGAAGAAAAAGCCGTCCGATGGGGGGTCGACCGACCAAGATGATGCGGCCTAACAGTTAAATGGTTGCGACACACATGCCGCGACCATCCCAACCCGCTTGCAAGCTTCAGCTTCGTGGCGGGCAATCTTCAGTGCAGCGGTTGTTCTGGAGGCATTTATGTAAAGTGTTTTGAATAGTTCAAGCAGTGATTCCTGCCCTCGGCGAGCGGATGCGTCAACCAGATTGCACGCGTTAGATCTTCTCCCCAAGTTGCGAATCGCTCAAGATAAAAGTCTAAGGGTCGCGCCTTACGCAATGCGTATTTTTCAGTTCGCCAAAGAAATAAATTTAGACTCCAAAGCAGTTGTTGAACTGTGTAATCGGTTGGGTATTGCCAACAAGGGGTCGCCTCTTGCCAATTTAGAGGACGACGAAGCGGATCGCATTCGTCGCCACGTCGCTGGTGCGGCCGAGTCTGGCAGCGGTAACGCTCCAACCCCCGCCGCCCCGCAAGCTGCAACTGCTGCCCCGACTGCCCAACCTGGGACTTCGGAGAGCGTTAGTCCCGCCGTTGTGCCCGAACGGCCAACGATTCGGGATACCAATCCCATGCGGCAACTGGGTGCCAAACCCGGTGCCAAACGTACCGCGGCCAGCGCAGCGCCGCTGACCACAAATCGTTCTGCAACGCAAGAATCCAGCACAAGCTCTGCTCCAGCGGAAACAGCGGCCAAAAAAGAGGTTGCGCCCGCACAGGAACTAGCGGCCAGTTCGGAACCACCAGCGGACGATGCTGCGACGAGCACGGCGGTACCTGAGGTTGTCTCGGAATCTGCGCCGGAAAAAGCCACGGGATCGACCAAGCCTCCCGTACGACGCGAAAGTTCGGGCGGCCCTGGTGCCCGTCGCGACTACGTCGCTCCCGAAGTCGGCGGTCCTGTTCGCGATTTGAGTTCTCGTAACCGCCCTGCTGACAGCGGTGCTAAAGGGCCGATTGAACGCAAGAAGCGACCTGCTCGCGAACCTATCATCAATATTGGAACGCGTATCCCCAAGGGCGCGACCCCACCTCCACCACCCGTATCCAAAGAACCCGCGCCGATGCGGCCTGATGTTCGCTTGACTCCCGATATGATTGCGGGATCGCGAAAGGGCATGAACGCGCCGCTTGAAAATTTCGTCAAGCAAGAGAACGCCAAAGCGGCCCAAGCGAAGACGGGCGCAGGTGCATTGACCGAGTTCAAAGCGAACGCGGATAAAGCAAAAGTCAAAAGCAAACGCGGTCCTGTCGTCGACGAAGCCGAAGAACGCGCAGGCGGTAAAACTGCTTCGCTAGCCGACATGCGTCGCGAACGCAAAAGTCGCTCCAATAGAATCCTAAGCGTCGAAGACGCGGATGATGATTCGCCACGCCGCGGCATGAAACCGATCCGACGTAAGCCTGCTGGCACGATCTCGCGAAAGGAGAAGGTGATTCTTGAATTGCCTTGCACCGTGCGAAGCTTCTCCGAGGCTGCCGGGGTTCCTGCGGCTCGCGTGCTCCGCTCCCTGATGACCTTAGGCAACTTGCTAAACATCAACGCGCAACTAGATGCCGAACAGGCAGTTATGGTGGCGACCGATTTGGGCTTGGACCTTGAGTTCCGAGAACATGAGAACGTAGAAGAGAAACTGCTCAGCGATTACGAAGCGACCGAAGATGCAGAGGCAGACCTCGAGCCTCGATCGCCGATTGTTACCTTCTTGGGCCACGTTGACCACGGCAAGACATCGCTGCTGGATTACCTGATCGGCACAAAGATCGTTCGCGGCGAGGCAGGCGGGATCACTCAATCGATTCGCGCTTACCAAGTCGACAAAGATGGCCGAAAAATTTCGTTTGTGGATACTCCAGGTCACGAAGCGTTCACGGAGATGCGTGCTCGCGGTGCGAATGTCACCGACATTGCAGTGCTCGTCATCGCCGCCGATGACGGCATCATGCCACAAACCGAAGAAGCGATCTCTCACGCGAAAGCGGCTGGCGTTCCTATCGTGGTCGCAGCGAACAAGATCGATTTGCCTGGCGCTGACCTCAATCGCGTGATGACTCAAATGACAGAGCATCAACTGACGCCAAGTGCTTGGGGTGGTGACATCGAAGTCGTTGGAACCAGTGCCATCACCGGTCAAGGAATGGACGAACTTTTGGAGACGCTGCTGACGGTAGCAGAGCTTCATGAGTATCGCGCCAATCGCAAACGTGCCGCCACCGGTATTTGCCTTGAAAGCGAACAAGCGGCCGATCGTGGTGTGATCGCGAAAGCCATTGTTCAAAACGGAACGTTACGCGTCGGCGATGTCGTGGTTTGCGGTTCGAGTTTCGGTCGCGTAAAAGCCTTGTACGACACGCTGCTTGTCAACAAGCAAATGTCGGAAGCAGGTCCTTCGGTGCCAGTGAATATCACCGGCCTGGAAACTGCTCCAGAGGCTGGCGAAAGGTTCTACGTCATTGACGATATTGGCCAAGCCCGCGAGATTGCCGAAGCGCGTGCAAATCGTGCTCGTAAAGACAACTTGTCTGGCTCCTCGACGAAGGTTTCGTTTGAAACCTTCCAAGAACTGCTGCAATCCGGAAAGCTTCGTCCAGGCGAAGATCTAGTACCGCTGAACTTGATCATCCGAGCCGATACGCGTGGTTCGTTGGAAGCGATCGAAAAAGAACTATCCAAACTGGAACACCCGGAAGTCGAGATCAAGGTCTTGCAGAAATCTGTGGGTGGTGTCAGCGTGGCGGACGTAACTTTGGCGTCAGCTTCTGATGCGGTAGTCGTCGGGTTCAATGTCATCCCGGACGAAGCTGCCCGACAGATGGCCGAAGCTCGTCGCGTCGAAATCCGTCGCTACGACATCATTTACAAACTGGCGGAAGACATCAAAGCGTTGGTCGAAGGCCGACTACGTCCCGAAGAAAAAGTCGTGGAGCTTGGTCGAGCGTTGGTCAAACAAGTCTTCAGCGTATCACGGGTGGGAACGATTGCCGGTTGCTATGTTGCTCAAGGAGCCATCGAACGCGGTTGTCGAATTCGCTTGAATCGCGACGGACGCACTATCGGGGATTACGCATTGGACACTCTGCGACGCCATAAAGATGACGTCAAAGAAGTTCCTCGCGGAATGGAATGCGGTATCAAGCTGGCCAACTTTAACGACATCAAACAAGACGATGTGTTGGAAGCTTACAAGATCGAATCTGTCGCACGTAAGCTGGATTAAGCATCCAGCCAACTATCACTACACGAGAGGTTAGCGGTCCTGTGAGTTCCCGTCGATTATTAAAGGCAGGTGAAGCGATTCGTGGAGTTGTCTCCACGAGTATCCTCACCGAATTGCGGGACCCTCGCGTCCAGAATGTTACTGTGTTGGGCGTTGAAGTCATGCCTGATATGCGTGAAGCCAAAGTCTATGTCAGTATCATGGGCAGTCCGGTCCAGCAAAAAACGGCGTTGCGCGGACTGCAAAATTCCGCAGGTTTCCTTCAGCAACGAATCGCCGAACGCATCGACACTCGCTACACCCCGCGGCTGACCTTCATGCTGGACGACGGCGTGAAGAAGCAACTGGCCGTCACGCAAATCTTGGAACAGATTGCTGAAGAACGTCAAGGCGCGGATGCTCCTGCGGTGTCCGAAGAATTACCAACCGAATCAGCAATCGACCAGGAGCTTGAAGATACAGACTTAGACGACCATTCATCGGCTAACAAATCCAATCTGGAAGAGACTTAGAATCGCCAACGCCAAGAGCTAACGTTTATTCCCCCTTTAATCCGCCACACCGTTCAACCCGCACAAGCTTGCAAACATGAGTACTTCTCGTTCTGGTAAGATCGAGCAGCTTTTTAAGTCGCTTCGCAAACACTACAAGACCGTTTCTGTTGCTTCCGAACGTACCGTCATGGACCATTTGGTCTACGGCTGTATTTTGGAAGACACGACATTCGAGCAGGCAGACGAAGGCTTTGCCAAGATCCTGCAGATGTACGTCGATTACAATGAGATCCGCGTTACCACGGCCATCGAACTGTCCGAATTGATATCGGCTGGTCCCGTTGGCGTCGGATGCGCACAGCGGCTCAAACGTATCCTGCAATCACTGTATGAAACCAGATACGCGTTTGATGTTGAAGACTTGAAGAAAGGGAACCTCGCAAAGTCGGTTGAGTTCCTGACTGGGTTGAAAGGCATGACCCACTTTGTGAGCAGCTATGTTAGCCAGAATGCGTTTGGCGGGCATGCAATTCCTGTCGGTCCTGCAGAGCTTCATTTGGCAATAGTTACAGAACTGCTCACAGAAGCGGAAGCCAAGAAGGGCTCCATTCCAGGATTGGAACGGACCATACCGAAAAGCAAAGGGACCGAGTTCGCTCAATTGCTGCACCAGTTGGCAATTGATTTCAAGAACAATCCAAAGCATGCGACTGTCGCGGCCGTCTTTAAAGAACTGAAGATCACCTACAAGCCACCGGTTCCCGCCAAAGCTGAGAAACAAGAAAAGCCCGCAGCTCCAGCAAAGGCCGACCATGCTGAAAAGCCAGCCGCAGGTAAAGCTTCGGCAACTGCAGCCAAGAAGGTAGAGCCTGTCAGCGCACCGCCCAAGAAAGGAAAGGCGAGCAAACCGGAAGCCGCCGCCCCACCGAAGGCCGAAGCAGTGACCAAACCGGCAGCCAAGCCAGCGACCAAGAAAAAGCCAGAAGAGCCGCCAGCCGCACCGGCACCGGCACCGGCGAAAAACAGTAAGCCTGCCAAGGACAAGCCAGCCGCACCAGCGAAAGCGAAAGCGACCAGTCGCCCCGCTCCAGCCGCCAAGCCTGCGAAGAAGCCCCCTGCCAAAAAAGAACCGGCGGCTTCCAAGAAGGCTCCAGCGAAACCTTCCAAAACCGCTCAGTCGCTGACCAAGAAAAAGCCGCGATAATTGCTCTTATCCAATTTGAATCGAGCAATAGACTATGCTGGTTACAAATGTTTCCCCTTTTTCTGCATACGTGCATTCATTGAAATAAAGGAGTTCGGTAATGGCCGGCCATTCCCAGTGGGCCAATATCAAGCATCGCAAAGCTGCCGTTGATAGCAAACGCAGCAAGCTGTGGAGCAAGCTGAGCAAGGCCATTATCGTGGCCGCTAAAATGGGCGGAGGAGATCCCTCTGCAAACATTCGTTTGCGTGCAGCTATTCTCGATGCAAAAGCAGTCTCACTGCCCAAAGACAATATCGAACGCGCTATCAAAAAAGGAACCGGTGAACTAGACGGCGGGGATGTCGAAGAAATCCTCTACGAAGGTTACGGTCCCGGGGGCGTTGCGGTCCTATGCGATATCATGACCGATAATCGCAACCGAACCGCGTCTGAAGTCCGCAAGATTTTTGATAATGCGGGTGGAAAGCTGGGATCGACCAATTGCGTCGCGTACTTATTTGAACGCAAGGGAGTGATCGTTTTGAAGCGTGACACCGTTTCGCTGGAGACGTTGATGGAACTCGCCCTGGAAAATGGTGCCGATGACGTCAATGAAAATGGAGAACAATTGGAGGTCGTCTGTGCGACCGAAGTGTATGCAGATTTGACCGATGCAATCGAAGCGGCCGGATTCGCCATCGAAATGAAGGAGATCACTCGTATCCCGAGCACTACGGTAGAGGTGGATGATGAAACGGCAACTTCGATCGCAAAGCTTCTGGAGCAATTGGAAGACCATGATGATGTCCAATCGGTCTCGTCCAATGTCAGTTTCACTGACTTGCAATTAAGTTCGTTTGCCTGATGTGTCGGGCTACTTTCCTTCGCTATTGAAGTTGAATAACTGTGTCGCACCTTCGAATCCCTTTGCTTGATGCAACCTCCAGTGACGTTTCACCTCAGTTAAATCTGCTTCGTAAAAAATTATCACCCAGTGGAGATATCGTTAGTCCGCGCGGGCGCGAACTGACACTGCGTGTCTTTGGTGCCGCGCTAGCGCCGATTCAAGTGGTCGAACGTATCTGCCAAGATGTTCGACAGCGTCGTGACGATGCAGTCCTGCACTATAGTCGCGAGCTTGACCAGTATGATGCTGCTGGCAACGGCTATCGAGTTCCTTTGGACCAGCTCGAACAAGCTCATGCGAAATGCGATCCCGCTTTCTTGGCAACCGTCCGACGCATTCGCGAGCGTATCCTCAATTTCCAACAAGCCATTCTTCACCGCGACGTTATAACCACCCCAACAACAGGCGTGACGTTGCAACAGCGATATACGCCGCTACGACGGGTCGGTTTGTGCATTCCAGGCGGCGCGGCAGCCTATCCTTCATCGCTGCTAATGACAGCCGTTCCCGCTCAAGCAGCCGGGGTTTCGGAGATTGCTGTAGTCGCTCCGCCGACGAAACTGGGAGCCTTCAATCCCGACATCCAAGCGTTGTGCTATGAGTTAGGCTTGCACGAATTGTATGCGGTTGGTGGAGCCCAAGCAGTGGCGGCGATGGCGTATGGAACCGAAACGATTCCCCAAGTCGACATGATTGTTGGCCCCGGCAATCTGTTTGTCGCACTAGCCAAAAAGTACGTCTTTGGCGAAGTCGACATCGACTCAATCGCCGGCCCCAGCGAAGTCATTGTGGTGGCCGACGCCTCGACACCGCCAGCGTTTGCTGCCACCGATTTACTGTCTCAAGCCGAACATTCGCCAGGCAGCAGTGTCCTAGTAAGTTGGGATCTGAAAACCATTCAGGCCATTGATGACCAACTGCAGCAGCAAGTCAGTGCACTGGACCGCGGCGACCTGATTATTGATTCGTTAAACGAATACGGGGCGTATATCCATGTCCGCGATGCGGATCAAGCTTGTGAGATCATTCGGTTGATGGCACCGGAGCATTTACACATCGCGATCGAGAATGCGAGGGAGTTGTTGCCGAAGATTCGAAACGCAGGCGCGACCTTCTTGGGCGTATACTCACCAGTAGCGTTAGGCGATTATGCCGCAGGTCCATCGCATGTCCTGCCGACTGGGGGAACCGCGCGCTGGGCCTCAGGGCTCAGCAGCAACCATTTCCTGCGATCCAGCAGCGTAATTGAATTTGATCGCCAAGGACTAACGGAAATTGCGCCAGATGTTTGCCTGTTGGCCACCAAAGAAGGCCTCACCGCCCATCGCCAAAGCGTTGCGATCCGAAGGGAAGAATAGCATGTCAAAACCAATTGAGGGATACTTTCGCAACAACATCCAAAAGATGGCGGCATACATCCCCGGCGAACAGTCCGCAGACGCGCAAACCATCAAGCTCAACACGAACGAGAATCCGTATCCACCAAGCCCCAGGGTGTGGGCAGCGGTTCAAAAGGAAGCGATTCGTTTAGAGCGGTATCCAGATCCGCTGGCGACTGGCTTTCGAAATCAAGCCGCAGAGGTTTTAGGGGTATCCCCAGATCAGATCCTTTGCGGAAATGGCAGCGACGACATCTTGACCATCATCACGCGGGCCTTTGTCGGACAAGGGGATTGGATTCGTTTCCCCAACCCCAGCTATACTCTTTACCGCACTTTAGGACATATCCAAGACGCGAATATCGAAGAGATCAATTTTGCTGAAGACTGGTCGCTCTCATCCGCGTTCATGCAATCGCGAGATCGTTTACGACTGATCTATCTTCCGAACCCAAACTCACCCACGGGGACAATGGTCAGTCGCGAACAGATTATCGATTTGGCAAATCGTATGGATTGTCCGGTCTTGGTGGATGAGGCTTATGGAGATTTCGCATCTTTTAATTGCCTGGATCTACCAGCACGTTATCCCAATGTCATGGTTTCAAGAACGCTGAGCAAATCTTATGCTTTGGCTGGTTTGCGATTTGGTTTTTTGGTTGCGCATCCTCAGATGATCGCAATGCTGCGAAAGGTCAAAGATAGCTACAACACCGATGCATTATCGAATGCGGCAGCGACTGCGGCCATGGCAGACCAAGCTTGGTTAGAAGAGAACGTCAAACGCTGTAACGCGACGCGTGATCGAATGACGCGGAGCCTGAAAGAGTTGGGCTTTGACGTCATTGATTCGCAGGCAAACTTTGTATGGAGCCAGCCCAAGCACGATGAGTCAAGACGGTTATATGAAGTCCTGAAGTCCGAGAAGATTTTGGTTCGTTATATGAACTACCCGGACTGGACGGACGGCCTGCGAATCAGCGTTGGGACCGATGAAGCGATTGATCGCACCCTGCAAGTACTCAAGCATGCTCAAGTTGTAAGCGAGACTTCGTTTGGTAATCGCCCCCAATGATGACCAACTCTCCACTGCCGACGCCGTTAATCAATTAAGCTTCTCCGAAAAAACTATGACGAAACACCGCACCGCAAGTATTGAGCGGAATACTGCAGAGACTCAAATCAAACTAAGCATCGACTTGGACGGTTCAGGCAAGTGTGATGTCGCAACCGGCGTCGGCTTCCTTGACCACATGTTGCATTTATTCGCAAAGCATTCGCTGGCCGATTTATCCATTCAAGCCAAAGGTGATACGCATGTCGACGCGCACCACACCACAGAAGATATTGGTATCTGCTTGGGGATCGTCATCAAAGAAGCGCTTGGCGATAAACGAGGTATAAAGCGATACGGTCAGTGTATTTTGCCCATGGAAGAAACCCTGATCACTTCCGCTGTCGATCTCAGTGGTCGTGCATATTTGGTCTACAAAGCTCCGATTCCGCAACCGAAAATCGGCGACTTTGACTCTGAACTGATTGAAGATTTTTGGCAAGCGTTTGCCAATAACGCACTGTGCAATTTGCATTTGATCCTTGAGCATGGCCGCAACAGCCACCATATCGCGGAAGCGATTTTTAAAGGCACGGCTCGTGCATTGCGTATGGCTTGGGAGGCTGACCCGAGAACCGACGATATCCCTAGCAGCAAGGGCACGTTAAGTTAGCTGCCCCCACTTTTCGGGCAGAGCCATCTGCCCAAAACCCGCCCCCCTGCGGCTAACCGAGAAAGGAACTGCCTTTTTCGGTCAAGCGAACTCCAGCCCCATCTGATTTCCGGGCTGTTCCCTTTCCCTTTGCCATTTCTGCTATAATTTCCGACTAGCCTGAGCCAAATTCCGCTCACATGCGAATTCGCCTCAATCGCCCGCGCTGCTGCCTGCCCGCATAGTCCCTCTTGATGACTCAACTTCTATCATGAAGCTACACATCCCCACTCAACTATCCCACGTGTTAATTTGCAGCAGCCTTTCGATGCTCTGCCTTTTACTCGCGGTCACTACGTCCTATGCCGACGACCCGTCTGGAGTGTCATTACCCGATCCCAATTGCAGACCGATTCTATTGAGTTCTGGAGTCGAATCGATCGATGCTCCGGTAGCAGAGCTACGGACATTGCAACCCGTAGTGAAACAGATGCCTTTACTGACTGACACGATGCCCAAAGTCAGATTAGTACAAAGCAATGCAACGCAGCCGCCAGTACAAAGCGATGCACCGCAACAAGTGGAACGAACACTTGATTTGATGCAAGAAATAATGGAGTTGAAGTCCCTGTTGAAAATACAAGCGATCGAGTTTAAAGCGCAACGAGAAATCCAGGAATTGAAACTCGATCACGCTCGGGAAAAGCTAGAGCAAAAAGAGCAGCAGCTTCGCCAGCACCATGAGGCTTTGGAAGGTAAGCAACGTGAACTGGAATCGCAGTTTCGCAAACTAGAACAAGCCCGTAAAGAATTGGAAGTGGACCGCGAAAATCTGGAACGTAAGCAGATTGAGCTGAAAAAGGATTTCGCAGCACGCCAAAGCGAGTTGAAAAAACGTGAGGCGCAATCGAGCAAGAAGAGTGATAAAGAAGAGCCACTTCAGGATCGCAAAAGCAAGAAAAACTAAAACGAGTTTGGCGAGTCACTGAGTGGGGTTACGTTGATGGTTTATTTGGTGCTGCTGTAAAGCGGCTTTTGGTTTCTGGATCTTTCTGAAGAGGTGTTGTGATGAAGAAAAGTTTTTTTGCGTTAGCTTTAAGTAGTTTACTGCTAACACAGTCTTACGCAGCCGACTTAAAAAGCGGCATGAAACCTGGAGCTGCAAGCTTGGGAAGCGCCGGACCGGTTGCATTCGCTCCCGAAGGGATTCTTCTGGCTGCCGATCCCAAGAATGCAAAGATCATTGCGATTGCTACCAATGACGTCGAGAGCGACGGATCTGTCAGCTACAATATTGATGCCATCGATGAAAAGATCGCGGCCGCTCTGGGTACGAAGGCGTCTGAAATCCAAATTGTGGATTTGGCCGCCAATCCTGCTAGTGGAAATGTGTTTGTATCCGTAGCTCGAGGTCGCGGGCCCGAAGCCACTCCTGTTTTGCTGAAGGTTACTCCCAATGGTACTATCAGCGAAGTCGATTTAGCGGCTTCTCCCAGCAGTATGGCGGAAATCCCCAATGCAGCCCAATCGAACCCAGCAGCACAGCGTGGAAATCCGCGTAATGAATCGATTACAGACTTGGCCTTTATCGATGGCCAGATTGTCATTGCTGGACTTTCGAATGAAGAATTCTCCTCCAATCTTCGCGCCATCAATTTCCCGTTTGCTGATGTATCGAAGGGAACCAGCGTAGAGATTTTTCACGGTGCGCACGGCAAGCTCGAAACCAACTCACCTGTCCGTACTTTTGCCGCTTGTGAGATTGGTGGCCAAGAACACCTGATCGCAGCTTACACTTGCACTCCCTTGGTCAAGATCCCTATTCGTGATCTGCAAGCAGGCTCGAAGATTCGTGGAACCACAGTGGCAGAACTGGGCAATCGCAACCGACCTCTAGATATGGTCGTCTACAAGCGAGACGGTAAGAACTACATTCTACTGGCCAACAGTGCGCGCGGTGTCATGAAGATCACGACCGAAGGAATTGATTCCATTGAGCCGATTGCAGATCGAGTCAGCGATACTGCTGGGCTTTCCTACGAAACAATCGATGCCCTCAACGGCGTTGAACAACTCGATCGCTTGGACGAGGATCATGCTGTTGTTCTTCAGCGTAATGCAGAAGGCTCCGCAAAGCTGGTCAGTATCCCGCTACCATAATTGCAGCAAGCTCGGCAACATCGTGGTCGGCGGTTTCGATCGTCGACCTTGTCAGACGGAAGGCTTCTAACGGAATGATACAAATCGCATGTGTGTTCGCTGGTTTGGCCTGTTGACTTGCTTATTCAGCTTTCTACTTTCAACCGTTTCGCTGGCGGAAATTCGCGTAGAACTGATTGGCGACGACCATCAGAAGCCCGTTGGCATTCGAATCGCTGGCCTGGGTGCCTCACAATGGCAGGCAGCCGCTGCACTTGATGATTCTGAATGGGACCAGCTTGTCTCGCTGCATGTCCTCCGTAACGACAGCGATCAAGCTTCAATAGAAGAACGCCCGAAAGTGTTCGGTAAGTGCAAGCTTGACGCGAAATCACAAGCCATCGACTTCATTGCGAGATTCCCCTTGGAAGCAGGCGTCGATTACGAAGTGCAACTGAAACTAGGAGAAACTTTCGCTAAGCACGTTGTTAAAATCCCAGAGCAAGTTCGTACGCCGTCGACTCACGTCCAAAAGATCAGCCCTACCGCCGATAAACTACCGGAGAACTTGCTGAAGTTTTACGTCCATTTTTCGGCCCCAATGTCGTTTGGAAATGTTTACAACCACATCGAACTGACCGATGAAAACGGGCTTCATCTGGAGCATCCTTTTTTGGAGATTGCAGAAGAGCTGTGGGACCCTTCCGGTACTCGCTTGACGTTGCTATTGGACCCGGCTCGGGTGAAACGTGGTCTGGTCCCTCACGAAGAAGATGGGGCAATCCTTTATGCCAACCGCAATTATCAATTGCGAATTAAAACGTCGTGGAAAGATGCCAACGGTACACCGATGGTAGCAGACTTTGTCAAACGCTTCGTAACGATCGATGCCGATTATACGCAGCCAGACCCGACGCAATGGACGATCTCTTCGCCCGTCGCGGACAGCGTACGACCACTCGTAGTTAACTTGGTCGAACCGCTTGATCATGCAATTGTCAGTCGCGGCATCACTGTAATCGATGATCGACAAACAGTCGTTGCGGGCCGCGTGTCGTTGGCCGACTCAGAGTCCACGTGGAGCTTTACGCCTGAGCAACCCTGGAGGGCAGGGGAGTATTTCTTGAAAGTCAACGATCGAATCGAAGATTTGGCGGGCAATAGTATTGCTAAACCATTTGAAGTGGATCGCTTTGATGAGATTGAATCACCCGCCCCCCGCCATGTGGAACTGCAATTCAAGATATCGACTCCCTAAGAGTTAGTCGACCGACATCCTCACGACTTCCGCCGCGACTGCCATCTCCAGCAGAGCCCGTGCGGCCCAAGCTGTCGTTGAGACTCGATGCGCATAACTGACCGATCCACTTGGCCGCGTGGTCTCGTCCCAATAACCACCATCGACTTGTTGGTCTAACAAGTATTTAAGCCCCTCGATCATGGCAGTTTGGGTCTGCGGTGCGGTTGCGGAGTTGCGTGACAACGCCATCAACACCAAGGCTGTGTCGAATATTTCTGGGGCCGCGTTGCGATGCGGTCCCCAACCACCGCTTACATGCTGTGCGGCAACGATGTCTGCAATCAGTGGTCGAACTGCCGACTCATCGACTTGATCGAAAGCATTCATGAATGCCAACAGCATGGCGGCTTTATCCAAGGTATTCTGCGGCTTCTGTATGCCTAGCCACTCTTGCGCCTTCCGAATGGGTGCAGTTCGAGTTGGTGTGTGACTATGTTTCAAAACTTGCACAGCGTTGGTCGTCAGCAACAAATTCCCATGCGTGATGGGTGAAGCGAGCGTTCCGCCTGACTGAATTCGCCATGCTCCATCAGCAGATTGTTGCTTGATCAAGATCAGAGCTGCTTGGTCGATCGCATGGTGCACTTGAGGCTGCTGGGAGGGCAACATGCTGACCAGCGCCGAAGCGAATTGCAGGTTGGCCAGTTCATGATCACTCGCTTCCGGGAGTCCTCGGTTTTCCACCCAGCGTTCTGGTGTTAGCAACCATTCTCTTGTCGAGGAAAGCGACTGATCGTCATCGAAGCCATACTGCGACGCGACCAGGAGTGTTCTCGCGGCATCGCCCTGATTATGACAAGAAGCACATTGGTGCTCTGCCATCCAGATGGGTACTTCCGTCTGTAGGAAACCAATCGATTTGGTCAGTGCGTTGCGCAGCGATAGTTGCAGCGTCTGATCCAGTAGCAATGCGGCAGGCGACGCTTGTGGCAGTTCACTTTGCGATGAGGTTTGCCCTTGCAAAAAACTCGGCAGCCACAGCATCCACAGAAAAACCGTGCGGATGGCCGTTGAAAGACTCTGCCAAAACGTTGTGGAGCAACTCATCGCGTCTCCGGTAGTTCCAATTGGATCTTACTTGTTTGCTTCGACAAACATCATTCGCAGATAGTACAGTGTACCATCGAGCGCGGAGGCTTCGTCGGCGCTGATGCTCGATTTTGATTTTTCTTGAAGCACTTCCAAGAGATCGATAAAGTACTTCGCGTAATCCATTCGAACCTCCGTTTTTGCCTCTGGCATTTTACCCATCGCGGCAATCGCTTGCGAAGCGAACATTTCCACGATCCTGCCGAACTCGGCTTTAGGCGGAGGAGGCAAATCGTTCATACCTGGTGATTCACTCATCAAAAAACTCACATCGAAGTATATTCACTAAACATCAATCGAACGCAGCAACCTCGGTAGGCAGTTGCTGGAATGTCTCGATACAACATAGCGAGATATTGTGCCGTTGCTAAGGATAAATTCAAGAAGTGGCAGACCTTGCTTCCTAGCCTTGCGTACCTTGCGACAATCGTCTCAGCGAGGCCCTACCTGGCCTACATTGGTCTATTTCGTTTGGTAGGACACGACCCAAATGATTCCTTCTTGATTGACGCGTCCGACCAAGAACCCATCTTTATTGCCCCACGCTATGGCCCGATCGGCCAGTGCGTTTTCTCGTACTTGCGGAGGCATACGATCTAAGATTGGCTTCATCGACGCGATTTCAGTCGCTGTCGCTGGACGTGAGGGGCCCAGTTCATTTTCGATATCAGCGAGTGCGGTACCCGATTGGACCTTCTGAGCTTGTTGACGCGTCAATGTGGGACCTGTAGGTGTCGATTCGCACCCGAGCGACCCCAACAGCAAGATGAAACCAAGAAGGCACACTGGCTTAACAAACATTTTTTTCATAAACGATCGAATCCAAAGGGGTTACTTACTGACTATCGACCAGTCCCTGCATTGTAAACTTGGAGATGAGCAATGCCACGCTCGGTTTATCTTGGCCTTTTTGATCAGCGGGTTTTTGCAGCAGCTTAGGGAAGTTAACCGACTTGAAAATCTCAAGATTAGGCCTCTTTCCAGATTCGTTGACGGCTTCCTCGATTGTCTGGTTTGGCTCGGTCACCAAGAAGCCTTGGACGTTGGTTCCCGATGTGCTCCACACATCTTTTCCTTGCCAGACGATGCGAATGGTCGAGGTGTATTTGTCCATGGTGTAGCTACCGCGGCCGATATAGCTGACTGCTTCGCGCGTTGGACCGGAAACACCAGCGACAATTTGTACCGGCGCGTTAGAAACCACTTTATAGCCCGCCTTTTCCGCAGACAATTCAAGAGAATTGCGAGCTTCTGCTTGGTATTGCCCGGCACCGGACACATTGATCGAAACTTCCACGTTGGGGTAAACCAAGAAGGTGCTAGGATCTTGTTCTGCTTTTTTCAGCGTTGCCTCTGCGGTTGGATGAGGCAATTCCGATGGTACTACAATACCGCTAGTTTCGTTCATCATGGCCACAAAGGTCTTACCGCCCAGAATGGATAATTGGCCAGCATCGCGATACTCACAAACAAAGATCTGTGAAGGCAGATGCATGAGCAAGTGATTGTCTAACAATGCATAATCTTCGTGAGGGTAATCGAGACCTCGAGCAGTCCGCGGGTTTCCAGGAAGCACTATTTTCAGGTCCCATTGTCCAGTCTCCACATTTAGCAAGCGTACGGTGTTGGTGTATGCCACCAGCAGCTTCTTACCGCTCGGGCTCCAGCGAATTCGCGGCCAAGCGAGATGTTCTTTGTCGAGAGAGACACTGCCACTACCTGCCCCAGTCATCGCGTCAACGATGGTGATGTTGTCGCCGGATAGAATAGCAAGAAGCCTTCGATCGGTGGAAGCATCCACTGCAAAATTTCCGCCAAGCCGTGCATGCCAAACGGGTTGTCGATTCTTGATATTGATTACAGCCAGATGACCGTTGCCGCTGAGCAGCGCGACGAGGTCGTTGGGCAATGTGATGGCGCGAATGACACTGCTGGCCTCACCGTCGGACTCGCCATCGAACGGTTGCCATGATTTCGAACGAAGGATTTTTTTGCCAGCGATGATCCACAACTGCAATTCGCTTGATTTTTCATATCCCTCGTCACGTTTACTTCCGTTGCCAACCATTAACAAGGTATTGCCGTCGTTCAATATCGTAAGCGGACGCATTTGCGCTTCAATCTGAGTTGAATTCGTCGATTTGCCAGTAGCAAAATCCACGATGGAAACGCGGGTCAACGGCTTGGGCACGGAGAAGCTGACCGTCGCGCCAACAGCCGCCTTGTTACACAGAGGATTGATGTTCACTTCGTGCATGTTCTCGAAGAAGTGCATCTTCTTCATGAAGGTTGCGCGTTTGAGTGGTTCTGCTAGTTCGTTGGATGCCGGTAAACTAGGGCTCCAGGCGGCGCCAAAGCCAGCATCCATTTCGTCGACTGCCTCCCAATCAAGCTTCAGTGGAGCGCTCCATTGGTACCCAGTAGAATTTTGCTGAGAAGGTGCGGCGGGCGAGAGTGGCAAACTACTTGTCGGCCCGCTGTCGCCAGATGTAGCAGCACTCGGTACCTCGCTGATCACTTCAAAAGGGCTATCGCTGGGACTAAGGTAATCCTGATCTGCTTTACTTAATCTAGCGACAGGAATCTTCATGGTCTTACCATCGGAAGTCTTCAAGTAAACGTCGCCACCCTTGAGTTCAACGAGGCTGCCAACAATAGTGAATTGGCCCGTAGAGTCGGTCCAAGTACGTTGATTCGCGTTTTGGCCGAGCACACTGGCCGGAACCATCGCAACAAGCAGTGCAATACAAACCCATGTACTATTTAGTTTTTTCATTCCTCTACCTTCGCTTCCTCAGGATCAATCAATTCAAAAGGATTGGTAAGTTCGGATTCCGGTGTCGTCTTGACATCGAAGTCTCCTGTTTGACTATGTGCGTTTGAGGTTAATGTGTTGACGCGATCCAAGCTTTCATCGGCGGACGTTTCGACGACTTGAAATGGATTCTTACTGAGAATCGCTTGAGCGTACCTGCGAATATTCTCCTCTTCGTGATTGGAATACTCGATGACCATCGGGATAACCGAGCTTGGCACTTCGGCAATCGGAAGATAGGCCATGCGGTGTAACCAATATTCCACGTGATCACCTGCCGGCAAATCGTTCTCCAAATGATAGAGATCTTCTGCTGCCAGCGCGCCGTACTTGAGATAAACCTGCTCGTGGGAAGCATTGTTTGCGGGAATTGCCGTTGAAGCTGGCTTAACGGATTTCCCCTCCGCTGGCTCCTGTTGTTTAAGCACGATCAAAACTGCGGCAAACGCGCTGGCCAATAAGACGCTAGCTGCGATAAGGCTGAACCAAGCCTTCGATTGGGGTCGAGTCGTTCTTGTATTGCAAAGCGACAATTCCGAAGGCAGCGCGGTCAAGTGAGGTTGTCTCAAGTGATCTAAACATTGCGTCAAGACCTGTTGAACTTGCTGTGTGTCCCCGATCCGTTGATCGGCATCCTTTTCGAGCAAGCGATCGATCAACCTGCTCAGCCAAACTGGAATCAATGGATTCAGTTCACTGGCAGAGACCTGCGTTTGGTTTACGATCCGAATGATGGTGCCATAACTCGTGCTTGCTTGAAAGGGATAGGTTTTCGTACACAGCCAGTACAATAGACTGCCAAAACTGAACAGATCGGTTCGGTAATCCAGATCTTTTCCTTGCGCTTGCTCAGGTGACATAAATTGCGGTGTCCCCGCCAATGTTCCCGACATAGTCAATGTTTGATCGCCGTCGGCGCGAGCTAGACCAAAGTCGGAAATCAGCAGGTGCTGCACCCCGTTCTGAAGCAGTATGTTGGATGGTTTAATGTCGCGATGCACAACGCCATGTTGATGAGCGATATTCAATCCGGAACATATTTGAATTGCGATGTTGAGAATATCTTCGACGCTCAGCGGATGCGATTCTGCATAGGCCTGCAACGTCCCGTCTTTAATGTACGGCATGACAATTAAGGGCAGCCCTCGCCATGTGTCGATGCTGTGGACGGGAACAATGTGGTCGTGCGTCAAAAATGCAGCGGCCTGAGCTTCTCGCGCCAATCGCTGCCTTGCGACATCAGCAACCGCTGTGGACGGTTGCAACAAGGTCTTGATGGCTACAGTCCTCTTCAGTTCGGTATCAAAGGCTTTAACCACCAGCCCCATTCCGCCGCGGCCGACCACCTCCAGCACTTCGTACTGGCCCATCTGCCCCAGCGATTGTGGAAACTCGGTGGGGTCTAGGGAGTTGAGTAAGAATTGGTCAAATGAAAAATCAGATTCACTGCCACTCAACAGCCAAGTTGCATGGCTGCTGGATTGCAGCGTCCCTCCGTGCATGGTGCTCGATCTGACCAAGCCGATGTGCATGTCTTTTCGTGTGTCCAAGCAGGCTTTGGCGTGATCCCAAAAATCCTGGCTGGCCGCCCGTTGTTCGATCAGCTTTCGGCAATCCTCGCAATTGCTCAAATGTAACTCTAGCGCATGATGCTCCAAGTGGCTTGTTTCACCGTTCAGGAAGCGATCAATCGCTTCGGCGTTGCAGGTTAACGAGTACAGTGGGGACTGGGGCATACTTTTGCAAGCTCGGGACAGAGTCAATCTGGTAGCTTATACACGTCGGTTCTGAAATCCTGACAGCACCTTTCCATCAAAAATTTATAAATCTGAAAGCCGTGTAACTTCCGACTTAAGGCGACGCATGATGCGGCTGCGAGCGGCATAAACACTCCCTACTTGCTTGTTCAGGTCGGTCGCCACCGCTTCGATCGCTTCGCCATTGACTGTTGTGCGCCAGAAGGCCGTCCACGAGTCGCTCTCGAATTCAGGCCGAATGTTTGCAGCCGCTTGCCTGAACAACTCCTTCTGGTACTCGCGCTCTAGCACTTGAGAATCATCATCTTTGGCTTGAATATTTTGAATGGACAGCAGCGGTTCGGTACCACCTACTGCTTTGTCGACTCGCTTGGTTCGCATGGCATTAAGAGCTGCGTTTCGAGTCACTGTCTCCAGCCAAGTTCGAAATTTTGCGCGTGTTGGATCGTGAGGACGAACTTGAAACGCTTTCGCGACAGATAGGAATATCTGCTGAGCGACATCCTCTGCATCGACCGGCGTTAGCCCCTTGAAGCACAATGAGCGAATGATGACCGGTTCGTATAGCTCAACGAATGTCTGCCAGGCCGCCTGATCCTCCGACGAAGCTAAACGCAGCAGCAGACTGTTGTTGGTTGTAAGCATAGTCAAAACTGAATTGAGCGTTGCTCTGGGCGAAACACTACTGCACGATATACTTTTGAAAAACACACATTACTATTGAAAAACAACCCGGGGTTCGTCCCATCCGAATTGGTAACGGGCGTAACATTTGAGTAGCCGAGCGTTCTTGATGTTAGCCAAAATACGGTGCGGGTGGTTATTCGTTCCAAATTCAGATGGTGGCCCCATCTTGGATGATGCTTCACGATGGAAACCAGTTTACTTAAAACACCGCTTTACGAGTGGCATATTTCCGCAAATGCGAAAATTGCAGATTTCGCGAACTACGCGATGCCCATTCAATATAGCTCAATTGTGACTGAACACGAAGCGACTCGAACGCGTGCAACGTTGTTCGACGTGTCGCACATGGGTCGCTTTCGATTTGATGGTCCACGGGCAGACCAATTACTGGACCATTTATCGACACGCCGTGTCACCGACATGCAGGTGGGCGAAGTTCGTTATTCGCTGATTTGTAATGAAAGCGGCGGTATTTTAGATGACGTTTTGATTTACTGCCTGGAGTCGCAAGAGGGGAACGTCTATTTCCTGCTAGTCGTCAATGCCGGAAACCGGGCCAAGATTTCAGCTTGGTTGCAACCGCATCTGGCAGATTTCCCGGATGTCACATTCCGCGATGTATCGAATCAGACAGCAATGATTGCGATTCAGGGTCCCCGGGCGGTCGAGATAGCCACTAAGCTTTACAAGGCTCCGATCGACAAACTAGGTTATTATCGCGCTAGAATTGCTGAACAGCTTGGCAAGCCAACAATCGTATCGCGGACAGGCTATACCGGCGAAGACGGCTTTGAACTAATTGTGCGCAATGAGGATGCAATTCGAGTTTGGGAAAACTTGTTGCTGGCAGGCCGCGATTGCACCGCCATGGCTGCTGGGCTTGGCGCTAGAGACACACTGCGCCTGGAAGCTGGGATGCCACTGTACGGGCACGAGCTCTCAGAATCCATTAACCCCTTCCAAGCAGGCCTTGGAAGGTCGGTTAATTTGCAAGACCGCTCCTTCATCGGATCGACTGAACTTCAAATCGCAAAAGAAAATCCGTTGGCTAGTAAACGCGTCGGATTGCGGTTGGAGGGCAGGCGGGCCGCCCGCGAAGGCTCGATTGTGCTGGACTGCGACAACCGCGAAATAGGTTATGTTTGCAGTGGCTCCTATTCCCCTACACTAGCGACTCCTATTGCGATGGCTTACGTCGACACCTTGGCCGCACATCCTGACGCTAGCATAGAAGTCGATGTCCGCGGCAGTCGCGTGCCCGGTAAAATTGTCCCTTTGCCCTTCTACAAAAGAAAGTAAGTCTGACCTATGACCAGAAATCCTGAAACACTTCGATACGCAAGTTCGCATGAATGGGTTGACCTGCAAGGCGACATCGCGACCGTCGGCATCTCGGCTTTCGCGGTTGCTGAGCTAACCGACCTGGTTTTCATGGCTTTGCCCCAAATTGGAAAGACCGTGAGCGCGGGTGAAGAGTTTGGCGAAGTGGAATCCGTCAAAGCCGTCAGCCCACTATACGCGCCAATCGGTGGCACAGTCACCGAAACCAACAACGAGCTCGTCGATCGACTTGAATCGCTGGCAGACGACCCCTACGACCAAGGCTGGATCGTCAAACTGAAGGTTAGCGACCCTAGCGAATTGTCCAAGCTCATGGACTATGCGACCTATCAAACCCAATGCGGCGAATCCCACTAAGATGGATCTCTATCTTTGGCTCGACCAGCCACGTGATGGCGATGCCAACATGGCTATCGATGAAGCCATGTCGGAACGCGCTAGCGAGCGAAATGAACTGTTTTTGCGTTTCTATGAATGGTCGCAGCCGTACTTATCGCTAGGATACTTTCAAAGCACGCGCGAGCGACTGCAGGATCACAGGCTTGCAACGCTCCCCTACACTCGGAGATTGTCCGGTGGTGGTGCCATCGTGCATGACCGTGAACTTACTTACAGCCTTGCCATACCAGAGGATTCCAACAGCAAGTCGGCCGCCAGTGAAATCTATTGTGATATCCACTCCGCGATTCGGAAAGCGTTTGGAACCTTTGGCTACGAACTTCAATCCGCCTCAGCATGTGCCGTCTTCGAACCAGCCAAAGTGGCAACACAGGGTTCGACGGAGCCATTTCTATGCTTCCAGCGAAGGTCTTCGGCCGATCTGATTGCCAACGGAGCAAAAATCGTTGGTTCGGCTCAACGTCGACTTGGCAAAGCCCTGCTGCAGCATGGCAGTATCCTTATGGAGACATCCGACTTCACTCCACAACTCAGCGGAATTCTGGATTTGCGTGCTCTTCCAAACCGTGTTTCGGCGGAAGAGATCAGGAAATCGCTCACCGACTCAATCCAAGATGCCGTTGGCAGCAAGTACTCCACTGCTACGTCGTCCTGGCAGTCGCTGGGATCATGTGATGAAGTCCTCCTGCCAATTCTGCAACGGGCCGCGGCGCTTCAATCTAATAAGTATTCAGACCCACTCTGGAAAGACAAACGGTAAAAGAGAACGACGTTGCAACTTCCCGCGATGCGGGGGGATAACAGCACCTTGTGGATATGAAAAGCACCGCTTGTCTTTGGAGTGCGATTTTCGAGCTGCAATAAAAAAACGCTTTTTCTGGTTCCAAATTTGCACCGGAACGGAAGTCCGCAAAGGTGAATTATCTCGCATCCGGCGGTTTTAAGGGAACTGAGGCTAGGCATGAAGTCGATAGATAGCTACAATACAAGTTATTAGATTGAGCTTACGCGTGATGTCGTCCACATGGCAAGACTATCGGCATTTCGGGGCCTCAATCAGCTCGGGATGAATTATTGAGTTGTGTCTTCTAACAGTGCATGATTCGGATCAAAAGTGCCAAGAGGGGAAGAGTCTTATGCAAGTAAAGCTTAAAGTGCTCGGCGGAGCCCATTCGGGCAAAGAAATCGTGGTAAAAGATGAGAAATTTTTCATCGGACGGAGCGATTCTTGCCAGCTTAGGCCAAAGAGCGACTCGATTAGCCGAAAGCATTGCGCGATTTTGCAGCGTGACGGGAAAGTAATTGTGGCCGATCTCAAGAGCCGCAATGGAACGTTCCTGAACGAGAAGCAACTGGAACCTGAACGCGCCAAGGTAATGACCGCTGGGGATGTGTTGCGCGTCGGTCAATTGGAATTTGAAGTCCTGATCGAACATGGGATTGGCGGAGCGAAGAAACCAGAAGTTGCTTCAGTAAAAGAAGCCGCTGCAAGACTCGCGACGGAACAAGCTAGCCGAGAGCCCAAGACGGACTCGTTTGACGTTGCCGATTGGTTGATTGAAGCCGATACCATGGATCGTTCGTCACGCCGGCAAACGTATGTTGAACCCGAAACAAAAATGCTGGCGATGGACGATACCGCCAGCATCCAGTTGCCCGAGGGTACCAACCCTGACTCGGTGGCAGAGAACAAGCAAGAAGAAGGCTCTGACAGCAAACATACGCGAGTAGATAGTAAAGGCCCCATGAAACTCCCGAAAATGAAATCTGGCCCTAACACCCAGAATTCTCGGGCAGCCGCAGAAGAAACGCTGAAGAAATTTTTTGGTGGCAGATAGTCGGATTGCACCGATTAACCCAACAGTGGAAGGTTTCTTGCAGCCTTCCTAACATGTTCGCGACGCTGGAGCGTAGTCTACACACTACAATTGACAGGAACTAACCTCCTCCTCAACAGCTCAATTATCGCATGACCCGTCGCCGCCCATTCCGGTTACCTTCGCGTGCCTTTGCACTCTGTAGGAATCTAGCGATGAGCGGCGCTCTTCTGGCTTCCGCAGATTTGGCAGTTGCGGCCGAGTCAATTGTCTTGCTGAAAAACGGCATGCTGGTCGGACCAGGTGCGACTGGCACTGTTCCCGGAATCGATCAGTCTTCCACCAGCAGTATCGCTCTTAACAGCGAAGTGAACGCCAAACCTGTCACTGTTGTCGATGACAATCTCCGTCTCACTTTCTTCCGTAGCACCCACATCCAAAGTAGTAATACACGGGTCGAGCCACTGACGGTTTTGCAAACCAAGAACACAGACCTTCGTGCCTCAGGCAGTCACCCGCGCGTGGCAGCAGTGCAGAACACTGCCGGGGTAACACCATTCGATGATTTCGGACGACGGATCTATTCTCTGACCACTACAGAAGGCCCGACGAATATCCTCCAAGGAATCACGGAGGTTTCAGCCAATTACATTCGCGTCGAAGGACTTGGCGGCGAGCGGACGGTGATTTGGGATATGCGACTAGCGCTCAACGCGATAGCCCCAGATCGACTCAGAACAATTCTGTACAACCAAATTGATTTGAATAACGCCCAAAACTGGTTAGATATCGTCACCATGTTTCGACAAGCCGAGCGGTATCGAGAGGCAAGAGAGATCTTGCAGCAAGCCATTCAGCGACATCCTGAACTGGAACACTTGCGCCCCAAACTGCGAGAGTTGGACGAAGCTAATGCTGAGCTCATGTTTCGAGAGGTCGAATATCGCTATAACGCTGGACAATTTGAGCTTGCGCGGGCACTTTTAAACGGCTTCAATCGCAGCAATGTGGCGACGGCAACCAACGTGAAGATTGACCGGCGGCTCGCCAGTTTTCGAACCGATGACCAAGCGTTGGCCGCATTAAAAGAGCGGTGCTCAAAGCTACTGTCGAGTGTTAACGACCCAGCCCTAAGTGCCGTGTGCAGTTCGATCATCGAAGAGATCAAAGCAGAAGTAAGCTATGCAACGCTGCCACGCTTTGCCGACCTCCAGCAGATCGAAGGAACCGACGACGTTCGCGCTCTGGCAGTCGCGATCTCCGGCTGGCTGCTTGGCAGCGGATCGACGGTAAACAGTTTGCCCGTGGCCGCATCCTTAGTCGAGGCCCGCAGTTTGATTGCCGAATACCTGTCGACCGCTGATTCAGCGCGCCGAGACGAAATCCTTGATAAGCTCAAAACGATGGAAGGGGGAACCACTCCTTTCATCGCCAAGCTTGCCAAGCAAATGAAGCCACCTTTGGGCATCAACCCGGAAGCAGATCAACCCAGCAGGTTTGTCGTCGATGTACCGGTCGCAGCCTTACCAGGTTCGCCTACAGTAAGCTATGCCATTCAATTGCCACCTGAGTATGATCCGAATCGAAAGTATCCATGTGTCCTAACATTGCACGGAGAGTTCTCTACTCCTGACCAGCAAATCGATTGGTGGTGCGGCCCCTATAGCCAGGAGTTCAATCGCTCTTTGGGTGAGGCTTCGCGACATGGCTACATTGTGGTTGCACCCCAATGGCGACGGGAAAAGCAACCTTTTTACGAGTATACGGAAAACGAACATGCGTACATTCTGGGAGCGTTACGCGATGCGTTTCGACGTAGCAGCATTGACACTGATCGCGTTTTTTTAAGTGGCCATAATCAAGGGGGGGATGCGGCGTGGGATATCGGACTTGCCCATCCTGACCTGTGGGCAGGCATGATTGTGATTGGGGGCAACTGCGAAAAATACCCGCATCTATATTATGAGAACGCTAAATCGTTACCAATGTATTTTGTGATGGGCGAACTAGACGGTGCGCCCAATCCGCTGTCTCGCAACGGAAAGTATCTCGATAAATTCGTGGCCAGCCCTCAGTTCAACTGTATGGTGGTAGTCTATCGAGGACGAGGCAGAGATCACTTTCAAGAAGAACTAGGGAGGATCATGCAATGGACCAACCTAACCGCTCATCGCCGAAACTTTGCTCCGACGAATGTCGAGGTCGTTTCAGCACGAGGTGGAGATAACTTTTTTTGGTTTCTTGAAATCCGAGAGCTTAACGCCGAGCAGCAGATCCACCCATTTCTCTTCAAGCCTAGATCGCTTCCCAAATTGCAGGCGACACTTCGAAAACCTGCCGCCAACGCCGTGCGTGTGGGATCGTTTCCGGCCAAGGGGTTCTCGCTGTGGTTAGGCCCAGAACACGTCCAGGACATTAACCAAAGGATCATGGTCGAGTCTCGCGGTCCAACGAAGATCATTGAACCGAACTTGGACATTCGTGTGATTCTGGAGGACCTACGCCAGCGTGGTGACCGCGAACACCCGTTCTGGATCCACGCGGAATTCTAATTTGCGACCAATCTACGCTTGAGGCTAAGGAGCCTTTGTGGGAGCGGGAATGAACGACTTGATACTCCAGCCAGCATCGCTGGTGGATGCAGCATAACCAATTGGCAGTAAGAATTCGCGAATCTGCTCAAACTCTGGCAACCGATCGCCTTTTACCTTCTGCTCAATCGACTTGGTGGTTGTTTGCGGACGAAGCAACCGATCTAACAGGGAAGCGATGATCGTCTGGCTTTGCGGCAATTCATCCCGTCGAAATAATTCATACTGCATTTCAAAAGACTTGTCTGTCCTCATCACTCGCCACGCAGCCTTGTCATCATTGATGTCCAGAGCTTCGATCACAGGCACGACATCTTCCTGCAAGAAGAAGCCAGAGTCTTCAGTCCCTGCCAACGATGCATCGATCACCGACTCGATCATTTCAGAATGCGATGCGAACAAAAGATAGTTCTGATACTTTGCGATCGCCCAGTTGTTCAGCAGAGGCTCTTCGCCGCTTTCGTTGTCGCCACCTTTTTGCGCAGCAGCACTGGCGGCACCAAAGTCTCCGAAGTCACTTTCCAAATCTACCTCTAGATTATCGCGACTGCGAGTGACCTTCCAAATGCGTTTCCCTTTGTGATCCTTCTTCTCGGCATCGGGTTCATTCTCCATTGCGCGATCCAGTACTTTCTGCAATGTCTCGTTGGGATCGACGACCTCAATGGCGATCAAGGCACGTCGAGAATCGATAACAATAGGCGTGACCGTGTCGGTAACGATAAAGAACTGATTAGTTAGAAACGGCAAGACCTCCTTGCGAATATCGATGCGAGGTCCAAGTGGATCTTCTTGGATCGACATGATTACTTCGTCGAAAGTTCCTTCTTGACCGGCGACTTCATCGACAATAGATCGAACCTTCCAAAATGCCGTATTAGCGTTCCAAGCAAAGGAAGTTACCGATGAAGCCGATTGGGAAATCCAACCTGGCAGTTGGTGAGAAGCGGTATTGGGAAAATCGAGGATCTGGACGGCCTCAGGAAGCGGAGCTGGTGCCGCAACAAAGGCTTCATGCAGCACGTCAAATTTCTCTGAGTTCAGTCGAACACGGCCACCGACCGCGGCGATCTTGCCGAACCCCTGATTGTCTAACACCTTCAATATATCCGTCTGGCCTGAAGCGCCACGGCCCGATATCGAGCGAAGAGCCTTGGCAAAACCGATAGGTCGAACAAAGTACTGCATGTCGTGCTCGTCAACTTCCGAGCTCAACTTACCAAACACATCGGTGTAAGTCTTTTCCGTCGCTAAACTGTTCTCATGCTCGCCTTTTTTGTACGCATGAATCAAATTGCTTAATAATGACAAATCGTCAGTGGCGTAGAGCTGCGTTTCAGTCAGTGAGTAGAACGAACTGCGAATAATGGTTTCCCCGGGCTTTTGTGGCAAGGCATACTCACGGACTGCCGTCCCTGCCACTTGCGAGTCTTTGCTGGTAGCCCCGCGTTTCTTGAGTTCGGCATCCACGCGTTGCAATAAGGCTTCCGCCTCGGCTCGCTTGCCTGCGACATCCATTACCAGACATACCGCGTAAGGTAAACGAGCATTCTGCGGTTGAGCGACCCAAGCTACACCAGCTTGCCCTGTCGATATATCAAATAGCTCTTCTGCTTTGAGATTGAGTTGCCAGCCCGCGTCAGCGAATCGTTTTTGAATTTCTGCTCGTTGCTCATTCCAAAACGGCTTTAATCGCTCATCGTTCCCGAGCACACCTAGCTGAGTGTTATTCCAGCGCTCGACAAACTTCGGCAAACTGGAGACATGAATGCAACCTTGGGTTTCGGCAGGTAGCAGCTTGACAATCGGGATCGTTGCGGCCGCTGGCGCATCTGGGGACTGAGCTGCAGCAGACTTCAAAAACGACGCGGTTATGACTGCAACGATAACGGCCGTATTAAGAATCAATTTCACCAAGTAATCTCCTGATCCAACGCGAAGCCCAAACGCAGCAAACAAAACAATTTCTGACAGGCCAAGCGTCTCGCCTTAATGTCCCCGGCCTCAAAACGCATCGTCCTCTCAATCCTTAAATCGGTATCGAGCGATTCAGGGCTTGGAGGCGAATAATTCCCGGGTTAGTCCGAAACTGCAAATCTTAGCGAAATTTTGATGCTTGCGAAAACCCCGTAATCGTTTCAAACCAACTTTTCCAGTTTTATGAGTTTTTTTACCTCATAGCCCCTGACCTTTGACGCTTCCTGACCAACAGCCCCATTAGCCATGCGGCTTACATCATATCTAAAGGATCGACGTCGATGATGTATTGAATCTCCTTCGGCGGCTGAATTTCGGCCGCGCAGCGAGCCAAAACCTTGTTCAATGCGGCCGAGTCAGTACAGGCCAGCATGAGGTGAAATCGATGCAAACCTCGCAATCTGGCAATCGGGGGAACCGTCGGTCCCAAAATCCGAATCGTTTTGTCGACCAAATCGCGTTGCCTGGACAACATCACTCCGATCGATTTGGCAAAATCCTCGACCTGCTTCTCGACGGGTCCTCGGACGATGATCCGAGCTAAATTGCCGTAGGGTGGATAGCCAAATTTTTCTCGATGAGCGAGTTCTGCGGCAGCGAAGCCCAGAAAATCGTGCTTACTTGCTAACTGGATCGCAGGATGCTCAGGCGTAAAGGTTTGCACGATCACTTTACCAGGCTTCTCGCCACGCCCAGTCCTGCCCGCGACTTGAGTAATCAACTGAAACGTTCGCTCGGTCGCGCGAAAATCAGGAAAATGCAAAGAGGTATCCGCGTTGATGACACCTACCAAAAGCACGTTGGGAAAGTCCAAGCCCTTGGCGATCATCTGCGTCCCAAGTAGCAATTGAATTTTTCCTTCGCGAAAGGCGGTCAACGTCCGCTCGTGAGAACCGGGACGACGCATCGTATCGGAGTCCATACGCGCGATTTCGACTTCAGGAAACATACGCTGAACTTCTTCTTCCAGTCGCTGTGTTCCCGTGCCGCTGTAACGTATCCCATCGAAGCTGCATTTGGGACAAACCGGCGGCGTGGGGATAGTGTAATCACAGTAATGACACATCGCTTTCCCCCCATCGCGATGGTGCGTTAGAGCCAAATCACAGTCAGGGCAATGCACGACGCTGCCGCAGGCTGGACATTGAATATTGGTCGAAAAGCCACGCCGGTTCAGCAGCAGGATGGCTTGCCCTTTTTGCTCAATGGCATTCACCACTTCCTGACGTAACGTTTCTGAGATCGAACCAGTTATCGGCCTAGAACGATTCGATCGCAAGTCGACGATTTCGACATGCGGCAACGGACGATTGTGAATGCGACGAGGCATACTCACGCGGTGGTAGATCTGCTTAACGCCACGATACCAAGACTCTAGCGATGGCGTGGCTGACCCCAGAATCAATGGAATCTTCTCCAATGTAGCGCGGTGCAAGGCCACATCCCGAGCGTGATATCTTGGAATCGTTTCCTGCTTGAAAGATGATTCATGCTCCTCATCCAAAATGATCAAACCCAGGTTAGGAGCAGGTGCAAAAATAGCGCTTCGCGGACCAACGATCACAGAGACTTCTCCGTCAAAGATGCGTCGCCATTGATAGTGCCTTTCCGAATCGGTCATATGCGAATGCAGTAAGGCCACTTCCCCAAAACGGGCTGTAAATTGCTGCTTGGTTTGAGGAGTCAGCGAGATTTCGGGCACTAACACGATCGCTTGCCGACCAAACGACAACGTTCGTTCGATGGCCTGCATGTAGACTTCCGTTTTTCCACTGCCAGTGATCCCATGCAACAAGATCGTTTTGTGCTGCAGGCTCTCCAGGGCCTTCAGAATCTCGGTAAGTGCCAAACGCTGATCAACGCTGAGCGCTCGAGCTACAGTACGATCAAGCCGCAAGCTGTTTGATTGCACGTCGCGCAGGACGCGTTCCTGGTCTATCGCCAAGTGCCCAGCCTTTACAAGATTGTGGACAGGAGACAAAGAGCACTCCGCCAAATGCAGTAAGTCTTCCAAGGCCAGCCGACCCGCAGCCAATACCATCTGCCGCATGATCGCTCGTTGCTTGGCTGGCAGCTTTGCGAAATCACTTTCATCAGCACCTTCTTTCACGATGCGCACATACTTCACGACCTTCGTTCCAGCCGAAGTACGCACCCCCGCAGGTATCACCGCTTGAAAAACCTGCCCCACGGGCACAAGGTAGTAGGCAGACATCCAGCGGATCAACTCTATCAATTTGCCGGGACACAGCGATTGCTCGTCCAGCGTCTCTGCGACTTCCTTCAGTGCGTCCGGCGACTGACGACTGCCCTCGACGCCAATGCAATAGCCGCTGATCAAGCGATTGGATTTTCCCAGCGGAACACGCACACGCATCCCTGCAGCTAACTTCCCTACCAATTGCTTGGGAACTGCATAATGAAATGGCCCAAACGGGGGCTCGGCAAATGCAACCGTAGCGATCACAATCTCTTGCATCGCGTCCACTTCCCACGGCGGCGCTTGAAGATCAAATAATTCGCTTTGTCGTTTTTCCATGGAATCTGCCGCGGGTATCATCAACTCAGGGGTCCGTCTATTGTCCAGTCATCTAGCTGTTTCGTATACAGCATTCGATGCAAAAGTTGTCGGAACCAAACACTTCGCAGTTCGCATAGTCAGGAATTGAGATTCGCGTCATGAGAATCGGAATATACGGTGGTTCTTTTGATCCTATCCACCTTGCGCATTTGCTTCTAGCAGAGACGGCCGCTGAACAACTGCAACTGGACCAAGTCCGCTTCCTGCCAGCAGCTCAATCACCCTTGAAAAACTCGGCCAATGCCTCTGCCAATGCACGTCGAGAAATGGTGCAACTGGCAATTTGCGGCAATGACAAGTTCGTCCTGGACGACCGCGAGCTTTCGCGACCAGGCCCCAGCTACACCGTGGATACCTTAAGGGAATTACACAACGAGTTTGTGGGTGCCAACTTTTTCTTGTTGATTGGTGCCGATTCGCTGCGAGACTTTCCGCGCTGGCATAAGCCACAGGAAATCTGCCAACTTTCGCAACTCGCGGTTGCCTATCGCGGAAACGAGCCGCCTCCCGCATTGGCCGTCCTGGATGGTATTGCTACCAGTGAGCAGATTGCGGCGTTTGAGAGCAACATCATCCCTATGCCATTGATCAACCTTAGCAGTTCAGAGCTTCGAGATCGAATTGCCAAAGGAAAGTCAATCCGCTATCGTGTCCCTGCGGCCGTCGCAGCCTACATTCAAAACAACCAACTATATTGCTAAACGATGAATTCAATAACGCAGACGATTGCACCGGTTTTCCTAGCACACGAGGGGCACGGACATGGTACGGTTGGCAGTGGCGATTCACTGTTCCACTACCTTTCCGAACCACTCCACGCACCGCTTTGGATCGCCTGTACGGCAGTGATCCTTGTTGCTTTGCGATTACTGCGCCGACGCAATAAACTTGAGCAGCCTACTGCTCATGCAAAGCTTCAAGAAGAAAAATAGTCCTCAGTAAACAAAAATGCTCTACCGACACTACTTAGTCATCGGTAGAGCAAACAAACTTTTCAGTTTTGGTGGTGGATCTTGCCCGGTTGTTTTGGACAGTCCATCCCTAAATATTGCGGGCCAGCAAAGTCGGAAGCGAACTTGTCCGACCTACGTAAGCCCGCTAGGCCTAACTAAGCAAAATTCGAGAAGAAATCATCCACTGCATTCAAATAGTTCGGCGACTGCGTAGTTGATGCTGGAGCACTGCCGGTTCCAAAGAACGTTAGCTCCGATTCAAGCGCTACAATCTTGACGTAAGTAACACCCTGCGGATCTCGAGTCACATAGTACTTGCCACGTGGGATCACTGCTGTGCGAACACTCATGTCGTTACCGACAATCGACAAGATTGCATCTCGGCCATTGTTGGTAAGAATCACTTCAACGAATCTAGCATTGGTATAACCACCGTGCAGGCTTGCAAACGCCATGGAGCCATCGGCATTTATGACCGCATCGATGCCTTTACCACGCGCCGCTGGGTTCTGGTTGTAATAGCCTTCAGCCAAATTCTCTAGCATGCTTGCGTACTGAACGCTGATGCCTGAGAGATTGAAGTTTTGAACCAGATTTTGCCCACCGGGAATCGCGATTGTATACGAAACCGAATTCGGTAGATCCCCATCGATTGCACCAACAGGATGAACGTAGCTAACTGTGTAAGTGCCTGGAGGCAGCACAGTAAAGCTGTAAGAACCATCAGTTCCTGTCACGAACGTGCGATTGATGGCTCCACCACCGTCGGCAACCGACACTCCATTCAAACGAACCTCCACTCCTGCCGCCATACGTTCATTGACATCGACGGAATTGTTTCGGTTATCGTCAATCCAAACCTTTCCAGTGACTTGCGATGGCTGGAACGGAGCGATATTCACCGTGACAAAACCACGCGCGGTCTTTGGATCTGGTTGACCAGCGGTGGTACCATTATCAATGGTTTCCACTTCAAACGAACCCACGCCCGAACTACCAAGCGGTGCCAGGAACGTTATGGTTCCATCGGCATTCAATGTCGCGGTACCACCCTGAACGCTACCTGGAATGATTCGACGAATTGTCAATGTTTGACTGGCTTCATTAGCCGCACCTCGGGAAGTTGCGTCCAACTCCGGCTTGAAGTTCAAGGCCGTTGCCAATCCTGCAAACACCGAGCGTGCAGCACTAAAATTCGCTGGCGCATCGTTGACTTCAGTGATCGTCACCGTAATAAATCCATCAGCCGTCAACGGTTGGAAGTTCGGCGTCGGCACGATTTCCGAATCGGTAACCGTGTATCGAATCACGGCCTGACCATTAGCCTGCGACGCGGGTTGGTAACGAATGTTGCCTCCAACCAGACTGACCGTACCGCCACCGCTGACCACGGTGGCACCAGTGATGCTGAGTTGCTGGTTGGCTAATTCATCCGCCGCATTTGCTGGCCCTGGACGATCATTCGCCAGAATAACGCTAGCCAAAATATCTACCGCCACATTCTCCTGCGTGATCGCTGTGTCATTAGCGGTTTCTGGGGGATCGTTCACTGGAGTGACCGTAATTGTGATGACGCCGGTAGCACGCTGGACATCCAACACTCCATTGGTAGTACCATTATCGGCGGCAGTAAACTCGACAACCACGTTACCCACGCGGTTTGGCTGTGCCGTAAAGTACAAATTGCCGTTGCGAACCGTCGCTGAGCCACCGCCTGAGAGAACTCGCGCTGACTCTAAAATCACCGTCTGCCCAACTTCCAATGGTCCAGGGCTTGAACCGGCCAAGATCACTGAACCCAGTATCTCGAAATCGACAGCATCTTCGGCCGTTGTCGCGGTTTGATTAGTTACCACCGTTGGAGGATCATTTACCTCGGTAACCGTGATCGTAACAGTACCAATCGATGGACTGGAGGCTAGACCATCACTATTGGTACCATCGTCATCAATGGTGTATTGAAAAACCACTTGGCCAAAGAAATTTGGATCTGCAGGAGTAAAGATCAATCGATCATCGCTCAAGTTCCCTGGCGTTCCGTTGGTATCGCGTGTCACAGTTCCAACATTGGCAGCAGGTTGAGTGAAGCTGACTAGCTCACGTGCGGCCCCAGTATTGAACAAGTCGTTTGCCATCACATCGATGGTTATCGAAGCCGTACCTTCCACCATCGACCGTACATCTCGAACGGCAAACGGTAGGACTGGTGGTATAATTTCGATGCTGACCAATGCTTGAACTGTAAAGGCGTCCGCAGGGTTCGTTGAATCGACGACTTCGTAAATAAAGCTATCGTTACCAAGCACTACACCGGCTGGCGGCAGATAAAAAATGCTGCGTTGATTGCTCGCGATACGGATCGTTCCATTGCCCGTTTGGCTCAGCACCCGAGTAATTCTCAGATCCGAGAGCGGCTCGTTTGGTCCCGCGCTATCGTTCGCTAAAACATCAAGCTCGGTTTCCACTCCAGTTAAACCGATGACAACAAAGTTATCTGGGTTTGCGGTCGGCGGATCATTGACTGGCGTGATGGTGAGAGTAAAGGTTCCGCGTGTTGTTAGCGGCCCTGGATTAGTGCCATTGTCGCGGCCATCCACAGCAAACAAAACGGTCCCGAAGACGTTATCGTCAGGTCTTATCACCAAATCACCAGCAGCATTAATGCTGAACGTGGCTCCAGTCTGCCCCGGCAGTAATGCGGGATTGAGCAAGGTAATCGTCTGAGCATCTTCAAATGGCCCCGGCGAGAATAGTTCCCGTGGTGTGAGTATACGTGTAGTATCTTCAGCAGTTGTGAAGCTCGGCCCGAGCGGTTCGGGAGCATCATTGACCGGAGTAACATTGATATTGATGGTCAAAGGCTGCGAGATTGCCAATTCCGGATCTCGCGCGGTGACCACCAGCGGGGCAGGGCCGAAGTAATTTGACGCTGGAGTGAACACGATCTCGCCAGCGGCGTTAATCGCAACCGTTCCAGAACTAGGATTGGTCAGCACAGCCGACTGGAACCGTACTTCACCCGTCTCACCACCAGGACCTGGCAGGAAGAAGTTGCTGGCGACTAAAACCAACGGCGTCGTGCTGTCTTCTATAATCGATGGCGCTGCAGGTTGGGGAGTCACTGGAATAGGTGGATCATTCACGCCCGTAATATTTACGGTAATGGTCCCGGTACTCGTATCCCCCAACGAGTTCGCTACCGTGTAGGTGAAGATTGCTGGACCAAAGAAATCCAGGGCAGGAGTAAAAATGATGTTTCGGCCACCAGGAGTGAACGTGGCCGTTCCAACCGCAGGACTTAGGCCTTGCACGGACTGAATACCGGCTAACGTTCCAACTCGAACAATATCGTTATCGGTTACGCCAACTAAAGTAAACGGTCCCTGGTCCTCAAGGAAAACACCTGTCACTGGATAGACGTCATTTACCGCTTGGATTCGATCAACAACATTAATTCGGAATGGGGCAGGGAAGCGAACACTGGCCTCCGGCAGAATACGGCTATCGCCTAGCAACACGATCCCATCGGCCTGACTCTCGCCAATATTGGAAGAGAACTCCACCTTCCCGGCCGTTTTGGCTTGAAAAGCGACATCGAAGATGCTCGTGAATGCTTCAGGATTCTCATATACCGTGCCGGATGTATCGGAAGTAAAGCTCCCAATTTCATCCAATACAAAAGTATTGGGTGCCAGCTTGCCTAGTCGTCCAAACGGGCTCTGTGCAAATTGCAGATCGGCTTCCTGCGCTTGATCCGTTACTGGAAACGACATCGCTCCCACAAAGACGAGACTTAGCGAGGGATCAAAACTTGCCAACGTGGTCAGCGAGACATCTGTGCCAGAGAGCGTACTCGTGGACACAACTACGGGATCAGGAACGTTCACTCGCGCTAAAGCGTTCGTAAACCGGTAGTCAAATAAAATCGTTCCCTCATCTACCACCGGAGACAGCATTTGAATATTAGATAGGCCACCAACAAAACTGAGCTCGGCAATGGCATCGCGAATGTTGTTTGCCGTTTGCGTACGAAGCACCGTCCCAGTGGCGGTGGTGGCGACCTGAATGTCACGCGTCTCCTCTGCACCAAACCTCAAACGAAAGAAACCTCCCGTTACATTTCTCATGGCGACCCGTTGAAATTCGGTGTATTGCAGTTCCACCCTTTCCGAGGTCGCTCCATCAAGGTTAGCGTACTCGATGTCGAAGTATGCGCTTAAAACTCCGAGCGGTTCGCCACCTGGTATACTTCCGCGATTGTCCTTAACTTGCGTGCGAACAGAGAATCGCTGATCCACCCCGATCGTATACTCTGTAACACCATCGACCACGGTCGACGGAATAGGATTCCCGGCGGCATCTATCACGACCAACGCTACATCCGCAAGAACTACCGCCTCACCCTGACTTCTGTTCAATTGGTTGATGACGCCCAACACGTCCAACGATGACACAATGCCGTCATTATTGACGTCTAGCATCGCTGTGGTCGACGATGTCGCAGATGCATCACTGACCGAACTGAACGTCGCAATGGATTCGCCTTGCCCTGCAATCTGACTGGCCAAAGCCAGTCGCCGCTGTGTGTTCAGATGGTTAATTACACTGAGCGCGTCCAGCGAAGAGACGATAAAATCCCCATTAACGTCGTGCGGGATCAGTCTGTTGTGCGCAGGCAATAGATCCGCCGCCAGCAACTCACGTCGCTCCAACGATTCCACACGCAACACGCACTCTCGGAACTTCTTTCGAGCTAGCTTTTGCTTCGCATCACGAACACGAAGTGCAGTATCCGAACGATTAGAACTACTTGTTTTCGACCGCCACATTAGTCTTCGCATCAGTGATTCTTCGGTAGTGAAGAGGGTGATTTTTGCCGGGTAACGACACGGAAATAGCATTTAAGGCAAACCAAATTACCGCTTTCGAGGTTAATTAGTCGCAACCATATTTCAATCCAAAGCGCACTTTCAGCCGTCAGGAATTGCCCATTCGCCCCTTTTTATGGCTGAAAATTCGTCAAATTGCGTGAATCCGGCAGAATTGGACAAACGCTTGGACGTTCCGGCAACCTGACCGGTTCCAAAATTTTAGAGAACTTTCCGAATTTCGCTAAAGCCTTCGGGCAGCCGTACTTATTCGCTTTGCGTCATCCACAATTGAGCCAACGCGACCAGATGCCTCAAAGCCATTTCCATCTCATCGATGCAGACGAATTCTCGAACGCTGTGGATGTTATGCTGACCAACCGCCAGATTCGGTGTCGGCAGCCCTTTTTCCGTAAACATTGCGCCGTCGGTGCCGCCGCGGATGCTGCCCCGTTTGGGCTCGATTCCAATCTGCCGATAGGCTTCCAAAGCGAAATCCACGGCCTGTGGGAACTTCCTCAACCCGTCGGCCATGTTTCGGTACTGACGCGTGAACTCCAGCTCGATTTCGATTCCTGAATGCTGCGCTCGCACGACTTCGGCCAGTTCCTCCAGCAACCGACGGTACTGGCTGAGTTTTTCTGTCGCAAAATCTCTCAAAAGTATCTTTAACACGGCTTGTCCTACATGACCGTCCAATCGATAGGGATGCAAAAACCCCTCGCGACCGTCGGTCACCTCCGGCGACAATTCCTTCGTAGGCATTTGGCTGACAAAGCTCGCTGCCGCCCGCAACGCATTAACCATTTTCCCCTTGGCGATGGCTGGATGAATGTTGTTCCCGCGAAAGGAAACCGTAGCAGCATCTGCAGAAAAATTCTCGTCCTCGATTTCGCCTTGCCCACCGCCGTCCAATGTATAGGCGACGGTCGCCGCACACTTCGCCAAATCAACGCGATCGGTCCCACGGCCAATCTCCTCATCGCAGGTGAACAAAATCTGAATGGGACCATGCGGAATCTTTTGTTCGATCAACGTGGCCGCTAGCTCGACAATTACCGCCACGCCTGCTTTGTCATCCCCGCCCAGCAGCGTTCTGCCATCGGTCACAATCAACGACTTACCCTCTAAACTGGGCAACTCGGGCGTGTTGGCTTGGTCAATGACCACCCCGCTCCCTAATTTGATCGCATGGCCGTCGTAGTTTTCGATCACGCGCGGAACAACGGCAGCCGCAGGCGCTTCGGGCGAAGTATCCAGATGGGAATTAAGCAGCAAAGTTACCGCGTTGGCATAGGCCGGCTCGCTTGGCTCTAGCTTGGCCCACACCAGCGCATTCTGATCAACGGCAACTTGGCTGACGCCGCAGGCACGCAAATCCTCCGCAATCAACTCGGCAAGCACGCGTTGATTTTCGCTGCTGGGATAGGTGTTGCTGTCACCATCGGCCGAGGTATCGATGGCGACATAACGCAGGAAACGATCGATCAAGCGGGGACGATTTAGGCTTATTTCAGAAGCAATGGTACTCATGCGAGCCAGCTTACCAAACTCCAGCCCCGAGGACCACTCGCCACCTGGCGTGCGGGCTAGATTTCCAACAGCCCGACATCGGAAGCAAACTCAGAAAAATCTTGGTCTACTGCGAAGAATTCGTCCGTGTCGACGACCTGTAAAGACGCGAGCTTGCGGGCCGAAAACGGCACCGGCAATGCCGCAGCGGTCAAGTCTTTTGCACCAACTTGCGAGGGCAGGGGCGTCCCAGGAGCAGCGGACAGATTCGGGGTAAAGCAATCGTAGAAATGCCAAGCTTCACCCGATGCAGTCCGGCTTCCCCAAGTCGCGTCCAGCGATTCGCTGATCGACAAGTTCGACAAGGACAGTGCAAGCGCCTGCTGACCGAGAGCTTCCGAACCGTTTTCAACGCTCTCCGTTTGCTGCGATACGTCATCGCCCTCGGTTCCAACTATCAACATAGAAATCGGCGATTCACCACTGCCGCCACCAGCAGAAAACTGACTGCGTCGCATGAGGTTCAACCAATTAATAATCACCAGCACATCCAGCGAAGACAAAAACCCATCTTGATTTGCATCGACAATGGTCGTGATTGGCACTGACGACATTTCCAAACTAACACTGCCATGCCGATTGAGCGCATTGATGACTTGCAACGCATCCAGCGAAGAATAAATCGTGTCGCCATTCACATCCAACGGATTACTAGGATTCTGCCAAGCGCCGGCTGGTAACGAAGCACCAAAATGAAGTCCCGTCACATGCTGAAGCCCATCATAGGTCACGCTGATCAATCCACCGCTGGCCATCGTCAAATCATAGATATCGCGTTTCGGAGACAACTTTAACAGGTAATCTCCAGCCGGCAATTTATCAAAGTGATAAAGCCCCATCGCATCGGTTGTGGCAATCGTTGCAATACCGTACTCAAACGAACCAAACTCAACCACCGAACCCGGAACGGGCTCCAAACGCACCGTTCGAATTCGCGAATCAGCATCATACACGGTTAGCTTTTGCGTCCCCTGAGCGGAGCTAAAAATCGCTGCTTCAGAGCTGATTAACCGGCCTGCCGCATCGTACGCTCGTACCCGCACTCTTGCATTAGCACTAATTGCGTGCGAGTCGATTGAAAAACGACTGACACCTTCCTCTAGCCTGACTTCCAGTACGTGCGAGGCATTCCAACCGTCCAAAATCCTGCCGGAAGCGGCCGATTGCGGCTTCAACGTCTTACCGGGCATTTGCATCGCGGAACCAACGGCCAAATTGAAAGTTGCGTCTGAGCCAACGTTCTGCAACAAAACTCCGGCAAAGTAATCCGACTGCAAGATCCCATTGGGCACATTGGTCAAATTGGCAGAGGATTGCAAATTGACCGGCGTCCCATCCGCATGCAAAAGCGATACATTCCAGTTCGCTCGACCCAACTCGTCGCCGTCAAAGACACCATCGGCATTGCGATCATTCCATACGATACCGGAAATCGATCCGGGCTTCAGCACGCCAGGGACCGCGTCGACGAAGCCAATAAAGCTTTCGCTGACGACGCCAATCCGCTGATCAATCGCTCGCAACTCAAACGATCGCCCAACGTCGACGGCTTGGATTGGAATCGAAAGTGACAGATCAGCGATCGCCGTGTTGGGCTCGCTGATCGTAGTCCAGCCTTGGTCGCCGACAAAACGGAACTGCACTGCGGTTACTTTATTGAGCGTGATGCTGTTGCCCAATCCAATGGAATTCTGGTTAGGTAACGCCTGCGCGAATGCTTGACCCTCGAAACGATAAGTTGCAGAGGCTGGATCGTACAAGCCATAGCCTGTTAAACCAAGCGGCACATCCAGTACATCAAAAATGCCGTTATTGTCGCTATCCCGCCATCCGATATGCGCCAGAGTTGACGCTGGCGAGACCAGATTGTTGTATGCTCGAGTTAGCCCGCCGCCCGAAGTCATGATGCTGTCTTCTTGGACAAAATTCGGATTGGGATTCTGCGAAAACGCATTCGTTGTTTGCGTGTTGTAATAACCACTACGTCGATAAAAGCTATCCCCGCCGGGGTACTCATCATTGGCGTAGAAGATATGGCCGGTCTCATGAGCTATGGTCGACGCAGGCCGAGTTGATGGCACGACTTCGAACATACCGCCACCAAAGGCGAATGCCCAGGAAAAGCTCCCGCCAGGAGCGAACGCGCCATTGAGATCGTTTTGTGCATTCACGACAAAGATGGTAAACGACCAATCGGTCCCCAGCTTCTGTCGCTGCGCATGATTGAACGCAAAAATGTTTCTTTCAATACCGTTGCTCGCAGCATAGCCTTGGCTGCTGAGAAACTCTGGCACCCACAACTCGTAATCGTTCGACCGACGACTAATCGGCTCATACTTCGTTTCCGCAGGATTATTCACCCAGGTCGTATCGATCACCCACTCCAGATGATGCACCGAACTTTTGGTCGCCAGCAGATCGACCCAGAAGTTGAGCCCTTCTTCTATCTTGGCCAAAACCTCGGCCTTGTAGGCGGGAGTCCAGTTCTCGGTATCAGGATCGAGCTGGCCATTGCTCTCCAAAAACACTGGAGTAACAGCCACTGTACCCAACATGAACTCCGCCGTGTCCCACGCTGTCGCGCCCAATGGTAGAGCGGCGAAAACGCGACGAGTCTCCAACGATTCAAATCGCAGGCGACGCTGAACGACCTTTTTTCGCTTGGTAAACCACATTGGAGAGGCAATAAGAATACGGAAGAGACGTGAAGCTGTACGGGGTTTGATGATAGTCCAGGTCGAAAAGTTCTCACAATCTTTTCGGTTGTACGAAGACTTAAACGGTCAAGCTGCCCGGTATGGCCCAAAAAATCGACAAAAATAGACCACTAGCCATGCCCGTCGAGCCTCTTTTACTAAGTGAACCTGCCGCGGTTCGATTAACGGGCCTGGGCATCGCCCCGTGTTGGTAGTGTTCTGCGGCAGAAACGCGGCGACCAGTTGGGACTTGCGGTGAAGCAATGCCACCACCTTTCGCCTGCCATTTAAACGTAAGGATGTGTAGATACCAATGCCCATCAACAGGGAGCGCCAATATAGGCCATTATAGAAGCCGAGCCCTGGTGGTTTCCAACGCATTTCGATAGGATAAACCCAGCGAAATTTGAAACGAAACATCTACTTCCTCACATCCTTATTGCATCGACCCGCCCATGTTTGAATCTCTTCAAGAAGGCCTTCAATCCGCATTTAAACAGCTTCGCGGGCAAGGCAAATTGACCGAAGCCAACATGCAAGACGGGCTGAAAATGGTGGAAGCAGCCATGCTCGATGCCGACGTGGCTTTTCCCGTCGTTGAACAGTTCATGGGGCAGGTCACTCAAGCGGCCGCTGGACGAAAGGTTTTGCTGTCGCTGCGCCCGCAAGAAGAACTGATCAAGATCGTTTACGAAGAATTGGTCGCTGTCCTCGGGCCCGTCGACAACTCCCTCCCGCTCAAAAAAGACGCTGTCACGGTCATCATGATGTGCGGCCTTCAGGGTGCCGGGAAAACGACGACTTGCGGGAAGCTTGCCCAATTGGTCAAAGAGCAAAAATTCAAGCCCTTCATGATCGCGGCTGACCTTCAAAGGCCAGCCGCAATCGAACAATTGCACGTCATCGGCGACCAAATCGGCGTCCAGGTCTACAGTCAAACTGGCGCCCAAGATCCCGTCAAAGTCTGCAAGGAAGGCCTCGCGGCCGCCAAGGCTGCGGGTGCTCAGTTCGTGATCTTAGACACTGCTGGCCGATTGGCAATCGACCAGGAACTCATGCAGCAGTTGGAAAGAATCGACAAAGAGGTTCAGCCTGACCAAATCTTTTTGGTCGTTGACGGCATGACCGGTCAAGACGCCGTCAATAGCGCCAAAGCGTTCCACGACCGTTTGGAACTGGACGGCGTCATTATGACCAAACTCGACGGCGACGCCCGCGGGGGAGCTCTGCTGAGCGTCAAGTCCGTGACGGGCGTCCCGATCAAGTTTATCGGAACTGGCGAGCACCTGGACGCGTTAGAACCCTTTCGCCCAGAAGGCATGGCCAGCCGCATTCTGCAAATGGGCGATATCTTGGAAGTCGCCCGCGAAGCACATCGGCTCGTTGACGACGTCGAACGCGACCGCATGGAAGAACGGATGCGCAAAGGCCAATTCAGCTTGGTCGACTTCCGGGAACTTATGGAAAAACTGCGTCGCCCCGGTTTGATGACGAAAATGCTAGGCCTTTTACCTGGCATGGGCGAAATGTCCAAAATGCTGAACTCGCCGGAAAGCGAAAAACAATTTCGCCAACTAGTGGGCATGATCGATTCGATGACCGTCCCCGAAAGAAACAACCCTAAACTGATCGACCAGACCCGCCGCATGCGCATCGCAAAAGGCTCGGGAGTCCTGCCGCAACAGGTGAACGATTTGGTCAAAATGTTCGACTCGATGAAGCCCATGATGGCGATGGCAGCCAACGGCTCACTGAAGGACAAAATGGGAGCGATGGCCAATATGCAGGGCATGATGTCCGGCAACCCGTTTGGTAACCCGCTGATGGGTGGTGGCAAGATCAAGCAAAGCACCGGCAAGCGATTGACTCCAAAGGAACGCGAAAAGATGCAAAAAGAACGCGACAAGATGCTCAAAAAAATGCGTAAGCAGAAGTAATCCTCGCGAACCGCCAAGCACTTCACGCTCCCGACGGGCCCTCGTCACCGAGAGCCCATCGCAGAAGAAATCGAAAAATTACGCAAAAACGTCTCCCCACAAAGCACAGACAACGTTATATTCAGCGACCCATTTTTGATGATTTCAGCGTTTATTGGAGCGTTTTTCTGTGGCAGTTCGTATTCGAATGAAGCGATTTGGACGTAAAGGGCGTCCTTTTTACCGCGTTTGTGCTGTGGATGGCAGAAATCCTCGCGACGGTCGTGTCCTGGAAGAACTGGGTCATTACGACCCGATGTGCAAGGAAAAAGATGCCCGTGCCATCCTTAACGGCCCTCGCATTGAGCATTGGGTCAGCGTCGGCGCTCAACCCAGCGAAGCCTGCCACGTGCTTATCAAGAAATACGGCACCAACGGCACTCACTTAAGCCAACAGTCCGAAGCGTTCTCCCGTCTCGGCCGCGACGAAAAGGGTAATCCCCAACGCCAGACGCCAAAGATCGCTGACACGCCCTCTTAAACTGACAGTCGGCGGACTCAGCCCACTTCTGCTTGTGTCGCGACGCAGTGATTTTTATACGATTTCTGCTGCGAACAAGCAGAACCGGACCATGCTGGGCCTCCCATGCGATTTGACATCGTCACTCTTTTCCCGCAGATCTTCAGCGGCTACCTGACCCAAAGCTTGTTGGCAAAAGCCATTGAATCGGGGTTGGTCTCGATCAACACCCACAACCTCCGCGACTGGTCTACCGACACCAAACATCAGAAGGTTGACGATCGCCCCTTCGGTGGTGGCCCAGGCATGCTAATCAGCGTTGAACCAACGGTCTTGTGCGTTGAAGAGCTTCTCCGCAACGACACGCAACCAGCCCGCGTGATCTTGCTCACTCCCCAAGGCAAACGCTTGGATCAGCGTCTGGTTGAAAACCTAGCAGAATCCGGCCCTCAACGATTCGTTTTGCTGTGCGGGCGTTATGAGGGCTTCGACCAACGCGTTATCGATATCCTGCAACCTATGGAACTGAGCATCGGCGACTATGTGCTCAATGGCGGCGAAGTTGCAGCCATGGCTTTTGTCGACACCATGATTCGCTTGGTCCCAGGTGTTTTGGGCGACGAGAACAGCAGCCAACAGGACTCTTTTTCGCGAGCCAACCGACTGCTTGAGTTCCCACAGTACACTCGGCCAAGAGAATTTCGCGGCTTGGAAGTGCCCGAAGTCCTGCTGAGTGGCAACCATGAAGCGATTGCGAATTGGCGACACCAACAGAGTTTAGCGGCTACCCGTGCCAAGCGCAGCGAGCTTTTAGAGTAAATAACCAGTGAGTATTCAAGATTTCACGCTCCTGGACCGATTTTGCTCTTTTCATTTCGTCACATTTCGTGGAATATACGACCCCACTATTTCCGACAACTTTTACGATGCCGCCGTTTGTGGCGCAAGAGCGAATCATGAGCCAGGACATTCTGAAGATCGTTGAACAATCCTGCCTAAAGCCAGAGGTTACGAAGTTTGAGATCGGCGATACCGTCGATGTACACACCAAGATTTTGGAAGGCACCAAAGAACGCATCCAGGTTTTTACGGGTGTCGTAATCGCTCGCAGCGGCAGCGGATCTCGCGAGATGTTTACGGTTCGCCGCATTGTCGCAGGGGAAGGTGTCGAACGTAAGTTCCCAGTGCACTCGCCTCGAATCGAAAAAATCGAAGTCAAACGACGCAGTGTGGTCCGACGGGCCAAACTTTACTTCCTGCGTGATCGCAGTGGCAAGGCAGTACGCTTGAAAGAACGCCGCGTCTGATCCCGCGATGGCAGAAAAGTCTTCTTTTGCTTGCCACTAACTAGACCAGAAAACGCTACTCTCGCCGCGTTAAGAGGCTACAATACAACTAGAGTATTGTTAGCCACCCAGGGGGAAGTATTATGCTGGTTCGCATTTCAGTGATCTGCTTGGTTTGCGTTGTGTCGTTTTTCTACACCAACAGCGCAAAAGCTTGGCACCATTTCTTGGGTGCCTATGGCGTTGGGTTCTATTCGCCTGCGGCCTATGCCTACGCAGCACCCCGCTATTACGCACCTAGTTATTCGTTCGGCTATTATGGCCCCGGATGGGGTAGCTATTACTACCGCCACCATGCGGTGATTCGTCCTCACGTGGCGTATTATCGTCCCATCCGCCACAGCTATTATGTCAGCCCAATTATCTATTCGGCCCCGGTGATTTACCAATCCCCGATTGTTTATCCGCCGGCGTTCCCTTTCTGCTTCGACGATACGCCTCAGGTGCCTGCTGAAATCCAACATACCCCTAGTCTTGAAATCGACTCACAACTTCAAATCCGCAACCAACCGCAGAGTGCTTACTTAATTGCTCACGATGCCAGTTGGATTGGCGTCGCGGTCGAATTGATTGACGAGATGGTCGCCAGTGGCGGTTTTGAGGAAGCTGAAGCTGCTTGCCAACAACTGATCGCCGTCCGGGATGTTGTTCCGGCTTCGATTCACTTGCGTGCAGGGCTGCTGGCCCTAAAGAATGGTAAATCGATGGAGCAAGCCGCAGAGGCATTCCGGTTTGCGATTGCCCAGCAACCCGCCCAAACGGCGGTCGACAACCTTTCTGACCGCTTTATCGGATCGATGGGCTTAGACGATTTCAAAACGGTTGAAGAGCACGTGCAGCGAGCCTCCAAAGCCATGCTTGCTGGACAGCAGGATCAACCTCGCTCGATATTGACCAGTGAACAAAGCAAAATTTACACGGTCCTGAAACCAACGCTCAGTCCCAATCAGGACGCATCCCTGGTACTCGATCTTTTGCTGCGAGCCAATGGTCAATCGGAAAAAGCCGATGCGATTGCTGCAGCACTAGCTAGCCTACCAGCACTTTGAGTTTGAACTACAATTCATTCTCTCAAATAACTTTAGGCTCGTCGATTCAGACGTGCATAGATGGTGTTAGGTTAACTACACTGTAGCAACCGCACATCCCCCGCCTCACTTACCTCCCAATCGTTTCTATGTTCGACTCGCTCTACGATCAAGCGATTCAGTCTGCAAAGCGCTGGTTCTGCTTACTGTTGACCACCCTACTGAGCGTCAGCTCGGGCCTAACGTTGCTAGCCCAAGACGACCGAAAGATAGTGGATTTCCAACGCGATATTGTGCCCATCTTGCGAGCTCATTGTGCTGAGTGTCACCAAGGTGCCGAAGCCAAGAATGATTTTCTCGTCTTAGACAAAGACTCCATGTTCGGGTACATCGATTCAGCGGGCGCGGTCGACAGCAGTTTGTGGACTGACTATCTGACGGCGACCCCCAAATCCGAAGACCCTGAATCACTGGTCATGCCGCCCAAAGGTCCACTTTCGACGACGGAACTTGCGACCCTGAAACTTTGGTTGGATGAAGGAGCCGCCTGGCCGGACGATTTGCAACTAGATGACAAACCCACTCCACCGCCAGCGAAACCGGACGAGTCGCGACTTGCGAAATATTTAGGCGCGGCAGGTTTCTTTCACCCAGCGGTGGTTCACTTTCCAATTGCCTTGATCCTGTTCGCTGCTTTCGCGGTCTGTATTTCCTACGTCGGTGGCGGCGAGGGGGCAAGGCGACTAGCGGTGGTATGCTTTGCCTTTGGAGCGGTTTCAACGATCGTTTCCGCCATCGCTGGGTGGGGTTTTGCCGCGGAAAAAGGCTATCTCAACACATCGATCTATCCGGCCGAAAACATGAGCGAATCTGCGGCGTTGATGTATCGCCATCGCTGGTTTGGCGTCGGAGCAGCGATCTTGACCAGCGTGTTTGCACTGGTTGCATTGGCGTCGCTACGCAAAGGCGGACAGGGACACGTGTGGCGTATCGGAGTCCTGGGCAGCGCGCTGTTGATCGCGATTGTAGGGCACCAAGGCGGAGAGCTTGTCTATGGAGACATTCTTCACAAAGCGATCGAGCGCTTGGGCTGGGACCAACCTGCACCCCAAACGCCACCTGCATCCTCGGGCACCACAGACCCTCAAAGCACGCTAGATAATCCTGCGGCTAGTTCCACCGACTCGCCGCAAGAGCAAGCCGCGACGGATGGCCAGGTCGATGCCTAAGAGCCCTAGACCGGCTTGCCAACCAACGCTTCGCGGACAGCTTCCAGTACGCGAGTTTGCACTTCTTCAAATTCGCCTTCCAGAAACGCTCCAGCGGCAGCCCGATGACCACCGCCACCAAAACTGCGGGCCACTTCGTTGCAATCGACATGGCATCGCGAACGGAAACTGATTTTGTATCCACCTTTTAACTGTTCAATCATGATGAAGGCGACTTTCGTTCGCGCAATTGCCAGCGTTAAGTTGATGGCATCTTCGGTATCGCTCGGCAAAGCCCCGGTTTCCGCAAAGTCATCCTTCCGAACATACGTGTGAACTAGCGTACCGTCGAGTTCCGCAATCGTTCGCGACAAAATGCGGCCGCGCAATCGCACTCGGCCCAGCGTATCTTGTTCGTAAAGGTCGCCATAAATTGCTGAGGGAACGGCACCCGCATCGACCAAATCAGCAATGGCACGATAAGTTGCGCTGGTCGTCGAAGCAAATCGAAACCATCCTGTGTCCGTAGCGATCGCACAATACAACGCGGTTGCCATCACTTTCGTGAATGGAATCTTCATCTTTTGGGCAAGTTGATAGACCAATTGGCCTGTAGCTTCAGCACTAGTGTCTTTGAAGAACTCGGTACCTAACTCGTCTTCACCCACATGATGATCGATACAAAGTTTCGAGCCATTGAACTTCCGGATAACTTCTGCCATCGGCCCCAACTGAGCCCACGCACTGGTATCCAATACAATGACGCAATCGCCGGTAACTTGATCAGGACTGATGGTGTCTCCTACGACCAGAATCTTGTCTACCGGATCCAGGAAGGTCAAACTTGGCGGCGTCGGATGTCCGTTGACAATGGTTACTTGTTTTCCAAGCTGCTCAAGCAGACCAGCCATGCCCAATTCGCTGCCCAAGGCATCACAATCAGGACGAATATGGCTGGTCAAGATGAATCGCTGATGTGCGTTGATAATGCTTATCAAACGCTCCCAATCGAGTGTTCGTGTCACGTCTAAACGAAGCTTTCTAGGGTCGAAGTTTTCGTGAAAGTTAGCTGGGGCCATCCGCAGAATTGCGGGCATGTTTTGCTAAATTGCTAATGGCACCAAATATAACCGCAAATCGTCAACATCGTGCGGCTCTAGGATGGCACTTTCAAAAGTTTTGCAGAAGTAGCCTGTTGCTGGCGATGATTTCTTTGGTTCTCGCGACGTCGGTTTGCATTTGTGAGACTAACTGCTCGACTGCATCAAATTTCGCGATGTCTCGCAGCTTAGACACAAACTCGACCACCAGCGGCTTGCCATACAAGTCCCCAGAAAATCCTAGCAGGTAGCATTCGATCTTGCTCTCGTTCTCACCGAATGAGACGTTGGGGCCAATGTGAATCGCCGCAGGCAGCATACGCCCTTCGACGGCAGCTTGGCCTGCATATACGCCAGGACCGGGCACTAATACCTCAATACCTCCCAAATTGGCCGTTGGAAAACCAATGGTCCGGCCTCTTGCCAAGCCAGGTTGTACGACGCCACAAATGGAATAAGGCCGTCCCAACATTTTCGTGGCCACATCAACCGCTCCTGTCGCAATCGACTGACGGATGACGGAACTGCTGATTGGAGCATCGGCCAAAAATTGATCCGGTATGATGGATATTTCGATACGGGAAAGTTCGCACCACTTGCGCAGCAGCTCTTGAGTCCCTCGACGATTCTTGCCAAATTGGAAGTTGCTTCCTTCGACGATCGCTCTGGTTTGGAACTGTTCGACCAAAATCTTTTGAAAGAACTCTTCTGCCTCTAAGTTCAACAACTCGCGATTGGTCTGCAAAATGACCACATGATCGACACCATAGGCATGCAGCAATTCCGCACGCTGTTCCAAAGTCGACAGCAGAATTGGTCGATAGTCGGGCCGTATCAGCATAGCAGGCGGAGGGTCGAACGTGACCGCGACGCTCGCCACGCCCAGCCTTTTGGCCCGATCGCATAAATCCTGCACGATCGCTTGATGCCCCAAGTGAACCCCATCGAAGTTCCCGATGGTCAACGCGCAATGCTTCACTGCAGATGGGATAGAATCATGATTGGCGCGAAACAACGACATGGTACGACATTATTACTAGACGAACTTTTTTTCAAAGTAGACTCAAGTTCAAAAAGATGAGCAATAATCTACCTTCTCTTCCATTCCGCGATCCAGCGTCCCATAAAGGAAGCTTTGGTCGTGCCTTACTTATCGGCGGTTCGGTAGGGATGTCTGGAGCAATCTCCATCGCCGCGTTGGGGACCCTGCGCAGCGGAGCCGGGCTGACGACTGTGGCCACGGCACAATCGTGCTGGCAAGCTGTCGCGGCGGCTCATCCAGCCATGATGACGTGGCCACTTCAGGCCGATCACCGTGGTCGTATCAGCTCGCAAGCTTGGCCCAGAATCAAGAAGCGAGCAGCTCAATATGACGCGATTGCGATCGGACCTGGCATGGGCGTGTCGATCGGTTTGCAGAAACTTGCACTGCAAGTCTATCAGACCATTGAACAACCGGTTGTGCTAGACGCCGACGCTTTAAATCTGCTAGCCAAACATCCGAATTGGCATTCGATTCGCCTTGCCGCCCCTCGCATACTGACTCCCCATCCAGGCGAATTCGAACGCTTGACGGGCGTCTCTGCAAAAGACCGCAACTCGCAAATCGCTGCAGCTCAACAACTCTCCCAACAACCAAAGCTTACGATCGTATTGAAAGGCCACCAAACGGCCATCTGCCACCAAGGACAATTGATGACAAACGCGACGGGCAACTCCAAGATGGCGGTAGGCGGCAGCGGGGATTTGCTGACTGGGATAATCTTGGCGCTGCTATGCCAAAAACTCAGCCCGCTGGACGCAACTCGACTGGGTTGTCACTTGCACGGACTGGCAGGCGATCTTGCCGCTGAGCGACTCGGTTGCCCAAGTGTCTTGGCAACGGATATGCTCGAAGATTTGCCGAAAGCTTTCACCATGCTTTAGCTGTGCAAGGACTGCAACGTCGACTCTATCAGACTGGCGAGCGTCTTTTGCATCCGATCGGCTTCTAACACGGATTGTTCACCAACGGGTTGCCTTGAGACACCTAAATTCCAACCTCGAACTGCTACTCCACGTCGAAAGCCTTCGGGGAACTCAGCCACGCCGATCATGGCGTCAAAAATCGGCAACAGCTTGTATTGCAACGCCATCGCTTTTGCGATTTCTCCCGCCTTCACCGCATTAAACAGTGCAAGCGTTAGTTCGGGGATCACTCCCGAAGTTGCATTGGTTCCGCCGTCACACCCCGCAATCAACATGGGCGCCAGCGCCGCATCCCAACCCGTCAAGAATCGGAAATCGCTGCGCTGCGGTCGGATACTCGCAATCATGCGCATCATGTTTGGCAGATCCCCTGAACTATCTTTGATACCGACCACACGAGGGCAATCCAAAGCCAATCGTGTGATTGTGCTCAAATCAATGGGTGAAGCAAACATTGGAATATTGTAGAGCGTCACGTCAATTCGCGCCGCACTGGCGATCTGGTGAAAAAACTGGTAAACACCGTCGCTGGACAATCGATAATAGTAAGGCGACACAATCGCGACAGCTCGCACGCCTAGATCAGCGTAGTAGTTGCAAGCATCGATCGTCTCCGCCACGTTCGCTTCGGCCGCTCCAGCCAAGATTGGCACGCGACCTTGGACTTGATCGACGACAATCTCTATAATTCGGCGTCGTTCTTGTGCCGTAAATCGCAAGAACTCACCGGTACTGCCATTGGGATACAGTCCGTGGACGCCCTTCCCAATTAGCCACTCGACGTATTGCCGCAAAGCGTCCTCATCGACGCGACCGCTAGCATCGGTCGGAGTAATATTAGGTACAAATAATCCGGATAGTTCTTGCGAATTCGCCATGACAGAAGCTCGTTACAGAATTCAAATGGATGACTTGAAGATTATAGAGCTTCGACGCCATCGACTAGCCCCCTACGTGTCTTTCCCGATGGTCGGCCAAGTCGCTGGCCAATCCAGCAACTCACGAACCAACCGACTGTGACTATCGCCAAGTCCCGATCAGCTAGAATCCAATACGAAGAATGACTATTGAAAACGCTACCCCCGGAAGCCTGACTCCAGCAGCGGAAAAACTGCTGCAGCAGTTTCGTGGTTTGCGCTCGCGTTATGTCTTTTGGAAGTCGATCGACACATTGAGTGTCATGTTTTCTCTCGCAATGTCACTTCTGCTTTTGGCAGTAGCAACCGATAGGCTGTTGCCATGGCCGTGGCTGTTGCGGGGCTTGCTACTAACGGCAGTAGCAATCCTGACTCTTATTGCAATTGCGAGAGTCGTTATCACCTGGGTTCGCCCGCCTTCTTACACCACACTGGCTCGCAGTATCCAGACGCAACATACCGACCGAAAATCTAATTTGATCGCAGCCAGCATGCTGCTGGAACAAACTGAAGCGACAGCTCAGTCTTCCCCTGGAGCGTTGCAAGCCTTTCAATATGCCGATCGCGTATTGAGGAACTGGAACTGGTCGCAAAGTGTTGACCGCTCCCACCCCATTCAGTGGCTGCTTACCGCCGCGACTTTAGCGATCCTGTTTTCTGTTGCCAACTTCGGCCCCCGCGCCGATTGGTTTAAGGCCCGCTGGCTCAACGTCTTCCAACCTCAACAATCCGCAGATTACCTGTTGAGCTTTATCAATCCTCCCCAGCACGTCTACGCCGGACAAAATTTGGTGCTCAACGTAAAATCGGCAATTCCAGTTTCGTTAACGGAAGTCACGCTGAACATCGACGGCGACTATGAACAGCTAGCGAGAATCGATCGCCCAGAGCAAACGAATGCTAATGAAGTGAGTTTTCAGCTTCGGAATGTTCGATCTTCTCTGCAGATCACGGCCTACGCGGATCGCAATATAAAGTCAATGACGCTGGCTATTCCTCTTCAAAAGCAGGCCCAAATTGAATCGCATCTTTTCGCAGTTGAACCACCAGCCTACGTGAATCAACCCAGCTTCCAATCGGACAAACCAAACTTGTCAGTCATGCAAGGTAGCAAGCTACAATTGCTGCTGAGCTTCCCCAGCAAAAGCCACTCGCTCGAATTAGCAGCAACCGACAATGCGAACCAAGCTCGTCTGCAACCTGTGTCTAGCATTACAGGACAATATGCTTTCGAACTAGATTCGTTAGCCATGCAGGCTACTGGTTCGCCCACTGCCTTACGCGATTCAGCACGTACCTTTGCCTTAAACGCTTTTGCCATTGATGAGGCCAACCAGTTATATCCCTTGAATTATCCGTTATCGATCACGGTGCAACGCGACACTCCCCCAACCTTCAAAGACATTGCTATTAAGCCAAGCAATTCCAAAACGCAAACTGCGGACGTGCGCCCCACTCAAACAGTCGCGGCAAATATTCATGACGATTTCGGACTGGTGGAAGCTTCGATGATTGTCCAAGCCGTGTCGACGCAATCCAATATTTCCAACGAGCGCCAACAATCAATAACTCCCTTGCTAACTCCCTCGGACAATTCGAGCAACGATCGCGAGAGTCTAGATGCGGCTCATGAACCATCACCGCCAGTCACAGTGACTGCGGCGCGAAGCCCTCTTGAGCCTATCCGTCAGTTGCCAGTCAACCAAACGCTGGATCTTCAGCAAGCGGCCGCACGATGGCCCACTTGTCATGCCATCGATATTTACTTTACGGCCGTCGATACGGCAGGCCAAGCCGCGCGGTCTCCAGCCCAGCGTATTATGCTGTACCGGGAAGATTCTGAACAACTTCGTATCGCGCAATCCACCAGCGACATCCTCAAACAACAAACTCAACTGCAAACTAGAACCCAAGAAGCTTCACAGTTGATGACGATCCCTCAGAAAGTCCGAGATACGCTAGCCAGCGAACAGCGTGCAATTTTGGACCAATGGCGAAAGTCCAGCGATAATCCAACGTTAGATTCCAAAGCAATCCAGCGACTCGCCTCATCGGTCAGTCAGCTTATGCAAGCCAGCCAGGAAAGTTTGAACCGAGGTCAACTGACAGAATCGACGAACATACAAGCGGCCATCTTGCAGAAGCTGGAAGAGTTTGCTCGTAATGCGATCGCCGAAAACAACACGAACTCCATCGAATCGATCGCCAACCAAAAGATGGACCTGAGCACTGAAATCCAGGCCTGGCGAGAACGTCAACTGGCAGCTTTGACCTCTCTGCAACAAATCATCGTGACCGATTCGACGCCTGCGGCAATAAAAGAATTGACGCTGCAAGAATCACAGCTTCAACGTGACATTTCTCAATCGCTGGTGGCTTTGGAACCAGGATCTGCACTGCTTTGGCCACTTGAACAAACTAACAACGCGATCGGCCGCGTCGTCGCAAAACTGCAACGCAATCGCATCGATTACGCGACTGAGATCGACGCACAAATTGCCTTAGATATCTTGGATTCTCTCGCGAATTCGGAAACAGCTACCGCCGATGAACAAGTAGATCAGCCTCGCGATGAATTGAGTAATCAAGACAAGCCAACCGACGATTCGTCGTCTTCGGCAGTGATCGATGAACTCCGAGTCATTCATCAGTTACAAGTCCTCTTACGAGACCGACTGAAAACTTTTACTGAATTTCGTAAGACAGATCTCACGCCTGCTCAAGTGGCACTCATTCAATCGTTGACAGAACATCAACGCATTTTGGCCCAGCGCGTCGACGCGTTATCACAGCAATTAGGGATTACGCCATGAGACGAATTACAACAACAGCAGCGCTCAGCTTGACAATGGTTGCCTCCACAATGTTTGCGCAAGAACAAAACATTGCACCGAACAATTCACAACCGAATAGCCCACCTACTAGTGGCCTTCCGTCTGGGTTGAGACCAGAGGGTGGCGGCACGGCAAATTCTCTGCTGGACGATCTGCTTGCCCCAAGCCGGACTAACCAACCGCTGCCAAGCCGACCTCGCTCTGCGGATGCAAATGTCCCGATAGCTCCCACATCGCCCAGCAACCAAGACCAGCTTCCTGACCTTTCTAGAATTGCCAGTTACATGCAAGCGGCGGCCAGTTCGCTTTCGCAAGCTTCGGAAAACTTCTCGCCCAATGCTACCAAGGCGTTGGAAGCTCAAACCTTGGCGATCGATGAGCTAGAACGACTTCTGACTGCGGCAAAATCGCAAACGTCGAACCAGAGTTCGCTGGAGCAAGTCAAACCATCGAACCAAGAGCGACTTGAGTACGACCAGACCACAGCCGCTAATGTTCGCAATCCTGATGACACGCAATCATCCCCTGGTGACCAAGCTTCCAATCCAGCCAACCAGCCAGCCGACGGTTCATCGGACACTCAGAACCCAACTCCATCAGACCAGGACAACGCCGGTTCGATGCCTGCTCCTTCTGCGCCGAAGCCCACCGATCAATCGCCTGGCGACAATGCCAACGAGGAAGTCAGCGGACTGCCAACCGCGGAAACCATCGTTGATTTGCTGGATTCGATCGATGCCAGCGGACGAGCGAATTGGGGCCAATTGCCACCACGGCTTCGCGAGCAAATGTCTAATCGAGGCGCACTCCAGTTTCCAGAAGGCTATGAGACGCAAGTTCGCGAATACTATAAACGACTGAACGAGGCGATTCTTCGACCATGACCCAAGCGACCGACGTAGATGCTCCAGCTCACTTAAATCGCTACCACAGGCGTCGCTATTTGAGCATGTTTGTTCAATCGGTTTTGGCCGCTAGTGTGTTTCCTGGCAATCGCCTACTGAGCCAGAGTATTGATGAAAACGAACGCTCGGACATCGATGAATTGTTCACTGCGAACATCGACGCGGCCATTGGCAAAGGGCTCGAGTATCTTGTGGCTCGCGAGCGCGATGGGATCTTTCCTACCGCGCGCTGGGGAAAGAATCTTGGTATCTGCGCGTTGGCCGGTCTCGCTTTCCTCTCCAGAGGAGTTCGGCTGGGTGAATCGCCGCATGGTCAAGTGATCGCGAGAATCGCGAATCGAATCCAATCAATGAGTCAACCTAGCGGCTTTCTCTTCGACGAATTATCCAAGTCCCATGGGCCAATGTATGAGCATGCGTTTGCGACTCTCTTCTTGACAGAAGTCCATGGCACCTCACCGCTGGCTGATTATGGCCCGACGATTAAAGCGGCGATTGACTTAATCGTCTACAGCCAAAATCGACAGGGCGGCTGGCGGTATGATCCTCGGCCGACAGAGGCCGACGTTTCGGTCACCGTCGGTCAGGTGATGGCGCTGCGAGCGGCAAAAAATGCGGGCTTTTTTGTCCCAGAGGAGACGGTATTTCGCGCTATCGACTACCTCCGACGCGCACAAAATCCAGACGGTGGATTCGCCTATCAATTGGACGGCAGCCCAAGCCGCTATCCGCTTACCGCTGGCGCGGTTGTGGCCATGTACAACTCAGGGGTAAACGAAGGTGCCGTCTTGGACAAAGCATTTGAATACTTACAAAATGCGGAAGGTATCGATCGCATACTGCAAACGAATTACTTCTACTACGCCCACTATTACAGCGCCCAAGCATTCTGGCATCGGGGTGGGGCAGGGTGGGGCGGTTGGTATCAACGTTTATGCAACTACATCCTACCGCTCCAATCAGGTGAAGGAGCCTGGTCCGATCAGAACCAAGGCAGCGAGTATGCGACCGCCATGGCATGCTTAATTTTAAACACCCCACGCAGCGTGCTACCCATTTATCAACGCTAAAGATATGACAAACTGCTGCCATCGATACACGCTCATGATCTGCATCGCAGCCCAGTTGCTGGTTGGCACTTCGATTTTGCATTCCGACCAACCCAGCGGAACACTACATCTCATCGCCAACTCACATCCGCATGCCAAATTGATTAGCATCAACCAACCGAACGATGTGGCGCATTTTGAACTGGCAGGCATACCGAAGAATTTTTCTCTTCGAGAAGTCATCGCATGGAAGGTTGAGCGACAGAAACCGGCCATGACTACCGATGCTATCGTCCTTACCGATGGCTCTGTCCTGCGTGGGATGGTGGTCGGATTGAACGCTGAACAAGTACAAATCCAAGGCACCTTATTTGGCTTGGTCAAAGCACCAACCAACACCGTGGCGGGGATTGTTCTTAAAGCCAAGAACGCATCTATTGAGGAACTGTATAAGCAATGGACTCAGCCTTCGGCCCAACCGGAAGATATCGTCTATCTGCCCGATGGCCAGATCGCAAAGGGCACCCTCAGTGACCTTGGAAGAAGTTCGACGTTGCTCTTGGAGCCAACACAGACACTGCAACTGGATGCTCCGCAAGGAAATCAGAGATACTCCATTTCACGTATCGCTGCGATTCGTTTTTCGCCCGCTTTAACTCCCATTCGCATCCCTCGATCTGCACACCTAAAGATACTGTTTGAAGACTGGACTTACTTGCATATCACCAATATGACTTACGCCGGAAGATTTCCAGTCGATATCTCCTTGGCCGCTGGACTTACCATCACCAATCGGCAACCTGACACGTTGTGGGCTCGTTGCATTGCGTTTCGATCGGCAATTCCCGATCCGAGCCGCTGGCAAAGCATTGGGGATGCGCAATTAATCGATATTCGGGGGCAAAGCGAGTGGACGCGAACTGAGTTCGTATTTGCAGAGCAACTGCAAATGTTTCCCTACGCGGTCGCCACCGAACTGGCGCTTACCGCGGAACGCATCGTCGGTGTACCGTCCTTCCGCGCAAAGATTGCAAATACACAAGGCTGGAAAAAATTGGTAGGCGCAGTAGCCTCTGGCGAACAGCCTTCGCCAGCAACGGTTACCGCCGATGCGCTAGGCAGTTCATTCCGACCGCAGGACCGAGAATCGCCTATCGACCATCCTCAAGTTCGCTTTATTGCGATCAAGGACGGGCAAATCTTGGAACTACTATCGCTTACTAGTTCAGACTTCTCGCAAACCCCAGTCGCTTTCGCTATCGATGTTGCACAACACTCGGAAGTGTACCTGCTGGTAGAAAGCAAACGTCCGCTTACTATTAACTCTGCTGTCGTATTTGAACACTTAAGACTCACCAAATGAAATCTTCGCAAGAGCATCCAGCCGATATTTCCGTACGCGACTTTCAAGCATTGATCCACAAGATGTACTTTGAAAAAGATGTGCAACGTGGCATCGACGGCACATTCATGTGGCTGATGGAAGAAATTGGCGAACTAGCCTCTGCTCTACGTTCCAATCATGATCGGGAGAACCTAGCCGAAGAATTCGCCGACGTGATTGCTTGGCTAACGACCATCGCCAACGTTGCTGAAATTGATCTGAGTGCTGCGCTTAGGAAAAAGTATGGATCAGGGTGCCCTGGCTGCGGTCTGTTGGCTTGCGACTGCAGCATTGATGAAAAACCCTAAGCGTTCGCTTGTCCAAAGGTCGCGCTGCGAACGCTTATTCACCCAGTGAAGGCTTGTAGAGTTTCTTGCCCAACACAGGATGAAAAGCAGTCCACGGCGAATCGTTATTGCGATCGGCTCGCATGGTCTCAATCGCCGCGTTCATCTTGGCATCTAGATCATCAATATGCGACAAAGCGATCGCTTCCAGGGTCATCGGCACCTTGGGTGAACCGTGTTCCAGCAGCCCATGATGACTAACCACCATATGTTTGAGTCGCAACAGTTTCTGGGCATCGACCGCTTTCCCTGTCATTTCACAAGCAATGGTAGCCAAGCGATTCACGATCTCGACGCCTTGCACCAAGTGGCCCAGGAGTTGGCCGGAGTCGCTGTACGTGAGTTCGCCGTCGAAAAGCAATTCATCGATTTTACCAATATCGTGCATTAGCACGCCAACCAACAATAAATCGCGGTCCAGGGCAGGGTACTGCGAGGCGATGAAGGTCGCGACACGAGTCAGATCCGTTAAGTGCTGAACCAAGCCGCCCGGATAAGCATGATGGGTCTTGATGCCTGCAGGAGCCAGCTTCAATCGATCTGCAATATCTGGTGTTTCAAAGACCGCTGCAACGAGCGCTCGCATGTCGACATCGGTCATATCGTCCAGCAAACGATGCAATTCAACCCAATTGGTTTCGATAATCGCGGGATCGTTCGCTTGAAAGTCGGCTTCGTCAATCTGTGTAGCATCAACCCATTCCAGATCGTGAATGATGATCTGCAAGACTCCATTATGCAACTGCGAGCCGCCGGTGACCTGTACGTAATCCCCTTTTTGGAACGAGTCGTAAATCCGCTGGTCCGAATTCCAGCGAATGCCAGACACAACCCCCGTCTTATCGCCTAATTGCACCAGCAAGTACATACTGCCTTGTCGGTTCGCTCGGTGCTGTTTGTCCAACACTCGGAACACTTGCCGAATCTGTGCTTGAGGCTGAATGTCCGCGACAAAAGTTCGTGTAAGTGTTTTCAACTGTGGCACCTGGTAAATGGGGGTTCGAACTTTAACCGAACGTGCGCCCCATCGCATGAGCGATGACACGACACTGTTCCATCATCGCATTGAACTGTTGGAAATCTAAAGATTGGTAACCGTCGCTACTGGCATTTGCCGGATCGGGATGCATTTCGATAATCAAGCCATCAGCACCGGCGGCGACCGATGCCGCCGCCATGTCGGCCACCAAGTACGAGTGACCTGTCCCATGGCTGGGATCCACAATTACAGGCAAATGTGTTTTGCGATGCAGGTAAGGTACGCTGGCCAGCGGTAATGTAAACCGTGTATGCGTCTCGAAAGTTCGAATACCGCGTTCGCACAGCATGACGTTATGGTTGCCTTCGTTCAAAATATATTCAGCAGCCAGTAACCATTCGTCCATGGTCGCGCTTGGCCCACGCTTCAAAAGAACGGCGCGCGGACTTCGGCCCACAGCTTCTAACAATCGATAGTTCTGCATGTTCCGCGCACCGATTTGAAGAATATCGGCGTACTTGCCAACCAGATCGACATCTTCGGACGTCATCACCTCCGTGATGATCGCGAGGTTGGTTTCGCTGCGAGCGATATCCAGCAGTTTCAGCCCGTCTTCCTTCATGCCTTGGAAGCTGTAAGGGCTTGTACGCGGTTTGAAGGCCCCCCCGCGCAGGGCAGTTCCGCCAGCGGCCTTGACCGCACGGGCACAGGCCACGATTTGCTCTTCGCTTTCCACCGAACAAGGGCCAGCCATCACGCCCACGGCCCCATTTCCACAAACAAAATCGCGAATCTTGATTTGGGTCGAGGTAGACTTTAGTTCACGAGACGCCATTTTGTACGGCGCAAGGATGGGCAGTACTTCCGAGACGCCTTGTCGATTCTCAAAGGATTCGACTTTAATTTTCCGCTCATCGCCCACGGCCGCGATGACGGTGCGTTCGGTTCCACGGATAATATGGGATTTCAGCCCCAATTCCTGGATTTTCGCGGCGAGCGACTGGATATTTTCTTCGGTGGCGGTCTTTTCCATGACAACGATCATGGCATTATCTCCCAGTGAGTGATTGGTGTAAGAGTGGAATCGTAGCCTGAGTAAGGGTTTATTCCAAGGTGTGGTGAACAGCGGACGCCATCTCAGAGCGATTCCCAGTCCGCCGGGTTCGGAGCAAGCCTGGACTGCCAAAGGGTTGGGCTTGCGACGATTTTGGATTTCGAAACTTAGCGCACCATTCCCATTGCGAAGACTGGGCAACAGAATGGGGGCAGGAGAATGGTCATGGAATCTATTCTACTGCCCTGATTCTCCTGCCATAAGAAATTCGGTCGCTCTTAGCGCACCAATCTCATGCCGACGTTTGGGCACAAGGCCAAGCTTCGCGTCGATGCATGCATTGCAGCGCGATCCAAATCCCACTGGCTTGTCCATTGGATGGTTGGGTTTCTCGCTACAGCAAAGAGCCCGCCATCGCGGGAATCCCACCGGCTCGTCCGGTGGATCGTTCGGTTTCTCGCTTTGCCGCAGCGCCCTCTAGTAAGAAACGGAAGGATCTCCTGGGCAAGCCAGGAGCATTAGCGTTAAAGAGGTTGTATGGTCGTAAGCATGTAGCGAGAAACGTAACAATCTCCCGGGCAAGCCGGGAGCATTTGAAAGACAGAAGACCAAGGCACATCGTTCGGAGATCGCGCGTTTTGAGCGACCGTTGGGCTTGCCCCAACGCGTCGCAATAGGATTGGTGTGCTAAGCCTCGTGCCAACCCCCACCCCTTTTCCGGTTGGCCGCTCAGCGGCCAACCAAGAATGATCGGTAAGTGTGAGGCGTTTGCAGTTAGCGCACCAATCCTATTGCGAAGACTGGGCACAAGGCCCAGCTTCGCTTTCCAAATGCCGCTGCTTCGCAGCTCCAAATCCTATCGGCCACGCTACCTGGGGTTCCGCTTCGTTCCTCAGCTTCACCCCAGGCTAGTCAATGCCACCGCGTTCGCGGTTCTGATCGCCGCTATCCGCCACCTCAAAATTCCGCCAAATATCCCGCCCATCTCGCCCATCTCGCAACACCGCTCAACTGTCATTCTCTATAATGGCAAGCATGCAGTCTCAAGCCACATCACTTCCGGTTAAACCCATATCGCATCGAGCAACCTCGATTAGCGACTGGGCCTCGCTGTGCGCTCAGGATGCAACCTATTTGAACGCCACTGTTTCATTCAATGGTTCTTTTTCTTTCCAGGCAAAGTCATCTGACGCGTCAGTCTCAAATAGCAAGTCATCACAACACGAGCCCGCAGCAGCCTGCTTCACTTGCACATCCTTATCGCTCATCGGCAACAGTGATTGGCCTTCAGAAGTTGCACTAGCGCAGCATCGCAACCAACAGTACTCGATCTACGCTATGACCAACTCCAGCGGCAGCGTTGTAGAGCGCTACGCTTACACCGCTTACGGTCAGCCAACCGTGCTCAACGCATCTGCCTCAGTCATAGCTACGAGCGCTTATGACAACCGGTATACTTATACCGCCCGCGAGTGGGATCATACCGTCGGCTTGCATTACTTCAGAGCCCGATGGATGAGCGGACATAGTGGAAGGTTTACAGGTAGGGATCCAATTGGGTATGAGGGAGGAATCAACTCCTACGAATATGTACGCGCCACACCGCTTTACTTATGCGATCCAATGGGGTTGCAGGGGCATCCGGGTTCCATGCCGCGGCCAAGGCTTCCATCATCACCTAAACCTCCTGGTGGATTTGAAGTCGTAGACATTCTGTGTCTTCATAGATGTAAAGCTGAATGGAAAGGAGGTCGTTCATGCTGTGGGACGGAGTGTCGTACAAAAGTCAATCATTGCCACGCGAAATGCAAGCGTCGATCTACCCCATGTGAGGACAATTGCGGTCGCGAGTATGCAGATGATATGGCCGCATGCCTTGCTGCGGCGGGTGGCACCATTGCTGTTGGTGCCAAGCCTCCGGTTTCGGCGGTTATCCTTGCATACTGCGCATCAAAAGCGGCTAAGGCGGAGGCGAGATGCGTCCAAAGCTGCCAAGGTTTTTAATGTCTAGGCTCACTAATTCGAATTGGGGGAATTTTGGAAAAGTTCATTTATAACCGAAAATCAATGATGTCATTCTTTAGGATGAGCTTCATGATTCTGCTGGTGGGGCTTACAACTCAGGGGCTAGCAGTACCGGCACCGCTTTTCGAACTGCCAGAGTGGTGGTTCTTTGTGATGGCGTTAACGGCAGGTCTCATGGCACTGCATTCAAGGATCGATGCAATTGAGCATAAGTTCATTTCGGAAATTTACCAAGTAAGAGATAGCAACGAGTGATTAAAACGGCTGCAAGCTGTGGACGGTCCTTCTCCCCAGCTTTGCGGTTGTTCAATGTTTTTCTCTACAGAATTACCAGCTACTAATCTAATTTGCAGTAGCTGTTTGCAGGGCTCAAGAACGAGCCAGAACGCAGCTTAATGGCCAGAATTTGTGTTGATGATTGTCCATTAAATGCGGATTTCTCTGACTGATACGGATCTTCGAATTGCTCAGCCATTAAAGGCAAGTTGCTCTCGTTACTCATAATGCAATTCTTGTTAGCGAAGCGGGCTATGATTCGAACGCCCCCTCTCGGCTCGCAAGACTCGCCACTCTCCTGGCCGGGAGAGTTAAGCAACTCTTTCAACTTAAATCTCCGGTAATGGTAGTTGAGTATCTGATTGATTGATGCAGCTCATGCGGCTGCAAGCAGTAATGACGCGAACATCATCTGTTAATAACTTCACATCGAACGCTGAATAAATATTGGCTTCGGATCGAAGCAGCCGAGCATCTTCGAAACTCAGTTGCTTGAACTTTATGTTCTTGCGTGCCTTGGTGCAGACCTCTCGCACGCGATCGTCCAGCGATGTCCAGATAACAGCGAAGTAGCTGATCAAGTAATACACTGTTCCCATATCACCACGCGTATGCCAGGGACTGCGATACTCTTGGAAGCTCATGCCCTCCGCTCCGCATTGTTGGCATCGCGGCGCATGGTCATCGACTTCTGCTTTGGTACTTGGCGATTGGTTCTCTTCGATCAGCTTGCTTGCATCCTTAATGCTCGATTGCAGTAATGACTTATGTCGAACTATATTCACATCGTCATCATCGTCCGTATCATCATCTGAACGCGGATGGTTAAATGCGTTCAGCGCGGCACGTGTCTGCTGAATGTTTGCTTTGCGGTTTTGAGCTTGGAATAAGCCTGCATAACGGATGCGATAAACGCTTCTGGGAACGATATGCCATAGATAGCGTCGCACGAACTCGCCGCCGGGCATCGATTCTTTCTCGTACTGCTCCTTACGATAATTCCACAAGCTGATCGTAACACTTTGTCCGTCATCGCTGACGATCCGCTGGTCACTGATCGCCGTGCCTTGCACGTACTCCGACAAGTAGACCGCGCATTGTCGCTTGGTGGCAAGTACATCTGGAGTGAGCTGAGCATCTGCGACCCAGCTCCTGGCCGCGATCGGTGTTAACCATTCTGCCAACGACTGAGCGTCTGGAACTTCTAATTGCTCAGCAGTGGATTTTAGTAATAACTTGCCACGTCGAAAGAGACTCTTGAGCCCTCGGATGAACTTCTTTCGAAAGACCTGCGCCAGACGCTTGGGCTGGATCGCCGGCGCATCGGAAGGGATCTCTGTCCACTGTCGACTTTCCTGGTCAATGCCACCGGCAGTCATCATGACGTGGATGTGAACATGCGGCAGCATCCGTTGCCCCCACGTGTGCAGGGTCATCAAGATCCCAGGACGGCAACCGAAAGCTTCTTGGCAGGTTTCTAGCAGCGTCTTTTGCGCACACTGGAAGAACAGCTTATAGCTCTCAGCCGCATTGTCTCCGAATAGCTCGGTCAGTTCATGCGGCGCGGTAAAGACGACGTGATAGTACTTCGTATCTAGCTCCCAGGACTGGATCGTATCGAGCCATTTCTTACGCTTGAGCCAGCCGCAGTTGGGGCAATGACGATTGGAGCATGGCGAATACAGAATGCGTTTGGAATCACACTGGCCGCAGCGGAACCAACTGGAGCCATACGCACCGGAGCGGCATTCGAGGATCTTGTCCAGCGCATGTCTCGCATATCGTGGAATAGAATCATCGTACAAGTACGCTTTGCCATAGTGACGCAGAGCTGCAAGTACATTCTCGCTTGGTTCCCCTGGTAAACGATGATTCAGCGAGCAGGAGATCGTCTTGGTGCTCACGTTTGTTGACTGATTCAGTAAAAGTACCGTCATAACTGCGACGCATGTAGCTGCATTGTAGAGCATGACCTGCACTATGATGCCGACGCTGATCGATGGCCTCCAAAGAATTCTTTTGATTCTTCATCATCAGCCCTTGCACAAGGCCTTGCTGGCCCGTTCTGCTGAAGGGGCCTGCTTTGAAGAACTTCTGTTTGATTCCATCTATCGCCCACACAAACACTCTTGATGGACCCGCTCTCATGCTTCAACGATCACGAACTTATCAAGATAGCTTTCCACGCTTAGAGGTCTTTCTGACAGCCCCATGGCAAGCGACCGTCGAAGCCTATGCCGATAGTCTGCAAGGGATGCTGGATCGACCGGCGCTGATAACTTTCTTGCAGGAACAGTTTGGGCTTTCGATCGCTCAAGCGGCTCAGTACCAAGTCGGCTTCTCCGATCGCTCGCTGGGCAGTGAAGTTCCAAGCAATCGCGTGAAGCTGGGCCAAGAGATTCGCAATCGACTAACGCAGTTGGGGATCTACAAGGACAATGGCCGAGAGACGATGCGTGGTTACGTGACGATCCCGCTGTGGGATGAAGCTGGCGTGATCTCGGGCATCGAAGGCTGGCGGCTGGATGCCAAAAGCAAGAACCCCCAGCGGCTTGTGATTGGTACGGGATGCAGCAAGCTTGAGAGAAGGGATCTGAACAGGGATCAGGCTTCAGGAGTCAGACTTCAGGAAGAGGAAGTGTTGCAAGATGCAGTGGCTGTACAAGAAGTGACGGGCGATGGGTCGAGTACGAGTACGAGTACGAGTACGAGTACGAGCACGAGTACGAGCACGAGCACGAGCACGAGCAAGAGCACGAATGAAGTTCCGCCGGGCAGCGGCGTCAGCTTCACCGTGGAATCTGAATCGGTGTTGATCACACGCGGTGACCGCAGCTATCGCATCCGAGGGCTGGATCGCAACATATCCAGCTTATCTTTGAAGGTCAACGTCACCGCAGCGCGAGCGGACTTGATTCACGTCGACACGGTCGATCTGATGAAAGCTCAATCGCGCAATAGCTTCCAACGCGCAACCGCTGTGGAGTTGTACTGCGAGGAGGACACCATCAAGCGTGATCTCGGCCAAGTCTTACTCCATATTGAAGAGCTGCGCAATCGCCAGATCGAAGCGGCCAAGGGGATTACTAAACCCGTCGAGCTATCGCCGCAAGAGCAGCAGCAGGCACTGGGCTTGCTGAGCGATCCCCAGTTGATCAGCCGCATCATTAGCGATCTGGATCAGTGTGGCATGGTGGGCGAGCCCTTCAATAAACTCGCTGCGTACCTGGCGGCAACCAGTCGTTTGCTAGACAAGCCACTGGCGATCCTCGTGAGGTCCAACAGCGCAGCCGGTAAGACCACCTTAATGGACTCGATCCTTCATCTGATGCCACCCGAACATCAGTTGCGATTAAGTAACCTTACCAGTCAATCGCTGTACTACCTACCAGCCGGCTCGATTGCTCACAAGATACTGGCTATTAGCGAAGATCAAGGCATCTCCGAAGCAGCGTACGCTTTGAAGCTGCTACAGAGCGAAGGTAAGCTGACGCATGCGACCGTAGGCAAGAACGCTCAAGGGAACTTCCAAATGCAAACGCATGAAGTCGAAGGACCGGTGCAATTGTTTCTGACTTCCACACGCATGCAGTTGGATGAAGAGCTGGTGAATCGATGCTTTGTCCTCACCGTGGACGAATCGAGCCAACACACGCTGGCGATCCAACAGCGCCAACGACAACTCGAAACGCGAGCAGGTAAAGCCTCATTGGAACAGACCCAGCAGATTCGCAGCCTGCACCGCAATGCCCAGCGGGTGATTCGTCCGATGGAAGTCGATAACCCACTGGCCGAGACGATGCAGTTCCCTTGCAGCCGAACTCGCAATCGCCGCGATCATGAGAAGTTCCTCACATTGATTCGCACGATAGCTTTATTGCACCAACACCAGCGTCCCGTGATTTGTGACGAAGCTGGCGTCGAACGCATCGAAGTGGTTCAGACCGATATTGATTTAGCCAATCGTTTGGTCGAACGCATTTTGAAGCTGAGCATGGACGAGCTGACGCCGCAGACACAGAACTGTCTGACGTTGTTGCAGCAACTGGTGGAATCGATCGCAAAAAGGGACGGCGTCCGCAACTGTGAAGTGCGTTTCACAAGACGCATGCTGCGTGAATCGATCCAGTGGAGTGATTACCAAGTATCGACGCATTTAGACCGCTTGGTATCGTTAGAATACGTGCGAGCTCATCGCGGCCGACAAGGGGCCACGTACGTCTACGAACTTCTCTAGTTGCCCGTAGACACCCGACTTCCAGGGAAGTTCCAGGTAACTTCCAGGGGTCAGCAGCCATCATCTAAAGCCTTCTAGGATCTGATCTTAGTGCCTCTCTCCTGGCTTTCAAGCCAGATTGCGAGAGCCCCTGCCTGTCGCCATAGGTGCATCTGCCATGGCCAGGCTTAAGGCATTGGTTACTGGTTTCCCATTTCAGACTTTTTATTTCTAGGTTCCAACCATGTTGTATCCATCTTTGCTGCAAGCGTACTATCTTGATCTTCGCGTATTGAACTGGTCAGAGTCGACCATTGATCGCCGCAAGTCAAGCTTAAGGCGTTTCATTAACTGGCTGCAGGCGCGTGCCATCGATCACATCGGACAGGTTACTGCCGAGCACGTGGCCGCTTATCAACGCAGCCTTTATCATGTAGGCCATCTGCGCAGCGGGGCTCCCTTGGCCAGTTCGACGCAAGCGTCCTATCTATCGACCCTGTCGCACTGGCTGCAGTGGTTATGTTTGAAGGGTCACTTGCCATTCAATCCAGCGGTAAGTTTGGAACTGCCCAAAGCGGAAGTTCGCTTGCCCATGAATTACTTAACGGAGCCCGAGGTCGAACTGTTGATCAATCAGCCCGATGTGAAAGACGAGCTTGGCATCCGTGACCGAGCATTACTGGAGATCTTTTACTCTAGTGCGATTCGTCGCCAGGAGCTACTGTCGCTTGGGGTTTATGACATTGATCGCAGTCGTCGGTTGTTGATGATCCGCTTGGGCAAGGGGCGTAAGGATCGCGTGGTACCGATTGGTGTGCGAGCCTTGCAGTGGCTTGAAAAGTATTTGGCCGATGTGCGTCCTTGGTTGCTGGCCGGTCATGGTCGCAAGCGATTGGGGCCAGCGGCAATGCCAACAGATCGAATCTTCTTGAGCAACACGGGCAAGCCGTTATTGCCCGGTCAAGCTTCGAAGATGGTGCGAGACTATCTGGATCAGGCGGGGATTCACAAGAGCGGCGCGTGCCATGTGATTCGTCACACGACGGCAACGTTGATGCTTGAGAACGGCGCGGACTTAAGAAGTTTACAGACGTTGCTGGGTCATGCGAATTTGAATACGACTCAGATCTACACGCACGTGACCATCGATCGCTTGCGTAAAGTGCACGACGCCACGCATCCGGCTAAACCAGATGTCGAAGGCACCTCAGCAACTCCACCCGCTGAGTAGCTCAGCGACTCCGTTCGCTGAGTAGCCAGTAGCTCAGCGACTCCGTTCGCTGAGTAGTATGTAGCCCAGCGACTCCGCCTTCTTCGTTTAACCGTCAGCCGCCAGGCGTACGCGTTCTTCTTCACCCTCTCGCTTGCGGGAGGGTCGGCCGCGAGTTCCACGAGCGACCGGGGAGGGCGAGCCGCCTACGCGTCCACTTGCCAATTGACCTCGAGGCACCTGCCTCATCAAGCCAACGGCTTGTCACAATTGCTGCCGTGGCCGATCCGGTCACGGTTTGCATGCGCAGTTGATCCCTCAGGCCCGGAGGGCCAAGACAATTGATTTGCGCCAGCCCTTCGGGCTTATCGGTCTCAAGGAACCTCAAAGTCCGGTGGCCTGCGGCACACCGGCAATAATTGCTACGGCCCTTCAGGCTGCCACCTCAATATTCTGCCAATTATCCCGCCCATCTCGCACCACCGCTCAACTGTCATTCTCTATAATGGCAGACATGCAGTCTCAATCCTCATCACTTCCGGTTAAACACTTATCGCATCGAGAAATCTCGCTTAGCGATTGGGATACGTTGTGCGATCAGAATGCCCCTTATTTGAACGCCACTGTTTCATTCAATGGTTCTTTTTCTTTCCAGGCAAAGTCATCTGACGCGTCAGTCTCAAATAGCGAGTCATCACAACACGAGTCCGCAGCAGCCTGCTTTACTTGCACAGCCTCATCGCTGATCAGCAACAGTGATTGGCCTTCAGAAGTTGCACTAGCGCAGCATCGCAACCAACAGTACTCGATCTACGCTATGACTAACTCCAGCGGCAGCGTTATAGAGCGCTACGCGTATACCGCTTATGGCCAGCCAACGGTGCTCAACGCATCAGCCTCAGTCATAGCCACCAGCGCTTATGACAATCGCTACACCTATACTTCGCGAGAGTGGGACCATACCGTTGGATTGCATTACTTTAGAGCCAGATGGGTGAGTCAGGATTGTGGAAGATTTGTGAGCAGAGATCCGATTGGGCTGCGCGGGGGCATTGATATGTATGAGTACCTTGATTCATTAGTACTCATTTGTGTCGATCCACTTGGGCTTCAATCAGTATATGTGCCGCCCAAACCTGAGCCCAAGTATTGCTATCGTGATCGGCATGGAATAAGGAATTGTGTCTTTAGCGATCCAAGTGACGAAAATGTTTACAAGCATAAGGAACCAAATAAACGCTGTGTTTTTGTCTACCCCCCATTTGATCGAGTACCACCGACTATTGATACAAATGGCGGACCGACGATCCAAAACCCCGCAAAACATGACATCCTAAGAACAATCGAAGAGAAAGGTTGTTGCGAAATACTATTTTGCGGCCATCAAGGCGCACCAGACTACGTTGGTGGTGTAACAAACGTACCGCGCGATGGTCAACAAAAGACACCTATCCTCCCATCGAGGGACGAACAACTAGAGCAAGAAATTGCAACCAAACTCCGAGATAACGGTTGCAGCGGTTGTTCGCTCTTCTTTTATACCTGCGGTGGCGGTGACCAGGAGAAACAAAAGGCAGCGAGGGACAGAATGGCCGAAATAACAGGGTGTGACATATTTGGAACTACCGGCGAGGCACGATCAGTTGACCCGAGCGATAAGAAGGACGGCTACTACTGCACAGATGACAGCAAGTCGTGGGGAGTGGACCGTGGAATTGGTTGTGTAGGCCGGCCATTTCCAATGCGAAAGTATTCCCCACCAAAAAAGTTGTCCAGATAATTATTTAAATAAGGGTATCTGATGCAACGCAAACAATTCTCTATTTTGATTGCCGCTCTTTTCTTTTGCTTTGGATGCGATTCGACTCAAACAATTGAATCGCGTCCATATTTAAACGGACTAGACAGCTTCAGCTTTGTAACCTCGAATGGAAAGTATAGCCAGTTGCATAACTTCTCTGTAGACGGCGAGAAGCTAAGAAAAATTAGTGTTCGGCATTTCGCAGGGGAGTGTAGGCAAATCGTCATCGGCGTGAGATCGCCAGCCTGTATGTTACATGTTGTCGATAGCACATCAAGAAACGGCAAAATCTTGATGGATCATGAAGAAGTAGAGACTCAAATCACACATAAACTTCTTGACCACGATCGAGTTGTAAGGTTGGAACCAGATGCGAACGTTGCAATCCTCCTGAGACCAACCGTAGACCGATTTGCTTGGGAGCAATTCGTTGTTGTAGAGTTTAGTCCTGAAACCGAAGGGACAATTGAGCATGAGATAATGATCGATCTCCCGCAGGGCGACCGTTCGACAGGAGTGGCATTTAATTGGCTATCGGATAAGAATATTGTCGCTATCGTCACGAAAGATGGCTTTCCAAGTTTATGGCAATTGAAAGAAAACAGTCTTGTTGACATAAGTCCGAGCTTTGCGTTTGAGGAAAACCCAAACTATGGAGGTGTGGGGCAAGTAGCGAATCTGCAAATAGCTGTATCACCAGATTATTCGAAAGTCGCCGTTGTTCGATCGATTTTTGATGATGGCAATTATTTATTTGATTTAACTGTCTGGAATGCCATCAATGGTGAGCGACTATATCACCATACGGATATGAAATGCCCGTCGATGATCGCTATTGAATTCTCTACAGCGCAATCAATTGTCTGGTTTGACTCAAATAGCTATAGCCTTTTAAATATTGATACAGGAAGTCGGGCGCTGAGCCGACGTGAAAACCCAGGCCAAGTGAACGAAGCACTTCGATTAAGCGAACAGAACTTTTTGCTGTTACGTCATGTGCAAAACGGAAAAATGGCATTTTCGCTTCAGCAAGTGTTCACCAAGTAAGAGATAGTAACGAGTGAGTAAAACGGCTGCGAGCTGTGGATGGTCCTTCTCCTCAGCTTTGCAGTTATTGGTTCTTCGTGGAATTTAGTGATTAAGGGATTTCCAAGTCGAGGTTGAGTTTACCGCAAAAGAACAGGATCCGAGTACGGTAGTTGTCGAAGTTGCGAAATCCGCGAGCTGAACTTTTGATAGATTGGATACGACTGTTGAAGCCTTCGCTGATCGCGTTGGTTATTCGATGGTCTATGTAGGCCATAAGACCCTCATAGTGCCTCTTGAGCATCTTGGCGACTTTCACCATCGGTTTGATTTGGCAGCGTGTGGCCCATCCGTACCAGCCAGCGAACGTCATCTCAGCAGTGTCTCGATCGGTACATTCCCAGAAGTGCCTGAAATTCTCCTTAAGCGACCATGCTCGACCTGTTTTGATGTCCGAATGCTGCAACTGGTAGAGATAGTTTCGATCCGCCTCCGACAATTTCTCACGTGCAAATAGCAGTAGTTGCCTAGTGCCCTTGAGTCGCTCATCACCTCTCTCGGCAAGCAATCGACTCTCCTGGCGGCGGACAAGATCAACTGCTTCTCCAAGGTACTTACTGACGTGGAATTTGTCGTGCACAATAGCAGCGTTTGGATACACTTCCCTGATGGCAGCTAGGAATGCCTTCCACATATCAGCGGCAACCGCTTTGATCTTCGCTCTTTGTGTTTCGGGCAAGGTTTTTAATAGCTTTTCTGCAGACTGCTGCGTCCGCTGAGGAACAACTTCTAGCACGCGGTGCTGATCCAAGTCGGTCAAGACCGAAACGTAATCCTGCCCTTTACCAAAGTTCTTTTCATCGATACCAACATGCTCAATTTCGTCCATGTTTCGGCGTTGGAGCCCACGCTCCACCGCACGCTGCATGATGCCATTAGTTGCCGCCCAATCTATTCCCAGTAGCTTAGCGGCCGCTGAAAGCGATGAGCAAGCTTGAATGACTTCAATGGCAACTTGTTCAAACATAAGCGTAAAACGTCCGTGCCTTTGGGCCCATGGAATCGCTATGGTCAACACGCCGCACTGAGAGCATTTGCTTCTGGGAACCAAGGCGTGGATGCGAGTCACAAATTGCATCGTATCCAAATGCCTCCAAGTTCGCTCAGGGGCAAGATCGGCTTGTGAGCAGGCGGCATCACAGCGAGGACAACGCAGAGTTGTTCCGGTATGACTGATGTGAATGTCTACGGCCTTCTCAGCAGGGCGAAAATCAACCGATTGCACGCTCCAGTTGTCGTCCAAACCAAGTAACGCATGATAGTGAGTAGTAGTTGCTTCTTTCATAGACAAAGAATACGCTAACGGCCAAATCTACGCACCTACCCACTAAATTCCACGAAGAACCCAGTTATTCAATGTTTTTCTCTACAGAATTACCAGCTACTAATCTAATTTCGAGTAGCTGTTTGGAGGGCTCAAGAACGAGCTAGAACGCAGCTCAATGGCAACAGTTTGTGTTGATGATTGTCCATTAAATGCGGATTTCTCAGGACAATACAGATCTTCGAATTGCTCAGCCACTAAAGGCAAGTTGCTCGCGTAATTCATAATGGAATTCTTGTTAGCGAAGCGGGCTATGATTCGAACGCCCCCTCTCGGCTCGCAAGACTCGCCACTCTCCCGGCCGGGAGAGTTAAGCAACTCTTTCAACTAGATCTCCGGTAGTGGTAAATTAGGATCTAACTGTTCCACGCAGTTCATGCGACTGTAAGCGTTGATGACTCTCGCATCATCTGTTAATAACTTCACATCGAACGCTGAATAAATATTGGCTTCGGATCGAAGCAGCCGAGCATCTTCGAAACTTAGTTGCTTGAACCTTATGTTCTTGCGCGCCTTGGTACAGACCTCTCGCACGCGATCGTCCAGCGATGTCCATTCTTGTAGGCCGGAACGAACAAACAATTCAGTGCCGGAACTTCGAACGACTTTCTACCCAGACGGACTCTAATAGCCAATTTCATCAGAAACCTGTTTGTGCTGTTCCGGCAGATCGCGTTCCTGTTCCGGCCTACGCAACTCTTGGAAGCTCATGCCCTCCGCTCCGCATTGTTGGCATTGCCGTGCGTGAGCAACTTGCCATCAATCCCACTGGCTTGTCCAGTGGATGGTTGGGTATCTCGCTACACCAAAGAGTCCGCCATAGCGGGAATCCCACCGGCTCGTCCGGTGGATCGTTCGGCTTCTTGCTTTGCAGTAACGACTTTAGCAAGAAACGGAACGATCTCCTGGGCAAGCCAGGAGCATTAGTGGTAGAGGGGTCGTTTGTTCGTAGGGATGTAGCGAGAAACGTAACGATCTCCCGGACAAGCCGGGAGCATTAGAAAGACAAGAGACCAAGGCACAACGTTCGGAGATCGCGAGCTCTGAGCGACCGTTGGGCTTGCCCCAACGCGTCGCAATAGGATTGGTGTGCTAAGTTCGTCCACGTCCCCGCCTTCTCCTGCTAGAGCTCCAAAGCGGTGTCCGATGGGGGCAAGCCCCAATCGGACATGCGCGCACGTCATGCTTTAGCGCACCAATCCCATGGCGAGGTCAGGGCAAGAGAATGGGGGCAAGAGAATGGTCAAGGAATCTATTCTACTGCCCTGATTCTGCTGCCCTAAGAAATTCGGTCGCTCTTAGCGCAACAATCTCATGGCGAAGACTGAGCGCATCGCCCCGCTTCGCGTCGATGCATGCACCGCAGCGCGATCCAAATCCCACTGGCTTGTCCAGTGGATCGTTGGGCTCCTCGCTACACCAAAGAGCCCGCCATAACGGGAATCCCACCGGCTAGTCCGGTGGATCGTTCGGCTTCTTGCTTTGCCGCAGCGCCCTCTAGCAAGAAACGGAACGATCTCCTGGGCAAGCCAGGAGCATTAGCGTTAAAGAGTTTGTTTGGTCGTAAGCATGTAGCTAGAAACGTAACGATCTCCCGGACAAGCCGGGAGCATTAGAGATTCCGCTGGCTCGTCCGGCTTTTCGCTACACCAATCACTTTAGTGCACCAATCCCATTGCGAAGACTGGGCACAAGGCCCAGCTTCACTTTCCAAACGCAGCGTCATTTGTTGCGTGAGGGTGATCCCTGAGCGACCGTTGGGCTTGCCCCAACGCGTCGCAATAGGATTGGTGTGCTAAATTCGTCCGCGTCCCCGCCTTCTCCTGCTAGAACTCCAAAGCGGTGTCCGATGGGGGCAAGCCCCAATCGGACATGCACGCACGTCATACTTTAGCCCAGCAATCCCATGGCGAGGTCAGGGCAAGAGAATGGGGGCAGGAGAATGGTCAAGGAATCTATTCTACTGCCCTGATTCTCCTGCCATAAGAAATCCGGTCGCTCTTAGCGCACCAATCCCATTGCGAAGTTTGGGCACAAGGCCAAGCTTCGCGTCGATGCTTGCACCACAGCGCGATCCAAATCCCACTGGCTTGTCCAGTGGATCGTTGGGTATCTCGCTACACCAAAGAGTCCGCCATAGCCAGAATCCCACCGGCTCGTCCGGTGGTTAGGATCAAAAAGGGTCAGGCCTCGTTGTTGTCGTCTTTGGGCGGAGCGAACCCGTTTTCTGCCTGCGGGACGCATTGTTGATTCGAGGTTGAGGCGTAACTCCCTCCAACCTTTACCCCCAAGGGGCCTGCCACGCTGCGTCACTAGTTGGACCGCTGCCAAATCTTTTTCTAAAAGTGACTCATTGACACGCTCGACCCAAACAGCAAGGCTACGGTCTGACTGAGTTGGCCCGTATGCCGTTATCGAGTTTCAAGTCTGGTCAAAATCGACACTTCTCCTTTGTTGATCTGACAGCTAAGAGGTAAACTTTGGCTAATGCGATATCCGATCTTCGGAGACCTTTGAAGCTCAAAGCAAATTTTGGTGGCTGCTCATTAACCTCTGCTAACGCTTGCTAATGAACACGCACTACCCGTCCATCGATTTCGATCAAGGCACTTTGCTGCTAAGCGGATTTAGCTCCGAGGGTATCCAGCGCATATTCCCAGCCATGCCGTGGGTATTTGATGCTCGAGTTGGTAAGTATCGCATCGACCCTTTGTGGTACAGCGAAATTCGGCGGTCCCTGGCGTTGGTCGCTGGCAAAGTGGATGACCAAGTGGCCCGCTGGCAGAAAGTTGCTTGGTCACAAAACAACCTTCCCAAATTGCGACCACAACAAGAACTTGCCTTAGAGGCGCTCGCTGCCAAAAACCACCGAGGCCTAGTGGTCATGCCGACCGGAACAGGCAAGACCGTGGTCGCAATTGAGGCAGCCCGACGGCTCGCAGTATCAACGCTCTTTGTCGCTCCCATTCGGGACTTGATGTACCAGTGGCATCGTCGCGTCTACGAACTGCTGGGCTATGATGCAGGAATCATTGGCGATAACAACTTCAACGTGAAACCGATTTCGGTTACCACATACGACAGCGCTTCGATTCATATGAACTCGCTGGGCCATCGTTTCTCGCTGGTTGTCTTCGACGAGTGCCATCACCTGCCAGGGAATTTTTATCGCGACGCGGCATTGATGTCTGCGGCGCCTTATCGAATTGGTTTGACCGCAACACCGCATCGCAGCGACGGAAAGCATACGGACCTCGCCTACTTAATTGGAGAAACTGCCTACGAGTTGTCCGTTAGCGAAGCTGCGGGTGATATTCTCGCCAGCTATCGAATAGTTCGCGTTCCTGTTGCCCTCTCGACCACGGAACAAACTCGCTACGATCAACTTTCAGAACAAATACAAACCTACGTGTATGAACGCCGCCAGGAAGACCGCTCGTTTACATGGGAGAAACTGTGCCAGCAATCGGACCTTGATCCGACAGCACGCTCGGTAGTCAAATCGTTTCGTCAAAAGATGGCGATCGAGAATCGAGCTGAAGAAAAGCTAAGAGTCTTAGAGGATTTATTTCGTCTGCACGTCGGCGAGCCAATGATTGTTTTTGTAGGCTCCAACGCCATGGCCCGCGAAGTATCGTTGCGTTTCTTGGTCCCATGCTTGCTCAGCCATTGCGGCAAGAAGGAGCGATTGGACATTCTGCAGGGCTTTGAGAACGGAACTTATCCAGTGATCGTAGCAAATCAAATTCTCGATGAAGGCATCGATCTCCCCGATGCAAAAGTAGCCGTCGTTGTCGGTGGCAGCAGTTCAGCTCGCCAAGCCAAACAGCGGTTAGGTAGAATCTTACGCAAATCGGTTTACGGCGAAGCGACTTTGTACGAAGTGGTTCTGGCGGAAACCAGTGAGAACAAACGATCTCGGGCACGTCGGCGAAATGACGCGTATCGACCTCGAATGCGGCCTGCCAAGCTTTCTTCAGATGCTAAGCCCGATCGGAGCTAGGAACCCGAAATGCTAACGTCAGAACAGGCTTTGGCGAAATACGATTTCCAGAAAGGGCTTGTCTTGCCAGACCGGCTCAATCGAATCGACCACGCCCATTACCTTCCTGCGGCGGAACAGTTGCTGCAAGTGTACCGAGATAGCGTTGGGGCCACTCGACAAGACATTCATCAACGTTGTGAAGCTGTGCTGGACCAATTGACCGATTGTTCCAGTCGCCGCATGGCAGCACTGATAAAGTTGCTGGATGATGTCAGCCAGTACAACCAGGATGCCAGTCGCAAAGCTTCGAAACTGCGACAACAAGTTTTTCAGCTATCTGCATCCAAGCACCCGCTGGTCAATCAAAAACAAGGCGTCTTTTGCAGCGAGCAATGGGAGGTCAAACACGCGATTGCCCAGCAACTGGAAATACCATGGTCTGAGATCCAGCGCAACTTGTTTGCCGATGTCATGGAGTTTCATACTCTGGTTGCATTCGACGGTTATGTAAACGCAGCGGCACTCTTGTCACGTTACAATGTCGCTCAAATCCAAGCCTGCCTCTATCGCGCAACTGGACTGAAACTGTGGGCCAAAAGCGATTTGAAGACGGTCACACGGACCATCAAACTTTCGCGATTGATGCATTTGATCCGCTCAGGCAACGATGGTGAATTCATCTTCTCGCTCAGCGGACCTGCCAGCGCGTTGCGAACGACCAGACGCTACGGAGTGGCGATGGCGAAAATGATTCCTGCCTTGTTAAGCTGCAAGGACTGGCGTTTAATCGCTTCCATTGAAACTCGTTTTGGTCGAACCATGCAATTGTGCCTGTCCAGTGAAGACGGTTTGAGCTCTCCGATCGCATCTCCCGAAGACTTCGACTCCGAAATCGAGGCGGACCTGATGACCAAGTGGCAAGCAGCGCCAGTGCCTGGTTGGACGCTGGAGCGCGAAGCCGACTTGTTGGTACACCATCAAAAAATTTATATGCCCGACTTTTTGCTGCAGCATGCCTCAGGCAAAAAGCTGCACGTAGAGATCATGGGGTTTTGGACTCCGCAATACGTCGAAGCGAAATTGCAGACCTTCTACCAATTTCAAGATGAAAACTTACTGATTATTGCTCATCATGACCATGAGCAAGAATTGCAAAAGCTTCCACCAGCTCTACTGCGTTCAGTCTTGCTTTACAAAACCCGGATTCCGTACGCAGAACTTGTGGAACGCTTGCTAGAAGTCATCGGCGAAACAGGTAGCCCAGAATAAATCCGACCAGTAGGGCCGGCGGCAGCACAATTGCGACAGTCAACCCGATGATCATTGCGGGTGACATTTTCGTAGAGGATTTTGCAGCTCCCATCAGCGCGCCGCTGAGCCCATCTAGTGGCGGTGAGACCTCCCCCGTTTCCCTCAACTCTTGCGCATTCCGCAGGTTGCCTTTGGACAGCAGATTGCCCACGGATGGCTCTTGCCGGCCAGAATCAAGTGATGTTTCACTTCCAAATTCCGAAAGATCCACTTCCAGATCCGCGCTAGGCGGCGGTGGCGCTAACCACGGACTGCGTGCCCACTGGTCTTCATGATCAACTGATGACTCGGCAGCCCATGGTTCAAGTCTGGCGGCCACTTCGGCGCAAGTCTGTGTTCTGCGATCGACGTCTTTTTCCATCATATCGGCAATGATGTCGACAAACTCGTCGCTCAATTGTGGTGCAAAGCGACGGGGGTGCCGCGGTGCTTCGGAAAGATGACGACTGAGTTTGGTACGCGTATCGCCTCCGGGAAAGGGGACTTTGCCGCACACCGCATAATAAAGCGTACAGCCCAGCGAGTAGACATCGCTAGCTGGGCTAACGGTCAAGGGGGACTTGATCTGCTCTGGCGACAAGTAATCGGCGGTACCAACAATCTTGCCCGCTCGCGGATCGGAAAACAAATCCGCCGCGAATCCAGCTAGGCCTACGTCGCTCACTTTCGCAACGCCATCTGGGGTGACCAGAATATTGCCTGGTTTCACATCGCGATGAATCAGCCCTTGTTCGTGAGCGTACTGCAGACCGAGCGCCGCTTGCATAATGATCGATGCTGATTGCGTGACGCTCAGCGGACCTTGCTGCTTGACCAACTTGCGAAGGTCCATCCCAGGCACGTACTCGGTCACTAAAAAGTGTACGTTGCCATCTTGGCCAGCATCGTAGGCCCGGACGAGATGTCGATGATCCAGTTTGGCTTGCATCTGGATCTCACGCATAAAGCCCTCGACGGATTCCGTCGTCGATTTCGCCGTCGGCAGGACCTTGACCGCGCACTCTCGACTCATGAATCGATGCGTTGCTTTGAAGACATGCCCCATCCCACCTTGACCAATGAACTCGGTGATCAGATACGAGCCCAAGAAGAATCGCGAACGGCCGGCGAGCAACTGCTCAACTTGGTAAGGCGTCACCCACCCCTGCTCAGCCATCAAGGTCGCGACATACGCGGGGTCCAAGGACTGTTGGGGAAAGGGAGTGACGCTATCTTCTCCGTTTAAATCAACCGCCCCCACATCGCCTGTGGACAACCGATGCCTTGCTAGCCGCAAGATGTAGTTCCATTGATTCTGGTTGATCAGGCCACTGCTAATCACCACATTGTAGAACTTCGCGATCGAGTCTTGCGGTACGCTCATAGAATCAACTTTGAAAGGCTCGCTGGGTGCCGGTTATCGGTTCTGGAAGGATCGTTCCACAAAATCTGTGAGAATAGTTATCGCAAGAAAAAAGGGACAGCAACCAACCATAGCTTAGCGTTTGAGCATCGTAGAACCCGTGACGTGTGTCTTCCATTCAAAATCAAGCCCAAGGTGAAGGGAACTTTTGCTCAGTTTTCGCGTACATTAGGTGCTCATTTCGCTTTTCTGGGGTTTTGATATTTAGCAAAGTAGTAGTCTATACTATTTTTCTACATAAACCTCACCGCCTTCCACTCCTCGTTACAGACCTATGCCCGGAAGAACTATCGCAATTGGCGACATTCACGGATGCGATTACGCACTAGCAGCCCTATTAGATGCTATTTCGCCGTCCGCTGACGATACGCTTATTACCTTGGGGGACTATGTGGATCGTGGTCCTCACTCCAAACAAGTCATTGACCGCCTTATCGCTTTACGACCGCATTGCAATCTGGTGACTCTGCTTGGGAACCACGAGGAGATGATGAAAATTGTGGTTCTGGATGACCATGAACCCTATGATTGGCTCCGGCATGGCGGAGTAGATACGCTGGATTCGTATGGTTTCGTAGGCGATTTAGCCGTCGTACCGGAATCTCATCGCGAGTTTCTCAAGGAATTGCGGGACTATCACGAGACCGATACGCATTTGTTTTTTCACGCCAATTACGACGCCGAAATCGAGCCATCCGAGCAGCCCGAAGACCTTTTACGTTGGATCAAACTCACCGAATACTTGCCAGACCCGCACTTTAGCGGTCGGCGTGCAATTGTCGGGCATACGCACAACCGCCAAGGCGAGATTGTCTCGATGCCTCATTTGGTCTGCATCGATACCTACTGCTACGGTGGTGGCGTATTGACAGCAATTGACGTAACGAACGACACCATCTGGCAAGCGGACCGCAGTGGGACCCTCCGCTCGCCGGAACCAACAAAGCTATAAGCAACGCAATCGGTAAAAACCACACAACCGGCAAGGTCTTCCAGTTTTTCTCATCCTGCCCTGCCGGAAAAGCCGATACGCATGACAAGGCTTGGTTTGTCTTGAATGCGTTCGCTGCGTCCAAGGCTAGGCCAAAGCTTCCTGATCCTCCTTGCTTAGGAATGCGACCGATGAGCGTGACTGGAAATACGCCCCTACATAAGCTGAAATTTTTCGCACTGACGACCTCTTTCGCGATCGGTCATTGCCTGTTCAATGCGGCAGTCGGGCAAGAGTCCCAAGCGCTGGTATTTGAAGATCCGCAGGCTGCCGAAGTGCAATCGAGCGTACGCCGAGCAGTCACGCCGGCCAATCGAAACCGCGGGCTGACCAGCCGTCAACAGTTGCAAATCTCCGTCGAGCCCAGCGAGCCGGCAGCCATTCGAATGGCTAGTACTCTGCGCACCACGGACGAACCTTCACCGATTCCAATTCCTGATGCAATCGCTGATTCCGCAAGCAAAGAACCCATGCGAATGCAGCCCGGTTCGCTCAGTCATGAGACCTACGATCCGATGATGGCCGACCATGCGGAATTTGACTCACAATGGTCTTTCGATGGCTGCGACGGATACTCCGGTTGCGGCCACAGTGGGTGTGATGGTGGTTGCGGGTTCTCGATCTGCAACTCGCCTGCGTGTGGAGCTCCGCCTTGTTTCACTTTCATTAATCCGCTGTGTAACCCCGTGGGATTCGCTTGCAGCATCGTCAACCGAATGCAGTTTCGCGTATCGTCGGTTCATTTCTGGAAGTCGGAGGCCAATCTACCGGTGTTGGCATCCAGCGCGATCATAAATCAAAGCACTCCCGTCACAGCGCAAAACACGTTGTTTGGCGGCGGGGCATTGCTGGATGGTTCAAAGGCTGGTGTCCGAGGGGAACTTACTTATTGGATTGACCCCATACATGAACGAGCCTTGTGGCTTCGCCTGTATGATTCCGGGGATCATACCGCCAGCGCCCGCTTTGATTCCACCACGACACCAGTGATTTCCCGACCTTTCATTCAGGCCGTACCGAATCAACGAAACTCCGTTGTCGTTGGCAACCCAGCACCATCCGTAGTCGGCACACTCGACATTGCGTTGCGATCAACATTAGAAGGCGGCGATCTGCTTGTTCGTAAACGACTAGCCGAAGACGATTTGGTTCGGACCGATTTTCTTTGGGGCTATCAACAAGTGCGTTTCACGGAAAGCTTGAGCATTGGCACGGACATCCGAGGCTTACCACAAGCCCAGCGCGAGTACTTTGAAGCGGCCAATCAATTCAATGGCGGCCAGATCGGCTTGCTCCGCACGGCTCATGATGGTTGCTGGTACTTTGATGGCTTTGCCAAGTTAAGCTTCGGCAAGATGAATCGATCGGTCTACATCGACGATTTTAACACCAGCGGCTTGCTAGCCAATCAAGCGACCAATGTCGGACGATTTGAAGACGATACGTTTGTGTTAGTGCCCGAATTCGGAATCAACGCAGCCTACTTGTTGACCAACAATCTGCACTTCACAATCGGCTACAGTTTCTTGCGTTTACCGAAAGTTTCCCGAGTTGGCGATGCTTTGGATGCAGATTTGACCGTCGATGTCCAAGTCCCACCGACCGTACTTCGCCCGGCGTTTAACTTTACGGAATCGCATTTGAGCGTGCATATGCTTGATCTCGGCTTACAATATCAATATTGATTCGGGATACATCTACCACAGAATGCAGCAGCTTGAACGAACCACCCCTAACAAATCCCGGTCCTGGCAGTGATCGATTTGACAATGCTCCGATCTCGCAGTTGATCGGGTTACAAGTCGAACCTGGGCTCGCAGGAGAAGCGACCGTGCACTTACCGATTTCAGATCGGTTGCACAATCCGATGGGGCGAGTGCACGGCGGTGTCTACGCAGTACTGGCCGATGCGGCGATGGGTATCGCGTTTGGTCGAACGCTGGAAGATAGCCAAAACTTTGCTACGTTGGATTTGCACGTTCATTTCATTCGTGCCGTTCGGGGTTCTTCATTGACAGCCAAAGCCAAAGTCCGACAACGCGGCCTACGTATAGGTTTTGTTGACTGCGATATCGTTGACCATCGTGGAAAACTAACGGCGACAGCAAGCTGTTGCTGCACTATTTTGGATTCTGAATTGAGCTGAGTTCCGGCAAATATCTCAACAAACAGTGAACCGCTACACAAGCGTGTCTCGCAGACTCAAAATGTAAAAGCGGATAGCAAAAAGATGGCCACTAGCAGAAAAACGATGAAGGTCACCCAAGCTTTCTTACGTTGAGAGGCAGCGGCAGGGTCAGCGTGACTTGGGAATTTCCGTTGGACATAATCGTCGTAATCGAAGTCATCTTCCTCGTATTCGGAATTGAAATCTTCGGACCAGCCCGTTTCTTTATCCGAGCCGCAATGAGGACAAGCTTTCGCGCCGACGCGAACGTTACCTCCGCAATGCGGACATTCAAACATTTCAGCTTCTTTGCGTTTCCTCATCCCCTTGGGCCTTTCCGTGCATTTCTTCCGCTGAACTTCGCCCTTACTCCATTATTTCAAGTGGTAGATTATACTGCGGTAGTCCAGTGTCCAGATTTTCCCACCTTTCAGTTTCATGGAAAGCCCTCCTATGTTGCGATTGTCGATCGCTGTCCTAATGACGGCCTGTTTATTTGCCAAAGTGGCCTCCGCTCAATCGGAACCCGCTGCGGCGCAACAGCAAATCCGTATCCTGCTAGTCACAGGCGGCTGTTGCCATGACTACGAGTATCAAGCCAAAGCGATGCAGCTAGCGGTCAAGGAGCAAGGGCTCTCTGCACAATGGACGGTCGTTAACGAAGGGGGCAGGGGAACGCAAGCGCAAATTGAACTGTACGACAACCCGCATTGGGCCGAGGGGTACGATGTCGTCATTCATAACGAATGTTTCGCCGATACGACTGACCCAGAATACATTCGTAAGATCACCGACGTCCATAAGGCAGGCGTGAATGCTGTTGTCATACACTGCGCGATGCACACCTATCGGTCAGCGACCATTGATGATTGGCGAGAATTCTTGGGCGTCACGAGCAAAAGACATGATCATCAAAGCCATTACCCAGTCCGCAAAGCAACGAGTCCACATCCAATCGTGCAGCACATTCCGGATGACTACAAAAGTGCGATGGACGAACTGTATATCATTGACAAAGTCTGGCCCAACACCACACCGCTGGCGTTCTCCAAAAGCGAGCGAGATGGCAAAGAACATCCGGTTTATTGGATCAACCAATTCGGCAAAGCAAGAGTTTTCGGAACGACCTACGGGCATTCCAATGAAACCTTCAGCGACCCTGTCTTTCTCAAAACATTGGTCGAAGGCCTACGTTGGGCAGCTTACGGGGACACAGACCATCAAGCCGTCGCGAACTAGCTCCACTGAACCTGTTTTTCAGAAGATAACTGTGCAAGCTGACGAAACTCTTGCTCGGCAAATCCGACGTCCAGCATACCAATGGAAATTCGGTGGTCTGCTGGACCGGCGGCTGCCGTGTCGACAGCAAGCGTAGCCATTTCCCAGCGGCGGTCGAAAGGTGATTGATGAAGAGCGATTGTTTGCGTTTTGTCGACGAACGTCACTGAGTACTTCTTTAACAGCACTCCTGATCGGTAGAATACGCCAGTCCCGCGACGTGCATACTTCATCGTCTTTGCCCGGCGGCCCGCATACCAAGCGGCCGATGGCACCGCGATGAAGACCAGCAGTAAGCCCCATGGACGCAGCGTGATGCCAACAGCTAACGAAACAAGCAAAGCAACCAGCGCACTCAAGCGTCCCATGCGTTTACCAGCGCGGGGAGCCAGCGGTCGCCAGTCCAAATCGTCCTGCTGCCAATTCAAGCCAGGCCTTAAATGTTCCATGACAACAGGTAGCTCGGCCTCTGAGACAATTGGCATAAACCAACGTCGACCGATGGAAGAAGCAGCGTCATCTGACTTCCCAGCCCCCCCCGCGGTCTCAATGCGAATGGTGGCCATGCCAAGCTTTCGCTGAAGAAACGAGCGATGGATACTTATCAATTGAATGCGTTTGCGAGGGATCGTGGCGGATAGTTGCGTCAACAATCCGCAGCGAATTTGAAGATCATCCTTGATTAATTCAAGCTGGTAACCATAAAACCTTAACACGTACCATGCCATGGAAAATAGTTTGATAAGCAGTAATCCCAAGGCTAATCCCATCAAGACCACAACGACGATCGATAGCTGATGGTTAGCCAAGTCTTGCAACCAAGTTGACTTGGAAAACCTCTCGACGGAGTCTCGCATCGGTGCTCCCCTGGTCCACCAGTCCCCCTGAAAGAAAAGCCCGAACAGCACCCCCAGCAGAACCACGCCACGGTTACTTAAAAGCCCAGCTAAAAGCAACCTGGAGAGACCGATCTTAGCCACCAACGTCACCTCAGGCTCGACGATTGGTCGATCCAATCCGCGTTCCATACCCTGTGAACTGATCCGCGTAGAATCCAGCGTCTGCTCTGTGCGGCCGGAAGATTGGCCTTGCCGCAGCAGCGATACGGCGCCGCGCAAAAGTTGCACCTCGCCCAGTGAAAGCACTCGAAATACGGCTTCGGGCTCGTTGCCTGATGCCGTCTCAATGCGCACTTCAGCCACCTGCAACCAGCGATGCAAGAGGTTTTGTTTCAAGTCAATATTTTGGATACGTTGGACGGGAATCGTGCGATGCTTGCGGAAGATGAGCCCTTCATCAACCACGAGATCCTCATCGCGCAGTTGATAACGCAGCGAGACATAACGAAGCAATGATACAGCGATACCGACTGAGATGACGATGCTCGCGATGACCAGACCAAATGTCATACCCTGTATTGCGGCATAGCCTCCGAAAAGCAACGGTACGAGGACAGATCGAACGTTTGCCAGTATGTCGAACAACGGCGAAACCGGATGCAGCCAATGCGGCGCAGCAGCAACCTTCGTGGGCGTTTGCCAGGGTGATTCGCTTGCAGGAGCATCGTTTGCAGGAGCATCGTTTGCAGGAGCATCGCTTAAGGGTTCGTTAGACGGCATCGTTCAGCTCCCGATCTTCAATCAGTGCGTCTCGCAAACGCTCCGCCACGGAACGTTCGAGTCCTGGCACATCGACTGCGGCATTCTCGGTCCCCGCAGTATGGACGATCAGATTGGCCAACCCATAGTGACGCATCAGAGGCCCTTGATGGACATCCGCGTGCTGTACACGAGCTCGTGGAACTGCGATCGCTTTCCGCCAAAAGACTCCTCTGCGTATAAGTAAGCCTGTCTGATCCAGACGCCAGCCGACAGCCTTGTACTGCCACATCGGATAGACCTGCGCGAGCCAAGCAAGGGTACCAGAGGCTGCGACTACGCCTAACGCGAGCGCCAACATTCCAAGCTGCGATAACGAACTGAGCCACGCAATCAACAAGGCCACAAGGCCAACGCTGGTCAGGACAAACCAGACGACCCAGCCCATGATGCGTTCTAGCTTAACAAAAGCAGGGTCGATGGGTTGAAAGCCATCTAGAACACTATCCGAAATGGAGCTTACTTTGGCGTCTGGATCTGATTGCATAAAGGACCTAATTGTCGGGCTTCTGTGCGACCTGGGCGGCACAGGTCATATGTGGCAAAAATACCGATGCAATCCGATGCACGAATGGAACGGCGGGGAGTGCGTTTGCTTGGCCCAATTATAGCAGATCACAAGACCAAACGCTCACGCGGTGTCTTTTCTTCATCACCCATGCGACGCAGGATTCGAAATTGTCACCGATGTATTGCGGTTGGTGACATCGACTGGCCACATAATGAGTAGGGAGATTGATGAAATTATGAAAAGGAGTGTCACATTCTCACAAACCTTTGTAATGCAGCTATAATGAAGCACTCTAAACTTTGCCATTCCTCGTTAAGCACTCAACATGTCGCAAGCCACTTGGCGATCGCAGGGACGCGATAAACCGAATATTGCAGTCTTGCTTGCACCCAACAAGCCCCATGTCGCCGAGGAGTTCAAACGACTCGAGAGTGCCTTTCGCAGTGAAGCGAATATCGTAGCGATCGACCGCGATTTCAATTACGAATTTAAAGAAGAAGTAATCGATCTTGTGATTGTCATGGGGGGGGATGGGTCCATCCTGCAAGCTGCGCGACAGATGGGATATTTGCAGCGGCCGGTGCTGGGTATCAACCTGGGGCGTTTGGGGTTTCTAGCAGCGCTGCAACCCAAGAAGTTCTTAGAGCAGTGGCCTGATATCTGCCAAGGCAAATTCCAACTCTCGCAGCATCTGATGTTTGAGTGTGAAGTCTGGCATCAAGGCCAACTTATCGAATGCCGATTAGGTCTCAATGAAACTTCGGTTTTGGGCGGCCCGCCTTATTCGATGCTGCGAATTGATTTACATGTTGATGGCCACTTGGCAACCACTTACAGTTGCGACGGCCTGATCATCAGCACCCCAATCGGCTCGACGGCTCATAACTTGTCCGCTGGCGGGCCCATCCTGCAAAATTTGCTGCAAGCGTTTGTCATCAGCCCGATTAGCCCGCACGCACTGACCATGCGACCTGTGGTTGACACGGCGGATCGGGTATTTCAATTGCGATTGATCGAGCAGCATCCGACTTGCTCGGTGGTGGTCGACGGCCGCGTGCTGCATCATTTGACGCCGGAACATCATGTGGTGGTTCGTCGAGCGAAAGCCTGCTTTCAAATGGTCAGTTTCGCTGGCCGAGATGATTATGCGTCGCTGCGAGACAAGCTGGGCTGGAGTGGAAGCCCGAAATTGCAGTCCGAAACGTAGGAGCTGTTTCGAATTGGGATTAGTCAAAATTCAGGCGAGCGAGTATCCTTAAATTCCAGAAGAGTGAACTTTCTGCGAATTGAGCGGTCAGTGCTAGATTCTTCTGGCAAAGCGAGATCAGGCAAACCAATGCAAGATTCGCTCGGCCCGTTCGCTTGATTCCTTAGTCGATAGAGTTTTGTCATGTCAGTCGCACCTGCCGAAAATGAGAATTTGACCGCTGTTCCAGACACCGCTGGACGATTTGGCGATTTTGGGGGGCGTTACGTGCCTGAAACCCTCACCCGAGCACTCGACCAACTTACAGCCGAATATTCCAAAGCGATCAAAGATCCAGATTTCCAAGCCGAACTCAATGAACTGCTGAAGCGGTTCGTGGGTCGCCCCAGCCCTCTTTACCACGCCAAACGAATGAGCAAGGCGGTCGGTGGAGCTCAAATTTGGCTAAAGCGGGAAGACCTGAACCATACCGGCGCACATAAGATTAACAACACGTTGGGACAAGGCCTGCTCACTTTGCGAATGGGAAAGACACGTGTCATTGCCGAAACCGGGGCAGGGCAGCACGGCGTGGCGACTGCCACGGCATGCGCTCACTTCGGCCTACCTTGCGTGGTCTACATGGGTGCCGAAGACGTCCGTCGTCAAAAGCCAAACGTCTTTAGTATGCGTCTGATGGGTGCAACGGTTCAACCGGTTGAATCGGGCTCGCGGACGCTGCGGGATGCAGTCAACGAGGCCATGCGGGATTGGATGTCATCGGTGGAAGACACACATTACATCATCGGTTCGGTCATCGGCCCTCATCCATTCCCGATGATCGTACGTGATTTCCAATCAGTGATCGGCAAGGAGTGTCGGCAGCAATGCCAGGAATCGATCGGCAAACTGCCAGACTGTGTGGTCGCCTGCGTCGGCGGGGGCAGCAATGCAGCAGGCATGTTCTATCCATTTATCGACGACAAAAGCGTACGACTGGTAGGTGTGGAGGCTGGTGGTCGTGGCAATGCGATGGGTGATCACGCTTCGCCACTTTCCTATGGCGCTCCCGGCGTGCTACATGGCAGCTACAGCTATGTCATGCAAGACGAAGATGGCCAAACGTCCGATGTACACAGCATGTCGGCAGGCTTAGACTACCCTGGTGTGGGACCGGAGCACAGCTTCTGGAAAGACGCAGGCCGAGTAGACTACACGGCTTGCCGCGATGACGAAGCACTCGGTGCGTTTGACCATTTGGCTCGCAACGAAGGTATCTTGTGTGCCCTCGAGACTTGCCATGCTGTTGCGAAAGCTGCTGAGATTGCCAAATCCATGTCCCCTGACGAGCACTTGGTGATTTGCCTGAGCGGACGCGGCGATAAAGACGCTATGGAAATCGCGCGTCTGCGTGGCGAGCAGTGGTAAACTAGCTCGGTGCCGCCCTTTTTTCTCACTTCAAACTTCCCACTTTAGACTTTGCCTAATGTCCTCGATCGATCTTCGTTTTGAGCAACTGCGTCAACAAGGCCGCAAAGCCTTTATCCCTTTCGTCACCGGCGGTGATCCTAATCTAGAAGTCACCAAACGGTTACTGCAAAAACTCGACGCGCTGGGTTGCACGATCGGGGAAGTGGGAATCCCCTACAGCGATCCCATCGCCGATGGGCCTGTCATCCAAGCGTCGTACCAAAGGGCACTGGATCAAAAAATTAAGTTGGATGGTATCTTTCAAGCTGTTTCGCAAGTGCACGCCAGCTTGACCATGCCGCTGGTTAGTATGGTTTCCTACTCGATTATCCATCGCCGAGGTCCTGAAAAGTACATCGCCGATGCCAAGGCCGCTGGATTTGCAGGCGCGATTGTTCCCGATCTATTGGTTGAAGAAAGCAAACGCCTCTCGGACGCTTGTCGAGCCGCGGACTTCAGCCTGATTCAGTTAGTCACGCCGACGACCACCAATGAACGAGCGATCCGCATCGCGGAACTATCTTCTGGTTTCATCTACTTCGTTTCGATCACAGGTATCACCGGCGAAAGAGCAACGTTGCCCGAAAACTTGCTTGAGCGAGTGCAGTGGTTACGCCAGCGCACAGCACTGCCAATCTGTATTGGATTTGGGATCAGCAAGCCTGAGCATGTTCGTATGCTCGCACCGGTCGCTGACGGCGTCATCGTTGGATCGGCGATTGTGCGCTGGCTGAAGGATGCTGCCAACAACGAAGGCCAAGCGATGGCAGGCGTCGAAAGCTTGGTCAAAGAAATGCTGGAAGTGATCAACCAACCCCAACTTCAAACACAATAATTCATGGGTCCAAGCGGATATGCGAACCACATTCACGACCGTCCTAGTGGGACTTGCTTTGACTCTCCCGGGCTGCCGAGATAACCCTCCGCTACCACCAACCACCGATGCAACATCGCCGACCATTCCAGCGTCCGCCAGCGCCGATGCGGCAGAAGATGTCGAAGCCCGATTGGCTTCCATCGAAGCGATTGTGATCAAACGCAATGGGGCAGGACAGATTGTCGAACTGGACTTTAAAGATAGCCCCACCCAATGGACCGAGCATGCTGAGGCACTCGCTAGCCAGCTTGGATCACTAAAATCGATTCGTGTTCAAGATGATGCGGCCGTCGCGAAATTGCCGCAATTCAAATCAGTGAGAAACGTTTATCTTTATCGTTCGGGAATCACCGATGCTGGCGTCAGGCAACTTGCCGGCATGCCTCAACTGCGAGTTTTGAATTTAATCCAGTGCAGCGTAACGGACGCGGGCTGTGATTTCCTGAACCAACTTTCTGAGCTACGAGAGTTTGGCTGCTTCGGCACCAACCTCAGCAGTGTCGGTATCAGTAAACTTGCAAATCCTGAACTCATTACCAAACTCAATCTGCGTGCTTCGGCAATCACGAACGAAGGTTTAGTAGATTTGTTGCCGCGGTTCACCTCTCTGGAGTCCCTGGAACTGAGCGAAAACAGTTCGATCACAGACCAATCGATTACAAGCATCGTGGCATTACCAAACCTGGTCGACGTTAACTTCTGGCTAACGAAGATTACCGATGCTGGAGTTGCACAGTTGGAAGCCAAACCGCTGAAGCGTTTGAACTTGGACAATATACCTGAGCTGACCGATGCCTCGGTTGTCTCAGCGGCCAAAATACAATCGCTTGAGTTTTTGCATCTTGGAAAAACAGGCGTAACCGATGAAAGCTTAATGCTGCTGACGAATCTGCCTAACCTAACCGAATTGCATTTGACGCAAAGCAAAGCCACCCCGGCGGCCGTCGAGAAACTAAAGGCAGCCATGCCTAACGTGAAGATCGTTTACTAACAGATTCCTTTCGCATCAAGATACCGCCGCAACGATGGACATTAGACCGCTTGAGTCTCAGACCGCTTTCATCACCAAAGACGGTTCGGTGATTCGAGAACTATTGTCGCATCGAAATTCAGCCATTCGAAAACAAAGCTTGGCCGAAGCGCGCATTCCTGCGGGTTCGCGGACCGACGCTCACTTCCATCCAATCACAGAAGAAATTTACTACATTACCTCTGGCACAGGCATCATGCATCTGGGCGATGAAGCCAGCCAAGTTCAACCGGGCGATGCAATTGCGATCCCTCCTGGCGTGGTTCACTGGATTGAAGCGGATGCGCACCAAGACCTTACGCTATTATGCTGCTGTGCGCCAGGCTATGAGCATGACGACACGGTCATGGTTCAACCGGATTAACTTGCCGCGACCAGGCAGTCATTGGTTTGAGTCTTCCTGTCGTAACGATTGAACAAACGAGCCATGAAACTTTCAATTCGGCTTGAGCTTTTCCTTAATGCCCGACGCTGACTGTGGACGAATAGCCATTGATGCAGGCGGATGGAATTCGCTGCGACAGCTATGTCGAGTGGCCATGGAATGGGTTCACTTTACCCATTCGCAGTTGCGTTGAATGCAATTGCGAGCAACCTGATGAGTGCTTCATATGTGGCGTGCATTTTTCTCAGCCGTGGGAATCGTGTTGTTGATCCTGGGACTTGAGTGTTTGGTGATTGATCAAGCGGTTTTGGCGAATCGGTCAGACCCGGTGGCTCAACAAGCGAGAATCCAAACCGCATCTTTATTCGGCGGTAGTAGCGGATCGATGTCTGCTGAATCGACCAAGATCTTCCGGCCTTCGGAGTGGATCCCTTGGGGGCTGTTGGCCTCAGGTGCCGTAACGGTGCTTTACGCCGCCTCGCGTAAAGCTGGATAGCGGATTGATGGGCAGTTCATTTTGATTGCTCGAAGGTCTTATCCCGACATGAGTATCTGCGCGAGGCATTGAAGACACTCCATCTTCGACCCTCGGAGATTATTAAATCGATAGAAATCGCAGGCGATTACAAGCTCACGTCTGCGCTGCATGCTGTATCCGGTCTCTCAAAGCCTGATTTTGAAAAGAAGCAGTGCCGTGCTTTGTGATTGAGACCTGAGGTTTGCCGCAACTCGAAACTAGTGCCCGATATTAGGGCTCGCTTGGTCGAAAATCCCGTATTCGCCAAGTTTCCTGAGAATTTCCGCCGGAATTACCGGACTCTTTGAACGGTTTTACGAATGTATTTCAGGGGATTGCTTCTACAGATTTTTACAGCTAGCGGCTTTTCTTACCTTCATACCACCATGACAGCAGAGCTTGGTGGCTTGCCTAAGTCCTGGCTGAATGCTTGGCAGATACACGCCGATTTAAAGTGTTAGGAAGATTTCAATGCAGTTAGTTTCCACCCTTGCTCGAAGAATTGCGCTTCGTGGCCACCGGGCTTCGTTTTTTGCCATGGTGCTCGCTTTGATTGTAGTACTCATTTGGCCGCAAATTACGCATGCCCAAGCACTCTACCCTAAACCTCGCACCGCTGCAGATTATTTTGGAGATGGCGGCTTGCCACAACCCAACGCCCCGCGACCTCCCCAACAACAGCCTGGGAATCGACAAGCGGATTTGATGCGAATGCAGCAAGAGATGAATCGCATCAATCAACAGGCAACTAATAAAGCACTTCAAGATTCGATGAAAGGATTCCAAGATGTATTCAATAGCCGCCCTCAACCTCAGCCACGCGTGCAGCAACCCCAGCCACGCGTGCAGCAACCGCAACCACGCGTGCAGCAACCGCAACCACGCGTGCAGCAACCTCAACCACGCGTGCAGCAACCTCAGCCACACGTGCAGCAACCTCAGTCGTTCTACACAACCCCGGCGCAGCCCCAGTTTTTCCCGCGTTCCGAACAACCCCAATTTGTCCAACCGCCAATCACTTCGAACTCCGTTGGTGTTTCTGTCCCCAAGAATTCAATTCCCATTCCAACGATTGCAGTAGCACCTCAGTCGAACCATTTCCCAGTCAATAGAATTGCGGCGATTACTCCAGCGATTATTGAACGAATAAATCCAGAAATAAGTAATCTGCTTCAACACGAACACGAGGACTTTGATTCCGCCCACAATGAGCTCATGGACAAGCTTGTCAATGATTTCCTGGACAACCCTTACAATCAGTTGCTGGTACCGCCAGAAATGAAAGACGCGTTAGGAAGGGCTCTTAAAGAAGGGGACTTCGATGCGGCCAAAGATCTCCTGACCAACGCAGACCTATCTCAGGCTCCTGACTCTGAGAAGACCCGTCAGGTCTTGCTCGACTTCGTTAACCAATTGGCGAATCTCGACCAGTTGGCTGACGACTTGTCGAATGGCCTGCAAGCAGGCGATAGTTTCGTGGACCTAGTCCCAAAACTTGACATATTAAACGACCACCTGGGAGCGCCAGGCGTAGCGAAGTTCGGCAATTTGAAGAACGAGATAATTAGGTCTCTGGATAGGATAGGATTGTTACTTTCCATAGAAGACCAACTTAGTTTTGGGCCGCCATCCGCCCCCCCCTCTTGGTCAATTTGGGACGATCAACCATTATGGATCTGTTATGACCCTACACTTCAGCCCACGGGATACTTCCACGCAGGCGATCATGTGGTGGTGGTCCATAGCGAAAATGACGATTACGGTTTTGAACAAGGGTCGTTCTTCGAGGCGTTAAGAGTGCCGCTGGGCGTTGGACAGCCTGCAGCCGAGATTGACTCTTTGTCACCGAATTTAAGCAACTCCAAATTACTGGTCAGGAACCCTCAGGACAATGGCCGGTCCGTAAGCTTTCAACTTAATGGAACAAACTACGATATTCCGATCGGCGGCGAGCAAAGCCTAACGATCTCTGGGAAACGGATACTGAAGTTCGATACAGGCGTAGGAGACAACTCTACTCAACAGTTCACCGTCGAATCTGGAACTTACAATTTCCGGCTTCAAGGCAACAGCGGGTGGAAATTTTTCCAAGGCAAATTCAATTTGTCGATTGACAATTCAAGTGGCAAGCTTGCGTTCAACCTTGTGGCCGACAACATCCCGAGAACCATAGAGCCTGGGCAGTCCCTGAATCTCTCGTCCAATTTCCCTATCGAGGTACAGTTTGATCCTGGCAACGGTACGGGAACCGTCATGCGTCGACTGGACGAGAAGAACTATACGGTAGCCATAGACTCCAAAAAACATGCCTGGGATTTGTTTACAACGGTCAGCGTCCTCGGAGGCCCTCCCGAAGAGGTGCTGACGAGGGAGCCATCTCCTGAGCAACCTCCAAAAGCAAAACAAAGAAAACCTCGTTGGTAATCGACTACCAAAAGCAATCCTAAATGATGGTTTCCATCCCAGTTTGCCCACCACGCTAAAATCATAAAGCCGTGACTGTGATTACAAGTTGCGAGCGAGCCCTATTTGGTAATCGCGAGAAAACGCTGCCATTTTCTTTCCACTGACTGTTTGACTCGTGTCGCAACAAAACAGAACTTAATACTTCTAAGATCGACATGTGTAGCCGCCGTCCGGTAGGTTGCTGACGTCCAACGAGAATCACTTCCGCGGGCCCTTTCGAAGGCGCACCAAATGCCTTTCGGGTTGTTCTGGCCCCCACTTGGCGCGTCATAATCTGCCTAATCCGAAGCGACCATCTGTCTCGCAACTTTCGCATCATTTCTCTGTTGACACCCGATGCTCGGGGGTTATGATTATCGAACTTTCTAATGCAGGGATGCGAACTATTAAGAAAACTAATAAAGCAGTTGTATGCTCGATCCCCGTCGTCCCCATCATTCGATTCAGCTTCGCTCGCTGCGACTGTTCTGCGAAGTCGTGCGGAAGAAGAACTTTTCTGCAGCGGCGACCGAGCATGGATTGACGCAGGGGGCGGCGTCACAAGCGGTGCAACATCTTGAAGATTTGGTGGACGTCCAGTTGCTGGATCGGACCACGCGTCCCTTTGTACTGACCGCGGAAGGTCAAAAATTTTACGAAGGCGTCAGCGAGTTATTGCGCGGCTTTGATTCGCTGCTGGATGAGGTCCGCGGCAAGGCAGGTGATGTTTCAGGTTATATCTCGGTCGCATCGATCTACTCGATTGGGTTAAGCTACCTGCCTGTACTGGAGGAACAATTCCGCCAACGATTCCCAAACGCGACTTTGCAAACGCAGATGGCGCATCCGGATGAAGTCTATCGATCGGTCGAACAGGGCACTGTCGATATTGGCTTTGTTTCTTACCCAGAAAGCACACGTACGATACTTGCAACGCCGTGGCGAGAGGAGCAAATGATCTTGGTCGCTTCACCAAGGCATCGCTTGTCTGCTTTGTCGACCATCAAGCCGAGTGATTTATCGGGAGTAGGCCTGGTTGCGTTCGCTCAAGAGTTGCCAATTCGACATGCGATCGATAAAGCATTGCGAGGGCTGGACGTATCGACACGAATTGTTGTCGAGTTGGACAACATTGATTCGGTAAAGCACGCGGCCATTGTCAACAGCGGGATTGCTGTATTGCCAGAATTGACTGTGCAGCATGAGCTTTCCGCGGGATCTTTGCGAAGATTGAATTGTCCGGAGTTTAAGTTGACGCGGCCTATCGGGTACTTACAACGACGTGACAAGACGTTATCGCGAGTAGCTCGGTCTTTGGTAGAAATGCTGGCTCAGTCGGCCGATGTTCCGTCGGAACAAGCGAACCTCGAAAGTAAACGTCAGGTTGCAAAACCGGCCACCAAGCGAGGCGGCAAATCGAAAAGACCTACCGCCAAAAGTCGGGAACTTGAGTCTCGCGGGGAAGGGCAGGAGGGGGCGGATGATCCGAAGCAGATGGAATCCAGAGCAAGCCATGCAAGTGGTTTGCCAGGTAAGAAAACGACATCGGTGGTGTCGGCCAAGTAAAGGCGTGTGTCAGTAATTGAAATTTATTTTTTGTTGTTTGCTAGTTGAGTAGGAAGAATAGTTACCAATGGCAGTTCAGACTGGTTTCCCTGAAAAGCAAGGTTTGTATGACCCAAGTTTAGAAAAGGATTCTTGCGGTGTTGGCTTTGTCGCACACATCAAGGGAAAACCGAGCCATCAGATCGTGCGTGATGCAGACACTATTCTGCGCGCGATGGATCATCGTGGCGCTTGCGGTTGCGAATCTAATACTGGTGATGGCGCGGGGATCCTTGTGGGCTCTCCGACGGCATTCTTCAAACGCGTCGCAAAAGAAGACTTAGGTGTTGAGCTACCACCGCCTAGCCAGTTCGCCGCGGGCAATATTTTCTTACCTAAGGACGACGCTTCTCGAGCGCATTGCAAGAAGACGATCGAGGATTTGATTGTCCAATACGGCCAGAAGCTGCTGGGGTGGCGTAAAGTGCCTGTCGATCCCGATGGCGCAGATATCGGACCAACAGCGCGAGCCGCCGAGCCGGTGGTGGAGCAATTGTTTGTCGCTGCGGGCGAGGGATATGAGGGCGAGACCTTCGAGCGTCAGTTGTATTTGATTCGTAAGCGAGCCAGTCATCTACTGCGTGGCGATGCAAATCTGAAGCAAGCGTTGTTATTCTACGTTTGCTCGCTGAGCACCAAAGTGTTGATCTACAAAGGCATGTTGACGCCCAGCCAAGTGACGCCTTATTACAAGGATCTAAGTGCGCCGGATTTCGAAACGCATCTGGCGATGGTGCATAGCCGCTTTTCGACCAACACGTTCCCAAGCTGGGATCGCGCTCAACCACTCCGCTTTATGAGTCATAACGGTGAGATCAACACGTTGCGTGGCAACAGCAACTGGATGAAGGCCCGCGAAGGCAACGCAAAAAGTGCACTCTATCAAGAACAACTGAAGGATCTGTTTCCGGTGGTTGAACCGCACTGCAGCGATTCGGGTACCTTCGACAATGTGCTCGAGTTCTTGTTGATGAACGGTCGCACGCTGCAAGAAGCTGTCATGATGATGGTTCCAGAAGCTTGGCAGAAGCATGAAAGCATGTCGGAAGACAAACGCGCGTTGTACGAGTTCTTTAGCTGCATGATGGAGCCATGGGATGGCCCTGCATCCATTGTGTTCACCGATGGCAGTTACATCGGAGCCACGTTGGACCGAAACGGTTTGCGTCCAAGCCGTTATTATCTGACAACTGACGATCGCGTCATCATGGCTAGCGAAGTCGGTGTGTTGCCTGTAGACCCCGCAATTGTCAAAGAAAAGGGGCGGCTGCAACCAGGGCGTATGTTCTTGATCGACTTCCAAGAAGGCCGTTTGATTCCAGATCATGAGCTCAAGCATGGGTTTGCCGCCAAGATGCCTTACGGCCAGTGGCTCAAAGAGCAACGCATTACGCTAGATGAACTTTCGCCTAACGACGAACCGCATGGCTTCAACGCGGACACCTTGATCCCGCGGATGCAAGCGTTTGGTTATACCGTAGAAACCATGAATTTCATGCTCTTGCCATTGGTCCGCGAAGCTCGCGATCCGATCGGATCGATGGGCAATGATTCCGCGATTGCGTGCCTGTCGGACAAACCGCGCATGATCTACGACTACTTCAAGCAATTATTTGCACAGGTCACCAATCCTCCGATCGACTCGATACGCGAAGAAGTGATCATGTCGCTGGAGTGCTACATTGGTCCTGAACAGAACTTGCTCGATGCAACACCTGCCCATGCTCATCGTTTGTTAATCCCGCATCCTATTCTTACCAATGAGGAACTGGCGGCCCTGTCGCACATGACCAAGCGTGGTTGGAAAACCAAGACGATTGATATCACATTCGATCGAAGCGAAGGTGATGCCGGCATCACCAACACGTTGGACCGCATTTGTCAAGAAGCTGAGGCCGCGATTGGCGATGGCTATACGTTGGTTATCTTGAGTGATCGTTCGATATCGCACGAGCGCGTCGCCGTCAGTGCATTGATGGCAACGGGAGCGGTGCATCACCATTTGGTGAAAGTGGCCAAGCGAACCCAGATCGGCATTGTGGTCGAAACTGGTGAAGCTCGCGAGGTGCATCACCACTGCTTGTTGATCGGCTACGGAGCTGACGCGATCAATCCTTATCTGGCTTTCGAAGCACTTTGGCAAGCTTTGCGAGATGGCTTGTTGGATGGCGGCAAGAAAGAGTTTGACGATGATAAGATCGTTTACGCGTACCGCAAGGCAGTTGCCAAAGGCATGCTGAAGGTAATGGCCAAGATGGGCATCAGCACTTTGCAAAGTTACAAAGGAGCTCAAATTTTTGAGGCCCTGGGACTTAAAGATGAAGTGATCAATCGCTGCTTTGTTGGCACCAACAGCCGCATTCAAGGTTGTGACTTCAAGGTATTGGCGGAAGAGACCATGCGACGCCATCGCTTGGGTTATCCCGACAACCCGACGGAAGCCACCGTGAGCTTGCCAAATCTGGGCGAGTTCCATTGGCGTGCCGAAGGTGAACGTCATGGCTGGGATCCTGCCGCGATTGCGGACATTCAGGTTGCGGCCCGCGCTGGCGACAAAAACGCTTATCGACGCTTTGCTGACCATATCAACAAAGACGCCAAGGTCCGCTGTGCACTGCGTGGTTTGTTTGATTTGAAGCCTGGCGTTTATGGTCCTGCAGTGCCGATCGAAGAAGTTCAATCCGCAAAAGACATAGTCAAGCGATTTTGTACTGGCGCAATGAGCTTGGGCTCCATTAGTGCCGAAGCGCACGAGACATTGGCTATTGCGATGAACCGATTGGGTGGCAAGAGCAATACTGGTGAAGGTGGCGAAGACCCCGTCCGCTTCAAGCCCCTGCCCAATGGAGACTCAAAGAAGTCGGCGATCAAGCAAGTCGCGTCGGGCCGCTTCGGCGTAACGATTGAGTACTTAGCGAACGCTGAAGAACTGCAGATCAAGATTTCTCAAGGTGCCAAGCCTGGAGAGGGTGGCGAACTGCCTGGAGGAAAGGTCGATAACTATATTGCTCGGATTCGCTATTCGACTCCTGGCGTAGGCTTGATCTCGCCTCCTCCGCATCACGACATCTACTCCATTGAAGATTTGGCTCAGTTAATCCACGACCTGAAGAACTCCAATCCATCGGCTCGTGTCAGCGTGAAACTGGTGAGCGAAGTGGGCGTGGGTGTGATTGCCTCCGGCGTTGCCAAGGCTCACGCCGACCACATCCTCATCAGCGGTGATACCGGCGGGACGGGAGCTTCGCCGTTGACCAGTATCAAGCATGCGGGCTTGCCGTGGGAATTGGGGATTGCTGAAACGCATCAAACGTTAGTGCTCAACGACCTGCGATCGCGAGTCACTCTGCAGACCGATGGTGGTTTGAAGACCGGGCGCGACGTGGTGATTGCCGCTCTTCTGGGTGCAGAAGAGTTTGGTTTCGCCACCGCTCCGTTGATCACGATGGGGTGCATTATGATGCGGAAGTGTCACTTGAATACTTGTCCGGTTGGGATTGCCACGCAAGACCCAGAACTGCGAGCCAAATTTGCTGGCAAGCCTGAGCATGTCGTGAACTATCTGTTCATGGTGGCCGAGGATGCGCGGCAAATCATGGCCGAACTTGGTTTCCGAACGATTGATGAAATGGTCGGTCACACAGAAGTACTGGGAGTGGATGCGGCAATCAAACATTGGAAGAGCGATGGATTGGATCTAACACCGATTCTTAAGCCAGCCAATAAGCCTCACGCAGGGGTGGGTGTGATTTGCAGCCAAGCTCAAGACCACGGCCTGGAGAAATCGCTGGACGTGCGAGAGTTGGTTCCCCGAAGCCGTGATGCGATCCTATCGAAGAAAGCCATTCGCTTTGAACTGCCGATCATTAACACGGACCGTACGGTGGGTACTATTCTCAGCCACGAGATTGCCAAGGTGCATGGCCAAGAAGGCTTGCCTACTGATACGATTCACATCAAGTTGCATGGTTCGGCGGGCCAGAGTATTGGCGCGTTTCTAGCTCATGGCATAACGTTGGAATTGGAAGGCGACGCCAACGATTACGTTGGCAAAGGCTTATCTGGTGGCAGGATCATCATTTATCCGCCTCGCAACTCAAGCTTTAAAGCAGAAGAGAACATTTTGGTTGGCAACGTATGTCTGTACGGTGCAACGATGGGCGAAGTCTACTTGCGTGGACGAGCCGCAGAACGATTTGCAGTTCGCAACAGTGGCGCTCAAGCCGTCATCGAGGGCGTGGGCGACCATGGCTGCGAATACATGACCGGTGGACGCATAGTCATCTTGGGAACCACCGGGCGAAATTTCGCGGCGGGCATGAGCGGCGGGATCGCTTACATCTTTGACGAAGATGGAACGTTCAACCTACGCTGCAATTTGGAATTGGTAGAACTGGAAGATGTCGTTGCGGAAGAGGACGTCGAGGAACTGCGTGGCATGATTGAACGCCATGCAGAGCTTACAGATTCCGACGTTGCAAAGCGAATTTTGAATAACTGGGACTCCTTGCTACCCAAGTTCGTAAAAGTGATGCCGACCGATTACAAACGTGTGCTTCAGCAAATGAAGCAACGCGAAAAAGAGTCGGTCATGGTATAGCCGAGTTCTGCCGCACAGCTCATGAAGGTTGCCGGACATTACTTTAGCCAAAGGCAACCAAGGGCAAACCGAACTTATGCAACTTAGCCTTTGGCAGGTTGCAATCACACAAACAAGATGTTCGACATTAAGTACTGTTAGAGAAAAGATTATGGGAAAGCCAACCGGATTTAAAGAATTTGATCGCAAGAAGGTCGCTTGGCGACTGCCTATCGTTCGCTTAGACGATTACAAGGAAATCTATACCGACCCGGACGAAACGCAGTTGCGTCAGCAGGGAGCTCGCTGCATGGACTGCGGTGTGCCGTTCTGCATGAGCAATACCGGTTGTCCCATCGATAACTTGATTCCCGAATGGAACGATTTGGTTTACAACGGCCGATGGAAAGAGGCCCTTGATCGATTGCATAAGACCAACAATTTCCCGGAGTTCACGGGGCGAGTTTGTCCAGCGCCGTGCGAAGGCGCTTGCGTTCTAGGTATTACCAATCCGCCGGTTACGATCAAGAACATCGAATGTGCGATCATTGACCGCGGATTCGCGGAAGGGTGGGTTAAGCCGAATCCGCCACAATCTCGGTCGGGCAAGAGCATCGCCATTATTGGCTCGGGCCCCGCTGGATTGGCTGCAGCCGATCAACTTAACAAAGCTGGCCACAGCGTAACGGTTTATGAGCGTGCCGATCGCATTGGAGGCCTGCTAACTTATGGCATTCCGAATATGAAATTAGAGAAAGGCGTCGTCGAGCGTCGCTTGGATTTGATGCGGGCCGAAGGTGTTAAGTTTATCACCAATGCGAATGTGGGGTCTGATGTCGATCCCAAGCAACTGATGGCGGAGAATCATGCCGTTTTGCTTGCCACAGGCGCCACCAAGCCTCGCGATTTGCCCATTCCAGGCCGCAGTTTGAAGGGCATTCATTTCGCAATGGAGTTCCTGACCGCAAATACGTCCTCGTTGCTGGATTCTGAACTGGCCGATGGTAAATTCATTTCCGCCAAAGGCAAGAAAGTGGTGGTAATCGGCGGTGGTGATACTGGCTGCGATTGTATCGGCACATCACTTCGTCATGGCTGCACGCAACTGGTCAATTTTGAATTGCTGACCGAGCCACCAGCCGACCGCGCTTCCGATAATCCGTGGCCTCAATGGCCTCGCATTTTCCGAGTCGATTATGGCCACGAAGAAGCAGCCGAGAAATTCGGCAAAGATCCTCGCGAGTACTGCATACTCAGCAAGGAGTTCGTCGACGATGGCCAGGGCAACGTCAAAGCGATCAAGACGGTCCGTGTTGAGTGGTCCATTGAAGGCGGTCGGATGGCAATGAAAGAAGTTCCCGGTAGCGAAGAATTGATTGAAGCCGATCTAGTGCTGCTAGCCATGGGCTTTTTGGGACCTGAGCACTACGTCACCGACGTGCTGGGGATCGAGCAAGATGCACGAAGCAACTACAAGGCAGAACATGGCAAGTACACCACCAATGTCCCCGCCGTTTTTGCCGCTGGCGATTGCCGCCGAGGCCAATCGCTGGTCGTTTGGGCAATCAATGAAGGTCGCGGAGCGGCCCGAGCGATCGACGAATACTTGATGGGAGAAAGCACCTTACCTGCTCCCGGTCAAACGCTTGGCTCGGCACTTTCTGTATAGCGCAATACCATTTGACTTGGCGGAAGGCACAATATTGTAGCTGGCGAAGTGCGAGGCTATCGAATCACCCGAAAGGGCATTCAACGCCCACCGGGTCTACCGGTTTAGGAGCTAGTGCAAAACTATTCGGCCTTGTTTTTTAAAATTTCCATGAATTTTTTCGTTGCCTGCCAATAAATGTTTGACTTTTCAAGTGATCAGCGGTTTCCTTAATCAATTGGCTAAAGTCCTGTCCAAAGCCATTAGATAAAACCCGCCGTTAAGGTTGTACGATCAGTTAATGTGTGCAGTGATGACAGCGGCTGAGGAGGCTTTTTTTTCTCTTGCCGCGCTGATGTATGGTGGTACGATGCAATGAAGAAGTTTTTAAAGATCGACTCGGCATGGGTAGCTAAGACGCTGGATAGATCATTTCTGGTTGTTCCAGGCATTTAAATGGAGATGCGTAGTTTATGCGACAAAGAAATGCGTTTACGCTTGTCGAATTGTTGGTGGTTATTGCAATTATCGGAATCTTGGTCGGCTTGCTGTTGCCAGCCGTTCACAACGCCCGCGAGGCAGCTCGCAAGATTTCCTGTGTCAACCGTTTGCGGCAGTTAGGCTTGGCTTTAAGCGAGTACGAAGCCGCTTTCAAGTACTTTCCTGCTGGGCGGATGGAGCCAGATTACACGGTCAATGGCCAGCATCAAAACAACCCGCCGACCACCTACCCTGTGACGCTGCCTTCGGGAGCTTGGACTGGTTTCCGATCCGTTCATACGTTCTTACTTCCGTTCATCGATCAATACACCATTTTCGTTCGAATCGATTTCAAGAAGCCAACTTCAGTACAGATGGTTGATTCCGCAGGACGTCCCGTCAATGCGAACTATGATGCGTACTTCCATGCGGACGCAATGTTCATGTGCCCATCGGAAATCAACGCACTTCGCAGAATCACCGAGAACAACTACCGCTACAATTTCGGTGGCTCGACACCTTACGCTGGTGCCGAGAACACCAACGACAACTCCAATTTTTTCGCGTTCCGCGATGGTTTGAGCTGTCGTGGCAACGGTGCTTTCACCATTGGCGAAAGCCTGCCCATTTCGGCCTTTATGGACGGCCTTTCCAACACGGTGGTTTTCTCCGAGCGTATCATGGGCAGCGGAGCAGACATGCGCCGCACGGTTGCTCAGAAAGGCGATATAACCACGCTGGTGAATCGTTCGTTTAACATGCTGACGCCTGATGAGTTTTATCAACAGTGCCAAAGCCGCCCACGCGTGATCGATAGTTTTAATTTCAACTCGGCCGGACGCTGGTTGGGTGGCCAATTGCATTCCAATGGCTGGCCATTCGCATTCTATTCCAGCACGATGTACAACCACACCGCTCCACCAAACTGGGCTAGCATTGACTGCGGTCAACGCAGTGCTATTCCCGATCGTCCGGGCGAACATGCTATCGTTTCGGCGCGTAGCTACCACCTCGGCGGTGTGAACGCTACCTTCGGCGATAGCTCGACTCGATTTATCAGTGAATCGATCGATCTTGAAACGTGGCGAGCGATTGGTACACGCAGCGGTGCTGAGAGCATTCTCAATCGCGACGACCTTTCCAAATAACCCGATTGGAATACGGCTGATGCGATGTTATTCAAAGTTTCTTATCTTAGCAGTTCTAGTCGTTTACGTTGGTTGTAGCAGGTCTACAACCGTTTCAGAAAGCGTCGTTTCTCGATCCGTCAATTGGATCGAGGAACTGCGAGCCCAAGTGACAAGCTCCGATTTCGAGGACGCAATCAAGACGGTAGATAAAATTGAAGCCAAAGGCACGGTTGATGCCTCACAAATTTCCGAGTACTTGGCACTTAAGGCGAAAGCGGAAATGGGCTCTGGGAAACTAGACGCAGCCAGGATCACGCTGGAAGAATTGGACCGTGGCGGTGAGGACCCAGCCATGCTTTATTTTCTTCGCGGCGAATTGGCTATGAAGAGCGGCAACCCTACCGTCGCCAAAGCAGAGTATGCGAAAGCGAAGAAGCTGGATCCCTCTTTCCAGATTCCATCGATGTAGCTTATTTGTGCTTACTGCTATCATTTCTTTTTGCTTCAAGCGCCCTATCGCGATTCATGATATGGGGCTGAAGCTGTTCTGTGGAGTTCATGTCAACTATTGAGCCGTACTGTTCGAACCACTAGGTGATGCACCAACACGGATCCCTTTTGGCAGCGGACGCGCCGCAGTAAGATAGCCTTCTACAAACAGTCGTTCCTTGAGTTCACGAAAGCGGCCGAAGGAATCATCGTAAACCCATACCGTTACAGTGGTCGAGCGAGGGTTTCGCAGTGAGAGTTCGGCTCGCAAACGACCTGCTACCCCCAGCGCGTCATCTATCTCCTCACGCAAAACTTCTGCCATAGGCTCCAAGACAAAATACTCTAACTCTACCCGCTGCGCCATGGCCACACTAGAACCGCGCGACACAATCCCCTTTTCAGTCTTCAACGCATATTTCATCACAAAACCATCAATTGGCCCGAGTGTGTCCACAACCCGGTCCGTTCGAACAACTCGAGACACCTGCATTTCTGCCTGACGCTTCAGATCCGCCACTAACCGATCCCAAGGAATGACCGAAACCTTGTTGGCTTCCAACATCACATGCACTTCGTCTCCAAAAACCGTTTTGGCCATCGGTGTCGGTAAGTGTTGCAACGTGATCGTCTGCTCCTGTTTCGGTGCGGCGTCAAGTTCTCCATTTTGAGCGATCAGGGCAGCGATTTTCTCCTGCAACTGAGTCAATTCGGTTTGAGATATCGCGTCATCTTGCTCCTCTTTGGACAGTCCAGCCAGCACGGCTGCTTGAGCTTCTTTCGCTTGTATCAGTTGAATTAGCAGTTTCTCTCGTTCGAGGCTTGTTCTTACTATTTCGAGCTCATGCTGCTGTAGCAGCCTGGCTTGTCGAATCAGATCCCTTTCAACATCGGTTGCATCGTGCACTTGATCTTCGAGGATACTTTCGGTTTGGAGCGTCAATTCCTTCTCCATGGCCGCTTTCGCTGCAATTTTTGTTTGCGATGCCACAACGACAACCAAGATCGTCAAGATTCCAACCAGATTGGCTACCGTATCCAAAAAGGCATCGGCGTTGATTTCGGTGTTATCGTAGTACTTCTGTTTCATGTTTTGCGCACTGTTCAATGGGTCCTAGCGAAGCACCTCGACCTTGGCACCACTGCCCTCAAGCATGGCAGCAAGCTGCTGTGCAGCCCATACCGAATCGGCGGACTGGTAGATTTTGATGATCGGTACCCAATATCCACCAGATACCGCAACACCCCAATCTTGCATCTCAGCTTCAATCGATTCTCGCAACTTCTGCCGAGCCGCTCGCGGTCCTTCCGCTAAGAGTATTTCGCTTTTGATCCGCCCCGTTGAATCTCCATCGACGATCACCCAGCGATCTGGAAGCACGCGCACGCTGATCGATCGGTGAATAGGTGTGCTGGACAACCGTCGGCGTTGGACGGCCCAATCTTCGCCTAGTTCGTTTGCGATGGAGGTGGTACTGCGATTATTCTTTTGTCTAGAGTTCGAAGAAGGTCGAACAATCGCTGTCGGCTGATCAGGATCGCTCATTAAGTCATGTTGGTTGGCGGTTTGCTCCGAGCCAGATTGCTCAGCCATCGGCGTGGAAGCCCCTTGCACGCTGGAGGCCAGCATGCTGTTACCCGTTGCATTGGCCGCGTGTGCGTTGTTCTGCGATATATCCTGATTGGCTCCCTGTGCTTGAACGCTTTGCGTTGCCGTTTGCATTTCGTTGCCGCCACCAACACCTGCGACCTGCCCACTGCTCGAACTAGAATCGCTGGAATCGTAAGCGTTAGTGCTGGAGGTGTCTTCATCACTGCCGCCAGCGTCTGATGCTCCGGCTTGCATCCCGCCCCCACCTCCAAAGCTTGATCCGTTTGAGCCACCTGCTGAAAATTGCGAACCGACCAATTGCTGCGCAGCTCGTTGGGCCGCTTGGATTGAGGGTGGTGCTGCCACGTTACCCGACAGAGTTGGCCAAGTTGCAGAATCTTGAGAAGTCGCGTTCCCGACAGGATTTGAAGAATTTGGATGCTGCCTGGCCAACATTCCATTTTGGGGAATAAAGATATCGCCGGGATTCGTCGACCGACCACTCAGCAGTTGAGGTTCATCGCCGTGCTCCATCGCCAAGTCATTCGCTTGAATCGAGAAGTCCATGGCGGAAACCACACGCTTGGGCAAAGAAGCCAGCATACTCTTTTGTCGTTCGCGAGCCTTGCTCAGCACTTGATCCAGTTCCGCGGACAACCCGGGAAGAGATTCCGGAAAGGCTAGCGGCATATCTGCATCAATGAGTTCGTAGCCATGCTGATCATCCCAAGAAGACATTGCCGATCTGGCAAGCGCATAGGTCGCAATCCCGTCAGGGCGTACCAGCAAAAGTGGATATGGCGAAGCGACATAACTACTGCCTTCGTGTTCTTGCAGTTTGGCGCGAACGGTTCTCAAGGCAGCGTCCAACGGATTCCCTGGCCCGTAAGGCGGCTTCAAATCGTTAATCGTTAATCGCTTGCCTTCGGGTTGTAAGATGACTCCCTCCGCAGTGCATTCAAGATAGATTGGACGTCTGGCAGTTCCGTTGGGCCCGGCGTATGGAATGATTGAAAAGGCAGGGCGCGTTGTCTTACGAGACTCAAGTTTCGTCTCGAGCTCAGTTTTTAGCTCCACCATTTTCATTCGTAGGCGTTCAAGCTCCTTTTTGCGATCTTCAGAATCCATCGAAGATCCTGCTTGGCGATCTTCTAAGGTGGCCAGCGTAGCCATGACTGAATCGAGTTCCTGTTGGAGTCGCCGCGTGTGATCCTCTAGATGTGTTAGGCTGTTGCGAGCGCGATCAAGCTTGAGCTGAATTTCCTCGCGTTGAAGCCGCAACTCTTGCGTTGCCACTTCAATGATATCTTCCTGTGTTTGAATTCGATCGCGGGCTTCTTGCAACTCCAGCTTGGCGGACTGTGACGCTTGCGAAACGGCGATGGTCAATAGAAACACCAACGCACCAATAGTACAAACCATCACCGCTAGAAACGGAAATAGCGCCGGTGCCAAGTTATCTTGCCTCAGTCGAGAGCGTCCCGACTTCATGCTGCATCCCTTATCGAGTCATCGCCATCTTCGAATAGATTTACCGAATCGCGGCGGGCCGGCGACTCGCGGACCAGCTTGCCAATGACGCCGGAGCGGTCCAATTGAATCCCTAATACCGCAATCGCTTCTGTCATACAGACAGCCGCTTCGTGGAAACGATCAATATTTGTCATCCGCCCCAAAGTCTGCTGGACGGTTTGGTCCAAGGCGGCGAAGCCTTCGCAGTTTTCAACCAATTGCATCAACAGCTCGCCTTGTCGGACCAGCTCACCTTGGAATTTCGTTAGCTGCCGAGTCTGATCGGAAAGCGTCGTTTGCCATTGTTGATAACGTGTATCGAGTGCATTAATCGATGTCAGTTGAGCCGCTTGAATGCCTTGCGTGAGCGATTCAAGTGAGTTATCCAAAGAAGCCTGCAATGACGACGTCAACTGCTCTCCGGCCTTCTGCGAGACCTCGTTCCAGCGACGATCGACCTTCTCCATCGCATTGCTCCACAGCGACGTCTGTTTCTGCAAAAGTTGCTCAAACGCGGCAGATGTGCTGTCGATTATCGATTTCGCTAATTGGTGTACGAGATCCTTCGAATCATGAACTTGGTCAATTTGCTGCTTCAAAAACGAGTAGCAGCGATCGGCCACCAATGAATCGATATCTCGCAATACGCGCAGTTCAAGCCCGCTCACCAAAAACTGAAAGAACATCGCCACAATCGTTAATACCAAACCGACGGCAGTGGTATCGAACGCTACGTACAAGCCAGCGGTGAGCGCATCCATCGCGGATTCATCTCCTGTTGCCAGCAACTTCATATCCATATTTCCAAGCGTCTGCGAGATACCAATGACGGTACCTAAGAAACCTAGCATAGGCATTGCCCAGCAGATGATTCTAACGATCGCGTACGCTTCGTGTTGAGCGATTGCATCTTCTTCCGCTAGCTCTTGAAGATCCTTATCGAACTGGTCACTTTCACCTCTTTGAATAAGTCGTCGCAGGAGCTTGGTAAATCGAGCGCCAAAGTAGGACCGATTAACCACAGCATCTTGCGCTCGCCACATCGAATCCAACCAACGTACTTTATCCAAAGGCGCGGTGTCGGGTATCGATTGCAACAAGTCCAGCAAGCTATCGTTAGAGCGACCTGTTAGCCGGCCTTCGACCCAAGAGCGAATCAGCTTTTTGGAAAGCACTGCAATCGAAATGCTGAAGAGAAATACCGTTGCGATCGAAACTGGGTGCCCCATCGCGTATCGCCGCATGAAGGCATAATCGAGTAGCCCTATCCCAATCAATGCATAAAACGCACCGGCAATCAATACGCCGAGGCTGACCGAACTCCATAGGGGGTTCGAGAAATTCTGTGCCGCTGATTTCTTTGACGTCATGCTCAATCCAGTTTCGCTTGATGGGCCAGTTATGACCGGAGCTCAATCCAGCGTTGTTAGTACTAGAATTCCGATGCGAACGTCAAGGTGAGGCTACGAGGAGGAAACTTCTTTTGGATTTTTCGGATTTTTGCTCAAGTCACAATTGGCTTGGCAAAAACAGCTTGCTATGGTCCGTGGTTATGGAAGAACTTTCAACAATTCGACTCAGCGAATTAGTGCACCGCAAGCTGCATCTGTTGACAGTCTTGAAAGACATGACGTTGCAACAGATCGAGCTGATCGACCGCGATGAAGTGGACAATTTGCTTACCCTGCTCAGTCGTAAAGATGAGGCGATGCAGGCCCTGCAGATGGTCCAACAACAACTTGTTCCGTATCAATCACAAGACGCGGACTCGCGAGACTGGCCAAGCCAGCAAGACCGAGCCAACTGCCGAGAGTCGTTCGAAAAATGCGAGCGATTGATTGCGGAACTCATCATGATGGAAAACACGGCCGTCAGTCGCTTGAGCGAAGAACGCGAACTTGTCGCCAGCCAATTGCGAGTCATGCAAAGTACGGCAACGATGAACCGAGCGTACGCGAACAATAGCGATCAAGAATCGGAGCAATCATCGTTTCTTTCAATAGAAGGATAGCGAACTGCAGCCCTCGGGAACCATGCGAGCTTGATATTGATATGTGGAACGGAATATTTCAAAACACCTCGATTGATACACTGACAGAGACCGTCAAGTTTGCGGAACGCCGCCACCAATTGCTGGCCAGTAACGTTGCAAACCTTGATACGCCAGGTTATCAAACACAAGACTTATCCGTCGACAACTTTCAATCGGCATTGAAGGACAAGATCGCATCGCAAAAGTCGCAAGCCTCTTCCACTTTAAGCCAAAATACAACAGGCCAAAGCGTAAATGGTTTGAGTCGCGAGCAGGCCCAGCAGCAGGTACACGACGCCTATACCAATATTCTGTTTCACGATGGCAGCAATGTAAGCTTGGAACAGCAAGTCACGCAAATCAGCAAGAACCAAGCGATGCATTCGACTGCGATCACTATTCTGCGCCATCAGTTGCAACAGTTAAAAATGGCGATCAGCGAATCTGTCAATGTTTAATCAACGAAATTTGCAGTCAAACCCCAGCTACAACCTACTTCGAAACGAGTGAGAACATGATTAGTGCGATTGATGTCAGCACCAGCGCATTGGTTGCTCAGCGAGCTCGATTAAATACCATCTCCGGCAACATTGCAAATCTATCGACGTTGACCAACGAGAACGGGGAAGCCAAGCCATACCAAGAACGCTTTGTAGTCTTCAAGTCGGACCCTATGAATGAAGCGAAAGGGTTAACTGGAGTGCAAGTCGATCGCGTCGAAATCAGTGAACAAGAGCCGCTGTATCGATTCGACCCAAGCCATCCTCTGGCGATCACAGAAGGAAAATGGAAGGGCTATGTCGCCTATCCGAATATCAACATGAACGAACAATTTGTGGATGCACTGGAAGCTTCAAGAGCTTATGAAGCAAACTTGGGAGTGATGGAAGTCTCGAAAGGCCTTCATCGACAAACACTGAGTATCCTCGCCTAGTACGTCGCGTCAGCGAAGTCCGCCCAGTAAACTGCCCCCATGCAAATCCGCCCGCACAACTCGGTATTAACAGAGTTCACGCAAGAGCTCGCCAGACGCAATGCGCGCGGGCCTGGTGAGAATTCGCAAGTTACCGGTCCACAAGATTTCGGAAGCTTTTTGGCCAGCGGAATCAAGAAGGTGAATGACGCACAAGCGACCTCGCAGATGCAGGTCGAAAGCATGCTGTCAGGTGAAGACGTTGATTCTGCCGAAGTTATCACTAGCATCCAGAAAGCTGATATGGCGTTCCAATTGCTAGTTCAAGTAAGAAACAAGTTAATGAAAGCTTACGAAGAGATTCAAGCGATCCAGATTTGATGTTTATCTCGTAACCATCTTATGACGAATTCGAACCTGTAATGCAATTTGTCAATCAATTCATCCAGCAAGCACGCGAACTGCTACAAACCATGACACCGGCGTCAAAGATGATTGCCGGCTTGTTGCTGCTTTGTATCTTGGTTAGTTCTGCTTTCTTGGTTCGTGGGAGTTCGTCGAAAGCAACAGAGTATCTCTTTGGTGGTCGGGATTTAAACGACAGTGAATTGGATGCAGCCGAAAATGCTTTTGGGCTATCTGGTCTGCATGCTTATGAACGAATTGGGCGGCGTATCCGAGTGCCTTTAAACGAGCGCAGCGCATATCTCAAAGCATTGGCCGAGAACAACGCTTTCCCTCGCCAATTGGGCAGCAACATTGAAGCCGCCCTCGCATCTTCCAGCTTTCTCGAATCGCTGGAGGTGGGCAAACGACGCTATCGCGCAGTCCGTGAACAAGATATTGCCAACGCAATTAAGAACTTCCCGTTTGTCGAAGATGCTTACTTGACCTATGACGAGCAGCAGCAGGGCTTCTCGTCGAAGAAGCTTCAGACCGCGAGCATCTTTGTCCGTCCGAGAATGGGCAAGCCGCTTACCGAACAACAGAAGCGAAGCATCATGCAACTGGTTGCAAATTCTTTCGCTGGCCTTGCTTACGAAAACATCTCGGTGGGCGATTTGTCTAATGGTGCAGCGATGTCCGGAGCTCACGATCCAATGAGCGCCGAAGAGCAGAAATACTATTACACCAAGACCCAACAAGAAAACGAACTCAAGACTAAGGTTGCCAATCTTTTAGGCGATTACGGTGATGTTCGCATCGAAGTCTATGTCGACTTGGACACAACACTCCGCGAAGCGTCTCAATTGGTGAAATACGGCGAAAAGCCGACGACGCTTGAAACCAGCGAGATGAAAAAGGAATCGGAGTCTGCCAAGCCAGTGGAAGGTGGCCGGCCAGGAGCGAACCCTAACGCCATCGCAAATCGCTCGCAGTCCTTGGAACAATATGCACAGGCTTCTACCAAACAAAAAGAGTCAACGGTTTCCGAACGCAAGGTCACTGGCACCGAGACTACCGTTACCGATAAAGCTGGCTTAATTCCCAAACGAGCTGCTATCTCCGTCGCGATCCCCAGATCTTACTATAAGCGAGCCTTCTACCGTCAATGGTTAGATCAAAACCCAGATAAGACACAGGCGGATTTAGCGTCGATCGACAAGACGGTTTTTGTGCAGGGCATCACCGTGATCAAAGACGAGGTCGATAAGAATATTCAACGTACACTTGCCAACATCATTCCACCCGAGCAGCCCGGTGGTGATCGATTCCCATTGATCACGGTTACGGACTACTTGGACGAACCTGCAGTCCCGATCCCAGGACCAAGCATCGTAGAGTTGGTCATGGCTTATCTGCTGGGAAGCTGGCAAATGATCGGCATGTTTGGCTTGGCTGCAATCGCGTTGCTGTTCTTAAGGTCCGTTTCTCGATCGGGTCCTACGGGCAACACAGACGTTGAATTTGAGCGAGGCTTTAACATCCAACTGGAAGACCCGTCAACTTGGGACTTATCTGCGTTAGGCCCTGACGCATTATCGGATGCTGCAAGACTAGATTCCGGGGGCTCCGGAGGCTCCGAAGGTACAGACAAAAATGGTCGCAAGTTCAATCTGACTGGCGGCGAAATCAAAGAAGAACTGACCACGCTTGTCCGTGATAATCCTGACGCAGCAGCTTCGCTGCTGCGATCTTGGATCGGTGATTCGGTGTAATCTATCTGAGCAAACGAAGTGGCCATGCCTTAGCTACTGCACCTGTCTATGGCCAGCAGCCAGGGTAAGTCAGTTTTTCAGTCTGCGCGATTAGCCGGAATGCGTTAGCATCGGTTCTCTTGGAAACCGTGAGCTAACGCTCAACGGCTGATTGACCTGGATTCAAAAAATGACTTGCCCTGGGTCAGCAGCCAGCTTGCTTGCTGACTAGCGGTCTTTTTGCAATAGGGGAGGAGGGAGTGGTGTGTAGAGGTCGAACTGGACGTTGCGATATATTTCGGACAGCGGAATAAAAATGCCAACCGACTCAAGTGACAGCAATTCTGCCATATCACCCACTTCTCTGAGCAACCAGCCGCCTGATTCCTGGCGCGCGAAACATTCGACCAACGGTTGGTCTTGGGAAATCAATACCAATTCCCTAAGCGATGGAATACGACGGTAGTGCGCCGATTTTTGCCCACGGTCATATTTCTCTGTCGATTCCGAGAGAACTTCCACTAGCACTGTCGGATTAAGGACCGTGTTGGCAATATCAGAATCCATGTGTAACGGGCCACACATGATGGAAGCATCGGGGTACGTGTACAGCCCAGTGTCTTCGATCTTGATCCGCAAGTCACTGTTGTACGATACGCACGGACGATCCTTAAGGGCTTGCGATGACTCACGCAGGAAATTTGTCGCGATGAGTGCATGGCGAGGAGTTCCACCGACCATCGCAAAGACTTCGCCCTGGAAATATTCATGTTTGATTCCGGTTCGAAGTTCGGACTCCAGGTATTGCGCAAGTGTAAGCCCTTTGCCGACGGTCGACATCGTGAGATCCTCCTGGCGAGTATTCTTGATTACCGGTGCTCAGTGCAATTTACGGTACTCCAGTTTAGGCCACAGCGTTTGTCAGAGCAAGCGAGTCCGCCGATGGTAGAGCATTCCACCTTTCGGCTATCGCTGAAATGAGCTAGGCTAGGACCGGCCTAACGATAGCTTCATCGATCACCACTCTTTTTTACTTTGCCTTTAAAACACCACTTATGGATCCGCAAGCGACGATTCCTATGCATGATCGTGAACAGGCAGACTTGGCAACGTCCTGGCCAAAGCGATGGTGGCTGTCACGCTTGATCTGTTTCATTTTGCTTACCAGCGCCGGTTTAGCCGCTGATCTGCTGAGCAAGCAATGGATCTTCGATTGGCGAGGTGTCCCCGGTGAGTCTCCGGTGTGGTGGGTCGTAGAAGGTTATGCGGGTATCCAGACGGCAGTCAATCCAGGTGCTTTGTTTGGGTTCGGAGCAGGGTGGGGCAAAGCATTTGCCGCCCTGTCGATTGTCGCCGCCGTTGCTATTTCGGTGTGGCTGTTCGCGTTTCGTGCTGCCAAGTCGTGGTGGATTACCGTCGCGGCGGCAGGCATGCTGGCAGGAATCTTCGGCAATATGTATGACCGCTTAGGCTTATGGTACCAAGCGTGGATGCCAGAGCAGTGGAGCAGCGGCGTTCGTGACTGGATCTTGTTGTGCTATCGAGACTATACGTGGCCCAACTTTAACATCGCCGATAGCCTGCTAGTGTGTGGCACCGCGATCTTAGTTTGGCGTTCGCTGGTGCATAATGAGCCACAGGCTTTGCTAGATGCGGATCCTACGGCAACCAGCCCAGGTCACTCGCCGCAGAAGCTGTCCTAGTTGCCGCTGTTCTCTGGCGGCGCGAGGTCTTCGATGGGACTCACAAGCAAGCTTTGAAAGAGCACTTTGCAAGTTGGATCGTGTGCTTGCAACTGAAGGGTGCCAGCTTCAGCTCGGTAGCCTTCGCGAGGATTCTCGGCCTCTGGGCGCTCGTCTTTCCAATCGACCACTTGAACACCTTGGACCCAAGTTGAAATCTGACGACCATCCGCGCAGATCGTAATAAAGGTATCTTCGTTGTCGTTGCTCAAGACAGCTCGCGCTTTTACGCGGCGAAAGATCGCGCCTGTACCATAATCGTTCGGCAATCGCCGGTCGCCATCAAACAAGTTCTGAATCTGGCATTCGTAGCCATCCATTGCACTGCCGGGTACACAGCGAAAAAAGATGCCTGAGTTTGTGCCTTCGGAAAGTGTTTTGACACGCACTTGAATGCAGAAGTCTTTCAGTTGTTCCAGTAACTCGAGATCTGCTCGGCCACCCTCCAACTGCAAAAAGCCTTCTTCTGTTCGTTGGTATTTGAACGCTGATTCGTCCGAAGGCAGCCAAGCGTCCAAGTTTTCAGCCGGCAGCAATGTGTAGCCAATAGGTCGAATGCGAATATTTCGAAACGCGACCGGACCTTCGCGGAATTGCAGCAGGATCTTGCCATTGCGCAAGCTTTGCTGGTCTATGTAGTCCGTCGCTTCAATTCCGTTAATCCATGTTTGAATGTGTTCGCGATCTACCAAAGCATGCATAGTATGCCATTGGTCAGGATCCAACGGCCCGATCTTTTCAGGTTCGGCGCGTTGGCGTTCTACCAAAGACCCCGTCGGAAACGGATTATCAATCGGTGCAATGTTTAATTCGTAACAATCGGTCGCGGGCGATTTGATCTCGGGCCCACACCGAAAGAAAACGCCACTATTGGTCTGGGCTGTTGCCTTGTATTCCAACTGAAATTCAAAGTCTGCAAACCGCGATTTCGTGGCCAGGAAACCTTGCTCACCATCGTCTACCACGATCGCTTGATCTTCGACGCGCCAGTTCGCCTTGCTGGTCGGCTCCCATCCGATTAACGATTGGCCATCGAACAACCGAATCCAACCAAAGGCCAATTCACTCTCAGGCAATCGGGCTTGCATCAACGCTTCCACGTCGATCGACGTATCGATAACGGGAGCTTTCGACTGGGCATTCCCCGGCTTGTCTGCAATGTTATTGTCATTTGAGGTCGTTGCCGTTGCAGCACCCGTCGAAGTGCTCGCTGGTTTTTCCGCGTCACTAGCCGTGGGCGCTGGCCGACATCCCAAGCCTGTCATTACGGTCGCGCTCGAGAGCAGCAAGACCGAGCAGCCGACGGCAAACTTCAAATCGGTGATAAGCTTTTTCAAGACGATCTGTTCCGGCGATTAGGATTCCAAGATCTCGAGCCAAGCGTCGATCAACCAAGGGTTAGGGACTTCTGGCGTCAAGCGAACCATTGGTGACGAGAAAACTGCATCAGGATTCTTTGGCCACTGGATCGTAAGGCGATTATGTCGCAATAGTATAGTCCTGATGCGGTATCTTCCAATGCGTCTATTTTGTGAAGCGGCTTGTGGATTCTCAGCAACCACCAACTCACCCTCACCGGGCGGTATGATCGCGGTCAGTTGAACTTCGTTCAGCACAACACGTGTAGGCGTCTGAACGTATGACAAGCAAAGCAGAACGTCCTGAACGTCCTCATCCAAGTTCGTGGGGGTATTGAACGTCCGCTCAAGGGCGATTGTTATCGCAGGTTGACCAGCAACTTCCGCCTGCAATCGCCACGGGCCTCGCAGATTAATTCGATGCATTCAAGTAACCGCGTTGATAAGCAAATTGCAAGCAGCCAGCCCATTGGACTGATTAGTTTTCCAGCCGCAGTTCATGGCTTACCGCAACTTGTTGAATCGCGGTAGCGCCTTCGTCCTGAACCCGAATCAACACTTGGATCGCTTTTAGAGGTGAAGCGATTGGGGGGCTGGTTTCTCGTTCGAACAGATCATCGATACCGCCAATTAAATTGTCGTCGACACCGTTGGCACCTAAGTCCGCTTGTGGATCAGGCAGAGGCGGTGTAAGCGAGCCATCGATAGGAATTTGTTTGGCTGGGAAGCGGAAACGGTGCTGGCCGTTAACCCAGACGGTGCCGCCGTTGGGTACTCCGAATGTTTGCCGGTAACCATCGGTTTCGTACCTGCTAGTGAAGGTGTCAAAGCCTGGTTGATAAAGCTGTATCGCTGGCGCGGCGTTGACCAAGATTCGTCCCGACTTGAGAGCTTGGGTGCTAAAGGTTGGGAACCCGGCACTATACACATTCCCAGGCATCGTCATCGATAACGTCGAGGTCAATAAAGGGTTAATGTTACTGGCCGAGAGATTCGCCCATGGATTCGTATCGCCTTTGAGTTGTGTTGGATTCGCGGCATTCCACTGATTGACATAGTAGGCCATTGCGCGGGTCTTCAGCGGCCAACCTGCATCCACGAACCCTCCGCGTCGCGCGATGAACAAGTCGGTAGGAGCTGTCCCGCTCCCGCCTGGCAATTGTTGATTGATCGCATATTGAAGAGCTGATGCATACGCTGGGTCGGAGGGCAATACGATCGAATCGTCGCTGCCGGGTGCTCCAAAATTCGCAGGATCATAGCCGCCGGTATTTCCGGCAAAACCATCTACACCGGGATGATACAGCATCGGTACCGTGGGGTCATAGCCTCGTACATCAAAGCCAATGCAGTTCGTCGCGATGACCTCTGAGAAAGCAACCTCGAACTGAATCGAAGCCTCTGCCGTGTTGGTCCCCCCGGATAGCACTGGGTCAACTCGACGTTGACGCAAGAACTGCGGCAGCAAAAATCCAACCTCGGGTAGTTCCCCATTGGGACTTGAAACTGACGAACCGAACCATGTACCCAACCCACCTGTTAAGGCAGTATCTTGCAAACCGATCGGACCAGTCAACGACCAGATCGGCATCGTGGTATTGGACGATCCGCCAATTGGCAGAACCGTATGGCCAAATCGATTCCTTGGATCTTGAAGGTCTGCCAACGTGTTGGCAGCGATCGGCATCGCAGCAGTTTGGTTGGGCGTTGCGCTTCGGCGGACCGACAGGTCGCAACGTTGGTAAGCCAGTTGCATCCCCGTTCGATAACCTGCAAGAGTAGGAGCCCCTGGCGCACCGACCGGTAACGCTTGAAGTTGTGCAATGGGACTAAAACCCTCAACATGAAACAAAGTCGGCTCGGTCGTCGGCACGCTGGCACCTGGCAACAAAGTTCCGGCGGGTAAGTTTAGATCCGGAAGCACCAGCAAGACGCGACGACACAGCATCATGCGGTCAGGGACGCCATTGCCATCCATGTCAATAATATTAGGCGTTAAGTTATCGTTGAGAGAATAGTTGAGGTTGCCGTTGGGCAGGAAGTTAACCGTCGGCTGTCCACCGCCCGTCTGCAAAGGGAACTGAGCCGGATCAGCGGGGTAGGGCATCATGAAATAGACAATCTCGGCCGTATCCGAAGCGACTGTCACCGTTTGTGCCCATTGGTCAGCGGTGAAAGCGGTCGATAATCCAGCGGCCATATGAATCGGGCCCATGACGATGGGGTACGGGACTTCCCCGTAAAACCAGCGACCTTTTTTCGCTTTGGCAGTGAACGCCAAGATGTCGTCAAAGTCGCCGTAGCGGCTGGCGGGAATCTTTTGTTCGATGTTTTGTTGGGATGAATCGAAATTGACGAGCGTTGCGGTATAGTCCGACAATGGCCCTTCGTAGTACTCGAAATAACCCGAGCGACTCGATTCGGCCATGGGATCGCCGCCGGCGGTCATGCCTTCCAAGTCCTCTCGCAGCACACTTGAGATACCGCGCAACTGATCGCTTAAGTTCAATTTGGCACGCCCTTCCGAAATGCTTTGACTAAGCATCACGAAGCCTTTGGATAACGCCAGCATCATGATCAACGTGACGGCGACGGCGACCAGAGCTTCTACCAGCGTAAAACCACGTTGGGCACGAGGAGCACGAAGATTGAGTTTTCGGAGCATAAAACGAGTCACAGCCGGATGAGAGAAGTGAAGGAATGCGGGTATCACCCAGTTATTTTAAGCAAAGCGTGAGCCTATGGCTACTTGTTCCCATAAAGCTTAACTCAAAAGCTCACTTTATGGGGATAAAATAGCATTTCCGACGACTTGGCCGCCGATTCCGCCGCTAGCCAAGCCCAGAAGTCGTCTCGCTCCGGTATCAACTTGCAACAAATCCTCAAATTGAGCAACACAGGGGCAGCGAAAGCTTGGGACTACCGCGATGATTCCCAGACGTCACGGATCGTGGTTGCCAGGTCGCGTTTGGGTTGATAATCGATGGTGGCTCGCAAACGGGTCAAATCAGGGACACGCCGGCGAATATCTTCAAAATCGGCATCATAAGCGTCGGTGTAAGTTTGATGCACAATCTGCGACTGGGGATTGATGACGTCACGGACCTTTTTGGCCAACTCCAAAATACTGATGGGTTGGTCCGAACCAATGTTATAGACGCGGCCGTAAGCAGTCGGTGTGGCCATTAACGTCACGATGGCGTCGACCACGTCCAGGACGTGTGCAAAGCAGCGTTGCTGCTGGCCATCGTCATGCACCACCAAGGGACGATTCTCCAAAGCAGCCGATACAAAACGAGGCAGCACCATGCCGTAAGCTCCGGTTTGGCGCGGTCCGACCACGTTAAAGAAGCGACCAATTACGATTGGCAGTTGGTTTTCGCGGACACAAGCCAATGCCAAAAACTCGTCGATCGCTTTGCTAGCGCCATAGCTCCAGCGAGGTTTGGTCGTTGCGCCGAAGACTAAATCGTCCACTTCACTCCAAACCGATTTTGGGTTCTTGCCGTACACTTCGCTGGTGCTAGCCAGGAACAAAGGAACCTCGTGCCCAAAGCTCTTTTCTTCTTGTAATGCTTCCAAAAGCAACTGCGTAGGATAGATGTTGCGGTGAATGGTTTCGGTGGGGCGAGCTGCGATTAATGCGACGCCCACTGCGGCGGCCAAATGGTAGACCTGATCAGCCTTGCGGCATTGGTTCCGGACCAATTTTGCATCGCCTAGGTCTGCTTGGATGATTTCCAAACGCGGGTGACCTTTGACGGCGGCCAAGTTACCCAGTCGGCCTGTGCTGAGGTCGTCCACGATGCTAACCGAATGGTTGTCCGCTAGCAGACGCTCTGTGAGATGCGAACCGATAAAACCCGAGCCGCCGGTGATCAAAATATGCATGGAAGGAGCTGACGATTGAAAATCCAAGGAATGCAAGTGTGCTTACACTTTAATCGGTTCACCGAATTCCCCATAGAATACATGGCAGAGTTTCGATTGTTCGGATGCCGGAAAGTAGTCAAAATAGTAAACTGATGCGAATCGTGACGGTCGTGCTTGAAATACCAATTGTTCGTATTGGACTTTTGCCGGTATCCCAGAAGTACCCGGCAACGGGTTTTCTCGGACGGTCCAAATGGTCGACCCTAAGATAAAGCGCAACTCTTTTCTGAAAGTCACTCGCTAATGAAGTTATCGCACATGCTGATGCAGGATCCAACCTCCCAAATGAAACCAGAAATGAAGCGAACTGAAACCAGCGATCTCCGTGCTACCTCAGGCCAGCGGCATCGGCGCGAGCTTGCCCAGAAACGCCAGCGACACCTGCACATGCTGCGTAGCTTTCTCGTCGGCTGTGTGGCTTGGTCTGCCGGGACGGCGTTGCCCAGCGACGCTCACGCTCAGCAAAGGAACTTGCAGCGATCGGCTCCGACGCAATCGTCGAATCCCAACGCAAACCGCCCGCCGGTGAAAGTAGATCCGGCCGCCGCAGCCAAACGCGATATCGTGAATCTGTACACCGACGCGGCGAACTTTCAGAATGCGGGTGCCTACCCACTGGCCGCTGAGGCATGGCAAAAATTTCTGCAGCGCTATCCAAATGACGTTTTGTCGTCCAAGGCTCGGCATTACTTGGGCGTCTGCTATTTGCAGACCGAGAAACCAAATTACGACGCCGCGATCGCTTCCTTCCGCGAAGCCTTGCGAGATCCAAAATTAGACGTGCGCGAAGAGGCCTTGATCAACCTGGGTTGGACTTTGTTTTATACCGCTCGGCTTGATAACGAAAAGCCGGATAGCAATCGTCTGAAAGAAGCGCTGCGGGTGCTGAATGAATTCTTGGAAAAGTATTCCGATGGTACCTACGCTGATAAAGCGACGTTCTATGCCGCTGAGACCGAATACTTGCTAGGCAACGTCCGCGAAGCATCGACTCGCTATCGGGTCTTAGCCGCGAATCCGAAGTTTGAAAAATCATCGGTCATGCCAGACACCTTGTACGCGCTGGGGGTCGCTTACGAAGAGTTAAAGCAACCGAAACTAGCAGCGGAAACATATGACCGCTTCTTAAAAGACTTCCGCGACCACCGCTTGTCACGCGAAGTCCGTCTACGCAAAGCCGAGTACTTGATCAGCACGGAGAACGCAGAGCAAGCGATAGAGCTGCTAAGTGAAATCGCAGGCGATAAAGAAGTCCCGATGCGAGACTATGTTTTGTATCGTTATGGATTCGCACTGGCCAAGGCAGGGCGCTTCCAAGAGTCATCGCAAATCTATCAGCAGTTAGCTAAAGAGTATCCAAACTCTCAGTTCTCAACCGATTCGAACCTGTCGGCTGGCCAAGCTTTGATGCGTGAAAAGAAGTACGACGAAGCGAAAACGTTCTTCGAAAAGCTGCTTGCAGGCAAAGACGAAACGGCCGCACAAGCCGCCCACTGGCTGGCGCAAATTGCGGTGCTACAAAACCGCAGCAGCGATGTCATCACGATCGCTCGGGATGCTTTAGGCTGGGCGGGAGACTCCCAGTGGCGGGTGGCTTTACAAATCGATTTGGCAGATGCCTTGGTCAATACACAGGATGGGGCTGAAGAAGCAACTTCGATTTATGAAAGCGTCGCACTGGAGCACGAGGATCACCCTTCCGCACCACGAGCTGTTTACAATGTCGCCTTTTCGGCGCTGAAGCAAGGCAAAGCGGACGAAGCATCGAAATGGTCCGACTTTTTTGCAAAGCGTTTCCCCAATGACCCCTTAGCTGGCGAAGTGGCTTTCATTCGTGCCGAAAGTTTGTTGCAAGCTGGCAAGCGAGCTGACGCAGCAGCAGCCTACGAACAATTGATCGCAGCTTATCCCGACTCACCCAACAAAGAGCAGTGGAAACTAAGGAACGGGACCGCTTACTTTTTTGCCGAGAATTTCGACAAGGCGACGCCCATCCTAAGCGAGTTGGCAAAGTCCCAAAAATCGCCAGCGATTCAAGGCGAAGCACTCTTTTTACTTGGTGCCTCGGCTTTCAAACAGAACAAGTTCTCGCAAGCGATCGAGAATCTTAACCAATCGATCGCTGTCCAGCCCGCTTGGTCCGGCGTAGACGAAGCTTATTTGATTCTCGCCGAAGCCTACAGCAAAAATGGTGAGAACGACAAAGCAAAATCCACCTTGGAAACACTGCTGTCGAAATTCCCAAACTCTCCTTTTAAAACACAAGCTCAATTTCGTTTGGGGCAATTGTCTGCTTCGGCCAACGAGTATGCCAAAGCCTTGGTCGCATACGAAGCTGTCCTCACTTCAAACGATGCTCCGGAGTTGATGGAGTATGCTCAGTATGGAAAAGCCTGGATTCTAATTCAGCAATCAAAGTTTGACGACGCGCTCGATCTGGTACTCAAGGTTGCCCAACGATCAGCGGACCCAGACCTGCGGTTAGAAGCATCGCTGGCTTCTTCGGTTTGCCTTCGCGAAACTGGCCGTGCCGTCGAAGCGGTCCGGGTCATGGAAGCGGTAAAGAACGACGGTGCAGCGCGAGGCGCAAGCGCTGACATGCTGGCCAAACTGTCGATGGAACTAGGGATTGGATACTCCCAAGCGGGGCGATATGCCGAAGCCTCCTCAACATTTCAATCACTTGCCGATGCCTACCCCAATTACCCCAATGTCGACAAAGCGATGTATGAGCACGCTTGGGCCTTGAAGCGTAATGGCCGTGATGATCTCGCAACCGCCGCCTTCCAAGAGTTGGGCAATAAGTTTCCGTCGAGCGTTTATGCTGCAGAAGCGTTCTATCACGTCGGGCAACAAAGCTACGACCAACAGCAATTCGACTCCGCTGTGCGAGCTTACACCATCGCAGCCACGAAAACCAACGATGACTTTGTGCGTGAGAAGTCGCTGTACAAGCTAGGGTGGACTTACTATCAGACTCAGCAATGGTCAGACGCTTCACGTTTCTTTGGCGATCTTGCCCGCGAGTTCTCAGACGGCGATTTGATCGTTGACGCTGTGTTCATGCAGGGCGAATGCGCGATGAAACAATCGAAGTACAAAGACGCGGTTTCGCATTATAAACAAGCTCGCCAGTTGCTGGCCAAAGCTGCAGAGCAGGGGCTCTCAATCGATTCCCAAGTTCAAGATTTGATTTACTTGCACGGTGCCCAAGCCGCTCGCGAACAGAAGGACTGGAAAACGGTGGTCGCTTTTGTGGACCAGTTCCAATCGCAATCTCCCGATTCGGCGTATGCCTCTTTAGCTTTGTTCGAAAAGGCGATTGCATTGCAAAATCAGAAAGAATTTGCTCTGGCCAGCGAAGCCTTCAGTCGCATTGCCGAAAGTAACCGCAATGAATTGGGAGCGCGAGCGCGATTCATGCTGGGCGAAATCTATTTCGCTCAACGTGAATTCAGTTCTGCAATTCAAGAATACCAAAAAGTAATGTATGGCTACGGCGCAACGCAGGCGCCCGAAGAAATTAAGAACTGGCAAGCTCGTGCGGCGATTGAAGCAGGCCGCTGCAGCGATCTTTTGATCGGCGATCTGCGTGGGGAAGCGAAATTGCGAGCGATCAACGTCGCCAGCGGATTTTACCAGTTTGTGGTCAAAAACCATGCTAACCATGAAATGGCTGCCATGGCGAAAGAGCGAATTAGCGAGCTGGATCGGCTCAAGTAGCCGCTGGCTAGGAAACGGCCCCCAGCTTTGCAAGGATTTAGCCAATTTGTTGGCCTGTTCTCAACTTTTTCTGCATCGCGGAGTTTGAGTTTAAGCGTTAGCATATAGACACAGCTTTGGAGTGAACTTCCTATCGTTTGTTCGATGCCCCCAACTGTTGGTTGTGTCGTTCAAATGCTTCCACTGCGGCAAACATGCAAATGAACTTATTCTCATCTCTGATGCAATTTACGTTTCCCCGGACCAATCGCTTGGCCAACCAAATGCCAAACCGAGTTGCGGTCGCGATGGTCTTCATGCTGTTGACCGCGTTCTGCTGGATACCCTCCGCTTTCGCTCAGCAAGCCCAACCGTTTCCCAGTCCAGCCAGCAACAATCCAACAGCCACGCCCGCTGCCGAGCTGTCCTTTAGCATGGACCCTTCATCTTCACAGTTGATTGTGGACCCCAATGAGTTTGCAGCTCTGCAAAACGCGGCTCAAAACCCTCCTCCTGAGCAACCAGAGCAACCCAAAGGCATCGACGCGCTAAACTTGCTGCTGCAGGGCGGCTGGGTCATGGTCCCGCTGGCGATTGTGTCGTTGTGTGTGTTGATGTGGAGTATCGAGCGGTTGTTCTCCTTACGCAGCGGTCGCATCATGCCACGTGCGTTTGTACGTCCTTTAACTCAGTTGATCCGACAATCGGACATCTTGCCGGTTCAAGAAGCCTATCGACTGTGCGGCAGCCATCCATCGGTGGCGGCCAACGTCGTCGCAACGACTTTAATTCGTACGGGTCGGCCACTCAACGAGATAGAAAAATCTGCCAGCGAAGCGATCCAACGCGAAGTCGACACGGCCACAGGCCCAATCCGATGGTTGACCTTCCTGGCCGGAATCGCGCCGCTGATTGGGCTCTTGGGGACTGTTTGGGGGTTGATCCGCGCATTCCACGATACGACGCAATTAGATCCAACGCAGAACCGTGCCGAAGCGCTCGCGACAGGAATCTACGAAGCCTTGGTTACCACCTTAGTGGGCTTGATCATTGCCATTCCCGCGGCGGCCATTGCACAGTACTTCGAGAACCGTATCTTGCGGCAGTTCCGTCGCGTTGAAGACTTGATAGCGTTACTATTGCCCCGTTTGGAAGGCTATGAAAATCGAGTTCGCTTCGATCCTATCGGACATGAACTGGTAGCTCGTGATGTCCAAAACATCCCTCCCCGGGTCGAGAAAAATGACTCACGTACAATTCGCGGAACCGTCGTGACCCCCGACAGCGAAACTCGCGAAGCCGCTGCGAGCGTGGATCTGACGGCTAGTTCGTCACCGACTTTTGGTTCGACCGCTTCACGGCGTTCGACTGGCACAATCCGCAGCGACCGCTCCAATCCCAGGAAGCCGCTGCCATGAGTATTCAGATTAAAAAGAACCTCGCAGCCAGCGCTTTGTCGCTGACGCCTCTGATCGATGTCGTTTTTTTGTTGTTAGTGTTCTTCTTGGTCGCTTCGCAGTTCGCGCGCGAAGATTTGCAGTTGCCAGTGAAACTTCCATCGGCCACCAGCGCATTGCCAATGACGATGGACCCAGAGCTAATGATCGTCAACGTTGCCGATGATGGTCGCTTCTTCGTCGAAGGACAATACTTGAACGTCAACCAACTGAAACAAAAAATCGATCAAGCCGTCAGCAATAATCCAGTGAATCAAACGGTGATTATTCGTGGCGATCGCCAAGTGCCTTACCAAGCGATCGTCAGTGTCCTGGATGTGTGCCACGAAGCCAAAGTCCCTAGCTACAAACTAACGACAATGGAAAATGACAAGGCAAACTGAAGCAACTGCGAAAGAGTCTGGTGGCTGGGTCTATGCGACGTCGCTGCTGAGCGTCGGCGGCGCGGTCATTGCCATGGCGTTGCGTAATCTCTCATTGGAGGATGCCCGCTGGACTCACAACGCATGGACCTATATCGCGGGAGTCCCCATCGGCTTGCTGCTGATTACGATCTTGTCTCAAGCATTCGCCAGTCGCTGGGTCGAGCGGACGTTGCAAGCGGCGTTTCTCATCAGCCTTGCGGCTCACTTGCTGCTGCTTTCCGAAGCTTATCACTTGATTGTCTTGGGGCGAGCCACCAGTCGGCAGGCTAGCGGGGAGCAGACTGCCAAGCAGGAAACCAAAACTGAGCAGAGCTACAGCAGCGTTTCTTATCAGCCTCAGTTCGATAACAACAGCAACCAAAGTATCGCCAGTGCGATCACACGCTCGGCGATGTCCGACAGCCAAGCTTATGGCACGGCACTGCAGGACGCGACACAGCCGTCGCAAATGCCCAAGACGGAAGTCGAATTGCTGCAAAGGGAACTGGAACTAGAGCAGCAGAGGCTCACGGAAGCGTCGGTCCAGCGGCAGCTATCGCCCGTCGAACAAGCCGAGATCACTTCGCGGGCGGCTGAACTTGCCCGGCAAGCGGCCAGTACCGGCGAATTGAGCTTGGACCGAGATCCAACTTTAATCGATGTTCCAGAACAATCGTTTGCACCGGAGCCTAATCCAATCCAGCAGAGCTCTCCTGCGCCGCGGGATTTGAGCGATACAATCGCGCCACAACAAAACGCTAGCGCAGCCACTTCAACCGCCCCCCCTCGCGGCCCCAGCGGCTTCGAACCTAATATCCGCCCTCGAGACACTTCGATGCCAATGACGCGAGCGATGGAACGCAGCGACCGAGCGACGCAAGAAGAACTACAAGGCAGCTTGGAACTGCAACTGCGGCAACGTGCCAGGGCCCTTCGTCTGATGCCACGCAGTGATTCGATTGGCACCTCTCTGTCTCCCAGTGATATGGTTATGGGCAATCCGGCAGCCGACTTACCTGTCGCGCCCGATGAGGGCACTGATAGCGGTTTACCCACAACCGATGTCGCCACTTTGGGCGTTGACCGCTCGATCCCGTGGTCTGGCGGGCCACGCAATGCACAACTCAACGGACGTGGAGAAGCATCCACCCAGCAGGGCAATGCATCCAATCCAAATTCGATCGCTAGCGCTGCGACAAGCTTGGATGGGCAAGCGTTATTGGGACCGCGTAGTACGGATATCAGGCCGCGTGAATTCCAAGGCAATCGCGATGCAACAGCACTTGGCCCCAGCACCGATCGCCTGCCAAGTCAGATAGGTCAAAACCGCGGTTTGCCACTAAGCCGATCTGCAACCAACAGCGTCAACCCAACGGCGACCGCAGTGCCGACGGCCGCTTTCGCTCGACGCGCAGACCGCAATAACACGCAGAGCCAAGAGGCTGATCTTGGGCAGTGGGGACCACAAACCGAAGCGGCTATCGAAGCAGGCTTAAAGTTTTTGGCTTCACACCAACGCGTTGATGGTCGATGGTCCCTCGGCGACTTTGGCGATCGCCCCATGTTCGAAAGTGACACGGCGGCTACTGCGTTATCATTGCTGTCGTTCCAAGGTGCCGGATACTCGCACTTGCAGTATCAATATCAAGACAATTGCAAGCGAGCTTTAGAGTTCCTGATTGCCAATCAAGCGCCCGACGGCGACCTTTACATTCCGATGAATGAGCTGTCCGATCGAAACTCAAGATTTTATTCGCATGGGATCGCCGCGCTTGCGTTATGTGAAGCGTACGGGATGACGCAAGACGAATCGTTGCGCATCCCAGCACAAAAGTCGATCGACTTTCTGCTCGCCACTCAAGATCCCTTGCGGGGTGGCTGGCGATATACGCCTAGAGCTGAATCCGACATTAGTGTTACCGGTTGGTGCATGATGGCAATGAAGAGCGCTGAGCTGTCGGGCCTCAAAGTAGATGCTGGCGGGTATAACGCCATTCAGAAATTTCTTGATAACTCCCAGGCCAGCCCGCAAGTGGCGCACTTATACCGCTACAACTTTGCAGCCGCCGATCTACCTCAAACACGACATGGCCTAGTCCCCACACCCACGATGACCAGTGTTGGGCTGCTGCTGCGTTTATACCTGGGTTGGAAGCGGGACAACGTCAATATGGTTCGCGGCGCGGACTATCTGTTGAACTCTATTCCTGAAATGGGAACAGTCAAAGATCCCAAACGGGACACCTACTACTGGTATTATGCGACCCAAGTCATGTTTCACATGGGCGGCGAACACTGGAAGCGATGGAATATGGCACTGCATCCAATGTTGATTCAAACACAATTGCAACGTGGCCCTTACGCTGGCTCTTGGGATGCTGGAGGAACGATACCTGATCGCTGGGGAAGCTTTGCTGGTCGCTTGTACGTGACCACCCTGAACCTGTTGTCATTGGAAGTTTACTACCGGCATCTACCGATCTACGAAGAAACCGCCAAGTGATCTTTGCGTGCGTGCATCAGCATGCCTGCAGTTCGGTGCCCGCAATGCAAAAATGATCGCGACTAATGCGTGGTCGCATAGACGATGATGTTGATCGCCAGAGCGTATGCTTTGACAGAGAAACGCAGAAAGAACTCTTCATCTTCTCCCTCTCGCTCCCAACCGTCAGCGATGTCCGTATTGTGAGTTGCCACGGCCAGCAGTTGGTCGCTCTCGTCGAATAAGCCGCGGAAGTGAACTTGAGTGACCTCTTCATAGCCACCGTGGGGCCAGCGGTGCATGTTCGGCGACTCATAAGTTGGTCCACCACTGCGGTAAAACTGGCGAGCTGGGACCTGAGGACACTCCTTCAGGGGATAGACTTGCGACATGATAGGATGGTCGACTGGAATGTCTTTCCACTTCCAATCTGGGCATTCAGAAGTGGTGTTTTCGACCATGTTGTCCCATTCGGCTTTACCCCAAAAATCATCAATCCACAGAAACCCGCCAGTTCGTAAATATTCCCGCAGCGCGATGCGTTCGCGGCGTGATAACAGTTGCCAGCCAGGATCACTCATGAAGATAAATGGATAATCGTGTAGCCGAGGATCTGTTAGCCGCAGAACCAAAGTCCCGCGATTGGATTGGAGTGTGGTTAGTTGATTCAACCGAAACGTCAAATTCTGTCCGCCCAGGGGGTGGTCCGTAGCCCACCTAGGACAATAACCGCCATCGACAAAGTAGTAGGCTTCGCCCATGCCTCCTACACTGTCGTACTCGATGCGGACAAAGGTGAATTTCTCGGGATCGTAATTTGCGAGATCCAGATCTGTAGCCATCGCCGCTGTGGGTAGTTGCGAACTAGGGAACCTTGAGTCCGACGCAAACTGGGCCTGCACCAGCGAGACACACGAAAACGTGAAGTATAAACAGACCGTCCACGCGAGGAAGGTTTGAGAAATGCGATGGTAAGCAGGCCTGTCTTGCATTAGAGCTGATTTGGCGATCCGATAAAGCTGCGGCGGATGGGGTAGGGGAAAAAGCGGTTCTGATCTACAATCTCGCACTGGCATGAATTGTACCAACTATCGATTATTTACTTTGATTTCGCATGAACAAAGCTCCAAAAAACGCGATCAGCCCTACTCGCGAAGAAAACTATCCCGAATGGTTCCAACAGGTGATCCGTGGCGCGGATTTGGCCGAAAACTCGCCCGTGCGTGGTTGCATGGTAATCAAGCCATGGGGCTATGCTATCTGGGAAAACATGCAAAAGATTCTGGATGCCGAATTCAAAGCGACTGGCCACTTGAATGCATATTTTCCACTCTTTATTCCGATGAGTTTCCTGGAGAAGGAAGCCAAGCACGTGGAAGGATTTGCGAAAGAATGTGCTGTGGTCACGCACCATCGTTTGGAGGACGATGGCAAAGGCGGATTGCGTCCGGCAGGCCAGTTGGAAGAACCGCTGGTCGTCAGACCCACCAGCGAAACGATCATCGGTGCGATGTATGCCAAATGGGTTCAGTCCTACCGCGACTTGCCGATTCTAATCAACCAGTGGGCTAACGTTGTGCGCTGGGAAATGCGGACGCGATTGTTTTTGCGCACGGCCGAGTTTCTTTGGCAAGAGGGGCACACCGTTCATGCGACCGCCGAAGAAGCAATGGTAGAAACTCGCAAGATGTTGGAGGTGTATGCCGACTTCGCAGAAAACGTCATGGCGGTACCTGTCATCAAAGGCGAAAAAACGCCGGGCGAACGGTTTCCCGGAGCAGATATGACACTCTCAATTGAAGCGATGATGCAAGACCGCAAAGCGTTACAAGCGGGTACAAGCCATTTCCTCGGCCAAAATTTTTCGAAAGCACAAGAGATCAAGTTTCAGGACCAGAACGGTGAAGTCGTTTATGCTTGGACGACCAGTTGGGGTGTTTCTACCCGCTTGATTGGGGCTTTGATCATGACGCATTCGGATGATGATGGGCTCGTCTTGCCGCCACGACTAGCGCCAGCGCACGTCGTCATCATGCCAATCTACCGGGATGACCAGTCACGCAGCGAAGTCTTAGCGGCCTGTGACGCATTGCGACGCGAGATTGTGGCGACACGATACGCTGATGAACCCATTCGTGTGATTATCGATGATCGTGATTTACGTGGCGGAGAGAAGAAGTGGTATCACGTGAAGCGTGGCGTGCCGATCCGCGTGGAGATCGGCCCCAAAGACTTGGCCAACAAGTCGGTGTTCGTAGGTCGCCGCGATCAAGACAAGTCCGTGGGTATGCCTCAAGCGGACTTTGTATCGCAACTTCCCGACATTCTTACACAGATGCAACAAGGTTTGTTTGAGCGAGCAAAAGCTTATCGCGACGCTTATTCGGTCGAGATTGCTAATGAGAAGGACTTCCGTGACTTTTTCCAAACCAGTGACGAAGCGAACATCGTCGGTGGATTTGCGTCATGCTATTTTTCATCTGAGTCAGACGTGCAACCGCTATTGGATGAACTGAAAGTGACTATTCGCTGCATTCCCATCGATCAACCCGAGGGAACTGGTACTTGCTTCTTAACCGGCAAGCCCGCAACGCAAAAAGCAATATTCGCCCGGTCGTATTAGTTTGCACTGGCAGCTTTGAATAGAACATGCCAACGAATATAGGGAGACCTCGAACAAGAGTTTCGCTGTGCGTTGCTTGTTGCAATTCGTCGTCTCGTTTGATTCGTTGGAAGTCAAAGGGAATCTCGTCAACTTGCCAGGCAGACTTTTGCAAGTCTTGAGTTATTCTTCCAGGTCGGCGGACTTCAACTTGTCAGATTGCGATTTCGACTGAGCAACCGAGTCGACCTTGGCTCGTACTGTTCGTCGATCTAGCTGCAGAAGTTTGGCGGCTTTCTCAAAGCTGCCAGTTCTCGCATAAGCGATATGGCAGTATTTCGCCAGCAGTTCATCGGCCGTCAAATGTAATGCATCCATTGCTTTTGCAAGATCATTACCTTGAGTCGCGTCAGATCGACCGGCTTGGTCAGGGCTATAAGATCCATGGATTAGAATATTTCTGGCGCATTGCTCTAGCTCACGAATATTGCCAGGCCATGCGTAGCTGAGTGGAAGATGCTTTTGAATCCAGCAAAGCACCTCACCTGCAAACAACTGATAATCGTGTGGAGTTAATCGTTGGCAGATATGCATTACCAGATCGTCAAGGGCATTGGGGGTATGACGGAGCTGGTGCGAGAGAGATGGGGTTTCAATTACATCTGAGCAAAGTCGATAGTATAGGTCTTCGCGGAACCGTCCTTTGCTAATCTCCGTTCGCAAGTCGCGATTGGTCGCCACGATGATCTTCCCTCGGAATTCCCTAACCTTCGTTTCTCCGACTCGTTGGTACTGCCGGCTTTGCAAAAGCCGAAGCAATTTGACCTGCGTGATCAAATCCAGTTCTCCAATCTCATCAAGCAGAACGGCTCCCAAGTCCCCGGCCGCTTCAAGCCATCCCGTACGTGCCTCTCGCGCATCGGTGAAAGCGCCTTTCGAATGGCCAAATAGCTCCGATTCAATAAGAGATTTCGAGAAAGCTGAGAGATTGATGGCATGATAATGCTCGGATAGGTTAAGAACAAACGCCTGCTTGTTCTCATCGAAAGGGATATACCGTGACATGCCTATTGCCTGTGAGACCAGTTCTTTACCGCTACCACTGGGACCTTGAATGAGGGTCGTAATTTGTCCCAATGTCTGGTAGAGGCCTTTTCTGTAACGGCGGACATTGTGTGTGAATATCGACTGCCAAATCTTGCCCCGAAGCTCGGCAATCGGTTCGGACTGTCCCACCACACATTCGAAGATACTGAAAAAGGCGCGATAGACTTGGTGATAAAGAGCAAACAAGTGGGTTCTGTCCTGCGCCGATGGCAGAGACACGTTGGGGAGCTCCAACCAGAAGGAGAATGCTTCGCGATATCGCTTCCACGCCTGACGATTAGCGTTAGGCTCAAAAGCAGACTGCATCCGCTGTTGCCCCCAAAAGTCAAAGAGTTCGTAGAACATCAGGTATACGATCAAGTCATCGTATAGACTCAACTCTTGCTCGCTGGCAGGCTCCCCGGCAATGATTTTTTCCCGAAGCTTAGTCGCAATGTTTTTGGCTCGATTCGACAATCGAACTAAGTTCTCTCGTCGGTGGAAAATCGGATCTGGGTCAAGACTCCAGTAAACCGACTTCTCGACCACGTATTCACTGCCAAGTGCTTTTCGCTCTAGCTCGAAACGACTGGCACTGAATGGGTTTGTGTAGCTCAGTTCCCCGACAGACCGGACAAACAATAAATCATTTCGGTGAATCAAAGCCATTTCCCAGTCTCCAGTTCCTCATAGCCGTATAGCATTTAATGTACATGAGGCATACTTAATTTGCTCTACCAACCCCACAACTAATTGACTTGGGTGGAACGCACACAGACTTAACTCCATATGCGCAAAGGGTTTGCGACGTCACGTTTTTTCTTCGGCACGGTGTTTGCCTTTAGACTGCCTTAGTTAATCCACTTTCTCTTTGCTAAAGGCATCAAAAATGAAAAAGGTTACGTCGATTTGGAAAAACACTTTGGGCATCGTCGCCATCGCTGGCGCGACCGTGTTCTCGATCGCTTCGCCAGTTAATGCAGCCGGGTTGCTCATCGCTGAAGGCGGCTTTGGTGGCGTGCTGGAAATCGAAGAGCATGACGTCTCTGTCACGATCAATAACGGCATCGCTGTCACGGAGGTGCATCAAGTTTTTCGGAACACCGAGCAGCGTATCGTCGAGGCCTTGTATGTCTTCCCAGTTCCCAATGGTGCGAGCGTTAGTAACTTCAGCATGATCATCAATGGACAGGAAATGACCGGTGAAGTCGTCGAAAAGAAACGCGCTCGCGAAATCTATGAAAGTTACAAGGTCACGAAAACAGATCCAGGTTTGCTCGAACAAGTTGACTTCAAAAGCTTTGAACTGCGAGTTTTTCCAATCGCCGCAGGTGCTCAGCAAGATATCAAGGTGACCTACTGCCAACAGCTTGATTTCGATCATGACACCGCCACCTATGTGTATCCGTTAGCCACCACGACGCGAACCAATATCGATCAAACTACGAAAGGTCGCTTCTCTTTCACGCTTGACGTGAAGAGCGAAATCCCGCTGTTGCAAGTTGCCAGCCCTTCTCATGGCGAGGATTTCGTCATCAGCAGTCACACCGACAAATATTCTCGAGCGAGCCTGGAAGTGAGCGAAGGTGATTTGAGCAGAGATGTGGTCGTGCACCTAGACACAGAGCGACCGAGAACGGGCATAGATTTGATTACCTCAAAACAACCGGGAGAGGACGGATACTTTATGCTGACCATGACTGCGGGAAAGGAGTTAGGCTTCGCTAAACAATAAGTGTCCGGATTAGGGTTGATTCCGATGATTAAAATTTGCGATGATTTCGGGTATGCCGGATGCACAAGTCATAACATGGATCGCACAGAAGTATACCGCAATTGAAGCGGATTTGGATGAACGCGCCCGTCGTCGATGGGCAGCCGCAGAAGCGCGATCCTTGGGTTGGGGAGGAATCTCTGCTGTTGCTGCGGCAACGGGGGTTTCGGAACGCACTATTCGTCGCGGCATTCTCGAACTCGATGATCCCAACGCAGCATCCTCCAACAGACAAAGACAACCGGGGGCCGGTCGTAAATCTCGGGAGGTTGAACAGCCGAAACTTAAAAAGGCTTTGGATCGACTCGTTTCATCCGGCACTCGCGGCGATCCGATGTCCCCTCTTCGGTGGACATGCAAAAGCACCAAGTCCCTTGCCGTTGAATTGCAGCGGCAAGGATTTCAGGTCAGCAGTGTGAAGGTAGGCCAACTGCTCAAGGCGGCTGGCTACAGCCTTCAGGCGAATCGTAAGACCATCGAAGGCAATCAACACCCAGATCGAAATGCGCAGTTTGAATTCATCTCAAAGCGAATAGTCCTACTTCAGAAGAAGCATCAGCCAACCATTTCGGTTGACACGAAAAAGAAAGAAGTCTTGGGAAACCTGAAAAACGCAGGGAAAACGTACCGACGCCGAAAAGATCCGATCAAAGTCGAGACGCACGACTTTCCCGATAAGGAATTGGGCAAGGCAGTCCCGTATGGCGTGTATGATATTGGGCGAAATGAAGCAGGCGTGACGATTGGTATTAGCAGCGATACAGCCGAGTTTGCCGTATCGGCAATCAGTAGATGGTGGAAACGGCTGGGTTCCAAAAGCTACCCGAAAGCCATGCGGGTACTAATCACAGCCGATAGTGGCGGGAGTAATAGCCCGCGCACACGACTTTGGCGAACCGAGTTACAAAAATTGGCCAATGCTACTGGGCTGATCATCGAAGTTTGCCACTATCCTCCCGGCACAAGCAAGTGGAACAAAATTGAACACAAACTGTTTTGCCACATAACCCGCAATTGGCAGGGAGTTCCTCTTGAAACTCTAGAGGTTGTTGTAAGCCTCATTGGCAACACACGTACGACCACCGGCCTAGAGGTGCATGCATGGATAGATGGAAAGACCTACGAGAAAGCTCGAAAGGTTACCGACGAGGAGCTCGCAGAAGTTATAATTCATCGGAATAAATTCCATGGAGAATGGAATTACGAAATACACCCGGCAAAATAAATAATTACGGACAGTAATTGTTTAGCAAGGCCTTAGAGGAATACGGGGCAGGCATGGACTACGTCTTTGTGGTTGATATTTCCGGTAGCATGGCCAATGATGGCAAACTTCGGCTGTCTCGCGGGATTGTTGAGTCCTTTGTAGGTGCATTGGGAGCCGACGATCGCTTTGAAGTAATGACGTTCAACACTATGCCTCAAATGCAGTTTCAGAAGTTGAGCGAGGTCAGTCCAGAGACTCTTAAGCTCACATCGGAGTTCCTTGCATCGCAACGAGCAAAAGGAGGGACGGTTCTTCGACCAGCTATCGCGACCGCATACAAATACAAAGCCGAGGACAGACCGCTTAATGTGGTTGTGCTATCCGATGGCATGACCGAAACCAAGGAACAAGCAGAGCTATTGTCGCTGATCCAAGAAGCGCCCAGCAGCACGCGAGTTTTCTGTATAGGTATCGGCAATGAGGTCAATCGTCCGATGCTGAAACAACTAGCGGAAGGGGCGAGTGGCCTGGCTGCGTTTGTTTCTCAGCAAGATGATTTTGCAAGAAACTCCCAAGCCTTTCGCAGAAAGCTAATGCGTCCCGTAGCAAGCGATGTCTCGATTACGATCGAAGGCCTGGAAACTTACGATATAACTCCAAAGCAGTTGCCTGATTTATTCTATGGTGCGCCCCTGCGGATCTACGGTCGATATAAAGGATCTGGACTTGCAACGGTAGCCATTAAAGCCGACATCATGGGGCAGCCGGTTCAACAAAACTTTGAAGTAGTCTTGCCAGCAAAGAACAACGAGAATCCAGAAATTGAACGCATGTGGGCCTTCAATCGCGTTCAAGAGCTTAGCGACGAAATGCGACTGAGCGGCAATCAGCAGTCGATCATTGAGCAGATCGTTAACCTATGTGAAGGGTACTCTATCGTTAGCCAATACGCTTCATTCATCGTGCTTGAGAATGACGCTGAGTACAAGCGCTGGGCCATTGATCGTCGCAATGCAACTCGGGTTAAACGTGATCATGTTGCCCGCGAAGCTGTGAGGAAGCAACTCGAAGCTCTCCGAAATGAATCAATCGCTGGATTAGGCCCGAAGGATCCGAGTTCCAGTGGCTCCGAGCAGAGCATCGATCTGGTATCAACGTCGAACTCCGAGAGCAGTAACCCGCCGCGTACACCAGCCAGTGGATACGATCTTCACTGGGTAGACCAAAGCAACGGCCGATCGGTGGATCGATTCACTGGAGGTGGAGGCGCAATTGATCCAATCACGGGATTGATCGCCGCCAGTCTAGCGGGCGCCGCTGCTTGGGGTGCGAGAAGGAAGAAAAACTCTTTGTAGGTTCTTCATGTCGAGACTCGCCTTGAGAAGCCATACCCTGAAACGCTGAGATAGTCGCTCGGCGTTTTGATTGGTCCATATTGGGACTACCCTACAGCCACAAGCAAGTTCGAATCTAAGATACCTGCCATGAAGACTCTTCGCCAATCGACTTGCACGCTTGTGATTGCCTGCTGTGCCTTGATACTTCAGTTTGCACCTGCAATGGCACCCGCCGTCGAATTGAATTGGGACAGGCCCTATCCGCTGGTGAGTTATCAGTTCATCACTTGCCATGCTTTACATTGGTCGTGGAATCATCTTGCATGGGACTTGGTCATGTTCACCGTCCTTGGAGCAATCTGTGAAGCGACCAGTCGAATACGATTTCTTGCCTTTCTGGGTGCGTCTGCCTTGGTGATCCCACTGGTGGTAATTTCCTGTCATCCCGAACTCTCGTCGTATCGAGGGCTAAGTGGAATTGACTCTGGATTGTTCGCCATGTTGGCCATCGATCGCATCTTGGAGAGCAGACGCCGGAAAGATCACAAAGGAGTAATCGTATTCTCGTTATGCTTGATTGGCTTGGCGTTGAAGATCGCGAGCGAAACTTGGTTGGGTGGCAATCTGTTTGTCTCTGATGCTACCTTTGTGCCTGTTCCCATAGCGCATTTGGCGGGTGCCGCTATGGGAGCGTTAACATGCTTACTGACCGACGCAAGTTAGTCCTGCTCATGACTGATCGCTGGTTCGGGGGCCGAGACTGGTGGTTGCTGGGTTCGTTCGACACTTCCATCCCTTCGATGAAAAAAGCATATTGCCCATGGCGGCAAGAGTACGAGTGCATGGATCATCACGAATACCGATGACATGCGAAACCGGGTCTTGAAAGTAAACAGCTCGAAAAGAAAAGGCACTGCAAATAGGAACAAAAACATAAGTCCCGCGATCAAGGAAAGGGAGCGATATCGCAGAGAACCTAGGAACTGGGCAATTAGCCAAAGCACAAAGGTAACGACGATAATATTCAGCAGCCCGAGCATTTGGTTTGTCCCTAGTGCTAAAGAAGCACTGGAAATAAAGAGAGCGACACCTGTTGTAAAATAAAGTAAATGAGCAATCGAAGCTTGTGTCGTATTGCTACCTAGCTGCCAACGAGGCCACCGAAAGAATCGGATAAGCGAATACAGGAGCACTGTCAGAGCCATAAAAGCAAAGCCATAAATTAAATTATCAATTCTCGGCGCGCTTAAAACATAACCAACAATAAACATAAGTATGGCGACTGCTTTTTGTCGAATACTGGTTCCAGGTAACGTGAGGACAGCGGCTGCATACGAGATTCCGCTAATACCGGAAAACGTAGCCAGTGTGATCGCGTCAGCCGATGTGACAACTGGGTTTCGTCCCAAGCGATGCCCTAACGACTCAGCCTAAATTCGAAAGCCAAGCGGTACCGCGACCACTGCCAGCGGCAACAACCACCAACGATCACCTAACGCAAGATCCACGGCCGGATTTTGTGCGTTACTTGTCGCCTTGTCTACCGTTTACGTACCTTAGAGGCTAGAGTCTTGCAAAATCGAGGTAAGATCGATTCTATAGCAGAATCCTAAGAGAATGTTGCCATCGGTCAGCCCCCTTTTTAAAATGCCCTCTTAAGTCGAGTAGAACCATTTACCTAGCAGTAGCATCGGTATCACCAGAGCACAGATCGTGAGCGCCTGAAAGGTCGATCCAAATTGCAATGCTAATGCCGCATCAAAAAAAATGATGGTCACGATCGCTTGTTTAATTGCGGATTGAATATCTCTTCCAGCTCCCGTCTGCAGCGTCTTAGAAGCTCGGCGCAGTAGAGGAAGTGCTAACGCCAGGATCAGCACGGGATAGATCCAAACTGGGCTCACTCGGCGGTTTTCAGTCGCCACGCCTGATTGCACAGCAACATAATCGACCGTGGCCAGCAGCAGTATACCCAGCAAGGCTATCGTCCAGCCAGTAGTCAGCTCGGAATGTGACGTCGTCGCTGCTTCCTTGCGTCCAGCCAAAGTAAATCCAGCCACGTAAACACCGTGCCCAAGGGCCGCTATCAGAATCGCCGCAGTTGGTATATGCGGCGCTACTTGATCCACCGCCAATCCGCCCGCCATGCAGCCGACCAGCAAACTGCACGCGCGACAACTGCCCATTAACCAGGGAGCCGCCAGCGTCTTCTTGGCAACCAAATCGTACAGCAGAATGCAGGCGACCAGTAGGATCGCCGTGACTCCCGTTCCAGAATGCACATTTGTCGATTGATGATGACGCAGCAGTAGCCAGTCGACGGCGAAAGCAAGCGTGACTCCGAAAGCCAGCAGAATCAATCCCGCATTGAAGGCCGTGCGAACCGACACACTGCCGCTGGGTAACGGGCGGCTAGGACGCTCAACGCGATCTTGCTCGATATCAGCCACATCGTTCCAGACCATGCCTGCCCAATACAGCAGCACGATGGCAAGGATCGCCAACCCCAAGGGCAGGGCAGGGGACCATGGTCCCGCTGCGATCACATATCCCGCTAAAACGTCCGCGATCACGGTCGGGGTATTGGGCAGGCGGACAAGTTTTGCCCAGTTAAGCCATGGACGCATGGAAGGATCATTTTGTAAAAGAAGTGTGAATCACTTGGCTGATTAACATTAAGCTTATCGCTCGGGCCAAAATTGAGAACACCTCAACAGAGCACATGAAAAATAGCGTCTTATGATTGACGCTGCGGGTGCTTGCCGTTATCACCATTATTCATCAAGATCCGAAGCTTAACTTACCCCTGCGAAAACATGAAACTGCGACAAAACCAAATGAAACCACTCAAATTCGACTACCAAGGCGCTTTGCTGGGGCAGCGTGGAATTAGCCAGTCTGACATTGACGCTCTGATGCCAAAATTATTGGAGATTCGCGATCGGATGGTGGGCGATGAGCTGGACATGATGAGCGGTCGCAAGACGATACCAACCGATATGCAGCCACTCGATGCGGGCTTTTACAGCATGCCCAGCCGATTGCTGGCCGAATATGAAAGCGATCGGCAAGGCAGTGAGCTTGGTCGCTTATTCAAAACGGCCAATGCTCTGCAATCCAAAGTGGATCGAGTCGTGGTGCTGGGCATCGGCGGTTCCTACATGGGAGCACGCGCGCTGATGGAAAGTTGTGTGCAGCCGTATTGGAACGAGTTGACACGTGGCGAGCGGGGAAGCAAACCGCGGATGTATTTTGAAGGCAACAACGTCGACAACGACGCTACGCAAGGCTTGCTGCATTTGCTATCTCGTGACAGCCAAAGTGTTGATCCGGGTGCGAATCGCTGGGGTCTGGTCGTGATCAGTAAAAGTGGCGGCACACTGGAAACGGCCGCCGCCTTCCGTATCTTCTTAAACGCGTTAGAAAAGAACTTGGGCGGTAAAGCTCCCGTCAGTGAATACCTCATCCCCGTTACTGGCGAGGGCGGCAAGTTGCACAAAATGGTGCAGGGCTTGGGTTGCAGCGATTTCTTCCCGGTGCCTGACGGTGTAGGTGGCCGATTCTCGGTACTATCCGCAGTCGGCTTGGTTCCAGCGGCGTTGCTGGGGATCAATGTCATCGAATTGCTGCAAGGTGCCTCGGCAATGAATGACCATTTCGCTTCTGCCGACGCCGACAATATTGTTTTGCAGCACGTTGCGGTCAACCATCTTCTGGAAACCAAATGCGGTACGAACTTGCGAGTCATGAGTGTTTGGAGCAAAGCGCTCGAATCTCTTGGACTTTGGTACGACCAGTTGTCAGCCGAAAGTCTAGGTAAGCATGAGAAAGGCTTCACACCGCTAACAACGTTAAATACGCGAGACCTGCACTCGCGCCACCAACAGCATCAAGAGGGCTCGCGTGACAAAGTCTTTAATAACATTGTCGTAGACGAGTATCGCTGCGATCCGGTAGCCATTGGCAAACGGGATACTGATGCCGACAGTTTGAACGAATTAGCGGACAAGACTTTGCCTCAAGTCATGCAAGCGGCGATTCAAGGCACCAACCAAGCACTAGCCGACGATCAACGCCCTTCCACTGATTTGATCATGCCGAAAGTCGACGAATTGCATATGGGTCAAATCATGCAAATGTTGATGATCGCAACGGTCGTTGAAGGTCGATTGATGGGCATCAACCCTTATGGGCAACCAGGGGTGGAAGGCTATAAGAAGAACATGAATCGACTGTTGGGCAGGGCCTAACACAAAGGCCCAAACTTATTATTTACAGATTTAGATCAAGGCGGACTTTGGAATGACTAAGAAGATTTTGTTGATTACCGGTGATGCTGGCGAAAGCTACGAGACGCTGTACGCCAAACATCGATTTGAAGAAGCAGGCTATGCAGCGCATGTGGCAGCCCCGAGCAAGCGTCGCTTGAATTTAGTGATCCACAATTTTGCAGAAGGCTGGGATACGTACAAGGAAAGCCCGGGCTACGAAATTGTGGCGGACATTGCCTTTGACGATGTGAATGTCGCTGATTACGCAGGTTGCTTGCTACTGGGCGGTCGAGCGCCCGAGTACCTCCGCAATTCGCCCAAGGTCATTGAAATGGTGCAGCAATTCCATCAAGGTGGTAAATGGTTGTTTTCGATTTGCCATGGAATCCAAATTCTCATTGCTGCGGGTATCGTCAAAGGCTGCACGATGACTTGCTATGAGCATATTCGTTTTGAAGTCGAATCCAACGGAGGTACGTTCGTCAAAGAAAAAGAAGCGGTTCGAGATGGACGGATTGTGACCGGCCAGACTTGGGAGTCGCATCCGGACTTTTATCGGCTGGTTTTCCAATGCCTTGGTGAAAACAGCTAGAACACTTTGTTTCCAGGGCGAAATCGACAGTGCGTTTGAGCCAGGATTCGGCTAATATAAGGCGAACTTCGTTGCCGTTATTACAAAGCCCTGGGCATGCAAACACCTGAATCAAACCCTTCCCATCCTGCGATCGCTAGCACTGTGCAGGCGCCACGGCGAGACCAAGACGGCGATTCGACGGTTGTACCGCTAGCACTAAATCGTTCGTTTTGGGGGATGACCACCACCCAGTTCTTAGGGGCTTTTAACGACAACCTCTACAAGCAGCTTGTTCTACTGCTGGCAATTCCAGTGGCTGCTGCCGGACAGCAAGCCGGCCAAGCAGAAGCAGGCCAGTCAGACGTCCAAGGTTGGGCAACGCTAGTGTTTGCATTGCCTTTTGTTTTGTTCAGTGGCTATGCAGGTTTTTTGTCTGACAAGTTTAGCAAGCGCACCGTGATCGTGCTGTCGAAGGTTGCAGAGATTGCAATCATGGCTCTAAGCGCACTTGCGTTTTTGTTTTATAGCTCTTGGGGTATGACAGGCACTTGGACGGTGCTGTTCCTCATGGCGACTCAAAGTGCATTTTTTGGCCCCGGCAAGTATGGCATTCTCCCAGAGATTTTTCCTAAGAAACAATTGGCCAACGCGAATGGCGTGATTTTAATGACGACGTTCCTGGCAATTATTCTGGGCACTTTGGCAGCAGGCTTCTTTTCTGATCGCTATCATCAAGCTGGAAGCCCTCTGTGGGAAGGGAGCGTCATCTGCATTGGAATTGCAGTAATCGGAACCATCACGTCTTTCCTAGTACAGCGTACGCGACCGGCCCAACCCCAAATCGCGCTGACTCCCGACGCCTTGTTTATTGAAAAGCAAGTGGGCCAAACGATCTGGAATGATAAGCCTTTACTATCAGCGTTACTCGTATCCAGCGTGTTTTGGCTGATCAGTGGTATTTGTGTTCCGGTGATCAACCGCGTGGGTCGATTGCTGGAAGTCAGCGACTTCCGAACTACGTTGCTTGCGGGCGCCATTGCCTTTGGCATCATGTTGGGTTCGATCATCGCGATTTCATTTCAATCGCTCGGTATTACTCATCCACGCAGGCAGGTTTTTCTAGGTCTATGGGGAATGACTTCGATGCTAGGAGTGTTATCGATTTGGAACGGAGCCATACCGCTGTTAAGCTATTGGTTGATCTTCGCTGCTTTGCTGATCCTGGGTATTTTTGTTGCAACCTACGCGATCCCATTGCAGGTGTTTCTGCAAGATCGACCACCTGATCAACTGAAGGGGCGTATGATCGCGACCATGAATCAAGCGAACTTTATCGGCATTCTGTTAAGCGGTCCGTTGTATCAGTTGTTCCAAGCCTTCGCAAATCAAATGAATTTACCGATCAATACCGTATTTGGCATGATGGCACTGCTGTTACTTCCAATTGCAATATTCTATCGACTGAATGAAACTCCCAAACCACAGGTTGACCATGCAAGCTCGAATTAAGAAACAGACCGTGATTGTTGGTTCCATGATCATCTGCTTGATCCTTCAAGCATCTTTGTTGATTGCCACGGAGACGGAAAGTGCGACTATAGACAAGTCCAGTGCACGCGAGATTCGCTGGCAGTTGATGGACTACCGCAGCAAGAGTTACTCTTCGCAGGAATTGCAAGGCAAGGTTCATGTGGTCGCGTTTCTAGGGACGCAATGCCCCCTGGCGAAACTTTACTCGAATCGCTTGGAGGCAATACAACAGAAGTATTCTCAAGCCAATGTCAGCGTCATCGCCATTGACTCCAATGAACGCGATTCGCTAGCGGAGATTGCAGCCTTCGCTAGACGCCAAGCTCTGACGTACCCCATTTTGAAGGATCCGGACGCTGCGGTAGCAACTCAATATGGAGCAACGCGCACACCAGAAGTTTTTCTGATCGACGCCGATGGTTCAGTACGCTATTCAGGCAGAATCGATGACCAATACGTTATCGGAAACATTCGGCAAGAGCCTCAACACAATGAGTTGTGTGATGCCATTGACGCGGTTCTTAATGGCCAGCAGGTATTGGTCGCCAAGACCAACGCGATGGGCTGCCTGATCGGTCAGAAGCCCGCCTCGACGGTACACAATGAGATCACTTACACGCAACATATTGCTCCGTTGATGCAGTCCCGCTGTGTGGATTGTCATCACTCTGGCGACATTGGTCCGATGCAGCTAGACAATTACGACGATGTAGCCGCTTGGGCAGAAATGATTTTGGAAGTGACTACGCAAAAGCGGATGCCGCCCTGGCATGCAGATCCCGCTGTTGGGCATTTTGCAAACGATAGGTCGATGCCTAACGAGGAAATCGCTTTGTTGCAGCAGTGGGTTGACGGCGGTTGCCAGCAGGGAGACTTGGCTGACATGCCAACGCTCAAAACATACACCGCTGGCTGGCAGTTACCACGAGAACCTGATTTGGTCTTGGACGTTACGCCAAAGCCATTCGCCATTCCAGCGACTGGTGAAGTGAAGTATCAGTACTTTGTTGTCGACCCCAAGTTTACGGAAGACAAATGGATACAAGCGGCGGAGATTCAACCCGGCAATCGCAGTGTCGTTCACCATATTTTGGTATTCGCGCGCCAGCCGGATCAAAAACGCGACTTGGCCGCCGAGCGCAGCTATTTGACGGGATACGTTCCGGGCACTCGTTTCAAGCCTTATCCAAAGGGTACGGCCAAAAAGATTGACGCCGGATCTGTCCTCGTGTTCCAGGTACATTACACGCCGATTGGTGTAGAGCAACAAGACCAGAGTCGCATCGGATTCATCTTTGCTGACGAAGCGGAGATCAATCGCGAAATACAAACGACCAGTGTGGTCCAACCGCGAATCTCAATCCCACCCAACGACGCAAACTATACAATAGACGCTTACCTTCCGGAACTGCTACCTGATTGCGAACTGATCAGTATGAGTCCGCATATGCACTTACGCGGCAAATCCTTTTTCTATGAATTGGTAACGCGAGACGGTGCTAGAACGCCATTGCTTAATGTCCCGAATTATGATTTCAATTGGCAAACCGCTTACGAGCTGATGACTCCCACGGTTATTGCCGCTGGCAATCGCGTGTACTGCAAAGCTGTTTATGACAACTCAACCGACAACTTGTACAATCCTGATCCGAACCAACGCGTTCGCTGGGGCGACCAAACTGACGATGAGATGATGATCGGTTACTTTGATATTGCCGTACCAAAATCAGTAGCCAAATCAACAAAGCCGATGATTGAACTAAAGAACCAGCAGTTATTCTTGCGTTGGGATGCGAACAATGATCAAAAGCTTTCCAAGGATGAATTGCCAGCGCAGCATCAGAAGTATTTTATGTTGGCGGATACCGATCGAGATGGATTTCTGAGCGTTGCCGAGCTAGATGCAGCAGTGAAGCAACTGGAGCAGGGCAGGGCTGGGCAATAGTTCATGGCAAGAGAGAAACCCAGACACAGCGGACTTCATCGCGAGTCCAAGCTCGCCGGTGAAGTAGATGTGGCTTCACCTCAGAAGTCGCCTGTAGCCAATTCGCTCGTGCTTGCTCCTTGGGCAAGAGTGGCGTTGAGCGTCTTCGCAGTCTTCCATGTGATTGCCGTCTATGCGGAACCATTTCGGTTTTCGACGCAGGCACAATCCCCAATGCCAGCTCCAAATGCGATCCTGATTCGCAATATGCTCAAGCCTTACATCGACTTGATGTACCTGAATCACGGCTATTACTTTTTTGCCCCAAATCCTGGTCCGTCCCATTTAGTAGCCTGCGTCTTCAATGACGTAGACTTTGCTTCTTCCAAGCAGTCCAGTGGTACGAACCTACCCACGGCGAACAAGGAACAAGTGGAGCGAGTTATTTATCCTGACAAGCAAATTCAGCGCCCTCGACTGCTTTACCATCGCTACTTCATGTACACCGAGTTTTACAATACAGTTTTTACTCCGCAGGATTTGCCTGAGGTTTCGGAAGACGGCAGTCCACTGCCGCCTGAGGTGCGTCGTGGGAAAGAGTTGTATGCAGCATTAAACAAGTCGCTGTATAAATATTTTGAAGCACGATATCCCAATCGGCGTTTTCAATTATTCCGCGTCGAGCACGCACTCCCGACGATTGAGGATTACTTTGACGAGAAGATGAAGTTAAACGATCCGCGATTATACATGGAGCTTCCTGAGACATTCCAACTAATGGAGCCCGCATTTGCGCCCCCAATTCCGCAAGTACCGTTACCGCGTCCCTCGATGACGAGCCCGCCCACTGCACCGCCAAGAAAGAACGCAGACGTGCAGCTTGGTTTGCCAATTGAGGGACTTTCACAATGATCCGCGAATACTTTCAGCAGTTGTGGAAATCATTAAAGGCTGGCTGGCCAAAGTTTTGGTTCCAACCAAGTAGCGGGGAAACGCTGTCGTTGATCCGTTTGGCCACCGGTTGCGTGTTGGCTTATATGCATGCAGTGTGGTTGTTTGGAGTGGGTGAGTTTTTTGGTCCGACTGCGATGATCGATCGGCAGACCAACGCATTGCTCCATGCTGATGATTTCACCTGGACGTATCTGAGATACTTTGATTCGATAGCGAGCCTTACGGCGCACCAGGTTTTTGCCATTATGGTAAGCCTAGCGCTGGCTGCTGGAGTGTACTTGCGAGTGACGGCGCCCTTAGCTTGGTTTCTAACACTGATGGTTTGTCATCGTGCGACGGGGCACCTTTTCGGTCTCGACCAAGTCGTAATGATGTTGGCTTTTGGGCTATCGGTCGCCTATGTTTTTGAGCCCTCGCCAGCGTCTGCTGGAGAAACTGGAATTGCGAGTTGGTTGCGTCCCACGATTGACTGGCCATGGAGCAAGCGGTCACAGATCAGCTCACCATTCTACACGTTTGCAACCCGATTGATGCAATTGCAGTTGTGCGCGATGTATTTGTTTGGCGGGCTGGGAAAAATGCGTGGCTCGATGTGGTGGGATGGCAGCGCGATATGGTTTTCAGCCGCGTCCTATGAATACCAGAGCATCGATTTTACGTGGATTGGTCATTGGCCTCTGCTGGGCAGCATGATGGCCCACGCGACCATTCTGTGGGAGACGTTTTACTGTGTCACCGTTTGGCCAAAATGGTCACGGCCATTAACGCTTGCCATGGCCGTGATCGTTCATTTATCCATCATCTTGTTTTTGGGAATGGTAACCTTTGGCACCATGATGATTGTGGCGAACCTAGTGTTTGTAACACCCGAGGTCGCCAGGAAGTTGTTCGCGATGAAATCGACCGCGATTACGCCCCATACTTACCAAGGCGCCCCGCGTTAGACATTGCCAAGGCCATGAGGTATTGAGCTTCAAAGTGTCCTAGACCACCGGTGATACAAGTAGTCTCGTTAAATTGCCGGTGAGGATCAGGCCGGCAGCAATCAGAGTGCAGCAACGTTGGCACGGGATGCCAAGAATGGCTCTTCAGATAGCTGGGCGTACTGTGATCTCCGGTCACGATGGTGACAGTTGGATTAAGCGCTCGAATCTGAGGGATGATGGCATCCAGTTCTTCGATACGCTTCACTTTTTCCGTGAAGTTACCATCTTCGCCCGTGCTGTCGGTGTATTTGAAGTGCAAGAAGAAGAAGTCGTATTTGTCCCAAGCTTGCTTGAGTGTATCGATTTGTTCTTGGAGAGTCGACGCTTGTCCGATGATCTCCATGCCGGCCAGACGAGCTAACCCTTTATACATTGGATACACAGCGATGGCTGCTGCTTTGAGTCCGTAGACTTGTTGATAGCTAGGTAAATTAGGCTTGGTTGCAAATCCACGCATGGTGTGGAAGTTGGCTTTTGGATGACTGGCAAGAATCAGCTTGGCTTGTTTCAAAAACTCATTAGCGATTTCTGCAGTTTTCTGGCTGGCATCATCGTTGGCGACTGCGGGCAATGGAGGTACGCCGGTGCGTTGCGGGTCGGTATCGGCGACGTTCCCTGATAAACCTGGTCCGCGAAAGACAGCGACGAAGCGATGTTCCTTTACTGGCTCGACGAAAACTTCGACGCCTGGGATTTTGATTTGGCGAAGCGATATAGCCAGTGGAGCGCTTTCCTCACTGCTGATCCGTCCAGCGCGACGATCGGCAATATTCCCACTGGCATCCAGCGTACAAAAATTGCATCGAATTGCAACATCGTTGGGTTGCAGTTCAAACCCGATGCCGGTTGCTTCCAAGGCCCCTCGCCCGATCTGATATTTCAATGGATCATAACCGAATAAACCCAGGTGTCCTGGTCCGCTACCTGGAGCGATCCCAGGTTTCACAGGAATGCTTGCTCCTTGCACACCTTCGGCAGCCAACGCGTCCAAGTTGGGCGTGTGCGCGGTTTCCAGTTCCGTTTTCCCGTCCGGCGTCATCGGTAAACCGCCCAGTCCGTCGGCAACAAGCATGACGATTTTGCTGTCGCTGGGTTGTTGAAGTTCTCGAATCAGTTGGAGTGTATCCATGGTCTTCTATGAATAAAAGGAACAAGCTGCATTCGTACGCGGAGTGTAGTAGTTTCGTTAACTGCTACAGATTGACTGTTTAACAAAACATGCGAATTAAACAAGCCGACCTTTGAGTTCTGACCTCAAATCGGGAGACGTTCGCAGGCCAGCACGATCGGATTAACCATGCTAATCCGTAAAGTGGTCCGCTCGTAAACTGGCTGTAGGTGTTCTTTTGGAATGGACATCGAAACCGCTGGCAAACCTATCCGATAATTGGACTATGAGCAGTTTACCAGGCATAGATCGAAAGTCGAAACCCAATCGTGGTGGTTGGATCAAGCCAGCGATGATCGCCGGGTTGGGGGTATCTGCGGTCCTGCTGGCCGCTCTGGCGTTCTCGTGGATCAGTGGCCGCAATGCCGTCACCCCATCGGCTCGCTTGAATCTAGCGTTGCAACTCGCTCAACGAGGCGAGGTGTTCGCAGCCAGCAAAGCGGTGCAGAGCTTTGGGCTGGAACAGTTGAAAAACGATGAGGATCGCGCTAAGTACCGCCTGCTGAAAGGAGCTGAATTATTCGAACTATCGAAAACGGCAACTTTAAAGCAGACGCAGTACTCGTATCTGGATCGCGCCAACGAAGAATTGACGCAAGCATCAAAACTAGGTTTTCCAGCAGGCTACGAAGGATTAGGAAATTACTATTACGGCTCTGCACTTTTCGGTTTGCGCAAGTTCGACGAGGCATATCCATTTCTAGATCGTTCCATCAACCGTTATCCCAAAGAGCGTTTTGATGCAATCGAAAAGGTGGTCCACATAGGCCTTCGCGATAAGAAGATTAATCGACCGAAAGTCGAGAAGCAGATCGATCGCTGGATGAATTTCCCAGCCGTACGTCAAGTTGACGTCGATCGCGCTCAGTTGTTGCTTGCAACACTTCACGAGCGAATCAACGCCCCCGATACCGCGCTGGAGATCCTCAAGCGTATCTCGCCCGAGAGCGTGGTTTGGCCTGAATCTGACTTACTGGCTGTATCGATCCTTTCGCAGCAGTTGCGATTAAGCAGCAAGCATCCCGATGGAATTATTGCGTTCAGCTCCGAAAGTCGAGCAAAGCTGGCTGAACTAGTATCAAGATTGGAATCCATCATCGCCAACGTTACCGCTTCGCGACAGGTAAAAGGTCGTGCAGCATATGCCATGTCGGTCGCCTTGCATGACCTTGGACGCTCCGATGAAGCGTTGTCGCATTTGAGTTCCGTTCGTGCCAATGCACCACAATCGGTGGAATCGTTAGCAGCCTCCGTCCTAACAATCGCGGTGAACGCCGATTTGGGTCGATGGGGTGACGCTATCCAAGCCATACGTATGCTGAACAGCGGGTTGGGTGAGACCAGGTGGTATGAGAACGATTGGATACCGCTGCCCAAGTTGTATGAATCCTTGGTGGAATCGGGTCAAAAGTTTTTGACAGGAGGCGCGGGTGTAGCCACGATTGAGTATTGCGATCGCTTGCCTCGCTTTATTAGCGACGAAGATCGTTTACGCATTAAGGCTCCTGCTCTTTCGCGACTTGCTGAAAATCAAGCGTCGAAACAAGCGAGCCAAGGCGATAATCCATCACGCTTGGTATCAACACAGCGTTTTGAAGATACCAACAAAATTATGACGCTTTATCGGCAAGCTGCGCAGAGCTACGAACGTTTAGCTAACTTGCAGATGATTGCTGAAGATTATCCGGACCTGCTCTGGTCTGCCATCCGTTCTTATGCGATTAGCGAGGATTTTGTACGGAGCAATTTCCTGATCGATCGCTTCTTGGACGTCATGCCACGCGACCAGCAACCCAAAGCCTTGTTGCAAAAGGCCGAGAACTACTTCCACGCAGGGAATCCGGCCTCCGCTTTAGACACGCTTAATCGATGTATCACCCTCGCGCCCACACATCCTATCAGCGATGAAGCCCGACTCTATGCAGCGCAGATATTGAAAGCAGAGGGGCGAAACGCCGAAGCCGCCGACCAATTGCTGGTGAACTTGTACGATGGCAGCCTGACTCCTGAAAACTCTATCTGGAAGACCTCGCTATTCGAACTGGGCTTGCTGCTTTGTCGAACCGGCAGCGAAGAATTTGCGACTGCTCAGTCAGGGTACGCTAGCGCAATGCCGGATGACAAAAAGACTCGCTATCTGCAGATGGATACGTCACACGGCAAACTGCTGCAAGGTATCCAACGGTTAGAAGAAGCCATTCGTCGCTATCCCGATGACGAACGCGTTTATCGCTGTCTTTATCGAGTCGCCGAAGGGTATCGAACTGCGGCCGAGTGGTCCAAACTGAAGCTGAATTCGGTCGTGGATTCGCCGCTCGATTTACGTGAAAGCTATCGTCAGGAACGTGATAAGCTTCTTGAAGCCTCGCGTGCCGCCTATACCAAACTGAGGGAAATGCTCACGGAGAACAGTGAAGCGGTCGCTGGTGATGAAATGATGCGTCGCTTTTTACGAAACAGCTACCTGGGTGAAGCTGACTTATTGTATGAAATGCAAGACTATGAAAAGGCCATCGGAGTTTATCGCAGCACGGCCAATCGCTTTCTTTCGCAACCCGTCGCGTTAGAAGCTCTGACCCGGTCGGCTCAATGCCTTCAACAGCTTGGCCGAACTGCTGAAGCCGCTCGGGCAATCAGCCAAGCTTCGGATTTGATCAATCGGATCGACACGAGCAATCCGACTGCTTTCGAAGAGACAACCCGTGGCAGTAAAGAAAATTGGATCGTTTATCTAAACTGGCTGAAAACCACCCTGCAATAATCGCCCTCCCCAAAGGGTTAGCTTTGCAATGTACCTCTTGGGAATTCTTCCAGAACATCCGACTTGCAGGAGACTATCCATCGGTCGGTATGCCGCCAGAGTTCCTGATCCAGGTAGGTCCAGTGCTTGATGTGGCCTGCACACCTGTGCCGTTACGACCATTGCGGTCAGTGCAGGTAAGGCGAAAACGCGGGCTCGGCCAAAATGGCATAAAATTTCATGGTCGGCGATGCACCACGTTGAGCTAAGGGTTGGTATAATGTCAAGTTGCACTTCACGCGGGCGACTGCTACGCCCACAGCCCAATCGTTGCCCCACCTGATCAGACGTCAAATGCTTTAACACCAACGCACCGATCCGCGTTGCTTCGACATCCCACCCCCTCCACTTGGTAAATCTCGCAAGAATTCAACATGCTGTCCTTCGACCAAAATTCAAAGCTCCTGGCTGGTTGTTTCAAACTTTTGGCCGTCCTGCTCGTGCTAACCACGCAAGTAGACGCCGATGAAGTTTTCGAAGCCAAAATCAAGCCGATCCTGGAAGCGAACTGCTATGCATGTCATGCCGAGGGTTCAGCCGAAGGTAATTTGTCATTCGACGCTGCCGATGATCAAGCCTTGCATGCGGAATTAATCAACGACAAAACTCTGTGGTGGAATGTCTTAAAGAATGTGCGAGCCGGCCTGATGCCACCCGCCGGAGAAACTAAACTCTCGCAAGAAGACCGCGATACGGTCCTGAGCTGGATCAAAGCGAACGTCTTTCAGGTCGACCCGCTACAACCCGATCCAGGTCGAATTACCATTCGTCGTTTAAACCGGCTGGAGTATCGCAACACTATTTTGGATTTGATGGGAATCGACTTTAATGCCGACGTGGTCTTCCCGCCAGACGACTCGGGGTTTGGCTTTGACAACAACAGTGATGTACTGAGCCTATCGCCCATCATGCTAGAAAAGTATCTCGCATCGGCTCGGGCGATCGTTCAAGAAGCGGTGCCAACCGTTACGCAAATCACCCCCGTGGTCAGAATCTCTGGTCGTGATTTTACTACCGAAGATAAATCGATTCGCGGCCAGCGATTGGATGCCAAGCAACCTGCTACTCTTACATCGGCTTACCAAATCGACGACGCAGGTGACTACAAAGTGAAAGTCCAAGTGCGATTAGGAGGATCTTTCTTTTTTAACCCCGCGCGATGCAACGTCAAATTCTTTGCCGAAGGTCAAGCGTTATACGAAGATGAATACGGCTGGGATGAAAATAAAGTCTTGACATATGAATTCCCGATTCATTTTGAAGCAGGACAACGGCACTTCGAATTCCAGATCACGCCGGTAGTGGCCAAGGCCAAAGGGGACGGCGCCGACATGGATGACCCAGAAGACGACACGTACGTCCGCTGGAGTATCGACGCAGTGGAGATCGAAGGGCCTCTCAATGCAAACAAATGGGTGCACCCAAGAAACTACCAAAGGTTTTTCCCTCGTGAGCAACCACCAGCCGAACTGGCACAGCGAGACGCTTACACGCGAGAAGTACTCGAAAGCTTCACTAGGAAAGCTTTCCGTCGCCCTGTCGAATCCAACGTGATTGACCGACTCACAGAGATTGCGAAAACCGCTCAACAGCTCCCAGGTGCGACGTTCGAATCCGGCGTTGCTCAAGCGATGATTGCCGTACTGGCTTCCCCTCGGTTTATCTTCCGCATGGAAGATTCGATGCATGATTCATCGGATCCATTCCCGCTCGTTGACGAGTATTCGCTGGCTTCACGCTTGTCTTACTTTTTGTGGTCTACGATGCCTGACGATGAACTGATGACGCTTGCTGAGAAAGGCGGCCTTCGCGCCAATATGAATCAACAAGTTGAGCGTATGCTAAAGGACAAACGCTCGGAATCGTTCATGGATAACTTTGTTGGCCAATGGCTGCGTTCACGCGACATTGAACACGTATCGCTCGATCCGATAACCGTCTTAGGCTTAAAGGAAGAATACGACGAACTGCGAGAAAAGTTTCGTCGACGCTTTAGTCGAGTACCTAACGCGGAGCCTTTATCGGAAGAAGAAAACGCAAGAGTACGCAATCGATTCCGCGAATTGCGGGCGCTGGGCGATGTCTTCGACAGCGATACGCGACAAGCGATGCAAGCAGAGACATTGATGTTGTTCAAACATATTGCCAAGAACGACTTAAGCGTCCTGGACTTACTGGATTGCAACTACACTTTTGTCAATGAGAAACTTGCCAAGCTCTACAATATCGAAGGTGTAAAAGGCGAGGACATGCGTAAGGTTGATTTGCCGGCGGATAGCCCGCGCGGCGGGATTATTACGCAAGGAACAATGCTGGTCGTGACCTCGAACCCAACGCGAACTTCACCAGTGAAGCGGGGGTTGTTTATTTTAGAAAACGTTTTGGGATTGCCTTCACCGCCTCCACCGCCCAATGTGCCTGAGTTGGAGGCGACCGCAGAACTTTTTGCTGGACGCGAACCGTCGCTGCGTGAATTGCTCGCTGTGCATCGCGAGTCGGCCCTTTGCTCATCATGCCATTCACGCATGGACCCTCTGGGGCTGGCGTTGGAAAACTTCAACGCTATCGGCATGTGGCGATCGGAAGAACGCGGGGAGCCTGTCGATGCCTCCGGCACTTTGGCCACCGGCGAATCGTTCAATGATGTGCGTGAACTCAAGAAGATCCTACGCAGTGAGCACAGCGAAGCCTTCTATCGCTGCATGACGCAAAAACTATTAACCTACGCGCTGGGTCGAGGGCTGGACTATCAAGATGAAATCCTGATTGACCAGATCGTCGAGAAAATTGACCAGCAGGACGGAAAGTTCAGTGTACTGCTAACTGAGACAATTCATTCCGCTGCCTTCCAAAGGCAACGCCGTATCGAAGCGATCGAAGCGGTTGCGAGCCATCCCTAAGACACCTTTCCCCTCACATTTCATCCCCTGATTTGGATCGCGTCATACCATGAAAACTTCACTCCAACGCCGTCGATTTTTGCGTGGCCTAGGTACCTGTGTGGCCATTCCCGCGTTCGCTTCACTGGCCAAAGCCCAAGCTCCTGCCAGTGTAACTTCGCTGGCAACCACTCCCACCGGAGCGCCATTGCGAATGGCCTTCATGTCGATCCCGAACGGGGTCCAGCAAGCTCATTGGTTTCCAACAGGAACCGAGAAGGAGTTCACGCTCAATTCGACGATGCAACCGCTGGAAGGCTTGAAGCAGCATCTACAGATCATTACAGGCCTTAAGCATGATCATGCGACCGCAGGCAACGACGGGGCTGGAGACCACGCTCGCGCTAATGCGACATTCCTGACAGGAGCACGGGCTCGCAAGACGCCGGGGAAGGACATCTATGTTGGCGTGTCCGTTGATCAAGTTGCCGCGCAAGCTCTCGGCCATCAAACCCGTTATCCTTCACTGGAACTGTCCTGTGATGCCATTCGCAATTCGGGCAGTTGCGATTCAGGCTATGCTTGTGCTTATCAATACAACCTCTCATGGAGTTCGCCGACCACGCCAGTCACGCCCGAACCAAATCCGCGCCTGGTGTTCGAACGACTCTTTGGCGAAGGTGAGCATGGCGAGCGAACTCGCAACATGGAGCTTCGCCAGAACACCCAAAAATCGGTGCTCGATTTTGTTCTGGAAGATGCGGTCGCCGTAAAGCAGAAGCTAGGGCAACAAGATCGTCGGAAATTGGACGAGTACCTGGAAGGTGTCCGAGCGATTGAGCAACGCATCAAGTCATCCGAAAATTTCGCTGATGTGCCTGATCCACAGATGAGCACCCCCAGCGGCATCCCAAGCAGCTTTGGTACGCATATGGAAATGATGTACGATTTAATGCTGCTCGCCTTCCAAACCGATTCCACTCGAATTGGTTCGCTGCTGCTTTCGTACGATGGCAGTAACCGAATATTCCCAGAGATCGGCATTACCGAAGGCCACCACTACCTGACGCACAATCAGCAGAAAGAGAACTTGGCCAAGAAAGTTGCCGAGATCGACCGCTTCTACATGCAATACTTCGCGGGCTTTTTGAAGAAGATGTCCGAGACTCCAGACGTTGATGGTCGCAGTTTGTTGGACAATTCGATGATCGTTTATGGTGGCGCCATCGCGGACGGCAATCGCCATACGCACGATAACCTGCCGTTGATTTTGGCTGGTAGTGGCGGCGGCATGCTGTCAACAGGCCGCTATCTGCAATTGGAAGAAGCGCCCATGTCCAATTTGTTTGTCACGATGCTCCGCAGATTCGGCGTCGATGTTTCAGAATTCGGCGATTCTACGGGCAACCTTGATGAAAAGGTCTGATCGTGATTACAATTGAGCTCCACTATGAGAATCCTTCTAACTGGGGCTTGCGGATTTGTTGGCAGCCAACTCGCTTTGTATCTTGCAGGCCGATCGAATCTATCGGCCGGCTTGATCGGTATCGATAACCTGTCACGCGCTGGCAGCGAACGAAATCGCTTGCAGCTCGCCGACCAATCGGTTCAGTTTATGCACGGCGATATTCGCTGTCGCAGTGATTTGGATGCGATTGGGCCCGTCGATTGGGTTATCGATTGTGCTGCGTTGCCAAGCGTGCTTTCTGGGGTCAGCGGTACATCTGGTCCGCGACAAGTCATCGAGCATAACTTGATCGGCACCCTCAACATGCTGGAGTACTGTCGGCAGCATCAAGCTGGATTGATCTTACTGAGCACCAGTCGCGTGTACTCGATTGACGCACTGACTAGGTTACCTTTACTTGATACCGACTTGGCGTATCAACTCAGCCCTGCCGCCTTCAATGTTACAGGGGTGACAGAGCATGGTATCAACGAAGAATTCTCCACCACACCGCCGCTTTCTATATATGGCTCGACCAAACTCGCCTCCGAAGTGATGGCCTTAGAGTACGCGGCGACATTTGATTTTCCATTGCGCATCAATCGCTGCGGAGTTTTGGCTGGGGCAGGGCAGTTTGCACGGCCAGACCAAGGGATCTTTAGCTACTGGATCAACTGTTACGCTAGCCAGCGGCCGCTACGCTACATCGGCTTTGGTGGCTCAGGCAAACAAGTCCGCGATATGTTGCACCCGACAGATCTTGCTAAACTTGTCGAGAAGCAAATCGTCGCCGGCGACGATGCCAGCAAGCCTATCATTACGAACGTCAGCGGCGGCCTGCAGTCGGCTTATTCACTCAAGCAGCTATCGCAGTGGTGTGACCGCCGGTTTGGGGCAAAAGAGATAGCAGCGGACGCCGCGCCGCGTAAGTTCGATTTGCCTTGGATCGTGCTAGACGCTAGGTTGGCACAAGCCGCGTGGGATTGGCAGCCAAGCATTCCCGCCGATCACATCTTAAGTGAGATCGCCGACCATGCTTTGCAGAATCCCGATTGGCTAAAGGCGACAATGTAGATGGAGGACCAAACCGCAGCTTCTAAAAAACCATGGACTTGGGTTTGGGTCTTGCTGCCAATCGCCTTGTATATCTTGCTGCGTCTGCCCCCTTTGATCCATCAGGCCGGTGGGCAGGACGAACAGTTCTTCTCCGTACCTGGCTTGACCGTTTGGCAAGAGGGAATCCCTCGCATTCCTTACCTGCCAACGAAGAATCGAGAAACGTTTTTTGCTGGCTCCGATCGCTGCATGATGGCGTTGCCACCCGGTCTGTTCTATTGCCAAGCGATCTTCTACGCAGTCCTTCCCGCCGGATACCCAACGTCACGACTGCCGCTATTCTTTGGCGGCATGGCGGCCATCCTTTTGACCTATGCGATCGCTCGCAGATTTAATGTCAGCACGTTTGGCAGTGTGCTTGCGGCGTCGCTTGTAGCAGTCTCGCGTCCTCTGTTGTTCACCGCCATAATCGCCAGACCCGATTTGTTGTGTGTGCTATGTGGACTAGTCATCGCGTTGATCTTTTTTACCTACGGAGCGAACCTTTCGTATCGCCAAGTGATCATCGTGGGGGCGTTGAACGGTTTAGGCATCTTGTTCCATCCCTTCGCGTTGGTGTTTGTAATTCAATCCGGCGCTGCGTTCGCACTGCTATCGGGTGAACTCAAGCGTCGTTTCTTGCAAGTCATTCTGCTGGGCAGTTCCACCGCAGTTGTTGCTGCCGCTTGGGTGCCACTGATTATCGCTTTCCCAGAAGAGTTTCGCAGCCAGTTCTTCTCCAATGTCGTCGATCGAGCTGGGCCTGGACTGGTATCGCGGTTGGCGTGGCCTTTTCCCTACCTGCAACATCATGCGATACTGCTGATGGAGTTTGCGGGTGGATTTCAAGTAGTCTTGAGCGTCATCGGGTTGCTGCTGGGCAGCCTTTGGTTATGGCAGACAGCCGAACGCTCGCGAGCGATCCTGATACTGTCGTGGGTATGGAGCAGTTGGTATTTGACCGCGACAATCGCCGGCATTCATCCCACCAAAGGCTACTGGATGTACTCCACGGTTTTTTGTTTTGTGCTTCTGGGAGCGGTTTGCGATTGGTTCGTGCGGTCACTACAGCAGCCTTGGCCCAAGGTCGCCAAGACAGCGATCGTCGTTGCCTTAGGCCTGTGCATGGTACCGGGAGCGGGGCTGAGGTCATCGTACCTATACCTGCAGCATTGGTTGGAGGAGGACTATCATGGCAGCCGATTCATTGCCAAAGTGCTAAAAGACCTACCTCAGGAAGGCGTATTTCTCGCAGACCTTTCCTTCGTCTTCGACGTCTATTTGAGCGGCCGCCAAACCCTGCTGGCACAAGAGCAAGAAAAATATTGGAGCACCAGCGATCTTGCATATGATTACATGTTGTTATCATGGGAAGGCCGCGACAATTCTTGGGCGGCCGACTATCACGGTCAACTCATTGCGAAGTATGGCGATCCAACCATACTTCAAAAGAGTTTCGTGGACGTTTATACGAAGAAGACCCAGGACCAATGAACCTCGATGAGCCCGCCGCCTTTACTCTCCATTGTCATTCCCGCTCATAATGAGCAGCAGAATATCGGCCCCTGCCTAACGCAACTGATGTCCTACCTGGTCGACCAACATCAGATTCCAACCGAAGTCATTGTTGTCAACGATAATAGCAAAGATGAGACTGAAGCACGCGTGTTGGAGCTGGTATCTCGCTGGCCCACCATTCGACTGGTTCGCCGAACTCCGCCAGGCGGTTTTGGCCGCGCGATTCGCACGGGACTAGAGTTCGTGCGAGGCGAAGTTGTCATCATCTACATGGCTGATTTATCAGACCACCCGTCCGATGCCTTGAAGTACTATCGAAAAATAGAAGAAGGCTACGATTGTGTCTTTGGGTCACGATTCGTAGAAGGCTCTGTCGTAAAGAACTATCCACAACTGAAACTTATCGTCAATCGCATTGTTAACCAAGCGATCCGCTGGATGTTTTGGACCAAATTCAATGACTTGACCAACGCATTCAAAGCTTACCGCCGCGATGTTATCGAACGCTGCGGTCCCTATCGGTCCTGCCATTTCAATATCACATTGGAGATCTCGCTCAGTGCCCTGATCAGCGGTTATAAGATTGCGCAGATTCCGATCGGATGGGAAGGCCGCACCTGGGGTTCGTCCAACTTGCGAATGCAAGAGATGGGACGGCGCTACCTGTGCACGTTGCTCATGCTATTCTTTCAACGCATCTTGATGTCTGATGACGTTCAGTCGGAGCGCACTCGCGAGCGAGTAGGCACGCGAGAAGTCCTGCTGGAAGAATCATCCGCCAGCGAAATTACTCCGTCGACTTAGCAACGAACCTCAGCGGTACGATTATCGCAGCGCTTTGTCGCTGATATCTTTTCGACACCAAGCTCCTGGCCAGCGCACCATTTGCACCGCAGTGTACGCTTGCAATTTGGCCTCGGAAATACTGTTGCCGATGGCTGTTACGCCAAGGACACGCCCGCCATCGGTCAGCACTTTGCCATCCTGCAATTTGGTTCCCGCATGAAAGACTTTGACATCGGACAACTGATCTGCGGCAGCGATCCCAGTGATCTCACGCCCCGTTTGATACTCGCCGGGATAACCTTCCGAAGCTACCACTACGCAGATCGCAGGCCGCGGATCCCATTGCGGCGGTTCGATGGAATCCAAGCAACCGTCGACAGTCGCTTCCAACAAATCCAGCAGATCGCTCTTGAGGCGCATGAGCAGCGGCTGGCATTCGGGGTCGCCAAACCGCACGTTGAATTCGAGAACCTTTGGGCCAGATTTGGTCATCATCAGCCCAGCGTACAGAACTCCTTGAAACGGTTTGCGATTGCGCTTCATCGTGTGGATGGTTTGTACCAAAACATCTTCTTCGATCATCGCCAAAGTATCATCATCGATGATCGGGGTAGGGCAGTACGCCCCCATGCCACCGGTGTTGGGGCCTTTGTCGTTATCATAAGCAGGCTTGTGATCTTGAGCCGGTGGCAGGACAACAATGGTCTTACCATCGGTGATGGCCAGCACGCTGACTTCCGGACCTTCGAGACGTTCTTCGATGACCATTTGCGAGCCCGCGGCACCGAACTCTTGCTTGCGGGAAATCCGGTCGATTGCATCAAGTGCATCGCTGCGGCGCGAGCAGACGATAACGCCTTTGCCGCTAGCCAAGCCGTCTGCTTTGACGACGATCGGCGCCTTATCATATTCGTTAGGGTAACGCGATTTGATGTACCGCATCGCGTCGTCGGCATCGCGGAATGATTGATAGTCTGCGGTCGGCACGTCGGCTTGACGGAGCAGTTGTTTGCAGAAAACTTTGCTCGACTCCAGTTGGGCGGCGGCGCGATTGGGCCCGAAAGCTCGGATTTTCTCGGACTGGAGAGCATCGACCAGCCCCAGCGACAGAGGAGCTTCGGGGCCGACGACCACTAAGTCAACTTTTTCCTTCTTCGCAAAGGCCACGATGCCAGCGATATCGGTTGCCGAGATATCCACGTTTTCGCATTCCATGGCCGTCCCAGCGTTCCCCGGGGCAACCCACAATCTTTGAATCCGAGGGCTCTGCGAAATCTTCCACGCCAGCGCGTGTTCACGCCCACCCTGACCAACAATCAAAACTCTCATGCGACTTGCCGCCCTAGAACCGAAAAAGCAATGTAAAGCGGAGATTCTAGGGTACTAGCCCAATCGCGAAAGCCCCAAAGAAGCCTCGATGCGACGGAGTTCCCTACGCATGCCACTATTTTGGTGCCTGCGGTGTCTAAACCTTTCTTGCTACTATCCGCGTACGCCTAGCAGTCGACGCTGCAGCCGACGCTTAAGATCAGCGACTAGCCCAACGGAGCCGGGTGGGATTGGGATCGCGGTGCGACGCACGCATCGACGCGAGGCCGAGCTTTGTGCCCAGAGTTCGCAATAGGATTGGTGCGCGAAGGTTAATGCTCCCGGCTTGTCCGGGAGATAGTTCCGCTTCTTGCTACACGGGTCGGCCCCCTCGGATCGCTAAAAAGCTAATGCTCCTGGCTTGCCCAGGAGATCCCTCCGTTTCTTGCTAGAGAGCGAGGTTAACTAGCGAGGAACCGAACGAGCCACCGGACGAGCCGGTGGGATTCCCGTTATGGCGGGCTCTTTGCTGTAGCGAGAAACCCAACCAACCACTGGACAAGCCAGTGGGATTGATGGCAAGTTGCTCACGCACGGCAATGCCAACAATGCGGAGCGGAGGGCATGGGCTTCCAAGAGTTGCGTAGGCCGGAACAAGAACGCGATCTGCCGGAACAGCACAAACAGGTTTCTGATGAAATTGGCTATTAGAGTCCGTCTGGGTAGAAAGTCGTTCGAAGTTCCGGCACTGAATTGTTTGTTCGTTCCGGCATACAAGACTTCGCCATGGTATGAACATCGTTGGATGATCGCGTGCGCGAGGTCTGCACCAAGGCCCGCAAGAACATGAGGTTCAAGCAACTGAGCTTCGAAGATGCGAGGTTGCTTCGATCAGAAGCCAACATCTTTTCAGCGTTCGATGTAGAACTGCTGACAGATGATGCTCGAGTCCTTACCGCTTGCAGTCGCATGAGCTGCATCAATCAATCAGATACCCATCTACCGTTGCCAGAGATTTAAGTTGAAAGAGTTGCTTAACTCTCCCTTCCGGGAGAGTGGCGAGTCTTGCGATCCGAGAGGGGGCGTTCAAATCATAGCCCGCTTCGCTAACAAGATTCATGTTTCGAATTACTACTGCAACTTGCCTTTAGTGGCTGAGCAATTCCAAGATCCGTATCAGCCAGAGAAATCCGCATTTAATGAACAATCATCAGCACAAACTGTGGCCATTGAGTTGCGTTCTAGCTCGTTCTTGAGCCCTGCAAACAGCTACTCAAAATTAGATTAGTAGCTGGTAATTCTGTAGAGAAAAACATTGAGAAACCGCAAAGCTGGGGAGAAGATCCATTCACAGCTCGCAGCCGTTTCACTCACTCGTTGCTATCTCTTACTTGGTGGACTCCATCGCTAAGCGAACTTTTTCAAACGTTGGGACGCCAGAGTCTAGCTCAGGCAGTAACTCAGACAGTTCTGGTGTTGTTGCAACTTCAACGAATTGCCCCGAAATCGAATTATAAACGAATGTTGCAATGTTCGACGTCCTTACTTTTCTTTGACCATTTCGATTCTGCCATATCAAATCAAAGGCTTGTCCAGAAAGGTCCGCTCTTGAAGCATTATCGAACTCATCCTCCGGAAATTTTGCGATAAACAAATATCGATTTTCATCGGGGGCAAGTTCATGCTGTGGACCAACGACGGACTTTGCTGGTGTGTAAAAAACAATCCATACTTCTGGGGATGCGGTTTCACCAACGCCTTTAAAGCTTTTGAAAACCAGCGACGGCTCGACCGATCGATTAGAGCATCCAAGCATATTTGAAAACGAAAAAACAAATACGACGAGGCAACAAATCTTCGTCTTACAAATCTGGCTTATTTTTAAATAAAATGACATACTTATATTTGTTATGGAGAAAATCTCGTAGGGCAAACTACGTACTTTAACGACTCGTGGGATATGGGCCCCCCGGCCGAGGTGGATTGCCTGAGGAAGGAAAGCTTGGCGGAGTCGGACGTGGATTTTTTTGTGGGTTGCCAGCGATTCCGTCTGGATGCGCGCATATGCATGAGCCCCCAGGTGTGCAGATGCCCTGCGTACGTATTGTTTGCATCTTTCCTGGAACCATCTCTGTACCATCTTTTACAACCTCAGTCCATTGAAGTATCCGCTCTTCCCACCAGTCTACTAAGGTGCCCGATGGCTCGCATAAACAGCCTATAGGATTTGTGCATGAGCATGGTCCACCCATATACGTTGAAAACTTCTTACAAAGCATATCCATGTATACCGTTCGAACCTTGTAGCGCTGATAGTCGGTATACTCGTAGCGACTCCATTCGCAAGCGGGGGTGGCAGTAGCTATGACCCCGGGCACCACTTTCGGGTTTCCCCACGGACCCCACCAAGTTGGCCCAGGAATTTTCTCGCCCCTGTACGGAGTACCGTGATCATACGTGAGACCTACTTGAGTACAAATTGTTGTGGAAGGGCACACAAACAAACCATATGGGTCAGTACTGCATAAGGGGCGAGCTGCCACATACATGTAGCTATTTACGCCGTCCGCATACCCAATCGGATCTCTCCCCGTAAACCTTCCACTATGTCCGCTCATCCACCTAGTTCGGAAGTAATGCAAGCCGACGGTATGATCCCATTCGCGGGCGGTATAGGTGTACCTGTTGTCATAAACGCTGGTAGCTACGACTGAGGCAGATGCGTTGAGCACTGTTGGCTGGCCGTAAGCGGTGTAAGCGTAGCGCTCTACAACACTGCCGCTGGAATTGGTCATAGCGTAGATCGAGTACTGTTGGTTGCGATGCTGCGCTAGTGCAACTTCTGAAGGCCAATCACTGACGCTGATCAGCGATGAGGCTGTGCAAGTAAAGCAGGCTGCTGCGGACTCGTGTTGTGATGACTTGCTATTTGAGACTGACGCGTCAGATGACTTTGCCTGGAAAGAAAAAGAACCATTGAATGAAACAGTGGCGTTCAAATAAGGGGCATTCTGATCGCACAACGTATCCCAATCGCTAAGCGAGATTTCTCGATGCGATAAGTGTTTAACCGGAAGTGATGAGGATTGAGACTGCATGTCTGCCATTATAGAGAATGACAGTTGAGCGGTGGTGCGAGATGGGCGGCATAATTGGCAGAATATTGAGGTGGCAGCCTGAAGGGCCGTAGCAATTATTGCCGGTGTGCCGCAGGCCACCGGACTTTGAGGTTCCTTGAGACCGATAAGCCCGAAGGGCTGGCGCAAATCAATTGTCTTGGCCCTCCGGGCCTGAGGGATCAACTGCGCATGCAAACCGTGACCGGATCGGCCACGGCAGCAATTGTGACAAGCCGTTGGCTTGATGAGGCAGGTGCCTCGAGGTCAATTGGCAAGTGGACGCGTAGGCGGCTCGCCCTCCCCGGTCGCTCGCGGAACTCGCGGCCGACCCTCCCCGCAAGCGAGAGGGTGAAGAAGAACGCGTACGCCTAGCGGCTGACGGTTAAACGAAGAAGGCGGAGTCGCTGAGCTACATACTACTCAGCGAACGGAGTCGCTGAGCTACTGCTACTCAGCGAACGGAGTCTCTGAGCTACGGGTTACTCAGCGAACGGAGTCGCTGAGCTACTCAGCGGGTGGAGTTGCTGAGGTGCCTTCGACATCTGGTTTAGCCGGATGCGTGGCGTCGTGCACTTTACGCAAGCGATCGATGGTCACGTGCGTGTAGATCTGAGTCGTATTCAAATTCGCATGGCCCAGCAACGTCTGTAAACTTCTTAAGTCAGCGCCGTTCTCAAGCATCAACGTTGCCGTCGTGTGACGAATCACATGGCACGCGCCGCTCTTGTGAATCCCCGCCTGATCCAAATAGTCTCGCACCATCTTCGAAGCTTGACCGGGCAGCAGCGGTTTGCCCGTGTTGCTCAAGAAGATTCGATCTGTTGGCAATGCCGCTGGCCCCAATCGCTTGCGACCATGACCGGCCAGCAACCAAGGACGCACATCGGCCAAATACTTTTCAAGCCACTGCAAGGCTCGCACACCAATCGGTACCACGCGATCCTTACGTCCCTTGCCCAAGCGGATCATCAACAACCGACGACTGCGATCAATGTCATAAACCCCAAGCGACAATAGCTCCTGGCGACGAATCGCACTGGAGTAAAAGATCTCTAGCAAAGCTCGGTCACGGATGCCAAGCTCATCTTTCACATCAGGCTGATTGATCAACAGTTCGACCTCGGACTCCGTTAAGTAATTCATGGGCAAGCGAACTTCCGCTTTGGGAAGCTCCAAGCTTACCGCTGGATTAAATGGCAAGAGTAAGCGTCCACCACAACCAGTTGTTGGGGTTAGTTGGATTGGCCCTGGGTTTGCTGGCGTTTGAGTTTGGCGGAGATGATCCTGCGGGCTCGTGTTATCTGCTTGCGGTGCGATTTATAGCGGCTTTCCTCTGCCCGGTACTGGCGAATCGCTTCGGGATGCTCCTGCTTCCATACGTCCGGCAAAAGCTTTTCGTATTGAGTCTCGCCTGCTAGTACGCGATGCAAAATATCCTTCAAGTACTGCCAGATCATTCGCCTTTTTTTCACCGCGAGAGAAAAGAGAACCGCGAGAGGATGAATGAACAACTATTTTGAAGGCAACTCTGGCGAAACTCCCAACTCTTGCGGTGTATTCCTAGCATCTGAGTTCCCGTTCATTCGACTTTTTTCGCACCGCCAACCACTGCTGGCAAAGACATACGCATTCTGTATCCGCCATGCTCCAACCGTCATTGCCCCAACTGCGGTTGGCTTAAGCGTAAGAAATGGCTCGATACGATCCAGTCCTGGGAGCTGGACACCAAGTACTATCACGTCGTCTTCACTGCGCCGCACGAACTGACCGAGCTATTCGGAGGAGGGCGAATGCAAATGCATTAGGCACCCGTCAGAGCTGCGAAGCAGCGGCGTTTGGAAAGTGAAGCTGGGCCTTGTGCCCAGTCTTCGCAATAGGATTGGTGCGCTAAGAGCAAACGCCTCACACTTACCGATCATTTTTGGTTGGCCGCTGTGCGGCCAACCGGAAAAGGGGTGGGGGTTGGCACGAGGCTTAGCACACCAATCCTGTTGCGATGCGTTGGGGCAAGCCCAACGGTCGCTCAGAGCCCGCGATCTCCGAACGATGTGCCTTGGTCTTCTGTCTTTCAAATGCTCCCGGCTTGTCCGGGAGATTGTTACGTTTCTCGCTACATCCCTACGAACAAACAACCCCTCTACCACTAATGCTCCTGGCTTGCCCAGGAGATCGTTCCGTTTCTTGCTAAAGTCGTTACTGCAAAGCAAGAAGCCGAACGATCCACCGGACGAGCCGGTGGGATTCCCGTTATGGCGGACTCTTTGGTGTAGCGAGAAACCCAACGATCCACTGGACAAGCCAGTGGGATTGATGGCAAGTTGCTCACGCACGGCAATGCCAACAATGCGGAGCGGAGGGCATGGGCTTCCAAGAGCTGCGTAGGCCGGAACAAGAACGCGATCTGCCGGAACAGCACAAACAGGTTTCTGATGAAATTGGCAATTAGAGTCCGTCTGGGTAGAAAGTCGTTCGAAGTTCCGGCACTGAATTGTTTGTTCGTTCCGGCCTACAAGAATGGACATCGCTGGACGATCGCGTGCGAGAGGTCTGTACCAAGGCACGCAAGAACATAAGGTTCAAGCAACTGAGTTTCGCAGATGCTCAGTTGCTTCGATCAAAAGCCAATGCCTTCGTGGCCTTCGATGTTGAGTTGCTGTCGGATGACGCTCGCGTCCTTACCGCTTGCAGCTACCTGTTATGCAATGGACAGTTGGATGTCCAATTACCGCTGCCAGAGGTCTAGCATGATGAAAGACTATCAGCAATTCGAACTGAGTTACGCGAGCAACTTGCCTTTAGTGGCTGAGCAATTCAAAAATCCATATCAGCTTGGGAAATCCGCATTGAATGAACAATCATCAACACAAACTGTGGCCATTGAGCTGCGTTCTAGCTCGTTCTTGAGCCCTGTAAACAGCTACTCAGAATTAGATTAGTACCTGGTAATTCTGTAGAGAAAACATTGAAGAACTGCAAAGCTGGGGAGAAGGACCATCCACAGTTCGCAGCCGTTTTATTCACTCGTTACTATCTCTTACTTGGTGAACTATTGCAGAAATCTTACCATGAAATCCTGTACCTGCTTGAAATCTTGGTGTCAATTTCCCGTAAATGATTCCTATAGTCTTCTTTCCAAATAACTCGAGAAACAACATTGATCGCTTCCCTGAAAACAATCTGCACCTCGGAATCAGCTTCGGAATTACCGCGCTCGACTAATCGCCCTAAAATATAGGCAAGAACGATGGGGTCTGATTGACTATATAATTTGACTATACGTTGTATTGCATAGCATGCGCGCCTGCGAGACGAAGGCGATTTTGAGGACAGTTCACGACACAACAGTTCCAAAATGTTTCGTAGATCTCGCGAGCCAGCCAAACCGGTAACAATATCATCAATGTCATCGTAGGAATAGATCATGAGACCAGCAACAGATGAAGACACTTTTTCAATTTCACCTGAATCACAGATTCGATTGACTATTTGTATCTCACTGTCAGCTTTGCACTTACTTGCCTGAAGAAGCATACTGCAAACGCAGACGCTCGCAAACATTTGGAAGCTTGTTCGTCGAAGCGAGTTCGCTAGCAAGCACAGCTGGGATCGAGCTGAAAGACTATTCCACCGCTTGCGGTATATCTTCTGAATTTGGCGTAAACCCAGTCTCATGTCTACAGTCTCCTTTCGATTCCTCCAACGTACACTTTGGACTTCCTCCATTGAATTGGCAAACTTGTTTTATAAACAACTTTAGCGGTTTATCTTTGCATGATTCACATGTTCCTTTAACTGTAATCTCGATGCACAATACTCGGTCATCGCTCTGCTGCCGTAAAGGTGTCAACGGGCAGTCACGAATGAAGGTGGAGTTGCTTATGCTCGGACAAGATGTGTCTTGCATTGATTTATCATAACGATCGAACATCACGGAGTCCACTCTTCCCTTTTGTTCGTATGGCTTCTTTGCTTCCATGTCCAATACACCGCCAATGGCTATTGAACTGGTTTCTATCCAACTCAAAGTGCAGGCGCCCCCGTTCGACTCTCCTAAGAATGAGTAGTCAAGTTCAATGAAGAACTGATCGCCATAACTACTATCGCCCGCTACATTGAATTTCTTCCCCTCAGGTGGAGGCGAACAGGTGTTGATTACTGATCCTGGGCGAATCGCCGAATCATAGTGATATTGCAGCTTGTTTGGGCAACAGCAGCACTCCACACAGTTCCCAGAGGGGTCAACCGAATTAAGGCCGAATTTGGCAATGTAAAGCAAAAAGCTGTCGTGATATGCGAGCTTGTCTCTTGTGCAAAACCTTCCACTATTCCCACTCATCCACCTTGCTCGGAAGTAATGCAAGCCGACGGTATGATCCCATTCACGAGCGGTATAAGTGAACCTGTTGTCATAAGCGCTGGTAGCTATGACTGCACCAGATGCATTCAGCACTGTTGGCTGACCGTAAGCGGTATAGGCGTAGCGCTCTATGACGCTGCCGCTGGAATTGGTCATAGCGTAGATCGAGTACTGCTGGTTGCGATGCTGCGCTAGTGCAACTTGTGAAGGCCAATCACTGTCGCTGATGAGCGATGAGGATGTGCAAGTGAAGTTGGCGGCTGCGGACTCGTGTTGTGATGACTTGCTATTTGAGACTGATGCGTCAGATGACTTTGCCTGGAAAGAAAAAGAATCATTGAATGAAACAGTGGCGTTCAAATAAGTGACATCCTGAGCGCACGCCAAAGCCTAATCGATAGTCGAGGTTGCTCGATGCGATGTGGGATTAACCGGAAGTAGCGTGGCTTGAGAGGGCATGTCTGCCATTATAGAGAATGACAGTTGAGCGGCGGTGCGAGATGGGCGGGATATTTGGCAGAATATTGAGGTGGCGGCCTGAAGGGCCAGGGCAATTACTGCCGGTGTGCCGCAGGCCACCGGACTTTGGGGTTCACTGAGACCGATAAGCCCGAAGGGCTGGCACAAATCATTAATCTCGGCACTCCGGAACTAAGGGAATAACTGCAAACGCAGACTGTGGCCGAATCGGCCACGGCAGCAATTGTGACAAAGCCTTCGGCTTGACGGTACCTTGGGCGTTGTACTGACTTTCGCTAGCGGTGATATCGAGGTTATAGTTCGATGGGCGTTTCTGCTCCAAATCACAGCGGGGGAGATTGTTAGCCAGAATTGCAATGTTTGGCTATAATTCAAAAGCGCAGATCGGAACTAAAATTATTTGGATGACGCCTGATGTCAACTGTACCCAAGCCTTACATAACTCCTGAAGAATACTTGCAACGTGAGCGAAAAGCCGATTTTCGGTCGGAGTACTTTCGCGGTGAGATGTTCGCGATGGCCGGCGCTTCTGCCAACCATAACTTGATCGTCCTTAACGCAGGCTCTAGCCTTCGTGAGCAGCTCAAAAAAAAGCCGTGCCGAGTCTATCCAAGCGATTTGAGGCTGCGAATCGAAGCAACCGGCTTATACACCTACCCGGACCTTTCGGTCGTCTGCGGCGAGCCTCAGCTTGAGTCTGATGCGGGCGATGTGCTGCTGAATCCCGTGGTGCTAGTGGAAGTCCTTTCCGATTCCACGGAAGCGTACGATCGTGGAAAGAAGTTCGAACATTACCGAACCATTCCTAGCTTGATGCATTTCGTCCTGATTGCCCAAGATCGGCACTCGATCGATTGCTTTACCCGATCCACCCACGGCAGTTGGAACTTGAAAAGTTGCCAAGGGATTGACGGCAAGATCATTTTGGATGCAATCGATAGTGAACTGACCGTCAGTGAAGTTTACGATAAAGTCGACTTTGCAGTTGGTCAATCTTAGGATTACCAACAGAGCCAGAGGCGACAACGGCTGCGGGGAAACCTTGCTGGCCAAACTCTCATGGAGGTTCGCGTTCGGCATTACGGTTCGTGGCTCATCAAGCCTGCGATGTAGGCGCCTTTGAAGCCCGCGTCAATGTTGACAACGCAGACGTTGGCAGCACAGCTATTAATCATGCTTAAGAGTGCAGCGAGTCCTTGGAAGTTCGCTCCGTAACCCACACTCGTGGGAACCGCGATGACAGGTGTGCTGACCAAACCGCCCAGCACACTAGGCAATGCTCCTTCCATCCCTGCGATCACAACACAAGCCACTGCATCGCGCAAGTTGGGCAGTTGACTGAGCAAACGATGCAAGCCAGCAACTCCCACATCGGCAATCAATCGATTCGGGACGCCCATCCAATGGAGGGTCTCTTGAGCTTCTAGAGCGACGGGCATGTCTGCCGTGCCAGCACAGATGACGTTCACCTTTCTGGTCGCCTGTGGCGCGTCGGCCGAATGGCGGCTGGTCACCGACGGTTCATCATGCCCGACTCGCAAAGTTCTGGATTGCGAACTCCAAGCCACATGGGCGAACCTGTCGGCGATATGGCGGGCCTGTTCAACATTCACCCGAGTTACGAACACCGATTGCACCGCTGACTGCTCTTGCGATGAAGCACTCAGGCCTCGCAGTTGGTTCTCGATCGCGAGAGTTAAATTGTCGACAGATTTTCCCTCTGCAAAAATCACCTCTGGAAAACCGCACCGGCGAGCCCGGTCGCTATCGATCTTGACCGGCAGGCTGCTTTCCAATCCCACGGCGACCAAAATCGATTCGGCCAGCTCGACGGGGCCAATTTGATTTTTCTGAAAGGCTTCGATCGCTTGGTCTATAGAATTCCGGGGCAGGGCAGGGGTGGTCATTGATGTTTCTTCAAATCAGGCTAGTTTAGTGGGAGTTGTCAGGGTTTGGCAGCGTTTATTAATTCGGTAGTTTACATTCGGCTACTCTTGGCGTGAGTAGAGCTGTTGAGGTAGAGCAAATGACGGCATGTGTTTTGGCTTATTCAGGTGGCTTGGATACCAGTGTTTTGATGCGATGGTTGATTGACCAAAGCTATGAAGTTCACGCCGTTTACGTTGATCTTGGCCAGCCTTGCGAGGATCGTCAAGCGATCATGGAAAAGGCGCGTCGTCTGGGAGCCAAATCCGCTGAACTTATTGATGCACGAGAGGAACTGGTCCGCGACTTCGCTTTCCCAGCGTTGATGTGGCAAGCAAAATATGAAGGCATCTATCTGCTGGGAACTTCGATCGCTCGTCCTCTGATTTCCAAAGTCTGCGTGGAAGTCGCGCGCAAGGTGGGCGCGGAAGTTTACGTCCATGGGGCGACGGGCAAGGGCAATGATCAGTGCCGTTTCGAATTGGCTGCGGCGGCACTGGATCCGAACATTCGAGTTTATGCACCTTGGCGTGACCCTGTTTTCCGAGCAGCATTTCCCGGCCGTACCGAGATGATCGCTTATTGTGAAGCGAACAATATCCCCGTTAAAGCGACGACCAAGAAACCCTACAGCTCCGATGAGAATGTTTTGCACATTAGCTATGAGTCCGGCGTTCTCGAACAATTAGATGTCTGTGGGGTCGAGAATATCGATTTCGGCATGACGGTCTCGCCCCAGCAAGCTCCCGAACAATCCGAAGACGTGAGTGTTGAATTTGAAAATGGGATTCCCACCAAAGTCAACGGAACTGCGATGAGCCCATTGGAGGTTGTCACCAGCCTCAATGATATCGCGGGTCGAAATGGGGTTGGCCGTATCGATATCGTTGAGAACCGATTTGTGGGGATGAAGAGCAGGGGTGTCTATGAAGCTCCCGGCATGACACTGCTTTATTTCGCCGCGTTGCAAATGGAACAACTGACTCTGGATCGCGACTTGATTCACCTGCGAGATCGTTTAAGCCCCGAAGTGGCCGAGATGATTTACTACGGTTACTGGTACTGTGCCAAAATGGATGCCTTGCTGGCATTCATTCAGGAAAGCCACAAGTTTGTAAGTGGTTCAATTACGCTGCGGCTGTACAAAGGCAACATGTCGGTCGTGGAGCGTAGCAGTCCCAACTCTTTGTACTCGGAGTCGATTGCAACCATGGAAGGCGGCGAAGAAGACTACAATCAAACCGATGCACAAGGGTTCTTGCGAATCAATTCATTACCCATACGCGTACAAGCGAAAACTCGTGGTCGTATGTAATTGCGAAAGTGACCAGAATGGAAATCCAACGCCAATCGATCGATCGGTCAATTGGCTGGATCATACGGCTACGTCAAGTTGCTTTAGGCGTAGCTTCATTTAACGCTGGATGTAGTCGCCGATCCGCTCTGGTGCATACGTCTGCGGCTCCAAGAATTCTCCGCCACGCGGCGTGATCAAGCCTCGCAGTTTGGTGGCGTTGATATCGGACGGAATCACTAGCGGTGCACCATCGACGCTGACTGCAAGTGCAATTCCATCCCGTGATGTACCGATATCCGAGCCAGGCATAGTGCCGACTTGTGTGGTCGCCGACAGGGTGCAATCTTCGGGTGCCATCCAGGTATTGTTGGTACGAATCGCTTCGGTCACCAAGATGGTTGTCTCAGGCATATCGCTGACATCATCCGGACCTAGCGGCCCAGCGGTTGGAAATAACGTGCCTGGACCGACAACCAAACTCACGGCCGTTTCACTGGCGAACAAGACTTGCTGCGTTCCATCCAACTTGTAGACCGATGGCATCCGCATCAGCAGGTTAATGTTCTTGAACCCATCCCAGCTCTGACTCAAGTCGAATTCTCGATAAAGTGCATCGTAGCCTAGCTGAGGCAGGATCAGCACTCGCCAACTGTAAAGCGGCAGTCCCGCCGCGTCATAAACAACTGGCGGCGGATACGAGCCATGCTCGGCTGCGTATTGATTCAGCGCGTTTGCGATCTTCTGGAGATTGCCTAAGCTCTTGGCTGCATCTCGACGCGTCGATAACTTGCCAATTTGTGGCAAGATCACGATCGCCATTAAATACAGAATTGAAACCGCAACTGTCACTGCGAATGCGGAAACACCGATGCGAATCCACGAAGCGCGTACCTGCCGCTTTTGCAGGGCTTCAAAACGCTGGTTTGCTTCCAGTTCTGACGCGTCGCCTTGCGAACGACCGGGAATCTTAATCTTCTTGCCGCATTCAGCGCATGGACCTGTTTGGCCACGATAAATATCGTCGACCAGGAACTTGGCATGGCAGAATGGACAAACATAATCGATAGGCATGTTGTCGGAAGTCTTTCTAGCAAAGCGACTTTAAAGCCGATCTACGACCTGAAGCATAATCATGCTATTGTAACCCGATTCAACAGCGGACTGAAACGACCTACCATTTTTGAAAGCAGTTTATGAGAGCTTTGTTACAACGAGTGCGACACGCCCGTGTCGAAGTTGACGCTCAGATCGTGGGCCAAATCCAATTGGGCTGGCTGGTGTTTCTCGGGGTAGGGCAGGGGGACTCTAGCGCGGATGTTGATTTCATGGTTGACCGCATCCTCAAACTGCGAGCGTTTGCTGATGAACAAGGCAAAATGAATCGATCGGTGTTGGATGTAAGCGGCTCGTTGCTGGTGGTTAGCCAGTTCACCTTATTCGCCGATTGTCGTAGTCGTCGACCCGGCTTTACGCAAGCGGCTGAGCCAAGCTTGGCTAAGCAATTATATTTAGAAGCCTGCGAAAAATTCGCCGCCGCGAATGTACCGACAGAGCAGGGGATCTTCGCAGCAGACATGCAGATCACTTTGCTCAACGACGGCCCCGTGACATTCTGGCTCGATAGCCGCAACCTCCAGGGAGCTAACGATTGATCGTTTCGGCTGGCGGATCTTTCTCCCAAAAGGATTGAATGACCTGCCATGCGGTATGAGGAACATCGGATCGCTGATGACCAAACTTTTCCATGAAGCCTTGGTCTTGGTAAACCAAGACTCCCAGGGCGATCACTAGACCATAACTTACGAGATTGGCTCGCGTATTGGATCCCCAAAACTTGAGGGCCGATCCAAAGCTGCTTTTGAAAACGTAGTTGCCGCGCTTGAAGTCGACAGACCATATCTCGTCCAAGATCAAATGCGATGCAAAACCCAACACGACCGCCATCGTCTTAAAGAGTCGAATCGACATGTCTTCGCAGGAAACCACAAGAAAAGCAAACATGCCGCACGACAGAGCTGCTGGAACACTATGCCACATACCCCGGTGCACCGTATAGCGCCGGAAGAGTTCAGCCAAACCAAAACGTATCAGAAGATAGACAGCTCCTGCAATCAAGACCATCATCTCGTGACTGCAGCCGATTCGCTGCAATCGGTCTACCATCAACATTGGCACAAAAGCGGATGAGAACCCGACCGCCTCACGCAGTGGAATCCCCGAGTCGCTATCAAGATCGGGAAGCATACCGGACACGCTGCATAAGCCGCCAGAAATCACACACGTTTCCCATGGTATGCCCCAGCGATATCCCGCGAGCGCATACACTACGCCGGCTGCCGTACTGACGCTAATGTGAGTTTGGAAGTTTGCCATAATAGACGATCCTAACAATCCTCCAGAATCCAAGACAAGGCGGATTTCGGCGAATCGTCACTTACATCGCCCTGCCTTGCTCCGCGACCGATTGCTAGCCCTTGATATACGGTAGATTGCTCTTCTCTTTCCATCCGTATTCCGCATATAGTCGGCAGCGACTGGCAGACAGCGATCCCAACCAGTTTCATTTTCAATTCCATTCGCAAAGCAGTTAAGAGACAGCGGAATGCAAGCGTACGATATTATCATGCTGGTGGTGGTAGCTGCCGCAACGCTATTTGGCATGATCAAAGGTTTTGCATGGCAAGTTGCATCGCTGGCGTCAATCATTGTCAGCTACTTTGTTGCTTACAACTTCCGCGACCAACTCGCGCCCAGGATTCAAGTCAATCCGCCGATGAATACCTTTATTGCCATGCTCATTCTGTATGCTGGAACTTCGTTTGCAATTTGGGTCGTTTTCCGATTGGTCAGCGGTTCAATTGACCGAATTCGATTGCGAGATTTCGACCGTCAAATGGGCGCCTTGTTTGGCTTGGGCAAAGGCGTCATGTTCTGCTTGCTGATCACCATGTTTGCGATGACCCTACTAGGCCAGCAACAGCAGCAAGCGATCGTCGAATCGCGGAGCGGTCGCTATATCAGCACTTTCCTAACGGCGGCAGAAGGCATTGTGTTGCCAACCGAAATCGAAACGGTTATTCGTCCGCACTTGGATCGAGTGCGACAGAAACTGGAAGGCGCTTCGATCGCCAGCGACCCACGCTCTTTGGAGGTGGGACAGACGCCATGGAACTCCGGTTCGCAGCCCAGTTCTCCTTGGAACAGCGAGCTTGCTAATCAAGCGAGCGAGATCGCTGGCAATTGGCTGGGCGGGCAGGGCGGAGCTAGCGGATCTCAAGCTCCTTTTGGCACGCCAACTTCCCAGCCAAGCTTTACGCCAGAAACACTCAACAACGCCGTGGGTGCTGCGCGTGACCTGCTGAACAGTTGGCCTCAACCCCAGCCGAATCAGCCCAACGGGCAGGGGGGGTGGAATCCGGCGCCTAACGCCCCCCTTCCGAACACTTCGGAATTCTTTGGCGGCTCGACGCCTGCTAACACGCCACAAAACCTAACGCCCAACGTTCGAGGTGGAACGTTGTACTCGCAGCCTCCACAGTACAACAACAATGTCTTGCCCTATCCGTGAGGCGGCAGAGTTCTGCTCAACCAAACCATTGCTAGAACATGATGCCAACAAGCCTCGACCGACGACGGCGAGATTTGGCCGAGCGGCCTGGAAAAGCAGTCGCAGGGCAGTCCAGCCCGCTTTCGCGAACTTGCGAATCCCTATGGAAATCTGCAGCCCGAACCGAACATAAGAAACATTATCGGACGTTGCTCTGAGGGTTTTCTGGGCTTGCCTGCTCTGCTCCTGACGCCGCTGCCGTGCTGCACGACGCACTGAACTCGCATCCTCAAGCCGCAAGATTAAATCGCAAGTTCATCGCTGATCGACGTACCCACCGCCTGAAGCTGGCCATCTTCCAATCGCTCCAAGTAAACGCCCATCTTGCGAAACTTGTCGTAGCGTTCTTGCACAAGCTGCTCACGATCAATCGCGACCAGTTGATTCAGCGTTTTGACAAGATACGTCTTCAACCGGAAGGCCATCTGCTTATGATCACGGTGCGCCCCGCCCAACGGTTCCTCAATCACATCGTCGACTACGCCCAGGTGCTCCAGGTGCTTGCTGGTAAACCGCAAAGCCTCAGCCGCCTTCGATGCAAACTGATGGCTCTTCCAGAGGATGCCGGCACAACCTTCAGGACTAATTACGCTGTAGTAAGAAAACTGCAACATGGCGACTCGATCGCCGACGCCGATACCCAACGCACCGCCTGAACCGCCTTCACCGATTACAACGCAAATGATTGGCGTCTTGAGGCGACTCATCAAGAACATGCTTTCGGCAATGACCTGAGCTTGGCCGCGCTCTTCAGCACCCACGCCAGGATAAGCGCCTGGCGTATCGATAAAGCAGATGACAGGCAGACCGTACTTTTCTGCCAATCGCATTTTCACCATTGCTTTGCGATAGCCTTCAGGATGGGCACATCCGAAATGACAGGCGGCTCGTTCTTTGTAAGTCCGGCCTTTCTGATGACCGATCACCATGACCTTGTGCTGATCAAGCTTTGCAAATCCCGAGAGCATCGCGCGATCATCACCGAAGAAACGATCACCATGCAATTCAATAAATTCATCGAATGCGAGATTGAGGTAATCGCGAGTGTAGGGGCGATCTTTGTGGCGTGCAATCTGGACGATCTGCCAGGGATTGAGCGAACTGTAAATTGAACGAGTCGTTTCCGTCCATTGGCGACGCAGGTACTTAAGACGACCTTCGACAGCGCTGCTTACCTCGCCACTTTGCTCGACCGCTCGAATCTCGGCTTCGATTTCGAGAATCGGGAGTTCAAAGTCTGGTCCGGAGAATCCACTTTCGTTGTTTGTGCTCATCGGTTAACTACCTTTGTTCTTGTCTTTCTTTTCGTCTGAGTCTTTTTTGGAAGGAGTCTTCTTCGTTGGGTCGCTCGGCTTTTGGTCAGCCTTGGGCGCATCGGTTTGTTCTTTCTTGTCGTCGGAAGAACCGGCCGGCTTGTCGCTTTTTGGTTCAGCCTGCTCGCGATTCTCAACACGTCCGCCCATGGGTAGATCATCGAAGATTGATTTCTCGGGCAAACGCGGCGGACGATTAAAGATCTTGACGCCCTTAACCGCTTTCACCACTTCCCACATGGATGACGGGCGATCCTTAGGATCCTTGGCCATCATGGAACGCAGTACGGCATTGAAGTCGGCCGAAATATTGTCGTTATGAACAAGGGCCGATGGGATGGAAGCCGAGAGGTGCTTGCTGAGCAGTTCGTTTGGTGACGTAGCAGTAAAAGGCAGCTTGCCCGTCAAGATCTCATAATACATGCAGCCCAGCGAATAGATGTCGGACCGCTCGTCCAAGTGCTCGCGGCGAATTTGCTCCGGTGACATGTACGATCGCGTCCCACGGAGTTTGGGTTTCATGCTGAAGAGCTTGCCGAGCCCTGTGCGTTTCTTATTGGCGATCGTGAAGTCAATCAAGCGGATCTCGCCATTGCGATCTAGCAGCACGTTGTCCGGTTTGACGTCGCAATGGATAAAGCCTTTGGAATGGAAGTAGTAGAGCGCCTCGGCGGTTTGCAGAAAAATCTTGTCAACCAAGTGAGCGATCATCTCAGGCCCGCGGCGAAGGGCCATTTTCACGTTCAGTTCACTGAACAGTTCTAGCACCAAAAAAGGGGTGTCCGAGTCCGTAACAAAGTCCTTGATATTGATGATATTCTTGTGCTTGAGCTGCGCGCCAACTTCGTACTCCCACTTCAAGTAGCCGATTTCTTCCTTGTTTCCACGTTGTTCGGGGCGCAGCACTTTCAACGCGACGCGTTCGTTTTTTGACTCTTCGATTGCCTCCCAGACTTGGCAAACACTTCCCAATCGAATAAGTCGGGCTAATCGATAAGGTCCCAGGAAGTCGCGAACTTTCGACATGCAAGCTGGCCTTCTATGTTACGGTAGCAGAAGAAGAGGATTAACGAACAAATACCGATTGTCGGCGCAAAACAGCCTAGGCAAACGGCAGCGGATATCTTAATTGAAGCGACGGTTTGGCAAAAGGTTACCGCTGCCCTGCCCCACTGACTTCCTTGTCTTTTCTGCGTTTTTCTGGATGAATGCTGTTTAATGCTTGCCCATCTGGGCTGCTGATCTGTTTTCGGCTAGCGTTTGCTTGTACAGCTCTCGAATCTGACGTGTCATTTCGTGGTGGTCAAAACGCGGTTCACACAAGTCACGCCCTGCCCTGCCCAGGCGGATACGATCCTCGGCCGACCGAGCCAGTTGCACGATTGCGTCGGCCAGCGGCTGGATAGCCCGCGGGGGCAGCAAAACGCCAGTTTCGTCATTGCGGACGACTTCGCGGGCCCCATCGATGTCATAGCTGATAGCCGGCTTTCCAGCCAACAATGCTTGGGGTAACGCTCTCGCCAAACCTTCTCTCAGCGATGTGTGAACCAACATGTCCATCGCGCCTAGGTAATGCGGAACGGTGTCGGGAGGGACTAGTCCAGCAAAGATGAAATGGTGCTTGAGTCCCATGCTCTCGATCTGCGCTTCGAACCTGCTCCGCAGTAGTCCGTCCCCGACAAATAGAAATCGGACCTGTGGACAGCGTTGGACAATCGAAGGGGCCGCTTCAAGAATAAACTCATGTCCCTTGAGTTCAAACAGTCTCGCGATTTTGCCCACGATGATGTCGCTATCGTCGATCCCCAGCAAACTGCGCATGCGACCGCGATGCAAGTCCGCTTCGATAAAGGGCCGAACTTCCATCCCGCTGTAGATTGTCGTGAATCGATCACGCGGCGCCACCCCTGCACTGACCATCAAGTCGGTCATAGCATCAGCAACGCAAATGAAACGATGACAGCGTTTTGCAGCCCAACGTTCGCAGGCCCGATAAAACAGCTTCGCTAACTTGGGTTGATAATCATAGAAAGGAGCTCCATGCACCGAGTGGATGATCGCAGGCACTTGCAATGACCATGCTGCTTGTCGGCCAAGAATCCCAGCCTTGGCACTGTGCGTATGGACGACATCGGGTTTCAATTCCGTCAGCAGTTGCTTCAATTGCTTCAACGCTTGAAAATCTTTGACGGGTTGGATCGCTCGCTGCAAAGAGTCTACGGTTCGAATGGGCAGTCCCCCTGCCCTGCTCTGTTCCAGTAATCGTCCTTCGGGGCCAGTGGTTGGACCGGTGACCAAAACGACGTCATCATGCCAATCTTGTTGAAGGTCCAGGCAGTTAAGCAAAGTGTTCTCTTGCGCGCCACCAACGATCATTCGTGTGATTATGTGGACAACTCGCATGAACGTAGAGGTTACTTTCCGATTTCAAAGGTGGCTTCGTTGTGTTGCGAGCCGTTGCAACCAAGTCCGCTCAACGCTGCATGGGCTCGTCTTATGATTCGAGATAGATCGCACTAGGATAGTTTACATGCATCAAACATAAACCACAGGCCGGTGCATTTTGTCCGCAACGTTTGCGATCTTTGGAGAGCATAATGTCCAAAATTGTTTCGGCTGGCAAATCTCGTGAGGCGATGGACACTAGAGTCCCAGTGATATTCCGGACCATGTTGTAGAGAAAACCGTCGGCTTCAAAATCCAGATAGATATAGTCTCCAAATCGGGCAGGGACTTTTTGAAGATCAAGTCGAAACATGGTCCGCACGGTCGTTGACCGAGGTGAGCCCAAGGTTTCGAACGCCACGAAATCATGAGTGCCAACCAAATAGGAAACTGCTTCACGCAGCAGTTCAAAATCGATTCGGCGAGGGAGAAACCAAGCCACTCGCTCGTCAAATGGATCGGGGCAACGCGCAACTCGAATCGTGTAACGGTACGTTTTACTAATCGAATCTCGCATCGGATTAAACGTGGTCACCGTTTCACGAACTTCTTGAACGGCGATGTCCCTGGGCAAGTGACGATTGATGGCTGGAACCAGTTTGAAACTTTCATGTTGCCAAGCGGTCGTGCGAAAGCGAACGACTTGACCAAGCGCATGGACACCAGCATCCGTCCTGCCACTAGCCAAAGTACGCATATCGGACTTTAGCGCCAGCGTGAGCGCCTCCTCAAGGCATTGTTGGACCGAGTTTGAATTAATCTGTCGCTGCCACCCTCCATAGCGTGTCCCGTCATAAGCAACTATCGCAGAGAACGTTCGCTGGGGAGGTGTTAAAATCGGAGGGGGGGAGGGATTTGATTCCAATGGTAACTGTGTCATCTAACGCATTAAAGGCAGCTCTGTTCCAGCCAGAGGCGCGACCGGCAGGTACTCTGCAGTTTCATCGATCGGATTGGATGCGTGGTCAGGAAACGTAAATTTCGAATCGTCAAAGTGTCCATCAATTTCAATATCGGTGTACTCAATCTTGGTAACTTTGATGTGCCCTTTCAATTCTCCGTTCTCATCCAGTTCGCGGCGAAAGTACTCCACTCTCAATGGCACCAAATCAGCATCACCACCGCGGACTAGTCTAATTCGAGCATCGGTCGGTAACAATTCATTCGAAGTTCCGGCAAACATCTTCATATCAATTGGCGCCTGAGCGGTAGGGCTGGGAGGCGTCTGCCGCAGGGTACCGATCATTTCCCAAATCGGCTGGCCGTCGACTTCGCCAGCAAAGATACGGTACCAGCGATACCGTTGATACAACGAACGCAACAAACCCGCCTGTCCTCCCACCGCCAAATGAAGGCAGGATGTTACCGAATTCTGCTTGTCTGCCAGCGGGCCAAGTGCATTGCGGATTGGATCCAGGAAAACACGCCGACGAGGGTTGCCGTCGTTGGACCACGACCAGACGAAGCGTCCGTCGCTGAGTTGCTCGAAGTACAGTTGGCTGCGTCCGGTTGAATATCGCATGCCCAACTCCAACTGCCCTTCCCCGCCTCCGGAGTGGCTGTAGTGTCCGATTCCAATCTGCTGTTGATCGAACATATCGGTTTGCTGATGAATTCGGCAGGAGAGTCGCGGTCCCCACACCGCTTTCTGAATCGCCTGCAGCACGAGGTAGTTTGGATCGACCTGCGGCGCGTTGCCTTGCCCTTCGCCGATGTTTTGCGAGATAGCCCAGGTGCCGGAACAGACGAGCAAGAGCAGAGCCAACAAGCGGAATTGCCATGGCAAACCCGGCTTACGGCAAATGCCAGCAAACCTACGGAAAGGTGCGGTGAGGGGAAAAAATGCTTTCAGGTCGTAAGTCATGGGCAACTTGTGAGGGTTTTACCAAAGATTCGCGATGTATCATGCCGAAACAAGAATTGGTGACTACCTAAGTCGGATTTGTGTTTTGCAGCGATTGTAGAAAGCAAGCCGACAATACGTCCAGGTAGATACGTAGACAAAGCAAACAATTCGAGATGCTGCGGCGGCAGGGCTTTAAGCGACGCGAGCGAGAGTAATCTTGCTAGCGGAGACCAAGGGCCCTGAGTTTGACCGTGACGCGTGTGCATCCACGCTGACCGGTATACCGACAGCTAGCGAGCCCGCGACTGATAACTGCTTAAGGGGAAAAGCTTTATGAAGATGCGTTACTTTTTAGGACTGATGGCCGCATCCGGGTTCGTTCTCGTGTCGAATGGCTCAGTCATTGGCGGCGAATTTGGTGCCCGCCACAATATTCCACCTGCAATCCGTTTGGCCGAGCCCGGCCCAATGGTTGGAGGTCCTGGTCCAGGCGTTTTGATGCCTGAAACCATCCCAGTACCACGTGCTGGCATGTCGGCTCCGGTCGTTCAGGTGTTGTTTAATCAACCGCAAGCAATGCAGATCCTGTATGACGTCGTCGGCGATAATACTTTCACCAGCGAACCAGTAGTGGTGCCAGGTCGTCAATCCTTTGCTCAAGGTGGCATTTACCGCTTGAAGCTCACGAACATTCGTGGCCGCGAAGGAGTGGAACTGTATCCAACGCTAGAGATTGCTCCGTCGACACCTCGTTCGGCAGCATACCTCGCTCACAGCGCTCTGCCGATTCAGTTTACTGAAGAGGATTTTGACCAAGCACTCTCCAGTAACTTTGTTACCAAGGTCATCTACTTACCAGACCCTGAATTCCAGGGCGATGCGTTAGCGGGAATCGACACACTGGTCAGCACACGCTTGGAGCCCGGTTTGGACCCAATTATCGAAGCGGACCGCCGCGGCGCTATCCTTGCAATCATTCGCTTGGGTAACAAAGATGTTGAAATGGCCGGCGATTCGATCATCGGCGGCGGATATATGGCAGGTTATTACGACCCAAGTATGGGCGGCGGTTACTGCGGGCCAGGTGGCCCTGGTATGGACCCAATGATGGCTCCGCCTAACATGGTCGCTGGTGTCTCGGCACCTCAATACGGCATGACCTATAGTGGGACTCCGATTGGTCTGCCAGGACCTCCTCACATTCCGTTTGGTGCACCGGCAGGTTTGAAGTCGCATACCATGAAGAACCATACGCACATGAATATTCCAGGTCCTGTCGAGGACATGAAGATTCACGTTCGCTCGCAGCCAGGGCAATCGTATCCGCAGCCACCAAGCCGCATGCACTATCGTGAACAGAGCATTCATGCTGGCTATCCTTCGGGACGACCACCAATGGAACATCCAAGTCGCAGCGTTCCGGCAGACATCTACGGTGCCAGCCAACAAGGTTCGTACAACGCGAATGGGGAATACTGTCCACCCAACGTGATTCGCTAACTGCGATCACCATTGCGTGTGATTCAAGATAAGCGGGGTAGCAAGTGAGCTCCGCTTGTCTCGGATGATCATGATGCTTTTTCGATTCCATCAAGCATCAAAATTGATTGACCCTAAAGCCGCTGTCGTCGACTTGGCTTCAAGTACATTCCTTTCGTAAATGTGAATAGAATGAGCATTCAGCGGCCATACTTTCGAAACTCTCTAACCGCACGTTGGAGCCGATCGCTAAAGATCCGAGCGGCGATCTGCTGCTTAAGCTTGCTGGCCATATGCAGCTTGGAGCGTGTGAGTGCTCAGTCACCTCGATCGCAACTCCCCAAGTCCAGTCCGCTGCTGCGAGACGATCAACCGCCGGGCGTAATCGGTGCCACACAACTTCACCGAAACCCTAATCTGCAAGGCTATATGCAGCCGGTCGAATTTCGCGGTCCCAAAGGAGTTCAATTCTCGTTTGCGACAGATGGCTTCTTCGGTGATCCGGTGGAACAACCTGCTCGCGTTGCATTGCTGGTCGGAGTGCCTTATCGAATCAAAATTACAGGGATTCCGTTTGAGCCCGGTGTCGAATTATATCCCACCGTCGAACTGATCGATCGCACCTATCCTCCTGCCGAAAAAGCTCATCGCTTTCCGATACCGATTGAATTTGATGCGATCGAGTTCGAGGCAGCGATGCGAGGCGATTTGGTTTCCCGAGTTGTCTATCTCGAGGACTCTACCAATGCTGAACCCGTAAGCTACGAGGGGCCACAGCGCATATTCGAAGCGACGGGCGGCGAGGACATGTTGACGACAGCGGACATCTACGGACGACCGCTAGTTATCTTGCGACTGGGCTCTCGCGTTCCAGAGACAGCGGACGGCTTTCTAGACTTTGGGTTTCTGTTTGGCTGCCCGCCAGTAGCTCCGCTCAAGCCAGTGCCTGATGCTGAGATGTTATACGATCAAGGCATATTCCAGCGTTACGAAGCGATGCCACCCGCTCAGGGATCTGTCCCATCGGCGGCCAACTTTCCAAATAACGGCAACTCAGTCGCACCAATGCACCGCGATCACTTCATTCGCCAATCCAATGCGTCTGGACGTATTGGCGATTCCCATTAGACACAAGAAGTCCTGATTCGGATGAAACCAGCCAACTTTAAATCGATCACGCTGCGAGTCTTGCTGAGCAAAGCTTGCTTCTTGCTGGGTACCGGTTCGCTACTGGTTACTCCTCTAGGTTGTCAGACCACTCCTTGGCACCAAGCGTCTGCAAGCGGATTCTCGCGAGCTGGCGCCACGCAACATGCTAGCCGCCCTGCCCCGCCTGCGATCGGTCAAACGCCAGAAACATCTTCGGCTAACTACCCCGTGGCCCAACAAGCATCAGGCATGCTGCCAGCGAACGCGGCCGGCTATGTCGCTGCCGCCAGCTACCAAGAATTCGCAAACACACCGGCCGGCAACTATCCTGGTGGTGACCCTGGATATGCGCGAGTTGCCATGCATACCTATCCTGGCCAAATGCCAGTTGCTGCCAATGGGCCTATCACGGGTGGCCATGGCCAAGGATGCAGTTGCTGCAATTCAAGCTACGGTGCCTACCAACCCGTCTATGCTAATGGTGACTTCGTCGGTAGCGGTTGTTCAGCCGAGTCAGCCTACTCGCCGTTCAGACCGCATGCAGGCTTCGATCCACAAGAGTACATCTATGACGGTGGCGACCAAGTACCTTTGGTGCGAATACGAAATGACTATTCTATCGTCGGCTTAGGCCCTGAAGATACCGTCGTCCAATTCACCACCGAAGATGGTCGTGAGTTCGCCGAGACAGGCTGCCGAACTGCGATCTACGCCCCCCGCTTTGCCTCCGTGCGTCGCATTACAAGCTTCCGCGAAAGCGATGGGGTCTTGGCCGCGAGAGCCGCTCTGCGAGATGAGCCTGCCGCCCACGTCCATGCACCAGTTCCTCCAACGCAGTTAGCCGAAAAACTGAAGCCAAGTCGCGAAAGCGACGTGAAAGTGGTCGAAGCGTTTCGTGAACGCAACCGTGGTGTGCCTGTGTTGCAAAATCAAGGTCCACGTGGCTGGAGCAATTCTTTCAAGCCGTACGAAGATTTGCAACTCATTCGGACAGGAGTTGCGGCAAACACCGATCGTATTGAATTGATCAAGTACGCAGCCAACGCGATTGCGTGGTCTACCGTCGATGAACTGATGGTGATTGTAGACAACAAAACTACCGAAGTGGTGCAGTCAGACGATCATGCCCAAGGACTTTTCACCTACGAACGCGGCGGCGCGAGAATCCGATTGTGTAAAGTCGCGTCACAACAGTCCGCCAACGTGGGCGACATCGTCGACTTCACCATCCGCTTCGATAACATCGCTGAGCAAACGTTGTCTGAGCTAATCATTCATGACTCGTTGCCACCACGTTTAGAGTATGTACCGGATAGCGCACAATGCTCGTTGCCTGCAACCTTTGATACCGTTCCAAATGAAGCGGGTTCGGATGTATTACAGTGGACGATTAAGCAACCGCTGAAAACCGGCGAAGGCGGGATTGTACGTTTCCAATGCCGCGTCCGATAAACAGAGCGTCCGCGACAAAAAAAGGCCAGCTTGCCTTCGAAAGACAAGCTGGCCTATACAAAATTGTTGATCACGACAAATATCGAGATTAACGCTGAGCGATGCGATTGTCGGTGTCGTCGAAATTGAAGGTCAATTCGATATCATCACCAGCGATCAAGCGGACTACTTTCTCTTTGGTCATGCCATTGCTGGTAACCGTAACAGTGTAGTCATCCCAAACTTGACCAATCTTCAGCTCTTTCGTGCGGTAGGTTCGAGCGTTGCCTGTGGTCTTGGTGGTGTTGCCAGCAAGACTCACGGAAGCGTCGGCTGGGACGTTCAGTGTCAACACGGTTTCGATCGGCGAACTTGGTGCACGCAGGTCGAAGCTTACGACTTCGCCTTGGCCTGGGCTCAACACAACCGTCTTGGTGTCGACAACTTCTTTGCCTTCGACAACATCTTCTACGCGAATCTCAAATCGATAGTCTTGATCCGCATCCAAACCACGGCTAACAAACTGACGGATGGCTCCGGTGCTAGTGGTTGCGTTTCCATTTACAAAAATCTTGGCGGTTTCGGATACCTTAACCGTCAACTGAATTTCGTCGCTTTGGTAAGCATTCACTGAGCTGACCAATTGCAGCTCTCGATCGCTGTACTCAAGGGAACTGGAGTTGTTCAGAATGCTGCCCGCAGGTGCCGTGGTAGCACGAGGTCGACGTACCCAGCGATATCCCGGAGGCGCTGCCATTGGGCCATCGACGGTTGGCAAGGACGATGGTGCTTGGATCTCATAACCATTCCAATTTCCTGCTGACATGGTGCCAACGGAAGTGGAAGGCGTGTAGCCAGAGGATCGCTGAACCCAGCGGTAGCCTGGAGGAGCTTCCATTGGCCCTTGCACGGTTGGTGCAGAGGATGGAGCTTGAATGGCATAGCCATTGTAGAAGCCACTGCTGGTAACCGAACTAGCCGAATAGCCAGTGCTACCGTAGCTGGAGGAATAGCCGCTGCTGCCGTAACCAGTCGTGGAGCCACTGCTACCATAGCCAGTCGAGTAGCCGCTGCTGCCATAGCCTGTCGAATAGCCGCTGCTGCCGTAGCCAGTCGAATAGCCGCTGCTGCCGTAGCCGGTGGAATAGCCGCTGCTGCCGTAACCTGCCGTGGTGCCGCTGCTGCCGTAGCTAGCAGATCGAGCGTGGTGATGACGAAACAAACGTCGGGCTGGACGAGCCGCTGCTGCCGTATAACCGCTGCTACCGTAACCAGCAGAATAGCCGCTGCTGCCGTAGCTGGCAGAATAGCCACTGCTGCCATAGCCCGCTGCCGAGCCGCTGCTGCCATAAGCGGAAGCATAACCACTGCTGCCGTAGCCGGCCGAATATCCGCTACTTCCATAGCCAGCGTAGGACGAGTAACCGCCAGAACTTCCGCAATAAGCTGCGTAAGAAGAACCATAGCTGCCGAACCCGCCTGCAGCAACTGGCTCAACTGCCAACGCTGACGCCATCAAACCCGCAAACAATGCGAAAATCTTTTTCATTCCAGTGCCTCGCACGACCATTGTGTATTAGTAGAATCAAGTTGCCGAATCGTTACGATTCGGTCGTACAGTTGCTAAAGTTTAAGATAGCCGTGAAGATGGGGAATGCAAGCGGTTTACGTAGGATTTGAGGTTTAACGCGACTTGGCGAATCTGGTTTTAGCGGCTGATTGAATCTGTTTTCGCTGCTCTTCCTATTGCAGCCAGTGGACGAAAATCTTTAATCTTCGCCACTATATTGATTTGTTGCGTAGGCTGCGCAGAACTATTGCACGGACGGAGACCTGGCAGGATGCCCAAAAATCCCTCACCTCGAAATTCAGTATTTGCGATCGGACACTTGTTGTTTTGCAAGTTTTTCATTGCACTTAGGTGGGCGTATTCGCACTTACAAGAACGATGTCGCGGGGCAACTGCTTTCGCGATTGCAGGTCTGGCGGCTGTCATGCTAAGCAGCGCTGGCTGCCAACCCTTTGGACTGAGAAATAGTAATGCTGGTCCACAGGACGACTGGGAAGCTCCTGCGCGCAACAGTTACGCCATGCCTCGGCAGTTCCAGTCGCCTCGAGATCGGACCAAGCCTGCGTCGGCAGAGGCAACCCAAGATGCCAAACCTGCTCCCAACACCAGTTCGCAAAGCAAAACCACTTCCACTTCTCCAAAAGACCAAGAAGTTGCCGCCGCCAAGCCTGCGATAACGCCGCCCGCCGCAAACCCACCAGCAGAGACCAAGCCCGCCACAACCGCCACAACCGCGGCGGCTTCGCCCGTTGAAACTGCAGATCAGGATCTCGACTTGGATTCCGCGATCGCGGTCCTGCCTCCCCACCTCCAAGATGTGCTCCGCAATCAATTGGTCGCGACCCAAGCCCATCGAACCAACAGCCAGCCATCGCCAGAACCAGCGACAACGCCGATTGTTGCCACCACGACAGCCAGTAGCGATCCCGTTCGAATTTCGCTTTCCGATCGAGCCTCCACGCCGTCCGTAGCTTCCGCGGCAGCACCAGTTGCCACTGCACCAGTTACCACTGCACCAGTTGCCACTGAGCCGGCGTCGCAAGTTGCCGCCGCTGCCTTCACCATTCCCGCTTCCCATACTTCAGAATCAGCCGTGGTCTCTGCCGCCGTTCAACAGGTCGCCGGACAGCCAACTGAGCCGAGCGCAGCCGTTCAACTAGCTAGCGCTTCAAAAATCGCGGAACCGAATCTTGAGTGGGACCAAGCACTCAACCGCGCCGTTAGTTCGTTGGAAAGCAAGTTGACCGCCCAGCCATCACTCGATGTGAAAACAAAGATCAACTACGAGCTAGCGCTGCGTATGATTCATCTTGCCAACAACAATTTGGAACAAGCTCTCAAGCCGATCGAAGGCTTGCAGCCAGCCGAACAAGAGTACTATCGCTACCAGTTGCAGGCGCTGTATGACTCCATCAACCCAAACGGCATGCCGGTCTCCTCGCGACGCTGGGCTCTGGTCATGGAGAACCAACGCAAGGCAAACCAGCACCTTTCGAAGATCAGCAATCTGGAAGTCCGCAACGCAGCGTTCTGCACCGAGGTACAAGGCTACGGCTCAGTGACCCCTTTCCAATCCAAGCTGTTTCAGCCAGATCAAGACGTGCTGTTGTATTGCGAACTGGAGAACGTTACCGCAGACGAACTGCGCAATGGCTTCGAAACGCAACTGCAAGGCAACTATGAAATCGTTGACTCACGTGGGAATCGAATCGCAGACCAATTGCTGCCGATGGAAAAAGAAGTGTGCGCCAATCATCGCCGCGATTACTTTGTCGTCTACCGGATCTTCATGCCGATGCAGATTGCGCCGGGCAACTATGAAATGCGTGTCACTATTGAGGACATGAAAGGCAAGAAGTTTGGCCAAACGTCGCTGGACTTCCAAATTCAAAAATAGGAAATGGTAGTCCTTTCCTGCTCCAGGCCATCGCACTCTCGTAAGTCGAAGACGTCCGATTACGACTGACGCGTTTACGAGTCTACCAAGCAATGTAAGCTGGCTTTTACTGCGTTGACGATGGTGCGTAATTCTTCACGAGTGATGCTCAGCGGCGGCACAAAGGCGATGGTATCTCGCAGTGGACGCATCCATACGCCATGCTGCAACAGTTCGCGACAAAGCTTTGCACCGGCTCGCATACTATCTGGAAATGCGCGACCAGCAGCTTTTTCTTGCACAAGCTCAAACGCTCCAATCAGTCCTAGGACACGAACGTTTTGCACATGGGGATGGTCTTGCAATTCCGTCAGCAACCCAGCGAGATAAACGGATTTCTCTCGCACCTGTTCCAGCGTACGTTGCTGCTCAAATAGGTCTAGTGTTGCATGAGCAGCCGCAGCAGCCAACGGATTCCCACCAAAAGTATGTCCGTGATAGAACGCTTTGGATTCCGTCGGCGCCCCTAGGAACGCATCCCAAATCGTATCGGTGGTGAGCACGCACGAGAGCGGCAGATAGCCCCCCGACAAACCTTTGCCTAAACATAACAAGTCGGGCGTCACCGCTTCGTGGTCGCACGCAAACATTTGACCTGTCTTTCCAAAGCCAACTGCAATCTCGTCCGCAATAAGTAGCGTACGATGTTGGTCGGCCAGTTCTCGTAGGCCTTTTAAGAAGCCATTGGGGTGAAAGACCATGCCCGCCGCGAACTGGACCAACGGTTCGACGATAATCGCCGCAATCCTGCCAGCATGTTCTGCAAGCAATCGATCGTAGCTGGCAAGCGTGGCTTGCAAGAGTTGCGTATCATGGCGTTCCGAATCACGACAAGCTGGCGATGGACCATGCAAAACGGGAAACAACAAGGGCTGGAAAACGGATTGAAATCGGGGCACTCCTCCAACGGACAATGCGCCGATGGTATCGCCGTGATAAGCGTTGCTAACGGCTAGAAACAAATCACGAGCTGGACTCTGCTGACCATCTTGCGACGCCGAGGTGCCGCTGGCTGGGGGTTGCTGATGCCAAAATTGAAAGGCGATCTTCATCGCAGCTTCAATTGCCGAGGAACCGTCTGAAGCAAAAAACGCGTGAGAAAGCCCGGGCGGCGCTAGGTCACACAACCGCTTGGCCAAGCTCACTACATTGGAGCTGGCTTGGCCAAGCAATGTGACATGGGCAATCTTATTGAGCTGTTCAACGATGGCAGCATTGATGTAAGGATGGTTATGACCATGCACAATGCACCACATCGAACTGACACCGTCCAGGTAGCGACGGCCTTCAATGTCGATCAGGTAATTGCCTTGTCCTGCTTCAATAATCAGGCCATCATAATCTCGCATTTGCGAGAACGCGTGCCAGAGAACGGTTCGATCCAGTTCCCGCAGCGACGGCGAAGGCGACGAAGATAGATGGTTGGGGTTCACAGCGACTAAGATTGAACAACAACCTTGGCTCCCGCCCGGATGCCTAGCATATCCGCGGCCGAGTCACCCACCAAATGCAGCTTCATGACTCCTTCGCCATGCTGAATTGCCAGCAGCGTCATCGCTGGTTGGCCATCAGAGCTGTCGAAGATACCAAATGTTTCATGCTCTTCATCGACGACGATACGAACTTGTGAGTCTCGTGCATGTCCGGCAAGCTGCTCGGCGGTAATGCTTGTAACGAGATCGCCGCAAGGAGAAACCTCTTGAACGGTTCCTTCGGTTTTCATTGATGACTCCACGGGATGCAACCGACAAAATACTTCCGACACACGACGACAACATTGATCCTGAATTGACGCAGGACTGCCTGCAGACGTTCCAACCTACCATTGCACATGCGACACGATGTGACACCGAACGATTGGCTCGCTCGCAAACAGTGTAACAACATTCGGCGGGTCATGGGACCATAGCAGGAATACTTCCAATCAACCCAAAATGGAAGTAACGGTTCTCACAGTTTGTCGCAGGATTTCGAATCTTTGATTGCGTTGCAGCCCCACTTGCCGTGCCGCGTTGCCGTTGGTGAGCGCAAATTCTAGATACTGGCTCGACCCAATCAGCGCGACGAAACTGCCTGGCTGCCGAGCGGCATAGGTTCTTACTAAGGCCGGCGTGGCGGTGATACCATCGATCTTGAATCGAAATGGCCCTGCATAATCAGCCCGTGTGATCAGATCTTCATTTTCGGGCACTTCCAGACTCCCGAAAACTTCCAACAGATGGGATCGAGAAACGTTGGTGATCGCATTTCCGAAGGAATCAAGGTAGAGAATGTGCCCCACGATGCGGTCTTGGCCCAATTCCGGTTCCGGGACTTCTAATTTTCGATACGAATCAATTTCTGTCCCCAGCAGCGGTAGGATCTCAGGGCGTCGACAGGCTTGCCCCACGACGCTCGCCAATATGTCGCGTCCCTCGAAGGTGCTGGAAAGTGACTGCCGCCAGAACTCGCGGTTATTCAAAACCATCAGCCGAGTAACACGATGCTTGCGTGCGATCAAAGTGATCAAACCGTTGTCGGGTGCTAACACGCGTACACCATTAATCTCGGCTAGTAGCATGGGCCGCGCGGTTCCCACTCCCGGGTCAACCACCGCAATAATCCAAGAGTCCTTCGGGAACGCTTCCAGACAGTGCAGCAATTCGACCGCTGCATAAGTGACATCCTGTTTAGGGATGCTGTGGCTGATATCGATTACGTTCAATGAAGGGCAGAGATGCAGCATCACCGCTTTCATTTGGGCAACGTAGTGCGTCCAACCGAAGTCGGTGAGCAACCCGACAATATTTGGGGGGCTATTGTTCATGCTCATGTTACAGCAAACCCCAGCGATTTCGCAGATACCATTCTGATCCCAACGTGGCGATGACCAAGACGACCAACAGCGGATAATTCCAGACCGATTTTGGCGGCAGAGGCTCAAAATGCAAGAGCTTCTCCGGTGGCAACTTGTCAATTAACTGACGCCACTGATTCAACGGTAGCGCCGTCCCGCCATACCGATTCGAATATTGTAACAGGCTGTCAACATCCGGTCCAAGCTTGGATGTCTCTGAGCGTTCAGGCACCACCTCAATACTACCACGAAGATTTAATCGCGGCAGGGCTGAACTGGAATCATCGGCACGCACACGATACCGGCCCGCTTTAGAAAGCTGGATAGTACCGCGAAAGACGGCACTCTCTGCCGTTGCTCGCACCGTAACTTTTTCTGCGGTGTCCCCTGAAATCGATTCCAAGATCACTTCGAAACTGGGAGGTTCGTCGCGATTAAACGCAAAGTCGACACCCGATCGACTGGTGTCAAAACGGATATCAATCATCTCTCCAACCTCCCAACGCTGTTTGGAAGACTGCATCATCAAAGGAGGCGACGAGTTCGCTTCCGTCACGCTTCTTGCGGTCGCTCCCAACAATTCGGTCCAATATCGATTGAACAGCGTTTCATTTCCGCGAAAAACTCGCCAGCGGTAGGACTCATCGGATGCTTGGAAGGCGACCTGCCCTGCCCCATTGAATTGGCTTACAAGAAATGGAGCTGTCATGTTTTGCGCCAAAACAACGGCTGGCAATTTGGGCTCAAATTGCAAGCCTAAGTTCGACACGCGAGGCAGCATCTCCGACCGCGAATTGGTTCGGCCCGCAAAGTTGAATCCAAACATGTCAGACTCTTTGGTAAACTGCACGTGCGAGCTTGCCTTAGGAACAACTTCCAGTGACCGAACGGGCAAGAGATTCCTCCAAAGAGGCTGCTTAAATGTTTGCAACGTTTGACTGGGTCCGGCCACAAACACCAACCCCACCCCCTCCTGCTGGACCGCTTGCTGCACAGTCGCGGCCAGAACGGAATCAAAAATACCTGCCGGGGGGTCAACAAGCACACATGTATCGAACTGCTTCCACCAATCGAGTTGGGCTGGTAAGAATTCTACCATGTTTGCTTCGGCTCGCACCAAGCTACGTTCGGCCGATGCAATCCAGAACGTGGGAGCAAACACAGCTCCACCCGAAGCATTTCCCTGCCGCGTTCTTTCGAAGTAATGCTTTAAGAACCGCACTTCATAACTGTAACTATCCGCGATCAACAGGACGGGCAGCGGTTGGTCTCGCACCATCACACTTAGAGACTGCTCCGCATCGAATGCTTGGGCCTGCTCACGGTCTAGGTCTTGAACGTAAGCCTGGATCAGAAGCTCCTGGCTTCCTGCCACTTCGGCCGGAAACGGCAATTCAATCAACAACGTTTCCTGGTCGCCAGCAAACGTAAGTTGTTTTTCGACCAACCGTTGCCCATCCGCTTGCGAGACCAATGCCACTTCCACGACTTGTCCGGCAAGTCCACTGGCTTGTAGTTGCGCTTCGATCTTAACTTCGTCACCCACAAAAACCAGATTCGGACGGTTCATCAAGATCAGTTCTAGGTCCGGTTGCGAGACTGCAGTTCCAGCAACCAACGAAAAGACCGGCGTTCCGCTGCGATCCTGATTGCTATTGGAGCGTATCGAAGACAAGCCAATCCCTTCGGTCACTTGACCATCCGTAATCACATACAATGCTAACGGCTGCTCAAGCTTCGCTTTCTCCATGAGGCTATTTAAAGAGTTTCCTAATCGACTGGCAGAATCCAATTCCTCTTTGCCCGTAGCGGTCGATAACTGTTGGACTTGCTGCAAATCCACCGTCCCCAACTGCTCGCCAATGGTAAAGTATTCGATGGTTTGCGACCTACGCTGTTGCCTGATGGCGTCAGTCATTTTTGTAGCGACATCCACAGCACGATCAATCCGCGACTGCTTGCTTCCAGTTTCGGAGCGTTCGTCTTCCTGCAACATGGAGGCGGTCCGGTCGACGGCAATCCAAACCGATGCAGGCGTGGGAGCCAAGCGGTTCAACACCAAGCCGGCTAGCATCCAAAGCATCAAGCCAACTGCAGTTAATCGCAACGTCGTCAACCAAAAAGTCCGCCACTGGGCCACCGACCTGTTTGGGGCATACTGCACCACACGCAAATGCTGCAGCCAATATCCAACGACCACAATAGCGACAATGACAAGCACCAAGCCGCATGCCTGCCAAAAACTAAAGGGCCATTGGGTTTCCCAAGAAATCATGCGTAATAACTTTGCCAATCACTGCGAACGAAAGGGGTTAGTGTAACGGATCGTACGCCTGGTCTGCTACAGGCTATTTGGCCAAGGCAAACTATCCACGGTAGGAAACGCGAATTGAAAACTCTTTTCCTCCTCCCGCAGTAACCTTCCCAGAGGATACACGTTAATTAGGAGAAATGCTTGGCCTTCACGGAGAATACTATTCCTCGATCTCAGCCGATCTTCGCCAAGACGAAATCAAAGCCCTGCTACAATCGCTTCGCGACGATTATTGCGGAGATGATGGTTTCTGTGAGCAATAGCGTAATCGCGACCCCCAACAACCATTGAAATAGAGACTGGCGAGTTCGATTCTGCTCGACCGTAGTGGCACTTGCATCTTGGCCCAGACCCTCCGCGTTTGGCAATTCGATTGCAGCGAATTGTATTTCTTCTGGATCAAGATTTACGACAAAGTCGAAGCTTTCTCTGGCAGCCGATTGCGGATCGACCACAGTATAAACTCCGAGCTGCGCGGTGTCGGTAATTATCACGTTGGTCCCAACAGAAGATGGATCGACCACGATTGACTCCATCTGTCTATCAGGCAGTTTTAGCTCAATCCCATCGGGACGATGCAGCATCAATCTCACGGTCTGGCCTGCCAAGTAAGATCGTAAGTTACTATCACGGCTCGACTGACGAAGAAGCTCGACTACAGGCACAAACGTTGGCCATCGGATCATCGCGTTCCAGTCCTCGACAGCCGATTCGCCTTCACCTAAGACAGGTGGACTTGCAATCCAAGTCAATGTACCTTGGCCCAAATCCGACTGAACAGCAAACGCATCTCCATTCCCCAAAGTCAGCACCTCGCGCCATTCTGGCTTGCGTTGGTTCAACTTCCAATACTTCATGATCGGGAGTTCAAAGACTCTCACGGCATTTCCAGTTTGACTGTCCGCAGTCGCTTGGCGCTGCGCAACGGTCGCCAATTGGTTGCCAGCCCATTCTGTAACGAAGGCATCTTGTGCTGGAATTCCGCCCCAATCCACCGCCCAAGCTGAATCCGCTTGAAACGATGGCCCTAGCCAGATAAACACAGCGTTTCCGCTGGCGGTTTCTTGATTAATCAGTTCTTGGAATGCCGCATCAATCTGAGCTGGGTCTATGATATGCAAATCGCGATCACTGGTTCGGTCAGGCACTTCACTGATGGAGTTCACTACGCTTGCCTGCCCCCCCCATGCTGCATAAGCGGAACTTAAGCCCACCGCTTGCAATTGGCTGCTGGCAAGAACGACGGCTTGCTGAGAGAGTCGACGTGGCAGGACAGCATATCGAGCATTATCATAAAGCAAATGGTCGCCGGGCAAGCGAACTTCCAGGCGCTGATCGCTGGTCGCATCCGAGCGAACAGGAAAATCGACTACGGCAGACTGCCCCGCGTCTAAACTTGGCAGCATTCGCTCGAGACTCAGACTGTCATCGATCCATAATTGCACCTTGGTCGCCAGCGTTTGTGTCTTGCCACTGTTGACGATTCTAGCCGATAGAACAACCGGGCCAGGGCCTGCCTTAAAATCATCTAAGACCAAATCATCGATGGTGAGATTTCTGAAAGTGGCTAAGCCAGAAGCGATCGCAGGATCAGCAGCCAATTCGTTGATGGGATCGTAGATCACTTGGAGATCTAAGGACGGCAATTCCAAGCTACGTAAACTAGGCTCCAATTGCTCCAGTCTCGCAGTTGACCATTCATGAACTGAAAAGTCGCTGACGATGTGCAGCTTCATAGTGTGGATCGACTCCGTTCGCCTGAGCGCTTCCTGGAGACAAGCTTGTGCGATAACTTCGATGCCGTCGGTCACCACCGATGCGCCTTGCGTACTCATTCCGAACAAGGCCTGCTTTGCTGGCTCGCGATTGATCAAGTCGCCGAAGTGAACAATCGTTGGTCCATGATTCATTGCGACCAGGGCCACCAGATCGTAGCGACCTGCAGCGTCAATCTTACGAGCGATGTCTTCTTTTGCCAATTCATGCAATGTAGCTGCGCTGTTTGACTCACTGAGCGAACGAGCCATAGAGGGAGAACAATCCAGCAGAAAACAGTGCAGGACAGTTGCATTGTCGCGGGAGCTTGAGGCCGCTGACGAGCTAAAAAACGGATTGGCAACAGCCAGTGCAATCAGCACTAACGCAAGAGTTCGCAAGGCTAGCAGCAACCATTGCAGCCAGTCTAGGCGTCGAGCTTGACTGGCCGACGCTTCACGCAAAAAACGCAGCGTCGGCCATTGCACAACCTGACTAAACTTTCGTCGCTGGCGCAGCAGTAGATAGGGAATTGCCGCCGCGGCTAGGCTAATTAGCATCGACAGAGAAGCGAATTCAATCATCGCGCAGGTTGGGCTCCATCTAACGCGCCAATTAAAGCAGCGGCGATTGCTTTGGATGTGTTGATCGTATGCAAGGCACACCGCCCGCGAACGTCGTTGAGCTTCGCCACCATCTCTCGCCACTGCCTTTGATGTTGCTCCCACAAATGCAAGTAACGCTCGCGTATCAAGATCGGATCAATTTGCACAGAAGAATTGTCTTCCAAGTCGACAAACTTGCCCCCCGCTTTAATGGCGAATGTAATCTCATCTTGATCGACGATTTGCAGCAGAACAACCTGATGACCATCGTACAACAAGCGTAACAACGCCGATTCAAAGTCATTTGGCGACTCCATTAAATCGCTCAACACAACCACGCAGGAGCGTTTCGAAAGGCGATTGGCCGCCAATTGCAAGGACTGAGCCGCCGAGACAACACCTTGTGGTTGAATGCCTGCCAGCATGTCGTTGAGTCTCACCAATGCGCTTTGCAGTCTGGTCGCATCGCTCCATTGCGGACCTTGCGCACTACACAACATCCAACCGACCGCGTCGCCATTGACAATGCACAAATTGCTGACGGCCATCAGGATCGTGGCCGCGCAATCCCACTTGGACCACGGACTAGTTGCGCCCGTGAACTGCATCGAACCACTTGCGTCTAGCAGAAAATGAAAATGTCGGTTGGATTCGTCCTCGAATCGTCGCACGAAGTATCGATCGGTTCGTGCGTGAAGCTTCCAGTCGATATGCCTAGATTCATCGCCGGGGGTATACAACTTGTGATCAGCGAACTCTATCGAACTGCCATAGCGTTTGGAGAAATGCCCGCCAGCAACCAAGCCATCGGCCACATAGGCGGCTCGTAATTTGAGCCCACCAAGCTGCGCAATGAGCTTAGGATCGAAGTAACTTGCCAGTTCCGCCACGCTGCGCCTTGCTTGTCAATTCATTGCGAACAAACTGTACCACTTGTTCAATGATAGCAGGCTCACGCAATCCTTTCGCCTGAGCAGTAAAGTTTGTCTTCAACCGATGCCGAAGGATTGGGTCGACCACGCGGAAGATATCTTCCTCCAAAACTAGAGGCGAACCTCGCAAAGCGGCTGAACATTTGGCAGCCAAAATCAAAAACTGCCCTGCTCGAGGACCTGCCCCATAAGCCACACACTCCCGTATGTCTTGCAACGGATTGTCTGCGGACGGTCGCGTCAATCGTACAATTCGCAGAGCGATCGCTGCTAACGACTCCGAAATGGCGATTCGCCGAATCAAATGCCTAAATGAAATGATGTCGTCGGCGTGCATTTGCGAAGCGACTTCAGGACGGTCGTCACCAGTGGTCTGCAACAACATCCGCAGTTCTTCATCTTCCGCGGGATAGTCCAAGTTAACGACAAACATGAAGCGATCCAGTTGAGCTTCGGGCAAGGGATAGGTACCTTCTTGCTCGATCGGATTTTGTGTCGCTAGGACAAAAAAGGGATCCGGCAGCCCATGCCGCTGCGAACCAATCGTAACTTGCCGCTCTTGCATCGCTTCCAATAAAGCAGATTGTGTTTTGGGCGGCGCTCGATTGATTTCGTCGGCCAGCAGAACGTTGGTAAAAATCGGGCCCTTGATAAAATGAAAACGTCGCTCTCCAGTCGCCTGATCTTGAACCAGCACATCGGTGCCAGTCACATCCGACGGCATCAGGTCCGGCGTGAATTGGATACGAGCGAACTCGACATCCAACACACTAGCAAACGTGCGGACAATCAGCGTCTTGGCTAAACCAGGCACGCCAATCAGTAAGCAATGCCCGTTGGCCAACAGACCAATCATGATTAATTCGATGGCGTCCTTCTGACCGACGACCACATTGGCCAGTTGCTCTCGCACTCCACTGGCTAGTTGCTTTAGTCGTTCTAGAGCCACCGAATCATCAAAGCTGGGATTCATATTAGCTCGAAGGTTGCAGGTTCACCAACTCTTTATTGGCCGCCATTTTGCGAATATCTTCCGTGATTCGCATCGAGCAATACTTCGGTCCGCACATGCTGCAGAAGTGAGCTGATTTGAAAGTGTCCTGCGGCAGCGTTTCGTCATGATACGCCTTGGCCGTCTCAGGATCCAGCGATAGTCGGAACTGCTCGTTCCAATCAAAGGAGAAACGTGCTCGTGAAAGTGCGTCGTCACGATCTTGAGCCCCTTTGCGGTGGCGAGCGACGTCCGCCGAGTGAGCTGCAATCTTATAAGCGATGACGCCTTGCTTGACATCTTCGCGATTGGGCAATCCGAGATGTTCTTTGGGAGTGACATAGCACAGCATCGCGGCACCCGCCATCCCCGCCATCGCAGCACCGATCGCACTGGTGATGTGGTCATAGCCGGGAGCGATATCGGTAACCAATGGCCCCAAGACATAGAATGGAGCTCCGTCGCAAACTTCAATCTGACGCTTAATGTTCATCTCGATTTGGTCCATTGGAATATGCCCAGGACCTTCAACCATTACCTGAGTACCATTCTTCCAACCGCGTCGGCACAGATCGCCCAAGACATCCAATTCTGCAAACTGCGCTTTATCGCTGGCATCAGCGATTGAACCTGGACGCAGACCATCGCCTAAACTCCAAGTAACATCATACTGTCGCATGATGTCGCACAAATCGTCGAATGCTTCGTAAAGCGGATTCTGCTTTTGATGCGTCATCATCCATTTGGCGATCAGCGAACCGCCGCGAGATACAATGCCGGTGACGCGATTGACCGTCAGGTGCAAGTGCTCCAGCAAGACGCCGCAATGGATTGTCATGTAATCGACACCCTGCTTAGCTTGATGCTCGACCATGTCCAAGAAGTGCTGAGCGCGCATGTCTTCGATGTTACCGCCCAATTCTTCCAGCATCTGATAAATCGGTACGGTTCCGATTGGTACCGGTGAAGCAGCAATAATCTTGGCACGAATGCCATCGATGTCTTTGCCTGTCGACAAATCCATCACCGTGTCCGAACCAAAGTGGACCGCAGTGTGAAGTTTCTCTAATTCATCGTCGACGTTGGATGTCACGGCTGAATTGCCAATGTTAGCGTTGATCTTGCACTTAGCAGCAATTCCGATGGCCATCGGCTCCAGTCGACCTTGCAAGTGCACTTTGTTGGCGGGGATCACCATGCGACCTATGGCAACCTCATCGCGGACTAGTTCAGGCGCCAACTGCTCACGCTCGGCGACAAACTTCATTTCTGGCGTAATCTCTCCAGCACGGGCTGCTAAAATTTGGGTGGTCACTTCAATTCGACTCCTGGGTAGCAAAAATTCAATAAGTTCTTGAGCGATCATACAACGAGCAGCATTTCTCCGCCACGATGGGCCGCTAGTTGGCAACCATTCAATCAGTCAGCTCCATGACTTGTATTCGCCTTGAGAGCCACCGAATGGCAGAAAGATTTTATGCCGCTACGTCAATTACAACTAGGGCTTTTGCATCGGAATAACTCAAAGCGTCTTAAGATATTCAAGTAAATCTTCCCGCTGAGCACGACTTAAATGCGACGGATAATCGTGTCCAGAGTTTGATTTCCCGAAAGCTTTGGTATTGAAAAAGAATCGTTTCTGGTAGCTTGGCATTCGCGAAAAATCGTTTGGAAGATCCTCCATGGCCTCGTAAACAAAGCCGACCTCATCAACATTGAATGATTCGCTGATTCGTCGCCAAACCGTCGGTCGCTCTTCTGGGAACAATACGCCCCGCAAGCTTGGCACGCTGCCGTTATGAAAGTAAGGGGCTGTTGCCCACACGCCATCCAGCGGTGGTGCAGTGTAGCCTTCTGGTTCCGCAAGCGTTGCTTGTTGACCATAATCGGCAAACCAACTCTCGCCATAGTGCTTGCGATTTTGTGGCGTCAGGGCGACATGGCGCACTGGATCGGTAGCAATTTCCGATAGAGCAATATTGACTTCCGGGTAGTCCCGCTGCCCCTGCTCGTAGGTGCCATGACAAGTGGCACAGTTTTGTAGGAAAACCGCCTTGCCACGCGCTGCTTGGGCTTGGTTGATTTCAAGCGGATACTTTGGTGGCTGAACCTGGGAAAGAAAAGCGTACACATTCTTGAAGTCTTCCTGCCACGCGTGAAACTTCTCAGGGCCATTCTGACGCACAAGCATGAACTGCATCAAGCCTTTATGCCCCTTCTCTGCAAAGCCGTCAGCGTACATGTGTGTCTTTCGCTGAAAATGCCACCAAGCCGGCGCGTCCATGTCGTGGTGAATCATTGGCGGAGGCGCCTTCAGCGGGAAAACATTCAAGTCACGGTCGCGATAGTTCATCAATGCAACACCGAACATCACCGCATTGCTGGTGCCAATCGTTGTCCCAAGCGGCATCGCTATCGAACCGACGTCCATATGAGCCAGCGGCAGCTTATTCTTCAGCTTGATGCGTCGAACTTGCTCGGTCAACGACTCCAGCGCGTAGGTTGTGTTGGGTGCTCCTGGGAATGATACGCCATAAGTGCTGCCGCCGTGGCAAGCAAAGCAATTCATTACCCACTTCCCTTCCTTGGTCACGACATATTGCAGCGGCTTGTGCGGCGCATCCGGACGCGGCGAAATACCGAAGTTTTTTAGCGCCTGCTCCCGTTCGGCAGACCAGCCAGACTGATCGCTTGCCCTGGAAGCATCCTTCTGCACCTGAAAAAAAGGCGCATCCAAAGACAGTTGTTCCAGTTGTCGCACCACGGTCTCGTCAAAGTCGTGCGGCAGATAAACGTTGTCGACCAGGGCAAGATAGCCCGCTCGAGCTTCGACCGACAATCCAGCCATCATTTGCTCGACGTGCTGCTGAAGCGAAGCGCGGACCCGCTGATCTATCGCCTCTTGCTGGTCCCCCGCACCGTCCAATGCTAGCGCAGCCGAAGTGCAACTGACTGCAGACAGGCAAAAGCAGGCAAGAGTTCGAAACATACGAATTCCTTGAGCGAACTGGGAGTCATCACCAAACCGTTCCATGATACCGCTGAATCAAGGTTCTTGTTCACTAAAAACTGGCTCCCAGCGATAGACGGACAGACGCTGAGCCGCATTTCCATATAATTTTTTATAGGATTTCGCAGGCAGCCGCCAGCTTTTCTCCAACGCCGCTAGCCAAGGCTCCAAACGTCCATCCGGCGCACGAACCACAAGCAGCAGCCCCCTCCGGTAGTCAGGAGCCCGGCTGCTGTCTGGAGGCTGTTCATGCCCTGCCGCCGCGGCCCCCCCAGCCAACTCCAACGACCGATCCTGAATTCGGTTGGCGACCAGCAAAGTGTCTTTCCACGGAATCAAATACGGGCTCGCCGAGTACAACTTGCAGGCCGCTTGCAGCCCATACAACAATTGCTCGGCTCCGTATTGTTCGATAGACTCTGGGCTTGAGGTTTCAACCAGCATCGGTGCAAAAGCGAGTTGATCGCTGCGCTGAGATCGAATCTCGTCAGCAACAATCGTCGCTACCTCTGGCCAGTTTTCATGACGCTGCCAGATCACCGGCTGGCCGTATCGAATCCAATAGGGCCCGCCTTGCGTTATCATCCAGCTTGATGCCATCACGCAAATGGCCCCTATGACACGCCACCTTACCACGACATCGGCCAGCAGCAGTCCGACCGCCAACAACAAGATCGGATAACCGCCAATCAGATAACGCGTATGCACTAAGGGTGCTAATTGCAAAGCGGCCATAGCCCAGATGGTGAGCACTGCGATCAAACAAGCCAGAGCGAGTGTCACTGCCAATCTTTGTCGATCCACCACATCCGCCGGCAAACCTTTGCGGCGTTGGAAGACAAACGCGACTAACAGCGCTGGCAAAAACCAAGCATCGATTGGCAGTAAAGTGCGGATCGCCGTGAAGCTGGTTTGACTCGCAAACACTTGCCATAATGCCCGGCTTTGCCCGATCTGCCAGAGTTCAAACAACGCTGGCAAAACAATGAGGAAAACCAGCACAACTCGCCTCAGCAAGCGATGACTGCGATCTCGAACATCGGTCTTGTTCGACACTGTCAGTAGCATCACAAATTCTGCTAGCCATAAGGCTACCACCATGATCCAGGCTGTGTAATGGACATACACTGCTCCGGCAGCCGCCGTGACATAGCAGGCTTCCCGAATTCTTGTGCGACCGGGCAGGTTAGAAAGCTGCGTTACTGCAGCAATCGTCATTAATAATGCGACAGCCGCGTAGGGCCTCGCTTCCACCGCATAGAACCAACTGATCTGGTCACAAACCAACAGCCCGCCTAAGCCCATCAAAAGTAGCCACGAAGACCGCACGCGATACATTTGGTGGCCGATCAACGCGAAGGCGCTAAACCAACAGACCAGCGTTGGCAGTCGCAGTAGACATTGCTTGATAAAAGGGTTTGTCGACGAATCGGTGACCAGCAAGAAAAGGGAGGGCAAGTAAAACCAAGTCGGCGATTGATTGCCAAATTTTGCGCGTTGGGCCACCGCTTCGAGACCATCGCTGCAAGTCCAGTACGTATGCAGTTCATCGATCCACAACGGTTCGCGTAACGTGACCAGCCCCCCCCAGATCGCCGCGGTCCCGAGCATCAAGGCCGCCAGCCAGCCTTTGGCCAACGACGCGGATGTTGGGTTGTTTTCGCCAAAGCCTTGCATCACCTCAAGAGCCAGCCAATGCAGGACTGCTGGGCGGATGCCGCAGTTTCTTTGGTAAAGGGAACACGACCACTTCCTCACGTATCGATTGCTGGCTGACGGTGGCCTGGAAGTTGATTCTCAGATAATCGATTGTCGATTCGACAACTGTTTCGGGCGCACTGGCTCCGGCGGTGACCAACACCTTATCGCCCACGCTAAACCATTCGTTGCGCAGGTCCTGAGGGCCATCGACCAAATAGGCTGGCTTTCCTATCTCAGCGGCCAGTTCTCGCAGGCGTTGGCTGTTGCTGCTATTTTGGCTTCCCAACACGATAACCTTGTCGACCGCTTGACTGAGTATTCGAACCGCTTCCTGACGATTTTGAGTCGCGTAGCAGATATCTTCTTTCGGCGGCCCAACGATCCATGGGAATCGCTCCTTTAAGCGATTGATGATCCGATTCGCGTCGTCGACACTAAGCGTGGTTTGTGTAAGGTAAGCAAGTTTGGTTGTCGACTGAAAAACCAACCGGTCCACATCTTCAGTGTCTTCCACCAGCAAGATCGCTTCAGGTGCCTCGCCCATGGTACCAATCACCTCGTCATGACCTTCGTGACCAATCAAAATGATCGTGTAACCCTGTTTTGCGAACTTGATCGCTTCAAGGTGGACCTTCGTTACCAGTGGGCAAGTAGCGTCGATCGCGTTCAGATTCCTGGAATCGGCTAAACGACGAATCTCGGGAGAAACACCATGCGCGGAGAACATGAGCGTCGCGCCGACGGGAACTTCATGCAAATCTTCAATGAATATTGCCCCTCGCTGCTTAAATGTTTCGACGACATACTGGTTGTGAACGATTTCATGATAAACGTACACCGGAGCGCCGAAGCGTTGCAGCGTTAGCTCCAAGCTTTGGACCGCCATATTGACGCCAGCACAAAATCCTCGGGGTGATGCAACTATGATTTCCATGATATTTTTTATAGCCAGTGAAACTCTTGAGGCGACCAATCGGCTTCCACAAGATAGCTAACTGGCTGATTGACTGACAAACAGGCGGATTGACTGTGACGGATTCGACGGAACAACGAACTGCAAAAAACATCGCGAGTGCAAACGAATACTGTCGTCGGCTAGCCACGACGCATTACGAAAATTTTTCGGTGGCCAGTTTACTCATTCCCAAGGAATTGCGGCAAGACTTTTTCAATCTTTACGCATTCTGCCGCTGGTCCGACGACTTGGCGGACGAGCAGCCATCACCTGAGATTGCTCTCCGTGCCCTTAAATCATGGCGTAACGAACTGTACCAAGTCCTTGCTGGCCAGCCTTCCACCAACCCCATTCTGACTGCTTTGTCTGATACCGTAAAGCGAAGAAAGCTGGCAACCAAGCCATTATTTGATTTGCTGGATGCCTTTGAGCGGGATCAGATTCAGACTCGTTATCAGTGCACTCAGGATTTATTGACCTATTGCCACGGCAGTGCCAACCCGGTCGGACGCCTGGTGCTGAATCTGGCAAATGTGACTTCCAGTCGTGAATTATCGCTTAGCGATACAATTTGCACCGGTTTGCAATTAGTGAATTTCTGCCAAGATATGCAGCGGGATGCCCAGCTAAACCGCATCTACATGCCTGCCGAACTGTACCGAAAATTTGGAGCAACCGAACCCATGGTGCTGGCTGGCAAGCCCACCAAAGAATTGCAATTGGCCCTACAAGCCTGGGTTACTGAGGCCCGAAACTATTTCGTACAAGGCTGGGAATTGTGGCGTTCCGTCCCACGCTGGCTCGCTCGCGATATACACTTGTTTGCCGGCGGAGGGCTTGCTATCTGCGATGCGATTGCCGCTCAAAAGTTCGACGTTTGGACTCAGCGTCCTACGGTGAGTAAAAGCCGAAAGCTGATATTGTTGACGCGGGCCTGCGTCACTCATCGCATGCCATACACTCGCTACTTCAAAACTTGATCTCACGAGCGTGACAAGACTAAAGTACAACATCATCCGCCTCAGCCTCTCCGGCAATTACAACCAGCCGGAGATAGTCAACTTGCATAACCACTTGAAAACCCAACAGTGCTAAACCATTACCAACTAGCGGAATCTCAACAGTATTGTCGGGACATTGTGCGGCAGAGCGGAAGCAGCTTTCGCAAATCGTTCGCATTCCTGAGAGCCGATGCTCAGCAAGCAATGCACACGTTGTATGCGTTCGCCAGATTGACCGACGATCTTGCAGACGATTCGGCTTTGGATCGCACAACCGCGACTGCGGCCTGCGAGCACTTGCTCTGGTGGCTAGGCACCGTTGAATCCGCTGAAGAAAACGTTCAGCCTGCCGAGTTGGCCATCCAAGCTTCGCCGGTCTTGAGTCGCTTCCTGCGGATGGTACCCGCGCTGCTGGAACTCAAAACGCAATTCCATTTGGATTTCAACTACCTCGCTGACTTGGTTCGCGGAGCTGAGTTCGATTTGAATCCGCAAGCAATGATTCAAACTCGCGATGGCCTGCATCAGTATTGCCGTTGGGTCGCCTCCTCAGTTGGTCTTGCATGTATCCAGATTTGGAGAGGGGATTTGGAGGTGTGCCAGCCAGCCGCTATCCAGTGCGGGCTTGCTTTTCAATTGACCAATATTCTGCGAGATGTTGCCGAAGACGCAGCGAGGGGACGCATCTATCTGCCCGCCGAGTCGCTGACGCAATACGGTTGCTCTCCAGCCAAATGGTTGAATCAAAAGCCCGACGGCGATTGGCGCGGCTTAATGAAGGACTACATTCAACAGGCTCTGCAGCACTATGCAGTCGCCCAACCGCTGATACATAATTTGCCGCTGGATGGCAGTCGCATGTTCTCGCTGATGTGGAAATCGTATCGCACGCTGCTTGTCGAAGTCGATCGACAGCTCGATATCGTATGGCAACAACGCATTCGAATCCCCTTGCATCGCAAAACGATCCTGTATCTTCAGCATGCGATCACACCTGTTTTTCTTAGGACATGCTCTCGATAGTACGCACCTATGAATGACGAGACAAAGAACCCACGAAGAATCGCGGTTGTCGGCGGAGGACTTGCCGGGATCGCCGCGACCATCGCACTCGCCAATGCAGGCTTCTACGTAAGCCTATTCGAATCAAAGGAACGTCTGGGTGGTCGAGCCGGATCCTTTGAAGATCCACACAGTGGTGAAGTGATCGACTATTGCCAGCACGCTGGTATGCGCTGCTGCACCAATCTTACGCATTTGATTCGATTGCTGAATCAAGAGCAGGCCTGGTCATTTGAGCGCACGCTGCATTTCTATGATGCCGACGGAAAGCACTTGCCACTGCAGGCTTGGCCCTGCCCTGCTCCGTTGCACTTGAGCGGGCTGTTAATGCGTTGGCCAGGCTTGAATCTTTTTGAACGTCTAGGAATCGGTCGGGCCATGATCGCTCTGATGCGTATGCGGGATGATGATCCGGCTCTCGAAGACTTCGCGTTAGCTTGGTTGCGACCTCGGCAATCGGAAAATGTCATCCAAACTTTCTGGAGCACGATCCTGGTTTCCGCTCTAGGCGAAACGATAGATCGAGTTGCGTTGAAGCCAGCTCGAAAAGTTTTACTCGATGGATTTGCCAATCATCGCCATGCTTATCAATTATTGATCCCCAAGCAACCTTTGAGCAAACTGTTCGATGAAGATGTCCGCACGTGGTTTGCGTCGCATTCCAAAATCCAGTTACATACCAGTACAAAGGTGGAACGTATTTTTTGCCCTAATGAAGCCCCCAATGCAACAGCTCTACCAGGCAGAATCGGCATCCAATTTACAAAGGATCGCTGTGCAACAACCCAATATTTTCAAGATGTCATTTCTTGCATTCCATGGTTTCGACTGTCCGATGTATTAGACTACGGTTCAATGGGACGTGCTCAACCGCCGATTGCACTGGAACCCTCACCGATTACAGGGCTCCATACTTGGTGGGATAAAGCTTGGATGCCTACGCCGCATGCAATCTTGGTCAACCGGTTATGCCAGTGGGTCTTTCCAAAAACGCAAGAAGAAGCTGCTTCGCCAGACCAGCAGTACTATCAAATTGTGATCAGCGCCTCACGGGACTTTCAATTGCGGAACCGACCGGATATCGAAACGGTTCTCCGCAACGATCTGAAGACCGTGTTTCCAGAGATCCAAAACGCCAGGCTCTTGCGAACTCGCGTCGTGACAGATCCACGCAGCGTATTCAGTGTCACTCCGCAAAGTGTTTCGAGTCGATGGTTGGTCGACCGTTTTGCGTCCGCAAATGTCTGGCTGGCCGGGGACTGGACTGCGACAGATTGGCCAGCCACCATGGAGGGTGCAATCCGCAGTGGTTTTCTCGCCGCCAAGCAAGTCGCGGCTGCGCATCATATTCAATTGTCAGGCCCGTTGGCTGAATTGCCGCATGGGTGGCTAGTACGTATGCTCTCAAGTTGAATTGTAAGCTGCAACATTGGGAACTACGCCGTTAATCGCGAGCGAAATAGTTTTAGAAAGCGAGCTTGGTCTTCCTCTGGCACTTGGTTGGACAAAGGAACCGCGAGATGCAATCGTTGTTGAATGTGATGCAGGCTGCGATCTTCGATAGTTAGGAGGGCTTCGAGCCAATCCTCCACTGCTTCAAAGTCAAACTGCAATAGCTCCGCAATCTTTAAAGCCTCTGTCACGGCGGCATCGCCGCGGACCAAATCTCGAAGCAAGCGAATGCGAGAGGAAACGCCCGGAATCCGCATCCGCTGCAAAACCATAGCCGCGCGAAGCTGACCGCTCGAAGACATCTCGGCAAACCCTTTCGAAATCGCGTCGAGTGCTGCTTGGCTGCGCGACCTCGCAAGCCCAATGGCGGCCGCATCCGCAATCTTCGTTTCCGCATGGTCAATCATGGTGGTTAGCTGTTCCTCAATTCCAACCACGCGGCGACGGGTGATGACCTGCAGGCAAGCATCGATGATGGCTGTATTCTGCGGAGCGTCGTTTGATTGGATGGCTTGCAAAGCCAATTCAAAGACATGCAGCGCCGAATCGCGGGCGTTAAGTTCATCAATCGCGAATCTTAGCTTGTCGGGATCGACTTCCAGTTTCGATAATTCAACATTGTTCTGAACGCTTGCTTGCAAGTCCTCTGTCGACTGCTGATGCATTTGAAGTCGTCGCTGCATGAGCTCAATATCTACGCGAAAAAAGATCTTCGATTCCCGCTGCAAATTCACAAAGCGATGGATGTGTCCGTCGTAAGCATCAGGAGTTGCGATGGAATAGGCCTCGATCAATTTCCCGGCACAACGACAGACAGGATCGATAATCTTGCGATCGCGGCACATTGCGCTGGCCCGTAACAACGTTTCGTCCGCATGCGTTTGCGATGCGGGCAAATGGGACAGCATTGGAAAGTCCGGAAACGCTTGAGCAGGGCCGTAACTATCCCATGCGGCAAATACCGCTGGCAACAATGCAGGCGATTCACAGAAACTTGCCGACAGGCTTTCCAAAGCCGCCGATCGGACCTGGTATTCCGAGTGCTCCACCAGTTGCAGTAATTGTTCGTCGATAACTTCCATTGTAAGTTTTCCCTGGCATTCCTTAAATGCGATGGACTTATGGCTGATTCTTCCTACCGGCTGCCTTCGCAAACGAATTGACCACCAACCGATCGGCTAGTCCGGGGAAGAAGGCTGCGATGGCGAGCAAACAGCGGATTTTCCATGGTACGATCAATTCGGTCTTTCCCTTTGCTGCCGCATCCAATATCTGATTGGCCAACTGGACGGGATCGAGCAGCTTTAGTTGTACGCCTCCACCTGGTGCATTCAAGTGTTCTGGCAATTCTCGCTGGCTAGTCATTTCACCATAGCGAACGCCCGCATCCTGACGCGCGATGGGCCCTGTACAAACCAAAGTAACTCCGATGACCCTGTTCTCCCGTCGCAATTGTCTTGCAAAGGCAACTTGAGCCGACTTGCTGATGGAATAGACTCCCATTCCTGGTGCGGCCACAATCCCAGCCAGCGAGGCGATCAACACCATCTGCCCTCGCGTGCCGCGCAGACTTTCAAGCACCAATTGTGTTAAATGCAAACTGGAGAGGACGTTGACGTGCATCGCATCAAGCAAGTCTTCTGCACGGATCGTTTGAACGTACCCGCGATCCGACTTACCAACCGCTGCGATGCACATTGCGACCGCGTGCTGGCTGCAAAACTGGATGAACACATCCCTTTGATCGTTCGACGTCGCCGAAATCTCCGCTAGATCGAATGCAAAAATTTCGACATCAGGTGATCCCAGTTCTGTTAATTCTTGGTGTAGTCGGGAAAGAGTTTCAATGTCGCGACCGATGATGGCCAGCTTCGCACCGCAACTAGCAAGCCTGCGTGCAATCGCTAACCCTAGCCCACGAGAACCTCCACCGATTACGACCCATTGATTTTTCCATCGTCCGTCAAACGTCATCACAGCCCCGTTGCACTCATGCCCTGGTAAGATACAACCAGTAGGACTCGCATTCTACGCTACGATGGACTTTTTGGAACCAACGAACGACAGACCTGATATGCAAATTGCCACGCGTCCCAAAATCGCAGAAGCTCGAACCAAAATTGTAGCCACCGTCGGTCCAGCCTGTGAATCTGAAGACATGCTGGTCGAACTGATTAACCATGGCGTCGATGTGTTTCGCATCAATACTGCGCATGGTAAACAAGAAGACTACGAACGCATGCTAGGGAAAATCCGCAAAGCGCAGGCCAAATCGGGATTCCCCGTCGGCGTGCTTTTAGATTTGAGTGGTCCGAAAATTCGTCTAGGGCAGCTTGTACAAGACCCTATGCTGATGGAGACGGGCTCGCTGGTCAATTTCATCCGCGGTGACGTGACCGACGACCCAAAGTCTTTTACGTGCAACTACCCCAAGCTGATCGATGAATTGAATGTAGATAACCAAGTGATGTTGGCCGATGGCCGGATCGCTTTGCGGGTAATCGAAAAGACGCGAGATTGCATAACCTGTCGCGTTGAGATGGGCGGCGAGATTCGATCGCGACAAGGGATCAATCTGCCAGGCGTCGCACTCAGCGTGTCCGCGATGCGACCAGAAGATGTCCAGAACGCTCTGTGGGCAGCCAAGAACGACATCGATTTTATTTCGCTATCGTTTGTCCGCTCAGCCCAAGATGTTTACTCCTTAAAGAACTTGGTTGCCTCCATGGAATCCAACGCCATGATCATTGCCAAGATCGAGAAACGCGAAGCGATGCAACAACTGGAGTCCATCGTCGAAGCGGCCGATGCGGTGATGGTGGCTCGCGGTGATTTGGGTGTCGAGATTGATGTAGCGGAAACTCCGGTGGCCCAAAAACGGATCATTCAAGTTTGCCGCGATAAAATGAAGCCCGTCATTGTCGCAACTCAGATGCTGGAAAGCATGCACACCAGCACTCGACCGACACGAGCAGAAGCTAGCGATGTGGCTAACGCTATTCTCGACGGTGCTGACGCCTGTATGCTCAGCGGTGAGACCGCGATTGGCGAATACCCTGTGGAAACGGTCGAGATGATGAATCGCATTCTTTATAGTACTGAAGAGTTGCTAAAGGGAATGCCGAACGCAGGCCAAGCGAAGACAACCGAACAGGTCCACATCATCACGTCCGCAGTCACGCACAATGCAGCTAATATCGCTGAGACTATCAACGCGAAACTTGTTGTTGTCGCATCGCACTCTGGCGGCACGGCGTGGGTCAAAGCCAAACAGCGAAACTATATTCCAACTCTAGGCGTCAGCGATATCGATTCCACACTGCGACGGATGTGTTTGTTCTGGGGAATCATGCCCCACAAGGTTGAGAAACTAGATAGTCCTCAAGCGCTCGTGGATGACGTCAATCGATGGGGTTGTGAGACAGGCATGCTGACGCCGGGAGATATCGTTGTTTATGTCACCGGCACCGGAGTGCTCAGCGACACTCATAATTTGCTGATGGTACACACCGTACCGGCTCTATCATAAATGCGATCCAGTTCGTCCACCTCGCTCGGCCTTCCAGTTGAATTTTCGAGGTTTTGACGAGCGCGCGGCCAGCGACCCGCATCCAGTTCGGCGCGTCAACATTGGCGATTTTTCCAATCAGCGTTATGATACTCGGCTAGTTGGTTTCCGTTTTGCCCACTTTTGGCTGGGTTGAGTTGGACGATCGGTTTTTTGCGCGGCCCTCACTGCCAGCGGCCTAGTTGGACATTTTTTGGAGCGAAGTTCGCCAATGGTGCGAGAGAAGATTGTTGGCGACGATGTGCCAGAGCAACCAGAATCCGATGGTGTCCTACGTCCTAAACGCATGTCCGACATGGTTGGCCAACGCGAGGTCATGGAGGTACTTCAAATTGCGATCGATGCCGCCACGAAGCGCAATGAACCGCTGGGACATATCTTGCTGGATGGCCCGCCGGGACTTGGAAAGACCACCTTTGCAACTTGTCTCCCTCAAGAAATGGGCGTTAGCGTGCAGACCGCAAGCGGACCGGCGCTGAAGGCTCCTAAAGAACTGCTGCCGTATCTGACCAATCTCGAATATGGTTCCGTCTTATTTATAGATGAAATCCATCGTCTCCCCAAAGCCGTCGAAGAATACCTGTATACTGCGATGGAAGACTTCAAGGTAGATATTGTGCTGGGCGAAGGCGTCAACGCTCGGACATTGAATCTAGCCATTAAGCCTTTCACGTTAGTCGGGGCGACCACTCGAGCGGGGATGCTAAGCGGTCCACTGCGAGATCGCTTTCAGATTCGCGAACATTTGAGCTACTACGAAGTCGAAGATTTGGTCGAAATCTTGATGCGCAATTCCAAGAAACTCAATGTTCCCTTAGACCAAGAATCTGCCTTCGAGATCGCAAGGCGCTCTCGCGGGACGCCCCGCGTTGCAAACAACTGCTTGCTGTGGGTCCGGGATTACGCGCAAAGCAAAGCGAATGGAAGTATCACGATAGATGTGGCTCTGCGTGCTTTGAAGATGCGGGGAGTTGATGATATCGGGCTAGACCGTCAAGACCGACGTTACATGGAGACCATCATCCGCGTTTTCAGCGGCGGCCCCGCAGGCCTTGACGCCATCTCGCACACGATGAGCGTTTCGTCCGATACTCTGGAAGATGAAGTCGAACCGTTCTTATTGCGCAGCGAGTTTATCGTGCGTACATCACGAGGGCGATGCGTGACGGCAAAAGCGTATCGGCACCTGAAAATCATCCCGCCACCCAAAGACGATGTGGATGAGCCATCGGACGGCGCACTTTTCTAGCGCGCCGACCTTAAAAACGCAACTAAGTAAGCCCTCGAGTTATCGCCTTAAGTTCAGCAATTCATCGAACAGTTGCTGCGTGGCCGTGATGACTCGGGCATTACTTCGGTACTGCGTGCTTGCAAGTACAAGGTTTACCAAGTCGCCACCGACGTCGGTGTTGGAAAGTTCCAACGCACCGGACGAGACCGTGCCAATCCCATTTTCGCCGGGTCTTCCTTGGATCGGCAATCCCGTATTGATCCCCTGAGCGAACAAGTTCTGTCCACGCTGTTCAAGACCATTATTATTGGTGAAACGCGCCAAGCGGATTTGTCCCAAGTCTCGCGATACACCGTTGCTGAAGACACCTCTAATGGAGCCGTCTTCACCAATAATGTAACTGGTCAAAACACCCGGAGGAGATCCATCTTGACGAGACGCCGCAAGAGTCGAAAACTCGGACGCCAAACCGCTCACGCTGCTGAAATCGATCTTAAACTCTAACGGCTTTTCGCTTGGTAAACCATCGCGTTGAATAGCGACCGTCGAATTCGTTGCAGAGATAAAGTTACCGTTACCGTCAAAACGCACGAGGCCTGTTCCGACCGTAATGGATTGATTCGTCCTGGACTGAGAATCCCCCGAGTCTGCATACCAGCGATAAGTGGTGCTGTTATCGTCGCGACTCTCCAGGACGGCGGTAAGTCGAACGTTGAGCGGCAAGCCCAACGAGTCGTACGCCACGAAGTCTGCGGTGGCACTGCGTCCCACTGCTGTTTGCACGGAACCAAAAGCGAGGTTTGGTGTCGTTACCGCGCCAGAAGAATCGCGAAGTCTGAAACTTGTCAGGTCAATTTCCACCGCGTTATCAGTCCCAGTGTTGCCGACAACTCGCAAACGACCGTTGCTGATATACACACCCGGGAAGATCGTACCACCTTCACCCAGGACGTTATTCTGCGATGCAAGAATGGGGTTCGCAGCATCGTTGCTATCAGTCTGGATACCAGTTGTATCCGAAATGAAGCTCATCAAGTCCTGAACCGTGGTCGTGCTCGTAACTGTGAAGGTCGCTTCGGGAGTAACTCTTCCACCTTTGCGCGACCTGAAAGTCAACTCCCCTTCTTGGAAAGGACTGAGGTAATCAAATCCATCACGACGTGTTACGTTTACCAGCAGAGTATTGCTGTCGATCGTCGGTCCATCCAGATCGACCCGTTTATTACCCGTCACCGCCAGATTGCTAATCTCAGCGTCAGTTCGGCTATCGGTATAGCTGACACCTGGAGGAACGGTATCTACCAAGTAGAACGAGTTTGGATCATTCGCAAGATTTCGATAAATTCGAATTTCATCGTAAGCCGGGAACCCACCGCCAGAGGGTGGTGTGGGTGGAGTAGGAAAATTGCTTAAGTGAATTCGACCATTAACAACGTTCAATGGACCCACCAATTGACTAGGCCGTGACTCAGGTTCACCTGCCTTGAAGTAGGTGATCATGTACGTGTAGTTTCCATTGAGCGGATTGGTATCAAGTGCCGTTGAGGATAACGGAACGGAATTGTCGTCGATAAACGATCCACCCGTAGCGGCTGTGCCTAACAAGAAATGTTCGTTGCCGCCATCGGTGGTACGGTAAACTCGAATCTGAGAGAATTGAGTCCCACCGTTTGGAAGATTGTTAAGCACAATTTGATTATCCGCCAATCCGTTACCGGCCGGAACCGTAACGCTGATCGGATCGCTAGCTAGACTTTCTTCTCCTGCGGAATCAACAAACACAAGCCGGTAGCTATACGTTGCACCTTCGGGATGCGTCCCACTGCCACCTTCAGATTGTCCAACTGTCACCGCGGCCGACGAAGGTCGATTGGCGGATGTCACGTTGATGCCAGATCCAGTTGGTCGCGGAATCGAACCGTCACCTAGAATCGCACTTTGGATGATTTCAGAAACGGTCGCGATGTCACCTTGAGCCGACAAGGTACCTTGCATGGTGACCGATGTTGTGGCCTTTGCAACCGCCTCGGTACCCAGCGGCACTGTCAATGGCACCACCTGAGATGTCTGAATATTGAACTTGTCATCAATGCCATAACCGAGCAGTCGATTGCCGGTCGATGTGACCAATTCATTGGCTGCGTTGAGTCGGAATATCCCATTGCGGGTATATAACGTTTCTCCTTGGCCGCCCTGCACTTGAAAGAAACCATCCCCCTGAATCGCCAGGTCTGACGGATTACTACTGATTTCGATGGTGCCTTGGCGGAAGCTTTGATTGATGCCCGCAACCTGCACACCCAAACCTGTTTGACGCGGATTGGTACCGCCATTGCCCACCGTCGGCGCGGCTCCCAATGAAAGCGTCTGTAAGAACTGTGTAGCAAAGACGACTTCAGAAGATTTAAAGCCAACTGTCTGCGAGTTAGCGAGGTTGTTACCCAGCACATCAATCTGGGTCTCCGCTGCGTTCATGCCCGTCAGCGCAGTACTCAATGACGAAGTCAACCCCATTGCGTTGCTCCCAATAGCTTTCGACTAGAACTTCGAGGACTGTTTTACTCAGTCGGTACAATTTCACGAATGTTCTTTATATCGACTATTTGAGAGCCGACGTGCACTCGGATCTGACGATTGTTACGATCATTTTCGTCAACTTTGATCGATACGCTCGACACCTCACCTTTGACAGCCGTACCCTGGATGTCCAACGCGTCCACGGTTTTACCTATCAGATTGCTAGCTGTAGTAAGCTCTTGTGTGACCGAGAAACTACCAAGCGTATTCATCAGCGAGTCATTCGCTGCCAATGATCGCAGTTGACTAATTTGCTCTAGCAGCGCCGCGTTATCGGTGGGTTGCAGCGGGTCTTGGTTTTGTAACTCGGTGATGATCAAACTTAAGAATTGATCTTGGCTGAGCGTGTCAATGCTATTGCCCTTAGGTTGGGTGAAAGTTGAAGCCGCGTTGTTTGAGGTTCCATTGATCTGTGACATGAGTTATGCAATCCTTTGCGTTCTTCAGAGCGATTAAATTTGCAACTATTGCAATAGAGCCGTCGCGGGACCATGGAATCAAAAAACAACCGCTAAACCAGTTGGAATGACTCACCAGCCTTCTACCACTGGCATTTTTATCGATCCTAAGATTTCAATGCTAGAGGAATCTATGGCTCGAACTTATCCGGTTGCCATGCATCATGCTCGCAGGTTCAAAGTCGGGCTTCCTTGTGACGAAAGTGATGCACTGTCCAAGGGCACGTTGGTATCAACAGCCGACTGTGGCGTGATGCGATTGAACCTCGCTTCTCCAAACAGCCTTCCCTGCCCTGATTGCCCATTCGCATTCCCGCCATGGAATCCCGACTGCTGGAAGAAAGAGCCGCCGCTGCGATTGGGCTCGGGAGTCGACTGCATTTGCAATTCAAACTTCTCGATCGTAATGCCTTGCTCCGCTAGCTTGCTATGCAATTGAGGCAGATTCTCCTGCAGAACTTGTCTCGTCATTTCAGAATCCACAACGATCGTTGCCGATAATCGTTGCTGGTTCATGTGCAAGCTCATTTCAAGTGCGCCAAGCTCCGGTGGATGAAGTCGCAATTTCACCGAAGTAGAGCCATCGCTAAATTTTTCGAGCCCTTTGAGCACCCGTTGCAGTAGCCGCGATGCTTGGTACTCCGTAAGCGACTGTTCACCAGGAACCAACGGCGTACCAGTCGTACCTAACGTAGAGGCCTGACCGCTTTTTTGCCCCCCCTGCTGCACCGTACTGCCTGCCCCACCGCCTGCGGCGCCTGCCGATGTAGACGAAATAGCGGACGTCGATCCAACGGCAGAAGTCGCCGGTTGTACTTTGGAATTGTCGAAGGTCGTGCTCGGATTAGTTGTCGACACAACGCTGTCCGGTGAGATCGACTCTGATGGAGGCGGGCTCGCTAGATCGATGGCTGGGGCCAATGCGGCACTCGAAGCTGCCAATACGTCAGCCCCTGCAACCGTCGTGGATTGTGTTCCAGCGGGAACTGCGTTGATCGACGCTTGCTCAGCGGCCGCTATCTCCAAGCCGCCCGACGTAACGGACTGGATGCTGTCGGGGTTACGGCTTGGCTCGGTCGCTGCAGAAGGCTCCTGCGTTCGACGCGACTCAAGATGCTCTGCCCGTCGATTGCGAACAGCGCTTTCTGCTTGTCCAGCCTCTCGGAAAACCTGAGTTGATTCCAACGCAGACGCGAATTCTTGTTGGGCTGCCTGCCCAGTCTCCTCCGCTACGGGTTCGATCTGCTTTTGAGCATTGGGAAGTTCTGGAACGTTCAGCGAACTCGGAAGGCTTGAATCGACAAACGAGGTTTCGCGGTCTGCATTCTCTACAGGCTTGCTTTCGCGTCGGCGACGGCGGTCTTCTTGGGGAAGCTCATCTTTTGAGTTCACTAACGTGGCTGGAATCGACTCGGCTTCCGGTACTTTAGAATCCTCTTCATTGCCCATCCCTATTGCTTGCAGTGGATTGACCACATCGTCTTGTGCTGCTTCGGCCGAGACCGCTGCTTCGGCTGGGATCGATTCGTCCGTTTCGGCAGGACGCTGGACAACTTCAGAAGCAACCGTGGCTTGCTCGGCCAAGCCTGGTACAGCCTCATTTGTGTCAACTTTTTCTTCGACGGAATTTTGTTCCAGCGCACAGTTTGGCTGGAAGCCGTGATAGTAGCAGGCCGCAGCCACTAAACTTGCGTCCGTTTCCTTCGTCGAGGCGGAACCTTCTTCGCGGTCTTCCTCTTGCTCGCGTGATTGTGAAGTTGCTTCGGGATTGCTCGTTGGCTGCGTTGGTGTTGTCGAGGAAGGTTCACTTGCGCTGCGTGCCGTCGACGGCGGAATCGCAGGAGCGGCGACCATGGCCGATTGGAAGAAATCTGCCGTGAAGAGTTTGTCGAACAGCAAGCCTTGCGAAGAATTCCCTACGCCCAATAAATTGGCATTTGCGGAGCGGCGCCACTTATCGGCATACTCCGACGATGATTCATTGCGGCTTGTCGCTTGGACGAAAGCGTTCGTCATCGTAGAACCTCCCCCCGAAGGATCGTAGATGTGTTCGGACATCCTTTCTGCCCAACTCGCCATTGAGCTAGACAAAGCAATGCCAATACTACTTGCGAACTAGTAGGCGGCTAAGGCGATTGCGTAGAGGCTGTTTGGTCTAGCCCTACACCATCGCGAATCTTTGCCAGCACATCTTTAAGCTGTTCTGGTTGTGCATCCGCCAACTCTCGCAGTATCTTAGTTCGTTTATCGTCCGGTAAAGCTTTAATAATTGATACAACATCCTCCGGTGATCCATCTTCTAACATTTTTATCAGTTGAGCACTCGCTTGCTCCGGAGCTAGTAGCTCGATGATTTTTTGAACTTCTCCTAAAGTTTGGTCATTAAGATTCTTGGACCTCGCCGCGATCGCTTCGTCAAATGCCAGACGCCGGGCATCAAAGTCCTTGATGTCAACTTGGAGCTTGTTTTGCATGCTCTCCAGTTGTTCGCGGTAGCGATTCAATGCCCTTTCCCGCTGGTCGAACTCCAAGCTTTGTTGAGCTTTGGCAGCCACGATCTCTTCCCGGGTCGGCTTGGGAGCATCTTTATCTTTGGACATCGCCATTCGTAATCGTTCGCCTTCAATATCGATACCGTTTAGCGTGGCCACCAGTTTGACAAAGGTGTCCTGTTGAATGTTTCCACGGAAGAAAGATAGCAGCAAGATGATGACCTGAGCCAACACCGTTGCAGCACAGAACCAAAGGAACAAGTTTGCTAACTTTTTGATCATGATTGTTCTCCCACATGTACTTGGTGTCGCATCGCAATGCTATTCAACACGTTCGCAGCGGGCTCCTCTAGGACTGTTGGCGAATCAAATTGGTGCTTGTCCACTCATCCAAACGCGATTGCAATAGTTTTGCGTCGTGGACTTTCAATTGTTCGATGTGGTGCAGTTCCAAGTGCTCGATCGCTTTCAGATTTTTCATCGCAACAAGCAAAGCGGAATCGCGTCGTGCTTTTTCTGCTTGTAATAATTGCATTCGCTCTTGCATGGATTGAATTTGTATCCCTAACTGCATTTCATAGCGTTGCATATCGAGCAACTCGGTAACTTCTAATCCACCTGTCGATTGTTGTTTGCGTTGAGTGGTCAGCGATTCCAATTCGCCGGCGACTTCGTTCATCTGCTCTTGGTACATGCCAATAGCACGATTGATCTCTTCGACTTGCCCTGCCGCGACATCGCGTTGGCGTAATCGGACAGTCATCACGGAGGCTAAGCGAAACTTGCGGTTCATGCTGCGGCCTTCTGGATAGTACTGGAAGCGACTAACTGGTTAAGCTGTTTTAACATTTCATCCCAACTGACAATGCTGTTTTGCGCCTGACCAAGAAACGCCTCAATTGCGTCGCGTTTAGCGATGGCTTCGTCAATCTTGGGATTACTGCCAGCAGTGTAAGCACCGATGTTGATAAGGTCGGCGTTCTCTTGATAGACAGCCATCCACTGACGGATTTTACTGGCCAAAGCGCGGTGTTTTTCCGAAGCAATCTCGCTTTGCAATCGCGACAGTGACGGCAGTACATCGATTGCAGGGTAGCGACCATTAGCGGCAATCGAACGAGATAAGTGCAAGTGACCATCCAGCAATCCACGCAAAGCATCGCTGATCGGTTCGTTAGCATCATCGCCTTCCACCAGAACGGTATAGATCGCTGTAATAGAGCCTGATTTCGCATTTCCAGTTCGCTCGACAAGTTGAGGCAGCATTGCAAAGACACTGGGGGGGTATCCGCGAGTGGTTGGCACTTCGCCAGCGGCCAAGCCAATCTCGCGCTGCGCCATGGCAAATCGAGTGACGCTATCCATTAACAGTAGTACAGATTTCCCTTGATCGCGGTAAGCTTCTGCGATGGCGGTTGCTGTTTTCGCGGCCAGGATGCGCTTTGGCGCGGGTGTATCGCTTGTCGCAACCACGGTGACACATTTCTTGCGACCTTCTTCTCCGAGGTCTTTCTCCAGAAACTCGCGAACTTCGCGACCTCGTTCGCCGATCAACCCGATCACGACGACGTCGGCAACCGCTCCACGAGCCAGCATTCCCAGGAGCGTGCTTTTTCCGACACCCGACCCGGCAAAGATACCCAATCGCTGGCCGTAACCAATGGTCAGCAGCGAGTCGATCGCCCGGACGCCGGTGGCAAAGACCTGGCGAATCGGCGGTCGGTCCAACGCCGATACCGGCAAACAATCACATTCGACGCGATAGTTGGTGACCAGCGTCTCACTGCTATCCAGCGGCTTTCCCTCTGAGTCCAAAACCTTACCGAGCATCTCCGTGGAAATCGGAATGGTACGAGTGGCACGAATCAAACTGACGCGATCCCCTGGGCTCACGCCCGCCATAGGATCTAATGGGGCGAGGATACACAAGTTTCCGTCAAAGCCAATGACTTCCGCTTGGACAGGTGTGCCTGAGAGTCGCTGGATGCTCACCACCGCTCCAACCGGCGCGGGCATGCCCGCCGCGACAATGGTCGTGCCGCGAATCGAACTGACGCGGCCCGTCAGTTTGACATTGACGCTGCGAGCAAGGATCGGGGCCCACTGATGGGCCTTGGGAATCGTAGGTAATTGCAACATGAAGGCTATCGCATTTCTTCTACGAGTCGGTCGAGTTGTGAGACCAGTTGTGCATCGATTTCTAAATCGTCAGAACGAATGACTATCCCAGGCGACTGCAGCGACTCATCTTCAACAATGGTGATCTGTTGTTTCTGGCCAATCTTGGAAACGAAAGTATCCAGTCGTGGACCTAGCACTTTGCGATCTTCCGGATGGATACGGATTTGCAGCGAATGCTCGCCTCGCGCCAGCGAAATGCCATCGGAGATCCACTGCAGCAAAATCGAAGGGTCGATATCGATTTGTCTTCGCACTAATCTTTCTGCGATCACGATGGCCAGTGGTATGGTTTCGTGTTGCCATTGACGAAGCCATTGCTGAGTCGATTGTTCTAACTGCTCGGACAACTGCTCGAGCGACTGAAAACTTGCATCGATCCGTTCGGTTGCGATGGTAGCAGCTTGCTTTTGCGCCAACGATTCGAGATCCGCTTTTGCTGCCCGCTTGCCTTCTTCACGCGCGTTTTGTTTGATGGCTTCCGCTTCACCTCTGGCTTGGTTAATCAACTCTTGAGATTGAATACGGACTTGCTCCAGATGTTGGCGTGCTTTCGATAGCACATCCTCCCAGTTGAATCCTTCCAGCTTTTGCAGGGAAACTCCTGGGGGAAGATTGCGGGGTTTTAAGATGCTTGCCATACGAAGTACCCTTTTTCACTTGTCGTTATGCAACCATGAGATCGCTAGTACCGCTGGCGAATAAGCCTAGGTCTGCAGCGGACTGTACAATAGTGGATTGAGCTTGATCGATCTCATCAACCGAACGCTTGTCGAAGAGTTTTAAGCGAGCTCTTAAACGTGGAATGTCACGTGGACGCATCATCTTTTCAAAATGCGAAACCCACTTACGGCTAGCTCCTGACAGAGCTAGTAGAACTGTTTCCGGATTGCAGCATTGCACCACGCGGGCAAGGTCTTGCTTTGAAAGTTGCAGGAGCGCTTCGAAATCTTCGGCGTCATAGGCAACCACATCATCCGCTGCGGTTACAGCGGCAGGCGGCGACGCGACAACTGCATCGCTGACATCCGGTAACCGAGTGTGCTCCGCAATGCGAATCGACGGATTGGCTAAAGGGGAGATTGTGGCAGCGGTGGCAGCCATGGCTTCGGTGGGCAGCGAAGCGATCGCCGCCTCGGTTTCCTCGTCTACCATGGACTCAGAGAACTCAGTAGCCACGCTGCTATCGATACCCTCCAGTTGCTTGATCCATTGCGATCGAATCCCCTTGGGCAAGGATTCGAAAATGCCTTTTGCTTTGTTCATTCCCCATCCGCCGCCAGGGGAACGATCTCGAGCTTGCAGCAAGCGAGAATTCAGTTGGCCAGCGATTTCTGACAAGATCTCCAGTTCGGTGGTTCCTATTTTCGGCATGGCCGCCAACGTGCTTAACGCAACCTTGCTTGGCAGTGCCTGTAGAATCTCGCTTGCCAGGCCTTCAGGGGCGTGTGCTAGAACGGTAGCGATTAGGATCGGACGTTCGACTTGCAACAGTTCTGCCCAAACCTTGCTCGAAGCATCGTACCAAGCAATTCCAGAGCCGATGTGGCTGTTGCGTTCTAATTCGTTGCGGTATTCGCTGTGCGTTGTACCCAAGCCGCTCTCAGGAGTAAGCTTTTCGTAAGTGATATCCGCATAGTCATGTTGGCGAAAACCTTGCGCCAGCAGTTGTTCGGCCGGACTGACATCGGAATTGTCAACGCGGGCCGGAGGCTTTGAGGACGAAGCTTGAAGTCCCGGCGCGATTGATTGTAAAATCGGCCGCAGAGTTTCAAACGCTAAATCTCGTTCAGCAGTCGAGACCATGCCAAGCTGGTTCATCAGTTGGCGAATCGATGTAGCGGTCTCCCGAGGCAAGGAGCTCAGGATCCGCTGAGCGGGCGCTCGATCGATGCTCGAGAGCACAATTGCTAATTGCCGAATCTTTTGCTTGGATTCGGCGCTCGCCATAGTGGACTCCTCGAAGTGAAGATAGAGTGTGGAAATGCATTGTGCGGTCTTGGGGCACACCTCTTCTTTAATGTTTTTCGCAATTTTGTTGCAAGGTTGATTCGTACTTGCTTGCGCCAAATAGCAAGGCTCAGGTAGGGTGGGTTTCCCGAAAAGTTTCGGGAAATGAGCGTTGTCGGTCAGACTGCCATCCCTACAACCGGCGTAGATTTGGGGCAGCAGCCTACTTCCGCCAACCAGCCGCGAAAGGCTACAATCCTGGGAAATCGAGGAGCGAATTTCTGAATTGTTGTTAAACTAGTGCTGCGTTTTCGCGGATTGCAACAGTCGCTTGATCGAATTTTGTAGCGAAAACGGCACCTTAGTTAGAAAAAATCGATATCGCCAGCGGTTTTTGGCGTGAACTGAACTCGGAATTGGCATTCAATGGAAACGAAATTGGCATTCAAACAAGGAAATCCTGCTGTGGACAAGCATCCGGACGCCGCGTTCCAGCAGTGTTTGAACCTTGATTGTTCGGCCACCTACAGTGTGGGCGAAACGTTGACACGCTGCCCCAAATGCGGCGATTTGCTGGACGTAGTCTACGATTGGGATCGCCTAGAACTTCCGAAACGCTTGAGTGACTTCCAGCAGATGTGGAGTCGTCGGTACGAACCGCTGCGTTTTAGCGGCGTTTGGAGATTCCACGAATTGCTGCCCTACGCACCGCAAGACAAAGTTGTAACCGTTGGCGAAGGCCAAACTTTGCTGCAACAAGCAGATTCTGTAGGGCGATATGTAGGTATGAAGCCTGGCGGATTGTACCTGCAGTACGAAGGCATGAATCCTTCCGGGTCCTTCAAAGACAACGGCATGTGCGCAGCCTTCTCGCATGCGCACATGGTGGGAGCCAAGCGGGCGGCTTGTGCGTCAACGGGCAACACCAGTGCATCGCTGGCGATGTATTGTGCGGTCACTCAGTTGATGAAGGCGGTCATTTTTATCGGTTCGGGCAAGATCTCGTATGGCAAGCTATCTCAGGCTCTGGAGTACGGCGCGCTGACAATGCAGATTGCGGGCGATTTCGACGATGCGATGGCTCGCGTCCAAGAAATCAGTAAGCAGTTGGGGATTTATTTGGTCAACAGCGTCAACCCATTTCGCTTGGAAGGTCAAAAGACGGTCATGTTCCGCGTGCTGGAAGCCCTGCAATGGAACGTACCGGACTGGATTGTGGTGCCAGGTGGTAACCTTGGAAACAGCAGTGCGTTTGGCAAGGCCTTCATGGAGCTAAAGCATCTGGGCTTGATCGATCGAGTCCCCAGGTTGGCCGTGATCAATGCCGCTGGTGCAGACACGTTGGATGTCTTGTTTAACGAACGAGATTTGCACTGGGCCGACGGAAGGCCAGCGATGGAAAAGGCTTGTTACTACTACGATGAACTGGATGCAAGTCACGCCAAGGCGGATACTATCGCTAGTGCGATCGAGATCAATCGCCCCGTTAATTTGAAAAAGTGTCTGCGAGCGCTCGCGGTCTGCGATGGCGTGGTTCGCAAGGTCGCTGATCAAGAAATCTTGGATGCGAAAGCTCAAGTTGGCGCAGGCGGTATCGGATGTGAACCTGCCAGCGCTGCCAGTGTCGCGGGAGCCAAACTGCTGCGAAGCCAAGGTGTCATTGGAGCTGACGAACGCGTAGTTTGCATTTTAACTGGTCACCAATTGAAGGACCCAACGGCGACGGTCGCTTACCATACGACAGACCAGGATAAATTTAATGAAGTGCTGGGCAGTCGTGGCGTTTCACGAGCTTCCTATGCGAACCGAGCTGTAGCCGTTCCAAATGACCTGGATGCCATCGTGCGCGCCATCCAGCTTTACAGCTAGTCGATTCTCGCTAATCCAATCTCATTGCCCCCTACCCTACTCTATGACATTACCACTTCGTGTTGCGATTCATGGTGCCTCGGGCCGTAATGGCCGGCGGCTGATTAGTCTCATCGAGCAAGATGCAAGGTTCGCGTTAGCAGCCGCTTTGGTCAGTCCATCGAGCAAGCATCTGGGAGAAGATGCTGCAGCGATGTGCGGATTGAAAGGTAACGGGGTTCAAGTTGCCAGCCAATGGCCCAGCGACGTTCAGGTGTGCATCGATTTCTCGAACGCCAAAGCTGCATTAGCGGCCGTTGAACATTGCCGAAAAACGCGGATTCCGATTGTGGTAGCTTCGACGGGCCTCAGTGCCGACGACGAAGCAGCGATTGCAGCAGCAGCCGCGGAGATACCAATTTGCTACTCGGCGAATTTTTCACCGGCAGTCAATTTGACAATGAAGCTCGCTCAGCAAGCCGCTCGCGCTCTGGCCAAACTGGGCCAACAAGTCGACGTCGAAATCCTTGAGCGTCACCATCGCATGAAGGAAGATAGCCCAAGCGGGACGGCATTAAAGTTTGGACAGTTGATTGCTCCAGAACTTGGGCTAACTAAGCCCGTGCATGGACGCGAAGGCTTGGTAGGGAAACGCCCCGCCAACGAGATCGGATATCATGCCATTCGAATCGGAGATGACGCGGGGCAGCATACGATCTGTTTTGGGATGATGGGCGAACTGATCGAGTTGCGTTGTGCGGCAAGCAACCGGGACCCATATGCATCAGGCGCTTTAACGGCAGCGTTGTTCTTGACTCAACAACCCACGCCGGGCCTCTACAACATGTTTGATGTGCTAGGACTCTAGCCGCGGAGATAAACGCTCTCTTGCAGCAAGCGTCGGTTCATCGACTGACCACCAGGTACTGTTAAGCGCCAGATATACTTAACCGCTGCTGCAGCCAAAGCAGGGTGCTGGGCACATCGCGGTAAAGATGTGTTTGCCAGCCACGTTGTGCTGCTGCTAGGACGTTCGCTTCGCGATCGTCGATGAATGCAATTCTTTGTGGACGGGTTTTTGCTAATGCTTCCGATTTCGCGTAGATTGCGGGGGACGGCTTCATGCAGCCGACTTCATAACTGACCACAATCGAGGAGAACTGGTGAAAGTTCATGTCTGATTGCTGTTGGATCCAGTTCCAGTGGGACAGGCATGTATTGGAAAGCAAGCCGAACGGAATCGAATGCGCAATCAGCAGATTCAAGACCTGCAGGATCTCCCGATTGAACGTGAACATCGCGCTGGTTGCATCTAGAAACGCAACTTCATCGATCTCAATACCCAAGCAGCGTTCGCACTCTTGTACAAAACGACGAGAGCTTAACACGCCGGTCTCATACAACTCTTCCAACCCCGAGTTATAAATCACCCGATGGATCACGTCCGGAGAAACGTTTAGCAGCGAAGCAGCTTTGGTATCAGAAATGGAATAGTCGAAATGGTAAATCACATTACCAAGGTCAAAGTAAAAGAACTCAATCGGCTCGTTCATGAAGCAAGCAACATTCCTAAGGCATGTCCCATTGGATCAATGCGACGAAAGTTCACCAATAAACGCCGAAGGGTTCATTTCCGTGTAGATGCTTTCGACTAAGTGAGCATCGATCGTACCAACTTCTTGAGCATATCCTACCATCATGGCAAGATCGCACAGTGAGTTAATTTTGCGAGGTAGCCCTTGCGTAATGTGATGAATCAAGTCCAACGCTTCCGCATGAAAAATGTTGGGCTGTTCGCAACCGGCAGATCGAAGTCGATGGGCGATGTAAGCGCTAGTGTCATGCGAATTGAACTGAGGCAGCACACACTGCACGGCGACGCGATCCCAAAATGCCCCATTGCGATGGGCGTTGGCAATCAAGCTAGGCATACCGCAGAACACGAATGTCCAAGCAGATTCACCAGACGACTGTGGCGCCGAAAGATTCATTAGTTGGCGAAGACATTCCAGATGCTCGACAGCATTCAGCGCGTGGGCTTCATCGATTAAAACCACCGCGTGTTTGCCTTGCTCGCAGTTTTGGGCCAGAAACCTTTCAATGACCAACAGCGCCCGAGAATCGTCATTGGCATGGAGTTGCTGTCCTTGGTCTGGAGCAACACTCGCTGCGATATAACGCAGCATCTCGCTGGCGTTCAGACAAGTGTAATTGAGTTGAATGCACGGTGTGACAAATTCGGGTAACTGGTCTGCAAGACGCTGAAGCAACATTGATTTCCCAACGCCGCTCAGCCCAGAAAGAACAGCGGCGCTGCGACGATGTTCCATTGCGTACCGAATCTTGAGCAAGGCCGCTTGATGTTGATCGGACGGATAGTAGAAGCCTTTGTCGAACGAGTTATCGAACGGTCGAGCTTTTAACTTCCAATATGCTTCGTACATGTAGTCAGTCCTTATGCAGCTTGCTGTTTTGCGCTAGCAAGATCGCTAAAGTTTTCGACAACTCCAACGGAGGTAATGTTTTGGTCATGCAGTAGTTGCAACGCGGTATCGACGCGGTCTTTTACACTTAGTTCACAATCGACGACAACCAGTGCAGCATCCAATACCGACTCATCGCCAGTCCCAATCAATTGCGACGATTTGTGGCTGATGCGGTGGGTATCAACAATTACTAAATCGTAGCTGCGGGCAATGCGACGCAGCAACTGATTGATACGAATCTGATACGATTCTAATTCCTGGCTGCTGAGCGATTCAGTCAAAGGAAAAAGCGTGACGTTTTCTGCGAGGGATTTGACCGCGATCGATTCTAGAGGCACACTTGATCGCAGGCAGTCTTGCCAACCTTTATCTAGTTCTAGATTCAATTGATGGTACAGTGATGGATGTTCGGTATCGCCATCGACGACAGCAACATTCAATCCTCGGTGGGCCATCACGGCTGCCAAGCACAGGGCGGTAGTTGACTTACCTACGCCACGTTCGGCCGCAGTGATCGCGACGGTCTTCAAACCCTTGCGGTTGGCAGTCAGCAAATGGTTAGCAATCTCGTCAAATGCGGACTCTTGCGCTTCCAATAGGTCCAGCACAGTGAAAGGCCATTGGAGATTGTCGACTTCCCATTCCGGGTTGAGCGGCAAGACAACGGCTTGCGCGCTTTGAGCGATCTTTTGTTCAATGCGTGTTTTGTTCGCAGAGATAGAAAGCTTCGCCTGTCGGTACAGAGCACTGCTTTCGGAGCTGGGGTTGTACTTCGATAGCGATTCGACCACTGCTACGCTCGCAGCATTCAACTGCTCGTCCCAATGAGGTTGTCGTACGGCTGGTGCAACGGTGGATTCTTCAACAAAATCCGTGCGTCGTCGGCTACCGCTCAGTCGCTCCGATTGCAGTTGGCTGGCAGATTCGTTCGCTGGAGTCGCAGGCTCTTGAGCGACCGGGGCAACGGGCACAGCGGGGGCGACTGGAAATGCTTCAGCAACTGTGGGCTCACTGTCGTCGAAGCGATAGCTGCGATCTTGTTGGTGCCAACTTCCTTCCTTCCTCCAGCTTTCTCGCATCGAGGGTTGGTCCGAGCTGAGAGCGCTTTTGCGAAAAATTGATTCGCGTTGATACGGTAGCTCGGCTGGCTTGGTACCGACCGCCGCCGAAGCCGACTTGGCGGTTGCTGGAGATGTGACCGCAGCCATTGGCGATGCATGGATGCTTGTATCGCTAGGCGCTTCAGCGTCTGCAGAGCTTACTGAAGGAGTCGCTGCGGAGATAGCCGCCATGCCGCGCAAAGCCTTCTTGTCGATAAAACCAGTCGACTGCGCCTGTACCGGAGCTTTGGCTTGCGATGGAACCGCGGTGGCTAGTTCAGGATAGCGATACTGAGCAGGCGCAGTAGGTTTATGACGCATACTGTCGGCCAGGTCATCTACCATTTCACGGCTGATGTGATCGTCTTGCGTCTGCTGGCTGAGACGCGTTTGCTCTTCAACTTCTGCGATTTGCTGGCGCATTTCGGCAAGGTATTCCGAAAGCGGCTTACGTTTGATTTGCTTGGCGTGTACTTCTGCAGGCGGCAACATGGCCGCTTCTACTTCTGCGGAGAATTCCACATCATCAATTCGAAAGAAACGATCCTCTGGACCGTTGATAGTTGTCGAGGCGTGGGATTGCTCAGTCGGTTTGCTGCGAACGGTCGAAGATCTCGCTTGAGGACGCTTAGTGACCACGGACGTAGCATTGTTGGCTTCGCTATGCGTGCTGAGTTTGGCCATGGCAGGCGGAACGGCCGCTGTAGCTGAACGAGTGACAGCAACCGGCTCAGTCGCCGCAGGCTTGGCGGCCACCGGCGGGACGGAATGTTGTTGAGCTGGGCGTTTAGCATACGCCTTCAAAAATGCATCATCGAGATTACTCATAGCAGCACCCTTCCAGGATCAAGTTTGCGACGTTGATTCGAGCTAACTTTTTCATATCTTTTGACGTTGGATGTACTTGTAAGGGAAATGGTGTTGCAGGGACGCTGGTAGCTGAAACGACAAAGATGCATATGCCTCAGTCTAATGGTTCAACGATTGGTCGCCCGGTGTTTTGGCTAATGAGAAACGGATTGGTCCGGCGTATCGTATAGCTGCGAGCCTGAGCCCCAGAAACTATTGGCCGGTACGCTGCTGGGCGCGGCGTAAATTGGTTGATAAGGAGCCGGGCTGGGCGGCGCACTTAAATTGTTCGTGCTGTTGGGTATTGTGGAGCTTGAATACAGCGGCGAGGTGCTAGGGACATTGAAGTCTGAGTACAGAGGTTGGTAAGGTGTCTGCGGTACCAGCGGTTGATTGCTGACTGGGCTGCCGGGCCCATACGAGTTGGTGCTGGTCTGTGTTGATGGCTGGGTGGCAGCAGTTGGCGAAGTAGGAATCGATTGCCATTGATTTGTACTGGCCGGTTGAGCTTGTGTTTGACGCATCGCCTTGACGGTCTGTTCGGAAGATTGAACCTCAAAGTTTTGCTTCATCAAAAAGAGTGTGACCGGATCCATGTTGGGATCACTGGTAGTTTGCAATCCGCCGCTAGCAGTTTGCCACGTATTGTTCTGCGGCGCCGTAGCATATCGATTAGCGGGATCGACGCTGATGGTCTGGGCAGGGATCGCCGACGTAGCCGAACTCGTTTCGGTTGCGAGCGAGGCCGTCGAAGCAACGCCCGCGTTGGCAGGTGACAGCGATACGGTTTCGGATTGGACGAGAGCCGAATCCGGACCAACGCCCAATGGCATCAATGAACTTTCAGCGATCGATGAACTAGGTTCGGCAAGAGTTTGAGGGGCCAGCAGAGTTGCGGGTGCTGGTGTAGTCGTCAAATCGACAGCTACCGCAGCAGGTATTTCGGCGGATGACTGAGAGTCGTTGCTGATGACAAACATCGTGCTGGAATCCGACGTACTTTCTTTCACAGAGGCTTGGCCTTTAGGCTTTGTGGCAAGGCTATCGGCAGCAACCGTCGGCGATGCTGTCAGCGTTTGCTGCGGGGGGCTAAACAACAATTCGTCGACTGCAGTCGGTGCTGTTGGAACAGCCTCAGTGGCTGCCAGAGTTTCGGTTGCTGCGTTGGCGTCGTCGGTCACTGCGGCATTGGAGTTTAACGACGCAGTCGCATCGACCTTACTAGCTAGTTCTACGTCAAGCGCAATCTTGTTCGCTGGGTCCGCTTTAGAGACACCAGGTGAAGATGTGCGGCTGCGATTGTTATTCAACAGTACAATCGTGACCAGCAGTAGAACGAGGACCGTACCTCGGTAGGCATTGCGGCGCAACCAGCTAGGTCCAACCTGAGCTTGGACAACCGTTTCGACCGCAATACTCGGTGCTGGAGATTCAGATACGACCGCATCAGCGGCCGCGCTTTGGCTCGTGGATGGGGCAACGGTTGCAGAAGTTGTCGATACAGGCAGGCTGCTGGATGGTCGAGCGCTGGCGTTTGCGGCGGTTGGCTGGATATTCTTCATACGAAACAATACGGGCACTCGTTGGCCGTTGGGCAACGCGTACACTTGTTTCGATTGACGTTGGCGATCAGGGGATCGAGTTTGATGATTGTCGACCATCCGTTTACCTTCCATGGATTACGGACTTGAATTCAGCTTTAAATCCCTTGTCTGTGAGGCCGAATGGTTTTCCAATCAGCGCGAGACTTTGGGTTGTCTTCGGCTACATCGACGGTCAAGCTTAGCGAACTTGAAGGATTTTCTTGTCGCGCAAACTTTTTCGGTTACGTAGTTCGTCCAGGATAGGAGGTAAGTGCGAGCTGGCGGAATACCAATTCGTTGACAACATAAAAAAGCCCATCTTGGGAAAGATGGGCAAAACAAAGGCTTTGGGGGATCTCAGTGATTAGCGAACAGCTCAACGAATGCAATCTAAGCCATCACAGTTGAGGACTTCGGTTGTCGACGGCGTTCATTTTCACGGAGGAAGATTTTCCGTAGGCGGATGACCTTCGGAGTAATCTCCACCAACTCATCGTCCTCGATGTATTCCAAGGCAGCCTCCAGGAACAATTGTCGCGGTGGTTTGAGAATAATATTCTCGTCGCTACCCGCGGCGCGGACGTTGGTCAGCTTCTTTTCCTTGGTGGGATTCACGACTAAATCGTTTTCGCGAGCATTCTCGGCGACGATCATTCCTTCATATACTTCTTCGCCGGGGCCAACAAACAATTCGGCTCGTTCCTGGAGTTGGAACAGCGCATAAGGAACTGCTTTACCAGGTACCATCGATATCATGACGCCATTGGCACGGCCAGGGATATCGGTTTCCTGAGGACGGTACTCGTCGAAACGATGATGGATGATGGCGGTGCCCTGCGTTGAGTTCAGCAACCGCGTACGCAGACCGATCAGTCCACGAGCAGGAATTGAGAAACGCAACAAAGTGTACTCACCACGAGGCGACATTTCTTCCAATACACCGCGGCGGTTGCCGACCAACTCCATCACCGGACCAACACGATCCGTAGGAACTTCGACGTTGAGAATTTCGTATGGCTCGTACTTTCGTCCTTCGATTTCCTTAAGCACCACTTGGGGTTTGCCAACACTCAGTTCGTAGCCTTCGCGACGCATGGTTTCGATGAGAACCGACAAGTGCAAAACGCCACGACCTGCGACTGCGAAAGCATCCGATCCTGGAACAGCGCGAACTCGAAGAGCGACGTTTCGTTCCAGCTCTTTTTCCAATCGCGTGCGCAACTGTCGAGTAGTCACATACTTGCCATCACGTCCAGCCAAAGGCGAGCTGTTGATAGAAAAGACCATCTCCAGAGTCGGTTCATCGACTCGAATACGGGGGAGCGGTTTGTTGCTACCGCGTTCGCAGATAGTGTCGCCGATTTCAACGTTTTCGAGTCCAATCACAGCGACAATATCACCGGCGACAGCTTCTTGTGCGTCAACACGCCCAAGTTTATCAAATGTTTGCAACGTGCTGACTTGCGCCTGCTCTACGCCGTGTTCTTTGATAATGTCGATTTGTTGATTACGTTTGATACGGCCTGAACTTACGCGACCGATTGCAATACGGCCGACGAACTCCGACCAGTCTAGGTTGGTGACCAACAGTTGCAGCGATTCTTCAGGCTCTACGTCTGGGCCTGGGATCTTATCGACCATCCAGTCCAACAGCGGGTACATGTTCTCGCCGGGAGTCTTCCAATCATGGGTTGCATAGCCTGCTTTGCCCGAAGTAAAGATCACGTCAAAGTGATCCATGTAATGTTCGCCGCCTAATTCGACCAGCAACATGAGGGCTTCTTCGACCACTTCATTGCAGCGAGCATCAGGGCGATCGATTTTGTTGATCACAACAATCGGCTTCACACCACACTCCAGCGCTTTGCTAAGTACGAAACGCGTCTGCGGCATCGGACCTTCTGCGGCGTCCATGAGTACCAACGCCCCGTCCGCCATACGCACAACGCGTTCGACTTCTCCACCAAAGTCGGCGTGACCTGGGGTATCGATCAGGTTGATCTTTACATCGCGATACTTGATGGCGATGTTCTTTGAGAGAATGGTGATACCTCGTTCTCGTTCAAGATCATTGCTGTCTAGAATGCATTCTTGTTGGAGTTCAGATTCTCGGTACTGCCCACTGTGTTTGAGCAGGGTGTCCACCATCGTCGTTTTGCCATGGTCAACGTGGGCAATAATAACGATGTTGCGAATGTCATCGCGGCGCATAAGGAAGATGTGGTAAGAGTGAAATCGAAAGGCCCGGCGATAGCGCTACAGCACCACGCAAGCTTCGGTTTAGATAGGAAAGTGAGCAGTTTACGTACAGATTGGATATTTCTGTAGTGCAAAATCGACGAATCCTGAGCCCCGGATCGACTTAATTAGATGCTGGCACTTGGAGCTAAAACCGACGAAAACGCCAGCTTAGGCGGGTAAGTTCACTTTGGAATCACACTACAGCGTTGAATGCGTCGTTACTGGCTTCTTGACGAGCTAACAGGATCGCCCCCATTTCAAAACAATCGGGCCCCAGCCTGCGGCAGCGGACGACCTGCAACTGCAACCAGAAGGTAGGCAACAGCATTCGGAGCTTTTCTGAGGGGTAGATTTGGAAGCTAGCTACAAATCCACAACCAGCTCGTGAAAAATCGGTGGTGTAAACAGGTTGAGGCATGCTGGCGCGCGGTACTGAAGGGATCGAGTTATCGAAAAACAGGATCGCTTTCTTTCGGGCCCGAATCCGGACTTGGCGGCGTGTGTCCGCAGGTGCGGGGGCCGCTTCGCCGACGACGTCAAAAAAATCCCGCATGGAATCTGGGAGTTTTATGTTCCACTCGATTTGGCTAGCTATTGCTTCGAGGTTTTCTGAATAATCTCTGTCCAACATGCTACGAAATCCGAATCAAAAGCTTTGTTTGAATCTTGCTGTAAAATACTGAGCGCTAAACTTGGTTTCATCGGCTTGCGGTAAGGCCGGTTGCTGGTCAAGGCTTCGTAAACGTCGACCACGGAGCATAGTTTCGCCCACGGATGAATGTCGATTTCACTGACACCGACAGGATATCCTCTGCCATCCAAACGCTCGTGATGCTGATAGACCATCATCAATTGGCTAAAGGACAAATCGTTTCGATCGGAAAGCCGGATGAAGCCTCGCGTGGGATGCCTTTTGATGACACGAAATTCCATGTCGTTTAGCTTGTCGGGCTTGTTCAAGATTTTCTCATCGATTTCGAGCTTACCCAAGTCATGCAACAAGCCGCCCATCACGATTTGCTCAACCTCGGACGATGGAAATCCCAGCGAAGTAGCTAACACGCCAGCATAAAGGGCAACGTTGGCGGAGTGAGTAAAAGTCTCGTAGTCATGGTGAAGCACAGAGAACAAGTCGCCCGCCACAAAGTCTTCCGACTGAATCAATTTCGCGGAGAGTTTTCCGAGCGTCTGCGAGGCTTCTACAACGGTGGTCGTATTTGGTGAACTTAATGACACAAAAAGCGCGTCGCGAATCACCTCCGACAGTGCCGAAACCTTTGCCGGAGAGTAGCTTGAATCCTGGTCGAAAGCGATAGAACGAAGATACTCCTGATACTTCGCCTTGGAATCTCGATCGATGTAAAGTTTTGTAACTCCGCGTTGCGCTAAACGGTCAAGGTCGGAACGCGTCAGAGGAAAACTACCATCGCGGTACAGGGTAAAAGAATCGTCCGCCTCTTCAAACAAGTACAAGGAAACGCCATCCAACGCGTCAGGCTTGAGCGAAGCCACGCTTACAGGTAGCAATCCGGAGCTTGTTGGGCTAACCATTGCCAGCGTCCATTAGACAACTCGTTAGGTTCAGTCATGCTAGAGATCAGCAGGAAGTGTCCCACTTTTACTCGATGAGATAGGCTGATCAAATCAGCCCTGTGAGATTTTCGGCTAGCGAAGGTGGCCTTCTGTACAGAATCCGCGGACTCCTGTGCGTGATTCCGCAGAAATGCTATCGTCATAAGCGTAGGCAATCTTGGCAGACCGTTTAACCTGCTCAGATTGCCTATTCAGTGTGGCCAAGTGTTTAACTGGCTGCGGGAAGGAACATCCTGCACAGGATGAATGAAGTCGATCAGTGGTGGAAATTGATTAACTGAGCAGCGTTCTTTTTGCCATCAACGGTGACAACTGCGATGACCTTAATCCCGCTTTTGTCTTCTGCACTAGCATCGATGGCTGTCACAAGTTCGGCATCTGCAATTGTGTACGCGCCGTTTTCTTGCATCGCAAGCGTGTAGGTCTTGGACTCTTGACCTTCCATTTCAACCAGCACCTCAACGCTATCGACTTTCAGCCCTTTATCTGTCATTGCGTCGACAAACATGGTGACATTTCCGTTGTCGTGGTCGTGAGTCCATTCCAAGTCGTAATCGCCTGGTTCAATCACTGCTATTTCGCCACCGTGAACTCCGTGCCGGTGAGCGTGCGCATGGCCGTGCCCGCCATGGTCGTGGTCATCGTGATCATGGGCATGGGTTTCGGCCTTTTTGCCGGTACCGGTCGAATCCGTGTTGTTGCAGCCGATTGCAGTTAAGCCCATAACGGCCAACAAAGACAGCGATACGGTAGAAAAAGATCGAATGACACGTGGGAGTGAATGATACATATTCAAGGCTACCTAAAGCGATGTTCAATAAGAACGTACAATGAAATAAAATGCAACTTTATGAGGTATTGTAATGTCAATTAGCCCCATGTCCCATCCCTAACGTTTCCGCTGGCATTTGGGGCAGTAAAAGGTGCTTCGTTGCGACTGTACGATTCGAAGGATAAGTGTGTTCGCACAGCTTTTACAGTTCAACCCAGCGCGGGCATACACTAAATGAGAATTCTGATAAGAACCCGATTGGTTTAGTGCGTTCCGATAAGTCCCATCCCCCAAAGTGGAGCCTTCATAAAGAATCGCCTGTTCCAAGATTTCGCGCATGTGCTGGAAGATCCGTTGCCATTTTCGTTTGCTTAACTGATCGCAACGTTCGGTTGGGTTTACCTTGGCAGCGTGGAGGATTTCCGATGCATACAGGTTGCCAATTCCAGCGACCAGTCGCTGGTCCAACAACGCCGGTTTGACTTCGCGGCGCACAGCTTTGAAACGTTCAAACATCTCTTCAACTGTTATTTGTAAAGCGTCGGGACCTAAAACATCGCGGTCCAGCTTCTCGACTATTTGCTGTTTGGTCCATAAGTGAACGGTTCCCAGTCCACGTCGGTCCCAATACATGAAGCGAGGAACGGTTCCGCCGCTCAGATGAAAAATTACTCGAGTGTGCTCCGGTGAAGGCACATCCTCTAAAGCGATCAAGCCTGCCATTTTGGGTTGCAGTACCAGGCACTCGACATCATCGAAAACAACGACCACTCGTTTTCCTAAGCGTTCTACTTGAGTTACACTCCTTCCCTTCAATCTCGAGTTGATCGTTTCCAAATCGGGTTCAATCACGATCGGTCGATATCGGCTAATCGGTTGTTCGATCAGCAACAGCTTGCTGCCAACGGTAGGGAGGATTCCGCGGCGCATGGTTTCAACTTCAGGCAACTCCGGCATATCATTCTTTCTCGGTTATTCCCGAGTCGTTTATTCCCGAGTGGTTGGGGCTGCTTTTGGCCTCTTCCTTTTCTCGATAAGCGGCTGCTCGCATTCGCAAGCGTTCCAGCATTGATGGAAAGCCACCCTTCTCTGCAGAGGGGGGCGTTGTCGGTCCGTCAATTGTTGTGCTTTCGGCAACGGTTGCGACCAAGCTAGGTTGATCGATCGTATTGAGTTCTCGTTGGAGAATTTTCAACAGTGTTTGCAATAGCGTTACGACAATTGGTCCAACTACGATTCCAATTGGCCCCAGCGCTTGGACACCCCCAAGAATGCTTAACAGGGCGAACAGTGGATGCAGCGAGCTTTGCCCGTGCAGTACCACCGTTTTAACCACATTGTCCACAGATCCTACGACCAAAAACCCCCACAGCCCCAGCAAACCAGCAGACCAATAATCACCGACATATACAGCCAAATAAATACAAACCGGAACCCATACAATTGCCGGACCAACAAAGGGGATCAGAGCGCAGAGAGTTGTGATCAAAGTGAGAAATACTAACCAAGGCAATCCGGCAAAATAGTAACCAATCCCGGCCGTTAATCCCTGAACAATCGCTGAGCAGATCAAGGCCAAGACGATGGCACGCACAATGCGATCAAACTCCGTCAGCAACTCCATCTCATAGCGATCGTCCAGCGGACTGAGCTTCATTAGCGCTTTGATCATACCGGGCCCGTCGTACAAGAAAAAGAACAAAGCGACCATCATGATCGCAGTTCCAATCGTCAGTCGAACCAGAAAAGCACTGGTTTGCCCAGTCAGATCGAGCAGCGTCGGCTGAATCGATTTGAATGTCGTATTGAAGAAGAGTTGGACTTGTTCATTGGTTGGATTCGCGACTTCACACAAGAATCCCCAGACCGTTCCTCCCAACAAAGCGGTTCGTTGTCGTTGCCACTCGGTATTAAGCTCGACCGCGCGGCTTTGAAGCGCAACTAAGTCCACGCCAGTACCGGGATCATCCGGATCATTGCTGCGTGGCGTGGCGCGATCAAGTTCAATGAGCAGCATTTGCAGCCCTTCAAGTATCTGCGGATCACCGATCCGCTCGGCCCCCTGGAGATCCTGTGGCAAAGCAAACGGAATGTAGTCTTCCACCGGCCCACTGTCTTGAGCAGCAGTTGCTTCAATCGCGCTGGCTTCGTTAGTGGGGCGTGGGTTGAGGTACTTCTCAATCTCTGCGATCTTCGCGTCGATCGCCTTTTCAATTCCGCGACGCATTTTCTCTTGATCTAATGGATCTAGGTTCTTGCGACTGAATTCCTCGAATAATTCATCCGAGCGAGCTCTCACGCGACTAATGTAGTCGCGTTTCAAACCCTCGATGTTTTCAATCACACTGCGTTCGTAGTTGGCGAGCTTTCCTTTTTCATCTTCCAGCTCGCGAATTTCTTTGCTATTGATCTCGGCTTGAATATTGTCGATCGAGGTGTCGATGGCGCGGATCCGAGTAATTTCCGGCGCATGCAACTCAAAGTAGTCACGGAACTTTGTCGTGGCTACACGTAGGCTGCTGGCATTGATGTTTCTGGTCAGCCCAATTCCCTGAATGGCCGCAAAAGTGCCAGCCAAACCGGCAGGAACCAAGACTAGGCACGCGACCAAAGTCGTGGTGACGGCTGCAGCAATATGGTTCTTGTTATTGCAAAACCTCAAGATATGACGGTGAATCGGTCGGAAGACCACCACCAGCACGGCAGCCAAAAACAGCGGGATCAGAAACCCAATCATCACCTTGTAAAAAAGGATCCCGATGATGACGATACACGCCAGAAGAACGATCAGTGAAATCAGTCGGCTCATGCGTTCGCTATACTTTGAGGCATTGATCTAACATTTTGGACTTGTTTTATAACCTATTACGGAAACATCGTCACATGGAATTCAAGGAGGAAATCCTCGCCGACAGCAAAGTCGCGAAGGCCAAAGGCCGATTCAAAACGATTCGCCTTTGCTTGAATATTTTCTGTCTTATCATCGTTGCTTTCGGGTTGTGGCGAGCAGTCGTCGCCGCCTACGACAATATGCAACGCATCGAACAGGGCTTGGACGAGCAGATCCTAGCGATAGAGAAAAACGCGGCGAGTGATGCGGAGCAAAAGGCCGAACTCAACGCTCAAATCCAATCGCTGCTGGCCATGAAACGGACGATGTGGACCGTGTCTTGGCCATGGATCGCTGCAGCAGTATCCTGTGTGGCCCTGGGTGTTTTCCCGCCTGGCCTGTATTGGTACCAAGTGCTGCACTCTTTAAACATACGCGTCCCCTGGCCAATCGTTTCGCGGGCCTATTACGTCGGCAATCTTGGCAAGTATGTACCTGGCAAAGCCATGGTGCTTATCTTGCGAGCGGCGGCCCTGAAGCCTTTTGGTGCAACCGTCAAGCTGACGACCGTGAGCGTCTTTGTCGAAACGTTAACAACCATGGCCGTTGGCGCAGCCATCGGAGCCCTTTTGGTTTTGGCTTTGAATGTACCCTCATGGTTACGATTGCTGGGAGTGCTGTCCGCCATTGCAGCAGTACTGCCGACCCTACCAATGATATTTCGACCGCTAATGAAATTGCGTTTGGATCGCGAAGATCCACTGCGGACTTCGCTGGATCGCGATTACAACTTTCGCTTGATGCTGAAAGGCTGGTGCTTGGCGTCAACGGCATGGCTCTTCCTGGGCACAAGTTTATTCTGTGTAGTACAGAGCCTGCCCATGGCAACCGCTCAAGGCGCACCTACGTCAAGTAGCGATGCAGCTTGGCTCAAAACACTGGGCAACGCGTTTCGAGCAAGCGATGTTGAGGATGCGACCACCACCGAGACAATATCCAGGCCAGGACGCCCGGACAGTCGATGGTTATGGGTGGTCTGCATGGCAGCCTGCTCGCTGTCGGTAGTCGCTGGATTCGTCAGTTTATTGCCTGGTGGAGCCGGCGTGCGTGAAATGGTACTGATCATTTTGTTGGCACCGCTGATAGGCTATGCTGCGTCGCTCATGGTCGCTATCGTACATCGCTTGGTTACCATTGCGGGAGAACTCTTGGTGGCCGCCGCCAGCGTACTGGTGGAATGGCTTTCAGTCTCCAGATCGCCCTAGCATTTCAGGCATAACGCGAATTACACTGGAAGTCGTGCACTATCCCCCAACCCAGGCACTATGCCCATGCCAAACCTAAGCATCATTGTCCCAGTCTACAACGAAGAAGGTTCTTTAAAGGAACTGCTCGCTCAGATTGATCAAGCTTGTCAGCCCACCAGCATCGATTACGAAGTGCTCTTTATCGACGACGGGTCCTCGGATGGATCTTGGGGCGTCATTGAGAATCTGGCAAGCAACTCTTCGCGCGTGACAGGAATTCGCTTCCGCCGCAACTTTGGGAAAGCGGCCGCACTCTCGGCTGGTTTTGAACACGCTGGCGGCCAGATCTACATCACTATGGACGCGGATCTACAAGACGATCCGCAAGAAGTGCCTCGCCTGATCGCTCAAATTGAATCAGGCTGGGATTGCGTCAGCGGCTGGAAGCAGACGCGACACGACCCTTGGCACAAAGTCTATCCTTCGCTGGTATTCAACTGGTTAATTGCCAAACTGACTGGCCTAAAGTTGCATGACCATAATTGTGGATTGAAGGCGTACCGTAGCGAAGTGTTTGATGAAGTACAAATCTATGGTGAAATGCACCGCTTCATTCCAGTCCTGGCATCCGCCAAAGGGTTTCGGGTGTGCGAAATTCCTGTTCAGCATCGACCGCGCACCACCGGCGTTTCCAAGTACGGCTTTGAGCGATTCGCGAAGGGCTTTCTTGACCTTTTGACGGTATATTTTTTGACAGGATTTCGTAATCGCCCGCAACATTTGTTGGGGTCAGTCGGCCTAACCTTGTTGGCTCTGGGCAGTGTTAGCCTGACCGTTTTGGCAATCCTTTGGGGATTGTCGCGATTCATCAACGCTTGGGAACCAATCCACTTGCATGAACGTGCAATCTTCTTCTTCGCGATCCTGAGCATGCTCCTTGGCGTTCAACTCCTGTCGATTGGCTTTATTGCCGAGCTTTTGACGGCCATGCAACGGAGGGAGCAACAGCCTTATTCGATTGCTGCCATTACAGCGAAAGAGTAATGCTTTCCTAGCGGAAGGGCGTTTGAACTAAGCTCATTGATCTTTACTTGGGAGCCAAATATATGGCACACTCCGGCGGTCATTCTTGTGGGGAGCCGTTGTCAGGAGTTTAGTGTGGCATCGAAACGCGAAATTAAAAGGAAAGTCAAAACCTTTGTCATTTCTTGGGCAGTTGCCCTGTTCGTTTATATTCTAAAAACAACCTGTCGCTTGCGCGTGCACAACGATCCACGCAAGCAGATTTTGAAGAGTGGCGGGACTTATGTGTACGCCATCCTACATGCTCACCAAGTCCCTAGCATTATGTACTCGGAACGCGGGGCCGCCGCGATGGTCTCTAGGAATTACGATGGCCAGTTTGTCATCCCTGCCATGAAACTGCGCGGCATTGTCCCTATCCGCGGCTCAGGCATGCGGAAAGGCAAAGCATCCAAAGGGGGCCTAGCAGCTTTGGAAGCCATGATTAATCATGTTGCTGGCGGCCGAACCGCTTGTATCGCCGTCGATGGCCCTGCTGGTCCTCGCGGTTGCGTGCACAAAGGCGTGGTTGCTTTAAGCATGCGGACCGGAGCTGCCGTCGTTCCCTTGGTGGCCGTAACATCCCGCAAGTGGACGCTGATCAAAGCTTGGGATCGGCTGCAAATCCCCAAACCCTTCTCCCGAATCGACGGTTATTTTGGCGATCCGATGTATGCCCAAGAGGGCGAATCGTCCGAACAATTCCGCGAACGTATTGAGAACAAACTGATTGAGTTAGAATCGCAATACGATCCATCCGAAGCAAAGTACCTGTATCGCAAACTGGGCGAATCGAAGACAGAACATCTCGACAAGATCGCAGCCTAGCAGGATATGCTCTCTGGAGTTCTCTACTTTCGCAAGGACGACTTGTCATCAGCTCCGGGTTGGGTCGCACCTGCGAAGCAAGTATACTAATGACCGGCAGCGTTTGGTTGCCGCCGCTGATTGCCCCCTTTCGCATCGACATGTCCGCCGCATCAACATCCACGGAGCAACCATCGCCACCGACGCGAGAAAGACCGTACTTGGTCGGATCGAGTATCTTGGTCCTGCTGTTCCTGGCGATCAATTTAGCTCGAATCTGCAGTGTGGCTGCGGACCATGGTGAGACTCCCTTTCTAAGTGCTAATGATCGCAGTCGCTGGGCTGCAATGGCCGCTTTGCTGGAAGATCAGTCCTTTGCAATCGACCGATTCCTGGACAAACGAGACTCCAAGGGCAAAACACGCACCTGGTATTCGATCGACATGGTGCGTCATGCAGACGACAAAGGGGTACAGCGTTACTACTCCAGCAAACCACCGCTATTGACGGTGGTCTATGCTGCCGCCGCTTGGCCTGCCATGGTTGGCTTTCAAAAGCGGCTTAGTGAGTATCCATTGCTAATCGGACGTACGTCGCTGGTGATTATCAATCTTCTGCCGATGCTTGTCTTCGCTTTGTGGTGGCGGCGAACGGTCGACGATCAGGTAAAGAGCCAATGGGCTAAATGGTTGTTATTGGCAACGGGACTTTTTGGAACATTCTTGTTTACTTTCACGGTCACCCTTAATAATCATTTGCATGCCGCCGTGTGTATGGTGTTATCCATCGTGCTGCTGCTTCAAGTCCTCAAGGTACGTCTCAAATCAACGGAACGCCGAAAGCTAGATGGGACGCTATTTCTCTTAGGTTTGGTCGCTGGTTGTGGCGTGATGTGCGACTTGCCTGCATTAGCGTGGGCAGGGCTCATTCCCTGGGTCCTATTCACGCGCGCTTATTGGTTCCGTGACTGGCTGGTATATGCATTGGGTTTGTTGCCAATCCTGTTGGCTATTGCAGGAGTAAACTGGTATGCGCACGGCGACTGGCGTCCGCCTTACTATCATCGTGAAAACCTAGGCGAACGTTTGTTAACGATTACCCCAGAACAGATAGCTATACCCAGCAACCAAGATCTGCACACTTTATCCGGAGTGCAGCTAGGCGAATTCAGTTCGAGGTTCGATCAAGCGACGGTAAAGGAGCAACTGGGGCTGCAATCACCAATCCGATTAGAGATCGCTCGTCGGTCCCAAACACTGCGATTGATTGCCAACGATGCGAATGACTCATCACTGCAGCGCCGATTCGCTGTCGTGATTGACCAAGGGCGTTGGCAAGTTCACCGCTGGAACGATTGGTATGACTACCCGCGTTCGTATTGGCTGCCGGGCAACAAACGAGGCGTTGACTTAGGCGAAGAATCGCCATGGGTTTATGCGTGGAATTGTTTATTCGGTCATCATGGAATATTTTCGTTGACGCCAATGTTTTTGCTTTCGATTATCGGTGCTGTTGTTGCGGCAAGAAGTTCGGTTGCGGAAACGAAACGACTGGCGATCGGCATCTGCATCGTCAGCGCGGTATGTGTTACCTTTTACCTTACGCGAAACCAGTTGGATCGAAACTATGGTGGCGTGTGCAGCGGTTTTCGCTGGCAATTTTGGCTCATACCGGCTTGGCTGTGGTTGGCCAGCCAAGCTTATGTGGAAGGGACGACCCATTGCTGGTGGAACCACTTCTGGATTCGACGGTTGATCGAAGCCGCATGCTTCGTCAGTTTCTTTTCCGCTTGGTTTCCGGCTGCCAATCCATGGCAACACCCTTGGATTTATCAGCTCTATCTGCAGTGGTGGCAATAGCCGAGCTAGTTAAGTTCCAACCAACGTTCTTCGGCTTGGCCCAATTGCTCCGTGAGCTTTGTGACTTCCTCGTGCAACTGCATTGCTTCATATTGGTCGGTTGACTGCATCAATTTGTCATTGAGTTCTCGTCGCTGGGCGTCCAGTTGAGCGATTTTCTTTTCAAGTAACTTGAGCTCTTTTTGGATCGCACGTTCATCAAGTCCAGTCGCATTGCTGGCTTGGTTCTTTCCGCCAGCTTTATTGCCTGAGGTCGCTTTGCCAGTATCGAGTGGAGGGACTTTCGCTCGTCCAGGATTGCGAGTTCGCTCGCCATCTTCGATCTCTTTGTTGACGTAGTACAGATAAGCTTCGTAGTCACCGCCATAAGTTCGAGCCGTCCCATCACGCACTTCGATGATGGAAGTCGCCACACGTTTCATAAAGTGGCGATCATGACTAGTGAAAATGAGTGTGCCCTGGTAGGCAAGAAGCGCTTCGGCAAGTGATTCAACCGTTTCTACATCCAAATGGTTGCCAGGCTCATCCAACACCAGAATGTTGTAAGGCCCCAACATTAGGCCAGCCATACACAGTCTCGCCCGCTCGCCACCGGAGAGCACCGAAATCTTCTTATGGACATGTTCATCGCGAAACAACAATGAACCCGCGACGGCCAAGATGCCTTGGTTGGTGGTCCCTGGAACAGCTTTGTATTCAAGATATTCCAAGACCGTTTGCTTGGGATCTAGGCTGCCATACACGTGTTGAGCATACACGCCGATCTCGCAATGGTGGCCCCAACGCAAACTACCCTCAATGGGATCAAGAGAACCAACTAGTGTTCTCAGGAAAGTCGTCTTGCCTTGACCATTATCGCCCACAATGGCTGCTCTGGCACCATGTTCAATATCCAAAGTAATGCCCTTTGCCACCGTACGGTCTGGATAGCCGATCGCTAGATCGACGCATCGCACCGCAGGACCTTGTCTCCGCACGACCTGAGGAGCGCGGATGGATGCGGTGGGCAAGTCATCAGGTATCTCCAGCGTTTGCAGTCGCTCGAGTTGTCGGCCTTTGGAGCGAGCTTGTTTCGCAGTGCTAGCTCGTGCACGATTCTTGTCGATAAACTTCTGTAGCTGCTTCTGTTTCGATTGAACGGTGGCATTCACTTTCTCATCATGCTCACGACGCTCTTGTTGAAAGACCAGAAAGTCGTCGATGGGCCCCGGGAACATTGTCAGCTTGCCGCGACTCAAATCCAAAGTCGTATCGCAGGTCGCTTTTAAGAAAGCTCGATCGTGCGAAACAATTAAAGCCGCTTTGTTAAAAGAACGCAGGAAATGTTCCAACAAAATCTGCGTACGCAGGTCAAGGAAGTTGGTAGGCTCGTCCAACACCAGCAGATTGGGTTCATGCAAGAGCAGCGAGGCAAGTTTTACTCGCGTTTGCCAGCCTCCGGAAAGCTCCTTGATCGGACCGTTTAAGTAGACACCTTTGAGCTCAAACTCACCGGCAACTTCGCCGCATTTCCAGTCTGGTTGCCCGCTGTCACGCATCAAGAAGTCGAGTGCGGATTCGCCGGGTTCAAACGGATCGTGTTGTCTCAGATAACCAACTCGCAACTGCGAACTGCGAACTACTTCACCCTTATCTAGCTCCTCTTCGCCCAGCAGTATCCGCAGCAGCGTCGACTTACCGGCTCCATTTCTTCCTACAAATCCAACCTTAACGTCGTCCGTAATGGTCGCATCGGCATCGTCCAGCAGCATCTGATGCCCGTAGCTTTTCTCAGCTCCTTGAATTTGTAGCAAAACTGCCATCGAAAAAAATGACTCCTGTGTAGGTCGTACGTATCTCGTAGTTGGACTACGAACCTAAAAAATTACCGTCATCGTCGTAGCGAACAATCGCAAAATAAACAAAAACACAAGCCAAAATTGGGATCATGATGACGAACACGGGATTGACCAGTGTGATCAAGACAATCGTGGCGACGGTAAATAGCAGCCATAGCCACCAAGTATCCCGCAGCAAGTATAAGAAGCGTTTCATGACATACTCTGGATAATGCGCAAGCAGATATCCTGCACCTGCCGTGGATCTGCGTTGGGATTACGTTTCTTGGCTTGTCCTACCAGAGCTCCCAGTGCTTTGACATTCCCGTCTTTTACTTTAGCCACCACGTCGGGATTCGCATCCAGCAGTTCCTTGCAAATGCCTTCCAGCTCGTTGGAATCAACTTGCTTGATCCCTAATGCAGCAATCGCATCATCGGTGCTGGCCTTTGGTTGTTCGAGCAAGTATTGGAAGACATCGCGACCACGCGTTGTATCGAGCTTGCCACTTTCAACAGTCGTTAACAACTCAGCCAGCTTGCTGGCAGGCAAAGGAAAATCACCAATGGAGATCTGCCGATCGTTCAGCGTTCGCAGGACATCTTGCAGTATCCAAGAAGTAGCACGTTTGGCCGTAGCGCCCTGCTGGATGACCTCTTCAAAGTAGTCGGCCACTGCCCTACCCTGCTGGCAAATGGTCATCGCGTCTTCCGGACGCATAGTGTATTGGACCTCATAGCGTTTGCGTCTCTCCTTGGGCAACTCGATCAAACCGGCACGGGCGTCCTCGATGCGTGCCTCTTCGATGATAACAGGCACCAAGTCTGGATCAGGGAAATACCGATAGTCCGCCGAATCTTCCTTCTCGCGTTGGACGATCGTTTGCCCGATGGCGTCATCCCAACCCACAGTCTGCTTGGGAGCTTGCCCGCGCACCAGACCTGTCTCCAACCAACTTCGATACTGCCGTTCTTGTTCGTATTGGATCGCGCGTTCAACCGAACGGAAACTGTTTAAGTTTTTGACTTCGACGATCGGCGTTTCATAGACCTTTCCATCTTTAGTAATGTGCAGGTTCACATTGGCGTCGACGCGCAGCGAACCTTCCTGCATATTACAATCGGAGACGTCAAGAAACTCCATCAGCATTTTCAGTTCTGTCAGATAGGCCTTTGCTTCTTCCGCAGAGCGAATGTCTGGTTGCGATACAATTTCCAGCAGCGGTGTGCCAGTGCGGTTGAGGTCAATTCGGCTAGCTCCCTTGCGAGCTTTCTCATCATGCAAGCTTTTCCCAGCGTCCTCTTCCAAATGGGCGCGGACCAATCGAATGCGCTTGGGCGCATCGTCTTGTACCTCAATCTCTATATAGCCTTCGCCACAGATGGGCAAATCGAACTGACTGATCTGATAGCCCTTGGGAAGATCGGGGTAAAAGTAATTCTTGCGATCCCATTTGGTAAAGCGAGCAATATCGCAGTTCATCCCTAATCCTGCGCGAATCGCGATCTCAATCGCTTCTGCATTGATCACCGGCAGGGAGCCAGGTTGTCCCAAGCAAACTGGACAAATTTGGGTATTGGGTGGACTGCCAAAGGTGGTGCTACAGCGGCAGAAGAGCTTGGTGTTGGTCTTGAGTTGAACGTGGACTTCCAAGCCGACGATAGTTTCGAAAGTAATATCCGACATGATTTCTTTGATGGGTTCTTATGCGAGGGTTGGCCATTGAGGTTGATAGTTGGACCAACGTTGGTACCAATGGCCGATCTGCAGTAAACGAGCTTCTGCCATGACGGGCGCTTGCAACTGGATAGCCGTCGGCAGCCCTTGGCGGTCAAACCCGCTGGGCAGCGACAAGGCTGGGATACCAGCGAGATTCGCACCTACGGTAAATAGATCTTCCAGATACATCGCGATGGGATCACTAGTCTTCTCACCGATTTTGAAAGCGGTCGATGGCGTGGTTGGGCCGAGGATCACGTCCACTTTTTCGAACGACTGATCAAAGTCCCGACGGATAAGACGTCGGACCTTTAGTGCCTTCAAATAGTAAGCGTCGTAGTAGCCGGCACTCAAGGTATAGGTGCCCAGCATAATGCGACGTTTAACTTCCGCGCCGAAGCCCTGGCTGCGAGAATCGCAGATCATGTCAATCAACGCATCGCCGCTGCGGGCCGCACCCGCACTGGCCGACGGGCTTCGGAATCCATAATGCACACCCGAGTATCGCGACAGATTACTGCTGGCTTCGCTGGAAGCAATGATGTAATAAGTTGGTATTCCGTACTTTGCATGCGGCAGGTCGATTTCGATGATCTCCGCTCCACTAGCTTTGAAAACTTCCAAAGCTTGCTGAAAGTTGGCCCGCGTATCGTCATCTATGCCTGAACTATCCAGCAATTTCGAGATGACCCCCACGCGTAGCTTTGATGGTTCCGTCGCGACTTGTGATAGGTAGTCAGGCGCGTCCTCAGGAATGCTGGTCGAATCCTGAGGATCGTATCCAGAGATCACTTGGAGTACCGCAGCAAGATCCTGACAGTTGTTCGCGAAAGGACCAATCTGATCTAGACTCGATGCAAAGGCGACCAAACCATATCGACTGATACGTCCATACGTTGGCTTTAATCCGCAAATGCCACACAGCGATGCGGGCTGTCGGATCGATCCCCCGGTATCGGACCCCAAGGATAGAGGGACCTGTTGTGCGGCCACGCAAGAAGCCGACCCACCACTGCTGCCACCAGGAGCTCGCTGCAAGTCCCACGGGTTCTTTGTGACGGCCACGGCACTATTCTCAGTTGAGCTGCCCATCGCAAACTCATCCATATTGGTTTTGCCGACGATGACCATTCCCGATTCACGCAGTTTTCTGACGGCAGTTGCATCGTACGGGGCATGGTAATTCCCGAGCATCTTTGAAGCACAGCTCGTGACGCCGTCGGTGGTGCAAAGATTGTCCTTGATGGCAATCGGAACGCCGGTCAGGGGGGAATGCGCATTGCCTTGCCGGATCTTCTGGTCCGCCTCAGCGGCCTGGCGTAGCGCGCCGTCGCCGTCGACTTGGACGAACGCCTGGAGCCTGCCTTCGGTCGCCGCGATTCGGTCCAAAAACGCTTGCGTAACTTCCACACTTGAAAACTGCTTGCTGCGGATTCCGTTAGCAATTCCTAAGGCGGTTAAATTCAATATATCCATCAGTATTCGCTGTATTCTGCCGGTCAATTCGTAAGCTTTTCAGTAGGATAAGCGAATTGATGGATTTACGGAATGCGTCCGTAAGGATCGATGGCTCCCAGCCTAGCGAATCGACAGTTCGAAATTCTCAATCGCGTCGAATACCGGCAGTACGACCTCGAAGGAGTTTTGGGACCCCAGTGGCGAGTCGATGATTTTGATGGTCGCCAGGGGCAACTGCAGATTTTCTTGCGTGCAATCGATCGGCAGCCATTGATCGCGGTGCAGGACTTCCACCCAAGCATGAAAACGCATGCCAGGCACCGTCGAATCGCCATCATAGGTAAGTCCCGTGGCAACAACGGCGGGCAGCCCAGCTTGCCGAGCAGCCGCACACAGCAGAATCGCCGCGCCCAGGCAATCGCTATCCTGCGTCAACGCGATTTGAGATGCCGGAAGCGTCTCGTAGCGGAATTTCGCAACTCGCAGATGACCTCGCACACCTGCTGCTAGTTTCAGAATCAGCGGAGCGGATTCCGTTGCTTCGCTCGCCGCGATCCACTGCGATGTCAATGTCTTGATTTCGTCGTGCCCCCAATCGACAAAGTGGCTTTGAGCGAGAAAGTCAGGGTTGATAGAGTTTGCATTCTCACCGGCTCGCTTCAGCCTCGCCACACTGTCGATGGCACGCACCTCTATATCGGACGAAAGTGGTGAATTCGAGCGAACGAACTGACGATCACTGCCAGGGAACACTTTAAATGGATCTTGAGTGACAGAAGTAGCGCGGAAAACAACGCTGGCCTGATCCTCCGCCAGTTCCAGCCGTTTGGGCAATTCAATTTCCGACTTCTTAAGGCTGCGCAGCTTGGCACCATCGCGAACCGCTAAAGCAAGATCTTTAGGAGCCAAATGGGACGTCAGACCTCGCACACCGAGATAACGTTTTTGGATGACTCCGTTCTGATCAGCCCAAATCGTACTTAAATAGGACATCTCGCCGTGAAACACTTGCTGCTGGATCTCCATCAAATCCAAATATTCGCCAGTTGCGACAGGCACCCGAGAGATCCCGCGGGCAGCAAGTTCCACTTGAACAATATCCGCCAGATTCAAGTCAAATACCAACAGCCTGCGCGTTTCCGTCGGCTGCAGCGGTTGTTGCAGTAAAGTCTGCTCAATCGCAAAAGGACCACGCAGGCGATTGTCGCGTGGTACCGTCCGCACCGAACGTTTGCCTTTACGAACCGCGGTAATCCGCACGATGTCCGACGCGACCACGACATTCACTGTATCTGCTGAATCAGCCGCTTGAATCTTTCCTTCTACTGACTTCAATTCGCCTTGGGGCGTTTCCACAATCAAAAATTCCGACTGCACATTTCCAGCCTCGTCGGTGTTATCAACTCGAACCGTCGATTTGGATTCGATAACGATTCGCGCTTCGCTGCCGACCGACGATCGTCGGTAATTCTGGCTTAAATATCCCAGGGGACGGTTCCGAAGGTAATAAATCTCCCACCGCTCTAGTGGCAGCTTGTCATCCGCGATCCAGCGATCGGTGGGCAATTCGTCAGGCTTAAACTTATTGACTTCCGCTGCTAGTCGCTTCTCTTCTTGCAATTGATCTAATGACTTGGTCGCTTGCTTGACGTCACTGAGGTCTTCTAAGTCCAGTTGGTCTAGCAAGATTTCGCCGTTGTCGACCAACGCATCCTCTTCCTCGATACTTAAGGTTGAAGCAGTATCAGCGTATTGCCGAGCGGGGCTGTAGTCCTGCTGACAACCTGTTTGCAGCAGCGTCACCAACAACAAGAGCGTGAACGTTGAGTATTTCAGTGACATAGGAGTTTTAGAAGAGAGAATCGGATCGCGATAAGTGGCGTTGCTTTCGGCTTGGCCTGCCGGCAGTGTGCCTTCAATGAAGGAATCTTCAATGAAGGAATCATGGCTTGCGGAAAATCATCAAGTAGTTCTCGCTGAGTAAATCGTTGTCCAGCGTTTCAAGCACCAAGCCGCTAGCTTCGATCTCCGCTTGGACAACTTCTTGCCCGGCGCGAACGTGGCTCAGGACCCATTCGCGTGAGACCCCTTCTTCGCGTTTGAAGTCGATGATTGCCAGCCGTCCCCCTTTTTGCAGCGAATCATAGATTCGCTTATTCATGCGGTGCGGATATTCAAAATGATGATAGACATCGCAAACAAAGATCAGATCATACTCGTCGTCGGCCGCATCAAAGTGAACGTCGGTGGAGACTTTGGCCGTTACATTACTCAGTTCCTTCTCCTTCGCTCGCTCCTGAATTGCATTCACGAAAGCAGGTGCGATATCAACCGCTAGCACAACCCCTTGGCTGCCAACGGTTTCGGCAAACAGAAATGTGTAGAACCCAGTGCCCGCCCCTAAATCGATAACTTTCTCATTCTTTTTGATACCAATCGCTTTCAGAATCTCGTTTCTTTTGGCGTAGACTTCCCGGCTTTCGACTTCAAACTTCGCCAAGTATTCTTCGACCGACAGATCTTTGCGTTTAAAGTCCGCGTTGATCCCTTCATTGACCGATTCTTCCACGACCGGAGCATCCAACGTGGCGGCCTCTTGGCTAACCCCGACGGTGCACAAGCCTGTTACAATCCATAGACTTAGCAGTTTGCAAGCTTGTGAAGTTTTCATAGCTGATGTTTTTCTCTGTTTCAGACGTTGGGTAATTCGAATGGCAACCAAACAACTTAACGTATTTCAACGCCTTGCTGCGATCTTATACGTTCTGTCGCTGACCACTTTGGCAGGTAATCTCCAAGCAAACGAGAAGAAGCCCAATGTCGTCGTCGTTCTTGTCGATGATATGGGTTTTTCGGATTTGGGATGTTTTGGAGGTGAAATCCAAACACCGCATCTTGATCGATTATCTGCCAACGGGGTGAAGTTCACTCAGTTTTATAATACCGCACGTTGCTGGCCGACGCGAGCGTCTTTGATGACCGGCTTTTACGCCCAAATAGTTCATCGCGACGCTTTTCAAAAAGGCCAAAATGGGAATCGGGGTGTCCGGCCAGATTGGGCGCCCATGTTGCCCGAGTTGCTGCAAGCGGCTGGATACACCTCGTTTCACAGTGGCAAGTGGCACTTGGATGGCGAACCCAATGCGTGCGGATTTGCTCAGTCCTATCAATTATTGGATGACAATCGCCACTTTGCCCCGAACCGCCATCGGTTGAACGGCGAGGATTTGAAAAAGGTCGAACCCAACGAAGGTTATTATGCCACACAAGCAATCACAGATCACATGCTTGATTTTTTGAGCGCCCATCATGCGGCAAGACCTGAACAACCTTTCTTTGCCTATGTGGCCTACATCGCCCCCCATTTTCCGCTGCATGCCCCTCAGTCGACCATCGAAAAATACCGCAAGATGTACGAAGCAGGATGGGACGACATTCGCCAAGCACGGCTGAACAAACAGCAGGCCCTTGGCCTGAACATCAGCCAACAGGCGGCGGACTACGAGCGCCAGATCGGCCCTCCTTACGCTTTTCCCGATGCGATCGAAAGGCTTGGCCCCGGTGAAGTGAACCGCGAGTTACCGTGGGACGAGTTGAGCAACCAGCAGAAGTCATTTCAGGCTTCAAAAATGGCGGTCCATGCGGCGATGGTCGATGAAGTCGACCAACAAGTCGGCAAACTGGTGCACTGGCTGGATGAACATAAGCAACTTGAAAACACACTTATCCTCTTCCTGTCAGACAATGGTGCCAGCGCCGAAATCATGGTGCGCGGCGATGGCCACAACCCAGATGCTGCGCCTGGATCGCCCGAAAGTTACCTTTGCCTGGGCCCCGGCTGGTCTCGATGCTCCAACACCCCTTTCCGCAGACATAAGACTTGGGTTCATGAAGGCGGCACTGCGACTCCCTTGATCGCACACTGGCCTGCTGGGATTCAGTCCACTGGAATTCGAGAACAAGTAGGGCACGTCGCCTGCCTGGCGCCAACGATCATGGAACTAGCCGGACTGCCAACGCTTCCTCACAGCCAGCCTGGTTCGCCTCAGGAGTTCAGCGGCATCTCCTTGGCCAAAGCGATAACCCAGAATGATACCAGCAACACTCAAGGTGCTGTGTGGTGGTTGCACGAAGACAACAAAGCTCTGCGAGTAGGTGACTTCAAAATTGTGAAAGCGGCCAAAGAGCCCTGGCAGTTGTATAACTTGAAGTCAGACCGAATTGAATCCGACGATCTCGCAAAAAACCAGCCCGCACAATTGCAGACGATGATTGATCAATGGGACCGCATGACGGCCACTTTTCAAGACTGGTCCAATGGAATCAAGTCTAATCAACCTTAGTTCTTGTTCAGAGTTTGCCGCAATTGCCCTAATTCCTCTGGCGTATTGAAGGAAGCGATCAGATCGAGACTATCGAGCTGAATCGCGCTCACGGCTTCATTGTTCTTTAGCAAACGCTGAATCGAACGCTGCGATGATAAGGCCGCCTGCATGGCGGTCTGAGCACAGCAAGCCTGCCACAAGCTGGGAAATGGCTGCAAGAGCGACTGATGTTCAAAAACCACAATGCGGCGAGCAATCGACGAGCGATTGATGCCAGCCAACAATTGATCGGTGATGGTTGCTGACCAACGGAACAGATCGCAGGTCACAAACAAAGCCCAAGTTTTGTTCTCGCTGCCCGCTGGATGTGCTGGCAGTTGGGCTAAGTGTTGTAGCCCCGTTGCAATACCACAGATGGGGCCTTGGCTTTCAATCGAATCGACGATGGAGCAATAGCCGGTGGCAGCCAACGCCGATGGATCGTTGATTTGTTGCTGCAGCGAGTCATATCGCTGAATGACTATCGGAGGAGTCCCAATGTCATGGAGGATCGCGTTGAATATGGACGCAAGTTGCGTAGTCTCACCAACTGAGACTTGGCATTTGTTTGCTCCAAATCGTTCCGAAAGTCCGCCAGCCAAGATGAATGGCTGAACATGGTGCCTTTTCACTGAGCCATCTTGGTTGAGGTTCATGACGCATCGTCGCGATCAAACTGCAACTGAGCCCAGGACCAAGCGGCGACGGTGCGCGGAAAGCCGACGGTGTTCATTCCGAGGAAAATCGCTTGCACAATTTCCTCTTTCGTCGCACCTGCCTCGCTAGCACGTCGGACATGAGATCGGACGGCAGATTCTAAACCGCCGCCCAACGCGATCCCTATTTTGATCAACGACTGCGTTTTCGCATCCAAAGGGCCGACATGGTCGACCGCTTTGGCCATTTGCTCGTGAGCCGCAACGATTTCTGGATAAGTCGCTTGAAGCTTTTCAAAGGTTTTCGGCAGTGGTTTAGGCTCGGACATAGTTAACCAGCAAGTTGCGAGTTTGCAGTCGCAGCGAATCAAGAATTGGAAACGGTATTACAGAACGGCCAACTCGGATGGTTAGCAAAGTGCGATTCCAGCATACTCAGCAATGGGTCGATGGTCCGCTGCTGAAGGGTATGCGGCGGCGCCCAGTCAAACCAGTGGAAGCCTAGATGTTCTGTGGTATGGATAGGACTGTCTTTTTTAAGCCAAGCCAAAAAGATGACGAGTTGCTTGCGTTTGGTAGTATTCTTCCGTGTTGCAACGTCGTAGAACTGCTCGTAGCGAAAGGCCGAATCGGTTGAGATGCATTGATCATGGATACCCGTTTCTTCCAGCAGTTCACGTAAGGCCGCTTGTTGGAGGGTTTCCCCCTCATCGACATGTCCTTTTGGCAGATCCCAGCGGTCAGCATGCTTCATCAGCAAAAACTGGAGTCGCGGGGCTTGGACTCCCACGCCGGGTAACTTAGACTCGGCGGCTTGTTCCAATTCATATAATCGGGTGACGGGCGTTCGGCGAAAGACGATGTAGCCCGAGGACACGATTTGAGCAGTAGAAAACTCCATTTGAGTACTTTGTTTCGCTTTCCACGGAAACGAACAATCTTGGCTGGAACTCTAAACAGGTGTACGCGACGGAGATGAAGTTTACTAGATGAAAATTTATACGAAAACCGGAGATGAAGGTTTAACAGGCCTTTATGGGGGAGGCCGCGTCCCGAAGGACCACGCAAGGATCAGTGCCTACGGCGGCATCGATGAACTAAATGCCTTTTTAGGGCTGCTGAGAACTTCGTTGAGCGACCCTGAAGTGGATCAATTGCTGATCGCGATCCAGCAGGAGCTGTTCTGCGTTGGGGCAGAACTGGCGACCGTGGAACCCGAGAAGTTGAAGGTAGCGTGGTGCGCCACTGAGCCGACAGAACGATTGGAACAACAAATCGATCGTTGGGATGCGGAGCTTCCGATGTTAAAGAACTTTATTCTGCCTGGGGGGAGCGCAGCGGCGGCACATTGCCATGTTGCTCGAACTATCTGTCGCCGATGCGAGCGAGAGATCGTACATTTGGGCAAGATTGATGCAAGTGTCCACACTTCGCACATTGTTATTTACCTAAATCGACTTAGCGATTTACTGTTCGTCATGGCCCGCCGGTTGAACCAACTAGCGGAAATCGACGACGTTGCATGGACGGGCGTAAAAGCTTAGCGGAGCGGTTTGGGCGTTTTGGAAAGTTCGATCTGTCACGATTGTTCGATAAGACGGGGTGCGGAGCAATTATCGGGCAAAAATTTTGCTTCTTCTGCTCGCGCCCTTCTTTGCTGGCGAAAGTGTTAGGCTAAACTAACACACAGCGACTGGGGGCCGCAGGGGCGGAACTGGCTTGCCGGCGTAACTGTAACTTGTTTGATTTTGTTTGTGGTCATTGGAATGCATCGAAGGGCAAGTCGATATTTTCAGTGCTGCGTTTTACGTCCGGAGTGAACTGGAATGAAAAAAGTTGAAGCCATTGTTCGTCATTTTAAGCTCGAAGATGTCAAGAATGCGTTGACCGAACAGGGGATTCACGGGATGACCGTAACTGAAGTTCGTGGTTTTGGTCGCCAAAAGGGTCACACTGAGATCTACCGCGGAACAGAGTATGCCGTTGATTTCGTTCCCAAGGTCAAGATCGAAGTGGTTTGCAGCGATGCAAATCTGCAAGCTGCGATCGATTCCATCGTGAAAACCGCTCAGACAGGGCAAATTGGTGACGGCAAGATCTTTATTTATGATCTTGCAAACGCCATCCGCATTCGTACCGGTGAAACTGGCGACGAAGCCCTTTAGTAGCTGTTCTCTAGGCCATAACCTATGTCTGTGAAGCCATCGCTGCATCCTGCTGTTTTGGATGCGCGATTGCGGCTAGATGAAAATCGTGAAAAAGCTCGTGCGCAGCACAACGCCGGAGCTTCTGGCCGTCAGGTATGCTTTCTGTGGACCGACGCGGTCGACAATATTCTTTGCGACATAATCTGCGCTGCTGCCGAAATCAATCGTCTTGATCCTGCTTTACCGGGTATCACCCTGGTCGCTCATGGTGGATTTGGTCGACGTGATTTGGCTCCTTACTCCGATATCGATCTCATGCTGCTCTATCGTGGGCGCAGCGAAAGTGCAGCTTTAGCCCTCGCTCGCTCACTGGCGCAAATGATCGTCGACTCCGGGATGCAATTGGGCTTCTCCACACGCACATCTAGACAAGCGCGTGCTCTGGCTTGGGCCGATGCCGCGGTCTTTACCTCCATTGTTGAAAGTCGCCACCTGTTTGGCGACGAGCAGTTGTTCGAAAACTTTCGAGACTCCTTTCGGACAGGTTCACACAGCCGAGCCCGCAAGCTGATTCCACTGATCCAAAAGTCCCGGCTAGAAGAACAAGAGCAAACCGGCGAGACTTCTTTTTTGCTGCACCCGAACATCAAACGCTCGCGCGGTGGCTTGCGGGACGTGCAAATGGTCCGGTGGGTAGGATTCGCCCGCTATGGAGAAGCAGATCCCGAGCAACTCGAAAAAATGCAACTGCTGACCGCCGAAGACTACCGCGCGATCAACCAAGGCTATAACTATCTTATCCGACTAAGAAATCAGATGCACTTTGACGCAGGCCGAGCGGTCGACCTGCTAGACCGTGGCAAACAGTTGGAACTTGCCAAGTGGGCTGGGTTTGAGGGTAGCGCGGGACTGCTGCCAGTGGAGCAGTTCATGCAAGAGTACTTCGCTTACACCAGCGAGATTCGATACTCATCTCGGCATTTCGTTGAATCTAGCAAGACTTCGTTTGCATATGCTACCAGTGTCGCCAGAGTCTTTTCCCGCTCGCTGGGAAATGACTATCGCATCGGCATCAGCGAGATCTGGCCTACCCGCGCGCGACGTAATGCAATCGTGTCCGATCCTGCCAAAGTGATTGAACTGATGCTGCTGGCCAATGAGCATAACCGCCGCATCGACCATAAGACTTGGCTGGCAATTCGCGACTCCATGCTAAAGCGTCCTCCAACTCCTCCCAGCAATGAAACCATCGCTCGCTTTTCTTTGTTGATGAATCAACCGCGAAAACTGGGCCCGATGCTCCGTCGGCTTCACGAACTGCGAGTACTGGAACAAATCATTCCCGCCTTTAAACATGCACGTTATCTGCTGCAGTTTAACGAGTATCACAAATACACCGTCGATGCCCACTGTATCTTGAGTGTGCAGGAAGCGACTGAATTTGCGAACTTAGACAACGTGCTGGGAGAGACCTATCGTGGCTTAAAGAATAAAGCTCTGCTCCATCTCGCACTGCTGATTCACGACGCAGGAAAAGGCTTTCCTGAAGACCACAGCGAAGTCGGTGCCCAGATCGCAGCAGAAACGGCTGACCAATTGCGTCTAAGCTCCAGCGAAAAGGAGTTGCTCGTGTTCTTGGTGCTCAAGCACCTCATCATGACGCACACCGCCTTTCGCTATGATCTAGCCGAAAAAGACACCATCGTTGCGTTTGCAAAGCAGGTTGGCAGCGTCGAAGCACTACAGATGCTATTTATTCTCTCATGCGCTGACTTGGCCGCGGTTGGCCCCGGGGCGTTGACCGACTGGAAATTAAACCTGATCAAACAGTTGTACCAATCGACGTTGATCGAGTTGAGTCATAGCGACCAACGCACTGAAGCCGGATTCGTTACAGAGGTGGAGCAACAACGCGGCCATATTGCCGCGCTAGCTGTCCTTGAGAAACCGACCGAATGGTGGCAAAGCCAAATCGCCAAAATACCGGCTGCTTATCTTTTCCTGCTGACACACGAGCAGGTCATCGATGAACTACGCAAGCTACACCAACTCAACGAAGCGGAACCCATCGCTGTCTGGGGCAGCTATCGCCCTCAGCAGAATGCAAGTCAGTATGTCGTGGCCGTAAAGCAACAAGTGCCAATTGGACTTTTCTCACGCATTACCGGGGCACTCTCATCGCTAGGGCTGAACATCCTGTCTGGTGAAGTACATACCCAGCCGGATGAAATTGCTTGGGACCGCTTTTTGGTGGAAGATCCCGACTATGATGGTGCGCCGCCTCCGTACCGAATCGACGAAGTATGCCAGAAGATTCTGGCCTATCTGAAATCGGAACAGATTCCAACACCTACGTACCGTAAGATTTGGACCGCAAAATCAGACCAGCAAACGTTCCGGCATCAGCCCGTCCAAGTTCGCTTCGATAACAACACCTCAGACAAGTACACGATCATATCGATTTTCGCATACGATCGGCCAGGTTTGCTATTCGAAATCTCCAAGACCATATCCACTTTGGAGTTGGTCTTACACACCGCCAAATTCAGTACGCATCTAGATCAAGTTGTAGACGTTTTTTACGTTACGACGATCGATCGCAAAAAGGTGCTTGAATCAACACGTTTGTATACTTTGCGTCAAAGTCTGCTCAAAGCGATCGACATCGAAGAATGATAAGCGTGAATGCCCGACCGGGTTCTCCACACGCTGCCCGTTACATTTTGCGCAGGTCAATCTACTAACTTATTTGGCACATCGCGCATACGATTTGACAAATGCGCGTGGATTTGTAGACCAATAAGTTGCTCCTGCGCGCTTCATGGGTAAGGCTTCAGTACGCAAGATTTGGTTTCAGACATACCAGCACTCGCTGCGATCCCAACTCGCGGTAAAAGTGGAAATGTGTCCACGGGCAAAGAGATTTCACTGGTCGTCTGAAACCGAATCTTTTGGATAAAGCCCCGCACAGCGTGTGCAGGTTCTTGAACCGATTTCCCCAAACATGGATGTTGAAGATGATTCGCACGACGCTTCTTTCAATTTTCGCCGTCAACATCGTTTCCTCGATAGCGCTGGCGCAAACCGATCTGGATGGTTTTGAGTTCCCAGCTTTCGATGATTCGCCGACCTCGGTAAGTGTGTTGGCTGCCCCCGAGAACGTCATCCATTCGCAACCGTCAACACAGTACTCAGAACTGAGATCACTGCCGCCAGTTCAGCCAGTAATCCAAGCTGAAGTAGATGCAGCGACCATGTCCCGACCCAACGCGTCATCTGAACCGCGATATATTTCCTCGCCAGCCATGCCGCCGGTTGCTGTCCCGGTTGCTCCAGTTCAATCCATACCAGCACACTTCAGTGGCTATATACCCGCTGGGCCTTCCGCTCCACCCGCCTTGTTGGGCTATATGCAATGTGCGCCCAACTCGTGCCCCAACGTGTGGGCTGGCTTTGCCGCTCAACACCAAGCGGATGTTGCAGCCTACTGCAGCCAACATGGCGGTCATCGCCATGGGCACGGTTGTGGGTGCCTGGGTGTGTCGAATTACGCTGAACCTTGCATCAACGGATGCGGCGGCGGTTGTCTGCACGGCAAGAAGCTACACAATCGCTATGCTCCAACTGCGGCAACTTGTGACTCGTGCACTTCGCATTAAGCCGACCATCGTCATCGATTTTTCGTAATCGGTAAAGTCGGTGACTCAACGCCGTCAATCCAGTGTCTACCCCACAAATATCTGCCCAATTTTTTTATTTCTGCGTCTGCGGTTGGCCGATGCAATAAGTACCACGGATTGGGAGGGGAATGTCTGAAGGGAGCCACCTTGTTCAGACAATCCTTGCGACATGTGGGGTCATGGCATGACGATGGAGCGGTATGCCATGACCTTTTTTTTGCGCTGAGCGAAAAAATCGATCGCCATTCTGTTCTCGCCAGATCCTCGGTCCAAGCAAGCTTTCTCGCTAGCCCTCGGCAGCATCTATTTATCGCAAGGCGATGTGCTGTACGCGATGCTCGACCAGCCACTCCAAAAGGGATTCCGCCTCTTCGCTCAATTCCACCTCTGCAGCGTTCTCCGCTCGCAAAGGAGAAACCACGAGAAAGCCGCCCTCGTCCAAAATCTTCTCGACCGATTTCAGATCAAACCAATGCTCATTGGGTCCCAGCACAATGTTGGTCTCGCCCCCCGGTTCGCTGGTGAAATACGGAAGCTGGCTGCGGATGCGATCGGAAATCGCTAGCGGTTCCAGGTCGGTCTGGTCTAAAGAAACAACCTTGATCAACATCAAAAGACTCTCAGGAAAGTATCAAAAGCAAAAAGGCGGTCGCGAAAGGTCGCAACCGCCTATCTTATCCAATAGGTTGTATGCTTTTTGAAACGCTACAGGAAGATGTAACCTTCTTCACCATGCATTTGAACATCCAAACCTTGACGTTCGATTTCCGCTGGTACGCGAAGTCCTACAAGCATATTCACAATAAACAGCAGGACGACGGAACCGACAATCGAGAACAGGTAAGTGACCACTACGGCCGCGATTTGACCAGTAAGCACCGATCCGCCTTCCAGCAGACCCAGCTTGGTGTCACCAGCAATGTCCCAGCATGCCCGAGTCGCGAAGACCCCAGTTAGTATCGCGCCTAAAGTCCCGCCCACGCCGTGGACGCCAAATGCGTCCAGAGCATCGTCGTAACCTAAAGTAGCCTTGAGTTTTGAGCACGCGAGATAGCAAACCACGCCGGCTGCAAAACCCATCACCAAAGCTGGCATCGGCTGTACAAAGCCTGCTGCTGGAGTGATACAAACTAATCCTGCTACGATCCCCGAACTTACGCCCAGGACCGTGGGCTTACCTCGAATCGTCCACTCAATTCCCAACCAGCCCAGGCCACCCGCCGCGGCTGCGAAATGCGTCACCGCAAATGCGCTGGTCGCTAATTCGTCGCTCAACAACTCCGAACCTGCGTTGAATCCGAACCAGCCGATCCACAGCATCGCCGCACCCATTGCGGTGTAGGTCAAGTTATGCGGCGGCATCGGCTCTTTGCCAAAACCTAACCGCGGACCGACCATGATCGCGGCCACCAAAGCGGAAACACCGCTACTGATGTGTACTACGGTCCCACCGGCAAAATCCAAAGCGCCGCCAAAAAATGCACCATCTGCTCCAAAAGCCAACCAACCGCCCCCCCATACCATGTGGGCCAATGGGCAGTAGATGAAAATCCCCCACAGCACCGAGAATAAAGCCATCGCACTGAACTTCATGCGTTCGGCGAATGCTCCGCAGATCAACGCCGGAGTAATGATAAAGAACATGCCTTGGAATAGCATATGCGAATATCGGGTAATCCCCGTCTCACCCATCATCGGCGTCACAGGACCGCCAGCAGCGTCATCCCAGGTGCGAGAGACACCGTTCATGAAGGCGTACTCCGAAACACTGCCGATGAACTGGTTCGCCGAGCCACCATTTCCGAAAGCCAGTGAATAGCCGATTAAGGCCCAAAGCACGGTCATCATCGCCATCATGAACATGCACTGCATCATCACGCTGAGCACGTTTTTCTTGCGAACCAAGCCACCATAGAACAGGGCTAGTCCAGGCGCCGTCATAAACAAAACCAGCGCCGAACAAATCAGCATCCAGGCATTGTGTCCTGCGATCGAAGCCGATTTCGCTAACTCGTTAACGCTTTCCAGTGTGAGCTCGGCAGCGGCTTCTTCCGCTGGAGCAGACTGAGCGACGACGGCCGCTGTATCAGCAGCTTCCTGGCCAAGACAGAAACTTCCACTCAAGAAACTCAAAACTACAAAACAACCATACAGCCCAAATCTGCTGCGCCTCAACAAATTCATGTCTTTCTCCAAAGTCGGAGGTAAATTAAATCAGTAACACTTGAGAGGAATTAATGCACAGTGTTGCTTGGACGAGGCGGAACTTCCAGGGCCTGTCAAAAAATTTTGCAGACAAAACACTTTAAGTAGTCGGTTTCTGGGCAATTAATAATGGTTGGGTGGTCGTCAGCAGCCCCCCGCTGCTCCAAGACCTGAATCTCGCGGCCAGATCGCTTGGAGACACCCAGCAACATCTGCCGGAAATCCTCGCGCGTGACTCGGCCAGAGCAAGAGCAGGTTACCAGAACCCCGCCGGGCTTCAAAAGTTTGGCCGCCAAGTAGTTCAGGCGATGATAGGCAGCAAGGGCGCGCTGGACCTGCGACCGCGAACTTGCCATGCGGGGAGGATCCAACACAATTGCATCCAAGACTTCCCCACGGTCAATCCGTTGCTCCAAAGCACTATAAAAATCATTCTGCTCAAACAAAATATTGGTAAGCCCGTTGAGCTGAGCGTTCTGAGCTGCCAGGTCGAGCGCCTTTTGGCTGGAATCGACTGCCGTTATCTGTGCATTGGGGCTCCATTTCGCAATCGTGCAGGCAAATCCGCCGGTGTAGGAGCAGATATCTAGCACCTTCGAACCATCGCTGATCCATTGGGCGGCAGCCAAACGATTCTGTCGTTGGTCGAGATAATGACCCGTCTTTTGACCGCCTAGCAGGTCTACATGGAAGGCAATCTCGTTTTCCGTGAGCACGATACCCGATTCGGGAATACTGCCACGAATCACCTCATGCCGCGGCTCGATACCTTCTCGAGTAGCCGTAGATTGGTCGACTTGCAACAACACGCCAGCAGGATTGAGCTCCGCTTGCAGCGTATCCAGGACTACGGGCAGGCGAGAAAGCAGTCCAGAGGACGTGATTTGTACGACCAAGTAAGGTCCATACGCATCCACGATAAGGCCGCTGATCAGGTCCGCCTCGCTAAAAATCAAACGCCGTGAACTGTAGGGGCTAGCTGAGCCGAAGGTCACGCGGCTTTTGCGCAAGGCTATCGCCTCGACAATACGTTGCTGGAACAACTCATCGCTCAGTTCTTGCTCTGCCTGCCAAGCATAAATGCGAACGGCGATTCGGCTGTCAGGATTAAAGATCCCGCGGCCCACGAACCGCTGCTTGCTATCTACCAGGTCGACGACCGAGTCTTTGGCGATCGGCTGAATCGTCATTTGCAACGAAGTTGACAGCACCCAAGGATGTTTCGCCACCACACTGGGAATGGCACTGTCACGAATTTTCAAGACCGAGTTCGACATGGAGAGGCGGATGCAAAGGAAAAAGCGGCTGACGGACACCCCGCCAGCCGCTCCCTACTTTAACCTCAACGAGCTTAAACGCGATTGCTGATTGAGAAAAACTCAAACAGCCTTGCCCGCCCCCAAAGCGTCAGATCAGTTGCTGCTCCGACAGCTCCTTCGCCAAACGCTTACGAGCCACGTGCAGCCGCCGCTTGATCGTCCCAATTGGCGCGTTGAAGGAATGAGCCATCTCAATCAAGGACTGATCGTTCAAGTAAAATGCGACCAGCGTCTTGCGATCGCTATCGTTCAAACGATTCAATCCTACTTGCAACTGTTCGGCCAGTTCGCTGTCCTCGGCGGCTGCCGATGGATCCCGAGACTTGCCAACGTTCGCATCCAAGCTTTCTGGCTCAACCACAATCGTCACCCGTCGACGGCGGCAATAATTGATCGCCGTGCGATGCGTGATGCGTCGCAGCCAGGAACTGAACGCGGCAGGTACCTGCAATTGATCCAGCCGTCTCATCACCAAGATAAATACTTCTTGGCTGATTTCCGCCGCATCATCACGGTTGCTCACGTACTGGGCAGCCAGCATGCCGACATAGTTTTGATGCCGCTGGATCAATTCCTCCAATGCGGAACGGTCGCCAGCTTGAGCATCCAAAACCAATTCAATCACGCTCCGCTGAACTTCCTCAGCAGAATCAAAAATGCAGATGTCATCTAATACAGCACTCATCGTCTCTCTCCGTGAGCACCTGGCAGGTGGCAAGCCGAACATCAATAGGGGCTGACAACCATCCAAGTACTATGTTTTCAATTCAATTGACTTAGGGTCGGATGCGAGAGCCCGAGGATTTGTCGCTGTGCTTCGAACGCTGGTGAGCCACTGTGAGCAGCGGATCAGGACACGCGTAAGCAAGTTGCTTGCAAACTTCGAAAACAGAGACTATTCAGGCAAATCGCAAACTAGCGGGGGCATCCAACGGAAAACCACAAAAAGGGTATCCCGTCCGAAACGTTCCGCTGTCCGATTTCAGTTCGCGTGCAAACGCAAACTAACTTCGTTGACGTCGATAGCGTTGATAGCTGCGACGACTGGACGCGGTGGCAAACGCGGGCACCAATATCGGTAGCCGCAGCACTCGCCGACAGGTTGTGAGCCATGTCAGCTCCTCCCCGGGCAATAAGTGCGTTTTTTGCCATGGTTTCGATAGCGAGCAATTGAGATGGTGAAGGATGCCTCGCATGCCCGCTACCACCGCAATAGCAATAAATCGCACAGACGCGACCACGTTATTGACTACTGATAGTGCAACTGCAAATCGAAGCATGACATCCTCCCCAAGTCGCCAGCGACCCTGGAATAGAAAAACATTGAGACGGCCGTGTTTCCTAGATCACAGCTCGGCGCTATGATCGGTTCGGCACTCGATACATCTTAACCGGCTGTCCAGAGAATTTCAAATTGAAGCAGCTTGAACTTCAATCGAAACGGCCTGGAACTGGCTGGTTGCAGGGAAAGACTGTGGCCGGAAGCAAAGGTTCACAGAAAAAATCTTTTTTCAGAATATTCTCTGACTCAGTGGACGCACAGAATTATCGGGCCTAATTTGCCATTCTGCGGCTACTGTCGCGGAAGCCTTTCGGGGGTGCCAAACGAGTCCGCACGCGCCCAGAAAGAACCCGGACGAGAAAGAATCGCGCCCAGAAAGAAACGCTGTGAGGCCTAGACTTCAGCCGCCGCTTGGCTCGAAGGGCTGCTGCGTTGAGCTCTCCGAATATTGCGTTCAATGGCCGCTTGCACAAACGAGATAAACAACGGATGAGCCTGCGTCGGCTTGCTCTTGAACTCTGGATGGAACTGAACTGCCAGGAACCACGGGTGATTCTCCAGCTCGATAATCTCTACCAACCGACCGTCGGGGCTAACGCCCGACAACCGCATGCCGTGCTGCTCAAACTGATCGCGGTATGAATAATTAAACTCATAACGATGGCGATGGCGCTCTTGGATTTCGTCTGTCCCGTACGCTTGTGCGGCGAGCGAATTGTTGGCCAGGATTGCTCGCTGAGACCCCAAACGCATCGTCCCGCCCATCTGGGTGACTTCACGCTGCTCATTCATCAAACAAATCACCGGATGAGGCGTATCCTTGTTGAATTCGGTGGAGTGGGCATTTTGCAGGCCGATGATATTTCGTCCGTACTCGATGACGGCGCACTGCATCCCCAAGCAAATTCCGAAAAATGGCACTTCGCGTTCTCGCGCGTATTGAATCGCTTGCACCTTCCCCTCGATCCCACGTTCGCCAAAACCGCCGGGAATGAGGATGGCGTCATAGCCAGTCAAAAGCCGCTCGGCCCCCTGCTCTTCCAACTGCCCGCTGTGGATCCTTCCGATGCGAATCTGAGCGTGGTTATGAATGCCCGCATGGTCAATCGCTTCATAAATTGACTTGTAGGCGTCGCGATGTTCCGCATATTTACCCACCACGGCAATGCTGATTTCGTGCTCTGGACTGCGGAGATTCCGCATCAGTTTTTCCCAATCGTCAAAGACCAACGGATAGGTCGGCAACTGAAGACGCTTGATGATCTGCTCGTCCAGTTTTTTGTCTTTGAGGCTAATGGGAACCTCATAAATGGAGAAGTCTTTGTCGCGTTCCTCAACGACTGCTTCCAACGGCACGTTGCAAAACAAAGCAATCTTCTGACGTTCATCGATCGAAATGGGTTGCTCACAGCGGCAGATCAAGATGTCAGGCTGAATACCGATTTGCCGTAGCATCTGCACCGAATGCTGCGTCGGTTTGGTCTTCAATTCTGCGGCTGCCTTCAGATAAGGCACCAACGTCAAGTGGATGAACAAGCAGTTCTCACGGCCAAAATCCTGCGGGAATTGGCGGATGGCTTCCAAAAACGGATGGCTTTCAATATCACCGACCGTGCCGCCAATTTCGGTGATCACAACATCGGTTTCGTCGTTGCGCAAACGACTGATCGCATCTTTGATTTCCTGCGTGATGTGCGGGATAACCTGAACGGTCTTGCCACGATACTCACCCCGTCGCTCGCGCTCGATGACGGACAGATATATCTGTCCAGTGGTGTAATTCGAGTGACGATCCAGCTTGCCTTTGGTAAACCGTTCGTAATGGCCAAGATCTAAATCGGTCTCGCTCCCATCATCCAAAACATAGACTTCTCCATGCTGATAAGGGCTCATTGTGCCCGGGTCGACGTTGATGTACGGATCCAGTTTCTGCATGCGAACACGCAGCCCCCGCGACTCAAGCAGCATGCCGATCGACGCACTAGTAAGTCCTTTTCCAATGGAACTTACGACACCACCGGTCACAAAAATATGCTTAGTCATGCTTTACGAACGGGTTGAATCCAAGAAGCGTTTGACGCGAAATGTGAAGATCTGATTTAGCTCGCAAGTGTAGCAGCCCTTGAGCAAGTTGACAAAGCCAAGCTTACTGATTGTCGGTATCGCACCCAAATGCCTGTGTTTCCTTGTCCGCCAAATCGTTGAACAGACCGTCTACGACCGGCGCATGGTTCTTGCAACAAATGCGTCGTAATCCTCACGAGTATCAATTCCAGCCACCGCGTGCGGCACGATCGATACAGCACAACGAAACCCATTTTGCAGGAATCGCAATTGTTCTAGTTTCTCGGTTTCTTCTAGGGGGCTAGCTGCCAATTGGGGAAGCTGCTGCAGAAATGACCTTCGATAGGCATAGATGCCAATATGCTGCAAGAACAGCGGCGGTTGCTGGACCAGCAATTCGTCGCTCCATACACGGGGAAATGGAATCGGGCTGCGACTGAAGTAAAGTGCCAATCCGTGATGATCACAAACGACTTTGACGCAGTTTGGATTTTCGATTCGAAGTCGATCGTGAATCGGCGTCGCCAGCGTAGCGACATCCGCAGAAGATCGGTTTGCCATGGTTTCAATCAGCAAATCAATTGCTTCCGGCTCTAATTCTGGCTCGTCACCCTGCACATTGACAAACAAATCCACATCAGGATAGCGGCTCGCGATTTCAGCCACGCGGTCAGTGCCGCTGTTCGCATTGGGATCTGTCAAACAGGCCTCACCGCCGAATCCAGCAACCACTTCCTGAATATCCTGATGGTCGGTAGCAACAATCACTTGGGATGCCAGCTTGGACTTTTTTGCCGTTTCATAAGTATGCTGAATCAGCGGCTTACCCGTCTCTGCCAAAAGCAACTTGCGAGGCAACCGCGTGGAAGCCAAGCGTGCAGGGATGACAATCATGGCCTTCAGCGCATTGTCCATAGCATTACACTTCTAAAGGTTGTTCTAGACAGTCCCTGAGGCAATGATTTTCTCAACCCACCCGGCAGCACCCATGGCCGCCGCATCATCACCAAGCTTGGCCGCTACCACTTTACAAGTACCCTTGTAGCAATCGAGCATGTATTTATCCATCAATTCCGTGACACCGCTGATGAACATGTCTTTCATTGCTTCGACCAACCCACCCCCAAGAACGATGGTGTCTGGCGACAGCAAATGCACCATGTTCAACGAGGCGTATCCAATCTGCTCGATTGCAAGCTTCACAACCCGCTCTACTTCGATATCTCCGTTCTTGATCGCTTCGGAGAGGACCTTGCTGCGAACCTCGGCCAAGTCGGTGCCCGCCAGTTTCAGGATGGTGGGCGCGGCGCCCCGATACGCAAGCTTGACGCATTCGCTGGCGATCGCCAATCGACTGGCCTCCGATTCTAAAGTCCCCGGCATTGCGATACCGCCAGAGCGATCCGAGGAATTAATGCGAATATGCCCAATCTCCATCGCCGAAGTACGCTGCCCCCGCAATATTGCCCCATCGTAGACGCATCCGCCGCCAATGCCCGTGCCTGGGAAAATCCCAACTGTACATCGACTGCCAATTGCCGCGCCAAAGCGATATTCCCCATAGACGCCTGCGTCGACATCGTTCAAAACTGCGGCCGGACAGTTGAAACGCTTGGAAAGCTGTTCGCCAATAGCGAAATTTTTCCAGCCTAGATTCACCGCGACATGTACGATGCCCTTCTCCATATCCACCGGACCTGGGCAACCAATCCCGATCCCTGTTAGGTCTGTCGCGTTCAGCCCTGCTTGATCGATGACCATTTGAATCGTTTCGCAGATCCGCTCTAACGAATCGCGCTGGCCTTCGGAACCCTTGGTTTTCCGTTTCTTTCTCGCCACAATGGTTTGGTCTGGAGCAACAGCCACCGCGAGCATTTTAGTGCCCCCCAGATCAAAACCTATGCGAAAACCCTTGGGCTGCGATATTGTTTGCATGCGAGATCGTTTTAAGAATTTAGTAGCAAAGCCGTTTCCGCGAGTCGTACCTAGCACTCCATTGTTGGGCACGAGTAAGCCTCGCGCCCCTGTTATAGTCTGCCGTCCACCCCTGTGCTACCTGCCTAGATACGTCATAGGGCGGGGAACGTATTTCTTGCTATGCCACCCGCTTTTGGCCGGGCATTTTGCCTAAAACACACAAAACCTACAACTAGTCGAGCTCCGCCTGCCTCCAGTCTTGAAACTAGATTATAACACAGATATTTTCTTTGCTGTCCTTGACAACATCAGACAATCGGAATTGTAATAATAGTTATGAGCACGACAGCACTCCACAACAGGCGGCTGCTGGCGATGAGTTACCTCCGTATTAATCTCTCCTTCAATTGAGGAATTAGAAATGAAACGATTCTGTGGACTGATGTTGGTGTGCATGGCTGCAATGTTCGTTGTTGGTTGCGATAGCGGTGATCAAGCACCTAGCGAATTCCGTGAAGCAACTCCAGAAGAAGCACAGCAATTCGATGCTTATTCTGCGAGCCAACCAGAAGCTGGCAAGTAATCTGCCGACAGTCGTTTATTTCGATGCTTCTGTTGAATCAACGAACTGAATGAAATCAACACAAATGAAACGTCGCCAACTGGCGACGTTTTTTTATGCAGCGCCTTCTCGATAGCAGCCAAGAATCGAATCGCCCGAACTTGCCTTCTGCCGTCGCAGAACGTCAGACGACCGCGTCAAGCGGCATGCTTGTTGGAGTCGGTTGCCGAAGGACTACCAGTGACTCGCTTACGGAACTCATATTGCGCGATCAGCCACCATTTCCGCAAGCCACGCCGCTTGTCCTGATGCTCATATACTCGGCCTAACGGACTGGCCAGAATCGATGGCAGTAAGACTAGCTCCGAAAGCACACCCGCAACCAAAATTGTCAGCATGAGCCAACCAAAACGCTGCGTCGGTGTAAAGGTACTGAAGGCAAATACAGACAGACCGATCCCCGAAATCAAAGAGGACTGGATGGTCGGCGTGGCGCAACGCCGATACGCCGATATGATCGCAGCCTTGCGGTCTCGCAAGCGATCAAAGTCACTGCGGAACCACGACAAAAAGTGAATGGTGTCATCCACCGCAACGCCTAACGCAATACTTGCGCACATCATGGATCCGATATCGATGCTGATATTCAACCAGCCCATGGCACCAAACACTATCAAGATTGGCATCACGTTAGGAATCATCGCGACCGCACCAGCCCGAATACTGCGTGAGACAATCATCATCAGTGGCGTGATTGTCATGAAAGACCAGATGGTGCTCTCGACCAAGCTCTGCAGCAATTCGCGCTGAGCTTTATAAACGATCGGCACTACGCCGGTGTAAACAGCCGATAACCATGCCTCCGACCCAGCGACCAAAGTTGGCGTCGTTGCCGCGCCTGCCGTGCCTACCTTCAAGTCAATGACCTTGTCGACGGCCCAGTCCAAGAACCGAACGTCTTTATCATTGAAAGGTCCTGCCAATACCACTGCATCAAATCTTGCGTTCAATCGGTCCAATGACACTTCAGGAACCTTCGACGGGTCTGGGCTGCCACGAACAACCTTGATACGTGCTTTTGTCAGGAGCGAAGACAGCGCGTCAACCATTAAATTATGGCGTTGCTGATCCGATGAGTTGGCGTAGGCACGATCCCAAATGTAAACCTCGTTCCCACTGTAACGAGCGTTCTCATCCCACTCCGCCAAATCGCGCAAAATCTGCAATCGGTAGTCGTGCGCGCTGGTGATCGGAGCAATTTCGTCACGCAACTCGTGTACGAATTGACCGTAATCCACCCCCTCGAACGCGGCCACTCGCAAGCTGATGCGCCACAACTCACTGCCATTTTCCGGATCGACTCGCAGAAAACCACTCTTCATAAATTCTTCTCGCGACTGGCTCAGCCGCAAGTCATACGTCAACCGCTTGACGAAGCTGCCCGTATCTCCCGACCCCGTCGGCAACGCCGGGGCAAAGGTCGCAGCAGACAGACTTTTGCCAACCACGTTCTGACCTTTGACGCCAAATTTGGCTTCAATCGTGTCTTGAATCAACGCAACCGTCTCGAGCCGCTCCAGGAATGTCAATCGGAACAACTCCTGAAGCTCGGTCTCTGACGTGCGTTTCCCAGTCGAAAGCGATTCTTGATCGAAACGAATCACGATTTCCATCGGCACCAAACGGCCAATGTGGTTTTCCAGCCAACGGTAGTCCTGCAGGATTCTCGCGCGTGAATCGAAAAGCTCCAGCAAATCAATGGAGGTCTTAGTGCGAGTCACACCCCATCCTACAGTCGCGGTGAAAAGTACTGTAGCCGTCGCAACTGCGATATGGTGCTTAACAATAAACGTAGCGATCTTGGCCCATATTCGCTCGGCGACCGAATTACGTCGTTCCTCCAAAGGAAGATCTTCGAGTGGTATTTCGCGTTCTTCATCCAACCATCGACGTCCAAACTGCCAAACTTGCAAGGCGGCTGGCAAATAGAAAAACAAAACTACCAGCAAGACCATGACGCCCGCCGCAGAGTAGATACCAAACTTGCGAATCGGCGTCAGTTCACTGGCGTAAAGGCTCAATAACCCAAGCGATGTTGTAATGCTGCATAGAAAAGCTGGTTTGAACGCGTGAATTGCCGCCCGCTCGGTCGCGCGATACATTCCAGATTCAAGCACGGCGTCGCGGTAGTAGTTGATGAAGTGGACTGCACCCGAAATACTAAGCACATACACCAGCGATGGCATCGATAGAACGACAGCATCCACGGTTTCGCCCGTCCACCAAATGATGGCCAGCGACGCCGCTGCACTCAGTACACCACACGCAAAGACCACTAACGTCAGTTTGACGCTGCGCAGCGACCAATAAGCCAATCCTAATCCCAACAAGCCAGACAAGCCTGCCAAACGAACCAGCGTTTTTTCACCCTCTTCGTCAATCGCAATGTTATCGACAGGAGGCCCACCAAAGTGAACATTGTCAGGATGAATCCCTACTTTAGCGACCGCTCGATGAATGATGCCCGGCGGCAAATCCGCCCGCATCTTGAAGACTCGCTTTTGCCCTCGCCCCAATACGTCTTTCAGTTGCGTTGTCGCTTCGGGCGTTAAACTCACGATCAAACAGGTTTGCTTGCCGTCAGGACCAATCAAACTGCCCTGCAACCGACTTACGGCAACATTCCAAGGAATATTCATCGGCGGCTGAGTCAGCTCGTCGAGCATCTCTCGACCATTACTAACCGATTTGACAAACTTTTGAACCAACAGCGGTTCCACAGACACTTCTGCTGCTGGCAAGTCTTTTGCCAGCTCGGGCGGATTCTCGTCCAGCTCCGGCACAGCTTCGCCACGCAACAAACGGGTCAGTTGAGAGATCCGCGGATCATCCGGGATATCAGCCCCATTACCAATCTGACAGCCTTCCCACGAAATCAAAATAAACTGATCGGTGGGAAAGTTCTTGCGGAACCAAACCAGTTCTTTGGTCTCTGCAAAGGTTTTGGGCAGCCAGTCTTCGACCTTGTTGATATTGCTCTGAACAGCTTTGGCAGCCCCATGAAACGTAATAGGTGCAACGATCAACGCACCTAAAAGAATCCAGTAGGCCCAGCGCTCGTAAAAACTTTTTTTGTTCTTCGTCGAATTTTTTGCGTCGTGCATCCTGGTCGCCTTGGCGAAACTACTGCGAAATGAGAGTACCGGCCAAACGAGAATGAGAGCTTTCCTAGCCGTTCCTAGTTTGGGGAGTTTGCGGATATACGGTAACCAATTGAGCCGGTTGCTGCCAGAGTGACCTTTTAGGCAATCCCGCATTTTCAGCCACCAATCTGAAGTCCCCTACGCTAAATATTCGCCAATCGTACCAAATCCCCGTCGCTCCGCCGGTCAGCCACCTGCATTCGTGTTGCCGACCACATCACCCCAGGCAATAGCCGCTAAAGCGATAAGCTTCTTGCGGTTTTTCGGCGAAATCACCGTTCGTCCTATTTTTCACAACAAGAGTTGTCGTTATAAATAGAAAGTCCTGTTGAAACAGAGTCTCAATAACGCCTCGAGCCAATTCGATGATCGCGACGAATCCTGCCACCCACCTGCTTGTTCCGGTCTCAGCCATGCAGTCCAACCAATCGGGAAACATTCAGTTTCTTGACGGCGACGAGCAAGCGATTCAGCGATTGCAGGAAATGGGTATTCGTCCCGGGGCCAACATCAAGGTCCTTCGTCAGGGCCAACCTTGCTTGGTGAGTGTCGAGGGACGACGGTTTTCGCTGCGTACTAACGACATGGTAGAAATTTTTGTCGATTCGAACTTGGCTGGTCTACCGAACGCAATTTGATTCATTCTTTCGTGGGCGTCGCACAGCATCGACGCCCTACCGCGGTTGACTCTGCCATGACCCTCACGCTCGATCAGTTAAAAAACGGACAACGAGCCTCCATCATCGACTGCCTAGGCAACGACACGATTGCCATTCGCTTGATGGAAATGGGATTGATCGAAGGTGAGCAAATTGAGCGAACAGGACAAGCGCCGCTGGGCGATCCATTGGAGTTTTTCATCAACGGCACTCGGCTTTCTTTACGTCGACAGGAAGCCCAAAAAGTCACCGTCCAGCTTCTTGGCGAATAATTGGCAACTTCCATGAACGCTCCCACCCCGCCGTACGATGCATTGCCTGCGACCAAGCCGCTTACGTTTGCGATCATCGGAAATCCTAACACCGGTAAAAGCTCGCTATTTAATGCTTTGACCGGCGGAAACGCTGCCGTCGGAAATTATGCGGGTGTGACTGTCGAGCTTAAAAAGGGTAAGTTCGTTGTCGACCAACGAATGGTCCACTTAATCGACCTACCTGGCACCTATTCGTTGACAGCGAGATCGCTGGACGAAAAAGTCAGCGTAGATACGATCAGCCATGCCGTGCAGGGCCTGGAATCTATCGATGGAGTGGTCGTTGTGATCGATGCCACGGCCATTGAGCGCAATCTCTATCTGCTGAGCCAAGTGCTGGAAAGCGATCTGCCCGTCCTGCTGGTCGCGAATATGTGGGATCGGCTTGATAAGTCCGGGGTCAGCATTGAATTAGACCTCTTGCAAGAACGCTTAGGGTTGCCCGTGATCACAACCTGCGCGTCGAAACGGCGCGGAATAGATGCGGTCAAGCAAGCGATGTTGAAACTCGCTGATAAGACAAATTCTCAAGCTCCAAACAACAACAGCCCGCTATCGATCTTTCCAGAAACCTTCGAACATGCCGTGACGCAATTGCAAGGCTGGTTCGAGCATAAGCAACTAAGCATCCATCCATTCCAAGCACGTCGCCTATTGCTGGACGCAGGCTCCAGCCAACAGGAAGCCGTCTTGGCGAAGTTCACCAACGGAAAACACGTCGACGCGTTGAAGTTAGAACTGCAACGACTGATCCAAGATTTGAAATCGCAGGGCTTAGAACTGCCCAGCGCGGAGGCTCGGCTGCGATATGGTTGGGTGCGTAAACAACTCAGCGGCGTAGTCACGCGCCAATCGCCTGCTCCAGCATGGGAAGACCGCGTCGACAAAGTCCTAACGCATCACTGGTATGGTCTACTGGCTTTTGTTGTTCTGATGCTAGGGCTATTTCAAGTTCTTTATTCCGACTACACGACTGGTTATCTCAGCGGGCTTATCGAAGCGGTCCAGGGCTGGCTGCAAGAACTGGTCGTCAGCAACCTAGCCCCCGGCTCGCTGCGCAGTTTGATTACCGACGGCGTCATCGCGGGCATTGGAGCGGTGCTGGTGTTTATTCCACAAATCGCGGTGTTGTTCTTCTTGTTTGCGATCATGGAAGACTGTGGTTACATGGCGAGGGTCGCGATGGTGATGGATCGTCTCATGCACAAGCTGGGGCTCAACGGCCGCGCTTTCTTGCCGCTCATGACTTCGTTTGGTTGCGCCGTTCCAGGGATCTTAGCGACACGCACGATACCTGGCCGTACAGATCGGTTGCTAACAATGTTGGTCGCTCCGCTGATGAGTTGCTCTGCGCGATTGCCCGTATATGCATTGATGACATATGCCTTTATTCCTAACAAAGGACTTTTGGGCGGCTGGTTGAATTTGCAGTCGGTCGTTTTGCTGGGAATGCTGATGCTGGGTGCCGTGGTCGCGATTCCTGTCGCTTGGTTGATACGACGTTATCTGTTGCCTGGTGAGACCTCCCCATTTGTACTCGAGCTACCGGCGTACAAAATACCCTCTTGGCGAGTCGTCTTCATCCGTGTTCGAGACCAAGTGTTGGAATTCATCCAGCGCGCGGGAACGCTTATTTTTTGCACCGCGGTAATTGTTTGGGCATTGCTCTACTTCCCCGGCGACCGGACACAACTGTTTGAGAAAATGCGAGAACAGCAAACCGCTCAAGATGAAAGTCGTATTGAAGAATTGGAAGCGGAGATTCAAGCGATTAACGGAGAGCTTGTGCGTCAAAGCGTTCTTGGCCGAGTGGGAATTGCCATGGAGCCAGCTTTCCGACCGCTCGGCTGGGACTGGCGAATTGGCGTGGGTGTCTTGGCATCCTTCCCGGCTCGCGAAGTTGTGATTGCCACGCTTGGAACCATTTTTTCTTTGGGCGGAGACGTTGATGAGTCTAGCGTCCAATTGCGAGAGAACTTGCAGTCCGCAACATTCGAAGGCAGGCCGCTAATGAATATTGCCGTGGCCCTTTCGATCATGGTCTTTTTTGCATTGTGCATGCAGTGTGCCGCAACGTTGGCGGTCATGAGACGCGAAAGCGGCTCTTGGAAATGGCCGCTATTTACCTTCGTTTACATGACGACGCTTGCTTACGTAGCCGCTTTTTTCACCTACCAGATCGCCTCTCGCTTGATTGGATGAGCAGCTATGACGCAAACGCTACTGACTATCTTGATCGTGACCTGTAGTGCCGCGTTTTTAGTTCGCCATGCGATACGAACTTTCTTTTCACCGGAGCGTGCTGGTTGCCGATCGTGTGGCAAGTGCTCCAGCGGGACAACATCGCCAACGCAGGCAGTGTTCAAGATTGACGCGCCGAAACGCCGCTAGCTTACCGAGGGCATTGCCAGCCAAATCGAGTGCCACGTCTGCTGACTTGCCCAACAAGCATTGAATAAAACAGCCATCGGTGGAACTACCATCCGATGGCTTATGCTTTTCTAGGTGAATCCGCTGGGCAGCGGTCACACGTTCGATTTATTTGTAGAGAACCGTTGCATAGTAGCCGTTAGCTCCACGGGCCACGCCGATACCAACGGGAGTTCGCTGGCCCCAATAGCAGGCATTGCGAATCGCCTCGTCGGCCGAACGCGTTGAAAACCCAACACCTTCGTAACGACCTGAACCAAAAGAACCACCGACATGTTGCAACTGGCCGCGGTCGGCCTGCAACTGCGCTTTTTGTTTTGCGATGCAATTGTCACAAGCAGAAACGGATGAAACCAACGTACTGCCTGCCAAAAGCAGCCCAAACAAAATTGCAGAAACTCGCATCAAATCACTCCATTAAGGAACTAAATGCAAATCCATTCACCACAAACACGCAATCCGTGCGATTAAACTTGGCACTCAGTGTTCCTTGCCTTTCCACAATCGTCAACCCGGCGGCCACTCCGTACCCGCTCAATGCGGCTCTCGGCTTTCTGAAATGCTAGCCTTATCACTGACGTGACCTTGCCCTGGCGAGCGCTTTTTTGGTACCAGCGACGCTGCAGGGGAAATTTCGAATTCGAGGCAACTGGCCGCTCGTCAGTACAAGACTCGTATGGAGATCTCCAGCAGCCAACTGGCCAACGGAAAATCATCGACCACCTTGAATTTGCCACCAGCGGCAAAATCTTGGTCAAACCATCCCCGTGATCCCTATGTAATGCTTCCGAAGAACTGGGCGCGACGACTGAAGATCCATGAATCGACGCAACGCTCGCTGTGTCGGGCGACGGTCGTCTGCTGCGCGTTGCTGCCGGTCAGCTTCCTACTGTTGTCGACAATTTATTGGAAGTCAGGCTGGTACGGGCGACACCAAGCCAATTTACTTGCCGAGACCATCAGTCAGACTTGTGGCGTGGCCGCCAGTATTGGAAAAGTGCATGCGATATCTCCATCTCGTTTAGAGATCACGCAAATCAAAATCTCGCATCCAGAAACATTTGAAACGCTGTGGGAGTCTCCCCGAGCGATCGCGCATCGCTTGGGCGGTCAATGGACGGTCCAATTGGATTCTGCTCACTGCGATATCGATCAGTTGCTGAAGATGGCTCGAACCACCCATGACCGGTTTTTGTGTCGAGCCGACGACCGACTGGCCCCAATGCAGATTGTTTGCCAAACAACCCGTTTGATGGCCTCGGATACAGAGCTCATGACCGGCAAGCTGGATGTCATCTTTGTTCCCAAACCGCAAAAAAGCAGTTTGCAAGTGAGCGTGTTCCCCAATCCCAAAGTGGATCAAGCCATCGACCTGCGATTTATTCGTAATCGCGAAAGCGTTTCGTTGGTCACGACGATTGAGCTTTCCACCAATGGCTATGAGATTCCAATCCAACTTTTTCGCAGGCAGTATCCGGCCATTCAGAGTTTGGGGAAAGACGCCACGTTCACCGGACAAGCGGTTTGGACCAATGGCAGCGACGATCGCATGATGATCAGCAAGTCGTTACTGAAAGACTGTCGCTGGGAGGAGATCACAAGTCCACTTGCTTACAGTTTGAGTGGGACGGGCGAGATCTATATTGAGGAAGCGGTCATCATCGATGGCAAGATTCAAAAGGCAGGCTGTACATTGAGTGCCAGTGCTGGGACGATCAACAGCGAATGGTTATCAAAAGTGCCCAGCGCGCTGCACATGGAAATGCGGCCTGGAGCGTTGAAGGGTGCAGGAGTGACCAAGCCGTTTACCGAATTGAAATTGATGTTTGGTCTAAACCAATACGGAGTACTCATTCGGGGGGGCATAATGCCGCCGCAACGCGATTTGCCTAACGTCGTGCTTCAAGACGCTGATGGCCCGCTATTATATGAGCCGCAGCAGCAGTTGCAGTTGCTTGAGCCTGTGCAGTGGCTGGCTGCTCAACCGCAAACCGCCCCCGTCAGCCCGGTCACATCAGCCAGCTATCAAACCTCGCCCCAAAGCCAACCTTCGTCGGTGTCGGCGTATCTTATGACGACGTTGCCTCTTCCAGAATCGACTCGCCGCTAACACCAAATTGTTGCAGTTCCAAAGTGACTGGCACGCATTTGAAGGCAGGCGTTTTGGAACGATCATCGACCCTGCGTGGCACAAGAACATTAGTTTCTGGGTAATACATGGCGACGTTCCCTGGCCGAATCTCTTCATGAGAGCGAGCGATGACTTGCGACATTGATCCGACGCTACTGCGGACTATGACTAACGCTTCGGCAGGGATACCTAAACGCGCCAAATCTTCCGGATGGACCAAAACGACATCGCGACGATCTTGGTTTCGGTACAAGTCGTAGTCTTCATAGACCACCGTATTGAATTGTCCTTCGCTGCGAATGGTCATCAATCGTAGTTCGTTTGGGCCTCCGTGCAGACTTGGCAATACGTGACTGCGAAGATTCGCTTTGCCGTTGGCTGTTGGGAATGTGGGTTGGTGGAAGGTGCGGCCTTCGACTTGAAATTCTTTGCGAGTTGCGTCGGCTTGGCCGATAGGCTTGTAGCCTGGGACGGTCTCTGCGATCCAGTGGCGAATGGTTTTCGTTTGCTGCATCTGCTTCCAATCAATGCCGCATTGTGAATCGCCAAACAGGCGTTGGCCCAGTTCGGCGATGACTTGGACTTCGCTGCGCGGGCCTGGATGGCGTCTCTGCCCCCCCTCGGAAATTCGAACATAGTTGAACATCGATTCTTGTGTGGTGGGCTCAGGTTCTTCGTCGCGCGCCAGCACGGGCAAGACGATGGTCTCTTGAGCCAGCCCATGAGCGTGCCCGGTGTTCAGGGTAGTGCTGAGCATGACCAGCATTTCTAGCTTTTGCAGTGCTTGGCTAGCGAATTGCGCATCGGGAGCCGAACCGAACAGGTTCCCCCCCAGACACAGTCCGAACTTAAGCTCGCCTGCATTGGCGGCCTCCAAACAAGCGAGCGTATCTAGCCCGGGGCTAGTCGGCAGTTTCAACTGAAACTTGTCAGTGAGGTTTTGGAAGATCTCATCCTTGAGTTTAGGAGTCACTCCGACGCTGCCAATCCCCTGGATATTGCTGTGTCCCCGAATTGGCATCAACCCTGCTCCGCTCTTTCCGACCATGCCACGTAACAGGGCAAGGTTGGCGATCGCTTCGACATTTTCGACACCGTGCTGGTGATGAGTGATGCCCATGGTCCAAGCAAAAACGCTGCCTTTAGAGTGGGCGTAGACTTCGGCAATCTGACGGATGGTCGCTTCTTCGACGCCGCTCTTGGCCACGATTTCCTGCCACGGCATTTCTTGCAAGGACTGCAGGTATGCATCGACATCGTTGCAGCAGGCCTGTAAGTATTCGCGGTCATGTTGCTTGGCTTCGACAACCGCTTTAGCGATACCGGTCAGCAAAGCCAGATCGCCCCCGATATGAGGTTGGATGTAGTGCGTGGCGATGTTGGAACCAAACATCATACTGCGCGGGTCGCTGGGGACTTTAAAGCGTACAAGCCCTAGCTCCTTCATCGGATTGATCACGACAATCTTCCCACCGCGACGTCGCAAATGCATCATGCTGGTCATCAAACGTGGATGATTGCTGGGTGGATTGCCTCCGATAACAAATAGCAGATCGCATTTCTCAACATCCTCCAATTGCAAGGTCGCGGTGCCGGTGCCTAACGTGCTATTGAGTCCCACGCCGCTGGCTTGATGACAAAAGTAGCTGCAGTTGTTCACGTTGTTGGTGCCATAAACGCGGGCCAGTATTTGCAGCAGGAATCCTGCCTCGTTACTGGAACGTCCACTGAAGTACCAAAATGTTTCATCGGGGACCAGCGATCGGAGTTTGCCGGCGATCTTGTCGAGGGCTTCTTTCCACGTGATGGTTTCGTAGTTGGATTCCCCTTGACGATAGATGATGGGCTGGATCAAACGACCGCTGGTTTCCAGTTGTTTGGGGGTCCAACGACTCATTTGCTCAATGGAGAAACGAGCCCAGAAGTTGGCATCGATCCCTGGCTGCATATCAGCGGCCATTGCTTGCAGAGACTTTTTGCAGACTTCTGGGAAGGAACCGCGTTCGTTGACCATTCCGCCATGCTGTCCGCCCATGCCAAGAGCGCATGTTTTGCAAGAATTTTTGGACCTCATGGCGCGGTAGAATTTCCACATGCCAAACGGTCCGCTGCTTTCCCAAGCTTTGCGGAAGGTATATCGTACAGCTTGCCAGCCACCGCCGGCGGTTAAACGTTTCATGGGACAATTCAAGTTTGGTTGCAGAAGTTCGAATAGCTTTTAGCTTAGCTACTGCTTCTATCGTGAAAACGTGTCTGGACCAGAATTTCTGCTATGATACGGTCGGTAAAACTCAGTGCATACATTCGAACGAAGGTGATTGAAGTCCTCATGGAAAAACGCTGTACAGGACATTCGGTTTTCGCTTGGCATCGCGTTTTATGGTGCTTTGTCGGTTTGTTGTTGGCCTCGCAAGTGGCGCTAGGCGAGCAAGTAGTGATTGTGGTTTTAGATGACTCCGGCTCGATGAACGAGTCGATGAGCACGCGGCAGGGCAACATTTCCAGGATGGCCGCGGCGAAAAATGCATTGATCAAGGTAGTCAACTCGCTGCCGCAAGACACAAAATTAGGCGTGACGTTGTTGAATGGCCAATCGACCGCGGTACGCTTGATTCCGCTGGCACCGTTGGACCGCGCCGCGGCGGTGCGTAGCATCCAGCGAGTTTCCGCCGGAGGGGGGACGCCGCTGGGCCAAGCCATGCGTGAGGCGACCGACGAACTATTGGCGTATCGCAAGCAGCATGTGTACGGCATGTATCGCTTGCTGATCATTACCGATGGCGAAGCGAATGATCCTGAACTGGTGGAAGCCTATTTGCCGATGATCCTGGCTCGCGGGATTTCAGTCGATGTCATCGGCGTCCAAATGCCTGGTGGGCACCAGTTGGCTTCCCAGTCTCATTCCTATCGAAATGTGGATGATGCGGAAAGTTTTGAGCAAGCGATTACAGAGCTTTTGGCGGAAACGGATTTTGATCAAGATTCCGCTAGCGAGTTCGAATTGATCGCGGGATTGCCAGACCAACTTGCGGCCGATGCGTTGCGAGCCCTGGCTCAAGTCGAAAATGCGCCGATTGCTCGATCGGAAAACGACGGCGCCGCCGCTGGAACTTCTGTCACTCCTTCACCTGTTGTCAACATAAGTACCGACATTGGACTTAGTGGGACATTTTGCATTTGCGCCCTCCCCTGCTTTGCCGTTATCGTAATCATTGCCATGGTCATTCATGTGATCTCCAAACATAATCGTAAATAGATCAGTCGAACATGAATCAGACTGAATCGGACCCATTCAGACGTTCTCCAATCAGCATGAAATAGGGACACAGTGAAAACCGGAAAGATCATCCTTTTTGCCTTTGTTTGGTTGGTTGTTTTGGCGATTGGCGTTAGCGCCTGGAAGCTTGTCATTGAACCGATGCAAAGGGCCGCGGAGGCTGAGCAGGCAAAGAAGGAGCAAGAAGATCTCCTGGCGCAGTCGACCGGAAATAGCATCTATAAAGACCAAGTGACTATCGCCGCAGATGCGTTTTCCGGCTATGCGGTTTTGCGTAGCGATGAATTCCAAAGCTTGCTTGCACAACGTGGCATTCGCGTGGTAATCGAAGATGACCAAGCCGACTATACGGCTCGTTTGCAAGGGCTGGCCGATGGCAAGTACGCGATGGCCGCTTTCCCCATCGATGCCCTTATCAAGGCATCTGCTGCGGCCAAACAACTGCCCGCAACGATTGTCGCAATCATCGACGAGACGCGCGGGGCGGATGCCATCGTGGCGAACAAAACGAAGTATGCTGACGTTGACGCTTTAAATAACCCCGAGACCCGTTTTGTGCTGGTGGGAGATTCCCCCAGCGAAACGTTAGCTCGCGTCGTTCTGCATGACTTTGATTTGCCTCGAATTGCGGCCAGACCATTTGAAAGCGTCTCTACAGCAGACGATGTCATCAAACGCTACCAGAATGCCACTCCCAACAGTCCGCAGGTGTATGTCACCTGGGAGCCCTACGTCAGTCAAATCCTGGCCGATCCCCAGATGCAGATTGTCGTCGATTCTTCTCGTTTCACGGGCTACATCGTGGATGCATTGGTGGTCTCGCGAACATACCTGATGAAGAATCAAGCGACGATCGAACAAGTGCTAGAGGCCTACTTCGGTGCTTTGTACAGCTACAACAACTCCGACGCGATGGTCAAACTGGTGATCTCCGATGCGAAGCGTACAGGCACACAACTCACGGCTGCGCAAGCCCAAACACTCGTGGGCAAGATCCAGTGGAAGAACACGCAGGAAAATTTTGCTCACCTGGGTTTGCGCGAAGGCAAAGTACTGCCGCTGGAGAACATGATCCAGCGAATCATGGACGTGCTAAGACAAACCGATGCGATTGATGCCGACCCAACTGGAGGCCAGCTCACCCGTTTGTTCTATGACCCGCCGATGGCGCAGCTCAAGACACGCAACTTCCATCCAGGTTTGGCCAATGAGTCGGTGGTTGAGCAAGCCGAGCTGCCTCCCTTGGATGAAAGGCAGTGGGGAAACCTAGTTTCGGTTGGCACGTTGAATGTACCAGATTTGGTTTTTGCCCGAGGCTCCGCTCAGTTGACTGAATCAAGCCGAACCTCGCTGGGCGAACTGGCCAGTCGCCTGCAATCTTGGCCCAGCTACTATCTGCGAATCCGCGGGTCAGCGACCAATCAAGGGAACCTGGAGGCCAACCGAGAGCTGGCAACCAAGCGGGCGACCGCAGCCGAAGAATACCTGCGATCGCTGGGCGTTTCCGCCACCCGTATGCGCGTTTTTGGAGGCGAAACTAGCGGACAAACACGTGTCAGTTTTGAATTGGGGCAGACGCCTTTTTGATGGGTCGCTGTTGAGATGGTAAAAAATGATTAAATTGAAGATCGGCGAATCTAGAAATTACCATTCCCAAGATTATTGAAAGTCTCGTGCAACACTAATGTGGTTCAAATCTTTTCGCCGCAGAGTCCTGCAGGAACTTACGCTTGCTCCGTCGGTCGTGCTGCCGATTGTGGGAGGCGCTTCGGCGTGGCTTTTGTCCTGGGCCGCTGGCGGTGTCGCTTCGTTGAATTTGTTAGGCTTGATCGGCGTTCTGGGGGGGATTGGTTGGCTGGGCACGCGTTTTGTCTTTCTCCTCGACAAAATATCGGAGAAAGTAAGCCAGGAAGATCAAGCCAAGATCGTGAAAGCGGAAGACGATCGCTTGGCAGCGGTTCTCAAGAAAATGCGATACGATCGTGATCCAAGGACCGACGATTATTTTACGCTGCTTTGCAAAGCTCGTGACGAATTCAACGAATTAGCCAGCAGGCCTCAGATGTTGATTCGAGGCCTAGGGCTGCACGCGCAGGTCAACACCCTGTTCTGGGCAGCCATCGAGCAACTGGATCGGTCCTACAAATCGTTTGAATTATCCGAACAGTTGGTGGGGGAGGAACGCAAAAACATTTTGGCCAGGCGAGAAATCATCCTACATGATGTCAAGAAGTCGGTAGAGCAATTGCAAAGTGCTGTCGACCAGTTACAGCATCTTGACGATAAAGAAAACTCTACCGATTTAAGCAGCTTGCGCGACGAGCTTGATGAATCCTTACGAATTGCAGCTCGTACCGAAGCACGCATGCGTGAACTGGAAGGTAAGAAAGACTACAGCGAATTTTTGCGGGAGTAAAGAAAATCCCCACTCGACCCATTTTTCCGGTAAACTAATCTGCGACTTATCTGAAACACAGCACACTTGTTTCGTCAACCATCATTGAGGAGTGATTTACATGTTTAAGGCAATTGGCCGCTTCTTCCGAGCCATCGGCTATTTATTTACCGGTCGCGTCAACAACGCTGCTGATGCAATTAGTGCAAACCCTACCGTGATGTCCGCGACGTACGACAAAGTCATCGACGAAAAACGTAAGCGCCTTAACCAGTACAAAGACGCGATCAGTGCCATGATTGCTCAAGAAGAGACCAAGAAGGAAAAGTTGCGAGCACTGACCGAAGATGTCCAACGACTTGAAAAATTGAAGCAAGGCGCTGCGGCCAAAGCAAAACAGTTAGTTGAGAAGTACGCTGGTGACCCGTCAGCGGTCAAAAATGATCCTGAGTACATCAAGTGCCAGTCGGCCTTCAAAGACTTCTCTAGCACCTTGCTTGAAAAGCAACAGCGTATTGGTGAACTGGAAAACGACCTTCAGCAACTGGTGACGAACGTCAACGGTCATAAGGCCCAGATCCAATCGTTGATGCGTGAGCTTGATAAATTGAAGGAAGAAAAGCACGACGCGGTTGCCACGGTTCTCTCCAGCGCTGAAGAAAAGCAAATCGCCGATATGATGACCGGTATCTCACAAGACAAAACCAGCGAAGAACTGCAACGGTTACGAGATATGCGTCAACGTGCATCTGCCAACGCTCGCGTTTCCCGTGAACTCGCTGGTATGGATACCGCTCGCGCAGAATCCGAGTTCATGGAGTACGCTCAATCAACCGTTGCCGATGACGAATTCGATGCCTTGATTGGTTTGTCGGCCAAGAAAGACGCGGCCCAGTCAGCGCCAGCGGAAAGCTACAAGCTACCTGAGTCTTGATCGCTTCTCCCGACATCCATTTATCCCCTCTCATTCCAATTTCCAAAGGTGTAATGCAATGAAATCCAAATACCGCAACCTAAGTCGAGCGGCATGCCTGATGGGCATCGCGATGATGGGTTTAGCTGGCTGTACCAAAACCGCTGGAACTGCAGATCCCTCTGGCTCGGCTTCTGGCGGTTCCGCCAAACCGCCTGTGTTTTCATTGACGTGGAGCGAGTATCCTTCGTGGAGCGTCTTTGGTGTGGCACATGAAGCTGGTTTGATCGACGAGGCCGAAGGCAAACTCGGCGAACTTGAAAAGAAGTGGAACGTAGATATCGTCCTGAAACAGGCCGACTATGACACCTGCATCCAATACTACGGCAGCGGCAACGCAGACGCGGTATGCATTACGAATATGGACATTTTAGGGCCATCGATGCAGAAGGCCAGCACGGTCTTGTTCCCAACGTCAACCTCCGATGGAGCAGACGCTTGTATCGCGGTCAACATCGAAAACATCGATGGACTAAAAGGTATCACGTCGCACGGTCTTGAGCGTAGCGTCTCACAGTATTGCTTTGAACGTGTCTTGGAAAAGAAAGGCTACTCGCCTGGCGAGTTTCCATTTTCCAATATGGACCCTGCCCTAGCCGCTCAACAGTTGCAGCAAGGTGCCGCCAGTGTCCAGTCGATTGTGGTTTGGAACCCGTTCGTGATGGAAACCCTGCGTCTGCAAACCAAGTCCAAAGTTCTCTTTGATTCCAGCGAAATCCCAGAAGAGATCGTCGATATGGTCGTCATCTCGAACGTTGCCCTCGCCAAGCCGGGAGCAAGCGATTTCGCGAACGCGTTGATGGAAGCGTTCTATGAAGTATCCCGGCGAATCGATGATCCTGCCTCCAGCGACGAGACCCTAGTGGCGTTAGGCGAGAAGTTTTCCAAACTGGATGCAACCGCGATGCGAAAGGTCGTCACGCAAACCAAGTTTTACAAAACACCGCAAGAGGCCCTGGATCTACTCAGCAGCGAAAAGTTTCAGTCGGAGACCATGCCGGCCGTCGCTAAATTTTGCGTGGAACATGACATCGTCGACTTGGGCACAGCCACACAAGTATCCATGGGCTTTGATGCAGCCGACAAACAGTTGAACTTTAGCACCGAGTATTTGAAGGCCTACGCGACAAAGGCATCGAAGTAATCGCGATGATCCGCAGTCGAATCCCCACTTGGCTTTTTTGGACGTTGAGCATCCTTGGTGTTGCTGCGCTGATTATTGGCTACGGTCTGCTGTCGCAACGCATGACCGTCAATAATCCACAGCAAACCATTGTGCCTGGCATTGAAGGCTTCAAGGCTGGCTTTGAGAGGTTGTTCAAACCTAGCGGCTTGAGCAGCAATCCCAAGCCGCCGATTTTCTGGAGTGACCTTGCCGCAACTTACTGGCGGTTGTTGCTGGGACTCGCTCTTGGTGTGGTGTTGTCCGTGATTTTGGGCGTAGCCATGGGAGCTTACCACTGGATCGAAGCGCCCCTGAGTCCCATTATTGCGTTTCTGTCAAAGATCCCGCCGACGGCCATGATGCCGATCTATTTCGTCCTGGTTGGGACCGACCAAACCATGTTTACAACGATGGTCGGCTTAGGGATCTTTTTCTCCATGGCTCAAGCGATCTACGGCGCAGTTCAGAAGGATGTCAGCGATGATGTCATTGATAAAGCGTATACGTTAGGGGCCAGCGATGTCGAGATTTTGTACGAAGTCATTTGGAAACAGATTTTGCCGCGAGTCATCGATAACATCCGTCTGCAGATTGGCCCCGCGATGATTTTTTTGCTTGCCGCTGAGATGCTGGTGGGCAATGCTGGGATGGGCTATCGCATTCGTATGGAAGCTCGCATCTTGAATATGAACGTGGTCTACATCTATTTGATTATTCTCGGGTTGTCCGGGCTACTCGTCGAACGAGGACTATTGATGATCCGTCGTCGTATCTCGCCGTGGTATGGGAAATAGTCTATGAGCGAGTACGCATTGCAAGTCTGCGACGTTAGCCATTGGTACGGCAACAACCGGGTACTGCACAACATCAACCTAGACATTTTGCCTGGGCAAATTGTGGCGATTGTTGGCCCCAGTGGTTGCGGCAAAAGCACGCTGCTAAAGGCCATCCTAGGCACTCACCCGGCCAAAAGCGGTCATGTGCTGGCCGATGGTAAAGAAGTCCTGGCGCCCAACCGCGACGTCGGCATTGTTTTTCAAAACTACGCACTTTACGACTTCTTAACTGCGGAAAAGAACGTTGCATTCGGATTGAAGCTCGATAGCACTTCCCTGCTCTATCGGATCTTTCAATATGGGAAGTATCGCAAGCAGCGTGAAGCGCACTTGCAGCAAGCGCGAGCGTTCTTAAAAAAGGTCGGCTTGGAGTCTGCAGCGAAACTCTATCCATCGGAACTGTCCGGTGGTATGCGACAGCGGGTTGCCATTGCGCAGTCGCTGATCATGAAACCCAAAGTTGTACTCTTGGACGAGCCGTTCGGTGCCTTAGACGAGGCGATGAGGCAGGAATTGCAACTTATGCTGCTGCACTTTTACCAAGAAAACGTCGAAGCAAAGGCCGCTGGCAAACGTCCGGAATACACGATTGTGATCGTGACGCACGAATTGAATGAAGCGATCTATGTCGCGGATCGTGTCGTGGGCTTATCACGCTATCATCATGAGGCGGAACATGGAGCAACGGTCGTGTACGACAAACCTTGCCCCATTTTTCATCCCGATGACCCGCGCGACTACGAGCGGTTTGTTGAGCAACGCGAGGAGTTGCGTAAAGCAGTCTTTGACCCTAAGTACATCAAGGCCGCCGATGCTTACGTCACGCAATACAACCCACCGACTCCCCCCGCAGGATTGTGAACTGCTTGCGATCGGCAGACTATTCCCGGACGGGCTCAATCGTGGCGGTCATCGCTCCCTTGGAGCGGGCGCTTAATGGGTCTTTTCCAAAAGCATGAATCTGATCCCGTTTCAGTTCAGCATGCTCTCGCGTGGTGGTTAAACAGATGGCGCGTCCTGTTGTATCCACTTCCTTTGCTAATTGAAAACCGCGCTGCTGCGAGTAGCGAAACAGCGCCACCATCATCCGCGTGACATATTCGAACGTATGCTCGGAGTCGTCCCACAAGATCACGTTGTAACGCGGTTGCTTTTTCGCCTCTGGCTTTTTCGCAGCGGTCTTCTTCGACTTTTGAATCGTCGCCGTTTCTTCCATTACAGCAGCTTGCGAATCCGACATGTTGCAGTCAAACCTCTAACATAGATAATTTAGTCAACCACTAGGAATAATTGCCGGTTAGACCGACAATTGACTGTCAGACCAGCATTGTACGCCATTGGGGGCGGTGTTTGGCAAGTACAAAACTGAAAAGCAGTAAAATCATCAATGACGAATTTTTCCGAAATCGACGCACGTTTACAGCATAATCGGCAAAGTCACCTGGACCAATTGTGCGAGTTGCTGCGGATTCCCAGCATCAGTGCCGATCGCGCCTACGCCCAGGCACTTCAATCAGCCGCCGACTGGATGACAGCAAAATTCCAAGCTATGGGGCTGACAGCCAAGCAAATTGGCTCTGGAGGACCGCCGCTGGTCTATGCGGAAACCCCTCCGGTCGCCGACGGTCCGACCGTTTTGGTCTACGGCCACTATGACGTGCAACCGCCAGATCCGCTGGAACTCTGGGAGACACCACCCTTTGAACCAACTGTCCGCGATGGAAAACTGTTTGCCCGAGGCGCAACCGACGACAAAGGCCAAATGCTGACACATGTGTTAGCTTTGGAAGCATTTCTCAAGTCCGGCTTGCCGCTGAACTGCCAAGTGAAATTTTTGATCGAAGGCCAGGAGGAAAGCGGCAGCGAGGTCCTTGAGCAGTATTTGCCATCCTTGGTAGAGCAGCTTCAGTGCGATGTGATCATCATCAGCGATTCGTCCCAGTACGCAAAAGGTCAACCCGCCATTACCTATGGTCTTCGCGGGATCGCATATTTCGAATTACATGTCCAAGGCCCAAACGTTGACTTGCATTCCGGCGTTTTCGGCGGCGCAGTCACCAACCCAGCTTACGCCTTGTCGCAAATGCTGGTCGGCATGAAAGACGAAAACGGTCGAATCCAATTGCCCGGCTTTTACGATGCAGTCAAAGCACTGGATGAAAACGAACGTGCCAATTGGCGGAAGCTAAACTTCAGCGATGACGCCTTTGCCAAACAGATCGGAGTAACCAGTGTTCATGGCGAACAAGGCTTTTCTACTCTGGAGCGACGCTGGGGACGCCCAAGCTTCGATATTCACGGCCTGACCAGCGGCTATCAAGGCGAAGGCGGCAAGACCGTGTTGCCTGCCAAAGCTTCGGCCAAAATTTCGTTTCGGTTGGTTCCAAACCAATCCCCTGCGGAAGTAGCTCAGCAACTGCGAGCGTACGTCGAAACGCATACGCCAGCGGGCGTCACCGCCAAAGTCGTCGATTTACACGGCGGCCCTGGTGTCGTGGTCGATCCAAACAGCAACTACATGAAGGCCGCGTTTCGCGCCGTGGAAGATGGATTTGATAAAGCACCTGTCTTGATTCGTGAAGGTGGGTCGATCCCCATCGTAGCAGCAATGGTCAGCCAACTGAACTGCGATGCGATATTGCTGGGCTGGGGATTGGACGACGATGGAGCCCACAGTCCTAACGAAAAATTTACGATTGAAGATTTTTATCGCGGTATCAAATCAAGCACGCGTCTTTGGGCTTACCTGCCTCAATAGGACCCACGCCACTTGCTTGCAATGTTGTAGCTGCGCGGCCTTCCCCCCCCAGCGTGTTCACCTAAACACTACGGGTTAGCCGACCGCCACAGTTGTCGCATGCGATATCCGTTTCGATAAACTCATGCAGGCAACGTTCGCAATAAGATTTTGTCTCTGAATCGCCAATGGTGGGTGGCCTAGCTAGATCAGCCATATTCGATCCGCAATCCTGCACGCAGGTCTGCAGTAGTTGAGCGTACTGGATGTGGTGCTGTTCCATGACCCTGATAGCGATAGACATCTCGCTGGCGATGTCGTCTAGCGGCATCGGATAGCTTGCGTCACGACAAGCGATCCCCACCATGGCAGACAGATCCGCGGCGTTGAGTGCGGCGAGCACAGGAACAGGATGAGCCCAAGCGAAAAGGTGCCTGGCTAGATGATCGCTGCCACGCATCGCAGCAGCCGGTGACACAAAAGCGATGAAGGTTTGCTTCCATCGATCCACCCGGCGTTTTGGAAAGAGTCTGCGATGAGCCCTATTGATCAGCAAAACGCAGGTCCACCACAAGAAAAACAAAACCGCAAGATAGACGACCAATGCCAACAGTGGATCGGCTGGAAGGATCCACTGGTAGTGCAGCAGCGAACCCACACCGAATATCCAGATTAAAAGAGCAGTCCCTGCGACTTTCAAAAATCGAGTGGCTCGACTCCAGGCTGCAATTCGTTGGCGTATCGCAGACAGGTCAAGTGTTTCCGATAGTAGACTTTCGATCAAACTGGGGCGATGTGCTGCATCGCTGGCTGCAACTTCCATTAGTCGATGACTGAGCGCCGTTGCACTCGCTGGACTTTGTAAGCTGCAAAAGTCCTTTGCGTCACTCCGCAAGCGGTGTTCATCACGTTGAACCTCCGCGATTTTATCATAGGACAACAAAACCAGATCGACATTGGGTCGCTGTGACCAACCTGGCGCCGCGAGGACAGTATTGCAAACACCTTCCTCGTCGACCGAGATCGGCAACGGCTGGATTACAAAAGCGGCATCCCAAGGGGCAGGACCGCTAAAGTATATTCGCCCGTGATCGTTAGCGAGAACCGATCGACCGTCTTGCAGCTTATACTTGCCAAACAACGAGCGAATGACATAGCAATTGCCCCGAGCCCAGACTGCCATCTCGATAAGATACAGAACAGCGACGACGATAAAAATTTGCTCGACAGCGCTAAACTGTTGCATCATGCATCTTTTCGAAATCGGCAAAAAATCCCGCTGGTACTACTGGTAGGTATCTTGCGATGTAGAGCGACCAGTAAACAGTTTCTTTACCAGCGAAGCAAGCCCTGCGAACAGCGCAATGATCACCAGGATGATCGCTTTTCCGCCCTTGGCGATAATGAGCCCAAGCTTGCCGAGCAAACCTGATTTGGCGGCCACTGCTAACGCGCCACCACCGATCAAACCAGCCAATCCCAATGCGGCTACTTTATCGCCAGGCTTCCAGTCAGCATACTTCGCACCCTCTTTGAATTCGTAACCAGTTAACAACTGCTTGGCAGAAGGCAATGCACTCTTGTAGTTTTCAGGAGCCCCTACCAAGGTAGCTGACATAACTCCGGAACGACCAAGCAATCGGATTTCGTAGTTAATGGAATCACCTTCATCGAATCTTAACTGAATGCCCCACGTTAAATTATTCGTTTGAGGATCGTAGAACGGAGTGTCCGACCAATTGATTCCTCTTAACTCGGAAGCTCCTAATGCACGACGCTCCGCGTTGCCGGGCTCGATACCAGCTCGAAAAGCTTCCAAAAGAGAGTCCGCGTCGATGGTTTCCTTTTCAGCGTCCTTGATGTAGCCAATGTCGTCGAACTGAAAAACCATGAACCAATCGTTAGCATCATTTTCAAAATCCATCGGCTGTACCAATCCCAGAATGCGGGGATTGGGAGGATTGCCATAGTAAGTCAGCAATGCCTGAGCATCGCGTTGATTGAGAAACTGATAACCATCAGGCACCTTGAGCTTTGCCATTGTCCCGATATCGACTTCCGCGGGGCCCGCAATTGGCGTCAGGTCAGGGCCTTGAGCCAACTTTCTAAGCATCTCTTCTTGTTCTGGAGTTAGCTCTATTTCCCCATTTTGCGACAATTCGATGGTGGGAACCTGGTCCTGTGCATACAGGTTGGTTGAAATGCTACAAGTGGCTGCGACCAGCCCCAAGCACATGGCATACAGTCCAGCTACGGCGCAACCCCTGAAGAAACACGCAAACATCTTCAAACTCCTCTGCCTTGCAAAAACTAACAGCCATAGCGAACGCGCAGCTCGATCGGCTACGACGGGAAACCCAACAAGATCTCACAGACTGGCCAGCGTTAGATTTATATAAAAGTTCCCCTGCGGCGTGTTGGCCTGTTTGTGTTTTCTTTTCAAAAAGTGAAAAAACGCAAGAAATTGCCGGTGAGGGCTGTAGGCCAAGTGCACTTTGACGCCCATGGCGGCATCGCATTTCTCCCAAATCGGCCTTGAGGGCTCCTGTCTTTATTCCGTACAGTCCGTTGGAACTTCGATGTCCTTTTTGAAAGTTTTTCCGTGCCCTCCCCAACCGAACCAATCGCCGCTCAGCAGCGTGTAGTGGACTCTATAAGCCCATCTCAAACCAGCGCGAGCCCTGAATCGAAAATCCCTGAGTCGGAAATCCTCGGGCAATACATTCCGTTGTTGTATCACTACAACATGCTGCAAGACGAAGATCGCGTTGGGGCTTTCCTGGATGCGATTCGCTTGCTGGTAAAACCGGGCATGAATGTCGTTGAACTAGGAGGAGGAACAGGAATCCTTTCGTCGTTTGCTGCGAGACAAGGTGCCAACGTCTTCTGCGTCGAACGTAATTTCGAACTCGTGCAGATGGCAGAATCGTTTGTGCGCATGAATCAACTTGAGGAGAACATTCAAGTCATCCATGGGGATGCCATGAGATTTATTCCCCCTGTTCCAATTGACGTGGTGATTTGCGAAATGTTGCATGTTGGTTTGCTGCGAGAGAAACAAGCCCAAGTAATCGATGCTTTCAAACACAATCATCAACAAGCCTTTGACGCTCCCCTGCCGATATTCATCCCTGAGATGTCCATGTTGATGATGCAACCTGTGCAGCAAGATTTTGAGTATGCTGGATACCACGCACCTGTCCCACTGTTCCAGGCGCCAATCTTACATCAACCTCGTACCGCGGAGTTGGCTCCGTTCATTCCATACGCGAATATTGGGTATAGCGATATGATCCCAACGCGATATGAAACTAGTATTCAGTTTACTACTCAGCGCCGCGGCCAATTGAATGCAGTGCGATTTGCAACGCAAAACGTTTTGGGAATCGATATGGAAGCTCAACGAGCAATCGCGTGGCCTAATCAATGCTTAGTGCTACCGCTGACGGAACCCGTGGACGTGGAACCCGGCGATACCGTTGAGATTGATATGTGCTATTCTGCAGGCGACTCTGTGGAAAGCCTTTGGAAGTCGCTTGATGCCCGCCGTCTGCTGCCTCCAGCAAGACTGTAGAAAGAACTCTGACATTCGACATCCCGCGACAGACCATTCATCAACGCTGCGCAGGGGGGGCACTGTTTGCTTATTCAGCAGCCCGCGTTGCGTCTGCCAGCCAGTGCTCGACGTGGGCCTCAAGTACAGGCAAAGGCACTGCTCCGTTCTCTAAAACGACGCGGTGAAACTCGCGTAAATCAAAGCTTGATCCCAATGCAGCTTCGGCCTTGCGGCGCAGTTCAAGCATCTTCAACTGCCCGATTTTGTACCCCAGCGCTTGCCCTGGCCAACCGATATACCGATCGACTTCGGCAGCAATATTATGATCGCTGAGCGCTGTGTTTTCACGCATAAAGGCAATCGCTGCTTCGCGTGTCCAACCTTGATCATGAATGCCCGTGTCGACAACCAGCCGACACGCCCGCCACGCCTCAAAGCTTAATCGACCGAAGTCCTGGTAAGGATCTTCATACATGCCAATTTCTTTCCCCAAAAGCTCTGCATATAACGCCCACCCCTCAACGAACGCGGTGAACATGGCAAACTTCCGTAGCGGGTGCACTTGCGGCAACTCCTGCTGCAGAGCGATCTGCAAATGGTGCCCAGGGACAGCTTCGTGCAACGCCAACGCCTCCATCTCGTACTTGGGACGCTGAGGCAAGTTGTAGGTGTTTAAATAAAAGAAGCCTGCTTTGGTACCGTCTCCGGTCGGCGGCCAGTAGTAAGCACTGGTCGTTTGGGGAGCGACAAAACTGGGAATCTCCTTCAAGCCATAGGGAGTTCGCGGCAGCGTAGAAAAAACCGCTGGCAATGCGCCATCGATACGCTTTAAAATCAACGCCACAAACTGCATCAGTTCTTGTGGCGATTGGGCATAGTGAATCGGATCTGCCTGCAGCGATCGAATGAAATCAGCCAAGCTGCCGTCAAAGCCCACTTGCGATTTCACCTGCTCCATTTCCCCCCGAATGCGTTCTACTTCCCTCAATCCGATCTGATGAACCTCTTGGGCCGTGAGAGGCAAAGTAGTAAAGTGTTCAATCCGATCTTCATAGTACGCTCGTCCATTGGGCAACGCGCGGGCAGCAATCGAACTGCGAGTAGCAGGCAAATACTCATTGACCATAAACTGGTGGAATGCTTTATAGCCGGGCACCACGGATTGCTGGATCGCCGAAGACGCTTGTGCTTGCAAGTCGCTCCAGTCTGATTCTTCGATCCAACGTGGGCGAGCCTGGAGAAATGGCTTATAGAGTTCGCTTCGCAATGGATCTTCGACCATGTGTGGTTGCAATTGGGACGCAATGTCACGTAGAACCACAGCGGGAATACTGTAGCCTTCGGCAAGACCCGTTTTCATTAGGTCGATCTGTTGTTGGGCATAGCGACGGAAGTCCGCGAGGCGACCAATGTAATTTTCATAGTCGACTTTCGATTCGAGCTTCATCGAATCAGCCAACTGCGCAAATGAGACGTGAAAGCCTTCACGACCGTTGATCGGCATCAAGTAGGCTCGATGCTGGTAGTTGGATAGCTGATTTTGCAGCCGCAGCCGTAGGACCTCGTGATTAGTACGCTGCTCCAGCGTCAATGGCTCCAGCGGAATCTTTTTCAGTCTTTCTAAGTATTCACTTCGAATTTCAAACCGCCGCTGCATCTCGCTCAGCGAATCGTTGGGCAAGCGATCCTGGCCAATTGCGACGCCCACTTCACTGGCCAGCCACGGGTCCTCTGCCACTTCCCAAGCCCAAACCTCATCCAGAAACGCGTCAAAAACCTTCGGAAAGTCGTCTGCTTGGGAATCCGGAGGTACACTTTGGCCCGCAGCGACCAGCCCGCACACTAGGTGCCAAGCCGTCGCTACGAAGAAGAATGCCAGGATCCGAAGAGCTTCCGGACGGAGATGAACCAGCCGTACCAAGTTGGACATAATTAAAAAACCCAAGAAAATCCAATGAAACGGCGATGAATGCCCAGCAGTCCTTTTCGGTTCTGTCCCCACAACCTAAAATCACGACCCATTGCACGCTAGTCGGGTGGCCTTAAGCCGCCCGCCGTGACGAACGCTAGAGTTTTAACCAGTTCAGTAATATGACCGCAAACGCAACCGACCGCCATTATAACTTCTCGCCGGGACCTGGTGTCCTGCCGGTTCCAGTCCTTGAGAGAATCCAATCCGAACTCATGTGCCTGCCCGGCGCTGGAGCTTCCATTTTGGAGGTTTCCCATCGCAGCAAGCACTTTATTGCAATTCAAGAAGCGGCCAAACAGTCCTTGATCCGCCTGCTGAGCATCCCGGATGACTACGAAGTCCTCTTTATGCAAGGTGGAGCTCGTCTGCAGTTTTCCATGGTGCCGATGAACCTGTTGCGGGGATCAGACAAACCTGCTGGCTACATCGTCAGCGGTTCTTGGGGTAAGTACGCGTTGGCCGAAGCAAAAAAAGAAGGCTCCACAAAAACCATTTTTGACGCCAAAGAGACCAACTACAACCGACTGCCAACGGCGGCCGAAATGCAGTGCGATGACTCGTTTGCCTACGTCCACATGACGAGCAATGAGACCATTCAAGGGGTTCAGTTCCTGAGCGATCCAGCGTGCGGATCCCCCTTAGTCTGCGACAGCAGCAGCGACTTCATGTGTCGGCCAGTCGACATTTCCAAGTACGGCATGATCTACGCATGTGCTCAAAAGAACGCTGGCCCCGCTGGCGTTACGGTGGTCATCATTCGCAAAGACCTGATGGATCGCGGGGCCGAATCGCTGCCGGGATATCTACGCTACAAGAACCACGCCGAAGCTGACTCGATGTGGAACACACCGCCAACCTTTGCAATTTACGCACTAGGGCTGGTTTGCGATTGGCTGGAAAAGGATGTTGGCGGACTACACAAGATGCTAGACCTCAACGCCCGCAAGTCAAAACTGCTCTATGATGTCGTAGACCAATTCCCTGCGTTCTACATCGGACACGCTCAGCAGGATTCTCGCTCGCTAATGAACGTCACCTTTCGATTTCCAGACGAAGCGACTGAAAAGAAATTCTTGGAAGGTGCTAAAGCCTTGAAACTTGATTCGTTGGCTGGCCATCGCAGCGTCGGTGGTATTCGTGCCAGTATCTACAATGCGATGCCAATGTCTGGCGTCGAGACGTTAGCTAACTTTATGCGAGACTTTGCTTCACAGCATGCGTAACGCATCCTCCAATCGCTCAATTCCTCTACCAAATTCAAAAAGCAACCATGGCTAAATATCGTATTCTTGTCTTAGATCCCATTGCCCGCGAAGGGCTTGATATGCTCGAAGCCAACCCGGAATTCGCATACGAAATCCGCATTGGCTTGAAAGGCGAAGAGCTTCGAAAATCACTCAACGAGTTCGATGCGGCAATCGTGCGCAGTGGAGTCAAAATCACGGCCGAATCGCTGCAGGGCAATAAGAAGTTGCGGGCAATTGCTCGCGCTGGAGTAGGCACGGACAACATCGACAAAAACGCTGCCACTCGTCTGGGTATCGTGGTGATGAACACACCCGCCGGAAATACACTCAGCACCGCCGAACACACCTTCGCGATGATGTTGGCCTTATCAAGGTCGATTGCACCTGCGAACCAAAGCTTGTGCAATCACACCTGGGACCGTAAATCGTTCATGGGTACGCAGTTGGCCGACAAGACCTTGGGGATTATCGGCATGGGCCGTATCGGTCGTGAAGTCGCCATTCGCGCTCGAGCCTTTGAGATGCGGGTCTTGGCTTACGATCCATTCTTGACCGAAGAACAAGCTACAAAATTGGGTGTAACTCGGATCTTGTCGGTTCCAGACATGCTTTCCAAAGTCGATTACTTAACGGTCCATACGCCACTGACAACCGAAACGAAGTATCTGGTAGGCATGAAGGATCTGGAGATCGTCAAACCCGGCATCCGGTTGATCAATTGTGCTCGCGGCGGCATCTATGAAGAAGCCGCAATGATCGAAGGACTCAAGTCAGGCAAAATAGGCGGCGTGGCACTGGACGTCTTTGAGACGGAACCCTGCACCGACAGCCCCCTGTTTGGCATGCCTAACGTCGTGTGCACTCCTCACTTGGGAGCAAGCACTGAAGAAGCCCAAACGCAAGTTGCCATCGAAGGCATCCAGTTGCTGATGAACTATCTGCAACATGGCGAAATTCGACATGCGGTCAACGTGGCTGCACTTGATCCTAAGACCTTGGAAGCTCTGCGGGGTTATCTGGATGTCGCGTATCGGCTGGGATTGTTGATTGCCCAGTGGAACGGCGGCAGTGTTGATCACTGCACCTTGAACTATCGCGGCGAAGTCGCTGCCAAAGATACCAAACTGCTCAATGCCGCCTTCTGCGCCGGGCTATTGGAAAAAGCCTTGGCTGGCGAGGTGAATATCATCAACTCAGAACTCCTATTGCAAGAACGCGGAATCGAACTGGTCGAGAATCGCAACCGGGAGCCTGGAGCTTTCAGTAGCTCGATGACTGTCGAGGTGGTCAGCGGTTCGCAAAAGCTGCGAGCAGGAGCAACACTCTTTGGAAACAACATGCCACGCTTGATTTCCGTCAACGATTGCCGACTGGAAGCATACCTGGATGGCCGCTTGATGTTTTTCCATCACACGGACAAACCCGGGATTATCGGCCAAGTCGGTACGATCTTCGGTCAAAACCGGATCAACATCGCTCAGATGGCCGTTGGACGGTCCGGCAACCAACAGGGCGGCGAAGCGGTCGGCGTTTTGAACCTAGACAGCATGCCTCCACAACATGTTGTGGATGAAGTCTTGAAGTTAGAAGCAATCCAAAAAGTCAATCTGATTGAATTGCCGGAAGCGGGCCAGTTGCCAGCGTGGCTAGCGTAAGCTAGTAGCTTGCTAAACATCCGGCCAAACGTTATCCCTCAGGATCGTTCAGCAACATTTGCAGATGATCCCGCAGTTGGGGCGGAAACCGCTGCGGCCAACTTGCGTCGATCAAGCCGACTTGAATCATATCTATCAGATGTGTTTGATCTTTACGCCGATAGCTATTGAGTTTCATTCCGACGAGAGCTTCTAGATTGATCACGGATTTTCCTTCGATGAGGGTTATATTTGTGACATCAGGCGTCGGCGTCGCGTACTCTGCTTTGACTTTCTGCCCCGCCTTCAAAAAATGGATGCCTTGACTGGGCTTGCCCTGGGGACCATCTAGAAAGACCGTGACGTCCATCACCGAATCTCTAAAACCGGCCTTCTACATGGCCTGCGTCGCCTCGGGCAAATCTTCTTCCCGCAACAAAATATCCACATCCTTGGTATTACGCACAGCTCCATCATCGATGGTCGCCACCCAAGCGGGCACTGCGTTGCCACCAATGATGGCATAGGGAATCTGCGCTTGCTCCAAAGCTTGGCATGTGCGTTCTAAACGTTCCTTCACTTTTTCGACGGCAGAAAACATCCTTTCAAAGACGAAGGGCCCTTGTTCACGAACCAGATTCTGTAAGTCGTCAGGCGCCATTCGTGGAAATCTCCGGTAGTTTAGCCTACGTCCTCACACAGTCGACGTGGTACTTGCGATCGGGACCTTCGCCCTCTTCCACTAGACCATGAATATCCGTTTCGAATCCAGGGAATTTCTCATTGAAGGTTTGCGCAAATTGCAAGTATTGAATGATGGTGCGATTGAACATCTCACCGGGAATCAATAAAGGGATACCCGGCGGATAGGGTGTCAATAGAACGGCCGTCGCGCGGCCTTCCAACTGACTGATTTCCACTCGATCTATCTCTCGATGAGCCATGCGATCAAAAGCATCTGACGGCGTCATGGCAGCGTCAATCTTCGACAGATACATTTCGGTGGTGACTCGCGCCACGTCATGCTTCTTGTACATGTCGTGAATCTGCTGACACAAGTCTCGTAGGCCAACGCGCTCGTATCGTGGATGTGCTTGAGCGAACTCCGGCATCGCTTTCCAGACGCGTTGATTCTTGTCATAGTCATCTTTGAACTGCTGAAGTGCACTGAGCAAAGTGTTCCAACGTCCTTTGGTGATACCGATCGTAAACATGATAAAGAACGAGTAGAGCCCGGTCTTCTCGACAATAACGCCCTTCTCTACTAAGTAGCGAGTCACAATCGAAGCAGGGATCCCCGTTTCGGTGAACTGTCCGGACATTTCCAGACCCGGCGTGATCACAGTGGCCTTGATCGGGTCCAGCATGTTAAAGCCCGGCTCCAAATCGCCGAAACCATGCCACGCTTCGTTGGCCCGCAGCATCCAGTCATCCCGTTGGCCAATACCATCTTCTGCGAGCTTCTCTGGCCCCCAGACTTTGAACCACCAGTCGCTGCCCCACTCATCATCGACCTTCCGCATGGCACGACGGAAATCGAGCGCTTCGAAAATAGACTCTTCGACCAATGCTGTACCACCCGGCGGTTCCATCATCGCTGCGGCCACATCGCATGAAGCGATGATGGCGTATTGAGGCGATGTCGAAGAATGCATCAGATACGCTTCGTTAAACGAATGGCGGTCTAGCTTGTCTTTCTCCGGTTCACGCACCAAAATCTGCGAGGCTTGCGAAATTCCTGCGAGCAACTTGTGCGTGGAATGCGTCGCAAAAATCATCGACTTCTTGGGCCTTGGTCGATTAAAGCCAATCGCATGCATGTCTTGATAGAAAGTGTGGAAGGCAGCATGTGGCAGCCAAGCTTCATCGAAATGCAAGCTACCAATCTCACCATCTAACTCACGCTTTAACATCTCCACATTATAGATAACACCATCGTAAGTACTCTGAGTCACGGTCAGGATACGCGGCTTGAGATCCGGATTTGCTTCGAGAGCTTTCTTGGCAAACGGATTCTCGCGAATCTTCTTCCATATATTATCGATGGAAAACTCGCTCATCGGAATCGGCCCGATAATGCCCAAATTATTGCGAGTAGGAGTTAGAAAAACGGGAATGGCACCGGTCATAATGATCGAATGCAAAATCGACTTATGACAGTTGCGATCGACCACCACGATATCGCCCGAGGCGACGGTTGAATGCCAGACAATCTTGTTGGAGGTTGATGTCCCGTTGGTAACGAAGAAGCAGTGGTCGGCGTTGAAGATCCGCGCTGCGTTTACTTCGGATGCGGCAACAGGCCCCGTGTGATCCAGCAGTTGCCCTAATTCGTCGACGGCATTACACACATCGGCTCGCAACATGTTCTCGCCAAAGAATTGATGGAACATTTGCCCAACGGGACTTTTCAAAAAGGCTACGCCTCCTGAGTGCCCAGGACAATGCCATGAATAGGAGCCGTCTTGCGCATAATGAACGAGAGCTCGAAAGAACGGAGGCGCCAACGATGCGGTGTACGAGTTCGCTTCACGCAGGATATGTCGCGCGACAAACTCCGGCGTATCTTCAAACATATGGATGAAGCCATGCAGCTCCTTCAAAATATCGTTGGGGATATGCCGAGACGTCCGAGTCTCTCCGTACAGGAAAATGGGTATGTCCGCGTTCTTAAAACGAATCTCGGTGATGAAAGCCCGCAAGTTGTGCAGCGCAGGCGACATTGTCTCTTCGCTAGCGAACTCATCATCGTCGATCGACAAAATAAACGCGGAAGCCCGGCTCTGCTGCTGCGCAAACTGCGACAGATCGCCGTAGTGCGTGACGCCGACGACCTCGGTCCCCTCGCGTTCGATGGCCTCCGCGAGTGCGCGAATCCCTAAACCAGAGGCATTTCCGGAACGGAAATCTTCGTCGATGATGACGATAGGAAAATTGAATTTCATATGTGTTAATTAGAGGAACTACCCAAGTCAGTACGCGTGGGAGAAACTCAAGTTCGCCCAAACGACGATTCTCGACCCAACCGCGAACAATTACCCTTGTTTGTAAAGTGGATTTTGGTTTTGGCAATGCTTGACTTACTCAGAACTGGCCACGTTCTGCCCAAATAAGTCTCCAAACGGCTTTCGATTCCTGGAAAGTGCCCGCTTTGACCTGTTTTGGCTAGCGAACTGCCCCACACTCCTTCCAGATTGATAAAATAAGAGCCTTGTCACGTAGGTCTTCATTGGAAAGCTCGTCATGCCACTGCTGCGACACGTTGTAGAAGTGCCCTTCAATCAATCCGAAGTCTGGCATCGATTTCTTGCTGAACTTTCGGTTGTCAACCGACAAGGTTTGTCGCCAAAGCGTTTCTTTCAATCCACGACTCTTCCGCTACGTGGCCCGCTACAAAAACTAAAAGAACTATGCGTTGACGAGCACGACGACACTCTTGCCTGGAAGGACATCTGGAACAAACCGGTCTTAACTAACCCACCAGCTATCTTTCGAGTGCTTCACAACGCAAGCCAATTGGATCTTCTCAGCGAAACAGCAGCTTTTCTAAGCGAACGACTGAAAGAGGATACGCAGACGGAAACACAATGGTATCGTCGACAAGTTTACTTCGGAATGGTGTTTCTACTCATCTGGTCGGTCGCTTGCATATCGATTGGTATCAACGTGCCAGCACTCAGCGCGGCCGTCGACTTGCTACAGATTCCAGTGCCTTTATGGCTCAAGATCCTGCGCGTGCTACATCAATGTTTGCCATTCATCGGTTGGTTGCTTCCAATGCTCGTCGGCGTTGTTTGGCTAATAATCTCCCTGCGGCCCAAATCAACAGTCCGCAGCAAGCAAGTGGCCCAATCCATCCTGCTCGCACTCGCTGAACAATTCTCTCTTACGAACGATCTGCCTGCCAGCGAAAGTCTTTCCAGAGCGAGCAACATCCTCCAGATTGAGCGACCTGAATCGTATCAAACACACACTGAACTATCTCAAGCAGTGAAACTCATAGGTGACGCCTGGACGTTGAAGACCCAGCGAGAAACATCCAATCAGAGAAAAATGTTACGCTTGAATGTGCTGTGCTACTCCACGGGCGTCGTATCGCTGATTTCCGTCTATGTGTTACTTAATGTATGGCCGTTGATCTGGCTGATCATTCGCAGTTTGCAAGGAGTCGGTGCATGAACCAACCATTGACTCCGCAGTCGAGGCCTGACCAGACCGTAGACTGGCAGGTACTGCAAACCACTTTGCTGAAAACTTCCGTTGACTCAATAGAGCAAAGGGCACTGCTTCTCTCAACTTCCGAGTCCGACCACAAGACTAATCTCAATAGTCTTCAACGCGATATCATTCATGGATTGAGAACCAGTTGCGATTTGCTCGCCACTCACCCAACGTTACTATTGAATTGGCTGCGTCAACGCCAACATGATGCAGAAGTTTATGACACGGCAAGTCGCAAATGGCATTACGCGGTTCGCCTCGCGATGGCGATCGTCGTCCTGGCGATTGGGATTTCACTAGCGTTCGAGGGGATACAAAACGTTTTCGGCGACATCGACGAAAACTTCGACATTTTTTTAGATATCGCTTTGTACCCTGCGTCCACTCCACCACCCACCATGGACGCAGGCCTGACAGCACTTCGGAACATGCTAACCAAAGGCTTTGTTCCAGCAATGTTGGCCCTACTGGTCGCCTCATGGATGCTTACGCGCATCTGCCTGGGAAAATCCATCAGCCATTACCTGCTTGTTAGCGTTCCTCTTCTGGGAAAGAATACTAGGCTGCGGAGTGCCTGTGGCTTCTTGTCATTGGTAAGTAGTCTGCGGCAGGCAGGAGCGGATCCCTATCAAGCTTGCGATCTCGCTTCGCGCTGCATGGGCAGCGAGTTTGCGCGACAGTGGACAGCGTTGGTTGCAACCCGCGTCCAAAGCAATCAGCCCATCCTACAAGCCATCAGCGAAAATCGTTTGTTTGACCATTGGATGGTAACTATCGCGGGTTCGAGCGTTACCGCTCAACACGACTGGATTGCATTAGAGTTCCTTACGCGACTGCTGCGAGAGGAGATTTCATTACGATCGGTGCTAGTGACGACTTGGGTCCAGCGAGTCTTATTCTTTTTCGTTATCTTGCTAGCATGCTCGCTGCTGCTTTTGGCCGGCTATGTTGGCGCGATTCTTCTAAGTCAGTTCGTCAATTAGAGGGGCACAGTCTCCAAGCTATGTTCGGTTCCAGCTTAATCATTCTACTGATACCAGCGATTGCGCTGCACGTCGTGGTGCTGATCCTCGAGAGCGACAGCCACGACACCGGACTTCCGCAGTACCGCTTGCTGCGCAGCTTGGCGAACTACCTTATTTTTCTGGGGGGATTGGGTTTCACTCTCTTTTTGCTGAGCAGCATTTTTATAGTTTTGATTCCCATCGTTTTGACTCTATTGCTGATGGCATTTGGTATTCGCAGGCGAATTATTGACCGTAGATTCATTTCGGCCTTACAGTACGCAGAAGACTTACAACTTTCCAAGCAACGCGTCGTCGCATCATTCCAAGAACTTCACGCACAAGACACTTCTGCTGGAATTCGACGAGCGGCAAAACAGATCAATCAAGCGGGCACACTCGCGCAGGCAGTGAAGGCGGGTAAGATCGATATCGCATTGGATGCTTTTCTCGCTCTCGACCATCCGCTCGGTGCCCAGAGTAAGCGTCTCACCGAAGCTCGCGCAAAAACTGGTTTGGCATGGGATTTATTCCCTTCGTACCTAAGCTTCTCTCGCTCGCTTCAATATCTTACTTTTCTGACTTTTTGCACGGCCTTATTTGCTGTTTGGTATCAAGTCTTCTTGTTTCAACAATTCCAACTGTTGTCGAGCGACTTTAATCTAAACGCCGTAGGGTCGAATGACCTCCAGCCCGGTACGGTCCCAGCTTTAAACCAGCTAACTCTTTTTCTCGGCCGAATCCCCACTCATTATCTAACCTACAGTCTCGTGATCGCGGTTCTTATTTTGATGATCGCGTGCTTGGCTGCTTGGCTACCCAGCCCAAAACTATGGACCGTGTGGCAGATAGGACGCTGGTGGGCATTTGGCAAACTTTGGAAAGCGATCACACTGCAACACGTCGGATCAGCGTTGATCGATGGCAACAAACTGGCTGATATTACCGAACCGTTGCGAGTCCATCATCCGATTCGCCAACTCAAAAAACAGATTCGGCGACTGAACCAAACGATTCAATCCGGCAACGATCCAATACCGGTGTTGCTGAGCCTTGGCTGGTTGCCCTCCCAGCCCAATGAACACATGACACTTGACCAGCCCACAGATTCCACTCACGTTGGACTCATGATCTGGCAACACGGCCAGCAGGTCGCCAAAGAATACCATCAATTTTGGAGAGCCGCCGCTTTTCAAGTAAAGTTATATGGCACACTCTGCATCGGATTGTTGGTATTGTGGTATGGGACACGAGTATTCGAAGTCCTAACCAAAGTGATATTTCATACGCTCGAATATTAAACGATTGCCTGCCAAAAGTTCGATTATGCTCCGTTACATCAACAAGAATAAATGTCGCTCCGGATGGTGGATCTTGGAAACACTTGTCGCCATGGCTATGTTTTCAGTGGTCGTATCAGCAAGTCTATCGGCACTACGTTCGCTGCAATCACATGCACGACTTAACCAGTTCCACGAAGCAGCAAGGCTCGAAGCCGAAAACATCGCTCAATGGATCAACATCGCTTCCCAGGACGTTTTGGTAAGCGACCAAGAGTTTTTAACACTTCCGGATCTGTTTCCAACGATGGCCATGCTACGGGAGCTGGACGATACGGTGATTCGAGTGCAACGATTCAGCGAGCCAGATGATAAAATTGAATTCGATCGATTTGAGATCACAGTGGCCTTTACCCCGCAAGTCGCTCAACGTGCTCAAGTCACACTGTCGGTCTGGAGGGTCTGGTAATGAAACTCCCCCGCTTCGAATGTTATGGAAAGTTAATCATCCCAAAGCGAAAAGGATCGTCTATTCTGGAAATGACTGTGGCGATTGCCATCGCTAGTTCGTTCGCCGCCTCCGCTATCCCATGGACAGTCAAAGCCATCAAACTCTATGAGACGATCCAAACATCACAGAATGAATCCATCGTCATGCGAGACTGGATTAGTCAACTGCGATCGGATGCTGAAACAGCAGCAACATGGGAGATCAGCGACCAGAAGCTAGTTTTAACGACGCTCGATGGGCAGCAAGTGGAATGGTACGAAACCAAATCCACTTTGCAGCGGGCGGCTCCGGATTCCAACAATGAAACGAAAGTAGCCTGGTATCGCCTTCCGAAAAACATTAGATGGCAACTCAGCGATATCGAAAAACACCCAGACCTGCTACGCATTGTTCTGCTACGCGGTACCGAGGCCCTCGATCTCCCCGCTGAACACTCCGCCAATAGAACAACGCAACTCGGCTCCCCTACCCCGCCCTCGCCGCTCGTAGGCAGCGTGATATTGATCGCGTTTCCGAAGTACCGCTATGAAGTCACTCGAGACATGAATCCATCTCAGAGCACTTCTAAAGATCTACTACAAGCCACCAAGGAACAGCCATGATGAAACAAAAACGTAACGCTACAGCACTGCCAATCGTTATTGTCGTACTTGTGATCTCTGGAAGTATCATGGCCGCAATATCGAGCACGATGAGTGTTTCCGCAATATTGCAGAACCACAGCGCGGCAGAAAGTCAAGCTCGCTACGTGATGAACGCGGCCGCCCAACGCATGCAACGCTTAATCGAACTTGAGCCCAACACAACTCTGGATAATTGGAAAACTGTCATCGGTAAAGAAGATGGTTTGGTTCAATTGACTGTGGAATCTCGAATCGTCGCAGATACCCGTGATAGCCTCCTTGTATCGATCACATCCAAATCCGTAATCGCCGCTGATACTCCTCGTAACTCCACTTCAGAACAATAAGGCAAACCTATGTCTAACAAGCATCGATGGTTCTTTGCGAGATTGCCACATCGCGACGGTCCAAGCAATCGCAGCGCGTTCACGCTGGTTGAGTTGCTCGTTGTCATTGCCATCATCGGGATCATGTCGGGTATGTTATTGCCAGCAATTCACAGCGCTCGCGAGTCGGCACGGGCGTTTACGTGCCGATCGAATCTGCAACAGATCGCTCTAGGCATCCGTGGTTATGAACAGGTCTATCGATACCTGCCAGCAGGCACGAACTCAGCCACTGGCCCCGTGCGCAGCGTCCCCGTTGGGTATCATCACAACTGGCTGTCGGCTACCCTTCCCTTTGTGGACCAACCCAATTTGTTTCGCGCAATCGACTTCTCTTCAAGTGTCTACGCGGACAGCAACATCAATGCGAGAAAGGCAACTCCCCCGACTTTTCGATGCCCAAGTTCAGCGGTACTTGCGCCTTCGATCATCCACTCGGACTATGCGGCATGCTCCCACAGTCAAGAGTCACCGATTGATGACACAAACACCGGACTTTTTTTACGTAATGTACAATTGCGAGTAAGAGATGTGACCGATGGCATGTCTTGTACATTGATGATCGGTGAAAAATTGACCGACCCCCTAGATCTTGGCTGGATGTCAGGAACGCGAGCAACACTTCGCAACGGTTACCTAGCGGCGTATGCTCCGAAGACTCCGGTTACCGTAAGGGGCTTGGCTGCAGATTTTGCACCGAACGAACTAACGGAGCAAACTGCAGAAGATCAATGGAGCGACTATGATGACCGACGAGTCCATCGAGGCTTCCGTGGTCACCCAAGCAAGCCGCTGGAAGTTGGCGGTTTCGGCGGTTATCACACCATGTTCGTGCACTTGAGTTACGGGGATGGAACCGTCTGGACATGCAGCGATGCAATTTCCCCCAGCGTCCTTACTCAACTGGCCAATCGCAACGACCAATTACCGCTCAGCGTTCCCCAGTAAACCTTCAGCCTTATGAATCTACAGTCCATTTTTTACGTCGTGGTCCTCATGGCGGTCATCAGCAAGATGGCCAGTGAAGTCAAAGAAGCCCTCAAATTCTCTCTGGCTCAGTGGTTAGCGGCAGTGGTCGTTATAGCGGTAACGATCGTATTGTTTGCAATCCTGCTGCTGCTGCGAAAATCCACTCGAGCGAATTGGTGGCTGCATTCGCTGGCGTTTGCCCTCGCACTTCCTTGTGCTCTTGTCTTTGCATTCTCCCCGGAAGGTTTGGTACACAAACAGGCTTGGTCATTAACCGCTACTGGTGTGTTGCTAGTGGCCGCCGCAGCGGTTACCAAACGCTTCTATAAGCATGCCGTAACCGATCATGAGTTGCAACAGGAATCGAACTCCAGTTCACTTTAAAACACCCTCTTGGCAAGCCTTCCTGGAGCACAGGTCGCATATGAAAATGACAACAGGCAAGCTAAAGAGCTTGCCTGTTGCACTTCAAGAACCGTAATGGCGTTTTGACTAGGAGACTGGGACTGGCACGTCGTCCAGTTTCCAGCCTTCGCGGTACTCGCGCTTGACGAACTGATTGACTTCAGGCGCATTCGGGCTGGACAGTGACTTGGCATCCCATTCAATTCGCTTACCTACCGCACTGCGGAGCGCTACCACGCCGACCAACATGGTCTCGGTCAAACGGCCAGCATATCCAAAGTTGGACATGGTACCTGGCTGGTGTTCGCCGGTAATCGATTTGACGAATTCCCACTTCTGTCGCTCGTCGGTACCACCTTCGTATGGCACGCGAGGTAATGTCTGAGCCGGCTTGTCGAATTCACGGACTGCTTTGCCTTCACGAATCAAGTCGTATCTAGCGCCGTAATCATCCGGTGAGAAGATCATGCCATTGGTACCGACAACGACGGCTCCGCTGGTACCGCGTTGAGTTTGACCAGCTCGTTGAGCAGCAACTCGTTCTTGGAATCGCTCAGGCAATTGCTTAATGATGTCCTCAGGCGGTAGCTGACCACCATCGTACCAGTAGAAGTCGGTAGCCGCTAAGCCATCGCGCTCAGCAAATTCAAATTTCAACACCGAGTTGGAGGGATACTGCTCGTTATCGACAATTCCAGAGTTCGCGACTGCAGTAACGGCGATTGGGTCCCAAAGCTTGAGTGCCATGACAGGCATATTGGTTGTATGGCAAGCCATATCGCCCAAAGCACCCGTGCCGAAATCTAACCATCCGCGCCAGTTGAAGGAGTGATAAGCGTTCTCCTTGTACGGCCGCATTGGTGCAGGTCCAATCCAAGCATCCCAATTCAGTTCAGCAGGAATGGGATCTTCGCCATCAGGGCGACCTTGACCTTGCGGCCAAATTGGACGGTTGGTCCAAACGTGAACTTCTTTCACCGTTCCAATTGCGCCGGACTGGATGACTTCGACCGCTTCACGCAGGCCATTTTCACTAGTACCCTGGTTACCCATCTGGGTGACAACGCCCATTTTCTCTGCGGTCTCGCGCAGCATACGTGCTTCGGCCATCGACCATGTGAGTGGCTTTTGACAGTAGACGTGCTTCTTCATTCGCATCGCCATCATCGCAGCCAAAGCATGCGTGTGGTCAGGCGTACTGATGGTGACCATGTCGATCTTGTCGCCCAGTTGAGTTAGCATCTCGCGGAAGTCTTGGAACTGAGCTGCGCTTTCGAACTCACGTCCCTTCTTGGTCAATTCGCGTTTGTCGACATCGCACAAGCCAACGATGCTTACACCTTGCTCGGCAATATGACTGGTGTCGCTGCTACCTTTTCCACCGATTCCAATACAGCCTGCTGCTGGAGCTTCCAAAGCGGACGCGCGTGCTCGTTTTGGGCGTAAGCCAGTGCCTAACCAAACACCGGCACCGACTGCCGCAGTTTGTCCCATAAACTGACGACGTGATTTACGATTCGACATAATCTTGAAGCCTTTTGTTGAGTAAAAAAACGTGATGCAACAACTACGGTAGTCAACCCAGCTAGTTTGCGCCTACCTGCTGTCGCTGCCATATCTACAATCGTAGCGGAAATTTCCACTCCGCAGCTTGGCCGTAGTGACTTATAAAGTATACGTTCGAAGTGGAACGGGCTACAAGACACCTGCCGAAACTAAATCCGACTTCCCAATTTTTCCGCAATCCCTGTACGACGAAGACTCGCCCTATACACTCTTGTTAGTTGCTCGCCCATCCCAATCCCCACTGCCATCAGCACTGTATGTACACTCATTTCCTTAAATCACGGAGCGAATTTCGCATGCGACCCCACCTACCCTCAACCACCCGACTCTTGCTGATTTCATCGATCTTGGCCTCTGGCGGGTGCAAACCCACTCCGTCCCCATCCAAAACAGAATCGCCCGCGCCGACCTCCGCGGCCCCGATGGCTCCAACCGCTAAGCCTCAAGCCGATGACGCCGAATCGGTTGCTCAATTGGAAGCTGCAGGATTTGCATTACGCAAAAATGACGCTGGCAATGTCATCGAAGTTTCCATCTCGCGACCAGAGCCAATAGGCAGTTCCCTACCGCTCTTGGCCGGATTGCATAGCGTCCAAAATGTCCTGCTCTCAGGCCCCGGGACGACCGACGATGGCATGGAAGTGTTAGCCTCACTGGCGACTTTACGCAGGCTAGATCTCGGTAATTCGGCCATCACCGATGCGACCCTCGACCATGTTGCCAAACTCAAGAACTTGGAAGTACTCAGTTTGACTCAAACCGCCGTTACCGATGGCGGTCTGGCCAAACTAACCGACCTGCAAAAACTTCGTGCTCTCGATCTGAAGCGATCCAACATTACCGACCAAGGATTAATACCGATCGGCCAATTGAGTTCACTGGCCGACCTGCAACTAGAGCGAGCCAAAGTGTCGGCCGCCGGTTTAAAGGAAGTCACCAAACTGAAGAAACTCAAGTCTCTGAATCTCAACATCACGGGCATCAACGATGAGGCTCTACGAGAAGTCTGCAAAATCACTACGCTTGAATCGCTGCAGATCGACTCTACTCGCATCACCAACGCTGGCATGGCAGATATCGCGAATCTCACGAACCTCACTCGCCTTGCCATGCGCCTGTGCGACGTGACGGGCGAAGGGCTCAAGCATCTTGCCGGCCTAACAAAAATCACTCGGCTTGAACTGCGAGAAACATCTACGGACGACGCAGGCCTGGAAGTCATCAGCCAATTGCCAAACGTTAACTTCTTGATCCTTAACGAGTGCAAACTAATCACCAATGATGGGATCAAGAAGCTAAGTGCACTGACGAAGCTCAACACCCTCGAACTTTGGGAAACCAAACTGGATGATGCGGGTTTGAATGCGCTCAGTAGTTTGACCAACCTCAAAAAACTAAACCTTGAAGCGACCAAGATCAGCAACAAATCGGTAGATACGATTCTCCTGTTTCAAGAATTAGAAGACTTGAATATTGGAGGCACGCGTTTAGACGATGATGCCGCAACACGCTTGAAAGACCTTCCCAAACTGAAGAAGATCAACGTTCGTAACAGCGGCATTGGTTATTCAGGAATCGACGAAATCGCGGAAGCCAAACCGGGCATCGAGATCACCGAATAACGTCGACACCGACTTGCAGACGGTGCCGCAGCATAGCTGCTTAACAAAACCTCTCACTTCCTAGCGTTCAGCTAGGAAGATGATGCGTCAGTTTAGCTGACAGAGAAAGCGCAGCTTTGACAATGCCATCGCAGTCAAGTTCCAAACCGGCCAGCAACTCATCGCGTTCGGCATGTTCGACATAGCGATCAGGAATGCCCAGGCACCGCAGGCTGCGAGTGTCCCACCCCTGCTGGCACGCGTGTTCCAAAACTGCGCTGCCAAATCCACCTGCCAATTGACCTTCTTCCACGGTCAATACAAAACGACATTGTTCGAAGACCCGCTGTAACATGTCATGATCCAGCGGCTTGATGAATCTCGCATTAATGACCGCGACCTCCAAGCCTTCTTCGGCTAGCTTTGCGGCCGCTTGCAGCGCCTGCCTCAGCATCGCGCCACAAGCGATGATCGCGCCGTCAGTACCCCATTGGACGGTCTGGCTCTTTCCTAACTCAATGGGCTGAGCGGTGCGCGGAATCGCGGCAGCAGACGCTTTGGGATAACGGATCGCGGCAGCCGTATCTTGGTTTAAGGCGAACTTGAGCATGGGCTCAATCTCTGCTCCATCGGCCGGGGCCATCATGATCAAGTTCGGGAATGGCCGCATGTAAGCGATATCAAATACACCATGATGGGTCGGTCCGTCAGGACCTGCCAGCCCACCTCGGTCCATCATGAACACCACAGGCAGATTCTGAAGCGAGACTTCCTGGAACACTTGGTCATAAGAACGCTGCAAGAAGGTGGAGTAAATTGCAACAATCGGTCGCAGCCCTACCTTTGCTTGGCCAGCAGCAAACGCCACCGCGTGCGACTCACAAATGCCAACGTCAAAGAAGCGGTCTGGGAACTCTTCTCGAACCGGTTCCAGTTTGTTTCCTTGGCACATCGCCGCAGTCATGACCGTGACCAGCTTGTTTTCGCGCATGCAATTGCCCATCGCATCGCGAGCAAAATTGGTAAAGGGTACTTCGCTGGCAGTCTTGCGAAGACGAACCTCGCCCCCCTCTTCCTCAAATGCTGGAGGCGTATGAAAGAACACCGGGTCCGACGCAGCAGGCTGATAGCCGTGGCCTTTTTCGGTTACGACATGCAACAAGACTGGCCCTTGATGATGCTTAAGCATCTCAAAGTACTTCCGCATAATTGCAATGTCATGACCATCGATCGGTCCGATATAGTGGAATCCAAACTCCTCAAACATCATCCCGCCGACAACACCCGCTTTAACGCCCTCCTTGATTTGCGTTAACAAACGCTCGGTTGGGTCGCCCAGAACGGGCACGCGGTTCAAGACCTTGACCACTTCGGACTTCAAACCCGTGTAGAATGGATTGCTGCGCAAACGATCTAAATAATTGGCGACAGCTCCCACGCGCGGGCAGATCGACATCTTGTTGTCATTGAGCACAACGATCAGGTCTTTGTTTAGTTCGCCCGCGTTGTTCAACGCCTCGAAGACAATTCCCGAGGGTAATGCACCATCGCCGATGACGGCCACTGACTTGCGTTTGGATTGACCGATCAGATCATCGCCTGACTTCAGCCCTAAAGCGGTCGACACGCTGCAACCAGCATGGCCTGTCATGAACAAATCGTAGGGGCTTTCCACTGGATTTGGATATCCCATCAATCCACCACGAGTGCGGATCGTTGCGAATTCGTCGTAGCGTCCAGTGACCAGTTTGTGTGGATAGATTTGGTGCCCCGTATCCCAAATCAGCCGATCCGTCCGAAAGTCGAAGGTGCTGTGCAAGGCAATACACAGTTCGACAACGCCCAGGTTGGATGCAAAGTGAGCGGTTCGGGTCGCCAGCAAATTACACAGGACCGAACGAATTTCGCCTGCAAGCGATTCCAATTCGCCCAGCGACATCTCTTGCAGTTGGCTGGCATCCTTGAGTCGGGATAAAATTTCATGCATGTTAGTTCTTCCTTTCGCACACAAATCGTGCCAAGCCGATGAGCCCTGCCTTAGACGAGTCAAAAATCGCCAATGCTTCGATCGCCGCGTCTATCAATTCGACGGCACGACTGCGAGAGGCCTCGATTCCATAAATACCAGGGTAAGTCAACTTGCCCAATTTTGCATCCTTTCCGGTCTTTTTGCCCATATTTTCTGACGTACTTTCGACATCCAACAAGTCATCGACAATTTGGAACGCTAGACCAATCGCCTCACCAAACCGCGCCATCGCGGCTAGTTGCTCTTCATCCGCACCGGCCGCCAGAGCCCCAAGTTCAGTAGAAACACGAATCATGGCCCCTGTCTTACCCTTGTGAATCCGACGTAATCGGTCGGCATCGCCAGACCGCTCTCGTTCCGCCAGAATATCTTCCATCTGGCCGCCCACTAGCGCCGAAGCACCGGCCGCCTGCGAGAGTAACTGGACGGCACGGCATCCCATAACTGGATCGGAAAAACCGTAAGACAAGCAGGCGAAGGCTAACGGTTGCAGGGCATCGCCCGCCAGAATTGCAGTCGCTTCGTCAAATTGAATGTGACAAGTCGGCCTTCCACGCCGAAGATCGTCGTTGTCCATAGCTGGCAAATCGTCGTGAATCAGCGAATAACAGTGGATGGCTTCGACGGCAACAGCCGCTGGCAAAGCAACCCGAAAGTCAGCTCCCATTGCTTCCGCGGCAAACAACACCAGCAAGGGGCGGAGTCGCTTGCCGGGTGCCAACCACGAGTACTCGATCGCTTGCCGCAGACGAGCCGGGCTGCCAGAACAAAACCGATCGACGGAGGCATGGATCTCCGCGTCAATTTGCGGGAGGAAGTACTGACGCCGCTGCTGAAACACGGCCACTTCCGTTAGGAAAGCCGGATCGCTAGCGACTATTGGGCTGGATGGTTCTGCAGAATTCACCGAAGTCGATCTCGAAGTAACAAATTTGTGTTCCGGTAGTATACCGAAAGGCCAACTTTTCGTGAGGTTCCAATTTTGAAGGAATCTGTAGGCTGACTTTTGCCAGCCCCTGCAACCGGTTTTTCCGGCAATCTTTCTAAGCAACGGCTCCTGGGACCGCCGCATTGAACCGCATTCCCATACACGAGACATCTTAGGAACTGTCCCGATATAACTTCCGCATTTTCGTTGAACCGCGTGGGCATCGCCCCGCGCTTGTATTGCGACAAACGCGGCCCGCTGGGCACGCGGTTAAACTAGAAAAGCCGGTTCATATCGGGAAGTTATTTCGACAAATCCTTATTGGGAGTGGCCGTGGGTAAGGCTCCTGCGCGTGAGGCAACCTCAAAACAAGTCATCTGTCTTAGACGGGTTTTTCTTGGCCGTTGAGGAGCGACGCGAACTGCGTGAAGCAGCCTTTTCCTCCAGGCTGCTGGCCGCATCATCAAATTCCTGCGTTGTGAAGCTGCCATCCGGGGCGACGTCCTGCAGTAACTCGACACGCCGCGTAGCATCCGCCAGTTTGCTTTGGCAGAATCGCAGGTGGCGAATCGCTTGATGGTACGCCGCCAAAGACTGGTCCAAGCCTAAAGTCCCCTGCTCTAACTGCCGCACAATCGACTCAATTCGAGCGAAAGACTGCTCAAAAGCAACCGGCTCATCGTCGTTTTCGGGCTGACTATTTTCGGGCTGACTATCGGACACTCGGGACCCCCTTAAGTTGTAATTGCCTGTACACCAGTCGCTGCAACCGCTACATCCCGCAAAATTTGAATTCGGGTTTCCTGATTCGCGGCGACTCCGCTGCAATTCTAACGAAGATCGAAGCAGATTTGACATATGAAATAAATAGGTTGAGCAACAAATTCTGAGTTGCTCAATGGAATCCGTGAGCCCAAAGTTTCGAATTCGCATGGACCGTAACTCCAAGGACAAATCGAGCAACCGTCGTGTCAAACGCCGCGTTTCACCGCTTAGCAAGGTGACTGAGCCCCCGATTCGTCAGTTGCGAAAGCGCCTCAAGATGCTGCGCGACTACCACGTGGATTCGCTTTCCCAACGAGCCGGCGATGTCGAATTAGCCGTCGAGTCGGTAATCTTCGAACAACTGATGCGGCATTCCAAAGATGCTGCTGAAAACACCAGCAGCGAAAGCACGCCGCTGCACGCGGTACTTACCGATGTGCAATCGGCGGTACAACAGTTAGCACAACAACGAGAAAACGACCGCTTAGAACACCAGCGGTTGATGGAACAGTACGTTAAACTCGTCGAACTTACTGAATCCATGTCAGCCGACGCAAAAGTTGGCTTTGAGAGCGTCCAGCAACTCTCGAGTCTCGTCACACATGACCAACCGAAGATCGACCCTCGCGAACACGCTAAAGCCCTCAACCAGCTAAATCAACTGCGATCTGAGTACGACGAACTACTTAGCTATCTGGAAAACAAGCCCTTTCAGGACGCCAACCCAGACGAAACGATTCCGTCCACAACTTCTTCAGATGCTGAATATGAAGCGTTGAGGAATCAAATCGCGGAACTAACGCTGGAACTTGCGAAGGCGCGCGAGGAAAGCTTACTTCACTCGTTGATTGCAGAACGAGAAGCGCCTCCGGAAAATGCATTGCAAAACGATTGCATTGCCACTCTGCGCGACCAGTTGCTTCAAGAGCGTCAAACGATTGTCGAACTGCGTTTACAAATCGACGACCTCAATGCAAAGCTCCGGACATTAGAACCCAACGGGGCAGCATTGAAAGAATGCCTGACTTGGGACCAACAAAAGGTCTTGTTGCTGCAGAAACTGGAAGGCGAATCGAGCCAAGACGAACTCGATCCCAACAAACCGCTCGAAATTCACGCTTTGATCGAACGCACGGACCGCGAGATCGCGAAACGAGACGGCGAGATCATGGAATTGAAACGCCTGCTGGCCGAACAATCCACCGCTTCGCAATCGATCGCCATCGGAGCCGCAGCAGTCGCTGAACTACTGGATCATGATGACTTTATCAAGGAGGAACGCGAAAACTTGCGCACGCTTCAAGAACAATGGCGAGCCAAGTTGCGTGAAGCCGAAGTCGAAATATCCTTGGAACGAGCAAAGATTGCTCGACAGCGATCAGAACTAGAAGAACGCATGAAAGACTGCGAACGTTCGATGTCTCGCGCGGAAGAACCAGCAAACAAAGCCTCCGCTGGCTCGCGGTGGTTATCACGGTTAGGACTAAGCGACAATGCGCCTCCAAGCACCTGATACCACGACGACAAACGGGTGAATCCCAGTCGCGCCCGTTCGTTTCTCCCAGGTCGAGACTATAATGTTTAGCGAGCCGTTCCGTGGCTCGCATCCGACATTGGAGAAGCAAGCTCTTCGCTACGACGCATGAGAATCACCAGCATCCCTCGCATCTACCGCAACCTGCGCCGTTGGAACGAGATTATTGCCGTTTTGCGTCGTTATGGATTGGCCGATTGGCTCAGCCATATCCACGTCGATTTTGTCCGGGACTGGATCAAAGATGCTTCCGGAACTCCGCTGTCAAGCTACTCTCGCGCAACTCGCATCCGATTAGCGCTGATGGATCTGGGGCCTACCTTTATCAAACTGGGACAAATTCTTTCCCTACGTCCCGACTTGGTAGGCAGCGAGATTGCCACGGAATTGCAGCAACTACAAACGCACACTACCTCAGATAGCTTTGATAAAGTCGAACAGATGGTCTGCAGCGAACTGGCTGGCAAGGTATCTGAGTTCTATTCAAGCTTTGATCAAGTTCCAATAGCATCAGCATCGATCGGCCAAGTCCACTTTGCGACGCTTCCAGACGGAACGCCCGTGGTGGTGAAAGTGCAGCATCACAACATTCGCAATAAAGTTGCGGAGGATCTCGCGATCCTGGCCGGCCTGGCCAACCTAGCTACGAAAATCCCGGAGCTTGCCGCCTGGCAACCCGAAGAAATGGTCCACCAACTTTCACGGTCGCTGCACAGCGAATTGTCCTTCGAACAAGAACTGCGCAATCTGCAACTGTTTCAAAAAGAGCTGTCGCATCATGAATTGCTGAAGATTCCGCAGGCCTTCCGCGAGTTGTCTACCGATCGCATCCTAACCATGGAACGGATCGGTGGAGTCAGCTTGCAACATCTGGCTGATGACGCGAAGTCCTCTCAAGTTGACTTGGGGTCGTTGGCAGAAAAACTCGCGAACCTGTATATCGACATGATCTTTCGTATCGGTGTTTATCACGCGGATCCACATCCTGGAAACATTCGCGTTCTGGAAGACAACACCCTAGCCCTGCTGGATTTCGGCATGATCGGTCGCATCGATGATCGCTTGCGAGAAATCATCGAAGAGATGCTCATGGCTATCGTTTCCAGCGATTCAAGATGGTTGACGATCTTAATCAAACGAGCCGGACGAGTACCACCTAATATCGACGACGGGGCCTTGGCTCTCGACGTCTCTGAATTCGTCGGTGTCTATGGCTCACAACCTCTCGATAGCTTTGATCTCACCGGTGCACTCAGCGATGTCACCGACATCATGCATCGCCATCACATCGTCCTACCATCACCGACAGGCATGCTGATCAAAACACTGGTGACATTGGAAGGCACCATCCGCTTACTCAACCCGCCCTTCAGTTTGATGGAAGCGGTCCGACCTGCGTTTCGCGAACTGCGTCTCCGCAGACTTTCACCGGTGCGTCAAATGAAAAAGATGCGACGGATGTACGCCGAAGTTGAGGATCTACTAGAAAAACTGCCATCGCAAGTCAGTGGCGTGATGGACTTGTTGCAACGTGGTCAGATGGACGTTCGACTTTCGCACCGTGGACTAGGCCCTTCGGTGAATCGTCTGGTTCTGGGATTGCTGACCAGCTCATTATTGCTGGGCTCATCGATCTTGCTGGCTTACAAAGTCCCGCCTCTGCTATTCCAAAAAGAGTCTTGGTGGGGACTGAAAGATGTTTCGCTGATTGGAGCTCTAGGCTTTATTGTCAGCGTGCTGATCAGCCTGCGATTGTTGATCGCCATTAATCGCTCAGGTCACCTGGATCCCAGCCAAGATGACCAAAGCTGACCTTTATAGTTTGAGCGTCGGAGGCAAACCGCAGGCTAAGGATTCGCTTTGCCTAAATCGCTGGCCAATTCCGGTACCGGCAAACCGAGCACACCTCGGCCCTCTTCCAAACGAATGTCAACGTCTTCTTGAATCATCTCGTTATCGATGTCCCAAAACTTGTCGATCATTTCCTTATCCAACGGTTTTGCTGAACGTACCAATCGCATGCCAACTGCGCGGGCCGGATCATCGGTAAACCACCAGGGAGAGAGAGGGATATTTGGATCAGAGTTCTTCCAATCTTCATCTTCGGAGCCCATCCGCACCGCAGTTCGTACACGATCCGCAGCATCTTGAAACCCTCCGCCACGAACAGTCCGCGACGACGCATCGGTCGGCCACACAATCGCGTCTTTCCAATCGACAACTTCTGCATCAACAGCCGGATAGCCCTCGGAGGAATAACCATCAATGACCCACTCCCAAGCGTTGCCGTGCATATCATGCAATCCAAATGCGTTGGGAAGAAACGAACCAACTAGTGCTGGCCCATCTTCGGCATTACCCGAAAACGCAGCGAACATTTCGAGCTGGGAGGCATCCTCACCAAAGCTGTATGCGGCAGCGGAACCGGCTCGCGCGGCATACTCCCATTCCGCTTCAGTCGGCAAGCGATACTGCAACCCGCTCATACCACTCAACCATTTCGTGTATTGCTTGGCCGCGTATTGAGTCATCGTGACAGCAGGCTGCTTGGGATCATCGCCATACTCGTAGGTGTGACTAGGTTCATACAATGGTGTAGGAGCCGTGATGGCATCAGCGCGATTCTCGTCGGTAATCTTTCGAATCCCCGAGCTAACATAGCGTTTGAAAATCGAGTACATGCCCATAAAGGTCTTGTACTCGGCCCAAGTCACCTCCGTCTTGCCAATCCAAAATGCCTCGACCTTTACCTTCTTCTGCGGTCCTTCATCATCACTGCGATTAGCCTCTGTCTCAGGAGAGCCCATCAGGAATTCACCCGCGGGAACTGGAATCATTGTAAACTCGATCCTCGTCCCTGGGATCTGAGCTGTGTATGGCACCATATACATGCCATCGACTTCTACAAACGGTCCCTCGGAAGGCTTTTCCTTAGACCAACCGAGTGTCGCCTCCGAGGAACCATCAGCCAGTAGCGATGTAGCGAACAACAGACCCGTCAACAACGCCGTACAACAAATAAGTTTCATCAGGAAAATGATTCTATCGTTAAAGTAAAAAACCAAGGCAACCCTGCCTTTGCAAAAGACCAGTGATTGTACTTGGCAACACTCGGCGGTGGGTATCCCTCGTGCTGCGACTGCCGTCACAGTACAAATCGCAGTATAACCCAAGCCGCCCCTCGGTCCAACAGTTGCTCAATCCAAGGCGGTTTACCCGAGGAAACCTTTGCCATAGTCGATTGTGCAGTGAGTGTACGTCCGCTTCTAAGCAGTGGTTTCAACCGCCGGGCTTCCTACCGCAATCGATTTCTCCGTAAGCATCACAATTGGCAACATGGTGATGGCAAACCAAAGCATGCTCAGGCTGTCCGGAAACGCTCCTAACACAGGCGATTCCACCAATCCGATGACCAAAAGAAAGACAATAACGATCCGAATCACCGCATGATTCCAGCGGATGGCAGCCCCCACATTCAGCAATAGGATCAGACCCACTAACATCCCGCCTGGAACACCAAGTGCCAGCACCGGATGCAATAAGATATTGTGGGAATGCCCCGAGTTGTCTTCCATCACAAGCGCCGTCGATCCAACTCCCCAACCAAAAACCGGACGCTCCGTCGACTTCTGGATTGAGTACTTCCAAATATCGGTTCGCCCGGTACCGGTTTTCAGCTCTTCTGATGAACCTGTCTTTGTTGTCTTTTCCACCAAACGCTCGGTCACAAAATCAAATCCAATTGTGCCTTCGATGGCTAAATAACCAAAGACTAAAGCAAGAGCTCCCATCGCGATCGCCAAATACGTTTCCTTCCGTTTCAACAGTGGCAACATCACGACCGCCGCCGCCAAAACACCGGCAACCACGGGCGTACGACTGAGCGATGCATACAAGACCCCCGCCGATAACAGCGACAATGGTAAGATCCAACGCCAATTAAGATAGCCTTCCGCGATCGCGGCAATAGCCAGAAGGACCGTCAACACTGCCGTTCGTCCCAAGATATTCGGATGCGCCAAACCACCGAAACGCTCCACTGTTACGATGTCGTTCATCACCTCTTTAAACGTCGCTAAATCAGGCGCGACAATATAAAGCCCGATACTCGCTAAAGAGTATAAAACGGTGCCCGCTAAAGCCACGAGTGTCAAACGTCGGATACCAAATTCGACCAGCATCGCGATGGTGACAATCAATACCGAGACAAAGCTAACAAAGCTGATCAAGGCACGATTGGGCAACAACGCCATCGGGATGGTGACAAGATGCCAACCAGCCAGTGCTAACAAAAACAAGCCCGGTACACTAACCAGAATACGTCGCACAGCAGGCCGAAACCACCAAGCCCAAAAACCCACGCCCAGCCCCAACATCATGAAGCATAACTTGAAAATGATCTGGAACGTTAAGTTCGACTGCCCTGCGCCTTGAATCTCTTTAGCGATATCGATGTTGTTGCCAAAGAACATCCCAAGGAAACAGAATTGAAGCAGAAGCGGGAACAAGACGACATCAAAGTAACCCAATAAATTGATTCGAGGTCCAGCAGCAGCCACCACTTGACCGATCTCCGCACTTTTCGGCGCGCTAGACCTAGGTTGCGGTGGCAACGTGATCGATCTACGGCGGGTCGGTATTCCGGAGTCCATGAGAATGGCAAAGTAGACAAACGAGCGAAATCCCATTGCATACGTTCACAGATCCGCAAGTTGCTAACGGGAAGACCGAATTTCGTTCGTTGAGCCGTGAACAGCTACAATCTCGCTAAGATAATCTGCTGGTCAGAAAAACCAAAGAAGGACAGCAGCTTTGTTTTCACTTGCCGATGGTAAAAATTACCGACACTGCCGGTTCTAGCGGTCTTAACGACGATTCCCCAACGGCACAGCGCTTGCCCTTCCTTCAGGACCGCAATAAAAAATCGCTCGGGGATACCGAGCGATATAAATGCCAAAGATGGTGACTGCGAAAGTGCCTTAGGCAGCGCGATGTACTCGCAGTTGCGTCCGCTGCAACATCAGCTCGCGTTCAGCATGCTCCAAATCGCTCTCTACCATCATGTGGACCAGTTGAGCTAAGTCGGTCTTGGGCTTCCATCCCAATTGACGTTCGGCCTTCGTCGGATCAGCCAGCAACAAATCGACTTCCGCTGGGCGATAGAACTTTGGATCCATCACTACGTATTCACTTGGGTCCAAGTCGACATGGGCGAAAGCCAGATTGACGAATTCGCCGACCTTGCTTGTCACACCTGTACCAACCACGAAATCGTCGGCTTTGTCTTGTTGCAACATCAGCCACATGGCTTCCACATAGTCACCTGCAAATCCCCAATCGCGTTTGGCTTCCAGATTGCCCAATCGCAGTTCGCTTTGCAAGCCGCACTTGATGCGAGCCACCGCGTTGGTGATCTTTCGCGTAACAAACTCCAACCCGCGTCGTGGCGATTCATGGTTAAACAGAATGCCAGAGCAAGCGAACATGTTAAAGCTCTCGCGATAGTTGATTGTCAAATAGTGGCTGTAGACTTTGGCTACACCATATGGGCTGCGAGGATGAAGCAGCGTAGTTTCACGTTGCGGTGTCTCATGAACAAGCCCATACATTTCGCTGCTACTGGCCTGATAAAAACGAATCGAAGAATCAACGCAGCGAATGGCTTCCAAGACTCGTGCTGTCCCCAAACCGGTCACATCGCCGGTGGTCAGCACTTGGTCCCAACTCGTGCCCACAAAACTTTGCGCGGCCAAGTTATACACTTCCCTAGGACGAACCTTTTCGATCAGCTTGTACAAAGACGCTTGGTCGGTCAAATCGGTGCAGTGCAGATTTAAATCGTCTTCGATATGGCTGATGCGCTCAAACCCCGGAGTACTTGCACGACGAAAAGTACCATGGACTTGATACCCCTTCTCCAGAAGCAATTCGGCCAAATACGAGCCATCTTGGCCGGTGATACCAGTGATTAGTGCGGTCGATTCCATTCTTTCCGTTACTCCAATGTCGGTTATCCAAATGCGTGACCTAGGGATGCAAGGTTCACTTCAACTTCAGTCGTAGTAATTGCCAAGCGAGCTCAGACGGCTGACGAGGCAGGTTTAACAAAATGGGTAGATTGAACGCTATACCAATTCAAAAAACCCATCCAAAATCTATGCAGCTCGTTTTCGCCCCAGTGCCAACCCACACAATTCGAGATCATGTTGCACCATCATTTGCATTAAACTGCAAATACTAGTCGTGGCTTGCCAGTGCAAATCACGCCAAGCAGCCGATGGATCAGCCAATGGCGTTAGCACATCGTTGGCTCGAGCAAATCGCGGATCGATCTGGACATAGTTTTGCCAATCAAGACTGACTGCATCAAACGCAAAATCAAGCAATTGGCGAATTGTCGTATGACGACCTGTCCCAACAACGTAGTCGCGAGGTTGGTCGGCTTGCAACATCCTCCACATGCAATCTACGAAATCACCGGCATAGCCCCAGTCTCGGCGCGAATCAATATTGCCTAACATCAGGACATCCTGCTGCCCCGCCGCAATAGCCGCCGCCGCAGCAGAAATCTTTCGCGTCACGAAGCTGACCGGGCGTCTGGGCGACTCGTGGTTGAACAGAATCCCGCTACAAGCAAACAAACCATACTGTTGGCGATACACATCAATCAAGTTGTGCGACGCAGCTTTTGTGACGCCATAGGGTGAAATAGGGCGCAGCGGAGTCTGCTCATTTTGAGCCCCCCCCTGAGGTCGACCAAATACCTCGCTCGAACAAGCATAAAATAAACGGCAGGCAGGGCTCAAGCGACGCACCGCTTCCAAAATCTTGGCCGTTACACAAACATTGGACTGAATCGTCCCCACAGGATCATTCCAACTGTCGGGAACAAAACTGACTCCTGCCAAATGATAGATTTCGTTGGGTTGATCGTCTGCCAGCAAACGATCCCAAGCGCTTCCATCCTCCAGCGAAAATGGTCGATAGTCGATGCCTGAAATGAAAGCGGAATCGGATTCAAACCGACTTTGATGAAGCTTTCGATGGCTCTCGGGACGTACCAATCCAATCACGTTATAGTTTAAATCCAGCAAGTGCCTTGCCAAATAATAACCGTCTTGGCCGGTAATGCCGGTGATGATTGCTGTGCGAGCTTTCTGCTCTTGCGCCTTGCCATCCATGGAAGTCGTCACTCTGAAGGTTGCGAGCTACTCAATCGATCCAAATAGACCTTCCCTTATGCCCAATTCCGCCCACGCATGTCAAGACAGCATCGGCCTGAATCAATCGGGGAACAAACTTTCACCCAGCCGCTTTGCTAGCGTATTTGCTTTGGACGCTTTCCAAGCTTAACCGTCAGCTCAACCTGCTCGGCCCCCCGCAGTACCTTGACCGGCACTGAAGCCCCCGCATCTAGCTCCCCAATCAACCGAATCAATTCATCCGAGTCCTGGATTGCCTTGCCATCCAGTTCGACAATCCGATCCCCAATCTTCAATCCCGACTTTAATGCTGGTGAAGCATTGCCATCGGCGAAACGCATCACCAACGCACCGGGTTCCTGCGTCTGCGATGCTCCAGCCTGGTCGAAACTGTCGCCGGCCGCACTTACATCCGACATCAGCCTGGACGCGCGGGCAGCAAGCTGCAATTCCACTCCCAGCCAACCTCGCTCGACCGCGCCGGTTGCTCGAATCTGTTCATAGCACCGTTTGGCCACTCGGCTTGGAATAGAAAAACTAACGCCCCGATAGGACTCGCCCAAAATCGCCGTATTAATGCCGATCAGCCGGCCCTGATAATCAACCAACGGCCCGCCACTGTTGCCAGGATTGACCGCAACATCGCTCTGCAGCAAATCGCCATAGCGCGGCGTGAGGATGTTGGACGCTTGATATCGAGTCCCACTCAAATCAACCCGATGCTTGCTGGAAATGATGCCGAAGGTAATCGAGCCACTCAAGCCAAAGGGACTGCCGACAGCCCAAACCGAAGACCCGACGGTCACTTGCTCGCTGTCGCCCCAATCGATGGGCAGCAGCCCGTCGGCATTGATCTTTAGAACCGCCAAGTCGGTCGCCGGATCCGAACCCACGATCTCCGCTTGCAAGCGGCGTCGATCGCTCAGCAAAACTTCCACCACGTCGGCCTCTTCAAGAACATGATGATTCGTCAAAATATAACCGGCGGCATCGACAATCACGCCACTGCCCTGCCCGATTGCATATTGCTTGACGTAATCGTCTCCATCCAGCAACGATTCCAGGCTGTTGCGAGGGACTCGATTTCGCTGACGCACGTCGACGTGCACCACCGATGGCGTCACCCGCTGGCTCACAGCCTCCGAAATCTGCGATAGTCCGTCCAAACTTATGCTGTTCAGCCGTTCCCCAGCAGCTTCATGCTCAGCACGCAACTGCCCTCGATACCAGCCGTAGCGAGCAGACTCCAATAATGGGGGCAGAAAAAATCGAACCGCCGAAAGTAATGTCAAGACGATGGCTAGAGAAGCCACGGTCGAAATTACGGCAGATTGCCAACTGGCTTGAGCTTCGCCCTTGCGATGGGAGGCGGCAGATGAGGCAAGTGAAACTGAGGCCGAACTAGGTTGACTCGCGGTGGCCGCCTCGAAGTCCGCTGGCTGCACATGAGAATCCACTTCGCTCAGCTCCACATGAGCTAACGCGTTGGATACCTGCAAAGGCTCATGGGCGACTTCGATACACGAAAGTACCACGTCAGGAGTTGTGATGATCAGGGCATCGGTATGGGCGGATTCTTTTTGGCTAGCCATCCATTTCACTCCACTTAGTCTGGTGCGGAACTTTCCGATTCCATTCTAGCCGCATTAGCGTCTAGCTGGCAAACAAATATCTTGGTTTAATAGCCACGCGAATACTGTCAGACTGCACGACTCGAACCTTTCCAACGCCATGAGTTCCAAAATGCCAAATAATACTGCTTTCAGGGACATTCACGCGGAGCTTTCCAAAATCCCGTTGATCGACCCGCATTCGCACGTCAATCCGCATTCCCCCAGCAGTTCCAACCTATTCGACCTGATCGGGTACCACTACTATACCGAACTAGCACATTCAGCAGGCCTCCAAAAAGAAAAGATCGAGGACCCCTCGGCCGACGCGAAAACCAAAGTTGGCCGCATGATCGAAACGCTGGGCAAGATCAGCAACACGGTCCAGTGGAGTTGGATGTTGTCGCTGGCCAAGGAGTTGTATGACTGGGAAGAACCGACCATCGACGCCTCGAACTGGGAACGCCTTTTCGATCGCAGCGTCACCTACGGCCAACGTACTGACTGGACCAAAAACGTACTGGGCAAAGCGGGGGTCGAGAAGGTCTTTTTGACCAACGACTTTGACGATCCGCTCACTGGTTTTGATACGCAGGTTTATGTCCCTTGCCTGCGAACAGACGACTTGGTTTTCCACATCCATCAACCTGCGGTGCGGGGGCGTTTGGAGAAAGCTTCGAAACTAGAAATCAATTCGCTGGAACGCTATGACCAAGCTCTGACGCACCTATTCCAGCATTTCACAGAAAACAATGCGAAAGCATGCGCAATCTCACTACCACCCGATTTCGCGCCGATGAAGATCGATAAGATGTCAGCCCACTCTGCTTTCCAACATCTGATGTTGGAGGGCGATTCGGCTGACGCCACCAACAAGCATCTGCTCAGCTACTGGACGTTCTGGCGACTGGCCGAATTGTGCAAGGAATTCAAGCTGCCATTTGACTTGATGATCGGTGTGATTCGCAAAGTCTATCCCAACGGCGTCTATCAAGGCCAAGACTTATACGACTCGCGAGTTTCGCTGATTCAATATGCCAATCTCTTCCGCTCGTTCCCAAGCGTGATGTTTCCGGTATCGGTATTGGCATCAGTGACCAACCAAGAGCTAGTCGATTACTCTTGGATCTTCCCCAACGTGCTGACCAACGGCCACTGGTGGTACAGCAATACGCCTAGCTTTATCGAACGGGATCTGAAGGCAAGACTAGAAGCGATCCCACGTACCAAACAAGTCGGCTATTACAGCGATGCCTATAAAGTGGAATTCATTCAGCCGAAGTTTGCGATGTACCGACGCATCCTGGCCAAAGTTCTCGCCGACGATTTTGTTATCGACCGCGGTTGGAGCGAGCAGCAAGCGATCGAATTAGGCCGTGACGTACTGCGAGGTAACGTCGAAAAAATATTCTTTGCAGACTGCTAGTAATCCCGTTTCCTTTGCCAAATTGAACTCGCCTAGACTTTGCAACGGCTTTTTGCCGCTCCTAGCTAAAGCAACGCTTGGATTCAGATATCAGCCTACACTGCCCCCGATTAGGACAACTTCAGATTGACGGCGGGGTTATTTGATCCGCGTTTCATGGTTCAGGCAAAGTCGGCTTCGTGCCCCCCAGCGACTGACTAAGACCAACTTCTCCAAAAAAGCTCAAAGACTCTTTGAATTCGCTAAAGACCCTTGTCACAACCAATCGGCAACCGCCATGTAGGTTGTAACAGTTCGTGCGGCAGAGTCTTGAGGGTACACAAATGAGCAATCCGTTTGGGAAGCACTCGGAAGTCCATCGAATTCCTGGTGTTTTAGGGAGTAGCAAAGAGTCCGGCTTTGTGAACTCGCCTGCAATGAAAGCCAAGGAACAGATCAGAAGTACGGAAGCCAGAAAACCAGAAATTCTTGATGGCGAAATCGAGGATGAGAGCTTCCTACTTTGCTTGGCTTTGTGCTACCTAGGCATTCCAACCAGCTCTTGGAGAAGTCTCACTTTATACTTTCTGTCCGCAGCAGAAGAAGGATTTAAAGCCAGACTTGGAGACATGGAAGGCAAGCGAAAGTTTGGTGAATTTAAAGCGGCTTACCATACAATGTCGAACTTTAACCGATTTAAGCTCGTCATTGTTTTTCTCGGTGACGGCAAGATTGGCCCAATGAGTTTGGAATCGATTGCGAAGTGCAGGGCCATCAGAGAGCTTGCATTGAGCCTTCTTTGGAAACACGTTGGAATAAAGCGAGGATCGCTCCTAGTAGCAAGTCAGATCATTCGCAAAGTCACCGTATATCTTGAGTTTGCGATGTTGGCCAACTGTGCTGCTTATTGCACGGGGGCAGGCTGTGCGAACACTATCATTGCCTTCTCGACAGGCTCTCTATCGGCCGTCGCCGAGTATAGCTCGGCAGCGATCAATGCAATTAGCGACCTAGTCGACGCGGTAGTGGTCAGGCCAATCCTAATTACAAAAAAAACCGTTGATCCCAAAAACTGGAACACAGAAGAATTTACATACGGTGCCTTTCACCTTCAACTGATAGGCAATTCCCTTTGGCAACAACTAAACCCAAATGATCCCGATAAGCTCCTGTCCAACATCATCAAACCGCTGTCTAGTTTCCACTTGCCTGGAGGTACGATCAATGAGTTGGCGGCCTTGATGACAAAAACAGTGCGAGAGAAAAGTGGTCTTAATGTATTTTTCTCCCCTACTTTTTTGCTTGGCTTGACACCGCTTGAGTTTACGAAAACCTTGAAGGAATGGCGACTACTCTCCTTCCGAAATGAACCAACCAACGTCTGATTGACGCTTGCTTGTTTCCTACTTATCTCCAGCATCGGACCCACCTATTCCTTGACACAGACTTCGGCCCGCCTGGATTAGTCCGTTCTAAATTAAAGCAACAGTCTATGCATGCTACTAGCAATAGTGGAGTTGAAGTAGTTGCGGTCGGCTAGGTAGGAAATTATATGACGAAATATTGCCCCACCAAAAAATGTCTATCGGATGTCCTTGAATCTAATTCCCGCCTAACGATGCATCTGGAATTTCCCGACCGCTTCAAATGCGTTTTCAAAATGGCGTAAAGCAGGCGTGCCACCGGGGCCATTCACGATGACTTCAATCACGTCAAATCGAGCCGAATGCTCCAACAACTTTTTGCTACGCAAATAGCACAACGCCGCGTTGGTCACGTGCTGCTGTTTAGCCTGGTCAACTGCATCAGACGGCCCAGCTCCCGACTCCATATGAAGCCGCGTTTTCACCTCCACGAAAACAATCACGCGACGCTTTTTCAACGTTTGAACGGCAATCCGATCTATTTCGCCTGCGGTATTGCGAACGTTTCGGCCGATGATTCGATAGCCTGATTTGCGCAATAATTCCTCTGCCAGTCGTTCGCCATACTGGCCCACATTCTCGCGGACATCCGTAGGTTCTGCGGGGTGAGTCCTGCGTAACCATCCCCGAAAGCTGGCAAAAAATTTACCTGGGCTGAAGTCCATTTACCATCCTTCGCAAGCAGCAATGTAAAGCTACAATCACGGTCGATATTCTAACAGACAGTTGCTCAACCGCGCATGCGCGAACAGGGAGCTTTGTTTTCGCCTGCAGGACTTATGGACTCGAATTCGGAAAAAATCGTTATCACGGGCATGGGAGTCATCTCGCCGCTAGGTTGCAGCCTGCCGGCGCTTTGGGAATCGTTGCTCGCCAAAAAGTCTGGTATCCGCGAGTTCCGCTCGATTCCAGGCCAAGCCGTTGGCGTCAGCCATGGCGCAGAATGCTGGGATTTCACTGGCGACATCGAGCAGTTCGGCCCTCTGGAAAAAGGCCTGCAGCGTTCCATCAAGAAAAGCCAAAAGCTGATGTGCCGCGAAATCGAGATGGGGGTCGCCGCCTGCCAATTGGCGCTCCACGACGCCTCCCTTTCGACCGCCAACCTAAATCCGGACCGCAGCGGCATCACCTATGGCTGCGATTACATTTTGACCCGGCCGGAAGAGTTTACCGATGGTGTAAAAGCGTGCTGTGATTCAGAGCATCGCTTCAACATGAGCCTTTGGCCTGGCACGGGGCGATTGCAGGTGAACCCGCTGTGGCTGTTGAAATTTCTGCCCAATATGCCAGCCAGTCACGTCGCGATTTTTAACGACCTGCGTGGACCAAGCAACTCGATTACCGTACGTGAAGCGAGCACCAGCCTCACCTTTGGCGAAGCGTCTTCCGCAATTCGACGTGGGGCCGCCGATGTGATGATCGTTGGTGCGACCGGCTCTCGCATTGAACCGCTGCGGCTGGTTCACGTCGCAGGCCAAGAGCCCTTGGCCAAAGATCGTGATAATCCAGCGGAAATGTCGCGGCCATTTGCCATCGATCGCGACGGGATCGTGCTGGGCGAAGGTGCCGGCGCGTTCGTGTTAGAGTCGCTCTCGCACGCCCAGAAACGTGGCGCTCGGATCTATGGCGAGGTCCTTGCCACCAGTTCGTCCACGGTCGGACGTCGAACTGGCAGAGACCATGTCCGCAGCGCCACAGCCAATGTCCTGCAGAACGTGCTGCAGCGAGCCAAATTATCGCCTGATGCCAAATTGCATATCCACGCCGCCGGACGCGGCGACCAAGCCAGCGACCTGAGCGAATCCCTGGCGATCGCCGAAAACACCGCCAAAGCTCAACCCGCAGTCGTCGCAGCCAAAAGCTACTTCGGGAATTTGGGGGCAGGTTCTGCGGCGGTCGAGATTATCGCCAGTTGCTTGGCGCTCCGCGACGGAAAACTATTCGCCACCCTGAATTCCGAAAAACACGACACCGAGTGTCCGATCAGGATAGCGAAAGAAGCGGAGCCTGCTGGCGATGCCTTTATCCATCTCGCATGTTCGCCTCAGGGCCAATCAGCCGCCGTTGCTATACGCAAGTGGGAAGCCTAGCGTACGTTAATAATTGTTGACTTTTCCCTGCAGCAAGTAAGCTAGAGCTGGCGATAATCTATTTTTATTGCCTGCGTTTCCTAGATCGTAAAAACTAACGCGGGCAAACGGGTTGATTTCACCGCCGGTCTTCTGCTACCAAGCACCTCTCGCCGGAACGTTTCGTCGAATTCGATATCTTTTTAAGTAGTCTTGGGTGCCGAAGGTGTACTTTCTCACGAATGAATTTGCTGGAGATCGCTGGCTGGAAAGCCGTTTGACGCTGTATGCCAACTTGCAGGGCGAACAAGTGTTCCGCGTTTTGCAAGATACGCACACGCTGCCGCTGGCGCCCCTGCCCCACACCGCTGGCCCGGCGATCAAAGCGGTGCATCTAGTCCGCAACCCCCTGGCGATGCTGGCCAATTGCGCGCAACTGAGCGAAACATCGACGGACTCAAAGGAAGTCGGCAGCGGCCAATCAGCCAAACTGCCTCGCAAGGCCCAACCGCTGGAAACTCGCTGGCGCAAACAAGGATCAGCGGGAATCCGTCATACGTTCCACGCTTTGGTTAGCAAAATGGCAACCCAAGCGGAGCTTGCTAGCCATCCGACCGAAATCCTTGCGATTCGGAATGTTCGTGTCGAAGATTTTGCAGCTTTCCCGGCGGTAACCTTGCGAGGCATCTGCGAATTTTTCGGTACGCCCTGCACCGTCGATTTAGTTCGCACATTCCTTGACGCGGACCGCCCCCCCCGGCGAACCCATCGCTATTTGCCCTACGTGGGCAAACCTGAGAACACGCGTCCGATGCCCGCGTTGGCGAACTCTGGCCTTTCCACAGCACCGGTTTGTACCCCAGAAAAGCTTGACCTTTTTAGCTGGGTGGATCATGTTCCAGCGGCAATCGCGACCGAAGTGGTTTCCGACCACGAAGCGTTCTTCGCCGCTTACTACCCGGAAATCTTGCGAGTTTGCCAAGGCGGAGAGTTGCGCCGCCGCGTGGGTTAGTTTTCCCCGATTGTCGCTTGACAAAACACAGTCCTGTTTTTACCCTGTTGGACCTTCATTTAACTGATTCGAAATTTCCTGGAAGCGCAGCCCCTGTTTGAGTTGGGCTGAGTTCTTGAAACGGTTGTTTAGCCATGGCAGTTCCAAAGCGTCGACATTCCAATTCCCGCAGTAACAAGCGACGTTCGCATCACCACAAGAAGCCACGTCAATTGTGCATTTGCCCACGCTGCTCGCACTCGGTGCCAACCCATGTTGTGTGCCCAAAATGCGGCTTTTACGGCGGACGAGTGGTCGTCCAGATGGACGAGCAAGCGTAATTCCCGCTGTCCATCCATTCTCTTTTGTCGCAGCCTGATTCTACAACGTGACAGCAAAAGCTCTATTATTTCCCGGCCAGGGAGCCCAGTCGCTCGATATGGGTGTTGCTCTGGCTGGCCGCAGCCCAGCGGCGATGGACCTATTTACACGCGCCTCAGAAGTCCTAGGCTATGACCTCCTGGACCTGTGCAAGAATGGTCCACTGGAAAGACTCAACGCAACCGACTGCTGCCAACCCGCACTCTATGTCCATTCGATAGCGGTCCTTGAAACACTGCGAGCCGAGCGGCCTGATCTGCTGGAAGGCGTGCAAGCGGTCGCTGGTCTCAGCCTTGGCGAATACAGCGCACTGACCGCCGCCGGAGCTCTATCTTTCGAGGACGGCGTGCACTTGGTCCAGGCTCGTGGGCAAGCCATGCAAGCTGCGGCCAACCTGCAACCCAGTGGGATGGCCAGCGTTCTCGGCCTAGAAACCGAAAAAGTCCAAGCGATCTGCGATCAAGCAAGGCAACCAGGCGAAGTGCTGCAAGTCGCCAATCTGCTTTGCCCCGGAAACATTGCAATTTCTGGCCACCTCAACTCTCTGGCGGCAGCGGAAAGCGTTGCGACCGAAGCTGGGGCAATGAAATTTATCCGACTGTCCGTCGCTGGCGCGTTCCACACCAGCCTGATGGAACCCGCAGTGGCACCGCTGGCCGCTGCGATTTCGCAAGCAAACTTATCCGACGCGAGCCTGCCGGTTTATTGCAATGTCGACGCCCAATCCCACTGCAGTGCGCAAGATTTCACAGGGCTTTTGGCCAAACAAGTGATTTCACCCGTCTTGTGGGAACAGACGCTGCGCAATCTCCTGTCCGCTGGAATCAGCCAGTTTTATGAGCTAGGCACCGGTCGTGTTTTGGCCGGCACGCTCAAACGAATCGAACGCAAGATTGCGTGCGAGTCGATCAGCGAGTAAGCTCCAGGGCGAGATACGGACCGAAATTGGATTACGGCTTGCAAAAGGGGTATCACTTCTTTTCCGGACCGCTATATTCTCTGGCTCGCAGAAATTGCCTCTCCTTTGTATTCCAGTTAACCTCGCATGAGTATTGAACCTATTGGGCTGACCGCCGACCTGTCGGGACAGATCGCTATTGTTACCGGCGCCTCGCAGGGGCTGGGTAAGGCTGTCGCTATTCGCTTGGGCGGCAACGGAGCGACTGTTGTTTGTGTGGCAAGAAACACTGACAAGCTTGCGGAAACGGTAGCCACTATTCAGGCCAGTGGCGGAAATGCCGAGGCAGTGCAATGCGACGTGACCAATCGAGCGGACGTCGAAAAGCTTTTCGCCGATGTCGAAGAAAAGCATGGCAAACTCGATATTTTAGTAAATAATGCGGGGATCACTCGCGATACATTACTGCCGGTAATGACCGACGAGCAGTGGGACGACATTATTGCCGCGAACTTGACAAGTTGCTTTTTATGCAGCCGTGCGGCCTCGCGTTTGATGATGCGAAAACGCTATGGTCGAATCATCAACATGTCCAGCGTTTCCGGAGTGATTGGGAACGCCGGGCAAACGAATTATTCTGCGACCAAGGCAGGTATGATTGGCATGACGCGATCGCTGTCCAAGGAACTGGCCAAAAGAAAAGTAACGGTAAACGCCGTCGCTCCTGGGTTTATCGAAAGCGATATGACCAAGGCGCTCGGAGATGATATTCTGAAGGAAGTCAAATCAAAGATTCCGGCCAATCGGCTCGGCAATCCAGACGATGTGGCTGCATGTGTGTTGTTTCTGGCAAGTCCTGCAGCCAGCTATGTTACAGGACAGGTATTGGTGGTGGATGGCGGCATGACGGGCTAGGCCGATTCAAGGCTTGACCAGTTTTGCTAGAATCCTCTATGTTTGATCGTGTAAGTGCAAATTGATTCACTGTTGGCGAAAGCTGGCAGTTTGTTTAATGACAAGGCGTTAGCTTGACGAGTTTAACCTCGCGTAAAGTAAGCTGCCTCCTTATCGTTAAACGAAAACCCCGTGGTTTTTGCTCTTAAGTGTTGTTTTTTGTTAGTTATTTTGATTCGTTGGAAAGGGTTATCCCTCTATGGCAACTGTTGAAGAACGAGTTGTCGATATCGTTGCCGAACAGCTCGGAGTCGACAAAGAGAAAATCAGCCGTGACACTCACTTCGTCAATGACTTAGGAGCAGACTCGCTGGACACTGTGGAACTGGTAATGGAACTCGAAGAAGAGTTTGATATCAGCATCCCAGAAGATGCCGCTGAAAAGATTCAGCGCGTGGGCGAAGCTGTTGACTATATCGAAAAGAATCAGGGTAACTAGCCAGCATGAGTCGTCGGGTTGTCGTAACCGGTTTAGGTTGTGTTACGCCACTTGCAAACGACGTTGACGGGCTATGGCAAGCGATCTTGGCCGGGCGCAGTGGCATCCGGCCCTTGGTCCTTCTCGATCCTACACCTCACAAGGTCAAATTCGGTGGCGAATGCGTCGAATTTGATCCTGCTGCGGCTGTGGATCGCAAAGAGATCAATCGTCTGGATCGCTTCGTTCAATTTGCCATGTTCGGCGCCTTGCAAGCCGTGCGGGATAGCGGTCTTGATTTCGCGAAAGAAGACTCGTATCGATGCGGAGCGATCCTCGGCAGCGGTATTGGGGGCCTGCACGAAATCGAAGAGCAGAACCAGCGTCTTTTGACCAAAGGTCCTGATCGCGTTAGCCCATTCACGATCCCCAAGATGATGCTCAACGCCGCCGGCGGTCATATCAGTATCGCTTACGGTTTACGTGGCCCCAACTTCGCCGTTGCTACCGCGTGCGCCTCCAGCAATAATGCCATGGGCGACGCACTCAAAGCCATCCGCTACAACGAAGCCGATGTGATGCTGACCGGCGGTACCGAATCAGCCATTACGTCGATGGGCCTAGCTGGCTTTGCCAATATGAAGGCTCTGTCCACTCGCAATGACGAGCCACAAAAGGCTTCCCGCCCCTTTGACACCCAGCGCGATGGCTTTGTGCTAAGCGAGGGTGCGGGCGTCTTGGTCTTCGAAGAACTAGAGCACGCCAAAGCTCGCGGTGCCAAGATCTATGCAGAAGTGCTTGGCTACGGCGGTTCCTGCGACGCCGGTCACATCACAGCTCCCGATGCCGAAGGACGCGGAGCCGGTCGCGCTATGTCCAACGCACTAGCCGATGCAAAACTCAGTGCCAGCCAGATCAGCTATATCAATGCCCACGGTACCAGCACTCCACTGGGCGACAAAGCGGAGACCGTCGCTGTGAAGTCCGTCTTTAAAGAGGACGCTTACAAGGTTGCGATCTCCAGCACCAAAGGCCACTTGGGTCATGCTCTAGGAGCCAGCGGTTCGATCGAGATGATCCTCTCGATTCTGGCCTGCTACAACAACATCGCGCCACCCACCATCAATCTCGATTTCCCCGATCCAGATTGCGATTTAGATTATATTCCGCACCATCCACGCGAAATGCACATTCAATACGCGATGAACAATAGCTTCGGATTCGGCGGGCACAACGCGACGCTTATCTGCGGCAAATTCAGCGAGTAGCGTATGTCCTTCAATACTTTCGGGCACTTGTTCCGCGTCACCACCTGGGGCGAAAGCCACGGCGCGGCACTTGGCTGCGTCATCGATGGCTGCCCCCCCCGTATTGAATTCTCCATCGCGGAAATCCAAACGCAATTGGATCGCCGAAAGCCAGGCCAGTCCAAATTTACGACTCAGCGTAAGGAAGCCGATGAGGTCCAAGTGCTCTCCGGGGTCATGCCCAGCGAAAGCGATCCGAGCAAACTGGTCACCACGGGCACGCCGATTTCCATGCTAATTTGGAACACCGATCAACGCTCCAAAGATTACTCTGAGATTAAAGATCGCTATCGCCCAGGTCACGCCGATCTTACTTACGACGTGAAGTATGGAATCCGAGACTATCGTGGAGGCGGACGCTCCAGCGCTCGAGAAACCGCCGCCCGCGTCGCCGCTGGCGCACTGGCTCGGTTGGTTGTCCCCGGCTTGAGCGTTCGTGCCGCCATGGTCCAAATGGGAACACATGCGATTGATCGTTCGCGATGGGACTGGGATCAAGTCAACCAAAATGATTTCTTCTGCCCCGACGCAGCAACCGCAGAATTGTGGGCTGACGAACTAGCCAAGATCCGCAAATCGGGCTCCTCGGTGGGAGCGATCATCGAAGTCGTCGCCGAAGGGGTGCCGCCCGGATTGGGCGCTCCTATCTATGCGAAACTGGATCAAGACATCGCCGGACATTTGATGAGTATCAATGCCGTCAAAGGAGTTGAAATCGGCGATGGTATGGCGGCAGCCCAGTTGCAAGGCGAAGATAACGCCGATGAGATTCGGATCGGTGCCGACGGCAAACCCATGTTTCTGAGCAATCACGCCGGTGGCATCCTGGGCGGCATTTCGACCGGCCAACCCGTCGTCGCTAGGTTTGCAGTCAAGCCGACTTCGTCGATTCTCACTCCACGTCAATCGATCACCGCTGGCGGTCTAGAAGTCGACGTGATGACCAAGGGTCGACATGATCCCTGCGTGGGCATCCGAGCTGTTCCGATCGGAGAAGCCATGGTCGCTTGTGCAATCGCCGATCATTACTTGATGCATCGCGGCCAAACTGGATTCAGCCTTACGTAGCTCAGCGGCTCCGCCGTACCTCAGCGGCTCCGCCCGCTGAGAATCCACTCGTACCTCAGCGGCTCCGCCCGCTGAGAACTTACATCTCCCGTAGCTCAGCGGCTCTGCCCGCTGAGTACCCAAACCGCTATCGCACTGGCTTACTCGTAGCTCAGCGGCTCCGCCCGCTGAGTACCCAAAGCGCTATCGCACTGGCTTATTTGGCTTAGGAACATAACGATACGTACCGCCATTTTCTGCCGCAAGCTTTTTCATCATCGCATCAAACTTCGGTTCATCTTTCGCATCCGACTTGCTCGGCGGAAAGCGCAAGGTATTGATTGGCACCTTCGGTCGCTCACCGGAAATCAAGTCAAAGACGCGATTCACTCTCTTCACGCGTTCGGGCAAGTCAATCATTGTGGCACCATCAAACAGCAAGAAGATCGCATCAGGGTCTTTCTCAATCGCCAACTCGATGGCGTCCCCAGGATGGCGACCTTTCTGAATCTTCACGCCCAGGACCCAACGGCCCAACTTCTGAATATTCTCAGGCGTCGCGTACACTGGATAGTCGCTGGGTTTGCCACCATCGATGACCATGACCTGCAGTTCCTCGCCAAAGAAAGCGACAAAGAAACGTTGCGTCGGTTTGAGCGCTTGGACCGCTCGCATCAGTTCGGTCTTGGCCATATCAAACACACCGTCAGCGGCGATACTACCGCTGTTGTCCACTAGAAACGCGAAGGTGTTCCCCGCCGCGCCGACTCCCAAGAACTGTACGGCTCCCATCATATCACCACTGCCTCCAACAGCTCCGGTCGCTTGTGATACGGCCGACCCGACAGGATTGCTCATGGGAGCAGAGATCGGTCCGATGGCCGATTCCGCCATCGCTAGATTTGTCGTGGCGGGTGAATCGAACGCTGATGAAACCATCGGCGTTGGCATTTGGGTCGAAACTTCGGTCACATCCAGTTGCTCGATCTGCTCAAGTTCAATTGGTGCTTCCAGCGTTTGCACCTCCTCGTAATTCGACGAAGTGATTCGAATTGGCTCGGGCGGCTGGGAAATGCTATAAACAGCCAAACCCAAACCGATCGTTAGAATGATGTGTACCGCCAGACTGACGCCGACACTGCCGGTCAGCCAACGTATCGCACGTTTGCCTTTACTCTCGTCCTCCTCGGTCGACATCGCTTGCGCTACATCGAAGGCGACTTTAGGAGCAGGCTTGGAAGGCTTCTTGTCATCCAACAGCAGCTTCGTGCTCTTGACTTGCCCTTCCTGTTTCGGGCGGGCCGTCGATGTTAGCGGCGCGGTCAGAATACAAGCTCGGGCAGGGTCATCAGGTGGCACAAAACGTGGACCGTTGGCTTGGCTTGTTCCGCTGTCGGCCGAAAGTTCTGATGCGGGAGTGATGCCTGCGTCGCTGGTCACTACCTCTTGGGCCGCCACGGACCGTCGAGCTCTTGATGCCAATAGCAGATCGGTCCAATCGCTAGCTTCCGCTGGCGCTGACAATACTACTTCGTCGGTAGGCTCGTGGATGCCCGCGTGCTTAGCACTGATAAGCTCTTCAGCGCGTGTCATCACCGGAGCGGGACTGACAACCGGCGTGGGATTTTTTACATCGGCGAGATCGGCATGTGCCTGCAGCCACTCCTTCAGTTGCTCGGTCTTGCCCGATTCCGCTTCGGCCAGGATGGATTGCAGTTCTAATTTGGCCGCGCCAATTTTCGCTGCCTGCTCCTTCATTTCCAAAAGCTGGAGCGTCGATTTGCCTAATCGCACCAACTCTTCCACTGCGTCTTGATTGCCGACGTCGGATGCCATAGATCGGTTTACCTTGCAAAGCTTCGCGGAAAGCGGTTTGTTCTGAAAGGTGCATTGTCGGCCTTGCGGCAAGCCGAGTCAAGTTTTGCCTTCGAAACTTCATTGAATTCTCACCTCCAAAACGATCCGGCGGCCCCGGAATTTGCGGCTTTTCGCTATTGCGACGCGTTTATGCAGTGGATCCCCTCTTCCCTTGACGCAAAGAATTTCCCTACACTCCGGACGATTCTTCAGTTTTATACGGGACATTACCATGCATTGCCACTTCAGCATCCGATTCACCGTCGTCATCTGCTTTTGGGCGATGGCTATGGGAGACGCGTTTTCTCAAACCTCAGATTCGATGCAGGTACCCTCGCTATCGGCCATGCCACTGCCAAGCAACTCCGGCAGCGCTGGCGACGCGAATTCTCTGCCATCACCAAACGTAGGTAACACCAGTGGTTCGCCAGCGAATCTGCCGAGCAATGGGTCGTCGGCCGCAAGCTCTGCCACTTCGACAGGCTTCGGTAGCAATGCCGCTGGTCTGGGATCTATCTCTCGCGCAACGACGCGAGCACTCGATGCATCGGCTGGCCAGTACTGGGCAACGTATGACATCCGCCCCTATACCCAACACCTCAAGAATCATCCCAAACCCCAGCAAGCGATTGTCGACTGGATCTTGCGCGAAACTGGCACCGACATCTGGTTCCATGAACCGATGGGCATCCTGTCGGTCAATCGCGATTCATTAGCGGTGTATCACAACGATGGCATCCACCAAGCCGTCAAGAAAGTCTACGAACGCTTTGTCAATGGCAGCATCGAGCCGCAGAACTTTACCGCACGCGTTGTTCTGATTGGCTCGCCGAACTGGCGCACCACGACGCTATCGTGGATGCGAGCAGTCGATCCTAAGTCACCGGGACTGCAAGGCTGGCTGCTGGGCAAAGAACAAACCGCGATGCTGATGGCCACGCTACGCGCTCGCAACGATTTCGCGGAAGTGGCCGGAGCTCGATTGCAAGCGGTCAATGGACAGCCGCAATACATCGAGAATCTTCGCACAGTCTCCTACGCTCGTTCCTATGATCAGATCCAGCAACCCAACGGCGTGCCAACGTATGTCCCCGTCAACGCCTCAATTCGCGAAGGCTACCAAATCAAGCTAGCTCCCATGCTCTCACCCGATGAGCGGACCATCGATATGGTTGTGCAGTGCTCGCTGGACCAAGTGGAAAAGATGAATCCAGTCGCTGTGAACATGCCCGGTGCCAACGGAGCCATGCAGGCGCTTCAGATCACAGTTCCACAACTGATGTCCTGGCGTTTGGAAGAGCGGTTCCAATGGCCCGCCGACCAAACGTTGGTACTTTCATGCGGAGTCGTCGCACCGCCAGCCGATAGCACTCGATCGACTATCCTAAATGCGCAAGGTAACCCTGGCCTGTTTGGCTTAGGCAAACTCGTACCCAGCGCGCCACCAAGTCGCGCCGACGCACTGCTGATCATCGAATACAACGGCCCGGTCGAAAAGCCTGCCGCAGATGCTGCCTCGCCCATCAACCATCCCAACGCTGCCGCCACCAATCCCATCTCTCGAGGGCGCTATTAACAGCCTCAACAAGAGTGAGAACGGCAGGAGCCCAGACACCTCGCAGAGCAGCAACGCTGTGACAGCAACGATTCATGCCTCGCAAAAACAGGTAGACTACGAACGAGATCTCAGTTGGCTCTGCAAGTCAGCGATCATTTGGTCGATGGCAACTTGATCAAGCATAGAAAAATCGGCATCTGTTATTTCAGGTATCAGCAGAATGGCTTGCAGAGCACGTATCTTTCCGCGAGCTTCGCCAATCTGAATCCCTCGCAATTCACCACGTTGCTCACCACGCTGCTCACCACGCTGCTCACCACGCTGCTCGGCCTCGCGTAAGGCGGCTTTCATAAAATACTCGTAATCGCGGTTGGCTTTTTGGCGGGCGTCGTACATTGCTTTGTCCTCTGTTTTCTCTGAAATTTCCATGAGCGTCTCAATCGCTTTCAAAAACGCAAGCTCAGGAAACAGCTCTTTCAACCGCTGCGACTCATAGTCCTGCGCATAAAGCAGCAGATACAACCAACGATCCGCAGCACTAGCGTTTGCCAGTTCCAACTCTTTCACATTATACATCCCAAGTTCCAGCGTGTGAAACTCCAATGTGTCCTCTAAAACTCTTCCTGATGGCTGATCCATCAACCTGAAACGATGGTGAACCTGCATCGAATCGCGCCAAAGCTTCCGTTCAACAATCGAAATACAATATACCGAATTGAGCACATCATAGTCATCGCCTTGACGTAATTGATCAGCGTACAACTCACATCCGTAATACACGATGCGCTGAACAAAACTGCCGTGAATAGCAAGCTGCATCTCGACATTTAAGATGCGCCCACGAGCATCAATCGCTTTAATGTCAAGGATAGTACGCTTGTCGTTTTCAAAATCCTTGATGTTGAAGGGATTTTGGAGGGTTAAATCAGCGACCTGATGCTCCAGTTGCAAGATTGCATTGAGAAATGCGATTAAGACCAGCTTGTTCTCTGGCGAAGCGAAAACCTTTGCGAATGCAAAGTCCACGATTGGACTAATTCCGAGTTTCATAAGTCGAGATGACGGGCTAGCAGAACATAGGATTCGGTGATTCGACTAAAGTATAACGCGACGGTTACGTTTTGGCGTGAACTGACGATTGCGACCCTGCGATAGCGCCGAAGAACAATCGCTCAAGCGTACCGCGATCTATCCCAAGATTGATCGCCAATTTGGCTTGTGAAACGCCATCAACTATGCGAGACACCATCCATTGCTCGCAGGCGACCGTGAATCGACTTGAGCGGCGAACCAAACTCTGATGAACCATTTGCACACCATGCGTGGAACACAAAATACGTGGAATGCGGATTCGCATCCACACTTGCTGGTCAGCATAATCGACATGCCGGATCAAACGCGGCGGCAGCAAATCATATCGTGGCGAAAGCTCACGGCACTTGCTGCACTGCAGCGTACTGTTTCTAGCTAATTCCGTTGCGACAAGCCAACGTTTACTCTGCTGCTCGTTGGATACAATCGTCCAGGGCGAGCAGATCAGCGACAATTCATCCAAGAATGGTTGTGGAAGAGAGAGCATAAATCACCTACGTGGAAGAGGACCGCAGTGAAACGCAATTCGTACGTATGAGCATATCGGCGGCGGAACTGACCCACAACATTCGCGCAGCACAAAAAAAAAATCAGAGATTGCGCTCTAAGCCTCTTCCTGGCAAGCTTTTACGAACTACTACCTTCCTCCCATTTTACAAATTCCAAAACTGGATTTTCGGCAACTTTGCTAAAATCCGCCCGCGGAATTCGGAACCAACCCGCCCTCGTCACAGTTCTGTTGAAAGTGCAGTCACATCGTAGGAATGCAAATATGACTAACATCCCGGAGGTATCGGATGCTCAGAAAACTAGCAGTCGCGAAAAGCTCACGACGATACTGACGGTTCTCGCCCTCTCTTGGTCATGGCACGCGCAGCCCGCGAGTGCTCAAGAACCGGTGCCGTTCGACGAGATACCACCTACTTGGACGCCGGTAAGCGACCAACCTCGCTCCACGACCGAAGTCACTTTTACCGACGATGATGACCCGTACAATCCGAAGATGATCCAGGTAGGTGAGCAGAAAACCGGTGAAAAGACCAAGTACACACTCATCTTGAACAATGAGACTTCCAAGCCGTTTCGCATCAAGGGCATCAAACCGCAATGCGGTTGCACGGAACTAGTATCCGTTCCACCACCGATTGCCGTTGGCCAAAGTGCTCCGCTGGTGGTGCTAACCGAACCAACCAAACCTTATCAGCCCGGCATGCAATATCGCATCGACCTGGAGGTTGAGGGTCGCGAGCGTCCGGTGATGTTGATCGTCTCCAGTCTCATATCCGATGCTTTAGGATTCAGTGGTGGTCGGGAAGCCGTTTTTCGCGTCCCGCCTACCTGGGCGGCCAACATGGAGGGCGAGAAAGTCATCTTCGACCTGGAGTTGTTCGCAGGTCGTAACGTTCAGCTTGAAAAGCTGGGCGTCGTCGCCACACCCGAATTAAGTTTTGTAAAATGGTCGATGGAGCTGCGAGGACCGTTCAAGGCGTTTATCAAAGGCGTTTGCGATTCTAGCGACGTTCCACCCGATCTCACGGAAGGGATCATTAGCATCGTCGACAAATCGACGATTGATGCCAGCCAAGCAGCCCGCGATCCCAAACTGACGATTCCCGTGAAGGTTATCAACCCATTGCCGATTTCCATTCTGCCTTCATCCATCAGTTTCAGCAAAGACGAGCATTCCGATTTCTGGATCGGCAAAGGACTAGTAAGACTCGACCCGATTTTGGTCCCAACTCCCGAGGACGCACCGCGCATTGGGCTGGCCAATCCGCCCGGGGGTAAGGTTCAAAGCAAGAAGCTGACCCAGCAGCTTTATGATGTAAAGATTCAGTTGCTTTTGGATCCGGAGACAAAGAAGTTGCCTAAAGAGGCTGAGATTAGCGTGGTCGCATCTGGCTCCGAGTACAAGTTGAAAATGAAGGTGGAATGAGACGTTGATTGGCTGGCTGGTCCGCAAATTCGACTGTTGTTTCAAAACTAGGTTCTGAAGTAGAAATCAATAGGGTAGAAAAATGAAACGAAGTATCTCAAAACTGATGATGGTAGTCGGCATCGCTCTCGCAAATACAGCGATACAGAATAGTGTAATGGCGGATTGTATTGTGAATGGATCTCAACCATGCTCACACAATTACAACCCATATTCTGGAACTGTTTGTTCGACATTACGGCATTCTGTTTACGTTCCATGCAGTAGCCATACTCAAGCCATTTTAAATCCAGTGCATCATTCCAAGGCCTACAATGGAGGACAAGGCGTGCATGGTAAATCGCAAATATCTGACGGCCCTTTGACGATGTGTTATCACGTTTCGACTTGCGAGATTAATTTCAACGAGGTCGATGACTATGGCAGTTATCAGCTTTATCACTGCAAAGCGACAATAGGCTTTCACGAGATGTACGGAACTCAGGCATCTGGAGCAAACTGCACCAGTTATTAGCGGCAACGTTGAAAGATGACCAATCTTTCGAATGCACATTCCCTTCGCTACTCCGAGTAACTTGGCTGCGCACAGATGCGTTTCCTGTGCGCAGCCAAAATCCTATTCATTTAGAGCGTCTTATCCCTAAAAGGGTTCGGGTTATGTTCCAAAGGTGTTGTATTGGATTAGCGGTGTCCATCGGTTTCGTAATCAACTGGGATGCTCGCATGATAATTTTGGCGGACGATAATGCGACAAATCTACTGCAAGCGCACATCGCAAGACTTGAAGCAACCGAGAACTATGATGTGATACGCCATCAATCGGGAAAGAAGCTGATCAAATCCGAGGGGCGCAATGTACAATCCTTTGAGGAAGAGCATTTCCGGATAGTCAAGTGCGTAACTGAGCAGTGGGCAGTGAAGGCGACTATCAAGGTTTTTGCGAGCAGCGAAGAAATTGATCTTAAAAAGCTGAAGCCTACAAATAACCCTGGCTTCAAGACTGCCGTAGAGTATTTTCGCAATGGTGCCGCGGTACAGTACAATTTAGGCGGGCCCCCGTTTCATCCTGATGCAAAAACCTTTTGGCAATTTGAACCAGCCAGAGAATTAATCGAGTTGACTTCGGTGAACGTGTCCACCCGGCTAAATGACCTCGACCGACATGCGCATTTTGGAGAAATGATTCGCCGGCTTGGCGGAAAGAAGATCGTGCGCCAGATAGGCAACGAAATACATTACGGAGGTATGGCCACGAACGAAAGCAACTTTGTCGGTGTTGATGTTGTTGATAAGGTCATAGGTGTACCATTGCGTTTCAGCATGGTCCGGAATCCTTCGTACACGGGCAAAGGAAGCGAATTTGATCGGGGTTCGGTATTCGAATATAAACACACGCTAATAAAAGGCCTCAATCTGCCTTCTCAAAAGACAGTTAAAGGACATTATGAAGAAGCGATCGATGGCAAGAAGGTGCGTACTGAGCACAGTGCGACGATAGACTTAAAGTGGCTTAAGGTCAACGAAGAATTAGAGTTTCCCGACGTCGACCAAATCTCCGCGAGCTATGCAAATCTCTACGAGTTCATCTTCCAAGAAAAACCGTAAGAACGGCCGGCAATTCAGAATATCGTTGCATATCATCGCATCAGCTTGGACAGATCCAATTCCAACTGACAGCCGTCATGCAACGGAACTACCAACGATCGCTGGCCAAGTCGAGAATGATATCGGTGATCCTCTTGCAACTCAAACATGACAGCGGATTCAACGCTCTCTGGATCGACCAACAAGTAATTTCTCACTCCTTCACTTTGATAAAGGTCAAACTTGGCTGTTCGGTCTTTCTCGGCGGTGCTGGCGGATAGAACTTCAACGACAAGCGCTGGTGGCGTTTCAATAACTCGATCCGGGAATTGATCACAGATGACGGCCAAGTCGGGCCGAACAATCATATCACGCTGAATAACCCAGTCCGTTTCACTGACCGCAACACAATCTCGGCATGCCACTGCCTGTAACTGGAGATTGATCTGTGTTAATAGTTGACCCACAACCCATTGGTGTCGTCCGAACGGTGATGGCGTAATCGCGACGGCGACGCCGTCCCAAAGCTCCCAGTCGCCTTCCCAAAGCTGGTAGTCTTGCAACGTATAGTGCGGAAGGTACTTGGGTATGGACATGATCTTTCCACGGTTAAGACGCAGTCGATTGCTTAGTCGCGGCGACGTTTTGGTTTGCCCGTCGGCGCGTGACGCTTGCCCGACTGATGACGACTCTTTCGTTTCGGTGCAGTTTCCGCCGATCCTTCTAGCTTGCGTTCCACTTTCGCCACCGTCGCTCGTTTGCCACTGCGTTTCTTCGGCTTGAGCTTCATGCCTGGCTTTTGATAACTCGAGCGACCTTCATACGTAAAGAACAACTCACGCTTGGCCAAATCGATTTCATGCACTCGCACCGAAACCGCATCACCTAAACGGAAGCGATTGGTTTTACGATGCCCCTCGAAACTGTGCGACTGACGATCATATCGATAGCGATCGGTAGGCAATGATCGCTGCAAAATCACGCCTTCCACGGGCACTTCATGCAACTGCACCACAATGCGATCCTGCTTGACGGTCGTAATAGTTCCCGACAACACTTCACCAATGCGTTTGCTCATGTAGTGCAACAGCTTGATTCGCACCAACGTCCGCTCGGCAGACTCCGCATTGACTTCGCGGTCGCTGCAATGCTGGCCTTGCCTGGTCAATACCGCGACCGAAGCGTTCGGCGATTTCCCGTCAATGATGGCCTGCAGGATGCGATGCACAATCAAGTCGGGATAGCGACGGATCGGGCTGGTAAAATGACAGTAGTTGGTCATGTCCAGTGCGTAATGGCGTTCTTCATGCGGCTGATAGACCGCTTTCGACATGCTTTTCAAAATCGCATAATTGACCGCTTGCTCCAGCGGCGTATTGCGAACACTGTCGACCACACGTTGAATCTCAAAACGATTCTGCATGTTGCCACACTCAATGCCGATCGCTTGAATGAATTCAGTCAAACGTTTCAGCTTAATGCCTTGTGGCGGTGGATGCGCCCGACGCAAAAACGGAATGTTCAGCTCGGTTAAATACGAAGCCACCGCTTGATTGGCCGCCAGCATGAACTCTTCAATAATCTTATGGCTATCTGTGTACTCCTGCAGATGAGCTCCCTTGACCTTGCCGTTCTTATCAAGTTCGATTTTGACTTCTGGCAGATTCAGCTCAATGGCCCCTTTGTCCATCCGTCGCTTGCGCAAGACCATCGCCAGCACATACATATCGCCCAGTAGCTTGCGAATCGTATCGGACATCTCGTTCTTGGTTGGATCCTCCAAGAACTCATCGACGGCTTCATAGGTCAACCGCTGCTGGTTCTTGATCACCGAAGCAAAGAACTCCGTGTGCAAGACCATGCCAGACTCATCAAACTCGATCAACGCGGTCTTTGCATAGCGACGCTTGTTGGGTTGTAGACTAGCGATCGAGTTGCTGATGATCTCTGGCAACATCGGAATGACGCGGTCGGGCAAATAGATGCTGGTTGCTCGGTCGGCTGCTTCATCATCCAGCTTGCTGCCGGGCTGCACGAAATGCGAGACATCTGCAATATGCACCATCAGTTCCCAGTTGCCCGCGTCGTTGCGTGACAAAGAGATCGCATCGTCAAAATCGCGTGCGTCCACCGGATCGATCGTAAGGGTTGGAATCGCGGTTACATCGCGCCTGCCTTGCAGATCGTTTTCGTCAAAGCGATCGCTGACGCTGCGGGCTTCATTGAGAACTTCTTCGCTGAATTCTTCGGGCAAGTTGAATTGGTGGACCACCGCGATCAGATCAACGGCCGGGTTCTTACTGGTTCCTAGGACTTCTAAAATCACGCCTTCGCCTGGCATGAAGTACCCGGTGGTGGTCGTTTCGGGATACTTTACTAGCTCCATGACGACTTTGTTATTCGGCTCGATAGGCAGCCCCCGAATATCGCCGACGTTGATCGGGTAATCGATCGCGACGCCATCCAGCCACACGACAGGTTCTTCGTTGACCATTTGAAAGGTGCCCACGAATTTCCGGCGGCCCCGCTGGATAATCTCGACCACGGCCCCTTCGCGGCCCTGCCCTCCTCGGCTGTTGATCAACTGGACATCGACCAAATCGCCTTCCATCGCGGATTTGACAAAGCGAGCTGGAACAAAGATGTCGTCCATGCTTTCCAATAAGCCTGGATCCAGCGGCCGAACAAATCCGAAACCACCCTGGGCGGCTCGGAAAGTTCCCCGAATAAGGTTGTCCTGACGCTGCCGACCTTTGCGTGCTGATCGCGGAGCGGGCACGGCGTCATCACCGCTGGAGTCCATCGGTTCGCTCGCCACGTCCGTATCGGGAAATTCCCCATCGGTCGCCAGCGTTTTTGGGGGCTGGGATGACTTGCGGCGCCGATTGGAAGGGTCCGTCGGAGGACTGGCAGGCGGCGTGGGCTGGTGAATTGAATGAATAAGGTGGTTTGCACCAAATTTGAGAAAACCGCGTTGGACTAATCGCTTGAGCGTCATCCTCAATTCGCGATAGTCGTCGTCTCCGATTTCAAGCTGCTTGGCAATCGATCTCGGTTTACACGGCCGAAAGGTCGGGGAATTGACTAAATTGAGCACCAATTCCGATAAAGGCTTCTGTTCCATACCTATTAGGATATCTTGCAGCAAAACCCCGGGAAAGCTTTGCTGGTTAAGATTTCCAAAAGAAGTTCTATTCTCGCAGTCGCCTGGAACCCGTAGAAGCAAGTTGACGGGTAGTTTAAACTAAGTCGATCGCTGATTTAGCTTTCGCAGCTTGTTCAGAGTAAACTCAAGCTGTGCCTGCCTCGTTTTTAAGGATGAACTGTGTCGTCTGCCCCACCTAAAGATTCAACTACACCTACCCGGATTCTGATCATCGACGACGATGATGAAATCCGCGAAACGGTCCGATACGCCCTGACTTCCCAAGGATACGAAGTTTTCGTTGCCGTCGACGGCAACGAAGGGCTAGCGATGGCCGAAGTGGTAAACCCCGACCTGGTACTGCTGGACATGATGATGCCCAAACGCAGCGGTTTCTTGGTCTTGGAACAAATTGGCCAGAGTATCGAAAAGCCCGTCCGCGTCATTATGATGACCGCCAACGAAGGCGAACGCCATAAAGCTTACGCACAGACTTTGGGCGTGAGCGATTACTTGCACAAACCCTTCGCGATGGAAGCGATGCTCGAAAGCGTCAAACGCATCCTCGCGCAAAGCACAACTTAAGTAGCGGAATGGAAACTTCACACGACATGACAAACGTTGGACGATTCCCGCGTCTTCTGCTGGTCATTGTTGCTCTGCTGGGAGCAACTGGGGTTGGTATCGGCGCCTACGCCGCCCACGGCTTGCAAGCAGCACTCGTCCAGCAGAATATTGCGGCCGAGGACATTGTCAAACGCGTCGACCAAGCGGAAACGGGCGTGCGGTATCACATGTTTCATACATTGGCGTTGTTGGTGATGGTGCTGACCAACTATGTTGAACGCTCTCGCCTGGTTGCCATCAGCAGCTTCTTGATGGTGCTGGGGATTTTGTTGTTTTCTGGAATCTTGTATTTGATTGCCATCGCTGGTTCGACGTTACACTGGTTGGTTCCCATCGGCGGACTGTCGTTCATGGCCGGCTGGGTCTTACTGGGCTTGTCTGCGTTCTTCTTACGTCCGCAGGTTTAAGAACGACCTGCAACTGGCATGCACCTTGCGGTTCAATTCGTTGGTCTCCCTCCATTCGTTGGTCTCCTACAGGAATTACACTAGCGCGTCCCCGGTCTTTCGATCTTCCAACGAATAAAAAGAGACCGCGAATCCAGCAGTTCCATTTGTTGGTCTCCCTCCATTCGTTGGACTCTTTTACAAGCGCTGCGCCAGGACATTTTTGGCAACGAGTTTTGCTACCAATAAAACTTACGCGTTTTTTCGAAATTCGCCTAAAGTCTGTCGCCAGTGACCTTGAGCCGACGGCCGAAATGTTGCTACACACCTTGAGTTAAGAATATTTTTTGGCTCTAGATCAAGGCGATCTTTCGGTGAAGCACGTTGCCAACCCCATCACAATTTGTGTCTACGCCCTCGTGGTGTTCAGCTTGGTTTTGCAATCAGGCTGCCGGTGGGGCAGCGTCGGCCAAAATGGACTTGGGCTGCAACTGTATCAACAAGGCCGTTACCCAGAAGCGCTACAGCAATTCGAATTAGCGCGGCAATCGGATCCGACCAATCCTGACAGCTACTACAATTTGGCGGCGACGTATTCGCGTCTAGGCCAAGCTCAAAAGGATGCCAAGATGCTCGAGCAAGCCGAAGTGCTCTACAACCAGTGCCTGGAGCTGGCCCCCAATCATACCGATTGCTATCGCGGTCTAGCCGTCCTGCTGGTAGAGACCAACCGCAGCGACAAAGCGTTTACGCTGATGCAGAACTGGACCAAGAACAATCCGACGCTGGTCGACGCGCGAGTGGAACTCAGTCGGCTTCAATCCGAATTCGGCCAAACCAAACTGGCCCAACAGACGCTGGATGAAGCTTTGGCTTTGGATCCCAATCACGCCAGGGCCTGGGCCGCTCGGGGCAAGCTGCGCGAGGATGCTGGCGATACGATGCAAGCGGTACAGAACTACCAACAATCGCTTGCTTTAAATGCCATGCAACCCGAACTTTACCAACGCGTCGCTGCATTGAACGTCAAACTGGCGCAAAACACACTCTCAACGGCTAATTCAGGCATTATCGCCAGCGGCCAAGGGACCCCCACGACGACGGGTACCACGCAAAACCCACGCTACTAAAATTCTGGTCGATTGCTTCGAAAAAGTGCTTTCGATAATGGCGATTCTCCGCTTGTTGGAATATCATCAGGGATTGATCGTCTGTTGATTGTCACGTTCCTCTCTCGACCGGCAAACCATGTACCTCCGACTTCCCTTGTCGCTTTTACTTCTGTTTGCGTCGCTCAACGTTATCAGCTCCGGGACTGCCTCCGCCGATATCGTCATTCACGGCTACTCCGATGCGACCAATGACCGATTCACCAATTCCAATCAGTTCATCGCCAGCCAATTTAATCTAAGCGGAATCGGTCAATCTGCTGGCGGCAGTTGGGCGACGCTGATCAGCCCAGAACTGATTGTGTCCGCCAATCATGCTCGGCCCACGGGTAACATCTCTTTTTTTGCTGACAACAATCCAAGCACGACACCGATTGTTCGCCAAGTCGTAAGCTCGACGAGGATTGGAACATCGGATCTTTGGATTGGCCGCTTGAACTCAGCGGTCGATGCAAGCATCACGCATTTCAATATCGCGACCGCTCCGCTGTCTGGCCCGCCGGCCCCCAGCGCCACCCAAATTTCAGTAGTGTCTGCTGGTTCCCTGCAAAACGTGAATGCATACTTGGTCGGCCAATCGCCCGCAGCTCAGCCGGCCAATCGCAACCAAGCGTTCGGTCGAAACCGCATTACGGGGTATGCCGAAGATGTCCAGTTCTTGGGTGGTCTGACCGATGCCCTGATCACATGGGTGGATGCTCCCGGATCAACCAATTTCGTGGCTTATGAAGCGAGCTTGCGCGGTGGCGACTCAGGAGCTCCGATGTTCGCCGAAATCAACAATCAACTAGTGCTGCTGGGCATCAACAGTTTTGTTTTGCAAAACGACGACAAGACGGTCATACTGGGAGCTGGTGCAACCTATCTCGGGAACTATACGCAAGAAATTGCAGCCTTTGCCGCAAACGTTACCGCAGTGCCCGAACCTTATTCGGGCGGCTGTGCCGCTATCGCAGCGGTAGCGGTCTATCTGCGCAAACGCAAATCGCTCGCGCGAACATAAAGGTTTCAATGGAGGCCTAGCTTACAACCTCTTGCATTATCTCGGCAAACTCTTTCTACTTTCGAGCCACCGTTTTTAACTAACACACAATACTGTTCCATGAATTTCTAATCGTTAGCCTGCGAGGTGCGAGCTTCCATTTCGCGTACGCCTACGGCTGACGGTTAAACGAACTGGATTATTTCGCAAGCTTGATGGAACAGTTCGAATCGATACAACTCCTTGCATTCAAAGATGACTTCTGATCACCAACACTGGATCGCCGACCGCTGCCGCACTTTTTCCTCCAGCGGAATTCGCAAAGTATTCGATCTAGCCGCCTCGCTTAAAAATCCAATCAATCTTTCCATTGGACAGCCAGACTTCGATGTTCCTGACCCGATCAAGCAAGCGTGTATTGAAGCGATCCAAGCTGGCAAGAACGCGTATTCGCCGACTCAAGGGATCGCTCCGCTGCGAGAAAAGCTGAAGGCGCAGATCCAGTCACAGTACCAGCACGCAGACCGCGACGTGTTCATTTCTTCGGGCACCAGTGGCGGACTGGTGGTTGCGATGATGGCTTTGGTCAACCCGGGCGACGAAGTAATCATCTTTGATCCTTACTTTGTCATGTATCCACCGTTGGTTCAGATGATGGGTGGAGTGCCCGTCTTGATTGACACATATCCCGACTTCCAAATTGATATCGATAAAGTTGCAGCGGCGATCACACCTAAGACCAAACTTGTACTGTTCAATACCCCGGCCAATCCTACAGGCGTGACGGCCACACCTGAGAACACTCGCGCGCTGGCTGAACTTTGTGGCCAGCGCGGTATCGCGTTGATCTCCGATGAGATCTACAGTGGCTTTAGCTTTGATGCGCCGCTAACGTCCCCTGCTCTATTCAATCCGGACACCATTGTCATCGATGGTTTTTCAAAATCGCATGCGATGACCGGTTGGCGATTGGGCTGGGTGCATGGACCATCGGCAGTGATGCAAGAGATGCTGAAAATCCAGCAGTTCTCGTTTGTATGTGCACCGCAACCGGTACAATGGGCCGGCTTGGCCGCCATGGACTTTGATATGACACAGCACTATGCCGATTATCGTCAGAAGCGGGATCGGATCGTGGCCGGATTGGAAGGCTACTATGAATTCACGCGTCCCGATGGCGCGTTCTACTTATTCGCCAAAGCTCCTTGGGGAACTGCGACAGAGTTCGTTACCGAAGCGATTAAGAACGAGCTTTTGATTATTCCAGGCAACATTTTTTCGCGCCAAGACACGCACTTCCGAATCTCGTTTGCAGCCAAAGATGAAACGCTGGACCGCGGCATTGAAGTGCTACGACGCCTAGCCAGGAAACACTAGGCCTATTTCTGCCCCCCCCTAATTTCAGCGGGATAGCTAACGGCAATTTGCACTCTAGAATCAACGCTGCGACCTAGCGATGCATGAACAAACCAGTTCAGTCGACTAATCGCAGTTCGTTCACAGCTTGACTCTGGAGCATCATCTTGACAACTACTGCGGCACGCTATCTGGAATCAAAAAAGGGCAAGAAAGTCGGCGGCGGCGAATGCGCTCACCTCGCATCCGAAATGTTGCGAGTGATCGGAGCAGACTTTACGCGTACCGATGGAGTCAACAAAAAAGATTACATCTGGACAACCGACCTTGTCACTGCCTACACACCCAGCAGAAAACGTCATAGTGTTCGGTTCCGCGTCGGCGACATCTTGCAGTTTCACCATGCCACATTCAGTTCCGGCGGGACCAGTAAACTGGAACACCACACGCAAGTAGTTGGCACGACCGATGGAAATGGCAAGATCTTAAAAGTCTACGAACAGAACATCAGCAAAGTGCGCACGGTCCTACTGCGAAACGCCATTGACTTATCAAAGATCTCCGATGGCAAAGTCAGTGTTTACAGGCCGGTGACACGCAAAAACAGTACAGGATTGCTTGAGTACTCTATCGTGAACAATACCTCTTCCCTGCGCACGTGTTCCATTGTGATTGGTCAAAAGACTTCCAACTTTCAGATCACCGAGTACAACACCGCCAACAGTTACTCGGTGCGTTGGACAACCTTCACGGGCAGCGTTGCGCCAACATTGAAAATTGGCGCTAGTAGCGTGAGAATTAGACATGGCGCTGGTTATGAGATCTACTTATCCGCTGGCAAGGCGGCTCTCAGGACGATCTGAGCACGAGAGATAAGTCGTTTAACCGTGTGCCCAACCGGCCGCGATACTACCGCCAGGCATAACCAACGCGGGGCGATGCCCGCGCGGTTAAACGAAGTTGAAGAAAAACGCGTACGCCTGCGGCTAACGGTTAAGCGGAGATAGCCGCAAACTGTGGTGATCGCCTAAGGCTTAAGATCCCTTGCGGGGGTCATACTCATAGTTCTTGAGGATCCCAGGCATCGGAATTGGATAAGTTCCATCGGCATTGGCGGGCAATGGTGAAGTACCATTGAGCGTCAAGCTACTGAGGTCCGGTGCAAACTCATGATCATGATTCAACATCTCATCGTAAGTGACCTTCTGGCCGGTATGAGCCGCCATGCGGCCCATCGACGTCACCACACTGGCAATCACGCCACGTTCGACTTCATTATGTGGCTTGTCTTCGCGAATCGATGCGATCAAATGATCCCATTCCAACTGATAAGGATTCGGTTCCGATTCCATCGCACTCCAGACCACATTGCGGCGAGTCATCTTATGTCCGCTGTAGATCTTGCAGCGAGCCGGAGTGTGGGCGGCTGCAGAAATAGTCGCCGATCCCTTCGTGCCATGTGCATACGAAGCGAACTCATCATGGCATCCGGGCATACAGCGTCCATTCAAGAAGAGCTTGGTGCCATCATCAAAAGTGTATTCAACACTGTAGGTATCGAAGTTTTGATCGACACTATCGCCCCGATAATGACGACCACCACTTGCCACAGCTTCTACAGGCCATGCGTCTTTAACCCAGCAACATTCATCAATGTTATGAATCAAAAAGTCGCTGTAAGCTCCACCGCTGAGCCACAAGAACGAATGGAATCGCGAGACCTGAAACATCAGCTCATTCATGCTCTCCGGTTTCTTAGGCGAGAAAGCCGAGCCGGTTGGCCCTGCCATGCGATAAGCACGCATGGTCGTGATGTCACCGATGGCACCATCGCGAATCTGATCGATCAGCGCTTTACGTGCATCACAATGTCGGCACATCAAACCAACTCCGACTTTTAGATTCTTTTCCGCTGCTCGCCGGCCAAGCTCCAACATGCGTCGCGATGATGGCCCGTCGACAGTAACGGGTTTCTCCATAAAGACGTTCAAACCTTTCTCGATTGCATACGTGAAATGCAACCATCGGAACGCCGGCGGCGTGGACAAAATTACCACGTCACCAGGATTCAATGCATCCATCGCTTGCTTGTAGCCATCAAAGCCGATGAACTTCCGATCGTCAGGTACATCGACCTTATCGCCAAATTTGGCCGATAGTCCACTGTGACTTGGGTTGAGCTTCTCGGGAAACACGTCGGCCATCGCCTTCAATTGGATTTCGCCGTTGTTCACCGACAATGCGTTTTCCGCCGCACCGGTTCCACGACCACCGCAACCGACTAAGGCAACTTGCACTTTGTCGCTTCCAGCAGCATGCACCGCTGGAGCACGCAGAGCGGAGGTCGCTACGGTGGCGGCCGCCGCAACGGCACTTGTGTTACGGAGAAAGTCTCGGCGATTGGCCCCGACACTGACATTTTTTGGAGAGGTATCTTCTGACATTCAACATGCCTTCAACTAGATGACAATAAACCACAAAACGCTCACGGTATCACCGCGTTCTACTGTCAGACACAAACATACGCGAGTTTTGGCGGGATCCCCCCATGGCTTCACGTACGCCTACGGCTAACGGTTAAACAAATCAAAACAACACTCAACTAGCAACTCGCTAGCCCGTGAACGGTTACAGTAAAACAAACAACGGCAATTCAAACTATCTTCTTTAGCGATCCAGCGGCAGGGGAACGGGCCGTTCCTTCATCACTGGCTCGCTGAATTCCCAATACTTCTGCTTTTCTTCTGCCGAAGGTTCGACCAACGGCCGCACGACGCGGAAACCGACATGCAGTGCATCGGTAAGATACCAAATACTCACCGGGTTTTGTGGGTCCTGAGCGATCCAGTCCTCATTAGAACCTTCCCTCGCCGAACTTCGAAGCGCTTCAGCCGGTTGATTCCAGCCTCCACCTCGCACCGTTCTAGGATAAAGTGTGGTGGGCGCGTTGAGCGGATTGACCTTCGCCGCACTCGGGTCCTCTACGGAATATCCATCTTCGGTGTATTGATCCAAGACCCACTCAGCGACATTACCATGAATGTCATAAAGCCCCCACGGGTTCGGCTTTTTCTGGCGGACCTTAGCATAACCTTCTTCGTAGTTATCCTCGTACCACGCGTAAGCATCCAGCATCGCAGGATCGTCACCAAAAAAGTAATCGGTTGTCGTGCCAGCCCGACACGCGTACTCCCACTCCGCTTCGGTTGGTAATCGATAGTACCGGCCCGTCTTGGCAGATAGCCATTTACAATAAGTTCGCGCGGCATGCTGCGTCATACAAATCGCAGGAAAGCCCCGTTTGCCCATACCGAAAGTCATGTCCACATAAGGCGGTGTCGGCTGGCTCTTTTGAAACACATCCGCTAGTTCATCGCGTTTGGTCAATGCAAAGCCACGGACTTCGCGCGAGGATATATCCAAATCACTCATCCAAACGTCGTAAGCATCCCAAGTGATCTCACACTCGCTCATCCAAAACGGCGATACTGTGACCCGATGCACCGGTTGCTCGTCGGGCTTGGCTAACTTTGAATCGCTGCCCATGGAGAACGTTCCACCGGGAATCGGAACCATGGCGATAGAGACATCTGTGTGCTCAAGTGTCTCCTTATACTGCTTCATGTCGGCTTCCGACTCCGCCTGAGCATCTTTGTTTTCGATGACAGGCGATGTCAAATCATCAGCACACAAAGTCGCGACGCAGCAAAACAACCATGAAGTCACACCAGCGGTTTTCGCGGCGCGAGCCAAAAACGATAACATGTAAATGGTACTAATTTCCTAGGGAGTCAAATAAGTGATGATAGAAGTATTTAATCTTCCGGAACTCGTCCGACTTGCTAACGGCTACTTACCAAATTGCAGAATTGAAGTTTGGCATAGCAGCCTGTGGTGGGAAGTCACAATTATTGTGGCATATGGGGGTGGGCAATGGAAGTAATCCTTGACGAATCCATCCCTTGCAATCTAACGTCAATCGATTCAGATTGCAACCAAACGAGTACGTAACCGTTCACACTTCGATCAGCCGCAGGGCATTCCTACCGGTTTTTGTAGCCTCTTACCTGACAACCGGGGCTATCGCCCAGCGGCTCATTGGCTCATGTTTTTGTGACTTCCATGATTGAGGCGTGAACGGTTGCACGAATACTTTAGCAAGGCACGATGACCATCGCCTTTTTGCCGCAGTAGCCACTTTTCTAAGGGAACCCCTTATGCAAGTCCGCTTTTCTAGCCTCACCACCGCGGGCGTTAACAGCTTAGCGGTGTGCCTGAGCGTCATGTTGGCCTTGGGATTGGTGCAACCCGCAGTCCAAGCTCAATCCACTGCCGCAGTATCAGGTTATGAACTCACCTTTCCGGCCATGGGCTCCACTTTTCACATCGCAGCCTATACCTCGGATGAACAGATGCTGGCCGAAGTCGCTCAGCGGATTGAGTTGGAAGTCCAACGTTTAAATATGGTCTTTAGCGACTATGATCCCAACAGCGAACTGGAACGCTGGCAAGCCGCAGCCAGTCCATCCGACGTGGAACTGTCGGACGATCTGTTCGCAGTCTTGGAGCTTTCCGACCAGTGGTATCACAAGACAAACGGTGCATTTGACGCGTCGATCGGCCAGTTGACACGTCTGTGGCGACAACGCCGCAAATCCAATGCGTTGCCAGGGGCCGACGAAGTCGCAGCCGCTCGGCAGCATACCGGCTGGCGGCACATGACCATCGACCGATCTTCGCGGCGTGTCAGCACCTCCGATCGAGAGCTAATGATCGATCTAGGTGGCATCGCCACGGGTTATACGGTCGACAAGTGCTTTGACATGCTACAGCAAGCTGGTATCCACGCTTGCCTGATCAACAGCGGTGGAGACATTCGTTGTGGTGACGCCCCCCCCAATCGCGAAGGCTGGAAGATCGAAGTCGCCGGCCTTGCAAAAGACCAAGCTCCCCTGCGTTACCTCACGCTGTCCAATTGCGCGGTCACCACCAGTGGCGACCTCTGGCGATTTGTCGAGATCGATGGCGTTCGGAGAAGCCATATCATCGACCCAAAGACTGGCTACGGCATACCCGGCCCGATGTCGGTGACCGTGATTGCCCAGACTTGTCTGGAAGTCGATGTGCTAGGAACGACCTTAAGTGTCCTGGGCCCTGAACAAGGCAGCAAGTTTCTTAGTGAAAACTTTCCCAACGCAGAAGCCTTCTTCGTTTGGCAACCGGAACCCAACGGACCACTTCGAACCAAAGAAACCGATGGCTTTACTGCTATATCCAAGTCCATCGATCATCTCGATACGCTGACACCGGCGACGGAGTGATTTACTTGGACTGACGAATCAACTGCATCTCGCGGATATCCATCGCCGCTTGCTTGGCAATTGCTTTGGCCTTGACCACCAATTGGTATTCGCCCGCGGCGGCCACTTCGACGCGACCTAACGATTGCCAGCGGAAGTTTTGAAAGTGGCCGGTCTCGATAGTCTTGAACTCAACCTTCGCTACATCTTTTGCCAAGCCATCTTTGAGCTCTTGCAGCACAAACTCAATATCGCTGCCGCCCTGCCCCGCTCCACATCCATAAAGTGTCGCAAGTTCATAGCTGCCAGGCTGAGTTAATTGAAATCTCCAGCTAGCATAGTCGCTTGCGTCAGCCCACCAGCCGACGGTATTTTTGAACGCTTGTGGCTCATAGCGAATCTTGCTGCCGTGTGTCGTGGCAAAGCTTGCAGGCAAACGCAAAGAGCCGTCGGCTTTGGAGACGAGCTTGTCTGCCTGCTCCATGCTCACGGGACGGTCCGAACATTGCATTGTAATGACCAATTCAAAATCGTCTTCGGATTTATGCTGCGATGCATCCCATTTTAGCACCCATGACTTGGGCAGCGGATCCAGTTTGATTTCGCAACTCCCTTCGCGGACTTCTCCCTTAATCGATTCAACCATTGTCGCCAACCTCGGGATCTCGATGGAGCCGCGGATGGTGGTACGAAAGTTGTGCAAGGTGACTGTCTGCTCATTGAATGCCAACGACCAATCCGGATTCTTAGTCAAGAACTGTCCCAACCAACGCACGGCGTCTCCTGAGGGTTCTCCGAATAGCTCCATAAGATTTAGCTCGGCTGGTACCGGGTTAGCCGTATTGGGCTTCTCTTGAGCGACCAGCGACTGCGGCATACAAAAGCAACAAAAGCCCAGTATGAGTAAACATACTGAGCTTTGCGATGTACACGCCATTGCTGGACGGTTGCTGTGTTGGAGAGGGAAGGACTTGAACAGCAACTGAGCGATTGACATTTTAGGTTCCAAATTCTGGACGACGTCGTCCTAGCTGCTCCTGCAATCTTTGGACGATACTGGTGTGCATTTGACTGACGCGGCTTTCACTCAGGTCGAGTGTCTGGCCGATTTCCTTCATAGTCAGCTCTTCGTAGTAATACAGAATGATAATCAATCTTTCGTTGCGATTTAACCCTTTGGTCACTAATCGCATCAAATCACCCTTCTGAATACGACGCGTCGGGTCTTCACCCTTCTTGTCTTCCAGGATATCGATTTCGCGAACATCCTTGTAGCTGTCGGTTTCGTACCACTTTTTGTTCAGTGATACCAAGCCGACTGCGGCCGCTTCGCTTTTCAGCTTTTCCAGCTCGCCCAGCGGTAATTCCATAACTTCGGCTAGCTCGTTATCGGTAGGATAACGACCATAACGCTTCTCGAGCGTTTTGGTGGCTTCAGCCAATTTGCTGGCTTTGCTGCGAACCAAACGCGGGACCCAGTCCATCGTGCGCAGCTCATCGAGCATCGCTCCGCGGATACGAGGTACGCAGTAGGTTTCGAATTTCACTCCGCGTTCCATATCGAACGCATCGATCGCGTCCATCAGGCCGAAAACGCCAGCGCTTATCAAATCATCGACATCTACGCCGTCGGGTAGACGCGATCGCAACCGTTCCGCGTTATAGCGGACCAAATGCGTGTAGGCCTCGATGAGGGTATTTCGTAATTCTTTGTTGGTTTGGTCCGCTTTGTAACGAACCCAAACATCTGAAAGATCGACTTTTGACGCGATCGTCGTTGCCATTCAAAACCTCCGTGCTGTCCTGGCAAAATTGCCTTTTTCGGCGACTTGCGACCGGGCGGACTGTAGCGGAATCGTTTCCGTAAAGCCATGCCAGTCGCAATAAAATCGTATCCAATAAATTACGTGCTTTAAGTGCGAGCGGCGTAAGCCGTTCGCGATTGCCCTAAGGGCTTAGTTTGAGTTCGCTTTCCCGGGAGAAGCGCTCTTGTGTTGTTCCTGATATTGCTGGACTGCCTGACGAAACTTTGTTTCCAGTGAATGGCGTATCAAGTAATCTGCGATCGCGCCAATCACCCAGCCAATGCCGGTAAACAAAAAGGTCAAGCTAACGGCCGATGGCAGTACTTCCAGCGGCGATTGCTGATGCACCGCGCCGCGAAGCATGCAGATGAGCAAAGCGATGGCGCCTAAGCAGGCTGCGTAACCCCTTGCCATATGCACCTCCGTGTGCCATTAACGTAGAAATCCAGTAAAGTCGCTGCGGCGATCCTTTATGTTCTATGCCACATCATTGCAGACAGAACTTGGTCGCCAAGCTTGATATCGTCAACGCAAACGCCATTCCTTGAGCAAACAATCAAAAAAACCCAAAGGTTCATCCAGGGGTATCGGCACAATCGCTACAAGCTGCCCTAGCTCCGCAACACCCCAAATCTATGGCCCAGCGATTTTCTACCTATTTTAACAAAATTGGATGACCTCCCAAACTTCGTAACCTAGCTTTGGTTGTCAATCACAGAACACTACCGCCAGACGGTCAGGCGTACCACGTCAAACGGCAGTAGTGAGCACTGAAAGCTAACCACGAATGAACCCACTGTCGCCACAATCTCGTCAAGCAACTTCCACTAAAGAATCCAGCTCGAAATCCGCTGCATCTAGTTTTGCAGGTTTGGATTACCAGGACCTGGAAGCGCACCTGGAAGTATTTCGTTACGGCGTCTTTGAACTGACCGATGCGATTCGACCATCTTTTGATCTAAAGGTAGTCCCGCGTCAAGGATTCCGTCATGAACAATATGACGACGAAGAGAACCACTCGAAGATTCCAGTGGTCATGGCCTCCGCCACCCGCGATCGCTTGTTCGACCTGTTTATGGACATGCTAGACCCATTGGGCGACGTGGTCGACGTAGTTCTGGAATCCAGCCACAATGGCAGCGGCGATCATAAAGACCTACTGCGAGAGCATATCGATGCTCCTGTACTTAAGAGCATTCTCTACGACTTTGAAGACCTGCTGATGAACGATGGATGCACCGGGATCGCAGTTATGAACCCGAGAAAGCGTCAAGAGATTCAGTTCGACGAACACAAACTGATCGTTGCATATGGTTCACCCCTAGAGTCGTACGAACGCATTTTGATTCAACACGATGTTTATCCTGATGAAGACATTCGCTTTATCACCGAAGCCGAACACGTTCACAGCAGTTCCGACAAGTATGTGAATGAATTCGAAGTCCTTCGTATGCGTTTAGGCATCGACGAATAAGAAATCTCCATTGTAGCGATCTAGACTTAAAACTTGTGCACCGCTCAAACGACTCAACATGGGGCGGCTACTAGTTTCGTTACACTATCAAAACAAATGCCGCCGCATTATCGGTTCTAAACTAAGAACCAAATACACTGGCTAAGCGTTCATCGGAACTTGAGTGGCCGCCAAAGCAGTCATGCGACGCGTTTTGCGCCTTGCCCGATCTGCCGCGTTGACTTGGCAACTCAGCCTGTTAAACTCGAATCTGTGGTGTTAGTGATTCGGGTATCAAACGAGGCGAGCGTTGATGTCGACTGCATCGAAAACCAGTTTCCCCCTGTGGCCCCCCCGATCGCTAGTATCCTCGCGATTCAGCCGGTTTCCAGTCTCGCTCGGCTGGTTGTTTCTCTGGCTGCTATGCACTTCTGCGGCGGAAGCAAAACCTCCTCATAAAGCGGCAATCGTCAACTTCTACGGCGATGCCCTGCCCCAGAATTTACGAGACTGTACGCTGTGCCACCTTTCCAAAGAAGAAAAGGATGCCGCAGCCGCTGGAACTTTGCAAAGCGAAAAACAGCCCTGGAATGCATATGGTCGCTCCCTGATGGAACTAGGCCAGCAACAAGTAGCCCTCGGCGCTGCTCGCCCAGGTGACATACTGGAACGAATCCGAAAGCTGGCGGATCAAGATGCGGACGGTGATGGAATTGCCAACGAACTGGAATTGCTGGCTGGAACTTCGCCCGGTCACACACAACAGCTCCCTGACCAAGCGCAGCTTGCCGCAGCAACCAAACTACAATCGGAAAGACGACAAGCAGAAGCTTACCCTTGGAAGCCTTTCGCCCCTGTGCTGCGGCCGCCCGTCCCCCAAGTCGATAACGTTCAGTGGGTAACCAATCCCATCGATGCCTTTGTCGCAGCCCAACATGCGGCCACGGGACTAACGCCCCAGTCGCCAGCCGAACCTGCCGTGCTCCTGCGACGCGTTTATCTGGACTTGATCGGACTGCCGCCTAACGCTCAAGAACTAGCGGACTTTTTGGCCGATCCATCACCCAAGGCATATGCGGATATTGTCGACCGCTTGCTGGCTAGCCCACAACACGGTGAACGTTGGGGCAGGCACTGGATGGATATCTGGCGCTATAGCGATTGGGCCGGCTGGGGTGAGCAAGTGCGTGACAGCCATCCCCACGTGTGGCGCTGGCGGGACTGGATTGTCGACTCTCTCAATCAAGACAAAACGTATGACCAAATGCTGCTGGAGATGCTTGCAGCGGATGAACTGTATCCGGACGATCAAGACGCTCTCGCGGCGACAGGTTACTTGGTCCGCAACTACAAGAAGCTGAGCCGTGAGCAGTGGATGAACGAAACAGTCGACCATACCTCTCGTGCGTTCTTGGCTGTGACTTACAAATGCGCGCAGTGCCATGATCACATGTATGATCCGTTGACTCATGAAGAGTACTTTCAGTTTCGCGCGTTCTTCGAGCCCTACCAAGTGCGCATGGATCCAGTGGGTCAGTCCAATGATGTTGCAAGCTCAGCCCTTTCCCGCGTCTACGATGGCCAGCCACATGCAAAAACTGCGTTCTACTTGCGAGGCGACGAACGTTCACCAGATTCAGAGCGCACGATCGTCCCGGCAGTGCCTGCGTACCTCGGAGGTGGAGCTCTTCCTGCCGAGCCAATTGAATTGACGTGCTACGATTATTATCCTGCGCTGCGGCCGGCCCAATTGAACGCCCGGCGAGCGGAAGTACGTCAAACGATAGAATCCAGTCTCACGGCGCTTCGCAAGGCTGATGAAGACCTGTTGAATCATCCCGCTGATCAGTCCACCGCTGCTGCCGATTGGCAAACGACGCTGCCGAATCTGGAATTCGCACAAGCACTGGCTTCTCGACAACTTGCGGCCGCGTTGGCTGAGCAATTGTCGCTGGAGGCAAGAATTGCAGCCGATCAAGCCAAGTACTCGGATCGGAAAGTTGCAGACGAGGTGATCAAAGAACTTTCCATCCAGGCCAGTCGCCTCCAGCGCCAAGCGGCATTAGCCCAGGCCGAAGCGAAATGGTTCTCCGTTCGCCAAACATTCAAGCAATTGGAAGCGAAAACGTCCGAGGACCAAGAGCACCAAAAAGCATTCGACGAAGCAGCCAAGAAGTTCCAAGAAGCGTCCTCTGCTCGTGACGCGGCCACCAAGGCCATCGCCGACGATAGCGACCAGTACACGGCACTTGGCGAAGTCTATCCTAAGACCAGCAGCGGTCGCCGCTTGGCGCTGGCTCGCTGGCTGATCGATCGCAACAACCCGCTGACCAGCCGTGTTGCCGTGAATCATCTTTGGGCTCGTCATTTTGGACGTGGGCTCGTTGCGACCGTCGATGAATTCGGCAGCAACGGCCACGCTTCCTCTCTGCCTGCCCTGCACGATTGGCTGGCCGCTGAACTAATGGAACCAACGCAAACAGATTCAACCGGCGAGCCAACCCAACCTTGGTCGATGAAGCATTTGCATCGCTTGATTGTGCTTTCCAGTACATATCGCATGGGTTCTGGGTATGACGCAGCTTCTGCAAGTCGCGATCCAGAGAATCAATACCTCTGGCGTATGACACCGCGACGGATCGAAGCCGAAGCGGTCCGCGACAGCGTGCTGTATGTGGCCGGAAGTCTCGACTTACATCGTGGTGGCCAAGAATTAGACCACGACCAAGCGCTGAAGATCCCACGCCGCAGCATTTACTTCCGACATGCCCCCGAGAAGCAAACGCAGTTCTTGCAGATCTTCGACATGGCAGCTCCCACCGAGTGCTATCAACGTCGAGAAAGCATTGTCCCGCAACAAGCCTTGGCACTTGCCAACAGCGAACTGAGCGTCACCCAGTCGCGTCGTCTAACACGCCGCCTACATCCGCAAGCGGACTCAGATGACTCCCTTTTTGTGAGCCTTGCTTTCCAACAAGTGCTCAGCCGTCATCCTTCCGACCTGGAACTGAAAGAATGCCAAACGTTCTTGGCCGATCAAACGTCGGCATTAGGTAACTTGGCTGAACCAAACACAACCACCTCCGAAGAATCAGATTTGACCAAGCCTGCCTCGGCTGCGGATGTTCGAGCTCGTGAAAACTTGATTCATGTTTTGTTCAACCATCACGAGTTTGTTACACTGCGTTGACGCCCCGTTTGCGTTGCCCTCCCACCTCCCCACCCAACCCTTCCAATCTCAACGTGGCGCGCGTTCCATGCCGCCCAAGGGATCGACAGCCATGAAACCACGACACCCACAATGTACTGGCCTCAATCGACGTACTTTTCTTGCCGATACTGGCATGGGCTTTACCGGTTTGGCCTTAGGGGCCATGTTTTATCGCGATGGGAGTCTGCGACGAATCCATGCAGAAGAACAAACGGCTCACCTTCGACCAGCACCATTCGCGAAAGCCAAATCGGTTATCTGGATCTTTTTGTGTGGCGGTGTCAGCCAGATGGAAAGCTTTGACGTCAAGCCCGAACTGAACAAGTACCAAGGCAAATCGATTGATGAAACGCCTTACCAGAACTTCTTCAATCAAGAGCGAGAACTGAAGAACTTAGTCGGCATCAACCCAACTCATAAACACCGCAAAGAGCTGATGGGGCTCAACACCGGCTACAAGCAGTATGGTCAGTGCGGTTTGACCGTCGGTGATTGGTTTTCCAAAATTGGAGAGTGCGCCGATGACCTCGCCGTCGTACGTTCCTTATGGACAATCCATAATGATCACGGCACTCAATTGACATGGCATACAGGTCGACATCCGCGCGAAGGCGCATTGCCGACGTTGGGGTCTTGGATCAACTATGGACTTGGCGCTGCCAATGAGAACCTTCCTCAATACGTTGTGCTGGGAGAGCCGACGGGCGACTGCTGCGGTGGTTCGTGGACTCATGGGTCCGGATACCTAGGCCCCGAGTTTGCGGGCGTTCGACTGGATACCCGTGGCGATCAACCCTTGCCATTTGCCAAGCCGGCCGCTGGCATGACGGCGCAAGAGCAATCCGCCGAATTCAGCCTCATTGGCAAGCTCAATCGGTTGGCAGGTATCGAGTATCCCGACGATCCCCAGTTACGAGCGAGAATCAAATCCTACGAGCTCGCCTTTGGAATGCAGGCAGCGGTTCCTGAAGCAGTCGACCTTTCCCAAGAGACAAAAGAGACGCTTGAGCTTTATGGCGCCCAACAAGAGCCGACTCAAACATTCGGTCGCCAATGCCTGATCGCCCGTCGATTGGCCGAGCGTGGCGTTCGCTTTATTCAGTTGTTCCACGGCGGCGGTGGCGGCGGTGACTGGGACGCGCACGGCGACATTAAGAACAATCATACTCGGCTGGCCGCACAAGTGGACCAACCTATCGCGGCGTTGTTAAAGGATCTGAAGCGCCGTGGAATGTTGGATGAGACGCTGGTTGTATTTGGGACCGAGTTTGGCAGGACACCAGGAGCGGAAGGGACAGGACGCGATCATCATCCGCAAGCCTTCAGCGCATGGCTCGCTGGCGGTGGCATCAAAGGCGGCGTCACACATGGCGAAACCGATGAACTAGGTTTTTGGGCCAACTCCAATCCGCACTACGTAACGGATATCCACGCGACGGTCCTGTATCAACTGGGACTCGACTCACGGCAACTTGAGATCCCAGGTCAACGTCGGTTGGATATCGACCACGGCGACCCGATTTGGGACATCATTGCATAGCACAACTTCCCATCGCAACTCGCCAACTTCAATCGACATGTTTAGGCAACCGCTCCTTAACGAATTGAGAATCGAATCGTGAAGAATCTATGTTCTGTATTGATACTTCTGCTTGGACTGAGCGGCTCCTTGATGGCCGATCCAAGCGATTCGGCACCGACGGTTCGAGTCGCAACTTGCCAAGCGGAAGCGCGCAGTATCGACTGGCGTATCACCGACGAAGAAAAGTTCCTGGCTGCCGTTGAACAAAACATCGCAGCACTGGAAAAGCTCATTCAGCAAGCGGGCCAAGCAGCGTGCGATGTCTTGGCGTTCCCAGAAGATACGCTTGGTTTACTGCACTGGCTGGGTGTGAACGAGAAACTAGCGAGCCAGTACCTGCCGCAAGCCAATCGCCTGATGCTAGAGCGTTTGGGGCAAGCGGCCGCCCAGCATCAGATGTATCTAGTGTTCTGCAGCGATCACTTGGAAGACGATGGCGGAATCTATAATACGTCGTTTCTGCTAGGCCGCGATGGTTTAGAGATTGGACGCTATCACAAAGTCTGCCCCACTTGGGCCGAAAGCGGGCTTCGCAGTCGCGGCAATGCTTTCCCAGTTTTTGAGACGCCCGATCTGGGAACCGTTGGCATGGCAATCTGCTACGATCTAGTAATGCCGGAAACCGCGCGATGTTTGGCTTTACAAGGTGCTGACATCATCTTCTTTCCAACGATGGGTGGTGCAGCGATTGGCGACGATGATATAGGGTTGCAAGCTCTGCGGGTACGTGCCGCCGAGAACCGAGTCTACTTAGCGGTCGCTTTCCGCGGCTCAGGAGCCATGATCATTTCTCCGGCCGGAAAGATACTTGCAACCGCCCAGGGGGTGAACGGTTTAGCGATCGCTGACATCAATCCTTTTGGTGGTCGCGAAGGTGGTGATTCGGGCAACCGTCAACAAGACATGCGATCTCGTTTGTTCCGTGAGCGCAATCCGTCTGCCTTTCAGATTCTTACTGCTGCAGACCCACCCGCGCTTAAAAAAGTGCCCCCGCTAGCTTTAAGTCAGCAGCAAGCGGGCCACATCTTTGCCAAGATGTTGACGATCGGCCAAGCGGAATTCAGTGCAGCGCAAAAGCTAATGAATTCCGAGAGTAAATCGGAAGCCATCGCTGCGTTCGAGAAGCTTCGCCGCCAGTACCCTGGCACTTGGATCGATTATGAGTCGCAGCGACGATTGGAAGCCCTGCAACCACAGGCCCCAAGTCAATAATCTATAGCTTAATGCCCAGTCGTCTGCCAACACCCATTCGTTCTGGCGAACGCTGTGTAAGCGACCGACCGACTCCTGCCAGCGAACGGAACGACTTGTCAACTCAAACCAAAGCTAGCGGATAACTGGATCAACTACGGGGCAAGTCTTTAAGTGTTCTCCACAGTGGTCCGCCACTTGCATCACATATTCAGTGTTGCAATCCAACCGCTCCCCAATTGACGGACCTACTCGCCATGCAAGTTCTCACTAGCCAATGCCCACACTGCCAACACGAAGTCGAAAGTACCATCGAGCACCTGGACAAACCAGTAATTTGCCCGAATTGCAGCAAACCATTTGAATTAGAGATGCCAACTGCGTTAGTAACGTCCATCCATCAAATCGATGAGCGATCGGCGGATAAAACCCGCATGGCCGTTGAGCCACAAGAGCGTACGCTTGTGAAGGCTCACCCGGTCGTCTTCCGGGCGCGACCAATCGCAACTCTTGCAATCACGGTTGTTGGGTTAGCTGCAATCGGCTTGATGGCAATGTCAATTTCTGGAAGATCGCTGGCGGGATACCCACTCGACGAAACTGAAATGATTGGACCGCTATCACTGTTGATGTGGCTTTGTACGCTCACCCTTCTGGTGATCTTATGCATTACTGCGTATTGGAAGCTGATGAGCCAGTTTACGACGCTAATCGTCACGGACGACCGCACGATTTATCAACGAGGCCTTATTTCCCGCGAAACATCCGAAGTTCAACACAATGATGTCCGCAATATTCAGCTCGACCAGACGTTCATGCAAAGACTTCTGAATGTGGGAAGCATTGGTATTTCCAGTTCCGGCCAAGACGACCTGGAAGTGGTAGCCAAAAACATGTCTAACCCGGGAAAAATCATCGACTTCATCCGCAAGAACCAAGCCTAACAAGGCGCAAAGCTTGCAGAGGTAGATTTCGCTGCCGTACCGATTGCGGGTTCGATCGCTGATTATTTGTAGTTGAACTTCGTCTTATCCCAGATTTTTAAGCGTCCTTCAGTATCCAACGAATCGAAGGAGACGGCGAATCAACGAGAGTCTAGAACACCAAAGCGGTGTCCGTCGGGGACAAGCCCCGAACGCACATGCTCGCACGTCATGCTTTAGCGTACCTATCCAATTGCGAAGTCTGGGCAAGAGAATGAGGGCAGGAGAATGGTCATGGAATCAATTCTACTGCCCTGATTCTCCTGCCATAAGAAATTCGGTCGCTCTTCGCGCACCAATCCTATTGCGAAGACTGGGCACAAGGCCCAGATGCGCGTCGATGCTTGCACCGCAGCGCGATCCAAATCCCACTGGCTTGTCCAGTGGATCATTGGGTTTCTCGCTACACCAAAGAGCCCGCTACAACGGGAATCCCACTGGCTTGTCCAGTGGATCGTTCGGCTTCTCGCTTTGCAGTAACGACTTTAGCAAGAAACGGAACGATCTCCTGGGCAAGCCAGGAGCATTTGAAAGACAGAAGACCAAGGCACATTGTTCTGAGATCGCGAGCTCTGAGCGACCGTTGGGCTTGCCCCAACGTGTCGCCATAGGATTGGTGTGCTAAACATGCCATACTGGCGATGTCGTCGTAGCGGATCGGTTCTTCTATAGTTATTGGTTAGTAGCGATGTTTATGCAACTTAATGTCCACATCACGTCAAATCAGTTTTGTTAGCGCATCGCAGTATATTCTTGCAAGCTGGCAGGAAGTGACATCGATTTCTTCGTCTGTGAAGTTGGAAGTGTATTGCCAAAAACTCTTGAGACAGATTGCAAGCTGCGAAGTGGCTCATCGTCCTGGTCGCTTTGCACCTCGGGTGTTGAAACGTCGTCGCGATCAATATGCTCTTATGACGCAACCGAGAAACGAACTCCAAAGACGGCTTCGCAAAGGCGATGACCTATTTGAGTAAAAGACCTTAGGATCAACATTACAGTGCCACTCGTGGGTGGCACGAATGGCAGTTCTAAAGGTATTTATGGGGGATCTCAAATCTGTCGCCGATCCATGAAAATCCGCGACCGATTCGAAGGACTCTTGCGCCTTGTAGCGTGACACATTCGAGCTTCTAGAAATCCCCTAAAGTGCAGTGTAGTAACACGCTGGCGCTCTACCTGTAGATAAACCTTAACACCTGCTGGGCAAATGCCCGATAAGGCTCTTGAGGATCAAAACTTTGACTCTCTGCCCATTTTAAGTACTCTCGATACGTTAAAGGTAGTTTTGATATATCAAGACTTGGCTTACTCGCAACCAACTGAATAGATGAATGAGACCTTAGGAAAACTGCTGTCTCATGCATAGCTTCGAACTCAAGTTCGAACGCTCTATAAGCAAATTCGTCTGCACTAATCTTCTTTGAGTACAAGGTGTTCAATAAGCCTTTATACTCTTTTTGCATCTTCGAATTATGTAGCTCAAAAAGGAGTGCCAACCATTTGTCTTGTCCAGTTAGGTTCTGTATTTTTGAGATAAAAACTATTGTGGGGGATCCAAACTGGGACGGGCTGTATTCTGAAATAGCACCGCTAATAGGTTCAAGATCCGACCATAGAATCCTTTGACCGTCAGCACCGCTTTCGAACATCTCAACCACGAAATTCATGATCGGACTAGTCGATTCAATGATTCCTTGCATTTCGGGTCGATCAATGAGCAATTGCTCAAGTTGGCGTTCTCCGAAGGTTTCCTGGCAAAGCAATTGCGTGGCTGATTGCTGCTCGGCGAGCAACAACAACACAGAAGCCACAATGCCTATACAGGCAAATCGCAAGGCACGATCGAAAAAGCTATTCAACATCGTAGTTCAGTTGCTCGGTTTACTTGAAAGACGCTCTATTGAAAGTGTTTTGTAATTTCGTGAGTCGCAATATCGATCCCGACATGAAAACTCCGCGATAGGGGGGCGGCACCTTTTGATTTCAGCAGATTTTGAATCCGATTGCATTCCTTTTGAATCCACTAAACGCATGAATTGGGAAGGCATAAGTCTATGGCTTGCCAACACTAAGCTTTTGTATGGTTGTCTCACTCCAGTTTGGTTCCGAAGTGATTTCCAACTCCGAAATGCCTTCTGAGCCACGATTCACCTTGATAGTGCCACCCTGAACTACTGTTCGATGCAGCAGTAAAAGTATGTCGGGGGAGGTGCAAGACGAGATATCCAAATCCGATATTGATAAAAGTATATCTCCGCTAACTAGGTGTTTGGCAAGCGGATGAAACTGCTGGATGTCGTATAGAATGCATCCTCCCTCAAACACTACAATATCAATCAAGTTATAAAACAATCTGTCTAATACGTATGCTCTGTCGACACTTTCGGAGAAACGGATGTTGGTGTAGTACTCTCCTTTGTCTACTTTGCGAAATTGAAATGTCGGGCTATATTGACGTAGCGATTCTATACCAATAACAGCAAAAGGCGTTTCCAGCTTAGTGACGCAAACGTGTCTAAAAACAAGGCCTTGAAATTCGATGCGCCTCGCGTAACGGCGTTCTCTGGGATTTGTTGTTGATGTTATGTCCGCACTTAGGTCACCAGACTCGACCATTTGCTCGAATGTTTTCTTTGGTAGGCCGATGGACAAGTCATTATAGTCATCCAAAAAAATGGGAATCGCATGTCCATATGTATCGATCGGATTTTGTAACTGCCCCATACTTTTTTTGATTTCGACATCCCAGTGTGACACATCGTTTTCGTTGAGAATCGGAGAATCATGATTTACGCTCGAACTCGACTTGTTTCTAATTCGCAACGATGTCGGAAACAGAATATCGGCTCCGACTAGACCATCAAGCGGGAGGCCTGTAGCTGTGGAATACTCCGTTCCCGCACTAATTGGATTCATCCTAAACCTTTTAATCAGGCCTTGATACGTCGGGAAATCTGTTATCTTCGTTTGCTTCTGCCATTTATCAAGCTTTCGACGGTCATTTTCGGAGTTTGTGAAAATGAACGACCTACCACAGGGGCTACAGAAGAACCGATCTGTTTGACCGCTGTCGCGAGTATTTAAGCAATACAATTGCGGAACTGTGCTCGGAAAGACAAGCTCAAGATCGCGAACTTGGGATCTGACGGTTGGTGAGTGCACGATGCAGAGTAAAAAGAAGAAACAAATAAGTGACTTCATTTTGTGAGCGCTCATATTTGGTGTAGGTATATCTGCAAAAACGGCGTTCGTTTAAATAAGGAAAATTGCGACCGAATAATTTCAGGCGTCGGTACCACATTGGTGTACCACTTTTCCTCGGGTTGCCGCATAGTGGAAGTTCCGAGTGGGAGAGGTGGATCGGTAACGCGCACGTGTGATAGCATTGCGGCGTATTCGCCCCCTTAATCGGCATGACGAAGTGGAACGAAGCGTCGTCGACGTTTGGTTTTAAAGGTCGCAAAACCGTGTGTCAACAAAATTCTAGAAAGTATTCGGCAAATGCACCGGCACGTTTCTAAGGGCATTTGCAGTCCTAGCGTTTTGAACGACGCAAAACAATTAGTTGCATGAACCGAGCCGATCAGGCCAGGCTGCGGTTGATGGCGGCGACTAAGCCTAATAAAGATGCCTTGGTAATCGATCGATGCTGGCCTACACCAAAAAGCTCTTGGCTGTCAGGTGTCTTGATGAGTATGTATGCCGCAGCGGAGGAATCACTGCCGGCCTCCATCGCATGTTCGTGATAATCCAAAATATCGCACGCCAAACCAAAGTACTCGGTGATCGCATGCACAAACGCATCAATCGGCCCAGCCCCCTGCCCTTCGATCTCCGACTTCGCGTCGCGATAGCTGACCGCAAATCGATATCGCTCTTGATCTTCAACCGCACATGCAATCGGAGTATGGTTATGATATGCAAGCGTCGTCGGCGGATTGACGTACGTCTCCAAGAACTTGGCGGCCACTTCATGCGAAGGTATCTCACGACCCGTGCTGTCGGTAATCTTTTGGATCACTTGGCTGAAGGCGATCTGCAAACGTCGAGGCAACTGAAAGCCTAACTCGTTCTCGATCAAATAAGCGACACCGCCTTTGCCTGATTGTGAATTGACGCGAATCACCGGATCATACTGCCGACCGATGTCCGCCGGGTCGATCGTCAAATAAGGCACTTCAAACTGCTCTTGGCCAGTCTCCTTCAGCGCCGCAAAGCCCTTTTTGATCGCGTCCTGGTGCGAACCTGAAAAAGCCGTAAAGACCAAGTCGCCCGCATAAGGCATGCGTTCATGCACTTTAAGCTCAGTACAGAACTCAGCGATGCGCCGGATCTCCTTCAGATTAGAAAAATCTAAAGTCGAATCAATGCCTTGCGTGGTCATGTTCAATGCCATCGTGACAATATCAAGATTGCCTGTCCGCTCGCCATTGCCAAACAGAGTGCCTTCGACTCGCTGAGCCCCAGCCATGAGACCTAACTCCGATGCGGCGATGCCTGTGCCACGATCGTTGTGTGTGTGCAGTGAAATGATCGTCTGGTCGCGATATCGGAACAAACGTGAGAACAGTTCAATCTGATCGGCATAAACATTAGGCGTCGCAAGCTCAACCGTCGACGGCAGATTGATGATCGTCTTCTTAGTTGACGTCGGTTGCCAAACTTCGCAAACCGCTTCGCAGATCTCGACGGCGAAATCGATTTCGGTTCCGGTAAAACTTTCAGGCGAGTACTGATAGCGAATTTCGCTGGACGCTGGTTCGCTTTTGGCCAGATCATGGATATGCTGCGCGCCCTCAACGGCCAGTCGAATGATCTCTTCCTTACTGGCTTGGAAAACGACGCGGCGCTGGAGCGTGGAGGTTGAGTTATAAAGATGAACAATTGCAGATTTCGCACCTCGGATTGCTTCAAAAGTTTTGTCGATTAAGTGCTTGCGAGCTTGAACCAAGACCTGGATCGTGACGCCATCGGGGATTAAGTCCTTCTCGATCAACTCTCTGACGAACACGAAATCGGTTTCGCTAGCGGCCGGGAAGCCAACTTCGATTTCCTTGAAGCCGATTTTTAGCAGCGTTCGAAAGAGCTCCATCTTTTTGGCCGGCCCCATGGGGTTAATCAACGCTTGGTTGCCATCGCGCAGATCGACCGAGCACCAAATCGGCGCGCGGGTGATGGTTTGGTTGGGCCACGTGCGGTCCGGCAATTGGATCGGCGGAAAAGGTACGTATTTGGCCATGATGGTCCTCGATTGCAAGTGTATAAAAAAACCCCGAAGCCCGCCAAAGCGAGTTTCAGGGTTTTCTGTGGTGTATTTTATCGACTCTACGCCAGACCGAACCCGTCACTCGCATTTCGCAAGCGGCAATAGTTGCAGTAAAGTTGGCAGCAGATGGGTCATGTGGATTGGTTGTGGAAATTTTTTCAGTGAATTCGCGAAAAAAAGAGTAGCTGGGCAAAGGACGCGCGTCAAGACGTGCTGGTTCGCGCCAGTGGGCTCGTCGCCGCCCCCCGACCGGTCGCTCCCAGATGCAATGGACATGACTGTGCGACGCGATACGATGAAGCGTCGACAAATCCCAGCAATCATACGCCCCTTTTCTCGTGCCATTCCAGAGTCATTTGATGCAGTCCAGCGATCCCATCCGCCGCACCAAAGCCATCGTTCTGCTAAGCGGTGGGCTTGATTCCGCAACGGTGTTGCAGATCGCTTTGAATCGCGGCTTTGAGGTCGTCGCGCTGTCGTTTCAGTATGGCCAGCGACACGCCGTAGAACTGGAATGTGCCAAAGGCCTTGCTCAAACCCCTGGTGTCATCAAGCACGTGATCATCCAGTTGGATCTAGCCGCCGTCGGTACCTCGGCTTTGACTGATCAAAGCATTGCTGTTCCGAAGCACGATTCGACCGCAGAAATTGGCAGCGAGATTCCGGTGACTTATGTTCCAGCTCGGAATACTTTGTTTCTGTCGTACGCATTGGCTTGGGCAGAATCACTGAATATATGGGACATCTTCATCGGAGTGAACGCGCTAGACTATAGCGGCTATCCAGATTGCCGCCCTGCGTTTATCGACGCTTTCGAACGAATGGCGAATCTGGCCACGCGTGCGGGGGTGGAAGCGATCCAACAGGATGGCACTGCCGCCATCAAGATCCACGCACCACTGATCGATCTGACAAAGGCCGAAATCATTCGGCAAGGTTTGGCGTTGGGTGTCAAGTATGAGAGTACATCTTCGTGCTATGATCCGCTTGTCGATGGTCGCGCGTGTGGACGTTGTGATTCCTGCCTGCTTCGCCAAGCGGGTTTTGCTCAAAATGGCACCGCAGATCCAATTCGCTACGCTCAGAAGTCGACCTGACACGCAAATCGACCTGATGCTGCTCGGTCGCTTGCGAATAAGGGCGATACATTTTGGCCCTTGCGGTCGCATTTGTGGATTTCTGGTTATACTGAAGAGAACCACTTCCCTACCCTGATTGATCAGTCCCGCCCGCATGAACTCACCGGCTAAACTCAGCAACTCCGATCTCGCAATCGCCAATGAACTTCGCCAGCGCATGTCAGACGTTCTCCAAGCGATTTCACAGAAGGTTGTAGGCCAGCATGACACGTTGGAACAATTGCTCGTGGCATTGCTGGCTGGTGGGCATTGCTTGCTAGAGGGTGTTCCCGGCTTGGCCAAAACGCTGATGGTGCGTTCACTGGCCGATGCGATCCACATGCAGTTTGCTCGCGTGCAGTTCACACCAGACCTGATGCCATCGGATATTATTGGCACCGACATCATCCAAGAATCGCATACCGATGGTTCGCGGCAATTGGTCTTTGAAGCGGGACCAATCTTTACGCAGATCTTGTTGGCCGATGAAATCAATCGTACGCCGCCTAAGACACAGGCGGCGCTGCTGGAAGCCATGCAAGAGCACTCGGTCACGGTGGGCCGCAAAACGTATCAACTGCCAGAACCCTTCTTTGTGTTAGCTACTCAAAATCCGATTGAACAGGAAGGCACTTATCCGCTGCCGGAAGCGCAGCGAGATCGCTTCCTGTTGCAAGTGCTGGTCAGCTATCCATCGCGTTCCGATGAAGCAGACATCATGGATCTGACCACCGGTACTAGCCAAGGGGCCATTGAAGCTGTGCTGCACGCGGAAGAGTTGCAGCGATTCCAACGCTTGGTTCGCGCGGTACCTCTGCCGCTGAACGTCAAAGATGCGATCTTGGACTATGTGCGATTGTTGAGACCTAACGAGCCGGACTCGCAAGCGTGGGTCAAAGAGTTTATCGATTGGGGACCTGGTCCGCGAGCTTGCCAACATCTAGCACTGGCGGGCAAGGCACGAGCGTTACTCAAAGGTCGCAGCGTGGTCAGCATCGAGGATATCGAGGCCCTTGCATTGCCAGTTTTGCGACATCGCATCGTTTTGTCTTTTGCAGCGACCGCACAAGGCGAAAGCACCGACAGCGTGTTGACCAAAGCGTGGAAGACTGTTGCGCCCAAGTCGGTGTCTGCCCTCTAAGTTTACGGCTTCTTCCTAGCGACATTCCTATGAGCCGTTTGCGTGCCGATGAAAAGCTCTTAACTGCTGACACAGTTCGCGATATCCAATCGCTGCAACTGTTTGCTCGACATATTATCGATGGACTTTCCATTGGCCGTCACGCTTCGCATCATAAAGGCTTTTCTACCGAATTCAAAGAGCACCGCTCGTATGTCCCAGGTGATCAATTGCGATCGTTGGACTGGAAACTTTACGGCAAGACCGATCGACTTTATATCAAGCAGTTTGAAGAGGAGATCAATCTGCAATGCATGATTGCCGTTGATGGTAGCGCATCGATGAATTATGCAGGCAGTCAGTCCAACGGTTTGACCAAGTATCATTTCGCTTGTGCACTGGCAGCCTGTATTGCTTATCTGTTGCTGCGTCAGCAAGATGCGGTGGGCTTAAGCCGTTTGACCGATCAAGTTGCAGACTATATGCCGCCTCGCAGTCGGCCGAATTATCTGCAGGAGTTGACGCGGACATTGCTATCGCAGACCGATTCGTTCGATGCTCCCCTATCGTTAGCCCTTGAGAAATTGGGAAGCCGCCTGCGTGGACGACAATTGGTTTTTATCATCAGCGATTTGCTGGATGATGCCAGTAGTTTGCTGAGAGTCTTGAAGTTGATTCGCGGAGCGCGGCACGACGTGGTAGTGTTCCAAGTGTGGGACAAAGATGAACGCGATTTCCCGTTTGCGGAGATGGTGGAGTTCCATAACCTGGAAGCCCAATCGCGTAAGCAAACAGTTAACTGTAACCAAATTGCTAATGCGTATCGTGAAAACGTGCGGCTGTTTCAATCGCAGTTGCAATCAGGTTGTCGCGAGCACGGCATCGATTTGATTTCATGTACGACAGATCAATCCTGCGGCGACATTCTGCGTGAGTTCCTGCTCGGAAGGAACCCTCGCCTATGACGTTCTTGAATGCTGCTTTGCTCTTGGGTGCTTTCGCGGCGGCCGTCCCATTAATCATCCACCTCTTACATCGCACGAAAGTCCGCGTTGTCCCTTGGGCCGCCATGCAATTTCTGGCTGGCGCTATCGAGCGGCGTTCTCGCAAATTGCAGTGGCAACAATGGTTGCTACTGGCGATTCGTTGCGCTATCCCAGCACTCTTGGCGCTGGCCATGGCACAACCTGCACTGACATGGATCCAAAACAAACTTGGTGCCGATTCGATGTCTCCCATGATTGTCCTCATGGACAACAGCTTGTCGATGTTCGCATCCGGCAATAGCGGCGAGGCTCCTACGGCCACGCAAACGCCAATGAATCCGGCCGCCATGAGTAAGCTTGCGTCGACCATTCGAGCAGCGATCGCTAATCCGCAGATCTTGATCAGCAACTTAGAAGGCTCCAATCCACCGCTGTCCTTAGCTGCGGATTCGTCGTTAGAGTCCAGTATTGCGACTCAATTCGCTCGCCCGAGCGACAACATTATCAGCCAGTTGATCACGGCAGTGGAACTGATCGCCAGCGATTCGGAACTGGCCAGCAGTTTTTCTACCAAGCCGACGCTGGTACTGGCCACAGACTTCCGACAGTCGTTTGTTGACCAAGCTACTGCAGAACGCAAACGCCAGTTGCGCTCGCTGCTGACAAGTTCTGTTGAGATGCCAGAGGTCATTCTGTTGCCTACCCAAGCGCTCGCCGACGACAAGCAGCGAGCAAGCAATCTGGCAATCCATATCGAACGTACGAGCGATGCCCTGGTTGGCCCAAACCAGATAGCGAACGTCAATTTCACCGTGGGTAATTTTGGTTCCCAAACAGTCGATGACGTGGTAGTCGATTTCCAAATCAATGGCACGACCCAATCCACGTTTCGCACGTCGCTAGCGGCAGGGCAAATCGAACAGCGATCGTTGCAAGTTCCTCCGCTGGCCATGGGTAATCACGCTTGTGAACTACGCTTGGATCGGGCTGATGAGTTTATGTTGGATAATCGGGCGGCTTGGATTATCCAATCGATCGCACCCCAGCCCGTCTTGATCATTACCGGTGATGCGGCCGAATCCAGTGGAGATTACTTGAACTTTGCCATTGTGCCTCCAGAGTTAAACTTGGCCGCGGAATCAGAATTCACGGCTCTTCCTCGACAGTTTCAAGTCTTAGGCCCTGTGCGACAGAACGACCAAGGCAACATCAATAGGTTGCTAGCTGCGAACCCTAAACACATTGCGATATGCAATGTCAGTCGGCTAAATAGCGACCTCTTTCGCAAGCTGATCGACCAAACGTCCAACGGTTCTCTGATGATCTTGGCAGGCAAGGATTTCGATACGAAGTGGTTCAATCAGATTCAACAGAGTTTTCGACGTGAACTACCCTTTGCGCTGACTGAAACCAACATCCAAGCTCCTGATCAGCAGTTGCTGTTTAGCTCTACCAGTTCACTAGACCTTTCGAAGAATCTATTTGGTGCAATCCGCGATCTCGAAACGGCCTTCCTGCTAAGGCGATACCGTGCACTTGAGTTCAACGGAATTGACACGCCGCCCGATGCGACGCTGACTGCGTCAACATCGATAGAGGCAGAGAGCATTGCGGACCTACCCGTCGCGGATACCCTTGCAACTAGCACGAGCGGTGCCCCTGTTATTGTGTTGATTCGAGCAGGCCAAAGATCGGTGCTGGTATCGGGTTGCGACTTCCATCCTGATGATACAAATTTCCCGATTCGCCCTGCCTTCCTCCCGCTGATTCAAACCTTCTATCAATCATTATTATCGCAAGACCTGGACCATCGTAATTTATTGGTGGGGCAACCATTGCCAAAAATCCAAGCGGAACTATCTGACCAGTCCAGTAGCCCGCCGCAGTGGCACCGTGGCCTTGCCGCCACTCTCACAAGCCCGCTGGCAATGCAAGGCAAGGCCAAGCTTATGGTGGCCGACTTGCCTGGCTTCTATCACGACGCAAGTGTTCAAGATGCCGAGCAACCACCCATCTACGTCGCCAGCCAAGTTAACTGGAGCGAATCGGATTTGACGATCCTAGATCGCAGTTCGGCGCAGCGTCTGGCGAACGAACTAGGTTGCAAGCTCTATGAGCCGCAGTCGGGTTCTACGTCCGCGGGTCCCGAACAAGCGGATGCTCCCATCAACATACCGCGTTGGAATGTTTGGCGTTGGATGCTAGCGATCTTGCTCTTGGCTTTGTTTGCAGAATTGTTGCTGCAGCGTAGCATGTCGAGGGGCGCCATCTGATGCGATTATTTTCCGCCAGTTCATTGTCTGCCCCAGCGATTCTCGTGTTTGCCACGCTTCTGGCCGGGCTTGCGTTCTGGCTTTACTGGAGCGAGCTTTCTAAACGCAACCGCCAGTCGGTGTTGACGTATTTGTTGCCCTTGCTGCGAGCGACTGCGGTGTGGTTCGTTGTGCTCATGCTGCTAGAACCCTCGCTGGCACTTCGCCATATCGTGGGCAAACCTAGCCAACTATTGATTGTCGTGGATGATTCGGCCAGCATGAGCAGGATGGATGTCGATGATCAAACTCGTTGGCATAGCGCACTGGAGCTTGTGCTGGATGACCAACGATTATCGTTGGCGAAACTGGCTGACCAATTCGATGTGCGTTTGATCCGCAGCAATGGGGAAAAAGAAACGACGCTTTGGACTGGCAGCAGCTCCATGGTGGAAAAGCCACCGCTGCCAAGCTTGGAGTCCATCCTGCCAGCTTCCCCAGTGGCAATGGTCAACAATCAGGCTTCGACACCCACCCTTTCGCCACTTTTAGAACAAGAGTTTGCACCGAAGTCAGCTTTGGGCAGCTTGGTTCAGGATAATCCGCAATCTGTTATCCTGATGCTAACCGATGGCGTAACTACGCATGGCACATCGTTGTCTTCGGCTGCACGGAGCAGACCAGACGATTCGCCACCGTTATTTTTTGTAGGATTTGGAGCCCAAGATAAGGTCAACGATGCAAAGATTCTGGCCGTCAATGCACCCGAGCAAATCGACCAGCTAGATTCACTGGCAGGTGAAATTCGTTTTGAGGCTGATGTCCAGTTTCCCACGCGTGTGTCGATCTTGCACCGCAATAAAGTGCTCTGGTCACAGACGATATCCGATGATGCAGACAGCGCCCAGCGAGTTACCTTTTCCTTTCCCGTAAAAGACATCCTTGATCAGTTAGGTTTTGATGATGCGGGCGAGGCGGGTTCGCTGCTTGCAAGACGGTCGACCTTGCTGGAGTTTACGGCGCGTGTTGAGCAAGAGACCGACGATATCGAACTGCGGAATAACTCATTAGATTTTGTGACTTGGGTTAGCCTATTACGCAATCGAGTGCTGATGGTCGATAGTCGCCCCCGTTGGGAAAGCCGTTACATTCGAAACGCATTGGACCGTGACCCTGCCTGGCAAGTTGATGCGATTTCGGTGGCTACCGATGAAGGCCAAGAGCAGTTTTTGGCTGTCGCTCAAGATAACGATCGTCTGTCGGAGTATGACTTGATTGTCCTGGGAGAACTCAGTGCGGAAGTGATGCCACCTGCGGTTCAGCAGCAGCTTGAGAACTATGTATCGCAGATGGCGGGTGGTCTGATCGTGATTGACGGCGCCTATGAATACTATCAAGACCCCGCGCTGCAACTCTTTCGCGAACTACTACCGATCGAATACTTGGATTCGACGTCGAGCGCTAATGCTTTTATTCACCTGTACCAAGCGGAGTTGACCGCAGCCGCCGCCAACGAGCCGACTTTCATGCTGCCTCCCAAGCAAGAGGACGGTGAACTGGACTGGAAGGCCTTGCCTCCTTTTTATCTGCAAGCGTCAGTTCGCGCCAAACCGGCTGCCACCGTATTGATGAATGCTTTTCACCAACCTTCGAAAACAGAACGACCTGTCTTTGTCGAAATGCGAGTCGGTGGTGGCTTGGTGTTTTACAGCGCATCAGATCAGACGTGGAAATGGCGTTTCAAAGTCGCGGATCAAGTCCACCGCCGCTTATGGACTCAGATCTGCCGAGCGTACTCCAGGAAGCCTTATCTGATCCACTCAGATTCGATCGATATCGATGTAGCTGCGAAGCTTTTTCGCGAAGATGAACCCATTCCCGTTCGTGTTCGCCTAGATCCACAACGATTCCCGAGCAACAACCGTTTGGTGTACGCAGTCATTACGAATAAAGAGACCGATGAGCAGTCGCGTTACCAATTGCAATCCGATCCAGTGATGCCGACCATCTACCGAGCGACCTTGCCCGCGATGGCTGCGGCTCAATACGAGTTCACCGTGGAAACCGCTGGGATGACGGCATTGCAACAATCGCTGTCTACCAGCATCGTCGTGTCTGGCGATTCGCATGACGAATTGCTGAACTCCTACCAAGATCGAGCTGGCATGACGCAAGCCGCAGAGATCACGGGCGGAGCGTACTGGCCGTCGGGCGATACCGCAGACCTTATGAGCCGACTGCAATCGATTGCCACAGGTAAGATCGTTCGAAGCAATTTTGCACTTTGGAAATCCTTTTGGTGGTTTGTACCCGTTATCATGGTTCTTGGTTGTGAGTGGTTCCTACGCAAGCGGAGTGGTTTGGTATGAAGTTCAAAAGCCGTTCTTCTCAGAGTGATGCCACGCGGAATGTTCCTGCCACTAGAACCGATATTCAGTTAGAAGCCTTAAGGACCTACCTACCTGAGTCGACGTTCCAACGTCTAAGCTCCATTGCCAAACGCATTCGCAGCGTGCTGGTGACACGTTCGATATGTATTGCATGGGTTGTCTTGGCGCTAGCCACGCTTATTGGAATGCTACTGGATGCCAGTTTATACCTGTCGCAGAACTGGCGTTGGGTATTGTCGGGGTCCATCTTTTCAATTGCGATTGCGACCTTGCTGTGGAACTTGCTTCCTAAGTTGCGGCGAGTGACTTCCGCCCGCTGGTTAGCTCAAGTTGTTGAGTCGGCTGCCCCGCAGGTCAAGCACAAATTGCTTTCCGCACTCGACCTGGCTTGCGAACCACTACTCCGCTACGGCCAATTGCTCAGCACGTCAGCCGGAGCCGCTACCGCAACTCGCTCAACTGGTTCGTCTGAATTTATCGACGCGTTTCAATTGCAAGTCGCGGGGCGAATGGAATCGATTGCCCCTCATCATGTACTGAAGTGGAACTCGATTCGCCAATGGGTAACTGCTGCGATAACTTTACTAGGACTTTTCGTAGGTTGCTTGCTGGTTCCGCAATTGTCATTTGCAAAACGGGTGGGACGAGTCTGGTTGCCGGCACTCAATATCGGTCGGCTGGTGAGCTATGAACTGGCGATTGAAACGCCACCGTCACCTTGGATTGAGATTCGCAATGACTTGTTCTCGGTAAATGCCCGCGCGATTGTGGGCCAGCCAGCCACAGTATTTCTAGAAGTGGAGGCCAGTGATGGCAGCGAATCTCGTAGGGTCGAGATGCGTGCGTCCGAGAGTGATACACAGCGATTCACGCAAAATCTCGCATTGAGTTCCGCGTCGGCCAGAGTTCGCGTGGTGGCATTGGATTCCGCCAGCCCCTGGTACCTGATTGAAATTGTCGACCGTCCCACCCTGTCGCCCAAGTCGATCACGCTACGTTATCCCAGCTATGCGAACGTACCGCCTTTAACCATCGACGACTGGAACGGTACGATCGATTGTGTGCGAGGGACGCAAGTGGAAACAACGTTTGCCTCCACGTCGATCGTAGGTTCCGGGCAGCTTCTGTTTACCAAGGAAAACAAAGCGAGAAGGAACCGTGGCCCGGAAAACGAAACGCCGGATAGCATTCCGCTGCAGATTCGCTCAGACAATCAACAGTTTGCTAATTTCGATGTTTGGAACACAGGACGTTATGCCATTTCCGCAATCGACCAGCGTTCAGGCAAGCAAACCGACACAACGCGCAGCTATACGGTCGAGGCCCGCGAGGACCTGCCGCCCAAGTTGCTGTGGCTATTGGATTCTCCCAGCCGCGCAAGATTCATCTCCGCCCATGAATTGATCCCGCTCACCATTGCAATCAACGACGAATTTCCGCTGGATAAGTTACAAGTCCAATACTCGATCGACCAGTCCGACTGGAAAGATATTGACCTGCCTATTCCAGAGCAAGCCATTGCGCAAGCCCAATGGATACTTGATCCGCTCACCCTTGGAGCCCGCGACAATCAGTTGTTCGAAATCAGGTACGTCGCTACAGATCGAAAGAAGCAATCCACCAGTAGCGAAATCACGCAATGGCTCGTGAATAACTCCTACGCTTCCAATGACCGCTGGACGCTTTTGAATCAGCGATTTCAACTTGTCGCACCGTTGCGAGATGTCTCGCAGCGATGGTCGCAGTGGATGAAGCAGTCTGACGAGTTATGGCAGAAATCGCCTGAAGAAACGTTGAACCACATCAAATCCCTGCCAACCAGTCTTGAATCGATTGCCGAATGCCAAGCAAACTTACGTGCGATCATCGATCAATCGGAAGATCTGGTTGAGCAAGATGCGATGATCGATCTATCGATATTCTTGCGGCAACTCACTCAAATTCAACTTCCGCGTCTGCAGGCTCGAATCTCAGCTATTCAAGATCGTGAGGACAAGAACGAGCTGAATCAAATTCGCAATGCGGCTCGTGAGATCACTCGTGCTTTCGAACAAATCGACAAATCTAATTACCAGTTATTCGGCGAAGACTTAATGATTGCTGCCAACCAAGATGTGGCTAGCATCATTGAAAGCCAACGGAGCGTGCTGAACTCTAGTTCCAAGCTATCATCCAATCAGATTCGCGATCGACAAACCGCTATCGGAGGAGTCCTGGCGACTCTGCTCGATCGCTTAACGCGGTATTGCAAAGCGTTCCGCGACTCGGAGCAGTCGTCGTTCCTACTTCAACTTCGCAATCTACGGCAGACACAAGCCAGTATTGCCAGCACGACGGGACGAAACCTGTTGCAGAACAATGCCTATTGGAATACCGACGAATCCAAACGTTGGATTGACCAAACGCTACAACAAATGGAACAGTATCATCGCATGCACACGCTGCTGGATGGGTTCTTTGGCCAGCATCGTGAGAACCGAAACAACGTGGCTCCCTATCTAGCGGCTTGGGTGCAACCTTTACAACAAATTGCGCAAGCCGCTCAGCGTATCTCGACCACAAACGGCCTCTCCAACAAGCTAGCTCAAATCGTCGCCATGCAGCGTGAGGTCCAACAACTGGAGACGTTGCTATCGGAAACAAGATCGGCGGAAATGCTCCGAAGCAACATCGATCGATTCTATCTTTCGGACGTCGGCAACCTGCGACGTGCCTTGCTGAACGTCACGCAAGAAAGCTTTGGCGAGGCGACAGAGCAAACCTCGGCATTACAGGAAATCCTCAACGCTGCAAAAGTTTTGGCCACCGCGCATCGCAATAAACTCGCGATCGATGCCACCCAACAACTCTTGCAAGCGGAACTTGATACCAGCGCCAACGATGCATTGTTAAGAGCAGAGCAACCTCGTAACTTGACAGACCTCGCTTTCCACGTGGAGGCATCTCGCCAGCAATCTCATGAACTCGCATTTCCAGAACTTGTCCGTGAAGCGTGGCAGGCTGCTTCCTGGAGCCCGATGGTGCAAGTCATATCGGATTCGATGAACAATCGTCGTTGGTCTCGCGACCCCATCCAGCGCGTTGGTGCTGGCCTGCGAGAACTTGTCGACACATTGGAGCAAGCTCGTCGATCGACAGAACCGCGTATCAGTGAGGCTCGCGCGATCATCGCCAAGTATGTACCTAAGATCTCGGAAATAGCACAAGACGCAGCGAAAAAGGTAGCGGAAACCAAAAAAGCGATCGAAGCCGCTTCAGAGACAAAACCAAAATCTAAGCAAGAAGAAGCAACCAAAGCGATTGCGGCGCTGCAGCAAGGACTGCAGGACCTCGCTGCGGTTCAAGATCTTTTAACAGCAGAACAAGCGAATGTAGCACGCGATGCAGACACCGCAATTCGTGCCGTTGACGCTGCGGCGCAAAAGGCCGAACAAGCTCTGCAAGCGATGCATAATGAGCTTTCGAATTCTCCAAATGCCGCGACACAATCGCCACCAAGTACCGATGCCGCAAAGCAATCTGCTGCGGCCGAAGCTCAAGCCAGCTTGCAAGACATTCTCGAAAAAGTTGGCGCTCACTTTGAACAACTGGAACAAGGGCAACCCAGCGGCGAAGCATTGTCACTGAATCAGCAGCAATCGCAACAAGAGGCCGACTCACAAGCAAACGCTCAGCAGCCAAAGGCAACCAATTCCAAAGAAAATGAGGCGGCTTATGAAGAAGCCGAGTTCCTACGTGAGCTGGCCGCGATGACCCCGGAAGCCATCCTTAAGCAATTAGAAAACGAACTCCCAAAACGCCAGGAAATGCAGGATAGCCTTAAGACGATTAACACGCAAAGCCTCAATCAGATTTCATCTACGCTGCAAAGCGTCGGCACCAAACAGCGCGAACTTACCCGCGAGTTAGAACTGTCCGACCCGATCACGCAAGCCAAATTGCAGAATAGCGTCGAACAAATGCACCAGTTCGCTCGGTTGCTGCGTAAGCTGAGCGATCAGCAAATGAATTGGACCTTGCAGACCACCGGTCGATCACAACTGTCCGATGTTCAAGAGCCACTCAATCAAGTGAAAAATGATCTCTACAAACTTTCGGACAGCTTCTCATCGGCGAATACCGAAAGGACCGTCCAAGAACTTACAACCAATCTTGCCAATCTGAAATCACAAGTCCAAGAGATGCAAGAAGGTTTTCGTTCCATTGCCTCCAAGATCAATGAAACGGAACCCAAGCCCGTCGCCAGTGATGAACGCCAACTGCGTAATTTGGAGCGGGAAGCGAATGACTGGCAAACTCGTTATCGACGTGAAAATGAAAACTGGCTGCAAGGCGAAGTGCGTCATCGATCCAACCATCAAGAACAACAAACTCGACAAATTGAAAACCGCAAACGTCAACTGGAGGAAGCCAACAAACGTTTAGAAAAGGAACGTGAACGCTTCGAGAAATCGAAACAGTCGGCCAATGACCAGCAGCAACTGCAGCGTGCTGAGCAACAGATCACCGAAGCCCAGCGAGAGTTGGCAGCAGCTCAACTAAAAGCAGATACCGCGGCGGAGATGGCAACGCTCGCCAAAGCCTTGGCCGATAAAGCTCAGTCGAATCAGCCTGCAGAGCTACCCAAACAAAACCCGCATCTTGGTTTGGCAAAAAGCTTCTCCGAACAATCGGTTGCACTGCTGGATGACATCGCGAACCAAATTGAACGAATTACATCCGATGTCGCCGCCATAGAGCCGCCTCAATCACGCACGGACAGCGCTCGTTCAGCGGGCGAGAAAGAATCTGCTCTTACCAAGGATGTCCAACGCAGTCAGCGAGACTTGAATCGTACCAGTCGCCATGCCCAACGGCTGGAACAAGAATCTGCCACCCAGCAGTTAGCTGAACTTGCGGAAGCAACAGGCAAGTTAGTTAATGAGCACATGCAGCCCGCTGCGGACACGCTTCGCCAAGCGACCCAATCGCCAACTCCGGACACTTTACCCGATGCAAGAATCGAAGGTGGCTCGTCAAGTTCCGCCATGGCCAACATGAAACAAACGCAAGAAACGGTTCAAGACATTCGTGACAGGCTCGATGCGTTAACGCAAAGCTTACCCACACCAACGCCGCGGGCCGATGGGACGAATGCGACAGCCCCTCCTGCCAACACTCCCCGCTCGCCAACTCAACTGATGCAGCCGAATTTTGGCGACTACCTGTCGGACCCAGAGATGGCTCGACTGCTGGATGATCTGGATCGTATTGTTTTCGATCGCAATCGAACTCAAGACCAGAAAGGGCAGCAAGCTCAACAAGCCCAAGATGGACAAGGTGAGCAAAGTTCGCAATCTGAAAGTGGCCAACAAGAGGCCTCCAATCAGTCGGCACAGAACGGCCAGAATCAGTCCGGCTCTCAAGGCAAACAGGCCGTTCAATCAGCCGCCGACAAACTAGCGGACATGCTCGCTCAACAACGCAGCTTGTCCGAGAACCAGTCAGGCCCCTCTCAAAAAGGCCCGCCATCCAAAAGCCAGCAGGCCAGCACTGGACAATCCAAAAGCATGTCGACTTCCCCAGCGGCCGGCGACGTGGAGACACCGGAATTTTCCGAAGCGGGAGCCGTTGAACCCGGCAGCACCCCCGACGGCCTAACGATTAACAAGAATTGGGCCAATCTTCGCAGCAGCGAGTTAGAAGAAGGCACAGGTCAATCGCGTCAAGCTTCCGATTCGCCATTCCAATCCAGCATCAATGCTTACTTCAAAGCGTTATCCAAACTCAAGTCGTCGCCTCAAGAATGATCCATCCAAAGACCCTCGTCGCAGTCATGCTTGCCATCATCTGCCAGCATGGCATGCTCGTAACCATACTTTATGGACAAGCGGCGTCCGACTATGAAGTTGCTATCGACCGTGGCATCAACTACTTGCTTTCGCAGCAACGTGCAGATGGCTCCATCGCTGACCGCTCCAATGCGACCGCGATGACCGCGTTGTCTTTGATGGCCATGGCCTCCACGGGATTGCTTCCAACGGATCCCACTCCACGCGGGGAAGCGATGAACCGCGCGTTGCAGTTTATGTTGGACGACAAACGTCACAGCAGCAACGGTTACTTTGGTGAGCAAGACGGTTCACGCATGTACGGGCACGGGATTGTGTCGCTGATGTTCACGGAATTGGTCGGCATGGGGATTGATCCAAAGCAAGAAGAAACGCTGCATGCTAAATGCAAACTAGCCATCAATTTGATTTTGGCATCACAACGTATGCCTAAATCTGTGGAGTTCCAAGGAGGCTGGCGGTATTTGCCCAACAGCAATGATTCCGATCTATCGGTTTCTGTGTGGCAGCTTTTAGCTCTGCGATCAGCGGCCAATGACCAGATGGATGTACCGCCAGAAGCGATCGCTCAAGCGATTGCTTATCTCGAACGATCGTATACCGGCCGTAGAGACGAAACCGGCAAGCCGTTGGAGGACAATGGTGGATTCGGTTATATGCCCGGGGGTGGGAATCCCTCTTTTGCGATGACGGCTGCAGGCATGTTAGCGATTCAAATCTGCGGCCAGTACGATTCCCCGCTGGTATTAGCAGCCGAACGTTGGTTGCGCGAGCATCCACCGACGCAAAGCGAGCGTTTCTTTTATTATGCGATGTATTACTATGCACAAGCGATGCATCAGCGCGGCGAGAGTACTGCTGAGGAGGCGCAGCGTCGCGTGCTGGAGTTGCTTTTACCGCTTCAGAATTCTGATGGTCGCTGGGAAGCTCGCAACGGAGAAGAAGCCGGTGCAGGCGCAGTTTATGCAACCGCGATGAGCATATTGAGCCTTAGCGTCAACTACCACTTCCTGCCGATCTATCAGCGGTAGGAAATAGCGGCCACAAGTAATCGCAGCCCCGCGGAAACATTTCGGGGTACGACGTTCATCACACATTCGTAATGTTTAATGCGACATCTCAACATCTTAAAGCTAGAGAATTGGACAACTAAAGTTTATTTCATGCCCGCCTTCTTTTTTGCCTTCTTCAAGTCCTTCTGAAAGGGTGCATTTGAGGCGAAATCAGGACAGAGAAGCAATGCCAACTCGTAACTCGTGACGGCATCTGCAAACTGTTTGGCGGTCATTTGCAGTTCGGCTAAACTCAATGCGTTGATCGTCTTTAGTGCGGGGTCTTCGGTTAGCTCGATGGTCTTGGAAAAAGCTGCAATGGCAGGCAGCGTCTTCTTCATTTCCGATAGAATTTGAGCCTTCGCTGAATATGCAAAATACGAACGGGGGTTAAGCTCTATCGCTTTCTCATATGCATCAAGAGCGACCTTCTGATCCCCCCGCAACAACTCTTGCTCTCCCAGCATCAATGTCGTTTCGTACTGACAGCCCAACTCGCTCAATTGACGAATCGTACTCTGAATAAATTCGTTCTCCTTTGCAGCAAACAGATATGCTTGGCCTTTACAAAGACATTCGGCGCAATCGACAGGCGGACCTTCTGCTTCGGACAATGTTACTGCTTCCTCCCCATTCTGAAGAGCGACAAGGGCCTCCGCAACATGGCACTTAACTGCGGTAACAACCGATCTGAACGCTTCAGGGGTATACTCCTGTCCTTGTTTACACTTCCCACAAATTCGATGAAAACGTCGCTTACCTTGGGTCGGAATCAGTGGTAGAAAGTAGAGATGAAAGAAAGTCCTGGCGTCGTAACTTTGCTGCTTGGCATAACTGAAGCACTGGGAACAAAAACCATACTGCGTGACCTTGTTTCGCCTGAAGTAATGTCTGGTCCCCCAAATGATAAACATAGCGAGTGCCACCTATCAGAGATTGCTCCGAAACAATGGAACATTTTAGCAAATCCCAAGTCGCTTGCGATCATGGCTTCCAGTCCGTATCGATTTCTATCAACCGTAAGTCAGTATTGATTCTTGGACTCTGCTTGGAAACTAATCTGCAACCATACCCACAGCTTCGGTGTTGGTATCGCGAGTGATCTCGTTGTGGCACAAGATCCGCAGGTCGGGCAATCGGTCAGACGTGATGCGACGAAGTGCTGGACGAATGCGTGGGCTAACAAGAATCAGCGGATGTTCCATCTGCTGCTCAAATTTCTTCAGTGCATTAGCGATTTGCACACACGTTTGCTTGATGGCCGCTGGCGACATGCGAATCATCAAACCGCGTTCCGTATGTTCGAAACCGGCAGCAATGCGATCTTCCATGGCGGGATCCATCGTTAACACTCGAACAACTCCACGTTGATCACGATATCGATGCGAAATGGTCCTGGCCAATCGATTGCGAACATACTCTGTTAGCCAAACAGGATCCTTAATACGGCCAGCATAATCACCTAACGTTTCGAGAATCGTCCCCAGTTGCCGAATAGGTACATCTTCCCGAAGCAAGTTCTGCAGCACCTGCTGGACTTCCGACAACTTCAATACCGATGGAATCAATTCATCGACAACCGTCGGCGAACTCTTCTTCAATTGCTCAATCAGTTGCTTGGTTACATCGCGAGTGAGCAGTTCTTCGGCATGTTTACGAGCGACTTCTTGCAAGTGAGTTGCCAAGACCGCACCGGACTCGACCACGCGGTAGCCGTAAATCTCCGCTTGTTGACGCATATTGGGTTCGATCCAGTAAGCACGCTTGCCAAAGGCTGGTTCCTTTGTTTCTTCGCCGACGAGATTCCCAGTCGTCATCCCAGTATCGATGGCCATGACCCGGTCTGGACGCAAGAAGTCGCCCGCGACGCGGTTACCTGAGATCTGAATTTCATATTCAAACTTCTGCAGCGCCATTTTATCCTTGATGCGGACCATCGGCAGCAAGATGCCCATCTCCGTCGCCAGTGTCGCTCGCACCGTCGAGATGCGTTTCATCAGATCACCACCGCGACTGGTATCGGCTAGCACAATCAGCTTGGCTCCCAATTCAACGCGAATTGAATCTACGTCCAAGTAGTCTTCGACCTTTTTCTCAGGCGGAGGCTTGGGAGCTGTATCCTCCGCTTTTTGCGCAGCGGCTTCTTGCGCGACCTTCTGTTTAGCGTTCTTCTGCATCATGGTCGCTAGCCCAATGCAGCCTGCCCCCATGGTCAATAGTGGTAGCGTTGGTAGCTGAGTGGTCATCAAGAGCAGCAGAAATCCACCCGACACGATCAACGCTCTTGGATGTGCGAAAATCTGTCCTAAGAACTCTTTGGGCAAGTTGCTTTGTTGTGTGCTTCGAGTCGTCAGCAAGGCGGCCGCCAACGATATCAAGAATGAGGGAACTTGGCTAACCAATCCATCACCAATAGTCAGCTTGGTGAAGATCTCGCCAGCTTCTGCCAGCGTCATTCCGGCATACATCGTACCGATGTAAAGTCCACCAACGATATTCACTAGCGTGATAATAATCCCGGCGATGGCGTCCCCACGCACGAACTTACTCGCACCATCCATTGCCCCATAGAAATCGGCTTGACGCGTGAGTTCCTCGCGGCGACGTTGAGCTTCTTTTTCGTTGATCGCACCAGCACCCAAGTCCGCGTCGATCGCCATTTGACGACCAGGCATACCATCCAGAGCGAACCGGGCGGCGACTTCGCCAATACGCGTGGCTCCCTTAGTGATAACCACAAAGTTGATAATAAAGATGATCACAAAGAGAATGATGCCCACCTCCAAACGGTCGCCGGCCACGAATTCGCCGAACGCTTGAATGACTTCCCCTGCCGAGCCCAGATCGTCGCCATCGGTCCGCGTCAGAATGAGCCGAGTGGTGGCAATGTTCAGTACGAGTCGCCCCAGCGTCGTCGCCACCAACAATGTGGGAAAGACGTTGAACTCCAGCGGAGAACCGATCGAAATAGTGGTCAGTAGCACCAAGACCGATATCGCGATGTTGAACGACAGCGCTATGTCCAGCAAGAATGGCGGAAGTGGAATCAGGATAACAACTAAACACGCAATAATGCCGACCGGGAAAATGAAGTCCCGAAAGCGTCCTAAATTGTGTAAAGCGGTAAGCATTCCGTGCAACCATAACCGAGAGATGAACCATCAGACTGGCTTTTAGCGAATCAAGAACTTCGAAGTCCAGACGATTTGCGGTTCACAGCCAACGGACTTTAGCGAAACTGTGGAGAAAACTGCAAAAAGGCTTGTAAACTTCAGGTTGCTGAGCAAATAATCGGGCCCAAGCTTTCCTAAACACTCACGAACCGATCAATGCAGACTAAAAATCCATTCCCATGGTACGCTCCTCGATTTTGGCATGGTATGCCATCAAAAGTATGGTGGCCGATGCTGAAGCAGCATCATTGGCGTTTTAACTGGCAACGATTTCATTTCCTCTGCTCAGTCTCAGCCTCCACCATTTTTACGGATTTGGTCAGCCTGCTTCAGCACACGATTTACTCGGGCAAAATCCGCGAGACGCAACTTGCTGGACCGCCTGTATTTGTGCTGGGCCATTGGCGCAGCGGAACGACACTGCTGCATGAACTGCTGCAGTTAGACGAAAACTACGGATCGCCCAACACCTACCAGTGTTTCGCACCTTGGCACTTCCTGCTGACCGAAGGCATGATGACAACATGTGGCAATTTCCTGCTGCCGGAACGCCGCCCTATGGACAACATGAAAGCGGGCTGGAAGCTGCCGCAAGAAGACGAATTTGCGTTGATGGCGATGGGAGCATGTACGCCGTATACACGAATCGCTTTTCCAAAAGAGCCGACCGACATCAGCAGTCTTTCCAGCGACACGTTTCTGCCTGAAGACCTTGAGCGATGGAAGTCTTGCTTTCATTGGTTCATGCAAGCGATCACTTACCGAGAAGGCAAACCACTGGTACTCAAAAGTCCGACGCACACAGGCCGCGTTCGGTTGCTGGCTGAGATGTACCCGGATGCAAAATTCGTCCATATTACACGCCATCCTAACGCCATGATTCCATCGACGATCAAGCTTTGGGAATCGCTTTCCACGGTTCAAGGATTGCAAACCACTGAGGAATCACCCGCGAACACGGACTTTGTGTTTGATTGTTTCGAAAGGATGTACCAAGGCTACAACTCTGGCAAGTCGCAATTGAGCTCCGATCGACTGTATGAAGTCCACTACGATGACTTGATCCAAAACCCCATCGATACAGTAGCATCGATTTATAGTCACCTGCAGCTAGGCAATTTCGAGAGCGTTCGCACAAAGATTGACGCCAGGATGAATGCGGACAAAGACTATAAGCCAAACCGTTGGGACATTGCCGACGACCTATCCCAACGCATTCAAACCTCCTGCGCCGACTATGCGGCGACATACGGCTACCAGTTTTGAGGTCCAGACAACTCAAGGGCGTACAGCTACGAATTGGCGTTTCGTGGTTTCATGTCAGGCATCGTTTTGCCCTTGATCTCATAAACATATTTCAACACTTCGGCCACGGCTCCGTATTCTGTGGTTGGAATAGGCTGGCCGATGTTGACTGCTTTAAATAATGCTTGGGCTAACGGCTTACGTTCGACGACGGGTACGCTATGCTCCAACGCAATACGACGAATTCGTGCGGCAACCAAATCGGCCCCCTTGGCAATCACGATGGGCGCTTTCATCGTTAATGGATCGTACTGAATTGCAATCGCCAATTCTGTCGGATTGGTCACGACCACGTCCGCTTTGGGGACATCACTTTGTAAACGCTGGCTGGCCAATTGTCGTTGCACTCGTCGTCGCCGTGCTTTGATTTGCGGATCGCCATCAGTGCTTTTGACTTCTTCACGAATTTCTTCGTCGGTCATTCGCAGGTCTTGTTCATGCTTCCACTTTTGAAAACCGAAATCCAAGATTGCTAGAATCGCTAATGCAAATGCGGTCTTCTTCACTAGTTCGACCGTGACTTGCCAGACAAAATGCGAGAGCCCCATAAGACTCATTGAGCCGGTCTGCAAGATCGTCTCCCACTTCCAGATGACGCCACTGACCAGGATGATCGCGACCAACGAGACCTTCAACAACCCAAACCCCAACCGAGTGGCGTTCTGCAGTGAGAACAATCGTTTGAAGCCGGCGATCGGATCAATACGGCTTACGTCCAAGTTCAATTTGTTCGGCAGCCATACGATGCCTGTCTGAGCTACATTGACAGCCAGGGCGGTCAAAAATAAAGCACCGCAGACCGGCAGTAACGCCACTGCAGCGCGATAAGCAACGCTAATCAAGCTGCGTAAGTGTGTGCGTGAATCACTATAGCGATAATCGGTGGATGATAGCTGATCAACCAGCAGTTCTGTTAGCGATTCAATCAGCCCACCGCCAAAGCTATCTAACAACATAACACCGGCTAAAAGCAGGAGTGCGGATGCCAAGTCCTGGCTTTTAGCAATCTGCCCTTCTTCGCGTGCCTTCTGCCTGCGATAGGGCGTTGCCTCATGTTTCTTATCAGCACCACTGTCATTGGCCATCTACATGCACCTTATCTGACCGCCGAAAAGTCACGCGAAGGCGTCGCATCTATGCTGTCCTGATTGACGACAAACATTGAATGCGTTCGTTCAATCCAATCTATCAATTCGTTTTGATACACCAAACCAACCGCTCCGATCGACGCCATCAACACCCACAACAACACCATGACGTTGATACTAAACCCAATCGCCATAATGTTTAGCTGAGGCAATGTGCGTCCTAGTAGAGCGGTCGTCAAATTCGCTAAGATCAGGGCGATCGCAGCAGGCGCAGCCGCTCGTATGCCGATCTCAGCGGCATGGTGCAGTAGATCGTTCGAATGCAGAAGCCAGTATTCCTCGGCTAAGACTCCCCCTGCAGGATATATTTGAAAAGTGTCAACGCAGCATCTTAACAATGCTCGATGTCCACCAATCAATAGGAAAATCGCTAATGCCATCCATGTGAAGATTGCACTGATCACGGACGATGATTGGTTGGTACTAGGGTCCGCGACTTCCGCAATGTCCATACTGGCCAGCGATGAGATAACTTGTGCACCCAGTTGCAAGCCATTGACCAGCAAAAGCACAATTCCACCCAACATCATGCCAAACATCAACTCTTTGGCCACTGCAATGATGATCATCAGAAGCGCTGGCGGTAGAGGAGTTGCGTACTCCAACGCCAGCGGCGTGATGCTGGCCGAAAGTCCAATCGCCAAGAACGCTCGCACTTGCATCGGCACCGAGCTTCCTCGAATAGGTGGCATCATCGCAAGCAATGGCCCAACTCTTGAGAGCACGCACAGGAAGGTCCACATCAGCGGGTACAGGAGATCAATGGCAGTCACAGCAGCGTCATGGGTTTCCAGAAACCAGGTTGGGAATATTGAGTATCAAGTTCCTGCAATACTCAACCATCTGATCGGTCATCCAAGGCAAGCAGACGATGCCCAATAAAGCGATCGCCACTAGCTTAGGCACAGTACTAACCGTTTGATCTTGAATTTGGGTCAAAGCCTGCACTAGCGAAATCACCAGTCCCACGGCCATGCCAACCAACAACAACGGCATACCAATGACCAATGCTGTTAGCAGAGCCGAGCGAACTAGATCCATAGCATCTTGGGATTGCATGACTAACTTCCAAACGTGCCAAAGCTGTCAATCAACATGTGTACCACAAGCCTCCAACCATCGACCAGTACGAACAGCAGGAGCTTGAAAGGGGTCGAGATAATCGCTGGTGGCAACATCATCATCCCCATCGATATGGTGATCGATGCAATCACCAAATCGAGAATCAGGAACGGCAGAAAGATGGCGAACCCCATAATAAAAGCGGTCTTCAGTTCGCTGAGCATGTAGGCAGGCAGTAACACTTGCAGCGGTACCTCTTCGAGATACTCCGGCGCTGGACTATCTGGCTTGAACTTCGCATAAAACATCGAGACATCATCGTAGTTTTCCGCCATGACGATTTGATTCATCATGAACTGACGAATCGGTTGAATCCCGTTCTCCCACGCTTGCTCGGCAGTCATATCACTGCCAGCAGTCGTATAGGGCTTAATTGCATCGTCATAGACTTTCGTCCACACAGGCGTCATGACAAACAATGTGATAAATAGCGAGATGGAGGTGATGACCTGACTGGGTGGTAACTGCGCCGTCCCTAATGCTTGACGCAACAACCCAAAAACCACGATCACTCGTACATAGCAGGTGGTCATCAGCAACACGGCTGGCGCTAATGACAAGACTGTTAGCAGCAGCAAGATCTGCAGAGAGCCAGATAACCCCTTGGGACTTAACCAATGATCTGGACCTGCCAGCAATCCATTTTCGCCCTCGGCCTCGGCCGCATCCTTGAGCTTCTGATTTTCGGCCACGACTTCCGCCAAACGTTCAATGATCGTGCGTGTCGGATCGACGTTTGTAGTTTGCTGAGCAATCGCGACTTGCGTTTGCAACGCAATAACCATCACAGCAATCAGTATCCACGACACTCGCCGATAGATCCGATGTGCGGCGGATGGAGCGTGCAATCGTCGACCTTTGGACGGCAAGGTTGTAGTTTCCATCATGCCACCTTTCTTCCAACGCTGGCAATCGTTGCTGGACGCGAAAACAGTGAGCGTTTGACGCGTGGGGATTCACTGCCCCCCTGCATCACTTGCGACAGGACATTGCCAAAGCTGGCGGTAATGCTGCCCGGCGATTGCTGCTCACACATGCCAACGATCCGATCGACTTCTTCAGGTTGATCGATCTCACTAAGTGTTTGCACGTTGCCAATCTCGTGGTTGACCAACAAGATTTTGTGGCCAAAACGTATCACCAAAACCTGCTGGCGTGGCGCGTATGATGTTTTCCCTAGAACCTCGAAGACTTGCTTAGGCAGCACGCCTCGCGTTGGCTGCCACGCACGGCGTGTCAACGTCGCCAACGCGGCAAATATCGCAATCACGACCAGCAACGAGCTAACGGTCGTCAGTAGCGTCTTCCAAGTGCCGTTGGCTTTGTTAGTGGTACCTTTGCCGACTACTTTTGGAAGTGGGATTTTGGTCAAAGCGTTTTGCTGACCATTGCTGCTGGAATCTGCGTTCGGAAGCGAGCCCGCTATGTTGCTTTGCAATCCGCTAGCGCCGCTTTGGGCAGACTCTGCGGCTACAACATTGGCTCGCACTGGTTGCTGGAAACCTGCAGGAATGACTTGGGCCGGTGCAGGCTCATAGTAGTCAGGACTTACTTGCGAAACTTGAGCGGTCGATGCAGGCAATCGCTGAAATCGCTCGGTATCCGTTTGGATTGAGGGCACTTGAAGTCGAGTGGGCTCTCGGACCGAATCACGATTTTCCCAAATGGCTGCTGAAGTGCCTGTTTGAGCGTGGGCAGAGCCTGTCGTCAGGCATAAACAGGCCGCAACGATGCTGAACACCACAGCCTTGATAGAAATCTGCATCCTTTGCCTCCTGCGTGCTGCGTGGGTCTCTCCGAAACCCGACTATGGTCCTGCGACTAGTGGATGGTAGTCCAATAAGATTTGGTATACCCCAACCACGGTATCGTATCGATTAAGGTGTTAGCTGATCGCTGCCGATCAACTGGGCCACACGAACGCAGAAGTTATCGTTCAAGACCAAGACTTCGCCACGTGCGACCAGTCGGCCATTGACGTAGATGTCCACAGGATCCCCTGCGAGCTTGTCTAGGGTTACAACGGAGCCGCGACGCAGTTTCAGTATCTCCTCTAAATGCATTTGCGTACGACCAAGTTCAATCTTCATTTCAAGATTGACATCGCGCAGCAAATCCATCGAGACCTTTTCAGGAGGTCCGCCTTCGCCAACCAACTCTTCGAGTCGGTAGGGTTGAGCCTTTGGGCCTTGGAGCGCTGATTCAACATCCTTGAGCGCCGCTTCTGCTTCGTTCAGCAGATCATCTGCATCCATGCTAGTCCTCAATTACCTGGTAATCGTGGAACCCCACGCTTAACAAGATTGCCTCTTCTAACAATTCGGTACTTGTCGCTAATATTCGCCGCTGAATCAAGCCCAGTTGATTCTCGTGCAACTCATCTATCGTGGAATTTCGAATCTCTAGCAACAATCGATGGCGAAATCGACCTTCTCGCTCTTTAAATAGCTTCCGCATCTTTTCGGAATCTTTTGCTTGCAAAGTGCCAAACAAGCGGAATTCCACGCGTTGCTGGCGATCGCTGCCAGACGGAACAAAGCTGACACCGTAGGCTCCCAAGTCGAACTCAATCACACGCTCGCCGTTATCTTCTTCATGACTATTGAGCAAATGATTGACTTCCGCTTGATGTATCAGCCTCGATTCGGCTAATGCCGCAACTTCTTCGCCGCTGGGAACCATCAAGAAAAAGACCACGGTCTCAATTCCGATGATGGCCGTGATAAAGCCTCCTAAGAGAATCTTGCCCATCATGGAGCTTTTTGCAGGCGCAGATTCGCCAGCAGTGTGCTCAGGGCTGGCGGATTCAGGTTTCTTTTCTTCTTTTTTCGCGGACATCTGTCGTTCTCCCTATGTATTGCGGCCGAGCCTATTTGGCTCAATGGCCACCATTACAAACCGCTAAACTCTAGGTCAAGGCGTTGGCGCAGATCGCTACTGCAAAGAAGTTCACTCCAATCGAATACGAAATCATTTCCCGCAAGGTGGTATTTAACGATTGTATCGATTCAAGCGGATGGCTAATTACCGTACAGAAGCGGCGCGTTTTGCTGCTGGTGAAGTTGGTTCACCTTCTCCGGCGTCAGGCGCAAGGAAGCAGCTAAGGTCCTCAAATAGTCGGCTTCCACTTTCGTGTCGAGCTTGATCGCCATCAACGAGAGCATGTACACCTTTTCTTCCAGACCGACCGGAATCGAATCGCTGAACTCTCGCACGTTCAGCGGTCTGGCAAATTCAGCCCGAAGAAACTGAACCGTGTCAGGCGACGTATCGCCGACTCTCTCCAAAATAAACTGCTGTTCGTCTGGCGAAATCTCGCCATCTACCTTGGCGGAATTAATCATCGCGCGAATCATCAATACCGCCTGCTCATTGGGCGGCAACTCTGCCGGTCTGGGGACTGAAAGATGAACGTGCGCTTGCCTCGGTTGCTGCCCGAATATATCACCGGGAAAGCCTCGCGGTGGAACGGTTTGGGCGGGTGAAGATTGGGTTGGTGAGGGTGACGCAGGACGCGTTTGAGCCGGAGATGGATTCGGACGCGGGGGGGGTTGTCGAGTCGCTGTAGAACCACCGCCAACTCCCAACATATCCTCAAGTTCCCGTGCACTGCGCGAACCAGAAGAAGTACTAGCTGGACTGCCAGCAGAACTTTTTCGGCCACCGCCTAAGATGTCGTTCAAGACCTCCGCACCACCGCCCTTCTTGCCACCCAACAAGCTTCCTAGAATCTCAATCGCGTTCATATATCACCCCTGAAGTTTTAAAATAATGTGCAAATGACTCATGAATTAAAAGCTTAAGCATTGCTCGCGCTGCTCCGCTAAAAACTTAACAGCATAGCATTTAAAGCAGTTCTTCTTCTTCGCCAGCGGACAAGCCGGTGGGATCGTCCCGCATTTGGATGTAGCTTTCATACCTTCGCACGTCCAAGCGATAGTCTGCTACCGCGTTCTTTACAAAGCAATCGTTTTCATGCGTGTGAGTGCAATCGGGGAAATGGCACTTGGACGCCAAGGGACGAATGTCGCGGAAGTAACCAGACAACTCTTCGGCGGCGATATCCCACAATTGAAACTGTCGAACTCCAGGCGTATCAATCATCGCTCCGCCAGACTTCAACAAGAATACTTGCGCGGTTGTCGTCGTGTGCCGCCCTTTACTGTTTTCAGTACTGACCGTTTGCACTCTTTGTTGCAAACCTTCTTCAATCACATTCAGCAAAGACGACTTGCCAACCCCGCTTTGCCCAACGACCACCGTCGTCTTACCGGCCATCAGTTTGTGCAGCAAATCTGTATTCCAGCGTTTGGCGGCACTCAACAAAAGGACTCGATAGCCCATCTGCGCATAAGTACCTGCCAAGCTCTGCAACTGCGCCGGGTCAATCAGATCGCACTTGTTAATGCATACACATGCTTCCAGACGACTGTGCTCGGCCGTTGTCAGCAAGCGATCGATCAAGTTAGGTTTGATATGCGGCTCAGCCGCGCTGGTCACAATCAACATTTGGTCGATGTTCGCAGCAATGACGTGACGACGTTCTTTACTGCTGCGTGCTAGCTCGCTATAGCGGGGCTCAATCCTAACAATCAATCCTTGCAAGCCATTTTCAACGCGGAAATGGACTCGATCACCGGCTACTACGACATGACGCTGGTCCGTCGCGACACTTTTCAGCAAACGTCGCAAGGCACATCGATACTCCAAACCATCGTCGGCGATGACAATCGACTCTAGGCCATGAACACGCAGGACCATCCCTTGCTTGGTGCCTTCCAGATCGACGTTCAGAGGAGAATCCTGGGCCGATTGATCCTGGTTGTTTTCGACCGTAACCGTTCGGCGACGGGTCCATTGCCCTTTGCCACTAACGCGTTGCCGAGCAACCGTATCGATATCATCCTGATGCGTACTTTCGTACTTCCGCGTCAAATCCGCATCGTCACGAGTCCGTGACTCGTACTTCTTTCTGAATTCAACACGAATCTGACGTTTCTTCTTTGCCACATCATTCCAATCTACCGCGGAGGCCGCAAGCAACCCATACAGCACTAGCGGTTTTACTGCGTCACTTGAAAGGCCGCAGGAATTTCGTGCTCGTCCTTCTTCCCAGCGTGAATACTAGGTCCGATCAATTCCGTAATCTGCTTTTCGTCCAGCTCTTCTTGCTTTAAAAGTGCTTCTTTGAGCACTTCTAACTCTTGACGCTTTTCATGCAGCAAGTCGATGGCACGACGTTCGGCAGTCCGAAGAAAATCACCAACTTCGCTGTCGATCGTTTCTTGCGTATGCTCGCTGAACTGTCGCTGCTGATGCATTTCACGACCAAGGAATGGATCTTCGTCGGATGTCTTGTAACTGACCGGTCCAATCTTCTGGCTCATGCCCCAGTGGCCAACCATTCGTCGTGCCAAGCTGGTGGCGCGTTCCAAATCGTTTTCAGCTCCTGCGCTGCACTCGTCATAAATGATGCGTTCAGCCGCACGTCCACCCAGCAGCACAACCAGTTGATCGCGAGCTTCGCTTTCCGACATGGACACGCGATCTTCCTGCGGCACGATGTGCGTGCTACCTAATGAACGACCACGTGGAATGACAGTTACCTTGTAGACTCGCTGTGCTCCAGGCAAATACCAAGCAGTCAGGGTGTGCCCGGCTTCATGATAAGCGGTGTTCACCAAGTCCGCTCGACTCAGAGCTTCCTCGCGTTTAGCACCCATCATGACTTTGTCGCGAGCATAATCAAAGTCGACCATCGACACTCGCGATTTATCATTTCGCGCGGCCCATAAAGCGGCTTCGTTCACTACGTTGCGGATATCAGCACCCGTCATCCCGACAGTCGCTTCCGCCAAGCGTTTCAAATCGACGTCATCATCCAGTGGAACATCGCGAACGTGAACTTTGAAGATCTCCGTTCGACCTTTCAGTGTTGGTCGGCCGACGGTCACATGGCGATCGAATCGGCCCGGTCGCAGGAGCGCTGGATCAAGCACGTCAGGTCGATTGGTTGCCGCCATAATGATAACGCTATCGGTAGGCGAAAACCCATCCATTTCGGACAAGATTTGATTCAACGTTTGCTCGCGTTCGTCATGCCCACCCCCGAGCCCTGCACCGCGTTGGCGGCCAACGGCATCGATTTCGTCGATGAAGATAATCGCCGATCCCGCGTCCTTGGCTTGCTGAAACAAATCGCGAACGCGGGAAGCACCCACACCCACGAACATCTGAATAAACTCGCTGCCATTGACGCTAAAGAAAGCGACCCCCGCTTCGCCTGCAACAGCTCGAGCGAGTAACGTTTTCCCAGTTCCAGGAGGGCCATTGAGCAACACTCCCTTGGGCACGCGTCCACCCAGTTTCTGAAACTTCTCTGGCGCTTTGAGGAATTCCACGATCTCTTGCAAGTCCGCTTTTACCCCTTCCAACCCAGCCACGTCGTCGAAGGTAATCTGCTGTTCGGTTGCGTCATACTTGCGAGCCGTCGATCGAGAGAAGCTGTTCAAGAATCCGCCGCCCATCATGTTATCTCGCGAGCGTCGCAAGAACGTCCAAAGCAACGCAAGCGCCGCAAGCGTCATGGCGATGTATAGAAACACGGTGAACTGCGCAGTGCTATCCCCAGTGCTGACGTCGAAAATAAAATCGGGTTGCTTGGCTCTCAACGCCTCCAATTTTTTGATCAGCTCGCTGCGGCTATTGGTATCGGTTGGCAAATTGACGAAAAAGCGTTTCTGATAACGTTCGGGTTTCCCTTGTAAATCGGTCGACTGCTTCGTTGGATTCCCTTCTTGGTCATAGAGAACTGGCTTGACCGGCCGCACACGAAAAGTGCCATAGGCATAGCCTTCATGGACCGTGATCTCATGCAGATTCTCTTTTTCCAACTCTTCGTAGAAGACAGCGGTCTGGATTTTCTCGAGATTCTTCACGCTTTGGAAGAAGAAATAAGCCCCGACAACACTGATCAGAATGATGAAAATCATCAATCCCTGTCCGCGTTTTGGTCCAGTAGCAGGTGGCTCTTTGCGGTCTTCCTTTGGCGGGTTGGTCATGCGACGTCTTTCGTAACTCAAATTTATTATTGGCGTTCAGTGTCGAAACTTCTGATCTATTCCTCAATGGATTATACCGGGTTGGCCAGTAAATCCGTAGTCCCTTGACCGCAAACACAGGGCACGAATCGGGCCCAAATCAGAGAGATTCGTCGGAAAAACTACGAATTCTCTCTTTGTTCAGCAAATTGCCCGGTCAATAGCGCTGCCAACTGCCTCAGCGGCAGCTCTTCTCCATCAATGCGAATCTTCACGTCTGGTGATTTGGAACCACTAGATTGAAACGCTTGAATAGCTGATTCGGTTCGGCGATCAAAAAACTGGCCGCTTATCTTCAGTCCAACCTCCCGTTTGGCGGTCAGCAGGTCCTGGATCACCTCGCCTAGCGACAAACGGCGAATTCGAATGATTTCGGCCAAGGAAAACCCTCGCTCCACCAACCGCATCGACCATTTCCAGTCCATCGGTTCGGCAGCCAAACGAGGCGACGTCCATTCCAGCACCGATTGGCCGACCACGACCTCCGCGTTCATGTGGCCAGCAGCATCATTGAGGCTATCGAACACTTCCAAACCCACCATTTGGACGGAACTTGAATCGTCTTGGTAGTCCAGACGATTCGCTGGATCTCCATCAGCGTGGTTCAAGGCGGCCGCAGCTTGGGCTCTCGGCGTATCCATAAGCTGTCCGCTCAAGCGATCGCCGCTGGTCTTGGCGGTCGATGGTGTCTGTGATTCTGTAGCCTTGGCGTCGGCTGCTTTTTTGGATGATGCCGGCGACTTCCTCGCGGTGGCAGGCGACTTGGGAGCAATCGCTTGCTGGACCAACGGCGGTATGTTTCCACCACCCTTGATCACCTCTTCGGCTGCAGGCGTGAGAAAGACCGTCGGGCGATTCGGATTCATTTCCTTTTGCTCCAACAAGCCGGTTTGCAGCAAAGCGTCCAGCAGAGCTACGACCTCTTTCTTTTTCATTGAATTCAACACGCCGAATTCGGGCAATCTCTGCAGCCGTAGGCTCTTGACCTTCGCCGTTTCCGTTCCAGCCAGAAACTCCGCGATCAACAACTTGCCGATACGCCCATGCGTTTTGCCGATCGCGCTCAACACTTTCTGCAAAAGCTCAATGGACTCGGCGTCCAGTTCCACTTGGGCTGCAGTCGAACTTAAGGCAAACGTATCTTTCGAATCTACAGAACCAGATGCTGCGCCCAAGTCCATTTTCGGCCAACCTTGCACGCCTTGGCAGCGATCGCAACTACCACAAGCGGCACCGTTCATCTCGCCAAAGTACTCGAGAATGCACAGTTGCCGACACTGGGTCGATCTTGCAAATGCTACGACCCGATCCAGTTTGGCATAGTCTTCCTTCTTTCGATCTTCTAACGCAGCGAAGTCGATCTTGAGATCTTCAAACGAAATATTGCGTTGTCGAAAATGAATCGCTCGACCGCGAAACGGTGGCACATAATCGAACGGTTCCAACTTTCGCAGTTCGGAAAGCGCGCGAGCCAAGCTATCTCGGTCCAGTTCGCAATGTTGCATCAAATACCGCAGGTGTACAAACACCGGTTCTTCGCGGCGATCGCCGATGATCCGCTCGACAACTTGCAGAACTCGCCGACGCGTCTTCGCTTCCTTGGGCAACATTTCAACCAACGACGGCAACGTACTGTCGATACGTACCATCGCCAATCCCCCGCCCACTTCGAATCGCTCGATAACATTCGTTTTTCCAAGTATCTGCAGTGCGGTATTGACCGCTTCGCTGCTCATCTGCGTATTGACTCGATCACGAATCATCTCGGCTGTCAATTCGATGGGATCTTCCGTTCGCTCACAAAGGAACTCGTAGACCTTCTTTACCAGTTCTGCTGGCGGATTGGCATTCTCAATAAAGAACTCTTGAATGTAGCGATCTTGGCTGTTGTACAGCAACACGCAACTGCTAGGCAAACCATCCCGCCCTGCTCTGCCCGCCTCTTGGTAATAGGCTTCTAACGTTCCAGGCAGATTGTAATGAACCACATAGCGAAGATCCGATTTGTCGATCCCCATCCCAAACGCATTGGTGGCTACAATCACGCGGAGATCGTTGCGCATGAATTGATCTTGAATCAATTTACGTTGGTCGTTGGTTAACCCCGCATGATACACATCGCATTTCAACGATGGCAATTCGCCGCGTAACATCTCCACTACCGCTTCACAGCGTTTACGTGTCGCAGCATAGATGATCCCAGATCCAGTTTGCGCTCGCAGATAGTCAATCAGTTCTTTTTGCTTCTCTCGTTCGCCGGTACAAACAACTGAACCGAAGTGCAAATTAGAACGAGCAAAACCGGTGACGAACTTTTTGGGGTTGTTCAGTCGCAAAACCTTAGAGATATCTTGCCGAACTTTCTCCGTCGCCGTAGCCGTCAATGCAATGGTTTGAACATTGCCTAATGCCTCGCGGAATCGCCCCAAGCGAGCGTAGTCGGGACGAAAGTCATGCCCCCATTCGCTGATGCAATGGGCTTCGTCGACCGCCAGCAGACTGATGGGCGTGGCCCGAATCGCATCCAAAAATCTTGCGTTGCGCAATCGCTCTGGAGCGATATAAACCAGTCGATAAACACCGCGCGAGATCTCTTGCAGTCGTTCGCTCTGCTCGGAAGCCGAAAGGGTGCTGTTGATCAACGCTGCAGAGATACCGCGTTTGCTTAGCGAGTCGACCTGATCCTTCATCAACGCGATCAGCGGGGACACCACGATCGTCATTCCGTCGCGAGCAATGGCCGGTAGCTGGTAGCACAAGCTTTTTCCGCCACCAGTTGGCATCACGCACAGACAATCGTGCCCCTGCAAGACCGTCGAGATCACCTCGCGCTGGCCAGGCCGGAACTGCGAAAGCCCGAAGGATTCCAATGCTTTGTCGATGTCAACCACGTTCCCATTCCGAGAAAAGTCATCTACTGCCAACCACAGACCAAAAGTCAGTCCGAAGTTATAACATATCTGCTCGTAGGAACCGCTTCGGAAGCGAAACGATGTCCAGCGAACTCCTAAAGATAACTTTGATTACCGAAGAACGCAGCGCTAATTTAGAAGTCGCAACCTGCCAGCCAAGCACCTGAAGTGCCACAGCAAGGTCGCGTGAATGGTGGCTGCTCGGGAACCTAACTGGTCACCCGCTGATACCCCAAAGACTTGACGATCTGAAGCATTTCGTCGGGTGTGATATAGCGACGTCGATTATTCAGCTTGTATTCGTCGATCGCAACGGCCAATTGACGCCCCTCAGAAGTTAGCTCGTTGTACGAGTTACCAAACTGACGCCGCTCGCCAGAAAAAGTGTTTTCCTCACTTCCGACGCGACGTCGCTCGACAAAACCAACCGCGTTTGCTGCTGTCTGCCCATTATCTGCTGCCGCTGCATTCATTCGTAGAGTCCCGTTCAAGCCTTACTTCAAATTAAGATCATTCCAAACTTAGCTCACGAAGTTTAACGTGGCAAAGTGAAGATTCGATTTTGGCGAGAAGTAGTTCGCGTGAAATTCAGAAAATCCCGTCAGCAAGCGTTAGGTACACTCGGCTCCCGCGAGCGACGCAATGACCTGCTCATGAACATGGCCGTTGGAACCTACCGCATGTCCACTGTCATAACGCGCACAACCGCTCCAATCGGTAAATTGACCTCCGGCTTCCAAAACGACGGGCATCACAGCAGCTACATCCCAAGCGTTGACAATCGGGTCCAGCATGTATTCGGCTCGACCGGTGGCCACTAAGAAATAACCGTATCCATCTCCCCACGTTCGCGTTACATACGATTTAGACTCTAGCTGCCAGTAGATCTCTCGCGCCTTCCGTCGCTCGAACGAATCGTTTTGCGTCGTCACAAAAACGGACTCCGCAATGGTCGATACGTTGCTAACCCTCGCTGGCACGTAATCCTGGGACTGACGCGATGTTGTCCACGCTCCGTCACCGCGCATTGCAAACACGATCTGATTTAGAGCAGGCAGGTTGATGACTCCGATGAACGGTTCGCCGCGAAGCGTCACCGCGACCAGCGTGGAATACAAAGGGACACCAGTGATGAAACTCTTGGTGCCATCAATCGGATCAATGATCCATTGATACTCGCTAGTACCTGGCGTCTCGCCAAACTCTTCACCCAGAATCGCATCATCAGGAAATAGTTCCTGCACGCGATTTCGGATCAAAGTCTCAGCCGCTTTGTCGGCCACCGTCACTGGCGAACGGTCAGCTTTCTTCTCGACCGTAAAGTCCCTATTATAGAAGTGGTCTAAGGTCACCGCGCCAGCGGCCAACGCTACTTCTACGGCAATCTTATATCGACCTTCGCGTGGCCCTTGAAAGAATTCTTGATTCACTATGAGTCCGTTTTAATCTTTGCCGTAGTGGGCAACTTCCTGCCAATATGTTTCAAAGGCTCCATCCTCGTGGAAACCAGGACTATTATCCAGGTCGTGGCACTCCAAACATTTATCACGAGCACGATCCAAAGGCAGTCGCATTTCCTCAATTAGCTTGGCTCGCAGATCGTCACCTCCAGCAATATTGCCTTGCTCAAAAGCGACATGCTCGGATCCTGGACCATGGCAATTCTCACAACCATTGGCCGTTAAGTGGGCAGTTGCTTCCAACGAGACGTAACCTGTTCGGTAAGGACGATACTCTTGAGCATTCCAACCAGTTACGTGGCAAGAGATACACTCAGGGTCAAAATGCCTCGCAATATCCCCGCGTTCTGGAGGATGGACGATGGATTCGGTTGCATGCGCATGGGGGGTATCCTTCCAAATGTTATAGGCCGTTGTATGGCACTCTGCGCACGTCTCAGTGCCAACATATTCTCGAGTGCTAGGATGTGATAAGGCCTTGAGCCCCAAATTGGCAAAGCCAAGCTTCTTGAGTTCCTCTTGGTATTTGCGAAACAATTCCGTCATCCTTTCCGAATCATCAAACTGACTACTCAAAGCGATTCGTTGATAACGGAAAGGCTGTTTTGCATCGTCATAAAGTGCAAGCAACCCAACGTACATACCTTTCACACCGACTTGGATCATGATCGAATCCGTCCCGGCAATCGGTTCTGGTTTATAGAGCGGCTCGCCGTGCCCACCAGCGGTCACAACTAAGTCAAAACTGGGAACTGCTTGAGCGATACGTCGCGTCTCATTCAGCGAACCGTTCACCAACAACACCAAGTAATCACACTTCTGCGATTCCAACTGTGCCGCGATCGGTTTGAGCGCCGCGACTGCTTCTTGAGTCTTCACATCACCCACGGGTACTTCCCCACGATAATCGTCGCCAAGCACCGCGGTGATGCCGATCCTGCGACCATTGGGCAACTCAATAACCTTCATTCGCTCTGGAGCATCCGGCGTAAGAACCGCTACGTTTGCGGAAACAAACTGCGATAGCCGTTTGCCATTGCTGCTGGTCAGTTGATAAAACAAATCGGTCGACGACAGCTTCAATTCTTCATGCCCGAAGCCAACCGCCGCGTAATTCATCTGCTTGAGAGCTTCCGAGGTGTGGGCGAATTTCAGTTCCGCTTGCCGGCCCGTACGACGCACTTGATCTCCTGCATCAATGGGAACCATTGGCCAACCTCGCTGCTGAATCTGCGTCAGCAAAGTATCACGTCGCAGCAGCCCTCCTTTTTGATTCGCCAGGCCAGTGCATCCACAAGGCTCGACGTATCCGTGTTGACGACCTGTGATGAAGAAACAAGCCCAAGGCTCCGGCCAATCCTTGGCAATCTCTTGGTTTTTCTCTGCTTCCGTCGCAACGACCAGCGGCCGCTGATTGTCATCGTCTGGCGCGGCGGTCAAACTACTGGTAGGGACCAAAGAAACCACCGCCAAATTGTCTGCGTTTTGCGTGTCCACCGAAGGACCAGCCGCCGACGATGGCTCCGAGGCTGATTCTGATTCCATCAAATCCAGCTTCTTTTCGACATCCTCTAGAGCAGGCGCACCGGGCGTTTTGGCCGCTTGCGGAGCCTCCTCTTTGGGCTGAATTCGATTCAATAGCCGCTGAGGGACATTTCGCAGTCGAAAGCGTGGCTCCTGTGCCATCACCGCCCAACTCGCAACCATGAGTCCTACCAGCCCCAGCAGGCATGAAACGGCCAACCGCCCTCGGTACTTCGACGGCCACGCCCTAGCAGCTCGACGGCGGACCGCAGGTTGATCATCTTGATACTTGTTTTGCTTGCTATTCATTGTCATCTCTCAGCAAGGTCGTTGCACTTTCCCAGCCGCATGTTTTACTTGACACGGAACCGAAGGAACAACTGGATTTCGCCAGAGTTTTCGATATTTGCCTTAAACGTCACCATCGCGAAGTTTTTTGGATTGGTGCCACCCCTATCAATCGAACCAGTCCCCGGCGGAATCACCAGTTTGACGGGGAACAGCGTTTTCCGTTCGCTTCTAATCGGCTCGCCGATTTCAAACTGCACTTGGTTTGCAATCGAATCTGGCAAGATTTGTCCAACTTCAAGCGTTAAGTCCTGCCGATCGCTAAGGGCTGCCACAAAAAAGCTAGTCGACTCACCGCCTTCAGCGCCATTGAAATCGCCCAAGTCCAAGTAGTTTCTGGCTTCGTCGTAGTTCGTGGAGGCAATAATGCGAAGGTCAGAGACGACTTTACCGGTTGTCGGCACCGACATAGGAATCTCATCCGGACCAACACTTAAGCGAACCTGCCCGTTGATGGGACCAGCAGGCATGCCAGGATTAAAGGTAACCGTGAATTCGGCCAGCCAGCGAGCGTCCGCGTACTGGGGATCAGCGCCAGGTTCCAGTCGCTGGATTTCGCGAGTCACCTTGACGATCTCCATCAAGTCCAAGTCACCCCAATACCCACTGCATTGCAACGGGGTATCTTCCATCGCGTAGAGTTTGAATTTTTTGACAACGGTGTCCCGGGAAGAAAATTCATCCAAGCTTAAGAAATCGGGAGATAGCAAGTAATTGTCGCCGATTCGGCCCGTAATTGTGAGCTTGATCTCTCGCATCCGTGGGTCGGTGGTCCCGATGGTGGCCGTTTGAGCAAAATCCGCCTGTATGCCTTCGGCTTTCCATTCAAGCTTTACTGGCGTTTCCTCTCCAGGCTGGATGTAGTTTTCCGTGACCGAGCCGACCGTACACTTGCAGGTGCTGTTTTCAACCCACAGCTTCAAGGGAGCTTCGCCCGTATTTTTGAAGACAAACTGGTGCGACCGTTTGGTGCCTCGCTTCATCGTCCCAAAATCGAAGTCGGTACCGCCGATGACTTCAACTCGCGGCAACACGCTGGAAGTGACCATGCCCGACTCGTTGATTTTTTCCGCCTGCGTATCGGAATTCACAATCGCCAGGCGCTGGGCTTCGTCCAGTTGCTGACCAATCTGGATCTTGTTCTGAGAAACGAACGCTTTCGCTTGCCAAACACCACCAAGGCTGCCCAACAAGCTGCCGACGACCAACAAAACAATCAATCGCATTACTTCACCGTAAAACTGAACCTTCGAAAGAAAGATGCCCGCATTCTAGCTGCAATCAGCACCTGACAGAAGCGTCTTATCTGATCGGTTCGAAGCAGGCATGGCGGATTCTGCAAGGGAATCCATCGAAACGCCCCGATAATTGCAGCGGCTCTATGAGCCCGGCGACCTCTCCTGCGGCATCGAATTCAGTAAAATACGCATGGTTTTAGCCAGCGGTTCAGCCTGGACTCGCGCTGGGTCTTGAGCAATCCGTTGACGGCCCTTGGTCCACAATTCCCAATTGGCCGCATTGCGTTGGCGATCGGCTGGGTTCACTTCTTCCCCGGCCTGTACCGCAGCCTGCAGCGATCGCCCAAAAGCCTCTGGCCAATACACGGACCCGGCAAAAATACGACGATCAAAATGTGGAATTTCTCGGTCGATGCGTTCCGCTTGAGCCAAGAGCAACTCTGCCTGCGCATACTCGCCCTGCAGAAAGTGCCCCAAAGCCGCTTGTAGCAACACTTTAACGTCACTGGGATACAACTGGGCCGCATGCGCATAATCCGCTGCCGCGACTGTCAACCACTGAGCTGCATCCAACGCAGCAAACTCGAAATACCAATGCCCGCGCTGCAGCCAAGCGGCCCAGCTTTGACGATCACGCTGAACAAAGCCATCGCTGAAGCGGTGGAAGTTTTCAAAAAACTCTGACTCGCGCGGCATGATCGCTCGGCTATTGCGCAGCACACTCAAACCACGCTGACACTCCACCTCGGCTGCGTATCGCCACAACGTAGGATCAACCGAATCGGCCTGGACGAACTGTTGCAACTGGGACGCCGACGGCATCTGCTTGGCCCCCCGCAATTCCGCCACGGCCGCAGCGGCATTACGAACCGGATACCAACTGCTCCACAAAAAAGTCGCCAGCGCCAGCAGCCCACACGCGAACACTATCGCGGACAGCCTCTTGGATCGCAACTCACCAACGCGATGTGGCCCCTCCCCTGAAACCTGCACGGCCGCATACATCAACATCGCCCAGAGGATACAAAAATAGTTACTGACGCCCGGAGTCATCCAACCGCCCGCAAACGATAAACAAACAGTAGTCGTAATCGCGGCCGCTACTAACGGATTGAACCCAATTTCGGGCAGGACATCAAACTGCCTTCGCAGATAAAACAACACCGCGCAAGCCATCGGTATGCTGAACACGTACGAAGTAGGATCAGGGTAAAGCGACATCACCGCTACTGCAGCCCATGGTAAAACGATTCCAAACGCACTGCCCAGCAACATGCCTTTGGCAATGACTGCTTGCTGACCCGCAGCAAACTCTTCATCAAGTGGGTCGCTCGAAATCTCGACTGCTGAATCAACTGATCCAAACGACCGCCAAACAAACCAGCCAAGTAATCCAACGATCGCGACCAACAAACTTAGCCCCGCCAGCAGGCCCCCAGTGGCAGCCGTCTCAAACACAAAGTTATGAGGGTCGCTCACCGTCTCCGCCGAAAGCGGCGACTTGTACTGGGCATAGTAGTCTTGGAAATTACCGCCACCTACTCCCAGCCACCAATGGTCACGCACGATTGCGGCTGTTGCCTGCCAATACGATGTGCGATACAGCAGCGAATCCAGCGCATCTCGCAATATGGACGCGTCCCAGAAATAGATGCCCGTCAGTGCGATAACGCCGCCAAGAATACTAAACCCAATGTTGCGGCGATAATGCATCTGGAAAGCTGACTTCCAAGCTGGCTGGGTGATGACCAACCACAGGATTCCCAGCAACGCGGCCAGCCAAGCCGTTCGACTTTTGGTCCACAACAAACACATGACCATCGGCAGGCCCACGGCAATCGCCAACATTCCCCCCGCCTGCTTGGATGTTCGCCAGTAAGCAGGCAGCAACCCAAGCAGCAACACCAAACCTGCCGCCAGCACAATTGCTAACGAGTTGGTCAGCGAATAAGTGGCCGTGGGAGCGGCGTCGTACAAACGACTTTTATACAACATGGCCATGCCAGGCCCCGACGATTCGTCGATCCCTACCTCACGCAACACTGCTGCTGGGTTGGCTTCGTAGCGAGCTAAATCCGCGGGTATCTCCACCAGTTTTTGATACACGCCGTGCATCGCTAAAGTCCAAACAATCGCCAATAGCAAAATCACCAACCGGTCGCTGAACCATCGCCAATTCCGGCCGCTGTGCTCAAGCAACAACCAAATGCTGGCAACCGCGAAACCACTTGCCACCCATTGCCAAGCGGTATTCAACGCATGCCGATAATTCGCTTGCCCCCCCATCACCAAGGTTGCAGCCAACACGCATCCCCAACAAATCGCCAAAATCACTGCGATCATTCGAACCCAAGACGATAATCGCTTGGGTGCATCGTCTGGTTCTTTTGTTCCAGTCATGCCAGGCAACGACGCCAGCACTGCAGCGACTATCCATAGGAGACAGGAAAAAAGTGCCTCGCCAGAAGCGACTTCATTGGCGGAAGCTGGATGAGCAAAACCAAATAAAATGGCACCCATCGCAGCCACCAGCGCCAGTTGAAACAGCAATGTCTTCACTTGTCTTTGCTTCTTCCTCTCAAGGCAAGGACCTCCAGCATGCCCATCAAACTACACGTGCACAAGACAATCGCGACGACTACGCCGGCTCCAACTATGTCCGTTCGCTGAAGCAGCAATGCTCCCAAAGAGGTCGTTAAGGTCGCCAAATAGATCGTGACCACCGCTTGCTTTTTCGATAGCCCAAGTTCAACCAAACGATGCGAAAAATGTCGCTTATCAGCCTGAAAGGGACTGCGGCCTTCACGCACCCGAATCCAAATCACACTCAGCGTGTCATACAACGGTATAGCTAACGCGCATAAAGGAGCGATGACCGCATGAGGCGTGACCGATCGATACCCCGTGTAGGTTGTCAAAAGTGTCGCGACCGCGATCCAGAATCCAACCAGATAGCTTCCAGCGTCTCCCATGAAGATGGTCGCAGGCGGCCAGTTGTGCCATAAGAAACCTAACAGGGCACCTAGCAAAGCAAGTAACATGCAGGCGACAAACAATTGCGGGCGGAAACCATTTACATGTGGACTGGCGAGCAGCATCACCGCCAGTACGCCGCAAATGATCGCAGCCACGCCACCACTCAGACCGTCCATGTTGTCCAGCATATTGAAAGAGTTGATCAACGCGACGATCCAAATCATGCTGGCCAAGCCGGTAATCAAGTTGCTGTCGATAAAGGCCGTAAAGCGAACATCCAAAACAAACACTACGACCGCCGCTACCGCAAACTCAACTCCCAGCCTTAACTGCCATGCCAAGCCATGACGATCATCCATGAGCCCCAAAAGCATTAATATTGTTCCGCATCCAAGCAGCGCCCAAATCTCAGTGGCCTTCTCTTGCAACCCCGGCAAATGTTCAATGAATCTCCCCAGACCGAAGTAGGTCAGCAAGTCCGGGGTCGCCAAAAATGCGACGCCTGTTCCCATCGCAAACGTGCCTATCAAACCGCACCAGACGCCCAAACCGCCACCCAGCGGAACAGGCGAGGTGTGCACTTTTCTCGCGTTGGGCTTGTCTAACAGACCCATACGACTGGCCGCTCGCTTTACAACCGCCACACATACGAGGCTCACTGCCATCGACGGCAGCAGCACCGCCGCCGCCAGTATCCACACCATGCCTGCCTCGTTACGCTTCTATGCTCTTGCTGAATGCCCTAAGCAATGACCGGGAAATAAGTGTCCGCACGAATTCTGAAGTCCACAAACTGCATGGACCAAGTGCTCTAGTATCTATCGAGTCCTGCCGTCTGCCTACTCGTCATAATCAAAATCGTGAAAACCGGCCAAGTCTTCTGCCGTTAGATTCCTTCTCGCCCGACTTTGATGCTGCGGATCCCCTGGAGGTCGCTGCAACTCAACCGCCGGTTTCAAGCTGGGCTTGGAATCCGGTCCAGATTCTGGCAACTTCCCTGCCTGGATCCACGCTTGCTGGGCGATGGGAATTCGAGCCAAACTCTGAAAGAACCAGTCCTTGGACTCCATCGTCTTCGCCGCATACGATCGCGCTGTCGACTTGATTTTTCCATCGCTGGAGACCACCAAGACACTTTTGGGCCGCGGGTGCTGGATAATCCAATCTTCGATGTACTGATCGGCCTCTTCGTAGTTCGATGCAAATACAATCCGCATACCCGACGCGTGTTCTTGAATCAATGGTTCCACAGTCCGCGTTTGCTTCGAATCAAAAACTATCGTGGCGTCTTTCAGCAAACTCGCATCGACCGTCCACTGCACGAACGCAACCAAACGTTGCCGACTTAGTTCGTAGTGCCGAGCCCCTTTTCCTGCGACCATCAACGGCGTTTGGAACAAAACGTTGTAGCCGTCGATGATGAGAAACTGGAATTGAGACATTAATGCTAGACCGAGCAGGAGACCACAAAAACCGGGGCTGATGCCCTGCGGCTGATCGACGCGGTGTGAACGAATACTATTTTAAATACCATGAAAGGCCATCACCTCTCCACATAGCAGTGTACCCGTGGAGCTACCTCGGTCCACAAAAAAACCCGCACCAATCTGGCACGGGTCTTATTACTTAGTCGCAGAGAACTAAAAACTCTCTGTCGCAACTTTATTGCTTGAAGTGCTTGGGAGTCAGCTTACATACCCCCAAATCATTCAGACCAGCCTTCAAAGTGATCTCAATTACGCCTTTCTTCCATTCGGTGTCCTTGCCATCCAAATTCACCTTGGCGATTGCGCCATCGGAATTCTCATGCCAAATCTTCAGCGTAAGCTCTTTACCAACGGGCAAGCCTTTGATCAAAAGCTCTCCGTTGTCATCGCTAATCCCAACATAAGGCGTTTCACTCACAATAACATACGCTCGCATCCAAGGATGGATGTTGCATTCAACAGGGATCGGCGCTCGCTCCACCTTCTTCACATCGAACTTGACCGAACCACCTTGAGGTATGATCTGATTAGCCGCATCATTCTCGAAGAAGCTGAAAGACGCATTGTGTCCAGTGTGGTCCGAGTTTTTTACGGTCACCGACCCGCCAGCGACTGCGGTGAAGATATGCGGCTCGAACACGCAATTGACGTTGTCCAACACGGAACTCTCTTTCGCCGCAGTCATCATTTCGGCAGGCACATCGCCAACACTCAGATTGCTTTTACGGGCATCTGGATAGATGACCACGTTCTTGATGCCTTTCGTCGAAGGATTGACAATTACTTTGTCTTCCTTGGCATTGATGGCCTTGTTCGCATCATCGCACCAAGGATCTTTGCCCATCGCAATCTCCTTGTTCTCTGGCATCTTGTCCGAGTCATACACAAAGGTGACTTTCAGATCGGCCGTATCCGCGGCGTTAGCAGAAAAACCAGAGCCGAAAAGCGCTAAACTCACGACTGCCATTAAACTCATTAAACGCATTTTCATTTATTCCTCGTCAAGTCACCGTCAAATTAAGTATCAGAAGAAGCCTATCCCAAGGGCAGGCCAAATAGGTGGGAGCGAACCGTTCCATTCCGGCCACTGGCGGATCGCCACATCTGTGCAGCGTGCTACCAACAGCCACTGCTACTTTACTCAATAGATGCAGCTCAGTCTACCGTGTCAGCCAGTGCCGTCGACCTTTTCGGCCTACACTGCGGCTGACGTCGCAGGAAACAATCCGTCCAGGTTGGCTGCCGTCCAAACCCTCATTACGGTTGCACGACCGCTCGAACTTCATCCGGCGTCGGCTTAGTCCCGTTAAAGTCCTTTAACCGCAGGTCCGCCTCGATGTTCCGGACGCTTTTCAATTCAATCCCGCCTGTTTCGGCCGCTACCATATACGTGGCCATAGTCCGCATCGAAGCATCCAGCACAATCACTTGTGTACGACCTCCGGGCAGCGATTGGACACTTGCTATCAAATTACCCGCCGCAGCGCTACTAGCCGACACCCCGCCACTCACGGCCGCTGGCACAGGCGGCTGATACCCGCCGGGCTGTTGCGATCTCAGTTCGCTGACCAACCACGGTCCGCCCAACAGGAGTACAGCCAATCCCACCCAACCCACTGGCGACTTCATGCGTGATACCCTTTCGCTACATCGACGATCGAACCAACAAGTGAAAACGATTAGCTTACGCGTTTCTCAATTTCCGCGACCACATCATCTTTGTGAACACGCCATTGCTCTAATGAGTCTCGATCGCGAATGGTCACGGTCCCATCGATCATGGTCTGACCATCGACGGTAATACAATAAGGTGTGCCCGCTTCATCTTGGCGTCGATAGCGTCGACCAACCGCGCCCTTTTCATCATAGAACGCGCTGAACTTGGCTTTCAGTCCGCCGTAGATTTCCTTAGCCACCTCGGGCATACCATCTTTTTTCACCAGCGGGAACACGGCGGCTTTGATAGGCGCGATTCGTGGGTGGAATCGCATCACAACGCGAGTTTGCATTTGCCCGTTTTCGTCAGGTTGTTGGTCTTCGAAATACGCTTCGCATAAGAAAGCCAACGTCGCTCGATCCGCGCCAGCCGAAGGTTCTATGACGTGGGGAACGAATTTTTCATTGGTGATCGGATCGCGATAACTTAAATCTTTGCCGCTGCCCCGATGACGTGGCTGCCCATGCTCATCAAGCTCCACGGTAAGTGGACGTGTCTTTGGATCGAGTTTGCCTTCCATGTGCGAACGCAGATCAAAATCACCGCGATGCGCGATGCCTTCCAACTCGCCAAACTCACCAGCGGTTAGAAACGGAAAAGCATACTCAATATCGGCGGTACCACAGGAATAATGACTCAGTTCATCGTGCTCGTGCTCACGTAATCGCAGTCGCTCGCCAGAGAGCCCTAGCGCGGTGTACCAAGCCATGCGGCGATTGCGCCAGTACGAATACCACTCGCGAGACTGGCTGGGATGACAGAAGAACTCAATCTCCATTTGTTCAAACTCGCGGGAGCGAAAAGTAAAATTCCGCGGAGTAATCTCATTGCGAAAACTTTTGCCCACTTGAGCCACACCAAATGGAATCGCCACACGCGTGCTATCGCAAACATTCTTGAAGTTTACGAAGATGCCCTGCGCGGTTTCTGGTCGCAAGAACGCCGCACCTTCTTCGCCAGATAAAGCGCCGACATACGTCTTGAACATCAAATTAAATTCGCGTGGTTCGGTCAACGTGCCCAGCGTGTTCACATCCGGCGCAAGAATATTTACCGTGTCGCTAGGCGACAGTTTGTCCAACGACGTATAGCTGCCTTCCCACTGCAATTGCTCGACGTCCTTGGCTCGCAGATTATAGAACTTCAAGGCCCTGCGCTGTGTATCTTCATCTTGATTCTCCGCGTCGGCCAGCGTGGTTACAAAAATCCGTTGCCCCTTGGCAGTAACCCAACGACCTTTCACCTGATCAAAACGATATCGCTTCTTGGACTCGCGGCAGTCGACCATAAAGTCATGAAACAGATCGTAATGCCCAGAGCATTTCCAGACCTGAGGATGCATCAAAATGGTGCAATCCAGACCAACCATTTCGTAACAAGCCGGTGCACCTTCAGGCTGCACCATTTCGTTATGCCCAGAGCACATATCTTGCCACCAAGCGTCTTTAATGTTTCGCTTCAGCTCGACTCCCAATGGGCCATAATCCCAAAAGCCGTTCATGCCGCCGTAAATCTCGCTTGACTGAAACAAAAAGCCTCGGCGTTTGCACAGCGAGACCAGCTTTTCCATAGTGACCATAATTAACAGGCTGCAGACAGAAGGTTTATCAACAAAGGGAACTAACAATTCATTTCAGAAACTCAAGCAGACTCGATGAACAATTCACTTTGCAAAGCGAAATGTGCATGACTTCTACAATTTCTGAGCCACCAACACACGTCGAAGTTTAGCAAGATCCTTCACGAAGCTTGTCTTCTGCCAACGCGATTGGTCGGAAAACAGCCCCTCGGCTCGGTCTGCAATCATCGGCGATAGTTCAATCAATATACTGCCGCCCGAGTGAAGTCGCTCGAAGGCTTGTTGCTCAAGTCGCTCGATCACCTCCAGGCCCGTCGGACCAGCCACCAGTGCTAGCCGCGGTTCAAACTCTCGAACACTGCGATCCAATTGCTCATACTCTGGTTGGCTTACGTACGGTGGATTGGAAAGGATGAGATCAAAAGTTGGTGCTGCCGCAAACGAATCTAAAAGATCCGCTTGCCGCAACTCTATTCGCTCATTCAGCTCATAGCGTTCGACATTTCGACGCGCCACATCCAAGGCTTTGGCGTCGATATCTACGGCCACCAAGTCGGCTCGCGGAAATTGCTTGGCAAACGCAACCGCTATACATCCACTGCCCGTACAAACATCCGCGATGTGCAATTTGCGATTCTCAACGGCCACACGCTGCTTGGCCAAATCTAAAGCCGTAAGCACCAAATGTTCTGTCTCAGGCCTGGGAATCAAGCAGTCGGAATTCACATAAAACGAGATCGAATAGAACTCTTTGTGACCGACCAAGTATGCGACGGGCGTGCCTTCAGCGCGACGCTTTACCATTTCACGAAAAGCGGCCTTTACGACATCACCAGGCTGCTCTTCGAAACGCGTGTACAATTCAATACGCTTGCACTCCATCGCATGCGACAGCAGAACTTCTGCATCCAAGCGAGGAGATTCCGAACCATTCTTCTTTAAATAGTCGGTGGTCCAAGTCAACAGCTTCGCCACATTCCAAACTTCCGCAGGTGCCATCGAATCACTCATCCATGTTGCCTCGAAGCTGGTCTCGTTCATACTCCAGCAACGCTTCGGTCACTGGTGCCAAATCACCTGACATGATTTGATCAAGTTTATACAGCGTCAAATTGATCCGATGATCGGTAAACCGATTCTGAGGGAAATTATAAGTTCGAATCCGTGCGCTGCGATCGCCAGTACCAGCCAACGAAAGCCGCTCGGTGGAACGTCGCTTTTCTTCTTCGGCCCGTTTGGCTTCGTAGAGCCTAGTCTTAAGAACGCGTATAGCTCGCGCAAGATTCTTGTGCTGGCTCTTTTCATCCTGACACTGAACCACAATGCCGGTCTCCAAGTGCGTCAAACGAATTGCTGATTCCGTCTTGTTGACGTGCTGACCACCAGGGCCCGACGCACAGAATTTGTCCAATCGATAGTCCTCCGGCTTGAGATCAATCTCAACGTCCTCGGGCTCGGGCATGACGACGACCGTCGCAGCGGAAGTATGGACGCGACCTTGAGTTTCTGTTTCCGGTACGCGTTGCACTCGGTGGCCGCCGCTTTCAAACTGCATTTCGCGGTAAACGCCTTCGCCCTCCAGGGCCATGACGATTTCTTTGAATCCTCCGCGTTCGCTGACGCTGCTGTCCATGATCTCCACCTTCCAACCCTTGCTGGCGGCATGGTGATTGTACATGGTAAAAAGGTCGCGAGCGAACAAAGCGGCTTCTTCACCGCCCGTGCCTGCACGAATCTCGAAAACGCAACGCGTTCGATTTGCATCTTCACCACCAATGGTGAAGTCCAGCAGTTCTTTCCACAAGACTTCGCGTTCCGCACGAACTCGGGTTAGCTCTTCTTCGGCCATCGCACGTTCATCAGAATCTGACGAATCGCTCATGGCTGTCAGTTCCCGAATGTCGTCGGACAACTTACGGTACGTGCGATACTTCTGAGCCAGCTTGGCCAACGCACCATGCTCACGCATTACCGTCGCGATCCTGCTGGAATCAGCCAGCACCGCCGGATCGCCCATATCTTGCTCCAGTTGTTCAAATTTCTGGAGTGATTCGTCAAGTTGTTCGCGGATATTCATACCGCACTGCGAGCCTTCATTTGCGAGAGAAAAAGCCTGGATTGCTGATTAGGACGCGGACACTTCAGCCATCACAATCAACAGTTCTACCATCAAAAGCAAACCGCCGTGAACCCCATCCATTTCGAATGGCGCACGACGGCGGTACCAATTTTCGATGTAACCAAGCTATTTCTTGGCAGCCTTCTTCGCCTTCTTGGGCTGCAAAGATGCGTAAGTTCCAGCCGCAAATTTGTTTTGGAACTTTTCAATACGACCGGCAGTGTCAACATACTTCAGCTTGCCGGTGTAAAACGGATGGCATTCGCTGCAAATGTCGATCTTCAACTCTTTGCGAGTCCCACCAGTTACGAAAGTATTACCACAGCCGCAAATGACTTGAGTTTGGAAATACTTGGGATGACCTTCGGATTTCATGGAAGCGACAACTATATAGATAGAGTTTTAAATTTCGCGACTTGGAACGATACAAGATTTGCGCGGGACGGAAATATTACGGACGAAAACTGGAATTTGCAAGGGCAAAGCGAGTTTCCGAAGCACCAGCCCCCCAAAACATCGCCCTAACCGCTACTTTCCTGCCTACAGACCACGTCGAATTCAACCCGGAACCCACCCTACGACAGCTTTCGCAAGCGGCATCAGCAAGTACCGTCCGGCACTAAAATCACAAGACCGCCGGAACAAGAAAGCACTCGCCGTCATCTTCGGGAGCATTCTTTAAAGCAAGCTCTCGCGGCAACGACTGCCCCAACTGATCAGCAACAACAGCATTGGTCAGCTCAACGGCATGCACCATAGGCTCAACGTCTGCCGTATCAACCTCAGCCAACTGATTAGCTAAATCCAACATATTGCCAAGCTGTAGCGTGAGCTCATCCAACTCGGCGTCGGTAAATGACAAACGAGCTAGCTTCGCAACCTTCGCTACCTGATCTCGATGGATACCCATGGCAAATGGCCCTTACCGGCCGCTCGGCGAAAACAAAAAACATCCGTTGCCCAACTGCAACCCGACCAGTCCGCTGACTATTTCGGCAGCGCAAAGGGCTTCTGACGGACCGCTTTTCGCACGCGTCCACTGCGGATGCATTGGACGCAAACGCGAATCCGCTTGCTGCCGCCATCCGGCATTTCTGCATTGATTTCTTGCAGATTAGGCAGGAACCGGCGGCGAGTGATGCCGGTCACTTTGGTACCAACACCACCGAGGTACTTCGCCTTACCACGTGTTTCGATTGAATTGCCAACTTGCGGACCCTTGCCGCAAACTTCGCATTGCTTTGCCATGATTCTGCTACTTTTGCACGATATTTCTGGAAAAATGGAGGTGAGAGTATAGCGGTCCAGGCTAAGGAAGCAACGGCAAAATACCACCTTTTTGCCACTGATCTACGCCACTGTTCTACACAGCCCACTGGCGAGCCGGCCGCGATCGCAACGAGTTCGCCTCCACATCGTCGACAAATAATTCGGTTTTTGGATCGATCCTCAACGGCCGCCTTAAGATCCAAGCTATCGCCGCGGCATGACAGGCAATATGCGATCGCCGCATCACTTGATGATTGGCTGCCGGTAACTTTCGAGTCCGCATGCAATCAAAAAAATCCCTTGCATGTGTCGCTACATCCAAACCTCGCACCCGTGGTGTTCGCTCAAGTTCTTTCGCCAGATCAGGATGCGAAGCCACCAATTCGCCTTCGTCTCCGGTTTCGATCGAGCCAGCCTCGCCGACAAAACGCACCGGGCAGGTCCCCAACCGGGTAATGTAGTGCGGATCCCGATTCCCAAACGGCTCGGACAAAAAGTCGATCATCAAGGTCACACCGTTGGCATACTTGCAAGTGATGTCGTTCTCACTGGGCACATACTCGATAGGCATCGCATCGTCGCTCTGGTTGGCCCACTGGCAGAGATCGACCGTGTGCGCGCCCCAATCCAGCAGCCGAGCTCCCGAATCAAAATCCCATTGGCCTCGCCAACGGCCTTCGACATACTTTTGGTTGAAAGGTCGCCACGCGGCTGGCCCCAACCACAAGTTCCAATCACAAACCTCGCGAGCAGGACTCGGCTCAGCAGGCAACCACGTATTGTCGAGCGTCGGCACATAAACCGAAGCATGCAGCTTCTGTAATTTCCCAAGCCGACCCGATTGAGCTAACTCAACCGCCTTCACAAAATTCAAGACTGACCGCCGCTGCGTCCCCGCTTGAAACACCCGCCCAGTTCGCTCAATGGTTTCACTCAGCCGCTGGCAATCCGCAATCGTAATCCCGCAGGGCTTCTCGCTGTAGATATCCTTACCTGCTTCAGCCGCCATCACGGACGCTTCCGTATGCCAGCGGTCTCCCGTCGCAATCAGCACCGCATCGATATCTTTGCGATCGAGAATCTCACGAAAGTCGATATGCAGGCTACAGTCTTTATTGCCATAGTGATCATCCACCATTTTCTTGCCCGCATCGCGCCGGCTCGCCTGCACATCCGCGATAGCTACGCAGCGCACGTCAGGAAACTGCAAAATGGATTGCAAATCGTAAGTACAGCGAGGTCCAATTCCGATCACTCCCAGATTGATGCGTTCACTTGGTGCCGTCGATGCGTTTTGCCCACTCGCTTGCCGCATCACGCCGCCTGCTAGCATAGCGGCGGCAGTCGTAGCAGCGCTTTTACCAATAAACTGACGACGACTGGTGCTTTGAGCCTGTTCTTTATTCATAGATTCACTCGCATGAAGGTGTTGAGCGGTCGGAGAGAACATTGAATATACACCAATTCGTCGGATCAAATTGAGCAGTGGATTTCACGCTCGCTTTTTGACGATTGCTTCCCGTCCGGCAATCCGTTTTGATATAATCAGCTTTATGCCCCGCCTAACCTTCCTCCCCACCATCCTGGTTTTATGTCTCGCCGCAACTCTTCCGGCCAGCGAGCCCACTGAGAGTGAGTTGCTATTTGTGCGAAGGGTCGCGCCGTTGTTGGCCGAGAAATGCAACTCATGCCACGGCGCTAATCCTGATAGCATTGAAGGCAATCTGAACTTGCAGCATGCTGCCACTGCGATTGCTGGCGGTGATTCGGGCGAGCAAGCGATCGTCGCTGGACGCCCTCAGGACAGCCCGCTGTATCTAGCCATGCAACGCACCCACGAACTCTGGTCTGCAATGCCACCCAAAGAAAGCGAGGCAGTCTCTCAGCAGCACTTGGACTACATCTATGAATGGATCACGCTTGGAGCCGACTGGCCTGACCAAGAGCGAGCCAACCATATCAACCAGACCTACTTGGACGCTTGGTCCAGTGAAGATGGCGTGATCGTCACTACCTCCGGCGGACTTGCCCAAGCATGGACCAACCGTCGCTATCGACCAGAAGGATTGTGGGCCTATCAAAAAGTCGCCCCTCCTTCAACCGTTGGTTCGCTAACGGCTTCTCAAGCGATCGATCGGCTGATCGAAGAACAAATGCCCAAGGGATTAACCGTTGCGTCACCGACCGACCGAACAACACTGATTCGCCGCGCCACATTGGATTTGCTAGGACTGCCTCCAACCTTGGAAGAGATTAATGCGTTTTTGGCGGACTCGCAAAACGATGAGCTTGCCTTTGCTGCGGTCGTCGAACGCTTGCTGGATTCACCTCATTACGGCGAACGCATGGCTCGACACTGGCTGGACGTTGTTCGCTACGCGGACTCATCAGGCCTGGCGAATGATTACGAACGTGGCAACGCTTGGCGCTATAGGGATTACGTCATCCGCTCATTCAACCATAACAAACCCTTTGACATCTTCATCCGCGAACAGATCGCTGGTGATGAGATCGATCCAACGGATCCCGAACTGATCATCGCCACAGGCTTTCTCCGTATGGGACCATGGGAACTCACGAGCATGGAAGTCGCAAAGGTCGCTCGCCAAAGGTTCCTGGACGATGTAACCAACAGTGTTGGGGAGACGTTCCTCGCTCATTCTTTACAGTGCGCTCGCTGCCACGATCACAAATTCGACCCCATTCCAACAAAGGATTATTACGCGATTCAAAGTGTCTTTGCGACGACTCAACTAAGCGATCGAAGCGCAGCGTTCTTGCCGCAAGAGAATGTGGGAGGATTTGAAGAAAAAGCATACCTCCAGTCGCAAAAGTCAGAACATGAAGCGGTACTAGCCAAACTTGACCATGTCCTCCTGGAGAACGCTCAACAATGGTTTCTGCAAAACGAGATCTCGCCAGACCAGTGGGACGCTGCTGTGGCATCCGTTGGCAGCGAACACCAGCGAGGCATCTTCAATGCAGCAAGAAGCAAACTGATGTCCAAAGGAGTGGCGGAAGATCAATTGCCACCCAAGCTCGTCGGCTTTACGCCGCAGCAATTTGGCCAAGAACGCGTGGCTCGCAAAGGCTTGGAGCGAATTGCTTGGACCATGGACCGCTATAGCCCTTTTGCGTTAGGTGTCTACAACGGAAAAACACCACAGAAAACGAGCGTCACTTCGCCGATGCGAATGCCCAACGACCCCTTATCCCAAGGCGAGCTAGAGCAGGTCTGTATCCTCACTGGCGGTGACCCTTTCTCACCATCAACTCCGGTGCAACCCGGCGTTCTGAGCGCACTGGATCAACATCTGCAATGCAAGATTCCAGATTCAATCACGGGCCGTCGAACTGAACTTGCCAACTGGATCGCTGACGCTAACAATCCATTGACCACGAGAACGATCGCGAACCGAATTTGGCTGTGGCACTTTGGACAAGCGATCGCGGGCAATCCAAACAACTTCGGCTCGACCGGCAAACCGCCGACGCACCCTGCCCTGCTAGATTATCTGGCCCATCATTTGGTAGCCAGCAACTGGTCCCTGAAGTCGCTGCATCGCGCGATCATGCTGTCCAACGCGTACCGCCGCAGCAGCCTACATCCCGACCGCAAACAACTCACGGAACTAGATCCTTTGGGAACTAGCTATGCCGTCTTCACTCCCCGCCGCTTGACCAGCGACGAAATCCGCGATGCAACCCTGCTCGCTACGGGCGAATTAAACCGTGACATCGGCGGTATTCCCAATCGCCCTGAAATGAATTTGGAGGCCGCTCTGCAACCACGACAAGTGATGGGCACGTTTGCCGAAGCTTGGGTACCTAACCCTTTGCCCAATCAACGCCATCGTCGCTCGATCTATGCCCTTAAACTACGTGGTTTGGTTGATCCCTTCCAAGATGTATTCAATGCCCCATCCAGCGACTTCTCATGCGAACGTCGCGAAGTGTCGACCATCACGCCTCAAGTCTTTAGCCTTTTCAACAGTCAAAACAGCGCAAACCGCTCGCTCGCGCTGGCCAATCGTGCGGCCAGCGAAGTCGGCGTTGCCGATAAATCAATCGTCATCTCTCGTTGTTTTAAATTGGCGTTTGGCAGACCGGCCACTTCGCAAGAGTTCCAGTGGTGCTCTCAACATTGGGAAGAACAACTGGGCCTGATCCAGCAAACGCCTGGCAAGCCACAAGTTGTCCCAACCATGGTGCTACGAACTGCGGTGGAGGAAAACACGGGCCAGCAGTTTGAGTTTTCGGAACGTTTGCATGCCTACAAAGACTTCGTACCAGACCTGCAACCCACCGATGTAACCGCGGAAGTTCGCGTGCTGGCAGACATCTGCCTGGTCCTGCTGAATTCGAATGAGTTCGTATACGTCTATTAAGGCAAGATGTTGAAAATGCTCTACTCTCACTCAATCCGACGCGACTTCTTGTACGGCCTTGGCGCTAGTCTTGGCAGCCTCGCATTCACCGCACTGATGGCCCAAGAGCAAGCAGCATCACCACCCAAGCCCGGACCACTTGCTCCTAAAGAAGGACATTTTGCGTCGAAAGCGAAGAACTGTATCTTCCTAATGATGGAAGGCGGGCCATCTCACATCGACACGTTTGACCCCAAACCCGCTTTAACGCGATTGCATTTACAAGAGTTCGTTCGCCGCGGCGAGCAGAAGTCAGCGATGGAAAGCGGCAAACGATACTACGTCCAAAGCCCCTTTCAATTCATCAAAGCAGGTCAATCCGGCGCGGATATGGCGGAGAACTGGCAAAACTTAGCCAAGGTCGCTGACCATCTTTGCTTTTACCGCGGTTGCCAAGTGGACTCGGTCAATCATCCCACAGCGATGTACCAAATGAATTGCGGCAACCGCTTCGGCGGTGATCCAGCACTGGGCTCTTGGGTCAACTACGGCCTAGGCTCCGCAAACCAAGACCTGCCAGGTTTTGTGGTCTTGCCGGAGGTTAGCTATCCCCAAGGCGGGCCCGCCAACTGGAGCAACGGCTACCTCCCTGCCTTCTTTCAAGGAACACCTTTCCGCGCAGCGGGCTCACCGATCTTAGACTTGCAGCCCCCCCCTGAAGTTGCCCCACAGCGGCAACGAGCGAACTTGGACTTGCTGCAAAAACTGAACGCTGCCCACGCCGTCCAGCACCCCTCGCACGAGGAACTAGCCGCCAGAATGGAAAGCTATGAGTTGGCCTATCGAATGCAGACCGAAGTGCCCGAAGTCTTAAATATCGATGGCGAAACACAAGCCACCTTGGATGATTACGGCATCAACCAACCAACGACAGATGCCTTTGGCCGCAAGTGCTTGTTGGCACGCAAACTGGTTGAAAAAGGAGTCCGCTTTGTCCAGCTTTATAATGGCTCATGGGATAGTCACGACTACATCGAAAGAGCCCACAGCAATCTTGTCAGCGCCGTTGATCAACCCATCGCGGCACTTATCGCCGATCTGCACCAACGCGGCTTGCTGGATAGCACGCTGGTCGTGTGGTGTGGTGAGTTTGGAAGGTCTCCGGATAACGGTGTACGCGGCGGTACCGCCTACGGCAGAGACCACAACCCCAGCGCGATGACCGTCTGGCTGGCAGGTGGCGGTTGCAAAGCCGGACATACTATCGGTGCCACCGACGAAACCGGAGCCACCGCGGTGGAAGAGGTGCACCATGTCCGCGATTTGCACGTTACACTATTGCGATTACTTGGCTTAGACGACAATCGCCTGACGTTTTATCATGCCGGCCGCTTTAAACAACTCAGCCAGTTCGGCGGCCAAGTCATCCACCAACTGATCGCTTAACTGATCTCACTGCTTATTACTATTCCTCACGCTGACTCCCCAAAAGCACCTTCCTGCAAAATCATTTTATGCCCGCACATCTAAAGCACTTGCTGCTAATCATCCCACTGACCACTTTGTTTTCCGCGTACTCAATAAGCTGCGCGGAATCGCCTAAGGAACATTTCGCGGGTCTTGCATTACCTTCGCCAGACCGTCAACTCAGCTTGGCCAGCGACGTCCATGATTGGTATCACGATGCGGTCGTCTACCACGTTTGGATCGCCGCCTTCCGCGATTCCGATGGGAACGGTGTTGGAGATATTCGTGGAGTGATTGACGGGCTTGATGCGTTAAGCCAACTGGGCGTCAACACTCTCTGGCTTTCTCCTTTCTTTGAGAACGCTAGTTCGAATCGCAACCTACATGGCTATGACGTTACCGATCATTACCAAGTCGACGCGAGGTTTGGCACCCTTGCCGACATCGAGGAACTGATCCATCAAGCTCACCTCAGGAACATGCGTTTAATTTTTGATTTCGTCCCCAACCATCTCTCTAGTAAACACCCTTGGTTTATCGATTCGCAAAATGCCTCATCACCCAAACGCGATTGGTTTATGTGGCGGGACAACCGACCCGAGCAGGGCTGGACAGGCTTCGATCGACAAAGCGACTGGCATGAAGCCAATGGCAGCTACTACTACGGAATTTTCTGGAGCGGAATGCCCGATGTTAACCATCGTAATGCTGACGTGCGGCTGGAACTTGCAAAAGCCGCCCGCTTCTGGTTAGACAAAGGCTTTGACGGCATGCGTATCGATGCAATTCGATACTTGTATGAAAACACGGAAGGCACAGGAGCAAAAGCAGACCAGGAAGACCAACCGGAAACGATTCAGTGGTTCAAAGCTTGGCGAAATGAAGTGATCGAACCCTACACTTCGATGGGCTATCCGAAACTAATGGTTGCAGAGAACTGGACTGACGATCGCGAGTCACTGAAATCGTATCTGATGCATGACAGCCAAAGCGTTTTCCATATGACGTTGAACTTCGCGTTGCTCCCCGCAATCACCAAACTCAACGCTTATCAAGCTCGCGAGAATTGGCATTGGCAAACGACTTTGCCGCAGGACGTGACGCTTGGTAACTTCGTCAGCAATCACGATTTGGCAGCAGACCGACCCGGTACCCTTTTCGCAGACCAACCAGAAAAACTACGAGCTCAGACCGCTTGGCTGTTGCTTGGTCCGGGCACGCCTTTTATCTACTACGGAAATGAGATTGGGCAACCCCAAGGCCCTCAACGAGGCGATACCAAACATCGTCAGAAATTAAACTGGGACGTGGTACAAAGCCAACAGTCGCTCAGCGATTCGAATTGGAATTGGCATCAGAAACTAATCCAATTGCGACATTCCCATCCCAGCCTCCGCCGCGGTGTTGCTCAATTTCTCCAAGTCACTCCGGAAACCAAAGATGTTATCGCGCTGTACCGCAGCTTTGACGGGAACTCGACGCTCACGATTTTGAATGGGTCGCCAGAATTGCTAACAGGGCTGGCAGTAAACTTGCCTGATGATGCTATCGTTAGCTCAATCAGTTCGGCGTTAGAACCGGAAGAGTTGCCGCCAGTTCCTGTCCAACACCAAACACTGCTATTGAAAGAACTGGCTCCCTTTGAGACCAAACTGTATCACTGGAACCGCGATCCAATCACACCGCCCTAGTTACCTCTCCCACCAAAGACCTCAACGATGCTTCCACAGTTCTTGAAAACGCTATTAATGAACAATCGAATTCACCACTTGTTAATCGCTCTTGCGATTCTAGTCCTGGTCCAACAAGCTCCGTATGCGATAGCAGATGAGGCTGCTAGTTCTGCTGGCTCGAAAGCAGCAAAGACGCTGTCGCTGAAGATCGTTTCGCACAATGTTTGGTACGGTTTCACCAAGAAGCCCGAACCACGTCATGCCAACTGGCTAACTTGGATGGCCGCTCAGCAACCTGATGTCGTATCGTTACAAGAGCTTAATGGCTATACGTCGACCAAGCTAGCGCAAGACGCACTAGACTGGGGGCACAAGTACTCTGTGCTGCTAAAGGAAGATGGCTTCCCAACTGGCATTACGTCGCGTTACCCAATCACCGATGTCAAGCGGATTCGAGACGGGATGCACCACGGGTTGTTGCGTTGTCGGGTTCGTGGCGTTTGGGTCTATGTGGTACATTTCCATCCTTCCAACTTTGAACGACGCATCGAAGAAGCTGGATTGCTGAAAGCAGATATCGCCGCTTTGCCCGACACGGATCCACAAATCGTTCTGGCCGGTGACTTCAACGGTTTCTCGCCCAAAGATCGCCAACGTTATGACAAAGACAAGGAATTGGTCGAGTTCTTTACCATGCTGGATCAGCGTGATGACAAAGCCAAAAACCTAAACGCAGGCCGAATCGATTTCGGTGGCCTGGAGGCGATTGAGGCACAAGGGTTTATCGATACTTATGACCGCCAGCGTCCACTTCAAGCTCCCTTTGTCGGTACGTTTCCGGCCAGAATTGTCAGCGATGAAAACCACGGAACCGATCGCCGATTGGATTATATCTTCGTCTCACCTAATTTGATTGATCACGTATCACAGGCGACCATCTTGCGCGACGACACGACCGAAATGTTGTCGGACCATATTCCTATCACAGCCACTTTAACGATTGCAAACACCTCGGCTTTTGTCGGCGAGCCCATCTTGTTGCAAGAGCATGGCGCAGGCGAAGGTCCCGCTTGGCATCCAGAACTGGGACTGCTGACCAGCGGCGAAGGCAACATCAACCGACGCGACTTGAGCGGCCAGTTGACCGTGTACCGCGAAAACGCGGGCTCCAATGGACTGATGTTTGATCGCCAAGGGAGACTCTTGATTTGTGAACCCGTGCGCCGCCGAGTTACGCGCATGGAAATTGATGGCTCAACGACGGTCTTAGCCGAGACATTTGACGGTATGAAGTTCAATCAACCTAACGACTTGGCACTCGATTCCAGGAATCGCGTCTATTTCACCGACCCCTGCTACGGCGATCGATCCGCCATGGAGATGCGTGACGCGGCAGGCAAGCCGATCGAAGGTGTCTATCGCATCGATGAAAATGGAAAGGTAACGCGTGTGATTACGCACGAAGTTGATCGCCCCAACGGATTGGTAGTCACTAGCGATGACAAGTACTTGTTTGTTGCTGACAACAATAATGGGCCAGGTGGATCCAGAAAGCTGTATCGGTTTGAGATCCAAGACGACGGCAATGTAAATTTGAATTCGCAGCAGTTGATCTACGATTGGGGTTCGACACGAGGACCTGACGGCATGAAGCTTGACACTGGCAATCGTTTATACGTGGCCGCTGGAATCAATGAACCGAACTTGCCCAGCGAAAGTGCAGATCCGCCGACAGCAGGCATCTACGTATTTTCAATGGAAGGCAAGCTGCTGGATTTTGCTCCGATCCCCCGTGACGAAACGACCAATTGCGGTTTCGGCGGCCCCGACGGGAAGACGTTGTTTGTAACGGCTGGCGGTTCACTGTGGAGCATTCGCACTTTAGTACCAGGCGTATCGGTTTGGCCAACCCCAGGCACTCATTAAGGTTCACTAGGCGTTGGCAATAGCGACAAGCGGAGCTTCGTAAGGTAATCCTCTGGCATACTTGCACCGGTCCACCAATTAGGCTGTTGGGAATAGATCCAGACAACGCCTTCGCTATAGTCCATCGCCATGGACACGACCTCAGCAAACTTGCCTGGTGCAAAGTAATTCGATTCAGGGTTCGCTTCGTTCCATGGGTATTTGCCGGGAGCGAAATCCAACCAGATTCCGAATCCCAGTTCCACTCGGCTGCGAATCGGATTCGCACTGGTACTCCTCAAAAACTGCTGGACAGCCTCTTTGAACTTACTTTCCTCGCGATAACCATACGCATACTCCCAACCGTCGATCAACCTAGTTGACGTTTGAGCGTGTTCCACCATGCCATCCAACAACGGTTCCAGCAAACTGTAATCGATGCCTTCGCGGCCATCTCCGACTTGGTCCAGCGTGGTACGGTATGCAAAAGTGATCAGCACTGTTGGAGCAGACAAGCATTCTTCAAGCGTCCCAATCAAGTCACGCCCGCGCTCATTCATGACTTGGTATAGATGATCCAGAGGCTCTTTGGCTTCAAACGTGCTGAAGACTTGAGATCCATATTGCTCTGTGTCGAAAACTACGCCATCGAATCGGCCCATCTTGGCCAGTTCTCCAAACACTTTGACATTCGCCAGTGTACGTTGCCAAGCAGTCTCGTCCAACCAATCAAAAGGCTCGGTGGGCACATTCAATCTGGCAAAGAGCTTAAAGCCCAAAGGTCGATCAGCGAGCTTCTTTAATGCGTCAAAGCAATGAGAGAAATCAGATATTGCGTACTGTCGCTGGCCCCAGGTATCCCACAGCAACTCGCTGCCGTCATCCGCCACAAATACTGTTACCGTGGCATTGAACGGCATTTGTGAGAAAGTATCGATTCTGTCAGCGAGAAAACCAACACGCGGTTCAACCGCAGACCATTCCACCAGCAAGCGATCATAGGTCTGCGGCGAAGCAACTTCCTGGGCGGGCAATCGATTTATAGTAAAAACGGCCAGGCCGAATATCGCCAAAAGCTTTGCACACATGCCTATCTCCTTTTTCAACCAACGGCTCGGAATCGTCCTGCGACAATTTTTTGATAAAATTGCACCGCAATGGATTGTTAACATTTTCGCAAATGCTGTGGCATATCGACCACAAGTTTGAGGATAAATTTAACGCATTCTTGACGCGCTCACAAAATTTCCAATCGTTTGTACGAAATCCCACAGGCGGTTGAAACGAGTCCTTCAAGCCAAGGGCTTGGCACCATTGCCGCAATGCGAGAAGCGGTCGTAGAAGCGCCCCCAAGTAGTCTGCCTTCAAGTCGAAGGTTTGACAAAATTCCTGCCGTGGCCGATTCAGCCATGGGAAACGTCGCACTTTGGTCCTCAGGCGTGAGGGGGGCGATAGAAAGGTCTTGTGACAGCCGGGCGAGGCTTATCCCAACTTGTCGCGACAGGATTGGTGCGCTAACTTCCGATTCGGTTGCGAGCTTCATTTGCTAATACATGAATCTGCGCACGATCACTCCAACTCGTACTGGCAGCAAACTTTTCAATGAGTCTATTTGCTTCGTCCAAGTGGCGTTTGGCTTGAAAACCATGACCGAGTTGTTCTCGCGCCATAGCCAAATACAATAGCGCGAAAATTGATCGGTGACGCTGCGTTGAATCGCCGATGCTGCTGAATCTTAACGATACTTTGTCAAGAACATCTGCGGCGTCCTGAAATCTCTCATTTGGATAAGGACACGTTGGGCCAAAACATACGATGCGTTTCGATAGTGCACTAGCTCGCGACACCCTTCGTTTCCAAAAAACGCGTACTCTTGGTTGATAAAGCAAGACTGAACTTGTTGATCCGCACCCGGCGAATGCTCTTTCAAGGTTCGAGCGACAGTTTGGCTTCGCGGAAAAGCGTTTCACTTTCGACTCGACTCGGCCAGTAAAACTGATCGTCGGAAATAAAACGAAGTCGTGCGTCATCGGCTGTCTTAAACAATCGACGAGCCCCATCAACATTTCCTAACTTGTAAATCGCCAAACTCTTCAGGCAGACTGCTAGCGTCCGTTGATGCCGATCTGATAGAGATGATTCATCGTTCGCCAATTCGATTCCCTCTAGTAAATCAACTACTCGCTGATTGTTCCCCAAGCGATACTGTAACGCTGCAAAGTAAACTCGCTGTAGCTGATTAAGCTTCGTTGCTTGTCCACCTTCCGCCCAGTGTTTGAACTGGTCGGATTTTTCTGCGAGATCGATTCCAGAGTTCGGAATGATACAACTGTACCAAAGCAGTTTAGCTTGTTGCGAATCACGAAGAATATCCCTTTTATCGTTCAATTTTTTAAGTTCGACACGATATTCATCAATATCACGAGCACCAAGCAAGGCTTCTAGTAGAGCGGCGTCGACGATTGCATTTCCATCGTGCGCGGCCACCGCCTGATACTCTTTGGCTGCTTGAGCATACTCCCCAAGTCGCGCATAAGCATTGACTCTCAAGTAGCGATGATCTAGCTTTCGCGGCGCTAGCTCGACGACTTTCTTTAGCAACTCTTGAACATTCGCTCCAGGCTGCGTGGAAAGCTCTGAATATAACCACGCGAGTTCACTATGTCGCGATTGACCTTTTGCAAACGCATAACCGCGAGATGCATCGAACTGATAGAAAGTTTTACCCGCACATGCACCTAGTTTCTGTCCATCAGCGGACCATTTGACTCGGCGTATAAGTTCTTTGCAATCAAAACTAAGCATTTCTGTAGCTGTTTCTGAATTGATTACTTTCAACTCTCCAGACAACAAACCAACCGCCAGCCTCGAACCATCTGGATGCCAAGCGAGCGAGCAGACGGGTGATTGGTCGATTCGACTCTTCATCAACGTCTTTTGGGAATGTAAGTCAAACGACTCGATCTCGCCACTTCCGAGTCCAACAGCTATCTTCGTACTTGAACTATCCCAGGCGTTAGTCCATATGTCCGAAGTTCCACCAACATTGATGTCCGTCAGCGTTTTCTTCATGACTCTCTGACCATCCTCCGAACGTATTACAACGTATTACATAGAGAGTCGTCGACCAAGAGTCACCGTCGCCATAGCCATTAAACGCTATAAACTTTCCATCGGGAGACCATGATAGATGTGAACAGACGGCCTCGTTCTCTTCATCAAAATCCATACGCTTTCGCAAGTAGCGAGCTTGGAGTGCGTTGCTACCTACCCTCCAAATATCCACACCAACGTGCGTAGGTGTTGCTACTGCAATCACAATGGAACTGCTGTCAGGTGACCAACCTAATCTATGCATGTGAACGGTTGACCCGACAATTGATTTCACCGAATTATCCGGTTCACACACACTAATCCTTTTTCCCGAGCGAGTATCGAACACCGCAATGATTTCGCGGCCGTTCTCAACGACAGGTCCTGCTACAAAAAGATTGTTAGGTGAAGGATATGCAAATTCGAGGTCAATTTCTCCTGATAACTCACTTCGGTGAATAAGTGACCCGTCCAGCAGGTTTCGACGTTCCAGGCTGACATAGTCCTTTGAGGCAATGATGGCTTCTCTGTCGCTCGACGCCCAGTCAAAATTCCAGATTTCTGTCTCACATTGAGCGATGGTATCGTTTGCTTTTGCCTCTAATCCAAATATGCGGATTTCGCGGGAGTAAGAACTTGCTGCGAGCTCACGATTATTTGGGTTCCACGACGCAGCAGAAAAATTTGCAGAACCGCCTTGAAATTGCTTTATTTCTGCTTCTTGTTTAACGTCCCACACAGAAATCATATTGCTTCTGGCCAAAGCGATATGTTGACCATCGCTGCTCCATTCAACGGCAGAAGGACGTCCTAAGTTAGAAGGTGGATATGCTTGCTCGTAGCGTACAGACCAATCAGCGACGTCGTATATCGACCAATACTTCCTGTTTTGTACGGCCAGCAATTTGCTTTCTGAATTGAAAGATGCGTAATTATAGGAGTCCCCGAATAATGTGCCGGGGTTCTCGTAAACCTTTTCCCAGGTCTTGGTTGAGTAAACATAGAAGCCGTTCTGGAACGATCCAACGACAAGGTATTGCCCATCTCGACTCCAGTCGAGATCCTTCGTTGCCAAGAAATTCGCGCCAGGATGAAGCTCCATAACCTTTTCTGCTGTCTCGAAGTTAACGATACGGATAGGACCGCGATCACCGCCGACCGCGATGAACTTTCCATCCGGACTGAAACACGTGGCCCAAATCGAATTTTCTGATGCCGTGATACGGCGTATCGTGTTGGTCGAACGTTGCCATATCGCCAAATTGTTGGGAGATCCTATAAATCCCCATGCGACGTATTCACTGTCGGTGCTCCATGTCACGCTCGCGTCGTAGCCGTAGAACTCAGTTAACCGCACACAATCTCCCGTCGTCGCATCCCAGATGATGCCATTTCCAGCAATCAGCTTCCCATCGGGACTCCAGGCTGCTTTTAAATTGGTGATTCTTGAATAGAGAGTTCTCTCTTCTTGATGGCAGTTGCCAAACAAGTAATACCACTCCCAGCCACGACTGTCTTTTTCAGAATCCGTTGGCAGGTGCTTAATCAGCTTTTCGTGCAACCGAGTGATGTTTCCGGATTTCAAATTGGATTGCCCCGAGACCATCTCGGCATTGTATTGGCTGAGTCGCGCTAGATTACGTTGCTCCAAAGCAATAGCTTCGCTTCGCCGCGCGAGTCGTTCTTGCTCTTCGGCAATAGTTTGTTGTTGCTCTGCGTTCTTCCGCTGCTCAACTTCTCCACCCAGTGCAGCTAGCGTTTGTTTTCGCTCATTCCAAAGGACGCCGCTGGAGATCAACAGGGTTAACACCACAATGGACGCAACGCTGACCAAACCACGATACCGCCGAGCCAGCTTGCCGATACGGTAGGTCATCGATGGGGGACAAGCTTGGACCGGTTCATCGTCCAAATATCGCTGCACATCCGCTGCCATGGCGCTGGCTGATTCGTAACGTCGATCACGCTGCTTTTCGAGCGCCTTCATCACGATCCAATCGAGCTCGCCGCGCAGCATGTCGCTGACGCGCCGTTGGTCAATCCGGCGGCATTCTGCAACGGTCGATCGAACATGATTCTGCATTGTTGTGATGCGAGTGCTAGGACGTGGCGGGTCTTGCTCGCGAATGATTCGTCGCAGTTCGTCGAAGCTGGCGTTCGAAAGAAGTTCTTTGGCGAATGGCGTGGTTCCGGTGAGTAACTCGTACAGAATCACACCCAGCGAATAGACATCGCTCCGCGTATCCACGTCGACGCCGCTCATCGCCGCCTGTTCGGGGCTCATATAAAGCGGTGTACCGACCATCTGTCGATAGCCGGTATACAGCGTCCGATCGGTAAGCTGTTGATTCAACGCTTTGGCAATCCCAAAGTCGATCACTTTTGGCACCGGGTTGTCGTCGTGTAGAGTGACCAGCACATTCGAGGGCTTCAGGTCACGATGGATGATCCCCTTTAAGTGCGCGTGCTGAACTGCGCGACAGATATCGATAAAAAGATTTAAACGCTCGTCGGTGGTCAATCGAGCTTCGTCGCAAAACTGTGTCACAGGCACACCTCGGACCAACTCCATCACAAAGTAGGGACGGCCGTCGCTGTCAGTCCCGCCATCCAACACCTTGGCGATATTCGGATGTTCCATAATTGCCAACGCCTGACGTTCTGCTTCGAACCGCGCGATGACTTCGTTAGAATCCATCCCAGGCTTAAGAATTTTTAAGGCCACCTTCCTCCGGACCGGAGTGGTTTGAGCGGCCATGTATACTGTTCCAAATCCTCCTTCGCCGATCTGTTCAAGCAGTTTGTAAGGGCCAATATCGCGGAGACATGGTGGTCGCGGCATCGATTCGGTCATAGCGACTGCTTTGGCCGGGGCGTTGGGTTCAAGTCGCGTCGCCTCAATTCCAAAAGCATCGGCGATGACATCCAGACGATTGGAAGTTGCGTCTTGTTTAGCGATATCCAAGAGACGTTCGACCTTCTGTCGCAAATCAGCATCGCCGCTGCATTGAGCGTCAAGCAGTGCGTGCCGTTCATCCTCGTTCGTCACTTCTACCGCCTGAAGAAAGATATCCTTGGCTGAATTTTGTTTGGCGATTTCGTTTGTCATAGGAAGATCTCGTGAGACATGATTTCTAAACGTCACTCCATGTTACCCTAGGCCGACGGAACACGGCCCTTCAGGCCTCAACGAATCACGTGGACCGATGACCCAGGCCTGCGGCCTGGGCTGACGGAACCCGACCTTTCAGGTCGAAATCCAACGTCGAATGGTCATCAACCAAATTGCAATTCATCGTAATTGTGTAAAACATCATTGATGGATCATCGATTCGTTTTCGGTCCTGTCGTTTTCGGTCCTGTCGTTTTCGGTCCTGTCGTTTTCGGTCCTGTCGTTTTCGGTCCTGTCGTTTTCGGTCCTGTCGTTTTCGGTCCTGTAGGGACCGCTCTGTCAGCCCAGGCCAAAGGCCTGGGAATTCGATGACGCACGATTATTCGGCCCTGTAGGGGCCGTTCATTTCCAGGGTAAATCAATGGAACACGGCCCTTCAGGCCTTAACGGGTCACGCGGGCCGATGACCCAGGCCTGCGGCCTGGGCTGACGGAGACCGACCTTTCAGGCCGAAAACCAGAATCGGATGGTCGTCAACCAAATTGCAATTCATCGTAATTGTGTAAAACATCCGTAATTGTGTAAAACATCATTGTTGGATCTTCGATTCGATTTCGGTCCTGTCGTTTTCGGTCCTGTAGGGACCGCTCTGTCAGCCCAGGCCAAAGGCCTGGGAATTCGATGACGCACGATTATTCGGCCCTGTAGGGGCCGTTCATTTCCAGGGTAAATCAATGGAACACGGCCCTTCAGGCCTTAACGGGGCACGCGGGCCGATGACCCAGGCCTGCGGCCTGGGCTGACGGAGACCGACCTTTCAGGCCGAAAACCAACATCTGTTTGCCTTCAGGCCGAAATCCAAAACCGCCCACAATTCATACTCGAAACCAACGTCCCATTCATGCCTTTTCGAACTCCAACATGCAATCTTGTTCCATGTCGAAATTCAAAAACGCTTAACGCCTATCGTGAACCGCGTACACTGGTCGCCAACGTATCCAACGCACTATCATCGAATATAAAATCAAGGTTCGCTATCGCTTTGTCCTGCAAGGTAACAATCGCTGATGACATCGCGGTCAATGCTTTCGCTGCAATAGGCGACTTGGAAACAACGGTTGATACGGACGAAGGCGAATTGATTTCAACGAATGTGCCGCGAACCAACGGTTGGTCCGATTCAGATCGCTTTGCTTGCGACACATACGTATCGACCATTGGGACCGACGTTGCAACTGGTGAAACATCCGACGTTACCTTCGTAGAAGTCGAGGCGACGGTTACTTGCGATGGCGGATCTGCGATTCCTTGAGGATTGCCATTGGCACTTGATAGCGCGAACCAAGCTGCTGCTGATTGGTTGCCCGAATTCCGACTGCGAGCGTTCGTGTATTCATAGACGCGATCGGTGCCGCTATCGACGATCCACAGGCTTTGGCTGGCTCCGGATGGATCAAGTGTAATGCCGGTTGGCAACTTGTTCGCTGAATCGATGGTCCAGCTACCCACCAACGAACCGGTCATCGTGTACTTAAAGACTTTGTCGGTCGTACTATCGTCGACCACCCAGATATGCGTTCCGTCGGTCACCAGATCTTTGGGACTGAGGTTCCCGCTGTTGAGTGCAAAGTTGCTTGTTGCGTTTTGGCTGCCGGAGAGTCGACTTGCTGCACCGGAGTAGCGATACACACGATCTTGCCGAGCATCGACCAACCAGATGTCGGTCCCGTTGGTTGTGATCCCTTCGATGGTCGCATTGGAAGCCACCGACCCAGCCGTCCAAGAACCTAGCAATACACCGCTATCGTTATAGACATAGACTTTTTTGTTCGCATCGACGACCCAGACTTTGTCGCCAGCCACTGTGCTGGCTGCACCGCGTGGAGCCGTATTGCCACTACCTAAGCCGTAGTTTTCCACAGCAGTCCCATTGGCTGTGTATTCGAACGTTCGATCCGTGCTCGCGTCGTCCACGACATAGAACTTGGTATTGAGTACGGGAGCAGATGTAATCGTGACCGTCAGTGAATCGAAGCCTACCGCACCATCTGCATCGGTAACTTGCAAGCCAATGGTGAAGACACCGGCTATTGCCGAAGAAAAGGCTACATTTATTCCGGAGGCGTCACCATAAATTCCATCGTTGTTCAAATCCCAAAGGTAGCTAACGATGTCTTGGCCAGGATCACTGGAACCGGCAGCGCTAAGTGCAACTGATTGTCCAACAATTCCCGTCGCATCGTTCCCTGCAGACGCTGTGGGAGCGACGTTGTTGACCACAACCGTTGTTGTCGTGGTTGAGGTTGCTCCGCGATTATCGGTAACCAATAGGCCAATTACATGAGTTCCGCTAGCGGTGGTTGAGAATGTCGGCGTTACGCCACTGGCATCGTTGTATTGTCCGTTGCCGCTAAAGTCCCAAGCATAACTGACGATCGTGCCATCGGGATCGTTGGAGCCTGCTGCGCTCAGTGTGATATTGCCGCCTTCACTCATAGCATAGCCACTACCGGCGTCTGCTACAGGGTTCACATTCGGCCCATCTACGATTCCTACAATGCGGACGTTATCGACGTTTGCATCCTCATCAGCCGCACTTACCTTAGATCGATAGCGAATCTTTAGCTGAGACGACATGTAGGGAGTTAAGTCGACAGTTTCATTGTGCCACACGTCTTCTGCGCTGATATTACCGTTCAGTCGTCGCACGTCTTGGATCCACGAGTTGCCACCGTTAGTCGAGATATCTAGCGACAAATACTCACCTGCATCAAAGCCACTTTCGATCAGCCAATCAAATGTCAACGTTGCCGACGCCATTCCGCTCAGATCGATAACGTTTGCGGTCGTCAGAGTTGCGTTATTGGCAGATCCATCGACTTCCGCTGAGTAATTACCTTTGGTTGCTCGCTGAGTTGATTGGAACCAATCGTACTGGCTGTCTTGTACCCACAACGCGGACCAATTAGAGGACTCAAAGTCGTCATTTAACAGCACTACTTCGCTACCAGGCTTAACTTCGTTCAATTTCAGGTAGAAGTTGCCAGCACCCTTAATATCGGAGACAGCATTTGAATTCGGATCGTAATCATTTTCTGGATTTGATGACCTTCCGACGATGGAGATATTTCCAGATGAATTTCGGTGTAGATCGGTTACAAAGGTATTCTGGTAGTTTGCGGTTGCAACTCCACCAATTCGTCCAGCCGCTGATACTTGCCCCAAATCATCCATTTCAAGCAAAACAGTAGTCCAACACGTCAAACCATTGAGGCCAGCGTTGGTGCCGTAACCAGAAACCGTAATTCCGGGCCCTGGACTAAAACTCTTAGAATTTGCAACCCGCGTGATAGCGTAGTAGCCGCTTGGCCCTGCCACAATCTCAGAGATCGGTGGAGCCTCTACCGTTGTCCAATAAGATCGGGAAGCGAGAACTTGCCCATTCTCGTTTACTTTCACAAAATAGCCACGTTGATCGACGGTCTCTGGCAATAAGTGTTGAGGTTCTGTATTGCCTGAGAAGATTATGTTGACTGAACCGTTTCTATATATTCCAACAATTGCAATGTGCCCCAACTCATCAATCGTGAGATCTGTTAGGTTGACGGTCTCCGTGCTATCTCCAATTCCAGCGATCAACGCTGTGGTCCAACGATACGCACCATCCGTGGAAAATTGGCTTACGTATGCATTCCGAGAATGACTTTCGAGTTCTCCAACTCCTTGGAGTCGATCTTCACCACCAGTCAAATCAAAATCAACGCTCCCATTGAAGGAGCCACCGACATATATATTCCCTTGAGAGTCTGAATCGATGCGTGTGAGGATGGCTCTACCGCCAGTGGGTTCCGTGGGTAGATCATCATAAACCCAATTTAGACCGCCAGTGTGACTATATTGGCGCAAATATCTTGCTGCTGGAAAAGTTCCGAAGGTTCTTCCCCCCACAGTAGCGTTTCCGGCTCCGTCTACCGCGAAAGCAGACACCGGAGTATCCCAATCTACCCCGCCAAAACGGTCGGCCCATTGGAACATTCCTTCAGAGTTGAGCTGGGTGACAAAAATATCTCGGTCACCGGCGGAGATTAGGTCTGTCGAACCGAAATCTGCATTTTCTGCAAAGGTTCCAGTTACCCAAACATTTCCAGAGCCGTTCACTTCAATCGCTGTCGCTCGGTCGTGTTGTAGAGTGGAATCGCCACCTAATCTATTCACCCAAACAAGTCCGTTATTGGCGTTTAGCTTTGCGACAAACACATCATCAATACCTCTCGCCGTTAGCACGTCAGCGTTGCCAGGATGCTGTTGGCTCGAATCGAAATCGATAGTTCCAGAAAAATGACCCGCAACGAATGTATTCCCATCCGAGTCAGATGCAACACTGCTGATTTCGACTCCCACAGGAAATAAGGTCACCGAGTCAAATTGGAGTCCAGCGAAGACGCGACGCGTTTCGAGTTGTTCTGCGCGGAGTAAGCGGCTGAGGCGTTGCCTTTGTAGCTTCGCTGGTGCTGGCGAAATTGATTGAACTGGTCTGACTGCCCCCTTAACCCTCACAGCGTTCAGTACATCTGCGACTTTAGATTTTGACCGACGAAACATAGCTGTGATCCTTGTGCCTGATTGATTCTTGAGGAGCAGACGCATGCTGCCCTACAAACATCAATGCAAGAAACAGGCGTAAACCGTCCAGAAAAAAATTAAACATCTCTCCAGACCTGAATTGTCTCCGGCCCTAAAACGTTGGCCGAGCACATCTTCGGTCCTGTAGGGGCCGTTCTGTCAGCCCAGGCCGAAGGCCTGGGTTTGCGGTTCACATAATGATCATTTGGCCCTGAAGGGGCCGTTCATCTCCAACCTTCGTATTTGAACACGGCCTTTCAGGCCTTCATGAATCGTGGTGGGACCAACCACCCAGGCCTGCGGCCTGGGCTGGTAGATACCGGCCTTTCAGGCCGAAAACCGAACGGCACCTCTACATTCTTCGGCCCTGAAGGGGCCGTTCTGTCAGCCCAGGCCGAATGCCTGGGTCTTCGGTTCACATAATGATCGTTCGGCCCTGAAGGGGCCGTTCATCTCCATCCTTCGTATTTGAACACGGCCTTTCAGGCCTTCATGAATCGTGGTGGGACCAACCACCCAGGCCTGCGGCCTGGGCTGGTAGATACCGGCCCTTCAGGCCGAAAACCGAACGGCACCTCTACATTCTTCGGCCCTGTAGGGGCCGATCTGTCAGCCCAGGCCGAAGGCCTGGGTCTTCGGTTCACATAACGATCGTTCGGCCCTGTAGGGGCCGTTCATTTCCAATCGCTTGCGTCGTTGCGGGCCGCAAACCACGCGCGGGCAAACTTCCAATTGCCGTAAGCCTCGGTGCGGGACAGGTTTAATGCTTCTCCTGCTTCAGAAACCGAGAGGCCAGCGAACAATCGCAGTTTAACTAATTCTGCAGCCACTGAATCTTCTGCGGCTAACTGATCGAGAGCCTCGTCCAAATCAAGTATCAAATCTGGATCGCTCGAATCGGCTATCGCTACATCGTCCATATCCACCTTGCTCGCTGTGCCGCCACGCTTGGTAGCTCCTTTCGCCAAGGCCCAGTTCACTAAGATCTGCCGCATCGAATTGGCCGCCGCCGCGAAGAAGTGGGCACGACCTTGCCAATTCTGATCGGTTCCCACCAGTCTCAAGTAGGCTTCATGAACAAGCGCCGTCGCTTGCAAGGTATGATCGGACCGCTCTGCTGCCAACCGTCCAGCCGCTAGCCTTCGAAGCTCTTCATACACCAATGGCATTAGCCGCGAGGCCGCGTTTGGGTCACCAGCTTCGATTTGTTTTAAGACTTGAGTGACTTCGTTCATCGCTTTACCTCTTTACACCTGAGGTTAGAAACCGCGCCGGCCTCGGTTTGGACTGTTGAAACAAGTAACTGTTGATTGTAACGCAGAAATGGAACCAACGGGCATTCCGACTTCCCATCTAGCACACTAAAAGCAGTGTCCTTCGCTGAGAATCGGATATGCTCGCGCATCGAGTTGAGTCTGCAAAGCAAAGAATGGGACCATGCAATAGATTCACAACTGTTTTGCAGGCCCGAGTAAACAATACTCATCGATTTTATTACACTATCATAATGCTGTTTCAACAGTATATTCGTATTGATGGAAGACTTCGATAGCCAACCCAATGAACCAATTACCACAGCGACCGCGTCACTTTGCAAGCGATAACTATGCGGGCATGTGCCCTGAAGCAATGGAAGCTTTCCTGCAGTGCAATGTAGATCATGCACCAGCTTACGGTAACGATCCCTGGACAACTCGTGCAGCCGATTTACTACGAGAGACGTTCGAAACTGATTGCCAAGTCTTCTTCGTCTTTAACGGTACTGCAGCTAATTCGCTGGTACTCGCTTCTTTATGCGCGTCGTATCACAGCATCTTGTGCCATGAACTTGCGCACGTCGAAACCGATGAATGCGGAGCTCCCGAGTTCTTTTCCAACGGCACCAAGATCCTCCAAGTGGCTGGTGATGATGGAAGAATCGATCCTCAAGCTTTAACTCGCGCGATCAACCGTCGCAGCGAAGCGGGAGCTTAAGCGGGAGCTTAGGGACACAGCATGACTTGACTGGAGAGACGATTTCGGTAAGCTTTTCCGATTATTCCAGTCGCACATAGGAGGTTGATCATGGCTCGCTTGGCTCGTGTCGAAGTCTTTGCTCCAGACGAAATCGCGATCGTTCACGTCATGAATCGGACTGTCCGACGTTGCTTCTTGATGGGAATCGATCCGCTGACCGGGAAGAACTTCGACCATCGCAAAGCTTGGTTTGAAATCGAACTGAAACACCTCGCTGCGCATTTTGGCATCGATCTGCTCTGCTATGCCATCATGTCCAATCACTTCCATTTGGTACTTCGCTCGCGGCCAGATGTCGTCGCCCAGTGGGACGATTCGCAAGTCGCTCGGCACTGGTTGCTCCTGTGCCCAATGCGACGTGATGCCGATCGATCCCCCGAAGAACCCAACGAATTTGAACTGAATACCATTCGCAACAATCCCGCTAAACTCAAAGAGATTCGTTCGCGACTGAGCGATATCTCTTGGTGGATGAGGTTGTTGAGCCAGAAGATTGCTCAGCGTGCTAACCAAGATGACAACGAAGTCGGCAAGTTCTGGCAAGCTCGCTATCGAGCAGTCCGTTTACTCGATGAGACAGCCCTATTGGCTTGTGCAGCTTATGTCGACCTGAACCCGATCCGAGCGGCGATGGCTCAGACGATTGAGCAGAGCGATTTCACTTCGGCTCAGCAACGCTTCCTTCAGTTGAAGTCGAAACTTCATATGGATGCCACTTCCAATGAGCAAGCGATGAGCCAATCACAAGAGCCCGCAGCATTGCCTGGGTTGTCAGTACAAGATGTTGTACCAAAGCAGAAAGCTGCTGTGAACTCAGAAGCAGATGTAACTTCCAATGCGGCAACGATGGCGAAGTCGACTGTAAAGGAGATTGCCAAGTCGATATGCCCGCTGTCGATCGATGAATTGCGAGATGAAGTGGGAGCTTGTGTGCACAGTGGTGGTTGCCGAGCCAGCGATAAGGGATTCTTGCCGATGAGCGAAGGGGCTTATCTTGAGTTGTTGGATTGGACCGCTCGGCAGCGGAAGCTTGACAAGCGAGGGGCGACACCCGAGAGCGTTCGACCGATCTTTGAGCGGCTTGGAGTGAGTGTGGATGTGTGGATGGAGTTGACGGAAGATTTCGGTCGATTGTTTGCGACGGTGGCAGGCAAGCCGAAGGTGGTCGAATCATTACGCAGTCGGACTCGCCAGCATCGTTACAAGGTTCGCGGCCGAGCCAGAGATTTGTTGGCCAGTTGAAATGGGTTGGTTCTGAGATCTTACCGTTCTGGGGATCGTCGAGTTTGTTTGGTGGCCCAGCGAACGGTGAATCAACATCTGAAGCTGTCTAGCGATACGTCCTTCGATGCCTGAGTCGTCATCTAGGCTTGCACCAGACGGCCATGAATTGCTGTAGTTAACGACAACTTCTGTCCGAATTGTTTGTAATGCCGAGCCAGCAAAAACAGATCGTTGTGTGCGTTAACGTGTGTCCCCAGGCTTTGCGCGATCTCCAGAACAATGTGCCTTGGTCTTCTGTCTTTCAAATGCTCCCGGCTTGTCCGGGAGATACTTCCGCTTCTCGCTACACGGGTCGGCCCCCCTGGATCCTAAAGCTAATGCTCCCGGCTTGTCCGGGAGATGTTTGCGTTTCTTGCTAAAGAGCGATGTTGACTAGCGAGGAACCGAACGATCCACCGGACAAGCCGGTGGGATTCCCGTTCTGGCGGGCTCTTTGGTGTAGCGAGAAACCCAACCATCCACTGGGCAAGCCAGTGGGATTTGGATCGCGCTGCGGTGCAAGCATCGACGCGAAACTGGGCCTTGTGCCCAGTCTTCGCAATAGGATTGCTGCGCGAAGAGCGACCGAATTTCTTATGGCAGGAGAATCAGGGCAGTAGAATAGATTCCATGAACATTCTCTTGCCCCCATTCTCTTGCCCCTTTCACCCCTGTCTTCAGGGGAGAAGGGCTGGGGATGAGGGGCCAACCGCAGCGTCCATCAAGCAACCAGTGGCCAGCGACATTACGGCCAATACTCTGGCATGTTTAGCACACCAATCCTATTGCGACACGTTGGGGCAAGCCCAACGGTCGCTCAGAACTCGCGATCTCAGAATAATTTGCCTTGGTCTTCTGTCTTTCAAATGCTCCCGGCTTGTCCGGGAGATACTTTCGCTTCTCGCTACACGGGTCGGCCCCCTGGATCCTACTCCCGGCTTGTCCGGGAGATGTTTGCGTTTCTTGCTAAAGAGCGATGTTGACTAGCGAGGAACCGAACGATCCACCGGACGAGCCGGTGGGATTCCCGTTCTAGCGGGCTCTTTGGTGTAGCGAGAAACCCAATGATCCACTGGACAAGCCAGTGGGATTTGGATCGCGCTGCGGTGCAAGCATCGACGCGAAACTGGGCCTTGTGCCCTGTCTTCGCAATAGGATTGCTGCGCGAAGAGCGACCGAATTTCTTTTGGCAGCAGAATCAGGGGAGTAGAATAGATTCCATGACCATTCTCCTGCCCCCATTCTCCTGCCCCCCTTCGCCCCTGTCTTCAGGGGAGAAGGGCTGGGGATGTAGGGACCAACCGCAGCGTCCATCAAGCAACCAGTGGCCAGCGACATTACGGCCAATACTCTGGCATGTTTAGCACACCAATCCTATTGCGACACGTTGGGGCAAGCCCAACGGTCGCCCTTCGCGATCTCCGAACGTTGTGCCTTGGTCTCTTGTCTTTCTAATGCTCCTGGCTTGCCCGGGAGATTGTTACGTTTCTCGCTACATCCCTACGAACAAACGCCCCCTCTACCACTAATGCTCCCGGCTTGTCCGGGAGAGGTTTGCGTTTCTTGCTAAAGAGCGATGTTGACTAGCGAGGAACCGAACGATCCACCGGACAAGCCGGTGGGATTCCCGTTCTGGCGGGCTCTTTGGTGTAGCGAGAAACCCAACCATCCACTGGGCAAGCCAGTGGGATTTGGATCGCGGGCTGTTGAGATATTGCGGGAACTGCAAATCTGCGGTATTGGTGACTTGCACTTGCTCTAAATTCAGTTGCGTCATCATAATGTTCTAGTTTGATCCTGCAAAAATCGCTCTGATCGGTACCAGACTTCGATAGCCAACCCAATGAACCAATTACCACAGCGACCGCGTCATTTTGCAAGCGATAACTATGCGGGCATGTGCCCTGAAGCAATGGAAGCTTTCCTGCAGTGCAATGTAAATCATGCACCAGCTTACGGTAACGACACCTGGACAGCTCGTGCAGCCGATTTACTACGGGAGACGTTCGAAACCGATTGCCAAGTCTTCTTCGTCTTTAACGGTACCGCAGCTAATTCGCTGGTACTCGCTTCTTTATGCGCGTCGTATCACAGCATCTTGTGCCATGAACTTGCGCACGTCGAAACCGATGAATGCGGAGCTCCCGAGTTCTTTTCCAACGGCACCAAGATCCTCCAAGTGGCTGGTGATGATGGAAGAATCGATCCTCAAGCTTTAACTCGCGCGATCAACCGTCGCAGCGATGTCCACTTTCCTAAACCTCGAGTGGTCAGTATTACTCAAGCAACCGAAGTTGGCACGGTCTACTCTCCAGACCAGATCAACGAGATCAGTCAGATCGCAAAATCGCATGGGTTGCACTTGCATATGGATGGGGCAAGATTTGCCAACGCGGTGGCATCGCTTAATGTCAGGCCAGCCGAAATCACTTGGAAAGTTGGCGTAGAAGCGCTTTGCTTAGGCGGCACAAAGAATGGCTCCCACGTGGGCGATGTCGTGGTGTTCTTCGATCCGCAGCTTGCTTACGAATTCGAATATCGATGCAAGCAAGCTGGTCAGTTGTGTTCGAAGATGCGTTTCATGTCCGCTCCCTGGGTCGGCATGCTGGAGACGGGGGCTTGGCTGAAGCACGCCAAGCACGCCAACGAAATGGCCGAATTGCTAAGCCAACTTTTGAGCGACATTCCTGGCGTCCACCAGATGTTTCCTCGGCAAGCGAATTCCGTTTTTGTGCAACTTCCAGCCCATGCAATTGATGGGTTACGCCGCAAAGGTTGGCAATTCTACACATTTATCGGCACGGGCGGATGTCGTTTGATGTGCTCGTGGGATACCGCTGCCGAAGATGTACACCAGCTAGCGGACTCTATGGCACGCATGTTTGCCGCAGAGCCTGTTGCGCGTCGATGATCTGTTGGCGCGAGATATCCAAATGCGTAACCATTCGGATTTGGCGTTGGGAAATCGCCATCACACGGATGTGCTGGGCGGCCAATCGAGCAACAATTTCTGCAGCGACTGGCAAAGGCGGTTCTAGTTCAAAGATAACGATGTTGGAATCAATCGTATCGGGTTTGAGTGTCACGTGAGGTAGTCCGCGCAACGCTTCAGCCAGCATTTGCGCGTGGACGTGATCTTCAATCAATCGCTGGCGATGATGTTCCAGGGCATACAGAGCGCCCGCAGCGATGATGCCGGCTTGTCGCATGCCACCGCCGAAGAGTTTACGAGCACGGCGTAGCGGCTTCATCAGTTCCTTTGGTCCGGCGAGTGCTGAGCCAACGGGTGCTCCGAGGCCTTTGGAAAAGCAGACGGAGACCGTTTCGAAAGGTGCACTCCACTGCTGGGCACTGATTCCCGTAGCGGCAACGGCATTAAACAACCTAGCACCGTCGAGATGACAGATTAAATTCGCATCGTGAGCCCACTGGCAGACCGCGGTGAGTTTCTTGAAGGGCCAGACTTTGCCACCACCGCGATTGTGCGTATTTTCCAGGCACAAGAGCTTGGTTTGCACCATATGATCGTTCAACGGTCGAACCTTGCCTTGCAGGTCTTCTAATTCGATGATGCCGTATTCGCCAGGGACAGTGCGAGCGACCAAGCCGCTCAACTGCGCGAACGCAGCTTGTTCATAATTGTAGATATGGCAGTTCTCTTCGCATAGAAACTCCTGTCCACGATCGCAATGAATTCGAATCGCAATTTGATTTGTCATCGATCCGCTGGGCATGTAAATCGCCGCTTCTTTGCCCAACAATTCGGCGGTGTATTTTTCCAAGCGGTCGACCGTAGGATCGACGTCAATCACATCGTCGCCCACTTCCGCGTTGGCCATTGCCAATCGCATGGCGGGCGTTGGTTTAGTCACGGTATCGCTGCGCAGATCAATCACCATGCTCGGTTTGTCCTTTGACTTCTTTCGTCAGAAAGTTGCTATGCTATTCTGAGGTAAATCTTCTAAAGCAAATTATGTCCGACGTTCCAGACCCAAACCATTCGCCCGACCAACCGACCCCGCTTCCGCGTCCGAGCACGATCCGGCCCGACCGCTCGAGGCTGGTTCCACCTATTTCGGAAACGGAAGAATGGCAATCGATTGTCGAATCTTCGAAGCAACGTCGCCAGCGAACTGGGAATCTAAGTTCAACTTCGACAGTCGACGGAGCGACGCTGGTTCAACGTTCAGATGATTATGCAGACGATAACTTGCAAGGCAACAGTGCTTCGGAATTGTTGGTGGATGCTCAACATCGTCCCCTGCCCTGCTCTGCTTGCGGTTCGCCTCGTTCCGTGGGATCCAAATTCTGTGTTGCTTGTGGACTGCCATTTGACCAGCCTGTAGCTACTGCCGTACCAGCGTCCCCGATCTCCCACAGCGCGTCGTCGAAAACGGTCGTGGAAAGCCATTCGCCCAGTTCGAAGCCCATCGTCTTTCACTGCCAAAATTGCGGCAGCGATATTGCAACCAGCACTGGCCAACGCACTTACCGCTGCCCTTTTTGCGATTCTAATTACGTTGCTGAAATCGAATCTCATGCCGCGGACCGTCGACGACCAGAGTTCATCATCGGTTTTACGATCACGCATGAACAAGCGATGGAAAAGTATATTGCTTGGATCAAGAAGAAGAGTCTGTTCCGGCCGAGCGATCTATCGCTGAGAGCTATCTCAGAAAAGCAGATTGGCGTTTACATTCCCTTTTGGCACTACGCTTACTCAGCTCGCAGTCGCTGGAACGCCATGGTTGGCCAATATTGGTATCGGACGGAGACTTATACGGTCAAGACTCAGGACGGAAAGACGGAGACGCGCACGCGAACCGTGCGTGAAACCGAGTGGAACCCGCTGTCGGGTCGTCATCACAAGTATTACTTTGGTTACATGGTTTCTGCTTCCAAAGGATTAACTCAACAGGAAGCTCTCAACATCCAGCCTTATGATCTGCGGGCCATTACGCGCTTCAAACCGTATTTTCTGGCAGGCTGGATGTCGGAGGAGTACTCCATTGACTATCCCTCTGCAAAAACGATTGCGGAAGACGAATTCCAGAAGCGAGAAGTCAACAGTGTTTCTCGGTTGATGCCGGGCGATACCTTTTCGCGTTTGCAGGTCGATACCGATTTTGAGCTCAATGAAATCGATTTAGTTCTCTTGCCAGTGCATGTGCTCAGCTACCGTTACCGTGATCGCGTTTACCGCTTCTTGGTCAATGGCCAAACAGGGCGCTATTCAGGTGAGAAGCCGATTTCCGGGATTCGAGTCGCGATTGCGATCGTGTTGGCTGTTCTGTTTGTGGTGGCGATCGTGTTGCTCATTTTGCTTTTAAACAACAGCTAGGAGTGGGCATGGACGTATCCAATCACAGTCTTTCACGCTGTCGAATTTGCAGATGCTTTTTGGAAGATGACGATCTGTTTTGCACCAATTGCGGCACCGAAAATCATCATGCGACTGCAAACGCTGCGATCGCGCAGCAGGCCCGCGCTGGAGACAAAGTGGCGACCACTCAGATCGCGTCGGTCTATGCGTTTGAGTGCGAGGGGTGTGGAGCGTCGATGAGCTACGATGCATCGTCCAGAGCATTGCGTTGCCCGTTTTGTGGATCGACCGCCTTGCAAGAAAGAAAAGATGCCAGAACGTTACGAGCGCAGACTGTCATACCGCTGCGAATCCAGCGGTCAGAAGTGGAACGCTCGCTGCGAGAATGGCTGTCGCGGGGATTCTGGCGGCCAGGGGATACTGCAGCGGCCTCGGTGATCGCTTCGGCCACTCCGGTCTATGTACCGTTTTGGTTGTTTTCGGCTGCGACGCATACGCATTGGACGGGCGATGAAGCGGCACCTTTTGGTTCGCGAGCTGATTGGCGCAGCCGCAGTGGCGAGCACCAGGGATCGCATCAGGCCATCTTGATTCAGGCCAGCAGCGTGTTAGCAATTCATGAAGTGGAGTCGATCCTTCCATTTGATCTGTCGCAGCAGACATCCCCGGAATCGGTCGACTTGGCCAATGTGGTGGTGGAAGATTTTCGCTTGCCGCGTCGCGAAGCTCGCTCGATGGCCAGAGCCAAAATTGAAGCGACCGAAGCCATGCAATGCCAAGGCTACTTGCGCGGACGCAGCCGAAATGTGCGTGTCAACGTCATGATTTCCAATATGTATGGACAAACATTGCTGGCACCGGTTTGGATCATGGTTTACCACTACCAAAACAAGCCTTATCGCGTGTTGATCAACGGTCAGACCGGAAAAACGCACGGTTCAGCGCCGATTTCGGTCGCAAAAGTTTCCGTGGCAATTGTTTTGTTTTTGGTGATTGTCGGCATCGCTTTGCTGCTGATTTTCCTTGCTTCTGCGGCTCGATAATTGAGATTTTGCACCGCTGCAGCGGTCGCCCATGCTTGGAACCGGGCTGAGCGTGGCAGACTTTGGGAATTTCTGCCTCGGTACTATTCGGCTTGGCCGAATTGCGGCAAAATCTAGCCTAAACGAAATCCCTATTTCTCTTCCTATTCAGATTGAATCATGAGTTATTTTCCAGACGTCCCAAAGATCAAGTACGAAGGTCCTTCTAGCCGCAATCCGCTAGCGTTTCGTTGGTACAATCCCGACGAGATCATCGAAGGCAAATCGATGAAGGATCATCTACGTTTTTCCATCGTTTATTGGCATACCATGCGAGGAACTGGTTCCGATCCATTCGGTCCAGGGACTGCAATCCGCCCTTGGGACGATGGTACGGATTCGGTGGACAATGCGTTGCGTCGAGCCGAGGTGGCCTTTGAGATCTTCGAAAAGCTAGACGCCCCTTATTATGCTTGGCATGATCGCGACATCGCTCCAGAAGGCAAATCGTTGCGAGAAAGCAACGAAATCCTAGACAAAGTCGGTGCCAAATTAAAAGAGTTGCAACAAAGCACCGGTATCAAGCTGCTGTGGGGAACAGCGAACATGTTCAGCAATCCACGCTTTATGCATGGTGCCGCGACCACTTGCAATGCTGATGTCTACGCATTTGCGGCCGCTCAAGTGAAGAAAGCTTTGGAGCTTACGAAGGAACTAGGCGGTGAAAACTATGTATTCTGGGGCGGACGCGAAGGTTACCAGTGTTTGTACAACACCGATATGAAACGCGAGCTAGATCACTTGGCGCGTTTCTTCCATATGGCGGTCGACTACGCCAAGAAGATTGGCTTCAAAGGCCAATTCTTGATCGAGCCGAAGCCTAAGGAACCCACCAAGCACCAGTATGACTCCGATGCAGCCGCGTGCTTGAACTTCCTGCGAGCTTATGATTTGCTGCCTTATTTCAAATTGAATCTCGAAACCAACCATGCGACGTTGGCCGGGCACACCATGATGCATGAACTGGATTATGCCGGGCATCAAGGCGCTCTTGGAAGCATTGATGCAAACACGGGCGATTTGTTGTTAGGATGGGACACAGACCAGTTCCCAACCGACTACTACTTGACGGCGCAGTGTATGCTTGCGATTTTGAAGCATGGTGGTTTGGGCAGCGGCGGTGTCAATTTCGACGCCAAGGTCCGTCGCGAAAGCTTTGAACCAATCGATCTTTTCCATGCACATGTCGGCGGCATGGACGCGTTTGCACGCGGACTGAAGATTGCGGCAGAAATTCGCAAAGACGGTGTGATCGACAATTTCGTCAAAGAGCGTTACAGCAGTTGGGATTGGGGCATCGGAGCGGACATCGAGTCTGGCAAGATGTGTTTTGAATCGCTTGAAAAGTACATGCTCGCCAAGGGGGAACCTGCTCCAAACCAAAGCGGTCGCCAAGAAATGCTCGAAAATATCGTCAACTGGTATCTCTAAGCATCCAGTTCAACAATCTGAGGATTGCCGAAACCACCGACTCCAAACCGGTGGTTTTTTTATTGCTCGACTTTAACGACCGAAAAACGCTTGCGTCGCAGGAAAACCCTATAGTTATCGACAACGACGGGCAAGCCGACATTAGGGAGTAGCTACGATTTTGATTGGCGGGAACTCACAACGCTCGGGACACTCACCAGCATGCAAAATCTTCGAAATGCTGGGCGACACCCGTTACAATCAACAGCCTTGGCATATCCGGCACAGTCTGCTTACAAGATAAAATCGCATTTGAATTTGGCCGGTCATAGGGAAAATGCTTCTTCCGCTAGCTTCGATTTCTATCATACTGGACTGATGTTTTTACGCCTGCCGGTACATACGTCTATCGGTTTTACTGAATTATCGGTGTGGGCCTGGACTCGTACTTCTTTGTTTTCAGATTAATGATCAACACCTCCACTGCCTTGGATAATCTTCAAAGATCCAAATCGAATTCGTTTGCTGAAATTGACTGGGACGTCATGAAGATGGTGCGTTACTACTGGCCAATTGGCGTAGTCTGCGTGCTGTTAGGTTGGGCGGCGGCCATCGTCTACTATTTAAAAACTCCGCCGATTTACGAATCGAGCGCTGAGATATTGTTGATGCCTAAAGACCCGGCATTAGCCGCTCGAGGTCTGGACAGCGGCCGTGATGCGAACGCAACGCTTTCCAACGATCTGCTTGCAACACACATCATGCTGATCAAAAGCCCTGCAATTGTTGAAGAAGCTCTCCGTCGCAAGGACCTTACCAATCTTCCGAGCCTCGTCGAAGCAATGTCGACAACGGATAATTCCCCAGCGGACTATATCATTCGCAATTTGACGGTTTCGCGGGGTGGAAAAGGTGACACGGAGAATGCACAAGTCTTGAACGTGTCGTTCGAGCACACCAATGCTGAAGATGTAAAATTAGTCGTCGAAGCCATCGTCGATGAGTTCCGCGACTTTATCAATAAGAAATACGCGGACGTAAACCAAACGGCCGCAGAGTTGATTCAAAAAGCTCAGACACAGCTAAAGAGCGATCTAGAAACAGTAGAGAAGCAGTTCCGAGAGTTCTCCGAGAAAGCACCTATCTTGGTAGGCAACCAGAACTCCACCAACGTCTATCGTGCGGAGTTCGAGCAGATCGAAGCCAAACTGACCGATGTTCGAATGGAACGCGCTGACAAGGAATCGCGACTAAAGCTGGTCGAAGAACAGCTCGCGATCATCCAGCAATCTAACGGCAACAACTTCGAAAAGCTTGCGTTGATCGGTGATGAAAGCGCTCAACGCATTAAAGTTTTCTTGGAAGTGCTGGCTGGCCGCCAAGACTCGCTGTTGTTTATGGCACAGCAACCTGAACGCATCGAAGTAGCCCGTGGGGAATACGAAGAGCTCTTAAAATTGAAGGCGCGTTTGAAATCGCTGGTCGAGGACTTTGGTCCGGAACACGCCGAGGTACGAAACGTTTCCGGGCAGATTGAAACCGTCGAAAACTTCATCGCTAGCCGTTCAGGTAAACTGAAGGTTCAAGAACGTGAAGAGGAGTTGACAGCAGACTCGATCATCAACGCCTATGTTTCGCTGTTGCGTCACGACATCCGCGCTCATCAAGCTCGCGAAGCGTTGCTGCTGGAAAGCAGCAAGATAGCTGAAGGCAAAGCCAAATCCTTGATCCAGTTAGAACTGGAAGGCGAAGCGTTACGCCTCTCCGTGGAGCGTCAAAAGGACCTGTTTAATGCAACCGTTGAACGGCTTCACGAGATTAACCTAGCAAAAGATTACGGCGGCTTTGTCAATGAGACGATTCGTAAGCCTGTAACAGGGATCGAAATTTGGCCTAAGCTCCCCAAATGTGCGGCATTAGGTACGCTGGCTGGTCTCGTTCTCGCCTGCGGCATCGCAGTCGTCATGGAACTCCAGAACCGAAGTCTGCGCAGCATCAAGGATGTTGAGCAAATCACGGGCGTGCCGACCATTTCGTTGATTCCGAAATTGACGGAACACCTTGATCCAGAGTTCCAGCGCAAGCTGAAAGATTCGAAGGTCAAGATTGAACCGACGATTGTCGCCTATCATCAGCCGTCCTCGCGAGAAGCGGAGGTGTTCCGTGGACTGCGCACCACGTTGCTGTTCAAAGCCAACGCGGCCAAAGCAAAAGTCATCTCGGTTACCAGCCCTTCCGCTGGCGATGGCAAATCGACTGTGCTCTTGAATATCGCCATGAGCCTGGCGCATGCTGGTCGACGCGTGTTGTTGATCGATGCCGATATGAGACGTCCAACGGTCGCCTCTAAACTAGGCCTTGAAAACACGGTCGGTTTATCGGAGCTGCTCCAAGGCAAAGCGATTCTTCTGGATGCCGTGATCCAATCGCCCAAACTCAACTTAGATGTTTTGTTGGCCGGCAAGCCGCCAGAGAATCCATCGGAGTTGCTCTCGTCTCCAGAGTTCAAGTCGCTGATTGAAACAGCGCGAGCCGACTACGACGTGGTTCTAATCGACTGCCCACCGGTTCTTGCAGTTGCCGATCCATGCGTCGTGGCGACATCGGTTGACGCTATGTTGCTTGTGTTGCGAGTCAATGCCAAGAGCAAAGTCGAATTACAGCGGACGATGACGTTGATCAACGAGGTCAATGGCAACGTGATCGGCACGGTGGTTAATGCGAGCAAGTTGCTGACGGCCGAAGGGGATGTGGCGGGCGATTACGGCGTTGGTTATGGATATGGTTCGTACGGCGGCAAGGCCGCGGACTATTTCCGCAACAAGCATAGCGTGCCTAGCAGTTCAAACCTGCCACCGGCCCCAAGCGCCAATGGATCAGATCACAAAGTTAGTTAACAGCTTGGACGCGTAACGTTAGCGATTGGGGATTACATAGTTCAAAGAGACCATGTTCGCCACCGAGTTTCCGAAGATCTGTCCGGGCGTGTAATGGAGGGCGACATAGTCTTGCGGCTGGACTATCACGCGGTGCTTTCGGTCGCGTTGAGCACGATTTAGGTCCACTCGAATGGCGATTTGTTGGTCGTTGGGAAGTTTGCGAATGATCAATGCTCTGGAGGGGGGTAAAATGTTACCAGGGCCTGAGCCGGTCTTTACAAAGTTCACTCCACTTTGCCCACCGACGCCACCAACGCCCAAGTTCGCAAGTGAGATCGCTTCCAAGATATCAATATCCCGGTCGCGTGGCATTGGCACTTGGCCGCCAGCGAGCAAACCGCCAGTGAAGAAGACGTCATCAGTTCTTGCTCGAACGAACAGAACATCACCGTCATGCAACAGAATATCCTCCTGGCTAAATTGCGGTGACTCGCAGGGGTTTACCCAAAGTGGAATTCTGAGCGCAGTCCCAACGCTGCCATTTTCAATCACGCTTGTGGGTACGCCTTGTGGATAAAGGTTCGGATCCCAGAACTGATTGACTTCACTCAGTTGCAGCTTCTCTTGCCGTAGGACCCACAATTCATTGTAGGCGTCAAAACCTGGCAAGCCTCCTGAGATACTAAGCGCATGCAGCACATCGTTTTCGAATGCGGGCAGATCCACGACTTGAGCTTTACCATGCTTGCTGTACAACGGAACTGACTTTGCCAGGAAGCTGGGCGCATCGCTTGGAATTTCATCGCGAATAACCAGCACACGTACGACGCGGCGACGGATCAGTGTTAGGTAAACGTATTGACGACCAGCTTGCGATAACTTTTTGTCGACGACCTCTTTGCCTATCAATTCCACCGCTTGCGAGATGGTCAACCCTTCCAGTTTGATCGCACCGATCGCAGGCAGTTCCAGTTGTCCGGCCGAATTCACTTCGAGCGGTAGACCGACAGCCGGCGTGTAGTTCTGACCCGAGGGGGGGTAATAGATATTTGAGAAGTTCGCCTGCGGTGGCACGAATGGAATCGGTTCTTCGGGATTGGGGGGAATCAGCCCTTTGACATAGACCCCCAAGATATCTCCGGGGGCAATCGTGTACTCGCGTGGTTGTGGTTGTCCTAGCAGTGCCAAGTTGAGTGGCACGCGTTCCGACTTCACTGGTCCACGCAGAGCTTCAGGCAACCGATCCGCTGGAATGGCATAGCTGGTGAACGTCAAACACCCACTGCAAAACGGTAAGCAGAAAAGTACGATGATGAGGTAAGCGAACTGATTGGACTTCTTTTGCGACTGCATTTTCGATCTTCCCTGATGCGATTGTAACACTACGTTCCAGATCTGGTTTCCCTAGACAAAGGCTCAATGGGCGAAGGGAACCTGAAGGGTCTCGGGTTGGAGCCATTCTCCAGCCTGCTGCTCCGGCAGCGTGGGTGGCTGGATACCGTCCAGATCGGAGTTAGATTGAATTGGCTCGGCGACAGGCGGGATGTTCGCTGAGGGCAAATCGGCTTGGGGCAAATGCTCAGGTTGCTCAAACTGGGGAGCATCTGAAGGCGAGGGCACGAAATATTGATCCGACGGTAAATGCGATGACCGCTTGGGTTGTAGGATCTGGTTGTTCTCCAGTCCGCATGTATCGCCCAGACAAACAGCTCCATCTGTTCCTTGATAGCATGATGGGACGCTGTACTGTCGATTGCGACAATCTCTTAACGCGTCCATTGCGCCGAAGGAGAAGCCTTCGTACCACTGATTCACCGAACATCGTCCACTGACATCGCCAAAGGAAGGTCCCCAATATTCTTTAGGAGCGACCGGTGGAGGAGCACCATTGCCACCCTGCGAGACATCCTCGTAACCAGCCCGGTAACCTTTCGCGAAATCGCGAGTGATCTTATCTTCGGCGATGCAACTCTTAGCAGATCTCCACGCCGTCCAAGCGCGCACTTTGTTGGTATACGAGTAATGGTAGTCAGCCACGGTAGCGCACCCGTTAAAACAAGCACAGCTTACCAGCACCAACGACGAAATCTTTTTCAACATATAGCCACTTCCCTGTAGCCTGCCAAATTCAGCAGTTCCGGCTTAAGTCCAGCAAAATCCTTGCCAGCTTCGGACTCGACCAAGCGTCGCGCATCCGATCAGCTAGCCTGCCCGTGTGAATCGGTAGTCGATTTCGGTATCGGCTTTGGCTCTCTGCAGCGTTTTGAAAACACGGAGCTATGCGGACATGTACAGGAATAGACTCCATGGAAACGGTAGAATCGTCACAGAGCGAACTTCGAAAAACAGATGCGTGCTGAACCAAACCGTTAGAATCGGTACAATCGCAATCCACCAACGACCTAGCTCAGGCGGCTTGATTCTAACCGCTGCGGGTATTCTAACCGCTGCGGGTAAGCGCCTGCTACGGCGGCGAGATCTTCGACTGGATGATACCGTCCAGCACCAAGCTAATATTGTTGCTCCAGCCTCCGCTTACTTGCGAGGCCGTCAAGTAACTTTCAATTTCAGAAACATCAAACCTGCGATTGGACTTGGTCTCCATCCTGCGTGTGACTGCCCGTTTGGGTTGTAACCCATCGCTCATAAACTCATCAAATCGAATAGTCCCTACTATGCCGCACGCCTTTAATGAGCGTGGCGACTGCAAATCTGTTGGTGAGATGTAGTGCCAAACTTGCCGTTGATCGGAGGTGATGACTAGATGCAGATCAAATTCGTCTTCACCGCTATCTGAACGTTTCTTGCGGGCTTGTGCTTGCAAGAAACCCAGTTCATGCCGAAACTCGGGCCGGCCGATTTCTTGATCCAACCAAGTGGACCTAAACAACAATACGGCTGTTTGACTGGCGGCATCTTCGCCCCCATCGACCATCCCTAAACCACAGATATCCTGCACGGTGTTAGAAACCGCTTCCACCCACGATTGCGTCAGCGGCAAGCCGTTGAAACGTCCGACGGCGGCTATCGGTCGATAGTTAAGTATCCACTCGGAAGTCACCGGATCTTTCGTGATTCGGGCCTGCAAACTTAAGTAATGGTCTGCCAAGAAACCGGTAATGACCGGGCGACTCAACACCGGCAACTTCTTTTCGTCGCTAGGTAGCATGGTCAAACCAACCGTCAAGAACTCGCGACGCGTAGCTGGAAAAAGTCGATCTGCAGTCTTATGTCGATCGCGTGGTGTCAACGAAATAGTGTATTGGAGAAACTCCATTGGTTCTCCAGCAGGCAGCTCTTCGCAGGTGTCGTTTCTTCGTTTTCGATACGCAGCCTCTAATGCTGCAGGTGTATTCGGAATCGATTTCAACTTTCGCTGGTCGCGACGAATATCGTACTCGCTGATATCTTTTTCCATCTCGGAATTGATATCAGATTCTTCTGCAACCGGCCGAGCGGACGTTGAAGACTCCGTGCTAGTAACACGAGTTTCCTTCCATGAATCCTTTCGCATTTGAGGCAGCCAATAGAAGCCTGCCCCGGCCAATCCCAAAAGCACGACAAAAGACAATAAAAGCTTCAAAACAGCCTCTGTAGAAGTTCTGCTCTCAAAATCGCCGCTTGGATGATGAGAAAACAAGTCACGAGCGGTAATTACGCAACGAACACCAAGCCTACCTATTGTCCTTCGATGAGGTGCTAGCAGCAAGCCATTCTCAACGAATTTGCGGCGGATACTATCTAACTTCCGATCAATTGGTCTGTTTAAAGCGGGCGCTGTTGACATTGACCAGCTTTCCTGACCAATATGGAACCGACAGCGGGCTGAATATAGCCGCACATACCTTTCTAAGTTTTTTGTAAATCGAAACCTTGCTGACCTGGATCTCCTGCCTCATTATCCTGCTGTTGGTGCTTCTGGCATCCGGACGCAAATACGGTCCTCACATGGCACTGGCCATCACCAGCCTGACTGCCTTGTTGATGCCCTTCTGGATTCAGCTAGAACTCTTTGGCAATGGGCTCAACTTATGTGTCGCCAGTGGCATCATGGCGTTGGGCTATTACTGCTTACATCCGAAGGCCAAGTTCCGCACTAAGCTCATCCCTTTGGATTATGTCATGATGGCACTGGTAGTGGTGCATTTCGTCTCCGATTTAATCAATAGCGGGCCGAGCCTGGAGATCCTCGCTCAGATTTATGGTGAATGGTTCGTTGCGTATGTGCTAGGCAGATTGTCTCTCGCTAGTTTTCCAAGCCTCCGCGTACTGCAATGGCCTGCGTTCTATGTTTGTCTTGCACTCGCCACTATTGGAATCATTGAATCGGTAAGCTCTATCAATCTGTATCACGAAATCTTCAGCTTTGATGAGTCATTGAGCAAACGATTCGGAATGCGTTGGGGCTATCGTCGGTCCGCAGGCCAGACAGAGAACCCGATTTATTTTGGAACCCTATTGATAATGATGCTGCCTTGGACAGTTCAGGTGGCTATGTCGAAACTCCAAGAAGATCGCAATCCGATCTGGTTTCTTGGAACGTTGATCGCAGTCGCTGGGATTCTAAGTACACTGTCGCGGGCGCCTGTCTTGGCAATCGCGATTCTTGCCATAGGTCTGCCTTTCGTACTTGTCCCAAAGACTCGCCTTCCTATTGCTGCCATCAGCATTGGTACACTTGTCGCCGCGTTTGTATTTCAAACGCAACTGGTCAATCTCATGCACCAGATGGCTGGTGAGTCCTTGGAGACAAAGCGTGCGACCATCCTAGTGGATGGAGAGAACGTCGAGCTTTCTTCTGCAACGGTACGACTCCATCTATGGAGTTTTTACGGTACCGCAGTCCGAAAAGCCGGTTTATTTGGATATGGGACAAATCGCACATCGACGTTCCCCCCAACGGTCCCGATGGGAGGCAGCAATGATATGAAAACGCTGCGAGGATTATGGGCGGTCGACAATGAGTTTTTGTTGCTGACGCTTCGATTCGGATACCTGGGAGTTGCATGTTGGATCGCCGCATTGGCGTGCGCCTGTTTTAACTACTTTAAACTTTCCAGCCACTGCCCCATCGACTTGAAATGGTTATGCGCTGGTTTGGCAAGCGCTTTTATTGGACTGGCCTTTATCCAATTCACTGTATGGATGCCCCAAGACTATGGTTTCCATGTGCTGTGGCTCATGGGTGGCAGCGCAGGTCTGATGGCAGATCATCTTGAAAGAAAAATGGCGAGACAAGAACGCCGCGAATACTAACATAGTTCGCTGTCTCCGGCGGCGCATCCCAAGCCATATTGCACCCGCACTGCCATCGTGGCTCTAAGTGGGCGTTTTAAGGAGTATCCTCATTGGAGAGTCGTTCATCCTTTAAATCCGCCACCATGCTCGCTGCATTCGCTAATAGCTCGCTAAGCTCTTCTTGCTGCTGAAGATCAGAAACCTCCGCTTGCTGGTTTTGCTGAACGGTAAGGTACTGGTGGAGCCGACCAAGTTCAATCAAGTGGTCATCATCCGTTGCATGGGCAGTCAAGTAACGCAGACGCTCCATCGCCGCTGAGGTTAAACGACGCTGGGCATAGTCCTTGAGATCGCTAACACTGGGCTCAGCTAACGCGAACTCGATGAGTTCCGGTATGGCAAAGTAAAGATTGTGAACCGCCAAGGCTTGTACCTGCGGCCAGAGTTCGGCAGCTAACTCCGGTTGCTGTTTGGTCCAATCCTCTAAACTCCAATTGCTGCTTGTATGCTGTGCAGTGAGATAGCCGAATAAAACTTGTGCGTCGCCAAACTTCCGATCGATCGATGATCCGCTAACAAGATCCCAACGCTTTGGGGACTGAGTGAAGTCAACACTTGTGAGATACTGTGTGACCGCGGATCCAACCACGGGCACAGCCGGGTCGCGGTTCATATTCTGGCTGCCAAAAGCGTTCTGATAGAACACAAACGCTCGTTGCTCAAATGTTTGAGGGCAGAATTCGACGCCGCGAATCTCCCTTGGATACCATAGCACCAGGGCCAGCAATGCCAAACCGCAAATGCCAACTAACAGCCAGAGCAATCGCTTCATATCGACTCAATTTGCGGTTGGGCAACGCGACGTGGCGGCTCTTTCCGTCGCGACCATCTGAATCGCCGAACCGCTTGCGAGGCAACTAAGTCATCCAAATTGGGGCGAAACACAGTCAGCAAAACCAGTGGAAGATACCAAGCCATCAGCAAGCCCCCACCGTAGGCGTAACTAAACTGCGCCGCGACCATCACCGCGGCCGAACAATTCAACAGCGTGGCGAGGCTTTTTTGAGCTGGCCAAAAGGCAAATGAAAACGCTAAAGCCACAAATGCAACAACCACTGGAATACGAACATACGGGTGCACTCCTAGCCCCCAGATTCCGTCCAAGTCCGTTAGCTTGAATTCAATGGTGCCGAACATCTGCCGCAATTGGACCAAGAAATCGCGTTGATAGATACAGGCTAGCGCGATCACTAGGCCTAGCAAGGCAGATACGACACCGACAATAAATCGCTTCTGGCCACGCTGCCAATAGAAGCTCAACCACAAGGGCAATAGGAACAACGGATAGAACACTAAGCCGCCAGCCAGCCCAAGGGCGGCTCCCGCCAACAACGGCCGCCGGTAGAGAAGCACTGCTAACACCAACAGGGAACCGGGAATCGCATGCTCGACCCTGCCAATCATCTGAGCTGTGTACGGCAGCAGCAAATACAGAACGGCTGCCCCTACTCCTGATTTCAAGTCGCTGAAATGCCAATAGCCAACGCCCACCATGCCGAGAATCAGAACCGAATTGGCTATGGTCAGCAGCACTCGTGACAACGTCGCCAATCGCGCTTGTTTCATCCGACTGGCGGCATTCCCCTCTGGCGAACCTGCACTGGCTTGCTTTTGACCGTCCAACGATGATTGACGTGTCGTAGCGATATCCGGCAACGCCTTCAAAGGATCGAACCCAGGCCCGCGATTCAATTGAGTCGATTTGATCTGCGCAGGCGGACTATTCAACACGTTGGCGGTCAAGAAAGTGAACAGGCTTAACCCAATAAAGACTAAACCACCTTGGGATAAGTTGGGATCCAACAGAGGACGTCGAAAAAACGTCGTGTCTACCAACATGCGCGCTAGCCATAACCCACATACCGATAGCAACCAGATATACCCAAACAAACGAACCTTGCGCGCAGTCCACTGAAAACCCTTCTCAGCCCCAACTCCCGCTTCAAGATCCCCCGCCGCGGAAGCCGTATCGCCGGTCAAGCTGCCATCGCTCTGGCTTTGGGATGCCACGTACTGGGCCAAATCCACCATGGCTTGTTTTGCAGCCGCATTGCTTACCGGTTCGGTGGGACTACCTGCCATCCGATACGATTCATGGATCAGTATCAAACCTGGCGTCAGCAGCAGCAGCAACAAAACGTCCAGATTCCGAACGCTCCAAAACCGATGAAACATGAAGTAGATGCCGACCACCAAAAACGACGACATGTAGACCCATGTCGATGGCTCTGGTCGCTGGTAGTAAAAGAGAAACTGGCCCATGTCGGCTTGCTGGATGTGTTCCGGAATTTCAAGACACTCTCAATGGCAATAAGAATAGGGAATTACAGCACATCTGAACAGAGACAATCCAATCAAGTTGCGGCTGAACTGCGGCCTGTAACTTGACTTGATTCGCTCGCGATTGCCTGCGACAGCAACCGCCGCGTGCCATAATCCCCCGACCAAAACCTCAAGAAGACTACTTATGCTCGACCAAAACAAAGTTTCGGAACTGCACGACCATCGGCGGACCTTTGTGCAATTGCAAGGCTAAAACACCGGACGATTTCGCCTGCTCGCTCAAATCGATGACTTCGCTCATCAACACGCCATTGATAAAGTGACGAAGATGGCCGTCCAGTGCGACGATGCGATAAGTATTCCATTCTTCGCTGCGGACGTTCTCTTGCAGCTTCTCAGCATCTCCGCAAATGCCAATGACCTCCGGCTTGCCGCCTTGGATCATCGCAATTTGACCTCGATCGGCCAGAATGCCGCGTCCTTGCTCTTCATAGTTAATGCCCGAGTACCGTGGTTGCGAATCGATGTCGGCTTGATAACCGCCAACGACAAACAATTCTTTGTCTTTCACTTGACTGCGATACTGAACGCCCGAGTTCCCGCGCTCGATACGATACTCAAACGTGAGATCGAAGTTAGCGACTTCATGTTCGCTGATCAGAAACGTGTTCTGCTGGATTGGAGCCTCCTCCTTGGTGCGACCAGTAATAGCCCCATCTTCCACGGACCACAAGTCGCTGCGTCCTTGCCATCCGGAAAGATCCTTGCCATTGAACAAGCCCTTGCCTTCCTCTGCACTGACTACGGTCAAGCTAACGAGTCCTGCGGCTAAGCCGACCAGCCACATCGACATTGTCGAAATTGTAGTTTTACCCATGAAGTCACCCTGTTGTTGAATTCTAGAAAATGCCCAACGCTCCAGTGTACCAAAAGGCCCCCACTACTGCAGCACCCTGCCCCAATTCCGAAATCACTCAGGCGATTTCCAACTTACCGATTGGCGACTAACTGACCACAAGCGGCCGCGATATTCTGCCCACCGGAATATCGAATGGTGGTAAAGAAACCTTCACGACGAAGTCGCTGCGCAATGTCCCATACCCGCTCGCTGCGACGGAGCGATCCCAATGCCGCTTCCCCAGGATCTGCAATGGTGTTGTAAGGAATCAAGTTGATCTCGATTGTCAAACCACGACAAAAGTCGATCAACTGATCAATATCGCTATCGCGGTCGGTGACGCCTTGAAGCATAACGACTTCCAACCACAAAGTACGATTGGGAAACTCGTGATTCAGTTGTACAATCGCCTCTCGAATCTGTGACAAACTGCCCACTCCTCGCGGCACAATCCGTCGCCTCACCTCAGGGTCGCAAGTGTGCAGGCTGATCGCAATTCGAAGCGTTGGAAACGCCCTGGCGCATTCCAGCATTTTACCAACCACCCCTGCCGTCGAAACACAGACGTGCGCCGGTGAAAAGTAGAAGCCATCATCCCGAAGCATAAAAGAAATCGCCGACTGCACATTGGACCAGTTATGCAGCGGCTCTCCCATACCCATGAATACGACGTTTCGCAAAGTATAGTTGCGCCGGTAAGCTTCTTCCCGCACAACTAACAATTGCTCCAAGATCTCGGCGGCCGAAAGATTCCTGACCATCCCAAGTGTCCCTGTCGCACAAAACGAGCACTTCACTCCACAGCCAACTTGACTGGAAATACAAGCTGTCGCTCGCCGCGAACGAGACGAGGGCAAGAAGACTGCTTCAATCGCATGCCCATCTTCGGTCTTCAGCAACCATTTGGTCGTGCCATCAATGGGATCATCCATCTGCGCAAGTTTGCTCAACACCCGCTGGGGCGCATCTGCCTGCAACTGGCCAACAAGCGCCGGATAATCCCTCTGCCACAATCGACACAAATCTGCCCAGTGGAGCTCTACCGGTTGCCCCTGCTGCAAGACCTTCCAACGTAGCTTCGACAGGTCCCGGCGCAAGGGCTTGTGCCGCAGCAAATCCCACATCGAAAATCTGCTTGGCAATGCAACATCGTTTGGCAACGCGTCCATAGTTCCCTTCATCTTACTGAGACCTCAACGCATCAAGCACCGGAACAGCGATAGCGCGACGCACAGCCAATAGTCCCGAAAGCGTGCCGACGATGATCACCACCATCAACATGATCACTGGCATCGCAATTCCACCGGTTGCCTGTCGACTCATTGCCGCAAAAGCGACCGCCAGCAAAGCAGCTCCCATCCCAATCGTGGCACCGCTAAGCAGCAGCACCAGATGCTCAGCCAGTAAGATGCGCGAGATTCGACTGGAACTAAACCCCATTGCACGCAACAACCCAAACTCGCTTCGACGTTCCACCACGGAACGGATTTGAATTACCGCTAGCCCCAAAGTTCCCAAGATCAAACCCAAGGTTCCTAAGGACTGAAACGCTGACAAATAAGTATTCTGAACTGCTAACAGTTGAGACAAAACGTTCTTGCTTTCCACAACGTCAATCCCTTCATTGGCCCAGCCACGTTCGATTAACGCGCTGACGTCTGCGGCTTGCTGCTCCGAAGCTTGAATCAAGAAGAACCGGTTGCCGACAATTTCAGGAAAAGCCGCTTTGAAATTGGATTCGCCGATGATTAAATAGCCTTGCAAAATGGTGTTCTGCAACAAACCGATCGTCTGAAAATAGATCGTGTTCCCATCATACTCATACGCAAAGACTTCGCCGACAGACGACTTTAAGTGCAGCCCCCACATGGCCGTATTCTGATCGACCACGACTGGTATCGGCGAGTCTAAGGTTCCAGCCGCTGATGCTTCCAACATGGTCCAGATCGATTGCGTGCTGCCCAACTTCGTTTGGCCAGCCCAAGCAAAACGCGAACCGCCATTGGCGGCCGCATCCGGTGCAAAATCAATCGCCGCAATCGCAGCGTTCACTCCCAAGACTTGAGGTTGATTGGCCTGATACAAGTTGCTGCAGCCTGCATCATCGCCCCCCCGCAAACGCATCGACACGATCTTCACTTCCGACAACAAATCCGCCTCCGCTTGCCCCACCGCATTGCGACGCACCAAAGGATCATTCAAGTCGCGTATGATCGGCAAATCACTGCGTGCCATCAGAGTAAACTCGCCGGTCCCTCGGGCATCAGGCTCCACATGAAATAGACTGACCGATAGAAGCAGAAACGAAGCGACCGCGATCAGGCTGACGGCCAAAATGCTGCGCAAGCGATTGCGACGAAGCGAACTGACCGTCAAACTGGGCAACGATAACGCATGCGCATGCTCAACGTCCGTCGCCCTGTTGCTTCGATGACTGCTGACGACGAACCCATCGTAAAAGGCCATCAACAATCCGATCAAAGCGCAGAAGCCTGCTCCCAAAAATGCACCCGCTTTGGCTGGCCCCTGCAACTGATACGCCACAACTGGCAACGCGACCATGGCCACCACACAAGCCATGATCACCGAACGTCGTATCCAACTGCCTGTTCCACGCGTCATCGTTTCGCTAGACAAATTACCTCGCAACAAATGGACAATCGATCGCTTGGAGAGATACAACAGCGAAATCCAAATCGTCGCGATCGCTGATATTCCTCCTACCATCGCGCCAATGATCAAGGTACGAAGCGTCCAATGAAACTCTAAAAAGGGAACACCAATGGCCCCCACCCACTGGCCTTGTAACAGCGCTAAAACCGCTCTGCAAAAAACAAACCCGATGGGAATCCCTAGCGTTACCCCCAACACAATTACCGGGAACGCTTCCACTAAAATCAATCGCCGTACCTGAATGGGAGACCAACCGCTGGCTTTTAAGATCCCCCAATGATTGGCTCGCGTTTCGACGCACAGTCGCACTAGCAAAAAGATCAACATCAACGAGGCGAGAATGACGAAAAAGCTTAGCGCTAGGAACAAACCATCAAATGGAGTGGAACCACTAGACGCTTTCAATTGCTGTGCCCGAAGTGGTAAAACTTGCCAGCCTAACTCCGGTGCAACCTTTTGTAATGCCGCCGCTAGCCGTGCCTCCAATTCAGTTTGATCAGGGAAGTCTGCAGCCGAGATCCGCACACTGCTGATTTGCCCAAACCGTGAACCAAATAAAGCTTGCGCCCTATCCAACGTAATCAGCAACTTGGGTGTCAGGCGGTAATCGTTCCAATAATCATCGTCATCCTGATTGACGCTCCGCGTTAAAGGAAAGGGTGTCTCCCACTGCGAGATCGATTCTTGGTCGGTAATGCCCGCAACTGACGGCGTCATGGCCGGATCGTTGAAAACCGTCGGCGGCTGGTCAAACTCCGCTGGCCGGTTGCGCCGAAAACTACGAGACGGTGCTGTAATAGGAACTATCCCAGCCACTTTAAATTCGGCAGAACGTTCGACCTCTTTACCGTCTTCATTCTCACTTTGGAAGTATTCGATCTGGAGCGTATCGCCGACTTCCAATTTGCCATAATCGGCTAGCCATGAGTTGATCAAGCATTCGTCAGCCTGTAATCCGCTGGCATCCAGCGCATTGGTATTCCACTGCCACAACGCACGATTCGGGCCCACCGCCTTGGGTTCCAAGCCAACGATCGTGCTATAGGGAATGACAGGACTGTCAGGCTTGGATGCCGATTGAATGCCATTCGCCAAGTAAGCAAAAAGAGGCAACGCGCTGGCCGTGCCCAAATCCTTCATCACCGCTTGTTGGGCCGCTGCTTGAATGATCAGGCGGTCGCTGCTGAGTTGATAGTAGTCAAAGACGACGTCCTGTTGAGTCGCTGGGGTTACGGTTGGAGCATCGGTGCTGGAAGGCACAACCGCTCGATGACGATCCAAGTGAAACCCTAGATCCTTTAGCGTAAACTGCGACTGCGCTAAAATTTTCGCCGCCACCGCGTGGGCTTCTTCAAAGTCCAGCTTTTCCGCAGGCTCAGCCAGCGACCGCGAGATGACAGCGGCATTGAATTGATCCGGCCGCGACAGCGCCCTTTGAATCGTGCTCGCCGCCACAAAGGCATTGAGCGATGATCGTTGGTTACTTTGCAGATCCAATCTCGCTAAACTTTTGCTGGGCAAGATCGCGACCAACTGCAGATTGGCAATTGCGATCGATTCGCTATCGCGTTTGCCCAGCGGGTTATCCGCGGGTACTGCAGCCGGAGCGGGAACTTGCAACACTAACGTATCGCCGATCTGGACATTGAGTTCCATCGCGACCGCTTCATTCAAGATGACTTGGTCAATCTCCAGCGGGGGAGCTGAGAGGTCATCGCCCAACGTCCAGAAACTGTCGGAAATCCCAAGCGTCAACACGCCGCTGGTTCGACGCACTTGCCCTTGGCTGCGAAACTCCAAACTCGTATTGGCAAACAAGATTACCGGAATAGCGTCCGATAAAGAGTCATCAATATCGGCTGGATTTAAGCGCTCGATCGCTTCGCGGTCAAAAAAAGTGGGCGCTAGCAATAGTTGTTCGATTCGGCCAATGCGATCTAACGCCAAAAATCGCAGGGACCCTCGCAAGCTATCTCCAACCAGCAAGGCACCGACAATGGTGGCCGTGGCTGCGGCAATCCCCAAAGCAATAGGCAGCAATAATCTGGGGTAATGGCGCAAGGAAGCCAAAGCAATTTGCGTACGTGACAATATTGCGGATGACTGCATGTTCGCTTCCTGAGAGTTTTTGGTCATAACTGGCCTTGCTCCGCTTGCGCTCAAATCGTATTCCATTTATGAAACTCTGGGCGTCGGCGACGTTGACTGCCAATGCTTAAACGGATCGTGTAAACCATGAAAAAGTATATCGCAACATTATTCCTTGTCATATCGTCCGGTTTGTTTGCACCTTCGGTCGCTCACGCAGAGGGTTGGGACTGGAATCCAATGAAACTGCTTACACCGCCGACATGGATCACTAAACCTGTAACCTCGACGACCAACACGGTAACCAAAACAACTAAATCCACTTGGAAATCCATCTCGCAGGGAACAGCGACCGCTTGGAACAAAACTGCCGCTTTCCTCGATCCGTTTCCCGAACCGAAACCAGCCCCTGCTGAACGACCACGCACGACTAGCGAGTTCTTCTCGCAAAAGCGTCTAGACCAATGACCGACTGATTACCAGCCAATCAGATCGACTTTTTCTGCAACTAATCTTGTTGCAGCATTTGCCCCAACAGTCGTTGTTGCAACAAAACGCCCATCACGTTGCCGTTGCTGTCGATGACACGCCCCAACTCGCAACGATTGCTCAGCATCTGGCTAAGTGCAACAGCTTGGCTGGTTTCCGGGGAAAGCGTCAGCAAAGCTCGCAGCTTGGGCAACTGCTTCTTCGCGACAATGATATCTGAAATTCGAAAGTAACCAACCAAACGATCGTGCTTGGGATGTTTCACTGCGAGGATTGGAAACGTACTCCTGGCGGCTGCATGGTGCAGTTCCGCGAGCGTGACGTCCGATGGCACAATCTTCAGTGCTCGAGCTGGCATACAATACTGCCTGATGGAAGTTCCTCCGTACGCTAAAATATTTTGCGCAACATCCCGTTGCACCGTATTAAGCAACCCAATCTCGCGGCTTTCCTGCAACATCCGCTTTAACTCTCGACGTGCCAGTGCAGGCAATACTTTAAACGGCGTTTCTCCAGAAAATCGCTGCACCAAAACGCTCAACGAGTACAACAAGAAAGAGATGGGTGACAAAAGCAGCGTGACAATCAGCAACGGATAGCCGCTCAGCATCAATAGTCGGAACGGCGCGTTGTAGAAGAGCGACTTTGGCAGCAACTCGCCATAGATGAATAGCAGCGGCGTGGCCAACAGCGTCAGTAACAATTCCAGCGAAGTGTTCGGATCGCCAAGCAACACGGATGCGATCCCAACCAAGCCAGCCGATGCGATGTAGTTAGCGATGTTGTTTCCGATCAGCACAGTCGATACAAAAGCGGCCGGATGATTGGTCAACCACAGCAGGAACCTTGCGATCGTAGAACCTTCCATTCCATCCAGGACCAGGCGAACGCGTGGCACCCGATATAGACCAGTCTCTGTCCCGCTAAAGAAAGCGCTCGCAGACAAACCGATCAGAAAGAATACAATTGCAACGTACATAGTGAACAGCCAAAGCCTCCGATCAGGACAGGTTGCTTCCCTCTTGCGGTTCAAGTTGAGTCATTCGCAACAGGACTTCCCCACGACGCGGAACTCGAACAACTTCGATTTCAAATCCCCCCCACTGTACGATATCGCCAGCCTGCGGCAACCTTTGCAGTTCGTTTTGCAAGACACCCGCCACCGTCACCTGACGACCTCGAGGCAACTTTCGGCTCAATGCTCGCTCGATGCGACGCAAACTAGTTGAGCCAGTCACCTCCCATTGAAGCTTGCCTGTCTGATCAAATGCGGGCCGAGAGAAGGCTTGAACATCGCTAATTTCGGTTGAGAAAATCGACTCAATCAAATCCTCATACGTCGCTACTCCGATCGATTCACCGAACTCGTTAACCACCAACGCAACGTACTTGCCTGATTTTTGCATCGCCGTAAAGACATCGCCCAGCGACTGGCACCATGGCACAATCAAAACTGGCTGTACGTTTTCGCGCCAATCAAGCTCCGGCGTGTACGGCAGATCCGCCAACCGAATCGCAGCGGCGACCTCCTGCGATTCGTTGCTGACCAAGATGTAGTCAGGGCTCTCGTCGGTTGACTCCCCTAATCTTTCATTGATCTCGTGCCCGAGCTGATCGTTTAGCTCAACACAGAAGAATGAGGACCGCGGTTTCATCCATTCTTCGATACGCACGACCGAAAGTTGGACTGTATTTTGGAGCATGTCTTTTTCATGCTTGATCAAAGACGCGTCACTTCCGCTTAACTCAATAGCTCGCTCAAGGTCGGTAACATCTAGATACTGCTCCGGTGTCATACCAGGCCAAATAATTCGTCGCGATAAATCGCTGGCCCATTGAAAGATCGGCGTGATGGGATTTGCAATGGCGACTGCCCACGAGAGCGGGATCGCAACCGCTCGCGCGACTCGCATTGGTGCCGCCACACCTAAACTTTTGGGAATCAGCTCACCGCTTAAAATGATCACACCCAAGCTCAACAGCGGAATCGCAAATGTCCAACTCGACTGCGCCTGAGCCGCCAGATTGGCCAAGATCGTCGCAATGGAAAAATAGACTACGTTGATCGTCAAGTTGAAAAAGAGAATGGTCGACAGTAAACGGTCCGCTTTGCCCAGCAAATGAGAGATCGTGCGATCCACAAGCTTCTTTTTGGTTGCTGCCGTCTGTTGATTCCAGTTCAGCGAGAAAAGCGCAGCTTCACTCGCAGAGAAAAATGCAGATCCTGCCAAGAGAAACACCATCGCGGTTACTAAACCAATGACGTGATAAGCCATCAATTGCGATGCCGACGTAACCGAGTCCAACGATTAACCCTCCGCATCTTCGGCTGTCGGCGTACGCCCTAATGCAAAATCAAATTCGGTAATCGCCGGGATAATCATCGCCAAAGTAGTAAAGCCATAGACGGACACAATCACACTAAAGACGGTTAGTTCTTGATTCCGGAGTATAAAGCTTGTCAACGAAAAGAACGTCAAAAAAGGCAACAGAAAAGCGCTAATTGTTATCGCTGGCGACGGATTCCGCGATCCCAACGCATAGTACAAGCCGAGCCCTCCTCCCACAATGATCGCCAGAAAGGGTGCCAACTGGCGGCTAAAAGACCCTTGGAACGAGATCATAATCAACATGCAAGTCACCACCCCCAGGAATAAGAAAAAGACGGTGCCCAGGCTGGTCGCAATCGCAGTGCGCGATCGGAAGTATATGATGCCGCAATGTATGCCTAGCATGGCAACGAAGAAATCAAGCACGATCAAACCACCGACCGTGAAGACTAAATTCTCCGAGCTCACCCCCCCTAAACTCCAAAGATAAATGCATAATGCTATGGGAGCTAGGATCATTTCTTTGCAGACATACATCACACCAAACAACTTGCCAAACAGAAAAGCTGGCGGTGTTATCTCCGTCACCAACAATAGATCAAGCGCTTGACTATCGCGTTCGTTGGCAATCGAGTTGACTGCCAGGGCGTTGATGATGACCAAAGAAATGACGCCAAAGGGAGCTAGCAGTTTTGCCGCAACAGGAATCAATTCTTCATTGAGCTGATTGCGGGCCTGAAATACGCCGGTGGCAGCAAGACGATACAATGCCAACGCGACCACACTGGCTAATAATAAGTAAGCCATACGAATGATCAGCACCTTGCGACCGTAAGCCCACGTTCGCACTTCCCGCCAGAGGACTGGATTATTCCAAACGCGGCGAGCTTCGCGACTCTTCCACGCTTTCACTTGCTTACCCGCAGATGGGTTGCTGGATTCTTCTGTACCACCAGACGCTGCTGTCGTTAGTCTTGCCGTTTGATCCGACTCGCTTTCTTCTTCCATGCGGGGCCGTGCTTCACGCGATGGATTCCAAACTCGCAACATGACAATTGAGATCACCAGTTGACTAACCCCAAATGCAAACATCCACAAACCGCTCAGAAAGCCGACACTGGTTGTTGAATCAAACAGCGTGGCTGTCGGCATCGGTTGGCTGAGCAACCAAACTGCGCGAAACGGATTCAGGATCACCGCCCAATCGGGGGGAAGACCAGGCACAGCACCCGCTCCGATCGCTTCACACAATGCAATCCACAATACGATCGTCAAGATCGTGATCGCAATCGCTTGAAAGGTCTTCTCGCGCCAGAAAGCCACCGTCGCCCCCAGTGAAGTCGCTGCAAAAATCGTGGCCAGCGTGATCCAAGCGGTCAACAAAACTTGGCTGGTGGAAACACCGCCCAGCAAAGTCAACATGGCTAGCACCGGCAATCCAGCTAAAAACAGATTGAGCGCGATCAAAAAACCGCCGCCGGCTTTCCCCAACACCAATTCGTTGTTGCGCAGCGAAGTCATCAGCAACAGTAGCAGCGTTTTGCGGTCTTTCTCATGCGCTACCGAAATCGCACCAGCCAAAGCCGCTACACAGGTAAGCACAACCAACTGCAAAGGAGCCAGGATCTGAAATACTAACGAACCAAATCGCGCAAAATCGCCTAATTCTCGAATCGGCTGAATGCCAGCCATCAATAGCCAAGCGGTACATAGCAGCACAAACAATGACAAGCAAAAGACCACTCGCCCAGCGTAATGCTTCCCTCGCCGCGGCAGGATAGTTAGTTCACGTTCAAAAATAGGGCCGAGCATGAAGGTGGATGTGTTCTGTTTGATTCCTAGGAGGCGGCTTGGATAAGACGGCCAGGACATTATGGACTGAAGCCTCGCATCTTGCGACTGCCCAATCGAAAATTGTAGTAATTGCGATGACTTTACCGCTTAATTCACCCTTACCGGTTACCACGGACACGCGGACAAACAGCTTGGAAATTCATCAAAGTCGTCAAAGAAAGCGACCTCCTGTATGCCGATACATGAACTAGAGTTTCTATCAGGAACTGGGCGATTCCAAACGCTTCACTGATCCGTTCTTGTCACTATTTATCCACAGGACGTAAGATGTTGACTCGTCTTGCAAATAACTTTACCAGACTGCTACGCGACGAAGCAGGCCCGACCGCCGTCGAATATGCCGTCCTATTGTCTTTGATTGTGGTTGTCTGCGTCGGAGCCGTAAAGCACATGTCGAACGCCACTGCTGGCTCTTTCGACGCTTCGGCTGCTGCCATCGATTCAGCATTTAACGAGTAATCGAATCACGTCGACGCACAAACGTCAACCATCTTGCTCATTGAACACGCGAGACTCGCTCGATAGCACTTGCAGCATTGCCTGCAATTGCGTGCTCAATTCAACCATCACGTCCGAACCGCGATCTCCGCGCACTTTTTCTGGCGGTACTTCAATTGCTTCCCCTATCTGAATGATCGCCTTCAAGGGCCTCACTCGAATTGATCGATCTGTTAAGTCTTCGTGCAGTCGTTCGGCTGTTTCCAACAAACGTGACTCGGTGGTCGGTGAGCTAAGATAATCATGCGGATAAGAGGAGATCTGCTGTGCAAGATAAATCTTGCTCAACTGATGCCAGATTGCCAGTCGTTCTTGCTCGGTCACATCGGGCTTTAACAATTCCGGCAGAATGCGACTACGAATCGCTTTGATCCTCGGAATGATGGCGCCGGTCCCCGTTCGCCCCAACCATTGCAATTCACTATCTTCCAGCAGTCGATTGACCAATCGCTGCTGACGCTCCACCCAACTTCCGGTCTGAGCGACGCCGAAGTGCTCTATCTCTTTCAGACATAGCAAGCCATGCATAGCACGTTCTGTCCTCGCCAGCAGCGAGGTCGCGTTGGATGCCTTCAACTCCCATGTGAGTCGCTTCTCCACATCTCGCAGCACCCCGTCGACCATCGACGAAACAGGTGCTTTCGGAACGTACTTAATCGCAATCGGATGCACGACGACTTTAGCTCCTGCCTCAATCTTCGCTCGACGTTTCGCGGCTGATCGTGCAATCAACGCAACACCATCCAGCAACTCCTGCAATCGATCGTTGGTGCGAAAGACAGCTCCTTCCGGAAAAATGACCAACGGACGCTTGGCTTCCACCAATACGTCAATCGCCGTATCCAGCGATTGCCGGTCGGTTCCTTCGCGATAAATACTGAAGGCGCCGACCGCTCGCATCGCTAGACTCTGCAGGCGACTATGATGAAAGAGGTGCCAACTGGCCATTAAGAATGGATAGGTGTTCAACCGCCGCGCAATAAAGCCCATGACCAATGGGTCCGCGTAACGCGAATGGTTTGGAGCCAGCAATATTCCGTGGCCGCTGCGAATCGAGGCACTCAGATTCTCCAAGCCTCGCAATTCGTGATCTTCCACGCCCTCGTACTTGTTTAAGTACCAGTCGATGATGCGAAACTTCTGCGCGATGTAGGGCAACCAAGTCCCCCGCCAAGGCGGAATGAACTTGTACGGCTGTTCAATGATGACTGGTTGCATAGTCCCCGTAACCACGTGGATGATTTTTGTGCCAGTTCCAAGCGGTCTTCACAATCGAGTCAATATTGTCGTAGCGTGGCTTCCATTGCAACAGCGACTGCGCATAACTGGAATCCGCCACAAGAGCCGGTGGATCGCCTTCGCGACGGGCTGCATCGACAGTAGGAATTGGATGCCCAGTGATTTTGCGACAAGCTTCAATCACCTCTTGCACGCTGGTCCCTTTGCCAGTTCCAAGATTCATTTTTAAAACTTGGCTTGGTTCCAGTTTCTTCAGGGCTGCCAGATGCGCTGTCGCTAAATCGCTGACATGAATATAGTCGCGAATACAGGTACCATCGGGCGTCGGATAATCACGGCCAAACACCGAAACATGCTGGCGTTGCCCGAGTGCGACCTGCAACACAATCGGAATCAAATGCGACTCGGGATCATGGTCTTCCCCAATTGAACCATCGTCAATCGCTCCGGCTGCATTAAAGTAGCGTAGGCAAGCCGCGCCAAAGCCATATGCGATCGAGTAGTCTTCTAAAGCTTTTTCGATCACTAATTTCGTAAAACCATAGGGATTGATCGGTTGCTGCAACGTGTCTTCTTTGATTGGCATTTTGGCCACATCACCATACGTCGCAGTAGTACTCGAGAAAACGAATCGCCAAACGCCGGTCGCTCGCATCGCTTCCATCAGTTCCAACGTCGCGACGACGTTGTTCTGGTAGTACATCGCCGGATGATTCACCGACTCATTGACCAGTGCAAACGCTGCAAAATGCATGACCGCATCAATCTCTTTATCCCGCATAACCTGCATTAACTTGGCACGATCCGTCAGATTTCCTTCGATTAATCGACCTTCTGGGACCGACGCCGCGTGGCCGCGGGAAAGATTGTCATAGACCCAAACCTCTTCGCCATTTTCTATTAAATGCCGCACCGTATGGGATCCAACATAACCGGCACCTCCGACCACCAAAATATTCATTGACTCGCTTTACCTAACAACCAAGTTCGAATTTTCAGCCTCAACGGCTACCAATTTACATTACCTTACTCTAAGCACAACAAGACGCAGATGGCGGCAAGCAAACTTAAAAGACTTCGGCAGACCGATACCAAAGTGTATCAAGCTCCGCAGCCATCGCTGACCGCTTGGCTCAGCGGCTACGAAAACTATCTGCGCAGCGAATGCCATCTGGCCGACAATACAATCGCCGCCTACGGCCGCGATTTGGAACACTTTGCGACTTGGCTGGCAGGTCGCAACCCCGCGGAACTAGACATTAGCGGCCTAATGGACTTCCTGTCCTATTTAAAGTCGCTGGAGTTGGCTTCCGCCAGTATCGCCCGACACGTGGTGGCTGTGCGGATGTTCTACAAGTACCTGCAACTAGAATCGATTTTGGTCGATAATCCAGCCGAGTTGTTGACGTTGCCCAAAATGTGGCAACGCGTCCCTCGCGTACTAACGACCGCAGAAGTCGACCGATTCCTAAAGTCGCCTTCACGATACGACCCTCTGTTCTTGCGAGACCGTGCCCTGTTGGAATTGATGTACGCCACCGGTTGCCGTGTGTCGGAAGTCAGCGACATGCTCATCGCAAACCTGCATCTGAAGGATGGTTACTGCATGGCCGAAGGGAAAGGCCGCAAGCAACGGATGATCCCGCTGGGGCGTAGTGCGATCGAAGCCATCCAAGAGTACATGGAAATCTTGCGGCCAAAACTTGCGAGAGGTCGCGACTATGCCGTCCTACCTTGGCTGATTCTATCTCGCAGCGGACGACGACTGCGACGCGAAGCCATTTGGGAACTGATCAAACGACATGCTTTGCGAGCCGACATCAGCATCGAGATCTCGCCGCACACGATGCGTCATTCATTCGCGACGCATCTGCTAAAGAATGGAGCAGACCTGCGGATCATTCAAGAAATGCTGGGACATGCGAGTATCCAAACTACGCAAATCTATACCCAAGTCGACAACTCGCGGTTAAAGAAAGTCCACAAGTTGTATCATCCTAGAGCGTAGACCAACGGCCTTTTTTACATGCCTTGCGGACGGCTGGGCATCTTACGTGGGTATGGCAACGGCTTTCGCTCGGGCAATCCCCCATCATTGGACATCAACCAAGCCCGACGCTCTTCTTCCGTGGCGTAATAGGTCAGCCACAGTTCGCTTTCGCTTTCATCCAAACAATGCCAATGCAGGTAGTTGCGCGGCTCTTCGATCTTCTTTTCATAACTAGGCAAAATATCTCGAGCAATCACGCAGTACAGTTCGCGATCGCTCAAGTGGTCGGTAAATTCCAGCACAATTCGCTGCGCATGCAACCGATGAATCGTTTCCCACAACAGACGATGTAATGCCTGCGGGGACAAAGAATCGGGATTAGGCAACAACAACTCTGGAGTAAACCAGCGGCTAATGGGCAACGCCGGAGCGCGTTCCCACGCCAGCATCGACGCCAAGAAATCATTTTCGATCGCCAGCGGTACGCGTTGCATCGCTAACAAATCTGTCGCTTCATCAAGAAATGGCTCCAACTCTGTACGCAGTTGAGCGTTAAGCAACAGTTGATCGACTTCGTCTGTAATTGGATTATTCGTATTCATCCTGGCCCGAAGGTAAGGAAAACAAGATCAAACGCCAAGCTCGGCGGCTTTGACCAGCCGACCGAAACACGTGTTGGAACAAAAGGAAGCTCAATCCGCGACGAACATCTGCGCTTGCTCACCAGATGGCGGGGGATCGACTTCTTTTTGTCAACAGTTCGAATTTATTGAGGACGCACCTAAAAATCAAAGCGATATCCAGTCAATCTGAGCGCAAGTTCGAAATTCGTCAGCTCTCGCTTCGAACAAACCGCATAATCCGAACGACTTAACAGCCCAAGTCCCCGTTCTCGGCATCAACTCGCTGGACTGTCGGCCCAGGCATACGCGTTTTCTAGAGAAACTGCCCCGCTCCTCGCACGCTGGAGAGTGACGGTCCAGCACACGCCATGGCCATGCTCGCCGACAACGTTAAAATCTGCACAATTCCACTCAAAGCGTGTCGGCCAACTACCTGCACGCTGGATTTCCCTGCGAAGCCATGGAACGAATCGCATTCGATTGCGAACGGCTTCGACTTTCAAGAATGTAAAAGGCTGGATGTAAGACGTGAGTGAACTAAAAATTGTCATCGTAGGTGGTGTGGCTGGTGGAGCTTCTGCAGCGACCCGCGCCAGGCGAATGAACGAGTCCGCTGAGATCATTCTGTTCGAAAAAGACCCCCACGTATCTTTCGCCAATTGTGGCCTCCCCTATTACATCGGCGGCGAAATCCAGCAGCGAGAAAAACTGCTGGTCGCCACGCCTGAATTTCTTAGCCGCAGATTCAGGCTTGATGTCCGCGTTCGACAAGAAGTCGCCGCTATCGATCGCGTCAAAAAAACGGTCGAAGTCCTTAACCACGCAACCGGCGAAAAGTACACTCAACCTTACGATAAATTGATCCTTGCCCCGGGAGCCAGTCCCTTGGTTCCGCCGATCGCTGGCATTGACGCTGGCAATGTCCTGACGCTGCGTAACTTGGAAGATACCGATCGCATCAAATCCTTTGTGGACCAGCACCACCCGAAAAAAGCAGTCGTGATCGGCGCAGGCTACATCGGCTTGGAAATGGTAGAACAGCTTGCTGGACTAGGTATCGAAGTCACTTTGGTGGAACTGATGCCGCAAGTTCTTCCGCTGTTAGACCCCGAAATGGCCTATCCGATCCAACAAGCACTCACCGATAAAGGCGTCGCTGTCCACGTCGGAGATGCGGTTGAGAGCTTTTCAGTACAAAACAAGCTAGCTCATGCCGCGAATCTTAAGAGCGGGCGAGTGCTCGCTGCTGAGCTTTTCATCCTAGGAATTGGAGTGCGTCCCAACACAAAGTTAGCGATCGACGCGAAACTTGAGCTTGGCCAGACCGGCGGCGTCACCGTCAACCGCTTGATGCAGTCATCGGATCCCGACATCTATGCGGTCGGAGATGCCGCCGAGTACGTGTATGGTCCTACTCAGCAGGCCATGCGAATCGCCTTGGCTGGCCCCGCCAACCGCGCCGGCCGAATCGCTGGCGAGCACGCGGCGACTGGAAAAGCGAGCTCCATGGGCGATGTCTTTGGCACTTCCATTGTCCGCGTCTTTGGCACCACAGCCGCCATGACCGGGCTAACTCGCAAGCTGGCCGCACGCCTGGGTGTTGAAGCGCGTAGCACAATTGTGATCGCTAACCATCATGCTGGTTACTATCCCGGCGCTCAGTCGATGACGCTCAAGCTGATCTATTCGCCGGTTGACGGCAAAGTACTGGGCGCTCAGGCAGTCGGCGGCGAGGGAATCGACAAACGGATGGACGTGATTGCCACAGCAATGCGATTTGGAGCCACCGTCCGCGACCTAACCGAACTCGATTTAGCCTATGCGCCGCCGTTTGGCAGCGCCAAAGACCCCATCCATATGGCCGCGTTTGCAGCTTGCAATGAATTGGATGGTTTTGTCAGGTTCCTCGATCCTGATGTGGACCTGTCCGCTTACCAAGTCGTTGACGTTCGCACGCCAGCGGAGACAGCCAAGTCACCTTTGGCGGAAGCCGCCCATGCCATCAAAATACCTCTCGATGAACTGCGCGATCGACTGGATGAGCTAGATAGATCGAAACCCACCGTGACCTCCTGTGCATCCGGCTTACGCAGCTATGTCGCTGCTAGAATCTTGATGCAAAGCGGTTTTGATGATGTCTACGATCTCTCCGGTGCCTCCACGCTTCGCCACCGCGCGATGGCAGCGAAAAGACAGATTCCATAAGAAATCCCCTCACTACAGACCCCCTGTTGCTTTTGCGCACTGGCCGCTAGACAATTGTGAGCCGAGCACTGTTGCTCAATCTTTCACCTATTCTCAAGAGGCTACCATGCGATTCTCACTCCGTTCGTTCTCATTTGCCTTAGCTGTATTGACCACCGCGTCCTTGAGTTTTGCTCAAGAAGAATCCAAACCTGAATCTGCAGACGATGCTGTTGCAATAAAAGGCACCATCGAAGTGGATGGTGAAATCGAGGACGCCTGGAAGGATGTGCCAGAGTTAAGCGTAAAAAAACCAGCTCGTTCAGAAACGTCCATCAGCGAAGAAAAAATGGCAACAGCGAAAGTCAAGCTGATGTGGGACGAAGGCCATTTATACGCGTTGTTTCAAGTGACCGATCCTAAATTGTCTGACAGCTCTTTTAATGAGTACGAACAAGATTCGATTGAACTGTTCGTTGACGAACTAAATCAAAAGGCGGGGGCATACCAAGAAGATGACGCTCAGTACCGCGTATCCTACAAAGGCAAGATCTCTGGCGACGGCGCAGGTTACTCGGCCGATAACGTTAAAGCCGTTGCCAAAGAAGTCGAAGGGGGATACCTGATCGAAATGTCCGTCAAGCTCAAGCATGCGAAATGCGAGCCAGGCTCCAAATTGGGCATTGAACTGCAAGTCAACGACGATCCAGGCACAGGATCTCGTGGTGCTGTTACTAAATGGCATCACGACGAGAACGACTCGTATCTTGATACCAAGAACTTCGGCACCGTGACGCTGAAGTAGTCGACGCCTTAACGAGCTTCTAGACGTTTAAGCTTCTGGACGTCGTCTTATTTCGTTTAACCGCGTGCCCAACGGGCCGCGTGTCCGGAGGCTGAACGGGGGGCGATCGCCGCGCGGTCAAACGTAGTCGCGTCCCAGCATCATCCGCGACGGCCGAGCGTTTCGCTGTGCTTCACAATGCGTTACTATGTTGAAGTACCGTTAATCACCTCCATAGAAAGCTTGCGAGAATGTCTGACTTGCGTAATTCGATTCTGGCCGTTCTTGTTTCTTGCGCATCCATTTCCAATCACTTGGCCTTCAGCAACGAACCTGAAATGATCCAACAAAATTCCGTGCCTGTACCCAAAACCAAAACAGTCGAACAAATCGACGACTATCACGGAACTAAAGTCGCTGACCCCTTTCGCTGGCTAGAAGACACCGAAGCCCCAGAAACCGCAGCCTGGGTTGCCGCTCAAAACAAAGCCACGTTCAGCTTCCTCGAACAAATCCCCGAGCGAGAATCGCTCAAGCAACGATTGACCGAAATCTGGAACTACGAACGTTTCGGATTGCCCGATAAGTTCGGCGACAACTACTTTTTTACTTACAACGACGGGCTACAAAACCAAAGTGTCCTGTACGTCGCCAAAGAGGCTGACGGATCGGATAGACGCGTGCTCCTGGACCCCAACTCGCTGGCCGCCGATGGCACGGTGGCGCTCACGGATTGGCAAGTCCGCGGCGACGGCAAATATGTCGCCTACAGTTTGGCAAGCGCTGGCAGCGATTGGAACACGTGGATGATCCGCGATGTCGAATCCGGAAAAGATCTCGACGACAAAGTCGAATGGGTCAAATTCTCCAGCGCGTCATGGACCAAAGATGGCACCGGATTTTTCTACTCGCGATACGACCAACCCAAACAAGACGAGCAGTTTAGTGGCATCAACTATTATCAAAAGCTTTACTTCCATCGCTTGGGGGCACCACAAAGCGAAGATCAATTGATCTACCAGCGGGCCGACCAAAAGGAATGGGGGTTTTCTGCCAGCGTTAGCGATGACGGCCAATTGTTGATCATCAGTGTTTGGCGCGGAACCGAGGACCGCAATCTGATCTATGTTGCTCCGCTGCCCGATGGACAAGTCACCGCGGCGACCAAGAATCCCCTACCACTGATCGGCGAATTCGACGCATCCTATCAGTATCTAGGCAACCAGGTTTCGACCTCAGACGCTTCCAAGCAAAGCATCTTGTTTCTAACTGACAAGGATGCCGCGACTCGTCAAATCATTGCAATCGATTGTGAGGTACAAGCCGATGCACTGAAGAATCAGTCCGCCAGAACCATTGTTGCACAGCGGGATGCGACCATTGAAAATGCGGCACTGCTTCAAGACCAAATCTTTGTGAATTATTTGGTCGACGCGACTAGTGAAGTCGAGCGATTCTCGCTGAGCGGGCAATCGCTAGGCCGAATTGAGTTACCGGGCTTGGGAAGTGTGACAGGGTTTGCGACGAAACGGGAACACGACGAAACCTATTATAGCTTTACCAATTACATCACTCCGCCAACCATCTATCGTTTGAATCTTCAGTCGCAGGACACGAGCGTTTGGAAAGAAACCAAAGTTGACTTCAATGTTGACGACTACGCGACGACTCGCGTTTTTTACGAGAGCAAAGACGGCACAAAGGTTCCGATGATCTTGTCCTATAAAAAGGGAGCTGATCTCAATGGCCCAATGCCAACGATCCTTTACGCTTACGGTGGATTTAACATTTCGGTCGTACCGCGTTATTCGCCGGCGAATTTGGTATGGCTAGAAATGGGTGGTTTGTTTGCCGTACCGAATCTGAGGGGTGGCGGCGAGTATGGTCGCGATTGGCATGAGGCGGGCATGTTTGACAAAAAGCAAAATGTCTTTGATGACTTCATCGCCGCTGCGGAATACTTGATCCGTGAAAAGAAGACAACTAGCCAGCAGCTTGCGATCTCGGGCCGCAGCAACGGCGGCTTGTTAGTCGGCGCGACGATGGTTCAACGCCCAGAACTATTTGCGGCTGCGTTGCCGGGAGTCGGCGTGATGGACATGTTGCGATTTCACAAGTTCACGATTGGTTGGGCTTGGACCAGCGAGTATGGAAGCAGCGATAATGCCGAGCAGTTCCCTGCCCTGCTCGCTTATTCGCCTTATCACAACCTGAAGTATGGTGTTTCGTATCCCGCGACGCTGGTGACGACCGCCGATCATGACGATCGGGTGGTACCCGGCCACAGTTTCAAGTTTGCGGCCCGGTTGCAGCAAGCTCACGCTGGGACCGCACCGGTGTTGATCCGCATTGAAACGTCGGCCGGTCACGGAGCGGGCACTTCGACGACCAAGCTGATTGAGCAGACCGCCGACACGTATGCGTTCTTGATCAAGAGTTTGAAGATGGAGTGAGCAGTCAGTCGTGCCTCTGCGGCTCCGCCCGCAGAGATCTTCTCCGTGCCTCTGCGGCTCCGCCCGCAGAGCCGTAGCCGTAGCTCTGCGGCTCCGCCCGCGGAGGTGTATCCGTAGCTCTGCGGCTCCGCCCGCAGAGCCGTGCTCAGTGGACGGAGCCACTGAGCTACTGACGGAGCCACTGAGCTACTTCAGCCTAGCCACCCAAATCAGCGAAAAGCGGAGTTGACAGATATCGCTCGCCCAACGAGCACATGATCGTAACAATCCGCTTGCCTTTGAACTCAGGCCTAGCGGCAATCTGAGCCGCAGCCCACATGTTCGCGCCGCTGGAGATCCCTGCCATGATGCCTTCTTCGCGAGCCAACCGTCGGCCCCATTCAAAAGCGGTCTCATCGTCGACTTGAATCACATCGTCGACCAGCGAAGTGTCCAGGTTCTTAGGAATAAAGCCCGCTCCGATGCCTTGGATTCGGTGCTTGCCAGGTTGACCACCGCTGATCACGGGCGAATGCTTCGGCTCCACGGCGATCGCTTTGAAGTTCGGGTTGCGTGCTTTGATATAACGTGCAACGCCCGTAATCGTTCCGCCGGTTCCCACGCCTGCGACGATGGCGTCGATGTTGCCAGCGGTGTCTTCCCAAATCTCGGGGCCGGTCGTTCGTTCATGAACCGCCGGGTTCGCGGGGTTTTCAAACTGCTGAGGCATCCAAGCGATTGGGTCGGCGCCCGTCATCTCTGTGGCGCGTGCGATAGCGCCTTTCATTCCATCTGCTGCGGGTGTCAAAACCAAGTTCGCACCCAAAGCTCGCAGCAACGCGCGACGTTCCACCGACATCGATTCCGGCATCGTCAGAGTTAGCTTGTAGCCTTTGGCTGCACAAACAAACGCCAAAGCAATCCCAGTGTTCCCGCTGGTTGGCTCGATGATGTGCGTATCTTTCTTCAGTTTGCCCGACTTTTCAGCATCCTCGATCATCGCCATTCCTATACGATCTTTTACGCTCTTGAGAGGGTTAAAGAACTCGCACTTGGCGAACACCGTCGCATGTTCCTTGGGGACCAGACGATTGATTTGGATCATCGGCGTGCTGCCGACCGTTTGAACTACCGTATCGAAAGTTTTTCCGCGACTCATAATTTTGTGTCAGAACTAGACAAATTGGTTTGGTACGTAAAAGACGTTGGATTGTAACGAATACCCGCAAACTGTGCAGTATGGCCCCAATGGAGCGAACAAGTTTGCGTTCGGAATCGAGATAATTGTGCTAGCCGTTGTTGAAGATCAGCGAGTGCTAGTAAAATGGAAGCGAGCGTTGCTCGAAGGCGGAACAGCGAAAATGCGGCGAGGCGGGTAGGTTTGCAAGCGGATAATCGAGAGGAAGCTGAACTGGTCGATGCCGCTCTGCGAGGGGAATCGACCGCCTTTGAAGCCCTGGTAGAACGCTACCAGGGGCGGTTATTCAATGCCATGATCCATGTTACGGGATCGACCGAGGACGCTGAAGACGTCGTCCAAGAAGCGTTCATTCAAGCGTACTTGAAATTGGACACCTTCCAGCGAAACAGCCGCTTTTACACTTGGATTTACCGCATTTCCTTCAATTTCGCACTCTCCAAGCACCGCCGACGGCGGCCTGTTCGCTCGCTGGACCAAACGCGTGAAGCGTTGGGCAGCGAACCGGTGTCCCCGCTGGAAGGTGCCGAAAATCGTATGATTCAGACCGAACACATCCTGTCGGTTCAAGCGGCGATCAGCCAGTTGAGCGATGATCATCGAGCGATTCTGGTACTTCGGGACATCCAATCGATGAGCTACGAAGATATTGCGGACATCTTGAATATGCCGATTGGAACCGTCCGCTCACGGTTGAATCGCGCTCGGGCTCAGCTAAAGTCAGTCTTAGAAAAGCGTCCTGAATGGCAGTAACAAAGCCCACGCTCGTTGCGGTTCGAAACGCAGTATGCAGTAGGCGTTTCACGTTTTCTGCGGTAGAACTCACGTCCAGGGTATGTCGAACTTTTGAATGAGTGAGCTTGATGTCAATGAAGCGGCCATTTCGGCTGTGGGGGAAAAAACGCGGTTCGCGCATGACCGGTTGGTGGCTGATTGGTCGCGTCGGGCAAGCGTCGTTCTTTGGTGCGCTGATGCTGCTGGGCATTGCGGTGCTGACCATTGTGGTTGGGTGGCAACTCATTTCCCCCGAAACCAATGCCTATGCCGTTGGCTACGGATTCTGGCTGCTCATCCTGGTTTCCGTCAGCTTTGCAGGCATTGGAGCGTTCGGTTTTGGTCGCCAAGTGGTCTCGGTCGCGATCAGCGATGAACACCGAGCCGCCATGCTGGGCGGTCGCTTGCCCAATGCTAGCCCCAACGCCAATCCCCGCTCGGCAATTCGAAAATCAGCGGTGTATCTACCAGCAACCGCTCGGTTTACCGACAGCCCGGGCACTTATTTGCAATACCGTTTACCCGAAGCGAATTCCCAAACCAATCGGTTGCTAGTGACCGCTATGCTGATCCTGATCTGGGACACGTTTGCGATCGTGATGGCCACGATGGTCGCTGGAAGGTTCTGGTTAGGCAAATTCGACTGGTTCGCCGCGGTCATCGTCGGCCTGTTCATCTATATTGCAATTCTACTGACGAAACGATTCTTCAAAGATTTTTTCTATGCGACGCGAGTCGGCTCAACGGTCATCGAGGTCGATCAATTGCCGCTGTTTCCTGGCCTTTCCGCCAGCCTGCAATTGGTGCAGCATGGCAGAATGTCGATAAAAAGCTTGACGGTATCGCTGGTCTGCGAGGAGAAAGTCACGTACCATTTCGGAACTGACATCCGAGTGGAGAGTCAGGAAGTCGAAAGATTACTCCTGTTGCAAGAGTCTAGAATTCGTGTTGAAGACGGAAATCCATTACGATTACAATGTTCGCTGCAGTTGCCACCGCGAGCGATGCATTCCTTCTGCAGTTCGCACAACGCGATCACGTGGCGTATAGAGGTTGAGGGGAGAGTCAGCCGATGGCCATCGTTTTGCCGAAGTTTCCCCGTGGTAGTGTATCCGCGGGCAATTCCAACCGAGAAGGTACTTGTCCGATCTTGACCAGATTGTGCGGTTTGCGGCCAACTTACCGACCGCAAGAGACCATCCAGTTTGATGTCGTAGTCAACTCGCCGCTGGAAAGCCTAAATGCGGTCGAGGTTTCAGTTATTTGGTTTACTCAAGGCAAAGGCACCGAAGATCTAGGCGTTCATTTTTTTCGCCGCTTGGCTGGCCCTCAACTGAGCGAATCGATCGCGCAAGGGCGTTTGCACTTTGAAACCGAACTGCCTAATGGTCCGCTCAGCTATCGTGGCCAAATCTTGAAGATCAGTTGGGCGACGCGAGTCCGGCTTTTTATGGCCAATGGGGAAGAAAGCCATTTTGATCGTCCGTTTCTGCTAGAAAATGCGGTTGTCGATAAAAGCTAACGTCTTAAACTGGCGAGCTTCGGCAAGAATTAAAAGGCAGCAATGATCTCAACCAACAACGAAATTTGGCGAACCGAGTACCCTTTCCCATCGCGGTACTTCAGCTTGGGGAGCCACAAACTGCACTATGTGTCCAACGCCTCAGCCGAGCAACTTGCACAAGCGGAACAAGTCGTCTTGTGTATCCATGGCAATCCAACTTGGTCGTTTTACTATCGAAGCCTGCTGAGTGGATTGCAAGACGAGTATCCGGTGATCGCGGTGGACCATCTAGGCTGCGGCTTAAGCGACAAGCCTGCTACCTACGATTATTGCCTGTCGACGCACACCGACAACTTGATCGCTTTCATCACAGGTCTCGATCTGCAACATATCACATTGGTAGTTCACGATTGGGGCGGTGCGATTGGCCTTGGAGCTGCCGCGGCCGTGCGTGATCGCATCGACAAGTTGCTGGTTCTGAACACGGGTGCATTTCCGCCGCCATATGTTCCTCTGCGGATTGCAGCCTGTCGCATACCGTTGTTGGGTTCCTGGGCCATGCGATATGGAAACTTGTTCGCTCTTGCGGCCGTGCACATGGCCATCGACCGCTTAGATCATCTTTCAGACACCGCGCGAACGGGCCTGCTTTATCCTTACAATAACGCGGCTAACCGGATCGGTATCGATCGATTCGTGAAGGACATACCACTTACGCCAAAGCATCGGACATACCCAGTCTTGCAAGCCGTCGAACGCAACCTCAGCATGCTGAGGGAGAAACCAACGCGGTTCGTGTGGGGCGCAAAAGATTGGTGCTTCCGCATGGAATGCCTTGATCGGCTGGAAAAGAAGCTGACCAATTCGCGACGCAGAGTGCTGAGCGACGTTGGGCATTACATCATGGAAGAGGCTCCTGAAGAAGTCTTGGATGAACTGCGAGCGTTGCTCGTTCAATCATAGCCACGTCGGCCACCGCGACCTCACCGCATGAACTCCAATCCGCCTATCGATATCTTTCAACTCGTCCGCACAGCCTGCGAGCTGGAAGTGATGGCCGTTAAAGCTGGTAATGTGCATCCAACAGCTTCCTTTGCCGACACGACACTCGACGACTTCCTGCAGTCGGCGAACTTGACAAGCAGAACTTGGTCAGAACACAGCGATGCACCGATCGGCCAATGGATATTTCAAGCGGTCCAAGCGGTCTTGAAACGTGTTGGTAAGAACACCAACCTTGGGATCGTTCTGCTGCTAGCTCCGTTGGCCAAAGCTGCGATGTTAGACCAAACTCAAACAGCAAAACCGAGCCAGCCACCCAATTTATTGCCCTCGCATCTCGTGCTGGCTCAATTGGATCGCGACGACGCCAGCCAAGTGTACGCGGCGATTGGTCTTGCCAATCCCGGCGGCTTGGGCCAAGCAGAACAACATGATGTCAGAACCGCACCGCCTCCTCCATGCCTAATCAGTGCGATGCAGTTGGCAGCCGACTATGATGATGTGGCCCGACAGTACGTCACGAACTTTGCCGATGTTTATGCGTTAGCCCAGCAGCTTTCGACCGCAATTCTGCAAGGGACGGAAGTCCTCGCGGCTGTTAGCCAATTGCAGATCGAATGGCTCGCAAGTCGCATCGACACGCTGATCGCCAGGAAGTGCGGACTTGCGACCGCTCAGGAAGTCATGCTGCGAGCCCAAGTGGTGCTTGGCAGCGGCCCATGCCGCAGCAGAGCTTACCAAACTGCCTGGCAAGACTTTGACCATTTCCTGCGCAGCGACGGCAATCGACTTAATCCAGGCACCACTGCAGACCTGCTTGCAGCCGCCATTTTTGTAAGCCTTTATCAAATACCCCACGCCTATGTCTCAACCTCAATTTCGCGTTGAATTGCTCAAAGAACAACTCGTCTTTGCAGCCGCTCACTTCATTACTTTTGCAGGTGATATTTGTGAACGCATTCATGGTCACAACTACGGCGTGCAATCCACCGTTTGCGGCGACCTGGACGAAAACCGCTACGTCATTGATTTTATTGCCTTTCGAGATGCCATCGCAGAAATCGTTCGCGAACTGGATCACCATGTGTTGCTGCCAACCAAACATTCGCTGATCAAAGTCCAAGAACAAGGCGATGAAGTCCTGACGACCTTTCGCGATAAACGTTGGATCTTTCCACGTGAGGATTGCGTTCTGCTGCCCGTGACCAATACGACGGCGGAAGAAATCGCTGAATGGATTGTGGTTCGATTGCGAGATGTGCTTAAACCAAAAGTCAATCATCCATTGCGGTGGATCGAAGTCGGGGTCGATGAAAACAACGGCCAATGGGGATTCTGCCGCATCGATTGGTAAGTAAGCTTGGCTATGGGCGTTCAGGATATGCGGATTGTTCGGGAGGCTTAAGAATCTTTACGACCGATGCAGCTCGGTGTCGATACTGCTAATTGCACTGAGCAAGCAGCGTTTGCCGCCCGCCTTGGCCCCCGCTGAGCTCTGCGTTCCTTCGCTCGAAACTTCAGCCCAGCCGAACGACAGCCGTGGATGGCGTAAAAAAAGCAGCAGTCCTCTTGATGTGTTTGGAAGAGGAAGAAGCAGCGATGCTTCTTTCGCGGCTGCCTGCACGTCACGTTGAAGCAGTCACGCTCTCGATCGCTCAGATTTCAGAAGTCAGCGGGCCGGAACAAGAGTTCGTAATTAACGAATTCTTCAACAGCCAACCTAGCTCGTTCTCGACCAGCACCGGTGGTATCGAAAAAGCCAAATCGCTGGTGAAGAAAGCCTTGGGCCGCGACGCTGGTGACATGCTGAGCGTCTTGCAACAGACGCTGGAAAGCTTGCCGTTTGGCTTTATGCAGAAAGCCGACCCGCAGAACATTCTGTCATTTATCTTGGAAGAACATCCGCAGACGGTAGCACTTGTGATCTCCCACTTGCCTTCGCAATCGGGGGCTGCGATTCTCGCTGGATTACCGCCGTTGAAACAACTGGATGTTGTGCGACGCATTGCGGAGATGGGGCAAACGAGCCCGGAGGCGATTGACGAAGTGGAAAAAGCGCTTGAGCTGCGAATGGCGATGTTCATGAGCCAATCGTTCCAGAAGGCTGGTGGAGCTCCCGCCGTGGCCGAGATCCTCAACGTTTCGGATCGCTCGACCGAGCGTACGATTCTGGAAACTCTGGCCAACGAAAACGCCGAATTGGTCGATGAAATCCGAAGACTGATGTTCGTCTTTGAGGACATCCAGAAGCTTGCCGACAAGGACATCCAAACGGTGCTCAAAAATGTCGAGACCTCGCAATGGGCCATGGCGCTCAAGGGTGGCAGCCAAGCTCTACAAGAAAAGATCATGAAGAACATGTCGACGCGGGCCGCGGAAATCCTCAAAGAAGAAATGGCATTTCTCGGCCGCGTCAAACTTTCCGACGTCGAACAAACGCAGCAGAAGATCGTGGATATCATCCGCAATTTGGAGGATTCCGGCCAACTGGCCCGACCTTCCAGCGACGGCGAAGAGCAGTTTGTGGCTTAAAGGCCCCATGGCAGGGGCAATCAGGTCTCCGCAGCCTCACGGTGAACGATTATCATGTCCAACATGAATCTTTCACCAATGATGCGACAATATGAAGAAGCCAAACAGACCAGCGGCGATGCGCTGCTGCTGTTTCGCATGGGCGATTTCTACGAGCTGTTCCACGATGATGCGAAAGTCGTAGCGAAAGTGCTCGGCCTCACTCTCACATCGCGAGACAAAGGCGAAAACCCGGTACCGATGGCTGGCTTTCCGCACCATCAATTGGAAGGCTACCTCGGCAAACTGATTCGCGCAGGCTATCGCGTGGCCGTCTGCGAACAAGTCGAAGACCCGAAGACGGCCAAAGGTATCGTTCGCCGGGAAGTCCAACGCATCGTTTCCGCTGGCACACTGACAGACGACGCGCTACTAGACCCGCGTGCTTCCAATCTCTTGGTCGCAATCTGCCGCGATCAATCCAGCCCGCGCAAGAACGCGGCGGCTGACAGTCAAGCCAAGCTTGGCATCGCTTGGGTTGAACTCTCGACAGGTCGCTTCGAAGCCAATACGGTCGCGTTATCAGCACTGGAAGACGAACTCGCTCGGCTGGAACCCAGCGAGATCTTGCTCAGCGAATCCGATCAAGAGCTGGCCAAGCTGATTCAACGCGATGCTTCCGTATCGCCCGCTCAGAGACTTCCAATCACGACGCGTCCCGACTGGAACTTCCACCCCGAAGAAGCAACCAATTCGCTTTACAAACACTTTAACGTTAACAACTTGGAAGGCATGGGCTGGGGGCCAGATGATCTGGTTGCCATTCGAGCTGCGGGAGCAGCTATTCGTTACTTGATGGATACGCAACGTATCAGTCTGGATCATATCGCAACGCTGCATCCGGCTCGTGAAAGCCGTTTCCTTGAGATCGATGCCTCGACTCGCCGCTCATTGGAGATTTCCACCAGCATACGCTCGGGCTCGCGAGCTGGCACGCTATTAGAATGTCTGGATGCATGCGTAACACCAGGCGGCTCGCGATGCTTAGGACAATGGCTGGCCGCTCCACTGATTGATATCGAGCATATCAATTTACGTCTGGACAGCGTCAGCGAACTGGTACGAGACAACCGATTGCGGGAATCGCTGCGACAGCTTTTGAACGACAGTTATGATTTGGATCGATTGGTATCGCGTGTGGCCACCGGCCGCTGCGGACCACGCGATTTGCAACAAGTTGGATCGACACTACGTGTGTTGCCACGTGTTAAAGCATTACTGGAATTGCGTGTGGCCCCACGCTTGCAACAGCTTTACCAATGGATCGAATTACAAGACGCACTCGCCGACCAATTAGCGGTGGCTCTGGTCGATCAATGCCCGCTGCTGGCCCGCGACGGAGGCTTCATCCGCGACAGATATGACTCGCGATTAGATGAACTAAAGGAGCTGGCAGGCGGCGGTAAACAATGGATCGCAAGATATCAAGCGGACCAGATCGAAAAGACGGGCATTACTTCGCTGAAAGTTGGTTATACCAGTGTCTTCGGATACTACTTGGAAGTTACCAACACGCACAAAGACCGTATCCCTGCAAATTACGTCCGCAAACAGACTCTCAAGAACGCAGAACGTTACATCACCGAGGAACTTAAAGAATACGAAGAGAAAATCTTAGGGGCTGAGCAGAAAGCACTTGAGGTTGAATTAGAGCTGTTCAATGAGTTGCGAGAAGCTGTCCATCGAGTGATTCCTTCCCTGCAACGCACAGCTTCCGTACTGGCCGAACTGGATGTGCTGGCTGGATTTGCTGAGCTAGCTGCGAAGCGAAGCTATGTTCGACCTGTCATCACCGACGAGCCTCTGCTGGAACTTTTTGAAGCTCGCCATCCCGTACTTGATGCAATGATGCCGCAAGGGAAGTTCACTCCCAATGATACAACCCTAGGCAGCGAGTTTGGTCGCTTGCATCTGATCACGGGCCCCAACATGGCGGGGAAGAGCACGTACATTCGCCAAGTCGCTTTGATTACGATCATGGCTCAAGTCGGATCTTGGGTGCCTGCCAATCGCGCGACGGTCGGGATCGCTGATCGAGTGTTCGCGCGGGTAGGGGCCAGCGATGAACTGTCGCGAGGCCAAAGTACCTTCATGGTCGAAATGGTGGAGACCGCGCGTATCTTGCATACGGCCACCAAGCAATCGCTGGTGATCTTGGACGAAGTCGGTCGTGGTACGAGCACTTACGATGGTTTGTCGCTAGCATGGGCCATTGTCGAATACTTACATGACCACGCTGACCCGCGAACACTGTTTGCGACTCATTACCACGAGCTTATTGATCTTCAGCGCACGCTGCCGGGTGTTCGCAACTTTAACGTGGCCGTGAAAGAATGGGATGAGAATATTATCTTCTTGCATCGAATCGTCCCTGGTGGCGCTGACCGCAGCTATGGAATCCATGTTGCTCGGCTGGCTGGAATACCCGGCGAAGTCAACGATCGCGCTCGCGAGATTCTCGCTCAGCTCGAGATGGACAATCTACAGAAGAAAGGCCAAGCTCGCGTCTTGCCACCTCGCGAAAAGAAGCATTCCCCCATACAGATGACACTTTTCCAACTGGCCGATCACCCAGTGGTCGAAAAGCTTAAGCAATTGCCGATAGACAGTCTATCGCCGCAAGAAGCAATGGAGCTTCTCAAACAACTTCAAAGCGAAGCTAACCAATAACAGACTTTTGGACCAGCGACAACTTCTCCAAACACTCCGCTACATCTATGGACGAAATCGTTCTTCTCTCACTTTAATTCTCGGTTGATTCACATCAAATTGATAATTACTGCTGGGCCCCCCTAGATTTTCTTGCTCTTGCATCGAGGTTTTGTCAACGCGACCGGCGGCTACCAACGCAGTATATATATCCCAATCAAGATTGGTATTGGTCAAGATGAAGGTGGTATTGCGCCAGTTTTTTACTAGCAGTTTCAATCCATCGCCATCGACCTTCGAGTTAGTAAGATCGAGTACGGAAGGTGAGGCCATACAGGCAAGCATTTCCTTGAAATGCGAGTACGAAAGATCACTACCCCTTAGCGCCAGCGATTGATAACTAGAATTCTTTAGCAGATCGGTTGTCTGCTCTTGGGTTAATCGAGCATTCTCGATCCGCAGATTGAGAAAATGCGTTTTCGCCAAGGCACGCAGAAGTGCATCTGTCAGAATTTTGGCATCCACAGAGAGATCCAACAACACGTTTCGTTTGATTTGCTTGACAATGTCCTCAGCGATGGCATCGGTAAGCAAGGTATCATGGACACGAAGGAGTTGAAGGTCTGGATTATTTTCCAAGATCCTTCTGGCGGTGTCGTCGTCTAATGGCGAACCAGGAAGTGCTAACAACTTTAGACGCTTCAATTCGCCAACTCTGGCAATGGTCTCGTTCGTCACATCCGCGTGCAGAAGGCCTAGCTCCTTAAGATTTTTACACTTGAGGATTTCAGCAGCCATGCTGTCATCCAGCGTCGCGCCACCGCCGACGAAAAGCTCCAGGTCTCGAAATCCGAACAACTTGCTTTGCTTTGGCAGTGCAGCTTGAAAAGACAGCCCCTTCAAGCTGGGTACATTTTCAAAATGAGCATATATTAAGGAAGCTTCTAAGTCATAACTGTCACTCAACAAGGGAGCATTGACAATTCGAATCGCGTCCACCTGAGTTAGTCGATAGTTATTTTGCGGACCGCGCCGCAATTCTGTCGCATCTTCGATTCGCAGCCGCTTCATGCGCCCTAAATCAAAATCGAACGCGTGCAATTGATTCAGTTGCTTTGACAATTGGAAAATACCTTCGGTGGTTACTTGTTCCGACCGAAGATTCAGACTACGCAGGTTAGTCATGGGCCTTAAAACGGTCAGTTGTGATGGCACGCAACCGGTTGCTTGAAACTCCAACGCCTTTATTCCACCGTTGGTTACAAGCGGTTCGAAGCGAACGTCATGTAATGGTACATGCTTAAAATGCAATATACTTGGCCCGTTACTTTCCCCAAGCGAGTCGATCCACTTTTGAGGCAAGCTGGGTTCAACGTTAGAAAGATCGCCGAATTTTGGCGAGCTTCTATAAACGTTTCGGTTTTCCAGGTACACCGTATTTTCAATCAGCAGGGTCAGCGGGCTGGTGTTTACGAAGCGGAGCGTCTCCAATCCAATCGGTGCTACCGCCAAATTTCCGGCTTGAATCGGCCCGTCGATGCCCAAATGGCGCAACCATGGCCCTTCACTTACAAACTCACCCGCATAAGTTCGATTTGCTATGTTGACGTGCGCGTTGCGTAGTTCTGATAAACTGGGGCAACGGTCAATGATCAAGTCGAACTTTTGCATGGGATCTAGAATGATAGACTGCAATCGGGGCATGTCCCGGAAGGTCAGTGATACCACTTCGGAATTGCGAAACTGATCGTACTCGACGCAAGCCACAAACTCCAACTTCGGCAAACCGTCTAACGTCAAAGCATCCTCGAGCCCTGGACTTGGATGCGGCAGCCACAAATGTTTGACTGTTCTCAGGACCGGAGCATCGCTCAACTCTCGCAGAGCTACCTTGGTCTTGGTCAGCCGCAGCCACTGCAATTGACTCATTTGGTTCAGGGCTTCCAAATCTGAAGCCGTCGTATTGGTACAAGTCAGATTCAAGGCATTCAACTGCTTGATCGAGCCAAGTGTCGCGAAGACTTCAGGCGTTAGTTCCCTACATTCGACCTTCAGTGAAATCAACATAGATTGCTTACGCAGCTTTTTGAGTTGCGCCAAATCATATGAACCCGAACTAAGTAGAACTTCACGTAGGTTGTTGCAGGCCAGAATCTGGGCCAGCAATGCGTCGTCGGGATCGTTCAGTTGCACATGAGTAAGCCGTCGCCAAGCTCGACGACTTACAAATTTTGGTAGATATTCGTACAAAAGCGTCGGCTGCAGTATGTGCGTTGATGCTTGATGGCCTGCCTCATTCAACGTTTTGCCCAACGCTGCTTGCCGAATCCCAACGCTTTCATAGTAACGCCAATATCCAAACGCTACTGCGACCAACAGCGTCCCAAGAATTAAATCTGTGAACTGAAAGCTATACCATCTTTGACCTGGGTTTCGGTTTTCACGATAAGTCATGTAGACCGTCAACACGGCAGCAACACAAACAGCCACAAGGATGTTCTGGACCAGCGATAGCCAAGAGAAGCTTCGAAATGGAGCTTCCGTTTGCGCCGGGTAAGTCACAGAAAAATCATACGTGGCCGGCCAACCAGCCAGATAAAAGGTTGGCATCAACCACGCTGAACCAATATCGTCACTAGTCTTTCGAACAAAGTTCTCTAGGGGGCTGAATGTGTACCGGTAGGGCAAATTCAAAACGCAGAAGAAAAAACCAACCAGGGCCAAAACAATCAGGGTTCGTCTTGCCATACTACCTGCCCTTAGTCGCTAAATGCAGAGACATGATTCTCAGCCACAAATTTTATCCTCCCGTGTTGAAGAACGGTAGCAGTTGCTCACGCAGCTCAGGCCGCTCTAAAACGGGATTGGAGATGCCACCAATCCGCAGAAACTCCTCTGGCCTATTGCACAATTTTCGAAGCGAAAGCCGCCAGCACGCTCCTGGAAACTAGAGTTTGCACCTAATTCCGGACCAACTATGCGTTCCGAAATCGGCCAAAAACGGTATACTTCTTCCCACTTTCAGCTGTCCCAGTCAGGGATTACCCTGGAGATGCACGAATCCACGTCATTATGGAATCCGAATTAGAAACCTATTTTCGCCCTTTCAAAAACTAGCCGACATGCATCTTTTGTTGATTGCTAGTCATTTTCACCCAAACACAGAAGGATCACGCAAAGATGGCCAACACCGCGACTTTTGAAACCGCTTCTCAGAACCAAGGCTCCAGCAACCAGTCCCCTGTACCGATTACGGTCGCCCGAGGTGATGGAATCGGCCCCGAAATCATGCAAGCCACATTGGATGTCCTCTTGGCCGCGGGTGCACGATTGGCGATTGAAGAGATCGAAATCGGCGAACAGCTCTACAAGAAAGGGGTGATGTCAGGTATCCAAGACAGCTCCTGGGATAGCATCCTCAAGACTCGCGTGTTCCTCAAAGCCCCCATCACGACCCCACAGGGTGGCGGTGTTAAATCGTTGAACGTGACCACGCGGAAAACATTAGGACTCTACGCCAACGTCCGCCCCTGCGTATCTTATCATCCGTTTGTCTCCACCAAACACCCAACCATGGATGTGGTCATTGTCCGAGAAAACGAAGAGGATCTGTACGCCGGGATCGAGCATCGCCAGACCGACGAAGTTTATCAGTGCCTAAAACTGATCTCACGCCCAGGCAGCGAAAAGATCGTTCGCTACGCGTTCGAATATGCCGTGGCCAACAACCGCAAGAAGGTGACGTGCTTTACCAAAGACAACATCATGAAATTTACCGACGGGTTGTTTCATAAAGTCTTCGATGAGGTAGCAGCCGAATATCCACAAATCGAAAATGAACACTGGATCGTGGACATCGGTGCTGCGAAATTGGCCGATTCCCCCGAAGCGTTTGACGTGATCGTGATGCCCAATCTTTACGGAGATATTCTCAGCGACGTGGCGGCGCAAATCGCCGGCTCAGTTGGTCTCGCAGGCAGCTCCAACATCGGCGAAAAAGCGGCCATGTTCGAAGCCATTCACGGTTCAGCTCCTCGACGCGCAGGCCAAAACCTCGCGAACCCCAGCGGCTTGCTGCTCGGCGCAGTGCAGATGCTGGCACACATCGGCCAGCCGGAAATCGCCCAAAAAGTCCACAACGCTTGGCTGAGAACCTTGGAAGATGGCGTCCACACCTACGACATTTTCAAGGAAGGTATCAGCAAACAGAAAGTCGGAACGCGCGAGTTTGCGGAAGCAGTCGTCGCCCGCATGGGACAATCACCGCAACAACTCAAAGCCGTCACCTACAGCGCGGCGGCTGCAGCAGATCCCACCAAGCCAGTTAAACCGATCTACACCCCAGTCAAACCTGCCAAAAAGGAGCTCAAAGGCGTTGACGTATTCGTGCATTGTGCCGGGATCAGCCCGAACGATCTGGGGGCGAAACTGGAAAAACTCCAGTCCGAAGCTTTACGTTTGCAAGTGGTCTCCAATCGCGGCCAGAAGGTTTACCCACAAGGCTTCGCCGAAACATTCTGCACAGACCACTGGCGCTGCCGCTTCCTGGCTGCTAACGATGGCAACATCACGCATCAAGATGTGATCGATTTGCTCAGCCGCTTTGCCGCCGCTGGACTCGACTTCATCAAGACCGAGCACTTGTGCACCTTCGACGGCGAAAAAGGTTGGACTGCTGCGCAGGGAACTTAAAGTTCTCGCTGCCCAACAACTGCTACCTGAACCATGACACCCGCGTTTCGGCTATCTGATTCGCGGGTGTCTTCGTATTCCCCTGCGTCCGGATCACGCGCAATGCATAATAGTTTTGATTGGTGGTCGGTTTATCGATCAAGCCTTTGAAGGATTTCTTCTAAGATGGCAACGTCGGACTCGGGACGAGTGGCACTGCCGGGATAGGTAAGCGACGTTTGAATCCAACCTCGCAGCTTCAAGAACTGAGCGGCGTTGTGCTTATATGCCGGAACGGGAGATCGAAATGCTAAGAAGCCTAGATATTGCAATAGATCGTTCAGCTCATAAAAATCACTGTCGCCCTGCTCCCACATCGCATCGCGTCGAGCGAACTCGGCGGGTGCAAACGTGCTAAGCCCAAGCAGATAGTCGCTGCCATACATGACCATGTCGATCGCTAAATCGTTTCCGGTCAGCACCAGAAAATCGGGCCGAAGCGTATCTCGTAATTGCAGTCGCTGCCATTCAAGCTGCCTGTTCAGCGAAGAGTGCTTTGCACCAAGGCACTCTGGAATCTGCAGCAACTGCTGGTACACATCCAAGTCGTAGACTGCTCCGAACGGCGCGAACATAGTCCCAAGTTCAAAGGCATAAAACGCACCCGAGTGCTTGCCAATCCTGGAATACGATTCGATTACTTTGTCAGCCGTCTGTTGCGTCAAGCCAAAGCTTTGGAAGATCACAGGCTTGCCGCCAAACGATTGGATCTCATCAATGCGATCGCGGTACTGATCGAAATCAAACGATGCACCTGGCTGATCGCCGACGAATGCACCAGCAATGAACGGTCGACCCGCAACGATTTCTTGGGTCGCCTTTAAAACGTCCAAACGTTGGCTGGCGCTGATCAAGTTCCCGTATCCAGTATCCATGTTGACAGCGGGGATCAATCCAGCGTCCGCGGTCCTGGCAACGTGGTCGCGAAAACCGGACCAGTCGATTTCGGTGTCCGATAACAGCGGCAACAAGATGGCCGACATGCCGGTGATCTTGCGTCGATAACGAATGGGTGGGATGTTAGAATTCATAGATCATACTTTATACAGTGTGTTGGCGTTCCGCTTGGCAAATCAAGCACAATTGTCTGGCGTTTTGGGCAATTAGAACTGGGAGACCAACCAATGAGAGCCTGCTATTCGTCGGACTCTTTTCATTCGGTGGAAATAACGACCTTCGCCACCGGCTAGCGGAGTGGCATAAAATGCAGTGCAGTAGAATAGCCAACGAATCAAGGGAGACCAACGAATGTGAGCCTGCTATTCGTCGGTCTCTTTTCATTCGTTAGAAATAACAGACCTCTCCACCGGCCAGCGGAGTGGCATAAAATGTAGAGCAGTAGAACGTCCAACGAATCGAGGGAGACCAACGAATGAGAGCCTGCTATTCGTCGGACTCTTTTCATTCGGTGGAAATAACAGACCTCCCCACCGGCCATCGGAGTGGCCTAAAATGTAGAGCAGTAGAACGTCCAACGAATCGAGGGAGACCAACGAATGAGAGCCTGCTATTCGTCGGTCTCTTTTCATTCGGTGGAAATAACAGACCTCTCAACCGGACTGCACAGTGGCATAAAATGCAGTGCAGTAGAACGTCCAACGAATCAAGGGAGACCAACGAATGTGCGCCTGCTATTCGTCGGTCTCTTTTCATTCGTTAGAAATAACAGACCTCCCCACCGGCCAGCGGAGTGGCCTAAAATGTAGAGCAGTAGAACGTCCAACGAATCGAGGGAGACCAACGAATGAAAGCCTGCTATTCGTCGGACTCTTTTCATTCGTTAGAAATAACAGACCTCCCCACCGGCCAGCGGAGTGGCATAAAATGTAGAGCAGTAGAATAGCCAACGAATCGAGGGAGACCAACGAATGTGCGCCTGATATTCGTCGGACTCTTTTCATTCGGTGGAAATAACGACCTTCGCCACCGGCTAGCGGAGTTGCATAAAATGCAGTGCAGTAGAATAGCCAACGAATCAAGGGAGACCAACGAATGTGAGCCTGCTATTCGTCGGACTCTTTTCATTCGTTAGAAATAACAGACCTCCCCACCGGCCAGCGGAGTGGCATAAAATGTAGAGCAGTAGAACGTCCAACGAATCGAGGGAGACCAACGAATGTGCGCCTGATATTCGTCGGACTCTTTTCATTCGGTGGAAATAACGACCTTCGCCACCGGCTAGCGGAGTTGCATACAATGCAGTGCAGTAGAATAGCCAACGAATCGAGGGAGACCAACGAATGTGCGCCTGATATTCGTCGGACTCTTTTCATTCGGTGGAAATAACGGGCACTGAGATAATGAAGGGACGATTTCATGCAAGATTCTCAGCGTAATGCGAATAAGGTCATCCACCAAGAGCTATCGTATCTTATCAATGGATGCATCTTCGACGTCCACAACGAAGTCGGACCAGGGGTGCGAGAGGAGTGTTACCAGAAGGCAACGGAGCAGCGACTGGTTGAGAAAGGTCTTCCGTTCGTCGCCAAACCCGCCACGCGGAGGGAATTTATTTATAAAGGCCAAACGGCGGATATCTTTGTACCAGACTTAATTATCGCCAACCGAGTGATACTTGAACTCAAGCATAATATTGATGGATTTGCCCCCGAGAACTATACGCAATTGCTGTGTTATCTCAAGTTTTGGAAATTGCGACTTGGTCTGTTAGTGAACTTTGCCATGGACCGAGCGATCATCGAGCGAGTGCCGTTCGACCCTCGCGATGTCCCGCTTGATGAAGACTACGACTGCATTTCTAACATCGTCCAAACGAAACACAAAACGGTGCTGCGCACGATTCGCGAAGGGATTCTTGAGTTACATCGTCTTTTTGGCGTAGGGTACACTACCACCACATATCGAAAACTAGCCGTGATAGAATGGCGTTCGCGTGGGCTAAACTGCTTGGACGATACAGTTGTCGAGCCTACGTTTCACGAACGAAGACTCCCCCGCAGCAACATCACACCAATCCTTGTTGAGAATCTTGTATGCGTGCAAGTGGATGCGATTTATGATGACATCTCAGCCCGTGCAGTCCGCACCATGCAGACTCACCTACGATTGACTGGTTGTGAAATAGGGATAATCGTCTGCTTTGGAAAAGCCAAGTTAATGATCCGAGGTGTTCGGCCTTGATTCGCGACTTCACATCCTTCGTCTCTTTATAGTATTTGCCGTCGCCCTATATCCGTTGGAACCTCTTTCCGACGGTGCCAAGTTCTAGCCCATGTCAAAACCATCACCTCCTTTCCAATCTCCTACGCAAACGCGATCGACTCCCGTGCCGCCTGATCTGCGTCCCAATGGATTATGGGCGTTTGAAAGTCGCCATGAGCAGTCGTTTGCAATGCCGATTACGATCCATCCGTTTTTCAAGCTGCTACTGATTCGGGAAGGGAGTGGTGAAATTGAATTTCAAGACAAGCGAAACAGTTGTGTCGCTGGTGATTTAGTCCTGGTGCCAGCTCAAGTCCATCATCGCATCATCGATTTCCCAAAATCTCCCATTTCGCTCTACGGGCTTGGTATTGACTCGCGAAAAATCCCCTGTGTTGCTTCCGTAATCGCGGATTTCGTCAGGGGCGTGTATGGAGTTGCATTGCTACGGTCGCTCAGAATCGAACAGCGTTTACGTAAGATTCTTTATTTGAATGATCAAGCGGATGCGGCGAGTCAACTGTCTAGTATCGCTGCCGCAATGGACTTATTGGCCGAACTTTCGCTAGTCCTCCATCCGCCGAAGCTCCGTGGCGTCAGTCCAGCACTGAAGCGTTCTTCGGTGACGAAAGACGAACCGAGAGTCTCGGACGACCCATTGCTGGAGGCTTACTTGGCTTGGCTGCATCGCAACTTCTTTGAGTCGCTGTCGTTGGAAGATGCGGCGGTCGCCACAGGCATGTCTCGCCGCACGTTTACCAATCGCTTTAAGATCCGCACAGGGACAACATGGCTTGAGTACGTCAACCTGCTTCGCATCCGCCACGCGGAGTTGCTGCTAGGACAAACGGATCGAAAGATTACTTCGATCGCTTTTCAGTGCGGCTTCGATGACTTGACCACCTTCTATCGAGCATTCAAAAGAATTCATGGCAAGAACCCGAGCGAGCTGAGAAAGTAGTGCAGATTCTTGTCGCCTTCGCAATGCTACGCACACTTGCCAGAGAGGAATACTATGGTTGCCGCGACAGTACACCACAGTAACCATGGTATGATGCGGAAATCCAATGGAACGCATCGCTGGAGAGCGTTTAAGTTTGCGCCAAGCCCTTTTTGGTAAGATTTCTATGAACAATACGATCGTCGGCCTGTTGGTTTTCAGCTTCATGGTTCGCAGCACTTTGTGCGTGGCAGATGACTTCCCTCAATTTCGAGGTGCGACGGGAGACGGTAGAGTTGTGGCTCAGGTGATCCCGTTAAATTGGTCGGAAGAAGAAAACATCGCCTGGAAGATTCCCATGCAAGGCTCTGGTTGGTCGCAGCCAATCGTGTGGAACAATCGCGTCTACATCACAGCCGCTTATGCAAACGATCTAGCCAAGCCGAAGCGGTTTGCTGATGGCGTAAAGATGCCGCAAAGCATGGGCTTGGGCGGCCTAACGCGAGCCCCGGACATCGACATCCAATGGCAGACTCAATGTATCGACGCACTTTCCGGATCGATCCTTTGGACACAGACCCTAACACAAGGCAAGCCGCCATTCCCCACGCACCCTTCCAACACTTACGCAACCGAATCACCGGTCGCTGATGCAGAAGGCGTTTACGTTTGGTTTGGCTCGATTGGTAAGCTCGCCGCCCTCTCACATGACGGCAATTTGCTATGGCAGCGAGACTTTGAGCCGCACAAGATGAATAATGGCTTTGGCACGGGAAGTTCGCTGGCTATCCATGCCAGCAAAATATACTTGCAGAATTTCAGCGAAGAGTCCGCGGACATTTACTGTATCGACGCTCGGAGCGGCGAAGTCGTTTGGCAAAAGGCTCGTCAGTCCACAGGCTCGGCGTGGAGTACTCCGATTGTTTGGACCAATGCGTCACGGACCGAGTTGATCGTATCGGCCGGTGAGCAAGTCGATAGTTTCGATCCGTCCAGCGGCGAGTTGCTTTGGACAGCCAGTAATGTCAAAGCCGCAACGGCTTGTTCCGTTTGTGCTGACGACACGGCCATCTACTTTGGAGGCAGCGATCCATTTTCGAAAGGCACGCTATTCGCGATCAAGGCCGGAGCAACTGGGGACATCAGTCCAACCAAAAAGAATGAGAGCTTTGAATATTGCCAGTGGCTGCAAGAGAAAGCGGCCCCCGGCATGGCGTCGCCGGTTGCTGACGGGCAACTGGTTTACGTAATCGACAAGAACATTCTGCGGACCTATGACGCTGCTACAGGCCAACGGATTTATCAGGAGCGGGTGCCAAATTTGAGCACCGTTGCAGCGAGTATGTTGTCGATCGGCGATCAACTGCTCTTGCTAGACGAGAATGGTTCAGCGGTGATCTTTGCCGCCGGTCGTGAAATGAAGGTACTGGGAGGCGGTAAGCTGGACGACACATTTTGGTCGACTCCAGCGGTAGCAAATGGCGCGATCTTCTTTCGCGGCGTTGACTTTCTTTACTGCATTCGTGCGCGGTAGGCATCATATAATGAGAGTCCCGTCCGAGCGGATGCGTTCCTCGTTAGGGTTGGGCTTGTAGGTACACAGGAAACTCCCCAAGCGTGACGCTCGCAGAAGCTTCAAGCTCTACACGATGCCCGAATGCATCTACTAGAACTGCTGGGAATTGCTCTCCTAACAACTCGCTGACCTGCAACTGGACCGGCTCGCCGATGGCCCAAGCGGCGATGACCGATCGCTGGTCGTTCTTCCATTGCAAGAGCCATACGTTCGGATCGGCATGCGGGAGTCTTTCCGCTTTACCGTCAAAGCCCTGTAACTGACGCATCATGGTCGCCATGGTGAACCAAGATGGCCGCAGGGTTCCATCATCGCGAATGAGTCCCGCTCCGGCATGCATCGACGGCTTTGAGCCACTTTCGCGATAGATAAAGACCTTATCGATGCCACGTGCTAGCGTAATCATAGTCACTCGCGGCAATTTCGCAGCTTGCTTGCGTTCCGACAATCCAATAGGGCCACCAACATCGTTACCTGTCTCCGTCAACCAGATCTCGGCTGTTGGTTTGTGTTGATCACGCCACAGTATCAACTGGTCAATCTGGTCCAGATAAGTCATCTCCGGTGCTGACGTTTTTTCCTTGCGGATGTTTGGATCTTCGAGAGCAATCTCAGGCTCTTGCACACCTGAATAGAAATGCACGTTGATTACATCGACCAAATCCAAAGGGCATTTGCCGTCGGCGTATCGATAGTCGGTCATTTGTTGCAGGGTCGCGAGTTCGACTCCCGCCCATCCGCAGGAAGTAACCAACAAGTCAGGATCCGCTTTGCGAGCTCCTTCCACACCAGCTCGCATGACATCGAAATAGCGATCGATCGGCCCTACGAATGCAGCCCAAGTTGGTCCCACTAGATTCGGTTCATTCCATAACTCAACCGCATCGATTTTGTTCAAGCCAGACTTTTTGTCGTTCGTCTTCAGTTTCGAGGCGTCATGCTGCCGAGATCCGTAGCGAGCGACCATCTGGAAGATCGCTTCGCCATAGTCGGCGGTATCTTGAGGCGGATAGCCTGCTCGATTCACCTTCACCTCTGGCCCAGCAGAGTTTGCCCATTCAGGTGTCTGAAAGACGTATGGCAGAATCATCATGTTGTGATCGCGACATGTCTGATAAATCAAATCTTGATTGACATGCCACGGCGCAACCGACCCATCGTACGCATAGGCATCGCGGGCCGTCGAAGACATGTTCCATTTGCCATTTTCAAAGCGGATCCATCCAAAACCACACTTGGAATTGAGCTCGGCAAGAGCCAAGCTCGAACCGTTGATACCAAAACGACGCGTCTGGGCTTTATCGACCTCATCATTTGGCAGAACAAACAGATGCGCCCAACCTAGCATCGAATCGTCATGGCCTTGCACTGTCCACTGCAGACGATACGCTCCAGGCGCAAGAGGTTCCGAACTGCTTAGTTCCAGCATGCTGTTAGATGACGCATCGATCTGGTGTTGACTAGTGCCACTTGCGACAATGCTCTGCGTCGTTGAACTTAATTCTGAAGCGATTGTCTGACTGGCTTGGTCTGACACACCTTCGATCATTTGGGAATCGAACGCCAGCTTCCATTGCAGTTGTACTTTGGTGGCTTGGGCACCAGCGTTATCGATATGAAGAGAGCCCAACGCCCGCGTCCCGGCTTGCATCACCGGATCACCGACCAAGCGAATTGTGACCAGCGGTTGATCTTGCGACCAAGCCAGCGATCCGCCACTGGCCAGACAGGCAGTCAAGAACCAGACTACAAACTGCGAGCTTCGCTCGAACACCGGATAAAACATCAGCGTTTCCATATGCGAACGGGAGGAAGGACGCCATGCGTCGTATCGTTCCGTCGGCATGATCGGGCGGACCGCTGCGGCCCTGCAGGTCCATGTTGACTGGGTTCGCTAGCGCAGTCACCATTGCCAGTATTCTAATTGGAAAGCCCAATTGCAGTAGCGGGGCGAACCATATCAAACGCCTCAGCAACCGGAGCTTCGTAAACCGCCCGTCGCGCTTCGGGGACTCGATTGCGGGAAGTCGCAGGAGATGGAGTGGACTCGTTGACCTTAATGCGAACGCCGCTGGCCGACGCAACTTGGACCGCTGAGTTTTCGGTTGGCGATGCGAGCGACTCTAACTGCTTCTTTGCGGCCGCCTCAGCTATCTTCTGTTGCTCGATGAACGCTTGTGGTTGGTACGCTCGCGAGTAAGGCCGTTCGGCTTGCGTTGCGTGAGTGCGAGCATCTGCTGGCTGTGCAACTCGAGACGTTTGGCTGTGCCGCTCTAGCAAGTTCGCAGCCACGTTTTTGGGAGACAACGCTTGAGAAGCATTGGCATCTTGTGTGTACCTATTCAATTTCGGGGAAGCATTGGGAGCGTTACGTCGTGCATCGTCCCGAAACGGATTGTGCTGATAGTCCTCGTTGGGCAAGGACTGTGGCACGGTTAGAGATGGAACCGAATTGGATGGAGGAAAACTGTTGGGTTTGCTGGCGGGTTGTGGTGGAGCGAGCTTTTCCGTGCCAACATGGTCATGAGAATTGGTGAGATGCCCTCCGTCGTGATGTACCTGTGGCAAAGTGGGAGGGGTGTGGCCTTCTCCAGCCCCGTAGCTTTGCGGTGCCATGAGGGGCACCGCGTTCATCTGCCAAGGATGTTGGTAGGACATTCCGTTGTGATCGCATGCGTCACAGCTTTTGGCGATTCGATGGTGAGAACTGCCTAAAAGCGAACGTTCAAAGCTATCGGTCGCTCGATCCATGCCATCGACCAAGCTGCCAAGTTTCAGCACACTGAAAGGCTTGGTACGGGGTCCGCACGTTTCTCCGCAACTGGTGCACCCGTAGGCAGCAGGTGCCGACGCGGAGTTCAAATTGCATTTATCGCAGGCTTGCAAGGGAGCCAGGCCGATGGTCGCCTGGCAGCCAAACAGAAGATTGGCTGACAGCACTGCCGACAGCTTGGCACGTAGTAGAAGTACGGATAGACGTGGGTAGGACTTTTGACGCATCGATGATACTCCGAGATTGCTTGGCCAGGAGCGATTCCGCCCTTGGCCGGTGAGCTTGCGGTTGCCCAGCGGGGCCCCGTTGTCTATCCATCGATCCGCTACGACCGTTGCGCACAGAACTTTCCGCATTTACGACAAAGTCCCCGCAAAACGACAAGTCACCCCAGACTAACATCGATTTGAGTCCATTCCTGGCAACGCTATCGGTTATAGTCAAACGAGATCGGCAGCCCTTGCCGATGGTTGTTGGCCAAAAATGCCAAGGATTTAGTTCGTGGCAGACATCCTCAGGTTAACCGATGACAACCCGCAGGTCGTTAGCTACAATCGCCTTGTCGCAGGCAAGGCAGGCTGAGGCGCGCGACTTCGTTTTCGCCGATTATTTGCAGTTTGAGTCTACTTAATTTATCAGTTTCGGAAATTTCAACTTATGACCAGTGCCGCACTGAAACACGATCCCTTCTCCGCTCGAGCCACTTTATCATTAGGCGATGGCGAAATTGGATACTATCGCCTCGCCAAGCTTGAAGAGATGGGAGTCGGAAACGTTTCTCAACTTCCCTATTCGATTCGCGTCCTGCTGGAATCGCTGCTGCGGAATTGCGATGGGTACGAGGTCACCGAAGAAGACGTTGGGCATTTGGCAAAATGGAATGCGGCCAAACCTGCAGAGATTGAGATTCCATTTAAGCCAGCTCGCGTCGTGTTGCAAGATTTTACCGGTGTACCTTGCGTGGTCGATTTAGCCGCCATGCGTGAAGGCATGAAGGCGCTGGGCGGGGATCCTAAGAAAATAAATCCGTTGATTCCCGTCGATCTGGTCATCGACCACTCGGTCCAAGTCGACTTTTTTGGCAGCGCCAACGCATTGGAGAAAAACGTCGAGATAGAATTTGAGCGCAATCGTGAACGTTATGAGTTTTTGCGATGGGGACAGCAAGCCTTCAACAACTTCCGCGTGGTACCTCCCAACACGGGTATCGTGCACCAAGTCAACCTCGAGTACCTTGCGTCGACGGTCTTCCAAGGCACCGACGCCAAAGGCCCGGTAGCTTATCCAGATTCCTTGGTGGGCACCGACTCGCACACGACGATGATCAACGGTCTGGGCGTACTGGGCTGGGGCGTGGGCGGTATCGAAGCCGAAGCGACCATGCTGGGACAACCGCTGTATATGTTGATGCCGGAAGTTGTGGGGTTTGAAATCGTCGGCGAAATGTCACAAACTGCCACGGCCACCGACCTTGTTTTACGTGTGACCGAAATCCTGCGAAAGGAAGGCGTCGTCGGCAAATTTGTCGAGTTCTTTGGCGAAGGCGTCGCAAAGATGACTTTGGCAGACCGTGCGACGATTGCGAACATGGCTCCCGAATACGGAGCGACCGTCGGTTTCTTCCCGATCGATGGTGAAACTCTACGTTACCTGCGACGCACCGGCCGCGACGCTTCTTTGGTCAACTTGGTCGAACGTTATGCCAAGGAACAAGGCTTGTTCTTGGACGCATCTGCTTCCAAGATCAAGTACACAAAGACCTTGCAGTTGGACTTAGGCAGCGTTGAACCAGCTCTGGCAGGACCCAAGCGTCCGCAAGATCGAGTGGCTTTGGTGAACGTCAAACAAAGCTTTAACAAGGCGCTGACCGCTCCGATTGCCGAGCGTGGTTTCGGACTTACGACGGAACAGCTATCCTCGACGGCAAAAGTGCAAGACAACGGACATACCAGCCAAATCGGCCACGGGTCAGTCGTCATCGCGGCGATCACTTCCTGCACGAACACCTCAAACCCATCGGTGATGTTGGGAGCTGGCTTGTTGGCCAAAAAAGCGGTCGCTCGGGGCTTGAAGTCTGCCCCCTATGTCAAAACCAGTTTGGCTCCAGGTTCCCGCGTGGTAACCGATTACCTTGATGCCGCTGGGGTCAGCGATTCGCTGGATAAGCTGGGCTTCCAAACGGTTGGCTATGGCTGTACGACCTGCATTGGCAACTCCGGGCCACTGCCTGATCCTGTCGCAGCGGCGATCACCGAAGGGAACTTGGTCGCCACCGCCGTGTTGAGTGGAAACCGCAATTTCGAAGGCCGCGTCAACCCGCATACACGCGCTAACTATCTTGCTAGCCCACCGCTAGTCGTGGCTTATGCGCTGGCTGGTCGTATTGATATCGATTTTGAAAAAGAACCAATCGGCAACGACCGCGATGGCACGCCCGTTTATCTGCGTGAAATTTGGCCAAGTGCAAATGAAGTGGCCGCTACCATGGAACAAGCCGTCCAGCCAGAAATGTTCGTGCATCAGTACCAAAGCGCATTCACCTCCAACGCAGCTTGGAACGCGATCCCAGTTTCCGCTGGCGAGCTGTATTCATGGGATGCAGGCAGTACTTATATCCAACATCCACCGTTCTTGGAGAAAGTAGCCGAAGCGACTGGCAGCATTGCGCCTATCAAGAACGCTCGCGTGCTGGCGATGCTGGGCGATTCAGTAACTACCGACCATATTTCGCCAGCAGGTTCGATCGCAAAAGACAGTCCTGCAGGCCGTTTCTTGCGTGAGCATGGTGTTGAACCGCGCGATTTCAATAGCTACGGAGCCCGCCGCGGAAATGACCGTATCATGGTGCGTGGCACGTTTGCAAACATCCGCATCCGAAACGAATTGACACCGGGTATCGAAGGCGGTGTCACACGACTGTTGCCTGGTGGCGACGTCATGCCAATCTACGATGCCGCAATGGCTTATCAGGAAAAGAACACGCCGTTGATTATCTTGGCTGGGGCCGAATACGGTACGGGTTCATCCCGCGACTGGGCAGCCAAAGGAACTTTACTGCTAGGCGTCAAAGCGGTTATTGCGATTTCGTACGAGCGCATCCATCGCAGCAATTTGGTCGGTATGGGCGTGCTTCCATTGCAATTCATGCCTGGTCAAAATGCCAAGACATTAGGACTCACCGGCGAAGAAGAATTCGCGATCGAAGGCCTGAATGATAGCCTCCAACCTCGCAGTACCATCGTCGTCAAAGCGACCGCACCAGATGGCTCGACTAAATCGTTTGAAGCATTCGTTCGCATCGACACACCAGTCGAAATCGATTACTACCGCAACGGTGGCATCCTGCCGACCGTCCTGCGCAAGCTAGCCGCCAGTTAAGGCACAGGATACGCAAATGAGAAAAGTTGGGCTGGGCCTGGCATTGCTCGCGATCGCGGCCGTGGTCGCGATTGCGATTTGGCAATCTGACTGGTGGAGCCGCAAAACAGCAATCCAACCTCCACCGGACGCCCAGCCAGACAACCTCACCAAAGAGGAATCGGTGAAGCTTGTTCAAGCAGTTTCACGGATGGAAAATCTGAAAGCAGACGAAGCCTTGTCTCTGCTGGACGAACTGCTTGCGAAGCATCCTTCAAACGCGGCCTTCTTACAAAATAAAGCTATCGCGTTGCTGACCAAGATTACGATCGCTAGCGAGCAACTGGCAGCGGCAGAAACCACCGAAGAGACCCGCTCTCAGATTCGTGCTACCTTTCCAGAATTGTTTGAACAGATCGCTGCGTCGATCGCCGCAGCCCAAGTTCAAGAGCCCAACAATGTGGAACTTGCTCGGCTGGATGTCATCCTAAACGAACGGCGTATTGGCCAGTTGCCGCCGGCTATGGAGCGGACGCTGAAAAACGCGCTCGTCGATCGAATCCTGAAGTACCTCCAGCAGTTTCCGGGCGACGGAGTGCTCACCGCCAAACTTGCTAGCTTGGCAGAATCCCTCGAACGGCTAGATCCGAGCATTACGAAAAAAGTCAAAGAGCCGCTCGAAATCGCCGTACGTGAAAACCCCCGCAATGGTTATCTGTTAGCTCGCTTGTTCCGCTTAAAAGAGTTACAAGAAGACCTCTCGCTAGTAGACTTAGTCGACACCGCCATCGAAATTGCCAAACCTCAAGCTTGGTTAATGAACCGTCAGGTCAACGGGCTGGATCTGGCTGAGCAGCTTAAGCAAACGTCCCTGAATGCCTCAACAGACCCAGACAGTTTTTTCTTGGCAGCATCCCAATGGATCAACGTGTTTGTCGGAATGACGACCATTCAAAAAGCGGATGCTGATGCGACAGCCGACATCGAACCACTATCCATGATTCGATTGGATCAAGCCTACCGGCAATACAAGGCTCCTCCCTCGATTGCAGTTGTCGATCCAACCACGCTCATCAGCTCTAATTTCATTGAATGGAATGAAACCGCGCTAATGCTACCTGCTTATGATTCACCCGTCATTGATGCCCAGTGGTTCGACTGGAACGTCGATCTGCGTCCCGAGATTTTGATTGCCACGGAAACGGAAGTGTCGCTTCTGGAATTCACCGAACGTCCAACTTTGGGTTCCGACAACGGCCAAGCCATTGAACTGCGCAAGCTCTTTACAATCGAACTGCCTTCCAAGATCCTCTGTATTAAGCCCGTCGATCTCTACGAAGTCAAATCGGAACTTCGCAGCGATGTCGGCCAACGCCCCTCCGCCGACAACCCCAACGAAGTCGTAACCGACTCACGGCACTCAACGGTCCGCGACATCGTGATTGGGACAGAACAAGGCTTGCACGTCATCTCGTTGCGATTTGATCCCGCCACATTGCAACCGATCAGCGAACTGGTATCACCAGAGATAACCAGTCTGCCCAACTCAGGCGTGGTCACGCAAATCTTGGCATTCGATATGGAAGCCGACGGTGATCTCGATTTGATCGCTTTGATCGATGGCCAAGTTCGCCTGTTTGAGAATCGCGGCGCAAGAAACTTCCGCGATGCAAGTATCAATAGCGAGCTTCCACCGCCAGAGCGGATCGTGACTGCGATTGCGGCTTGCGATTATGACCGAGATATCGATGTTGACATTCTTCTTTCCTTCGCCGATGGCGTCGGCCGTTTAGAGAACATTCAACACGGGCAATTCATGTACCGCGAGATGGATGCCAAATGGTCTGGTTTGGCGAACGCCCGTCAACTGCAAGCCGCAGAGCTCGATGGAAACGTTTCTTGGGACTGGATCGCAACGACTGACACAGGTTACCATGTCTTACGCACAAGCACCGTACCGGGCCGAACCGTGAGCGTGCTGGATGCCGTCGACATCAAACTGAACGATACGCGACAAGTTAGCCCATTGGATCTCAACAACGATGGTCGATTAGACTTGTTAATTCAGCATGCGGACCAAACGTCTGTGCATTGGCAATCGGCCCAAGAAGCCTTCGGATTCGATGCGAAAACCGATACTCAAAGCAATGCGATCCGCTTCCAATCCACGTATGACTTGCAGAACAACGGAACAGTAGCTTTGCTGTGCAACGATAACAAATCCGTTTCAATTTGGACACCTGCAAATGTACCCGCAGGCGATTACCTGCATCTGCGCATCAAAGGGATTGCCGATAACAATGGTGGTGGACGCATCAATGAGTATGCGATTGGAACCACGTTGGAACTGTTCACGACCAGTGGTTACCAAGCACGCGTGATCGATCAAGACGTCACGCATTTCGGTTTGCAACCACAAGCTAACGCTTACAGTTTGCGAGTAATCTTTCCTAATGGCTTGACGCAAACCATCGTCGACCCGGCAAAGAATGAATTGATTGAAGAAAAGCAAGAACTGAAAGGTTCGTGTCCTTTCTTGTACGGTTGGGATGGCCAGCGTTGGCAACTGGTGACCGACTTGTTGTGGAACGCGCCGTTAGGGTTACAAATTGCAAGAGGTCAAACGTTGCCCGACCGACGTTGGGAGTATCTGTCGATCCCGTCAAACCTGATGCAGTTACACGATGGCGCGCATGAGATTCGCATTACCGAAGAGCTTTGGGAAGCGGCGTATTTTGACCAAGTCGAATTGTTGTACTTTGACCATCCTTCCGATTGGGAAGTAACTAGCAATGAGAAGGTAGGGCCGCCTCACATCGCCACCCCCGGCATGTGGCAATCCTCGGTACAAAAAGCTGCACCGAAGATCGTTGACCAAGCTGGCCGCGATTGGACTGGGGAGTTGTCGGCGGTCGATGGCCAATACTCGCGACCGTGGCAAGCGTATGTCTGCCAAGGCTTGGTATCCGAACATTATCTGGAAATCCAATTGCCCGACGGACTCAATCGACAGCAGTCCCAGTTAAGCTTAACAGGTTGGTTGCATCCAACGGATACTTCGCTCAACATCGGTATCGACCAAGACCCTCTGCGTCAGCCCCCCCGCCCTCCTTCGTTGTCAACGGTTGATGTATCGGGAAAAGTCGAAGAAAAGCTCGCTTTCATGGGCTTTCCAGGAGGCAAACCCAAGACGATTGTGATCGATCTGAAAGACGTGATTGATTCAACGACCAAAGCGATTCGGATCACAACGTCTGCAGAGTTGTACTGGGACAGGGCGTGGTTTATCGAGGGCGAGTTTATTCCAATCCATCAAGCATCAAAACTAGATTTGGTCGCAGCCACGCTACGCTATCGCGGCTACTCCGAATTGCTGACGCGAGAGCGTTGGCAACCGCACTTGTATGACTACCATTGGGTATCGATGCTGCCGAAATGGAATCCCATGTCGGGGCTATTTACTCGTTATGGCGATTGCAAATCGATCGTGCAAACTGACGATGACCACATGGTGGTCATGGGTAGTGGCGACGAGTTGATTTTGCGATTTGCAGCGCCGCAAGAAGAGCTAGCAGCAGGCTATGCTCGTCATTATCTGCTGCACAGTGTAGGTTGGGACAAAGACGCAGATTTAAACACGATCACTGGTCAGACAAGTTTACCGTTGCCATTCCAAGCGATGATCGCTTATCCCGCTCCGCAGTCGCAGGCAGAGCAGCAGCGAATCGTTGATGAAAAAAACCGAGCGACTTTAACGCGAGAGCAATCGACCAAAGACTTCTGGTTACAAATGCAGCAGTAGCGTAGGCCGGCAACAAGGTCGCTCCCCCTTGCCCAAACCACGCACAGCCCACCAGAAAAGACCAACTGTATCCTTCAACGTCGCCAACCTTTAGCGACCGAAGTTCCGGCAGACCTTTGCTTGCTCCGGCCTACGCTTACCGGACTGCTGCCACTCGATAAGCGGCCCCCAACTCAACATAGTGTTCCGCCGCGTGCAGAATCATGGCGATATCTTCATCGGAAACTTCGCGGACGACTTTGCCGGGCACACCCATCACCAACGACCGAGGCGGAATCGTGCGGCCTTCCGGCACCAACGCGCCTGCGGCAACAATAGACCATTCACCAATCGAGGCGCCATTAAGCACAATGGCCCCGATTCCAATCAGGACATGATCCGCAATCGTCGCCCCATGCACGATCGCGCGGTGCCCCACCGTCACGTCTGCTCCAAGGCTGCAAGGGAACCCTGGATCTGCGTGCAGGCAACACAAGTCTTGGATATTGGTTCGAGGGCCTATCGCTAGCGGTGCCGTATCGCCACGCAACACCGCGCCAAACAGAATCGAGCAGTAGTCGCCGATGGTCACATCCCCAACAACGGTTGCGTTGGGGGCAACAAAGACGGTTCGGCCCTGCAAACCGGAAGCCTGTTGGACGTTGTACACAAGCGACCTCACTTGAGAAATTGGGAAATCCTCGTACCCTTGGCATGAACAATTAGCCGGAAGATATTATGATACGCGGATGCTGCCTTACAGGTAGCCTCTCAAAAACACTTACCGATTCCATTAAATTCTCCATTCGAGGTCACATCATGCGTTGGGAAGGCAGAGAAGAAAGCCAAAATTTAGAAGATCGACGAGGGCTGCCAGCCGGCGGTGGCTTGGCCATCGGTGGCGGGTTGGGCACGCTGATCATTATGTTTTTGGCAATTCTTTTGGGTGCAAATCCAAAGCAGATCTTGCAGCAAGCGGGTCCTACTGCGGACAGCGGCGCGGCTGCGACACGTCAAGCCCCAGATCCTCGCCAAGAACCCTTGCGCAGATTCGTTGGTGTTGTCTTGAAAGATACCGAAGACGTTTGGACCCAACTGTTCCGAACCGAGCTTGGTAAAACTTATGTCCCACCCAAGCTGGTTCTGTTTACCGGCCAAGTGCGATCGGCTTGCGGTGTCGCTGGATCATCTGTCGGCCCGTTCTACTGCCCAGGCGATTCCAACGTGTACTTAGATCTGGATTTTTTCAACGAGCTATCGACAAAGCTGGGCGCCAAAGGCGACTTGGCAATGGCGTATGTCGTAGCCCATGAAGTCGCTCATCACGTACAAAATCAGTTGGGCATCTCCGAGCAAGTTCAGCGGTTGCAATCTCGCGCTTCGAAAATCCAAGGTAATCAGTTGAGCGTTCGTACCGAGTTGCAAGCGGACTTTCTGGCAGGTGTCTTTATTCGTCACGCTCAAGAAACCAAACAGATTTTGGAAAAGGGCGATATCGAAGAAGCGCTGGTAGCTGCAAATCAAATCGGCGATGATACTTTGCAGAAACGTGCCACTGGTCAGGTTCGCCACGAGCAGTTCACGCACGGAAGTTCCAAACAACGCAAGAAATGGCTAACCAAAGGCATCGAGACCGGCGACTTGAAGCATTTCATGGAACCTTTTGAACTGGACTACGAAGCGCTCTGAGAAACGTAGCAGGCCAAATTCGCTTGTCAGCCAATAGTACAACGGACTTCCAGTCGTTGTACTATCATGTATTTGCCGTTATCAACAAACTATTTTTGCTCGCGGGGATTATTCTTGCGATAGTCCCATGGCGGAGTGGGATCGCTTTCTTCCCAAAGACCAAGCTTGGCTTCTTTAGCCGCTTTCTGTGCTTCTGCTAACTGCTCGCTCTTATTATAACGCTCGTAGTGCCACGCCCACCCCTTGGCAACCATCTCCAGGTTGATGTCCTTTTCGCCATAGTAAACCATCCCTAAAATGCGGCCATAATTGTCTTTCTTATCCCAGCGAACTTCGACCGTTTTTTCGTACACCAACTTTTTGAGAAAGCTGGTCGCCTTGTCACCGCCAGCCTGTTTAAACTCAGGTGCATCGATTCCATCCAAATGGATCGTTTCTTCGCCGGATGCAGATTTAACCACAATGGAATCACCGTCAATCACGCGGGTGACTTTGCCTTTCATCGACTGCGGTTCGCTGGATGATGCTTCCTCGTCATCGGCATGCACCGTTAACGGACTGACAGCGAGTGCAAAACCAAGTAAACAAAGCTTCAGATATTTGACGCTGGTAAGGGACTGCGACATAGGAATGGGCTCCGATTGAGATTGGGTGTTAGCTTTTTCTAAAGATTAGGACTATAATTTGTAACACAGAACCTTTGAATTCGCAAAGATTTGTCCACTTTTCCAAACGGGGATCTCATGCACCCAACCGGACGCGATCCAGGTCCTCCCCAACCACCGCGGCGAGTCCAGGGGCCTGTCGTGAATGATTCTCAAGTGGCCGACCCTATCGACCCATTAGCGACGGATAATGCCCCCACGTATTTGCGGTCGCGCCGTAGCCAGCCGTTCACGCTAAACAATGGTCCCGCCAACCGACGCGCTTGGCTGGGCAGCACCTTGATCCATACCGCGCTGATATTGATCATCGCAGCTTTATGGCAACCGATTAGCAAAGGCACGGGCGGTCAGCGAGATCGCCCCGTGGGCTTGGCACTGGCTCACCATAAAACGTCTGGCGTTGAATATGAATTGCAAGGTGGCGGCAATAAGTCTTCCGCGAGTGCGGAACTGTTGTCTGAGGCACTCAGTAGTCAGGCAGCTTCCTCCAGCTCGGCAAATGCGGTAGATGCGTCCATGCAAGAACTGCTCGGCCCCTTGGCAGACGCGCTCAGCGGCGTCTCCGTATCGGGTGCCGACGCCGGCGGCGTTGGAAACGCTGGACTCAGCGGCCAAGGCTCGGGCGGAGATACCCGAGGAAACGCGGCCAAAACGAAGACGTCTTTTATGGGGATTGAAGGACAAGGCAGCGCTTTTGTGTACGTCGTGGATTACTCGGAGAGCATGAGCGCCTACAGCGGCACTCCCATGCAGCGAGCGAAAAGTGAACTGGCCTATTCGATTCAATCTTTGGGACGCGTCAACCAGTTTCAAATCATCTTCTATAACGACCAGCCTTCTCGTTATTTCGGCTCGCTGGGACGATCTCCAGGACTGATCTTTGCCAACGATATCGAGAAGGAGGCGGCAGCCAATTATGTCAAAAACATTCTGCCGATCGGTGGCACTGAGCACTATCGAGCTTTACTGCTGGCGATGGATCTGAAACCAGACGTGGTATTCTTCTTGACCGACGGTGCCGACCCCAGCTTGTCGCAACGCCAGATCGATCAAGTAATTGCTCGGGCAGATTCCGGCCAAGTTACCATCCATGCGATCCAATTTGGCGTTGGCAGCAACCAAGGTGATGGGCGTTGGATTGAACAGCTTGCGAATCGAGCTCGAGGCAAGTTTCGTTATGTAGATGTCTCAAAAATATCGACGAATTGAGAACCTTTCCGCCCCGCTCCCTGCTTTCCAGTTTTTGGGTTTGGGATTCCCCTGCTCCGATTAAGATATAAGCAACTTATAGACTTCCGCCTTGGAGAAACATACATGCCCGCAATCACTTCTCTTCGAACCAACCGCAGATTGCTGTCAAGTTTATTGCTGCTAGGCCTCAGTTCGCCGGTAGTGTACGCTTTGGAACCAACTCCAATCGACAATCTCAGCCTGAAGCTCAGCGTGCTGCAGCGCACCGATGCGAACGTCCAGATGGATATCGAGGCCGCTAAAGCTTTTCGAGCAACTCAACTGGCTGCCGAAGCGAAAGAGAATCAATCTTCCGCCATCGAAATAAGTTCGCCTGAATCAGAGAGCTCTGCTACCGGCGATTACAATACTGCGCCCGAAAGCTCGAGCACCGACAGCGGCCTTCAATTACCACGTTATGAAACCAAGCCGACCGAATCCGCACCTCCGAAAACCGATGCGGCAGCTACCGTTCGACCAGCTCTGGGTACCAGCGACGCGTCCGCCGTCACTCCAGCCTATTACGCCACGATCGACCAGTGCGGGACGGTGGTTTACCACGTAAACAATGACCCATGCGCCGCAATCAACATCGCGCCGGCTGAGCAGACTAGCAGCAAGCCCGTCAGCCCTCCTGACACCCGGTGGAATCACGACTCGCTGATGAATAAGATCAGCGAACTGAGTGGTGGCAACTTGGTGCTCAGCGCTTCGGAAGAACCATTAGCTGACCGTGAGGTTACTAGTGGCTATCGGTCTTCGGACGATGAAAGTAATTCCGCCGACGAAAGCAACGCTGCGAGCCAAACGACCTTTGTCGACATCCTTCCGGACCTTAATCGAAGCGCTTTAACAGTACTACCTCCGCCAACCTATTCGCGTGAACTACCAGCCACCGCTAGCAGTTACACGACACCTGTCAGTTACCGCAATCCGATGGACACCCGCGAGGCACTGATCACCGCGTTGCCTGAAACACGCATTGCCTTTTATGCGCAAGACCCGGAAGCGTCCGTGCAACCGTCGATTTCTTTAGTACCTTCCAGTTCTGGCCTGAGTCTCGACAGCGGCGTTGCGCCTGCTGCCTTTCAGGAAGGATATGCACTGCCCAATGTTTCGTCTTCGGTCGTCCCACCGCCACAGTCCTTTAGTCCGCCGCCTTCGTTCAATCCCTCGACCAGTGTTCCAAGCTTAGGGGGGAGCAGTGGCAGCGTGCTTCCCAACTCCAGCACGAGCCAGCCATCCTTGCCCTTTCCAAGCTCGTCTCCTTCGACATCCATCGCGCCTGGCACCACTTCGTTTCCTTCATCGTCGCCATCCACCAGTTCTGTCCCTTACGACAGCATGCCTCAATATCAACGTACGGCCCCTGTCGTCACCGGCGAGCCGTTTGTCACCGAAGGGCCTTGTCAATTTGACGCTTACCAAATGGTGACGCCGGTGGTTTACAATGCGGCTCAAGGACAAGGTTCTGCGTCGACCTGTGGTCCAATGGTCCCTTATGCGCCCGGCATGCAGCCGATGCAAGGCGTCGGTCAGCCCGGGTTTTACGCTCCACCGACGGTGATGCCCAATCAAGCGCCAAGTTTGTATTCGACCGGCAACGCTGGGCATCGTCCGCTATTTGGTTTTGGCCAAGAGAATTACAACGTGCAGATTGGTCGCGGCATCATTGGCCAACCCGTAGCGTACGTACCGGGACAAAGCATCCGCAACTTCTTCCGATATTTGTTCCCCTAGGTTGTCAGTTCCAGTAGAAAGTACTGGGGCAACATTTTGAAAGTGTTCGTCCCGTCGCCCGGTTGTCCTCAACCGACGTGAAGCGATCGATGTGAAGCGATCGACTAAATGTTTGCCAGTCGTCCCGAGGAATCTCCGAACGACTCTGGGATTTTGTCACCGCCAATGCGATCCATCATACTTAGGTAGAGATTGCACAAGGGAACGTTATCACAGTCCACAAAGCGCCCCGAATCGAGAGTACCCCCGCCGCCGCCAGCTAGAATAATTGGCAAATTGACGTGTGTATGTCGATTGCCATCCGCACAACCGCTGCCATACACAATCTGCGAATTGTGCAACAGCGAGTTACCGTCGATGTCTTTAGTCGCCTCCATCCGCTCCAAAAAATAGGCAAGTTGCTGAACATACCAAACATCGATCTGCGTAACCTTCTCGATCCAATCCGCCTTGTTACCGTGATGCGTCAAGTTATGGTGACCATCATTGATACCAATTTCTGAGAAGTCTCGATTGTTACCATCCCCTGCAATCATGAACGAGGCTACGCGCGTAGAGTCCGTTTCAAATGCGAGCAGCAACATGTCATACATAAGCCGCATGTACTCGGTGTAACTAGCAGGAATTCCTAAAGGAGCCTCTTGAGTTGGAAGCTGCCTGCTAGAACGAGAGGCTTCTGCGTACGTGATACGCTGTTCGATATCGCGGACGCTTGAATAGTACTCTTCTAGTTTTTGCTTGTCGCGGAAGGACGCATCGCGAGCCAAATCCGTCCGTTCGCTTTTGAGGAAATCAAGGATCGAGCTTTTTTGCTGGCGGCGAATTTCTAAGTTTCGCGCCCGATCCTTAGGCGTTCCTTCTCCGAAGAGCCTCTCAAACAACAGTCGCGGGTCGACCTCTGGAGTCAATGGCGTAGTCGGCGAACTCCAGGAAAGATTGTGCTGATAAACGCATGCGTAGTCCGTGTCGCAGGCCCCAACATTTAACACAACGTCGCACGAAAGTTCCAGCGACCGAAATGGAGTCAGCAACCCAACCTGTTGCGCCATCAATTGGTCAGCCGAAACACCCGCATAGAAATCGGCGCCATTCGTTTTCTTGATCCGAACACCCGTTAAAAATGTGCCATTAGCCCGCGCATGATCCCCACCTCCATCACTCCCTGCATTTGCCGAGATATCATTCAATCCGGCAAGGACTTGAATCTTGTCTTTTACCGTAGCCAGCGGCGCCATCGTGCGATTCAACTGAAAATCTTTCCCTTCACCAGTGGGCCACCAAGCCGCAGGGATCGCTCCGTTAGGGAAATAGAGAAATGCTGTTCGTAGTGGTGCTCCTGTCGCAGTTGTCGCGGCGGTGCTTGCAGAAGTAGCTGCGGCTTTGGCCGTGCTCATTCCGCGAGGCAAAATCGACTCCATGGCAGGCAAGGCCATTGCCAAACCAGCCGCTTGAAGAAAGCGCCGTCGAGAGTGGTTTCGGTACGGTACAGACTTACTAACGTTATTCGTGTTCCCGTTCATTACTATTGCGCTTTCTGTCGTAAAGTCCTGGACTACTTATTCATGTTAACGTTTCTAACTTAATTTGTCAGTCGCCGCTGCTTGCGAATGCGACTAACGTAACGAGCGGTCGCTAGCTTGATCATTCACTTTCGGAAATAGCATTTCTAGCGGGTGCCACTACGGCTGTCGATACAAGTCGATTATGCACTGGCGCCGATTCAAGTACTCCCATGAGCAACGCGGAGAAACGACCGTCTTCTTTTTCCAGCCGCTCGGCAATTTCATCAATCGTTGCGATATCGTAATACTCTGTACCTCTTCCCAGCACATAAGTCAGCATCTTAGTCGCAAGCGTGCGATAAAACTCTGCTCTGTGATTCTCTGCCAAAGCTTCTTTTAGCTCGGTGACATGACTGAACTCTTCACCCGTTACGAGTTGACCGGATGGATCGATCGGCTGTTCAAACTCCATGGCGCGATAGCGTCCAAAACCATTGAAGTTTTCTAGTGCCAACCCCAGCGGGTCCATCCTTTCGTGACAAGATGCACACAATGCATCTTCCCTGTGGATCGCAAGCGCTTCGCGCTGAGTCGGCTTTCGGTCCCCAGCATTCGCAATTGTTTCTTCCAGCGAAGGAATGTTCGGCGGTGGCGGCGCCGTCGGGGCACCTAATATATTTTCCAGGATCCACTTCCCTCGCTTGACGGGTGAAGTTCGAGTCGGATTCGAGGTCACCGTCAGCACGCTGCCCATCGTGATAACGCCGCCTCGAGGACTGCCTTCCGGGAGCGTGACCTTTCGCAACTCAGGCCCTTCGACATCAGGGATCTCATAGACCTTGGCAAGATCGGCATTCAAGAAGGTATAGTCACTGCGCAAGAACTCCAGCACGCTACGATCCTCTCGCATTATATGCTCAAAGTAAGCCTCAACTTCCTGCTTCATCGCAGTCCGGACCTTGGGCAAAAGCTCCTTGCCTTCATAAGGCGGTGGGCCGCGTCGACGACCAAATCCACCACCAGGGAAACCAGGCGGAGCGTTAGCTGCGCCAGCTCCGGGTCGCGAACGCTCGGCTTCGGGCGAATTCGCAGGCGTGGAACTCGGTAACGCTGCGGAATCTGGTGGCCCTGAACTTTCAGAATCAACACGCTCTCGTGGTTGAGCTTCCGGGCTTGCTGGCCGCTGCGGCCGTGGTTGGTCAATTCCAGCCGGGCGGCCATTACCGGGAGGACCGAAGCCGCCGAATCGACCACGTTGCTGCTGCGCGGCCGCCGCTTTTTCTGCCAATTCAGCCTTTGTCATCTGCATTTCCATGATCGCTTCCGAGTTGATAGGGATATCCATCACCACACTGGTCTGCAACCATTGCTGCGCAAATCCCTCAACAAATCCTTGAGATTTAGGATCGGCGACCATTCGTTTGACCGTCGCCTCTAGATTCTCTCGCAATTTCCCGTCCAGTGCTAATTGCAACAAAGCATCATCAGGAATCGAACGCCACAGAGCAAACGATAGACGCGAAGCAAGACTCAGCTCATCGATTCGGGCAAACGATTGACTGTCGTCTGTCGGTTCGCTCTCTTCAAAATGAAACAAGAATTTGGGTGAAGCTAACACCGCGACAATCGACTGAGCGATGCCCTGCTCGAATGTTAAACCATCTAACGAGTACGTATTTTCCGCCAAATCTACTAGCCTCTGAAGTGTCTCGTCAGACACAGGCCGACGAAATGCGCGAGTCGCAAAACGTTGCAACACGTCGGTCGCATACGCCCGTCGCTCTGCCGGGTCCGTGGGCGGCGAATCTAAACTGTAGAGCTTCTCGTACCCAGGCGGATGCTGCCAATGGGTTCGATCCATAGGCCCATCAATACGCACACTAACAATCCGGTAATCCATCTTTGAACGCAGCGGCTTAAGGTCAGGAAACACCGGCTCGGTCGTAAAAGCGATCTCGTGCTCGCCAGCTTCCCAGTGCACAATGCAATCATCCTCGAACCAGTCATTGTCTGCCCAATGGTACTGCTGCGTAAAAAACTCTCTTCCATCTGACGTAACATGAATGCGACACTCCTGCGGATCGCGAGGCATAGCATCACCATCGATCTTACAGTAAATGTTGATTAGGTAATCACCGGCTGACGGTGCGACGACCTTCTTTCGAACAGTACGCTGTCTATAAAACGACATGCTATCACCATCTCGACCATTCTCGTCGACGAAAGCATCGGGCAAATAGAGTGTGCTTGGGATGACAACCGTATCTTTCGGAACACCCTTTTCAACGACTGTAATTGCTGCTTCCAAGAACTTCTCAAGCCGCATCGGTGAAATACTTAAGACGTCTCCAATGTTGTCAAAGCCATAGCCAACATCGTCGGGTGGCAAAGCTTGTTCTGCATCGAAATCAAAACCTAGAAGATCTCGAACAGCATTGCGATACTCGATACGATTCATGCGCCGCAGCGTGACTCGGCCAGGATCGGGTCGGTCCGGGTCAAGACCAAAGGCCGATGACTTGATCCACTTCTCCAACGACTGAAGCTCGCTTGGCGTCGGTTGCGGTTGGTCTCGCGGAGGCATAATCCCTGCACGCACATTCTTCAGAACCTTGAACCATAACTCCGGTGCAAGCAATTGTTCTGATGTCCCTAGCGTATCAAATGTCAAATTCCCACTATCCCCTCCATTCGCATGACAGTCATAACAGTATCGCTGCAATAGAGGTCTAATCTCATGATCAAAGGATGCGAGATCGGCAGCGCGATCAGAATCAGCTACCGATGGTTGTTTTGAAACGCTAGCAGGCTCCGCGGAACTTCCGTCGGTCTGTGAGTGGACTCGACAAGCAATACAACAGAGGGTTGAGAAGAACAACCAGACAGCAATTTTGGAATAACACACAGCTAGGCAACCACCGTCATTTACAACCAAAACGAAGAGGGATTTTGTTGACGCAAGTCCTCCATTCTTGCGGTTGAACCTGAGCAAGTCAAACAATTTCCGAGCTGTTCGCCAATTCTGTTGCAGATTCGAAAGTATACGACGGCTTCAATGCGGAACGTAGCAATTGGTATACTGAAGCTTCAACCTGAAAGGGGACGTTTTGCTTGCCCCAAACATCACGCGATCTCAACCTTGGTTATTCGCTCTCCTGCCCACATTTGTAAAAGCCACTCCCATGCGCAGCTTCTACCGATTCCATCTAATTCTCGCAGTCGTTGCCATCTACGGAATGCTTGGGCCGTCAAGCACCGTCGCGCTGGCCCAGCCGCCTGGCGGTCAGTCCGACAATGTTCAGCAGGTTCGTCCGCGTGGACAAGCAATTCCGCGAGGCCCTCAGATTAAAGTCGATCCCCCAGCCGATGCAATCAAAGTCGAGAAAGCCCCTCCCCTCGACCGGAATGGAAATTTTATGGTCGCTAGGTCTGGCGATTGGGCCGACGTCCCTGTCCTCGAAGTAAATGAAGGGACTCCGCGCGGAAACCTGACAACCTTTGTCATGAAATCCGAAGACTCGAAGTTCTATCCAGGAGTTCGCGGCCCCTACACTCGCCAAGTTTGGGTTTACGTGCCAGCCGGATACATCCCCGGCACGAAAGTTCCATTCATGGTTAACCACGATGGTTCAGAGAAATCAAACATGCAAGCAACCTTGATCGCAGTCCTGGACAACTACATCGCTGAAAAGCGCTTGCCGGTAATGGCCGCCGTCTTCATCGCCAACGGAGGAGGCGACGGACCGCGCAGCCAAAGAGGCCTGGAATATGACACGGTTTCTGGAGCGTACGCCGACTTTATCGAATCAGAAGTACTTCCACTTGCAATGCAGAATGCCAACGTCACATTGACGGACGATCCTGACGGCCGAGGGGTATTAGGCGCAAGTTCAGGCGCAGCAGCGGCTCTTTCGATGGCTTGGTTCCGGACCGATCTCTACCACCGCGTGATCAGCTACTCAGGTACTTTTGTGAATCAAATCCCCAGCGAAACGGCACCGCGAGGAGCTTGGGAATATCACGCCAACTTCATTCCCAATTCCGAAAAGAAGCCGCTCCGCATTTGGCTTCAGGTTGGTTCACGCGATAACGGATCAACTTCGTCGGAAGAAGGATTGCACAACTGGGTGTTGGCGAACAATCGCATGGCTGAAGCGTTAAAGACCAAAGGCTATGACTATCAATACCTTTGGTCCGAAAACGCCGGACACGTCGAAAAGGGCTTAGTGCGACAGACGCTGGGACAGGCCATGGAGTGGACGTGGCAAGATTATCAAGCACCGTGAACCTAATCGCACCAATCCTACTGCGAAGACCAGGCCCAAGGCCCAGCGTCACTTTCCAAACGCTGCGCCATATGTTTTGTGAAGGCGAGCTCTGAGCGACCGCTGGGCCTCCCCAACGCGTCGCAACAAGATTGGTGTGCCACGAGTCCATGCTGGTAACCGCCCGCCACTGCTAGAGCTAGTTGACAACGGCGACTGGCTCCAGCAGGGCATTGGCATCTACACAAGTTTACGTTTGATTCGCAGACGAAACGGGGTAAACGCCATTTAACCGCTTGCCCAACGGACCGCGATACTGCTAAGGGCACGACAAACGCGGGGCGATGCCCACGCGGTTAAACGAAACCCTGCAATTTCACGTAGCAAAACAAGCTAACATCTGCTTCAGCGTCACCCTTACTTGTGTAGATAACAATGCTAGCAGGGGAAGGGTATCGTCGGGGGCCCAAGGTCTAGAACGCCGAAGCGCTGTCCGTCCCTGCCACTCGGCGATCAATGAAACGCTGGCCTTTTCCTTCGAAGCGTGGCAAACTGCCGACGGGACACGTCTTGACACAAACTCGCAATCCAAGCTGAACCGCAAACAGTTCGGCGATCTGGGCTATGTCGTGCGAAGCCCCCTCCACTTCAATGGTCAACTGATCCATTGCGCCTTCTTTTTCAGCTATCATTCGATACTCAGGGATCGAGTCAATGCGTCTGAGAATCGCTTCGATGCTGCTGGGGAAAACGTTCACCCCACGAATGATCAGCATGTCATCTGCGCGGCCAAGTATCCCGCCTCGCAATCGAACAAACCCCGCTCCGTTCTCACCAAAGGCAGGACATACAACGTCTCCTGTGCGATATCTTAGGGCCGGAGCTCCGCGACGCCCAAGCGCCGTGAGCACCAATTCGTACATCTCGAATTTAGGCTCTGAAGCATCGACAACAATCTTCTTTTGCAGCGGTATAAAATCCGCAATAAACTCCGATTCGATGACATACAGATCCTTGCCATCTTCACTGCCAACACCCCATGGCCCTATCTCGGTTGCGCCCGCATGATCAATCACTTGAGCTTGCCAAAGTTGTTCTATACGCTGCCGAATGGCTGGCACACAGCCCCCCGGTTCGCCTGCCACAACGATCTTTCGAATACCCAGCGTAGAGGTGTCGAGTTTATGTCGGCTGGCTTCTTCGGCAAGATGTAACGCATAACTGGGAGTGCAACACAACACGTTGGCTTGCGACGAGCGAATTAAATCGAGTCGCGAGGAAGTCGATAAACCGCCACCGGGCACGACCTTAAGCCCGCGTTGTGTGGCCGCTTCGAAAGCGCTCCAAAAACCAACAAAGGGGCCAAAGGAAAACGCCATAAAGACGGTGTCGCTGCTGCGAACCTCCGCCGCGTCCCAAACGAATTGCCACGTGTCTAGCCACCATTGCCAATCCTCAGCGGTATCCATCACGATCATGGGGCGGCCACGCGTCCCACTGGTCCGGTGCAGTCGCGTGTACTGGGAATGATGGTATGTATGGTTCTTTGCAAAATCACCGCCATCTTCCGCAATCAGATCATGCTTACAGACCGTTGGCAACTGCGCCCATTGCGCAAGTGAATCAATCGGCCCAACTCGCGATTTCCAATGGTCTTGATAAAAGATATTCTCAGGAAGCACTTCGCTTAACAAGCGATTGAGCTTGGCAAGCTGCAGGTCTTGCAGACTCTCACGTGAACTGAAACGCAACTCCTTTCGCTCTGACTCGCGTGCCGCCTGCAGCAAGCTGTAGGACTTGTTTGAACGAATGATCTCTAGCAAAGCAAACTTCCTCAATTCCGGCTGATCAACAACTTCCGCGAGACTTGTTGTCCTTCTATACTATCACAAAAATGATCACCTTCGAGCCAACTAGATAACGAATATCCATGAAGAAGCGAGTCTTAGACGTCGGAAACTGCGGACCAGACCACAGTAGCATCAAGTCCATGCTGACGCGAGTCTTTGAAGCCGAAGTGCTGCAAGCAGACCAATTATCGGATACCCTCGCAATTCTGGCACGAGAGTCTGTCGATTTGGTGCTGGTTAACCGCAAGCTGGACATCGACTACAGCGACGGATTGGACATTATCAAAGCGATTAAAGCCCATGATCGGTTTAACGATATCCCTGTGATGCTAGTTTCCAACATGGAGGACTACCAAGCCGAAGCGGTGGCCGAAGGTGCCGAGTATGGCTTTGGTAAATTAGCCCTTGGGGCTCCAGAAACTCACGATCGAATTCGCAAGGCCTTAAGGCTAGTCGCTAGCTGACGTCAGGTTCTTGACCTTGCAACGAATATCATCCTGGCCATGGCAGACCAGTAGAACGGCGTGATCGGGAGCGGTATCAAAGAAGTGCTTTTCCGCTTCCATCTGCTTGCCAGGCCAACAGTAGATGAAGAAGACATCAGCCTCAACACTATATTCGGTGTAGTCCCCAAGCTCGATGGCCGCAATGATGTTGTGATCCTGCAACAGTTTTTTAGAAGCTTCAACCAAGTTCTCATCGATTTCAAACCCTACGGATTCATAGCCCAACTGGCTAGCCATTCCCGTAGCCACTCCAAAGCCACTGCCCCATTCGCAAAAACGCCCTCGCGGCAACGCGTCCAGAACAGTCCACAGAATCTCGTAGTTACTCGGGACGAAATGGAACGAATAGACGGAATCGAAGCGCGACCGGCCATCCTTCAAAAACTCCAAGGTCTCAAAAGGAATCTCGCGTTGCGACTGCGGCAATTCAATCTCACGCAACAACTCATTGGGGTCCATAGAAAAGCTCGCTTATGTGTCGATGAAATTGGCTAACGAATTGAAGCACGGTACCAATTTAACTGATACAGGATGATGACACACCAAGGCCCACCCTCCTTCTTTTAATTTTTCTGGCTTGATTGGTTTGGCCAACAAACGACATTTGTGAACACATTCCGGCACGCGGATCGCATATCCCATTTCTCAATCGCCCCCCAAACTTCAATTCGGCGCAGATTGCAACACTCACGAGAATAACGGTACGGACAATGGGCATATTGCAACAAACGATACGCTTCACCGCTTCACCTGTGATATGGATGATCGCATCCGTGGGGATTGCAGCGTGGCTTGCTGGCCCTCGCAGTCCTTTGAATCCGCACCTTGGCAAAGATGTCCCCTGGGTCAAACCGAAAGGAGACCCGCCGCATTGGTTGAAAGATGAACTTGCCATACAGCACGACACAGAAAAAGTTCGCGAAAAGCTAAGACAGAAAGTATCTATTTCGGCCCACAAAGCATCCGCCCGAGAACTGCTTGGCCAGTTGTCAGAAGAAGTCGACGTCAACATTCTTAATCTAGCGCAACAGCCAATACTAAATTCCCCGCTAACAAACGACACAAAGCAGGGATTGGTTGAGTTCAATCAAATGCCAGCCGTCAGCATCCTTCAACAGATCCTTGAACCCTATGGGTTAAGTTGGTCTATCACCGGCGGTGCAATTCAAATATCGAATTATGGTGAGGCAACGCTTTCATTCCGAAAATATGATTTAGCTTGGCTCCTGAATAGCAGTCAACAGGCGAGCAACGTGGAAGATTTCGTACTTGACCTCATGGACTACAATTGCGAGGTATATCGGGTCGGTTCACTGCTGTTGGTGCAGGCCAGTGAAATCGAACATTTCGCAGTGAAAAAATTCCTCACGCACTTAAAGGGTGCTCAGTCCGAGAACCTACGAGAACTCGCATCCAATCAAAAACGCTTCCCGTAGAACTGACCCAAAACCCGTCATGATACTTCGACGTCCCTTCCGCGAACCGGCTTTACAATGAGCATCTCGCTTGAATCTTCCGTTTCGCGATCGGTTGAAAAGTCGGAACGTGTGGGTCGAGAATGGCTGGAAATTTCCGGCAAATGTGGCCTTTCGCAGCCCTGAATGCCAACATGAGCCGGATAAACCGATGGTTTTCAGTTTTTTTTGGGATGCTCAATTGCGAAGCAGTTTGCCTAAGTCGTATAATTGGGCATCCGATTTCCCCTAAAGCGAAGGACCACAAGCAATCCCACCTTCCTTCGTAGTTTCCATTTTTGTGAGAGGTCTCAGTCATGTCCGCATTTCGAATTTTTTCGATTGCTATGCTCGCCAGTTTCTCTTTTGGTCTAGTCGCGTTGGCCGACATCGCGGCAGAAGCGATCAAGGAAGCCAAGTGTCCCGTCAGCGGTGCGACAGTCAGCGAAGACGCAAACTCGGCCTGGAAAGAAGGCAAAGTTTTCTTCTGCTGCGATAAATGCCAAGCGTCATTCGCTAAAGATAGCGAGAAGCATGCTGCCAAAGCCAACTTGCAATTGGTATCCACCAAGCAATACGAACAAAGCGTTTGCCCATTCAGCGGCGGCAAGCTGAACAAGGAAACTGCCATCAAAGTAAATGGCGCCTCGGTCGCTTTCTGCTGCAACAACTGCAAAGGCAAAGCAGAGAAAATGGAAGGCGACGAGCAGATCACTGAACTGTTCGGTGAGAAGGCCTTTGAAAAAGCTAAGTTCGTGAAAGTTGCGGCGAAGAAGGAGTAGTTCTTCTCGGACACACACCTTCAGTTGCTTTGACGCACATCGAAAACTCCTTGGTGGATCGCATCGATCGACCAAGGAGTTTTTTATTTGCCCGCTAGCTACACAGCGCCCGCAGACAGGGCGAAACAGAGAAAACAGGAAGCCTGGGAGAAATATGCGCGGCCCCAGAATTTTTCTAAAGTTTACGTGTTTGACTACAGGACAGCCTTCTTGCCAGCCGATTGCATTGAGAGAACGACTGAAGCGTTAAGTCAGCCGCATCCCACTTATGTAATTCTCTGCATCATGCCACTTAAGACATTGAAATCCCAGTCATTGATGTTCGCAATCGCGAGCTGCCTGTTGCTCTCTGCCTGCGGTTGCAATGTATTCAATCTCCAGCCGCGAGAATCCACCTCAAGCTTGGATATTGAATCGATGAAGGCCGCAGGATACGCCTTCGACGAAGACGGTGCCTTGCTGCCCATGCAAACATCTACCAGCTCTACTGGCCTGCCAACGGTCGTGCTAGAAATCCGCAACGGTGAGAAGCACATGGAGAAGATTCCCATTCGACCAGACAAGCCTCTCTTTATCGAAGACGTCATTAGCGATGCAAAGCTTGTTCAACGTTTAGGCAAGATCGAAGTGTCCATTATCCGAGCCACCACGCCGAATCACCCACCAGTTCGCATGGACGTCGACTTCGATTCCAAGGGCAAACGCGTTATGCAAGAACAGAATTACGCATTACAACCCAACGACCGTATTATCGTACGCAAGAACGACCGTAACTGGATAGATCAAGCGATGGAGAGCATGAATATGCGCGGCGGCAAAACAAAGCGTTAGCATACACTGCGTTAGCCGCGGCCTGTTAGCCACCAACGATTGCGAAACGCCAGTGTAAGAAACATCATTGCACTCACCATCAGCGACACCGAAGCGGCGAAGTAAGCCAGGACGTATGCAATGCTGGTTGGTCTTTGAAAGGTTTCGGCCGTTTGCGTAAACTCATACTGCACCGGGACATTCTGAATAGCCATAAAGGGACTGCAAATGCCTAACCACTCTATGGTTGGCACGTAACGCTGCAAGCCAACTGTTCCCTGCGCAACTTCGTATAGAGCCAAGGGCACGAGGTAGAATCCAATCACGAAAGCAAATGTCGCGATCATCGCATGCATGGTACGCCGGAACAGTGCCGAACATACTAAGGCCATCGTTGAATTCACCGCCGCACACATCGTGATAATCAGCGCACACAGCAGGACCGCCAGAACGTTGGATCTCAATTCATCAGTCAATGCTGTTCCCAACACGACCGGCCACATCAGAAACATCGTTAGCACATACGACACTCGAAAACTGGCAATGAATTTTCCAACCAGAATCTGCCAACCGCTGAGCACTGTCGTTAACAGCAAATCTAACGTCTGCCGTTCACGTTCACTGGTGACCGTGCCCGCTGCAAAAACGGAGGTAGCCAGCGTGTTGAAGACCAATACGTACGCCATGTAATAACGAAACATAGCGGGGTACAAGAACAAGAACACGGCCATCAGCGGAATTGCCAAAAACATGCTGACTTGGATCACAATCCGCAGCATCAATGTCCCTTGGCTGAACAACTCCGCATGAATCTCTTTGTCGTAGACAGGATTCGCTCCGTCAGCCATCAGTTTCGCGCGGCGCGGCGGCGCAAAAAAACGATCAGGAAATCGATCTCGCTGGATAATGAGCCCCACGGCGTTGTCTTGCTCTTTTTCCAGATCCACAACCTCTTCGCCCATACTCCCCACGTCTTGTGGATAGAGCAATCGTTGCGAAGTGGCATAAATCAACACCATGGATGCGACGCTGGCGACAACGGGAAAGACCCCCGAGATGAAGGTCAATCGCAAGGCGCCTGAATCGGCCATCGCAATCCAAATCAGAATGCCGACCAAGACCATTGGTGCGATGATCATGTAGCTGACGACCAGCGCAGAAGAAACCCGCTTAAACACACTGGAACAAGCGACACTGATGGTACCAAACAAAATGACCGCAAACAGGATCGCTAGATAAGCCGCGACCACCTCTTCCAATGAGATACCACCTAGAGGCAGGCAGATAAAGACAATCGGTAACGACGCCACCATCAGCAGAAATAGATGCGTCAGTGAAGCAACCAGTTTGCCGACGACAATCGCTAGGGGTTTCAGCGGGCTGGCCAGCAGCATCTCGTAGGTCTTGCGTTCTTTCTCTCCAGCAATGGAACCCGCCGCGACACTGGGCACCATCAATGAGATGATTGCAAACTGTCCCAAGAAGAAGAAGTCTGCTAAGCGCCTTGCATCTGAACTAGGAACGCTCAAGTCTAGCCGATCAACCCGTGGATAAGCGACCAGAATCAAGGCCGCCAGCGCAACTTGATAGACCAGCAGCAGCACGAAAGAACGATGCCGCCGAAGATTGAAGATCAGTTCGCGTTGGAGGACTGGGTTGTACCGAAACACGGGCGAGGGCTCTGCGACATGCGATGACGAAAAACAGAATTATACCATCAAAGCTGCCCCATGGTGATTCAACCGGTGCCGACTGGCAAGTACTCCCACATGGGAGAACCGTTTTTATGCCATAAAATAAAAACAGGCCATGCTGCATTGCAGCATGACCTGCTTTTGTTTCAATGCTCCAAACTGCTACAAGGAGGGGACACAGCCCGACGAAACGTCGTCACGTTGCATCAGTCATGTCGGTTCGCAGCAGCGGCAGCAAACCTGTGCTAAGCACTCTCTTTACGTTGAGGCACCGCTTTGGCATGTCTCAGTTCGCCATTGTCCGCGTTGGCATCGATGGTAAACACCGTGCCTGGCTCTTGATCAGGGAGTTCAAACATGATGTCTAACATGGCTTCTTCGACAATTCCGCGGAGTCCACGTGCACCAACGTTCTTGGCCAAAGCCTTACGTGCAACTGCCGTAAGAGCTTCGTCAGTAAACGCCAACTCACAGTTCTCCATTTCGAACAGAGCTTGATACTGCTTGATGAGAGCGTTACGAGGCTCTTTCAAAACGCGGACCAAACCGGATTCGTCCAGCGGTGCGAGCGGCGCAACTACTGGCAATCGCCCAATCAACTCGGGAATCATACCGAACTGCAGAATATCATCGCTGCCCACTTGCGAGAGCAATGTCGCTGTGTCGCTTTCGTCTCGGACGGCATTGGGTTGGCCGAAGCCAAGCGTCTTGCAACCTAAGCGTTTGCGCACAATCTCATCGACCCCTGCGAATGTTCCGCCGCAGATGAATAAGATGTTGCTGGTATCCATCTGAATATACTGCTGCTCCGGATGCTTACGCCCACCTTGCGGCGGAACGTTGGCAACGGTTCCCTCGAGCATTTTCAGTAGCGCCTGCTGTACACCTTCTCCGGAAACGTCACGTGTAATCGAAACGTTCTGGCTGGTCTTGCCAATCTTGTCAATCTCATCGATATACAAGATTCCTCGCTGAGCTGACTCCAAATCGAAGTCCGCCGCATGCAGCAATTTCAGCAACAGGTTTTCCACATCCTCGCCTACATATCCCGCTTCGGTCAACGTCGTAGCATCTCCGATAGCGAAGGGGACATTCAGCATCTTGGCTAGAGTTCGAGCTAGCAGCGTTTTACCGCTTCCAGTCGGCCCGACCAATAGAATGTTCGACTTCTCGATTTCAACGTCATTACCTTCCCACGCACTGTTCAGTCGCTTGTAGTGGTTATGAACCGCTACAGCCAACGTTCGCTTGCTGTGGTTTTGGCCAATCACGTACTGGTCCAAGTGCTCAACGATTTCACGAGGGGTAGGTATCTCGTTGAAAAGAGCTTTGGATGGCCCGCGTCGCTTGTGCTCCTGATCCAAGATCGATTGACACAACTCAATGCATTCGCCACAGATGTAAACATCCCCTGGCCCTTCGACCAGCGGACCTACATCACGATAACTCTTGCGACAAAAAGAACAAAAGGCGTTCTTCTTGTTCGACGTCCCACCACTTCCGCCGCTGTTTCCACGACGATTTGTAACATCTCTACCCTGAGGCATATACGACTCCTAGCTAGCTTGGCGGCTTCGAATCACCTTGCGAGAGCTGTCTGCCACTCGCGATTGAATCAGAAGTCCGACCGTTGCAAAATCACACGCTGAAAGGAAGCTCGATGACAGTTGACGCTTACATGATTAATCGCAAGTGGACCAAACATCGAAGAGGCTTGGTCACAAACATAATTACGCAGCATTGATCCATCATACCGGGGCTTCCCTGTCCGCGGTGTCGAGCCGAACTATACCTGTGCATCGCACTGGTTTTTGAACCAAGCTCCGTCAGCTCGCTGACCCTGCGGCCAGCTAACAACGCAACTCAATTCGGTTTTCGCTGCCAGATCACTATCAAACCCGATCCGAATTGGAAGACACCGAAGTATCCGCTTCATTCGTGGCTGAATTTGTTTTGCTATCCAACAACGCTTTTATGTTTCGGTATTCAGCCTCGGTTAGGTCGCCCCCGAGACGCATTTCTTCGAAATCTTTTAGGCAGCTTTGCGTCAAATTCATGTCATCCTTGGTGCTTTCGCGCCATCTTAACAATAGCGAAACTGCAGCCCATGAAATAACCAATACAACCAGAACGCTGATCACCGCCGGTATTATAGGCGTGGCAGATAAGTTCTTCCACACTTCGGCCATAGCTAGACGCCCATTCGATTCGTGATGAGAGTTATCCCGCCTGCTTTTGGCAGGATCATAGTACGGGACTGCCGGGGGAAAAGTCCAGCAATTTCAAAAAAAATTTCGCACCCATTATACGCCAAAGGATACGGCAGCGTCAAAGTCAACCAGAATTTTACAGCTACGACTTATATCGTCGTTCGACCGCATGCCCGAGGGGCCAGTCGCCCGCTGGACCATAATGCAGCCAGCGTCGTTTAACCGCGTGCCCAACGGGCCGCGTTACTGCGCCGCAGGGCAAAACGAACGCGGGGCGATGCCCACGCGGTTAAACCCAATCTAGGCAAGCAGTGTTTTACTACGTGGCCCAGCCGGCCGCGTTACTGCCAACGGACTAGGAACCCAGCCCACACCACAAGACTTGTGGGCAAGATTGCCTAAACCCTAGGTTCCATCATGAACTGATTCATCATGGAGGTCATGCTGGTATCCAGACAGTCGCCACAGTTGAACTGCACAAACTGATACTTCAAGCAACTGCGATGCGCCACCGCAATCGCTTGGCTAGCCTGACCGTACGGACACAACTCCGACGAATCGCCATACATGTACAAGACGGGCAAGCGTTTGGCTTGCTTCCAGTAGGTCAACCATTTTGGTCGATCAGGAACAATGCCGTTGATGCTCATCACTCCAGCAAACAAACCGGGATTTCGCAAGCCGATCCACTGCGCCATCGTCCCTCCCGTGCCAAAGCCACCTAAGAAGACTCGCGAGGGGTCAATAGGAAGGTCTTGAATGGCCAGTTGGACCGTCGACAATACCGTCTCTTCGGCAATTACTCGCGCACTATCACTCAGCGACCAACCGAAGCAACCATCTCGCTCAAGCGACGCTTCGGAACCTCGCAAACCCACCGCCAAATAATTGCGTGTGCTGATCGCTGGCATCAACTCGTCCAGCTCATACTCACTGCTTGTGGGCGAATGCAACCAGAGAAACAACGGATATTGATACCGAGGTTCAAAATGCTTGGGATAGAACAGCCGGTGTGGAGCGGACAACGCGAGCGGCGTTCGCTCGAGAAGTGGGATCGTTGATTCTGCAACTTGGACGGCACCCGTCTCAAAATCCTGAGTAGAACCAGTCAAAGGCAGTCGATTCATCAATTATCTGTTCTGGAGAAGTAGAGTTGAAACGTTCCAACTGCCGACCCGTCGATCACACCAGCCAGTTTTTAGCGAAAGCCTGCGTTGCAGGTCAACAGGAAAAACCGACGATGTAAAAACTGGCCGTGTTGCGAAATCAGATCACTAAGCAGACGCCAACAATGACTCCATCGTGGCGACTAAAGACTTCACAGCAGCAACACTCTTGCCAAACGCTTCCGTTTCTGAACTTGTCAGTTGCAACTCAACAATCTTCTCGACCCCTGCGGCCCCTAAAACGACTGGCACACCTACGTAATAACCACCCACTCCGTACTCCTTGTCGCAGTAGGCCGCACAAGGAATCAATCGCTTCTTGTCCCGCACAATCGCTTCCACCATCTGTGCGGTCGCAGCAGCCGGTGCATAATACGCACTACCTGTCTTCAGTAGTGAGACAATTTCAGCACCACCATTGGCCGTTCGCTTGACAATCTCCGCCAATCGCTCGGAAGAGATCAGTTGGCTGACAGGGATGCCACCAACGCTAGTACAGCTTGGAATTGGCACCATCGTGTCACCGTGTCCGCCCATTAACAAGGCGGATACGTCTTCAACACTCACTCCCAACTCCATAGCCAGGAACGTGCGGTATCTCGCAGTGTCCAACACCCCTGCTTGACCAATCACGCGTTGCGGTTGAAATCCAGTCACAGAAAAAGTTCGCTGAACCATCGCATCCAGGGGATTGCTGACCACAATCACGATACTGTCTGGACTGGTCTTGGCGATTTGTTCGGCAACACTGCTTACAATTTTAGCATTGGTCGACAGCAGATCGTCGCGACTCATCCCAGGCTTGCGTGCAATGCCTGCCGTCACTACGACGACATCACTGCCTGCCGTATCTTCGTAAGAGTTCGTACCTGTGATTTTTGAATCAAAGCCCATGATGGGCGATGACTGCATCAAATCCAACGCTTTGCCGCGTGGCATGTCTTCGGTTTGCGGAACGTCCAGCAGAACGATGTCCCCAAGCTCTGCTGCGGCACACCAGTGAGCACACGTTGCTCCTACGTTGCCAGCCCCAATGATCGATATTTTTGCTCGTCGTAACATAGACAACCAAACTCTTCAGGTCACAATTCAGATCGGCGTGTTAAGAAATCGCCAACTAGCGATCAGCCACTTGCCCAGAAGTATCAACAGCCAATCGACTTCGTCAAGCAGTCGGCTCATTGAAAAACACGACCAACTTCAAAAAGCCAACTCTACGTTGATATCCTGACGAAAAAATTTTCAAAGCTCGACCATCGCTATGAACTCAAACGCCTTCGACTTCGCTTCCTACGCCTCGAAACTGCGAATTGGTTTGGGCATCGATTCCCATCGCTTGCAACATGGCGGCCCCCTGCGGCTGGGCGGCATCACGATCGACTGCGATCTGGAAATGATCGGCCACAGCGACGCTGACGTGTTGCTGCATGCGATTACCGACGCCATTTGCTCGGCCGCTAGCCTGCCCGATATCGGTGAACTCTTTCCGGATAACGCTCCAGAAAATAAAGGCCGCGACTCTGCCGACTTCCTCCTACAAGCACTCCAACTGGCCCGACAACGCGGTTACCAAGTTATCAACATCGACTGCGTCGTACGTATGGAACTCCCCAAACTGTCGCCCTTCAAGCCCGCTATGCGCCAACGCTTGGCAGACCTTATGCAGATCTCGCCCGATCAGATCGGACTGAAGGCGAAAACTGGCGAAAAGATTGGCGATATCGGTCAGAGCCGACTGGCCGAAGCGCACTGCACTGCCCTGCTCTGCCGAACCTAGCTGAACGGCTCAGGTACGGAGATAGCAGGCTGCGAATTCGGCGTGGCATTTGTCTTAGCATGCATTGCTATCTTGATGAAATTCCGCTGAAATCAGGGTTTAGCCGAATCCGGTGAGTTGCTTATAATCGCCCCGCGTCTTTTGCTTTAATTGGCGGACCCACACGCGCCGCCTCAACTACGGTACAACTTCTACTATATCCATGATGACCAACGCGATAGCCGCACCTGCCACCAAGACCCATTCAGCCTCGAACGCCAGTGCTATGCAATCACCGATCCGGATCTACAACACGCTGTCCAAAACCAAAGAACCTTTTCAAACTGTCGAGCTTGGAAAGGTCGGAATGTATCTGTGCGGACCAACGGTGTACGCTGAAGCACACATCGGCCATATGGTCGGCCCCGTCATCTTCGATACGATCAAACGCTATCTGGTCTACAACAACTACGAAGTCACCTGGGTCGTCAACATCACTGACGTCGACGACAAACTGATTGCGTCGGCTCAAAAACGTGGGATCTCGATGTTCCAAGTCGCCACGCAAATGACGGCGGACTACTTATCGAACTTGCAACAACTGGGCGTTGATCAAATCGATCATATGCCGCGTGCAACAGAGAACATCGACGAGATCATTCGCTTCATCAGTGAACTGATTCAAAAAGGCCACGCCTACGCTAGCGCCGGCGATGTTTACTTTGATGTCACCAGCGATACCGAGTACGGTCGCTTAAGCAATCGGACCGCAGACGCTCAACAAGGCGAAGGCGGCGAGACATCGGCTCGTAAACAGAACCCCGGCGATTTTGCATTATGGAAGTCGGCCAAAGAAGGCGAACCCTCGTGGGACAGCCCCTGGGGTAAAGGTCGCCCCGGTTGGCATATCGAGTGTTCGGCCATGAGCCGCCGCATACTAGGCAAGACGTTTGACATCCACGGCGGCGGGTTGGATTTGCTGTTCCCTCACCATGAAAACGAATTGGCGCAAAGCCGCTGCTGCCACGACGCTCAAATGGTTCGCTATTGGATGCACAACGGGCTGATGCGAGCTTCCAATGCGACCGGTAAAGTTGGCGGTAAATCGGATCGACAGGAGACTCCGGCTGATGACGTATCGGGCAAGATCTCGCGCAGCAAAGGCGGCGGCGGACTTGCCAAATTGATCGAAGACCAAACCGGCGAACGGTTGCGATTCTTCTTGCTTCGCAGCCACTATCGATCGACGACTGTTTTTGGCGATGAACCACTGGCCGAAGCTGGCGTCGCGCTGGAAGCATTCTATCGACTGTTCGATCGCTATGCACAAATCACTGGCACCAGCGTTTACGAGCTCGAGATCAACACCAAACGCAACACGTTCCAGACACCAACGTCCAAACATGCCATCGTGTCCGAGATCCTGGCACTTCGTGAAGCGTTTTTGTCGAAGATGGACGACGATTTCAACACCGGTGGCGCGGTCAGCGACTTGTTCGAAATGGTCCGCTGCATGAATCGCTTAATCGACGCTGAGAAACTAGAAGAAACCGCCGCGACGAATGCCGCAGGCAAACAAGCTTTGCAAGAAGGCATGTCCGTCCTGCGTGAACTATCAGCCATCCTGGGACTATTTAAAAAGCCTCCGCGCAAACAAAGCAGCGGAGACGAAGCGACTCACACGGTAGACCAGTTGATGCAGTTGATCATCAAGCTGCGAGCCGAAGCTCGCGCTAAGAAAGACTTTGCCGCTGCCGACATGATCCGCGATGGGCTAGCCGCTGTAAAAATTCAATTGCTAGACAAAAAAGGCGAAACCGTCTGGGAACAAGCAAAGTAAGTCTTCAGTCTTTCAACAACTTCAACTTCAACTTCAACTCAAACTTCAACTCAAACTTCAAACTCCCCCTATGTCCGACCGCTTGATCATGGGTCTTGACCCCGGCTTAGCCATCACCGGCTATGGCATCGTCGCGATTGTGGGCATGAAAGTCCGTTTGGTGGAAGCCGGTGTGATTCGCGCGGTTCGCTCGCACACCTTAGAGCGGCGATTGCTGGAGTTGCATGAAGGGTTAACCGAAGTGCTCGAGCAGTACGTGATTGAATCGGTGGCCATCGAGCAGTTGTATTCGCATTACGAGCGACCTCGGACGGCGATCTTGATGGGACATGCTCGCGGCGTATTGAGCTTGGCGGTTGCGCAGCGGAATCTAGCGGTTCACTCTTACAAGCCGACCACGGTAAAAAAGTGCTTGACGGGAAACGGCCATGCCAGCAAGCTTCAAATGCAATTAGCCGTTCAACACCAGTTGGGCTTAAAGAAGCCGCCTGACCCACCCGACGTTGCCGATGCACTGGCCGTCGCCATCTGCCACCACGGCCAACTGGTGACTTCTCAAGCGATACTGTAGTGGATCTTGCTAAAGATCCGTTGCTGAAACGTAGGCTATCTCGGTGCGATGTTTCCGAGGCCGACTGGTGGCGATCACGACATCCTGAGTGCATCAAACTGAGAATGCCGACGCTACACGCTGAACCTAAGAACAAGCGTCGCTTTCGATTGCAAGCTTGCATGGCATTATGGCCCCACCGCAGGCGTCACGCGTTTATCGACGGCACCTAAGTTCCGCCAAACTTCAAGGTCGACCGAATCGTCAATGCCTCGCACGCTCCCGTCGCCAAACAAAACATTTACGTGGCTTTTGTGCTCGCTGCGGGCAGTACGAGCGCCTGCCATTGGTGACACGATCATTCCGCAATCGGGAATCTGAGAATTGGGCGTCATGATTTGATTGAAGTATGCATCCTCGCCGTAGATCCATAGCCCCCCTGTGGACGTTATCCAATCCGGCTTTCGTTCCAGTGTCTTAGCGCATATTTGCGTCCATTGGTTTGGTGTGAAGTAGCCGGACTGGGGTTCGCCGAGAAAGAAGATGGAATACCAATCTCGCTTTCCGTTACCGCGGTCGAAGCCCACTCTTTCATAGTCACCTGCAAAACGTTTAGCACCAACGTTACTTCCAACGCTTCGTTCACTGACGTAAATCAAATTCGAGAGCCCATTGAGGCCTGTTGAAAGTTGCGTGAAGGTCGTTCCAAACGCACCCATTCGATCGGTTTCATGGATCTTAAAAACGCTTGTGGGATTACCTCGACTGCCAATCGAGTAGCAGTAGTTGAAGGATCGAGTTGTTGATTTGGTTTCCGATGGACAACGAAAGATCGGCGGTGCGTTGAGCTTTAGTTCGTCCCAGGAATGGATCCTTTCACCGAACTTCACCGAGGCCAACAGCGGCGCTTGATCCAAAAACGAAAGCAAACGCACATGCGCACTATGACGCTCCAGCGGGATGGCCATCCCGTTTCTTAGCTCTTCGGCCACATTAATCGGTAGCACGCGATAGGCCGCTTCATACGCCGTAATGGCAAGACCGATTTGGCGCTGATTCGATATGCAGGTCATATTGCGTGATGATTCCCGCGCCGAATTCAAACCTACCAGCGCGAGAGTCGATAGGATCGCCGCGATCGATAAGCTGACCAGCAGTTCCACTACCGTAAAACCATCTCGCGCACTTCGCTTTTTCATTTGGCACCTTCAGCCAGGCGGCGATGGATCTTCATGGGAATTTCTAGTCGAGAGGTCTTTTCGTTACCATCTCGCTTGATATCCAACAACAAAATCGACTCAAATAGTTCGGTTGTACGATCCTCAATCTCTCTGCCTGCGAACTCTACCCGATGTTCATCAACAGAAACATCCAGAACTGCCACATCGGAGAATTCGGCCTTTTCAATCGTGAAAGGATGATTTCGGTTATTTTCGACCGTAATTGCCTTCGGAAAGACCATACCATTAATGATCACGCAATTCGCTTCGGTCCGCCCGCCAGATAACGTCCACTCTGGAAAATGGTTTACTACCAACCGAACGTCACAGCGGGTATCTCCATAGGACAACTCACCGGTCAACACCTCAAGGCCGATCAGGGAGTCATCAAGACTCAAGTTCCCCAAGTAAGGCATGAAATACGCGGTGTAGAAACGATCTTTCCGAGCCACAATACTATCTGAGTTCACCTGCAAACTTTCCAGCCTCGGCAGACCGTGGATCTGAATCAAATCTGCATCAAAACTTGCATCGGTAGGTAAGATGACGATTAGCTCGCCCGACACCGCGCTTTTTAGATCCCCCTGAACCGACTTCGTCGCGGTGAGTATGACCGGTCCGGAAAGACGCGCTTTGGAGGTGTCACCCACCACGTCAGCATCACTACCCCATTGGGACAGAAATTGATCGGTCTTTATGACCATCGTTATCGGCAATTTGTTCTCGCCCGGCATGATGGTTCGGATATCAAAGTACGCTTTAAATACTTCTTGATCAGGGACCACCTCAGGTTCGATGTTTGCCAGCAGTGCTGGAGAACAGCATGGCGCATTGGACTCGAAATTACTTCGCTGCAAAGTTGCCCCAGATACATTGCGAAATGTCACTTCCGCTTTTGCTTGTCCTGAGGCTGGATAAGTGACCACGATCTCACCGATTTGCTCCACAACCTTGCCCGCATTGATAAAGCCAGTCGCATCAGAGATAAGTGCTTGCTCCGCCGCTTGGGAGGAAGCAGGGTCTGGTACAGGAACCGACGAGACAATTTCCGTTTTATCAGTGCATCCACAAAACAACGTCGTCATACCGGCCAGTGCGAAAGTCAATTGCCTGCGTTTTCGCAGGTATGGCAATGATTTCAATGCCAGACATACACTGAAAATTCCGACCATAGCGTACGCCCAAACCATCCACGGCCGTGTGGATGTTTCCATTAGCATAACCGTCGTCAAACCTGCCCTGTCCCACTGGCCCAGATCAAAGCTAGTCTTTGGTGCATCGGGTTCAAAGACTCGCACTTGGCCATTGTTGAAATGGCACAGTGTGAAGTGCCCCATTTGAGCTTTATTTTTGGTTAGGTAAACAATCGAGTAGCCGTTTAAGTTTGACAACTGCGATGTGGGTATTTTGACAGGAGCCACTGATACGCCATAAATTTCAAGTCCCTTGGTAATTTCTTCAATAGTTTGCGACGAATTGCGAAACTGCTCCTTGGTCAGCAGATCAGCAAGCTCAACGGACCTCCCTGTTGCGTGCAGATAGAGGTAAGCTGCATTGGCGCCGCAAGAAGCGTTAGTTCTGATTTCGGTGTCGTCGTTAGCGAGGGCGCCCTGGGTCAGCAGGCACGAAACGATCAACAGGCCAATTAGCATATGATTTGACATAAGCACGATCCCTTAAACTTCGCTGACTCGCAAATACTCTCATATTGTTCTACACCCTTCGGCTGGCACACTTTGTAGCGCACTCACTTCTTGCACACCAACGGATAGCAAATTAGGCGGTGCTCTCAGCGCTATTTCCTGTTCTCATTCCGCTTTGTCTTTATGAATACCAAGATCCCGCCAAGCACCAACAGCACAGCCCCAATGACGAAATAAATATTGGTACGCCCTGTTGGATACCACACCGACGGCACGGTAGCTGGTGAATCCGGTAACTTCTTTAGTTCTTCAACAAGTGCATTTTCACGCATCTTGTAATCCTTGCCGGGCGTCTTCCATGTCCCAACTCCGCCCCCAACATACTGGTAACTTCTAGTCAACCTATCAAGCACTAACGTACCGTCAGGAGGTAGGATTTTCTCATACATGGACGTGTCACTATCAAACCTGTAATCGCCCACGAGTTTCCACTCGCGAGTTTCAAAGTCCGATTTCGTGCCCAATAGTCCACTTTCCGCGCGATGTACAAAAGACACTTTGCTTGGCAACCAAGCTCCATTGACTTTGATGTTTGAGAAGGTGGTCTCGTACTCACTTCCACGCAAAACTCGCTTGACAAATGGATCTGCGTTCGTTGATTTCCAAAGTCGTTTCGCAGGTTGAATTCCATCACTCAAAGTGAAGTCGACTAGCTCAATAAAGTCCTGCCTTCGCGGTTCGATCCGAACTACTACAAGTTGGGGATCTATCTTATGCGTTGCAAAGATAGGATTGCCCCACCGATACTCCAGAATTCGGGATCGAAGCATGCAGGGAAAGACTTGGGATCGAAGCAGTCCTAGGTCGCCGGTGAACTCATCATTGTAGGTTAAGCCCTTATTCATCCTGAATTTTTGCCCGCTGCTTTTCGATTCTGGCCAGAACGACACAATTCGCCCCCCGTCGCTTTGGACTTCACGAATGAGGTACTCCACTCCATCGAAATTGATTTTGTAGCTTGAACCTAGTTTTGCGGAAAAACTCCACTCACCTTCCATGTGAATCTCGAAGGTGCCGTTTTCAAAGCGTGGCTCCCTAGTTCGTTTCGCATCAAACACCCACTTGCAGTGATATACTGGCTCTCCGAATGAATCCAGCCACCCTTCCATGAATCCAACAGCAACTGGATCGTTGACCTCTCCCTTGTTGCCCGACGTTACAGTTGCCTCTTGTCCAATGACAGACGGCTCGCTGAAAGAGAAAACGAGACAAATATTGACCCAGACCACGAACTTACTCAAACGGAAAAGTAACATGAAAGCCTCTTACTTCACTTCCTCAATTATTACTTCTTCGAGAAGCACACATGCATATTGACTTAACTCACCAACTATAGAAAGCTCGCGGGGGACTTTCGTCACGGAAATGTTTTAGTCGAAAGAAAGAACGTCATGGCAAATTGGCATGCCGGGTTGCTGTTCAGCATCGGGTTGAAATCTATTTGCCATGGGCCCGATAGTTACACAACGTCCATGTACTACTGTCCCGCATGACGTACTTTCGGTAAGGCAGTCTTCCGGATACCAAATCCACTGACAACTGGTATCTTGTTGTAAGTAATTCGAACATCGATAGGCGATGTTCCCCAGATTCTCGGCCTTCCAGTAATCGTACCCGCACTGGTAGCCATATCCCGAAGAGTAATTACATTCACACAAACCAGGCGTACCTACCCCATATTTGTAGCATTCGTAATAGTCAGGATAATACGCTCCTCTGAACTGCCGCTGCTCATCCACTGTGAGCTGGACTATAGAATCGCTGTGATAGAAATCAGCGACTGTCACCAAAGACCAAAGACTCGCATAGCAACACCTATCAGAAAGTGAACCGAACGAAACTGTCCTCGAAAAGAAGATTCTTGACCTTAACAAAGAGGATCCGAGAAATCAACAATGCGGACTCAAATTTCCGCAAAAAACACCTAAGCGGAAATCCACACCCTTAACGAACACTCGATACATGGCGTCATGTTTCGATTGAACAGGATTAAGATCGAGTTTTTCTCACCCGCAAAAACATCCTGCGGCGGCAGCTCCAGCGGAGCCAATCACCCGCCAAGCCGCAAAGCTCGCGAATCACGCAAAAAATCGTGAAGCAATTCATCGCTGATATTGCCAAGGCTAGATCATGTTCGCCAACTCCCGCTTCCTCGCATAGCGAGCACGCTCACTAAGCAGTTTTGATGTAAGGCACTCAACTGCTCTACTAAGAGATATTGGCTGTCCGTGATGCTCGCAGCGACGTTACTCAACACTAGTTGAAATCCAGTTCTACTGGCGGGCGCCAAGCAACACTTTGTATGCCTGGGTTGATGACAGTCTTTCATAGGCCAACCAAGCAAGCTGCTCACCTGCAAGGCTGTCGCAGAAATAATGGTACGCATGCTGCTCAATGGGATTGGCCTCCGGGCCTAATAAAGTTAGACCGACGCACCTAAGTGTCCAGTCAAGGCCTCGAATTATTATTGGTATTCCCTCTAGTGATTCCTTCGGCTTTGCTAGGATCAAACGTGATAGCAACCGTCAGACTAGCTAATGGGTCGTTGAAAAGCCTTGCCGCCAGATTTACGGACGCGAAAATGCCTTACGGTGCTTTGCAGGCCGTCCGCTATTGGCTGTTGTGGCGATTGGACTTCGACCAATCGCTTCATCTTTAGAAGCACAAAGCCATTTTATTGCCCTATGGTCAGGGAATTACTTGCACTTTGAATGTGGTGAAAGGGCACTTAGTGATGCGTCTTCTTGTCTTTCTCGCAGTCTTTCAATTGACGCTGTGCCTGCAGGTCATGGGCCAGGATAGTTTACCGGAGTCCAAAGATACGGATCAGCAACCGCTAGTCGGTGCTCATCGCTTTGAGCCAGAGATCGTTAGTTGGGACAATAAGCGACTAATAATGCGACCAGTTGACTTAGGTAGGCTCCAGCAGATGGAGAAACTCTCGACAAAAATCCAACTCAATAATCCGTTTGATGAGCCAATGCGTTTGGTGTCTGCCACTGGTAGCTGCTACTGCACCTCGATAAACGCCGCGCCTGAACTAGCCGTCGGTAAGCCGATCGTTGTCGACGTAACCATTCGATCTGGTGAGAGTGAGGAGGTAAAGCAAGTTGACATTCACCTAAATTATTTGCCGTTGGACGTAGAAGCAGATTCTTTGCCAAAGGAAGACTATCTTCGCCTGTCCAAGGCGATTGATCTTTCCGTAGTATTTTATGTTCGGCATCAAATAAGTTGGTGGGAAACACCGTCAAGAGTTTCGCTAGACCCGGAAAATCCGTCATCCAAGCAATGGCGAGTATGGTTCTACGATAACATCCCTACAGCCGCTTTAGAAGTTGAAACCGACGTGCCTCAGATATCGATCGGCGTCTCAAATCCTGCACCAGCGAAGGATGGCTTTTTCGTCGATTTTGATCTTAAGTCTGCTGGATTTGAATCGCGTCAGTTACCCGAAAGCGTAACACTGCGTTTGCGTGAGAAAACACTTAAGCCGACAACGTTTACTTTGCAGGAGGAAGACGGGGCTATACAAGGAGAAGATATCAGCGAGCAATCTGGCAGTCCTTTTAAAGAGTCCCTTGTACTGGCTACGAAAACGATCGAGCTACAATACACTCACCCGATGGAAGTTTATCCGTCAATTTTAAAGGTCAGCGATCGCTCTGGCGTGACTTATCACGTACATCTTCGGATTAACGAAAACAAATTGGACAACTTTAGTGAGACGCCCAATGTTTTCACCGAACCTAGCTTTCCGAGCTTGGAAGTTAAATGGAAAAGCAAGCAAATGGCCGAGCTTCTCATTGCAAGTGAAGACCTAAAAGATTTACCACAGCTCGAATTCCTACTCGTGGTTGCTGATCCGAAGGGAGATTTTCAGTTGCAGCGCCAAATACCAATCATATTTGAGGATGATAAATAACTATCATTTGAACAACCTTACAGTGAGATAAGTGAAAGCCATGAAAACTATGAGTCTAATGCAACAGTTCGTTTGGTGTTGCTTGTTGTTTCTTACATCTTCCGTCGAAACTTGGACTCCGTGCCACGGTGCATGCGAGTATGAAGATGACCCGTACGGCTGATTAGGTACAATTGTAATTGCGGACGTGTTTGATGGCCACTGTTCAAAATCAGTAGACAAGGGATCTGTGGGTATGAGAAATTTTTTCTTTGCAATGATGGTACTATTGCACCACAGTTATATAGTTTATTCACAAGCGCCCGATTCTTCAGCTACTACGGCCGAGGACGGTTCAACTCCAGTCGCACATGGCCAAACGCATCAGTGGCGACAGGTATTTTTAGAGATGAGTAAGCAGCGTAACCAAATTGTCAGTTTTCGCTGCGAGGTTCAAATTGACATGGATCATAGCGATGAGCGTTTCCCCCTCTCGAACGCTAATCATCACTTCCAGAAGGGGAAGACACAGTTGCGGATCGAATCTGCGAAGTTTGGTGACTACTTAGGAGTTCAAGTCTTAGGGGACAGCGGTAAAGAAGTTCGTTCCGCGATGTGGAGAGTAGGCGAGGACTACTATCGGTTTGATGGGAAAAGTAGTCGCATCATGAAAGCCCCGGCAGGTAGAAAGTATCTCCGCAACACTATACCTCCGGTTTGGGCGGGCGATAACTGCGATCCTTTTGCTTTGGGTTTTGGGTTTTTAGGCGACCACATCATTGTTCGCGATCATCAGGATTTAATCGCATCGTGTAGCAATTGGGCAAATTTCTCCAATTCGCTGGTTGTCGATCAAGTTGGAAACGGCATGCTAGAGTGCCGAAGTTCAGATGTTAAATTTACAGTTGATTCTCAGAAAGGCTTTTTCGTTACGCACCACGAGATGGAATCTGCGAGAACGGCTGACGGCAAACCTGGTAGTCCTGTAGTCAATATCCGGCATGTTTGGGACACGTCCCTTGATTTATTTGACGACGATTACTGGCTACCCAAAGAGTCTACACTGCGTGGTTTTGTCGACGGGAACGAGTATTTCCGACGGCACTACAGCTTAACTTGGCAACATGTCAATGATGATTTCCCAATTGGCTTACAGGCGATCGAAGATTTTGCCACCCAACATAACTTGATATTGCCCTAGTCTCCCCCCAGCGAGGATTGAGAGTTGATTTTTTCTTGTATATTTTCGACAAATGTTTTTTGAACTTAATTTTTACGCAACTTTTGAAAACTATCAAAGTACGAGGCTAGTTTGTTTACGCAGAAGCTCCAGCTAGGAATTATCAAACGACAAAGCAGTTCCCTTATTTTCCTGAGTGTAATCTTGCTGGTAGTGTTTGAAAGTCATGATGCGGCATCTGGGGATACTCACTGTTTTGTAGAGATTAATAAAGCAATCTGTGATAACCCGCCTAAACGATGCGAATCGATCAATGCAGAGAGCCTAGTGACTGGGTGGTCGAAGCATCCATTCGATGAACAAGTGGAGGTTCCAGCAGTGGAATATGTATGTCATGATGCATCCGGGGCGAATGATCATGGTCTTCGCGTAGCATTAAGTTGCGACGATCTGAAACCAGACGATGGATATGCGGATATAGGCGAAACTCGAGAACTACCCTGCTGGACAGTTTATGCTTGCGAGACTGCCTCGTTGCCAGTGAGTCGAATCATCTCTACACTGCCAAATCGAACATTAAATTCAAATGCTATGACGGATGCAAGCCTTGCCAGTACACCTGTTTTTGAATCAGTATGCTTGTCAGGATTGGGAGATCCGCTGGCCGTTGAGGTTGCATACTACGATGAGTGCGTAGGAACGTGCCGCGTCGATAGGGAAAAATGATTGGTGAGTCGATGCAATTGGGAAACTCTAAAAGTGAATCTTTGGGATGCTGCTCAATGAAAATAGGTCGCCGATACCTGTTGAAGTGTGGCGCGTTTGGACTCGCTGGTTTGTTGAATCAACCATTGAACGCGATAGACACTTCCAGCGCAACCAAATGGCGGAAACTCTTTCGCGAGATGGCAATACAGCGAGCCAAAATTGTGTCCTATCGCTGCTCACTGCAGTTAGAGATGGACGCTAACGCAGAGAGATTTCCCTTTTACGCCAAAGATCATTTCCAGAATGGTAGATTTGAGATACTTGTCGAGTTTGCTAGATTTGGAACTTCCTATCATTTTCGCAAGGCTAACTCTAGTGGAAGTACGGTGGCGGCAGTGTGGAAGTCTGGAGCTGATGCGTATGTTTTTTCTCCAGAACAAAACTTCATCGGATATGCTCGTGATCGGAACTCATCCGAATTACCAAATATCTCGTCCGAATTCTTCGCAGGCGATATGCTGGACCCGCTTGCAATTGGGTTTGGCTTTCTTGGCGATCACTATACGGGTCGCACGGTCGAGCAGCTAATTGGCCAGCATTCGGATTGGCAGCGTTTAATCACTCCAAAGTTTCTGGCAGAAACCTCTTCGCACAGTGTCGTCCGTGCAGGCAATGTGCAGTTAAAAATTGATCACAGCAGAGACGACTGGATTACTGAATACACACACCACTCGCACCGTCAGGGAGAGACGGAGACCTATCAATGGAAGTTGGAGTTGGTTCAATATGACGACTTATGGCTTCCAAAGTCTGCTGACTTGGTCTGCACAACAAATTCCATCACAGTTCTCAGACGCTCGTTTCAGTTCAACTGGCGAGGTGTCAATGCAGATTTTCCTACTGGCCGCAAAGCAGCAGAGAATTTTGCAAAAGATCGCGGAATTAAATTCTTTTCTCGCTAAAGGGATTCGCTCGTTTGGTAGCCGTTCATGCCTCGATCAAGGAATCCACAAAGCATGATTTAATGAGCCGCTGGGCGATAGCCGCGGTTGTCAGGTGAGAAGTCACAGAAACATTAGCCGCTGGGCGATAGCCGCGGTTGTCAGGTGAGAAATTACAGAAACATTAGCCGCTGGGCGATAGCCGCGGTTGCCAGGTGAGAAATTTCAAAAACCGGGGCTATCGCCCTGCGGCTCATTGAGTTGTGAATGGTTACGTTTGTTTGTGAGAAGAAACGCATGTGATCGCCATCCGGACCAGTGAGCGCGTCACCCGTGGGCACTTCTGAGGAGGTGGTCCCTTTAGCTCGCTGGCCGGCTAGGTGATGGCCCACCGAATTCTAGCCAACCTGTCTCACAGTTTGCTGTCGACCCAACGTCCCAAAGAATCAAGATCTCGCGATCCCACAGCCTCTGCCACCACCGCGCCATGATGAAACAACACTAACTTGGGGATCGGACCCACACGATAGTGCTTGGCTAAATCAGGATGCTTATCAATGTCAATTCGCACGACTCGGACTTCTCCCTGCGACTTCGCTCGAAACTCATCCAGCACTCCGTCCATCATCTTGCACGGACCACACCAATCCGCGCCAAACTTCACGAGCACCGGTGCAGCCTCGTCCAAGACATGAGCGCTAAACCAACGATCATCGGGCGGCTCAATCGGATCTTTAGCAGGCGACAACACCAAGCTGGTTACTACAAAACCAACGATGGCTACAGCGAGAAATTTTTCAAAGTGTTGAACCAATAGCAACATAAACGAGCCTCTTCCAATGTGACAAACCTCAGCAGAATCCTAGTTCATCATCTGCTGGTTGGAGAACCACATCACATGCTGTTGTGGTGCCAGCACTGGCAAGCTCGCGTCAAAATCGTCATAACCCAAACTTACGCCCGAATTGGGATACTTCGCACCAACTGACCTGTCGACAACCGGACTTCTATACAAGCGGGCTCGGCGATTATCTGCATGCGAACTGGAAAGGTCTCAAAAATCAACTCTGTAAGCGATTGCGGACTAGTTGAACAAACCAAGTCCAATTGCCGCGATTGTGACCTGCGGAAAAGTGTTAGCTTCCAAGGATGACGATCGATCACCAATAATTCCTGCACGCCAACCTTCGCATAGAAGTCGAGTTTCTCGTATGTTCTATCTCCTGGACTGACGATCTCGACGGCAAGCTCGGGGCCGCCATGCCAATGCGTACCATGGTCAACGGCTGAAGTCTGGTTGGAAAAAACCAAGACATCGGGCACGCGGTAATTCTGCGACCATTCCGAAGCTCGGTCAGAGACGTTGGCACCAGCAAAAGTTCGACCAAGCCCTTGCCAATCAATCAGCGATCGCAATATTGCGACCAACTCAGACACAAGGTCCTGATGTTCGTTATTGGCAATGGGCGACATGACATAAACTCCATCCCAAACTTCATCATATCGATCGCGACCATGTTGCTTTCGTTGCAGCAATATTTCGTCAGCGAGCGCTGAGTCGTAGATCAATAAAGGCATGTTCATGATTTGGAAGCTCCTAGGCGTTATTTTAGCGAAATTACTACGAACTGGCGAATGATTGCGAGTCCAAGCGGTGATTTGCTTTGTTTTACCGCCCAGCCATAGGCTCGCTTGGGACGAGCCATTCACTCTGAAAATCGCGGTCGCCCGCGGTTGACGGTTCAACTAGATGACAGCAATAGGGAAGACTTTGCATCGAAGCGAAGCCTGCGCAAGTCGCCCTACTACACGACTGGACCTTGGCTTATACTGGTCGGTGTCCCCTAGTTTACAAGCAAAGCAAATAACGGATTTGAACGAACTTGATCACGAAAATCACCGGACGATTGGTCGAAATTACCGAAGAAACCCTAACCCTCGAGTCGCTACCGTTTTGCTATGAAGTCCTCGTCGCCGACTTCACGCGACGACGCATGCAATCGCAACTAGACAAGATTGTTACACTGCACACGATCCAGTACATCGAAGGCAACGCAGCGCAGGGTGGCAAGCTTACGCCACGCATCATCGGCTTTGAATCGATCGTCGAACGCGAGTTCTTTGACCTGTTCTGCTCAGTCGATGGCGTCGGCGTGAAGAAAGCCCTGCGAGCCATGGTGCGACCGGTGGCCGACACCGCGATCTTAATCGAACAACAAGACGCTAAGGGTCTATCGGCCCTGCCTGGCGTCGGCCCAGCGACTGCCGAACGAATCATTGCGAAACTTCGTCGAAAGATGCCGAAGTTCGCACTGCTAATTCAGCGAGAGATGCCCGAAGCCAAAATCCAAACGCCGGGCGTCGTGGAAGAAACCTTCGAAGCATTGGTCGTTTTGGGTCACAACGAAGCCGACGCGCGTCGCTTAATCGAACAAGCGCTCGCCGGCGGCAAGAAGTTTAAGGACACCGAGTCGATGATTCAAGCGATCTACCAAAAACAAAGCGAAGGCTCTTGAGCGACTTCACTTAAATCGTTACTAACAAACTTTCCATTACTTCCCGGTTGAATTGTCCTTGGAAAACATTGCGGTAAAGCGTCGCTGCATCTCTTCGGCGCTAACATCCTCAATGTGCGAGCCCAACAACCATTCATGCCCGAAAGGATCAAGCACCTTGGCGGCACGTTCGCCATAAAACTGATCTTGCGGTTTCATCAATAATTTAGCACCTGCATCCACCGCTCGCTGCGTTAACGCATCGACATCTGTGACATGGAGATGGACCGACGTGCCGGTACCGCCAATGGTTTCAGGACCCAAGATACCGTATTCAGGGTACTCGTCGGATATCATGATGGTGTGACTTCCAAAATTCAACTCTGCATGGCCGACTCGGCCCGAAGGCTCAACCAACCGCAGCGATTCTGTTGCACCAAAGACCGACTTATAGAACTCAATCGCCGTTGCCGCATCGCGAACTCGAAGATAAGGAAAAGCATCAAGGATCAAATTGTTTTGCATCGAAAGATTTCCTTAAGTTGTCTTGGCTTGCTGGTCGCAGCCGGTTCATGCTCTGAAGTCGCTAAACATAACGTAACAGTAACGAAAAGCTGAGCTCACGCATAGGCGCAAAGCAAGCCCAGTGCATGGCCTAATTCCAATTGTCGATTTTGAGATCATCCGGCGATGGCTGGCCTATTCCCGTTTCGATAAAGCTTCGTAAGCTCAGCAAGAATGTCGCCCACTTCATGCTGCAATGGGACATAAACTCAATCGCTTCGCGCCAACCATTGTGGTTGAACAAAATGATCGCGTAGTCTCCTTCTTGCTTGATGTCAAAGACCACTTCGGTATCGATCCATTCTTGCGGTCCAGCAATGAACTTCCATACCACGCGATTGTTTGGATTGGACTGGATGACCTTCATCGCCATAGAACCGATTTCGACATCGTCTTTGTGAAATCGTACCGTAATGGTGCCACCAATCTCCGATGATCCGCTCGTCTGCCGCGTCCACCAGCCGGCGATGCCTTCGATGGTAGATATTGCGGCGTAAACTTTCGTCGCTGAAGCTTCTATCCCGATTCGATGCTGAATGCTTACCACGTCAGTCCTCTCGTGTTAATTGATGTTGATGAAATATTGCTCAATACAATCGCCAGTTGTGTCCCTGGCCCGTCGTAGGCTTCATCATGCCATTTGATTACTTGTCGTTTTCAATGAAATTCTTTAGCCGTAGCAGCGCATCGTCCCACTGTTGTGCGATTCGCCGTAGCGCAGCCTGAACGTCCTGAATCCGCGCAGGACAAACGACAAACCGGCGCTCGCGGCCATGCGTTTGCTGAGCAACAAAGCTCGCCTCTTCCAATACCCGCAAGTGCTTGGTGACCGCTTGCCGAGTGATCGACATGTGGGACGAAAGCTGTGTAATCGATTGAGGCCCGTCACTACCCAACTTGACCAACAGCTTCAATCGATTCTCATCGCCCAAGGCAGCGAACAGAGCAGCATTTTGCCAAACAGCATTTGTTTCACGATGTTTAGAGGTTGGCTTGGACATAGTGCATAAGGTTCTTTACTTGAGCGGCCCAACCACCTTCATTCATGCGAAACGCTTCATCACGCCGATGAGCTGGAATACCATCGAAGCCTGACTCTGTCACCCGTACAAGCGTGCCACTGGCAGTTGGTTCCAAGGTAAATTCGACCAATGTCCTCGGTTCGTGAGAGTAGTCCACACTGGGATCCACCGCATACGGACGCCACCAAAATGCAAACCGATGCTCTGGCTCAATCGCTTCCACAATCACTTCCATCGTTACGTGCTCGTAGCCTGGATAAGTGATCTGCCCACGCAAGTACTGACCGACAATAAATGGCCCTTCTAAATTCACACGAAACCACGTTCCAAATTCACGGTAGTCCGTCAGCGCCCGCCATACCCGTGAAACATCCGCGTTGATCTCAATTTGCTTTTCAATTCGATCTGTATTGCTTGCAACCATAGTACGCCAACTTCTCCGTGAACAATCCAACACGCAACCAAATGGTTGCATGTTATTTCAACCGTGATATCATGACAAGTCGAAAATCAGTTTTCTTTGCTTTGTCGAATTAGCCGTATCGAATTCGACTTGGAATACACGGCAACAAACTCCATTTTTGAAAAGGACCATCTACATGTTTGCTAAACCTCAATCCGAACACCAATGGCTCGATCAACTGATAGGCACCTGGGACTTTGTCCATCAATGCAAGATGCCAGATGGCTCCGATTCATCTACGCCTGGCAGAATGGTCGCCCGGTCGCTTGGCGGCATGTGGCTGATCTGCGAGAGTTGCAGTGACGCGCAAGACAGCGACGCTTGGTCGTCGATCATGACCGTTGGATATGATTCACAACAGAATCAATACGTCGGTACCTTTATCGGATCGATGATGACCAACATCTGGCCGTATAAGGGTGTACTGGACGAGTCGGGCACAAAACTTCCATTGTATTCGGAAGGTCCCAAGTTTGATGGCAGTGGAACAGGTAAATACCGTGACACCATCGAGATCATCGACGCGGACCAATGGCACTTTAGCAGCGAGCTGCAGACCGACGATGGCCAGTGGGTTAAATTCATGGACGGTCGACACGTCCGCGCGAAAAGCTGATGGAGCTCGGTCGACTGCATAGAATTCGCAGAAGCGGGCGAAACGCCCGCCGAAAGAACACAGCTCGCCATCCGGCCATTCGTTTAACCGTCAGCCGCTAGGTGCACGTGGAGGCAGATCAACAATCGTCATGACCGCCCGCGGACGGCAAGAGCCGAACGGACGAATCACTTGATCGTCTATTGGTCCGCTTCGCTTTATTATTCGGCGGGAGCTTCGATCTCTTCGACTTCCTTATAGCCGAATGTGCGAAAGACAGTTTGAATGCGAGTGTTCAGCGACTCTAGCTCGTCCAAGACGTAATCCTGCAGTCGCTCGATCTCGGCAATCAACTGCACGCCATCATCATTGGCATCCGATTGGCCGTTGGCGACTTCTTCGTTTTGCTCGGCGATTTTGAGATGAGACATAGTGGTTGAATGAAAGCGGCGGTCGCAAGCAAAGCAGACTGTACGAAAGGTTGTACGATCCAAGCGAGTTGGCAGAGACCGCGATTCGCCTTGGCTGCTTGGTCAAGGGATCGACCAACGGCAAAGCTTAACTGCAGGAAGTTTGGCTTGGTCCAGTCAGGCAGAATCGTCAGTCCAGGCGGTCTTCACAAAGCGGGGCGATTGAGAAAGCTGGTGAACTTGATGCCCCGCGGCTGGCAACAAGAGCCCATCCGCACTTGCAGGCCCTCCGCACGGCCAGCCTCAGATAAACAGTTCGTAGTAACTCGCAGCAAAACTCGGCGACCGAAGATCCGGCAGCCCTGAAGAACCCGCCAAATGTACATCGAAACTGGGCGAGCACGCATATTGGCTAGCACTCGCCGAGCGAATTGGCGCCGGGTATCGACTATTTGGCTCACAAAATCGAAAGAAAAGCCGTTGGATTCGACTGGACACGGAATGTTGAACAGTTAAACTACGGGGCCTTTCGCAGCCGAAATAGGATAGACGGTCAAGCTTGTTATGCTTGGGCGTCGTAAATCTTCGTTTCGGATCCCTTTCCAAGTTTCCAGGGCCGCATGTCGGCAGTCGTGTACGGAGGTATGGGGATGAGTAAATCGCTGTTTTTTCGTATTAAACCTGTCGTAATAGTCCAAATAGGAGGCATGCATGGTCAAGTTGTTAGTCCGTGACCGGGAAACGATTCAAGAAGCGGTCCGTCGATTCCGAAAGTTAGTGGAACGCAGCGGGCTGAAGAAGGAAATGCGACGACGCGAGTTTTACGAAAAGCCAAGCGAGACCAAGCGACGAGCCAAACAACGAGCTGAACGCCGTAATTATATGGCTCGACGTCGACCACAGTTATAAGCCTTGATACAAGTCTTCTCCTATCTGCAGAATCCAGCGCAACCTGTCGCGGATTCGATGATGCCTCAGGGTGGCGCGGATAGTCGACAAGACAATTTGAGATTACCTAGAAGAACACGCACGGGCGGTTAGCTCAGTTGGTTAGAGCACCTCGTTTACACCGAGGGGGTCGGGGGTTCGAGTCCCTCACCGCCCACTTCTCTTCCCTATTCTTGGGTATGCAGTGAGAATAGCTTGTGGCGAACTGCTGCGCAAAGCCGAAAAATCCTGCATTACCCTGCAGCGACTTTGCCGCTTTTGCCGATTGTAGCGACATATACAACTCTCGGTTTTGCGCAAGGTTCCCTGAAATGCTCAAGTCGCTCGGTCTTTGGTCGGTCGCGGTTCTCACCCTGCTGCAAATTCAGTCCTTTGGCTTCGCTCAAGGTACGTGGCTCTCGACCGCTGGTCCGGTCAATCGTGGGATGGGCGGTGCATCGGTCGCAGCACCGACCGACGCGATCGGCGCCATCTACTGGAACCCAGCGTCGATCTCCGGTATGGAAAAATCGCAAACCGCCTTCGGCATGGACCTGTTGTGGTCCAACCAAACCGTCCGGTCGACCTTGGGGCCGTTCGACGGCACAACTCAATCCGATAGCGGCACTTTCCCGATACCAAACGTAGGCTGGGTCTACAAGACTGCTGTACCTGCCGTTACTCTGGGCTTGGGGGTCAACGCGGTTGGCGGTTTCAAAACGAACTTACCGTCCGATCCAACCAACCTAGCGCTTGCTCCTCCGCCTATTGGGTTGGGACAAGTCAGCTCGCAAGCTCAGTTCATGCAGTTCGCACCGGTCGTTTCCTACGCCCTGAACGAGCAACTGTCCATCGCAGTCGGCCCCACCATTACATCTGGCGAAGTGCAACTGGATCCGTTTGTGTTGAGTTCCGCGAACACCAATGGGCTGTACGCTAACGGGAGATCATCCAAGTACCAGTGGGGCGGCGGCTTTCAAGTTGGCACATACTATATCGCCGATAACGACTGGCGCTTTGGCAGTTCATTCAAGAGCACAAGCTGGTTGAGCGAGTTCGAGTTCTTTGGCGAAGATGCCAACGGTCTGCCACGCACAATGACCGCCGATATCGATCTGCCGATGATCATTTCGGTGGGCACATCTTACACAGGCTTTGAAGACATCGTCATTGCGCTGGATGTCCGCTATTTTGATTATGCCAACACGGCTGGCTTCGGAGATCCCGCCGTGTTCGATGCCACAGGTCGATTGGGCGGATTAGACTGGAGTTCAGTGATGGCCACCGCCCTAGGAGTTCAAAAGAAGTTCAGCGATTTAGTGACTGGGCGTGTCGGCTACACTTACAACCAAAACCCAATCAAGAACAGTGAAGCGTTCTACAACATTGCATCGCCGCTGATCTATGAGCATATGCTGAGTATCGGCGGTTCGCTAACCCCAAACGATTCCGTAGCGTTTAACGTCGCCTATTCGTACATGCTAGAGAACACGCGTAGTGGCCAGTTGATTCAGCCGGGAATTGGTCCTGTCCCAGGTTCGACTTTTACCAACAGCATGGACGCTCATTTCTTGAGCTTCGGCATCTCGATGAACCATTAGGCATTTCGCCTGCCCGTATCGAGGGTATTGACGCCTATTTCATCAATCTTCTTCACATCACACTTAAATGCGGATACTGCTGGCATACTCGAGTGATCTCTGCGGACTGACCAGGGCTTAACGTCTCTTGCGAATCTAGACACCAGATACCTTCCAGCAGCCCCTGTCGGTATAACACCTCATGGATCCCAGCGATGCAACCGCGAAACGCATTGGCTGCATCGAAAATCGCGGCGTTCATGTCTGTCACCTGATGAGCGATCTTCAATAGCTCCGCATACTCAGCCGATCGGACTTCCGAGTCTTTCAAACTTCGCACACGCTTGCAACGTTCAAGCAATTCGACCGCCGACTTGGTCCAGCAAGCCCAATGTCCTAGTAATCCACCCGAAAAGCGAAATGTACGAACCTCCCCAGCGACTTCCAATGCATACTCCGAGAGTAAATCAAATACAATCGCATCGTCATTGCCCGTATACAGAGCGATTTGATCCCAGCGACTTGACTGAGCTACCGCTCGCATCACATCGAATGTCTGGTATCGATTGAACGGTGCAACCTTGATGGCAACAACCGATTCTATCTCGCAGAACTGACGCCAGAATGAATAGGAAAGTACGCGTCCTCCTACCGCCGGCTGCAAATAAAAGCCTACCAGCGGTATGATACGGCCAACCTGCCGGCAGTGTTCCAGCAACTCCACTTCATCGACGGAACGAAGCGCAGAAAGCGACAACAACCCAGCGTCGTAGCCGAACTCGCAAGCCAGTTGTGCTTCTTGGATCGCTTGCAGCGTCGGTCCACAAATCCCCGCTATTAAGACGGGGAGGTACGATCGGATAGAGAAAGATCTAGCTGTTTCGGCGGCAAGTTCTAACACCGGCTTCAACAAACCATGCTTTGCATCACGAATCTGAAACTGCGTAGTGTGCACGCCGACAGCCAAGCCGCCCGCGCCAGTCTCCAAATAGTATCGGGTCAGACCTTGTTGACGATTCTCATCTAACTTGCGATTTGCGTTAAGCGCAAGTGGATGCGCTGGGATCACCAAACCGGACTTCAATCGTTGTTGCAGATACTCAATATTTGCCATCTCGGCTCTCAAAATGCGTAGGTTTATTTAGTGACCGTCCGCCGCTGACAATCCAATGCGAAACCCATTGCAACAATCGCTCGTGAGCTACACCCAAGTCACCAAAAGTTTGCTTCATGCGCGATGCATTACTGAGAAGTGCCGTAGGCTGCTCTTGCCCAGTAAAACTGGGCTTGCGATTCATCAATGCTCCAAATTGCTCGGCAGTGTCGCGCACGCTGTACACTTCCGCACTCGTTAAGTTAAAGGCCGTCGCGGGACTGGAGCACAAAGCAAAACTTCGCAAGATGATCGAGTTTGCATCGCCTTGCCAAATCGCATTGAAGTAGCCTACGCTTAAATCGATCGGTTGACCTTCATAGACTTTACGAGCGATATCGCAAAGTACACCGTAGCGCAAATCGTGAGCATAATTCAACCGGATGATCGCTGTTGGATTTTGATGCTTAGCCTCCGTCGCATAATGTTGGAAGATTCGCTCGCGAGCCACCGCGGCGTTGGCATATTCCCCCAGTGGCGTAAGATCATGCGATTCATCACTTCCACCTGAATTTACTGGCACCATCGGATAAACATTACCCGTCGATAACGCGACGATCTTTGAACCGGCATAGCGATCTGCCGTCAGCATCGGACCAATGGTGTTGGTGATCCATGTAGGCACAGGGTCAACCGCTGTCCCAAATTTCATCCCCACCAAGTACACGACGTTGGGACTATCGGGCAGTTGACAAAGCTGCTCGCGGTCGAAAACATCAATGCTTCTGGTTTCAATCGATCTCGACTCCAACCAAGCTCGCGATTCAGGTTGACGAAATCGACTGGCGGCGATCACTTTTAAATGGTGGCCGGCTTGCTGCGCAGCGCGCTGGGCCAACTCCGCCAAACTTGGCCCCATCTTCCCGCCAGCCCCAATGATGATCAGCGGAGACTCCAATTGCTGAATAAAATCAATCAAATGACCATCCGGTCGGGACAGGACTTCATCTAACTGCTCTTCCGAGTCAATAGTGTCCGGCAAGGCTAATGGGGTGGTATTTATCATTCCTAGCACCAATCTCTTCAAGTTCACGGGGGCAGTGTTCTTCACCCTGCCTTTCCTGTCAAGTATAACCCATCATGATCAAAACATGAGTACACCACGGAGCCACCCACCATGTCCATTGAAATACATCCTTTAACACCTGCGCAAATTCCGTGGGCGTTGACCTTGGTGGAGCAAGCCCGATGGAACCAGCTTGAGCAAGATTGGTTGCGAATTATCCGTGCGAATCCGACCGGTTGCTTCTACGCTACGTACCAAGGTAAGCCCGCGGGTACCGTCACAACGACAACCTACGACCAGCAGCTTGCCTGGATCGGCATGATGCTGGTGGATGAAAGCCTTCGGCAGTTGGGGATCGGGCGAGCTTTGATGAAGACCGCCATCGATTACCTTCAAGCATTGGAAATCAAGAGCATCAAACTGGACGCGACGCCCGTTGGAAAGATTCTGTACGCTAAGCTAGGCTTTGTCGAAAATGAAGAGTTTTACCGTTGGCAGCGGGCCGCTCCAAACTCTAACAACAACCAGCGACAAGATCCGCTGCCACCAGACCTATCGCTACCGAGCCGATCGCAATGGAAAGAAGCTTTAAGCGATGCGATGATTCAAAAAGACCAAGCTGCATTGGGTGTGAGCCGACCGTCGCTGCTGCAAACGCTGGCGACCGAATCAGCAGTTGCGGTACACAACGATAGTTTTGCCATGCTGCGCACTGGCCGCGTGGCAGACTACCTAGGGCCGGTGATTGCCGACCCCGACGACGCGCATTCTCTTATTGAACGGCTGTTGTCACTAAGCCATCGCAGCCTGATTTGGGATGTGCCGACCACTAATGAAGCCGCAGTTGAGTTAGCCAAAGGTTTTGGTTTCACTCCGTTCCGACCACTCTATCGCATGACACTGGGCCAAGATTTTCCTGCTTGCTGGGAGACACAATTCGCGTTCGCTGACCTCGCCACTGGTTAGAATAGAGGCAAAAGCCGTTTAACCGCGTGCCCAACGGGCCGCGTTATAGCCACAGGACAGACGCATCGGGGAGACGTCGTTTAACCGCGTGCCCAACGGGCCGCGTTGACAACTTCAGATGCCGTACGCCGGGCGATACCCGCGCGTCTAAACAAGGTAAGATCTATATGTTTCGACAATTGCATCAATGGCTTCTTGGAAACCGAACGGAACTGGCCGCATGAAAACGATCCTCACCACGTTGATTCTTTTCCTAATCTATGCCATTGGCAATCCTGCTTATTCGCAAACACCTACGTTGATCTTGCATCATGGTCAAATCGTTACGGTGAATCCAAGCTTTGAAGTTAAAACAGCGATGGCAATTGCTGATAACAAAATCCTGGCGGTCGGTTCGAACGATGACATTCTAAGTTTGGCTACTGAAGCTACGCACCTAGTCGACCTCGCAGGCAAGATGGTCTTGCCTGGACTGATCGATTCACACGTGCATGCGACTGCTGCGGCGGTGTACGAGTTTGATCACGTCGTCCCTGATGTGGCAACCATCGATGACGTGCTGGCCTATATCCAACAACGTGCAGAAGCCCTTGAGGATGGGCAATGGATCAAAGTCCAGCAGATGTTTATTACTCGGCTAGTCCAGCAGCGTTTCCCCACGCGAGCGGAACTTGATCGTGTGGCACCCAAAAATCCAGTCATCTTCCGAACGGGTCCCGATATCGCCGTCAATTCGCTCGCATTGGAGATCAGCGGCATTGATGACAGCTATCAGTTACCTCCATCCTCGACAGGCCGCATCGAACGCGATGAGCAAGGCAAGCTGAACGGTATCATTCGCGGTGAGACGTCGATCATCAAGTTTACAGACAGCCAACAGCCGCCTTCTTTTTCCGAACAAGCTTCTGCGTTAAAGCAATTGCTGCATGACTACAACTCGGTTGGCATCACAAGTATATCGGACCGCGACACCAGCGACAAAGCAATTGAGCTTTATCAAGCCTTGCGAGATCGCGGCGAACTCAGCACGCGCGTTTTCTTGTTCTATGGAATCAACCCCGATGCTCCTTCCAACGAGATCCAGCAGAAAATAGAATCACTGACCGAGCATCCACTCCATACGTATAACGATCAATTATGGCTGCGCGGCATCAAGGTTTATCTGGATGGCGGCATGTTGACCGGCAGTGCTTACATGCGTGAGCCCTGGGGAGTTAGCGAAATCTACTCGATCACCGACCCCAACTACCGCGGGACTTTAAAGATTAGTCCCGAGCGGCTTTATCAAATCGCCAAACTCGCAATGGTAAATGGACTGCAGATGACAGCCCACTCCGTCGGCGATGGCGCTGTCCACAACCTGATCGATGCGTATCGGACGGTGATCGACGAAACGAATATTCGCGACGCTCGTCCTTGCATAACTCACTGCAATTTTATGAGCAAAGAGGCAATTCAATCGATGAAGGCGTATGGCATCGTGGCCGATCTCCAGCCCGCGTGGCTGTACCTTGATGGCCCCACCTTGAAAAAGCAGTTTGGTGACCAAAGGATGTCGTATTTCCAGCCATATCGAGAACTGTTTGACGCTCAAGTGACCGTCGGTGGCGGTTCCGATCACATGCAAAAGATCGGCAGCTTCCGCAGCGTCAATCCCTACAACCCATTCTTGGGCATGTCGGTAGCCATCACGCGAATTCCAAAGTCGTCGTCAGAACCAATCCATCCTCAGCAACGTCTTTCACGCGAAGAAGCGATCCGGCTTTACACCATCAACAACGCCTACTTGTCTTTCGAAGAGAACTCAAAGGGAACTCTAGAAGCTGGCAAGCTGGCCGACTTCATCGTGATCGATCGAGACCTTTTGAATTGCCCAGAGCCAGATATCGCAACGACCAAAGTCCTGGCAACCTATCTAGGCGGCCAGTTGGTCTATTCCTCAACCGCTGATTCGCTCGCGAACGCGGATGCCAGCGCCATCCAACCAACTACTAAATTACGAATCACTGTAGATATTCAATCCCCGCTACCAGCAAATCAGAAAATATTCGTTGCAGGCAGTTCTCAAGCTCTCGGCAATTGGAAACCCAATGGGCTTGAGCTTAGCCGCGAATCAGAGTCGCAATACTCGTGCGAGATTGTTTGTGAAGCGAACCAGCAGATTGAGTTCAAGTTTACATTGGGGGACTGGAACACTGTCGAAAAGGATGCTCAAGGTCACGACATTCCCAACCGGAAACTGGATATCCAATCCATGGCAAAGTCTGACTTGCAAGCGCTGCGTTTATCCGTCGAGGGATTTGGCCAAGCCCATCCGCCCTCGTCAACTGTCATCGGCAGACTTGTGTTTCATCGTGATTTTTCATCGAAATATTTAAAACGCTCACGCCATGTGGCAGTTTGGTTGCCACCTGGTTACGAAAGTTCGGCGGACCGGTTCCCTGTACTATATTTGCAAGACGGACAAAACCTGTTTGATGCAGCGACCGCCGCATTTGGTGTTGAATGGAATGTTGATGAAACACTCACTTCCCTGATACAAACGCATCAACTTCAGCCCATGCTGGTGGTCGGCATCTGGAATTCTGCGGATCGAATCGATGAGTTCACGGCAGCGGTGGATGAGCGACTGGGTCGAGGCGGAAAGGGGAGCAACTATGTAAAATTTATAAGCGAAGAGCTCAAGCCTTTTATAGACGAGCATTACCGAACGAAGGCCGACCGCTGGCACAACGCAGTAGGTGGATCGTCATTAGGTGGTCTGATATCGCTGCAGATACTTGAAGAAGCGAACACTCAGTTTGGCAAATGCATGGCGATGTCCCCTTCGCTGGGTTGGGCCGCAGAGATGATGCTTGGCAAGGTGAAGACCGAAGCGAAGTGGCTGCGAGAATCCAAACTTTGGATCGACATGGGCACTCAAGAAGGCAGCAACGAATCTTTGCAGCGTGCAAACATAAACCGCGCGGATCGTTTTGCCGCTGCGATTGAGGCCCTTGGCCTGCGACGTGGAAATGATTTTCAGTACTTTCAAGCCGTGGGAGGCCAGCACAACGAGGCCGCTTGGTCACAGCGATTGGGAGCAGCCTTGCAATTTCTGTTCGAAGATTGAACAAAGGACAAGGCCGCCGCTAGATGCATTCGTATCTACTAGGCTTTGTTTCTAAAGGGCGCAATAAGCGCGGGGCGATGCCCAACGCGGTTAAACGACAGAGCCACATTCTTCGTTTAACCGTCAGCCGTAGGCGTACGCGTTCTTCGTTTAACCGCGTGCCCAGCGGGCCGCGCTACCCGACCAACGCCGGGCGATGCCCCCGCGGTTAAACGCCCCCCCTGCAGGTTCACTGGGCGACAACGACCAGCTTGCCAACCTGCTAAACTAGAGGGCTTCCATTACTGACGCCTTTAACTGTGAAAACATGCGTGCGGCTCTTGTCTATCCACACCAGCTTTACTCCGATCACAAAGCCATCCGATCCGCGGATACGGTCTTGCTGGTAGAGGATCCACTTTACTTCTCGCAGTACGCTTTCCACCGGCAAAAACTGATCCTGCACCGCGCATCGATGCAGTCGTATGCTCGCTCGCTAGAAACAACTTACCAAGTTCAATATGTTGAAGCTCGCTCGCTGAAGACTTCAGCCGATATCTTCGGCATTTTAAAAAAGCTAAAAGCGTCCTCGATCGTCGCCCTCGATGTCAACGACGATTGGCTGCGTCGACGACTTGACCAACGGGCGGCCAGCGAAAGGACGCCGATCGATTGGCTGGAAGACGAGCACTACTTAACCAGCGATTCCGAAATTCAAGCGTACGCGAAAGGCAAGACGAGTCTCTTCTTTACAAATTTCTACATCGCACAACGGAAGCGTCTTGGTATTTTGCTAAATACCGATGGTTCACCTGTGGGTGGTAAGTGGAGTTTCGACGCGGACAATCGCAAAAAACTACCTAAAGGCGTCCTACCCCCTGCTCTACCGAAGCTGCCGGAGAGCGAACATGTCATCGAAGCCCAACATTACGTGGCCAAACATTTTCCCAATGCGATCGGCTCCGCAGATAATTTCGCGTATCCGATTGATCGCAAGGGAGCTTTGAAGTGGCTAAAGGACTTCATGTCGCATCGCTTTTCCCTCTTCGGTGATTATGAAGATGCGATCTCGACGAAAGAGGACACGCTCTATCATTCGGTGCTTACGCCCTGCTTGAATATCGGCCTGATCACTCCTCACGATATCCTCGCGGCGGCCGAAAAGCAGTTTGAGAACGTTCCGCTGAACTCGTACGAAGGCTTTGTACGTCAAGTCATCGGCTGGCGAGAATACATGCGAGCGGTTTATCGGCTGCATGGTCGCCAACAACGCACGACGAACTTTTGGAAGTTTACTCGCAAACTTCCGCAATCATTTTATGACGGTACGACGGGCATCGTACCTTTTGATGCCACCATCCAGCGAGTTCTGCGAACCGGATACTGCCACCATATTGAACGATTAATGGTCCTAGGCAATTTCATGTTGCTGTGCAGAATCGATCCTGACGAAGTGTATCGCTGGTTTATGGAATTATTTATCGACGCCTATGACTGGGTGATGGTCCCCAATGTGTATGCGATGAGCCAATATGCTGACGGTGGCAAAATTACCACGAAGCCTTACATCAGCGGCTCAGCATACATCAAGAAAATGAGCGATTACCCGAGTGGACCATGGTGCGAAATCTGGGATGCACTGTACTGGAGCTTTATTAACGACCACCAAGACTTCTTCAATTCCAACCCTCGCATGAAAGTCATGACAAGCCAACTGACAAAGATGGGAACCAAGCTTGAGCGGCATCGCAAAACAGCGGAACAGTTTTTGCAAGGATTAAAGTGATTGCAGCCTGGTTTCAAACTACCCTCGGCCTTAGTAACTTGCTTGTATGAATCCCGCTCCAAACTTCGACCGACTCCTTCGTTTGACAGAAGCAGGACTCTATTGCCCCGCAGGCAATTTCCACATCGACCCTTGGAAACCCGTCGACACCGCTTGCATTACGCATGCCCACAGCGATCATGCTCGTTGGGGCAGCAAGCTTTACATCTCGACGCCGCAAAGCGAACCGATCATGCGAAGTCGGCTAGGCGATATTACCGTGGAAGCCATCCCATACGGCCGACAAATCAAGCTGAATGACGCTTGGGTCTCGCTGCATCCAGCCGGGCACATTTTCGGTTCGGCTCAAGTGCGCATCGAAGTCGACGGCAAAGTAGCGGTCGTCACCGGCGACTACAAACGCCAGCCTGATCCAACTTGTTTGCCCTTTGAACTGATTCAATGCGATCTGCTGGTGACTGAATCCACATTTGGCTTGCCTGCGTTCCAGTGGCCTGAGCCCGCCTCAGTTTTTGAAGAAGTGAATCATTGGTGGAAATCCAATCAGCAATCTGGCAAGGCGAGTGTCCTTATGGCTTATGCCTTGGGGAAGTCCCAGCGATTGCTAGCCGGACTTGACGCGTCGATTGGTCCAATCTACTTGCACGGAGCTGTGCACGGCCCAACTCAAATCTATCGCGAACAGGGCATCCACTTACCCGAAACCCGTTTGATCAGCCAAGCACCCAGCGACGTCGCTTGGAGTGAAGCTTTAATCGTGGCGGTCCCCAGCGCCCAAGGCACGCCTTGGCTGCGACGCTTTGGCAATATCTCCACTGCGATGGCATCCGGTTGGATGGCGATCCGTGGAACGCGCCGTCGACGCGCCATGGATCGTGGGTTTGTATTGTCGGATCATGTCGACTGGCCATCGTTGATACAGACTGTTTTGCAGACGAACGCTTCCACCGTCTGGGTCACACATGGCTTTGCAGAGATTACCGCCAAGTATCTCCGTGAGAGCGGCCTTGATGCGATCGCCATTAACACTCAGTTTGAAGGTGAAGTTGAAGACGCGGTCGCTGCAGCGTCGCAAGAAGCCAGCGATACTCCAACTGCAGAGTCATCGCCATGAAGCACTTCGCAAAACTCTACCAGCGACTGGATGAAACGACCAAGACGAACGAAAAGCTGGCTGCGATGGTCGACTACTTCCGCAGTGCAGACGACGCTGATGCGGCGTGGGCGGTCTATTTTCTGTCAGGCAACAAACTGCGTCGCGTCATGCCCAGTAACCTGCTGCGAGCTTGGGCGGCCGCGCGCGCCAACATACCGGCATGGCTGTTTGAAGAGACGTACGGCTGGGTAGGAGATTTGGCGGAGACCTTCAGTTTAGTCATTCCCAATAACCAAACAGAAACGCTTGGCTCGCTGACCGACTGGGTCCTAAAACTCCAACTGCTGGGTCGTTTGCCCGCCGAAGAACAAACACTGGCATTGAGTAATCTCTGGAACGATATCGCAAAGGAGGATCAGTTCGTGCTGATGAAAATGATCACCGGTTCGATGCGAGTCGGCGTCAGTCAGCGATTGGTCACTCGAGCGCTAGCGGAGCACTTGCAGATCTCCGCTGAGATTATTGCGCATCGTTTGATGGGTCAGTGGGAACCAACTGCAGCCTTCTACCGTTCACTACAGAACTCCGATGCCAGCGATGCAAACATCAGTCAACCGTATCCATTCTGCTTGGCCAACGCCATTGAATCATCGCCTGATACCCTCGGCCGCGTCGACGAGTTCCTTGCCGAATGGAAATGGGACGGCATTCGTAGCCAGTTGATTCGCCGTCGTGGCTCCACTTTCTTATGGTCTCGCGGTGAGGAGCGACTCGATGGACGATATCCCGAAGTTGAATCGGCAGCCCAAAAGCTGACACGAGACTGCGTACTGGATGGGGAACTATTGGCATGGTACGACGGTCGCCCGCTGCCATTTGGTGAACTGCAGCGACGGATTGGTCGCAAGACGGTTGGCAAGAAGTTGTTAGCTGACGTACCTGTCGTTTTTGTCGCTTTTGATCTACTGGAAATCGATGGCCAAGATTTGAGGCCCGCGGCGCTGGCCGATCGTCGCCAGCAGTTGCAACATTTGCTAGAAGATTCAAAATTGCTCGGTTCCTCTTCGACGCTGCAATTATCACAACCAGTTGCGGCAGCAAGCTGGGAAGACTTGGCGATCATGAGATCAACTTCCCGCGACCAGATGGCCGAAGGTTTGATGTTGAAGCAGTTGCAGTCGGCTTATCAAGTCGGTCGAGTGCGTGGTCATTGGTGGAAGTGGAAGATTGAGCCATATACGATTGACGCGGTCTTGATATACGCGCAGCGCGGGCATGGAAGACGAGCGTCGATCTACAGCGATTATACCTTTGCATTGTGGGACAATGACCAGTTGGTCCCTTTCGCGAAAGCTTACTCTGGCTTAACCGATCAAGAGATGCGTCAAGTCGATCGCTTTGTGCGTGACAACACGCAGGACAAGTTTGGGCCGGTCCGCAGTGTGAAACCAGAGTTAGTAATGGAGTTAGCGTTTGAGAATATCCAGTTATCGACTCGTCACAAAAGCGGGCTTGCAGTACGATTCCCACGTATCCTTCGCTGGCGAACCGATAAGCGACCTGCCGATGCAAACCAATTAGAAGACCTCAAACGTATGATTGAAGCCCGATGAAAGAAGGTCGCAACTTGCGCAACAAGTACACCTCGTTTAACCGTCAGCCGCAGGCGTACGCGTTCCTTCGTTTAACCGTCAGCCGCAGCCGTACGCGAAATTTCCACATATGCCCCGTTCCAAAATCAAGTTAGCCGACGATTGGTTTGCAGCCCAAGGTTGGAAGCCGTTTGCTTTTCAGCGTCGTGCTTGGCGAGCTTATCTAGAGGGCAAGAACGTCCTGATCCATTCAGCGACTGGGACAGGCAAGACACTTGCGGCTTGGCTAGGCCCGCTGCTGCAGTGGCATGCGAATCCTATGCCCCCAGAACAATGGACGCACGTCAAAGGCAAACCCGACGCTCCACCGCTACTAGCTCTGTGGGTCACGCCACTGCGTGCGCTGGCTGGGGACACCACGCAATCGTTGCAGCGAGCACTTGATGGATTGCAAGTACCGTGGACACTGGAGGCCCGTACCGGCGACACATCCTCCAGCGTCAAACAGCGGCAACGACTGCGACTGCCAACAGCCCTCGTAACCACGCCGGAAAGTTTGACTTTGATGCTGTCGTATCCAGAGTCTCGCAAACACTTTGAACATTTGCAGATCGTCGTGGTGGACGAATGGCATGAATTGATCGGCAGTAAACGCGGAGTGCTACTGGAGCTTGCACTGGGACGCATGCGTTCGCTGCAACCCAATTTTCGATGCTGGGGTTTGAGTGCCACGCTCGGTAATCTTGATGAGGCACTCGCTGTGTTGGTTGGTTCTAATTTTGCGGGTCCGACCGAAATCATTCACGGCGAAAGCAAGAAGAAGATCATCTTGAATGCCGCGATCCCTGACAACATGGAACGCTTTCCTTGGGCGGGTCACATAGGCACGAAAATGGTCCCGCTGGCCTCGGCCGCTATTGCAAATGCGAAGACGTCGCTGGTCTTTACCAACACTCGCAATCAAACCGAGCTTTGGTATCAAGAGTTGCTCAGGTCCAATCCACAATGGGCCGGACAACTAGCACTACACCACGGATCACTCGATCGAGATGTTCGCACTTGGGTCGAACAAGCTCTCCGCGACGAACGCTTGCGAGCCGTCGTCTGCACCAGTAGCCTCGATTTGGGCGTTGACTTTACGGCGGTCGAACAAGTCGTCCAAGTGGGTTCACCGAAAGGTATTGCGAGATTGCTTCAACGAGCCGGAAGATCAGGGCATCAACCTGGCACGCCCAGCAAGCTGCTCTTTGTTCCAAGCAATGCGTTGGAGCTGATCGAACTAGCGGCCGCTCGCGTGATGATGCAGCAGCAGAAACTAGAGGCTCGCCAACCCGTGATCGCCCCATTGGACCTGCTAGCTCAACATTTGGTGACAAGAGGTTTGGCCGAAAGCTATACCAGCGATGAAGTCCTGGCAGAACTTCAGCGAACGCATGCATATGCCAACCTCAATGCTGACGAGCTTGACTGGGCCTTGAGCTTTGCGATGCATGGCGGCCAATCGTTAGCTCGTTACGAAGACTATCGCCGTCTAGAAGCACAGGATGGTCGCTTTCAAGTGACCGACCCGAAAGTCACGCGCCGTCATCGCATGTCGATCGGCACTATTGTCAGTGAAGTCTCCGTTCAAGTCAGCTATATGACTGGCAAGCGTTTGGGGACGGTTGAAGAGAGCTTTATTTCCAAGCTCAAAGAAGGAGATAAGTTTTTATTCGCAGGCAAGCTACTAGAATTGGTTCATCTACGCGATTCGATCGCTTGGGTCCGCAAAGGGAAAGGAACTCCGACTGCCGTTCCGAGGTGGGCCGGTGGTCGCATGCCGCTGTCCAGCCAACTTTCGATTGGTATTCGTGAGCAGATTGAGTTGGCAAGCGACGGAAAATACATGGGACTCGAGATGCAAGCGGTCAAGCCGATCTTGGAGGTTCAGAAACGCTGGAGCCATCTGCCTAGACAAAACGAACTATTGATCGAACGGATCAAGACGCGCGACGGCTATCAGTTGTTTGTATATCCATTTGAAGGTCGTTTGGTTCATGAAGGGCTCGCAGCTCTGACAGCCTTTCGTATCAGCCGGTCGAAAAAGATCACGTTCTCGATTGCGGCCAATGATTATGGATTTGTATTGCAATCTCCGACAGATCCTGATTTACGATTCGAGGAAGCAGCTCAGTGGTTTTCGCCCAATCGTTTGCTTGAGGATATCTTTGCGAGTATGAACGCTACCGAGATGGCCAAACGACATTTTCGTGAGATCGCCAGAGTGGCGGGATTGATCCATGCGGGCTATCCCGGCGAGCGTCGTTCGAATCGTCATTTACAATCATCGAGCGATCTGATTTACGATGTCTTCTGTAACTATGATCCGCAGAATCTGCTCTTAGCTCAAGCGCGAAAAGAGGTACTGGAGAAGCAGCTTGAGTGGGAGCGATTGAATGCCACGCTTACTCGGATTGAAGACTGCGAAATCATATGGCGAGAGCCAGAGAGACCGACTCCCTTAGCGTTTGCTTTGCTGGTCGATCGATTGCGGGAACGATTAAGCACTGAATCATTAGCAGACCGCGTCCGCCGCATGCAACAGAGCCTAGAGCAAGCCGCTGGATAAGATGCACATCCATCAACGAACCGATGTGCTGTCAACGCCCTCCCCCCTTAGCGACCGATGTTCCGGCGCACGAAAGCTTTACTTGTTACCGGCCTACGCGGCTTCTTGCCATTCCCGTTTGTGGGAGCAAACTACGACTGTCCCTGCGGATTTGTCCGTCTTCTAGAAATCTCTCGCGATTCTCGTAACGACTTCACGTTTCTCTTATTGCGTTCGTTACTCGACCAAATAACAGACCGACCTAGCGAAGGCAGGCTGCAAACCAACAACGACAAGGTCGGACTAATTGGTAAGGCACGCAACTGTGTTGCAGTGCCTGCTTAGAGCCGCCTAGGTGATCCAGTCTCCTCTAACCATGACCAGAAAATCCGAATTCTAAGTGATTAATTAGCGCCCGAATCCACCTTCCCCGCGATCACAGTGATAGCAACCGCTAGTGGTCGCAGAAATCGTTCCCATTGACTGTAATAAGAACCGCAGGAGTATATCGTGAAAATAGTTATGCCCACCATTATCGTGCTTTTCCTGACGTTGGCGTCGCTTATCGCTGCAACTAGCGGGGTGGCAGAAACAACCTCGCTACCGGAACATTTGAAGACCAAAAAATCGCTGCTGAGTACTCTTTTGCAACCACGATTTGCCATTTTGCATTTGGGTGATCATGAGCAAGCAAATACGGATTTTTCTGAGGTATTCCATGTTGGGAATTTTCAAGAAATACTTTTGAGTCATGTTGTTCAACCGGAAAGTTCGTTGGAAGAACAGAACGCGTACTTGGTGTTGCAAGCACGTTCGCTGCATTTACAGTCGGAGCTAGAAGCTGACGAACTTAATGAGCATGCAAGAGCTCAATCGCGGCTACCCTCGAACGACGAGATTGATCAGGTCGTGCGGGCTCACCTTCGTCGCTTGAACGAAATTGCAGAGGGCTTTCGCGAGCTTTCTCGAAAGGGTTTAGCAGAAGGAACCATCAATCATTGTTCCATTCTGGACGTAATTCAGATGGCGTACAGCGCCGATCCTAGCTGGAACGGCAGCTATGGCGATGACATCCCAACCGACAGACTTAGTGAGTCTAAGCGCGCAGTGAGGGCCGAAGCGATAAAGCTCATGAGTCTACATGCGGAAAGATCCCAAGCAGTTGAGGAGTTGAGTGAGCTTGCGAATCGGAAGTATTGGCCGGCCGTAGAAGTCTCGATCCGACGCTCAATCCAGAAGGGTGAGAAGTTGCAAGTTATTCGGGAACTAACTGAGCAGCTTGCAACGTGTGAGGGCCTTGATGGTTACGCGTATGACTATCTAGCACAGCTACAAACGCAAATAGCTTTACTGATGAAGGAAGTTCCACCGGCCTCGACGCCAAAGTTTGCCCACTTGGCCTTGGAATCCGGAGTATTAACTGCCTACTGCACACTATTCGATTATTACAACTCACAAAATGAGTTAATCCTTGCACGTCAAATTGTGGAGAGAGGTGCCGCTGCTGGGCAAAAAGATTGTGTATTTAAGCTCGGATGTCTCCAGTTTGTCGCCGACGACTACCACTCTGCTGTTAAGACGCTCAAAACAGCGCTTGAGATGGGAATCGCTGATGCATCTATTTTTCTTGGGCTTATCTACGAAACTGGCGGTGAAGGCGTAGCAAAGGACTTATCAACGGCGTTGAAATACTTTGACATCGGACTGAAGGCTGAATTGCCAGAAGCTTACGAAAAAGCCGGGCTGCTCTACTACGCTGGAATTTTGAATGCGGAGGTTCCAAAACTGGATTACCAGATCCCAGGACTGCCCCAACCGACGAAGCAAGAAGAACAGCGGATTTCGAATTACTTTGTCGCTGCGGCGTTTTTATCAAACGCTGCTGATTTATATACCAAACAAGGCAATAGTGACGGAGCAACACGCTCTCGCGATCTTGCTGAGAAAGTTCAACAAGCGGCCATTGAATTGAACGAGATAGCCAGGTCGCCGAGAGTCTCGGACCAGTGGTATGCCGAGGATGACTACCGACTCGACAGAAACTTTCAGCAGCAAATTGAGCACCGAAATCAGGAGCGACAGAGAGTTGAGGACTTCAATCGCAGAGTCGACAAGATGTACTATGGGTATTGAAAACCTAGCCGCTCTGCAAAGCCTTTGCGAAATCACGCGGGCGACAGTTCCACAACGACTTTGTACCCTATGTTCTATGCATGCTCTACTGTCGACTTACTTTACGAATCGATTCACTTCCCTCTGCCACCAGATACGAACATGAAAACTATAAACCTGGAATTTGCGAAGCTCGGATGCGCGCGTTTACTTTGCTTCATTGCCCTAACCTTCGCGATAACTGCCGGCTTTCCGCGGGATTGCCTTGCACAACCCTCTGAGATCCAAATGGCAGCAGATACGGGGAAGCGAGCGTTGATAACTCGCGAACTATACGTTCCGCTGAAGTGGCAGGACCCGCATGGCATCAAGCGTCGCGTACCTACTGGCTCAGTTGTGAAACTGTTGAATACGAACGCGATGAAAGTTGCCTACGATGACACGGGTTTCTTTGACATTGCTGCTGAAGATTACGTGGTCCTAACCAATAGTCTGTCAGAGATTCTGCCCAAGCTTCAACAACAAGATGCGTTTACAAAAGCATTTGCAACTGGCAACTACTACTCGCTGCTGAATTTACAAACCGCCTCTGAGCACTACAACGAAGCATTGAAAGTATCTCCGAACGATTCGTTCGCACAGTTTGGTGCGGCACTGGTTCAGCATACACGTGAAGAACGACTTTCCCTGCTCCAAAAGCTCGACACCGATGACCCGTGTTTACAAGCTCTTGCAGAGACGCACATTGCAAAGCTATCCTCAGACTCGGAACTCCTAGCGCAACTGAGTAAGAGCGAATATGCACCTCAGCTAGTTTACTTAGAAATGTGTTCACGCTGGCTATCTCGTCAGAACAACGATGCCCAACCAGAATCCGCATACCAATCACTAATTGAAAGCGCATCGCAATATGGCGTTCCCCCGCGACAGATGAACTTACTTGCATCTATGTTGATGAGGACCGACATTACCCCCGGAATACCGACTCAGGAGCGAATCAGTGGAGTTCTTATGTATGCAGACATGGCATTGAAATGTGATCCATGGTACCACTGGATTCTTCTCACTCGTGGAGACCTTTACACAACGGGTAAGAAGTATCTCGAGGCCGCGGAAGACTTTGAAACGGCGATGCAAGTGAATCCACTGAGCCTGGAAGCGTTGATGCAGGCGCGTCTGGTTATTGGAAATCCAGAAGTAACGGAGGCTCTCGCTGACCCGCACTACAGTGGTCTAAAACTATTGCGCGAACTCAATGTTTCCGAATGTCTAACTGAACTCAGTCGAGTTCGTAATTCGGACATTCCCCTCGATTCCATGATCGACCTATCGCCTTTTATCCATGGGTTTTGCCCTGCAAATCATGGTGGAAGCCAGCCCAATAAATTAGTTGAATTAAAAAAGGTCCAGGGCAATGAGGCATTGAAATATCTTCAAAGTGCCTTCAGCATTCAAACCAACTAGAGTTCGTCGCTCGAGGTGAAGGCCAACATACTGAGAGTCATCCAGAAAGATGCTAATAATCGAGGCTCAATCGATGTCAGAAACAATGATGGTGAATCTTGCGCAAACGAATCGAGATGGATTAAAGCAAGTGCTTGTCACTCTGCGAGGCTTTATTTTATCTATTGCCCATTCCATCAACGTCTCGGTTGCCGAGGATTGTACGCAAGAAGCGGAATTAATCATTCTGGCGCGTTTTGAACAATTTCGTGGGCACACAGATGCAGAACTCAAAGGCTGGGTACGAGTTATTGTGTGTAATTGCTGCTTCGCGGCACTTCGCAAGCAGAAGCGAGAGTCCCCCATCGATAGTGAACTTCCCGCAAACCGATCGTTGAGAAGCGCTTCGCAAGTGGTACGCTTGAATGAGGAACGTGAGAGTTTAGTCGAGCTCCTGGGAACCTTAACTGACAGTGAACGCGCGGCAGTGTTGCTGCGACATTGCGAGAATTGGTCAATACAGCAAATCGCCGACGAACTGCAACGAACACCCAGCGCAATCGGCGGATTACTTAGGCGCGCGATGTCCAAACTTCGCTCTCAAACCACATTGTCACAGTGGAGTCAGTTGATGGATATTTCTTAAGATTTTGGAGGATCGAATGAACCCATCCGACGCTGACAATAGCCGTTACGATGACGAAATTATCGATGAAATGATCGGTGCGTATCTTGTCAGTGTCGATAACGAAGGCTTGGTTCATAGGGCCTTAATTCGCCAACGATTTCTTGCTGAGTTTTCCGCTTACCGGACAAAGCTCCTCGAGTACTTCGCGGATGAGGACGGTATGAACGGACCGCTAGTCAAGTTCGCAACACAGTCGGAAACCGCTCCAGCCCCGCGTGTCCTACGTTATCTCGGTACGTATGAACTCCTGGAACTTCTTGGGCGCGGCGGAATGGGCGATGTGTATCGGGCTCGCCAAACGACAGCCAATCGAGTCGTGGCTGTGAAGATTATGCGACTGACGGCATCAGCAGATCGATTTCGTCGAGAAGTTCAGATTGTCGCCAGTCTTACTCATCCCAATATCGTGACCCTCTACGAACCAGGCGAGGACAATGGAGAGCTGTTCTACTCGATGGAGTATGTTCCTGGTGGAAGTCTCGCAGAGTATTCGAATGTCACCAGCCAACAACTCGCGACATTAGGATTAAAGATCTGCCAAGGACTGCATGCTGCCCATAGCGCCGGGATACTCCATCGTGACATCAAGCCGGAGAACATCCTGATTGACCAACGAGGGGAACCAAAAATCACGGATTTTGGACTGGCGAAATTAGTCCAATCACCCGACCCACTGACAGCAACTCAGAATGTGGTAGGAACGTTCGATTATATGTCTCCCGAACAGGCCGCTGGTCAGAACGCCAGTCTCACGCCTGCATCTGACGTATATTCACTTGGAGCGACACTCTATCACCTTGTATGCGGTACGCCACCCATTCATGGACCGGATGTCGCTCAGATGATTCGCAACATTCAGATTCAAGAAATCCGCGAGCCCCGTGCAGTCAACAGTCTTATACACCGCGATCTATCGAAGATCCTGATGAAATGTCTGGCGAAGTCTCCGGGAGATAGGTACCCATCTGCAGACTTACTAGCCCAGCACTTTCAACTATTTCTGGATGGGAAACCCGTTCCGGTTCGAGCAGTTGGGATTATGACACGCCTAGCTCGTTGGATACAGCGTGAGCCAGTCATCGCCAGCCTACTGACTGCCCTTATTCTCACTCTGTTAATTGGCTTGATTCTAACCAACCTTTTCCGGGCTGAAGCGATTTCAACCGCTGCATCTCTGGCATCCACCCTGAACGAGTCGAGTAGGAATCTAGCTGTTTCCGAATCGCAAAGATACGCGCTTGATCTGCGGCTTGCCCACGATGCTTTTGTTCGAGGCGACGTTGATGAATCGAATGCGAGAATGTCGGCTATATCACCCACGCTTCGTGGTTGGGAGTATGAGCATCTAAACGCCAGAATGCACGTCAACGAACATCAAGTAAAGATTCCTCATGGCGACTATAGCTCGTGTGTCGCCGTTTCGCGTAATGAGGTTAACTATCTTGACTTGGGAAGCGTCACAACAGTCGTTTGTGGAACGGAATCTGGGTCAATCTATGTTTGGTTCTATGGAAAGCAAGGGGAAAGCTCGTTGAGACAGCTTGACCCACGAGATATTTCACCAATCCGATCGATTGAACTTTCAAGCGACGGTGAGTATCTGGTTTCCGGAAACGGCAACGGGCAGATTGCTGTTTGGTCACTACAAGACTCTCGCCAGGGTACCCTACTGGGAACTATAGACGGCGATCGAGCTATATCCGCTATAGCAGTATCTGATGATCCAGCAGTAGAGTCACCAAGTGATGCCTCCCCTTCGTACATCGCAGCGGCATCAACCAATGGAATTGTTTCAGTATGGGATCGCCGGTCGCTGCAGAAAAAAGCAGAGTTTACCACTGGGAAATCAAAAATATCGAGTATGGTTTTTGCCGATATCTTGGACCAAGACTTTGCTTTATCACCAGTGAATGCAACCAATACGGTTTTGGTGTGCGGCGATGATGATGGGGGCCTCCGAATCTGGGACATGACCAATTCGGAACTTCTTTTCATGGAGCCGGATGCACATGATGGCGCGATACTTGACCTCTCTTACACGAGCGCCAATGGTTTGAGAAGCTGTGGACGAGATGGTGCAGTCATGATTTGGACTCCAAACCCTGATAGCAGTTTATTGAGACAACGTGATCAGCGGTGGCTGAATGTTGCCCCCCTCAAACGGTTAACATTCCCAAATATTATCGCCGGGGCGCTATCCTCGGTCGGCGAATCGACTGCGTGGATTTGCAAAGACCCTGACCGTGCATTGCGCGGAGATTCACGCGTGTGGCGGACTTTGCAATGGAATCATCTTACTGGAGAAGTCCACTGGATGCCGAGGACTGCCGATCGGGTTGACAGCGAAATCGATCTGCGACGACATTCGATCCACTGCGCTGTGGGAAATAATGGAACCGTATCCGCTTTTGGTGCAGGAAAAGATTTGTTTATTTGCTCAGCCGAATCAGGCGTCCAAGCTACAGCGTACCAAGAGAACGTAGTACCGGATGTCTCTGGATTGTCACTGCCGCATGCCGAGTTCCAAGAACAGTATCTCGTTCCACTCGATGTTGCCCCAATACAAAAGTTTACGGTGAAGAATTCTGTAGCAACATCAATCAGCCACGACCGAAAACGCTTTGCCACTCTTAACTCAGAAGGCCACCTCCAGTTTTGGATACGAGAGGGCGAAACACTCACCGTGGAGGCGACTCCGACAGGATCGCTTGAGTTGGCGGATTCGTTTCCGGAATTAGCCCGTCTTCATATCAAGCAGTTTGTATGGAGTCGCAATAATCGGACTTTCATGATTGGGCTAAATTCGAATACGTTGGGCTTGCTGGATGGGGTGACTGGTAAGCGGCAAGCCTTGATCCCCCTAACTATCGATGCTGCAATTATCGATTCAAATCATGCGGGGACATTGATTTTCGCCGCATCGGATCATCGCGTCCTTAGATTGGATATTGCAGACGGTACGTCTACCACACTCTACGAGTCATCAATCGCCATTGAAGACCTAGCCGTACACCCTGCTGAAGACCTCGTTGCCGTAGCATCCATTGATGGGCAGATCGTAGTAATGAGCTTTGACGGGGAAGTTCTGCATCAGTTTCAACACTATATGCCAAGTTCGCAGAGCGGCCTTTCCACGCATCTCACGTTCCATCCTTCCGAACATCGCTTGTATTCTATTCGAGTAAAGTCGAATTCTGACCAGTTGAATGGCATCCAGCCCACATGGGGTTCATTGTCCGTTTGGGATACGCGAATTGGCCAGCCTATTTGGACTGAGCCTCTACCGTCCACTTTTCGCAAGCCGATCTGGTTCGGCTTCCATCAAACAGAGTTTATCGAGTCGATTGTTTCAATATCCAGGCCGATTCTGAATTCACAATCACCACCTTCACTCCAAGTTCAGGAGTGGAAGTCCATGAAGCTTCATAGTACTCGATAGTAACTCGCTTTTCCCGCAGATGGAAGCGCCTGGATTTCGTTGGGTTGAAATCTAAGTTGCTGTTGACTCGATCAAGCTTACGTGACATTGAGCGCGATGCGTGGAACAAAGCATATGATCGAAACAGCGCAGAAGATGGGCTTGCGAGTTTATGTCCACTTGTATGCGCAATAGCTCTCAATTGCACTCGTATCACTCGAATTCAGCTTGTCAGCTTCCTTCGAGCGGATCTCGCTTTTTCAAACGACGATCTTTCTTAAGAAGTGCAAATAATTTTAAGAATTGACTATCATTAGAAGGACAAAAAAGATGGAAAGCTTTGGCGAGGAAGTGCCTCACACCCCGTACATGACGGAATTACGCTCGATAGCGAAAGCGCATCAATTCCCCGGCTTTGACGAACTGCTCGGCAAAGCCCAAAGCTCTTTGCGTTGGGGAGAAATAGCTTACGCGACGCTGAACTCTTATCTCGGATGGTTGCTTGATTTCAATCGAGAACTGCGAATTTCAATTGAGATGATCTGTACGGATCTCGGGTTAGAGCCAACATCAATCGAACTATATACTTGAATTGAAAACCTAATTTTCTAAAGGCGTATTCAAGACGATGTTGCATTGCGGAATAGATTCGTTCAAAAGTGCTACGTTAGACGTAGACACGTTGCAACCTGATAGATTTAGCTGACGCAGCGAGGATAGCTTCGCCAAGCTGTCCAACTCTTCGACTTGAGTATTGGAGATATCAAGGGACACCAGCGTCGACAAACCGACTAAGGACGATAAGTCACTGACGGAGGTGTTGGCTAGGTCAAGCTCTTTCAAGCTCGTAAATCTAGCGACGAACTGAAGTTCCAGATCGGAAAGCTCCTTATGTCCAGAGAGATCAATCTTCGAGACTTGCTCGATTTGCGGCCACTGGTTCAATAGCTTTAGTGCATCAAATGATGCCTCAGGCAGAGTCCATATCTCGCCACTAGCCAACTGAAGAGTCGCGTTGACGTCTAAAGCCCAGAGTATCGCTCGTTGATTCTTACTCAGGGAAAGTCGGACTTGAAACTCTTCTTGTGTCAAAGGTATCGAAGGTCCGCCTGGATATCGGATGGCATGCAGTACATACGGATCCGATTGGCCATTGATTGGAGCGTCTACAATGTCGCCTCCAGGGCTAACCGTTAGCGTTGCACCATTATCGAAGGCGATCCCGTTCCAGAGCAGTGTCGGTGCTTGCGGTCCGTCCATGGCAGCCAGCAGAACCGAATGAGGCTCAAAAAGACCTTTTCCTGCCACCAGTAAAGCCGATCGCTCCGAGCCCTGGGAATCATGATTCGATTGGCTACTGGATCCATTGATAGCCGAAGGTAGAACTTGCCCAGCGATATGAATCGAGCGAAGGAGCAATCCATTGGCATCGATGGCATACAATTTCGGCTCGCCGTCTTTCTGTTGCGCAAAGACAATCACTTGATTATTGCTCGAACTGGCCATACCGCCGGTCCATTCACGAAGCCGAACCTCTCCTACCTGAACCAAAACGTTATCACTCCCAATTTGATATACTTGCCCAGCAAAAACATGTTGAGAGTCTGGCAACCACACCGGGGCAGCCCGAACACCAGAATCTATCTTTAGTGGAACCTCCAAACGTCGATCTGACATCAAGTCTAAAACGAGTAACTTTTCTGAGTTCTGGTCTGCCACCAAACAAGCCAGCCACTTTCCGTCAGGACTAAAACTTACACGCCCACCAGCGTTACCAAGTGAAATCGGCGGTTGATCTTTCGTTTGCAAATCGATCGCGGAAGTGAGGTTGGAACTTCCATCCGGGCTTGGATGCTGCCAAGCAAGGAAACGTCCGTTGAGACTCCACCGGAGCATCGCATTGTAACTAGCCGACTGCAACGTTCGAATTGTGTTACCGTCAGCGTCCTGAATCACCAGTGTTTGATCGGGCTGTTGTACGAAGGCCAACAAATCTCCATGTGGTTGATAAGCTGCATCGTGTCGCTCTTCGCCCATCAAGATTGCTTCATCGATTAATTCCCCATCAAAACCTACCACGAGTTGTCGCCGCGGAGAACGCAAAGCAAAACGGTTGTTCTTTGAAGATAACGCCGCCTCGTAGGGTTGCAGCGAAGCTCCAGTAGGTGTCTGTTCAGCCAATCGAGCGGCAGGACGCCCAACACCATTTTTCGACCATTGAAAGATGACGCGATGTGTCCCACCACGATGGTAAGCTGCTGCAATTCGCCCCTCTGATACTTCGCCAACAGCCATCGGCTGCAAAGGTTGAGGATCTACGGCCGTCGGCATTTCCACGCCTGACGATTGTTGAAATCTACGAATCATGCCGGAATGACGCTGCCACCTATCGTCGGCATACAACAAGATAACTTCGTCACTATTGCTCCAATAAGGATATCGCTGGGCACCAGGTAATGGATCACGTTCGGCAAATGGGAGAACTCGAATTTGCTTGAGATTCACATCGAGTATTTGTCCAAGGTCCGTGACCAGATACTTTCCATCCCTTGACCAATCAGCGTGTACCCAATCGCGCGGGCTGGAGGCCAGGCGTTTGCCGTCAAACGAGTAGACCTGAGCAATGCGACTTTCGCCGGATTCGTCGAGCCCAGCTACTAACAAGTGGTCGCCACTAGGGCTCCAGCGAATGAAAGCATCCAAGCCTTCTGGTCTTGTCGACATTACCACTTGCGATACATCTTGCACCGAGCCGTCGACTAGATTCCAAGTCCGAATGGCTGAGTCTCGGCAAAGCATAGTGAAGTGAGGCGATTTCGGATGTGCGGTCGCATGTATGCTGCGAGGCACCTGCGCAAGCTCAGTCGCCGGCCCAGATGCATCGTCGAATTGAAACTTCGATAGCAATTGGCCAGCAATATCGTAAACGAGTAAATTCTTTAGATTCCAAATAACTAGTAGCTTCCCATCACCCGACCAGGCAAAGTTTGCACGACTGATATCTGAACTTTGAGGCACATCTTTTCCATACTCAATTCGACGTTCCAGTAATCCAGTGGAAGAACGGAGTTCTAATGCATCTTCACGGTAGTCGCGCAGCGAATGCACCAGCACCGCAAGAGGTTCCCCATTCGGTTGAAAAGCTACCGAGTGCAAAAACTCATCATTATTCCGGGGCGTTACCAAAGCCTTCACTTGACCATTCTGGCAATCTCGAACCAACACATGCGAACCAAGCGAGTCCACCCATCGTGTCCCATCGCGATGGACGTCAAAGTGTTCTATATTCCATTTCCACTGGTCGATCTGTACGCCGGAAAGCGGGCGTTTGAGCAGCATTTGCCATTCAAACAAGTCATCTTCGACGGAAGGCTGTAAGACCACGCCAGGAAAATTCATTCGCCCATTCTGAATGGGTGTTTCCTGCTTACTAGGCTCTGGATTAGCCGAATGTTTGCTGGTCGTTTCATTGCTCTGTAATGTTGAAGGATTCTCAATCCGTATGGACGCCTTCAATTGCGGAATGCCTTGCTGTTGTTGGTTGTTGGCGTTGCTGGTTGGCAATGGTTCAGCAGAGTTGACCACTGGCGAAGCAGCAGATGACACCTGTGATTTCGCGATCCGGCTGATTCGGATGTGAGGTTGATCGCCTTGTGCGATTACGATCATGTCATCGCTTAGTTTAAACTCGTCAGCGTCAATGCCTTGCAAACTCAATCGCCATGGACCACTGGCAAGCTCCAGAGTGCCAGAAGGTTTTCGGACCAGATCCAGCGTTTTTATTTGTTCATCTTGAATCGCGTGCACAGTCAACTGCACATCTTCGGTGCACTCAATGATTAATTCACCGCCTCCGGGCAATGAGAACCGGTAGATTAACCAGACCGCTAATATAAGCGGGAAGAACGACGCAGCCGCGACTAAGAAGTATTTCGAACCGCTATGCCATCCACTACCTGCGGCCTTGCCCGTAAGCTTTCTGGATAAGCCACCGATAGGTTGAGGCGAACAAGAAGTTGGCAAATGCAACGTCAGCAGAGAATTATCGACTGCTGCTTGATCCACTGGCATCTCACTTGTATCCGAGGCCAAAGCCAGCACCTGAGCAGGATCTGCCCATATCGCCAATCGTTGCGCTAGTTCGCCTGCAGACTGAATTCGTACGGCTGGATCTTTCGATAAACATGAGCTGATTAGATTTGCTAGTTGCACACTGACTTCGGGTCGGAATCCCCGTACATCTGGTGCGGGGCTATGCAAAATGCAAATCGCTTTTGCAACAAATTTTTCATTCGAAGTTTCCGACGGAAAAGGCACAGCCCCCGTAAGCAGCCGAAACAATGTCGCTCCCAGTGCGTAAACATCCGTTCGCTCATCGGCACTAAGCGTACCGTGAATTTGTTCGGGAGCCATGTAGTCGGGAGTGCCGATCAATTGGTGCTCTCCTGTCAAAGGTTCAATCTCTGCGGTATGACTAAAAGATGACTCTGACTCATGGATGATCTTAGCCAGTCCGAGGTCGAGCACTCGAACAGTGCCCAAATGGTCAAGCATGAGATTGCCTGGTTTCAAATCACGGTGAACGATACCTTTGTCGTGGGCGAATTGGATACCTAATGCAGCTTGCCGAATCATTTCACACGCTGCGCCAACGCTCAATGGTTGGCCAGATTGCTCCAATTTGTTTGCAAGTTGCTGCAGCGACTGCCCTTGCACATACTCCATGACCAAATAGGGCAAGCCGTCCTCTTCGTCCGCGTGGGACGCAGAGACAATATGAGGATTCTGCAGTTGGCCAACCGCTCGCATCTCTTGGCGGAATCGCCGTAAGGAACCAGCTTCTTCCATGCGGTGCGGATGCAACATTTTTACGGCGAAAAGCCGTCCAAGTTGCATGTGACGAGCTTTAAAGACTTGCCCCATGCCACCGCCACCGAGCGATTCCAGAAATTCAAATTGTCCTATTCGCTCTCGTTTTTGTAAATGAGCCGCTTGCGAATCCTCATCCAAGTCGTCGAGTAACCGAAGAAGCTTTTGCGGGTCCTTCAGTCTGCTTATAAGTTCAGAGCATACCTCGTCACTTGGCACCCTGCCCAAGTCGTATTTGAGCGCAGCGCCCAGAATTTGCTCAAACTCATAACCAGTTTCATCTGCATGTGCGGACGGCGTATCGGCCAAATCAGATGCAGTAGGGGCAACACAAGGCAGCTTCTTAGTCCGATCCGGCTTTGGACGTTGATCGCTCATGAGTGGTCCACCGAATCTGCAATAGTGGAGAAACAATTGTTGGATGACTGTAAAGGGGATAGCATTGAGCTTGGCAAACGATTTCCTCTTGTTGGTATCAACGAAGCTGCGTTACGAGAAAACTTCCCTAATTAATTCGCAGTGGTTGCGGTTGTACGAACAGATCCTGCGAGCGATTCCTTACGTTTACGGAGTATTGGCTTACTGGACCGAAAACCAACTATCCATTTCCTCTTTCAGACGTTGACAGACCCTAAGTGAAGCTTGGCGTACTGCATTTTCAGTCATATTCAACCGCTCGGCAGTCTCACGCGCTGTAAGCCGGTTACACTTGAAGAGCTCAAATGCCTGCCAAACATTCGGCTTAAAATCAGTCTTAATCACCTGCATTGTTCTCGATAAGACGACTGCGGGCCCACACCAGTCTTCGTCAGAGTCGTTATCGTCAAAGGCGACTAAAGCCGCTACTTTTGCTTGATGCTCGCTGCCGCCCTGTGCGATGCCGTGATGGGCATTCCGACGACAATACTCCGCGACTTCATTCCGCGTGATCGCCATGATCCAGTATCGGAGTCGCTTGCCTTTCCCATCCCGATGAAAGCCCTGGATCCCGCGATAAAGTCGCAACATGATGTTTTGAGTGATATCATCGGCGCTGCTTGCCGAAAAGCCACGCTTTTGACAGTAATTACGTAGCAGCGGTGTCCAGATATCTACAATTTTCTCCCAAGCTTCCGGAACTCCGTCTCGCATCCCTTGCAGTAAGCTGGAGTGAGTAGTTTCTTGCATCACGTACTAATGGGTAAACGCTAAGGTCTCGTCGTTAAATGCCTTCGCCGATATTTGACCTAGGCTGAACGGCCAACAGGTGAAACACGCTCACCAAAGCTATTCTAACTGCCACCGTTGCCCTCCCACAAGACTCGCGCCGGTATTACCCACAAAAAGCCCGCAGCAAATCGGTGTTTAGAGGTCCCAATTTCTGGTTCACTAAGTGCCGGTTTTGACAGTCTGACAAGTTCGCGTGAAGCAACCACGCCTTCAGCGCCCGGTAATTGCACCTGGTTGGGTCCAGCAGTCCGCGCTTGTCTGCTACCACCCCTGCCCCCATCAACGCATCCCCGTGCGCCCATGTTGTGTCGAAACAATCTTCCTTTTTCGCACAATGCGCGCCCGACCTGTGTTGACAATTTCTCTAGCCTTCTGAGCTAAATAAAAATTTCCCCATAACGCTCAGACGTTCGTCATTTGTGTGCCGAACAAGTTCGGCAGCGTACGCGATGAGTTCTTGTTACACCATCCGAACTGAATCATCAACGAGGAATCGAAAATGTATCTCCAACCGTTGCATTACCACAGTCTATTCCGTTTGTGTCTCCTTGCATTGCTCATCATGCCCGGTGCTCACGCTGAGGATTCCTCGCCACCAAGCGCCACACCACCAACCAATGTGAAGCATGAGTCCCGGCCCATTACAGTCGGACACACCGTGTACTTGAAGACGAATAAGCTGATTACGATGTCCAACGATGGCGCTGAGCGAATCCATGAAGTCGAACCGCTCGCCACGCAAAAGGGCTTTGTAGTTACAGACCTAATGCCGGGGTCGTTGCGCATCCGTGGCGAAATCAATGGTCTTGAAATTACAGCTTGGGCCGACGAAGGCCAGTTTCAGCCGATTAAGCGCAACCTCCCCCTCACGAAAGAAGAACTGGCGGAGCAGGAGCAACGCAAAAAAGAAGCAGTACGCAAGAACAAGATCGCCAACGACTTGCTCTCCAACAAGATTCTCGACATCGAGAATTCCGAAGTCGGACAAGTAGTCCTACGTGACTTGCAAAGTCTGGCGATTAATACTCAAGCTCACGCATTTGCCTCAGGAAAGTATTGGACAAACGTCGAGGAAGAGCAACTTCAAGAACAACTTGAATCTACCAAGATGTTTAACTTCATCGTACTGGCTTGGCGTCAGATGAAGACGGAAGAAAAGCAGATCTTGATTGCAGGCGCGATCTTTACGGAAGACTTCCTGGACGCCCTCCTACAAGAATCACCACTCCAATCGGTACAAGAGGCAACGGACAGTCCCATAGCGGCCGAGCAGGTGGCAAAATGAGGCATCTTGCATACATTTGCATGATAAACATCCTAGTCAGTTTATTGCTGATTAGCTGCTCCATTTTGGCTCATGCAGAGTCTCCAATGGCGGTGTCTGTTGTACCCGATGAAGTAGATCGCGAAGCGCACATGGCGACCCGTTTAGCGATTGAGCAACATCAACAAGGAAAGCTGGACGAAGCACTCGCAACGCTGTCACAGGCATTAACGCGACTACAACGCGAAGCACCTGGGGCTAACATGGCTAGTTCCGTGATTGCCGATCAGATGGCCGCAGTGTTGATCGATCAAGGTCATTTCTTAGAGGCTGTCGAGTTTTCCAAGGTGGCAGTGCAAATGAAACTTGCCCTTTTTCCCAGCGAACGTTTTCCGGGGGGACATCCGCAATTGGTCGCTACTAGTAGCAACCTCGGCAATGCAATGCGCAGATCGGGCGACCTGGCTGGGGCGAAAGAATGGCTGCAAGCGTCGCATACTATGGCCTTGAACTTAGTAGACCGAACTGTTTTTCCAAACGGCCATCCGATTCTACAAACTACCACCAATTCGCTTGGTGCTGTCCTGATAGAGCTGGGCGAGTATGACAAAGCGATCACGCATTTGGACGAAGCATTATTGATGGCCGATCAACTGTATCCGATAGATCACTTTCCAAATGGTAGCGAGCAGTTGCTGCAGACACTCAACAATCGTGGTCATGCGGCAACGCTTGTCGGGGATTATTCAACAGCCTCAGCCTGCTACCAGCGTGCAGCCACAATGGCCGCGTCATTGTTTCCCATTCCGGATTATCCCAACGGGCATCCTGCGATTGCATTGGTATCCAACAACTTAGGTTACTTAGCGAGATCACGAGGCGATTTAGCAGCAGCGAGAGCTCACTACGAAGAATCTATCTCGGATTTCCAAAAGCTTTATCCAAAGCAGTCGCACCTAGCTGGACATCCACGAATCGCTCTTGCCATTCACAACCTAGCCGTTGTGCTAGAGATGCTTGGCGAACTGACTAAGGCAAGAGCTCTTGTAAACGATGCGATTGACATCTTTGAGTCGTGGGTCATCAGTAAAAGAGACTTATCACTTCAGTCGGATCTGGCATATTGTCTAGAAACAAGCGCGCGTTTGAATCGAGCCTTAGGAAATATAGACGACGCAGAAAAAGAACAACGTTTAGCACTTCAAATACGTCAAACCCTCTATTCAAGCGACCGCTATCTTAACGGTCATCTCGACCTGGCAAAAAGCTTGGCGCAAATGGGAGTAATCTTGAGCGCGAAAGGTGAGTACCTTACTGCGGAAGAATTACTTGCTGAATCGCTGGCTATGACCCAGCGCACCCTTCCCGAAAATGCTGGCAACCAGGGACATCCCGCCCTCGCTCAGGTCACCAACAATTTGGCACTCGTAGTTGAGCGGCAGGGGCGAAATGTAGAGGCGTTGGAATTGTATCGCCAAGCTTTGGAAATGAATCGGCGACTTTATCCAGAGTCGGATTTCCCTTTTGGACACGATCATCTCAGCCGCTCCATGGTCAACTATGGACATGCTCAATTAATCAACGGCGACGTAGCACAGGGCTTGCGAGCTTTGTTAGAGGGCTACAACGCTTTCCGTCAACAGAGTCGTTACATAACAGCGTCAGTCTCGGAAGGTGAGGCAATGAATTTCCAGCGGTCATTGCCACGTATTGTCGATGATCTCTTGACATACTGGCCACAGGATCAGCAATCGACCACAGAGCTCTATGAAGCGATATCGCTTGCGAAGGGCGAGCGTTCACGAGTTCTTTCCAATCGTTTTGAAAAGTTGAGTACATCTTCAAACCAATTGATTCGCGACAAGTATCAACAATATCAGGCTAACTGTCGTGATCTCGCTGCCATCTACCGTCAGGGCCGCGTACCGCCGAGTGTTCATGAAAGTCTAGTCGAGCGCAAGGAGCAATTGGAACGCGAGCTTGCTGCGGAGGCGAAGCTATCGATGGAAGACTTGCAGCCTGGAACTTTATCAATTGCAGATCTTCAGCATGCCTTGCCTAATGACGCTGCGGTTATTGAATACTTCTTGTTCCGCGACAGTCAGTTCCAGAAAGCAGCATATACGGCGTTTTTGATAACCAAACATGGTCCCCCAAAGAGACTGACGCTCGCCTCAGCAGAAAACGTCGATCCGCTGATTAGGCTGTTGCGATTGTCGATTGAAACGACACACAAACGAATCGAAGCCGAATGCATTCTCGCATTAAAAGGGTTTCCATTTCTGCAACCGTTTCATATCAAATTGCTGGAAGAAGACTGGACCAAAATCTACAGCAGACTTCTATACGAGTTGCTTTGGCAACAAATCGCAAATCAGTTACCAGCAAACTGCCAAACCGTGTATGTAATTCCGGATGGACCTCTCCATTTCATACCATTCAACGCGTTGGAAACGACAGATAACGGACGGTACTTAATTGAGGACTACCAACTAACGATCGTCCCCGATGCACGCTGGCTTGTAAAGCAACTAAAAAAGCCAAGACCGACGCAAGATTTTGTCGAAACGCTTTTGACCGTTGGTGGAATCTTCTACGATGAACCAGTGAAACCTGTCAAACACACCTTTTCAACCGATCGCATCGGTTGGCACGCACGCCTGGCGTCTTACAGACATTGGGTGAAACTTGACAACGAACAATATTTGGCTGGATCGGCACTCGAGTGCACTTTTGCAATGCACTGTGCGGATGCAATGCCCAAGGTTTTTGTCACAGGTCAGGAAGCGGGCTTACAGTCGGTAACAGACGTATTATCACAAGCAAGCTTTGCATTGCTTTCAACGCATGGCAGCTACAAGCTGCTCGAGAACACTAATGGTCAAGCTAAATTGGCGTTGGATTCGCGTCTAATTCTGTCAGACCAAGAGCGCCGCACGCTGCTTCAACGAGATCCTTTGTTGCAAGTCGCTTTGTCGTTGAGCGCAACGGCCGTGAACACGGGAGAGTCACTTAATTCCAGCTCGGCAGCTCGCGATCTCACCGCAAGACAAGTCTGCGGCATGCCGCTAGACAACTTGCAATGGGTATTTCTTTCCGCTTGCGAGACGGGGTTGGGCGATGTACGAGCGGGCGAAGAGTTGTACGGCTTACCAATGGCGTTTCATATGGCAGGCACGAGAAATGTCATCGCCACACTATGGTCGGTTTCCGATGTGTCGACGGCGAGGATTACTATGGCATATTGCTACAAGGTCTTTCGCGAGAATAAACCTCCTGCCGTCGCGCTCCGTGAAGCTCAACTTCTTTTGATCCGTGCTCCGCAGCAGTTGATGTCTTGGGATGGAACTGGTCCACCACCAGATTTACCTCACAAACAATCTAACCTGAACGAGTATAGTTCCGCATTTCATTGGGCAGGCTTTTTCTTATCAGGCCCTGGAACGTAACGATACATCAACCGGTTCGAATACCAAATCTACCATTGCCCTTCATTCCTACTTTTAAGAGAGTTGACTATGCCAATCACTACTTCTATACGCACTGTCATTTGCCACATCGCGATTTATCTTTTCACCCATGCTGCGTGCGCAGCGGCCCCGGTCGATCCAAAAGAATTCGTTTCTAAGTCTGACAATTTTGCACTAGTTCTACCTGAGGAACCGCTCAAACAAAGCTTCCAAGGGGCGTCACTTTACACCGCAACAAGTCCCCCATTCCCCAGAAACCCAGTAGTTTTCATAAACGTCATTGTGCAATCGATGGGCGACACGAAGAAAGGAGACGGAGACGAGCAGCTTGCCACGTTGCGATCCCACCAAGTTGGTGTATTGAACCGTTTGGGAGGAACTCCTGTTGAACAGACACCTATTCGCTGGCACGGGCACATTGGGCTGCGTTCGATATACTCGTACAAGCTCGCTGAGCTCCCCGTGCCAACCAAAGTCGTCGATCATTTGGTTTGGATTGATGACAAGCTTTATACGATTTCTTACGGTCATCTGGACTTTATAAAAGATCCATTCTTTTCAAACTTGGCAGTCAGTCGGGATGCATCGAAACTGTTCGAGACTTTTCGTCTCCTGGAAGAAATCCATCCGGAACGAGTGCCAATCCAACATGATCTTGAAGGCAGTTGGATTGTTCGATCGGCAACATTGGATGGATCGCTGAGCGCATCAGAAATTGGTGCTGAATACACTTTCTATCGTGGTAGGTTCCGCAGGCTGGACCAAGACAGTCTAGTAACAAGTTCTGTCCCTATCGGCAACTCGTTCTGCCCTGTCGAAGGTCGCTACACGGTCGACAAAGGCAAAGCCCGTCTCGACTTGCACGACGATGCACTTGTAAAGTTAGGAGTTTTCACACCCGCCATCTATCGCATTACCGACGAACGTTTGGAGATCTGTTGTGGAATAAGCGGAGAAGACGATTCTTCCCGACCAACGGATTATCAACCCACGAAAGGCAATGGACGCTTTCACGTCATTCTCACTCGGCCTGGTGACTTGGCTCCAGATTTGGCACCTAGCCCCGAAGCTATTGCAGCAAGTGAGAAAGAAAAGCTTGAACGGGAAGCAAAGATGGCCGCAGAGATAACGACTATTAATAAAGTCGCTTCGAAAGACCTACCTCTTTCAAAGTCCGAAGCGGTCGCGCAGGCGAATCTGTGGCAAGCTTTAGACGGAGCTTGGAAGCACGATGTGTCAAATTTCGATGGTAGCGGCAAGCATGTCTCGCTGAACTTCATGGCTACCATCGAGAATGCAGCGACTTTCATAGACGCCGACGACAACGAAAGGTTCAACGAGATCCGGGGAGCTCTGCAAATGGATGCCTTTACCTCTCACCCTTTTAAGATAGACCTACTACTTGCAAATCTCAAAGCTGACATCAGCCCAGGGAGCACAAAAATGGTAGAAGTCTTTCCCGAGGATCAACAGCCATTCTCCATCGAGATCCTAAACGCAGACCAGTTGGATCAAGAGTCGAGAAAGTTGAGAGTACGTCTGCGTTTTAAGGAAGCGAAGCCTTTCGTTTGGGTGAGGTCAGGGGCAGTGCTGGAATTCACTCGACAAATGAAAACGGAATAGCTCCAAAGGCTAAAGCAACTTGAATCCTGCGTTGGAGCAAGAATCAAATCCCCCTCACTTTCTTTATTAGGTCCCATTACACTTTCATTACCCCTTACTTTTTCAGTTCTTAGGAGATTTATCATGCGTCACCTATTTGCAGCAACCATCCTACTGATCTTTGCGCTCTCGACCGCTCTCGGCGCAGAAGAATGGAAAGAATACAGTTTCAAAAAGATTCACCTCAAAGCACCCGTCGAGCTGACGGAGATAAACAATGATGAAACCAAGGTGATCATTGGCATCAAGATGTCGCCACTGCCAGACCCAAAATTTACTACTTTTTCGTTTGCAATCGTGCCACTAAGCGAACAAGAAAAGGAGAAGCCGCAAGCGACCGTGTTAGCGGACGCCAGTGATTCCAGCCTGGACAATAAGTTTAATCGCGAGCTTAAAATATTAAGCCGCAAAGAAACTGATTGGCGAGGGATTCAAACGACTGAGACGTTGGCAGTTAGCCGTTTTGCCCCTTTGCCTTACATCCAGTATCACGTACAGCGATCCTTTATCAACGACGGTATCCGCTACTCGCTTGACTCGTCTCAGCTCATTGATGGCTCAAACCAACTAGCAGCCGCACTTTTCAACGTCAAGCTGAGGGATGCAGAGTTTGCCGCTGAAACAACTCGCATTCAACGCGACGCAGAGGAGTTTTTCAATTCACTGGAGTACGGCGATCTCACCGAACTGCGATAGCAACCCCGGATCCTCGAATTGCGGACATGACGTCAAATCCGCTTTCGACCTTGGCTCCACAAACGTCTCTACTGTTTTTGCAGGATTGCAGACTGCGAAATCATATGGCGAGAGCCAGAGAGACCGACTCCGCTAGCGTTTGCTTTGCTGGTCGACCGCTTGCGGGAACGATTAAGTACCGAATCACTAGCGGACCGCGTCCGCCGCATGCAACAGAGCTTAGAGCAAGCCGCTGGATTTACCTGATCCGAAACGCTCAGAAATACAGTCCAGAGCGATTGCGAGAGCTTTTCCCTAATCTCCTGATTTCCAAACAGTGATTGATACGGTCGAGGAGATTCAAATGAAGACGGAATATCGTGAGATTTATGACGATCGCGAGAAAGCGAAGCTGGATGAAGCTTGGCGAATCGCTGCCGCTGAAAAGAAAGGTCGTCAGGAAGGAAAATTAGCGGGCCGAGTACAAAGTTACCAGGAGTTGCTAGGCGATGTGGTAAGTGAAGACGAGCAGCTTCTGGCGATGACGCCAGCGGAACTTTCGATGATGATAACGGATCTTCATCATCGACTTCGGTTACGCAACTCCTAGATCAGCCTCGCGATACCTGCAAGCCCAACTACGATTTGGCTGGAAGAATGACTCAGCGTAACTATAGAACGAAAGTAAACTCACCCTCGGGCACGGTTGCCGATAATGGTTTACAAAGTAAGAGATAGATGTCTAGAACGCCAAAGCTTTGCCCGACGGGGACAATCCCCGATCGGACATGCCGGCGCGTTACGATTGCTCTTAGCTAACCAATCCGATTGCGAAGAATATGCACGACGCCCAGCTTCGCTTTCCCAATGTCGCTCAGAACAATCCGATGAGCCGAAGTGATGCGATGGCGGTAAACGTTAAGATCAAAATGTTGAAGAGCTTTTGAGGGATCAGCGGCAAAATCTTGCTGCCAGCGTAGATACCTAAAGCGACTGCTGGTGTAAGCCATAGGTTGACCAGCAGCGAACTCCAGCCGATCAAGCCTAATTGATAACTAAATGGAACCTTCACAATATTCAATAGCAAGAAAAACCAGGAACTTGTTCCAACAAGCTCCAGCTTGGGTGTGGCGATAGCCAACAGGTAGAGCGAAATGACTGGACCAGCCGCGTTGGCAATCATGGTTGTAAAGCCAGCCAACATGCCAGCTCCATAAGCAAACGCGATCGAATGTGACGTTTGACCGATAATGTCAGGCTTCCAAACACGTACGATCTGTAAAATTGTTAAGCATAAAATGATGACGCCAATGAGAACCTGAATCGTACGGTCATTGAGCTGCCCCATCAAAGCCCAGCCAGTCACAACGCCGATCAGGGCTGGCGGGAAAAGTCGCTTGACCAGATCCCATTGCACATAACGACCGTATCTGCGAACAGCCAGAATGTCTCCCACAATCAGCAGCGGCAAAAGCACACCTGTGGATTCAAAGGGATTGAAAACGTGCGCAAAGACAATGACGTGCACCATGCCCACGCCCGCCAGACCGCTTTTGGAAAGCCCGATGCCGATCGCGCCAATACACAGCAGCAACCAATCGAAAATCGAGATACTGGAGAGCAACAGTCAGCCTTCGGTGGGACAAGGAACCGATCCAAAACGTTGCGTTATGTTAGTCTCATCGATCCAAAGGAGGTAGTCCTCCAGCATAAGAACAGGTCACCGCAGCACGTTTTGCTGCTTCATACCCCAGTTCTGCCAGCGGTTTCTCATTTAAGTAACCGCAAACAGCAGCCGCTGTGAAGGCGTCGCCGGCACCGACCGAACTGACCATGTGTTCGACGGGCACCGCAGAGATTACGGCCCGCTCTTGCTCTTTGTACAAAGTCGCCCCAGCAGCTCCCCGCGTGATCATGATAAAGCGAACGCCATAATCCCGCCGCAATGTATGCGCGAATTCCTCGGGGTCGGGCGGAATATCCAGCGCATCGGCAACAATCGGCAATTCGTCTTCGTTCAGCTTCAACGCGTTTGCGAACCCCACCGAATCCGCGATAATGGCGCTATCATAAAAGGGTTTGCGAAGGTTCACGTCCAATAGCTTCAGCACATGGTCGCCACAGATCTCCATCGCGCGACGAATGCTGTTTCTCGATCGCTCAGACCGCTGAGCTAACGTTCCAAAGCAGACCGCCGTCGCTCGATTCAGTAGATCAAACGCTGCGTTATCTAAAGTAATCGCATCCCAGGCAGCCGGCTCATTGATCGTATAGGTGGGTTGGCCTTGATTCAGTTTGACGTCGACGGTCCCTGTCGGCAAATCGTTGGCACTCACGGCACTCATTTCAATGCGACGTTGCAGCAAATCGTTGTACGCTGCGGTGCCTAACTCATCACGACCGATGGCAGAGATCATCGCGACCGGCATATCCAATGCCGCGACATGGCCAGCGAAATTCGCAGGCGCTCCCCCTAAAGTCTGCTCGTTGTCGAAGCGATCAAATAAAATTTCGCCAATTGATATGATCAGTGGTTGCATAACAGTAAACTGCCTATCCTTGCTGCCGAGTTGGATTAAAATCGATCAATGTCAAGACTCATGGTAAAGTTGCTTGACCGGAAGTATTCTTGTATACCAGCGTTTCGCTCACAATGACTCTTGGTTGCGCTATCGCACGACCTCTTACAACGCGTTGGATTCCTCACTGGTTCGATGGTCGACACTCAAAAGACAGTTGCATTCAAGAACCGGCAAGCGAATGTCGCGTTGGTCGTTGTCAGTTTTATTTTGTTGTTTGTCGTCAATTATCATTGGATCAGTCAAAACGCTTGGTTCAAGTTACCTCCTAAACCGTTTTCGGACGGACCCGATTACGAAGCGATGGGCTGGGGATTAAAGCACGGCCTCGGTTTGTCGACCCACTTTAGCGATCCCCAGTGGCAGCTTTCCTATCTGCAATCGGACCCTATTCTCTATTCAGACTGGAGTGCGAAAACCGGGCCAATTGTACCGCGAACTGATCGCCCCCCACTTTTGCCCTGGGTCATAGCAGCGGTTTATCAATGTTTTGGCGTCGGAGCGAACGCCTATATCGCAGTGCGAATTTTTTTAGCGGTATGCTTGTCCGGTGCGGGAGCTCTATCGGTTTGGATGGCCAAGTATTTAGCGGATCAATATGTGTCTGTTCGAAGCATAAATGCGGACGTTCAAGACACCAATCGCACTCAGTTCAGCCAAAGATGGCTGGGCTATCTATCCCTGATCGCGGCGCTAGCATGCTTTACGATCGCTTTGTTTGACAGCAACGTGCGACGATACATGGAAGATTTTCTCACCGAACTCCCTGCATTTGTCCTCACGCAGATGTTCGCGATAGCCTTATTGTGCGGCATCTCCTGCGATCGCCCTTGGAAATGGTTTATCTCCGCGGGCGTGATCTTTGGGTTGATGATCTATGCTCGCTCTTTGTTCATCGCTTGGGTGCCCGGGTTGTTCTTGCTGTTATGGGCGTTGCGTTATTTTCGAAGCTCCGCAGCTTGCCCGGCCCCAAGTCGCTGGCACCGATTGCGATGGTCTATGCTGGAAGCTAGCAGCGTGATCGCAGTGGGCTTATTGGTCATCGCTCCCTGGTGCATACGCAATTGCTTGGTGTTGCAAGCGTTCCATCCGCTGGGCACTAAAGGCCCAGTTACTCTGTTGGGTGGATACTGTGATCAAGCGTATGAGGAACTGGAAGGCAATTGGAGCAATGAGCCCGAGCGTTACTGGCGAGCTGTGTTGCAAAAAAGTTTTGGCGAAGAATTGGCTACATCAACACAAGCCAACCTGCAGTTCGAGTTGGAGTTGGTGTATATCGCGAAACGTGAAGTCAATGCTTGGATCAAAAACAATTGGCGTAAGATACCTAAGCTGGCTGGGCTGCGATTGTATTCGCACTTTAATCCTTATCGAGGATTGAGCGGGCTGGTCAAATTGTTTGCGTTGATCGGTGGCGTCGTACTGGTCTGGAAGTTGCCTAGAGAAGGAATCTTGTTGGTGGGCTTGGTCGCGATCAATGCGGCCGTGGTCGCGTGTCTTTACAGCGTTGGCGGTCGATTTTTTGTTCCGTTGTATGGAGTCATGTACGTGCTGTGCACGATGGGCTGCGTGCATTGGTTGGCGGCCTGCATCTCTGCCGTAGGCGTAGGCCGGAACAAGTAAAGCAGTCCGAGTCTTGTTTAGCCGTTAGGCAAACGCGTTATTTACGAGCGTGCTCACGTAAACTTGCGGCTAACGGTTAAACGCGAAGGCTGCTCTGTCGTTTAACCGCGTTGGGCATCGCCCCGCGTTGGTTGTGTTGTGCGGAAGTGACGCGGCCCGCTGGGCGCGCGGTCAAACGTAGAACACGTACGACTGCGGCTGACGGTTAAACCAAGGTTAGGCGTCGCTCAAGGATCGCGTTTTAGCTTTTGACCCTATGTTCGCGGAGGAACCGTCACAAAGATATCGGCACCTTCAACTCGCACGGCAAAGGTGTCAACCTTCATGCGTGGATTCTGAATGTATGCGCCATCGTCCAAACGAAATTGCCACGCGTGCCAAGGGCAGGTCACACATCCATCATCCAGCCAGCCTTCTGCCAACGAAGCGCCAGCGTGCGGGCACATGTCGTCGATCGCTTGGAAACTTCCGGCATTGTTGAAAACCGCGACCATCCTGCCGCCAGCTTCAAAGACCCGCCCTTCCCCGTTGGGAATATCTTCGGTACTCGCCACGCGATACTCATTTTCGCTGGTGTTCATGGGTGTCAGTTCTGCTAAGTGGATAGGTTGTGAGGGGTTCGATGGGCGTGAAACTTGCCTTAACTGCAGCCACGGCGGCCAGTTCTGATTCGCCACGCCGGTCCCGCCAAGCTATAATGTCGGGTATGGAAACGTCGTCGGATTCAAAATATCGGCTAGATAGCGACCGTCAAGCGTCAGGGGCCGCTGAGGAACAGTCTTCTGTCCCAGACTTGGTGTCTGGAGGCACTGGGGAGGGCGTGGTGCCCGCTGCGCCGCAAAAGCCAGAGCCGTTGAGTGCGAAAGAGGCTATCGCGATCGATTTACCCGTTCAAGAAATCGACAATTCCGAAGCGACCATCATTTCGAAACGCTCAGATTCTGACTTGGCAATCGCTGGCGCTGAGCCCCCCAAGAAGGCCCGGTCCGGTCCAATTACCGGCGTGACGGCGGTGATGGCGGCTGCACAAGTGCTGTTGGGCAGGTCGCTGGATCATTTTGAATTGCTTGAGTTCATTGGCGGCGGCGGCATGGGCGCGGTCTTTCGAGCTCGCGACACGCGGCTAGATCGGATTGTGGCTGTGAAGGTCATTCCGGCGGCCGGACAAGATGCCGATATGGCCAAACGTTTCAAAGTCGAAGCCCAAAGTGCCGCTCGCTTGGATCATCCTAATATTGCTCGTGTCTACTACGTCGGGGAAGTTGGTGAGTGGAGCTATATCGTCTTCGAATATGTCGACGGTATCAACCTGCGTGATCTCGTTATCTCCAAAGGTCCATTAAGCTTAGATGAAGCGGTATGGTTTACGCGGCAGGTCGCTGAGGCTCTGACGCACGCCTCGGCTAGATTCGTCGTGCATCGCGACATCAAGCCGTCGAATGTGTTGGTAACCAAACGTGGGTTGGTCAAGCTGGTCGATATGGGTTTGGCCAGAACGACGGCGATGGAAAAGACGACCAATGATTTGACTGCAAGCAACATTACGCTGGGAACCTTTGATTATATTTCTCCTGAGCAAGCTCGTGACCCGCGCGCGGCAGATGTACGCAGTGATTTGTATTCGCTGGGTTGTACGCTGTACTTTTTATTATCAGGCAAGCCGCCTTTTCCTGATGGCACAGCGATCCAAAAGCTGATGATGCATGGCAACGTCAAGCCGACGGATATTCGCCGTTTGCGCATTGATGCCACGGACGAATTAGCAGCGATTGTCAACAAGCTGATGGAGAAGAATCCAAGCCAGCGGTATCAACAACCTATTGAACTGATCAATGATCTCTATTTGCTGGCGGAGTTTGAGAATCTTCCGAAGAGTCGCCAAGCGGGCACGGTGTCGATTACACCATCGATCGAAGGGAAAACGGTATTCGAATCCATGCTGCCGTGGATGGTCGCGGTCGGATTATTGTGCGGCATTGTTTTGTGGATGCAAAACGTGCATCGCGTCAAATCGCTAATTCGTTTGCCACGCGAGAAGGTCGCTTTTACGGTGACGCCCACTTCTGCAACGCGGGGCGACATCGGTCAACGAGCGAATCTGCCAAGAGGTAGTGACGCAGCGATCGCAGCGAATCCAGGTGCAGGCTTGGCGGAATCTGCCAGCGGATCTTTTGGCGGTTCGAATCGCGATTTGGTGGGCTCGCAGCCAGCGGTGAGCGGCACGTCGAGCAGTACTTCGGCCGCGACCGCCGGCCAGAAAACAACCTCGGCACTCGGCCCGCTGGCCAACAGCAACGACGCCTCCAGCCTGGACAAGCCCCCCCCTGCTACAACTCTAGGGCCGATCTCGACTTCGGTATTAGATGCCAGCGCGACTGCCAGCGGAAATCGTTATGCGCCAGGCCCGCTGCAGCCTTATCTAGCAGGTGGAAAAGAAGTCTTGCTGCCGCCGAATGTTGCCAGTTCGCCAGAGGCCGGTTCGCTGGGCAACCGATCGGCTGCTGAGCAGTGGATGCGATCGCTGTTGACGACCGAAAGCAAGCCTGGAAACCCTCGCGACGTCAATGTCTTGAAACCCGAGTCATCCAGCAATTACTTGAATGTCGACAAAGTGATTCTTCTTGACGCGTCGGGAACCATTCCTGAAACGCAAGGCTGGCGAATTTCGCGCACACTTCAAGAAGCCTTGATGGTTGCATCTGCGGAACCGCAACGCGATCAAATTGTTTTGATGAGTTCAATTCGTGTCACTGGCGAGCATGCGTGGAGCCACCCAGCGATAACGATTCGCAGTGGCGGGCAGCAGCGAGCGAAGATCGAAATAGCACCGCGCGCCGAAAGCATGCCCACTTTTAACGCGGATACTGAAGAGCTAACGAGCGGTTTTAAATTAGGCAACCAGAGTTTGCAGTTGCTGGATGTTGATATCGAATTGTACAGCCCAGAGTCTAGTGCGGGACTGACAACTTGCTTTCGATTGGGCACTGGCTCATCGATTGAGCTAGTGCACTGCTCTCTTACGATGATGCCTTCCATATCGGGTTGGCGAGCGGCGGCTTTTTCTACTCGGCAGTCTGCGGCGGATGCTAGTATCGCGGCGGATGCGGATGCCTTTGCAGGAGCGACGCAATCGCCGTTGCCACTGGGTGGCGTGGCCCGCGATGATCGAATCATTGACCCTGTGCGCATTTCGTTAAAAGATTGTATCGTACGTGGCACGGGCGAGTTTCTGCATGAAAAGACAGCTCAGAAATCGGAGGTTTACTGGAGCAATGGCTTGCTCGCGATCGATGGTCGTTTTATCGAGTACAGTGGAGCTCGTTTTGCTGGCCGCGTTCCCTTGAATATTCGTGTGCAGTTGGATCGGGTCACGGCGATGACGCAGCGAGGTTTTTCCAGGCTGCGGTATAACATGTTGACCGATCATCCTGTATGTCTTTCATGCTCGATGGAGAACTGTGCGTTTTTGACCGACGCGGATGCTGCGTTTTTCGAGTTCGACGGGGTCGATGAATTGAATGCGTTGCGTGCATCGGCGCAGGACCTTCCGGCTTGGACCAAATGGCTGGACATTCGAGGTGTTGACAATGCGTTTGATGCAGCGGTCCAGGAACTGATCCGGCTGAGGTCCAGCGGTCGAATCGTTGCTCGGTTCGACTTTGAGTCGGCGATTCGGCACATATTGACCGAACGGTCGCCGGAGCCCAACATTCGCTGGTTGTCGCAGCCGGGAACTTTGACGGCCCCCTATCGTCAGACTCCGGAAGCATTTTTGCAACGGCCTGGGATGTTTGAGTCGGGGATGGACCCGTCGCGGTTGCCCAAACTGAAAAATGCCGAAACTTCCAGTGGCACCAAAGGTTAGAGCTAACCGTTGCTGTGGTTTGGTGGCTTGTAATCTGGGCTTTGTTGGCCTTTTGGCGTCCAATTTCACTCAGAAACTTAGCTAAATGTTAGTAGATCGACTTCGATTGGCTGTATATGATAAGGCGGTCCAGATTTTGGACCGGCAAAGCTTATTAGAATAGCTTAACGAGTCGCCTAGGGCGGCTTGCATTGCCGCTGCGGTGTTGTATTCTTCTACCTGTTGGTATTTTCCCCACCTTTGGAGCGTTCGTGTCTATGAAGAAGTTTATTCCTGTTTGGGTTATTGCTGCAATGTGCGTTGCAAGCGTCTCGCAACCTGCCATGGCAATCAAGCCATTCGGTGAAGCGTGGAATGCGTACTACGTTGAAAAGTCCGATAACGAAGAATTCAAAGCCTTGGTAGGTGAAGCTAAATGCAACGTTTGCCATGTCCAGGGTGAAGCCAAGAAAGTCCACAATTCGTACGGTGAGCCACTAAAGAAATTACTGGACAAGAAGAATTACGGCAACGATCGACTGAAGGCTGAACCCGAGAAGGTCAAAGAAGAGCTGGAAGCTGCATTCAAGAAAGTGGAATCCGAAAAAGCGAAGGATGGCAAGACATTCAAAGAGCGAATCGATGCTCACTTGTTGCCAGGTGGCGACAAAGACGGCAAATAGTTTTTTGTAACTTTGTTTCGATCCACGACGTACAGTTATAATCGACGCTAGCGAGTCACCACCCGCTAGCGTTTTTCCTTTCATCCCACCTGATTTCCCTCTGAACCAAAGTTTGAACTCATGAAAAAACGAAGTCTTGGCTTTTGTCTTGCCTCCGCTCTTATGGTCTCTGGCATCGGCGTACCTTCCCCTTGTTTCGCTCAAGAATCAACTGCAGTGGCCGACACTGAAGCCGGTTTTCGCTCCATCTTTGATGGCAAGTCGCTTGAAGGCTGGAAGATCAATGAGTCGCCAGAATCTTGGCACATCGAGGACGGTTCGATTGTGGCTCACGGTTCCCGCAGTCATTTGTTCTACGTTGGTGAAGGTCAGCCCTTTAAGAACTTCCATTTGAAGATCGATGTGAAGACGACACCCGGCAGTAATTCGGGCGTTTATTTTCACACCAAGTTCCAACCGGACGGTTGGCCGAAGTATGGATATGAATGCCAAGTGAACATCACACAAAGCGATCCTAAGAAATCCTCAGGGCTATACTCGGTGCAAGATGTCTTCGAAGCGCCTGCCAAAGACAACGAATGGTACACGCAAGAGATCATCGTCCAAGGTCGCCATATCATTACCAAAGTGAACGGCAAAACAATCGTCGATTACACCGAACCAGAAGGCAAAGAGGCTGACTCGGCTGACTTCGAACGCCGGTTGAGTGAAGGTACGTTCGCACTGCAAGCTCATGACCCAGATAGCAAGGTCTTCTTTAAGAATATCCGCGTCAAGAGCCTCGATTAGTATCCTTCCTGACTACTCCCCGATGTATCACTGCCGATGTGTACCTGAACCAAAGCATTTTCACTTTGGCCGTCGATTGTTCTCCCTCCTGATGACTTCGCTGGTCGCCGTTTTCCTTATGGGACCGGCGACAGATGAAGGTTGGGTTTTCGCACAGGAAGCCAACCAACCATCCTTCGTCGTCCGCCAAGGCCTTGGGGGCATCTGGAAAGTTGGCTATGAAACACCACTGACCGTCGTCGCGCCGGTAAGTGACAATCGCCAACTGATTGCCGAGCTCGTGACCACTGACGGCGACGGCGTATCGGTAGTTCATCGCAGTGATTTTGCTACAGACAGCGAGAGCGAAAATGCCATCGCGCAGATGGTCGTGCGACATGGACGCGCGAATCGTTCCATGGTTCTTAAGGTCTACGACCAAGACGAACTGCTGCTGCAGCGAGAATTGACCGTAGAGGAACGCGGCACCATTTTGCCACTGACACAGCCCTGGGTGGTGGGCTTAGGTCGCGATTTGCAATTGGACGTGCTGTCGGTCCGATCAGCCCGCGGAGGTCTGCCATCGGTATCGCTGACGTCGCTGGAGCAGGCCAGCCAACTTCCCAATGATCGTTTTGCCTACTCGGCCGTAAACCTGGTTATCTTAGGCACGAATGATTCCGATTTCCTGAAGGCAATCAAGCCACAGCAAGGCCTTGCACTGGCCAACTGGGTCGAGTCCGGCGGGCGATTGCAAATATGGGTTGGTGAAAACGCGGATCTAGTCCAATCGCTCGAATGGCTCAACAAGCTTCTACCGGGTAGGATTTTGGGAGCCAAGCGCAATGTCGATCCATCGGTACTGGAGTCCTTTGTCTCATCGAGTCAAACCACGCGTTTGGATGCGTTGACTTGTGCTCAACTGGACGTTCGCGATGCTCGCACCGAGCTGTCGTTGATATCTGCAGACCGGACTGCTTTACCTTTTCTAGTCCATTCCGCCTATGGTGCTGGCACGGTCGATCTGATAACGACTGACATTAACAGCGAGTCTCTATTGGGTTGGAAAGACCGCGTTCACTTGCTGGAACGTTTGGTTGATGTGCAGTCTTTGCAGCGAATGAAAGAAGCTGGCAAGGACAACACGGCGCAGTTTGTTGGCTACAATGATTTGGCGGGGCAAATTCGAGCGACCCTAGACCTCTTTGACCGCGTGCAGTCGGGGTCCATTACACTGCTGTCGGTGTTAGCGATCTTCTTTTTGGCGTTGATCGGTCCGGTCGATTACTTTTTTTTCAACAAAGCGATTCGCCGATCGACTTGGACTTGGCTGACACTGCTGGCCTCTTGCCTGGGGTTGCTGATTTTCACGCAACTGTTAACCCGCTCATGGAAACCGGAAGCAGTCATTATCAATTCGATCGAGGTTGTCGACTATCATTTTGATACCGGTCGCTTGATAGGCAACGCATTCTTGCATCAGTACAGTGGGCAGGCGAATCGATTCCACCTTTCTGCCGTTGCTCAGTCATTAGCAGACGATCCAACGCAAAACGTCAACGGTCAATCCGCGACCGGTGCCTCCACCTATTTACGCTGGAGCGGTAAGCCAGGCAGTGGCTTGGGTGGCTTTGATTCCGATGTCCGCACCGATGTTGGCATGCCTACTTACAAGATTGTTCGCAAGCAAGGCGATGCGAGCGACACCACGGCGACCGAGATTCGGGGGGTGGGTATTCCTACTGCGGGCACCTACGCCACTCGGATCTCTTGGGTCGACGATTGCAGCGAGATGGTGACCAGCAATCAGTTGTCGAATTTCCCTGGCTCAGATCTTCTGCAAGGTGCGTTTACTAACCCGCTCAGCTACGACTTGGTCAATACAGTGATTTATTATGAAAGCTGGGCTTATCCCTTAAAGGAACGCATTAGCCCTGGTGAAACCATTACGCTTTCAATCGCGAACGCACCACGTGATTTGGCGCGACAACTTCAACAACGTCGCTTGGTCGATGATCGCGAACAAGCGATCCCCTGGGATCGCACAGCGCGGCGGGCAGCCCCGCGCTTGATCGAGCTGCTGTCCATGTATGAAGCTTGTGGCGGCAAGCGATATGTCGGACTAGAGCTTGGCTATCTGCACGAATTTGACTTTTCAAAACGCTTACAGTTGAATCGCGCCGTAGTGATCGCTCAAGTCGAAAAACCTGCGGTCAAATGGAAAGCCAACAATGACGAAAAGACGGAAGTAAGCGAAGAGGGATATCGAACGACTACCGTCCGATTCCTATTACCGATCGAAGATCGATAGAGGCAACTGTGATCAAAGCGACTGGACTGACCAAGAAGTACGACGACATGTACGCCATCCGAGATATTGATCTCGATCTAGCGGCTGGCGATCTGTTTGGTTTCATTGGCCCCAACGGAGCGGGCAAAACCACCACCATGCGAATCATCGCCACATTGCTGCAACCGACGACGGGCGAAGCGTTTGTGGGAGGGTACTCCGTGGCCAGCCATCCAAAGGAAATCCGTCGCTTGGTCGGCTATATGCCTGACTTTTTCGGCGTCTACGATGACATGACCGTGATCGAGTATCTGGAGTTTTTTGCGGCCGCTTACAAGATCAACGGTCCCGAGCGCCGAAAACGCTGCGACGAAATGTTGGATGTCGTCGATTTGGATTTCAAACGAGATGCTTACGCGAATACTTTATCGCGGGGGCAGACTCAACGACTGGGGCTCGCTCGTGTTCTATTGCACGACCCTAAAGTGTTGCTACTGGACGAGCCGCTCAGCGGACTTGATCCACGAGCGCGCATTGAAATGCGAGCGCTAATGCGTCGGTTGGGAGCGATGGGCAAAACAATTATTGTCTCTAGCCACATCCTGCCTGAACTGGCTGACGTTTGCAACAAAGTCGGCATCATCGACGCTGGCGTTCTCAAGAAGAATGCCTTGGTCAGCGATGTGATTAAGGAAGTGCGCTCGCAAATGGTAATGCTGGTCCAGCCCAGTAAAGACAGCGATTTCGATCGGACCGGCAAACTGTTGGAGTCGTTGGATTGCGTCGAACAAATCGAAGGTGTTGCATCGCGCTTTCGCGTTCATTTGAAGAAGGGCGTGGAAGACCCTTCGGAGCTTGTTACGACCTTGGTCGGGCAAGGAATCGCAATCAAACATTTTGCCGAAGAAGAGATCAATCTGGAATCCGCGTTTATGGCACTGACCAAAGGTAGCGGCGGAAAGATCTAACTAACCCGAAACCCGCTCGCCCACGACAATCAGATGAAGGGCATGTCTTGCGCGAAAGACAATTGATTGTCGTGGGGAAGAGGGTTCTGTGCAACGGAGTTGCTGTCAGGCTATGTTCTACAATCCATTATTACCGTGAAAGCGGGCCTAACCCTTGTGGCATGGGTCTGTCGGTGTGCTCAAGTCGAGCGTTCGACGCCTCTAAGATCACGGTGCCTCCATGGCTTGCAGAGCAAAATCCATCCTTGGCAACCCCGTTCCTACTAATGTCCCGTCGGAAAACCATCCGATCACGATGCTGGCGGTGAGCCTGATTTGCAAATTGCAAACCGTTAGCTTTGTTTGCCGCACTCATCTCAATTTCGAGATGCTACTATCGCGTTTGGACAAAACAACTATATGCACTCGCCGTGCCAAAGACGAGGATAAGTGATTTTACGCTAGTGAAGCCCACCACATTCTGCCCACACCTCGCAGCTTATCAAGTTTGAGTCGCGAAGAGCGTCGGTGCTGTCAAATGGTTTTGTAAAAATTGCAATTTGCAATCATCCAATCTTACAAAACTTGTCGGAAATCTACCGGCAATTGAAATTTACAACCGTCGCTAGGAGTGTAATCGTTTTAATCCTTGCGATTTGTCAAGCGACTGAATGAGTGTTTCGACCATTGCGTCAAACACAGTGTCGATCCGTTGATACTCTCGATCCTCCGCTTGTTGCTCGACGAGATAGCTTTCGTGATTCAAGCTGAATGCTCGCAATTTGGAAACGACCAGCATGTCCAGGACAAAGAAGCGAACTTCGACTGCGCGGCTATCTGCCATGGAAAGATCGGACTCAACCCATTCGACTTCGCAATCATCGTATTCGGCTTGTAGGGCCTTCGCCGCTTGTTCCAAGATCTCGCGTGGTGCGCATGTCCAGGGGTACTTGCTGACGGCAAAGAAGGCCGCCTCGGGGCTTTCAATCAGGAACCCTTGGTTGTCATCATCCTCTTGCGATTCTTGAACTTTCCAGGTCTCTGGGTAAGCGCATGAAACTCCGTGTCCTTGATAAGTAGATAGCATGATAATATTTCAGGTAGTGGAAAGCACGTTGAAGCTAAGTCGAAGTTGGTTTGGAAGCGGTGCATTATCCTGGCAACATGCGTATCTTTCAAGGTGCACGGGAGGTCACGGCAAAAGGCTGCTTTTTCAGATTTTGGGCTGGCTTTGTCACAGGCTCGTTGCGGTTGATGAACGGAACCATCGCTCCTGAACTGGCGCTGGTTCTCTTATCAATCCCTGGTGGCGAGAAGATTTCCGAAAAGCAACTTAGCGATCTGAAGTAGCGTCATTGATTCCGACCGAGACTGTTCCGACAAATGCTTGGCGGCGTAAAACATTGACGTCGAAATTAGGTTTGCGACAGGTCAGTGGTATCGACAAGCTCGAAAGCTTGCTTGCCAGTATTTGCTTGAGTCTGCATTCCTTTGGGACTATAAGAGTAAAGCTGTGGCGATCCATTTTTTCGTATCTCTTTGGGCCGTTCGATATGCTCGTCAGCGTTATCATCACGACGCATAATTCGCCGACGGCTTTGGATCGAGTGCTTGCGGGTTATGGGGCACAATTGGCTAAACCGAGCGAGATCATCATCGCAGAAGATGGCGAAGATATGGCTACCGCTGATGTTGTCGTGAAGTACCAGACTATCAGCGATTTTCAACTCGTCCATATTCGTCAGGCGCATGTGGGATTTCGCCGAGCCCGCATCCTGAACCAAGCGATCTGTGCCAGCAGCGGCGACTATGTCGTGGTTACTGACGGAGATTGCTTACCATCGCGAAAGTTTATTGCCGACCACATTCGATATGCTGAAGAAGGCTACTGGGCGCAAGGGTGCCGAGCCCATGTTACTGAAAAGGCAACGGAAGGTATTACCTTGCGAGATATTGACCGTGGTGGATTATGGCTTGGCCTGCAAGGAAAACTTGAGCGGTTTTATTTTGGTGTTCGGTGGCTCGTCCCTATCGTATGGAAACAGAACAGTAAATTGCGGATGAGATCTCTAGGTAGTAATATGGCTTTTTGGCGAGAAGATCTGTTGGCGGTCAATGGATTTAACGAGGACCTTGTTGGCTGGGGTTATGATGACCGCGAGATTGCGTTAAGGCTTTACAACAGCGGTCGTCGAAAGAAACTGCTGATCGGTCGAGCGTTGCAATTTCATCTACATCATCCGCCAGCCTCTCGCGATAGACGCCAAACCAATCTCCAAATTTGGAAAGACCAAGTGGCACTTCAATCAAAACGATGCGTTCACGGAATCACAAAACCAAGCTCAACCATCGACTTGGAGAACAGCCTATAACCACCAGCGTAGCAATGAACAGTACCTTACGAGTCGACCTCAACTGTTTGAGAACCGCTGCGCGACAGTTGTGATTGCCGCTTCAGTTTCCATTCGCGATACAATGCAGGCGCATAGCGACTGACTAAACCGGTGAAAATCAATACGCCTCCGACCACCGTCCACCAGCGCGGTGGCTCGTACGTCGGATGTGCCCCCCAGGCTAAGTAAACCCAAATCGGAAGCAACACCGGTTCGATCAATGTCAAGATCGAGGCCTCTGCCGAAGTGACCGATCGGAGGCCTCGTGCGAAGAGCACATAGGGTATCGACATCTGAACAAGCCCGAAGAAGGCCAACGCAATGTAGGCCGAGGGCTGCACCCAGTTGGCCTGCAGCGCCCATGGAGCAAGCAGCAATATCGTCGCGCCGTGGTTGATCGTGATCAACATCGCAGGATCAAGGTGCTGGACCGATCGCATGGTGATCACCACACTCGCAAACGCCATTCCTGATACTATTCCCAAGCAAGTGGCCAGCAAATTGGCTCCGCTGCTCATTTCCATCGTCAAGATCAGCAACACGCCCGAGAGGCACCAACCAAGCATCAGTAGATCAGTGCGATTCGGCCGCTGCCGCAGTACCATTGCGCTATAGAATACAACCCACGCTGGGCATAAGTACTGCAACCAGATGGCATTGGCCGCCGGACCATGAACCATTGCGGTCATAAACGTCCAAACCATCAATGCGAAACTTAGCGACATCGGAATCAACATCCAATGCCACTGCCACCGACGCACAAATGGCAGCAGCAGCAGGATCGCAAAAGCCGCGCGCCAGAACGCGATTTCCAGCCCGCGAATCTCAGGCGACCAACCGGTGAACCAAGTCGACTTCACAAAAAAACCGCTGGTGCTCCACAGAACTCCCGCCAGAGCGATCTGAAGACGCCCTGCCCAACCAAAACTCGCGGGTGCAATACTGGCAGGTGAAGCTGTCTGGAGACTTACGCTATCGGCAGAATCATTGCTTCTCAAGTTGATTTTCCACGGGCTGCACAGTGGCCTCGTGGTCCTCTTTCATCTTCGTCAGTGCTGCTATTATCTCAGCGTTATCCGAATGAATATCATGTTGCTCGGAGGGATCAAACTCCAGATTGTAAAGCAACGGCGGATTGTGGATAAGTGGCTGACGCTGGCCAACATACTCGGTCTTGGTTTTAAAATGCGCTTTGTGCGGTCCGAGACGTACCGCAAAAATTTCTGTACCAAAATAGTAGATCATTTCTCGGCGCGGACTTGGCGAACCTTCCCGCAACACACCACTCAAGTCGTAGCCGTCCAACACTAAATCTTCGGGTAAAGCCGCACCACTTACTGCGGCCGCAGTTGGCAGCAAATCCAAAGTGGAACCTAAACCGGTGATGACATTGGGCTGCACAGTTCCCGGCCACCAAAAGACCGTCGGCGTGCGCATGCCACCTTCCCAAGTCGATCCTTTGCCATCACGCAGCAAGCCCGCTGAACCTCCTTGCAATTCATAGCTCTTCCAAGGCCCATTGTCCGATGTGAACACGACCAGCGTCCGCTCGGCAATCTCCTTCTCGCGCAGCGCACCCATCACTTGACCTACCGACCAATCAATCTCTTCGACCACGTCACCATACAAACCACGCTTACTGGTGCCGCGAAAATCATCGGATGCAAACAGCGGCACATGCGGCAAGTTATGTGCTAAATAAATAAAGAATGGTTGCTCGCCGGACTCCTTGATCAGCTTCACAGCTTCTTCGGTATAACGGCGCGTGATGGTGACTTGATCAGCCGGGCGTTCGACGATTTCTTCGTTTCGCATCAGCGGTACATTGAAGTATTCTGACTTGGGTGCATTAAACTTTGCTCGCCCCTGCGGTGCATCCGCTGCCGCATCCATGTCATTAGAATAAGGGATACCGAAATATGAATCGTATCCATGCCGCGTTGGCAGGTACTCCGGCAAATGCCCCAAGTGCCATTTTCCAATCGCGTGCGTAGCGTAGCCTTGTTGTTTCAAGACCTCGGCTATCGTCAGTTCGGACGCAGGCAACCCACCTTGGGAGTCAGGGAACAATACGCGTCGCTTTGAACTGCACATACCACTGCGAATGGGATAACGCCCCGTTTGTAACCCAGCGCGGCTGGGCGTACACACACTGGCAGCCACATAAAACTGAGTCCACTTCTGGCCTTCAGCGGCCATCCGATCAATATTGGGTGTCACGATCGAAGGATGACCAAAGCATCCCAGATCGCCGTACCCCAAATCATCGCAAAAGATCACGACGATATTCGGCGGTACCACTTTTTCTTGTGCCAGCAACGTACGCTGCGGCAACCAAGCAAGAGCCGCAATTAGAATGAGCGGTTGCAGAAAAACGGAGTACGACTGGCAAAAACGCATAGTGTGATGTTCCACTTGGACGAGACTTTTAACAAGTTCTAGCCGTAATAGTTTAGGCAACAAGGATCGGTTTTCCAATTATGCTACGAAATCTTGACAACTTCATCACCTGCAATGGCATAAACTTGATCTTTCGATTTTCGGTCGATGGACTTCGCGCCCGTGAACTCGCCAAAGGCTGGCAACGTCAAACAGCGGTTGGCCACGTGAAAGCACTTTAAACGCATGCTTTCGCCAGCCACCTGGCCAATTCGCACACCAGGATGAACGTGCCCAGCAAGATAAAAATCGCCGTCACAGTCCGGTTGCGGACGTTCGGCGACTTCGTCATGAAGCAGCGTAAAAGGAAAACAACGATAAGGAGCCGTCACAATCTGGATCGGGAATTGAGCAAGCTTGCTTTTGGAACTGCGGTCATGATTCCCCTCCACCAAGATCACTTCCACTGCCTTGAGTTGATCAAACAGCATGGACAAACTTTCTTGCAATTCGTAATCCCAACTACATCGCGCATGAATAAGATCACCTAGGACAATGATTCGAACTGGCGAGAGTTCTGCAACGATCTCAATCAGTCGGCGAATTGTTCCTTGTGTGACACCGCCGGGCAGTGGTAATCCCCCTCGACGAAACGTTGTTGTTTTGCCCAAATGCAGATCCGCAACAAACAATGTCTCTTGGTCTAACCAGTGCGCGCCAGAGCTAGCCAACAAGTCAATCGACTGTCCCGCGAGATTTACGCTAATATGCCCCTTCCGTGTTGTTGTATTCATGCCCATGATTTTACGTAGATTCGCCTGGTCGAGAAGACTCAATTAAGTCTTGTTTGGCGGTCCACTCTTCCAACCGGAGATTGCGGGACCGGAGTTCTTTACGACTACCACTTGAAAGAACATATCATCGAAAGTTTTACTGAAACTGAATGCCTGCAAGGTTATCGCCATCGAGATGGCGTTACGTCTTTTGTCTTCGACCCCACGCTCTACCGATTGGTCGATGTAACGCGCGTCGTCGTCACCGGAGCGTTTCGCCATTGGAAGGATGACATGACCGATGCAGCATGGCAGCTTACGCACCATGGTCAACTCTGGCATCTGGACATTCCCAACGTAGACTATACGCAGATCCCGGCAGGTTCGCCTTTCAAATTCCGAGTGGATGATGGACGTTGGTTAGACGCGCCCGGGGCGGCTCGCAACGTACAATCAGGCAACCTCGTTTTCGCTCACGAAGTCCCCTTGCCCCGCATGCGGGCAGAGATCCATCACGCCCGCGCGATCTGGTTTGAAATCACAGGCGACAAAACACAAAGACCCGTAGATCCTCAGAGCTATGAATTACACCATGCATCTGGCAACCCAGTCCCGTTGGCTTGTATTATCCCTCGCACGGCCACCGAAGCACTTGTGGTACCCGCAGAACCAATCAACCCAAGTGCCGTCTACTACTTAAGCCAGCCAGAACAAAAGCTACGCACACTCTGCCGCTTCGATGGCTGGTTCCGCTCGCTGTATAGCGACAAGACTCTCGGAGCCGAAGTCAACACGGCGCGAACTCAAACCACGTTTCGGATCTTTGCCCCGCGCGCTACGAGCCTGACTTTATATCTGTACGATTCACCACAGCCGCAAGCCGTCGCAACCACCCAGTTCGAAATGCAACGCGATGAGGTCGGAGTTTGGGAGCACACGGTGGATCGTGACCTTCATGGCGTATACTATGACTTCACCGTCCATGGCCCCAGCGGTCCGGGCAACTTCTTTTACGACACGCATCCAGTCCACATCAGCGATCCTTACGGACGCGTCAGTGTCGACAGTTTTGGACGATGTCGCGTATGGCATCCAACGACTCCGGCCAAGCCACTGGTGAACGGTCGCCCTGAAATGAAAGATGTCATCGCTTACGAAGTCCACGTCCAAGACTTCACCGACCGATTGCCCGTCGATGCAAGCTTACAAGGCACTTTCCCCGCCATGACCATTCGCAACTTGCGCAATGGCCGCGGTGAACCCATCGGGTTCGACCATTTGGTCCGCTTAGGCATCAATGTCGTGCATCTGATGCCGGTGCAAGAGTTCTTGCATTACCCCAGTCAGCCCTGGCAAGAGGCCTTCGGCGATGATCCTTACATGATCGAACAAGGCATTAGCGAGGAAAATTACCAATGGGGCTATCGCACGACTCATGCTTTTGCGATTGAATCGCGATATCGAACCAAGGGCACCGACTATGGAACCGAGCGTGATGAGTTCCGCGACTTGGTGCAAGCGTTCCACGACCACAACATGGCTGTCATCATCGATCTCGTGCCTAACCATACCGGCGAAAACATGGATGGCCGCAATTATCTATTTCATTTCAACGTGTTAGATAAACCTTATTACTATCGCACAGACGAAGATTTAAACCACATCGGACCATTCGGCAACGAAGTGAAAACGGAAGATCGTCCCATGGTCCAGCGATGGCTGATCGACCAATGCAAATCTTTGATCGCGGAGTTTGGTATCGATGGCTTCCGAATTGACCTTGCTGGACAAATCGACAAACAAAGCTTGCTGCGATTGCGAGCGGAATTGGGCGAGGATATTATCCTGTATGGTGAGCCTTGGATACCGCCCAGCGACCCCGACGTGGCTCGCAATCCCAGTTGGGGTTGGTACAAGGCCGATGCGCCAATCACCTACTTTCAAAATGAAGCTCGCGACGCATTTGGCAGCCCCCCCCAAGACCCAATTGATAAGCTTTCCTCGCGCGGCTTCCCCGGCGGCAATGGCGCACTGCGCAAACAAGTCATGCAGGCCTTGCTGAATAGCTTCCCTGACGAAGTCGACCCCGATCGTGGCATCAATTACTTGGACATCCACGATAACTGGGCTCTCGCCGATCGATTCGCGACGCTGGGCTGGGATGGCCGCAAAGGTGTCGACGAAGACCAACTCAAAATTGCTGTCGCACTCCTCTTCACGTCGCTGGGACCTATCGTACTGCATGGCGGAACGGAGATTCTCCGCAGCAAAGGATTGGCGGATATGGAAGATCGGACAGTGCTCTATTCCAACGGGGCCTTGTACTTTCATGGAAAAAGAGACACCTACAACCTGCGAGCAGCCAATCAATTTGTCTGGGAAAATATAGGAGCCAACAAGACCGATGGGGCGTCATGCAATTACGCCAACATGCTCGCTTGGTGGCAGGGTATGATCGCTCTGCGCCGCAGCGAACTTGGTCGCGTGTTCCGCGTTGGAAAAGCTCCGGCGGCGGACTATTTTCAATGGATTTTGCCAGAGGACCAGCGAGGGTTGGGCTATGTCATCGACAACTCGATTTTGGTACTGCTCAATACGTCCCCAAACGCCCTAAAATTTCGCTTTCCATTAACAAAATCGAATTGGCAATTGATTGTAGACAACCAATCGGTCGATCTGAATTCAGGGCTGATCGCAGTTGAAGCAAAATTGCTTGGTGGTGACAGCCAGCGCGAATTGCCGCCACGTAGCGTTCGCATTTGGCATCGCAGATAACCGTGTTTACCTAGACTGCCAAAGTAGCAAGCACACTCCGTGGTCCGTTCGCAAAATTAGATTTCGTTGCGGCACTCGGAGAGCGCCTACTACCTTGTTACGGCACAGCGGAGTGTGCCTACTACCCTGTTACGGCACAGCGGAGTGTGCCTACTACCTTGAGAACGCTATTGAGATTCGACAGCAAGTTTTGCTATGACCTTACAGCCATCTTGATTGTGCGTTCCACTATGAACCGCTGCGATCAGTGCTGAACCGACCACTTCAATGCACAACCAAGCCGTACATCCGCCGCTTTACCTTCGCAACGCCCTGATCGGCTGCATGATCACCGCCAGCGTACTGCCTTGCGGATGCCGCGCCATCACCGGACGAAGACCAGACAAAAACCTGGTCGAAGCAAGGCAACTGTCCCTGCAAGGCGTTGAACTGCTCTCGCGTAACCAACCACAGGCAGCAGAACAGTACTTCTCTCAAGCCATTGCCCAATGCCCAGCCGACGAACGAGCGCATTGGGGAATAAGCCAAACGTTATGGGATTCCAACCGCCGCTTGGAAGCCATCGTGCATATGCAAGAGGCCGTTCGGTTGTCGGGCGATAACCCTGAATATCTGATCCGATTGGGCGAAATGTATCTGCAGCAAAACCAAGTTGCCGAAGCGATGCAAATCTCAGACAAAATGCTGTCGCGTTGGCATAACAACGCCGCCGCTTGGCAATTGCGAGGTGACTCGCTTGCCCGCAACCGTCAATGGGAAGCTGCATTGCAGGCCTACCACCGTTCCCTGCTGATCCAAGCCGACAACCCTCCAGTCCAGATGTCGATCGCAGAGATCTATCGTCAAATGAACCGGCCGCACCGCGCACTGGCTACGCTAGACCGCATGGTCGATCACCGTCCAAGCATGAATGTCGATGGACGGATGCACCTTTCCAAAGGCCAAGCGTTAGCTGACTTGGGACGTCAAAGCGAAGCGATCGCTGCTTACACCGCCGCCGCACGCTACCTGCCCGCTGAAGATACCCAACAACAACTACGACTTGCCGCAGCCCTGCACCAGATTGGCCAGCAGACCGAGGCGAAACAAGCCCTCGCCGCTATCTTGCGAGATCATCCTGAACATGCCGAAGCCAATCGCTTGGCAGGCGTCTTTGAAATGAGCTACAACCATTTGGCGACACTGCCACTGGAAGTAATCGATCAAGACGCTGAGTCGATCATTCGCTAAGCACTTGCAACAGACCGTGCGTCGAGCGGCGGCGCGTTTATCTCTAGTGCTTCGTCAAGACTTAAAACTTAGGGGTGAAGGTCGTCGTACCCTAAAACTAAATGTTGACAAAACACTACACGGCCCAAGGCAATCGGATCTCAGCGGCCGTTCCCAACCCTGGTTGCGAAGCCAACCATAGGCGACCACAATGAGCTTCTGCGATTCGACGAGATTTGGCTAATCCAATCCCCAGCGAACGGCCTGCTTCGCGGCCGCAATAATACAAATCGAACGCTTGACGCATTTGCCCTGGAGTCAATCCTTTTCCATTATCACAAATCGCTAGCCGTATTTCGGGCAGACCGCCGTTTCGCGCTTCATCATCCGCGGGCTCTACGCGTTGACAACACAGCTCAATCTGGCCCCCCACCTCACAAGCTTCCAAACTGTTCCGGAAGATCGCTTGCAACATTTCGGTCAGCGCGGTCTGATCGACCATCGCAGGCAAACGCCGAATATCGATATCCTGCGAGAACTGAACCTGAGCCTCATTGGCTTGACCCTCAAAACTGACGGCAACCTGCTCTGCCAACTCTCGCAGGTCAACCTTTTCCAGCGATATCTGCGGCGGTCGAACCGCCAACATCATTTCCGCGAGCATCTCATGCGCTCGACTGGCTTGCAAAATAATGTTCTCGAGGGATTGCTGAGTCGCTGTATCCTTGGATCGCGCTCGCAGGCCTTGGGCTCTAGCGGATATATTCGCCAGTGGGTTATTGATTTCGTGCGTTAAGCCATAACAAAACCCATACATCGTCTCCGCCACACGAGCTTCAACGGCTTGTTCAAATCGCAACCCCTGTTGATGGCGGCGTGCCCAAGCTTGGGTCGCTTGCTGCAACAGTTGGCCAGCTTCTACCAGCTCATCTTGCTCCGCACCAGCGGCCTGCTGAACTAATAGCATCGCAGAGTTGGCCCAGTGGCCGGAGCCATCGCACTTCAGCGCAGCATTGATTTGCTTCACTAAAAATTCAGGCAACGAATTCCCCAATGGAACGTTTGCCGCATGAAAGAGCCACGCGCTTAATCGCCATACATCGCAAGGAAAGTTCGCTGACATACTAATCCAAGACCACTTCATTTACATTGACAGTTCTTTGCACCGCCGTTCGTAGTACCACCTTTAGGCGGATCTACCGTAAGTTATAGCGAGCCCCACCGCCTAAAGGCGGGACTACAAACAGCCCCCCCTGAAGGCAGGGAATACGAACAATATTGAACGGTGCTGAAGTCCACCACCATCGATTATACGAAAAAACCCGTGTCGCATTACGTTTGCGGTGCACGGGTTATTCGAAAGTTTGACCAAAGCGGCTTGAAGCGGCTTTGTTAAATTCCATAAGCGTTGCAACCGCATCGCGCGATGCAGTTAGCAGTTTGATTTACATAAGTTAAACGCCAACTGGTCGCTCAAGTTCGATCAAGTCGCAAACTCGTTCGAGCAGTCGTTCCGTGGTGAATGGCTTCTGCATGAAGTCGTTGGCTCCCGCATTCCTCAGATCGTTCACCTTGTCAGGTTCAACCATACCGGAGATGCAAAGGATCTTGACCGAATCCATGGTACGGTCGGACCGCACACGTTGGCAAACTTCTTTACCATTGATATCAGGCAACATCACGTCTAACACGACGCAATCCGGACGGAACTCTTTCACTTGCATACCAGCATCAAAGCCATTGTTTGCAGTGCGAATCTCGAAACGGCCATCGCGTTGAAAGCAATCCACCATCAAGTCGACGAGGTCTTGATCGTCATCCACGATCAAAAGCTTCTTCTGACCACTTTCCAGTGCATCAGTTGGGATACCGTTATCCTTCATGAACACAAACAATTGGTCACGAGGGATACGACGGAAACGGGAACCTGGTACGCGAAATCCTTTCAACGTGCCATTATCGAAGCAACGAATGATGGTCTGTTGGCTGACCTTGCAAATCTTCGCCGCTTCACCGGTTGTAAAAACAGTTTTTGTGCTGGACATAGCCGCGAACCATCCTTCCTTTTGATGGCTTGAATGAAGACTTGGAAAGGCGAACCGACACGTCGTCTTCAATACGTATCAGTCGTTGCTGGTAGCTCCTGCGGTGTCAGCCACACCTGCCCGGCTTACCAAGCTTTCCGACACCTCGCAACATATCGATCTTGTAAACCGCAAGTCAAGACGACTTGGCGAAAGAGACGCAATAGGCAAAAAAAGTAATTGACGGCGACTTTGACGACCGCGGCAAGCGACGTTCGCCGCCGATGCTTTGACATCGCTCAAAGCTGCGACGAGTCCTGTTTTCTTAAAAATCCCTGGCGATTTCGCATTTCCAACCCAATACCCCGCAGCACTCTTGCTTTAAGGTAGCGCTTTCTGCTATTGCTCATTGCGATTGGCACAGTTCGCCAACAGTAAAGGAATACTGGCATGCGTCATGACAACCCCAACAAAAAAAATTTCATGAAAGCTTGGAAGCGATCCGTTGGCCAATCGCGCCAGCAGATACATCGCCGATTGGCCGCCATGGCCTTATGCGGATCGATGACTTTCCTGACAGCCATTTTTTCCACTCCCCAGCTATTGGCCCAGGACTCTTCGCTATTTGACTCCAGCTTGTTCAACGAAGCGGAGCGTATGCTGGACGTCAACACGGTTGAGTTGGGCATTCAACTCAAACGCGGCTTACGTGTCTTCCTACCAGAACAGGAACAGTTCATTGACCGTGTTCTGGTCGAAGTCAACAACAAACGCATCTCCCGATCTATGGTGAACGTGATTTACCTCTGGGCGCAGCGCCGCAATCCCAAAGTACCGTTCCCTTATTTCGAATTCGTCATGCGCGAGCTGGCCAAGCAGCGCGGCGTCAATCTTTAGTTAGCCTGGTGCCTTGCGGGCCAGACGCCCGCGCACCGTCTATGCGTTTGCTTCAACGGCCGGCTGGCTGATACCGCGATAAATGAGTGCTCCGATAATGGCGCCGGCGATCGGAGCCAGCCAGAACAACCAAACTTGCGTTAACGCAGCACCTCCAGCAACTAAGGCTGGGCCTAAACTGCGAGCCGGATTCACCGATAGATTGGTCACAGGAATACCAATCAAATGAATTAATGTCAGTCCCAATCCGATCGCGATTGGAGCAAACCCGCTAGGCGCTAGACGATCGGTGGCTCCTAAGATAATGATCAGGAAAAACGCCGTTAGCACCACTTCGGCCAAGAAGCAGGCGATTAAAGTGTACCCCCCAGGCGACATCGCGGCATAACCATTCGTTGCAAAAGCTCCCGCGGCCGTCGCATCAATCGCAAAGCCTTCTTTACCGCTGGCAATAAAATACAGCACAAACGCGCCTGCTATGCCACCCACCGTTTGCGCAATAATATAGGGCACCAACTCAGAGGACTTGAAGCGACCTCCCGCGACTAACCCAACACTGACCGCTGGATTCAGATGGCAGCCTGATATATGGCCTATCGCATACGCCATTGTCAACACGGTCAATCCGAATGCGAAAGAAACACCGACCAAGCCAATGCCGATATTGATCGGTGTACTCTCTTCAGGAGTAATAAACTTCGCAGCCAAGACGGCGCTTCCACAGCCACCAAAGACCAGCCAAAACGTGCCGATAAACTCAGCCAACAACTTCTTCCCAAGTGGATTCATGAAACGACCTCGTAACTAGAGCCAAAATGAAAACGACCAGCACCGATAGCTAAGTCGACGGCACGTTTGGCACCGTGGATTACGGCAAGATACTACACTCCGTTTGCTTTTTGGGAATGCACGATCGTTCACTTCGTAAAGTTCTTCACCGCAACCAAAAGCTAACGGCCGCGCGCTCGGTCATATCGCAAATGCCCCGCGCACAGGATCCCAGTCGCGACCGCAGCGTTCAGCGACTCACTGCCCAAACCGTCATGACCACGAGGGATCGAAATCCAACGTGAGATATGCTGAGTGCTCAACTGCCGTATGCCATGGCTCTCACTGCCAATTACTAACAGCGAACACTCTGGCCACTGAAAATCCAACGCATCTTCACCACGATCAATCGTGGTACCGATCACTTGTACGTGCGCATCGGCCGACACCAGTTCCGCTAGACCAGAGGTACTCACTTGCACGCGCATGAAAGCCCCCATGCTCGCTTGAATCGTCTTGGGGTTGTATATGTCCACGCAATCTTCTGATAAGTAAACGGGCAATCCAAACCAATCCGCAATACGCAGGATCGTGCCCAGGTTCCCTGGATCGCCAATGCCGTCCAGATACAAGCTCAAACCGCTGCCGATCGGCTTTGACTCACTTGTCGTCGGCAACTGCATGACGGCCATGACCGGTGATGGCGTATTCAGAGCGCTGATCGAGTCCAACGTCTTTTGATCACATTGCAGCAGCTTAGATCCCAACTGCGTCAATTGAGTTTCCGACAAACCGGCCGCATAGTCTGGCGTAGCCAACACCCACAACAACGTCGGCGGACACGACTCGATCAGTTCGCCCACAATCTTTTCGCCTTCTGCAATGTACTTCTGATACTGCGAGCGATACTTTTTTGAGCGCAACAAACGGAATTCTTTGATTTGGTTCTTCGATAACATCACTTCAGTATGCATCGAACAGGCTGCTTCCGCAATTGCCAGCACGACCAACCGGAAGAGAAGTCCCCATCATTTCGGCTAGCCGACATGGGGCGATCACCTGTCCAACTGCTTCAGCAATTCCGTCACCAAGGGCAGCATCCGCTTCTGAGCGACTTTGGCAACGTCCAGCACTTCGTCATGCGTGGTTTCGGTTGGACAATCGGGATTGGCAACGTTGGTGATGACGGAGAACGCTAAAGTCTTCATGCCTAACTGGCTGGCGGCGATCATCTCTAGCACGGTGCTCATACCCACCATGTCGGCCCCCATAACACGAAACGCCCGATACTCCGCTCGCGTTTCATAAGTCGGCCCCAGCGTGCCCAGATATGTTCCACGCTGCAGGCTGAAGCCAAGCTCAGTAGCGATCTGCCCACAGGTGGCCATGAGATCGCGATCGTACAGCGGAACTGCCGACCGCTGGAGATTCCCCATCGCCAGCGTTTCTGCCGCCTCGCCGCCGGACTTCTTCAAATATTCATAGAACAAATTGATGTGCGAATCGACCATCACAAGATCGCCAGTATTGAACCTTGGGTTGACTCCACCTGCAGCGTTGGACGCAATGCACAACTCGGCTCCCAAAGCTGCCGCTAGACGCACGGACGCGACGGAGGTCTGAGCGGAGTGGCCTTCATACAGATGAGACCGTCCGGCAAAGACCACGACGGGCACCTCGCTCAAGTAGCCCAAAATTAGTTTTCCAGCGTGGCCATGCGCCGATGGTGTCGGCAATGCGGGCAGATCTGCATAAGAAATTGGCACGGGGTGCTGGACTTGATCAGCCAAGCCTCCTAGCCCACTGCCCAGGATGATGGCGACTTTTGGACGTAAGGAAGTGCGCTGACCGATCCGCTCAAGTGATTGGGAAATCAGGTCCATTTCGGTTTGTTGATTCAAATTCTGCATGGTGGCAGTATGGGTTAGTTGAAGCCGGTTGTCAGCGCCTGAGGTCCATGTCGAGCCGAAAGTTTACGGGATAGTAAGCATTTGGCAGGCCCGCGCCGCTGCGGCACGCGGTATGCCAAGCGGTTCAGAAAGCGGGGCCGCACGGAAAATTGGACTTTCGGCATCAAGCAAAATCTGTAAACTTTTCGGTCCTTGCAAGTTCTACGGTGAATTGTCAAATCGGTTGCTCCGCCCCGTTCAGGATGAACCACGCGGCACAAAATGGCAACTATAGAAATATCGGTTCGTCCGTACCCTTTTTTCCTCTAAACCAGTTCCGGCGGCGACAATCGTCGGTTTGTATACACATATGGATCTCAAAACACTCCGAAATATCGGTATTAGTGCCCACATCGACTCTGGCAAAACCACTTTGTCGGAACGAGTTCTGTTCTACGCTGGCCGCATTCACAAGATTGAAGAAGTCAAAGGTGGCGGTGACGGCGCGACGATGGACTATATGGAATTGGAACAAGAGCGCGGGATCACGATCACCAGTGCTTGCACCCAAGTCCATTGGAAAGATCACACGATCAACTTGATTGACACCCCGGGCCACGTAGACTTTACGATCGAAGTCGAACGTTCATTGCGGGTCTTGGACGGAGCTGTACTTGTCTTGTGCAGCGTCGGTGGCGTGCAAAGCCAATCGCTGACGGTTGACCGACAGATGCGACGTTACGGTGTGCCTCGTTTGGCGTTCGTCAACAAGATGGACCGTACCGGTGCGGACGCTTATCGCGTTGCGAAGATGATCAAGGATAAGCTCAACGCCGAATCGGTCATGATGCAAATCCCGATTGGTGCCGGCGAAACGTTTGGCGGCGTGATCGACCTGATCACCATGAAGGCTTACTTCTTTGATGGCGAACAAGGCGAAAAGGTCCGCGAAGAAGAGATTCCTGAGGACTATGTGGACCAAGCCCAAGAGTATCGTCAAATGATGCTCGAAAGCTTGAGCATGTACAGTGACGAGATGATGGAACTGCTGCTCAACGAGCAAGAGGTATCCACGGACTTGATCTACAAGACGACTAAAGAAGCTGTTCAAGGCCTGCGCATCACGCCGGTCTTCTGCGGTTCGGCTTATAAGAACAAAGGCGTGCAGTTATTGCTGGATGCGGTCATTCGCTACTTGCCCAATCCGATGGAACGCGAAATCAAAGCACGACGCATCGATAACCAAGAAGAGAAGTTCGAGCTCAAGCCTGATCCAACTCTACCGTTCGTCGGCATGGCTTTCAAAATCGTGGACGATCCGTACGGCCAGTTGACCTTTACGCGTATCTATCAAGGTACCGTGAAGAAGGGCGAAATGTACATCAATCAGCGTACTGGCAAGAAAGAACGCTTCAGCCGTATCGTGCGCATGCATGCCGATGAACGCAGCGAAGTCGACGAGGCTGGTCCTGGTGACATCGTGGCCATCATGGGCATCGATTGCGCGACTGGGGATACTTTCTCAACCGAGAAGGATTACTGTTCACTGGAAAGCATGTATGTGCCTGAGCCGGTGATCAAGGTCGCCGTGACGCCTGCTAGCCGAGCCGATGCCGACAAGATGAGTAAGGCACTTAACCGCTTCCGCAAAGAAGATCCGACGTTCCAAGTCTACAACGACGAAGAAACGAGCGAGACGATTCTGTGCGGGATGGGTGAATTGCACTTGGACATCTATGTCGAACGCATGCGACGCGAATATAAGGTCGAAGTCAACGTGGGTGCACCGAAGGTTAGCTATCGCGAAGCTCCTGGTGGAAAAGTAGAATTTAACTACAAGCACAAGAAGCAAACGGGTGGTTCCGGACAGTACGCTCATATCGTAGGTGAATTGACTCCAATTACCGAAGGCACCGAGAACTTCATTTTCGAAGAACACGTGGTCGGCGGTCGTATTCCCAAGCAGTTCATTCCGCCTGTGGAAAAAGGCTTCCGCGATTCCATGCACAAAGGTCCGTTGGCTGAATTCCCAGTCGTGGGCGTTCGCATGGACCTTCGCGATGGTTCCTACCATGACGTCGACTCTAGCGAACGAGCGTTTTACATCGCTGCTTGCGATTGCTTCCGACAAAGCATGAAGGAATCGAACCCAACGTTGCTCGAGCCGATCATGAAGTGCGATATCGAATGCCCTGAGAACGACCAGGGTACGGTGGTAGGTAACTTGATCAGCCGCCGTGGTTTGATTAGCCAGACCGATGCTCGTGATGGCGTCAGCTACATTTCGGCTGAAGTTCCGTTGTCCGAGACGTTCGGCTATGCAACCGACTTGCGTTCGATGACCAAGGGCCAAGGTACTTTCTCGATGGAGCTGTCCGCTTATCGTGAAGTCCCTCGCAACTTGCAAGAAGGCATTATTGCTGAACGCAAGAAGTATTTGGCAGCGGTGGCTTCGGCGTAGTATGCACGTCCGCCAGTCGCCCCGCGATTGGTCGATCACCTGAACACCTCAATCGGCGAGTTGACAACAGCTCGCCGATTTTTTTGTGCACAAAGCATTGCGGCTGTTTAGTCTGTTGTCTCTTCGTTTAACCGTTAGCCGCTAGGCGTACGCGTCTCGTGGGCTGCTTCGTTTAACCGTTAGCCGCCAGGCGTACGCGTCTCGTGGGCTGCTTCGTTTAACCGCGTTGGGCATCGCCCCACGTTTGGAGTGCTCGGCAACAGTGACGCGGCCCGCTGGGCACGCGGTTAAACGAGATCCCCTGCGAGCTTTGCTTGCAGTTCCACCTTCAAGCGGTGCTAGCTGGGTATGACGATCCATTCCGCCTAAAGGCGGTACTACGAACCAAGAACCAAGAACCAAGAACATTTTCGCTCAGCGGACAGAGCCGCTGAGCTACGTTTCACTCTTTGGGCAAACTATGACCTAGCTTATCGCGTTTGGTAGCAAGATAATTTTGATTGTGAGCGTTGGACGGCACGATCAGTGGAATCTGATCGACGACTTGCAGATCAAACCCACGCAAGTTAAACGCTTCCAGCTTCTTGGGATTGTTGGTCAACAAACGAATCTCACGCAGCCCCAAATCCTTCAGGATCTGAATCCCAACGCCGTAATCACGCATATCGGCTTTAAAGCCCAGCGCATGATTGGCTTCCACGGTGTCCATCCCCTGCTCTTGCAACGCATAGGCGCGAATCTTTTGGGCCAGCCCAATCCCTCGGCCTTCTTGCGGCAAGTAAACCAAAGCCCCCTGCCCTTCGGCCGCGATGGCCTGTAGAGCAGTCATCAACTGATCACCGCAGTCACAACGTAGCGATTGAATCAAGTCACCGGTGAAACAACTGCTGTGCATCCGCACCAAGGGCGCTTTGTCACCAGCCACCGACAGATCTCCTTTGACAATTGCAATCGGTTCTTGAGCTTCAAATTGGACACTGTAAACGTGAATCGTGAAGTCGCCAAAGCGAGTGGGTAGCAAAGCCGAAGCCACTCGCGAGACCAGCTTTTCATTGATGCGGCGATGGGCGATGATTTGCTCGACGGTGATGATCTCCAATTGGTGCTTGCTGGCCAGTGCCCAGAGATCATCTCGCGACGCACGATCCCCTTCGTCGTTAAGGATCTCGCATAACACGCCAGCCGGTGCCAAGCCCGCCATCCGCGCCAGATCGACGGCGGCCTCCGTATGCCCAGCGCGCCGCAGCACGCCGCCTTCCATCGCCAGCAATGGGTAAACGTGACCTGGCTGAACAAAGTCCGATTTCTGGGAGTTGGGATTGGCCAATCGGCGAATCGTTTCGGCGCGTTCACCAGCCGTGATCCCCGTCTTGCATCCCGCGTGATCGACCGGAGTCATGAACGCAGTGGTAAGTGGCGAAGTATTGTTCTGCACAACCGGCTTGAGATCCAACCGGTCACACACGGACGGCAAAACTGGCGCACATAGCTGCCCGTGTCCGCCCAGCATAAAATTAATCATGGCGGGTGTGGCCAGTTCGGCCGCACACACATAATCGCCCTCGTTTTCGCGATCCTCCGCATCCACGACAATCACGATTTTGCCATCACGGATCGCATCGACTGCGGATTGAACCGTGCTAAAGTTTCTTTCGTCCAATTGGTGCCTACTGCATGCTGAGCACGCATTGCTGAAGTCATCATCCACGCCAAAATGTGATTCGCAATGAACTATTACGGAATCCTTTAGTGATGATCCCCATTTCGATTGCGGGCCCCATTATGATAAGAATCGTACAAAATCGGAAACCCTAATCACTGCGATCTACCGCGGATTCATAACCGTTGTCGGTCGATGGCCGATCTAAACTATGCAAAACCAACGAAAATTTCAGTGCAATTGCCTGCAGAGCTCCTTTAAACTGAGGCTTGTTGGACTTGCAGCATTCTTCTGGGCGATGGTGCAAAGCTTGCCTCTTTCAGCTTTAGCTGGCGAACCGGCAAGCTTTTCAGCAGACGGGAAGACTGACACTCCTAGCCCTGCTGCGCCGATCGCCCCTTCGTCCAAGTCCAACATCGTCTATCACAGCGTGGATGGCGTCGATTTGATTGCCGACTTTCACCGGCCGTCGATTCAAGGTCCACTGCCCGTGGTGTTGCTGATTCATGGCGGCGGCTGGATCGCTGGTACTAGGCATCAAATATTGATCCATGCGAATCGATTAACGACCGCGGGCTTTGCTGTATTCAATATCGAGTACCGCTTGGCTCCCCGTTTCAAGTTTCCAGCTCAACTGGACGACGTCCGCGCCGCGATCAGCTACTTGGAACAAAACGCAGACCAGCTCCAGATCGATATCAACCAGCTAGTCGTGTGGGGCTATTCTGCCGGTGGACATCTTGCGGCGCTGGCCGCGGTCCATCCTGCGGAGGAATTAGCACGTCCTAAAGTCTGCGTTGCTGGCGGCGCTCCATGCGACTTTACGAACTTGCCCGGCGACAACCAAATACTCGCCCCCTTCTTGGGCGGAAGCAAACTTGATTTGCCAGCGGTGTATAAAGAAGCGTCTCCCACCACGCATGCCAGTCAAGATGATCCACCGACGTTTTTCATTCATGGCGACAGCGATTTGTTGGTCCCGCAATCGAACTCGGAAACGTTGTTTGCCAAGCTATTGGAGTTCGAAGTTCCCACGGAACGATACATTGCCAAGCATCAAGGGCACATGGCCACGTTTTTAAATCCCTACGCCGTCGATGCTGCGATTGAGTTTGTGCGAAAGCATTTGCAGGCACAGCTTGACGATCAAAGAGTTACGGTAAAGCCTTAGAGGAGAGGCAAAATCCATGACGAATTGCGTTGCGAAAACACAAGTAAGGTTAACTCAAACGTTGCACGATCTGTTGCTGCAGTGATGCAATGATCGCTTGTAATTCATCTAAACTCTTCCCCGACAACTGCTCGTCGGTGGAATGCGTCAGTCCGAGAATGTCCTGAAGCGTGCGAATCGTATTGGCTTTCTCTTGTGCCTTACCTTTGATTTCACCGCGTGCTTCTCCACGTGCTTCCCCACGTGCTTCTCCACGTGCTTCTCCTTTCGCAATCAGTTGATCCGCCACGGAACCGGGTTCAGGTTGGACAGGCCAAAATTCTGCTACAATTTCGTTCATACTTTCCTCACCAAGGACGGGATTAACCGACATCACATAGATCCTAATTGTATCAAGCACATTTCGAGCTTGTAGAGAAGTCAGCGTACGCGATAGCATCTGAAATAGAGGCCTTAACGCCCCCTCCAGGTCGCGATCTCTTCCATATTTTAGCAGCGTCAGGGCAATTTGCAAAAACGGTTCGCCCTCCATCGCCAAATCGTTCATCCGACTAACGTCGAAGATCGGTAATTCTAGTCCTGGAATAAAGCGTTTCCAACTGGCCGGGACCGGAATTAACTGGTCGATACTGCGGGCGGACCGCCATGGACGCACTCCGTTATAAATTACCCATGGAATGATCGGAACCAATGGCTTGCCGTTCTCTAACGCATTCTCCCAAATGCGAACGATGTAGCCCAGCATTTGAATCAGTGTGCTCGGCTGGTCCGTACTTTTGTGGTCGATCAGCACCAGCAAGCAAGCATACTTGGACTTCATTCCCAAGCTATCCACGATTGCGTCAGACACTTCAACCGAAAAAAGCCGATCAGCGAAACGGCGTCTCAGGCTGCGGTCAATCAAACTGGTATCAACATGTGCCAACGTTGCCAGTTTCAAGTGCTCGACCACTTCGGGTGGCAGATGCTTTTCTAATAAAGTTCGTGCTGCATCAACCTGTTGGAGCGTCTGATTCAACAAGCGATCATGAGGCGATTGGATCGCTTCATCTCGGGGTGGCAAGTCAGGTGACGGAGGCGTCGGTTCATTTTCGGAAGATGTCATGAGCACGATTGTACTCGATGCCGAAACCGTCCGCATGCAATCAACAGCCAAACTACTTCTCGGAATGGTCGAGAAACTCGTTGAGTGCTTTAGGCGACTTCATCAGCTCAGCCACGTCTGGAAAAGTAAAGTCGTCTTCGTTGAATTGATGCCATTGAAACTGCACCGTTTCCAGATGCACCACCGGAACTCGCTCTTCGGAATAAGCGGACACAAACTCCACGCTATCTTGCGACGTTGTGATGCCGGTCAACCGGAAGACACCTTTGACTTCTTCCAATCTGCGTTCCACTTCGATCACGCGTTTCTTGTCAGGATTGTCCATTTCGTACACTCGCGTTTCTTTCACAGGTGGGATATACCGTGGATCAAAAGTCAATGTAAAGTCAAAGAACGAACGATAATCACGCAAAGGCGCAAAGCTCGCTAAGTCCAGATCTGTTGGCGTTTTGCGGGCTTCGCGCCTTCGCATGAAATTCTGCAAAAAATGAAAGGCTTATTCAATCTGCAACTGAAAGCTACCTTTTGCGGCAGCCTGCGACGTCGCTTGCAAGTTTACACGCAGTAGCAGCCAGCACTCCGATGGCACGCTTATGTCAGCGCTGCGGCCAATCGATATCTTTTTTAAACGCATGGTAGATTCCAATCCCCCATCTGTCGGCAGCATGACGGCCATCAGTTGTGACATCGGCTTGCCATCGACGTATTTTAAAGTGATACCTTGCGGCTCGCTTTCTAGCTTCCCAAACGCATCATCTTGAAAAGCAACCTTACCGCTAGCTTCCATCCGCAGCGCTCGATTCACGGGAAGCTTGATTGGCGCCAGTTGCCAACCCCGACTTGCATCAATCATGAAGTTGGACTTGTTTGTTCCACCAAGCTCCTTGATTTGCAGTTGCTCAATCGCTTGCTTGAGATCAACGACCGCATACGAAGGTTCCACTCCATAGTCCAGCTCGGTTACAAAGAGATTGAATTCCGCTTGGACAACGTGCATATCTGCGCCGATCCAACTCAGTACGTCTTGGTTCAGTGCGTTACTGAAATCGGTTGGCTGCTTAAGTCGCTGATAGAATCGCTCTTGATAGCGCGGGTGATTGGCAAAAAAAGTTGCCGCCATCCAGCTCCAGGCATACGTGCTATCCACGCGATGCAACTCTTTGGCTTGTCGGAACAGCGTCACCAGCGATGGCCCCTGCCCTGCATCGAGATCTTGAGCGATCCAACGCAAGCGTCCCCAGTAAGGTAATTCTTCCGCGGTTTTAGGAACAACACCACAAACCAATTCTTGCCCGTCCCAACGATGCGTCGCCTGCCATTCGGCGATGCCTTCCATCCACCAGCCTGGACCATAGCCGCCCAGAGCTTTCTCCATAAACCAGTGTACGCCTTCATGCAGCAGCAAATGCCGGCGATAATAGCTCGACGGCTGCTCCTTGCACAAAATCAGGTCGCCTACCTGATGCCCTTCGCGAAACGCGCCGATCGCTGACGAGATAAGGCCAGCTTGTTCGAACCGCTGGCGATCGGTCATGATGAAGGCCGCAACTTTCCACTGCTCGACCGCTTGAGCGTCGGCACCAAACAGTCTGGTCCATTGCTGGACGGCCGCATCGAAAGCTTTCGTTAAGCTTTCCACTTCAGGTGTTGGAGAGACATCGGTTATCAGTAGAATATGCTTCCCCTCAAATCGGTGAAATCCACCGGGAGATTCCTGAGTGAAACCCGCAGATGAACAGAATATCGACAGCAGCACGAGAACCAATCGGGCCAGCACGTGTCTGTAGTGCGCTGCAAAAACTGTCCATCGTATGTTTAAGCGATCGATTTTAGTTCCCTCCCCACCCGCCCACTGTCGTCGACAGCGATTTCGATTCCCTCTCCATTCTAAACCGACCTGCTGTGATCCGGCAGGCACCGCAGGAAACTTTCAATGCACGGACTGTTGACCAATATCTCTGAAGTTCTCAAGGTCGCGTTCCCTCTGCTAGTCAGCACGGCGATGTTTTCGCTGGTACTCTTCACCGACCGAACCTTGCTGTACGAATACAATCGGACCGCGATGAGTGCTTCGATGACCGGTGGCAATGTATTCTGGTCATCGATCTGCTTACCGATGGGGATCGCGTCGATGACTGGCGCCATTATCGCTCAGCATGTGGGTGCCAAACAAACGCATGAAGTAGGCCGGCTGCTGTGGCAAGCGGTTTGGCTGACCATTTGCTTGATCCCCTTTCTAGCACTCGCAGCTTATTTTGCACCAGCGATCTTCCGTCTGACGGGCCAGCCGCCGGAACTGCTGGCGATGGAAACAACCTATTTACGCATCCTCATGCTCGGTGCAGCGGGCATTATCTTGGACGCAGGGCTCAGCGGGTTTTTCAGTGGCACCGAACGCACTTCGGTCATTATGTGGAATAGCATCGCGTCGGCGATTCTGAACATCGTATTGGATGTATGGCTGATCTTCGGCGGCTTGGGCATTCCAGCCATGGGTTTGGAGGGCGCGGCGATCGCCAGTGTGATTGCCTTTTGGTTCAAAGCCATTGTCTACGTGATCTTGCTCAGTTCACCGCGTTGGGAAGCGACCTATCATATTCGACGCGGGTTTTGTTTTAGCTGGAAGGAACTGACCAAGCTTGTTTACTTTGGCTTCCCGGCCGGTCTGCATAGCTTGGCGGAAGCGGGAAGTTTTTCGTGGATCTTGCTGCAGATTGGCAGCCTGGGAGTTTCCCCCATGCAGGCGACCACCATGGCGATCAACTTCAACATGGTTGCATTCATACCGCTGGTCGGTTTGCAGATTGGGACAAGCGTCGTCGTGGGCAGAAGGCTTACCGAGTTTGGCGCGGACCGCGCGGCCGAAGCGGTGCGTGCCTCGTTAATGGTTGGTTTTGCTTACTGCAGCTTTTGGGCATTCCTTTACGTACTGACACCTGACTTACTCTTGTCGATCTATCGCGGCACGCCTGGGGACACAGCCAATATCGAAACGATCGCGATGGCGAAAAAATTGTTATTGATCGTGACCGCGTATCTGTTCTTCGATGCGATTCAGGTCATCTTGTCGGGTGCATTGCGTGGTGCGGGCGATACTTGGTTTGTGCTAATGGCGGTCGTTACTGCAAGCTTAGTCGTCATCACGCTGGGGGGCGTGTTGTATCAGCCGATTACCAGTCGCGATCTGATCAGTCCGCTGCATTACTGGTGGGTCGTGATGTGTGTTTGGATTTGGTCGCTAGGCTTTACGCTCTTCTTGAGATACCGCAGCGGCAAGTGGCGTGAAATGCGCATGATCGATAAATGTGAAGCGTGAAAGCTAAGGACTAACGACTAGAGCCCCCGTTAGCCCGACTTCTCCACATAGTTTGCTGCACCGAAGAAACGTGCCGGTGCATTTACCGAAAACTTTCTAGAATTTTGTTGACACGCGGTTTTGCGACCTTTAGAACCAAACGTCAACGACGCTTCGTTCCACTTCGTCGTGCCGATTAAGGGATCGAATTCGCCGCAATGCTATCACACGTGTGCGTTACCGATCCACCTCTCTCACTCGGAACTTCCACTATGCGGCTACCTACTCTCTCTCTCTCTCTCTCTCTCTCTCTCTCTCTTCAAGAAACGTGCCAAGCGTCCTTTCTCGCAGCGGCAATCTCCAATTAGAACCGTCCTGCGAAAAACCTTACTCGAAGGGCTCGAGCGTCGGGACCTGCTCAATGCAGCACCGATTGTCCAAGATGACAATGCTTACTTCACCGCGATGAATACCGATCTAGTAGTGACAACGTCCTCATCACCAGCCCACCTGCTGGCCAATGACGCCGATGTCGATGGCGGGTCACTTGCAGCCTCTGTTGTCACCAATCCAAGCTCCGGTTCTCTAATTAGCTTCAATAGCAACGGCACCTTCACCTATCGACCCAATACCAGCTTCACAGGCATCGATAGTTTCACGTACAAAGTCAACGATGGCACCAGTGACAGCGGCTTGGCCACCGTTCAAATCGCCGTGGGCACAAGACTACTGGCCAAACAGAATCTCGATAGTAATAACCTGTTCGTATCTTCCATCGTTTCCGCGGGCGCTAGCGGCGGAACGTGGCGATTGGCATACCGGGGTGAAGTGACCGCACCGCTGGCACACAACGCCAATGCAGCGGCTGTCGAATCAGCGTTGGAATCACTGAACGGTATCGACCAAGTGACCGTCACCGGTTCCAGCGGCAGCTTTACGGTCACCTTTGCAGGCTCCCATTCCAATCTGCCCATGGAACAGATCTTTGGCGATGCTGCCAATGCTACCAATGGCACTCTGAATCGAACGATCACCAAAGAGTACAACGTCGCAAGTGAATTGGTCAGTATCGGCGATCCCAGCAGCACAATCGAGTTCACACGCGATGCGTTGGGTCGAGCGACCAGCATCGAGAATGTCATCGCAGGTTTATCGCCCGTGGTAACGTTGGCTCAAGTATTCGATGCGGCCAACAATCGCACGCAACTGAGCGCGACTATTGGCAGCACGGCGGACTTTAAGAACACCTACCAGTTCGATGCAGTCAACCGACTTGTAGATATTGTGCAACAATCCCAGTCGGGCGGTAATGCCGTGACGGCAAAACATGTCACGATCGGCTATAATGGGCATGGTCAGCAGACTGCGATCCAGCGTTACCAAAGTACAGGCACGTCAAATCCCGTGGCAGCTACAACGTTTAGCTTTGATACGATCAATCGCTTAAGCAATCTAGAGCATAAGCAAGGTAGCACCATTCTGGCCGAGTATGATTATATTTACGACGGCCTGTCACGTTTCACCAGCATTGATTCATCGATCGAAGGGCTTTCGGAGTTCGAATACGATGCTCAGGGGCAGCTTAAAGAAGCGGACCATTCGTCCCAAACCGATGAGACCTACACCTACAATGCGAATGGTTCCCGGTCTATGACCGGTTACACTACCAGCAGTAACAATCGTACGACAGCGATGCCAGGATTTACTTTTGCATACGATGATGAAGGCAATCGCACGCGGAAGACAGAAACGGCGACCAGCAAGGTTGAGGATTACGAATGGGATCATCGCAATCGATTGACATCGGTCAAATTTCGTAATTCCGTCGGTGGCTCGATCACCAAACAGTTCGATTACGAATACGATGCTTACAATCGCTTGGTGAAGCGGACATATGATGCCGACGGTGCGGGTGGCGGGTCACCGACCAGCCAGTACTGGGTTTACGATGAGGGTATCAACGCCGTGCTGCAGTTTGATGGTAGTGCAGCCAGCGATCTTGCGCATCGATATTTGTGGAGCGATCGCGTAGACCAGTTGCTTGCTGACGAACAAGTCACCAGCCTGGGCAGTGGCGGTAATGTGTTATGGGCGTTGTCCGATCATCTTGGCACGATCCGCGACATAGCCGACTTCGATGAATCCACGGGTATCACAGCCATTGCCAATCATCGCAAGTACAACGCCTTTGGAGCACTGATCAGCGAGACCAACTCTGCAGTAGATCTCATTTACGGATTCACCGGCAAGCAGTTAGATGACGTCACGCAATTACAGCACAATCTTTACCGCTGGTACGACGCCGCCCTCGGCCAATGGCTCTCGGAAGATCCACTCAGTTTCGCCGCCGGTGATGAGAATCTGAGGAGGTATGTGGGGAATCGGTCAATGCAGTTGACAGACATTTCCGGACTACAGGAATAGGTTCTTCGTGGAATTTAGTGATTAAGGGATTTCCAAGTCGAGGTTGAGTTTACCGCAAAAGAACAGGATCCGAGTACGGTAGTTGTCGAAGTTGCGAAATCCGCGAGCTGAACTTTTGATGGATTGGATACGACTGTTGAAGCCTTCGCTGATCGCGTTGGTTATTCGATGGTCTATGTAGGCCATAAGACCCTCATAGTGCCTCTTGAGCATCTTGGCGACTTTCACCATCGGTTTGATTTGGCAGCGTGTGGCCCATCCGTACCAGCCAGCGAACGTCATCTCAGCAGTGTCTCGATCGGTACATTCCCAGAAGTGCCTGAAATTCTCCTTAAGCGACCATGCTCGACCTGTTTTGATGTCCGAATGCTGCAACTGGTAGAGATAGTTTCGATCCGCCTCCGACAATTTCTCACGTGCAAATAGCAGTAGTTGCCTAGTGCCCTTGAGTCGCTCATCACCTCTCTCGGCAAGCAATCGACTCTCCTGGCGGCGGACAAGATCAACTGCTTCTCCAAGGTACTTACTGACGTGGAATTTGTCGTGCACAATAGCAGCGTTTGGATACACTTCCCTGATGGCAGCTAGGAATGCCTTCCACATATCAGCGGCAACCGCTTTGATCTTCGCTCTTTGTGGTTCGGGCAAGGTTTTTAATAGCTTTTCTGCAGACTGCTGCGTCCGCTGAGGAACAACTTCTAGCACGCGGTGCTGATCCAAGTCGGTCAAGACCGAAACGTAATCCTGCCCTTTACCAAAGTTCTTTTCATCGATACCAACATGCTCAATTTCGTCCATGTTTCGGCGTTGGAGCCCACGCTCCACCGCACGCTGCATGATGCCATTAGTTGCCGCCCAATCTATTCCCAGTAGCTTAGCGGCCGCTGAGAGCGATGAGCAAGCTTGAATGACTTCAATGGCAACTTGTTCAAACATAAGCGTAAAACGTCCGTGCCTTTGGGCCCATGGAATCGCTATGGTCAACACGCCGCACTGAGAGCATTTGCTTCTGGGAACCAAGGCGTGGATGCGAGTCACAAATTGCATCGTATCCAAATGCCTCCAAGTTCGCTCAGGGGCAAGATCGGCTTGTGAGCAGGCGGCATCACAGCGAGGACAACGCAGAGTTGTTCCGGTATGATTGATGTGAATGTCTACGGCCTTCTCAGCAGGGCGAAAATCAACCGATTGCACGCTCCAGTTGTCGTCCAAACCAAGTAACGCATGATAGTGAGTAGTAGTTGCTTCTTTCATAGACAAAGAATACGCTAACGGCCAAATCTACGCACCTACCCACTAAATTCCACGAAGAACCCAGGAATACAACCCAAACAATAGCAGATCTGCGAAAGAACAGCTACAGAAATACATAAACGATTCGAATATTCCAGAAAACAGCAGAAAACTTAGAAAGGAGGTGTATAGGACAGACCCAGAACAAGAGCAACCTCCGCAAATCGTTTGTGCTGACATGGCAAATATGTTCCAAAACTACCTAGACAGTCACAGCGATCCAAAGCTTACCAAAAATTATATTGGAACGATGACGTTCAAATACTTGGATTCATCTGGTAAGAAGCAAGATTTTAGACATGCGGTAAACGCAATTGAGTATGACGGCGAAAATTTTATTGTTGATATACAAACGGGTGGATTAAACAGCATGGAAGACTACAACGACGACTGGGAGGCTGGCATAAGGGCTATATTCCCTACGGTTTATACAGGCGCTGTAGAGGTCCAGAAGGAACACCATGTTAATGTTTCACCATTCGGCTCGAACGTGACATACTACAATGGTCTGCATATGCTATACCACGTTGCAGACGTGTTAGGGCCAAACTTTGGACGCTACCTACCCGATGAGATTAAGAATAAGTACTACTCCAAAGATAGTATCAAAAAACAGATTGATATTGATTCAAAGTTGCAAGCTGAAATGGAAATGATTGAGTGGGAAAAAGCCCGTGGTGATGCTTATTCGGAGAGCCTTAACTTGAGATAGGAATCTAATATGTTATTCGCACCTACACTTTTTGGCAAAATGGTGACAAGCGTTCGCTGCTTCGTCTCGTTGGACTTCTGCGAGTCATGCAAGTGCAAGAGAATTGTGCTCGTCGCAGTCTGTGTTGCATTAATTTCATCGTCAGGATACGGCGCAAGACCAACATTCACTCATGTTAGTGTTGACGGAGTTGTTATTTTATTGGCACGTGATTCAGACGATGGCGAGCGGGACGCGGACGAAGTTTGGGAATCTACGAAAAAGCGGTTGTTTGAAGAGACTGAAAATTTCAACATTAAACTCCCAAATGATGCGAAATCGTTCACGCTGAAGCGGAATTTTGAGGCTACTAGTTCGAATCAACTAAAATATGAAGTTGATTTTGGGGGGGTTGCGAGTCCTAGAAGCCTGACTTTCGTATTAAAATCAGATATTAATGGGAGGCGTCGTTGGCAAGTGGTCAGTTCCGATGTTGACGATATGACTCACTATCGACTGATAACGCGTGAGGAAGCATCTAGATTGAAGAATCAACGTCTACGGTGGCCTTGAGAAATTGTATGAAAATTGACATGGCATAAAACCCCGCTTTGGCTCCGGGTTTTGAAAAATTCCTTTTCAGCGAACAAAAGGTGCACCCACGAATGGCACTTTTCCCATGGACTTTGAATTATGAACGCCATATATACTGCACTTTAGGGGATTGTTGGAATAGCGTGCTAGGCTTATGCCGCTAGGGCCAAGAGTCTTTCGAATCGGTCGCGTATTTTTGATGGATCGGCGGCAGATTGGAGATCTCTCAAAAATACTTCGCGCAGCATTTTCCGGGCTATTCCTCGCCGGCGGTCATTGTGCGAAGGACGGCGAGTTGGATTGTCCCATGGACGATCGCTTCGGTCCACCAGTTGTTCACTCGTGTGATCCCAACACTCCAATTCAACCAGTGTATACAACCATCCGCACAGGTTCCAGCAGCCAATGCTCGACCACACGTTACGAACTTGTTGCTCACCTGCACCCCAGATTTCTTTGACGTCATGAAAATGCTCTTCGATCGCCCACCGATCCGACGCTGTCTTCAGAATCATCTCGACGCTCATCAAAGCGTCAGTGCTAACGTACGCCGCCCAATTACCCCTGGTGTATTCCAGCAGTACCACTCGAACTGTCCCACCCACAACTTGGCTTGTCGCCAAAAATGTCTTGTAGCGACGCTCGACCATAACGCCGCGACAACAGTAGCTAATCGTTTTCCAACCTCGACGATTAGTCGCTCGCTTTTTGAGGCTGATACGGTTCTTGCCGTATTTGCGAGGCCGACCACGCTGTCCGGTTTTGTTCACGGGAAGCTCAAACAGCTTGGCGTCACTACGCAGCCTCGTCACTATGATCGCCCCTTCGGCAATCAGCGGTCGGATCAACACCATCGCTGCATACGCTCCGTCGAACACGACGATGAACCCAGCCTTGCTTCCCAGGGCTCTAAGGGTCCGCATCACTTTTCGGCAGAGCTCCAAGGCGAGTTCGTGTTTAGTGCGAAATTCCCATTCATATCGCTGTTTCAGCTTGGTGATGTCAACTTCGCGAACGTACAACATCGACAATATGGGCAGCGCGATTATGCCAAACAGCGGACGGCTTATCAGCATCGCCAAGCAGACCCAGTTGTGTCCGTAGAGCCAGTCTCCATCACCCGGGCCAGGAGTCGGATTGTGGTGAATGTTGGCCGCCTCCACGCATGGCCCAAATCGTCTGGTTGGCGAATCGTCGATGGCCATCGTCCAGTAACCTTTTTCACCAGGATCAAACTTTCTGAGGATTACCCCAAGAACCGCAAACGCCAACGCAGCGGCGTTCTTGCCGACGGATTGAAGCAGTTCATAAAAGCGATCCCAATCGTCTTTGACACCCGCACATCGAAACCAACTGGCGGCCGTCCGGCGACCTCCGGCCAGCAAAGCTCCGGCAACAACAATCGGCAGCCGGAACGCGATTCGCTTGTCCAGCAAGCTGCTCATGGCGGTAGTGAGTGTGGCTATACCGCCCAGCAGTGGCACGCTGGCAGCTTCAGTGGATTGACGATTCGGATTGGCCGTAACCAACCTCTGCCGTTTGTCGTGTTGAGACGACGTGGATTTCGCAGCATGTTGAGCTTGTGGAGGTCTGCCGGAGTGTTTACGCTTAGCCATCCTTGGCCCTTTGTGGATGATTGGTTTGGTGTGGTAACCTCCAATTTCCCGAAGGGCCTTTTTCGTGGCAAGATCAATCCTCGACTTGATTGATGAGATTCCCTAAAGTGCAGATATATACTAAAGTGCTTGCTTTAACTTTAATTGCGACAACCTACATGCTTTCCGGGTTTGGACTAAGGGCTGCGGCGCAGGAAACGCTGCCGTGTGGCATCATCACTATTCATCGAGGGCCTGTACGTCCACTAACTACATGCTGCTTTGTGCCAATCGTCGTCAAAGATACATTTTTGATTTGCACGCCCATAACAAGAGGCATAACGATTGATAGTAGGATCGGACTGCAACTAGATACTGACAACTATCTTTGGGCTAGCTTAGGGGATTTATTAGAGCAAGAGAGGAACTTAGCTGACAATCCTCTACAATTCATGCTAGATAATAGTGAAGGTGGGTTGTGCATACTGCAACTGCTCGCATCGGCCCCAATTCAAGCGGACGCTCAGCGTCTTTGGGAAATAATGCGCAAAAGGTCGGTTCAACTGGATGATATGGAAGAACAACCTATCGTTGACAATACGGCTTGGTTGCACTCCTACAGGCTAGGGCCAAGTCGTGATATTCTTAAAAAATCGAGACGAGTGACGCTGGGTTTAAAGAAAAAATCGGATATCCCGAGCCTAATCGTCCGGAAACCGATCTTTTACATGGAGTTTGACAGCAAGCCTGAACCATTCGAAATCGGAGGTGTATGCATGGCTAAGAGCTTGCTCTCAGAAGGTCAGGAAAAGGATATTTTTCTTGGCATTTGCTCAACTGCCCTAGATTTGAAGGAAAATGTTAGTCCACTCGTGATCCTAGATCGCTCTGGAGTTTATGAGTTGTGCAAGCACCGACTAAAGTCGCTGACAAAATGATTCCAAATGAGCCAACTTGCCTACTTTATATCCGCAAAAAATCCGAAGTTAGTAAACCCGCCATTTCAACGCGGTAAAAAGCTGATCGATATTATGCAACAATCTCAGTCGGGCGGTAATGCCGTGACGGCAAAACATGTCACGATCGGCTATAATGGACTTGCCCAGCAGACTTCGATCCAGCGTTACCAAAGTACAGGCACCTCCAACGCCGTGGCAACTACGACCTTTACCTTTGATACGATCAGTCGCTTAAGCAATTTGGAGCATAAGCAAGGTAGTACCGTGCTAGCCGAATACGATTACACGTATGACGGCCTTTCACGCTTCACCAGCATTGACTCATCGATCGAAGGTCTTTCGGAGTTCGTTTATGATGCCAAAGGGCAGTTGACAGAAGCCGATCATGCGTCGCAGACCGATGAGACTTATTCGTATAATGCGAATGGTTCCCGTTCGATGACCGGTTACACTACCAGCAGTAACAATCGTACGACGGCCATGCCAGGATTTACTTTTGCGTACGACGATGAAGGCAATCGCACGCGGACGACGCAGACTTCCAACGGTCACGTGCAGGATTACGAATGGGATCATCGCAATCGATTGACATCGGTAAAATTTCGTAACTCGGTCGGTGGCTCGATCACCAAACAAGTGGATTACGAATACGATGCCAATAATCGACTGGTGAAGCGAACGTATGATGCCGACGGCGCTGGCGGTGGCTCGCCGACCAGCCAGTACTGGGTTTACGATGAAGGCATCAATGCCGTGTTGCAGTTTGATGGTAGTGCGGCCAGCGATCTTGCGCATCGATATTTGTGGAGCAATCGTGTAGACCAGTTGCTTGCTGACGAGCAAGTCACCAGTCTTGGCAGTGGAGGCAACGTGCTATGGGCGTTGTCCGATCATTTAGGTACGATCCGCGACATAGCCGACTTGGATGAATCGACCGGTATCACCGCCATTGCCAACCATCGCAAGTACAACGCCTTTGGAGCCTTGATCAGCGAGACGAACGCTGCAGTAGATCTCATCTATGGTTTCACCGGCAAGCAGTTAGATGACGTGACCCATTTACAGCACAACCTTTACCGCTGGTACGACTCTGCCCTCGGCCAATGGCTGAGTGAAGATCCCCTCAGCTTCGCCGCAGGAGATGAGAACCTGCGGAGGTATGTAGGTAATCAAAGCCTTCATAAGCTCGACTTATTTGGGCTGCAAGGAAGTGATAATTCGGATGATCCCGAAAAGTATGCAAGAGAACGAGCGCGTGAAGCCCAAAAAAACATGGAAGGATATATGAGGGACTCAGGGCTGCACACAAATCCTAATCCTGAGGGCAAAAAGGTCGATTTTTACGACCCCAATATCGCTGATTGCGCAGACACGGCGTATGCAGCGCTTCTCTATCTGCATAATTATCACCCGGGAATAGCAGACAATATCATTGTGATCGGTACTTCCCCTCAGTATTCTGGCGAGCGGTCCGAAGACAATCAAAACGCGGGCTCATCTCACGCGACTCTCTTGTATACAGACGGGTATGGTGGTGGATTTATTTACGACCCACAAACCGGATGGATATCTCCCTATCAAGAGTCGATTAACCTTGAAAGCACTCTTTCAGATTTAGCCGTAGACGGATATGGTGGCGCCGTGGACGATGTCACCTACTCCCAAGGCGGAGGCCTTTCAAACAGTGAGCTATATAGAGGTAATCCAGATTCCCTTCGGCATTACAGAGACAATTTAAGTCCAATTACTGATGCCTCTTATCTTAACCATAAACTGCCACCCGAATACTGGCGGGAATATTTCAAACGCGATAAGACATTCTGGGAGCAGTACAATAGGCACTGGCTGCAAAGATCAGGTCGTCCCGATATCTACATTCCATAACCCGTGTTGATTTAGGTAGCTCCGATGAAGAACATTACTTATGCCCTTGCATTGCTGATCGCTATCAGTACTTCCAATAGCTTTTCCGAAGAGCCCGCGAGGGATGCAGTCATTTATCGTGTTGAAGACAGCAAGCCATTATTCCTAAGTAGGCTGTCAGGGAAACACACTGCAGAACAGTTTGTGGAAACAATTCCAGAACTTAAATGGGCATTCTGCTGGCCCCTTGAACTTGATACAAAAGCGAGCACTGGTATTCGACTGGAAGAACAATTATATATATCGTTCAACGAATTTGATATTGGGGTTAACATGGTTCATTTAGAGATTGACAACGCCCCGTTTTTTCATAATTCGAACTCCGATTGGATTGTGCTTAAAAACAAGATTCGCCAATCGGTACCCTTGTATAAGATCGCTTCCTTTCAGCTTAAAGAGCCATTGACTGTTCATGAATCGACTTTCCCGCGAGCAGAGCCTATCGACTATTATTCCTCCTCGCTAACAAAAACCGGTGTGATAATGATTTATTCTGCTAATGGTAAGCTGGGTAATTACGTCCACAACATTCCGTTCTACGAAATAAAGGATCAGCAACCCACCCATCTTTCGGCAGATGCGATCATCCGGAATTATCTGCTGAATCTAAGATTTACGGAAACAGATATTTCAAGTTTATTTAAGATCAGTGACACAAACAAAGAGCATCACGAGATTAAGATCCAGATATTGTTGATGTCTCATTTGTTTGCTGTCAAACTAGATTCAATCAAGCTCGCGATTGAACGCAGCAAGTTCGTCAAAAGCCACCTTTACTACAAAATTGAAGAGTCTGACATCCCAAGGATTGAGCTGGAGATCGAAAAGCAAACTCTCTATCCAAAATATCAACCTTTCTTTTTTAAATTTATGCGGCCAAAAGATTTGTTTAAGTAGCGGCATACCATCAGCTTTTGCTCCCGATCATCTATACGGGGCTTTAGAAGCATGGGGACAGGATAACAAAAGGTGCGATAACAAAAGGGGCCGTCCAAGTAATGTGAGGGGCAATACTTTGCAACAAAGCCAATCGGGCGGTAACGCTGTCACAGCAAAACATGTCACGATCGGATATAATGGGCTGGGCCAGCAGACTTCGATCCAGCGTTACCAAAGTACAGGCACCTCCAATCCCGTGGCAACTACAACGTTTAGCTTTGACACCATTAATCGCTTGAGCAACCTGGAGCATAAGCAAGGTACCACGATTCTTGCTGAGTATGATTACACTTACGACGGCCTTTCACGCTTCACCAGCATTGACTCATCGATCGAGGGTCTTTCGGAGTTCGTTTATGATGCCAAAGGGCAGTTGACAGAAGCCGATCATGCGTCGCAGACCGATGAGACTTATTCGTATAATGCGAATGGTTCCCGTTCGATGACCGGTTACACTACCAGCAGTAACAATCGTACGACGGCGATGCCAGGATTTACATTGGCTTACGATGATGAAGGCAATCGTACACGGAAGACGCAGACTTCCAACGGTCACGTGCAGGATTACGAGTGGGATCATCGCAATCGATTGACATCGGTCAAATTCCGTAATTCCGTCGGTGGCTCAATCACCAAACAAGTTGACTATGAATATGACGCTTATAACCGCTTGGTGAAGCGAACCTATGATGCTGACGGCGCTGGCTCTGGTTCGCCGACCAGCCAGTACTGGGTTTACGATGAGGGCATCAGCGCCGTGTTGCAGTTTGATGGTAGTGCGGCCAGCGATCTTGCGCATCGATATTTGTGGAGCAATCGTGTAGACCAGTTGCTCTCTGACGAGCAAGTCACCAGCTTAGGCAGTGGCGGCAACGTTTTATGGGCATTGTCGGATCATTTAGGCACGATCCGCGACATTGCTGACTTCGATGAATCTACCGGTATCACAGCCATTGCCAATCATCGCAAGTACAACGCTTTTGGAGCCTTGATCAGCGAGACGAACTCTGCAGTAGATCTGATTTACGGCTTCACCGGCAAGCAGCTAGATCACGCCACGCATTTACAGCACAACCTTTACCGCTGGTACGACGCAGCCCTCGGACAATGGCTCAGTGAAGATCCACTGAGCTTTGAAGCTGGCGATGAGAATCTTAGAAACAAAAGAACAAAAGGTGCCACCCACCTATTATCGAGTTCCCACCCACCTATTATCGAGTTCTTGGAAGAACAGGTCGTTGGGTTGTGAGGGGAATTCCGTTCCCTCCGTCGGACATCCGGTCCAAGTGTAGCGCACAGGTGAAAGGAAGGCCGAATGTGTTCGGAAGTGTAAACTGGACCTGGCATCGAAGGAAACTTCCCTTCCGGGTGGACAAGCCAACCGGGGAGGCGGCGATGGAGCAACGCGCTGCTAACCACAAAACTTTGGCTCCTGCTGGACGAGCCAGCAAGGGGCCCACGCAGCGGATTTTACCAATCCATTGGCATTCCGGAACGCCGCCCCATGTTGGCTTGCCGACATGAGCGAGAGTTTTGAGGTTAGCCAACGAGCGAAAAAACCTGCCAGACCCGCGAGAGCTTCGGACACCGACCATTCACCGATCAAGTTGATTCATCAATGGCCATCGCGTCAGCTCTACACAAACGCGATGCGGACGTCGACCACATCCATGCCGGCTGCTTGAGCAGCTTGCACACCAAGATCTGCATCTTCAAAAACCAAACAGCGATTCGGAGGAACCTTCATTCGTTCCGCCGCCGTCAAGAACACGTCGGGATGGGGCTTGTGTCGCTCCGTATCCTCGGCCGTTACGATCGCATCAAACCATGCCTCACATTGAAGATGCCGCAACTGCTGCAATATCGAATCACGATAACCACCACTGGCAACCGCTATCGGAATCCGCCCCCGCAATCGTTCCGCAATTTCAAACACCGGCAGATTCGCTTGAACCGCCGGCAGACGGTCCAGAAACGCGGCTTCCTTTTGCTGCGTAACCACGCCCACATCTAGCACCAAGTTCGCTTCGGATGCCAACAACTCGATAATCTTGCTGGTCGGCATCCCGCCCAGCGCATAAAAGCGATCGCGGTGAAACTGGATCCCATGCCGCAACATCGTATCAAACCAAGCCAAATAATGGGTTTCCATCGAATCTGTCAGGGTTCCATCGCAGTCAAAGATGACTCCGGCGTAATCTTCTGGGTTGAGTTTGGGCATTGGACGTGGGAAAGAAGCCAAAAACGGGTACAGTACTGGCGTCAAACCAGCGTTTGGCAACTAGTTTTACTCAACCAGCCAAAAGCACAAGCGACTTTTTTCGCTGCTGCCATTTCCTCCCGCTGCCACGCTCATGGATTCCGACGTCATCAGCCTTAACTCCATCCTCGGATCTGGTGGGAGCATCGCGCGGCGGATCAAGAACTACGAAGCCCGCACCGGCCAAATGGAAATGGCTCACGCGGTCGAGAAAGCTTTACAAACCAAACAACATTTGATCGTCGAAGCAGGTACCGGGACGGGAAAGAGTTTCGCGTATCTGGTCCCCGCCATTTTGCACGTCACCGCTGGCGAAGCTAAATTGCAGGAGAAATCTGACAAAGACGACGAAGAGCCACAAATTCGACGTGTTGTGATCAGCACGCATACAATCAACCTGCAAGAACAACTCATCGCCAAAGACATCCCGTTGCTCAACGCAGTGATCCCACGCGAGTTTACCGCTGTGCTGGGCAAAGGCCGATCGAACTACGTTTCCTTGCGCCGGTTGGCTCTGGCCAGGCAGCGAGCGATCGGCTTGTTCTCGGCCGAGAACGAACACGAACAACTTGCCCAAATATCGAAGTGGACCCAAGCGACCGGAGATGGCTCGCGCAGCGACCTGCCCTTTCGTCCGCTCGTATCGGTTTGGGATGAAGTCGGCAGCGATTCTGGGAACTGCCTGGGACGCAGTTGTAAGACTTACGACAAATGCTTTTACTTCAAAGCACGTCGCCGAATTCAAAACGCGCAGATCATCATCGTCAATCACGCGTTATTCTTCAGCGACCTGGCACTACGACAGCAAGGCGCTAACTTGCTTCCCAATTACGATGCCGTCATCTTTGACGAATGCCACACTGTCGAATCAGTGGCCAGCGAACACCTCGGCTTACAGATCTCAACCGGGCAAATCGATTATGCGTTGAATAAACTCTACAACCCTCGCACCAACAAGGGCCTGTTGATTTCGCTAGGTTTAGACACACTAACGAAGCTATCATTCCAGTGCATGGAGCATGTCGATGATATAGTTGCTGACCTCAAGGGCTACATGGATCGTCGCCCAGGCGGCAACGGTCGCATCTTTGACAAGAACATCGTTGCCAACCGTTTGAGTGAACCGCTCATGGAGCTATCCAAACAACTGTTGCGCTACGGCAGCAATCATGAACAACCTAATGTGAAGCAGGATTTGACGTCAGCGTCCAATCGACTGGCAACTTTAGCCGACACGCTGCACCAGTGGTTGACTCAATCGCAGACCGATGACGTGTACTGGATGGAACAACAAACGACGCGCGCGGGCCTGCGCATCTTATTGAAATCCGCGCCGATCGATCCCAGCGAGACGTTGAAGAAATTACTCTTCACCAACGGGCCGACCGTTATACTTACCTCAGCAACCATTGCGACCTCTGAGAACAAATCGGTATCGATCAAGCAAACGAGCAACGCATCTGGCAATACATCTGGCAATACATCGGGCAATACATCGGGCAGTCCGTTTACTTTTTTCCAGTCGCGGATCGGACTAAAGAATGGCAAGACACTGCAGGTCTCCAGCCCGTTCCGATATGACAAACAAGTGGAACTGGTGATCTTGCGTGACGCGCCAGATCCCAGCACGCACAAAGAGGCCTTTGAAAACATACTGCCCAGGTTGATTGAACATTTTGCGGGGTTGCATGATGGCCACTCGTTCGCGCTGTTCACTGCATTTGGGTTACTGAAAAAGACCGCCACTGCGATCAGTCCTTGGGCCACCCGGAACCAATTGGCAATTTACAGCCAAGCCGACGGCGTCCCACGACAGCAGTTGCTAGATTCTTTTAAAGAGTCGCCTCGCGGTATTTTGTTTGGTGCTGATAGTTTCTGGCAAGGCGTCGACGTCCCAGGGGATGCTTTGCGAAATGTGATTATTACCAAGCTGCCTTTTGCCGTGCCGGACCACCCACTATTGGAGGCGAGGCTCGAGCGAATCAAAGAGCGCGGCGGGAACCCGTTTCGCGATTATCAAATCCCTGAAGCGATCATTCGTTTGCGTCAAGGTTTTGGTCGATTGATTAGAACAGCCACCGATTCGGGGATGGTCGTAATCCTTGACAGTCGCATTCATACCAAGCCTTACGGCAAGATGTTTTTGGAGTCGCTGCCCAAATGCTCGGTGACGTTCAAAAGTATCCAAGGCATCGTATCAAAGTAACGGCATTTGTTTTGGTTGTTTAACCGCAATACGGCGATGAACGCATCGTTACCTAGTCTTCTGATCTTCTAGATAGTTTGCCGCCCAGGTGGCGATGATTTCTGGAAGTGGAGACTTAGGAGGTAGCGAGTAGTCAATCTCAGTTGCGTATCCGCCATTGTTATACGCCATATCAAGAATTGGCTGCAGTTCCAACACTACATCAGTATCGTCGGGCCGCAGCGGAACGTTGATGTTGGGGAGCGGCTTCACGAGGCTGATAGGGTAGTAGTCGCAATCCAGCGGAGCCGCCGCACGGATTACAAGAGCACGGTACAGACCACGTTGCTCTTCCGGGACCGATTGCATATCTATCGAAATGGCCCAACTTCCAGTCCGAATTAGATCTATTTCTACCGTATTGACTCCGCCATCCAGAAACTCTCTCTGCTTCCTGCGAAAAAAATTGAGACCTCGACCAATCTTGTTTGCTGGGCTTAAGAATTCAATCGACGTGACCACCCGGTTTCCTGCTTTGGCATCAACTATCTGTATCCGCCGCATCGTGGGTGGTTCCACTATACGTGTCAGTCGCAGTGACTCTGTCGCAACCATAGTCGATACAGACATCTTCAACGAATCGTCAGTAGGCTGATAAACGTCGGTGATCATGACGTCCGGTACAAAGTAGAAACGATCACCGCTGTCGTCTTTCGATTCAATGGTGACATATTCCTCGATTCGAGCTCGTAGGCCTGACGGCAAGTCTGGTTGCAAGCGATCGCGAGCATAGGCCGTCATGCTTGCATGCAGGTCGCCCCAGTAATCTTCCAACCATGGATCCATACCAGGAAAAGGGCTTTTTTTCGACATCTCGGTTTGACTCGTTCAAGTCGTAGTTTGATCGTCACCAGCTTCGCTTGAATCGAAGCAGGACAGTAACGACAGTATAGCATCGCTTGGTCCCAGAGTCCAAATCATGCCGCTCGTGCCCTTCGCTTCCCAAAAAGAAGCTTCGCAATCAAGCTCCACGCGTACAGAATCACGATCAGCTTACACAGCAAGACTGGCGTTGCGTAGCGTTCGTAGTAACTCACCAGCACATAGGGCAGCAGCGTCAGAATCCAAATCGCAAGGGCTGCGGAGACTTGAGGTGGCAGCGGCCGCGGCCCCAGCAGCAAGATGACATACAGACTGATCAGCGGCAACGGAAACACCAACCGCTTTAAGTACACTGGCCACTTGCGATTGAAGTCATCCAATCGATTGAACGGGCTGTAGTACACAAAGGCTGCGATGAAACGGTTACCGATTCGATTTAGATAGTCCAGCGGATTGTCTTTGATCGCTTGTTTGACGGTCTCTCCTTTAGCTTCGATGAAAGCGATTTCTCCAAGCTCAATGAAATTATCGCTAGCTGACTCTACCAGATACGGTGGACTCAACGCAGAGTACTGATCCAAAATCCCGTCATCATCCCTGCATTGTGATAGCCACAGTTCGAACATGCCATTGGACTTGATCGGCACCCAGCGATCCAAGACCACGTAGTTGCGAATCGTCCAGGGTGTCACGATTAAGATCGAGACAACCGCCGCCAAGGCCAGATGCAACGTACCCCCACGCCTATCCATTGCATTGGTATCTACGCAAGGCATGGGGCGTGCGTGAGCAACATTAGTTGGTTTCGCCAGCCAATGTTGCAGCGCTTCGTTTAACCGCGCGGGCAACGCCCCGCGTTTCTTGCGTCCAGCAGCGGTGACGCGGCCCGTTGGGCACGCGGTTAAACGACTCGTGTCGCTTTTGGCATTCGGATCAGCAAAAGCTCTATCTGTCGTTGCAAACCGCCACGCCGTCAGCACCGCCCACACCAGTCCCAAGACCGGACTGCAAAGCGCCGACAATCCTCCAAACAATCCCCACGCAACAGTACTCCTCCAGCTAACCGGACCGTTCCACCGTTTGGTGATCCCCCACCACAATAGGCAATTCATCAAGAGCAGGAGGCCCGTATCATGCGTCATTTGGAAAAGCATGAAGAGGTTCGCCGCCAAGCCCCCTGCCCCGATCAAAACTGCGGACCAGAAGGCCTTCCATCGCTCGCCAAGTTGGAATAGCCAGAACATCGCCAGGGCCATAGCGATGGCTTGAAGAGCGGTGGCTACCACGATGACCGCAGTCTGGTTGCCGTTGAAGAGCCAGTAAGCCGTAGCAAGCAAATATGGCAACGCCGGCGGCATCCAAGCAGTTGGTCCAGAACCAGCGCCGAAAGGATCACTGAAGCCCTGACCGATAAAGATCTGCCGAGCAATGTTGTTGTATTCGCCCCCCAAGTGTCCTAACGCATTCGGTTGCAGCCATCCACACCGTTCAAGTCGGTCGTTCAAGACTATGGACGCAGTGTAACCCAGCAATGGAAACATTAGGCTTACGAAGCTGACTCTGGTTCGCGTTAGAAAACTCATGAGAATGTCCGTAAACCGTACAGCGAGCGCAAACCAAGAACCGATAGAGATCAATGAACCTAATAAGTCACTCTGGCACTGCGCTTACCAAAACAGTTGATTACAGAGTCCAAACGAATTCGAGTCGCAAGCAAGGCTAAACCGTCTTTCCATTGAAACGGTAACGCCAAAAAGCAATAACCACCATCAATGCTACTAGCGCTAGTAACCAACGATTGGTAGAAGACGACTTAGATTCGTGCGTGGAAAAATCTATGCCGTGTGTCTTCAAATCAAAAATCGCTTCGTCAATCGGAATTTCCTCAAACTTTGTAACCGTAAAATTCATATTTCTTATGAGCTTACCGGAATCTGTTTCTAACTTGGATTGGTACGACTTGAGTCGCAACGGTTCATTTGGATTAAAGTATGTTGCAGAGTATCTTTCAATTCGCTCTTCACCCGGTCGAACGAACACCACCTCAGATCGGAGCACTCTATAATTTGAATTCTTGTCCAAATTTACATTGATGGATTTAAAAGGTCGCTGATCTAAGGGAGGTGAGTTCGTGTCGGACCACCCTATCGAAACTTGGACCTCATCAACTGCTGGATCATCTAGCCTCGACCAATCAAAAGTGTTTTGCCCTGACTTCACCAACTCATCTAGCCTCGTCCCATTACCGCTCAACCTGAGAAAGTCTCCATTTATGAATGCGAGACATGAATCAATCTGCCTCTTTGCTTGAGCGGGATCGCGATCTGGCACATCAACCAAGACCCATCTACTCGATTCGTTAGGCTTTTCCAATTGGAAGACTCCGTCACGATTTACAAGAGTACCATTTACTGCCTCGCTGGACCTTTCCTTGAACGTCTGAAAAATACGATCTCTACTAAAAAATGTGTCGCCAATATCTTCAAAATCCTGGTATTTTTGCTGACGTTCGCTGAAGAGTGTTTGCTGGAGAAACGTGACGTGATGAAACTCACTAGGCTGAGACTGAAGACCTTCTCCCCATGCACCGGCGATCTCAGCAGGCACTTCTGTAGCAGATAATGGCAGCAACATGGCACACAGCACAAACATCGAGCAACAGCATCGGAGTACAGCAGAAGCATACATGAGCGAAGTAACACCTTTTCCAAAATCACAACAAAGCAGCAATCAGCGTTCAAGCCTACCGCGTGAACGCTGAAGCGTGCCAGCTCTTCAAAACTATTGGCACTTACAAGGTTTGAGACCTTGGAGTCTGCACTCTTTCTTGCACGTCAAAATACTCCAATCTGTCGTATAGCAACTGCCAGCACAATCAGAGTAGCATTTGCAACCTGCCCCCAATTGCCCCGCCGCAAACAACATGAATACGCCAGCCAAGCCAGTAACCAAAAACAATTTCATAATAAAACTCCTAATAGAAGCAAAACACACAAAACAGACCGGGGCATTTGAAAACAGGTGGACCTCGGCAACTTAAATTAAAACAACGCATCGCGCAAAAACCATTCGGCCGAATACAGTAAGAAGTCAAGCATTAGGATCTGGTTCCGGGACTACTCCTCCATCCCGCTTAACATCAAACCGTTGCATACGCAGCCTTAGGCCGCCAATTACTTCACCGACAGACGTGTATATTTCAACAGGAACTTCTTTTTCCTCGTGCAATTCTAAGATGCCCCCAGATTGAACTTCAACCGTGAAAATTGTCGGTTCGCCCGGCGACAGGTCTGCTGGTAGGCCTAAGAGTTGCATGCAACCACACGGGAACCGCGAGCCTGAAATGGAGATCTTTGTCCCGGTCATATTCAAAAGGCAAACATTCACCCGAATAACTTCATCGCCAACAAGCGGCACTTCAATTACCTCCGGCAGGACAACTACCGGAGAAGACGCGCGCAGTTGAACAACATTGACAGAACATGGCTGACAACCGACGCTTGCTAGACAAGAAAACAAAACCAGGAAAAATCTAAAGCCGCCTAAAAAACACCGCCACGCAACAGCCAACATACGACGCAGATCATTCGGATCGTACTCCAAATCCGCGTCTTGAATTACAACCCAATCCCGATCCGCCTTGCACAACCCCAGTCGCACGGCAGCACCCTTGCCTTGGTTGGCCTCACTGCGAACATAACACAAGCTCAGCTCTTCCACCAAGCTTGCAATCTTCTCGGTCGATCCGTCCGTGCTGCCGTCATCAACCACGATGACTTGAGATTGCGGCAATGCTTGGCGCACACGTCGCAGCAGGACTTCAACGGTATTGCATTCGTTGAAACACGGCACAATGACGGAAAGATCGACGCCGACTGGATCGACCAAAGAAGGGCCGTCAACCTTAATAGACTCGGAGAGTGCTACAGCCATAACTACCTCTGCCCAACAAGACAGGCCCAACGACACGATTCTTTCCGGAACAAATTGAAGAGTCAAGCGACTTCTAGCAATTCTTACTCAACGTGCCGGTTTTTTTCAGATTCCGAACGACTCGACGATCGACGAACTAATGGATCGATTCGCGAAAGCTAATCCAAGAGAGCGTCGCATAATAAAAAGCAATGACATAGTGCGATCAGAGGGCCTGCTGGTGCTATCAAGCTTGCTTGTTGTTCCAACCCATGTGGTATCGTTTCTAAACAATAACGCTCGCTTGCTATGCTGATTGAATTCCGCCTGAAGGCGGTACTACGAACTAGCATGCGTCGCTAGCGGTTGCTATGCTAAGACTATCGCTTGTCAATCTCTCCTCAGGTGACACCATGAAAGACTCCGGTGCAGTTTCGCGTTCTGGATTTACCTTGATCGAGCTTCTAACCGTGCTCGCAATCATTTCTTTGCTGGTCAGCTTGCTATCTCCAGCAGTCAACAACGCTCGTGAAACCGCGCGACGCATCTCGTGCCAAAGCAATATGCGCCAACTAGCCCTAGCCGTGACTCAACACGTCGATACGTATCAATACTTTCCCAGCAACGGTGGCTTCTTGCCAGGCAACACGATCAAATCAACCACCGGTCAAGACGTCGTCATCTCCACCGATGATTTCGATGCAGGTTTTCTGTACCGCTGGGGAGTCGGCAAACCTGCCACGCTGCCCATGAACCAAACCGGCTCCTGGGCTTATTCGATCTTGCCTTTTATCGAAGAAGCAACCGCTTATCAGAACGTCGAATTCCGCAGACCTCAGCCGCTGTTCCAATGCCCCTCACGCAGCCGCCGAAATGTAGCAGTCCCCATCAACGACGAGTTCGGTAATTATGAATCCGGCGGTTGGGCTTGGACGAAAACCGACTACTGTGCGAACGCTCGTATTGCAACTAATTTCCCGTTCATCTTGCATGCCGCCAGCGTCACCGATGGCTTGTCACGTACCTTCCTCATCGGTGAGAAAGCGCATGATCCTAGCGTCCAGCGCAGCACGAATTGGTACTGGGATGAACCTATCTTTTCGGGTGGTTCTAAAGGAACCGCTCGAGCCGGCATCACGATCGTCTCGGATGGAGTTGGGGTCGCTTACAAAGAGAACTGGGGATCGGCCCATCGCGACGGCGCTGTCTTTGCCGCCGCTGATGGCCGGACGCAGTTTGTTAGCCATAGCATCGATTGGCAAGTGATGCGAGCAAGCTTAAGCCCCGATGGGGGGGAGTTTGAGAGGTATGAAGAATGAGTGGCGAGTGGCGAGTGGCGAGTGGCGAGTTCTTACTGCTTACTGCTTACTGCTTACTGCTTACTGCTTACTGCTTACTGCTTACTGCTTACTGCTTACTGCTTACTGCTCCGAAAGAGCGTACGCCTGACGGCTGACGGCTAAACGAGATAGGCCTGTAAAGGTTTGCGATTTTTTAACGAGCAAGATTTGAGTTTTATCATGTACCGTTTTATTGTTGCTGTGGTTGCTTGCGTGCTGTTGACCAGTACTAGCTTGGCGGAGCAACTGGTGATCAATTTGGCGACGGCCCAGCGTGAACCGATTGTCGAAGTCGTTTCCCCACCAGGAGGGAGTGTCGATCGAATCAGCTTTACTCCCGCAGGCATGTTGATTGAACAACAAGCGGATGTAGCAGATCGACCGACGGGCGTCGCGGGGTTTAAGATGCTGTTGGCCTGCTGCGGCGACTTCCGTGCGTCACTGGATTTTCGCATTGACCAGTTGAATGCACCGGCCTCCGGTTGGGGCCAAGGGCTAATCTTTACCGTTCACTTGGATGATCCCAAACAAACGCAGATCAAGCTAAATCAGATTGTCTTTCAAGGCGGTAAAGCGACGTTGACTTCGGTGGACCATATGGCTCAAGGTATGCCGCCCAAATATCAAGTCTTCAACGATCGAGTACAACAAGAAGGAAGTCTTGTTATTGAGCGGCAGGGCAGCACAGCGATCTTTTCGATTCAAGACAAAGCAGGCCTGCGTGAAGTCTATCGCATCGATAATTGCCCAAAGCACAACATAAGAGGCATCGACGTGTGGAGTACACGTCAAGACAGTGGCAACACGCCGGCAAAGATGCTGCTGAAACGCTTAACGATCGATGCTGGTTCGTTTAAATCGTATCTAGAACGCCAGCCCAGCTTTTGGACGTGGCAGCGAATCATCGTCGCTGGCAATATTCTGGTCGTGCTGGCGCTGTTGGCTGTTACCATCAAGCGCCGCCGCAAATCATCGTGACTGGCCGGCTCGTTGATGTGTATCAACGAGCAATCGTACTACCAAGTCATGGTTCAGCCCGCAGACTCCGTTCCGCGGTTGATTCAGATCAGATTAAGCGACCAAACGCAGCTTCTCGCCGCAGCGCTGCTTGACGCCTTCAACAAACTCTTCAAAGATGCTGATATCTAAAGCACTGGCTGCCTTGGATTCAGGATGGAATTGCGTTCCGATAGCAAACCAATCCATCATTTCACTTTCATAGGCTTCGATGATGCCGTCTTGGCAAGTGGCCGTGGCGCGGAAACCATCGGCCAGTCGAGCGATACCCATGTGGTGCTGGGAGGTGACGCGAATTTCGCCTTCCCCGTAAGCACGGCCAACGATCGAGTTGCTTTCAACCACCAACGAGTGGCGATGGAATTGATCATGGACATCAAAGTGAGGCAATGCGCCAGGCACATCGACAGGAATGTGGTAGTGCAGTTCACCACCGTTGATCAGGTTGAGCAATTGGAAACCAACACCGATACCAAATACGCTCATACGTCGTTCGCGAATCTCCATAGCCAATAGTCGGTCGAAGTTTTCACGACGAGACGACATCAGTTTGGCGGATGAATGGAGATGAAAACCATCGTTGCGTGCGTCCAAATCTGGTCCGCCCGTCAACACGAATCCGTCCAGTCGGTCCAATACGCTAACAACCATCTCTTCATCGGCCATCGGTGGAACAATCACCGGAATTCCACCAACAGCCATGATTGCGTCGTAGTACCCTGCCGCTAAGAAACTGAATGCTGGCTTTCCAGAACTAGCATCACGAAAATCTGCGTTCAGCCCGATCAGTGGTTTAGATTGCATGTAGACGATCCCTCGAAAGAAAAAAACGATCAGCTTGCACTGGAAGTGGCGTGCATATCAACTAGCAGCGAAAAGCCGTTTGCCAATTTCAGAGTGTCGGAATCGAGTTGGTACTGCAGGCGATCTCGCAGCCAAGGTTGATTCAAGAAACAGGGCCCCTGAGAGAATCGAGGGTGGGAAGAATTGATCTTCTGAAGAATATGGCGGGGAAGAGTGATAAAATAACGTTGGGGTATCCCAGGCATTATTGGCCATCCTCATCTGATCTTTCCACGATACAATTCAAAGTCGCTTTTGAATCGTATTGCCGAGCTTCACTGCTCTGAGCACGTGTGTCCAGCCGAAGCTAATTCACCAATCCACAGCGGTCTTCGTTGTGTCACAATTGGCGAAATCACGATGAGCGATAAACTAGCGACTCGATTTTCGATGTCCATAAATAATCAATATTTCGTCCAGAATTGTTGTTGCCACACGAGATGTGGTAGCAGCATTCTTATGTTTTTACGTTAGCTCGATCCAAACGCTTATGAAATTCCAGTTTGCGTCCCTCGTTTCCGTCGGATGCGTTCTCCCCCCCCGCGTTGTGACTTCTGCAGAGATCGAGCAGCGTCTGGCCCCTGTTTATCAGCGATTACGCTTGCCTGAAGGACGTTTGGAGTTCGCCAGTGGCATCCGCGAGCGTCGCGTGTGGTTGCCTGGAACGCGATTAAGCGATTGCAGCATCCAAGCCGCACAGGCCGCGATCGATGCCGCTGGGCTTGCGCCAAGCACGATAGAAGCTTTGATTCATGCGAGTGTCTGCCGCGAGTTCCTGGAGCCCGCGACGGCTTGCCGAGTGCATCACAAGTTGGGCTTGGCCCGGAGTGCGTGGGTCTATGACGTCTCCAACGCGTGCTTGGGCTTGCTGAACGCGACCGTCCAAATAGCGAACTTGGTTGAACAAGGGGTCATCACGGCGGGAATTGCCGTGGGAACAGAAAATTCGCTGGGCCTGATGGAATCCACGATTGCGATGCTGTGCGATGATCCCAGCATCACGCGCAGCTCGATCAAGTCCGCGTTTGCGTCGCTCACCATCGGCTCGGGGGCTTGCGCATGGCTGATCGGAGATCGTCGCAAGTTGGGCGGCGGTGACTTGCGTTGTGCGGTCGCCAGGTCGCATACCGAGCACTGTGATCTGTGCGTCTCCGACACCGACCAAGCAGGCTCGGCGATGCAGCCGTTGATGGACACTGATTCGGAGAAACTGCTGGAGATGGGCGTTGAGACCGGGGCGGCGACGTTTGAAGCACTTCTGCAAGAGTCGGGGCTCCAAGCGTCTGATTTTGGTGGCAGCGTAAGTCATCAAGTCGGGCAAGCACATCAGCGGAAGATCCTGGAGCGTTTGGGTTTGCCGATTGAATCCGATTTCGCGACCTATCCGATCATGGGCAATACCGGTTCGGTCGCTTTGCCGACGGCGGTAGCGATAGGGATCGAACGTCAGGCGTTGAGTTATGCGGCTCCGACAGCGCTGTTGGGCATCGGTTCGGGCATCAATTCCGTGATGCTGGCCGCTGATCTGCAGAATGTACGAGCTAAGGTGATCGATCTGGCAGCTAACGCACAAATTGCCAGGTAAGCCTGCAGGTTTCGTTTAGCGGCAATACCGTTCGACGATGCGGGCTCAGTAGTTCGTAGTAGCGCCTTTAGGCGGAATTCGTTTGAGTTTTCCGCAGGCACGTCCGGCTAAAGCCGGTACTACGAACAATATTGAACGGTATAGCGTTTAACCGCGTTGGGCATCGCCCCGCGTCGTAGTCTAAAGTCATCAGCGCGGCCCGTTGGGCACGCGGTTAAACAACCTTTGCCACACTTGCGGGCTAGCAACGAAAACAGCCTTCGTGGGTATCACGAAGGCTGTAGAATTTTTGGCATTTGCCTTTGAAGGCGTTAGCTGAATCGCTTAGTTCCCGCGACCACCGCGGCCGCCGCCGAAGCCACCGAATTGTGGGAAATCGAACTTCTCACCTTTGAGTTTTTCGAATTTCTCTTTTTCTTCTGGGCTCAGGATGGCCAGCAGAGCGTCATCGCGTTCTTGACGCGCTTTTTCGGCTTGCTCACGCATCGCTTCGAAGTCAAATCCACCGCCGCCAGGTCCGCCAGCACCACGGCCGCCTTCACCACGACCGCCACGGCCACCTTCACCACGGCCACCTTCACCACGGCCACCTTCACCACGGCCACCTTCACCACGACCACCGCGACCGAAGCCTTGGGGACGCAGTTCTTCTTGCTTGGCTTTCAGCTTAGCCACGGTTTCTTCGCTCAGACCCAATGCCCCGGCAATATGTCGGTTGGTCAATGATTCAGCGCCTGTTTGCTGCGCGTACAGACCTAACAAACGATCGAACTGGTCAGGATCGAGCACCAAGGCCAACTGATCGTCGACTTTTTCCATGGACTCTTGGAATTCACGCATCATTTTTTCGCGCTGTTCTTCGCTGGCTTCCCGCATGCCCTCGAAATTCATGGAAGCGCGAGCATCGTCCGAGTGCTTTTGAATCTCGGCGGCCTGCTCTTCGGTGACCTTTAGTTCTGCTTTGACTTCTTCCATGCGTAGCAGGCCAGCGATACCGCCGCGACCGAAACCACCCATGCCGCCACCTTGGCCGCGACCCCCGAAACCACCACGCCCGCCGCCTGGGGGCTGCGCAAAACAGTCGGCTACCCACGTCGTGCTCACAAGAGCGATTGCTAGCAGTGCCCAAAACTTGGAAATTTTACTCATTTTCTTACTCCCCGCGAAAAGCGTCCGATAACTTGAAAAGACCCGCGACCAACCGTCGACAGCTTGGCCAATTACGATAACTAACTACCTGAGCCCCTTATGCCAAGGAACGTCAAAACACCACAGCGTCGATTTTAGGGTATTTAGCTTATCTTTCACACACCATCCCGAAAACTTTCGCCTTCGGATAGGCTTAAGTTCGACAAACCATTTCGTGGCCCAGTAGTTTCGCGAAATCGGTAACTTTTTGAATTTTTCGTCGCTTTACCACTTGTCGCGATCCTTTTCGGGTGACAAACCACCCTCGTGAGGAAAAAGAACCCTTCTTGGAAACGCGGAAGTAAGTAAGCTTTAGCATGCTTCGCAGGCGGATCGAGCGTGCTTTGGTTTTTCCATTCTGTCGTTGTCATCACCCGTTCTTTCAAGATTCAGACCGATGCTGGACTCTACTATTACTTCGGATATCCACTTTTTTGACCAACTAGCGGCATCGGTTCTCGATGGTTACAGCGTCAGCCGCAGCGAAGCGCTGCGAATTTTACAAAGCGTGGATGCTGAGCTTCTGCCGCTTTTGAATGCTACTTACCGCATCCGCAGCGAATATTTTGGGAACACGGTCCAATTGTATTTCTTGATGAATGCCAAGAGTGGACTGTGTCCTGAGGACTGCCATTACTGTTCGCAGTCGAAGGTATCCGACGCTCCGGTCCCCAAGTACACGATTCTGGACCGTCAGCGGTTGATGGAAGGGGCGAAATTAGCCGCCGAGCGACAATCCAAGACCTATTGCATCGTGATCAGCGGCCGCGCTCCCAACGAACGCGAGTTGAAGGCAGTGGAAACGATCGTGCCGGAAATTAAGCAGACTTATGGCTTAAACGTTTGCGCCTGCCTGGGACTCTTGACGCGAGCTCAAGCCGATCGCTTGAAAGCGGCTGGCGTCGACAAAGTGAACCATAACCTGAATACCAGCGAGAATTACTACGAAAAAATCTGTACCACGCATACTTACGCTGACCGGAAGGAAACGCTTAAGAATGTGCGTGAAGCTGGTCTGCAACTGTGCAGTGGCGGCATTATCGGCATGGGGGAACGGCTAGAAGACATCATTGATATGGCATTTGACTTGCGAGAACTGCAAACCGAGAGCATTCCCTTGAATTTCTTGCATGCCGTTGATGGTACGCCGTTGGAGAAGAACGAGTATTTGTCGCCGCGAGATTGCATGCGAGCCTTATGTATGTTCCGATTCGTGAATCCCAAGAGCGAATTGCGGATTGCTGGCGGTCGAGAGCGGCATCTCCGCAGCCTCCAACCGATGGGCTTGTACGCCGCCAACAGCATTTTTGTTGGCGACTATCTCACCACCAAGGGGCAAGCCCCCTCAGCCGACTATCAAATGATCGCCGATTTAGGCTTCGTTATTACAGGCCAAACGGAGCTAGGCATGGAAATGGCCTCGGCGACCGCTGGTGCTCCGGCTGGCAGCGAGTCCTCCACTTGTCAAACTTCGGGCGGCGGTTGCTCGTCGTGCAGCTAGCGATTTCGATAGCTCATCGAGCGAGGCTTGGGTATCGATTCCCCCACTATCTGGCTGCTTGGTTGCGAGCATGCGGGTTGCAGAAACTGAATTCCGGTGAATTCTCTTTCAAATCGCTATGATTTCACGTTGCAGCAAAAGGTTCCTTCCGTTACAACATCGAACCTGTTTTGCGGTAGCGTTGTCATTATTGACGGCACAAGAAATCCTTTGCGGTTTAGATCACAAAACAATCGGGGTGTAGCGCAGTCTGGCTAGCGCATCTGGTTTGGGACCAGAGGGTCGTAGGTTCGAATCCTATCACCCCGACTTTCCTTCAAAATAAGCCCTTTGGTCGTCAGGCCAGAGGGCGTTCTCATTGAAATGATCATTAGCCGCGAATCTGCCGGCGTCAGTCTGTCCCAGCAGTAGTTACAACTGCGTTATAAGCGGCAGGTGCTTCAATCTGTGTACATACCTGATTTCATCTGCTTCGGGTCCGACAATAGTCGAAACCTTTGTCGCGTTACGGGGTTTGCCATCCCCCTACTAATCTTGCTTCAGCGGCTAAAACGGCTTTGTGATTGGTCTTAGGCGCGCTTATCTTCTTGGAAAATATAATGTCACTTGGCCGAGAAAATGCGGCAGCTTCGGCTTTGCCGTTGATGCTGGCTTTGTTTGTCGGTAGCGGTTGCGCTGCTTTAATCTACGAAATTGTTTGGTTTCAACTGTTGCAGTTTGTCATCGGCAGTTCAGCGATCTCATTAGGAGTCCTGCTAGGGACATTCATGGGAGGGATGTGCCTGGGGAGCCTATTGCTGCCCTATGTCATCAGTCCTCGCCAAAACCCTCTGTATGTTTACGCCATGCTTGAGCTGGGAATTGCTGCGGTGGGAATTGGCGTCGTATTTGGCTTGCCATATGTTCATAGCGTATATTCCAGTATGACCAGCGGCGGAAACGACCTTGTTATGCGCAGTTTGGTCGCGGCAATGTTTCTGCTGCCACCGACGATTCTGATGGGCGCGACGTTGCCGGCGGTATCAAGAGCTGTTGAATCCAGTCCTAGTGGTGTGGCGTGGCTTGGTTACTTCTATGGTGGCAACATTGCAGGGGCTGTCGGAGGATGTCTACTTGCGGGTTATTACCTGCTGCGATTATATGACATGCCGACAGCCAGCTTCTGCGCAGCCGGAATCAACGTGGCCGTCGCAGTTCTGGCTCTCTTCATCGGACGTTACTGGCAAAGCGAATCGGACTCGCAGAAACGAGTTGCTGCGGCCAGCGAAGCGACGGCTGGGGCATCGGCTGGGCACTGGGGAGTGTACTTGGCGATTGCCCTTTCGGGCGCCTGTGCACTGGGCGCAGAAGTGGTATGGACTCGATTGTTGTCCCTCATGATTGGCGGGACCGTTTACGCCTTCTCAATCATTTTAGCAGTGTTCCTTATCGGGCTTGGAATTGGAAGCGGCTGGGGCGCGACCATTGGCAGATTGCGGAACCCTCGTGCCGCACTCGGCTTGTGCCAATTGTTGCTGGTGCCTGCGATCGCTTGGACGGCTTATCAACTAACCCAATCGGTGCCTTACTGGCCGATCAGCCCGTTGCTCACGCGTAGCCCTTGGGATCTATTTCAGCTAGATATCGTGCGATGTGCGTGGGCCATCTTGCCACCCGCCATTTTGTGGGGCGCGAGCTTTCCGTTAGCACTTGGAGCCGCAGCGTCCGGCGGGGACACCGGCAAATTAGTCGGTAAAGTTTACGCGATCAACACCATCGGTGCCATCTTCGGCGCTGCCGGTTTCAGCGTCTGGCTACTGCCGTTGTTAGGTAGCCAACATGCACAACAACTTTTGATGAGTCTTGCGATCGTTGCATCGGCCGTTGCACTGATACCACTGATCGTACGAAACTATAAGGGTAACTCGATGGCTAGCGCGGTGGTCCCTAGTGTTGCATTCGGCTGCGCACTGGCAATCGCGGCCGCTGTTGTCTATCGCGTCGCTCCTACCCCCGGCGAGTTGATCGCACATGGCCGCTATCTGCCACAATATGCTGGAACCCGCGATGTGGTCTATGCAGGCGAAGGTATGAACTCGTCGATCGCTATTACACTTGGCGATGATGATTCATGCAGCTTCCATGTGAGTGGAAAAGTGGAAGCTTCAAGCCTCCCTCAGGACATGCGTCTGCAGCGGATGCTGGGGCATATCCCTGCCCTGTTTCATCCCCACCCCAAGTCGGTATTGATCGTCGGGTGCGGAGCCGGCGTTACAGCAGGTAGCTTTGTCGTTCACCCCAGCATCGAAAGAATTGTGATCTGTGAACTGGAACCACTGATCCCTCCAGTGATCAGCGAATACTTCCAATACGAAAACCACCACGTGGTGACGGACAAACGAGTAGAAATCATCTATGACGACGCTCGCCACTACATGCTTACAGGCAAGGAGAAGTTCGACATCATCACATCGGATCCCATTCATCCTTGGGTGAAAGGCGCAGCAAGTTTATATACGCGCGAGTACTTCGAGATGTGCAAAGCAAGACTCAATGCAGGCGGGCTGGTCACTCAGTGGGTACCTCTGTACGAAAGTAGCCCTGCCGTAGTAAAAAGTGAGTTCGCGACCTTCTTTGAAGTTTTCCCAGAGAGCACCATTTGGAGCAATGATCAACAAGGGGATGGTTACGATACTGTGCTGTTGGGACACTCCGAATCCAACTCCATCAATATTGACCAGCTAGTGGAATCCCTTGGCCGCGAGGACCACGCTGCGGTGGCCATGTCCCTATCCGAGGTTGGATTTGCGAGCCTTTTCGACCTGCTTTCTACCTATGCAGGACAAGCCCATGGCATAAAGCCTTGGCTTGCTGACGCGGAAATCAATCGCGACCGAAACCTACGGCTGCAATATCTCGCAGGCTTTAACTCCAGCCAATCGATGGAGATTTTGATCTTTCGCGAATTCGCATCCTATCGCCGATACCCAGAAGATCTATTCCAATCCTCTGCTGAGACACGCGCAGGTCTCATTCGCGCATTGAGACTAACGCACCAAGTACCATGAACACTCGTGAACGGTTGAACTTGAGCAAGCACTTAGCCCGCCCGCTGCTCGAAGGATAAAATGTTACGGTTCTGCAAATTGTTCTTGGCAACTGCATTTACAACAAGCTGACCACTCTTCTGGTCGATGACAGACATGATATCGATGACTTTCCGGACCGGTCATCGGACCAACGGTTGTCGCTCGAAATCGTTTCCATTTGCGAAGGATTGCTGGCTAAATGAACATACTTGCAAAGATTTCTTGCGCGCTGACTTTAACGAGTCTCACGGCGACGGCAGTGGAAGCTGGCTGGCCAGAGCTGCACCACGAGATGCACGTCGATCGCTTACGAAACAATGCTTGGCCGCAACCATTTCGCGGAGTGGATGCGGCAGCGGTCTCAACTCCTTTTGAGATTCAAAAGAACAACGGCTGGCGACAGTTCAACACGATCGGCTCAACGTTCTTCGACGAATCTTGCGCACTAACCGACGCAGGTCTGCAAAAGATCGCCGTCACGCTGAACAAGACTCCTTCGAATCGCCGCGTTCTGTTCGTGCTCAAAGGCGAGTCGCCCGCCGAGACCGCTTCCCGCGTGGAAGCTGTCCAGATCGCAGTTTCGCAGATGATCCCCGTCGGGCCGCTGCCGGAGATTCTTGTGACGGATCAAGACAATCTTTCTGTCTCCGGCGAAGTCCAAACGCTGATCAATCGCGGTATGAACCGCGCGATGCCAGCCCCGGTACTACCCAAGTTCAATGGGCTCAACTCACCAGCTAGCCAGCAGCAAATGAATATCAGCAACTAATGCTGGCTCAACGACTGTTATCCGCAATCTGATTTGATCCGCAGAAACGTTTCAAGCCTCAAGACGCGAACAACCGAAATAACTTTGCATGTGTTTCGGTCGTTCGACGGTTTCTCTTGGTAGCTTGAACATGAAAATCACTCAACTCACGCTGCTTCTTGCGGTTGCCTCTTCGATAGGCTGCATGTCCACCACAGGCACGGGCTTGACGAGCAGTCTTTCCTCGGGCACTTCTGCGGTTGTCACCAAGGCTGGCGAAACAGGTCGTGTAGTCAAGAGTCAGTTCAGCACCATGGGTACCGCGGCGGGGTCTGCGATGTCCAAAACCAAAACCATGGTGACTTCCGCTTTTTCTAACCCCATGCGAACGACCGACGAAAACGATCCAACTTCGCTGACGGGCAAACCGCCTGTGATTGGTCCTGAGCTGTACGTCGCTTCCGCTGCCAACTACGAATTCGCCAACAATTTGGCTAAAGCGGAAGAAGCTTACAACAAAGCCCTGGAGATTGAACCGAACAATATTGCCGCGATCCTCGGTAGCGCGCGGTTGGCCAATCGTCAAAAGAATACCGAAAAAGCGATCCAGTTCTACCAAAAGGCAGAACAAGTCGACTCCAAGAACACCGTCATTTACACGGAACTTGCTCAGGTCTACGCCGATAGTGGCAACCTCAATCAAGCTCGGGCCCAGTTGCAAAAAGCGGTTAACCTCGAGCCCGAGAGCCGCGCTCATCGCCAGAAACTGGCCTCTGTCCTGCTGGACCAGGGGCAAGCCACCGCGGCCTTGCAAGAAATGCAGCAAGTCGAAACACCAGCCATGGCGAACTACCAAATTGCCTACCTGTACGCTTCTCGCAAGAATATCCCCGTCGCACAGCAATACCTTCAAACAGCTCTGCAAATCGATCCAAACTTGCAACCTGCTCGCGAGCTGATGGGCTCACTGCAAAACAGTGCGTTTGCCCAACAGGCCTATGGTTCGTATCAACAAGCAACACAAGCTTATCAAGGCGTGAGCAACGTCTATCAGCAGGCGGGCCAAGCTTATCAACAAGCGACCGCCGTAATGAGTACAACGCCAACGCAAACCGGGTCGGTCAATCGATAACATACGAACTTAGTCGCGTTCCCAGCGACTGATTAGGACTCGCGCTACCACCAACATCATGAACGCGCTGGCCATCAGGACCGCTAGTTCATTGCTCAAGGCGTTAATCTTCAGGTCTCTCCAAAAGACCTTGTTGTACCCTTCCAACGCCCATGCGTTGAACGTGAACATGCCAACGCGCTGTACCGATTCGCTCATCAGGTACCTAGGCACCATGCTGCCTCCCAAAGCACTCATCACCAAAATGATGATCGTTGACAGCCAGCCCAGTTGCATACGGGTCCGACAGGCTGTAGCGATCATCAAGGCAAAACTTGCTGCGGCTGCACTGGTGCAAATGGTCATCACTAAAAATCCATCCCAGTGATTGAACAAGTCAACTCCAAACGCAGCCCAACCCCACAAGAACATCAGCGTAATCTGCATGAAGCCCAATGCACTGAGGTAAAGCCATTTGCCCATCAGCAACTGGTCAACCGATAGCTTGCTGCACAGCAATCGCTCCAACGTGGAGTTCTCGCGCTCTTCTAGCAGTGAACCGCTGGATGTTGTTGTACTAAACAAGGAAAACATCACGGCTATCCCAGCCGCATACATGGCAATCACTGGATTGACTTTATTTTCACCCAACACATCGCGGACAGTGACTTCGGGGATTTCCATCGAGACCGCAGGCTTGCCATTTGTCACATTGGCAGAAACCAGCTCCACAGACGCCGGCGATATAGACGATTGCGAAATCGACGACGGCGATACATTCGGTTGATAAACGGCGGCCTGCGCCGAGGCTTGTAAACGTTGCCGTTCCATAAGCTCGTCCGCCAGCTTCTGCTGCGAAGAAAGTAATGCCTTTTGAACCAGCGCTCCCAGTATTTGAGATGCAACTTGATCATAGGAGTCTGCAAGCACTTCCGCTTCGATACTCAACAGGTGATCGTTCTTAGCCGCTGGTGTCGTTTGCGAAGCTTGCTCTGTGGCCTTGGATCGAATCACCACCGCCGCCGTCACGATACCGCGTCGTACCCAGTCGGCCGCCTGTCGGTCTTTGGCAAGCTTACTGCCTCGAAACTCGTTGGGAGAATCCTTCGCTGCAGCCGTACTCTTGCCCACTTCGTCCACAATTCTCAACGACTGCGATTCACTTAAGTTGTCTACGATCTGTTGCGACTGCTCCGACTGCACTAAATCAGCGATCGCAATCTTAATCCGTGGTGTACCTGTCGCGCTATCTCGCGAGCCAAAGATCCACGCAAAGATGCTGAAGAAGATCAACGGCACAACGAAGGTCAGCATGAGTTCTGCGCGGTTATGCCAAAGACGCAACAAACTGATTCGAACTACAGTAAAAATCATTCGCGTAGATCACGCCCCGTAAGATGAAGGAATACTTGATTGAGATCCGACCGATGCATCTGCATGTCTGAAATCTCTCCGCCACAGGCTTGGATTTGGGCTAACAAACGGGGGATCTCTTCGCTTGCCGTTCGAATCAACGTATGATAGACATTCGTCGTTTGGTCATACGTCAACTCTGGAATCCCATGATCGTACAAGCCTTGAATCACAAACTCTAAACGAGTGCTATCACCAACGGTCGCTGCAATCAATTCCTCGATGGAACCGTTGGCTACGACTTTGCCATGATCGACAATGACAATGCGGTCGCAACGCGTTTCCGCTTCGTCTAAATGATGTGTGGTCAGCACGATCGTGGTGCCTTCCGCAACCAGTTCATCACACATATCGAAGATGCGTTGGCGACTTTGCGGATCAACTCCAACAGTGGGCTCATCCAAAAGCAACAGCTTTGGCGCATGCAGCACACCACAAGCGATATTCACGCGTCGCTTCATCCCGCCAGAAAAGGTCTTGGTAAGATGATGGCGGCGATCTGCTAAGCCAATCCATTCCAGCGCCCATTCAACCCGCCGCCTTAGAGACCGACCACGGATGCCATGCAGCCGTCCGAAAATCTCAAGATTTTCTTTCGCGGTCAAGTCACCGTAGATCGCTAAGTCCTGCGGAACAACGCCCAGCATGCTCAGCGCATCGGCCTGATCGATCGAGTTGCCGAAAAGCTCGATGCTGCCAGAGTCGATCCTGCAACGCCCACAGATGGAACGCACCAGCGTTGTCTTGCCTGCACCGTTAGGCCCCAGCAATGCTACCTGCTCGCCCTCGACAATGGACATGGTAATGCCACGCAGCGCCTGCTGGCCTCCGAAACTCTTCTGCACATCGACTAAACTGAGCGCAGGCGGTTTGCTAGCATTGGCTGCCGGTTCGGTGAACTCCTCGGGATCAAATAGGTTTTGCATGGGCGTATTTTTCTGATGCTTCGCAACTTCCGCTGGAAGGTTAACTGTTAGCAGAATTAGCAACCCAACGCAAGAAATATTGCCAACGGACTTGCCGCACGAAGCGCAGAATGAAAGCTTGCCCAAATGCAGGGCTAGATGTCCGATTGGTCCAACTGGTCCAATAAATTATCCAGCCCATCACGCTCCGACGCCTCTGCCGACCATTGCGAACGAATTACCGCTGTCGTCCGCGTCTGGACCACGCCGTTGTCTTTTGCTGGCATTCCCACTGCCGCTCGCCCCGCCAGGATCAATTGCTCGTCGCGTTCTCGCGCAGCCACGGCAATGGCGTCTTCATCCGTCTCTGGAGCTCCAAACAATTTCGACAAATCGATTTTGAAGCTCGCATCGCCAGCCGCCGAACCTGCAATGGCTGGCGTTTTATGTTGCGGAAACATGATCGCATTGGCGGGACAAACTCGGCTGCATGCCGGACATCCTTTGCGACAATTATCCGGCTGTTCCACCAAGATCTTTTCACCCGCGTCCACTCCGTAGACCCCAAACAAACAGAAGTCGATACACTCCATGCAGTTGGTGCAGCGAGAAAAGTCAATCACCGGATACCAGCGCCGCGTCGGATGCTCATCCACTCGCTGCAGATTGCCAATCGCAAGTTCGCTGGCTGGCACAGTCGCTGCTGGCAGTTCGGTCTGCGAAACTGCGGGGGCAGCCAAACTGTCCAAATCACCCATAAAGAGATTGGCCAGCGTCAGTGTCTGTGCACCACCAACCGCTGGAGCATGGCCCGCGCCATTGATTTGAGCAGCGCCATTGATTTGAGCCGCCCCATTGATTTGAGCCACCCCAGCCGGCAGCGGCGCAAACTGGTCACTGGACTGATAGAAATCTGCGAGCCGACGCAGTTCTTCGATGTAGTCGCTTTCCTTCTGACTGACCCGCAGGTCAATGCAGTGGATCGCGCGCTGCGGACGGTCTGGCAAAACAGAGGTCGCTGGCAAAGCAGCCTCCACAGAGTCATCTTCGGATTGCTCGTCAGACTCCTCTTCTTGCTCGCTCAGTTCGGTCGGTGTCAGTTGCCCCTGGACGCCTAATCGATCTAACACCCAGTGAGCAGCTCGTTCGTAAAGCCAAGACAGCAATACAATCGGTCCGGTCACTTGACGCAATTGCTGCATACTTGGTCCTTCGGCAACCAAGTCATACAAGTGAGGGATCACCAAGACGCGGACATCGCTTCGCTGACTAGCCGCTTTGACAACGGAATCTTCCAACGCCCGCTTTTCTGGATTTCGGCTTTGTCCAGTGGATAGCACAATCGTCAGTGTCGTCGGCATAACTACTCAATCGTTGCGAAGCAAATACTCTTTCAGCGAACTGCCGATTATACATCCAAAAGTAACGTTACTGACGGACCGCGCAAGAGAATTCTTGCACTTTACCAACGTTCCTTTCACCTCATCACCAGCCTGCGAAGCCATGGAAAGTGACCGTGAATCTTGCTTAAGATCCTACCCCATAGAGGCTTGACCTGCCAAGCGACCGCAAATGCAGCCGAAGTTGTCCGGACCGATCCAGCTACTACTTGGTGTAGGCTGGTAACAAGGTCGCTTCGTCCTTACCTGTAAATTTCGCGAAAGCGTCCGCATGGTTGCTGTCGACCAAGACATTGTCTCCATCGGTGCGACGGCCTAGGGCTAGGGAAGCCGAACGGAGCATGTCTTCTACCGCTGGGACGACCACGTCCATTGGCAAGGCGTAGGAATGCACTCGACCGCCGCGGGCGATGTTCAATCCAACGACTTTCCCATGCAAGTCCACCAACGGTCCACCGCACTGGTTCGGCAGCAAAACCGTGTCGTGCTGAAACGCAGTTGGGAAGTCTGTCGACCGAGCACTGATCTGCCCGTTCACTTCTGCCTCTTCGGGATCGCCTAAGACGACGTTCATGTCCGTCAACTGAGCGACCAACTCTAGTTGTTTATCGTTCCTAAGAATCGACACCTTGATACGATCGCCCGACCGGTTGGAGCTAATCATGCTTTGGATCGAACGCAGGGACTTTGACGGAGTTCCATTGATGGCAACAATAACGTCGTTCTCCAAAATCCCAGCTTTGGCAGCCCCCCCGTTATCCAAAACGCGAGCAGCGATTACGCCAGCATCCGACTCATCCAAACGGATTCCGAGGACCGGTTGCCCGGCGCGGATGGTGCGAGGTTTCACACTGACGACTCCAATGGCCAACGGCAAAGGCCGCGAGTCGGTAGTCGCAATAAAGCACCCTACATCTGCGATACTTTCTCGATCCCACTGGATGACCGTCAACCCTTCGCGATCAACCTTCATCAATGCCAAGTCCAAGTCTGGTCGTCTTGAAACAACGCGTCCAGCAGCGCGACTGGCATCAGGTAGCCTAACCGCCAGTTCCCCGTCGGGGACTTCACTCGATTTCGTGATCAGCCATCCCCGTTGGTCAACGACCACACCCAAACTCAATTGATGTTCGTCTTGAAGGACACGCACCGTCGATTCAAAGTGCTTGCCGACTACGTCACGGAACGTCCGCAAGATCGTGTAGTGCCCGCGTTGATAGGGACTCTTGCCCGGCAGATCGTAACTCCAGCGATAACGCGTGGCGGTGTTTCCTTCTTGTACCAATCGCTCGGCAAACGGACTGCGCACCTCACCGGCAGACATGAAGCCGCCAGCAGTCTCTTGACCAAACGCTCCATCGATCCACGGACAAACCGCACCCAGAGCAATCAAGAAAGTTCGTACTAGTTTTCGTTTCATCTGATCAATTACAGTTAGGCATTCGGGGCACGATTATGGTATTCAAGCACAGTAAAATTCTTCCAGCCGAACGGCTAATTCGACTCCAGTCCCACGATCAATCGGATCTCCATCGGCAAACCGTCACGCAACAAACGAACCTTGACTCGCTCGCCAGGTGTCGTCGTTTCGACGGCGACAATCAAATCCTCAAACGTCTTGATTTCGATATCATCAAACTTCGTAATTACGTCACCGACCTTGATACCAGCTCGATCTGCAGGTCCACCTTCAATGACTTTTTCAACCGTCGCTTGCTTGGATGAAGGGCCATCCGCGTAACCTCGAACTCCAATAATTGGCTTGTGCCCAGGCAACGTCCCCCAGCTTTCTCCCTTCACCATTCGATCCCAACTACTGCGATACATGGAGACGGGAACATGCATATTGTCAGCAACTTGAGATCCAATTCGACTGTGGATCCCGATCAACCGACCGCTGATATCAAACAGCGGACCGCCGCTATCGCCGCCGATCAACGCACAGTCGGTGACCAGTGTGGTGGGCATCGCGTCCAACAATCGGCCAATGCGAACTACAGGCGGACGACTTTCATCGTATCCACCTGGGTGTCCGGCCGCGATAACCCATTGCCCAAGCCGAGCATCACTGACCTCGCCCAGAGACGCATGAGGCCAAGGCGTTTGATTGGTGCTGACAATCTTTACTAACCCAGCGTCCACCGATCGGTTCATGCCCAACGTCTTGCCGTAAACGACACGACCGTCAGAGAAAGTGATCTTTGCGTCGCGACCTGGCCGACCTGCGACGTGAGCGGCCGTCAGGATGATACCTTCCGGCGTAACAATGACTCCGCTGCCCTGCGCGGAGCCTTGCAAAATATTCACTGTGACATCGGCTATCTTCTTGGCAACTTTGACTTGCTGCTTTTCCAACGCTACCAATTCGGTAATGGTGCGTGGCTCTTGCCCGCGCAGAATCGATTCTAAGCCGGGCTCCAAATCGACAGCCGTAACGCCTTCATAAATTCCGCCAGAGCGCAGGGCTGGAACCGCTAGCTTCATTGAAGTAACGGTCTGAGACTCAGGCGGGGCGACAGAAACCGATTGCTGCGCAGCGGCAGGTTCAAGACTGATTCCCAGCCCCAGCAAGATGAGACATCCGCGCAGAAACTTCGGTAGCTTAACTGGTTGTTTCAAGGCCCGCACCTACTTGTCTGATATGCAAGTGAAATGGATGAGGGGGTCCTTCCCAGCAGCAGTGCAACTCATTTGCAACCGCGTTCGGCAACTAGGTTATGATCTATGATAGTCAAACCACAGTCAACAAGAATCTGGCAAATGCTGGATCTTCTGACGTAGCTAGCCTCGCAAAACGATTATTCGCAACTTCCATCCGAAATACCACCCTTTTTGTCCACAGAATTTCTTGACTTGCGATTTCTGTTGTTTGGCACCAAGGATATTCAGGTTAGAACACAACTCCAGCATATCCGCCAACGCCATGCTAACCGTCACAATCCATAGAATCCAACTGTCCTTTCAACGAATTCCCCCTCAACATCCACCCTCAATGCAAGCGAACTGATGGCTAGAATTATTCTCCTAGGGTGCGGTTACGTTGGTTCGCGTTTCGCCCGGTTAGCCCAAACGGCCGGCCACCAAGTCGATGTCGTCAGCCGCAATGCCGCTGCGGTCCAAGCGGCCAATGTTGTCCAAAACGTTTATGAGATGGACTGGTGCGACGACCAAGCCGCTCTGCCACCAGATGCCCGTGCCGACCTTCTCGTATGCTGCGTATCTCACAAACCAGGAGAAGCGAGCGGAAACTCCAACACCAATCGACATACGCATGGTCTAGCCCGCATCACAAGCCAACTGAACGGAATTCCACAGCGAATCGTCTACTTATCGACCACCGGCGTCTACGCCAGCTCGTCGCTTGGACAGTGGACCACAGAGGATTCGCCTTGCTCGCCTGATCGCCCCGGTTCCCAAAACGCACTAGACGCAGAGAATTGGCTGAGGCAGAACTTCTCGTCGCAGGCGGTCATCCTTCGCCCCGCTGGCATCTACGGCCCCGAGCGCGTGCCCAATCTCCAAGCGCTTCGCGACCATGTCCCCATCGCTGCCGACCCCGACTCGTATTTGAATCTTATCCATGTCGATGACCTAGCGAACATTCTGCTGCACGTGTCAAACGCGACCACACTAACGCATTCGGTTTACAACATCTCCGACGGCAATCCCGTACTGCGTCGCCAGTACTATGAGTTCCTCGCCGACGCTATCCAAGCTCCCAAGCCCCGCTATCAGCCGTCCGAGGGCGCGTCGCAACCAAAAATTCGCTCGCGAAGCCAAGGCAGCAAACGCATCTGCTCGCAAAGACTGCGATCGGACTTCGGCATGAACCTCCAATTTGCCGACTATCAAGCGGGACTGCGCTCACTGCTGAACTTCTAAGCAAGAACGCAGCTAGTCCACAAAACAACTTCAATCGAGAAGCCGCCAACGGTCATAGCACCCCAACGATCCACTCTGTAGCGATTAAGCATATCGTAGCGATTAGCCCCAAACGTCCCGCCTCAAACGAGCGAAGTTCACCGCAATGGCGATCGCTTTGCCTCAACAAGATGTCTTCGCGACCTAAATATTTCGTATTCCTAGCCGAATCGAACTAGAATGGAATCGTACCGGTCTGATTGCATTTACCCGTAGCCATTCGTATTTACACAGGCTTAGTCCATGTCGTCGCGCAACCTCTCTCTCCTGCTACTCATCGCTTTCTCGCTCGGCAGTGCCGCACCTTGGCTTTCCACGACCGCGATGGCTCAGCAATCGCCGCTTGATTCCGAGCCAGATATCAGCAGCGATAGCGAACAAGCCGCGGAGTTCGACGCAGACGCGGACGCCAGCGACGAAACGGCACCGGATTCAAAGGCCGACTCAACGACCCCACCGGAGGACGCAGACAGCGCGGCGCTGGCCGCCGCTGGACCAAACTACTGGGCCACGCGGACTATGGAAATGCGGTTTGGGCTAACCTTCAGTGCCGGCGACAACTACTGCACAGCGCTGCATGCAACACTGCCCTTCCCCATGACTTGGCCTGAACAAGAAGTTGAACTTGTCGGCTTCGACATGCCGCAGTTCGCTCGCTATCAACTCAGACCACAAAAGCAAGGTGCTGGCGAAATCGTCATCGACATGGAACGCATGAGCCCCAACGATGTCTTTGATGTGATCGGTACAGTTCGCATCAAAAAATCATTTATTAAACCGCCTGCCGATCCTTCGCTGCTGCTGCTGCCTCGCAATCCGCAACGCAACAAAGAGCTTTCCATCTATCTAGGCGATAGCCCTTACATTGAAACGAAAACACGCCAAATTCGACAGATAGCAGCCGAGATTCGAGATGCTGGGCATGAAACGGCTTGGGAACATGTCGAAGCAATCTACGATTATGTGCGAGAAAAAATCCAGTACCAACCGGGCGAAATTCGTTCCAGCACCCAAGCCCTGCGCGATGGCACCGGCGACTGCGAAGAGATGACGAGTGTCTTTATCGCAATTTGCCGCGCCAGCAACATCCCAGCCCGCTGCGTTTGGATCCCTGACCACTGCTACCCTGAGTTTTATCTCGAAGACGCTAAGGGCAATGGCTTTTGGTATCCTTGCCAAGTCGCTGGCGATCGCCAGTTCGGACAGATGAACGAGTACCGTCCCATCTTGCAAAAGGGCGATCGCTTCAAAACACCGGAATCGAAAAAAGAAGTCCGCTACCTCGCTGAAACATTCAACTGCAAGTATCGCCCGTCAGGCAGCGTCCCTCCTTCGATTCGCCAAATCCAAGATCTTGGCCCCTTGCATGAAGAGATCAAAAACCTCCAAGACGGCGCTGAGCAAAAAGCTCAGGAATGACCTATGCCCCTGCAAAGCAGGCCAACGAGGTCAAGGTTTGTTTAACTATTGTTCGCAGTACCGGCTTTAGCCGGAATTAGCTTGAGTTTTCCGCAAGCATGTCCGGCTAAAGCCGGTACTACAAACAACGATTGAGCGCACTTCTCTCTGCTTCGCGGCTAGTCAGCAGCCGCATAGCTTTCCATCGGCGGGCACGCGCATACTAAGTTGCGGTCGCCGTAAACATTATCCACTCGGCCCACCGGCGGCCAGTACTTCACGCTGTAATCCATTTGCGCATCCGGACAGACCGCTTCGCGTCGCGAGTAAACAAGCGATTCTCCATCTAGGATCGAATCTAACGTATGCGGCGCATTGTGCAGCGGGTTGTCATCAGCCGGCCATACCCCATCGCGCACTTTCTCATACTCGGCATAGATCAAATTCATCGCGCGACAAAAACGGTCTAACTCTTGCAAGGACTCGCTTTCGGTCGGCTCAATCATCAACGTCCCCGCCACAGGGAACGACATCGTCGGTGCATGAAAACCAAAGTCGATCAAACGCTTGGCAATGTCTTCTGCCGTTACATGATGATCTGCCATCGGACGCGTATCAATGATGCACTCGTGAGCAATCAAGCCGCGATGCCCGGTATAAAGAATAGGATAGTTGTCCTTCAACCGATGAGCGATGTAGTTCGCGCTCAAGATCGCAACTTGCGTCGCTCGACGTAAACCATCGCCTCCCATCATGCGAATGTACATCCACGATATGGGCAAAATACTGCCGCTGCCAAACGGAGCAGAACTGACAATCGGCCCCGTTCGCTCTGCATTCACGCCATCTTTGGGCAAGAAAGGCGCCAGATGCTCGCGAACCGCCACCGGCCCCACCCCCGGCCCTCCGCCACCATGCGGAATACAAAATGTCTTATGCAAATTCAAGTGCGACACGTCGCCACCAAATTTCCCTGGTTTGGCAACACCAACTAACGCATTCAAGTTCGCGCCGTCAATGTAAACTTGGCCACCCGCGGCGTGAATCTTCTCACAGACCTCCGTGACGACTTCTTCGAATACACCGTGTGTGGATGGATACGTAATCATGATCGCGGCAATACGATTCGGATAGGCCGCAATCTTCGCTTCTAAGTCCGCGACATCGACGTTCCCATACTCGTCGCATTTGGTGACGACCACTTGCATGTTGGCCATCTGCGCACTGGCTGGGTTGGTGCCATGCGCACTGCTTGGAATCAAGCAAATGTCGCGTGCAAAATCGCCTCGAGATTCATGATACTGCTTGATCGCCAGCAACCCCGCGTACTCGCCCTGCGATCCTGCATTGGGTTGCAACGAGACTGCATCGTAGCCTGTGACCTCACACAACATCGCTTCCAGCGATGCGATCATCTCCCGATAACCAGTGCATTGATCCGCTGGTGCGAATGGGTGAATGCTGTTGAACTCTGGCCATGTCACCGGTGTCATTTCCGAAGCCGCATTGAGCTTCATCGTACAAGAGCCCAGTGGGATCATTGCTCTGTCCAATGCGATATCCATCTCAGAGAGTCGACGCAAGTAACGCATCATCTCGGTTTCGCTGCGATAACGATGGAAGACCGACTGGCTAAGATATGCGTCGGTGCGAAAACAAGCTTCATCTAAACTGGTTTTATCTGAATCAGCCGACGCCGTCAGCAAAGCCACCTGAAAAACTTCCGCGAGCATCACTAAATCCTCGGGTGTAGTAGTCTCATCGATCGAGATCCCCACGTGCTGCTCATCGAATCGTCGAAGATTACATCCAGCCGACTCGGCAGCCTGACAAATCGCTTGCGTTCGCTCGCCAGTCCGAATGGTAATGGTATCAAAGACTTGCTCGCTCAACACTTCCCACCCCGCCGCCTTCAACGACCGCACCAACCGCATGGTCAAGCTATGCACGCGACTTGCAATGGACTGCAAACCTTGCGGTCCGTGATAACACGCATACAAAGTTGACATGATCGCCAGCAAAGCTTGCGCGGTGCAAATATTGGAGGTCGCTTTCTCACGACGGATATGCTGCTCGCGCGTTTGCAGCGCTAATCGATAAGCCTTCTTGCCATGGGAATCCACGGATTGTCCAACCAGACGGCCAGGCAACGTGCGCTTATAAGCATCCTTGGTCGCCAGAAATGCAGCATGCGGGCCACCGAAACCTAATGGCACTCCGAACCGCTGAGCATTCCCCACCACGACATCAGCCCCCCATTGCCCTGGCGGTTTCAAGAGCGTCAATGCAAGTAGGTCTGTCGCCACCACGACCATACACTGCTGGGACTTGGCACTGGATGCAACATCGCCAAGACTATCGATCGCTCCATCGGTGGCTGGATATTGCAGCAACACGCCAAACGCTGCGGACCAATCGGTCGGCACGTGGCGTTGGTCGATACGCTGCACTTCAATACCCAACGGTTTGGCTCGAGTCTCAATCAATGCGATCGTTTGCGGATGACACTGCTGGGCTACATAAAAGATATTTGCCTTCTTCTTGGCAGATCGCAAACACAAGGTCATCGCTTCGGCCGCCGCAGTGCCTTCATCCAGCAGCGACGCTCCAGAAATTTCCATGCCCGTTAACTCACAAACCAACGTTTGAAAGTAAAACAGAACCTCCAATCGACCTTGAGAGATCTCAGGCTGATAAGGCGTGTAAGCGGTATACCATGCTGGATTCTCCAGTACATTTCGCAACAATACTTTGGGCGTGTGAGTGCCGTAGTATCCTTGGCCAATGAAACTCTTGAGCACACGATTCTTGGCCGCAATCGCTCGCAATTCGGACAGCGATTGCTCTTCGCTCACGCCAGACGCCACCTGCAATCGCTCTCGCAATGCGATGGCATTGGGAACGACCGCGTCGGTTAAATGATCGAGGGAATCATATCCTAACAACGAGAGCATCTCTCGAATCTCATGATCGCGAGGACCAATGTGACGAGCAACAAACGGCGACAAGGGCGCAGCATTCGACATGAAAAAACCTCAACGCGAAAATTGGCAAAGATCGTACAGGTGCGAAGCAGACTCGTTCCCAATAGCGAACGCTATGGCAAACAATTGCTTCAGCCCCTCTGTCCGTTTACCTGAGAGATCTCGGCGTTGGCAAGAAGTTTTGTCGCTTAAGCGTTTCCTACTTAAGCAAGCGTTCCTACGTTGGCCTTTCCCCTTCGGTGGATCCTAGCTTGAGGATCGCTCTCCAGAGATGAATATCGGATTGTGCAGTTCGGGGTACCTGAGCGGTTCTGGGCTTTCAATTGCGCCTTCGGCGATCAGACGCACGCACTGGCCCGTCTAATTCTCTCCCGCAAAATCCAATTCACGCTTGTAGTGTAGTATCGGAGCAAGTTTTCGACAAACACAAAAATTTTGAATGCTATTAAACCTGTTGTCACTATGCGAACCGAACCGATTCTGGCATCTGAATCGCCCCCGCGCCAGCGAATGCAAATCTTGACGTGACCAGAGTCAATCGCGACAATTCAGACTATAATTGGTGTTATCAAGGCAGATCTAAATCCGTTAGATCAGTTTTACCAGCAAAAAGGCTATCTGATGCAAGTGGTAAAGATTGTAGTTTGGCAAGACGGCGACACATGGCTTGGCTATCTGCAAGAGTATCCAGATTACTGGACGCAAGGCGAAAGCCTCGAGGACTTGAGAGCACACCTCGCGGACCTTTACGCTGACCTTTCAAGCGGCGCGATCCAAGGCGCTCGGCACGTTGAAGATCTGATTGTTTCATGAAACGTGTTGATCTAATCCGAATTCTGGACGGTATCGGATGCAAGCTCATTCGACACGGCGCAAAACACGATTGGTATCAGAATCCGAAAACAGGTGTCTCCCAACCAGTCCCAAGACACCGCGAAATCAAGGAACATCTTGCTCGGCACATTATCCGCAAGCTTAGCAATAATGATGAACCAGGAGCAAACCAGCTTTCGTAGAAGAGCCTTGAAAGATTTAGATTTATCGACAATGCGTTTGGAATTCCTTGCACCAACTCTTATTAGTTGCTCAAACCGGATGTCGCTAGTCTAGAGTTCACTTGAGCGTCCAGAAGTCGCCGCACCGACTTGGCAGCGACCGCCCAGCGACCTGCTTGAGCCTGCGAAGCAATCCCCAATAACACCTCGGCATCCTGCCGCGGCACATTCCCCGCTTCCCGATCGAGTTGGATCTGCTCAGCGATCTTCGCCACGCGAGCTTCATCTTGCTGATTGCAAGCCGACAATAGCGCCATCGCGAAATCATAGCCAGGCTTGCTGACCTGAACCTGACCGCTGCTGAGCCACCAGCCGATCACAACAACCATCAAGAGCGTAAATGCCCCGGCCGATAGCCATATCGCCGCAGAGCTTTTCTTTGCCAACTGCTTAGCCATCGTTCACTCCGCGCCCTTCATGCGGATATCGTTCTCGTTCATGCTGGCCAACTCCGCCGCCACAATCAAATGAATCGTCTCGGACATGAACCTGATGGAACCATCGCCGAACAAGACATTCCCACCCCCCGGATGCTCGGCATACATCTGACACACATGGTAGGTCGGAAAGTTGACCGGGTGGATGATGGGAAAGCCACTCACATCGACTTCACCACCAGAAGGCCCCACATGCATGACAGTCAACGTCGCCGCCGACTCTGGACCGTTTTCCAAAGTTGCAAACTGGGGATGAACAAAAGCGCCTGGCACGACGCCCGCCCAACTTTTATCGCTCAGCTTCGACGAATGCTCGCCGATAAAGATCGTGTTGCTTAGACCATCAGTGACCGCGCTAAAACTCAAATCAGAATTACGATAAAAAGGACCGTCCGCCACATGCTTGGTCTCGCCTTCAATTTGAACTTCTTTGGTATGGAAAGTGTAAATATCGTCGAACACAATCCCCGTCTCGGCCGAACTGCAATCCCCCCAACAGGATTCCTGGCCATGGTTAGCGACATAATGCGATCGCCCCATCGCAATTGGCTCGCCATGTCTCGTAAGCAAATCACCCTGCTCGTCCAAGAGAAAGAATGATTTGCGCGGCCCACTGGACGAAGGACACAGATAGATGGGCAGTTGAGTTGTAATGCCTTTGCGATTCTGCTGATCCCAAATTGGCCGCCGAGAATCCAATTCTTTCGACAACGGAATCTCATCCATGAAGGGTAGTATCAACGCAGCCCACCCCCAACCTGGCCCTGCATCCCATGTCTCTGGATCAATAGCGGCATTGGCTGGTCCGGTCCCATCTCGCGTTGCTTCACTGACATACCCCGCTGGCATGCGTTTAAACGAGGTCTCGTAACTTGTAATGGCCAAACCGATCTGTCGCATATTGCTGGCACACGTCATACGACGAGCCGCTTCCCGCGCCCCCTGCAACGACGGCATGATCAAACTGGCCAAGATCCCGATGATCGCAACCACCACTAACAACTCGACTAACGTTACGCCTCTGCAACTGGTCCGTTTCAATAGCATCACTGTCCCCATCCAACTTTTGTGAAAATGACGGCCGCCAATTGTAGCACGTGCTACAAAACCAGAGCAAAGTGTAGCTAACGCTAAACTTCCGTCAAGAGTGATTTGTTTTCCAGATTCCATTTGCATGTAACAGCGAAGTTTGCCGGCGGGGATCGTCATGCTATACTTGGAAAGCCGTTTCAACGGCCACTCGATCACTCCACCGGACCCAACATCGTTGGGAAAACACAGGTTTCCGCATGACAACCACGATTGCGACCAATATGGCAACGCCCGCCAACATGGAAGAGTTTCTTGCCGAGTTGGGCGGAATTGACGCCCGCCGAGTTCTCGCAGACCCGCCGCCTGGAACTGCCAATCTAGATTCGCTCACCAAAGCCAACGCCTCCGGCCAACGCTTGTGTGAATTAGTCAACGAAACCTTAGTGGAGAAAACGATGGGATACGAAGCTTCAATTGTGGCGGCAATGGTTTTGCATATCCTGAAATCTTTTGTGAATCAGCATCGCCTTGGCTTGGTGTCCGGTCCCGACGGTTTTTTTCAACTGCTATCCTCTGTCCGCGGTCCCGATGTCGCCTTCGTCCACAAAGACCGTTTACCCAGCGGACGAATGCCAACGGATCCCTACCCAGCCATCGCTCCGAATCTCGTCGTCGAAGTCTTAAGCCCAGGAAATACGAAATCCGAAATGGCCCGCAAATGCTTGGAGTACTTCCATGCGGGCGTACAACTGGTGTGGATCGTCGATTGCCTCAACCGCAGCGTGGCGGTCTACACCGCGCCAGCCAAGTATGTTGTGTTAGGAGAATTGGAAACTATCAACGGCGGTATCGCACTGCCCGGCCTCAGTTGCCTGGTCAATGAATTCTTTACCGATCTCGATATCGGACTTCCGGTCGCCTAAAATTTGGTCTGATGAGGCGATAGCCTTCGGTTGCATCGCAAATCGAAACTATTCAATCTTTAATTAGTAGACCAGCCATTCGCAGCAACGCCTGTGAAAAATGCAATCCATTTCCGCCTAAGGGCGGTACTACAAACACGGCCTCGCTCTATAGAGCCAGTTGCCGTTTCAGTACGTGTTAAGCACTACTACTGTCTACTGGCCTTGGTCGCTGCATGATTCGTTCCGGGCGCTCTTTCTTTAATAAGCTAGCGGCATCGCCAAGTAATTCTTGAACTGTGGTGCTTGGTTGCTCCTCTGCTCGCAGTCGCTCTTCCTCACGCCGCTGCAGGACCTGCACGTATTCGGCACCAAAAAAGAGGATCGACATCGCGTAATAACACCACAACAAAAGTGCAATGAACGAACCTATCGCACCGTAGGCACTGGTATATCGCATCCCAATAAAGAACGCGCTTAATACATATCTTCCAAGCTCCCATACTCCAGCCGTTAGCAATCCACCACGCAAAGCAAACCGCCAGGGCACCTTACGCTTGGGCAAGAACTTGTAAATCATCGCAAATAACAACGTGTTGGCACCGATGATGAAGCAGAAATCAATCAAAGCGATGATGTGAATAAAGTAAGGGATACTCGTCCCCTTCAACGTGGATCGCACTTGACCAAACACCATACCCAAGATGAACAGCCCAGCGATCATACCACCCAAGGACATGAACATCATAAATGCCGACATGCGATGATGAATCACGTTGGCCACTGAATGCGTAAGCGACTTGGCCCGATCATGCTTGACTCGCCACACTCGATCAAAACCGCGATCAAGCTGCGCGAAAACACCAATTGCTGTCAGGATCGCGGCCAGCAAACCCGTTGGACCACTGACCACGCTATGGTTTTCCAGTTGCTCAACCACTTGGCGAAACGTCTGGCCGATCGCAGGTGACGTTTGCTGAGCGACCAGATCGAAAAGCCTTTGATGAGCGTCTTGGCCCATCCGAGTAAACTTCAGGAACAGCCCCAGGCCACTGATCATCAAGATCACCAGTGGAAATAGAGATAATGCGAGGTAATAGGAGACCGATGCCGCCATCGAACCCGCGTCGTCTTCGCTCCAGCGAATCGCCGCGTCACGCAAATTCGGAAACAAATCGCGCAGCCACTGACGCAGCGTCTTATGAGGTACTATTACCTCCAGCGCAACATCCTTAGCCGCGTCTAACTTCCGTTTCGTCGATTCAACTCTTTCCAAGATTGGCATGGCGGAATACTACGCACTCTTCATAATCAACGTCGAGATAAGATAGGCAAGCTGCACCTGCCTTGCGCAAACTTCAGACCTGTTTTTCGCTAAGAAATCAAACCCAATGCTGGAAACCCGACGGATCTCACCGGAGAACTTTGCGGCCGCCATCGACTTGCTCGCCAGCGGCGGGATCGTCGGCGTGCCGACCGAGACCGTCTATGGGCTGGCAGCCGACGCTCGCAACGCATCGGCCGTCGCGGCCATCTTCCAAGCCAAACAGCGGCCGCAGGACAATCCGCTGATCGTCCATGTCGCCACCACGGCTCTTCTGCAAACATTCGCCGCCATCGAGCACACTTGGATCTGGGATTGCCTGGAACGCTTCAGCCCTGGCCCGATCTCGTTTGTCTTGCCTTATCTGGGCGGACTCGCATCTAGCGTGACCGCGGGCTTAAGCACCGTCGCCGTTCGCATTCCCAGCCAGCCGACCTTCTTGCAAATCCTACAGGACTCGCAACTGGCCCTCGCGGCCCCTTCGGCGAATCGATCGGGCCGACCAAGTGCCACGACATGGCAAGCTGTTCTCGCCGACCTCGATGGCTTGATCGACGCCGTCGTGTGCGATACGCCCTCGCGCTGGGGCCTAGAGTCGACCGTCGTCGATGCCACCAGCGAAACGCCGATCATCTTGCGAGCTGGCGCGATCTCCTTGGAGCAACTGCAAACGGTGGCACCTTCAGCGATCTTGCAAACCACCGCGTCCGACTTAGCTCACCGTTCGCCCGGCACTCGGTTTCGTCACTATCAACCGGCCGCTCAAGTCCACTTAACCAGCGATATTGCAGCCGTCGTATCCAGTTTGAACGATGCGGCCGTCGCTGTGATTGGGCTAAACAACAGCCAGCTTCCGGGCGTTGATGCTCGCCGTCATCGCGTCGAAGTTTGCCCCGACATAGTAGCGTATGCTCATCGCGTATTCGAATTCTTTCGCGCTGCGGATGCCGATGGATTTGCGCATATTATTTGCCAAAGCGTACCTGAGCAAGGTTTGGGCGTCGCGTTGATGGACCGCTTGCGACGCGCCAGCCAGCGCGGCTAAGATGAAGGCCCGATCATTAATTTCCATTCGGCATTTATCCCTCCAAGAGACTCCTATGCCAGCTACCGCCGTTGAGATTATTACTACGCGACGCTTGGTCGCCATCATTCGTTTGGACGACTTGAGTCATGCTGTTGAGCTGTCTCAAGCCTTGCTGGACGGCGGCATTGTGGCACAGGAATATACGTTGACCAATCCTGATGCACTCCAAGCGATCGAACAAATCATCGCTCGCATCCCAGCCTTTGCTTCTGGTACTGCGACCATCGGCGTTGGATCGGTTCGTTCCGCCGATCAAGTCGTCGCGGCCCTTCGCAGTGGTGCTCAGTTCGTGGTGGCACCCAACACCGATCCGCGTGTCATCGAAGCTTGCCATCAACACGGATTGCCATGTATGCCCGGCGCTTTAACGCCCACGGAGATCGCGCATGCATGGCAGTTAGGAGCGGCCGCCGTGAAGGTCTTTCCTGCTCGCACCATGGGACCGACGTATATCTCCGACGTCCTCGCTCCCCTGCCCGACATTAAACTCATGCCCACTGGCGGCGTCGATTTGGAAAACATCGCCGCTTATTTAAAGGCAGGCGCGGTGGCTGTCGGCATCGGCGTCGGAGCGCTGAACAAACAAGCCATCGCAGAGTGCCGCTGGGATCAAGTGACCGAAATCGCCGCTCGCTGTGCAAAGGCCGCCGCTCATGAATGATTCAGTAGCCGCGTATGACGTGATTACACTGGGCGAAACGATGCTACGTTTTACCCCGCCATCGATGTTGCGGTTCGAGCAGACTACCGCAGTCGATATGCATGTGGGCGGCAGCGAATCCAATACAGCCGTGGGACTGGCTCGGCTGGGACGCAAGGTCGCTTGGTTATCCCGCATGACTGACAATCCGCTTGGTAAGCATGTAGTGAATTCACTCGACCGCTATCACGTAGACACATCGCATGTTCGATGGACCAACGACGATCGCGTAGGGTTGTACTATTTAGAAGTTGGTAAGGCTCCACGTGGTAGCCAAGTCATCTATGATCGCAAAGGCTCCGCGATGGCAAAGATGCGGCCTGAAGATTTACCTGCATCGTTCTTTCAACCTAATCAGGCTCGATTGTTCCATTCGACGGGCATTACCGTCGGTATTAGCCAGAGCGCTGAAGCAACGGTCAAGCATGCAATCGAATTGGCCAAGGCGGCTGGATGGCGCTTTAGTTTCGACGTGAATTATCGAGCAGGGCTGTGGAACGTCGAAGCGGCCCGTAAAGCGCTGGAGCCAATCATGAAGCTGGCCGACGTGATCTTTATGCCTTACCGAGATGCCATGCAATGCTTTCTTGAGAATCGTAACGACACTCCCGAACAAGCGATTCGTCAAATGGCCAGCCGCTATCCACAAGCGATCTTGGTATTCACACTAGGTCCCGACGGTGCGATGGCTTCGTATGAGAATCAAGTCATCTATCAGCCTGCTGTTGCGACTGAACCGGTGGAACGTTTAGGTGGCGGCGATGCGTTTTCCGCTGGCTTTTTGTCGCGGTACCTTGAGCTGAACTTGGATAGCCAAAGGCCAACGAACGACAGTATCCAACGACCAAGCTTGCCAGCGACTGCTACTCCTTCAGCTCAACAACTGCAGTCGTGCCTGGAGTGGGGCTGCTGCGTCGCGGCTTTAAAGTACACCATTCCCGGCGACCTTCCCTTGGTCGACCGCCCGCAAGCCGAACGACTAATCATCAATAAGTCTGCCGCGACCAGTATTCGACGGTGATGAGCACCCCTAACCGGACTGTTCCATGATTGCTACCGGAGAAAATGGGTTCGTCCCAATACCAACTACTCGGTCGATTCACTCGAATTGAAAACGCTTTCTCGCAGATCAAGATCGGGCTGGAGGGGCCAACGGTAACCGAGCGTTCATCGATCGCCCTAAAGCTCTCTGTTTGACTGAAACGCGGAGAAACGAGCAGCAATGCGTTTCCCGCATAAGAAAAATTCAGTACCACCCAGGTAATCTGCCGCACTGTGTCTCCATGCGGTCCCCTCCCTCAATATATTCACACCGCTAGAGATCAGAGAACCGCAAGAGGAACAATAATCAACTATTTTCAAGACAACTCTTGCGTCACTCCCATCTCTGGCGGTGCAAACCTATCAACCGAGTTTCGCGGGTCGCTTCGCGCTGTGCTCCCGCACTGCGTCCCCATGCGGCCCACTCCCTTAACATATTCGCACCGCTAGAGATCAGAGAACCGCAAGAGAATCTGTGATCAACTATTTTCAAGACAACTCTTGCGTAACTCCCATCTCTGGAGGTGTAAACCTATCAACCGAGTTTCGCGGGTCGCTTCGCGCTGTGCTCCCGCAATGTATCCCCATGCGGCCCACTCCCTTAACATATCCACACCGCTAAAGATAAGAGAAACGCAAACGACCTGTACTGTTTCAAGCGCCAATTGACAGCCCGAGCTATCAATGGGGCCCCTTGCTGGCTTGACGTCACAGGAGGTATTTATAGGATCGACGCGACAATCAAGTTGAATCATTTTCGCGGTTTACAAGACAAGCTTAGGCTTGACGAATTTAGAGCGTACGTCACCGCGGCATTCGGATACCCTCTCTTCGGTATTGCGGTCATCGCTAGCTACGTCGACGCTACGGAAGAATCAATTCCATCCGAGTTCCTAAGTTGTATAACTTGTCTCGCACCTCACTACTGACGGAACAGCTCTGAAGATCGATTCTAGATCTCGCTGGTAGAACGCGCAAGCGCTCGACGTCGTTCTCTGTCACATTCCTGCCTCGCAAAGAAAGCTCTCTGAAGTTAGGCCAGTTTTCTAGCTCACATAGCTCGGCGTGGATATCGACATTGTCAAGATAAAGTTCGCGAAGCTGAGGGCAAGCTCGCAGTAGCTTTCCTACTGCTTCCATCGAAACAGCGCAATCTTTGAAGTTTAGATGATATATATGCCTCAAGCTGCCCTCACCCTTTTCGTCCGCTGTCAAGAAACGCTCCAAGTCTTCATCCCGAACTCCTGACCCTTCAAAGTCGTACCCATTCGCTGCTTCGACTGGCACAATGTAGTTAGGCTCCATTTTCACAATACAATGATGAAATCTGCGGTTCTGGTTGCTCGGCATGAAACGCAGAGCATCCCAATGGATGTTTCCCACCAGCGAGGAACTCAAGTAGTTTTGATGGTCATAGCGGTGATTGACCGTCCCGGTCCCTTGAACAAGATGAAGCACTGCGTAGCTATTCAATTCTCGTTCTGACAATTCTAAATCGGCGTTGATGCTCATCGCATAAAGCCTCATCCTCTTTGTGCACAGCGGAAGCTTTTGAATCTTGCTGGCATCAAAAGACAAGGCATTGAGTGTCGAATTAGCAGAAATAGCCATCTCAAGTTGTGCATCCGAAAGCGCCACTTCAGGAATTCTTAGTTCCTTGATCATTGGTGACGCCAGCAGTCCATCGATTGCTTCATCGGTTATGTTGCTATTGAGAATCTTCAATGATTGTGGCGCGATCAATTCCAATTGCTTAAACCCGTCCCCGTCAAGAACGCAATTTTGCAAATCAAAACCAGATTCAACAAACCTCGTGAACCTAAACGGCCCGCCCGTCGACGGCAGCCAAGTTGGCAAGCCCTTCTGCTGGCAGTCAACACTCAAAAAGCTTTGTGCAATTGAATTACTTGAAAGCTCGAAGCTTGTATGATGATCAATCGCGGCAGCTAATTGCAGGCTCGTTCTAACATTACCCAGCTCGAGCCGATCTAACCGAGCGAGCCCCGAAGTCCGATTGCCGGTCCTTATCCAATCGCTATTCGAAAGCAACTGAATTGAATTCAAGCTAGGCGATCTTGAAATGGCTAGTGCAAAGGATGCTGTGGGGCTTACCCCGGTCAATGTCCTGACTCGTGGCAAATTATCAATCTGCATATCAACAACGCCTACCTGGCCATCGGTAACAACTTCGATCGATTCCAACGCCGGGCAATCGGATATTCGCACCTGCGTAACCGGCGAACTTGCGAAAAGTTTGACTGACTGAAGACTCCCTATGTCATGAATAAAGACATCCGGCCCCACGGGAACATTCAACACCGTTAGACGGCCGACGTTGCTATCGTTGTACTGAGTCTCTAGCGAGATCTTGCTCGATTCAACGACCAACTGCTTTAGCATGGATTGTCGGCTAAGTGCTAGCTGCATGTCGTTAGAACTGTATTCACAATCCCGCATGGTAAGTATGCCAACTTGGTAATCCCGCAGAGCCTTTGAGCTTTGCTCTCCGATTTTTGCACGCACCAGTTTTAAGCAAGCTGGTTCAACATCCCGTATGAACTCAGACAGCAACTGATGATCCGAGTCTGTCAGTGTCCATGAACTGTAGCGAGGATTAAAGGCGGAAGCGGAATTGAGTGTGATTTGATTCATCACAGCCGAAACAGGTGATCGGTTCCAAGTGTACGTTAGCGATTTGTCTGCGACATAGCCAGCATCGACGTACTTTTGCTCCGACAGATAATCCAGTCGTCGCAACCACCAACCATCGAACACAACGAAGAACAAGAGTGCGCCGACGCTGACCCATTCAAGCTTTCGCATTAGCCGATGTGAATCGCTACGATGACGCCAGACCAAAAACACAAACCATGCGGCAAGAATTATGCAGATAAAAAGTGCAACTAGATCTGCCTTCTGCCAGTTCCAATCGTCGAAGCGAACAAACTGGGCAGTAGTAGCCGTCTGCTGGGATTCGCGGTAAAACGTCAATGGCCAGCCAACGCGTCGCTGGACCAAACTAGTCGTTTTGTCGAAGCGATTGAACTCCACGACCGGCCAGAAAAACAGTCCGATGAGGACGATGGTCAATAGCGATTTCACAAGAACCCGCGCTGGCCCTCGCAACCACATGATAACCTTCCGATTTCTCACTTCTGAGCCCCCGGAGGTCTTACGCGGCGTGTCCATGAGCAACCCTGTCTGCACAAGTGCCAATGCGATCAAGCTACCAGGTGCAACGCTCAACAAGATCTGCACCGATGTGTTGAATAAGGAGATCTCGCCGGCATTGGCTGAATTCATCCATACGCCAGACCGGTTCAAGATTAGATACGCATTGACCAGGATGGCCATCAATAAAACGCTCAACAGTGAAAGGCTTAGGCAAACCCATAGTCGATCGCGAACCTGAACCAGGGAAAGAGTCCACCAACTTAACAAGGCAACGCTACTGTGAACGGTGCTAAGCACAAACAACATCGCAAGCTGAACCGAACTCCCCTGATCCCTTTCCAGCGACTTCTGAACCGCGCCCACTAACAATACGACGACTCCGACTGCCACTAGATGCCGGAATGCCAACTCCGACGAACTTACGACCCGCTTTTCGCCGCGAAACCAAACACTGCAGGAAATTGCTTTAGAGAAACACCAAGCCACCGCTGCGGTCGTGGCGCACTGCAATAAGAAGATTGGCGCAAATTGAAACCATGTGCCGGAATGTATCACCGCTTGTGCGACCATCGCAGTGACTGGAATGGAACCAAATGCGACCAGTTCTTGTGTCGACACATTATGTCGCAGAACTAAGATTGCGACTGCAAAAAGTGAAGTATTGAACAGACCAAACAATTGACCCGTTTTCAGAACACCGATGTCGAGTCCCAGATGGCTAAGTGGGATGAGCAGGAGAGTTGCCAACATGAACACCCACCAGACTTGAAAAGTCGGGCGGCTGGCGAGCTTCAATGTTTCCACCACGGCATCCTTGTGAACTACACTTACAGGTAAAGAAGCAATCTCTTTGCTAGGCTAACAATCGAATCTTCATGTTCGCACAAGTAGTAAATTCTACATGACATTTCACACTTCGATCAGCCACAGGGTCTTTGCCCCTGTTTTTGTAGCCGTTCACCTGCCAACCGGGGCTATCGCCCAGCGGCTCATTAACTCGTGTTTTTGTGGCTACCATGATTGAGGTTTGAACTGTTACGATTCTACATGGCTTCGCAATCACTCGCCATCCTTACCTCAATCCTTTCCGCTACAGAACGCTTGAAACGCATCAATCGACTTGCAGGCGGCAGTCAGTTCGGCTTCTGTTGGAAACACTAGCGGATCTTCATTCAACTGCCGCCAATCGAATCGCGTGAGCGTCAGTTCGCTGACTTGGTTCTGCTGTGTTTCTTTATTGAACGAGTAACGTTTCGAATTGCAGAAACCACAAACGTACAACCCTTTCAATTCTATAAATTCCCGCTCTCCCTTGGACCATAGTCGACGTTCATTGGCACTGACCTCCGAAAGGCCATTGGTTGCGGTAATCAGCTTCAGTTTGGAATCCATGAGATTTTCGGTCAGTAGCGTTCCTTCGCTAGTAACCGCATAACTCACGGGACCGACTGTGCGACTCACGACTTGTTTGCCAGCGTAGTAGTCACGAAGCCTTGCAAAGTGACCAGCAACATCCGCGATGTACTCTGGAAATTGTTCATAATGAAGATTGTACATTTCTGGCTGAGGACACTCCGATCTCGCCATGAACTCTTCAAAACCAGTCTCGGTCTGAACCGAGTTTCGACGGGTAACGTCGGTACGCATCGCCTTGCCATTTTGAAACTGCCAAAGCTCGGCAGACAAGCCCGAACGGATTTCCCCGCCCCGCATAGATTCATTTGACTTGTAACGTGCAAACGTGACTCGTTTCTGCTCATTGTCGACGTACAATCGAACGACGCTTTTGACTTCAGCGATCACAGCGTCGCCTTCTCGACGCGGTTCATCGATATCTACGTCCATGTGCATTACAACTTCGTAGTTCTTACACGCAAGTGTATTGGCTTCTGTAAAGCTCAAGCACTCGAGCAATTGTGACGATGCACTTTCTTCAGCGAATGCCCAGAAAGAGCAATAAAGCAAAACCAGCAATGTCTTGAAAATGATTCTAAGTGGCGTCATGGCAGAGGACCTAAATTAGCGACGTGTAGCAACAATTACTCTTTCCCGCTGCAGAACGTTTGAAAAGCATCAATCGACTTGCAGGCGGCCACCAGTTCGGCTTCTGTTGGAAATGCTAGTGGGTCTTCATTCAACTGCCGCCAGTCCAGGCGGGTGATGTTGAGCTGACTTACGTGCAACTTATCCGACACCGGGTCAGTGCGGTACTGCCGCACATCGGCGAATATGCAAACAGACATATCCTTCCTCTTCACAAAGCTACGAGTGCCGTCTGCCCATCGCACTTTGCTGCCATCACTACGAATTAGATCGGTCGTTCGCGCCACAAGCATATTGGAATCCAGATCCAAGGTTGCATTCTCATCTGCATCACGAATCTGCTTTGAAATGAACATCTGGTTTCCAACCGTCCGCACAGCCCAACCTTTAGCATAATAGTCCCGGGATGAATCCGCCTCTGCCTCGAAGGACTTGAAAAACTCTGGAAGGAACTGATAAGAGAAATGCAGAACCTCTGGCTGTGGACATTCGCATCGCTCCATAAACTCGCCATAAGCCAACTCAAATCGGGATGACTTCTGGCTTGCCACGTCGCTGCGAATCGCCTTGCCATTTTGGAACTGCCAAAGATCGGCTGTTAAAGCCGACCGCATTTCCTGGCCCCTCATGGACTCAACCGTCTTGTACCGAGCAAGCATCACGCGTTGCGATTCCGTGTCAACCATCAACCGTATGCGATGCTTGATGTCCGCTATGACACCAGTAGGTCCATCCTGCGGTTCATCTTCTTCAATATCCAGTTGGATAAGAACTTCGTAATTCTTATAACTCAAAGCGTTTGCTTCGGCAAAATTTACCGCGTCGATTAAACGGGGGTCAGAGTTTTCTTCCGCAAACAACAATTTGGGCACTATCAAGAACAGCAATACGACATTGAGATTCGTATGAAGTTTCATCGCAAGACGCATATGCGTGACCTCTCTCAAAACAACGAAACTACCGAACCTCGAAACGATGAATAGCGGTCGTTTGCTGTCCGCCGCAGAAAACTTCAATAAACAACTCGCCCTGCTGCCCTCGCTCGACCTTTGACTCTGGATGCAAACACAAGCTCACTCGATACAACCCTCGGACAATCTCCGTTTGCGCTACCTTCAAGGATCGACCTTCTTTCAAAGCGACCTTGATATGCACTTCTTCCTCCGGCACTGATTCAGTCTTTGCCAATGCCTTCAGCCAAGGTCGCACATCCACCAAAACTGTACTTGAACATACTTCTGGTCGCGACTCAGGCTTGGTTGAAGCCCGCTCGGCTACCTGCGGCACAGCAAACTCAATCGTCGTTGGGCTGATGCGCATATTCTGCTGGCGATCGGCCATCAACATCAAACGCGATGGTCGCGATTGTCGACTGGCAGACAGCAACACTTCCCCCGACATGGCCGATTGGCTTACCGGAAACTCCGTCGACAAACTTAAAACGCCTTTGCTGCCAGCCACCGACAATTCATGACGAGTTCCTGTTAGCGAAGGAGAAAACTCAACCGAAATCGAATCAGCCCGCACCCCGTCAGACACAAAGAAGGGGACCTTGACCTGCAGTTTGCTTTCCTCCTGCGGAAGCTTCATGGCAATCAAAGTATCAGCGAATGTCGCCGCATCCTTGTAGGACGCCTTTAAACTGCAAGAAAGTACGGTGGCTCCCGTCTTGTCGAGCACTGCAAAGCTAGTGGAATCTTCCCAACCACGCAACTTGTCAGCGAATTGCCAAGTCATGCTACCTGACACAGCTTGCCCTGGCGCGATATCCCCTTTGGGCAACACAACCTCCGTGCATTTGCATCCAGATTCGACTTGCTCAAGACTAATCGGACGATTGGTCAGATTCCTGATCTTGATCGCTATCTGGTGCGACACTCCCGGCGGGATGGCACCCAGATCAAACTGAAAGTAGTTCTTGCCAAAGATCTCACCCGCAAACGGACTGTCGCCCTCGCCTCCGCGATCCAAGACGTTGCACTCAATCGACAATTTCGCGGGGTCTTGCGCCATTGCAGGCACAACCAGCAACGCCAGAATCAACACTGCTTGCAAGCTGCGGGGCAGTCGCTGCAACCAAGAGCCCTCGAACCACTTACAAACTCTCCGGCCATTGCTCATCATGTTGATACCGCCTATCAAACAAGGTCAATCTAACAGCCGATTTGGCTCGCCACTGCTGTCCAGATGTATTGAGTTGCACAACTTCTCGGCTGATCGCAGGCAAGGTGGTGCAAACGTCGTTTAACCGCGTGCCCAACGGGCCGCGTGGATGTTAGGCTACAACAAACGCGCGGCGATGCCCACGCAGTAAGAACCAAACGCGTCATCACTACATGTTGAACGTGCCAACAGATGACCAATTTCCCCGAAACAATTGCCCAAACACCAATGCAACGGCATGCCCGAATTGCCCTTCGCAACAGTCTTTGATCTTAAGATTCTACCATAATCCTTTTGGACAAATTGCTCCCAGGCGTGGCTGGGGAATTTTTCCGTTTCTCGCTTCAGTGCATTTCACCAACCATCAGCGTACGCATTTTTAAATCGCCTTTCTCCGTGGCATTCTATTATAATGTAGTTGGTTCCTCCCCCCACCTGCCCTTCCCCGCCTAAGTCAATCATGCAACGACGCGACTTCCTTTACGCTACATTGGCTTCCTCGGCGTTCCTCGCCGCTCAGTCATCCGCATCGGCTCAACACGCCAACTTCCAGTTCCGTTACATGCTGCCTTCCTGCATGTATGGCTACAGCTTGTTGCCAGAAATTCTCCCCGAAGTCCATAAGATTGGCGCGAGTGCCATTGATCTCTGGCCCAAAGTTCACGGTAACCAGCGCGAACAACTGGACGAAATGGGCGAAGATGCATTTCGACAATTGCTCGCGGCCAACGACGTGCAGCTACGATGTTTGACCAACTATAAACGCGGGCCATTCGATCTCAAAGGCGAAGTTGAACTCGCTGCTCGATTTGACTGCCGATTAATCGTCACCGAAGGCCGCGGACCGACAGGCCTGAAAGGCAGTGAACTGAAAAAGGCCGTTGCAAATTTCGCCGAGCAGTTGAAGCCGCATCTGGAGTATGCTCAAACGCACCAAGTGGACATCGCGATCGAGAACCACGCCAATAATTTGATCGAGTCCGCTGAGTCGATGCAGTATCTGATCGAGTTGCGGCCAGCAGACAACTTGAAGATCGCCTTTGCACCGTATCATCTGCCGCAGCAGCCGGACTTGCTTGCAACGCTTATTCGCAACCTGGGCAACGAGATCGCGCTCTTCTACGCGTGGCAGCATGGCAAAGGCTGCATGCAAGCGATGCCCAAAGAAGAGGAGCTACTGCAAATGCCAGGCAGGGGTGATTTGGACTTTCGCCCCATCGTCGATGCCCTGCGCGACATTCAATTCAGCGGCTGGACCGAGATCTTTATGCATCCTTTCCCACGCGGCATCCCCATTCTCGAAACTACCGCCGCCGTCACCGCCGAGATCAATCTGGCCAGAAACTACCTGGACTCTTTGGCTCGCTTGTAAGTCTGCTACCATATCCATGATCAATATCGCACTGAATGAGCACTGGTATCATGACACCCACATCCACACTCGACATTTACTCCATAACAGCCAAACGCCTCAGCGGTGACAGCGAATCGCTTGATAAATATCGCGGCCAAGTGTTGCTGATCGTCAATGTGGCTTCTAAATGCGGTTTCACTGGCCAGTACCGCGAGCTGCAATCGCTGTACGAAGAGTTTCACGATCAAGGGTTCACGGTGTTGGGCTTTCCCTGCAATCAGTTTGGATTCCAAGAGCCCGGCGACGAAGCTCAGATCGCCAGTTTTTGCTCGACCACTTATAACGTCACTTTCCCGATGTTCGCCAAAGTCGACGTTAACGGCTCGGATGCCCATCCCTTGTTCGAATATCTCAAGTCGAAGCAACGCGGATTTCTCGGCATCAGTGCCATCAAATGGAATTTTACGAAGTTCCTTGTCTCCCGCGAAGGTGATGTTGTCGCTCGATTTGCACCAGCAACCAACCCTTCCAAGCTGCGCGCAACGATTGAGAAGTTACTATGACTTCGTTTAACCGTTAGCCGATAGGCGTACGCGTTTGCCCCCCCTCCCCGACCGCTCGTGGAACTCGCGTTCGACCCTCCCAGCGGGAGGGTGTAGTCTTGTAGGCCGGTAACAAGCAAAGCCATCGCCTAGCGCCGGAACTTCGGTCGCTTAAGTTGCATAATATCACCAATCCATTCGGACATAGATGCTTTGGCTTTGCGCAGTTCCGGCAAGAACCAGAGCGACCTTGTTACCGGCCTACGAAGCAAGCATCGTTTAACCGTTAGCCGATAGGCGTACGCGTCTTCTGCGATGCTGGCACGTACGCCTACGGCTAACGGTTAAACGAAAACGATTCAACATCGACTGGCAAAAATGCGTTCGAATCAGCCCCCTCCTCCCCGACCACTCGTGGAACTCGCGTTCGACCCTCCCGAAACAGGAGGGTGTAGTCATGTAGGCCGGAACATGCAAAGCCACCGACTAGCGCCGGAACTTCGGTCGCTTAAGTTGCATAATGTCACCAACCCATTCGGACATAGATGCTTTGGCTTTGCGCAGTTCCGGCAAGAACCATAGCGACCTTGTTACCGGCCTACGAAGCAAGCATCGTTTAACCGTTAGCCGATAGGCGTACGCGTCTTCTGCGATGCTGGCACGTACGCCTACGGCTAACGGTTAAACGAAAACGATTCAACATCGACTGGCAAAAATGCGTTCGAATCAGCCCCCTCCTCCCCGACCACTCGTGGAACTCGCGTTCGACCCTCCCGAAACGGGAGGGTGAAGAAGAACGCCTGCGGCTGACGGTGAAACGAAGACGATGCAACATCAATTGGAGATAACCGCCCGTCGCCGCCGCAGCACTTCTTCGATCGCTAACCAAACCAACATCATCGGCAGCGCCCTATCCAGCAAACCAACGTTGCCCACCCAAAACCAAATCCAATACGCCCGCCATGACATCGCCGCCTTACGCTGCATCAAATGCAAATTGAACGCTATCGTCATCGGCAACAACACTCGAGAATAAGCCGTTTGCGTCTCCCACACTGGCAATGCTAAAAAGATCGCCAAGACGGCAAATCCAGCTCCAAAGCGCCAAACTGCCGACCGCCAATCAAACGTGCTTAACATATAAGCCACTTGAACCATGATCGACACCGGACCAATCAGTTCGACCACATGGATCGATGGAAACTCCGTCCACAGCTTTCCAATCGCTACCCACCCCTTGTCATACAACCCTCGCAGCGGCCATTGAAAATTACCCAGCGCCGACGTGCCACTGCCAATACTCAGCTTGACGTAGAGTAACCACGCAAACAACGGCACGACCATGACCGCAGTCAGCAGACCGGAAAGGATCGCCGCACGTTTACTCCTTAAGTCCAACAGTGAAAACATCGATAACACGCCGGTCTCTTTGCACAGAGCCGACATACCGCCTGCAAGCACCACACCGGCTTTACTCAATAGCGGGCTTTGAGGAACACTCGCTAGATAAACCGCTAACAGTCCCAATGCTGCCGCAGGCAAATCGGTCAATGCTCGCGTCAACGAAACCAAACAGCCAGCGGTCCACACAATCGCAATGATTCCCAGCCGTCTATCGATTGAGTCATACGGAATTTGCTTTAGTAAAAGCCAGCACAGCAAGCACCAAAACACAAAATTCAAACCGCTATAGATTTGGATAATCCACGCAGGCTGACCGAAGCCCAGGGCATAAGCCATCGCCGATAATCCAATCCGCTGGCCGCGATAGCCAACGTCGTCAATCGCCTGCTGAAAAGCAGGATGCTTCAGCGTCGGGTCGACAGCCATCTGCACATAAAATTGACCGTCGTAGCCGTAGTAGGTTTTACGAGGTGGATCCAACGCTTGGATCGCCGGCAGTGCATGCGGATAAAAGTGTTCTCCAAAACGCGGCAAAGTCAACAAGCCATAGCGAGGCGACCATCCGAGAAAACTCAAGATCAACGGATAGACGACCAGCAAGACAACAAACCACGCTGGCTTGGATGTCGACACATCATTTTTAATTTTTAGTACTCCTTACTCTGCCAACTGCAATGCAACCAACGTTTTTCCGCCGCGTAAAATCAACTTGCCGTCTGCATAAGCTGGCGGAGCCCAAACCGGTGTACCAACCAATTCACCGCCAGCGACTTGCGAACTTTGCAGCAACTCCATCTGGGCAACCACCTCCAATTTTTCAGGATTAGGACGGATCAGTTGCAGCAGTCCATACTCGTCCAGTGACAACAGCATATCGTTAATCACGATCACGTTCGCTCTAGCGTGCGTGCGTTTGTTCCACAGCAACTTGCCATTTTGCCAGCGGACCGCTCGCAGTTCCGAATCGGGTTCATTGCGTCCGCTGCTGCCATACAAAACTCCATCAATCACCACCGGCGTTGCCCAATGAGCGCGAAACGACTGCCCCTTTCGGCTTTCTGGATCAGCCCATAGTGGCTGCAACTGACCATTCTCAAAGGCCAATAACGTGGAGCCAATCTCATAAGTTTCTGACAGTAAGATTTGGTCATCAAAGATCACCGGCCACGCCGCATTGACGCTTTCATTGATGGAAGCTCGCCACGGATAGAACGCTTGCTCGGCCCCCGCTTTTGGATCAAAGACCATCAAACCCTCACGCATAAACGCGAATCCCCAATCGCGTCCATCGATTGCCTTCACCAGTGGTGCGGCATAGCTGGCCAAGTACGATCCGACACGGTATTGCTCTTTGCCTGATTCCACATCAAAGGCCACCACGGCACTATCGCCAGCAACACGTTGACTCAATCGGCCTAGATGCATCTTTTCTGCATTCGCAGGCGCTCCACCAATCATGACGATGAGTTTGTCTTCATAGAAGCACGGCGTAGAGCCCACTCCAAAAAAGTTCGGCTCGACATTGAACTCTTTCGAAGTTTCCCTCTGCCACTTCAGCTCGCCCGTTTGTGCATCGGCGACAATCAAGCGACCGGCAGCTCCCAACGCAGCCACATACTTGCCGTCGGTGACTGGCATCGCGCGTGGGCCGTTGTTGTACCCAAAACTATCCGAGTAGAAGACCGGAAACTCCAGTCGCCACACTTCCTTCGCATCGGCCACTTGGTAACACGTCAGCCGTTCGGCATCGCCATAACGATCAAAATGGTACATGCGACCTTGGCTAGCGACCGCATTACCATACCCTTCGCCGACGGAGATTCGCCACTGTACCTTTAATTCGCCACTCCAATCGAACCTGATCGGCGGCGCAGTGATCTGTGAGTTATCGGCCGGCCCCAACATACGCGGCCAATCTTGAGCGGAGCTCGTTGACGCGAATCCGGTTGCAATCAGACCGAGTAGGATCGCCGCAATCCTGTCGAGGGAACGAAGATGAAAGCTTCGCCGTTTCAGGTAAGTGCCAGCATGCATTGAATTGAGCTAACGGGAAAGATGGAGTAGATTAAGTGTTATGAACGATTTACGAATCAACGAACGCCTGACGATACCAGCTTCGCAGCTTGATATCCAGCAGGTACGCAGCAGCGGCCCAGGCGGTCAAAACGTCAACAAGGTCGCCACCAAAATCATCTTAACCTGGACGATCGATTCAGCGTTGATCGGTTCACCGATGGTAGAAGCGCGTCTGCGCAACTTGGCCGGTAAACGAATCAACAAGGACAACCAGCTACAGATTATATCGCAACAATCGCGCAGCGCTGACCGCAATTTGACGCTGGCACTCAAACGTCTGCGAGAATTGATCCTCCAAGCGTTCGTTCGGCCAACTCCACGTTTGGCGACCAAACCCAGTCGTGGTTCGGTGCGTCGCCGCCTGGAAACCAAGTCAAAAGTCAGCGAGAAAAAGTCCGCTCGGCAAACCAAATCCTGGGACTAGAAAGACTTAGGCTGCCATGAACACGATTGTCGCGATCTTGCGGGCAGCGCATTGCAAAAGCGTCCACCATTTCTTTGCCATCGACGCTCTCAGCGAAGTTCTCACGGCGGAAGGCCAACTGCTGGTCAACATGTTGCTGGCCAACCATGAACCCTACTTGCGCGGAGCCAAAGACCCCGACACGGTCTTCAAAGACTTCGAAAATCACGTCGTTCATGTCGCTGACAATTATTGGGGTGGAGCTGCTAAGGCCGCGAACAAATGGCTTGTAAAAATCTACCAAGATCTGCAGGCGGCCAAATGGAGCGATGCAGCTTATGGGATCGGCGTGTTAAGCCACTATGTTACCGATCCTTTCATGCCGTTGCATACCGCGCAGTCGCCGCGTGAAACGACGATGCACCGACCGCTGGAATGGAGCGTCTGCTGTGCCTACCAGGAGATCTACAACATCGCCTGTCAACGACCGGACATTCAGCCGCTGGAATTGCCTAACACGCAACACTGGCTGACCGACCTGATCCATGGTGGAGCGAGGCTGAGTTACCAGCATTATGAGCACTTGATGGACGATTACGACATGGAGTCTTCGCGCCGATTTCCTGCGCAAGCCCTTGGCCATAAGTCCAAACAGACGCTAGCTCAAATTTTCACGTGGGTCATCACCGCGTGGGGAAGCGTTTTGGAACGCATCGCCGCAGAGGCTAGCATCGTAATTCCTGAGATGTCCTTAAAGCTGCCGACTCTGATAGCCAGCATCCAAATCCCCACCAAACGATTGCTCAAATCGATCGAGTCTTCACAGCAGCGTCAAGAAATCGAACGCATCTTGGATGAGTACTTAGCGACCGGCCAAGTCACTCGTAACTTGCCGATCGAGCAACGAACGGTGCGACGCATCCGTGAGGAACAACCCAATCTGCGTCCCTCCAGTGAAGAGATCCAGCGTGCTCAATCGCAAGAATTATTTGCGCCGACTCTTCCTCTACCCGATGCGATTCTCAACCAGCAGCCAAAGGCGGTTGCGTCGCTGCCAATCGTCGACCTGCCTACAAAAACGCAAACATCAATTCCACACAGCGAACCGCATACTGAGCCGCGTCGGACCATCGCTGGCGACAAGCGACCTGTACGCAAGTTAGTTCCAACGACCGAGCGCCGATCGGGGCTCACTCTGTCTAGTCCAATCGTTGATGCACCGGCCATTGGTCCTAAAACAGCCGCCCGGTTTCACGCGATCGGCATATCTACAGTGCAAGACTTTTTGAGCCGTGATGCAGAGGAGTTGGTAGCGAGATTAAAGACTACTTGGATCAACACCAAGCTGATCGATCAATGGCAAGCACAAGCGGAGTTGGCGTTAGGCGTCGAGCGACTATCGGCGGTTGGTTCAGGCCTGCTAGTGATGCTAGGGATTACGACCATCGAAACGCTGGCCAATCAAGACCCTCAAGAGTTATATCAGCAGTTGCACGCTATCAGCCAGACCGCCGAAGCCAAGCGACTTCTGCGAGACAAAGCCCCCCCACCCCTTGCCACCATCGCCCGCTGGATCCAATCGGCCCAAACTCAACTGCTGTAATCGGGCGGATGATCCAGGTACGCTCCTAGCCGTCACGGTGGCGTGCTAGCGTACCGTTTCAATCCACGCGGCTCGTACGAGCCGCGACCAAAGGCCCAGCGTTTCCTAACGCCCCTTGAAGTTTCAATCCACGCGGCTCGTACGAGCCGCGACATCCCGCTATCGAGCGTGACAGGCCGCGTCAACGTTTCAATCCACGCGGCTCGTACGAGCCGCGACCAATGGCTAGTACCGTCCATCACGACTTGAAGAGTTTCAATCCACGCGGCTCGTACGAGCCGCGACCAATCGATTAAGCGCCGCGACCCATCACCAAATTGTTTCAATCCACGCGGCTCGTACGAGCCGCGACTTCGCCGTCGATGATCGGTGCGCGGTGATGATGGTTTCAATCCACGCGGCTCGTACGAGCCGCGACTTTAGACAAAGTGGACGGCTTTCTGTGTTCATAAAGTTTCAATCCACGCGGCTCGTACGAGCCGCGACGGCTTATCACGCAGTACCAGCGGCTGGCGAAACATGTTTCAATCCACGCGGCTCGTACGAGCCGCGACTAACAAAGTCGCCTGTCGCAAGATCGCTTTTCGGTTTCAATCCACGCGGCTCGTACGAGCCGCGACTTGAACGGCAGCGATTGGCAATGGAAGGTATAGAGGTTTCAATCCACGCGGCTCGTACGAGCCGCGACAGATTTTGCGATACAGCTTGCTGAGCGCCTTGCCCTGTTTCAATCCACGCGGCTCGTACGAGCCGCGACATACCATTCAGATTCAATCAACTGCCTGCACTCTGTTTCAATCCACGCGGCTCGTACGAGCCGCGACAACCTGCCAACCGCTTGAGGTTATCAATGATGGACGTTTCAATCCACGCGGCTCGTACGAGCCGCGACGGGACAAGCTTGTCGATCTCGATCAGGTTGTATTCAGTTTCAATCCACGCGGCTCGTACGAGCCGCGACGGCGGCTGTCGGAGGATGCCTGATGCTTTACGAGAGTTTCAATCCACGCGGCTCGTACGAGCCGCGACCCAAACGTCAGCGGAGAGGACACGGAACAAAGTGATGTTTCAATCCACGCGGCTCGTACGAGCCGCGACCCAACGACCTACAACACCAGCGGCAAGTTCAAAGGTTTCAATCCACGCGGCTCGTACGAGCCGCGACGCAGGCTTGGGCGGGTTAGCTCTAGCAATGCGCGGTTTCAATCCACGCGGCTCGTACGAGCCGCGACACGCGAAAACAATTCTTAGTGTGCCGCGATAACGAGTTTCAATCCACGCGGCTCGTACGAGCCGCGACTCGCCCCCGACTTGCCGGGGTCCACCCCAAAATGTTTCAATCCACGCGGCTCGTACGAGCCGCGACAACCCAGGGAAATTCAGTTGGGGATGATAGCCGAAGTTTCAATCCACGCGGCTCGTACGAGCCGCGACGACCCGCAGCAGCGTTTGCCGTTTGCTGAAGACGTTTCAATCCACGCGGCTCGTACGAGCCGCGACTTACGCATGGCTTCGTTTTGATTTTGAATTAGCGTTTCAATCCACGCGGCTCGTACGAGCCGCGACATGATGCGGGCCGAAGATCGCCTTGCCTCGGTACTGGTTTCAATCCACGCGGCTCGTACGAGCCGCGACGTGAGCGTCGACGCTTCTAAGGCTTTGGCACATAGTTTCAATCCACGCGGCTCGTACGAGCCGCGACCCGCTTGGATCGGCAACAGCGAAGCGGTCGCAATGTTTCAATCCACGCGGCTCGTACGAGCCGCGACTTAGTTCTAGGGGCGAAGAGCTGGTGCGTACCAGTTTCAATCCACGCGGCTCGTACGAGCCGCGACCGAGTATCGACAGATGGCAGAGCGCTTTACGCTGTTTCAATCCACGCGGCTCGTACGAGCCGCGACCCCTGACCTTGAGCAACACGTCCGGATCCGGATGGTTTCAATCCACGCGGCTCGTACGAGCCGCGACTTCCTGCATTGATGGCGCTAAATGACTTTCGGCGTTTCAATCCACGCGGCTCGTACGAGCCGCGACGCGGTCCCACCGCGCTGCCTGGCAATATGCGTGAGTTTCAATCCACGCGGCTCGTACGAGCCGCGACCAAGGCCAACACAACCACGCCCCTTGATGCAGCCGGTTTCAATCCACGCGGCTCGTACGAGCCGCGACGGTGATCAGCAACGATAGCGGTGCGGGTGAAAAGTTTCAATCCACGCGGCTCGTACGAGCCGCGACATCCTCCGGCCGCTCAGTTTCCCACGCTCGATGGTTTCAATCCACGCGGCTCGTACGAGCCGCGACTACGAGGCCCTGGAGGCCAACAGCTTTGCCAAAGGTTTCAATCCACGCGGCTCGTACGAGCCGCGACTTGCCAAACTTGCGACACAGGGTTTGGATCTTGTGTTTCAATCCACGCGGCTCGTACGAGCCGCGACCTGCAGCTTCCCCGCAAACGTCGCCATCAGGCGATGTTTCAATCCACGCGGCTCGTACGAGCCGCGACGAGTAACTCGTGACAGTACCCGTTGCATCAAATCGTTTCAATCCACGCGGCTCGTACGAGCCGCGACCCCAACCTTCCATTGCCAAGCTTCACACTCGCGGCGTTTCAATCCACGCGGCTCGTACGAGCCGCGACAGTATCAGAACAAGCAGAATCGCAAACATAGACCGTTTCAATCCACGCGGCTCGTACGAGCCGCGACATACAGCATTGGCGTTTGAATACTCGTTTACGTGGTTTCAATCCACGCGGCTCGTACGAGCCGCGACACTTATCTGGACCCAACCTACCACGACATAACCGTTTCAATCCACGCGGCTCGTACGAGCCGCGACTGGCATCTGGACCACACCAGCCTCCGGCCGGAACGTTTCAATCCACGCGGCTCGTACGAGCCGCGACTTGGCGGTGCTGGATCCTGATCAACGGCAGCGGGTTTCAATCCACGCGGCTCGTACGAGCCGCGACGTCCAGTTGCAACAGCGCGCTAGAAAGCGATATGTTTCAATCCACGCGGCTCGTACGAGCCGCGACCTCACTAACTCGAACGCCCTTTGCCAAACAATGGTTTCAATCCACGCGGCTCGTACGAGCCGCGACTTGGGTTGAAAACTACAACCTGCTCGATACGTGGTTTCAATCCACGCGGCTCGTACGAGCCGCGACCCGCGACCCAACACGCAGAAAATATTGCGTACCAGGTTTCAATCCACGCGGCTCGTACGAGCCGCGACGGCTGGCGTGTTGCGGAGGGGTGGGGATGGCTGAGGTTTCAATCCACGCGGCTCGTACGAGCCGCGACGCCCAGCGGACTGGTCCTGTCGTCTAATAACATTGTTTCAATCCACGCGGCTCGTACGAGCCGCGACCCGCCCGCAGTAAGCAAACTCATCGCCGCCGATCCGGTTTCAATCCACGCGGCTCGTACGAGCCGCGACGTACTCGGGTACGTCGGTGACGGGGCTGTGGCGTGTTTCAATCCACGCGGCTCGTACGAGCCGCGACAGTTCGGCTGCGGGCAAGCTTGATCCGGCGGCGTTGTTTCAATCCACGCGGCTCGTACGAGCCGCGACGTCGCTGGAGCCGATGGAGGTGCTAGGGGAGCAGGTTTCAATCCACGCGGCTCGTACGAGCCGCGACTACCCGTGAGGCCTCGCACCGTTCGCGTGCACAAAGTTTCAATCCACGCGGCTCGTACGAGCCGCGACAAGGACTATTTGCTAGTACGCGGGAAGGCGGTTAGTTTCAATCCACGCGGCTCGTACGAGCCGCGACCCTAAAAGTTAGGGATTTGCCTTATGCCTCTGTGTGTTTCAATCCACGCGGCTCGTACGAGCCGCGACGCGCTGGGGATCGAGTGTACTGCGAGGGCAAAATGTTTCAATCCACGCGGCTCGTACGAGCCGCGACCAAAGCACGCAACACACGGCACCTCACATAAACGGTTTCAATCCACGCGGCTCGTACGAGCCGCGACCTCCATCATCTTGGTAAGCGCGACCAACCCCTCGTTTCAATCCACGCGGCTCGTACGAGCCGCGACAAGCACGCTCGTTCCCAGCATCGCGCAACTGCACGTTTCAATCCACGCGGCTCGTACGAGCCGCGACAAGCCAGCGATACTCGACGCACCGACCCACATCGTTTCAATCCACGCGGCTCGTACGAGCCGCGACGGGCGATCTGATCAATCCTCCGGTTAAGGATGAGTTTCAATCCACGCGGCTCGTACGAGCCGCGACGGTTCGAGGCCTGGGAGGTCGTGCCGTTCGAGTTGTTTCAATCCACGCGGCTCGTACGAGCCGCGACGCCTCAATTGCCCGTGCCGAGTCCGCCTCAACCTTTGTTTCAATCCACGCGGCTCGTACGAGCCGCGACAGCTCAACCAGATTGATCACATCCCGCTCCTGCGGTTTCAATCCACGCGGCTCGTACGAGCCGCGACAAGCCGCTTAATCGAGCTCGCACGCTCCACAGTGTTTCAATCCACGCGGCTCGTACGAGCCGCGACGGCTCAGTTGGAGTCGCGGTTGCAGCAGCAGATGGTTTCAATCCACGCGGCTCGTACGAGCCGCGACCCGCTGGATGAATGCGACGAGGTCGGATGGTTGCTGTTTCAATCCACGCGGCTCGTACGAGCCGCGACCTAAGTGCACGCACGCTTGCCCGGAGGTTTTATGTTTCAATCCACGCGGCTCGTACGAGCCGCGACCTCCGGCGGTTCGAACGCTTGAGGACCTGAAAACGTTTCAATCCACGCGGCTCGTACGAGCCGCGACGTCTGCCGCAATCTTCACATGGTTATTCATGTTGTTTCAATCCACGCGGCTCGTACGAGCCGCGACTCGCATCAGAACCGCCTGCCCCTCGGTCCCCTTCCACGTTTCAATCCACGCGGCTCGTACGAGCCGCGACCAGCGTACGGAACAAGCCAGCCATCCTTAACGATGTTTCAATCCACGCGGCTCGTACGAGCCGCGACCCGCCGGGTGCCCCGGATGATACGACGCCCACCAGTTTCAATCCACGCGGCTCGTACGAGCCGCGACGCTAAAGCACGGTGCATCCGGAGCCCGGAGCAGGTTTCAATCCACGCGGCTCGTACGAGCCGCGACCGATTTCGTCAAGCTTGGTCAGTTCTTTAACAAGTTTCAATCCACGCGGCTCGTACGAGCCGCGACCTAGCTGCTCGTCCGATGCGTAGAGCACTGATCGTTTCAATCCACGCGGCTCGTACGAGCCGCGACCCAAGTATCCCCAGCAGGCGGTGACACGATATTTGTTTCAATCCACGCGGCTCGTACGAGCCGCGACCGGGAGTTGGAGCCGTACCGCGAGCTTGAGCGGTTTCAATCCACGCGGCTCGTACGAGCCGCGACATAGCATCAAATCCGTTCGAAGGCAGCTCGAGGTTTCAATCCACGCGGCTCGTACGAGCCGCGACGGGAAGATGATTGTCGATTTCTCGCGCAACAAAGTTTCAATCCACGCGGCTCGTACGAGCCGCGACCCCGCTGCAGATCACTCACCATCGGCTCCCGGCCCAAGTTTCAATCCACGCGGCTCGTACGAGCCGCGACCCGGCTAGCCCGCATGGCTCACCCGGCTAACGTCGTTTCAATCCACGCGGCTCGTACGAGCCGCGACTCGTCCAGATTGAATCGGTTTTACAGCCTGCGATGTTTCAATCCACGCGGCTCGTACGAGCCGCGACAGACTAACTAGCGCCAATTTGCGCTAAGTATATCGTTTCAATCCACGCGGCTCGTACGAGCCGCGACAAAATGACCACAGCATGGCCACAAACAGCAGAAAGTTTCAATCCACGCGGCTCGTACGAGCCGCGACGAGCCCCATGGCTGCGGAGTCGGGACCAAGTTTGTTTCAATCCACGCGGCTCGTACGAGCCGCGACTCGTGAGTATGCCCGTCAGTGATCGCAGAAAATGTTTCAATCCACGCGGCTCGTACGAGCCGCGACGCTTCGGGGCTTGGTTCAAATAAGAAAACAAATCGTTTCAATCCACGCGGCTCGTACGAGCCGCGACTGTTTACTGCTTGGGGGATGGATTAGTGACTAAGGTTTCAATCCACGCGGCTCGTACGAGCCGCGACTCCCACGCAAAAAGCCGTAACTTTGGCCAAATGTGTTTCAATCCACGCGGCTCGTACGAGCCGCGACGCCCTAGCGGCGGTCCATGAAACGGACGGTACGCGTTTCAATCCACGCGGCTCGTACGAGCCGCGACCTTGAGGCAATTTCGCTCCCACTCATTCAGGACAGTTTCAATCCACGCGGCTCGTACGAGCCGCGACGCAGCAACCAACGCTTTTTTAGCCACTGATTCACTGTTTCAATCCACGCGGCTCGTACGAGCCGCGACGTTGACGGTTAGGGCGGCTGATGAATTGGTTCAGTTTCAATCCACGCGGCTCGTACGAGCCGCGACTCGGCAAGGATGACGCAAACCGGATGGACAAGACTGTTTCAATCCACGCGGCTCGTACGAGCCGCGACGTGGTGCGCGATGCCGGTTTGCCGTGCCGAATGCCGTTTCAATCCACGCGGCTCGTACGAGCCGCGACGTCCTGCCAAGCCTTTGCGAAAATCTCCATGTCGTTTCAATCCACGCGGCTCGTACGAGCCGCGACGCCATGCAACTGCGAAGAATGTTGCGAAGCGTTGTTTCAATCCACGCGGCTCGTACGAGCCGCGACCGGACCACCGAAAGGTACATCGATCCCCGGTTTGTTTCAATCCACGCGGCTCGTACGAGCCGCGACTCACGCCATCAGCCCCGGCGTATGATTGACTGCAGGTTTCAATCCACGCGGCTCGTACGAGCCGCGACATCTCGTCCAGCGTCACCGGCTCAATGGCCGGTGGTTTCAATCCACGCGGCTCGTACGAGCCGCGACTGGATCGCCTTGACGCGTTCGGTGTTCGCAGGACTGTTTCAATCCACGCGGCTCGTACGAGCCGCGACGAAAAGTTTAGCGTGGTTATGTTGTAGAGCATTTGTTTCAATCCACGCGGCTCGTACGAGCCGCGACATCAGGATGAGTGACAAACCGCTGGTTGATCTAGCAGTTTCAATCCACGCGGCTCGTACGAGCCGCGACACGGTGGCCGTGGCAAGTGCTCTGGCCGCTGCGGTTTCAATCCACGCGGCTCGTACGAGCCGCGACTCGTGACGCGTTCTGCTGGGAGCCTGACGTAGATGTTTCAATCCACGCGGCTCGTACGAGCCGCGACAAACCACTTGTAGCCATCACGCAGGACCAACGTCTGTTTCAATCCACGCGGCTCGTACGAGCCGCGACCCCTATCAGTCGTATCGTACGAGGTAATCTCATGTTTCAATCCACGCGGCTCGTACGAGCCGCGACTGCGGACATTGTAAACCGTGCTCATGAATAGAGTTAGCTCGCCTTTTCCGCGAAAGCTAAAAGATCTGCCCACAAAATTGCTTTCCCGTAAAGAACTTTTCTGTAAGCTGCCGTCGCAGAAGACTTTACGGCTCCGCGAAACCTGCATAGATTGAGCTTGCACTGAAGGTTCGCACCCTAAATATTTAGAAATCCGTCAATGTCTAGATCGCGGCGCAATCCAATATGCTCCACACGATTGCTCCAGTTACTTCCAAGATGATAATACCGCAGACTATCCTGCGTCGGATCAATCGTCTCGTTCAACCTCGCAGAACAAGCGGCCCACTGTGACGGGTCAAGCTTCATCTCGAATACCGAATTCTGAACTCGCTGCCCATACTCCAAGCAAATCTTCGCGACCGCTCGCAACCGCTTTTGCCCTGCTTTGTCTACCGTTGAAACGTCATAGGTCACTAGCATGTACATCGATCACTTCCAAAAGCAAGGAGGATAAGCATCAAGATCGCCTCGAATATGTCTGGCCAATAATCGAGCTTGCAAGTGTGGGAAGAAACCCACCGATACTTTCTCGTCAGCAAACTCATGGAGCAAGTTTTCCTGCTTCCGTTCCTGCCAACCTTTTAAGAGAAGCTTCCTTGCGGAATCCTTCATGACAATTCCGCCAGAAGGCTGCGTTTCAAAGTCACTAGCGGTAACTTGGCGACGATTAATCAATGTCAAAACGTACCGATCGACAAGAATCGGGCGAAACTCCTCCATAAGGTCTAATGCCAAACTGGGTCGCCCGGGGCGATCGCGATGCAGAAAGCCAACTTGAGGGTCGAGCCCTACGGATTCACAGGCACTACGAATATCGTGGCCAAGAATTACATATAAAAACGAAAGCATGGCATTGACCGGATCTCTCGGTGGCCGACGACTGCGGCCATTCATCGTCAACGCCGGATCGCCAAAGAGCATCTGATTAAATACGGAAAAGTAGGTTGAGGCGGCTTCACCCTCGACACCACGCAACTGATCGAGACTTGTCGATTCTTTGGCATATCGCAGACGGTGCTTTAAATCATCGGAGGCCTTGCGGAGCGATTGCCCACGTACAGTATCGTCAGCATCCCTAGCACTTCGCATCAGCACATGTCGACAGTTGGCGATCTTGCCGTACACAATGGATTTTGCAATCGACAAAGACGCTGGCTCGCTATCACTCATGCGATATTGCTGGCGGCGCAACATGACATTTCCTGATGTGAAGCCCAGCACTCTTGCTTGAAACTTTCCATAAGTCGTCAAGAAAGATAGCGTCACGCCGGCATTGGCACATGCTGCTAGTAAGCTTGGACTTGCGCCCACGCGTCCAAAGCACACAATCCCATCTAGATTGTGCAGCGGAAGTCTTAGGCGTACTTTCTTTTCAATCCGCACGGCGACAGCGGCTCCCTCTTTGGCCAAGTATGCTCCCTCGGTAGTGACAAACAAGGTGTTGAGATGCTGCTTCATTATAAATCGTCGTTTTCTGAATCAAGCTGGAATTTCAGTTGCCGATGGAGCCATTGGCTGGCCATTCTAGAGGATTGTGAATGTTTGGGCATGCAGAGTTCGATCAGCGAGCAGCGTTTGCACCGGTTGTCGTTGACTGGAGACGGGAGAGCGGGCTGATAAAGTAGCTCATGTAACTCTTTCGCGAGTGCTTCTGTCTTTGATCGCAAAGCTTCGTCAAACGCAACATCGAATCGTCTGCGTTGTGTGCCATAGAAGAGCTGACCTGACGGGATGCAGACGCTTAACATCTCTTCGATGCAAAGAGCTTGGGCGCACAATTGAACTCGATCGCAATCGCCCCAGATTTTGGAGGTCTTTGGTTTGCCGCGTTTGAACTCGACGGGCGTGATGATCCAGTCCTTGAATCGATCGGGAGCATCGCTGTGCAAGGCAGTTTGAAGGGCTCGATAAGGCGATGCGCCAGTTGGTGCGGTGAATTCAACCACGTCCGATATGCCAACTAATCCCAAACGCAGCGAGACAAGGTCCATACTACGCGCGATTCGATTGCCAGAAAGCGTTTCATCGGCAGCAGTATTGGTCTTTTTGTGAAGGATTTGACCTTCGGCGGTGAGAGAGTTTTCGCTCCATACTTGTTCGATATGGATCAGAGCGCATTGGCGTTTGCAGTAGACCAAGTGTTGTAAGGCAGAAATCGGCAATAGTCGGTCTTCGGTAAATTGCATATTGAGTCGAACCTAGCCTGGTAGCGATTACTTGAAACGAATATTTCCTGGATTGATGTCGGCAATGAAGATTCCAAAAGAACGAAATTCCGCGAGGATTTCCTCGACCGTAGACCAATTCCCTTCGAACAGTTCCGCTTTCATAGAACGCCAATCGTCCCACACTTCTTCGCTGTAGTCGGGAGGATGGTCCAGGTAAGCTCCACCAAAATCCAGGCAAAACGGAGGGCTCACGATCGTCATTTCGATGGCCAAGAATTCCTCGTTATAGCCAACTAGTTGTGGGACCATTAATCCACAAACCTCATCAATCGCTAAATCGGATAATCGTTCATAGACGCCAACTTCTCTGTAGAATGCAATCTTGTGTTGGTGGAATTTGACAGCGGTCCGCCGCGATTGGGATAGATTGTTCAGGACAAAAACGGTACCTTGAGTACCAGTCCCTAAGCATGAATCGATCTTCGCGCCAGCGCGTTCGGCGTACAATTGAGCGTGTAATTCAATAACAGGAATACTCATGATTGCTAACGTCAACAAGACATTTTCTGCGGATGTGAAGCTTCGACTGCACACGTCTACACAGGTAATCGAGCTTGGCCAATTAGGTCCTGATTTTGCGATCTTGCGCCAGCCTCAAGTCATTCATGATTGTAACGTGGAATTGGAAACAATCATCGACGGCGAGTCATCCCGTTGGCCCGTCCGCATTACGAATCATAACAAATCCGAGACTCGCCGATTTACCTTTGAGTCGAATCGTTCAGCGAACCGCTAAAACATCTCGATCAACTCAACACCTTCGGGCATCTGTGATTGGTCGATTGAAATTCCCGACTGGTATTCTTCAAAGCTTCGCGGAGCAATCTGTCCGTTAGATCGGCCAACTTTGATGCGGTCAAAGAGTCGGTGGGCAGGGGCGTTACCCAAGGCATCTTTGTGTTTAAAGACATAGAGTTTTCTAGCCGCCATTTGTCCGCGTGACGCGGAACGATCGGTGTCGAACATGTTCTCAAGAGCCTTCCAAAACAAAGCTAGGTCTTCGTCTGTGAAAGACGTTTGGTTTGCCAAATGCGGATTGATGAATCCATGGCAGCGATAGAGTGCGTATGGCACTGTGAACTTTCGACCAATCGTACGGTTGCCGCCTTCTTGCGCATCCGATTCAGCTTGGGTCGTCACGGCGCAGCGAGTAACGGCATGTTCTGCTGACACGATTGGATCAATGCTGCGAGAAAAGGAAAGCTGGATTGGGCCACGCACTTGTCCGCAGTTGACTCCTGTTGTCATCACAGCACCAAAGGCGCGCACGTCAAAGAAGTTCTTGCACATCCATTCAACAATCTGCTTGGCCTTGGCCGCATCTTTGGGGAGATTCTTTTTGGTCTTTGCGTCTGCTTTAGGTTCTATCGCTTGCCATGCTCGGTCATGCTGACCATTGAGGATCGCTCGTTCTTTGACATAGATTTCATATGGTGGCTTCTCTCCGTGCGTCAATCCGACATAGTTTCGGACTTTTCGCTTCAAGCAAACGTCCGTAACCAACCCTTGCCCTGTTTCTGCATCCACACGAGGCAGGTTACCGGCATCTGGATCACCGTTTGGATTGCCATCAAGAACATCAAATAAATAAACAAAGTCGTATCGATTCATGGAAGTAATCTTTCAGTGTAAGAAAAATGAGATGTGAAATTTCTGAGGAGTATGTGACTAATTTGTAGCAACTTCTTGGATGGGCGTTTCCGTATCCTTCTTGGTAAAGAAGTCCTGACGTTGATGGTAATAACCAATTGCAAACAAGCCTTGGTCGTTCATGTTGAGATGGTTTGGAAAAGTATCGATCCGATCGAAAACTTCTTGCATCCGCTTCTCTGCATTCACTTGAAATGCCGGAGAGGAGAGCTTGCCAACGTGATGCTGATTCATGCGAATCAACCGTGGGAAAACCATTGCTGGCGTGGCGGAAGCCGCACTGAAGAAACGGTCCTTGATAGTTGCATTCAGATTCCCGCCAGAAGCGTCTTCCTGCGTCTTTTCCAGCAGGGCAAACAATCTACCAAGTTGGTAGGCAACTTCGGGACGGTCTTTATTGAGTGACATTTCTAAGCTCCTCGCTAAAACAGAACGACTGGGATTGAGACGGAAAGATCGGTTGAGACACGCTTTGATTGCAGCAGCTCGAATTGGAGAAACATTCGCATCTGCTTTGATACGTCGCATCAGACATTGGAACAGAATGGCAGGGTAGGCGATGCCTTCAAGAATAGAACGCATGAGTGCCCCTGTGAGATTCGGGGGTACGTCTTTGGATTCTCTCGCTGTCTCGCGAAGTATTTGCCACGCCGCCGGAAACTCTGGTGCTTTGACCGGCTTTGTAATTGCCAAATCTTCGAAGTGCAGCCCAATATTCTTGACAATTTCGCCAATGGTTCCTTGCCACCAATAACGAATGGCAATACGAGCCGCGTTTGGTGAAAGTCCCAGCACGTAAAATTCTGTGGCTGGATCTCCAAGTTCACTGACATATTCGCCGCGGCTAATTCGCTTCAGTGTTTTGAGCAAGTCAGCTTTCAGTTGCTCGTCTTCAACGGTCCCCGAATCAATCAAGCTAGTGAAGAAGTTCTCAATTGGAGCGGCCTGAGCTGTCCAAAATACGGTGGTTGTGTCGCCGACTTGGATGCGTTGGCCAAGGTTGCGATCCAACAACCGATTCAAGGCCACCGCATAACGAAACGCGGATTGCTCGCTAACAGGTGCTACATAGCTCTGCTTTCGCGAATACGATTCGGCAGCATCGAAGTTGAAGCTCACCAGCAATGCTCCGGCTGATTGCGCACCGTTGACACCCTGGATTTTGGGTTCATGTATGCGTGCGATCATCGATGGCACGCCAGAAACGAGACACTGCATCGAGTTTGTAAAATCGGGCGTTTCAGGTTCTGCCGATTTTTTGCTAAGTTGCGATTGCCACCATTTGCTTACACCCGTCGACTCATGTACGAAGTGCGTTTGATCGACGATCCGAAAGACTCCAAAACCGGTTGAAAGATCCGCCAGAATCGGATGGTTTGACGAATCCTCGGGATGCCATGCCTTAAAAAAATTGCAAACCGCATCGAACTCCGGATCATTGATCGATGCTTGCAGGCTCAAGTGATGTTCGCGTGAAGCTTCGAAGGTTTGTCGAGTCCGTTCGGGCTTTTCGTCATCCGGCTTGAATCCAAGCAGATATGCCATGTTATCCCAGAGCGTACAAGGATTGATTCCGCTTCCAGATGGTTTGGCAGCCCCAAGCACCTGCAGTTTTCGAGGCACCGCTTTCTTGCCAGTCGCATCACGTTCATCAAAGATTCCAATCAACTCGCCATTGGATTTCAGTGTGATGCAAAACGTGATATTTTGCCGACTGTAGCCGGGAACAATCAGTGACTCATCACCCGAACTCGCAAGGCGTTGATAGTAGGCTTCCAGTAACTGAAGGATCATGCCTTGACTCCTTGCATCTCGGTACGTGGCACGTCAATAACACCATTGATCATGGAAGCACGAAAAAACATGGGCTGCATTCCATGTTCAAAATCAAGGTCGTTAAGCATCCAGCCAAGGTCGGTAGCTCCGGTCAAACTGGAGGGTGGTATCTCGCCTTGAACCAATTCGATATTGGCTGGGAACTCGCGGCATCCGAGGTAGGGATGATGAAAATACTGCCCACGCTCTGCACGCCGCTTGAACATCTCGGAATGCTTTTGCAAGTTGTCTGTGCCCGAGCGTAATTCAAAGTGAGCTTCCAAGACGTATTCAACATCCCGAAGGACCATCGAAGCTCGTTGCTGTCGATCAGATTCGATATATAGGGCTAGTGGCCCACCACTTTTCATAACTGCCGAAACTGAGCCAACTGGAATTTTGGAGGCGACTTCATTTCGCCGAATATTCGAAAACCGAATGGGAGTCAGGACATGAATACGATCGATGCACCAACGAATTTCCGGTTTCCAATAGATTGCTTCGAAGATGCCACGAGCAGCCGATGGCGTGATTACGTCGTACGAGACTCGTTCGATCTTCATTTCTGGCCGTGTAAAGCAAGCGAAATCGCCCCAAGCCCGAAGTGCGAAGTATTGAATTTTTCGTGACATAGATAGACCTTTTCAATAAACTGGTGTTAAAGCCATCGATTTCGAGTATTAAATGACGAGTGTACCAAAATCGATGAAGCCATGCTTGCTACCGTCGAAACCGACTTCATCGTCATACATACTTGGATTTAACAGCAGAATGTATTGGCCGTCGTAGGCATATTCGAAGTCCTTGCCGATGTTCGGTATGACGATATTTTCGAAGAGTGATATGCTATATCGCTCAATTTCTTTTCGTTCTTCTCGAGTCAGAGGATGAACCATTGGATGTGACTTGCGAATGCGATCATGCAACCACTTCCCCTTTTTGCCATATGGAACAAAGACTCGAACTGCTGTGTCGCGAATAATTTTGTAGGCCTCCGCAATATCGGAGAACTCAATATGAGCAACCCTCGCATCCTTATGCATTGAAAGGATGTCATAGCGATCCCAAAGCGATTCATTCCGCCAATAGTGCATACGAAAATATGACTCGACCGCTTCAGGGGAGATCAAGTCGCTTTGAAATTGATCGAGCAAGCCGAGGGTTGTATCCGCTGTGCTGGTTAGCATTCCTGGCGGCAGTCGGTTCGGTAATTTAAATACTCGCACTTGGCCAGTTGATAGTTTGCCCTCGCGGTTGCATCGGCCTGCTGCTTGCGCGATTGAATCAAGGCCAGCGATAGCTCGATAGACAATTGGGAAGTCAACATCAACTCCGGCTTCGATCAACTGCGTGCTTACAACCCTACATGACTCTCCCTCTTTCAGCCGACGGCGAATCTTCTTTAAGGTTTGCGTACGATGACGCGGGCACATGAACGTACTGAGCATGAACAGTCCGTCGTCAGCTTGAATATTTTGCAAAGCACGATAGGTCTTCGTAGCATCTGGTCGCGTATTTTGTATACAAAGGAATTGTTCACTCTCTGACAATTCGGACGCAAGTGATTCTATTGTGCGTTCCCCGATGTAGCTCACGTTTACGCGGCGCATTCGGTCGAACAAATTCATCGACTTTGGGATGATCTCTTGGGCTGCTTGTAAGCCGATCTTAAAATCATCTCGAAACGTCAAAGTCGGCTGAGTGGCAGTACACAATACGACGCTGCACTCGTAATGCCCTACCAATTCTTGTATCGCCAAGAGTGTTGGCTTGAGTAACTCAATTGGCAGTGTTTGGGCTTCATCCAAGATGATGATACTTCGAGCGATGTTATGCAGTTTTCGGCACTGCCGTGGTCGATTCGAAAACAACGACTCAAAAAGTTGCACGTTAGTCGTTACGACGATAGGGGCATCAAAATTTTGGGACGCTAGCCTACTCCACTGTGTTTCGTTAGCAGGTTCGATATTGCTGTGCGATTCAAGGACGATATCGCTTCCAAGATTCTGAAAAACGCTTTGATATACTCTTGCCGTCTGCTCGATGATGCTCGTAAATGGAATGGCGACAATGACTCTTTCAAAGCGATGCGACAGATTGGCTTTGACATGTCGTAGAGCGAAACTCAAGCTTGCGAGCGTCTTTCCGCCCCCGGTTGGCACTGTCAATGAAAATAGTCCGGGCCTATTCATAGCTGCAGTATTGCAGGCAGCTAGTATTTCTTGCCGAATTTCATGAACACTCCCACTGCGGTTTTCATTTAACCGGACGATCTCATTATCTAATGCGTTACTTAGCTCAGTAAAGTTGTACTTACATTGCGGCCGCTGCTCATAATTGTCGGGACTCATGAACTGCTCGGTAGCCAAGAAGTCCGCATCAACTAAACAAGAGAACAGCATTCGCACAAAGAAGGCCCAAGAAAAGGATGCGACAGCCGTATTTTCGTTAACGCTCTCCTTGCGGTGCACCTTGGTCCAGATCCCCTGAAAGGTCGCATGCAGTCGCTGCGGAAACTGCAAAGGACATGCTTTGAGTACAGATTCTGAAGCCTCATAACTCTCCACCGTTTTCGTTAGCCGATCTCGAAGCGGTCGCGGGGAACCTTCTGCGATTGCGTTGGCTAAACCCGCATGATGTCCCGCGATGCAAAATGCCAACGCATGACTGATGGGCTTGTGACTTTCTGGAAATTGTTTGATCGCATGAATAGCACCTGCTGTCGAATGATCTACCTTGCCTCGCATCTCTGACGTGTGAGAATCTTCCAGCGTCTTTAGAAGGTAGTTTTGAAATGCCTGCGAGTACTTTCCCAGGTCGTGCCAGCGGCCTAATAGTTCGCCCCAGGGGGCGAGTTGCGGATCAATTCGAGCAAGAAACGAACTGCAATATTTTGCGACACTCGATTCGTGCTCGCCCATCAACTCCCATTCATCAACCGGACAATTCGGTAAGCTATGTGCATAAATTCGTTTCACTTCACCCTCACTTTGGCTTCCATTATACAAGTCGCCTGCGCCCAGAGTATGCCACGCACGAGGTTTGCACTTGTAGCGCATCGACTCGCATTGCTTCGATTTCCAAATAACATAAACAGACGCTTTGACACGTCTGGTCACAGGGTCTGCGAAAAACCTTGCAAACGAAAAAATATTTGTCGTTTGATGAGCTTTGGCTGTGCGTGGGCCACAGACACCTGCGCTACGCATTACACAGTTCGAATCGACATACGCCTGTTATCGGCTGCAATTCCTGAATTGGCTTGTCCTAGAGGCGGAGGGATGACGAACTGTGAACAATTAACCCTCAACCAAACCAATCTCATACAACAAATACTCTACCAACGCCCCGCGTCGTTCGCGTCGTGGCTTGGTTTAGCCCTTTTACTTCGCGGCGATGCACAACATAATAACGCTTAAGCCCCGTGAGACTCTTTTGATCAACCATCGTCCAATACCGGTCGTACCCCATGGATCCCTTTCGACTTAGCAACCACACGCGTCTGGTTCCCGTCATCAATAGCGATGGCTCCTACGCGCGAGCTATCGAACGATGGCTGTTTGACCAAAAGTTCGATTGCTTACTGGTCCCCCTCCCGCTGGAAATTCGCACGCGCGTACTGGAAGCGGTTAACGATCTGCCGCTGGTATCAACCGTCATTCAAGTTGAAAGCAGCGAAAGCCAACTTGACTTCTCTTCCACCAGCGAGCCTTGGTCTGAAGACCAAGACGACGAATCCACTGCCCCTAAACGTCGAGCCTTCTATGTTCCTATCGATCCCTGCCAAGCAGTTATCGCGGCGATTCGATATGCCATCGGCGAACATATCCCTATCGTCTTTGGGGACCTGCCAACTGCAGATTTCACTCCGTTTACTTCCCTAACGGCGGACGCGTACGCGCTGCGAGAATGCAGCCTTGAGACCTTTGCCACCGCGATGCTGCCAGCCATCGGGCCCATGGATAACGAACTGCAACTGGAACGAGTCCAATATCTTGCACGCAGCATCCATCAATCAGAACAACACTACCAAAACGTCATCGCTTTATGCCCATTGGCTATGTGGCCTTGGCTACGGAAAACTTATACCGATCACCAGATCGAACTGGATGAGTTCTCCGATGCCGATCTAGAAGTCCCCTTCACCGCTCAAATCGATGACCGCTCGCTATTATTCTTTTTAGCCGAACTGCCTTACGCCACAGCGGTCCATGAAAGGCTTCGCGAACATGGCGCCATTCATGCCGCGTCTGCTTCCGTCGATTTTGTAAAGCATCTGTTGATCACCGCCCGACAAACTTACAAAGCCGACTTGCGTGACCGAGCACGTAATATCTCGCCGTTGATGCTGAACCAATGCATGCAGTACATTCGCAATCTGACTTTATTAGATCGACGCCTGACGCCAGATTTCTATACGATCGTGACCTCCGCGAAACAAATCGTCGGCGATCAATACGCCATCCACGTGATTGAGGCGGCTAAGGAGTATTCCTACTCCGATTACATGGCGTTGCCGACGGTTCGTTTCGGTATCGGGGATCTACAGTTACCCGATGGTGAGATTTGCACCGCCATCAATCGCTTGGATAGTCCTACTCTTCAGTGGCGGTCCATCGAATTGAATCCACGCCCGAAGAAGATCGACTCACGACGCTGGGCGATGCAGTGGAATCCGTATGCACAGTGTTCGTGGCCTCCAGAAGACAAATCGATCGAGTCTTTTCGCTCACGCTTGATGGAGCGAGCTCAGCAAGTTATCTCTTCCGATCTTGCACAGAGCGAAAAGTTCAGCACGTCTCTGATGGATGGTATCGACATTCGAGAAACTCTGCGGCACTGGTATGATTCACAAATTTATGTCAAACGCATTCCGCCCAGCGTTGGCAAATTGGATGCGTGCGTGATGCTGTTCGATGTCCCGGCAGACCCTCGCGATTACCCTTGGCGAGCGACATGGTTTGCGGAGCATGGCGAAGAATCGACGCTCGCGTTTTATGCGACGAACTTCCAACAAGAGATGCTAGGACCTGGCATTGGTCTATCGACGTACGGCGGTACGATGTTGATCTATCCGCCTCGATTTGTGCAGGACATTTGGACTGACAAGCAACTGGATTTTTGTGACACGCTGGAGCAGCGGTTGATTGGAGGCGCATGTGCCAATTGTGATTCCAAGCATGTGGCGTTGCTTTCGCCGGTGGCCCCCACGCTGGTTTGGAAGAAGACTGCCAAGCATTTCGGAAAGACCTTAGTGCACTTACCGGCTAGCAAGTTTAGTGATGCGACGCTGCAACAATTGCGGATGTTCCATGTGCTCAATGGCAAACAGGTCCGCAGTTATGCTTCACGTTTCATTCGTCGCGTTTAGTAAAGCAGTTTCATGACCGGCGAAATCAACCCGTTCTCAACGCGATACCTCCGGCCCGATGCGAACGAGTACTTGTTCGAGGTTCCTGAGGGAGTGTCGAGCACGGTTGAAGCGTACTCCGCCGCTCGATGCGACGTGATGGTCGATCAGCTTTTAGCTCGGAAGCGGGCTCGCATGAGCTTGATTGGTCCGCATGGGACAGGCAAATCGACGTTGCTCTGTACGCTGCTGAGCAAACTTGACCAGCGATCTGTACCGACAGGCAGCGTTCGATTGACGACAGCCCAGCGCACTTTCCCGTCCAGTTGGGCTCAGCATAGCTGCGGACGCGAGGGAGTCTTTGCGATCGACGGCTACGAACAACTTTCATGGTGGGGAAAATGTCGCTCGATCATCAATGCCTACTTGTTGAATCAGCGTCTATTGATCACAGCCCATCAACCAATGTTCGGTTTTGAAGAGTTGCACCGCACGCAGCGGTCAGCCGTCACCGATCACTTGGTTGTAAGTCATTTGTTGCGTGAGACGTCTAGTGCGGCCGATGATTTGCTGAGCAGCGATTTCTGGCAAGCTTCGCTCCTGCGGCATGGCGATAACTTGCGAGAATCGCTGTTCGATGCCTACGATTGGTTCGAACGCCAGAATCATTAGGAATGCCACTTGTTGTTTTGTGTCGAATGCGCACAATCTTCGCAACACATTGGGGGCGATATGCTGGATGAACATTTATTAGAATTGGAATCGCTGACGGCCCAGCAAATTACGCTGGTTCTGGATCTAGCCGAGCATTTGAAGGCGCGGACCGAGGGCGGACGCATCAAGCTGGATTGGCTGCGGGGCCGCACGATCGCTAATCTTTTTTTTGAAAATAGCACGCGGACTCGCAACAGTTTTTCGCTGGCGGCCAAACGCCTGGGAGCTGATACGATTGAGTTTTCTTCGTCCGGTTCCAGCGTCTCCAAAGGCGAGACCTTTATCGATACTGCCAAAACGATTGAAGCGATGGGCGTCGACGCGGTGGTCGTGCGACATGCCACGCCGGGCACTCCCCACTTGTTGGCCAAATATCTCAAGTGCTCAATACTTAATGCAGGAGATGGACCGCATGAGCATCCTACGCAAGGGTTGCTGGATATCCTCACGATCCGCCAACATCGCGGCAGCATGGTTGGACTGACGGTGGCTTTGGTGGGTGATATCGCTCATTCTCGTACCGCGCGGTCAAATATTTGGGGCTTGTTAAAACTGGGTGCCAAGCCCATTGTGTGTGGACCGCCGACGCTGGTCTCGAAGCGCTGGGAAGAGTATGGCGTGGAGGTCGCTTATAATTTAGACGCGATCTTGGAACGTTGTGATGTTTTGAACTTGCTGCGAATTCAATTTGAACGCTTGCGCATCAAAGCGTTTCCATCCGTGCATGAGTACGCATTGTTGTACGCGATGAACTCGGTGCGTATGAAGAAGACCAAGCCAGACGTATTGATCATGGCACCAGGGCCAATCAATCGCGGTGTGGAATTGACCGCCGATGTGGCCGATGGTTCGCATTCAGTGATTTTAGAACAAGTTTCCAACGGAGTGTTCATACGAATGGCGGCCTTAGCGTTACTTCTTAAAGCGGTCCCCAAGGACGTCTTAGCTAGTTTCGTGGAACAGAAAGCGGAATCAAAGTAACTCATGGCAACCAGCGCTGTCTTATTTGAGAATGCTCGTTTGATTGACCCGTCGCAGAATATTGACCGCGCCGGTCGATTACTGATGGTGGACGGAATCATCAAGGCGATTAACCCTACCGACGGCGACTTGCCGACCAACTGCCAGCGACGAGATCTAAAGGGCCTTATACTTGCTCCCGGTTTGATTGACTTGGGAGCCGAACTGGGTGAGCCTGGTCGTGAGGAAGACGAGACGATGGACAGTGGCTTGCGAGCGGCGCTGGCCGGTGGCTTTACAAGCGTCGTGTGTTCGGCCAACACGCTGCCACCGCTGGACACTGCCGCAGGCGTTCAGTTTGTGCAGCAACGCGCGGCGCGCTGCAATCTAGCGCGAGCTTATGTGCTGGGCTGTGTTAGCAAGGCAAGGCGCGGAGAAGAGCTGGCTGAAATCGGATCGTTGTTTGAAGCAGGCGCAATTGGCTTCAGCGACGCACCTGCGCCGATCGAGAACACCGCGTTGCTCAAGCGGGCACTAGAGTACTGCGTGATGTTTGATCGCCCGATCTTGGAGACGCCGGAAGTCGTCAGCCTGTCAGCCTTGGGCGTGATGCACGAAGATCTCACCCAATTGCGTTTAGGGCTGGCACCGTTGCCCGCAGAAGCAGAAGATCTAGCTACTTCGCGAAACTTGCGATTGGTGGAAGCAACCGGCGGCAAGCTGCATCTCAACAGTATCTCGACCGCCGGCAGTGTTGAGATCTGTCGCCGCGTACGAGCTCGAAGCATTGAGTTTACTACCGGTGTCTTCGTTGCCAACACGCATATGCTGGACGAAATGATGGTCAGCTTTGATGCCAGCCTAAAGGTCAATCCGCCGTTGCGTTCAAGATCCCATGTGGAAGAGATCTGCAATGGCTTACAAGACGGTACGATCGACATTATCAGCAGCGGGCATAGACCTTTTTCGCAGGAGAAAAAGATGCTCGAATTGGATGCGGTGCCCTTTGGCATGATCGCGTTAGATACCGCGCTGGCTCAAGTGTCGACGTTCTTGATTGCCAAAGGCGTGTTGGACTGGTCGGATGTGATCCGCAAGATGTCAACCAATCCTGCTCGGCTGATGAACATCCCGGGCGGTACCATGAAAGCAGGCGCGGCCGCGGATCTGGTCGTGATTGATCCAAAGAAAAGCTGGACGTACGAGGTTGCGGAGAGTTTGAGTCGTTCGAGCAACAGCCCGTTCCAAGGCCAGTCGTTTCAAGGTCGCGCAGTTGAGACCATTGTTGGCGGCGAATCAAAGTGGCAGGCATAGCTTTTAAGACGAAATCTCTTCGAGTGAGACCATATCTTAATCCGTTTCCCTGCGTGAATTCAGGGAGACCTCGAATAAGAGTCTAGCGGTCGATGCTCCATTAGATTCGTCGGTCTCTTTCGATTCGTTGGAAATCCAACTGCTGCTTGAACCAAATCGGTTCCTGACACCTTTTCACAAACAGTCATGAAGGGCAGAGTGACTTGCCCCCCAGACTTGTAACTGGCGTTCCGCGGGCTTCAACATTCCGTCACGTTCACCGCCAGTCCACCACGAGAAGTCTCTTTATACTTGCGGCTCATGTCGGCACCGGTCTGACGCATCGTTCGGATCACTTTATCGAGCGACACATGATGCGTCCCATCGCCGCGCAGCGCCAATCGAGCCGCATGGATCGCCTTGACCGCACCCATCGCATTCCGCTCGATGCAGGGAACCTGGACCAATCCACCGATCGGGTCACATGTGAGTCCCAGGTTGTGTTCCATCCCGATCTCGGCAGCGTTTTCGACTTGTGCAACCGAACCGCCGAGTCCTTCGCATAACGCGGCGGCGGCCATCGAACAGGCCACGCCGACTTCACCCTGGCATCCCACCTCGGCTCCCGAGATCGATGCATTGAGTTTGTACAAAATCCCGATCGCTCCAGCGGTCAACAGGAATCGGACAATTGCATCGTCGTCCGTCACGCCACAGTATCGGTTGGCGTAATGCAAGACCGCGGGAATGATCCCCGCCGCTCCATTGGTCGGTGCAGTAACGACTCGTCCGCCCGCTGCGTTCTCTTCGTTGACCGCCAGTGCCCACAAACTGACCCAATCCATCGCGAGCAGCGGATCGGGGGGATGGCTCTCCTGGGGAGAACTTCGCAGCGAAGTCGATTCGCACAATTGGCGATACAACCTCGACGCACGTCGTTCCACTTTCAACCCGCCCGGCAAGATCCCCTCTTGCTGGCATCCGCGATCGACACACGCTTTCATCGCGTTCCAAACCCGAATCAACCCCGCACGAGTCTCCGCCTCCGGACGCCATGCGGCTTCGTTGCGGAGCGTCATCTCGCTGACCGAGATGCCATGTACTTTTGCCATCGCGAGCAAATCGTTGCCACAGCGATACGGATAAGGCCGTTCAATCTGAGAGGCGGTTAAATGATCCTCCTGGGCCACTCGTTGGCTGACAACAAAGCCGCCTCCAATGCTGTAGTAGTCGCTGGTGCGGAGTTCGGTTCCCTGGAGATCGATCGCGGTCAATCGCAAACCATTGGGATGGGCCGGCAGCGATTCTTTTCGCAGATAAAGCAGATCATCTTTCTCGTTCCAATCAATGCGATGTCGACCCAATAAACAGATGGATTGTTCCGACCGGATCGACTCCACTTTTTGGCCGACCAGATCGATTTCAACCGTCTCGGGTGTGTCCCCTTGTAAGCCCAATAAGATCGCGACGTCGGTCCCGTGCCCTTTACCGGTCAGCGCCAGCGATGCGTAAAGACGAACGACGATACGAGAGGTTTGGTCGAGCAATCCGTCGCGAGCGAGTCCTTCACAAAATCGCTTGGCCGCACGCATCGGACCGACCGTGTGCGAACTGCTCGGCCCGATCCCGATGGTGAACAATTCCAAAATGCTGATTTCACTTGACACAATTATCTCCAAAAAAATGTAGCTCGGCTCTAGCTGAAAAAGGTGCTAGCCGAAAAAGGTGTCAGGAACCGAATTGGGGTTTTAGGCCGTTTCTCCTGGGATCGGGGACTTCCGTGGGCGGCCACGAGGACGCAACGTCATCTCCAAGTCACACCGCCTTGCCACGGATTCCACCCAAGTTTCCTCTCCGAACGGACTCCCTCGTTCCTTTGACCATCGCAAACGCTTGAGGTCTTTATCGGATAACGCCATCGTGACAACTCGTACCCAGTCGCGATGCCTAGGAACCGGCCAAACGCTGAGCAACGATTTTTCTATTGCCGCCCCGTGCTTCCAGCGATAGAGACTGCCAAAACGCCAAGCGTCTGGCGAGTCACACAACTCCGCTGTGAACGCATTGCGTTCCACGTAACGGCAAACCGTCAAGAAATGTTCGTCGCTTTGAACGGGAAACGACTTGAACCTACCTTGATAAAGATGCCCCTCTCCGGTGGTTCCGTAATGAACATTGTGGCGCTGTGTGTGCGTCAGCGTCAGCCAATGGGCGAATCGAGACATCTCACCGTCCACTTTTGTGGCGAACGCAAAGATGCCAGTGATTCGGCATCGAGGCAATAACTAAAGAGATCGATCTGAAACCGCTCAACGGCTTCGGTCATCACCCGTTCAAATGCTTCGTAGTCCGCATCCTTCTCAAAGATAGCCATTCGTCGATTCGCTCGATTGAGCATATGATAGACGCAATTCGCTTCATCGGCACGCTTCGGTCGGCCCATCGGACAAGCTCCTGAGGAACATTTCGCACAATTGGAAGTGTACCTGTCGCAAAACAGCTTGACTATATAACCAAATCGGTTCCTGACACCTTTTCCTCAGCCATAACCAAATCGGTTCCTGACACCTTTTCATCAGCAGGAGTGGGTATTTTTTTGGCCACGCTGCGGTCGGAGGCGTTATAATGAGGTCTAGTACGCCAAAATCTGGTAACTTCTGGCGGTAATTCCGTGGAAAGTGGCTAAGTTTCGGACTAGGCTACAGTGGTCGAACTGCCGAAACTAGTCGGCAGTCAGTCACCGTTTTAGACTATTGATATCAACTCAACTTTAAGTTTCTTCGAGCAATATGGCAGATTTTATCGCTCTGGAAGATGCAGCTAAGCTGCTGAACGTATCCCTTGACGAGCTGAAGGACATGCGATCCCGAGGCGAAATTTTCGGGGTGCGCGATGGTACTTCCTGGAAATTCAAGTCCGAAGAAATTGAACGCGTCCGCAGCGAATTGGCGGGCGATGTTTTGGACGATGATCCGGGTGGGTCAAGCATCCTTGTTTCGGAGCGATCTGTTGGTGCAGCAGGCTCGAAGGTCGGCAGCACGCTGGGCGGTAGCTCCGATTCTGACAGCGACCTTCGCTTAGATGGTGACGATGATGACGACGATTCTGACGAGTTGTCATTAGGCAGCGATGTGGCTTTGGTCGCGGATCCTTCCAGTGGTTCGGGCGTCCGGTTGGTCAATCGCAACGCACCGGCTCCTGCTGAAGATGACGACGAAGTACTAGAGTTGCCTGACGACGGCTCCGATTCCGGCAGTTCACTGTTGATTTCCGACCTTAACTTAGAAGGATTGAGCGACGTCGGTGCTTCCTCGACGCCCGGTAGCGGCATTTCGCTAGACGAACGCTCACAGAAGAACGTAATGGACTCCGATGTCCTGTCTGGAATTTCTGCCTCTCGTTCGGCGGCTCCCAGTGACGCGGCCGATTTGATTCGCGGCGATAGTGATCCTGATCTCAGCTTGAGCGATGATGACGAAGGCGATTTGGTTTTGGGCGGCGACAGCGGATTATCGCTGCAGGGCGAAAGCGGTATCAATTTAAACGCGCCCTCTGACAGTGGTATTTCGTTGGAAGACGAACCGCTCGACTTGGCTGGCACGGGCATTAGCGGTCTGGGCTTGGGCAGCGACGAAATGGGCAGTGACCCCAGTGGCAGTGGCGTGGGAGCCGGATCTGGAATCAGCGGCATTGATTTCGCTTCGGCGGAAGACTTTCAACTATCGCCATCGGGCGGTTTCGATGTTGAGGAAGACAGCGGTTCGCAAGTTATCGAACTGGAAGACTCAGCCGATTTTGCGAACGCTGGTGCTGACGGATTTGGTGCAGTAGATGACCAAGCTGGCGGTTTCGACGAAGAGGGAGTGGTTGGATTCGATACGGCCGACCAGGCCCCTGCGGGTGCTTACGCTGCTTCGGTTCCGGACGTCCAATTTGTCGGCTGGCAAGTCGGGATGCTGTTGGGCTGTATCACGATTCTGGGACTGGCAGGCATCCTATTGACGGACATCAGCCGTAACATGTGGGCCGCTGCAGACGGTTCCAACGTGAACATGAACAGTTGGCTTTCAGAAGCCATTCGCAACATGCTGCCGAAATAATTGAATCGACGGTTAGCCTTGTCACAAATTAGTCCGCTGGTTGTTTATCCGACGCCAGCGAATACTCAAAACACCGTCCTGTACCGCTGAACAAAGCTGAAGTCGGCGTCGACATTCTTTCCAAAGGCATTGCAAGAGTGTCTAATTGAGAGGCCTGAATTTTCGTGGCCAAGTGCGGTTTTAGTTGTTAGCAGCCTGTAGAATGTCTGCGGTTACAACACGACCACCGTGCTGTGTGGATAACCGTTTTGCAATTATTGAAAATCTTGTCGAACTTCGTCTAAGCTTCGCGAACTGTTTCGACCAGAATAGACATCCTTAGGCAGCCTTGCCAACTGATCATCTTCTCGATATCTCTAGTGAGTTCGTTTTGAAAAGCGAAAATTCCTTGTCTTACAAAATCCTCGGTTCGCTCGGTGTGGTACTGATTTCTATAGCGATCCTTTCGGGCATCGCTTTCGCGAAATATCGAGCTGTCGCGGCATCGATGGCCGCACCGCCGCCTCCTGAATCGCCGACCGCCGTCACGTTTGCGACCGGCCAGTCCGTCAGTTTCCGCCGTTCTACCACGACTGTGGGTACCATTCGAGCTCCGCAGTCGGTGCAGTTGCAAACCGAGCTGACTGGTGTCATCACGCAAATCCCGATGGTCTCTGGATCGGTGGTCAAAGCAGGCGATCTGCTGGTGCAACTGGACGACAGCATTGAACAAGCTCAGCTCAAAGGCGCATTGGCCGCAGAGCAGATCGCTGAATCGACACTGCGCCGCAATCGAGAAGCAGCTCGACTCAAAGCGATCACGGATCTGGAAGTGGAGCAGTCCGAAGCGGTGCTTGCTCAAGCCAGTGCCGAGATCGAAAGGCTGCGAGCATTGATTGCCAAAAAGACGTTGCGGGCGCCCTTTGACGCTCGCGTGGGCTTATTCAATTGGCACTTGGGACAGTACTTGCCTGAAGGCACGGTGCTCACCTCGCTACAAGGCGTCGAAAACTTCGTCCATGTCGATTTCGCGGTCCCACAACATGTAGCCGATTCCGTCAAGATACATGAAGATGTCAAACTGCTCACTTCAAAAGGCGTTCTCAAGGCCAACATCATTGCGATCGATTCCCAAGCCGATCGAATTACTCGCAGCATTTTGGTGCGTGCCCGACTGGAGAATCCGCCTGAATCGTTGCAGCCCAATGATTCAGCCAAAGTCGTGGCCGAATATGGGGACGCGGTCTCTGCTGTGGCCATTCCTGCGACCGCGGTGCGACGCACCCCTACTGGGTCGCTGGTTTACATGGCCGTGCCAGACCAATCCCAAGCGATTCGCGCTGAAGCCCGTCCGGTCGTGATGTTCTCAGCAACTGGGGACACAGCGATTGTGGCAGAAGGGTTGAACGCAGGCGAAACGGTGGTCGCGGATGGTTCATTCAAAGTTATCGAAGGTGCACTGCTGGTGGACGTTAATGCCGCTGGGCCCGAAGTCGCAGACGCCAGTGCGAGCAGTGCGATGGAGGACGGCTCGCGATGAAATCCTTTACCGACATATTTATCAAGCATCCGGTGCTTGCTGGCGTGGTCAATTTGATTATCGTGCTGGTCGGGATTCGCTGCGCGATGTCTCTGCCAATCCAGCAGTTTCCGAAGCTAGAGAGCACATCGATCACGGTCACGACCGTTTACATTGGTGCCAGCGCTGAGACTGTTCGTGGATTTTTAACAACGCCCATTGAGCGCGCAGTGTCGTCGATCGCAGGCATCGACTACATCGAGTCTTCCAGTACTGCTGGCATCAGTTTGATCACGATTCGATTGAACTTGAATCATGATTCGACAGAAGCGTTAGCGGAAGTCAACGCGAGACTGCAACAGGTCCGCCGCGAATTGCCGGCCGAAGCCGAACCGCCGGTGATTGAGTTGCAACGCGCGGACCGACCGTACGCATCGTTCTATATCAGTTTCACATCCGATCGTTTCAACATCCCATCGTTGACCGATTATCTCAGCCGCAATGTTCAGCCTCAACTTTCGATTCTGCCTGGTGTCCAGCGAATTGGTATCGAAGCGGGGCAAACGCCGGCCATGCGAATTTGGATCTCTCCGCAGCGCCTAAGCGAACTGAACCTCACGCCCGGCGATGTTTTCAACGCTTTGCGGCGCAACAACTTTCTAGCGGCGATTGGTCGAGTGAAAAGCGATACCGTCCAGATCGATCTGTTGACCAACACGGATTTGAGGAATGTCGAAGAATTCAAGGACTTGATTGTTTACCAGTCCGAGGGCGCGATCATCCGATTGGGCGATGTTGCCACTGTCGAATTAGGTTCCGAAGAACCGGTGGCCACGGCGATGTACTTAGGCAAAGAAGCGGTGTATGTCAGCGTATGGCCTTTGCCAGGCAGCAATGAGATTGAAGTTGCCAATCAATTGCGAGCCGCGCTGGAGAAACTACGTCCCAATTTGCCTAGCCATGTCGATATGCAGTTGGCTTATGATGCGACCATGTTCATGCGACAAGCGCTCAGCGAGATCTCCAAGACTTTGCTAGAAACTATTGCAATCGTCGGTGTGGTCGTATTTTTGTTCATGGGTTCGGTGCGCACGGCGATTGTGCCATTGGTTGCGATGCCTGTTTCGCTGATCGGAGCCACGATCATCATGTACTTGATGGGTTTCTCTTTAAACCTTTTGACATTGTTGGCCATTGTGTTGGCGGTCGGGCTAGTCGTCGACGATGCGATTGTTGTGGTAGAGAATGTCCAGCGTCATATATTGGAAGGCAACTCGAAGATTCGTGCCGCGATCATTGGTTCACGAGAATTGGTAGGACCGATCATTGCGATGACGATCACGCTGGCGACAGTTTATGCGCCGATCGGATTCCAGGGTGGTTTGACGGGGATGCTCTTTCGCGAGTTCGCCTTTACGTTGGCGGCTGCGGTGATCGTGTCTGGCATAGTCGCTGTGACTTTGTCGCCAATTATGAGCGCCAAGATGCTGAGTGCTTCGGGCAAAGAAGGATTTTTAACGCGAGCGGTCAATCGTATTTTTGCGACGGTTCAAGAGCGTTATGGAAGATTGCTGACCAAGGTCTTGCCGCTGCGATGGGGCGTTGTGGTAGCTACGCTGCTGGTGGGTGTTGCAGCAGTGCCGCTTTACATGTTTTCAGCCAAAGAGCTTGCGCCAGTGGAAGACCAAGGCGCGATTGCCGTTGCGTTGAGTGCCGCGCCGGATGCCACTTTGAAATCGTCGACGCAGTGGGCGGCTAAACTAGCCAACGACTTTAAAGCGATTCCCGAATCGAGTTACATGTGGGCTCTGATCAACGCCAGCGGCGGCTTTGGTGGCGTGATGACCAGCGATTGGGATCAGCGCAAACGAAGTACGCAAGAAATCTATCCAGAGGTGTTCGGCATAGCATCGCAGAACCCTGGCTTGGAAGCTTTCCCCGTGCTTGTGCCACCGCTGCCAGGAGCCGGTCAGTACGATGTGGAATTGATTATCAAAAGCGACTTGCCGGTTGAGCGACAGTTGGAGATTACTCAGGAGATCGTGCGACGCGGCAACGAAGCCAATATGTTCATGTTCTGCAATACCGATCTCAAACTGGATTTGCCGCTGGCGCGAGTGATCGTGGATCGCGAAAAGCTAGCCGACCTGGGCTTAGACCAAGCGGCCGTTGGGCAGGAGCTGGGCGTGTTGCTGGGAGGCGGCTATGTCAATCGATTCAACTACTTCAATCGCTCCTATCAAGTCATCCCGCAATTGGAAGCTCAAGAGCGACAGTCGACTAGTTCGCTGATGGATTTGATGATTCGCACCCCCAGTGGTGAGTTGATACCGGTTTCTACATTTGCATCGATCATCCCCGAGACAGCTCCACGTTCGTTGCAGCGTTTCCAACAGCAAAGTTCGGTTCGCGTGTTTGCGGGCGTGTTCCCTGGGATAACGAAAGAGCAAGGCCTGACGGTCTTAGAGGATATTGCACGAGACGTGGTGGGAGCATCGGGCCAAGTCGACTACGGAGGGGAATCGCGTCAGATTCGCAATGAAGGTTCGGCATTAACGGTCACGTTGGGCTTTGCGTTATTGCTGATCTATTTGGTGCTGGCAGCCCAGTTTAAATCGTTTCGAGATCCACTGATCGTCTTGTTTGGTTCGGTGCCGTTGGCGATTAGCGGCGCGTTGACATTGACTTGCCTGAACTTAACCACGATCAACATCTATTCGCAAGTTGGCTTGATCACGTTGGTTGGTTTAGTGGCGAAGAACGGGATCTTGATTGTTGAGTTTGCGAATGCTTTGCAGGAGGCTGGAGCAACGAAACTGCGGGCCATCATTGAAGCCTCGCAGACGCGTTTGCGTCCGGTGTTAATGACATCCGTAGCCACCGTGCTGGGGCATTTCCCGCTGGTCTTGGTAACCGGGCCAGGTGCAGAGGCTCGCAACAGCATCGGGATTGTTTTGGTAGCCGGGATGGCGATTGGCACCGTGTTCACTCTGTTCGTGGTCCCTGCCTTGTATTCGCTGATCGCTGCAGACCATCAACATCGCAGCGATGCCTACGAGGAAGATTTCCTTGAAACTCCGGCGAGCCAACAAGAACTTGCATTGGTGTAAATTCTGCTTGGAATGGAAAGCTAGCGGCTTGAGTGGGGCGGGCTTTGCCGGTGGACTTGGTCCATTTCGCGGTTCTCGTTTGCCAGAATCACATGCCGTGGCAGGGCAAGTCGTTTTTTGAATCCAAGTCAATCCGCCGTTGAGTGTTAGCTCACGGTTTCCAAAAGAACCGATGCTAACGCATTCCGGCTAATCGCGCAGACTGAAAAACTGACTTGCCCTGCCAGCGGTGGCCTGAGGCTTTCCTGTTTGGGTCGAGATCGTTAAGCTGATGCTTGGTTTTCGAAGAACGGCCTTCTCAATTGAAGCTTTAAGTTTGCGCGCAGAAAATTCACACCATCCGACAGATCCAAGTCCAGGCTCCGAGCAACCCACCACGACCTGGATCGACGACGATACCTTTCGCAAAGACTACCCCTTTTGGTGGTACGTAACTTTGTTTGGTCCGATCGTCTTGACGGTCATCATCTTAATTGTGGTCTGGCAAATGGCTGGCAGCAACGTGATGTGGCAACTGCTTTCCACGGCATTTGCAACTTTCTTTTTTCTCGGCAAGTTTGTGATATTGGGCAGCAATCTGCGCGAGTTCTTTGAGACCAAGATATTCTTTACTCGAGAGCAGCTTTTTGTGATGGTCCTTTACATGGACCTGATGACCGCTTGTGTTCTGACGTTCCATTTAGGCATGTTGTTCAAGCTCCCTTTTGTTGGCGAGCGGTTGACGGCGATGACGCGGGATGGCCACTTGATTCTCGAATCCAACCCATGGATGAAACGGGTGACATTTTTGGGACTGATTGCATTTGTCACGTTTCCGCTGGCGGCATCTGGCAGCGTGGGTGGCGCAATTTTCGGGCGACTGTTGGGAATGACTCGTTTGGCAACACTGAGCGGGATCGCGATCGGCAGCGTTTTCGGCTGTGGGTTGATGTATTTTGGTAGCGGTTTGATCACCAACTACATCAAAAAAGATAGCCCATGGCTGCTCATTGGCGGCATCGTCTCAATTGCCATCGTGCTGTACATATTGTATCGACGCTACCAGCATGTGAAGTCAAAACGCGACGAGTTGAAGGGTTCGTGATCGCTCGAGCTGTGACCGTTGAGCGGATCGAGCCCAGGACGCTTGCCATCATGTGAAGGGATTCCTTACCCAAGGTCAGCCTATAAGTAGATGATTTTGCAGCTGAACTGATCTTGGACTTTTTCGCAAGAAATGCTAAAGCTTGTCCATCGACCGTTTTAAGAAGGCCAAGCCGTGACCGACCGCTTCCACAATCCAGCACCGACAACCTCGCGACTGCAAGCAATTGCGGTTTGTTTGCTGGCTTGTTTTGCTGCAGGCTGCCAAAATTGGCCGCAATCCCAGCGGGCGATGCAGCAGCAAATTGAAAGCGAACGGTTGTTGAGCGAGTTTCGCGCCCAGAAAAAACGCGCCGACGAGCTTGAAAGTCGCAACCAGCAGCTCAGTCAGCGGCTCAGCGAGAGCGAAAAAATGCTAGCCAGACTCCAGTCGACGTCGCCCAGCAGCAGTCGATTGGCGGCCCGTGAGACCGACGGCAGCTTTGGCGTCCCCAATTCACGGAATCGAGCGATCGATCAGTATTCCTCGGAATTTCAATCTCAAATGTCACCTTCTGCGGGGGCTTCCAGTCGATCCAGCGCCCCCAACGTCGGATTCGGCACTTCGGATCAGCCTACGTGGCGACCGCTTTCCAGGCCGTAAGCGACTTGTTGACCACTTTCGCAGCACACTTCGTCGCGGACAGGGATTTTGCGGTTTTGAATTCCTCCTTTTCCGCTCATAATAGGCAGTTTGGGTCGCTTTGCTGACCCAATCCCGCCTAGGCGACTAAAGTTTACTTGTGCGACGATCTGACAAGGCGACTGTCGATCATCGATTCAGATTTTGGGTCCATTGCCTCGCTTGCAACGCTCGTTAAGGGCATCGTAAACTTCACGGTTGCATCACAACTATCTTCATTCATCACAAAATAAATCCATGACGACTTCTCCTCTCACAGTCCTTCATAAGATCCGACCAACAACCGCGTGGCATCCAAGCCTGATGGCCGCAGTAATGGTCCTGGCAAGTTTTGCCGGTTGTGACCGCGATCCCATGGTCCGCGTCTACGAGGTGGAAGTCCGTAAGCCAAATTCCGAAATGGCTTCCAATGCTTCCGGTGCAGCGTCCTCCAGTTCGTCAGCCCTCGTTGCCAAGCGAATGTTGGGAGCGGTCATTCCAGCGGGTGAGCGATCGATATTCTTGAAGATGACTGGCGATCCGGATGCGTTGCTCGAATTTGCCGACGCTCTTACGCCACTTGCCCAATCGGCCAAACTATCTGGCGGCGGGGACGTAGAAATAGAGTTGCCCGCCGGATGGTCCAAAGGTCCAGGAACGTCGATCGCGGCTTTCACGTTGATCCCACCCGCGATGGACGGTGTAGATGCCCCTATGACAGTGACGGTACTTCCAGGATCAACCGAGCTTGCACAGTGGCAAGACTACACGCAGCAGAACTTAGATCGCTGGCGTGGCCAACTAGGATTATCACCGCGACCGTTGGCAGAAGACCTCAAGGATGCCGTCCAAGCTATCACGACTCCGCATTCGGACTTGCCCGCCTATGTTGTAAACTATCTAGGGCAAAGCAGTGGCAAACCCTCCATGCCACCGTTCGCATCAGGTGCTGGTAGTATGGGTGCTGGAACCGGTGGCGCAGCGCCTGCTTCGCCCCCAATCCCCAAGTCGACGGTTGCTGCAACACCCAACGTGACGGCGGAAGAGACACCAAAGTTGAAGTTCGAATTGCCTGAGGGATGGGTAGACCAAACGGGCCAAGGTTCTTCCATACGTCTTGCCACGCTGCGCACGGGCTCGCAAGCTGACGCGGCCGAAGTCAGTGTCGTCATGGCTGGCGGCGAAGAGAAGACCATCGTCGACCTATGGGCTCAATCTGTACTCGGGCCCGAAGCAGCGACCGAAGGCTTTGTAGACGAAGTGATTTCCAAGGCGACGGCGACTCAGACTACTTCGAAGGTCAGCGGCAAAGTCTATCGCATCCAGCCACCAGAATCACAGACAACTGAAGACTCGCAAGCAATCATCGTGGCCGTTTTCCCCGTTGACGGTAGCGAAGGACAACGCAGCTTGTTTGCAAAGCTCACCGGCTCAACTGCAGTGGTCAACGATAACGCCTCCAAGTTCGAAGCATTTGTTCAATCTCTCAACTGGTAACAAGATATGTCTTCCATTATTAACGAAGCAGCATACGAAGAAAACAATTCGACGCGGGCTTCTAAGAAATCAGTACTTGATTCGGCCGATTCATGGAGCTGGACGGTTATGCGTGCATTGGGCTCGCTGAAGATCACCGTCACCATGTTCGCTTTTGCGATCCTGATTTTGTTTGTTGGCACCTTGGCGCAGGATGAGCAAACACTGGTCGATGTCAAGCGAATCTATTTCAATTCATGGATCGCATTGGTACCGCATCACGTCTTTGCACCGGTAACGATCTTTGGTCCGCACGCGGGTCGCGAGGTCATTATCCCTATGCCTGGAGGTGCGTTGATCGGCTTGGTGTTGTTGGTGAATTTGATTGCCGCCAAACTTACACGTTTCTCTATGCAAGCTCGCGGAGCTCGCATGTATGCGGGCATGGCGTTAGTTGTTTTCGGTTTGGGCGTGACCACCTTTGTCATACTCAACGCGCATGCTTCCAACGGCTTGCAGGGTGAACCTAGCTTTGGATATCCAACCATCTGGTATGGGACGCTAGCGAGTGTCTACCTAACGATCGCTGGGCTAATCGGCTGGTTTTTTGCTCGTCGGCCCAAGACGCGTCTTATGCAAGTTGTCCTCGTAACATCAGTCGTTTCGATGATCGGCTTGGCTGTCTTTTTTGCCTACTATCGTATTCCAGACCCAGGTTTGCGCATCGTTTGGCAATTGTTTAAAAGCTTGATCGCCGGCATCATCGTGCTGATCGGCCTTAACTTGTTGTTCGGCAAGCGCGGCGGGAACGTGCTGATCCATCTGGCAGTTGGACTTTTGATGTTGGGGCAGTTTGTATTTGGTGATCGCCAGCATGAAGAGTTGATCATGCTGCAAGCGGGCGAGACGAACAATCTTGCGGTGACACAGGATGAAGTCGAGTTGGCTTTCATTGAAAAAATCGGCGATAGCAAAGAGAAACACATCGTTGTTGACCAAGACATGCTGCTGCGTGTGGCGGGCAAGCCGCAAGCATTCACCAGCGACTTGCTGCCCTTCGATGTTCGCGTGGACCAGTGGATGCGTAACTCGAAAGTGGGCCGCATCGATGCCACCGTGACGGACAACCCTGCGACTGAAGGTCTGGGTACATCGCTGGTTGCTCGCGAAGTCGCGCCGGCTGGTGGAGCCATGCGGGGCACCAATATTGCTTCGGCCTATGTGAGCTTGATCGACAAAGCGACTAAAGAAGTTCTTGGAACGTGGTTGGTCTCACAAGACATCAACGACGCTGCGCAGTTGTACTTTAAGACGGAGAAGGACTTGCTGGATACGGTCCAACACGACGGCAAGACCTATGAGATTGGCCTGCGATTCCGCCGCAACTACAAACCTTACGATATCACACTGGAGAAGGTCCAGCAGATCAACTACAGCGGCACCAACACACCTCGCGATTACTCCAGTTTCGTCCGGATTCAAAATCGCGAAACGAGCATTACGCAGGAAGGACGCATCTGGATGAACAATCCAATGCGATTTGATGGTGAGACATTCTATCAGAGCGAGTTTATCTCGGCTGAGAAAGTGGGGGTCGATACGACAGGCTTGCAAGTCGTAACCAACGCGGGCTGGCTCATGCCTTATCTGGCTTGTGTGTTTGCAGGCTTGGGAATGATGGTGCACTTTGGAAATACGTTTGTTCGCTTTGCAGGTCGGTTTGACCGCGAGGTGGATAGCGTTCACCGATCGGGTACTGCGTCCGGATCTGCCACTGAAAGCAGTTCGATCGCGCCGGCTAAATCGAAGCATGTGAAGCAAAAAGCGAAACAGGAAGCGTTGGCGACGGAAGCCCAATCCACAACCAAGGGCGCTCGACGATGGATTGTTCCGCTTGTGGTGGTAACGCTCGTCTCGGTTGGCCTGCTCAGCAGTGCCATGCCGCGAGCAGCCAAGGATGGAGCAACCGACTGGTACCGCGTGGGCCAAATCCCCGCCCAAGACCAAGGACGTATTATGCCGCTGGATTCGGTGGCACGTCGATTCGTCCAGACTCTGTCCGGCGCAAGCTATACGATCGTTCGCGGCAATCCAGAGGCATCGGCCGCTCAAGAGAAAGTGGATCGTAAGTTAACTGCGGTCGAGTTTCTGTTTGCTCTAGCCAACGGCAACCCCATCGCCAACGATGCCAAGATCTTCCGCATCGATGCTGAAGAGCTGCGTAACCTGCTGGACCTCAATCCAGTGGAGAGCGGCGGATCATTGTCGGGTACCCGAGCCATGTTATTCGGGCAATCGCTGAAGCATCGCTACAGCTTGAATCAATTGCGACCTCGCATTGAACGGTTCTTTGAGGAAAGCGATCGCGTCATCGAATTGATGCGGCCGACTAACATGGGCGGTCAAGGATTGGAGTCGACGCAACTCAGTTTTGCTGACCGCAAGATCTTGGAACTGCGAAACAAGCTGAACGTCTTTTTGAGCACTCGCGATGCATTCGGCGCAACTCCGATTCCGCTGCCACGGCCTGGCGATGCTGACCAGGACATGGCAAAGCTAGCCGCTCAGTTCCAGCAACTGCAGCGCCAGATGCAACAGCTTGAAACTGGCAATATGGCCGGGATAGTACCTCCCGTTTTGAACGCTGAAGAGTTTGCAAAGGCCGATGAAAAAGATAAGCGATGGCGTCCTTTGAACCCAGCGGTTTTTGATATGCAAAGGCAGTCGTTAGTTGACGTCGGCTATGACGATACCGCGACCAAGTCCGTCTACAACGTGTTCTACAAGCAAGACCAAGGTTCGGTGAAAGAGTTTCACGACGCGGTGGAAAGTCATCTGAAATATGTCGCAGGGACACCTGTCGGCCAAACGATCGGCAACCGTGCAAACTTTGAAGCTTGGTATAACAAGTTCAATCCATTTACGCAGTCCATTGCGTACTACACCATCGCGTTTGTTTTGACGTTGTTAAGCTTTATTTTCCTGCGACAGTCGCTTCGACAAGCCGCATTTTGGATCTGCGTCGTGGTGTTTGTACTACACACCGTCGCATTGGTAACGCGTGTTTACATTTCGCAGCGACCGCCTGTCATCAACCTGTATTCGTCCGCAGTTTACATCGGTTGGGCAGCGGTTTTATCCGGTATCGTCATTGAGAAACTTTATCCGATTCGACTGGGTCTGCTGGTTGGCAGTTCGATGGGCATTTTGACATTGCTGGTCGCTTGGGGGTTAGACACCAGCGACACGATGCCGGTGTTGCAAGCCGTCTTGGATACTCAGTTTTGGTTAACGACTCACGTGCAATGCATTACGCTGGGCTACGCAGCCACTTTCTTTGCTGGCTTCATTGGTATCTACGCGCTGATCCACCGCATCGTCGCGACTAGGATGTCGACAAGTAATCCGAAGAGGGCCGTGTTGTTTGCCGAACAGAAGATTTTATACAAGCTATGCTACGGGATCGTTTGCTTTGGCTTGTTTTTCAGCTTCATCGGCACCGTGCTTGGCGGATTGTGGGCCGATGACTCGTGGGGGCGTTTCTGGGGGTGGGATCCGAAGGAGAACGGCGCTTTGATGATTGTGCTCTGGAATGCGATCTTACTGCATGCCCGCTGGGACAAACTGGTGCTTGAACGCGGATTTTACTTGCTGTCCATTGGTGGCAACATCATGACCGCCTGGAGTTGGTTTGGCACCAATCAGCTTGGGATAGGTTTGCACAGCTATGGCTTTACCGAAAGTGTGCTGTTTATCCTGACCATCTTTGTCATTTCTCAGATCGCGATCATCGTTGCTGGGCTTGCCTTATTAAGGCGAGAACCATCAGCGATTGCCTAAAGAACGATGCTGGCTAAGCTACTGTAATTCGATTTTGGCGCAGCGGTCGATTTTCCGCTGCGTCGATCGACTGTAGTTCAAACTGTATTGCCTTGCATCACTTCGCTTTCGAATCCAAACTCCGCAGACTTGACATTCTATGGCCACCATTGAGATCAAAAATCTGCGGAAGACCTATCGCGTCTTTCAGAAGCGAGAGGGATTGCTGGATTCGATTCGAACGTTGTTTAAACGCGATTACAAGACGGTAGAAGCGGTTCGCGACGTATCGTTAAGCGTTGAACAAGGCGAGTTCGTTGCTTTCTTAGGCCCAAATGGTGCTGGCAAGACAACCACACTGAAGCTGCTCAGCGGTGTCATTTATCCAACCAGTGGTTCTGCGACCGTCATGGGCTATGTTCCATGGCAGCGAAAGCTTGACTACCGACGCCGGTTCGCACTGGTCATGGGCCAGAAGAACCAACTGTGGTGGGACCTGCCAGCTCAAGAATCCTTTCGGCTGCATCAGCACATATATCGTATCGACCCCAAGCAGTTTGATTTCACGATCGCGGAACTAACTGATCTGCTGGGAACCAAAGCATTGATGCAACGGCCGGTGCGTGAACTGTCGCTCGGAGAACGCATGAAGATGGAGCTGACGGCAGCCCTGCTCCACTCCCCAGAAGTGCTGTTCTTGGACGAGCCAACGATCGGCCTGGATGTGGTGGCGCAGCATAACATCCAACAATTCCTGAAGTATTATCAAGAGAAACGTAAGATCACGATCCTGCTGACTAGCCATTACATGAAAGACATTGCTGCTTTATGCAAACGCGTGGTGGTGATTGCCGATGGTACGATTCAATATGATGGTTCGCTGGCAGGCGTGATTGAAAGCTTCAGCAGTTCCAAATTGATCACAGTCCAAATCCCCGATGCGCGGGATGAAGTATCCTTGCGAGCCTTTGGCAATATCGAATCGATCGAGTTGCCGAGAGTCACATTTCGAATTCCCAAAAGCGAAGTAGCAAGTCGGCTAGCCGAGATTTTGTCGACTTACGCAGTGGCGGACGTAGCTGTGGAAGATCCACCTCTGGAAGAAGTCATCGCCAATCTATTCAACAAGGTTGGAAGTGTATGACGGCTGTAGCAAGTGAGCAAATGACATGGGGTGAAAAGTGGCAAACCTCGTTAGTCATCTTAAAGATTGCCTTGCAAGAGCGACTAGTATATCGCGGTGATTTTGCCATCGGCACGCTCATGCGTTTCCTGCCCATCATCACTCAAATTTTTTTATGGTGGGCAATCTTCGAAAGCTTGAATCCAAGCAATCCCGGCGAAGCCTCGATCGGCGGGTATAATTTTGCCAATATGGTTGCTTATTACTTGCTTACCATGCTTGGGAGAGCATTTTCGAGCATGCCTGGTTTGGCAACACAAATTGCGCGGCAAATCCGAGAAGGCGACATCAAGAAGTTTCTTGTACAACCTATCGACATGATCAACTTCATGTTCCTTTCGCGCGTGGCTCACAAGATCGCATATTACACCATTGCGACAGTTCCTTTCGCCATTGTTTTCTACCTTTGCCGTGGTTACTTCACGACAGGATTCCCGGATGCTTGGACGTTTACTGCGTTTTTAATATCGCTCGCCTTTGCTTTTATCTTGGGCTTTTATCTCGAAGCATGGATTGGGCTGGTTGGCTTTTGGTTTCTAGAAGTTTCTTCTTTGCTTTTTGTCTACATGCTCCTGTCGTTCTTTCTGTCGGGGCACATGTTTCCCATCGATATCATTCCGCAACCTTGGCAGTCCATCATTGCTTATCTGCCGTTTAAATATCTGGCATACTTTCCCGCCGCGGTCTACCTGCAAAAGATCCAAGGCTGGGAGCTAGTATTTGAGATGGGCATGCTGGTCGGCTGGACGATCTTTTTTTACATTTTAACACGAGTCAGCTACAGTCGCGGATTAAAGCAATACAGCGGCTACGGCGGTTGATACTTCACGTTCTGGTCAGGAGTTTTATAGATGCAATTAAGCGAGATCATGATTTGTTCGGCCAAGCAAGCATTGGCTTACACGGAGAAACTGTTGGTTGGACTGCCCAGAGATCGGTTTGCGCGATTTGCATGCCCTGCAACGGTGCCGATTGAATCAAACCACCCTTCGTTCATCTTAGGTCACCTCAGCCTATACGGTCCCAAGATTTTGTCCGACGTAGGCATTGCTGATCACAGTATTTTGATACCTGAGAGTTTCACAGCGGTCTATTCGAAAGAATGCAAGTGCGTTGATGACCCAGATGGAACCATTTATCCTCCGATGGAACAAGTCGTAGAAACGTACTTTGAATCGTATCGTATTACCCTCGATCGCATCAAAGCAGTTCCTGACTCAGTTTATGACCAGCCGAATTTGAACACGGCAGCGCTCAGTCGTTTCCCGACGATTGGCTCGATGCACGCATTGTATCTCAGCGGTCACTTAATGCTACATTTAGGTCAGTTAAGTGCTTGGCGTCGCGCTTCAGGTTTACCGGCTGCTTAAGAGTTGTATCTATGGCCGCACGCCCATCTTACCTTCGAGTCTGGCTGGAGTTCGCGAGAAATTCTCTGATCCGGGAACTCAGCTTCCGAACCAACTTCGTGCTGGATGTCGTGTCCAGTGTTGGCTGGACGGCGATGAACATCGGATTCTACTTGATCGTGTTCCATCATGCCGAAAGCATCGGCAGCGCATCTGGCTGGGGGAAGCACGAGTTCTTTGTGTTTCTGGGCACTACTTGGATTGTCAATTCCATCGTGCAGACGTTCTTCATGCCGAATGCGGAAGAATTCAGCGAGTTGATACGTACTGGTGGATTAGATTTCGCGATGCTCAAGCCGATTGACACCCAGTTCTTGATATCCTTTCGCAAGATCGACTGGTCAGCGTTAGCGAACTTGGTGGTGGGCGCTGGAATTGGTGGCTACGGTTTGCTGCACCTTGTTCACCGGCAATCGCCACCATGGACCATCGATTGGTACACTCTGCCGTTGTACGTGCTGTATATCGGTTGTGGGGTCACTATTTTATATTCGTTGATGACCTCGCTGGCGGCGACCAGTATTTGGCTTGGGCGAAACCAAAGCTTGTACGATTTCTGGTTCTATATCACAAATTTCTCGCGTTATCCGATGGAAATTTATAATCGCGGCTGGGGTGTACCGTTATATTACATCTTCACATTTATGTTGCCAGTCTTGGTCGTGGTGAACGTTCCCGCCCGGATCCTTGCGAAACCGATTGTGCCTGAAACAAACTTTGACTGGTGGCTAGCCGCATTCACCTTAATTGCCGCAGTTGCTAGCTATACGGCAAGTCGCTGGGTATTCACCAAGGCCCTGCTCAGTTACCGCAGTGCTTCCAGTTAGAGCCGCAAACAACCACTTCTGAGTCAGAAAACTCGCCGCTTTATTGGAGCCTTCCGATTCGTTCCGAACACATGTCCAACAGCTCTAAGTCTGCATTTCTCAAATACCTCGAAAAAGTCCGCCTGCGTCGTCGTGAAGGAAAAGTAACGCCGATCCATTCCCATGGACACCAGGATGTCGAAGCAAAGAAAACCGAACGAGCACGTTCGTTCAACAATCTGTTCTGGAGCTTTCTGGGCCTACTGCGCGAACAACGCCACAAGGTCATCATCGGCATCGTCCTGATGATCTTCGGCACCATGCTGGCTCTCATACCGCCACTGGGAACGAAGCTGGCAATAGATTGTGTTTTGACCGATCCGCCGCAACCGCTGCCATTTGGGCTAGCGCAAGTGGCCAGCGACTGGTCGCGGATGGAGATTCTGATTGCTATCGCTGTGTGCGTGGTCGTGATCACACTTTCGCGGACCGTCGTCCATTTAGTTGGACGCTGGCTATCCACGCAAGCGGTCAATCAATTGTCGGCATCGATTCGCCGGCGAGTGTTTGAACACGCGTTGGATCTCCCCTTACATAATATCTACAAGATTAAAAGTGGCGGCATCACGAGCCTGCTACGAGAAGACGCGGGCGGCATTTCAGACTTGGTCTTCAGTATGCTGTTCAATCCTTTGCAAGCCATCGTGCAACTGCTTGGTAGTATGGTTGTGTTGGTGCTGGTCGATTGGCGACTTTTGGTTTCCGCTTTCCTTATCCTGCCGGCTGTCTATTTCTCGCATCGCACGTGGATTCAAGCTATCCGTCCGCTTTATCGCGATGTACGCAGCCAACGCCAAACCGTAGACGCCAGTGCAACAGAAACCTTCAGCGGCATCCGCGTCGTACGCACCTTTGCAAGACAGAAGAGCGAGGCAAGTCGGTTTGTTCACGGAAACCATTTGCTGGTACGACAGCAACTCATGGTCTGGGTCCGCACTCGGCTGGTTGAGGTCGTATGGGAAGTCCTGATTCCACTATCTTCGACACTACTGTTGATATACGGGGGCTATCAGATTTTGCAAGGCGAGCTCACGCTGGGGGACCTGATGATGTTCTTGGTTTACCTGACGATGCTGCTAGGGCCTATCGCAACCTTGGCGGGCAGCGCCGTGACATTTCAAAACAACCTTGCGGGACTTGACCGCGTCATGGACCTGCTGGAGATGAACCCCGAAATGCAGGACACCCCCAACGCACAAGTCATCTCCAAACAAGCTGTGTGTGGCGATGTCGATGTCGTAAATCTCAGCTTTCGTTACCCTGAGAATGATGACTATGTTCTGCAAGATATCAACTTTCATGCTAGCGCTGGACAAACCATCGCGTTAGTTGGCCGCAGTGGCGCTGGCAAGACTACGCTGTGCAATCTGATTGCTAGGTTCTACGACCCGACCAATGGTGGCATTCATCTGGACGGTCGTGACCTTCGTGATATCCAATTGCACAGCTATCGAAGAATTCTAGGCGTGGTGGAACAGGATGTTTTCTTGTTTGACGGTTCTATCGCGGAAAATATCGCTTACGGAAGACGCCATGCGTCGCAAGCAGAGATCGAAAACGCTGCGCTGGCTGCGGCAGCGCATGAGTTTATCCTGGAAACTCCACATGGGTACGACACCATCATCGGCGAGCGAGGAGTCAAGCTGTCCGGTGGCCAGCGACAACGTATTGCAATCGCTCGAGCCATCTTGGCTGACCCGCGCATCCTGATTCTGGACGAAGCGACCAGCAACCTGGACAGCGAAAGCGAGCAACTGATCCAGAAGAGCTTGGCCAATTTGCTGCAAGGGCGAACTGCTTTTGTCATTGCCCACCGGCTAAGCACCATCATGCACGCCGATCTAATCTTAGTCATGGAACATGGACGGATTGTAGAACAAGGCACTCACGACGAATTGCTGTCGATTGACCACGGTAAGTACCGCAAGATGATCGCCCTGCAAACCGAACAGACGATATCGATCGTCGATTAGACGAGCCTAGTTGTCATATCGTTTTGAAAGTTCGTCTCGCAGTCGAGCCGCTAGTTCGTACTGCTCGAGCTTAACGGCCTGGGCCAATTGTTCATGCAAAGACCGAGGGCGATTTTCGCAGTACTCGCTTTTGAGTTTGTCCGCGAGATCCCGCAGCTTCTCTACCATCTCGTCATCTTCAAACGCTTCGATTGCATCATGCTCGTCGTAGACAGCCTTGATCGTGTCCAGCCCAGCATCAATCTCCTTGAGTGCAAGCTCCGGGTCATCCGAATCTAGCGCGGCCAGCGCTGCGGCTTGCGTGCGATGGAAAAGCACAAAGGGTCGATACTGCTCATGCCCCATCGTCCAATCTTCATCAGGCGAGTGATCACGGCAGATATCCATTAAGGCCAGAGTATGATCCGCATCTTCAACGGCCAATTCATATCGCTGCAATCGCAGCCATGAAATGCGTCGGTGATAGAACTGCACAAATTCGCGATCAGCCTCCATACATTGTTCATCCGACATCTCAAAGCCGCTATCGTCGCGTTCCACCGACAGCAGGTAGCTGAGATAATCCGAAAAACCTTCGGGACGCATGCCATCGGGACGTCCGGTGGTCTCTAACTGCAGGACGCCTAAGTCGACGCGCATTTGAATCACGTTTCGACCGTCGCTGCCCTTGACTAACCTGACGTTAAGCAACTCGGGGTGAAAGGCCCAGTTGTTCAACAAGTCATCGATATGTTTGTGTTGGTTCATGTTGCCCAAACTCTTGAATGCTCGATTCAACATGGAGGCTCTAATTAAAAACAATGTGATTGTATTTGCCCGTAGTATACCTACTCTTTTCAGTCTCAACGAGCCTGCCCTCGGAAGAACTTTTGCGAACCTAGTTTAACTCTAGATTCGAATTCCCCAGAAGGTAGGGGAATTCTTCGCAGAATCGACTGGAAAGAACAGGGGTTTTCTTCCAGTTAAGCAATCTTTTTTGCTTGCCAACGAACGCAAAAAGGAAGTTTTCTTTGCCAGAATTCGTTGCTTCGGCACGACAGTTAATCAGCCATAGATCCGAGGCCAAGAAACTCTAGACTTTTCGCATCCAACATTAGCTCCCGCTCTGAAGAACCGTCAAGCGTCCAACGCGGATCGACCGGCGAATGTACCAAGCCCAACAGGATCTGGACGCCGTGTTTTTTTGAAACTTCTAGGACATTCGTGATTTGGTCGCTACGCTTGGTTGTCTTCCAACCATTGTCGCATTTCGTCACGCAGAGCTTGTGTTGCGGTACATAAGTCGTCGAACAGTTCCACCGCTGAGGTAAGATTCCCATCGCGGCTGCACTCTTCAATTTCAGACGCCAACCTGCCAACTTCCTTTGCATCGAAAAGTTGTGTGGCACTTTTCAGCGAATGCGCTGCCCTTGTGACCAACGCAATATCGGAACGTTCGAAACCGGTTGTCATCTGATCGATGCGCTGCTGCGATTCGACTTCTAGCGTTTGCAACAAAGCACGCAATTGCTCTGGCTTGCAACGCAAGCGACGCATCGGTGCCGTAGGATCAAAGCTTCGAATGCGACGCGGTGTATCGACAGAACTCCCAAGCGAAGGACTATCGTTCTGGGAAGACGAATATGCCGCAGTCGCCCCCCCTGCCTCGCCAACAGGCTCGGGGCGCATGAGCTCATCACTCTGAATGCGTTGCGGCTGGGCTTTAAGTAGTTGGATTGTTTGCTCCAACACTTCTTCCAAATGCGCTACCACAATTGGCTTGTCAAGATAGCCGTTCATCCCAGCCTCACTACACCGCTGGCGATCGCCTTGCATCGCCGCGGCAGTTAATGCAATGATCGGAATCGGTGTTGCTCCACTAAGTCCTCCTTGAACAGCCTCCGCTTGCCGGATCTGCTTGGTTGCTTCCAATCCGTCCATGACAGGCATTTGCACATCCATCAAGATCAAATCAAACGATTGATTATGCCATGCCTCGATCGCTTGTTGCCCATTTTCGACAACAACTGTTTCATGACCATAGCGATCTAGCAATCCGACGGCGACTGCTTGATTGACGGCACCGTCTTCGGCCAACAGCACTCGCAACGATTGCTTGGACTTCTGGTATCTCGGCGAACTAGCCGCCTGACCATGAACCGTCGGGATCTGCAATAGCTGCTGAATTGCGCTGGCTAGCTCGGTTTGCAATGCCGGTTTCGACAGGTACTGCACACGTGCTGCCGCATAGTCCAGTTGAAGACTGGTCTGCACCTGGGAAGTATAAACAAGCACTGGAGGAAGGGAAGCCTTAGCTTCGCCTTTGAGCCCTAGCAGCAGTTGGCTGGCATCCAATGACGGAGGATGATGATCGATAACCAATAAATCTAAAGCTTTGCCAGAGTCGATTCGTGCATGGTAGAGTTCCCCAAACTGCGTTTGATCGACGGCTACAATGACCTTGAAGCCCATCTTGGACAACATTTCTTTGAGTATCACGCGACTGGTTGCATTGCTTTCGACAATTAGTACTGATCTACCTTGAAAGCTTTGTTCAACCGTCAACTCAGCGTCGCCCTCGTCCACCACATCAAAGCTGGCAGTGAAGTGAAATGTCGATCCTTCGCCTACGACGCTTTCCACCCAGATTTCACCATCCATCAGGTGGACCAGTTGCGACGAGATCGACAGCCCCAAACCCGTTCCTCCGTACTTGCGAGTAGTCGAAGCATCGGCTTGTGAGAACGCTTCAAAGATCGATCGTTGTTGAGCTGGCGTGATTCCAATGCCTGTATCTCGAATCGAAAAATGTACCGTATGTCGGCTTTCGGATGGAGGCCCTCCCGCATATTCTGCGTGGATCACAACTTCCCCAGCTTCAGTGAACTTAATCGCATTGCCGACCAAGTTGATCAATACTTGTTGCAGCCTGCCACCATCGCATAGCATCCGTTCTGGAATAGCTGGATCGATACGCACATGCAATGCAAGTTGCTTTTGCGCAGCCCGCAAGGCTAGTCCTTTCACCGCAGTTTCAATGCAATCACGAAAATGGATGGGCAATAGCTCCAAATCAAGTTTGCCGGCTTCGATCTTTGAAAAATCAAGGATATCATTGAGCAGCCGCAGCAGAGATTGGGCCGATTGCTGTACCATACGCACATACTGTTGCTGCTGTAGATTCAATTGCGTATCAGCCAACAATTCCGCCATGCCAATAATACCATTCATCGGCGTGCGGATCTCGTGACTCATGTTCGCCAGAAACTCGCCTTTGGCTCGATTAGCTCGATTGGCAGCCTCCGTCGCTTCTTGCAACGCATCTTGAGCGTTCTTCAAATCGGTAATGTCCCTCGATACACCGAAGGTCCCGACGACTTGGTCATCTTCGTTGATGAGCGGCATTTTGGTCGTAGAACACCATGTGTCGGGACGATCCGGCCATGTTTCGCGTTCTACTTTTGCAACAATGGGCTCCCGCGTTTGCATGACACGGATTTCGTCAGCCCGTGCTTGGTCGGCATGCTCCTGAGTAAAGATGTCTGCGTCAGTCTTGCCGATCACATTTTGCAAGTCGCCGAAACCAAATTTGGCCGACATTGATCGACTGATACGGACAAATCGACTGTCGGCATCTTTGAAGTAAATTGAATCGGGAATGTTGTCTAGCAGAGAATGCAACAGCGCCCGCTCGTAATTCAGATCGCTCTGCGTTCGCTTTTTGTCCGTTGCATCGTAGAACAGTAACTGGACGCCGCGTACCTGCTGCTTCTCGTCCAGCCAAGGCTTCTTGAAGATTTCGACCCACGCGATGTCATGGTTATTGCCTAGATGCTTTTCATACCGATGAATGACTTGGCCGGTCTGCATCACCAACGCATCATCCCGCCTGTATTCTTCAGCAAGTTCGGCTGGAAAGAGATCGAAGTCCGTCTTGCCCAGCAGATCCTCTGGGCGAGCCTGTCGCATTTCGAAGTAAGTGCGATTCGCGTAGACTCGCCGTCCGTCTTTGTCCTTAAGCAACAAGCAAACGGGCAAATCATCTAGCAGCGATTGCAGTGACACGTCAGCATCGTAACTCATCGCACGTCCCTACTATGGTTTTATTCATCCAGTAGAAAGTCGTCCCCTTTAAACGATTAGTCGCAGCTCGCTCTCGCTTGACACCGCTTCAACAAGGTAATTTGGTTACCTGCTGGATTGAATTTGACATCATCAGTCAGCGATTGAATCAGCACCAATCCCCTGCCTCGCGAATCATCCATTCCATCGGGATGACCTTTGATGGGAACGTTTGTGATGTCAAACCCAGGCCCCTCGTCAGTGACGATGACACGAATATGCTCTTTGGTCAGCAGCACGTCGTAGCGAATCTTGCGACTCTTAAATGGTTCCTGAGTTAACCTCTCGGCTACTAAGGGGGCTACCGCCAAACCCGACTCGTCAAAGTCCTCTTCTGCTCGCCATTGATCGTAGCTCAGTTCAAGATTTCCTCGATAAAGTGCATTGTGTAAGGCTTCTTGAATCGCCGTGCTCAATCGATGTAGTTCAGTACCGCTGAGCAAGTCCATTCCGGCCGCGATTTGGATTGGCAAATCCACAGCCGGACCGATGATGCCGGGCTCTGTCGGCAACGACAAAACAAAGTGATTCTGCAAAGTGCAATCGATCAGCGTGGCATAATTGCGATCCGTACGAAGCACTCCGAGCACATCCTCTACAGTCTTGATCAACATCGACTCCAGCATCGATTTCGGAACATAGCCAGCGGCACCTTTTTGCAAAGCTTCTGCGGCAAGCATTTCGGACCCTCGCGCCGTTACCAAGACGCTGGGTATATGCGGAAAGTCGCTGCGTAATCGTTCGACCAACTGCAGACCGTTCATTTGAGGCATTTCCAAATCGGTAATCACCAACTCGCATGGCTCATGGTTAAGGCATTCGATAGCGCACACGCCATCCTCTGCACAGACGACGGCATGTCCCGCCGACTCCAGCAAGATCTTCATCTGCATGGCCTGCGTCGCGCTGTCTTCTACAAGTAATATGTTCGGCATAAGATCACCTTCGACCAACTTTCGAATCTCGGTATAAGTCTTTTTGGCTAGGAAACCACCCTATAGCATATCAAAAGCGAACGCTCGCATTTTTAAGAACATAATTTTCTTTGCCGAGCAGGTGGCGGCACTTAACATCAGGCGGGATTCTGAGGGCAGAGCCAAAGGACCTAGCTGCGGCAAGCTCACTTCTGCGCAAGGCAGGATATGTTCTATAAGAAAACTCCATGCTGGCCGTGAAATGGACACAGAACTTTGCTGTTTGGAGAATTTTTTGAACGTACGCCTAACGCCGAAAGCGTTCTAAACGTCAGTGTCTAAATCGCCAAGCTGCGATCGCAGGCGACGGAGGATGCGACTGCGGATCTGACGCACGTACGCGGGCTGGACTTCGAATTCAGCAGCAACCAAAGGCGTCGCGATCTGGTCGATGACGCTCCGCTGAAAAATCGACCACGTCCTTGATTCGACTTCGCGGCACACATGCTCCAATCCGCGGTCAACCAAACGCTTCAATTCGAGCGACGACGTCGGCTCTTCATCGGGGACTTCAACAATCTGGTACAGTTGCCCCATCGCCGTGCTGCCACCGATGGGATCGACGTGGCGATCCTCGCGACGCAAATGGTCGCGGACCTTGTTCGACGTAATGGTCCACAACCAACTACGAAATGCACCGCTGCTGCGATTGGGTTCATAAGACGCTAACGATTGAGCCACCGCAGCGAACACATCTTGAACACAATCCGCAGTTGCATGCGAGTCTAAATTGCAACGATAGCACCAATGAGCGACCAGCGGCCCGTACAGCTCAACCAGCGATTCCCACGCCTCTGCGTCTCGCTGACGAGCGCGGGAGATTAAACTAGCTCGAGTCGAAGTAGAAGCGGTCATCGGAACTCACACGTAGTTGGTCGCACATAAATAAACCAAAGAAAGTTTAGTCCATTCCAACTTCCGTGTCACGCACCTTTCGTTCTAGAAACTTAGCGGCCAAGCGGGACCAGGTGGCCGCGATCCGCTAAAATGACTTTGACAAGGAACACGACATGAATCGCCCAGATTGCTTACCGCGCGAGACGCTAAAAAAATATCTGCACGGTTGGACTGATGCAGCTCAGTCGCAAACCATCGAAGCGCATCTACAAGAGTGCGAATCCTGCGAAGATACCATCGTGCGGCTGGAACAAGAGCCCGATACATTGCTGGAGCTATGTCGTGACGAGCAGCCTAGTTCCGATGAGTACAGCGAAAAACACTCATTGCGGGAACCCACCGACGGTGCGGTGCAGTACGCGATCTCGCGGGCAAAGCGTCTGCCGCAAGATTCAAATCCGCATCACGTTTGGAAAGCACCCGTTCAAACAATCGGGCCCTACGATTTAATTTCGCCGCTGGGGCAAGGCGGTATGGGTGCCGTTTACCTCGCGCGGCATCGGCAGTTGAACAAGAACGTCGCCATCAAACTGCTACCGGCCAGGCCGTTTCAGAATCAGCATTTTCTGCTGCGGTTCCAACGTGAAATTCGAGCTGTCGGCCAGTTGAACCACCCAGCGATCGTCAGCGCGACCGATGCTGGCGAACTGGATGGTACGCACTTTCTGGTAATGGAGTACATCGACGGCCGGGATCTGAGCCGACTGCTCAAAACGCATGGACCATTATCGATTGCCGATGCTTGTGCGATCGTGCACAAAGCTGCGCTGGGCCTATCGTATGCTCATGCAGAAGGCATCGTGCATCGTGACATCAAGCCTTCCAATTTAATGCTCCGCCGCGATGGCGAAGTAAAGATTCTCGACTTCGGCCTAGCACAAGCGAATCTTTGGGATGAGATCACCGCAGATTTGACGACCGTCGGTCAGTTGATGGGGACGCTCGACTATATGGCTCCCGAACAAGCGGAACATCCGGAGTCGGTGGATTATCGAGCGGACATTTATTCGCTGGGTGCGACGTTGTTCCGATTGTTAACGGGACGCCCACCATTGGTGGCCTCCCCTGCCCTATCGCCACTAGCGAAGCTGCGATTGATAGCCGACACGGAACCACCAAGCTTAAAGACCTTGCGTCCCGATGCTCCCGAGGGACTAGCTAAGTTGACCGATTCCATGTTAGCACGACTGCCCACCGCGCGTCCTAGTAGCGCTGCCCATGTCGCGCAGCAGCTTGAACCATTGACAGCAGGCGCTGACCTTGAATCGTTGATTGTGAATGCCACGCGTGACGCCACCATTTCGGCTGAACCATTTGGCGCCCAAGCTGACTTGCTAGCCGCGGCTCCTGCCCACCGCACGTCATCGGCAAATTTTAGGCGCAGCAGGATCGGGAAGTGGATCTTCGCTGCGTGCTTGCCGCTATTGTTGGCTGGCGCAATTCTTATCACTTTGGAAACTCAGAAGGGGCAACTGATCATTGAATCGGAAGATGCCAACGTGCGAGTGAATCTATTGAGCGACGGCAAGGTTTACGACAGCTTGCAAGTCGTTCCCGGCGAGAACATCACAAAGCTGTACGCGGGCAAGTACGAAGTCCAAATCGACGGCGGCAGCGATCGCTATGTCGTGGACAAGGACGTGATCACGTTGCAGCGTGGCGATAAAGTTGTTGCCAAACTAACACAAAGGCCAGCAGAGGTCGCCAGCATGCCAGCTAGCACCGACGGCACAAAACCTGAGTTGCTTTACGAAGGAAAAACACTTGACCAGTGGATGTCGAAATTCGAACTGGAGCGTTCACCGGATGAAGTGAAGAAAGCACTGTATGCGATTAGTGCGTTGATCGCGACCGACAATCGCGAAAAAATCAAAACCTTCTTGCTACGGGTTCAACCCAGTGTGAATCTATCCTATGGCCTTGATATAAAAGCATTCGCAAGCTTGTCCAAAACCTGCGACAACATTCCGGATTATGTGGACCTGATTATCTCTCAAATACGGTCAGGCAGTGATGATTGGGCCAAGCGGATAATCGACTCTGCGATCGGCACAAACGTGGCTTTGTGGCGGCAAGAGCCATTGCAGGAACTGTTTGTCGAACTCACGTCAACTCCCGTGAGACGCCCGCAACTGGTAGAGCCAACACTACAATTGCTACTGCAAAACCTCCAACAACTGCAAGACGATGAGATTCTTCAGAAAGTCAACGAAGTTCTCTTCGCAAGTGCGAGAAATGACCTTCTTCAATTCGAGATGTTGAAAACGACTACCCTTCAACGTCGCGAAACAATCGAATTGTTTGAATTTATGGCAGCAAGAACGATCGCATCACCCGCGAGTAGCGATGAGATGCTGGCGCAAGCTGCTTCAAAACTAGCCGCAACCCAGACGCCGGCTTTTGACCGACATAACGCATTACTAAGCTGGGATGTTGACGAATTGAAGGAAAACATCGCAGAACGCTTGAACGATATCGCTTCCGACGAAGCACGTTTACAAAGCTACGTACCTATCGGACTTTCTGGGGTGGGCGCAATTTCTGGAAGTGACGCAGAAAGACTGTTCCAATTTATGCCGAAATTGGGTAAGACCCCCGAAAGGGTGGAGGTAAATACCGGGCCCAGTCTTCAGTTAATGTCTCCATCGATTGCGCTCATCAGCTTGGGTCGATATCTGGGAGGTGACAAAGAGCTCTTGAAACCGGCAAGGATGCTGGTCGAAGCGACGAGATCCGGCGAGCAATCGATAACGCTAAGTTTGAACCCGAAAGCGGAACGATCTTTCCAAACAATATTCCAATCCAGTATGGGTATGGGAGGCATTGCTGACAATTATTTTCGGAGGGACGGCAAGCCACTTCCTGATCATAAGACAATTTCCAAGCAACGTTGGCTCAGCTATTTCATCTACTGGAATGCGTTTGATCTCTTGCCAGAGGAAGAACAAATTGCCGAACGAGAGAGACGACTTCGTGCACTCTGCAAAGCGTGGGCGTCGAACTTCTTCAACGCTTGGGACACCAATAAGGACGGGCAGTTAGCTCCGCTTGAAATCGAGCAAGGATTGCAGGCTCCTGAGTTTTCGCGAAGCGTTCTGACCAAGACGAATGTCAACAAGCTCAGCCAAGTTGAGTCCATCGAGCAGGCTCTTTTCGATGAATTTTTAGACAACACGGCAAACGCCGAGACAGAATTCAAAGAAGCAAAAACTCGCCTTGCGGAAGAAGGTATTGAGACCTCAGATCGATGGCTGACATTCATTAAGGGTAAAATCCAAAGATACGATGTCAATAAAGATGGTGTATTAACGCGTGACGAATGGCCGGCAAGTGAAGGGGCCTTTGAGGACGTTGACCTGAACAATGACGACATCATTACCTTTGACGAATATTACAAGTATAAAGTCAAGCGGTAGTCTCCAACTGGCAGCAGCCCTATTGGCTAACGTCAACCTGACCAACAGTTCGCCTTGATACATCACTTTGCGGCAGATACGATGAGGAATTGTTTCGCCCGTTCCAGCCGTTTGATTAAAGGATAAAAGCTTTACGACGAATCCTAGATTGCACGGCCGCCCGTGGAATGATCGCGTGACGGGAACTATGGAAATTCAACACGGTGCAAGCGAGCACTTGGCAACACCGCAGGCAGCTTATATCCACGTCCCATTCTGCCACTCGCGTTGCCCCTACTGTAGCTTCACGGTCGTCGCAGACAGATTGGACTTGGTCGATCGTTATGTTGCAGCGGTGACTAGAGAACTATCTGCACTTGGTCGCCCCCAAACGGTCAACACTATCTTCATTGGTGGCGGCACGCCTACCCTGCTGCCTCGCGAACCGATGTTGCGATTGTTCGAGGTGATACGAGAATGGCTTCCGCTGGCTGACCGCGGAGAATGGAGTATCGAAGCGAATCCTCAAGACGTCCATCAGGATCTGTGTTTACTTTTACGCGACCAAGGAATCAATCGCATCAGTCTTGGGGGCCAATCGTTTAATACGGCCAAACTGAAAATTCTAGGCCGCGACCATTCGGGAGAGCAACTGGCCCGTTCCATCGACGTAGCGTCTCAATGGTTCCAGGAAGTCTCAGTCGACTTGATCTTCGGCGTCCCTGGTGAAGACATGGACACTTGGAAGTCGGACTTGGAACACGCCACATCGCGCGGTGTAAGCCATCTATCAACGTATGGCTTAACTTATGAGAAAGGAGCTCGCTATTGGGCTCAGCTTCAAAAAGGCCAACTGGTTGCCGTCCCTGAAGAGCTTGAGTTGGAGATGTATCTTTATGCCATCGAAACGCTCACCAGGCATGGCATGAATCATTATGAAGTTTCCAGCTTTGCCAAACCCGGCAGCGAGTGTCTGCACAACCAGACGTATTGGCTGGGTGATCCCTGGTTTGGCTTTGGGCCAGGTGCGGCGGCGTATGTGAATGGAACGCGCTCGGTCAATCATCGCAGCACTTTGAAGTACATCCAACGCATGGAAATCGGACAGTCACCGGTCGCGGAGTCGCAAGTACTGGACTGGTCAACGCGAACACGGGAACGATTCGTCTTTGGTATGCGTCGCTTGAAGGGCGTCCAGTGGAGTTCGTTTGCCAGTTCAGGTGAACCGCAAGCCATTGAAGCAATCTCGCGGCAAATCCCTAAGCATATCGAGTTGGGATTCCTAGAGTGGCATGATGGCCATATCCGCTTGACACCCCACGGGCTGCCGATCAGCGACTCACTGTGGCTGGACTACTGGTAGCTGACGCGTTTCAACTTCAACTTCAACTTCAACTACAACTACAACTACAACTACAACTACAACTACAACTACAACTACAACTACAACTACAACTACAACTACAACTACAACTACAACTACAACTACAACTACAACTACAACTACAACTACAACTACAACTACAACTACAACTACAACTACAACTACAACTACAACTACAACTTAAACCGTCGCTCTTCAATTCCAAATTCAGGGGAGCCTAACGAGCACTCCGCGATGCTTCACGCTCATTGCGAGTGCCCATCTGACGGAAGATTTCTGCGTCGATGCCAAAACTGATTGACCGTGTGGAGCCATCGCACATGACCGTATTGATTCCACCGGGATGAGGACCTCCAAACGCTTCGGTGTCGTTGTGATTAAAGTCTTGAACCGGTGTGAACACGGTACTGCGATGGTTATCAATGTCATCACCGACAAACGGCGATTGGTCGTCGCCTAGTGATGCACCCGTTGTATAGTCCCCTACATACAGCCCCTTCTCTGCGATCAATAAAGTATTCGCAGACCATGCCCAAATGGAAGTGGCCAGTATACAGAGCACTGCGACCACGGGCATGCTATAGCGAAAATGCTGGCTCAGCTTTGCTTGACTGCTGAGCAGGATGAACATCACGACGCCCGCACCCACCAGATACGCAAACAACCATCGCTCTTTGGCCGACCCTTGCAACGAGAAAAAGCCAAGCGGACACAAAGCCAGCAATAACCAAAAGCCCTCCGGAAGTTTAGTCAGTAAGCCCCAAGCGTAATACGAATACCAACCCTCTTCAGACCACTATTGTGACTGAACCGTCATTAAGATCAGAAGTATTCTCTACGGTAATGACCTTATCAGCAAACCTCGCTCCTTCATCAATGATCGCCCGTATTAATTCCGCATCATCCCTTTCAACCGCCCACGCAGGAACATGTCTTCCCGACACCCCGACTATGATCCCCAAAATTAACAAGGGGAACGACCTAGTCCAAATATGCTGCACCCTGTACATGATATCCACGCCTCAAAGTAAGTTCTTATCTCAAACTAGGGTCGGCTAAACTCATCTGCATTCAACAAAGTCGTCACCAACGATTGCTCTAGCTCATCGGGATTGAATCCATACGGTCCGCGTCCGCTTTTATACGTCACTCTTCCATCCATACCGATTACATATAGCCGAGATGGCATCCCACTATATAGATTTCCAACCGTGTCAGAAATCTCATCGACCAGCAGTGGCATCGTGTAGTTAAGCTTGGCGAAACATCGCTCTGCAGCGTTAACGCGTTGCGTGTACGTCGTGGGTTGCGATATCGCCACCCCCTGCTTGCTGTTGCTTTCCATCGACCAACCATCGGTGGGATGAGCTTCGCGAACATACACTCCAAGAAAAATCACATCATCCTGAAACTGTTGATGCAAATCTTCGATCTCAGGCAAACTACGGCGAAACGGACCACACGTAAAATTACCAAAAACAAGCACCACTGGTTTCAAAGCATATTGGCTTGAAAGCTTAATTTCGCTGGTACCGTCATGCGTCTTCAAAGCAAAATCAGGAGCATGATCTCCTACATTTGGCCCTTGATGAACCGAACCTATTTCGTTTTCGAAAAGACCTCGCAACAACTTCTCGAGCGTCGGTGCATCGCCACTCGAAAATGAAGAGGATTGTCGCAAGCGTGCATTGCGGAAATCTTTGAACGCTACACTCGGCTTCTTTCCTCGAAGTCGGTCGAAGTATTGATTCCATTCCGCTGAGTCGATTCGATTATCACCCCCTTGATCAATGGCTCGATAAAACTCTCGCAGTAATCGATTTTCCTTGACCCAAGTTGAATTATCAGACCAATCAAAGTCATCTGCTGAAATCTCGCCGTCGCCATCACGGTCAAGGATCTCAAATGACTTCGATGTCCCCAAGAATGAACTTGATTGGATCGTTTCCGTGGGCTGGATGCCATGCCTTTGCGACATCCATTGCCAACCATAGAGACTCGCGCCGGGACCGAACCAACCGTCACTAGGTCCCATCCTATCGCCATTGAGTATGGATTGCAGCATGCGAATAAATTCTGGACCGGTGCCATCAGAATACTTTGTATCTAGCGCCAGCTTCAATTGAGTTCGATGATCACTGGATTCAATCGCTTGATAGGCGGATTCTTTCCAGTACAGATACTCATCTTTGGTAACTCCTGTACTACCAAATTCTTCTGCTTGGCATACGCCTATCACAATGCTAAACGCAACGGTCAACGAACAATTTCTTAGTGACGAGATTAAGCTCATGGCATGCACCCGAAAAAGAGACGAATCCAACATCCGAAAACAAAGCACCATCACGTCGCTAGTTTTGAAACACATTGTCGACTTCCAATTGCAATTGAAAGCCATCGGAGACCTTGGTCATAAAATGGCTTCGACATATCCACCACACGCAGTCCATCGCTCTCGCTTCGCCCAAGGCCGCAACCAACTGTTGGTAGTCTTCGCAGGTGACATTACTTGGCTCGTGAGTCAACCTATGAGCAAATGCAAATGCAGCCTGCTCTTGCGAAGTGAAGGACGACCAATCGCCGGACGCCAGCCGCTTGGTCCGGTCCGCGATTTCACCTTTTTGCAAGCCGCCAACTTCCATCAACATCTCACAATGCCCCATGCAGTAAAAGCACTTTAAGCTTCTCGTTACGATCCAGAATATGCTCTCTTCGAACACGCGATCCTGATGTGCTTCCTGTTCGAATACTCTCAAGCATTTGATCCAAGCTGGACCAATGACAGGCTGATAACCAACCACCAAGCGACTCCATCGAATGCGAAGGGGACGGGTATATAAGTCGGCTGGCAACTTCGGTTCGATCTCTTCCCAGTCCGGGATGCGTATCCTTGGCTCCCGTTGGCGCTGGTTATTTAACTTGGACTGAATCTGCGTAAACGCTAGATCCTGCCAATTGATACCGCGGTTAAGTTCAGTGAGGGGCTGCGCAGAGTCAGATAGCTCCGAGCGATCTGCTGTCGGCGTGTTAGCTCCGTTGGGCGTCGAGTCCACAAAATCTACCTCAATAGGAGCCAGTGGTCCCTCCATCTCTAGAGGCAACTGCAAAGCATGAATCAATCGATCTTGGAAGTTTGCATAACCAATATGTAGAACCAATCCAACTAGCTCTTCTTCTCCAATCGCTTCGTTAAGCTTGGCAACTTGCTGATCCGTAACATCACAAGCAGCCACCGCCATCTGAGTTGCAAATTTATAGATTGTGTCCTCCAAGTCAGGCAGCGTGGAGTTCGACAAAGCAGCTAACAGAATGCTCCCGTCGCTGCGTTGCAAATCGAATTCAGCATATGCTTTTCCATACTCTGACTGATTCACGGTGGCAACTGCCAGCCGAGCCAAACTTCGCCAGCGCAGGGAAGCGGCAGGAACAGACCGCATTTTGTAATCCAATTCCAACATAGCCGCAGTGGTATGCGGATTGTTGCTCGCCATTGCCCTGGCCCAAACCGGAAGTTCCGACGGCAATGGGTCGCGCAGTAAGGGCAGTCGCTGTAATGCTTCTGCGGTAGAGGGAAGCGCAACACATGGTTCAGATTGCCCAAATGACATCGTTATACTTCCGTTGCTGAGATGAAAGGCAACGACGATCAATAACGTGGAGGCAATACGTATTAAGTCAAATCTCAAGTAGGACATGGCTTCTCCCATCCTTCACGTGTTATCGAGAATTGATGACGGGGCAAATTCAGAATCGTCGACGCATCACAATTATACCCGATGGATTTCACCCCGTGGCTAAGATGCGAAAGGCGTGCGTTCCCTGCGGCATTGATGTCTATACATCTTTGCGTTTGATTCGCAGAGGAAACGGGGTTAGCGTCGTTTAACCGCGTGCCCAACGGGCCGCGATACCTACTTCAACCACTACAAACGCGGGGCGATGCCCACGCGGTTATACGAACCCCTGTTGATTGCGCGCAAAAAAAGGCCGCAATGTCTTGAGACACTGCGGCCATTCAATTGATTACATCGTTTAAAAAGACTCGCTTTACAGCGAACTATTCGCTGGCTCCGCTGCCACTCTCGCCCGAGTCCACCACGTCGGTCACCTCAGGCACACTGTCCATCAGATCGTCGTCGGATGGAGCAACCTCGGCTCGCAATGTCGGTGCATTGTCCAGTAGCGGGAACGCGCTCTCGGTGGCTTCGGTACCACGGTTTAGCAAATCTTCCAACGCTTCGCGACGGTAGCTGACTTCACTGTCTTGATACACGCGGAAACCCGTCCCCGCAGGAATCAAGTGACCTAAAATCACGTTCTCTTTCAAACCAACCAAGCGGTCGACCTTGCCAGCCAACGCCGCTTCGGTCAACACTTTGGTGGTTTCCTGGAAGCTAGCCGCCGAGATAAAGCTATTGCTTTGCACCGACGCCTTGGTGATTCCCAGCAACTGCACCGAAGCCGTTGCCGCCTTAGGCTTCTTACCCTTGGCAGGCTTGCCACCGAGCGCTTCAATTTGAGCATTGGATTGCTCGACAGCTTCCTTCGGCACAATCGCACCCAAGGCGAATTCGCTATCACCTGGATCGGTAATCTTTAACGACTTGAGCAGTTCGTCATTCTTGCGACGCAGTTCAAATCGATCGACCACCAGACCGGACAACAAGGATGTATCACCGGCATTCTCGATCTTCACCTTACGCAACATGCGCGCGATAATCGTTTCGACGTGCTTGTCGTTAATTTCGACACGTTGGCTGCGATATACTTGTTGAACTTCGTGCAGCAAGTACTGCTGTACCGCTTCTTCACCGCTGACGCGTAGAATATCGTGTGGCACCAACGGCCCCTCGATCATCGCTTGGCCAGCTCGCACGGTATCGCCGGAGTGAACCAAGAACCGTTTTCCTGGTGGCACCAAGTGCTCGACTTCCTTGCCGCTTTCGCTCTTGACGATAATCCCACGCTTGCCGCGTTTCTTTTCCTTGGACAATTCAACAATACCGTCCAGTTCGGCGACAACCGCAGGTTCCTTCGGCTTGCGAGCTTCGAAGATTTCCGTAATACGAGGTAGACCCCCGGTGATATCGCTAACGCCGGTCGCTTCGCGAGGCATTTCCGCCAACTCGGTACCAGCCGAGATCATCTTGCCTTCAGGAATCGTCACAACGGCCTTTTCAGGCAAGAAGTATACGTCCAGTGGCTTGCCATCTTTGTCCTCGATCACGATCTGTGGATGGAAGCTACCGCGATGGTCGATGATCACACGGCGGTTGTTACCGCTAGGATCGCGTTCCATACGCATGGTTTCGCCTTCGATCACATCGTCATAGCGAACCTTACCGCTGACTTCCGACAGAATTGGAATCTTGTGAGGGTTCCATTCGCACAGGATATGTCCTTTATCGATTTCTTGTCCGTCTTTCACGTTCAAGCGAGCACCAGTTGGCACTTCGTATTTTTCCAGCTCGCGGCCCTTCGGATCAAGAACCGCGATTTCACCGTTTCGGTTAAGCACGATGTCTTGGCCTTCTTCGTTGCGAACCACTCGCATGCGGACCAAGCTGACGATACCAGCACGCTTGCCTTTGATGTCCGATTCTTCCACCCCGGTGTTCGCGACACCGCCGATGTGGAACGTTCGCATCGTCAACTGCGTACCCGGTTCACCGATACTTTGTGCAGCGATGATACCGACCGCCATGCCTTCTTCCACCAACGCTCCGGTACTCATATCCATACCATAGCAGCGACGGCAGACTCCCAAAGATGCATCGCAGGTCATTGGCGAACGAACTTGAATCTTCTCCAAGCCCATGTCTTCGATCTTACGTGCAGCCTCACGAGTGATCATGTCGTTTTCGCGAACGATAACTTCTTCAGTCACCAGGTTGACGATGTTCTGACGGCTTACGCGACCAATGATCGCGTCGGCCAATCGCACTTCGACTTTCTCACCGCGATAGATAATGCCTTTGGTAATCCCTTGCGTCGTACCGCAATCGTCCATTGTGATGACCACGTTTTGCGCAACGTCGGCCAACTTACGGGTAAGGTAACCGGAGTCCGCGGTCTTGAGTGCCGTATCCGCTAGACCCTTACGAGCACCGTGCGTCGAGCTGAAGTACTCCAGTACCGACAGGCCTTCGCGGAAGTTCGCTTTAATCGGCGTATCGATGATTTCACCGGTCGGTTTGGACATCAGACCACGCATACCAGCCAACTGGCTAATCTGAGCGATACCACCACGAGCACCGGAGGACGCCATCAAGAACACGGGGTTCACGTACCAAGTACCTCGATGCGTGTCGTGTTCCATCGCTGCGAGCATGTCTTTGGTGATCAGCTCGCGGGTATTGGTCCACGTATCGATGACTTGGTTGTAGCGTTCTTGGCCGGTGATCAAACCTTTGTCGTAGTTCTTCTTGTAGTTCATTACCTTCTTGTCCGCTTCGGCGATATGCTTCAGCTTCGAATCGGGTGTGATCAAATCGTCGGTACCGAACGACAGACCGCTGCGTGTGGACTCGCGGAAACCCAACTGGTTCATATTGTCCAGCAGATTGATCGTCGCACGACGTCCAGCCACTGCATAGCAATCGCTGATCACGCCCGCTAAATCGCCGCTCTTGAGCGTCATGTTGTAGAAGTCCATGCTGCTCGGAAGGATCGAATTGAACAGGATTCGTCCGTAGGTGGTATTGATTACCGCACCTGGTTTGGCGTTGCCATCTTCGGTCTTCAACTTGCGATGCTTTGGCAAGCGGACTTTGATCCGAGCATGCAGGTCGATAATTCCTTGAGCGAACGCAAATTCTGCTTCGACTGGCGTGGCAAAGATCATGCCTTCGCCTTTGCAGTCTGGTTTCTCCACACTGATATAGTTACAACCCATCACCGTATCTTGCGAAGGCGACATAATCGGCTTACCGTTGGACGGTGCGAAGATGTTGTGCGTACTCATCATCAGCGTGTGAGCTTCGACTTGCGCCTCGATCGAAAGCGGCAAGTGCACGGCCATTTGGTCACCGTCGAAGTCCGCATTGAAGCCTTTGCATACCAGCGGGTGCAAGTGAATCGCGTTACCTTCGACGAGCGTTGGTTCAAACGCTTGAATCCCCATGCGGTGCAACGTCGGAGCTCGATTAAGCAACACAGGGTGATTGCGAATAACCTGCTCAAGGATGTCCCAAACTTCTTCGTCTTTGCGCTCCAGCATTTTCTTGGCGGACTTGATGGTGTCAGCATGGCCAAGCTCTTTCAAACGACGAATGATGAATGGCTGGTACAGTTCCAAAGCGATCTTCTTTGGCAGACCGCACTGATGCAATCGCAGTCGAGGCCCTACCACGATGACGCTGCGAGCTGAATAATCCACGCGTTTGCCAAGCAGGTTCTCGCGGAATCGACCTTGCTTGCCTTTAATCATATCGGTCAAGCTCTTGAGCGGACGCGAACTGGAGCCCAGCACCGGACGCTTGCAGCGGTTGTTGTCAAAAAGCGCGTCCACCGATTGCTGCAACATGCGCTTTTCATTGCGGATGATGACTTCCGGCGCGTTCAAATCGACCAGCTTACGCAGTCGGTTGTTGCGGTTGATGATACGGCGATAAAGATCATTCAAGTCGCTGGTTGCGAAATTGCCGCTGTCCAACAAGACCAGTGGTCGCAGGTCTGGCGGAATCACAGGGATCACTTCCAAGACCATCCACTCGGGACGATTCTCGCTATCGCGGATCGCTTCCACCAACTTTAATCGATTAATCAAATCCTTCTTGCGTTGCTTGCTGTTGGTCTCGGCCATTTCAACCCGCAGTTGCTCCGACAGCGTGACCAAATCAAGGTTCATCAACAGTTTCCGAACTGCCTCGGCACCCATTTCCGCTTCGAAAGAATCTTCACCAAACTCCATCTTGGCGTTGCGATATTCTTCATCTGTTAGAAGTTGTTGAACTTCTAAAGATGTCGTGCCAGCGTTGGTCACCACGTAGTCTTGGAAGTAAATAATCTTCTCAAGACTGGTGGTTTTCATTTCCAGCAGGTTGCCCAAGCGACTGGGCATCGCTTTGAAGAACCAAATATGCACGATCGGCGCGGCCAGTTCGATATGCCCCATGCGTTTGCGACGCACGCGGCTATGAGTGACCTTTACACCGCAGCGATCGCAGATCATGCCTTTGTACTTCATACCGCGGTACTTACCGCAAGCGCACTCCCAGTCCTTTTCTGGACCAAAGATACGTTCGCAGAACAGACCATCCTTTTCAGGACGATAGGTACGGTAATTGATCGTCTCAGGTTTCTTGACTTCGCCAAAACTCCAAGACCGAATATCTTGCGGTCGAGCGAGCGAAATCTTGACAGAGGTGTAGTCGTTGACGCGGTCGTAAGTGGTTTCCGCTGTAGCCATTATTTAAATGCCCTGTCGGTTGTTATTGATTCGAATGGATTATGAAAGTTAGATCGGAAAAGTTAGTGATTCAAAGCCATGACGCGGTAGCCACGTGGCAAAAGGGAGTATCATCCCAGTTTGCCTCGCAGCCCAGTCGCCTTACTCAATGCTTTAAAAAGTTCGCTTTTCCAATCGCATGTTGAGGGCCAAGCCTCGGATTTCATTGGTAAGAACGTCAAAGCTCGCTGGCGTACCAGCTTCCAATGTGTTCTCGCCCTTGACCATCGATTCGTAAATCTTGGTTCGTCCTTCCACATCGTCGCTCTTGACCGTGAGCAACTCTTGCAGAATGTATGCAGCACCGTACGCTTCCAACGCCCAAACTTCCATTTCTCCAAAGCGTTGACCGCCAAAACGTGCCTTCCCACCCAGCGGCTGCTGCGTGATCAAGGAATAAGGCCCTGTGCTGCGAGCATGAACCTTATCATCCACCAAGTGATGCAGCTTGAGCATATAGAGGTAACCCACCGTGGTCTCCTGCTCCATCGGTTGCCCCGTTCGGCCATCGGTCAAGCGAATCTTGCCGTGACGTGGCAGCCCTGCAGCTTCCAACGCGTCGTTGATGTCACCTTCCGTCGCTCCATCAAACACCGGCGTGATCGCTTGAAAACCACTCTTGGCACCAGCCCAACCCAAGTGCGTCTCAAGAATCTGACCTACGTTCATACGCGAAGGAACGCCGAGTGGATTCAACATGATTTGCAGTGGAGTCCCATCTGGCAAGAATGGCATGTCTTCGACCGGCAACACCTTGGAGATTACCCCCTTGTTACCGTGACGACCGGCCATCTTGTCCCCAACGCTGATGACGCGCTTGGTCGCGATGTAAACTCGCACCATCTGCAACACGCCGCTTCGCAGTTCATCACCACGCTTCATGCTGTTGACATTACGATCGCGAATATCGAGCGCCTGCTCAACTGCTGGCCAGTACTGCTTGTGCACTGCCTTGACTTCGGAATGCAAACCGCCATCGATGCGATTAAGCAAACGCGACAAGTTAAATGTCTGAGCTTTTTCGGCAAGGAACTTCGGATCATGGCCACCAGTCAATGGCGTCCCATCTTCATCGGTCAGCTTGCCACCGATGACCTTTTGCAATTCATCGGCCAACGCTGAAAACGCTTCGGCAATCGTGAGATTGCCTTCCGTCTCCAGCTTCTTCAGATCGCGTTCGAATTCCCGTCGCTCATCTTCCGACAAACTCATACGTCGCGAGAACTTCTGCGTATCGATCACGATGCCTTCAACGCCCGAACTGACTTCCAGCGAATCGTTCTTTACGTCCTCCCCAGCCCGACCAAAGATCGCATGCAGAAGTTTTTCTTCTGGCGTCAATTCCGTCTTGCTCTTGGGCGAAACCTTACCAACCAAAATATCTCCAGGTCGCACATACGTACCCACTTGCACAATACCAGTTTCATCCAGATTGCGCAGTGCCTTTTCGCTGACGTTTGGAATGTCACGAGTGAACTCTTCACGGCCCAGCTTGGTTTCTCGAATCTCTACGTCGAACTCTTCGATATGAATCGAAGTGTAGGTGTCGCTCTTGACCAATTCTTCGCTGATGATGATCGCGTCTTCGTAGTTGTATCCGTCGAACGACATGAAACCCACCAACACGTTGCGTCCCAAAGCCAGTTCACCTTTATGGATCGCCGCACCATCAGCAATGATCTGACCCTTTTCAACCTTGTCGCCCAACCGAATGATCGGACGCTGGTTCAAGCAAGTACGCTCGTTGAGCCCTTGGTACTTCTTCAAAGGATAGACATCACTGCCGACTTCGATGCGAGTCGAATCGACATACGTGACCTTGCCTGCCTTCTTGGCGCGAACCACCATCGAACTGTTCTCGGCAACCACCTTCTCCAAACCAGTCCCAACAATCGGCGGCTCAGCCACCAACAATGGAACCGCTTGGCGCTGCATGTTGGAACCCATCAACGCACGGTTGGCGTCGTCATGCTCCAAGAACGGAATCAAGCCGGCCGAGACACCGATCATCTGGCTGGGCGCGATATCCATGTATTGCACCTGACCCGGTAGAACGATCTCAAAGTCGCTGCGGTGACGAGCAATCAGCCCGGGCCCTTGCACCAGCATCGAATCCTTGACTTCAGTATCCGCCGGCGCGATATAAGCATCTGCTTCTTCGTCCGCTCGCAGCCAAACCACTTCATCCGTCACACGACCGCCGTCGACCTTACGATACGGAGTGATCAAGAAACCATATTCATCGATACCCGCATAGATTGATAGCGAGCTAATCAAACCAATGTTCGTACCTTCAGGCGTTTCAATCGGGCAGATACGCCCATAGTGAGAGATGTGCACATCGCGCACTTCAAAGCCCGCTCGCTTACGGTTCAAACCGCCAGGCCCAAGAGCCGACAAACGCCGCTCGTGAGTCAACTGCGACAATGGGTTGGTCTGGTCAACCACCTGCGAAAGCTCGCCGCGGCCAAAGAAATAATCGATCGCCGCCGAAATGCTCTTGGGATTCACCAACGAGCGAGGCGTCATATCCTCGACCTCTTTCATCCCCATACGCTCTTGCACCGTCCGACGCAGCTTCAAGAACCCTTTACGCAACTCTTCACAAGCCAACTCATCAATCGTGCGCAAACGACGGTTACCCAGGTGATCGATATCATCAAAGTGAGCACCGCTGTCGGGATCAAACAAGTCCGTCAAGTACTTGACCGACGCGATCAAATCCTGCGCTCGCAAAGTCATCACATCCTCGGAGACATCCAACCCCAATTTGCGATTGATACGGAAACGCCCAACACGCCCTAAGCGATAACGCGAGTCATCATAAAACTTCTCGTGAAACAAAGTCCGCGCTTTTTCCAATTGCGGCGGATTACCCGGTCGCAATCGCTGATAAATACGCAGCAACGCTTCCTCATGACTGCTTGTATTGTCCTCGGCCAACGAATTGAGGATATAGGAACCCCGGGGCGGCTCCGCAATCTCCATCGACTTGACGCCCGATGTAGCGATCAACTCCGCCATATTCGCGGAGATCTTCTGCCCCGCTTCGATCAAAATCTCGCCAGCCCGATCACTCGAAGAAGGATAAACAACGTCATCCACCGCTATCTTGCCTTCGATCTTGCTCACCACATCCTTGCCGGTCAGCTTCAACTCCGTCGACGAATAGAACGCTCGCAGCAAGTCCGCATCGGTGCTCAATTCCGGAGCCATCGCTCGCAACAGCGTGAACACCGAGAACTTACCGCTTTGGTCGATCCGGACCGACAAGCTATCCTTCTTGGTCACATTGATCTCAATCCACGAGCCACGCTCGGGAATAATACGGCAGCTTGGCGCCTTGCGATCCGTAGTCCCTTCAGTCTCCTCGACAAAATCGACCCCTGGAGAGCGATGCAACTGATTCACCACGACACGCTCGGCACCGTTGATGATAAACTCACCGCCACCCAACATAATGGGGATATCCCCCAGATACACTTCTTCCTCAAGCGGTTGCTCGCGATTGATGCGCAACCAAACCTTCAACGGCTTGCCGTAAGTCAGCCGCAACTGCCGACACTCTTCTGGAGTATACCGCGGCTTACCTAGTTCGTACCTCAGGTACTCCAAGGTCACCGTCCCGTCGTAGCTCGCAATCGGGAAAATCTCACGAAAGACCGACTCCAACCCCTGATTCTTCCGCTTCTCCGGATGCAAGTCCTCCTGCAGAAACGCCTCATAGGACGCTGTTTGCAGCGTAGTCAGATTCGGTATCGCGAACGCGGTTTGCGTACTGCCAAATCTGCGGACGTTTTGAGGCTCAAGTCGACGCTTCGAAGTTGTCGCCATAGAATGGATCCACTCCACAAAAAAAATTGAATGCCAGAAACTAAGTCAAGAAGCCGGATGACACGCGGCCCGTGGGAAAAACATGGCCCCGCTCGAAAGGTGACGCTGCACCTGGGGTGCGCAGGCACAAACCCACGGTACGAGGTTTGCACCAGATCTGCGATGAAGGCGCAACACTAGCCACGAGATTTTTCAAAGAGAGAGAACGCGATCCAGCCAAGCTACATTCCACTGCAAGAGTGTAGTGCATCTGCTTGCCTCTCGTAAACCGGAAAAACCGCTTCAAGAGGCAATAATTTCCTAATTTTCTTGCCTACGCCCTTGCGGTGGCGTGACATATGCACTGCGGATCCGTTCGCCGTGTCTAGTAATTCCAGCCCACTTCAGGCCCTAAACGAGCCTAAAGCGGTGATCTAACCCAATACATCAAGCCTGCAACTTACACAGCAGCCAACAACATGCATACCCGCACGTGCAGCAGGAACTGTTGCTAAGGTGCACAGGTGCCAGCACTCACCAGACAGCATCTAGCCGCTGGCAAGACCGAGCGCAAGTCACAGCCATCGAAGTTAACGAGCACGCCAACCCTGCCACCCGCCGATCTGCCCTCGCACAGCAAAGCGCGCACAGCGGACCGAATACAAGCAAGCTAGTCAGCAAGCACAAGCCGAACTACTTGAGCTCAACGGTTGCGCCAGCAGCTTCCAACTCAGCCTTGACCTTCTGCGCGTCTTCCTTGGATACGCCTTCTTTGATCTTGGCAGGAACGCCTTCAACCAACTTCTTGGCATCCATCAGCGAAGCGCCGGTAAGGTTCTTCACAACCTTAACAACATCCAGCTTCTTGTCACCAAACGAAGTCATCACAACGTCAAACTCAGTCTGCTCGACAACAGCAGGAGCAGCGTCACCAGCCGGTGCGGCCATCATGACAGCGCCACCAGCAGCAGCTTCGATGCCATGAACATCTTTCAAATAATCGCTCAGCTCTTTGGCTTGCTTCAGGGTCAGACCAACGATCTGTTCACCCAGGGTCTTGATATCGTCAGCAAAAGCGGTTGATTCGGACATGATTTAAAAAACCTCTACAGAAAAAAACAAACAGTTCCCAATGGATGCTGCCGAAGTGCGACAGCGCACGTGTATTCCTAAATGAATCGCAGGACCTAGCTTTCGTCGCCAGACTCTGCAATCTTTTCGATCTGGCTGGCAAGCTTGCCACCAGGCCCTTTGATTTGACCAGCCAACATGCGGCCCGGTCCAAGTATTTGACCGACCAACAACGAAATTTGCTCGCTGCGGCTTGGCCACTTACTAATCGCTTGCACCTGCTCTGGCTTCAGCGAGTCGCCATCCATGACGCCGCCCTTCACTTCGAACTTCTGGAACTTGCCAGTTTTGCCCAAAGCAGTGATCTCACGGGCCAAGCCCACGAAATCTTCGGCGCCCCAAACAACAGCTACGCTCCCGCTCACGTTATCGAAAGCAGGACGAAGCGACGTCCCCTCGGTAGCTCGCGCTGCCAAAGTTCGCTTCACAACCATCACACTTACGTTCTTACCTCGCAGCGATTTACGTAGCTCATAAGCGTCATTGCCGCCTAACCCCACCACGTTCACAACAATCGCATCACTCACCCCTTTAAGGCGATTAGCAATGTCGCGGGTTACAAAGTTTTTTACGTACTTACTCATGCTTCTAAGACCTTCTCACCTAGCGGCCATATGGACCAAATTAGCAGGTTACCCGAACACTTGGACTCATCGTTGCACACAGCGCAATCGACTTGATATACGAGCCCTTTACAGCACTTGGCTTGAGCGACTGGATGTGCGAAATCAAATGGCTGATATTATCTACCAACTTCGACGCATCAAAACTCAGCTTGCCAACCACCGCGTGCAAGTTCCCGCCTTTGTCATTACGGAACTCGACCTTACCAGCCCGATACTCCTTAACCACTCGCGCGACATCCGCAGTCACCGTGCCAGCTCGAGGCGAAGGCATCAGACCACGCGGCCCCAACACCTTACCCAATGGCCCGACCAACCCCATCATGTCCGGCGAAGCAATACAGACATCGAAATCCAACCAGCCCTCTTTAATTCGCTTAGCCAGATCCTCCGCCCCAACCGCCTCAGCACCCGCTTCTTCAGCCGCCTTTGCCAAGTCACCTTTTGCAAAAACAACCACCCGTTGCGTTTTACCAATACCATGCGGCAGAACAAGCGAACCTCGCACCAACTGATCGGCCTGCGCCGGGTCAATACCCAGATTCATATGCAACTCAACCGTCTGATCAAACTTTCGCGGCGGAAAAGTCTTCAAGACCTCGACTGCTTTTTCCAGGGGCAACGGAGCATTTGCAGTATTCTTGCTGCCCATCACCTTCATAGCTTTTGTTAATTTCACCATTTAATTAGCCCTCTACAACCTCGATACCCATGGAACGCGCCGTACCCAGGATCATGCGTCGAGCATGCTCAAGGTCTCGGGCATTGAGATCCGCCATCTTCTTCTGACAAATCTCGTCAACCTGAGCGTTTGTCACACGACCCACCTTCGTCTTGTGCGGCTCGCCCGAACCACTCTTAATCCCAGCAGCCATCTTCAACAACGCTGCTGCCGGTGGACTCTTTGTATAAAACTCAAACGAACGATCCGAATACACCGTGACCACCACCGGAATCGGCGTCCCAGCGAACTCACGCGTACGATCGTTGAACTGAGAGACAAACTGCCCCAAGTTCACACCAAACTTACCCAGCGACGTACCAACAGGAGGCGCAGGCGTCGCCTGACCACCCGGCACCTGAAATTTCGCTTGCCCTACAACTTGCTTAGCCATCTATGTCTGCCTTTGTAAATCACCCGCATGCACCAAAACACACACAAGCGAACACCATCCAATTAATCAAGCCTCTTATGCCCCAAATCAGACGCCTCGCGAGACCAACCCCCTAAGAACGCCAGCTTGAGACCACCAAGCAAATCAAATCGACTCGATTTGCCAGTGATCCAACTCGACGGGAGTACTGCGACCAAAGATGCTAATGATCACCGTTACACGACCGTTAGCCTCATCAATCCGATCCACATCGCCTTCAAGGTTCTGAAAATTACCTTCCTTCACCCGAACACGATCACCGCTGCGAAACGGAATGGAAGTCTTGATACCCTGCTCCTCATCTTCAGGAGGACGCGCCAAGCGGATAATCCGCTCCACCTCGTCATCCCGCATCGGCGTAGGCTTGCCTGCAGCACCAGTGAAATCACCAATACCAGGGACCTCGCGAACGAGAAACCAAGAATCATCATGCACCGCCATGCGAACCATGATATAGCCGGGATAAAGCTTGCGCTTCACTACTTTGCGCTTCCCGGTCCGTGTAAACTCAACCACATCTTCTGTGGGAACCAAGATCTCATCGAAGCTCTCCTGCATGCCAGACAACGCAATTCGCTTGCGCAACGCCTCAGCCACAGTGTCTTCGCGATTAAATGCAACCTTCAAAATATACCAACGCAGATCCTGCGATGGAACGTCCGATGATTGCGTATCTTTAGTATCGTTCACGATGAACCCTTCGCGCCAGTACCAACGATTCCCGTCAAACAAACCGACCAAAAGCCGTCACCGCTTACCGATAACAACCACTGCCAGCTCGCCGCGAAAACCTCCTGGCGGTACCCATTTGACCCTACACAAACGACCTCAACCAAGAGAATCGCCCACGCAAGCCACGATGAATCGCCGTTAGGAAATATTAAAAAACTGGAATATCGATGCCCATATGAGATCATATGCGAACAACAACATCGCCAGGAAAAAGATCACGAATATAACAACCGACGAAGCCTTGACAAGCTCAGAACGCGTTGGCCACGAAACTTTATGCATCTCAGCTTCCACCGAGATCAAAAAGTCCGCGAATCGAGGCCAATTGACCACTCGATAACCAAACCACATTCCCGCCGCCAAAATCAACAACGGTATCCCTCGACGCAACACAACCGCAGTGCTCTCAGACAACCCACCAAAGGAAGCCTGCTGCAACACCACCTCGTACAGACGCCAAGCCGCCATGGCAACCGCAACCCACACCGTCAAGCAAGTTACCTGCCTGACAATGCGACCCTGATTTCGCTTATAGATGTCGCCCAAAAACAGGGCGCTCCACAACGATCGTTCCGAAGTTGCGTTATCGCTTGCCATCGCCAATAAAACCCTAAATCCCTTCAATCAACCACTCAGCACCGCCAAAACAACAGCACCTGAGGACCGACAACATAACCCAACCGCCAACAAACAACCGCTGGCGTTCAAAATCATGCAGCAGGGGCGGAGGGAATCGAACCCGCAACCCCCGGTTTTGGAAACCGGTGCTCTGCCAATTGAGCTACACCCCTGTCGACCAACCCTCACCCGCAAGGGCGAGAGCCAGCCATTTACAACACCAAGCCAACACAGCGAACCAATCGCCGGCGACTCACACCTCAACAAGACTACTCAATAATCTTGCTGACGACACCCGAACCAACCGTCTTGCCACCTTCACGGATAGCGAAACGAACGCCTTCGTCAATCGCAACTGTCTTGTGCAATTCCACTTCCAGCTTGACGTTATCACCAGGCATACACATCTCGGCACCTACCAAGTTTGCACTGCCAGTTACGTCCGTCGTACGGAAGTAGAACTGAGGACGATAACCACTGAAGAAAGGCGTATGACGACCACCTTCCTCTTTGCTCAAGCAATAAACTTCAGCATGGAACTTCTTGTGCGGAGTGATCGAGTTCGGCTTAGCCAAAACCTGACCACGCTCAATATCCTCACGCTTCACGCCACGCAACAAGCAACCAACGTTATCGCCAGCCTTGCCTTCTTTCATTTCCTTACGGAACTGCTCAACACCAGTGACCGTCGTCTTCGTCTTGCCTTCTTGCAAACCAACGATCTCGACTTCTTCACCAACCTTGATCACGCCACGCTCAATACGACCGGTCGCAACAGTACCACGACCTTCGATACTGAACACGTCTTCAATCGCCATCAAGAATGGCTTGTCTTCATCACGGGAAGGCTGCGGCACGTGCGAATCAATCGCCGCGATCAACTCCGTAATACACTTGCTAGCTTCTGGATCAGCAGGCTTATCATAAGCAGCCTTGGCGTTGCCACGCACGATCGGAGTATCATCGCCAGGGAAGTCGTACTTGCTGAGCAATTCACGAATCTCAAGCTCAACCAACTCAAGCAACTCTTCGTCATCGACCAAGTCGCACTTGTTCAAGAAAACAACGATCGCAGGCACACCTACTTGGCGAGCCAACAACACGTGCTCTTTCGTCTGAGGCATCGGGCCGTCCGCTGCACTCACCACCAAAATCGCGCCGTCCATCTGGGCAGCACCGGTAATCATGTTCTTAATAAAGTCCGCGTGACCAGGACAGTCGATGTGCGCATAATGCCGATTCTCCGACTCATACTCCACGTGCGACGCAGCGATCGTCACCGTTTTGGTTTCATCGCGCACGGTACCACCCTTTGCGATTTCGGAATAAGCCTTGGCTTGCGCCAAACCCTTGGCTGCCTGAACCGCAAGCAACGCACCAGTCGTGGTGGTCTTACCATGGTCAATATGACCAATCGTGCCTACATTGCAGTGCGGTTTCTTACGTTCGAATTGCTCTTTGGCCATCTTTCAAATACCCACAAACATACTAAAAAAGCCGTGAGGTTCGTTCCCACGCGCGTGACAAATGAATACAAATCGTTGTCACCTCGGCAAAAACGCCATGGGCAACGAAACCCAAAACACCGACAAATGAGAGCTGCTGATGGGACTTGAACCCATGACCTCTTCCTTACCAAGGAAGTGCTCTACCAACTGAGCTACAGCAGCTTGCATCTATCGAAGCAGAGCGGGTGAAGGGAATCGAACCCTCGTATTCAGCTTGGAAGGCTGCTGCTCTACCATTGAGCTACACCCGCTTGCGGCAAACCTTAAACACTCAACCACAAACCGCAGGAAGACTAAGACCTCCCCGCAGCTTAAAGCCTACAGCTTAAAGCCTTTTAATGGAAGGTGTAGGATTCGAACCTACGTAGCCGAAGCAACGGATTTACAGTCCGTCCCCTTTAACCACTCGGGCAACCTTCCTCTATATCTATCAACCCTAACTGCAGACGACAAACCCGCAAAGAGCCAGCGAAGGGATTCGAACCCCCGACAAGCTGATTACAAATCAGCTGCTCTACCAACTGAGCTACGCTGGCGTGCCTTATGAGCACTCTAGCTTATGGACGGCAGTAGCTTTCCAATTGCCACCGATGTCATTCGGCGCGCGACCGCTGTCCACAGAGAGTGCAAAAGTGTACTGCCCCGCCCCAAAGTCGCAAGACAGATTTGAGTGCCAATTTCACGATTGCGATGATTTTTTGTCCCAAATCCGCCAAGTGTCCTTTGCTCGCAATGCCCAAGAGACTCTCGCCCCCCACCAGCTTACTGGCCAGGAATCCAAAGTCCGCTGCCGCCACTTGCTGGCGATGAGGCCGACTGAGACGGAGCAGGCTGCGGTTCGCTTTGACCAGGAGTCCATAAACCCGACGCCCCAGCCGAAGCTACTTCCCCACGCGACTGCTCTGCCGCCCGACGAAATAGACCCGACTGCAACGCGTTGGGGTTCGCGCCCGCCGCACCCGCTTTTCGCATCTGCTCCATTTGCATGTTTAACATATAGACAAACTCGCGCACCGCCGGATCGTCCTGATTCTCCGAAACAACCCGACGCAAGACCGCACCAGCTTCTTCATTGCGACGCAAAGCCGACAGCAACTGGAACCAAGCTATCCCGACCTCGCCAGAAGGCTGACCGGCTGTCCTCAATGCACTATAGTAGTCTTCGATCTGCGCTAGCTTATCATCATACGTTCGTGCCAACGAAAGCGCCAACTGACGCTTGAGCAAATCGATTTCGACCGCCTGCTCGGCCTCCAGCGATACTCCCTGCAACACACTCAAATACTCGGCAAAAACTTCCGAATGCTGCCGCTGCATGGCCGATCGCGCCAAACCAGCCATCTCAATCGCTGGCAATTGAGCGAAATCAGCCCAGTAATAGTACGCTCCGCCTACCAAATCAAAACCATCGGCATCCACCGCCAACTTTGGCTTAGGCAATCCCAACTCGTCTTGAATCCGACGATAATCTCGCGAATCCAGCCCCGACTGACCACTGGCCAAGTAGTGCAGCAACAATCCAGAACATTCGGCCTGATAAGCAGGATCCTTGGCCGCTTCCTCAAAGGTCTTGCCATTGAAAGCGGAAAACTTGGAGTTCCTCAATTCCGAAATCCTCAGACTCCGCACGAACTCAGCCAACACGCCTTCCCCCGGAATCTCGTCGGTATTGATCTGCTCCGGCGGCTTCACTGCCACCGGCGAAGTCAGTACGGCTAAATAACTAGCAGGCTGCTTGTCGTCCCGCGTCGCAGCAGCCCCTTGCAAGCCAAGCTCGGCCAAAACCGCCACGATATGATCCTGACGCGCCGCCAAAACCTCACTGTTGTACATCAGCAACAGCCGCGCTGGCTTATCAGTCTGCTTGCCAAATACGGCCAACAAACCCACCGACAAACTTGGCGAAAGCGCGGCAACAGGACTGCCCTCAATCAAACAGCGAATGTCGGCCACGAGTCGAGGCGGCACTTCCTCTCGCACCACCTGCTGCACGAACGCCTTCGACTCGTCGTCCGCCACCGCAGCCAACAACGATGACGCCATGATCTTGGCTTCTAACGCGGACTCATCCTCAATGGCGTATTCAACCACGTGCGCCGTCGCCGAAGCACCCGCTTTGGACGCCTGCACTTCCGTCGCCAACGCATAGAAATAAGCTCGCTGCTCCAGCGGCAACGACTGCTCGCCCACCAAACGCAAACACGTTTCCGCCGCTCCGGTCGAATCGACCAAAAACAACTTGCAGTGCAGCAAAGCCATTAAAATAGCCGGATGGCTTCCGAACTCTCGCTGTATCCCCTCCAATTTTGTTTTCGCATGAGGAACATCACCGCCGTACATCATGGCGATCGCTTCCCGATAACGCTCGGCAAAATCCGTGTCTTCGCAAGCTGGTGGCGAAGGAAGCGTGTCGCGGCACAACAAACTGATCGCTGTATTTTGGATCAAACTGGCCGACAATCGAGCCGTGACATTTTCGATGCCTTCAAAGCGATCCATCGCCAATTCCAGATGCAGATAGGCAGACAGCGGATGCCCAAACTTGGTCAACATATCGACCAAGTTGGAAATAACTGTCAACAGCAACATCGACGGCTCCAACGTCGGCGAATAAATTGCCTGTAGATACAAAGTGGCAGCTTCCTCCAGCGATCCTCGCACCAACGCGACCATCGACCGATTCAGCTTGGCCAACGGATTGTCCGGCTGCAGACGTATAAACTTGGCAGACGCTTCTTCCAGCGATTCAATTTCGCCCAAACGCAACAAAACCTGACACTTCAATGCCAGCAACCATGGCTCGGAAGGCAAAGTTTTCAAATAGCTGTTGATCTGATCCAAAGCAGCCACAAACTGCTCGCCGTCAATCATGCGTGTGATCTTGTCCATTTCGGCCAAGTACTCGTGGCACTTGCAAAACTTGATCTTCTTGCCCGAACCACACGGACACGCGTCGTAAATATTCAATGACATTGTGTTCTATACTCTGGATTGACTACCCGGATTTGTTGATTTCCACCACACTTGGCCAAGCATCTTACCAACTCTCAGCGAATCTGACGACATCAAAAGTCACAGGCTCAATTTGCCGCGATCCACACAAAGGCCGCGAATACGGCCCTTTTTCTCTGTTGCGGTCGGCCTAAACACGCTTACACCCCTACAACAAGCCTGGGCACCGATAAAGCGACCTGACTACCGGACCACATGAATATTCCCGCGGAATCGATTATCATGCAGCAGAATCAACCAAAACCTAAGTAAAAGCCAAGGAATTTTAGCATGACAGCGCAGGGCAAAGTTTTCATTATCGGCATCGGTGATGACGGTCTAGACGGTCTCACTCGGTCCGCTAACGCCAAAATTGAAGCGGCCGACATGATCATCGGCAGCCCTGCTCTGCTGAAAAAAGTAGAACACCTACCCGCCAAAAAACAAACGGTTTCCGCCGACCTGGATCAACTAGCCAACGCCATCGACCGCTTTGAGACCGGCACCGCAGTCCTGCTGACTTATGGCGATCCGCTTTTCTACGGCACAGCTCGCTTCCTCTGCGACCGCTTGGGCAAAGAGCGATTTGAGGTCCTGCCGCACGTCAGCAGCATGCAACTGGCGTTCGCTCGCGTCAAAGAAAGCTGGGAAGAGGCATTCCTGAGCAGCGTAGGCTCGATGCCCCTGGACAAACTGGTCGACCGCATCCGCACCAGTACCAAAGTCGGTCTGTTTACCAGCGACGAAACAACGCCCCAAGCCATCGCAGGCCGCATGGCAGATTTCGGCATCGACTATTTTACCGTCTACATCTGCGAGAATATCGGCTCGCCCGACGAACGTGTCACCCGCGGCACCGTCGCCGAAATTGCCAAACAAAAGTTCAACGCCCTGAACGTGATGATCTTGATCCGAAAACCGGGCGCTCCAGATCGCCCGCGCGAACTGCAAGGCGTACGACTGTTTGGAAACCGAGATGACCTCTTTTTGCAAAGCAAACCCAAACGCGGACTGGTCACCGGCAGCGAAATCCGCTCATTGGCTCTGTCCGAACTGGAAATCGAACCCGACTCCATCGTCTGGGATGTCGGCGCTGGCAGCGGCTCGGTTGCCATCGAAGCAGCCCAAATCTGCCATCAAGGCCACGTTTTTGCTATCGAAATGGACCCCGAAGATTACGGCCTGCTGCAAGAAAACGCCCGTCGCTTCGGCGTCTCCAACCTGACGCCCGTGCTGGGCGAAGCCCCCGCCGCCTTCAGCTCGCTGCCAGCCCCCAACGCTGTCTTCATCGGCGGAACCGGACGGGCAGTCGCCAGCATCTGCCAGTCGGTCTGGGACATCCTGCCCACCGGCGGCCGCTTGGTCGCCAACGTCAGCAGCCTCAATAACGTGGTCGCCCTCCAAGAACAGTTCATGAATACCCACCATGTCGAACCCGAAATCTGGATGCTGCAAGTCTCGAAATTGAACTCACAACTCGACACCGTTCGCCTGGAATCCACCAACCCCGCCTTCCTGGTGAAAGCCACAAAGCCGTAATCAGAATATTTATCACAAGCTCTGTTGACGAAAATCGATGAGCCGCTATCCTAATGAGACAGATTCTCAATAGCAACAGCGGCTAGCCAGCCAGGGAAATGTCGGAGGACGATTTGCCCAAGCACGCCACGCCAGGTAATCCAACGCTTGAAATCGACCTTCCGTCGAAATCTTCATGGAGAAAAGTGGAACAATGCAAATCGAACTCCTGCAAACCTGGAGCAATACCTTGGCAAGTAATGATGAGCAGCCTGTCATTGGCAATAGCAGTGATGCAGTCTGCGAGAAGACTGGTGAAATGTCCAACGACACAAGCCCATTGGGCAGTTTGGACACAAGCCACAACACGCCGCAGTTTCGTTTTGAGGACCTTGCCAAAGGCAGCCAGCGAATCATGATTCGCTATGGCGATGCCGTTTACGAACTCAAGTCGACTCGAAACGGTCGACTGGTATTGAACAAATAAGCCCCACCTCCAGACAAGCCCCACCCATTGGAACATCGCATGGCCCAGATTCCTCTCCATTGTGTCGAAGAATTTACCGCGAAAACCGAAGTGCTTGATGTACTTTCCTCCTCGGACACACCGCACCAACGCATGCTGGTCATCAAGGAACGTACGGTGTGCGGCATCGAGCAAATGATTCTGCAGCAGGAAAGTTTTGCTCCCGACGTCGGCTGGTTTACCCAAAGCCGCGTGGCCATGAACCGCGATCAACTGGTGGCTCTGAAAGTACTGCTTACCGGTCGTGCCTCCGACATGGCCTCTCCAAAGCGGCCCACGCGAAACTACCGAATGCAGACCGCCGACCAGTGCCCAGAAGAAGAAGGCATCTTGTCGTTCACCCGCGCAAGTTAAGCTTTGCGACAGAACGAAAAATCAAGTCATACTGATTAAATCTGCTCAATACGAGGGGCTGCCGTTGCCAGCAACCACTCCTCGCATCGAACTTCATTATACAACTATGCGGTCTTGCTGACCGTCTGGCCCGATGCAGCGGCTGCGGAATTTCGGAGTAGCTTGGTGTACTCTTCCACACCTTCTTGCTCGTCAATCAAGATGTCTTCCAAGAAGATCACCAGCGGACGATCGCCTTCGGCCATCTCCAACGCTTTGGTGTACATCTCGACCGCTTTGGATTCAAACTCCAAGCTGTACTTAAGCACTTCTTGCAAGTCACGAGATTGCTTGATCTCATTGCGAGTTGCAACCGGCACCCCACCCATAGCGACAATCTTGTCTCCGATCAGCTTGGCATGCTTGAAGGACTCCTTCGCATCACCTTCAAACTTCTCTGCATATACCTCTCGCCAAACCCCTTCAATAATGAAACTGGCCTGCGAATATTGCACCACGCCAGTCCACTCATGCTTGAGGATCTCATTTAATTGGTCAATCACGGCTTGCTTATTCATGACACTCTTCCTTTTTAGTTGAAAACATTTCCGTGCATTTGACTGTATTTTCTGACTTTTGACAACTCATCGCTGTCAACTCGGTTCGGCACAGAGCCCATCAATTTGCCCACATGTGTCATCAGTATGACTGCATTGCGAGTGTTGTAACGCGTCTTTTTTTAGTCAGCTACTATTGTGGTTGCGGTCAGGATTAGGAAATTTGAAGCGCTGATAATCCCTGGAAAAACTTTGAACTTGAGCTCTTGCTATCGCGCCAGATGAATGGGCCGCGATGGTTTTGCGACACCTAATTGACATGCCTTTTACGGAAACGGCACACCCAGTGCATTCTAGGACTACGAAGTAAGTTGCCGCCGCCTGATGAAATGTATGTATTTCGCTGCAGGCAGGCGTCAATTGAGGAAATCAAAAATTGGAAGGATCACAAAATTTCAATCGCGGCAACAATGACGTGAATTGGCGTAGAGGCAGGTGAATATCATGATTTTAAGCCGATGGTTAAGCACTTTTATGTTGTGGGGCCTGTTGGGAAGCTCTGGCTTCGCACAGCCCTTTGCCGTACCGGCCGTAGATTTAGCGGTCTCACAGGCCGGAATACCGTCGAATCCGGCCGATGGCCTTGAAGATTTTGGAGAAACCCTGTTGCACGGCCCGCTACATGAGGCCTTTGCAGAGCAGTATAACCAGGAACCCCTTGAGGGTGTCATCGTAGACCGCGCGCCGCCATCAGCAGTCCCCGAGCTTCCCCCGGAACAAACACTGGATGAGCCGAATGTCGAATGGATTCCGGGCTACTGGTTCTGGGACGACGACCGCAGCGATTTCATCTGGATCAGCGGCGTTTGGCGAAAAATCCCGCCAGGCCAGCGATGGCTGCCGGGCTACTGGGCAGAGGTCAATGGCCGCTACCAGTGGGTGTCCGGCACTTGGTTGGCCAATGAGCGGATGGAAGTCGAATATATTGCTGAATCGCCGCCAGAATCACTTGAACTTGGTCCCACGAGTCAGCCACCCACCGCTGAACATTTCTGGACCCCAGGTTGCTGGGTATGGCAAAACACCAGTTATGCTTGGCGGCCAGGTTATTGGACGCAAGGCCGTTCAGATTGGGTCTGGATGCCCGAACGTTACCTCTGGACACCCAGTGGCTACGTCTACTCGTCCGGTTATTGGGACTACCCGCTAGTTGGGCGAGGTACCGCATTCGCGCCATTTTTGTTCAACCAGCCAGTCTATGCGCAGCCTGGGTTCTTGTTCACTCCGCGGATTTCCTTACTTACCGCAGCGCTACAGGCCCATCTCTGGGTGCGTCCAGGCTTTCGGCATTACTACTTCGGTGACTTCTATGGGAGAGGATCCAATCAGTTTCGGGGCAACCAATTCGGGTTCAATCCGTACGGCTTCTATCCCTGGCATACTTTTCACCGCGGATTTGGCATGCATCGCGGTCCTTGGGGTTATGATCCACTGTTCGTTTCCCAGAGCCGCAACTTCCAGTCGCGAGGAATCAACTACTTCCAGCTAATCAACAACCAACACATCACCTACGTCAACCAAGCTGACCGTCGACCGCCGCGGACCTACCGCGAGCAGTTGGATCGGCAACAATCCTGGCAGGGCTCCGGCCGAGACGGGAGCTTTGGCCGAGACTTTGATCGCAATTTTCATGGCGGCCCAGCGGGACAGGGTGAACCGAGATGGAATGATGGCCGTTTGGGAGAGCCATTTCGCGATGTTGCGCAGCGAGAGCAAGACCGTTACAGGAATCTGTCGACTGAGGATCGCAACCAGTGGCGAAGCGAGCGAACGGATACCAGCTCGCTCGCTGACCTCCGCCGCAACGCGGAAGCTCGCAACGCTGTCGGCCGAAGCCCGGGCGGAGGTGCCCGCGCAGGGTTCGATCGCGAGCGAGGAGAGAGCAGCGGCGTCCGAGTCGGCGAGGAAGGTAAAGCCTCGGTAGCTGCCAGCGCGCGGCTGCAATTGCCGCCGGCGGTCCGTTTTGGATCGGGCAGATCAAACGCAGATGGCCCCGATGGCCCCAACGGCCAGCGCCGTCTGCCGCGGGCCGCTGCCGATTCATTATCTGACCGCTCGCCCCGAGGCCAAACCGGCGATGAAGTAGCTCCACCCGACGCTGCCCGGCCGCGTGCAGAAATCCGAGGGGTTCCAGGAGCCGCGCGGCAGACGCCTCAGGGAAGCTTGGGTCGCGCTAGCGCCGCAGCGCCAGGGGCGATTTCCGGCAGGCCGACCACGCAGCAGCAGCAGCAAGCCGCTGCACCGCCACAGCGAGCGACTCCATTGCAGGGAACTGCACCTGCTCTTCGGAACGGTCAGCCCGGTCGTCCGGCCGCGGGTTTGCCGGGTGCTTCCCCGAATGTTTCTCCAAGCGGAAGCAGCACCCCAAGGGCTGCCCCCCCCAGGGTGACACTCAATCCTACACGCCCGAGCTTGAATCGACCCGAGTCACCCGCTCGGAGCATGAATCGCCCCAGCGCGGAGCTTCAACAGTCGGTCGCACCACGGCAGCGATCCGCAGCGCCTAACATATCGCGTCCGAGCGCACCGCCGCAGCGTTCGGCGGCACCGCGAATCTCTGCGGGCGGGAGTGGTCCGCCAAGTGGTGGCAGCGTAGGCCGCTCCGCTGGTCTCAACCGCTCGATGCCTTCGATCCCAAGCGGCGGCCGCGGCGGCAGCCCGGACCGTGGCGCCGGACGCGGTCGTGTCCGCTAGTCCGCGCGGGGCACAGGCGGAAAGCATTTCTCATCCGGCCCTTGGGCCGGATGGCTGCGACCAACTAACGATAACAGCCCGCTAACGCGGGCTGCTGGTCTTGGTTAATCAAGAAGGTTTGCGAACCAAACAGATGCCTTTATTCGCTCTGGAAAGTTGCAGTCAAATAGTGTGACTCCGTCTTATAGGGCTTGCCATCCAACTCGCCGGATTTGTCGTCCAGCGTGAGGCCAACCAAAATAGCGTTTAATCCTTCCTCGACCTCCTTATCGGTGAAGGAAACTTTGCCTTCTTTGTCTGTCGTTGCTTTGGCTTCTTCATGACCTTCGGCGCAGTAAAGCTTCACTTCAGCGCTCTTGATGGGCTGGCCATCAAAATGAACATAAACGTCGACACCATGCTCCGTATCGACCAACATCGCATGCAAGCCTTTCTTGCCTTCTGTTGCCTTCTCAGGCTTTGCTTTGGGCAATGGGCCGCCTTCATGCTGAACATAGTACTCCAAACGAGTTCCATGATAAATTCCGAAAGTGACCTGCGATGCCAATGCTGACTTGGCAACAACCGGTTCTTTGGAAATCAAACCCACGAAATCGTCCGACTCCAGCGGGCTCAATTCCAGTTGCTGGTCCGCCGCATAAACTTTAGCCGCGGCAATCGAAGCGGGCAGTTTATAAGTACGATCGGCTGGGTTCTCGCCAAAGAAGAGAATCGCTTTACCATCGCTGTTGGTTGCCAACCATGGGAAGTGTGCTTGGACCGAAGCGGTAAAACCACTTGCCAGAATCGCGAGAGCCAGGGCTTGAATTCGAATACGCATAATACATTTACCTTTGTAGATTTATTTTGAAACAGAAATGACTTCGATATTTTGAAACTTACCGTGCTCCATATTCGCCCCGCCCAACACCAACACGCGGTCAGCATCCAATGCAATCAGCTCGTGAAAGAAGCGAGCATCTTCCGTCTTGCCACGCGGTTTCCATTGGCTGTCACCAAACTTCAACTCTTGCAATCCGCCGTCAATGGTACTAACCAAGACGGTACCGTTGACCGCAATCGCCGCGGTACCAAAGCCCGTCATGCGGCCTTCGCCAACCAATTCAGGACCTGCATGCCAAGCATCCTCCGCCGGCGAGTACATCATCGTGCTCTTGGTGATCTTGCCTTCGGGCTCCATGCCACCAATCGCGGCAATCGTGTCACCGCAGGCAACCAAACTCAGAGCACGGCGTTGAAATGGCGGCGTTGCTAATGGCGACCACTTGAGCTCCTCTGCTGCTAGGTCCATCGCATAAGCCGTATCGTGCCACTGCGAGTCGTTTGATCCACCATCCAACTGCCAACCACCAACAACGTACAATTTGGAGCCAACTAAAATCGCATCATGGCTCGAACGAGGCTGCGGCAACGATGGCAAGTTTTCCCATTGACCGCTAGCCACATCAAAGGCGGCTACTTCGGACGATGACTTCAGCACATGCTCTTCGCCTTCTTCATTCAGAGCCGTAAACCCACCCACTCGAATTATCTTGCCGTTGTATGCGACCAAGGCCAAGCCCTGCAAACGCGTCGACTCACTAACCACCTGCCATGGCTGCTCAGGATGATCCAAATCCAAACTTAGCAATTGGTTGGATTGCTCTTTCACTGAATAAGTATGAGCATCACCGGTATGACCGCCGTAAATGTAGACCTTGTTTTCCCATCGTGCTGCACCAAAACTAGTCAGCGTCAGCGGGATTTCTGCCGCCTTGAACGCAGATCGTTCTGCCGCCGAACTACTGCTTTCAGCCAAACATCGCTCACGAAAGGCGCTAGCCATAAAAAGTGAAGCAGCCAGAGACGATAAAATCAAAACTTTGCTTAGACGCATTTCGTTTCCTATTCCGGGTTAAACCTACTGATATTCAACTTCAAAAGAATGCAAGTTCTCGCCTTCCTTCAGTACTGCTCCCAACCTGGTCTGCGAGTTATACTGCGGCGCGATCTCGCGATAATTCGACTTCTCATGCGAAACGGGCTGGCCATTCATCATGGCTTTAATCCCAGGCGGCAAACCGTACACCTCGACATTGAAGCTGCCTGTCCGCAATCCTTGCTCAGGCGCAATCACATACTTACCAGCCTCAATCGACGCTGATACTTTGGGCCCAGGGGTGCCTGCAATGGGAACGAACGTAATCAAACCTTCGTCCATCGAGTAACCTTCGACTTTGACTTCCCCTTGCACCGACACCGAAGGGCCAGTTGCCTGTTTGCAACCAGCTAAACTCAGGAAACTTATCGCTAGCAGCACAATCGCCATGCAGCCAGCCAGCGCTCTGGGTTTCATTGAATTTCTTTCGCTCAGCCAACTCGCAAGCACACTACAACTCCAATCGACTTGAAAAGTTACCTTCGTTGCGATCTGCCAAATTATCTAACACCAATGCATCAGTCGCTTCACTAATGGCATGCACCGATCCGTCACAAAAGACAAACTGCACCATGCCTACGTGATGACTACGGAAGGTCTCCCAAGTTCGAAAATCAAATCGACTATTATCGCGAGCATTGAATCGCCCAGCCATCGAGCCTGCCGAATGGAACGGATACCCTTCCGCCCACTGGGTAAACCCGCGATTCGGCTGAACATCCCGCAACGTAAAACTTAACTCACCCACCAACAGAATATTCGACGCGCCATCAGCCGTGGACATCCCAGCGATCGACGTTGGCCCCATCAACAAATCATTGCGATTCCAGCTTAGGATGTTAAAGGAATCCACCATCGCGCCTTTGTTCAGCGAAGTTCGATAATACTCGCTGCCCGTTGAAAACGCGTAACTCGAAAAACCACGATTGCGTGGCCTCTCCAAAAACACCGTACTTGGACAAATATAGATCGGCGGCGTTGCTTTCCGAGCCGTTGCATTGGGCTCCCGCGACATCGAGACGCTGAAGTTAAATCCATTATAGAGCGGCGCTTCGTCCAGTTGCGGCAGAATCGACATAAACCCACTGCCACCATTGGGCAAAATGGTCGGTGGCAGTTGCCGATAAATATCGCTGTACGAATGCAAAGCAAACCCAATTTGACGCAGGTTGCTACCACAACTCATCTTGCGAGCTGCCTCACGCGCCGAATGAATCGATGGCATGATCAAACCAGCCAAGATTCCAATAATGGCAATCACCACCAGCAGTTCTACCAGGGTAAACGCTGACCTGCGTCCAGCACGGCTCACAGGGCGACTCAACGAGTGCACAGGTTGGTTTCCAGACATCAAAAACTCCATCTTTCAAAACCTTTGGAACTTTTAAAGACTCTTCTCTTTAACGACTCATTTAAGGGCCTAGACCGCTGCAGCCTTACGTCTTCGCATTCGCCAAGCACCTACCCCAGCCGCCAATCCAAGCACAGTCATGGAAGCAGGCTCAGGAATCGCCGTTACCGCACCATCGATGTGGAGCTGGTCTAGCGACGTGTTCAAGCCGCCCATCGCGAACCGAAGGTCGTAGACCGATTCAGTGGACGAGAAATCCCAAACGGCTAGATAATCAATGACAGTTACTGAACTTGGAGCGCCGGGAGCTGGCGAACCGCCCGGTAACTGGATCACTTGCCGTCCGGTCTCTTCCTGAAATGTCGGCGCGAAATTGTTCAGCAGCAAACTGCCGAAATTAAGATCACCACCGCGAGTCCTGAATTGTACGGCGACGCGAGTTTGAAAACCTTCACCAAGATCGAACGAAGGGATCGACGCTGAGAAAGACAGCGGATTTGCCCCTAAGGCATTGTAAATATTCCGAGTCGACGTAATGCCTGCATCACCAGTGAGATCTGCTAGTGTCACAGGACCGGGATTGGTCCCACTAAAGAACTCTGGAGAGCTGTTCGAAGTAAACTGGGTAAAGGGTTCGCCAAAATTATCCCAACCACTATAGAACGTGTTGGCATCGCCGCGATTCCAGCCGAAACGAGCGTCCGAGGTCGATGGAGTCAAAATTGCAGCCATCGAAAACTGAGCGGACAAAAGAACCATGAACGTCGAACAAATCAAACGAAGCATTGCAAAACCTAAGCGAAAACGAAGAAGCGAAGTTCAGGTCGGCACATCCGAAACCTGATCTACTCATCCCCATCTTGCTGGCTAAACTCCGTCACGCCTGACTTGCTGTCAGGCCGTCGCTGGCTGGACGTGGCTATTGAGATCGTGTCTCAATATGACTATCTCGTCGTTTTTGTCAAGCTGCATTGCGAAAAAGTTTCAAAAACCTGACGATGCATGTTTTGCATTACCTGCCAGCCCCATTTGCACTCCTCAAATGCACGAAACACTCCTGATCGATATCGGTAACTCGGCCCTGAAATTCGCCAACTTTCGACCTGCAACTCGGGCGTTTTCCACTAGCCCCATCCGCTTGGCCTGGGCGGCTCACCAAACGGCGCTCCAGTGCCAAGAACTGCGCGATGCGGCCCGCGCATGTGACTCCATCTTGGTCAGCTCAGTGAATCGCCCGCACTGCGAAACCCTGACCCAATACATTCGCAGTGCCTCGTCCGTCCAGCCCCACTTAATTGACTATCGAGCAATCCCAATCCAAATCGCCGTCGACGCCCCGGAAAACGTCGGCATCGATCGATTGCTGGCCGCCCACGCCGCTTGGTCGATGTTTGGAAAGTCAAAACCGCTGATTGTCTTACAAGTCGGCACGGCGGTCACGATCGACTTGATGGACAAACAGGGCATCTACCAAGGCGGCGTGATCTTGCCCAGCGAAACGACGCTCTACAGCAGCTTGGCAGAAAAGACCGACCGCTTACCCAAGATCGAAGTCGATGCCAAACACTTCGAAATCGACTTGGTACAGCCCGGCGAACTTTTGAAGCTGCCATCCCGGTCGTTGCGAGGACCATCCGTCCTTCCCCCAGGCAAGAACACGGTCGATGCCATGCGACTGGGCGTATCGCACTGCATGCGAGGCGGTGTCGATTGGACTTATCGAAAGTACTGCGAGCAATTTGGGGCCAATCTACCCGTCGTGGCAACCGGTGGTGGGGCGACAGAATTGGTGATCGACGATATGCCTGTAACCCTTGTCTCGAACCTGGTCCTCAAAGGCCTCTCGCTGCTCTGCAAATGATAGGGCTTGCTGCTGCGGCTCGCAGAGCAACCACCAACGGGCTCAACCGTAACGCATCGCTTGCGTCGGCTGCCGGGCACTGTCAGCGGCGTACTTCTTCAGCCCCAGCCATTGCAGGGCCAACAGCGTCAGATAAGCGGGATTCAAGTACACATAGCGCCGCCACAATCGCCTGGGCTCTTTAGAGAATCGATACAGCCACTCTAAGCCGTTGTTTTGAATCCACGCGGGCGCTTGCGAAAGCGTACCTGCATGAAATGCATAAGCAGCCCCTACGGTCAGCACGGGCATTTGCAATCGATCGCCAAACTCATACGCCCAAACCTCCTGCCGCGGACAGCCAATCCCGACAAAGGTGATGCCCGCTCCACTGGCTTGAATATCGCTGATCATCGCATCGCATTCGGCGGGCTCCAGTTGACGGAACTGCGACGGCTTCATGCCCGCGATCTGTAACTGCGGGTACTTTTGCAAGAGATTACCGGAAAGTCGCTCGAGCGTGCCAGCGTCGCTACCAAAGAGATAAATCGGCACACCGGTGCTGGCGGCCGCTTCGCAAACCTTAAGCATCAAGTTTGGCCCATAAACACGATCGGGCAGTTTCGTTTTGTGCACCAAGTTCAGTCCCCAACGAACGGGCATTCCATCGGGTACCACCAGATCCAGATGATTCAAGCGATAGCGTTGCTCGGGATCGAGTGCCCCTGTCATGACGCCATGAACCGCCAGGGCGGTGGTGGTACAACGTCGCTTTTGAGCTGCAGCCGCCATAATCCTAGCGACCGCACCTTCGTAGTCTACCGCGTCGATCTGCACGCCGATGAGATTCTTTTTCCCTAAGTCAATCATGCAGCGTCCGGCTACTTCTTTGCAATGTCGAATGTGTGAGGGTGAGAACATGGATGCCGACTAGCCCACTTTCCGGTGGACCGCCGACTCGAATGGAACAAATGATACTCAAAGGATATTACAAAACCGGCACAAAGCAAACAAATTGAGTGCGTTAAGCTCCAAAACCACTAACGTATCGAGCACCAAATACGATGCTCGCGGGCGAGCTACCCATCGGACGACGTCCGGCGCACGCGTTCTTCGTCACCCTCCTGCGGGAGTCGTAGTAGGCCGGCAAAAAGGTCGCTTTATCGTACCAATCTCATGGCTACCGCTGGCACAGGGCCCAGCTTCGCTTTCTGAACGCAGCGTCATTCGTTGTGAAGGCGAGTCCTGAGCGACCGTTGGGCTTGCCCCAACGCGTGAACCAAATCCCACTGGCTTGTCCAGTGGTTGGTTGGGTTTCTCGCTACAGCAAAGAGCCCGCCATAACGGGAATCCCACCGGCTCGCCCGGTGGATCGTTCGGCTCCTCGCTAGTTAACCTCGCTCTCTAGCAAGAAACGGAAGGATCTCCCGGACAAGCCGGGAGCATTGGAAAGACAAGAGACCAAGGCACAACGTTCTGAGATCGCGAAGAGCGACCGTTGGGCTTGCCCCAACGCGTCGCAACAGGATTGGTGTGCTAAGTTCGCGGGCCAATCTCATTGCGAAGACTGGGCACATCGCCCCGCTTCGCGGTTCGAACTAGGCAAGACGCGGCCAGCAAAGCTTGAATAATTGATGCGCCAGCGATCACAACGCTGCCTACATCCGCTCAACAACGCTAATGCCAAGCAACTCCAGGCCTCGCTTAAGCACTTGACGACTGAAATTCACCAGCAACCGACGTGTCGCCAACGCCATTGGCGATTCTGCCTTCGCTACTGGACACTGATCGAAAAACGATGCAAAGAGCCTCGATGTCTCAAACAAATAATCGGCCAAAATACTCGGCTGATAGTCTTCCATCGAACCAACGATCGCATCCTCAAACCGCAATAACTGCAAAGCCAAACTACGCTCGGCAGAGTGGCTGATCGCAATCTCCTCCACCGCGGGCACTTGATCGGACGCCCCCCCCTGCTCTGCTTCTAACTTGCGCAGAATGCTCGCCGCTCGCGCATAAGAATACTGAATATAAGTCGCCGTGTTACCTTCCAACTGCACCATCTTCTCTAGATCAAACACATAATCGCTGGTCCGATTGTGCGACAAGTCCGCGTACTTGATCGCGCCTAGTCCAACCGTGGTGGCAATCGCATCTTGCTCCAATGCATCCATCTGGATGGCCGCTTTGTTCAGCCGCTCGGGATCGCAAACAACCGCTCGAGCTCTCTCAATGGCTTCCTCCAACAAGGACTCTAACCCTACGACATCGCCTGAACGAGTCTTGAATGGCTTGCCATCGGTTCCTAAAACAGTCCCAAAGCTAATATGACGCAAATCCAGCTCATATCCCATGGCCTTCGAAGCCGCAAAGAACTTCTGAAAGTGTTCGCTTTGACGATGATCGACCACGTACAAGACAACATCAGGGTCAAACGTTTCGACTCGATATTGGACAGTGGCCAAATCGGTGGTCGCATACAAATAAGCTCCATCTTGCTTTTGGACGATCATGGGGGCGTCAAAGCCATCCAAGAAGACGCACATCGCTCCTTCGCTTTCCTGCGCCAAGCTCTTGGCTTGCAGCTCTTCCACGACCGCAGCCAGTCGATCATGATAGAAGCTTTCACCCAGTTGATGATCGAATTGTACATTCAGCGCATCGTAGACGCTTTCAATCGACTCTAAACAGTACGGCATGAACTGTTGCCACAATCCGATATTAGTTGGATCCCCTGCATGCAACAACGCTGTTTCCCGGAGACAAGCCGCCTCAATACGTGGATGCTGATCAGAGATCGCCAGGAGATCGGCGCTGGCTTGTAAGGCGTTGATCTTTGATTCTGTCGCGGCAATATCTTCCTTGATAGTGTCAAAGCGTCTGCGAGCAGCCCTCGCAGTTTTCTCTAAGGCTTTGTCTTTGGCATTGCCCTCCAAGCTCGCTTCGGCCGTCTGCACAGCTTGCTGAGCATCCAAGCTTTGCTGCTGCAGCTTAGGCAGATCTTCCACGGCCGCTTGATAACCGATTAGCTGCTGGACCAAGCGATACAAACGGCTGAGCTCTTGCACCGGCTGCTCGCTATAACGAGCTTGATCGACAAAATGTTTGTAGCCGTAGATGATCATGCCAAACTGCGTTCCCCAGTCACCTAAATGATTGTCGGTGATGACATGGTGTCCCAAGAAGCGCAAGGTCCGTGCAATCGCATCGCCGATGACGGTCGATCGGATATGACCGACATGCATCGGCTTGGCAACATTGGGTGAAGAGAAATCGACGACATAGGTCTTGGGCGAAGCAATCATCGATACGCCACAGCGACCATCGCTGGCCGATTGTACGATTGCTTCATGCACGACACTGGCCGCCAGTCGCATGTTAATAAAACCTTTGCCAGCGACTTCTACGGTTTCAAACATGTGGCTTTGGCGCAGATGAGTTGCGATCGCTTCGGCGAGCTCCTCGGGCTTGCATTGTAACTCTTTTGCTAAAGCGAAGACCACGTTGGCTTGATAATCACCCAGCGCAGCATCCTTGGTCGGAGAAACGCGCATCGCATGCTGAGCGGCGTTGGCAGTAAAGCTTCCAAGGATTGTGCTCACTTGCTGACGAACTAGTTCCAGTAACTGCATGGCAATGTTTCTTAGAGAAGTAGAATAAGCGATCCTGTCGCAAGCCTATGCAGCTTGCTCAGTAGGTGACTCAGCGGCCTTTTTGTCTTTGCGTTGACCGTGTTTGGGCGGTGGCAAAGGCCCCCCAATGGCATCTAAAATGACCAGAATGTTGAGAATGCCGGCGATCATCGTGTAGAGTGTGCCCAGATCAAATCCGGCTGATGAATTCAAGTGCCATTTGTCCAGCACAAAGGTACTGGTCGGCTTGGCCATATAACTGCTGCCCGCAAACGTGCGGTTGTATTTTTTCAACCAGTAAGCTTGCAGCGCCGCGGGAGCTGCTGGCAAACCCACCGCCGCTTGCAACCCATACTGCCAACGGTAATCTTCATTGGTCCAAGAGCTGTACACGACCTTGCCATCGCCGATCCATAAACCACCGAAGAACAAACCCAGGATACAGATCGAGTACGCGATCGCTTTGAAATTCCGCCCCTGGTAAGCGTGCCCTGCCCCTGGAAAAAGAAATGCTAGGATCGCAGCCACCAGCGGGGATTTCAGATTCAACTGTACGCCATCGTGTGTTTGTATAATTTGGTCGGCCATGCCTGTGTCTGTCTTTTTGTGTTCCGCGTTGAGAGGCTCTGTTTCGCTGACGAATTGAGAAAGTGTACTGCTTTTTTCGCATTTAGAACATAGTCAAGAGGATTGTGTAAATCGGACTACATCCCGATGAATTGTCCACATAATCCAGATACAGCTCAGCAGTTGCGCCAGCGTCAGCCCCAATGGAACAGCAAACGCACCTAACCACGGCCACGCGAAAATCGACGTGGCATAGATCAGCACAAGCCCTGCGATCCGCGGAGGAATACTAGCCATCGAAAGCCCGCGAGCTCGCAGATAGGAATCGCCTGCCTGTAACAGCCCTCGCAGCGCTGCCGCAGGAATCAATGCTTGAGCGAATGCAACCGCAATCTCAAAACGCTCGCCGTACAGAAAGGGCAGCAGCATGGGTAACGCAATGGCCAACCCTATTCCGAAGACAATCTGAATTCCAAACAAAGCTACGATGGTCGTCCACAACTCATTGAGCGTAACCGCCTCCTCAGGCCGAGCAGCTCGATTGAAAACGTACAGCCCCACCGCATTTGGAAAAATCAACATGACCGACGCCACAGGCACCGCTGCTGCGTAGGCGCCAACCACATCCAACTGGGTCGCTGACAGAAACCAAACGATCAAGATCATATCCGAGCGTTCCATCAGCTCGTTAATCGCGATTGAACCCATCAAAGATTTAGCGGAACGGAATGCCTGTGTCACGGTCACCACTGAATCGCCCAGCCAGCTTTCTGTCATTCCCCACTGGCAAAGACCAATGGCAACGATTGAGGTGGTGAGCAAAATGGTTGCTGCCGACTGGACGCTGGTCGCTCCCAAAGCCCAACCCACCAACAAGCCAACCGGAAAGAGCGCACCGGCGATCAAGCGACACGCGTTATAGCGAAACATGGCCCGCTTGCCGTGATCGACCGACTGAATCGCTATCCGTATTTGCTGAGCAGCAGCGGCGACGCAGCAAATCACCGCCATCGGCATCAGGTAGCTTTGGTCAGGTTTAATCGTTAGCGCGCTGAGCAGGGTGCACAGCACGATGGTAAAGCCGCCAGTGGCCAGTGCAAATCGCAGCGCGGAGCGGCGTATCGCAGCGTCCTCCGGCCGCGTAGCTGCCAGGCGAGCAAAGATCTCAGGAGCCCCCAACATGCAAACGTACAATAACGCTTGGCCGTAAAGATTGGCTACCGCGAATTCGCCGCGACCCGTCGGCCCCAACATGCGAGCCAGCACGATGCCTTGGATCGCGAAGAATCCGAAAACGCCCAGCGACACGCCAATCGTGCTGGCGATTCCAGTGAACTTGCGAAGCTTCGCGCCCAATGCCGGTTGGACGGTTGGGTGCTCAGGAGTTTCGGCGACCGGTAACTGGGATGTTTGAGACAATTCTTATGGACTAAGAGCCTATCCGAAAAGGGGTCTGACCCTTTCGAGACTAGTCGATATCGGTGGTGTTTTTGCCTCGCCGGAGAGGGTCAGACCCCTTTTCGGATAGGTTTGTGAAATTGCGTGGCGATCTGTCGAGTCAGCCGACCGAGGCATACTTTATGTTATTTCCAAAACGTACCGGCCGCTCGAAATTTCTGGCGTCAAACTGGCAGAAGTTCGCACGTTCTTTCGGAATTTACGGACTCCGGCAGTTTATGCGCCCGGCTTAGGTGCGACCGAGCAAGCGAAATCCAAGCGGGCCGCAAGTTTGCCACCCACCGTCACCTTGCCAGTCATAAAATAAGCCGTCGACACAACTTCGTTAAGCACTACCGCAATTTCGATTGTATCTCCAGGCCGAACCATCTGCTTAAATTTCACGTTATCCAGTCGAGTCGCAACGGGTACATAACCTGTTTGCGGCGTTTTATCGCTGAGCAAGATCGCGCCGCTCTGCAACGCACACTCACATAAAATCACGCCGGGGACTAATGGAAAATCGGGAAAATGCCCCTGAGTAAAGTACTCCTCGGGCCGAAAAGTCTTGCGGCATGTGATCGTGTTTTCGGTCTTTTCCAAAATTTCATCGACCAACAACATCGGCGGACGATGTGGGATCGCATTGGTTATAGATGCGTCGAGAGATTCAATGGACATAAGCGGGACCGAAATGAGTGGGAGCGTGCGAGATGAAAAGCGTGCCATCTTAACGACTGTTGCGCAGAACCTCTAGCTCTTCTTGAGCTCGCTGCAACTCTCGCTGCATGGCCTGGATCTGGCTTTCCAACTGCTGCATCTGAATGCGAGAGGCTTCATCGCCAGGTGCATTGCCCAAACCGCCGCGATCAGGCAGTTCGGGACGCTCACGCAACACATCGCCCGGATTGACCAGTGGTCCGTTGCTGGCCGCCAATCGAATCTTCGCTGTCTGCAAATCTCGCCCACGGAAATAACGCACGGTCGCAATTTGACCGGGTTGAGCGGTCATTGCCCAGTTCAGCAACTCGACATCCGACTGAATGACCACCGAATCGATTTCCACGATACAGTCACCGGACCGGAGCCCCCCCCGCATAGCGGGTGAATCGTTGGTCACGGCGGCCACCATCGCGCCGCGATGCACAGGTATGCCATAGCGTTGTCGCGCCGACTCACTCAAACGCTCGACGGAAATTCCTAAGCTCGCGCGGGGCTTGTTACGCTCACTGGGCACCGGATCAAAACTCAAATCGGGCTCTGACTCCAAAGCGTCCGCTCCAGGGCCAATGGGCACATAAGGCGGTAACCCTGAAGCTGGCGACGATTGCAAACCACTGCGCTGGGCTAATGCGGCCGAACCTAATACAACGGGCAAAGTCAACGATCGGCCACGACGATCAATCAAGCACTTAACGACCTCGCCAGGAGCATGCTGCAGTATTTCCCCTGCCAGTTGATCGAGCCCAGAAACCGCCTTGCCATCGATGGCCAGTAAGTTGTCGCCAGGGGTGATGCCGGCTTTCCAACCCGGCGAGTTCGCGGTGACCTCTACCACCCGCAGCCCCACCCCGCCACCTTCCATCTGCTCCACGGTGATCCCGAAATACGGCCGATCGCCGGGCCCTGGGTTAGGTTGTAGCGAGGGGGCATCCGATTCCAGATCTGGAACTGGGTCAACGAACGGTGAAGGAACTTGTGTAACCGCCGGTGGCGCAGAACCGGGTATGGCCGAAGAACGGTCGCGTGGCCCGCCTGCTTGCGCCGGAGCTTTGGGCGCTGGCAAAGATTCGTCCGATTCGACGGCTTGGCGTTCTCGCGCCGGATCTGCTGTAGAGGGTACCCCCAGCGTGTCCTGCAGTTGCTGAAAGAAATCTTGAGCTCCCGCGCTCGCGACCGTGCTGTGTATCAACCACATGCAGCACCCCATCCCTAAAACGAGTCGCAGCCTATGAGCTAATGTATCCATGCCGATCTATCCCAGTAGAAGAGTTTGCGAGTGAAAAGCGTCGCCGACGAATTCTTTTGTCATTCTATGCACTTAAGCTTCCCTTGCGAAACCATCTTTCTCAGAATCTTAGTATCCTGTGCTGCTTTGCGGCACGGTTCATCGCAGTACACTATGAACATTCAATGGTGAACAATGTAATGAACATTCGAATTGAATCATTCGCTAGCAAACCGGATCGGTCTTGATGCAGATCTTTAATGGCACCCACGCAGAAGCCTTTGTTGAGTGGATGTTCCATGACCAAATGCGAGAAGTACGACGCTCAATTCTGACGTCAGTTACCGATCTCATGGCCGATCAAGACGGCCCGGACAGCTTTCTGGGCATCCGCGCCGACCTCGCACCTGGCAGCTATCTGGTAGCTTACGTTATGAAATACCCGGGGAGGATGGGAATCCTCACAGGGCCGCGTTGCATCACGCCCGGCAGTGACAAAGACTTTGCTCGCTATTCTTCTAAGGCAAGCGAGGTTTGCATAACGCTGGCTCAACTCGCCGCCGATCGCTGGCCTATTGAAATGCTGCAGACAACACTGCCGCACGATGTTGAATTCGAAACACAGGCTCTTTCCGGTGCAGGGTTTGAATTCCTGGCGACGTTACACCAGTTGATGCTCCTCTTTCCAACAAATGCCGCCCCCCCTCCGTTGAACCATACCGAAGGCTGGCAGCAAATCAAGCTAGAACATTTAGACCTACTGCATCAGTGGCTCGATGCGACCTATGACGAGACGCTGGATTGCCCCGAACTCACAGCGCTGCGCGACACGCAACATGTCGTCGAAGGGTATTGGCAGTTGGGTAACGGTCGGTCGGTACGTCGCGCGGTAGCAGATGACGTAGCTTTGCCGCAATGGTGGATGCTGCGAGAACACGAGGCTGCACCTGAGTCACCGATCCAAGCCGCTTTCCTTTTAACGCCGATCCATTCAGGCACTTGGGAGCTAACTTATTTCGGAGTTTCAAAAGAGTTTCGGCAACTTGGGCTGGGCAAAAAGACGCTGCAGTTCGCTCTTGAAAAACTGCGTGAACTAAAAGCACGACAGTTGATTACCTACGTCGATATTCGCAATGCACCAGCCATCAGAATATATGATCAGCTTGGCTTTCGAGTCGCTGGCCACTGGAATGCGTTCCACTGGCCGCTTAAACATGCCCAGCAATTCTCAACCAGCACGTCGAATTGAGAATGGCCGATCAAGCAGTTCATCAACGGCTACCTAACCCACGCATGCTAGCCATTGCAGGCACCGTGCTGCTGTGCAGCTTGATTCGTCTGCCAACGATTTGGCAAAGCCCCGCGAACTATGATGAAGCTTTCTTTGCGGTTCCAGGTTATACGATTGCTTACGAAGGCATACCGCGCATCCCCTATATGCCGGTTCGCGATGAAAACAGTGTGTTTGTGAACTGCGATCAGCGCTTATACACATTGCCACCTGGATACTTTTATTGGCAATCGATTTTCTTCTATCTATTGCCGCCATCGCTGGGGACCGCTCGACTGGGAACGTGGCTAGCCGGAATGACTTGTTTATTTGCAATTGGAATTTCGCTAACGCGAACCATGTCGATAGGGCTCGCAATGGCAGCGGTTGTCTGCCTTTCGAATATCCGTCTATTCCTGTTCCCTTGGATTGAAGCTCGGCCCGATATGTTATGCTGCTGTTTGGGGATCATCAGCGTCTTGCTAGCGGCCTACGCTCGTCGCGTTCCGACCTCTCGCATCACTTACTTTTCTATCGGTCTGTGCGTGAGCCTGGGGATCGTGGTCCATCCTTACGCGTTGGTCTTTGCATTGCAAATCGTCGCTCTACTCTTTCTCAGAAAGCAAACTTACAGCGAACGGCTCCGCACCACCGCATTGTTAGCGGCCGGAGGTCTACTGCCGCTGGCCTTATGGGGCTGGAGTATAGCGCAAGATACAGAACTTTTCGTTGCACAGTTCGGTAAGAATCTGTTGCATGATTCCGGTCAGGGCCTGCTGCGTCGCTTACTATGGCCTTACCCGTTCGTCGAGTTCCAGTTTCACTTAGTCGCCGAGCGAACTGGCCATTTACAGCTTGCGATGCTGGGCTTCATGCTTGTGCTTGCCACGCTGGCCTGCATACGCCACACAGTTGTACGATTGCCAGTCGTGATGGTTGCTAGCAGCATCTATCTGCATGTGGCATTGATCGGTCCACACTTTGCCTTTGGTTATTGGTGTTATCCGGCTTGCCTGTTGGTCTGGGCGTTCTTCACTGCGATATCGGCCATAGCTGGATCTACCAACTGGCGATCTTGGGTCACGCCGTTGAGTCTAGTTGTCGTCCTGCTCAGCGTACCAGGCAGCGGTTTGCGAGGCAGCTTTCGTTACCTTGCTCACTGGAATGATCCCGCCTACAACCGCTTTGAATTTTGCAAAACGATTGACTTGCAACTGCCAAGCGAAGCTGTTGTCCAAGTCAGTACAGACTATATTTTTGATTTCTATCTGCTTCGCCCGGAAGTCACCTTAGCTTTAGACATGCCGCTATTTTATGATTCGTCTGCGACGCCGCTGGACTATTTGGTAAGCGGAAGACTTGGCCAACAATATAAACTGCATGAAAGTCGGTCTGTCGTTTTGCAAAGGTCCGTGGGAACCCAAGCCGATGTACTACAGTGCTATGCGGAAGTCTACGGCAGAGCATTCGAAGCGGAAGAAGAATGAAAACCAAGCCACCAAACTCATGGCGATGCCATCCAATGACCCGTCAACTCCCTGATCGACCGGCCGCTAGAAATGCCATAGCCAAACGGATGCGAACCCCAAGCCACCTCCTCGTACGATCGGTCATCAAGTGAACTGGATCCTCCATTCGGTTCTTTCGGCGATTCTGCTTGGCTTATATGAAGCTGCCAAGAAGGATTCAGTCTCGAGGAATGCAGTGCCCGCGGTCTTGATGGCATCGGTCTTGTGCGGGGCCCTGATCTGGCTGGCGTTGCTGATTTTATCTCGCAGTTCGAGCTCTCTTCAACAACTTCATTTCGACATTAGCCCAATCCAATGGCGGGAACATGGAATGATCGCAATGAAGTCTGCGATCACGGCATCGTCGTGGATGCTGGCTTATACCAGCATGAAAACGCTGCCACTCTCGATCGCGTCGCCACTGCGATCGACGGGCCCCATATGGACAATCAGCTTTGCAACTTTGTTCTTTCACGAACGACCATCGCTGCTTCAGTGGCTTGGTATCAGCGTCTTGTTGATTGCCTTTTTCGCATTTTCGATCGTCGGCCGGCGTGAAGGAATCGATTTCCGCAAGCATCGCGGCGTCTGGTTGATGGTTGCGGGCACCATCCTGGGAGCCATCAGCGGACTGTATGACAAGTACTTATTGCAAAGCGTGCTGATCCCGCCGCAGGTTTTACAAGCATGGTTCTCGATCTATTTGGTCCCCGTGCTTCTACCCTCGTTTGTCTACTGGCGGTTGCGACAACGCAAGCTGATGCCGTTTCACTGGCGGCATTCCATACCTGCCATTGCGGTCCTGCTATTACTGGCTGATTTCGCGTACTTCAAAGCGTTGTCGGATCCCGACGCCTTGGTTTCCGTGGTTTCCCCAGTCCGCCGATTGAGCGTCATCGTGGCGCTAGCAATCGGCGTGATGCATTGGAAAGAGACTCAAGCCTTCGCGAAATCGATCTGCGTGACCATCATGATTGTGGGCGTCGTACTGATCTCGCTGGGACAGTGAGGCGAGTGATTATCGCTGAGGCACTTCGGCGGGGAAGGCTGCATCATAGTCTCGGGGGACCAACTGGCCTTCTTCTCCCAAGATCAGAATGGGCACCATACCACCGCCTAAGTTCTTCGGCATGTTGTAGATGTACTGACCATCGAGAGCCTTCGTGATACGGTTGGACGCTTCAGACAAATGGGCTCGCGAATAGGCATCCAGCGCTTCTCGCGATTCTAAAGCGTTAGCGATCTTGCGATTGATTTCACGCAACTGATCGACAGCCAACGTCGCGATCGGTTTCATCGCCGCACTGGTGCTCTCGGGAATCGCCAAATCAATTAAACGTTCCATATGCTCACGTTGCAAGTTGCGTCGCAAGGAACTGATGCGAGGTTTACGTGCTGTCACTTCGCCATCTGGTTTCTTATCCAGCTCGCTCCAGATTTCATTGAGCAGTGTATCCATCACTTCCGGCAAGACGATCGCCTCTTTATCAGCCGCGATCAATTGCTCATTATCAAAAATCCTGCGCAGGGTCGTAGGATTCATCAACATAGTCAACGTCGACGCCTGAACACTTAGCACTCGATCATGGACAGGGAACGTTGAATCTTTCGATACCGAAGCTTGATCGTCCCACCACTTATCCACGGTCATGCGTTCCAGTATTTCTGGCGTGAGCCCGTAAGCTTCATCTCGAAAGGCATTCGCGATCACAAATTGAAGCGCATCGCGTTGCATTTGAGCAGGCACGGGCTCAATCGGCCGACGGTCGCCTGGATCACCTTTTCGATCGCGATTAACAAATGCGCCACCGATCCAGTTAGCCATCATGGATACCGATTGCATCTGCATTGATAACGTCAATTCGTAGCCCTGGCGCGCTTTGGCCCACGACTGCCCCTTCTCTACGTAGCGCTCCAGCAATCGCTCGCGGAACTTCTTGACCTTCAGCATCTGATTATTCGCATAATCCAGAGGGTTGGTCGAGTAATCGTAGCGACGCGCCAGTGGGTCCGGACCGCTGGTATCTTCATCGGTCGCGTACTGCAATTCAGGTTCGGCACAACGCTGCAGGATCGAATCCAGTTTGGATTCATCTGGTGTGTAACCATATTCGATGGCCCAGTAATCGTATGGACCGATGCCAATCATCGTGTAGTCTCCACGAGCGTCGCCGACCTCTAGAGGAATATTGATCGGAAGATAATCCATGACCGAACCCGCCAACGGCTTCTTACCCTTGAGTTCTTCGGAGTTGATCTTCTCCAGCGAATAGGCGGCAGAAGCTTTGAAGTTGTGGCGCAAGCCCAACGTGTGACCAACTTCGTGTGCAACAAGTTCTGCTAGCAGCGGGCCAACGAAGGATTCCGGCATACCATCGAGCATGTCTTCTTCAGGTGCTTTGGGTTTGGTTTCCGGCTTAGCAACTTCCTTCTTGTCGTCTTCTTTCTTAGGCTCCTCTTTCTTCGACTCGTCAGACTTGTCCTCTTTGGACTTATCTGCGTCGGCGGATTTGTCGCCGTCTGCTTTTTCCTTATCAGATTTTTCTGCATCGTCTTTGGCATCTTCTGCCTTAGGCTCGCTGCCTTCACCCTCTTCAGGCTTAGGCTCTTCGGCTGCCATCTCATTGAGCTCGCGCTCCGTCAGCAGCTCAAAAGCCATCCGACCAAAAGCAGTCTGCATCTGTTTTCCGCGAGCAGCCAAACATAATCCGTTGACTTGGCTAGTTCGTCCAACCAAACCGTCAAAAGGATTGCTGCCCATCATCACCGGATCCACCCGCGTCATAGGATGTCCGCCCATTGGCATCGAAGCCGTTGCACTGATAATCGATGACATATGGCGGCGATCGGAAGGGTTCGCAAACAGTAGTCGCGGATCCCAATTGGGGTGATTGGCCAGCCAAGCGAGCGTCTCGGAGCTCATGCCTTCGGTCGCAACTTCGGGCATCAGTTTTTCGAACTGAATGTTGTAATGACGAATCCAGCCATCGGTCAGAATGATATCCGCATCCAAGATTTCGCCCGTCACGGGGTGCACTCGCGAAGGTCCAATGGCTGTTCCGACATTGTTGTTCAACCAGCGAATGAAGTTGTACTGCACGTCTTCCGGATCCAAGTCCATGTAGGCTCCGGTCGATGCGTCTTGATAGTAGACTTCGATGGCATCTGCAAAGCCGACTTTTTCGAACGCTTTGTTCCAGTACTCAATGCCCTGCTTGACCCAGCGTCGATAGCGAACCGGAGTCGTATGTTCCACATAAAATCGAATAGGTTGAACCGGCGGACTAACTTTCAACTTTGGATCACGCTTTTCTAAACGCCAGCGATTGATAAAACGTGTTTTGACCTCGTCTTCTTTGTACTTACCTAAATCGCTGTAAGCAGTAGAGAAGTAACCGATACGTTCATCCGAGCGACGTGGGCGATAGCTGCCCTCTTCGGGTACTTCGCTAAAGGAATAGTGCAGCGTTTGCAACACACCATTGCGGCCAGCCGTTTCAAAAGCAAGCTCAAGGTTCTTGCTGAACGCTTTTGCCTTGATGATCTTCGTCAGCTTTGGATTCGTCGATCGATACTGCGAGCCAAAAAAAGTGAAGGCATTTTTGACGAACAAGTCATCGGCATCTATCAGCGGCCCACCGCGAGGAACCATCGATACGATGGGCACATCGGCCAAAACGCGGTCGGTGAACAATCGCTTGACGCTTGCCTTGGATTCGGGTTCGCCCGTCGAACGAATATCAACGTTAGGCAGAATCAATGCGAGTCGGTCATCGTACTTGCGCCAGTAAACGTAATAGTCGCCAGCTTGCAAGCCCGCGTATTCATCACCGCTGCTGACGGTCAGTGCGATAAAGTATTTTCTTGTCGCGTAGTCCTTGGGCAGCTCGATGTAGACTTGAGCGTCTTCCTCTCGGGTATACAAGTTGCCTAACGTCTGCCCATTGGGTGATTTCGACTCGATCTTTTGAAAGCCCTCGAGAACTTTCTCAGAAGGCGGGAGCTTGGACTCTTGGGCTGACAATGCGCCCGCCAGCAATCCCGCTGTAGCCAACCCCGTGAAACTTAACAGGGAACGTAATAGTTGATGCATTCGACAAACCACTTGAATGAAAACTGACTTCAAAGCCTACCGCTGCTGGCGATTTTGCCGCTGGCAGAATGACCGCGCCGATCTAGAATTATTAACCAACTCGTCCGCCGCGTCTATCAACTTGGCAGACTTTGCGGCCAATTCTGCGTTCCAAACGCATTCGGCCAAGCGAACGGTAGTTTGAGATTTGATACAATTCCGACAGTACCAAACAAAAACACTCTGTTCTTACTGCCCCAAACCAGCCAAAGTTCAGAAAGTAACGATTATTCGTCCAAGATCTGGTTTTCCCAGCGAATCAACCGCAAACGACGACACTTCATTTGACCGACAGTAAAGCTGAACTCATGGCGCCAGCCAGTCCATTCATCGATACTCCAGCACTGGACGGGGCATTACCTAGCAACCTGTCACCCCCGGCTTTTTCCCTGGACAATCGCAGCCAGATACCCGCGGCCTTGGAAGTTCCTCAACGTCGGAGCTGGGCTTGGTCGACATTGCTGTGGTTGGGCGGAGCTTGCATTCGGATATGGCAATTCATCAGTCTAGTGACCCTGTTGGCGGTAGCCGCAAGTGTTCCGATCCTGCAGTTTGCCAGCCTGGGCTACCTGCTGGAGAGCGCCGGTCGCTGGGCTCGTGGCGAACCTCTGCGTAACTGTTTGCCTGGGCTCAAGCAAGCGGGCTACATTGGCACTGCGTTTGTCTGGATCGGCCTGAGCAGCCTGCCAGTCACGATCCTGCGAGACCTAGCCGCTTCCGCCCAATTGATCAGCCCCAATTCCGAAGTCGCTCGCAATTGGCACATTGGAGCCACCATCGCGTGGGTCATTTGGGTCTTCTATGTCTGGTGGGCCATCTTGCGAGGCGGCCGAGCATACCATTTCCTGTGGCCCGCTCCCATTCGATTTGCACGTGAGTTCTTTCGACCACGGACTTGGCAAGCGGCCATCGATCGATTGGCTGAAGGCATCGCTCGCTTCCGTATCTTCTATCTACTCAAGTTCGGTTTGGTGGGCGCGACGGGCACTCTAATGTACTTGATCATTCCAGGCGGACTCATGATTGCGGGCATCCGAGCCCAAAACGATGGGGCAAAGGGCCTACTAACGATCGCAGGCGTACTCGCCATGGCAGTGATGCTGCAGTACTTGCCTTTTATCCAAATGCGATACGCCAAGACCAAACAGTTCCGTTCGTTCTTTGATATTCGCGCCGTGCGTCAGGGTTTCAAGCGAGCTCCATGGCTGCACGCAATCTCGGTTCTGTTACTGGTTGTCTTTTCACTACCGATGTACTTGCTGAGAATCGAGATGCCGCCAGCTCAACTGGTATGGTTACTATGTGTGTTCTTTGTCTTGTTCAACATTCCCACCAAGTTCATGATCGCTTGGGCAATCCGTTATGCGGACAGCCGATCGGCCAGCCGAGCTTGGTACAATCGATGGCCAGCTTGGATAGTTCTTGTAGCAGGCTTACCCGTCTATGTGCTGTTCTTGTACTTAGCCGCGCTGGCCAGTTGGGATGGATCCGCAGTTATGATCTTGCAGCACGCATTCTTGACACCCGTTCCTTTCCTGTTGCAGTAAACAACAGCACGAGATAGCGACTCACTACTTTATTCGGTTGAGCACTCAAGTGATGTCCTGTTGACCGGCATAAGGCTAACCGTCAGGAGAGCTCGAAGTCCGCGCGCTACAAGCGTCCACAGTCACGCAGCCTCTATGCTAGGTTGAGGTAGCTCATGTAGAAAAGGCAGTTCCATGCCGTATGAAGTATGATCAACGGCCACGCTCGACCAGTCCAGAGGAAGTAAGCCCCTAGCAGAATGGCGTCCGCGAATATAATCAGAGCACTCGGCCAACCTTGATAGATGTGGTAGCTTGCAAAAAGAAGCGACGACGCTAGAACGGCGACAACTCCAGAGCCCGTGAGCGACACCAATCTAGGGATCAAGTAGAATCGCATCGCAGTCTCTTCTGCGAAGCTGTTTAGCGATAGTGCGATGAACGCAAACACCAAGGTTTTCCAACCAAGCTCAAAAGACGTACTCTCCTCATATTCATACGCAATATCATTTGAGTATGCTCCGACCGATTCATAGCCTGAGCCGTCGGCCATTTCAGTATACGGATTGGCCTCCGCAGCGGCTTGCGGGAAAGCGCTGTAAATCACGGACTGTAGCATGTATCCAATCAGGACTGAGCCGATGAGAAGTAGAAATGCTCCACCGAAGTCTTTCAATGGAGCGAATCGCACGAACCCGAATTCTTTCCATGCTCGCTTTGTGAATAAAGCGATAACCGCGACTACGGCCAAGACCTTGCAAGAACGAATGATTAGGAACGTGAACAGCTCTTTGCTCCACGCAAACTCATACGTTTCTCCGCCAAAGTTCCGAACAGCATTGAGAAAATCAGGCAACCATGCAAAACACAACACGAGCGCGATTTCGAAGACAAGCCAGCCCTTCGATATAGCAAGTGCATTATCAAGCGTCCCTGTATGGATGAGCCTGGGCGAAGTCGCCTGCAGTTGACTGGCGAACTTGGAGTCGGAGGGAACAGGAAAAATGTTATCTTCGGTGACTGCCGGAACATCAATGTTGGATTGGCATGCGGGGCAGTTCTCAACTCCATCGGCACGAGAGATTCCAATCGCGATTAGTGCCCTGCATTCTTCGCACTCAAATCGAATCTCTCGTTGAAAATCCTCTAATCGGGATTCCTTACGTTTGGCGTCAAACGCCTCCTGTATTTGCTGTGCTTTTGTTAAATCGCACTGGCGAACCTGCACTTTGATTCCTCCAGCCGCAAGAGTCAGCAGGAAATGCGTGGCAGCAATATGCTCGTTCATCAAAAAACTGTCGATCCCTTCGTTTTCCAGTCGCAATTGAAGACCACGCGCTGGCTCTTCTCGATCAAATACCGCTACGGTAACGAGGTCATGCATGTTGAGACCTGATAACTTTTACAAGCAGAGGGGATATCACAACGACTCTTGAACGACACGCATCAAACAGGATTGGAATCAAGAATAATCTGTCGAATGCCGTATCGCAATCAGTAAGCAAAAGCCAATTACTTCCAACGAATCGAAAGAGACAACGAATTGCAGAAGCGTCGTATAGCGAAGCTCTTATTCGAGGTCTACCTAAATTCGTTGGACAAACCTCTTCCTTAGTGCCTTTGCGCGAAACAATAATTCGTTGATTGCACGCGGAGACGCGAAGAAGCTCGCGGAGGAAGACAACTTCCAACGAATTAAAAGAGACCGACGAATTGCAGAAAGCAACTCGCAGTGAAGCTCTTATTCGAGGTCTCCCTAAATTCGTTGGACAAACCTCTTGCGCATCGCTAGTGTTCGCAACCCTCCAGCGTCAAATAGTCGCCCGATCGATGCCTACACCAGTCGTATGCCGTCGGCTTCTATAGTGATAATCCTCTGTTTGTACAAACCGCCAATCGCTTTTTTGAATTGGCCTTTGCTCATCCCGAACATGTCGAGAATCACATCTGGTGGAGATTTATCATGCACAGGTGCAAAGCCATCATGCTCACGCAGGTATTGCTGAATCACTTCGCTATAGCTGTCGCGGATCTGCCAAACACTTTTCAAACTCAAGTCGATCTTGCCATCGTCCCGAATATGCTTGATGTAACCGCGAATGCTTTGGCCAAAACTAAGTCGCTGATCGACCTCGTCTTTGTACAATAACCCCCAGTGGCTCTGATTCACAATTGCTTTAAAACCTAACTCGGTACTATTTCCAATGATCAGATCGACGGGTTGGTGAGGTACAAAGTCATGCTGGTCATCATCCCGCACGATCTTGTCAATCTTGGATGTCGCAGCAATCCGCCCCTGATTATCGAGATAAAGAAAAACGATATAGAAATTGCCCACGACCATCGGGCGATGCTGTTGGGCGAAAGGGACCAAGACGTCTTTATCCAACCCCCAATCCAAAAACGCACCAATCGGCGTGTTATCTTTGACTTCCAGATAAGCGAACTGACCCACCTCCGCCTTGGGAACTTGAGTGGTCGCGACGGGTCGGTCTTCGGAGTCCAAGTAGAGAAAGACGTCGAGCATTTCGCCGACACTCAAATCGCTAGGGGCGTTCTTGGTCGGAAGCAAAATCTCGCCCAAATTGTCGGCATCCAAATAAAATCCAAAGTCCGTTCTTTTGACAACTTCCAATGGATATGTTCGCCCGATTTCAATCATGACAGACGGCCTAGCCATTCTTGCGTGGAAATGACATCGCTGATAAACATTTGCTGGGCGACCAAGATCGACTCGTGCAATTGTTGAGCGTCTACGCGGCCAGCTTTATTCTCGACCAATAGAGTACCTGTGGCATCGTTCAAGAATTCGACTTGATACCCCGAATGAAACGCCTGCCGCGCGGTTGTATCGCAGCACATGTGCGTCATGTATCCGGAAATCGACAAGGTGGTGATCTGGTTTTCCTGCAGCCATTTTTCTAACTGCGTACCAGTGAAAGCGCCCGGCAATTGCTTGTCTAACAGTAAGGAACGCGGACGCTGCTCGACCTCCGGATGCAACTGCCACATTTCGGAGTTCAGCCGAAAGATTGGCGACTCGGGATCGGCTTGGTGGTGACGCACAACAATGGTCGGCAAGCCCGCAGTTTCCGCTGCGTCCATAACAGCTAGGATTTGTTCCAAGTGCCCATGTGGGTAACTGATGGGCAATGCGCCGTCAAAATACTCTCGCTGTACATCGATGACCATTAATGCTCTTTTCGTTTCCGCCATGACAAACCTGAATTACCTTTACTTTAGGATTGAAGAAGATGTTGGTATCATAGCATACTCAGCCCCGCCGCCTACGCTTTGGTAGCCGCCTTCCGCACAACGGAATCCACCATGTTTTCTCGACGCACGTTTATCCTCGCATCCTCTGGAGCCATTGTGACCAGCCCGCTACGAGCCAAAATTGAGAGTGGTCGACTGGACCAGGCCGCCCAAGTATTGCAGGCCGCGACCGCTAGTGGCCAAGTCCTGGCGGCATCGATCTATGTTCAAGACACCGATACCACTTTTACGGAATCCTTTGGGCAAGCGACCAACGCCCGTGCTTCTTTCCTTCTGGGATCGATTACCAAGCCACTTGTCATCGCCGCCATGATGACGCTGTACGATGAAGGTCATTTTCGCTTGGAAGACAAGATACAGAAGTTTCTGCCAGATTTCACCGAAAGCTATTTTGCTCAAGTTGAGATCCGACATTTGCTGACGCACACTTCAGGACTCCCCGATCAACTGCCTGGTAACGCCCAGTTGCGAGCTAGTCACGCTTCGCTGGCTGAGTTCGTTGCGGCGTGTCGGAAGCTGCCTTTTAGTTTCGCCCCTGGCACTTCGTACGAGTACTCCAGTATGGGGATCTTGTTGGCATCGGAAATTGCGCAGCGAATCTCAAACACAAGCATTGCAGGATTGGTCCAAAAGCGAGTGCTGGACCCGCTGGAGATGAAGGATTCTGCATTGGGACTAGGGACGTTAGATCGTAAGCAAATTATGCCGTGCCAAGTCGAATTTGGTGCACCGGAAGCGGGGGGTGGTTCCGAAGACTCCAAAGAATGGAACTGGAATAGCGAGTATTGGCGAGCGCTGGGGGCGCCTTGGGGCGGTGGGCACGCGTCGGCGGCCGATGTCGGAAAGTTGCTGTGGTCGGTTTTGCATCCCGAGCACAGTTTTTTGCAACCCGCGACAGCTCGATTGATGACCACCAATCACAATCCAGTTGGCCTAGAGTCGCGTGGCTTGGGCTTTGATGTCGACCTGCGAACCAGTGGCCTTTCTTGTTCGCACAATTCGTTTGGGCATACAGGTTCAACAGGTACGATTTGCTGGGCGGATATGGATCGGAACTGCGTTTGTGTTGTACTGACTACGCTCCCCGGTCAAGCGCTCCCAGCAGCCCAGCATCCCCGGCACCTGGCGTCCGAGTGCATCTGTTCGTGATGCGGCCGTTCACTGACGCCCGAATTTCCATCAATGCAAATTCACGTACCTATCGTGATTCAACTCCCGATCATTGATCGGCGATATTGTAGCGGTGTCACTCCCATGCGGTTGCGAAACTGCTTGGTAAAGCTGCTTTGATCGCTGAACCCAAAGTCTATTGCGATCTGTGCCAGAGTCAGATCTGTGGACCGCAATACAGCGCCCGCTGCCTGAATCCTTGTCCGCTGAATAAATTCGTAGGGCGACATTCCGTAAGCGGATTGGAAGCGACGGTAGAACTGACGCACAGACAGCAAGGAGATCTCCGCCAATTGCTCGATGCTAATACGTTCACGGTAGTGGACACGAATGTACTCCATCACGCTGCTCAACTCGCGAAAAACCGGAAGACTTTCGGTCGCACGATCAACACTGACCGTTATTCCCATCACACCAACCACTTTGCCATTCTTTCCGAAGATCGGGATTTTTGAGGTAATAAACCAATCGAGCAACTTTTGGCCCTTGATGCATACTTCAATGCGATTCATAAGAGGTGATCTTGATTCCATCACCAATTGATCATCTAACCGAAACTGATTTGCCAGTTCGAGCGAGTAGAAATCTTCGTCCGATCGACCAATCAAATCCTGCTCGTGGTTGCAGCCAAGATTCTCAACAACGCAACGACTGGCCGCAATGAACCTACCTTTTGCATCTTTGATAAAGAATGAAACCCCAGGTAGCAAATCAAACAATTGGCGAATACATTGCGGATCCGCCATGGATGAGAAGAACTTTTTCTGCAGCGAGATGTTCATGGCAGGATTATACCAAAATTTGTCGTGCGCAGACAATCTATCCATATCAAGCTGGCGTAGAATTGCATCATGATAAGACTGAATCCAATACTCATCGTCCTTTTTGCGTATCTTGCGTTAACAAGTTCGATACCCACTTTGATCTTTGCTGAAGAAGTTTCGGAAGCTCACCAAACGTTTTTAGTAAAGTACTGTATCGACTGTCACAGCGGTTCCGACCCAAGTGCAAAGTTCGACATCGAACATTTAGCGGAAGTATTGGACAATTCTGGGGACTTTCTCCGATGGGAGTTGGTCTACGATCGGATCCTAGAGCGACAGATGCCCCCCCAGGAAGTATTGGACAATTCTGGGGACTTTCTCCGATGGGAGTTGGTCTACGATCGGATCCTAGAGCGACAGATGCCCCCCCAGGATGCTGAGCAACCGGGGGAAGAGGAATGGACTTCCTTTGTACGTTCGCTTGACGAGCGTCTCCATACGATTGACTTCCAGAAGCAATCAACTGAGGGTCGAGCACTTGCCAGACGCCTCAATCGTGACGAGTTACAAACGATTCTGCAAAGTCTGTTCGGAACTCACACCGATTTCCGTCGTCACTTGCCCGAAGATTCAACGATGGCAGGTTTTGACAAAGCAGGTGCAGCGCTCGCGGTGTCTCATGAACATGTGCAAGCCATCATGGAAATCGCCGATGAAGTACTTCAGCAAACGTTCCAGCCGCAGTCAGATATTGAACCGATATCTATCCACGCAGATCAACGCTGGTCACCTGAATTAGGGGGCGAACAGTTCCATCGTGAATTCATTAAATTTTTTCGCGATACAGAAGAAGGCTTGGTTCGATTCGGCGATTTAGTAGATCCCTTGGTTGGATTGCCAAAAATGCGGGTTGCTGGCTACTACCGTTATCGCGTTCGCGCTCGTGCATTTCAGACAGACCAACCCATGCGTGCCAGACTTCGTGTTTCGGCAGGTGGTGACCAAGCAGTGATTCGATATCGCGATTATGTGAGCTTTCCGCCAGAGGGCAAAACAATCGAATTGACGACTTACGTTGGGAAAGGAGAAACGTTGCGAGTCTCGCCGATTGAGACAGCCGGTTCTGATTTCTTGCATCGCGTACCATTCACCAATGAGAAGAACGCAGACAAGTATCCAGGTCCTGGGCTACTTTTCGAGTGGGCGGAGGTGACAGGACCGCTCCACGACCCAATCGGCGCAGTTACGCAAACGTGGCTTGATCCAGCAACAGTTGCCAACGGAAATCGCCAAGACGCGGAAGACACTTTGGTACGTTTCCTTTCGCTCGCATTCCGACGCCCTGCTTCGCAAACAGAAGTTGACCATTACCTAGCGATTTACGATCGGGCCGTGATGCATGGCCACGCAGTTGGTTTGAAGTTTGCACTGAAGACAGCCCTTTGCTCCCCATATTTCTTGTTCGTCGATGCGCCTTCAGGAAAGCTCAACCAATTCGATTTGGCAACCAGGCTCTCCTTGTTCTTATGGAATACGATACCCGACAAGGAACTGCAATCGCTGTGCGTAAATGGCCAACTTGATCAGCCGAGTATCTTGCACGCTCAAGTCGAGCGCATGCTATCTGATTCCAAGTCCGCTGCATTTCGGTCAGGGTTTGTGGGGCAGTGGCTCGACCTGCGAAAGATTAATGCGACAACACCCGATGAGCGTTTATATCCAGAGTGGGATGAATTGCTGGAATGGTCTGCTTTACGTGAGTCTCGAATGTACTTCGACGCACTGGTTGACGAAAATCTTTCCATCCGTCATGTTGTAAAATCTGACTTTGGCTTCTTAAACGATCGATTGGCTGAACACTATCAAATTGAAGGTGTTACTGATGTCGAAATGCAGCGAGTCCATCTGCCTGAAGATTCGCTGCGAGGCGGATTTTTAACCCAAGCCGCCGTTCTCAAGGTGACTGCGGATGGAACAGTGACATCTCCTGTTCGACGCGGAGTTTGGTTCATGGAACGCATACTGGGTAAACCAGTTCCGCCGCCACCCGACGGTATACCAGCGATCGAACCAGATATCCGTGGCGCAACCACAATTCGGGAACAACTGGATAAACATCGCGCTGACGCGGCCTGTGCCGCGTGCCATGCCAGCATGGACCCACCCGGATTCGCTTTGGAAGCCTTTGATGCTATCGGAGGATACCGAAAGAACTATCGCGCAGATCCTAGTACAGCCCAAGAGACCATGACTGTAACACTGCCTATCACTTTCGACTACGACGCCGTGTGGAAGGATGCCACCTTACGACAAAGGATGTCGTCCAAAGTAGGAGTTGGCCGCCCCGTCGACTTGTCTGGTCGCCTCAGCAGCGGTGAATCGTTTCGAAACTATCCTGAGTTCCAAGCATTGACTGCAACGCACCAAAGGCAACTCGCTCGCGCGTTTGTTCGCCATTTAACGACCTACGCAACTGGAGTTCCTGAGCAGTATTCGGATCGAAGGTACATCGATGACATACTCAATCAGTGTGAGTCCAGTGACTACGCAGTGCGTGACCTTATCCATTCGTTCGTTGTCAGTCCAATTTTCCTGAATCAGTAGTTCAAGACAAGGCGTTAAACATGCAAACCAGACTTTCTCGACGAGCGTGCCTACGTGGCGGTGCTGCTTTGGTTGCTTTACCTTTGCTTGACGCGATGCAGCCAGTCTATGGTGATTCTCAGCGATCTGACACACCACCGAAAAGGATGGTTTTCATCAACTTAACACTGGGACTTCATGCGAGCGATTTTTTTCCCATCGAGACTGGACCAGACTATACACTCTCGCCCTACTTAAAACATTTCGCAAGCTTGCGCGGCGATTTTTCAGTGATCCGCGGGATGTCACATCCTGACGTTGGCGGACTGCATGCGTCAGAGATGAGCTTCCTAACCGCCGCCCCTCATCCAGGAACGCCAGGCTATAAGAATTCGATTTCCGTCGATCAGCTTGCCGCAAATCACGTAATGGGACAAACCCGGATGCCCTTTATGACCTTAGGAACCAACAATGGTAGTATGTCATGGACGGGCAACGGAGTCCGTATCTCCTCGGAGACAAATCCGAGCAAACTCTTTCAGCGCCTGTTCCTCACCGGAACATCCAATGACATAAGAAATGAGGAAGAACGACTGCGTCAAGGTTACAGCATCCTTGATTCTGTCCGATCTGAAACCCGTTCAATGCTGCGACGTGTTGGCTCCGGAGATAAAGAACGTTTAGATCAATACCTCAGTTCGCTCCGCGACGTCGAACGTCGCATGCAGTTGGCAGAAAGCTGGATGCATAAGCCCAAGCCGACGGTCGAATTTGATTTCCCAAAGAACTATCCAGATGCAAAAGATATCATTGGCCGAGCTGATTTATTACTGCAGTTGGCCTACCTCGCTTTGCGTACTGATTCCACCCGCATCGTAACCTTGTCGCTGGATCCTGACGGTGGAGTACCACCCATCGACGGAGTACACGAAACTCGCCACAACCTTAGCCATCATGGTCAGGACGATGGAAAGCTAGAGCAACTGCGAGTTGTGGAACATGCGGAATTATTGGCGATACGACAGTTCATAGACCAGTTGAACTCTAGTCCAGAAGCCGGCGGCCGGTTGCTCGACCAAACCATGGTCTTCGTTGGTAGCAATCTCGGAAACGCATCGAACCACGACACTCGCGATTTGCCAGCCGTGTTGTTTGGAGGAGGTTTTAGGCATGGGCAATATTGGAGTGTCGGCAAAACGGAGAACGTTCCATTATCAAACCTATACGTATCGATGTTGCAACAATTTGGAATGGACGTGGACCGGTTCGGCACCAGCACCGGCTCACTCGGCGTATTTGGATAGTCTTGAACCACGTGCAGCATTGTTGACAAGAGCCGCCAGCCTATTCGAGTTCATACACTAGCATCACGGAAGTTTTGAACTTGAGTGCATCGACGCTTTGCGCACGCACCTCATTTTTGGAGCTAAATTCAAAGGGCGACTGAGCACTCGAATCATATCGACTGTAGATTCGTTCCAGTTCGACGATACTTTGTAACTCGTCTGAATGAGCCGTGAGGGATTTCAGCTTGCCAACTTTTGCTCCCGTTGCATTACTGATAAAAACGGCTTTAGCGGCCGCGGCATCAAAGGCTTTCTTTGTTAGCTTCTCAACGTCTTCCTCGCTCGGTTGCCCGACAAACTCGATTTGTAATGCGTTCTCCGAACTGCTTGAGCTCATATAGCCATACGAATCGCTCATCATTTGTTGCATTTCGTCCATTTGCTCCTGTTCTTCATCGGACAGTTCTGCGCGATTATTAAGACCCGCAAGATCTCGTGCTTCGATTTGTTCTTTAAGTGCGACTGGCAAGATTGTTAAGGCATCGCCTTCTTGAACAGGAAGCGGCCATTCCGCCATGACTGCACAAGTAGCCGTCAGGATGTTCGGCATTTCCATTTTTGGCGAGGCCTTTCCGCTTGCCCGCATAGCCCTCATCTGCATTTGCATCATGCGCTGGCTTTCCTCTTTCTCCTGCCCACCTATACGAGCTGCCGAGAAGACGATACTGGCTTTGTCAGCCTTCATCGTCTCCAAATCTTTTGCTACTTTGTCTTTGTGTTTATTCAGTGCCATCATGGCGGATTTGGCATCTTTTCCTTCGGCCTTGATCCACATGGTTAGTCGGATTCGTTGTGGCTTAATGGAAATCGATTCCGTCGCGCTCACGGACAAACCGGCAGCACCGGTCATCGTGGAAAATTGTGCGTAGCCGGTGGAGTTTATACCTGCAACTACAATCAACGAAGCGAGAAAAGAGAATACGCGAAACATCTAAACCTCCGAAGAATTGATAAACACCCAAAACAAACACTAAACTAATGATTCATCGTTTGGCTAATTGCCTGATTCCAACTTCTTACGCAGTTGCTTTCGGATTTCAAGCAGCTTGGCATCCTTGAGCGTCTTGAGAACATTCAATAACTGCGTTCCATTTTCTTCATCGATTTCTGTTACCAACGATTGATAATATGCGATTGCCGCTTCGTCCACACGGTTGTCTTTTGCCAAGGCCATTGCAACAATCAACCTTCCCTCCATGCTTTCGAATTCTAGCTCCCCCAGCGGAACATCCTGTCCTGACGCCAGCAGCAGTAATTTGATATTCCGTTTGTCTTTTTCGGCGACGGCCTTTTCTAGTGCACTCTGAAGAGCATCAACTGGTAACGATTCTCGCATGTTCCAAAAGCCAGGAAACTTGTCTTCATAGCTGTACATCACACGCGCGCCCGTCTCCAGATACTTACTCGCAAACTGTGGCGATGTATCTAGCAACCGTTGTATCGCTAGTGCTCGGACTTCGGGCAGAGAGTGGCTGAGCCAGATGCGTGCCCGGAAAACCGCGTCATCGATTTGATCGCCCAGCGCAATAACGGCAGCCAGCTTCACTCGGACATCATAATTCTCTGCCTGAGACACGAGGCCCAATGCAGTCTTTACTGCGGAGTCGTGACTCACGTAGCTTGATGACAGTAAGATTGCCGCTTGTAGCTCAACCGATTCTGATTCAAAGTATCGAGTTTGCAGCCAGTTCCATGCCTGTTCAGGTTCAGGAATATAATCTGTATCCCTATAGTAGCCTGCGTTGCGCGGATACAAGTATTGAGAAATGTCATCGGCGCGGCTTCCCTGCAAACCTCGCAAGAGAATGTAACGAACTAAGTTGATTCGACTCTCATTCATGAAATCAGGGCGATCGATGGCTTCGTAAAACCAATCCGTGATTGCAACGTCATCTAACAAAGTCGCAGCTCGCAAAATCGCGCCAACCTTCGCATCCTCGAAATGCTGCCAGTCGATCTCTGTGTTCTTCAAGACTTGCAATCGAACTTTGGCAGGCAGCCAAGGCAATACCTGAGCAAGTGTTGGAGTCGATTCCGACTTCTCTGGAACTAGCTCCTGTTCGAGATCCGCTTTGACAGGATTTGCATAATCAATCTCACCGGTTGCTAGAAGAGCCAAATTTCGCCAGCGTTTCTCGGCGAGCGCGACTTGGGTTCCAGTTGCATCCATTTCGCGAAGTACTTTGGATACTTCGGTAATCCAAGGCTCCTTGTCTGCTCCAGCGTGCCACTTTACCAGCCACGCTGATGGCATCGAATCAGATTCCCCTCCATCATCATCTTCAACTGCTGCGTTCATTTGTTGCTGGTAAGCGTCCAGCATCTTCGCATCTTCGTCGCTTTCTACTTCCTCACTTGCTAGATCTACTTCGGGTAAAACATCCGCAGAACCAAAAAAATCATCCAGCAACGCAAACGAGTCCGTGTTACTTTCGTACAACGTGTCACCATCACTAGCGGATTCAACAACCTTTAGTTCGGAAGTCACTTCATCCAAGGGCGCACTGCCAAAGAGATCATCCAAAACGTCCAGTCCAGCCTCCGCTGCCTCAGTCATGCCATCGCCATCATCCTCTAATACTCGAGTTGCCCTTACGTTAGAAAAACCAGCCGTTGCACGCCGTTTGGTGTTCACCAATTCTTCTGGAACCTGGAACCAAGCAGCTAGCTGCGCTTCGGAGTTTGACTCGGATTCGAGATTCTCGATGACGTTATCCCGATGAACTTCCAGCGCCGCAACGGTCGCGACCAAAGCTGCTTCACGGATTTGCCCATCACCGTCGTTCAACAATTGCGGAAGTTTGTCTTGGAGCAAAGTTGGTTGCAAAATCGAAAGAATCCTTGTTGCTCCTCGGACCTCATTGGCATCGCCGCTGTTCAACCACTTTGCGGCGGTAGAGGTGATCACCTCCAACTTACCTTCATATCGATAGCTTGACATTTCCTTCTTGAATGTCTTCAGATGCTCTGGGTGAGCGGACAAGAACAGCACAACTTCATTCGCTGTCTCTTCGATCACTGTTTTCGGCAACAAGGCTACCGCTCGCTGCGCAACAAACTCATCATCGTCAGTTGTCAACTTCAATACCGATTGAGCAACGGTCACTGAGACAGTTTCTTGTGAACCATAGGAACTTCTTGAAAGCAACTCCCCGGTGGCATCAACAGCAGCAGCCCGAACTCGCCAACTATTGTTCTCTAGCAGTCTGACCAAACAATCTTGGACGCCTTCCTTGTCGCCGATGTTCCCCAGCGTTTTGGCAGCGTAGACCAGCAAGTCTTCGTCAGACTCATTGGCAATGTAACTGATCAATGACGATGTAGATTTTGGATCAGGACTGAGCGACAATTGACGCAAAACTGCTGTCCGAACGCTTGGGCTTTTGTCCGCTAAGAGCCTTTCCAAACGCTCGCTTTCCTGCAACGCTCCGATCTTTTGCAGTGCGGGAATCGCGAGTTCTCGCACCAAAGGATCACTGTCTTGTGAAAGCTCGTCGATGAGTGGAGTGTCTCTCGACGTTGCCTTGGTCAAGATTCGTTCGACTGCGGCGCGGTGTTGCTTGCCATCCAAACTGGCCATGGCCGAGAACTGTGAGCTATGTTCTAGACGCAATCGTTCGCCTGCGAGGACGCGGTATATTAGTTCACGCAGCAAGATCCTTTGGGAATCGTCAAGTTCTGCGTTCGCCAGCCGACTGCGAAGCTCGGGGAGCAATTGGTCTCCGTAGCGAACAGCCTGCGACATGGCGGCCAAGACGCTCTCGGTGGGAGCGGTCAGCAGCGAGGTGACTGCTTGGCTGATCGTTTCCGGATTTAATGCGCGAGCATTTGCCGCACTTTCGGAATCAGAGTTGTCTTCATCGCTGGTCTGGGCTCGCAACCAATCGATGACGGGCGCAAAGCTTTGTTCTGACATCGACTCCGGGTGCCACGGATCGATGGCGCTAACGGGAGCTTGCCACGAAGTCAAAATCTCGATAGCAGCCAACCGTTGCGAAAGCTTCCCGACACGTAGTACGTCGACGACTGCATCGGCACAATCTGATTTCGCCTTCAGCATGCGCTGCGCTGCCGCCTGCCGAAGATCGGGCGAACGATTGGCCAAGAACTCGACCAACTTTGGCAACTCCTCCGACGACACGTTGCCCGAATCGTACAGAATCTTTTGAATCGCCGGATCGGCTTGACTGATATTTTCGTCCAGCCAACCTTTCAATTCATCCAGCGGCAGATACCCTTCTCGTCCAGCCACGACCGCTTTATTGGTAGCGAGGATGCGAAGCGAAGGAAGGGCCGAAGCACCCAGTTGTTGAGCTACTTCGGGATTCGCATCCACGTCAACTTTGGCAATCACCCACTGCTGCAAGAGGGCTTCCGCCTCCGGTAACGTCAACTCCTTTTCCAGCTTCCTGCACCAAGTACACCAGTCTGCGCCGAAGACAACCAGCAGTGGACGCTGATGCAATTGGGCGAGCGAAATCGCTTCACTATAGCTATCTGTGATTTCTATTCGTTCGTCGCTGCGTGGTGCTGCTGACTGGATGTCGGGCGAATCGACATCTTGCGTGTCATCGTCAAGGAAGGCGTCAGCACGAATGCGACCAGCAAAAGGATTGTCTGACCCCTCGAACATTTCATCGTCGTCTTCGTCTTCGTCTTCGGCGTCTGCATCGGTTTCTTCCGTCGATTCAACTTGCGAAGAACCTGAACCGAAAAGCCAACCTAAGATACCGCCGTCCGACTCGACGGTATCTTGTCCTTGCAACGAAGTGCTTCCGCCGAGAAACAAGGCGATGCACAAAAGCGATCGATGTAAAACACTCAGCGATATGCGGTTATTTGGCATCTTGATTACCTATACTCGTCTTTCCGTGTGCAATCTTTGGCCAATAGGCATCGAGCGAAAATGAAGGGCTATTCTCATGATCGTGACAGCGCACGCATTGCTCCATCGCTTTGAACGGCGTCTTCTTTTTCGGATTGATGACATGCGCCTGAGAAGGCCCATGGCAGTTCTCACATCCTACATGAACAAGATTTCGCGAGAGCGCCACGTTTACAAAACCGCCCGGCAAACCGTAACCCGTCGTATGGCACTGCTGGCAGTGCGGATCGAAGTGCGCATTTTTCATCTCAAGCACATTCCACGCGTGGCTATGCTTGGACTGATGCCAAATATTGTCATCTACTTGGTGGCAGGAAACACACGACGCAGAACCAGCGATCGCATAGTCAGGCTGATTCACCGTCAAGCTTGCGACTAAGCCCGCTTCGTCCGATCGAAAATCTTTCTTCGATAACGCTTCATAGTAAGCCGCCAAGTTCTTCACTTGCACGTCCGACTCGCTAAGAGTGCTGGATACTTCCGTGATTCTTGCATCAGTTTCTTGCTTGGAGTCACCTGATTTCTGCAGTTCAATCCGCGCCAGAAATTTTCCTTTGTTCGTGGTCGACATGATCGTCGTTGAGCCGACCCGAGAAGGCATCACAGTTTGTCCCGTAGGCCCACCGATCACGTAGTCAACCTCTGGCAGAGACTGAGCGAGTGCACGCAAGCCGGGCTCGTCAAAGTACGCTAGCACGATTTTGACATCGGCTGACGATGGACCAAACGACCTGAGGATGGCGGGCACTGCGTCGGTTGCTTGCCAAGTATTGCTGCTGACCAAGTTTGGATCGATTACGCCGACGACCGCTATTTTCATTTTCGCGAGCTGGAACTCAAGCTTGTCGGAACCAAACGCTGCGCCGGAGATGTCCTGGAGGTTGGACGCCAGCCATCGGGTCCCTGTCTTGAGGCCAATTTCGTTGAGCTCTTGCGGAGTGAATTTCGTCTCTGCTGCGCCAACGTTCATCGCGGCGAGCCCCATCAACTGAAGGCCATCAAGCAACGCTTCGAACTTAAGCCGTTGATAGGCGGTCGTGCCAATCGCTGATCCTCCAACGTCTAGCAACAAGACATCTCCCTTTTGCTTGTCAAAGTCAATCAGTTCGGCGCGACGCGCTAGGCCACCAGACTGATTCGAGGCACAACCGCAGGGCGTAATCCAACCTTGCGTGTCTCCTGCGACGTAGATAGTCAACGATGTCGTTTTTGAAGTACAACCCAAGCTCAGCAGGGCAACGACCAGCACCGAAAACAGCGACAGGAAACGCAGCACATCACAAGCGTGAATGCTTGTTGAAACATTCCGACGGCATCGCACAGCGGCCGCTTTTTGCGAGTGGGTAGCTTGGTCGCTCAGAGCTTGTTTCATTGCAAAAGACTGTAGACGAGAATGTTGACGTTGATCTCTTCAGCGTTCGTGATTTCGTTCCCGCCGCAGCAACAGCAGCCATGCGTGTTGGATGTATCGTTGAGTCCATCTTGCGAATACAGTACGCCCAGTCGTGTTCCGAAATGCAGCCCAACCAATGGTTTGGGCGTCCCATGTTTCGCTTGCAGCTCTCCAATGTCATAAGCCGTGTGGAAGACAAGATGCTCCAGTCCCAACGCTTGCAGTTCTAAGGTTGGGAAGACTTTGGCCATTTCGCTGCGAAAAGAACGATCCCAATCTTCGGAAGAGCACCCCGAGGAAGCCAGCAAGAAACCGCCGCGTTCAATAAACTGTCGCAGGTTTTCGCGTTCTTCGGGCAGCAGCGTGAACTCTCCTTCGCCCGTCATGATCAACATTGGAAAGCTATAAATTTCCTCGCTGCTCAGTTTGACCGAATGCAGTCGACGACTGGTTGTAATGGAAGAGCTTTGTTCGGCGCGACGTAAGAAGTGATCGGCGAAACATTCGCTCGTTTTCGTGCCAGCGTAAATAAGGTTTGCAACTTGCACGACACTATCAGCCTCACCCCCAGCCGACGCAGGTTCGGATATCACACCCGATTTAGGCGAACTAGCTTCGGCCGCGATTGCAGCGATCCCTGAGCCGCAGTTGAACACTGCGCACAAGCAAGCCGTTCGCACGATTGCCGAACATGCTGCCTGCCTTAACGACTGGTACCACATTGGCATTGTTTCTTGTTCCATGACCATACCCTCATACGTTTGAGAAAAGAGAATTATTCTGCGGTCTCGCGGTTCAACTGTTCGTTTAGCACTCGGAAGTACTCGGAGACTTTAGAGCGATAGTTGGCAGGCACCGCGTTCATGCCTTGCCCCGCTGCCTCGCCACGAGCTTGCAACTCACTTGCGTTTTCTGAGTCATTTGATTGACCAATCTGATGGCTTGAAGCGGCACCTGACATCGATTCGCGATCGCCACTACCGCTGCTTGGCGCGGCCTGTGGCATTGGTAGCGATCCGTACATGCCGATATTTTGCGGGCCGGGCATTCGTTGGGAGTACCCGCCACCCCTACCCCAGCCCAGTCCCATGCCTGGTTTTCCGCCTGGTTTCATTCCACTGGAGCCGGGCTTCATGCCCATCATTTCCATCATTTGCTGCATTGAATTACCAAACTTACCTGGACTGAATTTTGCCTTGCAGTTCTCGCAGGCTTGATCGCCCATACTCTCACATTGGCTGAGGAAACTTTCCAAGATCTCCGCGGCCTTCTGTGCGTTGGCCTGCGAGTTAGAGAACTGATTGCCAAGCAAATTCTCTTGCGCCTTACTCATCTCTGCGGACGCTTCGCTTTGACGAACGGCTTCAACAAACTCCAGCGCAGTCGCTTTCAGCTCACGTGTGTCTTCATTTTCAGGCAGCGCTTCCGCGTGTTGTTCGATATTATCGAGCAGTTCACTTAAGCTCTGCTTGAGCTGTTCTTGTTCGGCTTCTAGATCTGCGATACGTCTGGCCGTTTCTGGGGTCGACGCGTCCGCATTCTGTAAGCCTCTCAAGCGTTCTGATAAATCACGCTGCTGCTCAACAAGCCGACTGAAGGCAGCTTGATCGGTCATCAAAGGAAGCATCGCCTGCATTTGATTCATCGGGTCGATGGCGTTCTCTTTCAGTTCTTTCTGCAAGCCGCCCGCTTGCTGACGCATTTGTTCAATTTGTTCTTGCTGCGATTGATCCAGTCCATCGTTGGCACCCTCCTGCATGTCGCCAAGTTGCTCGCTCATCTTGCGAGCTTGTTTGGCCATTTCAGCGAGTTCTTTCGCCAGTTCCTGGTCGATATCGATCGGCATCGCTTGGCGGCTGAGCTTATCAAGTTGCTCGGCGGCTTGCGCTGCAGCTTGCTGAGCGGCCTCCAATTTCTCCTGCAATTTCGCAGCCGCTTCTGCAGAATCAGGGTTCGCTTCCAGTTCCTTCTGTGCTTCCTCTACTTCTCGCAGTGCGTTGTCCAGTTGCTCAAAATATCGCCGCGCCGCCTGGTACTTGGCTTGCATGCTCTGAGCACCTTTTTGTTGCATCATCATCTCTTGGAAGTGAGCTACAGAGATGATTTGAATTCTTGTGATAGGCGATTCGGCTCCTTTTGCACCGGAGGGATCGTTGTCTTCCGTCCGCGCGAACAACTGAATCTCGTCTCCCTCTTCCAAGCCATAGCTTTCCAGCGGCAGCTCCCACGTCGCTTGAGCTCGTGCGGTTCCATCAACTTCCGCTCGCACCGGAGTGGCTGGCGAACCATTTAAGGAGCGAAACAGTGTTAAGTTCGTAATGCCATAATCATCTTCGGCAAGCACGACGACTGGCAAGCGTACATCGGGCGTCGCAATGGAAATCTGTCGCGGTTGAGTGATCCTTACGATGGGACGTCGATCTTCTAATATCGAAAGAGAGCCGGTCACGTTTTCTTGCGACTGAAGTCCGGAAATATCGAATACGCTCAACTCAAATGTGCCCGCTTTCGACAGTGCAACGGTAGCCGTCACGGTGGTCGCATCGCCATCGCTGCTGGACGGGGATAGCTCAAACAACTCTTCGTTGCCGTCGCGATACGTTACGCGCAAGATCCCTTTCGCCAGCGGGCGGTTGCTGGTGATCTCCCAAAGGACTTCGGTACCGACGAGCCCAGCGATACCTTTCTCTGGAATTGCGCCGCGATAAACAGCTGCTCGGGTGTAAGCCGGTGGCGTAATCTGCACTTTAGATGACACGATTTTCGGCGTCATCTGGACATCCAATTGTTTAGCCGTTGAGCGGCTTGATCCGCTGCGAGCGTAGACGGTCAGCGGTTCGGTAACGCGAGTCAAGATCGCTTGGTACTCCTGACTGTTTTGCGCCAGCATCGGCAAGACCTGCTCTTGTCCGCTCGCAGCTTTAACCACCAACTGTACGCGGTCCACGGAACCAGACTGAATGATCGCTTTCGCAAACGCGTCTGCTCCATAGAGAACCGAGGGGCTTTCAAGTTCCAATTCGATCAAGACACCGGTGTAAGGAGGAATATCGCTGGCCGGGTAAAGAAACCGTTGGACTTGATTCCAAGCGATCGAAGGCACAACGGCAGCGATCATGAGCCTGGCAGCAAGTGCTGCGGCAAGCATAAATCCAGCGCTGCGAATGCCAATCCAGTCGGTCACTAGGTCAGGCGCGAACGTTTGTACTCGATTCGCAGCCCGCGCGGTGGCGATCTGAGCCAACCCACGCGACAGATCATGGTTCGGCGCGACAGGATTGGTGGCTAGCTGTAGCCCAGCCAGCACTTCACCGCCACTGTTACTGCTGCGGTCCAAGACCTTTGCTACAGACGTATGCGTTGTTCGGCGAACACGATACGCTGCCAAGCTTACTAACGCGACCAATGCAACAACGATCGCTCCACGACTGGTCCACCATCGAACGGCGGACGACATCTCCCAAACTGTATCTGCCCATAACAATACAATGAACGCGCTCAATAGTGCCGCAGATGCCAGCAACACTATCCGACCGACATTGAAGCCGATGATACGCCGACGAAACGGATTGAGCACCGCCAGAAAACTATCGGCCGATGGGCCTTGATATATCGAGCCTGCTGACATGATTCCCTCACACAAGTCCGCTTTGACGGCGAACGATCCAAGTCCCGATCCAACCGCATAAAATTAGAAACAAAACCCACGGACGATCCCACATGGTGGTGCGAATCTCTTCGTGCTTCTGTTGTGATCTTACTTTTTCTTCGAATTGCTCGACCAGCTTTGGAATGTCCGCTGCCGTTAACACTTGACCGCCGCTGAGCCTAGCGATCTGTCGCATTACATCGGGCCGGGCATCCACTTCCAGACGTTCCATCCACGGGTCGCGAACTTCGAAAGCTGTAACCGCCAACACTTCGTCGTGCTCGCCTGTGACTGCTTTTAAGGTGTAGTAGCCGACGTCGAGCGTTCCAAGGTCCGCGCGAAACAGATTGTTTTCGAGCCCCGATGGCGTCAGCGATTTTCGCGCTGGCAAATCCATCTCCGATGATTGTAGCAGCAGGCTGATTCCAGCTTCGGCACCCGTTTCTAACCACTTTGAGCCCGAACGCAAAGTAATCGAAGCGGTCGCTTGGTCTCCGGAAATGAAGGTCGCGCGATCCGCTCGCACCGCAACGTCTTGACCGGGCATCATGTCCTGCTGAGACACAATCCACTGAACCATCGATTGCCAAAGCCCTGGATAGATTTTCTCTTTGTCTGCATGCTGCGGTGGCAAGAATGCCCAACGCCACATCCCAGAGCCTTCCACAACAATTGTTTGCCCACTGCCGAATGGTTGATACGTAACAATGGGCACTTCGGTACCACTGGTGTCGACTGCGCTTTCCAGCAGTACTTGGGGCAGCCCGGCACGCGGTCGTGGTTTGGCCCCGAGTGCAAGGCTGGGCAAAGTCCCCAGTGGATCAGAGCCGTCGCTGAGCAATGAATCGAATACAGAGGAATCGATTCCATGACGGCTAACTTTAGCGCGATAGCGTGACTCTGCCGACGAAGACCATCTGACCGGAAGTATCTCGCCCAATTTGGATGCGACTTGGTCGGTTGGTGCACCACGCGAGCACAATAAGCAACCACCTCGTTCCGAGATCCAGCTTCGCAGATGCTCGATGCCCGCCTCGGTTAAAAACGCATCCGCATCTCGACCCAAGATGATCAAACGATATTCGTCCAATAGTTCTGGCGATTCCAGGGGGGACGATAGCTTTTCGACAATCGACCAATCGACCGACTTAAGTGCTTCCGGCTGATCGTCCGCTAACACACCCGTTAAGAGCGTTGGCGCGAGGCCTGAAAAGGCGAGTGGAAGACGAGTCGACCGTAGCGGATTGAAGGACAGCTTCTGCTCTTGCTCGACCTTGCGTTTTAAAAACCGACCATCGCCCAGTCGAACGATCGTTGTCAGATTCACCACCGGATCGCGTGCTAAGTTACGAGTGAGAAACTTGCAGTCCCAGTACGGCTTTCCTTCCAGCACCAAGACCCCAATCGGAGCGCTCAAACGTTGTACGAGCACCATCGTTTGATTGTCGGCTGTGGTCACTTCTCCCGGGACATCGCTCGCAATGACTCGATAGCGTTCCATGGCCTGCGTAACGCCTTCTTTAACCACAAACCGGACTTCTTGCGACGGTTCGCTGGTCAATCGAACCGTTTGCTCTTGAACGACCGTGTCATCGCGTAAAAGCGTAAGCCTGGTGCTTTGGCCTGCGAGCCCGCTATGTCCGACTGTGACTCTGATTGCAATGGGATTGTTAGGGAACGCGATCATCCGCGATGACTTGGCAGTCAACGACATATTTAACATGCCAATCGAAGTCCCCAAAGTCACGGTGTGGATCGGTGTCGCTAGTGCATTGGACTCGACTGCTGCCTGTAGCACGCTCTCCACCGATCCGACGTTATGTGCCCCGTCGCTGATCATCAACACAGCATGTCCGAGCGGAGAACCAGTGCGCGTTGTCTGTCGAAGTGAAGAGGCAAGATCACTGTTGTAACCTCGCGGCCACCGATCGGCTGCTGCGGGCTCGACTTTGTCCGACGTGCTGGGATTCAGTTGTTCTTCGGTGATTGCTCTTATGCCGCTGTCACCGAAGGCAAGCTTACGAACTTCAACCGTGGACTTACCTTGCTGGACTGATTTGGCTAATTCTGCTGCATAATCCCATCGCGATTGCCGCCCGCTATCGCCAGCGTCGACCGTCTGCATACTCAACGTACCATCGATCAGCACCGTTAGCAGAGGGTTGCCGGGAACAGGTGGAATGGTCTCGACCCAAGTTGGATTCAATGCAATCAAGAGCGGTCCGGTGATGCCCAGCCCCAACAACATAGTGATCAGAACGCGTTTGGTCGGAGCGACCGACCACTGTTTGCGGATGGCATACCAAGCGACCGCGGCGAAGGCTAAGACCGCCAAGCCCCACCACAAAGTCATCGGGATTTTAGGATCAATCGTCCACATTACATTCGATTCCACCTAAGCGTTGCAATTTCTGCAACTAAGCCGAGTAAGCAGCCAACAATCAACCACTTCCAAAGGTCATCTGAATTCGTCGAATCGGCATCATTGGAGGCAAAGCCAACTTTACGTGTCCCGCTTACGCGTGTCGTCAGGATATCTTCGGACAAAGATGCCAAATCAGATTCAATTGCAGGCGCACTGGTTGCAAGTAACATTTTCGGTGCACCGTTTTGTTCTAGCGCATACACTCCGGGACCGGGCGGTGCGCTCCACGACCAGATTACCGAGCTTTGATTGGCCACCCATTCCCACTTGCCAAACTCGCTATCGATAGGCGGCGGGCCTTCGAGTGTCTTGGCAACCATTTGTTCGGTACTGACGACATCGGCTGGCAGCAAACGTACGACTGGCTCGCCGCAGTGCGTTTCATCGCGTTGCCCGCGGGAAGCAAGCAGCGATTGAGCCAGTTCGCCCATGACTGGCAAATAGGTCGGTTGAATCGCCCAATTCGATCGTGACAAATCGGTATTGAGGATCGCCAATTGACCGGCCCCGACGGAAGTTGAATAAAGAAGCGCCGATGTATCGCTCAACTCCGCGAGCACTTGATCTTTGAGTCCTTCCGACGTCGCCTTGGTGGTCAAACCACCTGCAAAGCGAACTGGAGTGAAGAGGCTGGCCGCGTTGTTACTGCCTAGCACGGCAAAAGGTGATTCCCGACTTTGGACTTGCCGGACAAAAAGGTCCTTTCGATCGCCGCTGGTTCGATCGGCAGCGAATTCCACGGGCGGTTGAAAATCGCTGCCCAACAAGTCTTGCAGTTGCTTCAGATTCATTGCATCGGCAAGTTCGGTTGTAACATACAGCAGCCCTTTACCACGCCGCAATTGGGAAGCGATAAACTGCAGCGTTTCGGTTGATAGCGAACCGGGATGATCTAAAACGAAAAGGTCGCTCGCTGGCCAGCTTCGTAGCGCATCGCGGCTCGGATGTACTCGTTGAACCGTTCGATTCGAATTAGGATCGGTAATCTCATTACCTCCCAGCGCAACGGATAATACTTGTTCAAGGTAGAAGCTTGACGAAGGGACCTCCTGAACGTTCTGCCGCGTCACCATAAGGACTTGCACCGGAGGACGAACGCGAACAGCGACGGGGCGTTGGTCGTCATCTGGTAGCACATCCAGGTTATTTTCGAGCCGCACCCAACCGTGCTTCCAACCGACTTCGGAGAAAGTGATCGATTCGGCTAAAGTGCGCGTGCTGCTGGCCGCGAGTTTGGCTTCGATGACGCGCTGCGTATCTGTCATTTCGATCACGCAACGAACATCGACTTCGCGGTCGGAGTAATTGGCCAGTTCAATCTCGAGTTGCGTCGACTGGTTGATGATCGGTTCGGTTTGAAAACGGACGGTGGTGACAGCGACGTTGTCGGTAACTTTAGGAGCCACGCTGTGAAACTGAATTTGAGTATCGCTGGGTATCAAATCGATCATCAATTGCCCCCAGTTGTTTCGTTGGAAGTCGCTGATGATGACAAGCTCTTTCGTTTCGCCGCTTGCATTACCAAGGATCATCGCGGCTTGTTCCATTGCCGCTCGCGCGTCAGCCCGCTCTGCTCTCGGTTTGGCTTGCCGAATCGCTTCCCGCAAAGCATTCAAATTTGGCGACATACGATCGAAAACAGGATAGCCGCGGGCTCCGGCGAATACGACAGCGGCTTGCAAGCCTGATCCGCTTTCTAAATACTGCAATGCGCTGGCTTGCGCTGCGGACCAACTGGTTACACCGCCACTTCCGGCTGCCATGCTCTGGCTAACATCGATCACCAGCACGCGTTGGGTGTTCTTGGATGCTTCCATAGGAACAGCGGGCCGGGCACTTAACATTGGTCGCGCGAGAGCAAGGGCCAGTAAGCCGATACAAAGAGTTCTCAATAGCAAAACCAACCAGTCGCGGAATCGGCTGCGAGCTTTGCGCTGCTGGATGACTTCTTGCAAGAAGCGGATCGTCGATAACGCGAAGGGAACAGGCTTGGGCTTAGTGAGAAAGTGGACGGCAATCGGCGCGGCGAGCGCCATCATTCCCATTCCTATCGCCCAAAAATTTAAAACGCCCATTCTTTATGCTCCTCGCATAACCATGAACGATCGCAATACGTCAAGGTAGTTCTCAGATGTACGGACCAAATGGTAATCGCAGCCAGTGGCATAGAGCGCCGACCGCGTATGTTTTAAGTGCGCTGCAAAACGCTCTTCATAGGCGCGACGAATCTCGGCAACTTGGCAATTAACGAAGCCATCGTTTTCTAGGCCAGTAAAGCGGAAGGCATTGCCCTCGGGTAGCTTTTCTTCGTTAGGATGAACCAAGTGCAAGACAACTATCTCCCATCCACGAGCTCGGAACTTTCGAAAGCTCGATAAGACTGGCTCTAAACTGGGCACTAAGAAATCGCTCATCACCAGCAAGACACCTCGACGCGATGATTGCAGTAACGCTGAATCCAGACCTGCAGCGAGATCCGTTTGGCCGTGTGACTTCATGCGTTCGATCTCCTGATGCACCAGAGCCCGTTGCTGCATGGAAGCTGCCGGCGCAACGTAGTGATCTATGGCAGAATGAATCGCACACAATCCAACAGCATCGCGGCCAAGCACAATTAAATGCGCCAGCGCCGTTGCGAAGTACTTCATCCACTCGAGTTTGGAGCCGCGTATATCGGAAGCGGAGTTGCCGCCTTGCGACATCGAACCGCTGCAGTCCAGCACCAGCGTACATCGCAGATCGGTTTCGTCTTGAAACAGCTTGAGATAAGTGCGGCCGGTTCTGCCGAAAGCCTTCCAGTCGATGCGACGCAAATCATCGCCGGGAGAGTACTCGCGATAGTCGACGAATTCACCTGAGCCACCGCGACGTTTCGCGATATGTCGGCCGGAATATGAACCTTCAACACGACGCGATGTCGTGAAACGCATTTTCTCGAGGCCAGACAAGCGGCCCGGTTCAAAAAACGTACTTTGCGATTGCATGCCGTCGAACTCCTAGAATTAAACAATTTCACAGCCGACGATCAGATTGCTTCTTTGAGCAGCGCGGCAATCAATTGCTCGACGCTAAAGTTATCTCCAATGGCACGATGGTTCATCAAGATTCGATGTCGCAGGACAGCACTAGCGACAGCCTGCACATCACCAGTGATCGGTGCCGTACGGCCTTCCAACAAAGCGCGAGCTTTTGCGGCCAGCACCAGATTCTGCGAACCGCGCGGCCCAGCCCCGAAGGCCACGTAGTTGCGAACAACTTCAGGCGCGTCATCACATTCTGGCCGACTTGCACTGCAGATAGCCACAGCGAGATCGACGACCGAATCGGGCACAGGTACTGCTCGCACGGTCTTGCGAAGCTCGAGAAAATCCTCTTGCGTAAGCCCCCCCGAAGTAAAATCGGTTTTCTCCGCAGTCGTTCGCAATACGACTTCACGCTCTTGAGCTTTTGTTGGATAGCCAACACGAATTTCCATCATGAAGCGATCTAGCTGCGCTTCAGGCAATGGGTAAGTTCCCTCTTGTTCAATGGGATTCTGCGTTGCGACGACGAGAAACGGATCATCAAGATTGTAAGTCATGCCGCCCACGGTCACATGCCGCTCGGCCATTGCCTCCAGCAGCGCCGATTGGGTCTTCGGAGCAGCACGGTTAATTTCATCGGCCAAAACAAGGTTGGCAAATATCGGTCCATGACGAAACTGCATCGTCATGTCGTTTGTTTCAGCATTGCGTGCCAGCAGTTCATAACCAGTAATATCGCTGGGCATCAAATCGGGCGTAAACTGGATGCGAGAGAATTTTAGGTTTAGCGCCCGAGCAAGCGTTTTTACCATTAAGGTCTTGGCAAGTCCTGGTGCGCCTACGATCAGAGCATGCGAACCAGTCAGAGCACAGATTAACAATTGGTCGAGCACGTCATCTTGACCGACGATCGACTCTTTAAGTTTGGTGCGAACCTCAACAGCTTGTCGCACAAATGTTTCACTGACCGATTTTGCATCAAGAGTAACCACGTGAACCTCAAGACAAGAGCTGAATGCGATGAGTAGAGCATGAGCGTCACAACCGACGGATCGAGCATACTCGTTTCGGTGCCAGAAATCTACCAGTGGTCAAGAATTTTTCGCTAAACCGAAATCTGGCGAAGGAAGCCCCCAAAACCTCGATCACATCAAGCCTTCTACCTCAAAGCCTTCGCGATAATTTCGCCGCAAGCGAGCATTCGCTCCTTCGACGCCTGAGATGGTCATGGATTTGGCATCCCAAGTGAGAAGCTGGTGCGGATAACGATTCGCCAAAACGCCTAACAGGACTGCTTCGGTTAAGGGGCCCGCATAATTGAAGCCAGCCGTGGTGGGCTCACCACCCATACAAGCATCGACCCACAAGTGATAATGATTGCCGCCCGCAACAGCCTCGATCGGACTTGCTGGAAAACTAGACATAGGTATCAATTGCGGCATCGCCACGTGAGGCAATAATACACAACCCTTCTCGCCCACAAAGACGGAACCTTGGTCCGGTACATCGGTTTGTTCTGATCCGTCCTCCTTTTTAATGGTCGGCATCGGTAACGCAGAAAGATCGGGCATCGCTCCGCCATCATGCCAAGTCAATTTGAGCTCGTCGCTTGTAAAATCGGTTCCAGGGAAACGATACTCAACCGCATTCTGCAGCCCAAAGGATTCCGTAGCCGGCGTGTCGCTGTGACTGACAATGGTTTTGGGCGCACCCAGTCGTAAAGCCGTGAATACCGGATCCAAGATGTGAATTGACATGTCACCCATCGTGCCACAACCAAAGTCACACCAACGACGCCAATCGGCAGGATGATAGTGCCCCGCGCTGTATGGACGGAAAGGAGCCGTGCCTAACCATAGCTCCCAATCCAGCGTTGGCGGAACGTCGCTGGGCTTAGGGACCGGCCCTTCATAGCCCCAAGTCTTGCTGCTCCATGAATGCACTTCACGAACCCTACCAATCGCTCCGGACTGCACCAGCTTGACGGCCGAACGATATTCACGAGCCGAATGCACTTGTGTTCCCATCTGAGTAACCAAGTCACGCTGAGCGGCGACAATGGCTAACTGCCTCGCTTCATAGACGTCATGCGTCAAAGGCTTCTGGCAATATACATGTTTGTTCTGCAACATGGCCGACATAGTCGCCGCCGCATGCGTATGATCTGGCGTGGCGACGTTGACCGCATCGATCTCGGCATCCATGTCGCGCAGCATGACGCGATAATCACGAAACAGCTTTGCGTTTGGATGAAGTTTCGCCGCAACATCTAGCCGCGATTGATCGACATCACACAGCGCAACCACTTCGACTGACGGATGCGAGCTCAAGCTGCTCAAGTCAGATGCGCCCATCCCTCCGACCCCCACGCTTGCCAAACGCAGCTTACCTTGAGCGCGCGGCCCGGCTGCTTTTGCAACCGTCGTGAGCTTGGCTGCAAGGGCCAAGCCTGCAGCGGAAGTCGTCGTACCAGCGATGAAACGACGACGAGTGGAAGTGGGTGAGCTTAGAGGGTTCACAAGCGGACCTTTCGCGGAGGGATCTATAGAGCAGTCAGGTGGGTTAAGCTGGTAGTATAGTCGAATCGAGCGACGTCTGCTGAGAAGTACTTGCTGGGCAGTAAGATCCGGCGGCGGAGGTCCGCAGGCTAGCGGGGTGGCGAGCCTGAGTTTGCTAAGTTTGCTACAAACGCCCCCGCAACGCAGGCTACTTGGCAGATCTGTCCTTTAGATTGGACGACTTGCCTGGCGCGATCATCTTCAGCAGGTCGCCGATCTGACGGTGGGCTTCGATGGGATGACGCAACGGTTTGTCGATGAAAACTTCGTAGTGATTGCGTCGCCCGACGCGTTGGATCTCGATGAAGCCACCTTCCACCAAATCCTGAATAATCTTTTGGACAGCTCGTTCGGTAATGCCGACTTGATTGGCCACGTCCCGCAGCACTAAATCGCCGTGGGCATGCAGCAGAATCAGCACGTGGGCATGATTGGTTAGAAAAGTCCAACGGCTCGACGTACCAGATGCCGCCATGGCAACGGCAGAAGCAGCATTTGAGTTGGTGCTTTCTGCGGCCGATTCGGAACCACCCGCGCTGCTCGATTTGTAGGACTTAGGTGCAGTTTTCTTGGCCAATGCGATTTGCCTGGAGGATGGGCGATGACGAAAAAGGAATAAAGCCAGGCACGACCTAGGGGGTCAGCAAGTCGTGTCTCTAGTGTGGCTGGCGTCGACAAAACGTCACCAAGCCATAGCTATTTTAGCGAATTTGCATTCACGAAACAGATGGCAAAACCACCACCCCTCCCGCTAGACGCCCTTTTTGGCCCTAGAGCCTTTGATTCTTGGCCGCCACAGACGGAAAATGCAACTCCGACTCATTCAACGAACTGCAATTGACGAACTGCAATTCGTGCATAAAATGCCGCGAAGTCTAGTTCGTACCATATCAAGGTTACTACATGATTACGAGTGTCATTTTTTTGAGTTTTATCGGTTTCGGCTTTTTATTGTGCTGGAGTGCGTTTCCAGGCATCAACAGCAAAGCGACCTGCCGTTGGTTCAACGCCATGACGGCGGTGCATTTCTTCATTTCCGGCGGTTTGCTGGCCAGCAGTGTAGTCAGCCAAACTTTGCTGAGCTCCCCCTCCTGGCCGCCACTTCTAACTTTTTATTTCGACACCTTATCGGTCTTGATGCTGACGCTTGTAAGCTTTGTCGGCTGGATTGTGTGTCGATTCGCCCTGCGATACATGGACGGAGAATCACAACAGCTCGGCTTCTTTCGCTGGTCAGCTCTGGCGGTGGTGTCGGTCTCCATCATGGCAATCTCTGGCAACTTGCTGTTGTTCTTTTTTGCTTGGGTCGGTACCAGCCTCGCACTTCACAAACTTTTGCTGCTGTACCCTGAGCGCGAACCAGCGAGGTTTGCTGCTTGGAGCAAATTCACCATCAGTCGTTTGGGCGATCTGTTTCTCATTTACGCGGTTGCTTTGTTATATCGTGAACTGGGCACCGTTCAATTCGCTCAACTATTGCCCAAGCTGCAGCAGTTGGGAAATGACCCTAACGCGGTAACCATGAACCTTCAGATATCCGCATGGATGTTTGTGCTTGGTGCAATCACGAAATCGGCTCAGTTTCCTTTCCATGCTTGGCTGCCCGAAACGATGGAGACGCCCACGCCTGTATCTGCTTTGATGCATGCTGGGATTATCAATGCGGGTGGCTACCTGGTGATTCGAGTCAGTCCCTTATTAACACTAGTACCAGAGAGTTTGCAGTTCCTCACGATCGTGGGATTGGTCACCGCTTGTGGTGGCGCTATCGTTATGCTCACGGCAACTAGTGTGAAGCGATCTTTAGCGTACTCCACCATTGCGCAAATGGGCTTCATGATGTTGCAGTGTGGATTAGGAGCTTTCTCCGCCGCAATGCTGCATATCTTAGCTCATTCGTTGTACAAGGCGCATGCGTTTCTCAACAGCGGCAACGTGATTGCTGAGAGCGTTGGGCAGCCGACGCGGTTGCTCAGTCCAAAAGCAATATTGGGGTGGCGAGCCTTTCTTACCCCTGCAGCGGGCTGTTTGACGCTGCTGGCGATTGTGTGGGTGTATGCCAACAGCTTAGGGATTGGCCCGTCGCAAGAAGTTGGCGGCCTGGTGTTGCTTCCAATTTTATTAGCTGCTTTCAGTCTCTGGATTTGGCGGTTCAGCCAATCCAATGACTTTCGATTCACCGTGCAGGGAAGCCTTTGGGCGGCGGGACTTTGTTGTTTGTATTTAACGCTGTTCTTTGCGGTCGATCGATTGGTCGCTAGCAGTCTCCCCAGCGTCCGGATCGATCGCCAAAGCTTATGGTTAACGTCGATCGTGCTGGCAACCTTTGGACTACTGCTAGTGATTGATCGCAGGGCCCCCGCTTGGAAGTTCGCTCGGTGGAAGGCGGCCTTGTATATCCATGTCGCCAATGGCTTTTATGTCGAAGCGTTGATGCGACGTATCGGCCGTGCGATGTCGCAGTAGAGCTTGGCTGCCGCCGGTCGCCCTTGCTAGTGCCCCCAAGGGATACGTCCAATTTTGATTATTTCAATACATCAATCATCAACAACCAGTCCAAATCTCAAGAGATAACTTCCTTACCATTTTCCTGGAACAACTATTATGTCGACAGCCGAAGAGTTTGCGCACGAAACCAGCAACGCGTTTGGCACCGAGCATCCAAGCCAACCACCCTGCGCAAGTTCGCTTGGGCAAGAGAGCCCGCGAGCCTCGTCGCGTAGGGAAAGCTTTCACTATAACGCAGATGAAGAATTGCGTGACCTGCTGGCGAGAATCCAGAACCTTGTAGTGCCGGTTTGGCCTCTGCAAGACTACGTTGCGGTAAACCCATACTTCGGCTTTGCCGGACGTAAGTTTACCAGCACGCATCGGCTATTGCAGGCGGTTTCCGACTGTAGCTTGCTTATGCCATTCTCCTATTACCAATCGCAATTCGAAGAAGGCTTACTGCCGCAGCAAGCCATTGAATCTGCAATCCAAGAATTGAGACAAGAGGTTGCGACGGCAAGCAATTCGTCGGCTTTGTTCTCCATGTGGGATAGCGCTGAGATTGTTAAGCGGCTTCAGGAAACGAAGACCACCAAAGCAGAAGATGGAGACACAGCTCAACCAACTTCACAGCGAGTCGTCCATACGATTAGTGAATCGATGGACTTGGTCGGTCAGACTCATTGGTCGTCATTGATCGCAGATGAGGTTGGCAAGTATTGCGCGATGCAATACGACCAGGGTCAAGCGATTTGGCAGAATCCTTGGAAAGATCAATCGCTTTATCAAGCTTGGCGATCTGCGGCAGTCTTTGATCGTCGATTGGAATGGGTCGGAATTAAGGGATTGCGAAAGCTGATCAAAGATTTACCACATTCGGAAGAACATGCAGTTGCGTATTTGCTGGACCAATTGTCCGTTCCAATGGGCGTGCGTGAACCCTTGCTACTTTCAATCATATACTCATTACCTGGTTGGTTCGCCTGGACGCGATATCAAACGGAGCAACCCGCGCGTGGCAGTCGCTCGCGGAATGACTTCGTAGGGTTGCTGGCGATTCGACTAGCTTATGAAGTCGCCTTAGCCAAGGCGCATCACTTCTCGATCGAGTGGAGCAGTTATATGGTGGCGCTTAGCGCACGCAGCGCAAGCTTCTCTATTGTGTCCAAGCCGGATCAAGAAGCGGCGTTATGTTACATCCTGTTGCGAGCCAGCGAGATCGCTTACCGAGATCGGTTGTTGTACTCAATTGACGAAAAGCGGCAAACGCTAGACAGGTTGTCGAGTTCTGGGGTGCCGCCAAAGTGCCGCAAGCTAGCTCAGTTGGTTTTTTGCATCGATGTTCGCTCGGAGCGTATCCGCCGAAATATCGAACAACTGGACGAGCAAGTTGAGACGTTTGGCTTTGCAGGGTTCTTCGGATTGTCGATGGAGTACTTGCCGCTGGGGCACACGCAAGGGACCAGCCAAGTGCCCGTGTTGTTGCAACCGCAGTTCAAAGTCCAGGAAGGGTTCTGTTGCCACCTGCAATCGCCCGACGCGACGACTCAATCAGTCCAGCAAGCCACTGAGCAGCGCACCAAGATTCGAACAATCCGTTCACTTTGGAAATCACTGCAAGCCTCGGCAAGCACCTGTTTCTCGTTCGTGGAGACCAGCGGTCTGATCTACGCTGCGAAACTCCTGCAACGTAATTTAGGCTTGTTGCCAAATTCGTATCAGGCAAGTCGGTTTGATGGAATTGGTGGTGACTTGGCCTCCCTGCTAGGCCCAACGTTTGATGGGCTGTTAGAACAAGGAATAGACGAGAAACGCAAAGTGGAACTGGCGGCGTCGATCCTGCGCAACTTAGGCTTAACGGATAAGTTTGCGCAGATCGTGGTCTTATGTGGTCATGGCAGTGAAACCGAGAACAATCCTTTACAAGCCGGGCTGGATTGTGGTGCATGCGGAGGGCATACCGGTGAATCCAACGCTAGGTTTGCGGCCAAGCTGTTGAATTTGCCAGCGGTGCGCTGCGGACTTTCAGATCAAGGCATAGTCATCCCTGCCGACACGTGGTTCCTGGGCGCGCTTCACAATACGACCACCGATGAAATTCAGTATTTTGACATCGCAAGTCTGCCTGTCGCGTTACTTGGGAGTTTCGCTGAGCTAAGCAAGACCACCAAGTTGGCAACCGTTCAAAACAGAATGGAACGACTGCCGACGCTGGCGACAACAGATGAAGACGATCCGCATCGCCGAAGCTTGGATTGGTCCGAAGTTCGGCCCGAATGGGGACTGGCAGGCAATGCGGCTTTTATCGTGGCGCCACGCGAGCTGACCAAATCACTGAATCTTGAGGGGCGTTCGTTCATGCACAGTTACGATTGGCAACGCGACGAAGGCTTCAAGACGCTGGAGTTAATCATGACCGCGCCGATGGTTGTCACCAATTGGATTAACTTGCAGTATTACGCTTCAACAGTAGACCATCCACATTTTGGAAGTGGGACCAAGACAGTTCACAATGTTGTCGGTAAGTTCGGAGTTTTGTCCGGCAACGGGGGCGATCTGATGACCGGTCTACCATGGCAATCCTTGCATGATGGAAAGTCGTATCAACACGAACCGCTGCGATTGCAAGTCGTGATTGCAGCGCCTCGGTCGGCCATCAGCGGAATCATCCAGGAGCATGCTCATGTCGAGAACCTCGTCTGTAATGGCTGGCTACACTTGGTTGCACTGGATGAAGGCGGCTTCTACCGCATGACGTCCGAAGGATCTTGGGTGCAGTTAGCTTTTGGACAGGACGCTTGGGAGCAGATCCCCACATGATTAGATCTAGTGTTTTCATCCCATAGGGGGCAAAACTAGTGCGAACGGGAGTTGCACAGGCTAAAAATTGGTCTCTTTGGGCGTGGTCGCGGGGCGTGCAAATCGATACTATAGAGTTGATACGCGATTCATGCACTTCCAAAGCACAGTTGACCCGCCATGATGAAAATCGACCAATCCGCCCGCTGCACCGCCCAAGCGGCCCTGGCAAGAGCACTACGAACTGCGGCTGTATCTGCATTTCTGGGATCTGCCGTGAGCTTGTTGCCCCCTGCCCTTGCCCAAGAGAGTTCCGCTCCGCCAGCGACCGATACGGCAGACTCGCAGTCCTCCGCGGGCGTCGCCGGACAAGAAGATCTTGATAAAGCTATCGAAGCTAAACTGGACGCCAACGATTTGGACTCGTTGCAAAAGGTAATCGATTTAGCCAAATCGGCGATTGAAAAGGGACTGGACGAAGGCAATCAGTCCTTTGCCAAGCAACTGATTGGTGCTACAGCCTATCAAAAAGCCGAAGTCATTAAAAAGCAGGCGGCGCAATCGCGGCTTGGTCCTCGCGCGATGCAGCGTGTTCAGTCGGAGATTGAAACCAATTTGAAGGTCGCTTTAGAATACGACCCCACGATTGCCAGTGCGCATGAACTGATGGCCACGCTGCACTTTATCAACAATCGCCGTGATCAAGCTGTGGAATCGATCACGAAAGCCATTGAGCTGACCGCCGATGATCCGATGAAGCAGTCGGAGTTGTATTTGAATCGAGCGGTGATGCAGACCGATCCAGAAGCTCAGTTGAAGGATGTTACCAAGGCGGCGGAGATCGATCCCTCCAATAGCAACGCTTGGCAAGCTCGCGTCGAACTGCAATTAGCAAAAGAAGACAAGGAAGGTGCCTTGGAGACCATCAAAGGTTTCTTGGCCACCGACACCGATAACGAAGTCGCGATTGAAGCGGCGATCGACCTGCTGTTGCAGATCGGTCAGCCAGACGAAGCTTTGGCAATTTTGGATCAGAAGATTGCCAAACTCTCGGACTCCGTCGCCCTGCTTCGCTTACGCGGCCGAGCCAAGATGATTAAGGACGACATTGAAGGCGCGATCGCGGACCTTTCAGCGGCCATTGAGCTGTCTCCTCAAGATGTTGCAAGCTATCTATTGCGAGCTCAATCCCGGCTTTTGGCCAAGGACCCCAATCTAGATGAAGCTTATGCCGACGTCGAAGAAGCCTTGACCTTGCAACCGGGCAATATTTTCGGCCTGCAACTGCGGGCAACCATTGCTTCTTCGCAGGAACGCTATGACGAAGCGATTGCCGATATCCAGTTGTTGGTTCGTAAAGCTCCTGACAACCCCGAATTTTTGCGTCAACTAGCTCAGCTCTATCAAGCCGATGATCGGCCGAGTTTGGCGATCAAGAGTTGCGATCAGATCTTGAAAAGCAATCCGACTGACTGGCGAGCGCTTCGGATTCGCGGAGACGCGTATCTAAGCTTGGGTGAGCAGCGCAAAGCCATTGAGGACTATGAAGCTTCGCTCGCGAGCATCCCCGACACGGAAAAAGATTCGCGTTCAGGGTTGCTGAACAATTTATCTTGGGTGCTGTCCACCAGCCCTAAAGACGAAATTCGAAATGCGGACCGGTCTTTGGAGTTGGCTTTGGAAGCATGCGAACTCACCGAATACAAGCAGCCGCATATTTTGAGTACGTTGGCGGCTGCCTATGCTGAAAAAGGCGATTTTGAGAAGGCTCGCGAGTGGTCCAGCAAAGCGGTCGAAGCAGGCAAGAGCAGCGAAAGCGACCAGGTTGATCAGTTGGAAGAAGAACTCAAGAGCTACCAGGAAAACAAGCCTTGGCGGGAACTGCAAGAGACGCAAGAAGCCGAGAAACCCAACGTTCAGATTGAAGCGGGCATCGACGCTTAAAGTTGTGTGGCTCAACATAAGCATCAACGTCATCTCTGATCGTACTAGGCGTCGTAAGAGCTGCGTCCTTTGCAAAAGCTGCGCCCTTAAAGGCCTCCCATCTTCTGTGAATTTTGTGGTCCTGCCATCCACCATGGACTGGCAGATCGCAGGGGCTTCGAATAAGCTGTCTTTGATTGAGAAAAGTTTAGGCGCTACGGTTTGACCTACTTTTTCTCAATTTGAGCCGCTGAACCAGTCACTTCAGGACGTCGTAACGCTCCGACGGGTTAGATTGCATCCAGGGGTTTTTGGGGAACAAGGCGTGCAAGTTTCCTAGTGCCGTATCACTTTCAGATCGTTTTCAGGAGCTGTTCGAATGTCGGTTGATTCCGCTGTAGAACCAAACCAACAGAAGTCCGCTATCGCCAGGGCAGCCAGCGAAGCGGAATCTGACATCGTTATTGAAACTCGTGGCTTGAGCAAGATTTATCGTGACTTCTGGGGTCGCAAGAAGGTCCACGCGCTCAAGAATCTGGATATTGAAGTCCGTAAGGGCGAGATCTTTGGGCTGCTGGGCCCCAATGGTTCCGGAAAATCGACCACGATCAAATTGGTACTTGGGCTACTATTTCCGACAGCCGGGCGAGCTTTTGTGTTTGGCAAGGAAGCAACCGACGTTTCAAAAAACGAGCGAATCGGGTATCTCCCAGAAGAGTCGTATCTTTACAAGTTCCTGAACGCCGAGGAAACGCTTGACTTCTACGGACGTTTGTTTGACATGCCACCGGAAGTTCGACGCGAACGAACAGAAAAATTGATCAAGTTGGTTGGTTTGCAACGAGCTCGCCGTCGCCAGCTTCGCGAATACTCCAAAGGGATGACGCGTCGAATCGGGTTGGCTCAGTCGCTGATTAACGAGCCTGATTTGCTGGTCTTGGACGAACCGACCACTGGATTGGATCCGATCGGTAGCCGCGAAATGAAGGACTTGATTTTGAAACTGCGGGATGCAGGTAAGACCATCTTAATGTGTTCCCACCAACTGGCGGACGTGCAGGACGTTTGCGACCGAATCGCGATTTTGCATCAAGGCGACCTCAAGGAGTTGGGGCGAGTCGATAGTTTGCTCAAAGTCCAAGATGTTACAGAAATCCAAGCTCGTGGGCTTTCGGAGCAGGCGAAACAAGAAATCGCCAACATCATCGCTCGCGATAATGGCGAAATGATGTCGATGGGCAACCCGACCACGACGATGGAAGAATTATTCTTGGACATTGTTCGCGAAAGCGACGCGAAGAATGCTCCACCAGTTAAGCCATCGTGACGTAATGCCCCTTTCGCCCTCTCACCACGCAATGTGTTTGTAAATATCGATCGACTAAGCTATGCGACTTGAACCGGAACAGTTTTGGAGTTTCACGGAATGGTTTTTCACCAACAACGGGCTGCTAGATGGCTTTTTGTTGGCGTTAGTAATGATCGTTTTGGGGTTTGTGATCAGCTATTTGGTCGCGATGGTACGCTATGGCCCCGGTGAAGGCTTTTACGTAATTGCCAAGAATATCCGCGACTTGGTTTGGCATGATTTGCCGAACACGACGTGGCGGCGAACTTTTGCCATCGGAAAACTAGCTTTTAAAGAAGCTATTCGACGAAAAGTTCTAGCGGTGGTTGCCATTTTCATTGTTGGCCTGATGTTCGCTGGCTGGTATTTGGACCCTTCCAGCGATGTGCCCGTGCGTCTGTATATTTCATTCGTTCTGACAGCCACCAATTACTTGGTTTTGCTGCTAGGGCTGTATCTAAGCACGTTCAGTTTGCCCACCGATATCAAGAACAAAACGATTTACACGATCACTACCAAACCGGTGCGAGCCACGGAAATCGTGCTCGGTCGAATACTAGGTTTCGGCATGATCGGAACCGTCATCCTGCTGGTCTTGGGACTCTTGAGCTACGTCTTCGTCTGGAGAGGTTTGCGTCATACGCATGAAGTAGAACGCGTCGCAACGGCCACGGTCGATGGAGAAACGACGGCGGATCTAAGCCATAGCCACGGTATACAGGCCGGAGCTAGCCGCACGTTTGAAGTCAAAGGCCATTATCACGAGATCACGGCGGTGGATGAAAATGGTGAAGTGAAGTACGAAATTGGAGCACCTCGTTGGCCTGCGAAAGTCCCCGTCTACGGTTCGCTGAACTTCACCGACAGAGACGGCCAACGCGGACTGAAAGACGTGGGCTTGAACGTCGGCTACATTTCGGAATACCAAAAGTACATTGCTGGCGCGACGCTGATGAGTGCGATTTGGACTTTTGAAAACGTGACCGAATCACGCTTTGGCGATTCGCTGCGACTGGAAATGACGTTATCTGCCTTTCGAACAGTCAAAGGCGATATTGTCACTCCGGTGAAAGGCACCATGATCTTTCGCAGCGCAGATGAAAATGCAACGGTGGAAAGCGAACGGCAACCCTTCGAAGTCAAAGAGTTCGAAGTCGATGAGTACGAAATACCTCGCAAGATGAATGGCTATGTAAATGGCGTCGCACAAGAGATCGACCTGTACGATGATTTGGCCAAAGACGGCCGTTTGGAAGTCATCATCCGCTGCGAAGACACCGGCCAGTACCTTGGCATGGCCCAGGCGGACATGCTGCTGCGGGCTGGTGACCGCTCTTTCGCCTACAATTTCGCGAAAGGCTATGTAAGCATCTGGTTACAAATGATGATCATCGTCAGCTTCGGCGTCATGTTCAGCACATTCCTGTCTGGTCCCGTGGCGATTGTGGCTACGATGGCTGCATTGATGCTAGGTTTCTTCGGTGGCGCTATCGAGTTGTATTTTGAAAAACCAGAGTACAGCGGAGGTGGACCCATCGAGGCCGCCATACGTATGGTTACCCAGAAGGGCAGTATGCACGATTTGGACTTAGGTAACTCTGCATTGGAAGTGGCCATCCAGCGGATCGACCAAGGGATGATGAACAGTGTGAGATTGTTGACCGGAGCGGTTCCCAATTTCAACAACCTTGGAACTTCGGACTTTGTGGCGTACGGAATTGACCTGTTCGACGGCTTGCTGCTCAGACACCTGGTCATTGCGTTTGGATATTTTACTACGGCATTCATTGTCGGATACTTCTTCCTGAAGACACGGGAGATTGCGGCATGAACAATAAGCAATTTGTACGTAAACTGTTTTACATCGGCGCGATTGCGGTCCTGCTGATTCCGCTTTATTTGCTCGGCCAGCCCTCGGTGAAACGAGACGGGCAAATCACAGGCGGCGGCGAACTAGCCCAACTGCGGCATCGTTATGACATCGGACAAGCCGACATTGGCCAAATTGATCCGGCCAGCGAGAGCATGCGATTGGCGACATTAGGCATGCGAGGTATCGCTTCGGCTTGGCTGTGGCAAAAAGCAGAATATTACAAAGAAGAGAAATACTTCGACCGCTTCTCTGCGACGCTGAATCAGATCGCTTTGTTACAACCTCACTTTGTTAAGGTCTGGGAAAGCCAAGCGCACAATCTCTCCTACAACGTTTCGCATGAATTCGATGACTACCGACAGCGATACGCCTGGGTAAAGAAAGGGATCGATTATTTGATCCGCGGTACCAAGTACAACGAACGCCAACCCATCTTGCAGTGGCACCTGGGCTGGTACACCAACCACAAGCTTGGAAGGTCGGACGAGAAGACCCAGTTCCGGCAACTTTATCGTGAAGACAACGAATTCCACGAGCAGTTGATCTCCGAAGGCCTCTCGAATCTACGCAGCGAAGCGCTAGGAGCAGACCGTAAGCCTGACAACTGGCTGACCGGTCGACTGTGGTATTTGAAAGCGTACGATTTGGTTGCTTCCGGTGCGATCATCAACAAGAACGAAGTACATTTCTATGCCGAAGCACCTTGGTCGCAGATGTACTACAGCGAAGCGATTCAGGACGAAGGCATCCTTGATGACCGCTCGCGATTCGCCTGGAGTCGCGCCAATGAAGCTTGGCGTGAATTCGGCAATCGCGATATCCTGACCAGTTGGGGCGACTCCGTTCAACTTCGATCTTTGGATCGATTGAACCAAAACCTAGCAACCTTAGTGGAAAAATTTGACGAGCAAACGGTAACAGCCAAGCAAGACTTGCTGACAAGTCTTCGCGATTCCATGACCGACGACGAGAAATTTGTTTTGGATACACCGGAAACTCAACTAACCCTTGAGCAGCTTCAATTCAAAAAGTATACCCTCGGGCGTTTCTTCTCGAATCGATTCGACATCGCGAGGTTTGTTCCTGAAGCAGAACGCAGCAATGTGATCAGCCTTGTATCATCGATTCGCGCGATCGAAGAATCCATCCAGCACACCGAAGCTTATCGCGATATGTGCAACTACCGTTACTGGGAACTTCGCTCGCAGGCAGAACAATCGCCGGTGACACTTGCAGCCCGCAGCCAAGTCTATAAAGCGGACCAGTACATCGCCACCGCCGACTTACGCGCTGCCACCGACCTGTATGAGAAGGCTTGGTTGAATTGGCGTGCGGTATTCCATCGGTACCCAGAAATGATGTTGGAGAACATCGCCGACGATCTGATCAAGGCCGTTAATCGCTATCTTTCGGCCACCGATTCGGAGCTGAACGAGGATTTTGTCTTGTTCGATTTCATGCGATTCCGAGCCGTGCGCGATGCGAATCGAGCTGATGTTCGCAACAATGATTATTTCCAACAACTACTATTGGACGCTCCGCGATGGGAATCCGCGATGGATCAACCGGCGCTTCTGGAAAACGATCACGTTCCGCTACCGATTGGTGTGAAGGATGGTCAGCCCATCGCTCCCGCTAATCCTGTAATCCCCAAGACCACGACTCTAGCAAACCCATTATCGGCAACTCAAGAGCCGACTGGGCCAGCGCCTACGGTACAAGAACCAACTTCTGCTTCAGCACCTAGTGGTTCTACTGGCGATGAACCAATCGCAACCGAGCCGGACCAACCATCGGTCATTCAGAGCAACCGTCCTCCAGCACTATCGCCGCCGCAGTAGCACCAAGCACTCCGACTTGCCTTCGGAGTTTTGACATTAGATGCTTCCAAGCTCACCGACTTTGAATTCAACTAGCTTGGAGCGAGCGGGCTTAGGACTTCGGGAAATCGAAGTCCGGTTCGGCTGGCATGCTGCCGAAATCATCTAGATTATCCATCGAAGCCACCGCAGCTTCATCCTGTGGCGGTTGGGCGACGGCCGTGCGACTGTTGTACGCGGACTTTCTACGCGAATTCTCAAGCACCGCAATGACTAGAGTGGCGATGATGCTTAACGCAATCAATGCGATCCAGAAGATTTCCCATAATAGCGCCATGTGCCGAAGTCCCTGTAACAGTATTGAAACACGATTTCCCTACAAACCTAATTCGAACCGATGGGAAACTCAAGTTGCCTGTTTCGGATCAGCCAAATCTGGTCGAAGTTTCTAACGGTTTTACCATCTACCGGATTTGCCTGGAACAATCGCCGATTGCGAGACTTGGTGCAAACGTGTCATTTTGCGACGGCAATTGCACCGTGAACTTCCGCCCAGAGCGGTGAATTCCGGAGGCCTTAATGAGTCGAATGCGATGGAGTTTCCCAAACGAGCTCCAATTCGCGACGTTTTTTTCTTTCCGCAAACACGGATTACCGCAGGCATTAAACTGGGCGATTGTCTCAAAATGAGTTAAGCTTAGAGCGTGTTCTCGTTACGCCTTTTGACCTCCGTTAGTCTCGTATGCCCTCTTTCTTAATTGTCACCCACGGAATTGATTTAGATCGTCGCTACGTTCTTGATGCCGCTGCGGATATCAAGATTGGTCGCGGGTTAGGCTGCCAAGTTGCCATTAGCGACCCTTTGTCCTCACGGATTCACGCCTCGATTGCTTTTCAAGACGGCCAATGGATCTTAACCGATGCTGGCTCTCGAAACGGCACACTGGTCAACGGTTCGAAAGTCGATGTCGCAACCCTGTACGACGGCTGTAAGATTCGCATCGGCAACACGGAGATGCAATTCAACCAACAGGAAACGCGGCAAGCCGACGATCTGACGATTGAGACCATCAATCTCGCTCATTCGATGATCGACCAAGAAGAGAGCGTCAAAACAGGGCGTTCTGCACTCGCCGCTTTGAAAGATCGCAAACGCTTTGAAGAGCTTTACGAACTGTATCAACTCTCATACATGTGCTTGTCGACCGACAACCTGGAAGCCACCATCGGCAAGGGTTTGGCTATCCTGCGTGGCTTTACCAAAGCGACCGTCGTTGGCTTCCTGTCGACCGACGATGTCGGCGATCTGAAGCCATTCTACATTGATCCTGCCGATGGTGCTCAACGATTAAAATTGAGCCAGCGGCTGACCGATTTAGTTGTGAAACAAGCGACTGCGATTTGGACTAAGCACGAGTTGCGCAAAAGCAACGATGACGGCGCTTTGCGCAAGTTTTCCGATGCGATCTGTATTCCGATGTTGGAAGAGAAGCAACCCTACGGCGCGATCCACTTGTACCGTGAAACAGAGCAGTTCCAAACACACCACTTTGACTTTGCCATTTCAGCGGCCAACATTCTCAGCGCAACCATCTTGCGCAATCGCAGAACGCAGTCGCTGCATGTCGCCAGCAACCGCTTGAAGCAAAAGCACGCGGACTTCGACGAACTCATCGGCGATGGCAACGCGATGAAGAGCTTAAAAGAACGTATCCTACGCATTGCCAAAGCGAACGGAACCGTTTTGATCCGCGGTGAAAGCGGTGTTGGTAAAGAGCTTGTGGCTCGTGCAGTCCATCGTGCTGGCAACCGCGCTTCGGCTCCGATGCTCAGCGTCAATTGTGCGGCGATTCCTTCCGAGTTAATGGAAAGCCAACTGTTTGGCCACGTAAGAGGCTCGTTCACCGGTGCCGATAAGGACCACGCTGGCCTCTTTAAACAAGCCGATGGTGGAACCTTGTTCTTGGATGAAGTCGGCGAATTAAACTTAGGTGGTCAAGCAAAACTGCTTCGCATTTTGGAAGGCCACCCGTTCTTGCCGGTCGGGGGCGTCAAAGAAGTCCGCACCAATGTCCGCGTGTTGGTTGCGACCAATCGCGATCTACGAGATTTTGTGCGTGACAAGCGATTCCGCGAAGACCTCTACTATCGACTGAGCACCTTCGAATTGAACATCCCCCCACTGCGTGAACGTGGTAGCGACATAGAGCAATTGATCGAATACTTCTTTGAGCACTTCCGCAATGAGCATGGCCGCCCTACCCTTCGGCTGTCAGATTCAGCTCGCAGAAAATTGCTGCAGTATCGATGGCCGGGGAACGTTCGCCAGTTGAGAAACGTGATGGATTCCGCAGTCGTTCTGGCTGTGGGGGATGAGATTGGAACGAATGATCTTGCCCTGCATGAACCGCTGGCCGATCAGCTCGACACGCTGCGAATCGAAGATTGGGAACGACGGCTTATCCCTGAAGCCCTCAAGCGAGCCGATGGCAAGATTCCTGATGCTGCGGATCTGCTGGGCATCTCGCGAGCGACACTGTACCGCAAGCTGGAAACGTATGGCTTGAATAAAGAAGGCGAGCGCATTTCGGAAGAGTATGACCACCAGTAGCGACAAAGTTGCCACGCACAATCGCCAGGGGTGGGATCGGCTGGTTGCAGTGGCTCATGTTCTGACCAAACCTGTTACAGCCGACGAACTTGCCAATGCACGCAAGATTCTCGATCCCGTGGGCTGGCTGGGTGATCCAAAAAACCAACACGTCTTGTGTTTAGCAGCCGGAGGAGGCCGCTTTTCCGCTTTATTCGCAGCCTTAGGCGCTAACGTGACCGTCGTGGATCTAAGCCCAGCGATGTTAAAGCACGACCGACAACTTGCGGACCAGCATGGATTTTCTATTCGTATCATCCAATGCGATATGTGCAATATGTCGATGCTGGCCGACGCCGAGTTTGACTTGATTATGCAACCTGTCAGCACAACCTATTTGAGCGAACCGCGATTCGCTTTTGCCGAAGCGGCTCGAGTGCTCAAACCTGATGGAACTTATATCTCTTTTCACAAACAGCCGACGAACTTGCAGGCTTCGTTGCAACCTGATTCGCAAGGCTACGTCATCCAGCGACCGACTAGCAGTTCGATCCAGAATCCGATCGACTTGCAAACTCGCTTTCGTGAAGCAGGTACGATCGAGCATGCACATAGCTTGCAAGTCTTGCTAGGAGGCATCTGTCGATCTGGGTTTGTCATTGAAGACATCATCGAACCACAATATGCCGATATCCATCAATCGCCAGGCAGTTTCGGCCATCGCTGCGCGTTCATTCCCCCCTACATCGCCGTGAAAGCTCGTCGTTGCCCAACAGCACATGGGACAGCGGCAAGCACAAAACCGGCAGCCGGTCGCATCATTTTCGAATGACTGGGCAAGCTAGTTATGTGGAAGCCAAACGCTAGCTGGAATGTTGCAAGTAACGATTTCAACTTGACCTTGCTTAGCGGTTGGCAAGATCGCCAAGAAACCCGTATCGCTGAACTGTTCGCAGTACTTCCGTGCTTTTTCCACTCCCATGACAAACAGCGCGGTGGCTAGCGCGTCGGCTCTGGCTGCGCTGGGATGCAAGACCGTGATAGAAAGCATCCCTGATACCGGCCAACCGGTACGTGGATCAATGATATGCCCATAGCGGACACCGTTGAAGTAAAAGAACTGGTTCGCTGGCCCGCTGGTACCTAAGCCTGTGTTGCGTAATCGCAGTTCGCCAAGAATGCATTGTTGATGATCCGGGTGACGCACGGCGATGCGCCAGCCTTCCTGCGAGTCGATGTCTAAGCGGTTGCCAGATACCAAAATACTGCTGTGTCCCCCATGCACCAAGAAGTCATGCACATCGCGACTTTTCAAGACCGCAGCCATTTGATCTAGCGCATATCCTTTGCCAATCCCACCGCTATTGATCCGCACATCCTCACGTTGCCGAACGACCGTGACTGGAGCTTCACTGAGTTGGAACGCTTGCTTCTTAAGTGCCTCGACGGCAGCTTGGACCAAATGCGGTTCTGGCATTTGACCTTGCCTGCGCGAGAACCCCCATAGTTCGCTCAATGAAGCGGCCGCTAGATTAAAAGCCCCGTCGGTTTGCAACCGCAGTTCCTCGCCGATCGCGATCAGTTCAGCCGTTGCGGCGGATACTGGAACGGGAGTTGCAACGGGGGAACGATTAATGCGGCTGAATTCGCTTTCGGGCTTATATACGCTCAAAAGGCCCTCGAGATGCTCTGCGATATCCAGGGCGTGCAAGGCCGCTTCTGGTCCATGGTCTGGCAGGCCCGCATTCAACAACACGTCAAATTGACACGCCATTAACCAGCGACCAAATTCAAGTTGATGCGTATAAGCAATTTGCTTGGCCATAAAGCTAGCTTCGTTAGTAGGAATCTGGGGGAGGCTTTCGTTAGGTGTGGCAAACGGCCTGCGACATTGCAACATCCCAAATGTCGTTGTCTAGGTTACAATTTCTAGCATACTGAAAGAAATGCCATTCATTAACTCGAAATCTGTTGTGAACTCGCCTACATTTCCCACCCATACCTTCAATTCGACCTCCGCCAACGACGCCCTCGAGCGCCGCTGCCGCCAAAGCATTCGCGGAGATGTCTTCTTTGATGCAGTGAAACGCGGAGTTTATGCCACCGATGCTTCGTTGTATCAAGTCATGCCTCGCTGCGTCATCGTTCCGCGTGATGAAGCTGACATCGTCGCGGCCGTTGCAATTGCCCGAGAATACCGACTGCCTGTAACTGCGCGCGGGGGTGGAACTTCACTGTCGGGCCAAACATATGGTTCGGGAATGATCATCGATGTCTCCAAGTACCATAACCAAATCCTTGAACTGAATGTCGACCAAAAATGGGCTCGCGTTCAATCGGGGGCTGTCCGTGATGTGCTGAACCAACAACTTGCCAAGCATAAGTTGCATTTTGCGCCGGATCCGGCGACGGGTTCTCGAGCAACGATTGGCGGCATGGTTGGCAACAACACGTGTGGCACTCGCAGTATTGTCTATGGAAAATCGATCGATCATGTGCTGGAGTGTCGCGTTCTGCTGAGCGATGGAACAATCTGCAATTTCCAACCTCGCCAGGCAGACTTCTGGCAAGCACAGTCCCATCAAGAAGCTGGCTTGCAACGTGAAGCGGAACTGCTCCGCCAGCTTGAACCCATCATCCAAGCGAATCACGACGAAATTTTGCGACGTTATCCGAAAGTGCTTCGCCGTGTCTCCGGATACAATTTGGACGAATTTGTAGACGGTGCAGGTTATACAGGGTCGATCGGTCCGCGTCGCGAGCACAATCAAGGTCACCGCGTTTGGAATCTCTCTAATCTTATTGTTGGTTCTGAAGGTACGCTTGGCATCTTGTTGGATGCGAAGATTCGATTGACACCCAACCCTCAATCGACGGCGCTATGTGTGGTCCATTTCGATAGCTTGCTTGGTGCCCTGCGCGCTGTGGCCCGAATCTTGGAAGCAGATCCTTCTACAGTTGAACTGCTGGACATCACGTTTATGGATGAAGCCCGTATCAATCCAGCCACGCGTGAGATGTCGCATTTCATATTGGGTGATCCTCAAGCGTTACAGGTGGTGGAATTTATGGGTGCTAGTCCAGCGGAAGCGACCGAGCGAGCCGATGCATTTGCTGCTGCGATGCAGAACGAAGGGCTCGGGATCGCTTGGCCAGTATTCTCCGACCCCAAAGACATTCGCGATGTGTGGGAGACTCGTAAGCTGGGCTTGGGATTGATCTCCAACGTCAAAGGCCCAACCAAAGGCCGCGACTTTATCGAAGACGCCTGCATCCCCATCCCTTACTTGGCGGAATACATCGAGAAGGTCGAGCAGCTATGCCTAAGCGAAGGCATCACACGAACCAGTATCTACGCGCACGCGTCGGTCGGCGTGGTGCATGTTGTCCCGGCCATCAACGTGCATGACCCCAGCGATATCCAAAAGATGGAACGCGTTGCAACTCAAGCGTTCCAATGGACCATGGAGTACGGCGGTTCTTGGTCGGGAGAGCACGGCGATGGTCAATTGCGAGGACAATTCCTGCCGGACATGTTCGGCCAACCCTTGTATCAAGCGTTTTGTGACATCAAGCACTTGTTTGATCCAGTTGGTTTGATGAACCCTCGCAAGATCGTCAACACGCAACGTATGACCGAGAACTTGCGGTACCAAACGCCTCATTATCAACTCAATGCAGCCCAAGCGGAATCCAAAGCATTGTTCCATTATGCAGACCAAGGCGGATTGCAGTTGGCCGTCGAACAGTGCAATGGCGTGGGCGCTTGCCGCAAACTGGGCTCTGGGACTATGTGCCCTTCCTATATGGCGACTCGTGACGAACATCACTCTACGAGGGGCCGCGCCAATGCGTTGCGATTGGCAATGTCGGGGCAACTTGGCAAAGACCCCATCGAGGCGTTAGCATCTGATGAAGTTGACGATTGCATGTCGCTGTGTTTGGCCTGTAAAGCCTGCAAGACCGAATGCCCTAACGCGGTCGATATGGCCAAACTAAAAAGCGAAGTTTTGCAGTTGCGACACGACCAGAAAGGGACGCCGTTGGGTGCAAAGATTATCGGCCGAATGCCGGACGCGGCGAAACGATTAGCGGGTCGAGCGGCCAAGATGGTGAATTTCGCGTCGATCATCCCCGGAGGACGACGGGTGCTGGAGAAGCTTACGGGCATCGATCGTCGTCGGCCGTTGCCACCATTCGCAGCGACAACTTTGGAGCAAACGTTAAAGGACAATCCTATCGCTGCTGGCCGACGGGACCGAGGACAAGTCGTGCTATTCGACGATACCTATGCGAACTATTTCGAGCCTCACATAGGATATGCCGCGATCCAGTTGCTGGAAGACGCGGGCTTTACAGTGATTCTGGCCAAAGCGGGCTGCTGCCAGCGAACTCGGCTGTCCAAAGGCTTGGTCCGTGAAGCGAAACTGTATGGGGCAGAAACCTTTCGCAAGCTGGATCAATTCGCGGCCCAGAACATCCCCATCTTGTGCCTCGAACCATCATGCGCGTCGGCTTTGGTAGATGATGTTGCCGATTTGATCGACGATACCGCTATGGCAGGTCGCGTTTCGAAGTGTGTACGCATGATTGACGTGTTCTTGGCAGAACAAGGCGTTGCGCTGGAGAGTAAGTTCAAGGATATTTTGCTGCATGGCCATTGCCACCAAAAGGCGATGTTTGGCACCAAAGCGATTCACCAGTTGTATCAGGCAAGCACAGACACCCGTTGCACGGAAGTCGATTCAGGATGCTGTGGCATGGCGGGCTCGTTTGGATACGAGCATTATGATTTGTCGAAGAAGATCGGTGAGCAGCGTTTGTTTCCGGCCGCCCGAACCGCTCAGCAGTCCGGTAAGACGATCGTGGCCTGTGGAATATCTTGCCGACATCAATTGAAGGACTTGTGCGATATCGAAGCGAAACATTGGGTCGAAACCGTAACCGCCACAAACGCTTCTACTCACTAACAAGTAGAAATCAAAGCTTTAAGCAGCCCAGGGGTTCTGGTTTTTTCTTGTTCAGCAACCGCTTGAATGCTTTGGCATACTTCTTGGTCATACGTACGACAGTGTTGCACCGCACATCGACCACTTTGCTGCCGCCCTCGATCGGTTCGGTTAGCAAGTAGGGCAAGCAGATTGCCTTGACTTTAAGTGGTGTTCCGCTGGAATCACGCTGCACAATTTGAACCACCTGGTCGTATGGCACGCTGCAGGAATCATACAGCCAAGCGGGATACTCTTGGGTGGTGCTGAGCAGCGCGATCCAGTCGCCTTGGCCGATATCTTCGGGAGCTACCAGAGCTGCGACAAAAGTGCGTGGTTTCGATTTGGCGATCGTCGATTTCATAATCAGAAAGACCCTCAATCGGGCAAAGGGTTCACCTGCCGCTACAGATTCCGCGCGAAGGCTTGCTGAACAAGTGACCTTCTCTTGTCGGAAAAGCGATTCGTTGGTCCGCAGCTTTGACGAAATGCCCGAAACCGACTAGCCTAAACGGGGTTATGAATTGGTTCTGACCTGCCGACCTCTCTCAAGGACCCACCCGATGAAATTGTGGCGTTTTCTCCCAACGATACTTCTTTGTTCATCGGCCATTGTGGCACTACCGGAAAAGTCAACTCTTGCGGACGAAACCGCACCTCGCAATGGCAAAACTATCCCGCTGTGGGCAGACGGTGCGCCTGGTTTTGAAGACCGCAAACAAGAACTCGAGCGGGCGGAAAGCTACTGGGTCAAGAACATCCACAATCCGTCCATCACGGCCTATTTCCCTGAGAATGCCAATGGAGCAGCCGTTGTGATCTGTCCTGGAGGCGGCCACCGCGAATTGGTATTCAAAGCAGAAGGCGTCGAAGCTGCCGAGTACTTCAATCGCTTGGGGGTTACGGCCTTTGTCTTGAAGTATCGATTAGGACGCGAGGAGGCATCGCCCTATCAAATCGACCAGCACGCAAAACAAGACGGCCAACGTGCGATCCAATTGGTCCGCAGTCACGCAAAAGACTGGTCCCTGGATCCTGGCCGCATTGGCATCATGGGATTTTCTGCCGGTGGCGAAGTGGTCTCCCTAGTCAGTTACTCTCCGGACGCCGCGCAGCCTGAGGCTACCGACCCAGTTTCACAAGCCAGCAGCCTGCCTAACTTTCAAATCTATGTTTACCCTGGACCGTTAGGAATTCCCGAAACGCTTCCGGAAAACACGCCGCCCACTTGGATGATGGTCGCCAACGACGACATGGGAGCCGCACGCACCATTTTTGATTTGATGCCCAAGCTGCGCGCTGCAGGGGTGCCGATGGAAGTCCATATTTATGCCCGCGGAGGGCACGGCTTTAACATGGGCAATCGTTCAAAATTAGCCACCATCTCTACTTGGCCGGATCGATTGGGCGATTGGCTCACGGACAATTTCATTTTGGATACCAGCGGCCGCGAAACATACGAAAAAGAATTGGCTGAACAAAAAACGCGGATGCAGCGAGCCAACCAGCGGCGGTCACCACAAAATCGACCAGCCACAACCCAGTAGAGCCGATCAACCTGCTGCCCCAACGCCTTTATTTGCTTGACTAGCCTTGCATGTGAGCCAACTATAGTTCGCTACGCGGCGTATAGAACCGAACCACCTACGCTTTGATTTGCCTTCCATAAAAGACAGCATGACTTATTTCAACTTGCCCCAATCCCTTCGTTCTTTTGTAGCTTTGTCGGCAACGTCGATTGCGCTGGCTGCTACCGCATACTGCGACGAAATCGAGTCGCCTGCCGTAGCCGCTTCCGAACCACAACCAACGATCGAACTGGGCGAGAAGTTTCGCGAGAAAATCAAGCCGATGTTTGCGGAGAACTGTTTCGCTTGTCACGCCGACGGTTCTGCCGAAGGTAGTTTTTCGTTCGACGCACTATTGCAAGAACCCAATGGACATCTGCGCAACCAACAGTGGCACCGAGTATTAAAGCAGTTGCAAGCAGACTTGATGCCGCCACGAGACGAAGCTCAACCTTCAGCCGAAGAGATCGCGTCGACGATCGATTGGATTAAGTTCGACGCCTTTGGGATCGATGCTAATAATCCATCACCAGGAAAAGTGACTGTCCGTCGACTGAACAGGGTCGAGTATCGCAACACGATCCGCGATTTGATTGGCATTGATTACGATACTGCTACCAATTTCCCAGCAGACGATACGGGGCACGGTTTTGATAACATTGGCGATGTGTTGTCGATCTCACCGCTGCTCTTCGAGAAATACGTCGACGCGGCCAACGACATCGTGCGGCGAGCCGTACCCACGCAAGCGGCGGTCGTTCGTCGCCAAGCTATCCCTGGAGGACGCTTTCAGCTAGACCCAGTCGTTGAAGAGAGCAATGATGCGACTGCAGAGGCCGCCGATAATACCAACAACGAAGCAGCGCCCGCTCGCCGAGGCAGCAACAGAGCCAACCGCACCAGCCCACGTGGTGGCGGTCTACGTGATGAATATGGTCCGCTGGAACTTTCCTACTATCAAGCGAATGTCGCGCGGCATACGTTCGCTGTCGAACTGCCTGGCCAATACGTCGTGGAATTGGACATGCGGGCCTTCGAGACCTATGTCGATAATCAATTTGATCTAAACAAGTGCGAAATGACTTTCGCCGTGGATGGGCAGACGCTGCTGCAACAAGAACTCGTTCGCCAAGGCGGGAAGAAGTACAACTTCCGATTCAATCAAACATGGGAAGCGGGCCAGCACGAGTTTGTGATTACCGTCAAACCACTTTCGCAAGAGCCTCAAATTCGCAACTTACGCTTTCAAATCTCGACCATCACTTTGGAAGGTCCCAGCGCTCCAGAGTTCTTTGTCAAACCGGACAACTATGACAAGTTCTTTCCAAGAGACGTGCCGCAATCGGCAGCGGCGCGACAGGTCTATGCACGAGAGCTGCTTCAAAGCTTTGCAAGCCGCGCATTCCGCCGCCCTGTCGACGCAGACACACTGGATCGTTTAGTCGAATTGTCTACTTCATTGCAGGAGGTCGGAAAGCCGTTTGAAGAAAGTGTCGCTAGTGCGATGACGGCCATTCTCGCTTCACCCAAGTTTCTCTTCCGCGAAGAGTTCGCTGAAAAGGACGCTCAGCAAACTCCGTTTCCTTTCATCGATGAACATTCACTAGCCTCGCGATTGTCCTACTTCCTTTGGTCATCGATGCCTGATGCGGAGTTGACTCGATTAGCCGATGAAGGGCAACTGCGAGCCAACCTGGATGTGCAAGTTTCCCGAATGCTGTCCGATTCCAAAGCCAAAGCGTTCTACGAAAACTTTGTCGGTCAATGGTTGCAAGCTCGAGCGATCGAAACCATTCCGATCAGCGCTCGTGCCGTTCTGCGACGCGAACAAACATCGACTCCTGTATCCGACACCTTGCGCCAACGTTTCTTTGAGCTGTTCCGCAAAGGGGACCAGCGGTCTGAGGAAGAGAACAAAGAATTTGAAGTTGTCCAAGCCGAGTTCCGCTCTCAGTCTGGAAGCGTTCCTCGCGTCGACTTGACGGACGATATCCGACGCGCAATGAAGTATGAAGCCGAACTACTGCTGCAACATATCGTAAGCAACGATCAAAGCGTACTGGATCTGATCAATGGCAAATACACTTTCCTAAACGAGACACTTGCCGCCCACTATCAGATCGACGGCGTCACCGGCGCAGAGATGCGCAAAGTCGACTTGCCCGCCGATAGCGTGCGTGGAGGGATACTGACTACGGGAACTTTCCTCAGCGTCACGTCCAATCCCGATCGGACGTCGCCGGTGAAGCGAGGACTTTACATTCTTGAAAATATCTTAGGGACACCCACCGGAGCTCCGCCACCCGATGTGCCCGCGCTGGATGAAGGTGTGGAAGGCCGACCAGGCGAGACGCCAAAGCTCAGCTTGCGAGAATCGTTGGCCATGCACCGCGAGAATCCGGTGTGCAGCTCGTGCCATAATCGTATGGACCCGCTGGGACTCGCGTTCGAGAATTTCAACGCGATGGGGCGTTTTCGCAAAGCGGAATTAGGGCAAACCATCGATGCTGCGGGTACGCTAGTGACCGGAGAGAGTTTTGCTGACGTTCGCGAACTGAAAGAAATCCTTGCTAGCAGCCGCCGACTCGATTTTTATCGTTGTATTACCGAAAAGGTGTTAACCTATGCGCTGGGTCGTGCCGTAGAATATGAAGACGTACAAACCATCGATAATATCGTGACGGAGCTGGAAAGCAGCGGTGGCCAAGCGTCCAAGCTGATCAGCGGCGTGATCAATTCCAACGCGTTCCAGCGGACTCAGCCTCCAAAAACGAACCCCCACTCCGTCGCCAGCCACCCTTGATGTTCGCAAAGCAATTAGCCGTTCACACCTCGATCATAAAAGCCACAGAAACACGCGTTAATGAGCCGCTGGGCGATAGCCGCGGTTGTCAGGTGAGAGGCTACAAAAACCGGGGCTATCGCCCTGCGGCTAATCGAGCCGTGAACGATTACCAACACAGCAGAGCGAACCGATCTCACTTTTCGTGAGTTCCAAACCTGCCTTTGACCAATTGATTTCCCGCAAAGAATCCCCTTAAGATTTCCACGTAAAGGTAACTGACCATGCACAAACCATTTTCCCGTCGAGGTTTCTTGCGAGGCATCGGAGCTTGTGTAGCTCTGCCCGCGTTTGAATCGCTGCGATCCGGTTACGCGTACGCCGCCAGCGGCGAATTCGGTTTGGCCACGACGGCTACAGGCGCTCCGCTGCGAACCGCATTTCTTTTCTTCCCAAATGGCGCGATTCCAAAATACTTTTGGCCCGATGAAAGTGCGACGGAAAATCGGCTCAGCCGAACTCTGGAACCACTTGCGGAACTGCGTGACAGGTTTCAGATTTTAAAAGGCCTAGACAACGTGTCTGCTGAAGGCGGACCCGACGGCGGTGGTGACCATGCTCGCGGCAATGGTACCTTCCTGACCGGCGTGCGTTTGAACAAAAGTGCAACCGACATTCGCGCGGGAGTTTCGATCGATCAAGTGATTGCGCAGAACATTGGGCACTTGACGCGTTTCCCCTCGCTGGAACTTGCCTCCGATCCGCAACGTCAAGCGAGCAACTGCGACTCAGGTTATTCGTGCGCTTATCAATACAATATCTCGTGGCAATCCGAAACGACACCGATGGCCACCGAGAACAACCCTCGCTTGGTCTTCGAACGACTCTTTGGTTCCGGCAAGCCCGGTGAAAGAGTTGCCAGCTTGAAGCAACGCCGCATCGAACAACGTAGCGTGCTAGATTTTGTCATGGACGATGCTCGAGCGATGCAGAAACGTTTGCAGGGCTCTGACCAATTGAAGCTGGATGAATATTTGACCGGCGTCCGGGAACTTGAAAAACGCATTGAGAAAGCTGAACGTTTTGGTGACCCTCAAGAACCACAAATTGAAACGCCCCTTGGTATCCCAACTTCCCACGAAGAGCATGTCAATTTGATGTGCGAGCTGATGGCCCTGGCTTTCCAAACGGATTCAACTCGAGTGACTAGCCTACTCCTTGGCCATGATGGCGATAATCGATCGTTTGACTTCATCGGTATCTCGGAAGGCCATCACGATTTGACGCATCACCAAAACAAAGAAGACCGGATCGAAAAGGTTGCAGAGATTGACTATTGGTATTCGAAACAGTTTGCCAAACTGCTGCAGCGTTTGGATTCGATCGAGGATGTCGATGGCAATTCGCTGCTGCACAATTCGATCATTGTCTATGGCAGCGGGAATGCCGACGGCAATCGCCACACGCACCGTGACCTTCCGGTACTGTGCGCCGGCAATGGCGGTGGGCTGCTGACGCCAGGTCGATTTGTGAATCACGGTTCGGTGCCAATAACCAACCTTTACCTGTCGATTGCTGATAAGATGGGGGTCAAAGACCTGGCTCGTTTTGGCGATTCCTCCGGACCTTTGAACAACGTATAGACAAGGTGGCAGGCACGCTCCGCCGTGCCGTCCGCAGGAATGGTTTTACGGCACACCGAGTGTGCCTACTACCTTTGTTACGGCACACTGAGTGTGCTTAGTATTATCTTCTGAATCATCGAGACCTCATGCTCAACTTTGCTCCCACCCACAAACCGTTGCATCTCGCTTGCGTTATAAGCATTATCTTTATGCTCTTACTCGGAAGCCAAACAACCATGCAGGCAAACGAGCCTGACTCGGTGTTAAATGTTTGGCCAGATAAACCGCCGACCGCGATCCGAGTTTCCGGGCCTGAACAGATACTGGAAAATCGACCTCGCCCCTTCTACCAACTGACCAATGTCAGCGTCCCAACGTTATCGGTGTTCCTGCCTCCGCCGGAGAAACGCAACGGAGCGGCCGTCTTGGTCTGTCCGGGCGGTGGATTGCAACGCTTGGCGATTGAACATGAAGGGTTTGAAGTTGCCCAGTGGCTGACCGAGCAAGGCTTCACCGCGTTTGTCTTGAAATACCGCGTACCAGCTCCCGCTAGTATTGGCTTGCAAGACGCGCAACGATCGCTCAGCTTGATTCGTTCGCGAGCTGCCGAGTGGCAACTGGACGCTGACTGCATCGGCTGCATTGGATTTTCAGCCGGTGCGGAAATTTGCGCTTGGCTAGCCACTCATGATGACGATCGTCAATACGCAGCCATCGATCAACACGATGAAGCATCCTGTCGACCGACGTTTGCCGCCTTGGTTTATGCGGGTGGTTTGGTCAACCGCAGCGGTGAAGTGAAGCCAGCGATTGCTTCCAAGTTAAACAGAAATAGCCCACCGTTTTTTGTCGCGCATGCTTTCGCTGACGATTCGTTAAATAGCCTGGCGATGGCGGTTGCACTGCGTAAGGCCGGTGCATCGACGGAACTGCACGTTTATCAAAACGGAGCCCATGGTTTTGGCGCGCGAAGATCGGGACAGACTTTGGATAACTGGCGAGCCGCCTTTTTGAACTGGTCAGAAGCGAACGGCTACCTCGACGCAGCTTGGGTCCGCGATTATGAACGAGCTTTGCATCAAGCTTTACAAAACGATGCCTCGATTCCGACGGTGGCCAGTATGCAGCAAAAGCCTTCGTTGAAAGATTGCTTTGCCATTCAACGCCGCGCGGTCCAGCGTCAAATGCAAAGCGACCGCTTGGTTGGTTTCAAGGGCGGCGCGGTTTACAAGTCAAACCAACTGGAACTGGGCATCACCCATCCCTTAGTTGGCGTATTGTTTGAATCTGGCAAGCTGACGACCAAACAACCGCAGCGCATCGCCATCGATACAGACGCTGAGACGATTTTAGAGACCGAAGTTGGCTTTGTGATTGACGTCGATATCGCGTACGAGATCCCGACAGTAGAGCATGCGAAATCGGCAGTGAAACATTTGGTGCCTGTTATTGAGATGCCTAAGCGATATACACAACGTTTAGGACAGGAGCCAACGCTAGCGGAAACCGTCGCATTGAATATCGGCGCTAGTCGTTTTCTGATGGGCGATCCGATCAAGCCCGCGGAGTTTAACGCTCAGGAATTGACCATTACCGTCCAAAGAGACGGGCAGCCTGTTGGCAACTTGAGCGCTGCGAGCATCGAGCTAGATTTGTGGGAAGACTTGCAATCGTTATTGAATCAAGCGGTCGAGCGAGGTTACACCATCCCTGCCGGCAGCGTTATTCTTTCAGGCGCCTTGGGGCAAGTCTACGTAGCGCAGCCATCGACTTATCAAGTCGACTTTGGGCCGTTAGGAAAAATCCAATTCGAGATGACTTCTGAATAGAGTTCATCCAGTAACACCCTCAACGATGTCATTCTTGAATCATTACCACTTGGTCCCTTCGGTCCCAACCGCGAAGCGATGCTGTGGGCACCGATCTTTTCTTTGCAAGATCATCCATATACCAACAATAGTCCCCGTTGTCCGATGCAAATATATATTTCTCATTCTCCAGTAACCAGACTCGCCATGTCGGTGCTTCAGATGATGCTGTGGGGCCGCAAGGCACATAACGAGAAAGCAATTCAAAGGCCAGGTTCCGCTTTCTGTGATCCTCGCCAAGCATATCAACCAACCTTCTAACTGTAGCGATATTCGAAAACTCGAGATTTAGTTCTCGAAGCGGCTTGTCCACCGTGACCAGCCCACCCGGCAATGGTCGGAAATACCTGTAGTTTTCTTCTATCCATTGCTGGCGTTCAGTTTTTTGCAGCATTTGTTCCAAAACTTGAACATCTCCCTCGTCAAGAAAGGCTTTCAGCGTCGCAGAATCCTCGATTGAGTCATAAAGAAGTCCTGCCATTATTGTGCGACTGTGGCAGATCGGTCCATTAAATACTGACGGCGTCTTGGCAATTGGTAAATCTTCTCGAAATTGAACAATATAGTGAGCACTTGCAACAAGCACGTCTCTTCCAAAGCTGTTCAGCTCTTTGACGCGTTCCTGAAAACCAAAATGCATCAGATTCCCTTGTCGCCAAATAGCCGCCGAGCGATTTGTCTTTGGATTTGCGCCACCGCTAATTACTTCAACTTCTGGATAATAGTCATAGCAAGCTGCATAAGAACACCACCCTTGACCGTTTACTGCATGTCGTGTGTCGCCTGACGAAATATGCAAGCAGTCGGCAAGTGTTTTGTGGAATGAGGGATCAAACACTCGAACAGCATCAGGAATCGTACCCGCTTTCAACCCCGCAAATACTTGGTGTTTCTGATCCCATTCTACTAGAGCGCTGTTGAGACAAGTACAACCAATCCCTCCAAGTACTTCCCAATCGCGAGCGACTCGAAGCCCCGCACTTCCGAGCAGCAATGTGGGAATGCGCCATTCATCGCGAATACCTAGTAGTACCTCAACGTCGATCTGCGAAACGTTTGCAGGAGAAATATCAAGAACCACAAGATCTGTCGCTAGCGTAGGATCGTAGCGGAAGTTGGAAAGCCCCGTGTTCACTACACTGAAATTTTCCTTCTCCAAGAGCAACTTCAAGTCCTCCGCGTTCTGAGGATCTGATGAAATGACTACAACTTTCTTTGTGATCGCACATGGTTCGTCCCCAAAAATCAAGCAGGCAGAACCAAGGAGCAGGAGCAAGCCGTTCAATGCAATGCGAGCGAAAAGGCATCCTTCATTCATCCTTATTACGCCCCTCGCAGAAGTTCTTTAGGGTAGCCAAGCTCTCGCTTACCTTTTTGAGATACTTGTCATCGGGGACCAATAGTACTTTCGGATTGACTTGTCTCCAATCAAGGTCAACAGTGATGAAAACATCGGTCTCGATTCGCACGTCATTGGGCATGGGTTGATGAGGAAACTTGAAAAGCGTGTTCTGTATTTTAACTGGAACTATGATTCCATTTTTTTCTTTGTACTGATACTGGCTATCCGAATATTCCTCACGGCGTCCTTGGCTGTTCGAATAGATTTTCCGACGAATGGAATGCGATATCTTTCGATCGATCCAGCTTTCAGAATGGTAACGTTTCGACTCAGGTTCAAATCGCGAAACCAATAGTCCGTCTGGCGAGTTGGAAGTAGTGGCTAGTTTTTGAGTTTCGATCGTGAAATCCAAGAGTTGATCAAGCGGTTGTGATGGCCGCCCCACCCTCAGATCACCAACAAACTCGACCGCTTCCACTAGCGGCAATCCCTGCTCGATAAGAAAACCTTCGACGTCGGCACTCTCTTTCAGACTTAGTTCCGATTTGGTAAGACAGTCAAAGCCCCAACTGGTCCGACCGCTAAACTTACAAATCTTTGCTGTATCAACCAACCCGCTGCCACTAGAGACTTCTTTGTTTTCAGGAAGACCCAAAAATTCTTTGTACTTGCCGTACACGCAGACGTTATTTCGTTTGTCAACGTAAATATGAAACGCCCCGTTTACTTCGGGAATCGACCGAATCATATTCGTATCTGTCGGTACTTGCAGCCAACTAAGCTTCATGACAACTTCAAAGCGCTCGTTGGCAAGTGCATTGAGTTTCGACGTTTCCAGTATGCTTAGCAATTCCGGGTCGGCCTGCGCATGACATGGACATACACACATTTGCAGCACGAGTAACGAGAGCAGCCCTCTGAACACCTTCGATACGCCTTATATTGAGTTCTTCTTCTGATGCTTCACGATCGACAGACACCGCACTACATGTCGGCCAATGAAATCTGCTCCAGTGCCATGCTCAAATTCTCAAACCATCACAGTTCGCAGACTAGAAAAGACGACTATTCATCTTTATCACGCCCCTCACAGAAACTTTTCAGGGTAGCCAAGCTCTCGCTTACCTTTTTGAGATACTTATCCTCAGGGACCAATAGTACTTTTGGATTGACTTGCCTCCAATCAAATTCGACAGTGACTACGATATCCGTTTCGATCTTGGGAGTGTTGGGGCCTTCGGTATATGGATATTTGAATATCGTGTATTGCGCTTTAGTGGGAACGACAATTCCGTTTACTTCCTTATAGTCATAGTGGCCGTCGGAGTGTATCTCGCGAACCCCTTGGACGGTGGAATAGATTTTCCGACGAATGGAATGTGAGATCTTTCGATCGATCCAGCTTTCTGAATGATTACGTGACGACTCCGCTTCAAACCGCGAAATCAATAGCCCATCCGGTGAGTTGGAAGTAGTAGCTAGTTTCTGAGTTTCGATTATGAAATCCAGAAGTTGCTCAAGTGGTTGCTCCGGACGGGGCACACTAACGTCTCCAACAAATTCGAGCGCTTCGACTAATGGCACTCCTTGATTAATCAGAAAACCTTCGACATTGGCACTCTCTTTCAGACGTAGTTCCGATTTGGTAAGCGCGTCAAAGCCCCAACTGTTTCCAACTTCAAACATACAAATCTTTGCCGTATCAACCAACCCGCTGCCGCTAGAAGGCCTACTGTTTTCAGGAAGCCCTAAAAATTCTTTGTACGATGCGTACACACAGACGTTGCTTTTCTTGTCAACATAAATACGCGTTGTCCTTACCATTTCTGGCAGCGTCCGATTCAGGTTGGCTCCGGTTGGTATTCGAAGCCAATTTAACCTGACAACCACTTCAAATCGCTCGTTGGCAAGCGCATTGAGTTTCGATGTTTCGAGTGCGCTCATCAATTCCGGATCGGCCTGTGCACCGCACGGACAAACACATAATAACAATACAAATAACGATAGTAACGGCTTTAACATGTGAAAGCTCCTCATTCCTTCGGACTTCGAACGCCGACAAAGTGGGATTAGTAGCCGCCGTAGGGATTTCCGTAGCCCGACTGCGGACCATAGCAATCATAGCCCTGCACCCCATGCGATGGAAAGGACCACGTGAATACAGGCGCATCGTCAGGCATGTAACAACTACTTGGCGGGTAGAGCCCAAGTCCTCTCCAACATTCACAAAGTCTGAACGTACCACAGTTAACGCTTGTAGTATTTTGATGAATACCGTCGAAGCCATGACCAGTCGGCGGAATCTGCACAGGATCGCTCCGAGTTGCAGATGACGTGAAGTTTTCATCCCAACCACAAAGATCCCCTGTCCATTTTTCCGAGCAGCTTATCCCATCGTACCCAGCATTGGGACCATACCCGGACGGGTTAGTACTGCACGTAGCTGGCGCGAAATTAGTACATGCGTCCGTCTTTACAATCCAACAATTTCCCGGCGCAGGCGGCACATGTTGCTGACCGAATGCAACACACGACAAACACACCAACATTAGAGATAGTACAATCTTCATCGCGACAAACCTCCAGAGACCTAAAAACTTAAAAACCTAAACGCCTGGTAAACTCAAAACAATCTGATCCCAAACATATCTTCCACTGCAATTGATCCGAAAGCTGAACGTCAAGATTCTTAACCTCAACATCGCCGCCAATCTGAGGACGCCGGAAGTCCGCTGAAAAATTCACTCGGCAAATTCCCTGCGCTAATTCCTGCACTTCGCAAACGACCTTATAGCCGCCCGCAGGAACTTGATGGCAAACAACTGATGGCACGATGTCGCGTTGACCTTCATCCGCCTTCCTCAAATACTCGCGAAAGTTGACCAGCACACTACCCTCCCACAAGTCGGGCTTCTTCTGGGTGACAACTACTACTTCTGGCACTAATTTCACGGGCGTTTCCCTCGCCACCACCACCAAAATCGCAGACCGAAGATTCGGATTTGACTTAGACGTCAACAACAACTCCCCAGAAACACTATCCAGCTTGCCAAGATACGTTGTGCAGCGCACGACCGGCCCTTGCTTGGTCTGCTCGAATGCATAATCGCCGACCTCCAATTCATTGCTGGCAGTCACCTTTAAGTCAGAAAGCTTCATATCGCTGCTAACCGACAGCGGCACCTGAAAGCTAGCCTCCGACTCACCCACCGGCACGTTGTGGTGAAAAGATGGCGATTTGAAGCTCGCCAATCCCGTCAAACGCCCTCCAACCACAACAAAAGATTCTTGACCGCCCTGGGAAAGAATTTTGAATGACTGCTTGTAGTCCACACCGTAGAAAACGCTTTTTACTTGCAATAGAATCGCGCCGTGAACAGTCTGCCCATTCGCCACGAGACCTTGCGGAAGCTTCACGTCCATGCAATCACACGACGGCATAATGCGCTCAAAAACCAGATCGGCACCCGTATCGTTGAGTATGGCCAACTCCACATTACAAGTCTCACCCACCTTCAGATCGCCCAAATACAACTCACTGCTATTGGCGAAACGGGCCGATGTACTTCGCAACACGACTTGCCCTTTAATCGTTCGTCGCGAGACGGGAGCATCAGCAACTGCTTCCTGACCGACTACACCATCTGGAAACAACACTAGCCAAAGAAAGGCCATGAGCAAAGCGAAACCAGGCTGCAAAAAGACCATTTGGCCCTCGCACGAGAGAGGAGGATGTAGGAGCCGCATTACAAGGCGATTTTATCAAAAAAAAAAAAAACAGAGGCAAGTGGCTTCACAGATTTTCTCCCAGTTTTTGCGAACTCAAGGAGACGACGAACTTTTAGACGCAGGAAACACAGAAGACTTTATCCGTGGTCTCCTTAAATTCGTTGGACAAATCAACAGCCACACTCGAAGACTCAAGAGTGCCCAAGACCAACTGCGGAGACTTGCTGCCAGGACAATTCCAAACAGCATCGATTAATCAGCCGCACCTAGAATTCCAACGAATCAAAAGAGACCGACGAATGTTCCTGTTGCGGCTTTATTCGTGGTCTCCCTCAATTCGCTGGACAAAATAACGGCCACACGGATCAACGGATCCGAAGCAGACGAAAGATTAACTCTAAGGAATGTTCTTCTTTTCAACTTTCCAGTTCTCTGCTTTCGACAAAGCAAAGTCCTCTCCAACGAACATCTTGGCGGCTTCTTGATCGCCTTTCAGTTGCCAGTCCAGCCAAGCTGCTGCTACCGTTGCGTACTCGCCGCCATGAGGCCGTCCGTACGTGCCGCCATGTCCGACATCCATATTCGCCACAAACGCTGGTAACTTTTCAATCCGTCGAAAATCGTCCATGCCGTTCTGATAAGCGATGTCCGATTCTCCTCCTAGCAAGTACAGAATCGGCGCGTGAAGCTTGGTGAGCAACTCTTTGGTGACAGCAGGCATACCGGGCATCCCGCCTGGACGACGAGCAGGCGGTGCAGGCGGTGCTGTCGTATCATCCTTCTCTCCACTGGTTGTTTGTGCATCGGCTTGTTCATTCGCGTTATTTTCGGCGGGAGCTGCTGGGCCGCGAGGTCGGCTTGGCCCACCTCCGCCAATGACGCCGCTGTTACAAACCATGGTCGTTGATACTCGTGGATCTGACGACACTTCTAGCGCTTGTAAACCGCCACACGACATACCTGCAACAGCAATCTTGGACGTGTCTATTTTGCCAAAGTAAATGCTTTGCTCGTTTGCGTTTTGTGCAACAGCCCAATCAATTGCGTCAGTCAGTAAAGAAGACTTTGTACCGCCGCCTCGTCCACCACGGCCCCCTTGAGACTCTGCTTGCAGTGGACCAATGGCAACCACAAGATAACCCCGCGAAGCGATCTCCGATAGAAAGTTTTGATGCTCCTGAGAGGAGTTCGCACAGGCACCATTGCCCCAAGCAAGTATCGGCAGCTTGGCGGCATCGCCAAAGCTGCTCAAGTCCGCTGGGCGATAAATGGCGTGGGTTGCCAAGCTGCTGTCGCTGACGACGATCGCTTTGTAGCGTCCGGTCCCACCGTCTTCGATAGTCCGCGTGATTGTTTCATTGGTTGGTCCGGACACCGCGTCATCCGCCAATGAAATGCTTGTGAAATGAAGATGAGCGACTACGCAAACCAGAGCCAGGTATTTCATTCTCATTGGTTTCAACTCCGCCATAAGTCAGAAAGGATTGAAGAAATGGTGTTCCGGATGAGTTGCCGCTGGAGGCATGCACGCATGGAACAGCCGAAATAGTAGCAGAAAAGTTTAGGCTAAATTCTGCATGACGGTTTAACCCTTAGGATCTAGCTTCGTTCCGTTAGCGGACTTACTTGGCATCCATTTCGGCGAATTGCCTCTTGAACTTCCAACGAATCAAAAGAGACGACGAATTTTGCTATGACGGCAAATATGGTGGGCTTTATTCGATGTCTCCCTATATTCGTTGGACCAATAAACAGCCAGACACGTCGCGATCGCCCCCCCCTAGCGGTGGGTATCCTAGCTCAAATTGGTCTGGCTTAAAGAAGCCTTGGGTCAACTTTGTCTTTCCCCGATCACTCGGTTTCGATGCTTTGCAAAAACTTCGTTTTCGCTCCCGACGAGCGAAAAACGCTTGACTCGCAGCAGATGGAAATGATATCTTGATATCAGAAGGAGACCTGACGATGGCCCAATTTATTGTTCGAAACCTGGAAGATGACATTCATTTGAAGCTGCGAGAAATGGCTCAAAGTCAGGGTCAGAGCCTTGAAGAGTTCGTACGCGAAACGCTGCGGAAGGCCGCTCTGTCGCATACGTCAACGCCTAACAACATCGGGACCAGGATCGCGAAACGCTTTGCTAAAATTGGCTTGAAGGATCCAATTCAAGAACTTCGTGGTCGCCAAGTCTTGCCCACGAAGTTTGAATAATGTTTGTGCTCGATACGAACGTAATCTCGGAACTGATGAAGGTTCAGCCAGATCCTCGCGTGGTCGAGTGGTTAAACTCTCAGGCGAATGATTCTATTTGGACCAGCAGCATCAGCATCTTTGAAATCAGTTTCGGCCTTCATTCATTGCCCGACGGCAAGCGGAAGCGATCCTTGCAACAAGCTTTCGAAGCCATGATTGTGGAGGAGTTGGAGAATCGTATCTTGGATTTTGACCGCATGGCCGCTAACCGAGCCGGCGAGATTGCAACTGTGCTACACAGCCTTGGTCGTCCTGTCGAAATACGCGACGTACAGATAGCGGGGATAGTCTCTGCCCGCCATGCCGTTCTAGTTACTCGCAACCTCAAGCATTTCCTAGACACAGGTATTTCGTTGGTCAATCCTTGGAGCGATGGAGGCTGATGCTTTGCTGACCCCATGATGCATTCCTGACCGGAGATCCGCTCGCTAATTCCCAACGAATCGAAGGGGACGTCGATTGCTCACCTGTTGGTAAACATGGCAGGATGCATTGATGTCTCCCTATATTCGCCTCACTCGTTGCCAAGCAATGATTGCGGTATAATCGGCCCGATCGTCCTATTACAGCTTCTAGGCAAGGAATCGACATGCCCACGCAGTCCGCGAAACAGTCCAAGGCCACATCCCATAAAGCAAAACCAGCGGGCCAAAAATCCTCAAACCGCGTCACGAAACGATTGACGCTGCGAGATCGTTTAAGCAGGCTTACCTATCAAGCCGCTTGTCGCCTGCTGGGCACTGAGGGCGAAGCGATGCTGCGGCAATCCTCGCGATTGGACTTCACAGTTGATTCGCGATTGAAACTTCTGACCGACACGTTGATCGCGAAAGTACCTGAAAGCGATGCCGTCGATGGTGTGGCGGTCGTTACCATCGTCGAAAAAACGGGAAGAAGTCAAGGACTGCAAACCAACTGCGCCCATTGCCAATCCACCTGCATCCACATCGCCAGTGTCTTGGGAGCCGTGCTGGAAAACAAGCTCGCGTTGGGCTTGTCCGAAGAGCCCGATCTCCAGGAACCGATTGAGAACTTAACCGAAAAAGAACTGCTGCTGCGAGCACTAGCGGAACGTCAGATCCGAGCCAAAGAAGATCGTATGCGCATCAAGCCAGCTTCTACGTCGACACCTTGGTCTGATTACAGCGTGACTAGCCTCGAGTCGGGCAAGACCTATCGCGTATCTTTGCGAGGTCTGCAACCTGGAGAATCCTATTGCTCTTGCCCGGACTTTCGTATCAATCATCTTGGGACTTGTAAACATATTCTGGCCGTTGTCGACAAACTGCCAAAACGCTTTACAAAGAAACAACTCTCAACGCCCTACCTGCGGCGCAATTTTTCATTGCGTGTTCACTATGCCGATCCGATTGGCCTGCGATTGAATTTGCCGACCGAGCTTCCAGCGGATGTCGCCAAGCTTTGTCGCCCACTGATCGACCAGACCATCACCGATACACATCAAGCGGTGAAGATTGTTCGAAAACTAGAGCGCGCCGGTCATTCCGTTCATGTCTATCCGGATGCCGCTGAGTTTATCGAGCAACGCGAGCTTCAAAAACGTTTGCAAGAGCAAAGCGCTGAGATCCGAAAAGATCCCAAAAAACATCCGCTGCGCACCTCGTTATTGAAAGCCGAATTGCTCCCTTATCAATTGGATGGAATCGCGTTTGTCGTTGGCGCTGGTCGTGCGGTGTTGGCCGATGACATGGGCCTGGGCAAGACCATTCAGGGTATCGGGGTGTCTGAGTTGTTTGCAAGAATTGCGGATATCAAGCGCGTATTGATCGTTTGTCCGGCTTCACTGAAGCGTCAATGGGATCTAGAGATCAAACGATTCTCCAATCGCTCATCGCAAATCGTCGTTGGCAGCGCCGCCGAACGAGCGATGCAATACAAAAGCGATGCGTTCTTTACGATTGCAAATTACGAACAAGTCATTCGCGATGAAGCACTCGTGGATGCCGCGCATTGGGACCTCATCATTTTGGATGAAGGCCAACGCATCAAGAACTGGGAATCGAAAACTTCGAGAACATTCAAGAGCTTGAAGAGCCAATTTGCATTGGTCCTGTCAGGCACACCTCTGGAAAACCGACTGGAAGAACTCTTCACCGTCGTCAGCTTCGTCAACAGCCAAGCGCTCGGTCCAGCTTATCGATTCTTTCACCGACATCGTGTGGTCGATTGCGACGGACGGGTTAAGGGCTATCGCAAGCTGGACGAGTTGCGAGAAACACTCAAGCCGCTATTGCTTAGGCGAACTCGCGATAGTGTTCGCTTGCAGTTGCCCGAACGAACAACGGAGATCATTCGCATTCGTCCAACCGACGAGCAGCATACGATGTCCGAAGCGAACGTAGCACTTGCAGCGCAGATTGCCGCTAAGAAATTTCTGACAGAGATGGATCTACTGATGCTACAGAAATATCTTTTAACCGCGAGGATGGCTGCGGATAGCACTTATCTGTGCAACAAACAGGAACCTAGTTACTCAAGCAAGCTTGAAACACTTGATGAACTAATCGAGCAGATGGCCGACGAGCCGTGGAGAAAGCTGGTCATGTTCAGTGAATGGACCACGATGTTGAACTTAATCGAGCCTATCTTGCAGAAGCACAACTTCGATTTTGTGCGACTGGACGGCAAAGTGCCTCAGAAGCAGCGTCAAAAGATTGTCGAGCGGTTCCAGAATGACCCGAGTTGTCGCTGCATCATCATGAGTAACGCGGGGGCGACGGGATTGAATTTGCAGAGCGCCAATACGGTTATCAATGTCGATCTGCCTTGGAATCCTGCCGTCTTGGAACAACGTATTGCCCGCGCCCATCGCATGGGGCAGAAGAATCCTGTCCAGGTCTTCTTGCTAGTAACCGAGAACACGATCGAAGAACGATTGCTTTCCACGTTGGCTAGTAAACAAGAACTTGCCGATGCCGCGTTGGATGTCGATTGTGACCTGACGGAAGTAATGCTGGAAAGTGGCATGGAAGCGCTCAAGCGACGGCTTGAAAAGCTGCTGGGCAACAAACCCACGGCCATCGTAGATGAATCAGCATTGCAAAAAACAAAGGAACAAACTGTAGTGATTGCGGAGAAGCGAGACAAAGTAGCATCCGCCAGTGGAGAGTTACTGGGAGCTGCATTAAACTTAGTCGCTCAACTGCTGGACAATGGCAAAGCAGCACCTCAACAGCAAGTCGCGGAGATCTCTGAGAACTTAAGTCGTTGTGTCGAGCGTGATTCGGATGGCCGACCGCAACTCAAGTTGACGCTTCCCAACGACCAAGCTTTGACTTCATTAGCCGAAACATTAGCAAAACTCCTAGTAAACTGAAACGCTCACCAAGTAGGATCGCACTGCAACCTCCACTTGGATTTTCGATAGTTATCAGCAACCATGAAAAGCATACCTGAACAGGATGAACGCATTGCCAAAATGTCGTTTGCAAAAGTCTACCCACTCTACCTCGCAAAAATCGAGCGGAAAGGACGCACTCAGTCGGAACTCAATGAAGTGATTCAGTGGCTCACTGGACATAGCGAGGAATCACTACTTGAGCACATCAAGGCCTCATCTACTTTCGAACAGTTCTTTCAAGGAGCTCAGCTTCATCCCAACGCGAACTTAATCACAGGTACCATTTGCGGCATTCGGGTCGAAGAAATCGAAAACCCTTTAACCCAAAAAGTTCGATATCTAGATAAACTAGTAGACGAACTAGCGAAAGGCCGAAAGCTCGAAAAAATCCTGCGCACATCATGAGCAGGATACCGATCGTACTGGCCCAGCGGGCTAATAACAAAGGGCCTTCTAATAAAGGGCCTGGGATTTGTCCAAGCTCTAGTTTTTAATCCCAATGATAACGGGATCGTGGTCCGAACTGCGAAACGGATTGGCTTGATACAACGGTTGCGGGTTATATTCCTGGTTGTAATCCAGGAAGTGCGGTTCGTCGGCGTTGATGTGCCAAGCGGCAACGCCAGTGACATCAGCAGCCAACGCTTTCGTCGCCAACGCATGATCCAGGCTACCGCTTTGCCCTCGGTAAACGTATGAATACGGCTCGCCGTTAACGGAGGTTTGTTCGCCTGCCAACTCTTGTAGATCGACCAATCCTTTGGCTCGCATTGCATCGATTGGGTCTTCCTGCGCGTAGGCGTTCAAGTCACCGATGACGAGGATCCGCGAATCCGATAAATTCTTTTGTTGTTGATCAATGTAATTGCAAATGGCTAGTGCTTGAGAACGTCGAATAGCATTGAAGGCGCCTTGGCCGTCCCCTTTGTCCTTATTCGCAACATCGGCATCATCTGAGCCGCCTTTGGATTTAAAGTGGTTTACGATCAAGGTAAATGGTTTGTCCGCGTTGTTGGACTGGAAGCTTTGCACAATTGGCGTTCGAGCCATCAGGAAGGCATCGTCGCGTATCATCGCAACCTGACCCAAAGTCGTGACGCGATCCGATCGATAGATAATTCCAACGCGAATGGAATCTTGACCACCAGGCGCAGAGTCGAAGCCTTCGGGAAGCCCACAGCCTACATAAACTTCCTTGCCGACTTTCTGATTAAGTGCTGCTAGTAAGCGTTCTTCTGCATCTAAATTGTTTTCAATCTCCATAAGACCGATCACATCGGCGTCTAGCTCAACGATGGCGGCAACCAGCTTGTCTTCTTGCCGCTGCAGCTCAGATTCAGAGTCGGCTCCGCGAGCATTATTGTTTCCATCATCAATGGTAGTGAAATAGTTCAGCACATTGAAGCTAGCAACCGTCACGTCTGCCGCGCCAACATCAGGTCGCGGCGGCCTGGGGGCGGGAGTCCACTGGAGAGGTTTGCCCGGGACAAGGAACAGCTTGCCATTCTCTTCCACTATTTTTCCGTTAACTCCGTGGATAGCGGATCCAACACGGACGGTCGGCAGGGTCGTGCCAAGATCGGGAAACAATGTCGGAGGAAAAATGTTTTGATCGGACAATCCATCGTCAATTGTGATTGTCGCTTTGTCGTTCCATTTTTGTGCAGCAACCACTTTTGCAACATTGCTGCCGCCTTCGAACGTTGTCCCGTTTGGGTCTGCATCGTTAAGGTCGACTTGAGTAGTAGGAACGTAAAGCCGCTGACGAGCCACCTTAATTTGACCCCGCCGGGCCAAATCATAAGTATCCACTACTACCAAATCTCCCGTGACAGTGATGTCTTGATCCACCAGTGAATTCCAGTCGACGGAATCCAGTTCCCCACTAATCACGTTAGCTTGCCCAGCGGTAACCTGATCCAACTGCGGCACCGTTTCTTCGGGGGATGGACTGACAGGGGTTGGATTAACCGGCGAGGCTTGATTGCATCCGCAATTGAGAAGCAAAGGGCTCGTCACGAGTGCAATAAGCGTACAGCGAAGTTTTTTGGATATTCGATTCATTAGACTTATTTGAAATTGTGCGAGCACTGGTTGGAGTGATTTTGAATGCCTTCGTCTGCCCACGATTTGATACGATTCTACTAGTTGTGGACAGGTAAAATAGCGTAATGAAGGTTTTTTCTTTTTGTTCAAGCACCAGCCCGTGCAACAAACTGCGTCAGTTGCTTGCGAATCAACTTTCACACTATGGAAGCTCAGAACAAGTAAGCAACAATGAGCCTACTTTGAAAACAGCCGAGGCAGTAGGACTTGAACGGGACGCGACATTCTGTCACCCATCCATTTTTATGATTGCTGAAGATTTTGCGAAGTGCTGCTCGCCTTGAAGATGAAAGTAGTGTCTTCGACAGGGGCGTCGCGAAGAGCCGCTGCGAGATCCGCGTCGTCGTGAAAAGCAAGCCGAGTAAGCAGCCGTTTTTCAATCTTGAATTCCACGTGTTGAGTCCGAAATGGCCAGGGATCGATCTGCAGTATTCCTTGTTGATCTTGGCACAAATCGAATCGTTGCGATTGGGAATTGGTAATGATCTCAATTCTTCGCTGCATGGCGGGAACGTCGTTGCCTGCGAGCAGCAGCGAACATCGGTCGCACCAGTGCATCCAGTCGTAAGACCGCTGCAATTGTTCTTCTGTACAATCAAGCTGCTGTAGAACCTGCGCGCGTCGTTGGCTTTCTTCAGCCAGCAGTTGCCGCATCTGATCGCTTACATCTTCGTCCTGATATAAGACATGGTTATGAAACGAGACGAGTAATCCAATCCAGCGGTGCTTCTTCATTGCCTCCCAGATTTGGGTGCGCGCTTCAACCACACGCTCCTTGTCCTTCATTTCCATCAGCGTGAAATCCAATGGAGCTTTGGCTGCTGTAAGGTACTCATGCTTGCCTTCCAAGAAGGGCACTTTGCCGTCGTCATGAATTCCGATTGCAACTTGGGTCAGCTGCCAAAGGGGGAGACCGTCGACAGCGAGTTGCGCTGCTAGATCCTGGGCTAGAAGTGCGTGGGCAGCATGGAATACGATCTGCCAACCCTGATTAACATTTCGCACGATCATTGGATTTCCAGTCGGTTTCGCTCAAGGTGTATAGCAGTATATCGTTATTCTGGGTGACCAACGCAGCATGTCAATCTGATGAAAACCCGCCCTTCGCATCAGGTGATGTTGGGCACAAGGACATCGAACAATGTCGAGGATTTCGTCTGTGAAAATCCACGGTTTGTTGACACTTATGTTAAGGCTTGGCCGTATACATTTCCTTTCCGATGCGAGTCTCCTCGCAGGATTGCGGACTTTCCGTTATGCAGGGATTTGCATACGCCGATATATATCCAAAAAATCGTTGATAAGAAAATACATGACGCCTTTTCGTGTACACCCATGCAAGCAATCTCGCTTCGGTCGACCACTCATGACTCCGCCTCGTTTGCAACCCGCACACAAGCCAATGAGCAAGTGCGGGATGCATTCTCTGCCGTACTTGCGGAAATGGGCAAGCAAGGCTATGCCGCGGCGGCACCAAGACCCGTCGACTCCGATACAGAAACGTTTGCTCTGGAAAGCTGGGACCGCTGGTTCGGATTGTTTGGACAACAAACCTATTCGGACACCCAAGTACATACAACTCAAGCTCTGGACGGCAGTAGCCATTCGGCCAACGATCTGCATGAAAGCTATCGTCAAATCCTCTCAGATGCTTATCGCCAAGGCGCGTATGCGAATCCTAAGAGCTACTTGAATGCTCTTTCAGCAGATTCTTTACGCACGATCCAACGCGTTCAAAGATTGGCCGCCCCGATCGATATCAACCAGATTTCCGACGAAGGTGCCTTGAACCTGCTGATTCCACCTCCTGCGCACGTGGACCTCGATAACGATGGCATTTCTTTCGTTGGTAAAGGAGCTATGTTACGTTTCCCAAGCAGTCAGACCCCGCGCAACGTGCGTGACGCATGGAACGCTACACTCGCCAGCGTGCCACAGGAAGATCGACTGCACTACTCGTTCCAAGCCGTGAGTCACATTGCCCTGGCAAATCTGCATTTCGATCAAGACGGTAACTTCGTTCGCTCCACCAATCCAGGTGACGCGGAATGGGTCAACCCGATGGCTAAGGCTGATTTCTCCTACTCCGAACTTGCTCAAACATGGATCGACTACCTAGATTACTTCGGTGCTTCCTTGCAACCAGAAACTCTTACGCGAGATCGAGGGTTTTGGTCACGCTTCCAAAACGAACTCCATACGGCGCTTGATTAAGCTGCCTTTCACTCATGACGAAGTGGTTAGCCCACTGCGTCATACGAACCTAGCCAACTGCGATCATTCTTTGCATGCTCGCGTTGCAAACCTAATCCACCTTAGATGATCACATCCCATGGATTAAGCTTATGCACGAACTTCACAATCAACTCATCGTTACCAACGGTGAAGTACGCTGAGGTCCACTTGTAGGTAACGTAAGATTCAAATTCAGCAAAGCTCTTGAATGCGAAGCTGCTGACATCGATCTTGTCTCCAGGCGAGAAATCAGTGATCACGTCGGTATCGGACCCCTTGCGGAACACAAAGGTATCGTTGCCAGGGCCACCCGTTATAACATCGTAGCCAGGGCCACCAATCAAGCGGTCGTCACCCCAGCCACCAAACAAGAAATCGTTCCCAGCTCCACCATCCAAAACATCATTCTGGCCTTGACCATACAACCAATCGTTTCCATTGCCACCGATGATGATGTCATTGCCCTCGCCACCTGCAATCCAGTCGTTTCCGTCATTGCCGAACATCAAGTCGTTCATAGCGGTACCATAGAGAGTATCATTTCCACTGGTACCATCGATGCGTGGCTGTCCTTGAAACGCGTTATCCTGTTGATGATCAATGATGCCAATGCGGTTCAATATAACGCTCATCGACGTGCTCTTGATTTGCTGAATCAATTCCGGAGAATCTTTAAAACGATTCAAGTAGAAGAATTCATCGCCATCGCGAGTTGCTTCAAACTGCATCACGTTCAAGATCGTGAACGTCTCACCTAGCTGAGATCCAGGTACTTTCGCTTTTAGAAGCCCACCGACGATCGAATCCATTTGCGAGATGTCCGAGTATACGGACTTCAATTGGGTTAAGCGTTCTTGATCCAGCCCATTTGCAGCCGCGAATTCATCCAGACTGCTGTAGGTCGACAGGCCCAGCCCTGCTCGCAGTTGATTGTAGTCGCTAACCCCATGATCGCGTCCGCGGTGAATATCCAGCAAAGGCAAGTTGAACCTTAGGAACTGCTCCCCGCCACCGGGATTGGGCACAGCAAACAGATTGTTTCGTAAAGTGGAGACAACTCGCCCATCGATTTCCTGGCTAAATTGAGCAAGCTGGCCTCGCGTCCAATCTCCCAGTGAATCGTTGGTTCGAAAGCTCTGTCCGAGGTTGCCAAGCCGCGAGGCCTCGGTTAGTGGGAAGAAGTGCACGTCTCCATCGGCAGAGATCGTGATCTGTCCATCGGACGCTTGATCATGACCAAATCGAAAGGCGACGGTGGTCCACTCATTGATGATCGAGTTATCGACGTCTGCTTTGAAGCCTGAGTATTCCGCGAGTTTACCTTCCCCGAGTAGCTTCGGCAGATACTCGCTATAAATCACATTTTGGTATTCGGCTTCATTCAACGCTCGGGCGGCTTGATAAAGTTGCTCTTCGCTCCACTGCGGATTCTGACCTCGAAGCTGGTCAACATGCCAATTATGGTTTCGATGCCAAATGGTATGGTGCACTAGCAAAGACAAGGTCTGATTGGCTCGCTCGTCCCCGGTGGCGACATGATTAGCCAAAATCTCTTCCGGAAAAGCTAGCGGCGTAACGCCAATCTGCTGCTGGACTTCGGCAAAAGTAGGCAACACGTCTCCCGCACCGCCAGCGATCAATTTGGCTCCGGCAATACGTTGTCCGTTCACCAACGCTATTTCGCGCAACGCTTCGGTCGCGATGGCATCACGTCCGTAAACCATGCCTAAATCTAGCGTCACGGTCTCGGAGGACAATGGTTGTCGAACTCCATTTTGAATGACCGATGGCGTCCTAGTCATTGGAATCTGCTGGCCATCATAGAAGAGTGGTACACCGTCTCCGGTCAAACTTTGTGCCATATCGTGGGCGACAAACTGAGCGAAGAACTGCGAAAATTCATTCAGCCCGCCAGAGTTTGGACGATTGATGTCTGAATCAGGCCCAAAGATGTTGTCGGTAATCTTGATCGGCTGCACGGCGGTGCCGATGTTCATGGGCGCGTTGGGAGGGGTCTGTGGACTGGACGAGGGCTCTGGAGTGTTCCACTGCGTTCCCGACCCATCGCCAGGATAGCTTGGGGTTGTGACACGGACAAACGCAGTCACGTCTGGATTGCTTACCTGAGTAATGCTATTTGGGGTTCCAAAGGCCGTGCGTGCAACCACGTTAGCCAAACCGCCAGCGACTGGTGTATCCTTCGTCCCGAACTGGAAATAGCCATTTGTGTGAAGATACTCACTGCTGCGGAAACCTGGTTGGATTCCATCTTCTGCTTTCCAAGTGCCTGTTGAAAAGACCGTGTCACTTTCGGTCTCGATGACTTTGCCGTCGACAATGATTCGGTCAATGATCAAATTCCGGTCGATGCCGTTTTGCGGATCGTACAAGTCATTTACGAACACGATTCGAATTTGATCTGGTGTTACGTTGTTCTGTTCAGCGCGGATGGAATAGACTTGAAACTCCGTGGTAGCTTTCCAACGAGCAATCTCTTCACCGGCAACCTCGACATAGAATTCCTCTTCGCCAGTGGTGCCACGGAATTCGACTTCGATCAACGTACCGGCCTGCTCTGCCCCTTGCTTGGCGAACTGCAAGAAGCCATTGGTATGCAAGTATTCGCTTTGGCGAAAACCGGGCGCGATACCATCTTCAGGCTTCCAAGTCCCTGTGGAAAAGACGGTCGCATCTTCCGCTTGGTAGGTGACTCCATCAACGACAATTTTGTCGATCCGCAAGTTCCTATCGATCCCATTTTCAGGTTCATAAAGATCGTTAACAAATTCGATTTTGATGCGGCTCGCATCGATCTGACTATCGGTCGCATAGGTCAACTTTTGGAAGATTCCAGCGCGTGCGTCCCCACCGACATTGTTCCACGTTTGCACGACAACGTCATCGATTTTCAGTTGCAAAGTCTCTTGGTTCGTTTCTCCGGCGGCAAATATTTCAACGGCCGAGAGCATCTGACGCTGCTCGAGTTGTTCCAGGTGCAAATCCAAGTTCGCTTGGTCGTTGATTTCGTTATTCTTCGTCTTATGGAAAAACATGCTGCGCAGATCCCGGTCGAGGTTAGTAAATCGGCACTCCTTTTTGCCTTCACCACGCAGGAACTAACAACAAGCACCCAAACGTGACTTCCGTGCAGCGCCATCGAGCGACTGGAGTGGTGTGGTGTGATATTCCTACTCCAGACGCTCGGGCTGCTAATCTACTTGCGCAAAATCGAACGCGATTCGGGACACCCGAAGAGCCTGAATTCTGACGAAAATTACCGGTTTTGAATTCAAGGTCTGGCATGACCGATTGCAACGATTATGCGGGCACAAGCCAAGCGAGCCTGTAGCGTAAGAATGAGTGCGACCAACAAGCAGCGAATGGAACGGGTCCAACCGCTGCGATTTCGCTCGCAGAGCCTAGCTGGTGCTGTCCAACTAGCCTTCGAAACCGTCAGGGACTTTGCCCGAGTAGAACTTAGTGATATCGATCCCCTGCCGATTTTCTTCTTCCAGCAGCTTGATCCGAGATTCCAGCCGTTCGATACGCCGTTGCATCTGAGGGATCGAATCTTTATCTCCCGCGTTGAGCACCGGACGCGGCACTGGCGGATACCCTAAGTGACGTTGCATGGCCGCAAACAAATACAGAATATCCTTGCGACGATTCGCAAAAGCAATCTTGCCTTCTTTTTCACCGAAGAGCACCGCGAAATCCATGGGTGCATCAGGTCCTAAACGTCGTTTACGATAAGCGACAAAATCTTCGCTGCGTCCATAGATTAAATCCGCCAAATCAACCAAGCCTAACTGTCGACGAACGATCAAAATCCACTCTTTCCATTGCGGAGTATAGATGGGGTCATCTGCCATGGCCTTCAGACCTGCGTCATAAGGCAACCGATTGCGGCTTAAGCTTTCGAACTGGTAGAAGAATGCACCTTGCGGGCTAAGGTTAGCTGCGCGATACTCCGCCTCTTTATGCAAGATACGCAGCGCCATCACAAAGTCGAATCGACCGCGATCCTTCTCTGATTCAGCCACCACGAACGATTGAAAGCTGGTGAAGTAATGCTGAATGCGTTGCATACCCAACGCCATTTGGCCAGTGTGCTTCAACTCACCTAATAAGAAATCGATAGCCCTTGGAAGGTTGGTTGTCGCGAGCAATTCATGCTTCACTTGCAATAAGAGATCTTGCAGCGAGATGTCTTTCCCGAGCCGCTCGATCAAGATCCCAAACAGATAAGCTTGTTCGACCAGTTCTTCGCGAGGCTGGACATTCAGAGCCGGTTCAGAATACTTCATTATCCAGTGCCGCTAAAGGAGAGCGTTCGGCTTTGGGCTGCGGAATCACTGGTGTGACGCTGACCTTGGTACGTTTCAATTCCTCGATTTGATTAGCCATCTTCACCAGCAAGTCAGCAATCTCTTGCCCGGCCGCTTCGCCGATATGGACCGTCAGCGCTTTGCGTGCGCTGTAGGATAGATCAAGCTTCGATAGATTGGGGTCCGTACTCATTATTCAACAGTTACGCTTTTTGCCAGATTTCGTGGTTTGTCGACGTCGCATCCCCGCAGGATCGCGATGTGATACGCCAACAATTGTAGTGGAATACTACTGACAATAGGTTGAAGAAAATCCTCGCAACTGGGGATTTCAATCACATCATCGGCCAATTTCGCCAATTGTTCGTCGATGGTATCTACCACCGCAATCACAGGTCCCCCGCGTGCTTTCACCTCCTGCAGGTTGCTCATCACTTTATCGTACACTTGGCTCTGCGATACCAGAAACACGCAAGGCGTATTTTCATCGACCAAAGCGATAGGGCCATGCTTCATCTCTGCAGAAGGATAACCTTCAGCGTGAATGTAACTGATTTCTTTCAGCTTAAGCGACCCTTCCAACGCGGTCGGGAAATTGTAGTTACGGCCAAGATATAGAAATGTCGATGCATCTTTATACTTCTCCGCGATCTTTCGAACCTGAGCATCACAGGTCAAAGCAGCCTCGACAAGATTCGGCAAGTTTTCAAGCTGTTCGATGATCCGCAGGCCAGCTTCGAAACTGATGTGCCGCAAACGACCGAAGTACAATGCGAGCATCGACAGCACGGTTAATTGACTGGTAAAGGCCTTGGTCGATGCTACGCCAATCTCCGGCCCGGCATGCAGATAGATACCGCCGTCTGCTTCCTGCGCGATACTACTGCCGATCACGTTACAAATCGCTAGCGTATGATGGCCTTTGCGTTTCATCTCCCTCAATGCGGCCAGCGTGTCAGCGGTCTCGCCACTTTGCGTGATACCAAAGATCAGCGTATCGCGGTCAATGGGTGGATTGCGATAACGCAACTCGCTGGCATATTCGACTTCTACAGGCAACCTCGCGAAGGTCTCAATCAAATACTCTCCAACGAGCGCCGAATGCCAACTGGTACCACAAGCGGTCAGAATGATGCGATCAACACTGCGCAATTGAATAGGCGTCAAGTTCAATCCGCCGAATTTCGCCGTCGCACTTTCACGATCCAATCGGCCTCGCATCGCATTGCGAATCGCATTTGGCTGCTCATAGATCTCTTTCAACATGTAATGCGGAAAGCCATCGGTGGTTACATTCTGATCGGTGCTCTCCAAGACACGGACATCGGGACGCACGCGACCTTGATCGCGGTGCACAACTTGAATGGAATCCGATGTCAATACAGCCAACTGATGATCGGCCAAATAGATAATTCGATCGGTGTGCCCAACCAGGGGTGAAGTATCACTGGCAATAAACTGCTCTCCACGCCCTACGCCCAACACCAAAGGTGACCCACAGCGAGCGGCCACCAATAAATCCGGTTTGTCGCGGAACAGAACCACCAATCCATAGGTCCCGCGCAGCATCGGTAACACACTGCGAACCGCTTCGACATATTTTGCATTGGAGCCTTCGGAAGCAGCTAGCTTTTCCGCGTTGCTGCGATCCTCCTGTTCACTGTCCGCATCCAAGCTTCGCAGCGCATCGGCAATCAAATGAGCGATGACTTCGGTGTCCGTGGCTGACTGAAAGACGTAACCTTTCGCAATCAACATCTGCTTTAGCGTATCATAATTTTCAATCACTCCGTTGTGCACAATCGCCACCGCACCTCGGCCTCCCAGATGCGGGTGAGCATTCTCTGTGGTTGCGGGACCGTGCGTAGCCCAACGTGTATGGCCGATCCCGATATGACCGGCCTGCTTCTTATTGACGACGACTTCCGCTAGCTTATCAATACGGCCAACCGAACGGCACACTTGCAGCCCGGAGTTGGGGTTCCATGTTGCCACGCCCGCACTGTCGTAGCCGCGATACTCAAGTCGCCGAAGCCCATCGACGAGAAAGGAAACCGAATCTTTGTTGCCAACGTAGCCGACGATGCCGCACATGCTTTGGAAACTTCCTTGGGAGCTAGGTACCGGATTACGAAAGGAGCACAGCCATTACGAGAAATTACACTCTGGTTATCATCGACCAAATGGCCCCAAAAAGGTTGCTCGAATCAGCGGCTGCTGGAAAACGTCGATCGCGCAGGCCAACATCTTCACAGGTAGTCGCTATAATCTTTACTATGATTCAACCCTGCAGTCAAAGGCAAACTTTACGCAGACCGCAAAACCGACTCGCACTACTCGAATTATTCACTCAACAGAGGAAATTATGGACCGTCGAATCTTCTTACGAAACAGCTTGGCGACGACCGGAGCCGCGGCAATGGTCGCAGCCCAGTACAAAGAGACCATTGCAGCTCTAGCCGACCAGCCTGCCAAACGTGTTGGCTTGATCGGAACAGGCTGGTATGGGAAGGCCGACTTACTGCGTTTGATCCAAGTCGCTCCGGTGGAAGTCGTCTCTCTGTGTGATGTCGATTCGCAAATGCTTTCCGGCGCTGCAGATCTCGTCGCCGAGCGTCAAGCCTCGAAGAAACGCCCGCGTCTCTACTCGGACTACAAGCAACTGCTGGCCGAGAAAGACCTCGATATCGTTTTGATCGGGACGCCGGACCACTGGCACGCCTTACCGATGATCGAAGCGGTCAAGAGCGGCGTCGATGTGTACGTTCAAAAGCCAATCTCGGTCGACATTGTGGAAGGCCAAGCCATGCTGGCAGCCGCTCGAAAATACGACCGCGTCGTACAAGTTGGCACCCAACGTCGCAGCACGCCGCATCTGATCGAAGCCAAAAAGAACATCGTCGATGAAGGCAAATTGGGCAAGGTCGCGATGGCCGAAATCTACTGCTACTACCACATGCGGGCCAAAGGTAATCCACCCAACTCCACGCCGCCAGACTATCTAGATTTCGATGCCTGGACCGGCCCTGCGCCCATGCGACCCTTTAACAAAACGATGCACCCAAGATCATGGCGAGCGTTCATGGAGTACGGTAATGGTATCGTCGGTGACATGTGCATCCATATGCTGGATACCGTGCGCTGGATGCTCGACCTCGGTTGGCCGTCTACGGTCAGCAGCACCGGCGGTATCTATGTTGACAAAGAATCCATTGCCAACATTTCAGACACTCAATCGGCGACCTTTGCTTTTCCTGAACTGGACGTCATCTGGCAACATCGCTCTTGGGGAGACGCTCCTGATCCCAAATACCCTTGGGGTGCAACTCTGTATGGAGAAAAGGGAACATTGAAGCTCAGCGTTAACAGCTATGACTTTATCCCACGCAATGGCGGCACGCCCATTCACAAAGACGTCACTTTCGAACTGGAGCAATACCCAGAAGACCAGACCGAAAAAGATCTTGAAAAGCATGTGGCACCGGCCATCCGCGGACACATGCTAGACTTCTTGCAAGCCATCCAGAATCGCTCCAGACCAGTGGCAGATATCGAGCAAGGACACATTTCCACGGCTTCGTGCATCCTGGCCAACATGTCGATGGAATTGGGACGGTCGCTGACTTGGGACCAAGCCGCAGGTAAAATTAAAGACGACGAAGCGGCAAACGAATTACTGCGACGTAAGTATCGCGAGCCCTACGTGCATCCAGAAGTGGATGCGGTATAGGCTTGGGATGTTCAGGGCCCAAACAGCGGCGCGCTCATTTGCGCATTGAATTGTTCCCATGAATTCGCAAGAGCCTGTAGGATCGCAGGTTCTTTTTGCGACAAGTCTTGGCTCTCCTGCATGTCGGTCCCAAGCTCATACAACTCCCACTCACGATTCCTTTCTCCATCCAAGCGGTTACAAACGATCTTCCAGTCTCCCGATCGAAACGCCGCTCGCGTTCCTTGACGCCAAAATAACTCCCGATGTTTTGACGTTTGATCGCCCGTGGACAACTGACGCAAATCCTGACCTTCCAGACCATCGGGAATACTCCCACCTACAGCTTGTGCAATCGTCGCAAAAATATCCAAGGAACTGACAACCTTCGCACTTACCTCGCCTGCTGGTAATTTCGAAGGCCAGCTTGCAACAAATGGGACACGCAGCCCACCTTCATACATACTTCCCTTCTCTCCCTTCAATGGATAGTTGCTAGAGGTCAACTCGCGAGTAGGTCCGCCATTGTCGCTGAGAAAGAACACCAAGGTATTCTCCCGCAAACCTCGTTGCTCCAAAGCGGACAAGATTCTGCCGACGGCTATGTCCATATCGATCAGCATGGAAGCGAAGATTCTTCGTTGCAAATCTGGAATATCTTCGGCTTCATCAAAGGTTGATTTCTTGGCCTGCAAAGGACTGTGAACAGCATTAAATGCCACCGTCAAAAAGAAGGAGCCCGCTTGATAACGCTCAATGAACTCCTCGGCCTCCTTCGCAAAGGAATCCGTGAGATAATCGGCATCATTGATAGGTTGACTATTTCGCAAGATCGGGTTATTCGCATCATAGGCCGGTTCGTCGCGGCCTGTGTGCGTAGAGTAGGCTACAGACTCATTTGCCCAAAATAGCCCCGTGTTGGATCCGGGTAGCTTGGATCTGCGCAGCATTGAAACAAGCTCCGGCCAAGGTGACCGTTGATAGAAGTGGCCTTCATGCAAGAAACCGTAGAACTCATCAAAGCCGTGCCTTAGGGGATGAAAGTCCGCGGCCCCTCCCAAATGCCATTTTCCAATCAGACCTGACGTATAACCGTACCCCTTGAGGAATTCGGCAATCGTCACCTGCTGTGGCGGCAAACCTGTGTGAGGGTCATCGTTGCGAGCACCAATGGGATTGAATTCATACCCAAATCGCGTTGGCGTAATCCCGGTGAATACTCCAGCGCGAGAGGGGCTGCAGTTTGGTGCCGTTACATAAGCCTGGGTGTAACGAGTCCCGCTGATTGCCAAACGATCGAGATGGGGAGTAGCAATCCGGGACTGATCTTGCCGCCACATTTCGCCATACCCAAGATCATCGGCGATCAGCAAGACAATATTCAGCGGCGCGCTTGAAGGGATGTGTGAACCGGGCTGGGCCTGGGCGAAACCTGCAGAAGCTACAACCGCGAAACCAAGACAAGCTGCCAGGACCTTCATCTTTGTATCGCCTTCTGAGCATAAAGAATCGTACTTTTCAGCAATTGCAATCCATAGGATCTGACTACGACTCGGCCTTCTTTCGCAGCTTCTCCCGAGCTCGAGTCAGAAATGGGCCGATGCTATTTTCGGCCATCCCGATCTGGGAACTAATCTCGCGGTAGGTCCTGCCTTCCAAATGAAACATCCGCACTGCGGTCGCCTCTTCGCTGGTCAGCAGAGCTAGGGCGGCTTCCAACTCTTGGCGATTATCCAACTGCGTCGGATCTGACACAGCGGCCGCAAATACTGCAGGATCTTTGGTCGTGGTAGAAATGGTTTGACCCTTCAATAGGCGATTCTTTCGCAGTGAACGAACGACAATTCGACGCGCCACTACGGCCAGATAGGTCGCCAAGGAACTGTTTCCGCGAAATCGTCGCAGAACAGCGAAATTATTCTCGACCAAGACCAAGAAAACCTCCGCAATCAAATCGTCGCGGGAGGCATGGTCCAAGGCCAGCGAACGATTCAACGCCGTTTGGTCGACGACGTGCGCCACCAGTCCGGAAAAGCGATCAACCATCGCTTCCCAGGCTTCAGGCGACCTCTGAAGGCAACGCTCCAGAAGTTCTCGGTCGACATTTAGAAGTACCACGATTTGCTAGCCAAGTAGAGTTAAAGTGCAACATACCAATCTTAGGTAGCCGAAAACACTATCGCAAGCAGTTCCCAGCAACTTGACACGCAATTCTAGGCTACCTACGATACCAGCATGTGGATAGTTGCTAAGCATTGCGGCGTTTTCGCCGGTTTTTGGCGTTTTCCGAGCTTCGCGGTAGATTCCGCGTCGAATTTTTTTAGCCAGGCTTCGTTTCGCGACGAAACCAGAGTTGGTTCCGCGAAGTTGTCAGGTTTTGGAGTCTAGAAAGGTTTACTACATGGCTCACATAGTTACTCAGCCCTGTGTTGGTTGCCGTTACACCGATTGTGTTGTGGTTTGCCCAGTAGAATGCTTCTACGAAGGCGAGAACATGCTTTATATTCATCCTGAAGAGTGCATCGACTGCGAAGCTTGCGTGCCCGAGTGCCCCGTCGAAGCGATCTTTCACGAAGACAACGTGCCTGATGAATGGAAAAGCTACATTGAATTGAATGCCGAGAAGGCTCCGCAATCGCCCGTCATCACCGAAAAGAAAAAACCGTTGGCAGATTCCTAATTTAGATTAAAGAATTCGTCTAACCCTATCCAAAAGGTCCGGTGCATTGCCCGGACCTTTTTTTATGAGCTGTTACCGCACCTCATCTTTTGACCTCGCTACGGTTCCAACGAGAGGCCATGCCGCGCTTGATAAATGCTCACTTTACTTGAGCACTGGTGCACAGCTTCAACACCAATAAAAAACGCTTGGCAGTCGTTGAAAACTTGCCAAGCGTCTCTTGTGTGTGACACCGCTTTATGCAAAACGCGATTATTGAAGCGGGCTCTTCTTGGGCTGCAGTTGCTCTGCCCGAGTGACCATGTATCGAAGAGTCACACCATCAATGGACTCCGATAAAAAGTGCGTGCTGCCATCGACCAGCGTCAGATTGACACCACCAGCGTGGAATGCAAATGGCTCGTCGTTAGGCCCGCAGTTATTTCGGAACCAGGGGCAATTGGTTTCGTTGAAGACCGTTGTGCTGCCCGTGTTCGGACCACCCAACGGGTTCTTGTTCTGATTGATATAACCATTAGGCTTCGCACCGCCAGTGTATGGAGGGCCGGATACTCCCGAACCAGCAGCGTCTGAATCTGCCCAACGATGCACGGTATAGTAAGTCACATCCGAAGCCGAACCACCGTCTCCCGTCGCACAACCAAAGCCAAAGCCGGCGATACAAGTTGGGCTCCGACGCTTCGAAGCAGTATTCCAACCTTGAGTGACGTGGGTCTTGCCAGCGTCCTCGATAAACGCAATTGTATTCGAGGTACCGTCAATGATGGATGCAACACCAGAGGCATACAAGCTCAATGCACCGTCCATCGACGACCGCTTGTCTCTCGTCCCTGCAGGTCCATAAGTAGGACGAACGGTCGGACCTGGGCTGATATCGGTATAGCACGTTGCGAAGTAATCCAAGCGTCCATAACCTTGTGGATCGTCAATATTATTGACGGGGTTGGATGGGCAATTGTAGATTGGAATCTGAGTGCGAGCCGCTCCAACATTACCAAACTCTTCGTTGAATGTATTGGTCGCGGGATTCAGACTAGCCCGGCGATCCATATACTCGTAAGCAAAGTTATATTGGTTGTAAATTGCGTTCTGCTCGATGTATGGCAGAATCGAGATGAATGGACTGACCGATTGGTCGAGTTGCCCTCGACCATTCACAAACTTACCCGCAGGCGTGAAAATGTCCGTCGCTGCACTGGGTGAATTGAGATAAGCCGCAAATAAAGTAGGCTCAATCCCTTCACCAGCCGCTGGCAGTACGCGGTACGAGCTTTCGTAGCCCAGAATCCCAATTCCCATCTGGCGCATGTTGCTGGAACATTGCATGCGTCGTGCAGATTCACGAGCGTTTTGCACCGCAGGCAACAACAATCCTGCAAGAATTCCGATGATAATGATCACCACTAACAATTCGACCAACGTGAAACCACGCTGACCCTGAAACTTGTACCGCGACATACTTGTCACATCTCCCAATTAGAACCTACCACTTGCAATCGACTCATTGACACCAAAATGGCGGAATCGATCGTAAACCGAAATCTGTTTCCGACGTACCGTCATAGGTTCGCAACTTGCGCTGCATTGCAATGGAACTTGCAAGTCCGCGACATCCCAACGGCTTATTTGGGCAGTAGAGTAATGGGCATTGCAAACAACAGAAACGGCTCTTGGCGTCGGCGATTATGAAGAAATCATTAACACTAAACGTTTCTTAACAATTCGCGATTATAGCGATCGTGGCGCAGGCATATAATGCTTGCTTGAAGGCCTTACTTCTCGCCCAGTGTTGATTGCGACAACAGACCGAAAGGTTTGCCACAGTTCTCGCAACTGCAATTCTTAAACATCTCTTAACATTTGTCACCAAGGGCTTCGGCAAGGATTCGCAGCCAGCGCTGCACTGGCTGATGGCCGACGGCCTACAGCACCACATGGTCGAGACTGGTCATGTTCCAGACAGGCTCGCTAAGCTTAGATAGTTTGAGTCGTCCAATGTTCGCATCGCGATTATCTTGGACCGGCATAGCCACCCGGACCGGACAGCATCGAAGATCGACAATGTCATCCTTCTCGCCATCTAGAATGATCGCTGGCTTGGTTGGTTCGCCCGGACAAGCACGCACGACTTTAGCCCTCATATCATTATCCAACAAGACATGCGAACTAACAGGATACATCGAAGCTGAATGCAACAATGTCTGCACTGCTCTATAGCAGAAGCGGCCTTCGCGGGCATGAAAGATCAAACATGCCATCGCATCCGACGGTATGATGCCCAACTGACTGCCAAGCGGCTCTGTCATCGAAACGTACGCATCCACGACACTCAATAGCCTGGCCAAAGGATGGATACGTCCTGACGATATCCCGAGCGGAAAACCTTCGCCGTCGAGTTGCTCGTGAACTTGCGTGATCAGAAGTCGCGCCAGGGGCGGGACGCGTTTCAGCCCAATAGTCATCTCACTACTGCGAATTGGATGCTGCAAGTAATTTCTCGCCGCGCTCAACCGACCCCCGGCCGATGCGATATCCATCAAGGGCTCAGGCTGCATCAACGCTACATCGCTGAGCAAGCCGGCGAACCCCAGCGAGCGTAAATCCAGAGGCGACAGTTGCATCGCCACTCCCAGGGATACGACTAACCCGGCGGTCCTTACTGCTCGCTGGACGATTTGCTTCCGCAGATCTAGGTGCTTCTTACCGCCCTCAAAAATCGTAGAAAGCACTGGGGCGATGTCCCTTTCTGCTTCGGCAGAAAAGACGTCCAACAAGACTTCGATCGATGCTACATCGACAATTCCGCCGGCCATGAGATTGACAAGATTCTGTTCGAAGGCCTGCTCACATTCCTCAAATGAACGATTTAGCAGAGCCACCGTACTTGGATTGTACGGTCGCGTCTGTCGCTCTACGGTCGGATCACTTGTATCGATATCGGAATCGATCAGCAACCATGCGAGCCCACGGTCGAGCATATGGTTGATGATTGCTTGAGAGACTTTTTTACCGGCCGGGACCAGCAATTTCCCCAGATCATCATACAAATCGTACGTCAGAGGAACGTCCGGACTGAGCGAAGCGACCTTCACCTTCCATCGACGCTTCTTGGCGTTTTTCTTCATGGCTGAGTCTTTCACTGGGGTCTGAGCCGGCATAGACTTCCAAAACGCTACAAACTAACGACAATAGAAACGAAAAGAACGTATCTTGCGTTATCGGATTATCCGAAACGTATTCTGAAAAATGAATGTGCGCTATTCCGATCTGGCTTTTAAACAAACCTTTTTTCAAGATCCTTTTCGCCAAGCATTCCAACCACTACACACCACTCGACCAGAACGGTCTAATAATGGTTATGTCACAAAACACCAGACCAAACCGACGACTCTTTCTGCGAAGTTCCTTGGGTTGCGTAGGAACCGCCGCTTGGCTGAACAGCGTCGGCCCACCCGCCGCTTGTGGATATGCGCAGCAATCGATCGACCGAGATCCTGCGTGGAACAATACGACACGACGCGGACTGGAGTACCTTGCCCGCACCCAGTCCACTCGCGGTCAGTGGAATACACCGCCCTACCCTACCGCGCTTTCGGCATTGGCTGGTTTAGCCATGCTCTGCTCGGGGTCAACTTCCACACAAGGCCCCTACGCAAAGAACATTTCGCGGACGACGGACTTCCTGCTCAGCAAATGCCGCCCTAATGGATTGATCGGCGATCCCACCTCCGACGTGCGTTACACCTACGGGCATGGTTTCGCAATGTTGTTTTTATCGCAAGTGCTAGGTGAAGAAGGTTATGCCGATCGTCGCGAAGAATTGGTGGTTGCCTTAAACAAAGCGATCCAGTTTTGCGGCAACGCGCAGACATCTTCTGGCGGTTGGGGTTATGTGAGCGCTGCGGACGGAAGCGACTACGACGAGGGCAGCACCACCATCACTCAGGTGCAAGGCTTGCGGGGATGTCGCAACGCGGGGCTAGCAGTACCAGCGGAGATCATTCGCTCGGCCAAGGAGTATATGTATCGCTGCCAAAACGACGACGGCGGCATTAGCTACTCCAGTAACCAAATGGGAACATCGCGGCCGGCCATTACCGCCGCTTCGCTGGCAGCGCTTTACAATGCGGGTGATTACGACAGCGAGCACGTGCCCGAGATGCAAAGCTACTGCAAGAAAACTCTCTACGATATTAGTTCCAACGCAGAAGCCTTCGGACACTGGCACTATACCTATATGTATTACAGCCAAGTTGTCTATCGCGAAGGCGACGAGCAGTGGCTGCCGTTCCGTCGCAAACTGTACGACCGCATCGCACAGGAGCAACGCACTGATGGCTCATGGGATGGGCAGATCAACGCGGTCTACATCACGGCCTGCAATTTGATTATGCTGCAACTAGACCTCGGCTATCTTCCAATCTTTCAACGCTAAGCAATACGATCATTCAAATCGAACATGATGCGCCCATGCTGGGGGCATGTTGGCCCAGATCCAGTCGCGGCGGAACTCATGCTGCTGTAGCCATGGAGTCAGGATTGCCGAAACATCTTGCATCCGTCCTGGCCTGATACTGCGTAAACCGCGGAAGAACATATACTCGAAGAAACTAAGTGTTCCGCCAGCCTTGAGCAGCTTTTCAAACGTTGACAAAATCGACTCAATGACTACCGGGTCGAAATTATTTAACGGAAGTCCCGAGATGATTAAGTCATAAGGCTCACGATCGACTAACGTTTCTACGCGATCTTGAATCACTTCTACTTGCCCCTGATGCCGCTGAAAGTTCGCTTGTGATTGAAACTTGTCTTTCAACACCTCCACGAACTGCGCATTCAACTCAACTAACTCCAAGCGATCATCCGGCCTTAATCGCTGGAGAATCTCAGTGGTTACTGCTCCCGTACCTGGGCCAACTTCCAAAATTCGCAACGGCCGGTTCTCTTGCCCCACAAACCTCGCCAAAGCTCTGCCAAGAAAACGACTGCTAGGAGCGACGGCACCAGTCGACTCAAAGTTCTCGCGAAACTGCCGGAAGAAGATCTTGAAATCGGATGCCATGGAAACCCTTCAACAGTAGAAGCAGAACTCGAGAATCGCTAGTTGTGCCAAGCATAGAATAATCTGCGATTGGATGGCATAGGGACAAAAGGATTCTGCTCAATAAAGCCGTCGCTCACTCCCAACGAGACCAAATCTCCGGACCCTTTATTCGATTCGACTAAAATTTCACCACTATCTGCTCGTTGGGCTAATTGAAATAAAACTAGCGGGCTTCCGGGAAACGCCCCCCCCACGGTAACCTGGACTGGCGTACCATCTAAACAACGACGATCAAATCCTGCCGCATATTGCAATAGCGGCCAAGCAATACGTCGCGCGGTAACAGCCACGCTTACTGGGTTGCCAGGCAAGCCACAGACCAACTGTTGATTGGGACCAACACCGCCAAAGACCGGTTTGCCCGGCTTTTGCGGCAACCGGTGAAAGATTGTTTCGACGCCTAAATCTTTTAGCACTGCGGGAACAAAATCATAGTCACCCGCAGAAACGCCACCGGTCATCAACACGACGTCACTGTCATTGAGCGATTGATGGATCGCATCCCGCAAAAGTCGGCGGTCATCAAAAACCGATTGCCGTCGAATCAATTTCACATAATTCAATCGCTGAAGGTACGACTCTAGAAACGGACCATTGCTATCGCGGATTTGCCAAGGCTGGACCATTTGCCCTGGTGGGATCAATTCATTGCCGGTATTCAGAATGCTGACCCGCACGTGCTTGCGCACCGAGACTTGAGCAGCAGCAAAGCTTGCCAGCGACGCCATTGCGTGAGGCGTGACCAAAGTTCCCTTCTTTAATACCGTTGCACCACAACGGACATTTTCGGCTTGTTTTCGAACGTTCCGTCCGATTCGCAATCCGCTGGGCTCGATCTGAAAAGAAACGCCTTCTGCGTCTTCCTGAGCCAACTCTTTCTCAATTACTGTATCTGCCCCCGAAGGCACTGGTGCACCGGTAAAAATCTTGACTGCTTGCCCTCTTGGAATTGGCTCCGCTGGCTGACCAGCAGCCGATTGTCCCCCCACAGGCAGTCGGCGGCTTGGCCGAAAATCGTTCATGGCAAAGGCGAAACCGTCCATGGCCGAAACATCACACGCTGGACTATCACGATCCGCCAATAAGTCTTCGCTGGTCACACGTCCTGCGGCCGCTAGTACCGCGACGCTTTCCGATCCGACAACGCGAATCTGCTGCGCCAAACGATCGATGGCAGATGCTATGGGACAAACAAGATGGACGTTTTCCACGATCGATTCAGCCTCTACGTCCTAAGTTTGAGATACGCCTTCGCAAAGAGATGGCCCATGTGCGGTGCATATAGTGGATACAAGTAAGGTTCGATCGCTTCCAATTCAATCAATCGCAAACGCCCATCATCGCCACGCACCATATCTACTCTTGCGTACAACAGCGGTTCAGGCACAAAGTTTAACACCTGTTGTGCTGCCCAAACATCGCAAGCATCTGGATTGTGTGGAACATCGTAACCACCATAAGTCGACTGTATGCGGTAATCCTTCTTCGCTGGCTTTTTGATAACTGCGTGCGAAAAATCGTTTCCAAAAAACAGAAACGACATCTCGCCTTCGGTGGTAATACTGGATTGAAATGGTTGCACCATTGCAGGCCCAATCGGCAACTGATCGGCATCGGGCCAGTGGTCATTGCAATGAAGTTTCGATTGTCGCCACGCGCCTGCTCCGACTTGAGGCTTGATCACAATCGTGTCGCAATGGAATTGCCCAAACGCAGTCCGACATGCATCCACTTCAACGCTTTCGTACCACAACGTTGGTATTGTTTCACAGCCCGCCGCCTGCAAATCTTGTAGGTAACTCTTGCGGGTATTCCACCTGATCGTGGCAAGCGAATTGAGCAACAAGGTCTGGGTGGAGATCACCGCCAACGTATCGAGAAATTCATCTAACCGACGCGTATAATCCCAAGTGGTACCAACAACGGCGGCTTCGTATCGGGACCAATCCACCGTTGGATCGTCCCATGAAACGGACTCCAGCGTGCGCCCAATGTAGTGCATGCCCAAGCCTAAATGACCAACCGTCAAATCATGTTCGTACGCATCATCACGACGGTGAATGGCGCCCGGAATCGTGACCGGGCTGGCTAGATAAGCGACATGTGGACGTTTCATTCAGGCAAACCGGCCCAGAGCAAAGCAGTTAGGACAGCAGACCAACTCGAATAAGGTTGATCAAATCTTCACTGCTCATCTTACCTGCCCGATCCGCTCCATCAAGCACGCCAGAGATTAACTCGCGTTTCTCTTCATGCAGTGCCAAAATCTGCTCTTCAATCGTATCCTTTGCCACTAACCGATAAACCGTTACGCTCCGCTCTTGCCCAATGCGGTGGGCACGGTCCGTCGCCTGGTCTTCCACCGCAGGGTTCCACCATGGATCCATGTGAATCACATAGTCGGCCGCAGTCAAATTTAAACCGGTACCACCCGCCTTCAGCGAGATCAAGAACAACTCGCCTTCACCTGCTTGAAAAGCATCAATCGCCTGCTGACGTTTGCCCGCTGGCGTGGCACCATCCAAATACTGATAAGTGATGTTGGCTTTGTCCAACGCCTGCCTTACGAGCGTGAGATGCTGCACGAATTGACTGAACACCAAAGCGCGATGCTCTCCCTCTCGCAACTCGCTGACGATCTCCATCAACATATCCAATTTGGCCGATGTGCCTGTCCAGCGCGTATCGACCAACCGTGGATGACAGGCGAGCTGACGCAACTTGGTAAGCCAAGCCAGGACACGCATTCGCTTCTGCTGATCATTGTCGCCTTGCACCGTCGATGTCAAATCGCTGAGTGCCGCCATCCGCGCCGCATCGTACTTCTTGCGTTCGTTTTCGCTGAGCTCCGCGTACTGCACGATCTCGGTTCTTGGTGGCAACTCTTGCAACACTTCGCGTTTGGTACGACGTAAAATGAATGGTCGAACCAACCGTCCCAAACCTTCCAACCGTTCGCGGTCACGATCGCGTTCGATCGGCTCTGCAAACTGCTTTCGGAAGCGTTCCCACGAGCCCAACAAACCGGGACAAATCACCCGCATCAATGACCACAACTCACCCAGATGATTTTCCAGCGGCGTACCGGACAAAGCCACCTGCCAGTCGGTTTCAATGCGTCGCACCGCCTGTGACGTTTTTGTCTGGTAGTTCTTAATGAATTGCGCTTCATCCAAAACCAACGTATGCCACTTCCGCGATGCGAAGTATTCCACGTCTCTTTGCAACAATTGATAACTGACGATCACCAGATCGTCCGGCCCAGCACTTTCAATCAACTGCTGGCGATCATGTTCACGGTACAGATGAGGCTTCAGTCGAGGTGCAAAACGCTCAGCTTCTCGCACCCAGTTACCCCCTACACTCGTCGGCGCAACAATCAATGCAGGCCCAGCCTTGCCACGATCCAACAACACACCAAGGGCTTGGACGGTTTTCCCTAAACCCATATCGTCCGCTAGCACCCCACCCATTTGCCAGTGCGACAATCGGCTCAGCCACTGGAAGCCTGCCGTTTGATAATCACGCAAGGTCGCGTTGAGATCGGACGGAAGTTCTGGATTCAAGGATTGAGCTTCCGCCATGCGACGCAGAGCTTCGTCCCACTGCAAGTCGGTCACCAAATCGATATCGTCACCTAAAGCCTCAGAGACAATAGGCACCGCCGCCCGACCAATCTTGATCGGCCCCATATCGTTTTGCGAAACGTCCGCGATCGCTCGCAGGCGTTGTCGGAACTGATCCGAAATGGCCGCAAATTGATTGTTACCCAGCGGAATAAATTTGCGCCCTTGACGCAAAGCTGCCAACAACTCCGCCAGCGGGACTTGGATGCCTTCGACTTCCGCGATACCTTCCAGCCCGAACCAATCGCGCTGCGAACTCAGCTTGACCTGCAACTTCTTGGGCACAAGTTCACCGACCAAACGCATTTGCTGTGACTTGGGCCAACAAACTTGCAATGCCGCTTCGCCCAACTCCTGGATGCGAGCTAAGAGCTCTAATGCAGCATCATCGCTGTCAGCAATCCAAGTATACGGGCCCTCGTAAAACATCGCCTGCAAACCCAACATCTCAATCCATTCATCAGCCAATCGCGATTCTTCGGACAGATTTCGCAGGAGCTGGAAACGACCAGCCGCAGTGGCCACCCGCAATCGCTCAGGCTCAATACCTGGCACCGGCGCTTCATCGACAGCCTCACAAGCGGTCCTCAACATCACTACCAGCCCAGCCGGTTGTCGCGGAACCAAATGCAATTCGATCTTGGGCTCGAGCAAACGTTCAGGACCCGCTAACGATTGAGGCAACTCCATCTTCAAACCACGTTGCTTCGATTGCGCAGCAACAAGGTCTGAAAATCGTTCCGCCGTCTCATGATCAAAGCGCGCGAACCGCGAGCGGGTCATCGCCATCGACGACATCAACGAATAAATACCGGGGTCAATTTCACTGGCTATCAGCGTTCGCCGCGAACGGTCTGGCAACACAACTAAATGTCTTCCACGCCCTAATTCATATAGCGTGATGCGATCACTTGCATAATCGAGGTCGACATCTGCAATACGGAAACGAGGTCGATACATTTCGCCGTCTTCTTCCATGCTCAACGTCAGATCTTCGATCACCACATTGGCCGGTTCACATTCGCCGATCGATTCCGTTGCAACGCCCGGATGGCCAGGCAGCAGCCATAGGACTTCACGCAACAATCGAGCATAATCTTCGCCATAGCTTCGCTGCAATGTCTCGACCAACATTGCGATCACCCGGTCATTCGGATGCTTGAAAGCCGTCGCGGGTGCGGAGTCAAGAATGGATTTTAATTCACGCCCCTTGGTCCAGCCGCCTCGTTTGCGCTCGCTTTGCAAAAAGCAACTCACACTGGGCAAGGATTTGGTGCTGTAACGAGCCTTGGTGTCGGGAAAAAAGCCCGACAAACGCCACTGCAAACGCAGTTCAGTGTCTTCTTCCACATCGGTCTGCAAAACGTCCGACCAATGGCTTTGCAGCGATTCATACAAGGAGCGGCCTAAATCACTGCCATCGCTGCTACGCTGATTGAACCACTCAGCCGCCTCAACATGCGATCGCAGCGTCAACTTCTTGCGCAAGTCCTCCAGCGCCGCGACAACGTGCAAACACGGCGCTTTGTTGTCACAGTCGCACTGAGTATGAATGCCTGCAGCGGTACTGGCCACCATTGCTCCTGCAGTCGCAGTCCCAAGCGAAAAGAGCGTCTTCTTTGGAAGCGCCAGAATTACTTCGCCAACGTCAGCTCGCCCGTTGGTAATCGCCAGATCCTGGCTGCAATACTCGAAGTGCAAGTTGATGCTGTCTGCCGTTTCCAGCAGCAAAGGATCGTTTTGAATACGACAATGGCGCGCTAGCAACAACTGCTGAGGGCGAACGTTCTTGAGAGATTTGGAAATCAATTCGATGACAAACGCTATTTTATGCTCATCGACGATACGTCGTGCTTCCAAAACTAAACTCCGCGACATTCCCGAGGTGCTCCGTGCGAAAACCAATTCCCTTTTTGATTTCGGCCGCAACGACGACTCCAGGGTCGCGCTCCGCAATGCCGAAGACCACCAGTTTGAACAGGGAGGGCCAATCTTGGCAATAGTAAACAAGCTTTTCCCGCGATCCAATTTCCTTTGCGAGACAATATGACGCTTAAACCTTCCGGTTTTCCAACTGCACGAGGTTAGCTGGCCCTAGATAAAGTCAGAACCTCGCCCTTTCCATGGCACGCAAGGTCGCCAACCTGACGCTTAGCCCATCGTGTCACCGGAACGGCTGAAATACGGCCTTCGACTTGCTCACGCACGTACTTCCAGAGGATCGGTAAAAAACTTAGCTCAAACTCATACGCTTCCGACAAGTACGAGCCCCACTGATTACCAGCAGGCTGTCCCAAGATGATCGAACCGCGTTTCATACAGTCCGCCCAATGTTCGCCGATGGTGCCCATGACCACGATCGTTCCAGCAATCATCTGCGATGCTCCGCCCCCCCCGGTATTACCTGCGATGTAAATGGTGCCTCGACGAAGCCGCTGGCCGACGTGATCCCCCACACTGCCAGCAACAAAGATATCGCCCCCCTGCATTCCTCTACCTGATTGAGCAGAAATCGCACCCAAATAATCACCAGCATGGCCTAAGATCATCAGTCGACCGCCCCGCATACCTGCTCCAGCACCGTCCCCTACGTCGCCTTCTACTGTGAGCTTTCCGCCCCGCATGCATTGACCAATCTGATCACCGCCACGTCCAACCAATGTCAGTTGACGAGCTCGCAAACCGTAGCCAAGTGCCGTCAGCAGCAGACGATCGGTTTTAATGGTTACCTGTTCCGCGTTCGGATCACCGATCACTTCGAACAATTCGCCCAGTTCCACTTGTTGCGAGCCGCTGCGCAACAGCGTCCGCTGAAGAGCCGCTGCGTCATATTCCGCGGCCAGCGTGCTAGATAATGCGCGGATGTCCCAGACTTCCGCACCAACACCACTGCGTTCCAGCAGCATGATTTGTGATGTCACAATCCAACTTCTTGAAAGAGACCCTCAACTCAGATGCTATTGGCCGCCACCACGATATCCACCGTAGCCGCCAGTGACTGGCGCGGCGTTCTGAGATCCACCATTGTAGCCGCCATAACCGCCCACTGGGGTAATAGGCGTTGATTGCTGAACGCCACCGTCGTAACCAGCGTTGTCGCGAGTAAGTGGCGCCGCATTGTTGCTATCACTATACTCTTGACCTCCATAAGGCGCATTCAGCTTGGCTTGCGAAATTGGATCGATGGTATCGGCAATGCTGTTTTCGCGCGAATAATCTTCGCCATAAGTTTGATTTTCGTACATCGCTGCTGTAGCAGCTCCCGAGCTTCCCTCATCGCTATAACCAGCGCCATAATAGCTAGAGTAGCCACTGCCATTTTGTGAGGCATCGGCACCTTGAGCTAGTATTTCATCCACGGCGCTACGCGTATTCTTCGCTTCGCTTGCAATCAGAACGTCCGTCTCCATGGGCGGGGAAGCTGGATCAACATGGCTCTCGACGACAGCTTTTTCCATTTCTGCTACCAATCCGGAAGCAACCTTGTAAACAATCGCACCCGCTACCCCCATAAACAGCAACGAACAAGCAACCGCTATTGAAACGACAATCGCGGTTTTGTTTGAAGATCCACTACGCCCAGCGTAACTGACCGGGGTAACATACGTCGAACTGTTAGCGGCGGAACTAACATCGGTCCACGCTGCATCCAGCCCCCTACGACCGACAGGCGCAACATGTGGAGCAACCGGCTGTTTGGCTTGCACACTTCCTGACTGCGACACTTGAGCCAACGGCTTGACCTGAAGAACCGCACCCGGCGGAACCGGAATCACAAACTGCGCTTTGCACGCGGGACACCGCCCCTTCTTTCCAGCATTGGCAGAACTAACATCCAGTTGTTTACCGCAGGTACAGGCAATGCGAAAGTTCATGGTAGACTCTTTAAAGTGGATGCTGAAGCACTCAGTAATAGCTTATCGACATTGCTAAAGCCTAGCCGAATGGGAGCCGGCCCCTTCAGAAGCCTGTCGATTTCCTCAATATTTCTGCCTAGCCGCCGAGGGACCGCCCACTTTCGGATTGGCACTTACAATCTTTGTACACTCGAGTTTAGCCAATCAAACGGCTTTTGCACAAGTTTTTCCTCTTTCGCCCGAAACTATTTCCGTGAAGACGGTTGTCTCAGGCAAACCCACAACGCCCGCCCAACTGAAACCTAGGCAACTAAGCGAAGATATAGCGATTCAACCAAGTAGACGGGCCCAAAATTGTCGATGCATTACCATTTTCGTCCGCTTGGTTCAGCCTCTGGTCCGCTTTAGTCGAATACAACGAGGTGAGTGTGTCTCTACCGGCGCGACGCTAGCTGTCTAGCACGCCCCGTTGCGATGCGCTCCGCCCTCGCTCTCGTCTACGATTCGTACTTGACTCAAGATACAAACCACGGCTTGGATTTTTCGAGCCCGCCAAAGGTAACGCAGGATGCAACGCGGGAAAAATCGTGCAAAAGGATGGATCTGGGTAGCTTTCATCGCCCTGATCTTATCCGGTTTTGCTTGGACGCTAAGGACTCTGCCAAGCTACTCGGCCTCCACGGCAGACTCTTGGTCTGGACGCACTTACACTATCTCCAAAGCGGGAGCCGACCGACAGTTCGGTGAGGAGCGTACCAATCCCGTCCCAGAGATTTATGCTGCGGAGATTACGCCCCCAGAGTCGACTTGGCTTGAATACCGCTCTCGGACAGCAACCGCATCGCTCACGCCGACGGTTGCCCCCATTGCTCGCGTTGCGCTTGCAAGCCCCTCCTCGAGCGTTTCCGAAGAAGAATGGCTAGCGGGCCTTCGCAGCCGCACCGCCAATACCCCGTGGTTCCAGAACCAAAACTCAAGCTTTCGATCTACCTCGGCCACCAGCGACGTCGCATCTTCGAACTCTGCATCGGAGCTTTTGAAGACCGGCCCCACATTCCGAACTCATTTGGAATCGGTCTGGCCGACTTCGCAAAAACTGCTGAAACAGCTCCAACAACTCAACGACCTTGCCATTCACCAGCAACAATCGGCTGCGCGATTCGTGCATCACAGCCCTCAGAACTCTGACGTCACTTTGGCTTCCGCCAACAGTGCGCTCAACTTCCAATCGGTATCGCAGTTGTCCAAACAAGCTGACGAGCGTTTGCGACTGCTGACCAATCTGGGTGACTGCCGGCCTGAAACCCTCGACGCAATTTCGACTTTGAACTCCATCGCAGACCAGATGCTGGCCCTATCAGCCCAAGGTACCGAACTGCAGTTCTGCGAAGCTACAGCTCGCACTGCGTACAGCATCAAGCGGCGTGCGCAACTCTGGCAAGGCGTCTATGGTTGCTTGCAAGCCAACAGTATTTCAGAACAAACAACTGCACCGAATTTTTCGCGAAGCGAGCTTGCGACACGTCTTCAGAGCCTCAGCAGTGAACTGGCCGGAACAGGGGACGTCGAAGGCTGGAATGAGTATTTGCTGGTTCGGCATTTCGAGCAAATCGCGGCTTCCGATAACTTTGATAACTTCGACATCTTGGTTGTGCGTCAATTTTTGGACCGCATCAACTGGCGCGGCGTGACTACGCAACAACGTGCAGTGCTGGACAGCAAGGGCGTACGCTCTCTGGCCGAATATGTCCAACCGCTGGCAATCAAGCCGATTGATTATCGAAAGCTGCTTTCGGATTTCGAAACGCTCGAAAATGACCCACTGCATCGCTGCTCAGCGACCATCGTATCGACGCTTCAATCCCTACGCTACTCGGACAACGCAAGCCAACTGGCACTAGGTGATGCGATAAGCACCTACTATCGGAACGCGAATATCCGTTTTGCCGTCTCAGCGGATTTGATCAACCGCTTCATTCCAGAGTCACCCAGCACCGCGCGCCCGGTCAATCAGAATATCTTGGGCGCAAAGACTACGGGTGGCAGCGTTGTGCAGTCGCGGCTAAGCGTTGGATTGGTCCCGAATGCTCACGCCTGGCAAGTACAATTAAATCTAAATGCCGACATCGCGAGCAAGACAGTCAGCCAGAAATGGCCAGCCGTAGTACACAGTGCGACTCAAATGAATGTTGCGTCCAGTCGTGATATCACGATCACAGCGGAACAGTTACAAGTTAGCAACGCCTCGCCTGCCAGCGTGACTTCGACCGATAAGGTACGCGGTGTCGAAACAGATTTCGACAGCTTGCCCATCGTTAGCGACTTGGTCCACTTTTTCGTCGACCAACAACTGCGTGAACAACGCCCGATCGCTCGTCGCATCTCGCAGAACATTGTGAAGCATGAAACGAACCAAGAATTCGATAGCCAACTCAATAAACAACTGCAGACAGCCCAATCCCAACTGCAACAAAAGATTGTTCAGCCCCTGCAGTTTATCGGCATCGATTCAGATGTGGTCGATTTACAAACCACCGACAAACGACTTATCGCTCGCTACCGACTCGCTTCGTTTGACTCCTTGGCCGCCTGCACCCCACGTCCCCAAGCGCCTAGCGATTCGATGCTTAGTTTGCAGATCCATCAGTCCGCGATCAACAATACGTTCAGCCAATTGAAACTCGGATCCAAAGAATGGAAAGTCCCGGAACTGATGGGCTACCTTGCTCAACGGTTAAATCTGGGTTTAATTGAGAACCGCCCAGACCTACCTGAAAATGTGGTCCTCCAGTTCGAAGCACAGAATCCGATCTGCGTCGAGTTTGCTGACGACCAAATCTTGCTGGCCTTGCGGATTTCCAAACTGAGAGAGCCAGGCCGCATCGACTTGAGCAATTTTATAATTCGCGTAACGTACGGCTTGGAAGCCAATGGGTTGGCTGCTGACTTGGTGCGAACCGGTGCCATCAGTGTTGACGGAGACCGTTTGGGCATGCGAGACCGCCTGCCACTGCGAGCGATCTTTGGACGCATCTTCGCCGCTCACGCAAGACTGCCATTGATCAAGACGCAAGTCGCAGATGACCAACGCTTGCAAGGCCTAGCTGTTTCGCAGATCGTCTCGCGCGAAGGCTGGCTAGCTTTAGCAATCAGTCCTGAACAAAGCCCGCATGTGGCCACTATCCAACCAAACGCACCAACGCAGCGATAACTTGAACGGCAAGCTCAGCTAACAACGCTACGCGATGGAAAATTTGCGAGTGCTTGGGCCACTCGTTCTGCGACAATGGACCAATCGCCTGCCACCTCTTGGCGAAACAACTGCATCGTCGGATACCACGGCGAATCGGTGCGATCCAGCAACCAACGCCAATCAGGCATCTTGCTCAGTAGCACCCAGGTCGGCTTACCCAACGCGCCAGCCAGATGCGCGATGGACGTATCGGTCGTGATCACCAAATCAAGCTGACTTATAATGGCGGCGGTATCCATGAAAGCTCCGCTCGATTGGTCGGTCCCTAACGGGAATACATGGATCTTACTTTGCCCCCCCTCGGCTTCAACCTGCTCACTGCCATACCCCTGCTGCAAGCTGAAAAACTGAACACCGGGCAGCCCTAGAAACGGCCTATACTGCGATAACTTCATGGAACGAAAATGATCGGCTTGATGATCGCGATTCCCCTGCCAAGCAATGCCTATTCGCGATTGATCACTGGGCAATGCTTTGAAGTAGCTAGCCCAATAATCAACCAGATAAGCTGCTGGTTGGACATAGGGCACCTTCCCAGGTATGTTGCTCAAGTCCGTCTCAAGTAAGTCCGCACAGTCGATCAATGAGCAGTGCATGTCAAATGGCTCGCTGATCGGATCAAATTCGTCGTACCAGCCATCGATGCCTGACGTTTTACGTAGCAGTGGCGCAAGAGCCGCTTGAGCTTGAACTACCACGCGTGCCACTTTTGTGCGTTCCTTGATGACGGAAGCGTAACGAATAAACTGGACGGTATCTCCCAAGCCTTGTTCGAAGTATAGGAACAGCGTCTTTCCTTCCAGCGAGCCGCCGTCCCATTTTGGCTTGGTCGTGTTGATAATGGACGCTTCTTTACATTGCCAACGCCAGCGATACTCTAACCAGCCTTCGTCGAATTGCCCCAACATCAGCTTCAAGACACCAACGTTGCGATGCAGCTCGGCATCGTTAGGCTGAAGCGCCAAAGCTTGCTCATAGTCCTGGCAGGCCAACTCCACATCGCCTCGAGTGGCACGCATCGCAGCTCGATTCTTGTACGCATTCGCATAACGTGGTTGCTGCTCAAGCGCCTTGGCAAACGCTGCTTCCGCTTTCTCAAATTCCAACACATATCGCAACGAGTTGCCCATATTGTTCCAAGCGATCGGAAAATCCGGCCTCAGCTCGATCGCGCGTTGATAGGCTTGCACTGCCTTGGCATACTGTTTCTGATCATGCAGCGCGATCCCCAAATAACACCAGCCGTTTGCATTCTCGGGATGAGCTTCTAAGACAGAGCGGTACTCAGTGAAAGCTGCGCTGAGCCGACCTTTTTGATGTTCCCCCCAAGCATTCAACAGCCGTTGTTCTGCTCCTAAATTCATCGAAATTGTTCCTTTTGTGAAAACAATCCACTTCTCGTTTCGACAACTCTTACAATAACAAAGGAATCCTTGACAGACTACCGGTCCAGTTTATTCAACGATCAAACTTATCATGCAGCGATCCTTTCAACCACTCATGCGTCTATTCTTTGGAATTGCCTGCGGGCTGTTCCCCATGTTGTTATCAGAGCTAGAAGCTCAGATCGTTCGCAATCCTAACGGCCAGCCGAATATTGTGCGACCTGGGAACCAGTCATCACGCGCTCCAGCGCCGGTCGCATCTCAACGCCCACCAATGCCGTGCTACATCGGCGTCCACCACAATGCCTCACAGTCGTTGCTGGTTGACCCTCGAATGCAGCGCGGCCCCGCCTCCGGATTCAGTTGGCTTGATCGGAGCTTATACAATCAAGCACAAGGGCACTGGGTTATCACTCCTCTAAACAATTCACTAGCACGCATCGATTGGTATATCGACGATCAGTTTTACGCATTGCAAGCGATCGGTGCTATGCAACCGTTGCAGTGCCTTCCAGGTAATTCATCCTTAGCTCAATTATGGAGACTGCAGCGATTCCCTGGCTATCCAACCAACTTCTTGCTCGAAAGCTTGCAGTATCCCGGCTACTGCGCAACGCTGTACGACAACTCGATTTCTCTACAACCAATCGCCTTCATGCCAACTCAGCAATGGTGGTTTGATCGTCCACCAGCTCTCGCACTGCCACCGATCTATCGGAACACCACGCAGCAAGTAATCGCTAACGCCCCATTGCCACCTGCGCAAGTCACACTTGTCAACAACTCTCCAGATCGAGCCATCGCTTTGGTCGCCGAGATCCAGAATCCCACCGCGGCTCAAGAGATTGAGATCGCTGGTCGAGGTGCTGCCATGATTGAACTACAACGCGATGCCGGCGCGACGATAGTGGAGACTTTTGAACTATCTTCACCAGATGGAATATGGGACCAGCAACAACGAACTTACCAGATTCCGCCAGTACCGTTATACGACATTTCGGTCTATGAGATTTTCTTGCAGTCAATCGCGATTGACCGGACAGGAACAAGCCCTAATCCGATTGAAGACATCAACTACCAACCCAAAAGTATCGGTTTCTTCCAAGTGCCGCCCGGCAACCAGTTACCTCAGGCAGCCAGGATCGACTTGATGCAAACCGCTCAGCGAGCACGCAACCCTGGCGGCGTTCGCCCCTTGCCCAGCAAACTTAAACCGGCCACCGGTTCTAGCGGTGCCAGTGATCCACTCAAATCGATTTTGAACGAGATCCAATCCCGTCGTCGAGATTTCTAAAGTTGATGACTGAGAAACGCTCTACTTAGATACAATCACTCCCTTTCTATATTTGCTGCTTTTACTCGCAAATCACCAGAAACAGCGCACACTGTCCTACGTCCTTATGGGAAAATTTCTATTACCGTTTACCTTTTGCGTGCTTGTCTCTGCCGCGACAGTTTATTTTTCACGCTTTTCAGACACTGCTTTTTCGCTCCGCTGCTACGGTCTGGCAGTCGGGCTTGAGGATCGGAATTTATTGAGCGATCCGACAAAATTAGATGAAGCTCGCAAGGTAATCTTTGATGAATTAAATGGAAGCTGGTATCCCTATGGCTATACAGTTATCGTATTCGGAGTGAGCTTAGTATCAGGGTTGGTTTGCTTTCAGCTGGGCAGACGTTCAAGCAGCGCAAGAGATAGACACGAGTGAGTGAAACATCAGCGAGCGGCGGAGAGTCCGGCGGGAGTCGGAATAGTGATGTTCGAATTTGAAAAAACATCACCGACGCTGTCAATTTGCATCTTCGAGCCGAAGGCTTGGCACAATTGCTGCCGTGGCCGGTTCGGCCACGGTGCGCGAGTGCAGTTGGTCCCTTCTGGCTCGGAGGGCCAACACGAATGGCGTGTGCCAGCCCCGCGGGCTTTGCTGTCGTACGAAAACCATAGTCCGTCGCCTACGACACATTGACGATAATTGCTGCTGCCCCGTGTCAGCTTGCCTGATACGAGCCGAAAGTTTGGCCAGTTAGAACGACACAATCCAAGAGTCGCCCTTTCCATGTGCTCGCTGCCGCAGTTGGCGAGCACGAGGAAAGGGATGTTTTGGCGCCCGGGAGGGGTTAACTTCAAAACTCATTCACCCACGAGCGAGCTCAGGGAGGCTCGCAGAAGTTGTGTTTGGTTTTTCTAGAACGCCAAAGCTGTGTCCGACGGGAACAAGCCCCGATCGGACATGCTCGCGCGTCACGTTTGCTCTCGCGCACCCATCCCCTTACGAAGACTGGGCATCAAGCTCAGCTTCGCGACGCAACTCGCAACGCTGCTACCAATGCCACGTAGCATTCCGCACATGCACTGGTACGAATCCATCACGATACGAACGACGACTGAACATCTCTTCGAAAATCGCAATCGTAGTAACGCCGCGTTGATACAGTTGATACAAAGGCATCAATGGAAGCACCAGTATCGACCTACCATCAGAACGACGATTCGGCGAGTAGTACAGTATGATCAAGTAGAGCAGGAAGTCACCTAGGATGTACAGTAGATAGAACATCACCGAAACTTTAAAGGCTTGCTCAATCCCAACCAAGTAGATCCACGATGCCAAATAAACCCAGAAACAGATCGGTAGAAATAAATTGAAAAACCAACGCTCAAGGAACAACGTCATGTTACTCCAGCGGAAGTGCTTGTTCCAAGGTTGCGCCATGTCAATGTGCTTGCGAGACTCAAAGGTCACGACCGCCCATTCCCATCGCCGCCGCTGCTTGGTCAGCACCTTCACCGATGTTGGCGACTCCGTAAGACATTCCGCATAAGGTTCAAACTCAACGCGGTAACCCATCTTGCGGATGCGTAAGACCAAATCCTCATCTTCGCCTGGCCCGACATCCCAACCGCCCATCTTCTTCAGCATCGAAGTTCGAAAGGCTCCAAATGCGCCGGAAACTATACCTAGGATCCCCAAACGTGAACTTACCATTCGCCCAAGGAATATCGAACGAAGATACTCGTAAGACTGAAGCCTCGTCAGCAAATTGCAGCTCCCGTTGCGGACTCGGACGTTACCTGAAACCGCTCCGACTTTCGGATCAGCCAGCGGTTGAACAATCCGCCAAATCGCATCTTTAGAAAGCTCCGAGTCCGCATCCAGGATGACTGTGACTTCACCTGTCGCTAGAACTAGGCCCGCATTCATCGCAGACGACTTGCCGCCGCGTCTTCTGGATATCACCGAAACGTTGTCGTGTTGATCCGCGAATGCTCTTGCCACTTCTGTCATGTTGTCCGAAGATCCATCGTCGACCACAATGACTTGGAGCAATGGATAACTGTCCCAAACAAGCTTCAGCGTTTTCTCTAGACTGTCTCCTTCGTTCAAGCCCGCAATGATCAGCGAAACCGAAGGCGTATATCTGGGACCAGATTTAGCTTCACTAGAACACGGATCGAACCCCAATGCGTGGCGAGCAGCATCGTACAGCCACATCAATATTGGCAGCAAGAAGTAGCGAATCCCATCCGAAACAAAGGCAACACCCAACAGCAGGAGCAGCTCATCGGGAGGAATCGATGAGAGCCAGTACATCCAATCGCTCAGCATCATATCCATACACCTCGATTTCGTCTGCTAATTGAATCGGGAAATGCAAATCGCATTTCAGACAGCACCCAACGTCCGCCGTTGCATCACCCACATATTGACAATCTTTGCATTCGTATTGCGATCGGATGACTTCGAAGTCAGCTCCCGCCACGATGTCTTTCGCTAAACACTTGGGGCATTCAATGCCATGGCATGTCTTGAACTCATGTTCGAAATTAACATGCGCACAAGCATAATGATGAATCAAATCGTGGTACTCGATATTGAACGAACCACACTCTTTGCAGCCTTTGGCAACAGTACATGAGGCATGGCATTCTGGGCAAACCCGTACACGTCGCGAGAGTTGTTTTGACAGCACGCCCAACGCGACCCATTTCTCCAACGCTTCGTTGCTGACCTTGGTATCAAAGCGCATCGTATCGGTTTGCAAAGAAGGCGTCAGCGTTTGATGGCTTAGAAAATCCTCGGCTTCGCTTTGGAAGACCAGCCCCGCGTGCAATTCTTGGTTGCTATACTTCACTCGACGCAGGAATGCATGAATGTAGGCTACCGTATGGCCCTGATCGACGCCCAGTATCCAATTTCGCTGCGGCAGTTGGTTATTGTTTGGAAGTCGTACCCCCATTCCGCTCAAGCTAAGGTCAATTGAGTTTGCCTCGCATCGACCGGCCAAATCAGGCGCTCCATTGGGCAATATCGGAATAGCGACAACGGGTTGTTCAAAGTAGAAACGTGTATGCCGCCTTCGGTCCGCGCCGCTGCGAACTTTTGAGCGACGATCTATGACTTCCGTACTTACAGGTGATTTGATTACGCGTTGAATGCAGCGGACATAACGAGCGACCGCTTTTCGAATTGTGAGCCAGAGCGAATCTTGATCGACCTGCTCGGCAATCAGGCAATCGGTGTAGCCGCGTTGAAGATACGTCAGCGCCGCATAATCCGACTTTTCAATCGTGAGCACAATCGATGGCCAGCTATGCAGTTGTGCTTCCAACTTAAGCCGATCGCGATCAGAAATTGTCTCAAAGACCGATGACTCAACAATCAACACATCCCAGTTCGCCGCGTTGGGAACCTCTTCATCCAAGCTGATCCGCTCGATAAACGATTTCACGTCTTGAACGCATTCTAATCGGACTCCGCCATTTTCAGACAGCAGTTTCTGCGTTAGTGAATCGCCAAAGGATAGAATGCCCAATCGAAGCTGCGACGATGGAGCAACCGTGGTTGACGCTGCAGCTTGGCTCAACTCAACATCAAGAGTTTCAAACAGTTCGAACAAACGCGACACTCTTGCAGAACTAGCATCAATGTCCTTGTTGAATCTGCCGCGACGCAGTTCAGCCATCCGCAGAGATCGCATGACGGAGACACCGTCGGTGGAACTCCGGTCCAAGCAATCCTCGCAGCCTGATGCGACCAGTTTCAAGCGTTCGTTTGAAGTTAATTCTTCGGTAAGCCCCACAATAGGTGGACTTGCAGAGTCGGAGGTTAGTTTGTCTAGTTCACGAACGATATCATCGATCTTTTCGCCTGTGCGGTAAAGAATCACTTGATAAGCGTCGTAACCCAATTGCTCTACTGCCGTCGTTATGTCGGCACAATGAGTTAAACTCCAGTTGGTTGCTCGATAGTCCAGCAACTCGCCGTGCAACTTTCGTGCAGCTTGTAAATCGGGGTCTATGTAAAGTAGTCGCATTACTCACTCCCTCCGCTGGCCATCGAGAACAAAGATGGCACCAAGGTTATTCTTGGGGCACTCACTTCTGCTCCGATCCAACGGCTCAGCTCATCTCGGTCTCGCTGCTGCTGCTTGCTAGCAGGCAGCAGGCGCACGCCGGCTACACCGCGATTGGCTCGATAGCGATTTTGAAGAGTGTTTGGTGGCGCGGATATCTCAGGCGATACGCCTGTAACGAGGAAATGCGAAGTGGTATGAAGTGCTGGAATACTCACAATGACTCTTTGCCCCAGCGGATAGTCGCGAGAGGCGATTTGAGGCACATACAACAGAACTTCCACCGATTCAATCGGTACCAAATCGAAGATCGAGTCGCCAGGTTGAAGATGTTCGCCTCGATATGCATGTTGTCGCAGCACACGAGATCGAGTTGAGGCTCGGACCTCAGAATCGGTCAACATCTCGTCCATCTCGCTGAGTTGCCTCTTGAGCGAATCAACATGAACGGACTCGGCTATGACTAGTGCTTCGTGAAGCGTTGAATCCTTTTCTACATCGACAGGCTTGAGTTTTACAAGGGCAAACTCCAAATCATAGAGTTGAGACTTGAGCCCTTCAAATTTCGTTTTCGATTCAAGCAGTTCGATGTCGGAAATAACATTCTTCTGGTTAAGCGGAGCGTTCAATTGGTAGGTCGCTTCCAAGCTGATTAGTTCCGCCTTCTTCATATGAAATTCGCCTAGCAGGCGGTAGTAATCTAGACGTCGCGATTGATCTTGCAATTCGATTTCGCGAACGCGAGATTGCACTTCGGCCCGTCGCATTTGAAGACCAGCCACTGCAATTTCCAATTCGCGTTGGCAGCGACTGCGTTCCAGTCGCAAGCTCGGGATATCTAGCGTTGCAAGTAATTGCCCAGCTTCGACAATCTCTCCCACCTGGACGCAGGTCTCGGCGACACGCGACGGATGCGAGGTTGAAGCGGAAACAACGGTACCGCTAATCGTTCCATAAGCGCTGTACTGCAAGAACTCTGTCCAGACCATCCACACGATGGAAAAGATCAACGTTAGGAGAATGCAACTGATGAAGAATCGCCCTTTAGGCGACTTCGACAGCGCAGTCGGAGTTTGGTGCGAAACAGCAGGCGCTGGAGCAAGTTTGAAAACGCTAGAGTTGCTATCTACGGCACCTTGTTTCACGGAACGTGGAAAACCCACGCTGTGAAATGTGCTTTGATTGGTTCGCGGATCTAACGTCGTGGACATAATGAGTTCTACCGATTTGAAAACAACGGGCAGAGAAACATATATCCATGTTCATGTGGCGTACAACATTTAAAGACGAAATATCGCAATCACGATTTACCCAGATAGCACAATCGGCACCACCGTCCTCATCCGCAACAAATTGCGACGGACAACCCAGAGGCTCGGATCAGCAACTGCTTCGCGACTATAGGAAGCTTATTTATCTTCGAGCACGTCGGACCATAGCCAACGCAACATATCGGGAAGAATTGCACCGCCGTGTTTTGCCGTGTGGCCTCCGTCGCCCCACTCATATTTGAGTTCGTATTGTGCTTGCGAACGATTTCTTGCATTTGCGTTGGCCCACTGCATCGCGGAAACCATTCGCTGGTTTTCTAAGAACCAGTTCCCGAATTGATTATCCAAATCGTTCGAGCCATCCTGAAAAAAGATCTTCATCGGTTTGATCGGATTACGGCGAATCAGCGTCGGATACATGTCCCCACCCATGCGCATCGGAGTCGAGTCCGTGGCTGGACGATAGCCAATCGAAGTGTAGCTCCCAAAACAACTGATCACTTTTCGGAACTGATCAGGACGTTCCCAAGCAACGGTAAAAGCGCAGATTGCACCTGAGGAAAATCCAGCTATTGCGCGACGATTCGGATCGCTGGTGAGTTTGTACGTCTTCTGAACTTCCGGCAATACCTCTTCGATGACAAATCGAGCGTATCGATCAGATAGCGTGTCGTACTCGTCGGCTCGCGTGCGCTGCGAACTTGAATCGATGAAAATTCCGATTGTGACCGGCATCTCACCTTTGGCAATCAAGTTGTCGAAAACGACGGGAAGATGCCACGCTCCCGGTTCACGAACCCAATTATTTCCATCCTGAAAGACCATGACGCAAGCATCCATGCTTCCGTCGTATTGGGATGGAACATAGATCTGGTAGTTAAACACTCGTCCGTCGTAGATAGCACTTGTGATCGACGCCTTGGAGACCGTGCCTTTCGGAACCGAATCTTGGGGCTTGGAATCGGGTCCGATTTCATATTGATCGGTTAAGGTCTTTGGTACTTCTTGCGCCAAAACGCCCATTCCACCGGTAGTGCTGATGGCAAGGCAGATTGAACCTATCCAACGTATCAAAGTCATTGCGTAACCTTCTTCAGTAAAATCAGCCTGTTCCAATCAAGGTTTAAAACGGTAGTTGCCTTCGAGCAATTACTTCTTGCGCCACAAGTTGGTCAAAAATCGATCGTGCAGCAGGTAGCGCCAAGTGCTCCAGTCGTGAGCGGTATGGCCGCCGACGTAATACTCATGCTCGATATTGTGTGCTTTTAGCGCATCAACCAGCCCTTGAACTCGAGCATTGAAGCGACCTTCCGCTTCGAGCTTACCTTGGCCAACAAACAGATAGTCAATTTTGTCGTTCACATCCGGCGTATTTAGAAATTTGGCAAGCACTTCCTCGGCCTTCATGTCACCCGCGCTCAGAATACCGAACGAAGCAAATAGATCCAGCGAGTTCAATCCGACAATCATCGTATGTCTGCCTCCCATTGAAAGCCCCGCAAGCGCGCGACCGCTAGGATTCGGTTGTGTCGCGTAGTTCGCATCGACTAGCGGTATTACATGCTGACGTAACTCTTTTTCGAACAAATCAAACGTTAACTCCGAATGCTGCGGATGATTACGATGGATTACTTGGTTATTGGGGATTGCGATGATCATCGGCTGCGCGCGACCCTCAGCCAGCAGGTTGTCTAGTATCAAGTTCGCTCGTCCATCGTGAATCCAGTTATGCGGTAGCTCGCCGCTTCCGCCGACCAGATAAAGTACTGGATATGTCTTTGCGGGATCATATCCCGGAGGCGTATAAACGTAGATATCGCGTTCGCCTTGGGTTACCTCGGAATGATAAAGATGTCGCGTGACAGCTCCATGCGGAACGTTCTTTGCATCGTAGAACGCGGGCTCTTGACCGTGGACAACCAGTTGTGAGTAAGGCGGCATGCCTGTAAACGATGCAATGGTATTGGAGGGATCGGTCACTTGCACCCCGTCGATGCGAATCATGTAAGCGTACATGTCAGGTCGTACCGGGCCAATCGTCAAACTCCAGACACCGTTTTCCCCTTTTTCAAATGGCATGGTTTGCCCCCAATCCTTGCCGAAAGCAGCCAAGATAGCGCCGTTGAGTTCGACCTTCTTGGCTTCAGGGGCTTTGACGCGAAAAGTCACCGTGCCATCCTCGTGCACTTGCGGCGAATTCAATGGCGCGCTAAAGGGTGTTAGATTCTCGGCATTGAATTGCGGATTCCAATCAAGATTGACATTGGCTTGTTGCGACCAAGATAGCTGGGCAGCAAACAAAGCCAACGCAAATACAGCCACGGATAGGGTGAGTTTCATGAGCAAGTTCCGGTGAAGTGTCATTTTAAGGCAGTCGGCGAATCGGTCGCCGAAAAAACAATTGCATCGACTAAGCCGGCCACAGCTACGTATCAGCATTCTGCTTGATGATGAAGTTAGCCTAAGCCTACTTCGTTACCTAGTTGAGGAAGCATCCTTCGCAAGCAGCGAAAGCATTGTTTCGCCATATCGCTTGCCGAATTCCCTCGAGCCTTCGGGAGTGAAGTGGAGTTTGTCGTTGGTGGGACAACCTGATGACGAGATCACATGTGCGTTGGGAATCGTCTTGGGCAATTGAGCTATAATCTCGTTGAACGCCGCGCATTGCCCTTGCTGGTCGGCGTGGACTAACTCACCGACCAACAACGGAACTTCTTGCGAGTTCAAGTTCAAATCGGCCATAAGATTGTCGTACACGGACTTTACTTTGCTGGGCCACTGATTGTCACCAGCGTTTGATTCGCCTTGGTGCAACAGGATGCCTTTAACAACTCCGTACGCTTGAGCTTCTTTCGCCATATCGACCAAGTATTGATAGGGATTGTCGCCGTATCCCTTCACAATGTTCTTCATCCAATCGCGTTCGTTAGCAATGTAAGATTGATACGCATCCTTCTGAAATAGTTCAATCTTGCAACCAGGAACGGCAACCTTCACGAGACCTACTCGCACATTGGACGGCTGTCCTTTGGCCAGCGACTTACCAAACGCGTCGACCATACAAATTCCCCGACCACGTGCAGCCAAAGGTGGCACGGCATGGTAAAAGTGATTTCGCTCCCAACCGCGATCCGAGTTATCGAAATCGGCCAGGACAAAGATTCGCTCATCAACATTGCGGTCCTCGTCGTTCATGCGACCGCCGCTGTCCATGTTTGACTGGCCAAAACAAAGATAAATATGAAAGTTAGGATCTGGCTGAGCGGGCTTGGATAGAGCCACCGTAGATGCTTTCGAAGTCGTCGTGCGTGTGCTTTCGCTTGCCGCGGCTTTCGGCGCTTCAACACGCTTGGCGACTGCCTCCTCGCTGGCAATTTCTCCAACTTTGCGTGTGATGGCAATCGAATCGTTTTCGATTTTGCCTGTATAGTCGATACGAATCTCTCGATCTCCGATGCTCAATAACTCCCAGAACGAAATCTCGTCCCCATCATGCTTGAGATCTTTCAATTCGACTTGGCGAGTATTCCCGTCCAAGATTGCTTCCGCGTTACCGCTCAGATCAGCTCCCTGGCGATGGAAAGTGAAGGTGTAATTCTGGATTCCTAAACGGGTATCGAAGTCGACTTTCCATACACCGCTCAGCTTGTCTTCCGGAGCAAACAACAGTGGGGCGAATTCGCGCAAGCTTCGTCGCCATGTTTGCCACTCGTGTGCTGTCTCCGGCGACAAGTAGTAGTGGCTATTGACGCCAATGTCTTGCAAGGCCTTCGTCGTTGCGCCAGGGTCTCCGCCGCGGCGAGGCGAGCCTCCGCCACCAACTTCTTTGCTTCCATAGCTAACGAAGACCAGCTTGACTTTCTCTTTGAAACCTTCCGTCTTTTCGACATCTTCCTTGGTAATCGTGGCTCCACTGAAGAGACCGATGTGCGAAAATTTATCAAGGTGCTTCAACGTGATAGCCTTTGTTTCCATGCTTCCCATAGACAGCCCTGCCATCGCTCGGTTGGGCTGATCGGCTAAAGTTCGGAAGTTGGAATCGACGTAAGGAATCAACTCATCAACCAGCACTTTCTCGAAGTGTGTAATATCAAAGTTCGCCATGCCGCCCATCCGAACGTCGTTCGTCATGCCATAAGTCATCACAATGATAAACGGTTTCGTTTTACCTTCTGCGATCAGGTTATCCATGATCAGGCCAGCGTGGCCTTGAGCCCCCCAGCCGTATTCGTTTTCGCCCCAACCGTGCTGCAAGTACAATACTGGATAACGGACCGCTTGATCGGCATCGTAGCCAGGTGGAGTGTAGACGAAGGCTCGACGATTCGTGTCCGTGCTCGGTGAGAAAAAGAGCACTTCGCGAAGCTGCCCGTGTGGCACATTCTTGACAGCATAGAAGTCTTTGTCCTTGGCCGGGACCTCGACTCCGCTGCCCCAACGCATCGCACCAAAGTAATACTTGCTGTTGGGATCGGGCACTTCAGCGCCGTCAATTTTAAGCGTGTAGTAATGGAACCCTTCGTCTAGGGGGCGGGTGAATCCTGTCCAAACGCCCTGCTCGTCTTTCACGAACACGCTGCTATCTCGAAAGCTGCAAGAGACGCTGGTAGCCTCTGGAGCAACTACCCGAAACTTTACTCGCCCTTCCGAGTTTACTTGCGGATATTCTTTCCCATCTTGATTGGTTGAGGCTGGTTTCCAATCGTCAACCGGCACGACCTCCTGAGCCCGTAATGTTTGGCCGACCAAGATCAAGAACAAAGAGAATATAAGATGTGTTTTTGCCATCGCGCGTCCCATTGAACGAGAAGAGGAAGTAGTGACCCAAGGCCACAAAACAAGGTAATCTCACATTAAACACCAACTTGCGTGAAATGTATTGCCAGCAGCAATAACTTCGTAATATTCCTTGCTACAATATCCGACGCGATTTTCTCGTCTTTCGCAACTCTCATACTTTTCAAGATTTATCCTATGAAAATCAACTATGTTCTTCATTCGGGACCTGATCGAAATCCTATTGGCACAGCAATCGGACGCCTGAGCATCGCAGCAGTTTTGGTTTGCCAAGCGACCTTGGCTGCCGCGCAAGACTCCCAAACGACCTCGCCCCCAGCGCTTACCGCCGACAGCCTAACGGTGGAAAAAGTGGGCACCTCGATACCAACTGAACTGATCGGCGAGCCCGTCGGAGCCGTAAACCTGAAGCCTCCAAAGTGGCAGGACGATGCCAATGGCGGCTATGCCTTAATAGATGGCGAGATCCTGCCCGTAGATGCCGATAGTCCACCGATCAACTTTCGAGTTGCACTGCCTGCCCGGTGGGCGGGCCGCGGTGCACAACTGGGCGGCGGAGGCATGAACGGAACGATTCCCAACCTCGTCGGACGCGAACTGGCCAATGGTTACGCCACTTACGGCAGTGATTCTGGACATCAGGGCTTTGGTTTTCCCGGCGGACTAGGCGGTCCCCGCGGACCTGGCGGACCTCGCCCCGGCGGTTTTGGACCACCAGGAGCAGGGAATGCCGGTCGACCTGCTGCCAATCCCAATGCCTGGGCATTGCAAGAGGAAGCGGTACTCAACCTAGCTTACATGCAAATGAAGAAGACGCATGATGCTGCCATGGTCATCATGGAACGCGTGTACGGCGAGCGACCTAAACACAACTACTACTTTGGAGGCTCACAAGGCGGGCGAGAAGCACTGACAGTGGCGCAGCGTTATCCCGCCGATTACGACGGTATTACTGCGGATGTTCCGATCGTGAACTTTTCTACTCTCATGTTAGCTCCGTGCCTCATCCGTATACAAGAGAAATCGCTTGCCAATTGGGTTACGCGCAACAAAACAAACGCGATTCGTGCTGAGTTCCTGCGTCAATGTGATGGGCTGGATGGACTAGAAGATGGCATCATCAATAACTACATGGCTGCAAGAGCCTTGTTCGATATGTCTCAAGGGGACCCCAATCGAAATCCATGGGAATCCTTGCGCGGTCCCGATGGCAACGACCCTGATCCTGCCGACAGCTCCACATCCGCCAAACTCACCGATGGCCAGATTGAAACTCTCAAGTTCGTTTATTCGCGCTACAAGTTCGCGACGCCGCTTGCCCATGGCGTTCAATCGTTTGGCATGTGGGTTCCTAACACAGACCCATCCGGAATGGGACTGATTGCAGACGCTCGATTCCGTGGCCAAGAAGGAGCCCCTGATAATGCTCCGCTGTTCTCGCATCTGGGCATTTTGGGTGTCACCGGCTTTCTTATGAAAGATCTCAACGCTAACTCTTTGGAATATCAAGAAGGCGGTCTATGGAACGATCGTCGCATTGAGATTTCCCAATGGCTCGATTCGACCAATCCAGATCTGTCCGCATTCTATCAGCGAGGTGGCAAGATGATTGTAACGATCGGCACCAATGACACCCTCGCTTCGCCAGGAGCGCAATTGGACTACTATCAATCGATTATCGATACCATGGGGCAAGACAAGGTCGATCAGTTCGCTCGACTGTTCGTGATTCCCCAAGCAGGACATGGGCTGAGTGGCAAGAGTCACAATACCACCGGCGCGGGTGAAGCGATTGAGCCAACCACGATTCCCAATCAATTCGACAAACGGGGACTGATCGAAGCTTGGGTAGAACAAGGTCAAGCTCCAGCCAAAACGCTGATCGTTAGCAGCGCTGGCCGCAGTCTCCCGTTGTGCTCCTATCCAAACTACCCACGCTACATTGGGGGGCCACCTGCTTCTGCAGAGTCGTACGAAAGTACAGCTCCATAAATCTCTTGGGTGAATATAAGTATGGTTCTAAACTAGCGAGCTGTCGATGAATGACGATGTGTTGATTGTTGGCGCAGGAATGGGTGGACTCACGACAGCGCTCAGCCTGCATGAGGCCGGATTTTCCGTCCAAGTACTGGAAGCCGTGCCACAGATATTGCCCTTGGGAGTCGGCATTAATTTGCTGCCGCATGCCTTTCGAGAGCTGGACGAGTTGGGGTTGAAAGACAAGCTGAACGTGGCCGGAGTCGCTTGCCGCCAACTCGCTTACTTCACCAAACGCGGCGAGAGAATCTGGTCCGAACCTCGCGGCTTGGCTGCGGGATACAAGTGGCCGCAAATCTCGCTCCACCGCGGCGCATTACAACAAATCTTGTTGGATGCATTTCTCCAGCGCGTCGGTAGTGATCGATTGCATTTGGGAATGCAGTTGGTCGACTTTCATGATTTGGACAACGGAGTTCGCGCCAGCTTCCAATCGCGTTCAGACCCTTCAACGTTCACAGAGATCGATGGCAGCGTGCTTGTGGCATGCGATGGAATCCATTCGGTAGCGAGAAAAAAACTTTACCCCAGCGAAGGTCTGCCGCGATGGAATGGGGCCGTGATGTGGCGAGGCGTTGCCGAGTGCGAGCCGATGCTAGATGGAGCTACCATGATTATGGCTGGGCATGAATCCACCAAATTTGTAGCCTATCCCATCCAACCGATCGATCCACTCACGGGACGACAGTTGACCAACTTCATTGCTGAACTTCGCTTTGATGAAACGGAGTTAACGGTCCGCGAAGATTGGAACCGCCAAGGCAACTTAGATGACTTCTTGCCTGCATTCGAGTCCTTTCAATTCGAATGGCTGGACGCTCCAGCCATGATCCGATCAGCTAGCGCGATATGGACTTATCCTATGATCGATCGCGATCCGCTTGACCGGTGGACCTTTGGAGCCATGACTCTTTTGGGAGATGCGGCTCATCCGATGTATCCCATTGGTTCCAATGGCGCTTCGCAAGCGATTTTGGACGCGAGAGTGCTAACTGGCTGCTTGAGTCGACACCGAAATGATTTACGACAAGGCCTACTGCAATATGAAAGTATACGGTTGCCAGCGACCGCAAAGATTGTGCTGGCCAATCGCCAAAACGGCCCTGAATCGGTGATGCAGTTGGTTGAAGACCGAGCTCCAAACGGTTTCCATACGCTCGATGAAGTCGTCACTCAGCAAGAGCTGCAGGATATTGCGGACCATTACAAGCGACTTGCTGGCTTCGCAATTCAAGATTTAAATAACCGACCGTCGCTGACCCAATTACTGGCGTAGCGACTCACGAAATCACTTTCCGAACTTATTCCTATCGAACACTTTCGTTTCTCAGAAACACCACGATGCCATCACTCAAATCATTCCGACTGCTCGCGGCTAGCTATGTTCTCATCGGCTGCGCTGCGGCTAACTCGCCCTTGCGATCGCAAGAGCCACAAACAGCATCGAATCACGCCACGGTTGTTGTCCCTCACGCCTCCTGGAACTGTGGCTTGCCAGAAGGGATTCGTCAGCCAGAGGTTGGCGAGCTGGTTATGCAGTTCGAAATAAAAACTCTTGACATGTATGACCTCGGTCAAACACAGTTCGGCCACCGCAAGGTCATCGTTACGGATGCAGGAGATTTCACTGGCAATAAGATCAGCGGAACGGTCATTCGCGGAGGGCTTGATTTGCAGCTTGACCTTGCAAACGGCGTGGTCGAAATAGAGCAATTATGGAACCTTCGAACTCAAGATGGGAACAACATCTTCTTGCGAACCGCCGGTGTAGGTCCCTCCAGCCAAGACATACGAGTTGTATTTCACTTCGAAGCCCCCAACGATAGTGAGCACATCTGGCTTCACGATGGCACCTTTCTTGGACGCCGAGAGATCGATAATTCCGCAAGCGTGCTTCGATTGAAAGTTTACCAAGCTCCGTCACCAGACAAAGAGCTTGCAACAACCGCCTCGTTACAGATCGAAAAGCCGCATGATATCCCTAGCCAAAGCTGGGACTACCGCGTCGCGGATAGCCATGAAGTCTTCGGTGAAGAGGTGATCACCGAAAACGTAACTTTGGGGCCTAGCCAAATGGTTGGAAGATCGAAGTCCGGCATGCGAAATACGATTCCTATCACAGGCGGAGAGCTTCACGGCAAGATTAATGGCAAGGTCTTGTTTGGAGGAGCGGACTATCAACAACTATCTCCACCCGCTGTGATTGATGCCCGATATTTATGGCAAGCAGAAGATGGAGAAGTGATCTTGGTTCGAAACGCAGGTGCCTTTGGAAAATTGGTACCGACCTTCGAGGCCAAAGTTGACGGCAAATACGCTTGGCTGAATACCGGGCGATTTCTAAGCTCCAACCCCGGCATGGGCAGCGGGGGCGTCAAACTTACCTTTTATGAAAGCCGCTAACCGAACACCAGACCGTTCACACGGTCCGGTTGATTCGCTGACCTGCGGCAAGCCTTACTTGGCTTCGACTTTCTTGCCCTGGACATCAATGTTCATATCTTGCCCATTGACTTCGAAGCTAGCCTTGCCCGTAATCGAATCGCCTTTAGGGACGGTTGTGTAAGCGATATCCATCGAGAATTCGTTATTAGAAAACTCGACACCAAATAAAAGTTTATCGCCATCCAATTTGACATTCTTCAGCGGGCTGTCGCCGAAGAAACTGCTGTGAAAAACACCTTGCAGTTGGCCGTCCTTTTCCTCAATGCTTAGACGCTCTTCGATTTCACCGTTTGGCGTATCGATCTTAAGCAGCCAATCGCCCACGACGTCTTTTGCGACCAATCCTGTGCGCTTGGCAACCCATTCCGACTCGCGATCTTGACCGCCAAAGTTCACTTTGCGAACGCCTACGATTTGATCGCCTTTTAACATGCCTTCAAAGTGACTTACAAATTCGTTTCCGTTGAAATCCCGGACGACTTGGAAGGTCAACTTGTCACCTTCGATTTTGCCGTCTTCAATCTCGATCGGCTTAGCCATTTCAGCCGGGAATTCAGCGGGCGGGTTCGGGAATATCGATTGAAAAGTTCCTGTCAGTACGCTGCCTTTTTTTGCCAAGACCAATTCAAACTGAACTTCATTGCCCCGCATATCCTGCGTCCAAACCCACTTTCCCGAGGAATCCGCGGTTGTCGAAGTAGCGGCAGCCACTTCATCTGCTTTTCCTTCATTTGCCTCCTGAGCCGATACAGTTGCGAACAAGCTCAGAACAATAAACCCAGCCACTAACACTCTCATGATTTACTCCAGGGTGAAATTTCCGAATGGACAGAACTAAATTTTAACACCCGAAAGAAGCAAATGTTGTGTCGCCTCGTAAATCTACGAATGGTACAATTGACGACAGGAGCTACGAAATGATCAAAGTGAAGTATTCCGGTGATGAACTCTGGGACAGGATTGAAAGAGCTGTGGAAAAAGTCAAGGACCGTTTGCGCCGCGTCACGCGTGCTCTCAATGCGGCCGACATACCGTACGCAGTGATTGGCGGTAATGCCGTGCAGCATTGGGTGGCACAAGTCGACGAGTCGGTCGTCAGAAACACTCAGGATGTCGATATTATTCTAAATGAGTCCGATTTGGACCGTGCGATCGACGTTCTAAAAGACCTCGGCTTCATTTTCCGACGTGCTGCAGGCGTGTCGATGTTCCTAGACGGCCCTGAGGCGAAAGCTCGCGATGCGGTTCACGTCGTGTTCGCTGGCAAGAAGGTCCGCGAAGAATATTCCGAACCAGTCCCCACGATCGATCAGTATGAATTGATGGACGAGGCTCGCACTCTGCCCCTTGAGAAGCTCATCACCATGAAGCTAACGTCTTATCGAGACAAGGATCGTGTTCACATTCGCGACATGATTTCCATTGGATTGATTGACGCAACATGGCTCGCTAGATTCTCGCCCGAACTGCGCGAGCGGTTGCAGAATTTACTTGAAGATCCCGACGGCTGATGTCAGGCCGCTTTCAGCAATCTGGCTATGACACGCTTTGGGTAGCGCTCTGCTTCTTCTTCCAGACTTCCATATCGATCATCGCTTGCAAGATATCCTCCAGCGGCATTGAAATCTTCCACTCTGGAAAGTGCGATTGCAGTTTGCGTAGATCGCTGATGTAACAGATGTGATCGCCAACGCGATTTTGATCTGACAATGTGTAATTCACGCGATAGGGACTTAGCTTCTCAATCAAGTCAATGCACTCAAGGACCGAAGCAGAATTCGCTCGACCGCCACCAATGTTATAAACTTCACCGGGACGTGGGTTCGCTGCAAAAGCTTCGAACGCAGCGATCACATCGTTGTTCTCAATCTGGTCGCGAACTTGCTTGCCCTTATATCCAAAGATGGTGTAAGGCTTTTCGTAAACAGCCACGTGTACTAGGTACGATAAAAAGCCATGCAACTCGACACCGCTGTGGCTGGCACCGGTCAAACAACCGCCGCGGAACACGCCGACTTTCATTCCAAAATATCGCCCATACTCTTGAGCGATTACGTCGGCCGCCGTCTTCGATGCTCCGAACAGTGAATGCGTGGTTTGATCAATGCGGCAGTTCTCGTCAATGCCATGATAATCCTCAATGCGGGCATATTCCCACCGCGTATCCAGTTCGACCAGCGGTACTTCGTTAGGTGCATCACCGTACACTTTGTTAGTACTCATATGGCAAAAGACTGCGTCCGGGCTGTATTGCCGCGTTGCTTCCAGCAGGTTCATCGTCCCGCCCGCGTTGACGTCAAAGTCCAATAGCGGAATATCTTTAGCCTTATCGTGCGAAGGCTGAGCAGCACAGTGAATAATGCGATCGAACTTGCTCTTGGAAAACAAATCGTCGATTTGAGTTCGATTGCGAATGTCGATCTCTTGATGCGTGAAATGTTTGGTATCGGCCAACAATCGCTCGAGATTCCAGCGCGTGCTGCCCTGCGGACCGAAAAAGGTCTTACGCATATCATTATCGATCCCAACAACGTCTACGCCTTGTGCGTCGTAGTAACGAACAGCGGCAGAACCGATGAGACCACTAGAACCGGTGACAAGAACTCGCATTGGAATCGATAAGCATAGAGGAAAACTGTCTTGAACTTCTATGCATCAATTTAATCGAAACTTGTTTCTCGCCAATGATGATCGCTTTTCGGATCTGCACAAACCCTCCCTTCGATCAGCGACTGTAGCGATTTTGCGGATTCCACCGGTGAAAAATTGCGGACAACTGTCGTTTTCCTAGCGATGGCTTGTCCCGAAAGTGCAATTCTGAAGTCGATCGTAACAGTCGGCCTGCGGTTTGACTAGAATGATGGATACTTCTCACGAAAATTGTATGCTCAGTTCCGTGGCCTTCTCATCGCTCGCTTAAATCGTTTATGAACTGGGTCGTCTATCACGTTCTAGCCGGTCATGCTTTTTTCGCTGGCGTTTTCTTGCTAATGCTGGCCGCTTGTTCTGCACTGACAACTAGCTCCATTTTGCTTCGTTTGGGCAAGTTCGCTTTTGCCGTGGGCCTGATCGCTGTAGCTTTTTCTGCCACGCCGATTCCCTACTGGATTTACGGCGTTGCCAGCTTGCTGTCCTTCGCCATCCTTTTCGAATGGGGACGGAAAGCATTTTCCGGCGGGCTGGTTTATGGCGCATTAACTCTCTGGTCGCTCGCTGGCTTGCTCGATTTGCCTTATCAGTTCCCACCCAGAATCCAGCCAATGGCATCGCGAGAAGTCATCATCATCGGCGACTCGGTTACCGCTGGCATTGGCAGCCAAGAGACCACAGAGACTTGGCCCAACATCTTGGCTCGGCAGCATCAGGTCGCGATAACCGATTTGTCTCGCGCGGGTGCGATCACCGCCAACGCGGTGGCGATCTTTGCAAACCAAACGACCAACGCTCCGATCGCAATCGTTGAGATTGGAGGCAACGATATCCTGGGCGAAACACCCCATCGAACTTTTGAGAAGAATCTAGACTTGCTTTTGGAACGATTGGCTCAAGACGATCGCCAAGTGATCATGTTTGAATTGCCGCTGCCACCGTTTGGACATGAGTATGGTCGCATCCAGCGCCAGATCGCAGCCAAACATGGCGTCGCCTTGATTCCCAAGCGATCCTTTCTCTGGGTGCTAGCCGGCAAAGACGCCAGCCTGGACATTGTGCACCTATCTCAAGCAGGGCACGAACGTATGGCGACCTTGGTCTGGCAACTCATCGGGCGAGCTTTCCAATAGATCCACCACGAGCAGTTCAGAAATTTCCGTTAGCAATGTTCTGCAAGTAGTTCACATAGTACATGAACATGCGAATGATCAAGAAAATGATCACGCCCGCAATGAATGCCCAGATCGTTACCGATGCCGCAACGCTTAATGCCGTCAGCGCAGATTTCGCTCGCTGATCGTACTCACGAGCCAGCGCGTCAAGCGACTCGGTCTCGCTGCCACTCAACTCGCCCACATCCAATGCGTCGATAAAGTCACGTGGCATAACCCGCGACGCCGCAAAACTTTCCGCTAACGATTGATTCTTCTTAACATGATCAATCGCCAAGGACGAATGACTGATATAGTAATCATTGCCCGTACTAGTGAATGCCATCTGGACCGCGCGGACCGCATCGACCCCAGCATTGAGCAGCAAAGAAAGCACGGTCGTCAACCGCGATAAAGCAAGATACTTCAAGACTGGACCGATGATTGGTATGTTGACGGCGATCGGCATCAATACTTTATGAAGTCCAAACCAGTTCTTCCAAACCGCTCGCACCACAACGCCAATCACCAAAGCAACAATCGCCAAGTATCCCCAAAAAGTCAAAACACCAGAGACGCCCTTTAATCCGAAGCCTAACGGATCCCAAGTACTGTTGTCAGGAAACAGTATCCCCATCAACCAGATCATGAGACTGATCACCATGACCGCAATCAAGCACTGAATCGCTGGCCAAGTAATCTGCTTGATGAAGCTGCCGCGAGTCTCGCGCAGGTCGCGGTAATAGCGGCTCATATAAGCGAACGTACGATCCAATCCGCCCGCTTGCTCGCCGGCTTCTACCATTTGAGTTAGCAAGCGTGGGAAGTAGTCGGAACGATACTGCATCGCTTCGGCCAACGTGTCGCCTGCAATCAAACGCTCGCGCACCGCTGCGGCAGCCTCTTGATGTCGCCGCGAGGCCATCCTGGCTTCGGAATCCAGAAGCTTCAGTGGGTCGATACCAGCTTTCAATGCGGTCGCAAAACGGCTACAAAACTGTTCAGCCGATCGTAGCGAAATCTTGGGGGCAAACATATTGAGCGCAGCGGACATCGGAAAAACTCCAACAGAATCCAGGACAAGTTGGCACGGTCAAACGCCCAGCCAATGCCTCTCATCATAACCGGACTTGGTCTCCCGTGGTACAAGCCGCTAGTGGATTTGCAGTCGGGGATCGGCCCGCCGCGCTTGCAGGGCGATCTGTTTATCGTTGGCGCTACCTCGCAATTGGAAACGGACGCCCTCGCCTTCTACTGCAACTCCGTCTACGTTAGCGAGAATTTGAGAGATTTCCGAATCGTTGTAGAGCGGCGTGGCAAAATTTCGATCACGCACCAGCTTCATCCACATTTCAGGAACCGCTTGACCATCCACAATCGCATCGGTCACAAACAATTGCAGTCGACCACTGGCCACCGCCGCGCTCAGAGTCACTTCCGCGTTGAAATAACGCCCTGCTCCACCGGGCAGAACATCCGCAGGAAAACTCACATCCGCCTTCAACGCACCGTCGACGATCTTGATGAAGATCTTGTCGCGCAGTTTCGTATCCTTGTGGATCAACGCATTGATCTCTTCTGGAGTTACCAGGAATTCGCTCTGAACCGAAGCGCCCGTTTCCACTCGACCTGTGATTTTCCCAAGCCGCTTTTCTAAAGCAGCCATACGATCCTGGGACACATAGACCTTGGGTAAAGCCCGCGGCGCGTCGGAGGTAAAGGCGGTCACTCGACCTCGCGCATACAAGAATAGTGAAACGGCCAAACACAAGCTCATCAGACCCAGGATTGAAAGCCGACGCAACCACCGCCGGACAAAAGAACGACCCGACGACGAATCCTTCGGCAAACTCTCAATCGACTTCAAGATAGTGACCCTTGGTAGGTTGGTGAGAACGGGATTTTGGTCGCGGCCCAGCGGACGGTTCTAACGTAGCAATTCCACAACTCCGAAGCGAGTCGAAAAATTGCTCGATTGACAAAATCCTCAATCCAAATTTGCGCCGAAAACTGCATTTTCAAAGTGGTTTTCCGTTGGCTTACTCGCTCTGGCCTCTTACCATACGTTGCAGAGGCGCAATTGTTTTGGCTAGCATGCGGAAGTAGAACAAGCTGGCCTGTCACCCAGTGAAGTGATCTTTAACCATGAATGGCAACTATGTTGAGTAGTCTTGATGAAGAATTCATGCGACATGCTATTGAATTAGCCAAACGCGGCGTCGGTGCCAATCAAGGTGGTCCGTTCGGCGCTGTAGTGGTAAAAGACGGCCAAATCGTTGGCGAAGGCTGGAACTGCGTCACCAGCAGCAACGATCCCACCGGCCATGCAGAAATTACCGCCATACGTAACGCTTGCAAAAAGCTGAACACGTTCCAGTTAACCGACTGCACCATCTACACGTCTTGCGAACCGTGCCCCATGTGCCTAGGCGCGATCTATTGGGCTCGGCCAGCCAAAGTCTTTTACGGCTGCACCCACGCAGACGCCGCTGCTATTGGGTTTGATGATCATTTTATCTATGAAGAGATTGCGAAACCCATCAACCAGCGTAGCATTCCAACGAAACTCTTGTTGCGAGACGAAGCGCTGGCTGCGTTCGAAATGTGGGCTGCGAAAACGGATAAGATCGAGTATTAGCTTCGTTTAACCGTCAGCCGACAGACATACGCGTTCTACTTCACCCCAGTGGGTAGGCCGGTAACAAGGAAAGCCATGTTCGCGCCGGAAAAGGGTTGCTTGAAGTCGCTATCGTTAGCAAACACGCCAGTTCGTTGCCGATTGGCTTTGCGCAGTTCCGGCAATAAGCGCGTCTCTGTATACCCGCGTGCCCATCGAATCGCTTCCATAACACAAAACAGAACCAACGCGGGGCGATGCCCAACGCGGTTGAACGGCGTCTCCCTTCTATTCCTTGGACTATCTTTATCAGCTACGCTTGCAATCATTCGTGCCTAAGGGCCTCGATTGGGTTCATCATGGCAGCGCGTCGAGCAGGATATAAGCCGAATAAAAGCCCGACACCAATCGAAATGAAGACCGATAACCCGATGGACCAAAGTGCGACTCGTGGCTCGAGTGTCTGGACGATGGGCGGCAATAGATCAGGCCACGCATAAGTAACCGAACTTCGAAACACAGAGAAGATGGGGCCGCATAACAAGCCACAGCCAACACCTAACAATCCTCCACCACCGGTGAGGACCAAAGTTTCCGCCAAAAACTGACCAATGATGTCGCGCCGCTTGGCTCCTAATGCCCTACGAATGCCTATTTCGCGAGTTCGCTCCGTGACGGTTGCCAGCATGATGTTCATAATGCCAATTCCCCCGACGAACAACGAGATGCCGGCAATAATGACCAACAGAGAATTGAACATCGCTTTCGTCCGCTCCGCCTGTCGTAACAGTTCTTTGGGAACAATGATCGCGAAGTCTTCTTTCTTGTGAAATTTCTCTAGTAGAGTTCGAACAACCGAGGCTGTTGCGTCAACATCTGCCACGTCACGCACGGTCAAGGTGATTTGCGTCAGCTCGACAATTTCACCTTTGAAGTTAAAGCCTTCTCCTGTGCGAATCATAATCAAGTCACCCACGCGGGTTCGAAACGTGGTTAGGGGAATGTAGGCGTCCATGGAGTATTCGCGAGCATCCAAGCTGCCACCGATGGCTGCCGACGCATCTCTTTGGCGCGTCTGTCCGATGACTGTATAGACGTCGCTTTCGACACGCACTTGCTTTCCAATTGGATTCTCCGAAGGAAACAATCGTCGTGCCGTACCGTCGGCCAAAACGATGACATTTTCGTTTGTATCCTGCTGCGTAAACCATCTCCCACGCAGCATCTCAAGCCGATTAAGATCTTTGTGTTCGCTTGCGCAACCGATCAAAATCGCATCGGTACTCCGTCCACCAACCATCAACTGCCGCTTCAATTCTCGGATAGGAACGGCGCGTTCAATCGTTGGTACGTTCGATAAAATGCGTTGGAAATCGGCTCTTGATAGTCCATATGCGTTGACTCGCTCATTGGAATCCTCGGAAGAAGGCTCAATGCTGCGAAGTATAATGTTCGTTGCCCCCAACTCCATAATTTGCTGTTGAGCTTGGTAGCTAACGCCTTCGCCCATTGCGACCAACCAAATGACGGTTGTCGTACCAATAAAGATCCCAAGCGCGGCCAGCGCGGATCGCATCTTTTGAAGCATGAGGCTCTTCACGCCCAGCTTGAGTGTCTGGATGATCGCCTGCACGATTACTTGGTATCCATATCTCTGTTGGAAGTTAGCCTTTCGGAATCGACAAGTTCTATCTTCTTCACCGGTTCTGTTTCATACTCGCCGTCTTTATTTGAATCGACTGAGTTCGAAGCAACCATGCGCTGAGCTTCTTCGATTTGCCCCAAGGGGTTTAGGACGACCAAATCTCCTGCCACGATTCCCGCTTTGATAATCGTAAACTCTTCGTTCGTGTCGCCTGGTTCAACTAATCTGCGTGTGACGCGGTCTTTCTCAAGCACCCAGCAATAAGATCGCCGATTTGCTTCGACAATGCTCGCCACAGGGACGGTAAGTACGTCGCGATATTCTGCCAGCACAATTTCGGCAATAGCGCTCATCCCAGGCTTCAAACCTGGATATTGGTTGAGCTTTATAATCGTGTCGTACTTGACCATGTTGCCGGTCCACCAGCCGGCTGGCTTGGTCACTTCTGCAATGGATTGGACTTCCCCTTGCAACACAGTACCTTGCACTTGAATTTTGGCTGGCATGCCGACTTTCAATCGCTCCACTTTGGACTCATGAATTCCCACTTTAACTTGCATCTTGCTCAGGTCAGGAATCATCAATAGCGTTTGTTGTTCGCGAACGACCGCACCTTCTTCAATATCTGGCGTATCTTTCCAGGCCGCTGCTGAAGGAAAGATCACAAGCCCTTGCCCCGTCGATCGAATCGTACAATTATCGAGCTGAGTCTTCACACGCTCTAGCCTTTGCGTCTCAAGCTCCAAAGAAGCTTCATCGGCAGCCAACTGTGCTTCGTTTGCTTTCAGCGTACTTTCGAGCTCTTGAAGGGTCTTTTGCTTTGTGTACAGTTCCAGCGCTCGCAATTTTGTTTTCGCTAGTTGTAGATTTTTTCTGGCTGAGTCAAGCGAAAATTGCTCGCCATCCAGTTGGATACTTTTGAAGGTCCCCTTGGCCGCTAGTCGCGTGGCTGACTGGTACGATAGTTCTGCCGACTTAACTGCTTGTTCGGCGTCAAAGATCTCTTTTTCGATCGTCTCGCGCTGCTCTTTGAATGTACCTTCCAAGTATTCTTCGATGCTCGTGCGCGCCACCGCAACGTTGCTTTCGGCGATCAGCTTGGAAGCCACCGCGACTTCGTAAGCAATCTTTTGCTGCAGCACTTTGTCTTCGATGTTCGAGCGATCCAACTCGACCAAAATATCTCCCGACTTAACTTGGGTGCCAGTTTCGATCACCCACAGCACCGTACTACCTCCTTTCACATTACACTTGATTTCAATGTTATCGGAGCTTTCCAGCGTCCCATCAGCCGTCACGCTGACCTGCAATTTGGAGGGCTTTACTGCGTATGTGAGCAGCCCCGTCGGTAACGACGATTGCTCTCGTTTTGTCAAAACAAAACCAGCAGCACTCAGCGACAACGCAACGAGCAACGCGAGGACGAATCTGGGAACAGTCAGCCAAGGCAATGCGGTAGATTGCTCAGACGATATAAGAGATGTCATTGGAGGGGGGAGGTGGGTAGGCAATACGTGGGCGGGGAAACGTCAGATTGCTATGAGGTAAACTTGCGGGATGGTCTAAACTGACGCAAATTCTCGAACGGACACGATTCTGAGACTAATCGGTTTGGCAGGGAGCCTCAACGAATCGCTAATTTGCCGTTCCCCCAATTGCATGTAACTGGCGAATCAACATATTCTAATCGGAAAATCGAGAAATCCCTATCAGACCAAGCACTTTTTGCATTTCGCGAAATTTTCTTGGTTCCGTTGGTAACAGATCACCTTCCATGGTCCGAAGTAGCCTTTGAACATAATGATGGACCCTGACCGCATGACATACTGGTCTCTTGCATTAGCAACTATCGAAAGACTAGTAGCCCTTTGCGTTTCCGCCCATGCCGTCCTCACCAAACGTGACTCGCGAGCCGCAATTGGCTGGGTGGCCTTGATTTGGCTGGCCCCTATTTCCGGTTCAGTGCTCTATTGGATATTCGGAGTCAATCGGTTGCTGCGTCGGGGCAGTCGCTTGCAGAAAGAACTGGAGGAAGTCCTCAGTCGAATGCGTCCGCGAGTTCCGCAGCAATCGCAGGAACTGCTCGACGCCGCGAAACTTCAGTTTCCGCATTTTGGCCAAATGCATGAACTGGTTGGCGAACTGACCGGCGCACCGCTGCTACCTGGCAACCACGTAGTACCACTTATCGGCGGTGAAGTGGCATTTCCTAGAATGCTAAATGCCATCGAAGCAGCTCGGTATTCCATCTCGCTCCAATCCTACATCTTTGCTCCCGATCGAGTTGGATGCGAGTTTATCGATGCGTTAAAAAGAGCCCAGGCTCGGGGCGTAGAAGTGAGAGTGCTGATCGATGGTGTGGGGGCCAAGTACTCGTGGCGATCCGCGATAAGCCTAATGCGCCGCGAGGGCCTCAATTGCCATGCCTTCTTACCAACCATAGGCCCGTCATCGACGTTCTACAGCAATCTTCGCAATCACCGCAAATCGATGGTAGTCGATGGCCGTGTCGGCTTTACCGGCGGTATGAATATCCGTCAGGACTTCCGCTTGGATTGGAACCCGCCGCATCCTGTCCAAGATTTGCATTTTGAGTTTGAAGGGCCCATTGCCCTCCATCTGCAGGAGGTCTTTGCGATGGACTGGTGTTTCGCGGCCAGCGAGGTGTTGTCGGGCGATCATTGGTTTCCATTGCCTGTCCCGGCCGGGAATACCTGGTGCCGCGGTATTGCCGACGGCCCCGATGAAGACTTCGAAAAACTGAGGATGACGATTCTTGGCGGGATCGGGATGGCTCAAAAGTCGATCATGATCATCACTCCCTATTTCTTACCAGATGAAGCCATCTTATCGGCCTTGAATGTCGCAGCTTTACGAGGAGTCAGCGTCTGCATATTGATCCCAGAGGTGAACAACATCCATTTAGTGCAATGGGCTTCGTTGGCATTACTGCCTCAATTGCTTGAGCGTGGTTGCAAAGTCTTCGCCACTCCGCCCCCTTTCGACCATACAAAGCTGTTCCAAGTCGACGGGGAGTGGGCGTTGATCGGTTCTACGAATTGGGACGCGCGCAGCTTAAGATTAAATTTTGAGTTTAACGTTGAATGTTATGGCCATGAGTTGAACTTGCAGTTAAGCGAGATTGCTCATGAAAAAATGGAGCGGTCACGTCCATTCAGTCTGAGCGAACTGCAGCAACGTGCGATGTGGTTGCGGCTGAGAGATGGGGTCGCTCGGCTTGCTTCGCCCTACCTATGAGCCGGCCGCAAAGCTTGATCGCTTGATCGTCAATACCAAGCGGGTGGCCGCCTCAAGATGGACAAGTGCGCAGATATGCTTCCCCGTCAGATTGCGTGCGCGATGCACAGCCAAGCTTGCAATGGTGACACTGCAAGCCCCTGGCTACAGAAGATTTTGATGAATCTGACGATAGATATTCTTACTTTCTAACGTCGTCGGTGCAGGTCCTATTAGCGGAAGCCGCCCAGGCCTATGCCGACCGCACCGCCGACGTTGTTTCGAGGACCATAGCCGTATCCGCCAGGTCCAAAGCCACCGGGACCCATGTAGGCACCTGGATAGCCGAGACCGCCGCGAGCACCGCTGGAGAAACCATAGCCGGTGTTTCCATAACCAGGGCTGCCGTAGTAGCCTGCACCATAATTGCGGTTGTAGTTCTGATTATAGACACCTGTATTCGCTGTATAACCGCCGCAACCGCAGCAAGCGTTGTTCGCGGCTCGGCGTTTATGATGGCGGTGGCCAGCGTCAGCCGAGTTTTCTAAAAAGCTACTGGCAAAGATTCCGGATGCTATGGCAACGATGAATGCCGCTTTACGCATATGTTCATTCCTTCAAAAAACGGAGAGGATGCAAGTGGTCGAGTAAGCAAACTTCTTGACCCGCCTTGCTGCTAAGATCGAAGATAATGCCTCAACAAAATCTGTGCCAAAGCGTAGAAGTGAAGCGTCAGGAAAGGAGGGTGATAGCCGACGCGAAGCACGAATCGACGGCATTTATTGAGTGAATCGGACTGTAATAAAACATCTTTTGAAGAGCTTTCTTCAGCCGCCTGATAGAAAGCATTTTTGCAAGCTCAAACTGTGGAAGTTTATTGAACAGTGGAAAGTCTAATATGCTTGTGCTTCACCAGTAGAACTGCTGGCCTTGTCAAGAAGTAACCTATTCGCAGCATGAGTACCGCCAAGTTTCAGCCTGCGCGAATTCTCAGAGATCGACATCGCAGTAAGAAGAAGCGTCCTTGGTCAGTTGGCTTACAAGTTCCACTAAGGCCTTGCTAAACAATTACTGTCCGTAATTATTTATTTTGCCGGGTGTATTTCGTAATTCCATTCTCCATGGAATTTATTCCGATGAATTATAACTTCTGCGAGCTCCTCGTCGGTAACCTTTCGAGCTTTCTCGTAGGTCTTTCCATCTATCCATGCATGCACCTCTAGGCCGGTGGTCGTACGTGTGTTGCCAATGAGGCTTACAACAACCTCTAGAGTTTCAAGAGGAACTCCCTGCCAATTGCGGGTTATGTGGCAAAACAGTTTGTGTTCAATTTTGTTCCACTTGCTTGTGCCGGGAGGATAGTGGCAAACTTCGATGATCAGCCCAGTAGCATTGGCCAATTTTTGTAACTCGGTTCGCCAAAGTCGTGTGCGCGGGCTATTACTCCCGCCACTATCGGCTGTGATTAGTACCCGCATGGCTTTCGGGTAGCTTTTGGAACCCAGCCGTTTCCACCATCTACTGATTGCCGATACGGCAAACTCGGCTGTATCGCTGCTAATACCAATCGTCACGCCTGCTTCATTTCGCCCAATATCATACACGCCATACGGGACTGCCTTGCCCAATTCCTTATCGGGAAAGTCGTGCGTCTCGACTTTGATCGGATCTTTTCGGCGTCGGTACGTTTTCCCTGCGTTTTTCAGGTTTCCCAAGACTTCTTTCTTTTTCGTGTCAACCGAAATGGTTGGCTGATGCTTCTTCTGAAGTAGGACTATTCGCTTTGAGATGAATTCAAACTGCGCATTTCGATCTGGGTGTTGATTGCCTTCGATGGTCTTACGATTCGCCTGAAGGCTGTAGCCAGCCGCCTTGAGCAGTTGGCCTACCTTCACACTGCTGACCTGAAATCCTTGCCGCTGCAATTCAACGGCAAGGGACTTGGTGCTTTTGCATGTCCACCGAAGAGGGGACATCGGATCGCCGCGAGTGCCGGATGAAACGAGTCGATCCAAAGCCTTTTTAAGTTTCGGCTGTTCAACCTCCCGAGATTTACGACCGGCCCCCGGTTGTCTTTGTCTGTTGGAGGATGCTGCGTTGGGATCATCGAGTTCGAGAATGCCGCGACGAATAGTGCGTTCCGAAACCCCCGTTGCCGCAGCAACAGCAGAGATTCCTCCCCAACCCAAGGATCGCGCTTCTGCGGCTGCCCATCGACGACGGGCGCGTTCATCCAAATCCGCTTCAATTGCGGTATACTTCTGTGCGATCCATGTTATGACTTGTGCATCCGGCATACCCGAAATCATCGCAAATTTTAATCATCGGAATCAACCCTAATCCGGACACTTATTGTTTAGCGAAGCCTAACCTCTTCGCATCGATCGGCTTGCTCAAGTAGTCAGAGCAACCGCTGGCCATACACTTTTGCCGATCTTCTTGCATCGCGTTCCCGGTTAACGCAATGATGGGCCGATCATAGCCCATCGTCCGCAGCTTGGCCGCAGTTGAGTAACCGTCCAGCACAGGCATTTGCATATCCAGCAAGATCAGGTCAGGACAAGCGTTCGTGCCGAGACACTTCGTCACATGGTCGATTGCGAGTTGGCCATCCTCAGCCTCAGCAACAGTGGCACCAGCATTGGTGAGTAAGTGTCGGCTTAGAAAGCGTATATCGCGTCGATCGTCGACAACCAATACGTGGCATCGGAGTCGTTTGCTTGATGCCATTGTCGAATCCGATTGTTCATCATTAGGTATCGTTGGCTCTACGCGAATCGGTTCTGTGCAGTTGCCTGCCGGAATCGTTAAGCTAAACGTGCTGCCATTTCCCAACTCACTGCTGGCAGCAATCGTCCCACCCAGTAAGGTTGCTAGACGCAGGCTGATTGCCAATCCGAGGCCAGTTCCACCAAATCGTCGACTGACCGTAGCATCGCCTTGAGTGAATGGTTGGAATAGATGTTGCATGTGGTCTTTGGAGATACCAATTCCCGTGTCGACCACCTCAAACTTCAATTCATTCAACTGGTTGTACTGCACGGCTAGATGAACATGCCCAACATCGGTGAACTTTATTGCGTTGCCTACAAGGTTAATGAGTATTTGCTTTAATCGCTTTGGATCTGATTCGATCGACTCGGGAATTGGTCCTTCGTAACTGAGTCGGAGTTGTAGACCTTTCTCTGATGCGCGCACTTCCATAATACGAATCACATCCTCGATAAGATTGATGGCGGAAAAACTTTCGCGGTCAATGTCAAGCTTAGCTGCCTCAATCTTCGAGAGATCCAAGATGTCGTTGATGATCTCAAGCAAGTAGTCGCCATTCTGACGGACAGTTTGTAGATAACGAACAAGATCCGGCTGGACCACTTTTTGCAAAACCAAATCGGTGTAACCAAGGATTGCGGTCATTGGCGTGCGCAGTTCATGACTCATCATTGCCAAAAAAGAATCTTTGGCCTTATTAGCGGCCTCTGCAGCTTCTTTCGCTCGGCTTAGCTCGCTGGTTGCCTTCCACTCTTTGGTAATATCACGGGTCACAACCAAAACATGTTCGATCTCGCCTGAGGATTGGCGTTCGGCAACTAACTGTGATTCAAACCGCAGCACGCCGCTGGGGGATGGATAATCGAATGCGATGGTCGTACTCTGACCGCGGTCAAAGACACTTGAAATCGCATCTTCCCAATAATCGCAAAGCCCTTCATCCATGCCCAGCTCACGATTCGACTTGCCTACAAAAGTAGAGGGAGCCAATCCGGTGTACTTCTCAATCGCCGCACTTACAAACACATGCCGCAATGAGCGGTCGAAACGGGTGATAATATTGGGTGAATTATCTGACAGGCTTTGGAGTTGACGTTCACGGGATCGCAGTGCGTCACGCTGCGCTTGGATTTGTTGCTTTTGTCGATAGAGGTTCAGAAAGACATCCGCTTTACTACGCAAGACAGGAGCTTCGACGGGTTTAAAGAGGAAATCCACTGCTCCTGATTCATAGCCGCGAAAACGCCGACGAGAGTCGTGGTCGGCCGCCGTCACAAAGATGATAGGCACATGCCGTGTGCGTTCCGTACCCCGCATCAGTTCTGCTAATTCAAATCCATCCATGCCCGGCATCTGCACGTCAAGAATGGCCAGTGCGAATTCATGAGCAAGCAACAATTCCAGTGCATCTGGCCCGGTGTGAGCGCTAAATAGCTCAATACCATCTTGTTGTAAGATGGCTTTCAGGGCCAAGATGTTTTCCTGCAGGTCATCGACCAACAAGAATTTAGCTGATTCAGACGGCATGCGCTTGGGTGGGAAAATTGGCTGTGTTCATGTAATTGAATTGCAGAAGTGGTAGGAGCGGCATGACGAAACTCATTTTCCAAACAGTCCTACGGTTGTACTCCACGGTTCGATCGAAGTGAGCGAAGAAAACCGCCGATTCCCTGTAAATCTAATGTAATAGCGTCGGGACATAAGGCCAGGGCTGAAGCTGGCATCGTCGCGGCGTAGGCCTGTGCTGGATTTTGAACTACGCATATCCCACCCGCTCGGCTAATCGCTTGCAATCCAGCGGCCCCATCGCTGTTGGCACCGGTTAAAACAATTCCAACCAGTCGCTCGCCGAATGCCTCTGCGGCTGATTCAAACAGTACGTCGATCGAGGGTCTTGAAAATTGAACCTCTTCTTCGCTGGACAATGAAAGCCGACCGTCGGATTCAACCAGCAAGTGATAATCGGGCGGAGCGATGTATACCGTGCCTGATTGTAGCACTTCTTTGTCTATCGCTTCATGGACTGCGATGGAACATTTCTGCGACAAAAGCTCGCATAAAGTGTTGTCGTTGCGCGGCGGAATGTGGACAACCGTTATTATCGGTATTGGAAAGTCGACGTTTGCAGCCGGCAAGATCGTGGAAAGTGCTTCCACCGCGCCAGCAGAGGCTCCGATGACAACCGCATCGACAGAATGAGTCTCAGGGCAAGTGAATACTTTGCTACTGGTGTTCTCAAACGTCATCGCTCACCTCGTTTTTGGTAGATACGTTGCTTGGGCAGAAAATCTTCAAACTCCTCTGCATACCTTGAGAATCGCAACGACTCTTTCGCCCCAATTCCTAAAAATGATTTCCGTGATAACGAATCTTTAAATAAACCAATGGCGCGGTCCTGTAATGGCCGATCAAAGTAAATGAGGACATTGCGGCAGGAGACCAATTGCAGCTCAGCAAACACGGTATCGGTCGCCAAGCTATGATCGGAAAATACAATGCGACGTCGCAGCGAGCGGTCAAAGATCGCTCGGCCATAAGCCGCCGTATAATAATCTGATAGGGAAGCGGCACTGCCCGACAGTCGGTGGTTCTCGGTGAATAAAGCAAGCCGCTCTAATTCGTAGACACCAGCTTCCGCTTTCGCGATGGCTTCGGCATTGATATCGGTAGCATAAAACATGGTACGTTCTTCGAGGCCCTCTTCGCGGAACAAGATCACCAGAGAGTACACTTCTTCTCCTGTGCTGCAACCGGCAACCCAGACTTTGAGGGAAGGATAGGTCTTGAGATGGGGCACCACATACTCGCGGAGCGCTTTAAAGTATGAGGGATCTCGAAATAGCTCGCTGACCTGAACCGTCAAGTAGGACAACAACTCGGGGAAAACCGATGGCTCGTGAAGGACTTTGTCCTGCAAAGCTGAATAACTGCGACATTGAAAGTGTTCTCTTGCCTGCAGCAATCTACGCTTGACGGAAGCCATTGCGTAGCCGCGAAAGTCGTAATGGAACTGATGAAAGATCGCTTCCAATAACAACCGTAATTCAATGTCATCCGTCTTGGTCATAGAGTTGCTTTTTGCCGAATGTTACCGCGGCATCCACACGCGGACAAGTGACAGGAGTTTATCTACATTGAGCGGCTTGGCCATATAATCATTTGCACCCGCGTCGATGCATTGCTGCTGGTCACTGGCCATCGCTTTTGCCGTGAGCGCAATGATTGGCAACCGCTTCCATTGCGGGCGTTTGCGGATCTCTCGAATTGCGGTTAGACCGTCCATTTCGGGCATCATTAAATCCATGAGCACCAGATCTACGTTCGCTGCATCAGACTCCTGAGATTTCTCAAGGGATTGCAGGGCTTCTACCCCATTTCTCGCGATTTCGACATGGATTCCACATGGTTCCAAAATGCTCGAAATCGCAAAAACGTTTCGTACATCATCCTCGACGATTAATACACGTTTACCTTCCAGCAGCATATCTCGACTCTGAGCCAGTTTGAGCATCTCTTGCTTATCAGAAGGCAAGTCCGAGACAACTTGATGGAGAAAAAGAGTGACTTCATCTAACAATCGTTCGGGCGACTTGGCTCCCTTGATGATGATCGAACTGGAGTACTGACGCAGTTGCTCTTCTTCCTTTGCAGATAGGTCTCGACCGGTATAAACAATTACCGGTGGAAACGCAAATCGATCCTCTTGGCTGAGTTTTTCCAACAATGCAAAACCGGAGGCGTCAGGTAGATTCAAATCCAATACCATGCAATCGAAAGTATGCGAACTGAGCTCCTCCAAACATTGGGCAGCCGATTGAGCACCAATCGTTTCGACTCCAGAAGAGCCCAATAGATGCTGCATGCTTTCCAATTGCGTCGCATCATCTTCGACAATAAGCACGCGTCGTACTTGTTGAGCTAAGCGTTGTTGCAGGCCTTCGAATGCTTCCACCAATTGTTCGCGTTTGACTGGCTTGAGCATATACCCGACAGCTCCTAAAGCCAAAGCGGTTTCTGCATAGTCGCTTGCTGAAATAACATGAATCGGAATATGTCGCGTTCGCACGTCGCGTTTCAATCGATCGAGCACCGACAAACCGGATTGGTCTGGCAGACCAACGTCCAGGACGATCGCTCCGGGTTTATATCGTGCCGCAAGATTCAGACCTTCATCTGCAGTGGTACCTATCAGGCATTGAAATCCAATTTCATGGCCAAGATCTCGCAAAATGCTGGCGAATGTTTCGTCATCTTCAACGATCAATATGGTGCGTGAACTGCCATCCAAATGGTCGCGGTCGTCGTCCACCAGACCGGGTGCAGAAGGTGGTAACATTGATTTCTGCCAGCGTTCTGTCGTCAAGTGCATATGCTCTACTGATTGTGGACGTGGTGCTGGAGTAAATCCTTGGAGCTTGACTGGTCCTTGCCCATCCACGACTTGCGGCTGTACAGCCGCGGGGGGGGCCAAATCCACTGGTAAGCGAAGGGTAAATGTACTCCCTGCACCAATTTGGCTCTCGACAAATATATCACCCCCCAATAGGTCGGCTAATTGTCTTGAGATCGATAAGCCTAGCCCAGTTCCACCATACTTGCGATTGGTGGTCCCGTCGGCTTGCCTAAAAGCCTCAAAGATGACTTCTTGCTGCGAGTCTGAAATGCCAATGCCAGTATCGCTGACAGCAAATACGATCCGATCATCAGCATCCACCGAAAGATTCAATGCGACGCTGCCCTGCGACGTAAACTTGATCGCATTGGAAAGCAGGTTTCGTAAAATCTGCTCCAGGCGTTGATGGTCTGTTCGTATGGCTGTCGGCAAATCAGGAGTAGCTTGGATTTGAAATTGAAGCGATTTGCTGTGAGCGATAGGTTCGAAGGTTGCTTTCAGGTTCTCCAATAACGAGCTGATCTGAACTCGGGCGACCTGGATATCTAACTTTCCAGACTCAATTTTGGCAAGATCGAGAATATCGTTGATTAAAGTCAGCAAGTCATTGCCAGAGCTGTGAATGGTCGATGCAAACTTGACTTGCTCTTCGGTTAAATTGCCTTCACGATTATCAGCGAGAAGCTTGGAAAGGATCAGCGACGAGTTCAGAGGGGTGCGAAGCTCATGCGACATGTTTGCCAGAAACTCGGACTTGTATTGGCTTGCCAGCTTTAACTGCTCAGCATGCGCCTCCAGAACGTTTTTTGCACGAGCCAGGTCGTCTTTCTGTGCTTCCAGCACTTGCGATTGCTCTTCAAGCTGAACGTTGGTCTGCTCGAGCTCGGTTTGTTGAAGTTCAAGTCGTAACTGAGATTCTCGCAGCGCGCGGCTTTGCTCCTCGAGCTCTTCATTCGAGACACGAAGTTCTTCCGCTTGCGACTGCAACTCTTCACTTTGCCGCTGAGTCTCTTCAAGGAGTTCTTGCAAACGAGCCCGATACTTTGCAGATTTGATGGCAGTCCCGATCGAGGGTGCCACTAATCGCAACAACTCCGCATCCGACTCGGTTGCTTCGTGCAGAAATCCTAGTTCAATGACTCCATTCACCTTCTCGTCGACCGTGATGGGGCTGATCAACAAGCTGCGTGGCAAAGAAGAACCTATCGCAGATCCTACCGAAAGATAACCAGGAGGGACTGCGTGAACGGCAAAAGTCCGCGACTCTTTAATGGCCTGCCCGAGCAAACCTTGCCCGACTTGAACTCTCTCGGGGCAAGACTGTGCGGTGGGAACAGCGTACGAAGCCAGGCGACGATAGTCCACTCCGTCCTCCACGAAAATAGCGCCTGCTTGTGCGTTGACGTAGCTGGACAAGACTTGCAATACGCCGTCGCAAAGTTGATCCAATCGCAATTCACCGACCATGCGTTCGTTTACACGAGCTTGCCCCGTTTGCAGCCATTCTTGCTTGCTCACCTTGAGCTTAATGCGAATCGATTGAAAGCATAAACCACTCACGAGCCAAATGGTCACCAAGCCTAGAGAGCGATTGGTCAACACAACTTCCACATCCATCTTGGGTGGACTGGCGAAAAAGCCTAAAACCAAGAGCAGCGAGGCGCAGGTTCCGACCAACAATGGCAGACTGGGTTGCCATGCGAAAATCGTGATTGCCACTGGCAACATATAGAGAACCCACTCGGCATAGCCTAATGGAGTTATCACGTCAGCGACAAATACAATAAACAAGCACAAGGCGATCGCGACATAAAGTGCCACGACTGGTTGCTTTTCAAATCGGTTCATGCCAAGTGTCAGATTTCATGCTGGAACAAATTGGGGCGGTCGCTCCATCGTTACATCGACTAGACTGCTTGACAATCCAGTTAAAAGCAATGGTTTTCAATCGCACCAGCGGTTTTCCGCATGCTTAAATCTAGCGAGTCCTAGCGTTTGGCTAGTTGGGATACCCCAAGATGATGGTCACCGAAGGAATCTACCAAGTTATCTCGACCCGGGTCTCGTCGCAGACATCCAACTTCTTCCGGCGTGGAGCGTACGAGTTATAGAGTTTCGTAATCGAACCGACGACCTTAAACACGACCGCATCGAGATCTTCCAACTCGGCCTGAGGTACCACGCTGATCAGTTTGAGCGTGTTGGGGTATCTCTCCATCAAAAGGTCTGCAACATGTTTTTCTTTATGTAAAACTCGGACGATCAACGCATTTACTTCCTGTAACGAGGCACATACTTCTACCACCGTGTAACCCGAGAAATTTCCGATGGTACCCGCAAATGCTTAGGAAACTGAAATATTTTCGTGACCGTCGGAAGTCCACGAAAATCATTTGACCGACGTCTGCAACGAGCGCGATGTGGTCGCTTTCCCTAGCGCAGTCCAATGAGTTGGCCGAATGCGGATCGAAGCGCCTTTACGCTTCATCTTACTGGCACTTAGGGGCGCCTTAGCACTGTGGGCATTCTCAGGAGGTGCCAATCCAGAATTCGCCGATTTGTGGCATGCCGCAAAAAAATAAATATCGACTTACGTCGCAAAAGATCTTGATTACGCTTTACGGTACCGTCTCCTCAAAAACGGCTGTAAGGGATCGAGGTCATGCATTTGGCTTCGATCCCTTTTTCATTCTGGTAGCTTGCCAGTTCACCAAAAGCAGACTTAGGCAACCGCGGAATCTGTATGCCGCCGGAGACTACAGAGATAATCTGTAGATGCTTAGGGCTGCGTCAGAAATGATAATGCGATTCGCCGAGACATGGTAACAGGTCTCATTAAGAACTTCGCGCACAACAACATCCGCGTAGATCGCCTCAGTGAGGCAAACCGACGATTCTGCTTGCTTTGATATTCCCATCGCGATTCGAATGGAGTTACCGAAGTAATCCAGTTTTCCATTCTGCTGAGCAATCAGCACTTTGCCGCGATGCACACAGACGCCGATCCGAAGCTCGCTCAACTCGGGACTGTTATTGGATCGCTGAAGTGCAAGTGCCGCCAGCGTAGCACCGACACAATCCTTAAAGGTGCAGATCATACCTTGGTCCGTCGACTTTACCATTGATCCACCATGCGCCAAGATAGTGTCCTGTTGGGCGCGAAGCGTTCTTTGGACAAGTTCGTAGGCCGCTTGGTCGCCGAGCCTCTGGTAGACAACATCGATGTTGTTGACCTGGGTCACCACGAAAGAAACATCTTCGCTAAATACGGGGACATCTTCCGAGAATGATTGCTCTGGAAACAATTTTCGAAATCGATCCAGAAGCGTGACCTTAGCTGCCGTCACGACCTGCTGACGCTCGACAGTGCGTTCGACTCGAATGGTCTTGGGAACGGCTAATTCGTTTCGCAGCGACAAAGTAATCAATCCTTCACGCACCGCACCAGACTCTGCGGACATAGCGGAATCTTTCACTTCGAACTGAACGCGACTTCGCAAACCCTCGGGACGCACCCGCAGCGGCATTGGATTGGGAGCTCCGGTGATACGCAGAAAGTAGTCTCCCTGGCTCAACGTAATCGGTATCTCCATCTGTTCTGAAGGGGCAATACGAACCTGCGTCACCACGTGCGGCGCATGCCAGGGACCGCCGATACAATACTTCCCATCTTCTAGATCGCGTATTTCAGGGTGAGCTTGAAAGACCAATTCGATTGCGTTCTCCACATTCGATTGAAACGCTGCATCGCAGGCCTCGCACTGCGTGTGTTGCTGGATATCGGAAAGCTTAAGTACTGACGCCGCGCTGACTCGACATGTTGGACACAGGATTTCCCAAGTAAGTTTCAGCAAACCGCAATAGGCCGCGACTAGGCACGTATCCAGCATCGTATCGCGGGGGATCGCAAGTTGATCGGCCAACGCGAAAGGACGTATCTTTGAGACTTCTTGGGCCGGTGCTTCGGCAAGGTAAATCGAGAGTCGCTGTGTCGCATCGAAGTTAGCTCCGATTGCGATCATGGCGTCCGCTCTTTGCTCCACACGTCCACGCCGAGCGCGACTGATCGATGCATTGGGCTCAAACGCGTCATCAGTCTGTTGATCGATTCGCTTGGCCTGAATTGATTTATCGATCCTGCGATATATTCGATCCAGAGCCTTGCTGGCTTTCCAGCCCGCTTCCATCGCAGCCACAATGCGTCCCAGCATCCCCTTGGGTTGAATCCGAATGGTATGAATGAGCCGAGTTCCGCCACTGGGCAAGGGAACTAGTTCCACAGTGTTCATAAACCATTCGAACGGCCCGCTGGTAAACTCGCGGAGCACTCCCATCCGCGAGCCTTCAACCCATTCGAAGGGATGTTCTTCCCACTGAATCTTTAGGCCCGCTAACTTGAACGAACCAAAGCGCCGCACGCCTCTGATCGGATCTTTCTTTAAGCTATAAGAAACGGAAGGAAGCCCCGCGGCACGGTTTAATCGCTCGGTATTGGTCACAAGCGGCCACAGTTCGCTAGGTCGGCTCGTCAATTCCCACTCCAATACGCGCTGCCAAACCTTCCGTTCGTCCGACGAGGATGACGGTAGCATTGGATGTGAATCGAAGTCGCTGGCGTTTCCATTTAAGATGCGGTGGATGGCATCCAAAAGCTGGCGTGCATGACCAAATCTCTCCTTCGGGGTTTTGGCCAACATACGATGAACCAACTGTGCAGTAGGTTCGCTGATTTGGCTATTGCGTTTGCGAATGTCGGGCACGTCATCAAAGCAGTGCATGGCCGCAAGTTTCATCGAATCAGTGTCGATGAATGGTAACGAGCCTGTCAGCAACTCGTACAGCGTGACACCTAACGAGTAAACGTCGGTAGAAGCGTCGATCTCTGCGCCCCCTTTACACTGCTCGGGCGACATGTACGACGGCGTACCCAGAAATGTTCCGGCTCGAGTCATTTCCATTGACTGTGACTGCTCGATTTGCCGAGCGATACCGAAGTCTGTTAACTTGACGACAAAGCCAAGATCTGGCCTCGCTTCGGCTGCACTATCCGCTGCCGTTGGCGCGATATGAGCCAGCATGACATTCTCTGGCTTGATATCGCGATGAATGATGCGTTGATCGTGTGCTTCAACCAAGGCCACTGCAACGTCGCGGATGATCGCCAGCGATTCACGTTCAGCTAGTGGTAAACGGCCCTTCATCCAGTCTTTAAGATTTACTCCATCAATAAATTCCATTGCGATAAAATGGAACTGCTCGAATACGCCTACTTCAAACAAACGGGTGACGTGCTCGTTACTAATGCTCGCCAGGATACGAGCTTCTTTTCTGAAACGGCCAATGGCTTGGACCGATGCTTGCCCGCCATTTTGCAGAATCTTCAGGGCTACTACTTGGTCATTGTCCGTGTTGATACCCCGATATACATCTCCCATGCCGCCGCGACCGAGCCACTGTTCGATTCGGTAGCGTCCCAAGAGTTGGCCAAGTCGAGGAGTCGCCAACAGCTTGTCGTCAAATTCCGGCGCACTGCCTAGGACGGCGGTACATCCAGCATCGAACGATAACTCATTGGGCCTTTGATCGCTAGAAGCAGTTTCCACCTTGCAAATCTCAATTCAGTTCGGCAGCGTTAACATGTGCACAAGCAGCAACTTGGGCAAACCTGGAAAAACCCTACGACCCATTCACCCATCAAGCAACATGGAACAACGAAAGCAAACTTGATTTTCAAGTGGGCAATTAGCCTACACTGCGTTTGCTCACTGAGCAGCCTGTAAGGGTCTTGCTGATTACTCTGAATGCGCGGTTTATTGCGTTAGGTCGGTTGAGAAATTTACCGGCGAGCCAGTGGATAGGAGCGGACTGAACTTACCACGCCTTGCCTGTGAAGCACATCGGCCTGGATACCACTGCACTCCCAAGAATGCATCCACCGTACCTGTATCAAAAGGGGTGATCATGTTGGTTTCACCATAGATCGCCAACGAACTGGTCAGTGGCATCAGAACGTCCGCACCAAATAAAAACGAGTCCTCTTTGGCTGTTGCTGGTCCGGTAACGATATTGTCTTCACTATGACGGTCCGCTACGCCGAACCAGCCCGTCGTTTGCGCTCCTGTTTTCCAGAAGCGACGCCAATAGAGACTGCCCTGATTGATCGAACGCAGCGTCACGGGAGTTGCTGCTCCCCATACCCCTGAGTCTGATCGAGAACGTAAATGCGCTGTGGCACCTAGCTCATCGGTATCCGATAGCTGATAGCTGCTACGGACGCGCCACTGGCCTAAATGGAAGTGGTCGTAACTATCCATGTACAGAAAATCATAAACTCCTCCCCAAGCAAATCCATTATCCAATCGTTGAAATAGCCCAACGGTTGTAAAACTCATCTCACGTTTCGTGGTCTCGCCCAACAACTCATAAACACGAACGGCATTGGTGGTCGCTGTGTAGTTCGTGCCAATCTGCATGCCTAAACCGCGATCAGCTAGCAGCGGAATCCCCCAGTTCACAGAAGCTTGGAGGCCAGCATTCGCATTGACTCCAAAGTCTTGCGGTTGCTTGGAACCATCCATCGCTATCAAGGCGGTGAATTCATCGAAGATCGACAGAGTTCCGTTCTTGAATGAGCGACGAGGAATAGTTGAAACAGCAGGCGCCATTTCAGGCTGCATGCTCTGATACGGAAAGTCATCAGGCTCCAGCCTTGCGGGTTCCTCAAGGTTGAATTCCTGAGCCGCTGCACTAAGCGTGAACGCAAGCATCAAGTTGAGCAATATGAAGGCCTTAACGATCATTGCGTGCGTCCTTGCCGCGTTCGTGTGATGCACAGAAGTCTGTTGAAAGATTTCATCGAATGGCCGACAAGTGCAACTTCAGCGAATGTGCACCAACCGCACTATTTGACGATATGAAACGGAACAGATGTGGTTTCTACGACAACGATTCGTCATTGGAAAATTCCAAAGTTGCCAAGTAGCCACCACAGCAACAAGAAGATAAGAATGGTGGAAAAACAGCCTCCGCCCAATTTCCAAGCTCCAAAGCCAGCGGCAGCTCCTCTTAGTAGTTTACTCATCTTTTGCCTCTTAGGATCGTTCTGTCACGTGGGATCAATTGGATTCATAACCAACCCGTTTTGCTCTTATGCAATCCCTACATCGCAATCTCTATGCCGCAGCCCGCAAACTGCGCCGTTGTTCGAATTTCTTCCGTTTCTACGTGGCCTGAGAACTTCATCGGTTGAGCTTGGCCGAGCGTCATGCAGTATGTTTTTGACGCCCCAAGGGCATGCAGAACTGGCATAGATCTGGCTTGAAAAGACGGCTTTGTCGTGTCGTCAGGTTGAGGTTGCGATAGGCGGCGTAATTTTCTAATCTCCACGCCATCATCTGTTCACCTTATAGAGTTGTACTTGTTGCTCCACGTCGAAACACAAGCCACGTTCATCCATGACCGTCTCGAATGCTTAAATTCGAATCACTTGAATCGCGTAATCTTCTAGCTGGCCTTTGGCACAACGCCGACTTGGACTGCGATGTCGATCAATCGGGAATTGTCGACCATTTGGATGTGCTTTCTGTCATTAATGATTTGAATCGCGATGGCGTCCGAGCGTTGGACTTCAAATCGCCTCAGGCAGGCACCAAAGTGGACGTCAACAACGACGGCCTTGTGGACAACCTTGACCTGGAACGAGTACTCACTGTTTTGCGTCAATATGCAGATCCATTAAGCGTTTCCGCTGCGCTGCGTGAGGACCTCGATGGAAATGGTGTAGTCAGTCGCGAGCAGGTCACCATCGAAGGAACCACATTGCCATTGAGCCAAGTCGTCTTGCGTCGCAATGGTGAGATAGTTCTCGAAATCATTGCGGATGAAGTTGGAGCCTATGAGTTCGCCAGTATAGCGTTGCCCCTGGGGCAATCTCAGCTTACCGTCACAACCATTGATGCTCGAGGTCGAAGCAACCTTTGGACTAGCCAAGTTACGCGGAGTGACGTTGTCGTAAACTGGAATGCCACTGTGTTGGAAATCGTGCGGGACTGGAGATCCAGCATCGAGAACTCGGGCCAGCCGTTGGTGCTCACATCGCCGCCACCCGTAGTCGCAAAAAATCTAGCGATGATTCATACCGCAATGTTCGATGCCCTGAATGCTTTCAGTGAGCAGTATGACGGGTATCTGTCCCAGTTGCCTGTTTCGCTCAGCAACGCGAACCCACAAGCCGCGGCGGCGGCGGCGGCTTATACTGTGGCGACTGCGATTTATGGTGCTCCTGCCGAATTAAGCAAACTGGATGCGGCCTTGCTTGAAAGCAAGTTAGAAGTCGCTGATGACGCGGTGTGGCAAGCGAGTTTTGATTTCGGTCGCGAGGTTGGCCAAGCTATGTTGCTAGCTCGGCTCAATGACGGTTCTCAGCAGAACTCCAGTTATGTCCCGGGTAGCGAGGTCGGTCAGTGGCGACCAACGGGTCCTGGTTTTCTACCTCCCGCACTTCCCCAATGGTCTTACGTGGTGCCTTTCGCGATCGATAGCGTTGAAGACTTTCGGTTAGTGGCACCGCCCAATTTGACCAGTGAAGCTTATGCGTTGGCGGTCGATGAAGTCATGCGACTTGGGGCCTCGAATAGCGCACAGCGAACGCAAGACCAGACCAACCTTGCAAAATTTTGGGCAGATGCTTCCGGAACCGCTACACCTCCAGGGCATTGGAATCGGATTGCACAAACGGCAGTTGCGGTTTCCGATTTGTCGTTGATTGAGAGTGCTCGCGTCTTTGCGCTTTTGAATATCGCGATGGCAGATTCGTCGATTGTTGCCTGGGATGCGAAGTATCTTTACGACTTCTGGCGACCAATCGATGCTATCCGTCAAGCAGCATTCGATGGCAATCCGCAGACCGTGGAGATAGACGACTGGAGCCCACTGCTGGTTACCCCCAACCATCCAGCATATGTCAGCGGACACAGCTCCTTTAGCGCTGCTGCAAGCACTGTCCTAACAAGCTTGCTGGGAGATCAGTTCGCCTTCACCAGCACGATTGACCCAGGCCATAGTTTCCCATACGATTCCGAAAGCGGCCAAACTCTTTTAGTGCGTAGCTTTGCTAGTTTTGCAGAGGCAGCCGCTGAAGCAGGCATGAGCCGCATCTATGGTGGAATCCACTATAGCTTTGATAACACCGAAGGCTTGAAACTGGGGGATGAAGTGGCGCAGTTCGTGATAGCCAACCTGCTACTACCACGTTAAGATACTTGCTGAACAGCAGGTATCCAAGAGTCTATGCAAGACAACCATCCCACCAACGAAAACGCACCTGGAGATGTGAAAGCAGCAGTCGATCCGGAAGTCGTGTCGACAGCGTACCACGAAGCAGGCCATGCCGTCATGGCCATGTTGCTGGGGCGAACCGTCCAGAAAGTGACCATCCATCCAGGCCAGCTAGCAACTGGGGGTAGGCGGTTAGGATTATGCGAGATGACCAAGCGGCGTCATAAGCCGACACAAGATTGGCTAGAGGATGAGGTCCTAATTCTACTGGCAGGTATGGTAGCTCAGTCGCATTTTACCGGCCATTTGTGCGAGCTTGGGGCAGCCCAAGATTTAAGAGCAGTCCGTCGATTGCTGTTGGATCGTGCTGGCAACCAGCGGCAACTCGAAAGGTTGCAGCAGCGTCTGCTGGACAAAACCGAACATTTGCTTAGCGACCACGCGACCGCGCAAGCTGTCCGAATGGTTGCCGAGGAGTTGCTGGCCAAATCAACAGTCAGCGGTCGGGCAGTTCGACATTTCATTGAAATGGCAGCAAAGTCCTGAAGTAAACCTGCATTGCGATGCAACGCAGATCTCACTAAACTCCGCGACGAACTCTAGCTTGGATTTGAGTTCAGATCCAGACAGTTCACCTTCGAGCGGCATTGAAAGTTATTGCATCCACTAGACCTCTTCGATTGGCGATTGCGACGTGCAATTCGTAAGACTCTCAATATTGATTCTAGTGGTTACCAGTTTTGGTTGCGCTCGCGAGCGCCAGCAAGTCGATACGGCGGCCATTCACATGGAACCGGGCGTTTCTGGAACCGGGGCCGCAAGCGAACCACGCCCCACTCGGCTCATCTCAACGGTTCAAAACGCTAAGACACAATTGGTCTCGGCCTCCAAGGTTGTAAGTCAGCAAGTCGCCCCGCCAGCTTCCCATCAGAAGATATGGCGTCCAGAGTACGCGGTGCTACCTGTGATCCACAACGAAGGTTGGCAGATTCAAATTGCCAAAGTCCGTGATAGTCGTTATCGCAGCCAGAGCGACTATGACGTTAGATACTACGACATCCACTTTGCGTTAACAGACATCCAATCCGTAGACTTCATCGTCGTGCCCTTCCAAAAGACCGATTTCCTTGCTCACACGATGTTGTCTTTTGGCCTGCGTGATGGACGGCATTTTGTTGTATCGGTGGAAGCTCGACTCGAGAAGAATGAAGCCTATTCCACAACGGCTGGTATGCGCCGAAGATTTGAGCTGATGTACGTTATTGGAGACGAACGCGACCTGATTCCATTACGAACTAGAATTCGAAATGTTGATTGCTTCTTGTATCCGGGACGGGGCACGCCAGAAGACTTTCAGCGATTGTTTATCGACATCATGGAACGGGTCAATGCGATCGCTCGGCAGCCAGAGTTTTACCACACGCTGAACAACAATTGCACGACGAATCTCGTTCAGCATGTAAACAACGTCTTCCCTGACCGAATTCCTCCGCGTGACTGGCGATTAATTTTGCCAGGGAGGTCGGATCGTTTAGCGTACGAGCTTGGATTGTTAGATGTCCCAGGACAAAACTTTGAAGTGGTACGTATGCAGTATCGCATCAATACCCAAGCGAATCTTTTTGAGCAAGCGCCTGACTTTTCGCAGCGGATCCGTCAACGATAGCAGGACGGCTGTTTTCCCATCAGAAGCAACCGTTAAACGCCGGCCCTAGCGAACAATCCAGAGCTAAGATTTTGTCGCTTGGCTCAACTCGCGTAGAGCATCATTCTGCAATCGAATAAGCAACAGATCGGACTTGAGTTGCGACTCCATCTTCTTAACCGCGTGCATGACGGTCGTGTGATCTCTGCCGCCAAAGTAGTCCCCGATCTTTTCTAGCGGCATTTGCGATAAGCTTCGACAAAGATACATCGCCAAGGATCTGGCGCGAACAATCTGGCTCTTTCGTGTTGCGCCGCGAATATCTGCCAAGCTACAGCCCGAGTGTTTCGCGATCGCTTTGGTGATGTGCTGAGGCTTTAAGTTGGCTGCTGGGTCACGTTGCTGGATGATCTTCTCTAACAATTGAGTGTCCTCCACGCTAGCATCGTTCGGATTCAAGTCCGCTTGTACTTGCAATAGTTCCAACGTTTGGAGCTTAGGATCATTTTGAGTTGACGCATTGAGGTAATCTAGCAGTATTCCGCGAACCGAGAGCATGGAGTGGTGGTTCGGTAGACGTTCCAAGAATCGATCGAGAGTCGTCCGAGTCAACCCTTTTCGTAAACGCCCTTTGAAGAGTTCCGTCATGGCGTGACGAATCGCATGCTTGGAAGGTGGCTTCACTTGCATCGTTACACCGCCAGTCAGTCGTGACGCGAGAGCTTTGCGCAGTCCGCGGAGCGCTTGCGGAAGCTCAACTGATGTTACGAAGACAGGGCAGCGGTTCTCATGTAGCTCATCGATAACATGAACCAATTCATCTTGCGCTGTCTGTTTATTGATAATGCCTTCCAGTGCATCGACCAGTAAACTGGATGCCGACCGGATGCGATTACGAAAGTGGGGCATATCGTCGGCCGAGATCGCTCCGATCAATTGCCGAGCAAAATCACTGGCGGTGACCTGGACTCCCTTGTGCAGCGACTTTCGTTGCTCCCATCGCATTTGCAGAGAATAAGCCAGAGCGGACTTACCGACACCGTGAGGTCCATACAGGAAAATCGGAGAGCAGTCGACAAGCTGATCGAGAAATTCGCTACGGAACAAGTCGACCAGCGTGATGTTTTCGCTGCCGGCATAATAGTCAGGCAGCAATCTTTCGAACCCAAATCCAAACGCCCGGCTACCGCTTGTGAGCAGCGGCGACTCGATCGCGATTCGACTAACTCGTTCTAAGTCTGCAGGGTTCAC